>SZNP01000018.1 GCA_005239435.1 Halorussus salinisoli | reverse complement strand
CCTCTCCCGCGAGGCGGTCGGCCACCTCGTCTCGAAGCGCCAGTACGACTTCGTCTCGCCGCACTACGACGGCCCGATTCTGCTCGACGTGCTGGGTATCGACGACCCGCTTCCGCAGTACGACCACCCTCACCGCGAACTCCGCGAGGAGCTCGACCTCGACGACCCCGTCGAGACCGTCTCGCCCGACGCCTCGCTAGAGGAACTCGGCGTCGCGGCGGCCAAGCACCTCGAACGCGTCGAGCGGAACCTCCAGTCGTGTGCGGGTGCCATCGACGAGGCGGTGTTCGACTGCTTCGACGTGACCGACGACCAGCGCGAGACCGTCCTCCAGGAGATCGCGCTCCGGACCATCGAAGACCCGCGCGAACGCGAGGTCTACGACCCCGAGACCATCACCGAACCGACCGACGACTTCCCCGAGATGGTCAAGGACCTGTTGGTCCACCTCGCCATTCGCATCGTCCACGAGGACGACGACGGCGTCGTCCCGCTCTCCGACGTGGAGGGCGAAACCGACCTCCTCACCCGCATCGAGGCCGAGTTCGAGCGACTCTTCGGCGACCACGCCGCGGCGAGACTGGCCGA
>SZNP01000017.1 GCA_005239435.1 Halorussus salinisoli | reverse complement strand
TTCCCGGACTTCCCGACGATGCAGTACAACAAGCAGTACCTGAAGAACGCCGGGTACGGGCAGTCGGACTTCGACGAGTGGGCTCAGAACTCGATGAAGTGGGAGAAGTTCTCGCAGGTCACCAAGGAGGCGATGAACAACAACGACGTCCAGTACGGCTTCACCTTCCAGGGGAACGCGTACGAGGGACTGTCGTGCTGTGACTTCAACGAGTTCATGTCGAGTTGGGGCGGTGCCTACTTCGGGAATCCCGAGAAGTACCTCTTCGGGCCGGTGGGCGACCGACCCATCACCGTGGACGAACAGCAGGTCGTCGACTCCATCAAGATGATCCGAACGTTCATCCACGGCTCGAACGCCAACAACACGCTGGACAACTATCAGGGCAATATCGCGCCGGCGGCAGTGATGCAGTGGACCGAAGAGCCCTCGCGCAAGCCCTTCACCAACAAGAACGCCGTGATGCACCGCAACTGGCCCTACGCCATCAACATCTCCGGCTCCGAGGACAATCTCGGGCAGGACCTCGGCGTGATGCCGATTCCGTACGCCAAGACCGCCGAGCAAGCGCAGTACCCGATGACCGGCGGCCCCGTCGCCGCGCTGGGCGGATGGCACAACGCCATCAACCCCAACTCC
>SZNP01000016.1 GCA_005239435.1 Halorussus salinisoli | reverse complement strand
CCCGACGACGACACCTTCGAGGAGTTGTGCGGGATGCTCGACGAGGTGCCCGACGCGGTGTGGCGGGCCGACGACGTACTCGGATGGGTGTACGAGTACTACAATCGGCCGGTCGTGGAGGCGCTCGACGCAAAGAACACGCTCGAACCCGAAGACGTGGGACCCGCGAACCAGTTCTACACGCCGCACTGGGTCGTCCGGATGCTCGCCGACAACAGCCTCGGGAAACTCTATCTCGAAGCCACCGGGAAGGAGTCGGCGGTCCCCGACCCGGAGACGCTTTCTCCGGAAGAACGGAAGGAGCGCCTCGTCACACCGGAGGACGCACCCGACGTCCCCGAACTCTGTACGTATCTCATTCCCGACGAGGACGACCACGACGCGCCGTCGTTCGACCATCCCTCGGACCTTCGCGTCATCGACCCCGCCTGCGGGAGCGGCCACTTCCTGCTGTACGCCTTCGACGTCCTCGAGCGCATCTGGTGGGCCGAAACCGACCTCGACCGCGGCGAGATTCCCGCGAAGATCCTCGAACACAACCTCTACGGCGTCGACATCGACCTGCGGTCGTGCCAACTCTCGGCCTTCAATCTCTACCTGAAGGCTCGCACGCGTGCCGAAGCCGAGGGCGACGACTTCGAGATGCCGAAC
>SZNP01000015.1 GCA_005239435.1 Halorussus salinisoli | reverse complement strand
GTGGTCGTACTGCGGAAGCGGGTCGTCGATACCCAGCACGTCGAGCAGAATCGGGCCGTCGTAGTGCGGCGAGACGAAGTCGTACTGGCGCTTCGAGACGAGGTGGCCGACCGCCTCGCGGGAGAGGCGTTCGAGTTCGTCCACGTCGGCCAGTTCCTCGCGCCACGGCACCTTCGAGACGAAGCCGATTTCCCACATTCGCTCGGAGGTCTGGGTCAGCATCAGATACG
The DNA here is from genome assembly GCA_005239435.1 of Halorussus salinisoli. Lineage (GTDB taxonomy): Archaea > Halobacteriota > Halobacteria > Halobacteriales > Haladaptataceae > Halorussus > Halorussus salinisoli. Next base: position 1,520 of record SZNP01000015.1, on the reverse strand, counting down.
TGAAGAGGTGGCTGTTGGTGTACGACAGGACGTTCCAGATAGCGCGGTCGGGGATGACAACCGACCCCTTGTGGCTGAATATCGAACTCGGGTGGAGGTAGCCGAACCGGCGTCCGCTTCGCTTGGCGACTGTGTACGACAGGGCCTCGCTGAAGTAGTCGTCCGTGTTCTGGACTCGCCCGCCGGGTTGGCTCGCCATCTCTCTTGGCTTCCAATCGACGACGTGATTCACGCGCGGCAGGAGGAAGGCGTCGCTGCCGCCCTTGGCGAACGGAACCCAGTTTCCGTCGCCGCCCGCCTCCCAGAACTCGCGCACGAATCGCCCGTCGTCGCCGGTACAGAGGCCCGCGCTGACCTCGCCGAGACTGTCGCCGTCCACGCCGCCCTTCTCGGCGTCGAGATACGACGAGGCGTCGTATATCGAGCGCAGTTCGGTCGGCACCCAGTAGGACAGCGGCGTCCCGGGGACGGCGTCGAACTCCGAGAGGTCTCGCTCGTATCGTCGCCGAACGCCGTCTTCGGTCGCGTCCACGAAGGCGGCGTGGAGGAACGACCGCTCCTTGTCGGCCTTCGCCACGTCCGGGAGGCGGACGAACGTCCCGGTCTGGTCGCTCTCGGCGTCGGACCGGACGACGGTGCCGACCGTGCCCACGGTCGCGTTGTCGAGGACGTCGTAACCGAACTCCGAGAAGAAGTCGAACGACCCCCGGTCGCCCACGAAGTCCTCGCGGAACTGCTGGAAGGACTTGTTGAACATGAACGACCACGGGACGAGCATCCCGATGCGACCCTCGGTCTCGACCAAGCGGTCGCACGCCTCGAAGAAGTTGATGTAGTACTCGGTGGTGTACTCGTAGTGGTCCTCGACGTAGTCCTGCACGTCGTCGGGCATCCGGCCGCCCGACCCGTACGGCGGGTTCATCAGCGCCACGTCGTAGTCCTGGGTCAACACCACCAGCAGGTGCAGAAAACTCCGGAGGTTCTGCTCGCCGAACGAGTCGGCGGTGCGCTCCTCGACGGCCGCCCGGAGTTGCTTCAGGAAGGCGTTCAGCGTGTGGGGACCGTCGCCGCCCCACTCCAGGATGTCGGTCTGGCCGTCTACGAACTCGTCGGAGAGCGTCTCCTGCACTTCGAGCAGACTACCGAGGGCCTCGGTGGTCTGGAACTCCCGGATGATCTCGCCGAGCGCCTCGCGCACTTCGGTTCCCTCTACCGCGATGTCGTCCAGCACGTCGGCGGCCTGCTCGACTTCGGCGACTCGGGCGTCGGCACAGACGATGCCGACGTTCGGCATCTCGAAGTCGTCGCCCTCGGCTTCGGCACGCGTGCGAGCCTTCAGGTAGAGATTGAAGGCCGAGAGTTGGCACGACCGCAGGTCGATGTCGACGCCGTGGAGGTTGTGTTCGAGGATCTTCGCGGGAATCTCGCCGCGGTCGAGGTCGGTTTCGGCCCACCAGATGCGCTCGAGGACGTCGAAGGCGTACAGCAGGAAGTGGCCGCTCCCGCAGGCGGGGTCGATG
>SZNP01000014.1 GCA_005239435.1 Halorussus salinisoli | reverse complement strand
CATCGACCCCGCCTGCGGGAGCGGCCACTTCCTGCTGTACGCCTTCGACGTCCTCGAGCGCATCTGGTGGGCCGAAACCGACCTCGACCGCGGCGAGATTCCCGCGAAGATCCTCGAACACAACCTCTACGGCGTCGACATCGACCTGCGGTCGTGCCAACTCTCGGCCTTCAATCTCTACCTGAAGGCTCGCACGCGTGCCGAAGCCGAGGGCGACGACTTCGAGATGCCGAACCTGGGTATCGTCTGTGCCGACGCTCGCGTCGCCGAGGTCGAGCAGGCCGCCGACGTCCTCGACCAGATCACGGGCGAAGGTACCGACGTCCGCGAGGCGCTCGACGGCATCATCGAGGAGTTCCAGACCACCGAGGCCCTCGGCAGTCTGCTCGACGTCCAGGGGACGCTCTCCGAGGAGTTCGAGACCGACCAAGCCGACGTGATGGCCGACTGGGAGAGCGACGCGCCGCTCACGCTACACGCGTTCCTGAAAGAACTCAGGGAGGCCGTCGAGGAACGCACGTCGGACTCGTTCGGCGAACAGAACCTCCGGAGTTTCCTGAATCTCCTCGTCGTACTCACGCAAGACTACGACGTGGCGCTGATGAACCCGCCGTACGGCTCCGGGGGACGAATGCCGGACGACGTACAGGACTACGTCGAGGACAACTACGAGTACACCACCGAGTACTACATCAACTTCTTCGAAGCCTGCGACCGTCTCGTGCGGTCGGGCGGTCGCATCGGGATGCTCGTCCCGTGGTCGTTCATGTTCAACAAGTCCTTCCAGCAGTTCCGCGAGGACTTCGTGGGTGGTCGGGGAGCGTTCGACTTCTTCTCGGAGTTCGGCTACGACGTCCTCGACAACGCGACCGTAGGCACGGTGGGCACCGTCGTTCGGTCGGACACCGAGAGCGGCCAGAGGGGGACGTTCATTCGCCTCCCGGACGTCGAAAAAGCCGGAAAGGAGCGGACGTTCCTCGACGCCGCGTTCGCCGACGCCGAAACGGACGTGCAGCGACTCTACCACCGAGACCTCTCGGAGTTCGACATGGTTCCCGGGACACCGCTCTCGTACTGGGTGCCGACCGGCCTCAGGGAGTTGTATCGGTCCGGAACGGTCCTCGACGCCGACAACGCGGGCCTGGAGGACCGAGACACGTTAGGGGACATCAAGCAGGGAATCGCGACGGCAGACGACTCCCGTTTCGTCCACAAGTTCTGGGAGAACGCCGGCAGCGCCGACTGGGCACCCTTCGCGAAGGGCGGTGCAGACGCGTGGCTCCTCCCGAGAGTCAAGAACTCGCTTCTCTGGGGAGACGACGGCACCGAAGTGTCTCGATACTCGAAGTCGTACCCGCGCAACACGCAGTACTACTTCAGCGAGTCGCTGACGTACACCGTCGCCAAGCGCAGCGGTCGGCGGTTCGGCTATCTCCACGACTCCTCCGTCTTCGGTCACAAGGGGTCGGTACTGGTCCCCGACCGCGCCATCTGGAATGCGCTCTCCTACACGAACAGCCACCTGTTCACGTACTTGATGCTGACCCAGACCTCCGAGCGAATGTGGGAGGTCGGCTTCGTCTCGAAAGTCCCGTGGCGCGAGGAGTTAGAGAGCATCGACGAACTCGAAGCCCTCTCCCGCGAGGCGGTCGGCCACCTCGTCTCGAAGCGCCAGTACGACTTCGTCTCGCCGCACTACGACGGCCCGATTCTGCTCGACGTGCTGGGTATCGACGACCCGCTTCCGCAGTACGACCAC
>SZNP01000013.1 GCA_005239435.1 Halorussus salinisoli | reverse complement strand
CACCGTGCCGATAATCGGTACGGGTTGTGAGAGCAAGAGCCCGGAGACGGAATCTGAGACAAGATTCCGGGCCCTACGGGGCGCAGCAGGCGCGAAAACTTTACACTGCACGACAGTGCGATAAGGGAACTCCGAGTGCGAGGGCATATAGTCCTCGCTTTTGTACACCGTAGGGAGGTGTACGAATAAGGGCTGGGCAAGACCGGTGCCAGCCGCCGCGGTAATACCGGCAGCCCGAGTGATGGCCGCTATTATTGGGCCTAAAGCGTCCGTAGCCAGCCAGACAGGTCCGTCGGGAAATCCACTCGCTTAACGAGTGGGCGCCCGGCGGAAACCAGCTGGCTTGGGGCCGGAAGACCTGAGGGGTACGTCCGGGGTAGGAGTGAAATCCTGTAATCCTGGACGGACCACCGGTGGCGAAAGCGCCTCAGGAAGACGGACCCGACGGTGAGGGACGAAAGCTAGGGTCACGAACCGGATTAGATACCCGGGTAGTCCTAGCTGTAAACGATGCTCGCTAGGTGTGGCGTAGGCTACGAGCCTGCGCTGTGCCGTAGGGAAGCCGAGAAGCGAGCCGCCTGGGAAGTACGTCCGCAAGGATGAAACTTAAAGGAATTGGCGGGGGAGCACTACAACCGGAGGAGCCTGCGGTTTAATTGGACTCAACGCCGGACATCTCACCAGCTCCGACAGCAGGAGTGACGGTCAGTGTGATGAGCTTACCTGACCTGCTGAGAGGAGGTGCATGGCCGCCGTCAGCTCGTACCGTGAGGCATCCTGTTAAGTCAGGCAACGAGCGAGACCCGCATCTCTAATTGCCAGCAGTACCCTCGTGGTAGCTGGGTACATTAGGGAGACCGCCACGGCTAACGTGGAGGAAGGAACGGGCAACGGTAGGTCAGCATGCCCCGAATGAGCTGGGCTACACGCGGGCTACAATGGCCAGGACAACGGGTTCCAACCCCGAAAGAGGACGGTAATCTCTTAAACCTGGTCGTAGTTCGGATTGAGGGCTGAAACTCGCCCTCATGAAGCTGGATTCGGTAGTAATCGCGCTTCAGAAGAGCGCGGTGAATACGTCCCTGCTCCTTGCACACACCGCCCGTCAAAGCACCCGAGTGAGGTCCGGATGAGGCCACCACACGGTGGTCGAATCTGGGCTTCGCAAGGGGGCTTAAGTCGTAACAAGGTAGCCGTAGGGGAATCTGCGGCTGGATCACCTCCTAACGCACGGGACCATCCCGACGGGATGGCCCACACCCGTCTGTCGCCTCGCGACAGACACTCGAGAGGGTTCCTCGACGACCTCGACCGCTTCGGTGGTCGGGCACCTTAGAACTACCAGGGTTAACAAACACACCTTCCCCGTCGTGGGGACGGGCCCATAGCTCAGTGGTAGAGTGCCTCCTTTGCAAGGAGGATGCCCTGGGTTCAAATCCCAGTGGGTCCATGCCGTGGGTGGAATCGAACCGTGTCCCTTAAGTGGGAGACGGCGCAACGATTCAATCCACACTAACCGATGCACTACACCGTGAAAGCGCGTGTAGGAAGGGTTCGATGCACGCTCCTATACCACCTATAGGACGTGGCGATGACGACCGTATGTACGTGCAATCCAGGCGTCCACTGGATCCGACCGACCGGGTCACAGTGCGACCAACAATTCCAACAGCGTGGCTACTGTGCCAGCTGGTGGATGGCTCGGCTCGAGCGCCGACGACGGACGTGCCAAGCTGCGATAAGCCTGAGGGAGCCGCACGGAGGCGAAGAACTCAGGATCTCCGAATGGGAATCCCCTCGCAATTGCCTCGCGCAATGGGGAACGCCGGAAATTGAAACATCTCAGTACCGGCAGGAAAAGAAACCGCAAGGGATGTCGTCAGTAACTGCGAGTGAAAGCGACACAGTCCAAACCGAAGCCCTCACGGGCAATGTGGTGTTCGGACTGACACTCAGCACCCGACCACTCATGTGAAGTCTTCTGGAACGGAGCGCGATACAGGGTGAAAGCCCCGTAACATGAGTCAGTACGGTGTGCGTCAGCTCCAGAGTATCGGGGATTGGAAATTCCTCGTGAATATCGCGGGCATCGACCGCGAAGACTAAACACGTCTCGAGACCGATAGCGAACAAGTAGCGTGAGCGAACGCTGAAAAGCACCCCACGAAGGGAGGTGCAACAGAGCCTGAAATCAGTTGGCGATGGAGCGACAGGGCATACAAGGTCCTCTCCAAAACGAACCGGGTGCAAACCCCCAGTAGAACCGAGAGGAAGCCGATGTTCTGTCGTACGTTTTGAAAAACGAACCAGGGAGTGCATTTGATTGGCGAGTCTAACCGGTGTATCCGGGAAGGCACAGGGAAACCAACATGGCCGCAGCACATTCGTGCGAGGGCCGCCGTCTTCAAGGGCGGGGAGTCAATCGGATGCGACCCGAAACCAGATGATCTACGCGTGGGCAAGGTGAAGCGTGGCGAAAGCCACGTGGAGGCCTGTTAGGGATGGTGTCCTACAATACCCTCCCGTGACCTACGTGTAGGGGTGAAAGGCCCATCGAATCTGGCAACAGCTGGTTCCAGTCGAAACATGTCGAAGCATGACCTCTGTCGAGGTAGTTCGTGAGGTAGAGCGACCGATTAGGGGCGCCGACTTCGAGAGAAGTCGGCCCCCTTGTCAAACTCCAAACTTACGAACGCCGTCGACGCAGGGAATCCGGTGTGCGGGGTAAGCCTGTGCACCAGGAGGGGAACAACCCAGAGCTGGGTTAAGGTCCCAAAGTGCAGACTAAGTGCAATCTGAAGGTGGTCTCAAGCCCTAAACAGCCGGGAGGTGAGCTTAGAAGCAGCTACCCTCTAAGAAAAGCGTAACAGCTTACCGGCCGAGGTTTGAGGCGCCCAAAATGATCGGGGCTCAAGTCTGCCACCGAGACCTAGCCGCACCACTCACATGGTGATCGAGTAGACTGGCATTCTGTTCGGATGGAAGCGCGGGCGAGAGTTCGTGTGGACCGAATAGGAACGAAAATCCTGGTCATAGTAGCAGCGTTAGTCGGGTTAGACCCCCGACGGCCTTACGAGTAAGGGTTCCTCGGCAATGCTGATCAGCCGAGGGTTAGCCGGTCCTAAGTCTCGCCGCAATTCGACCGAGACAACAGGGAAACAGGTTAATATTCCTGTGCCACCATACAGTGAAACCAACGCCTTGGGAACCGTCAAGCCGGGCTTTCGCCCGGTCGAATCTGGGAACTTCGTGGAAGCCGTAATGGCACGAAGCGAACGAAGCCAGACACAGCGAAAGTTGACGTTACCTAGGGCCCGTGAAAAGGGAGTATGGTGTCCGTACCGAGATCCGACACAGGTACTCTGGCGGCGAAAGCCAAGGCCTGTCGGGAGCAACCGACGTTAGGGAATTCGGCAAGTTAGTCCCGTAAGTTCGCGATAAGGGATGCCTGCCTCGCATAGAGGCAGGTCGCAGTGACTCGGACGCTCCGACTGTCTAGTAACAACATAGGTGACCGCAAATCCGTAAGGACTCGTACGGTCACTGAATCCTGCCCAGTGCGGGTATCTGAACACCCAGTACAATGGGGCGAAGGACCCGTTAACGGCGGGGGTAACTATGACCCTCTTAAGGTAGCGTAGTACCTTGCCGCTTCAGTAGCGGCTTGCATGAATGGATCAACGAGAGCGTCACTGTCCCAACGTTGGGCCCGGTGAACTGTACGTTCCAGTGCGGAGTCTGGAGACCCCCAAGGGGAAGCGAAGACCCTATAGAGCTTTACTGCAGGCTGTCGCTGAGACACGGTCGCTAATGTGCAGCATAGGTAGGAGACGTTACACAGGTACCCGCGCTAGCGGGCCACCGAGTCATCATTGAAATACTACCCGTTAGTGACTGTGACTCTCACTCCGGGAGGAGGACACCGGTAGCCGGGCAGTTTGACTGGGGCGGTACACGCTCGAAAAGATATCGAGCGTGCCCCAAGATTTCCTCATCCGTGTCAGAAACGCGGAACAGAGCGCAAGAGCAAAAGGAAGTCTGACAGTGTCCTGCACAACAAGGGACGCTGACGCGAAAGCGTGGTCTAGCGAACCTATCAGCCTGCTTGATGCGGGCGATAGATGACAGAAAAGCTACCTTAGGGATAACAGAGTCGTCACTCGCAAGAGCACATATCGACCGAGTGGCTTGCTACCTCGATGTCGGTTCCCTCCATCCTGCCCGTGCAGAAGCGGGCAAGGGTGAGGTTGTTCGCCTATTAAAGGAGGTCGTGAGCTGGGTTTAGACCGTCGTGAGACAGGTCGGCTGCTATCTATTGGGGGTGTTACGGTATCTGACGGGAACGATCGTATAGTACGAGAGGAACTACGATTGGTCACCACTGGTGTACCGGTCGTTCGAGAGAGCGCGTGCCGGGCAGCCACGTGACACGGGGTAAGAGCTGAACGCATCTAAGCTCGAAACCCACCTGGAAAAGAGATACCATCTGAGACCACTCGTAGAAGACGAGTTCGATAGACTCGGGATGTACGCGTCGAGGCAACGAGACGTTCAGTCCGCGAGCACTAACAGGTCAACGCCACACATTCATATTGTACCGCACTGCACCCGCGAAGTCGGGTCCAGGCGCTATCTGGATTGCACATACATACGGTCGACACACCGCATCGAATCACCGACATTGGTTTAACCACGGTTCGATTCCGTGGGTCGGCGTTAAGGCGGCCAGAGCGGCGGGGCGACACCCGTACCCATCCCGAACACGGAAGTTAAGCCCGCCTGCGTTTCGGCCAGTACTGGAGTGCGCGAGCCTCTGGAAACCCCGATTCGCCGCCTCCCACTCATA
>SZNP01000012.1 GCA_005239435.1 Halorussus salinisoli | reverse complement strand
ACGACGACGGAAGAGACGACCACCGAAAACACGACGACCGAAACCGCTACGACGACTGCAGAAACGACTACGGAAACTACCACGCAGACGACCGCAGAAACGGCGACGGAGACCGAGACAACGGCAGAGACGACGACCGCTGAAACGACTACGGAAACGACCACTACGGAGACGGAAACTTCGACGACTACGACAGAGACAGCCACCACGGAAACGACGACGATAGCAGACACCACGACGGAGTAGACTATTGTGATTACCGTAGAGCAGCCACTATTCTCTAGGTGAATATCGGCGAGTCTGTTATCAAGTTCGACCCTTACCCAGCCTTTTGGAAGGAGAAACAGACGAAATGTACTCTCTATCTTTCCGTTCTCTCTACCCCCTCGGGAAACGCTTCAGACCGACCGAAGCCGGAACCGCTCGCTCGGTGGGGAGAGAATCTCGGTGGCCTCGGGGTCAGTATCCCGTTCCAATCTCCCGAGCCACGTCCGGGCGTCGTTGATGCGAAGCTTCAACCGGACCGGGAGGTCGTGAAGCTCCGGCTGGTCCGGGAACAGTTCGGCGTCCAACTCCGCCCGGTCGTACTCGCGGCGTCGGTCCGGCCACGCGTTCTCGAACTCGTCGAGGAATGGGGTGCGCGCCCGGACGAACTGCTCGATCTGGTTGAGTGCCGCCGAGTCGTGCGGTCGGTCCGGCGGCCGGTGACGCAAGATATCCGAATCCAATCGCTTCAGCGCCCGGCGGAACGTCCGAGTGTTGCGGTGCTCCGGCGGAGTCCGGAGATGCCAGTCGAGCAGTTCGGCGTCGGCCGCGGGGGCCGATTCGAGGAAGTGGTCCGCCAGATGCGTCCGGAACGAGTGCGTCGGCTGATTAGCGATGCCGACGACCGCACAGCCGTTGTGCGGCGACTCGTACCGGTCGGCGGTCCGGTCGAGTTCTCGGTCTACGGCGTCGCGGGCGAACTCGCGGCTCTCGACCGGTACCTCGAACTCCGGCCCGGCGTGGTCGCTCAGCGGAACGAAGCCGAACTTGTCGGCCACGAGTCGCCGTGCGGGGTCGAAGTCGGTCGCCAACCTCGGCCGGGGGAGCGTGTGGCCGAGTACCTCGACGCCGTCGCGGGGCAGGAAGTGACCCCGGAGGAACGTGTCGAAGAGGAGACCGTGGTACATCGTGTCCACGTCCATCTGGTCGGCGTACGCAGCGTGGTGGACGTGGATGGACTCCCGGATACCGTTCGTGTACCGGACCGTCGAGAAGTCGGTGGTCAGGTAGTCGCCGTCGGCCTCGAAGGCGGCGTGGTCGCTGTCGTACTGGTCGGCGATGCGGGCCGCGACCTCGGCTTCGTGGCCGTCTCGGCGGGTCACGGTGTAGGAGTCGTCCACGTCGGTCGGCCCGGCGAGGAACGCCCGCGAGTCGTAGCCCGCACTCAACAGCAGGCCCTTCCGGCCGGGGAGGTGCATCCGGCGTTCGAGAGCGCGTTCGAGTCGGACCGCGAGCTGTTCGACGTAATCGAACTCGGTCGGTTGGTAGACGAACCGGTCGAACGTCGCGGTGTCGTCGGCGTGGAGTCGACCGTCGAACGGAGTTCGCTGGAGTTCGTCGACGAGGGTCTTCTCGCCCAGCACGACGCCGAGGTGGAGGAACTCCAGCAGGCTATCGCGGCGAACCGTCGGGTCGGTGACGGTGCGTCCGACCTCGAAGGCGTCGGTTCCGAACACCCGCACGCCAGACGCGTCGGTGTAGAAGCAGTCTATGGTTCGGGCCGGGTCGGTGGCGACGTAGGCGGTCTCGCCGGTGTCCACCGCGACGAGCGAGGAACCGTTCACGTCGGCCAACACGTCGGGGCCGGCCACGGCGGCGCGTTCGAGCATCCGCTCGGCGGGAGTCGTGGTCGCCTCGGAGAGGTACGTCTCGCCCCAGAGGACGCACAGTCGGTCGTCCTCAGCGTGGACGGACGTTCGACCCGGAATCCCGAATCCCACGTCCCGGACGCCGACGGTAATCGAGTCACCCTCGACCACGCAGTCGAACGACGAGGGCGACCGAAACCGAGAGAACGCGTCGATGTCGCCGAAGACGCCGAAGAGTTCGTTGTTCATCTCGCGGCTACTCGACGGTGACGCTTTTGGCGAGGTTGCGCGGCTTGTCGATGGCGCGACCGAGACGGTCGGCGGTGTGGTACGAAAGGAGTTGGAGTTGGACGTTGGCCAGCAGGCCCGCGAGGTCCGGGTGCGTCTCCGGAATCGGGAGGTGTGCGTCGGCCACGTCCGTGATGGCGTGGTCGTCGGTGGACACCGCCACGATGGGCGCACCGCGGGTCTGGGCCTCCTCTGCGTTGATGACCGTACTGTCGTCCTCGTCTCCGGTCACGACGGTGAACACGGGAGTTTGCGGCGTGACCAGCGCCAGCGGGCCGTGCTTGAGTTCGCCCGCCGCGAATCCCTCGGCGTGTTCGTAGGTGATCTCCTTGAACTTGAGCGCGCCTTCGATTGCGACCGGATAGGCCAGTCCCCGGCCGATGAAGAAGAAGGCGTCGCTCCCGAGGTAGTCGTCGGCTACGTCGGCGGCAACCTCGGTGTCGAGGACGCTCTCGACGTGGTCGGGGAGACGTTCGAGCGCGTCGTAGAACGCCGCCGGGTCGTCCCACGGGGCTGTCCCGGCGACGTCGGCCGAGATACGGTGGGCTAGCACCGAGAGGGTGACGACCTGCGAGGAGAACGTCTTGGTCGCCGCGACGCCGATTTCGGGTCCGGCCCGGATGAACAGCGCGTCGTCGGCCTCCCGAGCGACGGTCGAACCCACGACGTTCGTGACCGCGGTCGTCCGCGCACCCGCCGCGCTTGCGCGGTCGAGCGCCGCGAGCGTGTCGGCCGTCTCGCCGCTCTGGGTCACTGCGATGGCGAGCGTCCCGTCGTCGACGGGCACCGAGTCGTCGTACTCGCTGGCTCTGAACGTTTGGGCCGGGACGCCAGCCTTGTTGAGCAGTTGGGCGCCGTACTTGGCCGCGTGGAACGAGGTGCCACAGGCGACGATCTGGACGCTGTCGATGTCTTCGAAGCTCCCCGGTGGGAACTCGTCCAAGTCGGGTTCGCGGTCCCCGACCCGACCCTGAATCGAATTCGCCAGCGAGACGTGCTGGTTCTCGATCTCCTTGCGCATGAAGTGGTCGTATCCGCCCTTGCCGGTCTCCTCGGGGTCCCACGAGACGATTTCGCTCGACCGCTCGATCGATTGGCCGTCGAGCGTCGAGAGTTCGACCTCGTCGGGTTGGATGACGCCGACTTCGTCGTCCTCGAAGTAGACCACCTCGTCGGTGTGTTCGAGGAACGCGGGCACGTCGCTGGCGAGGAAGTACTCGTCGTCGCTCACGCCGAGGACCAGCGGCGACCCGCGTCTGGCGGCGAAGACGGCGTCGACGCCCTCGACCATCGCCGCGATGGCGTAGCTCCCGTCGAGGTCGCGGACCGCCTCGCGGAACGCCGCTTCGGGCGGATGGTCTTCGAGGTGGCGCTCGAACAGGTGCGGGATGACCTCGGTGTCGGTGTCACTGGTGAACTCGTAGCCTTCGGCTTCCAGCTCCTCGCGGAGTTCGGTGTGGTTGTCGATGACGCCGTTGTGGACGACGGCGACCTCCCCGGTCGAGTCGGTGTGGGGATGGGCGTTGTCGTCGGTCGGCGGGCCGTGGGTACTCCAGCGGGTGTGGCCGATGCCGATACCGCCGTAAATCTGGCTGTCGTGAACCGACTCCTTGAGTTCGTTCACCTGACCACTGCACTTCTGGACCGCGAGACCTGCGCCGTTCTCGACCGCGATGCCCGCCGAGTCGTAGCCGCGGTATTCGAGGCGTTCGAGTCCGCCGAGGAGACGGTCGACGCCGTCGTCGGCACCGACGCGAGCGATGATTCCACACATATTCAGATCACCCGCCCGCCGGTCGCAATCGAGTTACTCGATACGTACTCCGTTGGAGGCGCTGCGTCTGGACATTGACTGCGAATCGTGAGGGCCATACTACTCGGGTCGGACGCTTCGTCCTTTACTATAAAGCAGATAAGCAACAGGTTATCGTACGGATAACGACACCGGCGCCCTCGGGCGGTTCGTTCGTTGCAACAGTTGCACTTATTTTTGCGGGTGTCGTATCCATCTCCCCGCTGTCGGACGGTTTGACCCTCGTAACTGCAGATTCCGTTTTCGCGATTCGCCACTCGAAATCGACTCCACGAGTGTCGATAGGTCGACTCGCGTACGGGCCGGCCGGCTCCGCGTTACGCTGGGAGACTGACAAATGTTTTTATTCATTTAGCAATTTTTTATATTTCCTATAGAAATATACATGTATGCCCGAAGGTTAGATGGCCTGCTCACCAGTCGCGACGGCCGCTCGCCGGGCCTGGTAACCACGTCTCCGGGAGCGTCCGAGCATCTCTACACCGCCATGTCGGCTTACCCGGTCGATAGTAATGGTCGTTCGGAACGACGCCGAAATCGTGTCTAACCGACGAAAACTACTCGGCGCGGCCGGGTCGGCGTTCTTCGCGTCGATCGCCGGTTGTGCGAGTGTCATCCAAGAGACCGCCAACGGTCCGGATACGGAGACGACCGAAGCATCGCCGACGACAAACGCCACGCCGACGACGACTGGCGGGCAAAATAGCTCGGACGGGAACCTCTCGGACGGGAACGTCTCCGAACCGGGCGACGCGGGGTCGGGCAACGAGTCGGAGTCGCTGGGCCGGGTCACCATCGAGAAGCCGAAGGTCAGCATTCCGAAGTCGCTCGTCCCGTCCGACCCCGGCCAGTACGACTACGCTCGACTCGGCCGCGAGGACGCCGACGTGACTGCGACCCTGTACGGTAACTGGAAGTGCCCGTACACCCAGGAGTTCGTCGTCCAGATGATGGGCGAAGTGGTCGAAAAGTTCGTGAAACCCGGCGACGTGGCCGTCGAGTTCCGGTCGCTGAGTTACCTGAACGGGGAGCCGTTCCTCGGCGCGGACGCCCCGCGGGCCGCGCGCGCTGGCCTCGAAATCTGGCAGTCGGCCCCCGAGCGCTACTGGCAGTACTTCGCGTCGGTGTTCACCAACCAGCCACCCGAGCGGTACGAGTGGGCCACGGCCGACCGACTCGTCCGGTTCGCCGAGACCACGAAGGTCGGCAACACCGACGCCCTCGAGAACGCCATGCTGACCGGCAAACACCGCGAGAAAGTACGGGCGACGACCGACCGAGCCACCGAGTTGAGTATCTCCACCGTCCCGCGAGTCGTGGCCGGAGGGGAAGTGACCGCTCCGACGGTGGACTTCTCGACGACCAAACGCCAGCTACGCCGGGCCATCGACGGCTGAGGTCCGATTCGAGTTCTCCATCCTCACCGCCCACTGACGATACGACAGCACCAGCAGCGTGTAGCTCACTGAGACGACGACCCAGTTGGGCCACACGTCCGGACCGGGGTCCACGAACAGCGGCGACCAGTCGCCGATTCCGTGCAGGAACGCCACGAGATAGAGGTTACGCGTCGATTCGTAGATGATACCGAAGGCGATTCCCGAGAGCGCGCTCGTCAGGAGTGCGCCGACCATACCCTGTAGTTCGAACCCTCCGACGACAAGTATCACGGGGAGATGTAACAGCGAGAAGACGACTGCCGCCGTTGTCACCGCGAGCGCCGTGCGAACACGGTCGTTTCGACCATCGAGGAGTACGAGTAGTTTGTTCTGAAGGTAGCCTCGAAACGCCAACTCTTCGGCCGGGCCGACGAAGAGGTAGTAGTTGACGCTGCTTACGGCGAGTCCGAGGAGGGAATACGTCGTCGGTGAAGACCGCTGGTAGGCGAAGAGACCGACCGAGACCTCGTTTCCGGCGAGAAGTGCGAGACCGACGACGACCACGTGGAGGACGGCCACCAACCCACCGACCGCGGCGATTGCTGGGACGACGAGTCGGGGAGAGAGTCCGACGTCACGGCATCGAACGCCCTCGTACCGCAGGACCAACAGTACGATTCCGATTTGGACGGTCGACGACGCGATTCCGAACAACGGGGTAGAAACGCCACCGGTGTCGAAGCCGAGCAATCGAGCGCGCAAGCTATTCGAGAGCACCAACAGGAGCGCGAAGGCGAGGACGAGCGCGACTGCTGGCCCGATTCCGTGGTGGAACTTCGGGGGCCAGTCCGCGGTAGATTCGTTCCCGGAACCGAAGGTCCGTGACATAACCGATCGACAAATTCAGAATCAGTGTCAATTACTGTGTCGGTTCGCCCGTCGATGCCCCGAGAAACCCCTCCTCACCTCTCGTCGCCGCCGCGGAGCGACTCCAACTTCGCTGGCTCCTCGCCCGGGAGGACGATGACGTTCTGTCGCCCGGCGTTTATCTTCACGACCTGTTGCTGTTCGTCCATCCGAGCCAGAAGCCGACTCACCTTCGACTTCGACCACGGCGTCCGAGAGACGATTTCGCTCTGTCGAAGCTGTCCGTCCTCTTCTTCTAGCAACTGGATAACCCGTTCCTCGTCGGAGAATGGCGGCGACGAGTCCGACTCCGAATCGAGCGTGGAACCGGAGTCGGGACTGCGTTCGTCGGGAGTCGAGCGAGGCGTGCGCTCGACGGCCGAACTCGATTCGCTCGTCGGTGACGAAGAGGAGCGACCCGCCGACTCTCGGAGCGGTGCGACGATCCGTGGCCCGTACCGGAAGAGCAGACCCGCCACGACCGCGGCGACGAGCATCGCGACCGCGCCGAACACGAACGCCGTCCCGCGGTTCAGCGGGTCGGTTCCGAGGGCGACCTCGGTGCCGTCGTCGAGAAAGTCGCCGTCGGTGTCGGCGAGTGCGGGATTCGTGCCGACCGCTCGCTCGTCCCGGTTCTGGAGACCGTCGTCGTCGGTGTCGCCGGTCGGCCGGAGGACGTGGATTCGGGCGAGTTGGCCCGCTACGAGCGTCTCGTTCGTGCCCACTCGCTCCATGGTGACGGTGACGTTCTGCGCGCCGAGAGCGACCGACTCCGAAACCTGGAGTTCGACCTCGGCGGTGACCGGGCGAAGCGTCGTCGTCGTACAGTTCAACTCGACGGCGTCTGTCAGGGCGCAGATTCGGTACTCGGCCGCGGTCGCAATCTTGTCGACGGTCGCGGTCAGCGTGTAGGAACGAGACGGCCAGAGGTAGACGGTCCCGTCGTTCCGCGTGGCGACCGCGTCGCCCGATATCGACACGTCTTGAACCAGAACGTCGGTCTGTGTCGTCGTAACGCTGGTCTGTTCGGCCACAACGTCGGTCTGTGCCGTCGTGGCTACGGGAGCGACGAGCGCGACCACGAGGGCGCACGCGAGAAGTCCCGCGACGACGGTCGACCGCCCGGTCATCTCGCTATCCATCGTTCGTCGTCCCGCGTGTCCGTCTCACGCCGGAACGGCCGCAACTGTCCGCGGCGCAGTGCCAATCGGCTAAAACAGTGCGTGTCCGCGCTCATTCTCTCTACATTCGGACCTAATTTGGTAATACTATAGAGGGGCTAAGCCACAAACTCGGTGGAAAGTCGGCTTCGGCTTCGAGCGACGATTTCTTGACAACTGTCCGACGTATCTGCGGCGAATCGCCGACGAGTCCGGTCCAACGCGAACCGAACCGCCGAGAAATCACGCGAGCTCGCCTTACCCGCCCGATAATAAAGGCCCTCCCGGGGCTTCCGAGAGACGAGCGTGTACGGTCGCATCCGTACGCGGCCTACGGACATTCGATTTACGTATGAACTCGTCACAACTCGCCATCGTACTTGGTACGAGACCTGAGATAGTCAAGCTCGCGCCGATAATCCGCGAGTGCCGGGAGCGCGACGTGCCACACACCGTCGTCCACACCGGACAGCATTACTCCCCACAGCTAACGGAGGTGTTCTTCGACAAGTTGGGGCTTCCCGCGCCAGACCACACGCTGGGCGTCGGGTCGGAAACCCACGGCCAGCAGACCGGGAACATGATAGCGGGCGTCGAAGAGATCCTGCTCGACGCCGAACCGGAGACGGTACTCGTGCAGGGCGACACCAACACCACGCTGGCCGGGACCATCGCGGCGAGCAAACTCGACGCCGAACTCGGCCACGTCGAGGCCGGACTCCGGAGCGACGACCGCGGGATGCCCGAGGAGATAAACCGAATCATCTGTGACCACACCGCGGACCGACTGTTCGCGCCGACCCCCGCCGCGGCCGAGAACCTGCGGGCCGAGGGTATCCCCAGCGACCGCATCTCGGTCACGGGGAACACGGTCGTAGACGCGCTTCAGCGCCACCGAACCCTCGCGGCCGACCAGAGTACCGCCCTCGACGACTACGAGGTAACGCCCGGCGAGTACGGTCTCGTCACCGTCCACCGAGCCGAGAACGTGGACGACCGCGAGCGATTCGCCGACGTGCTGACCGGCATCGACAGGGTGGCCCGGGAGTTCGACATGGAGATGATATATCCGGTTCACCCGCGCGCACGGAAAGTACTGTCTGACCTGACGGTGCCCGACTCGATTCGCGTCGTGGAACCGCTCGACTATCTGGAGTTCCTGCGCCTCGAAAGCGACGCCGGACTGATTCTGACCGACTCCGGCGGCGTCCAAGAGGAGGCCTGCGTGCTCGGCGTGCCCTGCGTCACCCTCCGGAAGAACACCGAACGCCCCGAGACGATAGCCGCCGGGGCCAACCGACTCGGTGGCGTGACGCCGACCCGCATCCTCGACGCGTCCCGCGACATGGTCAAGGCCGACACCGGATGGGACAACCCCTTCGGCGACGGCGACGCCGCGAGCCGAATCCTCGACACGTCCGCCGCGGTCGCTACCAGGGAGGTCGTTCAATGACCACCGTCTGCGTCCACGGTCTCGGTTACATCGGTCTCCCGACCGCCGCGGTGCTGGCCGACGCCGACAACGAGGTCGTCGGCTACGACACCGACGCGGCCGTCCGCGAGACGGTCCGAAGCGGTGACTCCCACATCGAAGAACCGGAACTGGCCGACCTCGTCGGAGACGTTCGCGCCGACGGGTCGCTCGACGTCGCCGACGAGGTTCCGGCCGCCGACTACCACCTCGTCTGCGTGCCGACTCCCTTCGACCAGTCGGCCCGGGAAGCGGACCTGCGATACGTCCGGGCCGCGGCAGAGGGCATCGGCGAGCGTCTCCGGCCCGGAGACGGCGTCATCCTCGAATCGACGGTGCCGCCGGGGACGACGACCGGCCCGTTCCTCGAAACCCTCGAAGCCGCGTCCGGTCTCGACGCCGGCGACGACTTCTCGCTGGCTCACTGCCCGGAGACGGTGTTACCCGGCCAGATGCTCGCCGAACTCCGAGAGAACGACCGAATCGTCGGCGGCGTGGACGATCTGTCGGCCGAGTCGGCCCAGCGTCTCTACGAGACCGTCGTGGAGGGCGAAGTCGCCATCGCGCCCGACCCGACGACCGCCGAGTTCGTGAAACTGGTCCAGAACACCCACCGGGACGTGAACGTCGCGCTCGCCAACGAGGTGGCGAAAGTGGCCGACGATTACGGAGTCGACTCCCGGGCGGCCATCGAAGCCGCCAACCGCCACCCGCGAGTCGACCTCCTCAGTCCGGGTCCCGGCGTCGGGGGCCACTGCCTCCCCGTGGACCCGTGGTTCCTCGGTCACGATTCGGACCGACTCGACCTCGTGGAGCGCGCTCGGGCCGTCAACGACGGGATGCCGGGCTACGTCGCCGACAAGTTGGCCGAGAGCCTCGGGTCGCTCGACGACCGGCGAATCGCGATCCTCGGCGTGGCTTACAAGGGCAACGTGGACGACACCCGGGGAAGCCCGGGCCTCGCGCTCGCCGACGAACTCCAGTCGCGCGACGCCGAAGTGGCGATTCAGGACCCGCACGTCACCGACTCGACGCTCCGACTCGAATCGCTCGTGGGCGCGACCCGGAACGCCGACGCCATCGTCGTGACCGCGGCCCACGACGAGTACGGGTCGCTCGGCGCTGGCATGGTGGCGAACCGGATGGCCGACGACGTCGTCGTGGACGCCTGTGACGTCCTCGACAAGCAACGTTGGCACAAAGTAGGGGCGGCGGTCGAGACGCTATGACCCGGAGTACGACTGCGTGGGTGGACCTCGTGAGTCCGTCCCATCCGTTCCTGTTCGAGGGGTTGCTCTCGTCGCTGCCCGACCTCCGAGTGAAGACCACCGTGCGCGAGAAGACCGAGACCGTCTCGCTGGCCGACGAAGTCGGCTTCGACTTCGAGGTTCGGGGTCGGGACTTCGACGACCCGACCCTCCGAAAGTTGGGTATCCCGCTCCGGACCGCCCAGCTCGCGGCCCGGCCCCCGGCCGCCGACGTGTCGCTGTCGTCGCGCAACGCCATGTGCGTCCTCGCCTCGAAGGCCCGCGGGATGCCCTCCATCCACTTCACCGACAACGACATCACCGCCTACGTGGACGGGTTGTGGGCCGAGGAGTTGTACAACTGGCTCGAAGCCCGCGCGACCTACACCGTGGTCCCGGACGCCTTCGAGACCGCGGAACTCGAAAAGCACGGTGCCGACCTCGACTCCGTGTTCACCTACTCCGGCTACAAGGAGGACATCTACGTCGCCGACTTCGACCCGGACGCGTCGTTCACCGACCGACTCCCGTTCGAGCAGTACGTCGTCGTCCGGCCCGAGGCGTTAGACGCCGCCTACGTCGACGAAGCCGAGTCGCTCGTCCCCGCGATTCTCGACGGCGTGACCGACGCCGGGTACAACGTCGTCTACCTCCCGCGGGGCCGCGGCGACCGGAAGTACGCCGAGGGCTTCGACCCGGAGCGGGTTCACGTCCCGACGAGTGCGTACGACGGTCTCCAGTTGGCCGCCCACTCCCGGTGCGTCCTCACAGGGTCGGGGACGATGGCCCGCGAGGCCGCCTGCATGGGGAAGCCGGCCGTGTCGTTCTTCCCGAACACCCTGCTCTCGGTCGACCAGCAGATGGTCGACGAGGGACGCATCCTCCACTCCCGGGACCCCGAACGCATCGTGGACTACGTCGCCGGGCTCGACGCCGACGACGCCCGACTCGACCGGTCGCGGTCCCAGCGAGTTCGGGACGAAGTCGTCTCGCTGACAGACCAACTCGTCGAACACGCCGCGAAATGACCGAATTCACCGAGTTCGGGCGCGTTCGGCGTCTTATCCGCCCTATAATAATACCGATTCACTGCGTGACGAACAACGACGAAGACCGTTTCACCTCCGACACACTATCATGAGTTCGTACAACGAGAACACCGACCGGACTTCAGCTATCGAGCAGCAGACGACGCCGAAGTCCGTACCCGTCTGTCTCGTGGGTCTCGGCTACGTCGGCCTCCCACTGGCGGTCGAGTTCGACCACGCGGGACAGCGGGTGCTCGGATACGACATCGACGAAGAGCGAATCGACCGCCTGAAGCGCGGCATCGACGTGACCGACGAGGTGGGTGACGCCGCCATCGAAGAGAGCGACGTGCAGTTCACCGCCGACCCCGCTGCCATCGCCGACGCCGAATACGTCTGTATCACGGTGCCGACCCCCGTAGACGAGTTTCAGAACCCCAACTTCGAGTACGTCGAGAAGGCAGGCCGCACCGTCGGCAAGTGGATAACGCCCGGCGCAACGGTCGTCCTCGAATCGACGGTGTACCCGGGTGCGACCCGGGACGTGCTGGTCCCGGCGCTCGAATCGACCTCCGACCTTTCGGTCAGCGAGGACTTCCACGTCGCGTACTCCCCCGAGCGAACCTCGCCCGGCGACGACGACCACGGTCTCCGAGAGGTCGTCAAAGTCGTCGGGGCCGACGACCCCGAGGTCCGCGAGGACGTCGCGGATCTCTACGAGTCGGTGGTCGGCGCGGGAGTCCACCGAGTGAGTTCGATAGAGGCCGCGGAGGCCACCAAGTGCATCGAGAACGTCCAGCGAGACATCAACATCGCACTGGTCAACGAACTCTCGATAGTGTTCCATCAGATGGGCCTCGACACCCGGGAAGTCCTCGACGCGGCCCGAACCAAGTGGAACTTTCACGACTACTCGCCGGGTCTCGTCGGCGGTCACTGCATCCCGGTCGACCCCTTCTACTTCGCCTACGGGTCGGAGATGCAGGGATACACGCCCAAACTCACCCTGAAGGGCCGAGAGATAAACGAGTACATGCCGAAGCACGTCGGAGAGATTACGCTGAAGGCGTTGAACGACGCGGGGAAGGTTCTCAGCGAGAGCGAAGTCCTGATACTCGGACTGTCCTACAAGCCGAACGTCGCCGACATCCGCACCTCGGAAGTGCAGGGCGTCATCGACATCCTCCGCGAGTACGACATCGACGTCTCGGGCCACGACCCCCACGCCGACGACGACGAGATGCGCGATCACTTCGACATCGACATCCGAGATTCGCTGTCGTTCGAGGGCGCGGACTGCGTCCTGCTGGCGACCGCCCACGACTCGTTCGAGCAACTCGACCTCGCGGCGGTCTCCGACGCCGCGGCCGACGACCCCGTGCTGATGGACGTGAACGGCGTGTTCGACGCCGAAACCGCGACCGACCACGGATTCATCTACCGGAGGCTGTGAGATGTACCGGGACAAGCGAGTCGGAGTGGTCGTCCCGGCGTACAACGAGTCCGGACTCGTCGCCACCGTCGTACAGACGATGCCCGAGTTCGTGGACCGAATCTACGTCGTAGACGACTGTTCGACCGACGACACGTGGGAACACGTTCAGCGAGCCGCAGAGCGAGTAAACGGGGTCGTCAAGGAACCCGCGAAAGCCGACGGCGGGGTCGCCGTCAGAAACCGCGTCGTGCCGATACGTCACGAGGAGAACCGCGGCGTGGGCGGCGCGATAACGACAGGATATCGCCGGGCGCTGGACGACGGCGTGGACGTAATCGCGGTCATGAACGGGGACGCCCAGATGGACCCCGACGAACTCCCGCGACTCCTCGACCCCGTGGTTTCGGGGCAGGCCGACTACGCGAAGGGCAATCGACTGCTCCAGCAGGAGTTCCGCCAGGGGATGACCTCGTGGCGGCTATTCGGTAACTGGATTCTGACCTTCCTCACGAAGGTCGCAAGCGGCTACTGGAAGACTATGGACCCCCAGAACGGCTACACCGCCATCTCGCGGGAGGCGCTCGAAACCCTCGGAACCGGGAACTTCTATCACGATTACGGATTCTGTAACGACGTACTCGTCAAACTCAACGCCTACGGGTTCACGGTCGCGGACGTGCCGATGCCCGCGGTGTACGGCGACGAGACCAGCAGTATCGAGTACTCGTCGTTCGTCCCAAAGCTGTCGGTACTCCTGCTCAAGGGGTTCCTCTGGCGACTCCACACGAAGTATCTGGTTCGGGACTTCCACCCGCTGGCGCTGTTCTACCTCTTCGGGGCCGTCTCGCTCGGGGTAGGCGCGATGGCGGGGCTGGCCGCGGTACTGACGGGCGTCGTCGGAGGTACGGGGAACGCAGGCGGCGTGGGAGCGTCGAGCATCGCGACCGCAGTACTGCTCCCCGTCGGCTGTCTCACCCTGTTGGCCGCCATGACACTCGACATGCAGGCCAACCGGGACCGGGAGGTGCGAGCGGAGTGAAAGTCCTCCAACTCGTCACCGAACGGCGACCCTTCTTCGACGAGCAGGTGGCCGCGCTCGAAGCCGCGGACGTCGAGTCCACGGTCTGCGAAGTACCGGGGTCCCATCATCCGGACGAACCCCGGACGGCCGTCGAGTACGCCCGCTTTTACCCCGAGGTCGTGGCGGCGTTAGACGACCACGACCTCGTCCACGCCAACTACGGCCTGACCGCGCCGTTCGCGCTGGCGCTTCCCCGGCGGCCGGTCGTGCTCACGCTCTGGGGGACCGACCTGATGGGCGAGCGCGAGTGGATTCGCCAGTTGAGTCGGTTCTCCGCCGGAGTCGCCGACGCGACGGTGCTTCCGAGTCGGCGGATGGCCGAGACGCTCGGCAGACCCTACACCCTCGTCCCGTTCGGCATCGACACCGACCTGTTCCGGCCGATTCCGCAGGAATCTGCCCGCGAGCGAGTCGGCTGGGACGACGACGAGAACGTCGTTCTCTTTCCGTACGCCTCCGAGCGACCCGAGAAGGACTACCCGCGGGCCGAGCAGGTGGTCGAGCAGGCCGACGCAGACGCCGACCTCCGGACCGTCACCGGGGTCCCACACGACGAGATGCCCTACTACCTGAACGCCAGCGACGCCCTGCTCGTCACCTCCCGGCGCGAGAGCGGGCCGATGGTCGCCAAGGAGGCGGCCGCCTGCGGCCTCCCTGTCGTCTCGACCGACGTGGGCTTCGTCGACGACGTGCCGGGGGCCGCGGTCTGCGAGACGACCGACGAGTTGACGACCGAACTCGACCGCGTACTCGCGGACTCGTCGACCGGGTCGGGTGATTCGCCACAGAGCCGACCGGAGCTACCGCCGGAGTGGCACCTCGAAGCCACCGGGCGGCGACTCCGGGCGGTGTACGAGCGCGTTCTGGACGACCGGCACAGTACGCCGAGCGACGAGAAACCGGGCCAGAGCGGTAACGTTTCGAGGCAGAGCAGTCTCGTTTCCGATCAGACCGACCGAGGAGGCGTCAGCTAATGTCCACTCGATTCAGCGGCCTGCTCGGCGACGTTCGCATCGACAGCACGGCGGCCGCGCTCGGCGTCGTCATCGCGGCCGTGCTGTTCCCGCTCCGCTTTTTCGCCTCGCAGATATACATCGAGACGATACCCATCGTCCTCGGGGTGGCGTGCCTGCTCTACCTGCTCGGGACGCACACCGAGACGAGCGACGACCACGCGCTACCTCGGCTTCCGACCCGCGTCTCGGCGGTCCTCCCGAGCGTGGTCTTCCTCGGAGCGGCGGCGCTGGTCGTCGTCGCTGTCTGGTCGGGCGAGCGAACGCTACTGTTCTACGACCTCGCAGGCGTCCTCGGGACGCTCGTCGTCGGACAAGTAGTGTTCGTCCGAGAAGAGGACTACAATCGAGGCTGGCTCCTCGCTCAGATCGTGGTCCTCGCGGCCGCCATCCGGCTTCCGGGGTTGTACGTGAATCCCGGGTTCATCGGCATCGACATCTGGACCCACGTCCCCAGACTGGCCGACGCCATCATGACGGAAGGGACGCTGGAGGCGATAAACGACAACAAGCACTACGCCGCGCCGTTCTACCACCTCTCGGTAGTGGCCAACGCCCTGCTGATGGACGTGTCGCTCCGGACCGCGCTCCACCTCTCGCTCGGACTGGTGATGCCGCTGACGGTGCTGTTCGTCTACGCGACGGCGAACCTGCTCGTGGCCGAGCGCTGGGCGGTCCTCGCGGCCGCGCTGTACGGCGTCGCCGACTACCCCATCGAGTGGGGGATTCACGTCATCCCGACGAGTCAGGGACTGCTCCTGTTCCTCGCCATCGCCTACATGGTGATACGCCTGATGCGAGTCGAACACCGGCTACGGGACTTCGTCCTCCTGCTACTCGTGTCGGTGGCGCTCATCCTCACTCATCAGGTGTCGACGTTCATCATGCTCGTGCTGTTAGGGTCGACGCTGGTCGCCAGACTGCTCGTGGAGTACGGCCCGTTCGCCGGGTCGGCGAGCGTCTTCAACCCGTTCGACGGCGAGAAGACCGTCCCTATCGCGGGGCTGTTGGTGTTCGACGTGGGGTTCACCCTGTTCATGTGGTCGTTCACGCCGTACGCGGGGGCCGACCAGCCGTTCCTCTCGCTGGTCCTGAGCTACCTGATGGAGACGCTCACGTCGAGCGCCGGATTCCTGAATCTGGTCGGCGGAGCCAGTAGCGCGTCGAGTGGCGGCGGCGGTGCGAGTGCCGCCGCGCCGACGCTCGTAGAACAGGTCGCGCTCTACATGGACACGACCGGATTCCTGCTGTTCATGTTCCTGACCTTCGTCGGGTGTCTCTACGTCGTCCACCGCAAGCGGGCCTCGCAAGCGACGTTCACCCTGCTCGTGGCGACCGCCATCATGATGGTGTTCGTCCTCGGCCTGCCGATGTTCGGCATCGACAACTTCGTGCCCCAGCGGTGGATCGCGTTCATGTACGCTCCGATGGCGATACTCGGCGTCATCGGCCTGGGATACCTCTCTCGCAGTCTCGACTCGCGGGTGTTCGTCGCGCTCATCGTCGTGCTCGCGCTCGTGTTCCCGAGCGTGATGGTGATGTCGAGCAACGGGACGGTAGACGACCCCGTGTTCTCGGGCGAGCGCGAACGACTGAGCTACACCGAGCAAGAACTCGCGGCAGTCGACACCGTCGGCGAGATGACGGGGTCGCCCGACCGCGAGCAACTGACCAGACGTCAGATCCTCTACACCGACCACCCGTATCAGACCGTCTTCACCAGAACGAGGTCGTACCCGGCCAATCCGGGAATCGTGAACGACAGTCGGCCGGTAGACCACGACATCGTCGTCTATCGGGACTACCAGAAGGACGGCGCGTCGTTCTTCCGGACTTCTCAGGACGGAGAGGGCAAGATTCGGAACATCCCGCAGTCGCGACTCTGCCGTCCGACGATGGGCGAGGTGTACGCGAACGGTGACGTGGCGATGTGTTCGTCACCCTGAGGTCGGGTTTTCTTTTCCCGCTTCTCGAAGTGGTTTAAGTGGTGGATAGCCGGGGACGCAGGCTCCGGTGTCCGCCGGGATACTGAGATGGCAATCATCATACAAGTACCTATCCACCGGCTATGTCACGCATAGCTGGCGCGTAATAAACCTCGCTGCGGTCCGAGCGGGATGTATGGAGCCCGACGAAACGACCCGACGACGATACCTGATGGCCGCCGGAACAACCGCGACTGCGATGCTCGCCGGATGTCAGGGGTCGAACCCCGAAGACACGACGACTACGACTGCGACGACGACCGCGAAAAGCGAGGAGACGACCACGGAGAGTGAGGACTACCCCGAGGACACGAACCCCGACGACGGCTACCCACCGGAGTTCGACGACCAGCCCTCGGCGATGGACTTCGACGCCGACTCCTTCCCCACCGTGCGCGAGCAGGCCGAGAGCGGTTCGACGGTCGAGGTCCCACTGGTTCCCCTCGACGTGGCGCACAACCTCTACGCCCGCCGCAAGGCCCGGATGATGGACGCCAGAGCCGAACTCGGCTATCGGGTCTCGCACGTCCTCGGGGCCGTCCGGAGTCCCGCGCCGACGGGCAGTAGTGACGGCCCGACGAACGACTGGCCGAAATCCGACCGCGTCGTCGTCTACTGTCATTGCCCGATCCACCTCGCCGTCCAGCGCGCGGCCAACCTCATCGACAGCGGCTTCGAGGCGGTCTACGCCCTCGCTGGCGGGTATCAGGCGTGGCAGGTCGCCGACTATCCGACCGCCGGAAAGGGCGTCCCCGCGACGGCGAAGACGTGGACTATCGACGGGGAAACCGCCAACAGCGACGCTGACGGCGTCGCCTACGTCTATCACAGCGCGACCGACCAGGTGTCGAGCGCGAAAATTGCCTCGGACGGCTCGTACTCCATCGAGTTCGCGTTCGAGTCCGTCTCGGGGTCCGACACCGTGACCGTCGGCACGCCGAGTTACGAGGTCGAGGGAACGCTCCGTTCGTTCGCCGGGGCGACCGTCACCGCTGACGATGCGACCGGCACCACGACGACGGGATCTAACGAGACGGCGACGACGACAGACGGCACGACAAATAGCACGACTGCGATGAACGGAACCACGACGACGAACAGTACGACCACCAACGACACCGCCATGCCCGGATCCGACGGCACCAGCACCGACAGCAACAGTTCCGACACCGACGACATCTTCGGCCGTCTGGTCGGCGGCCGGTTCTGGTAGTCGGCGACCCGAACAGCGCCGAGCGCGTGCTCGACATTCGAGACCCGTTCGGTTGGCTCGTTTTGGGCGCTCGCAAGCGAGAAATATTCTCCTTTCTTTTGTATCTATATCCCTGTTCTAAAGAAATCGATACGATTCTTACCGCCGAAAAAGAAGCGTCGCGTCTCCTCGCGCCCTACCGACTCCGCCGAGCGACCAGCATCGCGAACGCCAGCGCCGACGCCGCCAGCACTGCCGACCGACCCCGGCGACTCCCAGTCGCCGCGAACCACACCAGCGAGGGGACCTGCCGGGGAGTGACAGAGGCCTGATAGAGCTTCGTGAGACCCGGCAGGAAGCGACCTTCTCGGAGGTAGTACTTTGCGAGGACGAGATTGTGGGCACCGGACACGTCGTAGCCGCGGCGCTCGGACTCCCGGACGAGGTCGGCGTGCTTGTCCAGGAACTCCACGTCGGCCGCGGCCGCGGTGTCGGCGTCGGGCGACCCCGAGTAGTGGCGCACGACCAGTTCCTCGGGGACGTGAGCCAGTTTGCCTTCGAGTAGAACCCGAAGCAGGAAGTCTGGGTCCTGGAACCAGTCGAGGTCCTCGTCGAAGCCGTCGATTCGGCGAGCGACCTCGGTCCGAACGAGGAGGGTCGAACCGGCCCCGGTGTGGAGGGTGTCGGCCAGCGTCGGGCCCACGAGGTCCTCGCCGCCCTCGACCGTGGCGTCGGCGTCGTCACCGGCCGACAGGAGTTCGGCGGCGGTCTCTCTGAGGGCTCCCGACGCGCCGGGCACCGTCACCTCGTAGTCGCAGTAGACCGCGACCCACTCGTCGTCGGTGCCGTCGAGGCGGTCGAGTTGGGCTTCGAGCTTCCGGGGTCTCCACTCGTCGTCCGAGTCGAGGAAGGCGACGTATTCGCCCTCGGCGGCCTCGATTCCGGTGTTACGCGCCGGGTTCGCACCACGGTTCGTCTCGTGGGGGAGGTACCGAACCCGGTCGTCGTCGTAGCCGGTCACGACCGCTTCCGTGTCGTCGGTCGAGCCGTCGTCCACCACGACGAGTTCGAAGTCGTCGTAGGTCTGTGCGAGGACGCTGTCGATGGCTCTGGAGAGCAATTCTGCCCGGTTGTACGTCGGGATAACGACCGAAACTGTGGGCATCTTCTCGGGGCGTACGGTACGACCGGCCATTACTACTGACCGGCTAAACCCGGTTCGAGAAGACGAGTAGACGGACGCGATTCGAGAGAAAGCGCCGGACTGTTTCACGTCGTTGCCGGGCGTAGACCCTGCTTTCCAACGGCTTAGCGGTGCGATAGTAAAGATTGCTACCGCGGAACGTGGGAGGACGATGCCATGACGACAGACTCGCGGACGGCCGGCGCACCGTGCCGAGAGACCGAACTCACGACAGCCGAATCAGCATGCAAAGCACGATTTCGACACAGATACGCTACGAATCGCAGTGGCGGCGACCACGTGGTCGGTGGCGGCGACTCCGAGGAGGTGACTCGTCGTGACGAGCGCGAAAGCGACGAGCGTCCTGCTCGTCGCACTCCTGCTCGCGTCGTCCTTCGGGACCGTCTCCGCCGGGAGTGGCGGGACTGGAGTCGGGGACGCCGACCGAAGTGCGGCGGGAGACGCCGAAAACGCGGCCGGAAACACCGGAACCCAGACCTTCCACGTCGTGCAGGGCGACGAGTGCTACGAGGTCACTGCGGTCGGGTCGGGCGAAAAGACCGTCTCGGAGTTCTACGACTACCGGTCCGGGCCGGGGACGCTGTACGGTTCCTACGGCGACGGCTCCCAATCCATCCAAGAAAATCAGGTCAGCCACGTCTTCGTCTACGACGGTGCTGACGGCCTGAGCCTCGTGATGCTCCACGACGACCTCAACGAGTCCGACGGCGGCGCGGCGTCGTTCCACGTTTCGGGCCTGCCCGAGGACCGCGAGTGGGTCGTGGAGGACGACGACTACCCCGACCGCGACGACAACTTCGTCCACGGCGAGACCGAATCGACCGTCCACTGGATGTGGAGCGACGGGCGCACCGACGGCGCGGCGGTCCGCGGCCTCGACGGTGAGTTCGAGGCAGTCACCATCGACGCCGAGTGGGGCGAGGACTCGTGGGCCTACCGGAACCGAACGAATCCGTGGCCCTTCGCCACCGACGACATCGACGACTGGCAACTCCAGTCGGGAGACGGCACCGAGTTCTCGCTCGACAAGAGCGAGCCGATTACCGTCGAGAGAGGTGGTTGCTCGGAGTCCGGCGGCGACGATTCGGACGGCGACGACTCCGATAGCGACGACTCCGAGTCCGGTGACGATTCGGAAGACGAGAAGTCGGACGCTACGCTCTCGGTCTCCTCGGCGAACGTCACCGCCGACGAGTCGGTGACGTTCGAGGCCAACGGGGTCGCCGAGGCCTGCGAGAACGTGACCTACGAGTGGGGCTTCGACGCTGACGGCGACGTGGACGAGAAGACGGACGACTCGACGGCCAGCCACAGTTACGACGGCGAAGGGAGCTACGACGCCACGGTCACGGTCGTTCACGAAGACGGAAGCGAGGACACCTCCTCGGAGACCATCGAGGTGGAGAGCGGAGAACAGCAATCAGCGTGTGACCCGGAGGAGGAAGAAACGGCGTCGGAGTAGCGTCAGCGACGAACGTCCAGCACCGTCAACGGCGACCGCCAGCCAGCGGTCGGCGCGACGCATCTCGCGTGACGTGACGCCAATCACGTGACGCGATAGTATCGAGTGACGCGACGAGCGACCTCGTCGCATCGCCGCTTCCGAGTCGGTCAGGACCCGGAAGTGGCCCGCTTCTACGTCGTATTTCCGCTTCGAGTTGCGAGAGTCCCGCCGCCGTTTCGGATACCGCCG
This sequence comes from Halorussus salinisoli, assembly GCA_005239435.1. GTDB lineage: Archaea > Halobacteriota > Halobacteria > Halobacteriales > Haladaptataceae > Halorussus > Halorussus salinisoli. The sequence goes on along the minus strand of SZNP01000012.1, from coordinate 37,464 downwards.
TACAGGGTGGAGTCGACGACCTCTACGTCGTCACCGTCGACGAGGTAGAGTGCGGCGTAGTCGCCCCACGAGTCGGCGGTCACGCCCTCGAATCGGGTCCGAGAGCCGACGTTGTACATCGGATAGTTGCTCGCCATGTAGGTTCCGCCCGAGACGAGACAGTCGTCGCCGTGAACGTCGATTGCTCGGCGGTTCTCGCCGGGTTGGTACACCGCGAGGTCGTGGAATTCGCAGTGGTCGCGGTGACAGAGAATCGCAGGTCGGCCGGCCTCGCCGGTCGCCCACCCCGAGACGGTCAGGTTTCGGGCGACGACCGGGCCGGGCGCGTGGCCGAAGATGGCCAGCGCGTGGCCGCCGCCGTCGAGGTGAATATCGGAGTCGACGACGGAGACGTGGTTCGCGTTCGGCGCGACGACCATCGCGGTGTTGGGTCGTTCGGCGACTGCGATGTCGGTCCCTTCGATGCGGGCCGACTCCACCTCGTCCTGGACCGAGAGGGCGTAGCCGTTGGGTCGGGACAGGCCGATGCTGACGTTCTCGACCCAGAGGTCCCGGCCTCCGTCGAGGCGGAGTCCGCGCTGGTTCACGTCCTCGGGCCGGTTCTCGTCTACCTCGATTCGAGTGCCACGGACGTAACTCCCGTCGCCAGCGATGCGGACGTTGGCGACGTTGCTGTTCCGGTAGCGGCCGCCCTCGACCAGAATCCGGCCGTCGGGCGTCGCGGCGTAGAGGCCGTTGTCCGGAAAGCCGCCGATGTCGAGGTCGCGCAGGCGGAGCGTGCCACGGTGGTAAGGACTTACCAGCACTCCGGTCGGCCCGACCTCGATGTTTCCGTCGGTGTTCTCGGAGTAGGCACCCCCGTCGGGGGCCGCGAATCGCTCGACGGTTCCCCACCCGTCGGGGTCGAGAACGTTGAACATGCCCGGACCGAGCGTCCCGGTGTCGTGGTGGCCGACGACCCGAACGTCTCGGACCGTCAGGCCGTCCGTGACCTGGGCTTCGACCGCACGCATCCCGGTGTCGGGAGCCGTGAAGTCGAAGGTGAACCCCTCGAAATGAAGGTCCCGACCGGGGTCGGCGAGTACCCCGAGTCGGAACAGCCACGGCGCGGTGGTGTCGAAGTCGGGAGTCGGGACGATTGTCGCGTCGTCGCCGACGAACCCGACGTGATCGTAATCGGTGAGTCGGAACATCTCGTCCATCGCGTACGTTCCCGGTGGAAATCGGAGAAGCGTGTCGGTGGTACTGTTGCCACAGAGCCGATTCAGAACCGGATTTATCGGCTGGTTTCCGGTGTTGTCGGCACCTGCCTCGACTACGTCGACGACGGTATCGTACTCGGATTGGGCCGACCCGTGGCCCGCGAGTGCGACCGTCGCCGCGGCCGCCGTCAGGAAGTTCCGTCTACTCGACTGCTTCGGAGTGTCGTCTTCGGAAGACATCCATCTCTCGCCTCTCAGGAGAGTGCGTTATATGGGGTCGACCGTTTCCAGCGGTGAACGGTTCACAACAGTTGCCAAGCGCCCGGAGCGGGTAGTCCGGCGAGATCGAAGCCGGGGTGCTCGTCAGTCGGTCCGTCTCGCCAGAAACGACCGACACTCCGCGAGGACTGGCGCGCCGTCGTAGAGCCAGACGGCGGCCACGACTCCGGCCAGGGCCATCTCGAACAGGAGTAGCGGTCCGAGTTCGAGCGCCCAGAACCGGATTACCCACGACCGGAGGTAGAACAGCGTCCGGGCGACCAGTCCCGCCTCGGTCGGCGACGCCGGCGAGACCACGACCGGCCACAGCACCGCGCTGAGTGCCAACTCGTCGCCGAGTACGAAGGGGTACACCACGTCGCCGACGAGGTGGGAAACGTGGCCGACGAGGAACGCGACTGCGAGATAGCCCGCTCCGCGGCGGCGGACGGAGAGCCAGAGCGCCAGCGCGAACACCGGGAAGACGAACGCCGAGTGAGCGACCGCGTAGCCCGAGGGGAACACTCCGAACGTCCACGAGAGGGGCTTGTCCACGAGGTCGGGAAAGACGGCCCCGAGTCCGGCCGCGAGCGCGACCCGACCGTTTGGCGACTCTCCGCGGACGACGTGGCTGAACAGCGAGACCAGCAGGTAGCCGAAGGCGACGTGCTCCCACGGCCACATCAGCGGTCGCCCCGCGGTGCTCCGAGCGCCGAGTCGTTCGTTCCGCTACCGTCGCTCGCTGTGACGTCGACGGGGAGGCGGAGCGACCGGTAAGCGTTTTCGACGCTCGGGTCCGACGGCGGGTCGCCACGGTAGACGAGGGCGACGACGCGCAGGTCGTCGCCGGTAGTCTGCGGGGTGACTCGGGCGGTGACGTTCCGCGTCTCGCCGTCGGCGAGTTCGAACTCGCCGCGGTCGACTTCGGTCTGGGCGATCACCTCGACCGAACTATTGCCCGAACCGGACTGATTGGTTCCGGCCGAGCCAGTCGCCGAGTCCGGCCGGTCGATTCGCTGGAAGGCGACCACGTAGCTGTACTCGACCGACGACCCCTCGCGGTTGGTGACGCCGAACTCGAAGGGCTGGGTCTCGCCTCGAACGAGCGTCGAGGGGTACAGCGAAGTCGTCTCGTTGCTCACGTCGCCAGATTGGACGTAGAGTTCGGTGAAACCGTCGTTTGCTGGCGGCGCGACGAGCGCGTACCCGACCGACGACGCGAGGACGAGCAGGCTCACCACGAGCAGGGCCTGCGACCACGAGCGTCCCGCCGAGGCGGTCGAGGTCCCGAGGCCTGACGACGAGTGGCCGAGTCCGGACGACCGGCCGGAGACGCCCGGAAGGGACGGGACGGTGGGTGCGAATCGCTCGTCGGCTGACTGGCGGGCGCGACTCACGAACGCGCCGACCAACAGCACGAACGTCACGCCGAAGACGCCGATCTGTATCGGCTGGGTTTCGATTGGGAACGGCGAGAAGTGGACGCCGAGCGCGACGCTCGGCACGATGACGAAACTCCAGACGACCGCGAGCGCGATTCGCTCGACGCCGCCGATGGCGTGATTCCCCCGGGAGAACGCTTTCCGGAGTCCGGTTCCGGTCGGTCCGATGGTCGACCCGTCGGGCGGCGACCCGGCGGTCGGATACACCAGCGAGACGAGAGCGTATCCCGGTACGAAGACGGTCGTCGGAGCGAGCAGGACGAGACGGACGATACCGTCGAGCGAGAGGGCGGTCACGGCGGCGGCGAGCGCTAGCCAACCGAGCGCGACCAGTAGGTCGAGGTATCCGCGGGCAGCGCGTGACTCCATCGGTGAGAGGTTACGAACGCCCGGGACTTTATTATCAGCCGGGTAAAGTCGATGGTCGAGTGGCTACTGCACCTCGTTGCCAGTCATCGTGAGACCATCGCAACCGACGTCGAGGACGCCGTCGGCCAGCATGCTGTCCTTGACTGTGACGTTGGAACTCGAATCGTTGAGCCGAATCGACTCGTAACCCGAGTAGGAATCGGAGTACACCGACTCTATCCACGCACTGTCGCCGTTGACGATGATGGGGTGGTGAGTCGTCTCGAACGTCCCTCCGTTCACATAGCAGTCGTCGCCGTTGATTTCGAGAGCGCGACGGTAGTCGCTTCCGGGTTGGTCGATCTCCAGGTCCCGGAAGGAACAGTCGTTGCGCTCGCACCGAATGGCGTTCCGGTAGACGCTACCGGGGGCCTGACCCGTGACGGTGATGTTCGAGCAGCCGACTTCGCCGGGGTCGTTGCCGCCCTTGATTTCGATGGCGTTACCGCTCCCCTGCATCTCTATGCTGGACTTCTGGATGTAAGTCGGTCCGGCCTTCTCCTCGACCACGATGGCCTGATTCGTGCGGTCGGTGCGCTGAGTCACCGAGGAGTTGTGAATCTTGGCGGACTCGACGGGATTGAGGACCGTGATACCGTTGCCGGTCGGTTTGTCGAGTACGACCGCCGTGTCGAGGACCTGGAGCCACGAGCCTTGGTCGAGTCGAATCCCGCGCTGGTTGGTGAAGTTCTCGGGGTTGTCGTCGACGTAGACCGTCGCGCCCACGATTTTGCTGTGGTGGCCGCCGATTCTGAGGTTGCTGGCGTGGCTGTTGCGGTAGACGCCGCGCCGGACGATGACGGTCCCCTTGGCGTTTCCGGCGTAGAGACCGTTGTCGGGGAACCCGCCGAGTTGGCAGTCCACGAGTTCGACCGTCCCCTCGTGGTATCGGCTGATGAGGACGCCCGAAGGTCCTCGCCAGAGGTTACCGTCGTTGGGCGTGTTCGACACCCACTCGCCGCCGCCGGGAGCTCGGAACCCCTCGACGACTCCGGTCCCCTTGGGGTCCATCACGTCGAAGAGGCCGGGACCCCACGTACCGCTGTCGTGCTTGCCGACGATGTCGATGTCGCGGACCGTGAGACCGTCCGAAATTTGAGCCTCGATGGTCCGGATGCCGGTGTCGGGGGCCGTCTGGTCGATGGTGAACCCTTCGACCAGCAGGTCTCGGCCGGGAGTGTGGTAGACGCCGAGGCGGAAGAGTCGCCGGTTGGGACCCTCGAAGTCCCAGTAGTTGCCGGGGACGATGGTGGCGTCGTTGCCGACCATTCCGAAGTGGTCGAAACCGGTGTGTCGGAACTCCTCGTTCATCCGGTACCGACCCGGCGGGAAGACGAACAGGGTGTCGTCGCCCGCGTGCTTGTCGAGTACCGGAGTAATCGATTCCGTGCCTGTGTCGTCAGCGCCTGCGTCCGCGACGTCGACGACGGTACTGTATTGGTCTTTCAATTGCTCGATTCGGTCGGTCGACGCTGCGCTGGCCCGGCCGACGAGCGCGGGGGAAGCGCCGCCGAGCAGGCCGACCGCTCCGAGTGATGCGAGAAATCCTCGTCGGGAGTCGGTTCGCGTAGCGTCGTCTGTCGATTCGTCGCAGGCCGCAGATTCGCTATCTCCGGAAGGAATATCGCGTGCCGTAGAGTCTTCGTCGAATGTAGTCATGTTTCCACGGTTCGTCGGGATTGAACCGTGAAAGAAACCTTTCGTTCACCCCAATTGGTTGCTGGCGTTCACATAGCCATCCTTTAAATTAGGCAATTTCTAAATGGCGTAAGCAACCTGGAGAATGAGCCGACGACCGGCACAGAGTCGCGGCCGACGAGTCGGCCGCGACGAACGCGAACGTCCCTCAGACCGGACTGCGTGCGAGTGTGACTAACTTCGCATTCGTTTGAGGTGTGTTTTCCTATCTTTCGGAAACTTTCACATCCTTTAAACCTGTATCTGCGTCGGTATTGTAGTCCTCAGGACGCGTTCTTCTCGACCACGATGCGCACGTCGTCGCCGTCCTTGAGGAGGTACTCGCTCGGGTCGACCGGTTCGCCGTTGACCGTAATCGAGACGTTCGTGTCGGGGTCGGCCTCGCTGTAGGTCGTCCCGTTGTACGTCACGGAGTCCTCGGTGACGTTGATTCCCGACAGCGTGTTCAGCCCGTACTGGAGGGTGATACTCCACGAGTGAGCGTGCCACGGGTTAGCGTGCCCGCCCTCGAAGTGGAAGTGGCGGTGGCCCGACTGGAATCGCTCCTCGCTGAAGTCGACTTCTTCGCCGTCCACGACGAAGGTCATCGGGCCGTGGATGTGCTGTTGGTTGGCGCGGATGTAGTTGCCGGGCACCGAGTAGTTCGTGTCGGCCGTCTCGACGGTGACCCACACTTGGTCGCCGTCCTGAAGCGTGTAGGATTCGGGGTCGACCGACTCGCCGTTCACCCGGTAGTGAATTCCGGTGCCGTTCGTCTCCTCGTTGTAGGTCGTCCCGTCGTAGCTCAGTTGCTCCGCGCTCGCCTCGACGCCGAACGACGAGAGCGCCTCGGCGAGGGTGAGATTCGAACTCGTCCGCCAGGTGTGTTCGTCGTCGGAAGCCATCGACACCTCGCCGCTAGCCAGTTCGTCCAGCGGGAGTTCGGTGCCAGCGACGGCGACGGTCATCTTGCCCGAGAGGTCGCCGGTCGCGTTCGTCTCGCCGGAGTCGTCCGTGGTCGTCTCGTCGCCGTGCGAATGACCGTGGCCGTCCCCGGTGGTCGTTTCGGAGCTATCGTTCGCCGCAGTCGTCTCGCCCGCCTCGGTCGTCAGTTCCGTCGCCGTCGATTCCGCGGTGGTCGTTTCGGTGTCCGCCGAACCGCCGACGTCACCACCGAGCGCCGAACAGCCGGAGAAAGTTATCAGTAATCCGACTACGGCTACGGTAACGACGCGGCGAATCGTTCGCCGGTCCATCAACAGGTTAGTCATAATACGGAGACGGAAGCGTGGGTCAATTATTATCCGTGGGCTACGTCGGACTTAAGCGCGACATAATTATCCCCGGGCGCGTCCAGCGACCGGACAAGAGATGCACGAAACGGCTCGCCGAACAACCCGTCGAGAGGTCCATCCCGCCAGAGGATGAAGGCGGACACGGTTCTCACAGCAATCGTCGCGTTGTGCTGTGTCCTCGCCATCGGAGCGACCTCGACCACGCTCGACTCGACCGTCTCGACCGACCCCGAGGAGGTCACGGAGGTCGAATACGACAAGATACCTCTCGGAACGGGACAAGCGAAGAACCTCGACAGAGCCATCGACGGCGGAGAGTCGGGGTCCGGGGAGTCGGGGTCGTCGTCCGGCGATTCGGACTCCGGGTCGGGGTCCCAGAGCGTCGGGTCGAAGGCCGACGAGAGCGGCGACCGGACCGGGGCGGCGTCGAACCCCGGCGACGGAGAGCAGAGCGAACGGAGCGGGAGCGGCGAGAGCCAGCAACAGCAGAGCGCCGGAAGCGGCGACGAGGAGAATCAGGGCGGAAGTGGGTCGAACTCCCAGTCCGGGACCGGCCAGACCATAGCGGAGCCGAGCCTCCTCGAACGGCTGCTGTCGCTCCTCCAGGACCTGTTCGACCTACTACTGCGGATACTTCCCCTCGTCGTGCTGATCGCGGTGGTCGCCGCGGTGGTCCGGTACCGTGACCGACTCCTCTCGCGGGTCGCTCCGACGCCGCTGGACGAGGAGACGACCGACGAGACCGACCTCGAACCCGACCCGCAGAACGAGGTCGCGTCGGCGTGGTTCGAGATGGTCGAACGACTCGAACTCGGGAACCGACGGAACCTCACTCCTCGGGAGTGTGCGGCGGCCGCGAGACGCCACGGCGTGGACCCCGACGCGGCCCAGACGCTGACCTCGCTGTTCGAGGAGGTCCGCTACGGCGGCGCTCGCGTGACCGAGGAGCGGCGTCGTCGCGCCGAGCAGACCCTCGACCGGGTGCGGTCGCAACTGGAGGTCCGGCAGTGAAGCGATACCGAATCGTCGCGGGCGCTGGCGGCGTCCTCGCGCTCGGGGTCGCGCTCGCGCTCGGCGGCGACCCCGCAGGTGGGGCAGTGGAAGCGATGGTGACTGCGCTCGGCAACGACTACCTCGTCGTGGTCACGTTCGCGGGCGTCGGACTGCTCGTCGCCGCGTCGGCTTTGATGTCGGGACGGAACGACGCCCTCCGCCAGACGGAAACGCCGACGCCCGAGCAACCGGTAACTGCGCCCGCGGCGGGCGACTCCGTGGACGAGGCGCTCGCCAGCAGAGCCGCGCTCCTGCCGGTCGTCGGCGAGACCCGGCGCGAAGAACTCCGGGAGCGCCTCCGAACCGCCGCCGTCGAGACGTGGGTCCGCCGCGGCGAGTGTTCCCGCGAGGAAGCACGGAAGCGCCTCGACGAGGGGACGTGGACCGACGACCGCGAGGCGGCCGCGTTCCTCGCCGACCGCGGGCCGGGCGTCGAGTCCCGCGTGCTGGCGCTCCTGCGCGGCGAGCCGTGGAGTCGCCGCGGCGCTCGGCGGGCCGTGGCGGTTGTCGCCGAGTGGGAGGAAGGAGAGAAAGAAGCGGCCAGCACCGCGCGAGAGACGGCTACTGCCGAACGGGAGGTCGAGGGGTGACGACGACTCGTCGCTGGCGGGGAATCGTGGGGGTGACGTTGCTCGTCGGCGGAATCGGTCTCGCCACGGACCGGCCGTCGCTCGTCCTCGTGTCGGCCGTCGGGGTCGCGTTCGCGGCCTACCCGCGACTCTCGCCCGCGCCGCCCTCGACGCCGACGCTCGAAATCGAGCGCCGACTGAGCGACCGCGCACCTACGCCGGGGGAGTCGGTCGAAGTGACCGTCACCGTGTCCAACGCCGGGGACGACTGGCTCTTCGACCTCCGCATCGTGGACGGCGTCCCGCCCGCGCTGACTGTCACGTCGGGGTCACCGCGGTACGGCGGACCGCTCCGACCCGGCGGGGAAGCCACGTTCAGCTACGTCGTGAACGCCGAGGAGGGCAAGCACGGGTTCGACCCCGCGACGGCGGTCGTCCGCGACCTGAGCGGTGCCCACGAGGTCGAAACCACGGTGGCCGCGGAGACCGAAATCGACTGCACCGTCGCTCGCGGGACGCCGCCGAAGCGGAACCTCGCCATCGAGGACGCGGGCGACCTGCTGACCGACCAGGGCGGCGTCGGCATCGAGTTCTACCAGACCCGAGAGTACCGGCGCGGCGACTCGATGAGCCGAATCGACTGGAAGCGGTTCGCCCGCGTCGGCGAACTCACGACCGTCGAGTACCGCGAGGAGCGCAGCGCCTCGGTCGTCCTGCTCGTGGACGCCCGCGCCGAGTCCTACCGAGCGCGGGAGGGAGAACCCCACGCGGTCGTCCGAAACGTCGCCGCCGCACAGCGACTCACGGGCGCGCTCCTCACTGGACGAAACCGAGTCGGCGTGGCGGCGCTCGGCCGCGAGGACTGCTGGCTCGCTCCGGGGGCCGGGACCGACCACCAGTCGCGGACGATGCGACTGCTCGCCACCCACCCCGCGTTCTCGGCGTCGCCGCCGGGTGACGACGACGGACCGCCGGTCGAGGACCAGATAGCCCGCATCCGGCGTCAGTTGCGCCCGGACACGCAGGTCACGTTTCTCACGCCACTGTGCGACGACGGGGCGGTGACTGCCGCCAGCAGACTGGAGGCTCACGGCCACAGCGTGACCGTCGTGAGTCCCGACGCGACCGGTAGCGAGACGCCCGGCCAGCGACTGGCGGCGACCGAACGAACCAACCGCATCGCGTCGCTCCGGCGGCGAGAGATTCCGGTCGTCGATTGGTCGGCCGACGACGGTCTCGCCGCGGCAGTCGCCAAAGCCGGCGAACGGGGGGCACTGTGACGGGAGCGAGTGCCGACGGAGAGTCCGCGACGGGTGGACCGGGAGTTGCGGTCCGACGCCGACCGACGCGGCCAAGCGCGGCGCTCGCGGCGCTCGCCGCCGCATTCGGGACCGTCCTCGTCGGCGGTCCGGGCGCTTCGGCGGTCGGCATCGTCCTCTCGGGTCTGGCGGCGATGGCCGTGGGCGACGAACTTCGGGCGCGAGGACGGCGCGTATCGTCGTTGCTCGCGCTCGGCGTCGGTGGTGTAGTCGCGGTCCTCGGGGTCCCCGCGGGTGCAGTGCTGGCGGGCGACGTTCCCGGCGTCTTGCAGGCGCTTCCCGGTCTCCTAGGGGTTCTCCTGCTCGGTATCGGACTCGTGCCGGTGCGACGAGCGGGGTCTGGGTCGCGCAGACTGGTGAAACTCGGCGCGGGTCTCGTCCTCGTCGGGGTTCTCGTCGCCGGAATCTTCCGCGCGGTCCCGGCAGGGACGCTCGTCGCCGGGGCGGCCGTGGCCGTCGTCGGGTGGGACCTCGGGGAACACGCGATAAACGTTGGCGAGCAGTTGGGTCGCGCGGCCTCGACGTGGCGCACCGAGGGAGTCCACGCCTGCGGCGCGGGTCTCGTCGCCGGTTCGGCCGTCCTCACGGGGAATCTGGTAGACGGGGTGGGTTCGACCGGGCTTTCGCTCCCGGCGCTCGCACTGCTCGTCGTCGCGGTCATCCTTCTCAGCGTCGCGCTTCACGAGTGACGGCGGTCTTCGGTCGGCGTCGGGCCTACGCCTTGCGTTTGACCGTCGGAACCGACACTTCCGAGAGGATGTCTTCGACGACCTCGGCCCGAGTGGTCTCCTCCACGCGGGCGTCCGCGGTCAACACGAGTCGATGTGACACGACCGGGCGCACGACCGCTTTCACGTCGTCCGGAACGACGTACTCGCGGCCTTCCAGGAGTGCGCGAGTCCTCGTGGTCTCGAACAGTCGCTGAGTTCCCCGCGGCGAGACGCCGACCTGCGTCCGGGCGTCCGAGCGCGTCGCCCGGGTGAGGTCGGTGATGTACGACATCACGTCGCGGTCGACTTCGACTCGCTCCACGAGCGACTGAATCGTCTGGAGATCCGTCGCGTCGAGTTGACGCTCCGCGCTCGGATGGCGGCGGTTGCGGTCGGCCCGGCGTTCGAGCAGTTCGAGTTCGCCCTCCTCCTCGGGGTAGCCGAGACTCGTCTTCACGAGGAATCGGTCCTTCTGGGCCTCCGGGAGCGGAAACGTCCCCTGCCCGTCCTCGACGGGGTTCTGGGTGGCGATGACGACGAACGGTTCGGGCAACTGGTGGGTCCGGCCGTTGACCGTGACCTGCTCTTCCTCCATGGCCTCCAGCAGGGCGGCCTGCGTCTTCGGCGAGGCCCGGTTGATCTCGTCGGCCAGCACGACGTTCGAGAACAGCGGACCGCGATTGAACTCGAACTCCCTGCTGCGCTCGTTGAACACGTCGGTCCCCGTCACGTCGGAGGGCAACAGGTCCGGGGTGAACTGGACGCGACTGAACGAGAGACCGAGCGCAGTCGCCATGCTCTGGGCGGTGAGCGTCTTCCCCGTGCCGGGAACGTCCTCCAGCAACACGTTCCCCTTCGCCAGCACTCCCGAGAGGATGGTCCGCAGGGTCTCGCGCTCGGTGATGACCGCGTTCGAGACGGCGTCTAACACGTCGGTACAGTGCTGGCTGGCTTCGGACGGGTTCATGGCTCCCGGTTGGTGAGACAGCCACGTAGTAATGCGATTGCTAACGTCTGCCCGCGAGCGTCGGGAAACCAGTAGGGTCCGCGTTGGTGAGCGATTCGGAGTCGCGCCAGAACAGTTCGGCCCCGTCTACGACCGTCAGGGTTCGCGGTCGGGGAGAAGCGTGTTTCCGACGAGTTCCGCAGTCGCGCGACGGAGGTTCTGTGAGACCGCCGAAGTAGAGAGATCGAACGAGTCCGCCAAGTCGGTCTGAGAGACCCTCCGGGGAACCTCGAAGTAGCCGGTCTGGTAGGCGGTCCGAAGGATGCGCTCTTGCTCGGAGTTGAGTCCGTAGTCGTGGTGGCATTCGACGCCGTCGGTGTCCGTAATTCGCTGGAGATTGAGTTCGACGTCGGCGCCGCGGCACTCGCGGACGAAATCGACGAGGGCGTCCCTGTCGGGCAACTCCATTCGGACCATCCACCCGTCGTGGGTGCCTCTGGCGGCGTGAACGTACGCGTCGGCCGCGTCGAACGCGGACAACTGCGCCCGGGCACGGTCCGTGAGGTCCGTGCGATAGATTCGCCGGTCGGCGAACTCGCTGACGAGCGACGACGCCTCGACCGTCGGGTCGCCGGTGAGCGCCTCCTCGAACGCCGGGAGGTCACTACCGAACCCGGCGAAGAAGAACCGGTCGGTACCGAGAATGGGCGACCGTGGCCGAACGTCCGTCTCGGGGGCCTCGGCCAGCGTAGGCGTCAACGGGAGGCCCGGATGCGAGAGTTGGGCGCGGACGAATAGGGTGTACGGTCGGCGAGGTACCTCGGGATCGGGCGGTTCGTCGTCGACATCTCGGCTCATCGCACGGCCACCATGTCTGCTAGTTCCCACACGTGTTCCTATCCCGCGTTCAGCGGTGTCGATCGATTCGCGTTATCTCTACCATCCACTCGGTGCCGTCGGTGTCGGTCGCCACGTCGACCGAGCGCGTCGTCTCGACGTTGTTCCGACTGGCAGTTCGTAGCAAATCCGCCAACGCGGACTCGAACTCTTCGTTCGTCAGGCCGTCCGTGGGAGTTTCTGTCTTACTCACTGTCTCTTCCCCTCGGCGTAGTCGTTCTGGGGAGACTAGTTAAATCGGCCCGACTGTTGAGCGCCGTAAAACGGTTTAGCAACCACATACGTTGCCTGAACCGGGTTCGCTGTTGCCGAACCAGGTTCGCTATCGTCGAACTGGGTCCGCTTCCCTACCGAAGCTAGATTTCGCGGAGATTACTATAAGTACCTGCAAAGACTACTATCCATTGCTTGAATCGTGCAACGACACCTCATACTTAAGTCCGAACGAGAGGAGGTACGGACATAGATGAGTCGGCCGCAGAAATCACCGGATTCGGACCCTCCGAGTCGCTCGTCTCGGGGATTTGAACCGGCGGGGACGACGGGGGACAGACAGGGGTTCGCTCAGCGAATTCGCATCGCTGTCGAAAGAGCCAACACGCCGATTACCGTGAGCAAACTCGCGGAGCAAATACACGCGCCGGACCTCGACAGCGAGTACGGTGACGTACACGAGATGCTGTACCGCGACTACCTCCAGAACCTCGACGCCGAGGGGGTTCTCGTTTTCGACATGGATGTCGGACTGGTGTATTCGGCGGAGTCGGCCGCCGACGGGTCCGATGACGGCTACTCGGCGTAATCGCGAGCGTTCGACGAACTGCCGGTCGGTCGGCAGTGAGAATTCCATCAACTGTTGCGACAACTGTTGCAAGTTCGACCGACCGCGTTAACTGCACGATAGATAAGGGAGTACGGTCCATCTCGTCGAGTGTATCTGGGGGATGAGTCTGAAACTGAACCAAGCCGCACCGGCCTATCGTCGCAATCGTGACGACGACCGGAACCGCGACGAGTGGAGCGACGACCAGCCGTACGAACTTCTCGCCAACGCACGACGTCGTGAGTGCGTTCGATATCTCGCAGGGCGCTCGGCATCGGACGACGTGTCGGTTCGAGAACTCGCGGACGCAATCGCCGACGTACTCGCTGGCGACGAGTCGGCACCCGACAGCCTCCGCCAGAGCGTCTACACGTCACTGAGCCAGCACCACCTCGACAAACTCGACGGCCACGACGTCATCGACTACGACCGCGAGGAGCGGTCGATATCGACCGGGGAGAACTTCGAGATGGTTACGCACGTCTCGGGCGTCTCGGATTCGAGGTGTTGGCACATCGGCACGATTCCGGTCTGTACGAGCACGTTGACGCTTGCGACCCTTCTCGTCACGGCAGTCGCGTTCCCGCAACTGCCGACCGCCGCCGTTATCGGCGTCGCCGCTCTCAATCTCCTCCCCATCGGTCTCTTCGTCCAAGCGCACTTCGGAGATAGAATTCTGTAGATCTGTTTACTATGGATCTATTTAGGGATTTTATTTCCACCCCTATTTTATATGCTTATCTCCATGTGTTAGAAGACTGTTCTTCTATGTCTGGCTTCCTTTTCTCTATGTTTAGTTTCTTTTTCTCTATTTCTGACCTTATTTCCACTTTGTCTGACCTTTTTTCCTCTATATTTGAGCTCTTTCTTCCTATATCTGACTACCCCTTCTACTATGTCAGACCTCTTTTTCAATGTCTGACCTACTTCCCGGTGATTTCCGAGAGGCGACTACTCGGGGTTGTAGATTTTTGTACCTGACTATCATGAAATATAAGTTCCTCTACACACCGAGTTTCCAGTGAATGTCGTAGTTTCGGCCGTTAACACGCCGAGTTCGCGTCAGGTAGGTCACTTTGCGTCGAGTACGTCGACGACGACTTCGGGGTCTTCGAGGAGTCGATGCTCGGTGTACTTGCCCTCCGCACTACCGCCACTTCGGTCGGCCTGTTCGATGACGTCGAGGAACGCGTGTTCCCGGAGGAGGTCCCGAACGCGGCGGGCGGAGAGCGGGTCGACACCGTCTCGGCCGCAGATCCGTTCGTACGCCTCGTAGACGCGGGACGTTCGAAACGCTTCCTCGCCGGTGTGATTCAGCGTGAGACCGGCGAGGGCGCGAAGGGTGTGCTTCGAGTGGGGTGTCGCACCGCGAATGAGTTCCCGGAATCGGTCGTTCTCCGCGCGGTCTCGCGCCTGTTTGACGTACTCCTCGCGGACGGTAGCGTCGTTTTTCGACTGCGCGATTTCGCCAGCGTACCTGAGAATGTCGATTGCTTTCCGGGCGTCGCCGTGTTCCTGCGCGGCGTGGGCCGCCGCCAGCGGAATCGTCCCGTCCTCCAAGACGCCTTCTTCGAACGCGTCGTCGCGGGCTTCCATGATCGTCCGGAGTTGCGTCGCGTCGTACGGCGGGAAGACGAACTCGCGCTCGCAGAGACTCGACTTGACGCGCTCGTCCATCCGGTCCTTGTACTTGATCTTGTTGCTGATACCGATGGTGCCGAGTTTGCAGTGGTCGAGTTTCCCGGCTTCTCCCGCCCGAGAGAGTTGCATGAGAATCGCGTCGTCTTCGAGTTTGTCGATTTCGTCGAGGATGATGACGACCACGTCGTACTCGTCGTCGAGGATTCGCCAGAGTCGCTTGTAGTAAGTGGACGTGGAGATGCCTTTGTCGGGAACGGATATTTCAGTCGCGTCAGTGTTGAGGCTGTTTGCGATGGTCTGGACGGCCTGCGTCTCCGTCGTGTCCTGGGCGCAGTCGACGTAGGCTTTACCCACGGTAATGCCGTCGCGCGCCGCTTCGGAGATGAGTTGCCGCGAGACGTGTTTCGCACAGAGCGACTTTCCCGTTCCCGTCTTGCCGTAGAGCAGGACGTTGCTCGGGGATTGGCCGAAGAGGGCCGGATTGAGGGCGTTTGCGAGCGATTGAATCTCGTCGTCACGACCGACGATGCGGCCGTCGTCGGGGAGGTGGTTTATCTCGAGGAGTTCCTTGTCGGCGAAGACCGGATCCTCGCGGGAGAAGAGGTCGTTAGAGTCGGTCATCGACACCACGTTTCCAGTGAAAGCCACTTATGTTTACCGTTGGGAGACACACACCACGTTTCCAGTGAAATCGTCATTAGCGGCGGTTTAGGTCCAATCGAAATAGAGGTTTCCGTTCATCGGAAGGACAGTACGTATCGGCTGAAATTTACTTCTTTCTCGCTAGAAATTCCGTTCGTTGGTTCCATCTTCCGGTCCTTCGTTCCGTCTTCCGTTCGTTGGTTCCGTTTGCAGGTTCTGTTCGTTGGTTGCTGATTTTGTTCGTTGGTCGCTGGTTCTACCCGTTGGTAGCTACGGGAACACGACGTGAGTATTCCGTAGACGAGTGTCGAGACGGTTCACCGTATGCGACTCGAAATCACACACACCACGTTTCCAGTGAATAAGGGGGAAAACCCCGGGACTTCGGCTGAAGTCATCCGTGACGAGTCACGGATTGAAATAAAATGTGATCTAATCAATGGAATTTACTCAGACCACCCTAATAAAACCACGGGTTCTAAAAGCGTTCTTCGTATGGGACTCGGTGACGATATTCCGGCCAGAACGGACAAAAAACGCCGATGGAACACCTCCGGCAACCCCCGCCCCCGAAAACACCGTTTCACTGGAAACGTGGTGTGTGTCTTCGCGTCCTCACGAACCCGAAGACTTCACCATCACTGACTATCCCGGACGAGCGGAGAATCCACGTTACACGAACCCGGTCGACCACAGACGCCAGCGTCCTCACCGGCCTGTTCGACACCTGCGGCGAGTTCGTGTAACTCCCATACCGCCTCGTGACCGGTTTCCGTGCGATGGTCTTCGATGCAGGACCGTGCTTCCCTGAGCTTCGTGAACGTCGCTTCGAGGTCGCAGTCCGGACACGTGACCGTCGCGCGTTTGCTCGCCATCGAACGAAACAACCGTCGCTATCAAGATAACCTCGTCGGGTCTTCGACCGGGCGTCGTTCCGTGAACTCGACGCCTACGCCGAGTCACGTCTGCTCGCCGAGAACGCCGACCGAGTGCGGCGTCGAAGTAGTCGGTCGTCAGTTCCATCGGAGTGGTCGGTCGTCAACTCCGTCGAAGTGGTCGGTCGTCGTCCCCTGTGGCTGGCTCGTCGTACCTCGTGGCCGTGTTAGCGGGGAGAGGGTGTCAACGTCGCTCGTACGTGACGACCGTCAAGTCGCCCGCCGACCCGCGGTCGATTTCGCGCCACTCGTCGTCGTCCCAGTCGGGAAACCGCGCGTCTCCGGTCGGTCGTTCGGGTACTTCGGTCAACACCATCTTCGACGCGAGGGGGAACGCCTGCTCGTACACAGTGGCTCCACCGATTACGTACGCCACGCCGTCCGTCGCGGCCGCGTTCGCACTCTCTATTGCCTCCGACAGCGAGCGCACGACCTGTACGCCCTTCTCCGATGGCTCCGCGAGCGTCGAACTCAGGACGACGTTCGTTCGGCCGTCTAACGGACCGCCAGTTCGCTCGCAGATGTACTCGTACGTGCGCCGACCCACGACGACCGGCGACCCCATCGTCAGGTCGCGGAAGTGTTTCAGGTCTGCCGGATAGCGCCACGGAATGCCGCCGTCGGCTCCGATGACGCCGTTCTCTGCGACGGCGGCGACTAGGACGAGGTCGAGGTCACTGGGTGGCGCTGTCGTCGATTCCGTCATCGTCGATTCCGTCATGGCTCGCGTTCGAGGGGGTCCGAGTCGAGGAGGTCCGAGCTCCCCCACATTGGTGGAAGAGTACGGTCTGGACCATCTAAGAGTACCGCTTCGGAGTCCATCGCCGAACGTTCCTTCGGAGTCCGAAAACCCACCGTCTCAGTCGTACAACTGCTGGGTAATCGCCCACAGGAGGGCGACGAGCCCGACCCAGAGAACTGCACCAGCGACGCCGACCGTGAGCAATCCGTCGGTACCGAACAGTCCGAATCCGACCCAGACGAGGATGCCGAACCCAGCGAGACCGTTTATAGTCGCTCCCTGAACGGGGACGCTCGCGTCGCGGAACGTCTGGAGGGTGCCGTACGCACCGAGGAGCAACGCCGTGCCGTAGAACAGGAGACCGACGAACCCGCCGAGCGACGTGAAGACCGCCCACTCGGGGACGAAACTGCTGTCCGCTTCCGTCGACATCTTCGTGGTCGTCGGCTGTCTCGCCGCGGTCGTCGCGTTCGCCGTAGTCGTCGCACCCGCCGTAGCCTGAGTCGAGTTCAGTACCTCGACGGAAACCGTCGCAGGCCCGTCACTCTCGATTCCCACGTCGTCCTCCACGAGCAGGGAGGCGGTATGGGTCCCCGGTTTCGTGAACGATACGGTCGCGTTCGGTCCTGCGACGTCCCGTCGCTCGTCGTCGACTACGAACCGATAGGACGTGACACGCCCGTCCTCGTCGCTCGAGCTCACGCCGGAGACGAGGACGGGATTCCCGACCGTCGCGAGACTCGGAGAAACGGTGACGTTCGCGGTTGGCCGGTGGTACCGCGGACCGAACGGCGACTGAGCGATGGGGAGGAAGTCCACCCACCCGCGGCGAGTCACGATCAGGTCGCCGGTTCCCTCCGGGTGAATCGAGGAATGAGTCGGGCCGTCCGGGTCTCCCCAGTAGTTTCGCTCGGCGACGACGGTTCGAGTCGTGTTGACGAGCAGGCGCGTGGTCGTGTTCGCGTCGACGAGCGTTTTGACGTTGACTACCATCCCGCGAGCGTGGCCGTAAACGTCGTTGTTGCGAACGACGACCCCGGAGCGGTGGTCGTCGTCCTTCGGAAGCGTGATGCCGGTTGGAATCTCCTCGGAGAGCGACCGGACCGTGAGCGCGGTCCCGTCGTGTTTCCAGACGTGGCCTCCCTCGTCCGGTCTGAGGACGAGAGTGTAATCGTCTCCGGCCCTTCGTTCGAGGCCGGTTTCGACTTCCGGGTCGTCGATCAGCTCTGCGAGTTGCGCGTTCACGTCCCCCGCCCTGAAGACCGCACCTGCATCGCCCTCTTCCACGACGATGCCAGTCCCGGGACGGTACTCGCCCACGGAGCGAACCGGCGCGTCGTCGCCGTAGGTGTTGTAGACGATGGTGTTGTCGAGAACTCGTGCGCCCAGTGACCCGGCGAGGCGAATGCCGTAGGCGTTCGCGGCCACGACGTTTCCGGTCAGGTCGAGTGTTCCGGCGTGGGTCAGTCGATTGTCGACGTTCAAGCCGACTCCCGCGTTGTCGAAGACGCGGTTCTCCGCGATCGAGAGGTTGTGAACCACGGTGTTCGTCAGGACGGAGAGACCGTGGCCTCGGTTCTCGGCGAGTCGGTTGTCAGAGATGCGACTCTCCCGAACTTGTTGGGAGACCAATTGGATTCCCGACTCGCCGTTCGCCGTAATCTCGTTCCCGCGAACCGTCACGTCCCTCAGTCGCCCGGACTCGGCCACCACGGAGACGCCGTACCGGTCGTTCCGCGAGAACGTGTTGTTCACGACCGTCAGCGAGACGTCCTGGTTGACGTACCGCCCGTCGTGTCGGACGCGAAGTCCGGTCGTACTCCCGGTGACGGTGTTCGAGGCGAACGAAACGCGGTCGACGATTCGGTTGCTCGCTACGAAGGCGATGCCCGCGTCGGCGTCGGCGATGCGATTTCCGCGGACGTCCAAATCGTCGACTCCTTGCGTCGCGATTCTGATGCCGTCGGCTTCGCCGCCGAGCGCGGAGAGACTGTTCCCGTCGAGGCCGACCGAATCGACTCGCTCTCCGCGAATCGAGATACCGGACCCGCGTACGTCCGTGAACGAGTTCTCGGCGATTCGAAGTCGATGGACCGCGTCTGCGGCGACGAACACGCCTTGGTCCTCGATAGCGTCGAACGTCGATTCCGTTATCGAGAGTCGAGTGGCGTGACTCCGCTTCGAGTCCCCACTCGTTCGATGCCGGTCGCCGGACGTTCGGACGTCGAAGGGAATCGTCGTCTTCGCCGTCTGCTCGACGCCCTTCCGCTCGAAACTGACTTCGACCGGGTACGTTCCGTAGGTTCGCGGGTTGCGCACGTCGTCGTAAACTGCGACGAGCGACGCGTCGGCCGGAACCGTGACCGAACGGTCGAACGTTATCTCGTAGGCGTTGCTCTTCGGCTGGCCGACTGACTCGATTAGCGACTTCAGCGACCGGTCGACCTGTTCGTCTCCGTCCGTGTCGATACCCAGTTGCAGAATCGCGCTTCGGTCGACTCCGCCGACGTCGCCGTGTCCGAGATACGAGACTCGCAGCGCGTCCATCGTCGTATCGGCGGCGGGCGTGAGGGTGGTCTTGTGCATCGTTCGTTCGCCGAGTTCGCTCGTCCGGGAGACGACGCTCGATTCTCGTACGGCCCCCGTCCCGGGAGCGAAGGCGATGCCTCGCTCGCCGATGTCGGTGAACTCCGATTCGTCGACCGTAGTCCTCGGCGTCCTCGTCACGTCCGCTATCCGAATCCCGTTCCGACTGACGTTACGGATAGTCGCCTCGGTCACGTCGATTCGTCCGACCCCGCTATCGACGGTAACTGCGTTCGTCGCGTTCTCTATCGTTACGTGCGAAAGCGAGAGGCGAGACTCGGACGTTCCGTCGTACCGGATGGACGCCCAGCGAATGTGCGCCGGGGCCTGTGTCGCAGTCGTGAACGTGATCGGTTCGTCCGCAGTTCCCTCGGCAGTCAGATTGCCTTCGACCGTAATCGTGATGTCCTCCGCGGGTTGGACGGTCGTCCCGGGTTCGATGCCGAGCGTCGCTCCTTCCTCGATGGTGACGTCTGCCGCGATTCGGTAAGGACCGTCCGCCGCCGACCACGTCGTATCTTCGGTGACGTCGTGTTCGACGTACGTCACGCCACCGGTTCCCCCGACAGACGTGGCTCCCGCCGAGAGTCCGAGACTCAACACGACGAGAGACGCGATGAGTACCCGAGTCGACACGTATCTCACAGTTGCTTTTCAGAGATATGAGACATAAATCATGCCCTTCGCGGCACGTCGTACTCGGCGAGTAACGTCGTATTCGGCAGCGACTTCTTCTATAACGGCCTCAGAGCTCCCCCAAGTGACGCCACGAAACAGTATCTCTAGACAGGTTTCCGGTCAGTAATACTGGCTAGAAACACTGGCCAGTATTACTGTTCAGTATTATTGGTTGGTGTTTCTGGCCAGTGTTGTTGGTCAGTGTAATTGGGCAGTGTGGCTGATTAATTTGATTGGGTTGTCTGACGGAGATTTTTATGGGTCCGGTGCGACAACTCAGTCGATGATTTCGTACACCGTCTGGAGCGAAGCGGGGGGCGTCGGCAAGACGACCCACTCGGTCAACCTCGCGGCGGCCCACGCTCGCCGCGGCCAAGACGTACTCGTCATCGACATGGACCCGCAGGACGGTGGTCTCACCCACCACTTCGGCGCGGAGGATTACCGAGCGGACCCGGAAGTGGACAATCTCGTGCGCCACCTCGTCGAGCGCCCGAAAGGCGACTTCGACGATCTCGTTCGCCGCGTCGAGGACGGTATCGACCTCGTGCCGAGCCACAACATGCTCGAATCGCTCGAACGCAATCTCTCGCGAGCGGGGAAGATGGAGGAGGACATGCACGACGCGAACTACCGGTGGCCCAAGGAGAAGCAACTCCGGCGCGTACTCGCGGACGCCGACGTGCCCTCGAAGTACGACGTGGTCATCGTAGATCCGCCCGCGACGGTGGGACAGCACATCTACAACGCGGTCTACGCCACCTCGAACCTCCTGATTCCGGTCGAACTCTCGCCGAAGGGCAAACAGAGCGTCGACGGTCTCCGCGACGTGGTCGACGGCATCGAGGAGACCCTCGGCGACATCGAGGTCGGCGTCCTCGGCGTCGTCCCGAACAAGGTCTCGGACACCAACCTCCAGCAGGAGTACGAGCAGAAACTGGACGAACAGGACCTCCCCGTGGCACCGGTCTCGATTCGGGAGCGGGGGTCGATGCTCAGCACCGCGTGGGAGAACCAGGTCAGCGTCTTCCGACTGGCCGACAGCGACGACTACCGCGACCTCCGCGACTACGAGGAGGGGACGCTCGACAAGTTCGACGAACTGGCCGCTTACGTCACCCGTCAGTTCGAGTCGCCAGAGGAGGTCTCGGCATGAAGTCGGGCGCTTCCGACCCCTTCGCCGACGACACCGACGTCGACGATACCGACGCCGACGACGAATCGACGGATGCGTCCGACTCGAAATCTGCGGATGGAACCGATTCCGGGGAGTTGGGAACCGATTCGACGGCTGCGACAAGTTCTGAGGCGACGACCCGGGACGGTGAATCGGATAGTAATACCGAGCAGTCTGACCGGACAGACGAACCAAACAGTAGTACCGGTCAGTCAGACCAGACGGGGAGCTCGGACAGTAACACGAAGCAGTCGAACTCGGAGGCCGAACCGACCAGCACCACCGGCCAAACTGACCGAGAAGAGTCATCGAGCAGTGACGCTGTGCAGTTCGACCGGTCGGACTTGCCGTACGTCCTCCGGCGGGACAAAGTGAAGGACGAACGCGACGACGTTCACCAACTGTTCGTCCGGTCGGACACCGACGAGACCGAAGAGGGCGCTCGCCGAGACCTCGAGGACCGCTTCGAAGAGAGCGTCTACAAACTCGACGCTCGGGAGGCGATATACCTCGCGGGCATGCAGAACCTCGACGACGCCGAGGCGGTCCTCCGCGAGTGGGGTTACGACCTCTGAACCCGACCCGTTCGGTTTCGCACGCGAGAGACAACCATATGGGTACATAAACAATATTTATATGTCTTTAGGAAACCTGAATGCTTCTCACACCGAGTTTACTCGGCAACGACCGAGCGCACGCCCGCGTCAGCTACCGACGCGGTCGAAACGGTCCCCTGAATCCCACTCGCCTTCCGGACGAGTCTGGATATAGCCGAGTTGAGTTTATCACTTTCTCCCTCTCGTCCCTCGTTATCTGCTGCAGCGCGCCTTGGACCGGAACAGTCCTTCCAGGTCGTCGCGCATCTCCTCGCGGCGTCGCCGACGACGCTCGTCCTCCGAGAGGTAGTTCTTCAGTACGACCGACGCGTCGTCGCTGCCCTGCTCCTCGGCGACGGCCGAGACGCGCTCGGCGACGCGCTCGACCGCCCGCGTGTACGTGGTGTACCAGAACCGCCGCCCGAACTTGGGCGTCGGCGTTCGGTCACCGACCGTCACGTCTGCTTCACAAGCGAGGTTCTTGAACCGGCGGCGCACCGTCTCGGTCGTTACGTGTCCCGCCTCGGCGATTGCCGAGGGAAGGAGATACCCGTTCCAGTTCTCGCGGTCGGCCAGCACGTCGGTGCGGTCTCGAAGCACGTCGAGACCAGCGAGCAACGTCACGGTCCCCGGCCCGTTCTTGCGTTCGCCCTCGCCGAACTCGATATACGGGTCGTCGATCGGGTCGAACGAGTCGGGTAGCTGGTCGACGTGGAGCGCCGCGACTTCGCTCGGGCGCAACCCCCACCCGCAGACGCCGACGACGAGCAAGCGGTCGGCGAGCGTCTCGGCCGTCACGTAGAGGCTCCGCACCTGGTCGGCGTCGAGACTCGGATTGTCCCAATCGGGCGTCACGTCCCATCCGAACCGCTTTTCGAGTTTCTCCGTGGGGTCGTACTGCGCGGGACCGAAGGCGAGTTGGTGCTTGTAGAACTGCCGGACCTCTTGGGCGTACTTTTGCTTCGAGGCAATCGTCGTGAGCGCGTCGTCGCGGCGTCGAAGCACGTCGAACGCGTCGGCGACACGGTCCATCTCGTCGGACTGCTCGGTGGCGTCGAGGAGCGGCGAGAGGAGGTCGTCGGTGTCGTTCACCTGCTCGTACGTCCGGAGGTACTGCCGGAGGACGGACCGGCGCGTCGAAACCGTCGCGGCGGCCCGGCCCCGACGGTCGGAGAGTTCCGCGAGGTACTCCTCGATGGCTTCGCGGGTCGCACCGTGGCCGACGAACGCGAACGGCGCGCCGTCGCCGTCCTGCTCGGGCGGCATCCCGCACTCGTCGTAGAAGTCGCCGGGCGAGAGGTCGAACGACCGCTTCAGATGCTTCACGAACCCGGGGAACTTGCGATTCAGCCACGCGTAGCTCGGGGTTTCGCGGTCCGGGTCGAGGTCGGCGGCCCGCATCTCTGGCGCGATCTCGTCCTGGTAGAACGTCTCGCAGTCGTCGCGGTCCATCGTCGCGTAACGTGTGGTTTCGGTGTTCGACATGAGTTCAGGGTTCGAGGGCAGGGGTTCGCGCCGTCTCGGCTTCGCCTCCTGGCTGAAATCGCGGAGTAACGGGCGTGCTTCGGCGACCCCCGATTGTAACCCTCGCTGTTTCGACGCGTAGAGCGTTTCTTTCGATATACTTAGTGTTTGTCTTGCGCGGTTTTCGCGTGTGGAAACCCAGAACAGACGACTCTCGGGCAGAAACGCGCCGAAAACTGATAAAGCACATTTCGGTATACAAAATTGAAGTGCGTCGCTACCCGGAGTGGATAGGTCAGACGGCGCTCCCCGTTTGGACGTCGAGGGGACCACGAACGAGCAAACGATTACGAGTATCGGAGCGATTAGCACCGAAATCCGGAAGACCCCAACGAGACGCAGTAGTTCGAGACTCGCGGGCCACAGCGATGGTGGCCTATCGCCACCAGTCGCTCCGCCGTTCGCCGTACCCCGCGTTCACGAACGGCGGCGGGAGTTCGCTTTGCTGTTCGGCACCGAGGAGGTAGCCGAGTCCGTATCCTGCGTGCCACCCGACCGCTTTCCGGTCGATTTCGGGCGAGAGAACGATGGTGGAACTGACGTAGTATTCCAACCTGCCGTCGCCGTCCACGTCGCGGCCGCGATAGGAGAAACACGAGGGAGCGTTCGCGCCGCACTCGGAGTCGCCGAATCGGACGACCACGTCGGCGGCCGACCGCCGGTCGACCCGGGTGAACGAGAGGTCTTCGGGGACCGTTCCGTCAGCGCCCCGCTCGTAGTAGGTCAGCGCGTGGTCTATCTGGTCGTTCACCGGATGGGAGACGCCCGACGAGTCCACGTAGACCGTGAGATTCGACGACTGCCACGCCAGTGGCCGGTCGGTGGCGTCCGGGCGGTCCTGGTCCACGCCGCCGGGGCAGTTGCTCCCCATGATGGCCAGCGGTCGGTGGCAGTGACGGATGCCGAGGACGTGACCGAACTCGTGTTTGAGAGTGAGTAGCGTAGACCGGTCGTTGTGCCCGGCTTCGATTTCGACCGTCTCGGGCGGTGTCGGCCGGTAGGTCTCGTTCAGAACCGGCGCACAGCCAGCGACGGCTTCGGTGTGGCCGGAACACTGGACCGCCTCGGTGAACGAGACGACGACGTCCGGGTCCTCCGCGTCGGGTTTCAGCACGAAGTCGACCGAGTAGGCCGCGTACTCGTCGTCGTGGGTCTCCCAGTAGTCGAGGGTCTTCGCCACGAGGCGAGTGACGTTGCGGTCTGCGCTCGCACTGTTCTCGACGGCGACGACGACAGTATCGTCCCGCCACGGGTTCTCCGTCGGCGACGTTCGCGGCGCGGCCGTCGTCTCGACCGACGACCCCGACTGTCGGTCGGTCGCTCCCGATTCGCCTTTCGTCCGAGTCGATTCGCCGTCGTCTCGGTTCGAGTCACTCGTCGTCCGAGTCGGATCGTCGGTCGTCGGTGCCGAGTCACCCGTCGTCCCGCCGTCGCCCGGACCGATAGTCGGACCGATGTCGTCACCGTCGGTCGGTATCGGAATCTGGCCGCCGAACTGCCCGAGCGTTCCGAGGAGCGTCGTGACGAGTACCACCAGTAGCGCCAGCGTCAGAAGCTTCCTCACCGCACGCAGCACCCCGGTTACGATTCCCATAACGGTTCCCTGTAAATCGGCATTGGAAAATAGTATTCGCTACCTACTCGGAGGCGTTCTCCTCGACCACGACGCGCACGTCGTCGCCGTCCTTCAGGACGTAGGTCGAGGTGTCGACGGTTTCGCCGTTCACCGTGACGTTGATTTTGGTACCGTTCTCGCCGTTCTCGTAGGTCGTGTTTTCGTACGTGAACGTGTCGTTAGTCAGGTTGAGGCCGGGGAACGCCGAAATCGCGTAGTCGACCGTGAGGTTCATCGAGTGGGCGTGCCACCGTTCGGCACCCTCGTCGCCGTGGAAGTGGAAGTAGTCGTCCGCGTGGGTGTACTTCGACTGCGTGAAGTCGACGGTCGTGCCGTTCACGCTGACGTTCAGACTCCCGTGCGGGTGCGGATGGTTCGCAGTGTACTTGCGCCCGGGCATCGAGGCGTTCTCGGTGTGCGTGGTGACGAACACCTTGTCACCCGATTCGACCTCGTAGCTCTCGGGGTCTTCGACGGGTTGGCCGTTCACGCGATAGGCCACAGTCGTGTTGTTACTGTCGCGGTAAGTCGTCCCGTCGTAGGTCAGCGAGCTCTCGTTCGCCTCCATTCCGAGTTGACTCAGCGCCGTCGCGAGGGTGAACGACTCGTTCGAGGCGTGCCACGTGTGGGAGTCGTCGACCCAGAAACTCGCGTTTTCGCTCGCCGAGGCGTTCGCAACGTGTGTGTCCTGCCCGTCGAGGAGGACCAGCATCGGGCCACTCGCTGCGGAGGCGTTCTCGTCCGTGGAGTTGGTCGTCTCCCCGTCGTGTGAGTCATCGTGGCCGTCTCCGGTAGTCGTCTCGTTCGCCGTCGTCGTCTCGGTCTCGTCTACGTCCGTCTCGTTCATCTCGGTCGTCGTACTATCACCTGGACCGAACCCGCCGGAACATCCCGCTAAGACGAGCAACAGGCTCATCATCACGGCTGCTCCGACCGTTCGGTTCGATGGGAAATTCATGCGGATAACTGTCCGGTCCAAGCCGTCCTTACTATTCAGTCGATAACGGTTTGAGAACCGACCGAACGGCCTCCTCGACGCCGATAATTTAGACGAATTGATAGAATGGTGGACCGTCGGCCGGCGATTCACGTTCAAGTTGGTTTTTATCGCGGTTGCAGAGTCGAAACTCCGAAACTGACTGCCTTAGCACCTCCATAATGTCGGAATTCGGAAACCCGGGCCCGAACGAAAGGAAAGTACAGTAGAAACTGCACGAACGTCCATCATTGTCGTCTGAGCCACCGATGCCACCGTGAGCTGTTTTAACCGATAGCTAAATCTACCACCTCCGTTATGGACAAAGAACGACGCGTGTCTGACTCCTGAACGTGAAATTACGAAATAAATGTAGTATTATAAGAATATTTATCGAACCGTGGAATCCGTGAAACAGTTAGACAAATGTACAATTTAATGGTCGTAAGCTATATAATTGCGGAATCGGATTCTCACTATAACTGGCCATGAGAAGTGAACTTACGCGCGGAGGTGTGATCGGGGTGGTGCTGCTCCTCCTCGCCGCGGGGATGCTACCCCACGCCGCCGCGGCGAGCGGAACGACTGTCGACTCCCACGAGGCGAACACGGTTACCAGAGGCACAGGCTCGATTCCATCGGACGTAGTGGAATCGAACATTACGAACGTCACAGCGTCGGCCGACGCGTTCGCGTCGGTGAACGGAACGCCGTACTTCTGGCAGTCGGCCGACCACCGATTCGACGTCACCGTCTCTACGAACACGTCCGGAGCGTACGCTCTCTGTCTCTCTCCCGACTCCGGCACGAACCGAACGGCGACCACCTGCGAGCAGTTCTCTGCGACCGCGACCGAGAACCAGTCGAACACGACTGTCGTCACGTTCGCTCCGAATCGCACGCGACTGGCCAACACGACCCGAATGACGATCGCCCTGAAGAACGCAACCACTAACAGCACGCTCGACACCGCGTCGGTCGGCATCGCCGCGAAGTCGGGGGATCTCGACGGTGACGGTCTGTCGAACGAGCGCGAACTCGAAGTCGGAACCGACGTCGGAACGGCCGATACCGACGACGACGGACTCGCCGACGGGCCGGAGGTAGACCAGTACGAGACGGACCCGACGGTGGCCGACACCGACGGTGACGGCCTCCGAGACGGGGCAGAAGTTCACGAACACGGGACCGACCCCAAAGCCGTCGACACCGACAGCGACGGCCTCGCCGACGACGTCGAAGTCCAGTCCGTAACGTCTCCGACCGACCCGGACACCGACGACGACGGACTGACCGACAGTGCGGAGGTCGAAGGTGGCACCGACCCGACAGCAGTCGACACTGACGACGACGGTCTCACCGACCTCGCGGAACGGAAGGCGGGCACCGACCCGACGAGAGCCGACACCGACGGCGACGGCCTCACAGACGCCAAGGAACTCGACGGACCGACCTCGCCCACCGACCCCGACTCCGACGACGACGGCCTCCAAGACGGGAGAGAACTGGCCATCGGGACCGACCCGACTGCGGCGGATAGCGACGGCGACGGACTGAACGACCACGAAGAAGTCACCGATCTCGGAACCGACCCGACCGAGGCGGACACCGACGGAGACTTCCTGAGCGACAAGACCGAGGCGAAGTTGGGTACCGACCCCACGGACTCGCTGTCGCCCGCGTGGATAACCGGGGGCATGCTCGGCTTCCTGGTCGGCGTCGGCGCCACGGTCGTCGTGACGCGGCGCGAGTGGGGGGGATCGCTGCGTCCCGACTTCGTGTCGCTCACTCCGAGCTACCTCCGGCGGGTCGTGACTTCGGAAGCCAGAGACGCGAGCGTCACCGCCGTCGAGGCCGTCTCCGGTAGCGACGCGACGCCAAATACCGCGGAGTCCGGCGAGATGACCGCGGCCGAAGTCGTCGAGTGCGCCGAGGTCGAACTCGTCTCGGACGCCGAACTCGTCCAGCGGATGCTCCGTGCCGAGGGTGGCCGGATGCGCCAGAGCGAAATCGTGGACGCCACTGGCTGGTCGAAAGCCAAGGTCAGCAGGCGTCTCTCCGCGATGGCCGACGACGGCGACGTCACCAAGGTCGAGATCGGGCGCGAGAATCTCATCTGCCTCGACGGGGCAGTGCCCGAACTCGCCACCCCCAGAGAGGTCCCATCGTCGAGCAAGACCGGGCGACTGGCCGCGACGGCGTCCGGACAGTAATCGCCAGCAGTCTGCCAGTGGTGGGCTACTGGTCGGTCGAGCGCTGACCGTCCGGCCGGTGGTCGGCCACTGACCGACCACTGACCGGCCGCTGGTCGCTGCTGGCCGACCGCTGGCCAACTGCTGTCGGCCGCTGGTAGATCAGCAGCCGGCCGCTAGACCGTCGTCCACCGTGACCGGACGTCGCCGACGGTCCAACACGACGTCCCGGTAGCCGACCGAGAGCGACGCGTCGTTCTCGGGCCGAGTAGTGGCTCGTCCGTCCGGAACCAGAGGCATCTCGACAGCCACGACGGAACTCGTCGCCGCTGACCGAACACATACCTTAGTAATTGTTCCAGCAATCGAAAAGCACCCTAAAGAAATATAGAGATATATGAAACAATCCTTTTGATTGCGGTGGCGTAACGATTAGCCACTCGGTACCGTCAGTCCGAACACCACCGTGGCCGACGAGAGTCGCATTCGGAACCTCGAAAGGGGCGATTCGGTAACCGTTTCAGCCAGTGAGACGCTCTGAAACGGTCGTTTCAGTGGCTTTTTCGCGCAATCATTGCACTGAGAGCCTCTCTGAGAGGGCCGTTCGTCCGAAACCGGAAATACGACGGGTTCGATGACGGATTTCGAACTCGAGACGGGGTTTCATTTCTCGACCGACTGTTCGGCCGGGGTTGAACTATTGAAACGGTAAAAATCCGCCGTAACAACGGACCGAAATCGGCCTAACAGTAGTAACGGTCGCCTCGGTATTAACCCCCTGACTGGTAATGGTAGCTTAGACCGCCCATGTCCGCAAGCAAGGAATCTATAGAATCGATCGACGCGACCACCGCCGCCGAAGACGAATCGGCCGAAGACGACGCCGACGACTCGCTGACGCGGGACAACATCTTCCACATCCTCCAGTGCCGTCGTCGCCGTCTCGTCCTGAAGTACCTGCAGGAACACGACACGCCCGCGAAGATGACCGACATCACCGAACACATCGCGGCCGTCGAACACGACACCACTGTCGCCGCGCTCAAGTCCCAAGAACGCCAGCGCGTCTACATCGCGCTCTACCAGTCTCACCTCCCGAAGCTAGACGAAGAGGGAGTCATCGAGTACCAGCAGAACCGGGGAATCGTCGAACGCACCGAGCGGACCGCCGCCTTCGACCGCTACCTCGACGAAGAGCCCTCGATGCGCGAAGACGACACCACCGAGCACTCGACGACGGGGTCCGCCGACCGTGACCACGGTCAGGAAGCGTCGGGTCGCCAGTTGTCTCCCACGTACGCGGGCGGCGCGGGCTTCGCTCTCGCACTCCTCGTCAGTATCTACGCGAACCTCCCCAACACGCCCGTCCCGTCGGGAGTCGGTATCGCAATCGCCGCGATTACCGTCTTCGCGCTCGTCGCGACGCAGATGTCGAGCAAGTTCGGCGGAAGCGAGACGGCCGACGAGTAACCTCGTCGCCCGGCGAAATCTCTATTCTGCGGTTTTCGAAAAAAGAGGACAGCCCGCAATGTGGGAAAACGGAGAGGGACAAGCGGAGTACACGCGAGAATAGCCGACGTACGGTCGAGGTCGGTCAGTTGGAATCTCCCCGCCGACCTCACAGTCCCGCGTCCGACCTCATAGGACGCGGGGTGTCCCGACGCCGTCCGTCGGCGTGTAGATGGTCCGAACGAACTTCGATTCGTACAGTCATCACCTCCTTGGAGCGTGTCCAGTTGCCCCAATTTGGAGAAGGCCCGCCACGCACCTACCTATTCACCGGATAATGGTGCGGTGAGACGGTTGCTAACAGGTATATAACGAAACCCATAGGGCGACGACCATCGGTATGGGGGAATCGAAAGACATCATCGAACTCGTCGAGGAGTCCGACGAGTTCGAACAGTGTTCGGACTGCGGCCGGTACCTCGCGCGGACGAGCAACCACCGATGCCAAACCGACGAGCAGCGCCAGTGCCCGCCCAACCGCGCCGAGCGCAACCGACGCGCCAGCGCGGACACTCGACGCGAGGACACGCTCGTCGGGGTGTTCAGTCGAAACGGCGGAACCACCTACGCCTACCACGACCTCACGAACGGAGAACCGCGGTGCGGGTGCCACCACCACACCGACCCCGACGAATTAGAAGTCGTCACGCTCTCTCGGGCGAAGGAGCGTGGTCGGTCGCCATGTAGAAGTTGTCGGCGGATTCGCCGGGCGTAGCGACCGAAGGAGTGCAGCGCCGGGTCGGGAGAGACGGGGAACAGTGGGAGAGACGGGGAACAGTGGGAGAGACGGGGAACAGTGGGAGAGACGGGGAACAGTAGGAGCGGCGGAGAACGGTGGGAGAGACGGGGAACAGTGGGAGAAGTGGGGAACGCCGGGAGACGCGGGAAACACCGGGTGTGACGGGAGCGAGGGGAAGACCGAGAACAGCGGTGGATGACGCCGAGCCGACAGAATTATCCTGCGTATACTCACTGTCGTCGCTTCCAATCGACGTGTTATGTTCGGAACGAGTGGCATTCGCGGTGAAGTCGGCCAGAAAGTGACCGCGCAGTTGGCGTTCGACGTGGGGAGAGCCCTCGCTTCGGAGGGGTACGAACGAGTCGTCGTCGGGCGAGACGCCCGCGAAAGCGGACCGTTGTTCGCCGACGCGGTCAGCGCCGGAGTCCGAGACTGCGGCGGGGACGCGGTCCGAGCGGGCGTGGTCGCCACCCCGACGCTGGCCCGGAGCGTCTGGCGAGTCGACGGCGACGCCGGAGTGATGGTGACGGCCTCGCACAATCCGCCGAAGGACAACGGTCTGAAGCTCTGGGACGTCACCTCGCAGGCGTTCGACGAGTCGAAACAGGCCGCCATCGCCGACCGACTCCGAAACGACAAGTTCGAACCGCAGGGGTCCCAGCAGTTGGGAGCCGAAATATCCGCGCCCGACCTCGACGAGAACCACCGAAGCGCTCTCTGCGAGACGACCGACCTCGACGACGACCTCTCGGTCGTCGTGGACGCGGGCAACGGCCCCGGTATCCTGACGGCAGACGTGCTTCGGGACCTCGGCTGTTCGGTGACGACGGTGAACGGCGAACGCGACGGCCGACTCTCCGGTCGACCGAGCGAACCGACCGCCGACCACTGTAGCGACCTCTGCGCTATCGTCGCCGGGACCGACGCCGACTTCGGGGTGGCCCACGACGGCGACGCCGACCGGATGATGGCGGTCACGGACGAGGGCGAGTTCGTCTCGGGCGACGTGTTGCTGGCGCTGTTCGGCCGACGATACGCCGAGGAGGGGACGCAGGTCGCCGCGCCGCTGAACACCAGTCTCGCGGTGGACGACGCGCTGGCCTCGGTCGGGGCCTCGCTCACCCGGACGAAAGTGGGCGACGGCTTCGTCGCCGACCGACTCCGCGACGAGAACGTCGTCTTCGGCGGCGAACCCAGCGGAGCGTGGATCTGGCCCGACGAGACGCTCTGTCCCGACGGCCCGCTGGCGGCGTGTCGGCTCGCCCAACTCGTGAGCGAGCGCGGACCCCTGAGCGAACTGGTCGAGACGGTCGAGACCTACCCGACCAAGCGAACCAGCATCCCGACCGACGACAAGCGAGCGCAGATGGAGGCAGTCGTCGAGTCGCTCACCGACGAGTACGACGAGGTAGACACCCGCGACGGCGTTCGCGTCGGCGTGGACGACGGGTGGTTTCTCGTCCGGGCCAGCGGAACCCAACCGCTGGTGCGCGTGACGGCGGAGGCCGAGACCGACGACCGCGCGACCCAACTGTTCGACCGAGCGGTCGAACTGGTCGAGAACGCCCGCGCCGACGGCGGACGGGCGGTACGCGGGCAGTGAAACGTGGTGTCGATCGAATAGGAATCGGAGTCGGTCGAAAAGAGGTGGAGTCCGTCGAAAACGTGTCGTCGGTCAGTCGAGGTAGCCCAGCGATTTGAGTCGGTCCTCGACCTCCGCGCCGTCGACCTGTTCGTAGTCGCCGTCGGTTTCGGACTCGACCTGCGCCAACACTTCTTCTAACACGTACGCGACGTACGCCTCCGGCGACTCGAAGTCGGTCCGCGGCAGTCGTCGTTCGACCCGACTCACGAGTCGGTCGGGCACTGCGATGCTCTGCGTGGATTCGGGGGCGGTTCGTTCGGCTTGACCCATGTCTTCTCGGGGGACCGCAGACCACAAAAGCCGAGGCCATCGTTACGCCGATTTCGACCAGGAGTGATGGGCTTAGCGACGGTATAATAAACCCCGGTACGCGCGATGCGTTAGGCCATGCCCGACGAGCGAAACGTCGTCCTCCTGACTATCGACAGCATCCGCGCCGACCACTGCGGGTTCGGCGGCCACGACGGGAACCTGACCCCGGAACTCGACCGACTGGCGTCCGACGGTCTGGTGTTCGAGAACGCCATCGCTCCGGCACCCGCGACTCACGGGTCGGCGACCACGTTCCTGACCGGCGAGTTCCCGATCGAACGCGAGGGAGTGCGGGGAAGCGACCGCGCCTCAATGAAGGCCCACATCCGCGAACACCTGAAGTCCCGCGACACCGTGGCCCAGCAGTTCTCGCGGATGGGGTACGAAACCGCGGCGTTCACCGCGAATCCGTGGACCTCCCGGTACTTCGGCTTCGACAAGGGGTTCGACCACTTCGAGGACTTCATGGACACCGACGCCTCGGAGAGCTTTCTGAAGGACGGCGAGCAGACGAACGCGCTGTCGTCGCTGGCCGTGAAGGCGATGAACTGGTGGCAGGGCCAGGACATGTTCATGTCGTGGGAAGCGTTCTACGACGACATCGTCGCGTGGACCGAATCCGCCGACGAACCGTACTTCCTCTGGGTGTTTCTGGTGGACGTTCACCTGCCGTACCTCCCGCCCGAGGGCTACCGGTCGCGGTCCCGGTTGGCGAGTTACCCGGCCAACCTCGCGCTGTTCGCCGACCGCGACGGCGACGGACTCACGCCCAAGTTCCACGACGTGCTGACCGACACCTACGAGGACACGATTCGATACACCGACGAGTTCGTGGGCCGAGCGAGCCGGGATTTCGCCGACGACCCGCTCCTCGTCGTCCACGGCGACCACGGCGAGGCGTTCGGCGAACACGGCATGTACGGCCACGGACGGGACCTCTACGAGGAACTGGTCGACGTACCGCTGGTCGTCGCCAACGGTCCCGAGGGGAACGTCGAGCGTCCCATGTCGCTCCAGAACTTGCCCGACCTGCTGACCTCGCTCGCACGCGAAGAGGACTACGAGGACGCTCTCGATACCCACGTCTTCTCACACAACCGGATGCCGAAGGTCGCGGTCCGCGGCGAGAACTGGAAGTACGTCTGGCAACCCCACGACGACGAACTGTACGACCTCACGACCGGCGAGACGACCGAGTGCGACGACCCGGAACTCCGGGAACTCGGCGCACGCCTCGTCGACGACTGGCACGAAGCACACGCAGAACGCGAGCGTATCGCCGCCGCTACGGAACGAGTCGCGGCCAACGAGACGCTCTAACGGGTCAATCGATTCGTCGCAGCGATTGGTTTCGGTCGTTCAGCGAGTCGAGTGCCTCTCGCAGGTCGCTGTCGGAGAAGCGAGTGCCGTCGACCGTAATCGTGCCGTCGCCGGTGACGACGACGACGTGAGTCCCCACCTCGAACTCGAGTCGCCACTGCTGGTTCTCCTGCGCTTCGAGCGCCTCCAATACGGCCGGGTCGAGCGTCTCGTACAGCGGCGACGACTCCCACGGGTGTACGTCGTCCTTCTGGGCCAAGGCCAAGCAGACGCGCGTACTCAGAGATGCCGGAACTGACGATTCTCGCACGGTGTTTTCCGTACTCATCTGTCACGGGGTACGTGAGAACTGTGCATAATTATGCGTCTAATAAGGCTTCTCGCGGCCGAAAATGGCTTTCTCTGGCACTGGACGTCCGGTCGCTGACGTCCAACCCTGACACTGCAACCCCCGTAATCGGTTGGCGAGCGGCGGCCCGGTTCGGCGACCGGTAGACGGTTAGCCCCCGGATAGTAAACCCACTCGTAGACCAAGCGACGAACAAGAATGCAGGCCGCAATTCTGGCTGCGGGGAAGGGAACGCGAATGCGTCCCTTGTCCGACGAGACCGCGAAGCCGATGCTCCCGGTCGCAGACCGCCCGCTGGTCGCCCACGTCGCCGACGCGGCGATTCGGGCCGGGGCCGACGAACTCGTGTTGGTCGTCGGCTACGGGGCCGAGCAAGTGCGCGAGT
Organism: Halorussus salinisoli; assembly: GCA_005239435.1. GTDB lineage: Archaea > Halobacteriota > Halobacteria > Halobacteriales > Haladaptataceae > Halorussus > Halorussus salinisoli. The sequence goes on along the minus strand of SZNP01000012.1, from coordinate 3,302 downwards.
ACTTCGGCGCGGAGTACGCCGGTGTCCCGGTCACGTACGCCGAGCAGTCCGACCAGACCGGCACCGCCGACGCGGTCCGGGCCGCCAGCCCCAACCTCGACGGCGAGTTCGCCGTCCTCAACGGCGACAACCTCTACGACCCCGAGAGCCTCGAAACGCTGTTCGAGTCGGGCCCGGCAGTCGGCGCGTTCCGGGCGGACGACCCCTCGAACTACGGCGTCCTCTCGACCGAGGGCGGGGTCGTCACCGACATCGTGGAGAAACCCGCCGACCCGCCGACCGACCTCGCCAACGCCGGGGCCTACGTCTTCCCCGAGGCGACGACCGACTGGCTCGGCGTCTCCCGGAGCGAGCGCGGCGAGTACGAACTTACCGACGTACTCGACCGCGTGGTCGCGGAGTACGACGTGACGCCCGTCGAACTCGGCGACTGGCTCGACGTGGGCCGACCGTGGGAACTGCTGGAAGCCAACGAGCGACGCCTCGGTGACGTCTCGCGCAGAATCGAGGGCGAGGTCAGCGACGCCGCGACCCTCGACGGGCCGGTCGTGGTCGAGGAAGGTGCGACGGTGAAGGCGGGCGTCGTCGTCGAGGGGCCGGCAATCGTCCGGCGCGGCGCGACCGTCGGACCGAACGCCTACGTCCGGGGCCGGACCGTCGTCGGGCCGGACGCCAAGGTCGGTCACAGCGTCGAGGTCAAGAACAGCGTCCTTCGGGAGGGGGCCACGGTCGGCCACCTCGCGTACGTCGGCGACAGCATCCTCGGCAGGAACGTCAACTTCGGGGCCGGGACGACCGTCGCCAATCTCCGCCACGACGACGAGGCGGTGAAACTGACGGTGAAGGGCGACCGCGTCTCGACCGACCGCCGGAAGTTCGGCACGGTCGTCGGCGACGACGCGAAGACGGGCATCGACACCAGCATCCAGCCGGGGGTTCGACTCTCGTCCGGCGCGACCACGCCACCCGGAGCCGTGGTCGACCGGGACCGGTAACGTGGCATCGTGACCGAGAGCGTGGCACCAGGACCGATGACGCGGCACCGTAACCTCACGCCGCGTCGGCAGACGATAGCCCGATGAGTCGGAGTATCACCCGCGGCTTCGTGTCGGTTCTCGGCACGAAACTCGTCATACTGATGGTCGGCATCGTCTCTTCGCCACTGTTAGCCACGCTTCTCGGAGAATCCGACTACGGCGACTACAGCTTCCTGTTGTCGGTGTTCTCCATCTTCATGATATTCGTCAGTTCGGGCGTGACCGACGGCGTCCAGAAGTTTCTGGGCGAGGAGCGCGCCGACTCGGCGTGGCAGGAGCGCGTCGTCGGCTTCTACTTCCGACTGGCCGTCCTGCTCGGACTGGCCGGGGCCGGGGCGCTGGCGTGGTTCGCCCAATCGGACTTGCTGTTTCGACTGGTGGACGACGAGGGGTTCCGCTGGTACTTCTACCTGCTCGGGGCTCTCGTGGTGGCCGCCCAGTTCCGGTCGTACGCTCGCCGGACGCTGATGGGATTCGGTCTCGAACCCTACGCGGAGGCGATTCGGGTAACCAACCGGCTGACGTTCGTCGCGGCCGGGTTGGCACTGGCGTACCTCGGCTACGGCGTCGAGGGTGTGCTGGCCGGCCACATCGTCGGGAGTACGCTGTCGGCGCTCGTGGGTTTCGGACTCATCGCCCGGCGCGTCTCGGTGGTCGAGTCGCTCCGCATCGCGCCACGGTCGTTCCCCCGCCGGGAACTCCTCTCGTTCAACGGTCTGAGCATCGTGCTGGTGGCGCTGTTGATGTCGATGTACCACGTGGACGTGATGATGATTCGGGTGCTGGTTGACGGTCCGGCCACCGCGTTCTACAAGGTTGCTCTCGTCCTCGCGGAGTTCCTCTGGGTCGCGCCGATGGCGTTGCAGACGGTCCTGCTTCACTCGACCTCGAAGCTCTGGTCGCAGGGCGACCACGAGCGAATCAGCCAGATGACCGCGAGAATCACCCGATACAGCCTGCTGTTCACCGCGCTGTTGGCGGTCGGCATCGGATCGCTCGCGCCGGTCGCGGTCCCGATGCTCTGGCCCGACAACTACGTCGCCTCGCTCACGCCGCTCTACCTGCTGTTGCCGGGCGCAATCGGCTTCGCGGTCGCTCGGCCCATCCTCGCAGTCGGACAGGGGAAGGGCGACCTTCCGCGACTCATCGCAGCGACAGGGGCGGCCGCCCTCACCAACGTCGTCCTCAACTGGGTACTCATCAACCAGTACGGGATGCACGGCGCGGCGGTGGCGACCAGTATCAGCTACGGGTCGATGTTCTTCCTGCACGTCTGGAGCGCCCGAAGTCTCGGTTTCGACCCGCTGGCCGACGCCCGACTCCTCCGGGTCGGTGTCACGATCGGCGTGGGCGCACCGCTGGTGGTCGCGCTATCGCGGGCCATCGCGTCGCCGTACCTGGCGCTCGCGGTCGTCCCAGTCGGCGGCGTAGTTATCTTCGCCAGTCTCGCGCTGATAACCGGCGCGCTCGGTCTTTCGGAGGTGCTGGAAGTCGCGTCGTCGCTCCCGGTCGTGGGGCCGAAGGCCGCGTCGCTCGAACGCAGAATCAGGTACTCGTCGAACATCGACGCAGTCCAGACGTTCCAGCGCGTCCTGTTGTTCGCGGGCGTGGTGCTGGTCGTCGCCGGAGTCAGTGCGGCCGTGACCGGGGTTCCCCTGCCCATCGGTGACGGCGGCGGCGCGGACGTTCCGCTGACGACGAAGACGCCGGAACCGACCGAGACGCCGACGCCAGACGAGGCTCCGCCGACCACCGAGGAGTCGACACCGACAGAGACGGCCTCTGCGAGTTCCACGACTGCGACTGACGGAACGACGACCGGGGGAGACACGTCGCCCGGGGATACGACGACAGCGACCACGACCGAGGAGTCAGGGTCCTCCGGCGGGTCTGGTTCGGACGGTGGGTCAGATTCGGATAGCGAATCTGGTTCGGATAGCGGATCTGGTTCGGACGGCGGGTCTGGCTCGAATAGCGGATCTGGTTCGGATAGCGGGTCTGATTCCGGGTCGTCTGACGGGTCGAGTACGACGACGGAAGAGACGACCACCGAAAACACGACGACCGAAACCGCTACGACGACCGCAGAAACGACTACGGAAACGACCACTACGACGACTGCTGACACTACGACCGAGACGACGACGGAAGAGACGACCACCGAAAACACGACGACCGAAACCGCTACGACGACTGCAGAAACGACTACGGAAACTACCACGCAGACGACCGCAGAAACGGCGACGGAGACCGAGACAACGGCAG
>SZNP01000011.1 GCA_005239435.1 Halorussus salinisoli | reverse complement strand
CCCGGCGTTCGTCGACGTAATCGAGGGATGTTGCGGAATCCAGGGAGCAGCCGATGCAGTTAGCACCCAGTCAGAGCCAGCCGAGGAGGCAGAAGCCGAGACGGATGTCACGGCTGAGTCGGGGGAGAACGAGGGAGCCCGGTCAGAGGATTTGACCGGGCTTGAGTGCGAGTCGTTCTGGGCAGCGGCGTACGTCCTGACCGAACTCGCGGCCGACAATGGTGACCGAGTAGCTACCGCGCTGTCGTCCAGCGTTACGACATTGGAAACTCGCCTTTCGGATTCCGAGGCGCGCGTCCGCGCGGCCGCCGCAAGTCTCCTTTCCTATATCGCCGAGCACGACGCGGAATTAGTTTCGTCGGCTGTGCCCGACGTCGTCGACCTGTTAGACGACGACTACGAGTTCGTCCGGGCGAGCGCGGCGCTCGCGCTTGGTTACACGGGCGAGAATGCGGCGGTTGAGGCTCTAGAGGAGTGTGCGTCGTCGGATCCAAGTGCGGACGTGCGGTCGGCCGCTATCGAAGCGGTCGATATCGCCGAGGACTGCTGAGTCAGGCATCACGCACTCCGAGGGCGTTGGCTACACACGCTCGAGCCCAAGCCGGTTGAACTTCCAACCGGGCGCGTCCACGTCAGCGAAAGTGCTCACGAGTGCGTCCTGCAGCCGTCGATCGGCCTCGGTGCCGTCGCCGGCAAGGTCGTGTTGCTGTTTCGGATCGTCGCAAGTGTCGTACAGCATCTGTTCGTCTTGGCGGGCGTACGCCTGGGCGGAGATACACCAGACGGGAACGTCGGCGTAGGGGAGGAACTCGCCGGCGTCCACGTCCGAGCTCGGGTCGTGCGGCGTGAATCCGCCGCGGGACTCTCTGTTCTCCGCGGAGTAGGGTACACCGTCGTGTCAGGATCGCAAGGCCGGAAGTAGGTGTACCGGCCGTCGGTGATGTTCACGTTCGACCCCCAGTAGCCGTACAGCGCGTGCTCACGGTGGTCGTCGCTTTCTCGAGAAGCGGAGGTCGTTTTCCTTCGTCGGGGAAAGATATTTATCTACACTCAAATCACCATCTGACGATGCAGTTAGCTCCACCTCTCACCACGCCCCGGGAATACGCCAGTCCGATTCACCGAACTGCAGCAGGAATCACTCTGAGTATCGTTATTTCGACGGGACAAGTATCTGCAACGGGGCGCTCGCTAACGGAGGACAGATGACGGCACCACGTATCGGAGTCGTCGGGCTCGGGACGATGGGAAATGCACACGCCGAGCGTATCCAGGATGCCGGCGGTCGTGTCGTCGCGGGGACTGACATCAGTGCCGATGTCCGAGAATCGTTCGCCGAGACGTTCGACTGTTTCGCCTCCGACGATTTCGAGAAGATGTACGAGAGTGTCGATCTCGATGGAGTCGTCGTCACAATTCCCAATGCGCTTCACGAAGACGCAACCGTCAGTGCCCTCGAACGCGATATCAACGTCCTCGTCGAGAAGCCGCTGGCCCACTCGGTCACGTCAGCCGAGCGAATCGGGGCGGCGGCCGCCGCATCGGACGCATTCTGTACGGTCGGATTCGTGATGCGCTACCGTGCTTCTGTTCGGAAACTCCTGCAACGCGTCAGGTCCGGAACGTTCGGGGAGGTTCACCACGTCGAGGCTCAATACATCAGGCAAGACGGCGTCCCTGCCAACAGTTGGTTCACCGACCCCGACCTCGCGGGTGGCGGTGCCTTGGTCGACATCGGGATTCACATCCTCGACGTGGCGATGGCCTGCCTCGAGTACCCGCCCATTGAGGGCGTTTTCTGCCGGACACGAAACGAGTGCGTCGACATGAATGTCGAGGATTCGGCGTCTGGCCTGGTTCGGTTCGCCGGAGACGCTACCGCGTCCTTCGAGGTCGCGTGGGCCACTAATCGGAGTCCAGAGTGTTCAATCACCGTCCGCGGCACCAACGGTAGTGCGTACTTGAATCTCGCCGAGAGCGAACTGACCGTGATCGATAGCCCAGATGGCGAATCCGAACCCGTTCCCACACCGGATGAGGACTGGTTAGCACCTGAAGACGAAGCCTTCGTCTCGGCACTCACGGACGGAACGGCACCTCCTGTCGGTGATGTCGAACACGCACTCGACGTTCAGCGACTCCTTGCCGCGAGTTACGAGTCCAACGAGTCCGGTGACGTCGTTCGACCCAACTAAAGGAAATCGAATCGCCCGTCCGACCACCGCTATCTGTGTTCTCGTCGGCCATCACTCATCACGGAGGGCAACCAACGTTACGGCACTACCCATCCGAATCCTCGTCTGTCACCTCGGGAATCGTGAGGTCTGCAACGACCGCCGAGTGGTCGGACGCTAGTGACTCCACCCGTCTGGTCGTACAGCAGGTGATTTCCGGGGAATAGAAGACGTAGTCGATACGTCTATCGGGAAGCGAAACGCGGTGAGTACTGCTTCCGTCGATTGGTTCGACGTACGGTGTTGGGAACGTACGCACGTCGTCGGAACCAGTCTGTGCGAACGCGTCGTCGAACTGCTCGGTGATGGCGTCGATCGTGGGACTCGCCGGTGTCGCATTGAAGTCACCGACGACAACCTGTCGAGTTGGTTCCTCAACGGTCGCGAGCAGTTCCTTGACCTGTCGTTCCCGGGCAGTTTGGGTCGTCGCGAGGTGTGTGGTGCAAAACCGTAGCGGCGGGACATCGTCACCGACGTCGAGTGTCGTTTCGAGCAGTACTCGGGGTTCGACCTCGGGGTCGCTGTCGAGTGAAACGACGTTGGCGTCGTCGATACTGAATTCGCTGAGTACCCCGATGCCATACTGCTTTGGGTGTCCGCCTGACGCTTGCGTCGCATCGTGTTCGATCGCCGGACCGAACTCGGCCTCCATCTCGAGGTCCTCGCTCAGCCGTGCTAGTTGGTCGGTGTAGTTCGACGACGAACGGAAGTGACGATCGACTTCCTGTAGCCCGACGACATCGGGGTCGAGTCTGGCAATCAAGTCTCCGGTCCGGTCGAGGTCGAGATGTCCATCAACACCAATGCCGTTGTGGATATTGTACGAAAGAGCACGAATCTCCATCATTGTCACGTCAACACATCCCGAACCCTTAAACCCGGGGGACTAGACGAGGAAGAGACCCGATTCCAGGAACGAATTCCTGACCGCCACCACGGATTTCCGACGGATTCAGTCCGCCAGATGCCGAAGTCTAATGGGAGAACTGGTCGGCTGAACGGCGACCCGTTGACGCTGCGACCGAGATAATCGACGGTGTCGGCACCATCCTCTACGGCCACACTACCGACCGATACTCTGGCCCGTCCAGGTCCGTGTGTACCGACGTGATCTGGACGAGCGAGCAGAATGTCGGCTATTAGGATGCGTCTGAACGGGGAAGTGCGTAGGAAACCCGAACCCAGTCCGGGTTCAGTCGTCATACAAAATGTTTATTGTGAAACTCTGATTCGTGTCGGATGGATATGCCAGAAGGTGACATAGCAGAGCTCGAAGCACGGCTTGAAGAGCAGGACGAGTTCGAGCCACCACAAGAGTTCGTCTTGCAGGCAAACGTCTCGGACGGCTCTATCTATGATGAGTTTGAGGAGGAGTGGCCCGCGTGCTGGGAGCAGGCCGCGGACCTGCTCGACTGGGACGAGGAGTACGACACGGTACTGGACGACTCGAACCCGCCGTTCTACGAGTGGTTCACCGGCGGGAAATTGAACGCCTCGGCGAACTGCCTCGACCGCCACCTCGACGAGCGCGGCGACGAGGCCGCAATCGAGTGGGTCGGCGAGCCGACCGACGAGGAGTTGGGCGACACCTCGACGTTGCGGAATCCCGATGTAGTCGAAAAGATCCAACAAGGGGTTAGCTGAGGATTTGGGACACTCGCCCGTACGGAAGAGCTGGGCTAGAGGTGTTAGAATCTCCAGCCGTGTTATCACGGTAGAGTGGTAGCGTATGGTTGAATCCAGCTTGGCTCTCGAGTGGAGGTTTCCTTCTTTATTCCGCATAACTTATACGCTGAGCGTCAGAAGTATCGGTATTAATGGCGGAAGAGAATCCCGACATCTACGAGAGACTGGATGTACCGAAGGTAGTCAACGCGGCTGGAACGAAGACTCGAATTGGCGGTAGTCTGATCCGGGAGGAGGCGGTCGAAGCAATGGTCGAAGCTGCTGGGTCGTTCGTTCGCCTTTCCGATCTGCAAGCGCGAGCAGGAGAACTCATCAGTGATGTCACTGGGGCCGAAGCCGGCTATGTAACCCCCGGGGCAAGCGCAGGACTCATGCTCGGAACCGCTGCATGTATCGCGGGTGATGACGTGGAAGTGATGAGTCGTCTCCCAGATACCGAAGGCGTCCCTGACGAAGTTGTCATGCCAAGGACTCACCGAACCGGATACGACCACGCGATTCGCGGTGCTGGAGCGGAAATCGTCGACGTTGGCACCAACGATTATCACCTTGGGACGGGAGCCGAAAACGTCGAACCGTGGGAGATCGAACGAGCAATATCTGAAGACACCGCTGCCGTCGGTTACGTTCAGAAACCCTACACGTCTCCTCCACTCGACCGAGTCGTCGAGATTAGTCACGCTCACGACGTTCCAGTTATCGTGGACGCAGCGGCGGAGCTACCGCCTACTGAAAACCTATCACGATTTGTCGAGATGGGCGTTGACCTCATCGTCTTCAGCGGTGGGAAGGCAGTTCGGGGGCCACAAACGACCGGTGTCCTTGCAGGACGCCAGGATCTGATTCAGTCTGCTGCAATTCAGCATCTCGACATGCATGCTGCAGGGCCAGCATGGAGTCCACCGGCGGAGTTAGTCGATACTGACCGCTTCGACGGTGTGCCTCGTCAGGGCATCGGCCGGCCTATGAAGGTCGGCAAGGAGGAGTTAGCCGGCTTGATTCGGGCGCTGGAGTGTTTCTGTGAGGAGGACGAGGAGGCACTCTGTAGGGAGTGGCGGGCTCGCGCCGAACAGATGGCAGACGGGTTGGCCGGCAGTGACGTGCTTGAGACTTCGATTTCCGGTGGAGACAAAACGGCAGTGGCACCGGAAGTCGTCGTTACCGTCGACGAAGAGCGGGCGTCAACGACGACCGCCGGTCTCGTCGATGACCTCCGGCAGGAGAATCCGCGGGTTTTCGTCGGGGCGGACGGTCTTCACGAGTGCAAGTTCACGCTCAATCCGATGTGTCTAACTGACGACGAGGCAAACTACGTAGTTGACCGGATTTTGGCTTCCGTGAACGCGTAGGAGCAGTGCCGGTCTGACGTGCAGACCGACGACGCCGACTATCGCTGGAGTCTACGACGATGCGATGACTTCGATTTCGACGCCGATATCGATGGGAAGGTCGGCGACTTCGACCGCGCTCCGAGCGGGATACGGATCCGACATGTACTCAGAGTAAACCGAGTTGATTCGGTCGTAGTTGTCCATGTCAGTGACGAATATAGTGGCCTTCACCACGTCATCTAGCGAGCAGTCGGCAGCACGAAGAACACTGTCGATGTTCTCCAGCGTTTGGGCCGTCTGTTTATCGATGTCGTCGCTCACGACATCACCAGTTTCCGGATGAACTGGACCCTGACCCGAGACGTAGATTTTCTCGCCGTCGCGAATTGCTTGGGAGAACGGGCCGATACTCTCGGGTGCGTCATTAGTACGGATTTCATCCATATCTCAGTAGCTCTCGACTACCGATAAAAATATTCTGGTCGTCGATGCTATTCTGCGGTCGTTCTGCCGATCAGTGCACTCCAAAGGTCGGGGAGTGACTCCCATTCGAGGAACTCCGCTGGGGCCCAGTGAGGAGCACAATCGGTGGTCAACGCAAACGCGCTGCCGTCACCGTAGTCTCCGACGACGAGAAATGGATCGTCTCGGATTGTCGCCCAAACCTCCGCGTCTGACTCCGCTTTGACACGATTGTAACCGAGAACCGGGGGCCATTCCTCGGAGAGATCCACGGGGGCTTCCTGCTTTCGTGGGACGGCACCGGACGGTGTTTCGACCCGGTCGTCAGTCTGTGCAATTTCCACGGGGAGTACATCAGCAACTGGTGTTGTACCATATCGTGCTTGCCCACCTTTTCCGGCGAAGCTCATGTAACCGCCAATCATGCCGAGTGCGCCTCCATTTCGGACGTACGTCTCTAAGAGTTCACATCGGTCGACATCAGTCCGACCGTCAGCGACCTGTGGTGTTATCTGTAAGGTATCAGCGCCGATATCGCTCAACAGGACTAGATCGTAGTCCTCGATGTCTTCGAGGTGTCGAGGAAAATTCTGGTTAGCCACGCGACACGGTTGGTGAGTTACTGTACAGCCGGCCGTTTCGAGAGCAGCGATGAGGTGGTCTGCAGGTTCACCATACTCACTATCCCAGAGAACGTTCCGTCCCTTGACTTCGAACGTGAGAGTATACCACGACTCGCCGGCGAGCAGCACTTCGACCATGAGACACCATTATTGGGACCTAACTTGTAGTTTTATACTAGCGGTGGCATTGGTTGCGAACTCGTAGCAATTTGCGGCCCCTATGAGTGTTTTCTATTACCAAACAATCGGACATAATCGTGTTTCGTAGGCATCGCGCTGTAATGCAGGTGACCCTGCCGAACGAGAAACCTGTTCGCTGCAAAATGAACAGTTGGTTTGGTATTGCCAAACATATTTATGGTATCTTTGCATTAACCCAAGTATGAACGGCGCAAGGAATCCAGTGAAAGCGGTCCAAAACGGGATAACTATTCTTGAGAAACTCCGGGAGTTAGACGGCGCTAGAGTAACGACGCTCGAACAGAATCTCAATCTCACGAAGGGGACGATTCACAGCCACCTCGCAACGTTCGAGGAGACGGGGTTCGTCGTCAAAGAGGGAGATCAGTATCAGTTAGGCCTCCAGTTCCTCGATCTCGCACGGCAGGCACAGAACCGCTATCAGGTACTTGATATAGTAGAGGACGAGGTTGATCGCCTCGCCATGGAGAGCGGTGAGATGGCGCTCTTCACAGTCGAGGAGAACGGCCAAGGAATCTGTCTCTACAAAGCTGAAGGCGAAGACGCCGTTCAAACGGAAGTGTACGTAGGCTATCGAAACGAACTGTATCACACAGCTGTTGGAAAAGCAATCCTGGCTTTTCTGCCGGAAGAACGACGAAAGTCCATCATCGAACAAAAGACGCTCGAACCGATTACGGAGAACACGATAACCGACAAGGCGCGTCTCGCCGAGGAGATGTCCGAAATCCGCGAGCAGGGGTTTGCGTACAACCACGAGGAGACTATTCAAGGACTAGCCGGCATCGGTGCCCCGGTCAAGGATCAGCAAGGCAAAGTCTTTGGGGCGATTAGCGTAATAGGACCGACGAGTAGGATGGATGAGCAGCGATTGGAAGACGAGCTCCCCGAGCTGCTTGCACAGACGGTGAACGTAATAGAAATTAACGCGACATCGATTCGTCAATAGCATCGCTCGCTATTGTTTCGGTGTTTCAAGAGGCTGTTTGAGTCACCGTTTGGCAAGAGAAAACAAGGGACGATGGCTATCATTACAGGGATAGATATGTAATAGCCGATTTCGAGTTGAAAGGGACAGAAGATCTTGGAGTCGTAGGCGAAGACAGGAGGGCTACGAGAACACAAAGGTCTTTACGAAAGCATACGAAGAGAGGAGCAATGACCGAACCAGTTGAGAGTTCATCAGGGCCACCAGAAACAAACAGTAAAGTTGGACGTGTGATGAGAAAGTACGATCTAACAGGGTTTGGCGACGAGTTAGAAGTCCGTTGGAAGGGCGAAGAGGGCGAACGACAGAGTCTCAGACAGCTCGCAGCGTACTTTAACCGAGAGGTCCTCAGGACAGCAATGGAGGAGGAACGTCTGCCCGTAACGGATGACGAAGTCAGACACGTGTATAGGATACTGACCGACTCTGAGGTCAGTAGCGGATCGCGAGTACAAAAGCAACAAGAACTCGAGCGTAACGGCATTGATGTTGAGGAACTCGAATCCGACTTCGTCTCACATCAGGCGGTTCATACATACCTCAAGAAATACCGCGGTGCAGAGTACGAGACAGACTCGGACCAGAGTCAAATCGAGAAGGACAGAGAAGCGCTGCAGCGGTTGCAGTCTCGCACCGGAGCAGTAACAGAGTACACGGTTGAACGATTGCGGGATACCGACAGAGTATCAGTTGGTTCATTCGACGTATTTGTCGAAGTGCGAATCCATTGTAACGATTGCGGGACTGAACTTGCGGTCGGTGACCTGTTGCAGGGAGAGAGCTGTAACTGCAATATAGATTAGTCGTTGTAATCGAACGGCTGGCAGTGGCAGCAAGGATAAGAAATAAATTGCTGGCTTGCGGAACGATTGTATGACCATTTCACAAGACGTCAAAGATACCGTCCAGATAACGGCTGAAAACATTGGTGGTATTGATAACACGGAGGTGTCGTTGACGCCCGGAGTAAACGTTCTCACTGGCAGGAACGCAACGAATCGAACGTCCTTCCTGCAATCGATCATGGCCGTGTTGGGGAGCGATGCGGTTACACTCAAAGGAGACGCCGAAGAGGGCCACGCCGAACTGGAAATCGACGACGAGACCTACAGTCGAACGTTGGCTCGAAACGACAACGGCGTCAAGTTCTCCGGGGAACCGTATCTCGACGACCCCGAACTCGCCGAACTGTTCGCCTTTCTACTCGAGACCAACGAGGCACGCCGGACGGTCGCGCGGCAGGGAGACCTGCGAGAGGTGATAATGCGGCCCGTCGACACTGAGGAGATTAACGCAGAAATCGCGGCGGCCGAGGAGGAAAAACGGCAGGTCACTCGAGAAATCGAACAGTTGGACGAGGTAAAAACCGAACTCACCAGCCTCGAACAGCAACGGATAGAGCTCGAACAAGATATCGACGACAAAGAGGACGAGTTAGCGGACAAACGAGCGGACCTCGCGGAGGTCGAAGACGGTTCCAATGTGGAAGAGCAGCAGGATGAACTGGATGATGTGTTCGACGAACTGCAAGCAGCACGGAGCGAACTGGATGACGTAGAGTTCCGCCTCGAAACGCAGCGTAAAAGTCTCGACGCCCTCCTGAACGATAAATCCGAACTCGAAACCGCTCTCGAAGAACTTCCAGAACCGACTGACGAAAAAGTGTCTGAGCTCGAAACGGAGAGAGATCGATTGCACGATCACAAGGCATCGTTGGACTCAACGATGACAGAGCTCCAGCGCGTAATCCAGTTTAACGAGCAGATGGTCGATGGAGCAAACAAGGAAATCGGCGAGGCATTCGAGACCGGAGGCGACGAGACGGCGATTACGGATCAGTTGGTGGAGGAGACAGTGACCTGTTGGACGTGTGGGAGCGAAGTCACTCGAGACGCCATCGATGATACCATCGACCAACTCAGGGACCTTCGACAGGAGAAGGTCGAGGAACGCAGGCGTATCAAAAGCGAACTCGAGGAGGTCGAAACGGAGAAGCGTCAACTCGAAGAACAACAGCGTGAGCGAGAGCAGGCAGTGCAACAGTTAGACCAAACCGAAGACGAAATCGAGGAGCGTGAAGACACCATTGAAGACCTCGAGGGACGGCAAGAAGAGATCAAAGAGGAGATTAGCAGGCTGGAGGACCGTGTTGAGGAACTGGAACAGCAGGACCAGTCCCAAGTGTTCACCCTCCAGAAGGAAGTCAATCAGCTGGAATTCGAACTTGAGTCACTTCAGGATGAACTGGAAGAGACCGAAGGAGAGATCGAGTCACTCCAGGCCCAACTCGACCGCGAGGACGACCTCGAACAGCAACGAGAGCAAATCCAAGAGCGGTTGACGGAACTTCGGACCAAAATCGAGCAGCTCGAAGCACAGGCCGTCGAAGCGTTCAACGATCACATGCAGACGGTGCTCGACATTCTGGAATACGAAAACATCGACCGGATTTGGATCGAACGAACCGAAGAGACCGTTCGTGAGGGACGAAAGAAGGTTTCCAAAAGCACATTTGCACTGCACGTCATCCGGAAGACGGAGGACGGTGCTTCGTACGAAGACACGATCAACCATCTCAGTGAGAGCGAGCGAGAGGTCACGGGGCTCGTATTCGCCCTCGCTGGGTTCCTCGTCCATGACGTCTACGAAACCGTCCCGTTCATGCTGCTTGACTCACTGGAAGCAGTTGACTCCGAGCGGATTGCGCGGCTTGTAGACTATCTCCACGAGTACGCGCCGTATCTCGTTGTCGCGCTGCTTCCGGAGGACGCATCTGCACTCGACGAGACGTATCGCCGTATTACTGAAATCTGACTGCTGCTAGCCCTCTATAAGGTGAAAGGGTTTCTTCGAGTGTTCGAACGAGGAAACATGGTCTCGTTGTTTCCGCTTCTAATGAGAACCGAGGGAACAGGTGTCGAAGTGGCGGTGACTTTGTTGGAAGCCGTAGCTGGCAAATTTCTTATTATAAAGATATAAAAGTAACTAGTTAATACCCAATGTAACCGAATCACAATTAAACCCGTCGGCCAAACCGGCCCTGACTGTATCTTCTCACAGCACATCGGCAGTCGGTCCGAGATATCGCTGTGTCGCTTCCAACTCAGGCGGTCGGCCACCGAGAAATTCGCTGATATGTCTGCGGTTTCGAGACGGCAAGTTAGCCCCTGCAGAGTTGATCGTCACGACCCAGACCTCGACGCAGACAGTTGCGATGTCGGAGTAATCAGAGAGTGTTCGGTGAGATGTGTTCGGTCGAAGGTGAGCGGAGAGTTCACCGTAGGGCCTGTACGAACACGTCTCGATACTGTTTTACTAGCGAGGTTACAGGTACGACACTGGTTCCTACTCGGGAGAGACAGTTCTGACGGTTCTAGTTGAAAGCGCTGTATCACTGACTTGACTAACCAACAATCACGGATTCGGAAACAACCATTAGTTAGCTAGTCGTCGGGGACACCCCTCGTTGCCGCTGTAAAAACGGCGGAGACGGAGCGAGTTCAGGAAAAACACGGTTGACGGGAGTTATCTTCTCTATATTATAATTACAACTATTGTAATTAAATTTATATTTTGGGTTGTGTTACTGCTCATTGATGAGGACGCAATAGTCATAGCGACCTTTGGTCGCGAAGGGGACCGCTACAGTGACCATACAAGCAGATACTTTCTACAGCACTCCTGTCCGCCCGCGTTTTCCATTCGGGATTGACTCGAACTCTCCTGGTGGTGCCCGTTTACAGCGGCAACAAGGGGTGTGTCTTCGGTCTTCCCTCCGGAAATTGCCCTCGGTGTGAGGAATGAATCGGCTGTTTACAGCGGAATTGTGGGGTCTTATAGCGGCAACGAGGGTGGAAGAACCATGCGTAGGCCGGACTCTTGTGGTGTCGAAAGTGCGACCACCGGTACAACTTCGCTGAACTTGTCGACCGAGACGTATGTCCGTGGGAGTGAGGAAGCCTCGAAGCCACGACGCGAACTGGCGTGAGGGAGGAGCTCTAGTCAGTGCCGACCGGTTGCAGTTCAGTGCCGTCGCTGTAGTCCCGTGGATGGGTCGCGAGTCGGTCGACGAGTCGCTGCCGCAACCTGTCACAGACGTTGACGTGGTCAGGGTCGTCCGTGAGGTCGGTCTCCTCGCCGGGATCCGCACGGAGGTCGAACAGCAACTCGTCACCGGTGACGGGGTTCCAGATGTACTTGTACTGGTCGCCGACGAGGTATTGCGTAGCGTTCTCCTCGTGATATATTGGGCCGTGTTCGCCGTGATAGTAGTCCCGCCAGTCGGCGGCGTCGCCGTTGAACAGCGGTGTGAGGCTGTGTCCCTCAACGGTATCGAAGCTATCTATGTCGACCATGTCGAGGAAAGTGGGCATGAGGTCCTCGAGACCGACCGGCGCATCGACGATGCGGCCACGGTCCGCCGACCACCCGTCGGGGAATCGGACAACAAGTGGAATCCTCGCCGACCCCTCGTAGGCGTAGGTCTTCCGCCAGAGGAGGTGGTCGCCCAGCATCTCACCGTGGTCGCTGGTGAACACGACGATAGTATCCTTGAGCTCTCCCATCTGACGGAGCTTCGTCAGAAGCCGCTTTAGCTGGTGGTCGATGTGGGTGACCGACCCGTAGTAGCCTGCCCTCGCCCGGTGGATCGTTGTCGGCGATAGGTCAGCACACCACGCGTCCGTCTCGGGATAGTCGGGCGCGTGTTCCCGGTACAACTCTTCCGACCATTCGCCCATGTACGGCTCCGGGAGGTCACGGTCGATGTACATATCCCAGTACGCCTGTGGCGGGTCGAACGGTTGGTGTGGCCTGACGTAGGACACGTAGTGGAAGAACGGTCGCGTTGGGTCGCGCTTCTCGAAGAACTCCAGCGCTCGATTGGTCGTCCAGTTCGTCGGATGTTCGTGTTCGTCGAGATGGGATGGCCGCGGATCCCACGAGTTCCGGCCGGTTCCGTGCGAGATTTCGTCGTACTCCCCGCCGCTTCGCCGTTCGAGCCATTCCGAGTAATCGTCGTCGTTGCCGGATAGGCCGGCGTGGAGCTTCATCTGTTCGAAGCCGAAATGATTGCGCGGCGGGAGCGAATGGGTTTTGCCTGTCAGGCGTGTCTGGTAGCCCACGTCGCGCAGTGCACCTGGAAGCGTGTACTCGAAATCCCAGTCAGCGGTTGTCCAGTTCGTACAGCCGTTTGTAGCCGGGGTCTGACCGGTCCAGAGGCAGCGACGGGCTGGAATCGACGACGGTGCTGGAGAGTATGCCCGTGAAAACAGAACACCTTCTCCCACAAGCTGGTCGATGTTGGGCGTGTGGACGAGGGAGTACCCGTCGTCGTCCGTAGGGCACTCCGGATCCGCGCCGATTGTGTCCCCACGATGCTGGTCGGTCATCACAAAGAGGATGTTGGGTCGACGGCTCATGGTCCGGCAATGTCGAGACCGGATGAAAAAGCTATGGTATCGAGACTCTGATACGCGACCGACTTCCTCCTGACTGCAGGCGATATCGTGCGCGAAAACGACAAGGGAGCCGTTCGAGAAGATTACGTGGAAGAGGCTTTGGAGCGTGTCGAGAAGGAAGAAATCAAGGAAGGAATTTCGGACTTGAACGACCACGAGCGATATATTCTGTCTGTCCGCTTAACGCTCGCGGTCGAAGACGAAACATCAGTTCAGTTACGAGAAATTTACTCCCAGTACCATCAGGTCTGGTCGCTGACCGCTGGCTTCGTGACCACCTTGATGAACTCGGCGCACTCGGTATTTTATCTGTTACTGAAAAATGAAGACTTAGATGGAAGGTAGTACCGAGAGAACAATTTCCAGCAGGACCTCGGCTTGTTTGTGACAGCATTAGAGAAAACACTGGTGAGTCAGAGTCGCTGACTTCAATTCGAGAAATAAAGCAGCCGCTTCAGGCTCCCAAATTATGGCCTATATTGTAAAAGGTTTCCTGTCAGACGGCTATAGATTGGGCTTCTACAGTCAATTATGGTCAGTTGACCGATACTATTCGACACCGGACTATCCGAGTATACTGGAGTTTGTTAGAGTTATCACTCATTGAGTGACACAATAGTCTCCGGAGTGGTCAAACTGATTCGACCGAGACGGTCCTGAATCACCTCCGAGTCATCGCCTCGCCATACGGCGAAGTAGAACGCTGATTCGCTCGGGTCAAGGCCGAAACACCGACCGATGAAGTACGCGGCGGCTTCCGCTTCGATCTCCATATCGTTCGGCAGATAGAGGCCGGATCTACGTACGAGGACACGATAAATCACTTGAGCTAAATTAAATGGGATGTGATGGGTGTATCTTTTGCCTTGGCTGGCTACCTCGTTCACGAGGTCTACGGGACACTTCCGTTTGTCCGTCTTGACTTACTCGAAGCAATCGACTCAAAACGAATCGCAAAGCTCGTCGAGTATCTCCAAGAACACGTGGACTATTCCGTAGTGGCACCACTCCACGAGGACATAGCCGCTCTCGATTCGACCTATCGACGGCTCTCCATATTCAATATATTTGGATATCAAAATAGAGTTACAAGCGTAACAAGTTCGAGGACACTGATTGTGAGAAAGCTAGTAAGCACGAGAAGAACCGGCTTTATCCCTGTCGAGCGGAGTTCCCCGATTCGGATTTCGAGACCGAGACCAGCAAACGCGAGCATGAATGCCCAACTCGAGGCGTGCTCGAGTGATGTTACGTGGTGCTGGTCGAGAAATCCAAGGTTTGCGAAAAGCATCACGGCGAGAAATCCGAGGACGAATTTAGGGAACGTTCGCCAAAGATACCGTGGTCCTCCAGGAGAAGCGTTGTCGCTGCCTCTATTTTTCAGATACCGAGCATAATACGTCGCATAGCCAATAGCGGTGATACCAATTAATGCGTTGCGAGTAAGTTTCACGAGGAGTGCCCACTCACCGGCAGCATTCGAGAACGCGAATCCCGCCGCCGTGACGGGACCCGTGCTGAACATCGTGAGGCCAGCCCAGATCCCGAAAACGATATCAGAGAGTCCGAGTGCCTTCCCAATTACGGGATACGTTAGGAGAGTCATAGCGTCGAACAAGAGAACGGTTCCGGCAGCATACGCGATCTGGCTCTCGTCAGGGTCGATACTCCCCGCGATTGCGACGACAGCAGACACGCCACAGATACTAGACCCTGCAGCTAACAGTGACCCGGTCTTCTGCGGGACATCGAATAGCGTACGTGCGAGCAATTCAACGAGAAGGACTGTCGACAGCACGGTCATAGCGACGAGAATAAGTATGGTGGGTCCTGCAGTAACGACGCGACCAAGGTTGACACTCGCACCCATGACGACGATGCCGACCTCTAACCAGAGCTTGTGCGTTTTGACACCTGACTTTGCCCACTCAGGAGTCCCGTACCAGTTGCCTAGAAGTGCCCCGAGGAAGATTGCAACGATGAGGTAGTTGGTCAACGGGACGTACGACGCGACGATTCGAGCAGTAACTCCGATAGTAAACAGTACGCCGATTCCCGGAAGAATCGAGGAGTGCCCCGAGAGTTTCTCAGTTACCATGGAATCGTCACTCCTCCAAGTACTAGCCCAACTACGACTAAGCCGCAGATAACTGCCTTCCAGTCGCGGGGGAGTTGTACCCACCGTCGTTGGAGGATGACGGGACTGTTCCGCCAAGCGAATCCGGTCTGCTGGAGAGACGTGGTATCACCATCATGGAAATCCTCGTCTGTCATGGCTGGTAGGGTATTCCAGGGACAAGTGCCATCCCCTCAAGGTCAGTAGTGTTTAGACACATCGCCTGTACAGTACTTCCGAAGGCGACCTTGCGGTTTTTATGGGGTTCGGTCTGCGGAGTTCTTGTATCTATGACTGTTCTAGTCTTCCGAGCCAGTTCGGTCATGATTTGCAGGAATTCTTCCATCGATGATTTCTATCTGGTGATTTCAGCTCTGATGCGATTCTAGTTAGCGAATTGGACCGTATGGTGTCTCTGTCGCTGTTGGAGGGTTTTCTAGGTTTTTGACGCTCAATTTAGCACTCTTGCAGGGTCGTTATGTGTGCCACGAGTACTTGGACTGTTTACATGGAGGACTATAATTGTATGCATAGTCTTTCCTATTAACCAACACAATTGTAGGTGTAGATATATTCGTTGGATATTAGTCACTATATTTCTCGCGGTCAAAGTACCGATACTGATTTGAAGCTTCTCTATAATATCCAAGTATGGCTGACGCAGATGGAAAGCCGAAATGGTGGGTGGAGAACCAGAGATTACGTGAGGAGATGGAGCTTCCAGCGTATCGCCCACCGATGTTTGCCGATGGTGTCTTTACGCATGAAGTTGTCCCGCAACTTGAAGCAGAGTTTGAGGCCAAACTTCGGTTTATGGGTTTTGACTCACGATATCCCGATGACTTCGTCATTGTTGCTGACGGAGACCATCTGTTTGAGGTTGGCCGTCACCGAGACGGGAACGGAAACACGGTCTACGAACTAACGGCTCAAGAGTTTGAAGAGCAGGTGCGCGCCGAGCTAGGTCCAGTTGATCAGAATACCGAATAATCGAACTAATCTCTGTGGCATTGCAATAGTTGGTAACGACTGCCATTCGATCATAGTGAACAGTGGCCAGTACCTATCGGAGTCATTATTTAGAGGAGTTAGGAAGTTTTGCAGAATTTGATGGCCTGACACTGGGTTAAGTGGAGGGGACAGCAAGACGTTCGTCAGTAATCATTAACATTGCGTTCAACAATGGTAAATGGAAATAAGGACAGTCACCTATAGTTCGGCGTACCCCTGTTACACTTCTAGAGCTGTAACGGCAGGATAGTCGGATGTCGAATTTCCAGTCTTGGTTTACCTAAAAATCAGGCGCTAATGCCCCGTCCTCAAGGAGCAACGCAGGGAGCGACCCGCGTCAGCGGTGAGCGAGTAGGGTGGGGAGGAAGTCACTCCGACTGCATATCTAGTTCTATTTCATTAATGACTCCGAGCAGTTTATGGCGAATTTCTTCCTCGTTCCCTTGCTCTTTGATTCGGTACGTGGGGCCGGAGATACTGAGTGCCCCGAGGACCTGGTTATCGTTCTCTATCACCGCTCCAATGGCCCACAATCCTTCTATGTGTTCCTCCCGATTTATTGCGTACCCTCGCTCACGGATTGCTGCGAGTTCGTCAAAGAGCTTCTCGCTCGTATCGAGGGTGTTAGGTGTCAGCGGTGGAAGTCCCCACTGGTCAATGATTCTCTCTACTCGTTCCTCCGGTAGCGATGCGAGAATTGCTTTACCGGCTGCACCCGTATGTAGGTGGCGTGGTTTCCCAATTCGACTGGCTGTTTGGACGCCGTGACTTCCATGCGCTCGATAGACGTAGATGCCCCTGCCGTGTTCTTCGATCATCAACTGAGTCCGCTCGTTCGTCTCCTGCGCGAGGCGTTCCATCTTCGGTTTGACCTTGCTGAAGAACGAGTGGCGCTCCCGTGCTTTGGTTCCGAGGTTCAAAAAAAGCAGACCCGCATAGTAGGTGTCTCCAGTTTTGACGATGTATCCGCGTTCACGGAGCGTAGTGAGGTGACTGTGAATCGTGCTCTTCGGGAGATCAAGCTCGGTCGAGAGCTCAGCGATAGACGCACCGTTCAACTGCTGTAAGCGTTCAACGATGTCGAACGCTTTCTGCACCGATTTGATCGTTTTCGACGGTTCCTCGGGAGGTATGTCCATACTGAGGCCAAATGCAGCCGGCTAAATAAAGTTTACCGATGGGGAACGCAATCGGCCCCATTCCCGTTCGAGAGACCATACTTTCAGTGGGAAAGTTCTTAACATAGGGAGTGGACAATCAGATGTCTCGCATCAATTACGAAACCCATGAATATCGATAAAGCAACACTCCATCGGCTTCGCGTTCCAATGAAGGATTCGTACCGCGCTGCTGTTCATGATTTCTCGGTAATGGATGCCGTCTTGGTTATCCTCGAAACCGCGGACGGTACTCGAGGCATCGGGACCGCAGACCCCTCACCGGGATACTCGCGACAGACGTCCCAAGAAATCTGGGACGCATTGTCCGACGTCATCCTTCCACGATTCCTTGAGGTCCAACCCGAGACGCCATGTGAAGGGGCAGCAGTGCTCGAATCCGTACAGGGTCACGAAAACGCTAGATGTGCCGTGGAGATGGCGTTCCTCGACCTCTGTGGCCACGTCAACGACAAATCTGTTGCATCCTTCTTCGGCGGAACTTCACGAAAAAGAGAACGACTCAATGCGTGGATTGGGGTCGATACACCACAATCCATGGCCGAAAACGCCAGGGTTTGGCGTGACAGAGGATTTGCCTCCCTCAAACTCAAACTGGACGGTAACCCCGAGCGTGATATTGAGCGCGTCCGTACTGTGGTGGGCGCAGTTGGTTCACAGATGCAAGTCCGTGCTGACGTCAACGGTGCCTACGATTCCAAGACGGCGATCGATGTCGCACGAGAGCTTGAGGATACTGAACTCGTGCATCTCGAACAACCTGTTCCGCAAGATGATCTCGACGGCCTCGAAGCAGTCACGAAATCCACATCGACGACGATCATGGCTGACGAGTGTCTCCTGACACTAGACCACGTGCGCAAAGTGCTCGACCGAGGTGCTGCAGACCGGCTCAAACTAAAACCCCTTCGACTTGGCGGGTTATTGCAGGCAAACGACGCGCTTGAGATGGCAGCAGATGCCGGTATCGACTGCGTCGTCGGACATGGATTTGGTCTCACGCCGGCGACGAGTGCGGAACTGCTTCTGACGACGTCTCACGAGAACGTCTTCCGACCTGTCGAGAGCGTCGGTCTCCTGAAGATGGCGGACCAACCGTTCGAGTCCACATACTCATACAGCGATGGGATGGTTCAGCTCGCCGAGGCACCCGGCCTTGGCGTCTCTGTCTCAGACAACCATTTATCCGAGTTTAGTGAGACTCGTCTGACGATACCCTGAGTAGAGTACACTAGGGGTAAAATTTATAAGTTCAGTCACAGTCATAACACAACACATGGCAACCGAGCCAGCAAACCAGCAGACACTAGAAGAGACGACTATCGTCGATACTGACATACACCTGTCAGTTTCGCCGGCAGAGGTCGCAGAGTACGTCGACGAACCATATCGGAGTCACATGTCAAACACCGGGTACTCTCCACTCCCGTCGAGTGGCTGGGACCGGAACCTGCGGGGAAAGATCGATCATTACACCGTCGAAAGCCCGGAGGACGTACAGTCGACGCTTTGTGAAGATTTCCACATCGATTATCCGATTTTGAACGCAACGTCGAAGCTGCCACGCCTCCCGCAAACGGACCTCGCCGTCAACCTGATGCCGGCGTACAACGACCTGTTGATCGACAAGTACCTCGACGAGCACGACCACTTCCGGGGTTTGGCGTCACTCGCCACGCAGGAACCGGATAAGGCCGCAGAAGAACTCGACCGTCTCGGTGACGAGAAACAGATCGTCGGCGCGTACATCGCGACGACAGGGCCGAATCCGCCACTAGGTGACCCGGAATACGACATCATCTACAAGGCGGCTCAAGACAACGATCTCCACATCGCCTATCACGGAAGCGGTGGTGCGTTTATGTTCGAGTTCCCGCGGCAGAACCAGGCGTTCGAGAAGTTTATTGAGGTCCACACGATGGCCCACACCTGGAGTCAGATGATGACGCTCAGCAGTCTCATCGTGAATGGTGTCCCGGAAAAGTTCCCAGACGTGAACTTCACGTTCCTCGAAGCCGGTATCGGATGGATTCCGATGATGATGTTCCGGCTTAACAAGGAGTACTCGATCCGGCGGAGTGAAGCACCGCTTCTCACGAAGAGTCCTGAAGAGTACATTCGGGAGTTCTACTTCGCAAGTCAACCCATCGGGGAGGCAAACAACCCTGAACACATGCAACAACTCATCGAGATGGTCGGCGCAGACTCCCTCTCGTTCGCAACCGACTATCCGCATTGGGACTTCGACCACCCCGACGCACTGGACAAGCATCTCCGAGAGCAGTTCACGAAAGAAGAACGGGAGAAGGTCCTGTATAAGAACGCCGCAGACGCATTTGGAATGGACATATGAGCGACCACGTCATCGTTGCAGAGGAAGAGTTAGCCGATGGTGAACGAGTCGTAGTGCAGATCGAAGGCCGCGAGATCTGCGTGTTCAACATCGACGACGAGTTCTTCGCCTACGCGAATTGGTGCGCTCATCAGGCCGGGCCCGCGTGTGAGGGCAACATTACAGGAACGACTACGGCCTGCTTCGACGAGGAGTCACTGGAGGTCGAACTTGCCTACGAAAAGGATGACCAGATACTGAATTGTCCGTGGCACGGCTGGGAATACGACGTGACGACTGGAGAGTGTCTCTCTAGACAGAAGGTACAACTCCCGCAGTATCCCGTCAAAGTCGAAGACGGTAACGTTGTCGTTTCGCTCTGACCGCCGATCCGTGTACAGACGCCAAGGTTCGACCTCACGACTACTTATTTAGTTCGCTGATAGCAGAGGACGACGAAGCAACTCAATAGTACACCCCCTAGAGCCATCATCGCCACTCCGAAGCCAACTCTGTCAGATAGCAGACCAAATAGTGCCGGGGCGATACTCCCCACGACCGTCATGATGGTCCGGATGATACCCAGTCCACCACCACCGATCGTATCCGGTAGAAGTACGGTGAAATAGGAGTCTCGAACAGGGCGGAGGCCATGGAAGCCGACACCGACAACGCCGACCGCAATGGCGATGACGATGCCCCCAGTACCAACTACCAGGATAGCAATTCCACCGAGGACTACTACGACAAGCCCCAACATCAGCGTCGAGTACGCGACGTTGTCGCTTAATCGGCCAGTAACAATCTGCGTGAGGCTGGCCCCAAAGAACAGGCTATAGATGAGACTAGCGGTCTCCGGCGTAAGGTCCTTTGCGTGAGTGAGGTACAGCGGTAAGAACGCTGAGAGAGCGTTCCATGCAAACGCGAGCAGGGATGCTGCAATGACAAACAGCAGCAGACGTGAGTCGAAAAGGAGTTGTCGGTACGATGCCTTCGTCGGAGACTCTAGTCCGGCGTCGTGTTCTTCGTCAGGCGGCGGCCGAGACCGGGAGACGTATCCGCCGTGGATTGTGAAGCTGAGGGAACTGCCCACGATAGCCGTCGCGACGAATAACAGGCTCCAAGGAAGTGTGGATGTTTGAAGCGCAACGACAACCAACGGTGCAGCGACACCGCCAAACTGACCGACAGTGTCCATGAGACCGAGTGCGAATCCACGATGTTGTGCGTACTCTTCTGAGAGGAGATTTATTGCGACCGTCTTATGCATGCCGGAACCAATGCCAATCACGGATGCGGCGACCGCTAAGAGGGTGAACGTGGGTGAAACTGAGAACCCGACTGCACCGACCGACAGCAGGAATGTTCCCAGCGAGATGATAGGCAGGTTTCCAAAACGGTCGGAAAGCACGCCAGATGGGAATTGGGTGACCGCGTATGTGCCCATCAGCACAGAGAACAGGAATCCTACTTCTGTATTGGAGATACTGAAATCTGCTTGGAACGTCGCAAATAGCGGAGGAAATGCCTGCCGGACGAAGAGGATGAGAAACCAGATGGTCGAGACGACGGCGAGGAGTCCAAACTCCGAGATGGCTCGTTTTAGCGAATAGCCGCCAATCATGTTACTGACAGCACATACCTTCTTCTTCTTTTCTGTAGCAAATTGAACGCGTCGTGTTAGCTCTTCAATCACCGACTGACTTAAGATTTGTCACAGCCTGCTCCGTTTGCCTCTTAATTTGGCCAACTATCTCGATTAAGTCCTCCTTCGCCCCCTTATTATAAATATTCTAATATAAGGTGTTCGGTGGGATGCGGTGGTATTATATAGCCCCCGAACATGTACCGTAATGACACGGGAAGTGTACACAAATGCCATCTAAAAGGCGAAAATTCATCAAAGCGGCTAGTGTAGCTGGTATTAGCGGACTTGCGGGCTGTACGAACAATATCCTCGGAGGCAGTGCCTCGGGATCGACTGGCTACGCCGTCGACCCTGTCCGTTTCATTGTCCCGTTCGGTCCAGGCGGTGGTGTCGACCGGAGTACGAGACAAATCCAGTCTTACTTCGAAGAAAATCTCGGAGTTAAAATTAAACCCGAATACAAGTCCGGTGCTGGTACGCAAATTGGCACCCAAGCAGTCTTGAACGCGAAGCCAGACGTTGGAACCATCGGTGCTGCGTCAATACCAGCGTTCAACTTCACAATGATTGTCGGCGGTGCCAAGTACAGCCTTGACGACTTCGCGTGGATTGGTAACCTGCTACGCGACCCTGGTCTGATTCGAAAACACAGGGAGGACGATCGGTTTGATAACATTCAGGAGGTCGTGAAGTACGCAAAGGAGAATCCCGGCGAACTGAAGGTATCGACGTCTGGCCCGTACAATCAGAACGTCCTCGGTTTAGCGCTTCTCGAAAAGGTGACCGGTGCGAAGTTCAACATCGTTCCGTACGATGGCGGGAGTGCATCGCGAGGAGCACTAGTTAAGGAGGAAGTAGACCTAGTGCACGCTAACGTATTCAACAGCCTCGGCACATCCGACTCGACGGAAGTTCTCGCAGTCCACGCCAAGGAGAACGAATGGAGCAAACTTACTGATGATGCACCGACATTCAGTGATGCGCTTGGCTTCGACCAGTCCAAAGTTCCGCCAACCGCGCCGCAGGTTCGGTACGCGTGGTTCACACAGGCAAAGGCCGCCGAGGATTATCCAGACCGAATTAAGGCACTCCGCAGCGCGTTCAAAGATGCGATCCAGTCCGAAGAGTACGTGCAGTCCCTAAAGGAGAAGAACCCGCCGATTGATTCGCAGGTCTACTACAAGAATGCAGAAAAGACGGGAGCCATGAACAAGGAGAAACACTCACAACTCAAAGATTATATCTCACTGATGGAAGATGCAGTCAACAAATAAAATGACACAGAGCGCATCAGTAGAGAATGAGGGCCAAAACGTGGAGCAGGATGCTTCGGGAGTCAAATCACTGCAACCCCTCCACCAATTAGGGGTGCAACTGATTTTTCCTCTCGGAGTTCTCCTCTTCGCTGCGCTGTACGTACAAAACA
Organism: Halorussus salinisoli; assembly: GCA_005239435.1. Classification (GTDB taxonomy): domain Archaea; phylum Halobacteriota; class Halobacteria; order Halobacteriales; family Haladaptataceae; genus Halorussus; species Halorussus salinisoli. The sequence continues at coordinate 176,840 of SZNP01000011.1, read as the reverse complement.
CGTACGGGCGTCTCAAACTGGAGGATCTCTTCTATCCATACACCATCATCATCTCGCTCGCTGGCCTCGTTGCCTTGGTCGTGTTTTACGAAGTGCGAGCATTCGTGGACGACGAGCGAGGGGACGGAAAGCAAATGCAAACGGGCAAGCCAGAGGAGCGAAAATCACTCGTATCGGTGATTTACCGATCACAGAGGCCGCTCATCGTGGCAGTCTCATCTGTGGCCTACCTCGTCCTGATTGGCATCATCGGTTTCTTCCCGGCGTCGGCCGTCACACTCGTTGGACTCATGCGTGCTACTGGGGTCGAGAGTTGGCGTCGGATCGCTATCGTCACTGGCTTACTCTTGGCTGGAATCTGGGTCATGTTCGTTCAGGTGCTCGGATTGCAAGTGCCACAAGGAATTCTTGGGGTGTAGCGCGACATGGTCGTCGAAAATCTCCTCACTGGTCTGGATATCCTGCTCACTCCAACGAACATCCTCCTCATCGCCATCGCGGTCGTGGTCGGTACGGTCGCCGGTTCGATACCGGGGTTCACTGGGACGAACACGGTTGCAATCGCGCTTCCGTTCACGATTCCCATGCGACCGGAATCTGCAGTTATCTTCATGGCTGCGATCTATGTTGGCGCGGAGTACGGCGGAGCGATTCCGGCCGCACTCATTAACACCCCCGGGACAGCGGGCGCGACCGCGACCGTCCTTGATGCGTATCCGATGAGCCAGCAAGGGAAGGCAGGCCAAGCACTCGGTATCTCGATCCTTTCGAGCGCACTAGGTGGGTTTGCATCTGCACTTATCCTCCTGTTCCTGCTGGGGCCGATCAGCAAAATCTCGTACATGTTCGGACAGCCGGAGTTCTTCGTTCTCGCGATCTTTGGTATCTCGATGCTTGCTTCGATCGTCGGTGATAACCCTATAAAAGGACTCGTCGCAGGGCTGTTCGGCATGCTGTTTGCCGCGATGACTGTGGACCCGATCACCGGTCAGAAACGCCTCTCGTTCGGGTTTCCGGAACTGTATTCGGACGTTCCGTTCATCCCGATTATTGTCGGTCTGTTCGCAATATCCGAGCTCTTTTATCTCATCACCGAAGAGCGCGTGAGCGAAACAGAGTTCGACGTCTCGTCGTACCAGACGATCCTTGATGGGTTCTCTGAAGTACTCCGTCGCCCGTGGCAGGTAGTCCGGGCGATGGTCATCGGAATGACGATCGGTACGATTCCCGGTGCTGGTACATCGCTTGCAAACTTCGTGAGTTGGGCGCGGGCGAAGAGTTCGTCGAAGAATCCCGAAGCGTTCGGAAATGGAACGCCGGAGGGCGTTATCGCATCAGAAACGTCGAATAACGCGGTGACGTCGGGGTCGCTCATCCCCACGCTCGTTCTCGGTATACCCGGCAGTGGCACGACAGCCGTAATCCTCGGAGCGTTGTTGCTTCACGGTGTCCGGCCTGGCCCCGGACTTATGCGCGACTTTAGCGGCGAAGCGATGGCGATTATGCTCTCACTCCTCGTCGCGAACATCGTGCTAGTGGTGTTTGCGTTTAGCGTTTCGAAGTACATCATCCGCGTCGTTCTGCTCCCGACGAAGATAATCGTGCCATCGATTCTCGTCCTCACGGTCGTCGGGGCCTTTGCACTTCACTACTCCATGTTCGACGCCTGGTTCATGATCCTCTTCGGGTTCATCGGCTATTTAATGCGCGAGACGGGATACCCGATTATCCCACTCGTGCTAGGAGTCATCCTCGGCCCGATGGCCGAACAGGGGTTCCGCCGGAGTCTCGAATTGAGCCAGGGCGACCCGGCAATCCTGTTCACGTCGAGCATCATCACCGTCGTCCTATGGGCGTTCACTGTCCTCGTGTTTGTCGGTCGACCGCTCGTCTCTCAAGTCCGGGGGCGGATAGATGGTATGTAGCATGACTTAAGCTGTCTTTCGATTACAGTCATTATCCACCGAATGTGAGCAGAACGGAGACAATACACCAACCATGGAACTAGAGCTTCAGGATACGAACGCGATTGTAACGGCTTCGAGTAAAGGGCTTGGACGTGCTACTGCGACGGAACTCGTTCGAGAAGGCGCAACCGTCGTGATAAGTTCACGGAATGAAGAACGTCTTCAGGAGGCAAAGAGTGCTATCTGTGCAGATACTGGCGCCGATGATTCGATGGTTATCCCGGTCGTCTGTGACCTAAGTAACGAGGAAGACATCAAGTCAAGCATGATCAAAGCGGTCGAACGACTCGGCGGACTAGATGTCCTTGTCACGAACCACGGCGGCCCGCCCTCGAAATCGTTCGATGATGCGACGCTCAATGAGTTCGACGCGGCCTACCGGTCCGTCCTTCGGAGTACAATCACGGTGATCGAAACGACGTTACCGGCGTTACGAGATGGTGGTGGTTCGATCACGAACATCGTCTCGGCGTCGGCGCAGGAGCCGCCGGCAAATCACATCATTTCTAATGTTTTCCGTTCTGGGATATACGGACTCTCAAAGGGACTCTCTCGGGAGTACGCGACAGACGATGTGAGGGTGAACTGCGTCTGCCCCCGAGGGATTATGACGGACCGAATCGAGTACAAAATCGACGTACTCGCAGAACAAGAGAACATCTCTGTTGAGGAAGCGACGAACCGACGTCGTGAAGAACTCCCTCTTGGTCGGCTTGGCAATCCGGCAGAGCTAGGTCAAGCAGTCGCGTTCCTCGCCTCAGACGTAGCGAGCTTCACAACTGGAGCTGTCTTTGAAGTCGACGGTGGCTGGTCAAAGCACGTGTTCTAATTCACCAACTGTCACCAGAAATCTAGATTATCAGTGCATTTTTAGCAGCTACTATTGGCAGAAAGAAAGTCTGGAAAAGTAAGGCGTTCGAACGCAGGAACAAAAGTAGTTGGAGAACCACTATGATCGAAGAAGGGTGTGAAAAGTGGGGATTTCACCTACGGCGAACCCGAACACTCGCTAGCTTCAGACGAAGCTATAACTTGACAGCCGATGAGATGCCCTCTCCCGGTGGGTTCTATCCACGGCTCACACTATTGTTCGCGGGGAAACTCCGTAACCTCGTCGAGCGTGGTCTCAACGAAGTCGCTATTCCCGACGCTATTGACGTTAATCTCTACTGATTCAGGGCGTAAACACCGACCGAGTTAGGGACGTAGTGATTGCCGACAGTACTGTGGTGCAATTGTATCAGTTCCTCGCTGATAGGTACGGAGCCTAGAAAGGGAACAGGCATTATTCAGATTAGTTGATTCCATGCGAAGGCAAGCGTTGCAACCAGTTTTCGGCGGTGCGTGGCATGGCGGAGATTATTTGCGAACTGTTTGGTTCGGCGTTTTAGCTTTTTGAATACATGTTCAATGCTATTCTGATCTTCATGTGTGATATATTGTAACCGGGGTTTTATTCGAGGAATCAATCTTGTAGCTAGAGTGTGCTATTGACAAGAAACACCGAATCAGCGATATGGCGTTTTTCTTGGAGTTCCGTAAGGAACTGACTGGTCACAACGATAGCACGCATCGGATAGAGCTTCGTGTAGAGGTAGTGGTTGGTTTTGGGATTGACGGCGGCGAACAGCTATTATTACTATTAACCTACATCAATCACTGTTTCATCGACCGTAACGCGATCCGGGCTCTACCCATCAACCGGCTGCAGACGAAATTTCTACAACTAATTATGTATAGTTGAATGACAACGTTCGACGCCGAACTGCTCCGAGACACAAACAGTTTCTACAATCGATACTTCAGCCATATGGGGGTAGATAGTGAGCTTCATCACCGGCTTCGGTGTTGCTTCTCGCTCAACAAACTCTATCCTTTTCCATTAACTGTTCAACAGTGTTTTTAACGTCGTTACCCGCAATACCGCCAGATAACACGTCTCTCGCCGTGAACTCTTCCGTAGGTGACTTCCAGCGTCTGGGTCATAGAACTTCAAGTACTCGGCGTGATCTCGGTGGCATCCCTTGCCGGGTGTGCGGGCCGACTCAAAGAATCCGCAGGCTCCGTCGATGGCGGCGGCCGTACTATCGGCTACGTATGAGGGCGTGATGGTCACCCCGGACAAGTACGTTCTCGCCAGCAAAGCGAAGCGCGTATACGCGAACAACCAGCGACAGATTAGCTCGGCCGAAGGTGCAACAACATCCTCACCCATATCACGGTCAGCCACGAAGGCGACTCCGCCCACGAATTCCCGAAATCACGGATACAGGACAATATCGACCTGTTATACGACAGGGAGCGGGCGTCGGAGAGTATGCGGAACGACGCGACGCGGGCATACATTGTCGGACTATTCTCGTGCCGTGAGCGGGTTTGAATGCGTTTTCTTCGGTAACGGTCACCGCAATACGTCGTTAGACTTCCGTCCACGAGAGGTCGTCGTTGGGGCCTGCAGATGTAACTTCGGCGTACGTCAGGTCAGTGAGTTGGCAGTCGTATAGTTCATCGAGGATTGTTTCGGTTGCGGCAAGGGCCGACTCGGGCGTCCACGTGTAGTGCGTGACGCTGATACTGTCGTCTTCGGCTGCAGTCGTCTCGATGTCCGAGTGATTGGCGCAGTACGTGTCGAACGCGGCGCGCTCGTCGTCGGTATGGGATTCGAGGGTGAGGACGTTCGGGCCGACGTTGAATGGGAGTTTCTCGCCGTCAACATAGAGTTCGACCACCGGGAACGGGTTGGGGACATCCTCCGCGGCATCGTTGAGCGCCTGGAGGTGCTTGTACGCGTCGTGGAGAAGTTCGCGGGGATTGGTGTCTGCAGGAGTCAACTTCACGGAGTTCTCGGTGTCGTCGTTGAAGTCATCCCACGTGATCTGTTTGATGCCCTCGTCGGGGCATTCCTGTTCAACGGCGTGGGTTATATCCGCGAGGGTGGCGTCGAACGCTTGGAGTTCGGTCGTCAGGAAGTCGATGACGGCGTCGGTCGTCCAGTCAGTTGGCTGATTTGGCGGCACTCCAGACCCGTATTGGGTGAGGGGGATGTCGCCATCTCGGTGGTCAAGGGCGTCTTGAATGACGATGAACTGTTGTTTGTGTTCTGGCTCGGCGATGCCGTGGGAGAACTGGAGGACGTGGGTGTCGTCAAGGTAGATGTTGATGAAGGGGACGCCCGTGTCGTGCGAACAGTGGTGGTCAAAGAGCGTGCGGAGTTTTGCTTCGGCGGTGGCGGGCGTTGACTGAGCCATACCGGTCTAGATGAGTGGGCGGGTGATAAGCCACGGGAATTCGTTAACAGCCCCAGTAAATCTAATTGTCCTGTCCGCACTTGGTGGCGGTCGGCTGACGGACGAGCGTTCGAGACCGTGCAGACATGTCGGAGGTAGTCGTGGGCGTCAGAATCCCACTACTGCAGTACAATAGTGCAGTTGGCGTCGAGGTCAGGTTCACTTGATGTTGGAGTTGGTGCGTCACAAAAGTCGCACGAGAAGAACTGTTCGTCGCACCGCGGGCATTGCTCCCATCCACAACCCTCGTGGTGGACTAGATGGAGTGACATCCTCGCCCGCCCTAAAGGGCGGAGCCTACTACAAATGAGCAATGTGTTGTGCAAATTTGGAAGGTGTAGTTCTGATGTAGACTTGCCTTACTCCTCGACGTCTCGTATTTGCACCCTCCCGTTGCTTTGCGCAACGATGAGATAGTCGTTCACCGTGAATGTCACTTCCACGTCGTGGATGTCCCCGGTAACAAGGGCGTCGAGGGCGTCTGGATCAACCTCGTCTGCTAACGTGAAGGAGGTCTGGGATGGCGGTGTATCTTCGAGGTTGGCAAGGGTCATTGCGATGGCGATGCTCGGCGGTGTGCCTTGGGAGTCGTTGAACGTCGTGCGAGACCTGACAGTCGTGTCAGCGCGGTCGCGTCTCCCGGTATTATTCCAATCCATAGAGGGCATTTTCCTGTTTCCACAGGCTTTGTCATACAACCACGCTTCATTATTAAAGACCTAGAATCGTTGCATTGAATTCCATTTGCGGCAAATATTCCGTTATAAAGAGGTGTATAATTCCGTCCTATTTGTTAATTTTTATATTGTAAATTATGGTGTTTATTTAGATGTCTGTCATTGACTTCATTAGATGGCGTGAAAGAGAGTCTCTCCAAGGTGGACAAAAATGCGAATCGGCAAAATGAGTGGGTTCAAATAACGAGTTCGTTGAGTACATCTCGGTGAGTACAGATAGTTACGGTTGCGACGTTCCCGGCCTCTGCGATTTCTGCCTGCGTCATCAAGCGGCCTGCTTCGCATCCTGCCTTGTACAGGTGAGCAGCAGCGAATCCCGCCGGGTCGACACCGGAAGTAATGCCCGTTGATTCGGATTCCTTCGCCAACCTCCGGGCACGTCGCCGGATGTGATTCGGAACGCCGAGTTCCGAGGCTAATTGCGGAATGAGTGAAACAGCCAATTCTGATCTGCACCACACATATTAAAACGGACGAACCGCTATTCTAGAATACGATTCAATGGTCCGTCTAAATCGCCAGCGAGAGACCGGGCAAGAACGGACGTCTGAAGACCAATCAGAAACAGAAACGCAAACCTGCCCAGAGTGTGACTCGGAGAATCTCGTTACGAGCGGAGGTGGCAACGAGATCGTCTGTGAGGACTGCGGGCTCGTCATTGACGACCAACAGATCGACCGTGGGCCGGAGTGGCGTGCGTTTAATCACAACGAACGCCAGAGCAAGAGCCGTGTGGGCGCGCCGACGACTCAGACGATGCACGATAAGGGATTAACCACGCAAATCGACTGGAAGAACAAGGACGCCTACGGCCAGTCACTCTCCTCCGAGAAGCGCAGTCAGATGAGTCGCCTCCGGAAGTGGCAAGAGCGCATCCGGACCAAAGACGCTGGCGAGCGCAATCTCCAGTTCGCCCTCTCGGAGATTGACCGCATGGCATCTGGGCTCGGTGTTCCTCGGTCGGTCCGCGAGGTCTCCTCGGTTATCTATCGACGAGCGCTCAAAGAAGACCTGATTCGTGGCCGGTCTATCGAGGGGGTCGCAACCAGCTGCCTCTACGCAGGGTGTCGCCAGGAGGGTATTCCGCGGAGCCTCGAAGAAGTCTCGGAGGTTTCTCGGGTCGAAAAGAAAGAGATCGGGCGTACGTATCGCTACATTGCGAAAGAGCTCAGCCTCGAGATGGAGCCGGTCGACCCCAAAGAGTACGTGCCGCGGTTTAGTTCTGAACTCGGCGTGAGCGAGGAAGTCAAAATGCAGGCGAACGAGATTATCGACAAGAGCGCAGAGCAGGGGTTGCTCTCTGGGAAGTCACCGACGGGCTTCGCTGCGGCCGCGATCTATGCGGCGTCGCTCCTCTGTAACGAGAAGAAGACTCAGAGAGAGGTTGCCGAGGTCGCGCAGGTCACCGAGGTCACGATTCGGAATCGGTACCAAGAACAGATCGAAGCGATGGGCATCCACTAACGCTACGAACGGGGAGTCGTACCAGCTATTGTCGCCTTCATGATGGAAATGCTGGAGTTCATGAGGGTACGCTCCCTCTCTAAGAGTGATGAAGCGGTCGTCACCGTCTCGACCACTACCAACGTATGCAGAGGAGGTACTCGAAAGTCTGCAACCGAAACTCAAGCCGACACCAGAGGGACTTCCACAAGACACGGTAGAGGCATACTTAGACACAGAAGGCTTTGAGGACTCAACGATTGACGTGGCGCTCGAGGAACTACTGAACCGCGGCTACATCTATATCGTGAACGACCAAATACGGCTTACAGAGAGTAATATATGAGCACTGCACCGGCTCCGTCGCGAGTGATATGCACGCCTCGAGATAGTACTATTGACCTCAGGTTCATGTGGAGTTTCGTTTTCAGTGGAGGAAGACGACAAGACGGACCACCGTTTCCAACTATGGGGTTCTTTATAACCCCCTCCCACCCCACTGTTTCCAACTTTGGCGAAAACAACGAGGCGATTCTAGGTAGAGCTTGAGTGTGATCGAACGAAGTTATAACTAGAGTTAGTATAGCTAGCTAGTTTACCGCTACCACGGGTATAGTTTAAGTTCGTTCATTATAAAGCTTTCCGTGTTAGAGTTTGGGGAGAAATCAGTTCCACTTGTTCTCGTGGTAAAGTTGGAAATAGTGGGGGGAGTGTGCTTTATAAGGAAACGCCTGGTTGGAAGTAGTGGTGTGGGTTGGAAAGGTTGGAAACGGTGGTTTTATGATGGCTTCCCGTGACTGCATCTCACATGGGCTACTTCGACGATGACGGATTCCTCGATGAACACATCATCAAAAACCGGAGCGTCTTAAAACCGGAATACAAACCCGAGAAACTCGAAGAACGAGACGAGGAACTCGAAGAATACGTGAAACTGCTTCGACCGCTCCTGAAAGGGTGGGACCTCGATAACATCTTTCTCTACGGCCACTCCGGTGTAGGCAAGACCGTCGCAACGCGGACACTCCTCCCTGATCTACGGGACACCGCCGAAGAACAAGACATTAACGTGGATTTACTCGAAATCAACTGCTCGTCGGCAAATACCTCGTACCAGTCCACAATCGAACTCATCAATGAAGCACGAAGTCCTGAATACCCACTTACGACACTCAACCTAGATAAACCCGAATTGAGTAAGACCGGATATCCTGCTGAACAAGTCTACGAGGAACTCTTCGACGACCTCAACGAAGCTGCGGATAACATCATTCTCATCCTTGACGAAGTGAATACACTCGGTAGCGATAGCGAACTTCTCTATCAGCTCACGCGTTCTCAGACGATGCATAAGCTCGAAGCCGAACTCTGCATCATTGGTATCAGTAACGATTTCAACTTCAGAGATGACCTGCCTGCTCGGGTAAAAGATACGCTCTGTGAAACCGAGCTTCACTTCCCAGCATACGAACAGAACGATCTTGTCTCAATTCTTTCTCGTCGAGCCGAACAAGCGTTCTATGATGGATCGACTGAATCTGGCGTGATCGAACTTTGTGCAGCATTAGCGTCTCGAGACCGTGGGTCAGCCCGGCAAGCGATTCGTCTATTGCGGAAAGCCGCTGAACTCGCCGAAAACCAAGCAGTAGAAACAGACAATCTTGATAGTATCACAGAGCAACACGTACGGGATGCTGAGGAGATTATCGAGCGAAAACTCGTGACAACCGGAATTCGAAACCTCACGACCCACCGAAAGTACGTTTTGCTGGCTGTTACGAATCTTGCTGCTCAGGGGAACACACCCGCACAAACAAGGGATATCTACGAGTACTACCAGACAGTCGCTCGGGAGTTCGGTCGAGATCCGCTTACTCGTCGTGGCGCGCATGAACATCTCCTTGAGATGTGCGATAACGGGATTCTGAAAAACGTGAATCGCGATCAGCGAGGTCGTGGTAGGCCAAATAAGTACAAACTTGACACGCCACTTGAAACGGTGATTGATGCTTTAGAGCAGGAAGAAGACGGTGAGATTGACAATTTAGACGATCTCCGAAATCAAGCAGATCGACAGACGAGGCTCGGCGAGTAAGTTGGAAACAGTGGGGTGTCTTGCTTATTAGAGATTGCAGGCGAGAATACCATGCCGTAAACGGCGTGGCTGAATCGCCGTCATCGTCTCACGTTCGCCCGTACTGGAAGTTTCACAGTCCCACACGGTAAGTGATGGGCTGTGCGCGCAAAACTGGCAATTGACTCGGTGTTTGCCACGGCAAGAGTCGAAACCAAAAGGTAAGCCGACCGCGCCGCCCGACACAAAACAACCAGATACCTCGAAGCCCCATCCAGGGTACGAGTATCGGCTTCGTGGCAGAGCCAGCGCCGTCGGTCGCACACCTGAGACTCCCACCCGTCCGAATCGACGGGAACCGCCACTTGTGCGGTTCGGGAGGCCCGCGCCTTTAGGCACAGGAGGATGTCACATACCTCGAAATCTTGGAAGGGTTCGAAGTAGCGGGTTAGTGCCGTTTTCTCGGTGGGTTGGAAACCGTGGGGTGTATTGTTTTTAAAGATTGGAAAACATGGTGTGGTTGGAAACGAGGGTCTGACACGCGTCAGACACAAGATGGAAGCAGTGGGGTGTCTCCTTTTAAATACCTAGAAAAGACGGTCCATGGTGGTTGACGGTCAGCAACCCATCGCTAGAGCTGTGGGCTTCCGTCTCGTATTTGCTATGACCGTGTCAAACTCTCGTAACAATGTGCGAGGAGAAACTCCGTAGCTTCAGTCGAGGTCGTTCCAAATAAACTACTCAACGCTTCTCGGGTTGAATATCTGGAGTGGAGCAGAAATGTTTCAATCTTCGCAAGAAAATCGTGTTATTTATACGAAATCAGAGTTGATCCGGTGTATGAAACTCGATAGTACCGACCGCGAAATCCTCAAAGCGCTCCAAAAGAACGCACGAACGCCATTTAGCGAAATCGCCCGTCAGATCGATATGTCGAGCGCGACCGTTCACGACCGCGTAAACAGTATGGAAGATGCAAGCGTTATCGAGGGTTATCACGCCACAGTTGATGCCAACGAACTCGGATATGGTATCTCGGCCTTCGTCGGTCTGGAAGTCGAGCAAGGTCGCGATCCAGATGTACTTACTCGTCTCGAAGACCTAGATGGCGTCCAAGAAGTCAACCTCACGACTGGATCGTGGGATGTACTCACAAAAGTCTACGCCGAAGACGCTGACCAACTCCGCGAACTCATGTTCGAGAATATCGCCCAGATGGACGGCTTCAGTCGCTCCCAGACAATGGTCATTCTCGGAACATCCTACGAGACAGAGGAACTCCCCATCAACGACGAGGATCAGTAAGTTACCTACTCAGCCAAATTAGCGTTCGCCGCCGACATTTTTCTTTGCTGGCTCAGTCAGAAGCTAGTGGCTGGTTCGTTGGTTTCACTTCGGCGGTAATCTCTCCCTCACGACTCTTTCTAATGGTCACCGATGTCTCGAAGAGACAGAACTCGGTTGTCAGAGGTCCGTCCGTGCTCTCAAGAAACGTCTCGAGGGCTTCGATATCTGTCTCCTCGTATAGACAGAACTCGGGTCCATTCATTCTCAGGTCGTTTTGCTCGGAGATTTTCTCGATAAGTGTCTGTGTCAAAGATATGTTTGAATCGGTCTGCGTTCTCATGCTCATGATTGTGACCCCTGTATTTGCTGTCTTACTCAGGAGTCCGATTAATAAATAACTCTCAGTATATGAGTGTGAGATGAGAAATGAAGTGTATAATGAATTATATCCTGTCAATTTCACTGAGATACGAGCTCTCCGCACGGAGATGCCGTATCAATCGTCCCCAAACTCCATATAGAGGGAAACTCGTCTTCCCACCGTCCCTAATCTGAAAGCAGTCACGCTACGCTGTCGTAACGCGGGAGTGACGCGAAGCGTAACGTAGAGGAGGGAGTGGTCCATTGGCTTTTCGGCCACCAGTACACATATTGTCTTGTAACGCGATTTTCACCTCAATGAGAATTGCATTCGTTATCTATGACGGAATGACGACCTTGGACTTCATCGGCGCGTATGATTCACTTGTCCGCCTTCAAACAATGGGTTTCTTGCCTGATCTTGAGTGGGACGTTTGTGCTCAGACTGAAGAAATACAGGATGGGACGGAACTCGCTATTGGTGCCTCGCAAGTCGGTCAATCCTTGGCTGACTATGATCTTCTGTACGTGCCAGGAGCTCGCCGTCCACCGTTGGACACCGAGTTCATTGATTGGATTCGGACGGCCGCGCCTGTTGAGGGTAAGGTCTCGGTCTGTACAGGGGCGTTGATTCTGGGTGAAGCTGGGTTCTTGGAGGGGAAGCAGGCTACGACGCACCCAATGGCGTTTGATGACCTTCGACGGTACTGTACAGTGGTTGAGGACCGTCGTATTGTCACTGATGGAAATGTCACGACCGCTCGTGGGGTGACGGCATCGATCGATCTTGGCCTCTACTTGTGTGAGGAATTAGCCGGAAAAGACGCCAAAGAACAAATCCAGTCTCAGATGGACTATCCGCATGAAACGTGTTCGGCTGTGGATTAATACTTGTATGGTGAACTATCAACAATATTTAAGTGGGGTGTGAGGTATTAACACTCAGGGTGAATGGCCACAATGGGCAATATTCATGATTTTTTAGATGAGGAATTCACGGTCGCAGCTGTACAAGCATCTCCCGAGTATTTAGATCGGGATGCAACACTTGAGAAAGCCTGCCGTCTCATCCGTGAGGCAGCAGACAACGGCGCAGAGATTATCGGGTTTCCCGAGACGTTCATCCCCGGATACCCATACTGGAACTGGGTCAATGCCCCGATTGACGGCTACGACTGGTACAAAGAGTACCGGCGCCAAGCAGTTGATGTACCGGGACCGGTCGTTGACCGGCTCTGTTCGGTCGCTGCCGATACTGAAACGACGGTCGTCATGGGTATCACTGAACGGGACCCGAACACCGTCGGCACGCTGTACAACACGAATTTGGTTATCAGCCACGATGGCGACCTTCTCGGCAAACACCGGAAAATCGTACCGACGCATGCGGAGAAGCTTTCCTGGGGGCGCGGCGATGGTTCCTCGCTCCATGTCTACGAAACACCGTATGGACAACTCGGGACGTTGGCGTGTGGCGAGAACACCAACCCCCTTGCCCGGTTCGCCTTAATGGCGCAGGGCGAGCAGATTCACGTTGCGAATTATCCGGCGTTCCACTTCAACCAGGAATACGACATCGGGCTAGCAACCAAGATTCGGTCACACACGCACGCGTTTGAGGGAAAGGTCTTCAACATCGTCTCCACCGAGTACTTCGATGAGAGTTTCTATGAGGTGTGCGAGACAGATCGCGCTCGGGAACTCCTAGGCGGTGAGAACCAGAGTTATTTCACGGCGATCGTTGGCCCGACCGGTGAAATTCTTGCCGGCCCACTCGGTGACGAGGAAGGAATCGTGTACGCGGACATCAACCTTGAGGACACGGTAGAGCCGAAGCTGATGCATGATGTCGTTGGACAGTACAACCGTTTCGACATTTTCGATTTCGAAGTTGACCGAAGTGAACTCAAACCCATGCACGAACGTAGCCGTCAGCCGACCGAAGAACAACGAGTTGACCAACAGCGAGCCTCCAAGAACGGTGAGACGAATCAGAAGGACCAGCAGACGGTTGATTCGGTAAGCCAATCAGACGGAGGTGAACGGCAATGAGTACTGCCGAACGGTCCTCTGCGTGGTTCATTCCCCGGACCACAATCGGCAAAGTACTACTGGGGCTGTACCTCGTATCATTAGTCGGGGTCTCGATCCCACTCTACAATATCGCGTTCAACGACCCAGAGTTGCTCGGACCGTTACCTGAGACTGCAGCATGGACGTATCTCTGGTTCGGCGTTATGAATCTCGTTCTTATTGGAACGTACTACGGGTTGTTCAAGCCGTGGGCTGAACAAGCAACGCAGTACATGGATGAATGGGAGCAAACGTCGGCGGCTGATTCAATCGAGGAGACGCCTCCGACTGCGACCCAATCGACTGAGCGAGGTGATGACTGATGGCAGTGAGTCTTTCAACGGTCGTCGCGGTGCTTGCCGCCTACATGGTCGCAGTAGCAGTGATAGGATACTATGGCTGGAAGCGAACGGGCAATACGCCTGAAGATTACTATCTTGGTGATCGCAATCTCGGGGTGCTTGTACTAACTGGCACCGTCTTGGCGACCTGGTTCAGCACCTTCGCGTTCCTCGGTGGCCCCGGGTTCTTCTACTCGTCCGGGGCTGGCTGGCTATTCTTCGGCCTCTTCAATATTACCGGACCGCTTCTAATCTGGGTAATAGGCACCCGGTTTTGGCTGTTGGGGCAACGCTTCGACCACGTCACACCGTCGGACTTACTAGCCGAGTTTTACGAGGATGATGACGTCGTTCGTATCCTCACAGCACTCATTGGTATCTTCGCGCTGATTCCATATGCCACGATTCAACTCTCAGGTGTCGGCAAGGCCCTTGTCGGCCTCACCGGTGGGAGCGCTCCCTACTGGGCTGGTGTTCTCATCCTCACGGCGATGGTCGCTGCCTACATTTATATCGGCGGCCTGCGAGCCGTTGCCTGGACCGACGTCATTCAGGGCTTCATTTTCATTGGGTTCTTGCTCCTCACATCGTGGTTCGTCATTGATTGGGCAGGTGGACTTGGCTCCGGGTTCGCTGCGGCGCTTGAGGCAGCCCCCGACAAATGGACGTATCAAGATAATAATCCTGGTGCATGGTACACTGGTGCACTTGTCTGGACAATGGCCTGGGTGTTTATTCCGCATATGTGGCAGAGGATGCTCATGGCGAGGAATCCCCGAGTTATCGCAAAGACGGCTGCTATCTCCGGGACAGTCAGCCTCTGGGCGATAACTTTCTTAGGACTCATCATCGGTGGCATTGGCTCCGGGCTAATTCCAGCTCTACCTGAAGGTCAGAGCGCTGATGCAATCGTACCGATCTTGTACTCTGAGTTCTTCCCAGCTGGTGGTGTCTTGCTCACCGTTGCTGCATTCGCTGCAGCAATGTCAACCATGGGGAGTCAAATCCTTACCAGTAGCTCTCTTTTCGTTCACGACATCGTGAATCGTGGACTGGACGTGGAGCTAAGCAAAGAGCGTGAGAGTCGGGTTGGGCGGATGTTCATCATCGTGTTTGCAATTGTTGTTCTCGCATTCGCGATGAGCCCTGCTGGCCGCCGAGCAATTGTGCCGCTGGCAAGTGACGGGGTGGCCCTAGCATTACTCTTCATTCCGCCGACGCTTGGGCTGCTCTTCTGGGATGAAGCCTCCAGTGCGGGAGCGCGCTGGTCGCTACTCATCGGGTTTATCTTCATGCAGGCTGCCATATGGACCTCGTTCGGCAATCTCTTCCCGTACTTCGGGGCACCTGCATGGGGACTTGCATTGACGGCCGTCGTCTACTACGGTGTCTCAAAAATGAGTGACCCGGTCCCGATGGACATACAGAGCGAGTATCGTGAAGTGTTGCGGGAGGGAATGAGCATCCGGGAAGAACCGGAAGCAGGAGTTGGTACGCCAGCAGACGATTAACTATTTTCACTCCCTTGACGGCTGATCATTGATGATTCGTGTTCACCATAGAGGATTAGCGTCGGGACGGTAATTGAGGTGAGATTGACACTGGCTTTGTGGAAGGACGAAATGGTATGAAACGCTTCGACGCGAATCAACTCCGCAGCATACTCGAACACCGTCGCGATGCCTTCCGAGATGGCGCGTTAACTGAAGACGTCATCCCGCTCGGAGCCGCGTTCGCTGCACAGAGTCACGGAGACGCACGGAAAGCTATTGACCTCATCCGGAAGGCTGGCGAGTTCGCTGATAAGTATGGCCACGACTAGGTTACAGAAGAACACGTTCGTGAGGCTCAGAGCGAAATCGATGTTGACCGAACGCAGAAACTGATCGAAGGATTGTCCACGCAAAAGAAGCTCTGTCTGTACGCGACTGCTGCAGTCCACTACTATTTTCACTCATCGCTGGATTCAGTCCCAAGTCCGGTCGGGTACGAGGTGTACAAGTGGCTGACCGAAAGTATAGATGCTGATCAGATGACTCGTGAGACGTACGTGAAGTACGTGAAGGAACTGGAAGCCTACGGACTTATCGTCAGTGAACGACGTGGTCGTGGTCGAGGTCGTGGGATGCATATGGAGTTCCAGTTCGGGAAGAATACCGAGGCGATGATCGACCATCTCACTCACGATTCCCGCCTCACGGGTATCAAGGACGAGTTGTTGAAAAGTGTCGTTAACGCGAAGGTCAACGATTTCCCTGACTAAGAAGGCAATTTGCGCGAATCTTCGGGACAAGGTGTTGGTACTAACCTCAGACCCCCCGTCATCGATGTGTAAGTCATGGTTGGTAATGACGAAGTGTCGCTGTTTGATGATAAGCCAACAGAGGGGTGTGTCGGAATATAATCAGGAAGAGAGATCGTTTTCAAGACGTCGAGACGAGCGGAGAGGGTTCACGCTACACATCGACGTAATGTGATTTCTACTCCTCTCCTCTTTACAACTCGAAAACGGAGGGTGTGGGATTGCTATCCGCAACGATAATCAATCGCCGAGTGTCGGTTCACTCCTCGTCTGGATTGACGGGGCCTTTGTACTGTGAGCGGATTTTGTCTCCGTCCCGCCACTGCCAGTAGTAGTAGCGATTGCCGTTAATCTCCTTGATCGTAATCGTCGCCTTCGACGGGACGTCATCTGGGAGATCGTCCGGTCGTTCTTCGATTTCATCTTCTCCCTCTTTTTCGGCAAGACGAACTTCACGCTCACGGTATTCAGCGAGTTCCTCAGCGTAACTGGCGACGTGACGAAGGTGTTCGGGCGAGGAGTCGTTGAGTGTGTCGACGATGTCGGTAGGGAGTTCCGCTGGAGGTTTCGGTGGCTCGTAGGACATGGAGATTCAACCCGTATTAACCAACACAGGACGCCAACACCGTAATTTTGTTGGTTAAGACTGTCTCGGGCAACCCGTCAATCCCCGGTAATTGTAACATTACTCGAAACCATTTTATATATGAGTTTCATATTATGTTACATCGTGTTGCAGAGCATCGAACTGGAGGTCCTCGCCACCGTCGAACGCGGCGACACAATCTCCGACCTCGCGACGGATCTCGACCACAGTAAGAGTTATCTCTCTCGTGCCGTCGCGGACCTCGCCGAGAAAGGCTTAGTCCACACGGAGCGCAACGGCCGTCAAAAACAGGTCATTCCCTCAGATGCTCGGGCAGTGGAACTCTACCAAGATCTCGTGCGCCAGCACTCCCACATCGAGTTTTCCGAACTGTTGACGGGCAAAACTCTCGAGGTACTGTATTACCTCGACCAGTCGCGCACTGTCGCCGAGATTGCCGAGCAAAGTGAGAACTACCGCAACACAGTCAATCGCGTTCTCAAACGGTTACGAGACCGTGGACTCGTCGGCACGAACGACGGGTACTACCACTTCAACGGGGACTTCGACCAACTTCACGACTTCGCACGTGAACTTGCCCACCATCTCCACCGGCAGCGCCTTGAATCAGTTGCTCCGAACGGGACACTCCTCTGGGAAGACTACGACGAATTTCTCGCGCAAACGGAGACGGAAATCGACACCGAGCACTTTCACGAGACCGGCCTTGCACGGTTCGCGGCCTTCGACCTCCAGTTTCTGCTTACCAGCCACCGCTACTACCTCTACTCCGAGAACATAGAGACAGTCTCGCCAGCGGAGCTCTGCTGTCACACGCTACTGATCGACGACGACACCCGTCACCGATCCTACTGTTTGCTCCTGCTCAGTCACATCGACGTCGACGAGGGTGAGCTTCGAGACAAAGCGGCGAAGTACGGGTTGGAAGACGAAATCGACGCCTTGCTCCGGTACCTCGAGACACACGGCGACGTCGAGGACGACCCCCTCCCCGAGTGGTCCGAGTTCCAGGAGTTGGCGGCTGACTACGAGGTGTCAACCACTCCATGAGACCAACATTCGGACGCGGACGCTACCGCCGCGTCCGGCCGGTGGGACATCCCGGTGAGTGCGGCGGCGGAATCGGTCGGCGGGCGGACGACCGCCGGCAGACTCGTTTCACTCGACTGCCGAGCCCGGCCTCACGGAGTTCGGCCGGACGCCGACGGAGAGAATCCATCGAGCCTGCGCTCACTTCGCTCGCGCGGACGCCACAGCACTATTGCGGTCGCGAGCCGACGATGGGACATGAACCACGAGACCTGGTCCGAAGCGCAGGCCGAGACGACCGTGACGGTCGACGGTCACGACCTGTCGCTGGCGTACCGCGACGCGGGGGAGGGCGACCCCGTCCTCTTCCTCCACGGCATCCCGACGTGGTCGTTCCTCTGGCGGCGGATTGCGCCTCCGCTCGAGGGGCAGTTCCGAACGGTCGCCCCCGACTTCGTCGGCTACGGCAACAGCGATCGAAGCGACGGCTTCGACCGTTCGATCCGTGCCCAGGAGCAGGCGGTCGCCGACCTTGTTGACCAACTTGGGCTCGACGAGTTCCACGTCGTCGGCCACGATATCGGAGGTGGCGTCGCGCTCCGGTACGCTGCACACGCGGACGGTCGCGTCGACAAGCTCGTCCTCTCGAACGCGACGGCGTACGACTCCTGGCCGGTCGAATACATCACGTCGCTGGGGCTACCTAAGACGGTCGAGATGGACCCCGGCGCATTCCGCGACGAACTCGACCGCGCGTTCGTCGACGGCCTCGAACACGCCGACCCCGAGCCGAAATGGATCGAAGGGATGACCGAGCCGTGGCTTAGGTCGGACGGCCAGCGGGCGTTCGCCCGCGCCGCCGTGGCGACGAACACGAACCACACTACGGAGATCGATTACGGGGCCGTCGACGCTGACCTGCTGTGCCTGTGGGGTGCGGCCGACGAGGAACAGCCGGCCGAGGACGGTCGCAGGCTCGTCGACGATGTCGGCGGCGAGGTTGTCGCGTTCGACGATGCCGGGCACTGGGTGACGGAGGACCGACCGGCGGCGTACCGCGACAGACTGGAAGAGTTCCTCTCCGAGTAGCGGCGATCGGCACGACAGCGCCGATGAGTGTGTATATCGGCACGGTGTCGAGGTAGAGTCAACCTCTTACTGTGACACTCTGAATTGAATACCAATCTCCGGTGCAGATATTAGTCGGACACGTAATTGTGAGGGCATCGATAGCAGCCATCCTGCTACCTCTTCGAAGCAGGTTTTCGCACTCTCCGACGAGATAGTCGATGAGGCCCGCACGATAACTGTGGCAGTTGGTGATCGTTCATCTCTCTCGCGTCCGAACGCGAGCGAACAGTTGTGTTCACTCGGCGTTCGCAGTGCTCGCGAGGATTAGTTCGGTCGCCTCGTCGGGAGCGTCCCAGTGAGGATAATGCCCACTGTCCTCGAACCAGTGCAAGTGAGCGCTGGGGAACCGGTCCAGCGCGCGTTTTGCTTGCCTGGGCAGGGTAACTCGATCCTTGCGACCCCATCCGATCACGACTGATCCCGCTGTGGAGTCCGTCCCCGGTTGGCTGGGGCCGAAGGCTAACCGACGCAGTAGTTCATCGAACGACGGCGAGTCGGCGAAGGTCCGCATCTCTTTCCGTGCGACGTCGGCGGACAAATCCCAGGGCCGTGCCGAGAGTTGCGATAGAAGTAGCGTCCGACCGACGGCGCTACCCGTAAGCTGGTCCATCACGGGTTGGAGGAGGCGAACGAGACGGATCGAGGGAGCGAGCGTCGCGTAGAAGAAGTACCGCTCCCAGCCCTTCCAGAATCCACCGGGGTCAAGCGCGACAGTGGTGCCGACCGTCCCCCGGCGCGCGAGCTCGAGTACCAGTCGTCCCCCCATCGAGTTACCGACCACATCAACGCCGGTGAGGTCGTTGGCGCCGAGAAACGACGTTACAGCATCGGCGAGGGTGTCGATGGACACTTCCCCGGATAGCGCCGGCGTCTCACCGTGACCAGGGAGATCCACTGCAATCACCTCACGCTCGGCGGTCAGTTTGTCGAGGACGGGGGTCCACGTACGCCAACTCCCGCCCAACCCGTGAATGAGGACTAACGGCTCCCCCGTCCCTCGACGTACGTGGTTCATTTTCATACGCTACGACGGGCCTCCAGCGTTGTAGGAGTTCTGTCCGCTGACGCTGTATTTGGGGCGACGGCCGTCGAGTTGCCGGTTCGCTTCACGAGAAGAAGGTGTGCGTACGACGTACGGCTATCTCGATCTTGTACGCTAATCACCGTCCGTGAAAGACTGAAATGACTTCGGCTCGTAACGTATTGTCCTCCTATGACCGAAAAATTACCCGACGAAGAGCGACCGCAGACAGACGACGAATGGAAATAAAAGCTATCCGCCGAGGAGTATCGCATCCTCCGCGAGAGCGGAACTAAACCGCGCTTCTCGTCGGACCTGTTGGACGTCGACGAGGCCGGGGTGTAACGGTGCGCCGGGTGCGGTCAGGAGCTGTTCGACGCCGAGACGAAGTACGACGCCGACCACGCTTGGCCGAGCTTCGTCGACGCAGAGGAGGGAAGCGTCGGGTTCCGTGACGACAACAGCCACGGCATGACGCGGACCGAGGTCGGGTGTAGTAGGTCCGAGAGCCACCTCGGACACGTGTTCGACGACGGTCCCGAACCGACCGGAGAGCGGTACTGCATCAACGGTGTCGCGCTCGACTTCGAGACGGACACTGAATAAGAGAACAATGCCGCGCGATTACGAACGATTTCAGCCCATGAACCCCACCGCAACCATGATACGTGAATACGATCGAAAAGCACCGAAATCTTCGAGGGATGTCTCGACGCTCTCTTCGACGACTTCGAGTCGGCCATCATCTCCAAACGTGGTCTGTTGCTGAATCTCGATTTCTGGTCGATTACTCATGTTCTTCGAGCCTCCACCCGTTTGAGGCTCGAAAAACAACGTTCTCCGCGAGACGGAGTGTTACCAGTAGTTGGTAGCACGGTTTCTGTATTCAGAACCATCCGTGCAACCGCCGCTCAATATAGAGCGTGGATTTAACACGAGTAAGCGAACGAGATACCTTCTGGTTTGACTATGATTTGAACGTCTTCGCCATCGCGTAAACAGATGTCCACGTCAGGGTCGTACTCGTGTCTTATCTGGTCTCCGCCATTTAGTGAGACGACAAGGTGGTCAACTCGATTTTTGACATCCTGTGATTCATTAGCGTGTTCCGGCGGCAACGAGTACGAGTGGTCAAGTAGCAGGGAGCTATCCGTCGCGTAGACGGCTACATTGAGGGTAATTTGTTGATTGGTCTGGTTAGTTGGGATAATTTCGACGGTCGTTCCTTCTCCACCCTGTTTCCCTCCGACGCCGAGACAACCAGATATGATGGGACTGCTTCCAAGAGCGGTGGAGAGGAGAGCACGTCGTCTCATGCGAAAAACTATTGATACTATCGATAAATGCCTTCTCACCGTCTGATAGATTCGCACCACGCATTGAGCAAAACCACCGAATCAGTTACGGGATGTCAACTGAATAAAGAAACCGTATCACCAACTACTGTTACGCCTGCTCTGACCGGATTTCTTCAGCACGTCGTTTGAGCCGTCGTAGGATTTGGATGCGATTCTGGTGGGTGTTCTCATAGGCGACACAGGCACGGAGCGTGTCCATGTCGTCTATCGTCGCAATGCTTGGGTCGATGAGCCGGATGTTTCGCGGTTCAAGTCGTTGTTCCGGTGAGAGTCCATTCGATTCATCGTCATCTGAGACGGTATTCACTTGTCGTCGCCTCCACTCCTGTTGGAGGCGACCAAAAACAACCGAGAGCAATTCTTGGGACTCCACGCCGAAAGAATACGTGCGACGTGTTTCGAGGTCATGTTTTCGGGGGAAGTCATAGAGTTCGGGATCGGTTGCTGGTAGTTGTGCTTCGATACAGCGTAGGAGTACGCAATGAGGTCGTCTCGATGCGCAGAGTGCTATTCGGGGAGGTCACGTCGCCCGGTTCGGTAGCACTCCCAGCACGGAAAATCGCTGGAGAGGTCCGCACAGTCACAGTCCGGTTCTTCTGTCTCTACTTGTTCTTCGGGGTTCTCCTCGTGGTTGAGAGAGTGATTTGAGGGCTGGACAGTCTCGCCACCGTCGGCGAGAAGTTGGTGGTGGCGGACGGCGTCGAGAATGGGCCGGCGGAGCGCGATTGCAACGCGGTGTTTACACGCCCCGCTGTATTTCGCGTCTGCCGGGCACGTACACGCCGTCGGCAGGTCGTCCTCGATGCGGACGGTGTACTCGTGATTTTCCGGGTCGGCGTAGCTCCCATTTCGCACACGCACATCGCCATTCAGCAGTTCGAATTCGAGTGCTTCGTACTGCGCTCGTTTCCTAACTCTACTCGTCGTCTTGAGTCTTGCAAGTGGCGTCGTCATTGTCGTCGCAAGGCACCGAGAAGTCGAGTGCCCCGCACCCTTCTGGGGCAGAAAAATTGCTCTGAGTGTCGTTTCTATTTGAGTCTAGACCTCGTTTGCGTGTTCGTCTCACCCCGCCGGTTGAATCTGACGAGTCTCCTCGGCAAGGTCACGAATGTACGCTCGAAGTGCGTCCATATCGTCACGAGCGTCTTCGAGCGTTTTCGCTTTCACCTTCGCCTTAATCTGGTCTTCATCCCGCGTCCCAGTCCCTCGATTGAGTTTCACGGTGAGCGAAATACCGACGACGCTCCGCTCGACGTACTCCGTGGGTGGCGATTCGTCATTGGTCGCTTTCGATTCGGTCGTTGTACAGGAAGGCGAATTGTGTTCTGACATGATGTAGCTGTATTACTGGTGTTCAGTTGGACGGTGCGACGGCTTCGTCGGACAGTTCACGAAGGGTATTTTCGATGTCGGTGCCGGTGAGTCGCCAGTACCCTTCAGGATGAGAGCAGTCCAACTGGCTCACGACCTGTTTTTTGAACGCGGTGTAGTGGGCTAGCGCGACATCTTCGTCGCCGGTGTAGTCCAGCAGAAGCGCAAGCGCAAGTTGCGCCGGGCCACTCCCACCGTATCCCCAACCGAAGCCCGAGGGACTGTGATTCGCCAGTTCGAGACGCTGCTCTGGCGTCACCCGCTCTTGCCCAGGTTGTTTTTCCACAACAGCGCGTCCACGCCGTCGGTAGCCGACGTAGACGACATCCTGTTTCTGGCTTGGCCGTGTCTGTTCGAGTGATTGGGAGTCGGTTGTTCCACTCATGGTTCAATTCGAGGAACTACTTTGAGTCCCCGCATCCCTCAGGGGGTGAAAAACTCACGCGGTCACTCCGTCACGGATTCACTAACTGAGTAATGTTCTGCACCCAAGAGAAGATAAGACGACTTCTGACATTCACTCCCAGAACGCTTCAATTCGGTCGTCTAAGTCCTCAAGAACGCTTGAGAGTACATCCCGCCAGTCGCTTGCGTACTCTGCATCGTCACCGGGCGTCGTTGCATCTGGCGGTGGGTGAAAGTGAGAGCGGGCGTTGTGGCTGTTCGGATGGCGGTCCCACCGACATTCCCAATGGTCGCCGTCGTTGTACTGCTCGGAGTAGTGGACGCTGAAATCGTCTGTTTCGTACCATCGAATCTGGAGATACGCCCGGTCGATAGTCGCCGGAAAGTACCCCATGTCGTATTCTGCCACGACGGAACTCGGCGCATAGTCTGGCTGGAACACAACCTCTGAGAACCGCTGGCTTCGTTCGAGGTGTTGGCCGATTTGTTCGAGAATCTCGGTATCGATGCCACAACAGTCTCCGCGACGTCCTCGTCGTCACCCGGCCGGTCGTCAGGCATCGACTCTGGCACCACCGCTCGACGGATGGCCGTTCTGCCGCGCTGCATCTAACAGTTCTGCCCGTCGCTCCAGTGTTTTCCACTCACTCACCGCCTCCCACATTTCTTCGACCGCCGACTCTCCAGTATCGTCCACGAGCGACACGTCATCCGGACTGTTTGCGTCGAATCGCGTCCGGTACTCCTCAAGTTGCTCCATCGTCTCTTTGAGTTCCTCGACGATTTCACTCTCGGAGTACTGTTCTCGAATCTGTTCGATTCTGCGCCACCGCAGATACGACTCGTTTCGCTCGTATCTTACCGGCCGCCCCGGAATCTCGCGCGTCATCCCCATCGAGGTGAACCATTCGAGGTAGTCACGTGCGGTCTCGGTGTCGCAGTTTGCTTGGTCTGCGATTTCAGCGACCTTGGTTGGGGTACGGAGTTGTAAGATGACACCGAGCAATCGTTCCCGCGTTGGCCCACCTTTCAGGACCTCTTCGGGTGCATCCCACTCGGTGAAATCTGGTGGTTCCTCGTCCGGGTCTCGAACGTCCTCGGGGGTGTCAGTCAAATCCATCACTATCCTCCTCCTGTTTCCTAACCTTTCGGCAGTATCGGTCATATATCTATCGTACGCTGAATTATTTCTGCCCCATGTAACGGAGCTTGTCGCTCCGTTCAATAGTGGACGTCTGCTGGGACGATCCAGAGGTTTTCGCCCTCGTCGAGGATTCGGTCGAGGTGGTCTCGATGCCGGATACCGCTGGCGTGTTCGTCGTACAGGAAGATAGTCGGCCCCTCGTATGCGCCGACTTGGTGGAACGCATGCCGGGCAAGCCCTTTGTCGCGCATGATCTCTTCGTCGCTCAATTCCTCGAGCGCGTCCCTCACGCGGACAAGATTCCGCTCGAACTCATTCTTCGTCGCGTCCCACCCACGTTCCAGTAGTTCCTGACCCTCGTCAGACTTGACGGGCGCTGCTACTGGCAGGTCGCACCACCGGGCGTTACCAGCGACTGACGTGCCCGACTCATCGAACGTCACGTAGTAATCGAACACCGCAGTTGCATGTGGGCTAGCTCCGACGAGTCGGTCGAACACCGTCCTTCCAGTCGCGAGTGCTTCGTCTTGTGTTGATGCCTCTACTAGCGAGTAAATCACCATATGCATTGGTTCTCACTTCGATCTGCCGACGCCCATGACGGCACGCCGCGCTACTACTTGGTGCGCCGGCACTCATTGCCGGCACAGAAAAACTACAGTTGAGATTAATTATTTAACAGAGGAGAAGTCGCGGGCAGACCTGTAGTTAACCAATAAACCCGATATCTGCTGGTGTGTTGGTTAACTATCTTCGCTCTTATATAGAAACGTGGAAAGAGGTCATTTGCTTATAGTGGCTTCAGATCGAGTGGCTGGTTAGCATTCAAATCGCCAGACTGGACCAGAGTCTGAACGTGTCAGATCGTCTTTCCACAGCTTTGCATAAGATTGACTATCTTTCTGCGAAGAGAGAAACCCGCCGTTTACGGCGGGGAGGATGTCACTGGGATGACCACAGGCTCTCAAGCCGTTGCTCTATCGCCGTGAACACGGTTGAGTACACTTCGAGTGGATGGAGTGAGGGAAGTTCAAGATCCGTAATCTCGGTCGCAGTTGGGGGCTGATGGAAGTGCAACCGTGTGTTGTGAGTGTTTGGATGGCGATCCCAGTGGCACTCCCACTGGTCTTCGTTGTGTTCTTCGACATAGTGGACTAAGAAGTCGCCAGTCGTAAACCATCGGATGTCGAGGCGAACCGCTGTCACCGAGTCTGGGTAGCGTCCAGTATCAAGTAGTGCTTGGAGCAGACGCGGTTCGTAGGAGTCAGGGTCGAATGCTGTCTCGGCGACGAGCGAATCCGACGCGAGGTGTCGCTCTAGGAGGCGCAACGTCTGTCGGTCCGTTGGCCCTGTCGAGTCAGGCACTGAATCTTCTGGGGGCTGACTCATTTAGGCTGGAATCAGATGTCCATCGTTCTGCGAGAGTTGGCGAGCGAGTTCGTACAGCCGAATATCCCGAATCACGCCCTGCCACTCGCTGACTGCAGTCATCCGTTCGTGGATGGTTTCATGATTGTCGTAGTCGAACACAGAGACGTCTGCCGGCTCTGTTGTCCCAAACTGGGATTCGTATTCAGCGCGCTGTTCTTCGAGTGCTTTCACGCGGTCGATTATCTCTTCGAGAGTGAGTTCGTCTGCGATCCGGCTGGCGTCCTGCCATTCGAGATACCCCTCGTTTCGTTCGTACTTTGGAGGACGACTGTCTCTGTCTGCGCGGACGATACCCATCTCTGTCAAACGATCAAGATGCTTTTTCGCGGCGTTTGAAGAGCAATCCGCAAGCTCTGCGATCTCGGTATACGTCGTCGGCGACGTAATCCCGAGGATAACATCGTAGACGCGGCCAAACGTATCTGTTCCTTCCTGCCACCGTCGTTGCGAACCCTCGGATTCTGGGGCTGGATCAAACTCTGTCATAGCTGACTGTACGCAGTCGCGCTCAATATATCTTCGCGTTCTTCAAATATATGTGAGTCTGAGTCGGTCTGTTGTTAGGACAGCAAATACCCTCAGCATTGCTCCGTAGCGAGCTGTGACTCGTTCCTTATCTCCTCTACCAAATCAACCATCGATCAAGAGGGAGGCGTGAATCGGTCTGTAGTTAACCAACAAACGCCGAAATACGCGTTCGTCTGTTGGTTAAGATTGTCTTCCCGTCTACTGGTCTGCTTTGGGTTCTGGCCCGTATCGAGGCATTCCGCAGACCTGGCACTCCCACATCGGCTGAGCACTCCACTCGCCGTCAGGGACGGTCTCAAAGTCGAGGAATCGATGGGAAGTATCGCAGCCGCACTCACGACACTCAAGGTGTCTCCTGTTCGGTCGCTCGCGTTGGTGGCTGTCCGTTGTGGTCTCTTCGACAGATTGTTGGAGTGCAACCGCGGGTACTAGCCACACATCGTCTGGGCTCTCAAGAAGGGTCCCAAGACGATCTTTGCTGTGAATCTCGTGTCCACTTTCGTCGTAGAGGAACGTCGCATGTTCGCCGTCGTGACGTGACCGCGTCGTGTCCTGCCACACAGTTCGCTCACGAGCGATTTCGAGTAGCTGTCTGCCCTGTTCAGACGTAACCCGTGTTGCCTCAGGGAGCGAGGACCACTTGTCGGCAAGTTGTGGTGCAGGCTCCTCGTCGAATTCGGCAATTAGCTGGCAGTCGTCGACCGCGGAGTCTCTGTCGGTCTTCGCAAGGAGAGTGGCCGCCGCAGTACCCTTCGCGATGGCGCTGTAGAACGTCGACGCTTCCATAACTAGATGAATGACATGTAGGAGTGTCCACTTGGTATCTGACGTAGACTGTTCCTCCTCGGAGCTATCGAGGTGATTCACCAGACAGAACCTGCACTTGGTCTGGCTCGCAGGAACAGATGCTCCACAGGAGGAACACTCGCTTCCCGTTGCTGTCGTCTCGTTTGGATATCTTGCAGCGACTGTGTCCAGTCGTTGCTGGCTAGACTCCTTGTCGCTACTGTTGGAGAGTTTGTCGTCAGGGATATGCGTCGCTTCGCCGAGTGGCCGAAGTTCTTCGTGGTTAGAGTCCCGCTGAGTCATCGAGTAGTGTCGTAACCTGCTTCGCCTTCGTATGGCTCTGTTGAAATCCTCAGAGAGTTACAGGTTCGATCGGTAGTTTGACCGGATGCAAGCCCTCCCAAAGTCGCGGGTACTCCGGTTTGTTGAGAAGGCATTTCGCTTGGCTCGTCGAGCTGTCGCTCGCTACTCTTCGAAGTTCTCGAAACGACGGTACTCACGTCATCAGCACATCGTTCTCCTGTGTCTTAAAATGCGGAAGGACACGACCTATCGAACTCTCCTCGACGAACTTATCGAGATGCCCCGCATTCGGAAAGCGATTAACCTCACCGAACTCCCTGCGCCGTCAACGCTGTGCAAAGCGTTCGACAGGCTTGGTATGGCGGTTTGGCGCGTCCTGCTCAACCTCTCGGTCACACTCCTCCCGACTAACGGTGTCGTCGGGATCGATGCCTCCGGATTTGACCGGAGTTACGCCTCGAAACACTACACGAAGCGAACGAAGCTGACGATTCAGCAGTTGAAAGTTACACTTCTCGTGGATACGAGAGCGAATGCCATCCTCGATCTCCACGTGACGACGACCAGAAAACACGACTCGAAGATCGCGCCGTCGCTCATCGAGCGGAATACCGGTAAAGTAGCGATTCTCCTCGGCGACAAGGGATACGACGACCAGAAGATTCGCGCGTTAGCCCGTGAAGATGGCATTCGTCCCCTGATCAAGCACCGAGAATTTTCGTCGCTCCACAAAGCGTGGAATGCTCGGCTAGACGCCGACCTCTACGGGCAACGTAGTCAGAACGAGACGGTGAACTCTCGCCTTAAACGGAAATATGGCGCATTCATCCGCTCACGGCGCTGGTGGAAGCAGTTCCGTGAACTCGTTGTCGGCTGTCTCACTCACCCGGGTTTTGCGCAAACAGAATCTCCGCCGCATGCTGGTGCGGTTCGTTCCCGGAGTCATCGTCAAATACAATCTCGTCGTATTGAATCGTCTTCCAGTCCTCGTAGTGGTCTGCCAGTTCGCCCAGATGGTAAAAGTACTCGTTTTCCGTCCAGTCCGGCGGCGTTGGGATATCGGGGTGGTCGACGAACGCGAAGATAGCGTGAACCCCGTTGGCGTTCGTTTGAGACTTGAAATGGTCGAACTGTCGATTCCGGTTTTCAGGATGGATATACTGGACTGTTCCTGCCGAGTAGACAACATCAACGCTCGTAGGGAGGGTCAGTCCGTTTGCATCTGCCCGAATCGTTTCAATATCGACGGCTCGACGCTCGGCGAGTCGTTTTGCCTTCTCCAAACCGTTCCGAGACACATCGACAGCATACACTTTCCACCCGTGCTCGGCGAAGAGAACGGAGTCCCTCCCTTCGCCAGCTCCGATGTCGATAGCTGTTGGTTCGTTCGCTACGCTGGACGCGATTTCGACCGTTCGTTCGGCCATTTGGTTCGGTTCCGCTCCCCAGTAATACTCTTCCTTCCCATAGACTTGTTCTCGCTCTTCAGAGTTCATCGCTTGATGCTTCTTAGCCAACCCGGTTAATAGTGGTAGACTCGCAGTCCTACCTAACGGCTGTTTCAGCGGAAAGGTGTCGAACTAATAGGATTTCAACAGAGCCCTTCGTATTTAAACGATAGCCCTTGATCAACTCATCCTGAGAACTACAGCCTTGTTGAAATCCTCTACTGTTGATAGGATGGAATTGCCTATGCGCAATATAAGAGACACACCTATCGGCGGGAGAATCGAATTGTCGGAATCTTGTTAGTCAACCCGTGCGAGATACAGAGGTTCCATGCAGCACGGCGGCTTCTTTTCTTTCGTGCCGGAGACGTTGAACCAGCTGCTCACTGAGCCTGTGAATTGAGTGTTTTGGGTTACCGAGGAGTCCGAACACTGCCCCGTCTTCGGCTCCGTTTCTGGAGATAGAGTGTTCCAACGATTACCGCACCGATAATCGGGGGAATGAACATCCCAACAAAGGCTCTTGTGACAGAGGTTGTTGATAGCCTCAAGAACGTTGTGGGAGTTGGTTTGGAGTCGATGTGTGGCTCCACTTGAGACCGAGTAACCCCGGGAGTTGAGAGTCTGATGTGGCGGTCTGTGCATATTTAAGCGGCGGGGTTCGCGAGATGCGCCGTCAGGACTCGCGCCACTTGTGGCCGCACTCGACGCAGGTGAACAGCCGAACCTCGTAGGAGCCGCCCGGCTTCGGCATCATCTCGTAGTAGGCCCGGTCGCTGTCGCAGTCGTCCGCCGGACAGGGCTCCTGCATCGTCTCGGTGGAGCCCTGGGTCGCGTCGGCCACGGCGGGTGCCCCGTCGTCCTGCTGTCCATCCTGGGTCGTCATCGCCGCTTCTGCTTGCGAGTCCCGCGGCTCCTCGTTCTCACAGGAGCGACACACCCACGTGTCGTCCTCCGTGTGCATCAGCGAACCACACTCGTCACAGAATTGCATATATAGTAGGAATACACGGTTGTCGGATATATGTGTTAACTTCCGATCCGTCGTGGATTTCAGGCAACTGCTCATGCTGACTGTACTGAGTTATCGAAGAGGCAACAGGCAACGTTTGATCTTGCCCGACATCTATCAACTGGCCACGGGGTGTAGTAGATATGGCTCAGAATCTCGGGACGAAAGTGGACGTCGGTGTCGGAGTCATCGGAATTATAGAAGACGAGAGGCGAAAACCCACCCCTTTAGGGGTGGGATGAAGCCGTCACGATGGGATACATTCCACCGGCAGCACTATTGCCGGATGTCTCATCAGTCATCTATCGACGAGCACTCAAGGAGGACCTCATTCGCGGGCGGTCCATCGAGAGTGTCGCGACCAGCTGTCTCTACGCCGGCTGTCGCCAAGAGGACATCCCACGGAGTCTTGAAGAGGTGTCGGAGGTATCCCGCGTTGAGAAGAAAGAGATTGGTCGGACGTATCGGTACGTTACGAAGGAACTCAGTCTTGAGATGGAACCCGTTGATCCCAAAGAGTACGTGCCACGGTTCAGTTCCGACCTCGGGGTGAGTGAGGAAGTGAAAATGAAGGCGAACGAGATTATCGACGAGTCCGCCGAGCAGGGCCTGCTCTCTGGGAAGTCGCCGACGGGGTTCGCCGCCGCGGCGATCTATGCGGCGTCGCTGCTGTGTAACGAGAAAAAACTCAACGCGAGGTCGCCGAGGTCGCGCAGGTGACGGAGGTCACGATTCGGAATCGATATCAGGAACAGATCGAAGCGATGGGCCTCCACTGAGCAACTGCGGTATCGAAAGTGAGGGTCCGGCGGAGAAGAGGGTTTTCCTGTCCTCTACTTCTATGACAAGAATGCGGACGTTCATGGTGGATGGGTGTCTCTAGAGTAGTGATGGAGAACCCGCCACCGTCGCAGTCGTTACCGGCATATACAGAGGAGGTGCTCGAAGCCCTGAAGCCCGAAATCGAATCGACAGCAAACGGGCTTCCGCGAGACCAAGCCGAGACGTACTTGGACAGCGCGGGGTTTGAGCCAGCGACGGTTGACACTGCACTCGACCACCTCCTCAACAACGGCTACATCTATATCGTAAACGACCAAATTCGGCTTACAGAGAGCAATCTCTGAGCTATCGGTTGGAGCGAATACGACACTGGCCCAGCAGAAGTCAGTGACCGTATAGTGAAGCCTCGTCTTAACAGCAGATGCAGAGTTCGTCTGGCAGGCCGTACGTCGGGCAGGTCTGTCTCCCTATACCAGTATATGCGGGATGATACGGCTCATCGTCTTTGGAGTTTCCGAGTCCTGAATCGACCGGGTGGCGGCCTGGTTTCGGTACGCGCCAAGCTCCACTGCAGTTGTCGTCGAGAGGGAGGCACCGATTGAGAATCAAGAGCCACAGCAATGTGTTGCGGCATGGAACCGAACAGTCGACTGCTGTGGCGAAAGCCTGGCCGCGAACGGCACGTGGGCCGTGAGCGGCCTGGACCGTGGAGGTGGTGGGAGGTGGCGGTGATTGCACCACACCAGCAAAAAAGGGGTGTGATCGGGCTATTCCCACCAGCGACCGCGCTCGGGGAACAGGATGGTCGTCCACCCGGTCACGGCGAGTGAGACACGTCCCTCGTACCAGTTCCGGGCCGCCCCACGGATGCACACCTGCTCGCCTTCTTCCATCCACGGCGCATTCGAGTTCTCCCAGACCGTTACCCGAGTTCGCCCACTTTCGTCTGCGATAAGCCCAACCTGCGCAATACTCGGATGCGAGGGCTCCCACAGAGTTTCGACACAACCCTCGATGCTGACCTCCTTGCGATTAACGTCCTCAAGTTCCCCAATCGGAATCACCTGTCCCGGCGCCGTCTGCAACTCCTCGTGAACGCCGACGACTGCACTCATCATGCTCGCTCCTTCGATCACGCGCTCGGCCAGTCGCCGACTGATTGCCGCTTTCGTCCATCCATCCAACTTCTCGCTCAATCGTTTTGCCTGCTCGTTCACGCTCGCTAGCTCATCTTGCGTCAATTCCTCGCGTGGGTCTGGACGCTCCGGATCCGCCATTGGGGTCACGCTTGCCGCCCGCTTTTGGAACTCCCGACGTCGCTCCTTGCTCCGCTTCGCCGCGATGTCTCGCGCTCGCTTCGCCCGGCCATCCTGCCGACTAACTTGGCCCCGGACGCTAATGCGCTCCAGTTCGGCTTCCCGCGCTCGAATGCGCTCCTCTTGTTCGAGTGTTGCACCCTGAATTCGTTCTTTGTTCGTCTCCTTGATTCCGTCCGGGTGGTTCGCATCCACCTTCGCTTGGGTCTCTTGCTTGACCGTCGCTCTAAGCTCGGGCGTCTCCTCGACGACCTCGAAACCGTCTGCATCGACTGCTGCTTCGTCCGCCTGTTCGAGTGCCTGTTCATCGACCGAAACGACCTTGCCGCGTGCGTTATTACTAGACATTGGAACTCCAGGTTCCTGAAGGCGCTCACGCGCCCGACACCGCGATGCTCCAACATCGCGGATTTCCTCGACAACCACAACCAACAGACCCATCTGCGCTCTCGCTCGCGCCTTCGCGCGCCCCCTTGGGGCGCGAGCGAGAGCGCAATCTAGGAAAGTGAGTCATCCAGCACCGCGCGTCGACCCGGCCGCCGCGAGCGTCCAGCGGAGTATGCGTCGCGGGGTGAGCACCCACGGCGCGCCACCCCCGGCGGATACCCGCTGGCGTCGAAGCCAGATTCACTTTAGCCCGGCAGTCCGCCCGCTACTGCAGGCAGACCGCCCGGAATGGTCGGTCGCGAGCGACGCGGCGGCCGGCACGCGGCGAGCGGGGCGGGCCGTTGAGAGCCACTTGTCTTGTCGGCCATATCAATCGGCGAATCAACCACCGTCCTGGTGAACTCAGAAAGGGCGAGGCCGTCTCGGTCATCCCCCGACCCTGCAAGCACCACAGGCACGAGGAGCGCAGCTGTGGCCGCGGGATGTCAAGCGGTCGAGGGCTTCCATCCTGTAGGTTTCCTGTCTCGACGGACAGTTATCTGTTGCAAGATAGCGAAGTAACTTATATATCGATTCGGTACTATGCAACAGTATGCTCACTGAAGGCGAGGTTCGCGCCCTTACTGCCCTCCACGGTGAGCAGACGGTCTCTGAACTCGCAACGAATCTCGATCGGAGTCTCAGCTACATCTCAGAACTCGTTGAGCGGCTAGAAACGGCTGGCCTCGTCGAGACAACCCGACAGGGGAAAACAAAGCAGATCCGACTGTCGGATGCAAAGGCGCTCGAGTTACTCACGGACCTCACGCAGCAGTATTCACACATCGACTGGCCGGAGCTGTTGTCAGGTGCAGCCCTCCGTGTTTGCTACTACCTCGATACCCCACGGACCGTGACCGATCTCGCACGCCACGCTGACGTCCACAGAAGTACCGTCCACCGTGCGCTTGCCCCACTTCAACATCGCGGAATCGTCTACCAAACCGACGACGGGGCGTACGCACTGAATAACGGCTTCGAACAGCTGAGCGTACTCGCTCGTGAGCTTGCCCATCACGTCCACCGTCAGACTGCCGAAGAACAGACCGACACGTACACGATTCTGTGGGAATCCCTCGACGAGTTCCTTGTCCAGACGACGACTGAAATCAGCGAGGAACACTTCATTCCGACAGGACCAGACCAATTCCAGCGATTTGGCCTCCCGCTGTTGGCACGTGACCGTCGATACTACCTCTATTCGGAGACGACGAGTGAGCTCTCGCCGGAGACATTGTGCTGCCACATGCTCGTGATCGATTCGGGCGCACGAACTCAGTCATACTGCCTGCTCTTGCTCAGTCACGTCGACATTGACCGCGACGAACTCCGAGCCCAAGCCGTCAAATACGGCGTCGACGACGTCGTCGACGAGCTTTGCACATATCTCGACACCAGCGGTGACCAGCGGACGTCTCGACTTCCTGAGTGGGAGGACTTCCAGGAACTGGCTGAAGAGTACGAGGTGACGCTATGAGGGCGCGATTCGATAGCTCATACATTCGCTCAGAACTCAAGCGCGTTGGCAAGCAGCTGGACAACCCACTCACCGTCTTCTTGATTGGCGGTGGGTCGATGGCGTTTCGCGGTCTCAAAGAGACGACCAAAGATATCGACCTCATCGTCTCCTCCGGCGACGATCTGAGTCAGTTACAAGCGGTGCTCCTCGAACTGGGATACGATATCGTCCGGGAACCGGACGAAGAGTACGAAGAACTTGGTGCCCAGCGAATCCTCGAGAACGATGATGGATGTCGCATCGACGTTTTCAACCAGCAGGTGATTGGCAAACTGATTCTGTCTCCAGGCATTCGTGAGCGGAGCGAACGGTACCTCGACCCGGGAAATCTCGTGGTTGAGCTCGTGAGTCCAGAAGACATCTTCCTGTTCAAAGCGGTTGCCGGTCGGGTGGACGACATCGAGGATATGTTTTCGTTGATGCAGACCGGCCTCGAGTTCGACGTCGTCGAAGCAGAACTCGAGACGCAGGTCGAACTATTGGACCAAGAACTGTTCGTGACGTACGTGAACGAAGCGTTGACCGATCTCACCGAACAACACAACGTGAGGACACCGTTGCACGACCCCGTTGCGGAGATTACCGAGCGCGTCTACGAGGAGCTCGAAGTGTTGCACGCGCTTGATGAACCGAAATCGGTGACTGACCTGCAACAGGAACTCGACTGGTCTGCAGCGGACGTACAGGAGATTGTGCGACGTCTGGAAGAGAAAGACGCCGTCGTGGTAGCCGATGGGCGCGTAGAACGTCGCTCAACAACGATCTGACCGCGAGGAGAAGGAAGTGAGGCCGTGAGACTCTGCTGAATCCCTTAGACTATGATAGGAAGTGCGTGACACATACAGAGTATGCGGTCAGCAAAATTTTCCTCGTTCATTCAGATACCTCTGCGCTGAAAAAGTCGCTAGTTAGCGTGGAATCCTTGCCTAGGGACCCAGGAACTACTACAATCGGCACATATTGACAACTTCTACTAAGTGATAGGGCGAGAAGACAGACGTCGTTGCAGGATTCTTGTTTGGGCGAACAGCGAAAGTAGAACGGGGTTCTATCAGATGAGAAGTCAGGGTTTTGCTTCGAAGACCAAACTGGTCGGCGTCTCGGCCGCCCGGCGTAAGTGCGTGAACCCGCCTCCGGTGACGACCTCTCGAGTTCGGTCCTCGCCCGCCTGCGCGCCAAGTCCGTACCCGACGTCTTGACTGAGCGAATTTGGCGTACAGGCAAGTGTCGAAATAGAGTATCCAAGGCGGCCAAATGGGGTAAGATTGTTTTCGACCCGGTCATCGGCATACGGTTCGACGATCATCCACGCACCGTTCTCACGTAGCGTCTCTCGAACGTGGGCAGCCACCCCGACGGGATCTCCCATGTCGTGGTAGCAGTTGAACATCGTGACGAGGTCGTAGTCGGAGCCGGTGTACTCCCTCGCGGTTGCCACTTCAAAGCTTACGCGGTCGGCCACGCCCGCCGCTTCCGCCCGCTCGCGCGCCACCTCGATCGAATCCTCGTGATAGTCGACGCCGACGACCGTCGAGTTGGGGTACGCTTCGGCCATGCGGATCGTCGGCGCGCCGTGACCACACCCCACGTCGACGATCCGCCCGCCTGATTTCAGCTTAGCATCAATGCCATCGAGCGCTGCGATCCAGTCGAGTAGGAACGCTCCGTAGGACGGCCCGAAGAAGCGTTCCGTGCCATGGAACACGTCCTCGTCATGTTCGTGCCAGCCGATGCCCTCGCCCGTTCGGAAAGCCTCCCGGAGTTCGGGACCTATCTTGGCCACTGACCCGACCAGCTGGAACGCACCGGGCATGAACACGGGGCTCTCCTCGTTGGCCAAGATGTGCGCCTGCTCCGGGGTGAGGTAGTATCGGTCAGTCTCGGGGTCGTAGGTCACGTACCCGCCGGCGGCCTGTGAGCGAAGCCATTCACGAACGTAGCGCTCGACGGTGTCGGTTCTCTCGGCGAGTTCAGCTGACGTGAGTGGCCCTGCGTCATCAAGTGTCGCGTAAAGCCCGAGTTCGTCACCGATGACGGCGAGTGCGGCATGGACTGTTGCACCGAGATCGACGAGGGATGTCTCCACGAGTTCGCTCAGTTTCTCTTCGTTTATCGGATCCGCTTGAGTATCAGTTCCCATGTTACTCACTTCCTGGCGCTGAGCGAGATGCTCTTCACGCCGTACGTCTGACACGCATTCACCGCCTGATCCGAGATGAATTCGTACTGGGTGTTGTCTTGAACGTCCCGCACCTCGAATCCGGCCTGTTCGATGAGCGCCGTGTAGCGGTCGACCTGCTCAGCCCCACCGATACAGGCCGCCCACAGGTCCTCGTTGTTCTTGATGCTCTCCGGCATCTGTGACTCGTTGATGATGTCCGAGAGTGCGAGTCGACCGCCGGGCTTGAGCACGCGATACGCTTCCTCGAACACCCGTCCCTTCTCTGCGGAGAGGTTGATCACACCATTGGAGATGACCACGTCGAACGACTCATCGTCGAAGGGGAGCGCTTCGATGTGGCCGTGTCGCACGTCGACGTTGTGAAATCCGTTCTTCTCAGCCAATTTTTGGGCCTTTCGGATCTGTTCGTCGGTCATGTCTACGCCGGTAACCGTTCCGGTTTCGGTAACGTGCATTCCGGCGACGAACAGGTCCATTCCCGAACCGCTGCCGAGGTCAAGTACGGACTCACCGGGGTGGATCGCCGCCAGATCGAAATGGTATCCCACACCGGCGAATGAATCAATCGCAGGATCGGGAACGTAAGAGAGATCTTCTGGATCGTATCCGAGTCGCTCGGCTAGCTCTCTGCCCATCTCGAAGTGGAACTCCCCGTCGGAGAACTCCGCGACGTCACGGTACATCGACTTGACCTCTCGTTCGAGTTTGTCCGTGTCTAATGATTTACTCATTGTTGTTCACCAATCAGTTGTCTCCCGCCGCTTCGGCGGGGGTTTTGATGCTTAGCTGGATGTCCTGAGCGAGTGAGAGTAGCGTGTAGACGGGCGCTCGTCGCGCCCACTCATCGATCAGGTCGTCGTCGATGTCCTCCCCATCGATTTCGACCTCCGCGGTCAGATTCTCGTACACCGAGTCGGCCTCCTTGAGTTCAGCGAGACTAAAGAGGACCGCTGGGTCGAAATCTGTCCGGACGCGCGTCCGAAGATGGTCAATGTCGACACCGTTCGCAGCGGCGTTGATGGTGATGCCGACATTGATACAGGCGGCGAGCGCAGACAGTGCTGCTTCGATGGGTTCGATTCGATCGGTCGCGCCGACCCACCCACCAGCATCCAGCACCTCCTTCCAGGCGCCGTACGGAACGGTATATTCACGCGTCTCGCGAGCGATGGTCTCGCCGCCGAGGTCGTAGCTATCGATCTTTGCCAGGCTGTGCGCGGCCGTCCCCTCGTAGGTCGCGGACGCCCCGAGGCCAAGTTGGACGGCTCCAGGATTCTCGGCTGCGTGTTCGGCGAATCCTTCGAGTGTTTCGAGGTCGATCCCATGTATTGTTTGCCGGTCGTCAGTCATTGTTTCACTGTACCTCCCGACAAGCGGCACAACGACCCTCGAGACGTTGTAGCTATTTTGTGCTATTCCGGCAGGTCCTGCCATTCTTTCAGCCACTGCACACGCGTCAACAGTTGCTCACTGAACTCTGCCGAGAAATCGATGCCCCAACCAGTCCGTCCTGCGAAGTAGAAGGGGAGGACACCGAGCAACCGGATGGATATCGCGATCACGCGACCGGGAGTGTCACTCCATGTAGGCTTCGGGGTTGACCGGTCGCGCGTCGATCTCGAAGGACGCATACATCGATTCTGCCCACTCGCGGATAGCCGGAACGTCGGTGTCGATCAATGCTTGGACCGATCCACTGTCCTGCTCGTAACAGCTGATGGTGACGCGGTTGTCCAGAAGGCCGATTCCACAGTGGGGAAGTTCGTCATGCTCAAGAACCATGAAATTGTCCCGTTTCTCTATCTCTAAACTGCGCTCGGGATACGTCGTGATGAAGTATGCATGACAACTCGGCCGGTCGATCAACGTCATGTCTACTCCGGCGTCAATCAACGAGAGGAGCGTGTCGAAGCAGGGCTCCATCAAGGCAACCTCGGGTCGAAGATAGCGGACCTCGTTCGTCTGCTGGAGAAGCGACTTAAATCGGTTCACAGGACGGTAGGGTGAATCGGGCTCCGGAAGTGTGACAGTCATCTCAGACCATGTCTCGGTCGGTACGTCAATCACCCCGTCTGGAAGCCAGTGCCAGATGTCACGTAGCTTCCGCTCGGTTTCGAAAAGGTCGATCAGATCCTCCATCCCGGCCGCGATGGCCTCTCCCAACCGTGTTGCCACATACTGGTACCCCTCCTTTCGAACCCAAGTGCGGTCTTCGAATTCGCTCAACGTTCGTCGGGCTGTCGACGACGACACTTCATTCAGCTCACAGAGTTCGGAGCGACTCCGGGGACGGTCCGTCAGCGAAACGAGCATCGGAATACGATGTTCGGATCGAGAGAGATACCCGATGTCGTCAATCGGCGACCCATTGACAAGTTTCCCCATGGCATACCTAGTCGATATACAATAATAACCATTCGCTTTGGGGTGTGGCAACTACATCCAATGGGATACATAGGGTGTGTCACTGTCAACGACTCCTCTATCTCTTGGAGAATCCTCAGAGAGAGTGCCAGAAAGACCCTTCCAACCCATACAGCATACCGGTGTCCGTAGACCGCCATAAACTCCTTCAGCGGCACGCAGATCGTCTGAACTAACCGATTCGGTTAAACAAATCTTGGCACGTCTTTGTGACCGATAAGCGCTCTGTATCCAGCACGGGTGTGAAAGACTATCATCAACTCGGCGGTTACAACGAACCCTCTGCAAATAGTCGGCCGCAAGCGACGCGGCGGCCAGCAGCGGCGAGCGGGGTGTGCCGTGGCAAAACATCCGGCCATCCGGTTCTGTCGCTCGCTGCCATAGCCGTCAGCCTGGCGGACTCGGAAAGGGCGAGGCCGCCTCGGTCACCGGGAGACGTCGTCTTCCGAACTCACGGCGCTTTTCGCCGTGAACGTCCCCCCCAACTCCGCAAGCACCGCAGGGAGGAGGATCGCGGCGGCGGTCGTGGGATACCGAGTGGCCGAGGGTTTTCAGTAAGTTACCGGACTCCGTCTTCGGTGGACCGCTAAATTCTGTTGCGAGATGCCGAAGTGACGTATCAATAAGTTCGCACTTACGCAACAAGGTACTGCTCGAAGCGGGTGAGTCAAGATGTATCAAGCACCGAGCGTGCTCGCTGGACATAGCTGTTCGTATCCCAACTTCGAGCGGTGCTGATGTCATCAAGGAGCGTGTGTGCTTCGTCGGGCGTCAATCGGTCTGTTCGAACGAATACCGAGAGGAGCGTGGGCGTCGTCACGAGTCGTGTATCAGCAAGAGAGGCGTGAATCAATCCAAGCGAGTTGAATTCATCACAAAGGAAGAGTGCGGCGTTGAGCTCGTTTGCAAGTGTTACTGCAGCGTTTTCACCATCGTCGAGTGGGAACTCGGCGTCAAGGTCCACAGCTTGGACTGTCAGCTCAGCAGTTCGATTGAGGACTGCAGTTGCGGCCCTCCCGTGTTCGTCATCGTACGACGCAATCTCTTCAAGCTCTGCGATAACCTCCTCTGGGACGAACACATCGTAGCGGTCGAGACAGAGCGAGAGCGGATTCGGAGTGGTGTCTGCGACGATACCAAGGCTCACCAGCGCTGACGTGTCTGCGACTACCTCTGGCATCTATAGGTCGGCGACTTCGTCAACGAAGCCTTCGTCCAGTTGCTGTTTCAATACACGGAGGTTGGCCGCTTCTTCGGCCCCGACGAGTGCCTTCAGTTGCTCGTAGCTGATTTCGTCGTCGTAGTAGGCAGCGGCGATTTCCTGAGTGATGGCATCATCGTGAGCGGCGTCCTGGAGGTACTCACGGAGTGCGGTTACGAGGACGTCTGTTCGGTCCTCCCCGAGAACTGTGGCGAGTGCGTCGGCCCGGTCGATGAGGCGGTTTGGGGCTCGAAACTGCACGCGCTTTTTATCGGTGCTCATCATGTGTACATTGTGAGCCAGTCTACTTAGGCATTTTCGTGTGTACAATGTGAGCCTGTTCTCGCACGTCCCTCGGTGAGATGGAAATAGTACTCACAACGCTCTCCTCGGAAGTCTCAACAAACACGTGGTGTTAGCTGAATCTACTCTGCGACCGTCGGCTCGACGACCGCCGACGACCGCACTTCAAAAAACACCCACCGCTAGTCAACCCAGAAAGAACAGGACTGCTCGTGCTTTCTCAGGAAGCGTGGTATTGTCCTAGAGCGGGCTCGTGGTATGGACGAGGGTGTGCTGACACCCCGTCGTGGTGGCCGTGCTAACACCACCTGTAAGCCGACTCGTCATCACTCGCCCTCGACGCTGGCGTCTTGGAGTTGAACGACGAGACGGTGTTCACCCGCCTGATTCTTATCCACGCGGACAGTGCGTGGTGAGATGGCCGCGAGGTCCTCGATTTTCTCGAAGATACGCTTGAGTTCGCTCGAGGCGAACGTCCGGTCGAAGTACGCGTTCAGATAGGGCCGGACTGCTGGGGCGGTGTAGACGACGCGCTGACCGTTCGCATCCGAGACCACTCTCCCCCACTCCTCTGGGTGTTCGAGGAGTGCTTGGGCGCGATGGTGGACGGGGTAGACGCGGTCGGTCACGCTGTCAGGTCCCTGCTGGACGAGCCGCACGAGTTTGTCCTTCGAAATCAGGTCGGCGTCGGTTACGTCGATGTCGGCTTCGTCCGCGAGGTCCGAGAGCCGTTGTTTCAGGCGGGCGTCCGCTTGGCTACGAGTCTGTTGTTCGGTCTGGATGGTGTCGTGGAGATCCTGAACGTCCTCGCGCACGTCGGCTTTTGCGCGAGCGATTTGTTGGGTGCGGTCTTTCTTGAGGTCTTCTTCGGCCTCCTTGCGCGCCTGGCGTTCTGCTTGGAGGTCACCACGGAGTTCCTCGATTTCGGTCTCCTGGCGGTCAATGGTCGCCTGTTGGTCGTCTACATCGCTTCGGAGGTCCCGGACTTCCTCGCGGAGTTGGCGGACCTCCCTCGTGAGTTCCCCAATCGTCATCGCCGACACGGGCGTCTCGGAGTCAGCATCTACTGGCACAGTCCGTCACCACCTGAATCGACTGGGAGAAACTTGGCAGTTAGTGGCTCGGCGAGTTGTAGACTACCGATAGTCTTGCCTTGTTGAGTGGTCTCTTGGATTCGGTATTTGTCTGTTAGTGTCTGCTGACGAGATGGTTTAGGTGCAATCGGTACGTGTGGGTGTGCGGGAATTTGAAGTCCCTTGGTCGTGTTCGTTGACATGGCTTCCGTACTGGCTCTACGGAAGCAGTCGCGGATCTGATGTTCTGACCATCAGTCCGCTCCGTTTTGAGTAGAATCCTACCTAACGACTGGTAGGCCACCTGTAGCTTCCGTACAGGTCATTTGGATACCAGGCATTTATAATTTGGCAGTCTAAACTGCCATTATGATTGTCTATGGTGTTAGAGGTCAGACAAACCAAACTCGGTAAGTGCCATGTGGAACTCGATTCACCAATGGCACGGCGAAAGCGGGGCCGCTGGATGAATACTGCAACTGACCCCGTCCTAGAGTTTTTAGACCATCATGAGATTGCCGTTCCAATCGGTGTTCTCGACAACGAGCTAGACCCCGGCTATCGCACAATAAAACGAGCCCTCGAAGAACTGGAGAGTCGGGGATACGTCGAACGAGATGACGAGTATAGCTCTTTCTTCTCCATTACCGATCGAGGGCAGGCATATCTACACGGCGAACGAGACGCAGATAAAGACTAGACCACCAATCCATCTACTACACCACTATTTACTGATAAAATACCGCTGGGAACGAGCCCTATGAGTGCTACTAGACGGTCGATATAGACTCTTCGGGGTAGTATATTGTTGTTAGCATTTCTTACGGCCAGTCCTATGAGAAGCCCTATGTCAATATAAGCCTCGTCACTATTGCTAGTTAGACTAATCAGTAGAGTCCTTCGATGAACGCGTCAATGGTTACCGTTGGTGTCTGTATTGATTAGGACTCTTCCTTTCGGAAATCAGAACATTTACCCGTGCCGAGGGAAGAGCGATCTCCGATCCTTCTTTTAATATTCAACAGCATCTTCGTTAGTTATA
Source organism: Halorussus salinisoli (assembly GCA_005239435.1). Classification (GTDB taxonomy): domain Archaea; phylum Halobacteriota; class Halobacteria; order Halobacteriales; family Haladaptataceae; genus Halorussus; species Halorussus salinisoli. The sequence goes on along the minus strand of SZNP01000011.1, from coordinate 135,126 downwards.
TCATGGTATCATTTGTATCGCTAGATTATGGCCGATGATCAGGATTCCTCGGAAGCGAAACCGGTCAGTTCAAACCAAGTCCACGAACTCTGTAAGGATCTAACTCCAGACAGTGTGCGCGTAAGAACAAATGGTTCTGAATATCTAGCGGAGCATCTTCGTAATACTCTGGAGGCGCTAATCAAAACAGCTGAAGAAAATCGAATTGAAAAGGAGGATAGACAGTTGGAGCGAGAACATATTGATAATGCGATAAACGAGGCGTTCAGTCGGTATAATATGATGGACGAATTCATCTCTCTTGTCGAGCAATACGAATACGAACTTAAGCGAGAGGCAGCGTCAACGAAGATGCTTGAGTTTGATGACCTTAACGATGAGTAGAACATATTTCTTCCGTGATGAGGAGGGGTATACTCATCGGGAGCGTCTCGACAGGCTCCACGTCGCTGATTTCCAGGATCCTGATCTCCCACCGATTAGGGATCTTATTGAACGGACACCACTTACTGCGGCTGAACTGCAGGCAGCAACTCAGGAGGAAGTCTACAATAAGATTCAACGGCGACTCAACGGCAGCTGGGAAAACTTCGTAGAGCGAGTGTTTAATTTACGAGGTGATAAAGGAGATTTATTTAATCTTAAGTTATATTTCGGGAGCGATATTTCGTACGATACACTGTATGAGAAGGCATCTGAGAAAGTTCGGGACGAAGACCATGATAACTTGCATGAATCAAAGGTACGAAATTCGTTGGTCAGTGTAAAAGATCGCGGGGACGGAATTCTCGATCTACGGTTTGTGATCCCTGGCAACCAAATAGCAGAAGAGGATATAGAAAATGACACCCAATATAGATTCTATAACTTCTATGCTGAAGTTAGAGTCTACACACAGCAAGGAGTTCTCGCAATCTCGCGCCGTGCGATGGATGATGATGATATCTCCCGCCTCCGTAATCTAATTGAGACTTGGAGTGAAGGAGATATTGAGCCCCAACCTCGGTTGACCCCAAACGAAATGCTCGCATTAGAGAATGCTTTGGATGGGCAGAACGTCGGTATAGACTATGGTCAATTCAAGGGGGGCCGAAATATTAAGAAAGCCCGTTACAGTGGAGCATCAAATCTCAGTCCACTTAATTCTGAGATCGTTCGTCCGGCATCTCTCAACGGACGGATTGTCAAATTAAAATTTGAGCACACCCATACTGCCGAAGATCACTCCTGGGATGTAAAGATTCGGCTTCAGTACGAGTGCAAGATATCTGCGACAAAGGAGACTACCCCCTCCTGTATTAACCAGTTGGTTAAGGAGCTGGTCAAAATTCGGGAGTATAAGAGTCTACTCCGAACTGTTACCGATCGGCTTGAGGAGCATCGTTGGAAAATCAATAATCAAACCGCTGCGGGGGGTATACGAACCTATCTCAACCGGCGAAACCTTGCGCTACGAACCGCAGTTGATAGACACGTTGAGAACTCACAAATCGAGGCCGTGGAGATACAGATGTTCCGTGACCTCTTCTTCAGTCTTGGATGTGAACTTCTCAAAACCGACCAGATAAAGGACGCACCTGATTCTGATATCCCAGAAGATCCTCAACAGAAAGCGCATCTGAAGCAGCTTTTCGACGACTATTCACGGTGGGATTTGGACGACCCCAATTACAATTTCGATAAGCTCTGGTGCCAGCTCCACAGTTTGCTGACCAGTGACTTTACGTCCCCAGTCGATCTAATTGAAACCGCTAAGTCTGAATTCGAGATATGAGCTTTCAGCACAATGGATCGGCTCCAGAGCTCACCACCGCTAATGAGCGGCTGCTGCGAACGTGCTTTGATCAGGTCTCCGATCAAGGGGCGACACTCGATTATGTCTTCAATGAAGCGGACATAGAGCGATGGGCTGATGGAGCATATTCTAGTGTCACTGAAGATCCAAACTATCCGTGGCGTCACTTCTTTATCGAGGTCGATGATGGGTGGACTCTCGACTCTCACGCACTCGCGCAAGCGTGGTGTACGACGCTTCAAGAGAAACATGGCATTCCTACGACTGAGCTGGCAGAAGCAGACGATGGGTTGCAATACGATGCAACAGTTGACGGCGGAAATCGAGGAACGGTCAAGTTCCAGCTCCACTTCGACGCTGAAAAACTACTGAAAGATGAAGCTAAGCCACGAGAGAGTAAGTTTCTTATCGGTTTCGATATACCGCGAAGCGGGATTGACCGTGATGCAGTATTCCCATGGGGAGATGTCATAAACAATGAATTCTGGCAAGAGATATCGAATCTATTAATAGAGTTACAGGGGGCTCCGGCTCAAGAATTGTACGCGGTGAACTCGTACGCGGCTACCAATATGCCAGCAGGACCACAGCGTACACTTGAGGCAATCACCGCTGTAGATGATGATCTTGAATTTCGGGCACAACCACAATTGGTTGATAATATCAAATATGCCGGTGATGAGCTTGATGTTACCAGTCTAGTGTCGGCAGTTGAAATTAGTGATTCGACTCACCTGACTGTATGTAACTGCACGGACTCGAAGGCAGAGGCGCTTCACCTCCATCTCGTCGAAGACGGTGAAACTCAACAGCTGGACGCTAATACTGATGCAGTTGAGGTTATCGACACACTCGCTAAAAAAGTTAATAACTATAATGACTTGAAGGATGACAGACACAATACTGGTCGTTTTGTCAAACTCACGCTCGGTTTGTTAACTGTTGGGGCACTACCCGCTATTAACGCTGTTGTTGGTATGATTACTAATGGGCAACTAAAACTTGAGCCAGCAGCACTTACTGCTCTTAACACTGTGTTTTTATTGGCCGTATTTGCATTTTTCTTAATGACAATTCAGCCGATGTTTGAGCTCTGGCATTTTAACTGGGATCAACCTACTGCATACGAGAATGCTAGGTCCCGGATACGGTCAATGTGCAGATCCAACTCCAGCTCACATTGATTAGCGTTTCCTTTTAATTATTCTATCTTAATGGCGAAATTTAGAATAGCGTCCTAAAAAGAGTACCACTGGCATGACCCAGCACTAAAATACTCCCGTTGGTGACTGGCGATTACGCTACACCGATTCCGTGTTCTCGATAGCCTCACTCACATCATCAAGGAAGGCAGGGTCGTATTCCTCATCGACGTGATTTACGTTCCAAAGCCCCGATTTACGGATTTTCTCGCTTCGGCTGTGTTTACCAACCCAATCATCTGAGCGAGCATTAACTGTCTCTCGCTGGTAGTTGCTCAGTAGTGCAATCATATTCCGCTCGATATAGGCCCGTTGACTCTTGGGGCTCGGTTCGTCGTCCACGTTCAGCCAGAGGAATGGAAGGTCCCGGAGATAGTTGCTCACTCGCTGTTCCATGTCAAGTTCATTGAGCCGGCGTTCCCGTTTCGCGCTTGAACCCTGGCCCCAGTAGGGATATTCCTCCTGCAAGTCTTCACGGTCGATAAGGGCTTCACCAACTCGTTTTCTAAATACTGAGCCCCGATGATTTCCACCACCTTCATAGCTTCCTCGTTTCGCTCCCCGGTGTGTTCGGAGCCGGTCCCAGAGTGACGTGCCACTTCCTTCGGAGACAGCATGGGTTCCAATACGGGTCACTCGAAGGTGGTCGTCCGAGTCTTGGTATTCACCTGGGGCAAAGAAAATGTAGACACCACGGTCTGGCCAGTCCATATAGCCAGTACAGTCTTTGAGTTTTTGTTTCCCGCCGACTTTCTCATCGAGCCGTTGAAGAAGTGTATACAGTCGATCAATGTCCCGCTTGCGTTGCATTTTAGCTATTAGTAATACTTGAATGGAGATATAAAGAAGTTCGTCTGTGAACCTCACGTCAGGTTCTTTGAAGCACAAGACGGCGAGAGAAAGGGAAATTCATATAGTGAAAATAGCTAACTAGATGGTGGTGAACAAAATTAGTGAGATTCTACGTTCCTGAATGGGATGACGCAGTTGATGCTCACTACGACTTTGAACATGATGAACTCTCTAACCTCAACCGCCAAGAACGAAACCTAGACTACATCTGGGATATCTTCGAGCGCGACACTACACCTATCGATGGGGTTCTCATCTCGCGCGAGCAGGTAGAAGAGACGAATCGGAAGACCGAACGCCTTGCAGAGTACGGCGTTTACGACGACCCCGTTCTCTCTATTCCCGACTGGCTACCGACAATCAGCGACTGTGGCGCGTGGGGGTACAAGGCCCTCCCCTTCCCTCCGTACGGGAATGCCGAGATGCTGGACTTCTACGAGACACTCGAAGTCACGGTCGGAGTGACGATAGACCACCTCGTTCTGAGGTCTGGAAAGGACAAAGGGCGTCTCTATCTCGACGAACGCGCCTTCCGCTCGGACTTCAAAAAGAGCGATATCCCGGACGCGCTGACCGATATCGTCGATCTGATGACGGACGAGTGGCCCAAGGAGTGGCCCGTGTATGTCGACGAGTACGAACCAACGATACGGACAAGAGCGGACGGAGACGTCGAACCGTTCACCGCCGAGGATTTCCAAGGTGACATAGATGCAGTACTTGAGAGTCTAAAGACCGATCCTCGCGCGGTCTACCGTGAGAACGATGCGGAGTTCCGCTATGAACTCACGTTGCGCAATGCCCAAGAGATGTACGACCTCTACCACGACGGGAACTACCCATTCCGACTAATGGTCGCAATTCAGGGCTGGAACGCCGAGTCATATGCCAATGCTGCCGACACCGTTCTCGATATCGGCTATAACTATCTCGGGATTGGCGGGGTTGCAGGTAGCCTAATTCACGAGGTCCGGAAAATCGTGAAGGGCGTCGGAAAGACTGTCAAGGAGTTCGAGCGCGAGCACGACACACGCATTGACTCACACGTCTTCGGATTCGCGAAAACGGAGGGCTTCGAGACAGTCGGTCGATCAGGGATCACCAGTTTCGACAGCGCAAGCATGTTGCGCTCGGCGTGGACTGGCGGACAGAATTATCGGTTGGACGCCGACGAGCGCTACGACGCAATCCGTATTCGATACCCCTCTAACCGCGACGACCTCGACGAGGCAATCGAAAAGTCACTTCGAGGTCGGGAAACGCTAGTGGCGCTCCGAGCATACGCGGCGGACGAGTCGATTACGGATGCCCTTCAAGACTGGCGCGAAAAGGCTGGGCCTGTGCTATCGGCGACGCGAGAGTATCTCCGGGAACACCGCCACGACAACCGATACGACAAGTCCCGACTCCGTGACATCGAAGCAGCCTTCCGCGATCACTTCGACTACGCCCGAGAGCTACAAGCTACCTTCAGCGAGAACCTCCTCGGTAAACTGGTCAAGCTCCTCCGCTCCGACGAGCTGGCGGATCCCGTCGATTTCAGCGACTACGATGAATTGCTCAAAGTCGCCGAGCGGAAATTCGAGGGCTTCCCGCGGATGAAGTCCGTGTTAGAAGACGAGGAAGCGCCTACGGAGTACGATGAAATTTGGACCGTCGTTCGTGATTATGCGGAGTGGATTGGAGACGATAACCTGCTTGGGGAATACCAGAAAACGCTCCAAAGAAGACCGTGGGAGAAGTGTGACTGTCCGATATGCGTCGAGAATGGCGTTGAGGTTTGTATCTTCCGTGGAAATGATCGAAACCGCCGCCGTGGATTCCATAACACGCACCGGTTCTACCACGAGTTCGCGGACAAACTGCCGAAAATCATCGTGGCAACACAGGGGACAGCGTCTCTAAGCGGCTACGACACAGTTAAAGACTATCTCCGGAAGGAGCACTCGGAATTCTGGGAGCAAGTCCACGATCTTCCCGTTGCCGAAGTCGGTGTTGTGGACGCCGATGGAGTCCGAGAGTGGTGGGAGAACACACCAGCCTCGGTGTCATTCTCACGTACTAGTATGGCTGAAAATCTAGGTCGGGAAACTGAGCGATATCAGAAATTGATTCTGCACGCACCCGACGGTGACGTAGATAAACGTCTTCTCGATACTGTCAAGCAGAGCGGCTGTTCTATACAGGTCTACGAGGAAGCGGACACGGTGCGAAAGAGCGCACTCGAGAGTTGTGGTGGGAACTATGTCGCTGGTGAGGATTTTGTTCCGCATCCGCCACAACTGTCGACCGACGACGGCCTCGACATCTTGGTCATTGACCAGTGTTCAGGCTCGAAGAACACGCCAGAGACTGTCCAGGAATTCGATGCGGAAGAGACGCTCCGATTCTCGAGGAAGGAACTGCTGGAACGTGATGACGTGCCGGGAATTGCTGCTCGGGATTTGTATACTGGCCGCCAGCAGGAGTTCGTGAAAGACGCCGTGCGGCGGTTGGATCGGGAGGGCCATTATGTCCGCCGGTACTTCATTAGTGCTGGTTTCGGGTTGGTTGAGGAGACTGAATCCCTGCCTCCGTACGAGGTGACGTTCAGTTCGATGAACGTTAGTGAGATCTGTGAGCGGTCCGCCCAGTTACGCATTCAGGAGGACTTAGCGCAGGTGATGACCGAGTCAGACTACGATGTTGTCTTCTTTACGCTCGGGAAGGACTACTACACGAGTATCGATATTGACGAGATGGTGCAGGAAGTCCTGACCGATCGTATTGGCGTAGTGTTCAATCGAGAACTCGTTGACGAACAGTTCGATAATATCGTGTCCGTCCCAGCACGGATGGATGACGCAGAGAAGCACGGCACTATCGTTGTCGGTCTAAAAGGCTTCTACTTTAAGAATTTTGCACGTCGTGTGGATAGCATTGACCAGCTAGACCCTGAAACTATTGAGGACTTATGCAGGCGGGTAGACGAAAAACCAGCCCAATCAACGCTCGAAGGCCTATAATACTACTTGAAATAGTCCGTGTAGATATGTAGAATGATACTCTAGACCCATGCTAGCGCCGCGTTGTGCTCAGCAAGATACTCGGGATTTAGACTCTCATCGGGGAGTGGAACACGCTCACCGGCTTGTTCGACAATCGTGCGCTGAAGCAGGTCGCTTTCCGTGTCGAACGATGGGTTCACTCGCAGTCGATACTCTCGGTCGATGGTGAATAGCTCCCGGTCAAATGCGGCATGATGCGTCTTGCTCAGTGGGAGTACGTTCGTCAGGTCAGCCCTGTAGTCGGGATACTCGCTCCACGATAACACATGAGCGACATCTAACAGCCCTGGATGGTCAACGCCAGAAACGGGGCACGTCTGGTCGTGTTGTGCAATCACCGTCGCACGGAACTCCGGATCGACCGCTCTCGCGTACGCTGTAGTTTCGTACGTGCCAGCCGACATCCCTGACGGAGACGCCGTCGATGTCCAGTTAGTACCTGCCCAGTCCTCGACCGCGTCCTCAACGAACTGCCATCCGCTGTCGGTTAGGACGTATTCGTCGTCTCGTTTTTCGACGAGGTCCATACTCCGCAGCCAGTTCGCCCGTTGCTTCGCCATATCCGTCTCCCCGCGACTCCACCCCAACTCCGGATGCGTATCCAACTGTTGGTCGCTAATCTCCATGATCGTCATCGGCCCAGCAGACAACGCGTACAGCAGACTCCGAAGCCCGACGTTGCGCTCACACATAATGCGGAGGAGCGTCGCAACGTCCTGCTGCTGGACGTACTCACGGCCAGCATCCCCCAGCAGCCAGTACTCATCGTCTTCCCGAAGGAATCCAATCTGTCTCAAATACCCGACCCGCCGCATAATCGAGTCCCGGCTTGATACGTTCGAGAATGTCCCTCGATGCCACCCGATGAGTTCATCCGTCGATGGCTGATGGGCTTGAACGAACTCGATAATCAAGTCTAGCGTCTCAACGTAGTGTGTCCCACCGCCGAACATCGGGACGATACTGCGGAGTCGCTCCGGAGGCATACCGGAGTTGTGTTAGAGCCCGATCAAGATCTTTTCGTTGTCAAAGCAAGTATAAGGACGAAATTATGTTCTTTTTGGTTGGTGGATTAATCGCTGGCACTAGAAATCTGAGAGCGACCGCTGGCGCTCGTAATCATATGGCTCGGTCAATACACCTCGAATCGCTGAATAGTCATGCTGGGCGTGCCGGTTTTCCTCGATGGCCCTATCGACGATTCTTGCTCGGAACCGCTCGTACTTAGGTGACGTCAACAAGTCATCTATATCGACCGTCTGCAACTCCCCATGCCGGGCGAAATAAATCCCGGCCCGTGACACCTCCGGGTACTTGCCATCCCATCCCTCCTTTCCATAGGTTCGTCCCTCGACCTCATACAGCTCTCGCTGGATATCTACCAACACATAGTATAGCAACAACTGTCGCCAGTATGCTGGCGTAAAGGTTCCCTTCTCAGTTGTTTTGATATCGACTAACAGATCATCAATGATGAAATCACCCTCCCCAGGCAGGATGTGTTGGTGCATCCCAAAGCGTGGATTCTCCACGAGACGCTCGCCGTCGGTCCAGGCTTGTTCACGGAGCAACCGAAACAGGCTCGCCATCTCTTCGCGTAGCTCGTCTTCAATCGTGGCGCGATCGACCCACGAGGTAACCACTTCGTCTGGCTGCCAGCCAGCGTTCAGCAAGGCCGCTTTCACCACCCCCTCAGTATTCATTCCTGTCTCAATGAACTGCTCAACAACCGTTGCAAGCTCCTCATCATATCGCCAGGTGAGCGGGCTTGGACGTGGCCGCCAGTCCGCCCGTTTCTCCAACTGTGCTTCCCACTCCTCTCGGTTCGAAGCACGATTGCGCTCGTCCTCCCAAACGAACCCATCAAAAACGGAGACTCGAACTGGCGGCTTCTCCGTTGAGTCCCATTCGTATTGGTTTTCGAAGTCACTCGTGTCTCGACCCCATCGCTCAGCACGGTCCAAGACCTCCGATCCGTCCGTATACGCAGGAAGATTCGGCCGGATAATAGAATCACACTGGCGGTACAACCAGACGCGACTGAGGAATTCTACACAGTTGCCTACCAAGCGATGGCTATAGCCATTATTTGAGATCTGCAAGTCAGCCTCAACGTCCTGGCCGGGATTCGGATAGCTCGAATCTATCTCGCTACGAACATCGTCGAATGAGATGAACGAAGTTACTCCAGTAACCATGGGCAGTAAGAAGTATCTCCAGCTATGTGAAATAATCCCGTTATTGGAATCTAATCTCGGGTAACGGAATGTGGCGAGTCCCAAACTGCGGCCAGCCTCGTGGCATTGGCGGGTCGCAGTAAGCAAGTAGATTGGCATTCCGTAGTAACATGTACTGCGTGATTCATTTAGTTACAGTTAGTGGACGCCGCGTCACTCCGAAGGAGTTTGCTAAAAGCTGTTCTTGAAGCCGTGGAGTTCTCGGTGTTTCGCTATGAACAGCTGGTCTGGCCGAAATCGTTCATCGGACAGAAGCCGAACTCTCTTTCCTTCGAGTTGTTTGAACTCGTGGTAGCCATTCCGGTCAGGGCAGTCCCTGACAAGAATCGTATAGTCGTCTGTGAGTGAGAGCCAGCCGGAGTCGAATGCCCGATGGTGAAGCCGACAGAGCGCTATGCCGTTTCGGATATCATCACGCCCGTTCTGTTCCTTCGGATAGATGTGGGCTGCTTCGACCTCCGGTTGTCCGTCGGTGGTCTCTCGACTCTGTCTACACATCGCGCACGTATCATCGTATGCTTCTTTGACGAGTCGTGTAAATGCTGCATCCCGTGCCCGCTGTCTACGTTCTATGAACTCGTCTTCAGCTTCGGTTAGCCGGGGTTCACCAGCAACGGCTTGCTTCAATTCGGTCTGTGCGTTCTCAATCTCCGCCTCAGATGGCTCATCCGAGTCTTCGTCGAATATGGCGGCTTCGACAGAGCCGTAGTCGTCTACCAACCCTGCAACGCGCTGGTCGGCGACGCGAGTGAAGCCTTGCACGACTGGCCGCGCCTTGTACCCAAGCAGGTTCCAGATATGCTCAATAGCGAGGACGTCCGTGGTGAAGTCCTCGATGGTGAAGATATGCCTACTCCGCGGTTCGTTCCAGAGGAGTCGCCCCACGTCCGAGTTTTCGAAGGTGCGTCGCACGCGTCCACCTGCGATGAACGCCCCGTCGTGATAGAATAAGACGGAATCACCAGATGTCATCTGATCGATTGCGGTCTGTTTCTTACTCGCGTCTGTCTCGGTTGTCCCCCAAATTCTGCGTTCCGTCAACCCTTCCAATTGCGGTGGCACGTCCTCGTAAGCCGTGAGATCGACTGGCGATTCAACAGAGCGTCTGAACTCGTCTCGCCACTCGTCGTTCACCGGAATAAGGTATAGTCCACTAGTGTCGTTCACTAAGCGGTTCGTTTGTCAGTATTCCATTGTGAAGATTTCCTTTCTAAACGTCGTCTCCTGACCTGGATCGCCTCATGCTCGCTCTATGACGACAGGCAGGGTCATTGAGGATAATACCGCGACAGAATCGCTAGAGTGTCTCGCTACTCTGTATTACTCGGAATCAATTTTCCGCTGAGTGGGCAAGTACCAGAGGATTTCCTCGATATCGGTCCCTTTCGAGATCTCGACCGAGAGGTTCGACCCACCCGAAACGTGTAGTTCGAGGACCTGTGGCCGACGGAAGAGAGTGGCCAAAATAATCAGGACTCCAATCAGAATCGGAAGCGTAATAATCCCGATTGCCAGCGCCTGAAGATCAATTTTCCGTCCGTATTCAACGGACGTGATATTCTCAAGGGGGACCTCCCGGAACCCGAGACCCCCTGCTATCTTATCGTACTTGATGAGCCGTTCGTTTGTCACGTACCAGTGGCTCTCACCGTATCCAAGAAGCGACTTCAACCACGGAATCAGCCCGGACGGTCGGTGTTTGAAGGAGTACGATACCTCCTCGTCCTTCAACATGTAGTCGTCAATCTCTTTTGGGGAACTCTCCTTCGCTTTCGTGGCAGTTGCCATGAATCGGTCATCACATCTTTGCCACTTATATCTGTAGTGCTATTATCACACAGAATAACTCACGAAAGAGACAGAGATGTTTTCTCTGAAGAGGCGTGAACGAAGAGCCCCATTCCTCAATCTTTCTCAACCATCTCCTCCACCGACGGATCAACCGAAATCCCGACCTGCTCGCCCAGCTCGTGTTCGTAGTCCCGATACATCCGAACAATCACATCCTCGACCTCCCACGCGAACGTGAACGTGAGCAGGCCGTCGCAACACGAGAGGTTCCGAAATCCCACGCCGCCGATGGCGTACTTCTCCAACTCGTCGTGGTACTCTGCCAGGTCGCACATCAGCGCCGAGACTTCTACGAGGTCCTTCTCCAACGCGGCGTACTCCTCGCCGAGCACGGCCAGCGTCGAGAACTCCTCGCCCTCAACGTGGTGTGGGCACTCCTCGACGTCGTCGGTCACCAGCGCCGGCCCGTCGCCATGGTCGAGGAGGACGTCCGCGTGTACCGAGTTATCCTCGAACTGCTGCAGGTGAAGGACCTCGATGTCGAGGGGAAGCCCCTCCGTGGCTTCTACTTCCTCGAAGTCCGACTCGGGAGCTGAGAGGAGTCGCCGATACGCACTCATGATGTGAGCCCGCGTCTCGTCGGTCAGCACGCGGTCAATTGGAAAGACGGAGTCGATTTTGGTCACAAGTGAGAGCGCGAAGAAGAGGGATAAGTAGTGTGCTGTGGACGGAGTGGAAGTAAAAGTATAGACCACAGAAAATATTTATCGAGTAGCGGGTTTCAATCTCAAATCTTAGCTTCATCAAGATATTTGCAATCACCAGTATAGATAGGTCTTCCTTCGTATTCCATCAGTATTCTTTCCAGTTCCTCGATAGCCTCTTTCGCATCATCAAGCACCTCTGCTGCCTCGTAAGCCAATGAGTATGGATGTTCTTTATCTATTTTTGTCAGGGCTTGCTCTACCAACTCTTTCGTATCCTCCTCCGCAGATGAGCGGAGTTCATTTAATTCTTCCCGGTTATAATCGTCAATTGACGCTGAGTAGATGGCAAAAGAACTGCCGCCGCCTCGATCGACTCGAATCCAGATCAGCGGCTCGTCTGAATGAACTCCAGAATCTCCTTTCTCAAGTCGTGATATCGCCACGTCCTGAAGATCTTCGAGGCCATCATATCGGTCTCGCCCAAGGAGTACAATCTGTTCAAATACCCATCGACTAAAGAAATCTGCAGGCTCAAGCTTGTATTCCTCTTTTTCCACGATTTCGCTCTCGTCATATTCCTCTCTAAACTCCTCACGTAGAGAAACAAATCGGTGGTGGAGCCGCTCAATTTCTTCTTTCGCCTCTCGAAGATCAGGGGCATGATTATTGAGCAAGTCTTGCAAGTAGCGATCACCTTGAAGCTGTGAGGGTATAATCTCGAATTCTTCCTCGTCAAGTGGTGTAACTGCATATGATCCAACCGGTGCAGTTTTGAAGGATGCTCCTGCAACGCCGGGGAGATTCATATCTGGCCCATCAATTGGAGTTTCGCCTGTTTCCCGATCTGGATTTCCGTGCCAAAGTCGAACTCGCTCTCGTAGCGTTTCTGTATGCTGTTGTCGAGCTTCTCGATTGAGCTCCTGAGTAAGAAGTTCTCGTTGAGATTCGAGAATCCGAGTTTGCTTAAAATAGAGAGCTACCAGAGCTGCGGAGAGAATTGCAGATATTGCTATGTCGATGGCGGTCAACCAGTCGCCACTAAAGTCTACCATGTTCTTCGTTATTGAAAGGTGATTGAAAGAGTTTATACATCCTCTATCGATTCACTTCCGTATTCCCACGGGGTCACACGCGTTCAGAAATTGACGCCGAAAATTGCACACGTCCCGCACTAACCCTGTGTGCAAAACGCCGCGCACTCGTCCGCGAGCACGCCCTAATCACCCGCCCTGATCACGCCGTAGACGTATTCATTTATATACCAACTTCCTCTCAGTAACCCTAGAAAACTAGGCCACAAGGGTATGTGTGCAATTTCATCTATCTCAGAATGGCCGACTCGCGCGAGCGTCGGCTCGAAAACCTCTGCAAAGCCATCGGCGAGAACATCAAGAGCAAGGCGGTCAACCGTGCCGCCGACTACTACCGCAAGAGGGCCAGGGACACGACTGCCGTCTTGACCAGCGCAGTCAAGGAGCTGATTCAACTTGTCGTCGAGCGGGGCAATGTCATGCCCGCGGAGATCACCGTAATACCTGATGCTAACGAACTCGTCAATTTCGGTCTCGGACGCTGATGCCGACATTCCCCACGCGCTCACGGTTGACGCAACCGAGGCGTCCAGCGAACAGGCAACCTTCGGTCTGTCTAAGTTCGGTGCGACGATTTCAACCGACCACCCAGAGAATACTAGCGATAGGCAGGACAGTAGACGCAGATACTAGTAGAGGCGCTGAATTGGAGAACACCTAGTGTCTTAGGTGAGTTCGTATTCGACGACCTCAATTGGACCATAGTAGGGACAGGGGTCCGTCTGAGAGTCCACGGTCGTCCCACAGTAGCGACATTCGTAGATGGTCGTTGATTTGCGTTGCCTCGTTAAGAGCCGGTGGAGGACTTGAAGAACGGTCATTGGCGTGGCGGTCTCCGCGTCGAGTGCTGGCGTTCCGGCGACGCCTCGTCCCATGAACGTGGGATGACTCCCTGATTCTCAATCAGGTCGGCGTACTCTCGTAGGAGACCGACGAGCACGAGCTCAGGGACACCGGCTTGCGCCTGTCGGAGGAGCCATCGTTCGAGGTCTTGTTCGACTGTGTCGGTACGATTTCGGCCAAACGAACGTCGAGTCTTCTCAGCCATTGTTGTGACGCGACCTCGTGGGTCGCGCCTGCACCCCTTGCAGGCGCACACAAACTCCCCTGTACGCCACACGTCACGACTCGACACTGTCGTGGGGGCCGATGACCTCTGTCTCGTCGTGACTCCACGTCTGAAGTTTCTCGATCATGTACGCCCGTGCCTCCCCAAGCGCGAACTCACCGTCGTCAACGCGGTCACCGATGACATCTTTCAACGCCTGGAATTGACCACGGCTGTACTCCTCGTCAACAGGATCGCCATCCCTCCAATTGACGGACTGGAGAACACCATTTCCTATCGTCTCTGAGGACTCGACAGCCTCAGCGTCGTACTCAAGGCCAAGCCACCGCGTTCGGTACGTTGTCACCTCGAAATCCTGTGAGACCGCGTAGAAGGCTTCGTGGTGGAGATAGTCGAGATACTCCGAGTAGATTTCGTCCAATGAAACTCCCACGACAATCGGGTCCGGGTTGACTGGTGTCTGTGACTGTCGGTCGACGGCGTATGCGTCTGGGGTCGTCTCCGTGCTTGATTGCAGGGCTTCGTAGTGGTCGTGGGCCCATTGGCTGGGGTGGTCGCCACCGAAGGGTGTCTCGTGGTTGAGTTGGTGTTTCAGCCGGTAGTCGAGGGCTCCATTGTGCGAGTAGTGGAGGGTGTATGATGCATCTAAGCGTTCGTAGGCGATGAGTGCGCGATATCCCATTCAGAATCAGCGGGCCATCGATGTGCGCCGCAGTCTTGTCGGGCGCACAAAAATACGGCCAATTCGTTTGCTTTGAATGGGTGATCGAAGGCTTGTGAGCAGACGGCCGTTGCGCATACATCGGACAGAGAGTACGGAAACCGGCCGGGATTGGTGGCAGGGTGGGAGTGAACGGGGCCGGGTGCTCGCGTCCGAAGGACGTGGTCGAGCGACTATCTGGGCCGACTGGTACTGAGAGGCACAGATATCTTGCAGAGCCGACCGCGAGCACCTGGGGCGTTCGAGGATGCCGTCCTTCCTTCTTCGTGGGTTCTCTATCTTGTAACCAACAACCGTCCATGAATCGAACTACCTATTGACTAGCCTAATTACTGTCTGGGGTGAACGATTCACCGGAGGTATACATTCAGGGTTTTGGTTCAGGAAGGACGAATTGGAGTGTCACGTCCTCCTGCTCGGCTAGTTCATGTAAATGCCGCTCAGCATCGCGATCCGAGTCCCGTCGGAGCAAATCATAGTTTGAAAAGACAACGCACTGGCGGTCAACATCGTCAGGCAGGGCACCAAGTCGAATGATGTCATCGGCGATATCTCGATACTTACTGTTGTCGTCATCGGGTCGGTAGCGCAGGTAGTTGACGTTCTTTACATACTTGAATTCGACACCGGCCACTAAATCCGACGGCTCAAATTCCTGTGTTCCACCGTGAAGCGTTATTGCCATGACATCCGCAAAGACACCCAAGTCAAGCCGTTCACTCCCGCCAAATGGGAATTTAGTGCCGCCAACTTCACATTGGGCTCGATCAATCTCAGTAGTGTCCCGGTAGTGGGCCGTATACGCTTCGTGGTCGGGAATCGATCCCCTTGCACCCGAGGATTCCTCGACTGTAACAGACTCGACTGAGGCAGGCGGTAGGACCGAACTGACCCGCAAACGGATCGCTTCTGCAAGGGAACGTTCGTCGCTGTAGTTTGCTGGGTGGCGTAAGAACGATTCTGCAGTAGCCTCGATTGAGAGATTGAGTGCCTGCTGAACGTGGGACATACTAGGAAGGAGAGATGTATCTGTAATAGGGACACCGATGCAGAGTGTGAATCGGTCTAGACATTCAAGAATGTGGTCGTTACTGCTTCGAAGAGCCTCCGTCTTAACCAACAATCGCCTGTGGATATCACCGTCTGTTGGTTAAGGATTTGGGCTTGTTGAAATTGTCTGCTGTTGAGAGACCTGACTCGGGGTGAGCTATGCAGTCCTAATGCTGCATGTTTATATACTGGGACCAGAACCAATCGAGGCGTGGGATACCCTGTTTCTCCTCAAATCCCCCATCTGGGTATCCCACGCCTGAGCCTGACCTCGTAGACACGCACTACATAGTGAGTCACCCCGCCAAGCCCGTTTTATGCTACAAATCAAATACAGAAATTACACTCCCACAGACGGCAATTTTCCTCCGCGCAGGTGTTCAGAGACTACTCGTTTGAGGCCGAATGAACGTACTGCCACAACCAACTGGGTTTAATGGATTGAATATCCCCAATAAGCTTGTCCCAGGGGTGGTCACCCCAGAATGCACGGCTGTAGGTATCGGGGACATCCATAGCCTCACTAACGAGGAGGAGGGAGCCGAAGAGGTCGTAGTCGGGAAGGAATGCGGTGTCCTTCCATCGATACCGTGGTTGAACATGGCCAAGTACTCTCCATGGGAGTGCTAGGTGTGACCACACACCAGGCCACGCCGATTCGGCAACGTGTGAACCATGCCAACCGACGAAACGACCGAGGACACGATGGGAGCCGCAGACGACATGGTTGATCGCATCGAAAAGACAGTCATCAACCGTCGAGAGTTCCTCGTCGGTGCAGTCGTTGGAGGAGTGAGTGTCGGTGGCGCAATCAGTATCCAGACATTCGCGGAGGGGACGCAATTGGAGCGGCGCGCGATGCTGGCGAGTGGCGGCACAGCTTCAGCCCGGACGCAGTATCATCTCCCCGCGATTGGCTCTGAGGGCGAGGGGCTCGTCATCGACTTCACCGTGGCGTTCACCGAGGGGGAGGGCGATATTTATGTGAACCTCGACGATGTCGAGGTCCGTCACGATCTGCAACTCGCCATCCGAGAAGCTACTGTGACGGCAACGACAGTAACTGATGCACCACTTGCTGGTCAGGACGTGTTCGTTTCGTTCAATCCCCCGAGGGACGGACGGCTCGCGCTCCGTGGTAAGAGCTGGGAGGCGGGACTCACAATCGCACTCATCAGTGCACTCACCGGACGGAAACCGTCACGGCAAGTCCTCGTCACAGGGGGTGTTGGATCGGACGGGGCACTGCTCCCCGTTGGAAACATCGCGGCAAAGGCGAAAGCTGCTCGAACATTTGGCGCCGAAACCCTGCTCGTGCCCCCGGAGCAGACGATCTCACTCTCAGGAATCGACGTCAAAGCGGTCGGAGATATCACTCAAGTCTCCCGTCACGTATTTGGGTGGTAGGAAAAACGCCGTTAAGGTTGCAGAAGCCGATTCTGACGACGCTCACAAAATATCTTATGGTGAGTCAAATACTGATCCGCGCGATAATCACGGTCGTGACGCTCAGTAACCGAAATTCGAGTTCTCACGACACAGCACTAAAGAATCCACTACAACTACGTTGAGACGGTATCGGAGATGACTGGGACGACACTTTCACCAGACACGGCAACAGGGCGGACTCATTACTTGGAAGCGCTAGCAGTGGCCGCGGCGTTTCTCCATGGTGGTCAAGATTTGATGCGGGGCGAGCCAGCGGAGTTGGGGATTCCAGCGTGGCTTTTTGCAGGGGGATTCTTCCTCTACGCGATTGCCATCCCGTTCTTCTCGGAGTTGTCTTGGACCCGTGTGGCTCTCACGGGAGGTGTGCCGCTCGGTATCGGTGTCTTCCACCTCTTCGCGTCTTATCACGGGGGATTCTACATGCCAGTCATCTACGCAACTCTCGTGTTCGGTGGCGGTGTTCTAGCTCAGCATACGCTTGCTGGTACTCTGGGTAGCCCAGTCGACCAGTGACTCACACCTACAACTACTGCGGTACTGCGGCTCAACACAGAAACTGAGTGAAGCGGAACGACCACCCTCCCTGACTTCACAGTCTGTCCTTGAGGATGACACTGAGAGGAACGAGTTGCTGGCAAAGGTCAACTGCCGGCACGTACCTTTATTCGGAATTCGGATGTACCCGAATACGATGTCGGGGAACGAACAGACTTGGGGTTCACTGCTGAGGAACTGGCACAGAAGGACGTTGTAACCGTCGAACCGGACACATCGGTGAGCGACGTCGCTCGCACCATGCGCGACCGGAATGTCGGGAGCACCGTCGTCACCGAGGATGGAGCGGTTGTCGGTATAGTTACGGATCGTGACCTCGTGCTCAATGTCCTCACAAAGGACACGCAATTGCAACTCGACCAGGAAAATGCAGGTGGGTCGAAGGTGACGGTCCGTGAGTTGATGACCGAAGACCCGCTCACGGTGGAGGCAGATGATCACATCCAACACGTATTGCGCCAGATGAACGAGGCAAAGGCGCGGCGCATCCCCGTTGTCACAGACGGGGAGGTCACTGGCATCCTCACGTTCGACGACTTGGTTGTCCACTTGGCTGGCGAAAGTACCCATGTCTCGGCACAACTTGATGCCCTCGCCGAAGTCGTCCACGCTGAATCACCAGAAGGATAAAACGACAGTAGCGAACATTGCAGTTGAACACGTTGGGAGAAACCTATCACCACTTGTGATTTTCAACGAGACCAGATAAAACAGTATTTCCGATAGAAGAGCGATATTTTATGACGGCACGGAACGTGGTGCAGAGGAACAATGTGGGGGTCGAATGATGCAAGAGCGTAAACGACAGGTGCTACTTGCAGTGATTGCTGTCGTCGTTACCAGCGGACTCACTGTTTCGGTAGGTAGCGCGATTCAGGCTGATGTCGGAACCGAACCGACGAATTCCCAGATCTGGGCCCAGGAAACCACGACCGAGACGGAAGGTCCAATTTCGATCGAGAACTTCTCTGCCCCGAGCCAAATCCGGTCGGGCGAGAACTTCACAGTGACAGCGACACTCGTCAACGACGGGAATCGAGAGGTCGTTCGTCAGGTCACTTATCAGATCACCGGAAACGTCCTTGAATCCGCGTTCGCTCGGATTCCCGCAGGGGGCACGGAAACAGTGAGATTCAATATGTCTGGAAACAGCATCCGCGGGTTCCCGACCGGAACGTTCTCACATGGGATATTCATCGGAGACGTAGCCGCAACGGCGGACGTGACCATTGTCTCGGAGGACGCGACAACGACCGTCGATGAGGACGTGCAGACGACCACCCAGCCAGCGGTCGCAGCCGTGACGATTGAGAACCAGACCTCGAACGGGACGACGGTCGTCGTCCAGTCCGTGACGCTTCCCGAGGGCGGGTTCGTCGTCGTCCACGACGTCCGTGGCATGATGGGCGGGGGAAGAGCGGGAGAGCGCGGACGCGATCAGCCGCGACACGATGTCTATGGTGTGTCTGAGTTCCTCGAACCGGGAACACACGAGAACGTCACAGTCGAACTCGATGACCCGTTGAACGACTCCCAGCGGGTCGTCGCCGTCGCGCATCGTGACCCGAACGGCAACCAATCGTTCGATTTCCTGCGGTCGAATCGCACGGCTGACCGGCCGTACATGCAACAGGGGAGCAATCGACCTGTCCACGATTTCGCGTTCGTCACCGTTGAGCAGACAAACCAAACTGAAACGACGACGGCCGAGGAGACGTCGCTGACATCTATCGAATCGGGGTCGCAGACTGCGGACATACAGGTGAGAATTGACCTTCAGACGGGAGAAGTCAAAGTCGCCTAGTGGAGTCCCCGAATTCTTATTTTCGGACGCACGAGAACACCACGACCGAATTCGACGGCCCACGGAACGAACCTCCTGTAGTGTCTCCGTTTTTCCGCGACGGCAACCGAGACGCCAGCAAAACCATCACAGAACACGGTCCTTACCCGTTTCTCGTCTCAGTATGCGCTGACACCGGTTGAATCGCGGTTTGCATGGATGACTACATGAATTCGCAGATAGCGGCGGGATTCATTGTTTGACGGCTTGTTCGACGTTGTAGACTGCGGCGGCGGGGGAGATTTCCGACATGGGCGAACCTGAGACGATGACGGCGATTCAGCCACGCCGTTTACGACGTGGTATTCTCGCCTGCAATCTCTATAACCGCTGCTCACTACACATGAAACCCGATCAGCAACTCCCCTAACCGTCACGAGTGCTATTAATGGGAGACGCGCTGATACGGTCGACGCTTACCGTTGACTTCTCGCGACAAAAAGCAGTTCTCTTCAGCCACTTGGTCTCTACGTTCGCTGCGATCGACTGGGTTTGTAGTGTTCTTTCAGCCACCTCGCGATTCCATCGAGACCGGGGAACAACGTTCGATGATTGATGTTCGCCTGATCCAACTTGTCGCGAAACTCCCGCTTGCACTCTGCGGGAATGATGACCTTCCAGTAGAGGTCCGGATGCCGGCCGAACCACTCGTCTATGGACGTCCGGGGGTTGGCCGTCATCGAGAAGAGCGCCGCCTGATTGATGATACGCTGATCGATTACTGGTGGCTTGAAAAAGACGATATAATCCTCACTTCGTTGCTTTGAGAATTCTGTAAGGATATCTCTGACGTTGAGTATCGGAACCGTTCGACGGTCTGTAACCTGGCTGTCGGCTTCCTCGAAATGTTCGGTTACCAGCGTCATGAGGTCGTCGAGCATCGCCGCGTTGAACATGTCCGTCCCCATCTCGGCGAGAAACTTTTGGAAGTAGTCGGGAAGGAGTTCGTGGGCGGCCTCATAATCGACGGCCCACAGGACGCCGTCAGCGTCGGGCGAGCCGCCAGTTGCAAAATATGCAGCGACTGCCGCTTCTGTCCGTAGTGGAGTACCTCGGCGTAGGAACAGGTCCTCAAAGGACTCCCGAGCGAGTGTCTTCACACGTGTAGAGACGTCCGACGACACCGCGCCTTACCGAGATGCGTCTTCTCTCCCAGTCTCCAACCGTTCACGACGCTTCTGGAACTCTTCTTCGTCGATCTCGCCTCGTGCGTAACGGCGTTGGAGGGTTTCCATCGCGGAATTATCACTCTCGGGAGGTGCGTCACCTCGACCTAGTGCCCAGTAGAGGAGTCCGCCGACCAGCCCCAGCATTCCGAGTGCCCCGCCGACGAACGGCAGCCCACCGAACCATCCATTGCTCCGACCGTTCATCATTCCAGGGCCAGAACCCATCCCGGGCCCCCTCATTCCGCCACCGGAGTTCCCGTCACCTCCGGTGCTAGATCCATACGCTATCGCGCCCTGCTCGACGATCGCGTCGCTCTCGGGCACGTCACCGTCCGGAATCGGACTGTCTTCGGCCGGGCCGCCGGGATTGCCGACGACGATGCGACCGACCATCCCGACTGTCTTGTGCGGGATGCAGTAGTAGTCGTACGTGCCTGGTTCTTCGAACGTGTACTCGAACCCTCCCGACGAGATGACCCCACTATCGAATGCGCTGGCGTCGGATGGAATCCGGTTCTCATAGGCCGTCG
This sequence comes from Halorussus salinisoli, assembly GCA_005239435.1. Lineage (GTDB taxonomy): Archaea > Halobacteriota > Halobacteria > Halobacteriales > Haladaptataceae > Halorussus > Halorussus salinisoli. Next base: position 114,018 of record SZNP01000011.1, on the reverse strand, counting down.
CCGAGTGTGCACCGGCTGCTATCTCGAAGCGGACGGTCGTGCCGGGTTCGACGTGGAGCCCGATTGGGTCGAAATAGTTGTTGCCCATCTTCACGACGGGCGTCTCCTGTGCGCTCGCTGGCTGAGAGAGGCCTGTGCTGGCGACTGCGCCGGCACCGAGCACTCCCAGGAACTGACGTCGACTATAGTTCGTCATATGAGTTGAATCGGTCGCTGGTTCGTTATCCACGCACGACATCGACGAGGCGCTGGGCGAATCCAGATGACTGCTGGGTCGCGCTCTCGATAGCTGACTCCAAGTCGTTCCGGTCGACGATGCCAATGAATTCGGCGGTCTGTTCACCGTTCGCGTAGACGAGTGTCGTCGGCGTCTTCCGGACACCGAATTCCTCGGCCGTTTCGAGGTCCGTCTGGATGTCGACCTCCCGGAACTCCACGTCCGGATACTTGTCCTCGAGGCCGTCGTTTTTCTCCCGTTGTGTTGCGCATGCTCCGCACGTTTCTTGGGTGAAGAGGATGACTTCGGTCACATAGTGTACTACGGTATTGGGACTTAACCACATTACTATTCAGAATCGTAAGCTGAGAGAACTCCATCTCTTCGATTCGAAGGCGCGCTCACACAGTGGTGATCGGGAGTAGCATCACGAATTCGATCACACAGGCGTGGGAATACGCACCTTGGTGTGTACTCGTTGGCTCACTCCGACCGTTCGAGTCTCTCGCGGCGGGATTCGAACTCTTCGTCAGTGAGGTCCCCACGAGCGTATGCCGTGCGGAGTTCCTCCATCGCGGGATTTCGAGACGTCTGCGTTTCGCTCATGCGCCGGAAGACGAGGTAGCCACCGCCGAGGAGGATAAGGAGGAAGATGAGCGGAACGAGCATCCCGACGAACGGCCACCATCCACCAGTGCCGCCATACTGACCCATCATCCCGCCGTACCCCATCATTCCGCCGAATCCCATCCCCATTGTGAGCAACGGGAGCAAGATGATCGCTCCGAGGAGCAGGAGCACAATAGTCGTGGTGTCGAGCTGGTTCGATGAAGACATCGAAGATCAGGCCTCCGACCTGGATCCTAGTTCGTCGGTGACGGCCGAGAGAACACGCTCGAAACGCTCGTTGACCTCGGTCGCGATCGAGTCGAGCGCATCGTTGTCCGCGATACCGACCAATTGCTTTGGATCAACGGCACTCACAACGATATCGCCGTCATCGGTTTCGTAGACGATGACGTTACACGGGAGGAGTGCGCCGAGTTCAATTTCTTCGGTCAGTCCCTCGTATGCCAGCGGGGGATTGCATGCACCGAGAATGCGATACTGGCGGAACTCTTCGCCGAGCTTCTCCTTGAGCGTCGCCTGGATGTCGATGTCACAGAGGACGCCGAATCCCTCGTCTTCAAGCGCTGCGATTGTCGTGTCGACGATGTCGTCGAAATCGCCAGTGACTGAAGTCTGTATTGTGTATTCCATGTAATATTATACCTCGTCCACGGGGTTAACGGTTGGGTGCCGCAACGGCGGGCGTTGGGAGTGTGATGTATCGGCTGGAACAGCAACTGTTCCAGTCATCCGGTGCGTTCGAGCTGTTTTCGCCGTCGATCGAATTCGTCATCCGAGAGCTCCCCGCGGGCGTAGCGCTCACGGAGAACCGACAACGACTGCTCTTCTTTCCCACCGGATCCTCGGTTGAGGAGCGCATAGGCGAGATAGAGCGGGACGGCGATGAGGACCCCCATCCAGAGGAGTCCCCAGAGCCCCATCGCTCCGCCGAAGAGGCCCCAGCCGCCGCCCATCATACCGCCGCCGTAGCTCCCACCACCGTGGGCAGCAGCCGTTCCAGTTGCCGCGACCAGCAGCGGGACGGAGAGTATCGCGAGTCGCCGAGCAGTGCGTCCGATGTGAGTGGTGAGTTGCGTCATTATCTTGAGTTGGCGAGTTGTGGTGTTCGGTTGGAGCGATCGAAACGGTCAGGGCCGTCAGTAGTGGCCCTGCCCGTACATCCCGCCCTTGTGGTCGTCGTCAGCCCCGTCGTGGTATTCCTCATCAGCCATGTCCTGGGCCATCTCGTCGACGGTCACACCCATGTGCGACTCCATCCACTCGACGCTACCAGGGCCCATGTGTTCGGTCATCTGCGCCTCCATCCAAGTGGCCCATTCATCTGCGGTGGCATTGTCCGAGGGCGCGTCGTCTGCGGTCGTTTCGTTGCCGTGTGCGCTGACCACGGGGGCGGCGAACGCGAGTCCGACGATCGCGAGCGCCACGAGCAGCCAGCGGCCGAGTGTGAAGTTGGTCATTGTCTTTCTCCTCGGTTACTCGTAGGACTGCTCGGGAGTTATTGACGTGGGGTGTGAATCAGAACAGGAGAACGTTCGAGAACGTGTATAAGACGACCTAACCGTTTTTCAGGAATAGAATCGTTCATCCGGCTCGAATTCGCCGGGTTGGCACTCAACCCATCTCCCAGACAGGACCACGACCACACGAACGGCAGTGTGAACGAGCTGAAACCGGGTCTTCAACCTGGTCACTCGACGTATTTCACGACACGCGCCATCCCTGCATCGAGATGGTACAGGTTGTGACAGTGGAACAACCACCGGCCGGGGTTGTCGGCGTGGAGGTCGATCGTCACCTGCCCTCTATGCCCGGGCACGATGACTGTGTCTTTGATTGCGTCGCCGACTTGGAAGAAGTGGCCATGAAGGTGCATCGGGTGAACGACTGGGCTCTGATTGGTCATCCGAATTCGGACGTGTTCGTCGGTCCGGATCTGGAGCGGGTCGGCGTCGGGGTAGGCCTGCCCATCTATCGTCCACGTGTATGACTGGCCCCTGCCGCGTGAGAGCGTCAGGTCGAACGTTCGATCCGGCTCTCCATTCACCCTCGTACATCCAGTTGGTCGTCGACGTCTCAGGGGCTGGCCGAATGGTCTCGGACGCCGCAGTGAGGTTGACGGAAGTATCTGGCTCGGCCGTAACTGTCGAGCGCGGCGGCACCTCCTGTCCCTCACTGTCGTCGGTGCCCGGTAGCTGACCGGCACAGCCCGCGAGCGCGCCGAGAGTGGTCGCTCCCGTCAGCTGGAGGAGTCTGCGACGGGAGAGCGAGTGCTGTTTACGCGGCACAGTTGTTCGGCCCCAGTTCGAGTTCACGAACATCAAGTGACCAATCTGCACCACAAATTGGACAATTCAGAACAGATCGTAACACGCAGGTCACATCGCCAAGGTTACAGGAACTGGCCTTCGGTTTCGTGGACGACTACTGGGAACGTCTCGGTGTGTTCCAGTCCGGCATACTGTATCGTTGCGGTCACCGACGTGGGTGTGATGTCACGTAGATCGTTGTAGTCAATTGTGGGTTCTGAGAGAATGTTCTCATCTCGGTCGCGCATGGTCGAAAGTTCGACCTTCACTGCGAGGTCGTGGCAGTCACCGTCGTATTGCCCGCACGCGAAGCCAACATGCTGATGCTCCTTGAGGCGAGATTCAACGACCTCCATGACTCGTTGCTGGCCGAGGCTGGCACACTCGGTCTTCGCCCACTGCTCGAAGGACATCGTCTTGTAGGCTGATTCGCGCTCCGGTGGGTCCGGATCGTTGGCTGACTGATACGCAACATACCGGATGGCGTGGTCGTCTGGTAGATATTCAGTCCCGGCCGGTGGATCAGCCTCGTCCGTGATTGAGACGGGAGCTGCGCGACCGCGGTCGGCCATAGAGATGGTTACGGGGTGGTGGCTTCTAAGTATTCGGAGGTGCTCGGTACCGTCGTCGCCGAGGATTGTCTTGAGAGTGTTTTGGTGGGGTTCCCTGCCCTGTTTGAGCTGTCCGCTCAACACCCCTTTTCGGGTTTCAATGTCGCTTCAGGGGGAAAAAGACCTATCCGGATAGTAAAGCATCCTCTGGTATGCCAGAGCGAGCGACGAGACGTCGATTTCTCACGGCGAGTGCAGTTGGAGCACTTACGACCCTTGCAGGGTGTACCGAACTGCAAGAATCGCTCATCGAAACCACGCAACCGACTGACGAGACTCAGCAAGCAGTCTCTAGTGGTACTCAAGCGGACAACCAGGAGGTCCAAGAAGTCGGCAAAGCAATCCGTCCGGCAGTTGTTAGTGTTAATACGAAGACTGGCAGTACCGCTGGCGGTAGCGGGACGGGCTGGTTCGTCACCGAAAATCTAGTCGTCACGAACAGCCACGTCATCGACGACGCGTCCTCGATTACCTGCTGGACGCTCGGGGGTGACTCCTTCGAGCCCGAGGTTGTCAACGCGACCGACTACCGCTCTCGGCCGTATCACGACGTCGCCATCCTCCGGACAGAGTCCTCCGCGCCGAAGACACTCTCGCTGGGCGACGAGTCCTCGCTGAACGACGGACAAACGGTTGTGCAGGTCGGTCATCCCTTCGCCATCGGCAATTGGGTCATTGCAAGTGGTCAGTACGTCCGCGAGCAGGAGTACGGTGACGCGATCTTGACGACGGTACCACATATGAGTGGCAACAGCGGTTCACCGCTCGTGACCCTCGATGAGACGGTCGTCGGACTGACGACCGGTGGTGTGCCCAAGCAACAGCGCTCCCGTAGGCCGGACGAGGCACCGGAACCTGTTGAGCCGAATGTCTACGAGTCCTATCAGGACGCCACGTATGCGACTCACAACCCTGCGAGTCTCGTTGAGCAGTATCTGAACGACTGGATCTCCGAGTGAAAGCCTACTCGGCGTGCTGAATACAGGGAGCTATTAGTACGCTCATTATTCTAATCGAAGGCACGTTTAGTCGACAGTCACCTCATTTACTCAACCCGACTTTGGAACCATAGCCAAAACGAACTAGTCATATCCACGAGTCTACCTTATATCTCCGCCAACCGAGGTGAAAGTGGTTTGTGAGTTCAGCCTTGGTCTCTCTCGTTCGCTGAGGGAACTGAATCAGGTGGAAGCAATACAGAGCGTCAACGCACCGTTCTATCAATGGGGGAACGCACAGGCACCAAGGGAGCAAATGGAGTGGTTTTAGTCGGCGCCCACCGGCTGGTCTGCAGTCGGTTGGGCAGTGACGGTGTTGTGATTGACGGTTATCTTGTAGTCTAAATATGTGAATGTTACTTCTCCAGTGGTCTGGTCGCGGAAGAGATTGTTGAGAGCTTCTGGGTCGATTACTTCATAAAGCGGGGGGTGAGTGTCTGGGTCAGTACCGTCTGCGTCTGCGATACATTCGATGACTGCGAGACTGAGTGGTTTTTCTTCTTCCACTGAATGCCGGCACATCTTTTGATTTTCTTTCCCACAACTCATACCAGACTGGTAGAGAAAGGACGTATATAAATCTCGACGCATACTTGCACGCTAGAAAGTAGCATGATACTAATTGATTCCGCCCTACTACCAGAGGATATTATGAGGTGATAACCGCGGACCAGGGATTGTGTACCTGAACTACTGTAAGAAATAGATGAATAAACAGGGTCGCGATTCTAGACCAGACGACCGGTGCAACTCTTCTCTACGCATGAAAGACTAAGCTGGCGTTCTCCCGACTGCCGAGGGCACAGACTCAGACTGAATAGGTTGCTTGAACCCTAGTACGGACGCACCGGCGTCTAGAAACTCCCGTTATACGCCGAATGAACGTACTGCCACAGCCAGCCGGGTTCGATTGATTGAATATCCGCGATAAGCTCGTCCCAGGGGTGGTCACCCCAGAATGCACGGCTGTAGGTATCGGGGACGTCCATAGCCTCACTAACGAGGAGGAGGGAGCCGAAGAGGTCGTAGTCGGGGAGGAATGCGGTGTCCTTCCATCGATAGCGTGGTTGAACATGGCCAAGTATTCTCCATGGGAGTGCTGCTTGGAGGGCTGAGAGTTCGTCGGTGGTGACGCCAAGGTCACGGATAGCTGCTGGTGTAATGCCGCCGTGACGGGTGCCATGCGCGAGCAATCCTGCGAGGAGTGCATTCGCTCGCTGTCTCATTGCAACATGGGCAACTACATCATCATCGTCCTCCAGTTCTTGAGCGAGCTGGGTGAGCGCTCGAACTGAGACGGCTCGATCCATTCCTTCCTGGAGATAGGGATGGTGCCAGGTTGGGGAGTCAAAGCGGTGCTGGTAGGCATGGAGGAGTTCGGAGGCGAGTACTGAGTATGCTCTCGACGCGGGGAGTCGGCCGGTACTGATACCGATATGGCCTGTGCGAGCAGCATAGCGACCCCCAATCCAAGCCATCAGTAGTGACGCCGGTGGGTCACTAGTCATGAGCCTAAGATGCTCTCGCCAGGATAAACTATAGACAAGATGGTCACGCCACTGATTTCGATATGGCGTTGAGTCCACGTCGAAGAGGTCGTCGTAGATGTGGGTGAGTTCTCGAAAGCACCGATGGAGGTCAGCCTCACTCGCGAGGGGGCTGTCACTGTCGTACTGGAGATGCTCGGACAATGGTGGGTGGTCTGGGAATTGAGTGCGATACTCCGTAATGGCTTCAGCACACGTCGTATGGAGTTGCGTCAGAAACTCCTCCGCATTCATCTCGTGGTATCGAAAGAAGAGGGTGCACAAACGTTATTCGATGGCGACGGACTCATGACAACCTGAACAAGCCAAATCGGACCTCTATGAAATAGTCTCATCAGACGGTTCTGCCCTTGTTGAAGCCATCACCTGCTAATCAGATTGGAGTGGTTATGCACAATACAGGGCGTGTATCTATCACTGCCTCCGACGACTTGAACTACCGTTGTCAGAAATAGCGTGCTGAATAGAGGGCGCGTATCCATCACTCGTCCCCCGTTTTGTAACTCGTTCTGCGATAATCGTTTGCATGTCCGACGGAAACTCGTTCGAGTTGCCTTTCGATACGGCCAATTTCCGGTAGGAATCACCGACACCGAAGGGCTATCGTCTCAGGGCGTCCTTAGTAGCCTCGGTTCGTGCTGGCAGTCGTTTCTCCTACTTCGGTCGTGTTTTACTCCCCTCGGTCGTCTCGTTCGCTTCGGTCGTCGTCTCCTCGTTCATCTCCGTAGTCGTCGTCTCTCCACCTTCGGCGCCCCGAACCACGATTTCCTCGATGGTGTCTTCGTCCCACATGTAGTGGATGAACGGCTGAGTCTCGCTGTTCGGTAGTTCGAACTCCGTGGGAACCGGACTGTGTTGCGGTCCTTCCGGGGTTCCCTTGATGGGCGGCAGGAAAAGGTGTGTGTGGTGCGGGTGGCCGAGGAACCGCTCGTCTTCCGAGAGTGGAAGCTCCTCGTCTATGGCGAGTTGGTAGCTGTCGGCCTTCCGAATATTCTCGGTGGTCATGAAGTGCATGACCCGTCCCTCCTCGGCGACTTCGCCGTTGACCTTCAGCGCGCCGACGCCCCACAACGCCGCGTAGTTGAACATCCGTGGCATCAGCGGTGTCCCTGTTCCGGTGACGCCGTGGAGCCACGTCCCGGTTACGACGCCGCCGCCGGTCTCCCACGGCGGGAACGGCGGCTGGACGATATGGTCCAGCACGGCCTCGTACTCGTTGCCCGCCGGGTCGGTGAACTGTGCCGTCACCTCCGCCGTGTCGCGGGTGTCGCCCGGTTCGCCCGGCGTGTCGAACGGCTGGCGGTCCTGATAGGTCACGTCGAGTTCGCCGTCGGTCTCCTCAGCGGAGTCACTGTACCCCGTCAGGATGTCAGCGACGGTGAACTCCGACCCATCGTCGTTCGTCCGGCGCTGGTCGACCGGCAGTCCAACCTGAAAGGTCTGCTTCTGGAGCAATTCTTTCACCGGGCCCTCGGCGTAGTTTACCCAGTACTCGCCCGTCCGGCGTGGGTTCTCGGGCGTCCCGAAGACGTACTCGCTTATCCGCCGTCTGCCGGGCAAGACCCAGTGAGCCGTTTTGCCGGACTCTTGCGTGACCCGCACGTCGATGCCAGGCCAGCCGCCAGCGTCGGCGGAGTCGTCCTGTTCGAAACGAACCGGTACGTCGACGATTCTGTCAGCGCTCAACGCACTGAATCCGGCGAGTGCGCCGAGTTGTAGGAATTCTCGTCTGTCGTGTGTCATTTCTCCCCCCACCTCAGGGAATCGACCACGGAGGCAAAATTAAGCACTTCGCGGTTGTGTAGGGAGTATGCAAATCAGGGTAAATCTTGGGAGACGATTTTTTGAAGTTGAAAAGAATACATCCAAATTAAGGCAGTTAGGCCTATACTCACTTTATTGGGGACTTTTACACAGGGATATCGCTGCTTCCAGTTGATGAATACAGCCTCTGTATTCAGCACGCACCCTGCAATATCATCTGTATCTGATAGGAAGTCTCATGCTCAATCTGCACCACTAATTGTGCATCCCTACGACTGTCAAAGGTGAAGAGTGCCAGCGGTATTTCTTTGGGTTAAATACACAACCTGAGCACCTTCTGCCTCCGAATGAGGTCAGTAGTCACTTGTTTGCCGAAGCTCGTCCGGAAGTCGATCAAGACAGACTTCGAGGAAGCTGAGCGGGGCTTCGACTTCAATCGCTCCCGGTTTATGGACTGATTCGTCTTCAGCTTCGAGCTGGAAATGCGTTGTCCTGAGTTCTGGATGGTCATCATCCTTGTGCCAGCCAAGATTCACGACATCGTCCGCCCAATGAACGCGCTGCACGTCAGTTCCCTCACGTGGCCGCCAGAGGACCTCTACTTTGGCTTCCGTCCGGGGGAGTGACTCGCCAAGGAACAGTTTCACGTCGACGTCTGCAACGACGGTTCGTGGACGGAGCCGAGAGGGGTCATATCGCACATCGTTGAACCCAGGGACGTTCTCCATTCGTTCTTTGATACGACGAAGGCCTTCACGTCGGGGGAATCCCAGACCACCAGAAACAGTTGTACTAGGTATCTGACTACCCTTCTTACGGGAGCTTCGTGGACGACTCCTCGGAAGACGACTCAATTCCTAGTGTCGTGAGCGAACACTTGAGGCTGATTGCAAGTTGAATTGATTCACGCATCTCGATGTTGTACTCCCACTCTTCAATGATTTCGAGGCGTTCACGGCGCTTGTCGCCAGTCAAGTCATCACGGCCAATGCTCTGGCGCAGTTCCGCGAGTGACTCAACCTCGTAGGTGTCTTTCCACGTATCGATCTCCTCACCGATTGTGTCGAGTTCGTGCGTGAGTTCGTCGAGCGTGTGTGCTTCTGCAAGCTCACGTACCTCACGGAGGTACTGTGTGACGCGATCTGGCTTGTAACTCCTCTCTTCGTCCGTCTCGACGACTTCCAGATCGCCTTGTTCGACCATCCGGTTAAGATACGTCACGGCGGTATCGCGTGGGACGTCTGCTTCTTTAGCGATCCATTCCGCAGTACGTGGCTCTGTCCGAGTTAGCGCGACATGTCGGACACGTGCAGCCGTATCAGTACTCTCGGACCATCTCGATGTTTCCGTCGTCATAAGCTATACGAACGGTCAATCTGCTTGTTCAAGCGGTTCAACATTCGGTAGCGCAAAGAACTCTGTGTAAGAAGTGCAGTGATTGAGTAGCACAGTAGAGCGGAAAGAGTGCATCACGCACACCGAACCGTAGACCACCATCAGTAACTGCCACATTCATGCATCGAGGCCCCATAGAACGTCGTCCTCAACTGCTTCAACTTCGCGTTTTGCACGCTTGACTTGATTTCGACCGATAAGTTCGATTGCGGTGTCTCGACCAGTTTCGTCATCCAAATACTGGGACAGTACTACGTCTGCCCAGAGAATCTCAACACCACGCTCTAAGGCCTGTTCAAGGATTTCGGGCTCAGAGCGACGTTAGATACGGCTACTCTTGAATGTTGGCAGCGGGAGCGGACGGCGACGCCCGTTAGGGCGTTCGCCGTCCGCCTCCACGCTGCCGGCTGTTCGCTCAGAGAAATAGCGGCGATTCTCGGGTTGCTAGGCGTTGAACGGACACATGGAGCGGTCTGGCGCTGGGTGCATCAGCTGGCTGACAGCGTTGGCGACCCGCCGTCGGCGTCGCCGACGCGGGTCGCGGTTGACGAGACCGCTGTCCGGATTAACGGTGAGTGGTCTTGGGTGTACGCTGCAACCAACCTCGAAATGAAGGTGCTGCTCGATGTCTCTGTGTTTGGTCGGCGTGGCACCGATCCGGCGGTGCGTTCCTTCACGGCCTCGCCCAGAAACACGATTGTTCAGAGACTGTGTTTCTGGTTGGTAGCGCAGGCTATCTGACTTCCCTCTCTCGATTAGGGTTGATCGGTCAACTCGAGTATGTCGACCGAAACCACATCGAAAAGTGGTTTCACACTCTTAAGATGAGAGTTGACCGCTTCCATTCGTCGTGGGTGGGCAGTCGGCGGAGCGTCCGCCAGTGACTTGCATCGTTTGTTCATTACTATAATTTCCAGCGACCGCACCAAGCCCTCGATGAACGAACACCGGTTGAAGGGGTAAACTAGACAGTGCCCGGAATACGCTTCGTGAAGGTATCTGTCATAGTGGAACGTCACTCCATTTCTTCATAAACGCTATAGCAACTGTACAACGATCTGGAAGTTGGTGGTTAGTCTGCGCTCGCAGGTGTACTCTCTGGATCCCCGTCCTCGAGGAGGGGATAGTCGATATGCATCTCGATTTTGTCGAAGGGTACAACTGGCTGGATTGCGCCACCCGGATCACCATCCTCGAGTTCAGAATCCTGAACTTCCAAGTGCTTCAAATCTGAATGGACATCGGACACATCCCGGTCAACGAGGCGGGCGGCCTCACGTATGCTCTCGGGTTGTTCGTTCGCAATTGCTTTGCTGGGTTCAACGCGGAGTGGTATCCTCACTCGTCGGGATACGTTTCTAGTGGAAGGCGGTCAAGACCGGCGGTCTCGTAGTCCTGCTCGCTTGAGAGTACCTTCCCATCGCCTGTTGTGGCCATTCCGGCGTGGAGTGCATCAAATGGTGTCATCTGGTGCTCCTCCAAGAACGTGGCAGCAGCAAGAACAGCGTCCTCGTGGTGTTCTGGCCGAATAGGCACTAATTCGAGGAGGTTGGTGATTGCGCGTGGCGCATCGATCTCGTACTCGGCCTGTTCACGGTCGTAGAATAGAACAAGTACCTCAGCGTATGCCAGGACCGATGTATGAATGTCGTCTCGCTCCTCGAGCGCCCGAAGTGCGGGCTCACGCAGCCAATCGCTGTCTTTGACGAGAGCGATGAGGAAGTCTGTTTCGACGTACACGAGTCAGTCCTCGTGGTCTTCCGAGCGACTTTCAACTTCCGCTTGCACGTCTTCGCTAATTCGCTTGCGGGCATCAGCTTTCAACTGGTCGGCATCGTCGCCCTCGAAAGCATCACCAACAGCGTCACGCAGTCCCTCTAGTGGATCATCGTCGACGGGAAACAGCGCGACATGGCTCGGGAGTTCAACGATACGATACTGGTCTCCGAACCGCTCACGTACGTCTTTCGGCAGGTAGATGCGTCCGCGTTCGTCCGTAGATTTCGACATCCTATAATCTACTACTACGGGATGATTATAAAGTCTTCCCGTGAATTCGTGCATTTTCCCGTATCGAACTACATCACGATCACTCACGGTCGTTTCCGAACAACCGCTTCGTCCGACCCCAGACAGACTCCGACTGTGATTCCTCATCATCCGGACTCCCCTCAACAGCACGCTCCTCGTGGGTTTGATCTGTCGCTTGGTCACGCTCCGTGAGTTCGGCTGTGAGCCGCTCCACTTCCGCTTCGAGTTCCTCAATGCGCTCGCTCTTCCACTCAAGGAGTGTCTCTAGCTCCTCAACACGCTCAGCTAACAGCCGATTCTTCTCGGTCAGATACGCTTGACTCCGCTTAGACCCGTCACGATCAGCATCGGCGGATGAGTCCGCTGTCGAGGCGTCGTCCTGAGTTGATTCATTCTTTGGTTCTGGGTCGTAGAACGCCGACGTATTCCCAACCGCTCGCTCAATCGTCTTCTCCCCGTACGTCGACCCGTCCGCATAGTGGACCTCATCCCATTTGTCACGAAGCAATCCCGACTGGCGAAACAGATCGTCCATCCGGGTTTGGTCGCCTCCAGTCCAGAATGCCAGCAAATTGCAGAGCGCCATATCAGCCTCCGACTGACTATCATACCCACCCGTATTCCCCTTCCAGAGGCGCTCGAACTTCGCGCCGTTCGACGCATTCATCGCCTTCTCAAGCAACTCCTCGTCCGCAAGGTCCACATCAACGCCGGTCGGCCCATCTGTCGCGGACTCCTCGTCAGTACTCTCACGGCGTGCAGGTTCGCCCTCCGAGTTGTCGTCGGTGTCTTGGATGTACTCATGATGGACGGCCGCGAGCGCGTCCTGCCGCCGTGCAACCCGCGTCGGTGTCTCCTCAACGAGGTCGCCAGTCACGGTGAAGAACCGCGCGGTATCGTACAACTCGAAACTCCCACGTCGATTCCGACCATCCGGCAAGTCGCCCTTGACCAGCACGTGATACCCGGTACCGGACGGCGACACCTCCGTATACGAGTCAAGGCGCTCGATGATGTCCAACGCCGCGTCGTCGGCATCCCCGGTTTCGGGGTCCCGGCAGTCGTCAAGGTCCACGCCGACGATTGGATCATTGTCGGTAAAGACGAACCCGACGCCGGCCGCGGTCCCAGTTTGGACGTAGTCGAGTGCTGTCTCGAACCCTGTCCATGTCTCCGAATCCGTCGACGACGCGAACTCACCACTTCCCGGTGTCACCGGAATCTTCGTCGCTTTCCCGTCCCGTTGCTCCTCTTTCCAGCACACCCACTGCTCGCGCTCGTGCAACTCATCCGGAAGCACCGATACCTCGACCAACGGCTCAGAACCCATCCTCGTCTCTCCTTGTAGATACTTCTTGGAACATCGCACACCCACTATCACGATGATTATAAAACGGTTCTCGACTAGCAGGCTGACCGTTGCCCTGTCCAACGGGTGCAACCCGTTCTATAGTAGTTGGTCTTTGGGCGGGGACTTGCATGGACAGCGTCCCCGTCATGCGATTTTGCGTGGACAGTCGTGTCCATGCAACGTCCTTGGCCGTCCAGTCTGCGTGGACAGGGAGTGTAGAAGCCCGATCCTGCTCGCCTTGAGGCTTGTATTGCAGTATTTCGTCGGCTAGCTTCTGTCGAATGAGGGTGGTGGCTAAGCCACCCGCTGATTTTATCATGTATTTGGTTGATTTCATTGTTCGAGTAGTGTCTCGGCCTCTTGTGTCAGCGTGATCCCAACGTAGAACTGGACACGCTCACCGTTCACTCGCGACCGATCAGTATCGAATTCAATGACGTTCTGCAACTTCCGAGTGAACCATCCCTTGTTCGTCCCGTCGATATCGTGCTGGTCAGTCCAATTAGAATACGCCTGAAACAGGTCATCCTGTGGAACCTTGCCCTCGTCCACTTGCCGAACATACATTGCTGTGAACGCCTCGACACCGTCGCCACTTGGATCGACATCCACCGACTTAGCAGGTGACTGAGAACCAACATCCTCGGGCGATGGGGGAGTCTTCTCACTCTGGGTAGAGTTTTCAGACTGTTCTGAGTCTTCAGTCGAAGTGTCTGGCCATAGTTCTGTAGAGCCAGGATTCTCTGAGAGCGCATACGTCTCGCCTTGCTGGAAGACCGTTGGATTGCCGTTCGGTGGCAGAATCAGGACGACGTAGCTGTCTCGGGGTACCTCTGACTCCGGCAGTTCATCACTCGGGATGAACGGTCGCTTGATCGGCGTCCACTCCGCTTCGAACTCATCTTTCGAGTCATATGTCTGCATCTCGCCGGGTTTGTGGACGGTGTACTGGCCGGTTTCTCGGTCATGACTGTAGTAGGCTGGAACTGTGTCTTTCGAGAGCGTCCCTTCGTCTGGCACACGAGCGAACTCCGTCTCGCCGTCAGATAGCACGCGCTCGTCACCGTCACGGGTCCAGACTGTCCTATTCGTGTCGGACGTACGCGGCCGGACTGCAGTCACGCCGCCGTGGGCCGTCGCACCACCGCCGAACGTCACGACCTCGTCACAGTTGTAGAACTGCTCGGTCCCATCTGCGCGTTCGCGCAGAGGCGGCGAGAGGATGTTCTCGACTCGTGTTGCCCATTTCGTCTCCGAATCACCAGGCCGAACAACGAAGATGGGTGTTCGGTCTGCTTCGTGGGCGCGCTTGAGATTCTGTAAAACCTTCACGGGGCGATCCGGTGTCGTGGTCTCGGCTTCGATATTGAAGACGGCGTCGTGGTCGGGATGGGTTGCGATAGCGTCAGGCTGTGCACTCCCATCCTGTTCGACAATCTCGACGCTAAACTCACGCTCGGTAAGTGCTGCCTCGGTATCGACGAGGACTGCATCGTGGGCTTCACCACCCGCAGATCGAACCGACCCCGTCTCCGGTTCGACCATCGTTTCCCCATCGTCGGTGAGGCGGACCACGATATCGTCGTCCTTCAGTTCGACTTCCATCAGCCCCGAGGCGTCGCGCACGTCCGGTAAGTCCTCGGGCTCATACTCGATATTGGCGTCCTGATTGTCGAGGCGGACCGCGAGTTCGTCGTCCACGGCGGCGACGTCCACCCAGCCGTTTTCCGCGCGGTCACCCGTTCGGATTTGGACCGCCCGAATCGCCTCGGCCATCGTCTTGTCCAGTATCTGTGTCGGAGTAGCCGCTTCATTGGAGTCGCTGTAGACGAGGTTCTGCATAATTTCCTCGTCGGTCAGCGGCTCTGTCCCATACCGGTCTAAACTCCGCTCGATGATGTCGTCAACCGCCTCAGTTGACCGAAGTGGTGGATACGGCGGGAAGGAGTTGAGCAAGACTGGTTCGGAGTAGCGACCGCCGTCGAGCGAGAGTTTTGTCCACGCTTTGTACTGGTCGGTCGAGATGAGGTCCTCGGCCGTGTAGTCCCGGAACCGCTTCATCAACAGGCGGGCGTCGTCCACGTCGTTGACCGAGAAGGCGATGAGGTTGTCGCAGTTGTTCTGCATCGCCTTGAGCGTCTCCTCGTCGAACTGCGATGGATACTGAGAGGCGAGGGTCACGGACAACCGCATGGAGCGGGCGCGAGCGAGCATCGATTCGATGTCGAGGTTGTCGCTGGCGATGTCGTCGAACTCGTCGCAGAGGACGAAGTACGGCTCGGGGTCGGTATCGTGTTCGTAGGACCGTTGTTGGATTGCGCTCCAGAGGTTCCGCATCACGCCGAGCGTGATCATCTTCTTAATATCCGTATTCTCGACGGGCGTACGGACGATGACGATTCGGTCGTTGTCGATGATGTCGCGGAAGTCGATGGTACTCTCGCGGTGGGAGATAATCCGGCGGATAACCGAGTTCTCGACCCACGATTTGATTCGTTTCAGGATTGGACGCACGGTTTCGTCATCCATTTGGGCGATTTCGATACAGAACTCGCGGACGTAGGGGTCCTCGACATTGGCCGCGAATTCCTCACGCCGCTCGGCGTTCAATAGCGTGAAGTACATGTCTATCACCGAGAACGGTTTCTCGGACTGCATCATCGCCCGGCCCATCGACTCGGTAATCGACTCCATATTGATCCCCCAGTACTCATCCGTATCGAAAATCGCCTTCAGATTCTCGATCCGGCTCTCGATCTCGTTTTCACGCTCCTCCTCGGTTTCGCAGTCCGGAACTTCGAGGAAGTTGAGTCCGACCGTCAGTATGATCAGCTGCCTTCTTGCCGCCGTCTAGTAGTGACGCCATCAGGAATGGCCAAATGACAGCTCCAAGCCCATCATCGAAGACAGCAGTGAGCAAGCTCCTGATAACTACATGTTAGGAGTTCGGTGGTTTGTCGAATTCCAAACTCCGACTCTCTGGAACTTGACGGCCAAGGTTCTGTATAGCGGTATAAGATTCACATTCATGCTATCTGCCTGTATTTGGGGTATAGAGGCTCTTAAACTCTGAATTAATACAGTATTCCGAATATTGAATATGGTCGTGATTATGCCCGTAATCACGACCACTTTCAAGTACCCCGCCGCCGTCGGGTAAGCACGAATGCTGCAAACGCCTCACATCGGCGCTTCCCCTGGGGATGAGCCGCAGCAAGCGGCTGTCTCTCTGCGAGTATTGGATTGGTTGCGAGCCCCGATCTATCGCCGGAAACCTTATCACGAATTATCGATAATTCGTAATCTAAATGGCGCAATCACCTCCCCGGTCAGGTCAACCACCTATTCAGCAGCTTCAGACGGTCGCCGACCTCCTCGAAACGCCGGCACTCGCTCGGCTTTACGCCCACATCCTGCAACACGGCCCGGTCACAGTTCCCGAGATCGTCGACGAGATCGACATCCCACAGGGGACCGCCTACGACTACGTTCAGAACCTCGAAACAGCTGGCTTAGTGGAGAAAACCCGTGATCAGCGCCCGTACGAATACGACGCCGAGTCGATTGCACTCACGCTCTCGACGGACGGCGAGACGCAAACGATCACGCCGGCACTTATCGCAGCCGTTGCCCGCCGCGACGAGGACGAGGACATCGACGTCTACATCGAGCGCCATGGCCTCGACGGCCTTGCTGTCGCCCTCGAGTACGCCTACGAGTACGTCGATGGTACGGTCAACCATCGGATTGCGGCCCGGGAACTTGACCTCTCACCGCTTGAGGCCGAGATCATCCTCCAGGCGCTGGAACCGGTTGCCACCGAGTACGCTGACGCGGCTGCATGACGACGGACTATACCGCCGATACCGGCGTCTTTGTACGGTGTGGCGGTCCGGACAAGAACAAGTTTCAACGGCTTCGTTGGGCACTCCGACAGGCAGGTGTCTCGTTGCGTATCCCGCAGCGCGTCTACGAAGAGCTCGGGGGCGATCCTGCAGCAGACGAGTATCCCTCGGGGAACATTCCCGATCTCGATGGATTCGAGGAGGGCTGAATCGTCGTCGCCGACGAACTCGACTACGCCAATCCACTCGTTTCGACGGTGATGGACGAAGCGCGCCGATTCATCGCCAACGAGACCGACCGCGACGAGGACATCACCGAGAAAGCGGATACGGCACTCGTTGGGCTTTCTGCTCAGGTACTCGACACCGGGCAGGCGGACCACGTCGTTCTCTTGACGACCGACAAACCGGCGGGACGGGCGGCCGAGACGCTCCTCCCTCAACACGGCTTCAACGACCGTATCGAATTCCGGTACGTCAGCGTCGAGTATCTCGAGACGATCACAGCCAACGAATTTCGGTAACGCAGATCCGAGGTGAAAGCCGATGATCGACGATCGTTCTTCCCGTCCTGAAAACGCTCTCGACGACAGCTTCGAGCGGTACCTCCAGGACAAGGGGAAAGGACGCGGTGGCGACGGCGGGAACTATCGACGCAACGCAGCTCGCGAACTTGAGCGGTTTGCCGAGTGGGCCGCCGGCGACCGCGGCGACGACGACTGGACCGGAGTCGTCCCTGACGACGTCGACCGAGAACCAACCTTCGCGGATCTCGACGACCGAGTGTTCCGGGAGTATGCCCGTCACCTCGCCGGTGACCGAGGGCTCAAGCAGAATACCGTACAAACCTATTACCGCTATATCTCTGCGTGGTGTGGCTGGTGCGTCAACGAGGGCCACCTCGAGGCTCACTACGCCCAACGGGCGAGTGCGATGGCACCGCTTCCGGAGGACGACGGCCGCAAGCCCGGCGACCAGCAGGCCTGGACGTCCGAACAGCGCCACGCCCTTACCCGGCACGTCAACGAGCGAGCCCGCGACGCCATCGAGACGTACACGACACTCCCAGAGGATGTTGATCCACTCGACAGGCAGCGAGCGCGATACACGGCTCTGAAGGCGGCTCGTGACCGCGCCCTCGTGTTCGTCCTCGCGTACACAGCTGTCCGGGTTGGCGAACTCCTTCGGGACCCGAACGACCCGCGCCGGCGCGGGGTCCGGTGGGAGGAGATCTCGCTCGACGACGGGAGTATGGACGTCTATCGGAAGAAACAGCAGTGGGACGCTGCGAGTCTCCCCGATCCGGTGATCTCGCCGCTTCGGAGCTATCGCCAGCTTATGGATCCACCAACTAAGCGCTGGCCGGTGTTCCCGACGTTCGACCAGCGGACGCTCGCGACGCTCGTGCAGGACGAGCTGGCGGATCAAGGGATACGGCCGGATGTAATCGATGAGCGACGTGACGAGTACGCCCGCGATCTTTTGTTGGCTCTCGTCGAGGACATTCGGCCGCCATCGATTACAACGGATGGCGCACGATCGATTCTCCAACGGCTTTCAGACGATGCAGAGATCGACGTCGACCATCCGAAACACGATTATCTCGCACCCCACGGCGGTCGACGCGGGATGGGCGAGGTCCTTGTCCGCGCGTTCGGGTACACGGTTGCGGCCCGGTATCTCGATAACTCGGAGGAGATGGTTCGTGAGCGGTACTCACATATTGAGGCCGGAGAACTCGGCGACGTTGCCACAGAAGCGCTCTCAGAGATTGATGGTTAGTTGGAAAGGGAAACGATTGACATCCTCCCCGCCCTGAAGGGCGAGGATTCCCACGAGGGGCATCGGGCCGTTCCCGACGCCCCCGGGAGTAACTTCCTCCCACGAAGGGAGTACCGGGTTGTTCGTCGCGATGGGGCCAACCGTCGAACAGCCGGTACAAGGCTGTCCGCCGATTCGCCCGCCGGAACGACATCACCTTCGTCCTCCCGGAACGCGTGTACGAGGAGCTGACCGTCGAGGACTCCAACGTCTAGGCTTTGTCCATCGACGCCGCGATCGACGAGGGCTGGGCTGAAGTCGCGGCGCCGCTCGAGTTTTCCGAGCCCATCGTGTCACGGACGATGGACGGCGTCCAGCGGTATATCGCGAACGCCGACGACCGACCTGCAGACGACGTTGAGCGGGCCGACGCCGCGCTTGCAGCGCTCGCCGCCCAGCACCTCAGTGCGGGTACGGCGACTGAGGTGTACATCTACACGACCGATATCGCGGCCGGCGAGGGGGCTGAAACCGTGCTCGCCAGTGAGGGCTACGGTGACTCGGTGACGTTCGCGAACGTGTTCCGCTTCATCGAGGATTTGATTTCGTCCGATAACTGACGGGATTCTGGTCTGCGATAGGTCGCACATGACATTCGGAAGCCCTCGGCCGCTCGGCATCCCGCGACTGCGCGAGACTCCGTCTCGCTGGCTCCCGTTCGCTTCGCTCACGAGAACGCCGCTGCCGCCCTCCGCGTCGCTTGCGACCGACCAGTCAAAAACCAACCATCGCTAATTTAGCTGCGGAGGAAACGAAAGTAGCTGAAAAGCGTTAGCTTAGTTCGCCGTATCCTTCGTCGCGCATGAGGCGTGCGACCTCTTCGGGGTTCTCATGTGCGAGTTTTAGCGCGAATTCTCGAGCATCCGTCTTCGCTACGCGGTCAGTATCTAGTTTGTCTGCAAGTTCACTCAAGTACTCGCCCTCTTGGTCTGCAACATCATCACGGACGTGCAGTTCCATTCGAGTAGAGCGTTCGTCACCGACGGAGTTCCGACGCACGAAGTACGGATACTTGTTCGAAGCAGACGCGGTCTCCGTACTTGTTTCGTCCTGCTGGGAATCCTCAGTCGTCTCGTCCGTCTCCGTCGACTCGTTGGTCGTCGTCGATTCTTGGTCCGGAGCCGGTTCAGGAATTGATTCGTCTTCGTCGTCGGACTCGCCGTTCTCTTCGAAGTCGAGCGATCCTGCGCCGCTCTTGAAGCTTCCACCCATCAGTTCGCCACCTCGAGTTCGGAGCGGTCTTCATAGGAGATGGTGCGTGTGTCGGCGTCTTGGATGTCCAGCGTGAGTTTAGGGTTGATAGATTCGTCGAAGGTTTCGGTTGCGACGAAACCAGCAAGTGTCCACAGTTGTTCAAGCGTTTCAATCTCCCGGTCACGAACTCGTCGCTTCCCCGACTCGGACACCATCTCGCCATCCGATTCAAAGGTCTTCCACCGTTCTTCGACAACCTTGAATGCGGACCCACGGGCTTCCCACATCGCGTCCATCATACTCTCACGGTCAGCAATTGCGACTGGCGTTTCGAATGCGTCCGTTTGGAGGAATTGGTCACGGTACTGCTTGTGGGCGTTTGTCTGGCCGACGCCCTGCGGAACGACACACGACAATCCGACTTCGATACCTAACTCGTCATGCATGTTGGTGACGAGTTCTTCCAGTCCGTCGAGGCTGAGACTGCCTTTTCCAGCAGGACGGACCGGCGCAACGAGCGTGCGCATCGCGTAGATAGCGTTGTAGAGTAGATCTTCGGCGCGTGCGTTGGGGTCGATGAGGATGGCGTCGTACGAGTCTTGGAGTTGTTGTGTCTCCCAGAGGAGCTTGTACAGGAGTCCGTGTCGGTCGTACTCGTCCTCGTCGATGTTCTTCATTTGGGTTTCGTAGGAAATCTTCTGTTCGAGGTTAGACGTGAAGTCTCCAAGCATGTCGTGGCTTGGAATGACGTCAACGCCCTCGGCGCTGGTTTCGATGAGGTCCTCGAAGTCACCTTCTGGCATTTCGAGAATGTGGCGGACGATGTTGTCCGCCTCGGGATCGTCGCGGTGTTCACCAACGTCGAACAGCGTTGTTAGATTTCCTTCCTGTGGGTCGAGGTCGATGGTGAGAACGTCGAATCCCATCCGGTTGAGCGCGACTGCTAGGTTCGCGGTGGTGGTCGTTTTGTATGTGCCGCCGGATTCAGCGTATACGACACTACGAATCATACATCTTCTCCCTCAAACTGCTGTTACATAAATCTATGGCAGACGCATGTAACAACCCCCTGTTATAGGCATCTGTAATATTAACCTGTAACAACCATCTGTAACAGACGGCTGTAACAGACTTTATAGTGGCGACCGCTTCAGCCGATCCACCACAGTTATCTGTCTCAGTCGTTTATAACAGCCATCTTTACCAGACAGCTGCCACGGTAATCAGTAACTGCTACCTGTAACAGGTATCTGTAATAGATGTGTGTAACAGACACCCTGCTGTAGTCGCCCACAGTAGGCACCAACACAGCGGACTATAACAGCAATCTATAACAGCCAACGGTAACAGGAATCTATAACAGATATCTAGAGCTTCAGTTACTGAAGCCGCAAGTCGATACTCGGCTCGGTGGTTGGGTTCAGAACGACGCGAGGAGCGTATTCTTAGGATGACGGTCAGAAGTTGGAGAAGAGAGACGGCGAAATCGACGGACAGGCGTCGGTCGCGGCCCTCACGAACGACCCCCAGTTTATCCAGAACATCGACGGCCGAGCGGAGTCGTCGTTCAATCCGGACGACGTCACCTTCCCCGACTACGACGCGAATCAACTCCGCAGTATCCTCGAACATCGCCGCGACGCTTTCCGAGAGGGAACATTGACCGACGACGTCATTCCGCTCGGGGCCGCGTTCGCCGCACAGAGTCACGGCGACGCACGGAAAGCTATCGACCTCATCCGGAAGGCTGGCGGACTCGCCGACAAGTACGGTTGCGAGCGAGTAATGGAAGAACACGTGAGAGAGGCCCAGAGTGAAATCGACGTCGACCGAACGCAAAAGCTAATCGAGGGATTGTCGACGCAAAAGAAGCTCTGTTTGTACGCGACCGCGATAGTGTACGACTACTCCGACTCGTCGCTGGACTCGGTTCCAAGTCCGGCCGGGTACGAAGTCTACAAGTGGTTGACCGGGAGCATCGACGCCGACCAGATGACCAGAGAGACGTACGTGAAATACGTGAAGGAACTCGAAGCCTACGGGCTCGTCGTGAGCGAACGACGCGGCCGTGGTCGCGGTCGAGGGATGCACATGGAGTTCCAGTTCGGGAAGAACACTGAGACGATAATCGAGCACCTCACGAAAGACACCCGTCTCGGCAATATCAACGACGAGGTGTTGAGAAGCGTCGTCAGTGCACAGGTCACCGATTTTCTCCCGTAACGAGGAGTGCAGTCATTACAGAACCCAGTACAGGTTCGTCAGTCTCCGGGCTCGTGGAATCTAGAGGTGTCGTCGATATTCGTCCGTTGATTCCTGTTGGTATCGCGGTTGCGGTCGAAAGCTGGTTATCGAAGTTGTTCTCCAATCCGCTCCCCCCGTTATCGACGTGTAAATATCCTCACCGAAGTGGTGGTCGAAGTAGCAATTACCGAGAACTCGGATGGAAACGGCACTGAAGACGGTTACAGACTATCGAGCCAACGATCCCGTTTGCGACGAACCGAATTACTTGAACCCGAGAATTTGTAGTACTATAGTGAAAACTATAGCCGTAGTAGAATTTAGTGAGAAAATAGTAATCTCTATTTTCGGTTGTCGAACCGGGAAGACGACTTCTGATTCCGCGTCGGTATTCATATTCTGGATGCCGTAATTATGATGTCTCGGCGTCTCTTCCCTCGATTCCCGAGGTTCGGGTGCTACGTTTCCTTCGCTCTGTAGCCCCGCCTTCGAGCATTTACACATCGATAACGGGGGAGGGTGATGTCGGTATACATCGACGCGTTTCTGTAGCGATAGACGGGGAACGGACTTCGACTAGTCGCACTCCAGGCTTGCCTGTCCTCAAGGAGCGTGCAGACGAGAGACGAACCTCGGCTCTCGTTCAGTTCACCCGACGTATTGTCAGTTTGTCCAATTCGTCTTATAAGACGTGGGAATGTTGTCGTGCTAAACCATACCTATAAAACAGACGAATCTCTGTTAAAGAGTACGAGTAAATGGTCTGTCCGCACTGTCTAGTTACGCGGTTTGAGAAACGAGCAGGTCGTAGCGGTTGGTGTCCATGCAACTGCGAGACCTGCTCAAAGAGACGTTAGACACCGCTACTCTTGAATGTTGGCAGCGTGGAGCCGGACGGCGAACGCCCTGACGTGCGTCGCCGTCCGCTCCCGCTGCCGAGTATTCACTCAGGGAAACAGCAGCGATTCTCGGGTTGGTAGACGTTGAACGGACGCATGGAGCGGTCTGGAATTGGGAGCATCGGTTGGCTGACAGCGTCGGCGGGTCGCGGTCGACGAGACCGCTGTCCGAATTAACGGTGAGTGGTCTTGGGTGTACGCTGCAATCGACCTCGAAACGAAGGTACTGCTCGATGCCGCCGTATTTGGTCGGCGTGGCACCGATCCGGCGGCTGCGTTCCTTCACGGCCTCACCCAGAAACACGATTGTTCTCAAACTGTGTTTCTGGTCGATGGTGCAGGCTATCTGACTTCCCTCTCTCGATTAGGACTGAGCGGTCAGCTTGACTACGCCGTCAAAACCACATCGAAAAATGGTTTCACACTCTCAAAATACGAATCGACCGCTTCCATTCGTCGTGGGTGGGCAGTCGGCGGAGCGTCCGCCAATGGCTTGCGTTGTTCGTCCATTACTATAACGTTCAACGACCGCATCAAGCACTCGATGAACGCACGCCAGTTGAGGAGGAAAACTAGACAGTGCCGCTGCTGCCGATAGGAAAACAATCCTTGGTATGTTTACACCACAACCTTTGGGCAGCAAACTAGAGTAATTATAAATATGTAAAAAATACCTTACTGCTATACCAGTGGTGCTCGCTACTAAGGCCTACGCACTTAGTCTGCTCCTTCCGGTGGTACAAAACCACATTCGCCGCACACGTAGTAATCGCGTTTCTTTACTATATCTCCCTGGCACTGAGAGCAATTGGTGAACATAGTACTAGCTGCTAGCCTTCGACAGAACATAAATTTTAGCTTCGACGATCGACGTATTTCCTTGATCAACTCCACTGGTCCACTCCATCATTATAATATTAAATTGATACTGGAATAGTTAAGAATAGATGGATATTCACAGGATTTGAGATATTCGAGGTCAAGCGAATAGCACCGCTTTCGGGCATCTGTCAGAGAGAATTCTGAGTGGAGGAGGCCTTCATCGTCAAGACGGTTCAACGCGTACCGAACCGTCCGGTCTGGTAGGAGTGATTCCTCCACGAGCTGGCCCTGAGTCATTGTTTCATTATATTTTAGTACTTTAACGATGAGCTTAGCGCTCGGTGGGAGGTTCAGAAGAGCATCCGTGGCGTGTTCACGTGTCAAATACGGCTCACTGGTGTCAGTTGAGCCTGACGCATCCATTTTAATCACTCCTATACGAGAACTGCCTTATAATCATTTGTCTACGTTCGTTATCTGTAGGGCCGCCATCGAAAGCGTACGTGTAGAATAGCGATCGTGTGTGCGGATGTATCCCTCGGAGAAAGGGGCCAATTTTACTCGTGATCCCATTCACATACTTATATTTACATATGTTTGTAACGATAGTAAGTTCGATGTGGCTGCGGATATCAACTGTGACTTCGGTGCGACGTATCTGTTGGTATAAAAAATATAGTCATATACGCTCAAAAGGATGGCGAGTCACTGAACACGGCTCAACTGATAGAGTCTCAGCACGTTAACACAAGCCATTCCTATCATTTAGAAGGGGCTTTCACAAGTAATCTGGTAGAACTACTTGCCAACTCCCGGCAGAATCATACCGTCGTAACTCACGTACGATCCTCCTGTGAGATTGTCGTTTTTGCCAATCCCAATAACTGTATCCACCACTTTACTGGCCATAGATAAGTAGGACAACAAGCAACCCTCGCTGTCTATCCGGGGTCGAATGCACTATCTGGGAAAGGGGAACAAGTGACGGCAAGCAAGAGTCAGAACACAGCCTACAGATGAGAAATCGTATCGAATCACTTGTCGTCCTCTATCTCAGCTCGCGATCATACACCAGATTGCCAACGTACGGCTGGGAACTTGCCATAGGCTAAAACAACGCAGCGGGCGCACGTAGACTTCGTCGACAGTGAACTTATTGGGCCACCCGAACAGATCATATTCGCACTCGAGACGACTCCCTAAGTTCCATTTGGATTCTCTGATGCCATCGTGTGCTGAACCGGTTGGTCTGTAAACGAGAGTCCCCGTCTGAATTGGAAAGCTGAGTAATGGGATGACGAAGTTGATTCGGGCGTCGTACTGGTGTGCTAGCTTGACCGACATCACAGCTAGTTCCCCTCAATTGCGTCACCAGCTGTCTTTCGCCACGAACTTAGTAGCTATCGTACACCGTCTTCTCGATGGTGTAGAACTCCAACCCCTCGTCACCCTGTTCGCGCCACGTCTCGCTGGACGACTGCTTGAAGCCGCCGAACGGGACATGGAGCTCGAGACCTGTCGTCTTCGCATTAACTTTGGCGACGCCCGCTTCAATTTCGTCGACGAACCGGTTAGCCTCCGTGTGGTCGTCGGTGACAATGCTCGCCGAGAGACCGTAGTGGACGTCATTCGCCACGTCGAGACCCTCGGCGAAGTCTCTCACTTTGATGACCGCGATGACAGGCCCGAAAACCTCCTCCTGAGCGATGCGCATACTGGAATCCACATCGGTGAACACGGTTGGCTCGATGAAGTAACCTTCCTCGGTTGCAGCGGATTCGGGGATACCACCGCCAGCTGTAAGCGTCGCACCCTCGCTCTCGGCGATTTCGATATAATCGAGCGTCGATTCGAGTTCGTCAGCGCTGACCTGCGGCCCCATCTCATGATCGAGTCCGGGGCCGATGTCGACGGTTTCGGCGCGGTCGACGAGTTCATCGACGAACTCATTATAAATATTCTCGTGGACGATAGCGCGGGAGCACGCGGTACATGACTGGCCGGTTGTCCCGAATCCGCCGCTAGCGACGATGTCGGCTGCCTCGGCGGGGTCGGCGGAGGAGCTAACGAGCGTCGGGTTCTTCCCGCCGAGTTCTGTCTGGACGCGCTTACTGGCATCAGTCGCCTGATCGTACACCATCTGGCCGACCTCGCTACTACCCGTAAACGAAACCGCGTTGACCGCGTCGTGCTCGATGAACTCCGACCCAACTGTGCTTCCAGGGCCAGTAACCACGTTTAGCACGCCATCAGGTAGGCCACCCTCGTCGAGCGCCTTCGCAAGTTCGACTGCGACGCCGGGTGCAAGCGATGCTGGCTTCAGCACGACCGTGTTGCCGGCTGCCAGCGCTGGCGCGAGCTTCCACGCCGGGATGGCAATAGGGTAGTTCCACGACGTGATGAGCGCGGCGACGCCGATCGGCTCCTTGATTGTGTATAAGTTCTGGTTCTGCGCGCTCGGTCCTTTGACGGTGCCGCCAAGGTCGGCTGCTTTCCCCGCGAAGTAGTGGAAGATCTCGATGGCGCGCTGGACCTCGCCGCTAGCCTCAGCATAGGCCTTCCCTTCCTCGGCGATGAGCTGATTTGTCAGCTCCTCTTTGCGGTCCCTGAGCCACGTGCCAGCTTTGCGCAGAATGCGACCTCGTTCTGGTCCGGGCGTTGTGGCCCAGTCGTCCTGCGCCGCGTCCGCGGCCTCAACGGCTGCGATCGCGTCGGCCGCGCCGGACTGTTGATAGCTTTCGACGACTTCGCTCGGGTTCGCGGGATTCTCTACCTCGACGATGTCCCCGGTCTCTGATTTGACCCAGTCTCCGTTAATATAGTTCTTCTCCGGCATCGAGTGATATTTTTTAAATCATCCTATACTACTGTTACGATTCGACACAGATTTGACACACATACTAGTCGGTCCCATCACACGTCTCACAACCTCGCCCGCTCCACTATTCTCAGTCGCTCTGGATCAGGCAACGATGAGAATTGCTGATTATCTACACGGTATAAGACAGCGTGACCAACGGGAACTGGAATCAGAAACGCTTCGCCTGATGGTCAGGGGCTGGCTGGTGGACTTGCAAGCAGGCCATCTAGTGTCGCTTCAACCGTAGTCTCGCTAGTCTCAGCACCTCACAAAGCCGGTTAGTTAGAACGTCTGCTTGCTGAGGATGTGCACTCTAAACAGCAAGCAGACAATGAGATCCACGAGGATCAGCTTTTTAACTTTCTCGTCAATCGGCTTGATGACGATTAGGTCGTCTCTCGCCCTTGATTTCGACCGCACTGAACCCGGAGCCAGAAAAAGGGAGGGGTATGAATCCGGCGGCATTCGACGACGGCAGGTCGCCGGTCAACGGCAAGACGCCCGTGAGGTTCATTCGGTCGGTGAAGCACATCCGGGAGGCCTGCATCGGCCTGGTATGAAAAAGAGACTGTTATCCGGGAGAACGAGTCGGCATCGAACGGAATGCGATCGTAGGTGAGTTCCGTGCCGACGCCGCGGCCGCCGATGAACGATTCCAGCACGTCGTTTATCTCCTCAGTGCGGGTCCCGCGCTTTCCACGTCGATTATCAAGAGCGGATTTTTGATGTTGTTCATACTTTTACACACGAGATAAAAATGATAATACTGCCTCACGACCATAACAGAAAAGCTATTGTTAGTGGCGCTCTACGGCTCAAATATAACGAGGATCTATTACATAATGAGGATATTTGACCACATAGATAATAATGAGCGAGCAGACGTAACGGACCGTGACAATCCTGTAGAAGATTCACGAGTTGACTACAACTACGTCGGCGGTGAGGAAGAATTAGATTTCATTGCCTACCTGAATGCTCAAATAGACGGAGAAGCGCGATTCGATGACTACACTCGGCATCTCTACGCGACCGACGCCAGCGCGTACGAGGTAACGCCTATCGGCGTCGTCTTCCCCACTTCGACCGGCGATGTGGCGGCGGTTATGGAGTACTGCGCTGAGCGCAGGATTCCGGTTCTACCGCGTGGCGGGGGTACCAGTCTGGCCGGACAGGCCGTCAACGAGGCGGTCGTGCTGGATTTCACGCGCTACATGGACGGAGTGGTATCGGTGCACACCGACGGTAAGACTCCCACAGCGCGCGTGCAACCGGGTGTGGTACTAGGCGAACTCAATGAGGAGCTAGCACCCCACGGCCTGAAGTTCGCGCCCGACCCTGCGTGGGGCGAAAGGTCAGCGCTGGGCGGCGCTATCGGGAACAATTCCACCGGTTCCCACTCGCTGAAGTACGGCAAGACCGACGCCTACGTCGAGGAGTGCGAGGTCGTCCTTGTCGACGGCACCGTAACGACCTTTGGTGAAGTGACAGTCGAGAATCTCCGCGAGCGCGGCGACCTTGAGGGCGATCTCGAAGCACGCATCTACGCTGAGGTCGCCCGCATCATCGAAGAGGAGGCTGACGCCATCAACGAGGCGTATCCCCAGCTTAAGCGCAACGTCTCCGGGTACAACCTCGACAGGCTGATCAACGAAGCGGAGACTGGAACCGTCAATCTCGCGCGCTTGCTCGCGGGTAGCGAGGGGACCCTTGCCGTCGTTACCGAGGCCGAGGTCGGCCTTGAGCCGGTTCCCGAAACCAAGTCGGTGGCGCTGCTGACCTATGAGAACCTCCTCGATGCGATGGAGGACGTCGCGCCCATCCTCGACCACGACCCCGCCGCGGTAGAAGTGCTAGACGACGTACTCATCGACCTCGCGCGGAACACCGACGAGTTCGCCGACGTTGTCGATATTCTCCCGGAGGGGACCGAGTCGGTCCTGCTCGTAGAGTTCTACGCCGACGACGACGCGGAGGGCCGCAAAAAGGTCGCCGCCCTTCGCGACGACCGCGAGGGGGCTCTCGCCTTCGACGCGCTGGAGGCCCACGACGCAGACGATCGGGCTCGCTTCTGGAAGCTCCGGAAGTCGGGGCTCCCCATCCTGCTCTCGCGGACGTCGGACGCCAAGCACATCTCGTTCATCGAGGACGCCGCGGTCCCGCCCGAGAACCTCCCGGAGTTCGTCACCGACTTCCAGCAGGTGCTCGAAGACAACGACACGTTCGCCAGCTTCTACGCCCACTCCGGACCAGGTTGTCTCCACGTCCGGCCGCTGGTGAACACGAAGAGTCCCGCTGGCGTGAACCAGATGGAGGCTATCGCGGACCAGGCGACTGACCTCATCGTTAAGTACGGGGGCTCCGTATCCGGTGAGCACGGCGACGGTCGCGCCCGGACCCAGTGGAACCGGAAACTGTACGGTGACGAGGTCTGGGAATTGTTCCGCGAGCTGAAGACGGCGTTCGACCCCGACTGGCTGCTCAACCCGGGTAACGTCTGCGGCAACAATGATATGACTGAGAACTTGCGGTTCGACCCCGATTACGAGTTCGACGCGGGGTTCGATCCCAAACTCCAGTGGGAAAACGAGAACGGCTTCCAGGGGATGGTCGAGCTCTGCCACGGCTGCGGAGGCTGTCGCGGCGGCCAGTCGACTACCGGCGGTGTGATGTGCCCGACCTATCGGGCGGCCGATGAGGAGATTACCGCCACACGCGGTCGAGCCAACATGCTCCGGCAGGCGATGTCGGGTGACTTGCCCACGGCAGCGGCCGGCGATGGGGATGCGCAGTTCGACGTTGAGTTCATGGCTGAAGTGATGGATCTGTGTATCGGCTGTAAGGGGTGCGCCCGCGACTGCCCGAGCGAAGTGGACATGGCCAAGCTCAAGGCCGAAATCGAGCACGAATACCACCAGCGCCACGGCGCTGGCCTGCGTGAGCGCTTGTTCGCCAACGTTGGAGGCCTCTCGAAGGTAGGCAGCGCGCTGGCGCCGCTATCGAACTGGGCTAGCGAGGTGCCGGGCGTGCGGGTCGTGATGGAGAGAGCCCTCGGCATCGCCCGCGAGCGCAGCCTCCCGACCTTCCATCGCGAAACGCTCGTGGACTGGTTCGAGGCCCGCGGCGGTCCACGGGTCCCCAAATCAGAGGCCGTTCGGAAGGTTGCGCTGTTCCCCGACGCCTACACTAATTACAACCATCCAGATGCCGGGAAGGCCACAGTGAAGGTCCTCGAATCGGCGGGCGTCCGCATCCAGATTCCGGCCGAAGTGACCGACAGCGGGCGGCCCGCCCATTCGAAGGGCTTCCTGAACATGTCCCGCGAGCGCGCCCGAACAAACGTTGAAGCGCTTGCACCTCGCGTCCGCGACGGCTGGGACGTCGTGGTGGTCGAACCCAGCGACGCCGTGATGCTCCAGTCGGACTACCTCGACCTGCTTGGCCACGAGCGCCCAGGAGCCAGCCGCTCGGGCGAGCAGTACGCCGAGCCCCGAACCGGCGACTCAGAAGCAGACATGGAAGCGAACGGTGCGAGTGTGGTAGGCAGGGGGAAAGACACTGGCGGAGCTTCTAACCTCGCTATCGAAGCCGAACGGGTAGCCGTGAACACCTATGGCGTCTGTGAATACCTCGACAGCTTCGAGTTTGACCTCGAATTCTCTGCGCCGGAAGAGACGCTGACCTATCACGGACACTGCCACCAAAAGGCAACGAAGAAGGAGACCCACACGGCCAGCGTCCTCCGTAAGGCGGGCTACGAGGTTGATACGCTCGATTCGGGTTGCTGCGGGATGGCGGGTAGCTTCGGCTATGAGGCCGAGCATTACTCGATGAGCCGGAAGATCGCTGAGATTCTCTTCGACCAGATTAAGTCGAGCGACGGTGACACGGTGGTCGCACCCGGTGCGTCCTGTCGGGCCCAGCTCGGCGACTGGGAAGCACTTGGGGGCGAACTGCCTCACCCAATTGAAAAAGTAGCTGAAGCAATAGTAGAAATATAGTAAAAATAACGATACTGCTCGCAGAATATACTCTTTGGAGCAGTACGCACGTCTGCACTGAGGATAGGGAAATGAATCCAATACTAGTGAGGAGAAGAGGCTGAGAACGAAACGTCACCCAGCAAAGCAGAGATGCGTCGACACTTCAGAGGGTTTTGATTCTATCAAAGAATCCATCACACTAGGTACCAATAATCACAATCATTGGAAAGAAAAACTGAGAATGAAGAAGATGTGTTACAACCCTATGTTTGTAACAGATAGTAAAAGAGTGTTCGTAAAGTCTCAGTTGAAACAGCGTAGCTTTTGATAGCTTCAAATAATACCCCTAAACAACAGAGAGGACCAGGACACCGCTACGATCGACCAAATTATACCTTCCAGCAATTAGCGCTGGGGGTGGCGGTGAGAATGAATGGAAGCAAGTCGTAGACCTCATGAACGTGGTAATCAGTAAGGGCAAATACGAGTCAAGACTTCCCGTTGGCTTTCGTTTAAATAGTGATTATGATTCCACCACATCCCATATATTATTCCAAATATTAAATTATTTGAGATAATGCATCGTCTGGCTCGGTCATTGATGGCAGACTTTTCTGAGGTGGTTAAATATAACATTAAACACATGCAATAAGGCGCTATTAGTTTTGATAATAGTAAAATACTTGTGGGCGGGGTCGTGATTTGGAAACAAGAAACAATCAATGACGAAGGAATCAGGAGGAAGAGAGATAAAGGCAGTCAAAAAGTCGTGCAAGATTCTACAGACGATTAAAGAAAGAGAAGGTGCCACCCTCTCAGAGTTAACAGAAGAAATTGATTTGTCTGTTGGAACCATCCATACTCACCTAACAACTTTGGAAAATTTCGGTTTGGTCGTAGAAAAGGATAAGGGGTTCGCATTAAGTTATCAATTTATAATCTATGGCGAGCATGTTCGAAATCACTCCCGTCTGTATAACGCTGCGAAGGAAGAAGTGGATAACGTCGCTGAGGAAACTGGTGAGATTGTTCACCTTATGGTTGAACATAATGGTCGTGAAGTCTCGCTCTATGAAACCTGGGGGGACAACGCTGTCGCAACTGACTACCGAACGTTGATGCAGGAAGAGCTCGAGTACCTCCACTGTACGGCTTCTGGAAAAACAATTCTTGCGCATTTACCAGACTCAAAAGTAGCGAAGATCATTGGCGACCATGGTTTGACGAAGATGACGGACAATACGATAGTAGATAGAGAAGAGCTCTTGGATAATCTCGAAGAAGTCCGGGACCGAGGGTATGCGCTAAATTACGAAGAAGAAGTTTCTGGCATTCGTGCTGTTGGGGTGCCGATTTTCAAGGAAGAAGAGATTCTGGGTTCGATTAGTATCTCAGCTCCGACGGCTCGAATGCAAGATTCAAAATTCACCGAAGACTATCCTCAAATCCTTAAACAGGCTGCAAATATAATCGAAATTAACATTGAAACGTCGAACTCAGAGAGTCAGCAACTTCTCTGAACGTGGTACGACCTCTATCTGCGGCCGCTTACGCAAAACCTTATGACTGTTGTGTGTGTCGATAGGACCATGCCAGAACGCGGCAAGATATTGAGTGACGTGACAGTCCTTGACCTAACGACATTCGTCACTGGAGGATTTGCCTCGCTGATGCTTGCAAATCAGGGAGCAGACGTAATCAAAGTTGAACGACCGGGTGTTGGCGATGATAACCGGCATTCCGGCCCACCATTTATAAACGACGAATCGCCGTATTTCTGGAGCGTTAACTACGGGAAGCGGAGTATCGAACTCGATCTGAAAACAGACGAAGGTAAACAGGCGCTGTATGACCTTGCATCAGAAGCAGATGTCTTCCTCCAAAATTACCGGCCAGGGACGGCCGAGAAGCTCGGGGTCGCGTACGAAGACATCACAGAGTACAATGGGTCGATTATCTACTGTGCAATCTCGGCGTTCGGCCAGACTGGGCCATGGCAAAAACGGCCAGGCTATGACCTTCTCATTCAGGGAATCAGTGGGATTATGAGCGTCACTGGCGAAGCTGATGGACCTCCAGTCAAAGTAGGGCTCCCTCAGACAGATCTCATTACGGCGATGTGGGCAGCATTTGGAGTTCTCAACGGGTTGTACCGCCGAGAGCAGACAGGAAAAGGCGAGTTCATTGATTTAGGAATGCTCGATGCAACACTCCCATGGCTGACCAAACAAGCGGGGAAAGTGTTTGCTGAGGAGACGCCAACTCGAATGGGCACGAAAGACCCAGTGCTTGCGCCGTATCAAACGTTCGAGACTAAAGACGGGTACATCAATATCGCGTGTCTCAATAAGAAGCTTTGGAGCAATCTCTGTATCGGGCTTGACCGTGAAGATCTCATTGACGATCCGCGGTTCGAAACGAATGCAGATCGAGTGGAACATATGGCAGAATTAGAAACTGAACTTGAAACGACATTGACTGAGCGGACCACCGACGAATGGCTCTCCGTTCTTGTTGAGGATGTGGGTATCCCGGCAGGGCCTGTCCAAAGTGTTGAAGATGCATTGTACAATGAGCAGTCAAAGGCCCGCGATAATGTCGTTGAAATGAAACACCCGGAACACGGGACTGTTCCAGTAATTGAACACCCACTCAACTATCGCAACGCTGAAAGCGGGTTTGAGTCGTTTGCGCCACAACTTGGTGAACATACCCGCGAGGTATTCGAAGAAATCGGGTACTCTAGCGATGAAATTGAAATACTCGCCGAACAGGGAGTTTTCGATAGCTAGTATCACCGCTGTTCTTACCTTCACCACGTCGTTAACCTCGAAGTACTGAATTTGCTGCCGACGTATTTGGAAGCGGGCGGGATACCACAGCACCGGATTTTCGCGTGCCCACTCCCGAAATGTTACGTTCCAGAACCTATATGGTACTTTCACGTGACGGTAGTCACATGGCTTATTTCAACGGCTATGGAAGCATTTCGGTCGAACTCCAGGAGAAGGTCGCTACAATCACCGTCCAACGTCCAGAAAAGTACAACGCGTTGAGCAGCGAAGTTTACCACGATTTATCCCGTGCATTTTCGGAACTCCAACTACACCGGGAGGTGGAGTTAGTGGTTATCACAGGCGAAGGTGACAAGGCCTTCTGTAGCGGTGCAGACATCGAGCAGTACGCCGGACCTACGGAAAACCACGATCCGAAACAGCGGATCCGCCGGGAACTGTTCTTCGAGGGCGTCTACAAGGAAGTGAGAAACCTTCACGCGCCGACGGTTGCTAAAATCAATGGATACTGTGTCGGGGGCGGCTTCATCCTCGCCAGTTACTGTGATATCCGTATCGCCGTCCGGGACGCCAAATTCGGCGTTCCCGTCACCGACATCGGACAAATCCCGAGCGGCGGATCCACATACCGCGTCGCGCAACTGATCGGCGAAGCCAAGACGAAGGAGCTGGTGTTCACCGCGAACCTGATCGACGCTGAAGAAGCGCATCAGATCGGTTTCATCAACTCGATCGTTGACCGCGACGAACTAGACTCTACCGTCGACAAAATCGCCGACGACGTGCGAGGGACAGGTCGGACTGCGGTGAAGAACTCGAAGAAAGCGATTAACTATAGCGTGGAGGCTTCGGATCTGGAAACCGCCCACAATCACGAACGCGAACTCTGGTGGGAGCAATTCGCGACGGAAGAACGAGAGGAACTTGTTGGCGAATTCTTGAACGATTGAATAAACTCGGTTGTTGAGTACAGAATGGTGTTTTACCACTTTAGGAAAATATAATAGGGGCCCTTGAGAATACGTCATATGGCCGTTGGTCCTGACATTAGTGACTTGCACTTTGCGGACGCACCAGACGTCGATCAAGTTCCGGGTCCGAACTCGAAGCGGTTACTCGAAACTCAACGACAGCGCGAATCGAATGCAGTCGCCTATCCAAAAAACATCCCTGTGGCGTTCAAAGAGGGAAAAGGAGCCACTATCCGTGACGTAGATGGCAATACGTTCCTCGACTTCTTTGCTGGAATCGGTGTACTCAATGTCGGCCATAGTAATCCGTACGTTCTCGAGGCCGCCCAGGAACAGTTGGGTACACTCGCACACACGGTCGATTTCCCGACAGAGGTCCGGATGAATCTCATCGAGAAGTTGAACGAGATCGCACCCGGATCGCTCCCCGACAATAATCGCGTCATCTTCGGTGGTCCGACGGGGAGCGATGCCATCGAAGGTACAATCAAACTGGCAAAATACAATACGGGCGGAACCGGATTAATCGCGTTTCGGGGAAGTTATCACGGAGGGACCGCTGGCGCACTGAGCCTCACGGCCGGAAAAAAGTACAAAGCTGACTACACTCCGCTTCTCAGTAATGTTCATTTCGCCAAGTATCCGTATCCCCATTTGCAAGGCAAATCCGGTGCTGAAGCTGTCGATGAGGCGCTGGCTGAGGTCCGCTCTATTCTGAACGACCCGTTCAGTGGAGTAACGAATCCCGCCGGTATCTGGGTCGAACCCATCCAGGGAGAGGGAGGAGTAATCACCCCACCCGAAGGATTCCTGCCAGGGCTGAGCGAAATCGCAGACAATCACGACATCCCGTTAATCGTAGACGAAATCCAGGCAGGCCTCGGTCGAACCGGTCAGTGGTTCGGAAGTGACTGGTACGACGTCACCCCCAGCGTGATGCCGATGGCAAAAGCACTCGGCGGTATTGGGCTTCCGCTTTCTGCCACGATGTACCACGAGGATCTAGATACGTGGGAAGCTGGCGGACACGCCGGAACGTACCGCGGATTTCTCCCAGCGATGCGCGCGGGGACGCGCGCGATTGAATACATTCAGAGCCACGACTTGCTGACTCATGCTCGAGATGTAGGTGAATACATGCGATCTCGGCTTCGCGAGGGAACCGAAAATAACTCTCGAATCGGCGAAATTAGAGGGAAAGGACTGTTCATCGGCGTCGAATTCGTCGACGCCGACGGGACCCCCGATTCGGACGTCGTCAGCGACATCCAACAGTACTGCTACGAGCATGGAGTCCTCGTCTGGAAAGCGGGTCGGTACGGTCAGGTTCTACGGCTTCTCCCTCCGCTGGTTGTTACGCAAGGCCAAGCTGAAACGGGAATCGAGATTATTCTCGATGCGATTGATGAACTACCCCCACAGTCGGCGTGAATAACGGTTCGGTTCCGTTGGAATCAACTGTTTGATGCCGAGTTTCTGTCGCATTTGCTGTTCCTGCACCGGTATTCTGACCCCAGATACGGTTAGTAGACGTTCGCCCGCCGCCACTACAAATGGATATTACAATACACCACCTCCGCGCGATTTACGTGGCCGAATAGTTGGTTACTCCTGACATTTGCATCCGAACATATATACCACATTATTATAAATAGTAGATGGATGAGAAACGACGATCAATCTGCATCGGCAGAAATCGAACCGTACCTAGTAACAGTCCTTGCGAAGAAATTTGAGTCCATTTCCAGGGAAATGACTCAGTCGCTGCTCCGATCAGCCCGTTCCGCCGTCATCAATGCAGCACGCGATTTCTCCTCGGGAATCACCCTGTACGACGGGCGGACGTTCATGATCGACGAAGGGCTCCCTGTCCACCTCGCCAACATTCACTTTCATCCGCAGTATACGCTCGAGAAATTTGACGATATCTCGCCCGGGGACTGCTTTCTGACCAACTCGCCCTACGCTGGCAACACGCATCACGCAGACTACACGCTGTACGCGCCGGTGTTCTTCGACGGAGAGCCGTTATTTTGGTCGATAAATCGGGCTCACCAGGCCGACGTAGGCGCCCCAGAACCGACCACCTATCTGCAAAATGCGGAGACAATCTATCAAGAGGGTCCACACTTCCCAGCGGTGCGCATTCAAGAGGACTACGAAGACAAGGACGATATCGTTCGGATGTGCAAACTGAACATTCGAGCGGGCGAAACCCAATGGTACGGCGACTATCTCGCCCAGACCTCTGCAGTCCGAACTGGAGAAGAGCGAATCCAGGAACTCTGCGAGGAGTACGGAACCAACGTAATCAAAGCGTTCATCGAAGAGTGGCTCCGCTACGGTGAGGAAATGATGATCAAAGAGATCGGACGCCTTCCCGAAGCAGACTTCTCGTACACCACATACCACGACCCGATCTACTACAACGATGCCGCGCCCGAAGGGATTCCGATCACGGTCGACGTCTCGATCAAGCCAGACAAAGGGCGTATCTTGGTGGACTTCACGGACAACATCGACAACATTCCCGCGGGGGTGAACTTGTCCGAGGCGACTGTGACGTCGTCCGCTTACGGGGGTGTGTTCTGTAATCTTGACCCCGATCTCCCCCACAACCACGGAAGTATCAGCCGGATAGATTTGGAGATGGATGAAGGCAAAGTTGTCGGGAAGCCAGAGTATCCAGTCGGCACGTCCTGCGCCACTTCAAACGTGAACGACATGCTCTTCAACGCCGTTCGGGCCGCATTCGGGGAACTCGGAGAACCGTACGGATTCGCCGAGGGGAACGCGGCGATGCCCCCGAACTGGGGCGTCATCTCGGGGTTCGACGACCGTCGGGACGGAGAGCAGTACGCTAACCAACTGTTTTTCACCGGCGGTGGCGGTGGCGCGGTCCACGGACACGACGGATGGGTCACGTACGGCACTCCCGACACCTGCGGAGTCCTGTACCGCGACAGCGTCGAGGTTGACGAGCAGAAGTATCCGATCCTCGTCCGGCGAAACCATCTCCTCCCGGACACGGAAGGGGCGGGTACGTGGCGCGGAAGTTCGAGCGGTATTGTCGAGTACGGTCCCCACGAGGGCTCGATGACCGTGGCGTTTCACGGTACCGGATTCAAGTACCCCCCGAAAGGCATCAACGGCGGCGAGTCGGGTGCTTCAGCCGCGGTCAAAAAACGGACCACGGACGGCGAGGTTGAGGAGCTCAGCTCCCCGGGCGTGGAGGAACTCGACCCCGGCGAGTTCGTCATCGGTGTTCTCCCCGGTGGTGGTGGATACGGTGACCCGACCGAACGAGACCCGGAACTGGTTCGCGCGGACGTTGAAGCAGGACTCATCTCCATCGACCGGGCAGAGGAGACGTATGGAGTCGAAATCACCGAGACGGACGACGGCGACATTATCGTTCGCGACGAGGAGGTGAGTTCGTAATGAAGTACACGCTCGCGATCGACATCGGTGGCACGTTCACCGATCTGTACGTGCGTGACGGGAACGGCCGTACCGGCTCGTTCAAAGCGCCGACGACGTACGGAGATTTGACTGACGGGGTGTTCGAGGCCTGTGAAAAAGCCGCCCAGGCGTACAATGTGTCGGTTTCGAACTTCCTCGCCGACACCGATCGATTAATTCATGGAACGACTATCGCGACCAACGCGATTATCGAGGACACGGTCGCATCGACCTCACTCCTCTGTACCGCGGGATTTGAGGACGTCCTCATGTTCAGGGAAGGCGGAAAGAAGGATCCGTTCGACTGGGACGTGGAGTACCCGGAACCGTACGTCCCACGGTCGCTCACTTTCGGCGTGGAGGAGCGAATCGATGCGCAAGGAGCGGTCGTCACTCCGCTAAACGAGGACACCGTCCGGGAAAAAATCCGACGGATCGCGGAGACGGACGTCGATGCTGTTGCTGTATCGTTGCTCTGGGCCCACGTCAATCCGGCCCACGAACAACGTATCGGCGAATTGCTCGACGAACTGGCTCCGGAACTGGAGTACTCGCTCAGCCACGAAGTTAACCCCATCATCCGGGAGTACCGTCGAACGTCCTCGACGGCCATCGACGCGTCCTTGTACGAGGTCGTCGGTGATTACCTCACCCGTCTAAAAGAACGGCTCACGCAAGCCGGTTTCCGAGGCGAGCCACTGATCATTTCGGCAAACGGCGGAGTCATGCCTGTCGAGGAGATCATCGAGACACCGGTCTGGACCGTCGACTCGGGACCAACGATGTTTCCCGTCGCTGCACGGGAACTCGTCCAAGCAGATCTCGGCCACACTGACGTCCTCGCCCTCGACATGGGCGGGACCAGCCTCGACATGGGCGTAATTCAGGATGGAACGATTCCCCGGACGCGAGAGGCCAAGGTCGGGGATAACGTGCTGGGGATCGAGAAAGTCGACGTGAAGAGTATCGGTTCCGGTGGTGGCAGCATCGCGTACGTCGATGAAGGCGGACTGTTACACGTCGGCCCGGAGAGCGCGGGCTCAGATCCGGGCCCCGCGTGCTATCCCCAGGGCGGCTCTGATCCAACCGTCACTGACGCCGCGGTCGTCCTCGGCTACGTGAACGAGAACTATTTCCTCGGCGGTGATATGCCGATTAGCCGCGATGCAGCGGCGGCCGCTATCGATGAGCAAATCGGAGCAAAACTCGACCTCGACACCGCCGAGGCCGCTCACGCTGTGTACCTCACTGCGACGCAAAACATGGTGAACGAGATCAAAGGCGTCACCGTCGAGCGGGGGATTGACCCGCAGAACTACGTCCTCTCCGGCGGTGGCGGTGCACTCGGACTCCACGCCGCGCAGTTCGCCCGCGAACTGCGGATCGACGATATCCTGCTCCCGGAAAACGCTGGAGTCGTGAGCGCCGTCGGCGGAATCATCTCCGACATCCGGAGGGACTTCTCCGCCAGCCACTTCACGACCAGTGACCAATTCGACTTCGAGGGCATCAACCAGACGCTCACCGACCTGTCACTGCAAGCCGAGGAGTTCTTCAGCCGCGTTGGGATCTCGGAGGACAATCGACTAACTAACTATTACGTCGAAGCGCGGTACCCACAGCAGTCTTGGGAACTCCAGGTCCCGTTGCCAGCCGACCGGGTCGACAGCGATGTGCAGGCAGAGCTCGTCGATCGCTTCCATGAAAAGCACCACGAGACGTACAAATACAAGCAACTCGATCAGGAGATCGAGTTCCTCTACTGGCGCGTCGAGGCCGTCGGCAAGAGCGAAACGGATGTCGCCACGGCAGATACGTCGGAATCGGTCGAAACTGCGCGCCACGAGCAGCGCGAGGCCTACTTCGACGACGAACTGCGCTCGTCGCCAGCGTATCGGGGCGAGTCGCTCTCGCCAGGCCACGAACTCAACGGCCCCGCGCTGATCGACACCGACACGACCACGATTGTCGTCCCCCCAAACAGCACGATGACGGTGACACAGCTAGGTAACTACCACCTCAGTATGTGACCCGTCGCGGCTATTGCCCCCCTTTCTACCCCATCTTCGTTCTTCCTCGCGTTATCTCGCGTCTACACCCGTACTGGACGGTGCTTTCCGTTCGCACTCGTCTCGAAAACCGGTTCCCTAAACCGATTAGACGCCCGCCGGAGCAGTAAGTCCGGTGGGACTCCAATTATTTCCCGGAGAACACGTCGGATGGTTCGCCCTGATAGTCCCGTACCGCGGCCCTGAATTCAGACGAGACGCTGGTTGGATGACCATCAGCATCGACGGCTACGTAGACGACTTCGCCACTCGCCAGTAGGTCGCCGCTCTCAGATGAGCGGACGCTGTATTCGACGGTAATGCTGCTCTCACCGATCTCCGTGACCGTTAGCGAGTTGGATATCGTGTCCTCGAACCGTGCCGATCCTTTGAAGTCCATTTCCGCGTGGACGACGTGTACGTCCCATCCCTCAGACTGGAGTCGCTCATTGGGATAGCCGATCTCGCGGAGGTATTCGTACAACGTCTCGTCCTGGTAGGTGAAGTAGTTCCCGAAGAACACGACTCCTTGTGGATCAGCCTCCTCGAACCGGACTCGCATCTCGAAATCCTCTAACCCTTCGCTCATCGGTGCGACCTCCCCCGAGGGAGTGCGCCTGCCGAATCACGTTCCTTGAGTAGTGGCTTCTTCGGCGACATCCCGTCTTATTCCTTGTAATTTCCTTCTCCGTCGATGCAGGGGAAGTCTTCCGGCTGCGGCACCGACTCTTTGGGCCATCGCGCCGAGAGATCGGCGTCCGAGGGATATCGGAGGTTTCCGTTGCTGTCCCAGCCCCAACCGGCATCGGTTAGCGCCTTGCGGGCAGCCTCCGAATCGCCCTGCGGGTCGTCGGTGAATTTCGTAAGCGTGTCTTCCGAGGGTCGATACGGGTGGTTTTCCATCAACGGCGTCGAGAACATCGCTGGCTCGGATCGACCATTGTAGCCAAGCTGATTCGCCTTGTCCCTGTTGATGGCCGTCCCAATAGCCTTGCGCATTTCGCGGAACTTCATCGGGGCGAACGACGTCTGCGGGTAGAGAAGGTACGGCAAGAAGCCTGTCTCCGAGATGATTTCGCTATTCTCTTTCTGCCCCGTAATCCGGTCGATCGACCCCGGCGAAACGCCCGTAATGTAGTCGACTTCGTCAGAAAGGAACGCTTCGACCATCGAGGTCTGATCTTGATACACGCGGAAGAATAGGTTGTGATCCGGAGAGAAGACGGGGTGATCGTCATGGGGCGACAGTTCGATACTCTGGCCGGCTTGGAAGTTCTCCACAGTGAACGGTCCCGAGCCGACGAACGGATCGAACTCGAAATCCTCGGGGTTCTTATCTCCGCCGCCGTTGACCCACGTTTCCTTGTGGAAGATTCCCCAGCGCGCCATCGTCTTCGTTTTCATCGCCAAGAACGGCTCCGAGAAGTTGAATTCGGTCGTCCGATCGTCAATGATTTCGATCGATTCGTACGGGGGCTGTCCGGCCATCGAGTACGACCCTGGGTTGTTCGACAACTGCTCGAAGGTGAACTTCACGTCCTCGGACGTGATCGGGTCGCCGTTGTGGAACGTGGCGTCTTTCAGCTCCGCAGTGATGGTCCTCCCTTCGTTGCTAACCTCAATACTCTTCGCAAGGATATTTTTCAGTTCATAGTTCTCGTCGTACATCGTCAGTCCGGAGTGGGTGAGTTGGTTCCACCAGGACTGGACGTTCGAACTCCCAATCGTCGGGTAGTTGAGCGTCTGGACGAAGTTCGCATCGATGTTAACGACAAGCGTGTCTTTGCCCTTCGGTGTGGTTTTGATGTATCCCGAGGGGTTGATCGGCCCGAGGCCCGCGCCACCGGGGGTAGCGTCGACGGTGTCTGTGTTCACGGCGCTGATTTCGAGGTTGGGCACGACTGGAATCGTTGCCAGTTCTTCGCTCAGGATCGAGTGTGCATTGTGAACCATCTCTTCCCGCTCTGTTTCTGTCTTGGCACTTTCCTGACCGACCGCCAGGTCCGTGTACTCGCAGTTAGCGAACTGCGGCGGATTGTCGCGACCCGTCGTGCCTGCCCAGTCGATGGAGTACCGCCGAGTCATCTCCTGGGGATCCAGTCGGTCAGGAACGTTAAAGTGGACCCAGAACGAGAGCTGGTGCGATCGCGTGTCGTTAATGACGTTATCGACCTGCGAAGAGAATTCGACCGGCTTCACGTTGACCTCGTGATCAATCGCCTCCTCGATGTCTTTTTTGAAGCCGGGGAGAACACTTTCACTGAAGTTCGTCACCGTGGCCAGGTTGGACCAGTACTCGATGTCGATCGGCGGCACCTTCTCCCCGAGGTTCTCGTTCTCCCCGGGGCTTTCATTCCCTCCAGAGTTTTCGTCACCGCTACCATCGGAGGACGAACCGCAGCCGGCTAATCCGGTCGCCGTCGCGACACCGAGTCCTTGGAGAAACCACCGTCTATCGATACTTCGCGCTTTGCGTTCTTGGTCGGACATAACGTGAGATAGACTCACATTATCACCATATATATTTTGGGGTGAGTTAACACGAGCAAGGGAGCGTTTGACAGTATGTCAACTATAATTATACGTACGAATGGCGTGTGGGTTACGAAAGAAATGCTTTGAAAGGGTAGACCGGGTACTAGTGAGGAAAATGAGGTACCACCGGTGGACGCTTGCTCAACGGTGACCGAGACGAGATGGATCGAGGAACGGTGTTGCGTTCTCGATTCCGGGTCGTCGATGGGACGTCGAGCGCCTCGAATTTCGAGCTGTGCCGACTCTCACGGGAGTACTACATGGAAACAGGCAGAGAATATGGAGTCATCCGGTGTGCCGTATCCCTAACGCATTTATACAAAGAGTGTAATTACCTCACATAGCATGAGTGCAACGTCGCAGTCATCACAGAAAAAGAACTATATTATTCGGAATCTCTCACAAGCTATCGATTTGATACGCAGCGATAGGATTACGAAGGTCAGTATCCTCTACCTGTCTTTGCTAGTCCTCCTAGCAATCGTCGGACCAACGGTTGCACCGTACGAAGCCAATGAGACTATCTATCGCGATGGGAGTATTGCAATGGGCGAATCACCGTCGATCGATCATCCGTTAGGTACGACTGACAAAGGCTACGACGTACTGTCTCGGCTCATCATCGGTGTCCGCCCAACGGTCCTAACCGGGCTTCTGGGAGGACTGCTGATCCTTGTGTTGGGTACATCCGTCGGGATTACCGCCGGGTACATGGGAGGACAAACCGATAACGCCCTCATGCGGATTACGGACTTTGTGTACGGTATCCCGTTCATCCCGTTCGCGATCGTTCTGGTCACGTTACTGGGTGTGGGATTTTACACTTCAATCCTCGTTATCGGGCTGATCCTTTGGCGCGGTAGCGCTCGGGTTCTCCGCTCTCAAGTTCTCCAGATAAAAGAGCGGCCGTTCATCCGCTCCGCGAAAGCAACGGGTGCCAGCAAACGGCGAATTGTTTTCAAGCACATCATCCCGAACGTGGCTCCAATGGCCGTCCTGTTTTTCGCACTGGGCGTGGGTTATTCTATTATCCTTCAGGCGAGTCTTGCCTTCCTCGGCGTGTCGAACCCGTTCGTTCCGTCGTGGGGGGTCATGCTTCGAAATGCGTATCTATCGGGATCGATGGCCACAACATGGTGGTGGTCGCTGCCCCCCGGAGCGTTGATCTCTCTGACGGTCCTCGCTACGTTCATGTTCGGCCGTGCGTACGAGTCTAACTCCACCGGGAAAAATGGAACCGCATTCGCCGAAGGAGGTGGGTAAGATGAGTGAACCACTGCTAGAAGTCGAAGACCTGACCATTCAGTACGAGGCGGGAGACGAATGGCTCACTGCGGCTTCGGACGCCTCGTTCACGATTCGAAGTGGAGAGTACTTCGGGCTCGTCGGTGAGTCCGGTTGCGGAAAAAGTACGATCGCGAAGTCGATCATCGGTGGACTGGACGAGAACGGCGAAATCGCCTCCGGGACGATCAAGTACAAAGGGCAAGAGGTTCAGGACCTCTCGCTCTCGGAATTGAACGATGTCGTCGGATGGGACGAAATCGCGTACATCCCGCAGAGTTCGATGAATAGCATTGACCCACTTGAGCGGATCAAGGATCAAGCAATCGAGATCGCCAAAGCCCATACCGACTATTCGGATCAAGAGGCATTGGCCCGCTTCAAGGAGATGTTCGAGATCGTCGGGATTCCCGAGAGCCGAATCTCCGACTATCCCCACCAGTTTTCAGGTGGTATGCAACAGCGAGCGATAATCGCGCTCGCACTGTTCCTCGAACCCTCGTTGATCGTTGCAGACGAACCGACGACCGCACTTGAC
The DNA here is from genome assembly GCA_005239435.1 of Halorussus salinisoli. Lineage (GTDB taxonomy): Archaea > Halobacteriota > Halobacteria > Halobacteriales > Haladaptataceae > Halorussus > Halorussus salinisoli. Next base: position 69,867 of record SZNP01000011.1, on the reverse strand, counting down.
GTCATCATGCAAGATCAGATATTCAAGTATTATGATCGAGTGCGGGAGGAATTGAACACAAGTATGTTACTTATCACCCACGACATTAGCGTCGTTTTCGAATCGTGCGATCGGATGGCCGTGATGCACGGCGGACAGATCGCGGAGACCGGGACGGTAACGGACGTCTACGAGGATCCCCGACACCCATACTCGATGATGCTCCAAGAAGCGTTCCCGGACATCCGCCATCCGAACCGCAGACTGGAAAATATCGAAGGGAAACCCCCGCAGACGTTCGGCGATATTGACTACTGCACGTTCTCCGATCGGTGTCCGTACGCCATCGAGGATTGCGAACGGGGCGCGCCGCCACTTGAACTCGCGAACGGCGCTCGCGACCAGACCGAAATAGCTCATCAAGCAGCGTGTATCAGGAAACATGAGTTGGACGAACTCGCTCGTGAGAGTGAAAACCCCGCGACTTTCCAGGAGGAGAGCGATGACTGATCAAGCCCTTCTCGAAACCAGAGAGTTGCGGAAATACTTCTCACAGAGCAGCGGACTTCTGGACAGTTTTCTCGGGAACGAGGACCACGTCCAGGCCGTCGACGACGTGTCTCTCACCGTCGATACGAACGAAGTTATCGGGATTATTGGTGAGAGCGGCTGTGGAAAGACGACGCTCCTGGAACTTCTGATCGGCCTGCACGAACCGACCGGAGGCGAAATACGGTTCCAAGGGGACCGCCTGTCTACCTTCGACCGGAAAGACTGGAAGCGCTTCCGCAGGAACGTCCAGATTATCTTCCAAGACCCTTTCAACTCGCTCGATCCGAAGATGACCGTGCGCGAATCGCTCCGCGAGCCACTTGCGGTACACGGTCTGGACGACAAAACCGCGCGAATTCGGCGCGCCCTGGAGAACGCCGAACTGGATCCCGACACCTATCTAGACCGCCTCCCAAGGCAGCTGAGTGGCGGAGAAAAACAGCGAGTCTCTATCGCTCGCGCACTCGTAACTGAGCCCGATATGATCCTTGCTGACGAACCCGCTTCGATGCTTGACGTCTCGACGCAGGCGTCGGTTCTCAACTTGCTCAACGACCTTTCAACAGAACTTGGCGTATCCATTATCTACATCTCTCACGACCTATCGACCGTAGGGCACGTTTGCGATCGCATCAACGTCATGTATCTGGGTCGCATCGTCGAGAGCGCTCCGACGGAGCAGTTGCTCCACGAACCCAAACATCCCTACACTGAGGCATTGGTCAACGCAATTCCGATCCCCGATCCTCATCACAATCGGCCGCGGACGAAAGTCGAAGGAACGCCGCGGGACCCAATCAACCTCGGCGAGGGCTGCCGGTTTCGCGATCGATGCCCCGAACGTATGGACATCTGTGACCGGACACCGCGTACCACGGAATCTGATGCGGACCACCAAGTCGCGTGCCACCTCTACTATGAGCACGAGGAGGTGGGCCAATGAGTAGCCGCATGCGGTACGTCGCGATCCGTAGCCTGCAGACGATTACCCTGCTGTGGCTCATTCTGACGTTCCTGTTTTTCTTCTTCAGGCTGATGCCCGGCAGTCTCATCGATCAACTGGCCTACCAGGGAGCGAGCGAACAAGTGATCGAAGCGACCCGGGAAAAATGGGGACTCAACGACCCGCTCTACGTCCAGTACTGGCGGTACTTGGTCAACTTCGTGATGCTTGACTTCGGCACGTCGCTGCAGTTCCGGGTGCCGGTGCTGAAGTACGTGAGATTGAAGATGTTCAACACCTTCGTGCTCGTTGCACCGGCAATCACCGTCGCCTACGTGATCGGAACCGTCTTCGGAACGATACTGGGGAACCGTCGCGGGTCGAGACTAGAGCGGTACGGAACCATCCCCGCGATCATGTTCGGCACGATGCCCGGATTCTTCATCAGCATCTTGCTCATCGTGGTCTTCGCCAGCTTCCTCAATATCTTCCCGACTTCGGGTATGATCTCGGCCACGACGTCCCAGCAGTTCTCCGACGCCGCGTGGTACCGGTCGTATCTCACTGCGGACTTCCTCCTTCACTACACCCTCCCGTTCGCCGCGATCGTCTTGAAGTTCATCTACCTCCCCACGCTGATAATGCGTACGAGTGTCGTCGAAGTCAGTAATCAGGACTTTATGTTCTATCACAGAGTCACGGGGATTCCGCAATGGAAGTACCTGAAGCACGTCGCGAAGCACTCAGTACTCCCCGTGGTCACGCTGTACCCCACCTCAATGACTCGCGCGATCGGCGGAGTCGTTCTGGTCGAAGTGGTCTTCAACTGGCCCGGTATCGGAAACGCCCTAGTGAAGTCGGTGCTCGCGCGCGACTATCCCGTCATCCAGTTCGTCTTCTTCGCCGCTGCAGCGTTTATCATCATCGCTAATTTCGGCGTGGACCTCATCTACGGCGTTATCGATCCACGGGTAAGTGTCGGCGACGACTAGACCCCTCTACTCGGTGGGCTGATTTTCCCTATATCTGATTTTGGACGAGAGCGAGACTGCACAACACTTATCGTCGTTCCATTAGAGCAAAAACCATGGTCGACGTTTTCACCAGTCGGCGTGAGCAGCTTTTCGAACGACTCCCGAACGATATCGAGACGGTTATCCTACAGCCCAGCAAACCGTTCACCTACTTCACCGGGGTGTCTCAGTCTCCCCTAGAGAAACACGGAAGCGAGCGGGTTTTACTCGCGATTCTCGAACAGAGTGAGAACGTGACGTTCGTGCTTTCCGAGGTCGAAGTCGACCGCATCCGCTCAGAATTCGGCGGTGATTCGGAGCTCCACACGTACGACCAAACGGACGCCGATAACCTGCTTGATCCCGTCCAAGACATCGTCGCTGGTCTCCTCGAAGACCGCGACCAAACCGGTAAAATCGGGATGGACTACCGATACACCCGTCTGTTGGACGCCGCTGCGCTTGGCGATGCGTACGACTGGAACGACACGGTCAATCTCCAGCCTGTGTTTGCCGACCTCCGGACCAACAAAGACGACGCGGAGATCGAAGCGCTCAAACGGTCCGGCGAAATCGTCGACGAGTGTCTCTCGGAGACGCTGACCGCGCTAGAACCTGGAATGACCGAACGAGAGATTGAGTCAGAACTCAAAGCCCGCCTGATTAAAAGCGACGCGGAGATGTGGGGCGTGACGCTGGTGACCAGCGGGGAACGAACGGCCTCAATCATGGCGAATACAAGTTCGCGCTCCATCCGGGACGGCGACGTCGTTCTCGTCGATACGGGTGCCGTCTACAACGGGTATTACACGGACGTGACGCGGATGGCAGCGGTTGGCGACCCCGGTGAACAAATCCGAGAGATGTACGAGGTCGTTCACGAGGCGAGTGCACGAGCGCTCGAGACGGTCGAACCTGGTGTCGAGTGCCGTGAAGTCGACCTAGCCGCCCGGAACGTAATCGAAGACGCGGGCTACGAGTTCGACGACCGCGTCGGACACGGGATTGGACTCGACGGCCACGAACCTCCGTACATCGGCCCCACCAATCCCCAACCGCTCAAACCCGGCCTTGCGTTCACGATCGAGCCTGGTATCTACATCGAGGGAGTCGGAGGCGTACGCATCGAGGACAACGTCGTCGTGACGGAAGACGGATTCATCGAGCTCACGAATATGTCACGAGATCTGATAGTCGTGTAATCTCCTCACGACTGTTTGTGACGCTGCTCACTCGATAACTCGTCACGTGTCGGCCACGAATCGGTAGCCGTTCAGTCCAAATCACATTCCGACCTCGCATTCCCTTCACATGACGAACACAATCTTTATTCCCGAACTAGCCCTCGGTTCAAGCGAGATCAACTGATGGAGCCGACTCACGAGATTATGGCGTTATTGTCCGAGCGTGGCGTGATTGAAGAAGCTGGAGAAAATCAAATTCGGCCTACAGCGACGTTCGTTGACTCCGTCCAGGACCGGTCGAAGACGTCGAGTTCCGGATTCAAATCCGCGATAAACGACGTAGACAAGCTGGCGGCTCTGCAGGACACGTATGATAACACAGACGCCGGATCCGTGTACGCGGCACTAACGGAATTCGTTCCGGAAATATCGGACGACGAGCGGCTCCGCGTCACTCTGCTGTTAGATGGCCTCGTCGGGGAGACGCCGGAGACGGCCGGTGTACCGGATCCGTTCCTTCCCATCCCCGGCGAAGCGTTACCGTCGCTACTGGCGACGTATGAGAGGGCAATCGTCTACGTATGGCGAAATGATTGTGCTCCGTGCGAACTAGTCCGCGAGGACTTGGAGATGCACTGTGCGACCCAACCGGAGGGTGTCATCCTGCTAGCCGTGTACGGACCTGCATCAGCCGAGTTGCTGCAGGAGGAGTATGATGTAGCGGGAGGACCGACAGTTCTCTTCGTGAAGAACGGTCGAGTTGACGCGAGGCTGTTGGGTGCCCACTCTCGGGAGACTCTCGGCTCACTTGTCGAAGACCTGGTCGACGTCCCTGAGTAGACTCGGTTCCGTAGCGCAGAAGAAGTTTTATAATAACCGCCTTCGTTGCGTTCACCTAATGTCTGAAGGTCCGCTAGCTGGATTGAATGTAGTTGAATTGACAGTTCATCGAGCAGGTCCATTTTGCGGGGCACTCCTCGCCGACATGGGCGCCGACGTTGTGAAAATAGAACGACCAGACGTCGGCGATGCGGCCCGGTGGGAAGGGCCAGGCCCCGACGGAAAGGCCGCTTACTTCATGGCCAACAACCGAAACAAAAAGTCCGTCACGCTCGATCTGAAGACCGACGCCGGTACGGAGGCAGCGCACGAGCTGCTTGCAGACGCTGACGTGTTCATCGAAAACTTTGGTCACGGCGTTGCAGACAAACTGGGTGTTGGATACGAAACAGTTCGAAGTCTTAACGAGGACCTGGTCTACGCCAGTGTCAAAGGATACGGGGAAACTGGCCCGTACAAGGAGAAAAAGGGTCTCGATCTGATTTTACAAGCCGAGGGCGGGATTATGAGCGTTACGGGCCCCGAAGGTGGCGACCCCGTCAAGGTCGGGCAGGCTATCGGCGATCTCGGGGCGGGTATGTACGCCGCTCTCGGAATTCTCGCTCGGTTGTACGAACGCGGCAGCGTCGGATCGACAGATGAATTCGTCGGTAAGTTCGATATCAGTCTCTTCGACACTATCGTGGCGTACATGAATGAGTATATTACGTTGTACTCCATGACGGGGAACGTCCCGGAACCGCAGGGCACGTCACACCAAACGTCAGTCCCTTACCAGCTCTTCGACACTTCTGACGGCCGCATCGTTACCGGCGTCCCAAGTGACGAGCGCTGGGACGACTTCGTGGACATGCTCGGTCGCGATGAAATCCGCGAGTACAGGACGAACGAAGCTCGCGTGGAAAACCGCGAGGAGGTGATCGGTGCGATCCAGGACGAGTTCGCGAACGATACGACCGACCACTGGATGGAGCAGCTCACGGAATACGGCTTCCCGAACGGTCCCGTCAACGACATTGAAGACGTTGTCTCCCACGACCAAACCGCTGCTCGAGGGCTCGCTGAAGAGCACACCGACCCCGAGTGGGGCGACTGCCTCATGCCGGGTCACCCCATCCACTTCCCGAACCACGACGTCTCGATAAAATCTCCAGCTCCATCTCTCGGCGAACACACCGATGAAGTCTTCGAGACCGTGGCCGACGATCAGTCAACGCTGGACCGGTGGACCGAAGAGGGCGCCTTCGGGAGTTCGACCTGACCACAAGGCTTCAGTCAAGGTGAGAGCCCGATTAAACTGGGTCTGCTTAGAATCGCAACGTCCGAGCGTCTCACCGACGATCGGTTTGTAAGCCGACACCGCCACTCGATTATCGCTTTTTCGCCCGTGCGTATTGTTTCACCCACCGGAATTTCCATTTCTTCGCTTCAATAACCAGATCTTCCTCACACAATTTTTATATGGGCGAGAGGCGAGCATACGCGTATGGCGGCCTACAGCACGTACGAGAACATCGTTGCAGACGTAGACGATGGAGTCGTAACCCTGACGTTAAACGAGCCCGATAAGTACAACCCGATCAACACGGAAACGCTACTGGATCTCCGCCGAGCGTTCGACGAAATTCAACTTGACCGCGATATCGACGTCGTCGTGATCACCGGCGCGGGCGAGAAATCGTTCTCAAGTGGGGGCGATATCCGGGAGTACGCTGGCCCCAGCGAAGAACATGATCCCGTGGAACGCGAGCGTCAGGATCTATACTTCGATACCTGGCAGAAGCTATACGATCTCCATCCGGTAACGATCGCGAAGATTAACGGCTACTGCGTCGGTGGCGGACTGATTCTCATGAGTTACTGTGATCTCTCCGTCAGCGTAGACGACGCGAAATTCGGGGTGCCGACGACAGACATCGGCCAAATTCCCGGTGACGGTTCGACCTATCGCATAACGCAGTTAGTCGGGGAACAGAAGGTAAAAGAACTGGTGTACACCGCCAACCTCATCGATGCCGAAGAAGCATATCGAATCGGGCTCGTGAATCGGATCACGCCACGGGACGAACTTGATGCTGCCGTCGGGGAGTTAGTCGACGCCATTCAGGACACGGGGCGTCAAGCGGTTAAAAATTCGAAGAAAGCAATCAATTACAGTGTCCGCGCTCCGGATCTCGAAACCGCCCACGAGCACGAATCCCAGCTCTGGTGGGAACAGTTCGCGACCGAGGAACGGGAGGAACTGGTCGACGAGTTCCTCGAGTAGTAACGTGGGATTCCCGTTGGAAACATCGTCGTCCGGAAGACAAACCATCCTGACTCTCATCTCCGTATTCGCCTCTGTGGACGGCCACCTCCTGTAGCGATGGAATCTAAGGCCAGAAATCGTTTCCCCCAACGTCCGGGATCCAGGCGTGAACGCCTTCGAGGATCGAGTAGTCAGACCATCCACGACGTATTGACGTACCCTCGTAGCCGGCACCGAGTTACAATTTATTCTGAATTTGAGCGCCGAGCGCCACACCTCCGGCCCCTGCGATGCCAATGAGACCAGCGACAATGAAGGTCCACTCGTAACTGCCGGCGTACTCGAACCACAATCCTGCTACCGGCGGCGCGAGGAGCGTATTCTTAGGATGGCGGTCAGAGGTTGGAGAAGAGAGACGGCGAAATCGTCGATCTGCGTTCAAGTATCATGGTGTTGAACGGTTTCGAGACAGTTGAGGCGATTACTGTAGAGTTCTCCAAGAGGGGCAGATTCGAATCCGACCGTGGACGAGTAGAAGGAACTCTGCCGTCGGGGAGTCACCAAACCGTGGATCGACGATTCGGTAGAGAATACAAATTGGTCGTGGTTAATGCTCCTCACTAACAATGGTTATCGGAGGCTGTTCATTGGGGCGTACCTCTGTAACAGTTTCCTGTAATAGATATCTGTGACAGACGGCTGTAACAGCAATTGGGGACGCATAATGACGAGAAGTATCGGTGATTGCTCCGGCGGGTTTGGTGTGTGCACCGTGGCCGAGCATGTCGGTGACGGGTCCGTGTTTAGCTGTGATTCGTTCGAGTGTTTAGAATTCGAGTGGTCGTCCGGGACTCACCACAGGCGAGGCCGAGCAGACAGCCAACTGCTTGGTCGATGACTATGTTACTTGATTTTACACAATACCACGGGAACACACCGGTTTTCCTCTGCTTCCCGCTCTATTGTCGAATTAGAGTACAAATCATTGTAGAGACAATCTAGCGTGTCGATGCTCCGGCCATATCAGGAAAACATGCAGTCATTCATCTTCTGTAATTTGTAGGCGAGTTTCTCGGTTAGTGATATCAATTTCCCTTCACCGAAATCCACACCGGGTTTCCTTTGCTATCGGCTGAAACCGTAGGCGGAGTCAGCAAATCACGGACACACACCGGATTTCCTTTGCTATCCGTTGTAACCGTAGGTGCAGTTAGCAGTATCAACAACACACACACCGGTTTTCCTCTGCTTTTCCAGAGAGCGGGTAAACTTAGACCATGATTAGCTAGTCACAATAACCTAAATAGACTATATTACGGATACTGTTAGGAGTTATGTGTGTTAAAACTTTCCATTTGTCTAGTGCTCTCTTCCAGGTGTTCCACTCGAACCGATAGCAAAGGAAATGTGGTGTGTGTGTCTCACTTAAACCCTATTAGCAAAGGAATCATAGGAAACATCGGAACGGGTGGTTTTATCACTGATGAGTATGTTAGTCAACGTCAAGATGGGGTCGCATAGCTTCGAGCGGTCAATCACTCCGTTCGAGAACCGAGAAGCACTCCTCGATGATTACACACCGAATACCCTCGTCGGCCGCGACGACGAACTCGACGAATACCACGAAGCGCTCGAACCCGTTATCTACGGCGAACAGCCGAATAACGTCTTCCTCTACGGGAAAGCTGGCGTCGGCAAAACCGCTGCCACTCGGTATCTCCTCCGTAATCTCAAAGAAGACGCCGAACAGTATCCTGACCTCACCCTCTCCACCGCGTATATCAATTGTGATGGATTCGAAACTAGCTACCGAGTCGGTGTTGCTCTCGTCAATGCTCTCCGCCCACCTGAGGATCATATTCCCGAATCCGGCTATAGTAAAAGCGAGGTCTACGCCAAACTCTGGCAGGACCTCGACGACCGTGGCGGCATCATCCTCATCGTCCTTGACGAAGTTGATCACATCAACCAAGGCGAAGATAGCATCCTCTACCAGCTTTCTCGCGCCCGCGAAAACGAAAACCTGCAAAACGCTCGCGTCGGCGTCATCGGTATTAGTAACGACCTCACGTTCCGAGACCGTCTCTCCCCGAAAGTCCGCTCATCGCTTTGTGAACGCACAATCTCGTTTCCGCACTACGACGCGAACGAACTCCGTGAGGTTCTCAAACAGCGTGCGAACGTCGCATTCAAAGACGACGCCCTTACTGACGACGTGATTCCAAAGTGTGCAGCATTAGGAGCACAGGCTTCAGGCGACGCCCGGCACGCACTCGACCTGCTACTGACAGCAGGCGACATCGCTCGCGGGAACGACGAGGGTGTCGTTCAAGAAGACCACGTTGAGGAGGCACTGGAGCGTGTCGAAAAGAAAGAAATCGAAGAGGGAATCTCGGACCTAAACGACCACGAACGATATATCCTATATGCGCTTGCGACTCTTTCATCTGAAGACGAAACGCCAGTACGGTCGCGAGAAATATATCCCAGATACCAGCACGTCTGTTCGCTCGCTGGCCGCGACGAGCACACTGGTCGTTGGCTTCGTGACCACCTTGACGAACTCGGGATGCTAGGAATCCTTTCCCTAACTGAGAAGAATGAGGGACTAGCTGGCGGGAAGTACCGCGAATATGATCTCCAGCAGGACCTTGGCTTGGTCGTCACAGCCTTAGAGGAAACTCTAGATTCGATTGGGGTGCATGAGTCACTCTCGAGTTACCACGACGGGAAATAGCAGAGGAAACGTGGTGTCTGGAAATCTCCTCTGAAGACGCAGAAGATAATGTAGAATCTATTGAGATGTAAGTTATTCGTGGGGAATCCGCGGTGATTCATTCTACAGAATTTACTGGGCCTTTGTACTGGGAGCGGATTTTGTCCCCTTCCCGCCACTGACCGTAGTAGCAGTTGTCGTTGATCTCTTTGAACGTGATTGTTGCCTTCGACCGGACGCCATCCGGGAGATCGTCCGGTTGTTCTTCGACCTCGTCTTCGCTGTCTTCTTCGACGAGGCGGTCTCCACACTCGCGATATTCGGCGAAATCCTCGGCGTAGCAGGCAACGGGGCGGAGCAGTTCGGGAGAATAATCGTCAAGCGTGTCGACGACGTCGGTCTTAAGGTCCGTTCGGGGCGTCAGTGGCTCGCAGGACAAGGGTCAGTCCCTGTTAACCAACACAGACGCCACATGCGTAGATTCGTTGGTTAAACCGGTACACGATTTTGCTTCCTACCGATTCTTGGGGAATGCTATCGGTTTCTAGTACGTCTCCTACTATCTCGTCAGGTTCGCCTTCGAAAGTGGCGACTCAAGTCCGGCCATCAGTAGCTGTCGTAGACGGTCTTCTCGATAGTGTAGAAGTCGAGACCAGCGTGCCCTGTTCACGCCACGTCTCCGAGGAAGAACGCTTGAACCCGCCGAACAGCACACCTCTGGGGCGACGATAATGACGAGGCAGACGACGAAGTGCTAGACGCAAAAAACGGAAAACGAGGATGAAACAAGGTCGGCGACCCCCAGAGGCCAATCGAGTTCGAGTGAAGAAAACGAGAAGATAGAGGGCGAGCAAGTCGAAGAGACGCCGAGGGCGTCTGCGACGGCCGCAGAGGCGGGGAACGAGTCCTCGCACTTCCCTCCGTCGAACGAGTCGACAGACCAATAGAGGCCCTATATTGTCTGGCGAGTCGTTCAAGACAAATCCATCCAGTTCGAGCGCGCTCTCATCACAGACGTAGAATCCGAACTCGGGCGATCCCTTGCCAAGTTCGACGTACGCGAGGCGGTATATCGCGCGGCACTACGGAACTGCGAAGACGTTCTTGACGAACTACTGAAAATGGGATACTCGGCCGACGACAGTTGATAAATCTCATAACGGTATCCTCATTCTACGCTTCGAGGCAGCAGACTTCGCCGGTCTGGCTTATTATAAAGTGACATATTATCTAGGTAATGTGCGCATAGACGATACAAGTTTGTTATTGTCAGCCCATTCTGCACGCTTACAGTCATTGTTTATATTTTCGTATGATTATTATTTTAGTACAGATAATATGAAAATAGTCAGTTAGTTATGGATATATCTACTACCGGGCAACCTTAATTAAGTGCTATTTGAGCGCGGTGACTCTCCACCCAAGAAAATTGATGACGTTAGGAGGTAACTATAGCTTCGGAGAGAGGTTTATACCCTCCATCACGCCTGAATTAAGCTATCCACATAAAGGTAATATATGCAGGAAAGTTGGAGGGAAAAGACACTCAGTGAACAACGAAGGCAGCAGTGGTGAGGGGATGCTAGCCCATTGCTTGGCGCAGATTTTGACAGATGGTTGTTCCGATGGTTCTATTCGCGATACCCCTAACGGGGCAGGTGTTAAGTTGTTGCACACCAATATTAAACCTTACGAAGAAATTATATATAATTGAATTTATAGCGCTTCGCTATCAAGCCACTAGGAAATTTTGAAATTTCTCAAATAGTTCTACCTAGATGACTGATAACCGGTCTAAAGCCCAGTAGATTATTTTTTGCGTTAGTAATTAACTGAAGTTATATAGATTCTATTGTAGGAAGTCTATTCATTAGTGTCATTTTTGCTTATTCAACGAACTATCTGATCGTCCTCGTTTTGCATTTTGTTTCCTGTGCGAAAGAACCATAACCGATTCTGTCCATACACCGAACATGAAGGTAATTGCAGTCCGTCGGGGAGAGACCCGACCGACCATCATTGACGTTGAACGTCCCGTCCCTAACAGTGGAGAAGCGCTCATCAGAACACTCCGTGTCGGTATCGATGGAACGGATCATGAAGTCATTGAAGGGAATCACGGAGGCTACCCTGAAGATGCAGACTATCAAGTTCTCGGACATGAAGCCGTCGGCGTCGTCGAAGACGCAAACGACACGGACCTCACTGAGGGCCAAGTTGTCGTTCCTACGGTGCGACGGCCGCCGACAGGACAACCGACGACAGCGTACTTTGAGCGGGGAGAACCGGACATGGCCCCGAGTGGCGAATATGTAGAACGAGGTATCGTCGGTGCCCATGGTTACATGGCAGAGTTCTTTACTAGCCCCGAGGAGTTCCTCGTGTCAATCCCAGAAGCTCTCTGGGAACACGGATTCTTGGTTGAGCCAATCTCGAACTCCGAAAAGGCGCTCCAGCACGCCTACGCGACACGGTCTGCCTTTGAGTGGAGTCCGGAAAGCGCATTCGTTCTCGGAAATGGCTCACTGGGATTATTGACACTCGCGATGTGCCGTGAACAGTTCGACCGACTCTATTGCCTCGGACGACGCGACCGACCGGATCCAACTATCGATATCATCGAGTCATTGGGCGCAACTTACGTCGACTCCCGAGAGACACCCGTCGACTCAGTTGCGGAGGTCTATGAGCCGATGGATTTCGTTTACGAGGCCACGGGATATGCAAAACACGCATTTGAGACGATTCATGCGCTCGCCGCGAACGGCGTTGGAGTGTTACTCGGCATCCCTGACGAGTGGGAATTCGACATCAACGGAGGACGCCTCCACAGTGAACTCGTTCTCGAAAACAAAGCGCTTGTCGGGAGCGTGAACTCGAACGTTGCACAGTACCGTGACGCCATCAAGACATTGGCCGAATTTGACGACTGGTTTCTTGACGAGTTACTCACCGGTGTTTTTGCACCGTCAGAGCACGATCAAGCTTTCAAGACAGGTGACCAAGTCATTAAGTCTGTCATAGAATTCGATACGCTGTAGCCGAAATCGGAGTACGTCTGTAGCGTCTACAAGAGGGTAAACAGAGGTGGAGAACCGGCGTTCTCCGGTAACCCAGGTCCGTCTCAAAAGTGGACGATCGAGATTGTCTAGCGCTAGTCTTTATGGGGACTCGCAGTTTGAGCCATCACATGACGTTAAGTATCGGTCTTGCTGGAACGGGCTTCATGGGACAAGTCCACTCCAAACAGTACGCGCAAATGGACGACGTAACAGTCACAGCAGTCTCAGCCCCCAGTGGACCGGACGACCTTATCGAAGAGTACAATTTTACGCAGGCGACTGCCTACACGGACACCACGGCGCTTCTTGCCGAAGCAGATGTAGACTTCCTCGACGTCTGTACGCCGACGGACACACACCTCTCCCTTGTCAGAGCGGCAGTCGAAGCCGACGTGGATGTGTTTCTTGAAAAACCGATTGCAGGGAGTCTTGAAGAGGCACTTGAGATAGATCGACTCACCACTGACGAAGACGTGACCATAATGGTGGGTCATGTCCTCAGATATTTCCCTCAGTATCAGGCGGCTCGCAAACGCGACGTGGGAACACCGGGCGTAGCACGAACACGTCGGCTTTCACCATTCCCTGAATGGGGAAGCGATGACTGGTACGCTGACCGTGATAGATCCGGTGGTGTATTTCTCGATCTCGCGATTCATGACATTGATTACCTCCGGTGGTGCTGGGGAGAAGTCGAGGAAGTGTTTGCACGCCGGCATCGTAAGCCGCGGGCTGAACATGGATTCGTCACCCTCAAGTTCGTCAATGGTGCTGTCGGATACGTTGAAGCGTCGTGGGCTCAACCGATATCGCGCGAGTTAACGATGGAACTAGAGCTCGCAGGCGACAGCGGGCTCGTCGAATTCAATTCCGCACCAATCACTCCATATCGGGAGTGGACTGAGGACGGCACATCCAGTGAGAGCCCGCTTCGACACAATGCGTACTACCGCGAGCTCGAACACTTCGTCCAGTGCCTTCGGACAGGGGCAGAACCGGACGTGACTGCCGAAGACGCTATCGAGGCACTGCGCCTCTCCATTGCCGCACGGCAGTCCGCCCGGAGGAACAAGCCAGTCTCGGTAGAGGAGGTCGCATGACCCAATCTAAATCACCGGTGTCCATCGGCATTTGCTCGACAGCACACGTCCACACCAACGCGTACCTGTCGCTCCTCTCCGAGATGGACGACGTCAACCTCGTCGGCGTTGCCGACGAAAACGAGCCCCGTGGACGAGATACGGCGAACGGCTTCGACATGCCGTACTGCTCGGCTGACGAACTGTTGACATTGGCGGATGGCGTGGTAATCTGCTCGACCAACGCTGACCACCGCTCGTGGATTCGGCAGTGTGCCGACGCCGGGGTAGACGTCCTCTGCGAGAAGCCCCTTGCACCGACCGTCGAAGACGCCGAGAACATCGTTCGGCGCGTGGAGAAGTCAGATATCTCGCTCGGTGTCGCGATGCCGCTTCGGTTCTCCGAACCGGTTGCGCGCGCTCACCGAGCGCTCGACCGGGACGTCATCGGGACCGTCCATTCCATCTCCGGAACGAACCGAGGGAAGATGCCAGGAGGCTGGTTTGTCGATCCGGATGAGTCCGGGGGCGGTGCAGTCATGGACCACTCGGTTCACATCGTCGACCTCGTCCAGTACTTGCTCGACGAAGAGGTCTCGGAAGTGTACTGTTTGTCGGGGACACGCTTCCACGACATCCCAGTCGAGGACGTGAACGTGTTGTCGATGGAACTCGAAGATGGCACCTCGTTCTTGCTCGACGGGTCGTGGAGTCGCCCCGATGAGTGGCACTTCTGGGGCGACGCAACGCTCGAACTCGTCGGTGACGAGGGAGTTATCGACGTGGACTGCTTCGACCAGACACTGACGTACACGACGACCGGAGAGTCGGATGCAAAAATGAACTCGCACTTCTGGGGCAGCAACCCGAACACCGGCCTCATCGAAGACTTCGTCACGGCAGTTCGCCACGACCACTCTCCCATGGTCACACCCGAAGAAGGACTTGCGGCGGTGGCTGTCGTCGAAGCGGCCTACGAGTCTCACGAGTCAGGTGATCCCGTGCAGGTAGAGTACTGACCTATCCCCCCGGGCACTTCGTCGGTAGTGCTGCACTGCCAATCACAGGAACCAAAAAAGAATTAACGTAGGTTTCCAATTGGTAACTATTCATGCGCGTCCTGTACTTCGACGTCGACTCACTGCGTCCCGACCATCTAGGATGCTACGGGTATGACCGTGAAACCTCACCGACGATCGACGAACTCGCCGCAGAGGGCCGTCGCTTCACCAACTACTATGCCTCGGACGTGCCCTGCCTCCCATCACGGACGGCATTGTTCGCTGGACGATTCGGCATCCATACGGGCGTCGTCAACCACGGCGGCCTGACTGCTGAACCCCGCCGACACGGCCCAGAGCGAGAGTTCTCAACCCACCACGACCACCGCCAGTTCCCATCTATCCTCCGAGAGTCGGGGTATCGGACGGGACTCATCAGTAGTTTCCCGCAGCGCCATGGTGCCTGGCACGTCCTCGAAGGGTTCGAGGAGTGGCGTGACCCCGGCGGCGAAGGGAGGGAGACCGCCGACGAGGTCGTCCCACACGCCCTCGATTGGCTCAACGCACACGCGACCGAGGACGATTGGTATCTTCACGTCAACGTCTGGGACCCCCACACCCCATACAACACTCCCGAAGAGTACGGCAACCCGTTTGCCGACGACCCCGCACCGACGTTCCCCGACGCGGAAACGATACGCGACCAGTACAAGAGCTACGGCCCACACGGTGCCCGTGAGCCGCGAGGATGGACAGACGGCGCAGCGATGAATCGGACGCCCGACGAGATTTCCTCTCGTGCAGAGTTCGAGCAGTGGATAGACGGCTACGATATCGGCGTGCGTTTCATGGACGACCATCTCTCCATGTTGCTCGACGCCCTCGAAGAGCAGGGCGTTCGAGAGGAGACGTTGATCATCGTCTCGGCAGACCACGGTGAGAACCAGGGCGAACTCAACGTCTACGGCGACCACCAGACCGCCGACGAGCGAACGTGCAACGTCCCCCTCATCGTTTCGGGGCCGGGTGTCGAATCCGGCGTCGACGACGAGTTTCACTACCAAATCGATCTAGCGCCGACGATTTGCGACCTCGTAGGCGTCGACCACGCCGCCGGCTGGGATGGGGAGTCGTTCGTGACTTCGGTCATCGAAGGCGACGACGTCGGTCGAGAGTTCGTCGTCTGTAGTCAGGGTGCGTGGGCCGGCCAGCGAATGGTGCGCTGGGACAATTGGCTCCTGATCCGTACCTACCACGACGGCCTCAAGGCGTTCGACCCGGTGATGCTGTTCGACCTGACCGACGACCCCCACGAAACGACAAATCTCGCTCGCAAGCGCGATGATGTCGCCCGCTACGGGCTTTCACTGCTTTCCGAGTGGGTTGACGGACGGCTCCTCGAGTCAGCGACGGGCGTCGCGGGTGGGAACCCATCGTCGCCGGACAGCGTCACCGACCCGTTGTGGGAGATGATTCGCGACGGTGGTCCATTCCACGCACAGGGTCACGCGGAAGAGTATGCAGAACGCCTGCGAGAAACGGGACGGGAAGAGCACGCCGAGAAAGTACTCTCCCAGCGGGGTATCGTTGAGCAGACCGCTGCCGACTATCTCGATGGCGACGACTGACCAGCGGGAGAATGGAAAATCTCGGGGTTCGGACGTGGGATGGATTCCACCGCGAAAGCGAGGGTAGTTCAAATCGGGAACAGCTCGGGGATCCGGTCGTCCGTCAAGGGGGCTCCGTATTCGCAGGCTTCGAACGCTTCCGCGTACTCGATAGCGTTCCCCTGTTCTTCGCCATATCGCGCCACGAGTCGGTCTCGGAAGCGGTCAGCGACGTTCGACATCTCCGCCATTGCATTCAGGGGGTCGGTTTCGAGGAACTCCCGGCGCTCCTCCTCTTCGTCGGGAACGTCGTCCAGATAGCCGTGGTTGTACGCAAGCCATTCGTACAATTGTGAGGTATGCTGATGGAGCATGTCGTACTTACGCTTGACGTCTTCCTGGTCTATCGGGACGACTACGTCCGGCGAGAACGGATACGGCTTATGGAACTCGTCCGTCAGATAGCAGATAACTGGGTCGTCGGCGAGGTGAGGCGTCTCGGGGCACATTTTCGGTACAGTGACCATGTATGCAGCGTCCTGCACAAGCTGCGAGGTGTAACGGTGATCCGGATGGTAGTCGTTTGGACGATGGGTGAGGATGAGGTGGGGATCGTACTCCCGAATGTACCGGATTAGGGTTTTGCGGTTGTCGAGGGTCGGCTGTAGTTCGCCGTCAGGGATGTTGAGCAAGTCATACCCGTCGAGGCCTGCGATCTCTGCGGCGGCTTGCGCCTCCGACTGTCGGCGGTTCGCGAGTTCCATACCACGCTGTTCGTGGTGACCCTTGTTGCCGTTCGTCAGTGACAGAAACCGTACGTCGTGGTCCGCTGCTGCGAGTGTACACGCGAGTCCGCCTGCACGGATATCTGGGTCGTCCGGGTGTGCGCCGATGACGAGTAATCGCATTACGCCGACGAAGGCAGTCCACCGGTAAAAAAAGTAGTGTTGGTAGACTAATACTTTTGCGGGTTGTCGAGCGAATACAATCCTGATTCGAGCCGAGGGGGCATTTAGTATTAGGAAACAGAGTCGGTGTTATTCGATACTCCTCTACCAACCCATTACGCCCATAATGTTGTAACGGCCTGCGCTATACTTACTACCTGTGGAACCTGAGCAAAAATATCCGTTCTCCTAGCTCGAGAGATTTTGTTATAGCAAACAAAACCAAGAATAGAGGAGGGCGTTTAGAAGAGGGGGAAGAGGTGGCAAAGATAGCAATCCCGCTCATTCGGCGTCGAAAAACGGACTCCGGACGTCCGAACGTTGACCAGGAAGAGGTTTCCGACCACGGACCTTCGCGACGGACCGCCTTGACCGCCTTCGAAGTCGAACTTCCCGAACCTATTTGAATGCCCGAACAGAACCTGCTGCTAATGGATAGACACGACGTAAAACGTGAGGACGGGCATGTATGGTTAAAGGACGACGAGTGGATTGAGGTAGGGAAAATCGAGGATATCGTCGCACTCGCGGGCGGGCCGACGTATACCGTCGAGTACGCCGATGCAGAAGCAACCGCCGCCTGGCTCTCGCTGGACGACCAGCAGGTTCTCGAGTTCGACGTCGTCGAGACGCTCGTCACGATGGACTTCCCTACAGGGTTCGTCAGCACGATTGCAGCGGTTCCGATTGACGAAGGCGAAAAGTACCCTCGACGGACGGAGGTCTTCGTTGATACCATAACGTCTATCTGGGATGCAAAAGGAAATCCAGAGAGTGAGGGGAACTAAGGTCGACCTTCGCTGAATTCCGACGAGAGTATCGCTGTCCACGGGAAACCGGCGGCGAATCGAGAGGAGACAGTACAGTTAGCACCTAAGGGTGACCGACTTCTACATTGTAGGCGATCTCGTTGCCTGCATTCGGTGAACCTCCAACCGCGGTCACTGGGGAGCGTGCATCGGACCCCAGTTATCAGTCCTTCCCTCTACGGCGTCGTTGATTCGGGGGGCTGAATCGGAAGCGTGCGTAGATTCACGAGGGACGAATGACGTCACCACCCCACGTGTACCAAGCGCCGTCGTACCAGACGGCCTGTTCGGGATGGCCGGACGAGGTATTGGTGCCATCGTCGTAGCCTGAATCATGAGCGTACTTCCCGGCGGTGGTCGAGAGGTCGGTCGGCAACAGGTCTCCCTCGGAGCGCGTGCTGTCACCGTTGTTTTCGATGATGTAGGTGTCGTCCCAGTTGATGTTCGACTTCAGATGGAGGTCGCATTGGGTCGAGTCCCCATCAACGTAGACGGCGCCCTGCTGGTGGTTCCGGAACAGGCAGTTGCTGACGTGGGAGTTGATACCGCCCTTGAAGTCGACTCCACGCTCGGTCTGTCCGCCAGCACCGGCACCTTGGAAGTAGCAGTTCTCAATCGATGCCTGCGTGTTGTCGATTTGGACGTCCGCCGAATACTCATGGTTCTCGTTAGCGCGCTGATCGTCGCCGTTTCCTTCGAGGTAGGCGTCGCGGATAAACTGGTTTGCACCTGGTGTGAACCGAACGCCGTGGTGGCCGTTCCCCTGATAGACTCCGCCCGCGATGTGAGTGCCGTAGCCGCCGACGTTCGCACCGATTCCGTCGTTGTCCCAAGCGATACAGAATTGGAGTCGACTGGCGTGGTTGACGCCCGAGAACGGTAGATGGAATCCGTTACCACCCACGGAGAAGACGTGGACGTTGTGGAAGTAATTCATGAACGACACTCCGGAGTTTCCATCTTGGTCGAGGCTGGCAATCCCGTGAGAGTTCGTGTTCTGTACCATCAGGTGTTGAATCGTCGCCGATGTTTCGGGCGAGATCAGTACACCGATTTCTCCGCCCTGAATATGGAGATGCTCTATCGCGTGAGTACGGGTGTATGGCCGTTGGTCATCGTTCAGACCCTCGCGGATTTCGAATACGTTTTCGCCGGAGTCACCGGCGTCGACGACGGTGGTACCGCGGTGAGCGCCGGTGACGTTGACGTGGTTGGTGAGTACAATCGGGAACGACTCGTTGGCGGAGTCGTAGCTCTCGGTGACGTTGATTCGGCCTCCCTCTTCGATGTCGTCGTGGGCGGCCTGAATTGAGTCATACATCCAGTCTTCGTCGCCGACCACCTGTTCGGTCTCGAACGTCGGATTTGGCTGGGTTTCACTCGCGCTAGCAGTCCCGCCTGCGATGCCGACTAGTCCCGCTCCGCCTGCTAAGGCCATCATCGCTCGCCGACTCAGTTGGGCTCTAGTATCTTGTCTATTGTGTGTCATTTTTTGATTTCCGTAGCCGTGGTATCACACGGCTTGTTAACTTACCACAAATGATAGTAATAAATACTTTACTATGTAACTATTATATACAACATTAAGAATAAATACTGTTAGAATAAGATATTAAACTCATACAGAGCTAAACTAGCAGGCCAAATAAGTGGCTCTGCGAACAGCGACGGACATGATATTCAGTAGAACACCCCCGAGTCGAAGTCGTATCTCTCGAAATAACAAGACGAAACACTACCAATCCGAGAACGAGTATAAGCCACTGAGTAATTGAATGCACCCTACACGTTCATCGAACGGCTTCAACTTCATAAGACAAACATTTATACAGGTTCAAACCAATCGAGCGCTTGGGATCGTGAGCATACAGACATCGCTATTTACGAAGGTACTGCACCAGCGGTCACTCGAAGAGGCCCTCGAGTACGCGGCCGAAATCGGCTACGACGGCGTCGAGCCGATGGGACGAGAGCCACATCTCTCGACAGATACTTCGATGGAACGAGTCAAGGAACTCGCCGAGCAGACCGATGACCTCGGTCTCGACGTCCCCTGTCTCGGGAGCTATACCGGTCATTACATCGAGAAAGACGAGAACGAGTGCGAACGAGAGCTGGAGAAGCTTCAGACGTTCCTGGAGTTCGCAGATGTTCTCAACTGCGACCTCGTACGACACGGGCCCGGCGGTCCACCCGTCAGAGACGCGACCGAAGAGGACTTCGCGAAGGCGACGATCTGGCTGCGCAAAGCAGCCGACCTTGCAGCAGAGTACGATGTGGACCTCGGTGTCGAAATCCACACGAACACGATCGCCGAGACGACCGACTCCACCCTCAAGTTACTGGACATGGTTGACCGGAGTAACGTCGGGGCCATCCACGACGCGGCCAACATGTGGATTTCACGGACCGAACATGGCGCCCAGTCGGTCGAACGCCTCGGGGACCGGCTCGTCCACGTCCACGTAAAGGACGAAATGCGCGTCGACAACGCCTCACTCCCCGGAAGTTTCGAGATGGAGACGCCGTCCGGCATGGGGACGTTCCAGCCCAAGCTCCTCGGGGAGGGCAGTGTCGACCATGGCCCGCTGTTCAGGGCACTCTTCGAAAGTGGTTACGACGGCTTCGTTACCGACGAGTGCCACGTCGCCAGGGAGGGGGAGCGCGACCTCGAAGTCGCAGAACACGAGCTAGCGGAACTGAGTCGGCAGCTATCTCGGGCAGAAAACTGAATCAGCCCCGTCGCTAGTCCTCAGTCTGTTCGGGCACAATTTCTCCGGCCTCGACTAGGGAGACAATCGGGTTGTCGTCGATTTCGAGAGGTGTGTCGACCCGACCGCGCTGGCGTACGGACTCATAGGCGCCAAAGAGGATTTCTGTGACCGTAAGGGCGTTTTCCGCACGCAGCATCGACTCTTCACCGGTTTCGAGTGCGTCGACCACAGACCGGACGGCGCCGGGAATGTTGGCGTCGGGGCCGTCCGCGTCGGCGTCCCGCCACTCGGTCTCACCCTGTCGGCGGACGCGGACGGTCGGTCCCTCAATATGTTGGAGTTCGATGACACCCTCACTACCAACTACCCGTATCTGACAGGGAAGGAGCTCATCTCCGAAGCCAGCATAGGCGACGGCGTGAACGCCGTTCTCGTAGCGCCACTGGACAAACGCCTGATTTTCGTTGTGGACGCCGTACCGGACGTTCTCCTCGCGGTAGTCGATTTGTCCCATCACCCACTTTGCACGGTGTTCGTCGTTAAAGTACGAACAGAGGTCGACGAGGTGAGAGCCCGCGTCGAAGAAATTACCGGGTGCCAGCTCTAGACGCTGTAACTCCCCTATCTCACCGTCATCCAGCAACTGCTTGATCCGGCCGGCAGGGACGCCGTAGCGACGCTGGTGATTGAACGTGAGGAGGACATCGTATTCGTCACATACCGTAGCCATTTCTCGGCTCGCCTCCCAGGTATCTGCCATCGGCTTTTCGCAATGAATCGCGTCGACGTGCCCACTTTCGGCACAGTCGATCACGATTGGCGCGTGGGTAGGAACAGGCGTACAGACGCTTACGACGTCTGGTTCGACCGCGGCCAGCATTTCATCGTAGTCCTCGTACGTGTTGGCGTCGGGAATCCCGAACTCTGCGGCGAACGCCCGGGCGTTCTCGCCGACGAGGTCAGAGCAAGCGACGAGGTCGCAGTTATCGAGTTCCTCGTATCCGGCGGCGTGTCGGTAGGCCATCGCGGCACTCTCTCCCCAGACGGGGTTCTCCGGTTCCGGTCCCGTTCCGATGAACGCAATGTCGTAACTTGTCATTTGAACTCGTTCTCGTAGGTGTTCCGGAGGGTGATAAATAGGTCTTCCGTTGGGCACAACCAGAGAAGCCGGGAATGTCCGTGCTCCGGATGGACTTCCGGCGATGAAACGAAGTCCCACACCGTCCTGTTCCCCATTTGACTAGGTTATTGACCACCAACCCAGAATTTTTTATTCCGGCACTGCGTGGGCCGACTCACTCGATGAAACAGTTCGACCAAAACGTCGACGGCTATTACGACGTTGAGAACCAGCTTCCGCGGTACCTCCGGGAGCTGGCCGACGACCAATTCGACCGGGCACAGGCCGAACGTGACAAAATCGACTCCGTCTCCGCATTCGAAGCGCATCGCGACCGGATGCAGTCTAACTTCCGAGATGCAATCGGCGGGCTCCCCGACACGAACTCTGATCTCGACCCTGAGCGGACGGGAACACTCGACCGAGATGGATTCTCCATCGAGACCGTCGTCTTCGAGAGCCTTCCGAACTTCCACGTAACGACGAATCTCTACCTCCCCCAGGCCGCTAGCGAGGATACCCAGCGACCCGCCGTCCTCTTCCTCTGTGGCCACAGTGCGACGGGGAAGGCAGCACCGGTCTATCAACAGGTCTGTGTCGACCTCGTGCGCAACGGGTTTGTCGTTCTCGCAGTGGATCCAGTCGGTCAGGGCGAGCGCCACCAGTTCTACAACCCCGAAACGGGTGAATTACCTCGGCAGAACATAGTCGAGCACTCCTACATGGGCCATCAGTGTGCCGCCATCGGTGCGAACGTCGCCCGCTACTTCGTCCACGACGGCATCCGGGCGCTCGATTACCTCCTCGACCGCCCCGAAGTCGATTCCGACCGAGTGGGGGTCACGGGTAACTCGGGCGGCGGGATGCAGACCGGGTATCTCATGCTCGTCGAGGAGCGTCTCGATGCAGCGGCTCCCTGCTGTTTTGTCACGTCGAAGGAGGACTACATGGAGACGGGACAGGGCCAAGACGGCGAGCAAGTCCTTGCGCGTGCTATCGAGCGTGGGCCACGCTACGACGACTTTGTCTCGGCGTTCGCCCCACGACCGGCGCTTATCGGCGCCGCCCAGTCGGACTTCCTGTGCATCGAGGGCGTCCACCGCACGTACGACCGCGCGAGCACGGTGTACGAGCACTACGACGCTGCGAGCGCGCTGGAACTCACCATCGCTCCCGAAACCCACGGCTTCAGTCCACACCTGCGCGAGGCCGCGGTGAACTGGTTCCGCCAGCACCTCGACGACGCACCGCCGGACTTCGAAACCGACGACCCGAGTACCGTCGATCCTGCCGCGCTCCAGTGTACTGCGGAAGGGGAAGTCTTAGCCGCCTACCCCGACGAACAGACGGTCACAGACCTGAACCGCAGATACGTCACGGCCACCACATCGAACCCCGTGTCTGCGCCCGACCCGGCAGACCCTGAGATGTACGCACGCTCGATGCGTGAGTCCGTCGTCAAGCGCTTCGGTCTCGACCATGACCGTGGTGAACTGTTCCCCCGAACGTACGACGCGGAGACGGTGAACGGAGTCACCTGGAAGAAGGTCTTCTTCCTCGCCGAACGCGACCCGCCGATAATTGTGACGGGAATCGTAGCTACAGACGAACCCGACCAGATAGGCGTTCGAGAGCCGCTGATTCTACTATACGACAAAGGAACAACGGTTGTTCCTGAACGGACGGAACAGATTGAAGATCGCGTCGACGACCACGGAGTCGTCGTGGCGTTCGACCCGCGCGGTGTCGGTGCAGTTCGCCCGAGGGAAGTAAACACGCCACTGATGAACGGCGGAGGCTACGGCGACTACCACGGAACGGAGCACAAGTTAGCCGCCGACGCGCTCATGCTCGGGACGTCGCTAGTCGCCCAACAGACCGCCGACATCCTCCTGGCGGGAGACTACCTCACGAAACGGTTCGAGGAAGACGTTGACCTGGCCATCGAGGGACACGGGACGAGTTCGTACCACGCTTGTCTCGCGGCCGTGGCAGACCCCTCGTTCCGAACAATACGGCTCGTCGATCCCGTCGCGTCGTTCCACGACCGTGCAACCGGCCGAGAGGTCGAAATCGAACACCGTCTGCTCGTCGACGACGTCGTCGGATCGTACGATTTTCCACAGCTCTTGGCCGCACTGGATAACCGCACCCTTCATTGGGAGGGCGCCGAACCTGGTGCGTACCGATGACTGTATGGCGTTACACCCGATGTTCAGCGTGGCAGTCCCATAAACAATTATCCCGTGAGCGGCTAACTGTGTATCGAAGCGGAGTGAATGCATGAAATTCGGCATTTGTACGCTCTCGAACTCGGAAGCGGCGGTAGAGTCGGTACTGGAGACGGCCGCGGCTACCGGCTACGGCGGAGTCGAGGTGTGGGGCCGCGATCACGTCGGGAATGGGTCCCCGGAGACCTGCAGGGCTATCCGCGAGCGAGCAGCCGATTTAGGCCTCAACATCCCCGTCTATGGTTCGTACCTCCGTGCAGGAACGCCCTCGTTCGACGACGACCTGGAACGGGAACTCGAAATCGCCGACCGACTCGGTGCGGACCTGATCCGGGTCTGGGCGGGCAACCAGGCGTTCGCCAACCACGACCAGAATCACTGGGAGTCGGTCACCGCAGACCTCACGGAGACGACGGAACGCGCGGCCGAACACGGGCTCGCTGTCACCGTCGAGAAGCACGCAGACACGCTGACCGACGAGCTGACGGGTGCTCGCCAACTGATCGAAGCGATAGATGACGAGAATTGTGGGTTGAACTGGCAACCGGACTTCGATACCCCCGCTGGTAAACTGACGGTCGAGTCGAAGGTACTTGCGCCCCTCTCGAACAACGTCCACGTGCAGGCCGTCGCTGAACGGGGGACGCGCGACCGCTGTCCGCTCGCCGAGGCCTACTTCGACCTTGAGCGACTCCTCAAACCATTCGAGACGGACTCGTTCGACGGGTACGTAAACGTCGAGTTCGTCGATCCGAACACACCGTACGACGAGGCAGTAGCCAACGACCTCGCGTACCTGCGTTCGATCACTGGATGACGTGACCAGGCCAGTACTCAGATCAAAGCTTGGCTCGGTGCTCGCCGTCGGCGGAGCGGCCGCAGGCAACGAACAGTGATACTGAATCGGACATCGGTCTATATACTATCTCTGAACGGCGTCAGGGCTGCGTCCAGTCGAGAAGACGCTTGGCCTGATTCCGGACGGACTCCGACCGCTTGTCCTCGGTCTCGCCGGCCAGCACAGACAAAGCCGTGGTCATCACCCAGCGGTGAGAGTCCATCCGAATCACGTTTAGTAAAGTGAGCAGACCCCGACGACGTTCCTCCGGGTCCCAAAGTTGCCGCTGGCAGCCCGGGTCGTTCGGGTTTGCGCTCGCACGAGCAAGGTTGTCGCCGATTCCCATCTGCAGCCAATTCGAGTATCGTTCGTAGAACGTCCGAATCGCGATGTCCTGCCAGTGAGCAGTAAGTCGCTCATGATTACGGGTGACCTCCGATGCGGTCTCTACGTACCTGAGTAGTTCAGACCCATCGGGGTCCGGCAGGTAACCGACTGATCCCTCCCTAACGGCTGTTGGGAAGAGTTCCACGTCGACAGCCTCCCCACCCTCGAACGACACGTCGAGGGCAAGCGCCCGACTAGTACTCGGGGAGTCGGTCTGGGTTCCGAAATAGAAGTTTCCGAGACTGTGGACGATTAGGCCGTTGCCGTATCGTTCCCAACCCTGCGCCACGTGAGGGTGGTGCCCCACAACGACGTCGGCTCCGCTGTCGACGAACCGCCGGAGGCGCTCCTGGCGCTGGGGAGGTGGAAGGGGAACGTACTCGACGCCGCCGTGGGCAACTACCACGACCACGTCACCAGACTCGGCGGCAGTCGCGATGGTTTCGGTCACTTCGGGGCAATCGTCCCAGGCAGCACCGGGACTGTCAGGACCGGCGACGTTGAACTCGCGCTCGCAGACGTTGACGACCGTGACATCAACGTCGGGAACTGGTTCGAAACGTGCGGGAGAACGAGCATCGTCGGCATCCTGCCCCACGCCAACTGTCTGGAGGCCTGCCGCCTCACAGGTGTCGAGCGTCCGCTCCAATCCGGGAGGTCCGTAGTCCATGACGTGATTGTTCGCTAACGTAGCCAGGTCGAATCCAGCAGCTGCGAGCCGTTCACCAGCATCGGGGTGCATCTCCAAGGCCGGTCCACTTTTATCGATTGCGTCGGTGTCAGATGGTACGACAGGTGCCTCGAAATTTACTGCCGCGAGGTCGGCGTTCCGTATCCGTTCTTGCAGCCGATTATCAATAAACTGGTTGGCGTCTGTTGAGACCGGGAGGAAGCAGTCACCGGCGACGAACAGCGACCACGTCCCCACGCCACCACCAGAACCGAGGTCGGTCTGCAGTGATGGGAGGTCCGTCATGTTATCCACGGTGCTACGACTGACTGCAACTCGTATAACCCTTTGGTTGACTCGGACGAATCGAGCCAAAAACACGAACCCCGTCATTTGTTTAGTAATGTAAAATAATATACTACTCGGGGGACTTCCTCGAGCGAGAAACTACCGAAACCACATTCTTCTCGGGGTGTCTGTCGACCCTCGCTATCGAAGCTATGAGGGGCCAGACCTGCGGATCGGGAGCTATCAGAGCCCAAACCCATCGGCGGGAGGACTCTTTGAACAGTCTCAGGGAGAAGAAGTTACCATTACGGAGCCGATGTTGTAAGCCAATGTTGTAACGGGTAGTTCCTCCTGGGGACTTCCACTATCCAATCGAGTGGCGAGGAAGCCCCGCGACTTGAAGAAGAGTCTCGAGGCTGTTTGCCGGAGGAATCGTTCACAGCGACCGTGAATCCTCAGTTCTCCACGATTCCGAACCTGCTACTATCTGTACGTGACTGACGAAGTCACTATATAGGAGTAGATTTGGTAGCCCCTACTCAACCGTTTACGCAGAAGAGGGTCAGTTCTAGAGTCGAAATTCGCTAGTTATTCCGGAATCACTTCGATAGAAAGCCGTCGAAGCATCTCCGAGCTTGGTTTTCAGTAACAAACGTAACGGGCTCCTCGGACACAGCTGGTCACTCCAACAGCCATCGACAGCGTCTCCCGAAAACACCGGACCACCTCTCGTGAACCAGACAACCGACGCCGAAAAACAAGATGGAGAGTGAATCGCTTCCGTTCGTCGAGGAGTAACTGAGGGTTATACGTCGCCGTCAATACCGACACGTACGTCAATTGCTTGGCGGAGTTCGGCCGGTCCTTCGACCACCTCGTTGGCCGCACCGAGCTCCTGAACGGGATTCGCCGGCGGCGCATACCCGATGCAATAGGCTCCCGCGCGAGTCGCCGCGAGTACGCCATATTCGGAATCCTCGACGGCGATTGACCGGTCTACACGAATACCAAGTGTGGCCGCAGCACGCTCGTAGAGGTCGGGATGGGGCTTGCTCTTCCCGTCGATGGAGTCGGCGGTCACCACGGTATCGAGGAGTTCCTCAAGGTCGAACCGTTCGACGACGGTTTCGACTTGGGCCATCCTGCCGGCAGAAACGAGTCCCACAGGTATACCGACCGTGCGGAGGTCCCTCAGGAGCGCAGGGAAGCCATCGAGAAGGGTGACGTCCCGGGCGTATAGTCCGTCGAGGGTAGCTTCGTACTGGCGGATGAACTCCTCGGCGGAGATGTCTACGTCTGTCGTTTTGCGCAGGTAGTCGTATTTGTCACGGCGGTTCAGACCGATCAGGTTATCGACAGCGACGTCGAGACCGAGATCGTCGACCAAGAGGTCCGCGAGGGAGGCAGACTTGTGAACGACTGAGTCGACGACGACGCCATCGACATCGAAGAACACTGCCGTTACCGCTCGCTCGTGGCCAGCATCTTCGCGGTAGTCGATTCGCTTGTGGGTGTTCACGATTCCTCCTCAAGCAGCGCCTCGGCATTGCCAAAGCGGACTCGTGTCTTCTCATCCTCTTCGACGGGGAGATGGCGCGTCTTCGCGTGATGGGCCTCGAATACGCGGAACGGGAGTTTTGGCCCACAGACGAGGTTGTCGACACCAACCTCGTCGACGATTTCCTCGCCCTGATGGAGGAAAAACAGGTACAGGTCGTCGAGAACGAACAACGTCTCGCCGCTACGGGCGTCGTTCTCCAAATAGACCCCGTCAGCGTAGGAGGTCGTCGTCTTCCGCGTTATCTGGGCGGCGTTGTCCCAGGCGTCGGCGACAATTACGTCTGCTTCCGGACAGTCCGAGAGTAGTTCGATGATGGCTTCGGCCTGTTCGTCCGACCACCACTTCGAGCGCATTCCTTCGAATCCTCGTAGCTGAACTCGTGGATGGCGCTGGCGCTGATCCTCGACGCTCGCAGCAAGGATCACGGGCAAGTCCCGCTCGGCACATGCCTGCACCAGTTCCTTCGCCGCCGGGTCGGCCGGATCGTAGTCGTGGTGGGCGGGGAGCATCTTCACCGCTTGCATGCCGTACTCAGTTCGACAGGCATCCAAGTCGGCTCTCCAAGCGGGGTAGGTCGGGTCAATCGTCGCAACCGGCACGAGCCGGTCCCCGTGGTCCGTGACGCGCTCGGCAAGTTTCTCGTTAGCGGCCTGCTTGTTCCGGTAGAACAACCCTTCCACCGCGGACACGAGCGCACGGTCGACGCCCTTCTTGTCCATTTTACCGAGTAGAGCCTGGGCCGACGCATCAACATCCCGGAATGGGAATTCACCGAGGAACGCGTTGACGTCGATTACCGGTTCCTCGACCGGCTTAGCTCGCTCCGCAAAGTGATCGACAATCGCATCGCGACGACGGTCGACCTCTGACGGGTCGAGCTTACCGCGCGCATCGTCAGGAATCAACGTCTCCATGTTGTAGGCGATGTTCGCTTTCTCCTCGGGCGTGAGGTCAACTCCTTCGAGTTTTCCGACTCCCGGCAAGAACCAGGTATCGGTGCCGAATACGAGCCGATCGACACCGAGGTACTCCGCGGCCATCTCGACCATACCCGCGTCAGTGACGCTGCCACTTACGTCGAGATAGACGTTCTCCTGGTGTTCGATGTTCTTGATCCGGTACTCCCAGTCACCGCCGCCACCGATGTGAGCCGCCAAGATTGACAGGTCGGGGTACCGGCGGGCGAGTTCGACGACGTCCTCCGTGTACGACTCTGTCGGCCACTCCTCGGGGAATGGGTCCTCACGCTGGCCGACGTGAACGAGAATAGGGACACCCAGGTCCGCTGCAGCCTCTGCGAGTGGGAAAAACTCGGGATTCGAGACCTTCATGTCCGAACCAGAGATGTCGTGTGGTCCGAAGTGGTTTTTCAGTCCGATCAAACCGTCCGCCTCGACGGCTCGACGGAACTCGACGACAGCATCCTCACCCCACTGAGGGTTCGCCCGTGCCCACCCGTAGAACAGGTCGGGGTACTCAGTGACGTACTTCGCGACGGTCTGGTTGTTCTTCCGGCACTCCTTGACGGTCTCTCCCAGGTCGCCGATAAGACAGACCTTGTCGACGCCAGTCGCCTCGGTGAGCTGGCGGACTTGGGCGGCGCGTTCCCCACGTTTCTCTGGAGTAGAACTGTCGGCAGTCCAGAGATGGAAATGGGAGTCAATCATCGGCTAATTCGACTGGACACTTTGACAAAAACCTAGGGGTGTCGCCAACGCACCAGCGACGCTGTGTAGAGTTCGGCGATTCGGGCGAACGGCCTGCAGTTACGCTGCTAGCATAGTTACCTCGTCGTCCGAACGCTTATAACGCTAACCCGACACCGGTAAGACGATGAATATACTTGTCACGCTCCCGGAAGGGGAACTGCGTGAAAACCTCCTCCCTCCGGAACAGAGACAGCGACTCGAACGACTCGGAGATGTGACGTACAACGAGCACGCTGACCAACTGACTAACGAAGAGCTCGCCGACAGCCTCCAGGATATCGACGTCTGCATCACCGGCTGGGGAACGACGACTCTCGACGAAACCGCGTTGGCCCGCGCAGATGACCTTTCACTCGTTGCGCACATCGGTGGAAGCGTCGCAGTCGTCGGCTCACACGCCCTCTACGACGAGGGCGTCACCGTCTGTAGCGCCAACGAAGTGATGTCGAAATACGTTGCGGAGGGCGTTCTCACGTACATCCTGAGTGGACTCCGGGACGTCCCGAACCTGACCGCGGAGATGAGGGCAGGCGCCTGGCCGGACAAATGGGACCGGACCGAGACACTGTTCGACCGGACGGTAGGATTCGTTGGGTTAGGGGACGTTGGACGTACCCTGCTCAACCTGCTTGACCCGTTCGACGTCACGGCGCTCGTCTACGACCCGTACGTCGAGGAATCCGCAGTTGAGGGTTACGACGCCCACCTCAAGTCTCTCGATACTGTCCTCTCGGAGTCACCCATCGTGTCTATCCACGCATCGCTCACTTCAGAGACCCACCACCTCCTCGACGCCGAGCGGCTAGACCAATTGCAGGAGGATGCGTTGCTCGTCAACGCCGCCCGGGGGAAGATCGTCGACCAGTCAGCGTTGGTCGACGAATTAGAGAGCGGACGCATTCAAGCAGTCCTCGACGTCTACAACGAGGAACCACTTCCATCGGAAAGCCCGCTGAGGTCTCTCGAAAACGTAGACCTGTTTCCTCACGTCGCCGGCGCGCCATCCCGAAGCCGACTCGCAGAGACCGTGATCTCTGAGATAGAACGGTTCGTCGAAAGGGAACCACTCAACCACGAGATTCCGCGCGAACGGTTTGAACTCATGACCGACGACTACATCTGAATTCGTCGGAGGGCGCGATGTCCCCAGACAGCGATTCCGGGCTATACTCTGTCACTTCGCAGGTGACCTTCCACACGGACGAGTTCGTAGCCAGAGAGTGCATAGATTTCGCCCTCGTCTCCAATCGTTATTCGAGGGTTGCCGTACCACCTGCCATCGAGGTCGTCAACGACGGTTGTCACCTCGTACGTGTCGGGGTCGATCGCAATCACGGCATCCAGACTCAACCCGTATACCACTCCATCGTACGTCGTTAGTGTAGTCCATCCGTCGGTCGCCGTCCCGCGATGGACGACTTCCGGGACGTCGGGGTCGACGATGAAGAGGCCACCGTCGACGGTTACCCCGTACAGCGTCCCATCTAGCGCCACGAGGTCGTCGATACCCGCGGTTTCCTCGACAGGCGTGAGTTCCCACTCTACCTCGAACGTATCCGGATCCCAATTGACGAGGCGTGGGGTACTGGCAACTGGCTCAATACCGAGTCCGCCCTGGATTTCGCTCCCGAGGTAGACGTCCTCGCCGTCGCGGGCAATGCACGAAATCGACTGGTCCTCGACGACGTCTCGATGGACCCGGGCGTCACCGGTTGCCCGGTCGACCGCGGTCACGGCACCGCCGATGTGCCCGTAATCTGGACGGCTCCCGACGTAGAGAGTGTCTCGTCGCTCGTCGTAGTGGATAGTCCTCGACCGGTTTTGCGCCTCGCCAATCGTCGCGAAAGGCCGGAGTTCATCGCTCTCGGGTCGGTACTCGACGACGCTTGCCTCCGGATACGTAGCGATATAGATTGCGTCGTCGACGGCAACCATCGCTTTGCCCTCACCGGGAACACTCCGGGTTTCGACGGTTTCGCCAGCACGGTGGCGGTGGATTTTCCCGTGAGACGTGACGTAGACGGCATCGTCAAGCACGACCGCTGCCTGTGGTTGCTCTGCGCCGAGGCTCATGCCAGCGTCGGCCAAGTCGATAATGTCGACGTCGCCGACGCTGAACGACCAGACGGAGCCGTCGGACGCCGCTCCGACGACACGACCGTCGTCGACTGACAGCCAGAAGGGCTCGAAGTTCTCGCTCCCCTGGCCGATTTGTTCCCGGTTTCCTTCGGCTCCATACCGGAAGACAGCCCCATTCTTAAACGTGTACACCGTCCCCGCATCGACTGCGAACGTCGAGACGTCCTCGTCGACGATTCGGAACGAAGACGGGGTCGTACGGTCGATTGCGCAGAGGATCCCGTCGGGGGTTAGCCGGACGAATACTTCATCATCGGTCAGGGCCAGTTCATAGGCCATGTTCTCGTCAGTCAGCTCAGGGGGGAGAATCGACCGCTTCTCTCCACTCCTCCGGTCGATTGCGACGAGTTGCGCCTTCGTTCCGACTCCTACGTAGATGGTGTCCTCGTTGGCGACGATGCTTCGGGCGTAGTCAACGTCCTCGTGTGCTCGACCTAGCGAACGCATCTCACCTGCCGCAACGTCGTACTCGCGGACCGTCGCGTTGGGGTACGTACTCGCGTACACGCATCCGTCTGCGGCCGTCACGTCCCAGACGAACGACTCGTCGTCGAACGTGGCGAGTTCTGTCACCCCTGTCCCGTCAGGATCGACCCGGTAGAGCGCTGCCGGATGATAGGTTCCAAAGTAGACGATCCCATCGAGTTCGACCATTCCACGGACGCCGGTGACACTGGATACCTCGTGTTCGACGCCAGTCGTCGCGCTCATCAGGTCGACTGCTGCAATCCTACTCGGGTGGACACTTCGCGTCCCGACGTACACTTCGTCTTCGACGCGACACGACGCCGAGATCGAGATAGTCGGGGCTGCCCGTCCGAGACTAGTGATTCGAGCTCGCTCCTCCATACGACCCGATGCAGCCCCGGCCTCATAAATCGTATCCATGAAGTTCGACCTCCCCCACAGCCCGAACTGAGATATCGAGTTCCGCATTCACTTGGCCTGCTATCGTGAGACGCCGCACTCGTCGTTCGAAGACCGGTATGGCGCTCTCCGTGGACGCCCGCGTATCACCGCAGTCGTGGCATCTATCGGCGGGTCACGTATCGGGCTTCCGACTGGGACAACGCAAAGAATTAATTCTTTGGGTCGAGAAACATCGAGGCAATGCCCGATCGGGACGCTATTGAGCCGGCTGACCGCTCGTTAGAACGGTCACGAGAGTTGCTAGTGCGAGGCCGCGACGTAATTCCTGGGTGTACGCAAACGGGAAGCAAGGCCCCGAAGCAGTGGGTACAAGAGGTGGCCCCGACCCACCTCGAAAAGGGGAAGGGCTGTCGCGTATGGGACGTCGACGGCAACGAGTACGTCGACTATCCGATGGCACTCGGTCCTGTCATCCTCGGCCACAACTACCCGGCAGTTCGTGAGGCGGTGGCGCGCCAACTCCAGGACGGCACGATGTTCTCCATGCCTCACCCGCTTCAGGTAGAAGTCGCAGAGCTGATAGTTGACAGCGTCCCCTGCGCCGAGATGGTTCGATTCGGGAAGAACGGCAACGACGCGACGACGCTGGCCGCGAAGCTCGCCCGCGCTCACACGGACCGGAATGTAATCGCCACTCAGGGGTATCACGGCTGGCCGGACATCTGGACCGCTGCGACGGAGATGGACCGCGGAGTTCCAGATGCTGTTGGCAGGATGACCGAATCGTTCGAGTACGACAACATCGAGAGCCTCGAAACGATATTCGAGGACAATCCGGGCGAGGTAGCGGCGGTCGTGACGACGCCCATGAACCTCCAAAAGCCAACTGACGACTTTCTTGAGCGGGTACGCGAACTGGCGCGTGAGGAAGGTGCGTTACTTGTATTCGATGAGGTTCTCACCGGCTTCCGGTACGCGCTCGGCGGAGCACAGGAGTACTTCGACGTCGAACCCGATATCGCTTGCTTCGCGAAGGGGATGGCCAACGGCTTCCCGATATCGGCAATTGCCGGCCGAGAAGACGTCATGCGACTACTCGAACGAGACGACGTATACTTCTCGGAGACGTACGCGGGCGAGGCCATGTCGCTTGCCGCGGCAAAGGCGTGCATCGAGACGATTCGTGAAGAGGACGTCGTTGACCACCTCTGGCGTCAAGGCGAAACCCTCATCGAGGGGTACAACGACATCGCGGCAGAGTTCGGGCTGAGCGACTACACGACGTGCGAGGGCTTCGGACCGCGGTCTTCGATACAGTTCTACGACACCGACGGCGAGATGAACCGGCTAGCAAAGAGCCTCTTCATGCAGGAATGTCTCCAACGCGGAATCCTCTTTTCCGGAAGCCAACTGCCGTCGTACAGTCACGACGACGAAACCGTCGAACACACACTCGCAGTCTACCGCGAAGCGATGGCGGAACTCGCCGACGCCATCGACGCAGGCGATATCGAGTCCCGACTCAACGGCCCGCCGGCCGGGACGACGCTGCGACAGCGCACCGGCGAACACGACTAACGGTAACCCGTCGCTCGGCATACGTCTATCCCGACGTACCAGTGACGTTCTGGAAGTCGGCAGAGACTATCCAACGTGTCGGTATTCCGACGGACACGCAAGCCTTATTTTGGTTCTCAACTTGAGTTCGACCGGGTTTGGTGATACGTGGAATGAGCGATTTTTCCAAGCGATGGCACGAGTACCTTTCCAAAGACGTTCCCGAGTGGGTTGCCGATCTCCCCGTAGTCGACGCACACACCCATATCGGTCGAGTGCGGTGGGACGAACCTCCCTTGACGGTCACCGACCTCGTAGAGTACATGGACGAGTTCGGTGTGGACCGTTCGGTCTTGCTCCCTCTGGAGTCGCCCGAGGGGACGTCGCACTACCTGAAAACGGAGACCGTTCTAGAGGCGGCCGAACGGCATCCGGATCGAGTCATCCCGTTTTGCTCGGTCGATCCGCGGATGATTTTCGACGAAGAAGGGTTTCGCGACGTGATCGAATCGTACGTATCGAATGGCGCGCAAGGATTCGGCGAACTTAAAGCAGGCTTGCCAATCGACGACGACCGAATGTGCTTGCTCTACGAAATCTGCGAGAAGTACGACCTTCCCGTCCTCTTTCACGTCGACGACGTCTGTTGCACCGACGAGATCGGACTCCCAAACCTCGAACGCGTCGTTAGAGAGTACGACGTAGACTTCATTATGCACGCCCACGGCTGGTGGGCACATATCTCCGCCGACGTCCGTCAGAGCGATCTCGGTTCCTACCCGAGCAGACCCGTCGAACCGGGCGGTCGATGTGCGGAACTCCTCGCCGAGTACGACAACCTCTACGCCGACCTCTCGATGGGGTCGGGCTTCAACGCCATCACCCGTGACGAGAGCTACGGCCAGCAGTTCCTCGATACCTACCAGGATAGCCTGCTGTTCGGGACCGACTTCCTCTATCCAGACCAGAAGTTCCCCCAATACGGCTTCTTCGAGCAATTCGACCTCGACGAGCAAGCCTGGCGGAACATCTGTCACCGAAACCTGGATTCGATCCTGAGATAGCCGACCAACCCGTCAACAAGCATAGCAGTCGGCTCGCGCCTCGTATCGTAGTCGGCCGACGCGAGGAGAGCTACCGTCCTGTTCAGGACAGCAGGTCAAACGCGGCGGTTCGTAGACGTCGTATCGCCTCCGGTGAGAACTTGCAGGTCCGGACCTCGTACCCGCCCGCATCGAATGCGTCGACCGTTGGGAAGTATCCTACGTAGTCGTCAACGAACCCGGCGACAATAAGGGGTTCAGAAGTTGCTCGTTCCCGAAAATCGAGTCCGTGACGGGCGAACACCTCCCCGGGAAACGAGAGAACGTCGACAGTATCGATTTCCAACCGTGAAATCGGCGCGTCGTAAGTCGTCAGACCCCAATCGTGTAGCCGCAGTTTTTCTTCGACGTACCAGCGGTCCATTAGCAACTCCCCCAAGGGATCGTCCTCGTGTTGGAGTTCGTGGAACGCGGCGTCCTCGTCGCCGCCATGGCGTTCGATTTCGGCAGTTAACTCGTCATAGCGCTCTTCTAGATTTTCGCGTGGCGGTAGTGATTGTATCGGGAGGTCGACTGTTTCGCGGTCGACCGCGAGAGAATCCACGGTCAGCGGGTCATTCCCCGTAGCTTCTGCCCGTGCCGAGAGTACTGTATCCGCGATTCGCTCACCGACCTCGGCCATGTACTCGTAGACCGCCTCCCCCGTCCGGGGCTCGGCGCTCCCTTCCGGGTTGACGTCACCGGTAGCGCCATTGAGAATCAGAACCTCGGCGCCGGTCTCGGCCTGGACTCGGTCCGCAACCTCGCCGGGCCAGTCGGATGAAATCAGGGTCTCACGGGCTGTCGTACACACCGGATGGCAGGCGAAGTTGACGATGAGCGTTTCGTCACCGTCCGCCGTCGTGACCCGAAGCGCGACGAGTGCTGGATCAATCGAGCCGGCAGCGTCTCGGCGGTTGACGAGAACATCCTCGTTCGACACCCGGCCGACGCGTAGTTCTGCGGGCCTGAGCCCGTCGCTTGCCTCCCTGATGCTCTTGGTGATGGCGGACTCGATAACCGTGAGATACTCGTCGACGTCCGCGTCGAAGGACAGCAGGGGATTGACCTCGAGGAACTGGCCGGACACGTACGGCGCGGCATGCGTGTGGGTCGCGGCAAGGAAGACGTGATCAACGACGTCAGCGACTCGTTCCCGTACGGAAGCAGTGAGCTCACGGGAGACGTTCAGCAAGTCGACGGAGACGACTGCAACTCTTGTCCGACCATCGTCGAGAACCAGTGCCGTCGAGCGCAACGGTGAGTGAACACCCGTTGAGACGCGTTCGAGCGTCCCGGGACCATAGCCGCTGAGCTGGATCGGCGATTCTGGGGTGATATCACGGATCCCACGACCGGCTCGCAGTTCGGACATGCTCGCTCATCCGTCGGGAGTGATTTCAAGTTTTCCCCGGCTAGACTGACTTCGGTCGGACGCTGCTCGGGGGAGACGGCTCGGAAATCCGCGAATAATTTATCTGGCTCTGCACGCATTGACGCGATGATGGGTTCCAGTACCGTCGAAGGTCCCCGTATCGTTCACGAAGACGAGTTCGACGAACTGTTCGATCTGCTTGACCGGTGTTTCGGCGGCGCAGACACCACGATGGCCGAACGAAATCCGAACGCGTACGACCCGTCGGTCCGTGAGTATCACGCGGTCATCACCGTCGACGGCGAGATAGCGAGCCACGCGGCCTGCGTCCCGCAGCAACTCGACGTCGGCGCGGACGGTGTCGCCTGTCACGCCATCGGCGGCGTCGGGACCGACGAGCGCCATCGCGGCAAGGGGTACATGAGTCGGCTGTTGGAGTTCTGGCTCGCTAAACTCGACTCGGACGGCGTCCCGCTCGTCGAGCTGGGTGGGGACCGACGGCGCTATCGGCGCTTCGGATGGGAGAACGCCGGTCGAAAACTCGTCTACTCGCTCACAGAGCGGTCGTTCGACTCCGCCGTCGAACAGACCTCGACGTCGGTCGAACGCTACCGCGGCGGTGAGGAGCATCTATCCCTCGCTGAGTGCCTTCACGCCGAACGAACGCCTCGGTTGACACGTTCGCGCGAGACTCACGATGCACTGCTGTTGCGGCCGGACGTCGAGACGCTTCTCTGGCGGCGGGAGGGCGAAGTCGCCTATCTGACGGTCACGGCGGCGGCGGGGTCACGCGACGTCCTTGAGTTCGGCGGTAACAGTTCGGGATTCGAGTCGCTGCTCGGTACAGTACTGACCGCTCCCGCAACTGACGAATTGAAAGTGTACGGGCATCCGGCGGACCCCCTCCTACGGTCGTGTCGCTCGCATGCAGCGGGGTGGCACGTTCAGCCAAATCGGAAACAGAATGTTCGTGACTTGAAAGGGACGCTTACCGGGTTCGAGCCACAGCTATCGGCGAGTTGGCGAGACGCGTCCATCGGTGATGCACCCCCACTTCGGATCGCTATCGAGGGCGAACAACGGGTCGAACTTCAGTTCAACGCCGACGTCGTGACGCCCGTCCGGACAGACGAACCGGCGGACGTCACCTGTAGTCGACCGGCGATAGCCGACCTCCTGTTCGGCTTCCCGGACGTCCACCGCGATATCGCCAGCGACCATCCGGCACTCGCGACGCTGTTCCCGCTCGATTTCTACGTCACACCGCTGGAAGCCATTTGAAGGGGGTTAGAGACGGTCCACTTGGTCTTTGATCTTCTCGATTGCTCTTGGAATAGCGTCAATACCGTCCGAGTCGGCGAGCAACACCTCGTGAGGGAGTGTGACGTTCGTCCGCGTGACCTCCTGCACTCCGGGAAGCGAGAGATTGTTGTATGCCGGCACGTCGACACTGCGGGGGACGTGAGACTCAACGTGCTCACGGGAGAAGGCAGGCTGTCTGTACAGCGGCCTCCCGTAGCCCTCGCTGACAGGTACTCCCTCAGCGTTCAGCGCCTCGATGAACCGCTCTTTCGAGAGACCGTCGAAGGCTGCCTCGCGGTATCGGAAGTTGAACAGACAAAAGCCCCGCGCAGTTATGCGGTCGTCCGCCGGCTTCGTTTCGATTCCGTCGATAGCGCTCAGTCCCTTCACCAGACGGTCGTGATTACGGCGGCGTCGTTCGTTCTCCTCGGTGAGTTTCTCGAGTTGCGCACACAGGAGTGCACCCTGGACTTCGGAGAGGCGCTTGTTCGAGGAGAGAGCGTAATGGCGGTAGGCTTCGCCTCCCTGACGGCCGATGTTGTGCAGAAGATGGCCCTGCTCGGCCCGCACGTCGTCATCAGTGACGACGATACCACCCTCACCGCCGGGGAGAGCCTTCGATTCCTGGAACGAGAAGGTGCCCACGTCTCCGACGGTACCGACCTTCTCTCCGTTCCACTCCGTTCCCTGGGCGTGAGCAGCGTCCTCGATCAAGAAGAGGTCGTGTTCGTCGACGACGGGGAGCAGTTCGTCGAAGTCCATCGGGTATCCGGCGAAGTGGACACCGACTAGACCGACGGTATCGTCGGTCACTCGCTCTGCGACGGATTCGGGGTCGACGTTGTACGTCTTCGGGTCCACGTCGACGAATCGGGGGACGGCACCGACGGACGTTACTGCGCTTGCTGTCGCGATGAAAGTGTATGGCGGAACGAGTACCTCGTCGCCGGGACGGACGTCGCACATCTTCAGGGCGAGTTCGATAGCGACGGTGCCGTTGGCGACGGCGATTGCGTGGTCGGCATCGTGGTACTCGGCGTATCGGTCCTCAAACTGGTCGACCCACTTGGCATCCTCGCTCACGCGACACCAGGCGTTCGATTCCAGGCAGTCGACGACGTTCTCGATACTTTCGACCGTGTGTTGGGGCCATTCCGG
Organism: Halorussus salinisoli; assembly: GCA_005239435.1. Lineage (GTDB taxonomy): Archaea > Halobacteriota > Halobacteria > Halobacteriales > Haladaptataceae > Halorussus > Halorussus salinisoli. The sequence goes on along the minus strand of SZNP01000011.1, from coordinate 30,886 downwards.
CACGTCGAGTGTGCTTGCGGCTTCTGGACCGCCACGTAGCGCTAATTCGGCCATACGTGTGTCGTTGCGTGGAGATCATATCAAGGTTCTAGGTGAGTCACGACAGTCCGATTGTATCGCCGGCAGTTTCCGTCAGTCCAATCGTAACATTGAGTATGGTTGGGATGGCTCATTAATCCGGAGTGAGTAACTATCAAGACAGCAGTTGCACTCCCAGCAAAGCGTGATGCACGCTGGGAGATGGCTAGCCAGATTGGTGTCGACCAGGCCGTCGTCCATCCCCACATGAGCGCAGTCGACAACGGGCGTCGGGGAGATACCCCGTGGGAGTACGACGAACTCTTGCGAATGAAAACAGCCTTCGAACACATCGGCCTTGACGTGGGCGTTATCGAGGGGGGAACGCCCCTTACGGACACCACGCGCCTCGGTCTCGAGGGACGCGATGAAGAGATCGAGCGGTTCAACGACTTCGTCCGCAAGATGGGGGCGCTGGACATCCCTATCCTCTGCTACAGTTGGATGACGCACTTTTGGTGGTTGCGAACGACCGAAACCCACCCCGTCCGAGGCAACGCCGAGACGACCGCGTACGACCACGACCAGATGCAGCGCGGCCCAACTGCCAAAGTCGGTGAAGTGTCCGAAGAGCGGCTCTGGGAGACCCTCGAGTACTTCCTCGAACGCGTTGTTCCCGTGGCCGAGGAGGTCGGCGTAACCCTGGCGCTTCACCCGGACGACCCCCCGCTCTCCCCGATCCGTGGCGTCGGTCGTATCATTACCAGCGTGGAGGCCTACGACCGGGTAATGAACCTCTACCCAAGCGACCACAACGGAATCAACTTCTGTCAAGGGAACTTTGTCGCCATGGGCGCGGACATTCCGGAGACGATCCGTCACTTCGGCGACGACATCGCCTTCGTCCACTTCCGAGACATCGAGGGCGACGCCGAGCATCTGGTCGAAACCTGGCAGGACGACGGTCCGACGGACATGCACGCCGCGATGGAGGCCTACCGCGACATCGGGTTCGACGGCCCGGCCCGGCCGGATCACGTCCCAAGCATGACCAGTGAGGGCGACGATACCGCGGGCTACGAGATGAAAGGCCGCCTGTTCGCCATCGGGTATATGCAGGGACTGATCGAAGCGACCTATCGAGACGACTAGGTTCTCTCCCGCGACTATTTCTCTAGTCCATTCCGCGTCGTTCGAGACTCGCCTGCAGGAGTGAGACGGGCGGCCAATCGGCGGAACCCTTTTGACAATGCTCGAGCCAGTTTCGGGTGACATGCCCGACCAGTCGGATAAATCTCGACCAACGGATAGCGACATCGAACGCCACATTCGAGGGGCACCGCCCAGGACCGCGCCAAACCGCCAGCACGACCGTCGGCCACCGGACGAACACAGCGAAGCGGGCCTTCTTTCGCGAGACTACCAACCCCGCCACGGCGGCCCGGAGCTCATCGCATCGTGGCCCCTCGGACCAGCACCGAGTCAGACCGAACCGGGTGACGTCGATTGGAAGGTAGCAAGTCAGGAGCCGGTACAGCTCCAGCGAAACCTCACCGTCAATCACTTCCTTGGCCCGATAGAAAACGCGAAAATCTACGCCGGAGTCCGAGGAATCGCTCGAGTCGAGAACGGCGAGACGCTCACGCTCTCGCTGGAGACGACTCACCTCAAGGGCGAGGAGTACGAGACCGAGATCGAGTTGACGAACGTAACTACGGAACCCTTCCTGACGCCACTGGTCGAATTCGTGCCCGACGCGAACGATTACCGGGAGCACTCGTTCATCGGACGAGAGATGTACGGCGGATACGTCCTCTCGGCAGCAGTGTCCGGTGGCACTGGGTACGTCGACCAAGGGACTGCGGTCCACCTGTGGAGTGAGTGACGATGCAGACCATCGGCCTCCTCTACGACCTGCACGTCGGCATCGGACGCTACGAACACGAAGACGAATCCGTCCAGCGTTCGGCAATCGACAAACTCAACGAGATCGGCGTCGACTGGACCCTCGCCGGCGGTGACCTCCGACTGCTTTCCCCCTGGGAAGACGAGACCAAGTGGGGGAGGTGGCACGGTGACCCCGACGACGCGTTCTACCACAGCGAGTTCGAGCGAGCGAAGGAGCTGCTGGACGACCGCCTCGACTCCGAGTACTACGTTATCCGAGGGAACAACGAACGGCCGACGAGCGCGTACCGAAAGCACTTTCCAGAGTCGGAGTTCCCGCTGTGGTTCTGGTTCAAGGACGACGGCGCGCGCTATGTCTTCCTCGATACGAACCCGCTCGACGGCTACCACCCGCTCGGCGAAATCCAGAACTTCGTCACCTCCCCGCAGCTCTCGATGCTCGAGCGGTTGATGGACGAAGACTCCGAGGTGCCGACGTTCGTATTCGCCCACGCGCCACTCTGTAAGCACACGGAACTCGACGACAACTGGGAGGTCCGCTCGAAGCCGTACTTCTTCGCGCTCAACTACCAAGCTGTCCAGTCGATTTTGGAGCGTGGGAACACTGTCTTCGTCAACAGCGGCCATTACTACTACGACCACGGTCGCGGGAGCAAGGAAGTCAACGGCGTGGAATACGTTTTGGCTCGCCACCTCAGCCACATGTCCGAAGAATCGGACTACGGTGGTGACGTCCGTTGGCTCACGGTCGACCCGGCTGAGTGCCGTGCGTCGATTCACTACTACGACGTCGGGAGCGACGAGGAGGGTCTGCTAACTGAGACCACGTGGTAACTCGGTGCTGTTTCGGATTTTGCCAGCAGTTTTCCCCCGGACTACGGTTCGCCTTCGACTCCCACCCTGTTCCGGGTGCGACTGCTGACACTCCGTCGTAGTTTACTGCAGTAGTCTCGACCGACTTTTGGTGAACCGGGCAAACCTCTTTATGTTGGTCCGCGAAGTCGACAGTATAGATGGACCTCCGACCGCTCGTAACCCGTGAGGAAATCCTCACGGGCGTCGACCTGTGGAATGAATTACACCCGACGATAGCGATCAGCCGCCGGCTCGCAACCCAGAAGTTGTACACGCCGTCACCGGGTGTCGCCGTGCGTGTCTGGGGCGGCTTCGACGGAGACGACCTCGTCGGGTTCGTCGTGGCCAAATACCTCACCGAACCGGTCCCGGGGTACGAGGACGGCAGCCAGGGCTGGATCAGCCTGCTCGCAGCCGACGGAACACACAGTGACGCGCGAACCCTCCGCAACGAGTTGGTCGAGACAGCCGTCAACGTCATCCGCGACCAAGGGATCGACGATATCAGATTCGGAAAGGACGTCCAGAAGTTCGTCGCCGGCGTGCCGAAACCCCTCAACGACCACTACGGCCCACCGTTAGAGTCGTCAGGACTGACCGAGGGCGGGGTCGTCGCTGACTTGTATCAGGACATCTCGACGCCAGCGGCTGCCGACATGGTCGAAGCGTATCTGCCAACCGAGAACGACGTCCGAGTCGACCGGGTCAGGACCCCCGCCGAGGAAGACCAACTCCACGGCTTTCTCGAACGGGAATTCCCGGGTCGATGGGCTTCCCAAGCAGCCACGGACTGTCGGCTTCCCGGCAGTACGCGCGACTACTGGCTCCTCTGGGAAGACAGTGAACCGGTCGCGTTCGCGCGGACGGGAACAGCGACCTCACCCGTATTAAGTTCCTGCACTAACTGGACTGCGGTCTTCGGCGAGCGCTACTGCGGACTCGGGCCGATTGGCGTCGCCGAAGACGCGCGTGGCAACGCCCGAGGGCTGACACTGATTGCAAACGTCATGGCGACCTTCAGCGGCGAAGGTTACCATCACATGACCATCGATGGCGTTGTTCCTCGGCTGTACGACTACTACGCCAAGCTGGGCTTCCAGCCCTGGCTGAAGTTCGTCGAGTACGACACCGAGGACTGAAACGGGCCACTGAGCCGTACACTGCTACGCACTCCCTGAGCCCGTACAAGTCGGCTTCAATTCTCACCGAGGTAACCAGTACCGGCCTTGCATCGACACCGCCGTCACCAGAGCGAGTTGGCCGGTGGACACTTACGTCGCGCAGAGACGGAGTAACAACCCGAGGACGATCGCGAGTGGGACACCGACAATGGCGCTCAAGACCACGATGTAGAAGCTTGCCGAGCCGGGGTCGACGAGAAGGGCACTAACACCGAGCAGGACGAGCAGAACGATATCCAGTACGAACATAAAGTACCAGAGGTGCTCGAACTCGCAGAGGACCGGCCAGAAGTTCGAGGGAAGTTCGACCATGTATCAACGTTTGAAGCGGGGATTATAGTTCCTTCCCCGACTCGCAAGTGCGTTGTAGTGCAGACCCTGCGCTGAGAGAGTGGAGTACTCTAAATTAGTCTCGAGTCCACGTCGCCACGCCGGGCGACCTCGCCGAAGCACCCTCAGCAAGATTATAGACGTATCCCTTCTCCGGTTCCGACGGGTTGACGAACCGCCGTATCGGGGTCATCCCACCAATATCGACCGAGAGGGTTCCATCCTCGGTCGCTGCGATATCTTCGATGGGATAGACGCCATTGGCGTCCCCTTCGATATCGACGTAGAGGTAATCACCGACGGCAGCCTCGACGTCGGCACTAACTGCCGGGTCGACCACCACTCGATTCTCGCTCGACATCTCACGTGTGAAATCGACAACCCGTCCCTCGAACCGCACAGGAACCGGGCGATCGAGAAGCGTCTCTCCCGTCGACGCAGACTGGAGACTCGTACCATCGACGAGTGTTGCTGCACTCGGCCCATCGCCGTCCGTCGAGTAGCGTGCAAAGAAGCCATCGAAGGTGAACGCGTCACCGACGGTCACTGACCCGTCGCCGGGCGCTCGAGCGAGATAATCGACGCGACCGCTATCAAGTTCGACCCGGACCGCACGCGCGGCGGCTGCAGTCCCCGCCTCAGCCGCTGCATTGTCGGCGTTATGAACTGACACTGGATCGATACGCTCGACCCGTCGGTTCCCCTCGTACGGTTCGAGGACCGACGTGAATGTCGAGCTCAGGTCCTTGCCCCGCCGCCGACAGAGCAGGTACTGAATCGACTCGGGGTTCCCATCCTTGTTTGTCGGCGGCTCCCCGTCTGCGAGGGCCACATCGTCGCAGTCTGTTAAGACCGTCGCGCGCAGTCGTACGTCTACGTCATCCTCCCGGACGTCCCACGTGTCCACGATGTCCCACTCGACGCTAAATGGCGATGGCGGTTCCTCGTCACGCTTGACGTCCGTCAGGTAGTTGAACCCACTGCCGACCCGTTCGTCGTAGTCAGTGACCTCGCCGGAACTCGGTCGTGAGACGTTTTCCCCGGCGTAGGTCCCGGGGACCTCCTCGGACTCGATCCCGACGGTCTCCACCGAGCCTGCTGCACCGTGGAGGCTATAGAGATGGTCATCTCCACCATCGACGTCGAAGAAGTCGACGACGTACGAGTCCACGGCGTCGATTCGAATCATCGCGGTCGTCCGCCGATAGGCGTCAGTCTGGGGATAAACTGCTGGCGCCTTGACGTCGGCAATCTGCACGTCGGTCCCGTTGTGGAAGTGCTGCGGGACGCCGACCGTCTGAGGGTGTTGGCGTTCGGCGTCGACGACGACCGTGTTATGTGAGACGGTGTTTTTTGTCCACTGGATACGCTTCGGCCAATCAGCAGTGAACTCCGGATAACCGAGATCGGGCATGAGATCGAGACCGTGCGCGTAGAGCCCGATGTTCAGGGTGTCGTGGTGGGAGTGACTCGTTCCGGTCTCGATGCTGTTCCGACCGAAGAACTGGCAGACACCACGTCGGCCATCTGAACTGGTTTCGTTCCGGTCGGGAATCAAACCGTCGGGTGGGCTCCGTTCGCGTTGTTCTCTATCGCCGTCTCGTAGAGCGATGAAGCCGTAATCGGGGAGCATACAGCTTCCGGGGTCGTAGGTCCCGTCGCGGTCGACGATTGCTTCGATTTGCTCGGCGATTTCGCCAGCGTCCGACGAGAAAACGTCTCCATGGAGTCCCTCAGTTGATTGCCCATTTAGCAGATGAGCAGCACGCGCAAGCTCATCGTCGCCGTACGCCTCGTAGCCGCGAAGTGCCTTCCGTGGGCCGATTAGAGTGTCAGGGTCGCCTGTTTTCCCGCTGTCGCCGATCGACGGCATGTATTGACCCAACATCAGTAGGGGGAAGTGCGCTTGCGCTACCTTCGACAGCTTCGGATGATCGTACAGGTCGGCGTTGTCAGCCCCGTCGTACGCGTCGAGGATGTCCGCGATTCGGAGGAGTTGGCTCTGAATGATGGCATTGTAGTTCGGTGCTGACTCGTCTGCGTAGCCATCGCGGTCGATGCGGTCGACCAGCGCCGTCTCGACGTTGCCGCCGGTGACACGCCAGTTTCGCTCGCGTGCTTCTCCGATATCGTCGTCCGCGACTTCCCACGGCCGGTCATCTTCGTCTCGGAGGCCGCCCGCCTGAAAAAGGAACTCTAGGGCACGGCCGGTGTAGTCCTCAGGTTCGTCTAGAACGACGGCCGACATCGCGAGGGCGGACTGGTGCATCCCGAGGTTTCCGTGAATCTGGGCGTTTTTGATGCCGGGAAGAACCTGTCGAACGAGACCGTCTTCGACGTTACGTCGAACTGACGCGACTGACTCCTTGGGAGGGAGACCGCTGTACGTATCCGCCTTCTCTGAGAGGAACGTGATTAGTTTCTCGTCACCGTCCTGGGCCGGGAAGAAGGCGTCGTAGGCGCTCACGAAGTCTCGGACGAGGTTCGTCTCCCAGATTGCGCCGACCATCTTCCCCTCACCGGGACCACCGTGGGAGTTCTTGAATCGATCGAGATCGAATGCCGAGATGTCGAGGTCGGGGTAGACGTCGGCGAGCCGGTCGAGGATGACCGTTCCTGCGCGGGCGTAGCGATGCTCACCGGTGTATAGGTATGCGTCGCGGAGAGCCACGACCGTGTCACGGAGGACGTACCAGACGTGCCAGTGATTGTAGGCTGCAACCGGAACGAAGCGAGTTCCAGCGGCACCGATTTCGCCGTTCTCGTCAACCCATCCCCAGCCGTCATCGACGCCCCAGTTAGGACCCTTGTCAGGATACCGCTCGTTGATGAGGAGGTCATCGTCGGCGAGTTCAGGATCGAAGACGCCTCGTTCATCACGCCCGCTTCCACGGTACGCGGCGAAGTCGTTCGTAGGAAGTACCCAGTCTCCATCAGTGAGTGCCCAGGGCTCGTCGGACACGGGCGTCCACCGCTCTCGCTGAGTGCCATCCCCTGGGGTGAGACTCCGCGGGATTTTCTGGCCGGTGACCTCATTCCAGAGTGCATCGAGTCCCTTATCGAGAGCAGTTTCGGCCTGTTCGACTGCCTCGTCGCGGAGGTCCGCCGCCCAGGGTTCGGTCTGGACGTTCCTTCTTGCCGCAGCTATCCGTTCGGACGTGTAGTACGTGCTTCGCGTCTTGCTGTATTGATCGTTCGACATTCGGCTGTTGCCTCGTCGTGCAATCAATAGCGGGACCACACCCATAAATCATCCCTCTGGCGCCAGGATGACACGGAAAGGGAACGGGGAACGGCGACCCACCGTCAGGAGACCACTACGGCTATCTGTTGGTGGCGACAGCGAATCCCCTGCCGAGTACTGCGATAGTGACCTGGAGAGACGGCGACTTCACCGGTATCTACGTGTCTCTCTGGTTCTGTGGTGCGTTTCAGAACTCTAATGTATGTATAATTTCATGGAAAGATTTTTATCATGTGTGTTGTTATGAAATAACAACCGGGCGTCATCGAAGCGCCTCAGCGGGAGAGCGGTAGTGCAGTCCTGCTAGGACAGAACCTGTGGCGTCTGGTGCGACTAGCGATCAACCATGAGCAGTGAATCTGACCCTTCCGACAGCCGAATAGACAGGTTAGAACGTGAAGTCGAGCAGCTCAAAGCAGAAAATGAGCAGCTCCGCCAGTACCAGGGCGAGCAGTTGCTTGGAAAGAGCACCCGCCGCACGGTACTCGGTGCGCTCGGAGGCGGCGCCCTCCTCAGCGCAGCAAGCGGTACCGCATCCGCGGCCGAGTGGGCCGACGCCGACAGCGACGGACTGCTGGAGACCGGTAAAGACGGTATCGACATCCCCCGGGTCAACTACGTCCGCTACGTGGGCGACGACGGGTTCCAGACCATCAAGGCCGCACTCAATGACCTGCCGTCAATCGGTACCCCGTACGGCAGTAGCCTTCCGGCTGGAAAGGTCGTAATCCAGGCGGACTTCACGCCCGGCGACAGTTATCCCGTCACCGTTAACGGGAACGTCACGATAGAGGGCCACGGACAGAAGGCCACAATCCTGGAACCGCCGTCCGGTACGCGCGCCTTCGTTATCGACCCGCCCGGCGGCAGTGACAACCTGACCAGGGTCTGCATGCGAGACTTCTCGGTGTGGGGCGGCGCCGGCATCGCCGAACTTAGGGGTGGCGTCAATCATATGTTCGAGAACCTCCAGTGCGTCAAGACCGACAACAAAGAAGGGAGAGCGTTCAAATACGACAGGGATTCCACCAACGACGACTACCAGTCGTTCTCAGCAACCTTCAAGCACTGCACAGCCCACGACGCCGGCCTCATCAAGACCGTCGACAACGGCGGGGGGAATAACTCGCTCCGGCTGTTCGGGTGCGACGCGACGTACTTCGCTAAACCCGCGATTGACGTCAGCTCCGGCGACACAGACATCACGCTGATGGGCTGCACGCTCCAGTACCCGATAGAAGGCTGCTACTACGGGATCCGCGCCCGCGACGTCCAGTCGCTCAAGATGTACGGCGGCTATGCAGAATTCGAGGAGGACAGTAATGTCACCCCCGACGACCAGTGGCTCCTCAACACGAAATCCGGCGGCACGCACGCCACTCTCGACGGCGTCTACGTCAACAACGCGACGGGGGTCGTCCGCCCGATGGACTCCAACGACCGCATCTCCCTCAGAAACATCGAATATGTCGGTGTCAAGAGCGCGCTCGCCAACGTCGTGGACGCGCAAACGGTGTTCATTGAGGACGAGACCTGTCACCCGGTCCCCGGCGGGTCCTCGGTGCCCCTCGCCAAAGGCACGACGTCGGTTGTCAAGGTCAACGACTCCTCGGCGTACTGAATTGCAGTCAGGTCCGTTCCCCGCTCGGAGTTTTTCACCCTCATCGTCCACCGCGAACACACGTCCGAGTGCGACTTACTGCAGTACAAGCGACCCGTCTGACCGACGAAACGAACGGCAGAGCCGCCCGTCGTCGCCCGTGTCTCACAACGCCGCCGTCGCCACAGGACCTCGCACGAGTCGATGGAGAGACCGCTGGCGATGTCTCTCACGCGGACCGACGCGGAAGACGAACGAGACGCGGAGGGTGTCGAACGGGACAGCAAGACAGCGGGGCGCTCTCTGGTTACGGGAGTTCGTCGACGTAGGCGTTCCAGACCGCGTCCGGTTCCTCGCACGCGATCTCGGAGATTGTTCGGCACCCGTCATACCCCCAGATGAACACGCTGTCGACGTCAGCGTCGACGGCAGTTCGAGTGGCCCGTCGAACGTCGTCCGCCGCGTTCGCAGGGAGATCGAATCCCTGTATCCAAATCTGGCTTTCGAGATCGTTCGTCGCAGCGAGGTTGTTGACTTTCGTTGCGAAGGACCCCACGAACTCTTTAGGTTTATCCGTACTCCCGAAAGCGTCGTGCCAGTACGGGTCAGTTGCGAGGATGTCGAGATGATTGCTCGCGGCTAACCGCGACCAGTCACGCAATCCATAATCGGTCGTCTCGACCGGCATCAGACACACTGCGTTAGCGGCACCTGCGTCGGCCGCGACTGCCATGACCTCCTCGAGGAAGTCGACCAGCGACTCCTCGCGGAATCGAGACACCTCCTCGGTTTCGGTCGCGGGCATTGGCTCGTCGTACTGGTCCCGGTAGCACTTGCGACAATGGTCGCACCGACAACACCACGTGTCCTCGGGTGCACCCTTGTCGTCCCACGCCGGGACGTGCCAGTTCGGCTCGTCCCAGAACACCACGTCGACGCCGAGCGCTGCCGCGTCGCGGGTCCACTCGCGCATGTACTCCCGAAAATCCGGATGGTTGAAGCACGCCGCGGGCGCCCGTTCACCCGTGTTCCGGACCTGTCTCGTATCAGGCTGTCGGGCGACGAACGCGGAGTAGGCTTCTCCACCGAAAACACCGCCGACGCCCCACGGATTAACGTAGGTGCGGAATCCGCGGTCGGCGCTGGCCGCAACGATTTCGCGCACGGACTTGCGGTTGTACTCGCGGTCGCGTTCGCTGAACGTGTGGAGGATGGCGTCGAGTCCTGCTTCCCGGAATCGGTCGAGGTCGCGAACGGCGTGTGCCGGGTCACCGACACCGAAGTAGCTGGTACCTGTCTCTGGCCTCCCAGTCATGTTTCGTTCAATGAGTCGGAGTCGGTCTGCATCAAAGTACCGGTAAATAGTGGCCTGTATCAGAAGAACTGCTCGTTGCGCATTGTGCTGAAGTCGTCGGGGTAAATTATATAATTCCCGCTCTGCAACCACGAACGCATGAATGTGCAAAGACAGTCTCTTGTAATGCAGGCGGAGGTGGCGCGATGAAGTTCGGCGTCTTCCTCAACCAATACTATCATCCCGAGAGTGAGTTCGACGAATCTGACCTGATCGAACAGGCCGAACTGATGGAGGATGTTGGATTCGACACAGCCACACTGGGCGAACGCCACGTCCACGAAGAGGGGTTCGTGGATCCGGTAACCGGCCTTGCGGCCATCGCGTCGCAGACCGACGACCTCGATGTGGGGACAGCAGCCATGTTACCCGCGATTCACGACCCGCTGAGCCTCGCAGAGCAGGTTGCAATGATCGACCGCTTCGCGGGCGGGACGATGCATTTTGGAGCGGCACTCGGCTATCGGAATCGCGAACTCGGCGCGTTCGGTGTCGAGATGGACGAGCGGGTCGGGAAGTTCATCGAATCCATCGAGTTACTCAAAAACCTCTGGCGAGCAGACGAGCCAATCGATCATCACGGCGACTTTCACGACTACGACGACGTCTTCGTTCGGCCACAACCCGAGAGCAATCTTCCGGTCTGGATCGGCGGCCACGCGGACGTCGCTATCAAGCGCGCCGCGTACCGTGGTGACGGATGGATCGCATCTGCCTCCTCGACGAAAGAGGACCTCTCCGAGCAGATCGAGACGTACGAAGCGGCGCTCGACGAGTTCGGCATGGACCGCGAGAACAACGACGTCGTGCTCATGAGAGACTGCTTCGTCGGTGACTCCGCCGAGAAGGCCCGAGAGACTGTCCAGCCGTACCTCCTCAACCTCTACGAGTGGTATGCACGGTGGGGCCAGACATACATGGACGAGCACGAGGTGGAAGTTGACTGGGACGAACTCGCCGAAAAGTTCGTCATCGGGACGCCTGCTGAGTGCATCGAGCAGTTCCGCGAGTACGAGGAGATGGGCGTCGACCAGATACTCGTCCGTATCCAGTTCCCTGGTCAGCCCCAGGAGTCGGCGCTAACGTGTCTTGAACGTCTCGGTGAAGAGGTTCTCCCGGCGTTCTAACGATGACGGTTCGAATCGGCTACGTAGGCCTCGACCACCATCATCGGAATCCGTATCTGGAGAGCATCGACCAGTTGGACGATGCAGAAGTAGTGGCAGCGGTCGACCCGGACGGGAACATCCCTGCAGACGTCGGTGCAGAGTCACTCTCAGAAACACAGTGGTACTCGTCGATTGATGAGGCCTGCACATCCGAACAGCTCGATCTAGTCTGGCTCACGCTCTCGAATCGGGATACGCCCGCTGCCATCGAGAAAGCGGTTGATCGCGGAGTCGACGTCTTTAGCGAGAAACCCGCTGCCCGAACAGCAGCAGAACTCGAACCGGTTGCCGACCGAATCCGCAGCCGTGATGATGTAACCGTCGGGTTCTCGTATACTTGGCGGGGGCATCCGATATCGCAGGAGCTCCGCGAGCGCGCTGCAGACGGCTTCTTCGGGGATGTACGCGTGTTCGACCTGCGGTTCGTTGCCTCGAAGCTCGAGGCGAGAGCGACTGGTCACTATCTCTTCGACCGTGAGAAGAGCCGTGGCGGTATCGTCCAGTGGTTAGGCGTCCATTGGATCGACCTCCTGCCATGGATACTCGACGACCCGGTCGTTCGAGTACATGCATCGCTTTCGTACGACACTGACGCCGTCGACGTCGAGGACGGTGCGGTGGTTCAGTTCGAGCTCCGATCAGGGGCGGTCGGCACACTCACTGCCGGGTATTTCCTGCGGGACGGACGGTACGACACGAAGCTTCGCGTCTACGGTGACGAGGGACGGTGTTCATGGGACCCGATGGGAACGACCTTCGGATTCGACGGCGAGACCACGCTCGAACTCGATGCCGACTGCTGGGAGAGCACGCCACACCGGACTGTCACTCACGAGTACGATTCCACGCCCGGTTACGGTGGGTCGTGGGGACTGTCGTTCTTCAAGCAGTTCCTTGCCGCCCGACGTGGTGACGCGGCGGTACCTGCCGACGTGGACGACGCGCTCCGTGTCCTCCGGGTACTCGACGCGGTGTACGAGTCTGCGTCGTCCGGCGAATGGGTCGAAGTTCAGTAGTACGGAGAGTAGTCGTCGAGGAACGCCTCACCGTTTAGGCGGACCTCGTCGAGTGAGTTCGAATCCGGCGTAACGGTCGTATTTTGTTTCAGTGCTGCTTCGATAGCGAGTGCAAGCCGTGAGGCGTCGACGAGGGTGTCCGTGTCGTCACGCTCTCGGTGCGCGGTGTCGAGGAAAGCATCGATATACTGTTCATACATCTTTTTGAGAGCCGCCTCGGTGCCGGGGATTTCGACCGCACGTGTCTGGTCTGCCACGTCGAGGACACCGAACGTGCCGTCTTTATGGGGTCCGTCGAAGCGCACGACGGTGTTTAGCCCGTCGTCGAACGTCACTCGAACCGAGGTGCCGAGATCGGTCATCGGTTCGACCTGAGACCAGTCGGCGTTCGCGATACGGCGGACAGTATCTGCGAGGTGGACACGATAGTAGTAATAGTCGTTGTACCCCGCGGCGAATAGTGTCCGTTCGGACGCGGACCGCGGAAGGGCCGCAATTTCGGGGTGGAACGGTACGGCCGACCCACCGAACAGCGGTGCGTTCTCGGCGGCCTGTTCGAATCCATCGATGGTGTCCAGAGTTCCGCCAAGCGGCTTGTCCACGAGTGTCGGGACGCCCGCATCGAGAAACGGCCGAGCCAGGGGAAGGTGGGTTTCCCAGTTTGCAGTGAGCACCATCGCGACGTCGACAGACTCGGCCATCATGGCGGGGTTGTCGTAGCGAGTCGCTTCGTAGGTTTCGCAGAACTCGGTAACGTACTCGTCGGAGCGAACGTCACCGCCGTCCCAGACCGCTGAAACGGTGGCCCCGTCCCGGCGCTGGAGAATCTTTGCGAAAGACTCAGGATGGCTCGTGTCGAGCCCAAGTATTCCGATAGTTAACATCTCTTCTCCCACAAGTCAGAGTGACGGACACTTAAATCCACCCCACCTGAAGGTCTCCCCAAGTATTGTACTTCTATCACCGCGGCTACTAACACGGATGAAGCAGAAAACGGAGTACTCCACGCTCTGTAATCCTGACGGACAGTGATGAACGCCGTCTCTTGAGGTGCCCGCGAGCGGACGGCGGTCCGACGAGTGCAACCCGCATCCGGTTCTCCTCACGGAGGAAGACACGGCAGACTACTGGATGGAAAATCAATGGTCGAAGTTGGTTTTTGAAACGCGGTAGGGAAACGTATTTTGACCAGGGGGTACCACTCCGTGACATGAAGATATTCGTCTTGACCGACCTGGAAGGCATCGCCGGGCTGGACTCGTTTCGATATACCCGTACCGCTGACCCAGAGCACAAGGCCGACGCTATGGAACAACTCGCTCGTGAGACGAACGCCGCAGTTGCTGGCATCCAAGAAACGTCCCCTGACGCTGAGGTCACCGTGTGGGACGGTCACGGCTCTGGCGGACTACGGGGCGAAGACGTGACCGACGACGCCACGTTCACAGACAACGGACGACCCTACTTCGAACTTGACGGGTACGACGCGATGTTGTTCGTCGGTCAGCACGCGATGGCAGGGACCGTCGACGCGCCGTTGCGCCACACGTACTCGTCCCGCAACGTAGCGTACTACAAGCTGAACGGGTCCTACGTCGGCGAGTTCGCTTGCCGAGCGCTGGTAGCCGGTCATCAAGACGTTCCGACAGTGTTCATTTCGGGGGACGACAAAGCTTGTAAGGAAGCGGAGATGTTTATTCCCGACATAGAAACGGTCGCCACGAAACAGGGTAAAGGCGAAGAAGCAGCGGACCACCTCGACAGTGACGTCGCCTGCGAGCGTATCCGAGAAGGAGCGGCCCGAGCGGTTACTCGGTTAGACGAGTTCGAACCGTATACACGGTACCACCCTCCCTACGAACTCGAGATTCGTCACCTTGACCCGCTACCTCCGAAAGGGGACGGTTGGTGGCGGGAGAACGCCGTCACTCGCGTAGACAAACATACGATTCGCATCGAAGGTGATGTAGACCTCACTAACCCGCCAAAGGAGTTCTACTACGCTCTCTGAATCCCGGCAAATTCGAATCCTCGTCTAGGTCGATTCGACGACCACGCAGCGAGGAAGGTGAATACCAAATCTGGAGGGTGACCGCCAGTGGCGTTACTTGTCGTTCTCCTGTGAAAGCACCGCCAAGAGTGGAAGCCTATCGTTCGGTGACCTCGTTCCGGAGAGTGCCGACGCCCTCGAATTCGACTTCGATGATGTCGCCTGGCCGCAGGTCGTCAGGACCGAACGGGGTTCCGGTTGCAATGAGGTCACCGGGTTCGAGCGTGATGAGCTCAGATACGTCTGCAACGAGTTCCGGCACGGAGAAGATCATGTGTTCGCGGGTCGTCTCCTGTTCAACTTCACCGTTGCGTCTGAGGACGAGACGAGCATCGTCCGGGACTTCGTCGGGAGTTGCGACGACGGGCCCTGCAGGCAACGAGCCGTCGAATGCCTTCCCACGTACCCAGTTACGTTCTTGTTGCTGGTCGTCGCGGTTGCTGATATCGTTAACGCAAGTAAACCCCTCGACATACTCCATCGCTTCATCCTTGGAAACGCCACGACACTGATCGGCGATGACGATCGCGAATTCAGCCTCGAATTCAACCGTCTCACGCCCCGGTGGGAGTTCGATAGCGTCTCCGTGTCCGACTACGCAGTTGGGCGTCTTCACAAATAGTTCAGGGCGCTCTGGACGGTCCTCGAAGCCCGACTCTTCACGGTGATCGATGTATCCACCAGCTTGACAGATTACTTTCGTCGGGTCAGTCGGCGGTAGCACATCGACTGCCGCCGGGTCGTAGGTCTTTCCGCCGGCTACGAATCCGTCGTTAGTTCGTTTACCTCGTCGAACGATTCCCGTCGCATCGCGAAACTGCACCTTGTGCATGAACAACTGCTCCTTCGCAGGCCACGTTAACGTTCTTTCGGTTCCCACAATCCAGAGTGTTGGTTACGCGTCCGCGTCCGTGAAACAGCGTACAAGCGATGAACGGTCTACCATGACAGTTCACTCGAATTAGCAGGGTCGTTTTTACGACGTCAGGGAGGGTCTCCAACACGAGTTCGGTTCGCGTTCTGAGTGTGAGGTTTCTTCACCGGGGTTGCGGCTCCCCGTCTGGCGTTCGAGGCATCCTGCAACTCACTTGTATCGCGGAGGCTATCGCTTCATCACCGGTGACGACAGAGCCCGACCGCGATTTGTTTGGCTATGCGAAACAATAGGTGGTGGGCCGACTCACAACAGAGAGAATCGGTGTCCGGTCGGCCTATCGGACGACGAACTAAATTCGTTTTCTGGCCTCACAGTCATCAAACCCCCGTGTTCGGATAAACAAGCAGTCCTCCTGGCTACCACTGATTGTGATTTAGCCTATTCCGACCCGCAGGAAGTTCACACGGTGTTTGGCACTCCCAAACAATGGTGTTACAGAATTAGGACTGTAACGGACTTGCTACTCCACTGTATTGTCCGCTCTTATCGATCATCTAAACGTTAGAGGATGGGAGAGCGGTTTAGCATAGCGAAACAGAGGGTGGTTTTGTCAACACTTCACTAAGGAAGAAGATGATATTCCTGGTTTGGTATAAGTTAACATGGTGGCCTATCGGAGCAATCCACTCGGACTGACGGTCTCCCTCTTGTGGGCGGGAAGTTGTATATTCCATTTTAGGCCGGGAAACTTGGTGGCCAAACAGGAGAAATTCGCGCCCGTGAGAAGCCATCAAAGTTCACGCATCCGGTACAATTAAGGCGCCGGAT
Source organism: Halorussus salinisoli (assembly GCA_005239435.1). Lineage (GTDB taxonomy): Archaea > Halobacteriota > Halobacteria > Halobacteriales > Haladaptataceae > Halorussus > Halorussus salinisoli. The sequence goes on along the minus strand of SZNP01000011.1, from coordinate 14,456 downwards.
TCGGTGTTTCTTGATAGGATGTTCGAACAACTGAACCGGCCGAATCTACAAGGCCTGCTCCCAGAACCACTCCAGCGCGTGTGGGTCCTCGGAGTCGTCGTCCTGAATATCATCCTTGTCGGGATTGCCATCTACCTAGAGACCAACGGTCTCAATTCGGAGGCCGGAATCACGATGACGATCGCCCTCTTTACCATCCTGTACACTGCGGTCGTGTACGCAGTGGTCTGGTGGATGAAACAGGTCTGACTACTCAATCACTCGACCGGCGCACCGGTACTGGGCAGTCAGCAGCCATTACCACGGTGACGAAGTACCACGAGGTCGATGGATCGAGAGTTGATGCTCCTGACTACGCTACGAAGTTTAGTCTCTCGGCCAAGGATGTAGGTGCTAGTACAGAGCTGAGCAGTGTAGGGATTCGTGAGGTGGAAAGAGCGGAGAAGCGGTTTCGGTACGTAGGGCAGGGGTGGAAGAAGGTGGTTCGCTAGCCTCTCACTCAATCTGCGAATCGTTCCGCGTAGGTCTCTTCATCGTCAGTGTCTTCGAGCGAGGCACTGTCCCAGTACTCGTGATCGTCCTGGACCCGGAAGCAGGCCGCTTCATGCCCGTGGTCGCCTTCGACTTCAGTGGTCTCTGGCAGCGTCTTGGTGCAGGCCTCTCGTGCGACAGGACAGCGGGTGTGGAACCGGCAGCCACTCGGCGGGTTAATCGGGTCCGGGATGTCGATTTTCCGCATTGGAAGTTCCCCGTCTGACGAGGTGACGCCGAGGTCCGGCGAGGACCAACGCAACGCCTTAGTATAGGGGTGCTGTGGATTGTTGAGGATCTGCTCAGGTGGCCCAATCTCGACCAGTTTACCGAGGTACATGATTCCGATACGTCCGTCAGCCTTGCTCGTGATATACCGGGCGTTAGAAAGGTCATGGGAAATGAACAGAATCGAGGTGTTGAACTGATTCTGCAGTTCGATCATCAGATCCATCATCTCCACTCGGAGTGAAACGTCTAACGCACTCACCGACTCGTCGGCCAAGATGAGGTCGGGGTTCATCATGAGTGCCCGGATGAGCGCGATCCGTTGTTTCTCGCCGCCGCTTAGCTGATGGGGGTACCGGCTTGCATAGTCGGTCGGCGGCGTCATCCCGACAGCCTCGAGCATATTGAGGATGCGCGTCGTTCGGTCTTCCTTACTTAGGTCTTTGTAGTGGTGTTTGAGTGGCTCAGCGAGATTGTTCCGCACTTTCCGGTAGGGATTCAGTGCACTCCCTGGGTCCTGGTGGATAATCTGAAGAGCGCGGCGGATGTCGTCGTACGGGATGTCGACGGAACCTTCGCCGTCTTTGGCCTTCCAGATGTCCTGGCCTCGGAACTGAACCGAGCCGCTTGTGGGCCGTTGCATCCCAATAGCGGTCTTTCCGAGCGTAGTCTTCCCGCAGCCGGATTCGCCGACAAGCGCGAGGATATCGTTTTCTGGCACGTCAATGCTCACTCCATCGACAGCGTGGACGGTGTCGGGGTCGGAGAACATCCCTAGTAGTCCAGAGTTCTCCTCGAAGTGAACTTCGACCTCGTCCATGGAGATGACCGTGTCGTCGCTGCTGGAGCTCATTGTTCTCCCTCCATCTCGGCATGTGCCTGGGTGCTCAACGGAATCTCCTCTAGGGAGCGCTCCCACTTATGACAGGCCGCCTGTTGGTCATCTCCGACCTCGTAGAAGTCAGGGTCCTCTGCTACGCATTCTTTGTCACCGATTGGGCACCGAGGGTGGTAAGAACATCCCGACAAATTATCGACTGGATCTGGACTAGAGCCTTCGATCGGGTCCATGTCCTTAACAGGGGTGTTGAGATTTGGAGTCGCGTTCAGTAGCGCACGGGTGTACGGGTGAGCTGCGTCCCTGATTAGCGTGTCACACTCGCCGACCTCGACGAATTCGAAAGCGTACATTACTGCGAGCCGGTCACACAGCTCAGCAACTAAGGGAAGGTCATGAGTGATGAAGACCAGCGTGAGGTCGTACTTGTCACGGATTTTCTCGAGCATTTTCAGAATCGAACGTTGCATGAGCAAGTCGAGTGACGCTGTCGGCTCGTCCATCACGAGTACCTCCGGTTCGAGTACCAAACTTAGCGCGATGAGTGCTCGCTGTCGCATTCCGCCGGACAGCTCGTGGGCATAAACGTCGAGGACGCGATCGGGATCGAGGTAGAGATCCGATAGGATCTCTCGAGCGCGTTCCATGCCTTTTTCGACGTCGAACTTGTGGGCTTGTAGCGTCTCCTCGAAGTGAGTCCGGATCTTCGTCGTCGGATTGAACGAACTCATCGCGCCTTGGAACACCATCGAAATCTCCTCCCAACGAAGCTCACGCAGCCTTCGTTTCGGGAGGTCCAAGACGTCGATTGGTTCGTCGTCTGGTGGATAATAGGTGACTTCACCAGTGAGGATTCCTGGCTCGACGACTGCGTCAAGGAGCGACGACGCAAACATCGACTTGCCGGACCCTGACTCGCCGACGATGCCCAGAATCTCCCCACGCTGGATATCTAGGCTCACGCTATCAAGAACTCGAGACTCGCCGCGGTCCATGTCGAACTGTACCGTCACGTCTCTAACTTCCAGCACCGTGTCTGTCTGTTCTTGCTGTGCCGACATTGTGTGTTGTATCGTCATGGTTAGTGGGTTTCCGAAGTGACCTCTTCACTCTTGTCTTCAACTGTCTTTGCATGGCGAGCCCTGATACGGGGGTTGAAGATCCGGTCGGTGCCTTGGCCGAGCATGATTAGGCCGTACGACAACGTCACGATGGCAACCATCGGGACACCGAACCAGTAGTACAACGAGGGCGCAATCAGGCCACCGTTGTTGTAGGCGTTCTGGAGCTGGACGCCCCAGTTCGCCGCCGAACCTCCGGTTCGCGGTAAGAACCCGAGGAAGTACAGGGCAACCGACGCGAAGATGATTCTCCGTGCGGATTGGACGAAGTGTACCATCACGTACGGCATGATGTTTGGCGTGACGTCCTTCAGGACGATGGTGGATGTCGGAAGCCCTATGGTCCGTGAACTCTCGATATACGGTTTCTCTCGGAGGGAGAGGACTTGCGATCGGATCGTTCTCGAAAGTCCCGCCCAAGCCGTTAGCGAGAGCACTAACCCGATGACAACCGGGTCTTCCGGTTGGATCGTCGCGGCCAAGATGATGATGAGTGGCAGGCTCGGGATGGTCATCACGATGTCGACGAGGTACATCGAGGCCCGATCGAATATCCCGCCCTTGTAGCCGCTAACCGTGCCTATGAGCATTGCCACGCCGGTTGAGAACAGCGCACCGCTGATTATCATTTTCAGCATCGGCGGTGTAGCGTGGACCGTCTGTCGGAGTAACCCCCGTCCCTGATTGTCCGTACCCAGGGGATAAGTCATGTCCACCAGCGGTGGAAGGTGCTTCTCGCCGCCATGGTACACTGGGGGATCGAGGACCACGACGCCGAGTGTTCCAAGCAAAGCGTAGAATCCGATGATTACCAAGCCGATTCGAGCCCGGTAGTCGCTCCAAAGAACCCGGAAGGGCGCGAATGCATACTCATCGGCGATTTGGCGGTATCTTTCCTTTCGAGATGGCTGGACGCTCGATACGGTTTCGAAGTCAAATGATTCGGTCTCGTCAGTACGACTCACGGTGGTCACCTCGTTCAACTCGCGGATCGATTTTGCCGTAGGTCAGGTCAGCAACGTAGATTCCCAGAATGACCAATGTGGTTGTTAAGAGAAAACTCCCCATCAAGAGGGGGTAGTCACGCGTCTGGAAGGCGCGGTTCATATACCAACCCATTCCAGGATATGTAAAGATAGTTTCGAGAATGATAGATCCGCCGACGATAGTCGCGATTCGGATCATCAAGCTGGTGTACAGCGGAAGTAGTGCGTTCCGGCCCACGTATCGGAGGACGATGAGTTTCTCCGGAAGCCCGCGGAGGCGAGCAACTCGGAGGTAGTCCTCTCCGAGAATGCGGATACTGTTACCTCGCATCGAGAGTGCTGTTCCGCCGAATCCGGCGATGATTAACGCGGTCAAGGGCAGGGCAGCGTGGTAGAGAATCGATGTGAGGAATGGAACCGTGATTCCCGGGTCGATCGTCTGAGAGACCCGCCCTTGGGTCGGGAACCATTCGAGATAGTACCCGAACACCGCTAGGAGCACGATTGCGACAACGTAGAACGGAATCGACGTCAGGAGGATCGACAGTGACGAACTGCCGAAGTCGAACCGGCTCCCCTCGAAGTAGGCCATTGCGGCCCCAAGGACGATCGCGAACGAAAAGGTCACAGCCAGTGAGACGACTGAGAGGAAGATGGTCCATGGGAGCGCATCGCCGAGAATATCTATCACTGGCCGTCCGTACCAAATCGATTTTCCAAAGTCTCCCTGAAGTATATGCATCATGTATTCCAGATACTGGACGTGGAGTGGGTCGGCCGGATTGATATTTGTGTACGTCTGTATCTGGTTTTGGATGGCCGTGAGACTTTTCGAGGATTGTTGTTGAAGCATCTGTGCTTGCATGTACGCAATCGGTCCGCCTGGCATAAGACGGATGATCGCGAATGCAACGGTGATTGCCCCGAAAATGGTGACAAACATCTGCAATGTGCGATTTATGAACCACTTATTCATTGCGCAGCGTTTGGTTTTTCAGCAGGAGGGTTATACTTTTTGGTGATATATATTACTACAAATATACACATGAATAGAACTTCAGAAGTTAACTGCTCTCGCTAATCGATGACTGTTAACCACTTACTCAGGAGTTTGCGTCGCCTTCGTCGTATACTCGTACTCATTTGCAGTAACTTTGAGTTTATATCCGCCTATTTGGCTGGCCGTCCGCCCCATCTCAATTGATTCCACTTGGAATTGTTTCGACTTGTCCGACTGAATCGTCCCGAGTTCCGTCTCGACCGGATTGAGGGTCTGTCCTTTTCTGATGAACGTAACCGTCACCGTCGGGTTGATTGGATTGCTGGCCACGTTCTTTACCGTTCCAACGAGAGCGACAGCTTCTGTGGTTTCCCCGTCGTTCTTTCGTTTCATCTGAACGTTAGAGACCTCTACTGACTTCTTCGACCCGCCGCTGAGACATCCGGAAAGCCCGACCAGTCCGACCGATGTACCTGCGGTGATGAACGCTCGACGTTGCATGGTCGTTGTGTGCGTAAGAGGACTTATAAATCTAACTCAGATTTTGGCCTCATTAGTTCTTCTACGGAGCTTAGCATGTAGAATAAAAGGGTCACCCGTTGACTACTACTAATATGGGGGGAGTCCATAGAAATTGCTAACAGGTTGCACATCTCAATCGGCCCTCTTTGGGTAATAATACCCGGAGAAAAAGTGCAATAATGTATTTTGAGCTATTTTTAACTATTAATATTTCTTTTCCTGAGCTAATTTATTCAAATAGTTATAAGTTGTAGTAGACGATTTTCGGGGACGTAACATGGCAAGCGACCGTAACAGCAGGTGGAGCAACCAGTCCATCTCGCGACGCCGATGGTTGCAGATGGCTGGTGCAACTGGAGCTAGCAGCGTATTGGCCGGGTGTTCTGGAGGATCCGATCAGACAACGACAACTTCGTCTTCGACGACTTCGGACGACGGAGAAGAACCCTCTGAAGAGACAGATACAGCCACAGAGTCGAAAGGTGAAATAGTTGACAGCACGTTCTCGTCACGCATCCGTGGTGGTGTCCTTCCGAACGAACTCCAGTGGAATCACTACAACAATCAGAACCGTGCGTGGGTAACGAACACCATCTTCTGGGACCGACTCGCGATGAAACGGCGCGACGGCGATTACGAGCCGGGGCTCGCAGAAAGCTGGGAAGTCACCGAAAACAAGGTGACAATCAACGTCCACCCGGATGCAACCTGGCATGATGGAAAAGACGTTACGGCAGAAGACGTCGCGCTCAAGTTCAAACTCGAAAAGCATACTGACGGGTCTTCGTCGAGCTTCTACAGCAAGGTAAACACCACCGGCAAGAAAACGGTGGAACTGACCCTGCCAGAACCGATGAACAAGGACCTATTGAAGACGGTCCTTCTCAACGTCAGGATCGACACCCATCCAAAGCAATACAAACAGTACCTCAAGCGGTTCGAGGAGGCCTCCAACAAGGAGGAGAAGGAGAAGGTAAAGCAAGACCTCAGTAGCAAGAAAATCACCAGCCCTATCGGAAACGGGCCGGTGAAATTCGACGGAGCAACTGTCTCAAAGGTTAACGGGTCGAAACACGACGAATATCACTTCGCTGAGCACGTGACAGTTCCGGGATTCGAGTTCTGGGGTCAAGAAGGTGGCCAGCCCTGGTCGAAGATGCGGAACGATCAGGTCGACGGCGTAGTCGGTTCAGCAGACCCGAAAGTCGCGAAGCAGTTCCCGGACCATATTCGACACGATAAGATTCCATCTGTCGGTGGGTACGGGTTCCTCTTCAACTTCGACGACTACGACCTTAAGCGGTACCGCGTTCGACAGGCCCTCTGCTGGATGCACGACATCCAACGGACACAGTCGGGGTCGTCTAACCCATCGCAATTGTTCACTCCGCCACCGGTCGGCCACAACTTCTTGGACTGGTGTTCTGACAAAGTCAAGAACAACATCAACCAATACAACGAAAAGGTCGACAAAGAAAAGGCAACGCAACTGCTCAAGAAAGAGGGCTACACAAAGAAGAGCGGTAAGTGGTACCGTCCGAACGGCGAGCGATTCAAAATAGTGCTCGATAACACCGGTGACCCGGTGTACCAGACGCCTTTCAAACACCAGCTCGAGGAGTTCGGCATCGCAGCCGAAATCGACACCAAAGAGTCCTCCGTCTGGGCGGAGGACTTCTTCAACGGTGACTTCCAGGTGTTCGTCAGCTGGTGGGGCGCCTCTTCAGGACCGGCCCACCCCTGGTATCAGATGCAGTGGGAGTGGGACCCTGGAATCGATCAGTACGTCGAACCCATGGGTAAGGACGTGGAGAACTTCGAAGTCCCCATGCCCGTCGGCGACCCCAACGGGAGCATAGAGGAGATTAACATCCTGAAGGAATTCAATAAACTGGGTTCGGCTGTCACCGAGGACGAGTTCCAGGAGCGACTTGACCTGCTCTCGTGGGCGTGGAACCAGACTGGATGCATCCCGCAAGCCTGGACCGGTACGCACAACCACTGGGCAGACACGAAAGACTGGAATTGGCCGTCGAGACAGGAGGTCCTGCGCGGGCCTAAGTATCCGTGGCGGACCGGCTGGCGGACTGGTAGCGTGACGCCCAAGCGCAAGTAGAATCACCAGTAATCCGGGGATCAGCCCCAGTTTTGACGGGCTTCGTTCTCGTAGCTACGGTTTGCCGGCCTTTGACGCGCTTTCAACCGGCACAGCGTAATCGTCACCAACCAACGACGAGAGAACTGGGGTGAGAAAGCGGCTCTCAATCTAGATTGGATACCGAGTCCTGCGAAAGGCTCTCTTTCCCGGCCGCGATGTCCCAAATTCTGTGCCCTGGACGGTTCCGGTAGTTCGAAGACCGCCACACGATTCGCGCCCAGTTGCGGTTTTCCGATGATTTAAGCCTCAGAGTGTCGGCGAACAAGGTCCGTCTGTGACCTACTCCGTGGAGTCTGGGGTAAACGACCACTCTGATGCGGGGGTGAATCGTTCCGGGTCGACCGTGACGTCGTAGCCGAACGGCGCATCGACCACTGAGCCGATGTCGATACGACTGTCTTCGACGGTGAGAGTCGTCAGTTCACTCTCCCGTCGGTGGTACAGGTCACCGTGTCCTGCCAGCAGGCGGTCGCGGTAGTCATCGGGCAACATCTTCAGGCCCGTAAAGTAGTGATGGCCGTTACGCTCGACATGGTCGACGCCGAGTTGAGCGACGACTGCGAGGTCCTGAAGCAGCGACACGGGACCGACCGTCGTAAGATCCTCAGCACTGAGGATATACTCCCCGTCCGGATCACGCTCTCGGGACGCCGCCAGCAGACACGCGTTGATGACGCCGCGGAAGACCCCCTTACAGTTCTTGTGACTGGTACCGGCGTATCCACACTCCAGAGCGCGGCCGAGACTGTCGACACGGGCGTCGGACTCGTCGATGATGACCGACGGACCGTCCTCCCAGTCAGTGAACGCCGATTCCGTCTCCGTCGTGAAGGCCTCGTGGCGCGCTAGCGGTTGCTCGACGTAGCGGATGTGGTTGAGCAGTGAATCGACACCTTCGGCAGCCTCGAAGCGCCGCCACTGGGCTTTAAACGCCGACGCGTCCCCGTACTGTTCGTTAGCATCGAGAGTCACCAGGTACTCCTCGCACCGCTCCTCGAAGAACTCCGCGAGCCGTCGAAGCCGGTCAACGTCGGCGTCTCCGTCACCGCTGAGCTTCACCTTAAAGTGGGTCAGCTCCTGAGCTTCGACGTACTCGGCCAGCGTTTGTGGTAGTTCGTCGTCAAGTGTCTCGCCCGGGCCGACGTCGGCGTCGGTGAGTGGATCGGTGAATCCCACGGTATGGCGGAGTGACAGCGACCGACACGGGGCATCCGGGAGGAATTCTGCGGGTGTCCGGTTCGACAGTGAGGGATAAATCGTCCCCAAGTCTATCCCGAAGTCGCCGGCACGTAGCGCCTCGCCGAAGGTCGTCCCTGCGTGGGTACAGTACGCATCGATCAATCCACGTTCGATCATACTGGGACCGAATCCCCATAATAGCGCAGGATGGGGGGACTTTTCGCCCCACTCCCGTGTCCGTTCGTAGCAGTCGTACCAGCAATCGAAGACAGTTTCGGCTGGGTTTGCGGTTTCTGCGAATGCGGACGCCTGCTCGACGACTGCGAGCATATCGTCGAGGCCATCTGTGAACGTCAGGTCTGGGTCTTTGACGAACCACAGCGGGGAGAGCCCCTCGGCGGCAAGCCCCTGCTCTCGGGTCCCGTCGATGTCCACTTCGACTTCGAGAAAAAGGTGTGGGAGCGCGGTCAGTTCGGTGTCGCCGAAGTGAAACGGCATCCGTAATTCCATGTCTAACATGTAGCCGCGAGTGTCCGTAACCGAGATCATATCTTGGAGTATGGGGACGCGCGATAAATAGGTTCAGGGAAGCCAGTAAAAGCCAAGTCCAGAGCGGGTCAAGTTCAACGTCAGGGAACGTCAACATCGACGGGTCTGCCTCGCTCGGCAGACTCGAAGGCCGCGATGCAGACTGCGGCCTCTCGGAGTCCATCGCGGCCAGTTACGAGTGGATTCCGTCCTTCGCGAACCGCGTCGGCGAAATCTGCAATCAGCTTCCTATTCGGTTCCTCTCCCCAGTAAATCGAGTTGATTCCGGTCAGTTCACCTGCGTCACTGGTCTCAGTGAACGTGTAGTCGAAGCAGTCCAGACTGATCTCACCGTCAGTACCGATGAGGTTCAACGTCGCATCTCCCCAATAGTCCCAAGACTCTGGCCGGTCCCACGAGCCATCGAGAGTAAAGGGAGTACCGTCATCGAGTGTCATCGAGAGGATGTTGATGTCTTCGACAACCAAGTCCGACTCCATCGTCTCCAGTTCGGCATGGACGGTCGCGACCTCGCGACCGGTGATCCTTCGCACGAGGTTCACGATGTGAACGGTATGATCCATAACAGCGCCACCACCAGCGTGTTCCGGATTCGCCGACCAGCCGGTGACGTGACGGTTTCGGAGCCGTGCTCGGTTCTTCCCGGTCGCGATTGTGAGTTCGCCGATTTCCCCGTTCTCAAACGCCTGTTTCGCCTTCTTGGCCGGTTCTGTAAACGGAAGAGGCATACACATCCCCAGCGAGACGCCAGCATCGTCACAGCGGTCGACGAGCCGTCTCGCCTCGGATACCTCGGTCGCCAGAGGTTTCTCACAGAGGACGTCCACGCCCGCATCTGCGGCGGCGTCGATCCATCGGCCGTGGGTCGTGTTCGTCGAACAGACGACTACGCCATCGACCGTGTCAAGGAGTGCGTCCGGTTTCATGAAGGAGACGTCGTGGCGCTCTGCGGCCTCCCGACCGCGCGTTTCATCGTCGTCGGCGACACCGACGAACTCGACACCGTCGAGAGCAGCGAGCGCTGTCGCAAATCCACCTGCATGGACGTGGGCAGTCGACAGGATGCCGAGCGGTGTCGTCATCGACCGTCACCTCCGCGACCGGGTGTTACCGAACCCGACTTCTCAGTGTCGTCGATGGCGACGGGAGAACCCGTCTTGGCGGATTCGAGCGCAGCCGTCGCGATTCGCACTGCTGCTACGGCGTCGTCGATCGTTACCTTCGGGTCGGCCTCGCCTGTGATACAGTCCCGGAAGTGCTCGAGTTGACGGTAGTAGGGGTCTTTTGCGAGCGGGATGTCGATCGGATCGCGGTCGGGCCCCCCGTCACTTCCGAGGCTTCTGACGTCGATAGAGTTCGAGTCTGTGCTATCGAACTCGATCAGTCCATCGGTGCCCGCGAATTCGAACCGCGTAACGAACGGAACCTCGGTGCTAGCCGGCCACCGGAGGTCAACGTGGCCGACCGTCCCGTTGGCGAAACGAAGCGTCGTCAGCGAATACTCGTTGCCGTCCCAGGTCGACCGGTTGGCGTACACCCGTTCGACATCGCCACAGACCCACCGCAGAAAATCGAAGTCGTGAACGCCGAGGTCCATGAGCACACCACCGCTTCGATTTCGGTCACCGAACCAGTCACTCAGACCGACAACCGGCGACTGGCGGAACGTCCGCACCTTCCCGACGTCACCGATCACACCCTCTGCGATGCGACTCCGCGCCTTGTCGTACTCGGGGAAGAACCGGACCACGTGCCCCGGAAGGAATGGGACGTCTGCAGACTTGACGACGTCGGCGGTCGCTTCGGCGTCGGCGACGGTCCGTTCAAGGGGCTTCTCACAGCGAACGGCCAGTCCCCGGTCGACCGCGGATGCCACCAGGTTCCGGTGGGTGTCCGTCGGCGTGCAGAGGTCGACTGCATCTAGTTCTGCCTTGTCAAACATTGTCTCCACGTCCCCGTATGCATCCGCGTCGGGAGCGTACCGTTCGACGAACTCGGTCGGTGGTGAACGGGAGGCGACCGCAGTCACTTCACAGCCGGGGAGTGATTCGTATCGGACAGCGTTGACCGTAGCCATGAAGCCACGCCCAACGAGACCAATTTGCTGCATTGGTCGAACAGGTGTGGCCCGGGTGGATAAATATTGGGCCCAGCCACTGCGGCGAGATAATCCACGCTCAGTGGAACAGAACAACCGGTACGCTCGGAGTTACGCTACGAAATGTGCTTCGTGTCTCGTAGTTGCAGTCGCTAGGGAGGAATACGGTAACTATCTCGCACACCTTGACAACCTATTTGCCTCCCTAAATCAAACTGTAACCGAGAGTCAAACAACGATGACTGAAAAGAACGAGAACGACCCCCAGTGCCAGAAAGATAGTGCTGAGTTCTCCCGTCGCGAGTTCATCGGTTGGTCTGCGGCGCTTGGTCTCGGCGCGCGGAGCGGAGGACGGTACTCGCCCTTGAGACGCCCGAACACTGGATCGGAGACCGACAACGTGCAACCGTCTGCAACTGCTCAGGCCGACGACCTAACGCAAGCAGAGACATTCACAGTTGACGACCTTCATATCGAATCCTACCCCGTCGTCGACGTGCGGGCCTGGGGAGCGACAGGCGACGGCGAGACAGACGACGCGGCGGCAATCCAAGCAGCCGTAGAGAACATCGACGATAACGGGGTTCTCTACTTCGGTCCCGGAACGTACCGGCTGGGTCACACCGTCACTGTGGACGTCGATTCAGTGCATCGTGTCGTTGGCGAGAACGCGTACATCGTACTCGACGACGACCGAGTTGCGTTCGAGATTGTCGGTGATTCGACGGACGGGTCCGCACCCCCAAATGCCCGCGGACAGAACCTCTATCGTACGCAGGTTCAACCAATCGTGACCGGGTTACAGTTCTACTCGGACCGAGGTATCAGGGAACCGTACGTGGGTACGGCGTTGCAAATCAAGAACGTGTTCGGACTGCAGGTGGTGGCCTGTGGGTTCCACAACCTCGACACCGGCATCGAGTTCGTCGATACGAGCAGGAACGTCCTCGTCCGGAACAACCACTTCCACGACAATCAGCACTACGGGATTCACTGGAACGGCTGTAACCTCCACCAAACAGTTGTGGCTGACAACTTCATGGGCTACTCGAAGATTCTCCTGTTCGCCGACGCAGCCGAACTGTACAACGTCCACATCGCGAACAACGACCTAGAAGGGGGAATCGCCGAGAAAGACGGCATCCGGAACATTCTGCTCGCCGACGTGACCGAGGGCGGAACTGTCGCCTCCTGGAAGATCGTAGGGAACACGATCGAAGATCACCACGGCGCGACCGACGCACTGGTCCGATTCCGAAATGGCCGGATGCCACAATCGGGTGGCGAACTCGCCGCAGTGCGGTTTGTGGATGTCGTCGACAACACGATCGGCAACAGTGGCGCAATCGGGGTTGCCCTCGAGAACGTCAGCGGGTTCCGCATCGACGACAACGCCTTCTATCGCTCGACGGACGCCGCGATCGTCGCACGCCAACACCTCGAGGACGTCTCCATTTCCGACAATCGAATCACCGGGTACTACCTCGATACGGTGTACGGGAAAGGAGTTGAAATCACCTCCACCCAGATTCGTGGGCTGACGGTTGCCGACAACGTCTTCGGCCAGCTTTCGGGCCGACCGCTCTCGATTCGCAACCCTGTCGGCCCGCTGCCGTTTTGGGTATCCGACCTCGCCTGGGAGAACATCCAAATCACCGACAACCTCGTCCGACTGAAGACCCCCTACGAGCTGAATCTCGACTGGCTGGACGACTATCGACTGTCAGGCTACGCCATCGACGTCGTGAACAGAACAGGGTCGGTCAGCGGACTCAGGGTCAGCGGAAACCAGCTTCGGATGCGCGAGTACGCCGAACATGGTCTCCGAATTTCGGCCGCGTTCACGGAGGGTACTGTCGTCTCCGAGAACGTAGTCACCGGGGATGTGCCGGGTGACGCATACAATCTACCGGACGGTCAGGGGGTCGTGATTGCTACCAACGTGCCCTCACGGCACAAATCGTCGTGAACGAACGACCAAAGCGAACGTGGTTTATCACGGTTGTATACTCTCGCAACGACAGAATCGGTACTGGAGTCTGCCACCATTAACGGCCTCAGTCACGGGGGTCGACGCAGGCTCGACGAGCCGAGTGACGCGCTGTGCCGCGGCCGAGACGGCATCGGCCGTCGATTCGGTTCCAAGTACCGCCTTCCCGAACTCCGACGTAATCTCGTTCTATGCAGTCCGTATATTCCCGAGCGGGTATTCGGTTCCCCCTCTGTTGCGAACGGGAGACTGCCGACACCTATTTCCCTACGCGGTACTGTCCGAGAATAAGAACAATGCCGATGGACCACGAGACGAGTTGGGAACGCTCGAAGGAACTCGCAGAGCTGGCGGAGTCTAGTCCCGAAGAGGTCGACGTCGGGGCGGTTGTCGCCTGTTTAGCGACCGAGGACGAAGCAGTTCGCCATAACGCGGCGCAAGCGTTCTCGACACTCGTCGAGGCGCGCCCAGAATGCATCGGGGTGGCTACGGACCACCTCGCTGACCGCTTGCGATTTGACGAAGGAGCGGTGAAAAACGGGGCAGCGATGACGGTAGCCCAACTGGCCGACCGTCACCCCGAAGCGCTAGTCGAAACGGTGCCAGCCCTCATCGAGATTATCGAGCGCGATTTCGACTACGCACGGAATCCAGCGTTAATGGCTCTCTCGGCCGTCGGAGAGAGCCATCCAGAAGCACTCGAGCCAGCCGTGCCGGCTGTCCAAGAGTACGTCCTTGGCGAGTACGGCGTCGCAACCCGCGAGCGGGCTACCCGCGTCCTCGTAGCGGTGGCCGGAACCGCGCCTGAGGCAGTCGATGAACTCGCCAACCAACTGATTACACTGGTGTGGGAGTACGGGCAGCGGACCAGTGGCACGGGAAACTCGGCCACGGGCATCCATGAGGAACCCGCCGTCCAGGCGGAGAATGCCGAACTATCGGCAGCTTTCCGTCACCAGGCTGTTCGCGCAATAGCGACGGCCGCCGAGGAGCGGCCGTCGATCGCTGCGTCGCTGGTGACCGAACTCGTGGACCTCGTCGACGATCGCGATCCGATGGTCCGCGCGGCCGCTCTAGATGCGCTCGTCCAAGTCGCGGAGGTGACTCCCGATTCTCTCACAGACCACGTCCCGGCGTTCGTCGACGTAATCGAGGGATGTTGCGGAATCCAGGGAGCAGCCGATGCAGTTAGCACCCAGTCAGAGCCAGCCGAGGAGGCAGAAGCCGAGACGGATGTCACGGCTGAGTCGGGGGAG
>SZNP01000010.1 GCA_005239435.1 Halorussus salinisoli | reverse complement strand
AGGCGGCCAGAGCGGCGGGGCGACACCCGTACCCATCCCGAACACGGAAGTTAAGCCCGCCTGCGTTTCGGCCAGTACTGGAGTGCGCGAGCCTCTGGAAACCCCGATTCGCCGCCTCCCACTCATACACCGGCCCGCTGCAGCACCGTGCTGCAGTGGGCCGTTTTCATTTCGAACGGGACCCTCACAGTCGCTAGCGACGGCCACGGTCGTCGAGCCGTCCGACAAAACCACCACCAACGCAACGTTCATGCCTCGCCCGTCCGTCAACGAGACGATGACAGTCGCACGCACGGTCGAACTGGAAGGACACGTCATCGACTCGGGGATGATGCAGCAGTGTTTCGGCGTGGTGATGGACCTCGGCGGCAACTTCGACGTCGAGGTCTTCGACGTAGGCAAGCACAAAGACGAGGAGTCGTACTGCCGGATGACGGTGACGGCCGACGACGAGGAGAACCTCCGCGAGATTTTGCACGAGCTCCACCAGAACGGCGCGCACCTCCCCGATCCACCGAACGCGACGCTGAAGCCCGCCCCGGCAGACCGGGTGGTACCCCATGGCTTCTACTCGACTACGAACCATCCCACACAGGTCAGGTTCGAAGGCGAGTGGCTTCCGGTGCAGAACGTCGAGATGGACTGTGCTGTCGTCGTGGAACCGGACGCCGAGGGCGGCCCGCGAGCCTACACGAAGGTACTGAACGCCATCGAAGAAGACGACTTGGTGGTCACGGACGAGGCGGGCGTCCGCGTCGATCCGCCCGAGCGTCCGCGCGGGTCGGGAAGCCCCTTCGGGTTCATGCAGGGCGGCGTCTCGGCCGAGCGCCCGTCGGAGTCGCTCATCCGCGAAATCGCCGACGCCATCGAAGAGACGAAAGCCGACGGCGGGTCGGTGCTGGCAGTCGCCGGGCCTGCGCTCGTCCACTCGGGCGCGGGCGACGCCTTCGCGCGACTCGTCCGCGAGGGCTACGTCGACATGCTCTCGGCGGGCAACGGCTTCGCGGTTCACGACCTCGAACGCGGCCAGTACGGCACCTCGCTCGGGATGGACGTGGAGACGCTCGAAAACCCCCGGAAGGGACACAAACACCACATCTACACAATCAGCGAGATTATCCGCGCGGGCGGTATCGAGCAAGCGGTCGAACAGGGACTCGTCGAAGACGGCGTGATGTACGAGTGCGTCGACAACGACGTGCCCTACGTCCTCGCGGGGTCCATTCGGGACGACGGCCCGCTCCCGGACACGATTACCGACTCGGTCGAAGCCCAGAACGCCATCCGCGAGCAGGCCCACGAGGCGGACCTCGTCCTGATGCTCGCCACGCTCCTCCACTCGGTCGCGGTCGGCAACTGCCTGTCCTCGACGACGCGCGTCGTCTGCGTCGACATCAACCCCGCGACGGTGACGCAACTGCTCGACCGCGGAAGCGCACAAGCCATCGGCATGGTGACGGACGTGGGAACCTTCGTGCCGACGCTCGCGGACCAGATTTTGGACGAGTCGTAACCGGCCGTTACCGCCATCCCTCCGACAGCGCCTCCCGATACCGACCGACGAGCGACGCGCCCAACCGTCGCTCGACCTGCGTGAACCCCAGTAACTGAAGCGACTTAGCGTACGCCAACAGCCCTGCCGCGCTCCCGGTCACCGGAGCGACGGCCCCCGGCACCGCGACTTTGACGCCCAGCGCGACCAGCGCGAGCGGCACCGCCGCTATCAGCGGTTTCGCGTGGAGGCGCGTGAACGGCTGTAGCCCCTCGAGATAGTACAGCACCGCGACTTCGAGACCGTTGTTCACGGTGAGCATCAGCACGTAGCTGATTACCAGTCCTGGAAGTCCGAACTGGGTCGTTAGCGGAATCGCGGTCACGGCCAAGAACGCGGTAATCACCACGTTGACCACGAGGAGCGCCCGCTGGTTGTCTGTCATCGTCAGGAGGATGCCGACGCTCCCCGCGGCGCACGCGGCGTACTGCGCGACGATGAACCCCGGCAGGAGCGGCGCGTACTCCACGAACGTCGGCCCGAACAGCCTCATTACGGACTCTCGATACACCACGACTGGAATCGAGAGCGCCGTGACCCCGACCAGCACTAGCCTGCTGGTGACGTGGTAGAGTCGTCGCAGGGCCTCGCGGTGGCCCTCCTCGTTGAGCGCGGCCGCGACCGGCGGGATGAACTGGTTGATACCCATCAGCGGCAACCGGACCAGCGTGCCCAGCAGGACCCCGACCGCGAACACGCCGCCGGCCACGCTCGACAGGAACACCGCGATGAGCGGGTAGAACCCGAGTCGCTGGGTCGTCGTGGCGAACCCACCGACGAACAGCGGGAGCGTGAATCGCAGATACTTCCGGCGGAGTCGACCCGCGTCGACGCCGCGAAGCCGAGGTCGGAACCCGCGCTCGCGCGCCAGCCACCCCGCGGCGGCGACTCCGGTCAGCCCCATGACGAGCATCACGCCCACGGCCGCCAGCGCGAGGTCGTGGAAGAGATAGGCGGCGACCGCACCGACGGCCAGTTGTGCGGTCGGGAAGCCGACCCGGAGCGTGAGATTCAGCGGGCCGACCGCTTCGATGCCCCGAAGAATCTCGGTGACGGTGAACAGCCACACGCCCGCGGGCAGGCCGACCGCGAAAACTTGCAGAAACAGCCGGAACTGCTCGCCTTCGTCGGCCAACTCAGTCACGAGCGGCGCGGCCGCGAACAGCACGACCCCGAACGCCGTGGCGACCCCGACCAACAGCAGACTCGCGAACGTGGCGAGGGCGTCCCGCTCCTCGGCCGACTCCGCGTTGGGCAGAAACCTGCTCAGTCCGCTCCGGAACCCCAGCGCGAGTCGGAGGAGAAACCGCTGGAGTCGTCGCGCCAGCGCGAACGCACCGTAGGAACTCGCGGCGAACCCGTTCGTCAGGATGGCGGTGAACGCCAGCGTGAATCCCCGCTGGAGCAAGATGGCCGGAACCGAGACGGTCGCACCGTGGGCGACTCGTTCCAAGGCGTCTTCGAGGCGGGCTTCCACCGGGTCGGGAGACGAGTCACTCTCGGCAGACGACTCACGGTTCTCGGTGGACGACCCACTGCTCTCGACCGACGTTCCCGGTTCGGAGACCACGGACGAGTTTGCTCCAACTGGTGGATAAATCCGCTGGTGTCGAGCGATTACTCGTCGGTTTCTCGGCTCTCCTCGGCGTCCCGAATCGCGCGCCACACCGTCTCGTCGGTCAGTGGCATGTCGAGGTGCCGGACGCCGAGCGGTGCGAGTGCGTCGACGACCGCGTTCACCAGCGCGGGCGGCGCACCGATAGTTCCGGCCTCGCCGACGCCCTTCACGCCGAGTTCGTTCCGCGGCGAGGGCGTCACCGTCTCGCGGGTCTCCATCTCCGGGACGTCGAACGCCCGGGGGACGGCGTACTCCTGCATCGAATCCGTCACCAGCGTCCCGTCGTCGTCGTAGACGGTCTGCTCGTATCGGGCCTGTCCGATTCCCTGTGCGACCCCGCCGTGAATCTGTCCTTCCACGATGGTCGGGTTGATTCGCTCGCCGCAGTCGTCGGCCGCCACGTAGCGCGGAACGTCTATTTCGCCCGTGTCGGGGTCCACCGCCACGACCGCGACGTGGGTGCCGTGGGGGTAGGTCGTCCCGTCGGCCTCGTAGAACGTGGTGGCTTCGAGCCCCGGCGAGAGGTCCTCGGGGAGACCCGGCCGGTAGGCCGCCGCGGCGACCTCGGCGAAGTTACGCGTTTCCGTCGCTCCGGCGACTCGGAACTCGCTGTCTTCGAGCGCGACCGCCTCCGGGTCGGCGTCGAGCAGGGTGGCCGCGATTCGGCGGGCCTTCTCCCGGACGTCGCGGGCGCTCGCTGCGACCGCGTTGCCGCCCGCGATGGTGCTTCGACTGGCGAAGGTACCGGTCCCCTGCGGAATCTCGTCGGTGTCGCCCTCCGAGACCGTCACGTCGTCGTAACTCACGCCGAGTTCGTCGGCCACGATCTGTGCGTAGGTCGTCTCGTGGCCCTGTCCGTGGGAGTGGGTTCCGGCGGAGACCCGGACGCTACCTTCGGGGTCCACGCGGACGACGCCGCTCTCGACGCCGAAACCGGTCGATTCTACGAGGCACGCCACACCGACGCCGACGTAGCGTCCCTCGTCGTCGCGTTCGGTCGCGCGCAGGCCCTCGTAGTCGATGGCGTCGAGCGCCTCGTCCATCGTTGCCTCGTAGTCGCCGCTGTCGTAGGACGCCCCGACCGCGGTCTCGTGCGGCAAGTCCTCGGGTGCGAGTTGGTTCCGGCGGCGGAGTTCCACGGGGTCGGTCGCGAGTTCGCGGGCCGCGGCGTCCACCAGTCGCTCCGTGACGTAGATGGCTTCGGGCCGGCCGGCCCCCCGGTAGGAGTGGACCGGCGCGGTGTTGGTGAACGCCACGGTGGTCTCGCAGTAGATGGCCGGAACGTCGTACTGACTGGCGAGTAGCGTCCCGTAACTTCCGGGCATCGCCGGACCGACGCCGAGTCCGTACCCGCCCGTGTTCGCCCACGTTTCGACCCGAATCCCTCGAATCTCCCCGTCGTCGTCCACCGCGATTTCGGCGCTGGTCCGGTGGTCCCGGCCGTGGTTGCCCGCGAGGTAGTTGCCTCGCCGGGTCGCGGTCCACTTGACCGGGCGGCCGAGTTCCATCGCGGCCCACCCGGCCATCGCCTCGCCGGGGTAGGGCGTGTTCTTGTGGCCGAATCCGCCGCCGACTCGGGGCACCGAGACTCGGACGTCCCGCTCGGGCAGGCCGAGCGAGTGCGAGAGCTTTCGACGCTGGCTGTGAGGCCCCTGCGCGGTCATCTCGACGGTCAACCGCTCGTCGCTCGCCGACCACCGCGCGAGCGCGGCCCGGGGTTCCATCGCGGTCGGCATGAGCCGATTGTTCTCCGAGTCGAGCGAGACGACGCGGTCGGCCTCGGCGAACGCCGCGTCGGTCGCGTCTTCGTCGCCCAGTTCGGTCGTGACTGCCACGTTGTCGGGCGCGTCCTCGAAGAGAGTCGGCGCGCCCTCCTCGGTCGCCGCCACGGGGTCCACCACCGCGTCGAGGGGGTCGTACTCGACTTCGACCGCGCGGGCCGCGTCGGCCGCGGCGTAGCGGTCCTCGGCCACCACCGCGGCGATTGGCTGGCCCTGATACCGGACTCGTTCGCGGGCCAGCACGGGGTGGCCCGGCGGGTCGCAGTCGAGCGGTCCCGTGGTGATGGGAAGGACGCCGGGCGCGTCGGAGGCCGCCACGTCGTCCCAGGTGAACACCGCGACCACGTCGTCGCGCTCGGCCACCTCTTCGGCGTCGACGCCCGCGACTCGGGCGTGACCGCGCTCGCTCCGGACGAACTGCAGATAGGCCATCCCCGGCGCGCGCAGGTCGTCGGTGAACTCGGCCGTTCCCCGGAGCAGGGCGTCGTCTTCCCGGCGCGAGACTCCTTCCCCGACAAGTTTCTCGTCGGCCACCTCGGCGCGCTCACCGGCCCCGTCAGCGTCGCGCTGGTCCGCGTCGCGCTTATCCGCGTCCCGTTGACCCGCCTCGTCGGGCGCGCTCGTCGCGTCACTCATCGGTCGCCACCTCCGAGTCGGCGCGCTCTGCACGCACCCGACTGGACGCGGTCGAGCGCCGTGCTCAGCGCGCGCTCGGCGTAGGACTCCAGCAGGTGGAGTCGGAACTCCCCGGAGGCTGCCACGTCCGAGCGAACCTCGGCCGGGTCGAGGGTCTCACCCGCGCGCTCAGCCGCGGCGGCGAGTGCGTCCCGATCGGGGTCGCCACCGACGAGAACGTCTTCGGCCGCGAGCGACTCCTCGACTGCGGTCAGTCGTACTGGACCGTCGGCCACGCCGCTGGCCGCGAGGCGCGCGTCGGTCACGGTTCGGTCCGCGATTCGGAGCGAGGCTGCGACCCCGACGAGCGCGTACCCCGTGGCCGGGTGAGTCTTCTTCGCGTACGCGCCACCCGCGGCGGGTACGGCGTCTCCGTCGTCCGCCTCGGTTCCCGGAACCCGAATATCGGTCAGGAGTTCCCGGTCGCCGAGGTCGGTCCCGCCCGCGTCCTGGAAGAACTGGTCGGCCGGAACTTCGCGCTCGCCGTCTCGCCCGCGGACGACGAGGGTGGCGTCCGCGGCGATCATCGCTGCCGGGAGATCGGCGGCCGGGTCGGCCTCCGC
Source organism: Halorussus salinisoli (assembly GCA_005239435.1). Lineage (GTDB taxonomy): Archaea > Halobacteriota > Halobacteria > Halobacteriales > Haladaptataceae > Halorussus > Halorussus salinisoli. Next base: position 214,155 of record SZNP01000010.1, on the reverse strand, counting down.
GAGGTTTCCGCCGATGGTTCCGCGGTTGCGCACCTGCACGTCGCCGACCTCCCCCGCGGCCTCGGCGAGAACCGGAGCCACGGCCGCCACCGCGTCCGACTCCGAGACAGTGACGTGAGTCGTGAGTGCGCCGATCGCGACTGGACTGACCGCTTGGCCCGAGTCGTCCGAGTCGCCGGCTTTGGCCGAGTCGAACGACTCGGCCTTCTCGACCCCGCGGAGCGCGTCGATTCCGGCGATGTCGATTGCGACCTCCGGGGCCGCCTCCCCGGTCTTCGCGTCGGGAAGCAGGCCGTGGCCGCCGGCGAGGAGCGCCGAGTCCACGTCGGCGTGGGTTTCGAGCAGTTCGAGGGCCTCCTCGACGCTGGTTGCTCGGTAGTAGTCGAACTCCGGCGGGAACATCAGTTTCCGCCTCCCGGTGGGTTCTCGGTGGGCGTTTCGACAGTGTTCGGGTCGCGCAGGTCCTCGGCGGCCGACTCGACCGCATCGACGATGTTCTGATAGCCCGTGCATCGACAGACGTTCCCCTTGAGCGCGGTCCGAATCTCGTCGCGGTCGGGGTCGGACTCCGTTTCGAGCAGGTCGGTCGCGGTCATCACCATGCCGGGCGTGCAGTAGCCACACTGGAGACCGTGTTCCTCGCGGAACGCCTGCTGGATCGGGTGGAGGTCGTCGCCTTCCGCCAGTCCCGCGGCCGTGGTGACTTCCGAGCCGTCGGCCTGGACTGCGAGGACGGTGCAGGACTTCACGGCTTCGCCGTCGAGGTGGACGGTGCAGGCCCCGCACTTGCCGGACTCGCATCCGACGTTGGGGGCGGTGTAGCCGAGTTCGTCCCGAAGCGCGTGGACGAGCAGGGTCCGGGCTTCGACGATCAGTTCCTCGTCGGTCCCGTCGACGGTCAGGTTGATGTCGTGGCTCGTCATGTCGGTCGGTGGGTCACGGAGTCGGTTCGTCCGCCTGCCGTGCCGGTCGATTCGATGCTCATTACATCGAGTTGCCAGGTATACTCACTAATACTTTTGCTGAACGCGATTGGTGTAGAGAAGCAGTCACTTTCTCGCTCGCTACCGGATTGCCCCGTCTGCTCTCCCTCGAACTATATTATTCGTTTTATCGATGGGTATATTCACATATTGACCTCTGACGATACCACGACCGGTTCGGGCGACTGCTTGGGCTACACGAAGTACGAGTACGCCGACGACGCGGACGCGACCGACACCGACTCGGTGACGATTTCGGTCGGTGGCGGGAGCTGCGAGGGCTACTGCGGCACCACCGACAACTACACGGACGTCCAGAACGGCCGGGCGTGGACCGACGGCAGGACAACACGCCTTCCTTTTAGACACATATTCGATTATTAGACACTGATAGATACTTCCTTCAGAACGACTTCGATGGCCCCGTTGGAACCGGAGGTTTCGACCGACCGCGACCGCACAGCACCCCACGGCGACCGCGAACCTCACGGCTCCGCACGCGTCCGGTCAGAAACTCAATCGAGTGATTCGACAGGACCCCCATCGCACGAAACTTCAAGTAAGAAAACGGGACGAACTCGACCCGTGACCTGAATCGGGCCGGGACGCGTCTGCGGTCGCGCGGCGCGCGGCGTTCCGGAGTCGACCGCACGCGCACCGCCTGTTAGCCACCTCCGGCGAGAGTCATCAGTAGCCAGTCGAGTCGTGGCGGTCAGTCGTCGGCGGTCACGGCCGACCGCTCGACATCGATCTCGCCGGCGTCGAGTTCCTGCTCGACCTCGCGCGCGGCGCGCACGAGGTTCGCCATCTTCTCGTACGCCACCTCGCGCGGGAGGAGTTTCAGCCCGCAGTCCGGACTGACTGTCAGTTGTTCGGGCGGGACGACTTCCAGTCCCTTCTGGATGTTCTCCTTTATTTCGGGTACCGACTCCACGTCGGCGACGTGGGCGTCGACGACGCCGAGCGCGAGGTCCGCCGTGAACTCGGGGTCCTTGAACACGTCCAACTGCTCGTAGTCGCCGTTGGCGAGTTCGAGGTCGAACTCGTCGACCGGGAACTCCAGAATCTCCGGATAGATGCGCGAGTAGTCGCCGTAACAGACGTGGAGACCGACGCGCACGTCGTCCGGAATCCCGTCCACGATGCGTTCGAGACAGTCGCCGACGATGGCGTGGTCGTCGGGCGTCGTGGCCAGCGCAGGCTCGTCGATCTGGACGTAGCGAGCGCCCGCCTCGACCAGTTTCTCGACCTCCTCGTTCACGAGGTCCGCGAGGTCGTTGGCCAGCGCCTCGGTATCCTCGTAGGCCTCGTTGAAGCTCCAGTTCGCCAGCGTGTAGGGGCCCGTAATCGGCACCTTGACCGGCCGGTCCGAGACGCTCGCGGTGAACTCGTACTCGTCCACGAGCCACGTCTCGTCGTACTCTACGTCCGAGACGACCGAGGGCTTGTCGAAGGTGTTGTGGCCCCACACCTTCACCGGCCCGTTGAACTCGTAACCGTCGATGCGGTGGGCGAAGTACTCGACCATCTCGTTGCGGCGCATCTCGCCGTCCACCACCACGTCGAGTCCGGCGCGCTCGTGTTCGCCGGTGATGAGTCGCGCGGCGTCGTCCTTGGCCTCCTGCCAAGCAGCATCGTCGAAGTCGGCGTCCTCGTCCTCGTGGAGGTCGCGGGCGCGGTCTACCCACTTGGGCTTCGGGTAGCTTCCGACGACGGTCGTCAGCAGGAAGTGGTCGTTCGGGTGATTCGCGGGGCGGAACTGGTCGCGGTTCTGGCTCATGCTTTCACCTCTGCGATGTCGGTCGCCTCGCCGAGCGCGGCGAGTTTCTCCTCGAACGTCGAGTAGGGCAGGTAGAACAGTTCGGTGTTGGGCGTCAGGTAGATGGTCTCGAAGTCGGCCGCGGGCGTGTTCTCTTCGAGCCAGTCGGCGCGTTCGGCGATCTGCTCTGGCTCTTCGACCAGCGTGTTCTGGCCGTCGACGACTCCCGCGGCGATGGAGTCTTTGGTGCCGTACTCGTTGATGTTGTAGAGGTTGTCTTCGTGGTTCGCCACGAAGTCGTAGCCGAGCGCGTCGAAGTCGGCGTCCAACAGGTGAGCGTGGACCTTCTCGTCGAGCGCACCCCAGTAGGTCTGAACCACTACGTCGGTGTCGTCCGGGGCGGCAGTGGTCACTGCGTCGATGGCCTCACTGGCGCGTTCGTCTTCGCTTTCACCCGGCGCGTTCTCGACCAGCGACGGTTCGAGGACGAACAGCGTCTCGACCTCGGGGAACGCCGATACTTCACCAGCGAGGAAGTCGGCGATGGCGTCCAGGAACTCGGCGTCGTCGCCGTAGTACTCGTCGGTGGCGAGGTCGGCCAGCGAGTACGGACCGGGCACGACCGCCTGGAGGGAGTCCGAATCCGCGAACTCGCTCGCGGCCTCTAACTCTCCGGCGACGTCGCCGTCGAAGGTCAGGTCGTCGGTCACGACCGGGTCCCGGTAGAAGTTGTTGTTGTCGTAGTACCGGACGATGCCGCGGGTCTCGACCGCGTCGTGGACCGCGAGAGGATGTGCGAGCATGTCGTCCCATCGGAGTTGCCCCTCGACCACGCGGTCGAGTCCGACGTCCTGCTGTCGGCCGATCACTTCTTCGCGGGCCTGCTCGTAGACCGAGGTTATCTCCTCGCCCTCGTCACCGTCGACGAGGTCGTGTTTCTGATGGCCCTTCAGGTCGGCCAAGTCTTCCTTCGCCCAGTCCGGAAGTGGATACACTCCCGGTGTCGTCGCGACGCGTTCTGTCATGTACCCCGACCTACGCAATGCCGATGCTTAATATTTTCCACTCGGGAAATTACCGACGTTCATAGTTGGGTGGTACCACGACTCACGAACCGAGGAGAAAGTACTTCGGTCGCGTCGCAGACGTGTAAACGATGAGAAACTTCATCACTGCAATCGTCGCCGCGTTCGCTTTCGGACTCGTCGTCGGTGCGATAGGATGGGCCGGGTTCGGGAGCCCGGTCGGACAGGCAGACCCCGGACCGGACCCCGAATCGCCGCCCTTCTCGGTGAGCGAGTCAGGCGGAACCTGCCTCGAAACACGCGCTCACGCCGGATGGGCCCACGAGGTCGCAGTCGGCCACTCGTTCGCCGTGACGCTAAACGCCACCGTGGTCCAAGACCGGGGGCAGACCGTCTCGGCGAACGTGAGTCGGACAGCGCCAGAAACCTACCGAATCGACCTCGAAACCGCGCCCGACGAAACCGAAACGTCGGACGAGGGCAAACGGAAATCCGCTCCCGAAGACTGTCGGGTAGCGACCGACGTGCGCCTCGCGACGAGTCTGCCGACCGAGTACCAGGAGTTCGAGGTCGCGGTGAACGGCCGCACACTCCGGACCATCGAGAACCGAGACACCACCGGAAACCTCTACCAGTTACCGAACCCGATAAATGCGACCACCTCAGCGAACTAGCTTCAGCACCGTCAGCGTCTCGAAGGGGAACGACTCGTCCCGGAGCGCCACCGCCGAGAACCCCTCGGCGGCGGCCAGTTCGACCACCTCGTCGACGCCCGTGAGACTGCTCACTAACAGGTAGACAGCGCCCTCCGGCGCGAGGACCCGGCCCACGGACCCGAGGAACGGTTCGATGACCTCCCGGCCGTCCTCGCCGCCCGAGAGCGCGACCTCCATCCAGTCGTCTCGCTCGTCGTCGGGGTCGGTCGGCAGGTAGGGCGCGTTGAAGAGGACGGCCTCGAAGACGCCCGACCGGAAGGGTTCGAGCAGGTCGGCCCGGACCGCCTCCACGCCGCGCTCGCGGGTCTGCGCGCAGGCGTGAGGATTCAGGTCCGACCCGAGGACGCGCGCACCGGTCTCGTCCGCGACTCGCTGTGCGACGTACCCCGACCCGGTGCCGACCTCCAGCGCAAGCGACGGCGGGTGGGCCTGGAGGTCGGCGATGGCGGCGTCGGCCAGAAGGTGGGAGTCCTCGGCGGGTTGGTACACCTCGGTTTCGGCGTCCCGGCGGTCGGCGAGGTCGGTCACTCGTCGTTCACCTCGCTCGCCTCGCGCGGTTCCGACGCGTCGTCGGTCACGCCTCCGTCGGCGGTGGTCTCCGGTACGTCGGACTCACTACCTACCCGGAAACCGCCCGACTCCTCGCGGCCGGTGAGTTCGCGCTGGGGGAACGGAATCTTGACGTCCTCGTCGTCGAAGGCCGACTTGACCGACTCGATGACCGCGGTGCGGGCGCGCCACTGCCTGCGGGCGCTCGGCTTGTCTATCCAGAAGCGCAGGACGAGCGTGACCGCGGAGTCGCCGAACTCCTTGAGGACTACCTTCGGGGTCGGCACGGTCAGCACTTCGTCCAAGTCCTTTATCGTCTCCTGTGCGAGGTCGGCCGCGCGCTCGACGTCGGCCTCGTAGTCGACGCCGACCTCGACTTCGATTCGGAGTCGGCCCTTCCGACTCTTGTTGACGATTTTGGTTCCGCTAACGATGTCGTTGGGTATCATCACGTACTCGCCAGCGAACGTCTGGATGCGGGTGTTGACGATGGAGATGTCGGTCACGATGCCCTCCTCGTCGTCGATTTCTACCCAATCGCCGATTTCGAAGGGCCGGGAGAACATCAACACGAACCCCGCGAGCAGCGCGCCGAGGGTCTGGCGGGCGGCCATACCGACCACGATACCGAGGAACCCGGCCCCGACCAGCAGGCCGCTGAGGTCCACGTTCCAGAGGCCGAGGATGATGGCGACTGCCGAGACGTACACGGTGAGTTGCGACACTCGGTAGACGATTTCGCTCTGGTGCTGGCTGATGGTCTCGTGGCCCTCTACGAATCGGTCGATGGCCTTCTTCACGAACCCGGTCACGATGTAGGCACTCGCCAGCACCGCTAGCGCGACGAGTATCTTGACGCCCTTCCCGGCGGTGTTGTTGATCTGGTCGAGCGCGTTGGCGGTAGTCGTGGCTTGCTCCCAGAGGACGAGCAGACTGACTACCGCCGCCAGCAGAAGCGTCCCGAAGGCCGCGAGCAACATCACGTTGCCGACGTGCCGGGGAAACCGTCGCCGAAGCTTCGGTTGGACGTACCGGGCGGCCCAGACCGCGGCGACGAGACCGAGGAGGATACCGACGGTCGCCGCGACCTGCTGGGTCTCCGTGAAGGTCGCCAACTGGTCGATGGTCGAGAGGATTCCAGCTACGAGGCCGCTCACGGTCGGTCACCGCCTCGCCCGTACTCGTCGGCGACCGTCGCCAGCGCCGCGAACGTCGCTGGCGGAATCTTGCCCGCGCGCTTGCTCAGCACGTCGGGGTCGAGGTCGGTCTCCCCCTCGGCGATGGCCTCGACCGGAGCGTCGGCGTCGTCAAGCCCCGAGATGTGGCCGGTGTTCCGAATCGCGTTCCGGAGGGTCTTGCGGCGCTGGGTGAAGACGGCCTTCACGAACCGGAGGAAGAACGCCTCGTCCCCGACCTCGTAGTCGGGGGCGCGCGGCGTGGTCCGGACGACGGCGCTCTCGACCTCCGGCGGCGGCGAGAACGCCTCCTTCGGCACGGGTTCGACGACCTCCACCTCGGCGTAGTGCTGGGCCGAGACCGAGAGGCGGCCGTAGTCGTCGGTGCCCACGCCGGCCGCCATGCGCTCGGCGAACTCCTTCTGGAACATGAGGACCGTGGGTTCGCCCCGCGGGAGCAGTCGGAAGGTAATCTCGCTGGAGACGCCGTAGGGGAGGTTCGAGACGGAAGCGGTGAAATCTGGGAGTTCGACCTCCAGCGCGTCGCCCTCCACGACCGTCAGGCGTCCGGCCGCGATTTCGTCGGCGAACTCCTCGCGCAGGAACGCCGCGAGGTTGGGGTCACGCTCGACTGCGGTCACTTCGTCGGCGACTCCGAGCAGGCGGTCGGTCAGCGCGCCGTTGCCCGGCCCGATTTCGAGGACGTGCGACAGGTCGAACCCGGCTTCCTCCGCGTATCCGGGTAGACGGTCGAGAACGCGGTCGTCCACGAGGAAGTGCTGGTCTCGGTCGGGATTGCCGCGGACGCCCGCCCGTCTGAGCAAGGCGTCGGGGTCTCGGGGGGAAGCCCCCGAATCGCGTGCGTCGGTCATGTTGTCTCGGGGTAGATACCGAACGTGGGTAAACCCACCGAGTTTGTCGGAACGTGTCAGAAATCGAGTTGGGCGGCCGTGTCGCTTTAAACCATACACAGAGCCGCTAAAAGCGTATATGGATGGTTTTAAGCAAGTTATTTAATTGTGTAGATTCGAATAATCCACATCCGGCGAGTGCTGGCGCGGTGTTGTGCGTGTGCGGTAGCTCCGTGGCTCGAGGAGTAGCTAGCTCCTACCAGTCCCTCACGCCCACAGTCGCAGTGCGGTGCTGGGCAGTTGCGGTCTAAGAGACTCACGGAGTCGCTAGCTTCTCCGTCACGTCTGTCCATCGACAGCGGAATCCCGTCGTGTTCGCGTCCCGAACCCCGACTAAACCCGAAAAGAGGCCGCTTACTGCTGTTGTTCTTCGACGCGCACGAACGTCCGATACTTCAGGTCCTCCTCGCGGAGTTCCTCCAAGATGCGCTCGACCAGCACCTCTTTCGGGTCGTGAAGTCCGGACACCCGTTCCTCCAAGTCGCCGAAACTCTCGAAGGGCTTTCGCTTTCGCTCCTCTAGAATGTTGTTCCGGAGTTTCTTCCCGATGCCGGGCAAGAGATTCAACTGGTGGAGTCGTAGCGTGATCGGTTGGGCGTCGTTGTAGAAGTCCACGAATCGGCGGTCGTTCGACTCCACCACGTCCCGGATGGCGTGTTCGAGTTCCGACTGGGCCGCCCCGGAGAGGTCCTCGTATTCGATTTCCCGCACGCTCGCGACGAGGTCGTTCGACCGGTCGGCGTCGAGTCGGTCGGTGATGGTGAAACTCACGTCCTCTTCGAGCGTGACCTCGAACAGTCGGAACTCCTCGATTCCGAGCGCGTAGGTCAGCGCGGATTTCTGATGCTGTGGTCTATCGTCGTCGGCGCGACCGTGTGGGAGATAGTCCAGCACGACTGCTGGCACCCGCTTCTCGTCGTGATTCTGTTCGCTCATTGTCATGGAATACGGCGACGAACTACTTAAAGAGTTGGTGGCAATCAGTCGTATTTGGCGACGACGTTCAGGATGTCGTCGAGTTCGTCACCCGAGAGAGTGTAGCGCTCTTGGGCGTACACCGCGCGGAGTTCGTCCCGGTCTTTCGGCAGGATGTCGGTGATTTTGTACGCCGTCGGCTCGTCCACCTTGTCGAGTTCGAGCAGTTCCTCTACGAGTTCGCGGGACTCCTCGGCGTCGAGCGTGGCGAATCGGTTGACGTGTTCGATGGCGCGGGCCAACTCGTAGCGCATCTCCCGGTCCTCGTCGAGCGCGCGCTCCTCCTCGACGCCCGCGAGGAGTTCTTTGGCCTCCGCCGTGGTCAGGTGCTCCTCGTGGACCTTCTCCTTGAATATCGTCATGCTATTCCTGCGCTTTCAGGTGCGCGGGGGTGACGATGAGGGTCTTGTCCTTGCCGCGGTCGTTGATACCGACCTTGTAGGCCGCGCCCTGCTTACCGACGACTTCGCCGGTCTGGCCGTCGAAGCGCGGGTGGAATCGGCCCTTCTCGACGCTCGGGTCGATTTTGAGGTGGACCTTCTGGCCCTCCTCGTACTGCTGGACGGCGCGCTGAGGCGGGGAGGTACCGCGCTCTCGGTGGTCGTTCGAGAGTTTATCACGAGTGCTGTGGTAGGGTCCGTTCGAACTCGGCATAGTCGTACCTTCCTCTTGTTCTGTCTCCGTTATAAATGGCACGTTCCGCGTTCTTCGGACTCGAACGTCGCGCCGAGCGCGCCGGAAGGACAAGAGTAACCTGCCGCCCGGTCCTCGGTTTCCACATGGCCGACGACGAGGAGTTCAGATTCGAGACGCGGTCGATTCACGCCGGACAGGAACCCGACGAGGAGACCGGAGCGCTGATGACCCCCATCTACGCCAACTCCACCTACGAACAGGACGCGCCGGGCGAACACCGCGGCTACGAGTACTCCCGGACGGGCAACCCCACGCGCACGGACCTCGAGGCCAACGTCGCCAGCCTCGAAGGCGGCGAGTACGGCCGCGCCTTTTCGAGCGGGATGGGCGCGATAAACACGGTTCTGAACCTGCTCGAGTCCGGCGACCACGTCGTCGCCAGCGAGGACGTGTACGGCGGTACCCACCGAATCTTCACGCAGGTCTACGACCAGTACGACCTCGAATTCGACTTCGTGGACATGACCGACCTCGGCGAGACCGAGGCAGCCATGCGCGATTCGACCGAGTTGGTCTGGGTCGAGACGCCGACCAATCCCCTGCTCAATATCGTGGACATCGAGGGCACCGCGGAAATCGCAGACGAGTACGACGCGCTCTCGGTCGTGGACAACACCTTCGCCACGCCGTATCTCCAGCGCCCGCTCGACCTCGGCGCGGACGCGGTGACGCACTCGCTCACCAAGTACATGGGCGGCCACTCCGACGTGGTCGGCGGGGCCCTGGTGACCGACGACGAGGAACTTGACGACCAGTTCGGCTTCTACCAGAACAGCGTCGGTGCGACTCCCGGTCCCCACGACTGCTTCCTCGTTCTCCGCGGGACCAAGACCCTCCCGGTCCGGATGGACCGCCACTGCGACAACGCCCGCGCGCTCGCCGAGTGGCTAGAGTCTCACGACGACGTAGACCGTGTCTACTACCCCGGACTGGAGTCCCACCCGGACCACGACCTCGCCGCCGAACAGATGGACGACTTCGGCGGCATGGTCAGTTTCGAGATGGACGCCTCGCTCGAAGAGACCGCCGACGTAGTGAGCGAGACCGAGGTCTTCACGCTCGCCGAGAGTCTGGGCGGCGTCGAGAGCCTCATCGAACAGCCAGCGACGATGACCCACGCCGCGATTCCGAAGGAGGAGCGAGTGGCGGCCGGGCTTCGTGACGGTCTGATTCGGGCGAGCATCGGCATCGAGAACGTCGAGGACCTGAAGGCCGACCTCCAGCAGGCGTTCGACGCGGCGCTCGAATAGCACCCGAGGGACTCGTTTTCGAAAGGTGCGTCTCGTCTCGGTGACGCGAGTGTTACCTGAAACCTATTATCTCGGAGCGACTACCGGGACGCATGCCAGACCGACGCCGACCCGCAGACGACTTCGAGATCTCCGCCGACCCGCCGGACAGTCCGATGCACACCACCGGAACCGACCACGTCACTCTCGTCGGAAGCAACGCCGAGGACACCATCGAGTTCTACCGGGACATCCTCGGGATGCCGCTGGTCCTCCGGCAACCGAATCTCGACGACCCCTCCCAGACTCACCTCTTCTTCGACTCGGGCGACGGACGCATCGTCACCTTCTTCGTGAGCGACGACCGCGATTCGGACCCTCGGCCCCAGCGCACGGGCGTCGGCGGGGTCCACCACCTCTCGTTCAGTATCGACCCCGAGAAGTTCGTGGAGGTGCGCGAGGCCCTCGAAGACGCCGGGCGAGGCTACAACGAGTTCGACCGCGGCATCTTCCACTCGCTCTACACGCAGGACCACAACGGACTCGTCATCGAACTCTCGACCGACAAGTGGGCGATTCCCGACGACCGACGCGGCGAAGTGCTGGCGACCGCCCAGCGCATCCGCGAGGAGGACGGCGCCGACTTCGCCGAGGAGCGCCACCTCGAGGCCGCGCTGGACGAACTCGACATCGACGCGGAGAAGTTCGACCTGCCGGACGCCTCGACGGGCACTGGCGTCTGAGGAGCGAGTTCGACCCGCCGGAGCGCCGCCCCGAGTCGGGTCGAACGACGGGCAGTTTGGGGAACCGTTTTCACGCACCCCTTTCTCGGGAAGACCGACACGTGACCGACGAGACGGCCTCCGTCGTCCAGCACGTTCCGTTACTCGGGTATCTCGTGGCGTTCGTCCTGTTGGGCCTCGCCCTTATCACGAGAAGTAACGCGGTCGCGGCGCTCAGTCTCTTCGTTCTCGCTCTTGCGGTCGGTGCCAAGACCGTGTACGTTGCCAGGAACCGACAGCAGGCGCTCGATACCGGAGTCTACTTCCGGCGATACCTACAGTCGGGCGAACCGCCCGAGACCGCGGCCGAGGTCCAGAAGGAGGTCTGGGTTGGAACAGTCGAAACGACTGCCTTCCTCGTGACTGCGGTCGTGATTGCAGTCGCGTAGCTGTTCGGTTGCGGACGACCGGGAAAAACGAATCGAGTAAAAACCGCTTATATTCGACCGACGTTCTGGACTTCGACGCTCTCGACGTTCTCGACGTTCGAGAAGTTCTCTTCGACGGCCTCGGTGCCACCGGTGTCGTCGGGAACGATGACCGTCGGCAGGAGGGCGACGAGACCGAACGCGACTTCGTCGCGCTCGAAGCCGTTGATTTTGGCTCCTTCGGGGAGCGAGCTTTCGAGACGCTCCTGAAGGTCGTCGAGGTCGATTTCGGGGCTCTCCGGCATGACCTTGATTTTAGCGGCTACCTTTCCCATGATTACGGTCCCATGAACCCGCAGTCGGGGCACTCGTAGAGGTTGCTCTGCTTGCGACACTTGGCACAGCGGTAAATCTGCTGCCCGCAGTCGGGGCACTTGAACGACGCCGCGTTCGTCCCGGAGATGTTGATCCCGCAGGAGACGCACCGTCGCGCCTGCTTCTGTTTCGACTGACTCATACCTCCCTGTACCCGACCACGACTTTAAATCGTTTCGATAGGGCGCAACTCCCCATCACTCGCCAGCGAATCGGCCGAGATTGCTCCGAGCCGAGGTGAGGAACGGCCGACCGAAACGAAAACCGGTCGACCGAGACGAACAGCGAGTGACGAGTACCGAAATTCCATCCGACGGGGATTCGAATCGCCTGCAGTCGCGGTGACAGACCGGCGAATCCCTCCGCGGAGGCCCCCGTAACCGCCCGCGGTCCGAAACGTGATTCTTAAGGGGGGAACGAGCGACGTTTCGGGTATGAGTGAAGAACAAGAGGCCGACGTGGCCGACGACGAAGAACAAACGGAAGTCGAAGACGAGGCCACTGAGGGACTCCAGCGAGGGGACTTCATCCGCCTCGACTACACTGCGCGCACCGTAGAGGACGGCAACGTCGTAGACACCACCGACCCCGAGGTCGCCGAAGAAGAGGGTCTCGACGAGGAAGAGCGCGAGTTCGAACCGCGCACTATCGTCCTCGGCGAGGGCCACATCTTCGAGAACGTCGAAGAGGACATCATCGGCGAGGAGATCGGCCACTCCGGAAGCACGACCATCCCCGCCGGAGAGGCCTTCGGCGAGTACGACCCCGACGAGGTCAAGACCGTCAGCGCCGACAAGATTCCGGAAGACGAGCGTTACCCCGGCGCGCACGTCAACGTGGACGGCGACCACGGCCACGTCGAGACCATCATCGGCGGCCGCGCCCGCGTGGACTTCAACCACCCGCTGGCCGGTGAGGAGATCGAGTACGACTACGAAATCGTCGGCGAGGTCGAGGACCGCGTCGAGCAGGCTCAGGGCCTCATCTCGATGTTCCTCGACGCCGACCTCGAGATGTGGATCCAGACCGACGAGGTCGAAGAAGAGACGGTCGTCGAACCCGACGAAGACGACGAGGACGCCGAGCCGGAAACCGAGACCGAGACGGTCGAGAAGGAGACGCTCTACATCGAGAGCACGCCGCAGTTGGCGATGAACCAGCAGTGGATGTTCCAGAAGCAGCAGATCGCCCAGAACGTCATGGACCAACTGGGTCTCGACCGCGTCATCATCCAGGAGACCATCGAGGGCGGCGGCATGGGCCCGATGGGCGGCATGATGGGCGGCGGCATGGGCGGCGCTGACCTCGAAGAGGCGCTCGAAGACGCCGACGTGGACGAAGACGAAATCGTCGAAGAACTCGAAGAAACCGAAGGCGACGCCGAGGAGTAATCCCGACCAGTTCCTGCTTTCTTTTTCGCCGATAGCGCCGCGTCCGTCGAACTGGCACAGACGGAACGTATCTTCTCCCGTAGTGATTGGTGTGAACCGATGGCGTCGCCGAACTCGTGGTGAGACGACCTCGTAACGCGGGTTGCCGTCTTCTGGGCGGGAATCGGACTCGCCCCGACGGTAGTCGGTCTCTACGACGTGACCACGTACTCGTGCGAATCGTCGGCGACGAGCGGATGCGGTGACTCGTTCGAGTTCGTCCTCGTACTCTGGGGACTCCCGATTCTGGTTTTGGCGGTCGGGTCCGTCGGTCGTCGTCTGGCGATCCGGAACTCGAAACGTAGTGAGTCGGGCGATGGAAGGCCGAGAGCGCCAGTGGGGGAGCGGCAATCGCGGTAGACCGAGCGGAGCGATGTGAACCTCGTCAATGGTCCGCATGGCGACGTTTCGTGTTCGATGGGTCCTCGCCGGGCCTCGAACTCTCGGCATCGGCGTCCGGGATACAGGCGTGAAGGAGTCGAGCGACGAAACGGGACCAAAGCAGGTTAGAAAGAGCCCCCGGGTCGGTTGGTCGGCGAGGCGGAATCCGAGGACTGGTCGGCACGCTATCGCGTCGCCGAACACCACGCGAAGCGCTCGGCGGAGGAGGAGTCAGAAGTCCGGTCTCACGCGATGTCCCGACTCGTGTCGATGCGGACCGATTCGGCGAGTTCCAGTTTGATGGTCTCGGGGAGCGCCCGGCCGCCGCGGAACTTGGGCACCGCGAGACGGGTCTCGACCGTGTCGCCGGAGTACTCCGTGTGGAGTTGGAACACCACGTCGGCGACGTGTTCGGTCACGTCGCGGGTGTCCGGCACCGACCGGCCGTCCAGACAGTGGAGAATCGCCACCCCCTCCGTGTTGTGGAGGTGGTTCTGGAGGTCGTTGAGGAAGTTCCGATATCGGCCCTCGTCTTGCTTCTCCAGCAGGTCCACGGGGTCGACGATGAGATTCGAGTCCTCGGGAAGTCGGCGAAAGAGGCGCTGAGAGTGGTCCAGCGGGGCGTCGCCCGGGACGCGTCGCACGTCGGGCGACCCCGTGTGGCCGGGTGCGCGCTCCAGCGCCTTGGTCACGGCGGCCTCGTCGCGGTCTGTCGAGAGGTAGAGCGTCTGGCGGGCCGAAGTGAACTCGTAGAGCAGTAGCTCTGCCTGACTCGCCGGCGGGGCCGAGAGCGAAACGATGCTCCCTTTCGGTAGCCCTCCGTCGAGTTCTCTGTCTAACACGTCGATGCCCGTCGAGAGACGCCGTGCCACGTATTTGCACGATTAAGCGACGTTGTTTCATAAGTATTTGGGCTGAAGTTCTGACACGAGGCTGTCGTATGCGGCCCGTATCCTGTCGCTTGCGAGCGGTTTTCCGCCTCGCAGAACCTCGGCGTCGTTCGAGTCGATTCCAGCGTCGGGGACGACGCCCACGACCGGGCAGTCGAACAGGCGATCGACCCCCTCCGGCGGGTCGTCGGCCCGCGAGACGACCGCACCCGCGACCGGAGTGTCGAGTTCGCGGGCCATCGCGGCGGTCTTGGACGCGTCACGCAGGCAGGCGGGGTCGGTGGTGGTCACGACCAACGCGGCGTCGGCGGCCCGGAGCGGCGCGACCGCGTCCGGTCCCGCACCTGCCGGGCAGTCGAGGAGGACGGCGTCGGCGCATCCCCGGACGCGCGCCAGCGGCCTGGGTACGGCGGAACGGGAGTTCTCGACTGCCGGAGGCCCACTCGCGGCGGGAAGAACCTCGACGCCGGGCGTCGGCGTATCGGCGGTTGCGGCGACCATCCGCGGCGACCACCCTGCGGCCACGGCGTCGAGTCCGGGGTCGCGCGACACGCCAGCCATCGCGTGTAGGTCGGGCATCTCCCTGTCGGCATCGACCGCGACGACGGTCCTTCGCTGGCGGACGAGGGCCCCCGCGAGTGCGAGCGTCGTGGTCGTCTTCCCTGCTCCGCCCTTTCCTCCGGCGACTGCTAACATATCTCCGGTTCGTCGCCCGCTCGGATTTGAACGTTCGGGTGCGACCCCGGTAACGTGGAGGACCAGACAAGAGAGTACCGTTCTCAGGACGCTCTATACATCCTTAGGAAACATTTTCAATCGCTATGAAAACGAAATTCTTGCTGAGAGAGGTGTGGTTCTTACCGAACACCGGGGGTTTCGGGGCGACTCTTCGAGTCGCTCGCCGGTGCTACCCCCGAATCGGCTGATACGCGCCGTTGATGTCCCACTCGTGGATGCAGAAGGGGTCTCCCGCGCGCGAATCGTCCTGTATTCGCCAGTTCCGTACCTCGTCGTCCCATACGTCGCGTCGGCCGCACCGCTGGCACTCGCGTTCTCTCGGCGGGTCCAGTTGGATCATTGCGTGAGAAGAAGACGCACGGGTTGATAAACCACTCCCCTACATCAGAGTTTGCCGGAGTTGGTTCGAAATCCCCACCACGCACCGCAGAAATCGTAGAACTAGTGTCGGTTTAAAAAGCCTCCGCGAGCGCGCGGCCCCTTTCAGTCCCACCCGAGACGGTCGGTCGGCGAGGCGGAATCCGTGGTTCGGTCGGCCTGCTATCGCCTGTTGGTCGGTCTGCCTTCGCGTGTTCGGACGTCGCCGGTCTCGGAGGGAGGAGACCTGTGGCTGGAGTAACTATTTCCGGACCGGCGTAGAAGCACGGTCACATGCGCAGACGCACGCTTCTGCGCTCGGCCGCGGTGGCCGCGACGATTGGGGGGACGACAGTGCTGACGGCGAGTGGGAACCGCGGTGGGCAAGAGACGACGACCGAGGTACAGGAAACGACTCCTCGAACCGGAGCGGAGTTCACCATCGCCACCGAGGCGTGGGAGAACGGCGAGGCCATCCCGACGCAGTACACCTGCGAGGGGGAGAACGTCTCGCCGCCGTTCACCATCTCGAACCCGCCCGAGGGGACCGAAGCGTTCGCGCTGGTGATGGACGACCCCGACGCGCCGAACCCGCCGTTCGTCCACTGGTTGCTCTGGAACGTCCCGGCCGACGCGACCGAGATTCCGGAGAACGTCCCGACGAGCGAGACTGTAGACGACCTCGGCGGCGCAGTACAGGGCGCGAACGACACCGGCGAACTCGGCTACGTCGGCCCGTGTCCGCCGGAGGGCGACCCGCAGCACACCTACCTGTTCAGCCTCTACGCGCTCGAATCGCCGCTGGACCTCGACCCCGGTGCGGAGTACCCGCAGGTGGTCGAAGCCGTCGTGCAGAACGCGCTGAACCGGGCGCAGTACGTGGGGCAGTACGAGCGGAGCGCCGAGACCACGGCCGACGGCGAGCGGACGACCACCCCGGCGGGTGGCGAGACGGTGGACGTGGCAGTCGGACCGGAGGGCAACTACCTAAACTTCGTCCCCGAAGAGGTCGAGATCTCGGTCGGCGACACGGTTCGATGGACCTTCGAGAGCGAAGGTCACAACGTGACCGCCAAACCCGAGGCTTCGACCAAGGTCCAACTCCCCGAGGGCGCGGAACCGTTCGCCACCTACGAGGGGAATCGCTCGTTCATGGTGGTGGAAGTCGGCGAGATGTTCGAGCACACCTTCAGTGTGCCCGGCACTTACGTCTACGTCTGCGCTCCCCACGCGGACCAGGGGATGGTCGGCCGGGTGGTCGTAGAGGGGTAGGTACTCGGCCGACAGCGTGGGGAAGCGGGCGCTCGACCAACGGAATACTTCGGAGCGCGCGCGAGTTCGATTAAGCCGCGTCAAAATTCCACCTCAGAGGGAGGTTTATGATGATAGGTATCACCAAACAGTACGCATGTCCGGGGGACAAGGGGACGACACGGACGGCGAGACACCGCGGCGTCGGTATCTCGACCGGCGTCGGTTTCTGATGGCGAGTGGCACACTCGCGGGAGTTGGCGTGCTAGCGGGCAACGTCGGGGGACAGGACGGCGAAACTACGACCGAGGGCGGACAGGAGACCACGACACGGCAACCAGAGGAGCCGAGTCTGGAGGAGCAGTATCCGGGATTACGCATCCTCTCGGCCGACCCAGAGAACGCCGAGGCGGCCTCACGGACGACCTACGAGAGTTTCATCACACCGCGAGAGGAACACTACATCCGGAACCACTATCTGTCGCCCGACATCGACGCCGACGAGTGGACCGTCTCACTGACCGGCATGGTCGACGAGGAGGTCGAACTCTCGATGGATGAGATTCGCAACGGCTACTCGACCGAAACCGTCACCCACACGATGCAGTGTTCGGGCAACGGCCGGTCGTACTTCGAACCGCAAGTCGGGGGCAATCAGTGGACGTTCGGCGCGGTCGGCAACACCGTCTGGACCGGCACGCCCGTCAGCGAGATTCTGGAGCAGTACGGCGCGAACACCGACGAGGGAGCGTGGCTGTCTGTCATGGGGGGTGACGCACCCGAGGGCGAGGACATCTTCACGCGCTCGATTCCGATGTCGAAGGTGATGGACGACTGCCTGCTGGCCTACGAGATGAACGGGAGTCCGATGAACGCGGAACACGGCTTCCCGGTCCGACTACTGGTTCCCGGGTGGTTCGGTAACAACAACGTCAAGTGGGTCGACCGGATGCACGTCATGGACCGGATGGTCTTCGGCGACGAGTGGGAGACCGAAGACCAGCGACTCTACACCCACTGGCAGCAGTACTCCTACCGACTCATTCCGATAGACGAGGAGGTCAACCAGCAACCCAGCATCTCCATCTTCGACACGCAGGACCAGATGGACTCCGACGAGATTCGCCACCCCTACCTGTACGACCAGATGGTGAAGTCGCTGGTCGGTTACCCGCCCGAAGACGCCACGGTCAGGCCGGGACCGGGCGGAACCGTCGAAATCGTCGGGGTCGCGTGGGCGGGCGACGACGAGGTGTCGATGGTCGAAGTCTCGACCGACGGCGGCGAGACGTGGAACGAGGCCGAGTTCTTCGGTCCGGTGATGGGTCCCGCCTCGTGGCGGCAGTTCCGATACGTCTGGGACCCCGAACCCGGCGACCACACGGTCATGTCGAGAGCCACCGACGAGCAGGACCGGACTCAGCCCGCGACCATCTCCAATCCCGACGAGAAACTGCTCGGTATCGAGGACGACAAGTACCCGTGGAACACGGGTGGCTACGGCGCGACCGCCTACGAACCACTCGCGGTCGAGGTCACGGTCGAAGCGACCGAGGGCGAGACGCCCGGCGGCGAGACGACGACCGATGGCAACGAGACGACGACCGAAGCTGCCGGGACCACGACGACCTCTTCGTAGCGAAGTCCGAGCCGGTTCGGTTCAGTTTTTCAGTCGTCGGCGTACACGTCGAGGAGTTTCACGTCGAACTCGACAGGTAGTCCCGCGAGTTCGTGGTTGAAGTCCACCGTGGCGGTCTCGTCGTCCACCTCGGTTATCCACCCGGTGTCGCCGGTCTCGGACCGGACGAGTTCGCCGGGTTCGGCGTCCACGTCGCTTCGCGCTTCGAGGTCCGCTCGCGGTACCTCGATTACTCGATCGTCGTCGCGCTCGCCGAAGGCGGCCTCGGGGTCGACCCGTACGGTTCGCTCCTCGCCAACTTCCATCTCCCGGACCACCTCGTCGAGTCCCGGTACGACCTTCTGTTCGCCCACGCGGAACTCCAGTGGCTTGTAGTCGCGGTTCCCGTGGTAGATTCCCGACTCGAGTGCCACGTCCACGTCGGTCGTGTCGAAGACCTCCCCGGCGTCCTCGCCCTCGGCGACCCGGCCCGTGTAGTGTACGACCGCTATGTTACCTCGAGAGGCCATAAGCTACCACTCGACGTTCCCCCTCTTGAATCCGGGGGAGTGTTCAGTGGCTCGGGACCGGATACGCGAGTGTAACTCCGAATACGCGGAGACTACGCGACACGCGCTAGATACTACACGTTCACGTCGCCGACCTCCACCCTCCGCCCCGTCTCGGCCGACTCGTAAATCGCCTCGACCGTCTCCACGTCGGCCACGCTGTCGCGGCCGTCCGGTTCCGGAGTCGCGTCGGCCAGCACGCAGTGGGCGAAGTAATCGAACTCCTCGGCGACCTCGTTGACGTACGGGCCGGTGTACTCGACGCGCTCGTCGCCGCACTCGACCGTGAGCGTCGGGTGACTCTCGGAGTCGAACGCCGGATTCAGGACCGCCTGCCCCTCGGTGCCGACGAGTCGGAGTCGGTCGTCGGCCTGCGCGCGGTAGCTCGCGGAGCAGGAGGCGGTCACGGCGTCGGGGAACTCCAACTGGAAGGCGACGTGTTCGTCCACGCCAGTGAACTCGTCGTCGGGCGAGTGGGTCGTGGCTCGGGCCGCGACGGGGTCGGCGTCGAGCAGGAACCGGACCGCGTTCAGGGGGTAGACGCCCACGTCCATCAGCGCGCCGCCGCCCGCCATCTCGGGGTCGAGTCGCCACTGGTCGGGACCGGCCTGCCGGAGGATGTGGCCCGAAAACCAACCGTGGAACGCCACCGGATCGCCGAGAATCCCGTCCCGGACCATCTCCCGAAGGCGGCGCATCGCGGGTTCGACCTGCGGCCGGTAGGCCACCATCAGCGTCACGCCCGCGTCCTCGCAGGCCCGGACCATCTCGCGGGCGCGGTCGGCGTTCACCTCGATGGGTTTCTCGCAGAGGACGTGCTTGCCGTGGCCGGCTGCAGTCCGTGCGTAGTCGAGGTGGAGCGCGTTCGGCCCCGCGACGTAGACTGCGTCGAAGGCATCGACGCCCTCGCCGGCCTCGAACTGGTCGTAGTCGAGAATCGTGTCGACGCCGTACTCGTCGGCGACCGATTCGGCCTTCTCCCGAGAGCCACTCACGAGCGCCGTGACCTCGCAGAGGTCGGTGCGGTCGGTCGTGCCGTCGCTCCTTGCCCCGCCCGCCAGCGCGGGCAGGACGTGTTCGCGGGCGAATCCGCCGAGACCGACGAGGGCTACCCGAACCGTCCCCTCGTCGACGGTCTGCCAGTCTCGGGCCGCGAACTCCTCGAAGTAGGCGTCGAGGTTCATGTCCGTCCTCTCGGTCCGAACGCCGGAAAGCCTACCGGCGTCCGTCGGGCGAGCGACTGGCGCGGGTCCGCCCCGGCAGGCGTCGGCCGGGCGTTTCTTCCCGGCCGACCGAGAACGTCGCGCCGTGGTAGGTCTCGGAATCTGGTACGCGACGCTCTCGGCGCTCGTCTGGGGAGGGTATCTGTTCGGACTGAAACGGTACTTCTCGGGGTATCCGCCCGCGGTGGTCATCGTCGCCGCCAACGCGGCCGGAGTCGCGTGGTATCTCCCGGTTACCCTTCTCTCGCCAGCCGACGGTCCGGTTTCGGGTGAACTGTCCCTCTCGGCGCTCGCGCTCGTCGGCTTCGTACTCGTCGCCAGTGCTGTGGCCTACCTCGCGCTCCTCTACGCACTGTCGGCCGGGGACGTGTCCTACGTCGCGCCGCTCGGGAAACTGGTCCCCGCGTTCACCCTGCCGCTGGAGGTCCTGTTCGTCGGCGAGCATCTCACGCCGTCGCAGGTCGTCGGCGTCGGTTTCGCCACGCTCGCGGTCTACCTCGCCAACTACCAGCACACTGGCCTGCTCGCTCCGATTCGTCGGGCCGCGACGAATCGGCCCGCCCAACTCGCGCTCGGGAGCGCCGCCCTCTACGGCGCGGTGGACGTGGGGACGCGCGTGCTGTTGCAGGGCGTCGGCGTCCGCTCGGACGTGTGGGTCCTCGTCTACACCGGCGGTGTCGCGGTCGTCCTCCTGCCCGTCGCGGTGCGCCAGTGGCCCGACGAGTTCGCCTCGGCCGTGCCGAAGTTCGCCGCGCTGGGCGCGGTCGTCGCGGTGGCGACCCACACGATGACCAAAGCCTTCGCGGTGCTCCCGGCGAGCGTGGTCTCGCCGATTCTCAACACGCAGGCCATCGTCGCGGTCGTCCTCGGCGGTCTCCTGCTCGGCGAGGACCGATTCGCGCTCCGACTGGTGGCCGGTGCGGTCGCAATCGTGGGCATCTCGCTCATCGCGCTCGGCTGAGGCCGCGGTCGGCCGACGGCAAGATTCGGTCGAATCCAAAGGGAAAACTGTTTGAAATCGCTGGCCGCAGTCCCCTACATGAAAGTCCGTATCAGCGACGAGGCGACCGACGAGGAAGCCTCTGCCATCGCGGAGGCGCTCGCCCAGCACGTCCGCGACGAGGTAGAGGTGTTCGTGGGCGACGCCGACTCGCCCGCAGTAGTGCACGAGGCACCCGTAGCCGCCGGGTCGGGGTCCGCCACCGCGGGGTCGGCGGACGCTACTGAGACGGCCGACGACGACCTCGGCCCGACCGACCGAGAGCGCGCCCTCTGGGACGAAATCGAGGACATCGAGTTGGGTGGCCCCGAGAAGTACAAGCAACGCCTCGAAGAGCAGGGCAAACTGTTCGTGCGCGACCGCCTCGACCTCTGGTTCGGGGAAGACGGTATGCTGTTCGAGGACGGCAAGTTCGCCAACTTCGACGCGTGGCATCCCGACAGTCCGGAAGTCGAGGAAGGAAACGACGATAGATTGCCGGGCGACGGACTACTCACGGGCGCGGCCGAGTTCGAGGGCCGCGAGTTGCACTTCATGGCCAACGACTTCACCGTCAAGGCCGGGTCGATGGCCGAGAAGGGCGTCGAGAAGTTCCTCCGGATGCAACAGCGCGCGCTGAAGAACGGCAAGCCCGTCCTCTACCTGATGGACTCGTCGGGCGGTCGTATCGACCAGCAGACCGGTTTCTTCGCCAACCGCGAGGGCATCGGCAAGTACTACTACAACCACTCGATGCTCTCGGGCCGGGTCCCCCAGATCTGCGTCCTCTACGGTCCCTGCATCGCCGGCGCGGCCTACACCCCCGTCTTCGCCGACTTCACCATCATGGTCCGGGGCATGTCCGCGATGGCCATCGCCTCCCCGCGGATGGTCCAGATGGTCACGGGCGAGGACATCGAGATGGAGGACCTCGGCGGCCCGGACGTTCACGCCCAGTATTCGGGGAGCGCAGACCTCGTGGCGGACGACGAGGAGCACGCCCGCGAACTCGTCGCCGATTTGATTTCGTATCTGCCCGACAGCGCCGACGAGAAGCCTCCGAAGGCCGAGAGCAAGCCCCCGGTCAAGTCCCCGGAGGGAATCGACTCCATCGTCCCGCAGGAGCCGAACAAGGGCTACGACATGACCGACGTCATCGACCGCGTGGTCGACGAGGACTCCTACTTCGAACTCAAGTCCGAGTACGGCAAGGAGATACTCACTGCGTTCGCCCGCATCGACGGCCGACCGGTCGGCATCGTCGCCAACCAACCGGCGCAGCGCGCCGGGGCCATCTTCCCCGACGCCGCCGAGAAGGCGGCGGAGTTCATCTGGACCTGCGACGCCTACGAGATTCCCCTGCTCTACCTGTGCGACACGCCCGGCTTCATGGCCGGGTCGCAGGTCGAGAAGGACGCCATCCTGGAGAAGGGCAAGAAGTTCATCTACGCTACGTCCTCGGCCACGGTGCCCAAGCAGACCGTCGTCGTCCGGAAGGCCTACGGTGCGGGCATCTACGCGATGGGCGGCCCGGCCTACGACCCCGAGAGCGTCATCGGTCTCCCCTCGGGCGAGATCGCCATCATGGGTCCGGAGGCCGCGATCAACGCTGTCTACGCCCGCAAGCTCTCGGAGATCGACGACGAGGAGGAGCGAGCGAAGAAGGAGCAGGAACTCCGCGAGGAGTACCGCGAGGACATAGACGTGCATCGGATGGCCAGCGAGGTCGTCATCGACGACATCGTGCCGCCGAGTACGCTCCGGACCGAACTCGAAAACCGGTTCGCCTTCTACGAGGACGTCGAGAAGGAACTACCGGACAAGAAGCACGGGACGGTTCTGTAGTCGCCGGTACTCCGTCCTTCATCCGGACTCGACCCCGCGTACCGCGTCCACGAACACGCCGAGTGCCAGCCCTGCCAATCCGATATCTCGGGCGATTACGTCCCCGAACCGACCCGTGGTCGCCCAGACTATCAGGAGGTAGCCGACCGTCGCCGAGAGCGAGGCGGCCGCGACTGCGGCGGCGATCGCCGTGTACCGGTCGGCCAGCAACGCGACTCCGAAGCCGATTTCGAGCCACCCGTTGAGGAGCATGAAAACGACGGGCGAGACGACCAGAAGCGGCGCGAGCCAGTCGGTGACGTACACCGTCCACGCGCCGGGGTCGAGCAGTTTGTGGACGCCCGCCGCGACCAGCATCGCTCCGAGTCCCCCGCGCGTCAGGACGGCCGACGAGGGAAGTCGGGACGCCGCCCGGCCGAACGTCGATTCGAGGGGCCGTCTCGCGTCGCTATCGGACATGCGTCGGAGTAGGAAGTCGGCGGCCGAAAACCCCCCGTTCGGGCGGCCGGACGACCGTCGGCGAACGTGACGGCCGGACGGGTGAGACCCACCGCGTAATAGCGACCTGCCTCGCCGTAGTGACCCGATAACCCGTATTTCGGGAGGACTGGACGGTGAGTAGCTCGTTCTGCCGCGCTCGTCGGGCCGTCGGTAACTCCGCGACTGACCCGGTTAACGCCGCGTGTCAGGAGCTAAGGAGACGTATAACAATGGACCGTCTCGTCGTTCGTCAGTCCGTCACGAGGCGCGTAACGCGCCGGACTTTCATCATGAGCTCTGACGGACGCCATTGGCCGACGCTGACCCGCACGGGAGACGGACGCCTGACCGCTCCGCTGGCGGGAATCGACGGGTGGGAGCGCACGCTCTGGATACTCGTGGGGGTCGCACTCGTGGGCGACCTGCTCACGACCTACTACGGTCTCCGAATCGGCCTCTCGGAGTCGAACCCGGTCGCCCGCACCGCGATAGACCAGTTCGGCTTCTCGGCGATGGTCGGGATGAAACTGTTCGCCGTCGGCGTCGGCGTGGTCTGTCGCCAGCTTTTGCCGGACCGTCACGGCCTGCTCGTACCCGCCGGGTTGGCGGTGCCGTGGACCGCTGCGGTCGTCATCAACCTCTCGCTGTACGCTATCGTGCTGTAGCACCTGTTGTCCGTCTGTTCTCCACGCCGGCGACCGATGGTGCGGTCGTCGTTGCCGTACTCGTGTCCCGCAGAAGCCGTGACAAACGAAGCAGAGAAATATATACATTTCCAATAGAACCAAAAATATTTCTTCTATAACGGTATTTGAGTCCCTCGCGTGGCCACGGAACCCCGAGAACGCCACCCGCGCTCGCTCGGTCACTGCGTTCCCTCGCTCGCCGACCGACTGGCGACCGGAGGCTACTGCTCGTCCTTCTTCAGCGACAGCACCGTCCGGTCGAACTCGCAGACCAGCGTCTCGTCGCCGCTTCCGTCCTCGCCGTCGTCTGCGTTCACCTTGAACGCCTCGACGTGCATCGTCACGACGCCGCGTTCGCCGTCGCTGGTCTCGCGCTTGTCGGTCACGGTCGATTGGGCGCGGATGGTGTCGCCGTGGAACACCGGATTGGGATGCTCCACCTCGTCGTACGAGAGGTTGGCGACGATGGTGCCGTCGGTGGTGTCGGGAATCGAGAGTCCCACCGCGAGGCTCATCGTGTAGAGTCCGTTGACCAACCGCTCGCCGAACTGAGTATCCGCGGCGAAGTCGGCGTCGAGGTGGAGCGGTTGCTGGTTCATCGTCATGTCGCAGAACTGCTGGTTGTCGCTCTCGCTGACGGTGCGGCGCTTCTCGTGTTCGATGGTCTGGCCGACCTCGAACTCCTCGTAGTAGAGACCGCTCATGGGCGAACGGTCGGTACGTCCCGGCAAAAACCCCGCCGATTTCGGTCGGCGACGCACCGTCGCCCGGTCTCAGGCCGCGCCTGAAACCCGGTAACGAGGCCATAACAAAGGATAAGACGCGAATAAATCGGGTCGCAGTCAGTCACAGTCGAGGCTCACCATGTCTGAAGACGCAAGCCGGTTCGAGTGGGCGCGACCACGAACAGGGGACGAACGCGCTGGCTCTACCACCGGACCCGAAGCGGTGCGAGGGACGCCGCGGGGCGCGACGCCCTCGGCCGGTGAGTCGGACGCACGCGAAGCGAGGCGCACACAGCGCCAGCGTGCGCGTCCGACCGAGGCTACGCGAGACCCGCGCGTGACCGACGCGGACGACCGGGTCTCGACTTCGGAGCGGTCGCGGGTTCGTTTCCGGTTTCGGGCCACCGGCCCGGCCGAAACCGCGCCCGTGGTCCGCGACGGGACGGTGTTTCTCGGCTGTGCGAACGGCTGCACGCACGCGTTCGACGCCGACGACGGAACCGAACGCTGGTCGTTCCGAGTGGCCGGCCGAGTCACCGCGCCCGCTGTCGCGGACGGAGTCGTGTACTCCGGAACGAACGGCGGTACGGTCCTCGCACTCGACGCTGCGACGGGCGACCGTCGGTGGGAGTTCGCGGCCGACGGAGCCGTACAGGCGGCCCCGGCGGTCGCCGACAGAACGGTGTTCGTCGCGGCCGAGGACGGACGAGTCGCGGCCCTCCACGCCGCGGACGGCTCCCGACTCGGGGCGTTTCGGAACGCCGCGCGGGCGCTCTGTGCGCTCGCAGTGGACGGCGAGCGACTCCTCCTCGCGAGCCTCGACGGCGGTGCGTACGCCCACGACCTGACCGACGGCCGCGAACACTGGCGCTTCGAGCCCTCCCTCGCGGTCCGAGACGCGCCCGCAGTCGCGGACGGCGTCGCCTATCTCGGGACGGTAGACGACGGCCGCGTGTACGCCCTCTCGGCGGTCACCGGGCGCGAGCAGTGGAGAGCCGAGACGGGAGCGGGCGTGTGGGCGTCGCCGACAATCGCCGACGGGACCGTCTTCGTGGGAAGTGGAGACGGGACCGTCTACGCGCTCGACGCCGACGACGGGACGGTCGCGTGGCGCACCGACGTCGGTGCGCGAATCTGGGCGTCGCCGACGGTCGCCGACGAGGCGGTCATCGTCGGAACCGACGCAGGGGACGTGTACGCGATAGCCAGGGAGGAAGGGACGGTGCTGTGGTGGTACCGGGCGGACGACGCCGTGGTCGCACCCGTGACCGTCGCCGACAAGACGGCGTACGTGGCCGACCGCGGCGGGGCCGTCACTGCGCTTTCTCTTACCGAGGACTCCGTCTGAAGTGACCGCACTGGAGTCGCGCTCCTGCGAGCTATTCCACGAGGTTGAAAGCCCGTGGCGTCGTTTCTACGCACATGCCACGACGAAGCGTGCTGTTCACGCCGGGCGACCGCCCGGAGATGATGCGCAAAGCGCCGACTGCCGGGGCCGACGTAATCGTCTTCGACCTGGAGGACGCGGTCGCTCCCCGGCGCAAGGAGGAGGCGCGCGAGGCGGTCCGGGCGGTCCTCGCCGACCCCGACTTCTCGCCGGACTGCGAGGTCTGCGTCCGGGTGAACCCCACGGGCATCGCCGCTGACGACGACCTCCGAGGCGTCCTCGGCGACAGCGGCGACGCAGTAGCGACCCTCGACGCCGTGATGGCCCCGAAGACCGAAGACCCAGACGACGCAGAGACGCTGGCCGATTTGCTCGCCGAGCGAGACGCCGACGTGCCGATTCTCGCGCTGGTCGAGACGGCCGCCGGGATTCTGACCGCCGAGGAGATTGCGACGGTTCCCGAAGTGGACGCCCTCGTCTTCGGCGCGGAAGACCTCGCGGCCGACCTCGGTGCGACCCGGACCGACGAGGGAACCGAAGTCCTCCACGCGCGCGAGCAGGTCGTCCTCGCGGCCACCGCCGCCGACGTCGACGCCATCGACACGGTGTACACCGATATCGAGGACGTCGAGGGTCTGGCCGAGGAGACCGAGTTCGCCGTCCAGTTGGGCTACGACGGCAAGATGGCGATTCACCCCGCGCAGGTCGCCCCGATCAACGAGTCGTTCACGCCCGCCCCCGAGCGCGTCGAGTGGGCCGAGCGCGTGCTGGAAGCGAAGGAGGAGGCCGACGCCGAGGGTCGCGGCGTCTTCCGCGTGGACGGCGAGATGATAGACGCACCCCTGATTGCACAGGCCGAGCGCGTGGTGGCGTACGCCGAGGCGGCCGACGAGAAGTAGACGAAAACGCGCGATTCAGGACCTCAGGGCCAGAGACCGCGGGTCGTCTTGGCCTCGGCGATGCGCGAGAGGGCGACGACGTAGGCGGCGTCGCGCCAACTCACGTCCCGCGCTTCGACTTCGGTTCGCACGTCGTTCCACGCCGAGAGCATGTGCTTTTCGAGTTCGTCGTTGACGCGTTCGAGCGACCACTGGCGGCGGTTGATGTCCTGCAACCACTCGAAGTACGACACGGTGACCCCGCCCGCGTTGGCGAGGATGTCCGGGATGACCTCGACGCCTCGCTCTTCGAGGATGGCGTCGGCGGCGAAGGTGGTCGGGCCGTTCGCGCCCTCGACCACGACGTCGGCCTGCACGTCGTTGGCGTTGTCCGCGGTGATGACGTTCCCGATGGCGGCCGGAACCAACACGTCTACGTCGAGTTCGAGAATCTTCTCGTTCGAGAGTTTCTCGGGGGCGTCGTGGTTCATGACGGCCTCGGGTTGCTCCTCGTGGGAGGGGACCGCGTGGGTGTCGAGTCCGTCGGGGTCGTAGATGGCCCCGTTCACGTCGCTGACGGCGACCACGTTCGCGCCCCAGTCGTCGAGCAGTCGGGCGGCGTTCGCGCCGACGCTCCCGAACCCCTGGACGGCGACCGTGGTGTCTTCGAGGTCGTAGTCGTAGTAGTCGGCGGCTTCGCGGGCGACGATGGCGACCGAGCGACCCGGCGCTTCCTGGCGACCCTCGCTTCCACCGACGACAGGGGGCTTGCCGGTGACGACGCCGGGGATGGTCTCGCCCTCCTGCATCGAGTAGGCGTCCATGAACCACGCCATCGTCTGGGCGTCGGTCCCCATGTCCGGCGCGGGGATGTCCTTCTTCGGCCCGACGAACTTCCGGAGTTCCTCGGCGAATCGTCGGGTCAGGCGCTCTTTCTCGTCTTCGCTCAGGTCTTTCGGGTCCACGACGATGCCGCCTTTCCCGCCGCCGAACGGGAGGTCCATGACCGCGCACTTCCACGTCATCCACATCGAGAGACCGACGCACTCCTGTTCGCTCACGTGGGGATGAAAGCGCAGACCGCCCTTGTAGGGGCCGCGCACGTCGTCGTGCTGAGACCGATACCCCGTGAACACCTCGACCGACCCGTCGTCGCGTTCGAGTGGCACCGCGACGCGATGTACCGTCGTCGGGTGCTTGAGGCGCTCGATGACGCCGTCGTCCACGTCGAGATGGGCCGCGGCGTGTTCGAGTTGTCGCCGGGCCGTTTCGAGCGCGGACTCCGGTTCTTCGATCTCTTCGTCGTTACCCGGCTGTTCCGTAGTTTCGACAGTTCCTGAAGGCATGGTGTGGTCGTCACGTCGTCTGTTCGACTCGCACGTCCTGTTGGACCGGTCGAGTCCTCCCAGTCTGAGGCGAGTCGTCGAGACGACGCATCGTAGGCGTAGATTCCCGTAGGCGAATAAAATATTAATGCTATGGTGTTGTCTTAGGACCTTATATACACACTTACACCGTCACTGGGATTGGGAAGTGGTTAGTTCAATCGCCCTCCCGCGTCCGGACGATGCCCCGAACGCCTGTTCCAGTTCCGGAAACTGTATGAATGGCTATCGTGAACTTATAACGCGACGCCAGAATTTACCACCCATGTCCGAGCAAGCAAATCCCTTCGAGAGCCTACAGGAACAGATAGACGACGCCACGGAGTACATGAGCGTCTCCGGTGACGTGGTCGAGCGACTCAAACACCCCGAGCGCGTACTGGAGACGAACCTCTCGGTCGAGATGGACGACGGCGACGTCGAGGTGTTCAAGGCGTTCCGGTCGGAGTTCAACGGTGACCGAGGCCCGTACAAGGGCGGTATCCGCTACCACCCGGGCGTCTCCCGCGACGAGGTGAAGGCGCTCTCCGGATGGATGGTCTACAAGTGCGCGGTCGTGGACATCCCCTACGGCGGCGGCAAGGGTGGCATCATCATCGACCCGGACGAGTACAGCGAGAGCGAACTCGAACGCATCACCCGGTCGTTCGCCAAGGAACTGCGCCCGTTCATCGGCGTGGACAAGGACATCCCCGCCCCGGACGTGAACACCGGCCAGCGCGAGATGAACTGGATCAAGGACACTTACGAGACGCTGGAGAACACGACCGAACCCGGCGTCATCACCGGCAAGTCTCCCGACAGCGGCGGGAGCGCGGGCCGCGTCGAGGCGACCGGTCGCTCGACCATGCTCACCGCCCGCGAGGCGTTCGACTACCTAGACCGGGACATCGAGGGTGCGAGCGTCGCCGTACAGGGCTACGGCAACGCCGGTTGGATCGCGGCCAAACTCATCGACGAACTCGGCGCGAACGTGGTCGCCGTCTCGGACTCCAGCGGTGCTATCCACAACGAAGCAGGTTTCGACCCCGTGGACGTGAAGAGCCACAAGAACGAGACCGGAAGCGTCGCGGGCTACCACGGCGCGGACGAGGAGTTCTCCAACGACGACCTGCTCACGCTCGACGTGGACTTGCTCGTACCCGCGGCGCTCGAAAACGCCATCGACGGCGACCTCGCCAAAGAGGTGCAGGCCGACGTCATCGTGGAGGCCGCGAACGGACCGCTCACGCCGGACGCCGACGACGTACTGCGTGACGCGGACACCTACGTCTTCCCGGACATCCTCGCCAACGCGGGCGGGGTCACCGTCTCGTACTTCGAGTGGGTCCAGAACCGCCAGCGGTTCCACTGGACCGAGGAGAAGGTCAACGAGGAACTCGAACGCATCATCACCGACGCCTTCGACAATCTGGTCGAGACCTACGAGGAGACGGACGCGCCGAACATGCGCACGGCCGCCTACGTGGTCGCTATCCAGCGAGTCGTGGACGCCTACCAAGAGAGCGGCAACTGGCCCTGACGCGACGTCCGGGCCGTGGGCACGTCCGGACCCGTTTTCTTCCGAGGTAACGCACTTTACGGATATTTTATAGTCGTTCGGAGAAAAGGCGTGAGGGCGGCCCTGAAGCATCTTATCCGGCGTTCCGTTCCATTTTTATTCGTGATAATGTAATCGGGGATTTATGTGCTACGTCCGAGAACGGTTCTCCAGAAGAGAATCATGTTCGACATCGAAGACGGGCGGGTCGACCGGGCACAGGTCGGCATCGGCACCCTCATCGTGTTCATCGCGATGGTGCTGGTCGCCGCCATCACGGCGGGCGTCCTGATCAACACCGCGGGCTTCCTCCAGACCAAGTCCGAGCAGACCGGAGAGGAGTCGACCGCGCAAGTAACGAACCGCGTACACGTCGTCAGTACGGTCGGAACAGTCGGTAACGACGACTCGATTCACGACGTGAACCTGACCGTGATGAAGAGTTCGGGTTCCGGAGACGTGAACCTCTCGACTGCGACGGTCGAGTGGCTCGGTCCCGACGGTGCCGCGATTCTGACGAAGGGGCACGAGGCGAACGCTACCAACTACAGCGTGTCACCCATCAAGGACGTCGACGATACGTCGCCGGTCCTCGTACATCAGGGCGACCGGTTCCGGTTCACGATCGACGCCAAGGCCCTGACGGAGAACTCTCACGGTCTCAAGGAGAGCGAGGAGTTCACCATCAAAATCGTCACGTCGGCGGGCGCAGTGACCTATCACCACAGCGTCCCGCAGACGCTGACCAATCAGGACGCCGTCCAGTTGTAGGCCGCGACGTCTCTCCCGACGTTTTGTTCTCCCGCTTTACGTCTGTCCGACCGGCGGCGTGGGACGACGCTCGAAACGCTTCTACGTTTCTTTGGGAATCGAGAAGGTTGCTCGAAGAGCGAACTAGTTCGTCGCCGAGGGCTCTTCGTGTCTACCCGGGAATCAAAGTCCGAGTTCGCGCCCGATGACGAGATGCTGAATCTCGCTGGTTCCCTCGCCGATTTCCATCAGTTTCGCGTCGCGGAAGAACCGCTGGGGTGCGAAGTCCTCGGTGTACCCGTAGCCGCCGAGGGTCTGTACGGCCTCCTCGGAGACCTCGCGGGCGGCCTCGCTGGCGTCGAGTTTGGCGAGGGCGCTCTCGTGGCTCACCGACTCGCCCTGGTCGTACTTCCAGGCCGCCTTGTGGGTCAGCAGGCGGGCGCGCTCTATCTTCCGGTCCATCGCAACCACCTTGTTCCGGATGGCGTCGAACTTCGAGATGGGTTGGCCGAACTGCTCGCGCTCTTTGCTGTACTCCTTGGCGGCCTCGTACGCGCCCTGTGCGAGACCGGTCGAGAGCGCCGCGATGGAGATGCGGCCGCCGTCGAGCGTCTTCTTGGTCTGGTCCCAGCCGTCGCCCTCCTCGCCGAGCAGGCGGTCCTCGGGGAGGCGCACGTCCGTGAGCTTGATTTCGCAGGTCGGCGAGGCGTTCAGGCCCATCTTGTCCCAGACGGTCGTGACCTCGAAGCCGTCGTCCTCCTCGGGGTCCACGATGAACGTCGAGATGCCGTCGTAGCCCGCGCCGGGGTCAGTGACGGCCTTGACGAGGACCGACCCGGCGACGTTGGCGTTGGTGATGAACTGCTTAGTTCCGTTCAGGACCCACTCGTCGCCCTCTTTTTCCGCCATCGTGTCCATGTCGCTGGCGTCCGACCCGCTACCGGGTTCGGTCAGCGCCCACGACCCGAGGTACTCGCCCTCCGCGAGGGGCCGAAGCCAGCGTTCCTTCTGCTCGTCGGTGCCGAACAGTTCGATGGGCTTGGAGGCCAGCGAGACGTGAGCCGCGTAGGAGAGACCGATAGAGCCAGAGACCCGGCCGAGTTCCTCGGTAACCAGCGCGTACATCAACTGGTCGCCGCCGAGTCCGCCGTACTCTTCGCCGACGGGCACGCCCATCATGTCGAGGTCGGCGAGCTGGTCGAAGATTTCCTCCGGGAATCGGTGCTCGTCCTCGATGTCCTGAGCGATGGGCTCGATCTCCTCGTCGCAGAACTCTCGGACGGTGTCCCGAATCATCCGATGCTCGTCGGGAAGGCTGAAATCCATACGCAAATTTTGCGCGAGTGGTAGTATAAAGTCTCCGCAACCGGATTCGACCGGTCCGTCGGCCGTCGAAACGCGGTCAACGAAATCGGTTGTCGTCCCGAAGCGCGAATCGCCGCACGACCCGACCGGGCAAGTGGCTTTTTGAGTGCCGGACGCTTAGTCGGCGCTGATGAGCATCCGTCGGCTGGTACGTGGCACTATCGAGTGGGAGCGACTCGAAGCGGTGTTCGAGCAGATGGCTCGACGCTACGACCAGTCGGAACTCCGAGTCGAATTTCTGGACGCGGACAACTGGCTCTCGACGCCCGCCGTCGTGAACGACCAGTGGTTCGTCAAAATCGTGACCGGCCAGAACTCGCTGGTTCACGCCCTCTTCACCGGAGCGCGCAACCTCGGAGCCTTCTCGTCGGGCACCGAGGGGTTTTTCGAACACTTCGCCGACCCGATGGAGATGTGCGAACACGAACTGGAGGCGACCCGCCGGATGCGCGAAATCGGCCTGAACGTCCCCGCTCCGGTCGAGGCGTTCGAGGTGGACGGCATGGGCGTCCTCGTGATGGAGTACCTGCCGGAGTTCCGGATTCTGGACGACCTGACCGCCGACGAAGTCGAACGCTTCGCTCCCGACGTGTTCGCGGCGCTGTCGGTGATGCACGACAACCAACTCGCCCACGGTGACCTCAGAGGCGAGAACGTCCTGGTACAGGACGACGAGGTGTTCTTCATCGACGCGACCAGCGTCCGGGAAGACGCCATCGAGGAGGCCCGGTCGTACGACCTCGCGTGCGCGCTCGCGGCGCTCGAACCGCGCATCGGCGCGAGAACCGCGGTCACGGCCGCGGCCGAACACTACTCGACCGATCAACTGCTGGGTGCCCGCGAGTTTCTGGACTTCGTGAACATCCGGCCCGACCACGACTTCGACGCCGTGAGCGTCAAGGGCGAAATCGAGAAACTGGCCGACTCGAACGGAGAGTGACGCCGCGCAGACGCGTCGTTGGTCGCTGGATTCCCGGCGCGTTCGGGCGTGACGGGCGCCCGAGGTTTCGGGCGAGTGACCCGAATTGGGAGACTTTTTATCCGTGCCCGTTCCAATTTTTGCCAGAGTATGAGCCAGCAAGCCAGCGAGCAGACCTACGAGCACTACATCGGCGGTGAGTGGACGGAAGGGCACGGCGACGAGACGTTCGAGAGCGTCGACCCGTCGAACCAGGAGGTCCTCGGGGAGTTCCACCGCGGGACCGAAGAGGACGTACACGCCGCACTCGCGGCAGCGAAGGAGGCAGAGGACGAGTGGGCCAGCCTCTCGTACATCGACCGCGCGGAGTACCTCTGGGACGTCTACCACGAACTCCGCGAGCGCACCGACGAACTCGGCGAAATCGTGACCAAGGAGTGCGGCAAGGAGATTTCGGAGGGGAAGGCCGACGTGGTCGAGGCCGCGCACATGGTCGAGTGGGCCGCGGGCAACGCCCGCCACCCGCACGGCGACGTGGTTCCGAGCGAAATCGGGAGCAAGGACGCCTACATGCGGCGCAAGCCCCGCGGGGTCGTCGGCTGTATCACGCCGTGGAACTTCCCGGTCGCCATCCCGTTCTGGCACATGGCGCTCGCGCTGGTCGAGGGCAACACCGTCGTCTGGAAGCCCGCCGAGCAGACGCCGTGGTGCGGCCAGATCATCGCCGAGATGCTCGAAGACGCGGGCGTCCCCGAGGGCGTCTTCAACATGGTGCAGGGCTTCGGCGACGCCGGGAACGCTATCGTAGAGGACGACCGCGTGGACACCGTGCTGTTCACCGGTAGCAGCGAAGTCGGTCACAAAATCGCGGGCAAGGTCGGCGGCGAACCCGGTAAACTCGCGGCCTGCGAGATGGGCGGCAAGAACGGCATCGTCATCACGGAAGAGGCCGACCTCGACATCGCGGTCCACTCGGCCATCATGTCCTCGTTCAAGACGACGGGCCAGCGCTGCGTCTCCAGCGAGCGCCTCATCGTCCACGAGGACGTGTACGACGAGTTCAAGGAGCGCTACGTCGAACTCGCCGAGAACGTCTCGGTCGGCGACCCCCTCGACGAGGACACCTTCATGGGTCCGATGGTCAACGAGGAGCAGGTCGAGAAGTTCGGCAAGTACAACGACCTCGCCCGCAAGGAGGGGGCGAACGTCCTCGTGGACCGCGAGGAACTCGACGACGAGGAGATTCCCGAGGGCCACGAGGACGGCTACTGGGTCGGCCCGTTCGTCTACGAAGTCGATTACGACGAGGACCTCCGGTGCATCAAGGAGGAGGTCTTCGGTCCCCACGTCGCGCTCATCGAGTACTCGGGCGACATGGACCGCGCGATGGAGATTCACAACGACACGCCATACGGACTCGCCGGGGCGGTCATCTCCGAGGACTACCGCCAGATCAACCAGTTCCG
The DNA here is from genome assembly GCA_005239435.1 of Halorussus salinisoli. GTDB lineage: Archaea > Halobacteriota > Halobacteria > Halobacteriales > Haladaptataceae > Halorussus > Halorussus salinisoli. Next base: position 179,750 of record SZNP01000010.1, on the reverse strand, counting down.
CGACGAGGCGGAACTCGGACTCGCCTACGCCAACCTCCCGTGCATCGGCGCGGAGGTCCAACTGCCGTTCGGCGGCGTCAAGAAGTCGGGCAACGGCTACCCGAGCGCCCGCGAGGCCATCGAGGCCGTCACCGAGCGCACGGCGTGGACGATGAACAACTCGAAGGACATCGAGATGGCGCAGGGCCTTAGCGCCGACATCAAGACCGAGAGTGACGACTGAGCTGTGAGGCCCTCGTGGCCGAACACACTCGGTCTCACTCTCGTAGAATCCGACGACTGAACTCCGGGACTCCCACGTGGAGTCGAGGACATTGGTCTCGGATTCGTAGAGCGACGACCGAACCGCGCGAATTTCACTTTTTCACCCCGGCGCGTGCTGGCGCGACTTCGAACGACGAAGGCGCGCCTACTCCGTGTGAGGGCCGAGGACTGCAGGCGGTTGGAGAGGTGTGAACCCCGTGGACGCGGTGCGGTTCTGTACGGATGCGGTACGCCGTGGCTCACGGAGTAGCTAGCTCTCTCGACGCTTTCGACGGTGAATCAGCGGACACCGCGACGTTCTCGACACAGATACGGAGTGCTGACAACCAGCTCGCCGTGCCTATTTCGGAAATACAAATATTGCTAAGGAAAACGGATACCTGGTAAAGGAGAGCAGAAAAGAGTGAGAGATAAGGGTGAACTTAGTTCCCGAGGCGCAACAGCTTCGGCCCCTCGACGGCCATCACGAACGAGACGCTGAGCATCATGAACACCACCGTAAGCAGGCCGTAGAGGTCCCTCGTCCCGAGGTGGGTCGCAGGGGCCGTGCCGAGCCAGTTGCCCGCGATGGCGGCGCTTCCGACGACGGCGGTCCAGAGGAAGTAGCGACTCCACTGGTAGGAGGAACCGCTGTGTGATTCCTCCACGTCGAGGAACCGGTGGAGTCGCTCCGTGTCGCCGGTCAATCGGACTCGACGGTCGTCGGCGTCGTACGCCACGATGTCGTGTTCGCTCAGACGTGGGATGTGAGTCTGGTAGAGCGAGGAGTAGACTTGCTTTCGTTGGCGCGAGGAGAGGTCGGTAACGGCGACGTCGTTCTCCCACGCCGCGATGCGTGCGCTCAGGTCGGTCAGAGTGATCTCGCGCTCCTCCAGGAGGTGACGGAGGACTCGGCGACGGCGCGAGTTGCCGAGTAGGTCGAACATCACCTCCCTCGAGGGGTCGGTCTCCCCACCCGCGTTCGGAGCGGGAGAGCCAGTCGTCGCTTCAGCCATTTGTTTGTTAATGTATACACTATTCCGATACGTAATTAATATTGGGGTTTTTACTCTTGTGGCCGTCTGACGCGAGTCAGACGGGGAGAATCGGATCGTACAGACTTCCGTCATTTCGACCACCGATCTGCTGTCGAGCGATTGGAAACTATCACCGAGCACCGAGTAACCGACAGCAGTCACGGAACGACCGAAAGAGGTCACCGGACGACTGCGGAACGGCGACTCACCCGGAGACCTCGTTCGGGAGTTCGTGGACGCGGAGTCGGACGTACTCGTCGACGCAGTTCTCCCCTCCCGTCGACCGATACCCTTCGTCGGTCGGTAGCCGACCTGCCGAGGCGGGCGCGAAGATTCGCGTCGCAACTATCGCACCGACGTTGCCGCGGAGGGTGTCCGGAAGGTCCACCTCGCCGCCGAGGACGTCGCGGAGGCGCTCGATAGCCTCGTCGTCGCCGAACAACTGGAACGCCTCGGTCGCGTCGACCAACACCCCGTCGTACGCGTTCGTCCCCCGTCCGAACTGGTCTTCCACCTGCGCTTCGGCCGTGTCGAAGCACCCGTTGAACCGGTTCTCGTCGGCCTGTCCCCTGAACTCCGTCACGAAGAGGAACGTATTCACGAAGTCCGACCCGATAATCCCGCGGTCCGGAACGACGAAGTCGTAGTACTGCACGCCGGATTCCTCTTGCGCTCGGACTCCGGACGCCCCTCGAACGCCGACGCCGAATCCGACCCCCGCGGACGCGACGGCGCTTCGCTTGATGAACGTCCGGCGGTCCGTCGAATCGTCGCTCTCGAAGTGTTCTCGTCTCGTCATTCTCTCCCCTCCGTCTCGGGATAGCCGACCCACGCGAAAAACGATTTTCGTCGGCAGAACGAAGGGACCGGAATCCACACGAAGCGGTTCGGCGAGACGCTACGTCCGCCGGTCGTACCACGCCGGGAACTCCTCGCGGACCGCCTCGACTCGGTTCAGATCCACGTCGGTCACGACGAGGGCCGGGTCGTCGCCCGTACTCGCCAGCGTCGTCCCCCACGGGTCGTACACCGTCGAGCGACCGAGGAGTTCGGCGTCGTCGTACGCTCCCGACCCGTTTATGGTGGCGACGAACAACTGGTTCTCGACCGCGCGAGCGCGCGGCAGGAGTTTCCAGTGTTCGACGCGGGGGTACGGCCACGCGCTCGGGACCAAAATCAGGTCCGCGCCCTCGGCCGCGATTCCGCGGTAGAGTTCCGGAAATCGGAGGTCGTAGCAGGTCGTCATCCCGACGGTTGCGCCCTCGAACTCGGCGATTCCGAGCGTCTCGCCGGGGACGAGCATCTGGGCTTCCGCCGACTCGTAGCCGAAGAGGTGGTGCTTTCTGTAGACCGCGAGCCGGTTCCCGTCGCGGTCGAACAAGACGGAGGTGTTGGCGAGTCCCTCGTCCGCCGGAGTCTCGACGCTCTCGGTCTCGGCGAGGTCCTCGACGATGCTCCCCGCGAGTACGCCCACGTCGTGCTCGCGCGCGGCGTCCGCGATGCGGGTGAGCGTGGGGCCTTCGACGGGTTCGGCCTCGCGCTGATAGCTGTCGAACGCGAAGTAGCCGACGTTGAAAATCTCCGGGAGCGCCACGAGGTCCGCGCCGCGGTCGGCGGCCTCGGCGATGGCCGCCTCGGCGCGCTCTCGGTTGGTCTCGACCGCACTGGCTTCGACGTCGAGTTGGGCGAGTGCTAGTCTCACGCCGTGGCCTCCTCTCTGAGCGCGGTTTCGAGGTTGTCGAGTTCCTGGTCGAGATTCTTCTTGAAGTAGCGTTCGACGCCCGGAACCCGCCCCTCGACGGTGAACCGATTGACGAGCCGAGACCCGTCTTCGGTTTCCTGAACCTCGTGTTCGCCCGTCACCCGGAGCGCGGACGACCGACCGACGAACTTCACGTATCGAGGCGGGTCACGCTCTACGTCCTCGGTCTCGACGGGAACCGTCGTGTCGAGAAACGGAATCGGAAGCGTGATGTGCCAGATAGAGGTGTTCTCGCCCGTCTGCTCGTAGTCGGCGACGACGCTGATGACGCTCGCCCGCTTCTCCGGGTCCGCGATGAAATTCCACACGTTCTCCGGCGGGACCGCGAGATCGAAGGTTCGCTCCACCCGGACAGTCATACCGGCGTTTCGGGCCGGGATGTCAAAAACCCGCCGGACCTCCCGCCGGTTACACAGTGGTCGTTCGCCCGTCCCCCTGCCCGTCGAGTTATCCCGGCGTGACCTTCCACGTCGTGGAACGCGCACGCCCCCACTTCTCGATGTCCACTTCCTCACTCTTTTCCGCGAGTTCCGGAAGTCTGACACCGACCTGCTTCGAAGAGAGGCCGAGTTGCTCGGCGATGTTCTTCGAGCGGAAGTAACGCTCACCCTTAGAGACGCTCTCGCGGAGATATGCGAGGATGCGCCGTTCCTCGTCGGTGTAATCAGTCATCCTCAACAGTTGTTAGGGCGTTGTGACCCTTAACGATTTCCCGCGAGAAATCGCTCACTTCGCAGACCTGTCTCGGGTCGGTGACGACCCGGACGGTTCGGGGGACTACCAGTAGAGGTGAACGGCGGCGACGGCGAGTACGCCAGCGGTCACGGCGGCGGCGAAGCCCCACGCCGCGAGTTCGGTGCCCGGCGCGACGAACATCGCCACCGTCGCTCCGGCCGCAAGCAGCGTGAACAGCGTAGTGAGTCCGATACCCTTGTCGCTCGCGACAGTCTCGTGTTCGGCCATGAGTAGCGGTTCTGTCGGCCGGGCCTTAGTTCATTCTACTCGTCGGTCGGTGTCGGTGGGTTTTACGGGGTGGAGTGTGGCCCACGGAGTATGAGCGGGACGCTAAAGACGGTGTTACTGGGGAGTAAGCTCCGAGTATCGTTCACGCTGATACTTACGCTGGGCGTCGTCGTCGCGGGCGGACTCTCGCTGGGCGTCCTCGGCGCGCCGAGCGTCGCCGGCGTCCAGAACAGTTTCGGCAACGTCTCCGAGGAGACGACCGAGGTTCGGACCGACCTCGTGGTCCGGAACCCGAACCCCGTCGGCGTCAGTCTCGGCGGCGTGGCGGTGTCCTACGACGTGACGATGAACGACGTGGCGATGGCCAACGGAACCAAAGACGGCGTCTCCGTCGGCACCGGAAACAGCACGGTCGGGTTCAGCACCCAGATGGACAACGACCGAATTCCGGCGTGGTGGTCCAGCCACGTCCGAAACGGCGAGCAGACCGAGCTCCGGGTAGACGCCTCGGTTCGCTCGGGAACGCTCGGTCGGACCGTCGAAGCCCCACCGGTGAAGCGCCAGATTTCGACCGACGTCATCTCGCAGTTCAACTCCTCCGAGAGTCGCCCCATCGACGCCGATCAGCCGTTCGTCTCGGACCCCGTCGCGTACGTCAACGAGACCAGCGCGCAGTGGGGCGAGGTGACGAAGTCCGAGACGCCCATCGACATGCGCTTCGAGGTGTACAACGCCAAGACGCTCCCGATGGCCGTCACGGAAATCGGTTACACCATCACGATGAACGACCACACGGTCGGGAACGGTACGAGCGAGGACTCCCACGTCATCGAGGGTCACACCTCCGAGACCATCGAGACGAAGACTGCCATCCGGAACGAGAAACTCGACGAGTGGTGGGTCTCACACCTCGAAAACGACCAAGTGACGCGACTCCGCATCGACTTCTACGCCAAGATGGAACTCGGCGGCGAGACGTTCCGGGTCCCGCTTGACGAGATGACCTACACGAGAACCATCGAGACCGACATCTTCGGGACGAAAGGCGAGTCCGACGACGCAGGCGACGCCGACGGGACGACTTCCGGCGACGACTCGGCGACGACCTCCGGAAGCGACACCGCGACCACTTCCGGCGGGAGCGACACCCAGACCTCCGGCGACGACACTGCGACCACGCCGAACGAGACGACGACCGACTCCGACGAGAGCGAGACCTCGTCCTCCGGCGGCGAGACGACGACCACCGACGACGGTCTCCTCGAACTCTCGGACTCCGAAATTCGGTGACGCGGTGACTGAATCCTTCGGAAGCGCGCTAGCCGACCGGTCCACCGTGGGCGAACGAGGTCATCACTGCGCTCCCGACTCCTTCGGTGCGTAGAGTAACTCGAACGAAAATACGTGAACTAAGGATGCCACTTCTCGAAGAAAGGTGCAGAAATTCGTAGTCGTCGGTAGAACTTTATACTCAGCGCCGGGAGATAGAAACACATGACACGGAGTGTAGACGCTCCTGATCGAGTTCTTCTCGGGCGATGAGACAGCCGTTTCGGTGCAGAGAGACGGGGAATCGATAGTTCTGGCGGTCGACGGCCGCGACTACGAACTGAGCAGAGACGAAGCCACCGACCTGCAGGAGGCGGTCGGCGACGCCCTGACCCAACGCCGGGAGTTCTTCCGGACCGCGGGCGTCCACCGCGAGGACGGCACCTACGAGGTCGCCCGCCGAGGTGCGGACTCGTCGGGCAACTCGAAGGTGTTCGAGAGCTTCGAAGTCCTGCGCCGGATGTTCGACCGTCTGCCCGGGGAGTTCACGGCCGACGACGTCGGCCGGACGGGTATCACGGGGTCGCGCCGCCACATGCTGGTGCGCCACTTCGCCGAGCATCCTGCCTTCGACTGCGGAATCACGCGCCGGAACCCCCTGACCGCCGAGAAGACGAACGAGGAACAGTCCTGCGAAGAACCCGTCGCTGGCGACGAGAGCGAGGTGGCCAGCGCGGACTGAGCGTTCGCGTTCCGAACCTCGACGCTCTCGTCGCGTCGCGCGGCTGAGCCAATTCTGTACAGTTTCTTCGAACGGATATAGGGTTGTTTAAGAAATAATATTGTTTCTCAAGAGATTAGAGAACAACCTCTAACAGAGGAGAGTACTGTAGAATTCCGGAACACTGCTCGACCGTGGCGGGCCGACTCCCGAGATGCGGCGTCTCGGGAGGGCGATTCAGTTGATGGTCGTGTGTTCGCTCTCCTCGTTCAACGCGAGGTTCGCCGCGATTTCGGCGTTTCGCATGGCGTACTGGGCGGTCTGCTGGAGGCTGACCAGCACCTCGCGGACCGCCAGTAGCGAGTCGTTGTCCATCTCGGGCAGGTCCGACAGAATCTCGCTCTCGCGGTCGCCGATCTCATGGAACAGCGCCCGGACTTCGAGGGTCTTGTCGTAGTCGCGCTCGACCGCGGATTGGACCGCCTTCGCGGTGATTTCGTCCACTTGGTCGGTGAACTCCCGAATTCGGCGCATAGTCTGACTGTCCACGTCGAGGGTGTGGCCCTCGGCGTCGAGCGCGATTTCCGCGATGTCCTCGGCGTTGTCCGCGGTGAGTTCGAGGTTCTTGGCGATGGACCGGTAGCCGATGAGCGGGAACCCGCTGTCGAGGTCCACCGCACGCGCGAGCGTCGGGTTCTGATAGGCCGTGAAGATGAGGCGCAGGAGCAGAACGAATATCTTGTTGGCCTGTCGCTCCCGATTCAGCGCGCGCTGAGCGAGGTCCGGGTTGCCGTGCGCGAGTGCCTTGACCGCCTCGCCGCGCATGGTCGACCCGGTGTTCTCGAGTCGTTCGAGCAAGTTGTCGAGGTTGAAGTCCTCGGGGTCCACCGAACACCGGATGGCGATGCTGTTGGGCGTCTCCTCGACCACGCCGAGTCCCATCAGTTGGGTCTCGGCCTTGTACACCGCGTTGATGTGGGCGCTCTCCAGGGTTTCCTCGCTCTCGACGTGGATGACCCGTCGCCCGAGGACGTACTGGGCGACGATGGCTCGTTCGACGGCATCGGCGTCCAGATTCTCGGCGTGGATGACCGCCTCCGACTCCTCGGTGTGTGCCGACTCCGGCAGCACCGTCAGCGTTCCCTTGCCGCCCATCCGAAGCGACACCTCGTCACCCTTCTCGACGTTGTTCTCCGACGCCCACTCCGCTGGCAGGGTCATCGCCAGCGTCGAGGGTCCCAACCGCTGAACCTTTCGCGTTTCCATGTGGAGACCCTCGGCACCCTAAGACCTTAAACTTCACTAGTAGACAATTATTGTTCCTTAAACGACCTTCATCATCCGACGCTCGAACCGGCCGACTCGGACCTTCCGCCACCCGCGCAGGGAGTCGTCCACCTCGTCGTCGCCGGTATCGACCCGGAGGACGCCGATTCCGTCGAGTTTCGGCTTCGACGCGACCACTTCGACCTCGGACCTGCGAATCACGTCGGGGGAAATCTGGTCGTTGCCACGGCCGAAGACGAACCCCTGTCCGCCGATGGGAGACACCACGACGACGTTTTTGTCGCCGAGATTCGCCAGAATCTCGTCGGCGGTGACGTCCTCGACCAGCACTTCGCCGTCCCGCCAGAGGTCGACCCCGAGCGGCGACCCCTCGTGGCCGAGTTCCGACTGAATCGCGCCGACGGTGCTTCCCGGACCGAGAACGTAGGTCGTGGCCTCGCTCGACCGGATTTCGTCGGCCACTCCGGCCGCCAGACTCTCGACGGTTCCTCCGCCGACCTGCTTGCTCGACTGGAGGTCATCGGCGACCGGCACCTCGGCGAGTGCCTTCAGTTCGGCCCGGACCTCGCCCTCCCGGTAGGCCTCCTCGTCGATGTCGTTGACTTCGCGGGTCTCGGTCCGGTCGAATGCCGCGGCGACTCGGCCCGCGGCCTCGGGCGTGACGGCGAACACCGCCGAATACACCTTCACCCCCGCGGGAACGCCCAGGATTGGAATCTCGGCCCCTCGTTCGTCCAGCGTCTCGGCCACGTCCACCGCGGTCCCGTCGCCGCCGACGAACAGGACGAGGTCTACCCCTTCGGCGGCGAACCGCCGGACCGCCTCGCGGGTGTCCTCGGCGGTCGTTCGGACGGCCACTGCGTTCGTCTCGGCAGTCGTGGCTTCGTCGGCCGTGGCTTCGTCGCTCGCAGGACCGCCGACCACGTTCGGGTCGAACCCCGCCTCCCGGGCCTCGCGCTCGCCCATCTCGCCGCCGTAGGTCAGAATCTCGGCGTCCGGGTTGCGCTCCGCCAGCGCGCGCAGGGCCGCCACTGCTCGGTCGGGCGCGCGCGCCTCCGCGCCGCGCTCGCGTGCCTCCTCGACCTTCCCGTCGGTGCCTTTCAGGCCTACTCGGCCACCCATTCCGGCGATGGGATTGACGACGACGCCGATGGTTCGCATGGACGTGGCTACGTGAGTCGGGCGCAAAAACGGTCCGATGCGACGCTCCGCCGGGACGAAAAAGAGTGCTGCCGACGCAGTGGCAGGGGCTATTCAGTAGGACTGCGTGCCCTGAAACTGTCCGCCTTGTGGCTGTTGGAACGACTGGCCCTGCGGTTGCTGGCCCTGCGGTTGCTGGCCCATCGACTGTTGACCCATCGGCTGCTGGCCCTGCGCGCCCTGAACCTGCTCGCGGATGCCCATCGTCGGACTCTGCTGGCCGCCGCTGATGGAGTCGAGCAACCTGTTCGTCGAGTCGAGGGCCTGCTGGACCGCCTGGTACGTCTCCTGGACGTGTGGCTGTTGGTACTGCTGTAGAATCGGCAGTCCCTGCTGGGCCACCTTCAGGAACGCTTCGGCGACCTCCGGTCCGTTGATAGAGTCGCGTGCGATGAGTTTCTCGTTCAGCGACGCGAGGTCGGAGAGGTCCTCACAGAGTCGAGCGCACTCGGCCATCTGCGGACCGCTCTCGATGCACTTGTCGGCGCACCACTCTGCGATTTCGACCACGCGGTCGAAGGATTCGAGCGCCTCGTTGAGTTCGTTGGTCATCTCCGCCTCGAACTGCTGGCCGACGCGCTCGTGGGTCATCCGGTGGCTCTGACCGGCCTGTTGACCACCCATCTGCTGGCCACCCATCTGCTGGCCTGTCTGACCCGTTTGCATCGGCTGCTGGCCCATCTGTTGCTGGCCCGTCTGACCGTACGTCTGCTGTCCCATACTCCCCGTCGGCTGTTGATACTGTTCTGACATTATTTCTCACCCCCACGTGGGCGTCGTTCTCCAGTTCGAGGATGACGCCCCTCGTGGGCAAGCGAGGATTCGACGGAAATACAGATAAACCGGTCCGACCGTTACTGATTGTTTAACCGGACAACGGTGTATTTCCGGACTTTCGGCGTCGAAAAAACCGGTTTTTGCGGAGAAAGAAACGTCAAGTTACGCCGAGGTTTCCGAACCGTTCGCCGCGTCAACGACGGGTTTCCCCCGACGAAATCGGGACTCCCCGACGGGGTTGACAAGCGTTAAGGGAACTCACCCGGAATCGTCGGTCATGTTCGTACTCGCAGAATCGGCGACCGTTCCGGCTAACGCCGCAGGTATCGTCACTGGCGTTCTTGGAATCCTGATCACGGCCGCGTGGCTGGCGTACCTCTACCGATAGCTCCAGTCACCCCGGGTCGAAAAACCGGAGCGACGACGTCGCGCGTACGGTCTCCGGACCTCGGCCGCGTTACAGATCAGTCACTCGTTCGGTTCGACGCGCTCGCGGAGCCACGCCGCCGCGCGTTCGAGTTCGTCCTCGTCTGTACTCTGTAACTTGATTCGGACGTGGTCGCCGGGGTAGCTTCCGATGGTCACGTCGAATCGGTCGCGTAGCTCTGCCATTCGTTCGACGAGCGCGCTCTCGGGTTCGTCGGCCTCGACGGTCCGGACGTGGCGGTACTCGCCCGAGAACTCGTCGGCGACCGACTCGAACATCGCTTCCATCTCGTCGGGGACGCCCGGCAGGACGTAGATGCCCTCGATGACGCACCCCGGAGCCACGCCCGCTGGATTCGGGAGCATCCGCGACCCCTTCGGGAGGTGGGTCGTCCCGTCCACGAGGTCGGCGTGTTCGTAGTCGGTGTGGTCGGTAATCCACGCCACGGCCTCGTCGTGTTCTTCGACCGGGACGCCGACCGCGGCCGCGACCGCCTCCATCGTCAGGTCGTCGTGGGTCGGCCCGAGACCGCCGGTGACGAGGACGGCGTCGTACTCGGCCCGCAACTCGTTGATGACGCGGGCGATGTCGGCCACTCGGTCGGGGACGACCACGACGCGTTCGACGCTCGCGCCGCGGTCGGCGAGGCGTTCGCCCAGCCACGCGGCGTTGGTGTTCACGGTGTCGCCCGCCAGCAGTTCGTCGCCGACGGTGACGAGGGCTACCTGCATGGAATCCGGTAGGGGTTCCGCAGATAAAAAGAGGACGCTACCCCATCCCCGGCGGCGGGCCTTGGTCGAACTCGTCGTCGCTGGTGTCGACGTTCAGGCCCATCTCCTCGCGCTCGCGTTCGAGTTGCCGAATCTGGAGGCGGAAGTAGGCTAACCCGAGCAGCGCGAGCAGAATACCGGCGGCGATGATTCCCGTGAAGATGGTGAGGTCGCGCGCGAGGTAGTAGCGTACGACGACGTTGTCCGCCGTCACCTCGGCCCAACTGAGGTGGACCCGACCGTCGATTTGTGACCTGTCGTCGGCGTTCGGCCGGACCTGACTCAGAATCGGTGTCCCGACCCGCATCCCCGCCGGGAGGATGACCTCGTACGAGCCTTCGACGTACGTCGGCGTGCTGAACGACTTGCCGCGGTGCGGTGCGGTGTAGGCGAGTTTCCCGTCCTCGGCGGGGAGCAGGAAGACCGTCCGGGAGTCTTTCTTCTGAACGCGCTCCTGTCCGAGGGTGACGACCGTCCCGTTCGGGTACTGGAACCTGACCGTGCCGACTTCGACGGGGGTCTTCTCGCCGAGCGACTCGCGCTCGAAGATGCTGAGTTCAGACCGGTTCTCGAAGTCGTACACCGCCTGATACTCGCCGCCGGTGATGTTGAGCGTCACCGCGGCGGAGTTGTTCCACTCGTAGGTCGCGTTGCCGTCGCCTTCGAGACGCTTCTCGCTTATCTGGTCGCCGCCGAAGATACCCGCGCATCCGGCGCTGAGGGCGAGGAGCGCGACCGACGCGAACGCGAGTAGGAGTCGCCGATTCATGCTGTGGTTACGGAATTACGCACCGAATTTCCGCTGGCAGGTAGTCGCCGATAGCCGCGAGCAGGCCCGGCGGGTCGGTTTCGTCCTTGCAGACGATGCTCTGCTCTAGGAGACCGAGACGCTCTACCGTCACGATGTCGCGGGCGTGGCCCGCGCGGTTGACCGTCGCGCGCACCTCGCCGCGGGTCGCGCTGTTGACGTTGACGCGGCCCGCGCCGCGAGTCCAGTCGTAGAGACGGTCGCGCTCGGCGTCGGCGAGACGGTGGCTCTCGCCGTCTTCGGCGAAGACGAACCGGAGCGGCATGTGCTGGACGAGTCCGAACCGCTCGACGATTTGGACCGGCGTCCCCTGTCCGAGACCGAGTTCGCTCGCGGGGACGCGAACCTCCTCGCCCGCGTCGAGGACGAAGCCGTCCTCGTCCCACGCTTCGAGCGTGCCGACGTAGGTCTCGCCTGCCTCGAAGTCGGGGGTGATTTCGCCGAACTCCTCGCGCAGGATGTTGCGCGCGACGACCTCGTCGTCTCCTTCGATGGTGACGACTGCGAACTCGTCGCGGCGTACGCCCACGGTGTACTCCACGTCCAAATCTTCGATTTCGTTGCCGACGAGCGACCGGAGCGCGTCGAGCGAGCGTTCGCGGGCGTCGCCCTGCACGTACACCTTCGTTGCGAGTACGACCATCTATGCCTCGGCCTCTTCGAGTTGCTCGACGTTGAGTTCGCCGCGGAGGTCCTCGATTCGCTGTTCCATCGCGTCGATGAGCCGACTGTTCTCCATGGATTCGAGCGGCGACCCGCACTCGGGGCACTCGAAGCCGAAGTCCATCGCCTCGCCGAACTCGAATCGAATCGAGCAGACTTCACACAAATAGAACTCGTGCTGGTACTCGTACTCCTGACGCTGTTCGAGTGCGTCGAGCAGGCGGTACATCTCTTCTTCGAGGTTGTCCGGTATGTTCTCGTACTGGAACGTCCAGAGGTACGTCAGCCATCCCGAGTCCTCGTCGCGCAGGCGGCGGTACGTAGCGAGGTCGTTCTCGTAGAGGATGAACAGTGCGCGCCGAACGTCGTTGAGTTCGAGGTCCAACTCCTCGGCGAGTTCCTCGTCGGTCACTTCCCCGTCTGGCGGGGCCGCGGCGACCGGCATTCCCTTCGGACCGACCAGTTCGTGAAGATATTTCTGAATTACTGGGTCCTCCAGTAAGTCCTCAAAAGCCATTATCGTGTACTGGGGCGTTGGAGCGTTTAAAACCATCGGAGAGGCCCCTCCGTTTCGGGGACACAGATTTCGAATCGGGCGAGCAGTGAGAAAACTCCGAACGTCACTATTACTTGCCCGACCCGCGACAGTTCGGATAGATGACGCTCCGCGTCCTCCACTACTCGGACATCGAGAACGCGTACGACGACCCCGAACGCGTGGGTCGCCTCGCCGGAACCATCGAGGCGCTTCGGGACGACCGTACCGTCGTCGTCGGGACGGGCGACGACACCGCGCCGGGCGTCCTCGCGCTCAGGACCGACGGCCGGCAGGCGCTGGACTTCTTCCGCGCGGTGGACCCCGACTTCGAGACGTTCGGCAACCACGACTTCGACTTCGGGACGGAGTCGCTCCGAGAGATCGTTCGAGAATCTCCACAACGCTGGCTCAGCGCGAACGTCTACGACGAGGACGGCACCGACCAGTTCTCCGACGCCTCTCCCACGGGGGTCGTCGAGCGGGGTGGCGAGCGCGTGGGTTTCGTCGGCGTGACCGACCCACGGACGCCCGACATCGCGGCCGGCGCGACCGAACTCACCGCGACCGACCCGGTAGCGGAGGTACGGCAGGTACTTCCGCCGCTCCGGGATCGAGCGGACCACGTCGTCGTCCTCGCTCACCTCCGGGACGAGACCGAACGCGCCATCGCCGAGTTCGACGGGGTGGACGCCATCCTCGGCGGCCACGTCCACAGCGAGCGCCGCGACCGGTCCGACGGAACCCTGCTCCTGCGGCCGGGTGCGAACGGCCGGGTCGTCTGGGAGGTCGAACTGGGCGACAGAGCGACTGCGACCCGCCACGAAGTCGCTGACGGTCGGCGCGACGAGGCGGTCGCCGAGGCGCTCCGGGACCGGATGGACGCCACGGGACTGACCGAAGTAGTCGGCACCGTCACGGAACCGATGCCCCGCGAGCGCGACCGGCGCTACGGCGGGGAGTGCCGCGTCGCCAACCTCGTCACCGACGCTTACCGGTGGGCGACCGGCGCGGACGTGGGATACACCCAGACGGGCGGCCTCCGCGACGGCGACCCGCTGGCGGGCGAGGTGACGGTGGCCGACCTCGTCGGCGTCTCCCCGTTCGGCGGGCGACTCCAGACCGCCGTCGTCTCTGGCGAGCAACTCCGGGAACTGGTCGAGGCCGTCTTCCTGCCCGACGACGAGGAGGGCCGAATCTGGTGGGGTCACTTCTCCGGCCTCGAAATCGACTACGACCCCGACGAGGGGTGCGTCCGCGAGGTCCGGTTCGACGGCGACCCCGTTGACCCCGAGACGGAGTACTCGGTCGCCACGAACGCCTACGTCGTCGAGTTCGGCTCCGAACCGATTTCGCCGACGGACGTGACCGAGTCGTTCGGCGTTCAGTACGACGCCATCGTGGATTACGCCCGCGAGGAGGGACTCGACGTGCGCCTCGACGGTCGGATTCGGAGCGCATAGCGGTCGCTTGGAGAAACGAACACCTACGTTTAAGACGTATTTATATTTCTCTTAGTAATTCAAAGATATATCTTTACGTACCGATAGCACTCGGCGAACCACCCGAACTCGGCGCACGCTGGGTCTCGAACCGCGAGACTGCGCTAACCGTGTGAGGTCGTCTAGTGCGAAGTCTCGCTGAGCGAAGCGAGGCTCGGAAGACGCGGTTCGTCTTCCGGTGCGACCGACTGTTCGGAGGACGCGGGTCGTCCTCTGGTGGACGACTGAGCGACCGGAGAGAGCGAAGGAGGTGGAGGAAGTTGAGGAGGTCCGAGGCTTTCGCTCGGCGACGCACTATACGGGGATGCGCTCGACCAACTAACTGCCGAGGCGGCCCCTACTATCTGTTCTCGGTGGTGATTCTACTACAAACTCCATCTCGTAGTGAGCGCAGGGCTTTCGAGGATGAAAGGCGGAGTTCCGTCTCCCCCCGAGCGTCGCAGTCGTTACTCTACGTCGCCCCGGTCGCTACTCCTCGTCGGCGGGAACGACCTTCTTCCCGGTCGCTTTCGGCACGACGGTCTGGTCGGCGTCCTCCCACTCGCGGTCCAGTTCGCGCCCTTCGAACAGTCGGTCGAGGAACACCGCCAGTCCCGCGACCTCCGAGTGGGGTTGGTTCGTCACGCCGACGTTCCAGTCGGCGGCCTCGTACACGTCGAACGAGACCTTCTGGGACCCGACGACGGCGAGGATGGGGTTCCCGGCTTCCGCGTGGGACTCCCGAATCTCGTCCTCCACGTCCTGCACGCGCTCGCCGTACATCGTCAGGTGGACGATTCGACCGTCCCAGTTCCGAATGACGGCCTTCGGACTCTCGGTCAGTTCCACCTCGAAGGGACCGCCGAAGCGGTCGGTGATGTCCTCGACCGTACCCTGTGACTTGCTCGCGTCGCCGCCCAGAATCGCGCGGTCGGCGCCCAGCGCCCGCGCGGTCAGGCCGACGTGGGTCGTCATTCGCTCGTCGCGGCCCGGCCGATGGCCCAATCGGAGGACCGCCACCTCGGGTTCGCCTTGCATGGCAGAATGTCGGTGGTCGGCGGGTTAGGGGGTTTCGGAACGAGGCAGACGACGCGCCGAGTCCACGAGTGGGTTTCGTGTAGCTAGCTACTCCGTGAGCCACGAAATCTCGTCTTAGTCTGTCGGTTTGAGCAAATCGTCGGAGCTAGCTGCTCCTTGAGCCAAGGAGTTTCCGCAACCGCACCGCTCCGCCCCGCGACCGCGGGCCACACGCCTCCCCAACCTCGGCGGCCGCATCCGCGGCCGCCGTCCCTCGCGCGGTTGGCGCGGCGCTCGTGAGCGCCGCGCCAGCGCGCGCCGAGAGTCGTCTGCCAGAGCTGAGAGAGAATACGTCTCTCAGCGCCGAGGAGAGGGGAGAATCACGCCGGGCCGTACTCGACGCCGAACTCCGATTCGAGCAGGTCGTACCACTCCTCCACATCGACTTCGCGCTCGTGTCGGTCGCCGCGCTCCGAGCGACTGAACGTCTCGGGCGAGAGCTTCAGGTGCCCGCGCTCGGACGCAATCGAGACGGTCGGGTCGCCCGTGAACGACGACTCGGGGGCGGTAGCGAGGTGGTCGCAGGTCGCCTCGAAGTAACTGAGCTTCCGCGGCGTGGCGTCGAAGACGTAGCGGTCGGCCCACTCGTCGTCGCCGGGACTCCGACACTGGGTCAGATAGGCCGCGTCCGGTCGGTCGCTCTCGACCACGCGCCACTCGACGCCCGCAGTGTCGGCCCGGACGCTCCCATCGAGCGGGAGCGGTCGTCGCATCGTCGGAATCCCACAGCCGACGTCAACGACGTACGGCCGGTCGAGCGACACGAGGTGGGCGTGGTGGTTCGCGGGCGGCCGGGGGTCGCCGTCGTCGCTCAACATCTGCGCGGCGATGCGGTCGGCGTCGAAGCCGAGTTCCGCCAACAACCACCCGAAGAGCCCGTTCAACTCGAAGCAGAAACCCCCTCGCTCGCGCTCGACGACCTTCTCGTAGAGGTGAGGCAGGGTCAGGGTCACGCCCTCGCCGTCCCGAGAGCCGAAGGGGTCGCCCGTCACGGCGAGCGTCTCGAACGGTACCGCGGTGACGTGGGCGCGCTGGAGCGATTCGAGCGTTTCGAGGCCCGGCGGTTCGACTGCCGACGGGTCCAGACCGATGCGCGCGAGGTAGGCTTCGGGGTCGGTAGCGGCCATCGTCGTCTCTCCGGTAGTCGTTCGGGAAGGGACGACTTCAAAACTCGCTGAAACTCGGTTTGGTAGAATTTCAGACAGGTTCGCCCGGGGAATCTACACCGAGAAGTCGGCCCGGGCCTCCGCGTCGTCGTCGGTCGTGTTCAGGGTAGCGACGACCGTGTAGTCGCCGGGCGAGGGGTCGTCCCACTCGCCGGGGAAGGTCTCGCCGTCGCCCGCGTCGATGGTCTCGTTCTGGATCATCTGGGCGAACATCTGGCCCTCGCTGGCCCGCCAGACCTCCTCGCCGTCTTCGAGGACGGCGAAGTCGGCGGTCTGGGCGCTTCGGAACGTCAGTTCGGCGGGGTCGTTGCCGACGTTCTCGACGACGTACTCGAACACGACGCGGTCGGCTTCGACCGTGGCGGTGACAGAACTCCGTAGCGTCATAATTTCTACTGCGAGACCGAGCGCTGAAAACTTTTCGTGAGTCCAGTCGTCGCTCGAATCCGGCCCCGTCTCTGCGGCCGCGACGAGCGTGACGCCTCGGCTGTCGGCAGACTCGACGGCGTCCCTGACCGCGTTGGACGTGCTACCACCGAGCGAAGCGACCCGACGTGCCAGTTCGAATCCGAGTGTCGAAAGGAGGAGTTCGCTTCGGGGGAGTCGACGAGTTACGTATCGTCGCTGGAGTCGTAGCCGAGCGCCGCGGCGGCGTCGAGCAGACCCGAGCCGGACTCGTTGCTGGCCAGACCGATGTCCTCGGCCGTGGACTTCAGCTGGCTGCGAGTATCGCTGTTGGTGTAACCGTCGGCCATCAGCTGGCCGCCCGCGCCCGCAACGTGCGGACAGGCCATCGAGGTGCCCGAGTAGGTGTCGTAGCCGCCGTTGGCGACCGACGAGTAGATGTCGGTACCGGGCGCGGCGATCTCGACTTCCGGACCCTGCGAGGAGAAGTCCGAGAGGCTGTCGTCGCTCGCCGTCGAACTGACCGCCATCACTTCGCTGTAGGCGGCGGGGTAGCCCACACAGTCGGTACACGGTCCGTCGTTACCAGCGGCCGCCACCAGGAACACGCCGTTGTCGGTGGCGTACTGGACCGCGTCCTTGAGCGCCGAGGATCCCGAATCGCCACCGAGCGACATGGAACCGACGTCCCAGCCCTGGTCGGCGACGTACTCGATGCCCGCCGCGATGTCCGAGTACGAGCCGCTACCACACTTGTCGAGGACTTTCACGGCGTGGAGCGTGATGTCCGGTCCGACGCCGATGACGCCCTCGCTGTTGTCGTCGCCGGCCGCGATACCGGCGCAGTGGGTGCCGTGATTGTTGTCGTCGGTCCACGCGTAGTTACACGTGTTGTCCGCCGGCTTCGCACCGAAGCGACAGCCACCGGACGTGTCGCAGGAGACGAAGGCCTTGCCCTTGCCGAGGTGGTCGGTCAGGTCGGGATGGTCGTCGTCGATTCCCGTGTCGATGATGGCCACGTCGGCACCGGAGCCGAGTTCGCCGTTGGCGTGGAGTACGTCGGAGTCGACGCGGTCCTGGCCCCACGGCAGGGTCTCGGCGAGCGCCTCCATCGTCCCGTTCTCCTCGACGTAGCGCACGTTCGGGTTGCTTTCGAGCGCCGAGACGGACTTCTTCACCGCACGGATGGTCACGATGTCCAGCGAGTTGAAGTCACGGACGACTTCGTCGGCCGCACTTAGCGCCTTCTGGCGGCCACGCTCGGACTCGAAGCCGACGTTGACCTCCACCGTGTCACCGGGCTTCGCTGCTGCGAGGCCGCTGGCAGCCGCGGTCGCCACGGATGCACCGGCCATCTTGAGAACGTTTCGCCTCGAAGTACCATTGTCGTTACCTAGCATGGCATGTGAAAATAGCGCGTAGATAGATAATAAGTTTTTCTCAATAACGTCAATAAATTAATCTAGATGAAGGGATTGCTCCGCATGTTGGTTATAAATATTTGCTCTATCGAAATATAGACTTCAATTCTTCACCTGAAGTAGAATTTAAATAGGGGGTGCACGGAGTGAGCAGGTACCCGAAACCGCGACGAGCGGAAGACTGGAAACCCGCCGAAAAATAGGATACCGACTGGAAAAACGGGGTGCAACTGCTGATGTAGCGATTACGTGCTATCGCTGGAGTCGTAGCCGAGCGCCGCGGCGGCGTCGAGCAGACCCGAGCCGGACTCGTTGCTGGTAAGACCGATGTCCTCGGCCGTGGACTTCAGCTGGCTCCGGGCATCGCCGTTGGTGTAGCCGTTCGACATCAGCTGACCGCCCGCACCCGAAACGTGCGGACAGGCCATCGAGGTGCCCGAGAAGGTGTCGTAGCCGCCGGGCACGGTCGAGTAGATGTCGGTACCGGGCGCGGCGATCTCGACTTCCGGACCCTGCGAGGAGAAGTCCGAGAGGCTGTCGTCGCTCGCCGTCGAACTGACCGCCATCACTTCGCTGTAGGCGGCGGGGTAGCCCACACAGTCGGTACAGGAACCATCGTTGCCCGCCGCGGCGACGAGCAGCACGCCGTTGTCAGTGGCGTACTGGACCGCGTCCTTGAGCGCCGAGGAACCCGAGTCGCCGCCGAGCGAGAGTGACCCGACGTCCCAGCCCTGGTCGGCGACGTACTCGATGCCCGCCGCGATGTCCGAGTAGGTACCGCTGCCACCACAGTCCAGCACCTTGACGGCGTGGAGGGTGGCTTCCGTCGAGACGCCTACCACACCCTCGCTGTTGTTCACGGCGTCGGCGATACCGGCGCAGTGGGTACCGTGGTCGTTGTCGTCGGACCACTCGTAATTACACGAGTTACTGTTGCCCGAGAACGAACAGCTACCGGTCCAGCCACCGGTACCACAGGAGACGAAGGCCTTGCCCTCGCCGAGGTTGTTCTGGAGGTCGGGGTGGTCGTCGTCAATGCCCGTGTCGATGATGGCGACGTCCGCGCCGTTGCCGGTCTCGCCGTTCGCGTGGAGGACTTCCGCATCCACGCGGTCGACACCCCACGGCAGGGTCTGGGCGAGTGCCTGCATCGTCCCGTTCTGCTCGACGTATCGGACGTTCGGATTCTGTTCGAGACTCGTGGCTGCCTGCTTGGGCATCTTGGCGGTCACGATGTCGAGAGAGTCGAACTCCCGAACGACCTCGCTCGCCTCGGCAACCGCCGCGTCCCGGCCGCGCTGGGACGAGAAACCGACGTTGACTTCGACCGTATCGCTGGGCTTTGCCGCCGCCAGACCGCTTCCCGCCGCGGTCGCGACAGACGCGCCAGCTACTTTGAGCACGTTACGCCGTGACACACCTTCGTTGCTGTCTCGCATACATCACACGAATAAAACCCCCACAGCAATAAAATGTTTCTAGTATTATAGAGAAATAAAAGGAGTTAGCTTGCGGAAGTCGAGTGGAAAACTCGCGTTCGCGCGTCTTTCCTTCGATTTGGTTTCGGGACGACGTGACGAACGGCACGCCTTTAGGAACCGAACCCGTAGCCGCGAGCGTGCAAATCGTCGGGTACGAGACCGAAAGCGACGAGCGCCACCCCGCGATACTCGTCGCCGACGCGGGGACAGTGGACCGAGAGCCGCTGGAAACTGGCCGGAGCCTCGGCTACTCGCTCGGCGAACGTCGGTGTGCCGGAACGCTCGATGGGACGATTCACTACGACTGCCAACACGAGCGTGCGCCCTACTGTGACCAACATACCAGCACGTGGGTCTGCGCCCGGTGTACCGGCACCTGTCTCAAGGACGAGATGGACTGCTACGACGACCACGCCATCTACCTCGCGGCGTTCGCACCCGCGACGTTCAAGGTCGGCGTGACCCGCGAGTGGCGACTCCCGACCCGCCTGCGCGAGCAAGGCGCGGACCGGGCGGCCCACCTCCGAACGGTCGAGAACGGCCGCGTCGCCCGCGAAATCGAGGCTCAGATAGCCGAGGAGTTCACCGACCGCGTGCGCGTGCCTGCGAAGATTTCGGGTATCCATCGAGACGTGGACGTCGAGCGGTGGCGCGCGACCCTCGCAGAGTTCGACCCAATCGAGACCTTCGACTTCGACTACGGACTCGAACTGGACGCCGCGCCGGTCCCAGAAACCGTGCTGACCGGCGAGATTCTGGGAGTACAGGGCCGGGTGCTGGTGCTGGAGCGCGGCGGGACCACCTATGCGGTGGACCTGCGGGAGTTGGTCGGCTACGAAATTCGAGAGGAACAATCGGATAGGGAGTTGCAGTCGAGTCTGGCGGCGTTCTAGGGCGGGTTTTGGAGACTGGGAAGTCAAGTGATTGGAGCGTCTGTCGAGTTATTCGGAGTGAAAACGAGTAGGAGCTAACTTCGGGCTCGAGCAAAGGAGTCACCGCACAGCACCGCGAGAGCCTCGAACCTCCCCGACCACTTGCGGTCCTCGGCCGTCGGCTTGCGGTCCTCGTCCACCGGAAGACAACCCTCGTCTTCCGAGTCTGCGGTCACGTCCGTTCCCGACGACCCCGCGCGGTTGAGCGCCGCGCTAGTAGTGGCGCGCCACCACGCGCCAGATGGTTCGTCGGGCTTAGAGACATACGTAGATATGTTAAACATATATTTATAATATTATACAAATTATATGGGTTGCTAGAGGAGCAAAGAATCGAGATTATCACCTACCCGGAACCACCTCGGCCACCGGCCGAGACTTAATAAACAAGACCGGGACCAACCAATAGCGTGCCGACCGAACCGACCGCTCAGTTCAGTTCCAGTCCGCGAATCGCCACCGCGTCGCCCTCCCGCACTTCGCCGATGACGCGGCCGTCCGTCTCTGCCGCGAGCGACCCGGCGTCGTCCTCGGGGAGCGCGACCACGAAGCCGGTGCCCATGTTGAACGTCCGGTGCATCTCCTCGTCGCCGACGCTGCCCTCGCTCTGCACGAATTCGAAGACCGGTTGGGCGTCGAACGGGTCGGTAATCTCGTACCGGTGGTCGCCCATCCGCGAGAGATTGGTCCATCCGCCGCCCGTGACGTGGGCCGCGGCGTGGACCTCGCGTTCGCGGAGGTGGTCGAGTAGGTAGGTGTAGATGCGCGTGGGTTCCAGCAGGACCTCGCCGATCGACCGTTCTGCGTCGGTCCCGTCGGCGTCGAGCGGGAAGGGGTCGACGTAGTCGTGATTGCGAGTCGCGGCCTCCCGAGCGAGGGTGAGACCGTTCGAGTGGATGCCGCTGGAGCGGAACCCGACCAGCGCGTCGCCGACCTCGGCCTCGCCGGGGAAGACGGCGTCCTTCGGCGTGAGTCCGACGCACGCGCCCGCGAGATCCAACCCCTTGATGACCTCGGGCATCACCGCGGTCTCGCCGCCGACCAGCGCCACACCGGCCTCCTCCGCCCCGCGCGAGAGACCCTCGCCGACCTGCTCGGAGAACTCCTCGCTGGGTTCGTCCACTGCGAGGTAGTCGACGAAGGCGACGGGTTCGACGCCCGACGCCACGAGGTCGTTGGCGTTCATGGCGATGCAGTCGATGCCGACGGTGGAGTAGTCGCCGAGAGCCTCGGCCACGAGCAGTTTCGTCCCCACGCCGTCGGTCGCCAGCGCGAGGTAGCGGTCGCCGATGTCGAGCAGGCCCGCGTACTCGCTCTCGTCGATGTCGCCGACTGCGCCGACCAGTGCCGAGGTGGCAGCCTCGCTGGCCTCGATGTCCACCCCTGCGTCCGCGTAGGTGAGTTCCTCGTCGTCGCTCATGGTCGAACCGGCGCGACGCGCGAGTAAAGTTCCACCGTTTGCGTTCGGACTCCGAGAGGGATTCGCCGAACGAACCCCTAACGTTTTGCCAACCGCGGGAAAGGTTGCTTTCATGGTCGGTGTCGTGGACGTACTCGACGAAGCGGTCCGAACCTTCCGGAGCCTGCCGGGAGCTAATTTCATCACGGCCACGCTGATACTCGTGGTCGCGTGGTACGGCAGTCAACTCCTCATCCGGTTTCTCGGCCGCCCCGTCGCGCGCCGGTTCCAGCGGCCGAGTCTGACCAAGACCGTCCTCGGCGGGATTCGAGCCATCGTGATGGTCCTCGCGGCCTCGGTCGCCGCCAGCCAACTCGGGTTCAAGCCTGGGGACATCCTGCTGTCGGTCACCGTCTTCTCCGCCGTCCTCGGTCTGGTCCTCGCGCCCATCATCGGGAGCGTCATCAACGGCCTGTTCCTGCTGGCCGACCAGCCGTACGAAATCGGCGACATGATAGAACTCGTGGACCGCGGCAAGCGAGGCTACGTCGAGGACATCACGCTCCGGTACACCAAGATTTTCACCCTCGAAAACACCTTCCTCGTGATTCCCAACTCCAACATGCGCGACCGGGACGTCATCAACTACTCGGCGGAAGACACCCGGTCTCGGCTCTCGCTCGAACTCCTCGTGACCTACGAGGGCGACGTGGACGAGGCCCGCGCCATCATGGAGCGGGCGGCCCGCGAGACCCAGGAGGTGGTGGAGGGCGGTCCCGACATCCGAATCGGGAGCGCGCGCTACCCCTCCGCTCCCGTCTCGTACATCAAGGACTTCGCCGACCACGGCGTCCTGCTGGACCTCCGTTACTGGGTCAAAGACCCCTACTACATGCCCCGGGTCCAGTCGAAGATTCAGGAACGGGTCTGGAGCGAACTCGCCGACGCCGACGTGGAAATCGCGTACCCCCACCAGCATCACGTGTTCGACGAGACCAGCGGCACCGCCCGCGTCGAAGTCGAAGACGCCGAACGCCAGCCACGCCCCGAGGAGTTCGACACGCCGGACTGAGCGTCCGCAGCGCGTCTCCAGCGAACTACTCGTTTCCGACCGTGATTATTTCGGCGTCGAGCTTTCCCCGAAGATACCCCTCGATGTCCGGGTCGGAGGTCAGTTTTCGGAGCATGCGCCGCCAGCGTCCGGCCTGCTTGTGGCCGATGACCGCCACGTCGGCCTCCTCGGCCGCGACCTCTTCGAGGATGGTCTCCTCGACCAGGAACCCTTCGCGGACGACGTACCGGGCGCGATTCACCCGGCCGAACTCGGCTTCGACCGCGCGCTTGAGTTCCGCGCGCGACACCTCCCGACCCTGCTGATAGAGATTGACGTGCAGGACGGTCAGCGCCGCGCGGCGCTCCTCGGCGACGCGAATCGCCTCTGCGAGCGTTCGTTTGGAGTGGTCGGTCAGCGGGTAGCGGACCGGAACGACGACGCGAGTCACGTCTCGGACGAAGTCGTCCTGACTCTTTTACCTCTCGGTCGTCTGCTCATGCGCTCGGATATCGACTATCCGTCTCTCGATTTCGGGGGTGACTCCCGTCTCGCGAGCGTATTCGACCAGCACCTCGTACTGGATTCCGGCCACCGAGATCCGGTGGTCCTCCCGGAGCGAGGGGAACTCGTCGTCGGTGTGGAGGACGTAGTCCGACAGCGCGACCGAGTACGTCCGGTCGGGGTCGATGGGGTCGCCGCCGACCCGAACCGACTCGACCGCGTGCGTCTCGGAGTCCCACGCGACTCGCGCGCCGCTGACGTGCGCGTGCCACCAACCCGACTCCGCGAACCCGAGGTCCGGACTGGCCGCCCACTCGAAGGCGGCCCGAAGTTCCGCGCCCGAGACTTCCGCGACGGCCACCTGTTCCTCGAACGGCGTGACGCTCACGAGGTCGGCGGCCGTGACCTCACCCGCCACGGCGTCGCCGGTCCGGACCCCACCGCTGTTCTGGAGTCCAACGTCCGCGCCCGTCTCCCATCGGTAGGCGTCGGCCACGAGGTTGCCGAGTCTACACTCGCCGCCGAACAGCGTGGACTCGGCCCGGTCGATGGGTTCCTCGACGGTGGCGACCACGTCGTTCAGGCCTGTCTCGGCGAGTCGGTCGCGCATGGCCTCGGCGACTCCCTCGTGGACCGGCGCGTCGGCGACTCGGTGGCGAGTCACGTCGCCAGCGAGGTCCACCTCCACGACCACCGACCCACCGTCGCCGGGTCGGGTGAGCAGGGTGCCGTCGATTCGGTCCCTGCGCTCGGTCGGGACGTGGCCGCCGAGGATGGCGTCGGCTTCGACTTCCCGGGCGAGTTGCTCGTCGCCCCGTCCGAGGTGCGAGAGGACGACCGCGTAGTCCGTATCGAGGTCCGCGAGCGCGTCGCGGGCCGCGGCGACGGGGTCGGTGAACTCGAGGGCCGTGGCGTCGGGGTTTATCGAGGCGGTTCGCTCTGTCGTGACGCCGACGAACCCGACGTCCGCGCCGTCGGTCTCCACGACGGTCGTGGCGACGACTCCGGCGTCCGTGGCGAATCGCTCTCCGCGTTCCCGGTCGCTCCAGACGTTGGCGCTGACCCATGTCTGCGGCGAGTCGGCGACGAGTCGGCGCAGCGAGTCGAACCCGTGGTCGAACTCGTGGTTGCCGAACGTCTCCACGTCGGGTTCGACCGCCTCGAAGAAGTCGAGGGCCTGCGCGCCGTCCTCGACCAGCGAGAGGACACCCGGCGAGGTGTTGTCGCCCGACCCCGCGAGAATCACCTCTTCGTCGCGTTCGTCGCGCAGTTTCCGGAGGAGTCCCGCGAGGCGACCGACGCGCTCGGGGGAGTCGTAGACGTTCTCCACGTCGGAGTAGTGGACGAGACGGGGAGCCATTTGTTCGGGGTTTCGAGGCGGAGGATTTGACTCCTTCGAGACCGACCGAGGATTCTAAACCCCTCGGGAGACTACTCGGAGGCGATGGACGCGACCACGACGACCGAGGGTCAGACGGTGTACGTCTCCCGCGAGGAGGGAGACACAGGCTCGAAAGGCCCCTTCTTCGTCGTCTACAGCGACGAGGACCACGAGAACCGATTCGGCTACCTCTGCGGAAACTGCGAGCGCGTCGACAACGCGATGGACACGATGGGTCGCATCGAGTGCAACGTCTGCGGAAACGTCCGGAAACCGACCGAGTGGGACGCGGCCCACGAGTGAGACGGCCACGCTACTTTTGCCCGGGATTCCCGAACGTCTCACCATGACCGAGATACGCGAGGAGGTGGTCGAGGAACTCGACAGCCACAGCGAGACGATAACGCTCCAGGAGTTCGTCAGAATCGTCGAGACCCATCACGGCGTAGCCGGACGCGGCGTCGACCGCGACCTACTGGCGGCGTACGCCGACGCGGTGTACTACGACGTGGACCTCGACGCGTTAGACGAGCGCACGACCGACAGCGACGAGTGGCGAGAAGGCGGCCGGTTCTACGAGGTCGGCGAGGGGCGACTCAGCGTCTACCCGCCAAGTTGGCACGAGACCATGGCCAGCACCGACGACATCCGTGACGTCATCGAACTCATTCAGAGCGAAGTCACCGAAGCCGAGGGCGACACGTGGCAAGCAGTCACCGAGGAGCGAGGCGTCCCCGAAGAGAAGGTGCTCCACGTCGGCGAAGTCGTCGCGGGCATCGACCGACAGGACGCCCGCGACCGAATCAAGGAGTTGCGCCAAAACGGCGACGTCGAGGAGTTCGCCTCTCAGCATCGGAACCCGTCCCTCCGACTCTCGTAATTCGCAAGAAAGTTTATTACCTGTTCCGTGGTAGCCTCACGTGGATGGCCACTGTTAGCACACCGCCCATCGATCAAGCCAAGACGATTTTTGCCGACTTGGGCTACACCGTCTCCGGCGACGGTGAAGAGTTCCGGGCCGAACGAAAGTGGCGAGTCGTCCGCGTCACTGCGGTAACTGATTCGGAGGAGACGCCGGACGACGGCGACCTCCGCTGTTTCGTTACGTGGAACGAGTACGCGTCGGAACTCCGTAACCAACTTCGACAGACCGACCCCGAGTACGAGTGGGCGATAATCGGCGTTCGAGACGGCGGCGACTACGAAGTCCTTCGTGCGCCACCGAGCGTACAGACCGCAGTTTGAGTTTCTGCGCCGGGCGGTCCGGCGCACCGTTTCGTTCGACTTTCTGCCCGCCGACCGATGGCGAGTTACTGCTCACCTAACTTCCGGGCACTCGCGGCGAGACCCGCTTCCACGTCCACGTCTGCGCCCTGCTCGGAGAGCGCGTCGCCGAGCGCAGCCATCAGGTACGAGACCGTCTCGGCGCGGGCCGAGTAACCCATGCAACCGATGCGGAAGATGTCGCCTTCCAGGTCGCCCAGGCCGGTAGCGATTTCGAGGTCGTACTGGTCTATCAGGTAGCCGGTCACGTCCGAGTCGGTGACGCCCGCGGGCACCCGGACGGCGTTGAGACTCGGGAGCCAGTAGTCGTCGGGCGCGTTCATCTCGAGTCCCATCGCCTCGACGCCCGCCTTGAGCGCGCCCGCCATCTCGCGGTGACGCTCCCAGCGGTCCTCGATGCTCTCCTCGGCGACGAGACGGAGGGCTTCCCGAAGCGCGTAGACGTTCGTGATGGGTGCGGTGTGGTGGTACGACCGTTCGTCTCCCCAGTAGCCTTCGAGCAGCGAGAGGTCGAGGTACCACGACCGGGCCTCCTCCTCGCGGGAGAGGACCTTCTCCATCGCGCGGTCGTTGAGCGTGAGCGGGGCCGCGCCCGGCGGGCACGAGAGGCACTTCTGCGGGCCGGAGTAGGCCACGTCGATGCCCCAGTCGTCCACCTTCAACTCGACGCCGCCCAGTGAAGTCACGGTGTCCGCAATGACGAGGGCGTCGTGGTCGTGGGCCACGTCGGTCAGTTCCGGGACCTGCGGCTGGAGGACGCCGGTACTCGTCTCGGCGTGGACGAAGCCGAACACGTCGGGTTGGTGTTCGTCCATCGCGTCGGCCACGTCGGCGGGGTCCAGCGGTTCGCCCCACGGGGCGTCGACGTGGACGACTTCGCCACCGGCGCGGGTCGCCATCTCCTCCATCCGGCCGCCGAAGTAGCCGTTGGTCGGGACAAGCATCGTGTCGCCCGGTTCGACGACGTTGCCGATGGCGGCCTCCATCGCGGCAGAACCGGTTCCGGACACCGGAATCGTCCACTGATTGTCGGTCCGGAAGGTGTACCGCAGGAGATCCTGGACCTCGTTCATGATTTCGATGAACGAGGGGTCGAGGTGGCCGACCAGCGGCGTACTCATCGCACGAAGCACTCGCGGGTGGACCTCGCTCGGTCCGGGACCCATGAGCGTTCTGTCCGGCGGTGTCAACTCGCCAACGTCCGGTTTCTCCACCATGTGACGTGGTATCTACCCGGGATGACTTAAAAAGTTCCACCCGAAGACGCGCGTTATTGGAGCGTTGTCGGCGTCCGGCGCAGTCGTAACGCGGCGTTGACCCACTCAGAGACTCTGGGTGACGGGGAAACACGCCGTTGGAGGGCCTGAACGGACGAAACGGTCGCACCGGTTTATTCCACTGTCCGACGAACGAGAGAACGCCCCGACGGACGCGACGGGGGCGCGTTCGACGGGCGAGAATTTCGAAAACGGCACGACCGGACCCGCGGGGACCACTACCGCGGGAGCGACCGACGGATGGCTGCGAGTGCGCGTACGAGGGCCGAACTAAACGGGGGAGGTTGGTTCGGCCCCGTACGGGCACAGTGCAACGCTCTAGAGACGAGGGGGCCAATCCACCGGTCGTTACCGCTTGCGCGGCGTCCCGAGCCGTCTTTTGCGACGGTTCCGGCGGGCGGCGATTCCGCCCCGCCGGACCGCATCGTTCTCAGGCTACGATAGCGCCGCTTCGGAAAGACATCTAAATTGACCCAATAGAATCCTATATCTACTTCTAATATACAAATTTATTCCTTTACAATATATGAATACACCTCCCCCCAGTATATAGATTTCCAGATGTACCACTCGATTCGACGTTCTACAGGACGCGCTCGGCGCAACGTACAACCGGAACCGCTCGTCGAATCGCCGACAGGGGGAACGAAAGGGGTCGTCCGGTCGCGGGGCTGCGTCCCCGCGACCGGGCGGGGGCTTTCGAAACCGACGTTTCGGATTTTACCGACTCCGACGTTGTAGACGAGTCAGAACGAGCCAACGTCGTCTCACATCCCGTCCCCGCCGTATCTGCTATTGAGAGCCGTTCTCAGGGGAAGAAGCTTATAGCTCCCGAGTGCCAACGATCGTATCCATGATGGTCGGGCACGCGATGTTGGCGTTTGCCGTCGCTACCGCCGTGACGGCGCGGTGGTGGTCCCGCGAGCGCGCGCTGACGTTCGGCATCGCTGCGGCCGCGTTCGCCGCGGTTCCCGACGTGGACATGCTCTATGCGGTGTTCGGACTGGTGCAGGTCGGCTTCGCTGGCGTCTGGACCATGACCGACGCGTTCTGGGAGAGTTCCCACGTCGTCCACCGGGCCGTGACCCACTCGCTCGTCGTCGGCGTAATCGCGGCGGTGGCCTTCGCCGCGAGCGTCGTCGACCGCGACCACGCCACCGGCAGGTGGTCGTGGCTCGTCGCCGCCTCGCTCGTGGCCGGACTCACCGCCGTCGCGTTCTTCGAGAGCGGCCTACTCGGCGGCATGGTCATGCTCGCGTTCCTCGTAGCCGGCGTCGGCGTCGCAGTCGTCGCTTCGCGCTCGACCGACCTCGGACCGCGCAAACTGCTCGCCGCGGCGCTTGTCGGTCTTCTCAGCCATCCGTTCGGCGACGTGTTCACGGGCGGACCGCCACAGTTTCTCTACCCGTTGGACTTCCAGCTTCTGACCGAGCGCGTCGTCCTCCTGTCGGACCCGACGCTCAACCTGCTGGCGGTCTTCGGCGTCGAACTAGCGACGATTTGGCTCGCGGGGTCCGTCTACCTCCACGCCACTGACAGACGGATTCTCTCGCACGTGGACACGCGCGCGGCGTTCGGAGTCGCCTACGCCATCGCGGCGGTGGCGATGCCCGCGCCGACGATGGAGGTATCCTATCACTTCGTGTTCTCGATTCTGGCGGTCGCGGTGGTCGGCGTCGCGCCGAATCTGCTCCCCTCCCGGTCGGTGCTGTCGGCGGAGTGGGGCGACGCCGTGACGTGGGTGATGACTGGCCTCTCGGCCGTCAGCATCGCCGCGCTGACCTACACGCTGGTCTACGTGCTCTCTCCGTTCCCGTGAACCGTTCTGTGACGGAGACTTCGATTCCGTGACGGAGCAGACGACGTGAGGCTAGCTACTGCTCGAACCGCCGAGTTCCAGCGCCGCACCGCACGACGCTGTACTGCACCGCACGACGCTACACTGCAACTGCACCGATGGCACTGTACCGCCATCGCACCGACACAACACTACACCGCCACCGCACGGCAACCCCACCGCCTACCGCACTGCGCCCCCGTACCTCCATCGGGTCCCGTAATCGGTGTAGTTTCACTACCCGAACCTTTCTTATCCCCGGTTGTTTACGCCACGTCATGGCAAGTCGCGCGGGCAAACTCGACCGGGTCGTGGAAGACGAGCGCGTGAACGCCGGACTCGGATGGGCGTTGATCGCGTTTCTCGCGCTCGTGGCGGCCGAGGAGGTACTCGACGGTCATCTGCTGTGGGCCGGGTTCTCGACGTTCGTCGCGGCGCTGGCGCTGGTTCCGGCTATCTCCCACCGCGACTGGACCGTCATGCTCCCGTGGGAAGTGCTGGCCGTCTCGGCGCTTCCGATACTCGGTCGGGCGCTGGCGACACTGACGTACACCTCTCGGGTGACGACCTACCTCTCGGTGGCGGCGCTGGCGCTCGTCGTCGCCGTAGAGTTGCACGTCTTCACGCCCGTCGAGATGAATCACTGGTTCGCAGTGCTGTTCGTCGTCGTCGCCACGATAGCGACAGCGGGCATCTGGGCGGTCGTCCAGTGGCTCTCGGACCTCTATCTCGGCACGGCGTTCATCCACAGCGAGGAACGCCTCATGTGGGACTTCGTGGCCGCCACCGTCATCGGCGGCATGGCGGGCGTCGTCTTCGAGTGGTACTTCCGTCGGTTCGCACGCGTCGAGACCCGCCTCCCCGACCAACTCGGTGAGAACCTGTGAGAGTACGCGACCGTCTCGGAATCTCCGGGCGACGACAGAAGCAGGTGACTCGGGCGATGGAGTTGGGACTCGTCGTCATCCTCGCCATCGGTCTCTACGACGGTAACGTCGGCGTCGTGGTAAACTCGGCCATCGCGCTCGCCATCACGTTCCTCCCGGCGATCCTGGAGCGCGACTACGACATCCCGATGGACGCCGGACTCACGCTCTGGATTACGACCGCGGTGTTCCTCCACGCCCTCGGAACTATCGGGCCGTACCGCAATCCGACGCTCTGGTGGTGGGACCACGTGACCCACGCGCTCTCGTCGTCGTTGGTCGCGGCCATCGGCTACGCGACGACGCGCGCGCTCGACGAACACACAGAGGACGTCTACTTCCCGCCGCGGTTCACCTTCGTCTTCATCCTCCTGTTCGTCGTGGCGTTCGGCGTCGTCTGGGAGGTCATCGAGTTCGGAGTCGGCGGACTCGCCAGTCTACTCGGGAGCGACAAGATACTCACCCAGTTCGGACTCGACGACACGATGAAAGACCTCATGTTCGACACGGTCGGCGGCGTTCTCGTCGCGGTCTGGGGCACGGCCTACCTCTCGGACGTGGTCGGCGCGCTCACCGACCGCCTCGACGGGCGAACGCGCGGGGCCGACTGACCGCCAGGTGTCGAACAGGGTACGCGGGCATGTCGTCGAGTCAAGTGTTGGCCGGGTGGCTTTAAGCGTCTCTGCGTGGTACCGAAACGGGCCATGGTGTTCAAGAAGATAACCCTCATCGGTACGAGTAGCGAGAGCTTCGACGCCGCCGCGGACGACGCCATCGAACGCGCCGAGCAGACGCTCCAGAACGTCAAGTGGGTCGAGGTAGACGAACTCGGCGTAGAAGTCGCGAACGCTCCTGACCGCGAGTATCAGGCAGAGGTCACGGTGGCCTTCGAGTTAGAAGAACCGCAGAGCTAACGCTGGCCACTGCATTCTGTCGGGGCTCAGCCCTCTCGGGTTAGTCGGACTGGCGGTCCCCGGACTCGTTGTCGACGTCGGTCCGGGCGACCGCACGAGACGTCCGGGCGAGATTCGTTCCGGCTTCGCTTATAAACTCTCGCCCGAAGGCGTTCGCGTATCAGCGTCAGCATTAACACCTCGGACGCGAAACTATGTAGATATGAGTACCGACGCCGCATCCGACGCCGACCCAACGCCCGAAATCGAGGTGACGGAACACGCCGCCGACGAAGCCCTTGCTCTGCTCGAGGGCGAGGAGTTGGACACCGACATCGCGGGTCTCCGGCTGTTCGTCCAGCAGGGCGGTTGTGCGGGCCTCTCCTACGGGATGCGCTTCGACGAGGAACCGGAAGACGACGACACGGTGTACGAACACTACGGTCTCCGAGTGTTCGTGGATCCCGCCAGTATGAACTACATCGAGGGGAGCGTCGTGGATTACGAGGACGGCTTGCAGGGCGCGGGCTTCCACGTCGACAATCCGAACGTCGTCAGCGAGTGCGGGTGCGGCGAGAGCTTCCGGACGTAGGCCGCCGCGGTCGGGGGACCGAGTCGGGAGGGTCATTCTTATCACATCGAGAACGCTACGTGTGAGTATGATACGTCACGAAGCCGTCGCGCCCGTCGCGGATAGCACGGCGCGCGACGGTTCGTTCGAGTGGGGACAGCGAGGTTCGACCGGACCGCCGCGGAGGGCCGGATGGTAGACCTCGCGTTCTCGGTCGGACGAGTCCTGCTCGCGCTACTGCTGGTCGTGTTGAACGGCTTCTTCGTCGCCACGGAGTTCGCCTTCGTGCGAATCAGATCGACGACCGTCGAGACGCTCGTCGAGGAGGGGAAACCGGGCGCGAACACGCTACAGACGGCGATGGAGAGCCTCGACGACTACCTCGCGGTGACCCAGCTCGGCATCACTATCTCCTCGCTGGGCCTCGGGTGGATCGGCGAACCGGCGGTGGCGGCGCTCATCGAACCGGTTCTGGGGTCGCTGCTCCCGTCGAACCTCGTCCACCTCGTCGCCTTCGCGGTCGGATTCGGCTTCATCACGTTCCTCCACGTCGTCTTCGGCGAACTCGCGCCGAAGACGATAGCCATCGCGAGGGCCGAGCGCGTCTCGTTGCTGGCTGCGCCGCCGATGAAGTTCTTCTACTACCTGTTCATCCCCGGTATCGTCGTGTTCAACGGCACCGCGAACGCCTTCACGCGACTCATCGGCGTCCCGCCCGTGACCGAGAGCGAGGAGAGCCTCGAAGAGGAGGAACTCCTCATGGTGCTGACGCGCTCGGGTAGGCAGGGTCACATCGACAAGGACGAGGTCGACATGATAGAGCGCGTGTTCGACCTCGACGACGTCACCGTCCGCGAGGTCATGGTTCCGCGCCCGGACGTGGTGAGCGCACCCACGGACCTCTCGCTGTCGGATCTCCGCAAACTCATAATCGACGAGGGACACACGCGCTACCCCGTCGTGGAGGCCGACGACGCCGACCAAGTCGTCGGGTTCGTCGACGCGAAGGACGTCCTTCGGGCGGGCGAATCCGGCGACGAAGCGGGCGAGTCCACCACCGCCGGGGACCTCGCGCGCGACCTGCCCGTCGTTCCGGAGACCGGTCGGGTCAACGACCTCCTCGCCGAGTTTCAGGACGAGCAGAGCCAGATGGCCGCGGTCATCGACGAGTGGGGGTCGTTCGAGGGCATCGTGACGGTCGAAGACCTCGTGGAGGTAGTTGTCGGCGACATCCGCGACGAGTTCGACGTGGACCAGCGAGAACCGTCCATCGACCGGCGAAGCGACGGAACGTACACCGTGGACGGCGGCGTCGCCGTCTCGGACGTCAACGAGGCGCTGGACACCGACTTCGAGGTAGAGGACTTCGGCACCATCGGCGGCCTGGTGCTCGAACGACTCGGGCGTGCGCCGGAGGTCGGCGACCGTATCGAGACCGACGGCTATCGCCTCGACGTGGCAGAGGTCGACGGCGCTCGGATCTCCACGGTCGTCGTTCGAGAGAAAGACGAGCGGGGAGAAAGCAGCGAGGCGACGGAAGAAGGACACCGAGCGGAACCGCCGGAAGACGAGTAGTCGAGCGAAGCGGTCTCAGTCCTCGAATCGCTTCCGGACGCTCTCGGCGTGGGCTTCCAGTCCCTCGGCCTCGGCGAGGGTCGTAATCGTCTCCGAGAGGTCGCCCAGCGCCTCCCGGTCGAGTCGCTGGACCGTGGTCTCCCGCAGGAAGGTGTCCACCGACAGGCCGCCGGTGAGTTTCGCCAGTCCGGTGGTCGGCAGGACGTGGTTGGTCCCGCTGGC
This sequence comes from Halorussus salinisoli, assembly GCA_005239435.1. GTDB lineage: Archaea > Halobacteriota > Halobacteria > Halobacteriales > Haladaptataceae > Halorussus > Halorussus salinisoli. The sequence goes on along the minus strand of SZNP01000010.1, from coordinate 146,405 downwards.
GTAATCGCCCGCCGCGACCGGTGTGTACGGACCGAGGAAGACGCTTCCGGCGCTGTCGATCCGGTCCAGGATCTCTTCGTCGTCGTCGGCCTGAATCGAGAGGTGTTCGGCGGCGTACTCCTCGGCGAACAGGACGGCCTCGCTCGGCGACCGGGCGAGGAAAACCCCGCTGTCGTCGCCGTCGAGCGCCTCCCGGGCGACGTCGGCGCGCTCGCGGTCGGCGACCTGCGACTCCACTTCGTCTGCGATCGCCTCGGCGGTCTCCTCGTCGTGGGTCACCGCCACGACCGACGCCTCGGAGTCGTGTTCGGCCTGCGCCACGAGGTCGGCCGCGGCGAACTCCGGGTTCGCCGTCTCGTCGGCTATCACCAGCACTTCGCTCGGCCCGGCGAGGAAGTCGATGGCCACGTCGCCCTGCACCTCGGCCTTGGCGGCCGTGACCCACTTGTTGCCGGGACCGACGATTTTCTGCACCCGGTCTATCTGCTCGGTGCCGTACGAGAGCGCGGCGACGGCCTGCGCACCGCCGACGTTGAACACGCGGTCCGCACCCGCGACGTGGATGGCCGCCAGCGTCACCGGGTTCATCTCCTCGGCGGGCGGGGTCGCCACCGCGACCTGTTCGACGCCCGCGACCTTCGCCGGAATCACGCCCATCAGCGCGCTGGAGGGGTAGGCCGCGGCCCCGCCGGGGACGTAGACGCCGACGCGTTCGAGCGGTCGGAAGCGCCGACCCAACTCGCGGCCGTCGGAGAACTCCCGGCGCCAGTCGTCGGGGAGTTGGGCCTCGTGGAACTCCCGGACGTTCTCGGCCGCTGTCTCGATGGCCTCGCGGACCTCGTCGTCTATCTCCTCGTAGGCGCGCTCGACCTCGTCGGTCACGTCGAGGTTACCGACCGAGACCCCGTCGAACTCCTCGCAGAACTCCCGGACGGCCACGTCGCCCTCCTCGCGGACGCGAGCGATGATGTCGCGCACGTCGTCGCGTACCGCCTCGATGCCAGCGTCGCGGTGGAAGAGCGCCTGCCGGTCGTCGGGCCGGAGGTCCGCCACGTTTCGCACGTTCATGGGGAGGAGTTCGGAGCGCGGGCGAAAAACGGTTTCCTTCCGGCGAAGGGTCGATTACTCGTCCTCCAAGTCTCGCCCGTCGGCTCCGAATGCATCCAGAAAGACGAGAAATCCTGCCTTCGAGAATCGAAATTCAGTGTCAAAGAATCGTAGATGTTTCCGAATCTCAGACCGCACCCCGAATCAGCGACCCGAGCGCCGACAGGCCGACCGGAATCCCGACACTCAAGTAGAGCAGTCGCCCCGTCGCGGCGTACTCTTCGAGTCCGCCGTTCGCGGCCACCAGTCCGGCGAAGACGGCCCACGCGAGCAGGCCGAACCCGATTCCCGCCGCGAGGCCGCGCTCGAGGTCCTTCGAGACCAGTCCGACCAGCAGACCTCCGAGGAGGAACCCGTACCAGTGGACCCACGCCGCGGCGAGTCCGACGGCGACTCCGGCCGCCAGTCCGAACCAGCGCGCTCGGTGGTCCGCTCGAATCTCCGTCAGCCACGCGCGAGCGACGCTCATCGGTCGCCCTCCCCGTCGGTGGTCTCGAACTCGATGGCGGTCTCTCCCCGAATTTCCCGGCTCATCGACTTGTACTTCCCGTCGGCCCAGAGTCGGAGTTGGTCGTCGTAGTGGTCCGAGAAGTACTCCCCGGAGTTGCCGCCCGGCAGGATGCAAACCGAATGCTCGCGGTCGGCCATCGGACAGACCATCCGCCAACTGCTCCCGACCGCAGACTCCTTCCGGTAGTTGTTCAGGGTGTAGGCCGACCCGTCGGTCGGATACGCGGGGTAGTTCAGGAACGACTGGTCGAAGGGGTGCGTGACGGTCTCGGTAGTGTTGTAGTCGCCGTAGGTCGCGCCCTCGTCGATTTCGCCGAGGGCGTTTTCGAGCGCCCGGGCCATCACCGCCTCGCGGCCCTCGTCGCCGAACCAGCGACTGTCCTCGGGCAGCGTCGCCAGCACCCAGTCGTTGGGGTAGTACTCCTCGCCGAGGTCCTCCGCGTCGAACTCGTCGGCGAACGTCTCCCGGCGGAACTGCTCGAACCACCGGACGAACAGGAGCGCGGCCCGCGAGTCCCGACTCATCCGGGCGTCCCAGTTCCGGAGCGTCTCGGTGGCATCTCCGAGTCCGTCGCGGCCTTCCGCGGCCGAAACCAGTTCTTCGAGCGACTGCTCGGCCCGGGCCGACTTCGCGTCGCGCTGGATTCGTCGCACGAACTGTGGGTCCATCGGCTTCTCCGACTCGGCGCGCTCGTCGAGCAGTTCGTAGAGCCGCTGACCCCGGTAGGGCGTGGCGTATCGCTCGCCGACGTAGTGTTCGGGGTCGTCCTCGATGCGCTGGTTCGCGGTGCCGAGGTAGTCCGGGTCGACGACGTGGGGTTTCTCCTCGAACGGAACGAACCCCTCCCACGACGAGACGCCGAAGGGTTCGAAGCCCTCCCACTCGGCCTCGCCCGCAGAGCCGTCGAAGACACGGGTGCCCCGGACCTCCTCGCCGTCTACCGTGCGAATCGGAATCTTCCCCGTCACGTAGTAGAGGGTGTTGCCCTCCCGGTCGGCGTAGACGACGTTCTGGGTCGGCAGGTCCATCTTCCGGGTCGCGTCAAGGAAGTCGTCCATCCCTTCGGACTGACTGTAGAGGTGGATGGCGCGCGAAGTCCTGGTCGCGGTGTGGCCGGTCCACGAGACGCCGACCTGCTGGCCCTCGCGTTCGAGGACCGGACCGTGGACAGTCTTCCGGACCGTAACCGTCCGGTCCTCGCCGTCGCTGACCTCGATGGTGCGCTCCTGGGTGTCGAACTCTCGCCACTCGCCCTCGTACCGATACCGGTCGCCCGAGTCGTCGGTCTCGTAGCTGTAGAAGTCGATAACGTCGGCCCCGGCGTTGGTGAACCCCCACGCGCCGGAATCGTTCTCTCCGATGACGACGAACGGGACGCCCGGAAAGGTCACGCCGCGAACGCTCACGTCGTCGGTCCGGAGGTTCGTCTCGTACCAGACGGGCGGAGCCATCAGCGAGAGGTGCGGGTCGTTGGCCACGATGGGGTGCCCGCTCTCGGTCTGGTCGCCGGAGACGACCCAACTGTTCGACCCGACGCCGGGCGGACGCTCGAACTCGCCGAGCCAGTCGAGCAGGTCGGCGTCCTCGAAGTTCCCCGAAGGGGTGACTCGCGTTCGGTCCGTAGCGCTACTCTCCTCCCGGATTATCGGCGCGTCGTGGTCCATCCGGGAGGGGTAGAGTCGTTCGACCGTCCCTTCGCCGAACGTCCGAGCCAGTAGTTCGCGCCGGAGCGTCCAGAAACTCCCAGTCAGCCCCCACGAAATCTGTTGCTCCATCAGCATCGTGTCGGCGGGGGTCCACGGGTCGGGTTCGTAGTCGAGCAGGCCGAATTCGAGCGGGAGGGCCTCCTGGTCTCGGCAGGCGTTGACGCCCTCGCAGAACGCCTCGACCGCCTCTCCGGTCGGCGTCTCCCCGAGGAGATCGAGGTTGGCCTCCGCGCCGCCAACGAAGTCCATCCGGACGTGGAACTCGTCGGAGTCGAGGGCCGCCTCGCCGACCACCTCCGAGAGTCGCCCGCGCATCACCCGGCGCTGGAGGTCCATCTGAAAGAGTCGGTCGGCGGCCTGCGCGTACCCCACCGCGAAGTAGAGCGCCTTCTCGTCTCGCGCCTCGCTCTCGACGTGGGCGGTCCCGTAGTCGTCGTAGCGTACCTCCGCTCGGCCGTAAGGACTCTCGACCTTCCGATTCGTCCGGTCGGTCGCGTCCCGCCACGCCGACCCCGAGAAGGGGGCGAACCGGTCCAGATACCCCCGGACCGGCGAGAGCGAACCCCCGACCGCTCCGCCGCCGACGATGGCGGCGACAAGAGCGCGTCGCGCGGAGTCGATGTCCATATTCGGATGTCACGTCGCTCACGTAAAACGACTGTTCCACGAGTCGTGAGTTGTCCGGCGTTGTTCCGGACGACGTTCCATGTAAAAATACGGTCGAAAACGTCTACAGACTGCGTTTGTATACTCTAGACGTCAAAAACAGGGGGCAGTTCCGAAAGGATAAAATACGATGTTTGATTAGGATTCCATCGTCAATGCCTGCCATGAGTACGATTGACTGGATCGGATTAGCCGGACCGTACGTCGTATTTTTCGTGTTGTTGATAGTGTACTACGTCTGGGAGGGCAAGCGCGAACAGCGCCTCCGCGAGCGCTACGACGAGGTGGACCATGCAGAGTAGCGGCATCGCGGGAGACGCCGGTATCTGGGTTCTCGGCACGTTCGGCGTCTACCTGCTGGCCCTGCTCGGCATCGGTCTCTACTCCTCGCAGTTCATGGACTCTGTGGGCGACTACGTCATCGGAGGCCGGGAGATCGGACCCGTAGTGACCGGGTTCTCCGAGCGCGCGTCCGAGATGAGCGGGTGGCTCACCCTCGGGGTGCCCGCCGACGCCTACGGCACCGGTATCATGGCGTTCCTCAACGGTCTCGGGATGATTCCCGCCGACCTGTTCGCGTGGGCGGGTATCGCCAAGCGCCTCCGGAAGTACACCGAACTCGTCCAGTCGGTGACGCTCCCGACGTTCTTCGCCACCCGACTCGGCGACGACACCGGCGCGGTCAAGGGTATCTCGGCCGTCGTCCTCATGCTGTTCGAGGGCGGCTACGTCGGTGCCCAAATCGTCGCGGCCGGGACCCTGCTCCAGATTCTGACCGGCATCGAACCGTGGGTCGGCATCGTGGTCGGCGGCGTCATCGTCATCGGCTACACCTTCCTCGGTGGATACTTCGCCGTGGCGTGGTCCGACTACTTCCAGGGGGCCATCATCCTCGGAGCGTTCATCCTCCTGCCCGTCATCGCGTTCACCAACATGGGCCTCCCGTTCGAGGAGGTGGCGTCCACCGCGGGGTCGTCGATGACCAGCATCACGGCCGGAACCGCTGGCTGGGCCGCCGTCTTCGGCGTCATCAGTTACGCCGCAATCGGTCTCGGAGTACCGGGGAATCCCCACATCATGGTTCGGTTCATGGGCATCGACCGGGTGAAGAACGTCCGCCTCGCGGCGCTCGTCGCCCAGTTGTTCATGTTCGTCGCGTACGTCGGCGCGGCGCTGGTCGGCCTGTACGCCATCGCCATGTTCGGTGACGGCGCTCTCGCCAACCCCGACAACGCGATGCCTCGCCTGACGCTCGACCTCCTGCCCGGCGCAGTCGCCGGCATCGTCCTCGCGGCGGCGCTCGCGGCGATGATGTCGAGCGCGGACTCACAACTCCTCGTCGCCACGAGCGCGGTCGTGGAGGACGTCTACCACGGCTTCATCAACGAAGACGCCACCGAGCAGGAACTGGTGAAGTACTCGCGGTACGTGACCTTCGGCCTCGGTGCCGCCAGCGTCGCGTTCGCGTACCTCGCCAAGAGCACGCCCATCTACACGCTCGTCCTCGACTACGCGTGGGGCGGTCTCGGGGCGGCCATCGGCCCGACGGTCATCGCCACGCTCTGGTGGAAGCGCGTGACCGCGAAGGGGTCGGCCGCCAGCATGGTGGTCGGCACGTCCACGATGATTCTGTGGACCCAACTCCCGACCGTCCTCGAAGCCGTCGGCATGATGCCCGCGGAGTCGGCCGCGTTCTGGTACGGTTTCGTCACCGTCTACGGCCTGTTCCCGGCGTTCATATTGTCGGCGACCACGCTGGTCGTCGTCTCGCTGCTCACCACGCCGCCGGGCGACGTCGACGACCACTTCGACGTGTTCGACAAGCCGCTGTCGGCGGTCATCTCCTCCTCGGAGGGCGACGGCGTGCCCGACTACGCCACCGACGGTGGAAGCGCCGCAGACACCTCGCCGAAGGTCGTGACCGAAGGCGACAACATCCGCGGCCACGTCGCCGCGTCGGGCTACTGGTCCGACGATGAGTGAGGTCGCCGACGCCACCGGCTTCGGGTCGGACGCCACCGACTCCGAATCCGACGCCGAGCGAGCGTCCGGACGCGAGCGCCCGGACGCGAGCGAGCGCACAGGCACGGGTGGACGTACAGACACGGGTGGGCGCACAGACGCGGACGAGCGACCGGACCCGAGCCAACACCCGATGGCCGGCCAACACCACGACGAGGTCGAACTCGCGGTGTTCCCGCCCGCGATCGCCCGCGAGGACGTGGAATCGACGGGCCGGGTCGGCGCGGTGGCCTACCCCTACCGGGTGTACGAGACCGAAGTCGAGGTGGACCGACCGCTGCTGTCACCCCGCCGGGACCGCCGAATCGTCAGCGTAGACTGCTCGCGGCGACTCGCGCTCCGGGCCGACACCGTCCCGGAGTTCGAGACCCGGACAATCGAGGACGCGCTGGTCCTGCCCAGCGAACTCGCGCCCGAGCAGGCCGACGAGAAGGCCCGCGACGCGGTGTTCAAGTGGACGCTCCGCACGTCGATACTCGGCGACGTCCCCGACGTGGAGTTCGCCCGGGTCGCCGACGCCTACAAGTTGTTCTGGCTGGCCGAGCGACCGGACGGAGACGTGATCATCGACAGCGTCAACGGAGACGAACGGCCACTGGACGGATAGAACGAGACGCGGGACTCGGCGACTACCGCAGGCCGTGGCCGTCTTCTCGACGGTCAGTCGGCTTCCGACTCATCTTCTCGGGACTGGCTGCCTTCGATGGACTCGTCGATGGTCTGCTGGTCGGCCGCCTCTCGGGGATGCGTATGGTACTCGCCGCGGACGAGGTCCGCACCGGTCGGGTCGAGTTGCTCGAACAGCCACGAGAAGGCGGGTTCGCCCTCGGGCGGGACCCAGAGCTTGCACCCCTCGGGGGTGGACGTGTTCGCCGCCGCCGAAGCGGTCGCCCTTCCGACCGACGACGTGGCACAAATCGTTAGTGGCGGGCGGGGGCACCGCCGTCAGATCGGTCGCGTCGCAATCACGCCGTCCACGCCGCGCCGCTCGAGAACCCGCGCCAGCAGGCGCGACCCGACCGGCCACGCGTGGACCTCCATCCCCGCGTCGTGGGCGCTCTCGACGAGGCCGGTGACGAAGCACAGCGACCAGTGGGGATTGGCGTACTCGCACCCGATGGTTTCGGCGGTGAGGAAGTTGGCGTCCGGACGCACGCCGAAGTTGAACGCCAGCGGCACCGTCTCGTCGAGCATCCGGGTGCGCCAGAGCGGGTCGGGGTGGAGCGACGAGACGACCACGTCGTTTGCGACGCCCTCCAGCGCGGCGAGCAGGTCTGCGACGACGCCGGTCTCCTTGATTTCGGCGTTGATGCCCACGCTCGGCGGAATCACCTCCAGCACCTCGGACAGGAGCGGGATGCCGTAGTCCGACCCGTCGACCCCGAGGTCGGCGAGTTCGCCGGCCGAGAGGTCGGCCACGTCGCCTTCGCCGTCGGTGACCCACTCCACGCTCTCCCAGTGGGAGACGACGAGTTCGCCGGTCCCGCATCGCCGCACGTCGATTTCGACCGCGTCAGCGACTTTCGCGGCCTCGCGGGCGGCACAGACAGTGTTCTCCGGGTACTCGTCGCCGAACCCTCGATGGGCGGTGACGTGCACGCTACCGACTACTGGGCGGTATCGAAAGAGACTGACGGCGCCCGAACGGAGTCGAGCGACCGCCCGCCACGGACCGACCGCACTCGGCCACCCGCTCTCGCCGAGCCCCACTGCGAGTCGGACGCCAGCGGCGACTCCGAGTGCCCCGGAGCGGACGCGCGAGGACGACTGCGCCGAACACCCCGACGGCGGTTCCGAGGGCGTACGCGGCCGCCAGCGCGAGCAGTCCTCTCGACGCGGTCGCGTTCACCCTTCGCGGCGGTCCAAGGGGGTCACTTCCACGGGTTCGATACGAGCTCCGTCTGCACGTCCACGCCCACTTCGACCCGGCAGTCGGCGCGCGGTTCGGCGATACACAGCAGCACGTATCCGGCGTCGAGGTGGCGGTCCTTCAGGGCTCGCGGAGGCCGCGCATGTTCGACCCGGCCCGCGAGCAGGCGACCGGTACAGGTCGCGCACGCGCCGGTCCGGCACCCGAACGGGAGGCTCAGGTTCGCCCGCTCGGCGGCCGAGAGTACGGTCTCATCTGCGGACACACGGATGCTCGCCCGGTCTCCGTCCCGCCAGACGAGCGCGACCTCGTAGGCCCCCGGTTCGGTCTCGGACTCGTCGGTCGCCGGTTCGGGGTCGCCTGTCACTGCCACACGTCGCTGGTGCAGTCGCCGTCGGGCCAGCGGATTTCGTGGGCGCGGGCCGGTCCCGTCGGCACCTGTCCGAAGTCCACGAGGAATTCCTCGTCGAGCGTCAGGGTCCCTCTCCGGGGGTTCACGTCGGCCTTCAGCATGACAGACCCCTTCTCGGCCTCCTCCGGGAAGAACTCGTTGTCCCACGTCGAGTAAAGGGACGTGGTCCAGTAGAGTCGCTCGCCGTCGAGGCTGAGTTGGAGCATCTGGGGTCCGCCGACGACGTCCCTGCCCTGCACCTGCCGAACCTCGCCGAACAGGCCACCCACCGAGAGCGTGTCGGCCTCCCGGGGGTTCCTGGGGTCGCTCACGTCGTACATGTACACCTCGCCGTGAATCCAGTTCCCGCCGAAGAGGTAGCGGTCGTCCATCGAAATCAGGATGTCGGTCGGAAGCGCGGGGACGGGCATGTCCCAGTCGTCGTGGTCCCGGCTCTCGAAGTCGATGACCTTTTCGGCGCGGTACTCACCGGTCTCGCGGTCCTCCCAGAAGTGGAACACGTTCGAGGAGAGGGCGGCGTTGACGAACCCGTGGGTGGACTCGGGCGTGTGGAGGAACCGGACCTCCAGGGGAATCATCCCCTCCTCGCCGAGGTCGAGGGTCTGTTCGACCGTGCGATTCTCCCAATCCCAGAAGTGGAGTCGCTGCCCGTAGTTGCCCGCCTCCACGTCGGCCATGTCGAATCCCGGTTGGTAGACGTTCGGGGCCGCCCACTCCGAAGAGACCATCACGTTCTGGCGCGGTTGGTACCAGAAGTCGTAGTTCATCTCGATCTCCCCCGGCGGGTCCCACCGCCCCTCGATCTCGAAGTCGTCGTTGAGTTCGAGGAAGCCGCCCGGGAGTTCGCCGTCGGCGTCCCCGAGCATGCTGACGAGGATTTCCCCGTCCGGGATGCAGTGGACCGTGTGCGGGGCCGAGAGGTCCTGCTCGTGGACCGCCTCGGGTTCGATGACGTCTACGATTTCCGGATTCTCGCGGTTCTTCGTGTCTACGACGTGGAGTCGCGAGGAGCGATTCCCCGGAACGACGAGATGCCGTCGCTCCAGCCCTTCGACGTGGCACGACGACGAGCAGGCGTTCCAGCCGAAGTGGTGGAGTTCGTCACCCTTGTTCGGCATCTCGACGCGGTCGATTATCTCGCAGTAGGTGTCCGAGTCCGGATTCACGTCCACGACCGACAGGAAATCGGGCGCGTCCACGTCGGTACCGACGTAGAGGCTCACCACGTAGGCAACCTCCTCGCGCTCCGACTCCTCGATAGCGGCCTGCGGCGTGGCGTAGCCCGGACCTTCGACGCCGTGGTGGTGTTCGTGGTGTTCGTGCGCGCTGGCTTCCGCATCGTCGGTTGACTCTGTCTCGCTCATTGTCCCATTCCCAACTGTGGACTACTCCGTGAGGGGTGGTCACGGGGCCCATCCGGGCAATTATTTCCTTAACTCTTCTTAATATACTCCCAATCAGTAACGATGTGGCGAGATTCGGGATCGCGGTCAGCGAGTCTGTTATCAAAAGCGTGACTGTAGTCAGAGGGTCGGCGTTCCGGCAGTAACCGACGGAACTGCCGCTCCGCTCGGGGAGTCGCTACCCATCGTCGAAAGAATCTGTGGTCGAGTCCGAAAATGCGGAAAACGAACCGAAAACCGAACGTTACCTTACTCGTACAGCCACGTCTCGTCGATGCGCTCGTAATCGACCAGTTCCTCGTCGTCGAAGAACAGGTCGATCTCGCGCTCGTTCGCGCCGGGGTCTTCGTGGTCCGACCCGTGGATGACGTTGCGGCCGAGGTCGAGTCCGAAATCGCCGCGGATGGTACCGGGCGCGGACTCGGCGGGGTCGGTCTGACCCATCATCTTGCGGACCTGTCGGGTCGCGTCCTGGCCCTCCCAGACCATGGCGAAGACGGGACCGGACGTGATGAAGTCCACGAGGCCCTCGAAGAACGGCTTGCCTTCGTGCTCGCCGTAGTGTTCGTGGGCGAGGTCCTCGTCTATCTGCATGAACTTGCCGGCGACCATCTTCAGACCGCGCTCCTCGAATCGGGAGACGACCTCACCGATGAGGCCGCGCTGGACGCCGTCGGGCTTGACCATCACGAAGGTTCGCTCGGTCTCGCTCACTGTTCACCCTCCTCGGCTCCGCCGTCCTCGGTCCATTCGAGGTCGCGGGGTTCGCGGCCGAGGTCGGCGTTCTTTTCGCACTTCGCCGAGCAGAAGTGGACCGTACTTCCGTCGGTACGGACGAACATCGTGCCCGTGCCGGGCTCGATGTCATCGCCACAGAAGTCACAAACTCGGGATTTGGGCATTGATTACTGACCTCCGATGGAGTCGGCTTCGCGGGCGGTCTCGCGCAGTTGCAGCACGTCGCCCTCTCGGACGGGGCCGAGGCAGTTCCGCGTGATGATGCGGCCCTGATTCTCGCCCTCACGGATGCGGCACTTGACCTGCATGGCCTCGCCGTGCATCCCCGTCTTGCCGACGATCTCTATCACTTCGGCGGGCGTGGAGCTTTCTTCTTCAGTTTCCTCTGCACTCATGACTCAACCACCTCAGCGAAGTTCCTCGACCTTGTCGGCGATGTCCTCTACGTCGTCTTCCGCCTCACCGGAGTCGGTGATGGCCGCGGCGGCACTGCCGACTTCCAGACCGGCGGCGTGACCGATGTCGTCCTGAGTCTCGACGAAGATGAAGGAGATGCCCTTCTCGTCGGCGAGTTCCGGGAGATGCATCACGATCTCTTCCGGCTGGACGTCTTCGGCGATGTAGACGAGGTCGGCGTTACCGCGCTCGACCGCCTTGGTCGTCTCGTTGGTTCCTTTCTTTACGGTACCTGTGTCTCGGGCGACCTCGAGCGCCTCGACGGCGCGGTCCTGGAGGTCGGCTGGGACGTCGAAGTTTACGTACACTGGCATAGGTTGTTCACCTCCCTGCACGTCGGCTCAGGCTCCCCTGCCGGGCGTATCCTGTGCGGCTAGGAGCATCATCAACCGCGCGCAGGTCGTACCCTTGCGTAGTTCGTCACCCCTTAAAAGCGCTTTCAAATGCTACGGCGGCTTGCGAAACGAACGCACGGGAAGCGGGGTCATCCAGCAGACGCTACTCACCGTCGTTCCACTCCTCGCGCAGGAGACCGTAAATCAGCACGTCCCGATACTCGCCGTCGAGGTACTCGTGGTCGCGCAGGCGACCCTCTTCGGTGAAGCCGAGTCGTTTCAGCAGGCCGCGGGACCTCTCGTTGAAATCGACCACGCGGGCGAACACGCGACGGAGACCTCGCGTCTCGAAGGCGTAGTCCAGCAGCAGGGAGACCGCTTCGGTCGCGTACCCTTCTCCGCGACCTTCGGGCAGGAGCCAGTAAGCTATCTCGGCGTGGTCGCTCTCGACTCGAAAGAGATCGACCTCGCCGAGGGGGTCCTCGCGGCCGTCGACGCAGAGTAGAAAGTTCGCGTCGCCGTTGTCGGACGAAATCGTGTTCTCGTAGAACTCCTCGACCTGCTCGCGGGTCTGGGGTTCGGTGAAGGTCAACGGCGTCCGCAGTTCCGGGTCGGTCCGGGCGCGCTGGAGGAACTCAACGTCTTCTCGCTCGGTAATTCGGAGGTCTACTCGGTCGCTGGAGAGGTAGACTGGTCCGGGCATACGTCGCCAGACGGAGGAGGCCGGCAAATACCTTCGGAATCTGAAATAGTCGCTGCCTCGTGACTGCGAGCGAATCGAGCGTGCATCTCGAACCCTTCGTCAGCGAGGCAAACGAAGCAATCGAACCTCGAAGCTTCTCCCCGTCGCCGAAGGAAAACGCCCTTCTCCCGCCCGGTCCAACGGCGAGCATGGACGTATCCGGGGTCGTGACTGGCCTGCGGGCCGAGGCCCGCCGCACGAACGAGCGCCGACTGCTCGTCGTCGCTGGCGAGCGAGACGCCTGCTACGAGGTGGCTGACCGGACGCTCGACGCCGCCGACGTCGACCGCGAGGCGACCACGCTCGTCGGAACCGGGAGCCTCGGGTGCGAGCGCGTCGGGGCGAAGCGCGCCGACCGACTGCTCGGGACGACCCGCGAGTGCGTGGTTCTGGACTGTCACGCCGACTTCCGGCCGAACGCGATGGGACGAGTCGTCGGCGCGGTGGACGGCGGCGGTCTGTTCGTCCTCCTGACCCCACCGCTCGACGAGTGGCCCGACCGACGGACCGACTTCGACCGGACCTTGGCGGTACCGCCCGCCGACGCCGACGACGTGACGGGTCACTTCCGGCGGCGGTTCGCCGAGACCCTGCGCGCCCATCCCGGAATCGCCATCCTCGACGTGGATTCCGGCGGCCAGTCCGACGAGGAATCCGACGTGAACGCTGACGAGCAGTCCGACGCGGACGCCGACCTCGGCGTCCGCGTCGAGCGCGACGGCCTGACCCATCCCGCGCCGCGGGTTTCGACCGCCGACGAACCTCCGGAACGCCCCGCCGACCGGACCTTCCCCGACGCGGCCTACGACGCCTGTCTCACGGGCGACCAGATGACGGTGGTGCGGGAGTTGGAAGTCCTCCGACCGGGCGACGACTCGGAAAGCGATGACGACGGTCCGGGCGAAACTGCGGTGGTCGTGGAAGCCGACCGCGGCAGGGGCAAGTCCAGCGCGGCGGGCATCGCGGCCGGGAGTCTCGCCGCCGAAGGCGACGACGTGCTGGTCACGGCCCCGGAGTACCGGAGTTCGCGCGAGGTGTTCGTCCGGGCCGAAGCCCTGCTGGAAACGCTCGGCTACGAAGTCGAGACCGACCGCGACCCGCCGCGCGAGATTCGGGTCGCGGGCGAACGAGAAGGTAAGCGAGGGGACGAACGAGCGGGCGAGCAGGACGGCGGCCGGGTCCGATTCGAGACGCCGACCGACGCCGCCGATTTGCCGGGGAACCCGGACGCGGTCTTCGTGGACGAGGCGGCCGCGCTCTCGGTTCGCCTGCTCGAACGGTTCCTGGCGGCCGAGAGAGTCGCGTTCACCACGACGATTCACGGCTACGAGGGCGCGGGCCGGGGGTTCTCGGTCCGGTTCCGCGACCGACTCGCCGAGAGCGACCACGAGGTTCTGGAGACCCGGCTGGACGAACCCATCCGGTACGCCGCGGGCGACCCCGTGGAGGTCTGGGCCTTCCGCGCGCTCCTGTTGGACGCCAGGCCGCCCGTCGAGGAGGTGGTTCGGGACGCGGACCCTTCGTCGGTCGAGTATCGGGCGCTTTCGCCCGCCGACCTGCTCGCCGACGAGACCCTGCTCCGGGAGGTGTTCGGCCTGCTCGTGCTGGCCCACTACCGGACCGAACCCGACGACCTCGCTCGATTGCTGGACGCGCCGAATCTGACGGTCAGGGCGCTCTGCTTCGAAGGTCACGTCGTCGGGGTCGCGCTGCTGGCCCGCGAAGGGAATCTCTCCGCGGGCGTGCGCGAACACATGTACGAGGGCGGGCGCGTGCGGGGAAACATGCTCCCGGACGTGCTGACCTCCCAACTCCGGGACGAGCGCGCCGGGATTCCGGAGGGGATGCGGGTGATGCGCATCGCCACCCACCACGCCGTGCGCTCGCGAGGACTGGGGTCGCGCCTGCTCGCCGACGTGCGCGCGGAGTTCGAGAGCGAACTCGACTGGCTCGGGGTCGGTTACGGTGCGACGCCGGAACTCCTCCGGTTCTGGCGCGAGAACGGCTACTGCGCGGTTCAGCTTTCGACCACTCGCAACGACACCAGCGGGGAGTACTCGGCGCTCATGCTCGACCCCCTCTCCCCCGCGGGGCGGGACCTCCACGACCGCCACGCTCGGTGGTTCGCCTCCCGGGTCGCGTCGATGCTGGCCGACCCCCTGCGCGACGCCGACCCCGACGTAATGCGTGAACTTCTACGGTCGGTCGAAGCCCCCGTGACCCTCGACCTCTCGGAGTGGGACTGGCGAACCGTCGCGTCGAGCGCGTACGGACCCGGACTGTACGACGCCGCGCCGCGACCGTTCCGCCGCGTGGCGCTCAAGCACTTCGTGGACTCCGACGATGGAGGCGGAGTGGCGGAGTCCGACGCGCTCTCGGCCCGCGAGGAGCGCCTGCTGGTTCTGAAAGTCCTCCAGGGCCGCCCGTGGCTCGACGTGGCCGACGAACTCGGATTCCACTCTGCGGGCCAGTGCATGCGCGCGCTCGGCGACGCCTACGAACCGCTGGTGGACCGGTACGGCGACGAGGCGGCGAGCGAAGAGAAACGGCGATACGTCGAGTGAGCGACGACGAGAGTAGGGCGATAACCGACGACAGAGGTCCTTCGACCGACGACCTCAGTCGTTCACGTCCACGCGCACGTCGCCGGTTCCCAGCAGCGTCACCGTACAGCCACCGTACTCGAACACGATGCGTCCGCCTTCGCGGGCGGGCCCGGTTATCGTGTCGGCGAAGAGACCGTCCAGCGCGTCGGGGTCTATCGTGTCGTTCAACGGCGGCAAGTCGGTCGGCTCGCAGTCGCGGGCCGCGGCCACGGCGTTGACGACGGCTTCGGTCGGAGACTCGTCGCCGACGTGGCGTTTCCGAGTCGGGTCGTCGGATATCGCTGGGTCGTCGGACATAAAGTTCCTATCGGCCGTAGCTGGGTGAATCGACGGGTTGATTGGTAAGGATACTTTTAAAGGCGACAGTGGGATGTTGTTAGAAGACGAACGCCCCGACGATGAAATGTGCCGAGTCGGGGTGTTCCGAACCGGCAACCGTTAGACTCCACGTCCCGTGGGACGAGAACCGAATCGTCTGTGCGGGCCACGCCCGCGCGCTGGCCCAACAGGACGGCGTGGTCGCGGACCCGCTGGAAGAGGCCGACGAGTGGTCCTGACGGGTCAGTTCGACTCCTCGCCCATCGACGCTTTCACCACGACGGGATTGATGGGTGCGCCGGTCGCGCGCTCGATGTTGAGCGGCGCACCGGCGAACAGGAAGTCGTAGACGCCGTCGCTCGCGCAACTCTCCGCGAGGTCTTCGAGCCACAACACTTCGGCGAACGGAACCCCGAGGTTCCGGTGGAACGCGCCGTGGAGCGGTACGAGATACTCCTCGCCGTCTATCGTCTGGACGTTCTTCTCGACGCTCAGGGTGTCACCGCCGACGACGGGAAACTCCATCTCGTGGACCCACTCCACGAGGTCCTCGCTGTAGCACAGCCCCGGTTCTTCGAGCGGCGCCCACTCGTGTTCGGGGTCGTCGTCGCGGACGCGCGCGGCCGACCCGGTTCGAACAAGTGGCACGTCACGCTTCCGGAGGACAACGTCCTGCTGGTAGGCGGTCCGTCGCAGGTCCGAGAGCGAGATGCAGGCGTTCGGCTCCAGTCGGTCGTTCTCCCCGCCCATCGCCCGCCCCACGTCGAGCAGGACGCCCCGGCCGACGATGCCGTGGTCGGCGACGTGAGAGATGTCCGCTCTACCCATCCCTCGCGTCTCGTCTACCGGGTCGCCGCCACAGCTTTCGAGCGGCTCGTCGAACTCCTTGGTGGCCGCGGTCGTGCTGGCGTCGAACCCGTTGTAAATCTGGTCGCCGTACCACGCGTGGCCCGGCGCATCCACGTGTGTCGTCCCCTGCGTGTAGAGTTGGTTGACGAAGCGGTCGTCGGTGAACTTCAGCCCCCCGGCCGACGGTTCGGCCTCGCCCTCCTCGTACGATTGCTCGTCCTGAGTATTGGTACGTCGCGCGACTGTTCTCGTCGGAAAGATGGGGTCGTTTGCGACCTCCCCGGTCATCGAGAGTTGGAGCGTGAACGTCTCGGCCCCGGTCGCCTCATCTCTGGTGACGGCCTCCATCCCGGCCAGCGCCTCCTCGCTTCCGAGGAAGTTGAACGCCCCGAGTTCGTCGTCGTCTCCCCACCGCCCCCAGTTCCGCGGCGCGTCTTCGAGCAGGGCCTCGAGATCGCCCTCCGGTTGGTCGGACTGTGCGGCGACTTCGGACGGGGCGACCCCGGCGGCCGCGAACGCCAGCAGCGCGCCCGACTCCCGAAGGAACTCCCGTCGGTCGAAGTCGCTGTTGGTGCAGTCGCAGGTCGATTCTGATTTCCGTTCGCTCATGGATTCCCCCAGCATTCTCCCGTAGCTACGCCCCCGATGGGTGTTCAGCGTCACCCGGCGAGTTCTTCTCTCTTCGTTGTGGAATGCCACCCGTACCGACTTCGCCGACACCTATGATTTTTGGATAGGGTGAACCGAGTGGACCGGGACGGAGCGCGAAGACTGCGAGGGGCCGCCTGGCGCTAAATAAGAACAAAAACGTTGTCTTAGGAATCATATTCGTTTCTTTAAGGAGTGGAGATATTTCTCGTAGGGCGTCGAGTGAATCGAGGCGGTCCGTGCGAGAGACAGCGCGTGTTCATCAGATTTCGGCCGCCCGCCGTTTCGCCACGTCAACCACGGTCAGGTCGTCGTCGACGGTCAGCGTGAGGGTATCGCCGTCGATATTGAACGTGAACTGGACTCCGAACGGCTCCGTCGAGCGAACGACCTCGTCGGGTGCCAGCGTCGTGGGTTCGCCCTCGTACGTCATGTGTTTGTACACCCCTATTTTCCATGTAGAAACTCCGAATAGTCGGTTTCTCGACTCGATAGTCGTTGAGACACTCGACTGACCAAAACATCGTTCAGAAAACACTTTCGTGGCTGTGGGTTCACGTGAGTAACGGTGCTCTCCACTACGACCCAGCACTGCGCTGGACGACATGGAGAGAGTCGGTGGAGACGAGTAGCGGAACGGCCGTCGACCGAGGCAAACCGACCGGAGCATACACCTATGTACGGACTGAAACCGACGAACCGGCGACCAGTACTGAAAACGATCACCGCAACAGTCGTCGGGGTGTCGTAACGGGTACGGCGAGTGCTACACCCGAGGACTTACGAGTTGGTTCGGCGACGTGTCGTCCAGCGGTGGTGTCGGCTTGACCTCGGGCCACACGACTTCGAGGACGACCGTGAATCTGGAGTCGGGCAAGTACATCGTGGAACGATACGTGAACAACGACGAAGGGGAGTTCCACTCGTACCTCGGAACGATAGACCTACTCACCGTGACGGACAGTCCGCGGCGGAGCCGAAGGCGACCCCGAACCTCTCGCTCTCGACCGACGGAATCGACGCCGAGGAGAACGTCAGCCCCGGCCAGCACACGGTGGCAGTTCGGGTCGAGAATCAACAGATGTACGACAACCTCGTCGGGCACGACGTTCACCTGATTCGCTTCGACGACGACACGGACGTCGCCGACGTGAACGGCTGGACGAACTGGACGGACCCGAACCACTCGTGTCGGACGGGAACGAACCGGGGACGTTCGTGGGCGGGATGCAGACGATCAACAGTCCGGAACTGCTCGATGGGGTGGAACGCGAAAATGCGTGCTTCCACGTGGACCTGAACCCGGGGGCTTACGCTCGGGTCTCCGAAGTACCCGAACCTGCCGAGAAAGGTCTACTGAAATCGTTCGTCGTCCCGTTCGAATAGAGCCCACGATGGCACTACGCGTCCGATGCAGTCGTGTTCGATTCGGAGACGGCTACTCGTGGGCGAAGTACACGACCGTCTCGTCGTCTGCCTCGTGTCTATCGACCCGCACGAAGCCGACGCGCTCGAACTGGACCATCTCGTCGGAGTCGGTCTCGCGGAAGCCCGGTTCCGCGTAGCCCATCACGTCGCCGCGGACGGTCCGCATCCGGGTCAGGGTCGCGCTGTCGGCCGGGACCCAGTGAATCACGTCCACGCCCTCCTCTCGGACCGCCGAGATGTCGTCGCCGACGTACTCGAACTCGTCGTCGTCGCGCCGGAAACAGCCGAACCCTTTGAGCCAGATTCGGTCGCCGTCGGCGGGCACGTCGGACTTTTCGATGCGGACGCGGGTTCCGGCGTCGATGTCGCGGGTGCCCCGGTCGTCGTGTTCGGGGTGGACCGGCGGGTGTGCTGCGTCCGGGTAGTCACCCGCGAGCGTGAAGTCCACGTGGTCCTCGCGCACGAAGAAGTAGCGGTCGGCGTCGTCGTCGATGAGTTCGCGGTTGTTCGAGTAGACCGTACTCATCGCCAGATCGACGTTGCTGGTGGAGGTTCCGAGTCCGACCATCGCGTCCACGATGGCCTCGCCGCGAATCCCCCGCCTGCGGACGCTCGGGATGGTGGGCGCGCGCGGGTCGTCCCAGCCGTCGAGTTCGCCGTCCTCGATGAGTTCCCGGATGGTCGAGGTGGACATCTTCACGTCGTACTCGTCCACCTGGACGTGGCCCCAGTGGATGACCTCGGGGTACTCCCAGTCGAAGTAGTCGTAGACGAACTGCTGGCGCTTGGCCGAGTCCTGTAGGTCGATGCCCCGGATGATGTGGGTGACGCCGGTAAGATGGTCGTCCACGCCAGACTGGAAGTCGAGCATCGGCCAGCATCGGTACTCTTCGGCCTCCTCGCGGGGGTGTGGCGTGTCGATGATGCGGAAGCCCACCCAGTCGCGCAGGGCCGGGTTCTTGTGTTCGATGTCGGTCTTGACCCGGAGGACCATCTCGCCCGACTCGTACTCGCCAGCGACCATGGCCTCGAACTCGTCCATCGTGGTCTCGGCGTCCTTGTCGCGGTGAGGGCAGGCCTCCGCGGAGTTCTTCAGGTCCGAGAACTCGTCGCCGGAACACGAGCAGGTGTAGGCTCCGCCCTTCTCGATGAGGTCACGGGCGTAGTCGTAGTAGGTTTCGAGGCGGTCGCTCGCCCGGTAGACCTCGGCGGGTTCGAAGCCGAGATACTCGACTTCCTCCAGAATCTCGTCGTAGGCCCACAGCAGCGGTCGCTTGGTCTCGGGGTCGGTGTCGTCGAACCGGACGATGAACTCGCCGTCGTACTCCTCGGCGTAGGTACCGATGACCGCGGGCATCCGAGCGTGGCCGACGTGCCACGGGCCGTTGGGGTTGGGCGCGAGGCGCATCCGAACGTCGTCGTACTCGTCGGCGTTCGGGAGGTCGGGCAGCATTGTGTCCTCGCCCTCGTCCTCGCTCTCGATCTCCTCCAACCAGTCGGGCGCGAGTTCGGCGAGTCGCTCGCGTCGCTCCTCGGCGCTCGATTCGTTGACCCGCGAGACCACCGGCGCGATGACACCGGGAATCTCGTCGCCGTGCTGGCGGAAGTCGGGATTCTCGCCCATCAGCGGTCCCATGACCGCGCCCACGTCGGCCTCGCTCTCGTGCTTGACCGCGTTGACGAGGGCGTGTTTCTCTGCCTCCGTCTCGATCTGCTCGCGGAGTTCGTCGTTCATTATCCACCGGTTGGAGCGTCTTCGGGAAAACTCGTCCGGATTCGATTCACCCCGGACGTCTTCGCACGCTAACCAAGACCCTTACGTTCACGGGGGCGTAGCAACGGTCAGTAGTGACCTCCGAACGACCAACTCTCGAACGGGCGATGCCCGACCGAGCGACTTACGACCCCGCGATGAAGACGGTCGAGGTCCTCTACGTGGACACCGCCGACCCGCCGCCTTCGCTCTCGGACGCCGACGACGTGTCGCTCTCGACCGTCTCGACCGCCGCGGCCGCGCGCGACCGACTCGCCACCGACGGGAGCGTCGATTGCGTCGTCAGCGAGTACGACCTGCCCGAGAGCGACGGACTGGCCCTGCTCGAACACGTCCGCCACGACCATCCGAACCTGCCGTTCGTCATTTTCACGGGGTCCGGGAGCGAGGAAGTCGCCAGCGAGGCCGTCGGAATGGGCGTGACCGACTACCTGCCCAAGGACGCGGGCGGCGAACGACTCCGAGAGCGAGTCGGTCGTGCCGTCGCCGCGATCAGCGTCGAAATCGAGTCGGGTCTCTCGGGCGACCGCCTCAGGGAGTTGACCAACGCCTTCCCCGACGTGGCGTTCATCATCGACGAGAACGGTCGGTACCTGGAGGTGATGTCCGGGCCGGGTACGGAGGATCTCCGGACGGTCGAACAGGAGAAACTCGTCGGGAGACAGCTCCACGACGCGTTCCCCGGACCGCAGGCCGACCGGTTTCTCGACCTCATCCGGACCACCCTCGAAACCGGCGGAGTCGAGACCATAGAGTACCGAGTCGAGACCGCCGGCGGCGTCCGGTGGTACGAGGGCCGGACTGCCCCGCTGGGCGACACCATCGACGGCCGCGAGGCGGTGGTCTGGGTGGCCCGCGACGTGACCGACCGTCGGGAGAACGAACACCAACTCGCCGAGAGTCGCGACGCGCTGACCCGACTCAACCGCATCAACGGCCTGATTCACAGCATCGTCCAGTCGCTGGTCGCGTCGGCGACACGCGAGGAGGTAGAGCAGATCGTCTGCGAGGAGTTGGCCAACTCGGAGTTCTACGAGTTCGCGTGGGTCGGCGGACCGTGGGTGAAAGACGAGCGGAGAGGGCCGAGCGTCGTCGCCGGCGTCGAGCGCGACGAGATCGAACGCCTCGTCGAGGCGACCAGCACGCGCTCCGACGACGAGAACTCCCTCGCGCGAGTCATCGGCGAGGGCGTGTCCGTCGTCGTCCCCGACGTGACGGACTCGGAGATACTCTCCGACCGCGAGAGCGAGATAATGCGCGAGTTGGAGATGTCTTCGGCGGTCCTCGTTCCGCTGACGTACGCCAACACGAACTACGGCGTCCTCGGTATCAGCGGGGCGTGTACTGGTGCGTACAGCGACCGGGAACGCACTGCGCTCGAAACGCTCGGCGAGATGGTCGCCTTCGCCATCAACGCGGTCAAGAACCGGAACCTACTCTTGTCGGACAACGCAATCGAACTGGAGCTACGGGTCGAGAGTCCGAGGTCGAGTTTCGGCCGACTCTCGACCGAACTCGACTGTCGGTTCACGCTCGAAGGGGTCGTCCCTATCGCCGAGGACCGACTCCTCGAATACGTCGCCGTCGAGGGCGCGTCGGCGTCCGCTGTCATCGACTCGTTGGACGAGATGGACGTCATCGATGCCGCTCGGGTAGTCACCGAAGACGACGAGGAGTGTCTGCTCGAACTCGACCCCGCGTGGTCCGGCGTCGACCAACTCGTCAAAGCCGGAACCGTGGTCAAGTCGGCGGTCGCCGAGGACGGCGTGGTACGGTACGTCGTCGAGGCGTCCTCGAACGTGAACGTCCGGAGCGTCGTGGACAGTTTCCGGACGACCTACCCTAGTGCCGAACTCGTGAGCAAGCAAGAGACGGACCGGCCGGTCGACACCTCGCCCGAGTTCCGACAGACGCTCGGCGAAGACCTGACCGACAAACAGCGAACTGCACTTCAGGCCGCCTACTTCGCCGGCTACTACGAGTATCCCCGCGAGAGTACCGGCCAGGAAGTGGCCGAGTCGCTGGGCGTCTCGTCACCGACGCTCCACCAGCACTTGCAGGCGGCCCACCGCAAACTCGTCGGTACCTTCCTCGACAAATAGCGGTCAGTCGCACGGTCGTTCGACCGCGAACAGTTGGCTGAGTGAACGTTCGTTCTACCTCTAAAACGGTTGATATTCGACGTTTGACACTCTCTACCTTCCGTACCTTATTGTTGAGGCATGGGTTTGTTGTCCCCTCTGGATAAATACTTGGGTGGAGGTCAGCCGCCATGAATAACGATTCAATTCGGTCGGGTATCGAGGGCAACGACGCCTTCCAGAACGGTCGCGCAGTCAGAACGCCCTCCTTCGACACGCTCTTCGGCCTCCTGGCGGAGAGCCGTCGCCGATACGCACTCTACGCACTCATCGGAACGCAGGACGGTCTGGCCGACGTGGAAGCGTTGGCCGACGAAGTAGCGATGTGGGAAGCCCGCACCGAGGACGAGAGGATTACGGACGCTGCTCGGCAGGAAGTCGCCGACGAACTCCGAGAGACCCATCTCCCGAAGCTCGCCGAGGCCGACATCGTGGAGTTCGACGCTCGGAGCGACGTGGTACGCTACTGGCGACAACCGACGCTCGAGGAGTATCTCGAACACACCCATTACAAGGAGTTCCCGGACGAGTAGGTGGTCCCGATACCCGCCGACTCGTCTCCCCTCGCTAGCGTCTGTAAACCTCGTCCGTCCCCCTGACGCTCCCCTCCCCGTCGTTTCGCTCCCCTGTTTTCACCTCGAAGCTATTCACGCGAGGCTCACGAGTGAATCGAGCTGTGTGATTTCTCTCGAACGTCGAAGTAGCCAGTAGCGTCTCTACTCGGGAGCGAGCGACGACCGGAGAACGCTGCGCGGCGTCAGTGGCCGCGCTCGATGAGATAATCCGCGATACCTTCGAGGAGGTCGCGGGCCTCGTTTTCCGGCAGGACCGACAGTCGGCCCTTGCCGCGCGTGACCAACTCTTGGGCCTTCTCCTTCGCGTAGTCGATGCTTCCGGCGTCTTCGAGTCGGGCGACCGCTTCGTCGATTTCGGTCTCGGTCACCGCGTCCACGTCGTCGGTTTCGACCAGTTCGTCCACGTCCACGCCCTGCTCGCGGGCGTGGAGCGTGATGATGGTCTGCTTGCCCTCGACGAGGTCGCTCCCGCGCTGTTTGCCGAGTTCCTCGCTGGGCACCGTCAGGTCGAGCACGTCGTCCTGAATCTGGAACGCACGACCCGTGTCGATACCGAACCGGTACAGTTCCTCGACGGTTTCGTCGTCCGCGCCGAGCAGGATGGCCGGGATGGTCGCCGCCGCACCGTACAGCACGGCGGTCTTGTCCTCTATCATCTCGAGGTACTCCTCGGGGAGTACGTCGGTCCGGCTCTCGAAGGCGATGTCTCGGGCCTGCCCCTCGCAGATGTTGGTGCAGGTCGTCGCCAACACGTCGATCGCGTCGGTCACGCGGTCGGCGGGCGCGTCGGCGTTCACCAGAATCTCGAACGCCTTGGAGTAGAGCGTGTCACCCGCCAGAATCGCGGTTTCGGTGTCGTAGGCCCGATGGACTGCGGGCACGCCGCGGCGCAGGTCGTCGTCGTCCATGATGTCGTCGTGGATGAGCGTGAACGACTGGATGACCTCGATGCTGACCGCGGCGGCCATCACGTCCACGTCGCCGCCGTGGAGGTCAGGGAACGTCCGGTAATCGACGTTCTCGGGGTCGTCATCTACGTCCGCGAGCGCTTCGGCGACGAGCATCAACACTGTCGGCCGCAGGCGCTTCCCGCCAGCGTCGAGTAGGTGGCGAACGGCCTCGTAGAGGCGCTCCGGTTCTTCGACCGGGAGGTCCTCGCCGATGGCCTCGTTGACGGTCTCGCGTCGCTGTTCGACCGCACTCAGTACCCGCTCTTCCAATGTCTCGGCGCTCGCGTCTGTCATGTTACTCTGCGAGTTGGATGAGGTTGCCGTTGCTCGTCACGTGGAGGTCGCGGCCCAGTTTGTAGCCCTGACTCTCGCACAGGCTCACGTACGGGGCGAACCCTTTCATGTCCTGGTGGGCCGGGATGACGTTCTGGGGCTGGAGCGCGTCCAGCATCTCGTAGTGGCCCTCCTCGCGGAGGTGGCCCGAGACGTGGATGTCGTCGTAAATGCGCGCGCCCTGCATCTTCAGGAGGCGTTCGGACTGGTAGCGCTGGCCCTCGTTGGTCGGCTCCGGAATCACGCGGGCCGAGAAGATGACCTTGTCGCCGTCTTCCAGTTCGTAGGGCGTCTCGCCGCGGCCCATCCGGGTCAGCATCGCGCGTGGTTCGCCCTGATGGCCGGTGACGATGGGCAGGTAGTTCTCCTTGCCCTCCTTCATGATTCGCTTGAACGTCCGGTCCACGGACTTGCGGTGGCCGAACATCCCCATCTCTTCGGGGAAGTCCACGAAGTCGAGTCGCTCTGCGGTTCCCGAGTACTTCTCCATCGACCGACCGAGCAGGACGGGTTCGCGGCCGATGTCCTGAGCGAACTCCACGAGGCTCTTGACGCGGGCGATGTGGCTGGAGAACGTCGTCGCCACGATACCGCCGTCGTAGTCCTCGATGGAGGTCATGACGTCCTTGAGGTGACGCCGTGCGACAGATTCGCTCGCCGTTCGTCCCTTCCGGCCCGCGTTGGTACAGTCCTCGATGTAGGCCAGTACGCCCTCGCCCTCGCGGCCGATTTCGCGGAACCGCTTCATGTCGATGGGGTCGCCCAGCACCGGCGTGTGGTCCATCCGCTTGTCGAGGCCGTAGACGACGGCCCCTTCGGGCGTGTGAAGCACCGGGTTGATGGCGTCGATGATGGAGTGAGTCACGTTGACGAACTCCAACTCGACCTGTCCGGAGTCGCCGATGGACATGGTGCTTCCGGCTTCCATCTTCACGAGGTCGTTCTCGACGCCGAACTTCTCTTCGCCCTGAATCTGCTGTTTCACCAGTTCGATGGTGTAGGGCGAGGCCACGACCGGCGCGTTGTATCGGTGAGCCAACTTCGAGATGGCTCCGATGTGGTCCAGGTGGCCGTGGGTCGGCACGATGGCCTGCACGTCGCCTTCGAGGTCCGACATGACGCGGTCGTCCGGAATGGCCCCCATGTCGATGAGGTCCAGGCTATGCAGTTTCTCGGTCTCGACGTTGTCGTGGAGAAGAACCTTCGAGAGGTTCAATCCCATGTCGAAGATGACAACGTCCTCGCCTGCGCGGACAGCAGTACACTGCCGTCCGACTTCTTCGTAACCGCCGATGGTTGCAATTTCGATTTCCATAGTTTCACCTTGTGTACGCAAAGCCACGCCTCGTTTCCGTGGCAGAGCCACACTGCATTTCCGTGGCAGAGCCACACTGCATTTCCGTGGCAGAGCCACGCCACGTGGCATCCGTACGTACGTAAACCTGCTCGTGGCGACGAGGCCCCGGCCGCGGCGTCTTACAACCGTCGGTGGGACCTCGCGGTGGCGAGGCCACGTACCCCCGAGCTA
Source organism: Halorussus salinisoli (assembly GCA_005239435.1). Lineage (GTDB taxonomy): Archaea > Halobacteriota > Halobacteria > Halobacteriales > Haladaptataceae > Halorussus > Halorussus salinisoli. Next base: position 121,287 of record SZNP01000010.1, on the reverse strand, counting down.
TCGGTCTATGGGGGCGTTACGCGCCCCGGTAATAAAAACTGACGGGATTGGCCGAATGCAACTCGTCGGTCGGTCACGCCCGACTCGTCGGTCAGTTCCGTGCCGGTCCGTCACTGTCCGTCGATTCGCGTGCCGGGGTCCTCGCCCGCGAGGAACGCCCGGAGGTCGTCGGGACCGAAAATCGTGGCTGGCGCGCCGAGGGCGAGGAGCGCCCGGACCTTTCCGGCCATCCCACCGGTTACGTCGATCGCGTCGCTTTCGCCGAGGTAGTCGGCCACCTCGTCGTAGGACCGGATCTCCGAAATTACTGCGTCGTCGGCGTCGAGGACTCCGGGGACGGTCGAACAGAATCCGACTCGGTCGGCGTCGATGCCCTCCGCGACGGCCGTGACCACTTCGTCGCCGCTGAGGATTGTGACGCCCTCGCCCGCGTGGGCCACCACGTCGCCGTGGAGGACCGGCACGAACCCCTCCCCGAGCATCGTCTCGACCTGTTCGGTCATCAGCGTCAGGTCTGCCTCCTCGTCGCGGCAGGCCGCCGAGAAGGGGTGGACCGGTACCGCGGGCACGTCGCGGTCGTGGAGGCGCGCGAGAACGAAGTCGTCGAGCGTCTTCATCGCGCCGTGAATCTCGACTGCGGCGGTGGCGTCTCCGGACCCCTCGGTCTTCGAGACGCCGTGTTCGCTGGCGTGATGATGGCCGAAGCTTCCGCCGCCGTGGACCACCACGAGGTCCGACACGTCGCCCCCGGCCAGCGCCTCGGCGATGGCGTCTGCGGCCGCGTCGAGCGCCGGACCGTCGAGCGCCTCGGGTCGGTCCTTGTCGGTGACGACGCTACCGCCGAGTTTGAGGACGGTCGTCTCGCTGCCCGCCATCTACTCGGCCTCCGCGCGCACGCCGTCGGTGTCGAGTTCGGCCCGGAACGCGTCCTCGCACCCCGGCGTGTAGTCGAGCGCGGTCTCGGTGCTGTCGGTCGGGTCGAGCGCGACGATGCACCCGCCGCCACCCGCGCCCGTAAGCTTGGCCCCGAGTGCGCCCGCGTCGCGCGCGGCCCAGACCATCTGGTCGAGCGAGCGCGACGAGACGCCGAGGGCTTCGAGCAGGCCGTGGTTGAAGCTCATGAGTTCGCCGAGTTCTTCCACGTCTCCCGCGGTGAGGGCCTGCTCACCGCGGCGCACGAGGTCGCCGATGCTTTCGATGGTGTCGGCCGCGAAGTCGTACTCCTCGCGGAGCGCCCGGACGCCCGCGACGAGTTGGCCCGTGTCGCCCGCGCCGCCGTCGAAGCCGATGACGAACGGGAGGTCCGGGGCGTCGATGGCCCGGCAATCGTCGCCCTCGACCCGGACCGCCCCGCCCGTCGCCGAGCAGAAGGTGTCGGCGCGAGAGGCCTCGCCGTTCTGCACTTCGAGTTCGGCGCGGTAGGCACGTTCGGCGACCTCCGCGGCGGAGAGTTCGACGCCCAACTCGCGGGTCCCGGCGTCGATACCCGCGGTCGTGACCGCGGCCGACGAGCCGAGACCCGCGCCCAGCGGAATCTCGCTCTCGACGGTGATGTCGAACCCGGCGTCGGGTTCGCCCGCGGCCTCGCGCGCCTGCTCGACCGCGGCGTCGATGTACCCGATTCCGGCCTGGACCAGCGATTCCGACACGTCCACGTCGGGCGCGTCGTCGCTTCCGTCGCTGTACTCCACGGTGAACCCGTTCAGACTCAGGTCCTCCGCGTGGACTCGGATGCGGTCGTCGTCGCGCGCTTCGACGGTGACTCGCGCCCGGCGCTCGATGGCGCACGGCACCGCCGGTTCGCCGTAGACGACCGCGTGTTCTCCGAACAAGTAGACCTTGCCCGGAGCGCTCGAAACGACCATGCGAGAAGATTCCGTTCCGGGGGTTAATTCGTTTGCGAAGGCGATTTCCCACTGGCCGCACAGCACCGCGAGGGCCTCGCGTCTCCGCACTCGCCTGCGTTGCTCACGTCGTTGCGCTACTCGGCCACCGTCAGAGGTACGCTCTGACGAGCCTGCGGTCCTGTCCATTCTCGCAGACACCGGAGGACAAACGACGTCCTCCGAGCCTGCGGTCACGTCCGTTCCCGCAGACACCGTCGGAGGCACGTTCCGCCGAGCAATCGCGCCGTCGGCGCGACGACGCCAGTGCTCGCCGTGCGAAACGGCGAGAGGAATGAAAATAATTCTAAAACAATCATAGAGGGATTTCTAGAAACCGTAGATATGTGCGAAGCTGTGAAACTTCCGGGTTGCCCGCTCCCCGAAATTTATGTAGGATACCGTGACCAGAGTGGAGTACGCCCGACCTGTCCGAGACCGGGGAGACGACGACCGTCGAGCCCGCGAACCGGAGTCCGCCGCCGACCTCGTGGTCACGGGCCGCGTGACCGACTTCGACATCACCGGTCCGGCGACCGTCGCCGAGCGACTCGGTTCCGGGTGACTCGTCGCCGAGCGACTCCGGATTCGGAAAACCCCGGCACAACGGCTAACTTTCCCGACGCTGAATATTCGGATATGAAGTTACGAAACGTGGTAGCTGGAGTCGCGGGCGGACTCGGTGCCGCCACGCTCGGCAACCGACTGCTGGCGTGGAAAGCGGGCGACCTCGAACCCGCGCTGGAGGGCCGACAGAAGACGTACCGCTGGCGGGGGTTCGACGTGGCCTACACCGAGGCGGGCGACCCGGACGACCCGGACGTGCTCCTGCTGCACGGGGTCCACGCCGCGGCCTCCAACAAGGAGTTCGACCAGATATTCGACCAACTCGCCAAGACCCACCACGTCGTCGCTCCCGACCTGCCCGGGTTCGGGCGCTCGGACCGGCCGCCGCTGACCTACTCGGCCGCGCTGTACACCGCCTTCGTAACCGACTTCGCAGAGGACCTGACCGACGATGCGGCCTGCGTGGCCACGTCGCTGTCGGGGGCCTACGCCGTCTTGGCACAGCAACAGTCCGGCGTCTTCTCGCGGTTGGTTCTCGTCGCGCCGACCGGCGACACCGGAACCCGGCGGACGTGGCTCCGGTCGGCGTTCCGGTCGCCAGTGGTCGGGCAAGCGCTGTTCAACCTTCTGACCAGCAAGCGGTCGCTCCACTTCTTCGACAACCGCGAGGCGTACTCGACCGAGGCCTCCTACACCGAGCGCGACGTGGACTACCAGTGGCAGACCGCCCACCAACCCGGCGCGCGGTTCGCGCCCGCCTCGTTCGTCTCGGGCTATCTCGACCCCGACGTGGACCTCGGCGAGGAGTTAGCCGGTCTGGACGTCCCCGTCACCATCGTCTGGGGTCGGGACGCGACGGTTTCGCCGCTGGAAGAGGGCGAAGAACTGGCCGAGCGGGCCGACACGAAACTGGTGGTGTTCGACGAGGCGAAGTTGCTTCCCCACGCCGAGCATCCCGGTCCGTTCCTCGACGTGCTGCTGGACGAGTTGACCGAGAAGGAGATGGAAGCCTGAAGAGTCGGTCCGGGTCGGAGACAGTCGCGTCGAAACGACCCTCAGCGCGCCCGGAAGACCAGCACGCGCTCGTCGGCGGTCTCGGTCCCGCCCACCTCGGGCGTGACCTCGGTGCCGACGTCGATCTCTTCCGAGTCGATGCCCCGGACGATTCCCGTCAAGCGAACGCCGTCGAACGCCGCGACCGCCGTGACGTAGGGCGCGTCGTCGGCGAACTCCGGGGACGCGACGTGAACCGTGGTGAACGTCTCGATTTCACCGGTCTCTGGCAGGGCGACTTCTTCGAGGTCGGTCGCGCCGCAGTGGGGGCAGACCCGCCGCGGCGGGAGCGACCCGTGACCTTCGGGGCAGTCGAGGTAGAAGCCCTCGCCCGACTCGATGGCGTCGAGGAAGTCGTCGAAGCCCTCGTCGCGGACGCGTTCGGCCTCGTTTCCGGTTTCGTCGCTCATTCTTCCACCTCCAAGACGTGAACTGTGGTGCTCGCGACCGTGCCACCCGCGTTGTGGGTGACGCCGATCTCACCCGGCACGGCGTCGCTGTTCGGGTGGTCGCCGCGGAGCAGTCGCGTCATCTCGACCACTTGACTCGTCCCCGTCGCGCCGACCGGGTGGCCCTTGGCTTTGAGTCCTCCGGAGAGGTTGACCGGCCGGTCGCCGTCGCGGGTGGTCTCGCCGCGGGCCGCCGCGCCAATTCCCTCGCCGGGCGCGTAGAAGTCGAGGGCTTCGAGCGCGAGGACTTCCGCGATGGTGAAGCAGTCGTGGACCTCCGCGACCGACACGTCCTGCGGGCCGATTCCGGCGTCGTCGTAGGCCTCCTCGGCGGCGCGCTCGGCCGCGGGCGTACGCGCGAGGAACTGTCTGTCTTGCAGGGCCATCTTGTCGCCGCCCTGCCCGGTGCCGGTGATGGAGACCGGCGCGTCGAGGTCGTGTTCCTCGGCGTACTCGTCGCTCACGAGGACCGCCGCGCTCGCCCCGTCGGTGATGGGGCAGGCGTCGTAGAGACCCAGCGGGTCGGCTATCATCGGGGCGTCGAGGGCGTCCTCGACCGAGATGGCCTTCTGGAACTGGGCGTACTCGTTTTCGAGGGCGTTGTCGTGGTTCTTGACCGCGATTCCGGCGAGGTCCTCCTTGCTCCCGCCGTACTGGTCGAAGTAGGCTTTCGCCATCAGCGCGTAGGCCGCCGGGAACGTCATGCCCGCCCGGACCTCGTAGAGGTCGTCGGCCGCGATCGCGAGGGCTTCGGTCGTCCCCGCGGTCCCGAGGTTGTTCATGCGCTCGGCCCCGCCGACGAGCATCACGTCGGCCTCGCCGTTGCGCACGTCCTTGACGGCCTCGCGGACGGCCACGCCCGAGGAGGCGCACGCGCTCTCGTAGCGCGTGGCGGGCGCGGTCAGTCCCGCGGCCTCGGCCATCAGCGGGCCCTGGTGGCCCTGATGCTCGGCCAGTTCGCCCATGAAGTTGCCGTAGTTGAGTTGTTCTACGTCCGCGCGGTCCACGCCCGCGTCGGTGAGCGCGCGCTGACTCGCTTCCGCGAAGAGGTCCCGGCCCGTCCGCTCGGGATGCTTGCCGAAGTGGGTGAGACCGACCCCTGCGACTCGTACGCCTGTCATACATCTATCTTCGTGATGGACAGTTAAGAAAGGCACCGGTTGTCGGTGATGTGGAAGGTTCGATTCGCGGACGTGCCGGGGGCGCTCGGTCTACCGGGACGCTCGGTCGGACGGCGGTGGTCAGTCGGGACTCGCGCTCACGGTTTCGCTCATGGCTACAGAGGGAATGCCGTTGGTGGTTGTGTGCGTTCTGGCCGCCGCTCCGAGACCGTTTGCACCATCTCGAAGCGGGCCTAAGGATATCTGAATCACGACCTAGGAACATTTTACATTTGTTATGAGTGGCTGTATACACGTCACACGCCTCTAAGATTGTCTCGGACTGACGCTTCACGTCTCGGCAAGATGCTTCGTCTCCGTTCGGCCGGAAGCCGTCGCTCTCGGTCCGTTCGTCGTCCTCGGTTCGGCCGTCGCTCTCGGTGAACCGACCGCTCGACCACCGACCCGAACCCTTGGAATTCCGAGTAGTGAGTTTTTCATTGCGGGAGCCAGAACCCACACCTATGGGCGTGAGGCCACCATCGTCGGACTCGGACGACGGACCCGACGTCATCGAGTTCGGTATCGCCGAAGTAGCGGCCGAACTCGACGACGGCGATCTCTCGTTCCCGGCGACCGGCACGGAAGTCGTTGAGTCGCTGTCGGACCCTCGCATCAAGTACGACGCCAGCGGCCACACGGTAGCGCTCTCGGAGGCCATCTCGGAGGTCGAACGTGAGCGGTTCGACGACAAACAGGAGTTTCTGAACGCGCTCCACCCCGTGTTCGAGAAGTATCGCCACTCTCGGACGCCGGGCGTCATCGAACGCGTTCGGTCCGCGCTACCGCTTTGAGGGGGCTTCTAGTCGGGTTCTCCGTCTCTCCTGCGTGATTCGGTTCGTCGTAGTCGGGAGTAGTCCCGGCTGTAACGTCGTCCCGGCTATAATGGCATCCGGGCTGTAGTCGTGAACGGGAGAGAGAAGCTAGCTACTCCGTGAGCCACGGAGTCATCGCACAGCACCACACTACCGCGCACCGCCACGGCCACACACCTCTCCAACCGCCTGCGTTGCTCGGCCACGGGCCTGCGCTACTCGTCCATCGTCGGTGGAAACTCCGACGAGCCTGCACTCGCTTCGCTCGCGCAGACACCGGAAGACGACTCGCGTCTTCCGAACTGCGGTCACGTCCGTTCTCGGGGACCTCGCGCGCACGGGCGCGATTCGAAAAAAAAAAGCACGAAGTCGTACCGGCGGACGACCCGCGTCGCCGAGCAATCGCGCCGACGGCGCGACGACGCCAGCGCGGGCCGGGGAGAGGAGTAAATCAGCGCGCGCAGAGTTTTACTGTCGAAAGAACAGATTCCGACGAACCTCGCTCACTCCCGCTCGACTTCGGCCTCTTCTTGGGCGTCGTCCTGCAGTTCCGTCCGGCGAATCTTCCCCGTCACCGTCTTCGGGAGGTCGTCCACGAACTCGATTTCGCGGGGGTACTCGTGGGCAGATAGTTCGTCGCGGACGTAGGACTTGACGTCCTCTGCGAGGTCGTCGGAGGCGTCGGCGTCGTCGCTCGGGACGACGTAGGCCTTCACGATGTTGCCGCGCTCGCGGTCGGGTTTGGGAACGACCGCGGCCTCCGCGACTGCGGGGTGTTCGCCGAGCGAACTCTCGACCTCGAACGGGCCGATGCGGTAGCCCGACGAGATGATGACGTCGTCGGCCCGGCCCTCGAACCAGAAGTAGCCGTCTTCGTCTTTTCTGGCGAGGTCGCCCGAAAGGTACCATTCGCCCTCCGGCCCCTCTACGAAGCACGCGGCCGTCTTCTCGGGCTTCTGCCAGTATCCGGCGAAGAAGCAGGGGTAGTCGCCGCGCTGGGCGATTTCGCCGGTCTCGCCCGGCGGCATGGGTTCGCCGGTCTCGGGGTCCACCACTTCGGATTCGATTCCGGGCAGGGGCTTGCCCATGCTCCCCGGCTTCAGTTCCATCGTCGGGTAGTTGTTGATAATCATGTTCCCGGTCTCTGTCTGGCCGTAGGTGTCGTGGATGGTGACGCCCAGCGTCTCCTCGCCCCAGTCCACGACCCCGGCCGAGAGCGGTTCCCCGATGGAGAGGGCGTGGCGGAGGTTGACGTTCACGCCCTCCAGAATCTCCTCCTTCTCGCGGAGCATCCGGTAGGCCGTTGGCACGCTGAACAGGACCGAAATCGGGTACTCGTCGAGCAGGTCGGACCACGTCTCGGGGTCGAACTCGCCCTCGTAGGTGAACAGTGACGCGCCCCAGAACCACGCCCCGAGAGTGTTGATAGGTCCGGTGAGCCACCCGAGGTCGGCGGTAGACCAGTAGAGGTCACCGGGTTGGAGGTCCACGGCGTACTTCTGTGTCGCCGCCACCCCGGCGACCCACCGCTGTTTGTGCCGGACGCCCTTCGCCGGGCCGGTCGTCCCGCTGGTGTAGTAGAGGAGCGCGTCGTCCTCGCCACTGGTCCGAGCGGGCTCGTACTCCCTGCTCGCGCCGTCGAGTGCCTCCGCGAAGCCGACGTCGTCGGTCTGTGCAGCGTCGAACTCCCCGCCGTCGCTCCGGTCTACGACGAGGACGTGTTCGACCGAGGGTGCGTCTTCGAGCGCCTTCCCGACCGTCTCCCGGTTGTCGCTCGTCGTCACGACCACCGAGGCGTCGCAGTCGTCGAGTCGGTAGGAGATGCCGTCCGGCCCGAATCGCTCGTTGACCCCGCCGAACACCGCGCCGCGCTTGAGCGTCCCGACGAGCGCGACGTAGTGTTCCGGAATCCGGGGCATGTACGAGAACACCCGGTCGCCCTTCTCGACGCCCAACTCTTCGAGGACGTTGGCGAACTGGCCGGAGCGGTCGGCTAACTCCCGGAACGTCGTCTTCGTGAGGTCGCCGTCCTCGCTCACCTGGTAGAGCGCGACCTTCTCGCCTCCCGACTCCGCCGCTCGATCTTCCGAGGCGCGTTTCGCCTCACCGTTCCGGGCGTGGCGGTCGCAGACCTCGTGGCCGACGTTGAGTTCGTCGGGCGCGTCCCAGTCTGCCTCGGCGTAGATGTCGTCCCACGAGAACGATTCGCGTACCTCGTCGTAGTCGTGAAGATTGTGACCTTCTACCATACGTAACTACCTACTCGAGTGGCAAAAATAACAGTACCGCCAGTTTTCGATATCTCGAAACCGGAACGAAAGTTGGTCAGTCGAGACGACGCATCTGTTCCCGATGCAGGGTTACGATGAGGTCCGAGAGCACGCCGAACATCAACAGCTGCACGCCGAACAGGATGGCGAACGCTGAGACGAGAGCGAGTACTTCGTGGGACGTACGCGGCGGCACGAACCACTCGTAACCGACGTACGCGCCGATAGCGACGCCGAACAGTCCACTCAGCAGGCCAACGCTTCCGAAGTAGAACAGCGGGTTGCTCGTCTTTGCTAACTGGTAGAGCGTGAGGAGGATGACCCCGCCGTCCCGAACCGGGTGGAGGTTGGTGTCCGACTCGTCGGGGCGGGCCTCGTACCTGATGGGGACCACCGTCGTCGGAACCCCCTGTTTGACGCACTCGACGGCCATCTCGGTTTCGACCCCGAACCCGTCGGCGTCGAGATAGAAGTCCTCGACCGATTCGCGGGTGAACGCCCGGTAGCCACTCAGGATATCCTCGAAGTTCTTGCCGTGGATGTGGCGGAACACCCAGTTGAACATCCCGTTGCCGAACTCGTTGAGGCGACTCATCGCACCGTCCTCCATGTCGGCGAAGCGGTCGCCGATGACGTGTTCGTAGTCGCCGTTCAGTAGGGGTTCGAGCATGTCGTCGGCGTCTTCCGGGCGGTAGGTTCCGTCGCCGTCGAGCATCAGGACGTACTCGGCGTCGATGTGCTGCACCGCCTCCCGAATCGCCTGTCCCTTGCCGGTCCCGGACTGTTGCATCACTCTCGCGCCGTGTTCGCGGGCGGTGTCGGACGTCCCATCGGTGGAGTTACCGTCGATGACGAGGACGTTCTCGAACCCGCGACGCGTGAACCCGTCGATGACCTCGCCGATGGTCTCGCCCTCGTTCAACGTCGGGATTAGTACGCATACGTCCTCGCGGTCGGCCATTGAGAGTGAGTGGTCACCACGAGCGCAAAAGGCTTTCCAACCTATTGTTACGTGACCATTTACGCCGTCGTCGTTCGTTTGTCGCGTCTCTGCCTGTCCAGTCGAATCTTCGTTCGTCTATCTGCGCCTTCACTCGTCTATCTGCGTCTGTAATCTCGGCCGTGGAGAACCGCGTGAGCGGCGGCCTAAATTCCATTCGCTTAATATGTCCGTATTTCGTCGCGCTTGCTCGCGCCGGATCGAACCGCCACTGTACGACTTACTGCGGTTATACTCTTGACAAATCCGGAGCCAATTATCACTCCTGAAAATGGACGAACATTATATATATCCCTGGTGGCAGTTCCTCGTTGGGAAAGTTCCCGAATATAATACGGTCCGAATAATGATAAGAAATGGTCTCTCAGCGGTAAAAGATAGAATCGAGGGCGCGGTCAACGACCGCGGTCAGGTGGGTATCGGTACGCTCATCGTGTTCATCGCGATGGTGCTGGTCGCCGCTATCGCAGCAGGCGTGCTCATCAACACGGCCGGGTTCCTCCAGACCAAGTCCGAACAGACCGGTCAGGAGTCCAGCGCACAGGTCTCGAACCGCGTGCAGGTCGTCAGCGCCTTCGGTAACGTCGGTAACGAGAACGTGAAGGACATCAGTCTGACGGTCATGCGTGGCTCCGGGTCCGACGACATCAATCTCTCGGCCGCTACTATCGAATGGATCGGTCCGAACAAGGCCCAGACGCTCGTCTACGGTGACTCCGCGAACGATACGCAGTTCACCGTCAACACTATCAAAGACCCCGACAACTCCAAACCCGTCCTCAACACGCAGGACGACCGTCTCGAAATCAACATGAGTGCGACCGACATCAACGGTGAAGGTCTCGGTGAGGGCGAGGAAGTCAAACTCAAACTCACCACCCAGTACGGCGCAGTGACGCTCTACCGCGCCAACGTCCCGCAGTCGCTCTCTCAGGAGAGCGCTGTCACGGTCTAACGCAGCAGACCTTCCTCTCACGTCTCCTGTCCGCGTTTCATTTTTCGCCGTACGACCGCGACGAGCGACCAACAGTATGTTATAGCCCGATTCCATAGCCGGTCGTATGAACCCTCTCGTCGCCGTTGCTGGCGCACTCGTCGCCGCCACGGCCCTGCCGTACCTCGCGTATCTCGCCCTCTACGCGGTGGTTCGACCGAGCGGTTCGCCCGCCGACAAGCGCGAGGCCGAACCGACGGTCAGCATCGTCCTTCCGACGTACAACGAGTCGGGCATCATCGAGAAGAAACTCGACGACGTAGTGTCGCTGGACTACCCGATGGAGAAGGTGGAGTTGGTCGTCGTGGACTCTAGCGACGACGAGACGCCCGACCGCATCGAGGAGTACTTCGCCGACCGGAGCCATCCCGACCTGAACCTCATCCGCGAACAGGAGCGCCGAGGTCTCGCGCCCGCACTCAACGACGCCTACGCCGCCACCGAAAACGAGATGGTGGTCAAGACCGACTGCGACTCCTACGTCGCCGACGACGCGCTCCGAGAGGCGGCCGCGAATCTCGCCGACCCCGACGTGGCGGCCGTCACGGGCCAGAACGCCGAAGTCCTCGGCGGGAGCGAGGTCGAGGCCGGGTACCGCGGCGTGCAGGCCCACATCCAGACGCTGGAGTCCCACCTCGACTCGACGCTCATCTTTCACGGTCCGTTCTCGGCGTTCGAGAACGACGCCATCGTTCCCATCGACCCCAACTCGCTGGCCGACGACACCGAACTCGCCCTGAAGATTCGCCGCGGCGGAGACCGGGTCCTCTTCGACCCCGCGGTCAGGTACAAGGAGGCCTCCCACTCGGACTTCGGAAAGCGCAGGCTTCAGAAGGACCGCAGAGGGATGGGTCTGATTCGCCTGCTCGCCCAGCACCGCGACGCGCTCGGGAAGTACGGCAACTACGGCAAGGTCGTCCTCCCGTTCAACTGGTGGTTCATGGTCGTCTCCCCGTGGCTGGTGGCGCTGGACGTGCTGGCGGTCACGGCGGCCGGAATCTCGGTCGCGGGGGTCGCCGGACTCGCGGTCCCGGCCGCGCTCGTCGGGTTCGTGTGGCTCGGCCAGAAAGACCTGCTCGGCCCACTCCAGGCCGTCTACGCCGTCTTCGACTCACAGGTGTCGTTATTGCACGCCGCGGTCGAACTGCTCCGCGGGAAGGGCGACGGGACGTGGGAAGTCGACGATGAGTTGCGGGAGGCCTTCGAATGAGTACAGTTAAACCTTCGTCAGGAAAAGGCCGAACCGACAGAACAGCATGAACGACCAGTCTATCGCCATCGCCCACGGAAACTACCTCGAACGCGGCGGTGCCGAAACGCTGTCGGACGAACTCGCCCGCACGTTCGACGCGCCGCTGTACTACGGGTTCGGGAGCGACGAACACGTCTCCGACGACGTGGACGCCCGGAGCCTCTACGAGGACTCCCCGTTCTCGGCGGTCAAGCAGTCGGTGTTTCTTCGGGACCTCTACTACGCGTGGAACGCCCAGCGAATTCCCGAACTGACCGACTACGACGTGGTCGTCCTCTCGAAGAACGAACTGAGTTGGTACGTCCCCGAGGACGAACAGGTCGTCGTCCACTACACTCACAGCACGCCACGGGTTCCCTACGACCTGTTCCAACAACGTGCGAACTCGGTGTTTTCCCGCCTGTACGCGTTCGTCGCGCGGACGATGTTCCTCCCGAACACGAAGTTCCCGGACAAGTTCGTGGCGAACAGCGAACTCGTCGCCCGCCGCCTCCGGCGCTACTGGGGCGTCCCCGACGAGAAGATAGAAGTCGTCTACCCGCCCGTGAACGTAGATCAGTACGAGAGCCGCGAGACGCGGGACTACTACCTGACGTACTCCCGGCTGATTTCCGAGAAGCGCATCGACGCCATCGTCCGGGCCTTCGAGGGACTCGACGCCAAACTGGTCGTCGGCGGGGCCGGCGACGAGCGCGAGAGCCTCGAACGACTCGCGCCCGAGAACGTCGAGTTCGTCGGCTACATGTCCGAAGCGGAGAAGATTCGGCGGCTCGGCGAGGCGAAAGCAGTCGTCTTCAACGCGATGAACGAGGACTTCGGCATCATCCCCATCGAGGCGTTCGCCAGCGGGACGCCCGTCCTCGGCGTGAACGAGGGCTACACCAAGTACCAGATTCTCGACGGCGAGAACGGACTGGTCCACGATCCCGACCCCGCGAGCATCCGCGACTCCATCGAGGCGTTCGAGCGCGAGGGCGTCGAGTGGGGTGCCGACGAGATAGCAACCTTCGCCGAGCGATTCGGCACGGACCGATTCAGAGAGGAGATGCGGGAGGTGGTCGAAAATGCGGTAGAAGCGGCAGAGATCGACCCGCACGCGAAGCAGACAACAGTAGAACAACTATGACGTTCAGTGACTGGCTCCAGGAAAGTAGAGACCGAATCAGACACGACGGCGTAACGAAGGGAGCGTACGCGTCAGCACAAGAGTTCTGGGCGGGTGCGCTCGGCCATTTCGGTCGTCACGTCTGGAATTACGGCGAATCGATTCACGACAAAGACTGGGACGTGTTGCTCGTCCTCGACGCCTGCAGGATAGACCTGCTGGACGATGTGGCCGGGCAGACGGACTACGACGTCCTCGAAGGGTTCGACCCGGAGCGAGACGCCACCAACTCGGTCGCGTCTCGCTCTCCGGAGTGGATAGCGAAGACGTTCGACCCGGAAACGTACGGAGACGAACTCTCGAACACGGCGTACGTTACGGCGAATCCCCACTCGCGGGACGTTCCCGACCCGGACTCGCTGTATCTCTTCGACGAAGTGTGGAAGTACGGCTGGGACACCGACTACGGAGTCGTCCCACCGCGGGCCATGACCGATCGCGCTATCGACGTGTGGCGCGACCACGATCCGGACCGGATGATCGTCCACTACATGCAACCGCACCTGCCGTTCCGGTCGCTGGTGGACGAGTACCCCGAGTGGTTCCGGTTCGAGGTGGGGCTCGACAACCCCGCACCGAGCCAGCACAAGACGCTCTGGCGGCGACTCCGTGACCGCGAAGTGCCTCACGACCTCGTGTGGGAAGCCTACTGCGACAACCTCGAGTGGGTTCTCGACGACGTGGAGTTGCTGTCGGAAAATCTCGAAGCCGACACCGTAGCTATCTCCAGCGACCACGGGAACGCGATGGGCGAGTGGTGGGTGTACGGCCACCAGAGCCCGATTCCGATATCGGCGCTCAAGCGCGTCCCGTGGGTGACGTTCTCCGCGACCGACACCGGGGCGTACGAACCCGAACTCGAAGCCGAGGACGTAGAAGTCAGCGAGGCGGAGTACGAAGACCGACTCAAGAACCTCGGCTACTTATGACGTTCGCCGACTGGCTCGAAGAGACTCGAACGCGGTTCCAGACGATGGGTCTAAAACGAGGGGCCGTCGCCTCCGCGAACGAGTTCTGGGTAGGGATGCTTCGGCGGTTCGGCCGCGACGTCTGGAACTACGGCGAACCCATCTACGAGCGAGACTGGGACGTGTTGCTCGTCCTCGACGCGTGTCGAGTGGACCTGATGCGGGAAGTCGCCGCCGAGGAGAGGGACCGCTTCCCGTTCCTCGACCCCGAGTTCGAGGTGTTCGATTCGGCCGGGTCGATGTCCAAGGAGTGGATGGAGAAGAACTTCGGTGACGAGTACGCCGACGAGAAGGCGAACACGGCGTACGTCTCGGGCAATCCGTTCACCCGCGACCTCGACCCCGACGAGTTCGGACTACTGGACGAGGTGTGGCGCTACGCGTGGGACGACGAGCGCGACCTGATGCCGCCACGGCCGCTGACCGACCGAGCGATTCAGGTCAAACGCGACCGTGACCCGGACCGACTCGTCGTCCACTATCTCCAGCCACACGTCCCGTTCCGGTCGATGCCGGATGCGGGATTCCGGTGGGGCGACCCCGAGGAGAACTTCGGAGTCAAGGACGGCGGAACGGGCGAGGAGCGCGGCCCGTGGCACCGACTCCTCGACGGGAACCTCTCACGCGACGAACTGTGGGAGGGGTACCGGGACAACCTCGAATGGGTCCTCGAAGACGTCGAACTCTTCCTCGACAACGCGGACGCCGACACCGTGGTCATCTCCAGCGACCACGCGAACGCGATGGGCGAGTGGTGGTGTTACGCTCACCCAGACTACGTCCCGATTCCGGCCCTGAAGCGCGTTCCGTGGATCGAGACCAGCGCGACCGATACCGGGTCGTACGAACCCAAACTCGAAGTCGCAGGTTCCAGAGCGGACGACGATAGCATGGACGACGACGAGGTGAACGACCGACTCGAAGCACTCGGATACAAATGAACCGGAGCAACGACGCATGACGTTCGCAGATTGGGTCTCCGAGACGAAGTTCAAACTGTCCGAGTACGGCGTCCGCGACGGCACTCGGTCGGCCGCCTACGACTTCTGGGGCGGGTTCGCCCGGCGGGCCAGTCACGAGTTAGGTCTCGACACAGCGGGTACTCCGATTTACGAGCGCGACTGGGACGTGTTGGTCCTACTCGATACCTGCCGAGTGGACGCGTTAGAAGAGGTCGCGGACGAGTACGACTTCGTTCCGCCAGCGGTGCCGACGTTCACGTCGCTCGGGTCCACTTCGTGGGAGTGGCTTCACGACAACTTCACTCCGGCCTACGCCGACGAGATTTCGCGCACTGCCTACGTCACGGCGAACGCCCACACCAAGCGATTCGGCGACGAGTTCCAAGTCGACGCCGAGGCGTTCGACCTGTTGGACGAGGTGTGGCGCTACGGATGGGACGACGAGTTCGGCGGTATCCCGCCGCGAGGCGTCACCGACCGAGCGATACAGGTCAAACGCGACCGTGACCCCGACCGACTCGTCGTTCACTACATGCAGCCCCACACGCCGTACCGGTCGCTCGAAGAGTCCGCACCCGAGGCGGCCCGACTACTCGCCGCCGACGACAACCGGGCCGTCTGGGACCTGCTACAGTCCGGCGACCTCTCGCGGTCGGCCGCGTGGAGCGCGTATCTGGAGAACCTCCGGTGGGTCCTCGAAGAGGTCGAACTCCTCCTGTCGAATACAGACGCCGACACCCTCGTCGTGTCGAGCGACCACGGCGAGGCGTTCGGCGAGTGGGGACTGTACGGCCACTACCGACACGTTCCCCTCTCGGTTCTCAAGACGGTTCCGTGGGTCGAACTGTCGGCGTCCGACTCGGGTGAGTACGAACCCGAGGTCGAGGCGGAGAACGTGGACGTGACCGACGACGACGTTGAACAGCGCTTAAGCGCACTTGGCTACAAGTGATTTCAATGACTGACACGACACTCTTGGTTACGGTCGACTCGCTCCGGTACGACCACTACCAGTACATGACCGCGACGAGGGAGTTCCTCGGCGAGTCTCATCCGGCGACGTTCGCGACCAACACCGCCACGCCCTCCTGCTTCCAGTCCATCGTCGGCGGCATCTATCCCGGCGAGGTCGGCGTCGACGCCGACTCGAACGTCGCGGTCGCGCTCGACTCCCCGTACAAGTACGGCGTCTCTACCAACCGCTTCCTCTCGAACCGATACGGCTACGACCTCGGATTCGACGAGTTCACGGCACCGGGTCGAGAGGAAAAAGGTCTCAAAGACCGGGTCGCCGAACACATGACTCCCCAAAGTACGCTGTTCGGTATCGCCTCCCGCGTCTGGAACGTGGTGCAAGAGGTCCAACAGCGCGTGTCCACGGTGGACCGAGATTACCGTCCCGCGGCCGACGTAATCGCCGAGTTCCTCGACGCGACCGAGGGCCGCGACGAGTGGTTCGGCTGGCTTCACTTCATGGAGCCACACCACCCGTACAATCCCGACGACGGCCCCGTCTCGCGCGGCGAAGCCCAGCAGATAACCCGTCGAGTCCTGAACGGTCGCGCGAGCGAGCGCGACGCCGGACTCGCCCGCGAACTGTACAAGGGCGAGGTCGAGGAACTCGACGACCGACTCGCGCGCCTCTGGGACGCGATTCCCGACGACACGCGCGTTCTCTTCGTCGCGGACCACGGCGAACTCCTCGGCGAGTACGGCGAGTGGGGCCACCACGCCACCATGTGTCCGGAACTGCTCCGCCTGCCGCTGGCGACCCGAAACATTCCCGTCGAGAGCGACGTTCTCAGCCTCGTGGACGTGCCGACGCTCCTGCTCGGCGAGGAGTACAACCACGGTTCGTTCGAGCGCGAGACGGCCTACGCGGCCTCGAACGGAAGCCACGCCGCGATGAACCGCGACCACGTGGCGACCGACGAGGGCGTGGTGACCCTCGACGGCGACCCAGCCGAGGACGACGACCTGATGGCGGCGAAAGAGGAGTTCGAGAGCAGAGCCGCCAGACCCGTGACGAAAGACGAACTCCCCCACGACGACCTGGAAGCACTTGGCTACCTCTGACCGATGAGCACGGCTGACCTCGACATCGGCAGGGAGGCGCTGATCTCGGTCGCTGCGAAGTTCACGATGTCGGCGTTCGGCTTCGCTGGCGTCATGATTTTCGCGCGAGTGCTTGGGTCCAACGGCGTCGGACGGTACTACACGGCACTCGCCATCGCGCTGATGCTCGTCAGAATCTCGGCGGGCCTCGGTCAGGCAATCAAGAAACGAGTAAGCGAGGTCGACACCGACCCAGCGGAGTATCTCGGTCTCGGACTCGCCGCCCACGTCCTCTACGTCGGGGTCGTCACGGCCGTCTTGGTCGCCCTATCACCCGCCCTGCCGGTCAGGGGCATCACGGCCGACGACGTGCTCGGCATCGTCCTCGTTTTCAGCAGCGTCGGCTCGTTCCAGATTCTGAACCGTTTCTACGCCGGAATCGGCTTCCCCGGCCGGTCGTTCTGGCTGGACACGGTGCGGAGCGTCGTGACCCTCGTGTTCCAGCTCGCGCTCCTTTTCCTCGGAATGGAGGCGTTCGGCATCCTGCTCGGACTGGCGATAGCGAGTTTCGTCACGGCGGGCGTCGTCGCCGTCGTCAGCGGCGTTCGACCCGCGCTCCCCTCGCGGGAGACGTTCGCGTACACCGGGAAGTTCGCTCGGTGGAGCATCCCCACCTCGCTCGTCAACGACCTGTACAAGCGCGCGGACCCGATCATCATCTGGCTGTTCGTCGGCACCGGCGCGGTCGGCCTCTACGAGACAGCGCTCCGATTGGTGCTTCCCGCTTCCCAGTTGACCGCCAGCATCTCCAACCCCCTACAGGTGAAGGTCAGCGGCCGGTCGTCGCTCGGCGAGGACGTGCGCGAGGACGTGGCGAACGCCATGACCTACGCCGGACTGCTCGGCATTCCGATGTTCTTCGGGGCGCTCGCGCTCCCCGACGTGTTGATGCGGACGTTCTTCGGGTCGGGATTCGGGCAGGGCGGCGAGGCGCTCGTCGGCATCGCACTGTTCTACGTGTTCTACATCTACCAGATTCCGCTCGAATCGGCCATCAGCGGGACCGACAGGCCGGAACTGACCTTCCGGGTGAATCTCGCCGGTCTGGCCGTCCACATCCCGCTCGCAATCGTTCTCGCTCGGGAGTACGGACTGCTCGGCGTCATCGGTGCGACGCTGTTCGCCGAAGTCCTGATGTTCGGAGGGTTCCAGTTTCTCTGCCGGAGACTGTTCGGCGGCACGATTTTCCCGGCCCCTATCGCGGCACAGACGGCGAGCGGACTGGCGATGTTCTTCGTCGTCACCGAGGTCAGAGAGATGGTCACGCTCAACTACTGGCTCCCGGTAATCGCGCTCGTGGGCTTCGGCGCAGTCGTCTACTTCGCGGTTCTCGTGGTCGCGAGTTCCCACTTCCGGCTTACGGTAGCCAACGTGTTGGGACCGGTTTACGAGCAGGTTCTCGGGTGGGGCCAGCGCTCGGAAGGCTGACCGCCAACCGACGCTCTTCCCGGAACCGTCCAGACCGCCTAGGCCGTCCGGAGAGCCGTGAGCCCGCTGCTTTCGGACGCTCGGCGTCCATCATCGGAACGCCGACTACGACCGGGGGTAGATGACAAGGCTTATGCGCGTTTTGGCACTTCATCAACTCAATGAGCCAGCAGACTGAGCAGGTCGAGGACTCGACCGATTCGGTCGGTTCAGTCCTCGACTCGTTCGAGGACTGGTATCACGTCCCCGTACTCGCCGCGGCTATGGCGTTCATGCTGTGGGTACGGCTCCAGTCGTACGGAAAGTTCATCAGAAACGGCGAGGTGTTCTTCGCCGGTAACGACGCGTGGTATCACCTCCGGCAAGTACAGTACACGGTGAACAACTGGCCCGCGACGATGCCGTACGACCCGTGGACCTACTTCCCGTTCGGGACCAGCGTCGGTCAGTTCGGGACGCTGTACGACCAACTCGTCGCCACCGTCGCCCTCGTCGTCGGACTGGGCGACCCCTCCAGTACGCTGGTGGCCAAGACTCTTCTGGTCGCTCCGGCAGTCCTCGGCGCGTTGATCGCCATCCCGACCTATCTCGTCGGCAAGCGCCTCGGCGGCCGTCCCGGTGGGCTGTTCGGGGTCGTCGTCCTCGCGCTGTTCCCCGGCACGTTCCTCCGGCGGAGTCTCGTCGGCTTCGCCGACCACAACATCGCCGAGCCGCTCTTCCAGACGTTCGCAGTGCTGGCGATGATGGTCGCGCTGACCGTCGCCGAGCGCGAGAAACCCGTCTACGAACTGCTCGCCGACCGCGACTTCGAGGCGCTTCGCACGCCACTCGTCTACAGCGCGCTCGCCGGAATCGCCACCGCGTTCTACCTCTGGACGTGGCCGCCGGGCGTCCTCCTCGTCGGTATCTTCGGCGTCTTCTTCGGCATCAAACTCACCGCGGATTACGTCCGCGGAGTCAGCCCCGACCACCTCGCGTTCGTCGGCGCGGTCAGCATGACCGTGGCGGGACTGCTCCTGTTGGTCCCGCTGGGCACGCTCGACATGAGTCCGACCCAGTTCTCGCCGCTCCAACCCCTGCTCGCGTTCGCGGTGGCCGGCGGTTGCGTCTTCATGGCGTGGCTCGCCCGAGAGTGGGACGACCGCGACCTCGGGACCGCGCTCTACCCCGCGACGGTCGGCGGCATCATCCTCGCCGTCGTCGGCTTCACCTACGTCGCGCTCCCGTCGCTGTTCAACCTCGTTCGGCGGAACCTCGTCCGATTCGTCGGCTTCAGCGCAGGGGCGCAGACCCGGACCATCGGCGAGGCCCAACCGTTCCTCTCGCGGGCCCAACCCCGGTTCGGCATCGAGTGGTACGACGTCATCCTCCGAGAGTACGGCCTGATGCTGTTCACGGCCGTCGTCGCCGCGGTCTGGATGGTCTGGCGGACCTATCGGACCGACGACCACCGCGCCGAACAACTGCTCGTCCTCGTGTGGGCCGCCTTCATCACGGCGGCGGCGTTCACGCAGGTGCGGTTCAACTACTATCTCGCGGTGCCGGTCGCCGTGCTGAACGCCTACCTCGTCAAGCAGGTCCTCTCGATGGCGAACGTCACCGACCGCGAGTCGCTGACCAACGTCGAGGGGTACCAGGTACTCGCTATCGTGTTCGTGATTCTGCTCGTGGTGCCCGTGCTGGTCGCACCCGCCAGCATCGGGTCGTCGGGCTACCCCTCCATCGACAGGACCCAGACCGCGGCGGCGGCCGGAGAGACCGGCCCGCAGGCCGTGACCAAGTGGGATGGGTCGCTCGACTGGATGGCGAACAACACGCCCGCCGAGGGCGACTACGGAGACGCCAACAACGAGGGTGAACTCGACTACTACGGCACCTACGACCAGAGCAACAACGACTACGACTACCCCGAAGGCGCGTACGGCGTCATGTCGTGGTGGGACTACGGTCACTGGATTACGGTCCAGGGCGAACGCATTCCGAACGCCAACCCGTTCCAGGAGGGTGCTACGACCGCCGCGAACTACCTGCTCGCGCCCAGCGAGCAGCGCGCCAACGACGTCCTCGAAACGCTCGGCAACGACAGCGCCGAGGAGACCCGGTACGTGATGGTCGACTGGAAGATGGCCGAGCCGAGTTCGAAGTTCTCCGCACCGACGGTGTTCAACGACAACGTCTCGTCCGGTGACTTCTACAGTCCGGTCTACCAGCAGGGTCAGAACGGCCCGCGGTTCGCCTTCCGGATGAAGAGCCAGCGCTACTACGACAGTCAGGTCGCGCGACTCTACCTCTACCACGGAAGCCGAGCGGAACCCAGACCCATCGTCGTGGACTGGCGCGCCCAGACCTACCAGACTCCGGACGGCGAGACGGCCTCGTACAAGGTCAGCGAGTCGGGACCGAACGCCACGCTCGTCCGGCGGTTCCAGACGATGCAACAGGCCCGGCAGTTCGTCGCCAACGACACGACCTCTCAAATCGGCGGTATCGGGCCGTTCCCGAGCGAACCGGTTCCGGCGCTCGAACACTACCGCATCGTCGAGCAGAGCCAGTCGTCGGGCGCGAACTCCTCGCAGTACGCCCAGACGCTCCGGAGCGAGATGCGACTCCTCCAGCAGGCGAAGGCGATTCGTAGCCCCAACGAGATGTTCCAGACCCCGCCCTCGTGGGTCAAGACGTTCGAGCGCGTGCCCGGCGCGACGGTGACGGGCACCGGCCCGGCCAACACCACGGTCACGGCGCAGGTCCGGATGTCGCCGAGCGACCAGAGCAGTTCGTTCACCTACCGCCAGCAGGCCCAAACCGGGCCGAACGGCGAGTTCACGATGACCCTGCCGTACTCCACGACCGGCTACGAGAACTGGGGCCCGGAGAACGGTTACACGAACGTCAGCGTGCGCGCGGAGGGTCCGTACCAGTTCTACACGCCGCGGAACTTCGAGGACGGCAACCTGACGTTCCACAACGCCTCCACGGACGTCACCGAGGCGCAGGTCATCGGCGAGAGCGACCAGAACGCGACGGTCGAACTGACCGAGGAGTCGGTCTCGGTCCAGCAGAACCCGTCGGGCAACGAGACGGCGCCCGGTAACGAGACCGCATCCGGTAACGAAACGTCGACCGACAACGAGACGAGCGGTAACGACGAGACGAACACCTCGGCGCTCGCAGGCCAGAGTACCCAATCCGACGCGGACGCGCGCCCGACGCCCGCCGACGCACTCCCCGAGCGCGAGGAGACTGCTCCCGCGCGAGTCGGCCTGGTCGGTGCCTACGCCGGTGCGCTCGTCGTCGCCGGTCGGGAGTAATCGGCAATCGACTGCGGTCCGATTCGTCTCTTTCTACTTCGCCGACGTTCGATTTACCACGGTGGGAGGAGCGCTGTCGCTACTCTCGTGGTGACGGAAACTAGCTGTACTGAGTCGTTCCGACCAGTAGGACGGGGAGACAGTCTCTAAGAGAGTGGGCCGTCACGACCGCCACGGACTCGGCATTCCGGCGTTGCTCCTCTGTATCTGGGCATCGCGCTTATCTAACTATACCCCCTCCACTCTGTATGGCGACGATAGCCGAATTCACCGTCCCAGCGGACGATTTTCCTTTGGGACATATCTTCGAGACGCTGCCGGACGTGACTATCGAGATAGAGCGCGTCGTTCCCACGAACCGCGGCGTTCTGCCGTACTTCTGGGTTCGGAACGTCCCCACCGAACGCGTCCGGGAGACGCTCGAAGCGCAGGGGGCGCTCGAATCGTTCGCTATCGTCGACGAACTCGACTCCCAAGGGTTGGTTCGGGCCGACTGGGACCCAAACGTCGAAGGCGTCTTCACCGGTATCGTCGATGCGGAACTCACGTTGCTCTCGGCCACGGGCACGCAGGAAGAGTGGCGCTTCGAGTTCCGCGCCGAAGACACCGACCAGATCGTCGCGTTCCAGCAGTACTGCACCGATCTCGACATCGACGTCGAACTGGTTCGTCTGTACGACGTCGGCGAGACGGGTTCGACGGGTCAGTACAGCCTCACGCCCGAACAGCGGGAAGCCCTGCTCCTCGCGTACAACAACGGTTACTACGACTTTCCCCGACAGGTCGACCTCGAAACGTTGGCCGAGGAACTCGCCATCGCTCGCCAATCGTTCGCCGACCGACTGCGCCGCGGCCACAGGAACCTGATCGGCGAGACGGTGGCCCGACAGTGACCACTTGCCTGCTCTCTATTCGCGGTGCGTCACACGTTGGCTGCTCATGGTCTTTTAAACAACCTGCATAATCGGTCCGGCTACTCAATCGGGTCACGCCCCTACGGAAGAGTGGGTTCATCTCGAATGACTCGCTTCAACTCGACAGACGTCGCGGAGGCGAAGGGCACCTGTTTCCGAAACGTGGAGACGACGGAATCCGACGGGCGCGACTCGGCCAGCGGCCGGAGTCAGCGAGCGGACGGTGACTCGACGTATCGCGTTCACGACGGTGAATCCGTCACGGAAGCTGTCGTACGTGCGGTCGGGTCCGAGACTCGAACCGACCCGATGGGATTACGACCGCTTCATTCGGTAATCGATACCGAGGCGCTGAACGACCTGTTCCGCTCTCCGAACGGGGGGTTAGCCCGGTCGGACGGCTACGTCGCGTTCGACTACTACGGGCGTCAGGTCCAAGTGCAGGCCGACGGAACCATACAAATCCAGCGTCCGGGGTAACTGATGGAGGCGTATCAACTCGACTGCGATTTCTGCGAGTCGACGGTACGAGCGGCCGCTGTGGATAGGCTCAAAACGCGGGCGAAGACGCACTTAGAGACCAACCACTACGAGGACGTACTGGCGGTCCTCGACGATACCCACGACGAAGTCAGTTGCCACAACGACTGTGGGCACGTCCTGTCGGTCGAGACCGACGGCGAGGCGTCCCTCGACTGTCCGCGGTGCGGTTTCGATAACCTCTCGCCGCTCGTGGGTCAGTACGTCTACTGGCAGATCGAGCGGAAGTAAGCATCCGTTCTCTCGCCCGTGACCGAACTGCGCGTCTCGCACCGAACGAGTCGCTCCTGTCGTTCTTCCGAACAGTCTCTCGCTCTGGAACGCGCGCGGTCGACCCCGAGCGTCGAGTTACTGCTACGACGGAAAAACGGATAGAATGATGTCTAAGAAACATTTCTACATTAGAGGAAATTATATACCATGCTAAAACGACGAGCGAACGTCCCCGTCGTCGTCTCCCGAGAAAGCAAACCGTTTTCCGGTCGGTAGTCGTATCTCTCCCTCAATGCGAGGCTGGCTCTCCGTCTACCTCAAGGGCGTGTCCATGGGTGCCGCCGACGCCGTGCCCGGCGTCTCCGGCGGGACCATCGCGCTGATAACCGGCATCTACGAGCGACTCGTCGGCGCTATCGCCGCCTTCGACCCGCGCGTGCTGGCCGACCTGCCGCGGGCGTACGACCCCGACGCCCGCGAGCGAATCGCGGAGATGCTCCGCGAGATGGACGTCGCGTTCCTGCTCGTCCTCGGCGCGGGAATCATGACGGCCATCGTCGGCGTGACCGGAGCGGTCGCCGGCATCGAGAAGTCGTCGCCGGCGGTCCTGTTCGCGTTCTTCTTCGGTCTCATCGCGGCGTCCGCGGTCGTCCTCTGGGGCGAGGTCCGAGTCGACACCCGCGGCGAGAAGGCGGCCGCACTCGTCGGTCTGGTCGTCGCCTTCCTGCTCGCGGGTGAGTCTGCGTCGGCGGCGGTCCCCCACTCGCCATTCGTGCTGTTCGTGGCCGGTGCGGTGGCCATCTGTGCGATGATTCTGCCCGGCGTCTCGGGGTCGTTCCTGCTAATCCTGTTCGGCCAGTACATCTTCATGTCGAACGCGCTCCACGAGTTCATCGACGAGGCCGTCGGCGTCGTCCGCGGCGGGCCGCTCGAACCCGCGGTCGGTCCCGCCGTGGCGGTCGCGTCGTTCGTCGCGGGCGCGGCGGTCGGCATCCTCACCTTCGCCCGCGTGGTGGAGTGGGCGTTAGCGAACCACCGGCAGGTGACTCTCACGTTCCTCGTCGCGCTGATGGTCGGCGCGCTTCGACTTCCGGTCGCCAGAGTCGTCGGCGCGGACGGCGCGTGGCCGGTCGCGCGCGTGGCTGCGACCCTGCTCGCGGGTCTCGCGGGCGCTGTCGCGGTCCTGCTGGTGGACTACTACACCGACGACCTCGACTACGTCGAGGACGAGCCGACCGCGACGTCCGCGGCGCGAAACGACTGACCGACGCGACCGCTCGTCCGTTCTTCGACCGATTACTCGCCGAACAGCGTCCGCAGAACCTTCGACTCGGCCTTTCGGAGGTGTTCGGACGCGGTACTCGGCGCACAGTCCAGTTTCGCGGCCACGTCCTCGTGGGTCGCGCTCCGCGGCACATCGTAGTAACCTACCGTGACGGCCACCTCGACGGCCTCGCGCTGGCGCTCGGAGAGGAGCGTCTCGTAATCCGCGGACGGCCCGCCGATGCGCTCGATATCTACCTCGATACCGTCGGGGGCCGCGCCGTGAAGGTCCTGTAACGCTTCGGCGGTGCCGACCACCTCGAAGGTCACCCCGCCGTCGTCGGTGTGTTCGAGCGTCGAGGTGACCACGACGCCGCCCTCGTTGTAGGCGTCGAACATCGCCCGCTGGACCGGCGTCGTCTCGGCCCGGACGTGGACGTAGAAGCGACCCTCGGCCACCGGCGTGAGGTCGTACGCTTGCACCTCGGGCGTCTCGACGAGTTCCGCGACGAACGCCTCGCGGTCACCTTCGATGTAGAAGGCGTGAGTCATGCTCTCGCCGGCGTCGTTCCAGTGGACCATCTCTGCGGCGTCCACGTAGTCGCGCTCGGCCATCAACGTGTGGAGCGGATGGACCTCGGCGTCGGGCGCGTAGAACGTCAGTTGGACGCGACGCATGGGCCGATTCGCGGCCGCCGCGCTTATAAACCCACCGTGCAGGTCCGGCAGAATCGCTACCGTCTTCCCGGTCGACCGTTCTCACATGCGAGTATTCATCGCGGGCGCGACCGGCGTCCTCGGTCACCGACTCGTGGCCGAACTCGCCGACCGCGGCCACGAAGTGGTCGGACTCGCGCGAGACGAACCGGGCGACGAACTGGTCCGAGCGCGCGGCGGCGACCCCCGGCGCGGCGACGTGTTGGACCGCGATTCGCTCCGAGAGGCCGCGACCGGAGCCGACGCCGTGGTCCACGCCGCGACCGCCATCCCGACCGACCAGAAACCGGCCCCCGAGGATTGGGAGCGAAACGACCGCGTGCGCCGCGAGGGCGCAGAGAACCTGACCGCCGTCGCGGACGAGGTCGGTGCGGACCGATTCGTCCAGCAGAGCATCGTCTGGGTCGCACGCCGACCCGACGGCTCCCGGTTCGACGAGACCGCCGAACCGAACCCGAACCGGGCCACCCAGTCGGCGCTCGACGCCGAGCGAATCGCCCGGGACGCGGCCGCGGACTCGGGGTTCGAGACGACCGTTCTCCGGTGTGGGTTCTTCTACGCCCACGACTCGGCGCACCTCTGGTCCTTCGGCGAGGAGTTGCTCGCCGGAAACGCGCCGATAATCGGCCGCGGACTACTCGGCAGGAAGGACGCCGAACTGTCGTTCCTGCACGTCGACGACGCCGCGACGGCGTTCGCCGAAGCGACGACCGGGGAGGAAACCGGCCTCTACCACGTCGTGGACGAGGAACCCGTCACGGTCGCCGCCTTCTTCCGGGGTCTGGCCGACCGCCTCGACGCGCCGGACCCCCGGCGCGTCCCGGCGTGGGTGGCGAAGTACCTCGCGGGCGAGGCGACGGTGCGACTCCTGACGAATCCGATGCCGACCACCGCCGAGAAGTTCCGGCGGGACTTCGCCTGGAAGCCGCGGTATCCGACCTATCGGGAGGGACTCGACGCGGTGGTCCGACGGTGGCGCGAGGAGGGGTGGCTCCGAGAGACGGGAGACGGCTACGAGTGGAGCGGGGAGGCGTCGGAGACGACCGCGACGTCGACGCCGGAGGCGTAGATGGCGCGCGAACTGCAGGTCGCGGCGCTCGCGGTCGGTCTCCACCTCGTCGCCAATCTCGCGCACGGCGTTCCGCACCTCGCGGCTCCGGTCCCGCTGGCGACGTGGCAGTGGGCGTTCGTCTTCGCCGTGGTCGTACTCGCACCGCTGGTCGCGTTCGGGTTGCTCTGGCACGGACGACCGAGAGGAGGGGCGTGGCTGATCGCCGTCTCGATGGCGGCGTCGCTGGCGTTCGGCCTCTACTTCCACTTCGGCGTGCCCAACCCCGACCACGTGGACGCGGTTCGCGCGGGACCGTGGCACCGCCCGTTCCGAACGACCGCAACACTGGTCGCGGCCGTCGACGCAGTCGCCGCTCTCGTCGGTCTCTGGTTGGTGTCCGAGGCTCCCGACTCCCCGGTCGGCGTCGGTCGATGACCGAGCGTCTCCCCTACGCCCGACGCTCACCGTCGACGCGGCGGAACGGGAGCGTCGGGAACCGCGGTTCGACGCGACTGGGACGTCGGCCGCTCCCGTCGGTCGAGTCCGTCTGAACTCGTTCGAGGACGCCTCGCTCCGCGAGTTCGTACAGGAAACGTTTGACGGTCGCCGCCGACAGGTCCGAGCGCTCCGCGATGGCGCTGGCCGCCTCGTCGATGGGCGGGGTCGCGTCGAGCGACAGGAGTTCCGAGAGGACCTTCCGCCGGTTCTCCGGCAAGGCGAAGACCCGCCCGACGTGGATGCCGTCGTCCGGCACGTCGTCGATTCCGGCGTCGACGTCGGTCGCGCGGATTCGGTCGGCACCGTCCTCGTCGGCGAGTTCGGCCGCACCGAACGTGGCGGCGAGGGCGTCGTGGGCGTCGCCGCTTGCCCACTCCGCGACGTGCCGGGCCTGTCCGTGTCTGAGGGCGCTGCTCGCCAACGCCCGAGAGGCCCGTTCGGTCAGGATGTCGACGAGCGCGTGCTGTCGGTACTCGGGGACGTGGACCGTCTCCGAGTTCCAGCCGTCGGGAACCGCCCGGCCGACGACCACGAGCGCCACGTCGTCCTCGACCGGAGTCAACCACTCGCGGAGGTCGGCCCCGGAGGGCGAGTTCTCGCCAGCGACGTGGTCGACGGCGACGACGGCCGTCCGGGTCGGCGACGCGAACTGCTCGACGACACGTTCGCGGAGTCGTTCGGTCCCGACCCCGCGCCGGGGGACCGACTCGTCGACGATGGCGTCGAGTAGCGTGTGATGGAACTGGAACTCGCTGGTCGTGCGGTAGGCGTCGACGTGAACGAACTCGATGGTGTCGGTGGCGGTTCCGGCGCGCGTAGTCGTGCCGATTCGCTGGTGGCGTCGGCCGAACTGGTCGTTCAGGTGGGTGAACAGCGCGCTCACGACCGCCGACTTCCCCGCTCCCTTCGGCCCGTAGACTGCGGCGTCCGGCGGGAGTCGCTGGTCGAACACCGGGTCGAGCACGTCGAGGAAGCGTTCGAGGACGGGACCGCGACCGACCGGGTCCGTCAGGTGGACGGCGGGGTTCAGCGGACTCCGGTCCACGATCAGGCCGTCGTCCCGCGTGGTCTGTCGCCGGGCGATTCGGTCTTCGAGGTCCATCGTCGCTCAGTGGCTCCCCTCGTCGACGAGAGCCTCCTCCAGCACTTCGAGCGGGTGGCGAATCTCGTAGCCGGTTCCGTGTTCCATCTGCATCGCGCACGTCGGACACTCGGTCATGCCGGTCTCGGCCTCGGTCTCCTCCATGTGGTCGAACATCTCGGCACCGATCTTCATCGAGGTGTCGTACTTCTCCTCCTTCCAACCGTAGGTGCCCGAGATGCCGGAACACGAGTCGCCCACGTCCTCGGCGTTCGCACCCGAGAGGCCGTCGAGGACTTCGACCGCTTGCCCGGCGAGCCCTTGATTCCGGGCGTGACACGGCGCGTGGTAGGCGAACTCGCCTGCATCGACCTCGGCGTCCTCCAACTCGGCTTCGAGGTCCTCGTGGAGACGCAGGTATTCGAGGGCTTCGTAGGTGTGGGCCGCGACGCTCGCCGTCCCGTCGTAGCTGAACAGTTCGGGGTACTCCTGGCGGAGCGACATCGAACAGGAGGTACAGGAGGCGATGACGTCGTAGCCCTCCTCGATGAGCCCAGAAAAGTTCTCGACGTTGATTCCGGCGGCCCGCTTGGCGTCGTCCAGCATCCCGTTGGCGAACATCGGCGTCCCCGAACACCGCTGCTTGGGGACGACGACCTCGTAGCCGAACGACTCGAACAGTCGAACCATCGCCTTGCCGACCGCCGGGGTGTTGTAGTTCGAGTAACAGCCGTGGAAGTAGGCGACCCGCTTCTCCTCGGAGCGGACCTGCGGGCCGCCTCGCTCGTCCCACCACTCGCGGAACGTCTGCTCGGCGAACTCGGGGAACTCGCGTTCCGAGGTGATTCCCAGCACCTTCTCGTTGAACGCCTGCACGAGCGAGTTGCCCATCACGAAGTTGGTCAGGCGCGGCACTTTGCTCCCTAGCTCGGCCATCGTCCGGTAGTTCGCCAGAATCCGGTTCCGAACGTACTCTCGCGAGAGCTTGTCCATCTGCTTTTCGACGTACTCGCCGCGGGCCGTGTTGTGCATCTGGCTGAGGGGCACGTCGGAGGGACACGACGAGTCACACCGCATGCAGTTCGAACACGACATCACCGAGTCGTCGATGTCGTGGTCGTCCTTGCGCTTGAGTCGCCACTGCTCGGGCCCCTGGAACTTCGGCCCGGGGAAGTCGTCGTCCACCTCCGCGACCGGACAGTTGGTGTCGCAAGTCGAGCACTTGTAACAGTCGTCGCTCCCCGGTCGGAGGTCCATGTCCTCGCTCTCGGGGAACACCTGCACCGGTTCGAACTCGTCGTCGGCGACGGTCTCTTCCTCTCGCACGTCGTTCGCGTCTGTCGGTTGTTCTGCGTCACTCATGCTTACCTCGTCACCTCCAGCGCCGCGCCCCGCCCGGCCGCCCGCCCGGTAGCGAGCGAGACGCCGCTTCCGGACTTCTCCGCGGCGAAGTCGTACCCGCCGAGGACCGCCCCGGCGGCGCGCAGGTTCGAAAACTCCGGTTCGCCCTTCTGGTCGAGCGGTCGGAGGTCGTCGTCGGTCGCCACGCCGAACCGGGCGAACGGGTGGTCGCCGAAAGCGTCGTCGGCGAACCAGTCGTACCGGTCGCTCGAGTGGGGGACGTGGCAGTCGAAAATCGGTTCGGCGACGCCCTCGCGGTCCGAGTCGATGCCCTTGCCCACGAGGCCGCCGGTCGCCAGCACGAACTGGTCGGCGTGGAACGGAATCGACGCGCCGTTGCGCTCGACGCGGACGGCCCCGATTTCCCCGCCGCCCGCCGTGCCGTCGCTCTCGTAGTCCACGACGGGGTTCCCGGTCGTGAAGCGCACGCCCGCCTCCCGGCAGGCCGCCACGAGCGCGCCTTCGAGGCGCATCCCGGGAAGGCTCGGCGGACCCATCGGCACCTCGAACACCGCCGCGCCGAGTTCGGCTTCGAGCGACTCGCGCACTGCCTCGGTGTCGTGTTGGCCGAGAAGCGCGGGGAAGCCCACGCGCTCCTCGCCGCGGAGGTGCGGTTTCACGGCCTCCGCGAGCGCCTCGCGGGCCGGGAGTTCCGTCGCGTAGCCGTCGCCCTGCACCGTGACGCGCTCGTCGGCGTCGAGCGCGTCGGCGAACCGGGTTATCTTCGCGTCCACCCGGAAGTCGCCGGGGAACGAAATCGTCGCGCCGCGCGCGGCGAACGGGACCCCCGCCGATACGAGGTGGTCGGCCGCCAGCGGCGCGTCGAAGTCGGTGACGGTCTCGAACCCCACGAGCAGGGCGTTCCGGTCGTCGCTCGCCAGTCCGGCCGCCGCGGTCGCGGGGTAGCGCGCGGTCGGCTTTATCGACCCGCCGTGAGTCGGCACGAGCGCGTTCCGGTCGGTGTGTCCGCCGCGGTAGCGGTCGCCGACGACCTCGTCAAAGAGACCGAGCGCGTCGCGGACGCCCTCGACGCCGACGGTTCGGTAGGGGTGGGAGTCGGGTAACTCCGGAATGGCCTCGAAGGGGTCGGCGAGCGGGCCGGAGCTTTCGCCGGTCTCGTCCGGCGGGTAGCCCAGCACGTCCACGAGTCCGCTCGCGCTCCGCAGGGTGGAGTCCTTGTGCGAGAGCAGGCGCACGTCCGCGCCCTCCCGGGCAACCGCGAGCGCGGCGGTCATCCCGGCGATACCGCCGCCGACGACCACCACGTCGTCTTCAATCGCCACGCTGTCCTCCGTCGGCGGCGGGATTCGAGACCGGCGACTCGCCCGGGTCGAACGCGCCGAAGTCGAGCGGTTCGGCGTCCTCGCCCTCGGCCGAGTTGCGGCCCCGGGCCGAGGCCGGGTCGCGGTCCCGGTTCATCGTCGTCGCGTGGAGCGCGTAGTTGAGCGCGGCCTGCGAGAGCTGTTCGCCCCAGAGGGCGTGACGCTCGCCCTTCCACCGCTCCTCGAACAGTTCGTCCAGCGCGGCGTAGGCCTGCGGTTCGTCGAACTCGGGGTGGAGTTCGCTCGCCATCCGGTGGCAACAGAACCCGCCCTGGCAGTTGCCCATCGACGCGCGGGTCCGGATTCGGACCGCGTTGAGGTCGGTGCCCGACTGGTCGATGGCGTCCCGAACCTCCGCGCGAGTGACGGCTTCGCAGTCGCAGAGGACGGGGTTCGGCTCGGTCGCCGAGAGCACCTCCTCCGCGCGACTTCCGAGGCGCTGGGAACTGCGGCGCGCGACCGGCGAGCGCAGGCCGAAACGGTCCATTCCGGCGTCGAGCACGGATTCGTCCTCGCTGCCCGGAAGGGGGACCTCCGCAGTGCGGCACGTCGCGCTGACCCCGAGTTGGTCGCAGACGTGGTCGCTTATCTCCTCGGCCATCATCCGGTAGGTGGTGAACTTCCCGCCGACGATGGAGGTGAGTCCGTGGAGGTCGTCGCGTTCCTCGTGGTCGAGCAGGAAGTAGTCGCGGGTGATATCGGTCGGGTCCGAACTCCCGACCTCCGGCGGTTCGTACAGCGGGCGGACGCCCCAGAACGACCGGACCGTCCGGGCCTCTTCGAGGATGGGGACGAGTCGCTTCAGTTCGTCTATCATCAGGTCGACCTCCCACCGTTCCTCGGGGTAGTCCTCGGGGTCGGAGACCTCCTCGTCGGTCGTACCGAGGATGGCCGTCGTCTCGTGGGGTACGACGATGTCGGCGTCGCCCTTCGGTCGACATCGGTTGACGACCGTGTCGACCTGCCGGCAGTTCATCACGACCATCACTCCCTTCGACGGTCGGACCTCGATGTCGACGCCGGCCATCTCGCCGATTTGTCCCGCCCACGCGCCCGTCGCGTTGACGACGTACTCCGCGCGAATCTCCTCGGTCTCGCCGGACCGCCCGTGCGACCGCTTTCCGGGGCCGCTCTCGTGGCGGATTTTCACGCCGGTGACGCGGTCCGAATCGCCCAACAGGTCCACGACCTCGGCGTGAGTCTCGACGCGCGCACCGTGGTTCTCCGCGCTGATGGCGTTGGCGACGCAGAGTCGAAACGGGTCGATAGCGCCGTCGGGGACCCGAATCGTGCGCTTCACGTCCTTCGTGAGGTACGGTTCCACCTCGCGGGCTTGCTCGGCGGTGAGCACCTCGGCGGGAATGTCGCACTCTCGACAGCCTTCCAACTTCTCCTCGAAGTACTCGTCGGGGTCGCCCTCCAACTGGACGAACTGCCCGCCGGTCTCCTCGACGCAGTGGGAGGCGATGTCCCGGAGGACCCGATTCTCCTCGATGCACTCCTTCGCGCTCGCCTGGTCGGAGACGGCGTAACGCCCGCCGCTGTGGAGCAGGCCGTGCATCCGCCCGGTGGTCCCGTGAGTCAGGTTCCCCTTCTCGACGAGAGTGACGTCGACCCCTCGCATCGCCAAATCTCTGGCGATGCCGGTGCCGGTGGAACCCCCTCCGATAACGAGAACGTCCGTGGTAGCGGTCATCCGTTTTCTCAAAAGTAGGACCACCGCTACTTCACTTTACCGCCACTGGTCTTCTTGGAGTAACTACCTTTCTGAGTGGCATACCGGGACTTATTTCCGGCAAAACACCCCATATCGGGGCAGTCTGACGAAAGTTTTATAACGAAAGTCAATATTGTTTACTGGTAGAACGGGACCATGCGTAAAGTACGCAAGGTGTCGTGAACCCGGTAGTGGCGGGCGACAACCACTGGTGACTAACGCATGACCAAGGAAACGTACGTCGGAGCAATAGACCAGGGGACGACTGGGACCCGCTTCATGGTTTTCGACCACGGCGGCCAAGTCGTCGCCAACTCTTACGAAACTCACGAACAGATATACCCGGAACCCGGTTGGGTCGAACACGACCCACTCGAAATCTGGGAGAACACCGAGTCGGTCGTCCGGGCCGCACTCGAAGACGCAGGGCTCTCCGCCGATCAGCTCGCCGCGATCGGCGTGACCAACCAGCGCGAGACGACGCTGCTCTGGGACCGCGACACCGGTAAGCCGGTTCACAACGCCATCGTCTGGCAGGACCGCCGTACGACCGACCGGGTCGAACAACTCGAAGCCGAAGGCAAGGTCGAGGAGATTCGAGCCAAGACGGGCCTCGAAGCCGACGCCTACTTCTCCGCCACCAAGGCCGAGTGGCTCCTCGACAACGCCGACCCCATCAAGACCCAGCGCGCCCGACCTGCCGACCTCGAAGAGCGGGCGGCCGACGGCGAAATCCTCTTCGGGACCATCGACTCCTGGCTCATCTACAACCTCACCGGGAACCACGTCACCGACGTGACCAACGCCTCGCGGACTATGCTGTTCGACATCCACGAGATGGACTGGGACGACGGACTCCTCAGGGAGTTCGACGTACCTGCGGCCTGCCTCCCCGAAGTACGCCCCTCCAGCGACGAGGACTACTACGGGACGACCGACCCCGACGGCTTCCTCGGCGCGGAGGTTCCGGTCGCCGGCGCCCTCGGCGACCAACAGGCCGCGCTCTTCGGCCAGACCTGTTTCGACGCCGGCGACGCGAAGAACACCTACGGCACCGGAAGCTTCTTCCTGATGAACACGGGCAACGAGGCGGTGGACAGCGACCGCGGCCTGCTCACCACGGTCGGGTTCCAGCGGTCGGGCGAACCCGTCCAGTACGCCCTCGAAGGAGCCATCTTCGTCACCGGCGCGGCCATCGAGTGGCTCGAAGACATGACGCTCATCGAGGACGCCGCCGAAACCGAGACCCTCGCGCGAAGCGTCGATTCGACCGACGGCGTCTACGTCGTCCCGGCGTTCACCGGTCTCGGGGCACCCCACTGGGACCAGCGCGCCCGCGGCACCATCGTCGGGATGACTCGCGGCACCCGCCGGGAACACGTCGTTCGCGCCACGCTCGAATCCATCGCCTACCAGACCCGCGACGTGGCCGAAGCGATGGTCGCCGACAGCGGCATCGAGATGAGTCGCCTCAAGGTCGACGGCGGCGCGGTCAAGAACAACTTCCTTTGCCAGTTACAGGCCGACGTCATCGGCACTGAAATCGTCCGCCCGGAGGTCGACGAGACCACCGCGCTCGGGTCGGCGTACGCCGCCGGACTCGCGGTCGGCTACTGGGACGACCCCGACGAACTCCGGAACAACTGGCGGGTCGACCGCGAGTTCGACGTCGAGATGGCCGAAGCGGAGGCCGACGAGATGTACGACCGATGGGCCGACGCGGTCGAACGCTCGCGCGACTGGGCACGCGACGGAGGTAACGAGTAAATGGCTTGGAGCGACCTGTGGGCGCTGGAGATGCTTCTTGCGGCGTTCGCGGGCGGCGCGTTCGGTGCGGCGCTCGGGGCACTCCCGGCGTTCATCTTCACCGGCTTCATGGTCATCGCGGGCGAGGCGGCCAACGTCATCGGGAAGACGGTCGCCGGCGCGTCGGACGCGGGCGCGGCGAACGAACTCGCCGCCGTCGGCATCACCGGTTCCATCGCGTTCGGTCCGGTGTTCTCCCCAGCCATCAGTTTCGCTGGCGGGGCGGCCGCGGCCGCCTACGCCGCGAAGAAGGGATACATGGAGTCGGGATTCGACTACCACAACGCGAAGGACATCGCGTTCGCGCAGGGCACCAAGCCCGACGTACTGGCGGTCGGCGGCGCGTTCGGCGTCGTCGGTTACTGGCTGACGGTCGCCTCGTCGACGGCCGGAATGCCGTACGACCCCATCGCCATGGGAGTCGTTCTCTCGGCTATCGTTCACCGACTCGTCTTCGGCTACGACATCATCGGCGACACCAGTGGCGGCATCCTCAACATGAAACCGTTCGAGGACGGCGACCGCCGCATCATCGGCGAGGCCGCGGCCGCCGACGGCGACGGGAGCGGCGAACCCGCCGCAGACGGTGGAACTGCAGAGGGCCGATTCGTCGTAGAGCCGTGGCTCCCCCACCAGTACAAGTGGGCGAACGTCGCCGTGCTCGGTCTCGTGGTCGGTATCCTCGCGGCGTTCACCGCGTACAAGACCGGAAGTCCCTTCCTCGCATTCGGCATCAGCGCGGCCAGCCTCGTGTTCCTCAACTGCGGCGTCGAGAAGATTCCGGTGACTCACCACATCAGTCTACCGGCAAGCACGGCGGCGCTGGCGCTGGCACCGGCCGGAATGGCCGTCTCGGCGGCCCCGCCGGGAGAGGTCGCGGCCGCGATTCCGCTCCTGCCCGCGCTGGTCGTGGGCGCGGTCTTCGGTCTCGTGTCTGCGCTCGCTGGCGAGGTCGTCCAGCGAATCTTCTACGCGCACGCCGACACGCACTTCGACCCGCCCGCCGCGGCCATCGTCGTCGGCACGTTCCTCATCGCGGTGCTGACCATCGTCGGCGTCTTCCCCCAGAGCGTCTGGGTGCCCACGCTCGGCCTCTGAACCGGCGCTGACCGGCCTCCGAACGACCGCTTTTTGTGGCTGACGCTCCGACTGTGAGCCATGGTTCCGCCGCTCGTCCTCGACATCGACGGCACGATGACCCGCCCCGACGACTCGGTAGACCCGCGATTCTTCGACGTGCTTCCCGACTGGGACGCGCCGGTCGTCGTCGCCACCGGGAAGGCGTTCCCGTATCCGGTCTCGCTCTGTCACTTCATGTACATCGAGCAGAACGTCATCGCCGAGAACGGCGGTATCGTCCTCTCGGGCGAGGAAGTGACCCGGAACGGCGACGGAGAGGCCGCCCGGCGGGTCGCCGAGGAGTACGTCGCGGCGGGCTACGACCTCGGTTGGGGGCCGACCGACCTCACGAACCGGTGGCGAGAGACCGAGGTCGCCGTCGCTCGGGACCAGCCACTCGGCCCGCTGGAAGAACTCGCGGCCGAACACGGACTCGAGGTCGTGGACACCGGTTTCGCCTACCACGTCAAGCCGCCCGGCATCGAGAAGGGCATCGGACTCAAGTCGGTCGCGCCGCTCCTGGACCGCACTCCCGAGGAGTTCGTCGCCATCGGCGACTCGGAGAACGACGTGTCCACGTTCGGGGTCGCCGGGGAGTCCTACGCGGTCGCCAACGCCGACGCGAAGGCCAAGGATGCGGCCGACGTGGTGCTGGACGAATCGTACTCCGAGGCGACGCTCGGAGTGCTGGACGAGTTGCGGCGTCGAGGTTGACCGGTCGGAGTCGGGACTGACCGGTCGCTACGCTCCCCCTCGAAGTCGTCGGAGCGCGCCCCGTGCAACCGCCGCGACGGCGACGAGGAACACGCCGACGACCAGCGTCCACGGTCCCCAGTCGTGGCGCATCAGGCCACCCCACCATCGACTTCCTCGTCGCGCCACTCCGCGAACGATTCCAGCATCTCGCTTTCCTCGAATCGTTCGATGCAGGGAACGTCGTAGGGATGTAGCTCCTCGACCCGCGCTTCGAGGCGGTCGTAGGCTTCCTCGGTGGTCTTCGCCAGCAAGATCACCTCGTCGTCCCGGTGAACCTCGCCGTCCCACCGGTAGACGGACGTGCAGGGGAAGCGGTTGACGCAGGCCGCGAGTCGTTCCTCGACGAGCGTTTCGGCGATTTCCGGTGCTTCTTCCGGCGGTGCGGTGACGTAGGCAGTCGGCATACCCGTAGCTCCGACGGCGGGAATCTTAAGGCTCAGCCGTTTCCGGTTAGTCGGACTGGCGGTTCCGCAGCGCGCGAGCACTGCCCGCACGCCGCCCGCGCCCGGAACCGCGCGAGGCGTCCGGACGGGGTTCGTCCCGTTCTCGGATTTAAACCCTCGCGTCGGGAGGCCACCGTGGCGGAATCCGAACCTCCGCCGAACGGCTCGCCGCCGGAGGACGGAAGAATATTTATAATTGTTAAAGAAATAAAAATATATTCTTGACCCGCATTTTACTGCCTTCTAAGGCTACCACGTACTCCCCGGAAGTCCACCGCGGATTCGGAGACGCGCCGACCGTCGGTGTCGCCGGAGTAGGGTACAGACTGTCCGTCCACCGGCCACGTTCCGCACGATTCGAATCGCAGTCCGAGAGATTCAAGGAGCGTCCGGTACCCATACAGTACCAATGCGGAACGACCAGCTAATAACTGCAAAACAACTCTCCCGAGGGGACATCGAGGACGTCCTCGACCGCGCGGCCGAGTTCGACGCCGACCCGTCCGCGTTCAGGGACCGTCACGCCGACGCGATACTCGGACTCCTCTTTTTCGAGCCGAGTACCCGCACCAAGATGAGCTTCGAAACCGCAATCAAGCGCATCGGCGGCGACACGGTGGACATGGGCACCGTCGAGTCGTCGTCGGTCAAGAAGGGCGAGAGCCTCGCCGACACCGCCCGCGTCATCGAGGGCTACGCCGACGCGCTCGTCCTGCGCCACCCGAGTCAGGGCGCGGCCAAGATGGTCGGCGAGTTCGTAGACGTGCCCCTCCTGAACGCCGGGGACGGCGCGGGCCACCACCCGACTCAGACCCTGCTCGACCTCTACACGATTCGGGAGAACGCCGGACTTGACGACCTCACCATCGGCATCATGGGCGACCTGAAGTACGGCCGGACGGTTCACTCGCTGGCCCACGCGCTGACCAACTTCGACGCCGACCAGCACTTCGTCAGCCCCGAGAGCCTGCAACTCCCCCGGAGCGTGCGCTACGACTTACACGAGTCGGGCGCGATGGTCCGCGAACACACCGAACTGGACGACATTCTCCCCTCGCTCGACGTGCTGTACGTCACTCGCATCCAGCGCGAGCGGTTCCCCGACGAGAACGAGTATCAGGAGATCGCGGGCGAGTACGGTATCGACCTCGAAACGCTCGAACCCGCCAAGGACGACCTGACCGTGATGCATCCCCTGCCGCGCGTGGACGAAATCGCGCCCGAAGTCGACGACACCGACTACGCGACCTACTTCGAGCAGGCCCACAACGGCGTGCCGGTCCGAATGGCGCTGCTCGACCAGATGCTGGAGGACGGCCAATGAGCGACCACCAACTCCGCGTCAGCAAGATTCCCAGAGGAACCGTAATCGACCACATTCGCGCCGGACAGGCGCTGAACGTCCTCGCCATCCTCGGTATCGACGGAACCGCGGGCGAGACGGTCAGCGTCGGGATGAACATCCCGAGCGACCAGATGGGCCGCAAAGACATCGTGAAGGTCGAGGACCGCGAGTTGAGTCAGGACGAGGTGGACGTGCTGTCGCTCATCGCGCCCGAGGCGACCATCAACATCATCCGCGAGTACGAAGTCGCCGAGAAGCAGTACCTCGAACGACCCGAGCGCGTGGTCGGCGTCCTCTCGTGTCCGAACCACAACTGCATCACGAACGCCAACGAACCCGTCGAGACCGAGTTCGACGTGTTGGACGACGGCGTTCGGTGCGAGTACTGCGGCACCATCCTCCGCGAGGACCTCGCGGCCCACATCGCCGTCGAGTAGTGGCCCCGCTCACCGAGCCTCCACTACGCTCCCGATAAGTGACGGCTACTCGGTACGAAACGGTCCGTTACGCTGGAAAACGGTCAGAACAGTCGTTTTCGTTTATCTTACGCGTCGAAGTACGTCCGAGACATGCATTCACGACCACTCTCTGTAGTGACACTCGCGGCGCTGGTCCTGCTGTCCGGGGTCGGTGCGGTCGGTGGCGTCGGCACGGTCGGTGACGCCGGTACGGTCGGTGACGATGCCGGTCCGGATACCGCCGTCGAGCACGCCGACGGGCCGATCGACCGAAGCCAGGACGCCGCGGCCCAGTACAAGGTGTCGCTCAACAACGTGACCATCGAGACGTGGCTTCTCCGCAACGCCACGGTGGTGAACGCGACCATCGACGAGGTCGTGGTCCGCAACGCCACCACGACGAACGGGACCCGGACGAACGTCACCCTGCCGAACGTGACGGTCGGTCGGTTCGACCTCGAACGCGCCCGCCTCCAGAACGTGACTGCCCGGAAACTCGTGATTCGTAACAGGTCGGTCCTCGACGTTCCCGGCGGCGACTTCATCGACCCGAACGTCGAAAACCGGACCATCGAGCGTCAGTGGACCAGGAACCAGACCGTCTCCGGCGTCGCCATCGACCGGATAACCGTCGACGCCGCGATACTCTGTGAGAACGCTACGCTAGGCCAGCGAGCCGCTGGCGACGTCTCGTTCGATCCGACTGCTGGCGAGGACCCACCCGACATCACCGTCGAGAACGGCACCGTCGAGGAGGCACTCGTCATGAGAGGAGAGGCTACGAACTGGTCTGTCGAGTCGGTCCAGCAACCTGACTCGACCAACGCGAGTCTGCCGGAGGGGTGTAACCGCGCGTAGTCGGACGAATCGCCGTCCCGAGAGCGAACCACTTACCCCGTCCGCCCGCCAACGTCGGGTATGTTCGGCGTCGTCACGCGCAACGAGGAGGAACTCGACTGGCCGGAGTTCGACGCGGGATTCTACGAAGTCAAGGACGTGACCGGTCGGTCGGCCGAACCGGTCGCCGAGGGGGTGAACATGGTGTCGTGCTTCGGGGACAACGCCGCGGTCGAAGCCAACCCCGACCTCGCGCCGGTCAGCGACGCGGGCGAACGCGCGACCCGCGAGCGACCCTACTTCGACTGGGCCTACGTCTGTCCGACCCGCGAGGACTACCGCGAGGGGGTCCTCGAAATCGTCTCGGACTGTGCCGAAGTGAACCCCGACGTGCGACTCGACGACGTGGGGTTCCCGCGCGCGGAGTACTGTTACTGCGACCGATGTACGGAGCGGTTCGAGACGAGCGACTTCGAAGACCGCTCGGAGTGGCGTGCCGAAGTCGTCACCGAGTTCGTGGCCGAGGCCGCCGACCGGATTCCCGGCAAGACCTACTTCACGCTCTACCCCGACCCGTATCCGGGCCACCTCTACGAGCGTGCGGGCCTGGACCTGGACGCGCTCTCGGAGTACGTCGACGAGTTCGTCGTCCCGCTCTACGACATGGCCTACACCACGACCTACTGGCTCGAAACCATCGCCAGCGGCTTCGAGGAGTTGCTCGACGTTCCCTTCAGCGTCGAACTCTACGCGGTGGACGTGGACGTAGACAATCTGATTCACGCCGCGGAGGTCGCCGAGGCCTACGCCGAGAACGTACTGTTCGGCTACGACGCCGGCAACGCGCGGGCCGCGCTCCGCCGGATGAAAGCCGAGTCGCGCGACGGCGTCTCCCACGAATAGAACGGCGACTGTCGCGACCGCCGGCGGTGAGAGCGACCGCCACCAGAAACGTTCGACACTACCGCCGACCAGTCACGCCGGCGGGTAGATTTCGACGTCACCGTCGGCGTCGACCACGACTCGGTGGTCGGCCAGCGAAATCTCGATGCGTCCCGAGTTCCGGACGCGCCCGC
This sequence comes from Halorussus salinisoli, assembly GCA_005239435.1. GTDB lineage: Archaea > Halobacteriota > Halobacteria > Halobacteriales > Haladaptataceae > Halorussus > Halorussus salinisoli. Next base: position 81,341 of record SZNP01000010.1, on the reverse strand, counting down.
CGGGCGTCTGGGCGAAGAGGTCGTCCATCGCGTCGGGGTCGAGCGCGCTTCGTAGCGGTTCGAGGTCGAGCGGATCACGCTCGACGACTGCGGCGACTGCGCTCACGACGACCATACTCGCCGGTTGGTCGGTCCGGTCGTACCGGACGCGATAACAGCCCATCGTCTCGTCGCGTTCGAGTTCTACCCCACTCGGAAGTTCTGTCGTGTCGTCCATCATCGTTGATTCTTCTCCACTCCCCGACCGCCGACCGCTCCGTCTGCAGTACCGAATCCTCTACGCAGTAGCGAGGGAAGTCGAACGCCGGGCATAGAACGTAGGGAATGCACGCTATACAGATAAGCGTCGACCCTCGAAATGAATGGTCGGGTCGCTTCGGCGGGGCCGTGGTCACTCCAGCGCGAACTCGCGCCACGCCAGCAGGTCCTCTCGGTCACGGGTGTTCTCCGGAAGGTCGTCGAACCACCCGGCGTCGGTGATCTCGCCGTCCGGGTCGTCGGGCCGCGGCGTCGTCGACTCCTCGGCGCGGGCCTCGAACAGCGGGAGGACGCCCCACGTCGAGTAGTCGTCGCACCGAATCTCAACGCGAACGTTCATCGCCAGTCCGTCGTAGGTCGCTTCGACACCGGCCTCCTCGGAGAGTTCTCGCTCGGCGGCCTCCCGAAACGATTCGCCGGGGTCGGGTTCGCCGCCCGGGACGACCCACATGTCGACGCCCGCGTGCCAGACGAGCAGGAGTTCGCCCGAGGGCCGGTAGACGACCGAGTGTGCGCCGTACGGTGCGCCGAACTCGACGATGCGCTCGGCGAGAGTCCGAAATCGTGGGCGAGAGACCCGCCGGGCGTGACTCCGTTCGAGGAACTCGTCGTGGGTGTCGGTCAGTCGGTGGTGGGTCTGCTCGGCCTGCTGTTCGGCCCGCGTGGCGAGATACCAGAGGTCGTCCACCGCGGTCATCGCGGCGGCGACGTGACGGCGACGGCTTGCGGCCAGCGCGGCGACGGACTGCGGCGTGGAGAGTGCGAAATCATACCACGACGATTGTCCGGCCGACCGAATAAGCCTTCGGTCGGCCGAACGCTCGACCTCGCAACCGACTCGGCCGCGGATTTTGCCAGCAGAGATGTGCGAAAAGGAGTCGCGCTTCGGAAGAGCGAGACGGTCGTTACTCGCTCACGGACCGACTACTCGGTTCGGTCGGCCGTTCCACGTCGTCGGGCGAGAGACCGGTGTCGTCCGCGAAGAACTTTGATACCGCGGGAGAGTCGCCACGACAGGGCGACCATCACGACGCCGATTCCCGCGACCAGCAACCAGAGTAGCTTGAGACTGCCGACGCCGAGGACCGACGAGAGCGCCCACGCGAGGACGCCAGCAGTCGTGAGACCGACGCCGAACGACTTCCGAATCTGGTGTTCGTTTTCGGGCGACCAGTTCGTGGACGCGACGACGTCCTGTCGCTGGAGTCCCGCCGTCGCCCCCGACGACCCGGGGACGTTCAACCCGTATCGGTCGTAGACGTACACGCCGAGGCCGAGACCGACGAACGTCCCCATCCGCCGGGAACCGTGGAGACGAACGGCAGCGGCCCGGCGACGAACAGGCTAGGCGCGAGCGTTTCCGTCAGGAACAGTACGGCACCGATTCCGACCAGAGTGCTTCCATTTTCGTAGATCTAATTATATTTACTCGCGTGTCGTTATGTTGTCTTTCGATGTTTGAAACGTCCGAACTCAGATTCATATTATTCTTATCTAAAATGTAGTCTTTACCGTCACGGTAACGAAAGTCACCCGAACGCTCCTCCGCGTCCGACGTCGAACCGGGTCGTTTTTACCGACCGCGAAGCTATCACGACGCATGAGCTTCGAGAAAGAAGACCGCGTCATTCTCCACGACGAACACAGTGACTACGACGGCGAGGAGGGCGAAGTGACCCAAGTGATGGACACGATGTTCGGTGACAGCACCTACACCGTCAGCTTCGAGGACGGCCAGGAGACCGGCATCCCCGAAGACTCGCTGGAAGCCGTCGAAGACGAAGAGTAAGTCGTCGCTACTCTCGTTGTCCGACGTTAGTGTACTGACTACGAACTGTAGTCGGACGTGTTGCTCCAAACTCGTTAGTAACTACGTCGGGGGAAAGGCGGGGCAGGTAGAGTCGGAACGCGCTCCGAAACCGGTCGCCAGAGCCAGTCGAGATGTCCTGTATCGAACGAAACGCCTTTTTCCGTCCGGGGGTCCTACCACCTCACGATGGCCGAAGTTCCGTTCCACTACATCGACCTGCGGGCGTTCTGCTACGCGACCGAGGACGACAAGCGCGTCGAGCAGGCCCTCCGTACCTACCTCCCCGACGAGTTCGAAATCGAGCGCGCGACCAGCGAGGGCCACCACGGCGACCGCATCCTCGTCCTGTCGGCGCGCGTTGAGAACGCCGACGAGATGCGTCAGGTCCTCTCGAAGGTGGCCGAACTCCCCGATTCAGCCGACCTGCTCGACGAACTCGACCAGCGCGTGGACGAGAACTGCTCGCTGTTCCTCCGCCTCGACAAGCAGGCGGCCTACCGCGGCGAGGCCGAACTCGGCGAGGGCATCACTTTCCGCGCGAAGGTCGAGGCCTACCCCGCGAAGAAGGAGGCCGCCGTCGAGAACGCCCAGGAAGCACTGTCGGCGCTGTAGGTCGACTGCGGTCGCGTCACGCGAGCGTCGTCGATTCGCAGGTCCGCGTCGGTGCCGACGCGTCAAGTCCGAAAAGGAGCGATTACCGAGTTAGTGCGCCGAGAACCCGTCTATCATCTCGTCGCAGTCCGGACAGGTCACTAGCTCTGAACCGGTCGATTTGCCGCCGAGAGGTTCGCCGTTTCGCCGCGTCTGACTCCTCGTTCGCCGATTCAGATCTGAACCGCAGTGTGGACATTCTATCATACGTCTCACCAAAATTCCTGTGTGAGCAGGTACCAATACCCGCACGAGGCTAATATACTTTGTGTCGAAATCGAGGCCCGCTGACGGGTCGCCCCACGGGCGTCGAATCCTCGGTCGTCAGGACCCCGGCAGAATGTCGCCGAGCGCGCCGCCGAGCGCCATCGGCGCGAACGTGACCGCTGTCTGACAGACTGCGAGCCACGGGTCGGTCCACTCGACGCGGCCCCATCCGGTCATCAGGACGACCGCGGTAGCGAACGATATCCCGAGGACGCCCGCGAGTCGGCGGGGAACCAAGCCGAAAAACGGCTGATGAATCTCGACCTGCTGAATCTCCGCCACGTACAGTACGCCGACGACGACCGCGACCGTCCCGACCAGCGTCCCGACGAGCGCGAGCGGGTGAGTAGCGAGGAACGCCCCAACTTCGAGCGTCCCACCCTCGACCAGCATCGGTACGCCGAAGACGATACTCCCGACCGCCGCCTCGGCGGCGTCGTGGCGGTCGAACCCCCGGATGACTCGGCCGAACGCACGCGGGGTCGAGACCCGCCGGGCGACCCGCATCGTCTCGCGCACCTGTTCGCGCTCTTCGGGGTCGTCTACGGTGTCCTCCAGCGTTTCGAGTTCGTCGAGCAGGTCCTCCAACTCGGGGTCCTCCGGGGAGTCGGACGCCGAGGAATCGGCCTTGGAGTTGGCTCTCCGGTCGCTCATGCCTGGCGAATCACGCCCAGTGGTGATAAACGCCGAGGTCCGAGGGGACGGTCTCCGCGCCCGGACCGACCGATCCGAAACCCACGGTACTCGCCAGACACAAACGCCAAGGTCCCGGCGGGTCGTCGTTGGGGTATGCCAGCAGCACTCGTCACCGGGTCCTCCCGGGGTATCGGCCGAGCAATCGCCGAACGGTTCGCACGCGACGGCTACGACGTCGCCATCAACTACGCGTCCAGCGCCCAGAAGGCGCGGTCGGTCGCCGAGTCCATCCAGCGCGAGACCGACAGCGAGGCGGTCGCGGTCCGGGCCGACGTGAGCGACCCCGAGGCCGCCGCCGACCTCGTGGACGCGACGGTCGAGGCCTTCGGCGACCTCTCGCACGTCGTCAACAACGCGGGCATCGACCAACACGTCTACACCGAGGACCTCTCACCGGCGGACTTCGACCGGGTGATGGACACCAACGTCAACGGCGCGTTCAACGTGACCAAGGCCGCCCTGCCGCACCTCCGCGACTCCGAGGACTCCCCGAGCGCGTCGGTGACCAACGTCTCCTCGATTCTGGCCTACACCGGCGCGCCGGTCGAGTGCCACTACGCCGCGTCGAAGGCCGGACTCCTCGGCTTGACCAAGAGCCACGCCGAGGACTTCGCGCCCGACGTTCGGGTCAACGCCATCGCGCCGGGCCACGTCGAGACAGACATGACCGCAGACCGGACCGAAGAAGAGAAGCGCGAGGAGATGGCCGGGATCCCGCTCGAACGATTCGGCCAACCCGAGGACATCGCCGAGGCCGCCGCGTTCCTGCGCGAGGCGGGATTCGTCACCGGCGAGACGCTGAACGTCAACGGCGGCGAACTGATGCGGTAGTCGGGACCCTACAGGTCGAGATACGGTTCGACCCACTCGGGCGTGGTTTCGGCCTCGACGACGTTCTCCTCGGCATCGTACGTCACGAATCCGTACTCCGCCAACTTGGGCAGATGCTCGTGATGTAATCGGATCGCAATTCGGTCCGGGGGCGTCTCGTCGGCCAGTTTCTCCGCGAGTTCCGAGAGCGTAACTCGGCCCTCCTCGGGGTCGAGCGTGCTGAGGAGTCGTCGCCGAATCGGGTCGCTGAGAAGGCCCCATAGCTCCTGTGCGCTAACGGTCGTCTCGTCCCGCGCGTGAGATGCTTTCGGTGGTCCCGTGTCGTCTCGGTTTCCTATCATCGGTGTAACCTCGGTGGCGGTACGCTAAGGGAGAAGATGACCGAGACCTTTTACTGTAATCGACCGGACCCGTTTCGGCGTCGAGACTTCGTTCGGAAACGCGAGTGACGTTTCGAGTCGCGAAACACGTTTCGAATGACGAAACAAAAGTAAAGTTTACGGACGAGGAACAAGTACCGAAACAAATACGTCGCTCGCGTTGAAATGTAAGTAGTTGATACGACTGCGGAACACCGTATGACGAAGGACACCGAGCTACACGACGTGATAAGGACGGTCGTCAAGCGCGCGGCGTTTCTCGACCGGTTGACCGACGGTCCGACGAGCAAGCGCGACTTACGCGACGAGTTGGACCTCTCACGTTCGACGGTGTACAAGGCGGTGCGGGAACTCGAAGCCCACGGACTCGTGGCCGAGACCGACGAGGGGACGCGACTCACGCTCGTCGGACGCCTGCTCGCGGACCGGTACCGGGAGTTCGAGACCCACGTGACCGGAGTCTCCGACAACGAGTCGCTCCTGTCGGTGCTTCCGGACGACGCGCCGGTCACGACCGACCTCGTACTCGGTGCCGAAACCGTCCTCGCGGAGCGACACGCACCCACTCGCCCGGTGGCGCACATCGAGGAACTCGTGCGGAGCGCCGACAGCGTGTTCGGCGTCGTACCGGTCGTCCTCCCTCAGTACGTTGACCTCTTCCACGAGGAACTGGTCTCGGAGGGCCTGACGGCCGACCTCGTGATGGAGGCCCCAGTCGTGGAGTACCTGCGCGAGGAACACGCCGACCGCTTCGAGGAGGCGCTCGCTACCGGACGGCTATCGATTCGGCGAACCGACGAGACCCTGCCGTTCGGACTCATCGCCACGGAGAACGAGGGTCTCGTACTCATCGGCTACGAGGAGGGCGGCGAACTCCGGGGCATCCTTCTCAACGACACGCAGGCCGCGCTCGACTGGGGCGAGCGAGTGTTCCGAAGTTACTGGGACCGGGCCGACGAGTTGGAGTCGGAGTAACTACTTCCCTTCCCACTCCGGTTCCCGGTCCTCGAAGAAGGCGTCGATGCCCTCGTTCTTGTCCTCGGAGGCGAACAGGTGAGCGAACAGTTCCGCCTCGTACTCGATGCCCTGATCTAACTCCATCCGACTCGACGCTTTCACGGCCTTCTTGGCGAACTCCAGCGCGAGGGGGCTCTTCTCGGCCATCGACTCGGCGAGGTCGTAGACGCGCTCCTCGAACGACTCCTCGTCGTGAACCTCGTCCACGAGACCGATTTCGTGGGCCTCCTCGGCGTCCACGAGTTCCCCGGACAGAATCAGCTTCATCGCCTGACCCTCGCCGACGAGTCGCGGGAGGCGCTGCGTCCCCCCGCCGCCGGGCATGATGCCCAGGTTGATTTCGGGCTGGCCCAACTTGGCTCCCTCGCGGGCGACGCGCGTGTCGCAGGCCTGCGCGAGTTCGCACCCGCCACCGAGCGCGTGGCCGTTGATTGCCCCGATGACCGGCTGTTCGAGGTCGTCCACGTACTCGTAGACCCGGGGACGCTTGCTGGCCTCGCGCTGTTCGAGCGGGCCGCGCTCGCGGAGTTCGGTCACGTCCGCGCCCGCGACGAACGCGCCGGACTCGTCGGACCCGGTGAGGACGACCACGCGCACGTCGCTGGCCTCGATGGCGTCCAGCACGTCCTTCAACTCGGCACGGAGTTGGGCGTTCAGCGCGTTGCGGGCGTCGGGCCGCGAGAGCGTGACCGTGGCGACGTTCTCCACCTGCTCGCCGACCGACACCTCGACGGTCTCGCACTCCGCGGCGACTGCTTCGGGACTGCCGACGGGTTCCGCGTCTCCTTCCCCGCTCTCGCCAGTCATTCGTCGTCACCCCAGTCGCCCGAGGTCCCGACGATTTCGCCGTCCTCCCAGACGTAGAACCCCTCGCCGGTCTTCTTGCCGAGCTTTCCGGCCCGGACCTTCCGGCGCAGAATCTGGGGCGGGCGGAACCGCTCGCCCAACTCCTCCCGGAGGTGTTCGAGGATGTCGAGGCGCACGTCCAGTCCCACCACGTCGCCCAACTCGACGGGACCCATCGGGTGGTTGTAGCCCAGTTCCATCGACTGGTCGATGTCTCGGGGGCTGGCGACGCCCTCCTCGACCATCCGCATGGCTTCGACGCCGAGCGCCACGCCGAGGCGCGACGAGGCGAACCCGGCGGTGTCCCGGACCTCGATGGCGGTCTTGCCGACGTCTTCGACGAACTCCGTGGCGAACGCGACGGTCTCGTCGGCGGTCTGCTCGCCCACGACGACCTCGACCAACTGCATGATGTGGACCGGGTTGAAGAAGTGCAGGCCGATACCTCGGCCGGGGTCGTCCAGCGCAGAGACGATTTCGGTCACGGGGAGCGATGAGGTGTTCGAGGCGATGACGGCGTCCGCGGGGGACGACTCCTCCACGTCCTCGAAGGTCTGCTTCTTGAGGTCCACGTCCTCGGGGACGGCTTCGACCACGAGGTCGGCGTCCGAGACGGCCCCCGCGAGGTCGGTCGTGCCCGAGATGCGGTCGAGCGCGGCGGCCTTCTCGTCTTCGGTCACTTTGTCGCGCTCGACGCCGCCTTGGAGGTTCTCCTCGATGGACGCGATACCGTCGTCCACGAGGTCCCGCTCAATGTCCCGAATCGTCACGTCGTGGCCGGCCATCGCCGAGACCTGTGCGATGCCGTGGCCCATCGTTCCCGCTCCGAGTACGGCGACTTGTAGGTCCTTCATGTCGGATGAAACGGCGTTCGGAGCGGGGTTAAGCGTTTATCTCTCGGTCATACGCTACCGCTCGGAGTCGACCTACGTGCCGTACTTCTACCGGCGGTGAAGCATGGCGAGACCGACGGCGAAGGCGATTCCCCGCCAGACCGTCGCGCTGCGTTCGCTCCGCTCGGGGTCGTGTCGAGACGACTCGACGACGTAGTAACTTCCGTCCGACCGAACAACCTGTCCCGCCGCGTCGAGCGGTCGGTCGTGGGTCCGCACGGTGTCACCGTCGATGGTTCTGCGCGCCTCCTGTGACACGTCACTCTCGGCGACCGAGGTGTTCCTGAGGATGGTCTCCGGTGTGACTCGTTCCAGCGAGTAGGTGACTCGCGTCTCGGTCTGGTTCACCACGCGCCGGTAGAACGGTGCGTCCGTCATGTCGTCCTCCACGACGACGTACTCGGTCCCGGTCTCGTATCGATACCCGAACGCGGTCGAGTTGACGGTTATCGGCCCATTCTGGGCGACGTACGCCGCGAGGAGACACCCACGGTCGAGTTCGCCCAGGTCGTAGCAGTCGAGTCGAGCGAGTTCGCCCTGTGCCCGGAGGTACGTCCGAGGCTCGTTTTCGTAGGTGACTTCGGTGGCGGTGTGGACGTGCGTCGACTCGCCCGCGTGGGGGAACAGCCAGAACGGACACGTCAGGAGCGCGAGTGCGACAACGAGTCGCACGGCGGAGGGAAGGCGACTCGCAAGCGAGGACCAATCGCGGGACATACCGGAATCAGTTGCAGGTGGGCGGCAAGTGCTTTTTCAATTCGACGGTCAGGCGAGTGTATAAGACTCCATTACAATCGTTAAACGATTAAAATCCGTTGTTTAAAATATATCCACCTGTCCCTCGGCGAGTGTTCCGAGACGTTCCTGCTCGGCCTCCGCGGGCCCGCGACTCGTCTAATTCGAGATCAGGTCTCGTTCGCAACGCTCACGTCGGCCTGATTTTGAACCCGTACCGCGTGACGCCCTCCTGCGTGTAGATTCGGCGCATCGTCGTCTCCACGGTATCACCAATCGCCACGTCCTCCGGGTCCGCCGCGACGACCTGCGCGGGGACGCTCGCCTCGCCGCCCTCGGGACCCTCCAGCGCGACCACGGCCACGCCGAAATCACCCGACTGGGCCTGCTGTTCGGCGAACTCCGGCGGTGCCCCGCCCTGCGAGATGACCGTCGCGGCCTCGACGCGCCCCTCGCCGGTCAGTTTCACCTCGTCGTAGCTCTCGACCAGCGATTTGCAGGCGTTGCACGCGCCTTCTGGCGGGAAGTTCAGGCCCCCGCAGTCGGGGCATTTCCCGGCCAGCAGGCGGTGACGCTGGTCGAGCGTGCGTTTCCACGAGGGCACGCTGACGTAAGCCCCGCCGCCCTCGGGCGGTCCGGAGGTCAACTCGCCGCGCTTGCGGAGGTACTCGGCGTAGCTGACCTGCTCGCCGTCGTCAAGTGACAGTTCGGCCGCAATCCCGCTATCGCTGTTTCCGACCAGCAGGGCGTCCGCACCCGCGCCGCTTCCGAACGACGCCGCGAGGACGCGCTCCGCGCCCTCCGCCAGGGCTTTTGCAATCCCGAGCGGGACGCTCGCGGCGGCCGTATCGCCCAAATCGTGGACCGTCGCGCCCGCTCGAATCGTCTCGGTATCGACGCCGAGCGTACTCGCCGCCCGGTAGGGGAGTTTGCCGTTCGGGGCCTGCACCGCGGCAGCGTCGATTTCGCCTTCGTCGCCGAGGTCCAACTGTTCGACCGCTCCGGCCAGCGTCTCGGTGAACGCCCTGCGCTCGTAGCCGGTCGCGCCGAGACCTTCGACGGTTTCCGAACCCGCGCGCCGGAATCTGGTTCCGGAGTACTCCTCGGCGTACTCGGCGCACTGGCGGACCGCCGCGCCGTCGCCGTCACCGCCCGACGCCGAGAGGACGAACGCGGCCGCGCCCGCTCCGGCGGCGTGGTCCTCGTCGCTGTCGGGGTCGCCGCGCGGGCAGTCCGAGGCCACGACGAGTCCGACGCCCTCTCCGCCTTCCGATTCCTCGCGCTCCCACGGTCCGGCCGAGAGCGCGGCGTCCAGCGCTCGGGTTCCGGCGCGCGTGCTGCCGGTGAAGACGTGGCGGGTCGCGCCGGACGGGACCGCCAGCATCCCGCCGAGTCGGGCGGTCAGGTCCTCCTCGGCCAGCGGCGGCGTCGTGGAGGCGAACGCGAGAAACGACACCTCCGCGCCCGCGCGGTCGGCCGCGTCGAGCGCCCGCGCGGCGGCCTCGTAAGCCATCGTCAGGGCGTCCTCGTCGGCGTCGGGGACCGCCTTCGAGTTGATTCCTGCAGCGTGGAACTGCCCCCACGCCTGCTGGAATTCCTCCGCGGAAACTCGGAACCGCGGCGCGTAGGCTCCGACCGCCTCGATGTTCGGGTCGGCGTCGGTTGGGGGACGTGTCGCGTCCGTCATTCTGCCACCTCCCGCTCCTTCTCGAAGACGTGAACCACCGCGGCCCCGCCGCTTCCCCCGACGTTGTGAGTCAGGCCGCGGGTCGCGCCCTCGACCTGCCGATTTCCGGCGTCGTCCGAGAGTTGCTCGAACGCCTCCGCGACCTGTCCAGCCCCCGTCGCGCCGATGGGGTGGCCCTTCGACTTCAGGCCACCGGAGGTGTTGACCGGCAGGTCGCCGTCGAGTGCGGTGCGGCCCGACGCCGCGAGGTCGCCGCCCTCACCGGGTTCGCAGAACCCCAGGTCCTCGTAGGCCAGAATCTCGGCGATGGAGAAACAGTCGTGGACCTCCGCGAAGTCGAGGTCATCGGGGGTGATTTCCGCTCGCTGGTAGGCGGTCTCGGCGGCCCGCCGGGAGGCCTCGATGCTGATGTACGAATCGCGCTGGAAGAGACCCACGGCGTCGCTCGCGGCACCGACCCCCGCGACTCGGATGGGGTCGTCGGTGTACTCCGCCACTGCGTCCTCGCTGGCGATGAGGGCACAGGCCGCCCCGTCGGTGGTCGGACAGCAGTGGTAGAGCGTGAGGGGGTCGGCCACGGTTTGAGCGTTCTCGGCGTCTTCGAGCGAACACTCGAAGCCCAACTGGGCGTGGGGGTTCTTCGCGCCGTTCCGGTGGTTCTTGACCGCGACGTGCGAGAGTTGCTCGCTGGTCGTGCCGTACTCGGCCATGTGTGCGTCTGCCATCTGGGCGTAGACGCCGGCGAACGTGGTTCCGGAGAGCCGTTCCCACTCCGTCTCGCCCGAGACGCCGAGCCAGTACTTCGTGGCGTCGCCGGACGTGTCGGTCATGATTTCGACTCCACCCGCCAGCACCACGTCGGCCATCCCGGACCTGACCGCCTGCACCGCCTGCCGGACCGCGTACCCCGACGCGGCGCAGGCGTTCTCGACTCGCGTGGTCGGGATGCCGTGGAGACCGACGTGTTCGGTCGCGGCCGGACCCGAGAGACCCAACTGTCGGCCACCCACGCCGAGGGTGCCGACGACCGCCTCGTCTACGTCGTCGGCGTCGAGTCCGTGGGGGACCGACTCGCGGGCCGCCTCGAACGCAGTGCGGAACAGCGACCGGTAGCTTTCGTCGGGGAACGACCCGAAGTCGGTCTGGGCCGCGCCGACGAGGTAGGCGTCGCGCATGGGTGGACTGTGTGGGTCTCGGAGGAAATAATTGCCGTTGTGGGCCGGTTGCGCCGACCCGGACCGCGGTACGCCGTCGCGGAACCAGAAAAGCCTAACCCGCCGAGACTCCAGTTCGGAACGAAATGGCAGGCGAGGAGTCACTACGCGAACTCGGCGATCGGGCGAGTCGATGGTGGGCCGGTCTCGACCGAGGGTGGCGAGCAGTGGTAGTCGGCCACCTCGTGGTCGCGGCGGCGTGGGTCGCCTTCTGACGATGAACTCGCCTCGAACTCCTCGGTCTCGACCCGGACTGCTCGCCGGTCTCGGGCTCCTCCCCGGTCTCGGACTCCTCGTCGCGCTCGCGCTCGTCGCCCGCGGTGTCGCGGCGGTCGCTCCGATTCCCGCGCTCCTCGCCGCGGTTCTCGTCGGCGTCGTCCTCGCCAACACCGTCGGCGTCCCGACCAGATTCGAACCCGGCGTCGGAACCTACACGCTCTGGTTAGAGGTCGGCATCGTCCTGATGGGCGTTCGCGTCTCGCTCGACGCTCTCCTCGACGCCGGTCCGAGGTTGCTCGTCACGGTCGTCGGCGTCGTCGTCTTCACCCTCGCCGTCGCGGAGTTGCTCGCGCGAGGCTTCCACCTCCAGCGCCGACTCGGGTCGCTGGTCGCGGCGGGCGCGAGCGTCTGCGGCGTCTCGGCGGTCGTCGCAGTCGCGGGAGCCATCCGGGCCGACGAGGACCACGTCGCCTACGCGACCAGCACGATTCTGCTCTTCGACGCCCTGACGCTCTTCACGTACCCCGCGCTCGGCCACGCCCTCGACCTCCCGGACCGCGTGTTCGGCATCTGGGCGGGGCTGACGATGTTCAGCACGGGCCCCGTGACGGCCGCCGGGTTCGCCTACTCGGAGGTCGCCGGACAGTGGGCCACCGTGGCGAAACTGGCCCGGAACGTCCTGCTGGGTGGACTGGTCGTGGTCTACTCGGTTCTGTACGCCGACGCGAGTTCGAGGGCCGGGTCCGAGTCGAGCGCGTCCTTCCTCCGGAGTCTCTGGGATAGCTTCCCGAAGTTCGTCCTCGGCTTCCTCTCGCTGGTCGTCCTCGCCAGCGCGGGCGTGTTCACCGACGCCGAACTCGCTCTCGTCGAACGGACCTACCGCTCGGCGTTCCTCGTGGCGTTCGCGGGACTCGGAACCAGCGTGGCAGTGAGCGACCTGCGTGCCACGGGGATTCGGCCGCTCGCGGTCCTCGCGCTCACGCTCGGTGTCGTGAGCGCGGTTTCTCTGGTGGTCGTTCAGTCCGTCTTCTGAACCATCCGGCGACCGAGCAGGGCTTTCGACGAGATAGAACCGACACGAACGACCAAACAGTTTAGACCCCCTCTTGCGAAATAGTATCTAACATGGGCTACAGCGAGATCGAAACCGCCCCGCGCGAGGAGTTGCGAGACCTGCAAGACGAGCGACTCGCCGAGACGGTCGAGTACGCCTACGAGAACGTGGAGTTCTACCGCGAGGCGCTGGACGACGCTGGCGTCTCGCCGGAGGACGTCGAATCGGTCGAGGACGTCTCGAAACTCCCGTTCACGACCAAGGAGGACTTCCGCGACGAGTACCCAGACGGCCTGTTCGCGGTCGAACACGACGAGGTGCGCCGGATTCACGCCTCGTCGGGCACCACCGGCAAGCCCAAAATCGTGAGCTACACCGACGAGGACCTCGCTACCTGGCGCGAGGTGATGGCCCGGTCGCTGTACGCCGCGGGCGTTCGGCCCGAACAGGTCATCCAGAACGCCTACGGCTACGGTCTCTTTACCGGCGGTCTCGGTTTCCACGACGGCGTGGAGGAGTTAGGGGCCTGCGTCATCCCGACCGGCGGGGGCAACACGTCGCGGCAGTTGGACATGCTCCAGGATTTGGAGAGCGACGTGTTGGCCTGTACGCCCTCCTACTGCCTCTACCTCGCGGAGGCCGCCGAGGAGCGCGGCATCGACCCCCGGGACCTCCCGCTCTCGACGGTCGTCATCGGCGCGGAACCGTTCACCGACCCCATGCGCGACGAAATCGAGGAGGCCCTCGACGTGACCGCAGTGGACGTGTACGGTCTCTCGGAGATAATCGGACCGGGCGTCTCCATCGAGTGCGAGGAGGTCCAGAACGGGCTTCACGTCTGGGAGGACCACTTCTACCCCGAAGTGGTCGACCCCGGAACCGGCGAGGTCCTGCCCGAGGGCGAGGAGGGCGAACTCGTCCTGACCTCGCTCACGAAGGAGGCCCTGCCGGTCCTGCGATACCGCACGGGCGACATGACCTCGCTGACCTACGAGGAGTGCGACTGCGGTCGAACCGTGGTCCGGATGGACAACGTGACCGGCCGGACCGACGACCTCATCATCGTCCGCGGGGTCAACGTCTACCCGAGCCAGATCGAGGAGGTCATGGTGGACATCGAGCACGTCGCGCCGCACTACCGCATCGACCTCTACCGGAAGGGGAACCTCGACACGATGGAACTCACCGTGGAGTACGACGAAGGTTACGAGGGGACTCACGACGAACTGGAGCGCGATATCCGCCGGGAACTCGAAGAGACCCTGGAGGTCAAACCCGACGAAATCGAGGTCGTCGGGCCAGGCGTCGTGGACCGCACCGAGGTCGGGAAGGTCAAGCGCGTGTTCGACCACCGAACAGAGGACGAGTAGTTTCTCGCGCTTTCGTTTCCCCTCTGTGAAACTGTGAGAAGGTCGGCCTGCCATCGCAGGGCGAACTACGGCGGGGCGGCGTCTACGCGACCGAGAAGGTGACGCGGTATCGGACCGTGGAACCGTCGTCGTTCTCCTGGCCACTGGCACCTCGCACGCCGAGCGACCCCTCGACCACGTACTCGCCGGGCGGGAGGTCGGCCGGGACCGCGTAGGTCTCGGCGACCGACTCGCCGGGCGCGACGGTCGAGACGAGCGCGACGTCGTTCACCAACTCGACTCTGCGGTCGTCGGTGCGAACGTGGTCGCTGTCGGCGTAGGCGTCGGTCCAGAGCAGACGGGTCGAAGCGGAAGCGTCGGAGTCGGTCGTCGGGCGACACCGGACGACGCCGAACGGCCGGGGTGCGCCGCTGGACAGTCGGAGTTCAGTCTCGGCGTCGTTGCGGAGCGCGAGGTGGAGTCGCCCGTTCCGGACCTCGGCCGCCACCGAGACCGGAACCGGGTCGCGCTTCTCGACGTAAGTCGTGTAGAAGGTGCCGTCGAGGTAGACGTACTGGTGGGACTGGAGGGTCTCGAGCAGGTCCGCGGGCGCGCGGTCGAACCCGTACGCGCCGCTGGCCCGACCCGCGCGCCCGAGGAGTTCGCGGGTCCGCTCGGAGGCCCCGTCGGCGTTCCAGACCGACCCGCCGACCGCCTCCGAGACCGGGACTTCGGTCGCCGAAATCTCGTACGGTGGGCCGGGGTCCGTGGCCTCCACCGAGAAGGAGACGACCTCGCCCTGGTATCGGACGGCGTCGTAGGTCTCGAAGAACGAGTCGAGCGACGGCCAGACGTAGCTCAACTCGATGCCTTCCCGGCGGGCGATTCGCAGGAGACCGCTGGTGACGTAGCCGTCGTGGGTGACGGCGCGTTCGTACGCGTCGTAGCTGGCGACTTCGCCCGCCACGTCGCTCTGCGGGACGGTTTCGGCGGTGACGCGATAGGTCGGGAAGGTGTTTTCGAGTCGGTAGTACGTCCCGTCGCGCTCCACGAACGGGGTCCCGCTGGCGAACTTGCGGAGCCACTGCGGCGGGTCGCGCGTCTCGTACCTCCCGCCGATGGCGGTGGTGACGACCTCTCGCTCGCGGTCGGTCAGGTCGGAGACGGCAGTGACTCCGCCGTCCGGGTCGTCGCCGAGGTCGTTGAGTCGGACGACGTAATCGAACGTCTCGACGCCCGCGACCGAGAGGGCCGCGTCGTCCGGGGAGTCGTCGGCGACCGCCATCCGAGTCGGGGCGGTGCCCGAGGCGGTCGCGTGGGTCGGTTCCGCGGAGGTGTCGGACGTACCGGCACAGCCAGCAGTCGCGGCTGCCGCGCCGGCCGCGAGGTGGAGGAACGGGCGGCGTTTCATACCGATGGATGACACTCGCGGTTCAAAAATATGCATGAATTGAAGTTGCTAGTCGGTGGGCGACGACGTTCACCAGGGAAGGACGACCCGACGCGCCGGACTCCTCGATAGCGAGGATTCGCTCCGAGGTCGGCGACCGGACAGCAGGGAGGACTCGACGAAGTGCGTGGGGTCGGTCTCGCTCGTGAGCGCGAGACGCAACCGAGACGGAACGCTGGCGATTGCGGTGTTCGCGTGAGTGCCCTGGAAACGACAGGTCAGGGCGACTGCGTTCCGATTCGAGGTTCGTACTGCCGCTCGTCGGTCGAACCCGTGAACCGGTCCACCACCTCGTGGAGGACGACGTACGCGAGCAGGACCGGAAGCACCGGCAGGAGCAAGAGGAGGTAGCTCGCGGCCATCACCTGTCCGACTCGTGCCATGACGAGTTCGGCCTTGGACTTACCGAGTACTGCTCTCCTGTCCATGGTATCACTCGTGTACGTTCGAACCGAGACCCGGAGCAGACAAATAAGTTACTGGTTCGGCTGTGGCGTCTCCGTCGGGAACTGGCGTCACCCGTCGGAACAGAGCGTGACGTTCGAGAACTCGAACCGCACCCCACCCGCGTCGCTCTCGGCCACCGTACACTCCCACTCGTACGTCTCGGCCAGTTCGCGGACGAACGTCAGTCCGACTCCCGTGCCGCCCGACGACTCCGCCGTCGTGTACCCCGCCTCGAACACCGTCTCGCGCTTTTCCGGCGGGATTCCCTCCCCGTCGTCGGCGACGTAGAAGCCGCCGTGAGTCGGGGTCGCTTCCCGACGAGCCTCGTCGTCACTTCGGCCGGCCGAGGTGCCGACGGACTCGTCCGTCGAGTCTCCATCCGCGTCGCTCGCGGAGTCGTTCGGGACGTCGCCGACCGTGATGGTAACGTCTGCACCCCCGTGTTCGACCGCGTTTTCGAGCAGGTTCTCGAAGAGGTGTCGGACGTACGTCTCGTTGGCACGCACCACGCGGTCGGTCGCCACCTCCAACGTCGCGTCGGGCGCTTCAACGTCCTCCCACGCCTCTCTGGCCGTGTCTGCGAGCGGAACGGGGGCCGATTCCCCGACCGCCTCGCGTCCGCGGGCGAGGACCAGCAGTACGTCTATCATCTCCTCGATTCGGTCGAACGCGTCCGTGACGTACTCGACCGCTTCCGGCGCGTCGTCCGCGGGGAGTTGCCGACCGTAGATCTGTCCGATGGTGACGGGGTTCCGGAGTTCGTGGGCCAGCATGCTGGCGAAACTCTCGAGTCGCTCGTTCTGCCGCTCGAGACGACGTTCGCGCTCTTTCCGGTCGGTCACGTCGCGGACGACGCCCACGCGCTCGTCCTCGTCGTCGCCCTGAATGAGTGCAAAGCTCGCTTCGGTCTCTATCGTCTCGCCGTCGGTCGTCTCCATCGTCGCTTCGAGAGTCTTCGACTCGCGGTCCTCGGTGCGGAGGTCGCTGTACAGTTGTTCGGCGGCGTCCATCACTTCCTCGCTGACGAGGAACGAGGAGTCGCGCCCGACGAGTTCGTCGGGTGAGTAACCGAGCATCTCCGCGTAGGTCTCGTTGACGAGCGTGAATCGGTTCTCCTCGTCCTTGACGTAGATGCCGTCGTTGATGGTCTCGACGACGGCCTCGTATCGCGCGAGGTCCCGGTCTCGGTCTCCCCGGTCGACGGCCCACCAGACGCGGACGTCGTCTCCGACCACCTTGGTTTCGACGTCGCCGCGCTCTACGAGTTCGTCGAGTCTGTCGCGGGCCGTCTGGCGGTCAGAGCCGAGTTCCTCGGCAACCTCACTCGCCGTTACGGGTTCGTCCGCCGCTCCTCCGGTTTCGAGAGCAGTGAGCGTTTCGGCGAGCGTAGTTCCAGAAGGAGCCATTGAAAGATTCGTTCGGAACCGGCCCACATAGAATTTCCGTTGGAAGAGCGAAAGTTCCCAGGCCGACCCTCGGCGACGCTCGCTGGATCCGTTTGCGCGGCTACCCTCGCCGGGTCACTTCCCGGGGGTCACCTTTCCGGGGAGTCACTTTCCGGGGAGGTACACCCGGCCGCGGAAGGTGGCGATTTCGTCGCCGCGCTCGTCGGTGACGGTGACGCGGTACGAGGCGGTCCGACCGCGCTGGTGGACGCGCCCGGCCGTCGCGGTCAGCGTCTCGCCGACTTCGACCGCCTCGAAGTACGAGATGTTGGTCTCCATCGCCAGCGCGGTGTCGCCCTCGCTGTTCGACGCGGCCGCGAACGCGGCGTCCGCCAGCGAGTAGATTGCTCCGCCGTGGGGCGTCCCGTGGAAGTTCAGCAGGTCGTCGGTGACCGTCAACTCGGTCGTCGCGGTGGCGGGTCCGAGGTCGGCGAGTTCGACGCCCAGTTTCTCGCAGAACGGGTCGGACGCGATTCGCTCGCGGCGGTCTTCGGGGATTTCTGTCATGACGGCAGTTGGCGCGAAGAATACTTATATTTTGGTTTCAGGTATCAAAATAGTTCTAAGAGCATTGATTTTCTATATCTAGAACGTCGATAGCTGGATTCGTGCCGAGGGGAACTCCGGCCGGGAGCGCGCTGGTGAGGTACTACTGGGCGGTTCCGAGCATTCATCCGGCGCGCGCTGGCGCGTCCTCGTGGTGTGAGGCCGCACCTTTGCGCGCGAGGTCGTCGGAAACGAACGTGACCGACCGCTCGGAAGTCGTTGCGCGCGCAGCGAAGCGAGCAGGACCGTCTTCCGGTGGACGAGTAGCGCAGCGGAGCGAGCAACGCAGGAGGCTGGAGAGGTGTGAGGCTGTCGCGGTGCGGGGCTGTGCGGTGACTCCTTGGAGTCGGGAGTAGCTAGCTCCTTACTCCGTCCAGATGGACGTCTCGATTCCATCGCCTTTTCTCCCATCACCGCAGATACCATAGAATTTTATCGTCACCGAGCGAATCTCGACGTATGCCCTACAGTTACACGCCACACCACTTCGAGGACTTCGAGGAGGGCCAGACCTTCGAGAGCGTCGGCCGGACCGTCACGGAGTACGACTTCGTGATGCACTCGGCGTTCGCGGGCGACTGGACCGAACTCCACACCAACAAGGAGTACGCCGAAGAGGAGTACTTCGGCGAGCGCGTGGCCCACGGGCCGATGACGTTCGTGCTGGCGACGGGGTTCGTCTACCGCACCGGGATTCTGGAGCGGACGGTGCTGGCGTTCCTCGGGATGAACTACATGGACATCCCGAATCCGGTCCACATGGACGACACCATCTCGCTCGACATGGAAGTCGTGGAGACCAAGGACATCTCGAGTCGGGACGACGCCGGGTTGGTCGTCATCGACACCACGATGACGAATCAGGAGGACACCGTCGTCTTCGAGGGCGACATGAAGTTCCTCATCAAGAAGGAAGCGACGGACGAGTAGTCGGACTTCGCGCTGGAGACGAGTGGGAATATTCTTACAAGAGATGTGTCATCATCCGGTTATGAGCCACTCGACCAGACAGTGGGACGGGAGTATCGGCGAGACCGCGCTCGAAGACCGGTCGCTGGTCGCGGTGGGGGCCGCCGCCGCGGCGATGCCGGTCGTCGTCGTGGCGTTCGCGGTCGTCGGCGGACTCACCGGCACCGGACCGAACGAGTTCGACGTGCCGACGGTGTTTCTGGTCTACGGTCTCGCCAACCTCGCTGTCGTCGCCAGCACGTACGCGGTCCTCTCGCCCGCCGAGCGACGGGCGGCGTTTCCGTTCCGACGACCGACGGCGCGAGAACTTCTCGCCGTCGTCGCGGCGTTCGTCGTCGGTCTCGGCGTCTTTCCGGTCACGACCACCGTCACCTCGGCGTTCGGCTACGAGGTCGGCGATTTCTCCTACTCGCTGGCGGACCCCGCGACCCTCGCGATGGTCGTCGTCGGACCGGTCCTGCTGGGTCCGTGGGTCGAGGAGATGCTGTATCGGGGGCTCCTGCTGGGCGGTCTGCTCGCCCGCGGGTGGTCGCCGCTCGCGGCGGCCGCAGGGACGATACTCGTCTTCGGTGCGGTTCACGTCCCCTTCTTCGGCGTGGCGGGCGGGGTCTTCGTCACGGTCTGGAGCGTCCTCCCGACCGCGCTCCGACTCCGGTACGGCGACCTCACCGGTCCGAGTCTGTTGCACGTCGTGAACAACGCCTTCTCGTATCTAATCGTGGTCGCACTCGGACCGTAATTTCGAACCGGCGACGTTTTTTCGGGGGACCTCGAACACCTTCCCATGCCCAAACTCGACGTAGTGGCCGACCACCCCGACGAGAACCCCATCGTCGACACCCACTGCCACCAACCGACCGAGGAGTTCCTCCACGACGCCGGCGGTCTGATGATGGAGGACGCCGCGAACAAGTTCGGCACCTCCATCGAGACCGACACCTACGACTCGCTCATCGAGGAGTACCACGAGGTCGGCATCGGCACGACCGTCCTGCTGGGGTGGGACGCCGAGACCAACACCGGCAACCCGCCCGTCCCCAACGACTACGTGGCGGAGGTCCGCGACGAGTACGACGACTTCTTCGTCGGGTTCGCCAGCGTGGACCCCCTGAAGGACGACTGCGTGCAGGAGGCCGAGCGCGCGGTGAAGGACCTCGACCTCTCGGGGTTCAAGTTCCAGCAGATCGCACAGGGGTTCGACCCGAGCGACCCCGAACACGACGAACTCTGGGCGACCATCGAAGACCTCGGCGTTCCGGTCGTCTTCCACGGCGGCAACTCCACCCTCGGCGCGGGCGCGCCGGGCGGCCGGGGCCTCAAAATCAAGCACGGCAATCCGATGCTGATAGATGACGTGGCGGCCGAGCATCCCGACCTCCAGATTCTCATCGCGCACCCCGCCTTCCCGTGGGAGAAAGAGCAACTCGCCATCTGCCAGCAGAAGGGCAACGTCTACATGGACCTCTCGGGATGGATGCCCCGGTACATCGACGACCAGGTGCTCCACTACGCCAAGAGCCTGCTGAAGGACAAAGTGATGTTCGGCACCGACTACCCGATGATAGAGCCAGCGCCGTGGCTGGACCAGTTCGCGGAACTCGACTTCCCCGAGGAGGTCCAGCGCAAAATTCTGTGGGAGAACGCCGAGGAGCTCCTCGGCCTCTGATTCGGCACGGAGGTGCCGAACCCGGTGGTCGAACCGTTCTCTACTCGCTCTCGTCGGTGACGACGGTCGTCTCGTCGCTTCTCGCGTGGCGAATCTCGACCTCGTGACGGGTGTGTCGCGCGTGGGTCTCGGCCCAGCGTGTCGCGGCGTCGCTGGCGAGTCGCTCGGCCGTCTCCGGGCAGTTTCGACACGCCGCTCGCCAGGTCCGAACGTCGTCCGGGAAGTGGCCGGTGTGGCGCTTGTGGTCGAGTGCGAACTGTTCGATAGCGTGGTTGCCGACGCCCAGTTCGTCGAACTCCTTCGAGAGGTCCCAGTGCTGGTCGCACCGCTGGCAGGTGATAGTCGGTGCGTCGAAGTCGTCGTCGGTCGGGTCGCCGCCGGTCGGGTCCCAATCGTCGTTTGGGTCGGACACGTCGGTCGGTAGTCCGCCCGGCACCTTGAGTGTTCGACCTCCCGCCGCGGTCACTCGAACTCGGGGTCTCGGCCTTCGAGGAACGCAGCGACGCCCTCCTCGTGCTCGGACGTGGCGTAGGCTTGCGACTGGACGACGTTCTCGTAGTCCAGCGCCTCCTGCCAGCCTCTGCCCATGTTCTCGTGGATGGCGCGCTTGGCGAGACCGATGGTCTTCGTCGGGCGCTTCCGGAGCGTGTCGAGCAGGTCATCGACCGCGGCGTCGAGTTCGTCCTCGGGGACGACTTCGTTGACCAGTCCCATCTCGGCGGCCTCGTCGGCCCCGAAGAACTCCCCGGTGAAGGCGAGTCGCTTGGCGGTCCGAAGCCCCACGATGCGGGGCAGGAGGAAGCTACCGCCCGTGTCGGGAATAAGTCCCACGCGAACGAACGCGCAACTGAAGGTCGCGGACTCGGCGGCGTACGCGAAGTCGCTGACCGCAGTGACCGCCAACCCCGCGCCCACGGCGTCGCCGTGGACCTTGGCGACGATAGGGACGTTGGCCGAGAGGGCCTCCTCCACGAGCCGGCCGAAGGTCTCGGTGACGCGCTCGTAGGCCTCGTCGGGCGACTCCTCGCGCTCGGCCATCGACTGAACGTCCCCACCCGCGCTGAAGGCCGGTCCTTCGCCCGTCAAGACGATTGCGTCGTGGTCGTCGGGGTCGGCCTCGGCGAAGGCCTCGGCCAACTCCTCGGCGATTTCGGGCGTGAACGCGTTCATGACCTCGGGGCGGTCGAACGTGACGGTTCGGATACCTTCGTCGTCGGAGATGTCCATGTTCCACCCTCCTGCGCCACCACGATAAGGATACCTCACTCCGACCGAAACTCCGAAGACCTCGCCACCCCTCGTCCGACCGATGAACGTCGAACTCTTCGGTCGAACCGTCGGACTCGACGCCACTTACGTCACGGCCTCGGAGTCCGACCTCCGTGAACAGATCGCCGAGTACGCCGCGGGCCAGCGCCGGACCTTCGACCTCTCGGTCCACCCGCCCGATGGCTTCGCGGGTGACGTGATGGCCGAGATGCAGGCGATTCCGTACGGCGAGACCCGGACCTACGGCGACCTCGCCGAGGCGCTGGACACCGCGGCGGTCGCGGTGGGACAGGCCTGCGGGAAGAACCCGGTTCCGGTGGTCGTGCCCTGCCATCGCGTCGTCGGGACCGACTCGCTGGGCGGTTACTCGGCGGGCGACGGAGTCGCGCTCAAGCGGCGACTGCTCGAACTCGAACGTCGAGAACGGTAGCCCGGCGATTAGTCGGCGACGACTCGCCGGACGTGTCCCGTCACGCCCGACTGGAGTTCGCCTTTCACGCCTTGCGGACTGTCCCCCTCGTCCACGATGGCTCGGATTTCTCCCCGGAGTGGCTCGGATTTCTCCCCGGAGTGGCTCGGCACCTGGAGCGTTTTCGGCGTTCGACCGCTCGATTTCGCCGGTCATGCCCCGCCGTAGTTCCTCTCGTGAAGGACGGCTCTCTGACATACGCCAAACTGGGGGTGATTCGAGCAAGCAGATGACGGCCCCGATTACCGATAATTTCTCGATCTACGGCCATAACTACTAAACGGATACTACCAAATGAGTAAACTGCGGTTGCGTCCGGTTGCGCCGCGACTCTGGTCCACGACCGAGCCGCCCGACACCCGCCTGTCATCCGACACCCGCGTTCCTGCCATCCAACGCGGTTCCGGTGCCATCGAGTTCCTAGCCCCCATTTTCGACACCCTTCGACGGACGTCGTGTCGCCTGCGAGAGGCTAAAAACCATGTGACATATCGGCTACTCGAACTTCTCGAACGGCTGTTCGCAGTCGTTACAGTAGTGCATCGACCGGCAGAGCGACGGTCCCTTCGGATGCTCTCGCTCGGTGTCGGTCGAACCGCAGTAGGGGCACTCGGCCCCGGTGTCGTCGCCCGAAGTCTCGACGCTGGGGTCTGGTCGTCGCATGGTCAGACGCTCAGTCCGAACTCGCTGAGGTCTTCTCTGCCCTGTTCGGTCACCATCTCGATGGACCACTCGGGACTCCAGACGAGTCGCAGGTCCACCGACTCGACGTCCTCGACGCCCGCGACGGCGCGCTTCACTTCGTCGGTCAGCATGTCCCGCGCCGGGCACCCCGAGTAGGTCAGGGTCATCAGTACCTCTGCGTGGACGCCCTCGTCCACACGCTCGGTCAGTTCGACACCGTAGATGAGTCCGAGGTCCACGATGGAGACCGGCATCTCGGGGTCCTCGATGTCGTAGAGGGCGTCCCACACGTCGGCTTCGATGCCCTCCGCGTCCTCGCCGGTCGCGGGCATGTCCTCGACCTCCTCGCCCTCGACGTACTCGGTGTACGCGCAGAGCGCGGGGTCCCCGCAGTCGTCGCCGAGACCGGGGACGCCGCCGGTTCCCGGAATCTCGTCTGGCGACAGCTCCTCGGGGTCTCTCTCCCGGAGGTCCGGAATCTCGGGGTCGTAGGGCAGGTCACTCGACATAGGGGTGACTCACTCCACCTCGTCGGGGTCTTTCATGATGCGAGTCGCCTCGGTGCGGTCGAGTTCGCGGTAGGTCCGGGTGAACTCGTCCCAGAGGTCGTCCCAGTCGTCGGTGTGGGACTCGTCGCGGCCGACGTCGTCGGGGAGGTCGGCGTCCTCGTCGACGTCGAGACCGAGGTCTTCGAGGTACGGAACCACGGTGTCCAGCCACTCCTCTCGCATGTCGGCCAGCGACTCCGTGCGCAGGCCCAGGTCGTCGATTCGCGCCTCGACTTCCTCGTCGGCGGGCGCGAACAGTGTGAGAGCGTAGGGGAACAGTCGGTCGAGCGCGCTTTGGACGCGCTCGCGGCTCTGGTCGTCTTCGGTGAGTCGTTCGATCCAGTTCTCGGCGTGTTCGCGGTGGTAGTCCTCCTCGCCCTGAATCTTGCCGACGCGGTCGCGGATCCGGGCGTACGACGAGTCCACGAGCGCTTCGAGGCGAATCTCCTCGGCCACGTCGTAGAGGTACGACCGCAGGATGGGGTCGGCCCAGTCGCCCTCATCGAAGGGGCGTTCGGTCAGGGTGCTGTGGTGCCACTCGTCGGCGGGTCGCTCCCAGACGAGGTCGGGTTCGTCCGGCCCGAAGTCCTGAAGCAGGTCGTACCAGAGGCGGGCGTGGCCCAGTTCGTCCTGGGCGATGTTGGCCAGCGCGAGGTCGGATTCGAGCGTCGGCGCGCGGACCTGCCACTCGGTGTATCGCTCGGCGAGGACGAACTCGTCGTCGGCGAGTCGAAAGAGTAGGGTCTCTACGGCCTCGCGCTCTTGCTCGGAGAGGTCGTCGGGGCCGGGCAGTTGCTCGGCGGTCGTCATCAGTCGTCACCTCGCTGGCGCTCGGCCTCGGCCTGGACCTGTTCGCTCTCGGACTCGGCGACCTCCTCGGCCGCGGCCTCGAAACTGTACGACTGTGCCCACCGGTAGGACTTGTCGGTCGTGCCGCCGAACTTCGCGTCCTCGGTGTCCACTTCGCCGATTTCCTTCTGGGGGGCGACCCAGAGGCTGTTCGTCGGTTTGCGCCGCCCGTGCTGGATCTCGGCGAACAGCAGCGCCATCTCGCGGTCTGGTGCGTGGACGTTTCCGCAGTGAGTGTGATACTCGCCCGCCTGCTCCTGTCGGAACACTTCCCAAATCATGGTTAGTCGGCCGCCTGCGGGGTCTGCCCCGCGCTTTTAGCTTCCCAGTCGTCCATGCTGTTTCGCACCCACTCGACGGCCTCCTGGGTACGACGCCGCTTGCCGATTTGCTCGTGGCTGCCCGGCGAGTCGTTCTTGGCGATGGTGAAGAACTCGTCCCAGTCGAGGTCGTCTTCCACGACTTCGTAGGTGCCGTCACTGTTCTCCCGGATGCGGGGTTCGTCGGGAATCTCCAGCCCGTACTTCTTCGCTTTCGGGACGTAGGCGTTGAGGAAGGCGTTCCGGAGTTCGTCGTTGGTCATCGTCTTCAGTCCCACGTCGGCCGAGAAGTCGTGGTGGGTGGACTTGTCGTTGGTCGGGCCGAAGAACTGGATGATGCGGGGCCACCACTCCTCGAAGGCCTCTTGGGTCAGCTCCTGTTCCTTCTTCGAACCGGTCATGAGTTCGTATAGGATGGCCTCGCCGTGCTTGACGTGGAAGCCCTCCTCGAAGCACACCTTGTCCATCGCGTGGGCGTAGGGTTCCCAACTCGACTGCTTGAGGGTGGCCTGTCGGCGCATCGCCGCCCCGTCCACGAAGAACGCGATCATGGGCGTCTCGACCCACGACTCCATCGGGTAGTGGAAGCAGTTGAGGAACTTGCCCTCGCCGTTCGCCAGTTCGTCGAGCATCTCGTCGCGGGTCTTGATGCCGAGCGACTCGGCCGCCCGGTAGAGCAACTGGCCGTGGCCGATTTCGTCCTGCACCTTCGCCGAGAACGCCAGCTTTCGGTCGAGGCTGGGGGCCTCGCGGATGAAGGGTCGTTCGAGGTACGCCCCCATTATCTCGCTGTTCGCGTGGAACTGAATCATCCGAGTCGCCGCCTTCCGGTACTTCTCCGGAAGGTCGTCTTTCGGACTGAACTCACGCGGTCCGGCGCGCTGTTTTACCTGTTCGATGTCCATATACTGGTAACTAGTCGCCGACCACTAAACCGATTAACCCGTCCATGAGCGGGGTTTAAATACTGCGCCCGGCGAGTTTCCAGCATGAACGACGGGCCGAAATCCGCCAACCGACGCTCGGCCGACTATCCAGCGCGCGCAGAACTGCGCGCGCTGGATATTCCGCGTCAGCGACCGCGAGCGCGCGGAGGCTCTCACGGCTTCCACCCAAAAGCCGACTCGAAAGGGAGAACCGATCCATGATAGACGAGTGCCTCGTAGTCGAGTTCAGCGTCACGGGCGACGACTGCCCGCTCGCGGACGCCTCCCGCGCAACGGGAACCACCATCGACTCCCGGCCGCCGCAACTCCGCCACGACGACTACGCACTCCTTCGATTCTCGACGGACGACGGGGCCGACGACCTCGCCGCTGTCCTCGACGCCGACGACCGGATTCGCTACCTCCACGCCTCTCGGACCGACAGCAAGACCAACTTCCGATGCCTCTCGAAGCACCCCTGCGCCGTCCACGAGCTGACCGACGCGGGATTCATGGCCGAGACCCTCCAGTACCGAGAGGGAACCGAACGCTACACCGGCGCGGTCGTGGGTCACGACGTGCTTCAGGGCGTCCTCGCCGCGGCCGCCGAGACGGTCGGAGTATCGCTGGAGCGCGTCTTCCCCCTCGGCGAGGAAGACGACGAGGCGGTCGCCCAGCGGTGGGACGTGACGCCCGCCCAAGAGGTCGCGCTCCGGACTGCGCTGGAAATGGGCTACTTCGAGGTACCCCGCCGGACCACCGCCGAGGAGGTGGCCGACGAACTCGGAATCAGCAAGTCGGCGTTCCTGGAGCGCCTGCACCGCGGGCAGGCGACCCTGTTCGCGCAGGTGTTCGCGTGAACTGCTGGCCGGGAGCGACCGAGACCGACGGCGGCCGCGCCGAACCGCATCGAATTTGTAAGTTAGCAGAAAATTACGAACGATGGCCGACCCCGAGATCGCGCAGACGCTGACGCACATCCATCGCACGCTCGAACTCGTCGCCTTTCTGCTGGGCGTCCTCGTCGCACAAAACGGCGGAAGTCTCGGCATCGTCATCGGCGGCGGTGCGGCGCTGCTGTTGACGTTGAACGCGTTCCGGCGCGGGACCGTGGCGAACAGAAACCGTGCTTGAAGAATTGTATATCTATGCTTGAGAACTGGGATGAATGTGGAAAGAAATGAAGAGCTATCTGAACGCGCGTCGGAACTATCCGGTCTTGTACACACCGCGCGCGTCGGCGACCTGCGCGTCGTCGTCCACGGCGTAGACTTCCACGTCCACCACGCCCACGTCGCTTCCACAGCGCACCACGTCGGCCTCTGCCCGCAGGTCGCCGGTCCCGGCTTCGAGGTAGTCGATGCGCATGTCGATGGTCGGGACCGGCTGGTCCACCAGCGAGACCAGCGCCGCGCCGCCCACGGTGTCCGCGAGCGTGAACGTGACGCCGCCGTGAGCCATCATGTGGTCGGCGTTCCACGACAGTTCCTCGCGCATCTCCAGTCGGCCTTCGGCGTGGCCGTCCTCGACTTCGGTCACTTCGACCCCGAGCAGGTCGGCGAACGGCATCTCCTCGAAGAAGCTCTCTACGTCCATACGGGCGATTTGTGGCGGGGAACGGCTTAAGGATACTTCTTCCGCGACCCCTTTCAGTCCACTCAGACGACGGTAGTTGGTCGGCCTGCTGTGCAGGTGATTCGCCAACCGACCGCGACCCGAGTAACGTAGGTTTAAACGCGAAGGCGCGCAACCCTCGGGCATGACCGACGACGGAACCCACACCGACGCCGAGCGCGCCGGGTGGTTCGAGGGCGTCGCTCCCGACGACGTCGAGGCGGGCGCGGCCGCCATTCGGGACGGACGGGCCGACGCGCCCGACGACTGGCCCGGGCGAGCGGTCGAAGCGGGGTTCGCCGACGACGAGAACGACTACTACGCGAGACTCCACGACGCGGCCGTGCGGGCGGCCCGCGAGGGCGCGGCCGAGCGCGAGCGCGCCGACGACCAGCAACTCGTCCACGCGGTCCGAGCGATGGACGACGCCGCGGCCGAGGCCAACGAACTCGCCGAGCGCGTCGCCGAGTGGGCCGGAAGCCGGTATCCCGACGCGGGAACCGGAGTAGAGTACGCCCGCGAATTGGCGGACCGAGACCCGGAGTCGCCCGTGGACGAGCGACTGATTTCGCTGGCGCGCCGGTCCGCCGACCTCGCCGACGAGAGCGACGCGCTCCGGGCGTTTCTCGAACGCGAGACGCCCGAAGTCGCGCCGAATCTCTCAGCGCTGGCCGGGCCGGTTCTCGCGGCGCGCCTCGTCTCGCTCGCCGGAGGTCTCGAACCGCTCGCCAAGAAGCCCTCCGGGACCGTACAGGTCCTCGGCGCGGAGGACTCGCTGTTCGCCCACCTCAGGGGCCACGCTCCCTCGCCCAAGCACGGCGTCATCTTCACTCACGAGTACGTCCGCGGCACCCGGCCCGAGAAGCGCGGGTCGGCCGCCCGGACGCTCGCCGGGAAGTTGGCCATCGCCGCGCGCGTCGATTACTACTCCGGGGAGCGCAAGCAGGAGTTGGACGAGGAGTTGGAGCGCCGGATGGACCAGATTCGGGGACGGGACGATGCTGGAGACGAGCAGGCGGGAGGTGAAGCGTGACCGACCTCCCCGAGGGCGTCGAACGACGCACCTTCGACGGCCAGCGCCGACTGGCGACCCGCGGCGAACCGGTCTACGGCGAACCCACCGACGAGGGGTGGCGACTCTGGGACGCCGGGCGGTCGAAACTCGCCGCGATGGTCGAGTCCGGACTGGACGTGGGTCTCGACGGCGGCGAGACCGTCCTCTACCTCGGCGCGGCCAGCGGCACGACCGCCAGCCACGTCGCCGACTTCGTCGGGCCGACCTACGCCGTCGAGTTCGCACCCCGGCCCGTCCGGGACCTCGTGGGAGTCGCCGAGGGCCGCCGGAACCTCGTTCCCCTGCTGAAAGACGCCCGCAAGCCCGCGTCCTACGCCCACGTCGTGGAGGCCGACGTGGACGCCATCGTGCAGGACGTGGCCACCCGTGGTCAGGCACGCGTGGCGGTCGAGAACCGCCGATTCCTCCGAGACGACGGCCGCCTGCTCGCGGCCATCAAGGCCCGGAGCGAGGACGTGACCCGCGACCCCGAGGACGTGTTCGAGGACGCCCTCGACGACCTCCGAGAGAGCTACGAGGTGCTGGCGACCGAGCGCCTCGAACCGTACCACGACGACCACCTCGGCGTGGTCGCTCGGCCGAAGTGAGGTGAGGCCCCGGCGCGAATCCTCTCGCGCGGTTCTGCCGTCTTCGGAACTATTTATACGTCGGATTGCGAAATTCCGGGAAATGGACTCGGGTTCGGCTGAGAGTTTCGCGGAGATGGGCACGCTGGGCATCGAGGAGGAGTTCTTCGTGGTCGATAGCCGGGGGGTTCCGACCGCGGGAACCGACGAACTCGTCTACGATACCGAACCGCCCGAGATACTCGACGGGCGACTCGACCACGAACTGTTCAAGTGCGTCATCGAGACTCAGACGCCGAAGATCGAGCGCCTCGCGGACGCCCGCGAGAACCTGCTGGCGGTCCGAAACGCGCTGGTCGAACACGCCGAGGCCGGCGGCTTTCGAATCGCGGCGGCGGGCCTGCACCCGGCCGCACTCTGGCGCGAACTCGAACACGCCGAGAAGCCCCGGTATCGGAACCAGTTGAATCGAATCCAGTATCCGCAGCACCGAAACACCACCACAGGACTCCACGTCCACGTCGGCGTGGACGACGCCGACAAGGCGGTCTGGGTCGCCAACGAGATTCGGTGGTACCTCCCCGTGATGCTCGCGCTGTCGGCCAACTCGCCGTACTGGAACGGCTTCGACACCGGTCTCCACTCGGCGCGGGCAAAGATATTCGAGGCGCTTCCGAACACCGGGATGCCGACCTGCTTCGACTCCTACGACGACTTCGCCGCGTTCGAGGAGACGATGTTGCGGAGCGACTCCATCGCCGACCGCGGCGAACTCTGGTACGACGTGCGACCGCACACCGGTCTCGGCACTGTCGAAGTCCGGACGCCCGACGGACAGGCCGACCCCGAGCGCGTGATGGCGTTCGTGGAGTACACTCACGCGCTCGTCGAAGACCTCGCGGCGAGATACGAGGACGGCGAGTCGGGCTATCGTCATCGCCGGGAACTCTTGGACGAGAACAAGTGGCGGGCGATGCGGTACGGCCACGACGCCGCCTTCGTCCGGCGGGACCGCGAGGGAGAAATCGGACTCGGCGATGTCGTAGACCGGGAGTGCGACCGACTGGGCGTCTCGGGTATCCGGGACATCTACGACGGCGAAAGTGGGGCGACCCGCCAGCGCCGGATTCGGGACGAGGAGGGCGTCGAAGCCCTCTACGAGTCGCTGGTTCTGCGCGAGCAGTAGGCGTTCGAGTCCGAGCACCGGAGCGTCACTACCCGTAGGCAAGGTTTTTACTCGCTCACGGCTTTTGTCCTCGTAGAGAGGACATGTCCGGGGAAAACACAGACGAGAACGACGACGTGGACGTCGAAGACGACACCGTCGAGGAGACGG
Organism: Halorussus salinisoli; assembly: GCA_005239435.1. Classification (GTDB taxonomy): domain Archaea; phylum Halobacteriota; class Halobacteria; order Halobacteriales; family Haladaptataceae; genus Halorussus; species Halorussus salinisoli. The sequence goes on along the minus strand of SZNP01000010.1, from coordinate 51,255 downwards.
AGATAGAGGACGTGGACGACGACGTGACGGTCGAGGAGGAACTCGAAGTCGACGAGGAGGGCGACCTCACCGAAGAGGTGAACGTGGAGGTGGCGGGCGAAGAGCAGGTGTCGGTCGAACAGGACGTGCCGGTCGAGACCGACCAGGACCGCATCTCGAAGGGCCGTGAGCGCCTCGAAGAGGAGGCCGACCGGGCCGTCGACCAGTTCGACCAGGGCATCGTGGACCTGCTCTCGTGGGTCCTCGACACCGAGACGCGGGCGCGAATCTACGTCTATCTCCGCCAACAGCCCTACAGCACCAGCGAGGAGATCGCGGAAGGGACCGGTCTCTACCCCTCGACGGTCCGGGAGTCGCTCGCGGAACTCCACGAAGAAGAGAAGGTCGAGCGCCGCAAGCGCGAGAGCGAGGGCGCTGGCAACAACCCATACGAGTACACCGCCATCGCTCCGAGCGACCTCGTGGGTGGCATCGTCGGCCAGATTCAGGACGAACTCAACACGGTGTTCAACCTGGACGACCACCTCGAACCCGAGGACCGGTCGGAGACGGGCGAGACCAGCGAACCGGTCAGCATCCGCGTCGAGGATGAAGAAGACGGGTCCGGAAGCGACGACGAGTCCGGACTCGGCGACGCGTCCGGAAGCGACGACGAGACGTAAAATTCGAGTCGCCGGGCGCTATTCCGAAGGCACTAAGCCGCGGGGTACCCTTCGCGGGGGTATGAGGGTTGCCCTGGGCGGGACCTTCGACCCGGTCCACGACGGCCACCGCGCGCTGTTCGAGCGCGCCTTCGAACTCGGCGACGTGACGGTCGGTCTGACCAGCGACGAACTCGCGCCGAAGACGCGCCACGAGGACCGGTACGTCCGCCCGTTCGACGAGCGCAAGGCCGACTTGGAGGCCGTGCTGTCGGAGTTCGCCGACGAGTACGACCGCGAGTTCGAGGTCCGAGAGTTGACCGAACCGACCGGTATCGCCACCGAACCGCAGTTCGACGCCCTGGTCGTCTCCCCGGAGACCACCGACGGTGCCGAGCGCATCAACGAGATTCGAGGCGAACGCGGCCACGACCCCCTCGACGTGGAAGTCGTCCCTCACATCCACGCCGAGGACGGCGACATCATCTCCAGCACGCGCATCGTCAAGGGCGAAATCGACGAGCACGGCAATCTGACTCCCGAGCGCGAGGGCCGGGACGCCGAGCGCTGATACGTTCTCGATTGCTGGTTTTCACGGGCGTTAGCGACGGTTTTCCTCGGTGGACGCTCGGCCGCCGAACCGCCGGGATGCGCTCGGTGATGCTTTCCACGAGCGTGCGCTCGACTGACTCGTGACTATCGATTCGTCGTTCTATCCGACCCTCAGTAGCGGTAGAACGTAGGGACGACTCCGAAAACGCTCTAGCGCTACCACGACGGCGGTTGTAGACCAGCCTCTTCCAGGAGTTCCTTCCAGCGTTGCTGAATCGTCAGTCGCGCGACCCCCGCGGCGTCGGCCACCTCGCTCTGCGAGCGCTGGTCGCCCTCGATGAGCGACCCGGCGTAGAGACTGGCCGCGACGACGGCCTGCCGGGAGTCGGCGTCTCGTTCGCTCGGCGCGTCCCACTCCGAGACGGTCGAGAGGAAGAGGTCGGTCGCCCGCGAACGCGCGGCGGTGTCGAGGTCCAGTCGGTCCGCGGCCTGTTGGATTTCGGCGAGCCATCGCTCGTTTTGGACGTGGTCGCGTGCCCGATACACGGCGATAGCTTGCGACCGGATTCACATAAGCGTCTCGGGGCGGTTGCGGAACGATACGTCGGGATTTTTGGGGATAGGTTAGAAGATCTCCGCCGCTACGACGTACCGTTTTGCCGAGAAACACCTCCGAGGGGACCGGAAGACGGTGTAGAAAGTCCGCGCGCGCTCGCCGACGGAAGACGGTCCTGCTCGCTGGACTGTCTCCGAAAATATCCGATTTCCGGCATTTCGTTCGCTGCGCTCACGAGACGACCACGGGCCGCAGGCCCGCGACCGGGCGGCTCCTTTATCTCACCCACGATGGGATGGTTGAACAAGCGTTCCGGTAGTTTGGTCAGCCTGCCATTGCGTATTTGAAACGGATACGTGCTACTTAGAGAAACGAAGATATGTGTTAGAGGATTGTATTGGGGGTTCCGAACTGTATCTCCGTAGCATCGAGCGCACTCGGTGCGCACCCGTCGCGGTCCTCCCGAAGAACGACAGTTTCTTGTCGCCCTCGCCGGAACTGGAGAGTGCGCGCGGGTTGCCAAGCCAGGCCAACGGCGTAGCGCTTAGGACGCTATCCCGTAGGGGTCCGCCGGTTCGAATCCGGTCCCGCGCACTGAGCATCGTACAGCAGTCTTCCAATTTTCATCTCGGCAGGACATCGATGACAATGGACCTGCCAATCACGCTCTCACGCTGTCCCGTTTCCATCAAGATCAAATTGGAGCCATCACGGGGCATCCCAGTCGTACCGAAAACGCACGAGGGCGAACTGACTGATAAGCAAATCGTCGACTACAAAGAGCAACGCACACAATTCCTATCATGGTTGCTAAAGGAAGGGAAGGCACCCGAGAAGGCCGAGGGGTACTCACCCTACACGGTGTCGAATACGGCGTATCGGACCGCGCAGTTCGACCGGTGGATGTGGGACCAGAAAAATAGATATCACTATCCCCCGGAATCCGACGACGCCGCGGCCTACATGGACTGGCTCGCCGTCGCCGATAAGACACAGACGGATAAAGGGAAGAAACAGGAGGCTCTCAAGCGCTGCTCGAAGTGGCTTCATCACGAACACGGTCGTGACGAATGGAACTTCGAGTATTCGTTCGATGGCTCAGGTGGGAACCATCAACCGCAAGATTTCTTGACGCGAGAGGAGCGTCGGGTGATTCGGCAAGTGGCGCTAAACGAAGGGAGCCTACCCGCCTATAGTACGCTTACTGCCGAAGAACGGAGCGGCTGGAAACATTACGTCGCGAACGTCCTCGGCAAGGACTACACGGACGTCACCGAAGAAGATTGGGATGAAGTGAACGGTTGGGAGATTACATCGCTCGTCTGGACAAGCCTTGATGTCGGGTTCCGGCCTGCCGAAGTCGGAAACGCGACTACCGAGTGGGTCGACGCGACAAATGGCGTGCTCCGCATCCCTAAAGCTGAGTCATCGAAGAACGAGGGCAACTGGACGGTAAGCGTAACCGACAGAACGGCGACGGCACTCTCGCGATGGCTAGAGGAACGAGAACTATACGACCGATACGAGGAGACGGACACTCTTTGGCTCACAAGCCACGGGAATCCTTGGGGCTCGAAGAGTCTCCGACGGCTCCTTCACCGACTCTGTGACTATGCCGGTATCGAGACGGCGAATCGGAAGATGTCGTGGTATACAATACGACACTCCGTCGGGACCTACATGACGAAAGAGCGGGACCTCGCGGCGGCGAAAGCGCAGTTGCGCCATAAGAACCCAGTAACTACCATGAAGTACGACCAAGTGCCGGTCGAAGATCGGCGTGACGCACTCGACCGGATGGGCTAAGTCAGACTGTGGCGGGTAGGCCCGACGCTAACACCATAAACTACTCCAGGTCGATTTCTTCGAGAGATTCCGTATAGATATCATCGATTTTCGAGACTAACTCTTCGTTGTCTACGACGTGGTCTACAAACGCGTCTCTGAGCGCCGCGATATACGCTTCAAAGTATGACTCGTGATTTTTCACATCGATATCGTATGTTACTTCGAGTAGATTCGATTTATTCCCGGTGATTTCGCCGGGTTGTGGCGTATAATCGGCTATCTTCTCCTTCCGGTCGTAAAACATCTGCTCGAACGAACTCTTGAACTCCTCGGGGCTCGGGGGAGTCATGCGGAAGAAGATCTTCAACTCGTGGTCCCGGACGGCATTTTCGCGATGTTTCTCTAACCGATGAAGAAATCCGATTCGTACGTCAGGCCGATTTCGATTATAGATGTTCTCTCGGGTATCCGCCCGCTTCCACCATCCGTCTCTAAAAATCCACGCCCAATCGGAGGTTGCCTGCTTGAATATCCACCGTTCAGATGATTCACCATTTCGATTGAATTTGAACGTAACGTACTCATCCGGGACCGGAGAACTCGATTCGACCTCACCAGTATCGAGCGCATTTGCTAATCGTGTTCCCCACTCCTGCTCGAACTCGGTCCAGCCTTCGACGAAGGCGTCTTCTACCTCCTGAATTTCGTCGTAGTGACGCACGTACAACTCCATCTTTTCTTGCTGATTCTCTTGATAATCCGTCATGGTTAGCTCATTCCGTATTGTATCGATGAACGCGTTAAGTTGAGCCGTCGTTCGAGACGGATACTCTCCGTAGCTCTCCGCGAGAAACGCCTGTAGCTCCGACGCAATCCACTCCCACGACACGTGCACGAACTCGCATGCATTCGGAGAGGATGCGTCTGCCGGTGCGAGGTAGACGTAGTGGTGTCCCTCGATTACCGATTTGTCGAGATTGATGCCATCAAATGCTTCGACCTCCACGTATCGCTTGGTCTGGTCGGTACCTTCCGACGAATCGACCTTCAACTCAAAGCAGAGAAACCAGTCCTTATCCGACCAAATAACGATATCCGGCCGCCCTTGATCGGTGACGACTTCCTGTTCTACCTGGACATCGTCAAGGTCAAAGCGGGAAAACGAAAACTCGAAATCGTCTCGGGCAGATAGTGCCCGGAGGAGATGTTCGAGCGCCTCATCGTTTAGCCCGTGCGCTTCGTCAGGTGTTAGAAAATGGAGTAAAAACTGTTGCCAATCAGTTTCCCGGCGACTCCGGCCTAAAATCTGAAGTGTGGTAGGCGGTGGCTCGTCCGCTTCCGGAAGCGTATCGAGACGTTGAGTAAGTTCATTCAAATCGTGCTCAATACTCTCGGAGGTCACATCTCGTATTCCCTCCATTAGAATATCAAACTACCGCCAAACAAGCTTCTGATTTTTCGCTCTTAACTTCCATCTCTAACGGTAACATGCTAACGTCGCTCTATCGTTTGAATTCCGGAGCGACCGATGGAGGGGGTCGAACGAAGGTCCGAGAAACCGTTTGCACGGCTTACAGCCGTTTCTCGCCGAGTTCTAGCGACGGAAGGGAAGGGAGGGAATAGGTTACCGAGAGCGATATCACAGCGGTCTCATCGTCGTGAATCTATCTTAGACTCCGGAGAAAGCGGTTTACTCCGTCCGGCCTTGTCTCTGATAGAGAAAGCTCAACCACTTCCTTAGCTTCTCCTCTGTAGGCAGATCAGCGACGGCGTCAGTAGTCGATGTCGCTAACTTCTCAAGCGTCCGGTAGACGGCATCTCCTCGTAGCGTACGCTCGTAGATGTGCTTCCAGTCACCTATCTCTTCGAGAAGGCCGTGGTCGTTCGCTATACGGCGGCTTGCCGCCCACCGCCACGAATTCTGCTTATACTCTTTGTTTTTCGGGATTTTACGTTGCGGATGGTCGCCTACCCACATGAAAATCTCCCGAAGCTGTGGCTCTTGAAGGAGTATGACTAACGCTTCACGGCGGGCAACGAGCTCCTCGATATCGTTCTTCTCCGTCGAGTTCTCGATATTCTCGGCTCTAGCGAAGAGTAGGCGGCTCTCTGGCTGATTGCCGAAGTCGAGGTCCTCCCAAAGCGGGTAGAGATGGTCTTCTAAAATCTCGTCTTCACGTTCGACGAAATCCGTTTCCGCGTGCGTTAGCCAGTCATCGAGCACGTTTCGTAGCTTTCGAATTTCGGCTTCGTTCGCAGGGAGAACGATATCCTCCCAATGGTATCGGCCGCCTTCGTCGGCCATCCGGTCGCGCCAGAATCGCTCGGTGAGTTCTAGGTCGGACCGGAATTCCGCAAGCCGATTTCCGAGGACGGCTGCTGTGGCCGACTCGTTCTTTAGTTGTGATTTAACTCGTCGGTCGTTGCTTTCTCCCCTGATATATTCCCGCTCATTATTCCAGAGGAAATCTGCTCTTTGTTCTCCCATATAAACCCCTACTTCCTCATTTGTCCCGTTGTAGCGAGTCACTCTTATAAGTAACGACTATGTTCGTGTAGCACGTCTACTACGATAGGCCCGGAACGACGAAAAACGAATGACGGGCCGAGGAACAAGAAATGATGAAAGTAACGGTACCACTTCAGCGCGAAGGGCGTGTAGCGATTCCACACCCCGTACGGACCGAATTAGAAATCGAACACGGCGATTTAGTCGAACTCGAAATTCAGGCAGTTACCGGAGAACACGATATCGATGAGTGAAGAACGCAATTATCAGATTCATCCAGAGTTGGTGCTCACCGTCCGAAAAGGTGAGGAAGAAAAATTCTCATTCTTGCTCATGAAAGGTGGTATTCCAATCTCCTCTGTATGGAACATTCCCGAAGATGATCTAGAGAATAACACGGTGCGGTCAGTGATAGCCGCTGAAATGGCGGATACAGCTGCGGGTCATGTTGACTATGAAGAAAGAGAGCTACATGAACAGTTGGGTGATTCATTGGGCGATGCTGTTATGGACTTCTTCCCTAATTCAGAGTCCGTGGACCGAGAACTAGATTACACCCTCCTCGATTTGCTCGCTGATACACAATGTATCTCTGTATCTCTCGAAGATAAGGGCGAAATATGGTTTGTCGAAATGAATCCACCTGAGGAATCACCGATAGAGGAATCAAAAATCTTCAAGATGTCGGCGCAAAACTCTACATCAGAGGAAAAGCATCGTGCCTTCGAATCTTGCTATCAAAAACTTTTCCAGAAAGATGTCAATCTCGACACGGTGCAGTGGAAGATACTAGTGTCATACTGGATGGATGGAGCGGATGACGCTCTCCGCAATGGAAAGGGTCACGCAAAGCCCTCGATAAAGGGTTTCGTCACGGGGTGAATCCGAAGACACCGTAGGAATTACCTCCATCACTGGTTCACACTTTGCATCCGAAAACCAGTGATGTGAGGGGAGATTACGAAGCCTCGTCTCGGCTCTATGGCCCGACACGAGTACTAGTGTCGAGGTAGGCTCCCCGGCACATAAGTATTTTGTCAGACGGTCATGCGCAGCCGTGGCTCCGGGTCTTCTCCAATCCAAATTCCACCTACAAAGGAAGGATACTCATCATCATCATGACCGAAGGACTACTCGACACGACGGTATCGAATCGCCCAAACAGTATCCACGTGACAACGGCGGTAAGTCAGTACAATGGCCGGCTTCCCATCATTAACAGACTCGGTGGTGGTCCGGCATGAGTCAGACCAAGTCCGCGACGAATTTCGCACTTTCTGACGAGGAGCTCCTTCGACGGACAAGACGGCGTTCTGCTACATTCGAGAAACTTTTGGACGGGAAGACCGCTGAATTTGAATCGCCGAAGGACGCACTCTACGCTGGGAGCGTCCTCCTAGCATGGGAACAACGCGGCTACCGAGATAGGGAGCAGATAGTCCGGATAGTCGGCCGCCTACCCCTCGACACCGATGTCGTCGCCGTAGAACTCGACAGTATCGTCGGACGAGCGATTAACACGGTCGAAGCGGTCTATGACCGAGAACCTACCTCGGAACTTGACCGTCTCATTCAGGAACTTAGCGCGCTCTCACTGGATGAGCAGCGGCGCATCCTCCAGAAGCGTGGCTACACCTGGCCGAGGACCGACGATGTCCATCAACGACTTCGGAATGCCGTGTTCGGGTCGATGGAACAGGGAGAGTGTGCTGTCCTCGTCGCCCCGACCGCTGCGGGAAAGACAGCGATTGCGGTCACAACGCGGTGGCTCGAACACCAGTCAATAACTGGCGGTGAACCCGTTATCCTACTCGTCGAAACCAAAACGGCACGCGAAGAAGCAAAACAACGAGCGGAAAATGCCGGACTGAATGTCGCCATCCTTGAGAGCTACACGGTGTGTCCGGTCGCAAACGGTGACTACGACGATGAGATTTGGATTGAAGATATTCCCGCGAGTCAGTGGTTCGAAGACGAAATCAGTACGCGTGGTATCCGGGCCGGGGAAGCGCACGAGCGAGCTGAATGGCTCTACGATGGTGAATTACCGTGCTGCGCGGGCGAGATTACATGTGAACTCTCGGAGCAGTGGACGCATATCCCCCGCCACGACAATTACGATGCACCGGTCCACGATCTCATCATAGCCACCGATGCGTTCGCGCACGTTCCGAGCATTCGCGAGAACACGAATATTATCCACGACGAACAGCCGACGTATACCATCGACTTCGATACGAATCCGTATCTACATCAGCAGCGGATTCAAGAGATGGTGGGGTCGTTCCTTACCGAAGTCGACGCTCCAGTAACACAATGGGAGTCGTTCGTTCACTACGCTAGAGAGGGTACAGCCGACGAGCGTGCCGCAATCACGTCTGCGATTCGAACGACTCCCTCGGACGACTGGTATCATTACGGAGAGGGTGCGCATCGGCTCGCGCCGAGACTCACGCGTGTTCTCTGGCAAGCATTCGGTAATTCCGCCGGACCGCATGGTCGTTCCACTGCAACCATCGAATACGAGCCCGTACGATTTGACGGCACGGACGATGACCCGGCCGGCATTAACCGCCTCTCGGTCGTCGTCGATGATCAAAATACGGTCCGGACGATTCGACAGGTGCCCGATTTCTCCATCTGTCGAAGCGTCGTCGGACTCGACGCATGGCCCTGCTACCCCCTATGGGAACGGAATATCCGTCCTGGTATTCGTCTTAACCGTGTCTTAGACGCCGAAGAGCGACAACTATGGCGACTCTTCGAGCGAGGACTTGCAGTCGTGAGGGTAGGCGAGGCGACACGACCGATGACAACCGGCGAGAATTTTCGTGTGCAACACGCGCGGATTATCATCGAAACCCTCTCTCATCGGTTTCCCGACCGCTTTTCGACCATCGGAACACCGAGTAGTATTGAGGGTCGCATCGAGACCATCATGACGGAGGTCGGTATCGACGACCCCGAGACGATGCACCACGGCGAGCAGAAGAGTAATAACACCTTCAAGGACGAGCTTGTCGGACTGCTCTACGGGTGTATCGACCCCGGCGACGGTCCGATACTCGACCTCCTCGCCGAATGCGGATACTCCGCACGGCCGAAGTACCGTGGGCATGATATCCCATGCGATAAGTGCGGGACGACCGGTGGAAACGGATGTAACCGCTGTCGTTGCGAGCAATGTAGCGGTAATGGGTGTTCCGCCTGCCACGAGATCGGTCGGCAACGGGCGTTTGGTCGTGGTTTCGTCGGTCCGGATGCAGACAAGGCAACCACGTTCCTCGAAAGCGTTCGTGAGTGTAATAACGCGCAGATGGTCGGCCGATGGGGACGGGAGCCGGACGAGAATGCTGCTGTATACGCCTGTACGACTGCACTTCCCGATGAACTCGTGGACTTCGAGGTTCCCGGCGTCGTCTGGACGTACGGGGAGAAACAACAGGCCATCATCGAGGAACTACTCGAACGCGAACGAGCCACCATCCGGGAGATACAGGAGGCAATCGAGGCCGCCGACACCGACATGACTGTCTCTCGCGAACATGTCTGGAAGACTCTCAAGAAACAAGTCAGCCACGGAAACGCCGTGAAACATGACGGTGAAGGGGCCTATAACGCGGATATCTACGAGTGGACGGGTCCCGAGTTCGTGAGTCGGAACGGTATCGCCGACCTCGGTGATGAATTCTGTTAACTCCCACGTATAGAGTCCTAGTACGTGCGAGTTAACGAAAACGGAGTTTCGCTATTGAGACGGGGTAGGCGCGGCATCGTCTCCCCGACCGTTTCTCACTATGTCATTCTATTCCGAAACGAGATCGGTGTCGACTCATCAAAATCGTCTCCTGCTCTCCTTATTCGGTCACGGCGGGTCTCACCTCCGCGCCTACCCGACTCGTCGAGCGATGCCGATAGTCGACTCGACGACTGAATCGCCTGCTAATATGATCGCTTGAGGATGATGTCGCCGTCGCCATTCCGAACGAGAATCGTATCCCCGTTATTATCCCAGATGGCGGCATCCGAGCCCCAGTAGAGTTCCGAATCGGTGTTCGTGCCGCTCCCGGTGTAGAGTGTAACCGTCTCTCCCGGAGCGAGCTCGAAACCAGTCGGGAAGCGATAGGTATGGTCCGCGGCATCGCTTAGACGCCAGTCCGAAAGGTCGAGCGTCGATTCACCGGTATTCTTGAACACGAGATACTCGTCGTTTTCATTCTCGTGGTCGTTCCCGGTCGCATCTGCATGAATCTGCATTACGGCGAACTGCTGCGAATCGCCACCATCCGTCGTGGTCGTCGTAGTCGCCGTCTGTTCAATTCCCCAGAGGCCGACAGTCTCAGATTGTGCCTGCGATTCCGCACGTTCGAATGCCTCGCGCTTGCTAAACTCACTCTCGTAAAGTCGGGCATACCCCTGATCGATAAGTTGCCGATTAAAGAGCTCTCCATCGTCGTGGTAGACGTAGACGAGAAGTCGATCGTAGCTCCCCCGTCGGTCCGCCGTCGAATCGACTTGCACTCGGATCTCTTCGTCAAGCAGTGTCATCCGCGCGAACTCACTCGCCTTATGGCCCCAATCTCGAAGATGGTCGCGTCCGTCTTCCGTCTCCGGAATTCCCTCGAACTCGGCGGGGTCGGTCTCGACATGGACTTCCGGCGTATCGACACCGAGAAGCCGGACATTCTCGACCCGCCCATCGGGGAATTCGACTTTAAGTGTATCGCCATCCACAACTTCAAGAACCGAGACGGTCCACTCTGACTGTGACGATTGGTCGGGGGTAGTTGTCGTAGTAGTCGGCGTTGGCGTCTCTGTCGGTGTCGTAATTCGAGTGGTCGATTCTGTCGTCGGTGTCGATTCGGTGGTCGTGGTCGGTGTCGATGTCGTAAATCGCTCAAGGGCATACTCGTGCGTGGAGTAGTCCCCTCGCGCTACATCGCCGGCCTTACTCCATTTGCCGTCCGGTGCCCAGTCGATACGCGCCGATGCCTGCTGAAGACCGACGGCGGCATTTTCGTTCCAGAAGAAGATGGAGACGGCGCTAAGTTTCGTCTCCGCCGCCTTCGATGCGACGACATCCCGACTTATCCGGCGAAGTTCGGTATCCGAGAGCCGTGCGACCGACTGTTCCGTCTTAACATTTACTTCGAGACGCACGACACCGAGATAACTGAGATTCTCCGTACTCTCGATCTCGTAGTTTGGGGTAGAGGCCGGTGTCTGAATTTGCGCTGTCGTCGTCTGTGTTTGCGTCTCCGTCGGAGTCGTCGGGGATGGTGTGGTAGGCGGTGTGGTCGTCGGAGTAGTCGTTTGTACGGCCTCGTACTGCATCGACCCGGACCACGAGGCGATTTCATCGTCGAAAATCACGTCGCGGTCCATGAGTCGGACAGTTACCTCATGAGTTCCGGACTCGAATTGATCGAGGTCGTGTTTCGATAGCCGATACTCGAATTTCCCATCTCGTCTTGCGTCTACGTCGTCCGTTTCGAGCACCGTCTCGCCGCCTACCTCGATGACAAAGTATGGCTCGCCGAAATCTTCATTGCCGGAATCGGCACTCTTGAGCCTCGTATTTGCACGAATCGTGATGTCGAATGTAGAGGCATCGTCATCGGATGCCGGCTGAATCGTCGCTGCTAATTCTTCTGGTGCCCGTGTCGTCGGCGATGATGTTGCTATCGTCGGTCCCGATTCCGTCGTCGAAGTTGTAGTCGGCTTCGGTGTATCTTCCGTGGCGGTAGCTACAGTCGTACTTGTTGTTGGAGTCGATGCAGCAAGAACTGCCGTAGAGGTTCCGTTTGCCGAATTCGATGAGGGTGTTGCATCGTTGCCACCAGTCGACTCGGGAAGTAGCGCGACACCTCCGACGCCGAGTACCGTTGAGGTAACCATGAGATAGACGAATGACGCCATGACGACTCGCCACCATCGTCCGGTTCGAAATCCGGGAAGATTGTTGAGATGCCTCGTGAGAAAATCCCGACTGCCACGAACATTGAGTCCAGCAAGAATCGGGAATATGAAGGCCCCGAAAAATAGGACCACTCCTAAGAAAAGGAGGATATCACCGAGGATAGTCGTCGGCGTCGTCATTTCTTTTCCCTACCATTTTCTGTCATTTAGTAATGGACCGGCTGCGTTAGCTACCCGTTCCTCAGAACTATCGTAGGGGCTCTTTATCGCGCTCATTATGTCCAGTTTTTAATCTTTTATAGCACGATATTGTACGGTTTGCTATGGGGGAACGGGAAACTGACATCGTTCAAAATGCACACCGGGGAGAGGGTCCCTGCGAAGACTGTCGTGCTCACGAGAACTCCCGGGGGACATTCGTGAATCCCGGCCTGTCGAACCCGGAGGGGGAACTGCTCTTCGTCACTGAGGAACCTCGCCATCCGGTTGAGTGGAATCAGCACAACGACTGGGCGGAGTACAATGCCGAATGGCTACCCCGATTCAAGGCCGCACAGGGCGGGCAGTTTATCGAGAAGTTGCTCGAATCGGTGGAGCTCACTCTCGACGATGTCTGGATAACGGACTCCATCAAGTGTCCGACGCAAGAGGATACCAGTCGGGGGATTCCGGCGACCGACACGAAGGACTGTTTCGCCCATTGCCGCGCCTACCTCGATGCAGAGATCAACGCGAGGAACCCATCTGGAATCGTCACGCTCGGACGACAGGCGACGAGACGGACACTACGAGTCCTCGGGATACCCCGGTCACGGGCCGCCTCTGTTCGCGTCTCACGGGAGTATGGGATATGCGAGTACGATACCCCCTCTCCCGTAGTTATTTCGCTTCACTGGGCGCAGCGGACGATTACGGAAGACGAGTGGGTGCCGGTCGTGCAGGAGGCTATCGCGAACGTCCTTACAGAGAATCACTCATCAGGGTCGATAGTAGGCGACCGGAGTTGAAGCCCGTCTCGACCATATTCGGATGCTTATCCGTATCTTCTATCGATTCAACCTACCTTAGCATTCGTTTTCGACGGAGAGCATTTGCATGACGGAAATTAACTGCTATATGCTATCGTATGTCAATATAGGGCGTGGAAAGCTGGTATACGTGCTAGCATCGGCTGGATGAGTTCCGAATCCACGCCCTCTTGCTCTGCCCTACACTATTCTGTAACGACTGAGACTCTCGTGCTACCGGGATGAGGCAATCTAAGAATCTGTCGTGGTGACGAAGCACGTTCGATAGAACGGCTCGACCAGCAATCAATGAGCGTCGAGGGAGAGCAGGAGACTTGATTGTGCTCGCGCGATTTTCAGTGATATAGGACCGCAATCCCACAGGGTGTATCACTAATTCGTTTCAACCCCATTCCTCGGTGAAAGTGCTAACTTGTTTAGGGACAACCTATGCGAACTCCACCTCTCTGTAGTGTCAGCGCATGTTCTCAATTTTCATCACCGGGGGCTCTCTGCTCTTCTACCCCCTAATAAAGTATATACGTTCATGCAAGGTGATGCGACAGAATAATGGCTAATACAAAAATGAAAGCACCGAAGCGGTAAGGCTAAAGACCTCTCTAAATATCACATCTGCTTCCTTGTCGATGAACCCGCGCATGGCACCGACTTCGACTCATATTCTACATCGTCACCAAAGCGGTATTCGATGAGGTCGACAAGCTCGTCGTCCAATGTGACCGTGATGCGGAGCATCGCTGCACCGGGATGCGGCTCGCTGGTTTAAGTATGCATTCCTGCCACGGAGGTGAATCGGCGGTGCACCCTGGATAAGTGCCGGTGATGCACCGGTACACCACGCCGGTGTTGAAGACTTCTAGAAAAATCGTAGTAACTCTTTAGAAGGGGCCGACTCATAGACCTATACGCGGTTGCACCGGGCGACCGTACGACAGGTACTCCCATATCTGTCTCTTTCATCCTGAAATGCATTAACGCCCTACAGCGATAGGAGATCCGGGTAGCCCTATGGCTCGGAGGCGGCTGCCAACGTCGGCCGGTGTGGCGGTGCCTCTTCCTCAAGAAGCTGGCGTTCATCCATATCAAGTTGATAGAGGTCGTTGACGGCCTGGTTCAGTTTCTCGTACCGAGCCATAATCGCATCCTCTTGGACTGGGTCGAGGTCTTGAATTGCCTCCGTCAGTTTCTCGATGCGCTGGATCAGCTCTTCATCGTCTTCCGGCGGTGCCGGGAGCCTACTGAAGTAGATCGGGGTGAAATGCATCGTCCGAATCGCTCGGTTGTGGATCATGGTATATGCATACCAGGAGAAGAGACTCGAATTGAGTAAGCCACAGAGGTATTCACACGAATGCTCCTCTGAGGTGGCAAAGATAGCTGTATCTGCGATGTACGCACCTTCGTAATCGACAGCCGCCTGTAGCACGATGCGCGGGACAGGCGTTGTGACGTGAGCTAAGATGTCCTGCCAGACAACCTTCTTTTGTTCATGGTCGTCCGGTTTGACGTCGTTCCGTTCCAATATGCTTTCATCAAACCGGCTTTCATGCACAAACCGGAACTGGCTGATGTCATCGCCACGATATGCGTGGAGTCCGTCGCCGTCTTCAGTGACATAGTCCTTGAAGTAGTCGATGCCTTTGGTCGCGTCCGCATAGTCAATTTCCCCGAAGCTGGGATACTCTTGCAGGGTTTTGATCAGCGATTCGTTGTCCTCATCCACCCACATATAGAAGCACTCCCGGCTCAACGAACTCTGTTGGTACGCCTTCTCGAAGAAACCGTCTTCTTCTCGCCGTCCGACGGTGACCGGGTCGGTTGCCTTACCGTGCATTAGGGTCAGGATGATCTGCTCCGCATCAACACCCTCGAACGCTTTCCCGACGTCGATCAGGTATTCCAGATCCGTATCCAAAAGATGCTCCCGCGCCGACATCCACCGATGGGCGTACGTAAGGGACTTTGGGACGACGAACGCGATCTTCCCGTGTTCACGCACCAGTTCTTCGGACCGTGTCTCGAACACGACTGACGAGTGATTCGTATCCGGATAATCCGCTAATTCTGCTTCGGCATCGGAGAGATCGATGCCGTACGGTGGATTACTGACGACGACGTCAAACCCACCTTGTTCGTCGAACACTTCGTAGAACTCAAGCGGCCAATGCAGATAGTCTTGCCCAGCAAGATCCGTCTCTGTAAGATAGCGTTCGACCTCCATGTCGTCAATGCGGTCTTCGCCAATGTTATCGATGATTCGTTGGACACGGGACTCCGGGGTTCGCAGGAGATACTTGTGAGACAGCGACATGGACACGTAGCCACCGGTTCCGTTGTTGATTCGCATCCCTTTCTCATCCCGGAATTTCTCGTCCAAGTGGTCCTTTTCGTCGTCGGCAAGCGGTTCTGTAAACCGGAGCGTCACTTTATGGATGCTCTCCGGTTCTAGGTCCGGTTGGCCAATCTCGTCCACATCGTAATCGAACGCGATGTCGGCATCCTTGAAGTCCTGGAGTAGTTTATTGTTGAGACGGCTGTTGTACTCCTCGTCCTTCTCCGCGATCTCCCCCTCAAGCCGCTGGGCGTCCATGCCGTAGACCTGCTTGTACTCGTCAACCTTGTCCTGCCGTTCCTCAATCAAGTTTTCAATCGAATCTGTAGCGTAGTCACCGAGGTGGTGGCTTTCGACACCATCATCGCGCAACCGGTTCGTATCCGTATAGCCGATAAGCGAATTACCTTGCCGGATATTGAACGCGACGTTGGGCAAAGCCAATTCGGACTGATCCAAGTCGTCGATCTCCTCGGTCGTTAGCTCGGAGATGATGGAGAGCCAGAGCCGGAGCTTGGTGATCTCCACGCCCGGACCGACAATGTCGACCCCATATAAATTCTCCAATACCGTTTGTTTCTTCAGCTCGTAGAGGTGCTTGGACTCAGAATGCACCGCGTACAGCGCCTGCCGAATCTCAACAATTTCACCGAGGACGGAGGTGAGGAAGTGCCCGCTACCGCACGCCGGGTCAACGACCCGGAACTCGTCGACTTCCTCCAAGGCGGTGTCGATGAGGTCGTTGCTGCCTTCTAGTGCGTCGATGAGGTCGTAGATTCCGTCGTAGTTGTCGAACTCGGCTTCTGGCCAGCCACGTTCCTTCTGGATAGCCTCCTTAAACCGCTCGAAGAGAACGGATTGGACCGTCTTGTCTGCACAGAACCGGGTGATGTCATCCGGCGTGTAGTAGGCGCCGAGCTCTTTCTGAGCGCCTTCCTCGCCAGCAAGGTAGTTGATCGTCTTCTCGAACACCGTGCCGAGGATGCTGGGGTCGAGGTCGTCCGGGTTCCCGGCCGCAGAGAACGTGTAATTCTCCAAGAACTCGATGATGGAGAGCAACACCGAATCGCGGACATCGTACTCACGTTCATGGTCGAGGTTGGTGCGGAACAGACCACCGTTCAGGTACGGCACGTCGTACAGGTCGTCGTCCTGGGCGTGGTCCGGCCGGTGCTCCGGCTTCTGGTTGAACACGTCGTAGATGAGCGGTTTGATGAATGTCTGGTAGAAGCTCTGCGGGTGGCCGCCGGTCTCGTGGCGTTCCTTGAGTTTCGACAAGAGTTCCTCATCGACGACCCCGGAGTCCTCAAGGAACTTGATGAAGATCAACCGGTTCATCAGGGACACGGAGAAGAGGCGGCGTTGTTCATCCCGGTCCTCTTCGGGAATCACGGATGGTGCGACTACACCGTTTCCAACGAGGCACCGCTCTGTGTCCCGGCCATCCGTGTCTTCGTCAAGGATACCGAACACGCGTTCAATATACGCCTCGTAGAAGTCGTCGCTGATTTCGCTTTGTTTCCGGCGGATGACCGTGTTCGCCTCGCCTGCGATAGAGAGGAAGTTCTGGAACTGGAACACCCGGATGAAGTCCGCCAAGGCCTGTCTGACGGCGTCGTCCACCCATTCAGTAAGACTGGTGCCACGACCGGTGACGTTCTCGAAGGCGGCGATGAAGGCTGGCTGAAGGTCGACGTACGGTTCGGTGAGCTGGTCGTAGCTGTACGAGTCCCGGTCGTACTTGATCAGTGCCCAGCGCATCCCGTCGGTGGCGATACCGAAATCGGCCTCGAACTTCCGTTGTCCGAGCCAGTCCTTGATCTGGCCGATGCCGTGTCGGTTCTGGTCCAGTTTCTTGTTCAACGGCTCGGCCTCGATCAAAAGCCGTTTCGACTCAATATCATCGTACTCACGGAGCGAAACCCCGAAGTCTGCCTTGTTACCGTACTCGTCGGAAAGATCGCCGGGTTCGGGTGCACGATACGGGTAATCCAAGGCCCCGAAAAGCGTATCGATGATGTCATCTACAGTCAAGTTCTCTGGGTCGCTCTTCTCGATGGAATGTTTTTCTTCGAGAACTTTGCCTCCAGGATGGCTGTGCAGGAGTGCTTGGAGGAGGTCATCATCACCGATGTGATTCCGGAGGTCACGGACGATATCCTCGATGGTTGTAGCTAGGTCATCGATGGCATCGTCTGGAACCTGGGTGTCGAACTCTTCGGTAACGAACTCGGTCGCGACCGAGTGCAATGGATTCTCGGACGGGTCAAAACTTGAACTCATGTGTGGGGAGGGAACCGGTCGAAGAACCGGAATATCAGCTTATCGGCTATGTCATCCTACCCGCACTATATAAATTCAACTATCCTAGCTAGGACCTAGTTCTATAGAGAATTAGTCCTCAAAAGTTGAAGTGAGATCTTGAAAATACTGACACGGCAAGTAGGTGTTAAGACAATTCACTACTCATATAGAAAGGCCGAACGAACTGACTTTCGCGATGTACGGTCTCAGTTCCGGAAGAAGAGATACCACCAAATCGCCTGCCGCCATGAAAGGAGATATCCAGAAGAAAAGCGGAATTAAATGGCATAACTATTCAGCGGGGGTTAAACCGTCTTCTAACATATAGCGGAAGATTTCCAACGTTTTCTCACCGTCGTCGGTCAGCCAGACCTGTTCCCCTTGGCCTGCCCACTGGACGCGGATGCAGGAGATGCCATCCTAGAATAACCCCGACCCGCGGTAACCGGTTACTCTTGAGCGATTCCTGATTGGGAATTCAGTGGACGAATCCATACTCTCATTTTCTATGTTCTAAAGCAGTCGAAGAGCTGAACGGACAGGCTTATGTGATGTGGCTATCACGTTGGCGACAAGAGATGCCATCACACAGCCTGACACCGTACAAAGTGGTGCTCCGGGAGAAAGGGGAGCCTGACAACCACTGGAATCTCAAGAACCTGACCGCGCACGACCGTCAACTACCACACGAGGACTTCATCGACACCGTCACTGCCCTCTGCGAACACTACGCCGCCAATCCCGCCGCCGACGACGATTTAGAGAAGACGTTCCACATCGACGAGTACAGCGTTGAGAACCACCTGGTCGAAGGTATCATCCGGACCGGCGACCACGGGTACAGCTCTACCCTCCGCGACATCGAAACCAACGAAACCCGGAAGAAGAAGGTCACCGAGGCCGAAGAGCTCCCGTTCTACTTCGCCCTGGCCATCCCGCGCACCCACCGCGGCGAACTGTACGAAAACGGCAAGGAAGCCATCCTCGTCGTCCAACGCATCAACCGCCGCGGCGTCAAAACCACGCTCCTGAAACAACTCCGTGAGATGGTGACCGGCGACACCGACGACACCCTGCTCGAGGTCAATCCGATCTACACGCAGGACGTCCTCGACAAACTCATTGAATCGAACCGCGTGCTCAAGGCCGAGTTCAAACTCCGGGAGTCAAACACCACCGACGACGAGCAACGTTACCGATTGCTGGAAGGCGTCGACCAGGAGGATACCCGGTCGAAGTCCGTAGTCTGGGAGGCTGGCCGCGGCGGCACCCTCGCCGGATTTAGGGAGAAGGCGCGCGAACTGCAGGGCACAGACGGGACGTTTGCCGAACTGGTCAACGATGACGTCAGCGACCTGAAGGTCCAGGTCGAGAAGGAGACCGGCGGGATGGAAACGTTCTCCTTGCTGGAGGATAACCTCCGGATGACGAAACGCATTGAGCGCGACGACCTCCGCCTGTACGAGGGCCTGCCGACGACCCAGTCAATTGCCCGGCACGCCCGCGCCTACATCAACCAGGTGCTCGACTCGGACATAGTGGAACCGATTGATACACGGACTCAGCTGCCCAACGTCCGGATGGACCGGCAGACCACGGTCCAGTCTTAGTAGTACGGCTGTAACCCGTATTCAGACCCATGCTCTTCCGAAACCTCACCCAGATCGTCGCTGATAATTACACCGCATTAGCCGGGGAATCATCGTGGCCCGGTCGCATCGCCTGGGGGTACGTCGCCACCGTCTTCCTCGCGTTTCCCACCGTCGCCGGAATCGCGTTGAGTTTCGTGACCCCCATCTGGTCAGGGCTACTCGGTACGCTCGCCCCGGTATTCGGTGTCTTGACCGGGTTCTCGATTAACGCCATCATGCTGTTGACCCGGCACTCGGAAGAGGACAGTTACGATCTAGAAACGCACATCGTACAGGAGACCCGAAAGTTCACTTTGTACTCCATCCTCGTCGGGTTGACACTGATCGGTCTACTCGTCGGCGTGCTCATCGCGAGCAAGAGCACGATCAGCATTCAGTACGACTTCACCCGTATCGTCTCAGCCGGCGTCTACACGGTGATGATTCATTACTTCCTGACGTTGCTGGTCATCACGCATCGGCTGCATTCACTCATTGAGGGCGGCGCCATCAACAACGCCTACTGGAATTTGTTTTCTTAATTCGCCGGTTCAATGACGCTTGTAATTGCACGGAGCTCGATAGGTCGTACTGTCCGCGCAGGAATTTCTCGGGAGATGTGAATCAGCCCGTCGAGACGAGATAGCGAGCGAAGGCGATGCCGACTAAGAGGGTCATTGCCTACATGATGAACGCACCCCGCAGTCCGCTCGGAGACGTAAGTCCGACGAGAAACGCGAGGAGTGGTGCGAACACAAGTTCTACGGTTAGTTGCTCGCTTCGACTGTGTCGAAAGATGATCTCCGATAGGGAGTCTTCGGTAGGAGAATTGCTCATAAGTAGCGGTTCAGACGTTCATCGATGAGTTTGACCGCACTTGCTCCCACTCCTCCGTGGTTCCCGGAAGTGGTTCGCCCATGTAGTCGAGAAGTTCCTTCGCCTGCTCGACCGGGAAGACGAGCGTCGGATTTTCTCGCCAGGGGTTAAATCCAACTTCACGGAAGAGCTCACGGTGCCAGCCGAGATTCCGCACCGCATAGCTCGCTCGAAGATGAATCGCACCGTTCTTCGCATGTCCGTTAACCGCAAACCACACCTTTGCAACTAATGGCGTTAATTCCGAGGTATTCGGTGGCCGTGGTTCCTCCTGCTTCGAATACCAGTTCTGAAAGTACGGTTTGAGGGCTGGATTCGATGGTGTCGAAATGTAGTAGGTCTCGCCGTCTACTCGAACATTCACTTTGAGCGAATCGAGTTCGGTTTCAAGCCACTCTGCGAGTCGCTCATTTTTTACGGTGGCTTGAACCGACGGTGTGCTTAGTGGCCCGGTGTAGGCACCGCCCCCGAAAAGGAGTCCGGTAAGAATCTCTCGCTGTCGTCGCGTCGGCTCCGGTGCATGCCGTGGATTATGCTGCCAGTGGGCGCCAAGCGCTTTGAACACCTCCCGACACCAGGGACACATGCTATACCCTGCCAACAACCATCACCATTCTCCTATTGCTATATGCTCACAACAAAAACATTTCTATGAAGAAGATGGAATCGACTTCCTTACGTAGGTTAAAGTAGTGGGACTTGCGAGTCCCGGCACGATGACGGATTGGCGGACATGGCGAGCGAAGAATCACGATATTCAGGTTATCGACCGTATCGGCCCGAAGCAATACCGGGTCAACGGTCATCGGGGGCGGGACTACGAAGTTGACCTCGGCGACTACTCCTGTTCCTGCCCGGATTGGAAAAAACGCGAACCGAACGGGGGCTGTAAACATATTCGCGCCGTCTATTTCGCGGTCGATACGGGCGAACAGTCACCGCCTCGTGGCAATGTCCATCAACAAGCGCGTTCAAGTTCACCGGACGCCTCTGCCTACCCGGACGACTGGGATACACGCCGTCGGAAGGTGTATCGCCGTGACGAGTGGACCTGCCAGAACTGTGGGAAGAAGGGTGGGCCGAAGGGAGAGACGCAACTCGAGGCGCATCACATCGTGCCCGTCGGAGTAGGCGGGAATCATTCCTTAAGTAATCTCGTAACACTCTGCCATGCATGTCATACGATGGTGCATGGCCAGCCCAATACGAACCCGGGACCATCAATCGCGAAGCAGGAGTCGGTCACCTCAACTACGTCAAGCAACACGTCGGATGCATCTCCGTCGACGACTACACTCGAACAAGAGGAAAGCGATGACACAGATATCCCAGAGCCGATAGGAGACGAGCTCCTTGCACGTGACCCGACGAATGCGTTACCGGCGTGGAGTCAAAGCCGTCCAGAGTATGCCCCCGAGCAAGCACCGGGAGCAATCGGGAGTAGGGTTGGCTATGACGACCCTGGCGAGAGTGACTCTTTAGAACGAACGTCGGATGCAGATTATTTCGACTCTCCCACTTCTCCGGTCGAGGACGAGACATCCCGCGAGTCTACCTCATCGGAGTGTTCCACGACTCCGACAACCGACTCCGCTAGTGTGACTTCCGAACCATCGAATGATTCCTCTTCAAAGAATTCGTCACAACGGAGCCAATCTGAGGAACCGGAAGTAAGTAGCGCAACGACGACGGACGAGTCCGAAGAGAATTCTCTGGGAGTCGTGCTTAGTGCTAGATTTCTAGTAGTCTTCCTCCTTTGGATTCTTATAGAGGGGTTACTTCTTGCCCTGACTTGGTCTCCACTGAACTTCGGACTCCGACTTATCTTCATTTGTTTAATATTCCAGTGGTCTTCCTCGACGATCCGAGTACCGAATTAGAATCGGATGATAGCTGAATTCCGTGTCGCTCGTTAACTCGCACGTATAGAGTTCTAGTACGTCGGAGTTAACACGATTTACACTCCGGACGATAGCCTCCCTTTGAGAACATATCCTCTCCCACTATTCGAAGCAGCCATCACTAAATTAGTAATAGAATCAGAGTAGTCCCAAAGTTACATCTATGCGGATGGCGGACGATTGCTATCCTATCCCCGAGCGATACGAATGGACGCCGACGAGAAATTCAGGGTCGACGTCGAATATCGAATCGACCGGCATGTTCGTCGCCTCGGTCTTCCGACGGACCATGCCGAGCTCGCGAAAGCATTCTATCGGTCGTATCATTCGTCTGCGACCGCCTATACACGTCCAGACGATATCTTCGCACTCGGCGCACTCTACCTCGTACAGAAGGTTCGAAATAAACCCACAACCGTTACGGACCTCGTTGAAGACACCGACATCGCGGAAACCCCGGTGTATCGCGTCGGAAAGGAGATGCAACGGGTCGTCGCCGACGAGTATGGCGTCGAATTACAGCGCATCGATCCGACGGCATTCATCGAGCGTTATGCCGCCGCGCTCGATGTTTCTTCGGAGACGACGGAGAAGGCGAATGCGATTCTCGAACGAACGGAATCGACAATCCAGAACTGTGCGAGTCGAACGAAAGCGGCGGCATCACTTTATCTCGCCGAGCAGTACACCGAGACGAACGTACAGCTCACGGAGGTCGCGGCCGAAGCGGATGTGTCTGGGCAGACGATTAGTCGGCGAGCACGAGAGCAGAAGGCCGTCCTCTCCGACGACTTCCTCTGGGGTCGGGACGAAGGAGACGACTCGCCGGAATAACGTCTGTCGATTTCTCTTCTTGGACTCTACTCGAAGAACACGTTTGTCTATACAGTGGGAAGTTTGATGGGTAAGGAAGTTCAAATAAACCATGTTATGGCTTCTAGCACCGAAACGGACCTCACAGCGCTGACTACGAATCAAAAGGTGATACTAAAGGTGCTAGTTGATGCCGACGGTGAGGCTCTCCGCGGCATGGAAGTGCGCCGGCAGGCGCGAGAGAATTATGGTGTCGAAATGTCTCGGAGCGCAATGAACGGTGCGAGAAGGGAGGGCACGGCGTATCCCAAACACATGGTAGATGAGACGTTCTACGATACGAATGAGGGAGACGTCGATTACAGGCATGCGACACATCGGCTCAAGCCCGAATATATCGACACGGTCCGCGAGCAACTACAGTAATCCGCCGCCCACGACGACAACGAGGAATTCGTCGAAGAACCGACGACAGTAAGCTCCGTCTCGAAATGCATCCCGAGTAGTGAGACAGCTTCGATGACTCGCACGGCCTCTCGGAGCCTACCTCCATTCAATCATCTGGAAGTGCATCGCTTGTTAACTCGGACGTATAGAATCCTAGTACGTGGTAGTTAACGAGATTCGGATTACCCCGATTCGAGAACTCGACGGGCACGTAAGAGATGCGCGAACCCATCCCCGAAGAGCCGATTCGGTGCCTTCGTCGTTTCCGTCTCTGCGTTACATGAGCGCTTCAGTAGTGGGATGCCTTCGTGGTAGGCTCGGAGCATCCGGTGATATCCGTCTAGCGATAGCGCAGTCGCACTTAGCGAGTATCCGCGTAAGTTCTCCGGGACATTCGATTCCATTACCGAAAGCGCCTCCGCGAAGGTGTCCATTGCCTTCTCTCGTTCTCGATTCTCTCGGTGTATCGTGGCCTCGTCGACTAACCGACTCGCTCGAATATAACCGTTCTGCACCGCACTATACGTTGCATAGACATCCCGCAATTGAGTCGCATCCCGACGAACGTTCTCTCGATTCGGGAGCAACTGAGAGCGATGCATCGCGCTCGTATCGGAACCTCGCTCGGTTTCGTTCTGTAGTGTCTCAAGAGCGGAATCTACTTCTGAGAATTTACTCTCATGATTCCTCGACGCCGGGAGGCCGTTTCTCTCCTCCCGAACCTCGAAGTCGATAGCCATCAATTCCTCGCGGAGATCGCTACTTGTTCGAAGGTAGGCGAGGAGTGTCTCGTAATATGTGTGCGCGGCTCGAATTTCCCGAATCTCATTCTCGATAGGTGGCTTCGCTGGTGGGGACACACCGGGGAGGACACTCAGGAGGTTAGCGATTGAATGCTTGATATCTGCAATTTTCCGTGCTCGGTCGGTCGCATCACTATTGAGTCCCGTCTTACTCTTCGCGAGAGCGTTCTCGATATCGTGTATCAGTCGTGGTGTCTGATGAGGGTCCGCGATGTCCGCATCGTCTACCCTCGTGGCGAGGTTACGAAGCGCGGTCCCGGAGTCGGTGTAATCGGTCGAATCGCCGAGTAAGGAAAGGGAGAGTAACCCGCCGCCGAGAAGAGCGAGGAAGTTCCGCCGTTCCATACTTTTTCTGGCTTGAGAAAATATTTAAATGTGTTGTCTGAAAATTATGATAGAGTGAACGAACCGAGTAGTGAGCGCGTCGGACTCGCCATCGCCCGACTCCAAAACGGACTCCGACCCGCCGATGGTCGCGGGTCACAGACGAGAGCTATCCAACTCGCCGATAGAATAGCGGAAACAGAACTCGACCCGAGCCTACTCGCACAGTATGATTCGGCGTCGGAGTTCAAAGCAGAACAGGTGGAGCCCACGGTCGATACCGTCCGACGGCTCCGGAAGCTCACGGAACTCGTCGAAGACGATTTCGGCGTGGATGTCGGTCACTCTAGATTTACGAAGGTCGCGACCGGGCTCGCAAAGCTCTCCTCGCTCGGGTCGGTCGTCATCTCAGGTCATAATCTCGTCCTCGCCGCGGGCGATTTGCGTCAGCGCTATCGTGTCGTCGGCACTCCCGAGAAGATCAAGGAACAACAGTATACGACGTTCTATGAGGCCCTCGGAATTTTCGTTATCGACTGCATGCTCTTCACGACGCCGCTTAATTATCGGACGGCATGGCTCGGGACGCGATTCATCAATAATCGGTTTCTCTATCGGCTCCGCGGTGTATCAAAACCACTTCATCGCTACGCCATGAGTGAATTCCACTACGTGATTCGTGATATCCTCCCGAGGCTCCTGCATGGTGCCGTCCACTACTCCGACTACCTCCTGTCTGTGACCGTCGGGACGTTCGAGCAACTCTGGGAATTCGGAAGTGACGATATTCCTATTACCAAGATTCCCTCGACTGTCGAGAGATTAGTCGACGAGTTCCATCAATTCGCGACCACAAACTACGCGATTGAGCCGCCGGACCTCGACTGGAACACACTCTATGCCGACATTCTTTCGGAAGTGAAGGATATTACCGATGTATCGCTTTGGTCCGTCGACGAGATGATAGCGGACATCGAGGCGGTCTAACGCATCTCCGCGCCTACCCTATTCACTTAGAGATGGTCGAGTTGCTGAATCCGCGTTCCGAAGGTGTCGTGGAACTTTTCCCCATTCTCGATAAACCAGTCGAGGTACGAATCCCACGCGTCCCGATTTTCGAGATTGCCGTCGGTGCGGAGCTCGATTCGACTTCGCATCTTCCCGCTCCGAGTCTCCTCGGGCTCGACCCACACGAGTGAGTCGCCGATATCGGCTTCGATTTCGTCTCTCTCCGCTTCTAACTCGTGGTAGGCCTCGACGTCGTCCTCGATAATAAGCGTCACAGACAGCTCGTGCTCGTCCGCATAGACCGCGAACGACATATGGAATCCGGCTTTTCCGATGGGATTACTGTAGTAGTGGTGTGGTCGTGGCTTCCGTGCGCTAAGGGGTGTCGGTCGGGAATCAATTCGGTCTCGGAATTCCGTCCAGAACTCCTCGCGGCGCTTATCCCTGTCGGAGAGCTCCGTGCTCGTGCGTTTCGCCTTCTCCTTCCACTCGCTCGGTTCCTCGACAGGATTGAATCGGACAGCGGGCTCGGAGTCGCCGATACGCCAGACTTCGAGCCGTATCGCGAAGAGATCGATTCCCTCGCGACTATTACTGTTGAGCCACTGGAACGCGTCTTTGTGTTCGTCGTTAAACCGGGGCGCTATCCAGACGATAATGTCGGCGTCTACTCCGGCGGCATAGGCCATGGCCTTTCCGAGATGGTCGTGGTCGGATGCCGACAGTTGATTCTCGATAACGACGGTCCGGCTATCGTCGACGACTCGGCCGTAAATATCGACATTGTATTTGCCGACGCTCTTCTCGCGTTCGAGGACTTCGAGGTCGAGACCGAGTGTGTTTTCGAGATGCGAGGGATCTTCGCCTTCGATTTCGGTCGCGAGCCACGGAGTGAACTCCCGCTCTTCGTGTTGCCAGTAGTCTCGAACGTCTTGCGACTCTAAGGGAGCGAAGTCGGGCATTACTCCATACATCATCATTCAGCAAGATAAAGAGCCGTGATAATGGAGGTCCCTACCGGAATGGCAATTACCGTTATTCACTGACGAACAAACATACCGGCCGTAAACCCGGCATGGTCAACTGAGATTTCGTGCTCGTCGATTTGCGCTACGAGAGTATCGTGAATCTGCCTTTGATATCGAAAATAACATCTTACTCAGACATGCCGGACTTATCTTTGCATGCCCCTTTTTGATAGCCTAGATGCGAACTCCACATCCTAAACAATATTCAAGGCTAAGATAGGAATTTATATTTAGAAGGAGTTGATTCTTTGCCGCAATGCCCGTTTTACACGACTACAAATCGCAGTCGGGGGTCTACATTCGCACAAGTGTTGACGGTTCGTATGTTACGTTCCAGGTCCATGCGAGTGCAGAGCAATTTTTTCGCGATCTTGGATACTCTAATGGAGAGACCGTAAAGTGGCAGCTTTTGCAACCACTCTATGAACGCGGACTCATTTATACAGGAGGGCAAGGAACAACAGAACAGGTGGAGACGAAGTTCGAATCTTCCGACATAAAACACCTCTCTCGTAAGGAACAAAATGCCCTCAATTCATTCTTGAAACAGCGACAACAGAAATCGTTCACTATTCCAAAGCGCATAGTAGCCATGCTTCAGGAATGGCATGGAGAGTCACTTACACGGAAGCATGCAAAGACGACCCTTCTCGAAGCAGATACACCCGAACATTATATTCGGTCAATAGATCGAATGGCAAAATATCCTCTTACTATTGACCGAACGGATACGAACCGAGGGAGCCCTCGGTTCTATATATCTCATCGGGGACGAGATCTCCGGTGTACAGATATCCGGGAAACTGATGAAGAAGAATCGGATTTCATCATTACTTTTATGGGTGAATCGGAATCGCCTCAGGCCATCGCACTCAAGGAAGGGAATCTCGATTTTTGGCGAGTATACGGGGTTTCAAGCGAAGGAAAGATGACTCCGGGCTCGGACTTCGTGGAGCATCTTTCTCCACTTATTGACCTTCTAACGTGCCTTACGGATTATGATCTAGCTTTAGACCGTTGGGATTTTGAGAATGCTAGCGAACGCGAACTTCCGACAGCACTTCTCCGGGTTCTTGATGTGGAGAAGGAACACGCAATACAGTCCGTAGGACGTTCTGGCGCAACAAGTAACCGATTATCAGGGGTGGTAGAGACACTCTCGAATATCGGATATGGAATATTGACGCATGACCGAGTCGCTGACGGTGTCGTGTTCTCCGATGCAGAGTTATCGTTTACTCCAGAAGTTGGAGACGAAGTAACGTTCATTCTTCGACGGGAAAACGGACGGCTTCGGGCGACCGATATCCGACAATCGAAGGGCTCCGGGAGAGATGTACACAAATTCGATAGTTCCGTCTTCCCGAGTGACGTTGAGAGTACAATTAGCAATTGGTCGCAAACCCCCGAGTCAGTTCTTAATCGACTCACTCGAATCGCTTCAAAGGCGACGAAACAAGTAGTTATTCAATCAATCCGGCTATTTTCCGAGTTCGAGGATGAAATTCGGAAATTCACTGCAACATCAGACGGGACCCTCTGCTATACAATCGGCCTTCCAGAAAAACGAGGATACTGGGTCTGTGAACATCATATCCTTGGCGCATCGTCTGACTTTACTGTTACAATCCACCCACGTGACATACCCGATCAAATTGTGCGAATTAACGAAGGACGGATAGAAAATTGGACCATCTCATCGGATATAACGGAACTTGATAGTCACGACGTCCATACATATATTTTATCTCGTCCGGACTTCGTCAAATCCATCGTTGAGTTCTTCGCATCGATTGGATGGTATGAGTTTGAAGAGAACCCAAATCGAGACATACGGTGGACACAAAGTACGTAATAGTAACGTATGGTATTCTATAACTAAGTGGATAGGAGGTGTGGGGGAGATATGGCGACGAATACGGATGGCGAAAGGCAAGTGGCTATGAAACGATTTTGGTTCTGTACGTACCAGACCGATGTGAAGTTTCACACGAGCATGAATTGTCCCGGGTTAAATCGACTTCCCGAGGAACGTAATCGGGAAGATTTGGCGGTTGCCCATATTCCGGTGGACTCCGACGACGTCGGAAACAAGTCGAAGCTTGACTTCTGTGGAATGTGTGGGACGAAGAATCCGTACGAATAAAGTGGACGACCGACAAGGGCCGAACACAACTCGTCTTCCAAAAGATATCGAATAGCGATGGGGACTGTCCCGGAGATAAGGTTAAGTGGCTTGCTGTTGCTTTGTGTGATGTCGAGGTGGAAATTGGGGGTAGAGGCCGTCAAGCGCGCCGGAGGCGCGGTTGACCTTAGGACGCTATCCCGTAGGGGTCCGCCGGTTCGAATCCGGTCCCGCGCATTTTTCGAGCGGATATCGGAAAACCGGTCGCTGTGGCGTCGATTACCCCGTCTTCACCTCCCTCGTCACCCGAATCACCTCCGACGTGTACGGATAGCTGTAGCCGTCACCCACGTCGGTAACCGGTCGCACCGGCGCGTCCTCGTCCATCCCGGCCCCGGCCTCGGACTGGCGCGGGGCCTGATTCTCGCCGACGCCGGGTTCCTCGTTGCACTCCGTCCCGGCGTCCCAGAGGCCGACCGCGTCGGTCACGTCGCCCGAGAGCGGTTCCTCACCGTCGAAGAGGGCGATGCCGCGCTCCTCCGGCGCGTAGAACAGGTCGTTCGACTGGACGAACATCGTGGCGAGCGAGAAGCGTTCGCCCGGCGACGCCGTCACCGAGAACTCGTAGGCCCCCTTCGGACCGATCGGGGCCGGGTCGTCCGCGCCGACCGGCGTGGCGAACGCGCCGCCGTCGGACACGTCCGTCCGGTCGTCCAGCGACTCCGCGAGGGCCGTCGGCATCCCGTCTTCGGCGAGGGCTTCGAGGCCGTTGGTCCGTGCTCGCTCCCCGGCGGTGAAGAACGGTCCCGGCTCCGAGTGGACCGCGTACGCGCCCGGCGACAGCGGAGCCGGTTGTTTCGTCGCGCCGCCCTTCGCCGACGTCTCCAGCGTCGAGGGCGTCGAGACGTTCTCGACGCGGACCGCGAAAGTCGTCCCGCCTCCTCCCGAGTCGGCGTTCGCAGTCCCGACCAGAGCCGTGTTACTCAGACCGACGACTGCGGCCGCACCGGCCGAGTGGGCCAGAAACGCCCGTCGCGTCGCGGTCGAATCCGTTCGCTCGCTCGTCTTCCCGGTCTCGTCTTCTGTGGGTCGGTCGGTTTCGGACATGGTATCGTGCGCTTCGGCGCACAGTCGTCGGAACGCTCACTGGCAAAAAGTAGATTTTTCGAGGTCTCTTCCCCGTATTCTCGGGTTCGTTCCGACTCCGTTCCAATTCGACCCGGCTCTACGGGGTCGGTGTTCTATCCGACCGACTCTGCCCGACTCCGCCCGGGCCGACTCCGCCGGAATCGTCCGACGGAAGTGTTGGTTAGCACCACTCTGCACGTAAACTGGTAATCGTTTCACACCGACGAAAACCAGAGTATCAGTCTCGATACCGTCCGATACACTTTTCAGTTCTACATACATATAAGACGTAATATGTCCGATTCCGAGGGAATTTTCACCGGGGGCGGTGGCTGGCGAACCGCAGTACGGGCCGTACTCCTGCTCGGTGGCAGTCTGGTAGCCGTGGTCGGGGTCGTCGCCTCGACCGCGAGTCTGGTGGCCGGATTAGGCTTCGGAAAGGCCGGTTCGCTCAAAGCCGCGGTCCTGTTCGGTGGTGTCCTGTTGCTGGCGGCGTTTCTGACGCTGTTCGCGCGGACGGCCACGGCGAACCGGTCCCGGGGCCTCGCGTGCGTCGGCACTGCCGTCGCGGCCGTCGGTCTCGCGCTGTTCTGGACGAGCCTCCCCGGAGGATGGACCGGCCACCTCGCCGACTTGCCCCCGATCGCCGTCGGTGCGTACGCGACCGGACTGCTCGCCGTGTTCGGCGCGGGGTTCACTGCCGACCCGGCCGACGACTCGGAGGCGGGGTCCGAGCGCGGCCGACGAGGAACCGACACGTTCGGGAGCGTCGAATCGGTGGTCGTCTCGCGCGAAGACCGGGACGACGCTGCTCGGTCGTCGATCGTCGGCGACGGTGGCGAAACCGAGAACGACCTCACGTTTTTCGACGACGAGTCGTAAGTAGTCTGGACGTTGGCATCAGTCGGCGTCTCGCTAGAACGGCTCCGGGCGGTCAGGTGGAATCGTTTCGTCGCCACCTACTCTCCACTCGACATATACACCCACAAACCTTTTCTCCGGTCGCTGAGTCGTTTCGGGTAATGGCTGACGTGGACGAACTCTTGGAAGACATCACCGAGGACGCCGACGCCGTCTTTCTGTTCTCGCCCAGCGGTTCTTACTACGACCGACACGTGGACCTCGACGCCGACGTGGACCTGGTGGTGGTCGGGCCGGAGAACTCCGTGGGGGCCGACGAGTTCGTGGAACTACCGCTGGAGTTCGAGAGCGTCCGTGAACGAATCCGGTTCGGTATCGAAGGCGCGATGAGTCAAGGACTCGTCGAAGACGGCGACGTCGTGGTCTGTGCGGTCAGCATGTTCGACGGAAGCACCGACACCGTGACGCGAGCGCGGGCCAGCGACTCGATGCACTCGGGCGTCTACGACCTGTTCGCCAACTCGCGGGCCGACCCCGGCGTCATCCGAGACGTGTTCGAGGTCGCCATCGAACTCGGCAAGAAGGGCCAGAAGGGCAAGCCAGTCGGCGCGCTGTTCGTCGTCGGCGACGCGGGCAAAGTGATGAACAAGTCCCGGCCCCTCAGTTACAACCCGTTCGAGAAGTCCCACGTCCACGTCGGCGACCCCATCGTGAACGTGATGCTCAAGGAGTTCTCGCGTCTCGACGGCGCGTTCGTCATCAGCGACGCGGGCAAAATAGTCTCGGCGTACCGCTATCTCGAACCCTCCGCCGAGGGCGTAGACATCCCCAAGGGTCTCGGCGCGCGACACATGGCCGCGGGTGCCGTCACGCGCGAGACGAACGCCACGGCAATCGTTCTCTCGGAGAGCGACGGACTCGTCCGGGCGTTCAAGGGCGGTGAACTGGTTCTCGAACTCGACCCGGAGGAGTACTGATGCAGGTGGAGTTCGACGTACTCCTCCGCGACCAGTTTCAGTTCATCCTCGCCCTGCTCATCCTCGCCGCCGGCGTGACCGCTGGCTACGTCATCGGCCGACTCAACCGACGCCTCCTGCAGGCTGCGGGCGTCCCCGAAGCGGTCGAGCGCACTCCCTTCGAGCGCACGGCCCAGAGCCTCGGCACCGACACCGTCTCGCTGGTCTCCCGGTTGAGTTCGTGGTTCATCTACGGCGTGGTCGTCCTCATCGCGCTGAACGTGGCCGAACTCCTGAACGCCCGCCTGTTCTGGAACGGGGTGCTGACCTTCATCCCCGACCTGTTCATCGCTATTCTCGTCTTCATCGTCGGATTCGTCGTGGCCGACAAGGCCGAACTCGTGGTCAGCGAGCGCCTCCGGTCGGTCAAACTCCCGGAGGTCGGCGTCATCCCACGCCTCGTCAAGTACACCATCGTCTACCTCGCGGTGCTGGTCGCCTTGGGGCAGGTCAACGTCGCCATCGAGGCGCTTCTCATCCTGTTGTCGGCCTACGTACTCGCCATCATTCTCTTCGGCGCAGTGGCGCTGTGGGACCTCCTGCGGTCGTCTGCGGCGGGCGTCTACCTCCTGTTGAACCAGCCATACGGCATCGGTGACGAGGTTCGAGTCGGCGAGGACAGGGGCATCGTCCAAGAGGTGGACGTGTTCGTCACCCGCATCGAGAACGACGGCGAAGAGTACATCATCCCCAACAGCCGGGTGTTCGAGCAGGGCGTCGTCCGGATTCGGGATTAGTCGGACGACTCCTCGCTCCCCATCGGTTCGGCGGGAACCCCGGCGACCGTCTCGCCGGGCGGCACGTCTTCCGTCACGAGCGAGTTGGCGGCTACGCTCGCACCCTCGCCGATTTCGACCCCCGGGAGGATAATCGCTCCCGCACCTATCATCGCGCGCTCGCCGACCACCACCTCGCCGGTCCGGTACTCGTCCTGCAGGAACTCGTGACAGAGAATCGTCGCGTCGTAGCCGACGATGGCGTGGTCCTCGACCGTGACGAGTTCGGGCCAGAACACGTCGGGGGTCGATTCGAGTCCCCACGAGACGCCCTCGCCGACCGTCACACCGATGGAGCGCAGCAGGAGATTCTTGAGTCTGAGACTCGGCGAGATGCGAGCGAGGACGATGACGACGTAGTTCAGCGCGACTCGGAGCGGACTCTTGGCCCGGGTCCACGACTGGAGGGAGTTGCCCGGTCCCGGCGTGGCGTGGCGCGCGATTCGGTCGTGGCGTAGCGTGCTGGCGGAGTCTCGCTCGTCCGTCTCGTCGGTGTCGTCGGGCACGGGCGGAGTTTGGTGGGGTTCGGCCTTGAAAGTAGCTAGTCGAGACGAATCGACCTACTCGTACTGGCGCTCGATGACCTCGAAGTACGGTTCCAGGTCCACCGCGACCCCTGTCAGTTCGACTTCCCCGGTCGCGGGGTCGTACTCCACGACTGCGGCGTCTTCGAGTCGCGGCAGGTGGCTGTGATGGAGCATCGTCGCGGTTCGCTCCCGCTGGTCGGCCGTCACCTCCGACGGGTCCACGTCCTCGACGCGGGCCACGGTCTCGGCGGCGAGGTCGGTGAGCGACATCGCGCCGTCGGACTCTCGGAGGGCCGCCAACGCTCGCCGACGCTGGCCGTCGCCGAGCAGGTCGAAAGCTTGGTCGGTCGTCAGCGACTCGGCTACGTTTTCGGACTTGAACATGTACGCGGAAACGACCAGAACGCGGTTTGTTATGGGTCGCTTGGGAGGACACAGGCCGCAGTTGGGGAGAAACAGGTCGTGGCTGAACCGCGGTCAGGTGCCGATTACTCACCGCGAAGCGCTGCTACGTGGTCGATGCGCCGCTGCACGAGGTCGGGTTTGCCGATGTCGTGGCGCACGTCGAGACCCTCCTCGCCGGCGACCGCGAGGGCGTCCTCGGCGATTTCTTCGGCTTGGGTGATGGTGTCGGCGACCCCGACCACGGCGAACGAGCGGGAGGTGGTGGTGTAGATACCGTCGTCGCGCTCGTCCACGCTGGCGTAGAAGAGGAGCGCGTCTCCGGCGCTGTCTCGCGTCTCCGCGTTCGACGATTCCGTAACGCTTCGCGCCACGCTCTCCTCGTCTATCTCGACCTTCGCGCCGGCCTCCGGGTCGGTCGGGTAGCCCTCGGGGACGGCGTACTTGCAGACCGTGGCTTTCGGGGCGAAGGACAGTTCCGGCAGGTCCTCGCCCTCGCGGGCCGCGGTGAGCACGTCGAGGAAGTCGGTGTTGAGGACGGGCAGGGTGTTCATCGCCTCGGGGTCGCCGAAACGGGCGTTGAACTCCACGACCTTCACGCCGTCTGCGGTGAGCATGAACTGGCCGTAGAGGACGCCCTTGTAGCCCGAGAGGGCATCGACCGTGGACTGGAGGACTTCCACGGCCTCGTGGTAGTCGGCCTCCGTCATGAAGGGGAGTTCGAGTCCCGAATCGCTGTAGCTTCCCATCCCGCCGGTGTTCGGTCCTTCGTCGCCCTC
The DNA here is from genome assembly GCA_005239435.1 of Halorussus salinisoli. Classification (GTDB taxonomy): domain Archaea; phylum Halobacteriota; class Halobacteria; order Halobacteriales; family Haladaptataceae; genus Halorussus; species Halorussus salinisoli. The sequence continues at coordinate 17,181 of SZNP01000010.1, read as the reverse complement.
GTAGGCCCGTTTGTGGTCCTGCACTGCGGGAGTGACGCGCAGGTCGCCGTTCGCCACGAACGCCTGCACGGTGAACTCCTCGCCGACGAGGCGCTCTTCGAGGACCACGCGGTCGTAGCCCGACTCGCGGAGGTACTCCTTGGCCTCCTCCTCGGTCACCTGGTCGCCGACGACTCGGACGCCCTTGCCACCGGTCAGCCCCGCCGGTTTCACGGCGAGGTCGCCGTCGTAGTCGTCGATGTACTCGCAGGCCGCCTCCACGTCGTCGAACGTCTCGAAGTCGGGACACCCAGGAACGTCGTGTTCGCGCATGAACCGGCGCTGGTAGGCCTTGTCGGTCTCGATGCGGGCCTCGGCTTCGTTCGGACCGAAGGCGTAAACTCCGGCGTCGTCGAGCGCGTCGGCGACACCGGCCGCGAGCGGACCTTCCGGTCCGACGACCGCGAGGGTCGCGCCAACGTCCTCGGCGTAGGAGACGACCGCCTTCGGATTCGTCGTCTCCAGCGTCTCGAATTCCTCGGCGAGCGCCGCGATGCCGGGATTGCGGTTGCCTGCGCAGGCGTAGAGGTCTGCGTCGCTCTCGTCCAGCGCACGGGCGATAGCGTGTTCGCGGCCGCCGCCGCCGACCAGCAGGACTGTTTCGCTCATGACCGGAACGTGTAGGCAAGGGAGTGTAAAGGTTGCTCTTGTCGGCGATAAAAGTATGCAAGAACGTGATGCGTTCGGTAGTTTCCGCTCCGCCGGGCAACGACCTCGGGGTGCCAAATTCCACTGGCCGATTCCGATTCGGTCGACTCCGATTTGGCCGACGACCGACCGTGGAGTTATCTACGGTTGCGTGGTACCTACCGTATGCCGAAGTTCAGGGGTACGTGGTCGCAAGCGGAGGTCGAATCCTACCTCGACGAGGCGGCAGTGCCCGTCCGAATCGCGTGTCACCGGCCGGACGAGTCGCTCTGGATGGTCGCGCTCTGGTATCGCTACCGCGACGGCACTTTCGAATGTTCGACGTGGGCGCGGGCCGACGTGGTGACGTATCTCCGCAACGACTCCGAGGTCGCCTTCGAGGTGTCGTCCAACCACCCGCCGTACCGCGGCGTCCGGGGAAACGGTAGTGCCAGCCTTTCGCGCGACGAGGGAAAGTCGGTCCTGCGGGACCTGCTGGAACGATATCTCGGTGGCACCGACTCCGAGCTGGCGACGTGGCTCCTCTCGGAGGACCGCGACGAGGTCCGGATTCGAATTCGTCCTCGGCGGGTGTATAGCTGGGACTACACCGACCGGATGGAGGAAGCGGTTTCGGATTGAGCAAGCCCACGCGGTCGCGCCAGCGCGCGCCGGGTGGAACGTCGAACGCGGAACGAGACGGAGGACTGTCGAACAACCGACGCCCGCGAAGCCCGGACTTTACGTCGCTCAAGCCCTTCGTCGTACTCGTGAGCGAACCCGACGCCGACCCCACCGAACGAAACCGCTTGGACGAGGAGGAGAGCCCGTACCTCCGCCAGCACGCCGACAACCCGGTCAACTGGCAGCCGTGGGACCAGCAGGCGCTCGACGCCGCCGCCGAGCGCGAGGTGCCTATCTTTCTGTCGGTCGGCTACTCGGCCTGTCACTGGTGTCACGTCATGGAAGACGAGAGCTTCGAGGACGAGGGCATCGCCGAGATTCTGAACGAGAACTTCGTCCCCATCAAGGTGGACCGCGAGGAGCGTCCGGACCTCGACAGCATCTATCAGACCATCGCTCAGGCCGTCACGGGCCGCGGCGGGTGGCCCCTCTCGGTCTGGCTCACGCCCGACGGCCGACCCTTCTACGTCGGCACCTACTTCCCGAAGGAGGGGAAACGCGGCCAACCCGGATTCCGGAACCTGCTCGCGAGCATCGCCGACTCGTGGGCCGACGACGAGGACCGCCGGGAGATGGACCGCCGAGCCGACCAGTGGACCGACGCCATCGAGGGCGAACTCGAGTCCGTCCCCGACCCCGGCGAGGCCCCCGGCGAGGATATCCTCGTTTCGGCCGCGGACGCCGCAGTCCGGAGCGCAGACCGCGAACACGGCGGGTTCGGCACCGGTCAGAAGTTCCCCCAGGCCGGGCGGGTCCACCTCCTCCTGCGAGCAGCCGAGGGAGCGAGCGACGACGAGACCGCAGACGAGTACCGCGAAGTCGCCGCCGAGGCGCTCTCGGCGATGGCCGAGGGCGGCATCTTCGACCACGTCGGCGGCGGGTTCCACCGCTACACCGTGGACCGCGAGTGGGTCGTCCCCCACTTCGAGAAGATGCTGTACGACAACGCCGAAATCCCGCGAGCCATGCTGGCGGGCTATCAGGTCACGGGCGACGACCGGTACGCCGAGGCCGCCCGCCGGACCTTCGAGTTCGTAGAGCGCGAGATGACCCACTCGGAAGGAGAGGGAGAGGCGGGAAGAGGTGGATTCTACAGCACGCTCGACGCCCAGAGCGAGGGGCAGGAGGGCAAGTTCTACGTCTGGACGCCCGACGAAATCCGCGAGGCAGTGAGCGACGACACCGCCGCGGACCTCTTCTGCGACCGATTCGGCGTCACCGAGTCGGGCAACTTCGAGGGGAAGACGGTCCTCACGATCAACGAGTCCATTCCGGACCTCGCCGACGAGTACGACGTGAGCGAGCAGGAGGTCGAGGAGACCGTCGAAGACGCCCGCGAGCAGGTCTTCGAGGCGCGCGCCGAGCGCGTCCGACCCCGGCGCGACGAGAAGGTGCTGGCGGGGTGGAACGGCCTGATGATTTCGGCTCTCGCGGAGGGCGCGCTCGTGCTGGACGACGGCGAGCGGTGGGCCGACCTCGCCGCGGACGCGCTCGAATTCGTCCGTGAGACCCTCTGGGACGAGACTGAAGAGAAGTTGTCCCGCCGGTTCAAGGACGGGGACGTAGCTATCGAGGGCTACCTCGAAGACTACGCCTTCCTCGCTCGCGGGGCACTGAACCTGTACGAGGTCACTGGCGACCCCGACCACCTCGGCTTCGCGCTCGACCTCGCCGACGCCATTCAGGCCGAGTTCTGGGACGCCGACGACGGGACCATCTACTTCACGCCCGAAAGCGGCGAGGAACTGGTCGCCCGCCCGCAGGAACCCCACGACCAATCGACGCCCTCCAGTCTCGGCGTCGCGGCCGACACCCTGCTCGCGCTCTCTCAGTTCCGCACCGACGACGACTTCGCGGACGTCGCCGAGCGCGTCCTCGAAACCCGAGGCCAGCAGATTCGGTCGAACCCCCTCCAGCACGCCTCGCTCGCGCTCGCGGCCGACCGGTACGCCCGCGGGTCGCTGGAGGTGACGGTTGTCGCCGACGACCTGCCCGACTCGTGGCGCGACGAACTCGCCGCGCGCTACCTGCCGACTCGTCTGCTGTCGCGCCGCCCGCAGACCGACGACGAAGTAGCGACGTGGCTCGACCGACTCGGTCTCGGCGAAGCGCCGCCGATTTGGGCTGAACGCGACCAACGGGACGACGACCCCACTGTCTACGTCTGCCGCAACTTCACCTGTTCGCCGCCGAACACCGACCTCGCCGAGGCGCTCGACTGGGCCGAAGACGGCGAGTAGTCACTCGGGGGGTAACCGCGACGTTTCGCACGTCGCCGCCGCACTCCAGACGCTCGTCCCGGAAGGTAGCGGTTCGGTGTCGGTCGAGACGGTTCCCTCCACTCGTAGGTCGGTCGACGTCTGCTCCGGAGACCGTATTCGGCCCGGGCGCGACCTCCTCGCCCGTCGCCAGATTTCCGCCCGCGGGTACGAAAGTTTATTATACGTACATCTTCAAACACTTGGCGAATGAGTGCAGGGAGTTCCGGCCACTGGGGTGACGGCTCCGGGAGCGATGCCACCGAGTCAGACGCCGCGACGCGTTTTCTCGACGTGCTTCGGGAACTGAAAGCCGACGGCTGTAACCTGCTGGTCGTCGGCGACGCACCGCGCCGCCTGTTCACGGAGACGAGCGGGAGTCTGCTCGGCGGAACCGAGGAGCGCCGATACCGCCTGCTCGCGGTCACCGACGCGAGTCCCCAGAGCGTAGTCGAGCGCCTACCCGACCCCGAAGAGATGGCCGGAACGTTCACCGAGACGACCGAGATAATCAACCACGCCTCGCCGCCGCGGTCGGTCGTGGACGCTGGCGACCGGCCCGAAGTGCCGACGCTCGACGACATCTCCGAACGGCGGGTCGTGGACCCCCAACTCGCGGGCTTGCAGGCGGAAATCGCCGAGTCGATGGCGGCGTTCAACCGCCACGCCGGGAGTCTCGGTCCCACCCAGTTGCGAGTCGGGGTGGACTCGCTCGGAGCCCTGTTCGAACACTACGACGACGACGTAGTTAGTCGCTGTCTACAGGTCATCACCGGTTACGTCAGCGATTACGACGCGATGGGCCACTACGTTCTGACCGAACCGTACGGGAGCGAACGCGTCGAGCGACTCGTGGGCGAGTTCGACGCCGTCGTGGAGGTACGGGCCGTGGACTCCGTGAAACACGACCACCACGCCGAGGAGCGCTGGCACGTTCCGAGCCACGACCTGACGACCAACTGGCTCCCCCTCTGAGACGCCGCGTCCGACGCTCTCCAACGATTCTACCCGGCAGGACGGAACCCTCTACCTCGCGGCCGACGAGTAGACCGAGGCGGACCAGTAGCGAATGCGGACGAATAGCATACTCGCCGGCGTCCGCTACTCGGATACGACGCGCCTCAGACCATCACGTCGCTATCCAGCAGTCGGTCGGCGACGTACTGGGCGGCGGGTCGGTCTTCGCTCTCCTCGAAGCGCGCGATCTCCTCGTCGCCGCGTTCGACCACGATGGTCGGGATGAGCGACACGTCGTACTCCTCGACCTTCTCGCCGTCCTTGTTCTCGTCTACCTCGTAGACCTCCACCTCGTCGCTCGGGACGCCAGCGGCCTCCAGCGCCGCGAAGAAGTCCGGAAGCACGGCGCGACAGTCGCCACACCAGTCGGCGCTCCACACTCGGACGTCGATTTCGGCGACCGCGGATTCGAGTACGTCTACGGTCTCGCTGTGCGCGTCGGCGTCCCACGTCGGATTCGGTTCGGTCGTCTCCATGTCCGGTGGTTGTCGCTCGATTGATTTAGTCACACGGGTCGCGGCGGAGACTGCGACGAGACCGGGACAGCACTATTTTGTTGTGTTTAAAATGGTTGTGTATTTATTAGAAGTGCTTTTCGTTATCCGAAACGCCGTAGCGCGTATCAGAACCGCACGGCCCCGCACCGCGACCGCGGACCACACCCTCCCCAACCGACTCCCTGCTCGCTTCGCTCGGTCGGTCGTCCCTCGCGCGCATGGGCGCGACCTCGAACAGCGAGGTCGCGCCAGCGCGCGCCGGGGTCGAAACCCCCATTTTGCGAACCGTCGGGCGGACGAGGACGTGAGAGAGTCGCCGCCGACGCTCCGCGAAAACCGGTGCGGTCTGAAACTCCCGGCACGTACTGCCACCAGTCGCCATTCGTTTATACCGCGCGTTCCTATCTGGAGGCAATGAAGGAGTCAATCCTCGACGCAGTGGGGTCACCGCTCGTCAGTGTCTCTTCCCCCGAGGGAGCGACGATAGCGGCCAAAGTCGAGGCGTTCAACCCCGGCGGGTCGGCGAAGGACCGGCCCGCGCGCGAGATGATAGCGGCCGCCGAGCGCGCGGGCGAGATATCGCCCGGCGACCACCTCGTCGAACCCACGAGTGGTAACACCGGCATCGGTCTCGCGGTGGCGGCCGCCGCCCGCGGCTACGACCTCACCATCGTCATGCCTGCATCGAAGTCGCCCGAGCGCCGGAAACTGCTGACAGCGTACGGCGCGAACCTCGAACTGGTCGAGGGCGAGATGGACGCGGCCCGCGAGCGCGCCGACCGTCTCGCCGACGAGGAGGGCGTCGTCCAGATGGGCCAGTTCGAGAACCCGGCGAACGCCGAAGCCCACTACCGGACAACCGCCGAGGAGATACTCGAACAGGTCGAGGGCCGCGAAATCGACGCCTTCGTCGCGGGCGTGGGCACCGGCGGCACCATCACCGGCACCGCCTCGCGCCTGCGCGAGGAGTTCCCCGAGATGGACGTCGTCGCGGTCGAACCCGAGCGCAACGCGGTCCTCTCGACTGGTGAATCTGGCGACGACGACTATCAGGGGATGGGACCGGGGTTCGTCAGCGACCTGCTGGACCGCGACCTCATCGACTCGGTAGAGACCGTGGCGCTGGAGGACGCCGAACGCGAGGCCCGCCGACTCGCCCGCGAGGAGGGCATTCTGGTCGGCCAGTCGTCGGGCGCGGCGTCGGTCGCGGCCTCCCGAGTCGCCGAGCGCATCGCCCGACCAGAACTCGACTGCCCGGAGACTCCCGACGAAATCGAAGACCTACTTTCCTCGGACGGCGGCGGCGAAGCGAGTTCCGCCACCGGAACCGCCACCGAAGTCCAGTCCGACGGCGGCGCACCCGACGGCTACGACGACTGCCCGCTCGTGGTGACGGTGTTACCCGACAGCGGGGAGCGATACCTCTCGACCGGAATGTTCGACCGATAGAGAGCGACTCCGGAACGACGTTCAGTCCCCGAACTCCGACTCTGCGACCCGGACGACCACGGTGTCCTCGACCTCCCGGAGGTCGTAGCCGGGTATCTCGCCGTCGTCGCGCCGTGCCACGAACATCGGTTCGACCAGTTCGCTCTCGGCGGTCAGGCCGTAGACCTTGAGATACCGGTCGGTCGTCTCGGGGTCTACCGCGCCGTCGCGGACCGCCTCCGCGAGATTCCGAGAGAGCCACTCGGTCTCGCTCACGCTCGGTTCGAGGACGAGGGCGTCGTCGGCGAACCGAACGAGATACCAGTTCAGGTCGTTCAGAAGCGCCACTGCGGAGCCGAGGCTGATGGTCTCGAGGGTCAGCGAGTTCTCGTACTCCTCTCGGAGGTCGTAGGTCGCGAGTGCGTCGCGGGCGGTCTCCCGCGAGACCAGTTCGGTGCGGAGGTCCACGCCCTCGGAACCGACGAGACAGACCTGAGTCACACCCTGTGGATGGAACCTGCGCCGTAAAGCGATTTCGTTCCGCACCGAGGTCTCAGCCACCGAGTAGGCGGATCTGTCCTCGAATTTCGCCCGACGGATGCTCGGTGGTGTGGACGTTGACGTAGACGTTCTCCTCGCGCATCTGCTCGATCATCTCGGCCGCGTCGGTCAGCGGCCAAATCACGTCCTCGTCGGTCAGTCGTCCACAAGCGAGCAGACCGGTCGTCGTCACGGGGTCCCGCGCTGGGCCGAACAGGTACGCGACGACGTTACCGTTCAAGTCCGGCGGTCCCTTGTGGACGTGGGACTCCTCTACGTTCTCGACGTCGGCCACGACCAGCCAGTAATCGATGGCGCGTTCGTCGGGGGCGACTCGGAAGAGAGCGACCCCGAAGGCGTCGGTTTCGACCGTCGGGAGTTCGTTCGCGCCCACGAGCCACGCGCCGAAGGTGTCCGTTTCCGCGTCCCGTTTCCACCGGAGCGCCGACCCGCCAAGCACGCTTCCGAGAGCGGCGATGACGCGTCGTCTCGTTCGGTTCTCCATTCCCCTTCCCCGCCGGAGGCGCGACGGGCGGAGTCAAAACGGTTTCGCCGATTCGAAGGCGAGGACGAGACGTACGTGGTTGGTGTCGAACGGAAGGCACTTACCGGTCGTCTGTCGAAACACGTTCGATGTTCCCGTTATCGCGTCGCACGCTCCTTCGTGGTGGGACGCCTCTCCTCGGCGCGAGTCTCGCCGGGTGTCTCGCGTCGAACCCCTTCGGGTGCGACAGCATGGATTCGGCGGTCGTCAGAACGAAGCGAGTCACGCTCTCGGCGAGGGAGCGCGAGGCCATCGACCCAATCGTGTTCGACGAACTGCCCGATTCCGAACGGGAGATAGCCCGTGCTGCCGTAGAAGACGGCGAGTATCGCAAGTGTCCCGCTGCCGATCCCTACGTTCCCGACCCGCTGACTTCCTTCGCCGAACGCGCAGCAGCACACGAGGGGGAGAACGGCCACGGTCCGGCGTATCTGAAGTACGACGACGCGTACTACGCGGTCGGCGTCAGTATCGAAGACCAGTCGTACGCCGCGTTCCCGAACTAGCTACTCGGACGAGAGAAACCGCCAACGCGTTTTCGGCTCAGAGTTCGACCAGCGTCGCGTTCCGGGCGGCTTCCTCGGCGCGCTCGTAGAGGCCGTCGGGTTGGGCGTTCGTCACGATTTCCGGCGTGGCGTTCGTCTCGGGGTAGTCGGGCGCGATGCGGTTGCATCCCGCCGGAATCGTGGAGTCGCGGAACGTTCCGATGTCGCGGGCGCGCTCGGTGATGTCGCTCTTGTCCATCGTGAGCAGCGGTCGGTGAATCGGCATCTCGGTGGCCCGACTCGTCGCGCCCAGGTTCCGGGCGGTCTGGGAGGACTTCTGGCCGATGGCCTCGCCGGTCACGATGCCCGTCGCGTCCACCTCGCGGGCGACGTGTTCGGCCACGCGGTACATGAATCGGCGATAGACCAGCATTCGGGCCGGGCCGACCTCCTCGGCGAGCAGATCCATCACGTCGCCCGCTGGCACTTTCCAGACGTCTATCTCGAAGTTCGGCGCGTAGTCGGCGAGTCGCCGGACCGTCTCCATCGCCCGGGCCTCGTGGTCGGGCCCGCCGTAGTCGCCGAGTTCGAGGTAGACCGGGACGATGGGTGCCCCGCGCTTCATGACCTCCCACGCCGCGACGGGCGAGTCGATGCCGCCGCTGACCAGCGCGACGACCTTCGACTGACTCCCGAGCGGGAGACCGCCGGGGCCCGGCCGCTTCTCGGTGAAGACGAACGCCTCGTCCTCGCGGCACTCCACGGAGAAAGTGGTGTCGGGGTCGCTCAGGTCGACTTCGGGGTCGGGCAGTTGCTCGAAGACTGCCGCGCCGCCCTCGCGCTCCAGGTCCTCGCTGGTGAACGGATGGGCGTCGGCGTTGCCCGCACGCCGGGCGCGCACGGCGAAGGTGTCGCCGAGAGCGTCGGCGTCTTCGCCAGCGGCGTCGGCGTACTCGCGGGCGGTCCGAGCCAGCGCGTCCACGATGGGGCCCTTCTCCGGCGGGACGACTACTGCGGGACTTGCCGACCGGACGCCGAAGGTGTCGACCGCGGCGTCGGTCGCGGCGTCGACGCTCCCGTCGTCGGCGTGGAGCAGGATGCGCGACCAGCGACGTTCGATTTCGGCGTCGATTCCGCGGTCGCGGACGATGGCTTCGATGTTGTCCCGGAGCCGTCGCTCCATCTCGGACTGGACCTTCCCGCTCTTGACGCCCACGTCGGCGTGACGCACGAGGACGGTATCGGCTCCCGGTGGTCGCATGGTCGGGGGTAGACGCGAGGGAGATAAACGGCCTTCGATTGCTGGACGGCGGTGAGTCGATGCAGTCGGCGACTCAGAACGTCGAGAGTTCGCCGTCGATGACGCGCTGGGTGATAGAGGTCACGTCGGCGAGTTCGCGGTCCACGATGTCCACCACGTCGCTCTCGATGTCCGAGAGGTCCACGCCGCCCTCGGTGACGATTTCGGCGTCGGCGACGTGGGGTTGGTCGATCGGTCGGCCGATTTGGCTGAGCAGGCGAATCCGGAGGTCCCGGATTCCGTCGACTTCGGCGACGACCGACTCGGCGATTTCGGTGCCGAGCAGGTTGTAAATCTTCCCGATGTGGTTGACGGGGTTCTTGCCCGACGTCGCCTCCATCGACATCGAGCGGTTGGGCGTGATGAGACCGTTCGAGCGGTTGCCTCGGCCGACCGACCCGTCATCGCCCATCTCGGCGCTGGTGCCGGTGGTCGTCAGATAGATGCTCTGCTCGACGGCACCGTCGCCGTCGGCGGTGTTGACGTAGACGTTCACGTCGCGGTCGGTGTACTCGTGGGCCACGTCGCGGACGAACTCGCGGACGGCCTCTACCTTGTCGTCGTAGTCGGCGCGGTCCTCGACGTATCGGTCTATCATCGCGGCTGCGACCGTGATGTCAATCTGGTCGCCCTCGCGCTTGCCCATGATTTTCACGTCCTGTCCGAGCGAGGGGTGGTCGTCGGCGAACTCGCCGTTGAGGCGGCGTTCGGCGTTCAGCACGATCTTTTCGGTCTCGGTCAGCGGCGCGTGTCCGACGCCGAAACTCGTGTCGTTGGCCATCGGGACGGTCACGCCGTCCTCGCCGAAGACCTCCTTGAGGTCACCGCTCCCTTCGCCCAACTTCACGTCCACGACGATGTCGGTGCCGAACTCCAGTTCGGGGAAGTTCTCGCCGAGGTAGTCGCGGGCCGCCTCCAGCGCGATGGTCTCGGTCGGGATGGTCTCGCCCTCGTACTCCTTGGTCGCGCGGCCGACGATGAGCAGGTAGATGGGTTCGAGCATCTCGCCGCCGCCGAACTCCGGGTCCGAGCGTCCGGCGACGAGTTGGGTCTCGTCGGTGTTGTAGTGGAGGACTTTGCCGACCCGGTCGAGATACGCGTTCGCCAGTGCCTTCGAGACGCTCTCGGCGATGCCGTCGCAGATAGAGTCGGGGTGGCCGAGTCCCTTTCGTTCGACGATTTCTATCTCCTGGTCCTCTACCGCGGGGCGGTCGATGGGTTCGACCTGAATGTTCCGGTCGGTCATTACTCCCACCTATCGGGTCACGGATTCTATAACTTGCGGAAAGAAAATGGCTAACGGCGATTACTTCCGGTTATCACGCTGCGTGGCAACAATTGCCGAAAGACGGATTCGTCACCGGTCTGGGCGCTTCCACGGGAGTTCTCGGTCCCCCAACGACTGCGCCCACTTTCGGCATCTTCCGGGCATCTGCTTCGGCGAAATTCGGAAACGGAACGACGGACCGAGCGAACTACCGGGACGCGCTCGGCCGACCAACCGCCAGCGAACGCCCGGCCGACCAACCAACGAGGTGGGACTGAAAGGGGCCGCGAGCGCGCGCGGGCTTTCTAACCCACCACTGCTTCTACGGCTTTTGCGGTGTATAGCGACGGGGAGGGGCTTTCTACACCGAAATAACCCTCATCCTATCGCTCCTACGACTCCTCGTTTTCGAGCAGGAGACCGAGGTAGGAGGTCCGAATCTGGTCGTCGGGGTCGAGGCCGAGGTCGCGCAGAATCTCGAAGGCGGCGTCGCGGGCCGACTCGACGGTCTCGGCTCCTTCGACTTGGGTCTCGACCTCTACGAACTCGCCCAGTCCCTCCACCGCGTCGAGCGTGACGGTGTAGCCGTCGAGCGCGAACCGCTCCCGGTCCTTCCGAACCGTCGCAGCAGGGTCGAATCCGACCGACGCGAGGATGTCGTCGGCGGCCTCGCCGTCCTCGACTACGGTCTCGACCTCCCGGCGAGTCTTCGACTCGGCTTCCACGAGCGGCCCCTTGTAGGTGAGTTCCGCGAACGCCTCGCCGTCGGTCCCCTCGTCGCTGACGCTCCGAGGAGTCTCACGCCGGACGCGCAGGGCCTCGTCGGTCTCGGCGAACTCGCGGTGCGGCGCGTCGTAGTAGGTATCGACCTGTTCGACCTCGTTCACCGATTCGGCGTCGAGTTCGGCGAGGCGTTCGCGGACGGTGTCGTGGTCGGCCGGGACCTTCACTTCGACCTCGTACATTCGTACGTCGTGGTTCGGTCGGCCGGGGTTTCGGGGTTGCGCTTTCGGTGTTGCGCCGTCTTCGCCGCCGAGACCGGGGCGGTGGGCTGTAGCGGCGGACGGCTTAGGGAAGTACACTTATTCCCCTAAGAAACGTATTTGTGGTCGAAAGACAAGAAAATACACCTCTCAGAATTGTAGAGGATGCTGAAACCCCGTGCGCGGTAGTCGCCCGCTCACGCGCCGGACGCCGCGCTCACTCCAACTGAATCGCGCGCTGTTGCTCGTGCGAGCGGTAGACCGCGTCGATGACGCGCTGGACTTCCAGCGCCTGGTCGACCGTGTTCCGGGTCGGGGCTACGCCGTCGCGGACCGCCTCGAAGAAGATGCGCTGTTCGGCCTTGTGAGGGTCCTCGTGGCGGGTCTGAATCTCGGAGTCCGAGAAGTGGTCGGTGCCCTGGCGACCCGACTCGTAGATGGTCAGCGAGTCGTCGGCCTTGTCGAAGTTCGCGCCCGCTTCCGTCCCTCGGACGACGAACTCCTCGTTCGGCGAGCGGTTCGCGGCCCACGCCACTTCGAGGGCGAAGGTCTTGCCGCCCTCGCATCGGACGAACGCGCTCACCGAGTCGTCCACCGAGAACTCGCCCGACTTGGCGTCCTCGCCCCACATTTCGAGGTAGGCGTAGTCGTCGCGCGACCCGAACTGCGACCTGATAGTGCCCGAAACCTCCTGGACCTTCGGGAAGTCGTGGAAGTGGAGCGCGAGGTCTATCGCGTGGACGCCGATGTCGATGAGCGCGCCGCCGCCCGCGATGTCGCGGTTGGTGAACCACGACCCGCGGCCGGGAATCCCGCGCCGTCGGATGAAGTTGGCCTCGACGTGGCGGGTCCGCCCGAACCGGCCCTCCTCCTGATACGACTTCACGACCTTGACAGGGTTTCGGAAGCGGTTGTGGAACCCGACCATGCAGAAAGCGTCGGCGTTGCGGGCGGCCTCCGCGATGCGCTCTGCGCTTTCGAGCGAGTGGGCGAGCGGTTTTTCGAGGAGCACGTCCAACCCGTTCCGGAGCGCGGCCACCGCGTACTCCTCGTGGAACTTGTTGGGCGTCGTGACGATGACGGCGTCTACCTCCGCGCTGTAGAGGTCCTCGTAGCTCTCGAACGACTCGACTCCGTACTTCTCGGCGAACCGGGCGCGAGCGTCCGGGTTGATGTCCACTCCGCCCACGGTTTCCACCTGTTCGAGGTCGACGAGGCGGTCGGCGTGATAGTGTCCGATGTTCCCCAGACCGACGAAGCCTACTCGAACCGGCTCGTTCGTTCTAGACATAGTTACTAGTGGTAGCCAACCGTGAATCGTTGTTAGGTTTTTCTGTTCGGCCGTCTATCAGCGTGTGGGAATCTAAACCCGGTTGACGCGAACGCCATCGACAGGTCGATTCCGTCGTGTTCGTCTTCACCCGACCATCGCCTCCCGTCAGTACAACTGTTGCTCCGTCTCTTCCCGTTCGCTCTCGCGTTCGGCCTCTCGCTTTCGACTGCGACGGGCCGCCAGCCACGCGCGAATCGCGGGAAGGAACTTGTTCTTGCAGTCGAGGACGAACGAGACGATGCCGTAGGCCCAGAAGAAAAACAGCACCGTCACGGCGATAACGTAGAACCACCCGAGCGGCGTGACCATCAGTCGTCGCCCTCCGCTTCGGTCTCGGTCGCGCCCGGTTCGACCGTTGCGAACTCGAGGGTGTGGCTGATGGCGTCGCCGGTCTGGGTGTCAAAGAGGTGGACTCGTTCGCGGTCGAGGACGACCTCCACGTCCTGGTCGGCTTCGATTTCCGAGGAGGGGTCGACGCTCATCAGGAGTTGGTTCTGTGGCATCTCGGCGGTCTCGGCGTCGACGTCCATCTGCGGGTCCTCCGCCTCGCCGGTGAGCAAGTAGACGAATATCTCGTCGCCCATCGGTTCCAACACGTCGGTCCGTGCGTCGATGGGTTGGGTCGGGTTGGTGACGCCCTCGCTCATTCCGCGGAGGTAGACGTCCTCCGGTCGGACTCCGAGCGTCAGGTGGTCTCCCTCCGCGACGCCCGAGAGTTGGCCGGGGTCGAACTCCACGTCGAAGTCCGGCGTCGTGAGGCCGTTGGCGGTGACTTCGCCCTCCACGAAGTTCATGCTCGGCGACCCGATGAACCCCGCGACGAACAGGTTGGAGGGTTCGTTGTAGCAGACTAACGGCGGCGCGATCTGCTGGAGTTCCCCGCCGTCGATGATGGCGATTCGGTCGGACATGGTCATCGCCTCGGCCTGGTCGTGGGTCACGTAGATGATGGTCGTGTCCAGTTCCTTGTGGAGGCGCTGGAGTTCCGTCCGCATGTGAACCCGGAGCTTCGCGTCGAGGTTCGCCAGCGGTTCGTCCATCAGGAACACCTCGGGTTCCCGGACGATGGCTCTGGCAATCGCGACGCGCTGGCGCTGGCCGCCGGACATCTCGTCTGGCATTCGCTCCAACATCCCCTCTAATTGGACGATGTCCGACGCGCGCTCGACCCGTCGGTCTATCTCCTCTTTCGGGTAGTCCCGAAGACGCAGGCCGAAGCTGATGTTGTCGTAGACGTCCATGTGCGGGAACAGCGCGATGTTCTGGAACACCATCGCTATCCCCCGGTCCTTCGGCGGCAGGTTCGTCACGTCCCTCTCGGCGATGCTGATGGTTCCCTCCGTGGGGAGGGTCAGTCCAGCGATGGTCTCCAGCGTCGTGGACTTGCCACACCCCGAGGGGCCGACGAGCGTGACGAACTCGCCGTCCTCGATTTCGAGATTCATGTTGTCTACTGCCGTTACGTCTGCGTAGCGTTTGGTGACGCCGTCCAAGATGACTTTACCCATTGTGAATCACTCCTTGAGCGCTCCTGCAGTGAGTCCGCTGACGATCTTCTCCTGTGCGACGACCACGAGGATGGCGACGGGCAGGACTCCGACGATGCTCGCGGCGGCCATGAGGTTGTACAACTCGGTGTACTGACCCTGATAACTCAGGATGCCCCACACTATCGGTGCCCAGTTCTGCGCCTCGCCCGAGGTCATCAGGAACGAGAAGAAGAACTCGTTGTACACCGAGATGAACGTCAGCACGCCCGCGGTCGCTACGCCGGGTGCCGACAGGGGCATGATGACCCGGAACAGCGCGCCGAGCCTCGTCGTCCCTTCGATTCGTGCGGCATCCTCTAGTCCGTCCGGAATCTGGCCGTAGAACGTCGAGAGGATGAATATCGACAGCGGCATGAACAGCGCGCTGAACGGGAGTATCATGGCGAACGGCGTGTTGAACAGGTTCGGACTCGACACGCCCAACAGCGAGACGTTCCCGGTGAACAGCCGGAACAGCGGGATGATGAACGCCGCCGGCGGGAAGTACGACACCGCGAGGATGAGGAGCATCAGCGGTCCCTTCCCCGGGAAGTCGAGGCGTCCGAACACGTACCCCGCGAGACTCGCCAGTACCAACACGACGGCAGTCGTGGCGATGCCGAGGACGAAACTGTTGAACATGTAGATGTGGAACGGTACCGTGGTGAACACCTCCACGAACGCCCCGGGATTGAACCCGTTGGGGAGCGGCGGGAAGCCGAAGCTCGTGATGGCCTCGTTCGGCGTCAGCGCCAGCACGACCAGCCAGTAGAACGGGAACAGCGTCGTGAACAGGAAGAATATCATGGCGACGTAGAACATCGACCGATACACCTTCTCGGGGTTCTGTATCGCCGAACTGACCCACCGTGAGAACGCACCTTGACTGGAATCTGTTTCCGTAGCCATCGTTATCCCCCTGTCTCCGTATCCGCGTACTTGACGATGTACACCGAGACCACGAGTCCGATGAGACCCGCCGTGATGAACGCGACGGCCGCGGACGTACCGTACATCCGCGACCCGCGGAACGTCGTCACCACGAGACACGACAGTGACGGCACGGTGTTACAGCCGACGACCGTCTCGATGAGACCGTAGATTCGCATCGCGCCGATGGTCCGGAACAGCATCGCCACCAGCACCGACGGCAGGACCAGCGGCAGGGTTATCATCTTGAACTGCTGGTACTTCGTCGCGCCCGCGACCCGACCCACGTCGTAGAGGCTCCGGTCTACGCTCTGGAGTCCCGCGAGGATGATGAGCGCCATGAACGCCGAGGTCTTCCACACGTCCGCGACGATGAGGATGATGAGGGAGTCGACCGAGTTCGACAGCGGCGTCTGGGTGAAGATTCCCCACTGCTGGAGCGGGTCCACGAGGAACCCGATGTTGGGCTGGAACAGCAGGAAGAAGATCATCCCCTGAATCACGATGGGGACCGCCCACGGGATGATGATGGCGACCCGGACCCATCGCCGACCGCGGAAGTCCTGGTCCAACACCAGCGCCTGCGCGAAGCCGACCACCGTCTCGAAGAAGACGCTGACCAACGTGAATATCAACGTGACGGTGAGCGCGCTCTGGAACGGCGCGGACGGATTGAAGAATGGCCTGACCAACAGCGCGTCGCGTTCGCCGGTCAGCAGCGCGACGTAGTTCTCCAGTCCGACGAACTCGCCGAGTGCGGCACTCCCTACCAGATTGTCGGCGAACAGCGACATCCGGAACGTACTCAGTAGCGGCCAGAACGCGATGAGGCCGAGCAACAACAGCACTGGCGTCAACAACAGGTACGCGAACTGGGTGTCACTCAAGTTCTCCATCCACCGAACCGCCGCGACGTACGGGCCCGAGCGGTCGGAGTCCCGAATCCCATCTTCGGTTGTTGCCATAGAGTTGATTCCTGAAGTTGATTACGCGCTGCTTTCGATGGCTTCGAGCTGTTCCTTGAGCTGGGTCATCGCCTGACTGGGGTTGCCGCCTTTGCTGAACGCGCCGTTGACCTGCTGGGCGATCTTCGACGATTGGGAAGGCCAAACCGCCGTAACCGGCCGCGGGATGGCGTTCTCGCCGGCGATCCGAAGTTGGTCGACGTACCGACCCATGATGGGCACCTCCTTCGCACGGTCGGAGTCAAGCAGTTTCGGTTCAGGCGGGAGGAACCCGAGTACCTCGAACAGCTTGTACTTGAACTCGTCGCTCATCATCGCTTTGAGCACTTCGACTGCCGCCTCCTGGTTGTTGGAGTTGGGGTTGATGGCGTTGTGCCATCCGCCCAGCGCGGCGACGGGGCCGCCGGTCATCGGGTACTGCGCTTGCTCGGCGGTCTTGGCGTACGGAATCGGCATCACGCCGAGGTCCTGCCCGAGATTGTCCTCGGAGCCGGAGATGTTGATGGCGTAGGGCCAGTTGCGGTGCATCACGGCGTTCTTGTTGGTGAAGGGCTTGCGCGAGGGCTCTTCGGTCCACTGCATCACTGCCGCCGGCGCGATATTGCCCTGATAGTTGTCCAGCGTGTTGTTGGCGTTCGAGCCGTGGATGAACGTTCGGATCATCTTGATGGAGTCGACGACCTGCTGTTCGTCCACGGTGATGGGTCGGTCGCCCACCGGCCCGAAGAGGTACTTCTCGGGATTCCCGAAGTAGG
>SZNP01000009.1 GCA_005239435.1 Halorussus salinisoli | reverse complement strand
CGAGCGCCTCCACGACCGGCCGATTGTAGTACTCGTACACCCATCCGAGTACGTCGTCGGCCCGCCACACCGCGTCGGGCACCTCGTCGAGCATCCCGCACAACTCCTCGAAGGTGTCGTCGTCGGGGTCCACGAGACTGTAGACCGACGAGGCGTCGAACAGTATCTCTATCTCGTCGGCCAACTCGTCGCACTTGCGTCGGTAGGCCGCCAGAATCGCCTCGTCTTCGAGCAGGAACTCCTCGTGGACCAGCGTCTCGGCCGCGGGCGTCAGGCCGTTCTCCTTGAAGACGGTCACTTCCTCGTCTACGAATCCTCTGACTTCCATACACCGGAGGGCGGCCAGACGATTGACGATGGTGTAGCCGACGCCAGTGACGTACTGGTCGAACGCCTCGTCCCAGTCGTCGCCGTCTCCGACCTCCAACTCGATGGCCTCCGCGAGTCTCCGGGCGTCCTCGTCCACCGCGTCACCGGGTGCGCTCCCGTCGCCGAAGTCGTCGTCGGGAGCGTCGAGACCCTGCTGGACGAGTTGGAACTCGACGTTGTCCTCGCACCGCTCGCGCATGTCGGCGACGACGCCTTCGAGATGTTCGCGTTCCTCCTTGTCCAGTTGCGCCGTCCGGCCGGAGAGAGAGTCGCCTACCATAGGGTAATCGCGTGGTATCTCCGATTCGAAGGAGTGACTTCAATGTTGTTGAACGGTCCTCGCGCGCTGTCGAATCGAACACCGGGGTCGCGCCGCGTTCCGTTTCGACAGCCGGAATATCGGCGTTCCACCCTCTCTTCGTAAATATAATTACGATAGAATATGCACACCCAACCAGAAACTGTGCGCGGAACTGACCGAGAGACGGACGGAGATGCCGTCGATGGCGAAGCGTCCGACCGTACGTTCGAGAGCGAACTCGAAGAACTCGTACTTCGCGCGTTCGGCGATGGCAAGGAGATAGAGGGAGTCTGGGACCTCGAATACGACCCCGAGGAACTCCCCAACTGGACCGTCACCATCGACCGGAAAGACCGCATCTGAAGACCGCAAATGCAGTATCGAGTTCCGTAAATCGTACGGACGGCAACCGAGTGACTACCCCGATAGGTGGTCTCGGAGTCGGTCCATCGCCGCGCACACTCGGTCGTCGCCGCACTTTCTGGCGACTTCCTCGAAGTAGGCCAGTCGGTTTCTGAGTTCGGCCTCGTCGTAGGCATCTACGCCGAGTCGCGAGGCCGCCACGGTGGCTTCCACGACCGCGCCGAACCCCCGATTTATGGTCGGCACCGTCTCGCGCTCCACGCCCGAATTTCGGGGGTAGAGCTCCCACTCCTCCCACTCGGTGTCGCCCGACTCGCCCGAATCGGCCCGCTCGACTTCGACTTCGACCCACGCGTCGGCGGAGTCGAGGACGGGGCGCTCGACTTCGCGTATCGAGAGCGTGGCGTCCACGAAGTCGATGGGGTCGCGCGTGAACTGGACGTAGCCGCCGCCCTGCCGGTGGAAGTTCCGCCGGGTCCGGGTGTTGCCCCACGTCCGGGCGGTCACGGGTGCGTCGCCCGGCGCGTCTGCGTCCGCAGTCGAATCGGGCGCGTGGAGACCGAGCGCCGCGACGTTCCACAGGTCGTTCGGGCCGAGTGTGGTCACGACCGACTCGGTGACGCCGCGGAGTTCCACCGGCCAGTCGGCGTTCCGCTCGTCCGGGTCGCTCACACCGACACCTCCCCGCGGGCCAGCGCGACGAACAGTCCCGCCGCGGTGAGGTCGGCGGTCGTCCCCGGATTGATGCCGTCGGTCACCAGCGACTCCGCGAAGGCTTCGACCACCTCGGGACCGCCTTCGAGGGCTTCCTGGGCTCGGACGCGGACGCTCTCGGCGGTCTTCCGGCCGTGCTGTTTGGCGACGAGCGTGTCGGGTTCGCGCGCGAGCAGCTCGAGGTAGACCTGCGCGGCTATCGCCGAGACCGGGGCCGACTCCGCCAGTTCCGCGAGGCGGTCGGCCGCCCAGAAGGTGCGCTCGAACTCGCCGGTCCACTCGGCGGCCACGTCGTCCTCGTCGTCCCCGAGCGCCATCACGTCGTAGAGCGTGACGCCGCGTTCTTCGACCGCGGGAACCGCGTCGCTCCCCCGGCGGGTGTCCAGTTGCTCGGCGTCTTCGGGCGGGTCGTCCACGAACACGTCGGCGTGGTCGAACGCCCGGTAGAAGTTCGCGGCGTCCTCGACGGTGGTGTCTTCGACCACGCGTACGACTCCCTCCGGCGAGAGTTGGTCCGGCGCGTCGTCCCCATCAGCGGCGGCCCGGACGAGGGGCACCAGCAGGAGGAGCGCGCCGAACTGGGTGTTGCCGCCCTCCTGCTGGCTCATCCCGGCGACCGCCTGCTCGAAGGCCTCGCCGACCGGCGCGCCCTGCTCGGCCGCGCGCAGGCCCGGCCCTGCGCCGACCGCGCCCGCGAGGAAGTGGTCAAATCGGAGGTCCGGGAAGTCGCGCTCGCGGTCCACGTTGCCGGGCTTGGGCGTGCCCGACACCTCCAGCAGGAGCGCGAGTTGGGCGTTCTCGGCGGGCGTCATGCGTTCACCTCCGCGGAGGGTTCCGCACCGTCTCCGTCCTCGTCCGTCTCGCCGAACCACCCGTCTACCGCGGTCCGAACTCGCCGGAGGACTCGGGGGTCGTCGCTCGGCCTGCCGACGCTGACCGCGTCCGCGCCGTAGGCCAGATACTCCCTGACCGTAGTCTCGTCGCGGACGCCGTTGTTCGCTATCACGAACAGTTCCGTTTCGTCGGCGACTTCGGCCACCTCCGCGACCACGGCCTCGGAGTCCATCGCGTCGACGTGGACGGCGCCGCCGCCAGCGTCGCCAACCGTCCGGGCGACCGCTCGGAGGTCCACGTCGGGGAGTTCGGCGCGGACTTTCACGCTCACGTCTGCCCCCTCGCCCGCCGCGGCGGCGACCTGCTCGCGGAGACGGTCGGGGTCGCTCAAGAGGGCCTGTCCGGCCCCGGCGCGGCACATCTCGTCCTGTCGGCAGTGGGCGTTGAGTTCGAGTACGGCGTCGTGGTCGGCACAGACTGCGGCGACTTCGCGGAGCGGCGCGAGCGTCGTCGTCCGGACGTTGAACCCCGGCCGGAGGTCTGCGTCGGCGAGCGCGCCGAGTTGGCGGTCCACGAAGTCGATGGGGTCGTCGGGCAGGAACTCCTCGCGGTCGCGGGCGACCATCTCGCGGGCGGCCTCGCGGGTCGGGTCGTCCAGCGCGATGCCGCCGAGGAAGGCCGCGCCGGCGAACTCGTCGGCGGACGCCGCCCACTCGGCGTCGGACTGGCCGCTGAGGCTGGCGAGCGCGAGGCGGGGTTCGAACACTCAAATCACCTCCAGCGCGTCGGCGACCGCCCGGGCCACGCGCTCGGCGTCCGCGTCGTCGTTCATCTCGGTGTCGGTCCTGACGACGGGTCGGTCGAGTGCGGTACCGTCCTCGTCGTCCAGCACGAAGGCGTCGGCGAAGGGGTAGGCCTCCGCGACTCCCTCGGTCGAGGGGTCGAAGCCGACGCCTTCCATCAGGTCGGCCGCCGGGCCGGAGAACACCTCGTCCTCCACGAACGGCGAGACGGCGACGACCGTGGAGTCTTCGAGGGCCTCGCGGAGCCCCTCGACGGCGAGCATCGGACCGATGCTGGTAACGGGGTTCGAGGGGCCGACGATTACCGGGCCTTCCTCGATTGCGCCGAGGGCGGCCGGGGCCGGGTCGGCGTCGTCCCCGCCGCGGAACTCGACGTGGTCCACCTCGGGGTCGCCGCGGTGGGCCACCCAGAACTCCTGAAAGTGCATCTCGTCGGCGTACTCGTCGTCGCTCTCGGGCGTGTGGACGATGGAGGCCACCGGGTCGTCGCTCATCGGTACCACGTCCACGGGTACGTCGAAGGCGCCGGCGAGGATGCGCGTGACCTCGGTGAGACTCCGGCCCTCGTCGAGGAGACCGGTCCGGGTGACGTGGACCGCCCGGTCGCGGTCGCCCAGTTCCATGAACTCCGCGACGCCGGAGAAGCGCCGCCAGTCGGCAATCGCTCGGCCCGCGGTCTGTACCTCGTCGGGCAGGTAGCGCGGCCCGGTTTCGAGGTCTGCGGCCTCCGCGAGCGCGTGGAGTTCGTCGTGGGTCTCCGTCGTGTCGTCGGCGAGACCCCACCACGTCTCGCGGTCCAGCACGTCGCCCTGCTCGAACAGGACGGTGTCCACGTCGGGACAGACCAGCAGGCCGCCCAACTCCACGTCGTCGCCGGTGTTGGCGACCACGGTGGTCTCGGCCGGGTCGAAGACCGACTCCGCGCCCGCGAGGAGTTTGGGTGTCCCGGTTCCTCCGGAGAGAAACGTCGTCATATCCCGAGGTGCGTGCCCCGAGAGGTAAATGCTTGTGCTGTCTCGGTGTCGCCCGGTTTACCGAGTACACGCGTCGGTCTCTGATCCGTCTCGGCGAACGCTATCGAATAGATATATAATTGATTTGGTTTCCCATCGTTTCTCCCGACCACCGAACCTCGCCGCCTCCCGGCTACTCCCGGCGGTTTTTATACCAAGACGGCGAATCCCGGAATATGAAGACCATCAAGGACAGCGTCCACGACCACATCGAGGTCGAGGGCGTCGCGCGCGCCTTGTTCGACACGCCCGCGGTCCAGCGACTCCGGCGCATCAAGCAACTCGGCCCGGCCCATCTCGTCTACCCCTCGGCGAACCACACCCGGTTCGAACACAGTCTCGGCGTCTACTACCTCGCCTGCGAGGGACTCGACCACCTCGGGATTCAGGGCAGGCAGGCCGAGCGCGTCCGGGCGGCCGCCATGCTCCACGACATCGGCCACTGTCCGTACAGCCACGCCATCGAGGGGGTCGTCCACCGCCACACCGGGAAGTACCACGACGACGTTCACGAACTCCTCGGCGAGAGCGAGGTCGGCGACGTACTCCGCGACCACGGCCACGACCCCGACACCGTCGCGGACCTCATCGCCGGCGACGGGAAGCTGGGCCAACTCGTCTCGGGCGAACTCGACGTGGACCGGATGGACTACCTCGTGCGGGACGCCCACCACACCGGCGTCCCCTACGGCACCATCGACCACTCGCGCCTCGTGCGCGAGCTGACCCTCATCGACGGCGAACTCGTGCTGGCCGAGGGCAACGTCCCGACGGCCGAGAGCCTCCTGCTCGCGCGGGCGCTGATGAACCCCACCGTCTACAACCACCACGTCACGCGCATCGCTCGGGGCATCCTCCAGCAGGCCAGCGAGCGCCTCCTCGACGTGACCGACGTGACCGCCGAGCGACTCCGCCGGATGGACGACTACGACCTACTGGTCGCGTTCCGAGAGACCCCCGAGACCGCCGAGTACGCCCGGCGACTCAGCGACCGCGACCTCTTCAAGCGGGCGGTCTGGGCCGAGATGGACGACGTTCCCGAGGGCGTCATCGACGCCGACTACGAGACCCTGCGGGAGTACGAGGCCGACATCGCCGCCGAGGCGGAGGTCGACCCCGGCGAGGTCATCATCGAGGTACTCGACAGGCCGAGCATGACCGAATCCTCGACGCGAGTCATCGTCAACGGCGATATTCGACGCCTCGACCAGCAGTCGGCGCTGGTGTCGGCTCTGCGACACGTGCAGCGCGAGCAGTGGCGACTCGGCGTCTACGCGCCCGGCGAGGACACCGACGCGGTCGGCCACGCCGCCGAGCGAGTGCTGGGACTAGAGACCGACGGCGCGCTCGTCAGCGAGGTTCGGACCGCCGGTCAGCGCACGACGCTGGACGAGTTCGAGTAGGCTTTCGGTCCGTCTTCGGACGGTTTACGCCCGCTTCTCGGAGGCGGTATCGCCCGGACGCAACGCCGACGTGGAGTGGTCCCCCCGCGGACGACGATTTGACTCCGGAACCCGAACTCAACTCGTTCGAGACGCTCGACGAACTGTTGGCTTCCGACCGCCCACGGAACTCCGCACGAGTTTACGTCCGAGAGCAGCGGACACCAGTGCGACGAACGTGAAGTGATCTCCCGACTCGCGTCAAAAGCGAGGGTCCCGTCTCGCTACGAGATGGAGAGGTTGAAGACCCTCGCCGAAAGTCATTCCCATATGATAGTCGAGGGAACCGTCCTCCGCGGTCCCGACTTCGACCCCGTGGAAGGTAGGGTCGTGGTCGAGGACGGCGAGATTACGGCAATCGAGGAGGCCTCGGTCGAGTCCTCGAACGTCGTCCTTCCGGCGTTCGTGAACGCCCACACCCACATCGGTGACTCCATCGCCAAGGAGGCGGGCGGCGGCCTGAGTCTGGACGAACTAGTCGCGCCGCCCGACGGCCTGAAACACCGACTCCTGCGCGAGGCGTCTCGCGAGGAGAAGGTCGAGGCCATGCGTCGGTCGGTACGGTTCATGCAGAAGACCGGCACCGCCTCGTTTCTCGAATTCCGCGAGGGCGGTGTCGAAGGCGTCTACGCCCTTCGAGAGGCGGTCGAAGGACTGGACGTAGACCCCGTGATTCTGGGTCGGGAGACCACCGAAGCGATGGACGCCGGCGACGGGTTCGGTGCCAGCGGCGCGCGCGACGCCGACTTCTCGCGCGAGCGCAACGCCACCGCGCGCGCAGGCAAACTGTTCGGCATCCACGCGGGCGAGCGAGACGCCTCGGACATCAACCCCGCGCTCGACCTGGACCCCGATTTCCTCGTCCACATGGTCCACCCCGAACCGCTCCACCTCGACCGACTGGCCGACAGCGCGATTCCGGTCGCGGTCTGCCCGCGCTCGAACCTCGTGACCGGCGTCGGGGTCCCGCCGATCGCCGACCTCGCCGACCGGACCACCGTGGCGCTCGGCACCGACAACGTGATGCTCAACTCCCCGTCGATGTTCCGCGAGATGGAGTTCGCCGCCAAACTCGCCGACGTGAGTGCCCGGGAGGCCCTCCGGATGGCGACGGTCAACGGCGCGAAAATCGCGGGCCTCGACTACGGCGTGGTCGAGGAGGGTCGCCCGGCGAAACTCCTCGTGCTCGACGGCGACTCAGACAACCTCGCCGGAGCGCAGGACGTAGTTCGTGCGGTCGTTCGCCGCGCCGGGACCGGCGACGTGGCAGACGTAATCCTGTAACTCGAATATCGAATTGTTTCTTTAGGCTCTCTACTTCTTTCTTAAAGACAGGAAGACGTTTCTCCCCACCACGCATCTTCGACGACCGGGCCAGAATTTGCGCTCGGCGACCTCTCCCGCACGCGCTCGGTGACATAGACCACGGTTCGGGAGGACTGCAAGGGGCCGCCCGCTCGCGGTCACCCGAACGAAGCGAGTGTGGCTTCGGGAGCCGCGGGCCGTCCCCCGGTGGGCCGAAGGCCCGCGAGGGGACGGGGCTTTCTAAAACGAAACGACTGTTCCTCACGCTCGTTCTCGTGATACCGCACTGCAAACCCTTAAGTCGTGTGGGGTGTTATCATCCAACGGATAGATGTACGACCGGATACTCGTGCCGACCGACGGCTCGACAGAGACCGAGCGCGCGGTCGAACACGCCGCCGAACTGGCGGCCGAACACGGGGCACAGCTCCACGGCGTCTACGTCGTCAACTCGGCGACGTTCGCGGGACTGCCCATGGAGACCTCGTGGGAGGGCGTCGGCGACGTCCTCCGGGAGGAAGGGGAGACGGCGCTGGCCCGCGTCGAAGACATCGCCGAGGAGTACGGCGTCCAGGTCACGTCCAAACTCCTCAACGGGTCGCCGAGCAGGTGCATCGTGGAGTACGCCGAGGGCGAGGACTGCGACCTCGTGGTGATGGGCACCCACGGTAGGGGCGGCATCGACCGCCTACTCCTCGGGAGCGTCGCCGAGGGCGTCGTCCGGGCCTGCTCGGTCCCGGTGCTGACGGTGCAGGTCGGCGGCGAGGACGAACACTCGACCGAATCCGAAAACGAGCGCGCAGTCGCCGAGTAGTCGGTGAGGGAGCGTCGAGGAGCGGAGAACGCTAGCGACTGCTTGGGTCACGGAATTTTCGGACTACGAACAGACGAAAGACCAGCGAAGCTAGCGACTGCTCGGGCCACGGAGTAACCGCACGGCACCGCAACCACACAGCACCGCAACCGCAGGGCGCTGCAACCCCACGGCACCGTAACTGCGGACCTCACGCCTCCTCGGCCTCCTCGTTCACTCCCGCAGAGGTCGCGTCCGCACGCGCCGGGGTAGACGGTTACCATCGGGAACCCGTGTTTCTCGAGAACTCGCGTCCCTCGAAAGCGTACCTCGTCGGCCATCCCGTCGAATCGGCCGATTCGGCGGACCGGGTTCACACCGGCCGGAGGTGTTCGCAGTCGCCGGCGTGAACCCGAACCCGCTCGCCGTCGTCGGTCTCGACCACGAGCGCGCCGGGGAAGGCGACGTCGACGGCCTCGCCCACGACCGCCCCGGTGGCCGTGTCCACCCGAACGCGCTGGCCGAGCGTGGCCGACCGGTCGCGCCACGCCTCGACCGCTCGCTCGGGGTCGGCCCTGAGCGCGTCGAACGTCTCCAACAGACGCTGGACGAACACCCGGCGGTCTATCGCGCCGACTTCCTCCTGGACGCTGGTCGCGCCCTCGGGGAGGTCGTCGCCCGCGACGTTGACGTTCACGCCGACGCCGACCACGACCCACGAGACCCGGTCGGCCTCGCCCTCCATCTCGGTCAGGATTCCCGCGAGTTTTCGCCCGCCTCGTTCGGTCCCCTCCGCGTCGTCGCCCCCCACGAGCACGTCGTTCGGCCACTTGATCTCCGCGGGGACGCCCGCCTCGCGCGCCGCGTCCGTGGTCGCCACCGCGGCCGCGAGCGTGAGCGCGGGGACGTGGGCGGGCGGCAGGTCGGGCCGGAGGACCGCGCTCAGCCAGACTCCGCCGGGCGGGGCCGACCACTCCCGGTCGAGTCGGCCGCGACTTCCCGTCTGCTCGTCGGCCAGTACGACCACGTCCGCGGCACCCTCGTCGGCCAACTCGCGGGCGCGGTCGTTCGTGCTTCCGACCGCGTCGTGATACTCGATTTCGAAGGGGGCTTCCAGACCGAACTCGACCGCGGGACCGCCGTACTCCGGGACCGCTTCGAGGACGTAACCGCCGTCGCCGCTACCGATGTCGAAGCCCGCGTCCCGGAGCGCCTCGACGTGCTTCCAGACCGCGTTGCGCGAGACGCCGAGGCGGTCGGCGAGTTCCGGACCGGGCACGGGTCCGTCCGCTAAGGCGTCGAGGACGGCCCGGCGCGTTTCGTTCATACTCGGCGATAGGACCGAACAGAACAAGAAAGACGCGCTTCGGCCGGACCCCGACGACTACGGTCGGCGCGAAAATCGGTCACTTCAGGCCCGCGACGCCGAGACACTGCCCGATGAAGCTACTTTGAGCCAGAAACGTCTCCGTGTCGAGCGTCACCGCGATGCCTCGGCGCTCGTCGGCGACGAAGTGCATCTCGATGGCCTCCTCGAACACCCAGACCGTGCCGTTGAGGGGACCGCACCCGCGAAGGTCCTCTCGGATGCCCTGCTCGTAGGAGTCGGCCCAGAGGTCGGCGACGATGCTGTCTATGTCCTGCTCGGAGTGGGAGTCTACGTCCTCGCGGAGGTAGACGACCTCGTACCCGTCGGGATCGTGATAGATAACGCTCCGGAGGCCGTCGCCGACCTGTTCGCGCAGGAAGTCTGTGAGCCGATACGGGTAAACCTGCGACACGTGTAGGGGTTAGCCCCCGTACCGCAAGTGGATTGTGGCTACGTGTTCAGAGTGAATCTGCGTCCGTCACTCGATGACGACCAGCACGTCGCCCATGTCCACGCTGTCGCCCTCGCCGACCGCGACCTGGGTGACCGTGCCACTGCGAGAGGTGACCACGTCGTTCTCCATCTTCATCGCTTCCAGCACGCACACCACGTCGCCGGAGGCCACCTCGTCGCCCTCGGAGACGTTCACGTCGAGGATGGTGCCCTGCATCTCGGCGGTGACGCTCTCGCCCTCGCCGTCGGCCCCTGCGCCGGCGTCGTCGCTGTCGTCGCCGCCCGCGGGTCGGGGTTTCTGGCCGCCCTCGCCGCCCGCGTTCCCGGCGGGAATCGCGGCCGCGCCGCGCTCTTCGAGGTCTACCTCGAATCGCTTGCCGTTGACCTCGACCGTGAACTCGCGTTCGACGACCTCCTCGTCGTCGCTGGCCGTCGAGTCGGTCTCGGTGCCCCACTTCTCTTGAGCCTCTGCGATGCGTTCGGGGTCGAGCGTGTGGTCGAGGTACTTGGTCGTGTGCGTGCCCGCGACGAACGCCTCGTCGCCGAGCATCAGTCGGTGGAAGGGGACGATGGTCGGGATGCCCTCGATGTCGTACTCGGCGAGCGCGCGCTTGGAGCGAGCGATACACTCCTCGCGGTCGGCCCCGTGGACGATGAGTTTCGCGATCATCGAGTCGTAGTCGGTCACGAGGTCGTCGCCCTGCCGGAGCGCGTCGTCTACCCGCACCCCGATGCCGCCCGGCGGGTCGT
This sequence comes from Halorussus salinisoli, assembly GCA_005239435.1. Classification (GTDB taxonomy): domain Archaea; phylum Halobacteriota; class Halobacteria; order Halobacteriales; family Haladaptataceae; genus Halorussus; species Halorussus salinisoli. The sequence continues at coordinate 222,868 of SZNP01000009.1, read as the reverse complement.
AGGTCGTGAGTTTGCCGCCGGTCGCGGGCGCGAAGTCGTCTGCGGCGTTCTCGGCGTTGATGCGGAACTCCATCGCGTGGCCTTCGAGTTCGACCTCGTCCTGTTCGAAGCCCAACTCCTCGTCGGCCGCGACCCGAATCTGGGACTTCACGATGTCGATGTCGGTGAGTTCCTCGGTGACGGTGTGCTCGACCTGAATCCGGGTGTTGACTTCGAGGAAGTAGAAGTTCGCGTCCGGGCCGAGGAGTTCGCCGTCCCCGCGGTCTTCGTCTTCTTCCACGAGGAACTCGAAGGTCCCCGCGTTGTAGTAGCCCGCGGCGTCCGCGCCTCGCCGGGCGGCCTCGGCTATCTGCTCGCGGAGTTCGTCGGTCAGCGCCGGGGACGGTCCTTCCTCGATGACCTTCTGGTGGCGGCGTTGGAGCGAACAGTCGCGTTCGCCGAGATGTCGGACGTTACCGTGATGGTCGGCGATGATCTGGACCTCGATGTGGCGCGGATTTTCGAGGTAGCGTTCGAGGTAGACGTTGTCGTTGTCGAAGTACGCCTCGCCCTCGCGCTTGGCGGATTCGAGTTGGTCTTCGGCCTCCTCGGCGCTCCGGACGACCTTCATCCCGCGCCCGCCACCGCCGCCCTCGGCCTTGATGGCGATGGGGTAGCCGTGTTCGTCGCCGAACTCCTCGACCTCCGCTGGGTCCTCCACTGGGTCGGTCGTGCCGGGGACGATGGGCACGTCGGCCTCGCGCATCGTCTTGCGGGCGTGGGTCTTCTCGCCGAGTTGTTGCATGGAGTCGGCGTTCGGGCCGATCCACTCGACGCCCTCGGTGTCTTCGACCTTACCCGCGAACTCGGCGTTCTCCGCGAGGAAGCCGTAGCCGGGGTGGATGGCGTCGGCGTCGGCCTTCTTCGCGGTGTCGATGACCGCCTCGTGGTCGAGGTACGAGTCGGCCGCGCGGGCCGGACCGACGTTGTACGCCTCGTCGGCGTACCGGACGTGGCCCGAGTCTTTGTCCGCCTCGCTGTAGACGGCGACGGTGTCGATACCCAACTCCTCGCAGGCCCGCATCACGCGGACCGCGATTTCGCCGCGGTTGGCGACGAGTACCTTGTCGAACATTCTTGGCGGCAAATATTCGGGTGGGATACCTCATTCTGTCGGTTCTAAGTGGAGGCGTCGCGGGCTCGTCTACTTTCCAGGTCGATTCGGTTGACGAGACGAAACAGCGCGCCAGACCTTCTTCCGAGTTCGTGGACCGTTGCAAACCGCAGACTCTGCGGATTTTCCTACATCTGAAGTTCCGCTGATTCTCCACTCCTGAAGTTCCGCGGACGTTCTCGACCCCCGGACGCGCCGTACTCGGGCCCGGCCGCATGCGGTGCGGTCGCGGCCGAGGCACGTACAAGCGGGGAGGGACGGGGCGAAGTTGCGGTGCGGAGTGGCGTGATACCTCACTACACACCTCGCTAACGTTTAACCGCCAACCGACAGAATTCCGACTCGAACGAGAGTCCCGACATGACCGACGAGCCAGATATGGATCCCCGAGAGTACTACGACGAGTTCGGCGAGCGCGAGTGGGAACGCCTCGACCGCGACCCCGTGACCCGGATGGAGTTCGAGAACACGACCGACTACCTCGCCGAACACCTGCCCGACGCGGAGACCCGCGCCGTGCGCGTCCTCGACGCCGGAGGCGGTGCGGGCCGGTACGCGCTGTGGCTGGCCGAACAGGGATACGACGTGACGCTCGCGGACCTCAGCGCCGAGCAGGTCCGCATCGCCCGCGAGAAAGCCGCCGAGCGCGGGGTCGGCGAGCGCGTCACGGCCGAGCAGGCCGACCTGCGCGAGCTGCCCTTCGAGTCCGACCGGTTCGACGCGGTGTGCTGTCTCGGCGGCCCCCTCAGCCACGTCGTGGACGCCGACGAGCGCGCGACCGCCATGGCCGAACTCCGGCGGGTGGCGACGTCGCAAGCGCCCGTCTTCGTCTCGGTCATCGGTCGCTTCGCCATGCTTCGTGACATTCTGAAGTCGAACCTCGACGACGCCCACGGCCTCCTCGCACCCATCACGGCCGACGGCGACTACACCGCCGAGCGCGTCGCAGAACACGCCGACGGCGAGGGGTGGGCCGAGTGCCACGGCTTCCGAGCCGACGAGTTCGAGCGCGAACTGGAGGCCGCGGGGTTCGAGGTCGAGACGCTGGTCGGTCTGGAGAACGTCGCCAACCGGATGAAACGGGAGTTAGAAGCGGCCGACGAGGAGGCCGTCGCGGACGTGCGCGAGGTCGTCCGGACGCTCCGAGAGGACCGAACTGCGGTGGACTTCTCGGAGCACATGCTGGCGGTCTGTCGGGCTTGAGAAACGTATATACTTCCGAAATAGGTAGAAACGATTGTTTTAGAATCGTAAAAGTGTCTCTTCCGCGTCGTCAATCGGTCCGAATCAGTTCCCGGACCGAGCAACGGTTCGGCGCTCGACCGGCCAAACGACCAGTTCGGCGCTCGGCGGGTCAGTCCGCGGCGGCCGCCCCGTCCTCGACGTCCGCCTCGGTCTCGACTTCGACACCGCCGAGCGTCCAACTGTCTGCGGTCGCGCCGTCTACGCCGACCTCGCGGAGGTCCTCGCAGGTCGCGGCGTCGTCCACGCCCCACGCGATTACGTCCATGCCTTCGGCGTAGGCGCGGTCGGCCACGTCGGTCTCGATGCAGAGTTCGGCGTGCGGGTGGAGGTACTCGCAGTCGAGGTCGAGGGCGGTTTCGAGACCGGTCTCGACGCCCGTATCCGAACCGAACAGGTAGCCCAGCGAGGCGTCGGGGTCGGCCTCGCGGACATCGGCCAACGCCTCGGGGCGGAAGGAGGTGAATCGCACGTTTCCGCCGACGTCGGCGTCGGCGACGACCGACACCGCGTCCGCGCCGATACCGGTCTCTTTCAGTTCGACCTGCACGTTCACGTCCGCGGGCACCGCGGCCAGTGCTTCCGAGAGCAGGGGGACGCCCTCGCCGGAGTCAAGGACCTCCAGTTCGCGGAGGTCGGCCCGGTCGAGGTCTGCGACCGACCCGGTTCCGTCGGTCACTCTGTCTACCGTTTCGTCGTGGAAAACGACCAGTTCGCCGGAGCGACACCGGCGCACGTCCATCTCGACTGCGGGGAGGCGTCGAGAAGCGTGTTCGACTGCGTGGAGGGTGTTTTCGGGGTACTCGTCGGCACACCCGCGATGGGCGATGAGGTCCATTCCTTGCCGGGGAGCATCACCACTACGTCATAAACCCTTCCTTCCTCGTTCGGGTACACATCCTCTGTCACTCGTCAAAGGGCCACGTCCCTCGTCAGGGAGCCACGTCCCACTCGGTCTGTCCGGCGAGGAGCGGTTGCTCGCGGGCGGTTTCGAGGTCCTCGGGGCGGTTGATTTCGAGGTGGGACTCGGAGGGAACCACGACGCGCTTGGTCGGGGTTTCGGGGTAGACGTGCGGATACCAGTCTTCGCAGTTTCGGTCGAGTACGTCCATCGCTTCCTCGCGGTGGCGACGACTGAGGACGCCGACCCCGGCGTGGCGGTGGCCCGGAATCATCCCGTACTCGACGACGTTGCCCGCGTCGTCGCACCGAATCGCGGTGTGTTCGGTCTGGACGCCCGGCAGACAGCCGACGACGTTGTACGCGCCGCCGAGCGCCTCGTAGCGCCGAACGAGTCGGCCGACCACCGAGGGCGAGAGGACGATATCGCCATTGAGCACGAGTACGTCGTCGTCGATGCCTGCGAGTGCACGTCGGAGCGACTCGGCGTTGTCGTACTCGTACCAGTGGTCCAGCACCACCGTCTCGGCCGACGAGAGGTGTTCGCGGGCGTTCTCGGCCTCGTAGCCGAGAACAACCGTCACGCCATCGACTTGGTCGGCGATTGCCTCGCGCTGGCGCTCGTACAGCGTCTTGCCCTCGACTTCGATGAACGCCTTTGGCACGTCCTCGGTCGCGTCACCCATCCGGCTTCCGCGACCCGCCGCGAGGATTACTGCGCGCATGCCGTCACCTCCGCGGCGGCCCGCTCACCGGCCCTGCCGTCCATCGGAATGCCCAGCGTCTCCCGGAAGGACGCCTCGCGCTCGGCCACCGTCTCGGAGTAACCGCGCTCGTAGAGCGCGTCGAGCAGGTCGGCGTCGAACTCCGCGCCGGTCGTTACGCACCCGATTTCGGGCACCTCGTTGTCCTCTGCCGCGATGTCGGCGAACTGGACCAGCGGTCGTTCCGTGTGAAGCCACTCGGACACGATGCCCGAGTAGTCGGATATCAGCACGTCGGACTCCAGCATGCTCGCCTTGGGCGTCTCGTTTTCGTCGAACGCCACGTTGGGCATTTCGGCGATTCGGCCCCGGCACTCCTCGGTCAGCGACTTGCCGGGCTCCTCCTTGCGGTCCATCGGATGCGGTCGGAACAGGAGTTCGTAGTCGGTCCCCTCGACCGCGTCGAGAACGTCGTGGGCCGTGTTCAGGTACGACCCGCCGCCGTAGTTGTGATTGGTCGGCGCGTACAGCACTCGCTTCTCTCGGGGCGGGTCGGCCGCCACGAGGTCGTCGGCCTCCGGAATCCCGACGACCGACACCTCGGCGTCCGCGGGCAGGTCGGTCTCGTACCTATTCGCCCATCGGTCGCCCGGCGCGAGCGCCACGTCGATGGCGTGCCCGGCGGACGCCGCGGTCACGTCGATTTCCCCGCGACCGACGGACGCGCCGTGGCGGACGTGAACCAGCGGATACTCCTCGTGGAACTCGACTTCGTCGATTCGGAATCGGTGGTTGTACGCCACCACGTCGGGGTCGATTCGGCGGACGTGCCGGTCGATGGCCGACAGCTCCTCGACCTCGATTTCGGGAATCGAGTCCGAGCAGCCGACCGCCTCGGGGCGAACCGGAACGTAGGCCGAATCGCCGTCTACGTGCCGGTCTATCGCCTCGAACGTTTTCCGCATGAATCTCCGCTCCATAACGTAAAGTACCCTCACCATTGACAAACCCTCCCACGGCTATCGGCGCTAAAAATCGAGAGATACCTCACGAATCGAAGGTACCCCGCCGTAGCCAGTAGCTATCAATAGTACTCCCTACTGCTACTTAGACGTAACCCCCAGAACTCCGACAAATTGCCCGAAAGCGGCCGGTTCGAGGTCGATTCGAAAGCGTCGAGTCCGTCTCAGAACCTGTCTGTCCGGCCCGAGGCGGCCCACGCGTCCGTGGGTGCGCTCGTGGGAACGCGGCCCGCGCGGCCCTGCAACCCGCGCAAGCGACCCGCGAACGACCACCGCTTGCCCTGCCACGATTCCTCGGCGTCGCGCTCCGCGGCGGCGGCCGCGGCTTCCTGGGACCGGAGGTGGGCACCGACCGCCGCGGCGATGGCGGCGGCCTCCTCGTCGGTGGCGTCGTCCGGGATGGCGAGGTCGGCGTCTGCGAGCGCTCCGAGGTCGGCCGGGTCGCCGGACTCGGCGTCGGCGTCCGACTCCTCGCGCTCTTCGGAGTGTGGCGTCGCCATGGTCAGAGCGGGATGTTCCCGTGTTTCTTGTCGGGTTGCTCGTCGCGCTTGCTGGCGAGCATTTCGAGGTCGTCGATGAGGCGCGGTCGGGTGTCCTGCGGTTCGAGCACGTCGTCCACGAATCCGCGGTCGGCCGCGGTGTAGGGGTTGGCGAACTCGGTGCGGTACTCGTCGATGAGTTCCTGTCGCCGGGACTCGGTGTCCTCGGCCTCGTCGAGTTCGTCGTCGTAGAGGATGTTGACCGCGCCCTTCGGCCCCATCACCGCGATCTCGGCGGTCGGCCACGCGTAGTTCACGTCCGCGCCGATGTGCTTGGACGCCATCACGTCGTAGGCCCCGCCGTAGGCCTTCCGGGTGATGACCGTCATCAGGGGAACGGTGGCCTCGGAGTAGGCGTACAGCAGTTTCGCGCCGTGGCGAATGATGCCGCCGTGTTCCTGGTCGGTGCCGGGCATGAAACCGGGCACGTCCACGAACGTCAGAATCGGGATGTTGAACGAGTCGCAGAACCGGACGAACCGCGCGCCCTTCTCGGAGGACTCGATGTCTAGCGTCCCGGCGTTGACCCGGGGCTGGTTGGCGACGATGCCGACCGACCGGCCGTCGAGTCGGGCGAAGCCAATGACGATGTTCTTGGCGTAGCCCTCCTGTACCTCGAAGAACGAATCCTCGTCTACCACGCCGTCGATGACCCGCGTCATGTCGTAGGGCTTCTTGGGCTGGTCGGGCACGATGGACTTGAGTTCCTCGTCGCGGCGCTCGGGGTCGTCCCACGGTTCGACCCGCGGCGGGTCCTCGACGTTGTTCTGGGGGACGTACGACAGCAGGCGTCGAATGTCGTCTAACGCCTCCTCCTCGTCCTTCTCGGCGAAGTGAGCGACCCCGGAGGTCGATTCGTGGGTCTTCGCGCCGCCCAACTCCTCGAAGGTGACTTCCTCGCCCGTGACCGTCTCGATGACGTCCGGGCCGGTGATGAACATGTGGCTGGTGTCCTGCACCATGAAGATGAAGTCCGTGATGGCGGGCGAGTAGACCGCGCCGCCGGCGCACGGTCCCATGATGGCCGAAATCTGCGGGATAACGCCGGACGCCTCGGTGTTTCGCCGGAAGATTTCGGCGTAGCCGGCGAGCGAGGCGACGCCCTCCTGAATCCGCGCTCCGGCCGAGTCGTTGAGACCGACGACGGGCGCACCGACTTCCATCGCCTTGTCCATCACCTTGCAGACCTTCTCGGCGAACACCTCGCCGAGCGACCCGCCGAAGACGGTGAAGTCGTGGGCGAAGACGAACACCTTTCGGCCGTTGACCTCGCCGTAGCCAGTCACCACGCCGTCGCCTTTGATCTGCTTTTCCTCCATCCCGAAGTTGTGACTTCGGTGGGTGCGAAGCTGGTCGAACTCGTTGAACGTGTCGTCGTCGAGGAAGTAGTCGATGCGCTCGCGCGCGGTCATCTTCCCCCTGTCGTGCTGTGATTCGATGCGGTCCTCACCGCCGCCTTTCAGGGCTTCCTCGCGCAACTCGCGGAGTTCTTCTACCTTGTCTTCCATCGTCATAGTCGTCGAACCCTCCGATGGCTACTCATTGAGCGTTTTGAGAACTACGGGCGGGAAAAGGTTTCCTAAAAGAGAGTTGGTCGTGGACTCAGCCCAAGATGGACACCCCGGCGAGCGCCAGCAGGTTCACCGCGAGCGTCCCGAGCAGGAACAGCGGCAGAATCGTCCTGACCGACCAGAGCCAGGCCGGGCCGAGCGACTGGACGCGCGACCCCGCGCCGGTCGAGAACTCGGCCACGGCGTCCTTGCCGAGGACCCACCCGACGAAGACGAGGAAGCCCGCGAGTCCCGCGGTCAGCATCAGGTCCACGAGCGTGCTCGCCACGAAGTCGAACAGCGCCGGATTCAGCGCGTTCGCGCTCCCCGTCAGCAGGACGAGACCCGCCAGTGCGCCGGTCGCGGTCCGGCGCTCCAGGTCGTGTTCGTCCACGAGGTAGGCCACCGGAATTTCGAGCATGCTGATGGACGACGACAGCGCCGCGAGGACGATGACGCCGAAGAACGCGATCGCGAGCACCTGACCGAAGGGAACCTGCGTGAACGCACCTGCGAGGCTGACGAACAGCGCGCCGGGACCGCCGCCGGACGCCGCCGGCCCGGTCAACTCGCCGACCGTGGCGAACAGGAGCGGGAAGACGACGAACCCCGCGAGGACGCCGACGCCGGTGTTCAGCACCGCGATGATGCTCCCGTCGAACGCGAGGTTGTGGTCGTCGCCCAGATACGAGGCGTAGGTAATCATCGTGCCGACGCCGAGCGAGAGGGTGAACAGCGCCTGTCCCGCCGCGGCACCCAACACGTCGAAGAAGTTGGCTCGGAGGTAGGCCGCGTCGAAGTCGAGGTAGAACGACAGGCCCGCGTCCGCGCCAGTGCGCGTGGTCGCCCACGCTGCGAGCGCGACCAGCAGGACGACGATGGCGGGCATCATCACCTTCGTCGCCTTCTCGATACCGTCTCTGACCCCGCCCAGTACGACGAGCGACGTGAGGCCGAGGAACGCGACGTGGAAGCCGACCGCCGGGAGACCGAAGTTGATGGACCCGAAGTACGCGCCCGGCGACCCGAAGTACCCTCCGGTGAAACTGGCGAGGAAGTATCGGAGAATCCACCCGCCGACCACGCTGTAGAACGACAGCAGGACGACGGCGGTCACGACGCCGAACAGGCCGACCGCGCCCCACGACTTCGACCCGGAGAGTCGGAAGAGCGCGCCCGCGGGGTTGCGCTGGGAGCGCCGCCCGATGACGAACTCCGCGAGCAGGCCGGGCACGCCGATCAGCAGGATGATTGCGAGATACACGACCAGAAAGGCGCTTCCGCCGTTCTCGGCCGTCATCCACGGGAAGCGCCAGACGTTACCTAAGCCGACGGCGCTTCCGACTGCGGCGAGAATGAAGCCGAGTCGAGTGCGCCACGATTCGCGTGTCATTGCGACACACTCGCCAAGCCGACCGTAAGAGAGTTTCGAACCGAAGAACCGTCAATCACCCATAAACACGGCTGAAATTGGCTGAAAAACCATTATCGACTGGAGAAGGTTCGGGAAAATTAATCGGTGGCCGACGATTCTTAGAGCGACGGAATCGGCGGCATCTCGTAGAGGGTGTCCACGCCGAGCAGGAGCGTTGCCAGCACGGCGACCAGGACGAACGTCCGGAGCATCCAGAGCCACGCGGGACCGAACCGTGTGAGGCCGCCGGTCCCCTTCCGGAGTTCCTCGACAGCGACCGGACCGAGGACCCACCCGGCGAAGAAGACGCCGAGCAGGACCGACACCGGCAGGAGGAACTTGTACGCGATGGTGTCGAACCAGCCGAGCCACGCGGTGTTGGCCGCCGAGAACGTCCCGACGACGAACAGCACGGCACCGAAGCCGAACGCGGTGGCCTTCCGGTCGAAGCCGTACTTGTCCACCATGTAGGACGTGACGACTTCGAGCAGGCTGATGGCCGACGACAGCGCCGCGATGAGGACCACGAGGAAGAACACGACGCCGACCGCACGACCCGCCGTGCCGAGGTCGGCGAACGCCGACGCGACCGCGACGAACAGCGCGCCGGGACCGCCGCCAGCGGCCGTCTCCGAGACCCCGCCCTGCTGAGCGAACAGCAGCGGGAGGACGACGAATCCGGCGAGCAGGCCGATGAGCGTGTTCAGCACGACGATGGTCGCGCCGTCGGAGGGGAGACTCTCGTCGCCGTCGATGTACGACGAGTAGGTTATCATCGCACCCATCCCGAGCGAAAGCGAGAAGAACGCTTGGCTCACCGCGAACGGAACCACGTCGCCGAGGTTGTTGAACAGGTACTCGAAGTCGGGGTTGAGGTAGTAGGCGTAGGCGTCGGTCGCGCCGGGGAGCGTCGCGGCGTAGACTGCCAGCGCGAGCAGGATGAAGACGATGCTCGGCACCATCAGTTTCGTCGCTTTCTCGATACCGTCCTCGACGCCGAACGCGACGATGCCCGCCGTGAGAAGCATGAAGAGGCCGTGGAGCGCGATTGCGTCTACGCCGGCCGAGATGGCTCCGAAGTACTCCCCGGGGTTGCCGAAGTACGCGCCCGTGGCGCTACCGAAGACGTACCGGATGACCCACCCGCCGACGACGCTGTAGTACGACAGAATCCACATGCCGATGAACAGGCCGAGCGCGCCCACGATCGTCCACGACGGTCGATTCAACCGACCGAACGCTTCGATAGCGTTGAGCTTCGACCGTCGCCCGACGACGAACTCGCCCAGAATCGCCGGGAGGCCGATGAGGACCGCGGCGAGAAGGTAGACGAACACGAACGCCGCGCCGCCGTTGGTCGCCGTCTTGAACGGGAACTGCCAGATGTTTCCGAGTCCGACTGCACTGCCGACGGCGGCGAGGATGAAGCCCACCCTCGTCGCCCACGTCTCTCTCTGTGCCATGTGTGACGGTAGCTTTCAAACAGGCGGGTATAAACGGAACGATTCGAAGGAAGGCGAGCTATTTTTGCCGCGATTTCCTGTCAACTGGTTCGGAGAAGAGGAAAAACTTGACGAACGTTCAGGACTCGCCGTAGACGGGGACTGCGGCCCCCGACGTGACGCCGGTCGCGTCCGAGCAGAGGGCGAGTATCGTCTCGGCGATGTCGGCGGGCGCGACCCACTTCTCGTGGTCGGCGTCGGGCATCATCTCACGGTTCGCGGGCGTGTCGATGACGCTCGGCATGACGGCGTTGGCTCGGACCTCGCCCTTCTCCTCCTCGGCGATGGTCTCGGTCAGCAGGCGGACGCCCGCCTTCGAGGCCCGGTAGAGTCCGTCGCCTTCGCCGCCCTCGAGTGAGGAGCGGGCGCTGACGCTTACTATCGACCCGTTTCCGTCTCGGAGGTGGGGCAGGGCGTGCTTGCTGGCGAGGAACGCCGTCTTCAGGTTCACGTCGAACAGGAAGTCGAAGGTGTCGGCGTCGGTCTCCGCGACGGGCGTGCCGCCGCGCCACGTCCCCGCGATGTTGGCGAGGTAGTCGAATCGCCCGTGGTCGTCCACGACTTCCGAGACGACGCGTGCGACGTCGTCCTCGTCGGTGAAGTCGCCCTCGTAGAAGTCGATGGCGTCTCCGGTGTCGAGGTGGGCGTCCTCGTCGTCCGGTGCCACCACGTCCGCGGCCGCGACGGTCGCGCCCGCGTCGGCGAAGGCTTCGCAGACCGCGCTTCCGAGCGCGCCGCTGGCCCCGGTGACGAGGGCTACTCGGTCGGTGAAGTCGAAACTGACGCTCATACGAGAGATCGGTCTACTCCGAGGACGATAAAAGGCGGGTCGCTACGAAACGGGGCCGGAGTCGGTCTCCCGTCTTCACTCCCACGTCGCTCGAATCACGCGGAGCCAGTTGTCTCGCGCGATTCTCCGTATCTCCTCGTCGCCGAACCCTCGCTCGCGGCACTCCGCGAGTACGTCGGGGAGTCCCGTCACGTCGCCGATGGAGTCGAGGACCGTCGCGCCGTCGAAGTCCGACCCGAGCGCGACGTGTTCGACGCCCACCTGTTCGGCGACGTACTCGACGTGGTCTACTACCGTCGAGACGGGCGCGTCGGGGTCGCTCTCCCCGTCCGGACGGATTTGGCCCGCCGCGAAGGTGACGCCGACGACGCCGTCGGAGTCCGCGACGGCGTCGAGTTGCTCGTCGGTCAGGTTCCGACTCAACGGGCAGACGCCGTGGACCGCGCCGTGGCTCACGACGAGCGGGTCGGTCGAGACCTCGGCGGCCTCCCGGAAGGTGGCCTCGGTCGCGTGCGCGAGGTCGACGAGGATTCCCTCCTCGTTGCACGCCCGGACGAGGTCTCGACCCGCGTCCGTCAGTCCCGGACCGGTGTCCGGCGTACCGGGGTACTCGAATCGCACCCCGTGGCCGAACTCGTTCGGGCGACTCCACACCAAGCCGATGGAGCGCACCCCCGCGGCGTAGAGGAAGTCGAGGTTCGACAGGTCCGGCGCGACCGCCTCGGCCCCTTCGAGGTGGGGGATGGCGGCGATGGTTTCGGAGTCCGCGAGCGTCGCTTCGAGGTCGTCGTACTCACCGACGACCCGGACCGCTCCCTCCGAGTCGGCCGCGATGCGGTGGAGGCGAGCCAGCACGTCGTACGTGAAGTGCTTCGCGCGCTCGTGGGAGACCGCGGGCGGGAGGTCCGTCTCGTACCCCTCGTCGATCTCGCGTCGCTCGTACTCGTAGTCCTCGTTCGGGACGAAAACGGCGAAGAACCCGCCGCCGAGGCCGCCTTCGCGCGCTCGCGGGAGGTCGACGTGGCCGGATTCGCTCCGCTCGAAGAACGACCGGCCACCGCCGCGCGATTCGAGGTGGAGGTCAAGCAGGGTGTCGTTGTGGCCGTCGAAGATTCGCAGGTCGGAGTCGCTCATCTGTTGGCGAGAGGAAAGTAGCGACGAACTGTCAAACTGTCGGAGGGGGACTCCCGGCGGGTCGGGGACCCGAAATATTATCAAACATCCGCCAGAAACTCCGGCTCGTGCAGACGTTCGTGACCCTCCAGTACGAGCAGGAGACCGCGATTCCGTCCGAGTACGACGACGTGCGGACGCCCGAGGCGTACGTTCGCCACTTCCTCCGGGAGTTCTCGGAGGAGGGCGACGTCGTGTTCGATCCCTTCGCCGGGTTCGGGACGACTCTCGCCGTCGCCGAGGAACTGGGCCGGGTTCCCCACGGCGTCGAGTTCGAGGCGGACCGGGTCGAGAGTATCCGGGACCGTATCGACCACGAGGAGAACGTCGTCCACGGGAACGCGCTCGAACTCGACCCCGGCGACTTCCCGGCGTTCGACTGCTGTCTCACCTCGCCGCCGTACATGGAGCAGTCGATGGGAGTCAACCCGTTCCGGAACTACGCGGACGGGAGCGAGAGCGACTACGAGACGTATCTCCGAGACCTGACCGACCTGTTCGCTCGATTGGCCGACCTCGCCGCCCCCGACGCCAGCGTCCTCGTCGACGTGTCGAACATGAAGTACGAGGGCGACGTGACGACGCTGGCGTGGGACGCGGCCGAGTCGGTCTCGGAGTCGTTCCACTTCGAGGGCGAGGTGGTCGTCGGATGGGAGGGCGAGGCCCGCGACGACAGAGACGGGGGAACCTACGGCTACGGATACGACCACAGCTACTGTCTGGCGTTCAGCGCGGGGAAAAGCGATTGAGTTGCCGACTCAGACCGTGTACTCCGACTCCTCGAACTGGACGTACTTGCCCTTCCGGAACTTGCGCTTGGTCGTCTTGTACTTCGTGACGAGTTTCGCGCCCGTCAGCCCCGACGAGAGCTTGTACTTCAGCAGGCCGCTTCCGCGCTCGTCGGCGAGGATGTCGCTCGCCATCGAGAACGTCCGGTCCCAGTCGTCCGGCCCGTAGTCGGCCACGATGTCGGCGAAGGTGACGTTCCGAGTGATCTCCTCGCCGATGGCGTCCTTCCAGCGGTCGTTGTATCCCGATAGCTGACCTTTCCCGGCGAGTTCGCCCGCGATCTTCCCGGTCCGGACCGCGACGTGGTAGCCGCCCTCGTGGAACGCCGAGGTGGTGCCCATCGCGCCGCCGGCGACCGCGACGTTCGCCGCGGTCGGCGAGTCGATGGGTCGCGTCGAGGAGATGGGGTAGGTCTCGGTGCCCTCGCTCTTGCCTCGGTCCTCGACCAGCGGGAAGTCGCTCAGGTCGTACTCGTCGCCGTACTCGCGTTCGAGCAGGCGTTCGATGTACTCGGCGGGCCGGGGCAGGGCGTCGTCCTCGGGTCGAAGCAGGTCGTAGTCCTCGGGGTCGTCCACGTCTTCGAGGCTCATCCCGATGGGCATCGTCAGGCCCACGCGCGCGACGTTTCCGTCGTTGGGGAACACCCACGGGTAGGCGGTCTCGCCCGGCATCACGCCCCACCAGAACTTGAGCGAACTCGGGTCGAACAGGTCCTCGGGGAACTCCCGGTACTCCTGATACGCGATGTGGTTGGCCTCGTTCGGAGCCACGACCTCCGAGATGCGGCGGTCGTCGGGCGAGAACCGGTCCAGCACGCGCATCGTGACCTGTCGTTGGGGACCGTCCGCCAGGACCAGATACTCGGTCTCGATTTCCTCGCCGTCCGAGAGGTGGAGGGTGTGGGTCGGCGACCCGGTGAGGTCGGTCTCCACGTCGGTCACGCCGACGCCGACGCGGTACTCCGCGCCCGCTCGCTCGGCCCGGTCGCGGAGCCAGTCGTCCATCCGGGCGCGGTGGAAGGTGAACCCGAACCCGTCGTAAGACGACTCGATACCCGTACTCTCCATGACGCAGGCCTCGTTCGGACCGAAGAACTCGGTTCGGTCCAACTCTCGGAGGACGACGTGGTCGGGAATCTCCTCGAACGGGATGTCCATGATGTCCACCCAGTAGTCGAGCATCCCGGCGGCGTCGGTCGAGTCCGGTCCCAACTCCTCGCGGTCGGCGCGTGGTACGCCTTTCTCGACGAGGAGCGCGTCGACCCCCTGCTCGGCGGCGGCCCGCGCGGCGGAAGTCCCGGCGGGACCGCCGCCCACGATAGCAACGTCGACTCGCTTCATACCCCTACGGTTCCGCGCCTGGTATTAAAGAATTGACCTTCCGAATTCGTGACTGTTCGTCAAAGTTTTTACATCCAGAGCTATCGGTCTGATTACTGTTCGGTGGAGAGTCGCCGTAGACTACTCGCCGGGAGATAAAATCGCGCGTTCGAGGTGAGACGACGAGGTTCTCCCGTCGTCTGTCAGTTCGCGGAGCATCCGGGTCGTCGGTAGCGGGACCGGAAGCCACCCTAGACGCCCAAAACGCGTCGATGTGAATCCCGACTCACAACGGTTTATCGTCGTAGTGATCTACTCGCCGTCCTGTTTCCGGTGGGGCCGACTGCTCCCGTCGTCGGGGTCCACTGCGAGGTACTTGGCGAACAGGTCGGCCACCCGCGAGTAGGCGTCCAGGACGTTCTCGCGTTTCAGGAAGCCGTGTGGCTCGTCCTCGTAGGTCTGGAACTCGTAGGTCTTTCCGTGCTTCTCCAACTCCTCGACCAACTGCTCGGACTGGCTGAGCGGAACCCGCACGTCCTCCTCGCCGTGGAGGACCAGCAGCGGAGCGTCGACGTCGGGGACCGACCGAATCGGACTGGCCTCGCGGTAGTTCTCGACGTCGGTCGCCGGGAACCCCAGCTCGCGCTTCATGAGTCGCCAACCGACGTCGTCGGTGTCGTCCACGAAGGTCTCGTAGTCGTAGACCCCGTAGAAGGCCGCTCCGGCGTCGAAGCGGTCGGTTCTGCCGAGCGCGTTCACCGTCATCAGGCCGCCGCCGCTCCCGCCGAAGATGCCCGCGCGGTCGGGGTCCACCGCGGGGTAGGCGTCCGCGAGCGCGTCGGCGGCGTTCACCACGTCGTCCAGGTCACCCTCGCCCCACGCGAAGTCGTTGCGATTCCGGAACTCCCGGCCGAAACCGCTGGAACCCCGGTAGTTCGGCTCTATCACGGCGAACCCCTGCGCGGCGAAGTACTGGGCGCGGTAGTTGTACTCGTAGCCGTCGAACGAGGTGGGGCCGCCGTGGGGGTGGACGAGCAGGGGAATCGAGTCTGGGTCTGCCTCGTCGTTACCCTCGGGGAGGTAGACCATCGCGTGAATCTCGACGCCCCCGGTCGACTCGTAGGAAATCTCCTCCGGGTCCACGAACCGGGAGTCGAGTCCCGCGGGCGGTCGGCCCGCGACTCGCTCGCCGGTCGAGAGATTGCGGATTTCCGGGGGTGTGGCGGGGCCTCCGGCGACCGCGAGAACGTCCCCGTCGTGCCACTCGGGGAAGTAACGGTCGCCCGGTTCGTCGGTCAGGGTGGCGGTCTCGCCCGCCGGTTCCCGTGCGACGGTTCGGACGCTCACGTCGCCCTGCCGGGTGGCGGTGACGGCGAGCGTTTCGCCCGCGGTGTCCCACGCTGGCGCGCCGAAGTCGGTGCCGCGCTCGGCGAGGAGTTGCTCGGGTTCGGCCCGGTCGGGGCCGGTGAGGTAAATCGCGTCGAAACCGCTGGCGTCGTGGACGAACGCGATTTCGTCGGTGTCGGTGCTGGAGTCGGGGGCGGGCCGGGGCCGCGGCGCGTAGGCGTTGACCGAATCGCTGGCGAAAATCGGTTCGACGTCTCCGCTCCGAGAGACCCGGACGACCTGGCTCGCGCGGTCCGACCGGTCCCGGTGGCGCGTCCGGACCGCGTAGAGCGTGTCGTCGTCGGCCCACCGCGGGTCGGCGTAGAGGAACTCGTCGTCGCACAGGACCTCGACTCGGCCCCCGTCGGCCGAGGCGACCGCGAGCGACCCCGGCGACCAGTTGTCGGTCACGAACGCGATCTCGTCGCCGTCGGGCGAGAATCGGGGGTTCGAGTCGGCCGCGTCGTGGTTCGTGACGCGCGTCTTCTCACCGGTTTCGGTCTCGACGGTCCAGACGGAGAGACCGTCGTCACCCTCGCCCGCGTAGGCGATTTCGTCGCCCTCTGGGTGCCAGTCGAACCACCGCGGGTCGAAGTGGGTGTATCGCTGGGCGAGGACGCCTCTGTTGGTGAGTTTCCGGGTCTGGTCGCCGTCGCGGAGGTAGAGGTCGGTGCGATGCTCCCTGCTCACTGCGTAGGCGAGGCGATTCCCCTCTGGCTCCGGGACGACCTGCTCGGCCATCTCCGCGGTCGCGGCGTCGGCCAGCAGGTCGTCGGTTCGGGTGTCGCGGAGGTCGCGTCGGTACATGGCCGTGGTATCGCGTGACGCGGGTTTAGGTGTCGGGGTAGCGGCGAGTCGACGGTGGTACATCGAATCGAAACCCTCATCACCCCGCTTTCGAACCTTCGTGGTATGCGAGCAATCGTCAATGGTACGGTTCACACGGTGTCGGAGCGAGGGACTATCGAGGGCAGCACGGTGGTTCTCGACGACGGCGAGATTTCTGCGGTCGGGACCGACGAGGAGATAGCAGTTCCGGAGGACGCCGAGGCGTTCGACGCGGGGGGTCGCCACGTCACGCCCGGCCTCGTCGACGCCCACAGTCACGCCGGGATGGCCGAGTGGGGTGAACCCGAGGACGGCGACGTCAACGAGGTGTCGGACCCCGTGACCCCGCACGTCAACGCGCTCGACGGCTTCCACCCCCGCGACGACGAACTCAAGCACGCGTTTCAGGGCGGGGTCACGACCGTCTCGGCCCGGATGGGGAGCGCGAACGTAATCGGAGGCATCATCTGCTCGATGAAGACCTACGGCGACGTGGCCGACCGGATGCTCGTGCGAGAGGACGGCATGAAGGCCGCCTTCGGCGAGAACCCCAAGCGGTTCCACGGCGAGGAGAAGGACCGCCAGCCCTCGACCCGGCCGGGCGTGGCCGCGACCCTCCGCCAAGCCCTGATGGACGCCGAGGATTACATCGCGGAGCGCGACTACAGGCGCGAGGAGGGCGAACCCTTCGAGCGCGACCTCGGGATGGAGAACCTCGCGCGCGTCCTCGAAGACGACCTGCCGCTCCGGGTCCACGCCCACCGTGCCGACGACATCGCTACGGTGTTCCGCATCGCCGACGAGTTCGGCATCGACGACTTCTCCATCGAACACGCGACCGAGGGCCACGTTCTCGCCGAGGAGTTCGTGGAACGCGACGTGCCCGCCGTGGTCGGCCCGACCATCTCGTCGGCCAGCAAGTACGAACTCCGCAACATCACCTTCGAGACGCCGGGCATCCTCCACGACGCGGGCGTGAAGGTCGCCATCCAGACCGACGCGCCGGTCCTGCCCCAGGAGCATCTCGACGTGTGCGTCGGCCTCGCGGTCCGGGAGGGTCTGCCGAAGGACGTGGCGCTCCGGACGGTCACGCGGAATCCGGCGGAGATTCTCGGTATCGAGGACCGCGTGGGGACCGTCGAGGAGGGCACGGACGCCGACCTCGTGGTCTGGGACGGCCCGATGTTCGAGTTGGACTCGGACGCAAAGCAGGTGTTCGTGGAGGGCGAGCGAGTCTACGACGCCGACCGCGACGACGTGGACGCTCGCGAGGAGTACGCGTGGTAGCCAGCTAGAGAACGAATTTCGTTCCTTTAGGGTGTATTATCATTTCCTAAGGAAATAAAAGCTCACTTTTGGCGCGTGCTGGCGCGACCTCGCGGTTCGAGGTCGCGCCACGGCGCGCGAGGGACGAGTGAGCGACTGGAGGGAGTGAACGAGGAGGCTGGGGAGGTTTGAGGCCCGCGGTCGCGGTGCTGGGCGGTGCGGTGCTGTGCGGTACTCCGTGGCTCAAGGAGTAGCTAGCTACTCTGCCGCTCACGTTCGCGGTCGTCGGTGAGAATCGGATAGTGAGCATCGGTCGTGTTAGTTTCGAAAGCCCCCGCCCGGTCGCGTGACCGGCCCCTTTCAGTCCGCCGGAAGACGAACCGCGTCTTCCGAGCCCTCGTGAGCGAAGCGAACGAGGACACCAGACGGTAGACTGGTCGAGCAAGCGCGTCCTCGGTAAACTGGCCGAACGACCGCGCCCCCGGTAGTTCAGCACCCACCATCACGCACGTAGACACCACGAAACTAGCCATCGCGTAGACGAACCTATTTCCCGTTTCCGTACCGTACTGTCCACCGACACGCATGAGTCGGACTACGTGGACCGCGGTGGCGCGGACGGTCGAGCGCGGTATCCGGTGCGGACTCGTCGCGGTGTTCGGCGAGGGGTTCCGCCGCCGGGACCCGGGCGCTATCGTGAACGCCGTCTTCGCACTCGCGGCCACCTACCTCCCGGACTTGGTGGAACGCTGGTACGACGTGGAGTTCCGGCCGTGGCAACGGGTCTACGCCGGAATCGCCATGCTCGCCCACGCCGTCGGGATGCTCGGACCCTACGACGACACGTGGTGGTGGGACCACGTCACCCACACCCTCTCGGCGACGCTCTTCGGCGGAGTCGTCCACGCCGCCGCCCGTCGGCGCGGCCGCGACCCGACACCGCGCGTCCTCGCGGCCATCGTCTGCGTCGGTCTCGTCTGGGAACTCCTCGAATACGCCATCCACGCGGTCAGCCGTCGTCTCGGCATCGAACCCCTGCTCGTCCACTACAGCGCCAAAGACACCCTGCTGGACCTCGCGTTCAACCTCGTCGGCGCGCTCCTCGTGCTGGCGTTCGGCGACCGCTTGCTCGGGAACTTCACTCGGCGCGCCGAGTGAGCGACCGAGAGGGGCGAAGGAATCGGTGGAGGTTCGAGGCGTGAGGCAGTTGCGGTGCCGAACGGAGCGAGTACAGTTTCGAAAATTCCGGTCTCTTCCGTATACGTTACTTCTCGACGACCGCTTACTGTCGATGGGATTCGTTCGGTGTTACTGAGACCCGGCCATCCCCTGTAACGGTGATTCTGAAGCCATTATACGGGAACTCGACGTGCCCCGCGGGTTCGTCGGGCCTGCTGGTCATGCTGGCCACGACCGCCTCCAGCGCCTCGGGGTCGATGACGTCGTACAACGGCGGGGTGACCGCCACCGGCGAGACGCCTTTCGCGTCGGCGACTGCGGTGACTACGGCTTCGCTCACGCTGTGACTGTCGAAGGAAGCGGGGGCCGACTTCGCTGAGGAAAGTCTATTGCTCACAACAAATCGAGGCCGCCTGACGTTATAAACTTTTGGTCAGATACCTCGATATATCCCTATCTTACGAGAAAAAATTAGAATATCGAGGTACTCTTCTGTATACTGTGGAGAATCCATCCTAGTGGCTCCGTCCTTATATAGGGGTCCTTCACGGATTCAAATTATCCCTCTGATAGCGAGGATACGCTAAAAAATCGAAATCATACCACCTAATCGCGGGGAATATCAACAGGCTCATTGGGTTGGCTCGGATTGACTCGGTATGGCGTCGTACGAACTCGACGATGTGGACAAGCAACTCCTCGGACTGCTTCAGGAGAACGCACGGTACACGGCACTCGAACTCGCGGAGGAGGTGGGGGTGTCGGACAACACCATCCACAACCGGATGGAACGGTTGGAGGAGGCCGGTATCATCTCCGGATACACGGCGAGCATCAACCACGACCAGACCGGACTCGACCTGTATTTTCTGTTCACGTGTACCGCACGCATCAGCGAGCGCTCGGCGGTTGCTGTGGAAGCACTCGCTCTCCCACAAGTGGTCGAGGTGACCGAACTGATGACGGGCGAACGCAACCTCCTCATCAAGATGTACGGGGCCGAAGACGAGGACATTACGCACGTCGCAGAACAGATGGACGAACTCGCTCTCGAAATCAACGACGAGAACCTCATCCGCGCAGAACGTACGACGTCCCTCGATTACGTCGAAGTCGAGGAAGCGCTGTCGCAGATCGAGTAAGTCCCCTCGAGATGGCTGGTTGCCCGAATCTCGATTACGCTAGCCAGTCTTCCGGCTTGGTGTCGTAATCGACTTCGGTCGCCGCGATGTCCTCGACTTCGTTCCACGGCAGGTCCTCCATCGTGAACTGCTCGCCGTCGTATCGCAGGAGTTTCCCGACCTCCTCGGGTTCGGGTTCGCGGTCACGCCGCCGTGCGATTTCGGCGTCCCTATCGTCCACCTCCTTCACGATGGTCTTGAGGTTCACCGGACGGCCCCAGAGGTCGAACACGCGCTCCAGGGTGCGCTTGGCCTGCTCGATGTCGAGCATCACGCCGTTGTAGTGGTGGCCGAGGAGCAACTCGTTGCGATTGTTGTAGTTGCCGTCGTACACCGCGATGGTCGGCTTGCCGAAGTTGGTGAACTGGAGCATCAGTTTCTTCTTCACGTCCTCGTAGTCCGTGCTGGCGACCCGGTAGTCGCCCGTGGTCTGACTGAACTCGTAGGTGAAGTACTGGTTGTCGTTGACGAACTCCTGAGTCAGATAGCTGTCGAGGAAGGTCACGTCGTTGTTGCTCTCGCGGACTTCCCGCATCTTGTCCCAGCCGGTGGTGTAGTCCACGTCCGCGAGCGCCTCCTCGACCGAGTCGTACCGGGCGTCGTCCACGATGTAGCGCGCGAACTGCTCCAGGTCCTGTTGGGAGACCGACCGGATGAACCCGCGGTTCTGGCGCTTGCACAGCGAGAAGTGGCGCTCCGCGAGGCCGTCGTAGGTCAGTAGCTTCCACGGGTACCGCACCACGTCTATCTCGCCGTCCTTCGCTCGCTCCAGACTCTCGCCGTCTACCTTCTCCGGCACGAGGGAGTCCAACTCGTCCAGGTTCTCGGGGTCTACGGCGTCGATTCTTGGGTCGGGCGCGAGCAGGTCCTGCACCTGCTCGAAGTTCACCGTGTCGTGGAAGTTGCGCCACGTGATTCCCTCGACGCGCAGGAGCTTTCGGGCCACCTCCCGGCGGTTCTCGGTGTTCTCGATGTACTCCCAGAGCTCCTTGCCGAGCTGGTAGGGGTTGAGACCGGGCGAGTTGAGGACTCTCGCTTGGTGGTCGGCGTAGCTCAGGAACTCGTCGTCGCCCGCGAACGCCTCCTCGCCCATCATCATCGACTCCCAGTAGGCGGCCCACCCCTCGTTCATCACCTTCGTGAGCTTCTGGGCCGCGAAGTAGTACGATTCGGCCCGGAGCATCTCCAGAATCTCCTTCTGCCACTCGGTCATTTCCTCGGCCTTGCCCGACTCGTCGTCGTAGGCCTTGCCGTGGTCCCGGAGGAACGCCAGCACGTCCTTCTCGGGTTCCTCCAACTCCGCGGCGTCGGCCTGCTCGTCCATCCACTCCTCGTCGAACACCTGCTGTTTCACCTCGTCCGATAGGTCCATCTCGTCTAGCTTCTCTGCCAACTCGTCGTCGCCGAGGTCGTCCTCGTCGTCGTCCTTGCGCTCGAACTGGCGCTTGAACGGTTCGTGCTGGTCGATGTTGTCCTCCAGACACAGCACGCTGTC
Organism: Halorussus salinisoli; assembly: GCA_005239435.1. Lineage (GTDB taxonomy): Archaea > Halobacteriota > Halobacteria > Halobacteriales > Haladaptataceae > Halorussus > Halorussus salinisoli. The sequence continues at coordinate 201,436 of SZNP01000009.1, read as the reverse complement.
TATCCACTCTTCGACCGCCTCGCGGTCGATTTCGGGGTCGGCCATGTACTCCTCGATGCGCCGGGCGTGGCGCTCCAGCATCGCCGCGGCGTCCAACTCGTCGGCGAACATCCGGTACCACCGGTTCTTGGCGAAGAAGTCGGCGTGGGCCTCGACGTGGGTGATGACCGCCTTCTGGTCGGCGATAGCGTTGGACTCCTGCAGGAAGGCGTGAGAGGGGTCGTCGTTGATGACGATCTCGAACGCCTTCCCGCCGGTGTACTGGCCCTGCTTCTGCTGGCGGTCGTACTGCATCCCCCACCGCCAGTGGGGATATCGCTCCTGGAACCCGTTGTACGCGATGAGTTCGTTCATCTCGTCGTAATCGACCACCCAGTAGTTCACGTCGTAGGGGTCGAGACCCAGCTTGTGGGCCAGATTCCGGGCCTCCTCGGCCGGTTCCTGAAGCGGTTCCGCCGCCTGCTTGGTTCGGGGTCGTTCTCTCATGATTCGGCCTCCGTACTCAGGATTTCGTAGATGGCGTCGGTCACGTCCTCCGGACTGTTGACGTAGCTGACCGCCACCTCCGACGACTCGCCGAAGTGTTCCTCGACCTCTTCGGCGTGGGTCGCGTTGATGGCCTTCCCGTCGGGTTGGGTCTCGACGTAGGCGTGGAGGTTCGCCGGAATCTCCTCCATCAGCGGCACGACGTTCTCGCTGGTGTCGTTCCGCGAGTTCTCGCTGTCGCCCGCCGCGAACACGTAACGGTTCCAGTCGGTCCACGGGTAGCGCTCGTCCAGAATCGCCGCGGCGAGTTCGTACGCCGACGAGATCTTGGTCCCGCCGCCCGACCGGATGCCGAAGAACTCGTCGCGTTCGACCTCCCACGCCTCGGCGTCGTGGGCGATGTAGACGAACTCCGCGTTGTCGTACTTACCGGTCAGATACCAGTCCAGCGGCGTGAAGGTTCGCTCGACCAGCTCGCGCTTCTTCTCGCGCATCGACCCCGACACGTCCCGGATGTTGACGACGACCACGTTCTTCTCGCGCTCCTCGATGATTTCGGGGTAGCGATAGCGTTCGTCCTCCTTCCGGAAGGGGACGTGGGTGATTCCCTCCTCCTTGATTTTCTGGGCCGTGCTCCGGCGAGTGACGTTCTCCTCTACCTCCTCGATGGAGTCCCACGTCGTCTTCTCGTCGTCGGGAATCCGGCTGTAGGCCTCTTCGAGCCAGTGTTTCGAGACGTTGATGGAGTTCTCCCGCGCCCAGTCGAACGTCCTGTCCGGTCCCCACCCGTCGATTTTCAGCACCTCTTCGAGGAAGTCGGGGTCGAAGTCCATCGCCAGCTTTCGCTTCAACCCCTCCTTGAACATGCGCTCGAAGTCGAGGGTGGAGTCGGGGCCGGTCCGGGTCATGTCGGTGAAGTCGCCTTCCTTCTCCTCGATGACCTCCTTGCCCTTCGGCTCTAGATCCAGCCCCAACTCGTCGTCCAGTTCCTCGGCGAACTCCTCGGGGTCCATCTCGTAGTAGTCGTGTTCGCCCGACTCGTCGCCCGGGTCGCCCTCTTCGTCGCCGTCGCCGGGTTGTGGCTGTGGCTCGCCCACCGGGTCGCCCACGTCGGGGTCGCCCTGACCGATGCCGCCCTTGTCCATCTGGTCGTAGGCGAACTCCGGCAGGTCCACGATCTTGATGGGGATGTTTATCTCGTCGGGGAGGCTCTGGCCGAGGTCGCCGTACTGGATGAAGTCCGCGAGGTCTTGGCGCTTGTCCTCGCCGACTTCGCGGTACCGCTCAACGTCCTCTCTCAGTCCCATTTGTAGCTCACCTGATCCATGACGTGTTGGCTGGTCAGTTCGGCCGACGCCTCGGTGTAGCCGAACATCTCGACCAGGTTCGACACCGTCTCGGCCTTCAGTGCGGCCGTCTCGGTGTTGCTCGGCGGGTCGGCCCACTGGTTGGGGTCGAAGTCCTCGTACACCCGACGCACGTCGTCCCAGTCGTAGTTCGCCAGCACCGTCTTGATGACGGGAATCTCCTTGGGATCGATGTCCGATACCGAGAAGTCCTCGTCGCGGTTCTCCCACGCGTGGCGGTTGAGCGCCGTGATGACCTTGTTGCGTCGGAACTCCTCGACCGCCGGGGAGGGTCCGTGGTCGGCCCCGTAGCTCTCGGGCGAGAACCGGCCGAGGTGGTCGGTCTCGAACACCTTCATCTTGAGCGCGTCGGGGTCGACTCGCTCGCCGCGGTCGTTCTCGACCTGCTCGTCGGTCGCCCACGCGTAGACGTGTTCGATGTACTCCTCGACGGTCTCCTCATCCACCCGCTTGTCGCGCATCATCGCGTCGAGTACGTCCTCCTCCTGTTGCTGGAAGATGTGGTTCTTGACCGGCACGAGTCGGTTCTCGTACTCGGTGCGCTCGGCCGTCGAGAAGACGGGCGCGCCCGTCAGGTCCTCGGCCATCGCGTTCAGGATGTCGCGGGGCATGATGACCTCCTCGACCGCGTACTCGGCGTGAGCGCGGTCGCTCTCGTCGTTGAGCAGGTCGGCGATTACGTCACGGGTGTAGGTCACGGGGATGCCCTGCTCGCCGTCCTCTGCGTCGTCGGCGAACTCGAAGTCGTCCTTGTCGAGGCGGTCGTCGCCGTCGAGCAGGTACCCCCGGTCGAACAGTTTGGCTTTGTCCACCAAGTCGAGTCCCGCGGGCACGTCCTCGCCGTCGAGTCGGGTCACGACGCTGTAGAGCGCCGCGGCCTCGATGGCGTGCGGTGCGAGTTCACGCTGGCTCACGCCGGCCCCGTGGTCCTCCTGCCGGACGCGGACCGAGAGGGGTTCCCGAATCAGATTTTCGAGTTCGTCGTAGCTCTCGGCCTTCCACACGTCGGTCTCGTTGGTCAGTTCCCGGCGGATGAGTTCGGCCTCCAGACTCAGGTTCGTGAGGTACTTGAACCGCCGCCGGTCGAGTCGGCGCTTGAGCGCCTTCAGTGGGTCAGCGCCGCCCGCGTCGGCGTGCTGGTTGAGTTGGGCCTCCAGGTCGGGGTTCGAGATGATGAGCAGTTGGGTGTCGATGTCCATCTGGATGCCCTTGTCCAACTTGACCGTCTTCTCGTCGGGCACGTTGAGCAGTTTCTGGAGCAGGTCGGCGTGCTGGGCCGCGTCCTCCACGATGGTCAGCAGGCCGTTGCCCTGCGAGAGGACGCCGTCGTAGCTGAACGCCTGTGGGTTCTTCCGGCCCCGCGAGTCGAGTTCCTGCAACATCCCGCGCATCCACGACCCGACGAGTCGCTCCTTGGGCGGCCCGGAGTCCTCCGAGTGGAGGACTCCGATGCCGTGACCGATGTCCACCACGTAGTTCTTCACTCGGAGGTGGTTCGGGTCGGTGATTGCCGAAAACAGGTCCTCTTCGCCGGTCCGGCGGTACTGCTCTTCGAGGTAGTCGTAGGCCTCGCGGCTGAAGGGGTCGAGTTTGCTATCGACCTTCAGGTCGATGTGGTCCGAGACGTTCTCGTTGACCTGCGCGAGGACGTTCTCGCGGACCTCCTCGGGGAACACCGTGAGGGGGTTGGCCTGCACCGGACTCGGGAACCAGTTCTCCTCGTCGGCGGCCGCCCGTTCCTCGCCGTAGCTCAGCCCCCGTGCGTCGGTCGCGCTGGCGATGTTCCACTCGATGGTGTATCGGCGACCCTCCTCGGTCTTCGAGAACTCCCGAAGCCCGTTGACGAGACATCGCTTGAGTTCGGACTTGCCGGTCGCGGTCGGCCCGTCGAACCAGATTATCTTCTCGGCCTTGCCGCGCTCGGCCGCGATGGACCGGAGGTCGTCCACGAAGGCGTTCAGGACCTCCGTGTTCCCGAGGATGGCGTGTTCGCCGTCGTTGGCGGGGTCGTCGAAGAAGCGATACCGCTGTTTCTCCTCGCCCTCCTCGATGACGGTCCGGGTACCCATCGACTCGATGGCTTCGAGGAGATACTTGCTCGCGTGGGCCGCGACGGTGGGGTTCCGGAACGCCTCGTCTACGAACTCCGAGAGGCTCTTTGGCTCCTCGTAGGTCTCCCGGAGTTCGCGGTCGGCCGCTTCGATGAACTTCTGACCGTCGGCGTCCTCGCCGTCCGGGAACTCGTCGCGGCCTCTCGACCCGTCGTCGTGGCCGGTCGCCACGGTTAGTCCTCCATCTCCGCTCGGGCGACTTCTGCGCCGGCGAACTCCAGCACCTCCTTCGCGCCCTCGCGGGAGTAGCCCTGGTCGACGAGCGCCTCTATCCAGGCGTTCTGCTCGTCGTCGTCCATCTCGTTGGACGACACCAGCGCCGAGAAGTTGATGTTGTGCTTCTTGTCCTCCCAGAGCTTGCGTTCGAGCGCGCGGCGGAGGCGATCGTTGTCCTGCGGGTCGAACGGCGACCCCTCGCGGGCGCGCCGCGAGACCCAGTTGCTCACTTCCTGCCGGAAGTCGTTCTTCCGGTCGCGCGGGATGTCGAGTTTCTCCTCGACCGCCCGGAGGAAACTCTCGTCGGGTTCCTGCTCGCGTCCCGTGAGTTCGTCCTCGACGGTGTCGTCGTCGATGTACGCCATGACGTGGTCCATGTACTTCTCGCCCTGGCGCTGGATCTCCTCGATGTCGTAGGCCAGCGCGTGGCGCACGTCCTCGATAGCGCGGTCCTTGTACTCCTCGCGGACCATCTCGAGGTACCGGTAGTAGGTCTCGAAGTTCTCCTCGGGGATGGAGCCGTGGTTTTCGAGGTTCTCCTCGAAGTGGTTGAACACCGAGAGCGGACTGAGGAATCCCTTGTCGCGGTGGGTCGAGTTCATGATGGCCTCCGCGATCTCGTCGCCGATGAACCGGGCCGAGACGCCCTCCATGCCCTCGCCGATGTCGGCGTTCTCCTCGCCCTCCTCGCGGAGTTTCTTCACGTCCACGTCCTCCCCGTCTTTGATCTCGCCGTTGTAGGCCTTGACCTTCTGCATCAGGTCGACGGTTTCGGAGTCGGGGTCCTCGATGCGAGTCAGGACGCCGAAGAGTCCGGCCATTTCGAGGGTGTGGGGCTCGATGTGGACGTCGGGCACGTCGGCGTTGCCGAGCATCTTCCGGTATATCTGGGCCTCCTCGTCGTATTCCAGGACGTACGGGAAGTCGATGCGCTTGGTCCGGTCGTTGAACGCCTCCATCTTCTCGTCGCCCTTCTTGTCCCGGTACTCGGGCATGTTCGTCCGGCCGACGATGACCTGGTCGATGTCGATTCGCGGGTTGTTCTTGGGCTTGATCGTCTGTTCCTGCGTGGCGTGGAGGAAGTCGTACAGGAACTCGCGCTGGAGTTTGAGTAACTCTTCGCCGGAGAAGATGCCCCGGTTGGCGTTACAGAACGCGCCCGAGTAGTCGAACGCTCGCGGGTCGGACTCGCCGTAGATGGCGATCTTCGAGTAGTTGACGTCGCCGGTCAACTCGGTCTCGTCCTGGTTCTTCTTGTCCTTCGGCTCGAACGTCTCGACGGCCTGGCGCTTGTTCTCGTCGGCCGTGAGTCGGATGACTTCGACGTGGTTCTCCAGCACCTGCTGGATGTCGTCGTCGTAGTGGGCCAGCAGTTCGTCCATGTAGAACGCCGACGCGGGGTCTAACGACTGCTCGTTCTGGATGGTGTAGGGCGCGTCCAGATTCTCGTTCAGGTCGTCGATGACTCGCTGGCGCTGGTCGAGCGGAAGCAGGACGAGCGGGTCCTGATTCATCGGCGACCGAACCGTGTCGTCGGCCGGGTCCTGGTCGTGGATCACGTCACAGAGGTTGGTCCACTTGTAGGTGTACATCCGACCCTCGTCGCTGAGGGTGTAGTCCTCGAAGTAGGTCCGGACCTGCCGGTCGAAGTCGGACTTCCCCGACCCCACCGGACCGAGCAGGAGTTTGATACGCTTCTCCGGCCCGAGTCCGCGCGCGCCGGACTTGACCTTGTTGACGAACTCGTGGATGGCGCGGTGAATCTCGTGGCCGTAGAAGGTGTTCTCGCCGTCGTGAAGCGGGTCTTCGGAGGCGAGCAGGTACTCGACCACTCCGGCCTCCTCGTCGTACTCGGTGCCGTAGTAGTCGAACATGTCCGCCACCCGCTGGTGGGCGCTCCGGGCGATTTTGGGGTCGTCGTACACCGCGTCGAGATACCAGTCGAACGACTTGGTCTCCCGGAGGTCTTCGGGCATCGATTCTTGGTAGCGCTGGCTGAGTTCTTCCAGTGTTTCTGTCATCGTATCACGTGTTTCGTTGGGAGAGAGCGAGGACGCAAACGGCCGACCGGTGGTTCGGGAATTTGCGGTCGAAATATGTGGTAGACGTACACGCACAAAGGTGTGACGGCTGGTTTGGCAACTGATAACTTCTAGCTAGGCTGCCGGTGTCACGTCCTCTTCTGAAGGTTCTTCGGTCTCGCCCGCGCGAGACGCCATCTTGCTGGCCGTTCATGTGCGTGCCATCCCCACCCCATTTACGGCGACGACGCGACAGCGGGCGACGGACTCGTACGGTCGTGATGGGATTTTGTTAGGTGTGACCGCGTACCGCGTGGGTTGCTACCACCGATACTATTTAATGGATGAGATGAAGCGATATATAACTGTTGGCTCGACTCGTTTTCTATATAGTATAAATTAAATCCATTGAACACCGACGACTGGAGGGGGTGAGTGGCGTCGGCTATTGGATGATAACAGGTACCATAAACCACCTTTAAGTTGAAGTGAGCGAGCGGGCCCCAGTCGCCAGCACGCGACCGGCAGGGCCTTATCCGACAGGGCCGAACCGACGACCATGAGCGATGGCGACCCATCGGCGGACGAAGCGCCGACCCGCGACTCGGCAGGCCGCGACTCGCCGGACGACGCCGACCCGCCGGAGGACGGTTCGAGCGACGCGAACCTCCCGGACGGATGGACGGTCTGGAACGACGAACCCGGCGGGCGGCGAATCCTCGCGTACCGTCCGGACGTGTTCGACGCCGACCAGTTCCCCGCGGCGTGTATGCCGACGCTGTACGTCGCCGCGGGCGCGCCCAACCGCCCGGCCGCGGAGGCCGAATACGGGACGACGAAGGTCTGGCGCGTCGAGTTCTTCCTCGAACCCGAGGTGGAGTTAGTCCCCGCACGCACGTACGACACCCGCGAGGACGCACTGACAGGTGCCCGCGAACTCGCCGGGGAGTTCACCCGCGGCGAACTCGACCACCGCGACGCGTATCAGGTCCCGCGCGACGAGTATCTGGACGAACTGGACGAGTTGACCGGTGAGTAGCGAACGCTCGGCCGAACGAAACGACCTGCGGGCGCTCGGTGCGACGACCGACAGTCTGGGTGCCCTCGTGAGCGAAGCGAACGAGGGCTCGGAAGACGCGGTTCGTCTTCCGGCGGACCGAAAGGGGCCGGTCACGCGAGCAGTGCGCGGCGCTTCGCGCCGCGAGCGGGCGGGGGCTTTCTACCCGTTCTTCACCGTGTGACTTCTACGGCGGTAGCAGGTCCGTTCGAGACGCTTCTCTCCACGACTCCAACCCGAAACGACAGGACGAGAGTCTTAACCCGGAGGCCCGCGTATCCGTTTCCATGTCATCCATCACCCTCATCGGAACCCGCCTCGCAGAACCCGGACAGGAGTTCGTCTATCAGGGCGAAGCCTCGGCCTGCGACGGTTGTCCGTACCGCGACCAGTGCCTGAATCTCTCGGAGGGCGTGCGCTACCGCGTCAACGACGTGCGCGACGGCGCACAGACACTCGACTGCGGCGTCCACGATACCGGCGTCACGGCGGTCGAGGTCGAACCGGTCGGCATGAAGGCCAACGTCCCGGCGAAGAACGCCTACGCCGGAAGCAAGGCCGAACTCGCGGGACCGTGCCCCCACACCGAGTGCCCGAGCCACGAGTTCTGCGAACCCGCGGGCGCGGAGTTCGACGAGGACTACCAGATCGCCGAGATAGTGGGCGACCCGCCGCACGACTACTGCATGCTGGACCGCGATTTGACGTTGGTCGAGTTCGCGCCGGAAGAGGAGTGACGGAGTTTTAGTTGTCCTTTGTACAGGTATTTATTTCTTTAATGGGTATATTGGAGTTCTTAGTAGAGGACAACGTTGCCCACGGTACGATTGCTGGAAGTCGTTTGCTGAGGTCGATTTCGGTGAACCGAGTGGTCTCATCGAGTGACGCACGGCTACCGTGAGAGAGGAGCGGAAGCTATCTACTCCTCGAGCCAACCATATCCGCACCGCAACTGCGGGCCTCACACCTCCCCACCCGCCTGCGCTTCTCGGCCACGGGCCTGCGATGCTCGTCCCTCGCGTACCGTGGCGCGACCTCGAACCGCGAGGTCGCGCCAGCACGCGCCGAACCGGAGGTTAAGCACCGCGCGCAGGGTCGACTACCGACAACTGCGCGCTGGCGGTAGAAGACGGCGAGCGGACGCTCCGAAGCGGGGTCAGAACTCGTCCAGATACCCCGCGAAGGTCTCGGCGGCGCGCTCGTAGGGGACCGCGCTCGTCACGTCGATGCCGAGGCGGTCGAACTGCGCGAGCAGGTCCCTCCGGCCCGTGTTCCGGAGGAAGTCGCGGAACTCTGCCGGAGTGAGACTCCCCTCGCGGAGTCTGTCGCGAACGACCAGCGCGCCCGTCGCGCCGAGGACGTACTGGAAACTGCTGTAGGGGTCGCGTGCGCCCCGACCGAGCCAGTTTCGGCCCGCGCGGTCGTCGTACGCGACTTCGGGCCGGAACTCCGCGAGGAGGTCAGCGTACGAGTCTCGGATTCGCTCGGCGGAGAGGCTCTCGCCCTCCTCGACTGCGGTGGCGAGTCGGTGGTCGAACGCCGAGTGCATCGCCGACTCGTAGAAGTTTCCGCCGAGACACTCCAGCAGGCGGTTCTTCGCGTGGGCCGCGACCGGTCCGCCGCGTTCCAGCCAGTGTTCGGCCAGCAGAATCTCGTGGAGTATCGACGGAATCTCGGTGATAGCGGTGGGACAGGTCGCGTATCGAGTCGGCCCCTCGCGGTGGTACGAGACGTTGAGCGCGTGGCCGAGTTCGTGACAGACGTACGACGCGGTGCGCACGTCCTCGCGGTAGTTCGCCAGCACGAACGCGCCGTCGGCGGCCGACGACGGGCAGTACGCCGGGATGTCCGTCCGCTTGTTTTCGGTCGGGAACACGTCGATGCGTCGCTCCTCGAAGAACGACCTCGCGCGAGCCACGTAGTCGTCGCCGAGCGGCGCGAGTGCGGCGAGAACGTCCGATTTCGCCTTCTCGTAGGGAATCTCGGGGTCCGGCGCGTCGGCGACCGACGCCGAGAGGTCCCACGGCCGAAGCGCCTCGACGCCGAGGCGTTCGCGTCGAACCTCTTGGGCGCGGTGATACGGCCCGAGGTTCGCCCGCACCGCGTCGAGCATCGCGTCGTGGACGACCCCAGGCAGACTCGGTTCTCCCCCCGATTCGGGGTAGGTCCCGCGGAAGTCGCGGTCCCGAATCGAGTCGTACCCCCGGACCTCGGCCTCGGTGCTGGCGGCGGCCAACTTCTCGGCGTAGGCCCGCGAGAGGACGTTCTCGAAGCGGTCCATCTCGGCCCGGTAGGTCTCGTACACTCTCCGGCGGTACTCCCGATTCGGGTGCGACAGTTCGTCGCGGTAGTTACCGTACCGGAGTGCGACCGTCTCGCCGTCCGGGCGCTCGATAGCTGGCGGGTCGAAGTCCTCGGTCGTGACGGCGCGAATCACTCTGGTCGGCCCGGACCGGACCTCGCCGTGGGCCGCGATGGCGTCCTCGGCGTCGGGCGACCGGACCCGGTCGGCCTGCTCGCGCAGACGGTCGGCGTATCGGCGGTACTCGTCCAGTTCGTCCACGAACGCGTCGAGGCGTTCGTCGTCGGTCCTGCGAAGCCGACGCTTCACCGCCGCGACGACGGGGTCGAACTCGGTTTCGAGGTCCCGGAAGCGTCGGAGCAGGTCGTCGGCCGCCGCGGACTCGGTGTTGACGTTCTCGTATAGCGTAGCGTACAGGTCCAATCGCTGCTTTCGGCGATAGCACGCCTCGGTGCGTTCGAGGAGCGCCCGGAGGTCGGCCGCGGTTTCGAGCGACTGGTCGGCGCGAGACTCCAACACCTCGATATTCTCCCGCAACGTCGCCGCGGCGTCGTCCCAGTCGACGGGCGACTCGTAGATGCGCGTCAGGTCGAATCGGTACTCGGGGTTCACGTCGTCTCTGGCTGGTAGACTCATGGCTGTCTGTCGTGAGTGGTGTTCGGAAGCGATGCGAACGACTGACCGGGGGCGAGCGCCGGTCGGGAGGAGTTAGCGGGTCATCGGTCGCCTGCCGTTGATCGAACGTGTCACGCCATCGTAATAACTCTACCGCACGTACTCCCCGACGTACACCTGCCAATCCGCGCAGACGCGCTGGACGAAGAAAAGTGGGCAAGACTATTTTAGACGGGGGACACTACCGTACCGTATGATACCACTCGAAGAGGCGGTGACGGCCCGCCTCGAATCTCACGGCGAACGGTTCGAGGTGCTCGTAGACCCCGACGCGGCGCTCGAAATCAAGCGCGGCGAGTTCGAGGGCGAACTGGAGGACGTCATCGCCGCCGAGGACGTGTTCGAGAACGCGAGTCGCGGCGACCGACCGGCCGAGACCGCCCTCGAAGAGGTGTTCGGCACGACCGACCCCCTCGAAATCATCCCCGAGGTCATCAAAGACGGTGAGATCCAGATCACGGCCGAACAGCGCCGCGAGATGCAGGAACAGAAGCACAGGAACCTCGTCAACCGCATCACGCGCAACGCGGTCAACCCCCAGATGGACAACGCGCCGCACCCGCCGGAGCGCATCGAGTCCGCGTTGGAGGAGACGGACTTCCGGGTGGACCCGATGGAACCCGTCGAGACGCAGGTCGACGACGCCCTCGACGCGCTCCGGCCGGTCATCCCCATCCGATTCGACGAGGTGACGGTCGCGGTCCAGATTCCCGCCGACTACGCCGGGAGCGCGCAGGCCAAGATTCGGCAGTTCGGCGAACTCGAACGGGAGGAGTGGCAGAACGACGGCGGGTGGGTCGGCGTCCTCACGTTCCCCGCCGGGATGCAAAACGAGTTCTACGACCTCGTGAACGAACACACCAGCGGCGAGGCCGAGACCCGAATCATCAAGGACGAAGACGAACTCAGTACGCGGTAGGATGGCGCTCGTAGACGTACTCGCGTACGACCAGCCCGACGGCGAGACGGTCTACAGGGCGGTCGAAGCCGGACGTGCCAGCGACGTCGTCGCGGCTCACGAGGCCGAGTACCGGAAGCGCCGAGGTATCCTCTGGGCGTTCGCGGGGATGGCCGCTGTCGCGTCGGTCGGCTACAGCCTCCTGATCGTCCAGCGACCGCTGTTCGGCGTCGTCGCAGCGCTGGGCGTCCTCGGAGTAGTCAGACACCGGTCGTCGAAGAAGGAACGGTTCGTTCCGAGCGTGGCCGCGGAGCGTCTCGACCGCAGCGAGGCGGTCCGACAGTACGACGTGGAAACTATCCCTTCCGGAAGCCGAGCAGGAAGCCACCGGTGAACCCGGCACCGACCGAGAGCGTCGAGAGGATACTCGTCACCCACGAGGGCGGCGTGCCGCCCTGTGCCGCGTCGCCCGCTTTCACCGCGCCCGCGGTGAGCCTGTTCCAATCGACCGTCAGGATTCCTCTCGATTCGAGGAACTTGAACAGCGCCAGTTCGAGACCGACGATGACGGCGATGAGTTTTGCGACCTTCTTGGCGGCGAATCCGATGACGCCGCCGACCACGGCCCCGGACCCGAACTCGAGTCCGAGTTGCTGGGGGTCGATTTCGAGGGGCATACGACCAACCCCTCGTCGATGGGATAAGATTCTTGTGGTACCTCAGTTCGGACGTTGAACCGAGACGAAGCGAAGATTCAATTCGGATCCGCAGCGATGTATCGCAGTCCGAACCGGTCCGAACGGTCGGTTTCCGGTGTCGTTCCGGAGACGCCGGCCGAGGCTATCGGACGAGGAGGACGACGTCGTCGGTCTGGACGAGCGACCCGTCGCCGCGATAGGTCCGCTCTCGCTCCACCTCGAACGAGTCCGGGGCGAGCGTCTCGCCCGCCACGTGGAGTTCGTCGTCCGCGAGTTCGAAGTCGTCGGCGTCGATGCCCGCTTCGATGTCGCCGACCGCGTTCCCGTACTCCGGCCCGAGAATCGAGTAGTCCAGCGAGACGTCGACGATTTCGGTGCGCGTCTCGGGCGGCGACTGGAGTTTCTCGAACGTGTCGACGTGCATCGTGTCGGCGATGGCGTCCTCGAACCCGTCGACGTGGCCGTAGACCCCGACGTAATCGAGGTCGGCGTTCAGCGCGAGGTCGTTGTCGGCCTTGTATCGGCGAAGCGCTCCGATGACCTCCATGGCGGTTTCGCCAGCGTCGCGGTCGGCCTCGTACCCCGTCGGTTCGGGCCACTCTTCCCGGTGAATCGACGCGTCGCCGTAGGACTTCCGCCATAGCTCCTCGGTGACGTGCGGGAGGTACGGCGCGAACAGTTTGAGCAACCGTCGATGGGCCGTACGGAGCGCGTACTCCGTGGACGCCGAGTCGCGGTGCTTGGCGATTTCGAGGTAGTCGTCGCAGAACGTGTGCCAGAAGAACTGACGGAGCGCGTCACGGGCCTTCGAGAAGGCGTAGCTCTCGAAGTGGGTCGTCACCTCCGCGACCACCTCGTCGAGCGACGCGAGCAACCACTCGTCGATCGGGTCGAGTTCGGCGGGTTCGTCGGGCGACGAGTCGCTGATGGACGTGACGAGTTTCGAGGCGTTCCACAGTTTCTGGAGCAACTTCCGCCCCGTCACGAGGTCGTTCTCGCTGAACGGGAAGTCGTCGCCGATGGAGGTGCCGGCGGCCCAGTAGCGCGCGGCGTCGACGGGGAACTCCGACAGCACCTCGTCGGGTTCGACGACGTTCCCCTTGGACTTGGACATGGCTTCGTGGTTCTCGTCGAGGACCATCCCGTTTATCATCACCGAATCGAACGGCACCTCGCCGGTGTGCTCGTAACACTTGATGATCGTGTTGAACAGCCAGAACGTGATGATGTCGTGGCCCTGCGGGCGCAGGTCCATGGGGTACAACTCGGGGCGGTCGAACGAGAACTCCGCCGTCTCCTCGTCCCAGTCCCATCCGGAGTTGACGAGCGGCGTCAGCGACGACGTGGCCCACGTGTCGAAGACGTCCTGCTCGGGGTCGAACTCGTCGTGTCCGCACTCGGGGCAGGCGTCCACGGGCGGGTCGGCGGTGAGCGGGTCGACCGGGAGTTCGGCTTTCTCGGCGAGTATCGTCTCGTCGCACTCCTCGCAGTACCAGACGGGGAACGGGATGCCCGAGTCGCGCTGGCGGGAGATACACCAGTCCCATTCGAGACCTTCGACCCAGTGCCTGTACCGGGTGAACATCTTCTCGGGGTACCACTCCATCTCTCGTCCGATTTCGAGGTACTCGTCGGTCTTGTCGAGGACCTCGACGTACCACTGGTCGGTCACTCGGAACTCGATGTCGGTCTCACAACGCTCGTGGACCTTCACCGCGTGCGTAATCGACCGTCGGTCCTCCAGGTGCCCCTCGTCGTCCAGGTCCGCCACGATGGCCTCTCGGGCCCCCCGAGTCGACAGACCCTCGTAGGGGCCCGCGTCGGCCGTCATCGTTCCGGACTCGTCGATTGCGACCCGGAGCGGCAGGTCGTGCGCCTGGTACCACTCGATGTCGGTCTGGTCGCCGAACGTACAGGACATCACGATACCGGTCCCTTGGTCCCTCTCGACTCGTTCGTCTTCTCGAATCGTGACCTCGTGACCGAACAACGGGACGCGGGCCGTCTTCCCCACCAGGTCCGCACGCTCCTCGTCGTCGGGGTGGACGAAGACGGCGACGCAGGCGGGCAACAACTCCGGGCGAGTGGTCGAGACGGTGATTCGGTCGCGGTCGTCGTGGTCGACCAACTCGAAACTGATGTCGTTGAAGTGGGTGTCGCGCTGGGCGTCCTCGGTTTCGACCTGCGAGATGGCGGTCTCGCAGTCCGGACACCAGATGGCCGGTGCGGTCTGGCGATACTCCCGTCCTTTCTCGTAGAGGTCCACGAACGACAACTGCGAGAGTCGCTGGACGCGGGGTTCGATGGTCTTGTAGGTGTTGTCCCAGTCGACCGAGATGGCCAGCGACTGGACGTTCTCGGTGAAGTTCTGCTCGTACTCCCGACATACCTCCCGACACTTCTCCTGAAACGTCGGTCGGTCGAACTCCTGATGTCGAATGCCGAGTTCCTGTTCGGTGAGTCGCTCGGAGGCGATACCGTTGTCGTCGTAGCCCATCGGGAAGAACACCTCGTCGTTTCGCATCCGGTTGAATCGGGCCACGAAGTCCTGGAGCGTGAACTGGTAGAGGTGGCCGATGTGGAGGTTCCCCGAGACGGTCGGCGGCGGCGTGTCGATGCTGAAGACCGTGTTCGGGTCGACGGTCTCGTCGTAGCGATAGGTCCCCTCTTCGACCCAGCGTCGTTGCCACTTCGATTCGACGTCCGCCGGTTCGTACTGTCCGTTCCAGGTCGTCTCCGCTTGGCTTCGTTCGTCTGTAGTCATTTTTACGAGTCGATAGTCGGTTGGAGCACGTAACGTCCGAAAACACCGCGTCAGAAATCACCGAGAATGAAGTAGAGGCCCCTCTGCGGGGGCTACACGAACTGATGCCGCGACGGAGACGTCGGAGCGGAACGACGTCTGACCCCTCGCTGGCGTACACATACCTCAATTGAACCCGGCAACCGTACTTATAAATTCCGCAATTACGGGACGGTCGGCCGGCTTCCGACCGGTCCGACAATTGAAAAGGGATGACGTCGTATACGCGATTATGGGCACCGTGGGTGCGGCAACCGAGGTGGAGGCCCGGCGAGGCTAGCGTCGTCGGCGTCGATATCAGCGGCCGCCACGAGGAGTCCGGCGAGTACCTCATGGTAGCCGCAGCCGTCTACGCCAGCGTCGGCACGACGCGACTCCGGAACGTGGAAGGAATGGGCTTCGCCGTCAGTCGGAACGCGCCGACCTTCGAGAACGCCGCGAGCGTCATCGCCGACGCGGTAGCCGAACTGCCCGAACCGCCGGACGGCCCGGTGGTCGCCGAGCGAGGCGAGTTCTACGAAGAACCGGAAGTCAAGGTCGAGCAGTTCCTCGGCCCGGATTTCAAGTACATCGAGAGTATAGCCGAACGTAAGACCGTGCAAGCCGCACACCACGCCGCGTACGCCGCCCGAAAACTGTTCATATGAAAGCGATAATCGTCAAGCGAGTCGATTCCGGCACGCCAGACACCGAAGAGATACGCGACCTCGCCCGCGCGGCGGGTTACGAGGTCGCGGCCGAGTTCACACAATCACGCAAGGAGGACCCCGCGCTACAGGTCGGCGAAGGGAAAGCCGCCGAAATCGGTCGCGAAGTCGCCGAGACCGGGGCCGACGTGGTGATCTTCGACAACGAACTCGGCCCGTATCAGACGTTCAACCTCGGCCGGAAGTTCCCCGAGGAGACCAGGGTCATCGACCGGTTCAGGCTCATCCTCGAAATCTTCGGCCAGCGCGCCCAGACCCGGAAGGCCCAGTTGCAGGTCGAACTGGCCGAACTCCGGTACGAACTCCCGCGCGCCGAGGCCAAGACCAGTCTCGCCAAGCGCGACGAGCGACCGGGGTTCATGGGACTGGGCGAGTACGACGAGAGCCGGGAGCAGGACATCAAAAACCAGATCTCCCGCATCAAGGACGAACTCGACTCCATCGCCCGGACCGAGGCCGACCGCCGGGACCGCCGCAGGGAGTCGGGGTTCGACCTCGTGGCGATGGCGGGTTACACCAACGCCGGGAAGTCCACGCTGATGCAGAGCCTCGCCGAGGACCTCGAACTCGGTGAGAACGAGGAGTTACATCCCGACCTCGACACGACTGCGGAAGCACAGGACCGCCTCTTTACGACGCTCGGCACGACGACCCGGAAGATGGACATGGAGCGCCGCGACGTGCTCCTCACCGACACGGTGGGGTTCATCAGCGACTTGCCCCACTGGCTGGTCGAGTCGTTCAAGTCCACCCTCGACGCGGTGTACTACGCCGACCTCGTGATGCTCGTGGTGGACGTGAGCGAACCCATCGAGGAGATACGGGAGAAACTCATCACCAGCCACGACACCCTCTACGAGCGCAACGAGGCCCCCATCGTGACGGTGCTGAACAAAATCGACGCCGTGGGCGAGGAGGACCTCCGCGAGAAGACCGAGGCCCTCTCGGCGCTCGCGCCCAATCCCATCGCGGTCTCGGGCAAGGAGCAGATAAACCTGACCGGACTGCGCGAGCGCATCGACGCGGAACTCCCCGACTGGGAGCGCGAGCGACTCGTCCTTCCGATGAAAGACGGGACGATGAGCGTCGTCTCGTGGGTCCACGACCACGCGCGGGTCAACGACGTGACCTACGCCAACGACGAGGTGGTCGTGGACTTCGAGGCCCGGCCGTCTATCGTTGAACAGTCTCGCGCCAAGGCGGGCGACCTGACCAGCGCGCCGTCGGCGTAATATCTGGTAATTCTCGTTACCGCTCGCGACGTTCCGGGTAACCTCGATAGCTTTCGCACGTCGGTACTTGAGTGTGCGCGTTTCCGGCCGCAAGATTCGAAACCCGCGCGCAGCGCCATCCTGCCGTTCTGCGTTTCGTAGATTATCTCGACAACGAAGTCCGGAGCGAGGTGAATAACAAAGTAGCGCCGACTGCCAAATCAGTACGGCAGGAAGTCAGCCGACCGGCGAGACCACCCGGTGCCGGACGTGCCCTGCCTCACAGACGATGGCCCGCGAACCAAGACGGACGCGGGTAGCGTGGCCCAAGGTGTATCTCGCGCTGACCGCGCTCTCGATAGGTCTGCTCGGACTAGCCCGATACGACGTTCCGCCGTTCGACGGCTTGCCCCCGGTCGCCGTGGCCGCGCTCATCGTAGCCTTGTTCGCGGTGGCGAGCCTCAGCCACTGGTACGACATACACCGGTGGCGACGCCGGAACGAAGACGCGCCACCAGACTTTCTCGCCACGCTCGACGAGGAGATAGAGTACCGAGAGGACGAGGAGAGCGAGGGTAACGACGCAGAACGAAAGGGGCACGAGGGACGGGAGAACGACGAAGGTCGGAAGGACAGTGACGACCGGAAACGGGAGGACGGCGACGGGGAGAGCGAGGGCAAGACCGAGAGGTGAGTCCGAACGGCTACAGTTCGGTCTTCGTCTTCTCGACCACTCGCACGCGGTCGATGGACGTGTCGGGATACTGGCCGTCGGCGTCCTTCTCGGCGGCTTTCACCATGTCCCAGACCACGTTGAGGCCGGTGGTCACGCCCTCCAGGGCCTCCATCTCACATCCCGTCTTGCCGGTGGTTTCGACCGCGACTTCGAGGGTCACGCGGTCGGCGAAGAGTTCGAAGTCGGTCTCGACGTTCGTGATGGGAATCTGGTGGCACATCGGGATGGTCTCCCACGTGTGCTTGACCGCCTGCACCGCGCCGACGCGGGCGGTGGCCAACACGTCGCCCTTGCTCACCTCGTCGTCGCGGATGGCCTCGACCGTCTCGGGTTGGAGGTTGATTTCGCCCGCGGCGACCGCTCGGCGGGCCGTATCTGGTTTGTCGCCCACGTCCACCATCTGGACCTCGCCCTCGTCGTCGGTGTGCGTGAGTTCCGCCTCGCGCTTCTCGCTCTCGTCGTCCCCTTCGGTGCGCTCACTCATCGTTCTCACCCCAAACGGCGCGGGGAAGCGCGTCCAGCAGGTCCGAGGCCAGCAAGCCGTCGTGGCGGTCGTCCAGCAGTTCGGCCGCCCGGCCGTTCGCGTAGGCCGCCATGCAGGCCGACTGGAAGGGGTCGTGTGCCGCGAGCAGGCCGGCGACCGCGCCCGCGAGCGTGTCGCCCGTGCCGCCGACGGTCATGCCGGACGTGCCCGCCGTCGAGACGCGAGTGCGCTCGCCGTCCGAAATCACGTCGTCTTCGGCCTTCGCCAGCACGACGTGGCCGAGGTCGTCGGCGAACGCCTCGATTTCGTCGGCGTGGTCGCGCAGGGCGTCGGCGCTCTCGACTTCCGGGCCACCCATCTTCGCCAACTCCTTGCGGTTGGGCGTGCAGACGAGTGTCGCGTCGGTCTCGACCTCGGGGACGACGGGGAGCGCGTCGGCGTCCACGACCGCTCGGCCCGAGAACGCCGCGAGGAACCGCTCGGCGGCCTCCAAGGTCTCGTCGGCGTTGCCGAGACCCGGCCCGAGGACCACGACGTCGTCGTAGCTCTCGGCGGTGTCCACGAGGTCCGAGACCTGTTCGGGTTCGAGGCGGTCGCCCGCGTAGGCTTGAACGATGAGGTCCTCGGCGTAGCCCTGAATCTGCGGCGCGACGGTCTCGGGCGCGGCGACGAACGAGAGGTTCGCACCGGTCCGGAGCGCGGCCTGCGCCGCGAGCGCCGGGGCACCCGTGTACGGACCGCCGCCGACGACGTAGGCGCGGGCGTCTTCGGCCCCGTTTCCGCGCCGGACCGGGAGCAGGTCGCCCGGGCCGACCAACCGCTCGGCCGCCGCGGGGATGCCGATGTCCGCCACCGTCACCTCGGCGTCGAGCGAGCCGAGACCGGGTTTCGCGTCGTGGAACGTGACCACGCGGTCGGCCGCGACTGCGATGCCCTCGGCGTCACCCGTGTCGGCGTTCACGCCGGAGGGAACGTCCACGGCGACCACGGTCGCCTCCGCGTCGTTGATTCGCTCGGCGGCGGTGGCCTCCGGTTCGCGGAGCGCGCCCGTGACGCCGGTTCCGAGCATCGCGTCCACGATTACGTCGCAGTCGGGCAAGTCGAACTCCCGGGAGTCGCCGACCTCCTCGGTGACGTACTCGCCCTGTTGGAGGGCGGCCCAGTTCTCGCGGGCGATGTCGGTCGCGATGGTCTCGGCCCGGCCGAGCAGGTGGACCGAGGCGTCGTACTCGTCCAGGAATCGGGCCGCGACGAAGGCGTCGCCGCCGTTGTTCCCGCGCCCGGCGACGACCGCCACCCGCGCGCCGGGGTCGGCGACTGCCCGGACCTCGCGGGCGACGGCGTTGCCGCTCGACTCCATCAACTGCTTCCGCGGCACGCCGAGGGCGGCCGCGTTCGCATCGACCTGAGCCATCCGGTCTGCCGAAATCATGTCGAAGCGTTGGTCGGGGAGCGCGTTAAGTCCTGCCGTCGACGACGCGTGACGCGAGGTGTTTTTCGGCGTCGAGCGACGAAGCGGGCCGCAACGAAAGCGACGACGACGAGCCGTTAGCGACTTCGTGGGCCACTGACCCGTGTCACCGGCCGCAGTTTCGTGGACTGGACCACCAACCGCGTTCCGTGAATTTCCCCGGACTACGGGACGCGCCGCACTTGCGCTCGGCCGCATCTGTGGTGCGGTCGCGGCCGAGCGCACCGCACGCGGGGAGGAACGGGGCGCGGTTGCGGTGCTGTGCAGTCGCGGTGCGATTGCGGTGCGTGCTGTGCGGTTGCAGTACTCCTTGGCTCAAGGGGTCGCTAGCGGAGCGTGGTTGCAGTGCTGTGCGGTCGCAGTATGAGTGGCTCAAGGAGTAGCTAGCTTCTCCGACAACTCCGGGAAGCTACCGACGGTGCGCTCGCATCAATAGAAATATAAATATTTCTAAAAAACTTAGAAATATATCTTTAGCAATCAAGTACAATTCTTAGCACCCGTCTCGAACTCCCCTAGCCAGCACCGATAAGGAAGTCGCGGACCGAAATCTTGCCGGGAGATTACTGATGTCGAACGACCGATACCGACAGGGAGGCCGGGAGTATCGTCACACCGAGGAGCGCGGACGCGACGACCAGCGACGGACGGGTAAGCGACAGACGAACCAACGAGAAGGGGGCCGACGCGGTGACGACCGGAGTCCCGAAGAGGTCGAGCGCGAGGTCAAAGAGCGGATGCAGGGCGGCGAGGCAATCGTGCCCGCCAACAGCGCCGAGGGACGGGACCGCCAGTCACAGCACTATACGCGCAGAAGACAGGTCAGCATCCGTTTCGGCGGTGACTCGCGCCAGCAGGGCAACCACATCCCGCGGGAGCAGTACTCTCCGCAGGCGAGCGGTGAGACCGGTCGACAGCAATCACTCGGTGGGCAGTCCGGAGGACCGCAATCGACCGGTCAGCAGTCGCCCGGACAGCAGTCGCCCAGTCAGCAGTCGTCGCCGTCTCGATACGGAGGGCGGCGACAACAGTCCCAGAGTCGGCAGTCCGGGGGTCGACAGTCCGGAGGTCAGCAGTCGGGAGGTCAACAGCCACAACAGGGACAGTACCAGTCTCAGCAGGGACAGCGACCGACGGAGAACCACCGGCAGACGCAGGCCCAGCAGCAGATGCCGGGTCATCAGCAGATGGACGACCAACAGGCACAGAGCCAGCAACGCCGGGCGGACGACCAGCAACGGACGGGCGGCCAGCAACAGGCACAGGGCCAGCAACCGCAGGAGAGTCGCCACAGCCTCGAATACGGCGGCGAGTCGCGCCATCAGCCGAGTCACGCCGGCGGCCCCCACGCCGGGGAGCAGTTCTCCGAGCGAGAGCGCCAGTCGTCTCACGGGCAGGGTCAGTCCGACCGACGGGAGATGCCCGCCGAAATGCCCCACCAGCGCCCCTCGCCCCAGCAGTCCCACCAGCAGACGCCGCCGAAGCAACCCCACCAGCAACCGACGGAGGAGTCCGAGCAGGCCCGACCGTCCTACTCACCGCAGGGTCAGCAGACGCAGGGTCGGCAACCCCGGTACGGGAAAGGATACCAGCGGGACCGAGGCCAGCAGGGTCGTGACCGACGGTAGGGTCGGAGCGTCTCGGGAACGACTCCCCGAAGCCCCACCGTCGGCACGCGAGAAGCCCGACTGCGGCGCTCATTGACCGATTGCGACGTTTTACTACGCCGGACGTCGTTGGTGGTGACGTGTCCGAAGAATACGAACTCGAACGGACGGCCGACCGCGAAGCCGTCGCAACGATTCTCCGCGGAATCGCGGACGGCGTCGCCGCTGGCTCGGTCCGCCTCGGCGACGAGGGGTAGGCCATCGCTGTCGAGATTCCCGACGCGGTGGAACTGGAGATAGAGTCCGAGACCGACGACGGCCGGAGTCTGGAGGTGGAACTGGAGTGGGACGAAGCGACCGCAGTCGAAGCGTTCGCCGACGATACCGCGGCGGCCGCGCCCGCCGAAAGTAGCGATTCGTCTTCCGACGCCGATACCGCCGAAAGTGGCGACGGAGACGATACCACCGACGGCGGCGACGGAGACGATGCCCCAGACCTGCCGGTCGGACCCACCGACTCCCGAGAGAGCCTCGCACGGTTCGAGGTGTTCGCCGACCGAGCGGGCGACTGAACGACCTAACGACTACCGCCGAATCCGGAACCCGTCTTCGCCCTCTGGGTCGCCGTACTCGATTTCGACGTCGTCCACGTCGGCGGCGGGACTCCCGGTGTGACACCACTCGACCATCGACTCCACCGCGTCCTCCGGCCCCTCGAAGACGGCTTCGACCCGGCCGTCCGCGAGGTTCCGGACCCATCCATCGACGCCCTTCTCCCGGGCGGTGTCGCGGGTGTTCGCCCGGTAGTAGACGCCCTGTACCTTGCCGGAGACGAAGACGTGCGCACGGGTTCGGTCGGCGCTTTCGGAGACGCCTGACATGGTTCCGGTCGGTAGTTCGTCGTTCTGTCGTAAGGCGATTTGGATGCCGGAGATTCGATTGGCGGTGAACGCCGGGGTTCCGGGCACAAGATACAATGTCCAATCCCTCAAGCACTCAGTGGGTGACTACTGGGTGACACAGAACACTACTGCGGGACGTAACGGCTCCGAGGAACGTAACGCTTCCGCGGAACGTAACGCCAGTCGGGGCAGGCGGATGGTCTCCGTCGTCCTCGGCGGAACGCTCCTGACCGCCGGACTCCGGAGACGCTCGCTCGGCGGGGCGGCACTCGCGCTCGCTGGCGGGTGGCTGTTGTACCGAGGAGTTAGCCGACCCGACCGCCCATCCGAGGCTGGCGGCGCGACTCCGAGGCCCGGAGGTCGGGACACCGACACGGAGACGCAGTCCGGCGCGACGGAGGTCGAGCGAACCGTCACCGTTCAGGAGTCCGCGGACGAGCTCTATCGCTATTGGCGCGACTCGGACCTGCTGACTCGCGTCGTCGGGGAGTTCGCCGGGGTTACGCTGGCGGGTGAAGACCGCCACCGCTGGATAGTGGCCTGTCCCTTCGACCGGAGCATCGAGTGGGAAACCGAAATCGTCGAGGACCGTCCGGGCGAGTTCCTGCGCTGGAGGTCGGCCGAGGGCGCGCCGATACCCAACGAAGGGTCGGTGCAGTTCCGACCGGCCCCGGCCGACCGCGGGACGGAGGTCACGCTCACCCTGCGATTCGACCCGCCGGGCGGCCGAGTCGGACGTACTGCGATGGAACTACTGGGCGTCGTTCCCGAGACGCTGGCGAACCGGATGCTCTCCCGGTTCAAGAGCCTCGTCGAGACGGGTGAAATCCCGACACTCGAACGGAACCCGTCGGCGCGCGGGAGCGGTGATTGGGTCTGAGGGCGGACTGCCGAGCGAGCGAGAGCGTCGAGGACCGGCAGGCCCGACCCCGGACCCGTCGATTCGGTCGACGTGATTTCACTCCTGGTTCCGGAGATAGTGGAACACGTAGGTCTGGGCGTACCCCGCGAACTCGCCGCCGAACTCCGCGCGGAGCGCGCGGGAGGTCTCGGCGTACGACCCCTTCTCGCAGTGAGGGTAGTAGTCGGCGATCGCCGTCTGAATCCACGTGTCCAGCGGGACCGCCTCCAGATAGCCCAGCGAGAACATGAGTACGCAGTCGGCCACCTTGTCGCCGACGCCGACGAACGCTTGCATGGCCTCGCGGGCGTCTTCGTAATCCAGTCCCCGAACGTCCTCGGCCGTGGCCTCGCCGGAGGCGACCAGTTCCGCCGACCGCTGGACGTAGGGTGCCCGGTACCCCAGACCTAACTCCCGAAGGTCCGCCTCGGTCGCGGCCGCGAGGCGGTCGGGCGTCGGGAACCCGTGGTAGGTCTCACCGTCCAATCGGACCGTCTCGCCGAACTCGCGGGCGAGGGCGGTCTGCATCCCGTGGATGCGGCCGACCCGCATCTGGGCCGAGCAGATGAACGACACGAGACAGGGAAAGAAGGGGTCGTCCACGATGCGGAGTCCGCGGTAGGCGTCGATGGCGTCGTCCAACAGCGGGTCGTCGGGAATCTCGGCGAAGATGGCGGGCAGGTCGTCGCCGAGTCGGAGTCGCTCCGCGAGCAGTGGGTCGGCGTCGGTCGTCGCTTCCCATTCGAGCATCCCCTCGCGCTGGCGCACCCGGACGACGTCAGCTCTCCCCTCTGTGTGACCGACGACGACGGTGTAGTACCACGCTGACCCGCCGGTCGCGTCGGCGGTCTCGTAGGCGCGTCCGTCGTCGCGCCGCCAGAGGAAGGTCTGGCCGCTCTCCAGCGTCGCCTGCAAGTCGAGGCCCCCTGCGAGGTCGCCGACCGGTATCGAACCCGAGTCCATCGCGGGACCAAAGGAGACGGGTCGGTGGAAGTCTTTCGTTTTGGGGCTAAACTTGATACTGTTGGCGCTACAACCTCTATGCGCCCATGAACTGCAGAGTTGTCGTGGAAGCCGCAGTTCCGGTCTACGACGTGGAGACTCCGGACGAGGCCGTCCGAATCGCTATCTCCAAGACCGGCGAGTTGCTCAACCCCGACCTCAACTACGTCGAAATCAACATGGGGGAACGGTCCTGCCCGCACTGCGGGGAGGAACTCGAACCGGCGTTCATCGCGGCCGACGAGAGTCTCGTCGCCTTAGAGCTGGAGATGTCGGTGTTCAACGTCGAACGTGAGGAGCACGCCTCGCGCATCGCGCGCAAGGAGATCGGCCAGCGCCTCGAAAACATCCCCCTGACCGTCCTCGAAGTCGAAGTCATCGAGGAAGACGACGACGAGACCGAGACCGAGTCCGACTCGGACGAGGACGAGGTCGAAGACGAATCCGAGGGGCAGAGCGACCGCGGCGAAGACGACGAAGTCCTCCCTGAGTTCGAGGACCTCATCGAGTGACCAACGACTCTGCTAGCCCCTCGCCCTCGCGCGGCGTGACGGGCACGTCTATCGTTCGACGTAGCCGACGGCCGTAGCTGATCGGTAGTAACTGCCGGAGAGAACAACGCTACCGCTATCGGACCCGTATCGACAATTCGAGGATGCGTCGCCTGCGGTTCAGTCGGCCTTGGCGGCGACCTTTTCGTCCGCCTCGGCTTCGTTCATTTCGGAGGTTATCGCGGTTGCCATCGCAAAGACTGCTGCTTTGTGGTCTGTTTTCGACTTGTGAATAGAAGTTGGTCGTACACCGAGGGAATCGTACTCGGAAAGGTCAACTTCGGTGCCGTTCTCTTCCTCGAAGTAGTTCCCGACCTCCGCGAGAAGGCCGTGAAGGTGGATGAGTTCCTGCTTCTTCATAAGCAAACGAGGCTAACAGTTGCAGGGTTATAGTATTATCTTGAGCCCCGTTAACACGGATTACGAATTACTCCTTCATATAACGCCATAATCACAGCCAACGAGGGGTAACGCGATATTGTGAAACAGTTTCAAACTGTTGTGTCCGACCGACGCTGACCGTAATTAACCGGCCGACACACTGGTAGCTGAGAGCCGTTTCTGTACGACCCTGAAAAGTTTTTATCCGATTGCGCTCGTGTACCCGTCTATGGAGAGTTACGACGACCACCTCGAACGGGCGATGGACGAGACGCCCGAAATCGACGGTAGCGGGGACCGTTTCGACGTTCCCGACGCCGACGTGCGTCAAGAGGGGAACGTGACTGTCTACGAGAACTTCCAGGACACCCTCGACAGACTCGGGAGAGACGAGGAACACGTTCTGAAGTTCTTGCAGGACGAGTTGGGGACCAGTGCGCACATAGACGAGAGCGGCCGCGCACGCCTGACCGGCGAGTTCGGCCAGCGCCGAATCGAGGACGCCATCGACGACTACGCCGAGACGTTCGTCCTCTGTCCGGAGTGCGGACTCCCGGACACGAAACTCGAACGAGAACAAGGTGCGATGTTGTTGCGGTGCGAAGCCTGCGGGGCGCGCTCGGCGACCAACAGCTAACTACTGAAACTGTTTTAGCGTCTCCAGGTCCCGCTCGGTTCGGGTGAACTCCGCGGTCCGACGACCGGCGTGACAGTTCGGGCAGTGGAACATCTCGTCGTGAGGCGGGAGATCGTCCGGCGATTCTTCCCAGTCCTTGCTGCATTCAGGACAGACGAGCCGCACGTACGTTTCGTTCATACAATGTACCATGCGCGTGGCTGATAGAAAAAAGTTGCCGCAAAATCGCATCCGGTAGGAACGAGGTACAATCGAAATTCTAAGCCGCCATCTGCTAAGCGCTATTTTAGGTATACCTAAAACCCTGGCCGGGATTCGATACACGGTCTCGGAGGGCGAACGAGATTATCGATAGCATCGAGATACTCGTCGCGTCCGTCCGTGACGGCTTCGTTCAGGTAAGTACGTTCGTCGCGGTCACGGTCCCGCTGTTCGGTCTCGTCCAGTATCGGACCGAGGGTGCGCTAATCGAACGACTCGGCGAGAACGAGCGCGCTCGACCACTCGTCGGCGCGGCGATGGGACCGACTCCCGGGCGTGGCCCGCAGAACGTCCTCGCCGGCGCGTACGCCGAGGGCGCGATTCCCTTCTCGGCGCTGACGGCCAACGCCATCGGTCGGGACGGCTACGCGCTGTTCCTCCTGCCCGCGGTGGACGAGGTCGCCGCCGTCGTGGCGTCGGTCGACACCACGATTCCGGCCCTGCTCGTCGGGGTCGCGCTCCATCTGCTGTTCGGCCCGGTGTTCGGTTTCGGCCTGCTTGGATAGTCAGCCAGCACATCTAAGGACGTTCTCGGACAATCCGTTCTCGGGGGTTTCGAGTATGGCTAATCCACACAAGATACAGCGACGGCGCGAGGAAGCGAACGAGGACGGTCTCCACGAGAGTCGTGAGAGCCACCATCAGGACTGGACGCAACCCGACAACGACCGCGACGAGGGCGGCGACAGTCACCATCACCACCACCATCATCATCACCACCACGGCGACCAGAGTCAGACGGACGACCGAGACTACGAGCAACTGGCCGAACGGGCTCACTCCCGGATGCAGGAGGAGCGGAGTAACCGCGGAGAGAGTCAGCAGGGCCACCAGCACGGCGGGACCGCGAGTCAGCAGGGTCACGACCGCGGGGAGAACGACCGGCGACGCACCAACCGGTACGGGAGTCGCGGCGCGAACGACTCCGGCACGTCCCGAAGTCCGAGAACCGAAGGTCGCCAGTCGAGTGGCCACGGTGGTCAGAGTGGCCACGGCGGCCAGAGTGGGACGGAACGACGACGTAGTAGCCACCGCGAGCAGGGTCGCCAACAGAGCGACGACCGACAATACGGCCAGCGACGAGAGCAACGAGGACGCGAGGGCCAGGAACACGGCACGCCACACGAGGGAAGTCAGCGCGGGAGCCACCGCGAACAGGGAATCTCGGGCCGGATAACCGGCCAGCGCGGTGAAGCCACTCACCACTCCGACCCGAGCGACTCGACGTTCCGCGAAGGGACCGGCGGGGAGCGCGAACACCGTCACGGCGGCCAGCAGGGGACGAGCGAGCGCGACCGGCGGTACGGCAGTCGCCGCGGTCACGGCAGCGAGCGCGACACCGAGTACCGTCCCTCGTCGCACTGAGGCGAACCTCGTCAACCGTACGGTAGGTCACCGCAGTCCGGAACTTACCTACATTTTCGTTTGCTTCGCAGATGTGTTTGTTTCTTAGAGAATTACGGAGGTGTCCCGACGGCGCTCGCTGGTCTCAGTAGGGGCCGCCACCATCGTCTCCGGCCGTAGTGGTCTCGGTGGCAGTTCCCCCGGTCGTGATCGTCGCCTCCTGCGTGATCTGTCCGCGCATGCTCTGGGGGTGGTACTCGCAGTCGTAGCGCGCGAGCGACTCGGTGGCCTCGAGGACGACCGAACGCGTCTCTCCGACCTCCTCGGCCGACTCCGACGCCGCGACCACGTCGTCGTCGGCGTCGAAGACCCGGAGTTCGTGTTCGACGCCGTCGAGGTTGACCCAGACGATTTCGTAGACCGTGCCCGGTTGCAGGCCGAGTGTCGGGTTCTCCGCTTCGTGAATCGGCGACGGCGCGAGGCCGAACCAGTGGCTCGTCTCGCCGCCGAGGACGATTGTCTCGTCGGGTCCCCGGGCGGTCGTCGTTCCGCCCTCTCCTTCGGCGGTGGTCTCGGTCTCCTGGCGGTTCTCGCTCACTCCGGCGCACCCGGCGACCGACGCCGCGAGGCCGAGTGCGGATGCTTGCAGTAGCGTTCGCCTCGACGGTGGCATGCTTCGACGTGCCACGACCCGCACAATGACCGTTTTCCGAACTGCGGCCCAAATTCAGCCCAAAACGGATTCGAACCCCGAGCCGTCGGTGGCCGGGCCGCCGTTCAGTTATCGTCGCCGGCCTCGGCCGTTCCCTCACGGAGTGGTCGTTCCGGCCTCGCCGGGACACGCCGGATTCACCACGAACCAGACGTCGTTGGCACCTTGTCCGTTGGCGTCCCCGGGTCGCTGGTCGTTGGCGAAGGTGTACAGCGGCATTCCGTCGTACGTGACCTGCATCGACCCGTCGTCGCGCTCGGTCGTGCCGAACTCGCCGGGCAGTCCGTCGGGGATGGTCGGCGACCCCTCGACGGTCAGCGGCGGCCACGCCTCCGCACACTGGTCGTAACAGGTACTTTCGCCGCGTTCGTCCTGCGTGAAGCGGTAGAGGGTCATCCCCTCGTCGTCGGTGAGGATGACCCCGTGGTCCGGGTGAGTCGTCACCTGAACCGTGAAGGGAGCCGAGTCAGTCCCCACTGTCGTCGTCTGCATCTGACCCTCGGTCGTTTCGGTCTCTTGCCGGTTCTCGCTCGCGCCCGTGCACCCGGCGACGGAACCCGCGAACCCGAGCGCCGACGCCTGTAACAGTGTTCGCCTCGACGGTGGCATGCTTCGACGTGCCACGGCGGTCGCAAAGACCGTTTTCCGAACTGCGACCCAAATCCGGCCCGGATTCACCCGTTTCGGACAGCCACTGCTCGCGGGCCGGTTCAGTCCCACGTCACCCACGCCAAGAACAGCAGGCCGACCGATTCGAGGACGCACAGTCCCATCATCGCCTGCTGGGTGAACGACGTTCCGTCGTAGAGCCAGGCGTGGAACGTCGAGTTGAACGAGTACGCGTACACCCAGAGGAGGTTCTCCGCGAGTAGAAGACCGCCGAAGACGAGCAGGCCGAGCGCGTGCTTCGACCGTAGCTGCCGGTAGCTCCGACCCCACACGCCGACTAGCCCCACGAGGAGCGCGACGTTCAGCACCGCCGCGACCTCCGCGACGTCTACCCAGAGTGACATCCGTTCCTCCCTTGCGACCGGTGACAGTTATACACTTTCCCAATTTCGGCCATACTCACTCCACCTCTGTGATGATCTCCTCGACGGTGCCCCAGTGGTCGCGGGCCTGCTCGGTCGGGAGATACACCGCGCCGTAGTCGTCGCCGGAGTTGCGAACAACGTCGTTGTCCATGAGCACGTCGAGATGGTGGCGAACCGTCTTGTAATCGAGGTCGAGGTCTTCGGCGAGTTGGTTGGCGTTCCGCGGCCGGTCGTCCAACGCTCTGAGGATGCGGGCCCTGTTGGTCCCGCCGCGAGTCCCGGCGAGTACGTACCACAGGACGCCCTCCATCAGGGAGAACTGACACAGGCCCGGCTTGTAAGCGCACCGCCGAGGAGTACGGAGACCCCGGGACTAATCGCTCAGACGGTGAACAGGTGACCCTCGCGGGGCACGTCGAACAGACCTATGCGTGCGCCCGCGTCCAACCACGCGTGACCGTAGGAAAACGACGCCAGCGCGTTCACGGGGTCGCCGTCCTCGCGGAAGTGACGACCGTCTTCGAGGTACGAGGTAGCCATCTCCAGACACTCCGCGGCGGCCTCGCCCATCGGGGTGTCCTCCGGCGGTGCGATTTCGGCGGCGTCTACGGCTTCGGCGAGCAGGCCCTCGTAGCGGTCGGTCTTCTCCTCGAGGTCGGCGGGCATGTGCGGAACGTGGCGAGGTAGGAGGGTAAGCGCTTCGGGAACGGCGTCGGCCCTGCTCTTCGTCGTCGGTCCCGAGACCGGTTCTCCTCGCTGCCTCCCCGTCTCCGCTGCCGGCGTTCGCGTCCTCGGTCGCGTTCTGGCCGTGGACCGTTCCTCGCCCCGTTCTCACTCGAAACCCTCGTACTCCCTCCGATTACGAACGACCCAGAAAGCGGAAAGCCGACGGGACAACACAAGCTAAATACGCCCCCCATTACAATATTGTACCATGACCGAACAGCCGCACGTGGAAATCTACACGAAGGACGACTGCCCGTACTGTGAGATGGCCAAGGATCTCTTCGACGCCAAAGGCATCGAGTACGAGACGTACAACGTCACCGGCGACGAGGAACGGTTCGAGGAGATGATAGAGCGCACAGACGGCCGGAAGACCGCCCCCGAGGTGTTCATCGACGACGAACTCGTCGGCGGATACGACGACACCAAGGCGCTCGACGAGGACGGCGAGTTGGACGAGAAGTTAGGTATCGCAACCGCCGACGGCGGCGTCGAACACCGAAAACTCGTCATCTCCGGGAGCGGCATCGCGGGCCTGACCGCGGCCATCTACGCCGCGCGGTCGAACAACGACCCCCTCGTGCTGGAGGGCGACGAACCCGGCGGTCAGTTGACGCTCACGACCGACGTGGAGAACTACCCCGGGTTCCCGGAGGGCATCAGCGGCCCGGACCTCATCAACAACATGAAAGAGCAGGCCGAGCGGTTCGGAGCCGAAATCAAGAACGGCGTCATCGAGGACGTGGACGACTCCTCGCGGCCCTACCGCGTCGAACTCTCGAACGGCGACGTGTACACCGCCGACGCCTTCATCGCCGCCTCGGGCGCGAGCGCCCGGACGCTCGGCATCCCCGGCGAGGACGAACTCATGGGCTACGGCGTCTCGACCTGCGCGACCTGTGACGGCGCGTTCTTCCGCGACGAGGAGATGTTAGTTATCGGCGGCGGGGACGCCGCGATGGAGGAGGCCAACTTCCTCACCAAGTTCGCCGAGAAGGTCTACCTCGTTCACCGCCGCGAGGAGTTCCGCGCCGAGGACTACTGGATCGACCGCACCCACGAGAAGGTCGAGGAGGGCGAAATCGAGATAATCAAGAACGCTGAAGTCCGCGAGATTCACGGTTCGGTCGAGGAGGGCGTCGATTACGTGGACCTCGTGCGACACCCCGAGGGCTACCCCACCGACAAACTCGACGACCCCGAGACCGAGGAGTTCGAGATGGACGTGGGCGCGGTGTTCCTCGCTATCGGTCACACGCCCAACACGGAGTACCTCGAAGACACCGTCGTCGAGATGGACGAGGCGGGTTACATCCAGACAGTCGGCGGTAAAGGCGGCGGCCAGACCGAGACCGGCGTACCGGGCATCTTCGGCGCGGGCGACGTGGTGGACTACCACTACCAGCAGGCAGTGACCGCCGCGGGCATGGGCTGTAAGGCCGCGCTCGACGCCGACGACTACCTGGAAACTGCGGAAATCGAAGCCGAAGAGGGCACGACCGAGGCCGCGACGGGCGACGACTGAATCCCGAGTTCCGGCGCTACGCCGTCTCGGTAGCCGTCGCGTTTTCCGTCCCTTCTTGGACCTCGATTTGGGCGATCGCGTTGACCGCTTGCCTCGAATCGGCCTCGGTGTACGGCCCGTCGGCCGTCCGGTTCGAGGTCACGAAGTCGAACGTCTGGTTCTCGTTCGAATCGCGGTAGACGACCGCGACGAGTCGCTGGGACTCGTTCAGCGGTTCGTCGAGTTCGATCGTCACGTTCTCGCTCGTACCCGCCGCGAGGAAGTTGGACCTCCCGACGATGCTCCCGACGACGTTTCCGTCGAGAAGGCTGGTGTCGTGGATGACGACGAAGCCCCCCTCCGGAACGTTCACGGACTGTACGGTGACTGCAGTGCCGTTCGAGGTCTGGTCCTCGAACGCGACGGTGGCGGTACGTGTCTCCGGCGTCGTCTCCTCTGGCGTTTCTTCGGGAGTGGTTTCTTCGGGCGTCGTTTCTTCGAGCGTGGTCTCCTCCGGCGTGGTCTCCTCCGGCGTCGTTTCCTCGTCTACTGGCGCCGCTTCTTCAGGAGTTGTCTCTTCAGGAGTGGTTTCCTCTGGGGTTTCTTCGGGCGTCGTCTCCTCTGGTGTCGTTTCTTCAGGGGTAGTTTCCTCTGGCGTCTCTTCGGGCGTCGTCTCTTCCGGAGTTGTCTCCTCTGGTGTCTCTTCCGGGGTCGTCTCTTCCGGGGTCGTCTCTTCCGGAGTTTCTTCAGGGGTAGTTTCCTCTGGCGTGGTTTCGTCGGCGGCGGTTATGGTCAGGTTGGCGGTCGCTTCCGCGTCCTCGGTGAAGACTCCCTGCGTGAACGTCCCCGTCGCCAGACCGGACGTGGTGTTCCCTGTGACGTTGAACGCTACCGACGTCGTGTTGTTCCCGGGAATCTGAACGATTTCGGAGTCGATGACGACACCGCCGATTCGGTACACCACTCTTCGGACGGCGCTTTGCGCCTCGTCGTTACTCACGTCGGCCGAAACGGTGAAATCCTCCCCTGCTCGAATCTGGTCGGGTGCCGACAAGTTCTGAATCGAAATTCTAGACGTGTCCTCCGGCGTGGTCGTCTCCTGGACCGCGGTAACGGCTTCCGTATCGGACGGTCCGCTCGCAACTGCTCCCGCCCCCACGACGAGGAGCGCAGCAACACAGACGACTCCCACCGCTGTCACTCGGTACTCTCTGTCCTGTATCATTCTACTCTTGCCCTCCGAAGTGTTCCGCCCTCTCAGGCAGCGTTCGCACGGTACGACCTCCGACCTCAATCCACTCTCAGTCGAGAGTTATAGCTGCAAGACCGTTCAGCGGCTCATTATCCTACTAACGTTCTATAACCGCGGGTATCCTCGAATACACTGGTGTCGAATATAGATGCTCGCCCTCGTTCGGGAGCTACCGGGCATTCGTTCGACACTCGAATACTGAAAATAACCTCTCCCGTTCACGAACGCCGTTTCGATGGTAACAGCGTATTGTTTTTTGTTAACAACTATCACTACTTGGTATCCTATTACACCGGAGAACAACGAGTTGATGAGAGCGTCCAAAATTCTGAACGGTCGTACTTCTTTAAGGAATGACTAGCCGCATATACGCAAGCCCCCAGAGGGGCAGAAAGAGGAGGGACTATGGAACGAGACAACGCACAAATACACGAGAAAGACGAGTCACGTCGGAACTTCATGAAGAAAGGCGCGCTCGCGTCGGGTGCAGTCGCACTCGGACTCGCCAGTACCGAAACCGCTGCGGCGGAGTCGAACCTACAACAGCAACCGAGTCAGGCGCTGGTGTTCGGGTACGAGTACAATCCCGGTATCTCGTACGAGGTCATCTCTCTACTACAGCAGGGGACGGTCGACAGTGTTCTCGGCCGCCAGGTCGGTGACGACGGTCGGTCGATCGTCCAAGACACGGCCGACTACAACGGCTACGTCATCCGATATCAACCCGACCAAGCCGCTGGCGAGTACGCACTCGTCTTCGTCCGGGACGGGTCGCTACAGTCCGGGCAGACCTACCAGTTCGGGACCGACGCTACGTTCTTCAACAGCCAGGTCAACCTGATCACCGCAGGAATCAGCACTGGTGGCGGTGGCGACGGTGGTGATGGTGGATAGCGAAACATGACTGGAGAGAGAGACAGGAACGCGAAGAAAGTTCTCGCTGCGGCCACACTCGGGCTAGGAGTCGCGGGTGGTGCCGCAGTCCGTGAAGGAAGCCAAAGTGCTATCGCCCAACAGCAGCCGAGTCAGGCGCTGGTGTTCGGGTACGAGTACAATCCCGGTATCTCGTTCGAGGTCATCTCCCTAGTGCAGCAGGGGACGGTCGACAGTGTTCTCGGCCGCCAGGTCGGTGACGACGGTCGGGCGATCGTCCAAGACACGGCCGACTACACTGGCTACGTCATCCGGTATCAACCCGACCAAGACGCTGGCGAGTACGCACTCGTCTTCGTCCGGGACGGGTCGCTACAGTCCGGGCAGACCTACCAGTTCGGGACCGACTCCACGTTCTTCAACAGCCAGGTCAACCTGATCACCGCAGGGATCAGCACCGGTGATGGTGAGGAGACCACGCCGGAAGACGAGGAGACCACGCCGGAAGACGAGGAGACCACGCCGGAAGACGAGGAGACGACCGAAGAGGTCGTCGTGGAAACCACGACTCCCGGGAACGGTGACGGCGGCTAACGGCCCTCGTCATCTTCGCAACTCGTACGGAAGCAAACGTTCGATGTATCGGGGTTGTACGAGATTGCTGTAGCCGCGTGCGGTCGCGTGCGGACACTTTTGCGTACCCGCTTCCAGTTTGCGCGAAGTCGTCTTTCTTTCCCCTACATCTTTACGTTCGCCCGGGGAAAGAAGAACCATGACCGACACCGAAGTCGAGACCGTAACGTACACCATCGAATCGCCCGACGGAGACAGCGAAGACCTCACTCTCCCGAAGGGAGTCGTCGACCTGCTCCGCGAAGACGAGAGCGAAACCGACACCGAAGTCCTCGGCGACCTGACGATGCTGTCGTTCGCCCAGCAGGCCCACGCCCTCGTCCACCACGCGCAGCAGGAACCCGACGAGGAAGTGCTGGCCAACGAGGAGAAGACGATGGAACTGTTCGAAGAGCGGTTCGGCCAGAGCTTCGGCGAGATGACCGGCCACTCCCATTAAATCACCGTTCGGGCGCAGTTACTTTACACCGTATTTGCCGGATCTTAAAAAGGCCTTTCTATAGCAGGGAATAATCACTCCCCTGACGACTTCGAAAGATACTCCGAGCGACCGCAATGGGCGAGGACGAAACCCGGATTCGGGTCCCGCTGTCGGGACTGCCCCTTCGAGAAAGTCGTCAGCGTCGACGCCGACGAGAAACCCGCAGACGTTCTCATCGAACACGGTCAGCGAACCGGCCACACGCTCTCGCTCGAACGTATCGAAGAGTGATTCGCCCGGCCGCAGAGCTGCTCAACCGACCGCGTACCGGAGCAGAACCCCGTCGTCGATTCGCTCTACGTCGGTCAGTTCCAACTCGGGAAACTCCGCGACGAACCCCTCGCCGTCGGCCAGCGTGGGAGCGTCCCGGCCGCCGATGATTTTCGACCCGACGAACACTCGGAGTTCGTCGGCAAGCCCCGCGTCGAACAGCGAGAAGATGAGTTCGCCGCCGCCCTCGACCATCAACTGCTCGACTCCTTCGCGCTCTAACGCCGAGAGCGCCCCCGACAGGTCCACGCGCTCGTCACCCGACGTGAGGAGTCGCGCGCCCGTGGCCTCCAGCGCCTCGATTCGCTCGGTGGGCGCGGCCTCGGCGACGAGGACGTAGGTCGTCGCGGCGTCGTCGAGAATCCGGGCGTCGGGCGGCGTCCGCGCGCGGGAGTCGGCGACGACGCGCGCGGGGTGGGCCGAGTCGTCGCGCTCGCGGCGGGCAGCCTGTCGCTCGGGGTCGTCGAGCGTGAGGTGCGGGTCGTCGGCCAGCACCGTCCCGACGCCGACCATGACCGCGTCGCTTCCACCTCGGAGGGCGTCCATCCGGTCGAAGTCGGCCGGGCCGCTGATGGCTATCTGCTCGCGGCGCTTCGAGGAGAGTTTGCCGTCGGCGCTCATCGCGGCGTTGACGACCACGCGCATACTCGGAGTAGTCGCCTCCGGGGAAAACAGCTTTCGGTCGATTTATGTCTCCGAGGGCGTATTTCTGAGGTGTGCGTCGTTATCGCGTCGCTTTCGCACTCGTCGTCGTTCTCTGCGCAGGTACGCTCGGCTACAGTTACGTCTCTTCGCCCGCCAACGCCGCGGTTTCGGACTACGAGCGACAGGCCGAACTCCCGGCGGACGAGCGTGCGTCCGTCGTCCCGGCGCGCGAGAACGTCACCGTAATCGCTGGTCACGGCATGAATGGCGAGTCGGCCGCGCTGGTCGCGTTCAGTCCCAACGGCGAGGTACTCTACCACAACGACTCGTACCACGGTTACTTCGACGTCGACCCCGTGAAGGGGACCGAGATGACCGTCGAGTACGTCGCCGAACACGACTACGAGGGCGACGACTGCGACGGGAAGTGTACGGTCTCGGTGGTCGAGCGTCTCAACCTCACGACCGGCGAGATAGAGCGCGTCTACTCCAGAGTCATCCCGGCCGACCGCGGGGCCAACTGGCACGACGTGGACCGAATCGGCGAGAACCGACTGCTGGTCGGAGCCATCAACACCGACGAGATGTACGTCGTCAACACGACGACCGGCATAACGACCTGGGAGTGGTCCACCAAGCAGGCGTACCCACTCTCGGGCGGCGGCCCCTACCCGGCGGACTGGGCACACCTCAACGACGTGGAGAAACTCCACGACGGCCGATTCATGACCAGCCTCCGGAATCAGGACTCGGTGGTCTTCGTCGACCCCCAGACCGGGGTGCAGGAGAACTGGACGCTCGGCGCTGACGGTGCCCACGGCGTTCTCTACGAGCAGCACAACCCCGACTACATTCCCGAATCGCGCGGCGGCCCGGCGGTCGTCGTCGCCGACTCGCTCAACGACCGCCTCGTCGAGTACCAGCGGAAGAACGGTGAGTGGACCCAGACGTGGGTCTGGTCAGACGACGAGATGAAGTGGCCCCGCGACGCCGACCGACTCCCGAACGGGAACACGCTCGTCGCCGACACGAACGCCCACCGCGTGCTGGAGATAGACGAACAGGGCGAGGTCGTCTGGGACGCGAACTTCTACGCGCCCTACGAACTCGAACGCCTCGGCACGGGCGACGAGAGCGCGAATGGCCCGAGCGCCACGGCGGCCGACCTCCAGTCGCACGACGCCGAGGCAGGCGACAGGGAGACCGAAACCGCCGCAGTCGCCGGATTCACGCCGCGGAAGGTGACCAACAGCGTCGCGTTCGTCCTGCCGATTTGGATGGGGTTCACCGACATTGCGGCCGCCCTGATTCTGGCTCTGACCGTGCTGGCGTGGGCGACCGTGGAGTACCGGCACTCCTCGCTGTCGGTGTCGTTCCGGTGGCCTGTTCGACTCCGGTGACTCGCCGACTCCGCCCATCTCGGTTTCGCGCCGACTGACTAACCGCCAGTAGAGGCCGCAGGACTTTCCACCGCGGGCGCGCCCGGCCGACCAACCACCAGTAGCACCCGACCACGAGAACGCGTGGGCTTTCTAAAACATCTCCCCTTCCACTGCTCGAACGAGTCCCACTACCTCCACGACACCCACGGTGCGTAACGAGTTTCGACTACCTCGGTTCGACTCTCGTGACGAACACTTTTAATCCGTCCGGGCAAAGTTCGAGTGATGAGTTTGGACGACCATGCCGAGGAACTCGCCTCCGACCTCGGCGTCGATAAGGAGGAGGTCAAGGCGGACCTCGAGAATTTGGTGGAGTACAGCGTCCCAGTGGACGAGGCAAAGCAGAGCCTCAGGCGGAAGTACGGCGACGGCGGTGGTGGTTCGAGCGAACCCTCGCAGGCCGACATCGCCGACGTGTCCACCGAGGACAGCAGCGTCACCGTCACCGGGAAGGTGCTGACGGTCGGCAAGCGCTCGATTCGGTATCAGGGCAACGAGCAGGTCATCCACGAGGGCGAGATCGCCGACGAGACCGGCAAGATCTCCTACACCGCGTGGGAGGACTTCGGTCTCTCGGCCGGTGACACCATCACCGCGGGCAACGCCGGCGTCCGCGAGTGGGAGGGCAACCCCGAACTGAATCTGGGCGAGAGCACCAACGTCGCCTTCGAGGACGACATTGAAGTGCCCTACCCCGTGGGCGGCGACGCCGACCTCGCGGACCTCGAACCCGGCGACCGGGGCATCAACCTAGAAGTCGAGGTGGTCGAAGTCGAGCAGAAGACCATCGACGGCCGCGACGGCGAGACCGAAATCAAGAGCGGCGTCCTCGCAGACGAGTCGGCGCGACTCCCGTTCACCGACTGGGAGGCCCGACCCGAACTCGCCGAGGGCGAGACGTTGCGAATCGAAGACGTGTACGTCCGGGAGTTCCGCGGCGTCCCCTCGGTCAACCTCTCGGAGTTCACGGAGGTCACGTCGCTCGACCGCGAACTGGCGATAAGCGACACCGGCACCCGGATGACCGTCAGCGAGGCGGTTGGAACCGGCGGTGCCTACGACGTGGAAGTCGTCGGCAACGTCGTCGCGGTCCGAGACGGTTCCGGTCTCATCGAGCGCTGTCCGGAGTGTGGCCGCGTCATACAGAACGGCCAGTGCCGGAGCCACGGCGACGTGGACGGTCAGGACGACCTGCGCGTGAAGGCCATCGTCGACGACGGGACCGGCACCGTGACCGCGGTGCTGGACGACGAACGCACCGCCGAGGTCTACGGCGGCGGCGTAGAAGACGCCAAGGAGCAGGCCCGCGACGCGATGGACAAGGAAGTCGTGGCAGACGCCATCCGCGAGCGCGTCGTCGGCCACGAGTACCGCGTCCGGGGCAACCTCTCGGTGGACGACTACGGCGCGAACCTCGAAGTCACGGAGTTCGAGTTGTCGAACGACTCGCCCGCCGACCGTGCGAACGCCCTGCTCGCGGAGGTGGCAGAATGAGCGGAAACGAGGACGAGAACGAGTCGGACAGTCAGGGCGGCGCGGGTCGCCGCGAAGTCGCGTGGCGCGTCTTCGCCGCGGAGTACGACGACGCCGACTTCGACTACTCCGAGAGCGACGAGGAGCGCGCCCCGAACTACGTGGTCACGCCGACCGGCGCGCGCATCAACCGCCTGTTCGTGGTCGGCGTCCTGACCGAGGTCGAGCAGGTCAGCGACGACGTGCTTCGAGGCCGGGTCGTGGACCCGACCGGCGCGTTCGTCCTCTACGCCGGGCAGTACCAACCGGACGAGATGGCGTTCCTCGAAAGCGCCGACCCGCCCGCGTTCGTCGCGGTGACGGGCAAGGCCCGGACCTTCCAACCGGACGATTCCGACCGGGTGTTCACCTCGATTCGACCCGAGTCCATCAACCGCGTGGACGCCGAGACCCGGGACCGCTGGGTGGTCCAGACCGCCGAGCAGACCCTCTCGCGGGTCTCGACGTTCGCCGACGCCATCGACTCGGGCGAGCGCGGCGACGACCTCCGCGAGGCGCTCGAAGCCAGCGGCGTGGACGCGGGACTCGCCTCGGGAATCCCGCTCGCGCTCGACCACTACGGCACGACGAAAGCCTACCTCGCGGACGTCTGGGATCTCGCGGTCGATTCGGCCCGGGTCGTCGCAGGCGAAATCACCGCCGACGACGTGGGACCGCTCGACCTCGCTCCTGGTGAGGGCGACGACGAGGTGACCGTGGACCTCGACTACTCGCTGACGAAAGCCGAAACAGACGACCTCTCCGGCCTCGGAACCGGAGAGACGGGGACCGACGCGACGACCGAAGTCGGTGAAGCCGAACCGACCGAAGACGAACCGGTCGAAGCCGAAGAAGCCGAACTGAGCGGCGCACCCGAGACGGAACTCGGTGACGCCCCGGAACCGGACGCCGAGAAGACCGCGGACGCCGAGACTGCCGCGGAAACCGAGACCACGACGGGTACCGAGACGGCCACGGACGCAGACCTCGGCGACGCTCCGACCGGTACGGTCGAGGACGCCGAGGCAGAAGCCGAAGCCCAAGAACCCCCCGAAGTCGAGGACGCCGAGGACGCCGCCGAACTACAGGAGGAAATCGGCGACGAGGAACCGCCGACCGTCGAGTCCGAGCAGGACACCTCGACCGACGAGTCGTTCGCTCCGGAGACCGACGACGCGGACGAGGGGCCGGACATCGGCACCGCCGGGGCGGGCGACGAGATGTACGAGTTCGACGACGAGGAACGCGAGGAGGTCGAGGAGGAGTACGGTCTCGAATTCTCCTCCGGAACCGAAGTGGACGAACCCGGCGAGTCGGAGATGGACGCTCCCAGTCCGGACCCCGAACAGGGTCCCGAGGACTCGACGCCCGAGCGCGAGGCCGAACTCGCCGACGACGAACCCGACGCGGGCGAACCCGCCGACCCGACCGCCGAAGAAGTCGATACCGACGAGCTACAGGACCTCGAATCAGCGTCCGGTGGCACGGAAGACGCCGTGAACTCCGCCGACGAGGCACCCGAAGGCAGTGGGACGGCCGCTGCGGAAGCGCCCGGCGCGTCCATCGGGGAAGATAGCGCGGCGGTCGAGTCGGGCGACTCCGTACCGGACGACTCCGAGGACGCGACCGACGAGTCGGAGTCCGGAGGGAAGGAGACGCCCGAGAACCTCGAAGACACCGTGATGACCGAGATGCGCGAGTTGAACGAGGGCGACGGAGTCGAGCGCGAAGTCCTGCTGGCCGCCGTGGTGCAGGACTACGACGTGACGCCCGCCGACGTGGAGGACGCGCTCGAAGCCGCGCTGATGGCCGGGCGGTGCTACGAGTCGGGCGAGGACACCCTCAAGCCCATCTGATGAGCCTGGTGGAGCCGGTTCCCGGCGAACCAGCCGCGATTGCGGACGTCGAACGCGACGCCGACTGCCGCCCGGAGCGCGCGTTGGTCGTCGCCGACTTCCACGCGGGCATCGAGCAGGCGCTGCGCGCGGAGGGCGTCTCGCTCGACAGTCGCGCGGCAGAGCGCCGCGAGCGCCTCCTCTCGCTCGTCACCCGAACCGACGCCGACCGCGTCCTCTTCCTGGGCGACCTGATGCACGCCATCGGCGACCCCGGCGGGGCCGAGCGCGGCGAAATCGAAGTGCTACTGGAACGCCTCGAAGAGCGAGAAGTCGCCGCCACGCTCGTCAAGGGCAACCACGACGGTGCGATCGAGTCGTGGGCCGACCTCGACGTGACCGACGGCGCGGGCGTGCGACTCGGCGATGTGGGGTTCGCGCACGGCCACACGTGGCCCGCGCCCGAGGTTCTCGGAAGCGAGGTAGTCTGCGTCGGCCACGAACACCCCGCCGTGCGTCTGGAGGACGAGGTCGGCGGGTGCAGGGTCGAGCGCGTCTGGCTCCGGGGGTCGCTGGCCGGGGCCGCCTTCGCCGAGCGCGAGGGCGGCGTCCGGGCGGGCGCGGAGTTGGTGGTGTTCCCCGCCTTCAACGACCTCGTGGGCGGAACGTGGGTCAACGTCGAGGGCCAGGAGTTTCTGGCCCCGTTTCTGCCCGAGGGGTTGGCCGAAGGGCAGGCGTATCTCCTCGACGGGACCCGGTTGGGCGACTATCGGTCGGTGTAATCCCGGCAATCGCCGGAGTGAGCTCGCCGCCGGAAACGCGTCTCTTCGCCCTCAGACCGTCTTCTCGGTCGCTTCCTGCACCGCCCCGACGAGTTCGTCCGGTCGGTCCGACCCGACGAACACCGACTTCCCGCCGGTGCGCTCGAACCGGACGCCGCTCCGCCCGCTGACGGTGTAGGCGATGCCGCTCGGACTCCACCGGATACCCCACCCGCCGTAACGCAGGGGACTGTAGCCCGTCGCCTGCACGTCGGTGAGGTCCGCGAAGGGAACGCGCTTGTCCGACCGGTGGAACGGCGCGAAGTTGACGTACACGCCGTCGTCGCGGACTTCGGTCCGGAGCGTAGCGACCCGGAACAGGAGGGCGACGGCCCCGAGCGTGGCGAGGCGGCCGACCGTCTCGCGGGCCGACCGCTTCCCGCGAGCGAGGGCCAGGAGGTCGCCGACCGCACGCAGGCCGAGTAGCCCCCAGAGCCACGGCTGGTCGAACTCCTGATTTTCTCGGAAGTGGACTTCGGTCTCCATGACGCGCCCTTCGACACCTCCGGAGAAAAGCCTTCGCCGGAAGTCGAAGCTATCGAACGAGCACGTCGTCTTCCAGCGCCGCGACCTCCGACATGATTCCCTCGACCGACTCCTCCGGCACGTCGAACTCCCGAAGCGCGGCTTCGAGGTGGGTTGCAATCGCCGCGAAGTGTTCCGGTTCGAGACCGAGGCCCTCGTGGACTTCGCGCATCTCCTCACCGTCGTACTCGACCGGCCCGCCCGCGACCGCACTCAGGAACTGCGTCTGGTGGGCGCGCTGGGCCGCCATGTCGACGTCCTCGAAGAAACCCGCGACCGAGTCGTCGGCCAGCACTCGCTCGTAGAACTCGTCTACGACGTTCGAAATCTGTTCTTCCCCGCCCAACCGATGGTAGAGTGTATCTCCTGCAGACATTCGTGACGTTAACTTCGGTAGTCGCCGCGTCGGCGACAGCGGTTCGGTCGTAACTCGATTCCCGGTCGTACCGGACCGGCGACGCCTCGATATCGAGGTGTCGCGAGTGTATATCTTCCCCCGAACAAGTTCGGACGACGCGAAACAGGTCGCTCGCTGGTGTCGATTTTCGGAACTGTTCGCCGTCGTTATTGTTATGTACTGTCACGCGGACGGCGGACGCTGTAAGGATATCAGAGCAATCGTTAGAGAAACATATAGTTATTATAAGAAAACGATATCAATCGTCTGCTTCGGTGCGCGCTGGCGTCATCGCGGGGGTACCGCCGATAGACGCTCGGCGTCAACTGGGTGACGGACTTCCCGTGTGAGCGCGCTACCTCGTCTCCGAAACCCACCACGCGAACTCCGCAAAAACGCCCGACGAGGCCTCCCCGTCAGTTTCCGAAGGCAACGCGCTTATCACCCTCTAACCACTAAAAACGACCGATGAGTGACCAACGGGCCGCCGGTTCTGCGGCCTTCGCGCAACTCGGCGAGCAGGTGCGGGCGGCGCTCTCTCAACGGGGGTTCTCGACGCCCACCGAGCCACAGCGTCGGGCCATCCCGCCGCTCGCTCGCGGCGAGGACGCACTGGTCATCGCGCCGACCGGGACCGGAAAGACCGAGACCGCGATGCTCCCCGTCTTCGACGCGATTGCCGAGAACCAGGCCGAGAACGGTCCCCGATTCGGCATCTCCGCGCTCTACGTCACGCCGCTGCGGGCGCTCAACCGGGACATGCGCCAGCGACTGGAGTGGTGGGGCGAGGAGTTGAATCTGGACGTGGACGTGCGCCACGGCGACACCACCGACTACCAGCGCCAGAAGCAGGCCAACGACCCGCCGGACGTGCTGGTGACGACGCCCGAGACGCTCCAAGCGATGCTCACGGGGTCGAAACTCCGGAAAGGCCTCGAAGACGTGCATCACGTCGTCGTGGACGAGGTCCACGAACTCGCCAGCGCCAAGCGCGGTGCGCAGTTGACCGTCGGACTGGAGCGCCTGCGGGAGTTGGCCGACGACTTCCAGCGCATCGGTCTGTCCGCGACGGTGGGCGACCCCCCGGAGGTCGGGCGCTTCCTGACCGGCGGCGACGACCCCGAAATCGTGGAGGTGGACGTGGGGAGCAAGGTCGAGTTCGAGGTCCGCGAACCCGAGATAACCGACGAGGACGAGCGACTCGCGGGCCGACTCGCGACCGACGAGTCGGTCGCCAGCCACGTCCGGGCCATCCTCGACGTCGTGGACGACCACGACTCGACCCTGATCTTCGTCAACACGCGCCAGACCGCCGAAGCCCTCGGTTCGCGGTTCAAGGAACTCGACGCCGACGTCGGG
Source organism: Halorussus salinisoli (assembly GCA_005239435.1). Classification (GTDB taxonomy): domain Archaea; phylum Halobacteriota; class Halobacteria; order Halobacteriales; family Haladaptataceae; genus Halorussus; species Halorussus salinisoli. Next base: position 158,586 of record SZNP01000009.1, on the reverse strand, counting down.
GTCCACCACGGGTCGCTGTCGAAGGAGGCCCGCATCGACGTGGAAGACCGGTTCAAGGCCGGGGAAATCGACGCCCTGCTCTGTACCTCCTCGATGGAGTTGGGCATCGACGTGGGTCGCATCGACCACGTGGTCCAGTATTCGAGTCCCCGCGAGGTCGCGCGCCTGCTCCAGCGCGTCGGGCGCGCGGGCCACCGGAGCGAGCAGGTCTCTCACGGGACAATAATCACCAAGCACCCCGACGACACCCTCGAAGCCCTCGCTATCGCCCGCCGCGCGAAAGCGGGCGACGTGGAGAGCGTCGAGATTCACGACGGGAGCTTAGACACCGTGGCGAACCAGATCGTGGGTCTCGTGATGGACTTCGGCGAACTGTCGGCGATGCGGGCGTACGACGTCGTGACGCGGGCCTACCCCTTCCGCGACCTCTCAGAGTCGGAGTTCAAGGCGGTCTGCCGCGAGTTGAAGAGCAACCGCCTCGTCTGGCTCGACGAGGAGGCGGACCGACTCGAGAAGTCGAGCCAGACGTGGCAGTACTTCTACGCCAACCTCTCGATGATTCCCGACGAACAGAAGTACACCGTCGAGGACATCGCCTCGGGGTCGCAGGTCGGCACCCTGGACGAGCGATTCGTCGTCAACTTCGCCCAACCCGGCGAGATCTTCGTCCAGCGCGGCGAGATGTGGCGGATTACGGAGGTGGACGACGACGACGAAGCCGTCAAGGTCTCGCCCATCGAGGACCCCGGCGGCGAGATTCCGTCGTGGGTCGGCGAGGAGATTCCGGTCCCCTACGACGTGGCCCGAGAGGTCGGCGAGATGCGCGGCGTGGCCGGCCCGCAGTTCGAGCGCGGTGCGCCGCGCGAGGGCGTGGCCCGCGAGTTCACGAACCGGTATCCGACCGACGAGTACACCGCCAGCGAAGCCCTCTCGCAACTCGACCGCCACGCCGAGGCCGAGGCACCCCTCCCCACGGCCGACCGAATCGTGGTCGAACACGCCGCCCGGAAGGTCGTCCTCAACGCCTGCTTCGGCCACAAGGTCAACGAGACGCTCGGGCGGGTCCTCTCGTCGCTGGTCGGCCAGCGAACCGGTTCCTCGGTCGGACTCGAAGTGGACCCCTATCGAATCGAGTTGGACGTGCCGCCGAAGGTCAACGGCCGAGAGGTCGCCGAAGTCCTCGAAGACACCGACCCCGAACACGTCGCGGCCATCATCGAGTTGAGCCTCAAACACTCCGACTCGCTCAAGTTCAAACTCTCGCAGGTCGCAGCGAAGTTCGGCGCGCTCCGCAACTGGCAGGGCGGCGGCACCTCCGGTCCGGGGATAGGCCGCCTGATGGCCGCCCTCGAAGAGACCCCGATGTACGACGAGGCGGTCCGCGAGGTGTTCCACGACGACCTGGCGGTCGAGCGGGCCAGCGAGGTCCTCCGGAAGGTTCGGTCGGGCGACGTCGAGGTCGTGACCACCGGCGGGCGAACCCCGGTCGGCACCGGCGGCATCTCCTCTGGCAGGGAACTGCTCGCGCCCGAGAACGCCGACGCCAGCGTCATCCAGACCGTCAGGGAGCGCATCCGGAACGACGAGGTCATCCTGTTCTGCCTCCACTGCGAGGACTGGAAGCGCAAGAAACCGGTCCGGCGCGTCCGCGACCAACCCGGCTGCCCCGAGTGCGGTTCGACCCGAATCGCGGCGCTCAACCCGTGGGCCGACGAGGTGGTCAAGGCGGTCCGCGCACCGGAGAAGGACGACGAGCAGGAGAAGATGACCCGGCGCGCCTACAAGGCCGCCAACCTCGTCCAGAGCCACGGCAAACGGGCCGTCATCGCGCTGGCGGCCCGCGGGGTCGGCCCGCAGAACGCCGCCCGAATCATCGCCAAGTTGCGCGAAGACGAAGACGAGTTCTATCGGGACATTCTGGCCCAAGAGCGTCAATACGCTCGGACTCAATCGTTCTGGGACTGAGGCGAAACCGACCGTTTCTCGCCCGTAACCCCGGTTGCTCGGACGTAATCCGAATGTCTCCGGATTAGGCCGGGATAGGGGCCGTGAACTGCCAGTTCGGTATAAGAGGCGACGGTGCGGAAATCCGGGTATGGCAGACGAGAGTGACTCACCACGACGACGCGACGTACTCCGAGCAGGCGCGGCCGCGGGCGTCCTCGGCCTCGCGGGGTTCACGGTCGGTGGTGCGTCGGCACAGCAGGTACAGAACGCGTTCAGTTTGAGCCTGCAAGAAGGCGACCAGTTCAGAGTCCGGTTCCGACCGAGGGACCCGCAGGGGAACCCAGCGACCCAGACCATCCCCGGCGAATGCTTCGAAGACGGTGAGCAACGGGAGGTCCAGATACTCATCGTCCGGGCGCTCCGGGACGAAATCGACCTCGGATACCGGGGACTGTTCGTCCCCCAGCGAGTGCTGGAAACTCGGACTCCCGAGACGACGACTCCGGCGGAAGAGACGCCGACGCTCGGCGACGAGACGACACCCGGAAACGAGACGACACCCGCGGACGACACGACGACCGAGGCCGCACTTCAGGAGGAGACGACGCCGGGGAACGAGACGACGACACCTGCCGACGAGACGACCCCGGCCGAAACGACCCCAGGGGCACGGCCCGAACTGCCCGAGATACTCGTCGGCGAGTGGTACAGCGTCGTGTCGTCGAGCCGATGCAACGACTTCTCGAGATTGACGCTGGAGCGGACCGAACCGCCCGAGACGACCCCCGTCGGCGGGAGCGAGACCACGACGGGGTAGGTCTCCCCTGGACCGTTGCGGACCGGGCCGTACGGCCTAAAGGCGTGGCCGACGTTTACAGCGACTATGGCCACTTCTCAGAGCCGCGTCAAGCGAGTCGTAGACGTGGCGCGCGACCGTAACGTCATGTTCTTGGCCGCGAGCGTCGCCTACTACGCGTTCGTCTCGCTGATTCCGTTGGCGTTGCTCGTGTTGGTCGTCGGGAGCGTCGTGGGCGGGCAGGCGTTCGCGGATTTCGTCGTCCAGCAGTTCCAGAGCGTGCTGTCGTCGTCGGGCGAGCGAGTCCTCGGGAAGGCGCTCACGAGTTCGACCGGTCGGACCAGCGCGGGCGTCGTCGGCTTCGTCACCGTCGCGTGGAGCGCGCTCAAGCTGTTCCGCGGTCTGGACATCGCGTTCTCGGAGGCCTACGGTACCGAGCGCGACCCGTCGCTCGTCGAGCAGGTAGTGGACGGCGCAGTGACTATCGGACTGATCGTCGTCGCGGTGGCCCTGATGGTCGCGGTCGGCTACGTCCTCCGGTCGCCCTCGCTCGCCGAGGCGGTCCCGTTCGCCAACGTCCTCGGGAATCTGGCGCTCGTCGCCGGTCTCGTCGTGGCGTTCCTGCCGCTGTATTACGTCATGCCGCCGGTCGACGTGTCCGTCCGGGAGGCGCTTCCGGGTGCCGTCGTCGCGGGCATCGGGTGGGTCGCGCTACAGGTGTTGTTCCAGTTCTACCTCTCGAACGCCGGGCGATACCAGGCCTACGGGGTCATCGGCGCGGTGTTACTCCTGCTGACGTGGCTCTACTTCGCGGGAGCGGTCGTCCTGTTCGGTGCAGTGGTGAACTCGGTCCTCGGCGGCCGAATCCAACTGTCGAGCTAATCCCCGCCTCGGTCCGCCCGCGTCACTTCGAGGGTCTCGTCCATGCTCTCGTGGACGACGGCCACCTCGTCCGGGAGCGCGTACTCGAAGTCCACCGTCGCCTCGTAGGTGACTTCGCCGACGCACTGGGTACCCGGGTCGCCGTCGTCGGTCTCGCTCGCACGGACGCGGACCGTCAGCGCATCGGCGGTTCGGTCGTAGTCGGTCCCTGCGAGCGAGAGGTCGGACTGCGGCGTCGGAGTTCTGACCGCGCCGTCCATCCGGACCCGCTCGCCCTCGAAGCCGACCGTCGCGCGGTGTTCGGTGCCGCAGGACCTCCGCCCGACCGAGAGAGCGGCGTCGGCGACTTCCGGGCCGTGGCACGCCATCGCGGTGGACATCGACATGGTTTCGACGCGGCCGTCGGGCATGACCCCCGCGTCGGTCCCGGTCTGGTTGCAGTCGAAGGACGTGCGGGAGATATCGACCGTCGTCGCGTCTCCGTCCGCGAGACCGACCGAGAGTGCGTAGTCGGCGGGTTCGTTCAGGACGAGTTCGAGGTAGGCGTCGGCTTCGAAATCGAGGGTCCGGTCCACGAGGATTTCGGCGCTTCGGGCGACCCGTACGGATATCTCTCGACTCTCGTCGGCGGCGTTCCAGACCCGAACGCCGCGGGGCTGGTTGTTGTCGGGGAAGGCGACTTCTTCGCGGCTTCCCACGGAAATCGTCCGGAAGGGGTCGTCGTGGTCGGACCTGACCCCGGAGAATCGGCCGCGGGCGTCGTCGGTGGTCGCCCCGGAGTCGGTCGTCGGCTCGCGGTCCGTCGGTGGGGAGTCGCTACCAGCACTACCGAGACAGCCAGCGACGCCAGCGACGGCGGCCAGCGCGCTGGCACGATGGAGGAGTTCGCGTCGGTTCATGCCCTCTCGTTTCGGGGGCACTCCAAAGGACTTTCTGTAAACTCAAATAGCGGCTTTACATACTCCGAGACCTGTGTGGGCGTTCGAATTTCACCCGATAGCCGGTTACTCGAACGACATCCGCTATCGGACGCCGCCGCGGTGGCATCTCACCGGTCGCCCGGGTCGCCGGCCGTCCGGCAACGACTCTAGACAACTCCTCCGACGTGACTGCCCGGTTATTATCAGTCGGTCGTTTATTACCTATGGGACGTCTCGGTTTCTACAACATTGATATAAGGGTGCAAAATCCAGAATCGTACTCGGCGTCGGCGCTCTGACCGACCGACTACCGCGGCGTGTCGGTGCCCCACTTGTCGAGTGCGGTCGCCAGTTCCGGGTGGTCGTCGGCGTACTCTTCGAGCGGGACGCCTTCCATCGTCCCGTCGATGGCCTGCCGGAGGGCCTTGGCTCCGGCGTGGGTCCCGTCCGGGTGACCGTGGACGCCGCCGCCCGCCTGAATCCCGATGTTGGTCCCGGCGCGGTCGACGAGTTCCGGAACGAGTCCGGGGTGAAGCCCGCCGGAGGCCATCGGGAGGACGTCGTTCAGGCCGTAGAGGTCCGAATAGAGCCACTCGTTGATGCCTACCGTGTCCTCGTTTTCGAGTTTGCCGAGGTCGGCGGTCCCGGTGTGGATGTGGTCGACGCCACAGAGGCGGGCGACCTGCGCGATGACCCGCATCGAGACGCCGTGGGTCTCCAGTCGGTCGAAGGCGGCGTGCATCGCGCGGTGGGCGTGGATGGCGAGACCGTGTTTCTCGCATCGCTGGCGGACCTGCTGGACCGCGGCCCACCCGGTCGTAATCACGTCCACCATCACGTACTCACAGCCCTGTTCGGCCGCCAAGTCCACGCGGTTCAACATCTCGTCGCCGTCGGCGGTGACGTTGACCAGGTAGCTCTTCTTCTCGCCGGTCTCCTCCTCGGCCTGGTCGCGCTTTTCGAGGCTTCGATTCAGGCGCTCTTCGAAGGGGTTGAACTCCTGGTCGGTGAGGTTCTCGTCGTCCTTCAGGAGGTCGATGCCGCCGGTCCACGCCTCGTAGCCGACCTGTACGTGCTGGTCGGTCGTGAGGCCGACTTTGGGCTTGGGCACCGTCGCGGTGATGGGTCGGTCGCCCGCGTCGAAGATGTCGTTTCGGACGCTCGTGCCGAACTGCGGTCCGGGGAAGGAGGTCGTCAGTTTCTCGGGCCACTCGCAGTCGAGCAGGCGGATGCGCTCTACGGCTTTCATGCCTAGGATGTTGCCCGCGATGCACGACAGGACCTGGGGCATGTTGCCCGCCTCGAACAGTGCGTCTGGGTACGCGACCGTCACTCGATTCCCGTCGATACCGCAGGCCGTGGCGCTGAGGTTCCGCACCGAGCCTTCGACCTGCAACTCGGCCCACGTCCCGTTGGAACTCTCGGAGGCCACGCGACTGGCGGCGGCCTCCATGTCCATGTCGGCGGCCGGTTCGACGTAGAACTCGCAGACGAGGTCGGTTTCGACGGGGTCGTAGCCGAGGTCGATGAAGTCTTCGTAGGTGATGCCAGTCATAGTGTGCCTGAAGAACTATCGGAGGCCGGGCAAATAGTCTTTGAGGATAGTTCGCAAGGTGGTGTTCAGATACGCAGCGTCGGTGAGAGTCGAAGGCGAACGAGGACGCCCAAACGGTGGTTCGGTCGGCCGAGACGTCCCGCCAGTCGATGGTCGGGCTCGTTTACGAGGGACCGATCCGGAGCGAATTAGACAGCGTAATAACTCTATGGCGTTCCGAAACAATCGAAAATATTGCTTTTGAAAGTAAGAATGCAACCGAAACGATTGCTCCGAATGTCCTGCCGACGTTCTACTCTTCGCTGACTTCGCCGACGCGCCACCACTGGAGGAGTTCGGCGGTCCGTTCGCGCTCGTGTTCCATCTGGCTCCGAGGCGACTTGCGCTCCTTGTCGGACAGCGCGTTCTCCTCGACGGTCGCCGCGGCCTCGTCGAACGACGCCCTCGCGCCGTACCCCTCACCCGTGCCAGAGAACAGCCCTTCGTTGGTGAACAGTCGAATCGTGGCTTGGAGGAGCGGCGTGCCTCGCAACTTCTCCTTGTGCCGGTGGAACACCACGTTGGCTTCGAGCAGGTCCATCTTCTGGTACTTCCCGTCTATCTCCTCGATGCGCTCGGCGACGCTCTCGCGCGTGAGGTCGTCCATGAGGTCCACGCCGAACACCTGGACGTTGTACTGCTCGTCCTCGGTCCACGTCAGCGCCCGGAGCAGGTCGGTCTCGGTCACGATGCCCTCGGGTTTGGAGAACCCTTCGGGGACGACGACCAGCGACGAGTAGTTGTGTTCCAGCATCTTTTCGAGCGCCTCGTCGAGTCCCGCGTCGGGCGTAATCGTCGCGACCGGCGTGTTCATCACGTCGCGGGCGGGCAGGTCCAGGAGTCGGGCGGCCAGTCCCGAGCGTTCGCCCCAACCACCGTGCGTGCGCCCCTGACTCTTGGAGACGCCGCCGCCGAACGAGTCGGTCGCGTTGCTGTTTCCGCCCTGCTCGCGGTCCACCTCCCGCGTCGTGAAGTCCACGAGGTCGTAGAGGCTTATCATGCCGACCGTCTCGCCGTCGTCCACGACTGGGACGCGGGTGAACTGGTGCGTCCGAACCAGGTTGATCACCTCGCCGAGACTGTCGTCGGGAGCGACCGTGAGCAGTTCCGAGGTGTAGACGTCGGACACGTCGAGCGCGCCGAGGTTCTCCTGTACCGCCTTCAGGAGGTCGGTCGCCGTGACGACCGCTCGGAACGCGTCGTCCTCGAACACGGGAAGCAGTTTCACCCCGTTCTCGACCATCAGTCGGGCGGTCTCGCGCACGTCCTCGGTTCGGCTAACTTTCGGCGGATGGCGCACCACCGACTGGGCCTTGGCGTCGGGGTTGTGGTGCGAACTGACGAGGTCTTTCCGGGTGACGAGACCGTCGAACTTGCCCTCACCGCGGACGACGATAGCGTCGAGGCTCTGGTCCTCGTCGAACAGTCCTCGGAGTTTCCCCAATCTGGTACCGGGGTTCACGTCCACGTACTCGGTCGTTACTGCATCGGAGATGTCCATTCGTACCCACCTACTCTCGTTTGCAGGCAAGCACGCTTCAAGCTTGTTCCCGATTCGGCGTCGAGACTACGAATCGGCGGCCCGTGGACTGCCGTCTACTGGGAACTCACGAGGACGCGTCCGGACGCCAACACGTCCGCCGTTCGACGTGGGCCGACCCGGAGACGTAGCCTTCGGACTCCCCAGCTTTCGCCGGTTCCGCCGCTTCGGGTCTCAGTCCAGCGTCGGTCTGACCTTCTCCACGGCGGCGTCGAAGTGTCGGCGCTTGATTTCGATTTCGCCGGCGTTCTCGTCGGCCTGTTCGACGCCCCACGCGTCGGCGGCCTCCCGAATCGCCCGCATCGAGGCGTCCCGGACCACCGCCTCCAGGTCGGCCCCGGTGTACCCCTCCAGTTCCGCGGCGAGGTCGTCCAGGTCCACGTCGTCGGCGAGAGGCTTGTCGTCGGCGTGAACCGACAGAATCGCCCGGCGGCCCTCCTCGCCGGGCGCGGGGACCTCGATGTGTTCCTCCAGTCGGCCGGGCCGAAGCAAGGCGCGGTCTATACTCTCGTAGCGGTTGGTTGCTCCGAGGATGACGATGTTGGGATTGTCCGTCAATCCGTCCATTTCAGTGAGCAACTGGGAGACCACCCTATCGTTGACCTCTCCTCCGCCACTGTGTCCGGTACCACGCTCTCTCACGATTGCATCGATTTCGTCGAAGAAGATGATGGCAGGAGCGGCCTGCCTCGCTTTGTCGAATATCTCTCGAACTTTCGCTTCAGTTTCGCCGACAGGAGCGGCCAACAGTTCAGGACCTTCCACAGATATGAAGTTGACACCGCTCTCGCCCGCCAGCGCCCGCGCGAGCAGTGTCTTACCGGTCCCCGGCGGGCCGTGCAACAGGATGCCCGTCGGCGGTTCGGTGTTGGTCTTCTCGAAGAGGTTCCGGTACGCGAGCGGCCACTCCACGGCCTCGGTTAGCGTCTGCTTGGCCTCCTCCAAGTCACCCACCGCGTCGAAGCCGATTTCGGGCGATTCGGCGACGAACTCGCGCATCGCCGAGGGGTCTACCGAGGCCATCGCGGTCTCGAAGTCCTCGCGGGTGACTTTCACGTCCATCAGCGCCTCGTCGTCGGCCCCGGCGTCGCGCGCCCGCCGGAGCGCGGCCATCGCCGCCTCGGTCGAGAGCGCGTGGAGGTCCGCGCCGACGAATCCGTGGGTCGAGGCCGCGAGTCGGTCCAGGTCCACGCCGTCGGCCAGCGGCATCCCGCGGGTGTGAACGTCCAGCACCTCGCGCCGTCCGGCCTCGCCGGGCACGCCGATTTCGATTTCGCGGTCGAATCGTCCGCCGCGTCGAAGCGCGGGGTCGATGGCGTCAACCCGGTTGGTCGCGCCGATGACCACGACTTCGCCGCGGGACTCCAGTCCGTCCATCAGCGAGAGGAGTTGGGCGACCACGCGATTCTCCACGTCGCTCTCCTCGTCGCGTTCGCCCGCGATGGCGTCTATCTCGTCGAAGAAGAGGATGGTCGGAGCGTTCTCGCGGGCCTCCTCGAACTTCTCGCGCAGGCGCTCTTCGCTCTCGCCCTTGTACTTGCTCATGATCTCCGGCCCGGAAATCGTGATGAAGTGGGCGTCTACCTCGTTTGCGACCGCCTTGGCTATCATCGTCTTCCCCGTTCCTGGCGGGCCGTACAGCAGGACGCCCTTCGGCGGATCGATACCGAGACGCCGGAACAGCGCGGGGTTCGAGAGCGGGAGTTCGACCATCTCGCGGACCCGCCGGAGTTCCTCTTCGAGTCCGCCGATGTCCTCGTAGGTCGCGCCCGTCGGCTTGGACGGCGTCTGGCCGTCGGCGTTCCCCTCGCCGCCGATGGGAATCGAAACGTCGGTTCCCGACCCGGATTGGCCTGTCCCGGTTGACCCCGACCCGACGCCGCCCGACCCGGACGATATTGCGACCGTCACGTCGGTGCCGTCGGTCACGCGGACCACGCCGTCTGGGTCGGTCGCGCCGACCCGAAACGTTCCCGCGTCGCCGAGTCGTTCGATGCGGACTCGCTCGCCCTCCTTGACCGGCCGGTCCTGGAGCGTGCGCTTCAGTGCCCCTTCGAGCGTGTCGCGGTCGTCGGGGTCGAATCTGGCGGTCGGCGCGAGCGTCACCGACTCGGCCGCGGCGACCGAAATCTGGCGAACCGTCACCGCGTCGCCGATGCTTACTCCGGCGTTGGATCGCGTCTCGCCGTCGATTTGGACCGCGCCGTCTGGCACGTCGCTCCCCGCGGGCCAAACCTTGACCACGGTCTCGCGCTCGCCTTCTACGACCACGGTGTCGCCGCTCAGGACGCTCAGCGCCGACCGGGCCGATTCGGGGATGCGAGCGATGCCCCGGCCCGCGTCGCGCTTCTCCGCGCCCTGGACGGTGAGTTCGACTGCCGCGGAACCCTTCGCGTTCATGTCAGTCTCTCGTTGCTCGTCCGTATTGAGGGTTCCCCTGTCGCGGTGGTCGGCGTTTCCGTCTCGGTGGTCGGAGTCCGCCGGGTGTCGAGACGCGAGCAGACTTCCGTCGAGCGACCGACTCCGGGACAAAGGATTTGTCCGCCGATACAGTATCTCCAACCATGGTCGTCAAAACCCAGCGCGACGACGTGACGTGGTACGAGTGCGAGGGGTGTGGGATGATGTTCGACGACGAGTCCGACGCCGAGCAACACGAGGAGAACTGCGACCACGAGGACCCCTCCTATATTCAGTAACTGCGAAAGCGCGTCCCGTCGTCGGTGTCACCGAGCGCGGTTCTCCTGCCCGTCGGCCTCGATCGTCCCCCGTGCCACGGTCGCCTCCCGCTCCGGGTTACAGACCGGCGCGTTCGCGGTGTTCCTCCGCGAGTTCCTTCGCCTCGGCTCTCGTCTGGCAGGTCTCCCACCGGACTTCGTCGCCTGACCCGTAGGCCAGCGCGTCCTTGAGTTCGTCGCGCAGGACGCCCCAGCCGACTTCGAGGACCTCGCCGTCCTCGCCGAGTTCGTACGCGCCGTACTGCTCGGGAGCGGTCCCGACCGTCCCGCGGTTCAGCGACTGCCAGCGTTTCGGGAGTGGCATGGCGAGCGTCAGTCTTCGTTGACCATCTCGTAGGACTGCTCGTCGAGTTCGTCCTCCTCGAAGACGAACACCCGGCCGCGGGCGGTCTCGGGGTCGGCCTCCACTTCGATGGCGTAGCCATCCATGCGAACCGTGACGCCGGGGAACAGTTCTTCCTCCTCACCGGGGTCGAGCATCACCCGACCGACGCCCGACGATTCGAGGATGTCGTCGTGTGTGTTGCGGTCGTTGACGTACATCATCACGCCCTCGGTCTCGGTTGGGTCCGTGACCAGAATCTGGACGAGTTTGTTCGGTTGGGTTCGGAGCGTCCCGGCTACCTTCTCGGGGACGCCGCGGTAGTAGGTGTCCCGGCCGTCGGTGTACTCCACGACGATGCCGTCCTCGGCCAACTCGACGCCGAGGGTGTCTGGGGCCACGTCGTTGCGCGCGCTCATGGTCGAGATTTCGTCCGGGCAGGGGAAAAGGAGTGCGTTTCTTCGCACGAACGGGCCGTGAATGACGATTCAGATTTGCAGATTGAAAGGTTATTAAACACCATACGGGAGTAGTCAACTGTAGATGGTGTAGATGGTCATGGGCTCGAAGATTACGTTACGGAACGCGAGACGGATGCTCCGAAATCCGAAAGTGCTTCTGGGAGAAGCGGCGTGGCAAACGATGAAACTCAACCGAAAACTGTCGGAGAAGGACGGAATCCACGTGATGGACCAAGACTGGGACACGTTAATTCTGCTCGACGGTTGCCGGTTCGACACCTTCGAGAAGTGCAGTTGGTTGGACGGCGATCTGACTACCGTCTCGTCGCTCGGAAGCCACAGTAGCGAGTTTATCGAACGGAACTTCGCCGACGGTCAGTATCACGACACGGTGTACGTATCGGCAAATCCGCACGCCGAATCGCTCAAAGGAGAGGGGGTATTTCACGATATAGTCGACGTACTCGACTGGGGGTGGGACGAGGAGTTGCGGACGGTTCCGCCCGAGACGATGGCGGAGGCGACGATCGACGCCGCCGAGGAGTATCCGCACAAGCGTATCATCAGTCACTTCATGCAACCCCACACGCCGTTCATCGGTGACACGGGACGACGAATCACTCACGCCGGTCTGGCCGGGGACGAGTCGTCGAGTGACGACTCGTCCTCCGAACTCTCGCTCTGGGTGCGACTGCGCTATCGATTGGCGACCGAAGACCCGGCGGCGATACGTGAAGCGTACGAAGAAAATCTCGAAATCGCGCTGCCGCACGTCCAACGCATTCGAGACTCCATCGCGGGAAAAGTCGTCGTCTCGACGGACCACGGCAACATGTTCGGCGAGCGCATGCGACCCATTCCGGCGAAGATGTGGGGCCATCCGCCGGGTCTCACTCATCCGTCGCTCGTGCGAGTCCCGTGGTTAGTGATGCCACACGAAACCCGCAGAGAGACGAGAGCAGACGTACCGAGCAAAACTACGGAGACGATGGACGACTCGGAGATGGAAGAGCGACTTCGAGCGTTAGGCTACCGGTAGCTACCGAACGGAACCTAAATCGCATCATCGCTCCGTACTCGCTCGACGAGTCGATTGCACCAACCACCAGCGTCAATACGTCCCGCGAGAGAGTGCCGGACATGCACGGCCGAGCATCGGCACCCGCCGCGGGGACGGTCTTGAACGCCCTCGCCTGCGGGAAAGGGTCTGCGTTCGCCATTGACGCTGAGACGACCGCCGAGGTCGAACTCGACTTCTCGGGGTCGTTCGCGGGCGAAATCGCCGACGCGCCCGACGCCGACACCGCCCTAATCGAGCGATGCGTCGAACTCGCGGTCGAGGAACACGGTGGAAGAGACGTTTCGGGAGGTCACGTCTGGACCGAGAGCGAAGTGCCGATGGCGGCCGGACTCAAGAGTTCCAGCGCGGCCGCGAACGCCACGGTGCTGGCGACGCTCTCGGCACTCGGGGTCGCCGACGACGTGCCACGCGAGGAGGCCTGCCGACTCGGAGTGCGCGCGGCCCGCGACGCCGGAGTTACCGTGACGGGCGCGTTCGACGACGCCAGCGCGAGCATGCTCGGCGGCGTCACCGTCACCGACAACCGGAGCGACGAACTGCTCGACCGCGAACCGATTTCGTGGGACGTGCTGGTCTGGACGCCGCCCGAGCAGGCCTACAGCGCCGACGCCGACGTGGACCGGTGCCAGCGCATCGCGCCGGTCGCCGAACTGGTCGCCGACCTCGCACTGGACGGCCGCTACGGCGAGGCGATGACGGTCAACGGCTTCGCGTTCGCGGCGGCGCTCGACTTTCCGGCCGACCCGATGCTGGACGCGCTACCCGACGTTCGCGGCGTCTCGCTGTCGGGGACCGGCCCGAGTTTCGTCGCGGTCGGCGAGCGCGCGGTACTTGAACAGGTTCGAGACCGATGGAATCAACGAGAGGGTACGACATGGCTGACGAAGACACAGAACGACGGCGCCCGGACGAGATGAACCTCGGGGAACTCCGCGAGGAAATCGAGAGCATCGACAGAGAGATAGTCGAACTCATCGCCCGCCGGACCTACGTGGCCGAGACGGTCGCGCAGGTCAAGGCCGAACGGGAGATGCCGACGACCGACGAGGACCAAGAACAGCGCGTGATGGACCGCGCGGGCGAGAACGCCGAGCAGTTCGGCGTGGACGCGAACCTCGTGAAAGCGATTTTCAGGCTGTTGATAGAGTTGAACAAGGTGGAGCAAAGGGAGTCTCGGTAGTCGAAAACGGGGTTCTGAAGGCCTGCACGTAGAATATAGCACGACGATTTTCTTCCGGCAGTTGCGCTTTCCTTCGTCGGTGAATTGGTGACTGGTATGAGCCCGTCACAGAATACTTGACGTGATTCACGTTAACAATTAACATGTGCTGTATCCAATCAGGCGATTAATGTTCCCACACTTAACATAAAGAAGTCAATTACACGGACATCGACCGCAAGACAGCGTCGGAGTGTGAACCCTTCTGTGACGGCCACTTGAAGGAATGCAGTATCGGTGCGAAAGGCTGAGTGCCAGCTTGGTCAAGAACCGTCAGCCTGTAGGCTCGATGTTCTGGTTGAGGTGAAACACGTTGTCGGGGTCGTATTCGACCTTGATCTCGGCGAGCCGCCGGTAGGTGTGCTCACCGTAGGCTTCACGGACCCGTTGGGTGCCGTCATCGGCATCGAGGAAATTCACGTAGACGCCCTCTCGATACGGTTCGAGTGCGTCCAAAAATCGACGGACCCACTCGGTCTCCGACTCGGCGAACTCGTCCGTCTCGTCGGGACGCCACACGCCATTGATGTTGATGTTGTGAGGCGCGTGCCGACCGGTGTAGGCGGTGGCGTCATTATCGACCCGGCTCACCGCTCCGCCGAGATGGAACAGCACCGAGTACGAACGGGGTGATTCCGCCGAGAAGGCGTGGTTGACGAACACGTCGATTAGGTCGTCGGACAGTTCGGGCAAGTCGGTTGACTTCCAGTAGTAGTGCCACCCATGGAGAACGGTGCTGTCGGTCCCGCTCTGATGCGCCACATACGGCTCGGGAGAGACCAAGTCGAGAAGCGGTGTGCCGTGTTCGCGCAGCGGTCGGAGTACGCTCTTACCCTCCTCGATCGGACCGGCGTAGCAGGCGTTGATGGCCACGGCGGGTCGCCAGTGAATCTCCTCGGGGGCAACCGGGAGAGGAGGGATGGTCCCGAACTTGACGATAGTCCCCAGCTCGTCGGGCGTATCCCGCACGAAGTCGCGGTAGAAGCGCAGCATGTCGGCGGTGTCGTCCGCTGGCCAGAACACGGGGCCGGCGAGTACAGTGGGACCGACAGGGTGGAGGGCGAACTCAATGGAGGTCACAATCCCGAAGTTTCCACCACCTCCCCGCAACGCCCAAAACAGGTCCGAGTGCTCGTCTTCCGAGGCTCGGACGAACTCGCCATCGGCGGTCACCACATCGGCGGAGAGCAGGTTGTCGACGGTGAGGCCGTGCTTGCGCATCAGCCAGCCGATTCCGCCGCCGAGGGTAAGCCCGGCAACGCCGGTGTGACTGACGATGCCGCCCGTGGTCGCAAGTCCGTGGGCCTGGGTCTCGTGGTCCACGTCACTCCACAGGGCACCGCCCTGTACCCGGGCGGTCCGCGCGCGTGGGTCGACCCACACGGCCCGCATCGCTGAGAGGTCGATAACGATGCCGTCGTCGCAGACGGCGGTGCCGGCGACGTTGTGGCCGCCGCCGCGCACAGCGATTTCAAGGTTGTACTCTCGGGCGAAGTTCACTGCCGTGATCACGTCCGCGGCGCCCGCACACTGGGCAATGAGGGCTGGCCGTTTATCGATCATCCCGTTCCAAATTGTGCGCGCTTCGTCGTAGCCCGCGTCCCCTTGGCGAAGGACTTCGCCTCGCAGCTCTGCGCCGAATCCTTGGACGGTTTCTTCGTCTATTTCGGTTTGTGGTTCTGGCATGTTACGAACTATCCCTCGTCGAGCGGCGTGTCCATACCTGTGCTACGAGTTACCGCACCATACCCTTATCGCGCGGTTACCCAGTCGTTCATTTATATGTACGGCGTATCTAAGGCCTCTCTCCCCGGATTAGAAGGATTTCACTTGGACCGATTCCCCAAAGTTTCAGGAGAATCCGTGCTGGATTTCAGCTACCTGAACAAAGTTGAGCAACGTGACAAGCGGTAGAACATACTGTTAGATTCTCTCTCCGCCTCATTTACTCGATAACAGTGAGGCAACCGTACTCATGGCGTAACAGAGAGCGGAGATGAAACCCCGTTCAATTGCTCCGATTTCGGGAGGGTACTCGCGGCCGGAACATATGCTCGTTAATCAGGAAGAAGATTCCAGCGATCACTTGCAAACCACCAGCCATCAGTAGCGCATCTACACCGAACAGAACAAAATCAGTAGAAGTGACGAGACCAAGATAGATATTCAGAACTCCTACACCAAGTAAGCCAAAACTCGCGAATAATCCCAGCGATTTCATCACTCGTTCGGGGGTCAGC
Source organism: Halorussus salinisoli (assembly GCA_005239435.1). Classification (GTDB taxonomy): domain Archaea; phylum Halobacteriota; class Halobacteria; order Halobacteriales; family Haladaptataceae; genus Halorussus; species Halorussus salinisoli. The sequence goes on along the minus strand of SZNP01000009.1, from coordinate 142,846 downwards.
CATTCGAACGGAGCCATCTGGATGACCATGGCAACGCTACGAACACGCAAAAGTATCACGACTCCGAACAGACACATTCACTACATATCCATCACGTAGAAGCGGTCCTCGAGGGGGCCGAAACCGGCAAGGAAGTCAGAATCTGTAACATCAACCGAGACCTGAACAAGATAGAACAAAGACATAATGTGGAAACCGACAGAGGGCGAACTGATAGCAATCTCGACGAATGACCCTTTAACACCAAAGAGAGTCTCAACGGCCAATCTATGACCGAGAGACGTGCATGTCTTCGACAACTACTTCGTCTGTGCCCTCTCCGCCGTTGATGACGCCGATATAGAGAGCGGCAAGTGTCTCCCCAGAGATACCCTCAACAGTTCCCTCCTGCAACTCGGTCAGTGTCGCCTCGGTTCCCGCATTAATAAGGCGGAATACGGTGTCGCCGTCGATAGTCACCTCTCCGCTTGCGGCTGAAAACAGGAGCCCTTCATCGTCAGTATCGGAGCCAAGAGCACTCTCCGTTCCGTCGTCGTTGGGCTCCCAATTCCCGAACTCACCGCTATCATCTTTGTCCAAGTACAGGCCGAGGAACAATTCGGCGGGTCCCCAGCGCGGGGTCCGGAGCGTTCGTGAGGTGACGGTCACGGTTTCAATCGTGCCAAGCCGCCCGAGATGTACGTCGAATCCCGTATTCCGGTTCGGCGGCTCCGTCCCGAGGTTCTGCGCGAGACAGCGTACGCTGCCATCGGACTGTGGCTGTGCCAGCCATCGACTGTCCCCGTCTTGCATATCGTACGGTGTAGCTGACCGCCCCCACGACTCGGGTCCCAACGGGAACCACGCGTAGTGGCCGTGACTCTCGATTTGTGCGACGACTCCAGATTGCTCATCGTGCGCTACTGAACTACCAACGACTGCCGTTCCTCCGAAGACGACCGCTCCCGTGGCTACTGCTCCCTTTCGGAGGACGCTTCGGCGTGAGACCGGTTTGTGTGACGTCATTGCTTCCCACCTACAATAATCATGCTAATAGTTAACATAACACACTAGGATAGTTTCTATCGTTTACGTTTTGGAATATTTATTACTGTCAATTCAGAGCTACCAATGAATGCCACTTTTCCTCTGTAATCATCTCTTAGAAGTCAAACTGCCAATGGTTCCTCGGAACCCAGCTAACGGACGACCAGAGACGTGTCCATTATCGTTGTCAGGAAATCGTATTGCCAACTACTGCTTTAGAGCAGAACCCGGAAAAGACACCCTCATATTTAGTCTAATCTATTATAGATATTGTCTCTCTGAGCAAGGTCGAACAGCGAGAGACTCGATAGCGTACAATCTCGGGTCGAATCCTTTCGGAGAGATGATTATTAGTTATTCGAGTAACAACTACGCCGTATGGCTCTCCGGTCCGACCGACTCGTCGACCTGATTTTGGGCAAGGAGTGGACGAGGACGCGACGAGCACTCGTACTTGCAGGTGGGTTCGTTACGGCCAGCCTGATATTGGAGTATCTTCTCTTCCTCACGAGCTTCGAGAACGGCCTTATCGAGGCGCTTCACCAGGTGTTCCTCCTCGATGAATACCTTCCCAGTTGGCACGCGACAGGCGCGTTCTCCGTTATCGGCCTCGCCGCGCTTCACGCCTATCTGAACGAAGGGTTTCTCCCGAGCACACTCCTCGGATGGAGTCCCGTTTACGGAAACGTCAGTTGGACGATTACGTCTCTCAGCGGAGTCGAAAACTATCGTCTCGACCCTGTTGCGGCGTTCGAACGCACGTTTCCCGAAGCAGTCGTCCTCGCCACGCTCGGGTTCGTTGTCGGTGTCACGTTTCGCTGGGCGCGGAAGCGCCGGCGAGGCGACGCTGTATCACGATCCGAATCCGGTGAAGTCCAATCGACAGGGTGAAATCTCGGACGAATAACAGCACCACCCGCTGAGAAACGGTGTTTTCCGGAGCGACGAGCGAGAGTAACCGCTCGTAGCAGAGGCCACTATCTTTACTAAATCTTCTGTGGTCGTCAGTAACGAGGGGGAGAAAGTGACAAATAAATATCCAGTGCGGACGGCGCAGTCTCCGAGACGACGGCCTGTAGGAATCGGTGGACGTGAACGACTCTGGGGGAGACGATGAGGGCACTCTGCTGGCACGGCGAAGGGGACGTCCGCGTCGATACCGTCCCCGACCCCGAAATCGTCAATCCGCACGATGCGATAATCGAGATCACCGCCACCGCCATCTGCGGCTCCGACCTCCACCTGTACGACGGCTACGTGCCGACGATGCAGGAGGGCGACGTGCTTGGCCACGAACCGATGGGCGAGGTGGTCGAAGTCGGAAGCGCCGTCGAGAATCTACAGGAAGGCGACCGAGTGGTCGTGCCCTTTACCATCAGTTGTGGCTCGTGTTGGTTCTGCGAGGAGGACCTCTACTCTCTCTGTGACAACTCGAACCCGAACGCGGAAATCGCCCGCAAGATGATGGGTCAGTCGCCCGCCGGGTTGTTCGGCTACTCCCACATGATGGGCGGATACGCCGGCGGTCAGGCGGAGTATTTGCGGGTGCCGTACGCCGACGTCGGCCCGGTCAAAATCGACTCCGACCTACCGGACGAGCAAGTGCTGTTCCTCTCGGACATCTTCCCGACGGGGTACATGGCCGCCGAAAACGCCGACATCGAGGAGGGTGACACGGTCGCCGTCTGGGGGTGCGGACCGGTCGGGCAGTTCGCTATCCAGAGTGCGTGGATGCTCGGCGCTGGCCGAGTGGTCGCCATCGACCGAGTACCGGAGCGCCTACAGATGGCACGAGAACACGGGGACGCCGAGACCATCGACTTCGAGGAAGAGGACGTCTACGACCGTCTGATGGCGATGACCGGGGGTCGCGGCCCGGACCGTTGCATCGACGCGGTCGGGACGGAAGCGCACGGTACGGGCGTCACTGGGGTCGTAGACAAGGTGAAACAGGAGATGCACCTGGAGGCCGACCGGCCACACGTGCTTCGACAGGCGATTCGGTGTTGTCGAAAGGGCGGGACGCTCTCGGTTCCCGGCGTGTATCTCGGGCACGTGGACGACCTCCCGTTCGGCTCACTGATGAACAAAGCCCTGACGGTCAAGACCGGGCAAACGCACGTCCAACGCTATCTCGACCCGCTTTTGGAGCGAATCGAGGACGGTGACATCGACCCGTCCTTCGTCGTCACTCATCAGGAACCGTTAGAGAACGGCCCGGAGATGTACGAAACCTTCCGTGACAAGGAGGACGGGTGCATCAAGGTGGTGCTGACGCCCTGAGAAAACGACTGACGTGTCGGCGGACGGGATACCTTCCACGGCGAAGTCCGAGGCGGGGTTCCGATTTCACCGACGTTCGGGACTGATCGAATGTCGCGGCGTGGAGGCCGAATCGGGTGCCGACTCGTGGTAGAACGAGAGGAGTTCTTCGAGGAGTACGGCGTCTCGCTCGTGGGGGTCGTAGTGGTGGTCGATGAAGTCCTCGGCGTCCTGAATGTTCCCTCGGAGCGCGTACTTCCGAACGACCAGGACGGATTCGAGGAACGAGACGCTGTCGGCGTCCGAGGGGCCGGAAGACTGGGTGATAAGCTCGTCTCTGAGGGCGTCGAAGTCGAGCGTCTTCGGTTCGTAGTCGGAGTCGAGTTGTGCGAGGACGTACTCCGAACAGAAGCGGTGGAACTCGGATTTGCTCTCCACGACGCCTTCGTCGACGAGTGCTTCGATTTCCTCGACTACGGGTTCGGGAAATCGGACTGTACTCTTGACCATACCTCTCTATTCTCAGTACCGTTAGATAAATCTTGCCAACGTGTACCTCGGCTCTTCGTTCAGAACCGTTCCGCCAGTTCGTCCAGCGACTCGTGACGCTCGGTCGTGTGCGGCGCGGTCAGCGGCGAGACGCTGATTTTGCCCTCGTAGACCGCCCGGCGGTCGGTGCCTTCGGGGTCGGGCAGACTCTCGCCGTCCATCTGCTCCCACGTGTGGTCGTGGAGGGTGACCACGCCGTCCTCCTCGCTCGCGTCCATGTCGTAGACGTGCGACGGTCGGGTGACGACCATCGGGGTGTGACCCTCACTCGGTAGCGGTGCGTTGACGTTGAGGTACTCGGCTTCCTCGAAGACGCCCGCGTCGGGTGCGTGCTCCACGAGATAGCGGACCGCCTCGGCGACCTCGCTGTACTCCTCGACCTCCGTCTCGCGGGGCCACTCGCTCTGGGGGACGTGAAGCGACGCCGCGATGGCGGGCACGCCGAAGAAGGCGGCCTCGACCGCGGCGCTGACGGTGCCCGAACGCCCGAGGACGTACGCGCCGATGTTCGCACCCTCGTTGCACCCCGAAACCACGATGTCGGGGTACGGGCCGAGTTCCGCGAGTCCCGCGACCACGCAGTCGGAGGGCGTCCCCTCCAGGGCGTAGCCGAGTTCGTGTTCGTGGACCGGCACCTCGTACGTCATCGCTCGCCCGACAGCGCTCTGGTCGTCGGCGGGCGCGACGGTCGTGACGTTGCCGACCTCCGAGAGGGCGTCGTAGAGGGCGCGGATACCGGGGCTATCTATCCCGTCGTCGTTCGTCAACAGGATTTCGCGGGTCGCGGTCATGTGGAAGACGTTACAGTGGGCGGTCAAAAGTCCTACTGCTCTCGGCAGGGGGCTTGTTATGTACGCGTGTATCGGTCGGTAGTCGAAAGTTCGGGTCGAGACGGTCTCAGAACCGGACGTACACCATCACGAAGATGATCGCCAACTGGAGCGTCCCCTGCACGCCGGCCAGTTTGGCGTTGCGCATCCCGATGGCACCGATGAGTTCCTCGTCGGGGTTCGCGGAGGTCATCTCCCGGTACATCCGCAGTTCGCCGGGCAACAGCACGCCGAAGCCGAGAATCGATAGCATGGTCACGATGCCGAGCGCCGCCGCGATCTCGTGAGAAGTCATCGCGAACTCGGGGAGCGTCCGGGCCAACCACGCCGCGTGGCCGACGCCCACGACGCCGAAGACGCCGAGGGTTCGCCGGTCGGTCAGCGCGTCGAACTGCGCGGCGACCAGCAGGACGACGGGCAGTGCGATCGCGGTACTCATCAGCGCGATCCACGGGTCGGCGTGGGGGAACTTTCCGAGGTCCTGCGCGAGCGTGACGCCGCCGAAGATGGTTACGGTCGCCAGCGACGGCATCAGAAACGTCGTCTTCGGGGTGAGCCGCCGGAACACCGCCGCCTTCTTCTCGGTGTCGAGTCCGCCGACGACCGGTCCGAGGACCAGTCCCAGGAAGAGGTCGATGCCGGTCCACAGTACCCCCGCCATCACGTGAACGTAGTTCAGATGCTGGAGCGGGCCGACGGTGACGGCGTAGACCAGCGCCACCAGCGGGACCGCGACGACTCCGGCCGCGAAGGCGGGATTCGCCCTGTTCGCCATGCCGTTTACGAAGCCTCGTGACGTGGTTGCCATACGCTATCGAATGCGGCGCGTGGCCGGGAGTTAAAATTTCTGTTTATTTCATTTCTCGGACTCGTGGCCGGAAACTCGTCGGCTCCCGACTCAGTTCCGGGCCGGATGGTCGTCGGCGAGTCGGGTCCGGCCTTCCTCCTCGAAGAGGTTCTCGCGCAGCGTGTCGCCCTCGTACTCCTCGCGGACCAGTCCGCGTTCGCGGAGGACGGGAACCACCATGTCCACGAAGTCCCGGAGCGTGCCGGGTCGGACGACCTCCTTGAGGTTGAACCCGTCCACGCCGACGTCCTCGAACCAGTACTGGAGTTCGTCGGCGACTTGCTCGGGGTCCCCGACCACGATGGGCGACGTGGAACCGAGACCGGCGAACTCCGCGACTTCGCCGACGGTCCAGTCGCGGTCCGGGTCGTTCTGCGTGAAGGCGTTGACCGCGCCCTGAATCGCGTCTGTCTCGATGTGTTCGACCTTCTGGTCGGGGTCCAACTCCGAGAAGTCGATGTCCGTGAAACCGGCAAGTAGTGCCAGCGTCGCCTCGTAATCGACGTTCTCGGCGTAGGTCGCGTACTTCTCTCGGGCCACCTCCTCGGTCTCCCCAACGATGGGCACCACGCCGGGGAAAAACCGGAGTTCGTCGGGGTCGCGGCCCTTGGCCGCCGCTCGTTCGCGCAGGTCCTCGACGTAGCTCCGGACGCCCTCCTCGGTGGGTTGGCTGACGAACACGGCTTCGGCGTTGTCGGCCGCGAACTCCCGGCCGCGGTCCGACGACCCGGCCTGATAGAGGACCGGCGTGCGCTGAGGCGACGGTTCGCAACTGTGGGCGTCGGGGACGTCGAAGTACTCGCCCTCGAAATCGACGCCGTGGACCTTCTCCGGGTCGGTGTACACTCCCGTCTCTCGGTCCCGAACCACGGCGTCGTCGTCCCAGCTCTCCTCCCAGAGGCGGTGGCACACGTCCATGAACTCGTCGGCCCGGTCGTAGCGGGTCTGGCGGTCCATCCGCTCGTCGAGTCCGAGGTTTCGGGCGGCGCTTTCGAGGTAGGAGGTGACGACGTTGAACGCGACTCGGCCGTCGGTCACGTGGTCGAGCGTCGATAACTCGCGGGCGAGTTGGTAGGGGTGGACGTAGGTGGTAGAGCGCGTCACCGCGAACCCGAGGTGGTCGGTCGCGGTCGCCATTGCGGGCACCAGCGCCTGCGGGTCGTTGGCGGGCGTCTGGACCGCGTTCTCGATTGCGGTCTCGCGGTCGTCGCCGTACACGTCGTAAATCCCCCGCACGTCGGCGAAGAACACCGCGTCGAACCCGCCGCGCTCGGCGGTCCGGGCCACGTCGAGCCAGTACTCGACGTCCGTGTAGCGGTGGGACTGGTCGCCGGGCGTCCGCCAGTTGCCGGTCGTGACGTGTCCGACCGAGTTCATCGTGAAGAGATTGAGGTGGATGTAGTCGCTACTCATGGTTGCTCTGGGGGCGTCGGCCCGGGAAAAGACGGGGATACCGGCGAGATACACGGTCGAACTCGGACGCGCGCGATTCGAAGTTCGTCTCGTGTACTTCTGCCGAGAACGAGAGTGAAGTCGAAACGAAGCTAACTACCGGTCGAACCGACCGTACCGCAACCGCACGGCACCGTCACCGCTCCCCGAACCTCCCCGCGTCATCGCGAGCAGAGCGAGTGAAGGCTCGGAAGACGCGGTTCGTCTTCCGGTGTTCCCGGTCGAGCTTTTGCCGGCGAAGAATCGCCGCGAACCCGAGGTTCTGGGCGCAGGGAAAGGTCGTCTAGCAGGAACAGTAGTACTCCTGCGTGCCGAACTCGGTGCTGAGCAGTTGGTACGCCGGAGCGGGGTCCGAGGGCCGATACACCCCGGTCGTCAGGTCCTCGCTCGCCTCGAAGTCGCCCGAGACGAGCGAGAGCCAGTCGTTTCGGGCCAGCACGTCCCCGAATCCGTCGGTGTTCAGCGCCTTGAGGTAGTCGGCGAGGTAGACCCACCGCGCGTCCCGAACCTCGTCGGCCTCGTACTCCTCGCCCACGGCGTCGGCGTATGCCGCCAGCGGGAGGTTCGCGCCCGCCTGCACCGGCAGGGAGATCCACTTCCACGGCCGGGTGTTCACGTCGATGAGGACGTACTCCTCGCGGTCGCCGTCGTAGAGGAATTCGGCCTCGCTGATGCCGTGGTAGCCGGTCTCGTCGAGGACCGACAGCGCGTTTCGCTTCACGTCCGGTTCGTCGGCGCGCTGGACGACGCAGGAGGTGCCGTAGCCGAGGGGGTACCGGACCCGGGCGTTTCCGACGAAGGTGACGGCCTCCCCCGTCTCGGGGACGTAGGAGGCCAGCGAGCAGTCCTCGCCCTGCACGGCCGGGACCTTCTCCTGGGCCATCACGCGGATGCCCTCCGCGGCGGCGTTGGCCACCACGTCTTCGAACTCGGCCTCGTCGCCGACCTCGATGACGTTTGTACCGACCGCCTCCGAGAACTTGCGCTTCAGGGCGGGCTTGACCACGAGGGGGAAGCCGAGTCGCTCGGCGGCCTCGGCCGCGGGGACGCTCTCGCGGTCGTCTCCCGCAGGACCGCGCGCTCCGCCCGTCTCCGCGGGGTCGGTCTCGGCGATGCGGTAGGTCTCGGGGTAGGGCACGTCCAGTCGCTCGGCCACGGTGTACAGCGACTCCTTGTCCAGCACGCGGTCGATGGTCTCGCGGTCGGCGAACGGGAGGGTGACGCCTTCGGGTTCGGTCCGGGAGAAGGCGTGGACCCACTCGTCCATACAACCGAACGCGACGGGGTCGTGGTCGAGTTCGGCCGCGAGCGCCTCCACGTCGTCGCGGAAGCCCTCCTCGTCGTCCAGCGGGTACGTAACCTGGCCAGCGAAGTCCACGGCGTCGGAATAGGGCGCGACTCCCTTCTCGTTGCGGTCGATGGCGATGACGGGCACGTCGCGTGCCTTCAGCGCGCGAGCCACGCTCAACCCGGTGACGTGGGCGTTGCAGACGATAGCTGGTGGCCGGTCGAAGTCGGCGTCCGCGAGCGCGTCGCGGAGGCCGTCGAACGAGCGAAAGGTTGCCATACACGTCGTTCTCGTCTCGCCCGCTAAAAGTCGTGCGAGTCGGCAACGCCCGCCGGGGACTACGACGACCCTGTGATAACGACAGCCCTGTGATAACGACGACCCTGTGATACCTTCACCCGGCGCGCGCTGGCGCGGCGCTCGTGCGCCGCGCCCATGCGCGCGAGGGACGAGCATCGCAGGGAGTGGAGCGACCGAGAAGCGCAGGAGGTTGGGGAGGTGTGAGGCCTGCGGTCGCGGTGCGGGGCGGCGCGGTTACTCCTTGGCTCTAGGAATAGCTAGCGACCCTCAGCCATTCGGCCGAGTAACTGTTACCCCTCGTCAGACACTCATCCGACTGAAACCGACGAGTTCGCTAGCTACTGCTCCACCCAATCGTACCGCGACCGTACCGCAACTCCACCGCAACCGTACCGCAACTCCACCGCGACCCGGACTTCCCCGTCGGTTCGCGCCTGTCGGCGCTCACTCGGCGCGTCCAGTGGGACGTGACGGTTCGAAAGACGGTCGATAGACGCATGTACATGATTCTAGGAAAGAAATATATGTGTTTAGTACTAAATAAATATACTTAGAACGAAGAAAACCTATACCGGAATCCCGTCCACGACCGTCTCCTCGTCCACGACGAGGTTGTAGGCGTCCTCGTCGTCGTTCCAGAGGGCCAACACGCCCTCGAACGCCAGCAGGTCGCCGTAGTCGGCTGTCCGGAGGTCGCTGTTCAGCGACGTCTCGTTGGTCAGGACCGCGAAGTGGTCCTCCGATTCGCTCCCGTCGCCGATTTTGAAGAGGGGGTTGCGGTCGCCCTCCGCGAGCGAGTGGCTGAGTTTCACCGCCACGAGGTCGATGCGGTTGGTGACGTGGCGGTCCATCTCGGCCATCTTCGCCGTGCGCTCGGCGTCGGCCGTGAACTCGGCCTTGCGCTGGCCGTCGGGGCGCAGAATCGAGTAGGAGAACTGCACGTCCACGTTGACGAACTCGCGGGACGCGCCAGCGGCGTCGTCGAGTTTGCGCTGGAACCCGGGCACCTCCAGGTCCGGTTTCACGTCGAACGACCACCCGCGGTCGGTCGGGCGCCCGTCGGGCCAGAGTCGGAGCGTGGGCGCGAAGACGGTGGCCGCCCGCGCGTCGTCGGCGACGGCGCGCTCTACCTTCCGAAGTCCGATGCTGGTCTCGCGGTCCGCGGGTTCGATTGCGAGGAGCGCGCCGTCGTCGGCGAGGGCGTCGAGGTATCGCCGGACCACCGCTTCGGGGTCGTCCAGTTCGTTCAGGACGTTGGCGAACAGCATCAGGTCGTACTCCCGACCGTCCTCGGCGTCGAACGCACCGCGTTCGGCCCGGTCGAACGCGTCGCTCTCGCCCGGTTCGAACTCTTCGGCCGTCTCCCGGTGGAGTTCGACGTGGACGTTCCGACTGGCGTCGGTCGCCACGCGCTCGAACACGTCCGCGGCGGAATCGCTCGGTTCGACCGCCTCGTACTCCACGAGGGCGTCGTCGGGCAGGTAATCGGCGATTCCGAGCGCCGGGCCGCCGACGCCCGCGCCTACGTCGAGAATCCGGAGGTGGCGACCCACCAGTCCCGCTTCGGCGAGTTCGTGGAGGACGTACTGCGCCACCGCGTAGTTGTCCGGCAGGTGGTAGACGGCGTAGCCGAGCGCGGCCGTCTCGTCGTACTCCACGGGGTTGTTTCGGAAGTAGTCCTCCTTGAGTCGCCGAATAGTCTCGCGGAGTCGGTCGCCCGACTCGCCGGTCTGCCAGTCCGGACCGAATCGCTCGACCAGCAGGTCTTCGAGGCGGCGGCCGTACTCCGTGGGGAACGCCTCGACGCCGTGGAACGCGGGCGTAATCGGGCCTTCCTCCACCGGTTCGAAGGTGCCGTCCTCGCGCTCGACCAGTCCGAGCGACGGGGCCTCCTCGCGGAGCGTCTGGCGGACGACGCCGGGGTGTGGTTGCCCTTCGACGTACTCCGAAATCTCGTCGGGGTCGATGGGTCGGACCTCCCGGAGGTACTTCGCGTTCTCTCGAATCTTCTCGCGTCGGTCGTCGTTCATCGCCCTACCTCCGCCGTCGTGCTCTCCGTCATCTTTCCCTCCGACGTCCGTCGTTTTGTCTTCGTCATCGCTCTGTCTCCTCGGTGCCGGTCTTCTCCGCGGTCCCTCCGGCCGCTCGATACAACTCCGCGAACTCGTCGGCGTCGGCGTCTGCGAGGAGAGTCGCGGCCTCCGCCACGCGCTCGGCCCCGTCGAACGTCGCCTGAATCTCGGCGTACACCGACGGCGCGTTGCCCGTGACTTGCTCGGCCACCGCCGACAGGTCCTCGAACACCGGAGTCGTCAGTCCCTCGGGCACGTCCTCGGCCGCCGAGGCGAACGCGAGGACGGCCGCGTGCGTCCCGGCCTGCACCGTCTCCATCGCCTCGTCGTGTTCGGCTGGCGTCGTCTCCACCAGTCGGTTGCCCGCGGATTCGAGCGCATGGAGAATCCGGTCGGTGACGGGACCTGACTCGTCGGCCACGACCGCCACGTTCCCCGGCGCGTTGGCCGCCGCGAACAGCGGGTGGAGGCTCACGCGCTCGCGGTCGGGCGCAACCGCGGCCATCGCGCCCACGGGGTCGGCCATCTGGCCGGTCACGTCGAGGAGCGCGCGCTCGGCCTTCGCCGCGTGGCGCTCGATAGCCTCGCTGGCGGCCGAGATGGGGACTGCGACGCACACCGCGTCGAACCGCTCGTCGGTCGAGAGCGAGACCGACCGCTCGCCGACCGCTTCGGCGGCCGCCTCGGCCACCTCGGGGTCGGCGTCGGCGAACGCCACGTCCGCGTCGAGTTCGCTCGCGACGATCTCGCCGAACCACCGGCCCATCTCGCCCGCACCGACGACGAGTAGCTTCATCGAGAGTGGATAGCCGGTCGGGTGTCAAAAGGGGTTCGCTCCGCTCGGAGCGCGTGGTCCCGTCCTACTGGTTCCACGGCGCTTCGTCGGGGTCCACGATGCGCTCGCGCTCCTCGATGGAGTCTATCTTCTCTACGTCCTCGTCGTCCAGTTCCACGTCGAGACTGAGCCAGTTCTCCCGGAGGTGGTCCTCGCTGGTCGCCTTCGGGATGGCCGTGACCTCCTTCTCGCGGAGCCACGCGAGGCTGACCTGCTGTGGGGTCGCGTCGTGCTTGTCGGCGACCTCCTGTAGTTCCTCCACGTCCGATACGTCGCCGCGAGCGATGGGCGAGTAAGCGACCAGTTCCACGTCCACGTCGTCCTGGGCGCAGAACTGCCGGAGTTCGGTCTGCGGGAGCAGGGGATGCATCTCGACCTGATTGGCGAAGATCGGCTCGTCGGCGACTTCGATGGCCTCCTCCAGCAGTTCGACGGTGAAGTTGCTCACGCCGATTTCTCCGATGAGGTCCTCTTCGCGGAGTTCCGCGAACGCTTCGAGGGTGTCGTTGGCCTCGTACTCGCCCGTCGGCCAGTGGACGTACAGCAGGTCCACGAAATCGACGCCGAGTCGGTCGAAGCTCTCGGCCGCGTTCGTCAGCACGTGGTCGTAGTCGAGGTTTTGGGGACTGATCTTCGTCGCCACGAAGAAGTCATCGCGGTCCACCTCGGACTCCGCGATGGCGTCTCCTACCGCGTCCTCGTTGTCGTACCCCTCCGCGGTGTCGAGGTGCCGGTACCCCATCCGGATGGCCCGCTGGACGCTCTCGAAGCACTCGTCGTACTCGTCCATCTGATAGGTGCCGAGACCGAGCATCGGCATCCCGTGAGTCGTCGGCGGCGAGAGCGCGGCCACCTCCTCGTCGATTTCGGCGGTCTCGGTTTCTACCTCGCCTTCGGTCGCTGTTTCTCCCTCGACCTCTGTTTCTCCTTCTTCCGCTTGTTCGGCCTCGCTCTCCTCTGCTCCGGTCTCCTCGCCCTCGCGCTCTTCTTCGCGCACTTGCTCACCGGAGACGCTCCCCATCGAACTCGGCTGGTCGGTCGCTCCCTCGGCGTCGGCGCTTTCGGTCTCGCTCTCGCCAGTGGCGGACTCGCCCTCCTCGCCGGGCATCGCTCGTTCGCGGATTTCGGACGCCTCCTCGCTCAACTGGCCCTCTCCGCGCTCGAACGTCCCGGCGTCGGATCGGTCGTCTCCACGTTTACCGAGCAAAAATCCCACGGCGAAGGCGAGCGCGAAGGGTAGTCCTCTCCGCAACGTCCCCCCGTCGCGGCGTTGTGGCTTGTCCCGTGACTCGTCGTTTTCGGTCAGCTGTCGGAGCATGGACTCCGAGTTCGCTAGACGGACACTTGCCGGTTGTGGCAGTCGTTGGACGTTGTGACGTTCGCGGAGAGGAGTGGAATGGTCAGAGAAGTTAAATGTTTCGCGAGCCAACCGAGACCGAATCTGCGGAACGACGTAAACGACGAAGAAGCTATCTACTCCTCGAGCCACGGAAGACCGCACTGCTCCGCAACCGCGACAGCCTCACGCTCCCAGCCTCGCCGGCGGCATCCGCGGCTGCCGTCCACCGTCGGAGGCACGCTCCGACGAGCATGCACTCGCTCCGCTCGCGCAGACACCGGAAGACGCGGGTCGTCTCCCGAGCCTGCGTCACGTCCGTCGCCGCAGACACCGGAGGACAAACAACGTCCTCCGAGCAGGCGGCGCTCCGCGCCGACGACCTCGTGCGGTTGGCGCGGCACACGGTCGCGCCGCGCCAGCGCGCGCCGGGAAGGTAGAAGATGTCGAGAAACAGAACGAAGAGTCCTCGCCCTCCCGGAAGATTCCCTACTCCACCTGCAACCGAATCGGGTAGTCGGTCAGGTTCCGATAGCCGTCCTCGGTCACGACCACGAGGTCTTCGATACGGATGCCGCCCACGTCGGGGTCGTACAGGCCGGGTTCGATGGTGACGACGTGGCCCGGTTTCAGTTCGCCGCCGCTGGGGCTGACCTGCGGGAGTTCGTGAACGTCGAGTCCGATGCCGTGGCCCGTGCTGTGGATGAACCCCGTCTCCGCCGAGGGGTCGCTCCGGAGGGTGTCGTAGCCCTTCTCCTCGTAGACGTCGCAGACCGCGTCGTGGACCTCCTCGCCCGTGACGCCGGGTTCCAGAGCGTCGAGCGCGGCCTCGAACGCCTCGTAGGTGTCGTCGTACCTGCGCCGGACCTCGTCGCTCGGGTCGCCCTTCACGAAGGTCCGGGTCATGTCGCCGTGGTACTTGCTGGCCTTGTTCCGCGGGAAGATGTCGATGACGATGGTCTCGCCCGCTTCGAGGGGACCGCTCCCGCGGTTGTGCGGCCCGGCGGCGTCCGCTCCGCAGGCGACGATGGTCTCGTCCAGCGCGCACCCGTGGCGCAGGAGCGTGACCTCGATTTCCTCCTTGACGCGCTCGCTGGTCAGCACGTCGCCGTCGTAGTGCAACTCGCCGCCCTCGACGCTGGCCGCTTCGAGCATCTCCTCGGCCGCCCGCATCGCGGCCTCGTTGGCCTGCTGAGCCTCGTGGACGGACTCGACTTCCTCGTCGGTCTTCGTCGCGCGAATCTGAGTCACCACGTCCTCGTCCAGCACCTCGACCGAGACGCCCTGCTCGCGCAGTCCGTCGGCGGTGCCAAGCGGGAATCGCTCGGGCGCGGCGACCGACTCGACGGCGCGGTCCGCGAGGAACGCGGCGCAGGTGCGATTTCGTCCTTCGGTCTGGCCGTGTTCGCCGACCTTCTCCTGAAAGCCGTAATCAGATAGTCGGGCTACCTCGTCGGCGCGACTCTCCTCGGTCGCGCGGCCGTACTCCAGTCCCGAGACCAAGAGGAACGTCCCGTCTGGCGTGTAGAGGGTGACGAACTCGTCGGGTGCGTCGAAGCCCGAGAGGTACAGTTGGTCGGACTCGCCCGAGTCGGCGTCGAGCAGATAGCCGTCCACGTCGGCGTCGGCGAGCGCGTCCGAGAGCGGTGACAGGTCCGGGTACATACCCACCGAAAGCCACGCGAACGGGAAAACGATACGGGTTCCGGAACGGGACGCGACCTGACAGCACGCGCTCGGTGAGACGTCCACCAGAAGGCGCTCGGTGACACGATAGACAGTCTGGGTGGACTGAATGGGGCCGCCCGGTCGCGGGCTTTCTAAACGATGTTCTCTACACTAACTCCGAAAACTCTCCCGGAATTCCTCCGACGACTGTGACTCTCACTCCCGCGCTCCCGGCTTTCCGTCCCGCCGAACCGTGGACTCCGGGCCGACGAAGTAGGTGGCGTACTGGGTGAAGTAGTCGGCGTGGATGGTCGTCTCGCCGCGGCCGGTGTTGGCCCACGCCGAACACCACGCGACGACTCGGAAGCCCTCGCCGTACTCCGCGACCGAATCGACGCCGCACTCCCGATGGACCGTGGTCGAGTCGTCGCGGTAGAGTTCGTTGTACACCCACCGACGCTCGAAGGTTGCGACGAACTCGCGGACCGACTCGGCGGTCAGGTCGGCCGGGCGCTCGGGCCGGGACTTCGGTCCCTCGGGGAACTCGACCGACCCCTCCGGAAGCGAGGTGTCCACGCCGAGGGCGTGGGTCGTGGGGTCGCTGGTGGAATCGTCGGCCGACTGCTTCCCGGTGGTCGTCTCGGTCGGTTCGGACTCCCTGTCGAGCAGTCCGGACGTGCATCCGGCGACCGACCCGGCGAGGGCGACTGCGCCGAGGTGGAGGGCGCGGCGTCTCGACGGTGGCATGTTCGGCCACTCTCGCCGACCCGGTAAAAACTTTCTCCGGGCGAGAGTCCGAAGCTATTCGGTCCCGGCGTTCGAGACCGCAGATATGTCGGCAGACGAACCATCGAAGCGTGCGCGCGAACCCTCCGTCGTCCTCAGGGCCGCGCTCGGCGTCCTCGCGGTTCTTGCATTCCTGTACAGCCTCGTAATCGCAAACCGGCCGCTCCTCGGCGTGACCTTCGTGGTCTGGCTGTTCGGGGCGTACCTCCTCTGGCGGTTCTTCTACCTCGCGGCCAGATTCGTCCGAGCGGTCGAGCGCATCGCCGACGCGATGGACCGTCCGGACCGAGAGCGCGAGGTCTGAGGCTTCCTCTCGTGGGCGATTTGCCGGAAACGAGCCACAATCCAAATCATCGCTCGCGTCGAACGACGAGTATGAAGTACCTCGTCGCGGTCGATGGCTCCGAACCCAGCATGGACGCGCTCCGGTACGCGGTCGAGCAGGCGGCCGCGACCGGCGCGTCGGTAATCGCCATCAGCGTCGTCGTGCCCGAGCAGTTCTTCACCGGCGGCGACGACCCGCCGATGAGCTACGCCGAGGCCGCCGACGAACTCGTCGCCGAAGACGTGGAAGACGCCGAGGAGGAGGCCCAGAATGTGCTCGACGAGGCCGCCGAAGTCGGCGACCAAACGGGCGTCGAGGTCGAGACCGGTATGCTGTACGGCGAACCGGTCGAGGCCATCACCGAGTACGCCGAGGACGCGGAGTTCGACGCCATCTTCGTCGGTCATCGCGGCCTCTCCGAGGAGTACGAGGGATTCGTCGGAAGCACCGCCAAGGACATCGTCGGGCGGGCGACGGTGCCCGTGACGGTCGTGCGGTGACTTTCCGCACGGTAAGTTGCGTCCTCCGGTATTCTGATACCCCCTCGGGTCGTCGGGCCGCACATGGACGTAGAGATAGACCCATCGACGCTCTCGGGGACGGCCCGCGCGCCCTCCTCGAAGAGCTACACTCATCGGGCGATTCTGGCCGCGGGGTACTCCGGCGGCGCGCTCGTCTACGACCCGCTCGTGAGCGCCGACACCAAGGCGACCATGCGAGCGGTCGATGCTTTTGGCGGGGACGTGACTCGGAAGTCCGACCACCTCGACGTAGACGGGTTCGACGGCCGACCCGAGGTTCCCGGCGACGTGCTCGAGTGCGCGAACAGCGGGACGACCATGCGACTCGTGACGGCGACCGCGGCACTGGCCGACGGTATCACGGTCCTCACGGGCGATAGCTCCCTTCGCTCGCGGCCCCACGGCCCGCTCCTCCGAGCCATCGACGAGTTGGGCGGGAACGCCGAGAGTACCCGCGGCAACGGACAGGCCCCCTTGGTGGTCGAGGGACCCGTCTCGGGCGGGTCGGTGTCGATGCCCGGCGACGTCTCCTCGCAGTTCGTCTCGGCGCTGTTGATGGCCGGAGCAATCACCGACGAGGGTATCGAAGTCGAACTCGAAACCGAACTCAAGTCCGCGCCGTACGTGGACATCACGCTCGAACTCCTCGACGAGTTCGGCGTCGAAGCGGGGAAGGAAGGCGTCGGTGGCGGTGGGGGAACCTACCACGTCGAGGGCGGCCAGTTCTACGAACCCGAGGACGGCGAGTATCACGTCCCCGGTGACTTCTCCTCGATTTCGTACCTGCTCGGGGCCGGAGCGGTCGCGGCCGAAGAGGACGACCCAGTCCGCGTCCGGGGTGCGTACCCGAGCGCGCAAGGCGACTCGAAAATCGTCGGCGTCCTCGGGCGGATGGGCGCGGACGTGGACTGGAACCGCGACGACGGAATCATCACGGTCGAACGCTCCGACCTCTCCGGCGTCGAGGTGGACGTGGGCGACACGCCCGACCTCCTGCCGACCATCGCGGCGCTCGGCGCAGTCGCCGACGGCGAAACCCGCATCGTCAACTGCGAACACGTCCGGTACAAGGAGACCGACCGGGTGAGCGCGATGGCCGAGGAACTGGAGAAACTGGGCGCGACGACCGACGAGAGCCAGGACGTGCTTCGGATTCACGGCGACGAGAGCGAGTTGGAGGGCGGCGTCGTGGACGGCCGCGGCGACCACCGCATCGTGATGGCGCTCTCGGTGGCCGCGCTGGCGGCCGACGGCCCGACGACGATAACCGGCGGCGAACACGTGGACGTGTCGTTCCCGGACTTCTTCGAGGTGCTGTACGACCTCGGCGCGACCGTGAATCGGTAACCCCCGCGAACGGTCCCTCTAACCCCGTACTGGCAGACTGGCCAATCAGCGTGGCTGAGATTCTGTGACTAACTCACCTCGGGCGGGCCCTTTCCGAACCGACTTTCCTACGTTGCTGTCGTTCGTTCCCTCCACTCTACTTCGTAGTTGCTTCCCACACCATCGAAACGTACTTTTTCCGACGATTCGAACCCCCGGCGAATGCTCCGAACCGACGTTGCCGACGACCTCCGGCGGGAGTTCGAGGAAGACGGCTACCTCTTTCCGGACTACGACGGCTACTGCTTCGCTAACGTTCCGCACACCGTGGCGTCGCCCCTCGGCGTCGGGACGGGTCGGACGCTCCCCGAAGACGTGTTGGACGGTGTGGACGCGGCGGGCGTCAGGAACGTCCTCGTCGTGCTGGTCGACGGCTTCGGCTTCCGGCAGTGGCGACGCGAGCGCGACCACCACCGGTTCCTCGACCGGTTGAGTTCGGCGGCGCGAGTCACGCCGCTCACGTCCATCTACCCGAGCGAGACCGCCGCGGCGATGACGACGCTCCACACCGGGACACTCCCGGCCGAACACGGCGTCGTCGGGTGGAACGTCTACGAGCCGACGGTCGGCGAGGAGTTCGAGGCGCTCCCCTTCCGAACGAAGGCCGGCGAGGAACCGACGATCTCGCGCCCGGAGTTGGCCGAAGCAGACTCGCTCTACCCCGAACTCGCCGACGCTGGCGTGTCCGCCCACCACGTCGTGCCCTTCGCGACGACGCCCGAAGGTACGACGAGGCACGGCTACGAGACGCGTTCCGAGTTCGCCGAGCGCGTGCCCGAGGCGGTCGAGCAGACCGACGCTCCCACGTACTGCTTCGCGTACCTCCCGCAGGTGGACGCCGCGGCCCACGAGACCGGGACCGACTCGGATAGCTACCGCGAGACGGTCGGCGAGGTGTTCGACGCGGTCGAAGCGGCGCTCACGGGCCTCGACGCCGCCGAGGAGACGCTGGTGGTCGTCGCGGCCGACCACGGCCACGTGAACACCGACCCCGACCGCAACGTGAACCTCGACCGGCGCGAGGGCCTGCTGGACGCGCTCCGACGAGGCGGGGACGGCGGGCCCATCAAGTTCTCGGGGAGTCCGCGCAACGTACACCTCCACCTTCGGGACGGCCGCGCCGAGCAAGTCGCCGCGGACCTGCGCGCGGACCTGGACGCGCAGGTGTTCGAGCGCCCGGAGATTCTCGACCGGGGGCTGTTCGGCGACGTGTCGCCCTCCGAGGCGTTCCGGCGGCGACTCGGCGACGTAGTGCTCTCCCATCGGAATCTGGGGACGTGGTACGGCGACGAGGAACCCGACGAACTCGGATACGTCGGAATGCACGGCGGCCTCCACCCCGAGGAGATGCTGATACCGTTCGCGGCGGTCCGGGCCGACGAACTGATAGAGTGAGCGGAAAGAAAGGAATACAGCCCTTTGAGAACGAATAACATTGCTGAAGTCCAGGATTATCCGGTGATTCCGGTGAGTCCCAGCACCCACCGAATCAGTTCCGAGAGCGCGAACAGGCCGCCTTCCGCGCGGGAGAGTCGCCGCCCCGACCAGAGCGCCACCACCATCACGACGACGAGGACCGTCAGCCACGCCATGCTCTCCAGCGCCGCCCCGGAGACCGCCAGCGGACGAATAACGGCACCGATGCCGAGGATGCCGAACAGGTTGAAGAGGTTACTGCCGACGACGTTTCCGACCGAGACGCCGAGGCGGCCCCGTCGCATCGCCACGAGCGACACCGCGAACTCCGGAGTGGACGTGCCGGCCGCCACTATCGTCCCGCCGATGACCCACTCCGAGACGCCCGCCCCACGAGCGAGCGCGGTCGCCGCCTCGACCATGTAGTGGCCGCTCACCAGCACGACCGCCAGTCCGGCGACCAGTAGCGCGACGTCGCGGCCCAGAGAGGCGTTCCGCTCGACGTCGAACGCCTCGACCGAGTCCCGACCGCCGTCTGGCGGCGTCGCGGCGGAGGATCGAGACTCCTCGCCGACGTCGCCCTGTGACTCCGTGCGAAGCAAGTAGACGGTGTAGACGACGAGCAGACCCACCAACAGCAGTCCCTCGACGCGCCCGACCGTCAGGTCGCCCATCGCCGCGAATCCGACGATCGTCGAACCGACGAGCACGAGTCCGTCGCGGTGGACCAGCGACCGGTCGATGGGGACGACTCGGAGCAGCGAGACGACGCCGAGGATGAACGCGAGGTTGTAGATGTTCGACCCGACGACGTTTCCGACCGCGATGTCACCCGCACCGGCGAGCGCCGCACCGGTCGTCACGACGAGTTCCGGCGTCGAAGTTCCCATCGCAACCACGGTGAGTCCGATGGCGAGTTCGGAGAGACCTGCTCGACGGGCCAGTCGGACCGCGGAATCGACGAGAAACCGTGCCCCGAGCCAGAGACCGAGGACCGTGACGGCGATTACGGCGACCTGAGCGACGGGCGTTTCCCAGACCATAACACTCTCACTGGGGGTATTCACGCCGGAAAGACAAAAGCGGCGGAGACCCGACCCATCGAGGACCAACTTGCATGTACTCCAAACCATAAATACCAGCCCCACCCAACAAGCCAGTAATGAACGGAAACAGCTTCGGACGTCTCTTCCAGGTAACCACCTTCGGCGAGAGCCACGGCGAGGCGATGGGCGTCACCGTCTCCGGTTGCCCCGCGGGTCTCGAACTCGACGAAGACGACGTACAGGCCGACTTGGACCGCCGAAAACCCGGCCAGTCGATGATAACCACGAGTCGCGGCGAACCCGACCACGTCTCGATTAAGTCCGGGTTACAGGAGGGGTACACCACCGGAACCCCCATCGGGATGGTCATCGAGAACAAGGACGCCCGCTCCGAGAAGTACGAACCCTTCGTCACCGCGCCGCGGCCCTCCCACGGTGACTTCACCTACTCGGCGAAGTTCGGCACGCGAAACTGGGGCGGCGGCGGACGCTCGTCGGCGCGCGAGACGGTCAACTGGGTGGCCGCCGGGGCCATCGCCAAGAAGTTGCTCGCCGAGGAGGGCGTCGAACTCAAGGCCCACGTCAACCAGATCGGCGACATCGAGGCTCCGGAGGTCTCCTTCGAGCAGATGCTCGAACACAGCGAAGAGAACGAGGTGCGATGCGCTCACCCCGAGACGGCCGAGAAGATGCGCGAGCGAATCGACGAGTATCAGGACGAGGGCGACTCCATCGGCGGGTCCATCTACTTCGAAGCCCGCGGCGTCCCCCGCGGACTCGGCGCGCCGCGGTTCGATTCCGTCGAGGCCCGACTCGGGCAGGCGATGATGTCGGTTCCGGCCTCGACGGCCTTCGAGTTCGGACTCGGCCGCGAGGCCCGCGAGTACACCGGACTGGAGCGAAACGACGAGTGGGAGTTCGACGGCGAGGGTGAGGACGCCGACCCGGTTCCCGTCGAGAACGACCACGGCGGCCTCCAAGGCGGCATTACCACGGGCGAACCCATCTACGGCGAGGTGACGCTACACGCGCCGACCTCGATTCCGAAGCCCCAGACGACGGTCGATTGGGAGACCGGCGAGGAGAAAGAGGAGCAGGTCATCGGCCGCCACGACCCCGTGCTTCCGCCTCGCGGCGTCCCGGTCGTGGAGGCGATGCTGGCGCTGACGCTCGTGGACTTCATGCTGCTGGGCGGGCGCATCAACCCCGACCGCGTAGACGACCGGCCGGGCGAGTACGACACCGACTACCATCCGAGTAGTCCGCGAAACGAGTAAAGAGGGACCGGCGAAGTCGGTTTGACCCGATTATCCGGAACTGTTGTTCTCCATTCCGCCACCGCCGCCCTGAATTTCGACGTCCCCGACCATCGTGTTCGGGTGGACGAGACAGATGTACTGAGCCATCTCGCTGGTGGCAGTGAATCGGACGGCCTGAACCGCGCCTTGCTCCGAGATAATCTCGGTCTTGTCGACTTGCGACACCGTGGTCTGCTGGCCCTCGGTCTGGTTGCCGGTCATATTCCCGTCGGTCTCGTTGGTGACGCCGGTGACGTTTCCGTCGGAGACGTCGAGCGAGACGTTCTGGGTGGCCTCCGTCTGGTTTATCTGTTCGAACACCTCCGGCTGGACCTCGAGCGGTTCGAGGACCTGTAGATTCTCTCCCTGCGAGTCCTGAATGGCGAAGTTGTGCCCCACGCCGTCGCCGTTCTGCCACATCAGGGTGTAAGTCGTCCCCTCCCGCAAGGTCAGCGTCGGGTTGTCCGACCCGGTGGCTTCCTCTCCTCCGGGGAGGCGATAGCCCAGCCACGCCCGCGTGTATCCGCCGAGGAGAATTACCTCTTCGTTCTGGCCCTGCGCGAGGACTGTCGCGTTCAGACCGGCCAATGCCCCTGTCGCTGCCGCCGCTTTCAGAAAGCGGCGACGGGATGTCTGCTGTGTCATGAAACCCCCGACGAACAGTTCTCCGCGAGCGGATTAAATGGCGGTAATCGTTCGTCGCGTTCACTCGCCGAGCGAAACGTAACGGGAGGTTACGAATCGTCGTGAACCGTTACGCCGCCTTCCGTAGCCGAGTTCCGGGTCGAAGTCGCGTTCGCCAACTCACCACCCGAAACTCACTCAACCGCCGTAAATTTATTAGTAGATGATGCGTAATAATAGATGGAGTCGGGAAACGTGTCCAAAAGTAACATGGGAAACGATACGACCGAAAGTTCGGGACTGACGGAAGCTTCGGACCACCCTGGAGTCTACCGCGCGTCGTACGACCCGGACGGTCCGGCGACGATCAGCGACACCGTCATCGAGGCGATAGCGGAAGTCGCGGACGTAGACCCGACGAAGACCATCATCCCGCTCTCCGACAAGATCGACCCGGACGCACTCGACAGACTGTTCGCCGACCACGAGGGCAACTCGCAGGTCACGTTCCGCGTCTGTGGCCTCGAAGTCCTCGTGCAGAGCGACGGCCGGGTACGAATCGTAGACGAGTCAGTATCGGACGCCGGATGAGGGGGTGATGGTGTGCAAGATACGAAACTGGTACGAACCAGCGTAGACGCGGACCCGCACAAGCTCGTCCTGCGCCGGACGCGCGACGAGTTACCGACGCTCGGACTCCTGTTCGATTCGTTCCCCGAGAACGAACCGACCGACGTCTTGGCCGTTACCCACGAGGGTCCCGAAGAGTTTCTCGGTACGTGGCGCGACCGTATCGAGCGCCGCCCGCGGAACGTCGGCGTCGTCAGCGTCGGCGAGCAGATGCGGTCGGCGGCCGCGGCGACTCCCACCGACCGCAACGTCGTCCGGGGCGTCGCCGACCCGACGGACGCCGACGCGATACGCGACGCCGTAACGGGGTATCTCGACGCGTGGCCCGCCGACGGACAGACGGTCGCGTACTTCGACTCGGTGACGGCGCTCCTCGACTGCTGGAACGTCGAAACCGCGACCGAGTTCGTCCGAGACCTGCTCCGGACGCTCGACGTCCGTGACGCGGTGGGCTACTTCTGCCTGACGCCCGCGGCCCACGACCGGGCGACGGTCCGGGAAATTGCGTCGCTGTTCGATACGGTAGTCGAGTGCGTCGAGAGCGCGGCCGAGGCGACGGTCGAACCCTCCGTCAGCGACTGCTTCGATGCAATCGCGGACCCTCGACGTCGGTACGTCCTCACCGGGATTCCCGAGTCGGAGTCGGTGGCCATCGCCGACCTCGCCGCCAGCGTGGCCGGGCGAACCTCCCTCGACCGCCAGCATGTCGAGACCTCGCTCAAACACGTCCATCTGCCGAAACTGTCCGACTTCGGGATGGTCGCCTTCGACCCCGAACGCGGTCGAGTCGAGCGCGGCGACCACTTCGAGCGCGTCGAACCCTACCTCCGGAAGGCGACAGGGACCGACGACTCCCGGTAGGAGTTCGGTGCGAGTAATCGAGGTGTTCTCGAAAGACCTGCCTGCTCGTAGTGTGGCCTGTTCTCGGCGGGCGAATCGCTCCGACCGGTTTTTACCGCGCGGTCACTTTGATTCCGACGATGGACGCGAACCAGCAGACTCGCGCGAACCCGTTCGGGATGGACGCCGACTGCGAGAACTGTCCGGAACTCTGCGCGACCCGCGATCAGGTCGTCCACGGCTACGGCGACGTGGGCGCGGACTTCCTCTTCGTCGGCGAAAGTCCCGGCGAGGGGGCCGACCGGACGGGCGTTCCCTTCACCGGCGACGAGCGCGGCGAAGCCCTCCAGCACGTCCTGGGTCTGCTCGGACTCAACAACTCCCTGCCGAGCGAGGACGAACCGGAACTCGAGAACGCCTTCGTGACCTACCTCGCGCGGTGCCGCGACCCCGAGCGACCGCCGACCGACGAGGAGATTCGGACCTGCGAACCCTACCTGAACGCAGAAATCCGGAAGATAAATCCGGAGATTCTCGTCCCGGTCGGCGAGCGCGCGCTGGCCGAGATCGCGACCGAGTACACCACCACGCCGGCCGAGAAGTTCGACGTGACCGAGGACCACGCCACGACGGTTCGGGGCAGAGGCTTCGAAATCGTCCCGATGGCCGACCCACTCGACGCCTCGGACGCCGAACGCGATGCGTTCGTGGACCACTTCCTGTCGCTGATGGACCGCGACTACCGCCAGACGAAGGGTCGGCGCGGGCGGTGAATCCCGAGTCAGCGGTCCCCGTATCGAGTTAGCGGCCCCAGTAGGGCGTCGATAACCAGCGATTCGGTGCGCTCCCCCACTTGCTCGCCGCGAGGACCGCCACGACCAGCAGGCCGACGACGGCGAGCGCGGCGAGACTTCCGAGGACCGCGGCGGCGAGACCGACCAGTCCGCCGACCGCGACGAACGTGACCAGTGCGACCGAGAGCGCGGCGAGGGGTTTCCACCAGTTCATGCGGGACGAGAGGGCCCGTAGTGATAAAAAACGAGGCTTTTTCTCCACGCCGAGAGACGTTCCGTTCGTGCCCTCCAGACGACAGTTCCTCGCGTCCGCCAGCAGTGCCCTCGGCGTCGGGAGCCTCGCGGGGTGCCTCTCCGAACTCAGGTTTGCCGAGACCGGACACCTGCAACTGAAGGCCGTCTCGCTCGCGTGGGATCACGATGGCCAGCGGTTTCGCAGCGAACCGCTCGACGTTCGGTTCGACGGCCGAGACCGACTCGTCTCCGGGGAGTACGACCCGGCCTTCGTCGGTGATAGCGTCCGCGTACCCGACGACGTCGTGGTGAGTGACGAGGCTCACGACCGACTCGCCCGGCGCTTCGACGTGACGTACCTTCTCGGAATCTGTGGGTCGGACTTCGCCGCTTCGGACGAGTCGTACGGCTGTCGTAACACGGCGACGAGCCGAGCGGATTTCAATCGCGTCCAGTCGAACGACCGCGCGGAGGTACGCTTGGCCGACCGTCGCTTCGACGTCATCGACGTGTACGAGGACGCCTACGAGATAGCCGAGGCCGACCTCCGGACGTTCGACTTCGCCGAACGCCACGCGGACGACGGAATCCGGCCCGAAGAGTGGTGACGACCGGCGACCGACGCTCCTGGAAATGACGACTTTCAAGGCCGCGGAACACCGAGAGAGGGTATGACTGTCATCGCGGTCTTCGCCGACCCGCCGCGGCCGGGACTGGTACTGCCGAAACTCGCCGAGTCGTCACCGCTCTCCGAGCGTGAGGCGGCCGACCTCTACGCCGCGACGCTGAAGGACACCGTGCTGGCCGCCGAGCGAAGCGGCGGCGAACTGCTGGTCAACTACCGCGACGAGGAGTCGTTGCCCGACGAGTACGAGGGCGACCAGAGCGCCGAGGCCGAGGTCCGCGCGCTCGCGGCCGACGCCCTGGCCGACCCCGACGAGGCCCGATTCGAGGTACAGGTCGGTTCGACGTTCGCCGCGTGCGCTGGCAACACGGTCTCGTACCTGCTCGGAGAGGAGGACGCCCAGTCGGCCGCGGTCCTGCCCGGCACCGCGCCGATGCTGACCCGCAAGGAGATAGACAGCGCCGCGATGAAACTCCGGCGCAACGAGGTCGTCCTCGGCCCCAGCGAGCGCGGCCGGGTCCACTTCGCCGGGTTCACCGACACCATCGACTTCGAGGACGCCTACGCCACGCCCGAGGTCGAGACGCTGACGACCCGCGCCACCGACGCCGGTCACGAGGTCGGCTTCCTGCCAGCGACGACCCGCATCGAGACCGGCGAGGACCTGCTGTCGCTCGTCCCGACGCTGAACGCCCGGGTGTCCGCCGGGCGCGTCGTTCCGGAACACACCACGGCCCTGCTCCGCGAGTGGGGTCTGCGCGTCGTGGACGGCGAGGACGGGCCGTCGCTGACGCGGGAGTAGCCTTCCGGCACTCGATACTCTCGGCATCCAATAGCTATCTTCTAGCTGCTTTTACCTGTTCCAAAGAATTGTATTTGTTTCCTAAGTATTCAATCGTATCGCTCGTATCGTTCTAGCGAGTCGGGTTCCAGTTCGAAGCCGACGCGCCGGTATCGACCCGCGGCCCGCGAATAGACCGACAGTTCTTAGACGGACGAGTCGGTAGTTTCGGCCGCGCGGTGGGATGGCAGAGCGGCCTATTGCGCCTGCCTTGAAAGCAGGTGGCGTCATGCCTCTTGGGTTCAAATCCCAATCCCACCGTTTTTCCGACGAACAACCGGCGAGCAGTTCGTGATTTAGATACGCGATGGTGGACCGACCAACCGCCGTGGATGCGCTCGGTTCCAGACTCACCAGTGGGGTGGATAAAGGGGGCTTTCGAGACCGAAACAGTTCTCGGGACTACTACTGTAGCTAGTGAAATCGTGCGGCAACGGTGAGAGCGTCGATGAAGCTAGCTACTCCCGACGCCAAGGAGTCACCGCACCCGCACAGCACGGCACCGCAACCGGACCGCGACTGCAGACCACACCCTCCCCAACCGATTCCGTCGCTCCCGTCGGTCGCTCAGTCATCCCTCGCGCGGATGGGCGCGACCTCAAACCACGAGGTCGCGCCAGCACGCGCCGGAGTGAAATGGTGAAATGCCAGCACACGCCGGGGTCGAGTTTCGAAGTTCGCGTAGATAGTCGTCCGTCTCAGTCCCGCCTCATCCGACCGAGAGCGCCCGCTCCAGAAGGTCTGATTCGTAGAACTCACGCGTCTGCGACTCGCGAGCGTCGTGGACCGCACGGACCGTCTCGACCGTGTTCTCGAAGTTCTTGAACGTCGCCTCGTCCACCATCTGGCCGTCGATGGACACCGCGCCCGTGCCCTCGTCTTTGGCCTCGGTGAACGCCTCTATCTTCCGGACCGCCTCGCGCAACTCCTCGTCGGTGGGCAGGTGGATGCGGTTGGCCTGCTCGGTCTGGTTGGGGTGGAGCGACCAACTGCCGTCGAGTCCGACGCGAGCCTCGCGCTCGACGTAGTCGGCGTACTCGTCGCCGTTGTAGAACGTAACGCCCGCGCGCTCGCGGAACAGGCGGTCGAAGGGACCGCCGACGGCGAGCAGGTCGTTCGCGCTGGCTTCGTTCGACATGGCCTCGTAGAGACCGGGCCAGTTCGGACTGCCGCCGACCTCCCGGCCGCCGAGTTCGGCGGCGTAGTCCACCGGGCCGAACACGAGCGCCGCGAGCCGGGAGTCGGTGCCGAAGGCGGCTATCTCCCGGAGGTCCGACCGAGCGCGGGCGGTCTCCACGATGACGGCCAGTTCGACATCGTGGCCCGTCTCCTGGACTGCGGCTTCGACCGCCGCCTCGGCCGCTTTCACGTCGTCGAGTCGCCCGACCTTGGGGACGACCACGCCGTCGAGGTGGTCGCCGACCGACTCGACCAGCGTGGCTATCTGGTCGCGGCCGCGTTCGCGGGTCGCCTCGTCGTCGTAGCCCCACTCGACGCGGGGCCAGATTTCGCCCGCGAAGTCGGGCGCGTACTCCGGCAGGAGGTCTCGGACGTTCGCCAGCGCCTCGTCTTTGAGGTCGGGCGCGGTGCCGTCTTCGAGGTCGGGCACCAGCCAGTCGGGTGCCTGCCACCCCTCGGCGGTGAGACCGGAGACGAGGTACTTCGCGCTGTCGTCGCGGGGGACGCCAGCGGGCGCGGTCTGGAATGTTCGGCAGAGTCGTGTGTTCGTCATGGAATCGTGTGTAGTCGCGGAATCTCAGTTTCGTTTCTGGACGAGTGCGGTTCGCGTCCCGGAGTAGACCGGTTCGTCGCGCTGGTCGAACGCGACGTGTTGGAAGGTGACTTCGCCCGCGTCGTCGCGCTCGACTTCTCTCGCCTCCTCGACGCGAGTGAAGCCGTAAATCGTGTCGCCGACCGTCACGAAGTCGTGGAATCGCTCGTCGCCGCAGGACACCTCGCGGGCCGTGCGCTCGTCCGAACGGGCGTGCCCGAGGGCAATCGAACGCGTCACGTCGCCGTAGGCGACGATTTCGCCCGACGGCGAGTCGGTCATCGCGTCGGCGTTGTGGTGCTGTTTGGCGGTGTTGAGCGTCGCCAGCGGCAGTTGGGCGACCGTCGTGTCGTCGATGGTGCGCCCGCGCTCGTGTCGGTAGGCGACCGCGGCGTCTCGGTCCCCGGCGCGGTCGAGTGCCTCGCGGAAGTCCTCGAAGTAGCCGCCCTCGGGCGCGAGGAGTTCGTCGGGGAGACCGGAGTCGGCCGATTCGGTGGCGTCCATCTCGTCGGCGTCCGCCTCGGTCGACTCGTCGCCGGTTTCCGCGGGCGAGTCGCCCGAATCGGTCGACCCGCCCGCAGCCTTGCCCTCTCCGTCGGTGGCGAGGGGTTCCCGGCGCGGAATCATGTTCGTCCGGGTGTACGACAGCAGCGGGTCGCCCGTCGCGGCGTCGTAACCCGTCGTCTCCCACGTCACGATGCCGTAGGCCGGGCGGGAACTCGACTCGGCCTTCTTCTCGACCACCGACTCGACGCGGAGTTCGGTCCCCGGTGGGACGCCCGGCCGGTGGTACCGGAGGTCGTCGCGGCCGAGGAAGTAGCCGCCCTTCTCGCTCAGGTCCTCGACGCTCGCGCCCATGACGCAGGCCAGCAGGTAGTCGGGGTGAACCGGCACCTCGTCGTAGCCTCGCGTTCTCGCGACCGAGGGTCGCCAGTACGCCGGGTCGTAGTTGAGGGTCTGCCCGGCCCAGCACTCGGACCCGTGGCGCGAGAGGCGGAGACCGGGGTCGTGTTCGATGGACTCGCCCTCGGCGAACCCCTCGAAGTAGGTGCCCTTCTCCACGGTTTCCGCGCGATTCAGCGCCGTCGCAAACGTGTCGGAGTCTGTCCAGTCAGTCATCTGCTGTCACCGCCCTCGCGGGCCAGTCACCGCGGCGCGCGAGCGCCCGGTGCATCTCGTTGGTCACTATCATGTACCCCTCGTCGAAGCCCATGCCGGGCTTGGCGAGGACCTGCGCGGCGTCGGTAGCCAGCGCGACGTGGGCGCAGGTCCGGGCCGACTCGGCGGTCTCGTTGCACGTCCCGCCGAGGTACGCGCGGGCGTCGGTCCCCTCGCAGTACCGGACGGCCTCGCCGCTCCGGTGGACGCCGCCGAGGTCGGGGGTCTTGACCTGTACCACGTCGGCCGCGCCCGCGTCCACGAAGGCTCTCACGTCGTCGAAGGTGTTGCACCACTCGTCGGCCACGACGTCCACGCCGACGCCCGCGGAGGCCAGACCGTCGCGGAGTTCGGCCATCGCGTAAATCTGCTCCTCGCGGCCGCCCTCGTCCATCGGACCCTCGACCTGGAGGGGGTAGGGCCCCGCCGCCTCCCGGAGGTCCGCGAAGTAGTCTGCCACCTCCGGCCGGTCGTACGGCGGGCCGAACACCTCTCCGAGGACGCCGTACACGTCCACGTGGAATCGAGGAGCGTAGTCCGCGCCCGACGGACCGAGTTCGTCGGTCCGGTCGGCGAGCCATTCGAGGTACTCGACCAACCGCTGGCCCTCCTCGCCGACCTTCTCGACGCTGTTGAACAGGCCGTGCGGGAGGACGGGCACGCCCTTCAACAGCATCTTCTCGGCGTTGTCCCGGCGGGCGTCGCCCGACTGCCCGAACACCGGCACGGGTTCGTCGGCCGGGTCGGTCCCGAGCGCGTCGGCCAGCACGTCGGTCTTCGTCTCGCGGCGCGCCCTCGCCGCGGCGTCGAGGAGCGCCTGCGAGACCCCGTACCGGATGGCGGTGTGGAGTCGCTGGCCGTCGCCGCCTTCACCGCCGTTCCGGACGAGGTCCTCCACAAGGTCGGCGTTCTCGGCGAACCGTTCTGCGGGTCGGCCGACCAGCGCGTCGGCGACCTGCCCCTCCACGACCGGGACGAACTCGCCGGCGCGAAAGAGGGGGTCCCGGCCGCCCGCCCCGGAGTACTGGACGGCGGCGCAGTCGCCGGTCGCGACCGTACCATCTTCGAGTTCCACGAGGACGCTTATCGCCTCGCCCGCCTGTCGAACCCGGTCGAATCCCGGGGTCACGGGGTCGCCGCGGTAACCGAAACCGTCGCGCTCGGCCCCGTCCTTGATGGCGCGCTGGTCGTCGAAGAAGAACCCGGACGCGCCGGGCACCGCCCGGATTCCGTCTATGGTCGTCACGCTCCCTCCTCCGGCCTTCCGATGAGGCGGCCGTCGCTGATGGCGTCCACGTCGTCGGCGACCATCTGGAACGACCGGTCGCGGTTCTCCGCGCGCGCCCGGCGGTCGAGTCGGTCGGTGTGAACGTCCTTCAAATCCGAGTCGAGAGCGAGATCGCCGAATTCGAGGATGCGAACCCGGCCGTCGTCGTCGCGGGCCGGGAGGACCGCGCTCTCGGCGCTCTCGCTCGGGGCGAACGGCACGTCGAGTTTGCCCGAGTCGAACGCCGCGAGGACTCCCTGGGCCACGTCCTCGTCGCCGAGTTCGAGAATCGTGTCCATCAGCGACCGGGTGGACTTCTCCACGAACTCCCGTTCGCGCTCGACGCCGTCGAGGTTGATGTCCTGCTCGCGCATCATGTCCACGAGCTGTCTGGTGGTTCGCAGGCCCGCGGCGTTGGCCTCCTTGGTCGGGACGCCGCCGAACTCCTGTGGCGACTTGGTGATGACCTTGTCGGGTTCCGCGATGGCCGCTGTGGCCGCCCCGAGCGCGATGACGCCGTTGGCACGGGCCTCGTCGGGCGGGAACCCGCCCATCCACTCGTGGAAGACGGTGGTGACTGTCACCTCGTCTGGGAGGTACTCCTCGCCGAGTGCTCGAAGCGCCCGGAGCGCCGCGATGTCCTGGACGAGGTTGCCGACCTGCCCGTAGCCCAGCGTGACGCTCCGGACGCCCTGCGTGGCGGCGAGCATCCCCTCGACCAGTCCGACCGCGATGGCGATGCTCGGCGGGACGAGCGTCCCCGTGAGGGGGCCGAACGGTTCGCGGTTGATGGTGACGCCGCGCTCGGTGTAGGCCCCGGCGAGGCGGTCGACGTACTGCCAGTGTTCGATGGTCTCCGCGAGGTCGCGTTCCTTCGTGTAGGGGATGTTGTACGAGATGGGTCCGCCCTCGAAGCTCTGGAACCCGCCGGCGAACGTGACGGCCGCGAGCAGGCGAGCGTCGGGCGTGCCGTGGCGCACCTCTATCGGGGCGTCTACCGCCTCGACGAGGTCCCGACACCCCTCGACGCCGTGGTTGACGGCCGGGAAACCGTTGAGGGTGTCGTCGCCGGTCTCGCGGGCCTCTTCGAGGCCCTGCTGGGCCTTCTCGTACTCGTTGTCGCGGGTGTACGAGTCGATGGTCGTCGGGAGCAGGTCGGCACGTCCCGCGTCGTCCAAGTGCCGGAGGAGTGCGATCTGGTCGTCCAGTCGCGGGACTCCGGCGCGGGGCTGGAGGAGCGGGCGGTCTGCGGTTTCGAGGACCCGGGCGAACTGCTTGCCTCGGGGTAGCGAGTCGTGGTAGGCGACCGCCTCCTCGAAGTCGACGTCTTCGACCGACCAGTGTTGCCGTATTCGTTCGTCGATGCGTGAGAGGTCCTCTCCGGAGAGTCTCGTGTCGCGTAACATAGTGAAAATAGCCAACTCAGCTCGTGAGCCTCGCTCGTTCGGCTTCGGATTCGGCGACGTTCGTGTCCGCTTTGAGGGCGGCGATGGCTTCCGTCGGCTCGGTTTCGGAGTCGAACACGCGGTCGAAACCCATCTCCCGGAAGCGGTCTCTGGTCCGGTCGAACTCGTCCTGACCGACCGCGAGGTTGCCGCCGATGTAGGTGACGGGGTCGAGACCCGCGTCTTCGATTGCCTCGTGGAAGCCGCGGCAGTCCTGTTCGGCGTGGCCGTACAGGGAGGAGACGAGTACCGCGTCACCCTCGTGTGCTTCGGTCGCGTCGATGAACTCCTGCTGGCTGGACTGGACCCCGAGGTTGACGACCTCGAAGCCCGCCGCCGAGAGCGCCTGTTCGAGTATCGTAATGCCGACGGCGTGTGCGTCGGACCCGATGACGCCGAGGATGACTGTAGCAGACATCGAGTAGAAATCCAATGAACAATACTTAAAGATAATCATTGTTCATGGTTAAATCCCTTTAAGGTCATTTGAGGGTGTACGTGTCCCTTCCACACAAACCACATTATTTATTGGGAAGATTTTTGGTGCGGGTGGGCGACCGGCGAAACGATGCCAGCGCTGGACGACGTGCGCGTACTCGACCTGACGCAGGTTCTCGCGGGACCGTACTGCACCATGCTCCTCTCGGACCTCGGAGCCGACGTAGTGAAAATCGAACGTCCCGGCGGGGACCTCATCCGCCCGAACCCGCCGTTCGTCGGAGACGACGACGCCTACGGCGGCTACTTCCAGAGCGTCAACCGCGGCAAGCGGAGCCTCGAAATGGACCTCGCGGACGAGGACGACCGCGTGGACTTCCTCGACCTCGTCGAGGAGGCCGACGTAGTGGTCGAGAACTTCCGGGCAGGCACGATGGAGAAGTTCGACCTCGAATACGAGACCCTGCGCGAGCGCAACCCCGAACTCGTCTACGCCTCCATCCGGGGGTTCGGCGACCCGCGCACGGGCGAGACCGACCGGCAGGGCCAGCCGTCGTTCGACCTCATCGCTCAGGCCCTCGGCGGCGTAATGGAGATTACCGGACAGGATGACGGCCCGCCGACCAAGGTGGGGCCGGGTATCGGCGACCTGTTCACCGCGACGCTGAACGCGGTGGGCATCCTCGCGGCGCTCCACCACCGCGAGAAGACCGGCGAGGGCCAGTACGTCGATACCGCGATGTACGACGCCATGATTTCGATGTGCGAGCGAACCGTCTACCAGCACTCCTACACCGGAGAGGTCCCGACGCGCCGGGGCAACGCCCACCCGACGCTGTTCCCCTACAACGCCTTCGAGGCCGCCGACGGCTACGTCGTCGTGGCCGCGTTCGGCGACAACCACTGGCGGGCGCTCTGCGAGGTCATGGACCGTCCGGACCTCGCGGCGGAGTACCCCGAGACCGCCGACCGACTCGAACACCGCGAGTCGCTCCGAGGGGAAATCGCCGACTGGACCGCGTCCCTCCCCGCCGACGAAATCTGTGACCGCCTCGAAGGGTCGGTCCCCAGCGCGCCCGTGCAGGACGTGGCCGACGTGTTCGAGGACGACCACGTCCACCGCCGGGACATGCTGGTCGAAGTCGAACAACCGGGGGCCGACGAGGACGTGACCATCGCCGGGTCGCCCATCAAACTGAGCGAGACGCCCTCGAACCCGGGCGAGCGCGCGCCGCTACTGGACGAACACCGCGAGGAACTGCTCGGTGACGAGGCGACCCAAGCGAACACCGACGAGGCCGAACCCGCGGACGCCGACGACTGACTCGACTACTGGCAAACGCTCGGTAACTCGACTGGCGTCTGGGTGGACTTTCGAATTAGTCGTCCTCCCGGACGTTCCGTCACTCCGACGAACGATAAACTCTTTTTGCGGGCCGCTCCACGTTTCGGGTATGGACTGGCCGCACGACCCCGACGGCGAGGAAGGTAGCGAAGGCGGACGCAAGTACGGCATGGCGATTATCGCCAAGAAAATCGACGAGGAGGAGGACTTCCCGATCTCGAAGCAGGAGTTCGCCGAAGAACACGCCGACGAACCGATTCGCATCAATCACAAGCGGGTCGTCAGCGTCGCCGACATCTTCGAACACGTCGAAGGTACGGAGTTCGAGACCATGGTCGATTTCCACAAGGCCGTGGGTGCGGGCATGCGGCGCGGCGGCTTCTGGGACTACCATCCGCAGGGCGAAAACCCCGCGAAGAAGAGCGCCTGAATCCGTCGCCGGGCTATTTTGCGCTGTCGTCTTTCCACCGCTCGTCCGAGTCGCTCCGCGTTTCTGCGTCGCCTCGTAGTTCGGCGTTTCGTGATTCGGCGTCCGGGCCGGCTTTGTCGTCCGGACTCGCCCGCCCCGCGTTGACCGCGCCGGGGCCGGTGACGGCGAGACCTTCGGACCCCTCGCGCTCGACGCCCTCGTCGCCGAGGGTCCACGCCGACCCCGAGTCGGTGTACGTCTCGGCGCGGACTTTCTCTTCCAGTAGATTGACCGCGACGGCGTTCGCGCCCTCGGGGATGATGAGGTCAGCGCGCTTCTTGGTGGGCGCGACGAACTGCTCGTGCATGGGCTTGACCGTCGAGAGGTACTGGTCGATGACACCCTCGAGGTCGCGGCCGCGCTCGACCACGTCGCGCTCGATGCGCCGGAGGATGCGCACGTCGGCGTCGGTCTCGACGTACACCCGGATGTCGAGCATCTCGTTCACGTCCTCGTCGTAGAGCGCGAAGATTCCCTCCAACACGACGACGTCGGTCGGTTCGACCGTGACGGTCTCGTCCTTCCGGTTGTGGATGGAGAAGTCGTACTGGGGCATCTCGATGGTCTGGCCCGACAGCAAGGCGTCTACGTGTTTACGGAGCAGGTCCCACTCGAACGCCGAGGGATGGTCGTAGTTGACCTCCGCGCGCTCCTCGAACTCCATGTGGCTGAGGTCCTTGTAGTAGTTGTCCATCGGAATGCGCGTCACGGCGTCCTCGACTTCCTCTGTAATTTCGCGGGCGACCGTCGTCTTCCCGGCCCCGGTGCCCCCCGCGATACCGACGACGAACGACGGGATGGTCATTGGTGTGGTGGAGGGCAGACTGTGGTTTGAATCCCTCGAAATTCGATTTCCCGTGCGCTCTTCGAAACCGTCGCTGAAGCGCGAGAAGTCGCTATCGCTCGTCGAAATAGTCGTACTGAAAAAGCGCGTTCGTCCGCCGTCAGGCGGCCTGAAAGCGAGATTTAAAGTCGCGTCAGATTCGTCGCGCGGGGGCCCTTGTCGGCCTGTTCGATGTCAAACTCTACGTCAGTTCCCTCTTCGAGGTCCGGGCCGCCGATGTCTTCCATGTGGAAGAACACGTCGTCGTCCGCGTCGTCCGTCGAGATGAAACCGTAGCCGCCTGTGTCGTTGAAGAAATCAACGTTGCCTTCTGCCATTGCAATTGTACGGACGCACGTTATATGGATAAGTCTTGGGTAATCCGTTTCTTAGAGCGCGAGATATTTGGACGATTATATCCACAACACAGGTTCGAGTGGCTGAACGTGACTGAACGGTCACCTCTGGAGGGAATTACGCTCGGTTCCGCTGTTCCGGCGCTGTTTCTGTAGGGTTCGGCTATTATCGACCGCCAGTCGCGGCCGCCGGGGTTGTCGGACCGTTCGATTATCGGGCTGCTCGGATTCCGAACTACTCGGTAAGCCCGAGCAGGTGGATAGCTCTCCAAGACTCGAAGCGGTCGCGTCCAAGCCGATAGAAATGGTGGAAGGCTACTAACCGAACCTCCGTGCCGGGAAGTTACCGAACCTTCGTGCCGGGAACGCTATCCTCGTGGGTCGTCAGGAGGTCGGCGTTCTCGCCCGCCGCGAGAACCATGCCGTTGCTCTCGACGCCGAACAGTTCGGCCTGCTCCAGATTCGCCACGACGACGACCTTCGTGCCCGGGAGTTGGTCGAGGTCGTGGAGTTGCTTGATGCCCGCGACGATTTGGCGGGTCTCGACGCCGATGTCCACTTCGAGGCGCGCGAGGTCGTCTGCGCCCTCGATGGGTTCGGCGACTTCGATTTCGCCGACGCGAAGGTCGAGGTCCTGGAACTCTTCGAAGCCGATGCGGTCGTCGTTCAGGGGTTCGAGGTCTTGTTCGCTCACGGTTTCTCCCTCCTCACTCTCGTCGTCTTCGTCGGCGTCTTCCGTAGCCGCTTCGATTCGCTCCTGCAACTTCTCGTCGAGTTCTTCGACGCGTTCGTCTTCGATCTTCTCGAACAGTTCGTCGGGTTCGCCGAACTCGCCCGGCGGCGATTCGAGGCAGGCGTCGAGGTCGGCGTCGTGGACCGACCCCGATTCGCCCAACTGCTCCCAGAGTCGCTGGGCCTTGCCGGGCAGGATGGGGGCCGAGAGCACCGCGACGGCCTTGGCGACCTGCACGCAGTCGTAGATGACCTGTTCGGCGCGCTCGGGGTCGTCGCCCGTGAGGTTCCACGGTTCGTTGCGCTGGATGTACTCGTTGCCGAACCCGGCCAGCGCGACGGCGGCCTCGCCCGCCTTCTTGAGCGAGTAGTCGTTGACCGCGGCCTCGAAGTTCGCGACGGCTTCTTCGATGCGCCCGGCCACCTCGTCGGAGGTGTCGGCTTCGGGCGCGCCGTCGTAGTTGCGGGCCGCGAACAGGAGGCTCCGGTAGGCGAAGTTGCCGAGCGTGCCGACCAACTCGCCGTTCACTCGCTCCTGGAACTTCTCCCACGAGAAGTCCACGTCCTGCTGGAAGCCGCCGGTCGTGGTGAGGTAGTACCGGACCAGGTCGGGGTCGAACCCTTCGTCGAGGTAGTCGTCGGCCCAGACCGCACGGTTGCGACTGGTCGAGAAGGCCTGGCCGTCGAGGTTGACGAAGCCGCTGGCCATGACCGCCCGCGGTTCGTTGTAGCCCGCTCCGCGGAGCATCGAGGGCCAGAAGACTGTGTGGTGCTGGATGATGTCCCGGCCGATGACGTGGACGATTTCGCCCGTGTCGCTCGCGTCCCACGTCTCGGCGTCGGTCTCGCCGTCGGCACCCGCCTCGGGCGCGCCCTCCTTCCAGACTTCCTCCCAGTCGAAGGTGTCCGCGCCGACGCGCTCGGTGTACTGCTTGGTCGAGGAGACGTACTCGATGGGGGCGTCCACCCAGACGTAGAGGACGAGGTCTTCCTCGGTCGTCCCTCCGTCCTCGCCGTCGCCCGACTCGTCACCGTCGCCGGGGTAGTCGATTCCCCAGTCCATGTCGCGGGTGATACAGAGGTCCTGAAGTTCGCCCTCGATCCACTCGCGGGGCTGGTTGCGGGCGTTGGAGGTCCCTTCGAGTCGGTCGATGAACCCCGCGAGGTACTCCTGGAAGTCCGAGAGGCGCAGGAACTTGTGCTCGCGGGTGCGGTACTCGGCGGGGTTGCCGGTCAGCGTCGAGTGCGGGTCCTCGATTTCGCCGGGTTCGAGGTGGCGCTGGCACCCCTCGTCGCACTCGTCGCCGCGGGCCTTCGCGCCGCAGTACGGGCAGGTGCCCTCGACGTAACGGTCGGGGAGTGGCTGGTCGGTCTCGGGGTCCCACGCGACCTGAATCTCCTTCTCGAAGACGTGGTCGTTCTCGACCCACGACCGGACGAACGCCTGGGTGAGTTCGGTGTTGGTCTCGTCGTGAGTGTGACTGTAGTTGTCGAACTCGACGTTGAACTTCGGGAAGGTCGCCGCGTACTTCTCGTGGTGTTCCAGCGCGAACTCCTCGGGTGAGACGCCCTTCTTCGCCGCGTTGACGGCGACGGGCGTCCCGTGCATGTCCGACCCGGAGACGAACGCGGTCTGCTGGCCCAGTTTCTCTAGCGCCCGGGCGTAGGCGTCACCGCTGATGTACGTCCGGAGGTGACCGATGTGGAGGTCGCCGTTCGCGTACGGCAGTCCACACGTCACCACCGCTGGCTTCTCCGTGGGGAAGTCGTCGTGGCTCATACTATCCAATCCTCCTTCGCGGGTGTAAAACCCGCCGATTTCCGTGTTCGTGCATCGTGTCGAGTCGTCGGTTTTCGCGTCGATCGGGATACGACTGGCTGGCGATTCGAACTGCCGGTCGGGTTTCGCCACCGCAGAAACCGTCCGTACCACGGTCCGGGCAGGTCCTCCCGACGCTACGCGAGACTACGCATAGCGCGGGCGGACGCCGTGGAGTGGACCGCGGCTAACACACCCGTGAGTCTGGTCCGCCGATAGTTAAGCTTTCCGAACGGTCCGACTGCCGATGTTCGGCGACGCGTAGGCTTGCCGTCCGGACCGCGCCGGGAGGACCGAAAGAAGCCGGTCACGCGAGCGGTATGCGGCGCGAAGCGCCGCGAGCGAACGTGACCTCGGAAGTCACGTGCCCGCGCGG
The DNA here is from genome assembly GCA_005239435.1 of Halorussus salinisoli. Lineage (GTDB taxonomy): Archaea > Halobacteriota > Halobacteria > Halobacteriales > Haladaptataceae > Halorussus > Halorussus salinisoli. The sequence goes on along the minus strand of SZNP01000009.1, from coordinate 105,016 downwards.
CGAAGCGAGCAGGACCGTCTTCCGGTGTCCGCTCGTAGGCCGGGGTTGTCGAAAACGAACTCTCTGCAACTCCGTCCGTAGCTATCGGACTACTCCGTATCTTCGTCTCCAATTCTGGAAACACTATCAGAATTAGGATGACTTATTAACCATCGAACCGAAACCCCTGACAACAGTGACGAACGCGCAGATTACGCTGATTCAGATCGACAACTACGGACCGTGGACCGTGACGCCCGAACCGCGCCGGGAAGTAGACCTCCAGACCCTCCAGTCGCGCCTGTACGCCGACCTCTCGCAACTTGTCGGCAACCGCGAGGGGTACGTCTTCTTCACCCGATTCGACAACATGATCGCGGTGACGAACGGGATGGACGAGGCCGACCACGCGCTCGTTCAGGAGTCGGTGGCGAACCGCTACCCCGTGACCGTCAGTTTAGGCGTCGGCGTAGACCCGAGTCCCGTCGAGGCCCTCTCGGCCGGCACCGAACACATCCAAGACGCCGGGAGCGCCCAAGAGGCCGACCGGACCGAAATCCTCCGAGGCAGGACGCTGGACCCCGACGAGCGCACGGACGACGACGTGCAAATCGCGCACTTCGACGTGAACGACGCCACCGGGAAGTACACCGACCAGATGAACGCCTTCGACTCGTTCATCCACATAGAGCAGGGCTACGCCGAACTCATGCAGTACATGCGCCGGGCCCACGACGCCCTCTCCTTTTTCGTCGGTGGGGACAACGTCATCGCGGTCTGCCCCGACTTGGACGTACCGGCCTACGAGGACGCCATCCGGCACGTTCGGGACACCGTCGAAGTCGAACTGAAGGTCGGCGTCGGACAGGCCGCGGATCCCCAAACTGCTGGAATGGCGGCCAAGCACGCGCTCGAAGAGTGCCGCGACGACGGCGACCGAGTCGTCATCGACTGACGGCGCTCGTCGACTCGGTTTCCGTCGCTTTCCGCCGTTCGGTGATTCGTCTCGGAGGTAGGCTTAGCTGTCTTTGAAGGGTGTATTTATTTTCTCTAGACGACTCTGTGTTTCTTTAGTGACCGTATAGATTCCTGAGGGACAGGAAGAAAAACGTGAAGACAGCTACTTCTCTCGCCGGTGAGTACAGCACGGCCATCGACCCGACCTTCGATTCGACCCGTCTGCCCTCGACAACTACTAACGTATGCTCGTCGCGGGCTTAAACCTGCCGGGGATACCTTTTAGATTGCCAGTGACAATCGTTCTCACATGGAAGGCGAAGTGACTGTCCGGGACGTCATGTCTCGGGAGTACGTCGGCGTTAGCGAATCCGATACGGTTCTCGGAGCGGTCAGACTCATGCACGAAGAGGGAGTGGGGTGCGCTATCGTCCTTCGGGGAAGCGACCCGGTCGGCATCGTAACCGAGTCTGACGTTCTCGCGCTGGTCGCCGAGGAGGGCGACCCGGCCGAGACCGAGGTATCGGCGGTGATGTCCGAACCCGTCGTCTCCGTGAGCGCCGACCGGGAACTGTCCGACGCCGCGGCCACGATGTCCCGCGAGGACATCCGCCGCCTGTCCGTCACGAACGACGAGGAACTCGTCGGTCTCCTCTCGGAACGCGACGTGATTTCGGCGTCGGCGTCGCCCGGCGTCCCGTCGTTCCGCGGAGGGTCGCCACACGAGGTCGGCGGCGAACCGATGGGCGACGAACGGTTGAGTAGCGACCCCGCCGAGGTCATCGCCGACGACGGGGAGGACCGATACGAGTACTCCGACCGGAGTATCTGCGAGACGTGTGGGACGTTGAGTCGGGAACTCACGAACGTCAACGGGCAACTCATCTGCGCCGACTGCCGGGACGTGTAACCGCTCGACTCTGTCGTCCTGTATTTTGACCCGTCGGAGTGTTAAAAAGCGCAAGACACAAATAGGTCGGGCTTGCGAGATACGATATATGGTAGGTTGTGACAAGCAGACATACGAGGTGGTTACGCATGCCACCTAGCACTGGGTTGGCAAACGCTGTTCTGACGGGATTAGTCACGGGTAGCATCGTCGCACTCGGCGCTATCGGACTGGCGCTGGTGTACAACATCGCGGAAGTGCCGAACTTCGCGCACGGCGAACTCCTCATGCTCGGGGCGTACATGGCGCTGTTCGTCAACAAGCCCGACACCGTCCCGGTGTTCAAGGAACTCGTGACGGCCTCCCGGACCCTCGACGCCCTCGGGTTGGCCGTCCTGTTCGTACTCGCCGCCGGGTCGGCGCTGGCCGCGGTGTACTTGCTCGGCGGGACGCCCGCCCTGAAAGGGTCGTGGTGGCCGGGCGACCCCAGTCCGGCGCTCGCGCTCGGGGTCCACGCCCTCGCCGCCACGGTCCTCGGCGTCGGCGTCACGCTCGGCTTCCCGTCCATCTGGGCCGGACTGCTGCTCTCGGCGCTGATGCTGGCGTGGATCGCGCCGTTCCTCGAAAAGGTCGTCTTCCAGAAGTTCCGCGCGAAGGACGCTTCGCTGGCGACGATGCTCATCGTCACCCTCGGTCTCTCTTTCGTACTTCGATTCGGCACGCAGGCGTTCTACGGCGGACAGGTCCGGACCTACGTCGTCCCCCAAGTCGGCAACGTGTTCGGCTACGACGTGGGCCTGTCGGCCGCGAAGTTCTTCGACTTCTACGTCACCGGTGGCGGTCTCACGATGCACGTCATCGACACGGGACCGACCCCCGACGAAGCGATGTTCACCGCGACGTACTCGTGGGTCGCGCTCCTCGGACTGGTCGCGCTGACGCTCGGGGCCGCCTTCGCGGTCTACCGCTGGCGGAGCGGCGGAGCCGAGGGGTACGGCACCAGCCACACCGTCGGGCCGAAACTCAGCGGGGCCGTCGCGGGCGTCGTGACGTTCACTGCGCTCGTGTTCCTGCTCGCTGGCGGCGGGTCGGTTCCGAACTCGTCGGCGCTCTCGACCCGAATCCGCATCTCGGTGATGCGGGCGTCGGTCATCTTCATCGCAGTCGGGATGATGGCGTCGCTTCACTTCCTGCTACAGGAGACCAAACTCGGAAAGGCGATGCGGGCGTCCAGCGACAACATCGACCTCGCCAAGATCACCGGCATCAACACCGACCGCGTGATGATGGCGACCTGGATCATCGCCGGGGCGTTCGCGGCGGTCGGCGGTGTGATGCTCGGCGTCCTGTTCAGTCAGTTGACGGTCAACATGGGATTCTTCCTCCTGCTTCCGATGTTCGCCGGGGTCATCCTCGGCGGTCTCCAGTCGGTGTACGGCGCGATTCTCGGAAGTTACATCGTCGGTCTCTCGATGGACGTCGGCATCTACGCGATTCCCAACATCGGGTCGACGTACCGCATCCCCATCGCGTTCGCCATCCTGTTCGTCGTGTTGTTGGTCAAACCGGAAGGCATCACGGGAGGCTCATAACATGGCACTATCATCCAGCCTCGTATCACTCGGCATCATCGTGGGTATCTACGCGATACTCGCACTCGGATTGAACATCAAGTTCGGCTACACCGGCCTGCTCGACATCGGACACGTGGCGTTCTATCTGGTCGGTGCGTACGTCACTGCGCTGTTGGTCTTGCCGTCGGCCGACACCCAGCAGTTCGCCACGTACGTCCTCGGGTGGAACTGGCCGTGGCTCCCGGCCATCGCGGCCGGGACGGTCGTGGCCGGACTGCTCGGCATGCTGGTCGCGCTCCCGGCGATACGGCTCCGGGAGGACTACCTCGCAATCGCGGTGCTGGGAATCTCGGTCATCCTGAAGCGCATCGTTCAGTCGGAGGGCTGGCTGGCGAACGGTCCCGGGTCGCTCCGCGGGTTCGACCAGCCGTTCCGGAGCCACTTCCCGATTCCCGCCGACACGCTACAGGCCGCCGTACTCCTCGGGTTCGTCGTCTTCGTCCTCTGGACGGTGGCGACTCATCTGCTCGCCCAAGTCGGTACCGGTCGCGGGACCGAGGTCGCGACGGACGGCGGAGAGAAGACGGGGACGGACGCCGGGCCGAGGGCCGACGGCGGCGTCACTGCGGGCCGCACCATCTCCGGCACGCCCGGAATCGGCGGCTGGGTCGTCGACGGACTGCTCGCGCTGACGACCCTCGGCGTCGGCTACGTGGCGGCCCGGCGCTCGCGGATGCAGACCAGCGAGACCGAACAGCGCGTCTTGCTCGGCGTGGGAGCGCTCTTCGGTCTCGCCGGTGGCGTCGTCACGTGGCAAGCGTTCGAGTGGTGGACCGTCTTCGACGTGAATCTCGACTGGCTGTTCGGTCTCGTCGTCTTCGCCGCGGTCACCGCGGGATTCTACGGCGCGAACCGGCGGTACGCCCCGCTGGCAGGTGCCGTCACCGCGACGGCCGCCTTCGGAGTTGCACTCGTCGCGGGCGAATCGCCGATGGTCGCGTTCGTCTTCCTCGCGGCGCTGTCGCTGTTCGTGTGGGTGTTCGGCGTCGTCGCGGTCGTGCGCCGGTACAGCGACCTCTCGGGACGCGACTTCGGCGTCGCGCTCGGTCTCGCGGTCATGTTCGTCGCGTGTTTCGCCCCGCTCATCGTCCTCGGTGGCGGGTCGGGCGACGCCATGAGCAGCGTCGGTCTGTTCGTGACGATGGGCCTGCTCGTGGCGTTCCTCTACGGCGTCTACTACCTCGGGACGAACTGGGAGCGGTTCGGTTCCGGCGTGGCGTTCGTCCGCATCGTCGGCGTCGGCGCGATATGGCTGTTCGTCATCCGGTACTTCGTGATGGCCAACATCGTTCCGCTCCAGCGCGGCGGCGTGGGAGCAGTCGTGGACAACACCGTCCAGAACCTGGTGTGGCTCATGAAGTTCCAAGCGGGAACCGCCGTCTTCGACTACTCGCGGTTCCTGCTGGTGCTCACGCTGGCGTCGCTGGGGATGCTGTACTACCTCTCGGAGATCACGGTCGAGTCGCCGTTCGGCCGAGTGCTGAAGGCCATCCGCGAGGACGAGGACGTGGCGACGTCGCTCGGGAAGAACACCTTCGCCTACAAGGTCCAGAGCATGATGCTCGGGTCGGCGCTCGCCGGGTTCGCCGGGGGCCTGACCGCCATCTACTTCCAGAGTCTGGTCCACACGATGTTCGCCCCGCGCGTGACGTTCATCGCGTTCCTCGCGCTCATCATCGGTGGTACCGCTAACAACAAGGGGATGATTCTGGGCGCGACCATCTACTGGGCGTTCCAGAAGGCTACCGCCGACATCGCGGCGTTCTTCCCGACGGCGGCGCGCTCGTCGGTGCAGGCGCTCCGGCTCGCGTTCATCGGCGCGCTCCTCATCGTCATCCTCTACTACCGTCCCGAAGGGCTGTGGGGCGAGAAACGAACCGTCGCGGAGGTGGCAGAAGAATGAGCGAAACAGTCGAATCCGAACACGAAACGCACGGCACCGGCGAATCGATACTCGAAGTTGAGGGGTTGCGCAAGACCTTCGGCGGCATCACGGCCGTCGACGGCGCGACGTTCGAGGTCGAGGAGGGCACCGTCACGGGGCTCATCGGCCCGAACGGGGCCGGAAAGACCACGACGTTCAACCTCATCAGTGGGTTCTACGAACCCGACAGCGGTGATATCCGGTATCGCGGCACCGACCTGCAGGACATCATGCGCCCGAGCGAGACCGAGCAAGGCATCTGGATGAGCGCGTCCGGAATGACCTTCGGCGGTATCGGTCTCGCGGCCGCGGCGTCCGCCGGCGTCTCCACGCTCGGACTCGGCGGCGCGGCGCTCGTCGGGGCGGGTCTCGGCGCTGGCGTGTATCAGGCCGAGGAGAAAGTCAAGAACGACTACCTCGACGTCAAGAACAGCCGTCCGTTCCGGGTCTCACAGGCGGGACTGTCTCGGACGTTTCAGTTGACCCGCGAGTTGCAGGGGCTAACCGTGCTGGAGAACCTGATGCTCGCACCGCAAGACCAGCGCGGCGAGAGTCTCACCAACGCGTGGCTCCGTCGCGGAGCGGTCGCCGAAGAGGAAGACGAAGTTCGTGACCGAGCGGTCGAGATGCTCGAGTTCCTCGAAATCGACCACCTCACCAACGAGTACGCGGGCAACCTCTCGGGCGGCCAGCGCAAACTGCTCGAACTCGGTCGGGTGCTGATGACCGACCCCGACCTCATCCTGCTGGACGAGCCGGTGGCCGGCGTCAATCCCGCACTGACCGACAAACTGCTGGAACGAATCGAGAGCCTGCGCGAGCAGGGCTACACGTTCTGCATCGTCGAACACGACATGGAGGTCATCATGAACCTCTCGGACACCATCATCGTCATGGACCAAGGCAAGAAACTCATGCAAGGGACGCCAGAAGAGGTACAGAACGACCAGCGAGTTGTGGACGCCTACCTGGGGGGATAATCGATGGCGCTACTCGAAGCCCGCGACATCGTCTCGGGATACGGCGACGCCCAGATTCTCCACGGCGTCTCGATGGACGTGAACGACGACGAAATCGTCTGCATCATCGGCCCCAACGGCGCGGGCAAGTCCACGTTCATGAAGGCCGTGTTCGGTCTCATCGACTGCTGGGACGGGTCGGTGACGTTCGACGGTGAGCCCATCACCGACCTTCGGCCGGACGAGATCACCCGCGAGGGGATGTGCTACGTCCCGCAGGTCGACAACGTCTTCCCGAACCTCACGGTCCGGGAGAATCTGGAGATGGGCGCGTACATCTTGGACGAGATGCCCGACGACGCGCTCGACGAGGTGTTCGACCGCTTCCCGATTCTGGAGGAGCGCCAGAACCAGAAGGCCGGGACGATGTCGGGCGGACAACAGCAGATGCTCGCCATGGGCCGGGGCCTGATGGTGGACCCGGACCTGATGCTCGTGGACGAACCGAGCGCGGGACTCGCCCCCGACCTCGTGGACGAGGTGTTCGAGAAGATTCTCGAAATCAACGCGTCGGGCACGGCCATCCTGATGGTCGAGCAGAACGCCCGGAAGGCGCTGCGGAACTCCGACAGGGGCTACGTGCTGGAGATGGGCGAGAACCGCTTCGAGGACACCGGCGAGGCGCTACTGGACAACGACGAAGTGACCGAACTCTACCTCGGTGCCGGTGGCGGCGGCGACAGCGGCGAAGCCGCGACTGACGACTGACCCCGCTTCTCGGCCTACAACTGTCCCTCGAATTCGGACCGGGGAATCGTCTCTAGCTTCTCCGTCGAGCCGTCTTCCTGTACCTGCAGGATGGCGAACTGGTTGAGCGGTTCGAGCTTCTCGTTCAGGTCCACGGGGCTCGACGCGCCCTGATAATCGATGTCCGTACCGTTCGCCAGCAGGTCCTTGGCCTTCTGGAACTCGCCGACCGTGACCGTCTCCCCCTCCCGGGAGACCGACCGGATGTTCCGCGCGATAGCAGTCCCCGAGGCTTCGCCCGCGGCCTCGATAGCGAGCGCCATCAAGAACAGCGCGTCGTAGGCGTGGGGCGCGAACAGCGTGGGCGAATCGCTCCCGAACTTCTCCTGGAACGTCTCGGCGCCGGTAGTGGCCTCGGGGTCCGGGGAGGCCATGAACATCCCTGCGACGATATCACTGAGTTCCGTCAGGAAGCCAGGGTCGTTCAGGCCCTCGCTGAGGACCCACTCGCCGCCGTAGCCGCCGTTGTTCCACTGGTTCAGGATCGTTCGGCTCTCGCCGGGGAAGCCGACGAACCCGATGGCCTCGGGGTCGTTTTCGAACAGCGAGTCGAGCGTCGACGTGAAGTCGGACGCCTGTTCGTCGTACGGTATCATCCCGACCGTCTCGCCCTCGAACGCCTCGCTCGCCTTCGAGGCCAATCCCTCGCCGTACGGGTCACCGCGGAAGAGGAACGCGGCCGTGTCTGCGCCGATGAACTCGTCGGCGCTGAGGATGCGTCCCATCACGATGCCCTGCTGGCCGTCGTTCGGGGCGGTTCGGCCGAAGTATTTCACCGATTCGTCCTCGTTGAAACCGATCTCGGAGAGGACTGGCGTCGTACTCGCGTTGCTGACCTGCATGACTCTGTCCTGTGCGACGTTCTGGGCGAGCGGCGTCGAGACGGCACTCGCGGCCCCGCCGACGAATCCGACGATGTTCTGCTCGTTGACCAGCGTGTTGTACTGCTGGATAGCCTGCGACGGCGCGGTCTGACTGTCGGTGTTCGACACGTTGATGCGCCGTCCGAGCGGTCCGTCGGCGTCGTTCACGTCCTGCGCTGCCAGATTGACTGCCTCCTGCATCCCGCTGCCGAAGGCGCTCAGGTTCCCCGTGATGGGGAGTATCGACCCCATCTGGACGGGGCCGCCCTGTGTCGCGCTCGCTGACGTCGACAGCCCCGTCAGTCCGGCCACCCCCGCCACCGTTACGCCCTTCAGGTAGTGTCGTCGCGTCGTCGAATAGCTCCCTGGCATCTCGGGGACAGAGACGATTACTGGCAGTATAAATTCGTCTAGCTCGTGCGGGTGGTTAGCATAACCGCTGTCCGCTGGCGCTCGCTCGAAAAAGTCGGCGTGAGAGGATTACCCTTGCGTCGTAGTCGTTTCGCCGCCACCGCCGCCGAGTTTCCCCTCGAAGAAGCTCCGCGGAATGGTATCCAGCGTCTCGAGCGACCCGTCGTCCTGCACCTGCATGATGGCGAACTGGTTGAGCGGTTCGAGCTTCTCGTTGAGGTCCACGGGACTCGACGCGCCCTGATAGTTGATGTCCTCGTCGTTGTCCAGCAGGTCCTTCGCCTTCTGGAACTCGCCGACGGTGACGGTCTCTCCCTCGCGGGAGACCGACCGGATGTTCTGCGCGATGGCTTGCCCGGACGCTTCGCCCGTTTTGTGCATGGCGAGCGCCTGCAGGAAGAGGCCGTCGTAGGCGTGGGGCGCGAACAGCGTTCCCGCCTGGTCGCCCATCTTCTCCTCGAAGGTGGACTGTCCCGGCGTCTGCTCGGGGTTCGGCGACGCGAGGTACATCCCCGACGTGATGTTGCTCAGTTCACTGAGGAAGCCAGGGTCGTTCAGGCCCTCGCTGAGGACCCAATCGCCGCCGTAGCCGCCGTTGTTCCACTGGTTCAGAATCGTCCGGCCGTTGCCGGGGTAGCCGATGAATCCGACCGCGTCCGGGTCGTTCTGGTACAGCGAGTCGAGCGTCGAGGTGTAGTCGCTTGCCCGCTGGCTGTAGCCGACCATCCCGACCGTCTCGCCCTCGAACGCCTCGCGGGCGAGCTCGGCGAGTCCCTGTCCGTAGGGGTTGTCCACGAAGAGGAACGCTGCGTTGTCCGCACCGATGTACTGGTCGTCGCTGAGGATGCGACCCATCACGATGCCCTGCTGGCCGTCGTTCGGAGCGGTCCGGCCGAAGTACTTGAGCGACCGGTCCTCGTTGTAGCCGATCTGTGCGAGTGCGGGCGACGTGCTGGCGTTACTCACCTGCATCACTTGGTCGGCCGCGACGTTCTGAGCCAGCGTGACCGAGACCCCGCTGGAGGCCGCGCCGACGAACCCGATGATGTTCTGCTCGTTGACCAGCGAGTTGTACTGCTGGATACCCCGGGACGGTTGGGTCTGACTGTCCGTGTTCGTCATGTTAATCTGGCGGCCCAACGGGCCGCCCGCGTCGTTCACGTCCTGTACGGCGATGTTGACCGCCCGCTGCATCCCGCTTCCGAACGCGCTCAGGTCCCCCGTGATGGGGAGTATCGATCCCATCTGGATGGGGCCGCCCTGTCGGGCACCCGCCGACGTTGACAGTCCGGTCAACCCGGCCACCCCCGCGGCCGTCGCGCCCTTTAGATACGTCCGTCGCGTGGTTCGATATTTCTCTGACATCTCCGACGTATCACACGACGCGACAGTAATAAACAATTGTGTATGATTACCGGGGTACGACCGGATAGTTCAATCGGATTCTGGAAGCGACCCGGAAGAAAGCGGCGTATGCGCACGATTCGACCGCCGGAAAAAGGGAAGAGCGACGTCTCGGACGTTTTGGCTCGATTACAGTTTCCCTTCGAACCACGAGCGTTCGATGCTCTGTAACTCTTTCCGCTCGGCCTGCTGAATTTGCATGATGGCGAATCGGTTGAGCGGTTCGAGCGAGTCGTTCATGTCCACGGGACTCGACGCGCCCTGATAGTTGATGTTCTCACCGTCGTCGAGCAAGTCTTTGGCCTTCTGGAACTCGCCAGCGAACACCTTCTTCCCGTCGCGTGACACCGACTGGAAGTTCTTGGCGATGGCTTGCCCGGACGCTTCGCCCGCTTTGTGCATGGCGAGCGCCTGCAGGAAGAGGCCGTCGTAGGCGTGGGGTGCGAACAGCGTCCCGGCCTGGTCGCCCATCTCTCCGTCGAACGTGTCCGCGCTCTTCGTGGACTCGGGACTCGGCGACGCGAGGTACATCCCGTCGGTGATGTCGCTGAGGTTCTCGAAGAACCCTTTGTCGTTCAGGCCCTCGCTGAGGACCCACTCGCCGCCGTAGCCGCCGTTGTCCCACTGCTTGAGGATGGTCTTCCCGTTGCCGGGGTAGCCGACGAACCCGATGGCGTCGGGGTCGTCCTCGAACAGTTTGTCGAGAGTCGAGGTGTAGTCGGAGGACTTCTTGTCGTAGGGCACCGTCGCGACGGTCTCGCCGTCGAACGCCTCCTTCGCCTTCTCCGCCAACCCTTCGCCGTAGGCGTTGGCGACGTGGAGGAACGCGGCCTTGTCCGCGCCGATGTACTTGTCCTCGTTCATGATGCGGCCCATCACGATACCCTGCTGGCCGTCGTTCGGGGCGGTCCGGCCGAAGTACTTCGTGTCGCCGTCGTAGCCGATCTCCGCGAGCGCCGGCGTGGTGCTGGCGTTGCTCACCTGCATCACGCCGTCGGAGGCGACGTTTTTGGCGAGCGGCACGGAGACGCCACTGGAGGCCGCGCCGACGAAGCCGACGATGCTCTGCTCGTTGACCAGCGACTTGTACTTCTGAGACGCCTTGCTCGGTTTGGTCTCGCTGTCTTTGTTGTGGACCTTTATTTCGCGTCCGAGCGGTCCGCCCGCGTCGTTGATGTGTTTTTTCGCGAGGTTGACCGCTTCCTGCATCCCGTCACCGTAGGCGCTCAGCGCACCTGTAATCGGCAGAATCGACCCCATGTGGATGGGTTCGTCGCTTCCGCCATCGCTTCCACCCGAAATGCTGCCGATACATCCGGAGAGACCGGTGAGTCCGGCAGCACCGACCGCGGCCGTCGTCTTCAGATACGCGCGTCGCGACTTTTCCATGCCTGTCATAGTCTATCAGTAGGTCTCACACCGGCTATAAAAAAGTTTGCAAGTTGTGAACCCAACGCACGACCTCTGAAAGTTTACTCGGAAACGAATTTTTATTTGTCACTCAGCCCGACACATATATCACTCGGGCTGTCGGAGTCACGTACATGCCGATAGAGACCCTGGACGACCTCGCCGTCCAAGGGACCACGCTCGGAGTGCGTATCGACATCAATAGCCCGCTAACTGACGACGGCGCGCTCGCCGACGACGCCCGCTTGCGCGCCCACGTCGACACCCTCTCGGAACTGTTGGAGCGCGGCGGTCGGGTGGCCGTCCTCGCCCATCAGGGTCGTCCCGGTGGCGACCAGTTCCGGAACCTCCGCCCGCACGCCGACCGCCTCGACGAACTGCTCGACGCTCCGGTCGGGTACGCCGACGCGACCTTCTCGGCCGACGCCCGCCGGACCGTCGAGAACCTGAGCGACGGTGAGGCCGTCGTACTGGAAAACACCCGTTTCTACAGCGAGGAGTACATGGAATTCCCGGCCGACCGCGCCGGCGAGACCGAACTCGTCAACAGACTCGTCTCCGTCCTCGACGCCTACGTCAACGACGCCTTCGCCGCGGCCCACCGCTCACAGCCCTCCATCGTCGGATTTCCGGCCCGGATTCCGGGCTACGCGGGCCGGGTGATGGAGCGGGAACTCGACGTTCTCGGCGATATCGAGGGGACGCCCGAACCCCGGACCTACGTCATCGGCGGTGCGAAAGTGCCCGACTCGATGGCGGTGGTCGAGAGCGTCCTCGAACGCGGTATCGCCGACGAGGTGCTGACGACCGGCGTGGTCGCAAACGTGTTCCTGCTGGCCGACGAGACCGACCTCGGCGACGCCAGCGCCGACTTCGTCTACGAGCAGGGCTACTGGGACGAAATCGACCGCGCGGCCGACCTCCTCGACGAGTACGGCGACCGCATCCGACTCCCCGCGGACGTGGCGGTCGAGCGCGACGGCGAGCGCCACGAAATCGCGGTGGACGCGCTTCCCCCGCGAGAGGGCGAGGCCGCGATGGACGTCGGGACGGAGACGATCGATACCTACGCAGAGGTCGTCCGGAACTCGGGCACGGTCGTCCTCAACGGTCCGGCCGGGGTCTTCGAGGACGAGACGTTCGCCCGGGGCACTCGCGAACTCTTCGAAACTGCCACCGAGGCGGAGTACAGCATCGTCGGCGGTGGCGACACGGCCGCGGCCATCCGGAAGTTCGACATCGACGGGTTCGACCACGTAAGCACGGGCGGCGGCGCGGCACTCAACATGCTCACGGGCGAGGACCTGCCCGCGGTGGAAGCACTCCGAGACTGAATGGTCACCATCGAACTCGGGAGTACCGAAGACGCGGACGCGGCGGCCGACTGCTGGGTCGAACTGGCCGCCGACCAGCGCGAACTCGGCTCGCACCTGCTGGCCGACGAAAACCACACGACCATCCGTGAAGCCTTCACCCAGAGCGCAGTCGCCGACGAACTGGTGGTGGCGCGAGACGACGCGGACGAACTCGTCGGCTTCGTCACCTTCGGCATCGAGTCGAACAGCTACGAGCAGGACGCGACCCGCGGTCTGGTCCAGAACATCTACGTCGTCCCCGACCGCCGCGACGAGGGCATCGGGTCGGACCTGCTTCGGGCCGCCGAGGAGAGACTGGTCGAGTCGGGCGCGGACACCCTCGCGCTCGAGATGATGGCCGCCAACGACGACGCCCGGCGATTCTACCGACGCCACGGCTACGCTCCTCACCGAATCGAACTGGAAAAATCGGTCGAAAGCGATACGCTCACAAAGGAGTAGCCAGAAGGTGGCGGTACGCGCCAGGGGAGCTTGGGCGGTTCAAGCACCCGACTTGTAATCGGGAGTTCGTGGGTTCAAATCCCACCCCTGGCTTCCTGACGCTGTCCCTTTCGACAGCGACGGAAGCAGTTCGGTGGCGATTCGAATCCTGCCAGTCGCATCTCGCGCAGGGAGGGAAACGACCGAGCAAGAACGTCTGATTCCGGTTCACTATCCACCCCTGGATTCGAATCGAGATTCACACGCCTCGATTTCCACCTGGGTTTGTTCACACGCCCCGATTTCCACCTGGGTCTGCGCCTCCGGCTTGCCGGAGGCGCTCGCCCGAGTCGTTCGAAATTTCACGCGTAGAACGCGGTCAGTTGCTCGCGGAGACTGGCCGTCGTGTCCGGGGCGACCCGAGCCGAGTCGTTCAACCAGTCGCAGACCGCGTCCAACTTCGAGGTCGGAACCACCGTGTCGTCGTCGTACTCTACGACGCCAGCGTCGACCAAGTGCGGCAGGTGGTCGTCGCGGAGCGCGATGCACACCTCTTCCCGTGCCGTGCAGTCCGAGGCGACGTCGGTTCCGACGCCTCGGTCGCCAGTTGTTGGCGGGAGACCGGACCGGTCTCGTCGAGGACGACGACGATGGTGCGTCGGTGTTCGTTACTCAGTAGGCCGAGTGCTGTTTCGAAATCCATGGGTAGCGGGCTGACGTGCTACTGGGATCGCGTGGTGATAGTCGGCCAATTTATTCGAGCTCTAATCAATCCTACTACTGTTCACATTCGTTGCACGAAATCCGCGCCCTCACTTAAAATGAAACGGTATGGGAGTCTGACGCCGTTTTAAATATTTCACTGCTCTTTGGTCGAGTAGGCGGTGACAGACCGCCTCGACGTGCTTCGACTCGCGTGCCAGAGTCTACGTCGAACTGCGGATTTGCCGGACGACTCCCATAACTCCATTTCGCCTGTGACGCGATGGGTCTCCGCCGGGCGCACACTACTCGCTCGGCGACCCGCCGACGCTCGGTGTCCGGCCGGAGCGCACGGCCGGAACAGGGGGAAGACCTGTCGTGCGGCTTCAGGCCGTCTCGTTTTCGTACGACAGCGCCGCGACCCGGCCGTCGCCGTACATCGTCAGAATCTCGGGTGCCGGGTCGTCGTCTACGTCCGCGAGCGTCGGATGCGTCCAGAGTGGCGTCTCGCGCTCGTACGACGCCAGTATCTCGCCCGACTTCGGGTCGACGACCGCGACGCTCCCGTCGTTCGACGCCGCGACCAGTTCGTCGTCGCCGTCGTCGTCCACGTCGCCGAGGACCGGCGGCGGCGTCATCTGGGCGTTGACCGTGGTCAGACTCGTCGTCCACTCCACGTCGCCGGAGACCGCGTCGATAGCCCGGAGATTCCCGTCCCGTGCGGTCGCGTACACTTCGCCGGTCCCGTCGTCGTCGCCGTCTCCGACCGCGTGGACCGCGGCGTACGCGCCGAACGACTTTCGCCAGACCAGTTCTCCGTCGTCGCCGTCGAACAGCGAGACGTTCCCGCCGGAGGTGGCCGTCACGAGTTCCGCCGGTGAGTCGTCGTCGACCTGCCCGGTCGTGAACCAGGTCACGGAGTCGCCCGCGCCGACCGACCGGTTCCACGCGATGTTCCCGTCGTTGTCGAGCATGACGAGTCGGCCGTTGCCGAGTGCGACCGCGAGTTCGGGCGACTGGTCGCCGTCGAAGTCCTCGACGTGCGGTTGGCCCCAGACGTAGTCGGCCGGGAGTTTACGAGTCCAGACGGTCTCGCCGCCGGACTCGTCCGACGAATCTCCGCCGCCGGTAGAGTCGCCGTCGGGTCGGACGACGAAGACGGTCCCGTGAACGTCCACCACGACGACCTCGGGTCGCGCGTCGCCCGTGAAGTTGGCCACGACCGGCCGGGTGTAGCCGTAGGCCGAGAGGTTGCGTTCGAACGTCACGTCGCCGGACTTCGAGTCGAACGCCGCGACCGTCTTCTCGGTCGAGGTGGCGAGGACTTCCGGCACGCCGTCGCCGTCGACGTCGGCCAGCGTCGGGTCGGCGATGGAGTGGATGGTGCAGTTGGCCGGCGGGACGTCGTAGGTCCAGCGAACGTCACCGTCGGTCCCGTTCAGCGCGACCAGTCCGCACCCGGAGGACGCGCTCGTGGCGGCGTTCGCCGTCGCGCTCCCGTGATCGTGCTGGTGGCCGTGACCGGCGTCGTCGGCTTCGCCGCTGATGGGCGCGAACACGAGCGGTCGGTCGCCGACAGTGCCGCCGATTGCGACGTGGTGGTTCCCGGTGATGTTCCGGCCCGTGTCGCTGACCCAGTTGGCGGTGAGCGTTCGCTGCGCTCCGGCGTCGGTTCCGCCGTCCTGCGAGGTGACGACGAGGCCGACGCCGACCAGAACGACCGACGCGAGGACGGCGACCGCGACGAGAGTCGCCTTCGATTTCGGTGTAGGCATGATAGGAAGTAGTCACCCAGTCCGAGGTGCTTCCCCGATGGTCGGGGTGCGAGCAAAATAAGCGCCTCCATTCCGCGACGGAGTCAGGATAGCACGGGACCGAACCCGTGGAAGGCGTCGCGGGCGCTCACGTAGACCGCCCCGTCGACCGGCGTGACTCCGTAGATGTTCCGACCGATAGTGTCCTCGATCTGTACCTGTTCGGTTCGATGCGACCAGAGAACGCCCTCGCCATCGCCCTCGGCGTCGAGCGCGAAGAGCGTCCCACGGTCGGTCGCATATATCACGTCACCCACGCGCGCGACCGGCGTCCCTTGGTTGCCGAGGGTCGTCGTTCGCGTCCCGTCGCTCGAATCGAGCGCGACGACGCCGCGGTCGGTCCCGACGTAGACCGTCCCGTCCGCGACGACCGGCGGTTCGCCGTCGAGTCCGGATGGCTGGAATCGCCAGTGGACCGTTCCGTCCGCGGCGTCGATAGCGAACAGTTCGTCGTCCTCGTCCCGATAGGCAACGACGTACACCGTTCCGTCGGCGACGACGGGGGCCGACCACTCGTCTCCGGCGTCGCCGACCACGAACAGGCCCGCTCCGGTCGCGGCGTCGATTGCGTGGAGTCCGTCGCGGGCCACGACGAAGACGCGACCGTCGGCGACTGCCGGCGCGGACTTCGATTCGCTCTCGGTGTCGTAGCGCCATCGCTGGTCGCCCGACGCCGCGTCGAAGGCGCGCAACTGTGCCGGAACCGATTGGTAGCCACCGCTGTTGACGAACACGGTGTCGTCGCTGACGGTCGGCGCTCCGTGGATACCGTCCATCTCGGGGCCGCGCCACAGCACTTCGTCGCGGTCGGCGGCGAGGCAGAACGCTTCGACGAACGTCGTCACGAAGACTCGTCCGTCGGCGACCGTCGGCGGCGAGTTGATGCCGTACCCGACGAGACCTGTCGCCGAGCGAACCGAGAGGGTCCCGGGGTCGCGCCGGGTGAGCGCCCCCTCGTCGCGTTCGTAACCCGAGACGTTGAACAGCGCGTCGTCGCTCACGCTCGCGGGGCCGCCCGCCCGGAGTCGCCAGTACTGCTCGCCGTCGCGGAGACCGTCTCCGTCGGGGTTGTAGCCCGTATTTCTCGCGTCGAATCGGTACGTGGGCCACTCGCCGGACGCCGGGAGCGCGGGCGCGCCGGGCGGCGTCTCCGTCACGCGCTCGTCCGGGCCGGTCGTTCCGGCGGTCGTCTCGCCGTCCGTCGTTGCCGTCGTCGAAGGCGGTGGCGTCGTGGTCGAACCGACGGGTCGTCGCTCGCCCGTACAACCTGCTAATCCGAGCGACCCGACCGTGACCGCCCGGAGGAACGCTCTTCGGGAGCGGGAGGGGACCATAGTTCTGCTATTCGAGCGTGTCGGTAAATGTTTTCTCGTCGACCAAACGGCGGCGTTCGAAGACGCTCGGCGTCTCTCCGACCTCCCGAGGTGGGGAAATGATATCCTTGCCTAAAGGCGTAAAAATACTCCTATTATAGCTATATGTTTATCTAAGAGACGGAGATATCGACGTGAGGTCGAAATTCGAACGAAGCGACCGGGTTACTGGAACTTTCCGACGTTCGAGAAATCGTCGTCCTTACAGGTCGAACACTCGTTCGGCTTCGAGATGAAGACGGCTCCACAGCCCTCGCACTCGTAGAGGTCGGGGCCGTCGTCGTCCCGTACGGTGGCGTCTCCCTCGTCGGCGTCGGAAGCCGACGACCGCGTCAGGCGCTTGACTCGGTCGACGGCTGCGTAGAGCAGTTGCTTCAATGTGCGTGGATGGAAACTGGTGGTACAAAACGTTTGTTGCCGTCTAGGCTACCTGACACGTCAACGTCCCGAACGGGCGACGTTCGTCCGACGAGACTGCGCCGGGTGTCGTTCCGGTAATCTACGGAACGCTCAGTTGTCCTCGGGACGCGGGAGCGCCACGAACGACAACTGCACGATGCTGAACGGGTCGTACACCGACTGGTGGCACTGGCAGTAGATTTCGTTCGCCGCGCCGAACTTGGCACTGTCGGGAAGCGTCTTGAATCCGGGCACGCAACAGAAGTGGGTACACTTGTTCAAGTTCGCGAGGAACCCTTCCTCGGTGCTGGCCGAGAGCCACTCGTCGCCTCGGTCTGCCATCCGCTGGATTCGTGGACTCCGGATTATCTGCACCGGCATCGTCCCGCTCGCGGGCACGTCCTGCGAGCGCCACGTCGCCAGCGCGGGCTTGCCGAGACCGCTCTCGCCGATGCCGTTGCCCCACGTCTCGTAGTCGCTGAAGTCCTCGACGTTGACCTTGTCGCCGGGTTCGACCTCCTCCTGTTGCCATTCGTAGGGGGGCGACCCCGAGTACCGGAGGAAGTTGTCCTGGTCGGCGTCGGGTTCGACGCCGGGGTACGTCTGGACCCCGCAGTACTGGAACCACTCGCTGGAGTAAGTGATGCCGCCAAGTTGCATCTCGGCGACCGTTATCTCGCGACCTTGCTCCGTTACGGTCTCTGGTTCGGGCCAGACGCCCTTGAGGAACCCCTCGTCGTCGATTTCTATCGGAATCTGGGGCATCCCTCGGGGTGCAGGTCCGGCGGTGTTCTCGACACCGAAGTACTGGATGATACCTCCGCCCGCGCCGGTCGGTGCAGTGGCAGAGTTGATGCTCGCGGCCGCCGCGGTGCCGATGCCCGTGAGTGCGGCGCTCCCGACGACGCCCTTCACGAACCGGCGTCGGCCGGACTCCTCGGGATACTTGTCGTCGGCGTCAGCCATACTGGACTCCTCCGAGCCGAATCGCGCTATCGATTACCATGACTCTCTCCCCATCAGAGAACTGTGCGGGTTCCGCGCCAAAAGGACTGTCGGGGGTCGTCGGCCGCAGGAATCCGACCGTCACGCAGTAGTCGGGTTCGTTGACAGGAGCCACTGTCTTTTTGGTGTTGCCGTGTGTCTCATCGCGTATGCCCCTTTCAGCAGACGAGCGTGAACGCATCAAGCAGTTCGTAGACACACCGCGCTACGAGCGCACGCCGGACCAACTCTGCCCCGAAGAGGAAGAAGAGTAGCTACTCGGCCACTGCGAACCGTTCGTCCCGCTTCTCCACGAGACCGCGTTCTCGAAGCGTCCGAAGGATGCTGAACAGCGTGATCTTCTTGACGTCGAGGTCCGCCTGTAGTTCGTCTATCGACGCCGCCGCGGGCCGAAGGTAGAGGTACACTAGTTTCGCGCGCGGCGACTCCAGTTCCGTCGGCAGTTCTCTCGCAGGTGTCGTCAGTCGTTGAACGCTCATTTCGGTATTGAATTCCAGTAGTTCGACGATAATAAATCCCTCTTACAACGATCGTCGAAACCACCGGAACCGTTCGGACGCCGACCGCGGTCTGAAAAATCGACGGCGAGAGGCGGGTCCGACGGGCGGTCGTTCGATGTCTAGCCGAGATTTCCGACGCTCAGTGAGGCGGTGACTTCGCGCAAACCGTCGAACGCCTCGTAATTCGGAGGAATCAGGCGGTGGGTTTATGTGAAATCGAACGGAATCGGTTCCCAATGAGTCCGACGCCGGACGACGGCCGGGACCCCGACGAACGGACCGCCTTACGGCCGAACGAGGCCGCGAGTGGCGACGACGGGCCGGCGCTGTCGCCGGACGAACTCGACATCGAAGACGAAGAGCAGGTCGTGTCGCTGGACGAAGATCGGTACGTCATCGGTACCGACGCCCGACCCGACGTTCCCGACGACGCTCGCGGCGGTGACTCGGCGCGCACGGGGGATTCACAGGACGAGTCGCGCCCGGCGGAGGACGGCCCGAGCGACGGACCCGCGGACTCCAGTGCGGTAAAGCAGTGGCTCGAAGACGACTTGCAGGGAACGAGCGCCCGGTACGGGTTCCACGTCAGCGCGAAGTCCGACAACGCCATCAGCCACCAGCAGACGTTCTCCGACGACGTGGGCACCGTCTTCGACAGCCTCCTGCGCTGGTACGCCCAGCAGTTGACCACCGAAACCGCCGTCGAGGACGTGTTGGGCATCCTGCTCACCGAATCGAACGTTCGGGTGCGCTACTCGCCGTCGTGTCTGCAAACGATTCTGGAGACCTACGACCTCGGCCCGGACGACACCATCGCCGACCTCTTCGAGGCGGTCCAGGACGACCGCGGCATGGTGTTCCCGCCGGAGAACGTCTGAAACTGGCCGGTTGGGTCGAATTACGGTCGAAACGACCGGCAGACGCTTCGAGCAATCGCGCCCTCGTTTCACTCCGTCCCAGTTATCATCTCCGAGAGACGAGGCCGGGTTTTATATTCTCGGCTTCGATGATTGAATCAGAGAGTGCCATGCAGGTCGAAGAGACCGACGCCGAACCCGGTGACGGAACCGACCGGACCGACTCGCCCGAGGTCGAGAACGTCCCGACCAGACAGGTCGTGGAGTTCCGACTCGGCGAGGACTACTGTGCGGTCGACATAGACGAGGTCGACAGCATCGTGGAGATAAAGAAAGTGACGCGCATTCCCCGGACGCCCGCCTCCGTCGACGGCGTGATGGACCTGCGGGGCGAGACCACCGCCATCATCAACCCCCGGACGTTCCTCGGCGTCGAGGGCGACGCCTCCGAACGCGACGAACAGAACGTCCTCGTGTTGGACCGGCCGGACGACAAGCAGAAGATCGGCATCCGAGTGGACGAGGTACTGGAAGTCACCGACCACCCCGAGAGCAGAATCGATACCGACGATGACCTCTCGGACCTCGACACCCAGGGCATCGAGCAGCAGGTCTCGCGGGGCATCATCCGCAAACCCAACGGCGACGGACTCGACCTCGTGGTCTGGGTGGACATCGACGCCATCATCGACCAACTGAAATGAACTCGGTCAGTTCCGACCGAAATCGCGTCGCGTCGGCAGAGAGCGGTCTCGGTGCCGTTCCGCGTGTTCGGACGAGCATCAGTCGTGATAATCGGAGGGGAGAATTTATTTCACCCCGTTTCAAATCAACCGCTTGGTGACTATCGGATGGCTAAAAACGTACTCATCGTAGACGATTCGGAATTTATGCGGAATCTACTCCGGGAGATACTCGAAGAGGAGTTCGAAATCGCGGGCGAGGCCGAGAACGGCGTCGAGGCCGTCGAACTCTACGAGGAACACGACCCCAATCTCGTGATGATGGACATCGTGATGCCGATTCGTGACGGCATCGAGGCCACCTCCGAAATCAAGGAGGACGACCCCGACTCGAACATCATCATGTGCACCAGTATCGGGCAGGAAGAGAAGATGAAGGCCGCCATCAAGGCGGGTGCGGACGGCTACATCACCAAACCGTTCCAGAAACCCAGCGTGATGGACGCCATAGAGGACGTCGTCTCAGCATGACGCGGGCAGTCGTCGTCGATGACTCTCACTTCATGCGGACGGTCATCTCCGACATTCTCGAAGAGGGTGGCATCGAAGTCGTCGCGCAGGCCGGAGACGGCACGGAGGGAGTCGAGGCGGTCGCCGAACACGACCCCGACGTGGTGACGATGGACGTGGAGATGCCCCGCATGGACGGCATCGAGGCCGTCGAGGAGATTATGGCGACGAACCCGACCCCCGTGTTGATGCTGTCGGCCCACACCGAAGACGGTGCGGAAGCGACGTTCGAGGCGCTGGAGAAGGGTGCGGTGGACTTCCTCGCCAAACCGGGCGGCGAGGTGTCGACCGAGATTTCGGCCCACGGCGACGCGCTGGTCGAGAAAATCCGGTCGGCGACGCGGGCCGACCCCGAGTCGGTCGAGGACGTGGACACGGCGACTTCCGGCACGCTCGACGCCGACCACGGCTACGCCGAGAACCCGACGCTCGTCGTCGGGGCCTCGACCGGCGGTCCCCGAGTGGTCGAGCGCGTGCTGTCGAGTCTCCCGCTGGAGGCAGACCTCCGGGTGCTGGTCGTCCAGCACATGCCCGACGGTTTCACCGCTCGGTTCGCCGAGCGCCTCGACCGCCGGAGCGAGTACGACGTGCGCGAGGCCGCAGACGGCCTCCGAATCGGCGGCGGCGAGGCCGTCGTGGCGAAGGGCGACTACCACATGGAGGTCGCGGGCTACGGCCACGGTCGCCTCCGAATCCGCCTCCAGCAGGACGAGGCGATGCACGGCGTGCGCCCGGCTATCGACGTGACGATGGAGACCGCCGCCGAGAAGGTCGACGGCCCGCTGACCGGGGTCGTCCTGACCGGAATGGGTTCGGACGGCGCGACGGGCATCGAAGCCATCGAGGACGCCGGCGGAGCGACGCTCGCGCAGGACGAGGAGACCTGTTCGGTGTTCGGCATCCCGGCCCGGGCCATCGAGACCGGATGCGTCGATTCCGTCCATCCGGCCGACGAGATCGCCAAGGCGATTCTCGACACGATTCGTGACAACGGGTGAAAGGACATGGAAGACTACATACAGGATTTCATACGCGAGAGCGAAGAGAACGTCACGGAGTTGAACAACTCCCTGCTCGAACTGGAAGACGACCCGGGCGACGAGGCCGCGATGGACTCCATCTTCCGGACGGCTCACACCCTGAAGGGCAACTTCGGCGCGATGGGTTTTCAGGACGAGAGCGGCCTCGCGCACGCCATCGAGGACCTGTTGGACGAGATTCGACAGGGTCGGATGGAGGTCACGCCGGAAATCATGGACCTCGTCTTCGCCGGCGTGGACGAAATCGACCGAGCGCTCGGCCAAATCGAAGACCAGGGCGAGTCCGACATCGACCCAGAGGAGACCATCGCCGAAATCCGCGGCGTCATCGAGCGCGGCGGTGCGGCGGCCGACGAGTCGGCGGAGACCGAAGACGGGTCAGGCGACGCGGCAGGCGACGACGGGGAACCCGACACCACCGAGGAGTCGGCGACGGCGCTCGACGCGATTCCGGTCGGTGACCTCGACGCTCCCGAGGCGCTCGCTACCGCCGGCGGCGACGTGTTCCACGTCGGCGTGGACATGGGCGACCCCGAGATGAAAGGCGTGGACGCGATGTTCGCCCTCGAAGGACTGAGCGACGGTCTCGAACTGCTCGGTGCAGTCCCCGACGTGGACGCGCTCAACGACGGCGAGTACGACGACGGCTTCGACGCTTTCGTCGTCGGCGAGAGCGCGGGCGACGTGGAGGCCGTCGTCGCGTCCGTCGGCAAAATCTCGGCCGCGACGGTGACGCCGCTCGACGTAGACGAAATCGACGTGACGAGCGCGGCCGACGCGACCGACGGATCTGCCGGGACCGACGAGAGCGGTTCGACCGACGAAACTTCCAGGAGCGACGAGAGCGGACCGACCGACGAGAGTACCACGGCAGCGGAGACCGCCGCGAGTGACTCGTCCGGGTCCGACGACTTCGAGGGCGACGTGATAGAAGCGGGCGACGGTGACGGCGCTGGCGACCAGTCGGCCAGCGGGGACGCCGGCGACGACTCCGCCGCCGAAGAGATAGCGGAGATTCAGTCGGTCCGCGTGGACGTAGACCAGTTGGACGACCTCCACGGTCAGGTCGAACAGTTGGTCACGAGTCGCATCAAGCTTCGGCGGTCGGTCGAGCAGGCGCAACTCGACAGCGCCGAGGACCACCTCGACGAACTCGACAAGATAACGTCGAGTCTACAGGACACCGTGATGGACATGCGGTTGGTCCCGCTGAAGAAGGTGGTCAACAAGTTCCCGCGACTCGTCCGGGACCTCGCGCGCGAGCAGGAGAAGGAGATAGACTTCCGGATGGAGGGGACCGACATCGAGTTGGACCGTACCATCCTGGACGAAATCAGCGACCCCCTGATGCACCTGCTCCGGAACGCGGTTGACCACGGCATCGAACCGCCCGACGAGCGCGAGGCCGCGGGCAAGCCCCGAGAGGGGACGATTCGGCTCCGAGGCTTCCGCGAGCGCGACCGCGTGACCATCGAAGTCGAGGACGACGGCGGCGGCATCGACGCCAACGCCATCCGGAGGAAGGCCGTCCAGAAGGACGTTCTGACGCGCGAGGAGGTCGAGAAACTGAGCGAAGAGGAAGCCCAGAAACTCGTCTTCCACGCCGGCTTCTCGACCAACGACGAGGTGACGGACGTGAGCGGCCGCGGCGTCGGGATGGACGTGGTTCAGGACACCGTCTCGCGCCTCGACGGCGAGATTCAGGTGGACAGCACGCCCGGCGAGGGCACGACCATCAGCCTCTCGTTGCCGGTCACTGTCGCCATCGTGAAGGTCCTGTTCGTCCAGTCGGGCGACGAGGAGTACGGCATCCCCATCAAGAACGTGGACGAGATTCGCCGGATGGAGGACGTCCAGACCGTCGAAGGCGAGGAAGTCGTCACCCACGACGACACGGTGTACCCCCTCGTACGACTCGGCGACGCACTGAACGTCCCCGGCGAGACGAGAAACGGCGACGGCATGCTCGTCCGGGTCAAGGAGTCCGAGCGCAAGGTCGCGATTCACTGCGACGCCGTGAGCCGTCAGGAAGAGGTCGTCGTCAAACCGTTCGAGGGCATCCTGTCGGGCATCCCGGGACTGTCGGGTGCCGCGGTCCTCGGTGAGGGCGACGTGGTGACGATTCTGGACGTCGAGACACTATAGGAGGAGACGAGATATGAGCCGAGGTGACGATAGAAACTTGCAAATCGACATACGAAAGCTGAACCTGTTCAACCAGATGGCCAAGGAGGGCGCGAACACGGTCGCCAACCACCTCAACCAGATGACGGGGATGAAGACCGAGATGGAGATAACGAAGATAAACTTCCTCGACATCGAGGACATCAAGACCCACGTCGGTCACGAGAAACAGGTCGGAACTCACATCGAACTCGTGGAACCGCCTCACGGCCACATCCTGTTCCTGTTCAGCGCGAGCAGCGCGAAGAAACTCGCCACCGGGATGCTCCCCGGGAGCGCGGACCCCTCCTCGAAGGGCTTTTCGGACATGGAACGCTCCGCGGTTCAGGAGATCGGCAACATCATGACCAGCGGCTTCATCGACGGGTGGGCGAACGTGCTGAACACGACCATCGACATCTCGACGCCGAAGTTCACCTACGGGGCGGGGTCGAAGATGGTCGAGAATCTCGTCGGCACCCGGCGAGACGAGATGGCGCTCGTGTTCGATTCGCGGGTTCACGCCCGCGAGGCCGACGTCGAGGTGAAGGTGTACACCTTCCCCGAACTCGAAGAACTCGTCTCGCTGATGCAGAAGATAGACCTCTGACACAATGTACGTGGATATCGAGTCGCTGGGAACGTTCAGTAGAACCGCCCGGGCGGGCGCAGAGCGGGCCGCCGAGAACCTCACCGGGATGACCGGCATCGAGACCGCGGTCGACGTGACAGAGGTGACGCTGGCGTCCGCCGACGAACTCGGCCGCAACGGAGAGCGCGTCGGCATCGTCGTCGACTTCGAGGGCGGCATCGACGGAACGAGCATACTGACCTTCTCGCCGGAAGGCGTCGAGATGCTACTGGACACCCTCCTGCCCGGCGCGGGCGTCGAGGAGAGCGCGGTCGAGGAAGTCGGCAACGTCGTGACCAGCGGCTTCGTCGGCGGGTGGGCCGACCACCTCGGAACTCCCATCGACATCTCGCCGCCCGAGTACGTCGAGGGGACCGGTGCGGAACTGTTCGACGGCGCGGAGTTCGAGCGCGACCGAGCGTTCGTCTTCCGGAATCGCGTCGGTGCGGTCGGCGAGGAGTTGGACGTGGAGTTCCACATGTTCCCCGACTCCGACTCGATGCAGGAGATGCTCGCGGGCGGCGACGAGGAGATTCCGGTCGAGAAGCTCACGACCCTCCGAGAGATGGCGAGGACCGGCGCGCAGACCGCCTCCGAGACCGTCTCGGCGATGACCGGCATCGACACGGGCGTCGACATCACCCACCTGCGTTTCGTCCCGGTCGAGGACGTGCCCGCGGAACTGTGCGACCGCGAGTACGTGGGCGTCGTCCTCGAATTCGAGGGTGCGCTCGGCGGCTACGTCGTGATACTGTTCGACGAGACGTCGGCCCGCGAAGTCGTGAGTGCGCTCGTACCCGGGGCCGAGGAGGTCGAAACCTTCGACGGTGAGCGACGGTCTGCGATGAAGGAGATCGGGAACGTGATGACCAGTAGCTTCATCGATGGCTGGGCGAACGTGCTGAACACGACCATCGACATCTCGCCGCCGCAGTTCGTCCACGACATGGGTCGGGCGGTCGCCGAATCCGTGGTCGCGCGTCTCGGCCAGAAGCAGGCGTTCGCGTTCCTGTTCGACGCGACCCTGCACGCCGACGACCGGGAGTTCGACTGCGAGATCTACGCCATCCCAGACGAGGACGAACTCCGGGCCGCGCTGGGCGACCTCGACCCGGACGCGACGGCCGAGCGAACGACCAAAGCAGGGTCGCTATGAGCATGACGACCGAACGCTACCCTTTCACCGACGACCCGCCCGACCGCGTGAAAGTCGGAGTCGCCGAACTCGCGGTCGCCACCGGCGACACCCGACTCACGACCAGCGGTCTCGGCTCCTGCGTCGGCGTCGCGGTCGCGGACCCGACCGCGGGCGTCGCAGGTTTGGCACACGTCATGCTCCCCGAGGGGACCGGAGACGACCGGGGGAAGCCCGCGAAGTCGGCGGACGTCGGCGTCGAGCGACTGGTGGCCGCGGTCGAAACCGCGGGCGGCGACCCCGACCGCGCGGAGGCCAAAATCGCGGGAGGAAGCCGGATGTTCGACTTCTCGGGCGTCAGCGAGGGCGTCGGCGAGCGAAACGTCGAGCGAACGCGCGCCGCGCTCGCGGACCGAGACGTCCCGGTCGTCGCCGAGGACGTGGGCGGCGGTCACGGTCGGTCGCTCGTACTGGTCCCGAAGACCTGGACGCTAACCGTGACGAGTACGCACGAAGGAGACGAGGACCTATGAGACCCGACGACGACGAGTTCGACCGACTGCTCGACTACGTGGAGGCCGAACTCGGCTTCGCCACGAGTTACTACGACGACGCCTATCTCGACCGCCGGGTCTCCTCGCGGATGCGCCGGACGGACACCGACGAGTACGACCGTTACCTCGACCTGCTCAGCGACGACGACCGCGAGCAGGACGCCCTGCTCGACGCGTTCTCGGTCAACGTCACGAGTTTCTTCCGGAATCCGGAGGTCTGGGAGGAGGTGCGGTCGGTCCTCCGAACCCTCTCGGTCGAGCGCGACCGAATTCGACTCTGGAGCGCGGCCTGCTCGGACGGCCGCGAACCGTACTCGCTGTCGATGCTGGCGCTGGACGACCCGGAGGTCGACGACGGGAACGTCGCGATAACCGCGACCGACATCGACCGCGAGATACTCTCGGCGGCCCGGCGCGGCGTCTACGAGAACACTCGCACCACCGACATCGGTGAGCAGTTAGCGCCGCTGGACGAGTACGAGGAGTACGTCGAGCGCGACGGCGACCGGTTCGCCGTGACCGACGCGGTGAAGGACCTCGTGTCGTTCGAGCGTCACGACCTCATCAACGGCGACCCGAAGTCCGACTTCGACCTCGTGGTGTGTCGGAATCTATTCATCTACATCGACACCGAACACAAACTTCCGATTCTGGAGACGGTCTCGGAGTCGCTGTCGGAGGGCGGCTACCTCGTCATCGGGAAGACCGAAACGCTCCCCGAACTGCTCAAGCCGGTGTTCGAGCCAGTGGCGCGACGGCTCCGAATATACAAGAAAACCGATAGTACATCCATCCAGAAGTAGCCTGGATGAAACGGTTCTTAGAGGCTCCGTGTGGCGGTTTAGGCACTCTTAGAAACAGAGTATCAGAGTTGATAACTCAGGGGGAAGATTAATGTGCCGTAAGTTCGCTGTTGACGACAATGAAACTTATCGGTCTCACCGACCAGTTCGTTCACCTCCTCGGGACGGGCCTGGTCGGCATGGGAATCATGGATTTCATGGACGAAGAGGAGGGTGAGAGCGTCGAAGCCGACAGCGGTGGTGGCGGCGACGACGACCTCTTCGGCGACGGTATGGGCGACGGTGCGGGCGGTGAGATGGACGGCGACTTCGGCGGAATGGACGACGGCATGGACGACGGAATGGGAATGGACGGGGAGATGGACGACTGGGCCGACGGCGGAGGCGGCGGCGACGCCGAGTTCGCCATGGGCGGCGGTTCCGGCCCGACCCAGGAGCTAGAGAACCGAATCGACGAACTCGAAAACGAGGTCGCCGAGATCTCCTCGACGGTCGGCACCGTTCGGAGCGAGAACGAGCAGATCAGCGCGAAAGTGGACGAGACCGAAGAGAACGTCCGAAAGCTCCTCGAAATCTACGAGATGGTGACGCGCGGAGTCAACCCGTTCGTCGACGACGTACAACAAGGGGGTGTGGCCGGCGGCGACGGTTTCGGCGCCGAAGGCGGGGGTGACTTCGGTCTGTTCGAGGACGACGGAGAAGACGAACAAAACGAAGACCTCAACGAGGACATCGCCGACGCCGAGGCCGAGAGTTTCTTCGACGACGACTTCGACGAGGAGGAGGACGGCTTCGAGGACGACGCCGCCGAAGACCTCGGCTTCGACTCGCCCGACGAGGTCGAAGCGACCGACGACGAGGAATCCACGCTGGAGGCGGACGACGAGGACGACGGCGGACAGGCTGGCGGCTCGACGTTCGAGGAACTCAAAGAGGAGTACGAGTCGGGCGATGCCGACTGGGCCGAGGAAGAGGGTGCGCCCGAAGGCGGCCAGCCGGAACCCGAACCGACGCTCGAAGCCGAGACGACGCCGGAGGAATCGGCCGACGGCGACTTCGAGTTCGAGGGACCGTCCGACACCGAACCCGCGACGCCCGCCACGCAGTCGGGCCGCGGGGGGAAGCCCTATCTCGCGGAACTCCCGAAGGGGTACGTCTCGGACCTCGTGGTGATGGAGTGGTTGGAGTTCCTCGTCACGGAGTTCGGCTCCGAGGACGCGGTTCGGACGATACAGTACTACGGCGACATCGATTGGATCAGCGAGTCGGTCGAGGAAGAGCTTCTGGCGTTCATGAGCGGATTTGCCGGCGTGGACTCGGTCGACACCGAAAAGACCGGCCCCGCGGCACTCGAAGTCGACGACCACATCCAGAGCCTCACCTTCCTGAGCCAGCTGACAGGCGACGCCGTCCAGCGGAAAATCGTCGAACACTGTGCGCAGATTCGAGGTGGGCGCGATGGGATTCAGCGTTAGCGGCTCGACGGTGGTCCTGTTCCTCGGGATATTCATCAGCTTCGGAGTCGCCTACTCGGCCGCGAACAATGGCTTCGAGCGAGTGAACGAAGCGTACGAGGAGAACGCCGACGGCGAGTTGGTCCGCCAGAACACCGAGATCGACATCGCCGACGCCGCTGTCGCCAACGAAGGCGGGGAGGCCTACTTGAACGTGGCCGTCGACAACAACGGGTCGACCACGCTCTCGGTGAATGACACCGACATTCTTATAGATGGAAATTACACGCCTCAAACGAGTCAGAAAATGGTGACGGTGGAAGTCGACGGAAACAGCGAGACCGACCTGTGGCTCCCCGGAGAGACGCTCCAGTTCAACGTCTCCGTTACCGACCCCGACCGCGTGAAAGTCGTGACCGGTCCGGGCGTCGCCACGGCGGAGGTGATCTGAGTGGCGAGCGTCTCCAGTTCCCACCTCATCCTGTTCATCGCCAGCCTCATCATCGCCGCCAGTGTGGCCGGAACGTTCACGCAGGGCGTCCAGCGCCTCTCGTCGGCGTTGGGCGACCGAAGCATCGACGTGACCGGCGACATCCGAACCGACGTTTCGATAATCAGCGACCCCGGTAGCGGTGCGGTGTACGACGAGGACAACGAGACGGTGACGCTACTGGTAAAGAACACCGGTTCGCGCTCACTCCCCGCGGAGAGCGACCGCATCGACGTGTTGATAAACGGGCAGTATCAGACGAGTCTGTCGGTGTCGGTCATCGGCGGACCGCCGTGGCGAGTCGGTGACGTCGCCAAAATAGAGTTCTCCAAGTCGCTGGACGCCGGCGAGGACCATCGCGTGAAGATAATCATCAACGACGACGAGGAGGTGCTTCAGTTCCGAACATGACACGAGACAATCTCTACTCGCTCGGCCTCGAAGACCACGACCGTCTGAATCACGAACTCGGGGGCGGCATCCCCCGCGGCTCCATCGTCCTCATCGAGGGCGACTACGGGGCCGGGAAGTCCGCCATCAGCCAGCGGTTCAGTTACGGTCTCTGCGAGACGGGCCACTCCGTCACCCTGCTCTCGACCGAACTGACCGTCAGCGGGTTCATCGACCAGATGCACTCGCTGTCGTACGGCGTCGAGGATCATCTGCTCGACGAGCGACTCCTCTTCCTCCACGCCGACGTGGACACCGGCGGCGGCCGGTTGACCGCCCCGGCCGAGGACGAGGAGGGCAACCGGAAGGAACTACTCAATCGGTTGATGAAAGCCGAGGCGATGTGGCAGGCCGACGTCATCGTCATCGACACGTTCGACGCCATCCTCCGCAACGACCCCAAGTTCGAGGCCCTGATTCGACAGAACGAGGAGCGACAGGCCGCCCTCGAAATCATCTCGTTCTTCCGCGATTTGGTGTCACAGGGACAGGTCATCGTCCTCACGGTGGACCCCTCGACGGTGGACGAGGAGGCCATCGGCCCGTTCCGGGCCATCGCCGACGTGTTCATGGAACTCCAGATGGTCGAAGTCGGCAACGACGTGCGCCGGAACATCTCGGTCAAGCGGTTCGCCGGAATGGGCGAACAGGTCGGCGACACCATCGGGTTCTCCGTCCGGGCCGACGCCGGAATCGTCATCGAGAGTCGTAGCGTCGCCTAACTGAGCCTCCACCATGACAGAGCACGGGACCGCACAGATCCAAGACGACCTTCGGGAAGTCGCCATGCGGCGACCCCACCTGCGGGATTATCTGAAGCGGTTCAAGCAGTTCACCGGGGAGTTCCCGCGGCTCATCGACGAGCCGAACGACGAGTGGGAGACCGACAAACCGAACGTCATCTACCCGGTCGGCGGTCCCATCTACTGTCACGTCTACGGCGACGTTGGCCAAGACACCGAGTACTACGCGGTCGAACCCGAACTCTCGGGCACCGAACAGGAACTGTTCGGCAAGGTCCGCGGCGAGATTCTCGAAAAGAGCGTGAAGAAACCCGCGCCACAGGACGAGGGCGAGTACGACGACCGCATCGAGGAACTGCTCGACGACACGGTGCTGGTCAACGACGCCGACGGAGGCGGTGGCGGCCGCGCCAACCTCCAGAACCTCTCGGCCGACCAGATCGTCGACTGGATCAAGAACGTCTCGTACAACGACTTCAAGCGCGGCGTCCGGACGTTCTCGACCGAAGACATCGTTCGGTTCGTCAAGGACTTCACCAACATCGGGACCTACGAGGTCTCGGAACAGACCTACGAAAACATCCGCTACCGGCTGAACCGCGACATCGTCGGGTTCGGCCCGCTCGAACCCATCATGCGCGACCCGGCCAACGAGGACATCCACGTCATCGGTCCCCACGAGACGTACGTGGACCACGGCACCTTCGGTATGCTCGGGACCAGCGTGGACTTCGGGTCGCCCGACCGCTTCGACAACTGGCTGCGAAACATGGGAGAGCGGATAGGCGACCCCGTGAGCGACTCCGACCCCATCGTGGACTCGACGCTCCCGGACGGGTCGCGTATCAACATCATCTACTCCGACGACGTGAGTCTGAAGGGACCGAGCCTCACCATCCGTCAGGGCGAGGGGACGCCGCTGTCGGTCGCCCAGATTACCAAGTGGGGCACGCTGTCACCAAAACTGGCGGCGTACCTCTGGCTCTGTCTCGAAAACGAGCAGACCGTGTTCGTGGTCGGAGAGACGGCGTCCGGGAAGACCACGACGCTGAACTGTATCATGTCGTTCATCCCGCGGGACAGCAAGATTTACACCGCGGAGGACACCGCCGAGGTGCTGCCCCCGCACGATACCTGGCAACAGCTCTTGACTCGGGAGGGCGGCGGCGAGGACTCCTCGGACGTGGACATGTTCGACCTCGTGGCGGCCGCGCTGCGTTCGCGCCCCGACTACATCGTCGTGGGTGAGGTTCGTGGCGAAGAGGGTCGGATGGCGTTCCAGGCCGCACAGACCGGCCACCCGGTGATGCTGACGTTCCACGCGAGCGACATCGTCTCGATGATTCAGCGTTTCACGGGCGACCCCATCAACATCCCCGAGACGTTCATGGACAACGCCGACGTGGCGCTGTTCCAGAACCGGGTCAAGCAGGGCGACGACGTGTTGCGTCGCGTGACCTCGGTGCAGGAAATCGAGGGCTACTCCAAGGAGATGGGCGGCGTCGTGACCCGCCAGTCGTTCTACTGGGACCCCGTGGAGGACGAAATCGTCTTCCAGGGGATGAACAACTCCTTCGTCCTCGAAGAGCAGATCGCGACTCTGCTCGGATACGAGAACACCCGCGACATCTACGACGAGTTGGACTTCCGGGCCGAGATCATGGAGCGCATGATAGAAGAGAACGTCCTGGGGTATCACGAAGTCAACGAGACCATCGAGGCGTTCCAGCGCGACGGCGTGGACGGGTTGCCGTTCGACATCCACCGCTCCATCGACTGAGGTCACCGACCCCCGACTCGCGTCGCCGACCCGTCTCGTCCCCAACATTTACGCGCCGTTTCCGTGAACTGCCGGTATGAGTCGCGTCCGTCGCGCCCACTACGCGGCGCTCCTCGGTCTCGCAATCGTCGCCACCGGCCTGCTCGTTACGGTCGCAGGTGAGTGGCGGGACGTGCAGTCCGTCGCCGGAGTCGTCACGGCGCTTCTCGCCGTCCTGTTGGTTCTCAAAGCGATTTCCGTTCTCGTGATAATTGGCCTTCGAAGCGTCTTCTGAGCACCCTATTTATTTGCGAAAGAAACGTTCTGTTGGCTACAAACCATACAGACATTTCTCTTCGGCCCCCGTCGAGCGTTCGAGTCGGCCTCCCTCGTTTATAAGAACACCGATAGTAACACGTCTTGGAGTGCAATATTTCAAGGGGAAAGAGGGATGATGATGGGACGTAAACCCGCGAACGCCCGCCGCCTCACCGACGACCATGGCGACGAACGAACAATCCGGGGACACCCCCAAGGACGCCAAAGACCTCCTCGCTAGCTTCGCGTCCTCGACCATCGACTCCTACCAGCACATGGAGACGCCGGTCTCCCGGTACCTCGGACTGGTCGTTCTCCCCTCGGTCGTCTTCTTCGTGCTGACGGTGGGAGTCTTCTTCGTCACGGACTTCCCGCCGCTCGTCTCCCTCCCGATTCCGCTGTTGGGCCTGCTGTCGCTCGTGGTCGCCGTCATCTATCCCAAGATTCTGCGCGACCAGAAGCGCAAGGAGATAGAGGACCGCCTCCACCTGTTCATCACCCACATGACTGTCCTCTCGACCGCGAACATCGACCGCGTGGAGGTGTTCCGGACCCTC
This sequence comes from Halorussus salinisoli, assembly GCA_005239435.1. GTDB lineage: Archaea > Halobacteriota > Halobacteria > Halobacteriales > Haladaptataceae > Halorussus > Halorussus salinisoli. The sequence goes on along the minus strand of SZNP01000009.1, from coordinate 71,983 downwards.
GGCGAGGAGGAGGAGTACGGTGCGCTGGCCGAGGAGATGCGCCGCATCACTCAACTCGTGGACACCTGGAACCAGAGCCTCGACGACGCCCTCCGTATTCGGGCCGACAAGTCCCCGAGCAAGCCGTTCGCCGACTTCCTCGACCGACTCGCCTACACCATCAACGCCGGGCAGGAGATTCAGGACTTCCTCCTCTCCGAACAGGACGTGGTCATCGAGAACTACGTCACCATCTACGAGGGGTCGCTGGAGAACCTCGAAGTGATGAAGGACCTCTACCTCTCGATGGTGCTGTCGGTCACGTTCGCGCTGGTGTTCGCGACCGTCCTGCCGATTCTGACGGGGACGAATCCGACGATGACGGTCAGTGCGGTCGTCGTGATGTTCGCGTTCGTCCAGACCGGGTTTCTGGTGATGATTCGGAACACGGCACCGTACGACCCGCTCTGGTACCACCCGGAGGTCCAGACCACCGACACCGAGTGGCGCATCCGCATCTCGGTCGCGGTCGGTTTCGTTCTGACCGTGGTCGCTATGGTCGCGTGCCTGCTGATTCTGATGGGCCAGACGAGTGTCGACCCCAACTCGATTCCGCTCCCGTTCTACGCCGCGATTCCGACCACGCCGTTGCTGGTACCCGGCATCCTCGCGCGCAAGGAGGAAGAACAGATAAAGGACCGCGACGACGAGTTCACGAGTTTCATCCGGGCGCTGGGTGCGACCGAGAGCGCCAAGCAGAGTACGACCACCAAGGTCCTCGAGAGCCTCCGGGGCAAGGACTTCGGCGCGCTGACCGAGAACGTCGACGACCTCTACAAGCGACTCAACATGCGCATCGAACCCGCGATGGCGTGGCGACACTTCACCGCCGACTCGCGGTCGTACCTCATCCAGAAGTTCAGCGAGATGTTCCTCGTCGGCAGGCAGATGGGTGGCGACCCCAAGAAACTGGGCGAACTCATCTCCAGCAACATGAACAAGGTGTTGCAACTCCGCGAGCGCCGCGCCCAGTCCACCGTCACCCTCATCGGCGTCCTCTACGGGATTACGGCGGCCTCCACCTTCGCGTTCTTCATCGGCCTCGAGATCGTTGGGGTGCTGTCGAGCATGTCCATCGGTCTCAACAGCAGTCAACTCGACATCACGACGATCATCCACACCAACGTGTACGACATCGAGACCATCGAGTATCTGCTCGTCATCATCATCCTGCTCAACTCCGTCCTGTCGTCGCTGATGATTCGCATCGCCGACGGCGGCCACAAGGTCAACGCGTACATGCACTTCGTCTTCCTGACGTGGATGTCGAGCGCCATCGCGGTGTTCACCCGAGTCGTCGTCGGGTCGTTCCTGAACGTCTAACTCCGATGGATTACCGTGAAGGCCGCCAGGCCGCCGAGCGCCAGCGCGAACCAGTAGCTCGCCACCCGATACACCAGCGCCACGCTCGCGGCGAAGTCGGTCTGGAGCGCGGTCAGCGCGACCAACAACCCGACCAGTGCGAACTCGACGCCGCCGACGCCACCCGGCGTGGGGACGATGCCGGCGAGCGAACTCGCCGGGACGACGAACAACACCAGCATCGGGTCGAGGTGGATGCCGAGGGTTCGACCCGCGAGATAGAGCGGCGCGGCGAAGAACAGCCACCCGACGTACGAGAACACCAGCGTGTAGCCGAGTTGCCGCCGACTTCCGGCGATGCGCTCTACGAGTCCGTAGAACTCGTCGATGCGGTCTCGTATGCTCTCGGCGTCTACCCTATCGACGTAGCGCGAGACGGGCGAGGTCACCTTCACCACGAGACGCTCCACGACGCCTCGGTGGCGGTAGGAACCGTAGATTACCAGCGGGAGAAGGATGGCGAGCACGCCGAGTCCGGCGACGAGCATCTCGGCCTGTTTGGGAATCTCGCCCTGTATCAGGAGCGCGACGGTGCCGAGTCCCGCGAAGGTGAAGAAGGGGAGGAGATTCAGTAGGTCGGCGGTGACGACGCTGGCGAGACTGTCCTGATAGTTGGCCTCGGTGTCGGCCGCCAGCACGTAGGCGATGAAGGGACCGCCGCCGGCTTTGCCGAACGGCGTGGCGTAATCGGCGAACGTGGCCGCAAAGTAGGTCACGACGATCTTCCAGAAGGGCACGTCGATGCCCACCGTACAGAGGATGACGTCCCACGACTTGGCCCAGACGACCAGCGAGACGACGGTCGAGAGACAGGCCACCCCGAGCCAGACGAGGTTCGCACGCTGGAGCGTCCCGAGGATCTGGCTCCACCCGATGACCCGCCCGAAGAAGTACAGGAGTACCACCGCCACGGCGAACCCGGCGACGACTTTGACGGTCGTGCGCCGGTCGAACATCTCGCTGGCCGTTTCGGTCGACATCTACACGACGAAACGGCCGAGAGACAGTTAGGTCTCTTGGCTCCGCGGTTCTCGGCGAACGCTCCGACCCGACGGAGTCGGGGCGCGTCGGCGTTTCGCTATCGCAAACTGGCGAGTGCGTGTGGTGACCACGGGGTACGCGTGGGCGCGGGTGAGTGCGTGCGTAGACAGGTACGTGGGTGGGTGCGTAAAGACGTGCGCAGGTGTAGACGTACCTAGCTGAGTACATATAGTCGTTCGTGCGCGCTAGCGCGTGCGTGTGTGCCCTGCGAAACGGAATCAGTTTCGATGGACCGAAAAAATATTTACCCTTACTGAGAATTGCCTGTCAAAGGGAGGCGCGCCGATAGCGGGCGTCGCTCGCCACACCATGTCCGAAAAGGTCATCGCCGACTTCGTCGCACGCTTCAGCCTCGACACGTTCGATTCGCCCGAACCGGTCAAGGGTCGAATCGTCCTCAGTCAGAAGCGTCTGGTCCTCGCCACTTCGGACTCGAAGACCACCGTTCCGCTCGCCAACATCTTCGACATCAACGTCGGGCACGTCCCGAGCAACTTGGAGTCGTTCTTCCAAGACACCATCACCATCGCGTACCGAGAGGGCGACGGTCGCCGAGCCGCGGTCGTCGAGGCCGGGACCGAGGAAGTCTCACGATTCAAGACCGTACTGTTCAAGGCCGAACTCAACGGCTCGGACGCGAAGGTCAAACACCCGGCGCGAGTCGGCGGTCGGGTGACGGGCGCGTCGTTCCGCCCGGCGAAACTCAAAGTCGAACCCGGAGCGGTCAGGTTCGCCGCCAGCGAGTCCGTGACCGTGAACCTCGCCAACGTCACCTACTTCCAGAAAGAGAACCGCGACACCGGGTCGGTGCTCGTCGTGCGCCACGCCGACGAGGGCCAGTCCGTAACCTCGGAGTTCGCCATCGAGAGCGACCGCAAACTCAACTTACTCGGACGCTACCTCCGACTGGAGTACTCCGAACTCGCCCAAGAAGTCGAGGAGGTGACCACCTCCGAAGAGGAGATGGAGGCGCTGGTCGCCATCTACTCCGGCGCGCGGAGCGGGGACCTCGCCGGGACGCTCGGCGTCGACTCGAGTCACGTCACGATGCTGCTCAACGACCTCCGAGAGAAGAGTCTCATCGACGAGGGCGAGAAGGGTCTCTCGTTGACCGCGCAGGGGCAACTTCTGGTAAGCGACCGCATCGAAACCGTGAACACGTAAGACTCCTGTCTGTTTCCGAACGCGGTGATTTATTCCGCGCCATTTATTACTGCAATACTCCTATGGATTTTTATACTACATATTGGTAACAATAATCATCGCATGGGGAACGCCATCCGCGTCCTGCTGGTGGACGACGACTCGGCCATCGCGGATCTGACTGCCACGTATCTCGAGAGAGCGAACGACCGTATCGAGACGGTCGTGGAGACCAACCCGGACGAAGCGCTACAGCACGTAATCGACGGTTCGGTCGACTGCGTGGTCAGCGACTACGAGATGCCCGAGATGGACGGACTGGAGTTCCTCGACCGGGTTCGGGAGTCCGCTCCGTACCTGCCTTTCGTCCTGTTCACCGGGAAGGGAAGCGAGGAGATCGCCTCCGAAGCGATCTCGGCGGGCGTGACCGACTACCTCCAGAAGGAGACGGGCACCGAACAGTACGCGGTGTTGGCCAACCGCGTCGAGAACGCGGTGGCACAGTTCCGCGCCGAGCGCGAGGCCGAGCAGGCCGACGAGCAGATTCGGCGCATCTTCGAGCGCATCACGGACGCCTTCTTCGCGCTCGACGATAGCTGGCAGTTCACGCACGTCAACGACCGCGCCGCGAGTTTCTTCGACTACGACTCCGACGACCTCCTCGGCGAGGACATCCGCGACGTGTTCGACGTGGACTTCGACAGCGAGTTCCTCGGCGCCTACCGGGAGGCTTTCGAGACCCAGGAGCCGGTGACGCTCGAAGCCGAGTCGAACTACAGGCCCGGGACGTGGCTGGAGGTCCGCATCTACCCCGCCGAGGACGGACTGTCGGTGTACTTCCGGAACGTCACCGAACGCCGTGAGGCCCAACTGGAACTGCGCGACACCAAGCAGAAGATAGAGGCGCTCCACGACGTGGCCGCCCGAGCGGTCGCCTGCGAGACCGAACAGGCCATCTACGACCTCGCCATCGAAACCGCCGAGGAGATACTGGCGTTCGACCTCTGCACCGTGGACGCTCACGACGACGGCGTTCTCCGCACGAAGACGGTCTCGAAAGTGGTCTCGACCGACGGCTACTACGAGGAGACGCCGGTCGAAACCGAGGGCAACCTCGCGGCCCGCGCGTATCGAACGGGCGAGTCGTCGCTGATCGACGACCTGCGCCAGACCGACGTGGTGCCCGCCGAGAGCGAGTATCGGTCGGCACTCACCGTCCCGATAGCCGACTTCGCCGTCTTTCAGGCGGTCTCGAAGGAGCCCAACGGGTTCGACGAAGACGACCGCGAACTGACCGAACTCCTCGCGGCCCACATCTCGGAGGCGCTGGTTCGCGTCCAGACCGAGACCGAACTCCGGGCCGAGCGCGACCGGTTCGCCGCGCTGTTCGAGAACGTGCCCAACGCGGTCGTGCGCTACGAGATAGACGGGATAGACGCCATCTGCAAGTCGGTGAACGCGGCGTTCGAGGACGTGTTCGGCTGGTCGAACGACGCCATCGTCGGCGACCCGGTGGACGACTACATCCTTCCCGACGGCTGCCAAGAGCAAGGCGAACTGCTCAACGAGCGGGTGCGCCACGGCGACCGAATCGAGGGCGAGGAGTCCCGTCGCAGAACCCGCGACGGCGACCGGGACTTCCTGCTTCACACTGCCCCGGCGGGCAACGGGGGGACCGAGGCGTTCGCCATCTACGTCGACATCACCGAGCAGAAAGAACGGGAGCGCCAACTCGCCCGCCAGAACGAGCGACTGGAGGAGTTCGCCAGCGTGGTCAGTCACGACCTGCGCAATCCGCTCAACGTCGCGCTCGGTCGGTTCGACCTGCTCGAAGACGAGTGCGACAGCGACCATCTCGCTCCCATCGGTCGGTCGCTGGACCGGATGGACTCGCTGGTCGAGAACCTGCTCACGCTGGCCCGGCAGGGGCAGGTCGTGGACGAGACCGAACCGGTCGCGCTGTCGGCGGCCGCCGAGGAGGCGTGGGAGACTGCCGACACGAAGGAGGCCACTCTGACTCTCGCTGCCGACGCGGTGATCGAGGCCGACGACGCCCGATTCCGGGAACTGCTGGAGAACCTCTTCAGGAACTCGGTGGACCACGCCGACTCGGTGTCGGTGGTCGAAGTCGGCGCGCTCGACGACCGCACGGGCTTCTACGTCGTCGACGACGGGCCGGGGATTCCGCCGAACGTGCGCGAGAACGTCTTCGACCATGGGTTCACGACCGACGAGGAAGGAACCGGGTTCGGACTCGCCATCGTGGAGTCCATCGCCGACGCCCACGGCTGGACGGTCGAAATCACGGACGAGGACCGAGACGACCCCGCAGGCGCTCGATTCGAGTTCTCTCGGGTGACGGTCCACGAGGACGGGACTGCGGTACGTTGATGGACCCGCCGCACCGAGGTGTCGATTGTGGGCTTTCACGGAGACCATAACAAAGATGGTCTCGACCTAACTCCGGACGGGGAAGGGTAGCTCAGTGGTAGAGCGCCGCCGGTCCTCCCGGTGGCAGCCTTACGGGCTTCGCGTGGTTCGACTCCCGCCCCTTCCGTGTTCTGCTGCTTTCCTGCGAGGCGCGGAGCGCCGAGCATCTCCAGCAGCAGAACACCGGAGTCAAAAGGGAGTCGAGCAGACGAGTCGCATGCCCGGAACGGCGCGAAGCGCCGCACGCCCGGACCGTCTCGGCCAGTTCGACTCCCGCCACTTCCGGCAGTCTGGGACGATGGGGAAATATATTTCTATACAAAAGTATAATTTTTACTACTTTTACGCAATTGTAACGGTATCAAACGTGGTTCTGACCACTTCTCGGTGGTCTCGGCGCGCGTCATCAAGTTATATGGTCCAGCGCTGGGACTCCGGAGGTGTATCTATGGCGACTGGCGACGACGGAGACGAGGCCGGTGGTGCGGACGTCGAGAGCGCGTCGGAACTCGCGGACGCCACCGTCGTGTTCACCGGGCAGTTATCCGAACTGACGCGGGCCGAAGTCACCGAGCTGGTCGAGGACTGCGGTGCGTGCGTCACGAACAACGTCTCGAAGCAGAGCGACCTCCTCGTCGTGGGGGACGGTCCCGGCGACGAGAAGATGACGTTCCTCGAGCAACACGAGATTCCGTCGCTCACCGAGCGTGAGTTCTACAGTCTCTTCCCCGAGCGGTTCTCTCACGTCGAGGGTGTCCCCGCGGACGCGACGGACGAAGCGTCGGGCGACTCCGCGACGACCGGCGATCCCACCGAGACGGTCCGCGTCGAGGTCGAACCGGTCGTCCTCCAACTCGCCCGAATCGAGGCCAAGCGCACCGACCGCGACCTCGATTCGGTCGTCGCCGAATCGACCCAGGCGCTCCTGAAGCGGGTCATCGACGGCGGGACGGTAGAGACCGAGGAGGCCGACGACGGCGAGACCGTCGCGGTCGCACTTCCCGAGAACGTCCACGCGATGGTCGAGACGGCGGTGACGACGACCGCGGGCGTCGAGTCGGTTCCGGCGTTCGTCGGGGAAGCGTGCCGAACCGAGTTCGGGTTCGACTTCTCGGAGAAGCAGGAACTCGCGCTCGGACTGCCGACGGAGGCGGTCGCGGCGCTCAAGCAACTCTCGTCCGAGAACGACCGGAGCGTCGAGACCGTCGCTCGGGAACTCCTCTGTGACGCTATCGAGGAAGCGCTCACGGCTTCCGAGTGAGTCGTGACGGTGTTCGAGTATCAGAAATCGGCGCGGACACGGGGAACGGCGGGTTCAGTGGCTGGCGACACCCCGCGCGTCCAGTGGATAGACGCGAAAATCCACGATCAAGTCTCGTTTCGGGCGTCCTCCAACTCCGCGATGTTCCGTTCGCCGACCTCCACCGTCTTTTGGAACTCCTCCCTCGGGCTAAACTCGATAAGCACGGTACCCGCATCGACGGCTATCGTGTGGTCTGGTGCCATATAGTACACGTCGCCCGCTTCGACGACTTCCTCGTGGTCGGCGTACCGGACAGTCATTCGTCCCGACAGCAGATATCCCCAGTGTGGGCATTGACACCGGTCGTTCGGTAGTCCTTTCAGGAGTTGCGCGTCGTCGAAGTCCTGAAGATACGTTTCGTAGCCGACGCGCATATCTCCCCACTCCGCCTCCCGCCAGACTGCCTCCTCCATCTTGAGTCCGGTCTCGAACTCCGACAGAGTAGCGTGCTGTCCGCCCGACTCCTGGCTTGTCATGCGTTCACAAGACAAGATGCGATTCGGGGAGATAAGGTTGCTGACTCGTCGAAGAATTCGGCGGTAAAACCGTTCACGACGCCGAGAGACCGATTACCGCGGGCCGATAGGTTCGCGCGGGAGCGGTTCGTCGTCCTTGATGTCGGCAGCGATGGAGTTCATCGTCTCGACCTGTAGCGGGGTCGTGTTCCGGACCTCCGCGAGGTGTTCGAGGATGGCTTCCATGCGCTCGAAGTCGCGCTCGTCGGTCAGGTTGTTCGGGTGGAGCCACATGTGGAACACGCCGTCTTCGGTGCTGGCGCGGTCGATGCCCCGCTTCGCCATGCTGACGATCGGGTCGTCGGCCACGCGCTCCACGGTCTGTCGCGCCCGGCCCTCGAAGCAGAACAGGTAGAGCGACGCCGGGACGTTGACCAGTCCGTACTCGTCTTCCTCGGGCGTGACCAGCGTGGGCGAGACCGCTTTGGTGGGCCACCCGAGGAGTTTGGCCGCCGACCCGAGAGCGCCTCGGTCGTACCACCGCCGAGGTCGGGTGCCCCGATAGCTCTTGACGCCGTAGGCCGCCAGTACGTCGCGATGGCCGACGTAGTTGCGCGGGTAGACCACCGAATCGACCGAGAGACCGCGGCGCTCGGCGAGTTCGACGCACTTGCGCATCTCGGCCGACGCGATTTCGCGAGTGGTGTGGCCCATCTCGACGTGCGAGAAGGTGTGGCTCCCCACCTCGTGGTCGGCGTCGGCGTCCTCGATGGCGTCGATTAGCTTGGCTCCGTACCACTGTTCGTCGCGGCCCTCCCACGTTCCGGGGTCGCAGTCGAACCACCCGTCCGGCGTCGGGTGGGCGGCGTGTTCGCCGTCGCAGGAGTCGAGGAGCAGGTGGCCGACGACTGCCCACGTCGCCGGTATCTCGTAGTCGTCTAACATATCGAGGAGTCGGAGCCACGACTCGCGGGCCGTAGTCACCCGGTCTTCGGGCATCGTCTCGCGGTCGTGGAAGCCCCACGCGAGTTCGGCGTCGAGGGAGAGTACGACAGAACCCATCGTATCGTTACTATACGTCGGTCGGTGAGTAAATCGGGCCGACTGTTCAACAGCGTTCTGCACGGTAATCGTGGGTTTCTATTCGACGGTCACGCTCTTTGCGAGGTTTCTCGGCTTGTCGATGGCTCGTCCGAGCAGGTCGGCGGCGTGGTAGGACAGCAACTGTAACTGGACGTTGGCCAGCACGCCCGCCACGTCCGGATGGGTGTCCGGAATCGTCAGCACTTCGTCGGCGTACTGGTGGACCTCCTCCTGCTCGTCGCTGGCGACCGCGACCACGGGCGCACCGCGCGCTTCGGCCTCCTTGACGTTGCTGAGCGTCTTCTCGTCGTGGTTCCCGGTGAAAACCGCGAACACCGGGGTCTCCGGCGTGACGAGCGCGAGCGGACCGTGTTTGAGTTCGCCCGCGGCGAACCCTTCGGCGTGTTCGTAGGATATCTCCTTGAACTTCAGCGCGCCCTCCAGCGCGACCGGCCGGACAGACCCCCGGCCGATGAAGAAGTACGCCTCGCTGTCGCGGTAGTTCTCGGCGACCCGGCGGGCGCTCGTGTAGTCGAGAATCTGCTGGACGTGGCCCGGCAGGTCCGAGAGGGCCTGGAGTCGTTCGCGGGCGTCGTCGGTCCGCGAGTCGGTCACGTCCCGGACCAGGCGCTCGCCGAGTAGCGCCAGCGAGACCACCTGCGAGGAGAACGTCTTGGTCGCCGCGACGCCGATTTCGGGTCCGGCCCGGATGAACAGCGCGTCGTCGCACTCGCGGGCCGCGGTCGAACCGACCACGTTCGTCACCGCGAGCGTGGTCGCGCCCGAGGCGTTCGCCCGCCGAAGCGCCGACAGCGTGTCGGCGGTCTCGCCGCTCTGGGTCACGCCGATTACCAGCGTCTCGTCGTCTACCGGCGGTTGGGAGGTCGCGTACTCGCTCGCCAGGAACGCCTGGGCTGGCACGCCACCGCCGGAGAGGAACTGCGCGCCGACCAGTCCGGCGTGGTACGAGGTGCCGCAGGCGACGAACTGGACCCGGCTCACGTCCTCGAACGTCCCCGGCGGGAAGTCTTCGAGGTGGATGTCGCCCGTACTCGGGTCGGCCCGGCCTCGGAGGGTCTGGCGGAGCGCGGCGGGTTGTTCGTGAATCTCCTTGAGCATGTAGTGGTCGTAGCCGCCCTTCCCGGCGTCTTCCGGGTCCCACTCGACCGTCTGGACCGCCCGTTCGACCGTCTCGCCTTCGGCGGCCGTGATGCTGTGGCCGTCGGGTTCCACGATGACCACGTCGCCGTCGTCCAGATAGATCACGTCGTCGGTGAAATCGAGGAACGCGGGCACGTCGCTGGCGAGGAAGTACTCGCCGTCGTTTACGCCGAGGACCAGAGGCGACCCGCGTCGCGTGGCGTACACCGCGTGGTCGCGGTCGGTTATCATCGCCACGGCGTAGCTTCCCGAGAGACGCTCCAAGGTGGCCCGGAACGCGGTTTCGGGGTCGGCTCCCGCGGCGAGTTCCTCCTCCACGAGGTGCGGGATGACCTCGGTGTCGGTGTCGCTCTCGAACTCGTGGCCGCGAGCCTGTAACTCCGACTTGAGTTCGTCGTAGTTTTCGATGATACCGTTGTGGACGACGGCTACGTCGCCGGTACAGTCGGTGTGCGGGTGGGCGTTTGCGTCGGTCGGCGGACCGTGGGTACTCCACCGCGTGTGGCCGATACCGAGTCCGCCGTTGGGAACCTCGTCGGCGAGGGCCTCTTTCAGGTGGGAAATCTCTCCCTCGCGCTTGAAGACCTCCGGCCCACCGCCGTTCTTTATCGCCAATCCCGCCGAGTCGTAGCCGCGGTACTCGAGGTTTTCGAGTCCCGTGAGCAACTCGTCTACTGCACAGTCGTCGTCGCTGCCGATACGGGCGATGATTCCACACATCAGCAGTACACCCCCGTCGTCGTCTCACGCGCCAGCATCGTGTTGGTATCTTTCATGGTTAGAGCTTCGTACTGCGATATTCGTTCGGGACGGCGTCGCGTAGCCCGTCACATAACCTTCGCCTATCGTTCGCGTAGTTCAGTTCATCGCGCATTGTACCGTCCTGACCGCCCCGACGTCCGGAAGCGGGTGCTGTTCCACAGATTGCCACCGGACCTCTTTGTTATACGCTCGCTGATTGCCGGGTAGGAGAAAATACGCTCCACGTAGGGCCGACTTATCGTGGTTCGTGTACCCATTTTGGACGCGGGTACCGTCGTTCGTCGATCGCTCCGGGACTGCATTAATCGGGGGAAGCGTCTACCATCCGTTCGGTACCACCTACTTACTGGCACACAAGGAGATGGTAACAAAGTCTTCACCCCGAGTGGGTCCCCACAATGACAGCCGAGAGAGTTCAGGCAGTCGTCCTCGCGGCAGGCGAGGGGACCCGGATTCGGCCGCTGTCGGCGTCGCTCCCCAAACCGATGCTGCCGGTCGCAGACCGCCCGCTGGCCACCCACGCGGCCGACGCGGCCGTGCGGGCGGGCGCGGACGAACTAATCCTGGTCGTGGGTTACGAGGCCGACGCGGTCAGGGACTACTTCGGCGAGGAGTACGCCGGCATACCGGTCAGCTACGCGGTCCAGGAGACGCAGGCCGGGACCGCCGACGCGGTTCGAACCGCCCGCGACCGCTTGGACGGTCCCTTCGCGGTCCTCAACGGCGACAACCTCTACGACCCCGAGGGCGTCGAGGCGCTGTTCGAGGCGGGTCCGGCGGTCGGCGCGCACCGCGTCGCCGACCCGACGAACTACGGCGTGCTCTCGACCGAGGGCGGGGTCGTCACCGACATCGTGGAGAAACCCGCCGACCCGCCGACCGACCTCGCCAACACCGGGGCGTACCTGTTCCCCGAAGAAGCGCGAGCGTGGTTGGACGTGCCCGAGAGCGAGCGCGGCGAGCGAGAGATCACCGACGTTCTCGCTCGCACTATCGAGGAGTACGACGTTTCGGCGGTCGAACTCGACCGGTGGCTCGACGTGGGGCGGCCCTGGGAACTGCTGGAAGCCAACGAGTGGAAACTGGGAGAACTCGCCCGCGACATTCGCGGCGACGTCCACGAAACCGCCGACCTCCGAGGGCCGGTCGTCGTCGAGGAGGGCGCGACCATCGACGCCGGAGTCGTCGTCGAGGGTCCCGCGCTCGTCCGCACGGGCGCGAGCGTCGGCCCGAACGCCTACGTCCGCGGCGCGACCCTCGTCGGCGAGGGCGCTAAAGTCGGCCACTCGGTCGAGGTCAAAAACACCGTTCTCATGCCGGGTGCGACCGTAGGCCACCAGAGCTACGTCGGCGACAGCGTGTTGGGTCGAAACGTCAACTTCGGGGCCGGGTCGAACGTCGCCAACTTGCGGCACGACGACGAGGCGGTGAAACTGACGGTGAAGGGCGAGCGCGTCTCGACCGGCCGCCGGAAGTTCGGCGTCGTGGCGGGCGACGGGGCGAAGACCGGCATCAACGTCTCGCTGAACGTCGGCACGAAACTCTCGCCGGGCGTCGGGATTCCGCCGGGCGAAACCGTCACGCGAGACCGGTAGAAGCCGGGATCAGTGTCGTCGTCAGTTGTTGATTTCGGACGGCTTGATCCAGACGACGAAGTCGTCGTCCTGCCGGACGATGCCCCGGACCGACCCGCTCTCGACGCTCTCGTCTACTGCGTCGGTGTCGATGCCGACGACCTGCGTCACCGCATCGATGAGCCACCCGACGTTGCCGGTGTCGTCGCTCTCGAGGACGACGACCCGCTCGCCGGTTTCGGTCTCGTCCAAGTCCAGCACCTCCTTCGGATTGATGATGGTCGTCGTGGTTCCGCGGAGGTCCATCACGCCCTCGACACGAGGGTCGGAGTTCGGAAGCGGTGTCAGTTCCTCCTTGTCAACGATTTCGTCCACGTGTGCGATGTCGATGCAGTATTTCCGGTCTTCGAGCCGAAATTCGAGGACCTGAACGTCGCCGACGGTCTCTGACATACTCGATGGAATCCGTGGTGCCCACTTTACTGTTCCGACGCCGACCAGTCACGACAGCCGACGAGTCGGCTACGGTACCTTTTTAAACTAAGTTTTCAAACGCGATAATTGATGGAGGCCGTGGAACTACTCCGGGTACTCGGCAACAAGTACAACGCCGAGATACTCCGAGCCACGAGCGAACCCAAGTCGGCCCAGGAGCTGAGCGACGAGCTCGAAATCCCGATAGCGACGAGCTACCGCCGGATAGAGGAACTCACGGAGGCCGACTTGCTCGAACTTTCGGGCAGGGAGTTCTCCGACGAGGGCCGACGTACGAAGGTATACCGACGGAACGTCGACGCGCTCGAAATTTCGTTCGAGGAGGCCAGTATCGACGTGTCGGCAGAGGACCGGCCGAACGTCGAGAACGCGCTGGCCGACGTGTGGCGCGACCTCAAAGCGGAGTGACCCGAACCGGTGACCGTCGTGGGTCGCCGATTCCGGACCGTGCGCGGACGGCCTCTCAGCACAGGAAAACCATGCAATCGATAGAACTGCTGTACGTCGTGTTCAGCCTGACCCTCGCAACCGCCGGTCTCTCGATGGTCGGATTCGCGGTCCGTGCCTACAACCGAACCTCCCGGCAGGCGATGTTTCACCTCTCGATAGGCTTCACGCTCATCGTCGCCGCGGCGTTAGCGACGACGGTCAGTGCGTTCGTGACTCGCTTCGAACAGACCAGACTGCTGCTGTCGGTCAACTATCTCATCACGACGGTCGGATACCTGTTCGTCATCTACAGCATCACTGCGGGCGAATAGGACGCTCCGACCGACGTATACTTTTTCGGAGAGTTCTGGCTGGAGATGACCAACGTATCGGATTTCGGTCCTGTGTCTCGACCAATATCACATCTGATAATCGAGGCCGTACATTTATTACGAAGGTTTGTTTCGTTCCGGATAGAGTCCGTAGTCAATGTCACATTGACGCTCGGACAGGACGTGAGAAAATGAAAGAGAAAATCCAAAAACGACTAAATGACAGAGGTCAAGTCGGTATCGGTACACTCATCGTGTTCATCGCGATGGTGCTAGTCGCCGCTATCGCAGCAGGCGTGCTCATCAACACGGCCGGGTTCCTCCAGACCAAGTCCGAACAGACCGGACAGGAGAGTAGTGCACAGGTCTCGAACCGCGTGCAAGTAGTGAGTGGCTTCTCGAACGTCGCCAACGAAAAGGCTGACTACATCAACCTGACAGTGATGCGCGGCTCCGGTTCCGACGACATCAACCTCTCAGCGGCCACCATCGAGTGGATCGGTCCGAACGACGCCAAGACGCTGACGGAGTCCGAGAAGTCGGACGCCATCGTCAAGAAAGGCGGCACCGACGCTGGTAAACCCAAGTACGCGAACTTCACCGTTGACGCGATTAAGGACTCTGACGACTCGACACCTGTCCTCAACACGCAGGACGACCGATTCAAGGTCATCATGAACACCACCGCGATTAGCGGTGAACGGCTCAACGAAGGCCAAGAGGTCAAACTCAAGCTCACCACCCAGTACGGTGCAGTGACGCTCTACCGCGCCAACATCCCGCAGTCGCTCTCCCAGGAGAGCGCAGTCACGGTCTAAGCCGCATCGCTCGCAAACGACCTTCCTCTCGTTTCTTCGACCGGGTAACACCACGTTTTTTCTCGGACCGATTCGATTGAACGGTCGTGACTTCGCTGTTCGAACTGGAGAAGACGGGCGACGTGGACGAACTCACCTCGCTGTTGACGAATAGCAACAGCGAACCGGTCCGTCGGCGCGCGGCCGACATCCTCGGAGAGGTGGAGGCCGAGAATTACGAGGTGCTGGACCCGTTGGTGACTGCCGCCCAGAGCGACGACAGCGAAACCGTGCGAGCCGCGGCTATCGACGCGCTCGACCAGCGTCACGCAGTCGAACGACTCGTCGCCGCGCTGACCGGCGAGGAAGTCCCGACCGACGGGGCCGAGTGGGCGCGGGCGGAGGCGCTGGTCGAGACGCTCTCGGCCGACCAGCCGGAACTCCGGATGGCGTCGGCCAACGCCTTGGGCCGACTCGGAAACAAGGCCGGGACGAAGGCGCTCGTCGGACGCCTCGACGACCCCGACCAGCGAGTCCGAGTGAGGGCCGCCCGCGCGCTCGGGCGCATCGACGACCCGCGTGCGGTCTCGGCGCTTCGGAAGCGACTGGCCGACGAGAGCGTGGAAGTCCGGCGAGAGGCGGCCGACTCGCTCGGCCGCATCGGCGGCGAAGAGGCCCTGACGGCGCTGCTGGGCCTGCTCGACGACGAGAGCGAGACGGTCCGGCGCATCGCGGCCAACTCGCTCGGTAACTTCGGGAGTGCGAAACCGCTGGACGCGCTCGTCTCGCTGCTGTCCGACGAGAGCGAGACGGTCCGGCGCGCGGCGGTGTTCTCGCTCATCGAACTCCTGTCGAACGCGCCGGGTCAGCAGAGCCACGAGTTGCGCGAGCGGATGGTCGAGAAGTTGAGCGCAAACGACCACCGCAGCGTCGTGGACTCGCTGGTGGAGATTCTCGACCAGGGAACCCAACCTCACCAGCGTCGGAACGCGGCGTGGCTGCTCGGCAGAGTGACCGGCGACCGGAACCGCGAGGCCGCCATCGAGGCGCTGGCGTCGGTGCTGGACGACAAGGACGGGATGACCGCCCAGTTCGCCGCGACCAGTATCGCCACCGTCGGTGGCGATGTCGCCGAAGACGCCCTGCTCGACGTGTTGGACGATCCGGAGGTGAGTAGCGACGCTCGCGCGAAGGCGGCGTTCACCCTCGGGAAGGTGGGCGGCGAGCGCGCGCGCCAGCGACTCGACGACGTCATCGACGACACCGACGACGAGGAGGTCCGGAAACGGGCGTTCTCCGCGCTCTCGAAGCTCGGTGGGCGAGGGTAGAACCGCGAGCGACCGTAAATCCGGGTTGCAGGCGGTCTTCGAGGGGAGTAGCCGCCCGGCGGCGGTCCGGATTGCCGTGCGGCGGTCGGGTTATCGCGCTTGAAATTTGCGTAAAACTTTATATCCGGTTGGTGTCTCTTTCCAGAACAAGATGGTCAGGGACAGGCTGCTGAAAATTTTAAAGACCTTACGCGAAAGGGAAAACCAGGCCGAACGACAGCGAAACGTGACGTTCGACGGCGGGACCCAGACCGACGACGTCTCGATCTCGGCCGGAGAAACCGTCACGCGCTCGCAGTTGGCCGAAACGTATCGAAACACCGACGCGAGCGACGACCTCCGACAGGCCCAGGCGGTCCACCTCGGGCAGGTCATCGACGACCCGGCGTCGGCGGCCGAGGACGCGACCGACCTCGGGCGACGACACGTCGACGCGGAGGTGTCCGCCGCGACGTTCGCCGGAACCTACTCGGCGGGCGTCGAGGAACTGGTCGCCGAGACGTTCGAACGACTCGAACACCGACTCGGTGCGGGCAACGAGGCTGTCGCCGAGGAACTCCAGCGCGCCGAGGACGAACTTCAATCGGGACTCTCGGCGACGCTCGCCGACATGCAGACGGGACTCGACGCCTACGACGCTGCCGCGGCCGACGGGACCGGCGAGGAGGACGAACCGGGCGCAGACGCCGAGGACGAACTCAACGTGGACGACGACGACCTGCTCGACGGCATCGGCGTCCCGGTGTTCATGCTCGACACCCAGCGCGAGCAAGTCGCGGCGTGGAACTCCGCGCTGGAGGAGCTCACCGGCGTCCCGGCCGAGGAAGCCCTCGGGACGTCCAACGTCAGCGAGGCGTTCTACCCCGACGGACGGCGCGTGAAGACGCTGGCCGACAAGGTGGCCGAGGCTCCCGAGTCGGCACACGCCGAGTTCGACGTGGGGAAGGCCGACACCGCCCGGACGCTCTACACTGACGAGAGTACGATGGTCGACCAGAACGGCGTCGAGCGCAGTATCGAGTTCTCGGCCATGCCGCTGTACGACGACGGCGAACTCATCGCAGTGGTCGAGACGGTCCGGGACCGGACCGAGGACATCCGGCGACAGGAGGGCATCACCTCGCTGGTCGAGGAACTCATCGGTACCCTGACTGCGATGGAGACGGGCGACCTCTCCGCTCGCGCGTCGTTCGAGGACGAACACGACGTGGTGGACGAGTCGCTCGTGGAAGTCGTGGGGCAAGTCAACGACATGGCCGAGCGATTCGAGCGGTTGACCGAGCGCGTCGGCGAGAAGGCCGACGACCTCGAAAGCTCGGTGGAAAAGGCCTCGGAGTCGGCCCGCGTCATCGACGAGCGAGTGGACGAACAGACCGAACAGCTCTCGGAGGTCGCCACGCAGATGGAGAACTTCTCGGCCAGCATGGAGGAGGTCGCCGCCAGTTCCGACGAAGTGGCCTCGGCCGCCGAACAGGCCAAGGCGTCGGCCGACAGCGGTCTCGAATCCAGCGAGGGGGCGCGCGAAGCGACCGACGAGGTCATCGAGATGAGCGAGGACCTCGTGGGAACCGTGACCGAACTCGAAACCCAGATGAACGAGATAGAGGACGTGGTCGAGGTCATCGCGGAAGTCGCCGACCAGACCAACCTCCTCGCGCTCAACGCCAACATCGAGGCCGCCCGCGCGGGTGAGGCCGGAAGCGGTTTCGAGGTCGTCGCAGACGAGGTCAAGGAGTTGGCCAACGAGACGCGCGAACACACCGAGGAGATAGCCGGACGCATCGAGGAGATACAGTCGCAGGCCAACGAGACCGTGGTCGCGGTCGAGGAGTCCAACCAGCAGGTCAAACACGCCGGACAGGAGATAGAGGACGCGCTCGTCGCTCTCGAAGAGATCGCCGACGCGGTCGAGGAGGCCGCGACCGGCGTGACCGAAGTCGCCGAGGCCAACGACGAACAGGCCGCCAACGTCGAGCAGGTCATGGCGACGGTCGAGGACGTACGCGACCGGACCAGCGAGGTCGAGGACGCGACCGACGACATCGTGTCGGCGACCCGCGAGCAGACCGACGCCATCGACGAACTCTCGGCGCGGGTAGACGACATGCGAACCGAGTCCTAACTCCCCCGATCCGTCCCCGTATGACCGTATCGAACACCGACAGACGACCTCCCTCCGAGGACCCACGAGGCGTCGGGTCGCCGACGCGAGCGACCGCGCCGAGAACGTAGACACAACGCATGAGCAAGGAAGGCGAGCACAAGATCACCGACACGCAGGGGAAGTTCTTGCAGGTCGTGAAGAACGGCCGCAAACTCAACGACCCCGACTGGACCAGCGGCCGCGTTCTGCTGTCGAACAAGCGACTCGTGTTGGCGGGCAATCAGGGCAAGCGGTCGATTCCGCTGACCGACGTGAAGGGACTCGAAGGCCGCTACGACGTGAATCAGGCGGTCGCTTCGGTCTCGAACTATCTGAGCGTCGAGTTCGACAAGAACGTCGTCCTGATCGGTACGAGCATGGACATCGAGGAGTTCGAAATCGACGTCTACGGTGCCCTGCTGAACCAGGAGATGATCCTGACCAAGCATCCCGCCGTCGAAGGCGGCGTGATTCAGGACACCGACTGGGAGAAGGCCCGCGTCAAGATTACCGAGGGGATGGTCAACGTCGCCATCGCCAGCGGTACCTTCGTGGGCATCGAACTCGACGACATCGGCTCGGTCGAGCGCGCGACCCGGACGGTCGAGGGCGAACAGCGCACGGTGCTGGAGGTCGAACACACGCAGGGCGACACCAGCGTCCAGACGTACATCTCGGGCCAGACCCGGCGGTGTGCCCTGCTGGAATCGCTGTTCCAGAAGGGCGAGCGCAAGAACGAGGGCGGCGTCGAACTCGACGAGACCGAAAAGGAGGTCCTGATGGCACTCTACTCGGGGGTTTCGTCGTTCGAGATTCCCGACTTCCTGGGGATGGACGTGGACGAAGTCGAGAGCATCTTCGAGCGACTCATCGAAGTGGACGTGCTGGAGGAGGTTCGCAAGCGGCGCGAAGTGAGTCTGAAGACCCGCGGTCGGAACATCGCCAGCGAGTCCATCAACGAGAAGTGACGGACGGGATTCAGGGCCGTGGAATCACTTTCTTCGGAGCCGTCTCTAATCCTCTTCGGGAGACTACGCAGGACTGGTAGGTCGGAAGTAGCCCCGCAGTCTCCAAACTACCTCGTTGTTAGCTCTCTGGCGTTAATTCGACGGTGGCCATCAGTTCTTTTTGGGCGAGATATCGATATACTCCCGTGACGCGTAAAACTCTCGAACGCTGGAAGCGGCTCTCCCGACGGACGGCGTTGAAAGCCATCGGCGGTCTCGCTCTCGGCACGGCCGCGAGCGGTATCGCGTCGGCCGACGAGAGCGAAACTGACGAGACGGACGGCGAGACGAGCGAGAACGGCTTCACTGCGCACCTGCGGCCGGGCAACGCCGTGGCGCCCGAGTACGAACCGGCATCGTGTGGCGCGGAGGGAATCGCCACCTTCCACCTGGAGCCCAACGAGAAGGAGCTCGGCTACGAACTCCGATTGGACGACGTGGAAGGCGTCACCGGCATCCACCGCCACGAGGGGTCGCCCGACGAGAACGGCCCGCACGTCGCGGACCTCTACGACGGCAAGCGAACCGGGGACACCGGCGAGTTCTTCTCGCTGTGGGCGCAGGGCGATATCACGCCCGACGACTTCGCCCACGAGTTCGACGGATCGGTCGCGGACGTGGTCGAACTGGTCCGGAACGGGGATACCTACTTGCAGGTCCACCGTGGCGAGACGGGCAAAGAGGTCGCCCGAGGCGCTCTCAGGTAACCGACGGCGAGCTGGCGTGCCGAACGCTTTACGGTCGAGTGGCGGTCGACCGACGGCGGAGGCGTAACTATATATTTGCTTGGGAAATATTTCTATATTTTAGGTCCCGATATATATTTCTAAGAGCCCCATCGCGGCTGACTCGAAAACGGCGAGAACCGGATTCAGCCTACCGCAAGCCCTGAGCGTCGGCCAAGTCCCGAAGACCCGCCTCCAGCGAGACAGTTGGTTCGTATCCGAGTCCGTCTCGGGCCTTCGAGATGTCGGCCTCGCTGTGTCGGATGTCGCCGGGTCGCGGGTCCACGTGAGTGATTTCGGCCTCGGAGTCCGTCACGTCCACGACCGTCT
This sequence comes from Halorussus salinisoli, assembly GCA_005239435.1. Classification (GTDB taxonomy): domain Archaea; phylum Halobacteriota; class Halobacteria; order Halobacteriales; family Haladaptataceae; genus Halorussus; species Halorussus salinisoli. The sequence continues at coordinate 52,044 of SZNP01000009.1, read as the reverse complement.
CGGCGAGTTCCTCGACCGTGACGCTGTGGCCGGTCCCGACGTTGAACGGTTCGCCCACGCGGTCGGTGGTCGCGGCGAGCAGGTTCGCTCGCACCACGTCCGAGACGTGGACGAAGTCGCGGGTCTGCTCGCCGTCGCCTTCGATCGTAATCGGGCCACCAGCCGCGGCCTGCTGGAAGAAGACGTTCACGACCGCGCTGTACTCCGGATTCTGGCGCGGGCCGTAGACGTTGAAGTAGCGCAGGGGAACGGTCTCCAGTCCGTAGAGGTCGTGATACCGGCGGGCGTAGTGGTCGAGCGAGAGTTTGTCGATGCCGTAGGGCGAGGTGGGGTCCTTCGAGTCGGCCTCCGAGACCGGAATCGTCTCCGGATGTCCGTACACCGCGGCCGACGAGGCCAGCACCACGCGGGCGTCCTCGTCTCGGGCCTGCTCCAGCAGGTTCACGGTCGCGGCGGCGTTGATCCGATTGCTCCGCGGCGGGTTCTCGACCGAATCCTCGACCGACACCAGCGCCGCCTCGTGGAACACGAGGTCCACGCCGTCCATCGCGTCGGCGACCGTCTCGGAGTCGCACACGTCGCCCTCCACGAAGTCCGTGCCCGCGGGGACGTGTTCGCGCGCGCCGCCCGAGAGGTCGTCCAGCACCCGCACCTCGTTGTCTCCGACCAGCGCTTCCGCGAGGTGGCTTCCGACGAAGCCCGCACCGCCGGTTATCAACACTGTCCGGTCCGACACGTCGATTCTCCGGTCCGTCGGGTTGACGTCTCCCTCCGAGACGGCGGTCGTACGCTCCGGCGTGGCGTCGGGTTCGTCGGTCATGTCGATAGCCTCGCCACGCCCTTACTTATAAGTTGAATGCAGTTTTTGAACGTCTGCGGGGAGTCGGGTGTGGACCCCGGCCCGGCGAGCGCGTCCGGCGTTCGCGTTCGGAAACGCATCTCAGTCCATGTAGCCCAGTCCCTTGAGTCGGGACTCGACCTCTTCGAAGTCGGCTTCGTGGGACTCGTCGGTGCCGCGTTCGACGTACGAACGCTCCTCGACTCCTCGCCGTGCGGCGGCGGAGTCGGAAGCGAACACCTCCGAGAGGACTCGACCGTCGGCGTCGGCGGGGACGGGTTCGCCGACGCTGTGGAGGACGGTGGGCGCGACGTCCGCGACCGTCGCCTCGTCGGGCGTGCTCTCGGGTTCGATCGACGGCCCCCACGCGAGGAACACTCCTTCGAGCCTGTGGGTAGCGTTCATGTGGCTCTCGGTGAACACCGAGTCCGCGAGCGAGTTCCCGTTCAGGTAGCCCTCGTCGGTCCTGCCCCGGACCACGAGGTCGGGCGAGTGGTCGTCGGTCTCGAACACCTCGTCGCCGTCGTACACCTTCAGCACCCGTTGGCCGGTTTCGGGGTCTTCGAGTCCTTCGAGCGCGGTCCGAATCTCGGCTTTGACCGCGGACCGCTCGTCGGGTGCGACCACGCCTCGGTCGAACCGCTCGGTGTCGTTGACGTAGAGGTTCCCCTCGCCGTGGGTGAACGCGACCGTCTCCGAGAAGTCCACGTCGAACAGTTCGTGACTCCCGGGGACCTGCGAGGCCACCGACTCGATTACCTGCTCGGGCAGATGGTCGTAGAGGTCCTCGATGGTGATGCCCGCCGTCCCGAGGAGGTCCTCTATCCGGTCTTTCGTCAGGCCGAGGCGTTCGAGCGCCCCGCGGCCCGACCCGGTCTTCCGGGCGAGATACCCCTCGCGTTCGAGGAACGTGTTCGTGTGGACGTAGGTGTCGATGGGACCGAACCCGTGGTCCGAGACGACGAAGAGGTTGGCACCGTGGCGCTGGGTGTAGTCGAGAACGTCGCCGAGTACGACGTCTAACTCCCGGTAGTGTTCGCGGAGGACCTCCTCGTCCCAGACCAGATGCTGGAGTCGGTCGGGCGTGGTGAGGACGAAGAAGAACAGTCGCCAGTCCTCGACCTCCATCTGCTCCCGGAGAAGCCCCTTCTGGGTGGCGACCAGCGATTCGAAGTCTTCGAGGAACGCCTCCCGGTCGTCGTGGTACTGCTCCCAGGGGAGACCGACCTGGTACTCCGGAATCGCGTCCAGAATTTCGTCTGCGAGGTCCGGCGGATGGGTGAACCCCTCGCCGAACTCGGGCGTCATCATGCCGGTGACCATCTGGCCGTCGATGTCGTCGGCGGGGTACGTCATCGGGACGTTGCCGACGACTGCGGGTGAGAGAACGTCCCAGAGTTCCGGGCGGGCGAGGTCGTTGCTCGTGTTCATCCGGTTCGTGTAGTCCGACTGGACCTCCTGGAAGGCGTAGACGCCGTGTTTGTCGGGCCACGTTCCGGTGGCGATGGTCGGCCAGGCCAGTGCCGTGGTCGGCGGCATCGTACTCTCCAACCGTCCGGCCGACCCCTCCTCGGCGAGGCGCGCGAAGTTCGGCAGTTCGCCGTCGTCTATCCAGTCTTCGAGGAGATACCACGGTACCCCGTCGAGTCCGAGAACGACCGCCTTGTTCGGGTCTGTTGGTTTCGTCGACATAGTTTGTAGTGCGGGATACGACCCGCCGCTTGGACGTTCGCAGGCCCGGAGCGGCCTTTGTTATACCCCGTCTGCCGGAGGTTACGAGTCGTCTGTACGCGCGTAAGCGGTTCGTTCGGCGACGAAACGCCGCCGGGAAGCGGTCCGGCCGTCCCGTCAGGAGAGGACCGAGACGACCCGGTCGGGGTCGAGGAGACCGCCAGCGACCGACAGGCCCGCCCAGACTGCCACTCCGAGCAGGATGGCGGTGGCGACGGCCACTGCCCCGGAGGTCGCGGTCAACACGAAGTAGACGGCGACGGACATCGCGGCCGCGACCCCGGCGACCGCCGCGAGGTGGCGGGCGATTCGACCGACCGAAAGCGATAGTTCCGAGTGGATGACCGCTACGTTGACCACGGTGTAGGCCCCGAAGGTGACGACGGTGGCGGCCGCGGCACCGACCACCCCGAACCGGGGAATCATGACGAGATTCAGCAGGAAGTTGCCTATCGAGGTGGCTCCCTTGGCGTAGGCCCGCGAGCGTGCCCGACCGAGGTAGTCGAGCGCGTCGCTGGTCACGAACGCGATGGCTTGCAGGACGACGTAGCCCGAGAACACCTGTAGGACGGGAGCGGCGGACGCCATGTCCGAACCGAAGACGAGGGTGATGGTCGGTTCGGCGACCAGTACGATTCCGGCCGCCGCGGGCACGTACAACAGGAGCGTGTACTTCAGCGTCGTCTCGTAGATGCGGGCCGCGTGGTCGGTCTCGCCCTCCGCCTTGTGTTCCCCGTAGGTCGGCGAGAGGGTGAACCCGAGCGACGCCGCGGGCGTCTGGACGAAGCCGACGATCTGCTTGGCGAGGTAGTAGTAGCCCACCGCGACCGGGTTCATGAAGTATCCCACGAGGATGGTGTCAACGCGCTTGTCGATGACGTTGGCTCCCCGGGTCACGGTCAGCGGGACGCTGTACCGGAGGACCTTGCGGGCCAACCCGTCCTCCCGGGTCTCGGCCCGCTCGGTCCCGCGGTAGCCCACGACGTACAGCAGTCCGAGACCCAGTACGGCACCGATACCGTAGCCCACGATGTAACCGGTCAGCGCTCCCATCGCTCCTCCGAAGATGGTTACGAAGAGGACCGCCAGTCCGAGGCGCGACACGGTGCCGACAGCGCGGATGGCGCTGCTGTACGTCACGCGGTTGAACCCCTGGAACAGGACCTGCGTGAACGTGAACAGCGAGTGAACCGCGACGTAACCCGCCCCGACCACGAGCAGCGGGCCGATTTCGGGCTGGCCCAGTAGGTCGGCGATGACGACGCCGAACACCACGAACGCCCCGGCCACTCCCCCGGCGGCCGCGATGCGATACGTGAGCGCGGCCCGGAGGACGTGGGGTACCTGGTCGGGTTGGGTCTCGCGGTACTCCGTGACGTAGCGCGCGGCCGACTTGGCGATGCCGAGGTCGCCGACCAATTGCGCGACGCCGAGGACCGCCAGCGCCGACCCGAGCAGGCCGTACTGCTTGCTCGTGAGCAGGTATCGCACGAGGACGACCATCAGCACGCCGCTGGCGGCCATGTGGAGCAGACGCGCCCCGAAGGTCGCCTTGAGCCCGCGAGAGACGCGTTTCAGGTCCATCTTAGCTCGTTCCGTTTATCCGGTATAACTGGAAGCCGCCGTTGGCCTGTACCCGGTTCAGGCCGGGCGCGGCGTCGAGCGACCGGAACCCCTGCCTGTCGAACCGGAAGCCGTCGTACACCCGGACGTCCTGCTGGCGCGACCGGTCCGTGAACGCGAGATACTGGCCCCCGTAGTGGCGGGCGACGTAGCTTCCGGTGAAGTTCTCGTCTACCGCCGGGTGGGTCTCGTCGGCGTAGAGGCTCCCGGCCGCCAACCTGCGCTCGCGGCTCTCCTCGTAGCCGAGAACCCCGTCGGTCCATCGCTCGCCGTCCGCACGGATGCCGACGAACGACCCCGACCCGCGGTTCTCGATGGCGGTCTCGTACCCGGTTATCTGTGCTTCGGAGACGTGGCTGGAACTCTGGTACATGTAGGGGGACTGGTATATGGTGAGCGTAGACAGCACGAGCATGGCGACGACGGCGACGCCGACCACCGCCCGGGCGCTCCCCGGCGAGAGTCGGGTCGAGAGCGCGTCCACGCCGCGAGCGAGTGCGATTGCGCCGAGTATCGTCACCAGCACCATCACGAAGCCGAGCTGCCGGAAGTGGAGTCGCTCGTAACTGACGACGAAGTACGCGGCGAACAGGCCGCCGAGGGGGACCAGCGCGAAGCCGAGATATCGGGCGAACGCGGTCACGTCCCTGGAGTCGTCGAACCGTCCGAGGAACCCGCCGACGACCAGCAGGCCCGCGAGCGCGCAGAACACCAGACTCACGAGGAACAGTTTGGCGAACAGTATCTCGATGGAGCCACCGACCGACCCCACCGAACCGGCGCGCTGGGTGGTCTCGGCCCCGAGCTGGAACCCGCTCGCCAGCATGCCGACGAGCGCCGAGGTGGCCCCGGTCGCGCGCTCGTGGCGAGGTGCCCAGATTGCGAACACCCCGGCGAGGAATATCGTCTGAAGTGCGAACGTCCGGTGGTCGGTCGTGGGACTCCCGACGAACCGGGCGACCAGTTGGAGCATCAGTATCGCGCCGAACACGACGAGGACGTTCGCGGCCTGCTGTGGGTGGACCAGAACGACTGCTATCGAGGTGACCGCCAGCAGCGCGCCCGTCGGCGTTCCGACGAACAGGCCGTCGCGGTCGGCCCGCGTGAGGTACCGCGCCGCCAAGTAGAGGACGAGGGGGAAGAACATGATGGCCTGCGAAGTCGGATGCGGCATCTCGAAGACGCTGACGTTGTTGAGCGGGAGGAAGAGCAGTCCCGACAGCGCGGCCAGCGTCGTCGCCGTCCTGTCGCGAGTGATGGCCCACGTCGCCAACGGGACGAACAGGAGGAAGATAGCGGTGAACGCCATCACCATCACCAACATCGCGCGGTGGAGTTCCATCCCGGTCGCGTCCGAGAGCAGGACCGTGATGGTGTGGGTGCCGGGGTAGAGAAAGCCCAGAACGGATAGCTTCCCGGCGGAGATGTCCTTCGCCCACGCGAGGTGGGTCAGCGAGTCGCCCGCGCCGAAGAAGTAGTACGACCGCAGGACGGGGAGCGAGGCCACCGCGAGCATCGCCAACCCCGCGAGGACGAGCGCGAGTCGCCGTCCGACACCTTCGGTCCGGAGACCGAGGAAGACGCCGACCAGTAGCGCGACGCTCGCTCCGACCCAGAACGCCAGCGGCGTCCCGGCGTAGATCGAGAGTTCGTACGCCTCGGGCGGCGACCCGTGAGCGACCAGTACCGCCGCGGCGAGCGACACGAAACCGACGATGAGTGCGCCTTTCTCCCAGCGCTGGGAGGTACGTGTGTCCGTAGCCATGGTAATCAGACCGCGTCCGACCGGACGCGTGGTTACCGAAACGTCCCCGCGTCGGGGCTTTGTTATGGGCCGCCTGTGGCGTCTTAGGCCCTGAAAACGCCGTTTCGAAGCCGACGAAACGACGAGTGGTGCTGCGAAACGGTCCGACCGGTCGGGCGTCCCCGTTCGGTCACTGCGGCGTCGTGAACGTGTACACGTTTCCTAAACGATGGAGAATGTTTTTCAGACGTTGTTATTTATTTCCGAACGATAGGGACGACTCCGAGGCCGGTCCGCGGCCGGCTCGTCGGCGAGTGCCGTCCTCGGAACCGTCGGACCGGCGTTGCGGCGCTCGTCTGGCCCTCGTAAGTAATCTTGCACTCACCCAGTTACCGAAGGGTTCGCTAACCCTTATCAGGATGCGACAGTAAGTTACTGATAGAAACCCACTTACCTACCAAAAGTGGAAACAACCCAATGACTGAAAAATACGACAGCGGGAACGACCGCGAGGAAGCCGAATTCGAGACCGGACGCTACGCCGCCGTCAGCGACGGCGCGGGCGAAATCGTCGTCTACGACACCGAGAACAGCGCCGCGTGGCTCAAGTCCGACGCGGCGGTCGCAGTGGCCGAGATGAAGTAGTCGAACGTCTCCGGTCCTTAGTTGAGCGCCTTCGAGCGCCGTTCCGACGGGTCGGCCTGCCCAGGCCGGTCGTCGGGTTCGGACCTTCCAGCGGTTCGACCCTCACGGACGAGGAGTCGAACCGCGAACGGAACTACGTCGATTTTCTCTTCGAGCAGTCGCCGACGGCGGCGCTCCCACGCCGCTTCGGGGTCGTTTCGCACCAGCGTCGTCGCCTCCCGGACCGCCTCGCGGCCGTCGTCGGTCGAGTAGAGCAGACCGAACTCGCCCAACTCCACGAAGTTCGACATGTCGTCGCCGTCGGCGAACGACTGGCACCGCACGGCCGGCGTTCCGAGCAGGGCCGCCTCGGTGGACATGGTGGCCGAGTCGCCGACGTAGCAGTTCGCGTAGTACAGCAGGTCGTGGACGAGGTGCGGCGGAACCGGAAGCCGATTGTCCCGGAACTCCGGCGGGAGCGAACGCTCGCTGACGACGTACACCTCGGCGCGGTCGGCGAGGCTCTCGACCAGTCGGCGCTTGTCCGCGCCGGAAAAGCCCGCCTCGCCCACGTCGTGGAGCGCAGACCACTCGCGGAACCGAACGACCGCGTACTCGGCGTCGGGGTCGACGCCGTAGCTCCGGAGTCCCTCGGGGTCGGGGTCGAACCGATTCGGGTGGAGGTACGCGAGTTCCTGGTAACCGTCGTACCGGACGTGACCGTCGCCGAAGTCGCCGCGGAACCGCCGCGGCGTGGCCACCACGTCGGCGAACGGCGTGGTCAGTTTGTGGGCGAAGATCCCCTCGTTGTCGAGCCAGACCACGCTTCTGGCACCGACCAGCGACGAGACGTGCGCCACCGCGGTCCCGCCGATGGCGGTCATCACGTCCGGGTCGATGCGCCGGGCGGCCTTCCAGAGCCGGTACTCGTAGGTCGCCTGCATCCGGGCCAGTCCCCCGAGCGAGTCGGGCTTGCCGACCAACACCGTGTGGTCGATGCCGTACTGGTCGAGCAGGTCGATCGCCACGTCCTTCTCGCGGGCGAAGACGTGAACCTCGTCGCCGCGCTCCCGGAGTCGTCGGAGTATCGGCTGGAAGAAGTGGACGTGCGCGGGGTGCTGAACGGTGACGACGACGTTCACCGTCTCACGCTCCGTTCCTCACCGGCCGCCGCTCTCGTCTGCGCCCTCAGTCGTCGCGTCGATGCTCCGCCGTCGGTCTCGGCGTCGATTGGTGTGTCCATTGTCTTCTCGGGCCTCCTCGTCGACCGTTCGCGTCGTCGGGACTCTCGTCCGGGTCGCGGCCGAGCGCGCGCTCGTAGACGCCCGCGAGGCGCGCGGCCGTCCGCTCGACGCGCAGGTCCGCGACCGACTCCCGGCCGTTCGACCGCCGGGGGTCGGCCAGCACGTCGGCCAGCGCCTCGGAGAGTTCGGCGTCCGAGCTCCCGACGTACGACGGCGAGACGCCGCGCAGGCGCTCGCGAACGCCGCCCACGTCGGTCGAAATCACCGGGAGATTACAGCAAAGCGCCTCCTTGACCGAGTTGGGTAACCCCTCCCAGCGGGACGTCAGTAGGAGGGCGTCGGCGGCGTTCATGTAGTCCGGCATTCGGTCGTGGGCCACGTCGCCGAGCGGGTGGAGTTCCACGGGGTACTCGACCTGTTCGCGGGCCGCCTTCACCACGCGTCCGGCCCGCGGGAAGTCCTTGACCTCCCGGCCGGGCGCGTAGGGGAACAGGACGTGGCGGGCGTCGTCGGTCCAACCGACCGCGGCGCGGGCCTCGGCCTTCGGGGCGGGTCGGAACTGGTCGAGGTTCACCCCGTGGGCGACGACGTGAGACTCCCGGTCGAGTTCGGCCGCCATCTCCTCGGACATCACGACCACCTCGTCGGCGCGTCGAGCGCAGGTCCGCGAGAGCAACCCGAACGTACCGAGCAGGTCCGACCCCCACAGCGAGAGAACGACGGGGAGTCGGGTCTGGGCGAGCGCGGCCGGGGCGGTCAGGCCGTAGTTCGCGTGGACGAGGTCGTAGTCGCGCGCGGACTCGGCCACCACCTCCGGAACGAACCGGAGGTAGTCCAGAACCGACCGGCCGGTCTCCGGGTCGCCGGGCACTTCGAGCGTAGTTCGTTCGACGCCCAACTCCGCCAGTGCCGCGGTCTCCCGCCGGTAGAACCCCGGGACGTTCGCGGTGACGCTCAGTACTCTCATTCGTTCTCGGAGGTCCGCTGTAGACCCCTCTACTGGCCACCGACGCTCGGTTCGGCCTTTGTAATTCGCTCGTTGAACCGGTGAAACGGAGATGCAACGCGAAACGGTTCGATGGCCGATTCGTTAAGGAGTTGGAAAAGTTCGCTTCGTCCGGCCGTTCACTCGCCGGAGGCTCTCACTGCACTAACTTGTACGCCCGCTTGGCGACGTTCATCGCCGCGCCCTGCGACTCCACGACGTAGTAGGGCGCGAGGTCCGCGCCGAACTTGGCCTTGTACCGGCAGAGTCGCTCGGTGTTCGCTCCCATCAGGTCGTACTGCGCGACCGACTCGACCGGCGGGTCCTCGATGAGGTCTTCGATGAGTCGCCAGTGGATGAGGCTGTTGACCGCGGTGCCCTCGTAGATCGCCTTCGCGCCGCCCTGCCAGAAGTATGCGTGGTCGTTCGAGTAGAGGGCGGTGATGCCCGAGAGGTACTCGCCATCGGAGTCGCGGGCGACGTAGGCCCGCGCTCGGTCCTCGTCGGCCAGCGCCTCGAAGAGGTCCCGGACGTACGCCCACGACAGCGCGAAGGGTTCGTCCTGCTCGGCGTACCGCGCTCTCGTCGCTCGGTAGACGTCGCGGGCCCCCTCCAGCCCCTCGGTCTCGACGGTCACGTCGAGGTCCTCGGCGTCCCGGACGTCCCGACGGAGGCTCTTCGAGAAGGACTTTCGCACGTCCTCGGAGCTCCGGCCCTCCACGTCGAGGAAGTAGGTGAAGTTCGGTTCGACCCGTAGGTTCCCCCACGCGTAGGGCCGGGGGTCGCCGTAGGCCGCGTTGCACTCCATCCGGAAGAGGGTCAGCCGCGAGTCCACGTCGAGGGTGTCCAACACCTTCTCGGCCGTCGGCGACTCGACTCCGGCCTCGGCGAGTCGCTGGTCGAGTTCGAGGTCGGTGCCGACCTGCTGGAGGACCGACTCGGTGAACTCGTTGTTGACTTTCTCCTGTTTGCGGCGTTTCGGACTCGTCGGCATCAGAATCGGCCCGAGGCGCGGAATTCCCATGCTCGGCGGCGGCGAGGTAATCGCGGTCCCGACCGACTTCTGCTGGACGAACACCGGCAGGAGCGCGATGGGTTGCTGGCCCTTGAACCCGCCGAACAGTTTCATCTCGGCGTCGGTGTGTCGGGCGACCACCTCCAGCGCCTCCGGGCGGTGAAACACTTCGAATCCATCGCTCGGCAACGCAGACTCCCACTCCGACAGTTCGAGTTGCTCGACTCTCATCCTGTTGACTCGGTGTTCGCGCCGGTTTTCACTTTGTTATCCTCCGCCTGCGGCGACCGTAGGCGACTCCTGTACCCGCCCTCGGCGACGACGCCGGTCGCCGGACCCTCCGCGTCGTCGGTCTCGGTCCCTTCGGTCTCGGTCGCTCCCGAATCGCTTCCGGGGTGGTCAAGCAGGTCGTAGTAGTCGCCGGGCGCACCGACCCACGCGCCCATCTCGAGCGCGCGCTCGACGAGTCGCCGGTAGAGCCTCCGGTAGCCCGGAAAGTCGGCTTCGGTGAACAGCCGAGGGTGCCACAGCGCCGACATCACCGCGTCGTTGTCGGCGGCCTCGTCCAGCAGGCGCTCGCACTCGGCCCACGCCGCCTCGAACTCCTCGCCGGGGTCCGGGAGCGCACACTCCATGACGGTCAGCGGAAACACCACGAACTCGTCGTCGAAGGGCCGGAGCGGCAGGTAGCCGTGGTCGAAGCCGAACTCCTCGCTCGACCCGGGGCTGGCGTCGTATCGCAGGCCGATTTCGCGGTGGTGGTCCCACGTTCGCGGCCCCCGGTTGAGGTGGTGCTGGCGACCGCCCTTCACGTCGTCGCCGAGGGCGCTCTCCAGCATCGTCTTCTCCATCCGGAGGCGGTCCCGGTCGTCGTAGGCGTCGTAGGACCCGTGGAGACCGACCTCCCACCCGCCGTCGTGGAGGCGGTCGAGCAGGTCCACCATCTCGGGCGTTTCGAGGACGTAGCGACCCAGATGCTCTATCCAGTAGAAGGGGTCGAACCAGTCGGTCGGCGGGCGTTCGAGCAGGTGTTGCTCGCGCAGGAAGTAGAACGCCGACCGGACGCCCAGCGACGCTTCGAGGTCCATGATCTCCTCGAACTGCCACCACGGGTTCCGGCCGGGCAGTAGCGCCCTCAGTTGACGAGGGTCGCGGCGTTCGAGGGCGTGGTACACCGACTGGACCGTCTTGTACGGCCGGTCCACGTCGTGGGTCAGCAAGAGCGCGAACTCGGCGTCGGCGACCGCCGACGGCGCTCCGGCGACCCGGAGGTCGGGGTCGGTGGGACTGTCAGGCATCGTCCAGCAGGCGGGTGATCTTCGCCGCGGCGTCCCCGTCGCCGTAGGGGCGGGGCTTGTCGGCGGGCGGGTCGGCAGTCGCCAGCGCTCGGCGGATGGCCTCTTCGTCGGCCCCGACCAGGGTGTTCCACCCGGCTTCGACCGTCTCGCGCCACTCGGTCTCCCCGCGCATCGTCACGCACGGGGTGTCGAGGAAGAACGCCTCCTTCTGGACGCCGCCGGAGTCGGTCGCCACCACGTCGGCGCAGTCCTGCAAGCGCACGAAGTCGAGGTAGCCCGCGGGGTCGGTCAGGGTCAGCCTCTCCCGGGCGCCCTCGTACATTCCGTATTCCTGCATACGGTTTATCGTTCGGGGGTGGGCGGGCAGGACGACCTCGCGGGAGTCCCCGGCCAGCGCGTCGAGGATGGCCGCGAGTCGGTCGGGGTCGTCGGTGTTGCCCGCGCGGTGGACCGTCGCCAGCACGTACTCGTCCTCCTCGACGCCGAACTCGTCCAGCACCGTCGAGTGTTCTTCGGCCCGGTCGCGCGCCCACAGCACCGCGTCGTACATCACGTCGCCGGTGTCGTGGACAGCACCGGGGACCGACTCCTCGCGGAGGTTCTCGACCGCGCGCCGGGAGGGCGCGAACAGGAAGTCGGCGGCGTGGTCGGTCAACACCCGATTGACCTCTTCTGGCATCTCGCGGTTGTAACTCCGGAGTCCCGCCTCGACGTGGGCGAGGTCGGTGTCCATCTTCGACGCCGCGACGGCCGCCGCGAGCGTGGAGTTGGTGTCGCCGTAGACCAGCACCGCGTCGGGGCCCTCGGTCTCGATCAACTCTTCGAGTCCGGCTATCATCTCGGCGGTCTGCGCGCCGTGGCTGTCCGACCCGACGCCGAGGTTGTCGTCGGGTTCCGGAATCCCCAACTCGTCGAAGAACACGTCCGACATCTCCTCGTCGTAGTGCTGGCCGGTGTGGACCAACACCTCCTCGTGGTGTCGGCGGAGTTCGCGGGACACCGCGGCCGCCTTGACGAACTGCGGGCGCGCGCCGACGACGGTCAGGACCTTCATCGGTCGCTCACCTCGCCGGTTTCCGCCGCACCGTCGGGCCGCCGGGCATCGTCGCCGGGTTCGGTCGTATCGTCGCCGGAACGGAGTTCGTCCTCGTCGGCGTCCACGGTGACGTGGAGGTCCTCGTTCTGGGACGCGTCGAACGACATCGCCAGCCCCGTCGTCGCGAGTCCGGCCAGCATCGTCATCGGACCGCACCCCCTCGTCGATTCGCTTCGAGAATCTTCTTTCTGTCTTCGAGCATTGTATCTATTTCCTTTAGCATTAATTCTACGTTCCTTTTCGCTACTGCCTGCGGCGCGGGCGTCGCGCACCGTGGCGTAGGCTCCGACCAGCGTCCCGACGACACCGAGTCCGTAGCAGAGGACGAACGGGTGGAACTCCCGTCGGACGTGCTTCTCGGCGAGTCGCCACCCGAACCCCTTGGCCAACAGCGCCGACAACTGCGGGACGAACGTCGAGTATCGGATTCCGCTGTCCTCCTCGCCGTACTGGGCGGGCATCGGGACGTCGGCGACTCGCGCGTCGGCGACGTTTAGGTGGACCAGCATCGCGTTGGCGAACCCGTAGTCGTCGAACACCGCGTCGAGGTCGAGTCCGTCTAGCGCGTCGCGGGAGATAGCGGTGTAGCCGTTCTGGGGGTCCATCATCGTCCAGTAGCCGCTCGCTACCTTCGTGAGGAGAGTCAACACCGCATTGCCGAACAGTCGGAACCGCGACATCCCGTCGGCGTCGCCGTCCGCGAGCAGTCGGTTGCCTTTGGCGTAGTCGGCCCGGCCCGAGACCACGGGGTCGAGAATCTGCGACAACTGGTCGGGGTCCATCTGACCGTCCCCGGCCATCACCGCCACGGCGTCCATCCCGTCGTCGTAGGCCCGTCGGTAGCCAGTCTTGATGGCCGCGCCGACGCCGCGATTGGTCTCGTGGCGAATCGGCACGACTCGCAGACCGGCCGACTCGTCGGTAGTTTCGACGTCCGCGTCGGACCGTTCCGCGTCGGACCGCCCCGCGTCGGGCCCGTGACGACGGAGCTCGCCCGCGCCGTCCGGCAGTCTGTTTCCGCGACCGTTCACCTGCCGGGCCGCGGACCGAATCTCGGCCCACGTCCCGTCCGTCGAAGCGTCGTCCACGGGGTAGACGCGGTCGACGAACGACGGAATCGTGTCGATTACCTCGCCGACGAACTCCGCCTCGTCGTAGGCGGGGACCACGACGGCGATTGCCTTCCCTTCGTACATGAGTTATCCGCTCCCGATCGTGTACACGCGGTGGTCGGTCTCGTCGAGTTCGAGGCTCTGGCGGCCGTCCACGACCACTAGCGGGTCGAACCGATCCCACGAGAGGTTCTCGAACTCCTCGTGGGGCGTCACCAGTACGACCGCGTCCAGTTCGCGGTCGTAAATCTCATTTTGCGATATCAATTCTACCGCGAACCCGTCGGCGTCGTCCAGCATCGGGTCGACCGCCAGCACCTCCGCGCCGAGGTCCGAGAGGTCCTCGGCGATGGGACCGGCGGGCGTGGCGCGAGTCTCTTCGACGCCCGGCCGGTAGGTCAGGCCGAGGACCGCAATCGTGGCGTCTTCGGGAGACTTGCCCTCGGCGTCGAGTTCGCGGGTCAGCGTCTCGACCGTGAACCGGGGCATCGAGTCGTTGACCTCGCGGGCGGTCTCCAGCAGTCGGGCCTCGGTGTCGAACCCGTTGATGACGAAGTAGGGGTAGTAGGGGATGCAGTGGCCGCCGACGCCGGGACCTGGCGCGTGAATCTCGCAGAACGGTTGGGTGTTGGCCGTCTCGATGGCCTCGTTCACGTCGATGCCCAACTCGTCGGTGAGCGTGGCGAGTTCGTTCGCCAGCGCGATGTTCACGTCCCGGTAGAGGCCCTCGAACACCTTCACGGCCTCCGCGGTGGTGGCGTCGGAGACCGCCAGCACGTCGTTGTCGGTGATTTCGCCGTAGACTAACTCGGCGACCCGCGTACTCTCGTCGTCCACGCCGCCGACGACTTTGGGGTACGCGCCTCTGATGTCTTCGAGCGCGCGTCCGCTGGCGGTCCGCTCGGGGCAGAACGCCAGTCCGAACTCGTCGTGGCCCGCGGCCTCGGCCAGCATGGGTTCCAGCAGGTCTTCGCAGGTCCGCGGCGGGACCGTACACTCGACCACCACGAGGTCGCCGGGGTCGAGTCCGGTCCCCACGTCCTCGGCGACCGACCGGAGGATGGAGAGGTCGGCCTCGTGGTCGTCGGTGATGGGCGTCGGTACGATGACGACGTGAACCGCGGCCCGGTCGGCGGCCTCGGCCGGGTCGTCGGTCGCCTCGAACGCACCGGCCTCGACCGTCTCGGCCACCAACTCCGGCAGACCGGGTTCGCGCTTGACGTGGCACTCGCCGTCGTTGATGGTCTCGACGACCTCGCTGTCCACGTCGGCGCCGACGACGTTGCCCGACACGTCGGCGTAGACCGCGGCGAGCGGAAGCCCCATCTTGCCGAGACCGTACACCGCGACCGGGACCTGTCCCGACCGGAACGCCTCGCGCTGGTCGGACTCCTGGGCGTCGCTGTCGTACAGGTGTGCGACCTCCTGTAGACTCACCGGGCGCTCACCTCGGCTTCCGGTCGCTCGTCGGCCGCGATGTCGTCGATGCGGCGCGCGACTTCGAGGACGCGCAGTCCGTCTTCGCCCGAGACCACCGGGTCCGTCCCCGAGGTGGCCGCCGCGACGAACGACTCCAACTCGTTTTTGAGGGGTTCGCCCGTCTCGACGGTGGGTCGCTCCACGATGCTCTCGTGGCGGTAGCGCACGTCGCCGTTGTCCTCGATGTACTCGGGCAGCGAGTGGCGGTGAATCTCGACCGACCGGTCGATGTAATCGACGTTGACGCGGCAGTCCTCGGCGGTGATCGAGAGCTTTCGGATTCGCTGCTGGGTCACCCGACTCGCCGTGAGCGTGGCGACGGCGTCGTCGAACTGGAGGCTGGCCGTGGCGTACTGGTTGTTCTTGACGCCGTGGGCGTTCACCTCGTCCGGTTTCTCGCCGAGCATCGCCAGCACCACGTCGATGTCGTGAATCATCAGGTCCAGCACCGCGCTCTCGTCCACCTGCCGGTCTCCCGGCGGCGGTCCGAGTCGCTGGGCGTCGATGGCGATCACGTCGAGGTCGGCCACGATGTCCGCGAGCGTCCGAATCGCGGGGTTGAACCGCTCGACGTGGCCGACCTGAATCGTCACCCCGGCCTCGTCGGCCCGGTCGAGCAGTTCTTGGCCGACCTCGGGGTCGTCCACGAAGGGCTTCTCGACCAGCACGTCCACGCCGTGGTCGATACACTGGGACGTTATCTCGGCGTGGAACTGGTTGGGGACCGCGATGGAGGCCACGTCGGCGGCGTGGAGGAGTGCTTCGAGGTTCATCGCGCGGGTGCCGTGGTCCTCGGCGACTTCGCGGGCCTGCTCGTCGTTCACGTCGAAGACGCCGACGAGATTCACGTTCGGCAGTTCGCTGTACACTCGCGCGTGATGACGGCCCATGTTGCCGACGCCGACGACTGCGGCGTTCGTCGCGTCTGGTAAGTCAGCGTTCATACTCTTGGATAGCGGAGGCAATCGTTCGGAGGTCCTGTTCGGAGACGTTCGGGTGAACCGGCAGGGACAGCGCCTGTTCGGCGGTTCTCTCGGCGACCGGAGCGGCGTGAGACACGCCCTCGTAGGCGGGTTGCTCGTGGATGGGCGTCGGGTAGTAGACGCCCGTACCGACGCCCGCCTCGTCCAGATACGCCGCGAGACCGTCCCTGTCGTCGGTCCGAATCGTGTACTGGTGGTAGACGTGTTCGCGGTCGTCGGGGACGGTGGGCGGAACCACGTCGGTGTCGGTGAGCGAGTCGGTGAGATACGCCGCGTTCGACCGCCGGGCCTCGTTGTAGTCGGGCAGGCGGTCGAGTTGGACCCGGCCGATTGCGGCCGCCATCGAGGTCATCCGGAAGTTGTGACCCACTCGGACGTGTTCGTAGCCGCCCTCGGGCGGTCGTCCGTGGTTGACGAAGCTCGCGGCGCGCTCGGCCACGTCGTCGCGGTCGGTGGTTATCATCCCGCCCTCGCCCGTGGTCATGTTCTTGGTCGGATACATCGAGAAGCAGGCCGCGTCGCCGAGCGAGCCGACTCGCTGGCCCCGGTACTCCGCGCCGTGGGCCTGGGCGGCGTCCTCGACTACAGCGAGGTCGTGGTCGTCGGCCACGTCGAGCAGGTGGTCCATCTCGGCGGGAAGCCCGTAGAGGTGGACCGGCACGACGGCGGCCACGTCGTCCTCGCGTCGGACCGCCTCCTCGACCGCGGTCGGGTCGAGGTTGAAGGTATCGGGGTCGATGTCGGCGAACACCGGCTCTGCGCCCGCGAGTCGAATCGCGTTGGCGCTGGCCACGAACGAGAACGGGGTCGTCACCACCTTGTCGCCCGACCCGACCCCGAGCGCCTCGAAAGCGGCGTGGAGGGCGGTCGTTCCGTTGCTCGTGGCGACGCCGTGGTCGGCCTCGCAGAACGCGGCGAACTCGTCTTCGAACGTCCGGACCTCGGGACCGTCGGCGATGTGGCCCGACTCCATGACCGACCGGACGCGCTCGATTTCGCGCTCGCCCATCTCGGGGTCGGCGATGGAAACGTCGCTCATGCGATGTCGTTCCCTCCGTCGAGAACGTCGGGAAGCGACCGATACTCGGCGGGCGCGCCCATCGCCAGCGTCTCGGGCGGCACGTCCTCGGTCACGACCGCACCGGCCGCGACGAACGAGCCTTCGCCGACCGTCACGCCGGGGAGGAGGGTGGCGTTCGCGCCGACCGAGACGTGGTCTTCGAGGGTCGGCCCTTCGAGGTCCACGTCCTGCCGAATCGGGTAGGGGTCGTTGGTCAGGACCGCGCAGGGTCCGACGAACACCTCGCTTCCGATGGTGGTGTCGGTCGGGACGTAGACGCCCGTCTGGAGGCTGACGTGCGACCCGATAGTCGTCGTCCCGTCGATCACCGTGTTGGTGCCGACCACCACGTCGTCGCCGATTCGGGTGTCCTCGCGGACGAGGACGCCGTGGCCCGTGGTGAAGTCGTCGCCGATTTCGACGTCGGCGTAGACGATGCTCCCCGACCGAACCGTGGCGCGGTCGCCCAGAATCGGCGGCGAGGCGTCGTCGCGGTGGAGGTGACCGACCGTGGCACCGGGGGAGACGTCACAGTCGTCGCCGAGTCGGGGGTCGATTCGGTCGTCGCTGTCCGACCGGGTGTCGGCTCTAGCCACGCAGGTTCACCCCCACGCGGGAACGGGGGACCGCTCGAGCGATTGCAGTCGATAACGGAATCATAGTAGGTCAGTCGATTTGCCCGACCATATCGCCGGACGGCGGGCCGGGCGTTATCGACTCAATGCCTTGCGCACCTCTTTGTTATACGCCGCTTGGCTCGGGGGTATAGGTGGCCTATCGGGCCTCTGTCGGGCGAATACGCTCCTTCGGGTCGAGGCCCCAGTCAGGAACGGCGGAACTCGCGTCTCCCACGAGCGACTCGGGTAATGGACGGGTACCGTGAGAAGAAACGGTCGTACCGCTACGTTACCCCCGAACAGCAACTGGGTAACAAAGTGCCAATACGTCAATTTCGAGGGTATGCGGCGGTCTCACCTGCGGACATCCTCCAACTCCGGTGGCTCTGAGCGTGTATCGCCTCCGACGACCTGCCGAATACCGGGGGAGCATGTCCCGCGCTGACGAGCTCTCTCAGGACGAGGTCTTCGAGGTCCTGAAGAGTCCACGACGTCGATACGCGCTGTACTTCCTCCGTCGGGAGGGTGGCGAGACCGAGCTCTCGGACCTGACCGAACAGGTGGCGGCGTGGGAGAACGAGACCACGCCCGCCGCCCTCTCGACCGAACAGCGCAAGCGAGTGTACATCTCGCTGTACCAGACCCACCTCCCGAAACTCGACGAGGCGGACATCGTGGAGTACGACCGCGACGAAGGAATCGTCAGATTGGGCGACCGGGCGTCGGACCTCGACATCTATCTGGGCGACGTCTCCCGCGAGGAGTTCCCGTGGGACCGGTACTACCTCGGACTGGTGGGGGCCAGTTCGCTGCTCGTCGCGGCGGTGTGGCTGAACGTCTACCCCTTCACTCTGATTCCGGGACTGGTACTGGCGACCATCATTCTCGCGATATTCGGCGTTTCGGCGGTCGTTCACTACGTGGCGTACAGGCGCGGCGGCAACACGGGAACGCCGCCCGAACTCCATCGCGCGAACGGACAGGAGAATTAGATGTTCGGGACCAGCGGTATCCGTGGACGAATCGGCGACGAAGTGACCTGTGACCTCGCCCTGGCGGTCGGGCGTGCGCTCGCCAGCGAGGGCTACGACCGAGTCGTCGTGGGGAGAGACGCCCGCGAGAGCGGGACGATGCTCGCGGACGCCGCGACTGCGGGTCTCCGGGAGTGTGGCGCGGACGTGATTCGACTCGGCGAGGTCGCTACCCCGACCGTCGCCCGGAGCGTGGGTTGGCGAGACGCCGACGCTGGCCTGATGGTGACGGCCAGCCACAACCCGGCCCCGGACAACGGGTTGAAGCTCTGGAACCCCTCGGGGCAGGCGTTCGGCGAGCGCCAGCGCGAGGCCATCGCCTCGCGCATACGCGAAGACGACTTCGAACTCCGGGCGTGGGACGAACTCGGCGAGGTCGGCGAGTGGGACGACGCGACCGAGCGCCACGTGACCGCACTCACGCGTGCGGCCGCGCCCGGAGAACTCTCCATCGTCGTGGACGTCGGCAACGGCGTCGGCGGCGCCACCGCCGAGGCGCTCCGGCGACTCGGCCACGACGTCCAGACCCTGAACGACCGGCCCGACGGGTCGTTCCCCGCGCGACCGAGCGAACCCACCGCCGAGAACTGTCGGGCGCTCACGAAGTTCGTGGCGGGCGAGGCCGAAACCCGCTCTGACGCTCCGGACGACGATTCGAGCGCGTTCGACGCCGACCTCGGCATCGCCCACGACGGCGACGCCGACCGGATGCGGGCGGTGACCGAGCGCGGCGAGTTCGTCTCGGGCGACCTCCTGCTCGCGCTGTTCGCCCGCGAGGCCGCGAACCCCGGCGACGAGGTGGCGGTCCCGGTCGACACGAGTCTCACGGTCGCCGACCTGCTCGAATCGCAGGGCGTCTCGGTCTCGCGCACGCGCGTCGGCGACGTGTACGTGGCCGAGCGCGCGACCGACTCAGGGGTCGCCTTCGGCGGCGAACCCAGCGGGGCGTGGATCTGGCCCGCCGAGACCCTGTGTCCCGACGGTCCGCTGGCGGCGTGTCGACTGGCCGGACTGGTCTCACGGGAGGGGTCGCTCGACGCGCTGGTGGGCGAAGTCGAGAGCTACCCGCTCCGACGCGGGAGCGTCGAGACCGAACAGAAAGAGGAGGTCGTCGAGCGCGTCCGCGAGCAGGTCCTCGCGGCGTACGACGACGTGACGACGCTGGACGGCGTGCGCGTCGGGACAGACGACGGGTGGTTCCTCGTGCGCGCCAGCGGGACCCAACCGCTGGTCAGGGTGACGGCGGAAACCAGAAGCGAAGCGCGGACCGACGAACTGTTCGCAGAAGCGCGGAGCTTGGTCGAAGACGCGAGCCGTTAAATTCGCTCTACCACGTCGCAGACCGAGCAGGCGTCGGCGACGATGAACGCCTCCTCGCGGAGCATGTCCTCTTCTTCGGGTAGAAACATCAGGTGACCTCGGTCGTCTTTCCTCGCGCGGATGACCTCCCAGTCGTCGAGTTCGTAGCCGAGGTCCGACGGCTCGGGGTCGCGTGGTGCCTCCTGCCAGCGCTCGCTGGTGTCTCGGGTGTTCTTAGAAGCCATCTCGCACCTCCGTCGCGGCGGCGGGGGAGTCGTCGGAACCGGACGACGACGCGCCTGCGGCTTCTTCGGCCGAGGTCGGGACGCCCTCGGGCGGCGAGGTGTCGGCCTCGCTTCCGATGCGGGAGTCGTTCTCCTCGATGGACCCACCGTCTCGGGTGGCGAGCGCCGACCCGTGGCTTCCGGTCCGGACGTCGCAGTCGTGGAGCGCGACCGGACCGTCCCACGCCCAGACGCCGCGGGCGTTGACCGCGCCGGGCGACGAGCAGTTGGTGTCACAGCCGTTGACCGAGTCGTCGACGTGGATGGTCGTGTTCCGAACGTGGCTCGTGCCGCCCGGCGAGCCGAGTCTGACGTTCGAGACGTTGTTGGAGTAGAAGTACGAGTCCTCGACGTGGACGAGTCCCGACTGGCCGCGGTGGCCGGGCGAGGAGCCGTAGAGACCGTTGTTCGAGGAGTGTGCCACGTTGACCTGCCGGAAGGTGAGTTCGCCCTCGTGTCCGGGGTCGTAGTGGACGTAGATACCGCCCTTCGAGCCTGCCACTGCTCCGTCGCCGAGGTAGACGTTCTCGACCAGTCCGGTCGCGTCCTCGCTCGGGACGCAGAGTTTGAGGAAGTTCTCCTCGCCGGGGTGGACGCCCTTGATGCCGACGTTCCGGATGGTGAAGTCGTCGGCGAACGCCGTAATCACGACGCTCGCACCGTCGGCCGTGACGTCGAGAAGCTTGTTCTCGAACGTCTCGCCGTCACCGACCGAGATGCGCCGCGTCTCGCCAGCGGGAACCGTGATGGTGTCGTTGGAGGCCGCCTCGGTGGAGGTCGCCATCCCGGCCCCGGCGACGGCCGCCGCGGCCGCGCCGGCCAGCCTGAGGTACGAACGCCGGTCGAGGAGGGCCGTTTCGGATTCGGAGTCGCGTGCCGTCTCGTCGCGTGCCATGCACGTTCAATGCTCGATTACCACTTCAAAAAGGTACCGACTTCTATTCAATGCGGGATTGGCAATTTAAGTTGGCGGTCGAACGGTAGAGTCGAAGGCGAGCACCCGAGAACCGCCCGTTCGCCCGAATGCACTGCACCGATATAAGTGCTACTCCGCCGACGTTTGACGGTAACCCGACGTTTCCACCGGCGTTTCGTTCCGGAACGTCCCACAACGGTGCCGGAAGTGACAGAAATTCGCTCTGCTCGGCGGGCCAACCAGTGGCCGATAGGCGGCCGCCGAACGACCACTGATGGCGAGTGACTGCCTCGTCGCGGTAATCGTGTGGTGGTAGAACGAATTAGTCACACATAACAAATTCAAAATCCCGTATAAAGGTTAGAAATATTGCCGAAAGGAATGTACGGGAATCTCTAGGGACGAATTTAGTACGGGAGACGGGCGAGAATTTCGGAGGGCGCGGCGAACCGGGGACCGGTCGTCGCAAGCGAGGGGAGTCGCGGAGGGGAAGCCGCGGAGGACGAGGGGAGTCGTTGGAGGAGTCGCGGAGACCGGAGCGAACTCGGGAGGGGCGAACGGAGGTCGCCGAAGCATCAGCAGGGGGAGCGCCGAAGTCGGATTAGGACCCGTCTTCGACG
Source organism: Halorussus salinisoli (assembly GCA_005239435.1). GTDB lineage: Archaea > Halobacteriota > Halobacteria > Halobacteriales > Haladaptataceae > Halorussus > Halorussus salinisoli. The sequence goes on along the minus strand of SZNP01000009.1, from coordinate 30,445 downwards.
CGGATGTCGGCGGGACCGTCGAGGTCGAAACCGGTGACGTCGCCCGAGAACCGGTAGCCGTCCTTGCCGCCGAAGACCGACCCGGTGATCGTGCCGTCCGACACGCTGTCGTTCTTCTGGACCGACCCGAGGTCGGTGCTCTTGCGGACCGAACCGCTGACCTCGAAGGCGTAGTCGCAGGCCTGCCGGGGCCGGTTACCGCCGTCGATGACCAGTTTGTTCGGGAGCGTCAGGTCGTCTACGCTGACCTCGTTACCGGCGAGGTGGAGGGTCCAGACGCTCTCGTCCAGGTCCATCGCCGTGATGGCCCCGTCCACGAAGAAGGCGTCGCCGTAGCCGTTGCCCGCGACGCCGGTGACCGTCACCGTGCCGTCGCCGTTGTCGGTCACGCTGTCGCTCTCCTCGGAGACGTGGCCCGAGTCGCCCGAGGTGCGTTTCCGGACGCTTCCCTCGACGGTGAACTCGTACTTGACGCTGGAGGCGCTCTCGTCGGGAACGAGTTCGAGCAGGTCGCCCTGTCCGTCGGTCTGGTCGCCCGACTCGTTAGAGTCGCCGGATTGCTGGTCGGTGCCGTCGTCCTCGGTACCGCCGTCACCGTCGGTGTTCGACGACGAGGAGGTGTTCGACGACGAATCGATTTCGCCGGACGCCGCCTCTTCGGCCGACATCGGGACGCTGCCGGGCGGGGAGACGTCGGGACTGCCCGAGACGTTGACTTGCTCGACTTCTCCGTTGACGGGGCCTTCGACTCGGCAGTTCTCCAGCGTGCCCGACCCGTTGTCGCTGGCGAACACCGCGTGGGAACCGCTGACCGAGATGTCGCAGTTGACGGCCTTCATGCCGGACTGCTCCTTGAACCAGAGGCCGCGGGCGTTGACCTGCCCGGACTGGTTCGACGGAACCGCGTCCTGACTCTCGACGTGGATGACGCTGTCCTTGATGTAACTGCCGGGCGTGCCGAGTCGGCAGTTCTCGATGTTGTTGTTCTTGAGGAAGGCGTTCTCGACGTGCGTCTCGCCCATGCCGTGACTCTCCGAGACGCCCGCGTGGGACATGTACATCCCGTCGGCCGACCAGCCCTGAACGTGGATGTTGCGAATCGTGACCGTTCCGTGGTTGTCCCAGTCGGAGACGGCCGCGTGTCCGCATCGGTCCACCGAACCGTCCCCGAGGTAGATGTTCTCGGCCAGCGCCTCGCCCTCCTCAGTGCATCGGAGGTAGAACGTGCCGTACGTGCCGTCCATGTTGTTGTTCTTGCCCTTCACGCCGACGTTCCGGACCGTCCAGCCACTGCCGCTGGTGGTCAACTTCACGTGCGCGCCGTCGGCCGTGATGTCGATGAGCTTGTTCTCGAACGTCTCGCCCGCGCCCACCTCGATGGTCTTCTTCGTGTTCGCGGGGACTTCGATGGTGTCGTAGGACGCCGCCTTCGCGGAACTGCTCGATGCGCCTGCCGCCGCGACCGACGCGGCCGCCGCACCCGCCATTTTGAGGTACGAGCGTCGGTCGAGGAGTGATCGTTCCGAACTGCGTTCGCGTGCCGTATCGTCGCGTGCCATGCGATTTTCAATGGGAGGCTATCTATTCTTAAAGGTTCCGACTTCAGTTCAATGCTACGTTACTGGTTTAAGTGTAACGGCCACCTGTGAAACGGTCACAACGAAACGGTCGCAACAGTCGATTTCCGGAGAGTAACGCGGGCTTAACCCGGCGTTTCCCCGATAAGTCTTGTTTGCCGGGTGACAGACGGCCCATAACAAAGACCGAACGAACGCTGATAGAAAGTACATGGCTGACCACCCGCAGACGAGCATGCGGACGCTGACGATCGGGTTGGACGCCGGGTGTCGGTCCGTCCTCGACCCGCTCTTCGAGGCCGGTGCGGTCCCGAACCTAGAGTCGATAGTCGAGTCGGGTGCGGCTGAGTCCCTCGAGTCCCAGATTCCGCCGTGGACGCCGAGCGCGTGGCCCTCGCTCTACACCGGCGTCAATCCGGGCAAGCACGGCGTGTTCGGCTTCCTCACCTTCGACGGGTACGACTGGGACGTAGTGAACGCGACTCACGTCAGGGAGCGACCCCTCTGGGACCTCCTCGACCATCACGGGAAGTCGAGCGTCGTCGTCAACGCTCCGGTCACGCATCCGCCGCGCAAAATCGACGGCGCAATCGTGCCGGGTTACACCGCGCCCGAGGACCCCGACTGTCACCCGGCGGGACTGCTCGACGATATCCGGGACGAAATCGGCGAGTACCGGGTGTACGCGCCGCGGGACGCCGACGGCCGCGAGAAGGTCGAGTGGTACGAGCGACTCGTCCGGATGCGCGGCGAGGCGTTCCGGTACCTCACCGACCGGTTCGACCCCGAGTTCGGGTTCGTCCAGTTCCAGCAGACCGACACCGTCTTCCACGAGTTCCCCGGCGACAACGGCAAAGTCCGGGCCGTCTACGAGGCGGTGGACCGACAGGTAGGCACTATCCTCGAAACGTGCGACCCCGACACGGTAGTCGTCGCCAGCGACCACGGTATGGGCGAGTACACCGGCCACGAGTTCCGACCGAACGAGTTCCTGCGCGAACGGGGACTGGTCGAGACGACGACCGAGGGCGAGGGGATGCCGACGTGGTCGACCATCGCCGACAACCAGTTGCAGGACGGTAAGGAGGGGAGAGACGGGACCGACGACGACCCGACGCTCCTCGAACGCGGCGTGGCGGGCCTCGCCAGCGTCGGCGTGACGAGCCAGCGCATCCGGGCCGCCCTCGCCGCGGTCGGACTGGCCGACTTCGTGGCCGCGCGCGTCCCGACCGAAGTGGCCCGCGCTGGCTCCGAGCAGGTGGACTTCCCGGCCTCGCGGGCGTACATGCGCGACCGCATCGAACTCGGAGTCCGGGTGAACCTGCAGGGTCGAGAGCCTGGCGGCGTCGTCTCCGAGAGCGAGTACGACAGGCTCTGCGACGACCTCGTTGACCTGCTCTCGGCAGTCGAGACCCCGGACGGGAAGCCGGTGTTCGAGCGAGTCGCCCGACGCGAGGAGGTCTTCTCCGGCCCCTACGTCGAGCGAGCGCCCGACGTAATCACGGTCCCGCGCGAATACGACGAGTTCCTCTCGACCCGCGTGGGCGACGGCCGGTTCGCTCCGCCGAGCGAATCCTACAACCACAAGCGAGACGGAATCGTGGCCATCTCGGGCAGTGGAGTGAATCCGAGCGCGGACCTCTCGGGCGCGCACCTCTTCGACGTGGCTCCGACGATTCTGGCGACGATGGGGGTTCCGGCGGCCGACCGGATGGACGGGTCGGTCCTCCCTGCGGTCGGGGCAGTGGGCAGGGAATCGTACCCCGCGTTCGACGCGGGCGAGCAGGAAGCGACCGACGACGGTAACGTCGAAGCGCGACTCGCGGACCTCGGATATCTCGAATAATATGAGCGTTACAGTAGAGCAGAAAGGCATCACTATCGGACACGCGACGGAATTCGAACACCACGACTGGAACGACCTCGTGGAGCGGTCGCCGCAAGCCAGCGTCTTCCACTATCGGGAGTCTCTATCAGCGCAGGCGGACCACGCGAACGCCCGGGTCCACCCGCTCGTCGGCTACAAGGGCCAGGAACCGGTGGGGCTGTTTCCCGTCTTCGAGACGCGCAAGGGCGGGATGACGATGGCGTTCTCGCCGGCACCGGGTCTCTGGGTCACGTACCTGGGGCCGGTTCTCCTGAACCATCGAAAGCTCAAGCGCCGGAAGCGAGACCGTCGGAACAAACGATTCGTACAGGGGTGTCTCGACTGGATCGAACGAGAACTGAACCCCAAGTTCACGCAGATTCGGTCCAATCCGACGTATCGAGACGTGCGACCGTTCGAGTGGGCCGACTTCGACGTCGACGTGCGCCACACCTACTCGGTTGACCTCACGCCCGGCGAGGAGGACGTGTTGATGTCCTTTTCGAGCGACGCCCGGAACAACATCCGGACCGACGGTGACTACCGCATCTACGAGGGCGGTCCCGACGAAATCGAGGCCATCATCTCCCAAATCCGGGCCCGCCACGACGAACAAGACGAGAGTTACGGAGTCACGCCCGCATTCGTGACCGACCTCTCCGAGCGACTGCCCGACGGGTCGGTCCGGCCCTACGCCTGCGAAATCGACGGCGAAGTCGCGGGCGGGATGGTCGCGCTGGAGTTCGACGATACGGTGTATCGGTGGCAGGGCGGTGCGAAGCACGACCACGACCTGCCGGTCAACGACCTCGTCGACTGGGCCATCATGACCGACGCGATGGACCGGGGGGTCGAGAACTACGACCTCGTGGGCGCGAACGAGGAGCGACTCTGTGGCTACAAGGCCAAGTTCGGTCCCCGACTCCGGTCGTACTACACCATGGAACGTGGCAATCGCGTCACCAACGCGCTGTCGAGCGTCTACAAGAAACTCAGATAGACCGCGCTCGACCGTCGGAAGATTTATAATTTTCCAGCTATTAAATTAACTATTCCGCGATAACGACCGCTCCGTCCCGACCGACTCGTTGTTCTCGCGGCGTCTCGCCGTGGCGGTGTGGGCATCGAGAGGGAAACGAACCCGTCCCCCGAACAATGACCCCAAAGGACACCGACCCCGAGACCGACCGGACGAACCTCGTGTCGGCGAAACTACGGCTACGCGTAGAGCGGGCGAACGTCCCGACGCTCGGCGAACTCGAAGGCGTAAAGATCATGGTCGAGACGACCTCCGGTGGTCGAGTGGTCAAGATACTCGTCGTTCTGCTCGCGCTCGCCCTCGCGTACTTCGGGCCGGTCCCGGTGCCGTGGTAGCCCCGAGTTGTCGGACCGTTCAGGTCCGGCGTAATCCCCGCGACTCGGCGTCAGCCACCGCGTTCGCCCGGCCACAGCGTCCGTCGGTCGCGCGTTCGCTCGGTCGAGTTAGCCTCGGGAAGCACCTGCGACAGTAGCCCGAAACGGGCGATAGAAGTCGGCTAAGTGGCTGACAACAATACCTCCCGAGGGCGTAGCCGTCTCCGAGAGCGGTCGAGGGAAAATCGGCCGCGAGACACCGATGTCGAACAAGCACAACACCGTCGTTCTCGGATTCGACGCGCTGGATTTCAGATACCTCGACCGGTTCGAGTCGTCGCTGCCCAATTTCGAGTCGCTCCGGGCGGAGGGCGTCGAGGCACCCCTCGAATCGACGTTTCCGCCGTGGACCGGGAGCGCGTGGCCGTCGATGTACACCGGCACGGACCCGAGCCATCACGGCACCTACGGCTTCTTCCACCACACCGACGGCTACCCCGACGACGACGTGCTGGTCACGCGCGACCACGTCCGGGAACCGGCCGTCTGGAACTACCTGACCGCCATCGAAGAACCGGTAATCGTGCTGAACGTCCCGGTCACTCACCCCGCAGAGCCGGTCGAAGGCGTCCTCGTGCCGGGGTATCTCGCCCACGAGGAGGACGCGGGGTATCCCGAGGGCGTCCGCGACGAGTTGTCCGACGCCATCGGCGAACAGTACCGCATCTACTCCGAAGCCGAGACCAGCGAGGACTGCGACGACGAGCGCGGGAGTTCGCTCGACCTGATTCGGATGCGGGGGAAGGCCGCGGAGTATCTCCTGACCGAGTACGACTGGCGTGTCGCAATCGTACAGGTCCAGAAGACCGACACGGTGTTCCACAGTTTCGACGACCGAGAGACGTTTAGGCGGGCGTACGAGCGCGCGGACGACGTACTCGGACGCGTGCGTGAGGTCGCAGGCGACGCCAACCTCGTGGTGTGTTCGGACCACGGCATGGGTCGAGTGGACGGCTACACCGTCTACATCAACGAAATCCTGCGGAACGCCGGGTTCGTCGAGACCACGACCGACTCGTCTGGACCGAGTCTGATGACCGAGAAGGCGACGCTGACCGGAAAGGCGTCGGACGACGAGACCGCGGGCAGTGCGACTGCGGGCCGCTCGGTAACGGGTCAGGTCGTCTCGGCCGCGACGACCACTCTCGGTCGGGTCGGGGTCACGCCCGGCGACGCCTACGCGCTGGCGACTCGACTGGGCGTCGGCGACCTCCTGTCGAGCGTCCTGCCCTACGAGGCGGTGTCGGCCGCCAGCGAAGGCGTCGATTGGGCCAACTCGATGGCCTACTGCCGGAGCGTCGAACTCGGCGTCCGGGTGAATCTGGCGGGCCGAGAACCCGCGGGCGTCGTCACGCCCGAGGAGTACGAGCAGGTTCGGGCGGACCTAATCCGGACGCTCTCGGAACTCCGGACGCCCGACGGCGACCCCGTGTTCGAGTGGGTCCGGCGGCGAGAGGAGGTGTACGACGGCCCGTACGCCGAGTACGCCTGCGACGTACTCTTCATGCCCGCGAACATGAACCACGTCCTCAGCACGAACCTCATCGGCCAGGAGTTCGTGCCGATAGACGACCACGACCACGAGCGAGACGGAGTGTTCGTCGCCGCGGGACCGTCGTTCGAAGGCTCGGAACTCGACGCCGACCGCCTCTCGCTGACCGACGTGGCCCCGATTGCGATGGCGGCCGCGGGTCTCGACGTGCCCGCCCGGATGACCGGCGAGGTGCCCGAGGGCCTGCTCTCGGAGTCGGTCGCGCGGGCCGACTACGGCGAGGTCCCCTTCGGGAGCGACGACGCGCCGGGCGACGACGCCTCCGACGGGTCGGTCGAGGAGCGTCTGAGCGACCTCGGCTACATCTGAGAATTCTCTCGTTTCGTGCGTATCCCAAAATTCCAGTCCGGCGCGCGCTGGCGCGACCCGCGGTTTGGGTCGCGCCAACTGCGCGAGGGACGAGTGAGCGAAGCGAACGAGGAGGTTGGGGAGGTGTGAGGCTGACGCGATGCGGTGCGATGCGGTGCGGTATGATTGGCTCAAGAAGTAGCTAGCTTCTCTCGTCTTTTCGCGGTTACAATGCTTTTCACGGGCCTCGCTGTTCGCGACGCCGTCTCGACAGAATTTCAGACCGAAAAATGCCGCCGTTCAAGCTACGAAAACACCAGACGACAACACCCTCACGACGGTTCGTCACGTCTCTCTAACCCGTCGAGCAGGTACTCCGCGGAGGTGCGCGTCGTCGCCATCGGCACGTCGTGAACGTCGCAGAGTCGTAACAGCGCCGTGATGTCCGGTTCGTGGGGCTGGGCGGTCAGCGGGTCGCGCAGGAAGACGATGCCGTCGATTCGACCCTCGACGACCTCCGCGCCGATCTGGGTGTCGCCGCCGATGGGTCCCGACTCCTTGCGCTCGACCGCCAGTCCCGTCTCGTCGGCGATTCGCTCGCCGGTAGTGCCGGTGGCCACGAGGTCGAACGTCGAGAGGAGCGACTCGTACTCCCGAGCGAGAGCCACCATAATCGGCTTTTCGTCGTCGTGCGCGATGAGTGCGACGCGAGGCATACCGACCCGTCGCCGCGCAGGTGGAAAAGCCTACCCGGTTCGGAAAGAACTGCATCTATTTAGGAAATAAAAATACAACTTTAACGTAGAAAATCATTTCTCGGCCGTCCCTGCTCGACACGACCCGTCGGTCCTGACTCCCTCGGTCGTCACTGTCGCGTTCTCGGTGCGAATCGCCTCTCCGCTCACGTCGATAGTCGAGTCTTGGACCGAACAGCCCTCGGCGTTCGTGACCGAGATGCCGTCGCGCGACCCGCGAGGGGCCTCGATGCAGACGTTCTCGAAGCGGCAGTCGTTCCGGCGGGTGGCCTGGACCGCGGTACCGTCGCCCGCTGTGCCGACCATCCGGACGTTTCGCGCCGTGAACCGCGTCCGTTCCGGGAGACCCTCCATGCTCGGCATGGCCTCTCCCTCCACGCTCTCGATCGGGTCTCGGACGTTGATGGCGAAGGCGTCGGCGTCGGTCCGGATTCGGGTGTTCTCTACGACCACCTCGCCGAACTGCTGGCCGACGACGATGCCGCCCGAACTGTAGGTGCCCGTGAGGTCGGTGATGGCGATGTCGCAGTCCTCGATGTGGACGTAACCGCCTTCTTCGGCCCAGATGCCCCGCATGTTCGGCTTGTTCTGTGGCTGTTTCGGGTCGTCCACCCGCACGGTCACGCCGCGGACGAGCGCACCGGTGGTTCCGCCGCCGACCCGGACCTGTTCGATGCCGTTGTTGGCGTAGTAGCCCCCGAGAACTCGGAGCAGGCCGGAGTGGTACGCGGCGTACAGTCCCTCCTTCCAGTGTTCGACTCGGCAGTTCCGGAAGGTGAGTCGGCCGACGCTCTCGGGGAACACGTAGATAGCGTGGCCCTTCGCCGACCCGTCGGGGAGCGAGAGGTTCTGGAATCGGAGGTCGGCGTCCGGGGCCGCAGCCTCGACCTCGAAGGCCGTCCGCGGCGCGCGTCGGTGCCCCCGGACCGCCACGTTCCGGACGACGTTGGTGCCGCCCGACACCGACAGGTGGGTGATGGGCGCGACGTTCTTCGCGCGACAGTCGATGGTGAACCCCGCGAACAAGAACTCCCGGAGGTCGCCCCACATCAGCCAGTAGTTCTGTTCGCCGTCGGGTGGGACGAGCGTGGCGTCCTCGCCCACGACGCCGAGGTTCCGGTAGCCGGTCGCCTCCCAGTCCGCGAGTCGATACCGACCCTTCGGGAAGTAGAGCAGCGTGTCGTCGCCCACGCGCTCCTCGAGAATCGGATTGATTCGCTCCTCGCCCGACGTGTCCGCGCCCGCGTCCGCGACGTTCACGACCGTTTCGTAGTCGGCAGCCTCGACCAGTTTCCGCGTGGTCCGGTCCAGTTGTCCCTCGGTTTCGATCTGCGTCGTCGTTTCGGTGGTCCGGGTCGTTTCGGTGGCCCGCGTCGTCGCCGTCGCGGTCGTCCCCCGTGTCGTGGTCGTCTCTCGCGTCGCATTCTCCGTCTCGAACTCGCCGCATCCTGCCAGCGCTCCGACCGCGGCGGTCGCTCCGGCACACCGGAGATACGCGCGTCTCGTCAGCGGGTTCTCGTCACCGGTCACGCCTTACTGTCCGATACTCGACACCATTGTTATGGTCGGCCTGTAGCGGGCTACGGAGGCGCTTCGGTTTCGTTCGGCGTGCGATGGCGACGGACCCGCGACCAGAACGACCGGAGCGGCGGCACGCCGTCGACCAGCCACAGCAGGGCTACCGACGCCAGCAGGCCGAGTTCGACCGCGAGATACAGCGACACCTCGCCGCTCGCCAGTTCGGAGACGTATCGGGCGAACAGTTTCCTGAACATCGCCACGAACCCTACGCTGGTCTCGGTCGCCGAAGCGGGAACGACGGGCCAGAACAGGAATCCGTAGGTGGGCGGCCCGCCGACGAGGAGCGGGTAGAACACGTCGCCCGGGAGGTGGCTGAGGTAGCCGAACGCGAACGCCACGCCGACGTCCCGCCGCCCGAATCCCCACGCCAGCGTGACCGCGAACGCCGCGACCGGGAGCGCCGTGAACAGCGAGTGGGCCAGCGAGTGGCCCGACGGAAGGACGCCGAGCGTCCACGCCAGCGGCTTGTCCACGAGGTCGGGAAACTGCGTGCCGACGGCTACTGCCACGACCGGCCACGCGCGCGGCGCGCGACGCCCGAGCGCACGGACCAGAAGCGAGTAGCAGAGGTATCCGACGGCGAGGTGTTCCCACGGCCACATGGTTTAACGGTAGCGTCGGAGACGGACGTAATCAGTCGCGCGGTTACGTTCGGTTACACGATTACGTTCTATTATGCGATTACGTTCGGCCACACGGTTACGCTCGATCACGCAGTTACGTTCACCCAGACGTGGACGTTGCGGTACGCGTTCTCCGTGGTCGGGTCCTCGGCTGGGTCACCCTCGTAGACGAGGTAGACCAGTCGGAGGTTGTCGCCGGTCATCGTCGGCGTCACCTCGTGCGTGGTCCGCCACTGCTGGCCCGCGTCCACGGTCGGCGTGAACGTCGCCAGCGTTCGCTCCTCTAACACCTTCGCGCCGCCGTCGCCGGACTGGCTGACGCGCTGGAGTTCGACTACGACCGAGTAACTCGTCCGCTCGCCCTCACGGTTCGACAACTCGACGACGAGCGGTTTGCTCTCGCCGCGCTCGAAGTTCCTCGGGTAGTCGTCCGCGACGAGTTCCCCGGTGTCGTTCCGGGAGAGCAGCGAGACGTTGGTGAACTCCTCTCCGTCGCTTGGCACGGCGACGGCGTATCCCATGGTGGCGACGGCGAGGACGACCGCCGCTGCCAGTCCGACGTTGAGGGCTCGGTCGGCCACCGACCCGGTCGTGGTCGCTCGACGGCCGCCGTCGAACCACGCCCTGACCGGAAGCGAGAACCGGCGGTCGGCCGGACGCCGGAGTCGTCGAATCGCGGCGGCGACCGACAATCCGGACGCCAGTCCCGCCAGCGAGAGCAGGACGGTCGCCGGCGCGATGGTCCACGGTGAGAACTCGACGGTGACGCCGAGAGTCGGAAGGAGCGCCACGCTGAGACCGAATCCGAGAGCGACACGCTCGTTCCCGCTCAGTCCGTGCTGTCGAACGTCGGCGAGGGTCCGGCCGCTCCGGGCGTCGTCGGGCGTCGAACCCGGAAACAACAGCGCGACGAGTGCGTACCCCGGCGCGAAGAACACCAGGGGAAGCCCGAGCGCGACTGCCAGCGACGACCCGTAGACGCCTGGTTGAGAGAGTACGACGACTGTGACGACGGCGTAGCCGACGACTGCCAGCAGGTCGAGGGGAAGCGCCGGACGTGCGAGGCGGTCCACCAGCGTCTCGTCGGACGTTTCGTGACTCATGAGTAGTTCGGCGAAGCGACGACCTTCGTTCGATACCGACCACGGGCGGTTCGTCGGCTCATTACATCCGACCAACGCGGGATTGGTACTTTGTTATCGGTTGGCTGTCGGGGTATAATCCGGGACTACCGACGGCTTCCCGCCAGTTTCGTCGCCGTCAGCGTCCAGCCGGACGGGTCTCGAGAAGGGCCGAAACGACGGTCAAGGACTACTTACCGGCGTTCAGTCCGCGTATAACAAAGAGCCGAACGGTGACATATACGGAGTAACGTTCACTCCGGCGTTCGCTGCCCGGAGAGGGCGGTCTCAACGACAGAATAAAACGCCGAAACGATGGAATACCATGTTCTCGAACGACGACAGTGCGATTCTCGAACGGAGGATAGACGCGTGAAACGAGCGGTTTTGGCCACGATGCTCGCCCTGTTCGTCGTCGTGGCTCCGATTACCGGACCGGCCGCGGCCGCGAGTGCGCCCGACGACGCGGGTAACTCGTCCGGTCCGCCCGAGCGTTGGGCGAAGACGGTCGGTGGAAGCGACGACGACAAGCTATCGACCGGTCTGAAAGTCGAGGGCGGCTATCTCGTAGCCGGGTGGTCGAACAGTTCGGCGTCCGACGGGAAGCACGACGGGTACGTCGCCATGTTCGACCGAGCGGGACAGACGAAGTGGGAGCGGACCTACGGCGGCACGGGGACCGACAGAATATACGACGTCGAGCAGGTCGACGGCGGCTATCTGGTCGCCGGGATGGCGACCGACGGCGTCGGCGAACCGTGGCAGGGGTGGGTGATGAAACTCGGTCCGGACGGCGAGAAGCGATGGGAACGGACCTACGACGAGCGCGGTCCAGGGGCGTTCTGGTCGCTCACTCGCTCGGACGGGAACCTCTACGTCGGCGGGTGGACGGACGACCGCGGCTCCGCCGAAGGATGGGTGATGCAACTCGACGCCGACGGCAACGAGGAGTGGAGCGAGACCTACGACACGCCTCGCGCGGGGGCCGACGAGTACGTCAACTCCATCTTCGTGACCGGTGGCGGCGATCTCCTCCTGACCGGAACTACCGAGGGAAGCAGTGCGGACCCCGCCGACGCGTGGGTGCTGCGGACCGACGGCAACGGCGACGTGGAGTGGGACGAGACCTACGGCGGAGCCGAACTCGACCGCATCCACGACGCTACCGCGGCGTCCGACGGTGGATTCGTCCTCGCCGGGCGGACCGCCAGTCAGGGCGACCGCGAGGAAGACGGCTGGATGCTGAAAATCGACGGCGACGGCGAGACCCAGTGGGAGCGCACCTACGGTAGCGACAAGGCCGACGCCTTCTTCGGGATTCACGACGACCCCGACGGCGGGTACGTCGTATCGGGCACGAAACACCGTCTCGGCGACGCGGGTGCAGACGGATGGGTGGTGAAGACCGACGCCGAAGGCGAGCGAGACTGGGAACGAACCTACGGCGACAACTACTGGGACAAGCTCTGGCCGGTCGTCGAGGGTCACGGCGGCGGTTATCTCGCCATCGGCGAGTCCACGAGCTACGGCGACAACCGTGACGGATGGGTCGTCCGAATCGGCGGTCCCGCAGTCGCGGCCATCGAGGACGCCGACGAAAACGAGTCCGGAACGACGGTGATGCTCGAAGACTCGCCGGTTCGGGCCGTCACGCTCTCGGACTCGAACGTCTCGGGCGTTCTCTCGGTCGCCGAGCGGACCGACCTCTCTGCGCTCTCGCCGCCCGGCGACCCCCTCTACGCGGTGACGATGAACGGCTCCGAAGCGGTCGCCGACGGGCCGGCGCGCGTCGAGTTCACGGTCCAGACCGAGGCGGTCGAAGCCGACATCTCGGACGTACGAGTCGCCCGGCAGTCGGACGACGGCTGGTCCGTCTTGCGAACCACGGTAGTCTCCGAGGCGAACGGGACGGCGATTCTCTCGGCCGAGACCGACGGTGCCGGGACGCTGGCCGTGACCTCGGTGCCCGCACCGACGGCGAGCATCGACGGCGACGACGTGGTGATGGCCGGTGAGTCGGCCAATCTGTCGGCCGGTAGCTCGATTGCCGAGAACGGGACGCTGGCGAGCTACGAGTGGTCCATCGGTGAGCAGTCGGCCACCGGAGAGACCGCAAGCGTCAGCTTCGATAGTCCGGGCGAGCGCACGGTGAACCTGACCGTCACCGACGAGAACGGACTGCGAGACACCGTGACCAAGACTCTCGTGGTCAACGATCGGCCGGAGGTCGGAGTCCGAACGCCCGACGCCGCGACGGTCGGGAAGGCGTCGAAGTTCTCGGCCGACGTGAGCGACGAGGTGGGCGACGTGACCGTGACGTGGCAGTTCGGCGGCGCGGAGGTCACCGGCGAGTCGGTCGAACACAGCTTCGGGTCGGCCGGCACGAAGACGGTCACGGTGATCGTGGAAGACGAGTACGGCGCGACGGTGACGAAGGACGTGCAGGTCGAGGTGAACGCCCAGGGCGAGGACCGAGCGACGACGGCCGACACGCAGTCGGACACCGACGGCGGCGTCCCCGGGTTCGGCGTCGGGGTGGCACTGGTCGCCCTCCTCGCGGCCGCACTTCTCGCGGGCCGGCTTCGAGAGTAGCCTTCTCTCCCACTTCGTTTCACGCCGTTTTATCGGAGTTAAGAAGGCCGTAACCTCCCGTTACGGACGGGAGGGTGGTGTATACTAAAGAACCTTCCGTGGATAGACAGAGGTACGTCGAACGAACGACGGTGACCTACCCTGAGTTGGACAATCCCCACTACCGACCTCGACGAATCGTTCGAAGAGGGAGAAGTCATGTTCGCTGTCGACGACAGCGACGACGAACGCACGACCGTCATCGCGGACGTCTCGAACGACGAGGCGTACATTGCGATGCCGTTCGAGGAATCGAACACGCTCTCGCAGTGGCGCTGAGGACCTAAACGGCCCTGCTTCTTCGCATCTCCGTGACGCCTTCGTTCATTTTTAGCGTCCGCGAACTCGGAACCGTCAGTCCGAACTCTTCGTGAACTCTCCGTTTCGCGTCGAGCGCCACTGGCGCAAACCACGGGATGCATTCGGTGACCCAAACCACCAGAAGCGGCCGGTGAGACGGACCGCCGGAGGAGAACGGTGGTACAGACGACCGGGCGGGGGCTTTCGAATACGATACTGCCGCCACGGTTTCTGCTGTGCGTAGTGTGCGAACACTCTTACGCAAAACACCGGCTACCGTGATACTGGTAGCGAAAGTGGACCTTCCGAACACTCCCGACTCGCCTCCACCGTGACGAACCAGAAACTGCTTTTGAGTCCGAGCGCTAACGCCGGAGATATGAACGTCACACCCACGCTCCTCGCACTCCTGACGGGACTCATTACGGGCGCTCTGTTCAAGTTCCTCGGCGTCCCGATACCCGCACCGCCGGAACTCCCCGGCGTGGTCGGTATCTTCGGCATCTACGTCGGCTACAAGGTCGTGGATTACTTCGGCGTGGGCGTAGACCTCCTGTCGATGCTCGGACTGGCCGGGTGAACGACTCGAACTCTTCGCGCAGTTTCGGTGAGCGGTCGGTTCTCCAACTCGACGGGGAGAGGAATAATATCCTTTGCTAAATGATTAATATTATTGTTAATGCGCATCTACGTGTTTCTCCGGCGGCCGAACGTTCGAATACGAGAACGGGACGAACTGGCACCGGACGCCTCGCGCGTTTCCGGACGAGAGCAGTAGCGCGCACTGCGGGACCGCCAGTCCGACTACCCCGAGAGGGCCGAGCCATTCACTTCGAGGTACGACCCCGAACCGTGAACTGGTCGGCGGAGGGACGAAACTCGCGAGAGTCGAGACGGCCGGGACAGCTAGCTACCGCTCGAACAAACGAGGACCGCACTACACGGCACCGCGACTGCACTTCCTGCGAGCCGTCGGTCGCACCGGAAGACCACCCGCCTCTTCCGGGCCTTGCTTCGCTCTGCAAGCCTCCACTCCCGGCGACCCCACGCGGTTGGCGCGCCACTTGTGGCGCGCCAACCGCACGTCGGGTTGGAGGAGTCACTACGCCCGAGTCGGTAAGTCGAGTAGCAACACCCGAGAGCGAAAGTCGGTCGGCGAGCGACCGCAGGAAAACGCTGCGCGGAAAGAGACCGTTCAGTACGAGCGTTCCTTCGGTTCGTAGGTCTTGCTCTCGCCTTCGAGGATGACCGGCTTGTACCAGAGTTCCGGCGTGCCGTCGTTCCACGAGAGCATCGTGTGCTTGAGCCACTCGTCGTCCTTGCGCTCCTGGTGGGCCTGTCGCCAGTGGGCACCGCGGAACTCGTCGCGGGCCAGCGCGCCGAGCGTGATGGCCTCGGCGAGGTCGATGAGGTTTCGGGTCTCGATGGTGTGGATGAGGTCGGTGTTGAACGTGCGCGAGGGGTCGTTGACGTACACGTCCTGATACGCCTCGCGGACCTCGCGGATGTCTTCGAGCGCCTGTTTGAGGCCCTCCTCGTTCCGGAAGACGTTGACGTTCGCCGTCATCGACTTCTGGAGGTCCTCGCGGAGTTCGGCGTGTTGGATGCCGTCGTCTTTCTCCATCAGTTCCTCGATGCGGGTTCGCTCGCGCTCGACCGTGTGGCGGACCGTCTCGTCGGGTTCGACGACTGCCGCGCCACCGTCGGCGACCGTGTCCTCCTCGTCGGCGGAGGAGACCGCGCCGGGTTCGACCGGCGTGTCGAGACCGTCCTCTTCCTCGATTTCGGCCGTCTTGCCCGTCGTAATCTCGGCTTCGCCCATGTCTGCGCCCGCGGCGTGTCGGCCAGCGCGAGCACCGAAGACGATGAGTTCCGGCAGGGCGTTACCGCCGAGGCGGTTCGACCCGTGGACCGAGACGCAGGCGCACTCGCCCGCGGCGTAGAGACCGTCGATGAGCGTCTCGCCGTTCTCGTCGGTCTCGATACCGCCCATCTCGTAGTGCTGGCCGGGCTTGACCGGCATCGGCTCTTCGAGGCCGTCCACGCCCTCGAAGTCACGCGCGAGGTGGAGGATGTTCTCCAGTCGGTCGGTGATGCGCTCCTCGCCGAGGTGGCGCATGTCGAGGTAGACGTACTCGTCCTCGACGCCGCGGCCCGCGTTGACTTCCGTGAGTTCCGCGCGCGCGACCACGTCGCGGGAGGCCAGTTCCCCGGCGTTGTTGGCGTAGCCGTACTCGAACATGAACCGCTCGCCCTCGCTGTTGTAGAGGATACCACCCTCACCGCGGACGCCTTCGGAGATGAGGACCCCCGTCGAGGGGAGCGTGGTCGGGTGGAACTGGACGAACTCCATGTCTTCGAGCGGGACGCCCGCGCGGTAGGCCATCGCCGCGCCGTCGCCGGTGTTCGCCACCGCGTTGGTGGTGTGGTCGTACACCTGTCCGGTGCCTCCGGTGGCGAGGACGACCCCGTTTCGGGCCTTGAAGCCCTCGACCTGGCCGGTCTTGATGTCGTAAGCGACGACGCCGTGACACTCGCGGTCCGCGGGGTCGTCGTGGTCGGTCACTGCGAGATTCGAGACGTACCACTCGTCGTAGACCTGAATCCCTCGCTTGACCACCTGCTCGTACATCGTGTGGAGCATGTGGTGGCCAGTCTCGGCCCCGGCGTAGGTCGTCCGGGCGAAGGATAGTCCGCCGAACGGTCGCTGGGAGACCCGGCCGTCGTCCTCCCGGGAGAACGGCATCCCCCAGTTTTCGAGTTGGATGGTCTCCTCGGGGCTGTCCTGCGCGAGGGTCTCGATTGCGGGAGCGTCGCCGAGGTAGTCCGACCCCTTCATCGTGTCGTAGGCGTGGAGTTCCCAGTCGTCGCCCTCGCGGAGCGCCGCGTTGATGCCGCCTTCGGCTGCGCCGGTGTGGCTCCGTACGGGGTGAAGCTTCGTGACGATAGCCACGTCCGCGCCTTCCTCGTGGGCCGCGATGGCCGCACGGAGTCCGGCACCGCCGCCGCCGATTACCAGAACGTCGTGTTCGTGCATAGTTGCTAAATGTTCACCTGATTACCAGAATTTGAGGTTCTGCTTGACTGCTTCTCGCTTGAGCTCCTGGATGTGCTCGGTCAGCGGGATGTCCTTCGGACAGACGTTCGTACACGAGAACTGGGTCTGGCACCGCCAGACGCCGTGTTCTTGGTCCATCACGTTGAGCCTGTGCTCCTTCATGTTCTCGCCTTCGCGCTCGTCCATGGCGAACCGATAGGCCTTGTTGATGGCCGCCGGACCGAGATACTGGTTGTCCCCGGCCGCGATGTTACACGAGGACATGCAGGCTCCGCACCAGATGCACCGCGTGGACATCTTGATCTTCTCGCGGTTCTCGCGGGTCTGGCGATACTCCTCGAGTTCGCCGTCCGACTCCTCTTCGGGCTGGAAGAACGGCTCGACCGCGTGCATCTGGTCGTAGAAGTGTTCCATGTCCACGACGAGGTCCTTCAGCACGTCCTGATGGGGCAGCGGTTCGACTCGGACCGGGGCTTCGAGGTCCGAAATCTGGGTCTGACAGCCGAGTCGCTGTCGGCCGTTGATGAACAGGGCGTCGGAGCCACACACCGCCTGTCGGCAGGAGTGTCGGAAGGTGAGGGTGGTGTCGTACCGGTCGCGGGCGTAGATGAGCGCGTCGAGGACCGTCATCCCCTTCTTGCGGGGGATGGCGAAGTCGTCGAACCGCGGTTCCATCTTGCCCTCGACCTCGGGGTCGTAGCGGAACACCTTCAGCTGGAAGGTTTCGCCCTCTACGTCAGCGGGTGCGCCCGACACCGACTGCTGGCGTTGGGCGTCCCGCTGGGAGCGACGCTGGTCGCCGTACGACGGTTCTTCCTGTTCGACCGCCGTCTCGGTCTCCTGTTCTACACTCTCGGCTTGCTCTTCTTCTTCTGGTACTTGCGTGCTCATGTTACATCACTCCGGACATGACGAGCGCGAGGTAGGTCCCCTGTGCGGCCAGCGCGAGGCCGGCGATAGCGAGGACGCCTTTCACCACGGTCTTCTTCGTGCCCGTCAGGCCCTGATTCAGTAGCGCGGCGTAGACGCCGTTGACGCCGTGGAACGTCGCGGTCAGCAGGAACAGGACCATCGTGACGAGGTAACCCCACTGCTCCATGCGGGCGGTGGTCCCGGCGAACGTCACCTCGGACGCGTGGTTGACGAAGTGCAGGAGGAAGAAGTGGAACGCCAGCACCACGACTAGAAACGCCGCCGTGACTCGTTGGAGGAGCCACGAGAGACTCCCGCTCTGGAACGAGGAGTAACGCTCGGCCATCTCAGAACGCCCCCTCGAGGAACGTCGGGATACTTGCCAGCACGATGACGCCCGTAACGACCAACGACGCGTAGAAGCTCTTGTCCTGCGATTCGAGCCCGAGTCCGAGGTCAACGAACAGCAGGCGGACCCCGTTCAGAATGTGGAAGACGGCGACCGCCAGCAGGCCGACCTCCATGACCCGGACGACGAGCAGGCTTTCGAGTCCCTGAATCGTGTCGGTGTACGCGTTCGCACCGGAGGTTGCGGTACTCAACACGGCGATGTGCGTAAACAGATAGCCGACGAGTACCCATCCGGTGAACTTGTGAAGTATCCAGGCCCACATCCCGGCCGTGAACTCCCGCCACCGGCCGAAGTCTTCGACGAGGCCTCGATTGTACGATTGACTCATACTTGTCCGTTCGGGAGGTTGGACTGTGGGCAAATAGAAGTTTCTACCTACCGCCGTCTTAGAGAACGCAGACGTCCCACGAGATACCTCAGAACTGAACGAACTGAACGCCGGGAGCGAACCGCCCCAACTCGTACCACACGAGCAGGACGCCCAAGACGCCCATCAGGGTCGCGCGGGCGATTCGCCCCCGGAGAACCGCCGACCGACCTCGGTCCGTGAGGTAGAACGTCCCGGACCCGTCCGCAGACGGCGAGAGAACCGCCGTCGCAGCCGAGTCGGTGTCGGCGTATCTCGTCGCGTTTCCGACGACGTAGACTTCGTCGCCGGAGTCGAGGACCGTCTCGTAGTAGCGCCGGTCACCCTGCTCGTCGCCGTCTTCCGAGGTCGGAACGCTCGTCTCGGATTGTTGCTCGCGCACGTCGTGAGTCGCGAGGAACTCGCGGACGTGTTTCGGGGGACGTTCGGTAACGTCCAGTTCCAGCGCGGGGTCGTCTTCGAACTCCTCCAGGTCGATCTCCAACTTTCTGAGCGACTCCTCGCCGTCGATCTCGACGACGACCGGTCCCGACCCGTCGTCGACCACGAAGGGGACCGTCTCGTACCCCGAACCGAACTCGGTCCACCCGCCGCCGGTACCCGCCTCGTGACCCGCGTACTCTTTGACCGCCCACTTGGCGAGGACGCCGTTTTCCCGACGAATCGGCGACACTAATCCGTCCTCGACAGGGCCGCGTACTTCGCCCTCGACGGCGACCAGTCCACCCTCGACGGCTCCCGTCTGGTTGGTCTCTAACCTGCTGAGTGTTCGCTGGTGTGAGACGAGCGTCGCCGCCTGCCAGACGAATCCGACTCCGAAGAGGAGTACCAGGACGTGGACGGCGTCTTCGAGCAAGCCCACGAAGGCGTCGAACATCACTACGTGAGTATATCGAAAAGAATTTAATAAATCTTCTGGAGAATACAGCTACAGTTCGGCCGTCTTGGCGGTGGCTATCTCGTCGATGAGGCTCTCGACCACACCGAACACGAGTCCGGGTTCGCGGTCATCGTTACCGTTTCTGCCACCGGTTCCGTTACCGCGTCCGCCACCGTTTCCGTTGCCATTACTACCTGCGTCGAGCTGATTGAGCGCCGCTCCGAGAACGTTCGCGGCCGCAGTGAGCATGTTGTTGGCCTGTTTGGCCTTCCCGCGCTCGACGAATCGCTCGGCGTCGTCCACCTTCCGAATCGCGGCTTCAAGTTTCGATTCAACGCCTTTCGCGGTCCCGCGGGGGAGACCTGCCTCGCCGAGCGTCTGCATGGCTCCGTCGAGATCCTCCCGAATCCGGTCGACGTACCCCGCTTTGTCGAGTACCGTGACTTCGACGGACTCGGAGACGGTGTCGGCGTCGTCCCCTTCGGCACTCAACTCGACGGTGAAGGTCCCGGCGGTAGCCGCGCTCGCTTCGAACGTGGCGCCAGCAGTCGTATCGGGAGCGAGCGCCCCGAAATCGGCACTTCTCGGCGACAGCGGAAGGTCACTTGCGGCCGACACTGCGACGGATTCGGTGGTCTCGTCGCCGACGTTCTGGACCGTTACGTCTATGCCGAACGTCGGCCCCTTCGGCTGAGCGGCGTCCGGTGCGACGAGTTCGGTGAACGCCAGCGTCGGCGGAATCGCCACGTCCTCGACGATCGGTTCGGCCTGCTCCGCGTGCTCCACCAGCGTCGATTCCTCGTCGGCCAACGTATCTGCGGTCTCGATGATCCGTGAGTCGTCTACCTGCTCGGGCGCCGTGACGTAATAGGCTCCGAACGTCAGGATACTCGAACGCGGGAGCGACACGCTCGCGGTCGTGCGGGCGAGCGAGTCGAGTGTCTGGCGGCGTTCGCGCGACAGCGACGTCTTGTCGCGGGCCGCGACCGCTTGCTGAAGCAACACCTGTTCGGAGGTCTCTATTCGGTCGTACTCGGCTTGCAGTTCGTCCACGGCGTCCTTGACTGCGGTCGTGTCTGACGCCTCGACGCCCGCTTTCAGGTCTTCAAGAGTCTCGGTTACGGATTCGCTCGGCATGGTTTAGACACCCCCCGGCGAGACGACGCCGTCTAAGGTCTCGTTCTGAACGTCCACTATGTCCTCGACCGTGCCTACGCCCACCAGCACTTGGGTGAGGTTGAACAGCGTGTTCACGATCAGTGCAGTGAGTTCGATGGCGGCGGTCCCGATGGCCAGCACGCCCGTCACCGCGAGCGCGTATCCGATGACCTCCATGATGTCGATGAAGAACCCGACTTTTCCGATGAAGTCGCTGGCTTCCTTCGCACCTTCCGCTCGGTCCTCGATTTCGTCGAGACCGTTCTGTGCCTCGGCAACTGCGTCCTCGAAACTCCCGGAAGCGTCGATAGTGCCGTCTCCACCGAGGTCGGCGTCGAGGTCGTCGAGCGCGCCGTCGAGGCTGTCGGGGGTCTCGGTCTCGAAGATACCGGTGAGGATGCCAGCGAGTCCGGAGTTCACCTCCGGTAACTTGCCGAAGAGTTTCGACACGGCGACGTCCGCGCTCTTTTTGCCACCTTCCTGAAGCACGTCCTCCAATGTGTCCGAGATCGTGTAGGCACCATCACGGACCCTCCGCACGACCGTCTCGAACGCGCCGAGTGCGGCGGAGATGAGGTTCTCGATGCCGTTCTTGATCCACTTCATCGCACCCGAGATCTTGTCGGTCGCCCAACCCGGGAGAATTCGCCGCAACCGCTTGACTCCCTGCTTGCTCAGGAGGAGGCTGACCAGTATCGCTACCGCGCCGTCCACCGCGACCTTGGCCGTGTCGTATGCCCCGATTCCCCCGGGCGTGTCGATTTCGAGGTCGTGGTCTGAAGGGTCGTACTCACCGTCGTCACCTGCGGGCCCGATTGCGGTGAGCGTGGCCTCCGTCACGTTCTCTCCGAGGAGCATTCGTTTGATGGCGTCCTCGGCCTCGGCTTCCGAGAGACTCCCCTCGTCTACTCGGTCCGTGAGCGATTCGAGCGTGGCTTCGACTTGCGGCTTCTCTTCGATGTTCTGGGCGATACCGTCGATGGACTCCGCGAGTGCGAGTTTCTCGTCGGCGAGTTTCTGTAACCCGGTCCCGGTCGGGGACCGTCCACCCTCGAGCGCGTAGGCGAGTTCGTTCTTTAGAAGCTGGCGCGTCCCGTAGCTAGACTGATAGAACGGCCACTCCATGGTCTGGGTCGTAGCTAGGACGCGTCCGCTTCCGTGGTCGTACTCGACGAAGGTTGGTCGGTCGGTCGGATTCCCCGAGACGCCGTAGGCCACAGTGGCATCGCCGGGCACGTTCGTCAGGTATCCGTGCGTCGAGTAGTTCCACCCATCAAGCGCGCCAGGACTGATGCCGTCCAGAACCGGGTGAGAATCGTCCACGACGCTCATGTTGTCGTAGTACTCTAGGGTGTGGCCCACGCCCTTGGGCAGGAACGAACCGGTGTACCCACCGTAGCAGGGGTAGCCACCGTCACCGATGTGGCCGACGACCGTCCCGCCGTTTTCGACGTACCGCTCGATTTTTCCGCTGTTGTTCGAGAGTCGGCGGTAGTAGCTCTCGGACTGAGTCGAGGGGAACACGACGGCGGAGTAGCCGTCGAGGTCCTCGTCGGCCAGCATGTCCGAGTTGATGACCGTATAGGGGACGTCCATCTGGCTGAGAACGTACTCGTTGGCCGCCGCGTACCACGGGTTGCAGTCCTTGACGACGAGGACCGATTGGCTGCTCCCGTCGGCGTCGATCATCGTACCGGCATCGTTCCCGCTCCCGCCGCCCTCGTGTGGGTCTACCGGCTGACCCGCTTGCTCGTCTCCGTCTCCTGCGCTACTCGGCGTTTCGCCCGCAACCCCGACGCTCGGTCCGACTCCGAGTGCGCCCAGTGTCGCGGAGCCTTTGATGATGCTTCGTCGCGTTTTATCCAAGTTCGACTCCTCATTTTCTTTTCCTACCATGATGCGAATATGAGAAGCAGACTGAGATAATATAAAAATATCCCTATAATTATCGATTCTAATAATAAGCTATATAGTAATATATGCGAACGAGAAAGACGGAGAGACCTGCGGTAGTAGCGGCGAAACCCTACCTGCTCTCGGGCGGCGGCGCAGTCTCGTCGTTCGATTTCGGGGAGTTTCTGGCGCGGTCGCGCTTGAGCGCCTTCCGCGTCTTGGCCGAGAGTTCCACCATGTGACACAGCGGGTTACCGGGGTAGACGACCGGGTTCTCCAGCACTCCGACCAGCAGGCCGGTGAAGGGCGCTACGACGGGTTCGCTGTCGGTCTTGAACGGGTTGGTGATGGTACAGATAGTGTCGCCCTCGTAGACCAGCGACCCGCGGTCGTGGTGCATGTCCACCAGTCCGCCCGCGTCGGCCCGAATCCACGTCTTCTCCTTGGCGTCGTCGATGACGGTCCGCCACCCCGGCCACTTCACCGACTTGGTGCGGTGGACGCCGTACTCCGAGAGGACGCTCTCGACGCCTTCGAGGCCGCGGTCGATGAACTCCCGTTGGAAGCGGTGGGCCTCGCCCATCTCGATGGTGATGGTCGGGATGCCGTAGTCGGTTGCCTCCCGGCGGAGCGCTCCCGTCGGTCCCTCCGAGGAGATGATGACGTTCGACCCGAACGCCTTGGCGAGGCGGGCCACTTCGGAGTTGTTCATGTCGCCCCGAACGTGTAGCATGTTCGTTCGCCCGCGCGTGGACGTGTGGAAGTCTAGCCCTACGTCGCAGGGTGCGAGGAAGTTCCGGAATATCTGGTAGGCCATTCGCTTGGCGCTGGTCGAACCCTCGCGGCCGGGGAACGACCGATTCAGGTCACGGTCGTAGATGGGGAGGTAGCGCTCCTGGGCGAGAAAGCCGGGGACGTTCAGCACGGGGAGACAGACCAGCGTTCCGCGGAGGTCGTCGTGGTTCCACTCGTGGGCGACTTCTCGCACGACTTCGATACCGTTGAGTTCGTCGCCGTGGGCCGCCGCCGAGAGGAACACCGTCGGCCCGGGTTCGGCGCCGTTGACGATAGTGACGGGAATGCGAACCGGGTCCCCCAGATACGTTTCGCTGATGCCGTACCGGATGTTCTGGGTCTCTCCCGGTTCGACGATTCCGCCGTTGTAAGTAAATGCGTCCGGGTCTGCGTCCGAACCGGTCATACCACCCACTCGGTCCCGGCTATATATAAAGGCGTGGCAGATAGCGCGGTATCGATTTTCCGACGCTCTTCGATGTCCCCCTTTTTAAGGAACGCCGTACAAGAGTCACATACAGATGACTGTAGACGGGTCAGGTGTGCGGGTCGGTGTACTCAGTCTTCACAACAGCAAGGAAACCAAAGCGATTCTTAACGCAATCGAGGACCTCGGTCACGAACCCTTCTGGCTTCGGGAGGAGAACACGGCGGTTCGGGTTCGGGACGGGGAGGTTCACCTCGAACCCGACGTGGACGTCGTGACGAATCGGTTGTTGCTGTCGAACACCGAGCAGCCCTCGGAAGCACTCGGACTCGCAAAGATCTACGACTCGGTGTTGCCGGTTCTCAACGACCCGAGTTCGGTCATGACGGCCATCCATAAGTTCTCGGCCGCGACCGCGCTGGCCGACGACGGTCTGCCGGTTCCCGACGCCCTGCTCGCGCTGTCGAACGACCGCCTCAACGACGGCCGTGACGACTTCGGCGAGGAGGCGGTGTACAAGACCGCCATCGGGACCCACGGCGGCGGGACGTGGAAGGTCGGCCCGGACGAACTCGTCAACCCGCGAGTCGGCGACCGGCAGGCCTTCCTGCAGGAACTCATCGAGCGCGACGAGGGCGAACACCGGGACCTCCGGGTGTACGTCGTCGGCGACCGCATCGTCGGCGCGATGAACCGCTACGCGCCGGACAACGACTGGCGGACCAACGTGGCGCTCGGCGGTGCCGTGGAGGACGCGACCGACGACCTCCCGCGGGAGGTGGCAGACATCGCGCGCGACGCCGCCGACACCATCGGACTCGACTGCGCGGGCGTGGACCTCATCGAGGGCCACGACGGGTGGTACGTCCTCGAAGTCAACCCGACCGCGGGGTTCAAGGGTCTATTCAAGGCGACCGGTCGGAGCGCCGCTCCGTACATCGCTCAGTTGGCTATCGAGCACGCCGGTGGCACCGTAGACGAAGCGAGGGTCGAGGACCTGACCGCCTCGCTGGACGATTCGGTGCCCGCCTGTAAACCCCGACCGAAGGACACGACCGCCGGCGAACCCATCGTCATCGGCTACACCGAGGAAGTCATCCTGAGCGGCACCAGCGGCTCGGAAACCGTGGTCGCCAAGTCCGACACGGGCGCGACCCGGACCAGCATCGACACCAAACTCGCTGCCGAAATCGGTGCCGGCCCCATCAAGAGCATCGCCCGCGTCAAGTCCGGGAGCAGTAAGTCCAGCAGGTCCCGGCCGGTCGTGGACGTGGTGGTGGGCGTCGGCGGGAACCGACACACGGTCACGGCGAGCATAGAGGACCGAAGCCACATGGACTACCCGGTCTTGCTCGGGCGCGACATCCTGAAGCACTATCAGGTGAACGTCCAGAAGCGCGTGGACGCCGAGGAAGAGACCGAAGAAGAGGAGGAGTAAACCGACGACTTCGTTTTGCTGTCGGTCTGCCGTTGCGGACGGACGAGTCCCTCCGTTTCGTCGACGCGAGCAGTAGCTCGTTGCTCGTCCAGTCCCTCGCACGCGTTCACGGATAGAGCGTCCGACACCGCATCTTTTTGCCGATAGCCGTCGTCTGCCCGGCTACGATGACCGACCGTCGGGCCGAACAACCTCGTCCTGCCGGACGGAAACGGACTCGTCCCGCCAGACAGACTCGCCCGGCCGAGAGTCGGCGGCGGCAGTCGTGGTCCGGATGGGGAGAGGGCGAAGTCGCCGAGAAGGACCGCGTCGGCGTGTTCCTCGACGACGTGACCTACACGTTCGCCGACGTCTCGGTCCTGAGTATCCCGATTCTCTCCGTCCTGCTGATGGCCGAGGCCAGCGAGTGGTTCGGTCTCAAGGCGTTCGCGCTGGTCGCGTGGCTGACGATGGTCGGCGGCGCGGCGCTGATTCGCGGCGGGTGGGTCACGCCGCTGGCCACCGACGCGCCCGGATGGGTGGCGATGACGCCGTGGCTGATTGCACTCCGACTCGGCTACTACAACGGGACGCTGGCGCTGGCGGCCTACGGCGGGCGAGCGCTCGGGTCGGCCTGGTCGCCGCTGGCGGGCACCGCGTTCGCGTTCCTCGTCGGCGCGCTCTCGGTGGCGGTGTTCCCGCGGGTGGCCGAGTCGTTCTACGACGTCGTGGCCGCCTGAGCGGCTCGGGGGTCGTCGCCTCGCCACGGTTCGCAAGCCACACGCTAATCTATCTCCAGTCCCTACGCCCGCCGAATGACCGACGAAGCCATCGCCGCGCTCCGAGAGGACGCCCATCTCGGTCCGCTGGTCGCCGAGTACGGCCCGATGACCATCGAACCGGCCGAGAACTTCTACCCGCGATTCGTGACCTCCATCCTGCGCCAGCAGGTGTCGATGGCGTCGGCCGCGGCGACCCGCGAGCGACTCTTCGACGCGGTGGAGGTGACGCCGGAGGGAATCCTCGCCGCAGACCCACAGGTTCTCCGGGACGCCGGACTCTCGCGCCAGAAGACGGAGTACGTCCGTAACGTGGCCGAGGCGTTCGTGGAGAAGGGGTACTCGCTGGCGTATTTCGCCGACATGTCCGACGAGGAGGTTTTGCCCGAGCTCACGTCCATCAAGGGCGTCGGGACGTGGACCGCGAAGATGCAACTCATGTTCTCGCTCGGCCGTCCGGACGTGTTCCCGGTCGGCGACCTCGGCATTCGCAAGGGGATGGACGCCCTCTTCGACGCCGACCTCACGCGCTCGGAGATGGTCGAGCGTGCCGGACGGTGGGCACCCTATCGGAGTTACGCCAGCCTCTACCTCTGGCGGGCCGACGAGGACGTCACCGAGAGCGTCGGCGAGGTGACGGGCCTGTAGCGGCCGCGGCCGAGAAGCAGAAAGAGGAGACGGCGGAGAGTACGTCGGCACGGGCCATCGGCGTCGTGGGGACTGCGAGGGCCGAAGTGGACGGGGAGATGGATGACAGTTTCGCCACGCGTCCGCCGGGTCAGTTGCGTCGCGGGACCTCAGACGACGCGCTCCTCGCTGGCGGCGAGGTCGAGATACTCCACGAGCGGAGCGTTGTCGTCGCTGGCGAGCGACACGTAGCCGTCTTCGGCGTCGAACGTGACGGCGTCTGCGTCGTCCAAGCGGGGGAGTTGGGTGTGATGGAGGTCGGCGAGAACCCGCTGGTAGTCGGGTGGGTCGTCGATCGACGGTTGAGTGCTCGGCGAACCGTGGTCGTCTGCTTCGCTCTCCCACGAAGTAATCTGCTCGGCGAGTTCTTCGAGCGTTACCGCACCACCCTGCTCTCGGAGGTAGTAGAGCACGTACCGCCGACGGCGGCTAGAGAGTAGGTCGAGCGTGGCGTCGAGCGTCGGGGAGATGCCACGGCCCTCTCCAGCGTGGTTGTCGGTCACGTCCGGAGCGTCCGTATTCATCATACGATGCCTACTGAACACTCCGGCACAAAAAGCACGGTACCTAAACGATTAGGGGGTGCCGAGAAGCGTCAAATACTGTCGGCTTTCTCCGAGGAATCCGGTGCTAAATCGGGGAAACTCGACGTTACTCGCGGCGTCGTCTTTTCGTGTATCTCGACCCGCCGACGTCGTGGAAACCCTTAATCCTCGCGAGCGCCAACCGACGAGTGCGTACCTCAAGTCCCCGCCCGAGCAATCCCACTCGGGAGCGATGACCGCGCGGAGAACCCGGGTACGCGACAGATCAGTGGTTAGTCACGCCCCAACGTGACCGTCCGCCGGTTCTACCGGTTCGACGTTCGGCGCTGGCGACAGCGTCCGCCCGGCACGAGGGTTTGCCAGCAGACGCGGTACGCAGCCTCGGGATGACGCTGGAGGTTAGTGTTCCGGGCGTACATTTTCGGTACTTCGAGGAGTTCACGGCGAAAATCCGTCGTCGACAGTCGGTGACTGTGCTTTTACTCCTCAGGCCCCTACCGCGTGTAATGACGATTCAGGAGAATCGGGAACGGCGCGGGCAGTCCGCCGAGACGGCGCGCGTCACAGACAGCGAGGAGCCACCGGCCGCAATCGCGGTCGAAGGACTCCGCAAGCAGTTCGGAAGCGGTGCCGAGGCGGTCACTGCGGTCGACGACGTGTCGGTCGCGGTGGAGACGGGGTCGGTCGTCGGCCTGTTGGGTCCCAACGGTGCGGGCAAGACGACCACCATCAAGTCGATTCTGGGGATGGTACTGCCGGACGCGGGGAGCGTCCGGATTCACGGTATCGACGTCTACGCGAACCCGCGCGAGGCTTACGCCCACGTAGACGCGATGTTGGAGGGTGCCCGCAACGACTACTGGCGGTTGACCGTCCGGGAGAACCTCCGGTACTTTTCGACCATCAGCGGGGTGCACCCGGACTCGATAGCCGACCGCCACGACCGACTGCTCGACAAACTCGACCTCGCGGAGAAGGCCGACGAACCGGTCCGAAGCCTCTCGCGCGGCATGAAACAGAAGGTCTCGTTGGCCAGCGTCCTCGCCAGCGAGGCGGACGTCGTCTTCCTCGACGAGCCGACCCTCGGACTCGACGTCGAGAGTTCGCTGACGCTCCGCCGGGAGCTCCGCCGAATCGTCGCGGAGCGCAACCTGACCGTGGTCGTGAGCAGCCACGACATGGACGTCCTCGAAGACGTCTGCGACCGGGTCGTCATCATGAACGACGGGCGAGTCGTCGCCGACGACACCGTTGCGAACCTCCTCCACGACTTCGACACCCGGGGCTACCGTATCACTAGCTCCGACCTCGACGAGGGGCTACTGGCCGGAGTCCGCGACCGGTTCGACGTCACCGACGTTGACCGGTTCGGCGAGCGGACCCGCGTCGAGGTAGCGGCCGACAGCGACGAGTTCTACGCGCTGACGGAGTACCTCCACGGCCACGACGTGACGCTCGACGCGGTCAACACCGTCGAGGCGGACTTGGAGGACGTCTTCGTCGAGATGACGGGCGGGGAGCCGCGATGACCGACGAGTCGCGGCGGGCGGGATACCTGCAACTCGCGCGAGCGGTCCTCTACCGGGAGTATCTCGTCTTCGTTCGCTATCCAGCCAACGCGGTCGGCGGTATCGTAATCTCGCTTTTCTTCTTCGGACTGCTGTTCTACGGCGGTCGGATGCTGGCCGGCCAAGCGCTGACCGACTCCATCGAAGGAATCATCGTCGGGTACTTCCTGTGGACGCTCTCGGTCGGTGCGTACTCGGCCATCTCGAACGACATCGGGAGCGAGGTCCAGTGGGGTACGCTCGAACGCCACGTCATGACGCCGTTCGGGTTCGCTCCCGTCGCCTTCGTCAAGGGAGTCGCCAAACTGGTTCGGACGTTCGTCACTTCTGCGATCATCCTCGCCGTGATGTTGGTCGTGACCGGGACGACGCTCCAAATCGACGTGCTGACCGTCGTTCCGGTTGCCGTTCTCAGCGTCGCTTCGGTGCTGGGGCTGGGGTTCGCGGCTGGTGGCGTCACGGTACTCTACAAACGCATCGGCAACTGGCTCAATCTCCTCCAGTTCGGGTTCGTCGTACTCATCT
This sequence comes from Halorussus salinisoli, assembly GCA_005239435.1. GTDB lineage: Archaea > Halobacteriota > Halobacteria > Halobacteriales > Haladaptataceae > Halorussus > Halorussus salinisoli. The sequence goes on along the minus strand of SZNP01000009.1, from coordinate 1,314 downwards.
CCGCACCGGCCTTCGAACTCGGCTGGACGAAGTTCCTCCCGCTCGCGCTCGGAAGTTCGCTGCTCCAGCGGGCGATGGTCGATGGGACTCACCTCTGGGAGTTCCCGCCCGGTGACGTGACGATACTCGTGGGAACCGCGGTCGGCTACGTGCTGTTGGGGTACGCGGTCTTCGAGTACACCACTCGCCGCGCTCGGCGACTCGGCGTCCTCGGCGACTACTGACTGAGCCGAGGTCGACCCCGACGAGCGTATTCCGACGGTATCTGGCGGTGTCTCCGGACGGCGCGGCGTGCGTCGCACCGATTCGGAGACACTCGTTCGTCTGTCGGTACTCCACAACCCGTCGCTGGATCGGTATGCTGTCGCTAATCCGTTGTTTTAGTTTGCGCGTACGCGAGCGCGCTCGCATGCCCAGGTTGAAGCTGTTTTCGAGACGATACGCGCGGACAACGGCTCGATGGTCGTCGAGAACGGGCCTCTCCAACTTCAGTGGCGCAGCTCGTCCCGGCTAGCTATTTCGTCAGTAACCACCCATTGCGACGTACGGGAACGCACCTCTATGTAACCGTGCCTCAATGGACGTTCGATTCGACGGGCTTAAATTAGTCCGGGGCATTCGTAATGATGTAAGCGGCGTCCCGTGGTTCGACGCAAACGGGATGCCCGAGATTCGGAACGCTTATGTAGGGTACTCCCCTACTACTGAATCCGAAGAAAGATTCGACGTGATGGTCGGGCGTTCGATTCGTCCGCCGCTCACACCAATGAGGATTCCACCCCTGCGGTCCGCCGTACACGATGGAATCTGATGTTAGCCCTGGTAGTTCGGTGATACTCGGTTGGTCACACGACCAGTGTCGTCGAACTGACGGACCTAGAAGATAGACACGATACAGTGTCTCCGCCAGAAACCCACCGGGCCTTTGCGCCCGGCAACCATTCCGGTTGATCCTGCCGGAGGCCATTGCTATCGGAGTTCGATTTAGCCATGCTAGTCGCACGGGTTTAGACCCGTGGCAGATAGCTCAGTAACACGTGGCCAAACTACCCTATAGACCAGTATAACCTCGGGAAACTGAGGCTAATGTTGGATACGACTCTCACTCTGGAGTGAGGGGAGTCAGAAACGCTACGGCGCTATAGGATGTGGCTGCGGCCGATTAGGTAGACGGTGAGGTAACGGCTCACCGTGCCGATAATCGGTACGGGTTGTGAGAGCAAGAGCCCGGAGACGGAATCTGAGACAAGATTCCGGGCCCTACGGGGCGCAGCAGGCGCGAAAACTTTACACTGCACGACAGTGCGATAAGGG
>SZNP01000008.1 GCA_005239435.1 Halorussus salinisoli | reverse complement strand
TCGCCGCCGACGACCGCGGCCTCCGCGACGCCCTCGACGCCGACGATGGCCGACTCAATCTCCATCGTGCCGAGGCGGTGGCCCGACACGTTGAGTACGTCGTCCACGCGACCCAGTACGGTGATGTAGCCGTCTTCGTCTATCTTCGCGCCGTCTTCGGGGAAGTAGACCCAATCGTCGGGGTCGTCGGAGTCGGTGTCGGAGTACTCCGCCCAGTACTCGTCGACGTACCGCTCGTCGTTGTTGTAGAGGGTACGCAGCATCCCCGGCCACGGCTTCTGGACCGTGAGATAGCCTGCCTGCCCGGCGTCCACTTCGTCGCCGTTCGTGTCCACGACTCGGGCGTCCACGCCCGGAAGCGGCGGCCCCGCGCTTCCGGGTTTCATGGTATTGACGCCCGGGAGGGTCGTGACCATCATGCCGCCGGTCTCGGTCTGCCACCACGTGTCCACGATGGGGCAGTTCTCGTCGCCGATGTGCTTGTAGTACCACTTCCACGCCCGGGGGTTGATGGGTTCGCCGACGGTGCCGAGCAGGCGGAGCGACGAGAGGTCGTGCCGGTCGGGGTAGTCGCTCCCCCACTTCATGAACGCCCGGATGGCGGTCGGCGCGGTGTAGAGTTGGTCGGCCTCGTACTCCTCGATAATCTCCCAGAGGCGGTTGCGCTCGGGGTGGTCGGGGCTGCCCTCGTACATCATCGTGGTCGTCCCGAGCGACAGGGGGCCGTAGACGATGTAGGAGTGGCCGGTAATCCAGCCGATGTCGGCCGAGCAGAAGTACGTGTCCTCGGGCTTGACGTCCAGCACGGCTTGGGAGGTCCAGGCGGTCCACGCGAGATAGCCGCCGGTCGTGTGCTTGACGCCCTTCGGTTGCCCGGTCGTCCCCGACGTGTACATCAGGAACAGCATGTCCTCGGCGTCCCGCGACACCGGTTCGACCTCCGCGCCCTCGTTGTCGTCCACGAGGTCCTGATAGTAGTGTTCGTTCGGTTCGAGGTCGTGACCGTGGCCGTGTTCGCCGAGTCGGTCCACGACCACCACGTTCGACACCTCGTGGCCCACGTCGCCGAGGCCCTCGCGGGTTTTCTCGTAGTGGTCCAAGGCGTCGCCGCGCCGGAAGTATCCGTTCGCGGTGACGAGAAATTGGGAATCGGCCGATTCCATCCGCGTTGCGAGCGCCTCCGCGGAGAACCCGGCGAAGACGACGCTGTGGGGTGCACCGATGCGGGCGCACGCCAGCATGGCGATGGGCAACTCGGGAATCATCGGCATGTACATCGTCACCACGTCGTCCTCGCCGACTCCCATTTCCCGGAGCGCGGCCGCGAACTCGTTGACCTCGCGGTGGAGTTCCTCGTAAGTGTAGGTCCGGTTCTCCTCGTCTACCGGTTCACCGACCCACTCGATTGCGGCCTCGTCGCCGCGCTCGTCCAGATGCCGGTCGAGGCAGTTCGCCGAGGCGTTGAGTTCGCCGCCGGTGAACCACTCGTAGAACGGCGGGTTCGAGTCGTCCAGCACCGTCTCGTACTCTTCGTCCCAGTCTAGAAGTTCTGCCGCCCGCTCCCAGCACTCGGGCCACTCCTCCTCGAACGTCTCGTAGACGGAGTCGTCCGAGACGTTCGCCTGCGCGACGAACTCCTCGGGCGGCTCGAACTCGTCCTGTTCTTCGAGCCGTGCTTCGAGTTCGGCGGTATCTTCGGGCATAAGTACGTTCTACTACTCACTAAGGAGAGCAATAAAGGTTGGCGCGAGTTAGCACGCCAGAACACGGGGGAAGAGCGCCGTTCTCGGCGGAAGGCGACGGAAACTGAGAGTTACGTTCTACTTTCCCGACAGATATGTTCAGTTGAGCGCGTCCACTTCGTCGGTCAGGTCGCCGGGTTCGTCCACCGGGCCGTTGACGAACAGACCGTGGGCGATGAAGAGGGCGGCGACGAGGCCCGCGCCGGTGACGGCGGTCGGAAGCGCGAGCGGGGTCGAGACGCCGAGTAACGCGCCGACCGCCATCGTCGTGACGATAGCGACCAACACGAGGTCGTAGTATTGGACCGTGTAGTTCATACCCGTATTTCGTCGCCACGCCAGAAGAGAGTCGGGACCCGTCTCAGGCGATACTGACCGTCTCCTGATAGCTCCCGTACTCGGCCTCGAACACCTGCATGATTTCGCCCATCGTCGCGTAGACCTTAACCGCGTCCACGATGGCTGGCATCACGTTCTCGTCGCTGTCGATGGCGTCCTGTAGGTCGTCCAGGGTGGCCTCGACCGCGGCGTCGTCGCGCTCCTCCTTGACCTCGGCGAGGCGGGCGAGTTGACGGTCCTGGACCTCCTCGTCGACTTCCAGGATTTCGGGCTTGGTGTCCTGCTCGATTTCGTACTTGTTGACGCCGACGACCGTCTCTTTGCCCTCCTCGACGCGCTCCTGGTACTCGTAGGAGGCGTCCTGAATCTCGCGGTGGAAGTAGCCCTGCTCGATTCCTTCGAGGACGCCGTCGCGGACCGAGCCGTCGCCCATCTCTTTTATCTCCTCGATGTACGCCATCGCCTTCTCCTCGGTCTCGTCGGTCAAACTCTCGACCGCGAACGACCCGCCGAGCGGGTCGGCGATGTCGGCTGCGCCCGACTCCTCGGCGATAATCTGCTGGGTCCGGAGCGCGACCCGGACGGCCTTCTCGGAGGGGAGCGCGAGCGCCTCGTCGAAGCTGTTGGTGTGGAGGCTCTGGGTGCCACCGAGCACTCCGGCCAGCGCCTGAATCGTCACGCGGACCACGTTGTTGAGTGGCTGTTGGGCGGTCAGGCTCTGACCAGCGGTCTGGGTGTGGAACTTGAGTTGCTTGCTGGCCTCGGCCTCGGCACCGTACCACTCGTCCATCACGTCGGCGTAGATGCGCCGGGCGGCCCGGAACTTGGCGACTTCCTCGAAGATGGAGTTGTGGGAGTTGAAGAAGAAGGAGAGTTGCGGCGCGAACTCGTCGATCTCCAGTCCGCGGTCGAGACAGTCCTCGACGTAGGCGAAGCCGTCGGCGAGGGTGAACGCGAGTTCCTGAATCGCGGTCGAACCCGCTTCCCGGATGTGGTAGCCAGAGATGGAGACCGGCTTGATTTTGGGCGTCTCCTCGACCGCGAACTCGATGGTGTCGGTCACGATGTCGAGGCTCGGTTCCGGCGGAATCACCCACTCCTTCTGGGCGATGAACTCCTTGAGCATGTCGTTCTGGAGGGTGCCCCGAATCTCCTCGCGGGGAACGCCCTGCTGGTCGGCCAGCGCGATGTACATCGCGTAGATGACCGGCGCGGAGGGGTTTATCGTGAACGACGTGGAGACCTCCCCGAGGTCGATGCCGTCGAACAGAATCTCCATGTCCTTGAGGGTGTCAACGGCCACGCCCTCCTTGCCGACCTCGCCGTCGGAGAGGGGGTCGTCGCTGTCCTTGCCCATCAGCGAGGGCATGTCGAACGCGGTCGAGAGACCGGTCTGGCCCTCGTCGATGAGGTAGTGGAATCGCTCGTTGGTCTCCTCGGCCGTGCCGAACCCGGCGAACTGGCGCATGGTCCACGTCCGACCGCGGTACATCGTGGGGTATGGTCCGCGGGTGTACGGTTCCTCGCCGGGGAAGCCCAGGTCCTCCTCGTAGTCGAGGTCGGCCACGTCGTCGGGGGTGTAGAGCCTATCGACTTCGAGGTTCGACACGGTGGCGAATCGGTCCTTGCGCTCGCCGTAGGCGTCGAGTACGGGACCCAGCGTCTCTTCCTCCCACTCCTCCTTCGCATCGCGTATCTCGGCGAGATCGTCCTCGTCGTACATACTCGTAATAATTGCCGGACTGTCCATTAAGATTCCGCAAGCGACTCTGCGAGTCGTGTCGTCGGCGCTGTGAGGGTTACGGGCGCGGAACGAGAGGGTGGCGGGCCGCGGAACTCGCAGGCCATCTCGGTCTCGTGAGAAAACCCGGACGACTTCGCGGAAATCCGAACGAAACGGCAGTTCGGCGGGCCTACTGCAACCGCTTCGTGGTCTCCACGAGCGGGTGGCGGGCGTAGTCCACGACCTTCACGTCGTCCAGCGAGTCGAGTCCCTCCTTCTCGGCGGTCTTCTGCATCCCGAGTTCCACGTCGTCGTCCACGAGGATGACGTAGGCGTCCATCTGCTCGACCCCGATTTTGTCGGCGGCCATCACGCGGTGGTGGCCGTCCGCCAGCAGGAGACCGTCGACGGCGTCGATGACCACGAGCGGTTCGGCCAGTCCGCGTTCGAGTTCGTACGTCCGTCCCTCCAACTCGTCGGCGTACACCTTCCCCTGCGTCGGGGTGAGTTCTTCGAGCGGGACCTCTCGGCGGGTCTGCTCGACCTCGGTGTCGTGGATGGATTCGAGCGTCCGCATCAACTTGCCCACCTTCTCGGGAGTCGCGCGCTCTATCTGGGAGCGAATCACGTCGGTGTTCGAGATGATCCCCACGAGGTTTCCTGCGTCGTCCACGACCGGGAGTTTCTGGATGCCCGACCGGAGGATGACGCGCGCGGCGTCGTTGACGTTCATGTCGGGGTGGGCCACGATGAGGTCTTTGCTCATCACCTTGAAAATCGGCTCCTGGTCGTCCGCGAGCAGGAGGTCGCGGGCATTGACGAATCCTTCGACCCGCCGTCCGTCGCAGACGGGGTAGCCGTTGTGTTCGTCGCTCTCGACGATGCGACGCGCCACCTCCTCGACGGTGGCGTCGGGTGAGACCGTCGCCACGTCGCGGGTCATGTAATCTTTGACTTTCGGCTTCCCGTCGGCAGTCCCGCCGTCCGCTGCCGCCACGTCCATGCATGCATGGATGCGGTCGGAGGTGAAAAGGCTTCCCGCTTCACGTTCCTGATACGTACTCGCGTCGTTTCGTGGTCTCGTGGGGGTTGTACCGTGTCTCCCGAGGCGACGAGTGTCGTCGTAATCGGCGTGCGATTCGTCGGTTCGAGGAGGTCGTTCCAGCAGCGGAGAGAGAAAGGGAACCAGTCGATTTCCGGGACACCGCAACCGCACCGTCTCCTCCGGCCTGCACTCGTTTCGCTCGCGTAGACCGCCCGCTAGCTAAACAATAATATTATTTCTCAGACACGCAAAGAGGTTGCTTTCGAACAGGAAAATACATCCATCCATTTCGGCCGGACCGTCGGTCAGTCTTCGTGTTCCGCGACGGTCGCGTCGAAACTCGCCTCGCCGCCGTGGGAGTACTCGCCGTCGGTCTGGGGCGTCGATTGAATCGTCTCGAAGAAACGGTCGGTGATAACGTCACTGACGACGTCGGTCAGCGAGGCTTCCTCCTCCTCTTCGACCGTGCCGAGCAGGCCGAGCGGAATCTGTGCCCCGGCCATGTCGGCGTGGCCGCCCGCGCTTCCGATCTGGTCGAAGGCGGCCCGCATCGTCTCGCCGAGGTCCACGTCGGTCCCGCGGGCGCGCGCCGAGACGAACACCGTACCGTCGCGGAACCCGTAGACCAGCGTCGTGGTTATGTCCTCCATGTCGAGGAGTTGGTCGGCCGCCTGCGCGAGGGCGTCGCGGTCCGACAGCGACCCGACGCAGGTCGCCAGCACCGTCCCCTCGACCCGGCGATTCCGGATGGCCCGCGCCACGGTCTCGAACGTGTCGGCGCTGACCGAGGGGCTTTCGACGCGCTCCAGCATCCCGGTGTCGGCGTGGGGGAGGAGATACGACGCCGCCTCGAAGTCGGCGGTCGAGACCTCGCGGGCGAAGTCCTTGGTGTCCACTCGGATACCGTACAGCAAGCCGGTCGCAACGGCCTCCGAGATGTCGATGCCGAGGCGCTGGATGTGTTCGGCCAGCAGGGTCGAGGTCGCGCCCACGTCGCTCCGCAGATCGATGAACGTCGCGTCGACCGGTTCCTTCGGCGGGTGGTGGTCCACCACCACGTCGATCGGGGTGTCCTCCGGCAGTTGATCGTTGACGCCCGGCCGGGAGTGGTCCACCAGCGCGACGGCCGCGAACTCCGAGAGGTCGAGGTCCGGTCCGGCCTCGAAGTTCCGGAGGTCGAGGTCGAGCAGATTCACGAACGCTCGGTTCTCCTGGTGAGAGATTTCGCCGAAGTAACACGGTTCGGCGTCGATACCGACCTCTTCGGCGATACGGCACAGCGCCACCGCACTGGCGATGGCGTCGGGGTCGGGGTTGTCGTGCATGAACACCGCGAGTTTTCCGTCGACCGCCCGGAGCGTCCGCCGGAGGTTCGCGGTCCGAATCGCGTGGTCGCCGACCGCGACGGTCACCACCTGCTCGACCAGCGCCTCGGTCGGGTCGACCGTCCGGTCGGCGATAGCCGACAGCGCGAATCGCTGGTCGTCGGTCGCGTCGTGGCCCGCGTACGCGAGCAGGTACGCGCCCGGGAACAGGTCGACCGCGAGTTCGGCCGCTCGCCGGTTGGTCTCAGGGTCGTCGCCGGCCACGACGACCACCTCCACGTCTTCGGCCCCGCCCTCGACGGTCTCGGGGTCGGTGGGGTCGCCGGAGGTCGCCGTCACGCCCTCTTCGCGGAGCGCCTCGATTCGACTCTCGGCGTCGTCGATGACCACCAGGCTTCCCGGACCGTCGGCTATCGCCTCTACGAGCGACTGCCCGACGGTTCCACACCCAAGTACCAACCGGGAAACCATCGTACCCGCGCTTTCTGTTGCGCGGCCTAAAGTCTACCGTCTGGGAGCTGAAACCGGCGCTGGCTCGCGGTTTTGGGTGGTCTGGGTTCGGGTCTCTCGTGCGTGAAGACGGCCGTGGGAAATTCGAGTCTCGCGTGCCGGAAACCGGCTCTGCGCCTACGAGGTGCTCCGGGTCTCAGACGTCGGAAACCGGCTACAGGACGTGCTGACGCTAGTTACTCCTCGAGCCGCGGAAGACCGCAACTGCACCGCCACCCACAGCACTGCAAGGGCCTCACACCGCGAAGCCACGCCAGCACGCGCCGGAGTGGACGTGTGCCAGCGCGCAGGAGTGGACGGTCCGGGTGCGGTCAACTGCGAACCCCGTGGCTGTGTCGAAGTAGCGTCCGAAAAACGAAACCGCGAAAGTTGGGGTGAAATCGAAGTCGGTTCGACGGTCGTTCTACGCCACGAGCGCCGCGGCGGCGTCGGTGGCGTACTGCCAGACCGGGCCGAACCCGGGCAGGAGCAGGACCGTGACGACTGCGGCCGCGACCAGCGCGGCGTACAGACCGACCGGCCTCGACTCGATGTCGAACTCGCCCGAGGGGTCTTCTATCCAGAGTGCCTTCACGACCCGAGAGTAGTAGTACAGCGACAGCGCGCTGTTGATAGCACCCACGGCCGCGAGCCACCAGAAGCCCGCGCCGACGGCCGCCGCGAACAGGAAGTACTTGCTCACGAAGCCGCCGAACGGCGGGAGTCCGGCGAGGCTGAACATGAAGACGGTCATCGCCACGCACGCGAACGGTGCCTGCGTGGCCAGACCGTTGTAGTCCTCGAACGTTCGGCCGACCGACCAGTACTCGGCGAGGGCGATGAACAGGAACGCGCCCGTGTTCATGAAGCCGTAGACGAGCAGGTGGGCCATGCTCGCACCGAGGACGAACTGGTCGTTGCCGCCCGTCAGCGCCGCGAGACCGATGAGGACGTAGCCCGCGTGTCCGATAGAGGAGTACGCGAGCATCCGCTTGACTTCTTCCTGAGTGGCCGCGGCGAAGTTACCGAGCGTCATCGTCACGACCGCGAGAATCTGGGCCGCGAGGACCCAGTCCACGCTCGCGGTCGCACCCGTAATCAGCTCTTCGACCGGGAACGCGACCGTGAACACGCGGAACGCCAGGGCGAACCCGGCGGCCTTCGAGGCCGACGAGAGGAACGCCGAGATGGGTGCGGGCGCGCCCTCGTACGCCTCGGGCGCCCAGAAGTGGAACGGGACCGAGGCGGTCTTGTAGGCGAACCCGCCGAGCATCATCAGCACGCCGATGCCGAGTACGCCCGTCAGTTCCGTGTCGGCGACGCCGCTGGCGATTTCGGGCAGCAGCAGCGACCCGGTGACGCCGTACACGAGGCTGACGCCGTACACGAAGATGGCCGACGAGAGCGCGCCGATGAGGAGGTACTTGAGTCCCGCCTCGACGCTCCCGCGGTTCTTCTTCAGGATGGCGACCAGCGCGAACGACGGTAGGCTGGAGAGTTCGAGGCTGACGAACGCCACCGCGAGGCTGTTCGCGGCCGCCATCAGCGTCATGCCCGTCGCGGCCAGCATGACGAGCGCGTAGTACTCCGCCTGATAGGAGTGGTCGCGCATGTAGTCGTAGCTGGCGACCACGACCAGCACGGTCACGCTGGCGAACACGAAGGCGAAGAACAGGCTCATCGTGTCCACGACGAGCGAGTCCTGGTAGAGCCGAATCGGGTCGGCGCCCGTCCCCGCGAACAGGTACCACACCGAGAGTCCGGCCGCCGCCAGCGACCCGAGGGTCGCCGTTCCGGCCAGCAGACCGCGGTTAGCCGAGTTCGGGTCGATGCTGTCCAGGACCAACAGGAGGAGGCCCGTCAGTCCGAGCACGAGCGTCGGACCGAGCGCCATCCACGTCGGTAGCTCGACTGCCATCTATACACCACCTCCGGCCGCCGGAACCAGCGGATTCACTGCGTCCTGAATCATGCCGTAGAAGATGTTCGGGTCCACGCCCAGCAGGATGACCAGCAGGATGAGGACCACGAGCGGAGCCACGTCGTGGAACGCGGCCGGACCGACCTCGTAGTCGGTCTCGACCTCGAACGGTCCGAACAGGGTGCGCTGCATGGCGAACAGCAGGTAGCCGGCGACCACGACGATGCCGAACATCGCGGCTGCCGTGAACCACACCGAGCCAGCGAACGCGCCGAACGAGCCGAGGAAGATGAACAGTTCCGCGGCGAAGCCGGCCATCAGCGGCAGGCCCATGTAGCCGAACGCGCCCGCGACGAACACCGCCACGGTGATGGGCATCTTGCTCGCCAGCCCGGACATGTCCGAGACCATCCGGGTGTGGGTCGTGTTGTAGATGACGCCGACCGACATGAACATCAGTCCCGAGATGAGACCGTGGGCGACCATCTGGAAGGTCGCACCGCCCATGCCGTAGAGCGTGTACGCCACGAGTCCGAGGATGACGTACCCCATCGACGACACCGAGGAGTACGCCACGATGCGCTTGAGGTCGGACTGGGCCAACGCCAGCATCGCGCCGTAGATGACGCTGATCACCGCGAACAGCGCGATAATCTGGGCGTTGTTCTGCGCGACGTTCGGGAGCATCGTGAAGTTGAACCGGAGCAGGGCGTACGTACCCATCTTCAGCAGGACCCCGGCCAGCATGATGGAGACCGGCGTCGGGGCCTCGACGTGGGCGTCCGGGAGCCACGTGTGGAACGGGACGACCGGGACCTTCACCGCGAACCCGGCGAACATGGCGACGAACGCCGCCACCTTCAGCGTGCCCGCGCTGACCGGACCCAGACTACCGAGTTCGCCCGCGCGCAACGCCTGCGCGACGGCGGGCATGTCGAGGGTCGTCACCGAGTCGCCGAGGCCGAACACCAGCGCGATGAACCCGATGAACATCACGAGGCTGGCGATGTTCGTGTAGACGAACATCTTGATGGCGGCGTACTTGCGGCGCGGACCGCCCCAGACGCCGATGAGGACGTACATCGGGACCAGCACCATCTCCCAGAAGACGAACCAGACGAAGAAGTCCAGCGCCGAGAAGACGCCGAGCAGGCTCGCTTCGAGGAAGAGCATCAGTCCGTAGAACTGGTTCTGACGCTCGTCGATGGGGGTCCACGACGCCAGCAGCGCCAGCGACGTGAGTACCGTGGTCAGCGCGACCAGCGGCATGCTGATGCCGTCAAGTCCGACGTGCCAGTTGAGCGCGTACGGTCCCGCGGCGACCCACTCGAAGTTCGTCTCGAAGGCCAACTCGCTGCCCGCCAAGAGGGCGTTACCGCTGGCCTCGTACGTGCTGTACATCCAGAGACTCCCGGCGAGCGGGAGCAGGCTGAGCGCGAACGCGAGTTTCCCCGCCACCTTGCTCGGGGCGAGGAAGACCGCGAGCGCGCTCACCATCGTCACGGCGATGAGTGCTTCGATCCACATTCAGAACCAACCTCCCACGAGACCGATGACGACGAGCAAGACGACGAAACTCGCCGTCAGCAGGAAGGCGTAGTTCGACACCACGCCGGTCTGGACGCGCCTGATGCGACTCCCGCCGAAGAGGCTCACGCTGGAGACGCTGTTGACCACGCCGTCGATGACGCCCTGGTCGAACTTGTCCGCGGCGCGGGCCAGCGGCAGGGTGACGCCTTCCGCGAGCCAGACCTGATACTCGTCCTGGTAGTAGTTGTTGAACAGTACCGTCTTCGCACCACCGAGTTTGTCGGTGTGTTCCTCGGGCGAGGGGACCGCGTAGAGCTTCCACGCGAGTCCGGCGCCCGCCAGCGCGAGCGCCAGCGAGACGCCCGCACCGAGCAGCACCGTCGTCAGCTCCGAGCCGATGGTGCCCGCGGAGTAGTGGGCGAAGTCGTGTGTCAGCTCGCCGTAGTGGTGAGCCGAGAGCGCTTCCGCCCCGCCGTCGAGCCACTGGTGGAGGAAGTCGATCTCCACGCCCAGCAGCTTCTGCACCGGGAGCATGTTGACCAATCCGGCGACGGCCGCGAGGGTACCCAGCACCGCGAGCGGGCCCTTCACGTTCCAGCGCACGCCGTGGGGGTTGCGGGCGGTGTCGGTCCGGGGCTCACCGTGGAAGGTCAGCGCGACCATCCGGAAGGTATAGAACCCGGTGAAGAACACCGCTACCAGACCCATCGCGTACGCGCCGAGCAGCAGCGGACTGTTGAGGCCGTGGACGAGCGCCTCGTAGAGGATTTCGTCCTTCGACCAGAAGCCCGAGAACGGCACGATGCCCGCCAGTGCGAGCGAACCGGAGAGGAACGAGTAGTAGGTCACGGGCATCCGGTCTTTGAGACCGCCCATGTCCCACATGTTCTCGTTGTGGTGCATGGCGATGATGACCGACCCGGCACCGAGGAACAGCAGCGCCTTGAAGAACGCGTGGGTCATCAGGTGGAAGGTCGCCGCGACGTAGCCGCCAGCGCCCAGTCCGAGCATCATGTAGCCGTACTGGGAGATGGTCGAGTACGCCAGCACCTGCTTGATTTCCTTCTTGACGACGGCCATCGTCGCCGCGAACAGCGCGGTGAAGCCTCCGACGAAGGCGATGAGCGCCAACACCTGCGGCAGGAGGGCGTAGAACCCGTAGATGCGCGCGACGAGGTAGACACCTGCCGCGACCATCGTCGCCGCGTGAATCAACGCGGAGACGGGAGTCGGACCCTCCATGGCGTCGGGCAGCCACGTGTGCAGGGGGAACTGCGCGGACTTGCCGACGACGCCGCCGAGGATGAGCAGGCCGAGAACCGCGAACCACGCCTGCGGGTCGAGACCGAGATAAGTCGTCACCTCGGCTGCGCTCTCGCCTGCGAGGACCTGCTCGGCTATGTGGGGGAAGGATTCGAGGCCTTCGCTACCCACGAACATCGACGTGCCGAAGGTGGCGAAGACGCCGACGAGACCGACGAGGAAGAAGTAGTCACCGAATCGGGTGACGAGGAACGCCTTCTTCGCCGCGCTCGGCGGTGCGTCGTCGCGGAACCAGAAGCCGATGAGGAGCCACGAACACAGGCCCACTAGCTCGAAGAACATGAACGCCATCAGCAGGTTGTCCGCGAACACGAACGAGAGCATGCTCGCGGTGAACAGGCCGAGTCCGGCGTAGTACCGGGGCAGGCCCGTCTCGCCTTCGTCGTTCATGTAACCGAGGCTGAAGACGTGGACGAGGAACGCGACCAGCGAGACGATGACGAGCATCATCGTCGAGAGCGGGTCGAGCAGGATACCCAGATGCAGGTCGAACGTCGCTTCGCCCGCGCCTGCGACCCACGTCACGTACTCGTGGTAGGTCTCGCCACCCGACACTTCGAGGAACGCCCACAGCGACAACAGGAGCGAACCGCCCGTGGCGAGGATGCCGGGAATCGCGCCGCCCTTGGGGAGTAGCCGCGGGGCGAACGCGCCGACGAACAACGCGATCAGGAACGATACGAACGGCAGGGCCGCGATGGCCGGTGCCAGTTCGAAGGGGAGTGCTGCCATACGTTTACCACCTCATCGTCGTCGCTTCGGTTACGTCCACGTCCTTGAAGTTACGATACAACACGAGGATGATGCCGATACCGACCGCGACTTCGGCGGCCGCCAGCGCCAGCGTGAACAGGCTGAACGTCTGGCCGGTCAGATTGCCGTGGAACCGCGAGAATGCGACAAGGTTGACGTTCGCCGCGTTCAGCAGTAGCTCCACGCTCATCAGGAACAACAGTGCGTTCCGGCGAGTCAGGATGCCGAAGACGCCGATTGCGAAGATAGCGGCCGAGAGCAGGAGGTAGTACTGTATCGGTACCATCACTCCTCACCTCCGTCCCGTCCGCCGTCGGCGACGACCTCATCGCGCGACGATTCGCCGACGGTTTCCTGCGGCGACCCTTCCTGCTCGACCGCGTCCGAGCGCAGGGCCGACGTGATTTCTCCAGCGTCGTCGCGGCGGGCCAGCATGACCGCGCCGACGAGCGCGGCGACCAGCACCAGGTCGATAATCTCGAAGGGAATCAGGAACCCTTCGCTCGGGATGGCGTTCTCCGCCGGAATGTTGAACATCGCGTAGCCGATGCTGGCGGTGATGCTCTCTCCGTCGGAACCGAAGCCAGCGGCGGCCTCGCCGAACTCCGCGCCGACGAAGACCCACGCCATCACCGCGAACAGTCCGAGAGCGGCCACGCCGGGCAACTTCCGGCCGCGGTCGTCGATACCGACGTCGGGTTCGGTACTTACGTCCCGTTCTTCCCTGTCGTCGTCGTATCCGCTCATACTTTCGATACCTCCTCTGTCTTGGCCTGGCGCGTGAGCATCACGGCGAACGTGATGAGGACGAGAACCCCGCCGACGTAGACGAGGATCTGCATCGCTGCGAGGAACTCGGCCTGCAGCATCACGTAGTGGACCGCGACGGAAAGCAGCGCGACACCCAGCAGTAACGCCGAGTGCCACACGTCCCGCACCAGGACGACGCCCAGACTGCTCGCTATCGTCACGAGAGCGAACAGTCCGAACGTAAGTGTCTCGTATGCCATTTCGGTCACCTTGAAATTCTGGTAATCGTCCTTTTAACGTTTCGAGACGGACTTACTGGTAGTCCACCTCACCTTCGCCCTCGCCGATCCACGCGCCCCGGTCGGGTTCGCGGGATTCGAGGGGGTCAATGTCCTTGTACCACGGGACGTTCTTCAACTGTTCTTTGTTGTACACGAGGTCGTCCTTGGTGTCGCCCGTGAACTCGAAGTTCTCCGTCAGGAGGATAGCGTCCACGGGGCAGACCTCCTCGCACAGCCGACAGTAGATGCACTGTCCGATGTGGAGGTTGTACTGCTCGCCGTTGCGCTGGTCGTCTTGAACGATCTGAATCGTGTCGTTCGGACAGACGTTCTCGCACTGGCGACACCAGATGCAGCGCTCCTGGCTGAACTTGTGGACCCCGCGGAACCGCGGGCTTACTTCGGGTGCCACGTCGGGGTACTCGACCGTGAACGTGGACCCGTCCAGTGCGTGCTTCAGCGTGGTTGCCATTGACT
Organism: Halorussus salinisoli; assembly: GCA_005239435.1. Lineage (GTDB taxonomy): Archaea > Halobacteriota > Halobacteria > Halobacteriales > Haladaptataceae > Halorussus > Halorussus salinisoli. Next base: position 220,237 of record SZNP01000008.1, on the reverse strand, counting down.
TGAGGACTCCGATCATTAGAGCATCACCCCAACGATGATGGCCGTCAGGACGAGGTTAGCGAAGCTCAGTACGAGCATGCCCTTCCAGCCGATTTCGATGAGTTGGTCGATGCGGACGCGCGGCACCGCCGACCGCGCCCACTGGGTGAACAGGAAGACGGCCCAAATCTTCACGACGAACCAGACGAAGTTCAGCGACTCCGGCAGGAACGGGCCGCTCGCACCGCCGAGGAACAGCGTGGCGATGATTGCGCCGCCGAGGAAGATGTGGAGGAACTCGCCGAGGTAGAACAGCACGAAGTACACCGACGAGTACTCCGTCTGGTACCCCGCGACGATTTCGGTCGGCGCTTCCGGAATGTCGAACGGGTTCCGGCCGACTTCGGCGAGGTTCGCCACGACGAACAGGATGAACGCGAACGGGTTCACGAACGCGAACCACGACGGAATCGTGATGCCCGCGACGGTGAACAGCGCCTCCTGCTGGGCCGCGACGATCTGGCTCATCTGGAGCGTGTCGGTGAACAGCACGACCGACGCCGCCGTGATGATCAGCGGAATCTCGTACGCGATGTTCTGCGCGATGGCGCGCAGACCGCCCATCAGCGAGTACTTGTTGTTCGATGCGTAGCCCGCCATCGCCAGTCCGAGCGTGGCGATGGAGGCGGCCGCGAACACGAACGCCATCCCCGTCTCGGGGTCGGCCAGATGCAGGTTGACGCCGAAGATGTGACCCATCGGGATGACCGCGAATCCGAGCAGCGCTGACGACGCCACCACGAGCGGCGCGAGGTCGAACGCCGGGCGGTCGGCGCCGTCCGGGATGATGAGTTCCTTGCTCAGCAGGCGGACGGCGTCGGCCACGATGATGAGTAGCCCCGCGGGACCCACGCGGTTGACCGCGATGCGGTCGGTGAACGCCGCGGTAATCTTCCGCTTGGCCCACGGCCCTGCGACGCCCGTCATCGCCAACATGATGTTGCCGATGAGGAAGGCAGCGATGAACGCCGCGATGGCTTCCTGCCACGGAGCCATGTTCGCTCCGAACAGCCACTCACCGATGGTCTCGGGGAGCAGGGGTTCGGCCTGTCCCTGGAGCGGGACCAACGACGTCATCAGCGGTCCACCTCCCCGAGAATCACGTCGAGGCTACCCAGTGCGGCCACGAGGTCGGGCACGTACTCGCCCTCGGCCATCGCCTCCAGCGAGTGGAGGTTGTTGAAACACGGACTCCGGATCTTGAATCGGCCGGGCTTGTCGGTGCCGTCCGACCGGATGTAGATGCCGAGCTCGCCCTTGGCACCCTCGACGGCCCGGTAGACTTCGGTGTCCGGGTCGGGCTTGAGCGTCCGGGGGACGTTGGACTGGATGTTGCGCTCGTCTTCGGGCCAGTCTTCGAGCAGGTCGACGCACTGGCTGATTATCTTGGCCGACTCCTCGACTTCGCGCATCCGCACGAGCAGTCGCGCGAAGTTGTCACAGCCGTCCTCGGTGATGACGTCCCAGTCGAGTTCGTCGTAGTAGCCGTAGGGGTCGTCGCGGCGCAGGTCGTAGTCGATGCCCGACGCGCGGGCGACCGGCCCCGTACAGCCGTAGTCCTTGGCGGTCTCGGCGTCGATGACGCCCGTGTCGATGGTACGCTTCTGGAAGATCTCGTTGCCGGTGATGAGGTCGTGGTACTCTTCGAGGGTCTCGGGCAGGTCGTCCATGAAGTCCCGGACCTTCTCGAAGAACTCCTCGCGGGGTTCGGGCAGGTCCCAGACGACCCCGCCGAGTCGGAAGTAGTTGAACATCATGCGCTGGCCGGTCAGGTCCTCCAGGATGTTCTGGACCTTCTCGCGGTCGCGCATGGCGTACATGAAGATGGCCGTGAAGTCGCCGTAGATGTCCAGACAGAACGTCCCGAGCGCCAGCATGTGCGACGCGATTCGGCACAGTTCGGCGCTCATCGTCCGGATAATCTGGGCGTACTCGGGCACCTCGATGTCGTTCAAGTCCTCCGCCACGCGGGCGTAGGCCCACTCGTTGAGCAGGCCGGCAGACGCGTAGTCCCACCGGTCGGGGTACGGCATGATCTGGTGGCGGTAGGTGCCCTGCTGGCACATCTGCTCCTCGCAGCGATGGAGGTAGCCGATGTCGGGTTCCACGTCCGCGACCTGCTCACCGTCGAGGACCGTCTTGACGTGGAGCACGCCGTGAGTCGCGGGGTGGTGCGGTCCGATGTTGAGGAACATCGTGTCCGACTCGCTGTCCTCTTGGCTCTCCGCGAGCGGATTGACGTGTTCGTCCAGCGTGACTATCTGAGGCTTGTCCTGGTCGTAGTCCGAACTCAGCGGGTGGCCCTGCCACGTCTCGGGCAGGAGGATGCGCCGGAGGTCTGGATGGCCTTCGTACTCGACGCCCACGAGGTCGTAGGCCTCGCGCTCGTGCCACTCGGCCGTCTTGTACACCGACGCGGCCGACTCGCTGGCCGGGTTCTCCGGGTCGGTCGGGACGACGACGCTGACCTCCTGGGTCCGGTCGTCGTACTTGGTCAGGTGGTAGATACTCTCGTATCTGTCCTCGTAGTCCTGGGCGGTGAGCATCGAGAGGTGGTCGAATCCGGCCTCGTCGCGGAGGAGTTCGAGCGTCTCCTCGACCTCGTCGGGCCGAACGACGAACCCCTCGGCGTTGAGGTGAGTCTCGCGTCGAATCACCCGGTCGCCGAGCAGGTCCTCGATAGCGTCGTAGTCGACGCCCTCGACCTGTGGAAGGTCGCCCTCGGGCGTCTTCTCTTGGGAACTCATGGTGAATCAGCCCAGTTGTACCGCATTACGAGGGTGTCCTCGTCGATGTCGTCGGCGAGTTTGTCGATGAGTTCGTCCTGTTCGAGGTCGCCGAACTGCTCCAGTTCGTAGGGCTTGACCGTCACTGGACTGGTCTCGCCGTTGGCGATGCGCTCCTGAAGTTTGGCGACGCCGTAGACCAGCGCTTCGGGGCGGGGCGGGCAACCGGGGACGTGGATGTCCACCGGGATGACCTCCTCGGCACCCTTGATGACGTTGTAGCCCTCCTGGAACGGGCCGCCCGAGATGGAACACGACCCCATGTTCACGACGAACTTGGGTTCGGGCATCTGGTCGTAGACGCGCTTCATCCGGGGTGCGAACTTCGAGACGATGGTTCCCGGAACGATCATCACGTCGGCCTGTCGCGGCGACGCGCGGGGGACGCCCGCGCCGAAGCGGTCGAGGTCGTGCTTGACCGCGTAGGTGTGCATCATCTCGATGCTACAGCACGCGATACCGAACTGTAGCATGAACATCGACGACCCACGGACCCAGTTCATGAACTTGTCGAACTTCGTGAGGATGAACGGCGACGAGCCGAACGCCTCCCGAAGCTTGGAGTTGAACCGACTGTCCACGCCCGACATCCGGGCTTCGCGGGTCTTCGTCTGCGGCTCTGTACTACTGTGAATCGTTTCCCGTGGTTCGTTGCTCATTGTCGTTCCACGCTCCGTTGCGAACGGTCGGGGTTGCGGACCCACCGTACGGCACCGTTACGCCACGCCCAGCCGAGACCGATTACGAGAACGCCGATGAACACCAGCATCGGGAGCAGGGCTCCCGTCAGGCCGACGCCCTCCATCGAGACCGCGTTCCTGTAGATGACCGTCCAAGGGAAGATGAGAACGGTCTCGATGTCGAAGACGACGAACAGCAGCGCGACCATGTAGTACTGGATGTTGAAACGGATTCGCGTGCCGCCCGTCGGCACTTCACCGCTCTCGTAGGTGGCGCTTTTTCCTTTCTCGGGCACGGTAGGCCGGAGCAGGCTGGATACCGCCATCATCCCGAACGGTATCAACAGCCCCACCAGCGCCAACGCGCCAATAGCTATCCATGGATTCATGCGGATATTCTCCTACCATCCCGAGATTATGAGCGCACCCTCATAAGCGTTGATTCTTGCGATTCCTACGAATCTGGCCGCCTCGCGTGCGTTTCGCCGGTTTGACGGTTTCTGTCGGGTAACGGAATATTTCGAGTCGGAGTTCCGGAGGTCACGCCGTTCACCGACGCTACGCGGTGGTTGTCACCCGTCCGAACTGACGTTAAGCCGATATAACCGACGGAACCGACGGGACAATCGGATTTTGTCGTTGAATTTTGTCCGCGCGGACGCCACATCCGACTTCTTCCCGAGCGGAACCGGCGTTGATCCTGCGCTCTCTCGACCGAAACGGCGTCACTCGACTGAAACGCGAGGCAAAAACCCGTTCCGTTCGCGCGAACGGACTGCTATACGATTTTCTCGGACGCTTTTTCCTATGTAAGGCAAATGGAGGAGCGATTCTGTATCGCGTATTTCTTTCTCTCGACGAAAGTCCGCGGGCGAGAGACTGCCCGTCGCCCGACCGCCCGACTCGACGCACTCGGCCCGACGACCGATCGCGATTCCGTTCGACCTATCTCCGACCCGTCACTCGCTCCGGTCGCGGAACCCCGGCGTCCCCTCCTCGTGGAGTCGCCGCGACACGTTCGCCACGTCCTCCTGCAAGTCGTCGTGATAGGCCACGAGTCGGTCCCGAAGGTCGCCGTGCCGGCGCGCGAGAATCTGGACCGCCGACAGCGCGGCGTTGAACGACTTGCCCGCGTCCACCGCGACGATGGGTGCGCCGGTCGGCATCCCCATCACGGAGGGGAGCGACTTCTCCTGGACCGGCACGCCGACGACCGGCAGGGGGTAGGCCAGCGAAGCCGTCATGTTCGGGAGGTCCGCGGACTTCCCGCCAGCGCCCGCGATGATCACGTCGAGACCGCGTTCCTCGGCGGTCTCTGCGTAGGCGTACATCAGTTCGGGCGTGCGGTGGGCCGACACGACGTAGGTCTCGAAGGTGAACCGGGCCTCCGGCGGGTCGTCGTAATCGGTGATCTCCTCGAACCCCAACTCGGTCAGGGCGTCGTAGGCCCCCTCGGAGTCGTCGGTCCCGGCCATCACGTCGAGGTCCGAGTCGCTCCCCATGACGATGCCGATTTCGGGCGTCTCCTCGGGGTCTCTGTCGCGCTCTGCCTCCGCTCGCAGGTCGTCGATGAGTCGCTGTAGTTCGCTCATTCAAATTCTCCTGTGGGTCTCACTCGAAGGTCACTTCGTCGCGCAGGTCGCGGGCGTCTCGAAGCAGTCGCTCGGGCGTCTCGTCGTCGCGCCGGACCAGCGTCAGGTGGCCCATCTTCCGGAGCGGGTACACCTCGTGCTTGCCGTACCAGTGATAGCTCGCGCCCGGATGGGCGAGAATCGCCTCGTCGCCCGAAATCTCGGCCCGCTGGCGCTCCTCGACGTCCCCAAGAAGGTTCGCCGACACGACGGGGCCTCGGAGGTCGGTCGCGCCGAGCGGTCGCCCGGTCACGGCGCGGGCGTGTTGCTCGAACTGGGAGGTCAGCGCGCCTTCGATGGTGTAGTGGCCCGAGTTGTGCGGTCGCGGGGCGATTTCGTTCACGAGAATCTCCCCCTCCGGCGTCTCGAAGAGTTCGATGCCGTACACGCCCCGGCCCGACAGCAGGTCCAGCACGTCCTCGGCCACCTCGCGGGCGCGCTCGCCGACTTCCTCGTCGGTCCGGGCGGGAACGACCGTCTCGCGCAGAATCTCCTCGCGGTGGACGTTCTCGCCGAGCGGGAAGGTGGCGGTCTCGCCGTCTCCTTTCGCGCCGATTACCGACACCTCGCGCTCGAACGCCACGAACTCCTCGACCATCGCTCCGCCCGAGACCGAGGCCAGCGCGTCCTCGACCTCGGTCTCGTCCGCTATCGGGACGTTGCCCCGGCCGTCGTACCCGCCTTCGCGGGCCTTCAGCATGACGGGGTAGCCGAACTCCTCGGCGGCCGCCGCCACGTCCGCGCGGTCGTCTACCTGCCGGAACTCCGGCACGGGAATCCCGGCCTCGCGCAGGGTGCGCTTCTGAACCAACTTGTCCTGAATCGTCCGAAGCGTCTCGGGGTCGGGGTTCACGGGCACGTCGTACTCCCGTTCGACCGATTCCAGCAGGTCGGGGTCGGCCAACTCGATTTCGTACGTTAAGTAGTCCGCGCGCGCGGCCAACTCCTGGACGCCCTCCTCGTCGTCGAACTCGGCGACGATTTGGTCGCGGGCGACCGGCGAGGCCGGGCACTCCGGTGTCGGGTCGAGGACGACCACTTCGACGCCGAGCGGTGCGGCCGCCTCCGCCAGCATCCGGCCGAGTTGTCCGCCGCCGACGACGCCGAGCGTCTCTGTGCGGGTCATCTGGTGGTGGGTTGTAGACGGCCCTGCATAAGATTTGCCAACTCGGGCGGCTATTGTGCAAGAACGTGGCCATCGAGTGTCGGTGGCGTCGCGGTGGCTACTGCGTGCCGACCGCGTCGCGGTGTTGGGAAACCGAGCCACCCCCGTTCTCCGGCGGAAGCGCGTCCTCGCGGACGAAGAACACCGTCTCGCTCCCCCAGAGGGTCAGTTCCTCCTCGAAGGCTCGATAGCCGTCGAGGCGCTCGGCGACCTGCGCGCGGTCCCCGGCGCGGGCGACGACGACCGGCGGCGGGTCCGACTCGACCACGCCGAGTTCGGTCGTGCTGTCTACCTCCGCGCCGTACATCTCGGTGTACCACGGGAGCGGCAGGCGGTCGTACCACCCGCCGCCCGCGGCCCACCGGTCGTTCTCGGTCTCGTCGGCGACGTAGAAGTCCGACCCGTAGTACAGCACGTCGATGCCGTCGTTGTGGTTCGCGGCGTAGCGCACTCGTTCGAGCGTCGGCCGGAGACCCTCCGCGGGTTGGCCGTACTGGAGCAGGGCGTTCCTGTCCTCCTCGGCCTCGTCGAGGTACTGGTCGGCCGGATGCTGGTAGGTCGTGCTGACCGCGGTGGCCGCGACCTGTCCGGCGACCAGCAGGACGAGCAGGGCCGCGAGCGTGGCGCTCACGGCGTCGCCGTCGGTCACGGCCTCCGCGCCCCAGCGGACGAGGATGGCGATGCCGACCCCCGCGGGAACCGCCAGCGGGACGACCGCGTGGACGACCTCCCACGGGAACGCGTTCTCCACGATGACGGGGTAGCCGAGGATGCTGACGAACCCCCAGTAGGCCGTGAACGAAACCACGTCGCGGGGCCTGTCGCCGACGTATCGGTCCGCGACGAACCCGACGACTGCCAACACGACGATCGCGGCCGCGCCCTCCCAGAGAACCGCGCCGAGCGACTCGAGCGTCCCGAGGTACGACTTCTGGTTGCCCTCGCCCCACTTGCCGACGAACGACTCCCACGACCCCACGGTGGCCTCTTCGAGTACCGCCGGGAACGTCCCCGGATTGCCGAACGCCTTCCAGAGACCCGGTTCGGAGACACCCTGCGACCGCGGCGCGTAGAAGAAGACGACTACCGCGAAGAAGAAGACGACTCCGAGGACGAGGTGGAGACCCCACCGGTCGTGCCAGAGCGCGCGCCACGTCTCGCGGGCCTGCTCGCGGAGGAAGGCCACCCGGTCGTCGGCCCCGACCACGAGTTGGAGTCGGTGGTCGAACAGGAGGACGGCCGCGCCGAGCCACGTCACCACGTAGACCAGCACGTTCTCCTTCGTGGTGAACGCCAGCGCGACCATCAGCGTCCCGGCGTAGAGGTATCGCGGCTTCCCGGTGTCGAACAGGCGAACGTAGAACGCCAGCGCGTACATCATGAACGCCGCGAGCAGCACGTCGTTGCGCATGAACCGCGAGTAGTACAGGATTACGGGGTTAGCGGCGAAGAACAACCCGACGGCGATCATCTCGACGCGGCGGAGTCGCTCGCGGAACAGCCACGCGGTCAGCGGAAGCAGGCCCGAGACGACGGCGACGGGCAAGCGCGCGAGGAAGTCGCTCGCGCCGAACCACTGGAAGAGATACTTGTTGACGTGATAGAGAAACGGCCCGTGGATGACGGCGTGGTACTCCCAGATGCCGTTCTCGGCGTAGCGTAGAATCCAGTAGCCGACTCGCGCCTCGTCCCAATGGAACACGCGCGTTCCGAGCGCGAACAGTCGAAGCGCCAGCGCCAGCAGTGTCACGGTGAGCACCGCGACTGCGGTTCGCGTACCGACCGCCCGGCGGAACGAACTCACGGAATCGCGGGTCCACCGCCGAGCGCTCGCGGACCTCTCGTCTGCGGTCATCGTTTCCGGAAACCATCCGGAGGGATACAAGTTTTCCGGAGAACGGTAGTTCTTTTACTCGTCCAAACCACGACTCCGACATGGTTTCCCTCGGTCTCGTCGTCTCGCGGTTCAACCGCGAGGTAACTGAGCAGATGGAAGAACGCGCCAACGAGGCCGCCGCCGACCGCGGTGCGGAGGTCGTCGAGACCCTCCGCGTCCCAGGCGCGTACGACGCGCCGCTGGCGGCCGACCGCCTCGCCCGGCGCGACGAAGTCGACGCCGTGGCGGTGGTCGGAACCATCGTGACCGGCGACACGGACCACGACCAAGTTATCGCCGACGCCGCCGCGCAGGGCCTGACCGACGTGAGCCTCGACCGCGACACGCCGATCACCTTCGGCATCAGCGGACCGGGTATGTCGGGAGCGGAGGCCCGCGAGCGCGTGGACAAAGGTGAAGAGGCAGTGAACGCGGCAGTCGAACTTGTGGAGGAACTCTAAGATGGACTTTTCAGACCGAATTCAGCGAGTCGAACCGAGCGCGACCCTCGCAATCAGCAACCTCGCGGCCGAACTGGAGGCCGAGGGCGCGGACGTAGTGGACCTGAGCGTCGGCGAACCCGACTTCCCGACGCCCGAGAACGTCGTCGAGGCCGGACAGGAGGCGATGGACGCGGGCCACACCGGCTACACGTCCTCGAACGGAATCGCTCGACTCCGCGAAGCCATCGCCGAAAAGCTCCGCGGTGACGGACTCGACTACGAGGCCGGAAACGTCATCGTGACGCCCGGAGCGAAGCAGGCGCTCTACGAGGCGGTCCAGACCCTCGTGGACGACGGCGACGAAGTGGTCCTGCTCGACCCCGCGTGGGTCTCCTACGAGGCGATGGTCAAGTTGGCGGGCGGCGACCTCGACCGGGTGGACCTCTCGCCCTACGACTTCCAACTCGAACCCGCGCTGGACGAACTCGGCGAGGCTATCTCCGACGAGACCGAACTCCTCGTCGTCAACTCGCCGAGCAACCCCACGGGCGCGGTCTACTCCGACGCCGCGCTGGAAGGCGTCCGTGACCTCGCGGTCGAACACGACGTGACGGTCATCAGCGACGAAATCTACCAGCAGATCACCTACGGCGCGGAACCGACCAGCCTCGGTACGTTCGACGGCATGGCCGACCGAACCGTCACCATCAACGGCTTCTCGAAGGCCTACTCGATGACCGGGTGGAGACTCGGCTACCTCGCCGGACCCGAGGAACTCATCTCGGAGGCCGGGAAACTCCACTCCCACTCGGTCTCCTGTGCGACCAACTTCGTCCAGCACGCGGGCGTCGAAGCCCTCCGGAACACCGACGACGCGATCGAGGAGATGGTCGAGGCCTTCGCCGAGCGCCGCGAGTTCCTGCTCGAACGCCTCGGCGAGGAGGGCGTCGAAGCACCCGAACCCGACGGGGCCTTCTACCTCATGATGCCGGTCGCCGACGACGACCAGACGTGGTGCGAGGACGCCTTGGAAGAGGCCCACGTCGCCACCGTGCCGGGCAGTGCCTTCGGCGCGCCGGGCTACGCCCGCATCTCCTACGCCAACAGCAAGGAGCGCATCGGCGAGGCCGTCGATAGACTCGTGGACGCCGGCCTGCTGTAGCCGGGGCGACTCCTTTTCGACGGGCGTCGATTCTCGACGCTCGGGAACTGCCAGCTTCCTTAAGGGACGGTCCCTCGTACGTCTCGATACGATTCACCATGTACGACACCATCCTCGTGCCCACCGACGGAAGCGAACACGCCGAGCGGGCCGCCGAGCACGCCCTGCATCTGTCACGCGCGTTCGACGCCACGGTCCACGTCATCAACGTCGTGGACGTGCAGTCGGAGGGCGGTCTGTTCAGTGCCGGCGGCGTAGACGAGGAGTTCGTCGGGCAACTCGAAGACCGCGCCCGAGAGACGATTGCGGAACTCGACACACTGACCGACTCCTCGGACGACGTTCGCACGGCGGTCGTCAAGGGCAAGCCGTCGGAGGGCATCCTCGAATACGCCGACGACAACGACGTGGACCTCGTTCTCATGGGTACGCACGGCCGAACCGGGCTGAACCGGTTCGTCACGGGGAGCGTGGCCGAGCGAGTCGTCCGACTGTCCGACGTCCCGGTGTTCACGGTCCGAGCGACCGAGCGGAGCGTCGTCGGTGACGGCTACGACCCGATTCTGATTCCGACCGACGGGAGCGACTGCGCGACCGCCGCGGTGGACCACGGCATCGCAATCGCCCGGAAGTACGGCGCGACCGTTCACGCGGTCAACGTCGTGGACATCCGGTCTGTGGCGACTGCGTCCGAGGTCGGCCCTGAAGCCGACCTCCTCCAGCAACTCGAGGAGCGCGGCGAAGACGCCACCGAGGCCGTCGCCGAGCGAGCGCGCGAGGCCGGTCTCGACGCCACGACTGCAGTTCGAAAAGCCGTTCCGGCGCGGGGACTGCTCGACTACGCCGACGACAACGACGCTGACCTGATCGCGATGGGGACTCACGGACGAAGCGGTCTCGACCGGCACTTCCTCGGTAGTACGACCGCGAAGGTCGTCAGGGCCGCCGAGATTCCGGTTCTGTCGGTGCGTTCGCCGGAAGAAGACGAGTGACGGCCCTTCGTCGGAGCGCCGTCACTCGTCGCGCGCCGCGTCGGGTGGACCGTCACGCCCGCCCGAGCAGTTGTACCCAGTCGCCGTCCGAAACGGTCTCGACCTCGAACCCCGCGACGTCGGCCAGTTCGCGCAGTTCGTCGGCCCGGTAGAGCGTGAACTGGCGTCGGTCGTCGTCGTAGGTGTCGCCCTCGGTCTCGCCGTCGCCCGCCTTGACAGAGAGGAAGACGACCCCGCCCGGCCGGACCACGCGCCGGAACTCCCCGAGGGTCGCGGGAGCGTCCTCGCGGGGGACGTGGAGGAACGACGCGCAGGCCCACAGGCCGTCGAAGGCGTCGTCCGCGAAGCCGAGGCTCCGCATGTCCATCCGAGCGAACTCGGCGTCGGGGGCGCGGTCGCTCGCGGCCCGGAGGAACGCGGGCGTGAGGTCCACGCCGACGACCTCGTGGCCCGAGTCGGCGAAGGTGGCCGACTCCCAACCGGGACCACAGCCTACGTCGGCGATGCGGGCCGGTTCCGAGTCGGTCGCCCATTCGCCGTCGGGCGGGGTTTCGAACGACCCGAGGAACTGCTCGACCGACTCTCGAATCGGGGAACGGTCGTCGTGGCGTTCTCGGTACTCGTCGGCGACCGACTGATACGTCGAAATCGTGTCCGGGTCGGTCATCGTCTCCGGGTTCGTCGAGGGTTCGTATCAATCTAATTGGATCGGACGCGCCATCCCTCCGGTAGAATTCATAATCGTAGAACATTTACTACGACCGTAGTAATCGTTTTCAAAAGTTTCGTTAGTGACTACGGAAAACATCGAACCGGGTATTCTCGATATGTCCGCGACCGAAACGGGGGAGAGCGCCATCGCGGGACGTAACAGTTTCGTCTACGTCACCGCCGCGTTGGCCGCCCTCAATGGCTTGCTGTTCGGATTCGATACGGGAATCATCTCGGGAGCGTTCCTGTACATCAAACAGACGTTCACCATGACGCCGCTGGTCAGGGGAATCGTCGTCAGCGGCGCGATGGCGGGTGCCGCCGCCGGGGCGGCGCTCGGCGGCAAACTCGCCGACCGCATCGGCCGCCGCCGACTCATCCTGCTCGGCGCGTTCGTGTTCTTCGTGGGGTCGCTCACGATGGCAGTCGCACCGAACGTCCCAGTGTTAGTGCTTGGCCGACTCATCGACGGGGTCGCAATCGGCTTCGCGTCCATCGTCGGCCCGCTGTACATCTCGGAAATCGCGCCGCCGAAGATTCGCGGCGCGCTCACCTCGCTCAACCAACTCATGGTCACCATCGGCATCCTCGTGTCGTACTTCGTGAACTACGCGTTCGCCGACGCGGGCGCGTGGCGCTGGATGCTCGGGGCCGGGATGGTTCCGGCACTCGTCCTCGCAGTCGGGATGTTCAAGATGCCCGAGAGTCCGCGGTGGCTCTACGAACACGGTCGCCGCGACGAGGCCCGGGCGGTCCTCGAACGGACCCGGCAAGGCAGCGTCGAAGAAGAACTGTCCGAAATCGCCGAGACCGTCGAGAAGCAGTCCAGCACCGGGCTCAGTGACCTGCTCCAACCGTGGCTCCGCCCGGCGCTGGTCGTCGGACTGGGGCTCGCAGTCTTCCAGCAGGTCACGGGTATCAACGCGGTCATGTACTACGCGCCGACCGTCCTCGAATCGACCGGGTTCGGTAGCACGACTTCGATTCTGGCGACGGTCGGCATCGGCGTCATCAACGTCGTCATGACCGTCGTCGCCATCGCGCTCATCGACCGCGTCGGGCGGCGCGTGCTGTTGCTCGTCGGGGTCGGCGGGATGGTCCTCACGCTCGGAGTCCTCGGCGCGGTGTTCTACATGCCCGGGTTCTCCGGCGCGCTCGGGTGGTTCGCCACCGGGAGCCTCATGCTGTACGTCGCCTTCTTCGCCATCGGTCTCGGGCCGGTGTTCTGGCTCCTCATCTCGGAGATATACCCCCTGACGGTCCGGGGGACCGCGATGGGAGCGGTGACGGTCGCAAACTGGGGTGCGAACCTGGTGGTCTCGCTGACGTTCCCGATGCTGACCGCGAACGTCGGCACCCCCTTCACGTTCTGGCTGTTCGGGGCGTTTAGCCTCGCCGCGCTGGTGTTCACCTACTACGTCGTTCCGGAGACGAAGGGTCGCTCGCTCGAAGCGATCGAGGCCGAACTCCGCGAGAACGTCGGTACCGCCGCGACCGAGAACGCGGGCGAGGAGTCGCCCGACACCGCAGACGACTGAGACGAACCCTCGGTCGGAACTCTTTTTCAGTCGAGGCTCAGACCGGGGTGCCACCGCTCGACGCCGTTCTCGGCCTTAATCTCGTCCATCCTCGCCAGAAGCTTCACCGCGAGACTTGCGGTTTCGGCCGCGCGGTTCTCTCCCTCGGTCAGGAACTCGCCGGTCTCGCGGTTGGCGAACACCGAGCAGACCGCGCCCGCCCGGAGGCCGTAGATGTTGGCGAGCGTCATGATGGCGCTGGCCTCCATCTCGATGTTCTTGACGTTGGCCTCCTTCAGTCCGTCTACGAGTTCGTCGCTCCCGACCGCCTCGAAGCCCTCGAAACCGGGTCTGCCCTGTCCGGCGTAGAAGCTGTCGGCGCTCATCGTGATGCCGGTGTGGTAGTCGTAGTCGAGGCGTTCGGCGGCGGCAACGAGTGCGGAGACGACCTCGTAGTCGGCCACTGCGGGGTAGTCCTCGCGGACGTAGGCGTCGCTGGTGCCCTCTTGACGGACCCCGCCGGTCGTGATGACCAGATCACCGACTTCCATGTCGGGTTGAATCGCACCGCAGGAGCCGACCCGGATGAAGGTGTCCGCGCCGACGCGGGCCAACTCCTCGACCGCGATTGCGGCCGAGGGACTGCCGATTCCGGTCGAGGTGACGCTGATGGGCGTCCCCTCGTAGTCGCCGGTGACGGTCCGGTACTCGCGGTGGTGGGCCACCTCTTCGTCGTCGTCCCAGAACTGGGTTATCTTCTCGATGCGCTCGGGGTTGCCCGGCAGGAGGACGGCGTCCGCCACGTCGCCCTCGCCGACTTCGATGTGATACTGCACTTCGTCGTTGGGGTCTTCGCTGTCGCCGGTCATGCCGTTGGCTGACTCGGCCAGCGGGCATAAATGGTTCGTCGCGCCGTCGGAAGCGCGGTCGGGTCGCTGGCAAGAGGACGGTACCACAGGAAGCGGGAGGCTTATTTCCGGCGGGTTCCGAGCAGGTACGGTGTCACGCTATCGAGACGCTGTGCTGTTCGTCTTCCTCGCAGTCGCGTGGGGCGGGTCGTTCGTCGCCATCGAAGTCGGACTGGACTCGTTGCCGCCGCTGTTGTTCGCCGCGTTCCGATACGACATCGGTGCGGTCCTGCTCGTCGTCTACGCGGCGGTTGCCTGCGACCGATGGCTGCCCCAGACCCGCGACGATTACCTCGCGGTACTCGTCGTCGGTGTGTTCCTCATCACGGCGGCGAACGGACTTCTCTTCGTCGGTCAGCAGTACACGACCGGCGGCGTCGCGGCGATTCTCTACAGTCTGAACCCGGTGCTGACGACGGGGTTCGCCCGAAGTCTGCTCCCCGACGACCGACTGTCGCCGCTCGGAATCGTCGGACTGCTGGTCGGACTCGCGGGCGTCGCACTAGTCGTTCGTCCCGACCCCGCGAACCTGTTCGCGGGCGCGACCGGAAAACTGCTGGTCGTCGTCTCCGCGACCAGCGTCGCGTTCGGGAGCGTTCTCCTCCGGCGACTGAAGCCGACCACCGACAGTACCGCGACCACCGCTTGGGGAATGCTGGTCGGCGCGGTGTTGATGCACGGCGTGAGCATCGCCCGCGGCGAGACCCCGAAATTCGCCGCCGCGCTCGACCCGCAGGTCGTAGTTCCGCTGGCCTACCTCGCCGTGGTCGCCACCGCCGTGGCGTACGCCGTCTACTTCGGACTGCTGGAGCGTCACAGTCCGGTCCAAATCAACCTCGTCTCCTACGTCGTCCCGGTGGTTACGGCGTTCGCGGGGTGGGTCCTGCTCGGCGAATCGCTGGCACCGGCCACGTTCGCCGGATTCGTCGTCATCCTCACCGGGTTCGCGCTGATAAAACGAGAGGTGCTGGCCGAGTTCGCTGGCCGGTACTCGGTCTGACGGTCGCCGGGAAGAAAACTTATTGGCCCGGTGAGAGAACCGCGAGTCATGCCCTCCAGACGACAGGTCCTCGCGGGACTCGGAAGTACGACCGCCGTCGCACTCGCCGGATGTAGCGGGTCCGGGTCGGGCGGGTCGGAGACGGTCGACTGCCACACGCACGCGGTCGAACACGGCGACGGAGAACTCCTCGACGGCGGCGCGCAGGCGACGGTCGAAGACGGTGACGTTAGACTGGCGGTCCCCCTCTCCGTGGAGGACGTACGCGGAACGGGCCTCGACTCGCTCGAACTCCACGACGCGTCCGGAGAACTAGCGCACCTGATTCCGGTCTCGTCGGACGACGCCGACCTGATGGCGAACAAGGACGGCGTCGGACGGGGGCAACTACGCTACGAGCAGTACCTCGGGGAACGTCCGTTTCACGGACGATACTCGGTCGTCGCGGTGGACGACACCGACGAATCGCTCGACTCCGTGACGGTCGAGTTCAACTGTTTCCCCGACGTTTCGAAGGAGTAGCGTCGATACGCGGCGACTACTCCAGCATCTCCTCGGTAATCGTGTTCGGGAGGAGTTCGCCCAATCTGTACTCGGCAACGTCGTCGCCCTCGTCGCAGACGACCGGCAGGTCGTCGTCGCAGAACTCCGAGAGGGTCTGGCGACACATCCCACAGGGAGTCACGCCGTCTCTCCGACCGGAACTGACCGCCAGCGCGTCGAACTCGCGGTGTCCCTCCTTGACCGCCTCGGCGATGGCGACTTCCTCGGCGTGGAGGGAGTTGCTGTAGTTGGCGTTCTCGATGTTGCACCCGACGTAGACGCTCCCGTCGGCGGTTCGGAGCGCCGCGCCGACCGGGTAGTCGGAGTAGGGAACGTGAGCGTCGTCCTGCACCTCGCGGGCGGCCTCGATGAGTTCGTCCATAGTGACGGGATTGGGAGTCGCTGGTCAAATATCTCCCGTCTGCGAGCAGTGGCGTCCGTGCCACCGCACTGCGTCACCACACCTCTCTCGAAGTGTGTCGCTCGCTAGCGCCGTCCGAGATGCTTATATCGTTCTTACACAAATGAAAATACACCTCTAATATTCCGATAATTGTCTTTAATCGCAGAACGGCCGACAGCTCGGGTCGGACGGAATCACCCGAGGGTTGAAATACGAAGCCGGGACGAATCCCGCCCGGACGCCACGCGCGGTTCCGGACGAGGGCAGTAGCGCGCACTGCGGGACCGCCAGTCCGACTACCCCGAAAGGGCTGAGCCACTGGTCGAGATGCATCGCCGGAACGTCGCTTCGAGAATCAGCACCCAAGTACCAGCGACCGAAGACGGACCGCGGGGACCCTACTCTTCGCCGGACTCGTAGTGGTCGCCCGCCGCGGACGGAATCCGGGTGTGGCCGACGAACGCCAGCACGACCACGACCGTCACGTAGGGGATGATGCCGATGAGTTCGCTCGGGATGTTGTAGCCCAGTTGCTGGAGTCGAATCTGGAGCGCGTCGAGGCTGGCGAAGAGGAACGACGCGCCGAACGCCCCGAGCGGGTTGTAGTTGCCGAACAGGTAGGCCGTGATGCCGATCCAGCCCCGGCCGTTGACCATCGTCGCGCCGCCGCCGATGAACTGGCCGACGCGACCGAGCGCGAGTCCGGCACCGCCGAGGCCCGAGAAGAACCCCGAGAGCAGGACGCCCGAGTAGCGGACCTTCCGCACGTCGATGCCCACCGTGTCGAGGGCCTTTGGGTTCTCGCCGCTGGCCTCTATCCACCGACCGAAGGCGGTCCGGTTCAGGGCGTACCACGCCAGCGGAACCGCGACGAGCATCATGACGACCGGCGGGTTCGCCGTGAACAGCACCGCGTCCGTGAACGGAATCCCGAGCGTCCAGTCGTTCAACGTGGCGACCGGCGGACTGTTGACCTGTCCCCAGATGACCTTGCTGGCGAACGGTGCGAGACCGAGCGCGATGAGCCATACCGCGAGCCCCGCGATAATCTGGTCGGCCTTGAACTCGATGCAGACGACCGCGAACAGCAGCGCGAACAGGACGCTCGCCAGCACCGCGACGAGGAAGCCGACCCAGAGTTGGAGTTGCGTAGGACTCCCACTGCTGATGGTCCCGGCGACCGCGATGGAGGTGAACGCCGAGATGATGAGCAGGCCTTCGAGACCGATGTTGATGACGCCGCTCTTCTCGGCGAAGATACCGCCGAGCGCCGCGAACGCGATGGGGACGGTGAGCCGCAGCACCGACCGGACGTAGTTGGCGTCCACGATGCGGACGACCTCGGACACCGGACTCTCCGGGAAGAACAGTTCGACCATGACCAGCGCGACGCCCGCGAGGACGACGGCTCCGGCCAGCCAGCGACGCTTGCGCGAGCGGTCGGCGTAGCTCATCTGTCGTCACCTCCTTGGTCGTCGCCGACACTTCCGCCTGTCGTCTCGCCCGCACCGTCGGTGGCGACCGACTGGCGTTCGTCGCCGAACCGGAATCGCGCGCCGACCATCCGGAAGAACTCCGGCATGGCGACGAACAGGATGATGAGACCGCGCAGGACCCCGACCAACTGCTTGGGCACTGCGAGCTGGAACTCGATGGCCAGACTACCGGTCTTGAGTGCGCCGAACAGCAGGGCCGCCGGAATCACCCCGAGCGGGTTGTTGCCCGCGAGGATGGAGACCGTGATTCCGTCGAAGCCGAGCGACGGGATGCCGGTCCGCCACCGCGCGGCGACCATCAAGACGTAGACCGCGCCGCCGAGACCGCCGAGCGCGCCCGACAGCGCCATGCTCGACACCATCGTCTTCTTGGCCTCGACGCCGCCGTACTCGGCGGCCTCGGGTTGGACGCCGCTGGTTCGGAGGTCGTACCCGAACGCGGTCCCCTTGAGCATCCAGTAGATGGCTCCCGCGAGGACGAGCGCGCCGACCAGTGCGAGCATCGAGAACTCCGTGGTGTCGAAGACCACCGGCTGGAGTTGTGCGAACGCGGCGATTCGCCGGGTCTGGACGGTCTGGCTCGCCGGGTCCTTGAACACCTCCGAGACGAGGGTGAACGCGATACCGGACGCGACGAAGTTGAGCATGATGGTCGTGATGACCTCGTTGGCGTCGGCGTAGGCCTTCAGCGCGCCCGGAATCGCACCCCAGAAGCCACCGACGAGTGCACCCACGAACAGTCCGACCGAAATCAGAATCAGTGCACCGACGAGACCCGCGGGGACGACCGGCGCGACCCACAGCACCGACAGGGCGGTGCCGAGTGCGCCGAGGACGAGTTGGCCCTGCGTCCCGATGTTGAACATGCCAGCACGGAACGCGACTGCGACCGACAGGCCCGTGAACAGCAGGAGCGTGGTCTCCTTGAACGTGATGGCGACGTTGTACGAGGGCCAGATTGCGCCCTTGAACAGGGTGACGTACACCGAAACGGGGTCGTAGCAGAACGACCCGACGCCCGACGTCGCGAAAAACGGCGACTCGCAGGTCGCCACCCATCCGGAGACGAGGATGACCACCGCCCCGACGACCACCGACAGCGCGAGCGCCGCGAGGCTGATGAGGATGCGCTCGACCGCGGAGGCACCTACGAGTCGTGCGAGCGCACGGTCGGCCCGGTCCTGCCAGGAGTCCTCCGGGTTCGGGTCGGCCCGTTCGTCGTCGCGGTCTGGCTCACCGTCGCTCATCGCTCACCTCTCACGGCGTCGGCGATGCTCGGCGCGTCCTCTGGGGACTGGCCCGCCATCAGCAGACCGAGTTCCTCCTCGGTCACGCGGTCGGGGTCCACCACGTCCATGACCTCGCCCTCGTACATCACCGCGAGGCGGTCCGATAGCTGCTGGACTTCGTCCAACTTCGAGGAGACGAGCAGAATCGTCTTGCCCTCCCGCCGGAGGTCGAGCAGTCGCTCGTGGATGAACTCGATGCTCCCCACGTCTACTCCACGGGTCGGGTGCGAGGCGACCACTACTTCGGGGTCGCGGGCGAACTCCCGGCCGACCACGAACTTCTGCTGGTTGCCCCCCGACAGCGACTCGGCCTCGGCGTCGGCGTTCGGCGGGCGCACGTCGTACTCTTCGATGATGTCCTCGGCGTGGTCGCGGGTGTGTTCCCAGTCGATGCGGCCGTGCTCGGCGAACGGAGTCGCGTGCTGGCTGCCGAGCAATCCGTTCTCTACGAGGTCGAACTCCATCACCAGTCCTCGCTCTTGGCGGTCCTCGGGGATGTACGCCATCCCGGCGTCGATGCGCTCGCGCCGCGAGAGGTCGGTCACGTCCCGGCCGTAGAGCGAGACCGTTCCCTCCTCGGGCGTGGCGAGACCGGTGATGGCTTCCACGAGTTCCGACTGGCCGTTGCCGTCCACTCCGGCGATACCCAACACCTCGCCCTCCCGGGCAGTGATGTCGACGTCACTGACCTGCTCGACGCCGCGGTCGTCGGTGACGCGGAGGTCCGACACCGACAGGCCGACCTCGCCCGGTTCCACGGAATCTTTCTCGGCTTCGAGCAGAACCTCCCGACCGACCATCAGTTCGGCGAGTTCCTCGCGAGTGGTCGTCTCGGCGTCCACCGTCCCGACGTTCTTGCCGTCCCGCAGGACCGTGATGTCGTCGGCGGACTCCATCGCCTCGCCGAGTTTGTGCGTGATGAAGATTATCGTCTTGTCCTCGGCCGCGAGTTCGTCGAACACCTCGAAGAGGTCCTCGACCTCCTGGGGCGTGAGGACCGCGGTCGGTTCGTCCAGAATCAGCACGTCGGCCCCGCCGTACAGGGCCTTCAGAATCTCGACGCGCTGTTGGACCCCGACGCTCACGTCCTCGACACGTGCGGTCGGGTCCACGTCGAAGCCGTAACGTTCGCTCAGTTCCCGTACGTCGCGTTCGGCCTGTGCGCGGTCCATGGCCAGACCGCCCCACTTTCGAGGTTCGTGGCCGAGAACGATGTTTTCGGCCGTGGTCAGCGTGTCCACGAGCATGAAGTGCTGGTGAATCATCCCGACGCCCGCGTCGATAGCGTCTCGTGGGGTGTCGAACTCTCGTGGCTCCCCGTGCAGGTAGACGGTCCCGCCCTCCGGTTGGTAGAGACCGTACAGGACGTTCATCAGCGTCGTCTTCCCCGCACCGTTTTCGCCGAGGAGGGCGTGGACGCTCCCTTCCTCGACTTCGAGGTCGACCTCGTCGTTGGCGACGACGCCGGGGAACCGTTTGGTTATCCCCTGTAGGTGGACGGCTACGCTCATCTTTGGTCGGTGTTACGGACGTGCCCGCTTAAGAGACCCGGATTTCGTAAAGAATGTTCAGGCAGGATACGTTTCCTTTCGGTCGAAATCAGTCGTTTCTGACGTGGTTCCTGCTACTGCGTGGTCGTCGCCTGACCGACGTTGGCCGGGTCGGTCGGCACCGTGATTTCGCCGTCGATGATCTGCTGGCGGGACTGCTGGAGTTGGGACTTGACCTGCTCGGGAATTTCGGACTCCAGCCCTCGACCGTAGACGGCTTCGACCCCGTCCTGTTCCAGTCCGAGGTTGTTGACGGTCCCGCCCTCGAAGTTCCCGTTGACGACGTTCCTGGCCGCTTGGAAGACGGCCTCGTCGACGTGTTTCACCATGCTCGCCAGAATCACGTTGCTGTACTCCGGGAGGCTCTGGCTCTGGTCGGCGTCGACGCCGATGGCGTACCGCCCTCTGCTCTGGGCCGCCCTGAACACGCCGTTGCCGGTGCCGCCCGCGGCGTGGTAGATGATGTCCGCTCCGTTGTCGTACATCGAGTTGGCGATGGATTGGCCCTGCGCGGGGTCGTTGAACGAACCGGAGTAAGCCGAGAGAACGCCGACGTCCGGGTTCGCGTGCTGTACGCCCGCCGTGTAGCCAGCCTCGAACTTCTTGATTAGCGGGACCTCCTGGCCGCCGACGAACCCGACCGTCAGGTCGTCGTTGGTCTCGCCGCCCCCGGCGCTGAAGTCCATCGTGGTCAGTAGTCCCGCGAGATGGCCGACCTGGAACGACCCCTGATGCTCCTTGAAGACGTAGCTGGCGACGTTCGGCGACTCGACTACGGTGTCCACGACCATGAACTTCTGGTCGGAGAACCGCTGGGAATTCTGACTGAGCGCCTCCTGCTGGACGAATCCGATACAGCAGATGAGGTCGTAGTTCGGATTCTGCGACCGGGCGAACCGCCGCTGGAGCGCCGCCACGTCGCTCGGACTGCTCGGTTCGGCGTTCTGGAACTCGAGGTCGAACTCCTCGGCCGCGTTCTGAATCCCGGCGTGTGCCATGTCGTTGAACGAGTTGTCCCCCAGTCCGCCCGTGGCGTACACCATCCCGACGTTGGTCACGTTGTTCTGCAGGAGTCCGACCGTCCCGAACGCGGCCGTTCCCCCCAGTACCTGCAAGAACCGACGTCTGCGTTTGTTTTTCCCCCGCATCTCCTCAACGTTCACCGTCGACCGTGAAGAAATCGACGCTTTGTTGCTCGGGAAGCGGTCCGAAACCGAAAGAGAACCAGTGAGCTGCTACAATTCAGGCGTTCCCGGGCTCGGACGGAACCTCGATGTCGCCGTCGACGATCTTCTTCCGGGAGTCGTCGAGTTTCGACTTGACGGAGTCGGGGATTTCCGAGCCGATTTCGTCGCCGTAGACCGTCACGACGCCGTCTTTCTCGAGGCCGAGACTGCGAACCGACCCGCCCTCGAAGTTGCCGTTCGAGGTGCGCTCGACCGACCGGTAGACGGCCTCGTCGACGCGTTTGACCATGCTCGCGAGGATGACGTCGCTGTACTTGGACAGACTCTTGGACTGGTCGGCGTCGACGCCGATGGCGTATCGGCCTTTGCTCTGGGCCGCCTTGAACACGCCGTTGCCGGTGCCACCCGCGGCGTGATAGATGATGTCCGCGCCCTTGTCGTACATCGAGTTGGCGATGGATTGGCCCTTGCCGGGGTCGCTCCACGTGCCGGCGTACGCGCTCCGAACGCTGACGTCGGAGTTGGCGTGTTTGACGCCGGCCTTGAAGCCAGCCTCGAACTTCTTGATTAGCGGGACCTCCTTACCGCCGACGAACCCGACCGACAGGTCGTCGTTGGTCTCGCCGCCCCCGGCGCTGAAGTCCGTGTCGGTCAGCAGACCTGCCAGGTGGCCGACCTGGAACGAACCCTGGTGTTCCTTGAAGACGTAACTTGAGACGTTGTCCTTCTCGACCACGGTGTCCACGACCATGAACTTCTGGTCGGAGAACTTCCCGGCGTTCTCCTTGAGCGCACTGGTCTGGACGAAGCCGATGCAACTGATGAGGTCGTAGTCGGGGCTCTGAGACCGGGCGAACTTGCGCTGGAGCGTCGACACGTCGCTCGGACTGCTCGGTTCGGCGTTCTTGAAGGAGATGTCGAACTCGGACTCGGCACTCTGGATACCCTTGTGAGCCATGTCGTTGAACGAGTTGTCCCCCAGTCCGCCCGTGGCGTACACCATCCCGACGTTCAGCGTGTCGGACTCGGTCGTGGTCGTCTCGCTACTGTCACCACCACCGCCACCACCGCCACCGCCACCACCGAGACATCCCGCGATTCCGGTTCCGAGAAGCCCCGCACCGCCAACTTTCAGCATCCGACGCTTTCCTTCGTCAATTTTCGTCATCGTATCCGAAGTACCTCGGCAGCGCTCTATAAAACCGTCGCTTCAAAATTAAAACGATGGAAAATACCGAGATAAACCGTTCTTCGCCGACGTTTCGCCCCGAACACGTCAGCTCTCAGACTCGACAGCGTCTTCCACTACGTCGGTCGCTTCCCCGACGAGCGCGTCTACGTCGTCGCTCTCGGCGTAGATGCGGACGTAGGGTTCGGTCCCACTGGGCCGGACCAACACCCACGACCCGTCGGGGAAGGTCGCCCGAACGCCGTACTCGGTTTCGACCGACGCCTCGGGGAACCGCTCGGGGACCGCCGTCTCCAGTCGCGTCATCACGCTCTCCTTGGCGTCGTCGGGACAGGAGACGCTGACCTTCCGGTAGGGCCGCT
The DNA here is from genome assembly GCA_005239435.1 of Halorussus salinisoli. GTDB lineage: Archaea > Halobacteriota > Halobacteria > Halobacteriales > Haladaptataceae > Halorussus > Halorussus salinisoli. Next base: position 197,308 of record SZNP01000008.1, on the reverse strand, counting down.
CGGTGACGGGGTCCCGAAGCGGGCCGAGTCCGCCCGCCTCGGCGACGAGTCGGGAGACGACGGCCGCGCTGGCCACGCCGTCTATCCACCCGCCGAACAGGGTGTGGACGTGCTTCCACGGTTCGGCCGCGAAGACGACCTCGGTGGTCTCGTCACCCTCCTCGCGGGCCGTGGCGATGCCCTCGTGGAGCGCACCGAGTCGCACGCGCTCGACGCGACCCCCGGCGGCTTCGACCCGTTCGTCGATGCGCCCGGAGGCGTTGGGCGTCGTCACGACCACGGGGTCGTCGGCCTCGCTCCGGTCGGTGTAGTGGCCCGCGAGGACGGCGACCACGGTGTCCTCGTGGACGACTCCGCCGTCGCCGTCCACGACGACGATGCGGTCGGCGTCCCCGTCGTGGCCGATGCCGAGGTCGGCGTCGGGGTCGTTGCGGAGAAACTCCCGGAGGTCTGCGAGCGTCTCGGGCGTCGGCTTGCTCTCCCGGCCGGGGAAGTGGCCGTCCACGTTGGCGTTGAGGGAGACGACCTCCGCGCCGAGCGCCCGCAGGACTTGCGGGGTCGCTACGGCCGCCATTCCGTTGCCGCAATCGACCACGACGCGCAGGCCGTCGAGGGGTGCCCCGTGACTCTGTGCGTACTCGACCACGGCGTCCCGGTAGTCGTCCAGTACGTCCACGCGCTCGCCGTCGCCCCACTCGTCCCACGCGACCGGCGGGTCGTCGGCCTCGATCCGCCGGTCGATGGCTCGTTCGGCCTCGCGGTCGTACTCCTCGCCGTCGATGAACAGTTTGATGCCGTTGTCGGTGGGCGGATTGTGGCTCGCGGTCAGCATCGCGCCGCGCCGTCCCTGCGAGGCGAACGCGAGCGCCGGGGTCGGGAGTTGGCCCGCCCGGCGAACGTCGCCCCCGGCGCTTTCGAGTCCGGCCTCCATCGCGGCCGCCAGCGCCGGGCCGGTCTCGCGGCCGTCGCGCGCGACGACGAACTCCCCACCGTCGCGTCCGGCGGCCCGGCCGACGGCCAGCGCGAGTTCCGGCGTCACCGTCTCGACTGCACTCCCGCGGATGCCCGCGGTCCCGAAGAGAGTCATATCCGAACTTCGGGGGGCCGGATACTTAGCTTTCCGCGGTTCGACGCGACGGGCCAGTGAACACCGAGGGACCGAGACGGACCGCATTGCCCGTGAAACCTAAGCCGTCGGTCGCCGTAACCGAAAATATGAAACTGAGTCTCACCGACCCGGAGGGCCTATTCAACACCGTCATCGGTGGCATCATCCTGTTGGCGGCGCTCTTCCTCGCGTACCTGTTACTGTTCGGTACGTACTGAGAGTCGGAGGGAGATGCGCCGCCGACGAGCGGGAGGGGTCAGAGTTCGACGCCGCTCGGGATGAGACTGTGTTGTCGGAGGAGATTCCCCTCCTCGTTGTAGACGAGGAACGTGCTCTTGTCGTATTCGACGAGGTCCTCGCCGTTGATGCTGATCTCGACGTGGTACCGGCCGTCCATGTCGCCCGAGGCCTTGCCGTACTCGCGGGCCGCAGTGATGAACTTCAGCACGTCGTCGGCGTCCTGATTGAGTTCGAGGACGAAATCACCCGTGATGCGGTTGGTGACGCTGACGACGCCCGTAGTCTCGTCGTCGTCCACCGGCCCCTGGAGTCGGAACGCAACGTCTGTCTCCCCGGCGTCGAGTAGCTCGTCGCCTGTCCCCGTGAGGCGCTCGCGGAGCGTCGAGGACGGACCTTCGAAGTCGATGATTACTGTCGGCTTCTTGGCTTCCGCGTCCTCCTCGACCCAATCGACGTTTCGAACCTCCAGCGTGAAGTAGTCGCGCCTCATTCCGTATCCCCCTCTACGGTCCGGCGCGTCATGAACGTAACGCCACTGGCAGGATGGAAGTCGGTCGAAGAAACTCGTAATTACTCGGTCGGGAACCGGTCCCTCGGCAGGAACTTCCACCCATTACATCTGTTGGTATCGTTATAAGTCTGGGCTTCTCGGCGGGCCTGCTCCTCGACGGGTCGCTCTGCCGCCTCGGGCGCGTACTGACTGGCCGACCAGCCTTCTCCCGTGCGCTCGCGCCCGTCTCACAGAATCGCAGTCGTTTGTTCGACTTTCGAGCGAAGAGGAGGACGACGAACCGGAACGCGACGAGCAGAACGGCCTCGAAACGCTAGTCCCGACGGGCAACCAACAGCGTCCCGCCGAACAGGTACAGCAGGACGACCCCGATGGGAATCGGCAGGCCGGGGAACCCGCGAGTCCAGAGCAACCACGTCGCGGCGGTGAGGACCACGCCTGCGAGCGAGAGGAGCGCGCCCATGACCCGCACCGCGTCGACGGTCGCCTCGACGCGCTCTTCGTAACGGTACAGCAGGACGCTCAGCGCCACGGCCGCGCCGACCACGGCCGCGCCGACCGCCCACGCGGTGTAGGCGGCCGCAATCGACTGGCCCTCCTGATACGCCAGCGCGCCCAGCGGCGTCGAGACCGCGAGACCCTTCGAAATGGAGATGCCCGCGACGTACCGGACCTGAAAGAACGGGAAGCGAACGAACAGGACGCTACCGACGCCCGAGAGCGTCGAGTAGGTGACGTTCCACGGGAGAAGCGCCGAGAGCCACGCCAATACCACGGCCAACTCCCCGGCGTACTCCGAGCGAACCCAGACCATGCCGGGGACACCGAAACCCGGGGAGTAAAAGCTACCGGGACTGCTTAGAGCACTTTTTGGGTTTATTTCGATGTTAAATAGTTGTGTTTTGGAATTCTAATTCTGGTTAGAGCTGGCGAGAAGCTAGCTTCGGGCTCGAGCCACTCATCCCGCACGGCACCGTGACCGCGCCGCCTCGCACCGCAACCTCACCGCCTCGCACCGCAACCTCACCGCCTCGCACCGTAACCTCACTGCAACCGCGGGCCTCACGCCTCCCCAGCCTCCTCACTCGCTTCGCTCCCTCGTCCACCGTCAGAGGCACACTGTGACGAGCCTTCAGTCACTTCGCTCCTGAAGACCTCGCGCGCTGGCGCGACCTCGCTGTGTGAGGTCGCGCCAGCGCGCGCCGGGCCGGAAAGACAAGTCTGCACGCGCCGGGCCGGAAGGCCAACCGGCTCACACCGAGGAGGTGGGCAATCGACGCACGACGGGGCAGACGAGCCAGTTCGCGGGTCGCCTGACCCGTAATTTAAGTACCCCCGACGAGATGTGGCGCGTAAACCGTCGCTGGCGGCTTGCGCGACTCTCGACCGCTCGCAACCTCCGACCCACCATGTCCGAGTCACCCCTCTCCGAGTGGACCGACGACGTGCGGATTCGAATCCAGGAGTTCCAGCGGACGCTCCGCCGGACCGCCGAAGTCCTCCGGGGAACGACCATCGACGCCGACGAGTACGACCCCCGCGAACACGGGTCGCTGGTCTCGTTCTCCGGACTCGACGGCTACGAGGAGATCGACCGCTACTGGGTCGACGCGCCGTTCGCGTTCGTCTCCATCAACTACGACGACGTGGAGAACGAACACCTGTATCAGGTCGTCGAACCCGAGTTGGACGACCTCGAAACCGAACTGCTCGACCGCCTGTTCGCCGACATCCGCGACTCGCTCGTCCACCGCCGGGACGCAGGCACCGAGGACGCCCAGTCGGAACCCGGCGGGGCCGACACCGCCGAGGTGGTGCTGAAGGAGGAACTCCGCGAACTCCTCTCGATGTACGGCGTGGACGTGGACGAAGCGACGTTCTACCGCCTGTTCTACTACCTCTTCCGGACGTTCCGCGGGTTCGGAAAGTTGGACCCGCTCATGCACGACCCTCACATCGAGGACATCTCCTGCGACGGCTACGACCTGCCGCTGTTCGTCTACCACGACGAGTACACCGACATCGAGACCAACGTCGTCTACGGCCAGGAGGAACTCGACAACCTCGTCGTCCGCCTCGCCCAACAGTCGGGGCGCCACGTCAGCATCGGCGACCCCGTGGTCGAGACGACCCTGCCCGACGGCTCCCGGGCCGAACTCGCGCTCGGTGAGGAGGTCACGCCGCGCGGGTCGGCGTTCACCATCCGGAAGTACGCCGACGAACCGTTCACTCCCATCGACCTCGTGGAGTACGGCACCTTCAGTTTGGACCAGATGGCGTACCTCTGGTTGGCGATCGAGTCCAACAAGTCGCTCATCTTCGCCGGGGGAACCGCCTCGGGGAAGACCACCTCGATGAACGCCATCTCGATGTTCGTCCCGCCGCGCTCGAAGGTGCTGACCATCGAGGACACCCGCGAGTTGGCGCTCTACCACGACAACTGGCTGTCGTCGGTCACGCGCGAGCGCAGAGGCGAGGGCGCGGACATCACGATGTACGACCTCCTGCGGTCGGCCCTGCGCCACCGGCCGGAGTACATCGTGGTCGGCGAGGTCCGCGGCGAGGAGGCGATGACCCTGTTTCAGGCGATGAACACGGGTCACACCACCTACTCCACGATGCACGCCGACTCGGTCCAGACCGTCATCAATCGCCTCGAGAACGAACCCATCAACGTCCCGCGGGCGATGATCCAGAGCCTCGACATCCTCTCTGTCCAGACGCTGACCTACGTCGGCGAGGAGCGCGTCCGCCGGAACCGGGTCCTCGCCGAAATAGAGGGCATCGACCAGCGGACCGGCGACCTGGACTACTCGACCACCTTCTCGTGGAACGCCGACGAGGACACCTTCCGGCGCAACGACAGCAACATCTTGGACGAAATCCAGAACGAGAGAGGGTGGTCGCGCGGCGAACTCCTCGAAGAGTTGCGAAACCGCAAGCGCGTCCTCCAGTACCTCCGGGAGCGCGACGTATCCGACTACCGTCGGTTCACCGCGATGATAAACGAGTACTACTCCCATCCCGACCGCGTGCTGGACACCTTGGACGTAGACGCCGAGATTTCGACCGGGTTCGACTGATGTTGGCGTTCTTGCCCCTCCTTCTGGTCGTCGCCCTCGTCGTTCCGGTGGCGCTCGCGCCCCTCTCTCGCCGGGCCGACCGCCTCGTCACTCGGGTCGCGCTCACGGCCTTCGGCGGGTGGGTCGCCGACCGCGGCAGGCGACGAACCGAGCGCCAGCACCTCCTCCAGGCGGTCCACGTCGGCCAGACCTACCGGGTGTACGCAGCCAAGACCCTGCTCTACGCCGGGGTCGCCGCGGTGGTCGGGAGCGTGCTGGGCGTCTACCTCGTCGGAGGCGTGCTGGAGATCCTCCGAATCTCGCCCGAGGCGATGCGGGCGGCGCTTCCCACGCAACTCCACTTCCTCGCGGGTCTGCTCGTCTTTCCGGACCTGTCGGTCGGTCAGTTGTTCGCCATCCTGCTCACCAGCAGCGGGACGGTCGGCGTGGCGTCCGGGGGACTCGTCTACTGGACTCGGTGGGAGAACCTCTCGTACCGGGCCAACGCCCGCGAGCGCCAGATCGACGAGAGCATCGCTCGGACCGTGGCGTTCGTCTACGCGCTCTCCCGGAGCAGGATGGCGTTCCCCGAAATCATGCGGACGTTGGCTCGGAACCGGGCGGTCTACGGCGAGGCCGCCGAGGAGATCGGCGTCGCGGTCAAGGCCATGGACTACGCGGGTCTCGACATGCTGTCGGCCATCGAGCGCCTCGCCGACCGGACGCCCAGCGAGAAGTTCGGCGAGTTCGCCGACAACCTCGCCAGCGTCCTCCAGAGCGGCCAGAGCATCTCGTCGTATCTCGACGACCAGTACCAGCGGTATCAGGAGGACGCCGAGGCCCAGCAGGAAGCGTTTCTCGAACTGCTCGGCACGCTCGCGGAGGCGTACGTCTCGGTGTTCGTGGTCGCGCCGCTCCTGTTCATCACCGTCTTCGTCATCATGGGGTTGATGGCGCTGGGGGACACCCTGCCGCTCCTCCAGACGCTGACGTACTTCGCCATCCCGCTGGCGAACGTCGGATTCGTGGTCTACCTCGACAGCATCACGGAGTCGCTTCGGGCGACCCGCGAGGACCGCGACGTCGACCTCGCGTCTGTGGCGCTGGCGGGCGTTCGGCACACCGACGACTCCGGGGCCGAGCGCACGGGCGTCCAGCGACCCGAGGGCGGCGTCGGGACGGTCCGTTCGGACGGCGGCGAGCAGACCGCCGGTCTGGGAACGTCGTCGGGCCATCGGTCCGGCGGGAGCGCGGGCGTCGTGAACTTCGAGCGACTCGACGCGTTCGAGAACGTGCGCTGGTTCCGCGAGGCGCTGGCCGACCCCGGGAGAACACTCCGGAACAGGCCGGTCGTCCTGCTGTACGCGACGGTCCCGCTCGGCCTGCTCTCGGTCCTCGTCCGGTCGTGGCCACACCTCGTCTCGGGGACGCTCACGCTCCGGGTCGTGGACGACTTCGTGGTGCAGGCCGCGCTGTTCGTCGTCGGTACCTTCGCCGTGGTGCAGGAACTTCACCGTCGGCGAATCGCGGCCATCGAGGCCGCAGTCCCCGACTTCCTCGACCGACTCGCCAGCGTCAACGAGGCGGGGATGTCGGTGGTCGAGAGCTTCGAGCGCGTCGCCGACAGCGACCTCGGTGCGCTCGACGCCGAGGTCCGAAAGCTCTGGGCGGACGTGCAGTGGGGCGTCGACGCCGAGACCGCCCTCTACAGGTTCGAAGACCGCCTCGACACGCCGACGATCACCCGGACCGTGACGCTCATCGCCAACGCAATGCACGCCAGCGGCGACATCGCGCGAGTCCTCCGCATCGCGGCCGACGACGCGCAGGACACCCGTCGCCTCAAGCGAAAGCGCCGACAGGAGATGGTGACGTACGTCGTCATCATCTACCTCTCGTTCGTGGTGTTCCTCGTCATCGTCGGCGCGCTCGACAGCATCCTCATCCCGAATCTGCCCACGGACGGGGCCACGACCGGCGGCGGGTCTCCGGTCGCCGGTCCGCTCTCGGGGATTTCGGCCGTAGACACCGAAGCGTACACGCTCATGTTCTTCCACTCCTCGCTGGTGCAGGCGGTGTTCTCGGGCTTGCTCGCCGGACAGATGGGCGAGGGGAGCGTCAAGAACGGCGCGAAGCACGCGACGGTTCTGCTGGCCATCGCCTACGGCGTGTTCCTGCTCCTCTGAGCGGTCGTCTCACGGTCGTCGCGCCTCGGGAGCGACCTCGAGACTAGTGGCTCGGCAACTTTTGTATTTCTTTTACAACTGTAATCTTGTCTTTGGGAGATGTTTCTATGTCTTAACTCTCCACCTCGGCGCGCGCTGGCGCGGCCCGAAGCGGCCGCGCCAACCGTGCGAGGGACGAGTAGCGCAGGTCCGTGGCCGAGCAACGCAGTCGGTTGGGGAGGCGTGAGGCCGTCGCGGTACTGTGCGGGGCGGTTGCGGAACTCCTTGGCTCGAGGAGTAGCTAGCTCCCGTGTTGCGGTGTCGAGGCGGGTAATCAGCCAGCAAACCCCCGAGGTTCGAGAGGGACAGCTAACTACCCGTCTCCCGCGAAGAACCCGGAGCCGTTTTCACCCCTCACGACCCACGCAGAAGCATGGACGAGGCGGACCCAGACCGCCGAAGCGACGACAGAGCCGACGTGCGAGCGACGTACGACTACATCGCCGACCACTTCGCGCAGACACGCGAGTACGCGTGGCCGGAGGTCGAGGAGTTCGTCTCCGAGCAGTCCCACGTCCCGATTGCGCTGGACCTCGGCTGTGGCAACGGTCGCCACGCCGAACTCCTCGCAGCGCAGGCCGACCGGGTGGTCGCCGCAGACGTGAGCCGCGGACTGCTCGAAACCGCCCGCGAGCGGGCCGCCGACCGGGGCTTCGACGCCGACCTCGTGCAGGCCGACGCCGCGACCCTGCCGCTCCGCGACGCGACGGTCGGCGTGGCGGTGTACGTCGCCACGCTCCACCACCTGCCGAGTCGGGCCGCACGCGTCGGGAGCCTGGACGAACTCGCGCGCGTCCTCGCGCACGAGGGGCGTGCGCTCGTCAGCGCGTGGAGTACCGCCCACGACCGATTCGACCGAGAGGAAAGCGAGGCGCAACGCGCCTCGAACAGTCGAGCGGGCGAGACCCGCGAGACGGGGTTCGACACTACCGTCGATTGGACCCTGCCGGGCGGCGAGACCGTCGAGCGGTTCTACCACATCTACTCGCCCGCGGAGTTCGAAGCCGACGTGGCCGAGAGTGCGCTGGAGATGGTGGAGTTCGAGATATCGAGCGGGAACTGCTACGGAGTCGTCCGCGGAACGAAACAGTAAGGCCCTTAATCCCGGGCGGCGAACGGTGAAACACGACGACGTGCGCCGGTGTCTTGCCGAACGACGTGAGGCAAGGTTCGGCGCGCGAACGAGCGTCGTGAGCGAAGCGCGCGGGTGTTGAGACGGACGAAGTCCTCGATGCTCGGCGCGAACGAGCAAAGCGGATGAGCGCCGGTGGTCTAGTGGTATGACTATGGCCTTCCAAGCCATCGACCCGGGTTCAAGTCCCGGCCGGCGCACTCCTTCCGAGTAACTGACCAGCGAGCGACTGCTTCGCGCATCGGTCGTCCCTGCCACAACCCTTAATCTCGCACCTACCGTGGCTCTTACGTCCACGATGCCTGACAATCCCGAGAAACAGACCAGCGACGAGGTAGACCAGACCCAACTCGACCTCGCCGAGAAAGCGGGAGACGCCTACCGCGAAGCCCTCGACTACATGGCCAACGAGGTGGCTCACACGGGCGACAAGCAGGAGACCGGCGATTACCTCGTCGGATTCGCGCAGGAGGAGGCCGAGGGGATGTACGTCCTGAAAGACGAAGGTCAGTTCGAGTTCGTAGAACCCGACGACGCGAACTGCCACCTCGAAGTGGCGGTCTGTGACGCCGACGACGGCAGATTCGTCCCGGGATGTACCGTCATCGCCACGCTGACCGGCGAGGACGGCGAACGGGTCGGCCCGACGCGACTACCGTTGCTCTGGCATCCCGGTCTCTACCACTACGGCAAGAATCTCGACGTGCCCGGCGACGGTACCTACGACATCGACGTGCGGGTCGAACCGCCGACGTTCAAGCGCCACGACGAGCAGAACGGCGACCGATACGGCGAGCCGGCCGAGGTCACGTTCGAGAACGTGGACGTCGAGACCGGACAGTGACCTCTCTCGAGGGAGTCACCTTCACCCCAAATGCATAAATTTCTAATACCTTGGCCGTGCGGTTTTTCTACCCGAATGGTGTACGTGTAGGCAAGCGTATCTTTGCCGGAACCGACGCACAGTCTCAGTACGTTAGCCCTCAGTCCAGCGATGAATGTACCTCGTCCCCCGACGAAACGATGACCGGCCCGGTTCGCACCCTCTACGTCACCACGGACGCATCGACGGGCGAAGCCCTCGAATCGCTGTTCGCGGACGAACGACCTGCGGTCGCGTTCTCGTACGTCACGAGCGCCGAACAGGCGTTCGCCACGCTAGACGCCGAGCGAATCGACCACGTCGTCCTCGGCGCGGCGGTCGGTGGTTCCGAGTCCGACGACCCCGGGAACGTACTCCGGCGTGAGAACGCCGACGTGGGAATCGAGACGATATCGAGACCCGACCCCGGAGGCGCCGGCGAGGCGACCGGCGACCAGTTGTGGCGAGCCCGAACCGAGCAAGTCCGAGTTCTCGCGCAGCGAATCGAGGACGCCGTCGCGTCCGAAACGGTGGCCGACGGCGGGGTCGAAGCCGACCACTTTCGGGCGCTCGCCGAGGAACTCACGGACGCCATCCTCGTCATCGACACCGACAGCGTCGTCCGCTTCGCCAATCCCGCCGTGGAGGAGATATTCGGCTACTCGGCGGACGAACTCGTCGGAGAGTCGTTGACGAAGCTCATGCCCCCGGGCCTCGCCGAGCGACACCACGAGGCGATTCGGCGCTACCTCCGCGAGGGCGAGCGTCACGTCGATTGGAACTATCTCGAACTCCCCGGCCAGCGTCGGGACGGGAGCGAAGTGTCGCTGGGCGTCTCGTTCAGCGAGTTCGTCTCGGGCGACGAGGTGCGGTTTACCGGCATCGTCCGGGACATCACCGAACGCAAGCGCCGGGAATCGGAGCTTCACGACCGGGTTCGCCAGCAGGAAGCACTCTCGGCGTTCTCCCGGCGCGCGCTCGAAAACGAATCGCTGGACGACCTGTTCGACGAGGCGGTCGAACTCGTGGCCGAGGCTCTCGACCACGAGTACTGTAAAGTACTCGAACTCAGGCCCGAGTCGGCCGACCTCCTACTTCGGTCGGGCGTCGGCTGGCGCGAGGGTCTCGTCGGGTCGGCCACGGTCGGGACCGACCGTGAATCCCAGGCCGGGTACACGTTGCTCTCGTCGGAACCGGTCGTGGTCGAGGACCTCGAATCCGAGGACCGGTTCTCCGGACCCGAACTGCTCACGTCCCACGACGTGAAGGGTGGCATCAGCGTGATTATCGGGTCTCCGGACGACCCGTGGGGAATCTTGGGCACCCACGACATCGACCAGCAAACCTACACCGACCACGACGTGCAGTTCGTCCAGAGCATCTCCCACATCCTCACGGCCGTCATCCAGCGCCGCGAGCGCGAGCGACGACTCGAACGCTCCGAGGCGATGCTCGACGCGGTCAGCGACGGGGTGTACGCCCTCGACGCCGACTCCCGGTTCGTCGCGGTCAACGACGCGTACGTCGAACTCACCGGGTACGCCCGCGAGGAGTTGCTGGGCGAACACGCTTCGAAGGTCGTCGGTCCGGACCTCTACGAGGAATCGAAGTGGATACAGAAGTCGCTCGAAGCCGACGAGGACGTGGTGACGATGGAAGCCACCCTCCCGACCGCAGACGGCGAGTCGATACCTATCGAGACCCGCATCACGCCGCTTTCGCTCGGCGACCAGATGGGACGGGTCGGCGTCGTTCGGGACGTGACCGACCGGAAACGCCGGGAAGAGAAACTAACCTCGCTCAACGAGATGTTGCGGTCGCTGGCCGACGCCGAGACGCGGTTCGAAATCTGCGACCTCGGGGTGGATACCGCAGTCGAGGTTCTCGGATTCCCGAACGCGGCCGTGGCGCTGTACGACGACGAGGCGAGCAGTCTCGTCTCGACGGTTCGGCGATGGAGTGGCGGGGACATCGACGACGTGCTCCTCGGAACACACGCCGACGACGTGGCGTGGCGGGTGTTCGTCGAGGGCGAGTCCAAGGCGTTCGACGACCTCGGTGCAGAGCTTGACGCCGACACCGAGATGGGAAGCGCGCTCGCGGTCCCGCTCGGGAAGTACGGGGCGTTCATCGCCGCGGCCCCCGACCGGGCCGCGTTCGACGCGACCGACCGGTCGCTCGCCGACATGCTGTGTTCGAACGTCAGGTCGGCGCTCGACCGGGCCGAACGCGAGGAGGAACTCCGAGACCAGCGCAACGACTTACAGGAGAAGAACCGAGAACTCGAACGGGTCAACCGGCTCAACAGCGTGATTCGGGAGATGACGAAGGCGCTGACGCAGGCGTCGTCCCAGGAGGACGTGATGCAGGCGGTGTGCAGTCGGCTGACCGAGTCCGGACCCTACCGGTTCGCGTGGTTCGGCACGCACGACAGAGCCACCGACGAGATACGCCCCGAAGCGTGGGACGGCGTCGGGGAGGACTATCTGGAGGACATCGACGTGAGCGCGGACGACGGGGAGCCACGCGGACGCGGGCCTGCTGGCCGGGCGATTCGAACGACCGAGTTGCAGGTGCAGAACGACCTGCTCGGCGACCCGCCGTTCGAACCGTGGCGCGAACAGGCGTTGAAGCGAGGCTACCGGTCGAGCGTTGCGGTCCCTATCGTCTACGGTGGGACGGTCTGGGGCGTCCTCAACCTCTACGCGGGCGAATCCGGCGTCTTCGACGAGATGGAGCAGACCGTGCTGTCGGAACTCGGCGAGACGATCGGCTACGCGATGAACGCGCTCGAACAGAAGCAGGCGCTCGTGAGCGAACGGTCGATAGAACTCGACTTCCGAATTCGGGGGTCGGAGAGTCCGATCCTCGAATTCGTGACCGAGACCGACGCGGAGTTCGAGTTCGAGAACGCAGTCCAGCGCAGCGACGGTCGACTACACGCCTTCTTCACCATCCGGGACGCTCCGCCGGAGGAGACGCTCGAATTCGCCGAGGCGGTGACGTGGATAGAGGACGTTCATCTCGTGACCGAGCGCGACGACGAGTACCTCTACGAGTGTACGCTGTCCGACCAGTCGTTCCTCCGGTCGGTGATGGACCGCGGGGCGATGCCTCGGACCATAACCGCCACGGAGGAGGAAGGCAGGTTCGTAATTCGCATCCCCCAGAGCGCCGACGTGCGGACGTTCGTGGACCTCTTCGAGGACTACTACGCCGAGGTCGAACTGGTCGCTCGACGCGAACGCGACGAACCGGTGATGACCCGACAGGACTTCGAGACCGAACTCCAGGAGCGACTCACCGAACGACAGGCCGAAGTCCTCCGGATGGCCTACCTCCGCGGCTTCTTCGAGTGGCCCCGCGAGAGCACGGCCGAGGAAATCGCCGAGGCGCTCGACGTGTCCCAACCGACCGTGAGCCGCCACATTCGAGGTGCCGAGCGGGTGCTGTTCGGTCTACTGTTCGAGGAGTAGCGAACAGACTGGCTGCAATCGGCGGTCGGGAGCGATTCGCGGTGCGAATTTAGATGTATAACCCGCCGGGGACGAGACCGGGTATACATCTATCGTGAATTCCTATGCCCGCTGCGCCCTACAGAATACAATACGTAATGAGTCAAAGTGTGAGCGGGGATACCTTCGAGAAGCGTTCGACCAGCCAGCGAGTCATCACCGCCGTCGCCGAGGAGACCGGCAACGACCCGACGGAGGTGGGACCGCTGTATCACGTCGTCGACCCCGACGCCCTCGACCGCCTGTTCTCCGCGACCAAGGGAAGCGGCCGGAATCAAGGCTACGTGGCGTTCACGTTCGGCGGATGCGACGTCGTCGTGAGCGGAAACGGCGACGTGGACGTTACCGAGCGCGACGTGGCGACGGAACTCGCCGACGAGGACGGCGACATCCGGAGTCTCGGGACTAACCTCGACGAAACCGCGTAAGGAGTCCGGATGCTCGAAACCGAACCTCAGCGATCAGATGCGACGTAGTTGTGATCCGACACCAAACACGGCTGACGACCGGCCGACTGACGGCGACTACATGACCGACCGTTGTACCCGCTGTGGCGACGATATCACTCTCGAGGAGTGGCATCCGGTCGCTACCGTGCGCGACGACGACGGTACAGTTCAGATATACGACTTCTGCTGCGAGGCGTGTCGCACGGCGTGGCAGGACGAACGGGACGCGGACTGAAACTGGGTGTGGCCGCGCTCCTCGCCGGTTCGTCTGCTTCGTCTCTGCCCCTTTGCATCATACATCGTCGTTTAGAACTCTTATAGGCGCGTTAAGGAAATAATATTCTTTCTTTGCCGCTCCTCGTCTCGGGCCGTGAGACGCGGAGGATTCTTCGAGCAGGCGACGTTCAGCAACGCGACGACCGACTGGTCACCAGTCCGGTGCCGACCGATCCACCGTCGGATGAGACGAAGGACTCGCCAGCGAAGGAGCGGTCGGTTCAGAGCTTCGACTGGTGAACGCGATAGATGACCACGCCGTCCTCGCGGAACACCTCTTCGATGCCCGGATACTCCGAGAACTGGAGTTCATCGGCGTCGTAGCGCTCGCGCGCCTGCGGGCCGACGTAGATGTACTTCACGTCGTATCGCTGGAGTCGCTCGACCCGGTCGCCCCACGACCCGGTGTAGATGCGGTCTACCTCCTCGGCCCGCGCCTTCGACGCGTCGTGGCCCCGGTAGATGCCCTCGTGATAGACCCACCCGACGACGGTCGGAAGGCCGGTCAGCGAGGCGGCGGGACTGCTCCACGCGTACACGTCGCGGCCCGGTGTGGAGACGATGTGGGGTTGGCCCTCCCTGTCGTCCAGCCACGCGATGGCGGCCGCCTCGTCGGGGTGGTAGTCCTCCGCGAACGCCTTCCCGTCCAGCGTGGGGTCGTCGATTCGGTGGTGGTCGCTGGTGAAGTGACCGCCCAGCGCCATCCCACCGTAGAGCGCGGTCGAGACCACGAGGACCGCCGCGAGCGCGCCCATGACCTCCGAACGGTCGATGCCGACGCCCGGGAGCGTCCAGTCGGACGGCCCGGACGAGGCGACGAGGGTCGCCAGCGCGGTCCCCGCGGCGGTCGCCCAGAGGACCCACACCTGCATGTACACCTTGAACACCGTGTTGAATCGACCGCCAGCGGCGCTGTCCTTCACGTAGACGAACTCTACCAGCGTGACGAGTCCGGCCCCCGCGACCAACAGGACCGTCTCGTAGCCGACGCCGCCCTCGGCGTCGGGAGCGTCGCCGACCGTCCGAAGCAACAGCCATCCGAACACCAGCAGGGGAACGACCAGCACCAGCACCGCGTAGTTCAACACCCACGCGTACCCGACCAGCGCCACGGCCAACAGGCCGAATCGGGCGGGTTCCACGTCGAACGCCGCCCGCGCTCGGGGCCAGAGGAACGCCGCGAACACCACGACGAAGGTGCCGTGGACGAGCAGGAGTCCGACCGCGCTGGCGGGTTCGGGGAGGAAGGCGATGCTCCGGTTGCCGGCCGAGCGCAGGAGGATACCGAAGACGAACGGCGCGACCCACGCGACCGCAACGGTGGCGACGACGCCCGTCACGGCGAACGCGCCTGTGATTCGGCGGGCCTCTCCGAGGAGGCTGAGTCCGGCCACGCTGGCGGCCCCGCCGTCACTACTTTCGGTCCCGCCGTGACCGCTTCCGGCCCCGCCGTCGGCGACCGGCTCGGCGGTCTCGTCCGAGGAGACGCCGGGGAACAGCGTTAGCGGGTCGGCGGGCGAAAACAGGACGGCGAGCCACACCACGCCCAGCCCGGTCGGAAAACTCCAGACGTTGACGAGTCCGAGAAGGCCGACAACGACCGGGAGGACGCCGAACGCGAGACCGCGCCGGCGACGGAGCGCCCCGGGACCGGACTGGTAGTAGGAGAACCCGAGTGCGGCGACCAACAGCAGGAACGGCGTGCTGACCATGTGGGCGTGGAGATCGCCGTTGAGGAACGAGAACAGGGGGAACTCGTTGATGGTCTGGGGGATGACGCGACTCGGTCCCCAGTAGCCGAAGGAGTCGAGTCCCTCCGTCACGAGTTCGCCCGAAGTCGATTCCGCGATGGGTTCGGCGACCCAGTCGGCGACCCTGCGGGCCATCGAGTCGGGGAGGAGCCAGATTGCTCCCGTGACCGCGGTGACGAGGTTGGCCGCGAAGCCGACGAAGAAGGCACCGAACGCGCCCGCCGTACGGCGCGAGACCCCGCGGGCGTCGGCCATCGCGCCAGCGAGTCCGTAGGCCGCGGTGACGAGCATGGCGTAGAACCCCGAGAGCGCCAAGTTGTACGCGAACTGGGCCTCGGTACCCGTGAGGTGGGTGAGGAGGCCGGCCGCGAGGTGGCCGCCGTAGTAGTAGAGGACGTGTCCGCCAGCCCACCACATGTCCTGCGGAGGCAAGACCTCGGCCCGGAGGAGCGACTTCAGGATGCCGAAGTCGAGGAACTTCTCACCACCGCCCGGGAAGATGCCGGGGTCCACGGCGCGGACCGCGACGAGAAACGCGAACGCGATGCCAAAAATAACTATTGTCTCCGCGTACGCGCGCGTTGGGATTGCGAGTCGAGCGTCCCTGGCGGGTCGAACGTCCCCGCCATCCCGAAGCGAGCGGTCGCTCCACAGGACGATTCCCGACAGTCCGGCGAGCACCGCGACCCCGAGAACCGCGGTCCACCGGCCGAACGCGAGGTGGCCGACCCAGTAACCGACGGTCGTCACGACGACCATCGCCACCGGAAGCGCGAAGGCCGCGCCTCGGTCGGGGAACCGGGGAAACAACCGAGTCGTGAGCGGCAGTGCGACGAACGCGAGCGCCTGAAAGACGACGAACCACAGCAGGACGAGCGCGTACTCCATTCGATATGTAGGCGTGCGACCGAGCGATAAACATCTTGGGGTTCGGACCAAAGTCGGTGTTAAGGTACGTACGACGGCCAACCAGTCTCGGCCGGTGAACCAGTCCACTCAGAAGACTGAAAGGACGGGGGCTTTCGAAGTCCCGGCTCCGACTCCTGCAACGTCTCCGAACACTACCCGGACCACACCATCCGGCGATTTCCGAGACGCGTTATCGTTCACGAACGCCTGTCATCGGTAGTCGGAGCGTCCGAGAGTATCGGTAAAAATTCGCACACGCCGGTCGAATCACAATCCTTATCCGTGGGACGGCGCTACGATATGGTAGCGGGATGGGATAGCCAGGAGATTCCGGCGGGCTCATAACCCGCAGATCGGTAGTTCAAATCTACCTCCCGCTATACTTTTGCCGAACTCGATTTCGAGCGAGTCGGTTCGTCACCGACCACCGGCTGAGTCGTGCAACTATCCTCCGGAGTCGGGCGCTTCACGACGCCTATAATTACAATCAGTTCTGTCTCTCGACGTTCGCTTGGTGGTTACGGGCGCCAGCGCGCCGCGGTCGGGGTGACCACGTAGTTAATCAGTATCGCGGAGTATTAGGACACGATGACGTCCGTACTGTTCGTAGTCAGCGAGGAGGGGTACTGGGGCGAAGAGTGCGTAGACCCGCTAGAAACGCTCTCTGACACTGACGCTAGCGTCGACGTGGCGACGCCGAGCGGGAACAAACCCGTGGTGGACCCCCGGTCGATAGATCCCGAGAACGTGGGCGAGGAGACTTCCGAGTGGGTCAAAGAGGTCCACGCGAACGACCAGCGGCTCCAGAACCCGAAACCTATCGCCAATGCGAACGCCGACACGTACGACGCCGTGGTGTTCCCGGGCGGACACGGTACGGAGTGGGACGTGAATCAGGACAAGCACGCTCGCGCCCTGTTCCGCGAGATGATCGCAGGTGACGATCAGAAAGCACTGGTCGTCTGTCACGCAGTCGGCCTGTTGGCGTTCACGAGGGACGGTAATGGCGGCTTTCTCGTGGACGGCCGCGACGTCACCGGCTTCCCCAACGAGTGGGAGCGCAACATCGTCGACGACAACGACAGGATGCCCGACGGCCGAAAACTACCGTACTGGGTCGAAGACGAGGTGAAGGCCGCAGGCGCAAACTGGGACGCGGAACTCGACGCCGACACCAGCGTCACCGTCGACGGCGACCTCATTACGGCCCGTGGGCCGGAGTCGTCCCACGAAGGCGTGATGGCGCTCGTCGAAGCACTCGGCGTCACACCGCCCGCGTAGGGCCGAAAGCACACCTTTATCACTGACGTCTCCGCTTCGAAAGACGAAGAGATGGCGTTAGGCACTCGCGGAGTTCTCGCAATCGTCGCCGGTCTCTTGATGACCGCGGCGTTCGTCGCCGCTCGGGCGGAGAGACGGCTACTCGGGACGTGGATTATGACGCTCGGTTTCACCGTCGCGTCCTTCTGGTCGATTCTGAGCATATTCTGGGCGCAGTCTCACCCGAGCGCACTCACGCCGAAACTCTGGCTGACGATGGCGTCGATGGCGGCAACGGCGACCGTCTACTTCGGATATCTGGGTCTCCACGGCGAAGGTCTAGGTGAATAATACGCCAGCCCAAGCACTCCTTACCGTCGTAATCGCGGTACGCAGCCGCCCGTACCATCTCTCATTACTCGCTTTACCAGTCCATTACTATATGGAAATATAATAACCAGTAGATTTAAATGCATGTTTGCATACCTCATTGGTATGCCACACCGGCGCAACCGATCGGACGATACGAACAATAGCCGACGAAAGTTCCTGAAGGCGAGTGGTGCTGGTGCCGTTGCCCTCTCTCTGGCAGGCTGTAGCGGTGGCGGCAACCAGACCACCACCGACGCCACGACCGAGGAGGAGACGACCACCGAGGAAGAAACCGTCGAGAAGAAGACGGAAGACACCGACTCCATTCCACGCGGCGGTACTCTCACCTACGGGATGAGTTCGCAACCGGACACCTCCAACTACCTGACGTCCGGGAGCGTGTACTCGGCGGTCGCACTGAACCTCATCTACGACTTCGGGATCGAGATCGACCCGGTCACCGACGAAGTGCGGCCGTGGGTGTTCACGGACTGGGAACTCAAGAAACCGGACGCCGAGAAACCCGAAGTCGTCTTCGACGTCCGTACCGACATCAGTTGGAACGACGGTGAGGACTTCACGGTCGAGGACGTCGTCTTCTCGCACAACTACATCATCGAGAACGAGGTCGGCGAGTGGTCGTCCGTCTGGAACAACATCGAGAAGGTCGAGAAGGACGACGGCGACTGGGACTGCCGGATGACGCTCACCGGCCAGATCGGGACGTGGGACGTCTCGGCACTCGGTGCCTGCCCGATGATCCCCAAGCACATCTGGGAGAACGTCGACGACTTCCAGGCCTACGACCCGATGGAGGAGCGCGAGAATGGTCCGGTCGGTACCGGTCCCGGCGTGCTTACCAAGTTCGCTCCCGACACCTCGATGCAGATCAAGTTCCGTGACCCCGAGGAGTACCCCCTCACGGACCAGGACTGGGTCGCCGAACACGACAATCTCGTCACCGGCGGTCCGTTCATCGACCAGATCGACTTCAAGGTGTACGGCGAACAGACCGCGATGACCCAAGCGTTCATGCGCGGCGAAATCGACACCCACTACGGGACGCTGGACACCGACAAGATTCCGGAGGCCAAGAAAACCGACGGTCTCGGACTGGTGAAGGGGTACGACGACGGGTTCTCCTACATGGGGTTCAACTGCCGACGCCAGCCCCTGGACGACGTGGCGCTCCGACAGGCAATCTCGTTCGTCTTCGACGACTACCACTGGACCCAACAACTGGAGAAGGGCTTCCGCATCGAGGGCGACTTCGCGGCCCCGGCCGGGTACACCGTGCGACCAGACGAGGTGTTCGGCGGCGAGATGCTCACGGACCCGGCGGCGGAAGCGTTCTCGTTCCGCGGAAAGGGTGACTCCGCCGACGTCGACGTCGAAGCAGTTCGTTCGTTCCTCACGAACGGCGAGGTCATCGACGGCACGGAGGGCACGTACGCCGGAATGGACTACCCCGGTACGCTCTCGGGCATCGAGGCCAGTCAGAGCGAAGCCAAGTACGACTACACCTTCGAGGAGGCCCAGGCCGACGTGCTGTCGGACACTTCCGACAAGGAACTGTACGTCGACGGAGAACCGATTTCGGAGGTCATGGACGGTCCCATCGAGATTCTTCTGGACCCGCCGAGCGACAGTCCGAAGCAGTCCGAAGCGTTCTCGCGCTGGGCCGAGAACGCCAACAAGGTCGGCATTCCGGTGTCGCTGAAGCCCACCGAGTTCAACACCATGGTCGATCTGGTCTACTACGACGCCGACTACGACATCTACGAGATGGGCTGGGCCGGAGTCAGCAGGTTCGGTACGTCGACCGAGAACTACTTCCACTCCAAAAACGCCAAGGAGGCGTTCGGGGAGAAGGAAGGCGAGAAGTTCGCCTACAACTCCACGGGGTACGGCGTCGCGGGCGGCAGTGTCGACGACCTCATCGACGACGCTTACAGCGAGATGGACCCCGAGACGCGCCAGGAGAAGTGGGCGACGGCTCTCGAGAAGGTGTACCTCGACATGCCGTACATGATTCGTGACTACGAGAAGGTCCGTTGGCCGCTCAACACCGCGGACTTCACCGGGACTATCGAACCCGTCATCGGTCCGGCCTACCTGAACTGGACCTGGCAGGCGTTCCACCTCCACACGACGGAGTAACGTTCCGCAACTGCGACCCGTTTTTTGTCGGTGACGCTGAGGACGCGAAAGGCGCACCTACACGGCCGAAAGCGGCGCAGGATGGGAATCATCACATTAATAATGGACGTATCCAATTACGAAGATAGAATATCCAACGAGTGTTCGCATGTTACACAATATGACACGGAGTGATGGAAGATGACACGAATCAGCGGACGCTATCTCGCAAAGCGGATCGTGGTCTCCTACATCACACTGCTGGTAATCATGACCCTCCTGTTCGCGCTCCTGCGGAGCATGCCGGGAACGTTTCTGGGTGCGATGATCAGCCCGGAAATGACGGCAGAGCAGATAGCGCGCATGGAGGAGGTGTGGGGACTCAACGAACCGCTCTGGTCGCAGTATCTCGACTTCATGATCAACTACCAGACCGGCGAGTTCGGGATGTCGCCGACCCGGAAGGTCCCCGTCTGGGACGTTATCATGCGGCGACTGCCCCGGACGCTCATCCTGTTCGGCGCCGGGTTCATCGTCGCCTACGTCGTCGGCCCGCTCGTCGGCATGTACCTCGGCTGGTGGCGAGGAACGAGGAAGGACAAGTCGATCTTCTCGACGGCCCTCGTGATGTACTCGATGCCGGCGTTCTGGATCGCGTGGCTGTTCATCTGGCTGTTCAACTACGAACTCGGCCTGTTGAAGTCGACGTACATGTTCGACAAGTTCCCCGAGTTCCAGTGGACCATCGTCACGACGATGACGAACGTGCTGCACCACATGGCGCTCCCGCTACTCAGCATCACGTTCGTCGGCTGGGTCGGGTCGATGCTCGTGATGCGACCGTCGATGAACAACGTGACCGAAGAGGACTACGTCTTCCTCGCGCAGGCGAAGGGACTCAGCGAGCGAACCGTGATGATAAAGCACGCCGCGCGGAACGCGCTCATCCCCGTCGCCACGCAGGCCATCGTCGGTATCGCGTTCCTCATCGACGGGAGCGTCATCATCGAACGGGTGTTCAGTTGGCCGGGTATCGGCGACCTGATAGTCGCGGCGGTGCTTCAGCAGGACTACCCCATCGCACAGGCGGCGTTCTTCATGCTGGCCGTGATCATCATCGCGCTGCGACTGCTGACCGACGTGGTGTACACGTACCTCGACCCACGAATCAAGTTCGGGGAGGGACAATAGATGTCGACCCAATCAGAGAGCAGTTTCGATCTCGACGCGTTTCGAGAGCGCTGGGAGCCCCGCATCGAGCGACTCAAGCGCGGGTGGAACCGGTACACGACTCACAAGATGGGAGTCATCGGACTCGTCATTCTGGCGGTGTTCATCCTGTGGGCGCTGTTCCCGTGGGCGTTCACCCCCCACA
This sequence comes from Halorussus salinisoli, assembly GCA_005239435.1. Lineage (GTDB taxonomy): Archaea > Halobacteriota > Halobacteria > Halobacteriales > Haladaptataceae > Halorussus > Halorussus salinisoli. The sequence continues at coordinate 176,122 of SZNP01000008.1, read as the reverse complement.
CGCCCGAGTGGCAGGCGTACATCGGCTACGAGAACACCCGCATGACGCCCGACCAGGTCTCGTCGCTCCCCCATCCGCCGGCGTTCGGCGACCCGTTCTTCGCACCGCTCGGGACGAACGTCAACGGGTACGGCGTCTACACGTTGCTGGTGTACGCCGCGAAGGACGCCCTCTACATCGGATTCGCGGCCGGACTGCTGTCGAGTCTCGTGGGCGTCCCGCTCGGTCTCATCAGCGGCTTCTACGGAGACACCTGGATCGACGAACTCATCCAGCGAATCGTCGACGTGATGTACGGCCTGCCGTTCCTGCCGTTCCTCGTCGTGTTGGTCGCCATCCGAGGCGTGAACACGACGAACATCATCCTCGGCATCGCGATCACCTCGTGGCTCAACAACTGCATCCTCATACGAGGAGAGACGCTGTCGCTGAAAGAGCGCTCGTACATCGACTCCGCGAAGGTCGCGGGCGCGAGCGACACGCGCATCGTGTTCCGGCACATCCTGCCCAACGTCCTGCCGCTGGCGTTCGTGTTCCTCGCGCAGGACGCGGCTATCGCCATCCTCACGCAGGCGTCGCTGGCCTATCTGGGACTGGCGGACTTCACCGCCAACTCCTGGGGCCTCATGATCGAGAACGTCAAGGCCCACGGGTACATCTACAACGCGCCGTGGTGGCTCCTCCCGCCTGGAATCGCGATCACCTTGATCGCCGCAGCGTTCTACTTCATCGGTTTCTCGATGGAGGACGTGACCAACCCGCAGAAGGAGTGATATAAATGAGTCTACTCGAAGTAAACGACCTCTCGATACGGTACGACGTGGGCGACGACGACGTACACGCCGTCGACGGCGTTACCTTCAGCATCGATCGCGGTGAGACGTACGGTCTCGTCGGCGAATCGGGATGTGGAAAGACGACGCTTGCGAAGTCGCTCATCCATCTCCTCGACTCGAACGGCTACATCGAGAGCGGCGAGATGTGGTTCGACGGCACGCTCCCTCGGTGGGAGAACGAACGCGGCGAACCCCGCAGAGAGATAATCGACGACGACCAGTATCCGGTCCGAGAGGACGGGATGACCGACCTCGCCCAACTGGACGACGAACAGATTCGGGACGTTCGGTGGCGGAACATCGCACTCATCCCACAGAGTGCGATGAACGCGCTCAACCCGGTGTACAAGGTGGGCGACCAGATCGTCGAGGCCATCCTGCGCCACGAACCCCACACGCCGCGCGAGGAGGCCGACCAGCGCGCCCGCGACCTGCTGGAACGAGTCGGCATCGAACCCGACCGGGCGGACGACTACGCCCACGAGTACTCCGGCGGGATGAAACAGCGGGCCGTCATCGCGATGGCGATGGCGTGCAGTCCGGACATGCTAATCGCCGACGAACCGACGACCGCGCTGGACGTCATCATCCAGGACCGCATCCTCGACGAACTCGACGAACTTCAGGAGGAGTTCAACGTCTCCATCCTCGTGGTCAGCCACGACATCAGCGTCATGGCCGAAATCTGCGACCAACTCGCGGTCATGTACGGCGGAAAGATAATGGAGAGCGGTCCGAAGAAAGAGGTGTTCCAGCAGTCCGCGAACCCCTACACCCTCGGATTGAAGAACTCGTTCCCGACGGTCAAGGAAGAACAGTCCGAACTCGTCTCCATCCCCGGGTCGCCGCCGACCCTACTGGACCCGACAGACAAGTGCCGGTTCGTCGACCGCTGTCCGTTCGTGGTCGAAGAGTGTCACTCCTCGCACCCGCCGATGTACGGCGTCTCCAGTGGTGAAACCGGACGGCGCGCCGAGGCCGACGACCCACAGACCCACCGGACGGCGTGCTACCGGGTGGACGAACTCGAAACGATGCGGACGGAAGCAGGAAAGGAAGAAACATGGCAAGCGACGACCCAAAACCGCTAGTGGACGTACAGCACGTCTCGAAGTTGTTCGACACGACCCAGGGCGTCACCGACCGGTTGTTCGGCCGCGAACCGAACCCGGTCCGTGCCGTCGACGACGTTAGCCTCACAATCAACGAGGGCGACATCATGGGCATCGCCGGGGAGTCCGGTTGCGGGAAGACGACGCTGGGCAAACTGCTCGTAAAACTCCACGAGCCGACCCACGGCTCCATCGAGTTCGACGGCAAGGACATCAGCGACCTCTCGAACGAGGAGCGAAGCGAGTTCCGTCAGCGGGTCCAGATGATATTCCAGGACCCCTTCGAGAGCCTCAACCCCCGGATGACGGTGTTCCAGTCGGTGATGGAGCCGCTGAAGATAAACGGCATCGGCGATGGGTACCACGACCGGCGCGAGCGGGTCAAGGAGGTCCTCAACGACGTAGGTCTCTCGCCCGCCGAGGCGTACCTCGACGAGTTCCCGAAGGAGCTCTCGGGCGGGGAACGCCAGCGGGTCGCCATCGCGCGGGCGCTCATCGTCAACCCCGATTTCATCGTCTGCGACGAACCGGTGTCGATGCTGGACGTGTCCATCCGGGCGGGCGTGCTGAACCTGATGAAAGAACTCCAGGACGAGTACGGTCTCACCTACGTCTTCATCAGCCACGACCTCTCGCTCATTCGGTACATGTGCGACCGAACGGCCATCATGTATCTCGGGGACATCATCGAGCAGGGGCCGACTCAGGACGTCGTGATGAACCCCAAACACCCCTACACGGAGGCGCTGTTCGACGCGGTACCCGAAATCGACCCCGAGGCCGAGCGCCACCGTGCGAACGTCACCGGCGAGGTTCCCAATCCCCGTAACCCGCCCTCCGGCTGTCGATTCCACCCTCGGTGTGCCAACATCATCCCGCCCGAGGACTGGACGGGGAGCCAAGATGCGTTCCGGCGGACCTTCCAGTTCAAGCGGCGCGTCTTGCACGACGACCTCGACCCCGAGGAAGCGACGGAGAGCGTCGGCAGGGAGTCGCCCGACGCGATACTCGAACGCGGACTCGCGCTGGAACTCCCCGAGGAACACACGCTGGCCGACGAGAGTTCCCGCTCGGTCGATCCGTCGGTACTCGACCTGCCGGGCGACGCAGAGCGAACGCTTCGTGACGCCGCCGAGAAGTTGCTCGGCGGTGACCGCGAGGGCGCGAAGGCAGAACTGGAGGGCGAGTTCGTCTCCATCTGCGAGCGCGAACACCCGGACATGCGCGAGGCCGGGTCCCGAATCACGGCCTGTCACCTCTACGAAGAGGAGGAGACGGACCGCGTCGTCGCGCCGGGAACCTCCGACTGACCGGCTTCCGGCCGCCGTTTTCCCCCAGTCGGATGAAAAGATTTAGTGAGTGTCACATTCTCGTTAGCGCCGTCGAATGAGACTCCCCGAAAGCCGCGCCGAAATGACGACGAAGCGCCTCCTTCTGGTCGGGTCGTTTCTGCTCGTGTCGGTCGTCACGACGGCCGCGTTCGCGCAAGCCGTGACCGGCCACCTCGCGGCGATGCACGCTCCGAGCGCCGACGTGACGGTCGTCGGCCACGAAGTCGTCGACGATCGGTTGGACGTGACCGTCCGCGTTCACAACCCCACCGTGAAGAACCTCGAACTCGGGACTGTACTGGTGAACGTGTACGTCGGCGGGGAGCAGGTCACGGACGGGACGACGTCGAGGACTCGTGACGACGTGACAGTCCCGCCGCATGAGACCGAGAGGGTGACGTTTCCGCTGAGACTCCGCGAGGGGATGGCCGACCGATTCCGAGACGCCGACCCCGCCGAGGTCGAGATGCGGGGACGAATCGATGCGTACGTCGTCGAAGAGATGGTCTACCTGTCCGTCGAGGAGACGGGGGTGAGCGGATGAGCGGCTCGAACTCCACGGGTTGGTCGGCCGAGACTCCCGACACGCGTCTCGATTCCCTGCGACGAGTCGGCGTGTTTCTGCTGACGGGAGTCGCCGTCGGTACGCTGGCGGGGATGGGCACGTTCGTCTACAACGCGACCCAGTTTCTGTCCGTCGAGACGGACGTGCGACTTCTGCTCGTCCCCGTCGTCGCCGCCGGGTCGTTCGCACACCTGTTCGCTTCCTCGCTACAGCGGTCGATTCGACTCGGTCTAATCGGCTTCTTCGTCGGTCTGTTCGTGTTCGTGGGCGCGTGGATCGCCCCGCTGTGGATACTCCCGTACCCGCCCGAAGCCAGGGGCGTCCTGCTCCCCAAACTGGTGGGCGACACGATGTCGGCGGCGTTCATCAACTACGCGACGGCGTACCTCGGGGGCTATCTCGCCACGGTCACTGTCGCCGCGTTCTGGGAGTGACCGAACCGCTACGTTTTTCCGTCGAGTTTCAGTACGGGCACTCGTGACGAAGGACACCCCGCAGCGCGAGAAGACCGTGCGCGAACGGGGGACGTTCGCCAAGCACGGCGACGACCCTACGCTGAAGAGCTATCTCTCGTCGCTGTTCTTCGTGCTCTCGGTGCCGGGTTTCATCACGCTGGCAGTCGTCGGTCACTGGTCGGGTCTCTACCCGTACTCGTTCGTGGTTCCCGCGTTCGCGGGGCTACTCGTGGCGTCGCTGGTGGTCGTGTTCGGTCTGATGCACTACCTGACGTAGTCAGAACGTGTTGCCCCAGAGGGTCAGGTAGAACACGACCAACATCGCGGCGAGTAACAGTCCGAACTGGAACCGAGTCGGTGACCCCGCGGACGAGAAGAAAAAGAGGACGAGACTGGTGAGACCGAGCAGCGCGGCGACGCCGAAAAGCAGCATCGTCCGGTAAGCTTCGTCGAACAGCCACGAGTCCAGCCAAGTACGACTGCCCATACACTCAGTAGAGTACGTCTTCGTAGACTGCTTCGACGGGTTCGACGACCAACTGCTGGGCGAACGCGTACGTCGTCAGCGCGACCTGGTCGTCGGCGGTGAACTCGTCGGCTTCGTCGCGCCACTCCGCGACGCTGGCGGCGTACCGAACGTGCGAGTCGTGAATCGTGAAGAGCCACTCCTCGGGGAGTTCGTCGTCTTCTGTGGCGTCTTCCCGACGGGCGCGGAACAGGTACTTGAACGTCTCGTCGGTGCGGTCGCTGATGTCGTTCCCGGCGTGGTAGTCCGACACCTGCGGCGTGCCGAACAACTGGACGAGGCGATACAGCGCGACACCGACGCTCACCGCGTCGGAGCCGTCGGATTCGGTACTCAGGTACGCGATGACGTTGAGGTCGTCGCGCTCGCGGACGTTGTCCTCGACGAGTACCTTTCCGTCCTCGCGCTTGCGTTCGATTTCCTCCGGAGGAATCGGTTCGACGCGAACGTCTCGGAGCGCCTCGGGGTCGGGCGCGTCGGGGTGTTTGCGGATGTCGACCGACATAGTTCAGTACGCGAAGTAGGTGAAGCCCTTCCAGCCGAGATAGCCGACGCCGAGACAGGCGAGGCCGACTCCGGAGATAGCCAGCGACTCGAGTCCCGAGAGCGCCTCTGCGGGGTCGCCCATGCCGAAGTAGAGGGTGAGACCAACCGTGACGAAGATGTACCCGACGACGAGACCGAGAATCATCACGCCAATCGAACCGAACCCGATCGGTCCTCGAAGCGGTTTCGGTACGTGATCCTTCAGAGCCATGGTCTGTGGTGTCTTTCACCACGCTTAAAAGTTCTGGAACTATTTCTCCTCGTCGGCGTCGAGGTCCTCGAACTGCTCGTCGGAGAGCGGCGACAGTTCCGAGTCGAAGTCACTCCCCCCTTCGTCGCTCGATGACTCCGCGGACTCCGCCGACGGTACCGACGTGTACTCGTCGGGCGGCGTCTGGAAGCGATAGCCGAGTGCGATGCAGACGAGTCCCGCCACTGCCCGGACGACGGCCGCCGGGGAGGTGGCGGGGTACTGGCCGGTCACGACCGACCCGTGGAGAGCGTCGCCGACCAACAGCGCGCCCGTCACGAGGAAAAACGTGCTGAGCAACGCCACGAACCGTACTGAAATCACGCACGGGGGTTTCGAGTCCCACAAGTTACGACTTCCGGTTCCCATCTAACCGACGACACGTCTGCTGTTCCGAGATGTCGGTAAGACGTCTATTTGGAGTATCAACGGTAGAAATTCGTCGCGAGAGTCCGAGAGGAGGCCGAACGTGGAGGATCACTATTCCATCTTTTCGGCCACAATGTTCATTATCCCTCCATCGACCATGTAAAGTAAAGTATGACGACGTATCTTTTGTCTGTTACGAGGTTTTTTGCATCATTAGGCGAGGGGAGTAATCAATGAGCGACGAACGGGACGCCGGGGACGACACCCCCGACGAAGAATCACGGCGAGTAGACGCCTCCCCGACCGACGGCTCGGACATCGACGCGCCGGCCCGGGACGAGGGCGACCCGGACGAACGAGCGACCGATGGTGACTCCGAGACGACCGAATCGGCCGGCGGCCGGGAGACGGACGACGACCGAGGGGCGGATAGCGACCGAGACACGGACGACGACTCGGCCGACCTCTCGTTCGGAACTCGCACGGACGAGACCGAATCCGAGGACGGCACCGAATCCGACGACGAAACCGAGGCCGACGACGAGACCGGGACCCGGGACGAGACCGGTTTCGGCGAAGACGTGTCCGAGGACGACACCGAATCCGAGGGAGACGAGGGGCCGGGCGGTCTCGACATCTCCGGCGAGCAACTCACCAGCGCGGCCGTGACCGTCGGCGAGTACGACTGGGAGGAGTTCAAAGACGAGTTCTTCTACGAGAACGGGAGTCCGCCGACCAACTGGCGGGGGAAGGCGCTCCCCTTCGACCCCGAGGAGTACCTCGGCCACGACCCCGAGGAGACCGGCGAGCGGGTCGCAGGTGCCGCCGAGACCGCGGCGGGCCTGAGCGCCTACTTCGAGGACTTCCTCGACCCCGAGGAGACGCCGGTGGCGCTCGGCGAGTACCTCTGGGAACACTTCCGATACGAGTACTACTACGACGAAGCGGAAGAGGGGATGGCCCGCCCACGCGACGAGTCGGGCGAAGTCGTCCCCTTCGACCGGAGCGAGTGGCTCGGCCACGACGACTTCCCGACCAGCGTCTTCGAGGGCGGGACGGCAGTCACCGACCTGAGCGCGAGTTTCGAGGAGTGGCTCGACCCCGCGACCACGCCGGTCACGAAGGGCGAGTACTACTGGGAACACTTCAAGTACGAGTACTACTACACCGACACCGACGTCACCGCGCCCGAGCGACCGCGAGACGACGACGGCGAAATCGACCGATTCGAGAAAGAAGAGTGGCTCGGGTTCCCCGAGGAGGACCTCGAAGAACTCCTCGCGGAGGGCGCACACGACGCTCGGAAGCTCCTGCAAATCGAGGACGAGCGCACCCTCGACGTGCCCGAGGAACTCGACGAGGACGCCTTCTTCTCGACGGTCGAGGGACACACCACGCTGGTCAATCGCTACGACCTCGAAAAGGAAGTCGCGCTCCCCAAGAAACAGCACTTCCGAGAGGTGGACCGCTACTGGGTCAACAAGCCCTACTCGTTCGTCGTCATCTTCCACTCCGAGAAGGAGAACGAGACCAAGTACTACCTCGTGGAGCCGTACTGCACGCCCATCGAGGACGACCTCAAGGAGTTCCTGACCAAGAAGCTCCGGTCGTCCATCAAGTACTCCAGCGAGGACGTGGTGGTCGAAGCCGAAGCCGAGGAGCGCGGAAGTGTCATCGAGCGCGAGACCCTCGAACTGCTCGGACGCTACGACCTATACGTCGAGAACGACGGCGAGCGCGCGGAGCAACTCGCGGAACTGCTCGAACGCTACGACGAGACCAGAGACGCCGTGAACGCCTACGTCGAGCGAATCCGCGAGGAGACCGACACCGCCTTCGAACCAATCCGAGAGGCCATCGAGAAGCGCCGGGAGGCCGACGACGGTGACGGACTATCCGAGCAGGACGAGGCGGAGGTCGAGGAACCGTCGGAAATCGAAGCCGAGGCCGAACCCGACAGCGAGACCGAACCGTCGCCCGACGCCGAGGCGGACGGCGAGGAAGTCGCGGCCGACGGTGGCGCGGTCGAGGACGACGCGGAGTCGGAGGCTTCCGCGCCCGAAAGCCCCGAGTCACCCGACGCGCCAGACGGTCCCGAACCGACCGACGGCTCCGAGTCGGCCGACCTCCCGGCGAACACCGACGAGGCTGGCGACGGCGACCTGCCAGCGACCGGCGACGAGGACGACGGCCCCCGAATCCGACTCGACGAGTACCTCGACCTCGAAGTCGAGGTCGAGGGGCCGCTCCGCGAGCAGGTCCGGGCCGCGGTCGAGGCCAAAATCGAGGCGCTGGAACCCGACGAGTCGGGCGGACTGGACGGCATCATGGTCCGACCCGAACCGGTCCTCATCGAGGAGGACAGCGACGACCTCTCGGAGTACCAGACCGAGAAACTCCTCTACTTCCTCAAGCGCGACTTCACGGGCTACGAGCGCATCGACGGTATCAAACACGACATCAACGTCGAGGACATCTCGGTGGACGGCTACAACTCGCCCGTCTTCGTCTACCACACCGACTACGAGCAGGTCATCTCCAACGTCTACCACGGCGAGGACGAGTTGGACGACTTCGTGGTCAAGATGGCCCAGCGGTCGGGCAAGGGCATCTCGAAGCGCCAACCGCAGGTAGACGCGACCCTCCCCGACGGCTCTCGTGCCCAGTTGACCCTCGGCCGGGAGGTTTCTGACCACGGGACCAACTACACTATCCGGCAGTTCAAGGACGTGCCGTTCACGCCGGTCGACCTCGTGAACTGGAACACCTTCTCGCTGGAGGAGATGGCGTTCATGTGGCTCGCCATCGAGAACCACAAGTCGCTCATCTTCGCCGGGGGGACGGCGTCCGGGAAGACGACTTCGCTGAACGCGGTGTCGCTGTTCATCCCGAGCAACTCGAAGATCGTCTCCATCGAGGACACCCGCGAGGTCGAACTGCCCCAGCGCAACTGGATCGCCAGCGTCACCCGCCCCTCGTTCTCGGACGACGACAAGGGCGACGTGGACGAGTTCGACCTGCTGGAGGCCGCGCTCCGCCAGCGACCCGACTACATCGTGATGGGCGAGATTCGCGGCGAGGAAGGTCGGACCCTCTTCCAGGTCATGTCCACGGGTCACACGACTTACACCACCTTCCACGCCGACACGGTGGGCGAGGTCCTCAAGCGGTTCACGACCGAACCCATCAACGTCTCGAAGACCCTGTTCACCGCGCTCGACCTCGTCTCCATCCAGACCCAGACGCGGGTCCAGGGGAGCAAGGTCCGCCGAAACAAATCGCTCACGGAGATCAACGAGTACAACGCCGAGAACGACGAGATCAACGTCCAGGACATCTTCCAGTGGCGCGCCGAGGACGACGAGTTCATGCGCCTCTCAGGGTCGAACACCATGGAGGAGATCATGTTCGACCGCGGGTGGGACCGCGACCGACTGGAGAGGGAGATACTCAAGCGCCGGGTCATCCTCGCGTATCTCATCAAGAACGGTCTCAACGAGTACACCCAGGTCGCGGCCACCGCGCAGGCGTTCATCAACGACCCCGACACCATCCTGACCCTCATCGCCAACGAGAAACTGGAGGAGAGCCTCGAAGACCTCCGGGAGATGGAGAGCGTCCAGATCGACGTGGACCCCAAGAAAGAGGAGATGGTGCCCCGGCCCGACCCCAGCGAGGAGACCTACGACCTCGCCAAGGGCATCCTCGCCGAGGCGGAAGACCGCCTGCTCGACGACTACCGCGGGGCGGACGCCGACGTGGACGGACTCGCAGTCGCACTCGCCGAGGCCGCCGAGCCCACCGACGCGCCCTCGGAGGTCGAGGCGACGCCCGAGTCTGAGACCGACGCCGACTCGGACCTCGACGCGCCCTTCGGCGGCGACATGCTCGACTCCGAACCGTCCGAGGGCGGGCAGTTCGAGGACACCGAGTCCGTCGGTCCGGAGGACAGCGTCCGGAACGTCAACGACGCCGGGGAACTGGGAAGCTTCCCCGAGGTCTACGACGAAGACGACCCGGAAGACGGCGACGAGGAAGACAGTTCCTTCGGCGACTTCGAGGCCGCCTTCGACGACACCGACGAGGAGGACGAGACATGAGCCACGGGAGCGCCACCTCCCCAGAGCGCTCGGCCGACTCGCTGGCCGACGCGTTCTACCCCCTATTCGACTACCTGTTCGACGAGGACGGCGACTTCGTAGACGACGTAGAGACCAAACTCGCCGAGGCGAGGATGCCCGACACGGTGGAACTCTACCTCTCGCGGGGGTTGGCGGTCGGCGTCCTCTCGGGGGTGGTCCTCTGGTTGCTCGGTCTGCTCGTCGGCTACGTCCTGTTCGTGACCGGTCTCGTGGAGGTCGGCGTCCTCATCGGACTGCCGGTACCGAACGAACAGACCGCCCAGTTGATCAACGCGCTCAAGATTCCGGCGCTCGTCGTGGTCAGCGGCTTCGTCTTCGGGGCAATCGGGTTCGGAATCGGATTCGGCGTCATCGTCGGGATACCCTACATGCGGGCCAGCGAGCGCGAGCGAGAGATAAACATGCTCCTGCCCGACGCCATCTCGTTCATGTACGCCCTCTCCATCGGGGGGCTGAACCAACTCGAAATTCTGGAAGCGATGGCGAAGGCCGACGACACCTACGGCGAGGTGTCCCGGGAGTTCCAGTCCATCGTCCAGGAGACCGAGTACTTCGACACCGACTACCGGACTGCCATCCGGAAGCGGTCGCTGGAGACGCCGAGCGACGAGTTGGGTCAGTTTCTGACCGACATGCTCTCTATCGTCAACTCCGGCGGAGACATGAGCGACTTCCTGGACGACAAGAAGGACAAGCACATGCGGACCGCCAAGCAGCAACAGGAGATGACGCTCGAAACTCTCGAACTGTTCGGCGAGATGTACATGACCCTCTCGCTGTTTCCCCTCCTGCTCATCATCATCCTCGTCATCATGTCGATGCTCGGAGAGGCCAACGAATCGATGCTGTACGCGACGGTCTACGGCCTGATTCCGCTGACGGGCGTCGGCTTCCTCGTGCTGGTCTCGACCGTCAAGCAGGACGACCCCGGCGACGGCTACCTCAACCCCTCGGACGGCGGCGACCGCCTCGAAGCGACGACCGGCGCGGGCCTGCTCCACCTCGGTCTCGTCGAGAAGTACGTCGGCGAGTTCTCCGTCTTCGACCGCATCAAGAGTCGAGAAGGCACCTACGAGACGGTGGCCTTGCTGAAGCAACCTCACGTCTTCTTCCGGGAACACCCCCTGTTCATCCTCGGACTGACGTTCCCGGCGTCGCTGGTGCTGGTCGGTAACGCGGTCTGGAGTGGTGCGGCCCCACGGAGCTTTCAGGAGATGGTCGCCCGACCGATTTGGGGGACGTTCCTCTACGTCTACGTCCCGGTGTACGTCAACTTCCTGCCGCTGGCCATCTTCCACACGTGGAACGTCCGGTCGCGGCAGGCGGTCATCAGCAAACTCTCGGACAACCTGCGAAAGCTCTCGTCGGCGAACGACACCGGCCTGACTCTGCTCGAATCCGTCCGGACCGTCGCCGACACCTCCACCGGAAAGCTAGCCGACGAGTTCGACGTGATTCACGCCAAGGTCGAGTACGGCATGAGCCTGAAGGCCGCGCTCATCGAGTTCAACAACCGGTACCACATCCCGCGACTCGCCCGGACCGTCAAACTGGTCTCGAAGGCCCAGGAGGCCTCCAGCCAGATTACGGCGGTCCTCTCGACGGCGGCGCAGGCCAGCGAGAACCAGGACGACATCGCCCGCGAGCGCAAGTCCCGGTCGCGGATGCAGGTCGTCATCATCATCATGACCTACCTCACCCTGCTCGCGGTGATGGCCATCCTGAAGGTGAAGTTCCTCGACGTGATGGCCGGACTCGCCGGGCAGGCCTCCTCGGGCGGCGGGGCCGGGTCGGCGCAGTTCGGCGGCGGTGTCGACACCAATCTCCTGTCGATGCTGTTCTTCCACGCCGTGACCCTGCAAGCCATCCTCTCGGGCTTCATCGCGGGCTACATCCGCGACGCCTCGCTGCTGTCGGGCGTGAAGTTCGCCGTGATACTGCCGACCGTCGCACTCCTGACCTTCGCGTTCATCTAACCATGTCGGAACGAATCGACTCCACGGACGCGCGAGCCCAGACCAGCATCGACTTCGTGGTCGGGATGAGCGTCTTCCTGCTGACGGTGGCGTTCGTCGTCGCGTTCCTCCCCGGCGTGTTCGAGCCGTTCACCGACGGCGGCGAGGGCGAGGTGCTGGCGAGCGACCGGACGGCGACCCTGCTCTCCGAGCAGTTGCTCGCCGAACCGGCGAAGCCGGGCGCGTTGAACGCCACCTGTACCGCCGAGTTCTTCTCGGAGACCGACGACGGAACGATAGACGCCTGTCGGTTCGACGCCGACGCGTCGAACCTCGAATCCGCGCTCGGAGTCGGCCCGACGACGGCGGTCAACGTCACCATCGAGGAGAACGGAACCGTTCGCTCTACCCGCGGCGTCACCCTCGAAGCGGGGCCGACGCCGCCGGAGTCCGAGAGCGTGGTCGTCTCCCGCCGAGTCGTCCTCCTCGGCGGTGAAGAGAGCGACCTCTACGTGAGGGTGTGGTAGCGTGAGCGACGACAGTTCTCGCGGACAGGTTCACACGCTGGAGGCGTTCACGGCCGCCCTGCTGGTGGTCTCGGGCGTTCTGTTCGCGCTTCAGACCACCGCGGTGACGCCGCTGACCGCCAGTACGTCGAACCAGCACATCGAGAACCAACACCGGACCGCGGCCGCCGACCTGCTGGCGACCGCGGCCGAGAACCGAACGCTCCGGCCAGCAGTTACGTTCTGGGACCCCGCGGAGGGTTCGTTCGACGACGCGACGGGACGGGGGTTCTACGCGAACGGCGGGCCGCCCAACGCCTTCGGGAGCGCGCTGAACCAGACGTTCGGGAACCTCTCGTCTACCGGGCGGCGCATCGCGTACAACGTCTACGTCCGGTATCGAACGCCCGGGAACTCGACCCGGCGACAGACCATGGTGTACATGGGGTCGCCGAGCGACAACGCCGCGGCGGCGACCCGAACCGTCGCGCTGTACGACGACACGCCACTGTCGGCCGGGGATGGAAACGTCTCGTCGGCGAACTTCTACGCGCCCGACGCCGCGCAGAACGCGTCGCTGTACAACGTCATGGAGGTGCGAATCGTCGTATGGCAGATGTGAGACCCGACCGCGGACGACCCGCAGGAGACGACCGCGGGCGGTCCGCAGACGACGGACGACGCGACCGCGGCCAGCTCATCCTCGTGACTGGGCTCGCCATCGCGGTGATGCTGGTCGCACTGGTACTGCTGTTGAACACGGTCATCTACACCCAGAACCTCGCTACTCGGGGTGCGGAAGTCGACGACACCGCGGCCATCACGTACCAACAGGAGGTCGTCGATAGCGTCGGCGGTGTCGTGGACGCCGAGAACCGGGAGGGGTACGACGACCGCTCGAAGGTCGAAGAGAACGTCACCGCGGCCATCGACCGACTCGACGGCCTGAGCGCGCGCTATCACGCCGAAGAGGGTACCGTCGCGCGGGTCGAGACCGACACGCTCGCGCTGACCGAGGGGACCCTCCTCTACCAGACCAACGCCTCGCGCAACTTCACGAGCGACGGGGAGTCGGACGACTGGGAACTCGCCGAAGACGTGACGAACGCGCGGCACGTCCGGTTCACCGTCTCGGGCGAGAACCTCTCGGACGGCAGGCCCGGGTCGTTCCACGTTCGACTAGTCGGCGACGACGGGACGAACTGGCGGGTCTACCTCTACAACGACACCGACGACGACGTCGCCGTCGCGGTCCAGAACGGAACCGACACCCCCGAACTCGCGTGTACGACCAGCGGACCTGAGGCGACCGTGGATCTCACGCGAGGAACGCTGAACGGGTCGGCGTGTCCGAAACTCGTCTGGGCGACCGACCTCGACTCACCCTACCGAGTCGAGTTCCAGAACGCCGACGAGGCCATCGGCACCTACGAACTGACCGCCGACGAGTCGGGTGGCGCGACCGACGTGGAGACCGGGAACTTCGCCGGAGCGAACGCCGAGGAGTCACCGCGAGCTGTCCCGGCCGTCTACGCCGCCGAGTTCGACCTTCACTTCGAGACGCCGGACCTCACGTTCCACACGACGGTTCGAGTCGCGCGAGGTGAGCCAGAATGACGCGAAGACGATTCGGAAGCGACGAGCGCGGCGTCTCGGTCACGGTCAACTACGCGCTCAACCTCGTCGTGGCGACCCTGCTCATCGGCGGCGTGCTGACCGCGACCGGTGGGATGGTTGACGACCGCCGGGAGTCGGCGGTCCGGACCGAACTGTCGGTCGTCGGCGAGCGAATCGCCACCGACCTGATGGCCGCCGATAGACTGGCCGACGCCGGGCAGGGCGACGAGACGGTAGTCGTCTCGGTGGCGGCCCCGGAGCGAGTCGGAGGTACGCGCTACGACGTGCGGATAGACGCCACGGACTCGGACTCGACCGTCGTCCTCCAATCGAACACGCCCGAGGTGACGGTCCGTGTCGGGTTCCACAACATCACCGCGGTCGAATCGGCCACGGTCCGTGGCGGCGACCTCCGAATCGAGTTGAACACCGCGCCGACGCCCGACCGACTGGAGGTGACGAGCGCGTGACGGGTGACGAACGCGTGACGGGCGGCCAGCGCACGGCGGGGAGCAAACGCCTGCTGGACCGTCGCGGAGTCAGCGAGACTATCGGTTTCGTGTTCGTGTTCGCGCTCGTGACGGCCTCGGTCGGCGTGGTCTACACCACCGGCATCGGCGGACTGGACGACGCTCGCGAGGACGAGCAACTCACCAACGCGGTCCGGGCGTTCGACGTGCTGGCCGACAACGTTGAGGACGTGACCAGCGAGGGCGCGCCGAGCAGAGCGACCGAACTCAAACTCTCGGGCGCGTCTCTCGGGTTCGCCGACCCGGTGGAAATCGTGGTGCAGGTCAACGACACCGACAGCGACGCTAACCTGACCTACGCGCGGACCACCCGGCCGCTGGTCTACGACGCTCCGTCCGGACAGGTGGTGTACTCGGTAGGTGCGACGTTCCGAGTGGACGACGGGAACGCCGCGATGCGTAACGAACCCGGACTAATCGTGGACGACCGCCAGTCGGTCGTCCCGCTGGTCGTCACCTACCCCAGGACCGATTCGGGCGGCGTCGGCGGGAGTTCCACGGTGCTGGTGGTCGCCTACCGCCAGTCCGTGGGTCTCGGCGGCCAGTTCGATACTGGCCCCGACGCCGCAGACGAGGCCCGAGTCAACGTCACGGTGAACTCGCCGCGCGCGGCGGCGTGGGGCCGCTACTTCGAGTCGAAGGGGTTGACGCCTCCGGACTCGGACCCGTCGGCGGCCGACCCGAGCGACGGCACAGTGACCTACCAGTTCTACACCGACAGATTGCTCCTGCCGGAGTCGCTCGTGGAGTTCCAGTTCTCGGGTTGAGTCGCTTTCCGTTCTGGTACTCTCGCTATCGGTCGTCTTTATGTCGGAAGGCGCTAACGGTCGTTTTCCACTTCGGCGCGCGCTGGCGTCATCGCACCGTCGGCGAAGTTGCTCGGACGACGCGGGTTGTCTTCCGGTGGCTGGGGGTTGCAGTGAGGTGAGGACCGCAAACGGTTGGGGAGGCGTGAGGCGCACAGTCGCGGTGCGGTTGCTGTGCGATTGGCTCGAGCCTGTAGCTAGCTACCTCGGGGGTTCCTACCGTCTGCGATGCGATATTGACGGTTGTGCGTGGAAGCGACGGAAATAGAGCGTAGCTAGCTACTCCTTGAACCAAGAGTACCGCACCACGACAGCCACCTCCCTCACTTCGTTCGGTCGTCCTTCTCACAGTTGGCGGACCCTCGTGGTCCGCCAACCCGGGCCGAATTGGAACGGTGACTTCGGCTTTCGCCGACCGCCCCCACAATTACATCTACACGGGAAACATTCCCATATATTTTTTAGAACCTCACGTATAATTTCTTAACAACCAGACGGTTGTGTGAGAGGACTTCAGACGCTCGTGATGTTCACGCGGGCGACGCTGACGTGGAGGTACGTGAGGCGCGGGACGTTGTTCGCCGCGCCGACGACGGGGTCTACCGATTTGAGGGCTTGGTCGAAGTGAATCGACCCGCCCGATTGCAGGAGCGTGTTGCCGCCGCCGACGACGCCGCCGTAGAGTTCCGACTGGGAGTGGATCGTAATCGATCCCGAATTGGTGTCGGTGCCCGGTGCGTAGATAAGGCCGACGAACTCGGCGTGATTGTCGAGTTCCACGTCGAGACCCGGCCCGGCGTAGACCCGTAGTGATGGCGAGACGTGGGTGCTCGTGTCCCCGACGGACGAGTCCGAGAGGTGGAACTTCGACCCGCTGGTGTAGATTTTCACCATCCCGGCCTCGGGGTCGGCCAGTTCGACGTTCACGCTATCCCAGACGATGTCGTCGTCCACGACGAGCGTGACGTCCCCGCCGGTGTTGTCGAATCGCAGCGTCTGCGACGAGTCGAGGTCGTCGTTCGAGACGTAGTAAGCGCCCGTGGGGAGCGTGAGCGTCGATTCCGAGTCGTTCCACGTGTCCGTACTCTCGTTGATGGCCGTCACCCCGCCGTTCTGGTTGTTCGAGGGGTCGCTGTACGTCGCCACTTTCCCCGTCACCATGTCGCCGATAGGACTGATGTCCGGGGCCGTGCCGTTGTTGGCTTGCCATCCGTCGACCGCGCTACAGTCGCTTCCCGGCGCGCCACCGTTGCAGTTGACCGTCCCACCGTAGGAGAGGTTACCGTGGATGGTGACGCCGCCGCCGAAGTTCACGGTGCCGCCGCCGGTCTGGAGGTCGCCGTAGATTTCGGCACCGCCGGACAGTTCCACGCTCCCCTTCGTAACGATGGTCCCCTCGTCGGAGGCCCCTCTCCCGCCGTATCCACCGTCGGAGGAATTGTAGCTGTCAGTGAACGACGACCCGCCAGCGCCCTTGATGGTCATCTGGTCGGGCGTGGTTCCGGCCAGCGCGTTGGTGACGTTTCTTGTCCGAGTGGGGACGACCAGCGTGATGGTGACGCGGTCGCGGGAGTGGTCGTACGTGACCGACCCGCCGGTTCGTTGCTCGAAGAACCGACCCCACGCCTCGTAGTAGTCGCTCCGGACAGTGACGTTCACCTCGCCGTTCGTGAGCGGGTTCCGGAAGTCGGGGTTGCTCTTCTTGGGGAACTTCGCTTCGGTCCCGCCGTCGCCGGTCACTCGGACCCGGCCATCGAGCGACTTGCTCCCATTGACCGTGACGAGCGGTAGCGTGAGCGTCGTCCCTCGGTAGTGGACCTCCGGCGGCGACACCATCGTACTCCCGTTGGCGGTTCGCTTCCAGACGCCGCCGCCCTGATACGCGATTCTGGTGTCTTCGTTCTGGTACGAAATTTCGCCGAGGGTCTGGTTCATCACGACGTGTTCGGTCGTGCCGTCGGTCCGATTGACGACCCGGACTCGCATCCACCCGGTCCGATTCTCGGCGGTGGCGCTATCGACGCCGAGCGAGACGCTCTGGGTGGGCGACGACCCGATACCGACCAGACTCGCCTTCGAGTCGAGTTGGGTCATAGCGTGTTCGGCGCTGTCGATTTCGGACGACTGCTTCGAGTCGTTCAACGCCGACGATCCGAACGCCACGATGAGCCCGGTTCCCGTAATGGTGATAGCGAGCAGGAGAACGACGCCCAACACTTCCGACTGACCACGTGCGCGATTCGACTGGTGGCACCAGCCCCCACTTTGCCCCGAGCTCGGACTCCGCCAACCGGTCATATCTGCCTCATCGAACTATGGGGTTATAAACCAAGCCGCCACTTATCAGGAAAAATTCACTGGTGCTCTGACGGGTAGTTAGGAGTCGAGTCCCAATAGGCCCCGTCGTCTCGAATTCTTTACCATCGGAAAACCTATGTGCGACCCTCCCCGATAGGACATAGCAACTAAATGAGCATGTCGAGATACAACATCGACCCTGTGGAGATCGAATCTGAGTCGGAAAACGGTGACACCATCTCTACCTACATCTTCGACGTCAGTGACCACATGCTCGCCGGGGAGGTCTGTACCGGCCTCGCGCTCGCGCTCGCTGAAGTACTCGAACGAGACCCCGCACGGATAACGCCGCTAAGTTCAGTGGTAGACTGCGACGCGCTCCAACTCCTGTTCCACACGCGACGGTACGGCGACTTGCGCGACGAGGTGTCGGTGTCGTTCCCCTACGACGTGTACGAGGTCACGGTGCATTCGAGCGGCCGAGTCGTCGTTCAGGGGTAGCGAAGCGTCGGGAACCTCAGGGTGGGATTCCTGACGGTTCGGGGGGATTTCCTCGGGTTCTGCGACCGGCCGCGACGATAGGGTCACGTGGCCAGTCCACGCCGGAGCGAACGAGAGCGCGACCGCCAACAGTGATGTGTTCGGACCGCGTACCTCCGACAGATGCGGGAGCTTTTGGGTCCGACGTACCGTAATCTCGCCGCGCTCGCCGTCGTCGTGGCGCTACTCGGTGGCGCGTACTTCCTCGTCCCGCACCCGCTGGTGCAGTACGGCGCGTGGCTAGTCGCGTTCGCGGTGTGGATGGCGTGGTTCGTCGCCGTCGCGCGCGAGTGGATCTCGAAGGCCGACTTCTGACTCGAAGACCGACTGCTGACTGCGAGACGCTGTGAACCGGAGGGTTACCGAGAGAGGAGTTGACACTCACGATGAAATCCTTTAAAAGGGTGCGACACGTATTTAGGTTGTGAGTGAAGATTCTGGGCGACGGAACCTCCGCATGCCCGACGACACGGAACAGTTCGCTATCGTGACCGAGATGCTCGGCAAGAACCGCGTGCGCCTCCGCTGTAACGACGGCGAAGAGCGCATGGGTCGAATTCCGGGCCGAATGCGAAAGCGAATCTGGATTCGACGCGACGACATCGTGCTGTGCGAACCGTGGGACTGGCAGGACGAGAAGGCCGACA
The DNA here is from genome assembly GCA_005239435.1 of Halorussus salinisoli. Classification (GTDB taxonomy): domain Archaea; phylum Halobacteriota; class Halobacteria; order Halobacteriales; family Haladaptataceae; genus Halorussus; species Halorussus salinisoli. The sequence continues at coordinate 157,091 of SZNP01000008.1, read as the reverse complement.
TCGAGTGGCGCTACGACGGGTCCGCGCAGGACCAGCTTCGACGCGAAGGTCACATCAACGTCTAACGCGATTTCTGCGGCTTCGCATTTTCAGTAATCGAGCCGAGCGTCCGTCGGGAAAAGCACGTATCGTCAAAATGTCCTTCGTCGCGGTTACCACACGCGCTTTGAGGCTCAGTTACGAAGAACCTGAACGCCGGGCTGCCAGAGGAGATGGCAAGCGATAGGCTGGACATGAGTTCCGAGGTGCTTCGAGAACACTATAACGCGCAGATTGAGGAAAACAAGAGTTACAGCGTAGGTTCCTCAGCAACCTCTGAGACTTCAGTACAAACCTTCCGAAGGTTCTCTAGTTTTTCAGTACGGGGGTTATCTGCTTTGTCCACTAGATCGTCTACACTCATATCTCTCGGATTCTTTAATCCGGGCGGTGTTTGCCTGCCTGAAGTGGACTCGAAAGTATAGTAGAGTTCTACTCGGGCCGCGTCGTCTTTCTCATACAAGTCAGAGTTCTCATCGCGAAGTACGGCCAATTCGTCTTGTATTAGTGACAGAAATTCTCCCTCCTCTAAGTGGAGAGGAGGGTCTGACTCGGGAATCGTCAGACTTGGTCCATCAGGTTCAACTGTCGCATGAACTCTAAGGTACAGTGCCGGTCCGGGGCCGAAATTCCTCAGGCCGAAATCATAGCTATCGGAATCTGTAGAACTTTGAAAATCACGTCTGACCACGGGCGAATTCGTCCATACACCCTCTGAATCTCGCATACGATTGAACGCAATAAAGGCGTAGACAGCGGTGAAAATCGCTACTGCCGCAGAGAGTGGTGCTTGAAGGTAGACAAGCAGTCCTACTACCAAGACAGAACCAACTACGAAAATTTTGTTATAGATGTCGAAGAAAGCACGGACTTCCTCTACAATTTCTTCATACGATGGCATCTTCTATAGAGCAAGTGGTATGGGATTCAAATTAAACCTCCCCTTGGAAAGAAGTGTTTGTGTCCGATGAGATCGCGGGTCATTGAGAGGAATGATTAGTGTTACACCAACAAACTCTATTCACGGGACCGATGATCGGCGCGGGTACGACCGTCTCAAAGGATGCAAATGCCCTCGGACGCGCTTACCGCTTTCAGGTAGCAACTGGACTTGGCAAGGCCGAGGCTCGAAGAGTTAAGACTTCGCCGTGTGCCCATCTGGACTCACTGGATTTCTGAAAGAACAGCCATGGACTCGTCGGGATTTGAACCCGAGGCCTTCCCCGTGCCAGGGGGATGATCTACCGCTGATCTACGAGCCCTCGAACGCATTTCTTCGTTGGCCGGGGGTACTGATAAACCTCTCGGAATCCGACTACCATCGGGTCGGAGTGGCGTACCATCGGTCGATTGGGTGACCGTCTCGGAGTCCGACTATTGCAGAGGTAGCTCCAGAGTACAATGCTTAAATACCTACGCCCGATTTATATCGAGTACGGGAACAGCACAGCCGCAAATCTGACTCGCCACTCCGAGACGCTCTGCGTCTCGCTATTTCAGTGGCTCGGGATTGCGGACGTGCGCCGCGTCAGACCGACGCATTTGCACGCGACGCCTCTCTGCGTCAGCGACAAGCGGCCTGTGCAGTTCCAATCCGATAACAATGGCACGAATGCACACCCGCCGCCGCGGCTCGTCCGACTCGGACAAGCCCGTGGCAGACGAACCGCCGGAGTGGAGCGACGTAGACGAAGACGCTATCGAAGAGCGCGTGGTCGAACTGGCCGACCAGGGTCACACCCCGAGCCAGATCGGCCTGAAGCTGCGCGACGAGGGCGTGAAGGGCACGCCGGTTCCCGACGTGAAGCTGGCGACCGGCAAGAAGGTCACCGAGATTCTCGAAGAGAACGACGCCGACGGCGACCTGCCGGAAGACCTTCGCAACCTGCTGAAGCGGGCCGTCCGCCTGCGCGAGCACATGGACCAGAACCCGCAGGACGCCCAGAACAAGCGCGCCCTCCAGAACACCCAGTCGAAGGTTCGCCGCCTCGTGGACTACTACCGTGGCGACGAACTCGACGAAGACTTCAAGTACTCCTACGAAAACGCCAAGGAACTCCTCGAAGAGTAAATGTCCACCTCGGGTCGAACTGACGACGGGCCAGCCGATTCCGCCAGCGACGTGGCCGCCAGCCTCCGCGAGGCCGACTTCGTTCGAGTCCTCGCGCGGGCCGACGGCGACTGCCTCGCTGGCGCTGGCTTGCTCGCACGCGCGCTCGCCGACTCCGGCGTCCCCTATCAGATTCGAATCGGACGCTTCGGCGAGACGCTGGCTCCGCCGGAGAGCGACGAGTCGGCCGACGAGGACGGCGACCGCGACACCACGGTCGGCGTCGGCCTCGATTCCACGGCGGACGCCTCCGTCACGGGCGAGGCGACTCCCGCGAGCGTGACCGCGTTCGACGCGGCACAGGAACTCGGAGCGTCGCCCGACCCCGTGCTGGCGCTCGCGGGCGTCGTCGCCGCTGGCCGTCCGGCGGGCGCGGGCGAGAGCGCCCACGTCCTCGAACAGGCCCGCGACGCGGGTCTCGGCCGCCGAAACGGCGTCGGCGTTCCGACCGACGACCTCGCGGACGGTCTCGCGCACTCGACGCTCGCGCACGCGGAGTACTCCGGAGACACCGAAGCCGTGCAGGCCACGCTGGCCGAGCTCGGTCTCCCCGCCGAACTCGGCGGGGAGGACCACCGCACGGTGGCCTCCGAGTTCGCGCTGGCGGTCACCGGCGCGGACGCCGCGACCGACCGCGCCGCCGAAACCGTCGAGCGCGCGCTCCGACCCCACGCGATTCCGGGCGACGGAGCCGACGCGAATGCGCCCTTCGCCACAGTCGAGGGGTACGCCGACGTGCTGGAAGCCGTCGCGCGCGAGCGACCGGGCACGGGCGTCGCGCTGGCGCTCGGCCACGACGCGCGCGCCGACGCGCTCGACGCGTGGCGCGACCACGCCGCGCGTGCACACGAGGTCCTCCGCGAGGGGACGACGGGCCGGTACGACGGCCTGTTCGCGCTTCGGACCGACGAAGCCCCCGTCGAGACGGTTGCCCGTCTCCTGCGTGACTTCCGGTCGCCCGAACCCGTCGCGGTCGTCGTCTCCGAGGAGGAGGCGGCCGCGGCCGCAGTCGAGGCGTCGGGCGTCGGCGCGACGATGGACGAGGCCGCGCAGGCAGTCGGCGGGTCGGGCGGCGGCACGCCCGGCCGAGGCTACGCGAAGTTCGACCCCGAGACGGACGCCAAGGAGTTTCTCGCCGCGTTCAGGGAGGCCCGACCGTGACCGGTCGCCAGTCGCTCCCCGACGAGTCGGCCAGTCGCTCGGCGACGATTCGGACGCAGGTCGAAGACGCCGCGATTCTGGCGGCGTCGGTTCGACCCGACAACACGCCCGAAATCGACACGCGAGTCGAGCGCGATGCCCACGGCAACGAGAGGGTCGTCACGACCGTCGAACGCGAGACGACCGGCGGTCTCCGGACCACGATGGACGACTACGTCGTGAATCTCGCGGTGGCGCAGGACGTCGTACAGGCAGGCAAACGACACGCGAACGCAGACGACACAACCCAATCATGAGCGAACGATCAGTATCCAAGCAGAAGCAGGAAAAACGGTGGTACACCATCCACGCTCCCCAGCAGTTCGACCGTCAGGAGCTCGGTGGCACCCCCGCAGACGAACCGGACAAGGTCCTCGGCCGCAACGTCGAGACCACGCTAGGCGAACTGAAAGGCGACGCCAGCGAGAACAACACCAAGCTCACGTTCAAGATCAACGACGTGGGTAGCGACTCGGCCTACACCGAGTTCATCAAGCACGAACTCACCCGCGACTACCTGCGGAGCCTCGTGCGCCGCGGTGCCTCGAAGATCCAGGCGTACATCACGGTCCTGACGACCGACGACTACCGCGTCCAGATTCAGCCCGTCGCGTTCACGACCAAGGACGCCGACGCGAGCCAGGAGCAGGCCATCCGCCGGACGATGATCGACCTCGTCGAGGAAGCCGCCGAGGACCGGACCTTCGAGGACCTCATCGACAGCGTGGTCGAAGGTCGACTCTCCTCTGCTATCTACGGCGAGGCCAAGACCATCTACCCGCTCCGCCGCGTCGAGATTCAGAAGGCGACGCTGGAAGCCCGTCCCGAAGAGGTCGCTGCCGAGGAGGAGACCTCCGTGGACGTGGACGAAGAAGAAGTCGAAGTCTAATCGCGGACTTCCGAGTTCGACTCGATTTTTCTATTTCCCTCGCTCTCGGAGTCCTTACTCCGTCACGACGATTTTCCCGACCATCCCGCTCGGTTCGTGGGGGATGCAGAAGTAGTGGTACTCGCCCGGAATCTCGAAGGTTCGCTCGTAGTTTTCGCCCGCGTTGATTCGCCCCTCGAAGTCGCCCATCCAGCCGTCGCGGGCGGCCTGCTCGGATTCGAAGCCGCCCGAGGCGAAAAAGTCGGCCTCGTCGGGAATCTGGTCCTCGTATGCCGTGACGGTGTGGCGGCGGTTGCCGGTGTTCCGCCAGACGACCGTCTCGCCCGCTTGGACTTCGAACTCGGCGGGGCGGAAGAACGCCGACCCCATGCCGATGTCGTAGTCGGTTTCGTCGGCGCTCGCGCTTCCCCCGCGGAGGGCGCTACAGCCGGCGAGGCTCAGCGACGCGACGCCCGCGGCCCCGGCGAGGAACGTTCGGCGGTCCATGGCCGATTCTCGGGACCCGAGCGATTTAGGTCATGCGGAAGCCGACTCCCGGGGAGATCATCTGTCTATCGAGCGAGAGTCGGCTGGATATAAAGACGTATCAACGGCCGTCGCACACCCGACACGTATGGAACCGCGGTTCGTCGATCGGTTGGGCGTCGCCGACGCGGTGACGGTCGCCAACGCCGCAGTCGGCTTTCTCGCGGCCGCAGTCGCCACCATCGACACGGGACTGGCCGCCCAGTTGGTGTTGCTCGCGTCGGTCGCCGACGGACTCGACGGCGTGGTCGCCCGGAAACTGGGGAGCACCTCGGCGGGCGAGTATCTGGACTCGCTGGCCGACGTGGCCTCGTTCGGGGTCGCGCCAGCCATGCTGGTGTTCGTCGTCGCGCGCCAGCGGTGGGGCCTCGCCGACCCCTCGATGATGGCAGTCGCCGCCTTCTGCGTGCCAGCGATTTTCGTGGCGATGGCGGTCGTCAGACTCGGACTCTACACCGCCTACGACGTGGGGAACGGACACACCGAGGGCGTGCCGAGTACGCTCGCGGCGACGATTCTCGCGGCCGCCGTGCTCGCGGGCGTCGAAGACGCCGCGGTCCTGCTCGCGGCCGCGGCCGTCTTCGCCTACTTGATGGTGACTCGCGTGACCTACCCCGACCTCTTCGCACGGGACGCGCTGGCGATGGGCGGCGTGCAGGCGCTTGCTATTCTCGCGCCCGCGGCGTTCGGGCGGGTCTTCCCCCTCCTTCTGCTCGTGGCCGCGCTGGCGTACCTCCTGCTCGGCCCGCGATACTACTGGCGCGACGCCGAGTGCGACCTCGACGGACGAGAGGTGGGCGCGCGCGAGGTGGAAGGGAAACGCTCTTGAGGTGTACGCACCGACTTTTGACCATATGAGTCCGGTAAGCCTTGCGGGGTGGGACGAATGAGCGACGAAGGCGACGAGACGGAAACCGAGACCGAGGAGGCCGAAGCCGAGGAGGCCGAAACCGAGGAAACGGCGGTCGAGGAGACGCTCTCCGAGGAAGAGATAGAGGCGGAACTGGACGCGGCCGAGGAGGAACTCGACGACGCCGAGACCGAAGCTGACCTCGACGAGGTGGAGGCTCACCTCGACGAAATCGAGGGTCACGTCGAAGCCGCCGACCTCCCCGAGCCCGAAGACGACGACGAGGAGAGTCCCCGCGAGCAGTTCGAGGACCGCCTCTCGGACCTCCGGAGCGACCTCGAAGCGGCCCGCGGCCCCTACGCAGAGGACGTCGTGGAGGACGTGACCGACGCCGGGACCACCGTCGAAGAGACCGAGTGGACCGACACCGGCCGAGAGGAACTGGCCGACGTGGTCGACGCGTTCGTGACCGACGTCGAGGAGATTCTCGACACCAGCGTCGGGGTGACGGTCTCGCCCGAAATCGACGACCTCACGTCCGCGCTCGAAGAGACCGCGGTCGTCATCGGCGAGGCAGGACTCGACCCCGACGACGACGCCGAGACCATCGCCGAACTGGAGGACGCGGCCGCAGAGCTACAGACGGGCGTCGAAGACGCCGAAGAGTGGGACGACCTCGAAACCCGCGAGCAGTTGCAGGTACAGGGCTTCTACGACGTGCTCGACCACCGCAAGGACTACCCGCCCGAGTGGCACGCGCTGAAGGTCTGGGAGAAGCGCGGCCGCGCCGACATGGTATTGCTCGGACTGGACAACTTCCAGTCGAACTTCATGGAGGAACACTGCCTGGAGGCGCTCGAACGCATGGGCCACCCCGACTCGCTCGACGCGATGAAAGAGCGCGCCCAGCGTCGGGACAAGCCAGCCATCCGCACTATCGGGAAAATCGGCGACGAGGACGGACTCGACGCAGTTCTCGACTACGTGGATTCGGACCCCGGTCTCGCCAAGCCCGCGCTGAAGGCCGTCGGCGAAATCGGTAGCGAAGAGGCGACCCAGGACGTGGCCGACCAACTCGCGGCCGACGACGCTTCGGTCCGGAGTCAGGCCGCCCGGGCGCTCGGTCTCATCGGCGACACGCGAGCCATCGACCCGCTCACGGACCTGCTCGAAGACGACGAAGCCGACGAGGTCCGGGCCAGCGCGGCGTGGGCGCTCAACCAAATCGGCACCGAGCGCGCGCTCGAAGCGGTCCGGCCCCACGCCGACGACCGGGCGTATCTCGTTCAGGCCGAAGCCGAAAAAGCCGTCGAGAGCGGTCCCGAAACCCCGGCGTAAGCGGCGATTACTCCGTTTCCAGTATTACGACGACCAAGAAGCGGTCGTTTCAGTACGACATTACCGATTCGATTCCCGAATTACCCACACCATAACAAAGCCACAGCTTTTCCTCGTAATACGTACGCGAAATATGGCGTACGAAACGCAAACGGTCGGGCTCTGTCCGAACTGCGGCGAATCGATCACTCGCGACTACCTCCTCATCGAGTACGAGTCCGACGGCCGCCCCGCTCGCTTCGCGGAGTGTCCCGACTGTCGGGACGTGGTTCACCCGTCAGCCGAGTAACACGGCGAGGAACTGTACCGCGAACGATACGATGAGGAGAAACGCTCCGATGCGGCCGATCCACGTGTGTTCGGTCACTTCCATCGGGGAGATATCTACGCTGTAGTCGTTGTACTCCTCGCTGTACTCGACGTAACTCGGCAGTTGGAAGAACTCGAAGAAGACCAACGCAGCGCCGAGCGCGCCGACCGCGTTTCCCGAGAGTTCCAGTGCCAGCACCAGGTCCACCATAGTCACACCGCCGAACCTATCGAGCAAAAAGCCACCGGTCCCCGAGGGTTTAAGTCCGAAAGCGGGACCAACCCTGCTCGTGTCGCACTCGACGACTACCCCCGGACTCTCCGCGTCCGCCGTCGCGCCGGTACTCGTCGCCGCCGTTCTACTCGCGGTCGTCGCGCCAGCGACCGTTCCGGCGGCGGTCGCAGCGAACGCGACGGCCAACGACGCCGCGTCTACGTCGGACGCGCCCGAAATCGTCGCCCTCTACCCGAACCCCGTGGTCGACGGCGACGCCGGGGAGTTCGTCGTCCTCCGGGTTCCCACACCGACGAACCTCTCGAACTGGTCGCTCGCCGACGGTGAATCGACGGTGTCGCTACCGAACGCGACCGTCTCGGGCCGAGTCGCGCTCTCGACCGACCCCCGAGTCGCCCGGAATCTGACCGACGTTCGCGTCCTCGCGCTCTCGGGCGACCTCTCACTGGCGAACGCCGGCGAGACGGTTCGCTTGGTCGGGAGCAACGCTACCGCGAGTACGGTCGAGACCGGTGTAAACGCCACCGTCACCGCGAGCGTGACCTACGAGAACGCTCCGGAAGGCGAACGCTTGCATCGCGTCCAGGCGACCGGTCGGCGGCCCGGACGCGATGCAAACGGCTCCGGGAGCGATGTAAACGGTCCCGGGCGCGAGTCAGACTGGCGGTGGACCCCGCTCGGTGCGACCGACTTCGAAGTCGCCCGGACCGGTCCTACCGAGGTCCGCGCGTTCGTCCTTCCGGACGCGCACGCGGTCCCTCTCGAAACCCTCCGGCGGGCCGAGAGTCGCGTTCTGCTCGCGGGTTACACGTTCGCCTCGGTGCGAGTCGCCGACGCGCTCGCGGCCGCGGCCCGCCGCGGCGTCGAAGTCCGAGTTCTCGTCGACGGCGCGCCGGTCGGTGGGCTTCCCCGCCGGGAAGCCAAACTCCTCGACTCGCTGGTCGCCCGCGGTGTCGAGGTCCGGGTCCTCGGCGGGGAGCGCGCCCGGTACGACTTCCACCACGCGAAGTACGCCGTCGCCGACGACCGGGCGCTCGTGCTGACCGAGAACTGGAAGCCGTCGGGAACGGGCGGCCACTCGAACCGCGGATGGGGCGCAGTCGTCCGGAACGAGACGGCCGTGAATCGCCTCGCCGAACTCTTCGAAGCCGACGCCGGGTGGCGCGGCGCGACGGCGTGGTCCGAGTTTCGGCACGGCCGGAGTTTCGACCCCGCGGACGATGCGCCGGCGAACGACTCGTACCCCTCCGAGGTCGCGTCGAGAAATGTAAACGTTTCTTCGAGCAGTCTTCTGATTGCCCCCGACAACGCAGAGGATGCTCTACTATCGGTGCTCGACTCCGCCGACGAGTCGATTCGAGTCCAGCAGGTCGCCATCGGCGGACGGCGGACCGGTCTCCTGCGCGCGACCCTCCGGGCCGCGCGCCGCGGCGTCGAGGTCGAAATTCTGCTGAGCAGCGCGTGGTACGTCGAGGAGGACAACCGGAAACTGGTCGAGTGGTTGAACGACCGGGCGGAGTCGGAAGGACTCGCGCTCGAAGCCCGAATGGCGAACCCCCGCGGACGCTACGAGAAGATTCACGCGAAGGGCGTGGTCGTGGACGACGAGACCGCGGTGGTCGGGAGCCTCAACTGGAACAACCACTCTGCACGCGAGAATCGGGAGGTCGTAGTCGTATTACGCGGCGAGGAGGTGGGCGGGTATTACGCCGAGGCGTTCGATAGCGATTGGGACGCGAGCGCGGGCGGTCCGGGCGGCGGTCGGGTTCCGGTCGGTCTACTCGTGGCCGTCGCCGTCGGGGCAGTCGTCGCAATCCTGTACGCAAAACGGGAGGTGGCGTTCGAGAACTGAACGAACTGGCTCAGTCGTTCTGTTCGTGACCGACGGTCGTACTCTGCAACGCCTCGTCTATCTCGGCGTCGGCCATCTTCTCGACCAGCGCGTCCAGCACTTCCTCGCGCATGCCGGGGACGAACTTGATGGACCCGACGACGAGGTGGCCGCCGCCCGAGACGCCGCCGCCGACGACCTCCTCGTTGAGTTCCGATACCATCTCGGGGATGTCGAGACGCACGCCATCGCTTCGGAGGACCGCGAAGTCCGGGCCGTAGCCGATGGTGATTACGGGTTCGCCGGTCTGCTGGACCTTCCGGTCGTGGATTTCGCCCGTGGTCTTGCCCGGTGCGGGGTACGTGAACCGATGGGCGTGGTTCTCTACGTCGATGCGGTAGAGGTTGGCGTCGCTGTCGAGGCGCTCGTGTTCGACGTGGGGCATGGCCGCGTCGAGTTGGTCCTCGACCTCCGACTCGGCGGTCTCGGCGAGGAAGTTCACGAGTTCGCGGTGGCGCTCGTCGCCGTCCTGGTTGCCCACGTTCAGCACGTCGTTGATGAGGTTGCGTCCCGCGTCGTACTTCAGCCAGTGGGCCTCGTAGTCGAGGGCCTCGCCGATGGACCGGAGGAACGACTCCTCGTATCCCTCGGACTCGGCGAGTTCGACGTAGTCGGTCATGGCGTCGGCCTTCGACCGGTCACAGAGACCCGCGACCGCGGGGACGTGGCGGAGTTCCTCGGTGATGTCGGGCCATATCATCCGCGCCAACTCGACGCACATCATCCCGGTCGTGATGCGGTAGTCCTCGTCGTAGAGGTACGGATTGACGTGAGCGTCGACGTAGGGTTCGACCGCCTCCGGGTCGGGATGGTGGTGGTCCACGACCACGACGGGGATGTCGTAGTGCGCGAGGTTCTTGTACGCGGGCACGTCCTCGGCGGTACTCCCGTTGTCGAGCATCAGCAGTAGCGGGAGTTTCTGGCCGTGGCGGGCCTGGTCCTCGAGCGCGAAGTTGAGGTCGCGGGTCACGTCCTCCATCTCGTAGAACGGGGCCTTGCTCGGCAGGCGCTTGAACAGGTGGCGCTTGGCCTCGGGGTCCTGGTGAGTCTCCTGGATGAACCGCTCCAGCGCGTACTGGACCGGAATCGAGGCGCACATCCCGTCGCCGTCGGCGTGGTGGCGCACGCGAATCGGCCGACTTTCGAGGACGGTCCGACGGAGTTGCTTGGCGACCTCCTGCAGGTCGGGGAACATCTGCGTCAGGGCGGGCCACTCCACGAGCGGTTCGACCTCGTGGGGTTCGGCGCGCTCCTCGAGTGCCGTGGCGAGGCGTTCGCGCACGTTCTCGGCGTCGCCGTCGGTCAGCACGTCGAGCGAATCGACTTCGACTTGCAGGGCGTTGTCGCGCTCGTCGACCTGCCCGGTGACGCGAATCACGTCGTCGATTTCGACCTCGGGGTAGGCGCGGACGCCCGCCTCCTCGAAGGCCGCGCAGGGGATGACGCCCGTCTCGTCGCTCACGTGGAAGATGGTCGGGCCGCCGGTCTGCTTGATCTGGACGACTTCGCCTTCGAGGTGGACGGTCTCGCCCACCGCGTCCGAGAGTTCGCCAGCGTCGGCGATGTCGTAGTCGTGACCGACCTCGACGGTCTCGTAGTCCTCGATTTCGGCCGGTTCGAAACTCAGGTCGCCGTTCTCCCGAATCTCGGTCAGTTTTACCACGAGGTCGTCGTCGACTTCGTAGCTTCCGTCGTAGTTCGACTCGTGAGCGAGTCCGGAGACCGAGTCCGAGAGATCCACGAACACCCCGTAGTCGACCACGCCGTTGACCGTGGCGTGGTAGTAGTTGCCCTCTTCGACGTCTTCGAGGGTACAGTCCGGGTCGAGGTCGTAGACTACGGCCTCGCCGGAGTCATCAGTAGATGTCATTCTTGTCCGTGGATTCGGTTCGGCCGCTTTTAACTCATGCGATGCCGATTCTTCGTCTTCGAAGAATCGTTCGAGAGAGCGGTTCTCTCCCGTAACTGCGCGAATCGAGGATTCACGAGGTCGGCGGGAGAGAAACTCCCGCTCGATATCGAAAGTCGACTATTTTCGGACCACAACGCAGGGAGTGAAGCGATTCGTAGACGTCAACGAACCACAGAAAGTGGGATACTCGCGAGTCGACTGGGAAGCCCCTGCCGCAACGAAGCGAGCCGTTAGGCGAGCACAGTAGGCCGGGGTAGTTCACGGGTTTGCAACTGGTTCGTATCGGCGGGGCCGCCACAGACCGTCACCCGAGTTACTGCTCTGCTCGCCAGTCCGCACGCAGTAGTCCGTAGCAGTGCATGTCGTGATACTCCCCACGGAACCAGGATGCCTCTCGGAGCGTCCCCTCGCGTTCGAATCCGAGCGATTCCAGCAGACCTATCGAGGCGTCGTTGAAACTGCCGACCTGCACGCTCAACCGCCTGATATTTCGGTCCTCGAAGGCGTACTCGACCATCGTTTCCGCGGCGTCGGACCCGTACCCCTGCCCGTGACGTTCGGGCGCGAACCAGTAGGCGAGTTCTGCGTCCCGCGAGCGGGACGTTTCGTTCGGCCCGTACTGAGACCCGGTCAGCGTGACGACGCCCAATGGCTCGCCGTCGTCGCACGCCAGACAGTGTACGCCGTCCTCACCCGAGAGGACGCTCTCGAAGAACTCCTCGCACTGCCCGTAGTTGGTCGGGTCGATGTCGAGTGCGGGCCGCCACACGCGAGCGTCGTTCATGCACCGCTGGATGAACTCGATGTCCTCGGTTTCCGGCGGTCGAAGCGTCACCTCGTCGCCCTCCAGAAAGACGGGTCCTGGCATACCGACCGATACAGAAGTAGACAACTTATGTATTCTTGAAACACGGGAACGAGTCGCATCTGAACTCCGCCCGACCGCGCAGGCCCGTTCCGACGAGGCGACGAGCTCCGGTGAGAGCCTCTCGGAAACTGCCGATTTCCGTAGCCGTCGCCGCGGGCGCCGAACGAGACTCCGCTGAGCGGTTCGCAACCTTTAGAACGCGCCCGCCCGGAGATTTCACCATGCGGTTGTTCCGGTCGAGCGAAATTCTCGGTATCGCCGAGGACGCCCTCCAGTTCGCACTCGCGGCCTCGGAGGACGCCCACCCGCACGAGTACATGGGCTTCCTCCGCGGCGAGGACGCCCGCTCTCTGGGACTCGAACGCGACGGAACGGTCATCACCGACGTGTTGGTCATCCCCGGCACCGAGTCGAACAGCGTGAGCGCCACGGTCAAGACCAGCCAGATTCCCAACGACTTCAACTCGGTCGGGTCGGTCCACTCCCACCCGAACGGTGTTCTGAAGCCGAGCAAGGAGGACCTGGCCACCTTCGGCAGGGGGAAGGTCCACGTCATCATCGGCTACCCATACGACGACGAGGACTGGCAGGCGTTCGACCGGGAGGGAGTGCCTCGGGAGTTGGACGTCCTCGACGTGTCGCTCCCGGAGGGTGAATCGTTCTTCGACTTCACGCAGGCAGACATCGACGCCGAATTAGACTACGACTTCGACGAGGACACAGAATGACGCACGTCATCGCACAGGGAACCTTCGACCTTCTCCACCCCGGACACGTCCACTACCTCCGAGACGCGAAAGCGATGGGCGACCGACTCACGGTCATCGTCGCTCGGAGGGAGAACGTCACGCACAAGGAACCGCCGATTCTGCCGAACCGCCAGCGCCGGGACGTGGTCGCCGCCGTCGACGCGGTGGACGACGCCCGGGTGGGCCACCCCGAGGACATCTTCGCGCCCATCGAGGAACTGGAACCGGACGTCATCGCGCTCGGTCACGACCAGCATCACGACGAGGCCGCCATCGAGGACGAACTCGCCCGGCGCGCCATCGACTGCGAGGTCCGGCGAGCGAGTCCACGCGAACCCGAATACGCCGGCGAACTGCTCTCTACGGGTCGGATTATCGACCGGATTCTGGAAGAACGCAGGTAGAAGAACGGCTTCAGTTCTACGGATTTACAGCGAGTCCCAGGCCTTCAGCGCCCTCGGCAGCGAACTCACGTCGGCAATCCAGCGCGCGGCGGTGGCCTTCTTGAGGAACCTCGCGGGGTAGGAGTTGAACGTCCGAATCGGAATCATGTCGACGTCGTGGGCGACTGCGGTCTCGCCGACCGAGACCAGCGTCCCCTTGTCGTCGTAGGTCCACGTCTTCAGCGGTTGGTCGTTGATGGCGCGAGCGATGTTCTGACCGGCGACCTCTGCGGCCTGCCACGCGGCCTGTGCGGTCGGCGGCGCGGGGTCGTCGCCCTGGTCGACGATGGCCGAGTCGCCGATTGCGAAGACGTGTTCGTCGCTGGTCTGGAAGTCCGACTCGCAGGTGACGCGGTTGTGTTCGTTGTCGAGGTTACAGTCGTCGAGTGCGTCCTGCCCGGTGATGCCGCCGGTCCAGACGAACACGTCGTAGTCGAGGGGGTCGCCCTCGTCGAACTCGATGGCGTCCTCGGTGGCCTCGGTGATCGGGTCGTCGGTTAGGATTTCCACGTCGGCCTCTTCGAGGTGCCGTCGGACCGTCCCCTGAAGTTCGGAGTCCTGTCCGGGCATGATCTCTTCGAGGGCCTCCACGAGGTAGATGTCGATGGGCGCGCGGTGTTCGTCGCGGAACTCCGCGACCTCGCCCGCGCTCTGGATTCCCGACAGGCCGGCACCGCCGATGACGACCTGTGCCGGGTCGTTGCGCGAGGCCTGGGAGGCGGCCTGCTTGACCTGCTCGTGAATCTCGCGGGCGTCGTCGAGTCCCTTGAGCGTCAGCGCGTTCTCCTCCATGCCGGGGATGCCGTAGTAGGCGGTCTGGCTCCCGAGCGCGACCAGCAGGTAGTCGTAGTCGACCGGTTCGTCACCGTCGAGTTCGACGGTCTGGTCGTCGGTATCGACGGCCTCGACTCGCGCCTGCACGAAGTCGGTGCTCGGCGAGGCGATGTCGCCGACCGGAATCGTGATGTCGTCCTCGACGCTCGGGTCGCGGATGACTCGGTGGGCCTCGTGAAGAACGAGGTGGTAGTTGTGCTCCGAAATCCACGTCAACTCGGCGTCCGCGTGCTCTAACTCGTCTTCCAGTCGCTGAACCGCGCCTGCACCGGCGTAACCCGCGCCGAGCACGACGACCTTCTCAGTCATATCGGAACCTCCGGAGTCCTTGGATACAAAGGCTTTGAAAGCGACGGACGGGCGAGTGAGACTCTCTATCACGGTTCGTGACGGAGGTCGAACACTATCGAGCCGAGCGAAGGAATCTCGATTTCGGGACGTACCGGGACTACGGACGGGTCCCGAGACAGCGCCGGCAGAAAGAGCGAGAGCTAGTGTTCGGGGTCCTCGGCGGGGGCTTCCATCGACTCGAGTTTCAGGATGAGGATGTTGTTGGTGTCGTCTTTCCCGTCTACCGTCCCTTCGACGACGAGTTTCGATAGCGGCGTGGGTCCGACGCGAATCGCGTCGCCCTCGTGGAAGTCGCGGACCGACCCGCGGACGTGAATCTCGGCGCGGCAGAGTTCGGGATGGTGAACGCTGGCGAGATCGATCTCCTCGACGTTCGCTTCCTCGACTTCTTCCCCCTCGTGAAACAGCGGGACGTGGGCCTCCTGGTCCATGTCCTGCACGCCGAGGGCGTCGAAGGCGTTGGCGGTCGGCTTGTACCCACCTTTCGGGCCGGGGACGCCTTCGACCAGTTGCAGGGCCTTCAGGCTCTGCATCTGGTTCCGAATCGTTCCGGGGTTGCGGTCGACTTCCTCGGCGATGTCCTCCCCCTTGACTGCGTCTTCGGTCTCCCGATGGAGGTCTACGAGCGCGCGAAGAATCTTTTCCTGACTGGCGGTCAGTTCGATTGTAGACATTGCTCAATCTTTGGCAATAGATTGCCTTAAATGCGACGAACCGGACGGAAGCGCGAATTGAATCCACGGTTCGGTCCGGGCACAGTTAACGGTCTCGCATCCGAGCGATGGAACGACAGCGATTTGACGGTGGCGGGGATGGTTTCGACCATGCAAGGAAAGCGCGTGCTGGTAACCGGTGGTGCAGGCTTCATCGGGTCGAATCTGGCGAACCACCTCGCCGAAGACAACGACGTCGTCGCGGTGGACGACCTGTATCTCGGCACGCCCGAGAACTTGGACGATTCGGTCGAGTTCCACGACGTGAGCGTCGTCGAAGACGACCTGCCGACCGAAGACGTGGACGTACTCTTCCACCTCGCGGCGCTGTCCTCGTACCCGATGCACGAGGAGGACCCGGCCAAGGGCGCACGAGTCAACGTCGAGGGCTTCGTCAACACGGTCGAGCAGGTCCGCGAAGACGGGTGTGACACCGTGGTCTACGCCTCCACTTCCTCGATTTACGGCGACCGAACCGAACCCTCGCCCGAGGACATGGACGTGACGGCTCGAACCGGCTACGAGGCCTCGAAGCTGGCCCGCGAACGCTACGGCGAGTACTTCGCGTACCACTACGACATGAATATGGCCGGGATGCGATTCTTCAGCGTCTACGAGGGCTTCGGCGGAGCGGAGGAGCACAAAGACGAGTACGCCAACCTCATCGCCCAGTTCGCCGACGACCTCGCCAACGGAGACGCGCCGGTCATCTACGGCGACGGCACCCAGACGCGCGACTTCACCCACGTCTCGGACGTCGCCCGCGGACTCGAACTCGCGGCCGACCACGAACTCACCGGCATCTACAACCTCGGAACGGGCGAATCCTACAGCCTCAACACGCTGGTCGAGCGCCTGAACGACGAACTCGGCACCGACATCGAACCCGAGTACGTCGAGAACCCCATCCCGGAGAAGGTCTACGTCCACGACACGATGGCCGACTCCACGAAGATGCGCGAGGAAACCGGCTGGGAACCCCAGATCAGCTTCGAGGAAGGACTGAAGCGGGTCTGCTCGCACTACGAGTAGCCTCGCGTCCGGTCTCGAACTCGCGACTCTCGCGCCGTCCGAAAATCAGGCCTTCTTTACACCGGGCTTTCGAAGCGTCTCTCATGACCCGACAGGTGCGAATAATCGGCGTCCCGATGGACCTCGGCGCGGACCGACGCGGCGTGGACATGGGGTCGTCTACCATCCGATACGCCGGTCTGGCGGACGAACTCGAAGCCCTCGGCGTCGAAACGACCGACGCGGGCGACTTGCCGGTCCCGCGGGCCGAGGAGCGAGACCCGGAGACCGAGCAGCCCACTCAGGGGTCGGCCAAGTTCCTGCGCGAGACCTCGGAAGTGTGTACGAACCTCGCCGACGAAGTGGCCGACACGCTCGACGCGGGCCAGTTCCCGCTGGTGCTCGGCGGCGACCACTCCATCGCCATCGGAACCGTGACGGGCGCGGCCCGCGACGCCGACCTCGGCGTCATCTGGTTCGACGCGCACGGCGACTTCAACACGCCGACGACCTCGCCGTCGGGCAACGTCCACGGGATGCCGCTGGCGGCGCTCCTCGGCATCGGCGACTTCGCCGACACCGAGTGGGCCAACGCTCCGAACCTCCGCGAGGAGAACGTCGCAATCGTCGGTCTTCGGAGTCTGGACGACGCCGAGCGCGAGGCGATTCGAGAGAGCGACGTGACCGCCTACACCATGTCCGACATCGACGAGCGCGGCGTCAAGCCCGTCGTGGAGGACGCGCTGGACGTGGCGACCGACGGCACCGACGGCATCCACGTCAGCCTCGACATGGACTGGCTCGACCCCAAGGTCGCGCCGGGCGTCGGGACGCCGGTCCGGGGCGGCGTCAACTACCGGGAGGCCCACTCCGCGCTGGAGACGGTCGCCGAACGCGACGAGGCCGAGGGAATCCTGCGGACGCTCGAAGTCGTGGAAGTCAACGCGATTCTGGACGAACACAACGAGACCGCGGAGTTGGCGACCGAACTGGCCGCGAGTGGACTCGGAAAGCGCATCCTCTAACCGGACACTCGGTTGCTCGCCTTCGACGACGCTGCGTAGTCCTGTATTGCTTAAAGACAGTAAATTATTTCCTTTAGAAGTTCCTTCACTTGTTTAAGAACCATATATTTGGTTATCCCGGTAACTCACGTCGGGAACAGGCCCCGTGAAAATCGTGCTCGGTGTTCGCGAAACTCCGTTTCGGTGTACTACGCCGACCGACTCGCAGTTTGCATGCTGCGGTACGCCAGCACCGCGCCGACCACGAACACGATAACTGCGACGTAGATAGGACCGAGATGCGTCACCCAGTCGTGGGCGAAGAAGTCGAAGTAGTGCATCGGGAGCGCGATGGCGAGCGACACGACGGGAACGGCGACTGCAGTCGCCCACGCCCACAGTTGGCCACTCCGAACGCCGTACCAGGCGAGTGCCACGACGCCGATGCCAGCCCCGATGAGCAGTCCGGAGACGGCGACGTGGAGATGGCTGATGTAGTGTAGCATCTCCGGATTGCTCGCGGCGAGGTCGGCTCGGGTGACGCCACCGATGGTACTGACGCCCAACTCGAAGCCCGACCCGAAGAACGTCCGATAGAGGAACACTACCCCGTAGCCGACGAACCCCAATCCGGCGACGGCCATCAGGACCGCGCCGTTGCGGAGACCGGTACTCGCCTCGAACGTTTCGCGTTGGCCGACCACGGCTTTCGCCACCATAGTTAATCAACTATGATGAAGGTCACCGGTCAGCATAACGGTTCTGGATACCGTCCGTACGGGGTCGTTCAACGGTAAACGCCAGTCTCGGCGAGAGTAAGCGAATCGACACACCCAAGTCACCTCCCCGAGCCATCACGTCACGTGACCTACTACGACGCCATCCTCTTCGACAACGACGGCGTGCTGGTCGAACCCCCGGCCGACGAGACCCTGCGTCGGGCGGCCGAATCGGCCTTCCGAGCTGTGGGGGTCGATTCGCCCGACGACGAACACGTCGCCGACGTGTTGCGCGGCGTCACGCCCGAGAGTCTGGAGGCAGTCTGTCGGCCCTACGGTCTCGACCCGGAGACGTTCTGGCTCGCGCGTGACCGCCACGCCTCGGAGGCCCAACTCGCCGAGTTCCGCGAGGGCAAACGCGGGCGCTACGACGACGTGTCCGCCATCGAGAGCCTCGCCCACGACTTCGGTATCGTGAGTTCCAACCAGCACGCGACCATCGAGTTCGTCCTCGACTTCTGTGAGTTCGCCGACTGGGTCGACACCTACTACGGCCGCGAACTGGGCGTCGAGAGCTTGGACCGCAAGAAGCCCGATCCGCACTTCCTCGAACGCGCAATGGCCGACCTCGGTGCCGACTCGGCGCTCTACGTCGGCGACAGCGAGAGCGACGTGGAGGCGGCCCGGCGCGCGGGACTCGACTCGGCGTTCGTCCGGCGCGACCACTGTGCGGGCGTCGAGCTATCGGTCGAACCGGACTACGAAGTCACTGACCTGCACGAAGTCGCGAAAATAGCGAACGGCGGGTAGTTACTCGGCGCTCTCGGCGGGTTCGGCTCCCTCGTCGGGTTCCGCGCTTTCCGCGGACTCGTCGGGGGTTTCGGCGGACAGCACGTCCACGCTCGCCACGCTGTCGTCGGCTTCGAGTTCCATCACTTTCACGCCCATGGTGTTTCGGCCGACCTCGGAGATGTCGGCCGCCCGGATGCGCATAATCTGACCGTCCTCGCTCATGATAACGAGGTCGTCGTCCGGGTCGACGGCCTTGACCGACGTGACGCCTCCGTTCCGGTCGCCGGTCTTGATGTCGACCAGACCGTAGCCGTACCGCGACTGCTTTCGGTACTCGGGAAGCAGCGTCCGTTTGCCGTACCCTCGTTCGGTGACGGTCAACAGCGCTCGGTCGTCGTCGTTCGTCGCCGTGACCATCCCCGCGACCGCGTCGTCGTCGCGCAACTTGACCCCGTTGACTCCTTTGGTTCGCCGACCGGTCGCGGTGACCTCCGACTCGTCGAACCGAATCGCCATCCCGTTCCGAGTGGCGATGAGCAGGTCGGTCGTCCCGTCCGTCACCTTCACGTCCACGAGCTCGTCACCCTCCTCCAGTTTGGCGGCGATGATGCCGGTCGAGAGGATGTTGTCGAAGTCGCTAGCGACCGTCCGGTTGACCATCCCTCGGCGCGTGACCATCGCCAGATACTCGTCGTCCTCGAAGTCGTCGGTGTTGACGACCGCGGTAATCTCCTCGCCGTCGTCAAGGTCGAGCAGGTTGATGGCCGACTTGCCCCGGGCGGTCCGGGACATCTCGGGGATCTCGTAGGTCTTCAGGCGATAGACCTGCCCCTGGTTCGTGAAACAGAGCAGGTAGTCGTGGGTGTTGGCCCGGAACACCTTCGACACCCGGTCGCCCTCCTTGATGTCGCCGCCGATGATGCCCTTGCCGCCGCGGTTCTGAGCGTCGAACTGGGAGACGGGCATCCGCTTGACGTAGTCCTGTTCGGTGACGACCACGACCACGTCCTCCTCGGCGATGAGGTCTTCGCGGGTCACTTCGTCGGTGTTCTCGATGAAACTCGTCCGGCGGTCGTCGCCGTACTCGTCTTTGACCTCCAGTAGCTCCTCCTTGATGACCGAGAGGAGTTCGGATTCGTCGCCGAGGATGGTCTCGAGGCGTTCGATGCGGGTCTCGACCTCCTCGTATTCGGCTTCGATTTCGGCGGTCTCCATCGAAGTGAGACTCCCCAACTGCATCCGGACGATGTGGTCGACCTGCTCGTCCGAGAAGTCGTAGGCGTCCTGCAGATCGGCCTTGGCCTCGTCGCGGTCCTGGGCCTCCTGGATGATGTCCACCACGTCGTCGGCGTTTTCGAGCGCCGTGAGTCGGCCTTCGAGGATGTGAGCGCGGTCTTCGGCCTCGTCGAGTTCGTGCTGACTCCGGCGCCGGACGACCTCCTTCCGGTGGTCGAGATAGTGTTCGAGCGTCTCCTTTAGCGACAGCACCTTGGGTTCGCCGTCCACCAGTGCGAGGTTGATGACGCCGAAGGTCTTCTCGAGGTAGCCTTCGAGGAGTTGGTTCTTGACGACCTCGGTCATCGCGTTCTGCTTGAGTTCGACAACGACTCGGATGCCGTCGCGGTCGGACTCGTCGCGGAGGTCGCGGATTCCTTCGAGCGACCCGTCGTTGACCGCGTCGGCTATCTTCTCTATCATCCGGGCCTTGTTGGTCTGGAACGGGAGTTCAGTGATGACGATGCGGTCGCTCCCCGTCTCGCGCTCCTCGACCTCGAACTCCGCTCGCATCCGGATTCGGCCCCGCCCCGTCTTGTACGCGGCGTGGACCGCGTTCCGACCGACGATGTTCGCGCCGGTCGGGAAGTCCGGTCCCTTGACGTGTTCCATCAGGTCCTCGACGGTCGCGTCGGGGTTCTCGATGAGTTCGACGGTCGCGTCGACGACCTCGCCGAGGTTGTGCGGCGGGATGTTCGTGGACATGCCGACCGCGATGCCCGACGAACCGTTCACCAGCAGGTTCGGGAAGGCCGACGGCAGCACCTCCGGTTCCTGTAAGCGGTCGTCGTAGTTCGACTGCCAGTCGACGGTGTCCATGTCGATGTCGGACAGCAACTCCTCGGCGATGGGAGCCATTCGGGCCTCCGTGTACCGCATTGCGGCGGCGGGGTCACCGTCGATGGACCCGAAGTTCCCCTGTCCGTCCACGAGGGGGTACCGCATCGAGAAGTCCTGTGCCATCCGGACCAGCGCGTCGTAGATGGACTTGTCGCCGTGCGGGTGGAAGTCACCCATGGTGTCGCCGACGATGTTCGAGGACTTGCGGTGGCTCGCACCGCTGGTGATGCCCGACCGGTGCATCGCGTAGAGGATGCGCCGGTGGACGGGTTTCAACCCGTCGCGCACGTCCGGCAGCGCACGTCCCGCGATGACCGACATCGCGTAGTCGATGTAGCTCTGTTCCATCTCGTCCTCGACGCGGACGTTCCGTACTCGCTCTGCGACCTCGTCGGGGAGGTCGGGTGTGTCCGTACTCATATCAGATGTCAACCCAGTCAGCTTCGCTGGCGTGTTCTTTGATGAACTGTTTTCGCGGTTCGACGGCATCGCCCATCAGCACGGAGAACATCTTGTCCGCCGCGGCGGCGTCCTCGATGGTGACCTGCTTCAGGATGCGGTTCTCGGGATTCATCGTGGTCTCCCACAGCTGTTCGGGGTTCATCTCTCCGAGACCCTTGAACCGCTGGACCTGCGTGGGGTTGCCGTCACACTCCTCTTCGATGATGCGTTCGCGCTCCTCCTCGGTCATGGCGTCGTAGGTCTCGCCGCGGTAGCGAATCCGGTACAGCGGCGGTTGGGCCGCGTAGACGTAGCCCGCTTCCAGCAGGGGCTTCATGTACCGGTACAGGAGCGTCAGATAGAGCGTCCGGATGTGGGCTCCGTCCACGTCCGCGTCCGTCATGATGATTATCTTGTGGTAACGGGCGTCCTCTATCTCGAACTCGTCGCCGATGCCCGTGCCGAGTGCGGTGATGAAGTGACGAATCTTGTCGTTCTCCAGCACGCGGTCGAGTCGGTGCTTTTCGACGTTCAGCACCTTGCCGAACAGCGGAAGGATGGCCTGAAACTCGCGGTCGCGGGCTTGCTTCGCGCTTCCACCCGCCGAGTCGCCCTCGACCACGAACAGTTCCGACTTGGTCGGGTCGCGCGACTGGCAGTCCGCGAGTTTGCCGGGGAGCGCAGTCGATTCCAGCGCGTTCTTCCGGCGGGTCAGTTCCTCGGCCTTCTTCGCGGCCTTCCGGGCCTTCGCGGCCTCGGCGGCCTTCGAGACGATGGCCTCGGCGGTCTGGGGGTTCTCCTCGAAGTAGGTCGAGAGCCCCTCGTGAATCGCCGACTCCACGATGCCTCTGACCTCGCTGTTGCCGAGCTTGGTCTTGGTCTGGCCCTCGAACTGCGGGTCGGGGTGTTTGACCGAGATGACTGCGGTCAGACCTTCGCGCACGTCTTCGCCCTTGAGGTTCTCGTCCAAGTCGCCCAAGAGGTTGTTCTCGTTGGCGTAGTCGTTGACGAACCTGGTGAGGGCGGTCTTGAACCCGGTGAGGTGGGTGCCGCCTTCGCGGGTGTTGATGTTGTTGGCGAAGGCGTGAATCGACCCCTGGAGTTCGTCGGTGGCCTGCATCGCCACCTCGACCTGGATGTTCTGGTCTTCGTCCTCGAAGTAGATGACCTCCTGATGGAGCGGCGTCTTGGTCTCGTTGAGATACTCGACGAACTCCCGAATGCCACCCTCGTACTCGAACGTGTCGGACTTTCCGTCCTCGCCGCGCAGGTCCGACAGCGAGATACCTACGCCGGAGTTGAGGAAGGCCAGTTCGCGCAGGCGACTCTCGAGCGTCGAGTAGGCGAACTCGGTGGTCTCGAAGATGTCGCTGTCGGGCCAGAACCGAATCTCGCTGCCCGTCCCTTCGTCGGGTTCGAGGTCTCGAACCCGCTCCAACGAGGTGGCGGGTTCGCCCTGCTCGAACTCCTGATGCCAGAGTGCGCCGTCGCGCTTGACCTCGACTTCGAGGCGTTCCGAGAGGGCGTTGACGACGCTGACGCCGACGCCGTGGAGGCCGCCGGAGACCTGATACGACTTGTTGTCGAACTTCCCGCCAGCGTGGAGGACGGTCAGAATGACTTCGACTGCGGGCTTGTCGTACTCCTCGTGGGTGTCCACGGGGATGCCACGCCCGTCGTCCGAGATGGCGACCGACCCGTCGTCGTGAATACTCACATCAATCGAGTCACAGTAACCGGCGAGGGCCTCGTCGATAGAATTGTCAACGACTTCGAACACGAGGTGGTGTAACCCTCGTGCGTCGGTAGAACCGATATACATCGCCGGGCGTTTCCGAACTGCCTGTAAGCCTTCGAGAACCTGGATTTGCCCGGCCCCGTATTCGCTTTCCTGACTCATAAAACCTGATTCAGGGTAGCAGTTCCTTCCTGATAAATCCCTCGCACGCGCGCGCATGAAAAGAATGTCAAAAATACGAGAGGGCGGGAAGGATCGTGATAATCAGTCGCCGGTCACGTCCACTTGGTCGAGATTTCCCACCTCCTCGATAGAGATGCCACCGGTCAGTTCGCGGTAGGGGTACGGCATGTCGACGCCGCGGGCGTCGAACCGCTCTTTGACGCCCTTCACGTGGTCGGAGAGGACTTGCTTGAACTTCCCGCGGCCGGGGTCCGCTATCCAGATTCTGGATTCGAGTCCGACGTAGGAGTCGGCGAGTTCGGCGGTCCGGACCGACGGTTCGGGGTCGTTCAGGACTTCGGGAATGGACCGGGCGTCTTCGAGGATGACGTCGGCGGCCTCGTCGATGTCGTCGTCGTACCCGATGCCGAAGACGAACTGGAGGCGGAGACGATCGTTCGCCATCGCGTTCTTGACCGCGTTGTTGGCGAGTTCTGAGTTCGGAACCGTGACGACCTCGTTGTTGAACGTCTCGACCTTCGTCACTCGGAGGTCTATCTCCCGGACCACGCCCGTCGTGTCGTCCCACTCTATCCAGTCGTCGACCTCGAAGGGCTTGTCCTTGAGGATGAACACCCCGGCGACGAAGTTGGCCACGATGTCCTGGGCCGCGAATCCGAGCGCCAGCGCCAGCGCACCGCTTAGCGTGGCGAACGCCGCCAGAAAACTCCCGAACCCCGCGACCGTGAAGGCGACCGCGATGGCGACGAAGAAGGCCAGCGCACCCGCAGTCGTGGTCGCCAACTGGACCACCGTCCGGTCGAACCCGCGGACCGACAACGACCGCCGGACGAGTTTCACCAACAGGTATCGCCCGACGAAGTAGACCACCGCGAAGGCGACGACGAATGCGACCACGTCCCAGAGCAGGTCGCCGAACTGGGCCAGAAACTCCGGGAGGGAGGTCGGCCAGTCGAGTTGCTGTAGCGGTATCATGCTCGTACCAGTTCGTCGACATTCTATAAAGGAGTTTGGACCGAAACGACCAGTTACGGCAGAGAGCCCCGCGGAACGTGGGAGTCCTCTCGATTAGGCCCGGTCGCTTCCCGGCGAGGCCAGATCGCTCGACCGGACCCCCACGGCCGGAGAGTCGCACGTCCGCCGATCGTTCCCCGAACGATTATGACGGTGACAGTCGTGACCTTCGACGGAAACGATGGGGGAGACACGACGAGAGTTCTTACGAGCAACGGGTGTGAGTGCGGTTGGACTGACCGGAGCAGTCGCCACTAGCGCGGCCCAGTCCGGGGGGGTCGGCCTGCTCCTGAACTGGAAACCGAACGGGCTTCACGTCCCGTACTACGCCGCGAAGGCGAGGGGGTACTACGACGAACAGGGCGTGAACCTCGCCGGAATCGAGAGCGGCCAGGGGTCGGACTTCGCGGCCAAGCAGGTCGGGCTCGGCAACACGGAGTTCGCCGTCACGAGCGCCGACCAGATGCTCAACGTCAACACGCGAGGCCTCTCGCCGCGGTCGGTCGGGGTCGTGATGCAGAAGAGTCCGGTCGTGGTGTTCACCACCCGCGAGACCTTCGGCGGCGAACTGACCAGCGCCGACCAACTCGCGGGCAAGACGGTCGGCACCGGACCCGGCATGGTCCGGGTTCTCACGAAACTCCTGCTGGAGGAGAAGGGCGTCCTCTCGGACGTGGAACTCGTGGACACCGGGTTCGACACGGTACAGCAGTTGCTCGGCGGCGAAGTCGACGCCGCGGGCGGGGTCTTCGCCGACGCAGTAGTCGCGCGACGGGAGGCCGGGTCGGTCTCGTCGATTCCGGTCGCCGAGACGATTCCTTCCTACGGCCACGTCGTGGGCACGAATCCGGACTTCGCCGACCGAAATCCCGAGACGGTCCGGGGCTTCCTGAACGCGACCGCCCGCGGCGCGGCGTGGGCGACCGACAACCCCGGCCGGGCCACCGAGATGCTGGTCGAGGCGAATCCGGCCCTCTCCGAGACCGCCGACACCCAGCGGGCCAAGTGGGTCGAGATGGCCAGCCAGTACGTCCTCTCCCGGACGGTTCGCCAGCAGGGATGGGGCTGGAGCGAGGCGCGACCGTGGGAGACGACGTACCGGGCTCTGCGTGACGCCGACCTCCTCGGCGGCGAGACCGACCCCTCGTCGGTCTGGACCAACGAGTATCTCGACACGGACTACCAGTACGTCGGACGGTACGCCGAGACCGTCTCGCCGCCCGAGACGGCGACTTCCGGCGGAACCGCTTCCGGCGAAACCACTTCCGGGACCACCTCCGACAGTCGGAACTGATGACCTCCGACTCGTCGGGGTCCGAGTCGCGCACGCCCGCCTCCGAGTCGCAGGCATCTGACTCGCCCGCGTCCGGCCCGCCCCCGCAGGCGTCCGACGCGGGCGGGCCGCGTTCGGCCGCGAGTGCGTCGCGCTCGGTCGCGTCCCGCGCGTCTGCGCTCGCCGCGCGAGTCGGTCCGCCGGTCGTCGTGGCCGCCCTCGCGCTGGTCGCGTGGTGGTGGGCCGCCCGGACCGCCGCGGTCCCCGACGTAATCTTCCCGAGTCCGGCAGACGTCGCCGCGTCGCTCGCCGACCACTGGCCCGCGCTCGTCGGGGCCGCGGGAGTCACGGCGCTCACGGCGGGCCTCGGAATCGTCGGTGGCGCGCTCGTCGGCGCGGCGCTCGCGGTGGCGATGTCGGCCTCCGAGACGACTCGGGCGGTGGTCCGGCCCTACGTGGTCGCGCTCCGGGTCGTCCCAGTCGTCGCGGTCGCGCCACTTCTCTTCCGGTGGTTCGGCGACGGCGTGCCCGCCCGCGCCCTGCTCGCGGCCGCGCTGGCCGTCTTCCCGGTGACGATAGCGACCTATCAGGGACTGGCCGCGACGCCCGACGAGTATCTCGCGCTGGCGCGCTCGGTCGGCGCGTCGTCCGCGGCGCAGTACCTCCGTGTGCGACTCCCGGCCGCGGCCCCGCAGGCGTTCGCGGGGCTGAAGATAGCGGCCGCCGCGGGCGTCGTCGGTGCGGTGGTCGCGGAGTTCCTCACCCTGAAGGCCGGAATCGGCTACCGGGTCTTCCGGGCCTCCACGCGACTCCAGACCGCCCGGATGGTGGCCGCGCTGGGCGTGCTGGCGGTGTTGGGCGTCGGGTTCTACCTCACTCCCACGTTGGTCGAACGTCGGGTGGAGTGGAACTAGCGCCACGAAACCCAGTTTTCGACCGCCGCGACCGCTCCGTACACCGCCATCCCCTCGGCGAAGAGGACGACCACGGCCGCCAGCACCGCGTCGGTCTGGACGTTCTCCGACCCGACGAGGACCAGATAGCCGAGTCCCGCGTCGGTCAGAATCCACTCGGCGACCACCGCGCCGACCACCGCGAGCGCGGCCGACTGCTTCAGTCCCGCGAAGACCGAGGGGAGCGCGGCCGGAATCCTGACGAAGAGGAACGCGCGGAGGGGACCGGCCTCGACCGACCGGAGCAGGTCGAGATACTCGTCGGGCGTCTCCCGGAGACCGGACGCCGAACTCACGAACGTCGGGAAGAAGGCCACGAGCGCGACGAACGCGAGGGCGGTCCCCGCGCCGGTCCCGAGGTAGACCAACAGGAGCGGCGCGACCGCGATTTTCGGCAGGACGCGCGCCGTGACGAGGTAGGGCGAGAGCGCGCGCCGGAGGACGGTCGAGTGGACGACCACCGCGGCCGCGCCGAATCCGGCGAGGACGCCCGCGGTCCCGCCCGCGAGAATCGTTCGGAGCGTCGTCGCCGCGTTCCAGGCGTAGAGACCCGGCCGACCCGCGAGTCGGGCGGCGACTGCGGCGGGCGTCGGGAGCAGATACGCCGGAACGCCGAACAGGACGACCACCGACCACCACGCGAGGATTCCGACGACCAGCGCGGCCGCCGGGAGCGAGAGATTGGCTGCCGGGATTCGGTCTGCGTGGCTCATGGTCGGTCGCGGGTCATCGCAGTTCGTACCCCTCGTGGAGCGCGGTCCGGACGCGCGCGACCTGCTCCTGGAACGCCGTAGTGCCGTACACCGACTCGTCGCGCGGGCGGGGCAGTTCCACGTCGAAGACGCCCGCTATCTCCCCGGGTTGGTCGCTCATCACGACGCACCTGTCGGCGAGGAAGACGGCCTCGGGGACGCTGTGAGTGACGAACACGACCGTCTTGCGCTGGTCGCGCCAGACCCGCCGGACCTCGACGCCCATCTCCTCGCGGGTGAGTTCGTCGAGTTCGCCGAAGGGTTCGTCCATCAGCAGGACCGACGCCCCGAGGTGGAGCGCCCGCGCGATGGCGACCCGCTGGGCCATCCCGCCCGAGAGTTCGGCGGGCCGGGCGTCCTCGAACCCCGCGAGACCGACGGTAGCGAGCAGTTCGCGCGCCCGTTCACGGTCGGGCGACTTCCCCACCATCTTCCGGAGGAAGACGACGTTTTCGAGCGCCGACTTCCACGGCAAGAGCGCGTGCTGTTGGAAGACGAACCCGAACTCGCCCGCCCGTCGCGCGCGCTCCGGCGGGGAGCCACCGACCCGGACGGTGCCCGCGGTCGGGTCCTGTAGCCCGCCGACCGTCCGGAGCAGGGTGGTCTTCCCGCACCCCGAGGGACCGATGACCGTGACGAACTCGCCCTCGCTCACTCGGAGGTCCACGTCCGCCACGGCCCGAACCTCCTCGAAGTCCACGGTCACGCCGTCCAATCGAATCGCGGTCTCGCTCCGTTGGCTCCGCTCGCGCCCCGATTCGTCCGTCGCTCGCGCACCGGTTTTGTCTCCCCCCATCGAGTTCGTGGAACGTAACGACCCCGAGCCATAGGTGATTTACGCCCGCGACGACGTCGCTACCGCCGCCAGCACGCCGACCGTTCCGAGCGCGAGTCCCCCGAGCGATTGGAGCCACGTGTGCGCGCCGAGAACCGGTCTGTTGAGGACCATCACCGTCGGAATCGAGAGCAACGGCCAGAACCGCCGGTCCGAGAGCGCGAGCAACAGCGTCGGGACGAGCGTGAACGTGACGTGTCCGGAGACGTTCCAGACCGGTGCGACGAGCGCGTACGGGACCGCCGTCAGGGAGACGGCGACTCCCGCAGTGCTGACGGTCGCTCCCCACGAGTTCGCCGACCAGACGTACCACAGGAGCGCGCCGCCGACGAGCAACGAGACAGCAGTCACCAGATTGATTCGCCAGTCGGACCCGGCGGTGAGCCGCGTTACTGGCGGTTTGCGAACGAGCAGGTAGACCGCCAGCGGGACGACCGCGACGAGTTCGACGCCGAGCAGGGTGCCGATTCTGACCACGAGACTTCGGACGTGGGTACGGTCGGTCGCCCACTCGCGGTAGACGAGCAGGAGTAGCGTGACGGCGAGAACTACGCCCGGATGGAAGAGGTACTGATAGATGCGCATGAACTCCCGGAGAAGGCTCATCGGTTCGGCGTACGTCGCGCTCCGTCAACTATCTGATGGGGGTCCTCCGTGATGGGGTGGTTCCGGGCCCCTACTCCTCTCACGTCTTTAAAATAGAGATGCGAATCAGAAACCGTCCCAGTCTGACGGTTCTCGGACGAAGATTTATAAATAGACTGGCGAAGCGAGTTTACGTGAACCGGCCCAAGACGGGATGCATGCCTTCTGCACTATTCGTGGTCAGCGAAGAGGGGTACTGGGGAGAAGAGTGCGTCGAGCCGCTTCAGACGCTCGACGATGCGGGGTTCGACGTGACGGTCGCCACGCCGAGCGGGTCGCCGCCGGTCATCGACCCGACTTCGACCGACCCGGACGCTCAGTTCGTAGACGAGGAGACCGCCGAGCGGGTGAAACAGGCGCACGAGAACGACGAGCGCCTGAACGACCCGACGCCGATCGCGAAGACCGACGCCAGCGACTACGACGCCGTCGTGTTCCCCGGCGGCCACGGTACGGAGTGGGACGTGAACCAGGACAAACACGCCCGCCAACTCCTCCGCGAGGCAGTCGAAGGGGACGACGGCAAGGCGATGGTCGTCTGCCACGCGGTCGCACTGCTGGCGTTCGCAGAAGGGGAAGACGGCGAACCCATCGCCGCGGGTCGAGACGTGACGGGGTTCCCGAACGAGTGGGACGAGGCCATCGTGGACGAAAACGACGTGTTGCCCGACGGCCGGAAGATGCCCTACTGGGTCGAAGACGAGGTGAAAGCCGCGGGCGGTAACTGGGACGCCGAAGTCGATTCGGACGTGAGCGTGAAAGTGGACGGCGACCTCGTGACGGCACGAGGTCCGGCGTCCTCCCGCGAGGGCGCGACGACGCTACTGGACGAACTCGGCGTCGAAACCTCGGCCTGAACTCGACGTTTTCGAGTTACCCGCGGTCGCGTTTCGAGCTAACCACGACTGCGCATCGGTCAACCGGTACTGATTCTAATCACCCACGAGTGCGTTCCAGTTCGCGGCTCGGCGACGCCAGCACGTCGAGGCCCGGACTGTAGTAGCAGATCGGGTCGACCTCGGGACGGGCGAACCCGTCGGCGCGGAACAACGTGTTCTCCGCGATTTCGGCGGTCGCGTGGTAGAGCGACCATCGGTCGTGGCGGATGTCGGCGTAGCGAATCGCGCCGTTTTGGCCCTCTGTGTAGAATCGGTAGCGCTCGGTCAGGAACTCGGCCAGCGACCCGCGCTCGGCCCGGAACTCCTCGCCGGTCGGGCCATACGTCGCCGCGAATCGGACCGGCCGCGCGCCGGGGTGGCGTCGGCGACTCTCGAATCGGACGGTGTCGCCGTCGGCCGAGCAGTCGATGTCGGCGTAGTAGTACGGTAGGGCGTGGAGCAGGCGTGCGCCGAGGACGCTCGCCAGTCCGACGCCCGGTAGTCCGTCGGCGTCGAGGCTGAAGAAGTAGACGCCGGACTCGCCCTCCGTGCTGACGTACGTCCGGAGGTTGAGTTCCGGGAGGCGAACGCCGAGGCCGGACGGTACCCAGCGCGGGCGCACGTCCACGTTGACGTACGGGACGACCGAGAGCCACGCCCGCCCGTCGTAGGTGTCCACCGACAGCGCGTCCGGAATCCGGGGTTCGACCTCCTCGGGCGCGACCGGCCAGTTGGCGAACAGGAGGTGTCGCCACCCCATGTGGAGCGTGAGCATCGTCTACAACTCATCGGGAGTCGGGGTTTCGGTGGTCTCTACCGCAGTGTAGGCGATCCAGCTAACGGTCGCCGCGACCGTCGCGGCGACGAGACCTGCTCGGACGCCGGTCCGTCGGTCACGTATCGCCGACCCCACGAGATACGCGACGGCGAAGGAACTGACCCAACTCAGGACGGTGCTCAGAAGTCTGCTCATACCGGTTTCTTCGGTGGGAACCGGCAAAAGGGTCGGTATCGGTCGTCGGGACGACTCCGTGGGTATAGCTCTCGGTGTTCGCCGTGGTAGTCTGGAAAGTC
Source organism: Halorussus salinisoli (assembly GCA_005239435.1). GTDB lineage: Archaea > Halobacteriota > Halobacteria > Halobacteriales > Haladaptataceae > Halorussus > Halorussus salinisoli. The sequence continues at coordinate 126,408 of SZNP01000008.1, read as the reverse complement.
TAACGCGAGTACGTAACTGAGACACAACTTACTATGCCTAAAGCCTACAGAGACAAATCTAATACGAATATAAAAGTTGCTCTATTCGTTCACTCTTCGAGTTCCGCGAGCGCAGGTTCGAACTCCCGGAAGCCGAAGTAGGTGATGAGGACCGCGCCGAGGCCCGTCACCACGAGGAGGCCGCGAATCGCGGTGCCGAGGAGCGGAACACGGCCGAGGAGGTTCGTCCCGACGACGAACGCCGCGACGCCCGCGGCCGACGCGAGGTCCGGCCGGTCGATGGGGAGCGCCTTGCCGACCAGATATCCGTAGACGACGTAGGCGTAAGCGACCGTGAGCAGGCCGAGCGCGAGTCCGAAGATACTGACCGGAACGAGAATCAGCGTGAACGCCATGAAGACGAACAACGCGAGGGCGGTCACGCCGGTGAACGCGCCGACGACGCCGCTGACGACCGAGTGGTGAACCACCGAATCGCCGACGTTGCCCAAGAGCGCTGGCCGGCGGCGGGCGAGCGCGCCGCCCGCGAGTGCGAGGACGAGCGCCTGCAACGCGAGAAAGCCGAACTGGGTCGCTGGCGAGCGTTCCTGCTGGACGAACTCGACTGTCGAGCGCGTTCCGACCGTCGCACCCGCCGCGACGGAGGTCTCGCCGGCGATGGTCTGCAACTCCCCGGTGACGGAACCGCCGTCGCCGACCGAGACGTTCCCCGCGAGTTGCGTCACCTCGCCGTCGATTTCGCCAGCGACGTGCAGGTCTCCGCCGACGACGTAGACGACGCCGGAGACGCTCTCGTTGGCAGGAACCGTGACGGTTCCACCGCCCACGACCAGCGCGTCCGGGAGGTCCGCGACTTCCCGGTCGCCGTCGAAGACGACCTCCATCTGCTCGACGTGCTGTCCGCTCGCGGTCATCAGCAACACCACGACCACCAGTAAGGGCAGGACTTCGACGGGGTCGGCCATTAGATTCCCCCCTCGGCCCGCGCGACGGCGAGCAGTCGTCTGAGATACAGCGCCACGACGAGACCGCAGAACAGCAACAGCGCCAGCGCGTTCACCACGTTGAGATGCGACAGCAGCGTCAACTCGACGGTCTCGAAGTAGAGTGCAACGGCGGTGCTGAGGAACGTCGCCAACCACCCCGCGAGACCGACGCCGATTGCGGTGTGGGTTCCGACGGTCTTCGGCGTCGAGAGGTCGGGCCAGAGCGCGAAGTTGAGGGTGGTGTAGAAACTCACCGCCACCGCGTAGACTGCCGAATTTATCGGCGAGGAGGCCCCGCGAGCGAGACCGGGGAACCACGCTGTCATCCGTACGTCGGTCGTGTAGAACAGGTGTGTCAGCGAGAACAGGCCGAACACCCACAGGAACAGCCAGTTCCGGTCGAAGTTGGTGTAGAGGACGCCCGCCACGAGCGCACCGAGGACGTGGACGACCCCCAGAGCGAGGTGGTCCGAAAACGCCGGAGACTGCCACGCGCTCTGGACGAACGTCGGGGTCTCGACGATGCGGAGAAAGCCCAGACTGTCCACGAAGAACACCCCGAACATCAGGGCGACCGGTCCCCAGAACGCGAAACTCCGGGTCCGGACCGTCGCGCGACGACAGAACCGACCGACGCCGAACGTCTCGTGCTGGTCGGCGAGTCGAGCGACGAGGCGATTCGCCGGACCGACGCGTCCGGAGGCCAGCACCCCGAGAACCACCAGTCCGGGCAACATCGCCGCGACCATCACCGCGCTGAACGTCTCGACGCGCCAGTCGAGCGGATAGACGTTGGCCGCGAAGTACGCGACGGCCGTTATCGCCGCCGCGACGTAGCCGCGGTCCTCGACCGGTACGAAATCGATGGTCAGTCCGAACGAGACCGGAATCCCGACCCCGAGCGCGACCGACGCGACGAGTATCCACGTACCGAACGCCGGACCGGTCCGGACGGCCGGCGCGACCAGCGTCAGCAGGAACTGGACCGCAACCACGCCGAAGAGCATGCGGAACTTGACGAGCAGGTCGGTACTCCACCCGCGGCGGTCCATCGTCACCCCGGTCACGACGGCCACGCCGAACGTCAGCAGAGCGAGCGCCGCCATCCACGCCGATACCTGCGCTTCGGTCAGTCCGACGAGTCGAGTTCCGAGGTCGAGCAGTCCCAACTGGACGAACGTGACGTTGTAGTAGTACCCCGCCGCCAGCAGGGTGACGAACAGGACGTAGCCCAGAACCGTCGTCCACTCGCGCTCGCGGAGGAAGCCGAAGAGTCGCATTCGTTCTAGAAATCGGCGGTTTCGGCCTTCAAACCCTCGCTCGGCGCGGGCCGCGACGCTCGGTCGGCGAGGGTCGAGCCTCGCCTATTTCCTATAGCAATATAAGATTTGTTCACGGTCTTTACTTTCGCTTCGCCACCGAGAAGCCTTTAACATCCACGCGGCTACGAGATACCACAGAATGCCATCTATCCAGTCGACGCTCGGCGAGGAGGAGGGGATCGCCGAAGAGTTGGCCGAGAGCCAGCGTCAGATCTCCATCGCCGAGTTCTTCGAGAAGAACAAGCACATGCTCGGGTTCGACAGCGGAGCCCGAGGATTGGTGACGGCTGTGAAGGAGGCTGTGGACAACGCGCTCGACGCGACGGAGGAGGCTGGCATCCTCCCCGACATCTACGTCGAAATCGACGATACGGGCGACTACTACACCCTCATCGTCGAGGACAACGGACCTGGAATCACCAAAGAGCAGGTCCCCAAGGTGTTCGGGAAACTCCTCTACGGTTCCCGTTTCCACGCCAGAGAGCAGTCGCGCGGTCAGCAGGGTATCGGGATTTCGGCGGCGGTCCTCTACTCTCAACTCACCTCCGGCAAGCCCGCCAGAGTCACCAGTCGAACGAAAGGCAGCGCGGAGGCCGAGTACTTCGAGCTAATCATCGACACCGACGAGAACGAGCCGGAAATCAAGAACTCGGGGACGACGTCGTGGGACCGGACACACGGGACCCGAATCGAGTTGGAGATGGAGGCCAACATGCGCGCTCGCTCACAGTTGATAAAGTACATGAAACACACAGCGGTCGTCAACCCCCACGCTCGGCTCACCTTCAAGGAACCGAGTATGGACGAACCCCAGCAGTTCGAGCGCGCGACCGACGAACTGCCCTCAGAGACCGAGGAGATTCGCCCCCATCCGCACGGCGTCGAACTCGGTACGGTCCTGAAGATGCTGGCGGCGACCGACTCCCACAGCGTCTCGGGATTCGTCCAGGAGGAGTTCACCCGAGTCGGTCGCAAGACCGCCGACTCCATCCTCGACAACTTCCGAGACCGCCACTTCGGACGGGAAGCCGCGTGGCAACCGCCACAGCAGCACGAGAAGTCGGACCTCGCCCGCGCGGTCGCAAACGCGGTCTCGAACAAGAGCGCGGACGCGACCGCCGAATTCGGAGACCGGGTGGCCGAGGCCGTCCTCGGCCGAAATCGACTCTCTCACCACGAACTGGCCGAAGTCGTAACCGAGACCGCGGAAGCAGTCGGCGACGACCACGGCGAGACGTTCGGCGACACGGTTCAGGAGAACGCGGTCGAAGCCGCGTGGGAGCGACTCACCGACGACAGGTCGAGCGACCTCTACCAGCTCGTGGACAAGGCGACCAGCACTCGGAAGGACGACGAGACTATCCACGGTCTGGCCGAGCGCCTCGCGACGCGGTTCGAGAAGGGCCGCGACCGCGACCGTGCGACCCACGACGAACTCCAGGAGTACGTGAACCGTGCGGCCGAACTCACCGAGGAGCACGACGACGCCACCATCGGCGACACGGCCCGCGAGAACGTCGTGATGGAGGTCTGGAACACGATGACGACGGTCCCCGACGCGGTGCCGAAGACCCGGGAGTTCGTGGACGACCGCGACATGGCGAGCGACCTGCTGGAGGCGATGAAGGAGACCGACATCATCTCCCCACCGACCAACTGCCTGTCTCCCATCACCGACGAACTCGTGGAGGCCGGACTCAAGAAGGAGTTCGACGCCGACTTCTACGCCGCCTCGACCCGCGACGCCGACGTTCACGGCGGCGACCCCTTCATCGTGGAGGCCGGAATCGCCTACGGCGGCGAGTTGGAAGAGGACGGGCAGGCCGACGTGCTCCGGTTCGCCAACCGAGTTCCGCTGGTCTACCAGCGCGGGGCCTGTGCGACGACCGACGTGGTGAAGTCCATCGGCTGGCGCAACTACAACCTCAGTCAACCGGGCGGTTCGGGCATCCCGACCGGCCCGGCGGTCATCATGGTCCACGTCGCCTCGACCAACGTCCCGTTCACCAGCGAGAGCAAGGACGCGGTGGCCAACGTCCCCGAAATCGAGGACGAGATCGAGTTGGCGATTCGGGAGGCCGCCCGCGAACTGAAGTCGTATCTCAACAAGCGCAAATCGCTCCAGAAGCGCAAGAAGAAGCAGAACGTCATCGCCTCGATTCTGCCGGAGATGGCCGAGAAACTTGCCGACGTGACCGACCAGAGCGAACCGCAGTACGAGGACGCGCTGGCTCGCATCATGAACAACGTGCTGGTCGAGCGCGAAGTCGAGGACGGCAAAGTTCGGTTAGTCGTGGAGAACAACTCCAGCACGAACGAGGAACTGGAAATCACCGACATCGTGAGCGCGGAGCCACGGAACCTCTCGAACGGCGCGACCGCCGTGGACATGGACGGCGAGTGGTTCGTCAAGTGGTCGCCGACCGTCGAGAGCGGCGACGAGGCCGCGCTGGAGTACGAAGTCGAAGGCGATGCATCGTTCGACGTTAGCGTCGAAGGAATCGAGGACCCCAAACTCACAGTCAACCAATGAGCGCAGACAACGAAGCCAAAGCCCAAGAGAAACTCATCGACCTCGCCGCGGAGTTCTACGACCAGTTCGAGCGGGGGGAAATCCCCGAAATGTCGGTCCCCACCCGGACCAAGAGCAACATCGTCTTCGACGAGGACGAGGACGTGTGGGTGTACGGCGACCGCGAGAGCACCCGGAGCGCCAACAGCGTCCGCGGCGCTCGTAAACTCCTGAAGGCTATATACACTATCGACTTCCTCTCCGAGCAGTTGGAGGAGGACCGCTCTTCGACCCTGCGTGAGCTCTACTACCTCAGCGAGAGCTGGGACGTGGAGGAAGCGCAGTTCTCCTCGCAGGACGAGTCGAACCAGTTGGTCGAGGACCTGGAAATCGTCTCGGAGGTCACGCGCGAGGACTTCCACATGCGCCCCGAGGAGTCGGGCGCGACCATCATGGGACCCCTGCACCTCCGCGAACAGACCCGGCGCGGCGAGCGCGAAATCCACTGCCAGAAGGACGTGGGCGAGGGCGGTTACCAGATTCCGAACAACCCCGACACCATCGAGTTCCTCGGCCACGACGCCGACTTCGTGCTCTGCGTGGAGACCGGTGGTATGCGCGACCGACTGGTCGAGAACGGGTTCGACGAGGATTACAACGCCATCGTCGTTCACCTCAAGGGTCAGCCCGCGCGGGCGACCCGGCGCATCACCAAGCGCCTCCACGACGAACTGGACCTGCCGGTCACGGTGTTCGCCGACGGTGACCCGTGGTCGTACCGCATCTTCAGTTCGGTCGCCTACGGGTCCATCAAGTCGGCCCACCTCAGCGAGTACCTCGCCACGCCGGAGGCCCAGTACATCGGCATCCAACCCGAGGACATCGTGGAGTACGACCTGCCGACCGACCCCCTGAGCGACTCGGACATCAACGCCCTCGAAAGCGAGTTGGAGGACCCGCGCTTCCAGACCGACTACTGGGAGGAGCAGATCGAGATTCAACTCGACATCGAGAAGAAGTCCGAACAGCAGTCGCTGGCGTCTCACGGGCTGGACTTCGTGACGGAAACGTATCTGCCGGAGCGTCTGACCGAAATGGGCGTGCTGTAGCTCAGGCGAACTCCCGACTCTTCTCGCGGTCGTCGATTCGCTCCCCGACGAAGGGATTTCCGTTCGCGCACGCTCGACAGTAGCTGTTCTCGCCCTCGTTCAGCGTCTCGACCGGAAAGCCAGCGACGTAGCGACGCTCGGCGAAGGTCCGGCGCACGCCGGTTTCGACCGGGCGCGAGCAGGCCGAGCAGGGCGTGTTCGGTGCCTCGACGACTCTCTCGTCGGTCGTGCGGCGGCGGCCGAACGTCGAGAGCGACTCGAAACCGGGGACGAACTGGGCGCTGAACGCCACCGAGGCGGTTGCCGCGAGCAGGAACGCGACCGCGACGCCGGTCGAAACGAGCGACGACGTGACCCCGAGGAGTAGCACGCCGGTAAGTGCCAAGCAGAATCCGAACGCGAGACCGGCGGCGACGGCGACCGCCGACCGCCAGTTCCACCCGGTCGAGCGGCCGTGATTCGACGGGTGGCGTTCGGTCCCGTCGGCCCGAAGTTCGACCCGTTCCGCACCGGCCGAGTAGCTGTACCACGCGTAGAGCAGGTTTCCGACGCCGCCGGTGACCGCGAACAGGAGTACGTGCATTCCGACCGAGCCGATTCCCCGGTTCACCATGACGACGCGGTCACCGTAGTCGCGTTTCACGTCCCAGCCCTCGACCGCGAGGTCCTCGACGCGGCGGCGGAGGTCGGCCCGCCGGGTCGAAGCGGTCGCTCCGGTGGCTGTGGCCGCCCCCTCCTTCGAGACGGTCGCTTCGTCGCTTACGGCGGTCCCGCACTGCGCGCAGAAGGCGTCGCCCGGCGACAGCGATGCGCCGCACTGCGTGCAGAAGTTCGGAGTGGTGCGAGAACTCACGTTCCGATTTGTTCGGGGCGGAAGAAGTGAGTTGTGCTACATTTCCGAGAGACGGCCCGGGAACCGAATGCCGGAGTCGTCGTGGAGACGGACGCTGGGCAGGAAGCGACGGCGGTCATCACCAGCAACTCGGTAGACGGACTCGGCATCGAAGAGGGCGACGAGGTGAACGCGGTCGTCGAAGCGACCGAGGTGACGATAGAGAACGAGGCGTGACCGAACGGGTCCTCACTCCTCTCGAACCACGAATCCAGCATCGACTCGACCGCCTCGTCCTGCGAGCGGACGTGTTCGCGCTCGGGGTCGCTCCGGAGCTCCAGCGGTCGGAGGTCGCCGACCGCGACCCGGCGGGCGTCGAGTTTCGCGGCCGCGGCGACCTTCTGGTCGTCCAGCGCGAAGGCTCGGCCGGACTTGCCGCGACCGCCCCGAGCGACGAGCGTTCGGGCGTCTTCGAGCGCATCGATGCCTTTGACGGTCCAGCAGGCGTGCCAGCATCGGAACTCGAGAGTGCCGCCGTAGTCGCCGATTTCGGTCGGTGCGAGACCGCCTCGCATCGCCGCTCCCCAGACCTAGCGATTCGACCACGACGTATCGGTCGTCGTCGCTCCCGCAGGCCGCACAGACGGAGGGTTCGTCGGCGTAGGGCCAGTCGTCGGGAGCGTCTTCCATGCTCGAAATTTGATGGTGAGGCGACAAATACGTGTCGCCAGTCGGACCGTTCGGAGCGCACGCTGTCCGAGGCCGAACCGTTTAGGCCCGCCCGGACCAACCTTCGGCCATGACGATTCGACACGACGGACTGCTCGCGGAGTGGCTCGGCTACGCTGGCCTGCGCCTCGAATCGCCCGACGGAACCGTGGTCTACGTGGACCCCGGCCGGTACGGTACGCTCACGGGGGAGTGGCGGCCGGACTCGCCCGACGCGGGCCATCCCGAAGCGCGGGAATACCGGCCCGAAGACGGCGATTTGGTCCTCGTGACTCACGACCACCACTACGACTCGGACGGCATCCGGCGCGTGGCGGGAGACGAAGCCACGCTGGTCGTCTACGAGGCGGTCTACCCGCCGAAGATCGACCGGGACGTCGAGGACGTAGACGACCTGCCCTACGAAGTCGTCCGGGTCGGCGAGGAGGACGACCGACTGTTCGGCGACGTCATCGTCCGGTCGGTGCCGGGGTACAACGAACCCGACGGTCCGCACACCGATTCGAGCGGCGAACCGTTCCACCCCGAGGGGTTCGGCGTCGGCTACCACCTCACGCTTCCGGGCCGGGAAGCCGAGGACGTGACCGTCTTCTGGCCGGGCGACTCCGACGCGCTGGCGGGCCACGGGGAACTCGACGTGTCGCTGTTCTGTCCGCCAATCGGCGGGTCGTTCACGATGGACCGCCACGAGGCCGCCGCCCTCGCCGAGGAGATGGGTCCCGACCTCGTGCTGCCGATTCACTACAACACCTTCGAGGCGCTGGAGACCGACTCGGGCGCGTTCGCCGCCGACGTGGCGAAGCGCGGGGTTCCGGTCGTGTTGGACGAGCGCGAGTAGTCGGTCAACCCACAACGCCCGTTTTGTGGAGGACGAACGGCATCAGTAGGCCCTGCACGACCGTCCCCAGTACCGCGATACCGAACACCATCACCCTGAGGTCGTGCCTGAAGGGGACGTTCTCCGGGAGGCTCAGGACGAGCGCGACCGGAACCACGGTGTGGAGACCGCCCCAGACCATGACGTGCTGGTAGGAGTAGGGGACGCCCTCGTCGGTCGTCGCGTTCAGCGCGCCGACGACCGCGTAGACGGCGATAGCGCGGACGACGACGACCAGCACCGCCGCCAGCGCCACGAGACCGAGCGAGCGAGTCAGCGCCGCGGGTCGGACCTGCGCGCCGACGAGGACGTAGATGAGCGTCGAGACGAGGAAGGCGGCGGTGTCCCAGACCGAACGCACGAACTCGGCTTCCTCGGGTCGCGCGGTGAACGACTCACCGGCCATCCCCATCGACAGGCCGGTTCCGACGGTGGCGAGGATGCCACTGACGCCGAGAACGTGGCCGCCAGCAGAAAGCTCCCGTAGGCGAGGACGGCGGTGAACAGGACCGTCACCATATCGTCGGTGACGTACTCGGTCGCTCGGTAGCCGAGGTAGCCCGTGACGACGCCGACCACGAGTCCGCCCACGCCGACGACGACGAACTCGGTACCGAGTTCGACCACCGTGGCGACACTCAGTAGCTGGTCGACGCGCCTGCCCGGCGCGGCCCGAACCAGCTCGAAGAACACGCCGAACACGACCACCGCCACCCCGTCGTTGAACAGACTCTCGGCGTCCACGATGACCGACAGTCGCTCGGGCGCGCCCAACTCCTCGAACAGCGAGAGGACGGCCGCGGGGTCGGTCGGGAGGATCATCGCGGCGAACAGCAACGCGACGACCGGCGGGAAGTCGAAGGCCGTGACCCCGACTGCACCGAGGAGAACGACCGAAACCGGCAACCCGACCACGACCAGCACGACCGGCACGAGGAGATTCTCCCGGAGTTTCTGGTGGTCCAGTTCGACGGCCCCTCGGAAGAGGAGAGTCGGCAGGAGTACCGTCACGATTACGTCGTGCGAGAGGACGAGCGGCGGTTGGACGCCGAGCAAGGAGACGCCGAGTCCGGCGAGGACGAGTACCACCGAGTAGGAAACGTCGGTCACGCCCGAGACGAGCAGGCGAACGACGAACGCGAGCGCGAAAACGCCGAGTATGGTCGCCAGTTCGGTTGCGAGACTCACTATGTTTGAACACGTTTCCCAGCAAAGGGTAAGTGATTGCGGCCAATCCCCGGTAGGAGTTGGTGTTACGCCGCTCGTTCCACTATTCTTTTCACGTCGGCCGACACATATCAGCGTATGAACTGGAACGCTCTGATAGACCCCATCGCGCGCTACAGCCTCCTCGCCGCACTCGCCACCGTGGGCGCGGCGTATCTGGTCTACAGTTCGGGTCTCACCCTCCTGCTTCTGGCGGGGTCGGGAGTCATCCTCGTCGTCCTCGGCGCGGGCGAGGCCGGGGCCGCGCCCGCCTCGGGGTTCGGGCAGGCCGAAGACAGCAATCAGGGCGGCCTGACCGAAGGGATGGACATGATTCCGGGGTCGGGGTCGAGTTCCGACTACTCGCTTCGAGCGAAACTGCTCTTCTACGGCCTCGGTCTCGTCGTCTGGAACGTCGTCGGACTCGCGGTGCTTCTCCAGTAGGGTCGAGACGGCGCTTTCGCGCCGTCCCGTCGGCGTCAGTCTTCGTCCGGGCGAAACGCCCGGAGCGTGTCGCGCTTGGTCGGTCGGCGTTCGACCTCGGTGAAGCCGCGCTCGGTGAAGATGCGGTTCCAGTTCCGGTAGTAGAGCGGGAACTCCTCGTTGACGTAGTTGACGCCGCGCCGCGCCGCCTGCTCGCTGTCGGCCTCGTCGCGGTCCCCGTCCCCGTCGCGGTCCTCGTTCTCGACGGTGACGAGCAGGTCGTCGGTAATCCGAGTCAGTTCGCCGAAGACCGCCTCGTCGTCGGGGTGGATGTGCTGGAGCGTCTCGACCGAGAAGACGGCGTCGAAGCTGTCGTCCTCGAACTCGGCGACGACGTTCTCGATGGCGTCGCCGTAGAAGGTTCCGGCGTCGGCGAGGTCCGGGTAGGCGTCGTCCATCACGTCGAAGGCCTCGTCGTTGATTTCGACGCCGTGGAGGTCGCCGTAGCCGTGTTCGTGGAGGTAGGCGAGGTGGCGGCCCGAACTACACCCCAGTTCGAGGACGGCCGCGTCCGGTCCGACGAACGAGTCGAGCAGTTCCAGAATCAGGTCGCTCGTCTCGTCCGGGCCGTAGTAGGCGTAGTAGCTCGGCGAGTACTCCCCCGACCGCTCGGCCCACTCCTTACGAACGTCGTTAGAATCCACTGGTATCGAAACGGAACGTGGCCGTAAAACCCCACCGGCTTCGGGACGGCCCGAGAACCAGCGGTTCCGCCCGAACGACGACCGACCGCGACCCCCGACTTTTTCCGACTCGCTCGACAATTTTAGAGGCACATGGCCGCCTCGCCGCTGGTCTCGATACTCGTCTTTCTGGTCGGCATCGGGGTCGTCGTCTGGAGCGTCGAGGAGTTCGTCGAACACGTCGCGGAGGCCGCGGTGGGACTCGGGGTCTCCACGTTCCTGCTCACCGTCGCGCTCGCCGGAACCGACCTCGAAAACGCGGTCCTCGGCGTGGCGGCCGCGGCGGGCGACCTTCCGGACGTGGCGGTCGGCACCGTGTTCGGCGAAGCCCTGTTCATTCTCGGCGCGGCGGTCGGTATAGCGGGCGTGGTGGCTCCCTTCGAGGAGTCGACGCCGCGGGAGTACCTCGCTCTCACGGCCGTCTCGCCCGCCTTGCTCTTCGTTCTGGGCGCTGACGGCCGACTCTCGCGGACCGACGGCGTGCTGTTGCTCGTGGCGTTCGTCCCGCTCGTCTGGGCGATTTACCGGTGGGAAGCCGAGCGGACGACCCGGTATCTCGACGCCGAGGACGTACGAGAGGTCCGGGAGAAAGCGACCGAGGACGAGGGACAGGGCGAAGACGGGGAGGCGGACGAGGACGAGGCCGCGGGTAAGGACGGGGCGGGCGAGGACGAGGCCGTGGGTAAGGACGGGGCGGGCGAGGAGACGGACGAAGACGACGAGCGCGGGCTGGTCGAACTCGGCGTCGTCCTCCTCACCGTGGTCGGGATGACGGCCGGGTCGGAGTTGGCGGTGATGGGTGCCCGCGACATCTTGGACGCCTTCGGACTCGTGGGTCTCGCGTTCGGCGCGACCGTGATGAGTTTCGTCGCCAGTCTGGAGGAGATTCTGCTGACGGTCGAACCCGTCCGCGAGGGTCGCCCGGAGGTCGGCATCGGCAACGTCGTCGGGAGTACGCTCTTCTTCGTCACCGCAAACGCTGGCATCATCGCGATGGTTCACCCGCTCGGTCTCTCGAACGCGGTCTTCGCGGTCCACTGGCCGTTCTTCCTCGTGGCGCTCGCGCTGGTGATGGCCTTTCTCCTCCGGGGGAAAGTCGGCCGCCCGGAAGGCGGCCTGTTGCTCGCGGTGTACGCGGCCTACTGGGTGTCGAACTACGCGCTGTAGCCGCGGCATAGCTCTCTGGATATAGGTATAGAATATATTTACCGTTCTAAGATAATTATATATAGGTTGTAAATAAATAATTTTATTTCTCAGGCGCGCTCGGACGAGCCGACGGATTCGACCGAAATCCCCCGGTCGCGGAACACCGCTTTGGCCTCCTCGAACTCGCTCTCGCCGTAGGAGAGCAACCCGGAGGGCATCATGACGTAGCGGCGCTGAACCTCGCCGCCGCGCCAGTAACGGACCACGAACCGCGGCCGTGTCAGCCAGTCGTCGCCCTCGACCGCCGCGACCGACTCCACGTCGTGGAGCGGGATTCGGTCGGCCGACCCGACGCCGTGGCGGCGGTTGACCGCCCGTCCGACTACGACGAGTGCGACCACGACCCCCACGCCGACCGCCAGCGCGGTCCAGTCGCCGCGGCCGACGACTTGGACGCTGGCGGCGACGAGCGCGGCGTAGACGACGAGGTAGGCCGCGAGGAGGGGCTTGTTCCCCTCCCAGTAGCGTTTGGCCTGACTCAAGAGTCCCGACTCCACCCGGAGTTCGTCGTCGGTCAGCACGCATCGGCCACGCTTGGTCCGGAAACTGGCCACGCGTGTTCTGTCAACTCTGAGTACGGAATAGCTTGGTGTTGATATTGTAGTTCTGACTTTTCGGTCGTGTCGGAGAGGAGCCGTGAGAACGGAAGAAGCTAGCTACTCCTCGAACCACGGAGTCTCAGCAACTGCACCGCCTCGCACCACTCATCACCGCAACCGCAGGCCTCACGTATCCCCAGCCTCCTCGTTCGCTCGGTTCACTCGTCCACCGTCAGAGGCACACTCCGACGAGTCTTCAGTCACTTCGCTCCTGAAGACACCGGAGGACAAACAACGTCCTCCGAACCTGCGGTCACGTCCGTTCCTGAAGACCCCGGCAGACAAACGGCGTCTTCCGAGCCTGCACTCGCGTTCGCTCGCGCAGACCTCGCGCGGTGGGCGCGACCTCGACACCGCGAGGTCGCGCCCGTACGCGCCGAACTGGAGGAAAGAATAGCTGAAGGAGTGGGAAACGTCGAGCGAGAAGCAAAAGCGGTCGAACTCACTGCTCGTCGGCCAGTCGCTCCACGCGCGCCAGCGAGTCGGCGTCCTCCGGGTCCTTGTCGTCGCGGACCCCGAGGAATCGCGGGAACCGGAGGGCGTAGCCCGACGAGTAGGTCGGCGACTCCTGAATCTCCTCGTAGCCCACCTCGAAGACGACCTCCGGCGATATTTCGACCGCCTGGCCGTCCTGCGTCCGGACGTGTGGCTCTAGCAGTTCGGTCAGGTCCGCGAGTTCCTCGTCGGTGATGCCCGTGGCGACCTTGCCGAGGGTCTCGAATCCGCCGTCGCCGCCCGACTCGTCGGCGCGCGCCGACAGCAGGAAGGTCCCGAGGAAACTCGCCCGGCGGCCCTCGCCCCACTCCGCGCCCGTGACCACGAGGTCCAGCGTCTCCACGTCCGGCTTGCGCTTGAGCCAGTTCTTCCCCCGGCGGCCGGGCGAGTAGGTCGAACTCGGGCGCTTGAGCATGATGCCCTCGTGACCCGCCTCCAGCGCCTCGGCTTCGATGGCCGCGATTTCCTCGGGGTCGTCGGTGATCCAGAGGTCGGACACGCCGGAGTCGAGGACCGCCTCCAGTCGGTCGTGGCGCTCCGTGAGTGGTGCCCGGAGCAGGTCCGTCCCGTCGGCGTGGAGGCAGTCGAACGCGAACAGGTCCAACTCCACCTCCTCTCGGGCCTGCGCCACGTCGTGCTTCCGACGGAACCGCCGGAGGACCTCCTGAAACGGTAGCGGGTCGCCGTCCTCGGTGGCGACCACCTCGCCGTCGAGAATCGCGGGCACGTCGAGGTGTTCCTCGACGTGTTCCACGACTTCGGGGAGCGCGTCGGTCACGTCCTCCATGTTCCGCGAGAAGACAGCGACCTCGCGGTCGGCGGCAGGTTCGGTTCCGCCCGCCCACTCGAGACCCTCGGGGTCGTGGTGAATCTGGACGCGGGCCCCGTCGTACTTCCACTCCACGGCGGCCTCGTCCCAGTCGTCGAGCGCGTCGCTCACGGCCCCGGCCTGCGCGAGCATCGCCTGCACCGGACGGCCCAGTTCGAGGTCCATCGCCTCGAGTCCGTCCTCGCCCTCCTCGCGCGCCACGCGGGCGACCTCGCCGTAGTCGTTCGACACCTGAAGCGCGCGCTCGACCGATTCGACCGACACGTCGAACGCCTGCGCCGTGGCGTCCCGAACCGTGCCCTCGCCGACGCCGATACGCATCTCCGAGAGGACGAGTCGGGCGAGATATCGGGCTTCGTCGCTGCTCGCCCGGTTGAACAGTCCGAACAGGATGTCTATCTTCTTGTCCTGACTCCCCGACCCCTGGGCCTCGGCGAGCGCGTCGAGTTCCTCGGCGACTTCCGCGACCGTGAGGTCGTTCGCTCCGTCACCTCCGCCACTGCCACTCCCGCCACCGCCGGTGAAGGCTCCGAGACCCTGCTGGCCGCCGAAGTCGTAGCTCGCGGCCACCTCGCCGATGTCGCCTACGTCGGCGAGTCGGGCCTCCACGTCGTCGGCCGAGACGTTGGTCCCGGCGGCCCGCGCGACGGCCTCGTAGCAGTAACTCGGCCCGATGTCGAGGGTTCGGGACGACCACGCCGGGAAGACGCGGCCCTGCACGAACCGGGACAAGACGGGGAGGTCGTCGTTGGCGTTCTCGAACAACGTCGTTACTCGCGCCGCGATGTCGGTGTCGGCGCTCAACGCTTCGATTTCGGCGGCCGTGTCGGCGAACTCCCCGAACTCCATCGGGCGAGAGTAGTTACCGTCTGAATTTAAAAACCCCGACTCTCTCCGCGAGCGTCCGTCCCGTCGTAGCAGTGCTGGCGTTCTCGGTCTACTGGAGAATAGTACAGAGAATGGTGGAACACGTCGAGAGGATGGCGAACGTCGGGAGAGCTAACTACTCCTCGAGCCACGGAAGACCGCAATCGCACAGCACTGCCCCGCACAGCACCGCGAGAGCCTCACGCCACCCCATCCTCGGCGGCCGCATCCACGACCGCCGTCGGAGGTTCGCGCCGACGTGCCTGCACTCGCTTCGCTCGCGCCGAGGTGGTAACCCAGCGAAGCACGATACAGTTCTGACGGCCCGATAGTTCTCTCGGGGCAACACTTTTCGCGCCGGAGTGAGCCAGTCTGGAACGATGCCCTCCACCGACCCGACGCCCGACGATTCCTCGACGCCGCCCGACTCGCGGTCGTTCGGAACCCGACTCGCGGTCGGTTGGGAACGCGCGATGGGGAACCTCGCGCTGGCGCTGGTTCCGCTGCTGTCCAGTCTGCTCGCGTCAGACAACGTCCGGCGAGTTCGCTCTGCCGAGGGGTACAACTTCGGCGTGGCGTTCCGATTTCCCTCGGCGCTCCCCGACCTCTGGACGTTCGTGAGCCTCCCGGGTCGGGAACCCGGGGTCCACGTCTCGTCGACGCTCTGGCTCCTGCCCGTCCTGATTCCGGTGCAGGCCGCGCTCGTCGCCGGCCTGCTCGGGAGCGTCCGCGAACTCCTCCGGACCGGCCAGTACGACTTCGCGGCGAACGTCCGCCGGTACTTCCTGCCGGTGGTCGTCTTCGTGGCACTCGTCCGACTCGTCGGTTTCGGGGCCGTCACCGTCACGGCGGTCGCTCCGCCACTGGGTCTCCTGTTCGTCCTCGGATTCCTCCTGCTGTCGTATCTCTTCTACGCGACACCCTACCTGGTCGTGGTCGCCGACGCCTCGGTGGCGGAGGCGCTGGCTCGGAGTTACGACTGGGCGCTCGCGGGCGGTCCGTACTTCGCCTACGGTGCGGGCTACCTGGTGTTCGTCGTCGCAATCTCGCTCGTCGCCTCCGCCTTCGTCGTCAATCTGGGCGCGGTCGGCGTCCTCGTCGGCGCGGTGACGTCGGCACCGATTGCGCTCGCGCTGACCTTCGCCACGACCGAGTTCGTCGCGGACGTGGACGGCGCCGAGACGAGTTCTCCCTCGGAAATCCGCCGGGAGGGACGATAGATGCTGGCAGTCCGCCTGCTCCACGTCCTCGGCATGGCGCTCGTCCTCGGCGGCGCGACCCTGACGTGGTGGCTGTTCCGGCAGGACGCCGCGTCGGATTCGGCCGCGGTCAGAACTGCCGTGGCCTACGAGCGCGGTTTCTGGGCCGCGATCGGCGTCCTCGTGATGACCGGCGTCGGCAACCTCGGGAGCCTCGCACCCTACGTCCCTACCGTAGAGACGCGCTGGGGGACGGTTTTCGCGGCGAAGCTACTCCTGGTGCTGACCGTGCTAGCGCTCTCGCTGGTCCGGACGCTCGTCGTCCACCGGTATCGCCGGGCCGAGGCGACCGAAGGGTCGGGTCAGGAGACGGACACCCTCCGAGTCGCCTACGGCGCGACCGCGCTCTCGCTCGCGACGGTGGTCGCACTGGCGGAGGTGCTGGCGCATGGGTGAGAACTCGGCTTCGCTCTGGCGTGGCGGCGACGACTCCCTCGTCGTCTGGGCGCTCGCGTCGTTCCACACCGCCACGCTGGTCGCGGTTCTCGTCACGGCCTTCTACCTCGCCGGAACCCTCGGCGACCTGCTCGGCGGTCTCGACACGCTCTTCGGTCTCGGTCTCTACCTCGTCCTCTGGGCGGGAACGTGGTGGACCACCCGGCGCGTCCTCCGTGCGGTGGCCGACGCCACCTCCGAGACGGACACCGCCTCCGAGACTGGTACTTCGGCACTCGCCGTCGTCGGAGTCGGCGGGAAGTGGGGCGGCGTGAACGGCGTCCTCTTCTTCTGGGTGCTGTTCGTCGGTTTCGTCGCTCTGAACGCGTCTCTCGAAATCGACGCCGTCGCGTTCCTGTTCGTCGCCGGGGGAATCGGGACGCTCCTCGCGCTGGGGATCGGTGCCATCGTCGGCGTGGTGTTCGCCGTCCTCGACCTCGCGCTGTTCCGGGCCGCGAGAGGTCTCGCGCCCGCACCCGCATCTGCGCCCGAGTCCGCGCCGGAGGCGGAGCGAGAGGAATCGGACGAGACGGTGTGACAACCGCTGGCCCGTGGATTCAAGGGAACTCCGTGTGACGTACCGCGTATGCCCGAGTCCGACCTCGCGGAGCAGGTCGAAGACGTGCTTTCGGTCGACCCCGACGAGTTCCAATCGCAGGTCGAAGCGGACGCCGAGGTCATCGTCGAGGAAGTCGACGAGGGAACCTTCGACAACCCGCAGGCCATCATCGGCTTCGAGTACGAGTTCTACGCGGTCGACGCCGAGACGGCCGCACTGAAGCGTGTTCCCCGGCGACTCCTCGAACTCATCGGCTTCGAGAAGGAGTTGGGACTCCACAACGCCGAGATGTCTACCAGTCCCCAACCGCTGAACCCCCACGGGTTGGCGGCGCAGGAGGCCGAGGTGAAAGCCCGCCTCTCGGCCGCCGAGGACCGAACCGGAGCGGAGGGGATGCGACTGGTCAGCGACGCCATGTGGACCATTCCGCCCGAGGGCGAGACCGCCCGGGAGTATCTGACCGGGAGCGTCGAGGACCGCGGGGTCCGAATCGCCTCGAACATGAGCGACTCGGTCCGCTACCACGCGATGGCCAACTCCGACGCGCAGGCCGGGATGAAACTGGAGGCCCCTCACGTGGACCTCGAAGCCGACACGGTGATGCCCGAGAGCCTCATCACCTCGATCCAACCCCACTATCAGGTGCCCCACGCCCGCGACCTGCCGACCTACTTCCAGTACGCGATTCGCATCGCCGGTCCCCTGCTCGCGCTCGGAGTCAACTCCCCGTTCTTCCCGCCGGACCTCTACGCCGACGACGCCGACCCAGACGAGATTCTGACCGACGGTTGGGACGAGAACCGAATCAGCGTCTTCGAGACGGTACTCAACCGAGACGGCGACGACTCCGACAAGGTGCGATTCCCGCGCGACGTGGCGAGCGTCGAGGAGGCCGTCGAGCGAATCGCCGCCGACCGCACCATCGTTCCGATGCCGGTCGAGACCAGCGACCGATTCGACGACGAGTTCGCCCACTTCAGGCTCAAACACGGCACCTACTGGCGGTGGGTCCGGCCGGTGTTCGGCGGGGCCACTCGGTCGTCGGCCAACGCCCGCATCGAGTTCCGGCCCATCTCGGCCCAGCCCACGGTCCGGGACTCCATCGCGTTTCAGGCCGCGTTCGCCGGACTCGTCGAGTCGATGTTCCGGCGCGAACACCCGGTCCGACAACTCGACTGGGTGGTCGCCAAGGACAACTTCTACGACGCGATGGCCGAGGGTCTCGACGCCGACCTCTACTGGATCACGAACGGCGGCGAGGAGACCACCGACCACGAGGCGGTGTACGAGGACATCTTCGCCCACGCGAAGGACGGACTCCAGTCGCGGGGCCTCAGCGACGAGGAAGCCGCCAAGTACCTCTACCCGCTCCGTCAGCGCGCCCGCCACCGGCTGACTCCGGCGAGTTGGAAGCGCGAGCGCGTTCGAGAGCGATTGGCCGACGGTGCGGACTTCGAGGAGGCGGTGTACGGGATGCAGAACGAGTACATCGAGATGCAGAGCGAGACGCTCATCGACGGGACGTTCGCGGATTGGGTGGGTCGCGGAGACACCGAGATGACCCGCGAGGAGTGAGAGCCGTCGGTCTCACGTCCGACGTGTCACACATCACCGCGAGCGACGACCGCAGAAAAAGGCCGTATCGGTTTACAGCGCTTCGTCGTAGTCTTCGTAGTCCGAAATCTCGACGCCTTCCTCGTCGATTTCGGCGAGCCACATACCGTTACCGGAGGCGGTGTCGCGTTCGACCGCGCTCTTGAGCGCGCGGATGGCGACTTCGCGGGCCTCGTCCTGGCTGAGGTCCTCGTGGTAGTCCTGTTCGAGGACACCGAGCGCGAACTGGGACCCGGACCCGGAGACGCTGTAGGTCTCCTCGGTCACGCCGCCGAGCGCGTCGTAGGAGTAGATGTGACCGCCTTCGGAGTCCACGCCGCCGAGGACCGGGACCGTGATGAGGAAACCGCCCGAGCGCAGGAGGTTGCTCGTCAGGGTCGAGAGCGCTTCCATGCTCATGTCCTCGCCGCGGCGAGTCTCGTAGAGGTTGTTCTCGACTTCGAGCGTTCGGATGAGCGACTGGGCCGCCGAGACCGACCCCGAGATGGTGAGTGCGCCCGTCGGGTGGACCGCTTCGACCTTCTTGGCCGTCTTCGAGGAGACCATGTGGCCGAGGCTCGCTCGCTGGTCGGTGACCATCACGACGCCGTCGGCCGTCGTCAGACCGATGGTCGTGGTTCCGGTCTTCAGCTCCTGAATGTCCTCGGCGTCGACCGAGCGATTCGGGAGCGAACCGAGTTCCGGCTCGTACGGGTTCGTGTCGTCGGCTTCGAGACGCGCGGTGTTCTGGGAGAAGTCTGAACCGTGCATTGGGCTACGCATTGGCTGTTTGTAGTTCGCCAGTACTGATAAAACCCACTCTTCGGGCGAATGGGGGACGGCGTCCGAGTTCCGGCCGGAATTGCTGGAGCCGCGGCTCTTCGGTGGATTCGCGGCCGAAAAACTGCGCGCTTACCTCGTCGTGTCGTAGGCCTGCTCGAGTCGGCTTACGACTCGGTGGGCGGGGAGCGTGACGCCGACTTGTCTGGTTGCGATCGCGAGTGGCAGTAGCAGGATGCTAGCTGCGACGCTTAGCTGATACAGGGCGAACAGGGTCGCACGGTGAATCCGGGTGGGCATCGGAGTTCGTACCTCGACCGAGGGTCGGCCAACTGGGTATAAAAGGATTATTGAAAGATATATTCCATAATGAACTATATTTGAGTTTCAGGTGGCCGCCCTCTTGCGATTCAAATTTGCTTGAGTTATGTCCAAAAGGGACGGGATACCGACCCGCGCGGACGTAGGCACCGGCTTGGCGACACCGGGTGTACGCATAACTTATGAGAATTATCCGGTTTACGTGCGCGGTCGGCGCGCGGTTCCGGCCGCGTCGCGGCGGCGTTCACTCCCAAACCGAAAGACACGAAACATCACGGCACGACCCTCGGGTATGAGCAACTATCTCGTTGCGATGGAGGCGGCATGGTTGGTGCGCGACGTAGAGGACATCGACGACGCCATCGGCGTCGCGGTCAGCGAGGCCGGAAAGCGACTGAACGACCAGGAGATGGACTACGTGGAGGTCGAAGTCGGCGCGACCGGGTGTCCGGCCTGCGGCGAACCGTTCGACTCGGCGTTCATCGCGGCCGGGACCGCGCTGGTGGGCCTACTCCTCGAAATGAAGGTGTTCAACGCCGACAGCGAGGAACACGCCCAGCGCATCGCCAAGAGCGAAATCGGCGGCGCGCTCCGGGACGTTCCCCTCGAAGTCGTGGAGACCATCGAGTACGAGGAAGACGAAGAGATCGAACTCGGCGGCGACGAGTAGACAGTTAGCCGGGGAGCGACCGCACTTCCGGGTTCGGCGCGGGTCGGTGTTCGGAGACGCGACGACAGACCGGCCGACCACTATCGGGTGGGGCTTTCTACCTCGTCTTCTCGGAGTCGGTCTTTCTTCCGACCTCTCGACACCACCCCGGCGCGTAGTCCGAAGCTTTATCTATAACCCGTAGTTATCCGAGAATATGGAACTACCGACGCCCCAAGACATCCGGGAACGCCGGACCGAACTCGGCCTGACTCAGAGCGAGTTGGCCGACCGCGCGGGCGTCTCCCAGCCTCTCATCGCGCGAATCGAGGGCGGTGACGTGGACCCTCGGCTCTCGACGCTCCGGCACATCGTGGACGCGCTGGAAGAGTCCGAAGGCGACATCGTCCGCGCAGGCGACCTGATGCACGAGAACGTGGTCAGCGTCGGTCCCGACGACTCGGTGAGCCGAGCCGTCTCGAAGATGCAGGAGGAGGGCTTCTCGCAGATGCCCGTCATCGAAGACGGCGTGCCGGTCGGCTCTATCAGCTTCGAGGACCTGATGAGCGTCGGCGAGGACGCCCGCGACCAGCCGGTCTCGGAGTTCATGGGCGAGAGCTTCCCCACCAAGTCGCGCAACGCTACGCTCGACGAACTCAGCACCGACCTCGGCCACAACAAGGCGGTCGTCGTCACCGAGCGCGGAAGCACGGTAGGGATCATCACGGAAGCCGACATCGCGGCGCGGTTGTCGTAGCCACCGTTTCGCGCGGTCCCGTCTCCCGGCAAAAGTCAGCGTCGAAACACCAACAATTATCGTACCGGCAACTGCACTTGAGACCATGACGGACTTCTCCGAGCGAGTCGAGCAGGTGTCGATTAGCGGTATCCGCGAAGTGTTCGAGGCGGCGGGCGAGGACGCCATCAACCTAGGTCTCGGGCAACCCGACTTCCCGACGCCGGAACACGCCCGGCAGGCCGCAGTCGAGGCCATCGAGGAGGGGAAGGCCGACGCCTACACCTCCAACAAGGGAACGCGCGAACTCCGGGAGGCCATCAGCGCGAAGCACGACCGGGACAACGGCTTTTCGGTCCCGCCGGAGAACCTCGTCGCCACCGCGGGCGGGAGCGAGGCGCTCCACCTCGCCATCGAGGCCCACGTGGACGCGGGCGAGGAGGTCGTCTTCCCCGACCCGGGATTCGTCTCCTACGACGCACTGACCCACATCGCTGGCGGAACGCCAAAACCGGTCGCCCTCCGCGAGGACCTGACCTTGGACCCCGCGGCGGTCGAGGAGGCCATCACGGACGACACCGCTGCGTTCATCGTCAACAGCCCCGCCAATCCGACCGGCGCGGTCCAGAGCGAGGAGGACGTGCGGGAGTTCGCCCGCATCGCCGACGAACACGACGTCCTCTGTATCTCCGACGAGGTGTACGAACACATCGTCTTCGACGGCGAGCATCGCTCGCCGATGACCTACGCCGAGTCGGACAACGTGGTCGTCGTCAACGCCTGCTCGAAGACCTACTCGATGACCGGGTGGCGACTCGGATGGGTCGCCGGAAGCGAGCGCCGCATCGAGCGCATGCTCCGGGTCCACCAGTACGTGCAAGCCTGCGCCTCCGCTCCGGCGCAGTTCGCCGCCGAAGCCGCCCTCTCCGGCCCGCAGGACCCCGTAGACGAGATGGTCGCCGCCTTCGAGGAGCGCCGCGACGTCCTGCTCGACGGCTTCTCGGACATGGGTCTCGACTGCCCGACGCCGAAGGGCGCGTTCTACGCCATGCCGAAGGTGCCCGACGGGTGGGTGGACGAGGTGCTGGACCGCGGCGTCGTCGTCGTCCCCGGCGAGGCGTTCGGCGACCACGGTGAGGGCTACGCCCGCATCTCCTACGCGACCGACATGGGGACGCTGAAGGAGGCCATCGAGGTCATGCGCGAGGCGACGAACGCGACGCTGTAAACGGCCGGGTCTTCTCGTCGCGCCCCCGGCGAGCGCGACGCCCGCGGGCGTCACGTCCGAGCGACGACGTTTGGGATACCGAACGACGTTTGGTCGATGAGCGTTCCCCCCTCACCGTGCGCAATCAAATAGAGATATAATAGGAATACTTAGACAAGTCTAAGACCGCTATAGGAGCCTCAAGACATCTATCAGTGACCCCGACAGATTCGAACGACGGGTTTATGTCACCTGTGAGTCGTCAACGAACGTGAAGTCGAACGCGCTAGCGCGGATGTCGTTCGTCGCCGGGCTGGGAGTCATCGCGCTCGCGGTCGAGTTCCATCTCGACGCGACGGGGTCGAACTGCGACGGGTGCGCACCGTTCCACCCGCTGTTCGTCCTCGCGCCGCTGGTGGCGGGCGCGGCGCTGACGCTCGGAGGCTACGCACTCTGGCGTCGGTAGCGGAGTATTTTCGCGCTTCGGTGATGAATCGCGCCTGAGATTTTATGCGTCTCGCTCCCGTCTACTGGCACCATGCCCATCTCGCGCCGGGAGTCCGGCGTCGTTCCCGCGGCCCGCGCGCTCGCGTCGCAGGTCCACCCCGTGTTCATGCTCCCGCCGGTCGCCTGCTCGCTGTTCGGCGGCGTGTTGGCGGGCGCGTTCGCTCCGCTGGCGGGTCTCACCCACACGACGGCCATCTTCGCGGCGGTCTACACCGCCCACGTCAAGGACGGCTACGTCGATTTCTACGTCCGGGACGAGGACGACGACCATCCGCTGTCCGAGTGGGGGTGTAAGGCCGCGCTCGCCGGTTCGACCGCGCTGTTCTTCGTCTGCCTGCTCGCGCTCTGGGTCGTCGCCGGAGTCGGCGCGGCCCTGCTGACCCTTCCGACGTGGCTGGTCGCCTACCACCACGCTCCCCAACTCGACACCAATCCAGTGACCGCGACGACCGGCTACCCGCTCGGCATCGCGCTCGCCATCCTCGGCGGCTACTACGTGCAAGCCGGGACGCTGACCGCGGTGCCTGTCGCGTTCGCCGCCGTGTTCCTCGTCCTGCTCTCGGGCGTGAAGGTCATCGACGACGCCCAGGACTTCGACTACGACAGGTCCATCCAGAAGCACACCGTCGCGGTCACGGTCGGCCCGGGGCGAGCTAGGATCGCGGCCTACGCGCTGATGGCGACCGCACTCCTGCTCGTGGTCGCGTTCGCCACCCTCGCGGTGTTCCCGCCGAGCAGCGTCGCCGCCGTCGCCGGGTTCGGGGTCGTCGCCGGAGTCGCCCGCAGGGCCGACCCGGAACTGGCGACGATGTTGCTGGTCCGTGGGTCGTACGTCTTCCTGGCGTTCCTGCTGGTGGCGGTGTGGTTCCGGCCGCTGGGATGACGACGGCGATACTGTGAGGAAACTAACGTTTTACGGACCGGCGAAGAGCCGTAATCCGGCCCCGTAGGTGGGAAACGCCGGCCTGCGTCTGTGCAATTCGAGTTACGACGAGTTAGATTCAACTTAGCCGCCGAGTAGTCGCTCGTTCAGTGTCTAAACGATAGGGCCCTTTCTTTCCCGATTCGATAGTGGTGACCGACGAGGTGCCTCGATGACTCGAAAGATAACACTCGTAGCAGTAGTGGCGATGCTCGCCATGGGAACGTCGGCGGCGCTGGCGCTAGGTGCTAGCCCGCAGGCGACGACAGACGTGGCCGCGGAACAGGAGACGACCACGGCGATGCAGACGACCACGGTGGCCGAGCCCGCGAACGTCACCTTCGAGAATCAGACCTCGAACGGTACCGTCGTCGTAGTCGAGGAGGTCGTCGTTCCCGAAGGAGGCTTCGTCGTGATTCACGAGGCCGAGGGCGCTGCCCAGACGACGACCGAGATAGGGACGGAAACCGAGGTGGAGACCGAGATGGGTACCGAGACCACCGTCGCGGCCGGAGCGGAGACCCAGCGGTACACGGCCGGTGCGGTCCTCGGAAACTCGACGTACCTCGAACCCGGCGTCCACGAGAACGTGACGGTCGAACTCGACGAACCGCTCGAAGAGAGTCAGGTTCTGATCGCGATGCCCCATCAGGACACGAACGACAACCAGCAGTACGAGTTCCCCGAGGCCGACGACCCCTACACGATGGATGGGCAGGCCGTCACCGACTGGGCGAACGTGACCGTCGAAGAGGACGCGGGCGAGACGACCACCGTCGAGGGAGACGAGACCACGACCGAGGAGACGTAGTCGCCGAGAGTCGATTCGACAGAGCTGTTCCAATTTCTTTGGGTTCGGTTCCACGACTGCAGAGGTCTACCGACCACGGAGTCCGGAACTCATCGGTCGGCGAACGCCTGACACCGTTCGACCCACTTTTCTTCGAAGTCCTCGTGGTTCACGACTCGTCCCGCGAGGTCCGCAATCTCGGTGACGCCCTCCTCGTCGCACCACCGCACGCACGCTCGGTAGACGTCCATCGGCAGGTCGTCGGTGTCCCGAACGACCCGGAGTTCGTCGGCACCCGAGAGCGAAGCGACGAACGCGCGAGTGTGACCGTCGGTCAGCGTCCAGTCGCCGCCGATTCGCCGGACCGGAAGGGGGTCGTAGTTGGGGTTCGCGAAGTCGAACCACTGGGTCACGAACGAGAGTTTCAACCCGTTCAGGTAGAGTTGACTCGGTTGCGGGGCGTCGATAGGGACCGAGAAGACTTCGGAGTCGTCTGGCGGAGGGTCAGACACGCGGTCAGCGACCGCATCAGCGTCGGTCATGTCGATACTTCGAACGCCTCAAGATTTAATCGTTTGTCGCGCACACGTTCGGTATGGCAACCGAGGGACGCGAGCGCGAGACGATACCGCCCGACGCCGACCGCTCCTGGACTCACGAGCAAGCAGTCGTCGGCGACCTGCGCCTCCACTACGTCGCGGCGGGCGACGAGGACGACCCGCTGGTGATTCTCCTGCACGGATTTCCGGAGTTCTGGTACTCGTGGCGCGAACAGATTCCCGCGCTGGCCGACGCGGGCTACCGAGTCGTCGCGCCCGACATGCGGGGGTACAACCGCTCGGAGAAACCCCACGGCGTCGAGAGCTACCGGATGGACGAGTTGGTCGGCGACGTGACCGGGCTAATCGAACACTTCGGCCGGGAGCAAGCCCACGTCGTCGGCCACGACTGGGGCGGCGTGATAGCGTGGGAAGTCGGGATTCGTCACCCCGAACTGGTCGAGCGACTCGCCGTCCTCAACGCGCCGCATCCGGCCGCTTTCCGGCGGGAACTCACGCGCAACCCCGACCAGTGGCGACGGTCGTGGTACATGCTCTGGTTTCAGATGCCGACGCTTCCGGAGACGTTCCTCGGCGCGCGGAACGCCGCCAAGGTCGGGGAACTGCTCGCCGAGTCCGCGAACCCCGGCACCTTCGACGAGAACGACCTGCGTCGCTACCGCGAGGCCGCCTCCCGGCCGGGCGCTCTCGCCTCGGCCATCGGCTACTACCGGGCGCTCTTCCGCGAGAATCTGGTTCGAGAGCTTCGAAGCCTGGTCGGCAGGGAGGACCGCCAGCGCCGGGTTCGCGTGCCGACCCTGCTGATTTGGGGCGAGCGGGACCCCGCGCTGGGCGTGGAACTGACCGGAGGACTGGAGCAGTGGGTGCCGGACCTGCGCGTCGAACGACTGCCCGACGCGACCCACTGGGTTCAAAACGACAGGCCGGAGAAGGTGAACGAACTCCTGGTGGAGTTCCTCCGAGAGTGACTCACTCCCGGCGTTCCTGGGGCAGCCGAACGATTTCCTCGGGGTTCTGGAAGGCGTAGAGGACGATGGAGCCCTCTAGACGCTGATTTTTCAGGGTTTTTCGGGCGGCACCCCTGTCCATCTCGCCGATAATCTCGACCGCCGTCAGCAGGTCGTCTTGCGTGACGCCCAGGTCGCTCCGGTCGAGTTCGACGGCTTCGGGCGCTTTCACGCTCTCCAGCATCACATTCACGTACTCCGAGAGGTCGGTGGTGTCGGCGAGTCGTTCGTGCCACGAGACGGGGTAGATACTGAGGTTTCCGTCGATTCGGTAGAGGCGGTCGCCGGGTTGCCACGTCCGGGCGTCGGTGAGTCGGTCGTCGAGCGAGGTCTCGAATCGGTCCCGGTCGTACTCCAACTCCTCGGCGTAGGCTTCCACGAGGTCGCGGGGGACGCCGGGACCCTCGACGGGATGATGGCGCTCGAGGTACTGGACGAGTTCCCGGGCGGTGAAGAAATCGTCGTGGTGGGACAACTCGTCCGCGAGGTCTGTGTCGACGGATACCATGGTCTCTGTGCGGCAGCGAAGTGGAAAAACGCCGCGTAAGATTACTGAGAGTCGGTAGCTGGAGGGAAGATACGGGTCGAGCGGGGAGTGTAGCCGCGGTTACTTCGCCGTGCTGACGACTTTCACCACGTCGCCCTCGTCCAACTCGTAGTCGTCGCTGATGTCTCGGTTGGTCTTCCCGTTGACCGCGTGGAGGTAGCCGTCACCGATGTCGCTGTGGACCGCGTACGCGAGGTCCTTCGGCGTCGAACCGCGGGGGAGGAGGAAGGCGTCGGGCAGGACGTTCCCCTTCGCGTCGGTCCACTTGGTCTCGTTCTGGACCGGGTAAGCCGTGATCTGGTCCAACAGGTCGTAGACCGCTGTGTTCAGGGCTTGCTGGACGCCCGTGCCGCCCCACTCGTGCATGACCTCTCGAATCTTTTCGAGTCCGGCCTGCTGGTCGTCGCTCGGGTCGCCGACCACCTCGAAGTCGTCGTCGCCGGGGTCGTAGTCGATGGCTCCGGCCTGCTCGGCCTGTCGCAGCGCCAACTCGCCCTCCGCGGTCGCCGGAATCACGGGCTTGCCGGTCTCCTTCAGGCGTTCGATGTTCTCCGGGGGAGCCACGTCGGCCTTGTTCGCCACGAGGATGATGGGTTTGGTCCGGGCGCGCACGTCGCGGGCGAGCGCCTCGCGGTGGTCGTCGGTCCACTGGATGGGGTCGTCGGGGTAGTCCAACTCGCGGAGGCTGGCGGCCACGTCGGCCTCGGTCGCGCCGAACCCGGTCAGCATGTCGGCCAAGGCGTCGTCGATGTCGAAGTCGGGCGACCGAGACTTGCGCTCGACGCTCTCCCAGTTGCGCTCGACGATGCTCGCCAGCCACTGGTCCATCTCCTCCTCGATGAAGTCCACCTCCTCGACCGGGTCGTAGGTGCCGATTTCGACGGGTTCGCCCTCCTCGTTGGTGCCCCCGGAGGCGTCCACGACGTTGACGATCGCGTCGGCGTTGGTCAACTCGTCCAGAAACTGGTTGCCGAGGCCGCGGCCCTCGTGCGCGCCGGGGACGAGTCCGGCCACGTCGAGGAGTTCGATGGGGACGTATCGCTTGCCGTCGTGGCAGTTCTCGTCGCCGCACCGCTCGTCGCGTTCGAGACAGGGACAGTCGGTGCGTACGTGACTCACGCCGCGATTGGCGTCGATGGTCGTGAACGGGTAGTTGGCCACGTCCACGTCGGCCATCGTCGCGGCCTTGTAGAAGGTGGACTTGCCCGCGTTGGGTTTGCCCGCCAGCGCGATGGAAATCATGCGAGAGACTACCGGCGTTTGGGGGAATTGCTTTTCGATTCTGTAGGTTCGGGTTTTCCGTCCCCACGTCCGGTCGATACGAACTGGAGTCGTGTCAGGAACGTCTATAGAGGCTACGGAGAGGTAGGTTTCGAAAGCCCCACACGGTCGCTGGCCCGCGACCGCGTGACCCCTTCACCCGGCGTTCTCGGTTCCACCGGGTGCTACCTGCCGGACGGTCTACCAGCCGTTCGATAGCTGGAAGCAGGTACGAGAGGAAATCCTAAATATATGTTTAGAAAAGAAATGTAATTTCTTACCACGTGTAGAATTGTATTTCGACTCCCGGCGCGCGCTGGCGCGACCCGCGGTTTGGGTCGCGCCACGGCGCGCGAGGGACGAGTGAACGACCGGAGGGAGTGAACGAGGAGGGTGGGGAGGCGTGAGGCCCGCGGTGACGGAGGGGTGACGGTGGGGTGACGGTGCGGTGATGGTGCGGTGACGGTGGGGTGCCGTGCGGTAACTCCTTTGCTCACGGAGTAACTACCTTCTCACCACCTTCCACTCGTTCCGGACCGGCCCACGGGATACCGTCCCTTCTCGGCGGCCACAAGACGCTACACGAATCCCGTCGTAGCGCCTGTAGCCATGACGGCAGTTAAAATCGTCAAGATCACCGGCACGTCCGAGGAATCGTGGCAGACGGCCGCCGAAGAAGCCTTCCGAGAGGCCAACAAGACCATCGACGATATCTCCGGAATCGAAGTCGAGGACTGGACTGCGCAGGTCGAGAACGACGAAATCACCGAGTATCGCGCGACCGTCGAGGTCGCGTTCCCGGTACACAGCGAGTAGGCCGGACCACGGGCGAGCGAGACCGACGCAGAACGGGAGGAAACCGACCGAGAAACGGATTTTTGCAGTCGGACCTCGTTTCGCTACAACTCCACCGCCATCATCACTTCGTCCACGTACTCGTCGTCTATCTTGTAGTGGTTCTCGCGGACCGCCTCGGTCTCCCAGCCGTGTTCTTTCAGGAACTCGATGGCGTACTCGTTGGTCGAGGGCGCGCTCTGGTAGACCTTCTCGTAGCCGTTCGTGGCCGCCCACTCCAGGCCGCGTTCGAGCAGGTGGCTCCCGATGCCGAGGCCCTGATAGTTGTCGAGAACGCCCACGGTCAACTCCGCGGTGTGGGACAACTTGTCGAGCTCCGGTGCGTAGAGGTGGACCCACCCGACCACGTCGTCGTCCACGGTGGCGACGAAGAACATTCGGGACTCGATTTCGTTGTGCCGGAGCAGCGCCTCGTCGTGGTCGATTTCGTCGGCTACGCTCTCGGCGACGATGTAGCTTCCCTGTTCGGCGACCCGGCGAATCGCGCCGACGATGCCCGAGAGGTCCTCCTGTCGCGCTGGCCGGATGGTGAACTCCACGCCCTCGGTCTCGTACTCCTCGGCCGCGCCCTCTTCGAAGGACGCCCGCAACTTCCCGTCGTGCTCCTCCAGATAGCCGTCGCGTTTCAGGATGGCGACGTGGTGGCGGAACCCGCCGGGGTCCACGTGCAACCGGTCGCGGGTCTCCTCGGCGTCTACCTCGCCGTGACTCTCGACGTACTCGTAGATGCGTTTCCGGTCTTCGTGTTCGAACTCCAGCGTTTCCGAGAACTTCATGTTCAATGATAACACACTCCGAGGTCACTTAATCTTTTCTCGCGTTCGGACGGGGTGTTTTTACTGTACTCACTGCAACGCTGCCCGTTTCGATGTGGAGCGCAGTTTGGAAAACTCCCAATCGTTCGCTACGAACCGTCACAGAAACTACGAGGCAAACGGGCAGAAGGCCCTCGCCGGTCGCGGTCACACTCGTTTCGCTCGCGTGACCGCGACCGGGCGGCCCCTTTCAGTCCCGCCCAAGTCGGTCAGTCGGCGAGGCGGAACCCGTGGTCTGGTCGGCCTGTCGTTCGCCTATCGACTGCGACTGCTCGACCGCCACGCGACTCCCGACTCCCTGTCCGGAACGCCGGTCAGCAGTTGCGCCGTCGTGACCACGTCGCGGGTCTCGACGACGCCCTCCGCGACCTCCCGGACCGTAAACTCGGCCTCTACTTCGCGGCCGTGACACCGTGCGTACAGTTCCAACCAGTCGTTCATCGCCTGTTCCAGTCCGTCCATCTCCTCGGCGTCGAGTGGCACGTACTCGCCGGTCCTGGCCTCGACGTACACCGCGACCACTTCGCCGACGCCGTCCCGGAGGTAGCCCACGGCACGCTCGTCGTCTGGCGGGTCGGCGGGCGGGTCGAACGCCCGACGGTCGGCCCGGGCGCGCTCGGCGAGGGCGGCGATTCGGTCGCGGTAGTCGCTCATGGTGTCGCAAGCGTCCTCAGCCTTCCTTGTACTCGACGCCCTTGCCGCCGCGAGGATGTTCCCAGTCGGTATCGGCGACCACCGCGCAGGTTCCACACTCGACGCAGGGCTGGGTGTCGAGGCTTACGCGCTTCTGTTCGCTCCCGTTGGTCTTGACCGTCTCCTCGCGGTAGCACCCGCCGCCGAAGTCCCTCGCGCTGACCGGACAGGCGTAGACGGCCGCGCCGCTGGCCTCGACCGAGGCGTCCCGTAACTCGATGTGGGGGTTGCCCACGTCGGTGTCGTAGGTCAGGTCGCCGATGCGCGCGGCGAGGTCCTTCGGTTCGAAGTCGGCCTCGCCCGAGACGCGCTCGCCCAGTTCCTCGGCGATGACGGTCGGCAGCGTGACGTAGGGCGTCCGGGTGTCGGGCACGATTTGCGAGAGGGTCGGCGACGAGTAGAGTCGCTCCAGCGTCCCGCCGAACAGCGAGACTGCGGTTCGGCCGACCGACGAGGTGAGGAGCGAGTCGGTCAGATTCGCCACCGAATCGCGCTCGCCGAGCGCGCTGGCGACCCGATACCCCTTGGGTCTGAGTTTGCCCATGACGCCCTCGTCGCGGAGCTTTCGCTCGTAGAGGTCACCCGCCTGGTCCGGTTCACCGCGTAACTTCGCCTCCGCGAACGCCTCGCCCGCGAGTGCGCCCGCGCTCACGGCGTGGTTCATCCCCTTGATGATTGGGCCCTGGGCCTGCATCTGCCCGGCGGCGTCGCCGACGACGAGGAGGCGACCCTCGTGTGGCGACCGAAGCGCGGCCTTCTTCGAGTCGGGTACCAGTTTCGCGCTGTACTCCACTTCGTCGTAGTGGCCTTCGAGCCAGTCGGCGAGCAGTGGATGGGTGAGCAGGTTGTCGAGCAACTGGTGGGGTTCGGCCTCCTGTTCCACGATGCTGTCGAGGTGGAAGACCGACCCGATGGACAGCGAATCCTCGTTCGTGTAGACGAACCCGCCGCCGCGAACGTCCTCGAACAGGTCGCCCGAGAAGAGGTGGGCCGCGCCCTCGTCCTCGCCGACGCCGAACCGCTCGGCGATGACGTCCTCGGGCACGTCCACGACGGCTTTGACGCCCTGGAACCACTCGTCGGGGTCCTCCCAGTCCATCAGGCCCGCGTCGCGGGCCAGCTCGGAGTTCACGCCGTCGGCGGCCACGACGAGATCGGCCCGAATCGGGTCGAGTTCGTCGCAGGTCACGCCGGCGATTTCGCCGTCCTCCCGGAGCAGGCCGTTCACTCGCACGTCGGTCAGGAGACCGCCGCCGGTCTCGCTGGCCATCTCGTGGACGCGGTCGGCCATCCACGAGTCCATCTTCCGGCGCAGCACCGCGTCGGACCACTCGGTGTCGTGTTCGTGGAGGTCGGTGATGTCGAAGGTCTTGACCTTCTCTCCCGCGACGTTGTGGAGGTAGTAGTCGGTCACCGGTCGTTCGGTGGCTTCCTCTCGGAAGTCGGGGAACAGTCCGTCGATGGTGTACGGGGCGGACTCCTCGGCGTAGATGAGTCCGCCCGTCACGTTCTTCGACCCGGCTTCGACCCCGCGTTCGAGTACGAGGGTCTCCACGTCGTTTCGCGCCAGTACCGCCGCCGCCGCGGCCCCGCCGGGACCGGCCCCGACGACGACCGCCTCGTAGTGTTCGTAGTCGTCAGTCATCGCTTGCCTCCGCTTTCATCGTCAGTTCGCCCTCCTCGATGGACTCGACGAGGCGGGGAAGCACCTCGAACAGGTCGCCCTCGATGAAGTAGTCGCTGAAGTCCCGAATCCGGGCGTCCGGGTCGGTGTTGATGGCGACGATGGTGTCCGACTCGTCCATCCCGACCTTGTGCTGGACCGCGCCCGAGATTCCGGCCGCGATGTAGAGGTCGGGGGCGACCTCTTGGCCGGTCTCGCCGATCTGGCGCTCCTCGGCCACGTAGTCGGCGACGTGGCCGTCCACGTCGTAGGAGGCCGTGACCACGCCGCGCGAGAGTCCGAACGCGGCGTCGTCGAAGGCGTCCACGAGGTCCAATCCGAGTTCGATGCCCTTCGTCGGGTCGTCGCCGATGCCGCGGCCGAGGGCCACGACGACCTCGTGACCCGTGAGGTCCACACCCTCGTCGAGGCGGTCGAACTCGGTCACGTCGACCCGGAACCAGTCGTCTTCGAGTTCGAGGTCGTGTTCGACGACCTCTCCCTCGCGGTCGTAGTCGGGTTCGATGGGGTCGAAACTGCCGGGAATCACCGAACAGCCCTGCGGGTGGAACTCCCGGCCGGGGTTGTCGAGACAGAGGATGGTGGAGTACTCGAAGCCCGAGAAGTCCGGGCGCTTCATGTGCAGGACGCGCTCGAACTCCACCTTCTCGCCGGGTTCGCCGGTCTTGACCGGGTTCGAGACGAGTTCCTCCTCGATAGTCAGTCCCGAGCAGTCGCTGGCCAACCCGGAGTCGAGTTCGCCCTGCACCTGCGCCGAGAGGTCCCGGCCGTTGTTGGTCGCCGGGAAGAGGAAGTAGCGGGGCTTGTCGTAGTCGCGCCACTCCGCGGTGGGTTCCGTGCCGGGGTCGCCGGTTTCCCAGTTCGGTGGTTCCGCCCCGCCGCGGGCCATGTCCGCGACGATTTCGGTGTAGGGCTTGTGGCGGAATCGTTCGAGTCGGTCGTCCTCGTGGTAGATGGCCACGTCCGAGCCGTACGCCACTACGTCGTCGGCGAGGTCGGTGATCCCCTCGTCGCCGACGAGGACGCCGACGACGCGCTCGTCTTCGTACTCGTCGTTGTAGGCGTCCATCAGTTCACGGGCCTTGCCGAGCATCTCCTTGGACACGTCGAGGAGTTCGCCGCCCTGGGTCTCGCAGTAGACCCACATGTCGCGGTAGTCGCCGTTCTTCAGCGCCCGGACGTGCTTCTTGTCGCGGGTCTGGTTCTCGACCTCGTAGGTGACTTCCGCCTCGTCGCCCTCGGTCTCCGTTTCGCCCTCGTCGCTACCGCCGGCGGTTTCGGGCGCGTCGGTGCCGCCTTCGTCCGCGTACTCCTCCTCGTGGTCGGTGTCGGCGGGCCCGCCTTCCGTCTCCTCCTCCAGCTCGTCGATCCGGCGCTGGATGGCCTCTCTGGCGGTCTTACGGTCGTCGCCCTCCCGCTCGGCGGCCAGCACGGCGTCGAGGTCCGAGGGGTTCTCGACAGCCGCGAGCTTTTCTTTCAGTTCGTCTACCGTGTACTCGCTCGGGTCGAGGTCCACGTCGGCGTTCTCGTCGGCCACGGTCAGTCACCTCCCGCGAGTGGCCGCATCGTTTCGAGGACCTGCTCCATCCCCGCCTCGTCGTCGGGTTCGACCATCGTCGCCTCGCGCTCGGAGGGAGCCTTCGGAATCGGGTCCACGCCCGAGACGATGGTCGGCGACCCGTCGAGTCCGATGAAGTCGGGGTCGAGGTCGAGCTCCTCGGCGCTCCACGACGTGAGGTGGTCCTCGTAGTTCTCGACGCGGTCCTCGGTCTCGCTCCTGAGTCGCTTGTGGCGGAGTCGATGCTCGGCCCGCCGATACGAGGGTTCGAACTCGGGGTCGGTCACGACGAACGCGGGCAGGGGAGCCTCGACGGTCTCTATCTCGTCCACGTCGCCCTCCACGAGTCGCTTCGCGCGAAGTCGGCCTTCCTCCTCGTCGACCTCCAGCGAGATGACGTGAGTCACGATGGGCCGGTCGAGACACCAACTGGTCTGCGGGCCGGTCTGGCCCGTCTCGCCGTCCGCGGTCTTGAACCCCGCGAAGACGATGTCGGGGTCGCCGTCGATGTTCTCGATGCCCGCCGAGAGCGTGATGGAGGTGGACCACGTGTCGGCCGCGGCCATCTCCCGGTCCGACAGCAGGTAGAGGTCGTCGGCGTAGACGCTCATCGCCTCCTCCAGCACGCTCTCGTAGCCGGGCGGTCCCATGCTCATCACGCTGACCCGACCGCCCTGCTTTACTTTCGTCTGGAGGGCGGCCTGTAGCGCGAACTCGTCGTTGGGGTTCATCACCGTAGGGGTCGCACCGCGTTCGAGGTGGCCGTCCTCGTCGAACGACACCTGTCCCTCACGGAAGTCGGGGACGCCCTTCGTCAACACTACCGAGTGCATCGATACCACCTGCCATGTCTGAACCTCTCTCCCATGTTTCGTGAGTCCTTTCAGGCTCAATGTTTATTACATTATCCCCGATAGCGACCAGTGGCGGTCGGAGCGCGGAGACGCATCGACAGACGAGGAACGGCTAAAGATATATTCGAAGCTACGAAGTAATCGAAAACGATTCTTAGAGCAACGTGTATATTGTCGAGGGTCGGACGTCAATTCGGACGCGGAACTACTCGTCGCTCTCGAAGTCGAACTCGCTCTC
Organism: Halorussus salinisoli; assembly: GCA_005239435.1. Taxonomy (GTDB): domain Archaea; phylum Halobacteriota; class Halobacteria; order Halobacteriales; family Haladaptataceae; genus Halorussus; species Halorussus salinisoli. Next base: position 91,841 of record SZNP01000008.1, on the reverse strand, counting down.
GTCGGTGGGTTCGGTGTCGGACTCGGCTTCGGTGTCGCCGGTCTCGTCGGCGTCACGCCCGGCGGTCTCGTCGGTGTCCTCGCTCTCGCCGGTGTCTTCGTCAGTTCCGACGTCGGTTCCGTCTGCCCCGTCATCGTCGTCGGTTCGGGCGGACTCGTCGTCTTCGGAACTCTCGCTCTCGCCGGACTCGTCGCTCTCCTTGTCGCCGTGGAATCGCTTCCGGCCACCGTCGCCGTCGGCGGCGATTCGCTCGTGGGTCCCGCCCTGCACCATCGACATCTCGCCGCTCGCGCGCATCGTCCCGTCCACGACCGCGCCGTCGTGGAAGTGGAGGTCCTCGCAGGAGACGTCGCCGCGAATCTCCACGTCGTCGGCGAGATCGACTGTCCCGCTCCGGGTGGTCACGTCGCCGTGGATGACCGTGCCCTCGTCGACCGAGATGTCGCCGCGGGCACGGAGACTACCGAACACGTCGTTTCGCTCGCCGACCTCGATGGACTCGGCACGTATGTTGCCGTGGAGACGGCAGTCGTCTCCGATGGTTGCGGGCGTCGAGACTCGCCACGAGTCGTCGCTGACGTGCCCGTTTCGGGGGACGACGACGGGGTCGGCCTCGACCTCTTCGTTTTCGAGCAGTTCGGAGACGACCTCTTCGGCGGCCTCCTCCTCGCCGATGCGGAGGAGTTGCTGGAGGTAGACGAAGACGAACACGATGGTCGGCATCGGGTTCCGGATGACGATCCATCCGTTGGCCTCGAACCCCTCCTCTATGTCCACGTCGTCGCCGATGTCGAGGTCGCCACTGACCATCAGGCGACCGCCGATGTGGACGCGTTCGCCGAGGTAGGCGTCGCGGCCGACGAGTACGTTGTCCTGTACGTCCGACCACATGTCGAGGCGACAGTCGGCCTCGGCCTCGATGTGGCCGTCGAACTGCACGCGCTCGCCCGCGATGACGTTGTGGCCGCGGATGCCGAACTCGACCGTACTCTGTCCCCCGACGATGACGTCGCCGTCGGTCACGAGGTCGTGCTCCTCGACGGTCGTTCCGTCCGGAATCGCTAACTCGTCCAACGGGTCCGAACCAAGCGGCACATCGGTAGCTTTCGATTCAAACCTAATAAACTTCCGTCAGACAACTCCCGGAAAACGAACACGCTTCGGAGAACTTCTGATGGGTTTTTAAATGGCGCGGTCAAACGCGGGGGTATGACGACGCTCGCGTTCGACGAGGACGGCGTGGACGTGGTGTACGAGGGGACGGAGTTCCGGCTCTCGAAGGACCTCATCGAGGGAGCGACCGGCAAGTCCTACTTCGACGTGACCGACCACGAAGTACTTCGCATCGTGGAGAAAGACCCCGCCCTCTCGGGCGAGGCACGGCGTATCGGCGACATCATATAGACTTCGCCGCCGCGGATAGGGCGACGCCGCCACCTCGACGGAGGGCGTCCTCGACGCCTTCAGATAGGACTAAGGGCCACCGCCGCCTCGCTTCGAGCATGAACCTGCCCGCCGACTTCGACCATCCCTCGTGGCTGACCGCGTTCGGAACGCTCGCCGGATACGGCGCGATTCTGCTGGCGATGTTCGTCGTGCTGTTCCTTCTGCCCTACGCGGTCTTCGTGGCGCTCGGGTGACGGTAGTTTCATTGCTCGGGCCGACCACGGCCCGCCGAGGACCGTCGTGTCGGCCACACGATATCTCCGAATAGCTAAGCGGGTCGACGTCGCCGCTCTGGCCGGGAATGGGAGTGAACGACCGAAAGCGGTGGGCGACCAGGACCACGACCGACCACGACGAGATACGGAGGTGGGTCGAGACCAGAGACGCCGACCCCGCGCACGTCGCGAGAACGGGCGACGAGGACCTCGGCGTCCTTCGCATCGACTTTCCGGAGGCCGAACCCGACGAGAATCTCGAACCCCTCGCGTGGGACGACTTTTTCGAGAAGTTCGACGCCGCAAACCTCGCGTTCCGGTATCAGGAGGCGAAAGAGAACGGGGAGGAGAGCTGCTTCTGCCGGTTTATCGCCCGCGAGGAGACGGGCGTGACCGAAGTACCGGACGCCGACGTGACCGCAGTCGCAGTCGGAACGGCCCCGGTAGCGGCCGATACCGACCGAGAAGCGGACGCCGACTCGGAACCCAGCGTCGAATCGATGCCCGACGCCGATTCGAAACCCGACGCCGAACAGGGTCTCGATGCCGACCCGGAATCCGAAACGGACCCCGACACCGACCCGGCCCGCGGTTCGACGGCGGTGGGCGTCCCCGACGAAGTGCTGGGTCGGCGGCGTGTCGTACCGAGGTTGACTGCCGGACTAGTCGTGGACGAGATTCACGAGGACGCCCGGGGGTACGACCACTGGAACAAGAACGACGAGTACCTCGCGTTCCGCTACGAGGGCGACGAACCGCTGGACCTGACGGGGTGGACCGTCGAGAACGCCGACGGGACTACCTACGAGTTCCCCGCGGGGTTCCTCCTCGAACCGAACCGGCCGGTGACGCTCCACACCGGGTCGGGCGAGGACACCGACCGACACCTCTACTGGGGGTCGCCGCGGGCCGTCTGGAAGAACACGGGCGACGTGGTGACGGTCCGAAACGACGAGGACCGGCGCGTGATTCGGGTGTCGTACTGAGGCGGGCGCTCGCAACAGAACTGCTATCTTCTGGACAAATTTGCCGTCGGCTGTTCGACCGATAGAGCTAAAACCAAAAGCTGAAAGACTCTAACGAGATGTTATCACGAGACACACAGCGACCGTGGAGGGACTGGTCGTGAGCGCGCTCGACATCGTCCGGCGCGTCAGTGACGTTGCCAATCGATACTTCGTCGTCTGGGTACTGGTGTTCTCGGGAGTCGCGCTCGCGGCACCGTCGGCGTTCACGTGGATAGCGCCCTACATCACGCCGCTTCTCGGCATCATCATGCTCGGGATGGGGCTGACGCTCCAACCCGACGACTTCCGGCGGTTGGTCGAACAACCCCGCGACGTCGCCATCGGCGCGGTGACGCAGTGGCTGGTCATGCCCGTGGCGGCGTACGCGCTCACGGTAGCGCTGTCGCTCCCGACCGAACTCGCCATCGGCGTCGTCCTCGTCGGGGCCGCGCCCGGCGGCACCGCCTCGAACGTGATGACCTACCTCGGGAAGGGCGACGTGGCGCTCTCGGTAGCCATCACCACCGTCACGACGCTCGCCGCGCCGATAGTCATGCCCGCGTGGGTGGTCTTCCTCGCCGGCGAGCAGTTGAACGTCACGTTCGCACAGATGTTCACCAGCATCGTGCAGGTGGTTCTGGTCCCGGTCGTCGCGGGATTCGCGCTCCGGTACGTCCTCGACCGGAAGGCGCCGAACGTCGCCGAGGCCGGTCTCGACGTGTTCCCGGCGGTCAGCGTCATCGCCATCGTCGCCATCGTCGCGGCCGTGGTCGGCCTGAGTAAGGGAACCATCCTGACCGCGGGCGCGGCGGCCGCGGTGGCAGTCGTCGCGCACAACGGCATCGGTCTCGGCACCGGCTACGGCGTGGGCCGACTCACCGGCATGTCGGAGGACCGCGCTCGAACCTGCGCGTTCGAGGTCGGCCTCCAGAACAGCGGACTGGCCGTGGCGCTCGCCACCTCCTTCTTCTCGCCCGCCGCGGCGCTTCCGCCCGCGCTGTTCAGCGTCTGGCACAACGTGACCGGGCCCGCGCTGGCCTCCTACTTCTCGCGGAACGAAGCGTCCGCGTCCGACGACGGAGGCGCGGCGGTCTCGGCCGACGACTGACTCGCGGCGGTCGAGAACTCTCTCGGACTCTGCGGTTTCAGAAAAGCGAACGAAAGCGAAAATCGACGAGGAGTCGCGCGTCCCGAGCGTTCAGGCGAACGTCTTCGAGATCTCTTCCTCTTCGTCCTCGGACTCAATTTTGGCCTTGGCGTTCTCGAAGTCCTCCATCGTGATCTCGGTCCGGTCGTCGCGGATGGCGAACATCCCTGCCTCGGTACAGACGGCCTTGATGTCCGCGCCGGAGGCGTCCTCGGCGTTCCGGGCGAGTTTGTCGAAGTCCACGTCGTCGCTGACGTTCATGTCCCGCGTGTGGATGCGGAAGATCTTCTCGCGGCCTTCGAGGTTCGGCTTGGGCACCTCGATGAGGCGGTCGAACCGGCCGGGACGCAGGATGGCGCGGTCGAGCATGTCGAAGCGGTTGGTCGCGGCGATGATTCGAATATCGCCGCGGTCCTCGAAGCCGTCCATCTCGGAGAGCAACTGCATCATCGTGCGCTGGACTTCGGCGTCGCCGGAGGTCTTCGAGTCGGTGCGCTTGGCCGCGATGGCGTCGATTTCGTCGATGAAGAGGACGGCGGGTTCGTGCTGGCGGGCGACCTCGAAGAGGTCACGGACCAGTTTCGCGCCCTCGCCGATGAACTTGTGAACCAGTTCCGACCCGGCCATCTTGATGAAGGTGGCGTCGGTCTGGTTGGCGACGGCCTTGGCGAGCATCGTCTTGCCGGTCCCGGGTGGACCGTAGAGCAGGACGCCGCTCGGCGGGTCGATGCCGACCTCGCCGAACATCTCGGGGTTCTCGAGGGGCATCTCGACCGTTTCGCGCACTTCGTTCATCTGCTCTTCGAGGCCGCCGATGTCCTCGTAGGTCACGCTGGGACTCTCCTCGACCTGCATGACCCGAGCGCGAACGTCGGTCTCGTTCTCCAGCGTCTTCACGATAGAAAGCGAGTTGTTGACGGCGACGCGGTCGTCGGGTTCGAGGTCCTCACGCATCTCGTCGGTGACCTCGGTGACGGCTTCCTGATTGTTGCCGTGCTGTTTGATAATGACGCCGTCGTCGGTGAGTTCCTGTACGGTGGCGACGAACAGCGGCGACTGCTTGAGTTTCTTGTTCTCGTGCGTTAGACGTTCTAGCTTCTGCTGGTACTTGTTGTTCTCCGCGTTCGCATCCAGAAGCTTGTCACGCATCTCCTCATTTTGCGACTCCAGAACCTCCAACCGCTCTTGAAGGGCTTCGATTTTGTCCTGCTGGGACGCGCTCTCCTCATCGTATGGGAGGTCGACGTCTTCCACAGTATCGGTCATCACGACGGTCTAGGTTCCTCCCTCATAAGAGGCTTCGGGTGGGGTGTGACGTGTGTCATACAACAACACTATTTCCGGTCAGGGAGGCCGCCGCGCCGAACCAGTGAAATACTTCACAGTAATATATTAGAAAGGGAAATATTATTATGCTGTATCCAAAAGTGAGGGTATAGCATGAGTGCGTCAGAAACTGCTCGACCAGAGGAGAGTCGCCTGACGGGGGAGAACGCGACCGAGGCCATCCGCGACCTCCCGCCGAGCGCCAAACTCGTCGCCAAGGTACTGGAGTACAACGACACGATGACCCAGAGTCAGATCGCCGAGGAATCGCTGCTGCCCGACCGCACGGTCCGGTACGCCCTGAGTCGGCTAGACGACGAAGGCATCGTCGATTCGCGGTTCTCCTTCTCGGACGCTCGGAAGCGTCTCTACACGCTCGACCTCGACTAAGCCCTCTCGGGGAGTTCCCCGTGGGGCGAAGATTCGCGGCCTTCTGCTTCTTCAACTTTTCGGCTTGCGCTGTACCATTCGTCAGCAAAAAGCACGTCGGGTCCGAGTCTGGTGGCCGTCTACTGGTCGCGCCAGCGTGAAGCGCCGTTCCAGACGACGGACCAGTCGGCCGGACTCGGGAGACCACATCCGGTCAGGGCGACGAGTGCCACGGTCACAACGTCGTCGCCGGTCGTGACGGGATTGGGAAGAACGCCAGCCACGACCAGTCCGAGCGGGAGGGCCAACGCGAGCGGGAGGAGCGCGGCCACACGGACCATCCAGTCGGGCGTGGTCGGTCGGAGGTGAGTGACTTCGACCCTGACGAGACCACTGCTGAAGGCGTGCTGGAGCGTTGCCCAAGTGGTTCGCGACGTAGGCTCCTCGGCCGGGAGAACGGTGACGGTGTAGCTCGCGTCGGTGAGATGCAGGGGGACGACGTGGAGGAGTTCGTGGACGCAAACGCCGACAGCGAGGGTGGCGAGCAGGACGAGACCGAGCGTGAGCCAGTGGATGGCGAGGCCGAGCGATTCGAAGGCGGGCGTGAACGAGTGGAGGGCGGGAAGGGGCCAGTGGAGGGAAGCGTGCATCGGCGTTGACGGCGGTGTTCATCGAAGGAACTCAACTGTTACGAAATCGGCCGAGACTTGCCAACACCCACCAAGTGGCGGTCCGAATGGACGACTTCGCGGCCGAAGTTTTGAGGAACGCCGAGACCGACTTTCGGAACGTCGTGACGACTGACCAACTCCAGCCGAACGACCTCGAAGAGGGACGTCACGTCCGCGTCGAGTGGTCGCCGCGGGGCGGTCGCGGCCCCGGCGACGACGCGGAAGGCGAAGTCACTCGCGTCTGGCGGCCGGACGACGACGTGCAGGAGTTCACGGTCGAACTCGGCGACGACGCCATCAACGTCTACACCGACTACCGAAACCCCGTGGTCGAACGCGTCGAGGGGGGACGGGACGACGGCGACGACCCCGAGACCGAGACGGTGGGTCGCCTCGACCGAATCGTGACCTCGGAATAGCGTCGGCAGGGACCGGAAATCGTCCGTCTCTTTACTGCTCTGTCGGGAAGTCGGAGGAGGTAGTTGTTGCTCGTCTTGGAGGATTGGCAGAGAAGCTAGTTACTTCTCGATGGGTACGGGTCGCGCGCGGAGTCCTCGGTGCGCTCGGCGCGGTTCGGGTGACGGCTATCCACACGCATTTTACCTCCCGACGCGTACACGAACCCATGAACGCCGACGACGTAGCCGAACTCATCGAGCAGAACCTCGAAGACGCCGACGCGACAGTCACCCACCCTCGCGGTCCCGAGGACGAGGACCACCTCGCCGCCACCGTCGTCTCGCCCGGGTTCGAGGGCGAGACGCTCGTCGACCAGCACGAGATGGTCTACGACGCGCTAGGCGACCACATGACTGAGGACATCCACGCGCTGGAACTCAAGACCTACACGCCCGAGGAGTACGCGGAGCACGAGGAGTAGCGCGGTCGGATCGACGACCACGAAGTAGTACGTGGTGACCCGAGAGACCAAGGGTCCGGGCCGACGTAACGCAACTATGGAACACCGAACGACCGACTCCCCCAACACAGTTCATGCCAACGTTCGTTGAGGAGATTCAGACCGTCGAGGACGGTAACGCCACAGAGTTCAGCCGACGGCTGGCCGACCGAATCGAGACCCTCGGGAAGGCGCTGGACCTGCTCGAAGCGTGGACCGAGGCGAGTCGGGAGACGCGCACCGAACTCTCCTCCAAGTACGATACGGCCAAGACTCTCGCCAGAAACGAGATTCAGGGTGCGAACGACGACGCCGACGCGGATGGTCTTCCACCCGAGGAGTTACTCGACCACCCCGCGGTGAACGACCAGACGAAACAGCGACTCCGCGAATACAGCACCAAACTCTTCGTTTACCTGGACGAAGAGCAGTCCTACGGCGAGGCGCGCACGGAACTGGCCCGGGCGCTCGACGCCGAACTCGACCTCTACAAGCACCTCCTGTCGGAACTCGAAACCGGTGAAACGGGCGTGGAAGACGCCCAACAGGCGATAGCGAGATTCGCGCGCGACGAGACGCTCGGGCCGCCGAACCGGACCGCCGCCGACGTACTCCTCGAATCGGCGGTCGACGCCGAGGAGTGACGGGAAAACCCCGGTCCGAGACCGCCAGCGGTCGGTCCCTGACCCTCGGTCGTTCAGAAGTTCGGCCGTGCGACTTCGGTCCGCTCTAACTCGCGGTTGTGCAGCGCCTCGCCCGTGTCGCGGTCGAAGACGTGGATGGCCTCCTCCGGAATTTTGGCGACGACTTCCTGACCGCTCTCGACGTTTCGCATGCCCGAGACGGTAGCGACGAACGTCTCGGTCGCTTCGCCGGAGGCGTCCACTGCATCGGCGCTCTCGAACCGGAGATAGACGTTGTTCTCGTCGCCCATCGGTTCGACCACGTCTACGGTCGTCCGGAAGTCGTGGGGACCGTCACCCTCCGCGGCGAGTTCGATGTCCTCCGGCCGGATGCCGAGGACGAGTCGGTCGTGGCCCTCCACGTCGGCCAGCGTCTCTTCGGAGAGTGCGTACTCGAACTCGTCGGCGACGAGGGTATCGTCCCTCAAGTCCGCGTCGAAGAAGTTCATCGAGGGGTCGCCGATGAACCCCGCCACGAAGACGTTCCGCGGTTCGTGGTAACACTCCAGCGGCGTCCCGACCTGCTGGAGTTCGCCGTCGTTGAGGATGGCGATGCGGTCGCCCATCGTCATCGCCTCGGTCTGGTCGTGGGTGACGTACATCGTCGTCACGTCCAAGTCCTCCTGGAGGCGCTGGAGTTCGGTCCGCATCTGGGAGCGGAGTTTGGCGTCGAGATTCGAGAGGGGTTCGTCCATCAGGAACACTTCGGGGTCGCGGACGATGGCCCGGCCGAGCGCGACTCGCTGTTGCTGACCGCCCGACAGCTCGCCGGGCTTGCGGTCGAGCAGGTCGGCGATACCCATCATCTCGGCCGTCTCCTCGACCCGGGCGGAGATTTCGTCGTCGGGCATGTCGGTCGACTCCTCCAACCCGAAACTCATGTTCTCGCGCACGGTCATGTGAGGGTAGAGCGCGTACGACTGGAACACCATCGCTATGTCCCGCGCCGTCGGCGGTTCGTCGGTGATGGAGTGGCCACCGAGGCGAACGTCGCCCTGCGAGACCGTCTCCAGTCCGGCGACCATCCGTAGCGTGGTGGACTTGCCACACCCCGAGGGGCCGACCAGCACGAGGAACTCGCCGTCTTCGATTTCGACGGTGGCGTCGTCTACCGCGACGATGCGGTCGCCGTCGTCGTCGAACCACTTCGTAACCCCGTCTAACGTCAGTTCTGCCATCGGTCTGTCCTCCGTCGTAGATTGGTGTAAGGATGTGTCACGTACATTGTTATCACGTTTCTCCAGCGACTCCTTTCGCGAACTGTTCGCCGAACAGCACGTACACCAGCAGGGTGGGCAGAGCCGCGACGAACGCGCCCGCCATCTGGGTGTTGAACGACTCCACGATACCGCCCGTGAGGCTGTTGAGCGCGATGGTCACGGGCGCGGCCGCCCCGCCGCCGGACGGCAGGATGACCAGCGCGAACAGCAGGTCGTTCCAAATCTGAGTGAACTGGTAGATGAGCGTCACAGCGAACATCGGCTTCGACAGCGGCAGGACGATGTTCCGGTAGATGCTGAACACGCTCGCGCCGTCGAGTCGGGCGGCCTCGACCATCTCGTCCGAGAACGACTGGTAGTACGCCCGGAACAGCAGGAACGTGATGGGAATCCCGTACGCGACGTGGGTCACGACGAGGTTGACGATGCTCGCGTAATGCTCGTGCATCAGCGGCAGACTCCAGAGGAACGACAGGAGTTCCTGTGTGTTCACGATGGCGTACAGTCGCGAGAGAGGCACCAGCACCGCCTGATACGGGATGAAGATGCCCGCGACGAACAGCGCGACGATGGGCATCTGGTACTTCCAGTCGATGGTCGTCAGCCCGTAGGCCGCGATGGACCCGAGAGTCGCCGACAGGACGGTTCCCGGAATCGCTAGCAGGAGGCTGTTTATCAGCGCGCCGGACATCGCGTCGAACGCGATCTGCCACGGTTCGAACGTGAACCCGCCGAAGATGGGCGGGAAGAACGGGACGGTTCGGTTGAACGCCTCGGTCGTCTTGAAGGCGGTCATCAGCCCCGCTTCCAGCGGCGCGAGGTAGAAGCCGACGAGACCGGCGAGGACGGCGTAGAGCGCCACCCGCCTGCGGTCAGCGTCTCGGACTGCTCGTTCGATTCGCTCTCTGCGCGTGTGGTCTTCGGGAGTCGGAGTGGCTGGCGGACTACTCATAGTTCACCTCGGCGATACTCGCTGTAGAGGTACGGCGTGACCACTGCCAGCGCCATGGCGAACAGCACGATGGCGATGGCAGAGCCGTAGGCCCAGTTGTTCGACCCGAACGCCTCGCGGAACATCATCGTAGCGAGGATGTCGGCGGCCGGACCGGGGTTGTTGCCGAACATCACGTAGAGGAAGTCGAAGGCCTTCAGCGCGAACACCATCAGCACCACCGCGGCGCTCATGGTCGAGGCGCGAAGTTGGGGCAGGATGACCCGCCAGTACATCTTCGCGGTACTCGCGCCGTCCACCTTCGCGGCCTCGTAGTGAGAGGTCGGAATCGCACGGAGACCCGCGAGATAGACCACCATCGCGTACCCGGAGAACTGCCAGATGAGCGCGAAGACGACCGCCGCCAGTTTGGTGTCGGGATTCGATATCCACTGGAACGTCAGGAACTCCAGTCCCAACTGGCGGAGTGTGACGTTTATCATCCCGATTTCGGGGTTATACATCCACGCCCAGAACTTCGCGGTCACGACGAACGACAGGCTCATCGGTAGGAGGTAGACGGTTCGGAGGGTGTTCTCGAACCGAATCTCCTGGTCTACCAGGATGGCCAACAGCAGGCCGAACAGAAGGCAGACCGTGGTGAACGCCACCAACAGGACCAGCGTGTTCTGGGCCGCGGTCCAGAACGTCGGGTCCGAGAACGCCTCGCGGTACATCTCGAAGTCGAACTCCGAAATCGCGTACTCCGGCAGAATCAGCCCCTCGAAGTCGGTCAACGAGATGACGAGGTTCCACCCGATGGCTCCGTAGACGAAGAATCCCATCAGCAGGAACGGCGGCAACCAGAACGGTATCGACTGTACGAAGTCGCTCGACAGGAGCGACTTCCCCGTCCCCGTTTTGGACTCTGTCGGTTCGCCGGTGACGGTCGTTCCGCCGTCCGAGCGAAGCTCCCTGCTATCTCCACCTTCTCCGGGGGTTAGCCGTCGGAGTACGTCTCTGAGTCGTTTCATGTCAAAAAGGAATAATCAGCGCCGCGTTTAGTCGAACGCCTGATTCAACTGCTTGTAGGTCTTGTCGACGTTCCAACCCGAGACGAACGTGGACATCGCTTCGCCGAAGTTGTTCTTGGCTTCCGGCGGGATGGCGAGTCCGTGCTGGATGGACTTGACCTGCGCGTCGGAGTTGGCGAAGTCGTCCATCTGTCGGCTGAGGAACGGTCCGAACTCGTCCTTGGGCACGTCAGTCCGCGGCGGGATGGACCCCTTCTTGGGGTTGAATCGCTCCTGGGCGTCCACGGAGCCACAGTACTGGAGGAACTTCGTGGTAGCCTCGGACGAGGGGTTGTTCTTCGGGAAGGGGAACGAGTCCATGTTGAGCGCGTAGATGCCCTCCGTACCGGGGAACGGCACCTGACCCCAGTCGGACTCGAACTCGAAGCCGTCCTGTCCGCGGTACATGCCCGCGGCCCAGTCGCCCTGATGGAAGAAGGCGGCCTCGCCGTTGATGACCTTCTTGTTCGCCTCGGTCCACGAGATGGACCCGGCGTCGTCGTTGAAGTACTCCTTGTACTCCTTGACGATGCCGAGCGAGTCCTTGATGGCTTCCTCGTTCTCGGAGACCTTCCCCTCGGTGAAGGCGACGTAGGTCTCCTCGCCGTACTCGCCGAGCAGGACCTGCGCCCATAGCTGTGCCGTGGACCACGCGGACTTGGTCTGGTTAGCCATACCGACCGCGTCGGTGTTGTTCTCGACCTTCTTCAGCGCCGCCACGAGGTCGCTGGGCTTGGAGATGGACGAGGGGTCCACTCCCGCCTCTTCGACGACCGCCGTGTTGTAGAAGAGGTTGTTGAGTCGGTGGATGTTGATGGGGACCGTGACGAATTTGCCGCCGGGTTTGGCGGCGTCCTTCGGTCCCTGGAGGTAGGCGTCCTTCATGCCGTTTTCCGACCAGACCGAGTCGCCGATGTCTTTCAGTTTGTCGGCGTCGACGAACGGCTGGAGGTGCGCGCCGGGCCACGCCTGCCACGAACTCGGCGGGTCGTTGTTCAATACTCGCTTCTTGATGACGGTCTTGAGGTTTTCGCCCGCGCCGCCGGGTACCGGATTCTGGTTGACCTCGATGTCGGGGTACTCCTGCTTGAAGCCCTCGAACAGCGCGGTTACGGCCTTGTTGCCGTCGCCACCGGTCCACCAGTGCTGGACCTCCAGTTTGTTGTACTCGGTCGAGGAATCGTCCTCGTTCGTCTCGTCGCCGCTCGTCTCGCCTGCTTCCGTCGTCCCTTCGTCTTCGGTCGTCGTCTCGTCGCCGTCACCGCCGCCACCCATACAACCGGCCAGTCCGGTTACGCCGATAGTACCCGCACCGGCCGCTTTGATGTAATCGCGCCGAGAGACGTCGGAACCTTCGTTGGCATCTGTCATACTGTAGACCTAGCAAATGACATTCGCCACCAGCCACTTAAACGTTATTGAAATTAATGCAAGACCGAGTAAATTGTGAGTCGATATCACACACCCGTGACGGAGACTTCGTGGCTTTCGATTTGCGCACTTACCAGAATTCCGAACGAAAAATGTATATCGAGAGCTATCAGAATCTACTCGGCGGTCGAAGCGAACTCGAAACCTCGTAACTTCAGTCAATCACCTGTCTTTTTCTCGCGGATCGCTTTCGTAACAACTGGTAATAGTTTTCTCTCCGACACGATGTCGCTCGAAACTCAGCAGTTCGAGTCCGCAGTGGCGTTCGTAATTTCTACTTGCTCACGGGCAGCAACTGGACCCACCGAGAGCGAGTGCGCACGATATTTATCTGCGGGGGGTGGACCTTCGAACGTATGAGCGACGACGAGGACTACCGGACAGAGGAGGACAGTCTCGGAGAGATGCAGGTACCGGCCGACGCCTACTGGGGCGCACAGACCCAACGCGCGCTCCAGAACTTCCCCGTCTCTGGCATCACCTTCGGCCGGCGGTTCGTGCGCGCGCTCGGCGTCGTCAAGAAGTCCGCCGCGGAGGCCAACCGCGACCTCGAACTGATTCCCGAGGACAAGGCCGACGCCATCGTGGAGGCCGCCGACGAGGTCATCGAGGGCCGCCACGACGACCAGTTCCCCGTGGACGTGTTCCAGACCGGTTCCGGCACCTCCACGAACATGAACGCCAACGAGGTCATCGCCAACCGCGCGACCGAAATCTACGGCGGCGAAGTCGGCACGCGCGAAATTCACCCCAACGACCACGTCAACTTCGGCCAGTCCAGCAACGACGTGATTCCGACCGCGATGCACGTCGCCTCGCTCGAAGCCGTCGAGAAGGACCTCCTGCCCGCGCTCGACCAGTTGCGCGAGGCGCTCGAAGCCAAAGAGGAGGAGTTCGACGGCGTGGTCAAGACCGGCCGGACCCACTTGCAGGACGCCACGCCGGTCCGCCTCGGACAGGAGTTCGGCGGCTACCGCACGCAGGTCGAGAAGGGGCTCGCCCGCCTCGACCGGATTCGAGACCACCTCTCGGAGTTGGCGCTCGGTGGCACCGCGGTCGGCACAGGCCTCAACACCCACCCCGACTTCCCGGAGAAGGCCGCCGAGTACATCTCCGAGGAGACCGGCGTCGAGTTCCGCGAGGCCGACAACCACTTCGAGGCACAGGCCGCCCACGACGCCATGTCCGAGGCCCACGGCGCGCTCCGGACCATCGCGGGGTCGCTCAACAAGATAGCGAACGACCTCCGACTCCTGGCCTCCGGTCCCCGAAACGGACTCGGCGAACTCGAACAGCCGGAGAACCAGCCCGGGAGTTCCATCATGCCCGGTAAGATAAACCCGGTCGTCGCCGAGGCGGTCAATCAGGTCCACAAACAGGTCGTGGGCAACGACGCCGCCGTGAGCGCGGGCGCGGCCGAGGGCCAACTCGACCTCAACCTCTACAAACCCGTTCTCGCCCACAACTTCCTCCAGTCCGCGGAGATGCTGGCCAACGCCAGCGAAGTCTTCGGCGAGAAGTTCGTCCGGAAACTGGAGGCCAACGAGGAACACTGCGAGGAGCAGGTCGAGCAGAGCATGGCGCTCGCCACGGCACTCAACCCCCACATCGGCTACGACAAGGCCAGCGACGCCGCCAAGACCGCCCTGAAGGAGGGCAAGACAGTCAAGCAGGTCGTCGTGGAGAAGGGCTACCTCAGCGAGGAAGAGGCCGAGGAGGTCATCGACCCCGAGAAGATGACCCACCGCGGCATCCTCGGTAGCGACGACTGAAACCGACGCAACCGCGTCGATCACCTCGTTTTCCACGCATCGAAACAGCCGCGGCCAGCGAAATCGGGCTCGGTGCCACAGACTACCGAGGATACCCTCGGTGCCAGCAACCACGGAGGGTGCGCTCGACTCGAATCAGTTCTCCACCTCCAACTCCGACGACTCCCGAGACGGCTGTCCCGAAAACGCCCGACACTCGTTTCAGGCAGGCTACCGTACGACTACTCTATGTCCGACCGAGACAAAGCGAACTTCAAGATGACCCGAAACGAGGCCCGAGTCGTCATCGCCGCGCTGTCCGACGAGGAGATGACCGCCTCGAACGACCGCGGGGTGCGCCTTCAGAACGTCCAAGACCACCTCGCGGCCGAGTTCGACTTCGACGAACACCGCGGCGTCGAGAAGGGCGAGATGGCGGCGGGAGACGACTCGGGGTGGCTCGACAACGACGCCATCTTCGGCGGCAACGACCCCGACGACACCGAGAGAATCGAACTCTCCCAGGCCGAGGCCAACGCCGTGACCGACGCGCTCGCCAGCTTCGAGTTGGGCGAGAGCCACGAGAACGCCGGGACCGCAGCGAACGTGCGCGAGCGAATCCAGAACGCCTTCGAGTCGTGAAAACTAGACCGGAATCGCGGCCGTAATCGCGCCAGCGACGGTTCCGACGGCGGTTTCCCACACCGAGAAACCGGTGAAGATGGCCAGCGCGGTGTCCAGGCCGAAGAAGAGGAACAGCGCCGCACCGGCGTAGTGGGCCTTCCGCACGTCGAACCGATGGGAGAACTTGTGGAAGAAGAAGGCGTTGGCCATGCTGACCGGGATGATGGCCAACATCTCGCCCGCCCAGATGGCCGGGGTCGCGCCGTACTGGGCCGCCAGTCCGATGGTGACCAGTTGGGTCTTGTCGCCGAACTCCCCGGCCGCCATCATGGCGAAGATGGGGAGAAAGCCACCGAAGGCGTCGGGGACCCTGCGGCCGAGTACCGACACGTCGAGGTCGCCGGTCTCCGTGACGCCGCCGTCCGTCTCGGCGGGCACCTCGCCCGCTTCGGGGGCCGACCGGTAGAGCAGGACCGCGAAGACGAGGAAGAGGACCGCGGTAAACGCGTCGAGGTAGGTCGGCGGCAGTGCGCCCTTCAGCGCGCTCCCGAACCAGATTTCGAGCGCGGTCCACCCTGCGAACGCGCTCCCGGCCGCGGCGACGACGACCCACGGGTTGTAGCGAGTCGAGAGTCCGGCGATGATAAACTGGACTTTCTCGCCGGGGAGGACCGCCAGTTGCGCAGTGAACGCGACGACGAGGATTTCGAACCAACCGGTCATCCGGACGACACCTCTGCTGGAGGGTCGGGCGGAAGTCCGCCCGGAGCGACCGCGGTTTCGGAGAGCATCGTTGCACCAGTTTAGATTCGTCTAAACTAAAAAAGTTGTTTTCCTAAATCGGGGGCGTCGAGACAGGCCGCTCTCGGTACGGAGTACCGAATCCGGCTACTTTCGAGCGAGAGCTACCGGTTCCGGTTCCTCTCGGACGACGGCTCCTAACTCCGACCGCTTTCGAGTTACCGATTCCGACTGCTTTCGAGGTAGAGATGGCCGAGCGCGAGACCGAACAGGGGGTAGGTCGCGGCCCCGACGAGCGCAGTCGCCGCAGTTCCAACCACGCTGTACGGTCCGCCGACCATGCCGGAGACGACGGTGGACGCGCCGCCGACGCCGAGGTAGACCAGACCGACGCCGAAGATCTTCGTGACCGTGCCGCCGGCGACCCGCCAACTCGTCGTCAGACTGCCGACCGGCCCGGTCCCGTCGATGACGCAGGCCGGAAACGCCACCACGAGGCGGTGGAAGAGGTAGACGCCCGGCAGGACCAACGCGGCGAGTCCGGCGGCAACTATCGGAACCAACAGGAGCGCCGTCCCGACCAGCGCGGGGGTTCGCCTGACGGCCGTCACGACCCGCGTGCGGAGCGATCGAGTGCGTTCGGCCACGGCGTCGGCCGCGGTCAGGTAGAACACGCCTCCGGCGACGACGGTGACGACCATCTGGAGGAGGTAGGTGGGCAGAACCCAGTCGGCGACCTCCGGGGACGTGGACGGGTCGGGCCACGAGACGCCGGTCGCGGCCACGACTGCCGGGAGGTTCGCCGCGAGCGCGACCCCGATTAGACTCCGGTGGTCCCGCAGGACGACCAGCGACCACCGGAGCGTGTCCACCACGTCGAGTCGCCGGACGTGAACTCGAGGTCTCCGGGCAGTTCGACTCTCGGACTCGGCGTCGGCGGTTTCGTCTGCGTCGGCGGGCAGACCGACGTCGCCAATCGGGTCGGCGTGTGGCGTGGCGTCGTCGCTCGCTTCGGCGTGGCCGCTCGCCTCGTCCCCTCCGCGTCCGCGCCCGGTGTCTCTGCGGTGGTCGGCCACGCGCTGGTGTTCGCAAACGGTCGATATAAATTTCGGGGAGGGAAGGAGAACGAGTCGGGAGCGACGACCGGTTTGGTGGAGAACTCGGGTAGTTTCGACGTTATCTCGACGGTTCTCCGCTCCCGATTCCTCCCCGGGCGACGCGCTCACGTGCCGACCAATCAACCGCGGACGTGCTCTGCTCGGCTAACTACGGGGGCTTTCGACACCTCCTCCGCTCCTGTCGTTCCGTCCCACGTCCGTCTCGTAGCGTCTCCGACGCTCTAGTCGCGATGGGAAAATGCATACAGTACTAATAACAATATATTCATTGTCTTAATATTCAGATACATTTCCGAACGTCGAACGGTCGAACCCGACGCCCGAAACGAACTATCCGAGACGAGCTGACAGACCCGGACGCAGACGGGGGAACTTATCGGCCGTGAGGCAGTTCCTTCACGCATGGAAGTGTTGAATCCGCGCGTCCGTCTCGTCTGGGGCGTCGGTGCGGTCGTGACTGCGTTGATAGTCGGTGTCGTCGCGACGGTAGTGGACCGGTTCGTCCTCGGCATCGGTCTCTGGGTCGGTCTCGCCGTCGCCGCCGCGGCGCTCGTCCTCGGCGTCGTCCTGGCGGTTCTCAGGTATCGCGCCTGGCGGTTCGAGGTGCGCGACGACGATGTGTACCTCGAACGCGGCGTCCTGACGCGAGTGAACACCGTCGTCCCGTTCGTCCGCGTCCAGCACGTCGACACCCAGCGCGGCCCGGTCGAGCGCACGCTCGGACTGGCGAGCGTGGTGGTCTACACCGCCGGGTCGCGCGGCGCGGACGTGACGATTCCGGGGTTGACGCCCGACCGGGCCGACGACCTACAGGAGCAACTCCGTCGCCTCGCCATCGAGAGCGAGCGCGAGTCCGACGCGGTATGAAACTCCACCCGCTCTCGATTCCTTACCGGGCGCTCTCCCGCGGCGCGAGCGTCGGCTTCATGCTGTTCTTCGTCGGCCAGTCGCTGTCGGGGACCGACGTGGTGCCGTTTCCGCTCGCCGGACCGGCGCTGGTCGCGCTCGCGGCCCTCGGAGTCGTCGCCGCCGGACTCTGGCAGGTCGCCTACTACCGGCGGTTCGAGTACCGACTCACCGACGACGGCCTCGAAATCACGTCGGGCGTCGTCTCCCGGCGGAACCGCGAGATTCCCCTCGGCCGGGTCCAGAACGTGGACATCTCGCGCAACGTGGTCCAGCGCGCGCTCGGGGTCGCGGTCCTCGACCTCGAGACGGCGGGCGGCGGCGGAACCGAAGCCAGTCTCCGGTACGTCGGCTACGACGAGGCCAAGCGCCTCCAGCGCGAGATTCAGCGCCTCAAGCGCGGCGCGAGCGAGACGGACGCGGAAGAGACCGACGCAGACGAAGACCGCGAGGAACTCCTCTTCGAACTCCGAACCGGGGAACTCGCCCTGCTCAGCGCGCTCCAGTTCGACTTCCGCTATCTCTCGCTGCTGGCGTTCGGTCCCGCGGCGTTCCCGTTCGTGCCAGGGGTCGCGGAACTCGCGTTCGTCGGCGGAATCGTACTGGTGACGTTCCTCGTCGGCGCGCTCTGGATACTCAGCGCCGCCGTCACGTTCACGCGCTACTACGGCTTTCGCCTGGCGCAGGTCGGCGACGAACTCCGGTACGAACGCGGACTGCTCCAGCGATACGACGGGTCGATTCCGCTCGAAAAGGTCCAGACCCTCACGCTCGACGCCAACGTCCTGATGCGGAGGTTCGGTTACGCCACCCTCGCGGTCGAGACCGCGGGCTACGGGCCGGGACAGGCACCCTCCGGCGGGTCGGAGGCCGCCGTCCCGATGGCGACCCGCGAGCGCGTGCTTCGCCTCGCCCGCGAGGTGGAAGCGTTCGAACTGCCGGAGTTCTCCCGGCCGCCCAAGCGTGCACGGACTCGATACGCGATTCGGTTCGCGCTCGGCGTCGGCGCGCTGGTCGGCGCGCTGTGGGTCCTCTGGCAGGTCACGGGCCGACCCGTGGTCTGGTACGCGCCACTGCTCCCGGTCGGGTTCGTCCTCCTCGCGCCGGTCGCGGCCCACCTCAAGTGGCGAAATCGGGGCTACGCCGCGGGCGAAGACCACGTCTTCACCCGGAACGGCTTCTGGACCCGGACGACCAAGGTGGTGCCGTACTACCGGATCCAGACCGTGATTCAGAGCCAGACCGTCTTCCAGCGCCGCCGGAGTCTGGCGAGCGTCGTGATAGACACCGCGAGTTCGGCGGGCGGCGTGGCCGCGGCGGTGGACCTGGATTCGGAGACGGCGGCGGAGTTGCGAGAGTTCGTCGGCGAGAAGTTGCAGGAGAGCCTGACGGAACGGCGAGGAGAGACGGACCTGCGCTCGGACCTCGACCGGGACTCCTCTCGCCGAGACTGAACGGTTTTTTACCCTTCGCGGTCCGAGTGGCGAGTAATGACCGAACACGACTACGAGGACCTCGGCCTCGTCGCGGGGCTGGAGATTCACCAGCAACTCGACACCGAGACCAAACTGTTCTGCAACTGTCCGACCGAACTCCGGGAACCCGAGGAGGCCGAACGCGAGTTCACGCGGTTCCTCCACCCGACCAAGAGCGAACTGGGCGAACTCGACGAGGCGGCGCTCGAAGAGAGCCGAGTAGACCGCGAGTTCGAGTACCTCGCCTACGACACGACCTGTCTCGTCGAGGAGGACGACGAACCGCCGCACCGACTCGACGCCGAAGCCCAGGAGGTCGTCCTCGAAATCGCTCAACTCCTCGACATGGACGTGGTAGATCAGGCCCACGTCATGCGGAAGATCGTCGTCGACGGGTCGAACACCTCGGGGTTCCAGCGCTCGACCCTGATGGCCTCCGACGGCGAGATCTCGACCAGTCGGGGCGCGGTCGGTATCGAGGACCTGATGCTCGAAGAGGAGTCGGCCCAGCGCGTCGAAGAGCGCGACGACGGCGTTCTCTACAGCCTCGACCGTCTCGGCATCCCGCTGGTGGAAATCGGTACCAAGCCCGACATCCGGTCGCCCGAGCAGGCCCGCGAGGCCGCAGAGACCATCGGGATGCTCCTGCGCTCGACCGGCAAGGTCAAGCGCGGCCTCGGCACCATCCGCCAGGACGTGAACATCTCCATCGCGGAGGGCGCGCGCGTCGAGGTCAAGGGCGTCCAGAGCCTCGACGACATCGACGACCTCGTAGAGAACGAGGTCCACCGGCAGGTTCGACTGCTCGAACTCCGCGACGAACTCCGCGAGCGCGACGCCGAAGTCGGCGACGTAGTGGACGTGACCGACACCTTCGCCGACACCGACTCGGGCGTCATCGCCTCGGCGCTCGAGTCCGGCGGCAAGGTCACGGCGGTCCCCCTGTTCGGCTTCGACGGACTCGTCGGCGCGGAGATTCAACCCGACCGCAGACTCGGCACGGAACTGTCCGACCACGCCAAGCGCCACGGCGCGGGCGGCATCTTCCACACCGACGAACTCCCGGCCTACGGCGTGACCGACGAAGAGGTCGCGGCCCTGCGCGAAGCAGTCGGCGCGAGCGAGCAGGACGCAGTGGCAATCGTCGCCGCCGACCCCGAGACCGCCGACCTCGCCATCGAGGCGGCCGCCGAGCGCGCCGAGACGGCCCTCGAAGGAGTGCCCGAGGAGACCCGCGGCGCGAACGAGGACGGCACCACCCGGTATCTCCGACCGCTCCCCGGCGCGGCCCGGATGTACCCCGAGACCGACGTGCCGCCGGTCGACCCCGACCCCGCTGAGGTCGAGACGCCCGAACTCCTGACCGAGAAGGTCGAACGCTACCAGAACGAGTACGGTCTCGACGCGGGTCTCGCCGAGCAGGTCGCGTACGGCGAGCGCATGCCCCTGTTCGAGCGCGCGGTCGAGTCGGGCGCGGACGCCACGCTCGCGGCCCAGACCGTCGAGAGTACGGTCACGGAACTCCGGCGCGACGACGTGCCCGTCGAGAATCTGGACGACGACCACTTCCTCGGGACGCTCGAACTGGTCGCCGAGGGCGAGACGGCGAAGGGGAACGTCGGCGAGGTGCTGACCGCGCTGGCCGAGAACCCGGACCTGACCGCCGCCGAAGCGGTCGAGCAGGAGGGCCTCGGGAGCGCGGCCGAGGACGAGGTTCGCGGGGCCGTGGTCGAAGTAGTCGAACGCAACGAGGGACAGGTCGAGGAGCAGGGAATGCAGGCGTTCTCCGGACTGATGGGCGAGGCGATGGGCGCGCTCGGCGGCAAGGCCGACGGTGACCTCGTGAGCGAGATTCTGCGCGAGGAGATTCGAAAACGCGCGTAGCGTCGTGAAAACGGCCACGACTCGTCGTCCAGTTGCTCGACCGACTCCCGGATGCCCTCGATTCGCTCGGCCAACCTGGCGTCGGGGACTGCAGTTTCTACGTTACGATACGGGGAAGTGGTCGGACTCGTCGCTCCGAAGGGTATCACGCGTGAGAACGCACGTGGCGAACCCGTTCGGTGGGTTTTCACGTAGTCGAACCGGTTCGGCTAGCGACGTGGCCGTGCCGTCCTCAGGGCCACGCGTACCTGCGGACGCCCGAGACGAACTCGCGGGAGACGGCCGACCACCGAGGGTCGCTGACTCGTTGGGAGAGCCTGTAGGCCACCCAGACCAGCAGGACCGCGAACACCGCGTCGGTCACCCAGTGGACCCCGAGATACAGCGTCGAGAGGACGATGGCGACCGCAAGGGCCGCCGCGGTGTAGGCGTACCGGGCGTCGGACTTCCGGGCGTAGAGCGCCGCCAGCACCGACAGACCGGTGTGGAGGCTCGGAAACGCCTTGACGAGGGTGTCGGTCGAGAAGATGCCGTACTGGATGGCCGGGCTGAGTTCGTACATCAAGGGCTCGACCGTCGAGAGGTACAGCGACGACACCTTCACCGGGAACAGGAGGAAGAACGGCACCGCGCAGACGACCACGATGATGTACGCCAGCGCGTAGCGGCGGGCCTCCTCCTCGTCGTGGGCCTTCAACTTGAAGTACGTGAACAGCACGATGAACGGGAATCCGACGAGGTAGACGCCGGTCGCCAACACGGTGAGCGGGACGACCGTGACCGCCTGAAACGCCACGACCGTCGCGCCCTCCACGGCGTATATCGCGCCGGTGAACGTTCTGGCGACGTGGAAGTGGAGCGCCAGCGTGTTCACGATCTCCGTGACGACCCACGCGGCCCCGAGATACTTCCAGTCGGTCTTCAGGAACTCCACGACGAGGGTTCGGAATCGCTCGTCCGGGAGGAAGAGTCGCTTGCCCACGAGCAGGGCCGCGATGCTCGGAACGGCGACGAGGAGGGTGAACTGCGTACCGAGCGGGAGGGAGGCAAACATAGTCGTCGGTAGTTACGCACCAATCGGATAAAATATTTGACTATCTGTACGCGGACCGCGAGTAAGCCGGGTCGTGCGACCGAGTAACACCGATGGAACCGTCACTGCTCTCTTCGAAAACGTATCGCGGGCGACGGGGAAAACCGTTCGGGCGGAAGCCCCGGTCGTCGGCGGGAAAGCCAGTTTAGCTATCGTCGTCGGCGTGATAGATGGCCCGGCGGAGGACCCCGCGCAAGGTCCGAACCTCCCTGCCGGTCGGGTGCGCGCGGCCGAGGAGTCGGCGGGCGAGTCGCAGCGTCTTGGCTCGCTTCTCCTCGGGATGGTCGATAGCGGCCAAGAACTCGGCGAAGTGGTCGTAGAACCCCTCGATTTCGGCCTCGTCGGCGCGTTCGCGCTCCACGTCGGGGAGTTGCGTCTCGTCGAGCGTGAGGTCCCGGAGTTCGTAGAGGGTGACGGTCGCGGCCTGTCCCAGATTCAGCGACGAGTAGTCGGCGCTGGCGGGAATCGAACACACCTGGTCCACGCGGGCCATCTCGTCGTTGGTCAGGCCGTTGTCCTCCCGGCCGAAGATGAGGCAGGTGTCGGCGTCCACGTCGCGGAGGCTATCGGCCAACTCGTCGGGCGTCTGGAACGGGAATCGGCGGTGCTTGCGGGCGTCCTCGTTGGTCGTCGCGGTCAGGCCGACGGTGTGGTAGTTCTCCACGAGGTGGTCGAACGTCACCTCGTCGTAGTTCGGGAGGACGTCCTCACGGGCCTGTCCGGCGAAGCCGTAGGCCTCGCTGTCCCGGCCGAACTCCGGCGGGTTCACGAGTTTGAGGTCGTGCATGCCGAAGTTCTTCATCGCTCGCGCGATGGTTCCGATGTTGCCGGGGGTCTTCGGTTCCACGATGGCGACTGCTGGCGGATTCATGACGACGGGTAGTCCCGACCCAGGTCGAGGTCGTCGAAGTCGGCGGCGTCCTCGCCGTTCTCACTTTCGTCGGCGTCCTCGGTTGCGCTGGCGTCCTCGCTCTCGTCGCCGTCTATGTCCATGTTCCGGAGGTCGATTCGCTCCTGTTCCTCGTCGGGGAGGTCGACGTTCAGTTCGTCTTGGTCGGGTTCGGGCGGTTCCGGGACGTCGTCGGGGTCGGTATCGACGTGTTCGACGCCGCCGTACCCGTCGGGCGCGCGGCCGCCGTCCACGAACCACTCGTGGAACTCGTCCTGTAGCACCTGCTGGCCCTTGAACTGGTCGCCGCCCTCCTCGGTGAACCAGTAGAGGAAGTCGGGTTCGTGGTCGTCGCAGAGGACCACCTCGGCGAGCGGTTCGCCGTAGACGACGTCCGCGACGTTGCACTCGTGAATCTCCTCGTCGCCGTGGATGAGCCAACACGCGTCGCACGGCGCGTTGACCAGCGCCTGCAGGCGAATCAGCCGCTTTCTGGGGTCCTCCGGAATATCGTCCATCGGCCGGAAGTCCCCGTCCTCGGTGAACACCTCGTCCTCGTCGAACCGCCAGCCGCGAAGCCCGATGCTGACTTTGGCCATTTGCTCGGTAGGTTCGGGTTCGTTGGTGAAAAAGAGCGCGTTCTCCTCGTACTCTTTACGCGTCTCGTCGGTTCCTCGGATTTCGGTGGTTCGAGTCTCGTGACTATCGGACTGTCCGTCTGGTGGACTTCGGAACCGGCGCGTGCCGGCGCGACCTCGCGGTTCGAGGTCGTGCCAACCGCGTGGGGTCGTCGGGAACGGACGTGACCGACGGCTCGGAAGTCGCAGCCCGCGCAGCGAAGCGAACAGGACCGTCTTCCGGTGGACGAGCATCGCAAGGAGCGTAGCGACTGAGAAGCGCAGTCGGTTGGGGAGGCGTGAGGCTGTCGCGGTGCGGAGGCGGTCTTCATAGGTTCAAGGAGTAGCTATCTTCTCCGATACGACGAACGAAGCAAGGGGGAGACGACGAGGTCAGTCGAGGAAGCTAACTACTCCTTGAGCCGAGGAACTACCGCACAACACCGCCTCCGCACCGCGACCGCGGACCTCACGCCTCCCCAGCCTCCTCGTTCGCTCCTTTCAGTCGCTCACTCGTCCCTCGCGCGGTTGGCGCGACCACTTCGGGTCGCGCCAGCACGCGCCGACCGCAGGAGGAAGGTATCTATTTCCCTAGACAATAAAATCAATCGGTAAGGAATCTCATTAGCACCTCAGAAAACGGAAAACCCTAGTCGCCGAACGCGGCTTCACCCCCGGCGGCGTGTCCAGTGCGATGTCCGAACAGGGCGGTACGACTGACCTGCACGAAGAGAGAGTTGCCGAACCGTTGCCTACCTTTTCGGGGACCGAACCGCCCAGCGGTCCCGAGGTCGGCCCACGGACGAGTCGTAGCACCTCGGCGTCGAATAGTCCGACTTTTTATCCGGGAGTCGCTTGGACCCTACATGCAGAACGTCACCGCCGCGGGGCTGGGCATCGGCGACGACTACCCGCCGCGGATAATGGGCGTGCTGAACGTCAGCGAGGAGTCGCCCTACGACCCGAGCGTCTACGACGACCCGGGCGAGGCGGCCGAGTACGTCGATTCCGAACTCCTCGGAGAGGGCGCGGACATCGTGGACGTGGGGCTGGAATCCGCGAACAAGCGGTTCGAGGTCCTCTCGGCCGAGGAGGAACTCGCCCGCCTCGACACCGCCATCGAGGCCATCGAGAGCGTCTCGGGCGACGCCGTCTTCTCCATCGAGACCCGATACGCGGAAGTCGCCGACGAGGCCCTCGCGCGCGGGTTCGACATGGTGAACGACATCTGCGGGTTCGCCGACCCCCGGATGCCCGACGTGTGCCGCGAGTACGACGCCGCGGTCGTGAAGATGGCGAGTCCGCCCGACCTCGAACGTCCCGGCGCGATAGAGCACGTGGACGACATCTACGACGCCCTGAAGCGCGAGGGGCTGACGGACAAGACCATCGTGGACCCCGCGTTCGGCGGCTGGTCGGAGGCCAAGACGCTCGCCGACGACCGCGAGACCTTCCACCGACTCCGGGAGTTCCGCGGTCTCGGCCAGCCGATTCTGGTCTCCATCAACCGGAAGAACTTCCTGCGTGAACTCGCCGACCGAACCACCGAGGAGGCCCTGCCGGTCTCGCTGGCGGCCACCTCGATGGCGGTCGAACGCGGCGCGCACGTCGTCCGGACCCACGACGTGGCCGAGACCGCCGACGCCGCGAAAATCGGCGCGGCGTTCGCCCGCGACCGACTGGTCGAGGACGTCGAGGGCGTCGCCGTCGAGGAACTCGACGTGACCGACGCCCGGGAGACCGCCCGTCACCTCGAACGTCTCGGGGGCGACTCCGACTGGGCCGACGAGGCGACGACTCGCGTCTTCGAGCTCTCGGGACTCTCCGACGCCGAGCGCGGGACCCTCGGCGCGGCCGCGGCCGACGCCGGAGTCGTTTTCACGACCGGCACCGCGGGCGACCTGCTCGCGGGGACGCCCGCCGCGCTCGCCCGCCTGCGTTCCACCGCAGGCGAGGCCGGCGACCGACTCGCCGGAGTGTTCGATGTCGTCAGTAACCCGGAACGTTAAGAGAAAACTTATGCCGGGGGAGCAAGAAACCGGTCTTGGGAAGCTGGAAGGGCGCTCGCGGGTAGGGGTACTTGCCAGCGAACTTCCGGCTCAGACGGTTCTATCATGAACTACGAAACGTGGAGACCCATCTACGAGCGAATCCTGAACGACTTCGGCTTCGACCGTGAGGCCGACGAGCGCGGCCGCGACGTACTGGCCGAACTGACTCGTCCGTTCGACCTCGCGCGCTTCGACGTGGCCGACCGGACGGTCGCCATCGCGGGCGCTGGCCCCTCGCTGACCGACGCCGACCAACTCGACCGTGCCCGCGATGCCGACGCCGTGTTCGCGGCCTCGACCGCCGCCGACGAACTCCGAGACGAGGGCGTCGGCGTGGACTGCATGGTCACGGACCTCGACAAGAATCCCGACACCGCGCGCCGCCTCACCGAAAGCGGAACTCCGGTCGTGGCCCACGCGCACGGCGACAACGTCCCGGCGGTCCGCGAGTGGGTCCCCCGATTCGACGCCGAGAGCGTGCTGGCGACCACCCAGGCCCGGCCGGTGGCCCACGTCCGAAACTTCGGCGGCTTCACCGACGGCGACCGGGCGGCGTTCCTCGCCGACCACCTCGGCGCGGCCGGACTCCGGTTCGTCGGCTGGGACTTCGACGACCCCGACGTGGACGAGACGAAGGCCCGGAAGTTGGAGTGGGCCGAGCGACTACTCCGCTGGTTGGAGAGTCGCCGCGGCGAGGAGTTCGACGTGCTGGACGGTCGCCGCGAGGGAATCGACGTGAGCGGGTTTCCACGGTAGCCGCCGGTCCATCCCAAAAAAGTTATACTGTACCCTTGAAAGACGGTGAACGAGAGCCGATCGAGAGGACAATGGACGAGAAGCTAACAGACGACCACGACGCGTTTCGCCAGATGGCCAGCGAGTTCCCGGTTCGGACCGGCATCTTCACTTTCGGACTGCCGGTGTTCGCACTGCTACAGGTACTCAACGGTTACGTTCACGAGAGTTCGTTCGTTTCTATCGGTCTCTTCGCGCTCCTCGTGGTGGCGTTCTCGGTAAAGCTCACCCAGTATCAAATCGCGGTCTATCGCCGAGAGAAAGTCACTCGGTAGCGCGGACCGAACGACCTGAAGAACGGCGAGACGATCTTACGCTCCGTCTCGCACGACCTTCGTCTCGCTCAGCCTTCGTGTCCCATCTGCCGGGCTTCGCGTTGCTGGTCGCGCGCCGAGTACGCGCTGAATGCACCCACGCCGAGCGCGAGGAGACCGACGACGATGTCGTTCCAGAACGCGAGGTCGTTGACGGCCTCGGTCGTTCCGGCGTCGGCACCGAACATGAACGGTGCCGCGACGAGCCACAGACCGACCAGCGCGGCGATTGCGGCGGCACCGACACTTCCCACCTCGTCACTGCCCCGGCGAGAGTAGTTGTACGCACCGACGGCGAGCAGGAGGGCACCGGCGACGATGTCGTTCCAGAACTGTGACGCGACGATGTCGAACAGGAACGCTTGAGCGAGCATCCACAGTCCGAGCAGAGCGATGATCGCCGAAAGCCACTTGCCCCGCTCGTTCGGGTTCGGGCTAACGTCGCTTCGGACCTCACTGTCCGTGTCGTACTCGGCGTCCGTTTCGCGGTTGCTCATCTTTTTCCCCCGCCAGTGGTTGGGTCGTCGGCCCAAAGACTCTGCTGGCTTCCACTGCAAGCACTAACTCGAACCGTGGGTGTCGGGGTCCAGGAACGGCTGTCCCGGCAACTTCCCGATTTTCGATGGCAGCGCACGTCTCGGTAGCGAACCGGACCAGTCGGCATTCGTTCGACTCCGGGCGGACGCGAAACCCTCCAGTGGTCGTTTATACCAGTGTCTCGTCTACCCGGGAGAGTTGAACTAGTGAATGAGCGTCTTGGCCGAACTGACCGTGCCAGCGAGCGAGTTCGTGCTAGCCGATACGCTGACGACTGCGCCGGGGATGCGAATCGAAATCAAGCGCGTCGTCGCGGGAACTCAACACGTGACTCCGTACTTCTGGGCCTCTGGCGGGGATTTCGAGACGTTCGAGCAGGGCCTCCGAGACGACCCGACGGTCCAGGACATCCTGACGCTGGAAGAGCAAGACGACGACGAGCGGTTCTATCGGGTCACGTGGGAGTCGGGGAAAGCGAGTCTCCTGTCGGCCGCCTCGGACGCGAAGGCGACGATTCTGGAAGCAGTGAGCGACGAGGAATCGTGGGAACTCAAAGTCCTCTTCCCGAGTCAGGACGCGCTCTCGGAGTTCCACGACTACTGCGTGTCGAACGACTTCTCGTTCCAACTCGACCGCGTGTATCGGGCGGAGAATCCCCAGGAGAGGGCCGAGTACGGCGTTACGGACGAACAACAGGAGGCACTGGTAGCGGCGTACGACGCGGGTTACTTCGGCGTGCCCCGCGAGACGACGCTGACCGAACTGGCCGACCGACTCGACATATCGCGCAACGCCCTGTCCGCCCGCCTCCGGCGGGGCCAGCGAAATCTCCTCTCCAACACGCTCGTCCACGACGAGTGACCTGCTCGGGCGAGCGCTCCGCGATAATACATAAAACTGTGGTAGTGCTACCACCCGGAGCCTTTGGGGAGTACGTGATAATCAGTAGTGTCCGCTCTGGTGTTACGATGAACTCGGAAGAACGAACGACTAGCGCTGATGCAGAGTCAGCCAACGACCCTGCAGCCGTCTGCGAGCCGAATAGCCACGAAACGACGACCGAAGCCGTCGTGCGGGCGCTGAGTTCGGTTTCGACGACTCCCAAAACCGAGATGGAGCCGATATACGCGGCAGTAGACCCGGACGCGCTCAACTCCCTCTTCGGCCCGCGCGAGAACGGTACGCCGCCAGAGTTCGGGGGTCACGTCGGCTTCGACCACGCCTCGCATCACGTCCGCGTCGAGAGCGACGGAACCGTACTCGTCTACTAACCGAGGTGACGAACGAGCGGCCTTCTGTTCGACGGTGACTTCTGCGACGAGACGGTCCGAACGACGACTGCCGAGGTACTGAAAGAACGGGGAGCGGCCCACCTCGACGAATCCCACTACAGCGAGCTAAATGCGGAGCTCACCGAAATTTACGGGGGGAGTCCCGTCGAGGCGACTATGGATACGTCTTCCCGGTCGGCGTCGACGAAGTGGCCGGGTTCGACTGCTGGTAGTGTGGCCGCGACGACTTCCGGACGTTCGTCCAGCGGTACCTGTACTATGAGATAGAATCCGTGTAGGGTCGTCTCAGGGTTCCAGCACGACCTTCCCCACGGTCTCTCGATTTTCGATGGCGGCGTGGGCGTCGGCGGCGTCTTCGAGGTCGAAACGCTGGCCCACGACGACCTCCAGGTCTCCGTCAGCGAGCATCTGCTGGAGTTCGGGCACCGACTGGAGGATGCGCTGTGGGTTCCGCTGGAGCGAGTTCCCGAGGTGGAAGCCAATCACGGACTTGTTCTCGAACAGGAGTCGCGTGGTGTCGACCTCGCCGGGTTCGCCGCTGGCCGCGCCGTAGGCCACCACGCGCCCGAAGTGCGAGAGTACGTCGAGGCTCCGTGCGAACGTCTCACCGCCCACGCCGTCGAGGACGAGGTCCACGCCTTCCTCGTCGGTTTCCTCCGCGACGACCTCGCGGAAGTCCTCCTCCACGTAGTTGATGGGGTGGTCGCAGCCGAGCCGCTCGGCGAGTTCGAGTTTCTCGTCGGTGCTGGCGGTGCCGAACACCTCCGCGCCCGCCGCGCTGGCGAGTTGGACCGCCGCGGTGCCGACCCCGCCCGCCGCGGCGTGAATCAGAACTCGCTCGCCCGCTTCGAGTCCACCCCACTCGTGGAGGACCGCGTGGGCGGTCAGGAACTGGACCGGGAACCCGGCTGCCTCGGCGAACGACATCGCTTCGGGCACCTCGAACAGCGAGTCGGCGTCGGCTAGCGCGTACTCGGCGTACCCGCCTCGGCCGGTCATGGCGACGACTCGGCTCCCCTCCTCGCGCTCGACCCCCTCTCCTGCGGCGTCGACGGTACCCGCGACCTCCATCCCCGGCACGTAGGTCGGTTCGGGGCCGCCGACGTAGTTGCCCTGGCGTTGCATGACGTCGGCGAAGTTGACCCCCGCGGCCTCGACTTCGATGCGGACCTCGCCCGGCCCCGGGTCCGGTTTCTCCGCGTCGGTCACGTCCAGTACGCCACTGTCGCCGAATTCGGTAACTTGGACCGTTCGCATGGGTTCGCCTTCGGTTCCGACGCGGATAAACTTCCGTGCCGTGGTCAGTTTTCCGATTCGACGCTGACGATGACGAGTCCTCCGACACCGGCGGGACGAGGCTACTGCGAGCGGTTCGAATCGCCCGAGTGGCCCGACTGGACCGCCAGCACTCGGCCGCGAATCCGGGAAACCACGTGTGCCACTACGAGTATCTGTACGCCGATGCCAGCGGCCAACAACCCCCAGTTCCACGCCGGGTCGCCGGGGGTCATCAGTCCGAGCGCGAACGCACGTTCCGAGGCCGGCCAGAGAGGTTCCACCGGATTGTCCGCGACGGGTATCATCAGTATATCTGCGAAGAGGTGGCTTCCGAGGCCCGCGAGCGCGCCTCCGGCCCCGAGCGCGAACGCCGCGCGAGGGCGGAACGCGGGTACACCGTCGATGCGCCGGGCGAGCCACGAGACGTTAGCCGAGACGAACGCGAGCGCGAGTCCGACGACGAGACTCGCCGAGAGCGCGAACAGGACGGTGTGGGGCCCGCCGTGGTGGTGCGAGAAGGGGATCTTGCCGTCCACGTCGGGGAGGAGCGCGGTAGCGAGCGCTAACACGACGACCGGCAGATACCGGCGCTTTCGGTCGAGTAGCAACGCGATGGGCGCGACGAACAACGAGGCCATCCCCACGTGACCCAGCGGAAACATGTAGGCGCTACGGTGTGAGCGCCAATAAGCACGCTGGCACTCAGTCTCGGCCTTCGACTACGACGGTCCGCTCGCGGTTCGGACCGCACTCGGCCGTCACCGTCAATGCGTCACTTGGTATCGTGATTCCGGCAAGTCTCTTAACCGTCTGACCACTACGGTCTTCCTCCCGAAACAGAAGATGTGGACCTCGAAACTTCGCTCCTACTCCGACCTCGGTTTGTTCGTCGGCCTCGCGGCAGTCTGGGGAACGGCCTACTTAGCGATTCAAGTCGGACTCCGAAGTGTCCCGCCGGTGACGCTCGCGGCACTCCGGTACGACGTTGCGGGACTGCTGTTGCTCGGCGCGACCGGCGTGGCCGCGGTTCGACGGGGCAGTCGCTGGCGGCCCCGAACCACCGAGGAGTGGAAACTCGTCGGCGTCGGCGGCCTGCTCGTGGTCGGGGTTCACTTCGCGCTTCTGTTCGCCGGCCAGCGATACGTCTCCGGCGGCGTGGCGTCGGTCGTGATGAGTCTCAACCCCGTTCTGACGCCGGTGTTCGCGCTGGCACTGCTCCCCGACGAGCGACCGGACGCCCGAGAGATGTTGGGAGTACTGCTCGGACTCGTAGGCGTCGGAATCGTCGCTCGGCCGGACCCCTCCGGCGGTCGAACCGCCATCGGGGTCGGACTCCTGTTCCTCTCAGCGGCGAGTTTCGCGCTGGGGTCGGTGCTGACTCGGCGCTACGAGTCGAATCTCTCGCTCGTGTCCGCGCAGGCGTGGACGATGGTCATCGGCGCTGTCGTGCTCGACCTGCTGGTGGTCGTCCTTCCCGGCGAGTCGTTCGGCGCTGCGGACGTGACCCCGGCCGCGCTCGCCGCACTCGCGTACCTCTCGGTAATCGCCAGTATCGGCGGCTTCATCGCGTACTTCCGACTGCTCGACCGGTTCGGCCCGAACGAGGCGACGCTAGTCAGCTACGCGGTTCCGATGTTCGCCGCGCTGAGCGAGTGGCTCGTCCTGGGAGCGGTGGTGTCGGCGACGACCGTCGTCGG
This sequence comes from Halorussus salinisoli, assembly GCA_005239435.1. Classification (GTDB taxonomy): domain Archaea; phylum Halobacteriota; class Halobacteria; order Halobacteriales; family Haladaptataceae; genus Halorussus; species Halorussus salinisoli. Next base: position 60,362 of record SZNP01000008.1, on the reverse strand, counting down.
GTTCGGGGTCATCCTCTGCGGGTTCGTCGCGGTCAAATCGCGGGCGATTCGGCGGGCCGCGACGCCGACTCCCGACAGGCCCACGGCGGAGTTACAGACCTCCGGCGGCGGCGCAGTAACGGTCCGAGGCAACGTCTACTACCGCGACGTCGAGTAGCTACTCGTCGGCGCTCAGCCGTTTTCCGCCGATGTAGAGTCGTTCGGGGTCGGGCCGCCCCTCGGCGAACGGTTCGCGGTACTCCATCAGTTGAAAGAGGACGCCCGTCGGATTCCGCGGCGAGACGAACGCCTCGGACCACTCGTCGTAGTCGGTCCGGTCCACGACCCGGATTCTCTCGGATTCGAGCGCCGCGCTCGCGGCGTCCATGTCGGCGACTTCGAGCGTGACGTGGTGCATCCCCGGCCCGTTCGCCGCGAGGAAGTCGGTCAGGAAGGACTCTTCGTCCCCGACGGGTTCGACGAGTTCGACCCGCGAGGCGTCTCCGAGCAGGTAGTAGGCCCACCGGAACGCACCCGTGGGGTCTTCCTCGTGGACCATCTTTTCGGCTCCGAGCAGTTCCAGCAGGGGTTCGGCGTCGGCGACTGAGTGGACAGCGATGCCGACGTGGTCCACGCGGATTTCGGGCATTTCTGGGGGTTCGGGCATGGATTCTGTGTGCAACTCGCGGAAGAATAGGTTTTGGGTAGGTTCTGGGATTAATCGACCTTGGTTAACTTTGTATTTGTTTAGCAAATATCTACATTTCTTAGAAGTGAGTGAAAAGACGTTTGGAGGCGGTTCCACGAGGGTGAACCAGAGAGTCGATTTCGTCTTCTGAAGCCCCGCCCGGTCGCGTTCACCACACCCTATCGATCGATTCACCGGGCGCTTTCTGGCGGTTGGTCCGTCGAGTGCTTTCGCGTGGTCTGCAGCACCGAGCTTACGCCCGTCGTCTGTCCCGCCGAGCGCACGCCGGACGGCGGCTCGCGGGCCGCCGCCCGGCTGAAATCCCGCGAAAATCAGGCGTCGGGCGCGAGCGCGTCGATGGTCGCCTCCAGTTCGTCCTGTTCCGCGCCGCGAGGGAACGAGACGGCCACGCGGTCAACGCCGTCGATGTCCTCGAACTTCCGGAGTTCCTCGCGGGCCTCGTCTGGCGTGCCGACCGCGCCGAGGTCGGTGAGCAGGTCGTCGCCGATGGCCTCGAGCGCGGCCTCTTGGTCGCCGCTCCCCCACGCCGTGGCGACCGCCTCGGCGGTCTCCTCGTAGCCCTGCCGGGAGAGGGCGTCCCGGTAGAAGGTGCCCATCGCACCGACGTAGAACGCGAGATGCTGGCGGGCGAGTTGGCGGGCGCGTTCGCCGTCCTCCGAGACCGCGCAGGTCAGCGAGAGCATCACCTGCACGTCGTCGGGGTCGCGGTCGCCCAACTCGGCACCGCGCCGGAGGTCTTCGAGTCGGTCCCGAACCCCGTCGGGCGTGAGCATCAGGGCGTGCCAACCGTCGGCGAAGCGCCCGGCGAGTTCGACCGACTTCGGACCCATTCCCGCGGCGTCTATCGGTACGGGGGTCTCGGGCGGGTCGCACCGGAGGCGGAACCCGCCCACGGTGAACACGTCGCCCGCGTAGTTGACGGTCTCGCCCGAGAGGACCTGCCGGACGATATCGACGTACTCGCGGGTCCGCCGGAGCGGTTGCTCGAAGCTCTGGCCGTGCCAGCCCTCGACGACCGCGGGACCGGAGGGACCGATGCCGAGGCGCATCCGGCCCTCCGAGAGTTCCTGCAGGGTGGCGGCGGTCTGGCCCACGAGCGCCGGGGACCGCGAGTAGACGTTGAGGATGGACGGACCGATGCCGATTTCGTCGGTGCGCTCGGCGATGGCCGAGAGGACTGTCGCGGCGTCCCGACCCCACGTCTCGGGGAGCCACGCCCGGCGGTAGCCTCGATTCTCGGCCAGTTGGGCGAGCGAGACGATGTCGGCGATGGACGGTCGGGCCGCGACCGGCAGATGGACGGTTCGGTCGGTCATGGACGAGACGACGGAACCGCCCAACATAGTTCCCATGCCAACTGTCGGAACCGGGAACGAGGTTTATCGAGCGTTAGGTTTGCCCGCGCGTCACACGTCGGGCGACTCCATCACGTCGGGCACGCCCGCCGCAGTAACCGTCTCGCCCACGACGAACGAGGCGGCGTCGCTGGCGAGGAACCGGGCAACGTCGGCGATCTCCTCGCTGACCCCGACCCGGCGCTCGACCGACTCGCGGTCCACGTCGTCGGCCGAGATGCCCATCTGACTGGCGAGACCGGGCGTGGCGACGAACCCCGGCGCGATGCAGTTGACCCGGACGCCGTCGCTCGCCCACTCGAAGGCGAGCGTCGAGGTGAGGTTGACCACCGCGGCCTTGGCCGCGCCGTAGTGACTCATGTAGGGCGCACCCTGCTGGCCCGCCACGCTGGCGACGTTGACGACGCTCCCGCCGCCGTCCTTCAGGTATTCCTCGGCGGCCTGTGTGCAGTTGTAGGTGCCCCCGAGGTTGATGTCGAGAATCATCTGCCACCCGTTGGGGCTGATGTCCTCGAAGTTGGCCATGAAACTCGCTCCGGCGTTGTTGACTAACACGTCGAGGCCGCCGAACTCCTCGACGGTCGCCTCGACCAGCGCCTCGACCGCGTCGCGGTCGGTCACGTCGCACTCCACGGCGAGCGCGCTCCCCTCCCGGTCGCTCTCCTCGATGCCCTCGGCTACCGGGTCCACGTTCTCCTGCTCGCGCGAGCAGACGACCACGTCCGCGCCGTCGGCCGCGAACTCCTCAGCGATTGCCCGTCCGATGCCGGAACTCGCGCCCGTGACGACGGCGGTCCGCCCGGCGACCGAGAAGCGGTCGGTCTGGTCGGTCATCGCATCGCCTCCCGTTGCGTGACAGTCTCTGTCATCGGTATCGCGTACAGTCCGATTCCTGATAAGGGTACGCAGAACTGCTATCACTCCTCGAGAACGTTTGTCAATCGCTACCGAACGCTCGATAGGTCGTCGAGTAACCAGATACGGTTACAAATCCCTCAATCGTGCCGGGTTTCGGTTTCTCAATAAACCTAAGTCGATTACGTCCGTGGTCGTCTACGTATGGAGTTCCCGGTCGGTGACGTGGCGACGCGACGAGTCGAGTTCTCCGCCAGCGAACTGACCGGCGCGGTCGGCGACTCGGTGACGGTCCTCCCGGTCGTGGTCGCGGTCTCGGCGCTGACCGACCTCCGACTCCCCGTCCTCCTGCTCTGGTTCGGCGCGTTTCAGGTGGTCTGGGGCCTCCGGTACGGCGCGCCGGTCTCGGTCGAACCGATGAAGGCGCTCGCGGCGCTGGTCATCGCGGGGTCGCTGACGGTGCCCGAACTCGCGGCGGCCGGGACGCTCGCGGGCGCGGTCCTGCTCGCGCTCGGGACCGTGGGCGCGCTCGGCGCGCTCGCCGACCGCATCGACGCCGCCGTGATTCGCGGGGTCCAGTTGGCCGTTGCGCTCGTCCTCGCCCGGACCGGGCTCGAACTCGGCGCGGGTGCGCCGAAGACGGCCCTCGCTGCCGCGCTCGTCGGCGGTACGGTCGTCGCGCTCGGGTACCGGCGCGCGGCCGCGCTGGTGGTCCTCGCCGCGGGCGTCGGACTCGCAGCGACGAAGACGGGTGCGCCGAGTCTCGCGGTGCCGGAGTTCGGGACCGCAGTCGCCGTCGATGGTGGAGTCGGGGCAGCGCTCGACGGCGGCATCGAGGCGGCATTCGCACCGACGCCGGACGCGCTCGCTGCGACGAGCGCGCAACTGGCCATGACCGTCGGCAACGCCGCGGTAGCGACCTCGCTCCTGCTGGACGACCTCTACGACGTCGACGTGTCGCCCGACGAACTGGCGACGAGTATGGGTGCGATGAACCTGCTGGCGGTTCCGCTCGGCGCGCTTCCGATGTGCCACGGGAGCGGCGGGGTCGCGGGCAAGCACGCCTTCGGCGCGCGGACGGCGGGCGCGAATCTGGTCCTCGGGGTCCTCTACGCCGGGGCGGCGCTCGGAGCGGCCGAGCTGGTCGCGGCGTTTCCGATGGCCGCGCTCGGGGTGGTCCTCGCGCTGGTCGCCGTCGAGTTGGGTAGGGCCAGCCTTGACACCGATTCGCTCGGCCTGACCGTCGGCGTCGGAGTCCTCGGCCTGGCGACGAACGTGGGACTGGCGTTCGTCGCCGGAATCGCCGCGTCGGTCGCGCTGAAGCGGATGCAAGAAGCGGCTTAGACACAATTTTGCATTTCCCTCAGTATCTAGAATAGATACTAGACGTGTATTTATGTGTCTCGTCCTCTCTACTCCGGCGCGCGCTAGCGCGGCGCGACTGCGCCGCGCCAACCGCGCGAGGGACGAGTAGCGCAGGCCCGTGGCCGAGCAACGCAGTCGGTTGGAGAGTCGTGAGGCCGTCGCGGTTGCGGTGCGATGCAGGGCGGTGCTGTGCAGATGCGGTGCGGGGCCGTGCAGTGCGGGGCCGTGCGGGTGCGGTATGAGTGGCTCAAGGGGTAGCTAGCTTCTCCCGTCGTTCGCCTGCCTGCGGTCGCGGTGCTGTGCAGTGACTCCCCGGTTCGATGAGTAACTACCCCGTCGCCTTTCGGTCGCCCTTCCCCGGCCTCTCGACGCTTCAGTTCCCATCCGACGAACCGAGACCCACGAAACCTAGCCGTCCTCGACAAGCTATAACATCCCGCACTACGACCGACCCACCATGAACGACCCGTCAGAGGCCTACGGCCCGAATCGCCAGCGCGAGGTGTACGCCAGCGGGATGCTCGCCGACCAGCGACCCGACCTCCCCACCAATCCGGACGAACTCCGCGAGGAGGCCATGGCCGCCCTCTCGGAGGAGGCCTACGCCTACGTCGTCGGGAGCGCGGGCGGCGAGGACACCGCCGACCGGAACCGCGAGGCCTTCCGGCAGTGGCGCATCGTGCCCCGGATGCTCCGGGACGTGGCCGAGCGCGACCTCTCGGTCGAACTGCTCGACCAGCGACTCCCCGTCCCGGTCGCCCTCGCGCCCGTCGGCGTCCAGTCCATCATCCACGAGGGCGGCGAACTCGCCAGCGCGCGGGCCGCCAGCGACCTCGGCGTGCCCTTCGTCTCCAGTTCCGCGGCCTCGGCCACGATGGAGGATGTGGCCGAGGAGTTGGGCGACGCGACCGGGTGGTTCCAGCTCTACCCGAGCGCGGACCCCGACGTGACCGCGAGTTTCGTGAGTCGCGCCGAAGACGCGGGCTACGACGCCATCGTAATCACGCTCGACACGCCGACGATGGGGTGGCGAGAGCGCGACGTGGCGAACGCCTACCTGCCGTTCCTCGACGGCGAGGGCGTGGCGAACTACCGCTCGGACCCCGCGTTCCGCGACTCGCTGGACGACCCGCCGGAGGAGGACGAGCGAGGTGCCCTCTGGCAGTTCGTCGAGCAGTTCGGCGACCTCTCGATGGACTGGAGGACCGTCGAGAACGTGGACGAACAGACCGACCTCCCGGTCGTGCTGAAGGGGATCCTCCACCCCGACGACGCCCGCGAGGCCGTGCGCCGCGGCGTGGACGGCGTGGTCGTCTCGAACCACGGTGGCCGACAGGTTGACGGCGCAATCTCGGCCATCGAGGCGCTTCCGGGCGTCGTAGACGCGGTCGACGCGGAAACCGAAGACGACGAGTTCGCGGTCCTCTTCGACAGCGGAATCCGCCGGGGTGCAGACGCCATCAAGGCCATCGCGCTCGGTGCCGACGCAATCCTGCTTGGGCGACCCTACGTCTACGGTCTCGCCATCGACGGCGAGGACGGGGTTCGGGAGGTCGTCGGGAACTTCCTCGCGGACTTGGACCTGACGCTGGCGCTCTCGGGGCAGGACTCGGTGGAGGGACTGGACGAGTCGGTGTTGGTCGAACGGCGTTGACCCCGACCGAACGTTCCGCGAGTAGGCCGGTCGTTTGACGGACTCCCGCTCCGAATTCCCGGTATGAACGTTCACTGGCACCGCCGGGACCTCCGGGCCGCGGACAACCGGGCGCTCGCCGAGGCCGCCGCGGATAGCGAAGTCCTCCCGGTCTTCGTCTTCGACCCCGCGGTCCTCGACCACGCGAGTCCGCCTCGCGTGGCCGTCGCGCTCGACGCGCTCGAATCGCTGCGCGCAGACTACCGCGAACTGGGCGGCGACCTGCTGGTGGTCCGCGGCGACCCGCGCGAGGAGTTGCCCCGAATCGCCGACGAGTACGTCGCAGACGCTATCTACTGGAACCGCGACTACTCCGGCCTCGCGGCCGAGCGAGATAGCGAGGTCCGACTCGCGCTCGACGATGCCGGAGTCTCGCGGGCGGCATACCACGACGAACTCCTCCACGAACCCGGGTCGATTCGGACGAACGAGGGCGAACACTACTCGGTGTTCACGTACTTCTGGAAGAAGTGGCGCGACCGCGAGAAGGACGCGCCCTTCGAGGCGCCAAAAGCGGGGCAGGTGGCCGACCCCGACGACGCGGGCGACTCCCCGACGCTCGCCGACCTCGGCTTCGACGCTCCCGAGGCCGAGGTCCCTCCGGCCGGAACCGAGGACGCCCGCGACCGACTCCGAGACTTCTGCGAGGACCCCATCTTCCGGTACGCCGAGGACCGCGACTACCCCGCGAAGGACGCCACCTCGCGGCTCTCGGTCCACCTCAAGTGGGGAACCGTCGGCGTCCGCGAGGTCTGGCAGGCGACCGCGGAAGCAATGGCGCGCGCCGGCGGGGACCCCGACGAGGACGGCAGCGAGGCCGCGTCCGTCCGGGAGTTCCAGAGTCAACTCGCGTGGCGGGAGTTCTACGCCCACGTCCTCTCTGCCCGGCCCGACGTGGTGTCGCGCAACTACAAGGAGTACGACGAGGACATCAACTGGCGCGACGACGAGGCGTCCCTGCAAGCGTGGAAGGACGGCCGGACCGGCTACCCCATCGTGGACGCCGCGATGCGACAACTCCGCGAGGAGGCGTGGATGCACAACCGCCTCCGGATGGTCGTCGCCTCCTTTCTCACCAAGGACCTCCTGTTGGACTGGCGCGAAGGGTACGACTGGTTCCGCGAAAAACTCGCGGACCACGACACCGCCAACGACACCGGTGGCTGGCAGTGGGCCGCCTCGACCGGGACCGACGCCCAACCGTACTTTCGCATCTTCAACCCGACGACTCAAGGCGAGCGATACGACCCGAACGCGGAGTTCGTCGAGAAGTACGTGCCCGAACTCGCCGACGCGTCCCCCGAGGACGTACACGGGTGGCACGAACTCGACCCGGACGAGCGCGAGCAGGTCGCGCCCGACTACCCCGCGCCGATCGTGGACCACGGCGAGCGCCGCGAGGAGGCGATCGCGATGTTCGAGGACGCCCGCGGCGACGACTAGTTCGTCGCTACGCCGTCGGAGGTGCGTTCTCTAGTATCTCATTTTATCTCCGAGACCAGCGACGAGATGAGCGAGAAGCGGAGACAGCGACCGGGGCGGACGTCGACGAAGCGATTCGGACGCGTTCGAGCGTCACCCGCTGAAGGGGTCCTCGAAGTCGTTGCGGATGAAGTACCGGACCCAGTTTCCGTAGGTCCGGTCCGTGAGGTCGTCGGCGACCTGTTCGTAGCGGACGACGCCGTCGGTGTCCACGACGTAGGTGCCAGCGATGCCGGTCAGGCCGTGACTGGTCTCTTCCGTCCCGCTGTATTGGTCGGCGACCTCGCCGTCGGGGTCGGCCAGCAACTGGAAGTCGTAGTCGAATCGGTCGCGCATCTCCACGAGTTTCGGGGTGGGACTCGTCACGACGGGGAGAACGTCCACGCCGTCGTTGAATCGCAGGTCCTCGAAGACCCGGCTGAACGTCGCTAGTTGCTCGGCGCAGAAACTACACCAGTGGCCGCGGTTGATGAGGACGATGGTCGGCCCGGAGTCGAGAGTGTCTTCGAGCGATACCTCCGCACCGGACGTGCTTTCGAGGGTGAAACCGGGTGCCTCGGAGCCTTCGAATGACATGGACGAACGTAGGGGGTTCGTTTCAAAGCGACTTGCGGCACCGGCGGGACTGACCGCGGTTCGTGACGACCGGTGATCGGGACGTTCGAGGACGCTCGCGGCGACGACCGAAAGCCCGGTATCGAGGACTTATCCGTACAGCGAGTAGAGGACGAACCCCATCCCGACCGCCACGAGAAGCGTCTGGACGACGCCGAGCGCGAACGGCGTGACACCGAGCGCGTTGACGACCGAACAGCCCATGACGCCTCCGACACTGAGGAAGACGAATCCGACTCCGACGAACAGCATCGGTTCGCTGGCGTTGCGTCGGTAGCCTCGGAAGCCCTGATACGCGATGAGCATGCCGAGCGCCATCGTGAGCAGTTTCCCCACGAACAGCGTCGTCTCCATCAGTGCGCACCTCCGGAGGTCTCGTCGTCTCGTTCGTTCATCGCTCGTCACCTCGCATGTCTTCCCACACGTCGGTGAAGCGGTCGGCGGCGTCCTCGTCCTCGTCGTCGCCGACGTAGACGTCTATTTCGCCGTCCCGAACGTACACACCGATGTGTTCGACAGTCGCCTCGTAGAGGGCGTAGTGATTCCCGTCGGACGCGGGTCGAGTGCGCTTCTCGACGAGGTCGCAGGATTCGAGGTCGTCGAGTCGCCGGTAGATGGTCGGGAGCGAAGCGTCGCATCTGTCGCTCAGAGTCTGTGCGGACATCGGTTCGCGGCTCGTTTCGGTGAGGATTCCCCGCGCGTACTCGTCGTCGAGCAGGGCGAAGAGTGCTGTGGGGTTCGGTTCCTCACTCACGTACACGATTTTCCGCCCCGCCTTTTAAAACCTGCCGGGTGTTTTCCGACTCGGAAAACGCCCCGCGACTCATATATCTCGGGAGGACCGAACTAGCGACGTGGCCGACTGTCCGATTGTCCCAATACAGACCACGACTGGACGTCAGGCCGCCCTCACACATATCATGACTGAGAAGACGACTCGACGGACGCTGTTGAGCGGAACCGCCGCCGCCGCACTTACCGGACTCGCTGGCTGTTCGAGCATTCGCGGTTCGGGGTCGGCGACGACGAGCGAACCGAAGACGACGACCGGGTCGAAGACGACCGGGTCGGCGACGACGAGCGAATCGAAGTCGGCGATGGGCGACTCCTCGGTTCACGCCTCCGACGCGCAGACCGGGTACGGTATCGACCTGAGCGGCAATCCCGTGATGGGGCCGGACGACGCCCCCGTGGACGTGTACTACTGGACCGACTACCAGTGTCCGTTCTGCGGGCGCTTCGAGGAGAACACGTTTCCGAAACTGGTCGAAAGCCACGTCACCGAAGGGAAGGTTCGTTTCGTCATGCTCCAACTGCCGAACATCGGCGAGGCGTCTACGACTGCCGCGCGCCTCGACAAGTGCGTCTGGAGGCAGGTTCGGGATTCGAACCCCGGCGCGTACAGCGACTGGCACGCCGCGGTCTTCGACGCGCAGGAAGAACCTGACTCCGGGTGGGCCAAGACGGGGAACCTCCTCGGCATCGCCCGAGACGTCGACGGCGTCGACGCGGACGCCGCCATGTCCTGCCTGGAGAACGACACCGAGTGGGCGAAGGACGTCGTCAGTGACGACGTGAGCGCGGGCACCGATAGCGGAATCTCGGCCACGCCCGGGTTCGTCCTCTACAACCGCGAGTCCGACAAGGCGGGGAAACTCGTCGGAGCACAACCGTACGACCGATTCGCGAGCGCCATCGAGAAGATCGAGAACGCATGAGTGTAGCTCGATCGGTCGAGCGATTCGGAAGCCAACTCGGGGGTGCGCTGACCTACCCCTTCAGGTCGGGCCGGCGCACGCTCGCGGCCGGAGTCGTCGCCATCGTGACGTACGTCCTGCTCGTCCTCTCGACGTTTCCCGAGATGTCGATGCAGATGCTGGGCGCCGGTCTCCACTGGTTCGACGAGACGCTCGTCCTCCTCACCCAGAACACCTACGCGACCAACGGCGCGGCCGGTCTCGGGATGATAGTCGTCTACGCCGGACTCACGGGTGTCGCAGTCGTCAACACGGCGGGACAGGTCCGGACGATGGGCGTCTCCAGCGCCTCCGATTTGGTGGGCGTGCTTCCCGGACTGGTCGCTTCCGGGTGCGCGAGTTGCGGGGCCGGACTACTCGGGTTCCTCGGATTCGCCGGAGCGATGGCGGCGCTCCCCTTCCACGGCGACTTGCTCCGAGTGGGTGGCATCGCGCTACTCCTCGGATTCCTCGCGCGCTCGGGCGACCCGCGACAGTGTTCGGTCTGAATCCCGGAGTGTCCGGTACGCGTGTCTGCGAACCCGCATATCGCCGATTCGACTACTCGCTTAACACTTAACCGCGTGGCCGTTGCCCGAGATACGGGGGAGAGACGAATGGCTACTTACGAGTTACCAGAGCTACCGTACGACTACGACGCGCTCGAACCGGTAATCGACCAGCGAATCATGGAACTGCACCACGACAAACACCATCAGGGGTACGTAGACGGTGCGAACGCCGCCCTCGACAAACTGGAGGAGATGCGGGGGTCCGGCGACTTCGGCGACGTGCGGTCGGTCAAGCGGAGCCTCGCGTTCAACCTCTCGGGCCACGTCAACCACACCGTCTTCTGGCAGAACATGCATCCCGACGGCGGCGGCGAACCCGGCGGTGACCTCGCCAGTGCACTCGACGAACACTTCGGCGGCTTCGAGGGGTTCAAGCAGGACTTCTCCGAGGCCGCGAAGGGCGTCGAAGGCTCCGGATGGGGCATGCTGGTCTACGACCACATCGCCGACAAACCGCTGGTCGCGGCCGCGGAGAACCACCAGAACCAGCACCCGCAGGGCGCCACCCCGTTGCTCGTCTGTGACGTGTGGGAACACGCCTACTACCTCCAGTACGAGAACAACCGCGGAGAGTACGTGAACAACTTTTGGGACGTGGTGAACTGGGACGACGTGGAGCAACGCTACCAGCAGGCCCAGCAGGCCGACGCGATTCCGAAGCACACCGGAGCACAGTAACCGAGAAGCTCCGGTCGAAACCCGGAATTGAAAAATACTTTACTTTAATTGGCTTCACCGGAGGACCGTCGTTCGCTGCCTAGAGGCCTCGAGAGTGGCATCTGGGTCGATTCGAGAGGTGTGTTACCAATCGACTTCTCAAAGTTTAAGACCGAAAAGAGAATATATAGTAACGAGGTTCAATTATGTCTGAGCGATCCAACCCCGAACTACCACCACTTCCGTACGACTACGACGCGCTCGAACCGCACATCAGCGAACAGGTGCTCACCTGGCACCACGACACCCACCATCAGGGCTACGTCAACGGACTCGACAGTGCAGAAGAGACGCTCGCCGAGAACCGCGAGAGCGGGGACTACGGCGGCACTGCAGGCGCGCTCGGTGACGTGACCCACAACGGTTCGGGTCACTACCTGCACACGCTGTTCTGGGAGAACATGGACCCGAACGGCGGCGGCGAACCCGAGGGCGAACTCCTCGACCGCATCGAGGAGGACTTCGGCTCCTACGAGGGCTGGAAGGGCGAGTTCGAGGCCGCCGCGAGCGCCGCAGGCGGTTGGGCGCTCCTCGTCTACGACCCAGTGGCCAAGCAACTCCGCAACCTCGCCGTGGACAAGCACGACCAGGGCGCGCTCTGGGGTGCCCATCCCATTCTGGCGCTCGACGTCTGGGAGCACTCGTACTACTACGACTACGGTCCGGACCGCGGCGACTTCGTGAGCAACTTCTTCGAGGTCGTCGACTGGGACAACGTCGCGGAGCAATACGAGAAGACCGTCGGCAACCACGAGTAAACTCCGAACTACCGTTTTTTCTTCGACTGATTCGCTCGATTAGCTTCGCGTCTAGCCATTGCCTCGAACGTCGTGAGTGTTCGAAGCTGAAAATCTCCAAACACGTTTGTATCCGGTTTATTACGGCCGTGAATAGTTACCAAACCCGACGCTGCCCCTGAGAAACGCTAACAACGGATATCACTATATATTTATTGAGAAGATATATATTTTCTTCGGTAGTTTTATCCTCAAGTCGCGGGTTTCGACACGTGATGGCAGAAAAACCGACTCGGCGGCAGTTCTTGACAGTTGCAGGGGCAAGCGGAGCACTCGCGCTCGCTGGTTGCACGGGCGGTACTGGTGGTTCCCGAACCGAAAAGGGCGGTAAGCAAGACGGCTCGGGGTCGAAGGACGACAGCCAGTCGTCGGGGTCGTCGAAACTGAAGGCCGACGGCTCCTCGACGGTGTATCCGATCACGAGCGACGCCGGAGCGGTCTGGAACTCGAACCCGCCCGCCGACGACGAGGAGTACTGGGGACCGAGCGAGTACGACATCGACACCGACGAACGCCTCGCCGACTACTGGGCGGGCCTGTACGGCTTCGAGTCCAGAGACGACGCGTCCGCGCCGTTCGACGTCTCGGTGGGACTGAGCCACTCGGGAACCGGCGTCGAGAAGGTCAGGAAGGGCGTCGTGGACATCGGTGACTCGAGTGCGCCCGTTTCCGCGGAGTTCCCCGACGCGTCCGAGGAGGAACTGGAGCCGTACACCGACCACGTCGTCGGCGTGGACGCCCAGCCCATCGTCGTCAGTAAGGAGATCGAGGAGGCCGGCGTGACGAAACTGACGGCCGAACAGGTCCGCAAAATATACCGCGGGGAGATCGAGAACTGGTCGGAGGTCGACGCCTACAGCGGCGAGGAGAAGGAAATTCAGGCCGTCGGTCGTGCCGAGGGCTCGGGTACCGACACCGCCTTCCGCGCCAACATGCTCGGGAGTCCCGACGCGAAGATGCCCGGCGTGGACGTGCGGAAGGGCCAGAACCAGCAGGTCAAGACCCTCATCAGCAAGTCCGACAACGCCGTCGCCTACATGGCCCTCGCGTTCGTCGGCAGCGACGTGCCCGCCATCAAACTGGAGTTCGACGGGAAGGTGTACGAACCCGGCAAGAACCTCGCCGACGAGAACTACCCCCTGTCGCGCGACCTCCACTGCTACACCTGGGAGGGGACCTCGAAGAAGGAGGCCGCTTTCCTCCGGTTCATCATCAGCGAGTTCGGCCAGAACAACTACGTCGAACCGAACAACTACGCGACGCTCACCCCCGAGCGCCGCGAGAACCAACTGAGTAAACTCCCCGACACCGAGAACTAGCTCGGTCGGTCGCGCCGTGGCATCCGTCGTCTGACGCTCTTCGCCGCCGGTTTCCCCGCTTCGTTCTCGGTCCTCAGTCGCCGAGCGCGCTCGTCAGTTCGTCGTGAACGCGCACATAGGAGGCCCGTACAGCGACCGTCTTCTTCGAGGACGACGCGCCCTGCGCGAGTCGGGCGGGTGCGCCGAGCAACTCGGAGACCGCATCGGTCAGTTCGGCGTTCGCCCGGCCGTCGCGTGTAGGTTCGGAGAGTCTGGCCTCGAAGCGGTCGCGCCACTCGTTGAAGTCGCTGGGAACCCGCCGGTCGGCCTCGACGGGGGTCACGTCGAACGCGACCAGCGTCCCGTCGCCCGACTCGGTGAGTGCGTCTTCGAGTTCGCCCGTCGCCACGACCGGAGGTAGGCGAAGCGTCGGAATGAAAGCTCCGTCGGGCCGCCGAGAAGCGACGCCGGTCAGTCCGGTTCGAACGCGTCGATAGAGTGGTCGGCCACGACGGCCACGACCGCCTCGTGGAGCGCCCCGAAGTCGTAGCCGCCTTCTCGGCGGTCGAAGCTGGCGAACACGCCGACCTTCCGGTCGTCGGCGGCCAGGAAGGTCCGGAACTGCTCGAAGCCGTCGAATCCCCGGACCGTGTACTCGTAGGAGTCGTAGTAGAGGTCGCTGTAGGTGTCGCGGGTGACGTAACCGTATCGCTCGTTGTCCACGAACAGCGGAACGTCGATGTCGGCCACCTTGCGCTCTACGTCCTCGCGGAGATACAGTCCTTCGTGCTCGCGCTGGTCGAACAGCCACACGTCGCGGAGGGCGTCGCTCCCGAACGTCGAGAAGGCCTCGACGAGTGCGCGCTTGGCGTCCCGACTACGACTCTGGGTGTCGTCTCCCATCGTCGTAGAACGTCCGTCGACTGACAATATAAAAATTAGGACGGTCGGGTGTGGATGGCCGGTCTGCTTCGGAAGTCCGTTCGTTACGAAGCACGTGACGCGGGTCAGTGACTCGCGCTCAGCAGTGAAATTATTGCCAAGGTAATCTATTTCCACCGTCAGAGAATCGAGATTATTTCCGAGCGTACCGCGTTCGCCGTCGCCGAGGAAAAGACGAACGATTTACCCCGCGCTCGGTCGTACGTCCGGCCATGCCCCGACCGAAGTCGGACTTCGACCAACTCCACCCTTGCGACTTCTACACCGCCGACGAACTGCTCGAAGACGACCAGATGTACACCGTCTACGAAATCGCTCGTCTGCTCCAGGAACTCGACCCCGACGCGGAACTGGAGCCCCAGACCGAGGACATCCTGCTCGACTGGGCCATCCCGTGGGTGATGAACAACGCCGACGACCTCGTCATCGCCGAACCCGGGGCCGACGACGAACCGGGCTACTACGGCCTGAAGTCGGACGACGACCGATGAGGCTCCTCGTCGTCGGTGGCGACCGCGTGGACGCCGGGAAGACCACGTTCACGACCGGCCTGCTCGACCGACTCGGCGCGGTCGGGTTCAAGCCCCGCGCTGGCAACGACTACTGGTTCGACCACGACGACTACCGCCGGGCGGTCGGAGACGGCCGCCTCTACGGTAAGGACGCCAAGCGCCTCGCCGCGGCCAGCGCGGGCGACTTCGCCCCCGAGGACCTGAACCCGGTCCACCGACTCTGGCGGCCCTCGCCCGGCCCGGACACCGGACTCGTCGGGCAGGCCAACCGGGAGTTCGTCTGCGACCGCGTCGGCGAGTCGTTCGTCGTGAACGCGCACGCCGACGTGCCGGAGTCGGCCCGCCGAAACCTCCCGCTCTCCGACGCGCCGACCGTCGGGAGCGTCGAGCGACTCGACGAAATCACCCGACAGTTGCATCTCCCGATGTTCGAGGGGTTCGCCGACCGGATCCGGGAGGTCGAAGCCGAAACGGGCGGGACCGCGGTCGTGGAGTCGTACGCCGACGTGGCGGTACCGATCCGCGACGTCTCGTTCGACGCGGTGGCGGTGGTCGAACCCGGCCGGATGCGGGCCTACGACGGCGACCGGTTCCTCAAGGCCTGCGAGGTCGCTGGCGGGAGCGCCCGCGAGGGACGACTGGAAGTCCACACCGGCGACGTGACCCAACTCGCCGACTCGAAGGCGACCGCCTCGTTGTCGGCGCTCCCCGGCGACGACCGACGCGACCCGACCGCGGTCGCCCGGGCGTACGAGGATGCCTACGACGAACTGCTGGCGGTCGCGGAGAGGTAGTCAGAAGCCGATGTGAGAGGTCGAACTCGGCATGTCGTCGTCGCTTTCGTCGTCTCTTCCCTCTTCGTCCGTGCCTTCGCCTTCGGCACCTTCGGTCCCGCCGTCTTCGATACTCCCCGCGTGGGCGAACTCGTAGCTGTCGTCGGTGAGGTAGACCGCGCCGTCCTCGACCGCGAGGTCTACCGAAACGAGGGTCGTGTCGGCGGCGTCGCCGTTGTCGCAGTAGCCCGAGCAGGCGTCGAACATCGAGCCGTGCTTCGGGCAGACGAGTTGGCCGTCGCGCATCGGCGCGCCGAACCCCCGGTCGAATCGCTGGGCCTCGTGCGTACATCGGTTGATCCACGCCTCGACGGGGCCGTCCGATTCGTCCTCGCACGGCACGAGGAGGACCTCGTCCGGTTCGCCGTACTGGTCGCGGACCGTGAACAGCCACGACCCTTCCTCGTAGACGGTCTCGGTAGTCGTGAGTCGCGTGCGCTCGGTCACGCCGCGAGGAACGAACCGACGTAAAATAAACCTGACTGACCTGTCACCGCATCCGTGCTGCTCGGGCCGCCAGTTCCACGTCCCGATACGGGTCGGTCGTGACGCTCGGGCCGTGGCCGACGTACATCTCCGCGAGGTGTTCGTCCACCCGGTCGCGCACTCGGTCGATGCTCTCTATCAACTGGTCGCGGTCGCCCTCTTCGAGGTCGGTGCGACCGAAGCTTCCGTTCTGGAAGATGAGGTCGCCGGCGAACAGGACGCTCGCGCTCGGCGAGTAGAAACAGAGGTGGTCGTTCTTGTGCCCCGGCGTGTGAAGCGCGGTGTACGAGTGGTCGCCGAGTTGGACCGTCTCGTCGTCGGCGATTGGATTGTCCACCTCGGGTAGGTCGGCGTCGAAGCCCCACGTCTCGACCCCGAAGGCGTCTTTCACCGACTGGAGGTTGCCGACGTGGTCGTGGTGAGTGTGCGTGAGAACGATGGCGTCGAGTTCGGCGTCACGTCCGCGGATTTTCCCCACCGCGTCGAAGTTCGACCCGGTATCGACCAGCACGGTCCGGTCGCCCTCCACCAGAAAGGCGTTGCTCGTGAACGCCTGCACGCCGCGCGCGAGGTTCGTAATCATGCGGGCCAGTTGGAGTGGGAAGGGTTTGTGGGTGTCGTTGTCAGTTCGGTAGCCGAACGATGGGTCAATTTATGTAGTCGGGCCGTACTCGTCACACCCATGGAGGTCCAACTGCTGGAAGCCACGGACGACCCGGAAGAGGTCATCTGTTCGGCGGCGCGCAACGACTACATGGAGGAGTTCGTCGGAGACAAATCGTTCGAGGAGACGATGGAGTCCATCGAAGGGGAGACTATCGGAGAAAAGAAAGAGACCCTCATCGGTCACCTCCTCGACCACGGCCACTTCGGACCCTTCGAACACCCGCAAGCCACCTTCGCGGTAAAGGGTATCAGTCGGTCCTGCATGGCTCAGATCACCCGTCACAGGCACGTCAGTTTCGACGTCCAGTCGATGCGCTACGTCTCGTTCGACGACGTGGACCCCGAGGACGTGGCCGAGGGCGAGATGGTCGTCACGCCACCGTCGGCCGAAGACCCCGACTGGATCGGCCGGAACCAGGAGGGCGGCGCAGTGGACGAAGAGACGGTGGAAAAGCGCAAAGCGATCTTCCAGGAGTCCGTCAAGCGCTCTGTCGAGGACTACCAGGAACTACTCGAACTCGGGATGCCGCCCGAAGACGCCCGATTCGTCCTCCCCATCGGAACGGAGGTCAACATGGTGATGTCGATGAACGCCCGGATGCTCATGCACGTCGCCGACATGCGCGCGGCGGCAGACGCCCAGTGGGAGATTCGAGAGATGACGGAGAAGGTCCTCGACTTGGCGAAGGAGTGGTGCCCCGTCACCTTCGAGTACTACGAGGAGAACATGAAGAACCGGAAGAACAGACTCGCGCCCTAATCCGTCGTCTACATTACTCGTCGGCCAGTTCCTCGACCAGCGTCTCCAGACTGTAACTCTCCAGCGGGTTGTCGGTGTCCCGAAGCGACGAGATGACGAACGTCGAGTTCGTTCGCTCGACGCCCTCGATGGCCTCGAAGTCGCTGATGAGGCGTTCGACCGCGTCGCTGTCGGGGAGGCGTGCGACGACGATGAAGTCAGTCTCGCCCATGGCGAAGTACGCCTGGGTGACGCCCTCGACCTCCAGTAGTTTCTCGCCGAACTCCTCGTAGGAGTCGCTGTAGTCGGCCAGCACCTCCACGAGGACCGTGACGCCGAGTCCCGCCTCCTCCAAGTCGACGTCGTAGAGGTCGTTTTTGATGATGCCCGCCTCGCGGAGGTTGTTGAGGCGGTAGTGGATAGTCGAGACCGGAATGTCGGTCTCCTCGCTCAACTTCTCGGGGCTTCCGGTCCCGAGGTCGGCGATGGCCTTCAGAATGGTCACGTCGCGCTCGTCCATCGTCGTTGACGTTACGCCCCCGCCTACTTAACGTCGGTTTTGTTCGTGCGACGGCCGACAGCGACGAACAGATTTTCACCAACAGAAGTCTAACTGTAGCGGTTGATAGAACATTCTCTCCGAACCCCGGGGATATGATTGTCTTCTATCCGAGTAAATCGGGCTCTCTTGTAGAAGGGTTTAAGGCCACGAAACCCAGACGGTTGTAACAGAAACATGATTTCGGAATATATCGAGAGTAAAGTCCCACTCTCTCCCCTGATGTTCGTATTGCTTGCAACGCTCTGGGGCGGGTCGTTCGTCGCCATTGAAGTCGGTCTCCACTACTTCCCACCGATGGTGTTCGCTGGCGTCCGGTACGCCGTCGCGGGTGCGGTCATCTTGGGATACGCCGCGGTCACGACCGACCACTGGCGGCCGCGCGCTCGCGGGGAGTACCTCGCCGTCACCGTGGTCGGCGCGCTCGTCATCGCGGGCTACCACGGTCTGCTCTACCTCGGCGAACGCCACGTCTCGGGCGCGATTGCGGCCGTCGTGGTCAGCCTCTCGCCGGTCCTGACCGCCGGTTTCGCGGCCGTGGTGCTGGACGAGCGTCTGACCCTCGCCAAAGGAGTCGGCTTCGCGCTCGGCATCGGCGGCGTGGCCGTCGTCGCGGGCCTGAACCCCACGAACGCGCTCTCGGCCAACGTCGTGGGCGTCGGTCTCGTCTTCCTCGGCGGAGTCTGCTTCGCGCTCGGCGCGGTTCTGACCCGACCGCTCCGGACCGACCTGCCCGCCGCGTCGCTGCAGGCGTGGGCGATGCTCGGCGGTTCGGGCCTGCTATTCGCCGCGGGCGCGCTCCGCGGCGAGTCGCTGTCGGCGATTCAGTTGACGCCCACCGCGCTGGCGTCGTTCGCCTACCTCACGCTCCTCTCGGGCGTCGTGGCGTTCCTGCTCTACTTCCGACTACTCGAACAGATCGGCCCGACGAAACTCCACCTCGTCGGCTACCTCGAACCGGTCGTGGCGACCCTCGTGAGTTGGGCCGTACTGGGCGAGCTGGTGTCGTCCTCGACGCTGGTCGGCTTCGCCGCCATCTTCGCCGGATTCGCGGTCCTGAACCGCAACGCGATGCGGACCCTCGTGGCGACGGTTCGGTCGTCGGACTTCGCGGAACGGGTTCCGTTTCCGGACTCCGTGACGTCGATTCGACCGTCGTTCGGACGTGAGGACTCGTCCGGCGACTCGGACGCGAGCGAAGGCGCGTGGTCGGGGTCGGTCGGTCCCGCGGACGACTAAGAATTTGTTTTCTTCTACTCTCTATACCGTTGTCAAAGACAAATATAGTATCATTATCGAACGAATTTATTGGTTTGATTGACCGAGTGCCTCCGTGAGCCACTGAAGACCGCAACCGTACGGTTCAGCACCTCACGGCACAGCACCGCACTGCACGGCGACTGCGGGCCTCCCACCTCTCCGACCGACGCGCTCCGTCCGAACGCACCACTTTTCGGCCTCCCGTCCGTATCTCGCGGTATGGCTACGCACGACGTGGGAGACCCGGCGCGAGACGCCCGCGCGGACTACGACTACCAGTCCGACGAGGTGGCGCGCTCGGGGTTGGTCTCGGACTTGCAAGGTCTCGTGGACGGCGACGTGCGCTTCGACAGTTACTCTCGACAGCTCTACGCGACCGACGCCAGTGCCTACGAGGTGACGCCCATCGGAGTCGTCTTCCCCACCGACACCGACGACGTGGCGGCGGTGATGGAGTACTGCGCCGCGCGCGGGATTCCTGTCCTCCCCCGTGGCGGCGGGACGAGTCTCGCAGGACAGGCCGTCAACGAGGCCGTGGTCCTGGATTTCACCCGGTACATGGACGCCGTGCTGGAGGTGAGTCCGGACGGCGAGAACCCGACCGCCCGCGCCCAGTCCGGCACGGTTCTGGGCGAACTGAACGAGGAACTCGCACCTCACGGTCTGAAGTTCGCGCCCGACCCCGCGTGGGGCGACAAGTCGGCGCTCGGCGGCGCAATCGGCAACAACTCGACCGGCGCACACTCCCTGAAGTACGGCAAGACCGACGCCTACGTCGAGGAGTGCGAGGTCGTCCTCGCCGACGGCACCGTGACCACCTTCGGCGAGGTAGACACAGACGAACTCCGCGAGCAGGGCGACCCTCGGGGAGACCTGGAGGCCAGTATCTACGCCGAGGTCGCCCGAATCGTGGACGAGGAGCGAGAAGCTATCGACGCGGCGTACCCCCGACTCAAGCGGAACGTCTCGGGGTACAACCTGGACCGCCTCGCGGACGAAGCCGAGTCCGGCACCGTCAACCTCGCGCGACTGCTCGCCGGGAGCGAGGGTACCCTCGCCATCGTCACGGAGGCCGAAATCGGACTCGAACCGGTCCCCGAGACCAAGTCGATGGCCCTCTTCGCGTACCGTGACCTGCTCGACGCGATGGAAGACGTTGCTCCCATCCTCGACCACGACCCCGCCGCGGTCGAGGTGCTGGACGACGTCCTCGTCGACCTCGCGCGCGACACCGAGGAGTTCGCCGACGTGGTGGGGATGCTCCCCGAGGGCACGGATTCGGTCTTGCTCGTGGAGTTCTACGCCGAGGACGACGCGGCGGGACGCGAGAAGGTGGCCGACCTGCTCGACGACCGAGAGGGAGAACTCGCCTTCGAGGCGTTGGAGGCCCACGACGACGCCGAGTGCGCCCGGTTCTGGAAGTTGCGAAAGTCCGGACTTCCCATCCTCCTCTCGCGGACCTCGGACGCCAAGCACATCTCGTTCATCGAAGACGCCGCGGTGCCGCCCGAGAACCTACCGGAGTACGTCGCCGACTTCCAACAGGTCTTGGAGGACAACGACACCTTCGCCAGTTTCTACGCCCACGCCGGGCCGGGGTGTCTCCACATCCGACCGCTCGTGGACACCAAGAGTCCGGCCGGAGTAAACCAGATGGAGGCCATCGCCGACGAAGCCACCGACCTCGTGGTCGAGTACGGCGGGTCGGTGTCGGGCGAACACGGCGACGGCCGCGCCCGGACCCAGTGGAACCGAAAGCTGTACGGCGAGGAGGTCTGGCAGGTCTTCCGCGACCTCAAGACCGCGTTCGACCCCGATTGGCTCCTGAACCCGGGCAACGTCTGCGGCGACCACGACATGACCGAGAACCTCCGGTTCGACCCCGACTACGAGTTCTCGGCCGGGTTCGGTCCGGAACTGAACTGGGAGAACGAGAACGGCTTTCGGGGCATGGTCGAACTCTGCCACGGGTGCGGTGGCTGTCGCGGCGACCAATCCACCACCGGCGGCGTGATGTGCCCGACCTACCGCGCGGCCGACGAGGAGGTCACGTCCACCCGGGGCCGGGCGAACATGCTCCGGCAGGCCATGTCGGGAGCTCTCCCCGAGGACGAGCAGTTCGACGTGGAGTTCATGGCCGAGGTGATGGACCTCTGTATCGGCTGTAAGGGCTGTGCCCGCGACTGCCCGAGCGAGGTGGACGTGGCCAAACTCAAGGCCGAAATCGAACACGAGTACCACCAGCGCCACGGCACGGGCCTGCGCGAACGACTCTTCGCCAACGTCGGCACGTTCTCGAAGGTCGGAAGCGCGCTCGCACCGCTCTCGAACTGGGCGAGCGAAGTGCCGGGCGCGCGCACCCTGATGGAGAAGACCCTCGGCATCGCCCGCGAGCGAAGCCTGCCCACCTTCCACCGCGAGAGCCTCGTGGACTGGTTCGAGGCGCGCGGCGGCCCCCGAGTTTCCGAGACCGAGGCGACCCGGAGAGTCGCGCTCTTCCCCGACGCCTACACCAACTACAACCACCCGGAGGCGGGCAAGGCCGCGGTCCGCGTCCTCGAATCGGCGGGCGTCCACGTCATGATTCCCGACGACGTGACCGACAGCGGGCGGCCCGCCCACTCGAAGGGGTTTCTGAACACCTCGCGAGAGCGCGCCCGGACCAACGTGAATGCACTCGCGCCGCGCGTGCGCGACGGGTGGGACGTGGTGGTCGTCGAACCCTCAGACGCCGTGATGATTCAGTCGGACTACCTCGACCTGCTCGGCGGGGAGAAGGGGCCGGAAGCCAGTCGCTCCGGCGAACAGTACACCGAACCCCGAACCGCCGACCCCGAGGCCGGACTGGAAGCCGACGGGGAAGGGTCGGCGGACACCGAGGTGGACTCGAACCTCGCCACTTCCGTCGAGCGCGTGGCCGTCAACACCTACGCCATCTGCGAGTATCTCGACACCTTCGACCTGGACCTCGCGTTCGACGCGTCCGACGAGACCCTCACCTACCACGGCCACTGCCACCAGAAAGCGACGAAGAAGGAGAGCCACGCCGCCAGCGTCCTCCGCGACGCGGGCTACGAGGTGGACGCCCTCGACTCTGGCTGTTGCGGCATGGCCGGTAGCTTCGGGTACGAGGCCGAACACTACTCGATGAGTCGGAAAATCGGCGATATTCTCTTCGAACAGGTCGCGGACAGCGACGGCGAGCAGGTGGTCGCGCCCGGCGCGTCCTGCCGGGCGCAACTCGGCGACTGGGAGGAGGTTCGGGGCGAGCCACCGCATCCCATCGAGAAGGTGGCCGAGGCCATCGAATCCGGTCGGTGACTTCGCTTAGAAGTCGGCGAACTTGTCGCGCCGGTAGATGTCGAGTTCGCTTATCGTGGACTTCTCCTGTTCTGCCGCGAACGCGATGGCCTCGGCGACTTCCTCGGGTTCGGTCACTTCGCCCTCCTCGAATCGCTCGGCGAACGATTCGCCGTAGGCCCCGCCGAACTCGGTCCGGACCTCCGAGGGATTGACTACCGTGACCGCCACGCCGTCCGCGCCGACGTTGCCCTCGATGCTGTGGGCGAACCCGCGGACCCACCACTTGCTCGCGGCGTAGACGGGGTTGAACGGTCGGGGGTACTGCCCGGCGAAACTCCCGACGAAGACGACGTTGCCTTCGGTCTCCCGGAGGTGCGGAATCGCGGCGCGCGTGGCGTAGAATACGCCGTCTACGTTGGTCTCCATCATCCGGTGGTACTCCTCGCTTCCCAGGTCCTCGACCGACTCGCCGCAGGCCATTCCCGCGTTGTTCACCAGCACGTCGAGTCGCCCGAACTCCGCGAGGACCGTCTCGACCGTTCCTTCGACCGAATCTTCGTTGCGGACGTTGGTCTGGACTGCCAGCGTCTCGGCGTCCCACTCGCTCTCTATCTTCTCCGCCACGTCGTTCAGGGCTTTTTGGCGACGGGCCGCCAGCGCGACCCGTGCGCCGTCGCGGGCCAGTACGTGGGCGGTCGCTTCGCCGATGCCGGAACTCGCGCCCGTGATCAGTGCCGTCTTTCCGTCGAGGGGGCCGTTCGCCATGTCGGGACCTGCGACGGCGACCGGGTTGGGTCTTTCCCCCGGTCCCGAGCAGAACGACCGCTGTTTCTCGACAATAGCATCACCCTAACCAGAGAAACGTTCGTTTTAGCGTTATCTGTATGTCTTTACGAAACGTATGTATCTCGCTTTTAGCTCCTCGTCAGCGCGTGTGCGTTCCGGATGACGGTCGCCGACCGGAGTCTGTACCGGCGACGTGTTCGGGCGGGATGGATGCCGGTACCCCGAGATTTAGGGTCTCTCGGGCAAAGAAGTCAGATATGAAAGTATTTCGTGGCGGGACGGTCGTGGACGCGACGGGCGTCCGAGACGCCGACGTAGCTGTCGAGGACGGCGAAATCGTGTCGGTCGGCGACGCGTCGGACGA
The DNA here is from genome assembly GCA_005239435.1 of Halorussus salinisoli. GTDB lineage: Archaea > Halobacteriota > Halobacteria > Halobacteriales > Haladaptataceae > Halorussus > Halorussus salinisoli. Next base: position 36,739 of record SZNP01000008.1, on the reverse strand, counting down.
CCCCGACGAGGAGATCGACGCGAGCGGACAGTTCGTCGCGCCGGGACTCGTGGACGCCCACGTCCACCTGATGATGGACGGGCGAGCCGACCCGGGCGAGGTCGACTCCGACAGCGAGGCCACGCTGGCCTACCGCGCGGCGGCCAACCTCGGCGACGCGCTCGACGCGGGCGTGACGACGGTCCGGGACCTCGGCGCGCCGGGGTCGCTCGCGCTCGACGCCGCGACGGCGGTCGAACGCGGCGTTCTGGAGGGCCCGCGAGTCGTCGCCTGCGGCGAGAACGTCGTGATGACCGGCGGCCACGGTCACTGGTTCGGCCGCGAGGCCGACGGGGTGGCCGAGGTCAAAAAGGCGGTCCGCGAGCAACTCAAGCGCGGTGCCGACGTGGTGAAGTGCATGGCGACCGGCGGCGTCCTCACCGAGGGCGCGCTGACGGGCGCGCCGGAACTGGACGAGGCCGAACTCGAAGCCGTCGTGGACGCGGCCAACGCCAAGCGCGTGCCCACGGCGGCCCACGCCCACGGCACCGCGGGCATCAAGAACGCTGTCCGGGCCGGGATTTCGAGCGTCGAACACGGCACGTTCATGGACCGCGAGGCGGCCGAACTGATGGCCGACCGGGGCACCTACTGGGTGCCGACCGCGAAGGCGCTCTACGGAATCGTCGAGGCCGGAACCGAGGCCGGGATTCCCGAGTTCGCCGTTCGGAAGGCCGAAGCAGCCAAGGACGCGTGGGCCGAGGCCTTCGACCACGCGCTCGACGCCGGCGTTCCCATCGCCATGGGGACCGACGCCGGGACGCCGTTCAACCACCACGGCGACATCCCCGAGGAGCTGGAACTCATGGTCGACCACGGTCTCTCGGAGGAAGCGGCGCTCGAGGCGGCGACGGTCAACGCCGCGGACCTCCTCGGACTCGACGGCGTCGGAACGGTCGCTGAAGGCACGCACGCGGACCTCGTGGTCCTCGACGCCGACCCGCTGGACGACGTGACTGCGTGGCAATCGCCAGCACGTGTCGTGAGACGTGGAACCGTTGTTCGGTGACAGCCCCACGTCAAAAGGTCTTTTATACCGGGCAATGGAGAATTAAGGTACATGAGACGGCTGCTGGCTGTCGCCCTTGTAGTCGTGTTACTCGTCGGGACGGCCCCCGTAGCGACGGTTTCGGGCAGTCAATCCGCTCGGGAGGTGTCTGCCGCCCCGCAGACGCTCGGCACAACTGACAACTTCGACAGCGTCGAGTTCCACATCACCGTCTACGAGAACGGGACGGCGGAGTGGACGTTCACCTACCAGCGGACGCTCAACAACGACACCGAACGCCAGCAGTTCAGGCGGTTCGCCGACGAGTTCAACAACAACTCGACCGAACTGTACGCGAACTTCAAGCGACAGGCCAGCCAGTTGACGAGCGCCGGACACAACACGACCGACCGCGTGATGAAGGCCGAGAGCTTCTCGAAGGAAGCCTACGTCGGCGGCCTCGTGAACGACAACCGAGGCATCGTGAAGATGTCCTTCCAGTGGACTGGGTTCGGCTACTCCGAAGACGACGGCGGGAGCATCATGATCGGCGACGTGTTCGAGGGCGGTCTCTACATCGGGCCGAACCAGTCGCTGGTCGTCCACACCGGCCCCAGACTCCGGTTCCAGTCGGTCGAGCCGAGGCAGTCCGCCACGCCCTCGGGGGACACGCTCAGCGGGAGCGCGTCGGTGACGTGGCAGGGCGAACGCGACTTCACCGACCAGCGACCGAGAGTGAAGTTCGAACCGGTGAAGGGAACGACGACCACCACCACGACCGAATCCGGCAGCGACGGAAACGCGACGACGGTCGAGACGCCGAGAAACGCGACGCAACCGCCCGCCGGGGGCGACGACTGGTCGCCGTTGATGATGTTCATCGCGGCGGTCGTCGTCTTGCTCGGTCTCGCGGCCGCGTTCGCGTGGCGGCAGGGCGACTTCGGGTCGTTCTCGGGCGACGGCGACAACCCCGGTGGCAACGGCGGCGGTGGGTCTGCGGCCGCCGGAAACGGTGGGACGAAGACGACCGAACCGTCGGTCAGCGACGAGGAACTCCTCACCGACGAAGCGCGGGTGAAGAAACTCCTTGACGAGAACGGCGGCCGCATGAAACAGGTCAACATCGTCGAAGAGACGGGGTGGTCGAAATCGAAAGTCAGTATGCTGCTCTCGGAGATGGAGGAAGAGGGCGACATCAGCAAACTCCGAGTCGGGAGGGAGAACATCATCAGCCTCGAAGGCCACGAACCCGACGCCGCAGGGTCGCCACTCGAAGGCGAGTAATACACGGTCGCCTTACTCGTCGAGGGCGTTTTGGAGAGAAGCCACGACGTAATCGACGAGACGTGCCGTCGTTGGGTACCGATTCACGAACCTATCGCCGACACCGTATCGTTCACGTTCTTTCACACTGGCGGGTAACTGGGAATGTATCCGTTCCGAACGTTGTCAATCGCTGGTTTCGTTCTCGAACGGTCGGGCCGATGTGGGGAACCGGAACACGGCGACGTGAAAGCGCAACTGTTAAACAGTCCGTCCAACTACGATTGAGTGCAGACGCGAAGCACGCTCCGTTGGTGTAGTCCGGCCAATCATCTTGCCCTCTCACGGCAAGGACTAGGGTTCAAATCCCTAACGGAGCATCCTTCCTTACGCTGTCTCCCGGTTTTGAGCTGTGGTACAGGAGAATCACCATGCCACCACAGGGCAATCACGAAACTCGGAACACCCGATTAGCCCGCAGTCTGGCGATTTACGCTCGTTGTCCGGCACGTCGACTCGCCGGATTCAGAATATCTTCGTGTCCCGTCCAGCAATGGGCTCGAAGGGGACGGTGGCCACATGAATCTGGACATCCAGAAGAGGTCATTCAAATCGCGCACCCAGATAGGATGTCCAGTAACGGTTTGCAACGTTGGGCGTCGAGGGTTGGGTTGCTGCACCAGGTCTGTCGTTTGGTTGGAGATTGTTGGTTGTTGGGCGCTAGGTCTCGACGGAAAGCGTGTCTACAGTCAGGGGCGCACCTATGAGCGAGTTGGAACAGATAACGCTGATCACCCAACCGTCACAGAAACAACTGAATGAGCGCCAACGAGTGGACTACAAATCCCAACGGACGGACTGTCTAGAGTGGTTACTGCACTTCGGGAAGAATCCGGAAAAAGCTGAAGGATATGCGTTTGAGACGGTGCGCATGCGAGCGAGTCGGATGGACATATTCTACCGGTGGGTGTGGGAGCAAGAGGGTAGGTATGTCGCGGATGTTGGCAACCAGTCTCGATGCTGGCCTCCGACCAATTGAGGTTGCGCGGGTCCGCGTTCAGTGGGTTGATGCAGCAAACGATGTCTTGCGAGTCCCTAAGGAAGAAAGCTCGAAAAACCGGGAAAACTGGGTCGTAAGTCTACAATCACGTACGTCCCAGATGCTGACGCGGTGGGTCGAAGAACGACAAGCGTATCCGATATACGAAGAGACGGATCGGCTCTGGCTTACGCGTGAGCAGAACCCGTACAGTTCGCATTCGCTTAGTTACTTGCTCGATCGTCTTTGTGAAGTTGCGGACATCGATACGTCAAACCGGAAGTTGAGTTGGTATGCTATCAGGCATTCAGTGGGGACGTATATGACCCGCGAGGAGGGTTTGGCTGCTGTTCAAAGTCAACTCCGGCACAAGAGCGAAATGACGACGATGAAGTACGACCAGGCACCTGTCGAAGATCGTCGCGATGCACTTGACCGGATGGGGTAACAGATTCAGTCATAACCCCATCTGTCGGTTGAATTGCTCCGACTTTGACCACTACAGAGTTTGTGTTACCGTCGGACTCTGCCCACATACCGCTGGCACAGAAGCCCTGCACTACGTTTTAGGCCGCTAGAACACAGTACCAGCGACACCAACTACTCATCTCCGATGCCTGGGCGATGGACACTTATTCACAGATGATATTGGCGGTGTCCATTTATGAGGGTCAACCTGTTCACAGCATGCCGACCTCGTGAACAAGAACGTCTAAATATGGTACTGAGATAATACAGCATTCGGTCACCCCCGGCGTAGAGGAATATCACCTGTACGTTAGCATTAGGTGAATTCCTCGTTCGTGGCGTGCCCAATATAGACCGTGTATACAGCAGGTCTCGCTGTATCGAAGAGTGTATTCTGCCGATGGCAAAATCTGTATGCCCACAGCTATCATAGCACAATGCATGGGCTCTCCACTTGACGATGTTAGATTTCTCGCTGCATCTGAGAACCGGGTCCGCGTACTCACATATTTACACGACACACCGGCTGATCGACAGGAACTCCACGAGAAAACGGGTATCTCACGACCGACACTCAGCCGAATCCTTTCCGGGTTTCACGATCGGGGGTGGGTTATACAGTCAGGCTCGCACTGCGAGATTACGCCACTCGGTGACTCCTTCGTCACCGAGTTCACCGCCCTTATGACACTGGCCGAGACCATTCAGAAGCTCCGCGATGTGGGGCAATGGCTACCCTTCGAAGAGATGGATATTGGCCCTCGCCACTTCGAGGACGCGAATATCGTGACGGTGACCGAGAACGATCCGGCGGCGCCGATGCGGCGGGCAAAAGAACTCACCCGACAGGCCGACCACATCAGCTTCATCACCAAAATCTTCGAGGAGTCGATCGTCGAGGTACTTTGGGAGCGGGCGGTCAACGGCGAGTTGACCGCCGAGGTCGTAATCACCGAGGAGGTGGTCGAAATGATCGGAGGGAATCCGGAGATGGCGAAGTTGCTCCGCGAGGCAGTCGAAACGGGACAGGTGACGTTTTTCCGCTCCGATGAAGAGATTACGCACATCGTTGCACTCATCGACGAAAGTCGAGCGGGCATGTTAGTACAGGACGATGACGGTGTTCTTCGAGCAGAACTCGACACCGACGACGAGGCGTTTCGGTCGTGGGTGGCGTCGACGATTGAAACACACCAGCGGGACGCAGAACTCATTCCAGCAGAGGATTTCAGGGTGTGAGCGATGTGCATCCACTGCAACTGGTGCATTAAGAATCATTATAATATCACCGAACGACTCATCTCCTGTGGAGGAAACCAGCAATGCCTACACAAAACAAATCAGAGGGCTGGCTGTCGCGCCGGAGCGTCTTACAATCGGGCGCGACCGCAGGCGTGTTTGCGCTCGGTGGCGTGGCCGCGACTGGTGCCACGACCGCCCAGCGGCGTAGTCCCGCCAATACCGGTAACAAGCCACTCGCAAGCGACGATAATGCTGACCGCGTGGCTGACGGCGAGACCGTCGCACAGACCACGGACATCGTCGGGCAGGGCGCTGATGGAGACGTCGTCGCCGAAGACGGGGCGCAACTCTGGCGCACCCCAAATGCGATTCTGATGGAGGTGTCGATGCCGACACCGACGCCGGGCGAGTACACCTACCCGAGTGCGCCCGAAGACAAAAAAGATGTGTGGTGGACGGACGAAGCGGGCGATCTCGAGGCGTTCACGCTCTGGGCGTTCACCTTCAACAATCCTGGGGAGTGCGAAGATGGCTGTAGCAGTGACGATTTCGGCGACCCAGCGGGTGGTGGTGTGTTCGGCGTCACCGGCCACGTCTTCGATGGTGGCACCCTCACCCTGAACGGGATGGTGACGACCGACACTGAGACATGGGACGGCGCCGCGCTCGCACGCCCAATGGAGGCGGAGGTACATCTGGCAGTGGCGCCCCACGGCGCATTCGAACCCGCCATGCTCCCCGACCAGCTCCAGACCCCGGCGAGTCCGAGTAGCATCTGGTGGGTCGCACTATTCGATCCGCCGGCCTAGAACTCGGCGGCGAACAGTTTGGATTCATCTTCCAGAACGAACAGACCGTCCCGGAATATTTCCTCGGCGTTGCATGTCCCATCACCAAGGATATCCGCAAGGAACCAGTTCTGAACCAGAGAACACTATCACAGGGGGATCAAGAGGGGGAGAAAAGTGAGAAATCGAGAACGCGCAGACCAATCCAGTGGAGTATTGGACGAACACGAATCAAGAATCGACCAGCAACAGAGGTCGACGTTGGAGGAGAGCCCCGATTTCGGCGCACTGAACCGTCGTGGCGTACTTCGGGCACTCGGCGTCGCCGTCACGAGTCTCGCCGCACTTGGTAGCGTTACCGGGACTACAACCGGAATCAACGATGGCTCTCCCGACAAAGAGGCCCGGCGGGCTCGCCGCCGGAGTGCTGCCAAGCGCCGTATTGATGCTGCAATGGAAAACACGATGGCCCGCGAGTTTGTCAGCCATCCGATCAACGGAGATGAACTCTGGTATCCCTCCAAACTCGCCTCGTACTCGAAGGGCCTCCCCCACGATGCACTCGGTGAGGTCGATCTAGAAGCATACCAAGCGCTCACCAAGGCCATCGAAGGAGACGGTGAGTTCTCGGCTATTCCACTTGGGGGGACGCGAATGCTCGAGAACCCGGAGGCCACCTACTCGTTCAATATGACGGGCTATGACCCGAATGACGTCTACATCGAGCCGCCACCGGCGTTCGCCAGCGCCGAAACCGCCGCCGAAATGGTCGAACTCTACTGGCACGCTCGTTTGCGGGACGTTCCGTTCACCGACTACGACACCCATCCCCTCGTGGAGGCTGCTACAGACGAACTCGGCGACCTCGATGACTTTCTGGGGCCGACCAAAGATGGCACCATTACGGCACAAACGCTGTTTCGGGGGAACCTCGAGGGAGCGCTCGTCGGCCCCCATATCAGCCAGTTCCTCTATCAGGATATTCAACGCGGGATGATCCGCCAAAATCAGAAATTCCCGGTCGCAACGCCGGGCCGCGACTTCATGACGGCGTACCAGCCATGGTTGGAGATTCAGAACGGCAGGCCCCCGACCGCATCGGAAGGGTACAGCGATGAGCGGTACATCATCACTGGCCGCGACCTCGCAACGTTAGTCCACCGCGACACCCCGCATCAACTCTTCCTCGCGGCGGCGCTCATCCTCCTGGATGCGGGCGTCCCGCTCGACGAAGGGAATCCGTATACGGACTCCCACGTGCAAAGCTCGTTCATCGACTACGGAATCCAAGATGTCATTGGGGCGGTGACGAGCATTGTGCTGGACGTCCAGCACGCGAACTGGTATCACAAGTGGCAGGTGCATCGGCGACTGCGACCAGAGGCGTTCGGCGGACGCCTCCACAATCACCTCATCGGCAAAAAAGACTATCCAATCGATGGCCAACTCCTCGACGCGGCGGGCGTTGGCAGAACGCGTGACAAATTCGGCACGTATTTGCTTCCGCAGGCGTACCCCGAGGGGGCGCCACTACACCCGGCGTTTCCGGCTGGCCATGGTGGGATCGCGGGAGCGTGTGTGACTGTCCTCAAAGCCTACTTCGAGGAGGAGGCGAGACTACCGGTGGCCGTGCGTCCAACCGCTGATGGCACAGCCCTGGAACCAATTCGTGAATCGCTGACAGTCGGCGGTGAACTCAACAAATTGGCGACAAATCACACGCTTGGGCGGAACTGGGCTGGCATCCATTACCGCTCGGATGGGGCTGACGGCCTCCGGATGGGCGAACGGCTCGCAATCAGTTGTCTGCGAGATCGGCTCCAGTCGAAAGCGGCAGTAGGGAGCTTCACGCTCACCACATTCGACGGTGAGAAAATCGAAATCCAATCGTAGACCGCCGAACTGATTGAGTTGGTTGAGAAGGGATAGAACAATTGAGTGTGTTCACTGAGTCAGTGACTAGCACCTTCTACTTGTCATTACCAACTTCACCATCACCGTGACTTCCTCGCTCAAGCGTTGAATAGGCCGCAGTAAGACTATGAGTATCCGACATCGATTACAATCAATACGTGGTGAGAGTGTAGCAGAGAGCCTGCAATTATTGCTTTATTTTGACATTGTCTTACAGCGGAAAAACAACGTAGTGATAGGTATGTTCCAGGGTGAAATGTGTGTGTTCAGTCGTGAGCGGCGGTTTCCATGTAGCCGTCGATATGTGCTATGTCGCTGAAGAATTGGTCAAACTGGCCTGTTTCTTTGAGTTCGATGGAGTCCGCATTCGGGTCGAACAGTATGATGCCGGCGTCGGCAAGTTTCGGGAGGTGCATATGTCGAAGGGTGGTCTCCACGTCTTTGCTCTTGGCACTCCAATCTGCCTTCGTCTCGTCTTTATCCCACCTGGCTATCGCGGTTGCGAGGGTGTCGATGGTGACCATCTCGGATTCGTGGGTAAGATAATACAGTACGTACCGCCGGTACGGATGTACCAAGAGATCGAATACTTCGCTCAGTCGCGCCGTAGTCAGTGCTGCCATTACGTATTGATTGGATTAGACCGCCTTAACCTCTTTTTTACGATACCATTATGTATTTTACAATCCTGTACGGCGACGGCTCGTTGGTTGACTTTCCCAAACAAAAGGGGTGCGCTGACCGGGAGTCTGGTGGTCTCAGTTCAATAATTTAGCTCGGTGGTCGTGCAGGTAGGTCACTCTTCTTCCGAGGAGCCAATTTCGGAGGGCGTGTCGGCATCCTCGCCAGCGAACTTCTGATGGAAGTGATTCCACGGTTGGGCGTGTTCCTCCGCCAGAATGTTGCTACTCACGATCCGCAGGCCCAACTTGTCTAACTCTTCGGTACTTTGCTTGACGTCGGACGTTGCTTCGGCAACGACTTCGACGTGGAGGTTCTCCTCGCCAGCCAGCATCTCCCGGACGTTGACGACTCCACGCACCTCGAGGGCTTTCTCCGCCATCTCCGACCGCTCAGAGAGGTTGGTCGAACAGATGAACAAGACGCGCATTGGATAGCCCGCCTGCTCGTAGACGATTTCTGGATTATATCCGAGGATGATTCCCTGCTCCTCCAGTTGTTTGATTCGATTGTTAATCGTCGTCCCGGTGACGTCGGTTTCCTCGGCAATGGCTGTGTCGGTGGCACCACGAGCGTCGACCTGGAGCAAATGCAGGATACGGCGGTCGAGGTCGTTGAGTGGGTCATCGACCATGACGTCCAGTTCAGTGTCGAACCAGTTGAATCGCTTGCCCGAACTAGCCAGCGGAGAGTTCAGGGGCGGAAGCTATCAGTCGTATCTCTACACGCTAAATCGCACAATTTGTGGTGCAAAGTTATCGTTCACGTATAACCGCGTTTCGGATACCCAGTTACATCACACCAGACCTATTTCACGATGACATCCAGCGACCCTACACGCAGCGACGGCATGCACTTGTCCGAACAGGAAAGAGCGGTCGAAGCACTCACCAAGGCACTCGAGACCGAAGAGGTGGACGAAAAAGACTATCAAATTCGGGAAGCGCTTCAGCTACTCACGCTGAAACACGAATAGAGCGGTATCGGTGATAGATTCGCAGCACGTATTGAGCAATGCAGAGCGTATATTCATTGTTTCACTTTATCGGTACGTGGCCCTCTATTCAAATCTCAACTGAGCAAATACGGCAGGAGGCCAATCTTCTTACGTGCTGTAGATGCTCTATCCACTGAAAGCAACCTACCAGTGTTGCCGAACCGGTCGAATCAGCCGACCAAACTCCTATTCTGCTCAAGCAGCTATACTTGATGATGGGGATGGATGAGGACAGTTGTATTGGCCTCCTCTGCAAGGACGACCAGCCAGTGTTCACAATCGTCGCCGAGCAACTTCGAGATGCAGGCCTTGCAGTTCAGTTCTTCGATCCCCGAGCAGAACTCTCGTCGATCCAGATTGACGACCTGTCCCTGCTAGTCAACAAGCAAGTCTTCCCACAGATACTCCCCGGGCTCAGATACGCTCGGCAAACGGAAACGCCCTTATGGAACAACCTTCCCGCCACGATTGCATTTAGCTCCCGGCTGATCGGTCTGACTGCGCTCGAGGCAGTTGGATTTCGCACACCTCCAGTGCGGTTTGAGAAACCCGAGGGTGAGTACGTCGCAAAAGACTTTTTATTTGGAATGGCTCTACCGAACTCAACGAGGGTGGGGATTTCTATCAAGAGCTGATCCCGACGGAGCCGGTCGATTATAAGTACTACGCCGTCCACGACGGGAGTCGCGTCCAGACGGCGGGAAGACGCGTGACTTCGAAGCTATACGGGCCGAAACGCTTTCTCAGCCACGCACGGGCCAGACCGAGACTTACAGCCCGGCTACGCCACCTCGTCGAACAGGCTGACCTCCGAGGCGTCGGGGTGGACTTCGTCAAAGACGACCAGAACCGGTTCTGGGCGATCGACGTGAATCTCGCAGCAGGCTACCGGAATACCGGCTTAGAACCCGCACTGTACGAGTCGATCATAGCGTGTCTTCCCGACCAGTAATCCAGAGGTTGCCCCCCGAAAAAATTACTTAGGCGACACGTTCGATGACCACCAGTCTGCTAACTTGTCCTCCATATACAGTATGGTGACCGTCGAATGCATCATAGAACAGTCCCCATTGCTGTTATTCGGAAATGGGTAACGCGATGTATACAGAGCGTGAATATCACACCCGGTATTGACCTCCCTCGTGGCTGGTAGAAACTCCGTGCTGAATACAGAGCGCGTATCCACCAACGCGCCCTTGAATGCGCTGAGAAATTCTGGCCGTGGTAATACTTAACACAGATTGCAGAGTAGGCATCCGATAGCGCACGCTGAGATTAAGAAGAAAAATGGCGAGGATGGTGTGATGGGCGTTACCGGCCACAGACAGAATCGCAAGAACAACCGAAGAAGACATTAGCCAATGACCAGTCCATTCGTTGTTGACGCAAACGACGTGGAGGGGTTCACCCCGCCACATCACGAATCCACAACTTCGCGCGAACTCGTTAACCCGGATCGGGGATCCGATCGAATCGTCTTCCGGATCTCCGAGTTGGCCCCCGGCGGAAGGGACTCCTGGCACGCCCACGAGTCCTCAGAGCAGTTGTTGTATATCCTCGACGGCCACGCGACCTTCTGGGTCGGCAAACCCGGTGACGACGACGAATCGAGTGCCACCCGGCATGAACTGTCACCGGAGTCGTTCGTCTACATCCCTGAACAGGCATACCATCGATTGCGTGTCACGGGGGACGAGCCGCTACGGGCGATTGCTATCTGGGTGCCACCTTACGAATCGTTCGACGAGTGGGAATCTAGTGACGGATAATCGGGCCAGTAAATCGGCTTTTCTCATCCGTAGATAACGGTCTGCGGAATACATCCTCTGTATTCGGCACTGCCATCGCCAAGTTACTCCGAGTCTGTCAGGAGTCACGTGGTACATTCACACTACAGATTGCGTGATACAGAGCGTATATTGAGAGAAATGGAGAGCAAGCAAATTCAGAAGTTGAGGTGGAAGCCCGGAAGGGCTCGCAGCGGATTTGGCTGGCGACCCCGATGAGTATCGTGCCGAGTGCTACGTTCACCCGAAGGGTGACGACATCGTAAACGATGAATGAGTCGGACCATCACGCGGAACTCCGAGAGTGCGGGGGCGTATTGATGAAAACCGTTACCTGTGAACGGGTTGGCGTAGTTAGGTTTCACCGGGGAGACTTACGGTTCCGTTGGCGTGTTCTGTTTCGACGTGAGCAGTGGCGTCTGTCCACGTCCAGAACGTCTCTCCACAGTCACAATCGACGTGGTAGTCGATGAATTCGCCCAGTGCCTTCGGCGTTTGGTCGACGGGACGTAGTTCGTCATCGTCACTCAGTTCCCACCGCACCATCCCCAATCCGCTCCCGGCTGTGAACTCGTAGACGACCCAGGATTCCGTGAGCATGTGGATATGTGCAAGAGGTTTCACGATAGCGTCAGCGGGTGAACACTGGTCACGGTGTGAACAGGAGTTATATAGCGACCACGGTGTAACTGTCGCGGCGACGAATATCCGATGTTTGACTCCCACATGGCGGGCCGTGCGAAACTTGTACCACCTATTTATCAGTCGAATCGCTGACGGTCAAAGGTGAAAGCACTCGATCATACCCTTCCGCTGGAATGGAGCCGAGTAAGTTTCGTGGGCGGGCTTCCCGTTTCCACTACGTCTTTGGTCGCAAGGACAGAGTGACCAATTTAGAGCGTCTGTTCATCAGTTCCACACTGTACTGCTGTTTCGACCCCATCGGATGTAATGATGGTCCACTCCTCTATCGATATTCTCAGCGAATCGCCCTCTGTCTCTTGGTTCTGGCTTCCGCGAGTTGAACTTGGGAATCATCAGATCGCACGAGAGCGATTCCGAACCAGAGAGTCCACAGACTCATTACTATCGTGGAGGCCAGCCAGATAAGACCACCTACGGCGATCCCGAGCAACAACCCCAAGACGACGAACCCCACAAAGGCCACGAGCCCTGCCACGGCACCTATCCACGAGGCCCACACGGGAGTCACTGAACGGGTACTCCGAGCCTCATTGCCAGCGATTACGGCAATGGCTACTGCCAGGAAGCCGAACCCGACGGCTTTACCCTCAGCAAAGAGTTGCCAGGCTTCGAACGTTGCAGTGTCACCAGCGACGGCTGCCTCGGTAATCACGGTGGCCTCTGCTACGGCGGTAGTGGTAATCCACGTCGCACCCACAACCAGTAGGGCCCACGCGGTCATCGCCCACCAATTCTGAGAGAGTCGCGATTCTGTCGTCAGCATGAGTAGTCCCGTTATCGCGAAGAGAGTAAGTGCCAATGCCGCCGCCCAGTGGGCCAGTACCCATTGAGTGGGTTCGTTAGCGATGACCGCCATGAATTCGCCGAGATCTGGGGAGGGCGGTGGATGAAGGGCAAGACTAGCCACGAAAAGAACGGATCCCATCGCAAGCCAGGCTCCAGCCACTCTCGTGCCCGCGCCCGTGCGCTTCCAGCGTTGGTTGACTATCTCCTCGACCGATTCTGACTGGTGTTCTGATTCACTCATAGTATCTCTAGGACGACTACGACGTTCATAGTGATAAGCTAGCATGCACCAATGCTAACACGACTACTCGTGAATCCAACCGGTAATAAAACCCACATACTAAGAGCGTATACTTATCGGTGGCAACCTGTCAGAGAACCACTCTTCCCGGACAGGACGGCATCGCATTGTCTACTCACAGCGAGATGCGTGACCGAAACTCGGGCCGACCGACAACTTCGAGTGGGACGCGGTAAAGCGCACCTCCGACCTCCTCCCCCGCGTCGGTCGGCCTACGCGCCGGTCACCACCGCAACCCAATCAGTCAAATTCATATCTATTCCTGTGAGGTATCACCGCATGAAGATCTACCAATAATCAATTTAGAGGGTCAATCCATCACGAGAATTTCGCAAGCTCAAAACGTCTGTGCTGAATCAGCCGCTCAATAGTGGTGCATATCGAATAGACGCCGGAAATGGTGAGGAGAACGATTGTAACTCCGTTAGTTCGTTTCACGGATGAATGCAAGTACCTCCTCAATGAAGCGGTCTGGTGCGGTGAGCATCGCCTCGTGTCCATGCTCTTCGAAGGAAGCGATCCGGCTGTTCGGGAGCGCGTCATTGACCGGTTCCGTGGCATCTTTCAAGAGTGGGGGCTCTCGCTGCCGGACAATAGCAAGGTCGGCGTCGATTTCAGGGGACATGGCGGTCAGAAAAGACGGAAATAGGGCATACGGTCGCGCAATACGCTCGTGATCTTCACACCTTTGTCGAACAGCACGACCTTGAGGATGTCGTCTTCGTTGGGTGGTCGATGGGTGCGTTCGTCCCGTGGGATTACGTAGATCAATTCGGGACAGAGCGGATACGGGGGCTGTCAAATCCCTGACGGAGCACTCCTACTCCACTATCTTCTCGTGGTTTCCACCCGTGGCTAAACGAAAGTAAAAACGATTATTTGCGTTCACGTGGGGAAGACTACCACGATCAAAATGCGTTCTACGCACCGTAACTCCGCACTACGCATCCATGACGGAATCTGAATTTCGAACTTCGGACGGGATTCCCGTTCCTGCGGTTTCAGCAAACGAAATGCGCGAGATAGATCTAGTTGCGGTCGAAGACGTTGGTTTGGACCTACTTCAGATGATGGAGAACGCCGGACGCAACCTTGCAGGACACCTTCTCGAACGTGACCCCGGCCAAATAACCGTGCTAGCAGGAAACGGCGGAAACGGTGGCGGGGGACTGGCCTGTGCACGGCATCTCGAAAACCGTGACGTGTCCGTTACCCTCGTCCTCGACCGCTCCCCGGACGCCTTGGACGGAGCCACCGCGACCCAGTATCGCGTCCTCGACGAGATGAACGTCTCCATCGGCACCTCAGACGTTCCCGACGTATGTAGAGAGGCCGACACCGTCGTCGATTCGCTCATCGGCTACGGTCTTCAGGGCGAACCTCGTGGACGGACACGCGACCTCATCGACCAGTGTAACGACACCGAGCAGCCTGTCGTTTCGCTCGACGTTCCATCCGGACTCGACGCAACCACCGGCGAGCGTCCCGGCCCAGTAGTCGAATCGGACGAGATACTCACCTTGGCACTTCCGAAGACGGGACTTCGCGAAACCGATAGTCCACTCTACCTCGCGGACATCAGTATTCCACGTGTCGCGTACGAACGGGTCGGTATCGAATACGAAATACCCTTCGAGGAGTCCTACCGTGTGGCGATAGAACGGTAAGCGGTGTCTAGTGATACCCTCCACCAGATTTCGTAAAACGATATCTTTGTAGCTGATGGCCGCAAGCACAGTTCCCGATGCAGTAGGTCGCCCCGGTCTCCGATCGTCGCCTTCGAGACGATGACCAACTAATCTCGAGCTATCCGGAGCAGTCGGCTGGATATCGACCCGAATTCGAAAGTACAGTTCCGATGGTGAGCGCCAATCCATCGCTACCGCTTGGTCACTGGTTACCAATCTATGTATCATCGTGGACGAACCACTGTCTGCATTACCCGCGGAGGCCGCTGGTCGATGGTGCGATGCCGGAGTACGGAGAGAGCGACGCGAAGATGAACCTCTCAACGGAGTCCAACTATAGCTGATGGCTCCGGTCGAGACGACCCGAATCGATCGAGCACAACCGAATCGCTGCGACTCGCTCGCTGTACCACGGCCGTCGATATCGCCGAGCAAAAGCGACGAATGGCCGGACTCCAGCGGCCATCACTCGAGGTCACGATATCGGTTTCCGCAGTTCGGACAGAACGTCCCTCCGTCCACGTTTCCGTAAAGTCGCTCGCCACATCGGTCACACCGCCATTTGGGGTGCTGCATCTCGTCTAAAAATTTCACAGCAGACTCACTCGACTGCTGGTGCTGCTCCGTCGTAGACGCCGGATAGCTCTTCGACGGTGGGCGCGTTCACGATGACGACCGTATCGTCCTGCTGGGTCACATAGAAGGCGTCCGCGAACTCCTCGTCTTCCGGAATTCGGTACGTGTTCTGGCGGTCGTCGGCCGGTTCGGCCCCGCGGGCGTCGAGCAGTTGGCGATACCCCTCGACGAACTCCGCGGCCTCCCGTTCGGAATCCCACGCGAGCTTCCAGACGTAGCCTTTTTCGCCGTCCGAATTCGTGTAGGGTACGAGGGTATCACCGTCCCAGCCGGCCGAGAGCGGATGGTTGTAGTTCAGTCCATCGATGGGCTGGAGCTCCCCGCTCTCGGTCGTATTCCGGAAGTGGCTCGCAGGGATGATCTCGGTCTGACCCCCGGTATCGAACGCCGGGAACAGAAACATCGAGAACACTCCCGCCTCTCCGAGCGTCATGGTGTCGGGGCGTTGGTCCACGCGAATCTGCTCCCAGTCGTCGGTCGACCTGTCGCGGACCGTCACGTTCGTCGGTTCGTCCTCCCCGAACTTGCTTGGGTGGATCAACTGCTCGGTGCTGCGGGGCAGGTTCGTGTAGAGATCGTTGACCGCATCCCAGCCGCCCTCTTCGCGGACGTCTTGAACGAACCCCGGTCCGTCGCTCCGCGGCTGGAACTTGAGGATGAACGGACCGACGTTGGCGAGATCGCTGCTACCACCCATTCGTTCGGGCGTCGAGCAGTTATCCCATAGCTCGCCACACCGCTGTCGATAGAGTACCTCCAGCAATTCGGGGTCGCCCTCGACGATTCCGGCCACGGTGTTGGCCTTCTCGCGCGTGCGCTGGTCGAACCGGGACGACGTGAGGTTCCACCTCTGATCCTGCAGCGCGTGCACGAGTTCGTGAGCTAGCGTTATTTCGTCTATACGCGGCGACTCGTTGCCTTCGGAAACGAGGACTATCTGGTCGCTCTGGGAATCGTAGAATCCGAGGACTGAGGCACCGGTGTTCTGCTGCTGGACGGCCAGAGAGTCGGTCGATTCGTTTACCATCAACAACGCCTCGAATTTGACGTTGTCGAACATCCGGAACTCCTCGGATGCCGAGCGTTCGGACCGCTGGTTCTGGAACGCTTCGCGGCTGACGATTTCGACTGGTACGTCCTCCTCGAATTCCAACTCCCTCACGAGTTCGACGCGAGCCATCGTCCTGTCGACGAACGCCTTCAGCTCGCTATCGTTCAGACCGTCGCTCTGGTCGATGGCAATGGACTCGTTGTGCCACACTCCGTTCTCCCACCCGAGAACGTCTTCGGACGGGTCCGGTGGGGTAGCCTGTACGTTACCTCGCTGCTCGGTCGGCACTGCGTATCCGACTGTGGACATCGTAACAACGAGTAGCAGTAGGACGTGTTTCTTCATCCCGTAACAACCAACGCCAGGAACGTGGGTATAGATTCGGCAGTTGGGAGAGCTAGCACCGGACGACCCCAGAGAATAAATACAGCAATGTTGTTCGGGCTACGACAAGACGGTTTTGTGACGATTCCTGTACCGAGAATCGCAAGTACGAGTCCGCGTACGACGCCTGCGACGGCGGTTTTCCAGACTCAGTTGCTGACCCGGTGGAGATCAGGGTCAGCCATCCCGCCTGCAAAGAGAATCCCGAAGAGAGTACGGTGAGCGAGGCGCGCGATTCGACCGGCCACGATATCACCCTCGAATCCGTACGGACCGGCTATCGCCAGTCGAAGCGTCGATAGCTGGACAACACTGATCGCAAGTTCCGTTGCGACCGTCGCGATCAGTTCCGTGATGGTCCCGCCCTTCCAAGCCTACGTAGCCTCGAAGCCAGATAGCGCATGCGTGTGCGGGCAACGACGGCCGGAAAAACCGACCTCGCTCGTGTGCTTTACGGACACATCCGAGTGTACTTTATAGTCCTGAGTATGGTGGATTGTCCCCGGTTGAAACGGTTACACAGCGTTCCTCGCCGCACTTTGGGACTGTGTAGCCCGACGAAACCAGCAACGACTAAACACGAGAACCTATGAATCACGAACACTTATCGACCGGGGAGAGACGTTCCGTTCCGCGTCGGTCGTTTTTGAAGACGACAGCGGGAGTAGCGGGTGTCGGTGCTCTCGGTAGCCTCGCAAACGCACAGTCGACTACGTACCGACTTGGGGGAGAGGTTTCGGGATGGCAGGGCCGCGAACCGGCGGCCATTCAGGGAGAAACCAATCCGACGTTGACACTCCGACCGGGAACCGAGTACGAGGTTGTCTGGGAGAACCTCGACAGCGCGCCGCACAACTTCACCATCAAGGACGCGGACGGGAACAACGTCGTGAGTACGGAAACGATGTCGAATCAGGGGGAGACGCGCTCGCTCACCTTCACGGCGTCGGAGGAGATGGCGCAGTACATCTGTACGGTCCATCCGTCTACCATGGTGGGCGATATTCGGATCGAGAGTCGAACCACGCAGGCAGCACAGCAGGCGGCGTACGATTGGCAAGAGGCGACGTGGGACTCCTACTGGTACTCGCTGTACAACATGAACACCAGTATCGCGGTGAGTGGCGTGGGCGTGTTGTTCCCGGACAACGAAGAACAGCAACAGATGTTCGAAGAGCGGATAGCGGGATTCCTGCAGAATTCAGACGTCGAGAAGCCGCCGATCAAGAACCCGAATCTGAACGTGACGCCGTTCACCGAGGGCGACCCACACTTCACCCAGAAGCCGGTTGCACCGTTCAGCGCCGACGTCGATCGCATCGACGCGAGCACGATGGCGTGGGACCGCTCGGAGATGTCCGGCGTGGTGAGTCCGGCATCGGTGGCGTGGACCCACCTCAAGGGCGTGACGTGGGCGAAGAACTTCGAGAGCCACTTCGACATCTTGCCGCCGGACATGGCCCCGAAGTTCCGAACCCAGATGCTCGCCACCGTCGCCCAGATTGCCATCAGAGCGACGCTCATCGACGGCGGCCCGGAGAACGACGGCGCGCTCACGAAGGGCGAAGACTCACTCGAACTGGTCTCGGGGTTCGATCCGAAGAGAGGCGAAGTAGTGGACGAAACGGCACGCCCGACACAACACGCCGCGATGCTGTGGTTCCTCTCGGACATGACTAGCCTCGCCAACGGTGGCTGGTACGGCTACGTCAACCCCGAGCCATTGATTCCGGCCAAGAAACTCCAGCAGCTCACGGACGGGATGGCGAAGGCCACGATGGAAGCCTTCCCGCCGGAGAAGATAGTGGAGATGGGTTCGACCCGCGATCTCGGCGTGATGCTCGGCGGGGTCGGCTGGTACGGTACCCACGCCGGGAGCGAGCAACTCCGGTCGCGAGCGGCGGAGTACGCTAACGCCCTCGCGAGCGCGGTCGAGGGCAAACTCGCGGATAACGGGAAGCTTCAGGACGGGTCGAAGAATCAGGCCGCAACGCAGGGTGTAGTCGGACAAGGCCTGCTCTGGGCGTCACAGATATCGAACGTGAACCACGAAGAGATGACCCGGCCAATCCTGACCTACCTGCTCGAGGACCTGTGGGACGACGAAGCGGGGACGTTCGCGGACGGGACTGGCGATGGAACCTACGCGATCACCGTGAGGGATGCCGGGGATATTACCGGCGGCGTCAACGCGGCAGACGCCGTCCTCGGCATCGAGGACGCACAAGCGAAGTACGCGAACTTCTACAACCAGACGTTCAACCGCGGACGACTCCAGCGTGCCGAGCGCCCAGCCTCGCGGAGCGAAGACGCCGAGTACACCCTCCCGCTCCCACAGAACGCCGGCGGGGAGTACGGACAGGCTGCGGTGTACAATACGGAGGTCACCTACGACACCGATGCCGACGAATGGTCGGTGTCGAACGACCGGTTCACGACGGCGCAGGCGCTCTACACCGCCAACCAAGACATCTGGATTAGCCAGTGGGGTGGCGACTTCTTCGAAGGCCGGGGCGTCCCTGGAACGAACGACTCTCCGCCGGGCGAGGAAGAGACGACCACCAAGTGAACCGGTGCAATCGTTACTCTCCTCTTCCATCATCCGGTCTTCTTTTCGATCGCACCCGTATCACAGTGCGTATGGAGAAAGTCAGCATCGATGCTGAGGAGAACGCGGTCCAACCTGCTGCGGTGATGCGCCATCTGACCGAACCGTCGGGAACAGTCGACTTCGCGATCAATTACTACGAAATCGAACATCACGAACTCGAACTGACCGCGTGACGTGTCGTTCGGTACGAGGGAGGAGCGAAGTTCCACAGACGTTGCCGAACCTCTCGTCCACTACGATTCACTCAGTTACTCAGAACACCAAACCGTCGTGAAAACGTTAACTTTTCACAAGGACACGTCACGTAGATCAGCGTGAGAGCGAGGTACACATGTCACTAGAAACACCCACAACGAACGGCGAAGCAGTTACCGAACTCGCAGAGACGCTTCGTGGAGCCCTTCTCCGACCAGACGAGGAGGGATACGACGAGGCACGGACGGTCTGGAACGCGACGATCGACAAACACCCTGCACTCATCGTACGGTGTGCTGGCACCGCAGACGTCGTTAGCGCAGTGGCGTTCGCAAAGAAGCACGACATGCCCATCTCGGTGAAGGGCGGCGGACACAACATCGCTGGCAGAGCCGTCGAGGACGATGCCCTCACGATCGACCTGTCACCGATGAACGCAGTTCGCGCCGATCCGGACGCGAAGACTGCCCGCGTCGAACCGGGCGTCGTGCTCAACGAACTGGACCACGAGACCCAGGCGTTCGGCCTCGCCACGCCCGTCGGATACAACTCGACGACCGGCATCGCCGGACTGACGCTCGGTGGCGGGACTGCCTATCCCCACCGAAACGCCGAGTTCACGAGGAACCGTCACACGCAGTGGGAAGACCAGGAGCAGGACGAGGAGTGCATCGCGTGGACCCGAGACACGTACGAAGCGATGACTCCCCACGCGAGCGGCGGCGTCTACGCCAACTTCGTCCCCGAGGAGGTCGGCGACCAGAGGCGGCCTACCGCGAGAACTACGACCGGTCGGTCGAGGTCAAGAACAAATGGGACCTGGAGAACCTGTTCCAACTGAACCACAACGTCGAACCGACGAAGTAGAAGACGACCCCGCAACCTGTGTTCCCGAGCGGCAGTCGGTCTGCCAATACTCCCTGCTGAAGACAGCTTCTGTATCTCGCACGGCCATCCCCGGCCGACAAACGGTAACGGAAGTCGCGTGCCAGACGTAGGGTACCTCTCTCACCAGGTAGTCGTTCGTCATAGACCTGGGCGTGCGTTGCCGTGACGTCAGTCCTGAAGACGTGCTATAGCGTACCAAACAGGTATGGGGGATTCGAGCAACGAGTCCGAACCGGAACCCGGACAGGTGTTCGAGTGGGTCGACGGGCGAATCGACCAGCGCGACGATTGGGCGCGTCGGCGACGGAAAGACATCCCGACCGACAAGCAGTTGCTGGTGGTCGCATGTATGGACGAGCGCATTCCCGTCGAGGAGGCGCTTGGCCTCCAGCTCGGTGACGCTCACATCTTCCGGAACGCTGGTGGCAAGGTCACCGACGATGTTATCCGGAGCGCAGCGTTGAGTACTAACTTCTTCGACACCACCGAGATTATCGTCGTCAATCACACCGATTGCGGGATGATGAGTGCCCTCGACGATGCCGTCGTCGAAGGGCTCGAAGCCGCCACAGATGAGAGTCTCGCTGAAGTCGATCTGAACCCCGCCTTGCCCAGTCTGGACATCGGGGAGGCCTCGATCGAAGACTGGGTGTGGATGACCGACGATATTGACGATGCGTGCCAGACACAAATCGAGTATCTCCGCGAACATCCGCTAATTCCCGAGGAGGTCACTATCCACGGTTACGTTTACGAGGTCGAAAGCGACGCACTCCGGCGCCCGGGGGAGCGGGTTTCCGAGCGAATCGACACCCGGGTGTCGGAGTAACAGAGCTCCCGACACCCCGACTAATTCACGCTGGGTCGATTCCTACTGCTTCACTCCGTATCCCCGAGGGAAAGACCATCGCCAAGTCTCATTCCCATTGGATTCGTTGTCGATTGCCCACAGGTGATCCTGGCACGTGCATCGAATACCAGCGAACCTACCGTTCTGGTACGGGCCTGTCGGAGAGAAAGACGAAGTCTGGTCGAAATTCGCCTGTTTCAACGTTAGGCGCTGAGTACGCGCTCCCGTGTTCAACACTGGCTCTGCGGATCACCACGAGAAGTCATTCGTCGGTAGCCGGGGTGGCAGCCATTTGCACGTCAGCGAGATACGAACACCGTCGACAGAGCCTGAAGCTGCGTTGGTCAGCCACTGTTTGTGAGATCCGTTCCGCGATAGCAGAGGCAAACGGGCTTTCGTCGTTGAGCGACCCGCACAAACTCGCGGTCCCCCTGTCGTTCACGAGGTGGTAGTACCCCGTGTCTTTCTCTTTTGCTTCGTGTGCGATGATGGCGTTCATATCGGCTGTGAACTTTCTCTGCCACGTGTATTGGGTGTTGTGTGGTCGGGGGACCGACTCTCACAGCCGCTGAGCTGTAGCGTGTGATTCGGTAGCTGCACGGTCTGAACGTAGCTTGACTGGGTATCACGACGAGCCGTAGCCGAGCACCGCGTATCTCTCGGCGGGTAGCCGCGACCACTGGACCTGCCCCGTATCGAGCCACCACGTGATCTATCAGCAGAAGGCCGATTCTAACGGAGCCTAACCTCTACTCGTAAGTGGATGAGCGTTCTGTCGTTGGCCGAGTGACTTTACGTCTCCTGCACGTAGCGGCAACTGTCATGCTCGTAGTTCACGCGTCGTTTCCGATCGACCCTGACAGCCGCGACGAAGCGCTCGACCGGATCGAGTCGCTCGCGGAGCAGTCCCGGCGAGAGGACGGCGTCATCGAGTATCGAGTCGCGACGGACATCGACGATTCGAACGTGTTCCGCTTCTTCGAACGGTACGAAGACGAAGCGGCGTTCGAAGCACACGCGGAGACGGCCCACTTTCAGGAGTTCGAGGAAGCGCTTCCGGACCTCCTCGCCGGCGAGCCAGAAGTGACGCAGTTCGACGTCGCGGACGCCTCGACCGTCGAAATCTGAGCGTCCCTGTCGATTTAGCTCCACACTCGTTCGTGCCGAGGAGCCGCAGAGTCGCGGTCGGAATGGCCGTTGCCATCCGGTACTTACGTGTCGCGGACCAACATCGAGTCGTTATGGCGAAAGCAGCAATCGTAATTCTGGCAGGTACCGAATCGCACGCCGGTCTGGGCCGCCTCGTGAACGGCCTCGAAGCCGCCAAGGAGTTCGCCGAGACCGAAGGCGACGACGTCGAACTCATCTTCGACGGTGCCGGGACGCAGTGGGTTCCCGAACTCGAGGACGAGGACCACGACTACCACGAACTCTACCAGACGGTCCGCGACGACATGGCCGTCTGTGATTACTGCGCCGGTGCGTTCGGTGTCGGTGATGCCGTAGAGGACGCGGGTGTCGTGACGTTGGACGAGAACGAAGGCCACCCCAGCATCCGGTCACTCGTCGACGACGACTACGAGATCATCACGTTCTAACGGGCCCACGGTTCAGACGTAGAGAACAGCTATCAATATCCAGTGGTCCGGTTGGATTCTCGGCTCTCACTCGGTACTAACCCTCGTTCTGGCCGGTTGGGAGAACGTGAGCTTGAGACTGGAACTCATTCGTCCCAGAAAATCTGGGCTGTTCCTCCGTCGTTGCTACTGTCCCGCCGAGCTAATGCCTTTACCTTTTCGCGGTTGACGTCCTCGACCAGTTCGAGCGCCTCGCTTACCCACGCGTACAGGCCCACGGTCAGACGCTGTCGGACCTCCTCGGCGTCTACCGGCGAGTACACGTGGACGTAGCCGCCATCCTCGAGTAAGCGCTTGCGTCTCCCCGGAGGACCACGGCTAACTCCGGGTCTTTGACTGGCGTCGCCTCCACGGCTGTGAAGTCTTCGCCGTAGGAATCCGATGCTGGATTATCAAGCGAGACGTTCCCGCAGTGCTGGCATTCGTACACCCCTCCGTGTCAGAATTTCCCATGCAAAATCGCGGGATGCGGAAGACCATGACTGTTCGGTGAGTTCGAGGTAATCAGAGACCTGTTGGCCAGCCCTTTTGGAGTACCGGTGAGACGAGCCTAGCAGGTCACACCCGCTTTCAGTCGTGAAATCGAAGGAGTACTGACGGGGACGAGGTATGGACGACCACAACGACACACCGAGCGAGGGAGGTCAGGCCGACCGGCATTCTAATCACGACGGCCGCGACGACACCAGGGGCGGTCACGGTTCGTCCGTCGACGAACGAGAGGAACCGCGAGTCGAGCAATCGATGCTCGAGGACGAAGCCGAAGACGCCGACGAGGCCTAGCGAGAGGCCGACGAGCAGTACGAACGAAGTGGGGAGCACGGCGACCACGGGGACGGACACGACGGCCACGGTGAAGGGGGCATGCACGAGGGCCACGAGCAGATGTTCCGCCGTCGTTTTTTGTCTCGACGCTGCTCTCGATTCCGGTACTCCTCTACAGCGAGACGCTACAGGAGTGGCTCGGCTTCTCGGTCCCCGCGTTCCCCGGCAGCGAGTGGATCAATCCGGTGTTCGCGGTGGTCGTCTTCGCCTACGGTGGCGTGCCGTTTCTCCGGATGGCGGTCCCCGAACTCGCGGACCGCGCACCGGGCATGATGACGCTCATTTCGATGGCCATCACCGTCGCGTTCGTCTACAGTCTCGCCAGCATCGTCTTCCCGACGGCGTCGACGTTCTTCTGGGAACTCGTGACTCTCATCGACGTCATGCTGCTGGGTCACTGGATAGAGATGCGCTCGGTTCGCAGGGCGTCGAGTGCGCTCGACGAGCTGGCGAAACTCCTGCC
This sequence comes from Halorussus salinisoli, assembly GCA_005239435.1. Lineage (GTDB taxonomy): Archaea > Halobacteriota > Halobacteria > Halobacteriales > Haladaptataceae > Halorussus > Halorussus salinisoli. The sequence continues at coordinate 12,513 of SZNP01000008.1, read as the reverse complement.
CGACACCGCCGAGCGAATCACCGAGAGCGGCGAGACGGAGGAGGTGTCGGTGGACGAACTGGCAGAAGGCGATCTCGTACTCGTCCGTCCGGGGGCGAACGTGCCCGCCGACGGTGTCGTCGAGGAGGGCGACTCGGACGTGAACGAGTCGATGATCACCGGCGAGTCCAGACCGGTGTCGAAGGAACCGGGCGACGAGGTCATCGGCAGCACGATAAACGGCGACGTAGCCTCCGCGTCCGCATCAGCGCGACGGGCGACGAGACGACGCTCGCTGGCATCATGCGCCTCGTCGAGGAGGCGCAGGAGAGCGAGTCCCGGACGCAGCAACTCGCCGACCGCGCGGCGGGTTGGCTCTTCTACATCGCCGTGGCCGCTGCTATCGTGATTGCCATCGCCTGGACCGTCGCAGTCTCGTTCAACGCCACGGTCGTCGAACGGGTCGTGACCGTCCTGGTGATCGCCTGTCCGCACGCGCTCGGACTCGCCATCCCGCTCGTCGTCGCCATCAACACGTCGCTGGCCGCCAAGAACGGCATGCTGATCCGCGACAGGATTGCGATGGAACAGGCCCGGGAACTGGATACGATCGTCTTCGACAAGACGGGGACGCTCACGAAGGGCGAACAGGGCATCGTCGACGTGGAAACCGTCGGAGATATCGACGAGGACCAGGCGCTGGCGCTCGCCGCAGCCGTCGAGGGCGATTCGGAACACATGATCGCACAGGCGGTCCGCGAGGCCGCGAACGACCGGAATCTGGACGTCCCCGGAGCCACGGAGTTCGAGGCACTCAAGGGCCGCGGCGTTCGTGCGACCGTCGACGGGGTCACGATTCACGTCGGTGGCCCGAACCTCCTTTCGCATCTCGATACCCAGGTCCCGTCCGAACTGACGGCGTTCGCGGACCGGGCCGGAGAGAACGCCCAGACCGTCGTTTACCTCGTTCGAGACGACGCTCCCGTCGCCGCGTTCGCACTCGCGGACGTCGTCCGCGAGGAGAGCTACCGGGTCGTCGACGCGCTCCACGAACTCGGCATCGAAGTGGCGATGCTCACCGGCGACAGCGAAGACGTCGCCAACGCCGTCGCAGACGACCTCGGTATCGACACCGTCTTCGCCGAGGTGTTGCCCGAAGACAAGGACCAGAAGGTGACCGAACTCCAGGACCAGGGTAAACTCGTGGCGATGGTCGGCGACGGCGTCAACGACGCGCCGGCACTCACGCGTGCGGACGTCGGCATCGCCATCGGGTCCGGGACGGACGTCGCCGTCCAGTCGGCGGATATCATCCTCGTCCAGAACAACCCGATGGACGTCGTCCGTCTCGTGAAACTGTCCAGGGCGAGTTTCCGGAAGATGAGGGAGAATCTCGCGTGGGCCGCCGGCTACAACGTGTTCGCGCTTCCGCTCGCGGCAGGCATCCTCGCTCCTATCGGTATCCTGCTCTCGCCCGCGGTCGGCGCACTCTTGATGTCGCTGTCGACGGTGATCGTCGCTATCAACGCCCAGTTCCTCCGTCGGGTCGACCTCGACCTCCCGAGTCTGCCGGGCGTGACAGCACCACAGGAGGCCCGACCGGCCGACTGACGGGAACGAGTTCGCTCCCGCACCTCTTACTCGGCGTATCGGACGACGCGAGCCATCCCCGCTTCGGGGTAGTAGAGGTTGTGGCAGTGAAACAGCCAGTTTCGAGCAGACGAGTTCTGGGCTGTCTGGATCGTTCCGGGCGCTACCGTGACCGTCGTGGACGTGTCCGCAGGGGCCGAGACGGTCGGACGAGGTGTGACAGTCGAGATTCGCCGTCCGGAATCAGTACGTCGCTTCCCGAACAACCGACGAGCGCACTCGCACCGGTTCCGCCCAGCAACTGGAGGATCCGACGCCGAGACGTCGACGACTCGCTCACAGTTCGTCGAGCATCCGTTCGAATCGGTCGGCGACCTCCTCGGAGATAGCGTCGAGGTCGGGGTTGTCCGTGATGCCGACCAGCTGTTTCGGGTCGACGGCGCTCACGGTGACGCCGCCGTCGTCGGTCTCGTAGACGATGACGTTGCACGGGAGGAGCGCACCCAGTTCGATTTCGTCTTCCAGACCTTCGAAAGCGAGTTGGGGATTGCAGGCGCCGAGGATGCGATACCGGCGGAACTCCTCGTCGAGTTTCTCCGCGAACGTCGCCTGTACGTCGATGTCACAGAGAACACCGAACCCCTCGTCTTCGAGGGCGTTCGTCGTCCGTTCGACGGCTGTATCGAAGTCGTCGTCGACCTGCTTCTGTATGGTATAGTCCATATTATACAACTAGGAGCCTGCAATTGATTACTGTTGTGGACGGCAGAACGGCACACTTTCAGACATACAGCTTCTCGAAACAATCTAGCCGCCAATAGCTCTCGCCACGAATATTTCTCTTGATTCCCACAACCAAAATCGTGATTTTTCACTCCACTCTCGCGTGGCGGTCTCTTCGATGACGTCGACCACAGTCCGGGTCGCCGCTGGGTCGAGCATCGACTTTCTAGAATCGAGGCGCGGTTCGGGTTCGAGACTCGCCGACTTCGGGCGTTCTTCGATGACGAACAGTAAAGTACGTCGAATCAGTTCACCGTCGTATGGATGTCTCGTCTGACGATGGGAACGTACGCCTTCCCTCACTACGCGGTCGACTTTCACCGGAGGACGTGAACATGGACCTGACCATGTGTGGTCTGCTCGTCCAACGAGCGACGGAACTTGCCCGACTGTACGAGGAGTGCGGAAACTGGAACGACGTCGAGGAACGTTGGTTTCGGGAGCGTCTCTCGAACCGTAGCACGAGGGGGAGTTCTCGGAAGATCTATCGAGTCCTGACGTCGCGGTTCAAGAACGCACCTTCGGAACTTCCCAACCCGACCGACCTTCCGGCAGTGCTGGACGCGTGTGCGACGACGCGAGACACGGCACAAGTACTCTATCTCTATCTCGCCGCCGACGATGCTCTCGTTCGCTACGTCGTCCACGAGTACGCCCGGCGTATCGAAGCGGACCACTCGGACGCGTTCGACTTCTCGGACGAGACGCTCGCGTCGATTCTCGACCGACTGAAGTACGACGACGGCACGTCGTTCGACTACGCCGACTCCACTACCGAGCGCTGGTGCGAAGGATTCAGATCGGTAATGCGGGAGATCGACGCCCTGGAGGATCAACAGGCCGTCGTCGGCGCACCCCCGTCGCTCGGTGACGTTCCCCTTCTCGTCTCGATGGGCTACTCGTACGAAGCGGGCGGCGAGGAGTGGTTCGATTCGCCGACCGGCCTCCTCTACCTGTTCCAACCGACCGGCCGCTGGGACGAGTTGTACGATAGGGTCGCCGGAACGGACGCGTGGGAGTTCGTCGAACTGCACGGAGAACTCCAACTCCGGCCGACCGACGAGACGTACTCGTGGGTCGATCGAAAGGGTGGCGAGTGATGGTCGACGAAGACTGGTTCGAAGACCTCCCCGAGGACTTCGAGGAGTCGGTACGAATCGACCGGGAGGAACAGACTCGGGAGGAGAACCGACACCGGAAGCGGGCCATCGAGTCGTACCACGTAACGGCCGACTCCCGGCGCTTTCTCGAGGATTTCGTCGACCGACTGCTCGGCGAGGCCGAGGACATGCGGACGGGGTCGAACTACTGGCTCTACGGCTACTACGGGAGCGGGAAGAGCCACCTGCTGACGGTCCTCGACGGACTGATGGACACCGACTGGCTCCAGACCCGTTTCGACGACGTCTGGGACGACCTGGTTCCCGAAGAGTCGTCGAAGACCGACCTCGAAACCCTGCGTGACCGGTTCGAGCAGGTCCATACCGACTACCACGTCGTTCCCGTCTCGGTGAATCTGTTGAAGTATCAGGGACAAAAACAACGCAGTTTTAGCGAGATCGTCCTCCGACACGCCCATCGGAACCCCGTACTCACAGGTGTAGAAGACGACATCTCTACCGGGCTGTCCTCTCAACTCGACGTCGCGTACTTCGAGGACTGGTACCGGACGACCGAAGCGTGGTCCGACCGGCAGGAACGCGCGGCCGAAATCGTCGACGGTATCACGCCGAACTCTCCCCGATACGAGTGGGAAACGGACGGCCTGTGGAACGACGTCCAGCAGTACAGTGCGCTGTCCGACGTGGTGCTTCCCGACCTCTTCGATGAGGTGACTGGCACGCGGGACGGGTACACCGATCTTCAGCCCTCGGACATCGACCCCGAAGAGGTCGTCACCAGACTCGAATCCCTCCGGACGGAGCGAGAGGAAGCGCTCGGTAAGCCGGTCAAACTCGTGCTGTTGCTCGACGAAGTGAGTCTCTTCATCGGCACCGACTTCGAGCGATTGACAGAGCTTCAGACCCTCGCAGAGAACGTCGACGACGTCGGCGACGGGGACGTCCAACTCGTCGCGACTGCACAGGCGAAAATCGAAGACGTACAACCGAAGTTCGCGGCCCACGGTGCCGACTTCAGTATCGTCAAAGACCGGTTCCCCCATCGGTACCAACTCCCGAGCAAGCACGTCGGCGACATCGCCAAGCGACGACTCTTCCGGAAGTCGGAGTCGGGAGAGGACGCCGTCCGACGAGTTCTCGACGACGCCGACGTGAAACCGACCGAATCGCTGGTCTACAACGAAATCAAGCAGAACACCAAGCCACCGCTGAACGACGTCGGAGATGAACTCGTCGAGTTCTACCCGTTCCTCCCGTATCACGCCGCGCTGTTCCTCGAGATTCTGTTCAACCTCCGTCAGGAGGCGAGCGACCCCGCGAAGTCCATCTTCTCGGGAACTGCACGGGCCATCCTCGCGCTCATGCACGGGTTGCTCGAACGATGGATCGACCAGGGCCGAGAGGACCACGTTGTCTCGCTCACCGACTTCTTCGAGCTAATCGAACCGGAGCTTCGAGAGATTCTCCCGCAGGACATGCGCGTAGTCGCGGGTCCCGAAAACCGGGTGAACAACGAGGGAGCGACGGCGAGCGAACGCCCGGACGAGCCGACGGGAATAGCGGACGAAGTCCACGACGACGACAGCGACATTCGGGAGTTCGACCTCGACGTAGCGAAGGCGGTGCTACTGCTCCGACACGTCCACGACATCGTTCCGCTAAACGAGGGCAACATCGCGGTCGCCGTGATGGACGACCTGAACGGCCGGTCGTGGATCAGCACGACCAACCGCGTCGAGGAATCGCTCGACCGGCTTCAGAAGTTCGTCCGGCCGACGCGAGAGGAGAGCGGTCCTCGGTACCGGTTCGCGACCCACGAGGAACGCACCATCTACGACGACGCCGAGGAGAACGAAGCCGACCCAGATTGGGACGAAATCGTCGAGGCGCTGGACGAACACCTCTGGGAGCGAATCGCGCGAGACCTGTCGCTCCCGGAGTCGGTGCCGTACGGCGAGTCCGGTGACGAGTATCCGCTCTCGTACGGGTTCGCCCTCGACGGAACCGAGTCCGAGACCACCGTCGAGGCCGAAGGTGGGTTGGACGTCGACGTCGCCGTTCAGGGCGTTCGCCCGAACGCCACTACCGAGAAAACCGACGAGGATACCCTCTACTGGGAGATAGACACGGGCGGGCTACAGGACCTACGCAAGCGCCTGATCGAGTGGTGGGCGTTACGTGACGCGATATCGACGCACGACGCACCACCTGCGGTCGAACGCGACCTCGAACGACGCGCAGACGCCGTCCGAAGCAAACTGGTCAGCGCGATGACGAGCGGGTCGTACACCGTCAAGGACCGGACGGACGTCGCCAGCCTCTCGAAAGCGGTTGCAGTCGCGGTCGACGTCTCGTATCCCGACGACTTCCACCCGATGATGCTCCAGGTCGACGAGAGTCGGCTACGGGAACTCCGCGAACTCGACACCGGTGAACCGCTCCCTGCGTGGGCGCGAACGATACAGGTACCCTCGTCGGACCAGGAAGCGAGCCGAGGAAAACGGACCATCCAGCGAAATGTGATGTCACTCACCGGGCGGCAACTGAAAGGCAGGGACGACGGTCTCGACGTGAACACCGTCCTCGACGGCATCGTGGAACAGAAGCCGTTCTACGGGGAGGCGCGACCTGCACTCCGTGCCATCATCTGGGGGTTCTGCCGAGAGGGACGACTGCTTCCCAGAGACGAGGTCGGAAACACACTGGAGGACGAAGTCGTACTCGAACTCGACGACCCGTCGACGACGCGGCTGAAGTTGCTCCCGCGAAAGCCGCTCGGGAAGCTTCTCCAACAAGGCGGGTTCAAGGAGACGACCGAGACCGTCTCGAAGGGGCTCATCCATCTCCGAGAGGCCAACCAGCGTATACGGTCGAAACTCGCGGGGCTTCGGGAAGACGTCGACTTGGTCGTCGACACCGACGTCCGAACCGACGTCGTCACGGACCTGATCGGGTCGTTCGCCGACGAGCTAACCGAACGAATCGAAGCCACCGACGAGCGTCTGTCCACCGCGAAGTCCCAAGGCGACGGCATCGAAGACGTCATCGACCGAACCACCGATACGCAGGAGTGGCTCGAGGAAGTCACCGACGTATGGAACCGGCGACTCCCGGCTCTCCGTCGTCTCGATGCGCTGTTGAAGGTCGGGGCCAGCCGATTCGACTGGATCGACGAAGCCGCTCGGCAGGCCGTCGAATCGCGCTCGAACGCGGTAGCGTCCTTCGAGGGCGAGTGGTGGACGACCGATGGGTGGAGCGCGTTCTCTACGGAACTCGTTCCGGACCTCGCTCCCGAGCTCGAGCGATCCTGGGCGTCGTTCGTCGACGACCGAGGCTTGCGCGAACTGGTCGGTCGCATCGACGAGCATCCGTGGATCGTCCCGGCAACCGACCTTCCGGCTGGCGTTCACGCGACCTTCGAGGAGGAGTACGTCACCCCGATGCGTCGTCTCCAGCAGTGGTACGAGACTATCGACGACGCAGTCGAGACGCTCTCGGGCGACGAGGACGGTGCGAAGCTCGTCGACGTGACGGCTGCCGTAGCGAAGCTAGAGCCGCTGGCCGACGCCGTGGAATGCGAACCCGACGCTTTGGAGACCCGCCTCGACCGCCTCTCGTCTCTCGTCGGTGATCGAACGCCGGACGACGTCGACCACGTCGGAATCGTCCCCGGCGACCGCCAGAAGTTGGACCGCCGCCTCGAGACCCTCGTCGAGCAGCGGGACCTCGAAGTCGAGGAGACCGACGAGGGAGTGGTCGTTCGATGAGCGAGACGTCACCGTATCGGGCGTTCAAGAAGAAGATTTGCACCTTCGCCCGCGGTCAGCACGGGATTCGAAATCCGTTCGTCATCGCCGCCGTCGACCCCACGGTCGAGCATCGAACCGCAGACCGCCTGGAGAGTTGGGCGAGCGAGGCGAGCGAAGCACCCCCGATTCCGGACGACGTGACCGTCCAACCGATCTGGCTCGACGAGTTGCTCCCTCGGACCGACGTGTACGAACTTCTGGTCGACCTCGGAGAGCCGTTATCGAAACTCGGCGGCGATTCGTCGGCGGGCGAGCGCGTCGAGACGACGATGCAGGACCGTCTCGCGGAAGAACTCGTTCAGCAGATGATCGAACGCGATATCGCCGAGGACGACCTCGAAACCCAGAGTCACGTCGTGCTGTTGCTCAACCTCGGGAGCCTCTACCCGTTCACGCGCGCCTCGGAACTCCTCGACGAACTCGACAGGCGGAACGTCAAGGCCACCGTCGGCATTCCGTTCCCGGGTGACGTCGTCGGCGGCAAGTTGAGCTTCTTCGGCGGCGATTCGCGCCACTACTACCCGGCACACCAGATCGACGGCCAGATTCGGGAGGTGCATCTCCAACGATGACTATCAGCGACCTGTTCCACAGCGACCCGACTCGACAACTCGAAGAAGTACAGAAGGTCAACGCCCGTGAGCGAGCAGAGACCGACGTCAGAGAGTTCTACGAGACCGACAGCGCCGAACGAGTGCTCGGCTCGCTCGGCGACGTGATCGCTACTCACCCCGGCGAATCCCCGCGGTTCCTCTACATCCACGCGACGTTCGGGTCGGGCAAGACCCACCTGCTGAAACTCGTCGGGCTCGTTACCGACGACCGGTCGGAGTTCGCCTACCTCGGCGACCAACTCGCCGAGCAGTGGCCCGGCTTCGACGACCTCCAGCGATCTATCGCCGAGTCGCACGTCGGTCGGCTCAAGCCGGTCTTCCTCAATCTGCTCGACCGCGACGCCTCGAAGGAGCCGCCGTTGCCGTTCCTGATTTACGAGGCGATCGGCCGCGAGCTCGGATACCCGACCGACCCGAACTGGTTGCTCGAGTGGGCCTGGACGCTCGACACGGAGTACGACGGCGTCTGGGTCGCGGTTCGGGAGTTCGAACACGACGGGAAGACGTTCGACGAGGTACTCGACGAACGCGCCTCGCTCCGTAGCTGGCTCTACGACGCGCTCCCAGCGATGGCAGCGACCACAGGGACCGACCTCGACACCGCCTCGGGAGTGAAGGCGTCGATCGAGGTCGCCGAAGACGAAGTCGAACCGGAGTCGTTCGACCCCGACGAACTCGTCTCTCGCGTCGAGACGGCGACCGAGGCACTGAACGATGGCGGCGAGCGAACCGAACTGCTGCTGGGCCTCGACGAGGTCGCGCTCTTCGTCGGTGACAGCCGGCATCGCTACCGCGAGTTCGAGGAGACGATGGAGGCGCTCCAGCGTGGCCCGAACCCGGTCGTCGTCACCACCGGTCAGTACTCGCTCCCGGCGACCCGTGAGAATCTCGTCGGCGAGCCGCCGAAAGACCACTGGACGGGCCAGCAGGTCCCGCTCGAAGGTGCCGACACCGAAATCATCGTCAGAAAGCGGTGGCTCCAGAAGTCGACGCCAGAGAGCGAGGAGCGCGTCGAGTCGCTGTTGGCGTCGATGGCGGACCTGTCGCTCGACACGTACTCGCCGGTGACGAGTGCGGACCCCGACCCGGTCGAGTCCTATCCGTTCCGCGAGTACGACTTGACGCTCCTGCGGAACGTGATGCAGGAACTCATCACGCAAGGCCGGGCGACGGACAGGGACTACATTCAGGGCCGAGCGCTGCTCGTCCTGGTCAGGTCGCTGTTCACCAGGTTCGGTTGGGCCTCGGCAGAAGAGGGGGCACTCGTGACGTGGGACGTGCTGTTCGACCTACTGGTCGAGGAGACGACCTACGTCCCGCTGTGGGTCCAGGAGATGATAGACAACACGCTGGTGCCGACGTTCGGCGGCGACGAAGACGCGTGGGAAGTGCGTCTCGCGAAAGCGCTCTATCTCGTGAACCAGACGCCCGCCGTTCCGGCGACCCCGGAGAACTTCGGTCGGTTGATGGTGGGCGACGTAACGGCTTCGCTGGACGACGTCGTCGCGGAGATCGAGTCGGGACTGGAGGCGCTCGTGGACAAGCAGAAAGCCCTCACGGAGACCAACGACGAGGGCGACGAGGTGTACACCCTCGTCTCCGAAGAGCAGGAGAGCATCCTCAGTCGGGCACAGGACGAGGCAGGGAAGATTTCCCCGCACCAGCTATCGGCGTGGCTGGAGACGCGGTTACGCGACAACGACGACTTCTTCCGGAGCGACGGAAGCCGTCACGAGGTCGACGTCGGCGACGAACGACTCGTCCCGCTTCGGTACGACTACTCCGTCCTCGAACCGGTCGACCGGGCACCCGCTCCCGAGTACGACGCGCTCCGCGTTCGCGTCCTGGCCGACGACCCCGACACCGTCTCCGACCAGGTAGAGACGTGGCAGGAGGTCAACGACGGCCGCGACGGTGGCGAGCACGTCCTCGTTACCGTCGACGTGCCCGAGACGATGCTCGAACGGATTCGAAACGTCATCGGGATGGGGAAGGTCCTGGAGGAAGAGACCGAGTCCCACGAGGAACTCGAACGCGAACACCGCGCCGACGAGCGCCGCCTCGAGTCGGCAGTGACCGAAATCCTCGAAGACGCGTCGGTGTTCACGGTACACGAACGTCGAGGGGCGCGCTCGACCGTCCTGGACGAAGTGGTCAGCGACCGAGTCGACGCCGTGTTCGGTTCGGCCCGGAAGACGCTCTCACGGCCACTCGTAGAAGTCGACGACGCGAAGGCGATTGCGCAGTTCTTCCGTGGAAGCGGTGAGTGGCCGCTTTCGGACGCGGACGCCGCGTTGCTCGGCGTCGACACGACCAGCGCGGCGGTCGCCGATACCGGCTGGTGTCGTGAGTTCGTCGAGAAGTACGAATCACGGAAAGCGGTGGACGTCGAGACGTTGCTCCGGCAAACCCGGACTGCAAACGGGGAGTATCGCGGGACGCCCAGAGAGTCGATAGCGGCGCTCCTCGTCACGCTCGCACTCTCCAACGAAACGGTCGCGCTCAAGCAGGACGCCGACTACGTAACCGACCCTGCAGCCATCGGACGTCAGGTGCGGACGAAAGGGGGTTTGACGTCGCTCCAGGTTCGGTTCGGCGTCGAGATTCTCGACCCGAAGAAAGTGAGGGAACTCGTCGCGACCGTACTCGGCGACGACCCGACCGGTGAGGGACCCGACGAGTGGTTGGAAGAACTCGGCCAGTGGGTCGACGAGAACAGCGCGACCGTCAAGCGGACGCTGAAGGGAATCACCACGGAGTTCGACGTGACACTCGACGCCTTCGAGCAGATAACCGGGCCTGCCCTCGCTGGCGAGGACCTCTCTACGTCCGACCTGGGTAGCGACGACGAGCTAGAGGAGGTCGTCCGCGAGGCAAAGACCTTCGCAGACGCACGCGAACTCTTCGGTGTCGAAGCGGACGGGACGACGCTCTGGGGACGTTTCACCGACGAGTTGGACGTACTGACGTCGCTCTACCCGAGCGCGTCGATTACCGCCAGTGTGCAGGCGACGGCAGAGAGCGATACCGTTCCCAGCGTCACGACCGTCGAATCCCGACTTCGGGACGCGGAGGGACACCGCGTGGACGAGCTTTCCGCACAGTACCGCCGCATTACGGGCGACACCACCACTGCGTCCGACCCTCAGGGCGTCCGTGACGACCTTGCTGCGTGGCTACGGTCGAACGAAGAGCGCGTTCGGGGCGTTCTCGGCGAGGCGACGACCGAGTTCGAGGAGGCCGTCCTCGACGACCTCGAATCGACATTCGAGACGGTCTGGGACGGCGAGGAACCGACGGAACCCGACGTCACGGATTCGGCCGTTGTCCGGCAGGCCGAGACGTACGAGCGCGTTCGGGAACTGCTCGACGGCACCGGTGGGGAGAGTCCCTGGTCAGAGCTACAGGACGCCGGCGAGCGACTACGCGACGAACACCCCGACTCGCCGACGACCGAGACCGTCGAGACGGCGCTCGCCTCCTCGCGTCCGCCCACGAAACGACGTGTTCGACAACTCGTCGAGCAGGCCGAGGACCCGAAGCCACCGGGTGCAGACGACGACGCGTGGGCCGACCTCCAGGCTGTCGCCGAGGAGCTACGACGAGAGCTTCCGAACGCCGACGTCACCGACGAGGTCACATCGGTCGTCGACGCCGACGACGGGCCGAGCGAAGAGCGCGTGAACGAACTCCTCACCGAATCGAAGACGGTCTTGGAACGGATTCGAGGCGTGAAAGAGCGACTGGACGGACTGGACGACGGCAGTATCGTGCTACTCGAAGGTCGATCCGAGTAACGCGAAGAGCCGCTCCGAGGACTGTCCGTGGGGGAGAGTTCCGTTCACGACGCCACCGAACCCTGACCGTGTGATAGCAGTGGTATCGGTACTCTCGGGGTCACCGGTCAGTTCTGCCGGGGGAACTCGTGGTGATTCGGCAATATTAAAGGCGGTCGTGCGATTCGGAGATAGCATACACGACTACCGCCCATGGCAGGCAACTCTCTCTCTCAGCGGACGGCGCAACTGGACAAGGAGGAACGCGAGCACCTCGAAGACGTCGTCGCCGCCATGCGCGAGCGGTGCGAGGACAACGTCGAGTTCCGACTCACGCAGAAGGGTCTCGACGACGAACCCGACGACACCGACGCGCTGGACGAAGACACCGAGCAACTCGTCGAGGCCATCGAACTGGAGACCGCCGACGGCACCTCGTGGGACGAGGCGTTCGAGCAGTACGTCACGGGCGTCGGCTACACCATCGTCAACCGCCTGGCCGCGCTCCGGTGCATGGAGGTCCGGGGCTTCGTCGACGAGGAGGTCACGGTCTTCAAGGAGAACGGCCTGACTCCGGCGGCCGAGACGCTGGTCCACGAGGAGTTCCTGCTGGAGGACGAAGCAATCGTCCAGGCGTATCGAGACGCGTGCGACAGGTTGGCCCGAGAGATAGAGATACTCTTCGACCGGGAAACCGCGTACAGTCAGGTCGGTCCCGACGACGACACCTTCGAGGAGTTGTGCGGGATGCTCGACGAGGTGCCCGACGCGGTGTGGCGGGCCGACGACGTACTCGGATGGGTGTACGAGTACTACAATCGGCCGGTCGTGGAGGCGCTCG
>SZNP01000007.1 GCA_005239435.1 Halorussus salinisoli | reverse complement strand
TCGTCCACGAGGACGACGACGGCGTCGTCCCGCTCTCCGACGTGGAGGGCGAAACCGACCTCCTCACCCGCATCGAGGCCGAGTTCGAGCGACTCTTCGGCGACCACGCCGCGGCGAGACTGGCCGAGGTCGATCGACTGCTCGGGAGCGAGTCGCCGGACGAGGAGGCGTACCCGAACCTCCGGGCGTGGTTGGTCGAGGACCTCTTCGACTACCACGTCTCGACCTTCGACCGGACGCCGATTCTCTGGCGGTTGACGAGCGAGCGCCTCGTCTCCGACCCGGAAGGGGAGGGATTCGCCTGCCTGGTCGGCTACCACCAACTCGACGCGAACGTCCTCGACCGACTTCAGAACCGCTACCTCGAACCCCGGAAGGCCCTGCTCCGCGAACGACGTAGCGCGGCGAATCGGCGGCGCGGCGACGAGTCGCTGTCGGCTTCCGAGCAGGCAGCGGCCGCCGAGGAGTACGCCCGATGCGAGAGCGGTCTGGAACAGATTACGGTGTTCGAGGACAGACTGGCCGAACTCGCCCGGCCCTCGCCGCGCGACTGGCCAGAGGAGAACCGCCAGACCGCACGGGACGCCGCGCGGGCAGTGTCCGAGTTCAGGGACGAAACCGCGTCGCGGCTGGACGCGCTCGACGAACTGGCCGAGATGGACGACGTGGAGATGGACGAGTTGTTCAGCCCCTCGTTCTACGAGACGGTCCGCGAGAACCGGGACGAGTGGCTGGGCGCCCTCGACGACCTGGAGTCCGCGTTCGAGGCGTACGCCGCCGACGGGGGCGAACCGGTCGAGGCACACCGATACGACCTCTTCGAGTACTTCGAGGACCTGGTGGGTTCGGCCCACTACGCGAGCAACGGCATCCTGTTCACGACCTACTACTTCGACAAGTTCGAGGACGCCGAGCAGGCACAGATCGGTGACGGCGGCGTCTCGAAGCGACAGCGCCTCCTCTCGGAGTTGGCGAGGGGCCTCGACGAGTACCAGGCCCTCGCGAACGAAATCCAGAGCGCGTGCGATACCATCGCAAGCGACGTCCCCTCGGACTGGGACGACCGCGCGCTCTCGGAGATCACGACGGCGGGCTATCGCCCGAACCACAAACACGGCGTCGAGACGAACGTTACGCCGCTGGCCGACGCCGAGATCGTGCCGAAAACGGTCGAAGACGACGTTCTCTAACCATGCCCGCGACAAAGACCCTTTCACAGTGTGCCAGCGACGTTATCGAAACCGCAATCGACGAGGCGGCCGACGAGGAGCCAGTCGTGCTCTGGTGGGACGACGGTGGCTACCTCCGTGACGTCGTCGAGAGCGTGAGCCACTCGCTTGGCTGTGAGTTCCGCGCCGCCGAGCGAACGCCGCTCGAACTACGCGCCGACGCGCCGCGCGACCGTACCGTCTGGTACGTTCCGCAGGCGTCCAGCTACGACGTGGACTGGTTCAAGGACGTCGAGAACACCGGTCGCGTCGTCGAACACCACGTCGGCAGACTCGCGGCGCGATGCTTCGAGAACGACCGGTTGCAGGCCGCCTCGATTCGCACGGCCTACGAGGAGGCCGCGGTCGACGAGACCGCCGAAGCGGACGAACGCGACAAAATTGCGAAGACCCTCCGTGACGAGTTGCTGGACGACGACGTCGGTCTCCCCTCGCTTTCGGGACTTCAGACGCAAATCGTCCTCGACGGCCACGACGACCCCGTGCAGTTCGTTCTCGAACACGGCGTCGAAAATCTCCCCGACCCCGACAGCGAGGACGAGCGAGCGAACTTCCTGAAGCTCCGCGACCTGCTGGTCGACGAGGGCGTCGCGGCCGTCGAAGGCGTCACCGACGACCGCGCCCTCGTCGAGCGCACGCGGCGGTGGGCGGTCGCCGAGTGGCTCGCCGACGAAGGCCTCGACGAGTCGCTCCTCGACCCCGAGTACCGGCCCGAACCCGATTCGGGTCTCGGCGTCTCCCGACCCGAACTCCGGTCGGTGCTGAGCAAGACCGAGCGACCCGAGGAGTTGGCGCGGGTCTACCTCGACCCCGACGCTCGCTTCTGGCACGACCTCCTGCGCACCTACGACACCCCGTGGGACCTCGCCGACTGCCCGGTCGACGCCTCGCTCGAACACGAACTCTGGGACGAGTGGACCCACGTCTTCGGCGCCGGCGACTACGAGACGTGCGTCGGTCGCGCGACCCAGCGCCATCGGCGTCTCGAACGGACCTACGGCGACGTCCCGTGGACGCGGGTCTGGGAGCAGGCCATCGAGGTCGCCAACCTCGCGAACGAACTCGACACGTGGGAGGAACGCGGCGACACCGACGACGTCGTCGGTCTCTACGGCGACGTCGAGGAAGGGACCTGGCAGATCGACGACGCCGTGTTCAACCTCATCGTATCGGGCGAACCGGAGACCGACCTCCCCGAGGAACACCCCGCGACGACGACCCTCGACGAGTTGCGCACGTCGCTGGTGGAGACGCGCTATCTCGACTACCTCGGCGACCTGGGCGACCTCGTCGCCGACCAGGTCGAGGCGGGGTCGCCGTTCGTCGGCGAGAATCATGCCCACCAGTTCTTCGCCGAGGAGCAAGAACACCTCCAGAGCGGCCAGAGCGTCGCGCTGTTCGTCGTCGACGCGCTTCGCTTCGACCTCGCACACCAACTGGCCGAGTCCGTCCGCCGCCGACTCCCGAGCCTCGAAGTCGACGAGAGCGCCTGGGTCGGGACGCTCCCCTCGGACACCGAGTTCGGGAAGGCCGCGCTCACGCCCGGCAGCAAGTTCAGTTTCAACGTCGAGTTGCAGGACGGCGAACTCGTCCCCGAGCGAAACGGCCGCAGAATCAGCAACTACCGGCGCGAGAAGTTGCTGAAAGACGACGGCTGGAGCTACGTCGTGCAGAGCGAGGACGACGAGACGGGGTGGAGCAACACCCGCGTCGCCTACTACTGGAACGACCTCGACAAGGCCGGCGAGGAGGAACTGACTGACTTCGAGACGCTGTTCAGCGACCGCATCGAGACCATATCGCGCATCATCTGCGAGAAACTCGAACGCGGCGAGTGGGACCGCGCGTACGTCCTCGCCGACCACGGATTCGTCTCCCTCCCGCGGAACGTCGACATCGACGACATCCATCCGCCGGACGGGGCCGAGGCGGTCACGCGTCGGTGGGTCGCCGGCGAGGACCTCGACGAGGACGCACCCGGCGTCCTGCTCGACGAGAACGCCCACCTCGGCTACCTCGACGACGACACGGAGGTCAGCGCCCTCGCCGACCCGATTCAGCGATTCCGCAACCAGGGGCTTCCGGACGCCCGGTTCTACCACGGTGGCGTCCTACCCCAGGAGTTCGTGCTGAACTTCGTCACGATTACGCAGGAGTGACCCTCAATGAACGAGTTCGACCCCGGCGACGCTGTCCTCCTCGACGATAGCCCCGCCGAGGTCATCAAGACCCACTCGGTCGGCGACCTCGACTACCTCCGGGCGTACGTCGAGGACGAGGGCGTGAAGACGGTCTGTATCGACGACGTCGAAATCGAACCGAGGCCGAACCGACTCGACGCGCTCGAACCGGCGGTAGCGGACCAGCTACATCCCGACCACGACGCGGTCTCGGCCGACTGGTTCGACCTGCGTTCTCAGGCCCTGCGACTCCAGATGGCCCACGAGCAGGGCCAACTGCTCAGCATCTCGAACTCGCTCGTCCGACTCGAACCGTACCAACTCGCGTGCGTCAACTGGGTGATGCAGAAGCTACGCCAGCGAGCCCTCATCGCGGACGACGTCGGACTCGGGAAGACCATCGAGGCCGGTCTCGTCCTCAAGGAACTCGCCGCCCGCAACCGCGCCGACCGCGTGCTGTTCGTCGTCCCGGCCCACCTCCAGAAGAAGTGGCTCCGCGACATGGACCGCTTCTTCGACATCGACCTCACCCCCGCCGACCGTCAGTGGGTCGAAGGCGAGCGCCGTCGCCTCGGCGAGGAGACGAATATTTGGGACCAGGACCACCAGCGGATAGTCACCAGTCAGGCGTTCCTCCGCCAGGACGAGTTCCAACCCGAACTCGAAGACGCGTTCTGGGACGTCGTCGTGGTCGACGAGGCGCACAAGGCCGCCAAGCGCGGCGAGTCGCCGAGCAAGACGTCGAAGATGGTCGAACGGGTCGCCGGTAACTCCGACTCGCTACTCCTGCTCAGCGCGACGCCGCACGATGGAAAGGGCGAGGCGTTCCGCTCGCTCGTCGAGTACGTCGACCCGTTCCTCGTGGCCGAGGACCAGGACCTCTCGAAGGAGGCGGTCGACCGCGTGATGATTCGCCGCGGGAAACAGTCCATCTACGACGAGGACGGCGAGCGCATCTTCCCCGACCGCGACGTCAACACGGTTCCGGTCGAGATGTCCCACGAGGAGCGACAGTTCTACCGCGCCGTCACCGACTACGTCCAGAACGTCTACAACCGGTCGGAGAAACTCAACGAACCCGCGGTCGGCTTCGCGATGGCGCTCATGCAGAAGCGCCTCGTCAGCAGCATCGGCGCTATCGAGGCGACGCTCGGCCGACGCCTCCGTGACCTCGTCGAAGACCAGTCCACGACCACCAGCGTATCCGAGGAGGCCGCGGCGTATCTCGACGGCGAGGACTTGGACGAGGACGACAAGCAACGGGCCGAGGAGGAACTCTCCGGACTCACTGTCACCGAGAGCGACGCCCAACTCGAGGAGGAGATCGAGACGCTTCGAGACCTCGTCTCGCTCGCGGAAGGCATCCCCGTCGACTCGAAGGCCCAGAAGGTTCGTCGTTACATCCAGCAGTTGCTCGAAGAACGACCCGACGAGAAACTGCTTCTGTTCACCGAGTACCGCGACACGCTGGACTATCTCCTCGACCTCGTGAAGGACGAACCGTGGGCGGACGAGATTCTCGTCATTCACGGCGACGTGGCCGAGGACGAACGCGCCCGCATCGAGGACGAGTTCAACCACGGCCAGTCACGACTCCTCTTCGCCACCGACGCCGCCAGCGAGGGTATCGACCTCCAGCACAGTTGCCACGTCATGGTGAACTACGAACTGCCGTGGAACCCCAACCGCCTCGAACAGCGCATCGGGCGGCTTCACCGCTACGGCCAGGACGAGGAGGTCACGGTGTGGAACTTCTCGTTCGAGGACACCCGCGAGGGCGAGATTTTCGACATGCTCCAGAACAAGGTCGAGAACATTCGGGGGAAACTCGGGAACACCGCGGACGTGCTGGGGATGCTCGACGACATCGACGTCGACTCGCTCATCATGGAGTCCATCCGGAGCGACGAACCGCCGGGGGCGACCAGGGAAGAACTGGAGGAACTCGTCGACGAGCGCCAGCGCACGCTCGAAGAGTGGTACGAACGCAGCCTCATTGACACCAGTACGTTCGACGAGGAGAGCCGAAAGAAGATTCAGGAGGTCGTGGACGAGTCCGAAGACGTCTACGGGACCGAGGCCGACATTCGGGAGTTCTTCGAGCGCGGCGTCACGACGCTCGGAGGCGACGTCGGAAAGCGGGGTGACGACCGCTTCCGAGCCGAACTACCGGAGTCGCTCAGACGGGGAGCCAGCGAGGAGGAGGAGTCCGGCCCGTTCACCTTCAGTCGTGAGTTCGCGATGGACCACGACGGCATCGAGTACGTCTCACCGGACGCCGAACTCGTCCAACGACTCATGCGACAGGTGCTGGACGGCGAACGGGGAGCAGTCGGTCTCAAGCTACTGCCGTTCGTGGACGAACCGGGTATCACGTACAACTACCGGGTTCGATTCGAGGACGGGACCGGCGAGGTGATTCGCGAAGAGATGCTCCCCGTGTTCGTCGATGCGAACCACCACGACCCGCGTCAGCGACTCGGCCGGCGCGTCGTCAGCGGCGACAGCGTTAAGGGGTCGCCGAACGCGGGACAGTTGCGTACGCTGCTCGCAGACCAGAAGCAGTTACGGGGGGCCGCCGACCGGTACGTCAGTCAACGCATCGAACGACTCCGCGAGGAGTTGCACGAACGTCGCCGCCGAGAAATCCAGCAGGAACTGGACGACCTGGAGGAGTACGCCGCAGCCGAGCGGGAGCGAATCGAGGAGTTCATCGCGGAGTACGAGCGCAAAGCCGAGGCCGGTTCGAACATGGACATCGCTATCCGGGGACAGCGGGAACGCCTCGCCAAACTCGAACGGCGCATCGAGACGCGCCGCGAAGAGCTCCGCCGGAAGGCCCAGATAATCTCGATCGCGCCCGAAGTCGAGAACCTCTGTCTGGCGCTCCCCGTGTAGCCCAGTCGGCTTCAGCGGAGTTTCGCCGACGCGCCGGCGAGTCGTCGGGTCGGCGACCGCCGATTGCCGCTTCGATTCGTCCGGCGGGTCGCGTCTCCGTGGGAAGGCATTTCCGAGGTCGTACCGTGAGACCAGTCGATGAACCCACGCGCCACGCCCGCTCGTCGGGTCGCGTTCTCCCTCCTCGCTCTCGTCGTCGTCGCGGCGCTCGCAGGCTGTCTCGGCGGAGTCGGGTCGGACGTCGATTCGACCTCGCAGACCGCGACGGCAGAGTCGCCGATAGAGGCCGCCGACGCCGGGAACCTCTCGGTCCACTTCATCGACGTCGGGCAGGGTGCGAGCGTCCTGGTCGTCGGACCGACGGGCGAGACGCTCCTCTACGACTCCGGTAACTGGAACGACGGCGGCGAACACGTCCTCGACTACCTCCGGGCGCGGAACGTCACGCGCATCGACTACCTCGTGACCTCCCACGGGGACGCCGACCACGTCGGGGGCCACGCCGAGGTCATCGACTACTACGAGACCGAGGCCGACGGCGTCGGCGCGGTTTACGACCCCGGTATCGCGGCGGCCACCCGGACGTACGAGGACTACCTCGACGCGATAGAGGAACACGACGTCACGCTCTACCGGTCGCAGGCGGGCGACTCGATTCCGATGGCGGGCGCGTCGGTGCGGGTCCTCGCGCCGCCCGAGGAGCCGCTCGCCGACCGCGACCGCAACGAGAACAGCCTCGTCCTCCAGGTCGCTCGCGGGAACGCCAGCGTCCTCCTGACCGGCGACGTCGAGAGCGAGGCCGAGCGGTATCTGACCCGAACCTACGGTTCGGAGTTGAACGCGACCCTGCTCGCGGCGGGCCACCACGGGAGTAACTCCAGCACCGGTCCCGGTTTCCTCGCCGCGGTCGCGCCGCGCGTGGTCGCCATCCAGAGCGCGTACGACTCGCCGTACGGCCATCCCCACCGCGAACTGCTCGGTCGCCTCGCCGACCGCGGAGTTCCGACCTACTGGACCGGCGTCCACGGTTCCGTGGTCTTCGAGACCGACGGCGAGGCGGTCACGGTTCGGACCCAGCGCGACGCGCCGACCGACCCGCTCGAACTCCGGAGCGCGCCCGGCGTCGAACCGGGCGCGGACGGCCCGCTCGAACGTCGAGCGACGTTCGCGGTCGGCGGGAGTTCCGGGGTGACTCCCTCCCCGACCGTCGCGGCCGACGGCGGAACGGAGACCTCACGGACCGCCGACTCGCTCGCCGTCGCCGACGTTCACGCCGACGCGCGCGGCGTCGAAGACGAGAACCTGAACGACGAGTACGTCGTCTTCCGGAACGCGGGCGACCGGACCATCGACCTCTCGGGGTGGACCGTCGCCGACGAGGCCGACCACACCTACACCTTCCCCGAAGGGACGACCCTCGGGCCGGGCGAGACCCTGACGCTCCACACCGGCACGGGGCGGGACGGCGGTGGCGACTACTACTGGAACGCCGAGCGACCCGTCTGGAACAACGCGGGCGACACGGTTTTCGTCCGGACCGACGAAGGTCGTCTCGTGCTGGAGGTCGAGTATGACGGGTGACGGAAGCGGCGTTCCGGACGGCCGGTACGTGGCAGTGCTGGACCGCTTCGAGGAGACGGACCCGGAGGGTGATGGAACCGAACTGGCCGTCCTGCTCCTCGAATCCGACGAGGAGGTGGTGGCCGAACGCGCGGTTCCGACGTGGCGACTGCCCGAGGACGCCCGCCAGCGGGACGCGGTGCTGGAACTGGTCGTCAGGAGCGGGTTCGTCGAGTCGCTGTCGTTCGACCCGGAAGCGACCGAACGCCGGCGTTCGTCGGCCCAATCGCGGTTCGACAGGTTGGCGGAGCGGCCCGACGAGGACTCCGAGGAGTAGGTTTGAGTGGTTTTTGTTATGTTTTACATCATTCTCTACTTCTATTAGTTATGTATTTATATCTCGAACGATTGTTTTTCTGTCTTTGAAGTGGTGTCTGGTGCGCGAGCCGCTCCCGAGGCCTGTGAAGACCGCACAGCACGGCAACCGCACGAGATAGCGCCGGAACCGCGGTCCTCACGTCCCCCGGCGGCCGCGGACGCGGCCGCCGTCCACCGTCGGAAGCACGTTCCGACGAGCCTGCGGTCACGTCCGTCCCCGCAGACATCAGCAGTCGAACCGCGTCTACCGAGCCTCCACTCGCTTCGCTCGCGCAGACACCGAAAGACAACCCGCGTCTACCGAGCCGTCGGTCGCTCCGCTCCCGACGACCTCGCGTGGTCGACGCGACGTTCGTGAGCGCCGTACCAGCACGCGCCGGGTAGAACGTTCTCCGAGCGCCGACCGACCGGCCACTCCACCGTGGGCGGGGCTTTCGAGGCCGTCACAGTCTCCCCAGTTCTTGCGGCACACGGCGGGCAGGGCTTTCGAAACCAGACCACCCATTGCTCCGGCGACTGTCGCACGCTCGTCTCCGACCTCCAAGCGGTTTGCGTGAACTTAAGTGCGCGCCGAATAATCTCCGAGTATGGCTCAGCGAACACTCGAATCTCCCCTCGCGGAGTCCGGCCAGCGCACCCTCTACGTCGGTCGGGACCGGCCGATTCGCATCAGTGCCGGGCACCGCATCCTCCATCACGACGGCAAGTGCAGTCGTCCCCACGGACACAACTACGAAATCACGGTGAAGGTCGTCGGCGAGTTGCGCGAAGAAGGGTGGGTCGTGGACAAGGGCGATATTACCTCGATAATCTCCGAGTGGGACCACAGATTCCTGCTGGAGGACGGCGACCCGCTCGTCGAGGCGTTCGAGGAGTCGGGCGACGGGGACGCACTCGTCGTGCTGGACGTCCCGCCGACCGCCGAGGTCATGAGCGCGATACTGGAGCGCCGCCTCGCCGCGGAACTCCCCGACAACGTCTCGGAGGTCGCGGTGCAGGTCAGCGAGACGGCCGAACTCTGCGGCGGGGCCACCTTCTGACGATGCCGGTCTCCAGCGACGTGGACGTAGATTCCGAAGAAAGCGCGTCGACGAACTCCGACGCGCTCCCCATCAACGAACTCTTCGAATCGTTGCAGGGCGAGGGCCGCCTCGCCGGCGTGCCGAGCGTCTTCGTCCGCACCTCGGGGTGTAACCTCCGGTGTTGGTTCTGCGACTCCTATCACACCTCGTGGGAACCGACCCACGCGACGATGGGCGTCGAGGAGATTCTGGCGGAAGTCGAGTCCTACGATGCCGACCACGTGGTCGTCACGGGCGGCGAACCCCTGATGCACGAGGCCACGGAGTCGCTCCTGCGCGAACTCGACGCGCGAGGCTACCACACCACCGTCGAGACCAACGGGACCGTCTCCCCGGACGCGCCCATCGACCTCGCCAGCGTGAGTCCCAAGTTAGCGTCCAGCACGCCGACGCCGGAGAAGGACCCGAAAGGCGGTGGCGAGTGGGCCGAACGCCACGACGAGCGCCGCGTCGACCTCGACGCGCTCGCCGAACTGGTCGAGTCCTACGACTTCCAGTTGAAGTTCGTCGTGAGCGAGCGCGAGGACCTGGACGAGATCACCGACCTGCTCGCCCGAATTCGAGACGCCGCCGCGGTCGAAGTTCGGGACACCGACGTCCTGCTGATGCCCGAGGGAGCGACGAAAGACCGAATCGCCGAAACGCGGTCTCTCACCGCAGAACTCGCCCGTGAGTACGGCTTCCGGTACACGCCACGTCTGCACGTCAACCTCTGGAACGACGCGCCCGAGACGTAGACCGTTTTCGAGAGGACGGACCTCGGTTCAGACCGCGTCGTCGGTGTTCTCGGGGAGAAACTCTTCGTAGAACGCGACCTGATAGGCGTAGAAGAACGTTCCCGTCACGGTTCCCAACACGACGGTCGCCGCGAGGTAGGTTCCGACGACCGTCGGGGAGAGGTCAGCGTACGGGTACATCGTCGGAGTCGCCGCTCCCATCGCCATCGAGTCCGTAAACTCCGTGTAGAGCCAGATTGTCGGCAGGCTTCCGACCACCATCACGGCGGCGACCACGGCGTCGAAACCGAGCGTCGAGAGGAGATTGTGCCGGACCAGCCGATAGCTCTGCTTGAGCGCGTCGGCGGGCGTCCGGTCGGACACTACGACCGCCGGGAGATAGAACTGGAGGAAGAACAGGGGAAGCAGGGCGAGCAGATATATCCCGGTCATCGCGAGAACGAATATCTCGGTCGAGAATCCGGTCCCGCTACCGCCCGCCAGGACCGCGACGACGGCGACCATAGCGACGACGGCGACGACCACGAACGCCGCGACCATGGCGACCACGAGCAGCAGTGTGGCGGCGAGCGCGTCCGCGAAGTTGTCCTTGCCTTCCGACAGGAACGTCTCCAGTCGGGTGGTACCGTCGATAGCTTCGGCGGCCATTCCGTAGGCCCCCGCGACGAAGAACAGCGACCCGAGTTGGATGGCGAACGACCCGAAACTCCAGACGACGCTGGTCATCCCGGACGAGAGCATCTGCCCGCCGGCGGCGACGCCGTTCACGAGCGCGACGACCAGCCCCGCGACGAACAGCACGGGGTTTCGTTTCAGCATCTCGACCGCGACCGAAAGTGACGAGACGACACCCATGACGGACAGGTCAAACCTTCGAACCATAATCCTGTCGGTCAGCCGAGATTCGGAGTCGGGACCGTACGACTCATCTATCCGGCGGTCCAGTAGTCGGCCATGAGCGACGAATCGACCGAGGTGCGTACGACCGAGAAGCGCGCGGTCGTCCTCGCCTCCGGCGGGATGGACAGCGCCACCGCGGCCTACCTCGCCGCCGAGGAGGGGTACGAACTCTACCTTCTCCACACCTCCTACGGACAGGAGACCGAGAACAGGGAGTACGAGTGCGCCCGCCGACTCGCCGACGAGTTGGACGCCGCCGACTTCCTCCACGTCGAGACGGGTCACCTCGCCCAGATCGGAAACTCCAGTCTCACCGACGACGAGATGGCAGTCGAGGACGCCGACCTCGACTCCGAGGAAGTTCCGACCTCCTACGTCCCGTTCCGGAACGCCAACCTGCTGGCGATGGCAACCTCCTACGCCGAAGCCAACGACTGCGAGGCGGTCTTCATCGGTGCTCACAGCGAGGACTTCTCGGGCTACCCCGACTGCCGCCCGGCGTTCTTCGACGCCTTCCAGCAGGTCGTCGACACCGGGACCAAAGACGACACCGACGTCGACCTCCGCGCCCCGTTCGTGGAGTGGAGCAAGACCGACATCGCCGAGCGCGGCACCGAACTCGGCGTCCCCTACGAACACACGTGGAGTTGCTACCGCGCCGAGTCCCCGGCCTGCGGGACGTGTGACGCGTGTGCGTTCCGATTGCAGGCCTTCCAGAATATCGACGTGCGGGACCCTATCGAGTACGAGGAGCGACCCGAGTACGCGGACTAGTCGTTTCTATTTTCGTTGGTAGCACGACAGTCGACGCGGTGAGTTTATCCTCGAAAGCCCCGCCCGGTCGCGGTCGCTGGCCGACATATCCGCGCCTCACCGCAACGTACCGCATCGGCGCGGATGGGGCCGGCCAGACGACCACGTAAACGCGACCGGGTGGCCCCTTTCAGTCCACCCAGACCGAGAGTTGTCGAGTCGAGGGCCTTCCGTGGTAAGTCGCCCCGAGCGCGGGCCTCACGCCTCCCCAACCCCCTCGCTCGCTACGCTCGCCCGTCCACATTCAGAGGCACACTCTGACGAGCCTTCAGTCACTTCGCTCCTGAAGACACCGGAAGACGACCCGCGTCTTCCGAGCTGCACTCGCGTTCGCTCGCGCAGACCTCGGCGGATGGGCGCGACTTCAAACTGCAAGGTCGCGCCCGCACGCGCCGGACGTTTCTAAATCCGCGAGCGCGAGCCGGCGGGTCGGTCGGACTACTCGCGCTTCCGGACGATTAGCAGTGCCGCGGCCGCCAGCAGTGCCGCGACTGTCGTTTCCACGCCGAATCCGGGCACGGGTACGTCCGGACTCGCCGGTCCGTCGTCCTCGCTCTCGGCCTCGACCGACAACTCGGCCGACGCGTTCCCCACCGTCGCGGTGTAGTTCCCGGCCGCGTCGATTCGTCGGACAAAGGTGACTCGCTTCGTCTCGTGGGCCGGAACCTCGACCGTCTTCGTCGCCACCTGCTCGCCGAACAGGGTCAGCGCGACCTCTCGTTCGCCCGCCTCGCTCCCGGTGTTTTCGACGGTCGCGGTGATTGCGACCTGCTCGCCCGGCGCGATGGCCGACTCGTTGGCCGACACGTCGGCGATACCCGTCTCGGCGGTGGGTTCGGCCACCGTGACGTTGCCGACCGGCGTCGCGTCGAGCCCGACCTCGTGGGTGCCCGGCGCGAGCGACTCCTCGACCGTGACCTCCTCTGTCTCGCCCGCGGGCACCTCGACCGTCTCGGTCGCCACCACCTCGCCGTCGGCCGTGAGATTCGCCGCGAACTCGGCGGCCGCCTCTCCCTCGTTGTGGAGGGTCGCCGTCACCGAGACGGGTTCGTCGGCGGCGACCTGCGTCGCGTTCAGTTCGGCGTCGGCGACCGTCACGGACCGCTCGGCCCCGACCGCAATCGGAGCGAACGCGTCGGCCTCGACCCGGAGGACGACCGTCTGGCCGCGCGACTCGACGCTGGCGTTGGCCTGCTCCCACGAGTCGCCCGCGCGCTGGTACGCGGTCAGGTCCGCGGGCGTGAGACCGACGTCGGCGAGTCGGGACCGCTCGACTGCCACCTCGTAAGCGACGCCCGCGACCTGCCGGGACTGGACGTAGTTCGACTCGACAGCGAGCGACCCCAGCGTCACGTCCGCCGGAAGCGCGGAGTCGGTCGCTCCGTCGGCGGGTCGGGCGGTCTCGACCGCGAAGTGCGAGTCGTCGCTGGCGAGGTCCACTCGAAGGTTCCGGAACTCGACGCCGGTCCTGTTGGCGACTTCGCTCGCGGGCAGGTCGGCCCGAACCGTCTCGTCGGCCCGCGCGTTGCGCACGTCCACGAGTCCGGCGTTCGGCCCGCGCTCCTCGATCTGGGTGACGGTCGGCGGCGGGCCGATATCGGTCGAACCGCCACCGCCGCCTCCGCCGCCGGCACGACCGCCGCTGTTTCCGCCGTCACTACCGCCGTTTTCGTCATCGTCCCCGTGATGAGCCTGCCGGTTCTGCTCTACTTCGACGGTGACGGTCGCGGCGTCGGCGTTGCCCGCCCCATCCACGACGGTCACGCGGGCGTCGTAGGTGCCGTTCTCGTCGTAGGCGTGATCGACGGTCGGGTTCTCTGTCGTGCGATTGGCTTCGCCGTCGCCGTCGAAGTCCCACCGATACTCGGCGACGCCGGACCCGCCGTCGTCGCTCGAGTTGCTCGCGTCGAACTCGATTTCGGTGCCCGTCTCGGTCCGGTTGGTCTCGACCGCGAGACTCGCGGCGGGGTCGGTCGTGTCGGGCGGTCGGACGACGACCGTCACGTTCGCGGTGGCCGCGTTACCCTCGGCGTCGGTGACGGTGACGGTCGCGTCGTAGGTCCCCGCCGAACCGTAGGCGTGGTTCGCTCGCGCACTGCTCGCGCCGGTTCCGTCGCCGAAGTCCCAGCGATAGGCCGAGACGTTTCGGTTGTCCGTGGAGTCGCTGGCGTCGAACTCGATTGGAGCGCCAGCCGTGACGTTGGTCCGGTTCGCCCGGGCGGTAGCGTTCGGGGCCGTCTCGTCGGTCGGCAGGACCTCGACCTCGGTGGTCGTCGTGGCGTTGTTGCCGCCCTCGTCCACGACCTCCAGCGTGACGGGGAAGGTGCCGTTCCCGTCGAAGGCGTAGGCCACGCGCTCGCCGGTCGCGGTCGCGGTCCCGTTCTCGCCGAACGACCAGCGGTACGCCGAGATGCCGGTGTCGTCGGTCGAGTTGCCCGCGTCGAAGACGACCCGCTGGCCCTCGGTCGGAATCTCGGGCGAGGCGACCCGGATTGCCGGTTCGGGCGGTCTATCCTCGCCCACCGAGACGGTCCGGGTCGCGGTCGCGTTGGCTCCGCCGCGGTCGACGACCGTCAGGCCGACCTCGTAGCTCCCGGCCTCGTCGTAGGCCCTGGTAATTCGCGGGTCGGTGGTCGTGCGCTCGACCTCGCCGTCGCCGTCGAAGTCCCACCGGTACTCGGCGATGCCCACGTCGTCGCTCGCGTTCCGGGCGTCGAAGGTGACGGGGAAGCCTTCGGTCGGCGAGTCGCCGGTCCGGAACGCGGCGTTCGGCGGGTCGTCGGTATCGACCGTCACCCGGGTCTGGGCCCGGTCGGCGTTGCCCGCTTCGTCCACGACGGTCACGCGGGCGTCGTAGGTGCCGTTCTCGTCGTACTCGTAGGCGACGGTCGGGTCGGTGGTCGTGCGCTCGACCTCGCCGTCGCCGTCGAAGTCCCATCGGTACGCCGCGATGCCGCGATTGTCGGAAGAACCGCTGGCGTCGAACGAGACCGGGTAGCCCGCCACGCCGTCCTCGCCGGAGAGCGCGGCGCTCGGGGCGGTCTCGTCGGGCGTGCAGTGGCCGGTCCGAATCGTCACGGGCGCGTTCATGTCGAGTCCGACGGCGTCGGGGTTGCCGACGCTCCCGGTGAGGAACTGCCACGCGCGGGTGTCGCCCGACCGCGGGACCGGGCCGTCGTAGAGGGCGGCCTGCTCGTCGAACGCCGGGACGACGGTGACTTCGGTCCCGTCGCGGTCGAGACCGCGGAAGGCCCCACCGTCGGTCCGGTCGCCGTACCACGTCCAGTCGATGCGGTTGCGCGAGAAGCGGTCGTCCTGTCCCCCGTAGTCGTCGTCTTGGACCGCCCAGCTTCCACCGCTCGGGAGGCCGCGGAACCGGAAGGTGGCGGCGCTTCCGTCGCCGTCGTCGCCGCCGTTCGCGTTGTGGATCATCACGAGACTCACGCCGTCGGGACCCTCGTAGAGGAACAGACGGCTGGTGTCCTCGCGCTGGAGTTGCGAGGGCATGTACGAACTGTAGAGTCCTCGCGGCGCGTCCCCGATGGTCCTATAGTCGTAGAACGAGACCACGTCTTCGTTGCCGCGAAGCGGCGACACCTCGTAGCACTGGTTGCCCTGTTCGACGACGAAACTGTGTTCTGCGGCCTCGGCGATGCCCCCGGAAGGAGACAGGCTGAGGAGACCACCTCCGGAGGGTGACAGGGGGACGGCCGAGGAGACCACCAGGAGAGCGATACCGACGATAGCGAGTCGTGTTCGTGTTCGAGTCATGTGAAGCGGGGCAGGTGTGCGACCGACGGTCGTCGCGTCGGTCGGGGTTGTCGTGTCGTTCGACCGCCAGCGTGCGGACGTGTGCCCCGATTTTCCGGCGAAATGGCCTTTGTTATACGTCGTCTGTCTGGGGCTAGCCGTAGCCGGACGCTCGGCGTCGTCTGCGCTTAATCGGCGACAGCTCCGGCTTAGGTGGACCGTTGCAGAACGTTTTCCCCCGCTTCGCACCGACGGAGTCGGAGGAGTAGCGGTAGGTTTCGAAAGGCTCTGTCCGCTCGCTACGAATCGGAGCAATCGACAACAGCGACGGCACGACCGGAAAACGGAGCAATCGACAGCAACGACGGCACGACCGGAGAGAGGTACGGGTAGAAAGGGGCCGCTCGCTCGCGGTCACCGAGCGAGCGGCCCCTTTCAGTCCCCCCCGGTTAGTCCGTGCCATCGGCCGCGACCGACGGTCGGATCAGGGCCGACTTCGGACAGGAAATTACATCTATAGGAATCAGAAAAATTCTAATATATTCCTTTTCAATTGTTTCCAAATAGTTACTCACGGATTAGGACGACACCAGCGGAATCGCGGTGGTCGATTCGGCGGCGTCGGCGACCGCGCTCACTCGCGGTCGGACTCGGCCTCGTCGCCCGATTGCTCGCCCGACCAGTAGTCCACGTCGGCGTCAAGGTCGTAGTAGCCGTGGACGCTCCGCTCGTCGCGTGCGCCCGGCGGCGACCCGACGAACACGCCGACCTTCTCGGAGTCGGGGTAGACCGTCACGTCCGGTTCGTTCATGGTCGAGACCATCAGGTAGCGGAGCGGTTCGTCGGAGTGGTTGACGACCCGGTGTGCGCCGGTTTCGTCGGCCGGGAGCGCGACGTAATCGCCCTCCCTCAGCGTCGTCTCCTCGCCGTCGAGTCTGAGCGTTCCCTCGCCCGCGAGGACGAACAGCGCCTCCTCGTTCGCGGTGTGGTAGTGGTACGGCCACGACCGTCGGCCCGGCGGAATCTCGTACAGGCTACACCCGAGTTCGTCGCCGCCTGCGGCGTCTCCCAACTGCTTTCGCTCGAACTTCGTCTCGCCTCGTTCGGTGGTGGACCAGTCGAGCGACTGCTCGTTTACCTTGCCCATACCGACCGGAACGAACCGGGACGTGATAATACTGTGTCGTGTTCGCCCGAGCGAGGCGTCGAATCGAGCCAAAAAAGCGACGAAAGCGGAATCGCCGAGACGAGTTACTGTCGCCGGAGCGCGAGGAACGCGGCCGCCAGTAGCGCGACCAGCGCGATTCCCACGCCGAATCCGGGGACGTTCGAGGAGTTGCTCGTGTCGGTGGTGGTCGTCTCGACGCTCTCGGACTCGCCGGTCGTCGTCTGGGCCTCGGTGGCCTTCACGGCGAGTTCGGCCGTCTCGCCGCCGACGCCGACCTCGTAGACGCCAGCGGAGTCGAACGTGCGCGAGAAGGTGACGGTCGTCGTCGCGCCCGCCTCGACCGAGACGGTCTTGGTGGCGACGACGTCACCGCCGACGGTCAGTTCGACTTCACGGGTCGCGTCGGCGTGACCGGTGTTCTCGACGGTCACGCTCACGGTGGCGGTGTCGCCCTGCTCGACGTTCTGGCTCCCGACCGACACGTCGGTGACGCTCGTGACGGGGTTGCCGACGCCGACCGCGTAGGTGCCGTCGGAGACGTTCGCGCGGAATCGGTACGCGTCGTCGGTCGCGTTCACCTGCGCCGTCTCGACGACGGTCCACGCGCCGTCCTCGTAGCTGAACAGCGACACCGCGTCGGCGGTCGCGCTGGCGGCGTCGAGTCGGGCCTTCGAGACGGTGAACGTCGCCTGCTCTGCGCCGGTGACATTCAGGTACGAGAGCGCCGCGAAGCCGTCGTCGGCGACCGCGGGCGCTTCGACGCCCTCGGGCGCGGCGTCGGTCACGCCGACCGCGGGGTCGGCGTTCGGGACGCTCGACGTTACGACGACGTTACCGACGCGACTGTCCGCGTCCTTCAGCGGTGCGGAGGTCGTCTCGTCGTCGGTCTGTTCGCCGGAGTCGTCGTTACCCGGGTCGGCCGGTCCGATACCGCCGGTTCTGGTGTCGGTGTCGTCACCGCCGGTGAATCCGCCGCGATTGGAGTCGTCGGAGTTGTCGGAGTCGTCGTTCGAGTCGTCGTCCTCGGCGGCCGTCACGGTGACGGTCGTCGTGATTTCGTTCACGTTGCCCGCGCGGTCTTTCAACTTCAGCGTGACGTTCTTCTCGCCGGTCTCGTCGAAGGTGAACGACGTGGTCGGTCCGTTCGCACCTTCGACCATTCCGTCGTCGGTCTGGAACAGCCAGCAGAGATGCGCGAGGTCGTCGGGGGCCTCGGTGAAGTTCGTCGCTTCGACGGTGAACTCCTCGCCCACCTCGACGGTGTTCGGGGCGTCGAGGTCCGCGCTGGGTTTCGTGTGATCGTTCTTCTCGACGGTAATCGTCCGGGTCGCGGTGTCGGTGTTACCGTCGGTGTCGACCACAGTGACCGTCGCCTCGTAGGTGCCCGGTCCGCCCAGCACCTTGTGGGCGTAGTGGTGGACGATTCCCGGACCGCTCTCGGCGGTCTGGACCGACATCGAGGGCGAGGTCGTGCGGTCGATTTCGCCGTCGCCGTCGAAGTCCCACCGATACTCGGCGATGGCGTCGTCGTCGGTCGAGTCGGACGCGTCGAAGACGACGACCTGACTCATCGAGACCGGTGATTCGACCGAGAGGTGCGCGGTCGGCGGGGAACCGGTGTACTGCTCGCGGACCGTCACGGTCTGGGTCGCGGAGTCGGACTGCCCCGACTCGTCCACGACCGTCACGACGACGTCCTGCGTGCCCGTCTCCGAGAACGACTTCGTGACCGTCGCGCTCTCGGTGGTCTTCTCGGGCGTGCCGTCGCCGTCGAAGTCCCACCGGTACTCCGCGATGGTGCCGTCGTCGGTCGAGTCGGAGGCGTCGAACCTGACCGTCTCACCCGGCGCGACCGTGGTCGGGTCGGCAGTCAGTTTCGCGGTCGGGGGCATCTGGTCGTCGCCGATCTGGTCGAGCGTCGGACTCGTCGCGGTGGACGCGTCGTGACCGAAGTTCGAGAAGTCCGTCCACCAGACGAGGTTCGAGTCGTCGCTCTCGGGCGTCCACGTCGCGGTGAACGTGTGACGACCGGGCGCGAACTCCGTCGGGGGTTCGTCCGAAGTGTTGCCCGCGGTGAACTCGCTACCGCCCGCGAGCATCGACTCGCCGTTCGGGTTCTCGTAGCCGAACGTGACCTCGTAGGTCTCGTCGTCGACCTTCGTCGCGTCCTCGACGAAGGTGCTGACTCGGTCGGGGCGCACGTCGTCGAGTTGACTCTGGAAGTCGGGGTTGTCGGCCGACACTGCGGGGTCGGCGTCCGACTCGTTCGTCAGCGCCGACGCCGAGGAGGTGACCGGTCCCCAGACGCCCTCGTCGGGCGGGGTCAGCACCGTCGTCCCTGAGACGTTTTCGTAGTAGTGGGTCGAGGTCGCCACGCCGTCCTCGGCGAAGAAGCTGGTCTTCAACTGGACGATCTCGAAGTCGCCGGTGACCTCGACCGCGGTGGCGTTGACGAACTCGATGGACCCGGGTTCGGACGGGTCGTCACCGACTTCGCTGGCTGGCGGGGTGGTCGCGGTCACGTCGCTCTGACCGAAGTTGCTCCGGTTGAGCGTCCACCCCGCGCGCTCGTCGTCGCTGTCGGGCGTCCACGTCGCGGTGACGGTGTTCTCGCCCGGCGCGAACTCCTCGGGGGCCTCTTCCGAGACGTTCCCCGAGAAGGTGCTGTTGGAGACGAACAGCGTCTCGTCGTTGGGGTTGTCGTAGCCGAACGCCACCTCGTAGGTGCCGTCGCCGACCTGCGTGACGCTCTCGACAGAGACGGTCACCGGCCGGGGCTTGATGCGTTCGGCGTAGTAGTCGAACCGGGGGTTCTCCTCGCTGAGTTCGGCCTCGGCGTCGTCGAAGTCCACGTCGGCCGCAGCGACGTTGATCATCGTCCCGTTGACGCTACCCTGGTCGTTGGCCGTGACGAGGGTCGTCCCGGAGACGTTCCGCTCTATCTGTCGGGACTGACCGTAGCCCGACGAGTCGTAGAATCCGACGGTGAGACTGACTGCCTCGAAGGTTCCGTTCACCCTGACCGCGGAGCCATTGACGTAGGTGATGTCGCCCTCGACGGGACCGACGATAGTCGAGTCGTTCTGCCCGGTCGCGGCGTCGTCGCCGTCGGCGTCGGCGGCCGTCAACAACGTCGCGGTGTAGGTGCCGTTGGATTCGACGGTGAGGTTCGCGCTGTACTCGTCGTACGATCCGGCGTCACGCGTCTCGAAGTCGGCCTCGGTGAGCGTGGCGACCCGACTGTCGTTCTCGTCGGTGACGCCGACCTCGATGTCGGTTATCGACTTCGACCCGAGGAACGAGACTTCGACCGTCTTCTTCGCGGGGCTCTGGACCTGATAGCTCATCACGGTCGGCGACTCGTCGCTCTCGACCGTGACCGTCGCCGTCGCGGTGTCGGTCTGGCCCGAATCGTCCACGACCGTCACGGAGGCGTCGTAGGAGCCGTTGTTCGGGTAGGTGTGACTCACCTCGGAGTCGGAGGTATTGGCGTCGATTTTGCCGTCGCCGTCGAAGTCCCACTGATACTCGGTGATGGTGCCGTCGTCGGTCGAGTTGCTCGCGTCGAGCGCGACCGAACCACCTTCAGCGACTATCTCCGGGGAGACCGAGAGCGCGGCGTCCGGAGCGCTGTCGGCCGGTTCCTCGACCGCGACCGTGGCCGTCGCCGAGTCGGTGTTGCCGGCTTCGTCTACGACCGTCACCGACGCGTCGTAGGTTCCAGGACTCTCGTACGTGTGCGAGACGGTCGCGCTCTCGGTAGTTTTCTCGGACGTGCCGTCGCCGTCGAAGTCCCACTGGAACTCGGCGATGGTGCCGTCGTCGGTCGAGTTGCTCGCGTCGAACGTGACCGCTTCGTCGTTACCGACCGTAGTCGGTGAGGCCGAGAGCGCGGCGTCCGGGTTAGTCGTGTCGGGACAGCTCCCCTTCTCGATGGTCACGCTCTCCTGCATGTCGAGCGACGAGACGTTCCCGTCGCCGTCGAGGAGTCGCCACTCCTCGGTTCGATTGTCGCCGTCACCGGAGTACTTCCAGCTTCCCCACTGCGCGGCCGCGTCGTTGAACTGGGGGTCGATGGTTATCTCCTCGTCTCCGATGCCGCTGAACGCACCACCGTCGGTCCGGTGTGACGCCCACATCCAGTCGACGACGTGGGTCGACCCGTCGATGTCCCAGTTGTCGTCCTGTGGCTCGCCGTCGATGGTGTAGTTGTCGTCGCGGACCTCCCACGTCACGTCGCTCATGTTCGAGAACTCGAACGTGATGGTACTTCCGTAGGGACCGTCCTGGTCGTCTTCGTCGAGCTTGTCGTGGAGGAGGACAACGCTGTACCCGTCGGACCCGTAGTAGACGAACAGGTTACTCGCCTGATTCTTCTGGAGGTCCTTCGTCCCGTGCGACGAGTACGTGTACTCGGGCGGGTCGGTGTTGTTCGGTTTTCGGTAGTCGTAGAAGTCCTCGACCGTCTTCGTTCCGTCGCCGTAGGCCGCGACCTCGTAGCACTGGCCCGCCTGCGTGACGTGGAACTTCGACTCGGTCGTCGTCGCCGACGCCGCACCGACGCCCGCGGTCGAGAGCGACGACACCACGAGCAGAAGGACCAACAAGACGCTTCGTACGCGCTCGGTCACGCCGACCGACCTCCGCGGCGTTCCGAATTATATGTATTTATATATGTTCTGGACGGCTTATCGATGCTAGCGTGAGAATATCGCCACGTCGGCGGCTTCCCGTGGCGTTTTCGTCGGGTGATTGGTACGGGCATTCGTGTAGTTTTTACGAGGTAATTTCGTGCTTCCGGTACGTTCTGACCATCGTAACCGCGAGGTCGTTCGTCAGAGCATCGTTACCCCGAAGCTTCCGCGAGAATGCCCCTTTGTTATCCCTCGGCTGTAGACGCAGAAGAGGCCGCCTGAGAGACCGGAAAACGGGACCTACTCGGGACCGAAGATTCGGTCTGGTCGAGGCTAAAGTCCGTCTAGTGCGGCCTGAACTCTCCCAGCTATCCCGATAGGTGGTCCCTACGCTCCGCTCGGCCGTCCCGTCGCGGTGACGTAGATTCCCGCGAGGACGACGGCACCGCCAGCCACAGTGAACGCGTCGGGCGTCTCGCTGAGCAGGACGAGCGCGAGCAAGGTCGAACCGACCGGCTCTCCGAGAAGGGTGACGCTGACGACGCTCGACTCGACGTACTTCAGTGCCCAGTTGATGACCGTGTGTCCGAAGATGCCCGGCCCGACAGCCATGCCGACGAAGAGAAGCCACTCCTCGGGCGGGTAGGCAGTCAACGCGACGGTCGTTCCGTCGGCGAGTGCGACGCCGAGCAGAACGACCGCGCAGACCGAGTAGACCACGGTGACGTACGGGACGAGCGCCACTCGCTGGCGGAGCGACCGCCCGGCCAGCACGTAGCCCGCGGCCATGACCGCACCGACGAGCGCGAGGGCGTTCCCGTAGAGCGGGCGCGCTCCGGCGAGGACGGCCCCCGATACGAATCCGCCGAACGACATGAACGCGATGCCCGCCACGGCGACGAGGATACCACCGACCATCCGCCGGTTTATCGTCTCCTCGAGCAGGACCGCCGCGCCCAACGCGACGAACAGCGGTTGGGACTGGACGAGCGTCACGCTGGCGGCGACCGTAGTCCACTCCAGGCTCTCGAACCACGTCGCGAAGTGGGCCGCGAGCGCGATGCCAGTCACGACGGCGACGACGGCGTCCCGACTCGACAGCGCCCGAAGGTCGTCGCGGTAGTTCGTGACGGCGAACGGCGCGAGCAGGAGCGTGGTGAAGACGACCCGGTAGAGCGCCTTGACGACGCTCGGGGCGTCGCTGAACCGGACGAGAATGGCACTGGTGCTAATGGCGACGACGGAGACCACGAGCGCGGCCATCGGAGGAGTACGCTCTTCGAGCGACGCCAACCACGTCATCGTTCCGGGAATCGGACGGTGGTCGTTTAGTCGAACCGGTTTTGTACGCGCCCACCAAAGCCGACGCATGGACCGGGTCGGAACCGCGCTGGTGCTGGTGTCGGCCGCCGGGTTCGGGACTCTGGGCGTCCTCGGCGAGTTAGCGGCGGCCGCGGGGCTATCGATTCCGACCGTGTTGACGTTCCGGTTTCTGCTCGCGACGCTCCTCGTGTGGCTCGTGCTTGGCGCTCGCGGTGACCTTCATCCGCTTCGGGGTCGGTCGTTGGCCGTCGGAGTCGCGCTCGGTGCGGTCGGCTACGCGGCCATGAGCGGCCTGTTCTTCTGGGGGTTGACGTTCATGACCGCCGGACTGGTCGGCATCGTCCTCTACACCTACCCTGTCTTCGTAGTCGGCGCGGCGGCATTGCGACTCGGCGAGCGCGTGACCCGCCTGACGGTCGTCGCGCTACTCGCCGCGCTCGCGGGCGTGGCGCTGGTGACGGGCGCGGACCCGGCCGGGGCGGACCCGCGCGGAATCGCGGTGGTCCTCGCGGCCGCGGTGGTGTACGCGGGCTACATCACCGCGAGTCGGTCGGCGCTGGCGACGGTGGATCCGCAGGTCCTCACGGCACACGTCCTCCCTGCGGCCGCGGTGACGTACCTCGCGTTCGGTACCGCGACTGACCGACTCGCCGTCCCCGCGACCGCCTACGAGTGGGCGGTAGTCGTCGCTATCGCCGTCGTCGCCACCGCGCTCCCCATCTTCACGTTCTTCGCAGGTATCCGGCGAATCGGCGCGAGCAGAGCCAGCATCGTCAGCACCACGGAGCCAGTCGTGACGCTGTTGCTCGGCGCGGCGGTCCTCGGTGAACCGATTACGCCCGTGACGGTCGTCGGGGGTGCGCTCGTCCTCGGTGGCGTCTTGCTGGTCCAGATCGGCCCGAAGTAGCCACTCTCGGTGCGCAGAATTCGGCTTTACGCCTCGGCTCAGCCCTCTCGGGGTAGTCGGACTGGCGGTCCGAGTACGTTGCTCGCAACCGCGCGAAACGTCCGGGCCGAGTTGGTCCCGTCCTCGGATTTAAACCTTCGTGGCGCGGGAGTCGGGGGTCGAGGTACGCTGGCGAGATTCGGAATTCGACGCCTCGAAGCCGGTGAATCTCCCACCACGGCGCGTGCTGGCGCGACCTCGTGGTTTGAGGTCGCGCCCATCTGCGCGCGCGGTTGGGGAGGTTCGAGGCTCTCGCGGTGCGGTTGCGGTGCAGTACGGTAGACTCCGCGGTCTCGGCAGTAGCTAGCTCTCGTTCGATTTCCACCGAGGTTCCGTATCGGTGTCGAAGACCGGAAATTCAGGAGGTAGCGAAGCGCCGCTCAGGTGTATCCTTCGTACCGGAAGTACGCGACGAGTATCACCGTCACGGCGAGCATCCCCAGCATCACCGCCGGGTAGCCGTAGGTCCAGCCGAGTTCCGGCATGTTGTACGGCCCGCCCGAGAAGTTCATCCCGTAGACGCCCACGACGAAGGTGAGTGGAAGGACGATGGTCGCCACGACGGTCAGTTTCTTCATCACCTCGTTGGTCGAGAGCGACAGGGAGTTGAGGTAGATGTCGCGCGCGCCGCTGGCCAAGTCGCGGTAGGTCTCGGTCAGGTCGACGAGTTGAACGAGGTGGTCGTACACGTCCCGGTAGAACTTCTCGGTGGTCTCCTGAATCTGGTCGGGGTCGCCGCGCGCGAGGTAGCCTATCGCTTCCCTGGAGGGCCACAGCAGTTTCCGAAACGAGAGCAGTTCCCGCCGGACGTTGTTGATTATCTCCAACGTCTCGACGTCGGTCGAAGTCGTCACGTCCTCTTCGACCTGCTCTATCTGGTCTTCGATTTCGTCCAGCACGTCGAAGTAGCGGTCGACGATGCCGTCGGCGACTCGGTACGTCGCGAAGTCCGGCCCCTGTCGCAGGATGCGACCCTCTTCGCGTACGACCATCTCCCAGACGCGCTCGACTGCGTCGACCGGTTCCATCGACATGGTGACTAGCCAGTCGTCGCCGACGAAGAAGCCGACCGACTCCCTGCGAATCTCCTCCTGAAACGTGGTCTCGCCGCGACGAAGAGTCGCGGTCTTCAACAGGACGAACGTGTGGTCGTCGAACTCCTCGGTCTTGGGTCGGACGCCGTTTCGAACGTCTTCGACCGAGAGCGGGTGGATACCGAACGCCTCGGCGACGCGTTCCATCTCGTCGGCGGTCGCGTTCGAGGCTCGAACCCACGTCGTTCCGGTCGCGTTGCGGGCGGTCCGAAGGTCGGCGTAGGTCGTCGTCCCCTCGGTGGTGTAGACGACTGCCTCGACCGTCACGCCGAATCGCCTCCGAGACCGATCGCCAGCAAAGTGATTCCGACCATGAGGCCCGTCACCGAGAACGCTCGGCCGGGATAGGCCGACGCGAGACCGGCGAGATATCCGACCAGTCCGGCGGCCGTGAGCGCGACTCCGGCGGCCAGCGCCGTATTCATGCATTCGGTGACACGCCGGACCGAGAAAAACGTTACCGGATGGTCGGAATCGCTCCGTCGTCGCTATTCGCCGTGCTGGACGCCCCGGAGAAGGCGGTACACCTTGTCGCTCTGCCCGGGGAGCTTCTGGGGGTAGACTGCGAGCGCGACCACGTAGTCGCCCTCGTGTTCGACTTTCGTGACGTGGACGTAGGCGTCGAACTCGATGCCGGTGGCCGTCGTAACGGTGGCTTCGAACTTCGTCACCTTCGTCGTCTTTCCGAGCATCGTCCGGTTCTGGCTGTCCACCTTCCGAACGTCGTTCACGCTCTTCAGTTGGGAGGTGAACTGCTCGGCCAACTGGCGGTTGTCGTACTTCGAGAGCGGATTGAACGACTTGCCGAGGACGTCCACCTTCGGACTGGAGAAGGTAGCGAAGACCGCGACCTTGTGCTCGCCGACGCCAGGAAGGCCGACTCGCTGGTGGTACTCCGATATCCAGTTGGTCACTTCGACCTTCTTGCTCTGTCCGGCCGCCGAGAACTCCCGCGAGACCTCTTTCTTCTCGGTGCTGTTGTGTTCGTAACCCGTCTCCTGGAGGGCGGCGTCGCTGACCGTCGCCTCCGAGGCGGAGAACGTGACCGGCCCCGAGAGGACGCCGGTACACCCGCTGGCGACGACCAGCGCGGCGACCAGGACGCCAGCGACTGCGCGTCGTGTCATGGTACTCGCGGGGTAGACAGGCCGGGGTTATTAACCCCCGTGGCTCTGCCCGAGGAAAACGAGGACGACAGACAGTACTAGTCGGATCGCAGTCCGTTTTACGAGAGTCGAAACTCGGCTCCCGAATCGGTGTCCTGCACCTCGATTCCGAGGGCTTCGAGTTCGTCGCGGAGGTCGTCGGCCCGCTCGTAGTTGCCCGCGTCTCGTTCCTGCTCTCGCACGTCGAGGACGAGTGCGACCAGTTCGTCCAGCAGTTCCACGTTCCCCTCGCTGTCGCCCGCCAGCGCGAACCCGAGGACGCCCTCGCCGAACGCCTCGAAGGCCTCGATGGCGTCGTGGAGCGCCCGGTAGTCGTACGCCTCGCGGTCGCCGACGTGTCTGTTGACCGCGCTGACGAGTTCCAGCAGTGCCGTGATGGCCTCGCGGGTGTTGAAGTCGTCGTTCATCGCGGCCGAGAACTCCTCGCGGGTCGCGGCTACCGCACTCCGGAGGTCGGCGTCTTCGACTTTCGTCCCGGCGTCGGCGCTGTCGGCTGCCTCAATCGCGCGCTCGTAGCCGCGTTCGAGTCGCTCCCATCGTTCGACCGCCTCGTTCAGGGTCTCCTCGCTGTATGTCTGGCGGTTGTTGTACGCGGTCGAGAGCAGGAACATCCGGATGGCGTCCGAACCGAACTCCTCGACGGCGTTCCGGACCGTGAAGTAGTTCTGGAGCGAGGAGGACATCTTCTCGCCACCGGTTTCGAGCAGGCGGACGTGGAGCCAGTAGTTGACGAACTGCTGGTCGGTGGCGGCCTCGCTCTGGGCGATCTCGTTCTCGTGGTGGGGGAAGACGAGGTCCTGCCCCCCGACGTGGAGGTCCAGCGTCTCGCCGAGGTGGGTCATGCTCATCGCCGAGCACTCGATGTGCCATCCGGGACGGCCCTCGGCCCACGGCGAGTCCCACGTCTGGCCTCCCGATTCGGCGTCGTCCGGGTGGGCCTCTCCGGCCTTCCAGAGCGCGAAGTCGGCGGCGTGGCGCTTCTCTTCGAGCTCGGCTTCCTCGCCCTGCGCTTCCATCTCCTCCACCTTCTGGTTCGAGAGTTTGCCGTAGTCCTC
Organism: Halorussus salinisoli; assembly: GCA_005239435.1. Classification (GTDB taxonomy): domain Archaea; phylum Halobacteriota; class Halobacteria; order Halobacteriales; family Haladaptataceae; genus Halorussus; species Halorussus salinisoli. Next base: position 288,095 of record SZNP01000007.1, on the reverse strand, counting down.
GAACGTCGTCACGTCGAAGTAGACCGACCCGTTCGACTCGTAGGCGTAGCCCTTCTCTATCAGGGTCTCCACGAGGTCCACGATTTCCGGGACGTGTTCGCTCACGCGGGGGTAGACCTCCGCGCGCTTCAGGTTGAGCGACCGCATGTCCGTGATGACTTCCGAGACGAAGTGGCGGGCCACGTCCGCCTCGCTGTCGCCGAGGTCGTCCTCGCCGACGCGTGCGACGATCTTCTCGTTCACGTCGGTGAAGTTCTCGACGTGGCGCACGTCGTAACCGAGGTGGTGTAGCCACCGGTGCATCACGTCCACGTGGACCCACGACCGGGCGTGTCCGAGGTGGGCGAAGTCCGAAACAGTCAGGCCGCAGTAGTAGAGGAGGACGGAGTCGGGGTCCTGCGGTTCGAACGGCTCCTGCTCACCGGTGAGAGTGTTCGTCACTTCGAGCGTCATTGCCGACTAGTAGCCAGAGCGACCGTTTTAAAGCGTCGATAGGCACACTACGCGCCGATTGCCGCGCGTTCGGTTCGGGTCCTCTGCGCGTTCGATTCGCTTCCCTCGCGTACTTGGGCCGCTTCCTTCGCGCGCTCGGTCCGTCTACACGTCCTCGGATTCCGCCGACTCCGGCACTTCCTGGAGGGCGTCCTCCACGACTCGAACCGCGTCCGGACCGTCGCGGCGCTCGACGGCGACGAGTAGGGTCTCGCCCGCGACCGCCGCCGCTCGGACCTCGACGCCCGCGGCGTCCAAGCACCCGAGGACGTGGGCGAGCGTGCCCGCGTCCACGTCGCCCGACGCGAGGACGCCGGTCAGCGACCCCGCGCCGGGCGCGAGCGCGGTCCCACCGACCGCGAGGAGCGGGTCGTCCGAGTCGGTCGCTTCGCCCAATCCGCTCCGCATCGAGACGCGCGCGGCCCGCGAGTCGGTCTCGCGGTCGGGCAGCGATTCGGCGAACCGCCGGAGCGCGGTCGCAATCGATTCGGTGTCGCCGTCCACCTCGTCCGACAGGTCTCGCGCCGCCGCGGTGTAGTTGACGACGCCCGCCCGGAGCGCGGCCACGAGGAAGGGCCGACGTCGGGCCGCTTCGCGGGTGTCCTCGGCGAGTGACATGTGCGAAGCGACGCAGGCGACGAGCAAAAACGATGCGATGGAAACTGCGGAAGACGCTCGGAGAACGGTGCGTCGGAGTTGTCGGTCGGAGAGTGGTGTCGGTTTCGAAAACCCCCGCCCGGACGCTTGGCCGAGCGCGCCCGAGTGAACGTATCATCGAGCGTGTTTGCGTGAGGGTTCTCCGTTCGATGCAGGTCGGAAAACAATTCCGTAACGGATGAAAATACTTTCTTCAGCAATAATTTTGTTTCTGAAGACGGTCGCTGGCGTTCCGACTACACCGACCGCGCTACCGGACCAGTAGATAGCCCGCGGCCGCGACGCTCCCGAGGACGGCCAACGCGCCGACGAGGACGGCCACGCTGTTCGAGAGGGTGGCCGACCCCGCCGCCACCGCGAGCGCGAACACGCCGAGCGCGGCGACCGGCGCGTTCCCGCCCAGCGAGAGGTCGGGGAGTCCGAACCCTCCGTCTGCGTCCTCGTCGTCGCCGTCGTCGTCGCTCACGGGGTCGGCGAGCGTGGCGTCTACGTCCACCGCGTCCTCGCGGTCCTCGGGTTCGACTATCGAGACGGCGACGTAGTCGGTCTTCGCGCCGTGGCCGGTTACGATTTTGAGTTGCCCCTCGACCGGGCGCGATCCGGGTTCGACTTCGACGCTGACCTGTCGGGTCGAGTCGGCGTCGACGAAGTGGTTGTTCGCGGGGATAGACGCCACTCTCGACAGTTCGTCGTCCAAATGGAGATGGACGTGAACCGGCGCATCGCCGTTGTGGAGCAGTATCGGAAACGAGTCCGTCGCCTCGAACGACGCCCGCGTCTGGATGTCGTGGAGTCGGTCGTCGTTGAGACGGACGGGGAGACTGTCTGGCACGCTATCGTCACCTCCAACCGAGAGTAGAAAAAACTACGCCTCCACGTCGCGCATGTCCGGCGGCAGGAGGTTCGGGATACCGTCCTCGATGGGGTAGGTCTCGCCGCACTCGGTACAGGTCAGCGTACCGGCGAGAACCTCCTCGTCGTCCGTTTCGGTGGCGTCGAGTTCGAGTTCCTGCTTGTCCAGCGGACAACAGATGATGTCCATCAGCGACTGCTTCATGATAATGCCTGTGAGTGGGTGGGCCAAAAGCGTGACGGGTTCCGTGGACGTTCCGCACCGCTCGTCGCTCGAACTACCCGGCCCGCCGTGTCGAGGTGAACTCTCCCGAGCAGTCCTTTCGACCGCACAGACGGCGAACCGACCCGGTGTAGGGCCTTCACGCCTCCCGGAGTTCGACCTCTCGACGCTCGTCTCTCACTTCGTCGGCGAGTCGCTCGGCGAGCAGTCGGGCCGCCGCCTCGTGTTCCTCTTTCCGGCGCTGAATCTGGTACGGGCCGACGTCGTGGGTCTCGTAGGCCTCGAACTGCTCGGGTAGGTCGTGGTGGACCGCGAGATATTCGTGGGTCTTTACGAGCAGTGCGTGAAGGTAGATGAGTTCGACTTTGCGCATGGTCGCGCGGAGGTATAGCCGGTTCGTTCGACGGAGATACCGCTCCCCTGTCGGTACGCCGCCTTCCGACTACCCTTCGGTATCTGTGTGTGCACATACGTCCTTAAATCTGACCGCCGAAGCAACGAGAGTTATCTAGAGGGAGAAAGAAGCGCGCTCGTTCCGTCTATTCGAGCGGGTTCTCCAGTACGACTGTCTCTTCGCGGCCCGGTCCGACGCCGACGGCGTAGACGTCGGTGTCGAGTTCGTCGCTGACGTATTCGAGATAGGCCCGGGCGTTCTCCGGAATGGCGTCGTAGCCCTCGTCGGCCACGTCGCTCCAGTTCACGTCGTCCCACCCGTCGAACGTCCGGAAGTTCGGTTCGCAGTCGCTCCACCGCTCGGTAGTGGCTGGTACGGTGTATATTTCCTCACCGTCGAGATCGTAGCTGTGGCCCACCTTCACCTCGTCGAGGTCCGACAGCACGTCGATGTGATTGACGGCGAGACCGGTGAAACCGTTGGTGCGCGCGGAGTGGCGGAGCATCGGCATGTCGAGCCACCCGACCCGGCGCGGTCGGCCAGTGACGGTGCCGTACTCGCCGCCCTCCTCGCGGATGTACTCGGCGACGTCCTCGTTATCGCCCTCGCCTCGTTCGTCGTAGCCAGGGGTGTCACCGACGACCCCGCCGAGTTCGGTCGGCAGTGGCCCGCTCCCGACCCGCGTCAGATAGGCCTTGACGATACCGACTATCTCGCCGCCACCGACGATGCCTGGGCTGAGACCGGTTCCCGTGGCGGCCCCGCCCGCCGTCGGGTTCGAGGACGTGACGTAGGGGTAGTTGCCGTGGTCGATGTCGATGAGGGTACCCTGGGCACCCTCGAACATCACGTCGTCGCCGTCGGCGATGCGGTCGGTGAGGAACTGTCCGGCCTCGACGGTCATGTCTTCGTCGGCGAGTCGCTCGCCGTAGCTCTTGTACTCCTCGTAGAGGCTCGCGATGTCGAACTCCTCGCCGGTCTCGACGCCGAAGACGTCCTCGGCGAGTCGCTGTTTCTGGGGCACGACGTACTCCAGTTTCTCGCGGAGACCTTCGGAGTCGAGCAGGTCGGCGACGCGGATACCCCGCCGTCCCGCCTTGTCCTCGTAGGTCGGACCGATGCCCCGGCCGGTCGTCCCCACCTTCATGTCCGAGTCGCTCTTGACGTCCTCTTCGATGCCGTCCAGCACGCGGTGGTACGGGAAGATGACGTGCGCGCGCCGTGCGACGCGAACGTCGGGGTCGAGGCCGCGCTCGCGCAGGTCGTCTATCTCTTCGAACAGCGTCGACGGGTTGACGACGCATCCGTTTCCGAGGACGCCGACCTTTCCGCGGACTGCGCCGCTCGGAACGAGCGATAGCTTGTACTCTGTGCCGTCTTCGACGACGGTGTGGCCTGCGTTGTCCCCACCTTGATAGCGGGCGACCACGTCGACGGCGTCGCCCCAGAGGTCCACGACGCCGCCTTTCCCCTCGTCGCCGAGTTGCGAACCGACGATGGTTACGGTCATTACGCGGATTGGTTCTCCCGCACTCCGTAAACCGATTACGGTATTTTCGCCAAATTGATTCACGACCGTGGACATATATCCCGTCCCGCCACCGAAAATCTACAGTATCGAGGATACTACACTGTGACAGAGACCGACAACGCTATATGAGTCGACGCCAGACCTGTTAACTACTCGCACCGGAGAGCGACGAGTCGGTCGTTACGCGTCCCGGTCGGACAGCAACTTTTAAAAGGCTCTAAGACAAGTTAACACATGCCATGATAGATAGACTTGAGAAGGAAGTCGATATGTTGGAGCGCCATCTGCAGGTTCTGAAGATGGTCATCGAGAGCGAACCCATCGGTATCGTGAAGATGTCGAACGAAACGGGCTACCCGCACCACAAAGTTCGGTACTCCCTCCGCGTCCTCGAAGAGGAGAACCTCATCGAGCCGTCGAGTCAGGGTGCGATCACGACCGAGCGCACCGAGGAGTTCGTCGCCGAACTGGACGGAAAGATAGACGAAATCTCGGACAAACTGGACGAGATGAAGATCAGCGAAGCCGCAGAAGCCGAAAACTAGAGTTCCGGCACGTTCAGGTGGAAGCCACCACTCCGTGATTCCACGAGACAGAGGTGGTATCCCCGCTTTCGGGAGAGTTTCACGAAACTCTCTCTCTTTTCGCGGCTCAGGAATCCGCCGGAAGTCGCGGACTCGGTCGTTTCGAGAGCCTCCGGTTCGAAGAAGCTCTCGGTCACTTGGAACGCCCCGGATAGTTCGTCGTGAGCGTGCGCGACGCCCGACGAGGCGTCCACGAGCGACCCCATCATGTCGCCGGTCGTCGGGTCGCGCGACCCGTTCAGGTCGGCGACCACGAGCGGATTACCCATCCGGTCGCGCATGATGATGTCGAACGCCTCCTGTCGGGTGTCCTCGTCGGTGTCACCGGCGCTGACCGAGCCGTGGAGGTCCACTCGGTCTATCTTCGGAATCGACTCGTAGAGCTCCTTCAGACCGGTTCTGTGGCCGGTGTCCCGGATTTCGTAGAGGAGTTCCTCCACGACCCACGCGACGAACTGGTACTCGAACGAGTCGGTGAGGAACTCCTCGAACGACTCGCCCTCCACGTCCACGTCGTCGGCCTCGAACTGGGTGTGATGTTCGAGTCGGAGGTTGGCGTTCACGTCGTCGGCCTCGGCCTTCCCTTCCGCCGCCTCGTCCAGCGTGGCCTTCCCCTTCGACTCGTAGCGGACGAACAGGTTGGTGCCGTCGAACGCCTGCGACCGACTGAGTTGGCGGTTGGCGCTCCCCGACCCGGCCGACTCGGTGGTTTCGAGTTTCGCTTCGAGTCGCTCGACCTCCTGCCGGAGGGCGTCGCGCTCGCGCTTGTACTCGTTGCGCTCGGACTCGACGTTCGAGAGTCGCTGCTTCAACTGCTCGACCTGCTGTTTGCGCTGTTCGAGTTGCGACCGGAGCTTCTGGACGCGTTCTCGGGCCTCCTCGCTGGCCTCTTCCGACGCGCCACCGGACGCGCTCGACCCGGACGCCGCGGACTGCCCCGACGCAGGCGCTGACTGGTCGGACGCTGGCTCAGCGCGTCCGACCGACGTGCGCGACGCGCTCGTTCCGTCGCCGGGCCGGGACTGCCCGCTCGTCGGAGATTTGGCGCTCGCTGGGGATTTACCGCTCGTCGCCGACCCCGAACTCGGGCGGTCGGCCGTCGGGTCGTCGACCGACGCCGCACTCTGGGACGACCCGCCCGTCCCGCCGGTAGTCGCGTCTTTCGGACCCTCGCTCCGGTCGGGGTCCAGCGACGGGATGGTCGTGGCCTCGCGCCACTCCTCCTCGTCGTCGAACACGTCTTCGGTGGCCGTCTCCTCGCTCCCGGCGTCCGAGGCCGCGTCGGGCGTCGTCTCGTGCGTCGCGTCCGTACTCGAAGCGGACTGTGGACTCGTCGTCGATTCGACCGTCTCCTCGTCACTCGCACGGTCTGCGCTCGTGGCGGACTCCGTGTCTGCACTGGATTCCGTACTCGTACTGGTTTCCGCGCTCGCGTCGGTCTGGTCGCTCGGGCTCGCGTCGGCCGTTTGCGCCTCGCGGTCGGGTTCCGAGGCGCTGTCGGCGGCGCGGTCCGCTCGGCGGTCGGTCGCGTCGGGTCGCTGGCCCGCGGGTGATTGGGTCCCGGTCGACTTCGCGGACTGTCCCGGAGACCGACTCGTTTGCCCGCCGGGAACGTCCTCGGTTCGCCCGCCTGAACCGCTTTCCGTTTCGAGCGAGGCGTCGGTCCCGCCGGCGCGACCCGCACTCCCTTCGGTCGGTGTCGCGTCGACCGCACCCGAATCGGGCGCGCCATCGGACGCCGCGCCCGACTCGCTGGAAGACGTGCCTGCTCCACCGGATGCTCCGCCCGACTCGCCGGACGCCGCGTCTGTCCCGACGGACGTCGCGCTCGCTCCGCCGGAGGGTGCGTCCGTTCCGCCGGACGACGTACCCGACCCGCCGGACGTTCCGCCCGTCGACTCGTCGGCGTCGTCGGGTTCCGGTACGTCGGTGACTTCGATGTTCACGTCCCGAACTTCGTAGATTCCGACCTCGTCGTTGGCTCGCTCGAAGGCGTCGTCGCCGGTCACGACCTGTTCGCTCGCGCCGACGAACGCGACGCTCATCGAACGCCCGCCGTAGTAGGCCACGTAGTAATCCCCGCTCAGGACGTTCTCGCTGAGTTCGACGTAGCCGGTGAACTTCCCGTCCGTGAGCGTCGAATCGACGTCCGAGAGCGGCGTGTCGTTCGTGTAATACTTTGCTTGGGTCTCGCCACCTCGTTCCTGCATACTGAACAGGAGCGGAAGCGACGGATGGGGCGCGGCGTATGCAGTGCCGTCGGCGTCCTCGAAGTCGTCGAGGCTCCCCTCGAAGACGCCGATTATCCGTCCGTTGAGCATGAATAGCCACGCGCCACCGGCCCTGACTGCCCCCGAGAACTCCCCGTCAGAGAGTTCGCGCAGGCCAGCGAACCCGTCCGCGAAGGAACGAGTCCGCCAACTTTCGACCTGCTCGACCGTGCGCGTTTCCATATTACGTGGAAGCCACAAGCCTCTCAAATATCTTGCGGCCCGCAACCGACCTTTTCCAGCGGTCGGTCGCGGTACAACTGCTGGAGGTCGGCGTGGAACGTCGGGTTCGCGCGGAACGGAACCGGAGTTCAGCAATTAAATTACTTCTTTGAGGTTGCTATCGAGGTTCTAAACATAACTATACGTTCCTCTTATCGGTATCGTTGCAACCGACGCGCGAAACGGGTCGTTCCACAGAACAGTGAGCGACCGTAGGGCGCGACTGCACGAAGTTCTTCCGCGAGAGTACTACGCGACCGAACGGGTCGAGGAACCTTCGACCGAGCGCAGACGGTACGCAGGGGCGAACCGCCAATCGAAGGAGAGGTGACGCAGTGGTTTTCGTGAACGTTCTTCCAGCGAGGAGATTCGCCGAAGGGGAGTTTCCGAACGCAGTAGAAGTTTCAGATTTTGGATTCAGCGTCGTCGGCGAGTTCCTGCATGCGCTTGCCGATGCGGCCCGCCTCGCTGAACTCGTCGTCGCTCATCGCGGTGGCCAACGCGTTGCCGAGGACGAACACCGCGTGCTTGTGTTCGCTCTTGGACTTGTGGACGTGCGAGGGGTCCACGTCGAGTTCCTCGTACGGGTCGAACAGACCGTCTCTCACGCGTTCTTGGTCCTGGAAATACTCCATAATGAGTACCATTTCCTCGTGAAGTTCGAGAAGCTCGTCTTTGTGCATGTCCGTGGGTAAGGAGGTGTCTAATTTAAGGGTTTCTGTGAACGCTTCGCACGCTCGGAAAAGGGAGGGTTAGAAGACGTACTCGTCTTCGTGGCCCATCATTCCTTCGTCTTCGAGACCAGGTTCGCGGTCGTCATCGTCCATCGGACCACTGGTCTTGTAGGCTTTGAGACCCGTCGAGAGGAGATCCTCGATGGCTTCCTCTCGGTTGACGAACTCGCCCTGTTCGACCATCTGGGCGATCTGCATTTCGAGATGTTCCGGAATAGTTATCTCTACCTTCGGCATTGGAACATTGGTGGCTTCGGGAGGGGTGTTGATAAGTCTGACGGGGAAGAGTACGGGTCACGGTGAACCATTTCGAACGTAACGGAAAGAAAGATTGAGAGTTCCGAAACGTAGTGTCGATGTTTCCGAACGGATGTTGTTGGAACCGATACACAACGGCGGATTACGGAGGCGGAAAAATGACGTCGTTCGGGAGTTCAGCGGCTACCGAGCATCTGCTCGATAGAGTTGATGATGCGGTTCGGGCCGAGTGCGGTCACGGCTTTTTCGATTCTCTTCTGGTTGTAGTAGCTCGCGAACGCCAGAATCGTCGGTGGCCAGAGACCGATGAAGATACCCTGCATTCGGTTCCCCCGCACGAAGAACTGGTGGAGTGCGAGTATCACCGACGTGGCTGCAGCGAGTACAGTCACGTCGGTCGCGGTCTCTTCGGCGGCCTGAACGGTCTGTTCCTGTCCGGCCGTGCGTCGTTCTTTTGTTGCCATGCGCACTGCGTTTTGGGACAGGTCGGCCTTTGTTATTGAGTCGATACTCCGTGGAACCCCCCACAACTCAGAATAGGTCGAGCTTACACCGACGAAACGTCGCGTTATCCGGGCGCGTCGCGGCCTCGGTCGGTCGATTCGGTACGCGCCCGTGCGCAGTCGATAAATCTACTTGCGTCCGACACCGACTGGCCCACATGAGCGCCACGGACGTAACCGACATCCACGAGGAGTTCGACGGCGAGCGCCTGCCGCCGGGCCAGCGAGAGACGAGCAAATTCCCGGTCCTCTCGAAGAGCGGGACGCCCGACTGGGACCCCGAGACGTGGGAGTTCACGGTCACGGGTGCGGTCGAAGACGAACTCTCCCTGTCGTGGGACGAGTTCCGAGACCTGCCGAGCGAGACCCAGAATCAGGACTTCCACTGCGTTACCGGGTGGAGCAAGTTCGACTGCGAGTTCACCGGCGTCACGTTCCCGGACCTCGCCGAGATGGCCGGAGTGCGAGACGACGCGGTTCACGTCATGTTCTCCGCGCTGGACGACTACACGACCAACCTCCCGCTCGACGACTGCATGCGCGAGGAAGTGTTGTTCACCTACGAGTTCGACGGTGACTCTCTCCCGCGCGAGCACGGCGGCCCGCTCCGAGTCGTCACGCCGCACAAGTACGCCTACAAAGGTGCGAAGTGGGTGAACGGCATCGAGTTCTTGACCGAACCCGAACGAGGCTACTGGGAGAAGCGCGGCTACTCGAACACAGCGAACCCGTGGAACGAGGAGCGGTACAGTTAGAACGTGAGTTCTGGTTTTCCGAAGAGGTCGCGCCAGCACGCGCCGGAGAAACGGTCCTCCGAACGTTCGTCCGAGGGTCCACAGACCGCCACGACCGATTCAGTTAGACTAAAGACTCCGGCCTCCCGAGTTCGACTGAATGGAGTCTCCGCCCCGCGACGGACAGGTGTCGGCCGAACCGACCGGCTCCGCCCTCGTGAGCCGGGCAGTAGAGCTACCCGACTGCGACCCCCGACCCTTCCTCGCCGGGCGGGACGCACCCCGGACCTACTGGACCAGCCCCTACGGCCCGGAGTTCGCCGGTGGCGGCACGGCGGCACGCCTCACGGCCGACGGAGCAGACCGGTTCGAGGAGGTCCGCGAGGCCGCCGCCGACCTCTTCGACGGACTCGACTACGACGGACCCGGCCCAGCGCGGCCCCGACTGTTCGGCGGCTTTTCGTTCCACGAAGACCACGACCCGGCCCCGCCGTGGCAGGGGTTCGGGGCCGCGGAGTTCGTCCTTCCGCGGACCCAGTTGACTCGCGCGAACGGCGAGACGTGGCTGACGGTCTCGGCCCGGGACGCCTCGCCCCAGGCGGTCGAGCGTGAACTCGCGGAGGTCCGAGACGCGCTCACCGAGGAGGAAGGACAACCGAGTTCGGACTCCCAGCAAGACGGTCCGCCCGGCGTCGTCGCCACCACCCCGACCACGACCCGAGAGGAGTGGGCCGAACAGGTCAGCGCCGCGGTCTCCCGCATCGAGGCGGGCGACCTCCGGAAGGTCACGCTGGCCCAGGCCCTCGCGGTCGAACTGGCCGACGAGGTGTCGATTCCCGGCGCGCTGGCCCGACTCGGCGAGTCGTACCCCGACTGTTTCCGGTTCTGCTTCGAACCGACGACCGAGGGGGCCTTCTTCGGCGCGACCCCCGAACGGTTGGCAACGCTCCGAGGTCGAACCGTCGAGACCGACGCTCTCGCGGGGTCCGTCGGTCGAGGCGACACCCCCGAGGAGGACGCCGAACTCGAAGCCAGCATCCAGAACAGCGAGAAGATGGCTCACGAACACGAGTTGGTCGTCGAGACGATTCGTGACCAGCTATCGCCCATCGCGGGCACGGTCCGAGTCGAGGACCGACGCGTCCGAAAGCTGGCGACGATTCAGCACCTCTGGACCCCCATCGAGGCCGACCTGACCGAGAGCGGCCACGTCCTCTCCATCGTAGAGGCCCTGCATCCGACTCCCGCCGTCGGCGGTCTCCCGCCCGCGAAAGCCCTTCGGACCATCCGAGAGACCGAGACCTTCGACCGCGGGTGGTACGCCGCGCCCGTCGGGTGGTTCGACGCCGAGGGCGACGGTACCTTCGCGGTCGGCATCCGGTCGGCAGTGACGGGCGACGAGTCGGCGACCCTCTTCGCCGGAAACGGTATCGTCGCCGACAGCGACCCCGACGAGGAGTACGAGGAGGTCCAACTGAAGTACCGGCCGATTCTTGACGAACTGGAGAGATGAGTGCGCCAAATCGCAACACACTCTGGGCGCGAACCCTCGTCGCCGAACTCGAAGCGGCGGGCGTCGACGCAGTCTGCGTCGCGCCCGGCAGTCGCTCGACGCCGCTGACCGTCGCGTTCGCCGAGCGACGCGGAATCGAGGTGTTCTCCCACCTCGACGAACGCTCGGCGGCCTTCTTCGCGCTCGGCCGGGCCAAGCGAACCGGAACGCCGACGCCACTGGTCTGCACCTCCGGAACTGCGGCGGCGAACTTCCACCCCGCCGTCATCGAGGCGAATCAGGCCCGCGTCCCGATGCTGGTTCTCACGGCCGACCGACCGCCGGAACTCCGGGACTCGGGCGCGAACCAGACCATCGACCAGCAGAAGCTCTACGGCGACGCAGTCCGGTGGTACACCGACCTGCCGGAACCCGAACCCGAGGCCCGAAAGCTCCGGTCGCTCCGCACGACTGCGGCCCGCGCAGTCGCCGAGTCGACCGGGACGCCGCCGGGACCGGTCCACCTGAACGTTCCGTTCCGCAAGCCCCTCGAACCCGTCGAGGTCCCGGGCGACGTGCCCGAGAACTTGGCGGACGAGGCACCCCTCGCCACGGAGGGTCGGGTCGAGAACGACGGGAGCGCCCGGCCGTACGTCCGGACAGCGCAGGGTCGCCCGGAGTTGGGCGAGACCGACTTCCGCGAGGTCCGGCAGGCCGTCGAGAGTGCGGACCGCGGCCTGCTCGTCGTCGGTCCGGCCGACGCTCCCGCGCCCGACCGCGACTCGGCCCCACCCGACTGCAGTTCGACCACGCCCGAACGCGAGGCCCTCGCCGACCTCGCGGAAGCGACCGGTTTTCCCGTTCTCGCCGACCCGCTCTCCGGGCATCGGTTCGGCCACGACGACCCCAGTTCTGGTGACGGCCGAGCGCTCGTCGTCGGAGGCTACGACGGCTACCTCGGCGCGGTCGGCGACTCGTGGCCCGACCCGGAGGTCGTCGTGCGGTTCGGCGCGTCTCCCACCTCGAAGGTCCTCCGCCGGTTTTTGGAGGCGAGCGACTCCCGGCAGTTCCTCGTGGACCCCGCAGGCGGGTGGCGCGAAGCGACGTTTAAGGCGACCGACCTTCTCGCGGCCGACCCGACGCGACTCGCCCGACGACTAGCCGAGAGCGTCGAATCCCCGGGGAGCGACGACTGGCGCGACCGATTCGTCGAGACCGAGCGCCGGTACTGGAATCTGGTCGCCGCGGCCCGCGACGAGCGACCGTTCGAAGGCGGTATCCTCTCTGCGGTCGCCGAAGACACGCCCGACCCCGCGACCGTGATGGTCTCGAACAGCATGCCGGTCCGGGACCTGGACCGGTTCGGCGAACCACGGTCGGCCGACCTCACGGTTCTGGGCAACCGCGGCGCGAGCGGTATCGACGGCATCACGAGTACCGGACTGGGCGCGGGAAGCGCGACCGACGACACCCTCGTCGTCGTGACGGGCGACCTGGCCTACTACCACGACATGAACGGCCTGCTGGCGGTCCAGCGGTGCGACGTGGACGCGACCGTCGTGGAGATTAACAACGACGGCGGCGGCATCTTCCACATGCTCCCCATCGAGGAGTTCGACCCGCCGTTCACCGAGCAGTTCCGGACGCCGCACGGCCTCGACTACGAATTCACCGGCGACCTCTACGGCCTCGACTTCGTACGCGTCGCCGACCTTCCGGCGTTCCGGTCGGCCTTCCGCGAGTCGGTCGAAAGCGAGGGAACGCAGGTAATCGAGGTCACCACCGACGGAGAGGAGAGCCACCGATTCCGCGAGTCGCTGGACGAACGGGTAGCCTCGGGGTTCCGGGACGAGTAGGCGGCAGTGTGTAGAGTCGTGAAGCGGAGGAAGGACTAATCGGCGTCGTCCGCGACTCGTCGTCGACGTTTATATGACTCAATCGTTTCTAAACAAATGTATAGAATTCTTCCGGCAATATTTGTATAAGCGGTCGAGCTTCCGGACTCACCACCGTCCTGTCGTTATTGTTACAACTTTCCGCGGTCCAGTCGGCCTGTCGCACCTCGGAGAAGTCCGAAGCCGACGTCCGTCGGTCGGTACTGTGGCAAGTAGGCGGCCTCCAGACTTACCCGTCCGCGTACCGTCGCTGGAGACGATTGCATGACCGACGGTGACGCGAGAGCGAGTCGACCGGCCAACACCGTGACCGACTCGACGGCTCCCGCCGCCACGGACGAGGTAATCAACGTCGGCGTCGTCGTCGCTTACACGCCCGAGACTGACTCGGAGTCACTCCGACGGTTCGTCCGCCGTGCTGTCGAAGATGCCGAGAGCGAGATGGAGCACGCGACGGGAGTCGAATGGCGATTCCACATCGAGGAGCCGTTTCGGCTCTCCGACGACGAGACTCGGCGGCCCTCCGACTTCCTCGACGAGGCCAGCCTCCGAATGGTCGAGGGACCGTACGACCTCGTGGTCGTAGTCACGAACGCCGCGCTCACCTCCCGACGCAGGAAGGCAGTCCCCGGACTCTCCTCGTCGGTGAGTCGGATGGCGGTCGTCTCGGTCCGGCGGCTCACGCGAACCTCGCGCGGCCGACCGTCCCGCGACCTGGACGACGAGACCGTCAGGTGGAACGCGGCCACGCTGGTCGTACACCTGCTGGGACACGTTCTCGGCGCGGACCACGACGGCGGGGTGATGGCCCCGTTCAGATTCGACGAGTCGCGCCGAGAGGTGCCGTCGTTCGGGGAGAAGACGGAGTCACGCTTACGGCGGCGGGCGAATCGGCTGCCAGGGCAGGAGGAGTTGGTTCACGGTCGCCTCCAGCGGTTCGCCTTCCACGTCCGGAGTGCGCTGGCCCATCCTCGGCAGGTGTTGTTGCCACTGGCCCGTAATCGCGCTCCGCTGTTGCCGCTGTCGCTCCCGAAACTCGCTACCGCAGCCGTCACCCCGACGCTCGTGCTGGTCTTCAGCGCGGAAACGTGGGACGTAGGCGTCCACATGACCAGCGCCGTCGCCGGTGGGTTCGCGCTCGTCAGCGTGCTCGCCGCCACGGTGTATCTCACGCTGATCCAGCGACTCTTCTTCCCCCGGAAGGAGAAGCGGATACTCACCGAGCAAATGGCGGTGGTGAACGTCGCAGTGTTCCTGACGGTCCTGGCCGCCGTGATCGGACTCTTCGTGATGGTCGGACTGCTGATGCTGGGCATCGAACTGTTCATCTTTCCACAGGACCTCATCACCAATTGGCCCACGCTCGAAAATCCGGAGGTCGGGTTCGTGGACCTGTTGCACACGTCGGCGTTCATCAGCACCGTGGGCGTGTTGACCGGTTCGCTCGCGGGCGGACTCGAAAGCCGCACCGTCGTCAGACACCTCGCGCTCTTCTCTGACCGCCCCTGACTCGCCGTGGGATGGAGTCCGAACCCTCGCCTCGATTCGGAGACGGTCGGGGTATCGCCGGCCTCCCCACCGGTATGGCCGAGTGGCGTCGGCGACCGTAGCGTCTGTAGTGGAAGGTAGTCGATTTCCCACCGACCCCGGTCGTACTCCGACGTATACACAATCGGTCACCAGTCAGTAAAATTACTATAAGGTTCTCGCCAATATTAAGTCGGCAGCGCGAGCAGTATCTGGCTACCCCATGTCGGAGTCGCCCTCCAAAGCCCTGACTGAGTTCCTGCAAGACCGCGTCGGCGACCATCTGCGGAGCGTCATCTTTTACGACGACGACGGCGGTGAAGTGCGGTACGTCCGCGACGACGTCGCCGACCAGTACACAGACGACGACATCGAACAGGTAGTCCGCGACGTGCGACTGGAGGCCGTCGAGAAACCCCATCAGGAGAACCTCTACGAACACGGCCCGCTCGACTGCACGGTCCGGTCGTTCGACGACGCGGTCGAGATGCACTTCCCCCACGACGAGACCAGCGGGACCGCAGTCGCGCTCGACGGCGAGGTGTTCGCCATCCACGACACCTTCATCGGCCAGTGCATCGACGCGATGGACGGCTAACGTTCGGCTCGAGCCATCTCCTCGATTCGGTCGAGTCCGGTCTCGATGCGGTCGAGGCTGTTGGCGAAACTGATTCGGACGTACCCCTCCCCGGCGTCACCGAATCCGTCGCCGGGAGCCGTGACGACGCCGTGCTCCGAGAGAAGTCGCTTGGCGACCTCGAAGCTACCGCCGGAGAGGTCGCTCACGTCGAGGAAGGCGTAGAACGCTCCTTCCGGCCGAGGACACGAGACGACCGGCATCTCGGCCACGCGCTCGACCACGAAGTCCCGGCGCTCCTCGAACGCGGCCTTCATCTCGGCGACTGGCTCTTGAGGGCCGGTCAGGGCGGCCAGCGCGGCCTGCTGGCTCACGCTCGACGGGCAGGCCGTGGTACTCTCGCCGATGCTGGTGACGGCATCGACCACTGGCTCAGCCCCTGCGAGCCACCCGAGTCGCCACCCCGTCATGGCGTAGGTCTTCGAACAGGAGTCGACGGTCAGCACGTTCTCGGCGTCTTCGACGTAGGACGCCGCGCCGCGAAACTCCCGGTCGTAGGTGAGGCGGCCGTACACCTCGTCGGCGACGACGTAGGCGTCGTGGGCCGCGGCGGCTTCAGCGACCGCTTCCACGGCCTCCTCGTCGTAGACCTGCCCGGTCGGGTTCGAGGGGCTGGTGAGGATCACGGCCACGGTGTCGTCGGTGATTTGGTCGGTCACGCGCTCGGCGTCGAGGTCGAACCCCGATTCGGCCGGGAGCGGGACCGTCACCG
Organism: Halorussus salinisoli; assembly: GCA_005239435.1. Lineage (GTDB taxonomy): Archaea > Halobacteriota > Halobacteria > Halobacteriales > Haladaptataceae > Halorussus > Halorussus salinisoli. The sequence continues at coordinate 272,378 of SZNP01000007.1, read as the reverse complement.
GTGTCGCGCCCGCCAACTGGACCTGGTTCACGTAGTTCGGCCACGCGGGCGTCGGGACCACCACCTCGTCGCCCGGTCCGGCGAGCGCCATCATCGCCAGCGACAGCGCCTCCATCGCGCCGTTCTTGACCGTGACCTGCTCGGGAGCGACCTCGACGCCGCTCTCGCGGGCCATCGTGTCCGCAATCGCCTCGCGGAGCGGCGGGATGCCGGCGTTCTCCGTGTAGTGAGTCGCGCCCCCGCGTGCGGCCTCGGCCGCGGCGTCGATGACGTGGTCGGGCGTGCCGAAGTCGGGTTCGCCGACTTCGAGGCGCACGAGGTCGCGGTCCTCGCGTTCGGCGAGTCCGAACATCACGCGAATCTTCGAGCGTTCGAGGCTCCGGGTCCGGTCGGCGAGTCGGGCGGAGACTGCGCTCTGGCTTGCGTCGGTCATGGGATACGTCACGGAATCGCCGACCAAGTAGCTTCGGACGTCCCGTGGCGCTTGCCGGGTCGGCGAAACGGTTTTGTCGGCCGAGCGAGGGAACTCGAACGTGCCGCCAGAAGACACCGACCCGCGCTGTCCCGACTGCGACGGCCCCGTCAGTGCGACCGCGCCCTACTGCCTCCACTGCGGCGCGGACCTGGAGAGCGAGGGGACCGGCCAACGCCGAGGTGGGAACTCGAATCGCAATCGAGCGCCGAGCGAACGGGCCGTGCAGACGACTTCGAGCGAAACGGGCGACGCGGAAGCCGCGGCCAACGACCACCTCTTCGACCCCGACGGTCTCCTCGATAACTCGCTGACCGTCCTGGTCGGCATCGTCGGTGGCGCACTCGTCGGTGCTCTGGCGTTTCTTCTCTTCGGACTCGTCGTCCAGAGCTGGGTGAGCATCCTCCCCGGTGGGCTCGCGTGGACGGGCGGGACGGCCTATCTCGCGACCCGAGACAGCATCGGTGAAGCTGTCAAGTACGGGTGTTACGCAGTTGCGCTCCTGCTCGTCCTCTTCCCGGTCGTCTCGTTCAGCCCCGCGACGAAGGGCGGTAACTTCGCGGGTCGGGTCCTTCTCTTTCTCGTCGCGGAACTCCTGTTCGGCGTCTTCGCACTCGGCCTCGCCGGGGTCGGGCACGTCGCCGGAAAGCGGTGAGCGGGAAACGCGGGGGACAGACCTCGGGAGCGAACGAGCGCGACACCCTCCGGGGGCGTCGGAATCTCCGACGAACGACACCTGTGAGTCCGAGAGAGAACCTGTGGCCGAGAGAGGAGAGTCGCTCGGACGCAGTTCGGTTGGCTCGGCGTTCGGGGTCTCGAAGCCAGTCGAACCGGCGGTCCAACTTCCAGCGCCACCCATCACTCGAACCGCAACAGACCAACAAGGAATCTTTTTGCGCGGTCCGACCCGACGCCGATACATGGTATCCGAGATTTTCGACCCCGAGGCGTGGGAACCTGCGGGACCGGAGTTCGACGACGTCACCTACCACCGCGCGGTCGATTCGGGCACGGTCCGCATCGCGCTCGACCGACCGGAGGTCCGCAACGCCTTCCGACCCAAGACCGTGGACGAACTCTACGACGCGCTCGACCACGCCAAGCGCCAGACCGACGTGGGATGCGTCCTCCTGACCGGCAACGGTCCCTCGCCGAAGGACGGCGGGTGGGCGTTCTGCTCGGGCGGCGACCAGACCGTCCGCGGCGAAGAGGGCTACGAGTACCGCGGCGAGGATAGCGAGGACGAACGCGCCGCGAAGGGCGGCCGTCTCCACATCCTCGAAGTCCAGCGCCTGATTCGCCACATCCCCAAGCCGGTCGTCTGCGTCGTGCCGGGATGGGCCGTCGGCGGCGGCCACAGCCTCCACGTCGTCTGCGACATGACCATCGCCAGCGAGGAACACGCGCTGTTCAAGCAGACCGACCCCGACGTGGCCTCGTTCGACGGCGGGTTCGGCTCTGCCTACCTCGCCAAGCAGGTCGGCCAGAAGAAGGCCCGCGAAATTTTCTTCCTCGGAAAGGACTACGACGCCGAGGAGGCCGCCGACATGGGAATGGTCAACGAGGTCGTGCCCCACGAGGAGTTGGAGGAGGTGGCCCTCGACTGGGCCGAGGAGATGAACTCGAAGAGTCCGACCGCGATGCGAATGCTCAAGTACGCCTTCAACGCGACCGACGACGGGATGGTCGGCCAGCAGGTGTTCGCCGGGGAGGCCACGCGACTGGCGTACATGACCGACGAAGCCCAGGAGGGCCGTGACGCCTTCGTGGAAGGGCGCGAGCCGGACTTCGACGAGTTCGACTGGCACTACTAAAGACGTCCTTTCGACCACCACCTTTTTTTTGTCGTCGGGTGTCCTCGGGCGAGCGGCAAACCGCTCGCCCTGCGGGCACCGCTCCTCGAAAGATCTGGACCAACAAGACCCGCTCGCTCGTCGCTTCGCTCCTCGCTCGCGGTACAGTCGCTAGTGCGACCGCACCGCGACGGCACCGCAACTGCGGCGGATGGGCGGTCAGGGCTGAAGGTTTCGCTCGGGAGGGAGTTTTATATGTTTGTTTAGGAAATATATAGGGGTTTTAAACAAATGATATTATTTCTCAGCGGCGGCCAGTCAGATGTGTCACATCCAGTCGAGAGTTCGAATGGAGAGCGGGACCAACTCGGGATGTGGAGACCTGTCGAACGCCGCCGAAACCCGAACTCCTCGCGGTCGGTCTCGCCACTGCCCGCCGACTTAAGCCGTTCAAGTCCCTACGTAACGTCGATGACAGACGACCTTCGGGAGTACGAGGTCGCGGTGGTCGGGGGCGGACCGGCCGGTCTCACGACCGCGCTGTACACGACGCGGTTGAGCCACGACACCGTCGTCATGAACCGCGGCGGCGGCCGGGCCGCCATGATGACCGAGACGCACAACGTCATCGGCGTCACCGAGGACGTTTCGGGCAAGGAACTGCTCCAGACCGCCCGCGAGCAGATACAGCACTACGGGGCCGACTACGTCCGGAACTTCGTGGAGTCGGTCGAGCGCACCGAGGACGGCCGGTTCCGACTCTCGACCGGGAGCGGCGACGGGGACCCCGCGTTCCTCGCGGAGCGCGTGGTGCTGGCGACCGGATTCTCCGACGAGCGACCGGACCCGCCGTTGCCGCCGACGGGCCGCGGTCTCCACTGGTGTCTCCACTGCGACGCCTACCTGTTCGTGGACGAACCGGTGTTCGTCATGGGAACGGGCGAGTCGGCCGCCCACGTCGCCATGATCATGCTCAACTTCACCGACGAGGTGGACCTGCTGACCCGCGGCGACGAGATAGAGTGGAGCGACGAGACCGACCGCCAACTCCGCGCGCATCCGGTCGAAATCGTCGAGGAGGACGTCGCCGCGATGGAGAAGGGCGACGACGGCTGGCTGGAGGGCTTCGAGTTCGAGGACGGGACCTTCCGCGAGTATCGCGGTGGCTTCCCGATGTACGGGTCGGACTACAACGCCGAACTCGCGGACCAACTCGGCTGTGAGCGCAACGACGACGGAACCGTAGCGGTCGGCGAGGCCGGCGAGACCAGCGTCACGGGCGTCTACGCCGTCGGCGACCTCACGGCCGGCCACAATCAGATTCCGGTGGCGATGGGCGAGGGCGCGAACGCGGGCATCGACATCCACTACGAACTCCGGGAGTTCCCGAAGTCCGTCGCGGAAATCGAGGCCGAGGGCGAGGTGTCGCCCGACCAGGTGCCCGGTATCTCTCGGAAGTTACGCGAGGCGGCCCGGGAGTTCCGGGCGGCGGGCGACGACTAGTCGAGTTCCTTCCGGTAGACGTATCGGGCCAGGTCGAACTTCTCGTCCCGCGCTTCCCCGATTCGCTCGAACCCTCTCGACTCGTAGAACTGGACGGCGTTTTCGTTGTCGGCGAGGACCGTCAGTCGGAGGCGGGTCGCGCCGCGCGCTCGTATCTCGTCCTCCAATCTACCGAGGAGCAGGCTTCCGATTCCCTCGCCCCACGCGTCCGGACGCACGTAGATTCGGTAGAGGTGGTAGGTCGCCTCGCGTTCGTCGTCCGGAACGGAGATGGCGAATCCGAGAGTCTCGCCGTCCGACTCCGCGACGAAGAAGGGTCGTTCGGACCGCTCCACGTCGGCGACCACCTTCTCACGGGTGAACCACGATTCGACCGTCTCGGAGACCGTCTCCTCTCCGAGCAGGTCGTCGTAGGCGGCGTGCCACGAGTCGCGGGCCACTCGACGGACGCCCTCGGCGTCGCCCGGCGTGGTTTCGCGCACTGTCACGTCGCGTTCGTCGGTGGTGTCGCATGGGTCGGGGTTGTCGCGTTCGTCGGTAGGGTCGCGTTCGTCAGGGGTGTTTCGTTCGTCGGGGAGTCGGTCGTTCATCTTTTTCTAAGCAGGAAACCCCGCCCTTCAGGGTGGGGAGGAATGCGCTCGTCAATCGGTGCACTCGTGTGTATCGGGATGTTGAAGTCCATCGTTGACATGGTTTTAGATGGCACGGCTATGCCGTGTCGTGCGACACGGACCATCTTCGTCCAGTTCCTTGCTGGATGACTTCGGCGGTGAGAGCCCCACCGAGAAACCGTGGAGCGATGACACGGCCGAAGATGGGAGCCCTCGTGACAGGGCCGTGGAACGCCTCGGTACCGAGGGTGAGAACCACCCACTTGAGGTCCGAGGAGTGTGGTTCCGAAACCTCCGCGACATGGCGTTCCTGCTGTGCAGGAAGCCTCGCCGTTTACGGCGGGCGAGGATGTCACACCGGCGGCGACTGGTCGAGAGGGGATAACGCGTACGGTCCGCGCTCTCCCACCTCTCGTTCTTTAAGTGCTTCTGGCGACAAGGAGTAGATACGAGCGAGGAGCGGTTCTCCGGATACTTCGGTTCGGTAGTGTTGACCACTTCGATTCGGTAGTCTCGGCTCTGTCGAAACCGTAGGTGCTATTGTCCAGTTTGCGTAACCGTCCACTAATGAGCGACATGGCTACCGAACACTCCCGCCGCGAGGCGTGGCTGATGGCCGCCCGGCCTCACACCCTCCCGGCGGCCGCCGCGCCCGTCGTCGTCGGCACCGGTCTCGCCGTCCACGAAGGACTGTTCGCCGCGCTTCCGGCGCTGGCGGCGTTCGTCGGCGCGGCCCTCATCCAAATCGGCACCAACTTCGCCAACGACTACTACGACGCCGTGAAGGGCGTGGACACCGACGAGCGGAAGGGCTTCACCCGCGTCACCCAGTCCGGACTCATCGCCCCGGAGTCGGTCAAGCGCGCGATGTACGCCACCTTCGCGCTGGCGATACTCGTCGGGGTCTACCTCGTCTACGTGGGCGGCCTACCGATTCTCGTCGTCGGACTCGCAAGCGTGGCCTCCGGCATCGCCTACGCCGGAGGTCCCTACCCCCTCGGCTCGCACGGCCTCGGCGACCTGTTCGTCTTCGTCTTCTTCGGCGTCGTCGCGGTGATGGGCACCTTCTACGTGCAGGCCGCCAGCGTCATGGCCGGGGCCTTCCCGATGGGAATCCCGGAGGGAACCGTCACTCTCGCGGCCTTCGTCGCCAGCCTCCCCGTCGCGGCCATCTCCACGGACATCCTCGTGGTGAACAACGTCCGGGACCTCGAGACCGACCGCGAGGCGGACAAGAAGACGCTCGCCGTCCTCGTCGGCTACCGGGCGAGTCGGGCGGAGTTCGTCGGCCTGCTGGCGCTCTCGTACATCGTCCCCTTCTGGTTCTGGCTCGCGCAGGGGTTCTCCCCGGCGGTTCTCCTGCCCCTCGTGACCCTGCCCTACGCCGCGTCGGTCGCTCGGACCGTCCTCACCGACAGTTCGGGCGAGGCACTGAACCCCGCGCTGGAGCGAACCGGGAAACTCCTCGCGGGCCACTCGGTGCTGTTCGCGCTGGGACTGATAGCATGAACGCCGACCTCCGACCCTTCTCGCTCCCGCTGGCCGACCCCCTCGACACCGCACGGGGTACCATCGAGCGACGGGAGGGGTTTCTGCTCCGATTGGAAGAAGCCGACTCCGAGGGCGTCGGAGTCGGCGAGGCCACCCCGCTTCCGGGGTGGACCGAACACCACGACGAGTGCGAGGCAGTTCTCACGAACGTCGTCGAAGCTATCGACGGCGGCGATGACGCCCAGTCAGTCGTCGTCGACCTGCTGGACGACCTCGAACCCACTCCCGCCGCGCGCCACGCGCTCGACCTCGCGCTCGCGGACCTGCGGGCCTCGCGCGGGGGCGTCCCCCTCTATCGCTACCTCGGCGCATCCGACCGCGTCGAGAGCGTCCCGGTCAACGCGACGGTCGGCGACGCACCCGCAGAGGAGACCGTCGCCGAGGCCGAACAGGCCGCGAAGGCTGGCTTCGAGTGCCTGAAGGTCAAGGTCGGCGCGCGGCCCCTGTCGGCCGACGTCGAGCGAATCGAGGCCGTGAGCGACGCGCTCCCCGAGGTCGAACTCCGGGCCGACGCCAACGCGACGTGGACCCGCGAGCAGGCCCAGCAGTTCCTCGACGCCGCGGGCGACCGACTCGCCTACGTCGAGCAACCCCTGCCCGCGACCGACGTCGCGGGACTCGCCGCGCTCTCCGGACCGGTCGCGCTGGACGAGACGCTGGCGGCGGTCGAGTTCGAGGACGCGCTCGACGCGAATCCGGAGGCCGTCGTCCTGAAACCCGTGGCGCTCGGCGGCCCCCGGAAGGCAGTCGAACTGGCCGAGCGCGCCCGCGAGGAGGGGATTCGGTCGGTCGTGACGACGACCATCGACGGGGCGGTGGCCCGGACCGCGGCGGTCCACGTCGCGGCCGCGATTCCCGACGTTCCGGCGTGTGGACTCGCCACTGCGAACCTGCTCGAATCCGACCTCGGGCCGGACATCGCGCCGGTCGCGGACGGCCGGGCGGTCGTCCCGCAGGGCAACGGCAACGGAACCGCCGATACGTGGAGGTACGATGACTGATACGCGTGACGAAGACGCGACCGACGGGAGAGAAGTCGACGCACCGACACGCGACTGGTTGACCCACCGCGCCCGGAGTTCCCCCGAGGCAATCGCGCTCGTGGAGGCCGACGACGGGACCGAGTGGACCTACGCCGACCTCGACTCGGCGGTCGAGGAGACCGCAGGCCGACTCGCGGCGCTCGGCGTGCGTGCGGGCGACCACCTCGGCGTGCTGATGGAGACCCGGGTCGCGTTCGTCCGACTGGTCCACGCCGCGACGCGTCTCGGCGCGGTTTTGGTACCGCTGAACGCCAGACTCGCCCGACCCGAGTTGGCCCGGCAGGCCGAGGTCGCAGAGCTGAATCTGGTCGTCTGCGAGGCCGAGACCGAGGCCGACGCGGTGGCGATTGCGGACGACGCGCTATCGATTGGGGACGTTCCGGTCGCGTCGGTCGATTCGCCGGCCGGCTCGCATGACAGGGAGCGGGTCGCCGCGCTCCCGGCGTCGGACCCCGCCGAGTTCGACCCGGCGTCGTGGTCGCGGTCGGACCCGCAGGCGATGTTGTTCACCTCCGGGACCACTGGCGACCCGAAGGCGGTCGAGTTGGCGATGGGCAACTTCCTGGCGAGCGCCACGTCGTCGGCGTTCCGACTCGGCGTGACGCCCGACGACAAGTGGCTCCTCTGCCTGTCGATGTGTCACATGGGTGGGCTGTCGGTCGTCCTCCGGTCGGCGCTCTACGGAACCACCGTGGTCCTCCAAGAGGGCTTCGACGCGGGGGCGGCCGCGGACGCTATCGCCGAGTACCGGGTGACGGGCGTCTCGCTCGTGCCGACGATGCTCCGGCGGATGCTGGACGAGCGTTCGGTCCTCGCCAACTCGCTCCGGTTCGTCCTGCTCGGCGGAGCACCCGCCTCCGACGAACTGATTTCGCGGTGCCAGGAGCGCGGTGTACCGGTCCATCCGACGTACGGCATGACCGAGACCACGTCCCAGATAGCCACGGCGCGGCCCCGCGAGGCCTTCACCCGTCGCGGCACCGTGGGTCGCCCGCTCCTCTGGACCGACCTGACCGTGGTCGACGACTCCGGGGAACCGGTTCCCGCGGGCGAGACCGGCGAACTCGTCGTCTCCGGGCCGACCGTCATGCGAGGCTACTACGGCGACCCGGCGGCGACGGCCGAGGCGTTCGGCGAGTACGGTCTCCACACCGGCGACGTGGGCTACCGCGACGAGGCGGGCCGGGTTTGGGTGCTGAACCGGAGGGAAGACCGCATCATCACCGGCGGGGAGAACGTCCACCCCGGCGAAGTGGTCGAGGCTCTGCGCGACCACCCCGGGGTTCGGGACGCCGCAGTCGTAGGTCTGGACGACGACGAGTGGGGCGAGCGCGTCGCGGCGCTGGTCGTGCCAGAGGAGGGAACTGGCCTCTCCGCCGAGCGCGTAGAGTCCCACTGCCGGGAGCGACTGGCGGGCTACAAGTGCCCGCGCACTATCGGGTTCGCCGACGAACTGCCCCGGACCGCCTCCGGGACCGTCGAGCGCGAGGCGGTCCGTGAGCGACTCCGCGAGTTATAACACGTCCTCGAGGAGACCGCCTACTGGTCGGGTCTGGCCGCGTATCTCGCCGGCCTGGTTCTGTTCCGTGTGCACGTTGACGTACGCCTCGCCCGTCCGCATCATCTCCAAGAGCGCGTCGAGCGACTCGCCTTCCAGTGGACCGACGAAGTCCTCGGACGTAATCGTCCCCTGCGTAGTGATGCCGTTGGTAGTCCCCTCGCGCAGTTCGGGTTCGCGGGCGTCCACGCTCGGGTCGAGCCAAACGGCGACGGGACCACTTTCGTCGGGCCCGCCGGCGTGAATGTGCGCCATCAGCATGTTTTCGACGTTGGCGACCGCCAACGCGTAGTCGACGCCGTCCTCGTCGGCAGCGAACAGCGCGAGTCCGGTCGCGTCGGTCTCGACGGTTGGCATCTGGTTCCCGCCCGAGAGAGCGGCCACGAAGACCGTCTCGCCATCGGCCATCTGGGTCGTCGTGGTCTCCTGTGCGCCTGCAGTGTCGACCAGTCCCACGCTGGCGAGAGCACCTAACTTGACGAATTCTCGTCTGTCAATCATTCCCATACCCCCAGCTATCCAATTACTACGTTCCATTACAAAAGTGGGGGGTCGACTACGCCGAACTGTAGAGGCCAGCGAGACCGCCGAGGGCCGCGACCTTTTAACCCGACAAGTCCGTAACCCGAAACGTGTGTACCCTCATCCTCGCGTGGCAGGTGTTCGACGGGACGCCGATAGCCGCCGCGGCGAACCGTGACGAGGCTCTCGGCCGCCCGTCGCGGCCGCCCGGAGTACTCGACCGCGACCCGACCGTGGTCGCGCCGCAGGACGAGGAGGCCGGCGGGACGTGGATAGGCTACAACGACGCGGGCCTGTTCGTCGGCGTGACGAACCGCCGGTCGGACGTCGAGGGCGAGCGTTCGCGCGGCCTGCTCGTGCGCGATGCGCTCGCATACGAGTCGGCCGAGGCCGCGAGTTCGTTCGTCCGGAACGAACTCGCCGACCGCGAGTACGCAGGGTTCAACCTCGTCCTCGCCGACTCCGAGGAGGCCGGACTGCTGGAGTGGGACGGCGTCCTCCGAACGACCCACTTCGACCCCGGCGTCCACGTCGTGGTCAACGACGGCTACAACGAGGCCGCCGCGAAGTCGGCCCGCATCCGCGAGGCCGCCCGCGTCGACGCCGAGATGACGGTCGACGCGTGGTTCGACCACGTGGCGGGAGTGCTTCGCAACCACGACCTCGAGGCCTGCGTCCACGGCGAGGGGTACGGCACCCGGTCGTCGTCGCTGGTCGCGGTCGACTCCGCAGGCGAGGGGCGCTACTGGTTCGCCGACGGCAAGCCCTGCGAAACCGACTACGAGGTCGTCACCGTCGGCGACGGTCAGTTTTAAACCGCTCGGGGTCCGTGTTCCGGGTATGGCAGTATCCGAGGAGGACCTCACCGACGCGGAACGCGCGGGTCTCGAACTCGTCCGGCAGTCCGGCGGTATCCACCAGAGCGACTTCTGGAAGGAACTCGACGTGGACTCCCGGAAGGGCAGTCGCATCGTGGAGTCGCTGTACGAGAAGGGTCTCGTCCAGCGCGAGGAGACCGTCTACGAGGGACACAACACCTACCTCATCACACCCGCGGCCCGTGACCTCGACTTCTCGCTCCTCATGGCGGGCGACATGCTCTCGCCGTTCATCGGCGAGGAGGAAGTCGACGCCGAGAGCGACGCCTTCTCGCAGTGGATCATGAATCTGGCGTACAGCGAGTAGACCGCAGTTAGCCGGACTCTTCTACCGTTTCGTCTTCCGGTTCCGCTCGTTCGTTTTCGACCGTGGACAGTCGCCGAACCACGAGCGCGGGCGTCACAGATTGGGTCGAGACCTGTTCGGACACCTCGCCGAAGACTCGCTCCTGAATCGAGGGTTTGCTCTCGCCCATGACCACGAGGTCGGTCTCGCTCGCGGCCGCGACGAGCGTCTTCACCGGCGTCTCCGAGACGACGGTTTCCTCGGTCAGACGTTCGCGTGACACCCCGTCGGCGACGAGCGATTCGACCGCCGCGTCTATCAACTCCCGTCCCGCGCCGCGGTCGTCCTCGGATTCGGCGACGTGGTAGAGCGTCGCGGTGGCGTCGGTGGCTTCGAGGACGCTGGCGACGAGCGCGGCGATTCGCTCGACGTTGACCTCGCCGCGGAGCGGAATCAGTACGTCCTCGACTGCCGTCGCGGGGTTGTTGAGGAGGACGGCGTCGCACGACTCCTCGATGGCGACGCGCTCGAACGTCTGCTCGGGTTCGTGAGTGAACACGATGCGGGTCTCGACCGTCCCGCCGGCCTCCTCGAAGGCGGTCACGAGGTCGGCCAGTTCCCCCTCCATCCGCTCCTCGAACTGCATCCGGGCCTGTCCCGGCGGGGTCTGCTCGGGCAGGTCGTGGTACCCGACCAGTTCGACCGAGACTCCCGAGAGCGCCTCGACGAGCGCGGGAGCGAGGCTCTCGCCGTCGAGAACCGCGAGCGGAACGAGTACTTTGGGTCGGTCTGAGTCGGTCATAGCGCACCTCGCAACTGCACGTCGGCCGCGTACAGTCGGTACCATACGGCCGCACCGACCATGATACTGACGCCGACGACCTGCGACAGCGGTTGCATGAACGCGACCAGACCGAAACTGGCCGCCGCGCCGAGAATCGGAACGACGGGGTAGCCCGGCACCGTGAACGACGGGTCGTACCAGTCGGGGTCCGAGCGCCGGAGACGCACGAGCGCGACGCAGATCAGGCCGTACATCACGAGATGGAGGAACGACGCGACCTCTGCCAACACCTCGACCCGACCGACCGCCACGAGCAGGAGGACCGGCCCGCCCGCGAGCAGGAGCGCGACGTGCGGCGTCCCCCACCGAAGGTTGATCTCGCTCGCCCGCCCGGGAACCAGCGCGTCCCGACTCAGGGCGTAGAGGGCGCGCGACGAACTCAGAATCGAGGCGTTCGCGCTCGACACCGTGGCGAGCAGTCCCGCGACGAGGATGGCGACCGCACCCACGGCCCCGAGGAGGTCGCGCGCCACCGCGACGATGGCAGTCTCGCCGAACGCGGCGAGTTGCGCGCTCCCGAACGCGCTCGTCGCCACGAAGATGGTCACGACGTAGAGCGTCCCCACCGCGAGGACGGACCCGACCATCGCCAACGGGAGGTTCCGGGACGGGTCCTTTATTTCGCCCGCGACGGTCGCCACCTGAGCGAAGCCGAGGTAGGAGGTGAACACGAGCGCGGCGGTCGTCACCACGGGGAACGGACCGAACGGCAGGAACGTTTCGGGCGCCGTCTCGCGGCCGAACACGCCGAGCGCGTCGAAGACGCCGTAGGTCAGGAAGCCGACGAGGACGACGATCAGCAGGCCGACCACGGCGTTCTGGAACTTCGCGGCGTTCTCGGTCCCGGTGATGCTGATGGCGGTCAACAGCACGCCGAACGTCAGCGCCAGCGGCGTGACCGGCCCGACGCTCCCGACGTTGACTCCGAGTTCTGCCAGCGCGGCAACCGCGTACTGGCCGAACCCGACGAGGTAGAACGCCGAGGCGAACACCAGTCCGAGCCAGATGCTCAGGCCGACCACCGCCCCGAACGCGCTCCCCATCGCGCGCGAGACGAAGTAGTAACCCCCGCCGCTCCGGGGCATCGCGGTCGCCAGTTCGGAGGTCGGCAGGGCGACGAGGAGCGCGATAACTGCACCGATGACGAACGAGAGGGCCGCCGCGGGACCCGCCTGTCCGGCGGCGAGACCGGGAAAGACGAAGATTCCCGCGCCGACCATCGTCCCGACGCCGATAGCGATACCGCCGCCGAGACCGATGGTCCGCTCCAACTCGACGCCGCCCTCGTGGACGGTCGCTTCGGGGGTCGTTTCTCCTTCCTCGGGATGGACGCCTTCCTTCGTTGGGTCCGGCGGAGGTGAGGGTTCCGGAGTCGGTTCTGCGGGGTCGCTCATACAGTTTTGGCAACGGGGAGAAACAAATGTCTGTGGTAGAAGTAGTCACGCATCGTCGCGACGAACGCCGAAAAGAGACGTGCCGAAACGTTCGGCCTCGCTAGTTCTCCACCGCACTGCCGACTCGAATAATCTCTTCCTCGCCGAACGCCGGGCCGATGAACTGAATCCCGACCGGAAGCCCGCCGTCGACTTCGCCCGCAGGCACCGAAATCGCGGGCAGGTCGGCCAGGTTCACCGGTACGGTGTTGGCGTCGGCGAGGTACATCTGGAGCGGGTCGTCCAGACTGTCGCCGACCTCGAACGGCGGAGTCGGCATCGTCGGACTCGCCAGCACGTCCACCGACTGGAAGGCCTCGTCGAAGTCCTGCTTGACCCACGCTCGGGCGTCCTGGGCCTGCTTGTAGTACTTGTCGTGGTACCCCGCCGAGAGGGCGTAGGTTCCGAGCAGGACGCGGCGCTTGACCTCCTCGCCGAAGGCCTCCCGCGACTCGCTGAAGGCCTCGTTCCAGTTGCCCTCGAACCCGCCGGAGTTGCCGTAGCGCACGCCGTCGAAGCGCGCGAGGTTCGAGGAGGCTTCCGACATGGCGATGACGTAGTAGGCTTCGACCGCGTGTTCGACCGAGGGGAGCGAGACCTCCTCGACGGTCGCGCCCTGCGATTCGAGGTCGTCCAGCGTCTCCTCGAAGCGTTCGCGGACGCCCTCGTCCGCGCCCTCCACGAGTTCGGTGGGGACGCCGACGGTCGTGTCGTCCACGTCGCCCGTCGCGGCACTGGCGTAGTCGGAGTCTTCGCCCTCGTCATGTGTCGTCGCGTCGTTCTCGTCCGGACCGCTGATGACGTCTAAGAGCGCGGCGGCCTCCTCGACCGTGGGCGCGAGCGGGCCGATCTGTTCGAGGCTGTTGGCGTAGGCGACGAGTCCGTAGCGCGAGACGAGTCCGTAGGTCGGCTTGATACCGACGACGCCGCAGAAGGCGGCCGGATTCCGAATGGAACCCCCGGTGTCGCTCCCGAGCGCGAGGTCGGCCTCGCCCGCGGCGACCGCTGCCGCGCTCCCGCCCGACGACCCGCCGGGGACGTGGCCCGGAGCGACGGGGTTCTCGGCCGGGCCGAACGCCGAGGTTTCGGTGGTCGAACCCATGCCGAACTCGTCCATGTTGGCCTTGCCGACGATGGTCGCGCCCGCGTCGGTCAGTTTCTCGACGACCGTGGCGTCGTAGGGCGGCACGTAGTCGGCCAGCATATCGGATGCGCAGGTCGTCCGGACGCCTTCGGTGCTGATGTTGTCCTTTACCGCGACGGTCCTGTCTGCGAGGGGACCGTCGGACTCGCCCTCGATGGTCTCCTCGGTGATGAAGATGTTGTGGTCTGCGCTCATAGTTGTAGTAATCGGAGATTACGAGACGTTCGGTCCCTTGAAGTAGCCGTCCTCGGTCTCGGGTGCGTTGGCCAGCGCCTCCTCCTGCGAGAGGGAGTCGCGCACTTCGTCCTCGCGCATGACGTTCACGAGTTCGGTCTCGCGTTCGACTTCGGGCACCTCTTCGAGCGTCTCGAAGTAGTCGAGGATGTCCGCGAACTGGTCGGTGAACCGCTCGACCTCCTCGTCGTCGAGTCCGACGCGCGCGAGGTCGGCGACGTGACGGACCTCCTCGGGACCGGGAGACGTGTCGCTCATGTACGTCACAACCCGTGGGCAAGCGGTAAGGGTTTCGATACCGGCCCCCCGAACCAAGTATTAAAGATTGGTGAATCGGGGGATCAGAAGAAAGCCCGGAGACGCGGGACTAGAGGCCCGAAACCGTCGGTGACGCGCCGAACGTGGAATCGGAGAAACCGGTCGTTGCCACAGTCTTTAAGTAGAAACGGCTACAACTAGGGAACGTCTTCTGAATCCCGGTATCCGGCCATCCCGTCTGCGGAGTACTGGCTTATCTACCGATGGCTGTCCCATTCAACTTCCAACATGACCGAAACACGCACCCGAAATCGAACCGACGAGCAAACCACCGAAGAAACGGACCACGAACGCGAGCAGAACCGCTGTCCGGAGTGTAGCGGTAAGCTCGTCGCCGACGACGAACGCGGGGAGACGGTGTGTGCCGAGTGTGGTCTCGTCGTGGACGAAGACCAGATCGACCCCGGTCCGGAGTGGCGGGCGTTCGACGCCAAGGAGAAGGACCAGAAGAGCCGAGTCGGCGCGCCGACGACGAACACGATGCACGACAAGGGGCTCTCGACCAACATCGGCTGGCAGGACAAGGACGCCTACGGCAACTCGCTGGGGTCGCGCCAGCGCGAGAAGATGCAGCGCCTCCGCAAGTGGAACGAGCGGTTCCGCACCCGCGACTCGAAGGAGCGCAACCTCAAGCAGGCGCTCGGCGAAATCGACCGGATGGCCTCCGCGCTCGGTCTGCCGGACAACGTCCGAGAGACCGCCTCGGTCATCTACCGACGGGCGCTCGACGAGGACCTCCTCCCAGGACGCTCCATCGAGGGGGTCGCCACCAGCGCGCTCTACGCCGCGGCACGGAAGGCGGGCACGCCGCGGAGTCTGGACGAAATCACCAACGTCTCCCGCGTGGAGAAAGACGAAATCGCCCGGACCTACCGGTACGTCGTCCGGGAGTTGAACCTCCAGATTCAGCCCGCCGACCCCAAGAGCTACGTCCCGCGGTTCGTCTCGGACCTGGGCGTGAGCGACGAAGTGGAGCGCCGCGCCCGCGACCTGCTCGACACCGCGACCGAGAAGGGCATCCACAGCGGCAAGTCGCCGGTCGGCCTCGCCGCCGCGGCCGTCTACGCCGCCGCCCTGCTCAGCAACGAGAAGGTGACCCAGAGCGAGGTCAGCGACGTGTCGGACATCAGCGAGGTCACGATTCGAAATCGCTACCACGAACTGCTGGAAGCAAAGGAAGACGCCATCGCTCCCTAATCTTCTGTTTTCGTCGCGCCGGTCGCAGGTAACGGAATCGGAGGTCGGTTCGCATCGCTCGACCGCTGAGACACAATTACCTTTCTTTAATATAATTAAATAATTGTCACCGGACAAGCGATTCGCGGTCGGCGACCGCGAATCGCTTGCCGGACTGAACGTGAGCAGGATGCTCACGCGTCACGACGGGCGGCGAAGAACGGAGGAGACGGCCCGTCTTCGGGGGTCGAGTCCGGTGGTTCCCATTCGTTCGTGATTCGGAAACCCGCACGCTGAAGGTGGGTGCGGGTGGCGTCTGCGCCGGCCATGCTCCAGCGCATCTCGACGCCGCTGTCGAGCCAGTCGGGGTTCGTGCGTTCGAATTCCTCCGGGGCCTCGGAGAGAAGTAGCTGGCCGTCAGCGGCCAAGACCCGCGCGAACTCGTCGAGAACCGTCTGGTGGTCGGTAAGCGGAACGTGGATAATCGAGTCGTACGCGGTCACGGCGTCGAACACGCCGTCTCGAAACGGAAGCATCCTCATATCGCCCTGTACGAGGGACGCGCTCGGGACGGTCTCGGTGGCGAGTCGCAGTTGCTCGCGCGAGAAATCGACGCCGATTGCGGTCGCTTCCTCACTCAAGCGACGGAGGACGGGCGTTCCCTGTCCACATCCGGCATCGAGGATGCGCGTCGGCTCCGATAGCGCGTCGAGGAACTCGTTTAGCACGGTCGTCTCGCGCTCGTCTTCGGACCGTCGCGCGGCGTACGTCTCCGCGAGATCGTCGTATCCGCGGCGAACCGTCCCTTTCTCGGTCATCGTCGAACCGTTCTCACGAGCGACTGTTCAGCCTTTGGTCCGCATCGATCGAGAGGGCTCGAAGACGGCCACTAGCCTTGCACTTCGAGCATCGCGCGATTCTGCGAACTCAGTCGAGACCGTAACGCGCAAACCCCGGCCCTCCATCCTCTCCGGCATGGAGACCACCCGCCACTTCACCGCGACCACCTACGTCGTCCACGACGGCGCGCTCGCTCTGCACTACCACGACCGACTCGACATGTGGGTCGCACCCGGCGGCCACGTGGACCGCGACGAACTCCCGCGCGAGACCGCCCGCCGGGAGGTCCGCGAGGAGACGGGTCTCGACGTGGACCTGTTGGAACCCGAGACGAGCGTGATCGCCGAGGCGGGTCGGGAACTCGCGCCCGCCGAACACGTCATGCTGTTCGACATCGACGTCTATCCGGACGGGGAAGTCGGCCACCAGCACATCGACCACGTCTACTTCGCCGAGGCCACCGACCGAAACGTCGACCCCGAAGGCGACGACGAGGCCGACGCCGAGGCGTGGGAGTGGTACACCGCCGACGACCTCCGAGCGGACGACGAACTGACGACCGAGGTGGTCGAAATCGGCGTCGAAGCCATCGAGCGCGTCGAGGCCCGGTCGGCGTAGACAGACTGTTCCGACGCACCGGGGCCTCTCCAGAAGTTCAAATATTCCCAGCCATTTATAACTCAGGAAAGTTAATTAACCCGCGTTTTGTACGGTCCGTTTACATGAGCGTCGGCGAGGTCGGCGTCGAGAACGCGCCCGACGAGTCCGCGACGAGGTTCGAGGCCGAACTCGAAACCGGCGAGGAGATTCGCCTCTCGTGGGAAGCGTCGGGACTCCGCTGGGCGAACCAGTGGGGAATCGACGCCGAGACGCCGACCGCGTTCGCGGCGACAGACCGACGCGTCCTCTTCGAGACCGGGGAGACCACGACCTCTATCGGCTACGACCACGTTCGGGCCGTGAAGGTCGACGCCGCAGGTGACGAACTCGACCTGTCGGTGGCGTTCGTCGCGTGCGGCGGTCTCTGCCTCCTCGTCGGTCTCGCGACCGCGACCGACGACTTCGCCAACGGGGTCGGACTGATCGTCCTCTCGGCCATGTTGCTCCTCGCCGGGAGCGCGATCGGAAACGACACCGAGCGAGCGACCATCACGGTCGTCATCGACAACGAGCGCCAGCGACTCGCGTTTTCCGCCGACGAAGACGTGGGCGAGCAACTCGCCCGACTGGCCGAGACTGGTTAATCCTCGACCCGCGAGGCGACGTACTGCGAGACGTGGTCGTCCATCCGGCGCTTGAACCCCGCCTGCCGGGCTAGTCGGTCCAGTTCGCGGGCGACCAGACTCCCGTACTGGACCGCCTTCTTCTCGCGGAACGCCACGCCGTCGGGCACGAACTCGCGGGCGGCGAGTCTGAACGCCTTCTTGCGCTCGCCGCGGGAATCGACGAGCAGGTCGCCGGAAAGCCGGAGGGCGGCCCGTATCACCCGGTCGTCCAACAGCGGCGCGACCGGTTCGACGCCCGCCTCGCGCAGAGTCAACACGTCGCGCTCCAGTTGGTCGGGCAGCGTCGCCACGACCTCTCGGGCCGCGCCGCGGACCGTCTCGGCCTCGACGCGGGGGTCCTCGGGCGCGCGAGCAACCTTGGCGTAGCCGCCGAACAGTTCGTCCGCGCCCTGTCCGACCGCGAGTCGGTCGAAGCCGTCGGCCGCCGCCCGCTCGCCGGCGAGATAGAGGGGGAGCGCTATCTGCACGTCCATCGCGTTCGATCGGCCCGTCGTGCGGGCCACGTCGGGCACCGCCCGTTCCACGTCCGACACGTCGAGTTCCACGACCCGTAGGTCGTCCTCCCGACCCATCAGTCGGGCCGCGCGTCGGGCCGCCGCCACGTCGTGGCTCTCGGGAAAGCCGACGACGTAGAGGGGTGCGTCGAAGGCGCTGGCGACGACGGCCGAGTCCACGCCGCCGGAGAACGCCACGGCGAGACTCCCCGAATCGACCGAATTGAACCCTTCGCCGAGCGCACCCCGGAGGTCGGCGACTGCCTCGCGGTCGTCGCCCGCGGGCGGCGGGTCGGGAAGCGAGAAGACGCGCTCGGGAGCGATTTGGCCGGAACCAGTCGGGCCGGAGTCGGTACGGACGGAATCAGTTCGGTCGAGGTCGAGAACGTGGCCCGCCGGAAGGGGTTCGGGGTCGGAGAGGTCTCCGGGAGAGAACGCCCAGTCGCCTCGGTTCCGGTCGTCTTCGTCCCCGTCGCTCCGCGAGCGCTCGCTCCCCTCCACGAAAATCGGCTGGCGACCGAGTACGTCCCGGACGAGGCGACCGTCCGGCAGTCGCCCGGCGAAACCGCGAGTACCGGAAAGCGGGTCCTGCGCCGCGACCGCCCGCGCGGCGGTTTTCGGCGAGGTGCCGCGCATCGCGGGTTCCTCGGGCGTCATTCCAGCAGTTCGCCGAGGCGGTTCTTCACACGGCGCTTGGCTCCGCCCGCGGCCTGCCGAAAGCTGACGTGCCACGGAGTGCGCTTGCCCTCGACGCTGGTCCGACCCTCGACGATGGCGTCGAGAATCGCCACCGCGCTCCGGTCGTCGGCCCCGATTCGCGTGACGGCCTGTCCGACCATCTCGCTGATGTGGGCGTCGCTTCCCGCGGTCTGCGGGAGGCCGCGACGCTCGGCGAAGCGCTTGGCTTTCCGGTTGCCTCGTCCGGTCAGCAGTCGGGAGTTGTACACTTCGATGGCGTCGGCGTCCGCGAGTTCGGCCTCGGTGATGTTCGCCATCACGCCGCTTCGGGACTTCTGGAACGGGTGCGGGACGATAGCCACCCCACCCAGTTCGTGAATCCGGTCGAGCGTCTCGCCGAAGGACAGTCCAGCGGGCACGCGCTCGCGGACGCCCAGCGCGAGGACGTGACCCGCCGCCGAACTGACCTCCGTTCCGGGAATGCCGACCAGTCCGTACTCCTCGGCCTTCTCGACGGCGTCGAGGCTGGCCTCGATTTCGTCGTGGTCGGTGACAGCCAGCGCGTCCAGACCGACCGCCGCGGCCTGCTCCAGCATGAGGTCAACCGAGTCCCGGCCGTCGTACGACAGCGACGAGTGGGCGTGAAGCTCGACCGATAGCACGGTTGGGAGTTGGCAGGGCGGCGGCAAAAGCGCCTCGGTACGTGACGACCGACCAGCGACGAATCGTCGGGTCAACGACCCGCTTCTCGTGGGGAGGCGGGACGTCGCTCGTCGCACACCGGGTACAAAAGACAGATTTTACTCATTCACCGTGTAGTTATTGAACGCGCTGGTCACGAGTTTCCTGAACTTCGTCGACCTGGAAGGTCGGTCCCTCAAAGACGTCGGGTCCCTTCCGCCGGAGGAACAGAAAGAAGTGTTCGGGGGGCACGCTCGCACCGAACCTGAAAATTGGAAGCCGTATCTCGGGGTTCCCGAATTCGGACACGAAGAAGTGTTTATGTTCTAAAGGAACACAAAAGAGTTTATCGACAATCGTATTCTATTCTATAGACGTAATTTTCTGTCTCCGTGCCGGTTTCGGAATTAGCTCGCTCGCTTCGCGAACCCGTCCGCGGCCGACACCTCGAACTCCGATTCCATATATCGAAATTCAGTTTACCAGTTCGAAATCGCGCGGCAAAAGCTATCAGAATTTTTTGATTTGTTGAAGGTCGATTACCGAAATAGGGGGAATTGGCTCGTTCTCGATGCCACGCGACGCCCGACCAGCGGTCGGTCAGGCCGGTGGACACGCGCGAGGTCACCACGTAGGTGGTATCGGGGTCGTCCACCGAGGTATGCACGCACCTGCACATAGAAAGGCATTAATTCGCCGTGTCTGTACAGGAGAGTGAATGAGTCTCTCCGAACCAGACCGCGAACTGGTCGTCGCCGAACTCGACCGGGACCCGACCCCGGCGGAAGCGGCGCTGTTCGAGAACCTCTGGAGCGAACACTGCGCGTATCGGTCGTCTCGACCGCTCCTGTCGGCCTTCGATTCGGAGGGCGAGCAGGTCGTCGTCGGGCCGGGCGACGACGCCGCAGTCGTGGAAGTCGCAGACGGGACGTACGTCACGATGGGTATCGAGAGCCACAACCACCCCTCGTTCGTCGACCCCTACGACGGAGCGGCCACCGGCGTCGGCGGCATCGTCCGGGACACCCTCTCGATGGGGGCCTATCCCATCGCGCTGGCCGACTCGCTGTACTTCGGCGACTTCGACCGCGAACACTCCCGGTACCTGCTGGAGGGCGTCGTGGAGGGTATCTCGGACTACGGCAACTCCATCGGCGTCCCCACCGTCGCCGGAAGCACGGCGTTCCACCCCGACTACGAGGGCAATCCGCTGGTCAACGTGGCCTGCGTGGGCCTGCTCGACGACGAGCGCCTCGTCACCGCGGACGCCAAGGAACCTGGAAACAAACTGATGCTGGTCGGGAACGCGACCGGCCGTGACGGGTTGGGCGGCGCGAGTTTCGCCAGCGAGGACCTCTCGGAGGACGCCGAAACCGAGGACCGACCCGCGGTGCAGGTCGGCGACCCCTACACCGAGAAGTTGCTCGTCGAAGCCAGCGAGGACCTGCTCGAACGGGGGTTGGTCGAGGCGGCCCGCGACCTCGGCGCGGCCGGACTCGGCGGCGCGTCCAGCGAGATGGTCGCCAAGGGCGGTCTCGGCGCGGAGATCGAACTGGAACGGGTCCACCAACGCGAACCCGACATGAACGCGCTCGAAATCCTGCTCGCCGAGTCTCAAGAGCGGATGTGCTACGAGGTCCGACCCGACAACGTGGACGCGGTCGAACAGGTCGCCGACAAGTACGACCTCGGCTGTTCGGTCATCGGCGACGTGACCGAGGGGAACTACGTCTGTACCTTCGAGGGCGAGACGGTCGTGGACGTGGACGCCCACTTCCTCGGCGACGGCGCGCCGATGAACGACCTCCCGGCCGAGAAGCCGACCCAATCCGAGCGCGATTTACCCGACGCCGACCTCCGTGAAGCGTTCGAGGCGGTCGTCGGCGACCCGAACACCGCGAGCAAGCGGTGGATCTACCGTCAGTACGACCACGAGGTGCAGGTCCGAACCGCCACCGGGCCTGGCGACGACGCGGCGGTATTGGCGCTGCGAGAGGCCGAAAAAGGGCTCGCCATCTCCTCGGGCGCGGACCCCAACTGGACCACGGCCGCGCCCTACGAGGGTGCGCGCGCAGTCGCGCTGGAGAACGCCACCAACCTCGCCGCGAAGGGCGCGACACCTCTCGCCGCGGTGGACTGCCTCAACGGCGGCAACCCCGAGAAGCCCGAAGTCTACGGCGGTTTCAAGGGCATCGTGGACGGACTGGCCGACATGTGCGCGGCCCTCGACGCACCGGTCGTCGGCGGAAACGTCTCGCTCTACAACGACTCGCCCTCCGGGCCGATTCCGCCGACGCCGACGCTGGCGATGACCGGCACGAAGGAGGGGTACGACGCGCCGCCCGCCCACCTCTCGGGCGAATCGACCCTGCTCGTGGTCGGTGACGCGGGAGGGAACCGACTCGGTGGCTCGGAGTACCTCGCCCAGATAGGCGGGACCGACCGCTTCCCTGCGCTCCCGGAGAACCCCCGCGAGGTCGTGGAGACGCTCGCGGAAGTCGCCGACGACGGACCGACCACCGCAGTTCACGACATGAGCCACGGCGGTTTAGCGGTCGCACTCGCCGAGATGGTCGGCGACGAGGCTGGCGCGACGGCGGAAGTCGAGAGCCGCGAGGCCCTCTTCGCCGAGACGCCCGGCCGTGCGGTCGTCGCCACGACCGACCCCGATTCCGTGCGCGAGGCCTTCGATGGAGTCGCGCCGGTCGCCCGCGTCGGCCACGCCGACGACTCCCGATCGCTCGACCTGACCGTCGGCGACGAGTCGCTGAGCTACGACGCCGACGAAATCGCCGACCTGCGCGACGTGCTGGCCCGCGAACTGGACTGAGCCACTCTCGTTTTCTGCAAAAGGTTGGTTCACGTAGCCGAATCTTCTCGAAAGTGGCGGTAGTGACTTTGACTCGCGAAGAATCGTCAGAAGTCAGTGAGGGTCGTTTGAGGCCGTCGAAAAACGTCCGAAATACGTCGGAAGTCGTCGGAAATCGTTCGGGAGCAGCTACTCAGGCCGCGAGGAGCGGGATCGCGAACGCCACCACGAGGCCGATAGCGAGGACCGCGAAGCCGATGCCGACCTGCGAGATCGAGAACTCCTGCATCGGCGAAGTAACTCGGTCGAGACCCTCTACGTCGTGGCCGTGGTCCGTGTGGTCGTCGTGGTCGTCCATGCGAGTAATTTTCCGGTCCTCCTACTTAAGCGCAACCAAACATAAGCCCCGGGAACGCGAACGTGTGTCCACATGGAGCGAGGAGAAAGTCAGTCGTCGGTAGACCCGAGTGGAGACGCCGGGGAAGTTGCGGACTGGGCCGACGCCTTCGACGTGAACCGCGAGTGGTGGAGAGAGGCCGTCGTCTACCAGATATATCCGCGGAGCTTCTTCGACTCCGACGGCGACGGTATCGGGGATCTGCGCGGCGTCGAAGCGAAGTTGGACTACCTCGACGCGCTGGGGGTGGACGTGGTGTGGCTCAACCCGGTCTACGACTCGCCCAACGCCGACAACGGCTACGACATCCGCGACTACCGGGCCATCATGGCCGAATTCGGGACGATGGACGACTTCGACCGCCTTCTGGACGGTCTTCACGACCGGGACATTCGGCTCATCATGGACCTCGTGGTCAACCACACCTCCGACGAACACGAGTGGTTCCGGCAGGCCCGCGAGTCGGAGGACAGCGAGTATCGGGACTTCTACATCTGGCGCGAGGGCCGCGGCGACGGGCCGGGCGGGAAGGGGAAACCGCCGAACAACTGGGAGTCGGCGTTCGGCGGGTCGGCGTGGTCCTACGACGAGCGCACCGAGGCGTACTACCTCCACCTCTTCGACGAGAAGCAACCCGACCTCAACTGGCGCAACCCCGAGGTCCGCGAGCGCATCTACGACATGATGCGGTGGTGGCTCGACAAGGGCATCGACGGCTTCCGTATGGACGTCATCGACCTCATCTCGAAGGCAGACGGCCTACCCGACGGCGACCCCGACTCGGGGTGGACCGGCGCGGAGCACTTCATGACCGGGCCGCGCGCCCACGAGTACGTCGCCGAGATGTACGAGGAGGTGCTGGAGGGCCGTGACGTGATGACGGTCGGCGAGATGCCGGGTGCGAGCATCGAACAGGCCCAGCAGTATCTCGGACCGGACGGCGACGGCCTGAACATGGTATTTCACTTCGAACACGTCACGCTCGACTACGGCGAGAGCGGGGACCGCTGGACCGTCGGCGAGTTCTCGCTCCCCGAGTTCAAGCGGGTCCTGTCCAAGTGGCAGAACGGACTGCACGGCGAGGGCTGGAACAGCGTCTACCTCGGCAATCACGACTGGCCCCGGATGCTCTCGCGGTTCGGCGACGACGGTCTCTACCGCATCGAGTCCGCCAAGATGCTGGCGACGATGCTGTTCACCCTCCGGGGGACTCCCTACGTCTATCAGGGCGACGAAATCGGCATGACGAACTTCCCCTTCGAGCGCGAATCGCAGGTCCAAGACGTGAGCGCCCGGAACTTCGTCCAGCGAAAGCGCGAGGAAGGGTGGGAGACGGACGAGATTCTGGAAATCGTGAGCTATCGAAGTCGGGACAACGCCCGAACGCCGATGCAGTGGGACGACTCGGAGAATGCGGGATTCACCGAGGGGGAGCCGTGGATACCGGTCAATCCCAACCACGACGCAGTGAACGTCGCGGACGCGAGAGCCAGGGACGATTCCATCTGGCACTACTACCGCGAACTAATCGAGTTCCGGCAGGCGACGCCCGCGGCCATCTACGGCGACTACGAACTCCTCCTCCCCGACGACCCGGACGTCTACGCCTACCTCCGGACGCTCGACGACGACCGACTCCTCACGGTACTGAACTTCGACGAGGGAACGCCGACGTTCTCGCTCCCGGGGAGCGTGGACTACGACGACGCGGAGTGCGTCGTCCACAATTACGCGATTGATGCCGAAGGGCCGCAGTCGTTCGAGATGCGACCCTACGAGGCCAGAGTCTACGAACTGGACTGACGAAACGGCGGGTTTCGGCCTCGGTCGGGAGTGGTTTCGTGACGATGGATTTTGGAATTCCGGCTCTGTGACGGGGATTCCGGAACTCCGGCACACTCGATGTCACGTGCACCTCGGCGCGTGCTGGCGTGATCCCTCGCGGGTCGCGCCAACCGCGCGAGGGACGACTGAGCGACTGAAAGGAGCGAAGGAAGAGGTTGGGGAGGCGTGAGGCCAGCGCTCGGTGCCCCATAACATCAGGATGCGCTCGCCCACGCAAACTGCTGTCTGGGTGGACTGAAAGGGGCCGCCCGGTCGCGGGCCGGAGGCCCGTGGTCGTCTGACCGGCCCCTATCTGCAGGTCTCTCAGCACCGCCCGACCTACGGATATGTCGGTCAGCGACCGCGACCGGGCGGGGGCTTTCTATCCCGTCACTACTTCAATTGCTGACGTTCCTGACGAACCCGTGAAACTGCGAAAAAGACCTCGAATCCCGCTCTAGACCTACTCCGCCTCGTAGTGAACCGTCTCGTTCACGGCGGGAATCATCTTCGTCGCGTCCATGTCGAGGAAGGTGGTGGCGTCCTGCTGGACCTCCCGGCCCTGCTCGGATTCGAAGGCTTCGTTCATCTCGCCGGGGCTCTGGAACCAGAGTTGGGCCACGTAGTCGTAGCCCGCCTTCTCGGGGTCGGTCGGGACCGAGGAAGTGTATCGCTGGAGATTGGGCAGGTCGTTCACGAGGGGTGCGTGGTCCTCGTGCATGTACTCGATGCACTCGTCGTGGCTGGTGTCCTCCTTGCGCGACGCCAGAATCACCATCTTGCAGGCCATGGTAGTCGGGAGATGCGAGGCGTGTAGTCGTGAAAGTTGGGGTTCGGGGGACGGGATTCGAACGTGGAGGGGTGGCTACTGACGATACCGAGGAACGTGGTCGGAAGACACGGTTGGCGCCGACTCGTGCCGCGCCAGCACGCGCCGGGGTGTACGTGCCGTCGAGCGCGGCGATTCCAAACGCCACCGTCACGCGAAGAGGTCGGGGTTCTCGGTTCCGACGACTGCCACAGTCGAAACCGTAAAACCGTGCTCGTGCCAACTCACGAGTAACGAAATGACCCTCACCAAACGAGTAATTCCGTGCATCGACGTGGACCTGGACGAGGACGGGAATCCCGCAGTCTACACGGGCGTCAACTTCGAGAACCTCGAATACACCGGCGACCCGGTGGAGATGGCCCGCGCGTACAACGAGTCGGGGGCCGACGAGTTCGTCTTCCTCGACATCACCGCGAGCGCCGACGGCCGGGAGACCATGCTCGGCGTCGTGGAGGACGTGGCCGACGAGATATTCATCCCCCTCACGGTGGGTGGAGGTATCCGGACGACCGACGACATCAAGGAGACCCTCCGGGCGGGCGCGGACAAGGTGTCCATCAACTCCGGTGCGATAGCGAATCCCGGCCTCATCGAGGCGGGCGCAGAAGCCTTCGGAAGCCAGTGCATCGTCATCTCGGTGGACGCCAAGCGACGCTACGACGAGCGAGGCGAACACTACGTCGAGGTGGACGGCGAGTCCTGCTGGTTCGAGTGTACCGTCAAGGGCGGCCGGGAGGGTACCGACCTCGACGTGGTGGAGTGGGCCGCGGAAGCCGAGTCCCGCGGCGCTGGCGAACTGTTCGTCAACTCCATCGACAGGGACGGCACCGAGGAGGGCTACGACATCCCGCTGACGGAGGCGGTCTGTGACGCCGTGGACACGCCGGTCATCGCCTCGTCGGGATGCGGCGGCCCGGAGGACATGTACGACGTGTTCACCGACGCGGGGGCCGACGCGGCACTTGCGGCCTCTATCTTCCACTTCGGCGAGTACTCGATCCGAGAGGTCAAGGAGTATCTCGACGACCGCGACCTTCCGATCCGGCTCTGACCGAAGTTTCCCTCTGCTGTAAGAGATAAAATATCGTCAGAGTTCGTTTCCAAATCCCGAAGATAAAAATTCCGTCAGTTAGACGTGGGTTTCGATGCACGAAATCGAAGCGGATTTGGACGCTAACCGGCTGTACGTCACGCTCGGTGGGAAGTTCGACGAGGAGGAGGCCGCGGCGTCGGCGGAGAAGACCATCGAGGCGGCGAAGCGACTCGACTCCGGATTCGACGTAGTGACCGACATTCGGGAGTTGGAAGCGAGTCCGCAGGAGGCCAAAGACCACCTCGAACGGTCGAAGACCTTCCTCTCGGCCCACGACGTGGGCACCGTCGTCAGAGTCGTCGGCGACTCGCCGCTGGCGAAGATGCAGTTCGACCGGGCGGGCGACGTGGAGTACACGGTCGAAACCACCGATAGCGTCGCAGAGGCCGAGGAACTGCTGGACGATGTCGACGCCGAAGAATAGCGGGCACGGTCGGACTACGATTCACGAACGGAGAGGCCGTCGGTCGACTACGCCTCGGGTGCGCGGAGCGCGCTGCTCTCGTTGCCTTCGCCGGTCGTGGTGGTCGCTTCGCCGCCCACGTCGTCACCGGTCGTCGTCTCCTCGCCGCCTGCGCCGCCGCCGAGGACGCCGAGACCGACAGAGGCGTTCTCGACGCTGACGCTGTCGGCTTCCACGCTGTCGAGAGTGGCGCTACCGACGCTCATGTCCTCGACTTCGACCGTCGGCTGGCCCTCTATTTCCGCGGCGTCACCCGTTCCGCCGGGGGAGATGGCCGTGCGCACGTCGTTGACCTCGACGGAGCCGACGAGAGTCGAGTTCACCGACAGCGAATCGACGCTGATCTCCGACAGCGAAGCGTTTTCGAGGGTGGCGTTCTCGCCCTCGGGCGCTTCGCCGCCGAATAGCTGGTCGGCGACGGTCTGATTCCGAATCGTCACGTCTCGAAGCGTCACGTTATGGAGCGTCGCGTTGACGACCGTGAGATTCGACGCCGTGGTGGTGCCCAGAGAGTTCGCTCCGGCCGTTTCGGCCGGCGTCGTCTCGGCGTCCGTCGTCTCGGTGTCGCTCTGGCTGAGTAGCGTCTCGTTCAGCACCACCTGCTGGACGGTGGCGTTGGTGAGGTTCAACCGCTCTATAGTTAGATTCTCGTAGGTCAGTTCGGTCTCGTTCTGCGCGTCGTCTTGGGCCGAAATCGCGCCCGGTTCGACTGCCGACGAGTCGGTGTGTGCGTTCGGAGTCACCGCGAGCGCCGAGGAGGTCCCGGCGAGCAGTACGAGCGTCGCTACGACTACTACGCGTGTTCTCATACGGGACGAGGCTTTTCCGACTGCGTCAATAAACGGCCCCGACCGTTTCGGAGTTCCGTGCCCGATTACGACGGTTAGGCGCGGCTTATTCCCAGCTTTAGACGCTCTACCGCCGGATTCTCGAACCGGTCACTCGCGGGCAGGTGATGAACGGAGTGAACGATATCGACGGCCCGGCGGCGTGGACTGCCCGCGAATCTCGTTCGCCGACGCGCTCGGTCGCGGCCAGTCGGACCGGTGTGTTCGGTGCCGGTCGGACAGATTGGAAGAAGCCACCTGCGAGAAACAAATACGATTCTCAGAGGGGCAAAGTATCGTCTAAAAGGAACAACTATGTTGCTTGGAGAAATGCGAACGTTGCTTGGTCGCGGGCCGTTCGTGGGGGTTCGCTTAGGCCGCGTTCTCGTAGGCGTCCTGGAACGCCGTGGTCTTGCCTCTGATGTCGCCCGCGGCGTCCTCCAGCGTGTCGAGGGGGTCGGCACCCTCCTCGGTCTTTATCGTCAGAATCGGTTCGGTCTGGCCGCCGGACTGCTCGGGGTTCATGTCGTACGTTGCGGCCGCGACGGTCTCCTGTTCGAGGAGCGTGCCCTTCAGCACGTTCATGAAGGTGTGGTCCTCTCCGGCGATTTCGATGGAGAGTTCGTCGTCGGCCTTCTCGATGACCCGTAGTTCCATACCTCTCAATTCAGGCTTTGCGCGTTTCAACATTACGATGAGGCTTCTTCGCTCTGGAGCGTAGAATGGAGTCGTGGCCGTCCTCGAAGTCGGTGAGTCGCTCGCTTCTGGCCGGGACAATCAAGATGGTGATACGAACAGAGGAAACGTCGAGAAAGCTAGTTACTCCGTGAGTCAATCATAACCTCATCGCCACCACAACCGCACCGCCACCGCGCCCCGTCCCTCCCCGCTCACACGCTCGGCCACGCAACTCGCGCGGCCGAGTGTGCGGCGCATCCCTGTCGTCTGTGGCGTCGGGTGCATCCCGTAATCTGTGACGTCGGGCGCGTTCTATGGGATGTGGCACCGAGCGTAGCCCGTAGTCCAGAAGTCCAGGTTTCGTTCGGATGAATAATTAGAATTCTAATAATACCGGGCTCCCGTCGAGGGGTCCTCGGTCTCTATCCGGACCGACTCGGTTCGATTTTCGAGTCGAATCCAGCCACCGATTTATATGATGCTGGTCAAATACGTCGGTATGGTTCAGTTGCCCACGTGGTTGCCCGCGCCGGAGCAGGTCGCCATCCCGGTCGTCGTTCTACTGTCGCTCGCGCTGGTTCGGCGACTCGACGGCCCGAACGGCCGGTGGGGCCAGCGACTTCGCTCGCGCTTCCTGCTCGGCGTGCCGTGGGGAACGCTCGTCTCGGTGGTGGGCGTCCTCGCGGTGTACCTGTTCGTCCAGCAGGGCTGGAGCCACTGGCGAGACCCCGTGACGCTCCCGTTCTCGTCGTGGTCGTACCTCTACCCCGTCGGCTGGTTGCTCGGACCCTTCTCCCACACCGGGCCGGGACACCTCGTCGGCAACCTCACCACGACCCTCGCAGTCGCGCCGCTCGCGGAGTACTTCTTCGGCCACTTCCCGACGAAGCGCGGCGAGAACCCGTTCTTCTCGCGGACCTCGAACCCCTGGATTCGAGCGTTCGTCATCTTCCCCGCGGGCGTGGCGCTCGTCGGCGTCGCCACCGGCCTGTTCTCGTGGGGACCCATCATCGGCTTCTCTGGCGTCGTGTTCGCGTTCGTCGGCTTCGCGCTGGTTCGTTACCCCCTGATGACCGTGGTCGCCGTCTCGGCGCAGGGAGCCATCCGGACCGTCTACCTCGCCATGCGCGACCCCGTGATTTCCGGGTCGGCCTCCCGGAGTTTCGGCAACCCGTGGTGGTTCGGCATCGCGGTGCAGGGCCACGCGCTCGGTCTCCTGCTCGGGGTTCTGCTCGGCGTCGTGGTCCTCTACCGACGGCGCGAACGCGTCGGCGCGCTCCGACTCTGGACCGGCGCGTTCGTCCTCGGCATGTCGATGACCCTCTGGGCGCTCTGGTGGTACCGCGGCGAGAGCACCTACGTCCTCTACCGAGGGCTGGGCGTCGTCTTCGTGGTCGCGCTGGCGGGCCTGACCACCGTCGCGGCGACCGCGGACCGCCGTCCCATCTTCGGCGACGTATCCCGCCAGCAGGTCGGCCTGCTCGCGCTCCTGCTCCCGCTGGCGATCATGGTCGGGGTCGCGGTCCCGGTCAACCTCACCACGGTAGACGACGGAAGCGTTCCCGGAGACGGTCCCGGAATCGAGGTCGAGGGTTACAACGTGACCTACGCCGAAAACGTCCCGAATCAGAAGGTCTCGGCAATCGACGTCTCGCTGTTCGGCGAGACGACCGACGTGACGACCAGCGGCGTCATCGTTGTCGAAGAGGACCGCGAAATCTGGACCCAGGCGGTCTCGAAGGGTCGCCTCGCGTTCCGCGGCCGAGCGCGAGTCCGGGTCGGCGGCGTCGGTTGGTCGGAGGTCGTCGACGTCCAGCGCCGGGGCTGGTCGGTCCTCAACGGTCCCACCGCGTATCAGGTCTGGCTCCGCGGCCCGGACGACGACGAGTGGACCCACACCTTCGCCTCGGACCGCGCCATCGCCGGGCCGACGCTCGCCAACCGGTCGGTCGCCGTCGTCCCGAGCGAGGGCGAGTTCGACCTCCACGTCACGCGGAACAACTCGACGGTCGCCGACGCGCCGATTCCCGCCGCTGGCGAGAACGTGACCCTCGACGGCATCCGATTCGAGCGCGAGGGCCGGAAACTGTTCGCGGCCTACGACGGGACCAGAGTACAGGTCGCGGCGCGCGAGTCGTACGACTGACCGAGGCCGGTGTCAGATGACTCCGCCGAGGGTTATCGCGGCCCCGAAGAAGACGAGGGCGAAGCCGACGCTGTCGAACTCCACGACGGCGAGACCGAACAGCGACGTTTGGATGCCAGCACCGACGAGCCGTACTCTGGTTTCGAGGTGGTCGCTCATACTCGCCGACACGAATCCCGGTAGGAAAACACTCCGTTACTCCCACCGAACCCGGAAGACCTCGGCCTCGATAACCTCCCGGTCGCTGGTCTGGTGGGCGAACTGCCGGGGAAGCGCCAGTTCCGCCCGAAACGCGTGGGTCACGTCGCCGCCCTCGTCGTCGGCGAAGGCTTCCACGAACTCCCGACTTCCGCTGTTGTGAATCGAGTAGGAGACCGACCCGATCTCGCTCGCGGTCGTCAGAAACGCCCGGTCCGCGTGTTCGTTGCCCGCCTGCGCGCCGAAGGGCGGATTCATCAGGACCGTGACCTCCGGCAGGTCGCTCGTCGCCCCGGGCGACGAGCGACCGCACTCCGACGGGCAGAGTGGCGCGCGAGTCGCGTCCGCCAGAATCCACGCGACCTCGGTCGCGGACGCGGGCGTACCCGCGTCTGCGACCCGGCGCTCGTTCTCGCGGGCCTGTGCGACCGCCGCGGGGTCGCGGTCGAGCGCGAGGACGCGCGCGGGACTTCGACACGCCGCACCCAGCGCGAGCATCCCGGTTCCGGTGCCCAAGTCCAAGACCGTCTTCCCGGCGAGGTCGCCCTGCACGTCGGCGAGGTGGACGAGATGGGCCGCGAGGTCCGCGGGCGTCGGATACTGTTCGAACTCGACTCGCGGGTCCTGGAAGCCTTCGACCCGCGAGAGACGGCGCTCCAGCGCGGCCTTGTCCATGCGTGAGGGGAGGTGGTTCGAGAAGGAGAACGTTTGGATTCGGATGCAGAGTAATTGCTCGATTCAGAGCTGTCGTGACGCTCGACTCGGAGCTACCGTGACAGTCGTGGTGAAAAACGGGTAGAAAGTCCTCGCGCGCTTGCGGTCGCCTGAGCGCGGCCCCTTTCGGTCTCACCACAGTGGATTGGCCGGGAAAGCGGTCGTCGGTGGATTGGTCGGGAAGGCGGAATCTGCGGTCTGGTCGGCCTACCATCGCGGTCCGGTCGCGGTTCGATACGACCGGACGTGGGAAATGTATACGTTTATTTACCGGGTGAAAATACGGCTCTGAGAGAGAAGGATACGTCCGAGAGCCTTCGTCGTCAGTTTTCGAGCGTGATGGGTCCGGCCACGTCGAGGCTGACGCCCTCGCGTCGGGCGCGCTCTGCGACCGCGGCCAGCGCGGGTCGGACCTTCGACTCGTCGGCCACGCTGTCGAACTCGACGGTGACGGTGCTCGCGCCGAGGAAGGAGGCGGCCCGCACGTACTCGCGCACGCGGTCGGCCTCGTCCTGCGTGGCGAACGAGCAGTTCTCGCCGAAGCAGGCGTTCACGACCACGCGGGCGGCTACGAAATCGTCGGCGTCGAGTTCGCGCTTGAGTTCTCGGAGGTCGTCGCGGGCGGTCGAGGGTATCGCGTCGGCGTCGAGACTGACCGGCGTAGCGTCTTCGACGCGACAGCGTTCGATAGCGGTTCGGACGTCGGCGGAACGGGTGGCGCTCATCGTTACCAGCACATACCCGTTACTCATACAAAAAGGTTAGGTAAATGCTTGTGAGTAATATCTGGGGGGGGAAATCGGCCACGAGACGCCGAGGAATTCTCTCCAAATTCGACATCTCCAGATTTAATTTCTCACGTTAGGGAAGGGAAGGAAAGTGCGCTCCACCGACAGCCAGCGACGAAGTGCGCAGAATCGCGTCGGCAGGCGAACGTTCCACCGAGGGCCGGACGCGACGGCCGGTCTCACGAGGTTCGTCGGCTCTGCGTCGGCCTTCTGAGTCGGCGAAAAGAGCGACGGGGGTCTACCTCACCACGTGCCGTGGAAAGTGTCGAACGAGAGTTCGTCGAGAGGTTTGTTCCCCACGGCAATCTCGTACTCGCCGGGGGTCAGCATCGGCTTGTGGAACTGCGGGCCGTCGTCTGTCGTGATGCGCGGGCATCCGGTGTTGACGAAGGCGTCCATGTCGAAGTTCCGGAGTCGGTCGGGCGTCACTTCGTCCATCGTGATGAGGTAGGCGTCGTCGTTGTCGTCCAGAATCGCCTCGGCCTGCTCCCAGCGTCCCTGCCCGATTTTGGTGCAGAAGATGACGCCCCACTTCTCGGCGTCCATCGCCTTGTGGACCGAGGCGTAGCGCTGTTTCAGGAACTGTTCGGTGTCGGCGACCGTGACGACGTTGTTCACGGGGTCGGCGATGACGACGTTCTTGTCGGGATGCTCCATGGCGAGGCCCAGCGGGTGGAACTTCCCGCCGCCGACGTAGAGGACCTGGTCGGCGTCGATGTCGGCGCTGGCGTAGTTACAGCCGAGGACCTGTCCCTCGTGGGTGAGTCGGTCGTCGCCGCGCCGGGTGTGAACCTCGTAGCCGCGCTCGTCCAGCCACGACTTCATCTCCTCGAAGCGGTTCATGTGCTGGGCGGTCGTGACGAGTCCGACGTTCGGGTCGTCCTCGGGGTCGGCGAGTTCGTCGAGCGACTCCTCCATGATGGGGAACACGTCCACGTTCGAGAACAGCGGGACGTAGATGACCTTGTCCGTGTTCTTCATCGGCGAGTGGCCGAAGTGGACGAACACGTCGGTCCGCTTCATCAGGAAGGTGTCGAGGTCACAGGCCCCGTAGCAGGGCTGGCCCGACAGCATCACGGTCACGTCGTCGGGGACGAGTTCGCGGATGTCGTCGGCTACTCTCGGCCCTCTGCGCTTCAGTCCCTCGGGGAACTGAAGCCCGACCTTGGTGGCGTCGCGCTCCTCGACCGCTTCCACGATGCGGTCGAGTTCGTAGTCCCACTCCCGGTCGTGTTTCAGGGACATGCCGGTGTTTCGGAGGTCTCCCTCGGAGAAGTCCTGTTCTTGGCTCATTGAGAGTGGATTGTCGACGAAGACGTTTAAGAACGATGTTCTCTCGCGGTCGCGTTCTCGCCCGTAATCGTCCTCTTCGCGGTAACTCCACGTCGTCGCTTTCGCGGTGAATATCCGGCAGGTCTAAAACGCCACAGTCCCAATCCAGCCACACATGAGCATCGAAACCGAGGCCGACGGCGAGGCGACCGAACTCACCCACGTCGAAGAACTCGCGGGGCAACTCGGCGAGGCAATCGCTCAGACGCCCGAGTACCAGCGGTTCGAGGAGACCAAGGAAGCCGTCGAGCAGAACGACGAGGCCCAAGAGAAGGTCCAGGAGTTCGAGCAGATGCGCCAGGAGTTCATGCTCGCACGCCAGACCGGCGAAGCAACCAAGGAGGACGTCCAGAAGGTCCGAGAGGCCCAGCAGGAACTTCACTCCATGCCGGTGATGGAGGAGTACCTCCAGGCCCAAGAGGCACTCGAAGAGAAGATGGAGACCGTCAACAAGGCCATCTCTGAGCCGCTGGCCGTGGACTTCGGCGACCAAGCGAGCGGTTGCTGCGAGGACTGACGAACCCCGTCGTTTCTGATTCTTCTCCGATATCTGGCAAGGAGGCCTAAGTCTACCCAGACCCACCTATGTCATAGAGGGGAACTATGGTAGACGAAAAACGAACTGAGACGGACGAGACCAGAGCACGAGACGACGCGACCAACGTCACGACCGACCGCGAGACGATTCGGACGTGGGTCGAAGACAGCGGATCCAAGCCCGCGTTCCGGACAACCGAGGCTGGCGAGCGCGAACCACACATTCACCACCCCGACGACGAATCGACCGAGAACGTCGAGGAGACCTCGTGGGACGAGTTCCACCAGCACCTCGACGAGAACGAACTCGCGCTGGCCCGCCACGCCGACCGACCGAAGGAAGGCGGAAGCCAGTTCGAACTCGTGGACCGAACCGAGGCCATCGAGCGCGCCACGCTCGAAGACGAAGAGGTCGAACAGGCCCTGATGGAGGGCGAGACCGTCGAGACCGAAATCACCGAGACCAAGGTCATCGAGAAGACGGTTCAAGAGACCGAAACCATCGAGAGCGAGGTCGTCGATAGCGAAATCGTCCGCGACGAGGTTATCGACACCGAACTCGTCCGGCGCGAAATCGTGGACGTCCACCTCGGCGAGGAGGAGCGAGGAATCGCCATCGTGGAGGACAGCGAGAGCGTCGGGTGGGAGGAAGACCAGCAAGAGATCGAAGTGACCGACCACGAGGTCATCACGGTCGACGTGGCCGAGACCCGCGACGTGACCCGCGAGATCATCGAGCGCAAGACGGTCGAGAGTCGTGTCGTGGACCACGACGTAGAGGAGACCGAGACCGTCGAGTCCGACACGTTGGAGAGTCGCGTCGACCTCGAAGGCGTCCAGCGAAACATCCTCCAAAGCGACATCCTCGGTGGGGAGGTCGTCACCGAGAACGTCGTCGAGGGCGGACACGTCGAGAGCGAGTTCACCGACGAGGGCGTCATCGAGACACACCTCTACGAGCGCCGCATCGTCGAGGACGAAATCGTGGACCGCAAGCGACTCACCTTCGAGTTCACCGACGAGGAACTCGTCAGCAGTGAGACCGTCGAGTCCATCCTGGTCGAGAGCATGCTCATCGGCTCCGACGCCACCGAGGAAGGCGTCGAAGGCGAGCGTCTCGACGTCGAGGGCGTCCGGATAGACCGCGACGAGACCGCCGCTGCGGGAGTCACGACCGGCGCGGAGACCCAGACGACCGCGACCACCGACGAGACGACCGCCGCCGAGAGCGGAACCACGATGGGCGAGGAGCCAACTACAACCTCGGACGAGACGGTGGGCGAAGACGAGATGATGGCCGAGCACGGATCCATCGTGCTGGACGACGACGACGTGGGCAAGGACGTGTTGGACGACACCGGCGATAAAATCGGCGTCGTCACAGAAGTAGACGAGAGCGCCGACCAACTCTACGTGGACCCGAACCCCGGCATCGCCGAGCGCGTCAAGACTCGGCTCGGGTGGGAAGGCCACGACGACGACGCCTACGCGGTCGATCTGGACCGCATCGCGGAGATCGACGACGACCACGTCCGTCTGCGCGACTTCTGAGCCGCCGCGAAGAACAACACTTACCTCTTTTCTCGGCCGAGTGAGCCACATGACGATTCACAGCGATTGGGGAGACTGGCTCCCGCGCGCGGTCGAAGCCGCCGACCCCGAGGGCATCGCAGTCTGGTATCTCGGCTGTAACGGCTTCGTCCTGAAAGCCGAGGACACCACCATCTTCGTCGACCCGTACCTCGGGACCGGCGACCCGCCGCGGACGGTTCGGATGGTACCGGTGCCCTTCGACCCTACCGACGTGGACGAGGCCGACGCGATACTGGCGACCCACGAACACACCGACCACGTTCACGGCCCGAGTCAGGCCCCGATTCTCGAATCGACCGGAGCGACCTTCTACGCGCCCGACGACAGCGTCGCGGTCGCGCGCGACGACGAGAACTGGACCGACGAGTGGGACGTCCGCGACGACCAACTGGAAGAAATCGAAGAAGGCGACACCTTCGAGGTCGGCGCGTTCACGGTCCACGTCGAACCGGCCCACGACCCCGACGCGACTCACCCGGTCAGCTACGTCGTGGAGTACGACGGCCGAACCTTCTTCCACGGCGGCGACACCAAGCCCAGCGACGAGTTCGAGCGACTCGGCGAGGAGTACGACGTGGACCTCGGGGTGCTGGCGTTCGGAAGCGTCGGCCGGATTCCGGACAAAGAGACCCGCGAACCCGAGCGCACTCGGTGGTACAACGACGAAAATCAGGCCGTCGAGGCGGCCAGCGACCTCCAGTTCGACCGGTTCCTGCCGAGCCACTGGGACATGTGGAAGGGCCTGACCGCCGACCCGACCGCGCTCCACGACCACGCGCGAAGCTTCGACTACCCCGAGCGACTGGAAATCGCCGAAATCGGAGATGAAGTGACGCTGTGACCCGTCTCTCGCCGTAACTCGCTCGTAATCGGTCTTCCGTCCTGGATGACCATAGGAATATCAAAGAAACTAAAATATTGTTTAAACACACGTATATAAGCTTCTAAATCATCTATAGATGTCTTTGGTGCTCTCGTGGCTGCTCGGCTACTGGCGCTCGGCCGACCGCGACCGGCATCGTGGACTGCCGTCGGTGATTTGTGCAGGCGGACTGCAGTCGGCGATTAGCGCAGGTGAACCGCGGTCGGTAGGCTACGACGACGCGGGGGTGTCGTTCTTCCCGGGAACCCCTCGGCCCTCGAAGAACTCGCCACCCCACTGGCTCATCCAGATGTCCTGATTGGCGAGGTAGAGCGCCTGTTCGCAGTCGAACGTTCGGTCGGTGACGCTCCACTCGTCGGCGTCGGTATCGTACTGGACCTCGGTGTTGTAGACCGCTGCCTGCCCGTACTCTCCGCCAGCATCGGTCGGGAGCGGAAGCGGGTACTCCGAGTCGTCGTCACGAGACTGCGGTCGCTCGGCGCGCTGTAACCGACCGCGGTTGAACGCCTGATTGAAGCAGATGGCGAACGTCTCCTGCACCTCGTTCATCCCCAGTACCGCGTCGGCGGCGTTCACTCCGCCAGTGATGTCACCGGCGTCTCGGGCCGTGACGTTGTAGGTCGTTGCGTCCGCACCGGACGCGAACATCCCGGCCTCCTGATTCCAGAGTTCGTCGAGCATGTACTCCAGCACGGTCGTCGCGAGGTCGGTGTGGTCGACTCCCTCTATCTGGGAGGCCCACAGGAGTCCCTGTCCGACGGACCCCTGCGTGGCGGCCTGATTTTCCACGCCGTTCTCCACCTCGCCGCTGCTCGTTACGTGGGCTTCCACCTCGCTGGCGAGTTCGTTGGCGTAGTCGGCGTCCCGCGATTCGAGGTCCGACGACCCGGCGTGGGTGCCGAACCAGCCGACAGCACCGAGCATCTCGCCCAGCGAGCGGGTACTCTCCATCTCGACGATGTCGGCGGGCGCGAACAGGTCCATCGTGGTCTCGCCCATCCCGTCGGTCAACTCCTGAATCTTCTCGGTGGGAATCAGGGGTTCAGGGTTGACGTAGCCGTACCACTCGTTCTGCGCGAGGCTGTTCAGGTCCGAGAGGAACCACAGCATCGCGGCGTGGTGATGCGGGCGAGATTTCTCGTCCACGAGTTCGCCCTCGA
Source organism: Halorussus salinisoli (assembly GCA_005239435.1). Lineage (GTDB taxonomy): Archaea > Halobacteriota > Halobacteria > Halobacteriales > Haladaptataceae > Halorussus > Halorussus salinisoli. Next base: position 234,759 of record SZNP01000007.1, on the reverse strand, counting down.
CCGGATTGAACCCCGAGACCAGTTCTAGCGACTCGCCCTTGGTGAGCGCGCCGTTCTCTTCGGGACCGCCCACGAGGAGCGCGGCGTTGATGCCGATCTGAGCGAGCGTCGTCAGCACCTGTGAGCGGAACTTCGGTGCCATGGCGTCCGGCAGGAGGTCGAAGTGGTCCTCGAAGTTCTTCGCCCACGTCACGCCCTTGAGGTGGGTCCACGCCAGCGACGACGGGCTAACCGTCTTCGAAGACTTTTCCACGTCCCACTTCAGCGTCGAGGCGTCCGGCCGCCCGTCGCCCGCATCGAGCACCGGTTCCTCCGTGAAACTGGGGTCGCCCTTCGTGAACGCGGCCATGTTGAGGTTCGGGTTCTTCACGGGTGACTCGTTCACGTCCGCGTTTTCCAGCATCGCCGGGACGCGCTGGTCGAAGGCCTCCTGTTGTTCCTCGTTGTGCGGGAACTGGACGCCGTTACCGCTCATCGAGATGTTCGTACTCATGTTGTACAGCGAGTACCAGTAGGTGTCCCACGTCGCGTCCTGGAAGGTGTAGGCCTGCCGGGAAGGTCCAACCGTGGTGGTTTCCCCCTCGGTCGTCGTGGGTTCTGCGGTCGTTTCGTCCTCGCCGCCTCGCTGGCCGAAACAGCCCGCGAGCCCGCCCGCGACCACTACGCTCCCGAGCCGAAGGAATTTCCGCCGGTCGTAGTCTCCCATGGATAATAATATCTGGGTTAGTGAAAGCATCAAGATTTGGCGGTAGTGCAGGCGACGACACAAGGCGCGAAAGCAGTCTGCGTTAAGACGGAGGACCCAACGGGTAGCTCTCTCGCTACACCGAACAGAGCGACGCCACGCCCACGGGCATCCGGCCAGCCTCGACCCACTCGCCGGAGGTCCGGAAGACGACGCCGCCGTCGTTCGTCCCGGCCAGAACTTTGCCGTCGGCATCGACGGTCCACGAGAGGACGACCTCCTCCGGTTGGCCCGGATAGGGGACCGAGTCGAGGGTGTCGCCGTCGTTCTCGGACTCGAAGAGCGCCGCGTCCGCGCCGCGCTCGCCGCTCCACGTCCCGGGCGACGAACGCGCGGCCGCAGCGTAGAGCGTGCCGTCGTGCGCGAAGGCTTCCCGGAAGTAGGTGTGGTCCGCTCCGTCGTCGAGGCGGACCCAACTCTCGCCCGCGTCTCTCGTCCGGTAGAGACCGCCGCCGCAGGAGGCGACGTAGTGGTCCGGACCGCGCACGAGGACGTGATGTACGTCGTCGTGAACCCCCGACCGGCGCTCGGTCCACGTCTCGCCTCCGTCGTCGCTGACGTGGACGCCGCCGACTTCCACGCCCGCGACCACGCGCTCGGGAGCGTCCGGGTGCGCGCCGAGGCTTCGGACGTGGGCCTCGTCGCGGTGGCGCGGCGTGTGCCACCGGTCGCGCGACGGGAGGTCCTGAAACCCGGATAGCTCCCGCCACGTCTCTCCCGCGTCGTCCGAGACGTACAGGTGCGCCGGGTGCGTGCCCGCGTACAGTCGTTCGCGCTCGGGGTCGCCGAGTACCGAGTACACCTCCTCGCGCGGAACGTCGAGATTCGTCCACGAATCGCCGCCGTCGGTCGAACGGTAGAGGCCGGACTTCGAGGTGGCGAACACGCCGTCCCAGCCGTCGAACTGCCGGACGCGCATGACTCGCCCGGAGTCTAACACTCTCTCGGCCGAGTCGAACCGAGGTCCGTCGGCGCGGTAGACGCCGTCGTAGGTTCCTGCGAACAGCATAGTCCTACGTTAGCGCGGCACACGCAAATAGATACACGCCGGCGATCGTAGTTCGTCGGAGAGGTACGATACAGCGCCACTACCCGGCCTACGAGACGCACCGTCGCGTCGGGAGTCGATTCAGAAACCCCAGTCGACGGTGTATTCCGACCGCGTTCGGCGGAGTCGGAGTCCGTTTCGTTCCGTGCGGGCGTGTGATTTATATGGCCGTTCTGGGATGTGAACCGTATGAGTGATAGTATGACCGAGGTGGTGACGACGAACGAGAGCGGCGTCGTCGTGGAGAAGTCCTTCGAGGGCGACGAGTTCGCAGTTCCCGCGATCAAATTCGTGATTCGATGCGAGCGCGAGGAGCGCGCGACGCTCCGTCTCGCGGACGACATTCCCGAGGAGTTTCCGATGGACAACGTCGGCTTCCACCCCGACTACGAGAACGACAACTGGACCGCGTACAAGGACCACCGGGTAGAGTTCGAGCGCGACCTCGACCCCGGGGAGGAACTGGTCACGGTGTACGGCGTCCGAATCACCGAGGACGACGACCCATCGATGTTCCTCGGCACGCCCAGCATCGAGGAAGTCGCGCCCGTCACGCTCGATTCCGACGCGAACGACGAGTCCGATGCGGAATCCGAATCGGACGCCGGCGGCCCGGACCTCGACGGCGAAGTCGGCGGACCGGACGGCAACACCATCACCGACATCGTCTCCGAAGAGGACAGCCAACTCGTCCGCGACGTGGTCGCGGGCGACGAGGACCTCGGACTGGACGACGACGCCGAGGACCCGCTCGCCGGAGACGGCGCGGACGACCCGCTGGCGGAAGCGAGCGACGACCCACTTGGGGCCGATGGCGAAGACGACTCGCTCGATACCGAAGACGACCCGCTGGCGGAAGCGAGCGACGACCTGCTCGGCGACGCAGACGACCCGCTCGCCGAGGACGCGAGCGAAGACGACTCCGAGAGCTTCCTCGAACCCGAGAGCGAGGAACTAACCGACGAAACCGAGGCGGACGACGCGGTCGAGACCGAGACCGACGACGTGGCCGAAACCGACGAAGCGGCCGACGAATCGGCCGACGACGAACTGACCGCGGACGACGCGACCGACGAACCCGAAGCGCCGGACGCACTCGGCGACGAAGAGTCCACGGTCGACGAGCAGGCCGAAGCAGACGACTACCCGACGCCGCCCTCGGAAGCGGCCGACGAGACGGCGACTGCCGAATCCGAGACGTCGCCGCCTCGCCCCGGAAGCGTCGCGGCCGCGCTCGCCGACGAAATCCGGGCCGGAGAAGTCGACGACGACGACCTCCAACTCATCCAGCGCGAACTGGACGTGGAGATGCCCGAGAGTACCAACGTTCGCATCCGTCACCTTCAGGCGCGAGTCGAAGACCTCTCGGCGTACACGGAGGCACTGGAGGAGTTCATCGACGAGAACGGCATCGCCGAGGACATCTTCGACGACTTCGAGGACGACGTCGCGCAGGTGCGGGCCGACGTCGAGGCGTTCGAGGACGAGGTGCAGGCGCTCCGGACCGAGACCGGCGCGACCGACGAGCGCGTGGACGAACTCGACGCGGACCTCTCGGAACTCGAGTCCGACCTCGCCGAACTCGACGACCTGCGGAGCGACCTCCGCGAGGTCGAGAGCAACCTCCGCGACGACGTGCGCGAGTTCAAGACCGACTTCCGCGAGGACCTCGCCGACCTCGGAGACGAGGTCGAGGACCTCGAAGGTCTCCGAGAAGAGGTCGACGCGCTGGAGGACGTCCGAGAGAAAGTCGACGCACTGGAGAGCGTTCGCGCGGAGGTCGAAGCGCTCGAAGACGAACTCGACGAAGTCAGCGAGTTCGGCCAAGAGGTCGAGACGCTCGAAACCCAACTGGACGAACTCGAAGAACTCGTCGGCGCGAACACCGGCGACGTGACGGCGGTCGGTAACGAACTGGAGAGCGTCAGCGACGAGCTACAGGCGGTCCGCGACGAACTCGGCGACGTGAGCGACGTGGCCGACGAGGTCGAGACCCTCTCCGAAAGCGTCGAATCGATGTCCGAGGACCTCGACGCACTGGAAGAGAACCTCACCGCGCGCGTCGAGAGCGTCGAGGACGACGTGGCAGACATCCACGACGAACTCGAAGGTATCCAGGAGTGGCGCGAGCGAATCAACGACGTGTTCGGTAACTAATTCACGACTACCTTTATGTTCTCGCGGTTTGACGTGTCGGCAGTGTCTCGTTACGCCGCCTCGCTCAGGAACTGGTCCGTCGTCGGACTCGGCGGAGGTTTGCTGGCGGCCTCGGTGAGCTACTTCGCCGTCGACGGCGAGTTCGCCACTTCGGAGTTCGTCCAGTTCGCGGTTCCGATCGCGCTCTCGCTGTTGGTCGTCGCGCTTGGTCTCTGGCTTCGCACGGCGGAGTTCTCGGCTCCCCTCCCGGGCGTCGTCTTCCTCTGGAGTTTCGCGGGCGGCGTGGTGATGGGCCTGCTCGCCGGCTGGATTTCGGTCCTCCAGTCGATAGAGGGTCGGCCGATGCTCCAACCCGCGTCCATCGTGCTGACGAAGGTGGCGCTCGGCGTCCTCGGCGGTGGCCTGCTCGGGGCCTACTACGGTCGCCTTCAGCAACGCACCGACGAGTTGGCCGAGCAGCGTAATCGACTGGACGAGTTCGCCAGCATCGTCTCCCACGACCTCCGGAACCCGATGAACGTCGCGCAGGGCCACCTCGAACTCGCCCGCGAGACCGGCGAGGACCGCCACTTCGAGGCGGTCGAGGACGCCCACGACCGCATGGAGCGACTCGTCGACGAGGTGCTGGCGCTCTCGCGGCGCGGCGACACCGTGGACGACCCGACTCCGGTGAAACTCGAACGCGTCGCGAACGAAGCCTGGACGACCGTCGAAACACAGGAGACGACTCTCCGTGTCGAGACCGACCGAACGGTCGTCTCGGACGACCGACGGCTCCGGGCGCTGTTCGAGAATCTCTTCCGAAACGCCGTCGAACACGGAGGCGAGACGGTCGTGGTGGGCGAAATCGGCCGCGGCTTCTTCGTCGCCGACGACGGGCCGGGCATCCCGCCGGAGGACCGCGAACTCGTCTTCGAAGGCGGTTATTCGACCCACTCCGACGGGACCGGGTTCGGACTCGCCATCGTTCGGCGCATCGCGGAGGCTCACGACTGGCGGATTCGCATCACCGAGAGCGAGGAGGGCGGTGCGCGCTTCGAGTTCGTCGGCGGCGGCGGAAAGTGAGCGTCTCCCTCGAAACAACTCCGAGATTTCTCGCGTCGAGACGGCTCTGACACCGAATACCACGAAGCGGAACGCGTTTACTCCCGCCCTGCCATTGAGAGAACAATGACCGAGACGATTCCGGTTGCGGTGCCGCGCAAGGGCCGTCCGCTGGAGGCGGTCCTCCAGCGGGTCGCCGAGGAGACCGACGCCGAGGGCGTCGCCGACGAAATTATCTCGACGCTCCGATACGAGAAAGCCGTCACGAAAGGCGACCAGACGCCCGACCGAGACGTCTACGACCGACTCGCCGAGTACAGCCATCTCGGAGAACCCGGGAAACCGGACTTCACGCTCCTGCGCGACGACCGGGCCGGAAAACCCCGACGCATCGTCTTCGACAGCGTGACGCTCCCGGCGGGCGACGTGAACCTCCGACTCGTAGGCCGCGAAGAGCCGTTTCGCTCGCTGCGCAAGCACGACTTCGCGCTCGGGTTCGACAGCGCCGACCTCGTGCTGGAGGAAGTCGTGGAACTGCGACCCGACCCCCTGACCCGCATCGCCGACGTGAACGCCCGCATCGACCCCCACGACACCGACGTTCGAGTCGTCGCGGGGATGGGTGACACGGTGTATCACACCCTGATGGCGACCCCCGAGACGCTCCCGCAGGGCGACCAGCCCTCCCGCGAGTTCCTGACGAGCTACGAGGGCGAACTCTGCATCTCGCCGCGCTACGAGCGCCTCGTGGAAGCCGTCCTCGGGACGAGAAACGCCGGAACGCTCGACTTTACGTATCCCGACGAGGACGAGGAAGAGGAGGCAGCCATCGCCGAGACCGGCGCGGGCGTCTACCTGACCGTGACCGGTTCGACCGCGCGCGAACACGGACTCGTCGTCGGCGAGGAACTGTTCCCGAGCGAGACGGTGCTGATGGAGAACTACGAGGAGAGCGGAGAAGTCGCCGAACGAGTGAAAGACCTGTTCGCGCGGTCGGAGACCGAGACCGCGATGGCGATTTACTGAGGCTCACTCGCCGCTGGTGACGGCACCGACGACGTCGCCGACGTTCATCGCCACCGCGAGGAGGACCGCGAGTACCGACAGGACGAGCGTCGCAATCACGTTTAGTTGCGGTGCAGTCCCGTACGCCAGCATCGAGTACATCGAAGTCGTGAGCACGTCCATCGTCCCGCTGACGAAGTACGCCCGGATGAACTCCTCGAACGAGCGCACCCACGCGAACAGGAAGCCGGCGGCCACCGCGGGCGCTATCGAGGGGAGCGTCACGTCGCGGAACGCCGCTACCGGGTCCGCACCGAGGTCGCGAGCCGCCTCCTCCAGCGACTCGTCGAACGCGGCGAGTCGCGCGCTCACGAGCAGGACGACGAACGGCAGGCCGTACACCGCGTGGGTCAAGACCGTCGGGAGGAACCCCGGCGCGATTCCGAGGACGGTCCGGAGGTAGACGAGGAGACCGATGCCGAGGACGACTCCCGGGACCACCATCGGAAGCACGACACCGACGCGGACGAACCGGGAGAGGGGAAACTCGTAGCGGACGAGTGCGAAGCTCCCGAGGACGCCGACGGCGGTGGCGATCGCCGCGGAACTGGTCGCCACCGCGAAACTGTTGGCGACGCTCTCGAGGAGGCTCTCGTTCGTGAGCGTCTCGCGATAGTGGACGAGCGTCAGCCCCTCGAAGGGGAACAGCGTCGAAGCGTTCTCGGCGAACGAGAGCGCGACGATGAACACGAGCGGAAGCCAGAGGAAGGCGACGACGAGCGCCCGCCAACCCGACAGCGCCGCGCCGACCACCCGTCCGCGGGTCTGTTCGTTCACCGTCCGTCACCGCCCGCAGTGACCCCGAGGTTGGCGTACCGGAGCGCGATGCCGAACGCGAGGACGACGAACACGACGACGAAGGTGGCCGCGGCGCTCGCGCTGGCGACGTTGTAGGAGTCGATTCGACCGGCGATGAGCTGCCCCACCATCAGCACCCTGCTCGCACCGAGGAACTTCGGGGCGACGAACGCCCCGAACGCAGGGACGAAGACGAACAGCGACCCCGCGACCACGTTCGGGAGCGTGAGCGGCCAGAGGACGTCCCTGAAGACGGTCCACCTCGACGCGCCGAGGTCCCGGGCCGCCTCGACCAGCGTGAAGTCCACGGCGTCGAGACCCGCGTACAGCGTCAGTAGCATGTACGGGAACTGCGCGTGGACCAGACCGACGACTATCGCCGGGACTCCGAAGTCGAAGACGGCCAGCGGTTCGGAGACGAGGCCGGCCGTCACGAGCAGGTCGTTGATGATGCCGCTCGACCCGAACAGGAGATACCACGAGTACACCCGCACGAGGTACATCGTGAAGAACGGCAGGAGCACGAGGAAGACGACCAGACTCCGGCCGCGCTCCCGGCGGACCAGCGAGTAGGCGACCGGGTAGGCCGCGACGAGGCAGACGAGCGTCGTGGCGGCCGCGATGCCCGCCGACAGCGACAGCGACTGGAAGAACGGGGTCGTCCAGAACGGCGTCCCCTCGAAGAGTCCGACGTAGTTGGCCGTGGTCGGCTCCCAGACGACGTCGTAGGCGTCGTTGATGCTGAGGAACGACACCGATACGATGAACGAGAGCGGTACGAACAACAGCGCAACTAACAGCGTCGCGCTCGGCCCGAGAGTGGCGAGGAGACGCACCCGTCGGGACGCGAGCAACGAGCGGGACGAGTCCGTCATCGGTCGGAGGTCACGCCGTCTTGACCTCTTCCCACGCGGAGCGCCACGCGTCCTCGTTCTCGACCGCCTTGAACGGAATCATGCCGTTCAGACGCTCGGGGTCGACGGAACCGTAGAGGCGGTTGTTCTTCTCGTCGAGATGATTCTCGACCTTCGGGTTGACGCTGGGCGCGTGTCCGACGCGCGAGAGGGTCGCGCCGTTCTCGGGGCTGATGTACTCGTCGACGATCTCCCACGCGAGGTCCTGGTTCTCGGACTTCTTCGAGACGACCGCGGCCTCGAACCACGACATAGCTCCCTCCTTCGGCGAGGCCATCTTCGCCCAGTCGTTGTCGTTGTTCCAGAGGATGGTGAGGTTCATCCGGCCGGAGTGACCCACGTGGAAGTCGCCCTTCTTGATGCCCTTGGTGAACGACGCGTCGCCCGCGATGTATCCCGAGAGGTACTCCTTCTTCTGCTCGACGAGGACCCGTTTCACCTCGTCTATCTGCTTTTGCGAGAGGGAGACGCGGTCGCCCTCGAAGGCGTCGCGGTACCCCAGATGGAGGGCGGCCGCACCCATCGCCTTGAAGTGGTTGTCGTAGAGCGCGACCTTGTTCGAGAGGTCGGCACCCTCCACGCCTTCGAAGAGGACCGACCACGACTCCTCGTGGTCCGGAACGTCGCGGGAGTCGTAGCCGTAGCCGTACCAGCCGAACCGGATGGGGACGCCGTAGGCCTGCCCGTCTCGGGAGAGTTGGCTGTCGGTGAACTGCTCGAACTGGTCGTAGATACTACCGTAGTTCGAGAGGTCGTCGAGCGGTGCGGGCGCGACCAGTCCCGCGTCCACGAACTTCGGGACGTAGTTGTTGTTCGGGACGGCGATGTCGTACTCCTCGTCCTGTCCGGACTTCCACCCCGAGAACATGTTCGCCGAGGAAGTGGACTTCTTTATCTCGAGTTCCACGTCGAGTTCCGACTCGACGGCGGACTTGATGTCGTCGCGGGCGTAGTGTTCCCACGTGAGGACGTTGATAGTCGGCGTACTCGAACCGCTTCCTCCGATACATCCCGCGAGCGCCGCACCCGCAGTGGCCGCTCCCGTTGCGAGGAACGACCGCCGGTCGAAGTGGACGGTCGGCGCGCCGCTATCGGCGTCGGAATCACGTACAGTCATCCCCCGACAGTAGTCAACTCCGACGTTTAACCGGCAGGCTGGGAGCAAGACATGTTCCCGACTCGGACGCAGTCGAGTGGACGAGAGAATAGTAGACGGCGTTGAGTACGTCGAAACCGTGCATCGCCGGGTATCTCGTCCGTCTTAGGTAGGGGCAAGAACGGGTGGTTCCGAGCCGATGTGGTTCCGGTCGGGACGCTTCGAAAAGCGGTTTCGATGACGTTCACCTGCGTTCGGGCGGTTTGGTCCGGACTCGGGTAGTCGGGAGTCCGTTCGACCCGATTCGACGGGCGCACGGCGAGGAGCAAGATATAGCGAGATATGATATACACTTGGCCGTGCAGGTGATGTCCGAACCGGGGCGTGTTCGGGCCGTCAGTGAGAGAAGCAGTTCGGTCTTCACCTGTCTTCTACGCTCCGTGTCGGCATCGAATTCGTCGGGAAGCAGTGGTTTGTCGGATGGACTCCGTCTCCGACGGGACTCGCAGATGCGTCCGACGGTTCTTCCCAAACCGTGCGCCGAACGGACGCCACGAGACGCCCTTCGACAGTCTCTCGGACCGCCGCGTAGCAAGAAATTCGTTTCCGAAATATAGGGTTTCATTTCCCATACAATTATTCTTCACTATCCCTATCGTTCGTCTCGTAGCCGTCGCCGCTCCTCGACGGTCGACAGGACGAACGGATTCGAGCGCGTGGTCGACCGGGCCGACGGCAATCTCCCGCGCGTCGACGCTAACCCCCTAATGTTCGATTTCGTCCATGGAAGCGAACGTTCAAGGAATTCGGATGAGTCGAAATCTATGTACTTCCATGGTCGAAATAGAGAATCTGATGGAATCGAACATCGACCTCCTCGTCGAGTGGAGCACCGTCTGTCACAATTGCGGACACGACCACGGTAGAGAAGACCGGATAACCGAATGGGACACTGGTGGCGCACCACCGGTGCCCCCTAAGGAGTGTGATTCCTGCGCGACAGACCTGCGAGGTAACCACGGTACGTTTTCGCAATCCTACCGTGTGAAACTCGACGAGTGAGAGTAGCGTCTACTGACTCAAGCCGGGGCAGGTAGAGGAGATGCGAGATGCACCTACGACGGCGCCGCGACGACGACCTCAGCGACGACCAGCGGCTCGTGAAGGAGGAACTCGCCAAGGTGTACCTCGCGCTCGGAGGTGGGCAGATATTGAATTCGGAGATGCTAATCTCGCCGCGTAGTACCAGGACTCGGCCAGCAGGCATCTCCCTTCGTGGGACAGTGCCGCCAATTAATCCGTCCCCGTGGTACCACGGGTACCGGACAGGCGGTCCTACGGCCAGAGATAAAGTTCCTTATCCCACTGCGTGGGACAAATTGATATACCGGGGGTGAGACGAAGGAAACGACCGATGAGCGACGACGCCGACACCGACCGGGCAGTCGTGAAGACCTTCGTGCCGACGTATCAGAAAGAGAAGTGGAAACGGCACGCCGACGAACTCGACATGAGCCAGAGCGAGTTCGTCAGAACGATGGTACAGGCCGGGAGACGCGGGTTCGACCTCGAATCCGGAGCGGACGCGGCGGCCGACCGCGCGGAAGGGTCTTCCGACGCCTCCGACCCTGGGGGTAACGGTCTCGAAACACGCCTCCTCGACCTTCTGGATTCGGGCGATTATCTGTCGTGGGACCGACTGGTCGAGGAACTCGCGGGCGACTTCGAGGACCGACTGGAGGAGACTCTCCAGCGACTCCAGAACGAGAACCGGGTCCAGTACAGCGGCCGCCGAGACGGGTACACGGTGACGGGCGATGGCGAGTAGCCAAACCACCGACGACGCCGACCCGGACGACCCTATCGGTTACTTCCTCGAAGACCTCCGGTTCCACGGCAAGAGCGAGCGCACTCGCGAGTACTACGAGCGCGTCCTTCGGGAGTTCGAGCGGTTTATCGGCGACCCCGAGAGGAGTCCGAGGAGCGAGTCGCTCGCGCCCGGCGAAGCGACCCAGCGCGAGTGCATGGCGTGGGTCCACAGCCTCCGAGACGACCTCGCCGAGAGCACCGTCGCCACCTACGCCTCCTACCTCCACCGATTCTACGACTACATGACGCAGGTCGGCGCGTTCGACTCGAATCCGATGGCGCTCGTCGTTGAGGAGATGAACGAGTCCATCGACAAGGACCCGACTCGCCGCGAAATCTCGGTCCCTCAGATGCGGACCTTCGTGGGCGGAATCACGCACCCGCTGGAGCAGGCCGTAGTCGTCACCCTGCTCAAGACCGGGATGCGAGTCGGCGAACTCTGCAACCTCGACCTGCGGGACCTCCGACTCTCGGGGCAGGCCGACGACGCGTACCAGGTAGGGACCCGACCGCAACTCGACGGCCGCGGGGACTCGCTGTTCGTCGCCAGCGATCTGGGCCGCGGCGAGGAGGTCAACGGCGAACAGCGCTCCGCGGCGAACAAGCGCAAGCGCGCGACCGTAATCCCCGTGGACGACGAACTCGCAGCAGTTCTGACCCGGTGGCTCGCAATCCGCCCCGACGCGATTTCGGACGCGGAACCGCTCTTCGTCAGTACCAGAAGGGAGTGGGGTCGCCGACTCACGCCGCAGATGGTTCGCAACGTCGTGGAGACCCACGCCCGAGAGACCGGATGGTATCGACGCGGCGGTGGCGCGGAGGAGAACGTGACGCCGCACTACTTCCGGCACTTCTTCACGACGCACTTGCGGGACAGAACCGGCGATAGAGGCATCGTGAAGTACTTGCGCGGCGACGTAGCCGAAGACATCATCGACACCTACACCCACAGCTGGGGCGACAGGGTGCGGGAGGTCTACGAACAGAACGTCTACTCGCTGCTGTAGCGTCGAAATCGGCTATTCCGACGATTCCGCACTGGTCGTCGAATCTCGACCCGATAGACTCCGTTTAGCGATAACTACCTGTCGGGAGCCCAGGAGTTCGAGTCAGGCGAAAGAGGACGTCGTCGCGTCCGTCTTGGGTCCTAACGCGGAAACCGGCAGTGCTGTCGCCGGCATCGCTCCGACGTGCATGACCTCCATCACTACACGTCCTCGATTTCGGTATCTTCGTACCGGGCGTGGCCGCGGGCGAGTTCGAGGAACGCCCCCGGGCGAATCCCGAGGAATCCGAGGTGGCGTTCGAGGTTGTACTACCGCTCGCCTGCGGATTTCGGTCGTCGAAGACGATGGCGTCGAGGCCGAAGCGAGGACCACCGGCCGACGCGAAGACGCCGATGACGCCTCGACAGTCTTAGAGTCGGCCCTAGACCGAACGGACGTCGATGCCGCCGTCGGAACTGGCCTCGTGGGCGGCGTGTTCCGCAGTCCGATCGAACCTTCTCCCCGTCTCAGAGTAGCGTCGAATTCAGGACCCAGCCGAGGGGTACGAAGACGCTCTCGACCGCCGGAGTGGGCAATCGGCTTAGCCCTCGCTATCGTTCAGTTCGACGTCGAGTCGGGTTTGGAGACCGTGAACTCCCCGATTTCGACCGGCAGAACGTACATATGTGATTTTATTTATAACTCCTGCGTTGTCGGATGTCGGCCTTGTAAACCTTATTTCGATATACCGAATTGTAGGTGTGCGGGACGTACGTTCGACCGAACCTCACGCGCGAAACCAGCAGTTTCGGAGCCTCTCCTCCAGGTTTTGTCCGGCAATACGCGAGAGTTCGTGTATCGCCCGGGCCGCGCGTGGCTACACGACGAGTCCGCCGACCATCACCGCGAGGAACGCCGCGACTACGAGGCCGAGCGCCCACCGGGTCCATTCCGGGCCTCCGTCCTCGTCGGTGGAATCGTCGCGGCCGGTCGCGTAGAAGACGAACGCGATTCCTCCGACGGCGACCAGCAGTATCACCGCGCTGTAAATCGTGTTGAGTAGTGTTGACATAACACACGAGTTTCGAGGGCTTCGGTAGTAAGGATTTCGTCCGAATTGACTCGATTCGGTAGAAGTGCGCTCTCCCGATGAGCGTCTTCCCCCCGTTTCCAGTCCAGACCGTGGGTCATCGCGGCTCCGTCGAGTGCGCGGAGGCGCAACCATCAATACCGAAGCCCCGTTACGTGTTAGACATGCGTATGGAGTTGCGGGTGTGTAAGCACTGCTACGAGGGGACCCACGGCAATCCGGAGAAGACGGCCATTACGGAAGACATGGTGGAACTGGCCGAGCGCATCCGGGAGTACAAGGACCTCATCGGTATCGACTCGCTGTACATCACCCGCGTCGCGGAGGGCGACCCCGGCGGCGAGGAGGTTCTGCCTGCGGTCGTCGCCAGCATCGAGAACGACCGCATCACCCTGACCGACACCCAACTCGTGATGGAGGACGACCAGCAGAACATGCTGGTGTATCCGGAACCCGCCGACATACTCGACGTGCTGACCCGCAACGTGGACCAGATCAGCCAGCAGACCAGACAGGACGTGACCGTCGAGTTGTCCGAGGAGTCGGCCGAACTAGTCAGTTGAGGCGTCTCGAAAATTGGAAGAGGAAAACGAGGAAGAAGGGTTTTCGAGTCAGTCGTCTCCGCTCCCGTCGGCCACGGTCGTCTCGCGTCGCTCTCGGAGTTGAGACTCGTAGCGTTTCCGGAGGACGTTGCCGTACATCGAGAGGACGAGACCGACGAACAGCACGAGGATGCCGACGTTGATGCCGACCGTCAGGAGCGCGTTGGTCGGCCCGCCGCCGATGGCGAGTTCGCGCGGCACCGGATAGCCCTCGTCGAAGATGCTGGCGACGAGGACGCTCACGATACCGACGACGGTGAGCGCGCCCATCAGGTTCGCCATCCAGTTCCAGCTCGGCGAGAGAGTCAACTGGTCGATGCCGGTTCCCTCGTACGCCCGCTCTCGTTCGACGACGACCTCCTCCGATTCGACGACCCTCCCTTCCTCGTCGGTGACGACTTCTCGCTCCTCGACGACTTCCTCCTTCGACTCGGCGTGCGTCTCGGGCGTGAGGTCCTTCGGGACGAACGCCTTGAGTTCGACCGGGTAGAACGCCGGATGGAAGCCGTGTTCGAAGATGTGGAACATCACGCCCATCAGCATGATGACTCCGAGCAGGCCGTGGAAGGTGACGAACGCCATCGCCGCGGTCTTGGTCGCCAGATACTCCATCAGACCGACCTTACTCCAGATGAGCAGTCCCGAGATCATCAGCAGGACGAGTTCGATGGAGAATATCCAGACCACGCCCTTCCCGACGTAACTCAGCAGGGGCACCTCGTCGGCGGTGTAACCGGCGAACTGGCGGGCGTGCGGGTGGCGTTCGTCGGCCCGGCCCAGCGCGAACTGCACGTCCTGAATCGCGGCGTCCACGTCCTGCTTCGAGGGCATGGCCGCCTTGAACCCGCGGCGACCGCCTGGCGTGATGATGGTCAGTGCGATCCAGAAGACGACGAGCGCGACGAGGCCCATCCCCGCGAGGCGGTGGACCGCCAGCACGCCCGCGTTGCCACCCATCAGCGTGATCAGCCACCAGAGTTCGTCGTTGAACATCACGGCGTAGCCGGTGAAGAACAACGCGAACACGGTGAGTGCCAGCAACGAGTGGAAGACGGTCGTGGTCCGGGTGAACTTCCCGTGGTCGAGATTGGTCATCGGTCGTCACCTCTCGGTCTCTCACCGACGACGGTCTGCTCGCTGTCGCTCCTCGCACCACCGTCGGTAGCGACGGTATCGGCCGTCTCCCGTTCCGCGGGCCGCCGCATCCGGCCGGAGAGCCGTCGGAATATCGCCCAGTGGATGAACACCATCCCGAGAATGAACACACCGAGTATCACGTCGGCCGCGTGAGTGATGGCGATGGCCGCGTCGAGGATGGGCACGGTGTTGCCGACCACCCAGTCGGTGCCGACGCCGCCTCCCGAGACGGTCGGCGCGACGCGGAACAGACTCTCGAAGAACTGTTCTCCGCCGAACCAGCCGTCGACCCAGAGGTACGCCAGTCCGGTCACGACGAGCGCGATTACCGCCGCGACGGCGACTGCTATGCCGCCCGTGAGACCGCTCCCGTCGTCGCTCTCGCCGCCGTGGTCGTCCGGGTCGCGGCCGTCCGGGTCGTCGGGGCTGGTTCGGGTAGTCTCGCGGTCGGTTCGGGCGTCCTCGCGGTCGGTCCGTATGGTCTCGCGGTCGGTTCGGGCGTCGTCGGTCGAGTCGCGGCTAGCCGGGTCGTCGCCGTCGTTGGTCGGTCTGCGGTCCCCGGTCCCGCTGCGTTCGGCGCTCGTTCCAGTGCTACTGGACGTAACATTCTGTCTCTCGTAATTACTTTCGTTTTCTTCGGCCGCGTTCCGGTTCCTTTCGGACTGCTCTCCGTCCACGTAGCTCTCGCGGTCGGTGGTCTCAGCGCGGTCGTCACCGTCGCTCATCCGCCGAACACCTCCGCGTCCTCGCCGAAGATGATCTCCATCGCCACGTCGTTGAAGAACACGCCCGCGTCCCGCCGGTCGAGTTCGTTGGCGATCTGGTCGGGCGTGCCGACGAGGATGGCGTCGGTCGAACACTCCTCGGCGCAGGCCGGACCCTTGCCGGTCTGGGACTGGCGCTCCTCGCACATGGTACACTTGTCCATGACGTCGCCGTTCCCGACGATCTGGGCGCTCCCGTCGTCGGCACTCGGGAACTGCGGTGCGCCGAACGGACACGCCGACAGGCAGTACTGACACCCGATGCAGAGGCTCTCGCGCACGTCCACGAAGCCGTCGCCCTGTTTGACGAGCGAGTCCGTCGGGCACACCGACACGCACGGGGCGTCCGAGCAGTGGTAACACTGCATCGGGATGCTGGTCTCGCCTGGTTTCTCGCCCTGTTCGAGCGCCCTCGCGCTGTTGGCGTTGAGTCCCTGCGCGGCCTCCTGGCCCTCCATCATCGTGGCGACGCTGATGCGCTGTTCGTCCCGGGGCACGTCCCACGTCCGCTTGCACGCGACGACGCAACCGCCGCAGTCGATGCAGGCCTCCACGTCCGGGAAGATTCGGGTCCCTTCGCCCGTACTCATCACGCCCTCGCGCATGACCTCCCTGCTTCCCCCCGACTGGTCCTGAGATCGCTGTTTTGACATAGGTTGTCACCTCATTGGACTGTCTCGTTGTCGCGCACGTCGTAGTCCTTCTGCGTACCGACGTTCTCGCGGTCCTGCGGGAACTCGGCACCGAATCCGACCATCTTGCCGTCTTCCCACATGTTCAGTTCCTTGAGCAGGTCCTCGGTCGCCGGTCGGACCTTCACCATCGCCGGTTTGGTCTCCTGCATCTGGGTCTCGGCGTCGTACGCCCGCGACGTGACGATGTTGGCGCTGTCGCCGATGGCGAACGGAGCCATCCCGTCCGGGTACTCGTCCTCCAGACTCTTGCCGTGGTAGACGCCGCCCCAGTGGAACGGCAGGAATATCTCCCGCTGGTTCGGCCGGTGAGTCACTCGCGCCTTCACGAGGACCGACCCCCTGTCGGTCGTCGAAATCACCACGAGGTCGCCGCCGTCGATGTTCTTCTGACGGGCCATATTCGGGTGAATCTCCGCGTACATGTGGGGCTGGAGGTCTGCGAGGAAGATGTTCGACCGCGACTCGGAGCCGCCACCCTGATGCTCGACCTGCCGTCCGGTCGTCATGATGGTGTCCATGCCCTGCTGGTTGGCCGCTTTGGTCGCCCGCTCCTGCAGCACCGCGTTGTTCTGGTCGAGGCGGAAGAAGTTCTGCTGTTCGCCGTTCGCGGGCCACTGTTCGACGAGGTCGGGTCGCGGACTCTCGATGGGTTCGCGGTGAACCGGCACCGTGTCGAGGAAGTTCCACGCGACCGCCCTCGCTCGACCCCGTCCGGTCGGGGCGTCGGGTTGCTTGCTGTCGAACTGGCTGTACTGCTCGGGGTCGAGTCCTTCGGCGGCGCGCTCGGGCTTGATGTTCCCGTTGTCCCGTAGCTCCCTGAGTCGCTGTGCGGTGTCGTACACCGACTTGTCCTCCCGGAGCGCGAACTCGTAGGGCACCGAGAGCGCGTCCGGGTTGGTGATGTCCTGGGGCCAGACCGTGGTGAACCCCGGATACTGCGGGACGCCCTGTATCTGGCCCTGACCGTCCCACCAGTCGGGGTTGTAGGGTGCGCGCAGCATCTGTAGCCCCTCTTTGCCCTGCTGGTTCATCGTCTGCTTGAACGGGTACTCCTTCTGACTGGGGACTTCGCCCGACTTGACCATCTCGTTCCACTCCTGCTGGGTCGGAGCCTGCGTCCCCCACCGAGCACGGAAGTCCTGACCGCCCTCGCGGGGGTCCACGTCGTCGCGCCAGATGATGGGCGTCCCCGGGTGGCCCTCGCCCCAGCACGGCCACGGTAGTTGCCAGTACTCGCCCTCGACCGGCCCGGACTTGCCCTCCAAGTCCTCGGTGCTGAAGGCGTAGTCGTACTCGTACTGGCGCTGGAGTCGCTGGGGGTCCTGCTGGTAGCCGATGGTCCTGACTCCGAGGTTTATCTCCTTCAGGCACTGCTCGTAGGTGCTCTTGCCGTTGAACAACTCCGGCCCGCCGCCCCAGTCGAAGTGCTGGCCGTGACCCAACTCGGCGGCCAGTTCCTGGATTATCTGCATGTCGGGCTTGGAGTTGTGGCCCGGCGGCCGGACCGGGTTGCGCCACTGGACCGACCGATGGGAGTTGGTCACGGTTCCGTGGTGTTCGTACTGGCTTGCCGCGGGCAGGATGATGACGCCGTCGTCGCGGTCGGCCATCACCGACGCCAGCGACGGGAACATGTCGACGACGACCAGCAGGTCGAGGTTCTCCATCGCCTTCTTCTGCTGGTCCATCTCGCTGATGGAGTTGGTCGAGTGGCCGTGGAAGATGGCCGCCCGGAGCTGCGTCGGCTGGTACAGTTGGGCCTCGTTCAGGCGCTCGTTCTTCGGAAGCGCACCCTCGAACCACCGGGCGACCGTCAGCCCGCGCTGGAACATCATCGACCGGTTCGAGACCTCCGTGTCGCCGATGTTCTCGAACGCCGAGGTGGCCTCTGCGGCCTGGTCCTGATACTTCTGCTTGCTCATCTCGTCGAACCGCTGGTACAGGTCCCCGAACGAGGTGCTCCCGCTCGTCCACGGACTCTGGTTCCAGACGTCGGTCCAGTACGCCCACGACCCCGGCGAGGCCACGCTGTAGTAGCCCGGCAGGATGTGGCTGTTCGGCCCGAGGTCGGTCGCCCCCTGCACGTTGGAGTGGCCCCGCATCACCTGCAAGCCGCCGCCACTGCGCGCCGCCGACCCGGACGCGAGGCTCAACAGCGCGTACGAGCGGATGTTCTGGGTGCCGTTGTTGTGCTGGGTGCCGCCCATCGCCCACTCTATCTGGACGCTGGGCTTGTTCTCGATGACGAGGTCGCCCAGTTCCCGGATGTCGGCCGGGTCCATCCACGTGATGTCCGAGACGGTTTCGAGGTCGTATTGGTCGAGTTCGGCCTCCACGTCGGGCCACCCCGTCACTCGCTGGCCGAGCATCTCCTGGTCGAGTTCGCCCTGCTCGCGGAGGTATCGGAGCAGACCCATCATCAGCGCCACGTCGGTGCCCGGCCGGAGCCGGTAGAAGTGGTCGGCGTGAGCCGCCGTCTTCGTGTACCGGGGTTCGACCACGACTATCTTGCCGCCCCGCCGCTGACCTTCGAGGATGTGCTGCATCGCTATCGGGTGGGCCTCGGCGGGGTTCTGGCCGATGATGATGTCGAGGTCGAAGTTGCGATAGTCGTTGATGGTGTTGGTCATCGCACCGTATCCCCACGTGTTCGCCAGCCCCGAGACGGTCGTGGAGTGACAGATGCGGGCCTGATGGTCCACGTTGTTCGTCCCGTAGAACGCCGCCAGCTTCCGGAAGGCGTAGGCCTCCTCGTTGCTGTGGTGGGCGCTCCCGAGCCACATCACGCTGTCCGGGCCGTTCTCCTCGCGGTAGGTGTTCAACTTCTCGCCGACTTCGGACATCGCGGCGTCCCACGACACCTTCTGCCACTCGCCGTTGACGAGCTTCAGCGGGTGCTTCAGCCGCTTTGGCGAGTGTTCGCTCCCGTAGATTCCGGCCCCTTTCGAGCAGAGCGACCCGTTGTTGACGGGGTGTTCGTGCCACGGCTCTTGGCCGACGAAGGCGTCACCTTTGCGCTCGCCCTTGAATCCGCAACCGACCGCGCAGAAGTTGCAGATGGTCTTGACAGTCTCGGTCTGGCCGAGAGCGCCCTCGGGTTCGTCCTCACCCTCGTCGTCCTGCGCGAGTACTTGTCCCGTTGCGCTACCACCGAGTGCGACGGCCCCCGCCAACGCGCTCGCCTTCACGAACGAGCGCCTGTCGAGGTCGAGCGAAACTGGTTCCGTAGGTTCGGTACTCATGATGCCCCCGTTGGAGTGTGTTTTGTCAGCACGCACCAATCCCTATCAGGAGTTCAATTCTAACAATCATTAAAGTTCTGGTGAATTAGCCAAACGCTCGACACTAATTCGGGCGAAGGGATCGATAGAAGGCGTGTTAACCCTGCGCAAGACCTTTGTCCGAACCGACTGTATCAACACGGGCATGAAGACGGGGGCGTTCGTCTGCTCGTGCGCAGAGACGTGCGACGTAGACCTCGAAGGAGTACGAGAGGGAGTCGAAGGCGTGGACGTGGTGGCGAGTTCGAGTCTGCTCTGCGAGGACGGACTGGCCGCGATGGAGCAGGTCATCGACGAGTACGACCTCGACCAGTTGGTCGTGACAGCCACCGAGTCCCGGTGTAAGCGCAAGTTCCGCGACCTCGCGGCCAAGAAGGGTCTCCACCCGGAGGCGGCCGCGTTCGTGGACCACCGCGAGGGTGCCGGGTGGGTCCACGACGAACCCGCGGCGACCGAGAAGACCGCCAGACTCCTGACCGCCAGATTCGAAGGACTGAAAGAAGAGGCGGTCTCCCGGTCGGTCTCGCGCGAAGCAGGACGGTCGGTCGCGGTCGTCGGCGACCCGGAGACCGCGACAGCACTCGCCGACACCGCCGACGTGACGCTCGTCGCGGACGGTCGGGAGTTCGCAGACGTAGACGCGGACCTCGACGACGTGACCATCGAGCGCGGCCGCGTGGTCGGCGTCGACGGGCGTTACGGCGACTTCGAAATCGCGCTCGGCGCCCGCGTGACCGACGACTGCATCGGGTGCATGAAGTGCGTCCGGAAAGGCCCGGACGAGGGCGTCACCCGGCGTCCGGTCGATATCTCGCCGGAGGTGGCCGAAGCGGCGTCCGGCCGAGAGGAGTGGGTCGAGTGCTGTCCGACCGACGCCATCGAACTATCTGGCGTCGAGCGCACGATCGGGGTCGACCAAGTGGTGTATCCCGACGCCGACTCCGAAACCCGGGGCGGCCGACTCGGATTCTACACCGGCCCGATAGACGCGGGCACGATTGCGGCGGTCGAGGACCTGCTCGGCGGGGTCGAGAAGCCCAAGCACCTCGACCTGGAGATGGACGTGTGCGCGTCGGGCGAGTCGAGCCAGATGGGGTGCAACGAATGCGTCGAGGCCTGTCCCCACGGCGCGGTCGAACGTCCGCGAATCGACGAGGTGGCGTTCGACGAGGTAGCCTGTCAGGACTGCGGGGCCTGCACGAGCGCGTGCCCGACAGGGGCGACGAAGCTTAGAGAGCCGTCGAACCGCCGGGTCGCGCGAGAGGTCGAAGCCCTGCTGGAACCGGGCGACTCCGGTGGCTGGCTGTTCGGCGGGAGCGACCCCATCGGCGAGCAGGTCGTGGCGTTCGTCTGCTCGGAGCGCGCCCGGCGCACCCTCCGGGAGTACGGTCGGGAGGCCGCAGTCGGGAACGGAAGCGCCGGGTTCACCTACCATCCCATCCTGCCGGTCTCGGTCCCCTGCGCCGACGCGGTGGGCGAGGCCCACGCGATGCACGCCCTGGCGGCCGGGGCCGACGGCGTGGCGCTCGTCGGGTGTGGCGACGACTGTCAGCACTCCGGGCCGGACCCGAAGGCCGAACTCGTGAGTCGGCTGAATCGCGCGACCGGCGACCTCGGACTGGGCGAGCGCGCGACCTTCCTCGCGCCGGACCCCGACGACGCCGAGGGATTCGCCGAGTCGCTGGACGAGTTCGTCGGGAGTCTCGGCGAGTCGCCGGTTCCGGCGGGCGACTACGAGGCTACGGGCGGAATCGCTGACGAGGACAGGCCGAACCCCGAGTTCGACAGTCACGGCTGGACCCTCGAAAGCGTCCGGGCGATTCTGGAGCATTCGGACCCCGAGCGCGAGGTGATTCGAGGGCTGAAGGACTTCGGCCGGATGGAGGTCACCGACGACTGTGCGTTGACGCCGACCTGCACGAACCTCTGTCCGACCGACGCGATCCGGCGGCGGGAGGGGAATCTGGAGTTCGACCACGAGCGATGCGTCAACTGCGGCCTCTGCGAGGAGGGGTGTCCCGAGACGGCCATCACGATGCACGACGGACTCGACCTGTCGCTCCTGCCAGAGAACCGCGAGGGAATCGCGGGCGAGGACGGCCGACCCGACGACCCCGCGTGGACCACGGTGATGGAGGGCGAGATGCGCGAGTGCGTCAGGTGCGGCAAGCCCTTCACCAGCGAGGCGTCGGCCGAGAAAATCGAGGGCGAGGTCGGCGAGATGGTCGCCGGACTCGCGCCAGATTCCGACCACAACGTCTTCGAGTACTGCGGCGACTGCCGCGCCAGACTCCTCTTCGAGAGGTGAGGACGACGAACGACCACAAACTGGACGACGAATCATGGACGAAACCCAACTCTACGACGCGCGCATCGAACTCGCCGACTACGCCATCGACACCTTCTGGGACACCCCTCGCGAGGCGTTCGTGTCGAACCTGTTGGAGGGCGAGATTCGGATGCCCGGCGAGGAGGTGAACCCCGCGCTGGACGAGGGGTTCGCGCAACTGGAGCGGTTCGTCGATGCGAACGAGGGGCGGGCGGTCGACGAGGTGCGCGAGGAACTGACGACCGAGTACACTCGGGTCTTCGTCGGCCCGCGCCCGCCCGTCCTCGCGCACGAGACGTACTACCGAGAGGACGCGGACTTCCTCGGCGAGGGCCTCGCGGAGGTGACGGCGAGTTACTCGGCGGCGGGGTGGTCGCCGCCCGAGGAGTATCCCGAGGAAGACGACCACCTCGCCGTGGAACTGGCCTTCCTGCGCTATCTGGTGGACCGCCAGCGCCGCGGCGACGAGGAGACCTTCGGCTTCGAGCGCGTCTTTCTGGACGAACATCTGCTCCACTGGGTCGAGGCCTTCGCCGAGGACGTGCTGGCAGCGACCGACGAACCGTTCTACCGCGCCGGAGCGAAAGTCGTGGAAGGGTTCGTGGCGTTCGAGGACGAACTGGTCGCCCAGATGGTGTAGCCCTCGAAGGAGTCAGAACGCTACCCGTCGCCCGTCAGCAGCACCGCACCGAACAGCGCGACGATGGACGCTCCGGAGAGCGCGAGTGCGACGGGAGTCGCCGTCGCTATCACCTGCTCCATCCGGAAGTACCACGTCCACGTCTGTTGAGTCTCGGCGACGGCCGCGACCAGTCCGACGCCCGCGACGACGACCAGCAGTGCTCCGACGAAAGCGAGAGGCGCGACCCGTACCACCCGCCGGACGGATAGCTCACGCATCGGACCACCGTCCGCGAACCGCGACGAACAGACCGAAGAGGGGCACCAGCGCCGCGAGCAGGTACTGGACGAACAGGCCGACGAAACTCAGCGTCGAGTCGAGGTGGATAGACCAGTGCCACGTTCCCTTGACCTCGGCGATGATGGCGATGGTGCCGATGACGAGGAGCGAGAGGCCGAGCAACGCGGTCAGTGCGTACACCGACCCCCGGAGCAGTCCGAGGGCGCGACGTCGGTACGGTCGGTCGGGCGTCGATTGGCCCGACGCGGACCGGTCGGTCACGGATTGGTCTGACGCGGGTCGGTCGTGCGAGCGATGGTCTCCCTGCATGTGCTACCCCCAGTAGGTCCGATAGGCGTCGTAGACGACTAGACCGAAGACGAGCGCGCCGACCGCGAGCGTCAGACTCGCGGCGTCGAGCGCGAGCGGTAGATTCGCTCCGGCCCCGCCGTGGAGCGGTCCGATTGCAACCACTACCGGTGGTAGGGGTCGCTTCATCATAAATACTTGCGGCCTCGTTGAAACCGCGGTGCGGTGGAACGACCCTCGTACTAAACGCGCCGGAGAAACGCCCGCAGTTCCGCGTACGCGGCGTCGTACTCGTCGCGGAATACGCAGTGACCGGCCCCGGGAACGTGGACGAGTCGCCCCTCGGCCAACTCGTCGGCCACGCGGAGGTCGTCGGCCCGCGTCTCGGTGTCTGCGTCGGCCTTCAACACGAGCGTCGGGCACGGGACTTCGGGGAACACCTCCTCGGACGGCGGATAGCCCTCGCGCGCGATCTCGGCGATCTCCGGGCGGCACTCGGTTCGGGCGACAGCGAGACGGCGGGCCAACTCCGGGTCGTGGTCGTCGTACTCGCTCGCTAGCTCCTCGACCGACCGGTCCGCCCAGTCGCTGACGGTCTCGCGGACCTCCCGCGCGCGCTCGTCGGGACTCGCCTCGGGGACGTCCAGCATCCCGGCGGGGTCTTCGAGGACGAGCGCGCGGGAGGTCCGGATGCGTCGCGGCGGTCCACGCAGCGGTCGTCCCGCCTATCGAGTGTCCTATCAGAATCGGGTCGTCGAGGTCGAGCGCGTCCACGAGTCCCGCGAGGTCGGCGACTCGGTCCTCGACGGCGTAGCCGGTCTCCGGAGCGTCCGACCGGCCGTGCGCGCGAGCGTCGTACGTCACCACGTCGTAGTCGTCGGCGAGGTCCTCCGCCAGCGGTCCCCAGCACCGACCGTTGTCGTAGAAGCCGTGGGCCACGACCAGCGGCGGGCCGTCGCCGGTTCGGTAGTACCGGAGGTCGATGCCGTTCGCGCGAACGGTGTCGGTGGTCCACTCCTCGGGGAGGTCCATGGGATAGCGTCACGGATTGGCAGAATAAACGTGTTGGGGGTCCTCGAGGGTAGGTCAGGGTCGTGGGTCACCCAGGGCAGCTGTGAGACATCTATATATTCCTTACGGACACATATGTATGTCTATTAGAAATGTAGGCGATGCTTCGAACCCATCAGTGCTCGCCACTCGAATCCCGAACGTCACGACCACTCGGCTACCCGGCGAGTCGGGAGCAACCCTTTTGGCCGTTCCCGCGCTAGCCTCTCCGACTACCACATGGCCTCACGACGCCGCCTGCTCGGAAGACTCGCGGGCGCGGCGGGACTCGCGGGACTCGCGGGGTGTTCCCAGTTCCGGGGAACCGGCGACCGTGCGACCCCGCTCGACCTGCCCGAGAATCCGAACGCCGAC
Organism: Halorussus salinisoli; assembly: GCA_005239435.1. Lineage (GTDB taxonomy): Archaea > Halobacteriota > Halobacteria > Halobacteriales > Haladaptataceae > Halorussus > Halorussus salinisoli. Next base: position 210,504 of record SZNP01000007.1, on the reverse strand, counting down.
CTGCCGAGCAGACAGCACGCGTGGAACGCCGTCTCGCGGAGCGACCGGCACGGCAATCCGCAGTTGCCGCGCCACCACCTCGTTCTCCTGCTCGACCTCGCGGAGTCGCCCTCGGTCGAGACCGCAGAGCGCGCCGAGCGCGCGATGCGGACGCTTGAATCCGCCTACGACTGGTCGTCGGACGGCCTCCTTCACTCGATAACGTGGGGGACGCGATACTTCGAGCGCGTCGGCGAACTCGACTCCGCTCCGGTCCGTCGGCCGCAGGTCCTCTCCAGAACCGACGACCCCGAACTCCTCGAGTTCGACGCCGCGTTGGTGCTGGCCAGCGACGCGGTCTCGAACCTCCGGGCGACCGAGGCCGCGATGTTCGGCGCTCGGGACTCGCTGGCCGGCGAGTCGGTCGATGCACGCCTCGGCGACGCCTTCGACGTGGCCGAGCGCCGAACCGGTTTCCGCGGGGCCGGACTCCCCCTCGAACACACCGACGCCGAGGGCGTGCCCGAGAACCCGCCGCTCTCGGAGGGCGACCGGATGTTCATGGGGTTCAAGTCTGGGTTGCAGGGGACGCAGGCCAGCGAGGACCGCGTGACCATCGACTCGGGCGCGTACGCGGGCGGGACGACCATGCACGTCAGCCACCTCCGGCAGTCGCTCGGCAAGTGGTTCGAGGCGTTCGACGCCGACGAGCGCGTGGCCCGGATGTTCTCGCCGGAGTTCTCGGCCGACGACGTGGCGGGGTTCACCGACGACGTGCCCTTCAGCGACGACGTAACCCGCCACGCCCGCGAGTTCGACGTGGTGGGCCACCAGGAGAAGGTCGCCCAGACGAGGAAGGACGGCGAACCGGTTCTCCTGCGCCGGGACTTCAACACCGTGGACGGCGGCCACGCCGGGGTTCACTTCCTCTCGCTCCAGCGGTCGCTGTCGGAGTTCGAGAGCACCCGGAAGGCGATGAACGGCTGGTACGTCCGGGACGACAGCCCCGAGATAACCGACCGCGAGAACAACGGCATCCTGAACTTCGTCACCGTCCGCTCACGGGCCAACTTCTACGTCCCTCCGCGGGAGAAGCGGGCGTTCCCGCGGTTGTAGGCCGGCGAACCGACTTACAGTTCGTCGAGGTCGTCGAGACCCTCTTTCAGTTCCGCGGGGAACTCGATCTCCCCGTCGACCTCGCCGTCGTTTATCTCGTGGGGACCGATGCCGTGGTCCCAGATTTCGTGTCCCCCGTAGGACTCCATCCCGATGTCCGGTCGCCACCCCTTGTCTTTGTGAGTCATGCGATAACACACGACGAGAAGTGACTTATGCGTTCCCCCTCACTCCGGCGGCGCGTTCGGCGGGCGCACCGCGTCGTCGTCGCGGAACGCGCCCGAGAACAGGTCGACGTGGAGGCGTAACAGTTCGGACTCCGAGAGGTCGGTCTCGTCGGCCTGTTCGGACAGCAGGGCCGCGAGTTCGTCGCTGGCCTCGTGACGGACGGTCCGGCCTTCGACCTCGAACGACACGTCGGTCGCGCCCGACGTGAGGTGTTCGATTTCGAGCAGGGCCTGCTCGGCCTTGGTCTCGATGGCGTCGTCCTCGTCCATGAGGCGACTGTCGCCCCACTCCTCGGCCGCCTCGACGAATCGGTCGCCGACCGCGAACTCGATGGTCAGAACGACACCCCCGATTGCTCGTCGGCGAAGGCGGTCTTCCAGACGGTGGGGTCCTCGCAAGCCGGACACTCCCGACGCAACGGCCTGCCGTGGGCGTCGGCGAAGTCGGCCAGTTGGCCGCACGCCTCGCACTCGTAGTAGGTCATCGCTACCGGACTCCGCCGCGCTCGGGCGGGAACGTGTCGGGCGTTGGTGACGACTCCGAGAGTGCGCCGTACAGCGCGACCAGCAGGCCGACGATGGCGAGCATCACGAGCAGGCCGACCAGTCCGCTGAGCCAGGTCTGGCCGATGGCGCCACCGCTTTCGGCCCAGATGGACGGAATAGCGTCGAGTACTCGGAACAGGTTCACTGCGACCCACGCGCCGAAGAGCAGGACGCCGGCGAGCAGTATCGGTGCCTGTCGTCCCGCGTTTCGTAAGCTCATTGGTATCCCCGTGAGTGTCGGTACCACTCGAAGAGGCAAAAAACTACTCCGAGGAACCCTCGGTTTCGTCCTCGCCGACCTCCCACCCGGCCTTCTCGGCGGCCTCCGGAAGCGGGACGAACTCCCAGTCGGCCGTCTCCGCGACGTCCTCGTCCTCGCCGGGGACGCCGACCACGACCATGCGCTCGGAATAGAACATCGAGCGCGGGCCGATTCGAGCGAGGCGCTCGCCGGGGTCGGCGCTCGCACCGTTGAAGAAGTCGAGGTCCACGTTCCGGTCGCGCTGGAACTTGTTGAGGACGTGGGCCGGGACCCGGCCGACGAGACCCACCCAGTCGGCCCACCCGTAGGCGTCGGCCGCGACCGCGCCGAAGTTCGAGAGACGGGTCGCGGCCGCGTAGGTGAACGCCAGCGTCATGTCGTCCGCGCCGCCGCCGTGTGGTCCCGAGGGCGATCGTGAGCTATTATTGGTTTCTACGCTCGCGCTTGCGTGCGCGTCATGCGCGTTGGCGTCGCGCGCGTCGCGTTCGCTCGCGCCCGCCTCGTCTGCGGGTGTGCTGTCCGCCCCGCCGGACTCGACGCCGACACCTGCCCCGCCGGAGTCGGCCGGGACGCCCACGGGTTTGTCCTCGTTCTCACGGGGGACGCGAGGAATCGGGTCGGAACTCGTCTCGCTCGACACTTCTCCCCCGGAGTCCGAAGGCGACGAACCGGCCGGAGATTCGGACCCCGACGTTTCGACTTCGGTCACGGCCTCCGGCGCGTCCTCGGGGTCGCCTTCCCCGCGCCAGAACCAGTCGCCGGGGTTCGGATCGTCCTCGTCGGTCTCGCCCGCGTCGAGTTCGTCCAGGTCGATTCGTTCGGTCATGGTAGGGTCGCGTCCACGCGTGACGCTATCTAGTACCACTATCGGTGGTGACGAGGTTAAGCGTGTCCCCGTAGCGAACCGGACGACTATTTTTGGCGAACCTAAAAATACTAATACGCGCCAGCACAACCGACAGACAGCATGAATACGGACGCGGTGGAGTCGGACGACGGAGACGCCAACTCGGAGTCCGGAGACGCCTCCGGGTACACCTTCGACGACGTGAGCGTGGTCATGGGCACGTACAACGAGGAGGCCGCCATCGGCACGGTGTTGGACGACGTCGAGCGCGTGACCGACGGCCGAGCCGAAGTCGTCTGCGTGGACGGGTCGTCGGACCGGACGCCCGAAATCGCCCGCGGCCGCGGTGCGCGCGTGGTCGAGCAGGAACCGCAGGGCTACGGCGTGGCGGTGCGTGAGGCCCTGCTGACGCCCGACCGGCCCGTAGTCGTGACGACCGACTGCGACGACACCTACCCGATGGGGCAACTTCCGGAGTTCCTCGACTGGATAAACCGGGGGTACGACGTGGTGAGCGGCGACCGCCTCTACTGGGGTGCCGAGGCGATGCCGGACCTGAATCGGTGGGGGAACTACGCGTTCGCCGGACTGGCGAGCCTCCTGATGGGCGAACTCGTCCACGACACCACCACGGGGATGCGCGCGTACCGGCGGGACGTAATCGAGGACATCGACTGGACCGAGAACACGGGGCTCTCGGCGGAACTCCTGATTCGGCCCAAGACGAGGGGCTACGACGTGCGCGAGATTCCCATCGAGTACGACGAGCGCGCTGGCGAGACGAAGTTAGACCCCTTCTCGGGCGGGGCCGCGATTGCCAAGTCCATCGTGAAGGTGTGTCTGGAGGAGCGACGCCGACGGAAACGGCGGAATCCGGAACTACGGTAGTCCGCGATTGCGGCCGGGATAGCCCCCAGAGTTATTCGAGCCGACGGGGTAGTTCACGGTATGCCGACGGACATCCCCGGTATCCACCACGTCACGGCCATCGCCGGCGATCCCGGCAGAAATCTCGACTTCTACACGCGAACCCTCGGACTCCGGTTAGTCAAGCGGAGCGTGAACCAGGACGACGTTTCGGTCTACCACCTCTTCTACGGAGACTACTCGGGGACTCCCGGGACGAGCATGACGTTCTTCCCGTACCCCGGCGCTCGACCCGGACGGGTGGGCACCGGACAGGTCAGCACGACCGCGTTTCTGATTCCGGAGGAGTCGGTCGATTACTGGGTCGAGCGACTAGCCGACGCGGGGGTGGACGCCGACGACCCTCGCGAGCGGTTCGGCGATACGGTGGTTCCGTTCCGGGACCCCGACGGCCTGCCGCTCGAACTGGTCGCGCGGGCAGACGCGCCCGCGGGGGACCCACCGGAGGGGCCGGTCCCCGACGAACACGCCATCCGGGGCTTCTTCGGCGTGACGCTCTCGTTGGAGTCCGCCGAACCGACCGCGAGCCTCCTGATCACGATGGGGTTCCGCGAGACCGAGCGCGACCGCCGACGCTACGAGACCGACGGCGAGTTGGGCTACGTCGTCGATATTCTCGAAGACCCGCAGGCACCCCGCGGGCAACCCGGCGCGGGCACCGTCCACCACGTCGCGTTTCAGGTCACGGAAGACGACCAGTCGGAGTGGCGCGACGTGCTGACGGACCACGGACTCAGACCGACCGAGATAATCGACCGGAAGTGGTTCGAGTCGGTCTACGCCCGCACGAAGGGCGGCGTCCTCTTCGAGTTCGCCACGAAGTCGCCGGGCTACACGGTAGACGAAGACGTGGACGAACTGGGCGAGCGACTCGTCCTTCCGGAGTGGCTGGAGGACCGCCGCGACGAAATCGAAGCGGGGCTTCCGGAGTTGTCGTCGGAGCAGTCTGTCGAGTAGCGAGTCGATCGGGGTGCGAACTCGTCGGGGAGTGAGTCGGTGTTCAGAGACGCGCGACGCGTTCCTACTTGCGCTCGGCGACTCAGCCGCCGGGACCGGCGGACTGAACGGGCGAGGGCTTTCGAGAACTCACACTCGATTCTACCGGCTATCTAAACAGTGGCTGTCGGCCGAACGTTTACATACGAGGACGGGACGAACCCTGTCCGGACGCTTCGCGCGGTCGCCCGGAGGTCGGGGCCGGGGACCGCCAGTCCGGGTAGCCCGCGAGGGCCGAGCCAACCTGTGGTACACGTATACAATCGGTAGCCACGTCGAAATCATCGTCTGAGAATGATATTCCTGTTCCTTCTCGTCGGGTTCAGAAGTATCGAGCTACGAGCGACCGGTGTTCACACTCCTCGGGCACCGAATCGAACCACGTAGCGTCGGCTATCTCGTCGTCTCGCCCGAGGTCGTCGCCGAGCGAGGTGTCGTCGCACCGTGCCTCGAAGACGACGAAGTGGCCCGATACAGTTGCTCCGTCCCAGGCGAACGTCTGTTCGACGACCTCCAGCGGTCGTTCGACGGTCGCGTCCAGACCCGTCTCCTCGCGGACTTCGCGGACGACCGCCTCGCGGAGCGACTCGTCGCGCTCCACGTCTCCACCGGGGAGTACCCAGCCGTCGCTCCAGCGGTTCTGAACGAGGACGATTCGACCGTCGTCGTCGCGGACGAACGCGCCGACCCAGCGGTCGTTGCCTGCTTCGACGTTCTCGCAAACCGTCTCGAACTTCTCGGCGTCGAGCGGAATCGTCTCCTCGCTTCTCGCTACGTCGTTTCGGTCGCCGAGTTGGCCGAGTTCGTCCATCCACTCGTGGATTCTTCGGAATCAGGTTTCAGCTTTTTGACCTGAATGTCGGGGCGACAGAAAGATTCGACGGAGCTAGCTACTCTCTGAGCGGCCGAAGTCGGAAGAGGAGGAAACAAGCTATCTACTCCTCGAGCAACGGAGTCACTGCGACCGCACAGCATCGCGTCCGCACCGCGACCGTGGGCCTCACGCCTCCCCAACCGATTCCCTCACTGCGTTCGGTCATCCCTCGCGCGGTTGGCGCGACCTCGAACCGCGAGGTCGCGCCAGCGCGCGCCGGGTTGGAGGAGTCGCCAATGCGCACCGGAACGTCACTCCGGGATAGCTACGCCTCCGGAAACCCGACTCGGAACCGCTACACTACGGGTAGCTACGGACGCCTCCGAGCAGACGAGTTCCCGCGTTCGCCCACTCCCGACGGTTCGTTCGTCCGGAGAGCCGTCTCCATCCCGACTCGCTCCGGCACCGACCCGGGGACGTAGGCGGCCGCACCGTTGCAGTTGCGGGCGACCAGACACACCTCCCGCTCGGGCGAGAGCGCGGCGACCGACCCGTTCTCGCTCCGGACCGGGAGTTCGAGTCGGTAGGAGAACCCGGTCGCGCCTTCGCTGACGAACACCTGGACGACCACCTCGTCCTCACGGCCGACCGAGACCGTGTCGTTCTCGCCGACCGGCCGGACTCCCCGACCGGCGAGTCGGGCCGTCCCGTTCGCCACCCGGAGGTCGAGCGAGAGGTTCGCCGGCGTGCCATCGACCGCGTAGTAGGTCGCTCCTCGGTCGGTCGAGACGCGGGCCGACACGCCCTGAGCGTACTGCGGAACCGCGAGCGTGGCGTTCAGGGAGACGCTCTCGCCGCGAACGACTCGGACGCGCTGGAGCGCCGGGTCCACCGTCTCGCCGCCGTAGGGGACCCACTCGCCGCGGTAGACGTAGCGGTAGTACGTCCGGTTCGGATACGCCGCGACCACGTCGAGGTCAGTGGGCCCGTTCGACAGCGCGTACACCGTCTCGCCGTCGAAGTCGGGGTCGTTCCGGAGGTACTGGAACGGGTGGTTGAGCCAGTCGCCGTACGGCGTCGGGAGGAAGACGACCGCGTCCGAAAGGTGGCGCTCCTCGAAGGGCTGGTAGGCTTGCTCGTACTCGTCGGTGATGGCGGCGTTCTCCGAGACCGTCGGCGCGAGGACGCCCGCCGTCGCGCCCGCGAGCAGGAGGACTCCCACGACGGCGACGCCCGCCGCGACCCGCCGAGCGCGGTCGGTGCCGCCGAGTCGGTCGCTATCGCCGACGTCGCCGTCACCGAACCGGTCGTCCGCGAGCGCGCGCACCCGGTCGAATCCGAGAAGTGCGCCGCTGGCCGCGAACGCCGCGGTCGGTGCGAGCAGGTCGAAGTGGTAGTACGGCCCGAGCGTGGCCACGAGACCGTCGGTCGGGTCCGCTAGCGACCCGAGGACGTTGAGGTTCCCCCAGAAGAAGACGTTGCCCGCGACGACCGAGACGAACAGACCCGCGAGGACGGCCTTCGCCTGTGCGTCCGTGAACTCGGCGGACTTCCCGGGTGAGACCCGGCGGAGGAAACGCCCGACACCGACCATTGCGAGTAGCGTACCGACCGGGCCGCCGACGACCCATTCGGTGAACAGCAGCGAGACCACCCCGGCGTTGGCCCGGAGTGCGAGCGCGGGGGTGTACTCTCTCGCGTAGCCCAGAATCTCGCGGTGGCCGAACCCGAGACCGTCTTGCGGCGCGAACGCAGCGTAGGGGAACACCCACGGTGACCCGGTCGTCGCGGCGTTGTACGCGAGCGCAGCCCCGACGCCGACCAGTCCGCCGAGCGCGGTCAGCGAGAGCCGGGAGAGTCGTGCCGAGGAGGGGCCGGACCACAGCGAGTAGAGCGCGTGAGCGACGAACGGGGCCGCGAACAGAACCGCGGTGTAGGGTCGCGCGAAGAACGCCACGCCGATCGCGAGGCCAGCGAGCAGGGCGTAGCCGTTCGTCTCGTGGATGCTCGCGCCCGCGTCCTCCTCGTGCCGGGCCGACCGGAAGTACGCGAACGCGAACAGGAGATTCCAGAACGTCGTCGGTGCGTACGGGAGGAACACCGACGAGTCTATCAGAAACAGCGGAGAGGCCAGCAGGAACGCCCCCGCCAGCAGGCCGGTCCGGCGGTCGAACGCCTCGGCCGCAATCGCGGCGGTCAGCGCCACGTTCCCCGCGGCAATCAGTACGAGCGCGAGACGAGCGCCGCCGAGTAGCTTCCCGACCGCGAACATCGCGGCCGGAACCGGCGCGTACTTGGGGTAGAGCCGACCTCCGTCCCGGACGAAGAACCACGGCCGGAACGACTCCGGAACCGGCGGGAACACCGCTAGCCGGCCGTCGAGGAGCATCGCGGCCTGCTGGAGGTAGACCGCCTCGTCGTGGTTGGTCGTGTGGTACGGAAACAGTTCGGTGGCGACGAGGAAGACGACCCCGCCAGCGACGACCGCCAGCACCGCGGAGAAGAGGCGAAACCGTCGTCGGTTCATCGAGACGCCGCGTCGGAGTCGGAAGCGGACGAGGCCGCCGTGACGCGTTCGGTAATCGACTCGTCTCCCTCGTCTTGCGGTGGGTACCACGCCAGCGTGTGGTCGGCGTCGAGTTCGACCCTGACGGGCTTGCCGATGCCGAGTTCCTCGACGTGGTTATGCTGGCAGTGAACCAGGTCGCCGTTGTCGAGTTCGACCCGGTAGACGAACGACGGTCCGGTGTACTGGCGGTGGACGATGTGGCCGTCGGCCTCCGATTCGTCCACGACGGTCGCCCGGAGGTCGTCGGGCCGGACCAGCACGTCGAGGTCGGTGCCCGCGTACTCGGTCGTCAGTCCGTTGAGGCGCTGTGGCGCGAAGTTACCGATGGGAGTCACGACCGTACCCTCCTCGTACCACGCCGAGAGGAACCCGGCCTGCCCGAGGAACGAGGCGACGAACCGCGACTCGGGGTGTTCGAAGACGCTCTCGGGCTTGCCGACCTGTTCCATCCGGCCGTCGTTCATCACGGCCACGCGGTCGGAGATAGAGAGGGCCTCCTCCTGGTCGTGCGTGACCGACACCGCCGTCACTCCCGCCTCCTTCAGAATCTGGCGAACTTCCTCGCGCATCTCGACGCGGAGGCGCACGTCGAGGTTCGAGAACGGTTCGTCCAGCAGGAGGATTTCCGGTTCGGGTGCGAGCGACCGCGCGAGGGCCACGCGCTGTTGCTGACCGCCGGAGAGTTCGTTGGGCGTGGCGTCGCGGTGCCCCGCGAGGTCCACGAGATCGAGCAGTTCGGCCACGCGACGGTCGGTCTCCCGCTCGTCGGCGTCCGTGAGGCCGAAGGCGACGTTCTCGGCCACGGTCAGGTGCGGGAACAGCGCGAAGTCCTGAAACACGAGACCCACGTCGCGGTTCTCGGGTTTGCAGAAGCGTTCCTCGTCGGCGACCACCTCGCCGCCGAGTCGGACCTCGCCGCCGTCGGGGCGTTCGAGGCCGGCCATCATCCGGAGCGTCGTGGTCTTGCCGCACCCGGAGGGGCCGAGCAGGGTGAGCAGTTCGCCCTCCCGGACGGACAGCGACAGCGAGTCCACCGCGGTTTCGGCGGCGTACTCCTTGACCACGCCGTCGAGTTCCAGCACGGTCTCGGTGTCGGCGGAGTCGTCGCTCTCGCGCTTCGGTGCTGTCGCGGCCATGGATTCTGATTCGGGTGCGTCCATCGTTTCGGAGTCGTCGTGTACGGATTCGCTAGGCATCCTTCCCTCCTTCTTGGCGCACGAGGCTTCCGTCCTGCTTGAGGAGGACCAACATCGAGAGCGCGGAGACGCCCACGAGGACGAGCGCCGGAACCGCGGCCTGTCCGAAGTAGCCAGCGTCCTGTACTCGCCAGATGTACGTGACGAGGGTTTCAAAACCTGTCGGACGCACGAGCAGGGTCGCGGGGAGTTCCTTCATCGTCGTCAGGAAGACGAGCGCAGCGCCAGCCACCACGCCGGGACGGACGAGCGGGAACGTCACCCGGCGGAACGCCGCGCCCGGCGACTCGCCGAGCGTCCGGGCGGCTTCAGTGAGTTTCGGGTCCACCTGCAGGACCGACGACCGGACCGCACCGACCGCCTGCGGGAGGAATCGGACGACGTAGGCGAACACCAGCAGGGGAATCGTCTGGTAGACCGCGGGCGCGTTCGACGACGCGAAGTAGACAAGCGCGAGACCGAGGACGACACCGGGCGTCGCGTAGCCGACGTAGCTGACGCGCTCGAACAGGGTGGCCAGTCGGGAGTCGGAGCGACCCGAGAGGTAGGCGACAGGGAGCGACGCGAGGGTCGCGACCAGCGCGGCCAGCACCGCGACCCACACCGAGTTCAGGCCGTATATCCAAGAGAAGTCGAAGCCGCCGCCCGCGTAGGCCGGGCCGCTCCGTGTCAGCCACATGAAGAGGATGCCGACCGGGACGACCAGACACAGTGTGACGACCAGCGCGCAGAACAGGAGCGCCGGACCTTTCCAGGGGCCCAGCGAGATGCGGACCGACCCCGACCCGCGAGAGACGTGGGCACCCTCCTCGCTCTCGGAGATCCGGTTTTCGAGCGAGAGGATGACCGCCGCGAACGCGAGAAGTTGGAGCGACAGCAGGGCAGCGTAGTTCGGTTCCCACATCGTCACGTAGATCTGCTGTGTGAACACCTCGAAGTGCATGATGGCCGGGGTGCCGAAGTCCGAGAGGGCGTAGAGCGCGACCAGCAGGCTTCCGGCCGCGATGCCCGGCGCGATTTGGGGCAGCGTCACCTTCCGGAAGGCGGCCCACCGGCCGTGGTTCAGGGTCCGGGCGGCCTCCATCAGCGTCCCGTCGAACGACAGGAGGGCGGCCCGGGTCGTCAGGAAGACGTAGGGGTACGTAAAGAGCGTCAGGACCAGCGTCGCGCCCTTGAAGCCGTAGATGGTCGGAATCGACTCGACGCCGAGCGGCGCGAGCAGGTCCGAGAGGACGCCGTGAGGACCAAACGCCGAGACGAACGCGAACGCGCCGATGTAGCTCGGCACGACCAGCGGGAGCGAGACCGCGACGGTCCAGAATCGCCGAAACGGCAGGTCGGTCTGGACCGTGAGGACCGCGAGCGGGACGCCGACGAGGACCGACCCGAGCGTGACTCCCGCGACGAGAGCCACGCTGTTGGTCACGACTTCGAGGGTCGAAGGCTGGAAGAGCAGGTCTATCGCCTGCTGAAAGCCGATTTCGAGCGACCGTAGGACCAGCCACACGACCGGGAAGGCGACTGCAGCGGCGACCGACCCCGCCAGCAGGACCAGCGAGACCGGCGGAGACTCCTCGTCGTCGCCGAATCTCGCAGTGGCCTCCCGGAGACGGTCGCTGGTCGCCATCAGAGGACACCCACCTCGCGCATCAGCTCGAGGGTCGGTTCGAGGTTCGAGAGCTTCGAGAGGTCGATCTCTGGCGGTTCCAGTTGGTCCACCGTCGGCAGGGGACCGACCGGCGATACTTCCGGAATCATGGGATACGCGAAGGTGGTCGTGGCGAAGAACTCCTGTGCCTCCGACGAGAGGAGGTGGCGAACGAAGTCGGCCGCGAGTTCCTTCTGGTCGGTCCCCTCGACGATTTCGCATCCCGAGACGTTGACCAGCGCGCCCGCGTCGTTCTTCGTGAACGCGAGGTCGATTGGCGCGTTCTCTCGGGACGCGATGACCCGGAGCGCGTAGTAGTGGTTGGCGAAGCCAGCCAGTATCTCGCCGTCGGCGACCGCGTTCGAGACCTGGAACTCGTCGGAGTAGCGCGAAATCTGCTGGTCCTGCATCCCGCTGAGCCACTGCTTGGTCGTCTCGGGGCCTTCCAGCAGGCGCATCGCCGTGACGAACGACTTGAACGCGCCGTACGTCGGGGCCCAGCCCATCGCGCCCGTCAGTCCGTCGTTCTGGGTGAACTGCTGGACTTTGTTCGGGATGTCGGACTCCGAGAACTCGTCGGTGTTGTAGGGAATCGACCGCGCGCGCCCGGCGACGCCGACCCACGAGCGGTCGGCGTCACGGAACCCCTTCGGAACCGGTTCCACGACGCGCTGGGGGAGTTTCGTCGTGATTCCGGCGTCGGCGACGAGACCGAGCGACGTGGAGTCGATGGACCAGAACACGTCGGCCGGACTCTGGCCGCCCTTCTCGACCTCGATTATCTCGTTCGCCAGTTGGGTCGAGGGAGCGATTCGAACCTTGGCGGTGAAGTTGGAGTACTTCTTCTCGAGGAGTCGGACGAGGTTCTCGTAGAGACCGCCCTCGCCGCCACCGAGATAGACGTTCAGCGTTCCTTCGAGGTCAGGGAGGTCGTCCATCGACGTGCCGCCGGGTGCCGACCGGGACTCGACCATCGGTCCCGACCCGCGGAAGTCCGCGATGGTGAGTTCCGACCCGCCGCTGTCCTCCTGCTCCGTGAACTGACTGAGGCAGCCGGACAGTCCGGCCGCCGCGCCGACCGCTCCCGACGCGAGAAGCCGACGCCGTGTCCATCCGCGACGCTTGCTCATGTTTAGAATTAGGCTGGCCTAAAACTCTTATACCTACCGATTCCGGCGTCGCAACGCCGTCTTAGTCGTCGGCCAGCGGCGGAGTCGCCTCGACCGAGCGGAGTTCGTCCAGCGCCGAGAGCCAATCGAGCATGTATTCGCCCACGTAGTTGAAGAACGCACCGTTTTCGTACTCCTCGAAGTCGCCGTCGGCGAGTTCGACGGCCATCGCTTCGAAGACGCCCGCGTATGAGTCGGCGTCCGTTCCCGTGTCCTCGATGACTTCCCAGAGATGCTCGTTGAGTTCGAGACCCGGCACCTCGTTGTTCAGGTCGCCGAACGTAGAGCGCGGGGCCTTGTTGTGTTCGCACAAGGGGAACCCGTTGTAGATGGTCCCGTCCAGCACGTCGCAGGCGCGCTTCAGGAACACGCCAGACCAGATGTCGTCGAACCGGCCCACGTCCCACCGGTTGTCGTCCATCGGGAGTTGGTAGAACGCCGGGACGATCTCGCGCTCGAACGCGAGGTTCATCGAGCAGACCGTGAGGTAGTTGCCGTCTGCCGCCACGAAGTCGCCGTCGTAATCGTCTTTGGTCGTGCGGGTCTGGGCCTGTCCCTGCAAGTCTCCGTCCATCAGGATTCGCACCGCGTCGAGGTCCGGCACGTTGGTCCAGAGACCCTGGGAGGCCACCACGTTCGAGACGTGGGTGGTGTCGGTCTCGACCGTCTCGTCCATCGCCGAGTAGGGGTAACCGCGTGGGTAGAGACCGTGTTCGTCGTAGTTCTGATAGAGGACGTTGACCCAGTTCTCGTCCGAAGAGACCTCCTCGATTTCGCCCGAGAACTGGAGGTTTCGCACGTGACGACCGAAGAAGTCGAAATCCTCGTGGGGAAGGGTATCGTCGTCGATGAAGAAACCGTAGTCGAAGTCGTTGGCCCAGACGTAGAGCAGGCCGAAACTCGTCTCGGCGTGACTCGCGGCGGGGACGACGTGGCCGTACTCCGAAATCCCGTGGTCGTCGTACCACTGCTCTCGACGTGACCCGTCGAACACCTCGCCCGAGACGCCCTCGTCGGCCAGCATCGCGGCCATCTCGTCGGTGTCGCAGAAGTCCTCCGTGACCAGCAGGACGTGGAGTCGGTCCAAGTCGAAGCCGTGTTCGCGGGCGTTGTCGAAGTACGCCCGCATGCACTCGTACTCCCGAATCGTCGGGACGACGACGCAGATGTCCTCGTTCGCGCTCATTCGTTACCACGAGATGGTTTAGGCAAGCCTAAAAGGTTGTCTGTTCGGGTCTGCTCTATCGGCGTTCGGAGAGGCAGTGCTGCGCGGTTGCGGTGACTCCGGGGTTCGAGGAGTAGCTAGCTTCCGCTCTTCTCTCACGGACGCAGGACTGTCCGGATACGATTGGTTCACGGAGTAGCTACCTCGTTTCCCCTACCTTCGACTCCGCGACGAACCTCTTATAACCGATTTCCGGCTCTCGGCCGAACGTGTCCGGAATCGGAACTAAATCCTCGACCGTCGTACCCACGAGTATGGTAGCGAACGACACCCAATTCCGGGCTGGAATCGTACTCGCGGCGTTCGGGGCCGTCTTGCTGTTCGGGCCGGTCGCGCTCGGCCTGCCGTTCACGCAGACGGCAGGCGCGATCGCGGTGCTGGGACTCGCGGCCGGAGCAGTGCTGGTCGGAACCGCTGAGGACGGACGCCCGGTCTGAGCGGTGGCTGGCCGAACGACTACCCGCGAGACACAACTACACATTTCTTTAAGAAATAGATATAGCCTTCTCGAAACGAATTAGATGAGTTGACACGCGATATCGACGGTCTCAACCGAGTCGAATTCCGTCGCAACCGCTGGAAATCCCGATTACGACGGTTCTCCGGCGGTTCTCGGCAACCGGACCTAAGTGGCCGGACGTCGAGACGACGGTCATGGACGACAGCACGCAACTATGGGGCGGGGCCGCCCTCATCGTCTTCGGGGCGCTGATTCTGTTCGCACCGCAGATACTCGCGCTTCGGTACACGTCGCTGTTGCTCGTGGTGGCCGTCCTCTCGCTGGCGGCGGGCGCGCTTCTCGTCGGCCTCTCGCGGCGCGGGCGGGCCGTCTGAGGTCGCTCCGCCGTCGTCGAAGCAGTTGCCGGTCACCGGCGGATTCGTCGCGGCGCGACAGTCGCCGCGTTCCGGTCGTCCGTCGCGGCGCGCTCCGACGATTCGGGAACCAGCGATACAATGAAATATCCGTCTGCCGAGATTCCACGATATGTCTCTCGATTACGAGCGCGAACGCGAGAACTTCGAGTGGGCGATTCCGGACGACTACAACATCCCCGCGGTGGTCGAGGACCACGCCGAGTCGTTCGGAGACCGACTCGCGGTCCGGTTCCGCGACGAAGAGGGAGTCGAGGCCGAGCGCACCTACGCCGACGTCAGCGACGACGCGAACCGGTTCGCCAACGCGCTGGCCGACCTTGGCGTCGGCGAGGGCGACCGAGTGATGCACCTGTTCCCGCGCCATCCCGACGCCTTCGCCATCCAGGTCGGCGCGCTGGCCCGCGGCGCGTTGCTCGTCCCCTGCTCGGCCATGCTCAAGCCCAAGGACCTCTCGTTCCGGGCGAACGACTGCGAGGCCGAGACCGTGGTCGTCCACGCCGACCTCACCGAGATGGTCGAACCCATCCTCGACGAGACGCCGCTGGAGCGCGTCGTCGTGCTGGACGCCGACGACGGGGACGGGACGGACCTCGACCGCGAGGACTGGCACGCCTTCGCCGACCTGCTGGACGGACAGGCTACCGACCACGAGGGACCGGAACTCGCGGCCGAGGACCCGATGTCCATCAACTACACCAGCGGAACGACCGGCCAGCCAAAACCCGTCCTCCATCGCCATCGCTGGCTTCGGTGCTTCGAACTCGTTAACGGCCCCTACTGGTGGGGCGTCGATAGAGACACCGACTTCTCCGAGGAACTGCTCTGGGCGACGACAGGCACCGGGTGGGCCAAGTGGTTCTGGAGTCCCGTCGGCGTGGCGCTCACGACCGGCGCGCCGCAGTTCGTCTACGACGGCGAGTTCGACGCCGGGACGTTCCTCGACCTGATGGAGGAAGAAGGCGTGACTCGCCTGTGCGCCGTGCCGACGCAGTACCGGATGTTCACGCAAGTCGAGGGTCTGGGCGAATACGACCTCGCGCTCGAAGAAGCGGTCTCCGCGGGCGAACCCCTCAACCGCGAACCGATTCAGGAGTTCGAGGACGCCTTCGGCGTCACCCCGCGTGACGGCTACGGCCAGACCGAGACGGTCGCGCTCGTGACGAACTACCCCGGTATCGACGTGAAGCCCGGCAGCATGGGCAAGCCCGTGCCGGGCATCGACGTGACTCTGCTCGACACGCAGGACGAGGAGGAGGTCGAACCGGGCGAGACCGGCGAGATTGCGGTTCCGGTGGACAGTCCGGCCATCTTCGACAGTTACTACGAGAAGCCCGACCTGGACGACCGGACGTTCCACGGCGACTACTACCGGACCGGCGACCTCGCTCGAAAGGACGAGGACGGCTACTTCTTCTTCGAGGGTCGGGCCGACGACATCATCATCTCGTCGGGCTACCGCATCGGCCCGTTCGAGGTCGAGGACGCGCTCGTCGGCCACGAGTCGGTCGCGGAGGCCGCGGCGGTCGCCAGCCCCCACGACGAGCGCGGTAACGTCGTCAAGGCCTACGTCGTCCTCGCGGACGGTTACGACGGGAGCGACGGACTGGTCGAGGAGTTGCAGGAGTACATGAAGGAGGAGACGGCCCCGTACAAGTACCCCCGCAGAATCGAGTTCGTGGACGAGTTGCCCACCACGTCGAGCGGGAAGATTCGGCGCATCGAGTTACGGGAGGAAGAGCGGGAGAAGTTCGGAGAGTAGGGCGTTCTCGTCGATCTTCGTTTATTTTTGCGGGTCGAGACGCGACGAACGAGCAGTTCATAGCAAGACGGCAAGCAGTTAGATACTGCTCGAATCAATGACCTGCCCGACCGGCCGAACTCCGTGAATTGTGAGAGATAGCGCGCGCCGTGAATCCGACCATTCGCGATTTCGCGGATTGATACAGTCGCGGTGCTGTGCAGTCGCGGTACTGTGCGGTCTCCAATGGCTCAAGAAGTAGCTAGCGTTACGCAGTCGCCGTCGACGGAGAGCAATTAGAACGATTGTCAAGCAATTGTATATCAACTGGAAGGAACAAAATACGATCTGAAAAGCCGTTATTCTGCGTACTCTACGAAGTGGTCGGCAGCGTCCTCGACGTCGTCCACCGCCTCCAGCGCCAGCGCCAGTTTCACTCGCGCTTTCCACGGCGCGAGGTCGCCGCCCGGAATCGCGCCCGCGTCCTGTAAGGTCTTACCGCCGCCCGCGGTCCCGTAGACTGCGCCGGTCGCGCCCGCACCGCACCGCGAGGTCAGCACCACCGGCACGCCCGCGTCGATTGCCTCCACGATGGCCTCGCCCAACTCGCTCGTCGCGTTTCCGAGACCTGTACCAGCGACCACGAGACCGTCCGCCCCCGATTCGACCGCGCGTTCGACCTGCGCACCGTCCACGCCCGCGGCCGAGACGACCATCTCGACGCGGGCGTCCGGGGCCTCCAACGTTTCGTCTTCGGCCTTGGCCGGGAGATACACCGACTCGCTCCGCGGTTCACGATGGAACCGAAGTGCGTCGCGGGTCAGCGTAGCGACCGGGCCGTCGTTCGGCGATGCGAAGGCCGCGAGTTTGTGGCTGTGGACCTTCCGCACGTCGCGGGCGGCGTGGAGTTCGTCGTCGAACGCGAGGAAGACGCCCTCCTCGACTCGGGAGTGGGTGGCCGCGCGGACGGCCGCGAGCAGGTTCGCGGGCGCGTCGGAACTCGGTTCGTCGAGTCGGCGCTGCGCGCCCGTGACGATCACCGGCACCGGGAGCGAGCAGGTCAGGTCGAGGAAGTAGGCCGTCTCGGCCATGGTGTCCGTGCCGTGGGTCACGACGATTGCGTCGGCCGCGTCGTCCGCGACTGCTTCGCGGGCGCGCTCGGCGACCTCCGTCATAATCTCGAAGTCGACGTCGAATCCCGGCACCTGCGAGACCGATTCGACGCTCAGGTCGGCGTGGGCCGCGAGGTCCGGAACCGAGACGAGGAGGTCTTCGCCGTCGAGGCTCGGGGCCGCCCCGTCCTCGTCTGGCGTGCTTGCGATGGTACCACCGGTTGCGACGACGTGAACTTGCGGGAGCATGTACTCTCGACCGTAGTTTCGCGGCGAGGGGTGTTAGAAGTGTGGAGCTACGGTCGATACGCTCCGTCTCCTCGCGTCCGACGGTATCGAGAACCGACGAATCGCGCGCGTCTACCGACGCCGACCAGTCCTCGAAACTCCCCGGAAACTTATGTTTCGTTCCGTCGTACGTGATCTGTGTTCGGAAGGTTTCCCGCCGAACTGGAACCAGACGGAGCGGTGTTCGGTCCCCACCACTTCTATCTCGGCGTTCTGCTGATACTGTTGGTCTGCTGGATAGTCCGCGACCCCGACTCGAAAACGGCACCGTGGGGCGTCGCTGGCCTGACCCTCCTTTCGGTGTTCGCCTTCGCACTGACGTGGCCCTACTATCCCGTGGTCGGCGCGCTCGGCGTACTGGTCCTTCTCGGAGCCGCGACGGCGGTTTCGATGGTCCGGCCCTTCTGGTGGCGCTACGGCCTACTGGCTCGGAGCGTGCTCTTTGTCGGCCTGTTCGTGGCGTGGGACGACGCCCTCAGCCACGCCCTCGGTTGGCGGACGCCACTGGACGCACTCTGGGTTCGGTACCTCTACCCCTACGTTTCGGACCCTTACGTCCCCTCGGACGTGCGACTTCCATCTGACGTTCGAGTTCCTTCGGACGTGCGACTCCCGTCCGACGTTCGAGTCGCCTCCGAATGGGATCGTCTACTCGACCTTGAATCCCTCGTCGCGGAGTATGTCGCCGACGCGCTCGCGGTGGTCGCCCTGTAGCTCGATGCGACCCTCGTCCACGGTGCCGCCCGTGGCGAGTTGGCTCTTGAGCGTCGAGGACAGTTCGCCCACGTCCACCGACGACTCGTCGAACCCTTCCACGATGGTCATGGCCTTGCCGTAGGTTCGCTCTTCGACCCGGACCGAGAGTTGCTGCTCTGCTCGGCCGAGGTCCTCGTCGATGCCGAGTTCGTCCGGAAGCCCCGAAACGTCGCTGATGTCTTTGTCTTCCCCCATGTTTCGACGTAGGTCGTCCGCACCTTTGAGCCTTCCCCGAGCGCCGAGCGACCCGGAGCGACGGCCGCGTAGGATACCGCTACCCCCGGATTTACGTACCACACTTCGAACCCGTAGTAGAGTAGAAACGTGTTTTCGAAAGCCCCGGCCCCTTTCAGTCCCCCGACGTGGTCCGGCCGGTTTCATCCGTGGTGGATGGACGGTCAGATGTCGCTCCGCTGAAACCTCGACTGCCCCATCCCCGACTTATAAACCTTTACTCCGCATTCTGGAAGGCATGGACCGCGTAGCAATCATCGGAGCGTCGATGACGCAGTTCGGCGAGCGCGACGCGTGGCTCCGCGACCTGCTCGCGCAGGCCGGGCGCGAATGTCTCGCCGACGCCGACGTAACTCCGGACGACGTGGAACACCTCTACGTGTCGAACATGGCCAGCGGGGAGTTCGAGGGCCAGACCGGCGCACCGAACGCCCTCGCGCACGATTTAGGCGCGATACCAGCCTACACGCAGCGCGTCGACCAGACCTCCGCCTCGGGAGGGGCGGGCATCTACGCCGCGTGGCAGTCGGTCGCCTCCGGGGCCTCGGAGATGACCCTGCTGGTCGGCGGCGAGAAGATGACCCACCGCTCGACTCCGGAGGCGACCGACGTAATCGCCTCGCTCACGCATCCCGTGGAGTACAAGCACGGGGTCACACTCCCCTCGTTCGCAGGTCTTACGGCCCGCAGGTACCTCCACGAGTACGACGCGCCGCGCGAGAGTCTGGCGAAGGTCGCGGTGAAGAACCACCGGAACGGACTCGACAACCCCCACGCACAGTTCCGGAAGGAAGTCGACTTGGAGACCGTCATGGAGTCGCCCATCGTGGCCGACCCGCTGCGACTCTACGACTTCTGCCCGATTACCGACGGGAGCGCGGGACTTCTCTTCTGTCCGGAGTCCGTGGCGGCAGAGTACGTCCCCGACGACGAGTACACCGTGATCTCGGGCGTCAGCGGCGCGACCGACACCCACGTCGTCCACGAGCGCGACGACCCCACCGTGATGGGCGGGGCGGTCGAGAGTTCCGACGAGGCCTTCGAGATGGCCGGACGAGAACCTGAGGACGTGGACGTGGCGGAGCTCCACGACATGTTCACCATCCTCGAGTTCCTCCAGAGCGAAGCCGTCGGCTTCTTCGACCGAGGTGAGAGCTGGAAGGCAGTAGAGGAGGGCGTCACCGACCGCGACGGAGAACTGCCGATCAACACCTCCGGCGGCCTGAAGTCGAAGGGCCATCCCCTCGGCGCGAGCGGAGTCGCACAGGTCTACGAACTCCACCAGCAGTTGCTCGGCGACGCGGGCGACCGGCAGGTCGATTGCGAGGTGGCGCTGGCCTGCAACGTCGGCGGGTTCGGCAACTGCGTGACCACGACCATTCTGGAGGAAGCATGACGCTGAACGCTCACCGCTGTCCGAACGGGCACCTGATGTATCCGGGCCACGAACTCTGTCCGGAGTGCGGCGAGGAACAGACCGAGGAAATCGACCTGAGCGACGAGACGGGCGAAGTCGTGACGTGGACGACCAACACCGCGACCCCGCCGGGAGTCCGCCAACCGAACTCGCTGGCCATCGTGGAGTTCTCGATAGCTGACGAGTCGGTTCGGGCGATCGGACAACTCGCGGAGGACGCCGAGGTCGAAATCGGCGACGAGGTGCGGCCGGTGTACGCCGAGGAGCTGCGAGACCCCGACGCCGGGATTCGGGAGAAGGAGAGCCAGGAGTGGGATGGCTACAGATTCGAACCGGCTTGAGCGAACGCCCGTGAGCGGTCCGGTTCGAATCTGCTAGGTCCGGACCGGCTCGAGCGAACGCTCGCGCGGGCCGAATCCACGCGGACCGACGGTTCCAGGTCCTGAAGAATCAGCGAACACTCATTTAACCGCTTCCGGCGTACGTAGAACCGGTGACGCAAGATGTCCGTTTCTCTTCCCCGGTGGCAGGTTCGTTCGACGGTGGCGATTCTCGGCCTCTCGGTCGTCGCGACGCTCGTCGGTCTCCTCCGTCCGGGCCACTATCGTGACGCGGCGGTGACGATCCCGCAGGTTTACGGCCAAGACGCGGTGACGCTCGGATTCGGCGTCCCGTTGCTGGCGGTCGGTCTCTGGTACGCCGCGCGCGGGTCGCTCCGGGGGTACGTCGTCTGGCTCGGGGCGCTCGCATACATGCTCTACACGTGGGCATCGTACGCGCTCATGCTCTACTTCAACGAGTTGTTCCTCGCGTACGTCGCGCTGTTCGGCCTGTCGCTGTTCACCTTCGTCGGCGGCGTACTCCGACTCGACCCCGGCGCGGTGCGCGACCGGTTGCACGGTCGGTTGCCAATCCGAGTTACGAGCGGCTACCTCGCGGCGATAGCGCTGTTCTTCGCGGCCGGATGGCTCTCGGAGGTCGTGCCCGCCACGCTTCGGGGAGCGCCGCCCGAGAGCGTCCGACTCGCCGGCGTCCCGGCGAACGTGATTCACGTCCTCGACCTCGCGGTCCTCCTCCCGGCCACGCTGCTGACCGCGGCGTGGCTCTGGCGACGCCGGGAGTGGGGGTACGTCCTCGCGGGCGTCCTGCTGGTGAAGTTCACCACCCTCGGACTGGCGGTCCTCGCCATGGCCGCGTGGATGCGCCGAACGAGGCAAGGCGGGGAGCTCGGCGAAATCGCGCTCTTCGGAGTCGTCTCGGCAGTCAGCGTCGCACTCGGCGCGACGTACCTCCGGTCGATGGCTCCTCCGTCGCGGGACGCCGACGCCGGAGAGCGAGCCTCGACGGAGTAGCGAACGAGTGGATTCGGAGTCGTCGAATCGGACGACCTTTTGGGGAGAGGTACGATGTAACGACAGGAATGACTCCGCCAACAGAAGGCGACACCCGAACCTTCGAGCGCACCTTCACGCCCGAGGACGTCCGGAAGTTCGCCGAGGTATCGGGCGACGAGCAACCCCGTCACCTCGACCCCGACGACGAGGGCCGCCTGCTGGTCCACGGCCTGCTCACGGCCACGATGCCGACCAAAATCGGCGGCGACCTCGAAGTTCTCGGACGCTCGATGGCGTTCGACTTCCTCCAACCGGTTTACACCGGCGAGACGCTGACCTGTAAGATGACTATCGAGGAGGTCGAGGATCGCGAGGACCGATACGACCTCTTGGCGGCGGTCACTTGCCGGAACGAGGACGGCGAGACGGTGATGACCGGCACCGTCGAGGGACTGGTGTGGAAGTCGGACGGACGGGAGTAGGGAAATGTTCCTCTGTCTTTAAGAACTATTTTCATATACTTAGAGAGCATAGATATCGCTTTGAAACGGATTTCGTTCTCCCGAGAGCGCTCGAAGCGTCACTTCGGTTGGGGGCCGAACACTTCCAGCGCGTCTGAGAACGAAAATCCGGGTTCGGGGCCGCCCGCCGCGGTGTAGAGTCTCCCACCGAGGGTCGCGGCGGCCAGTCCGTGCCGTGGCGTCGGAAGCGGTGGGAGGGACCGCCACTCGTCGGCCGCCGGGTCGTACACCTCGGCCTGTTCGAACGTACCGCCGGGTCCCTCGCCACCGACCGCGACGACTCGTCCGTCCAGTGTCGTGGCCGCCAGTCCGCCGCGCGGCGTCGGCATCGGGGCCAGCTCGGTCCACTCGTCGGCGTCGGGGTCGTACACTTCGGTGGCGTCGAGCAGGTTCGAGAAACTCGTGCGACCACCGACTGCGTAGAGTTTCCCACCCACTGCGCCGGCGGCGAGGTGGTTTCGAGCGGTCGGCATCGAGGTCAGTTCGGTCCACTCGTCGGCGTCGGGGTCGTAAGCGGTCAGCGCCGCCAGCGACTCGTCGGTTCCTTCGCCGCCCGCGACGTAAATCCGCCCGTCGATGACGCCCGCCGCGAGCGCGCCTCGCGGTGTCGGAAGTGGCGCGCGCTCCACCCAGGTGTCGCCGTCGTGCCGCCAGACGGTATCGACGGGGTCGAACTTCCGTCCTCGAAACCCACCGACGACGTAGCGGTCGCCGTCTATCGCGACGGATGCGGCGTGGTGTCGCGCCTCCGGAAGCGGGTCGCCGGTCCGCCACGTTCCGGTCGCAGGGTCGAAGATTCCGACTTCGGCAGTTACGTCACCGGGCACGAATCCACCGACGACGTGGAACTCCGACCCGGAGGCGACCCCAGCGACCTCGGTTCGCTCGTCGGGCATCGGCGGGCCCGACTGCCACCCTCGCTGTTCGCGTTCACGGCGTTCGTCCGCTCCGTTTCCTCGCGTTCGATTCCCGTCTCGGGTCGCGGCGCGGACGCGCCGGACCGCCGACGCTCCCGCGGTCTCGGCGACGAGTACCCGGAGGAACGCCCGACGAGACGCCGACCGAAACGTCCGGGGTCGGTCTGTCATGCGAGAGTTCACCACGCCCGGTGTAGGCAAAAATCGACGGAATCGTTCGCAGGGTAATTCGGAGTTGCCGCGCGAATGCCGACGTTTCGCTGAGTTCAGACGTTGACCGTCTCGTCCTCGGCGAGTTCGTCTTCGAAATCGTCGCGCTCGGCGGCCTCCGCCGATTCCCGAATCTCGCGTTCGATATCCTCGCGGCCTTTCTTGAACTCGCCCATCGCTTGCCCCGTCGACCGGGCGAGTTTCGGCAGTTTGTTCGCGCCGAACAGCAGAACTGCGACGAGCAGGATGATCATCATCTCCATCCCGCCGGGAACCGGTCCGAACAGCGGTGTCAGACTCATAACGAATCGGATAGGCTCCGAACGGATATCAACTCGTCGCGTGTCGTCTGAGTGATACCAGTCGAGCGCGTATCCGGCATTCGACAATTTATAAACCGGTAGATTAACGTTGAGTCCGTGGCGGCTTCACGGTATGTTTCCGCCGGGCCACTACGGGATGGCGCTCGCCCTCTACGCCGTGGTCGGGTACGTTCTACTCTCGCAGGGGTACGTTCGGGACGCCCTCTCGGGCGGTGGTATCGTCCTCGCGTACACCCTCTTCCCGGACGTGGACGGCCAGTTGGAGTTTCTGGTCCACCGCGGCGTGACCCACACCCTCTGGTTCGCGGTCGCGGTCGGTGTCTTCTGCGTGCTGGTCGTGGCGCCGTCCCTCCTGAAGCGACCCCGACGAGAAGCGCTCCGGGGTGGCCTGTGGGCCTTCTTCCTCGGCGCGTTCGCGGTCGTCTCCCACCTCCTCGCGGACGTGTTGAATCCGTGGGGCGTGATGCCCATCTACCCCGTCTCGCCCGCGCTCTACTCGCTGGACCTCGTTCGCGCGACGAACGACGCCGCCAACTACGCCATGCTCGCGGGCGGCGTCGGAATCGCGGTGGCCGCGTGGTTCGCGGGCCGACACCGCGACGTCCGGCAGTCGCTCGTCCGCCGACTCTACCGGCGACTCCGCGACCGTGAGACGGTGGCCGAGTAGCTATTCGGTGTCGTCGCCGGGGTCGTCGCTCTCGTCGTCCGCATCGTCGTCGAATTCAGGTTCGGCGTCGTCGCTGGACGTGGCTTCGTCTCCGCTCTCGTTCGATTCGTCTTCCGCGCTCGCGGCGTCTGTCGCCGGACCGCTCTCGTTCCTCCGGTTCTCGATTTCGTCCTTGATGGACCGGAGCTCGGCCTCCACGTCCACCTCGGCGCGGTCCTCGGCGAGCTCGTCGCTCTCGTCGTCCGCGTCGCCGTCGTCCTCGTCGGTCAGTTCGATGGTCGTCCCGCCGTCCAGACCCGCATCTGCGCGGTCGGACTCCGCGTCGCGGTCGGACTCCTCACGGTCGGCCGAGAACCGCTCGCGGTTGACGTCCCGCTCGCGCTCGCGGGCCTCGTCGACCTCTCTGCGCTCGCTCTCGACTCGGTCGCGTATCTCGCGGTTGACGTTCCGAACGTCGTCGAGGAGGCTTCGCGCCTCGTCCTCGCGGGGCAGGTCGTTCTCCCGAATCGTCGTCTCGACGTCTTCGAGCGCCGACTCCAGTCGGTCGAGGGTGAGGCGACTCGCGTCGGCGGCGCGCGACTGGAGTCGGTCGCGTTCCTCGTTCACGACGCTTCGCTCGGGGTCGAGGAGTCGAATGACCTGCTGGAGCGCCTCGAGCGCCCGGACGTTGGCCTCCAGCGTGGCGATGGCGGTCGGGATGGCGTACTTCCCGGTGAACGACAGCACCTCGCGCGGCGTCGGTGGGCGCGGCAGGCCGAGCGGTCCCTCGGGCGGTCGGCCCAGTTCGGACCGGAGTTCGCGCACCCGCGCTTCGAGTTCCTCGACGCGCTCGTCCAGTTCTTCGGAGTCGCGCCTGTCGTCTGGGTCGCGCCGGTCGTCGCGGCCGCGTCGGTCGTCGCGGTTGTCTCTCATGGCCGGGCCTACGTGTCGCGCGGTAAAGAGTTTGGTCGCTCGTCGGTCTCGTGATGGGTGGAGAGTCGGGGAAAGTCGGTTGGGAATCGGCGGGAGTCGGGGAAACTCGGTGGAGAACGTTGAGAAGTAGCTAGCGACTCCGTAAGCCAGTGACCTGTGATACTCAGCAGAAGCGAGATGGAAGTAGCACGAAGCTAGCTACTGCCGACGCGAAGGAGTACCGCAACCGCACCGCACGGCCCCGCACCGCGACCGCGGGCCTCACGCCTCCCCAACCTCTTCGTTCATTCCCTCCGGTCGTTCACTTGTCCCTCGCGCCAGCGCGCGCCAAGATTTACGAATAATAGTACTTTCGTCTCTCGAATCCGAATTTACGAGCCGAATCGAGATTTGCGAATCAGAACACCTCGCGCAGGAACACGTCGCGCTCGGGGAACATCGCTGCGAGGGTATCGCGGACGTCGGGAGTCCGGACTTCGAGGTCGGCCAGCGTCTCGGCATCTGCGACCGAGTGGTAGCCGACGAACACCTGGGAGAGCGCGCCGACGCTGGTGGTCACGTCCGGGTTCGAGATTGCGTCTCCGGAGGTCGGTTCGCAGGTCGCTCGTCCGTCGGCGACTGCGACTCGGAAACTACCGTCGTTCCAGTCCACGAGGAGGTCCGATACCGAGATGGAGAACTCGGCGTCGAGGTCGGCCGGGTAGTCCAGCGCCTCGATTGCGGCCGGAACGTCCACGATTCGGACCATCGGCCCGGCCTTCACCTCGCAGTCGACGTCTGCGGGGTCGTCGACCACGTCGAGCAGTGAGGTGTCCGGCGGTCCGTAGATGCTCACGCGCTCGACCTGCGAGTCGTGGTTGGCGAGCAGTCGCAGGAGGTTCAGGCGCGCCTCGCGGTCTGCGGCCGCGAGTTCGGAGACGTGGAGTCGCTTGCCCTCGTCTTCGTCCTCGACGCGATAGACGACGTAGCCTCGGAGTTCGCCATCTCGCTCCCACCCGTAGACGTAGGGGTCGGTCCGCAAACTGCTGAAGACGCGCTCTCGCCACCAGTCCTCGGTTCGCTCGACGGCGAGTTCGTACCCTTCGTGGTCGGCCGCGAGTACCGGGTCGAGACGGTCGAACTCGTCGGCGTCCACAGGGCGGAACTCGCCCCCGGTCGCGGGGGAGTCTCTGGCGAACGAGAGCGCCTCGGGGTCGCACTCGTACCGGACCCACTTGTTCGCCAGTCCCCACCCTTGGCGCTCGTAAAACGGATGCTCGAACGCCCACAGCGCCGTCAGGAAGTCGCCGCGCTCGCGGTACTCGGTCAGCGATTCGGCGAGCAGTCGGGCGACGTTACCCTGTCGGCGGTGTTCCGGCGGGGTCGCCACCGCCGACAGGCCGGGCATCTCGAACTGCTCGCCGCGGAGTTCGGTCCGAAACCAGTAGTGACTGCAGATACAGAGCATCCGGTCGCCCTCGAACAGCGCCCGAGCGTCGCCGGGTTGTTCGTCGGGGTCCCAGTCGTACTCCTCCTGTAGGCCCTCTTCGAGGCCGAACGCGTACTGAACGTAGTCCTGAAACTGTTGCTTCCGGTCGTCCGGAAGTGCCTGATAGTTCATACTCGACGGGGCGGCATCGGCAGCAAAATAGGTTGTCACGGTGTGAGACCGACTGACACTCGCCGGGATTGGGTCTTCGGTCAGCGCACGACGCTCCGAGATACGTCCTCGATTTCCGCCCGAGACGACCTCGACTACGCCAGCGACGGCGAACTGCTCGAACTCTACGGCGTCCTCGTCGTCGGGTGGGGACTCCATCTCGTCGGCCGGTTCGTCGCCCAAACGTCCCGAACCCTCCCTGGCTTGCTCGTCGGATTCCTCGTCGTACTCGCGGGCGGTCTCGCGTTTCTCGTCGGTATCGTCGCCATCGCGCGAAAGCTAATATGCCGAGAGCGGAAGCTAACTCACTGCACTGCGCGCCGGTACTGAATCGGCCACTCCGCCTCGTCTTCGACGCCCAGTTTCTCGGCGGCGTGGAGTGCGAAGTATGGGTCACGGAGGTGTTCTCGACCGACGATGGCGAGATCTGCGCGGTCGTTGCGAATCAGGGCGTCGGCCTGTTCGGCCTCGTTGATGCCGCCGACTGCGCCCACGAGCGCCTCGGTGGATTCGCCCACGCGCTCGGCGTAGGGAACCTGATAGTTGGGTCCCGCACTCGGAATCCGCTGGTCGGGGTGGAGACCACCTGCGCTCACGTCCACGAGGTCAGCGCCCGCATCGGCGAGGAGCGGGGCGAGTCTGGCGGTGTCCTCGACGGTCCACGACTCGCGGTCGGGAAGCCAGTCGGTCGCCGAGACCCGGACGAAGACCGGCAGGTCGCCGGGCCAGACCTCGCGGACCGCGGAGACGATTTCCCGGACGAGTCGAGTTCTCCCCTCGAAGTCGCCGCCGTACTCGTCGTCCCGGTGGTTCGTGACGGGCGAGAGGAACTCGTGGAGCAGGTAACCGTGGGCGGCGTGGACCTCCGCGATTTCGAAGCCGGCGTCGATGGCGCGTTCGGCCGCGGCGACGAAGTTGGCTTTGACTTCCTCGACGTCCTCGCGGTCCAACTTCCGCGTCCGGGCCTCTCCGTCGTCGTAGGGGTACGGACTCGCGCTCGGGGCGACGGTCTCCCATCCGCCCTCGTCGGGTTGGAGGGGAACGCTTCCGTCCCACGGCCGGGTCTTGCTGGCTTTCCGTCCCGCGTGGGCCAACTGGATGGCGGGGGTCGCACCGCGCTCGGAGACGAACTCGGCGACGGGCGCGAGGGCGTCGGCGTGGTCGTCGCTCCAGATGCCGAGGTCGTGCGGCGAGATGCGGCCTCGCGGTTCGACCGCGGTCGCCTCGGTCATCACGATACCTGCTCCCCCGGTGGCGCGACTCCCGAGGTGGACCTCGTGCCAGTCGGTAGCGAGACCGTCGCGGTCGCACGAGTACTGACACATCGGCGACACCATCACCCGATTTCGAACCGTCGTTCCGCGAATCGACAGCGAACCGAACAGGTGGTCACTCATCGCGTTTACCTCGGCGCTCCGAGCGTGAAAGGTCTCGGCTCACCCACGTTTCTTGCCGAGGATTCGGAATCAGCGTTTTCATTTGTCCGAAACACTTATTGCAATCATAGCCGTTATTAGTGAATCAATGTGTGGGGAGGAACGAAGGGGGAGTCCAGAAGCGACAGCCCGATTTAGGCATCGGCTGGCTAACCTGAAGCGAAACGGGTGTAACATCTTGCTCGTCGGGACCGACGCGCTCGATGCGGCCTGCGAACGTCTGCTGGGGGAGTCGAGCGCCGGACCTCGCTATCGGTTGTTCGTGACGACCGACGCGACGCCAGCGATAGCCCACTCGAAGCTCACGTCCGCCCAGTCGGGGCCGTACCGCGACGAAGCCGCGGTCGTGGACTGGCAGGCCGACGTGCGAGGCGGGAGTGGAACCGACGTTCGAGACGGGGGCGAGACCGACGTGCGAGACCACTTCGGCCAGCCGTTCCAGTGCGTGAGCGTCGAGGGCGACGACCTCCGTGACCTCGGGGAGACCGTCGAGGAGACCATCGAACAGTTCGACTCGGAGGTGGGGAGCCTCTCGCCCGCGGAACTCCGGCTCTGCTTCGACTCGATTACGCCGCTGGTCGCCGACTACGACGACCGGGACGTGCGCCGGTTCCTGCTCGGACTGACCGAGACAGTCGAGCGATTCGACGGCATGGCCCACTACCACCTTCCCGCCGAGTACGACTCCGAGACGGTCGACTCCATCGAGGCGCTGTTCGACGCGGTGGTCGAGGTCCAGTACGGCGACGAGATCGAGCAACGCTGGCATCTCACGGACGAGGACATCACGACCGATTGGCTTCCGCTGTAGGTCGGTCGTGGGCGTAGAGGCTCCGGACGACGATCGACGGCTCCGACCCCTTCGTGGCGCTTCAGGCGACGGTCTGCTCGCGCTCGTGACCGACGTACCACGGGCGCTGTTCCAGAATGCGCTTCCAGACGCGAGCGTCCGACCCGGGCGACTCCCGGTTTATCTCCCGAATCCGGTGGAGATCGCGCTCGCGGAGTCGGTCGAAGTGGGGCTCGTCGAGGAGTTCCCTGATTCCGTGGGAGTCCTCGGTGCCCTCGATGCGTTGTTTTCGGCGCTCGCGGTCCTCGGCGACGAGTTCGCCGGGACTGAGACTGTGGTAGTACGACTCGACGACCGGAAACCAGCCCTCGCTGATGGCTCGGTCGGTACAGGCGAGTAGCGTCGAGCGAACCGCCGAACGCGCTCGGTCGCGTTCCGCGTTCCCCTCCCCGCGCCCGGCCTGGTCGACGGCGGTCCCGACCAGTTCGTCGTGAGCCGAGAGCAAGGCGTGGAGTTCGTCCACGCAGTCGCCGAGTCGCTCGGCGGTCCGAATCCGGAAGCGTCGCTCCGCGCGCTCGTCGTGTTTGAAGTACTTCCCCTTCGCGTCGTCCTCGTACTCGCGGGCCGCGAAATAGCTCTCGTTGACCCGGACGAGCACCTTCAGATACGTGGCCTTCGCTTCGTCGGCCTCGAACGGCGCTCGGACGACTTTCTGTCCTGCCGCCGACAGTACCGCGAGAAATCGTTCCCCGTCGTATCGGACGTAGTCGTGTCGCCCGTCGTTCTCTTCGACGAGGTACTTCGACCCGGTAAAGAACGCTTTCGACACCATCGGCGTTATTTCGGTAGATGTAATCCCGGATAATAAATGTCTCGCGGATTATCACCGGCGAGAATCGAACGCGAGAGGTTCTGGAAGGCGGGAATCCGGAAGTCTTCGCGAAATCTCGTGACGCTCGCAGTGGTACCGTCACGACGTCGGCTTCACAGTGTCACTCCCACAGTGTCACTCCCACAGCGTCAGCGAGTCGTGGGCGAGAAAGCCGTCGATGGCGTGGGCGCGGGATTCGAGGTCCAGTAGTAGGTCCCGGAGGAGGGTGCCGGTGGCGTGGTCGCCGAGGCTCTCGGCGAACTCGATGTGACTGCTGACGCTCTCGATGAGGTCGCCGTAGGCCTCGAGGTCGTTCTCCAGCGAGGTCCGCACGTCGTACACGTCCTCGCCCTCGAACGGGACGGGACTGTGGCGCTCGAACGCCGCCGGGCCACTCACGGGAACCCCGCCGATTGCGCCGATTCGACGCGCCAGCACGTCGGCGTGGCGCTCGGCGTCGTACGAGGCGTCGCCGAAAAATCGCCGGAGTTCGCCCGCCTGCGCTCCGGTGACGCTCCAGTGGTGTTTCCGGAGTTGGTGGTAGAGAACGTAGGTCGCCGAGAGGTCGGCGTTCAGCGCCTCGACCATCTGCTCGGCCTTCTCGGTGTCGAAGCGGACGGCGTTGCCCTCGACGGTGCCGGCCTGCTGGAGTACCTGTCGCTGTTGGCTCACGTTCGTGTTCCTCCTGCATCGGGTACCACCGGGGACCGCTTAAGGCTGTTCGCAGGTGTCCCGTTTCTACGCCGTCTGCGGAGTTTCGTCACCTCTCGAATTGGCGCGCGCTGCTCGTCTTCTACCCCGGCGCGTGCTGGCGCGACCCAAATCGCGGGTCGCGCCAACCCGCGCGAGGTCTGTGCGAGCGAACGCCAGTGCAGGCTCGGAAGACGTCGTTTGTCCTCCGGTAGCCGAGCAAGGCAGGAGGCTGGGGAGGCGTGAGGCCGTCGCGGTGCGGTCGTTCAGTGGCTCGAGAAGGAGCTAGCTTCTTCTGAAAAACAGCTACCACGCCCGAAATCGCTCGTAGACGTTCCTCGTCGCAAACCCGGAAATACACGCCAGCGTTTAACCCATATAAATAATCATCTAAGAAACTAAGTTCTATCTTCCGTCCTCGAAGACCGGGATGAACTCCCGACAGTCCTCGAACACAGCGGGGTCCAAGTCGGCTACGAGGTCGCGCTCGCCGCGGTTCAGTCCCGCTTGCACGCTCCCGTCCGGTCGAACGACCCGCGAGCGCCCGGCGTATTCCGTAGGGCCCCCGACCGTCTTCTTGCCAGTCCGGCCAGCGCCGACGACCCAGCGAACGCCGTCGAGCGCGCGAGCGCGCAAGAGTAGTTTCCAATTCTGACTGTGGGCCGCAGGCCACGCACCGACGACGAAGAGGGCGTCTACGTCGGGGTGAGCGTAGGCCGAGCTCTCGCCGACGAAGTTGAGGTCGTAGCAGGTCGACAGCGCCGTGGTCCCGGCGGGCGTTTCGACCGTGACGCGTTCGCGGCCGGAGACCAGAACGTCCTGTTCGCCCGCCCAGAGGTGGCGCTTCCGATAGACGGTGGTTCCGCCGTCAGGGTCAAGATACGCGACGGCGTTGTAGTAGGTCGGTTCGGTCGGAGCGGCGGTGGGAGAGTCGGCGTCGGAAACGACGGCGGTGGCAGGGTCGGAGTCGGAAACGGTGGCGGCGTCCGGGATGGCGTCGGCACTGCCCACGACCTCGACGAATCCGACGAGGAGAGCGCAGTCGGTGGCGACCGCGAGGTCGTGCAGACGGGCGAGCGCGTCACTGTCGCGCGAGAGGGCGGCGGCGTACACTCGCTCGTCGGCGACGAACCCGGTCAGGGCGTATTCGGGGAAGAGCGCCACGTCCACGTCCGGGGGAAGGGCGGTCACGCGCTCGCAAATCGATTCGAGATTCGCGTCCACGTCGAGGTCGGCGACCGCCATCTGGCAGGCCGCGACTGTCGGGGCGTCTGCGGGGGGTCCGGCGTCGGTCATGTCTACCGAGTCGAAAGCATACGAGAAAAACGGTCTGGTCGCGTGGAGGACGTAGTTCGGTCGAGTCGGGATAGGAGTCGACGAAAGGAGCGTCATTAATCCAATCGTGAGTAAATATTTTACCCACGGAGTGCTAAGTGGGGTGTATGTCACAACAACCACTCCAGCGTCGGGAACGTCTCTACATCGATGGCGACTGGCGAGACGCCGACGACGTACTCGAAGTCACCGACCTCGCGGACGGCGGGTCGTTCGCGCAGGTAGCGTCCGCGTCGCCCGAGCAGGCCGACGACGCGCTCGCAGCCGCGGAGGCCGCACAGGTCGAAATGCGCGAGACGACCATCCCTCAGCGCGTCGAGTGGTTGGACGCGATTGCCGACGGCCTACTGGACCGTAAGGAGGAACTGGCGGAGGTCATCGTGCGCGAGGCGGGCAAGCCCATCTCGTCGGCCCGTGGCGAAGTCGAGAGCGCGGCCGAGCGATTCCGCCGCGCCATCGAGGAGATTCGGTCGCTGAAAGGGGAGTTCCGCGAAGGAACCACGGCCGGACACGAGGGCTGGGACGCCATCGTCAAGCACGAACCGATGGGGACGGTGCTGGCTATCACTCCGTACAACTACCCCGTCTCGACCACCGCGCTGTCGGTCGCACCCGCGCTCGCGGCCGGGAACTCGGTCATCCTGAAGCCCGCGAGCGACACTCCGATTAGCGCCGCGATTCTGGCCGACGTGATTGCGGACCTCGACCTTCCCGACGGTGCGTTCAACTTCGTGCCGGGCCGCGGGAGCGTCATCGGCGACGTACTCTCTGGCGACGACCGCATCGACGTGATTTCGATGACCGGGTCGAGCGCCGCCGGGAAACACGTCGCCAAGGAGAGCGGCATGGTCAATCTCCACATGGAGTTGGGCGGGAACGCGCCCGCAGTCGTCTTCCCCGACGCCGACCTCTCGGACGTGGCGGGCCAGTGTGCCAAGGGGTCGTTCAAGTACGCGGGCCAGCGATGCTCGGCCGTGAGTCGCGTCCTCGCGCACGAGTCGGTCCACGACGAGGTAGTGGACCTGCTGGAGGCCGAGGTCGATAGCTGGCAACCCGGCGACCTCTTCGAGGAGGACACCACGATGGGGCCCCTCATCAACGAGGGCCAGGCCGAGTGGGTCGAGGAACTGGTCGAGGACGCCGTGGAGAAGGGCGCGGACCTGGTTCGCGGCGGCGAGCGCGACGGCGCTCACTTCGAACCGACCCTGCTGGCGAACGTGCCTCACGACGCCCGCATCGTCCACGAGGAGCAGTTCGGACCGGTCGCGGTCGTGACGACCTTCGAGGACGAGGAGGAGGCCATCGGAATCGCCAACCACGGCGAACTCGCGCTCGACGCCGCCGTGTTCACCAGCGACTACGACCGCGCGATGGAGATGAGTGACAAACTCGACGCGGGCGCGGTCCGCATCAACGGTGCCCCGAGCCACGGTCTCGGCGACATCCCCTTCGGCGGTAACAAGGCCTCCGGTATCGGTCGGCAGGGTCTCCACACCACAATCGAGGAGATGGTTCGGAAGAAGAGCATCGTCCTCTGAAGTCGGTCTTCGGATTTTCTCTTCGTTCTTCGGATTTTCTCTTCGTTCCGACTTTGCGACTTCTCACCCTCGACGGAACCACGGTCTATCGTCCCACGTCCACAGGACCACGGCCGGTCATCTCACGGGATGCGCCGCGCGCTCGTCCGCGACCGCACTGCAGACGCGGACGAGCGCGCAAGCGGGGAGGGACGGGGCGCAGTGCTGTGCGGCGCGGTGCAGTGCGGTGCCGTGAAGTACGGTACTGGGCAGTGCTGTGCGGCGGTTCAGTGGCTCAAGGAGTAGATAGTCTACTTGCTATCTTCTTGGCTTTTCAGTAGTAGAGCAGAGTCTACACTCGACTCCCGTAATGCCGGAAAGGAAGCCGACTTCCGACGCTCACGGGAGAACGAGACGGGTCACTCGTCGCGCCACCACTCGTCGTCAGACTTCAAGCCGAACGTCCGTCTGATTCGCTCCGCTAGCGACTCTCGGAGGTCTCGAAACGATTCGGTTCCGTCGGAGTTCGATTTAGTAGTTTCGGCTCCGTCACGATCGTCAGATCCCTCGGCCCGGGTTAGGGCGTCAGAACGAGTCTTGGCATCAGAGCGAGGTTCGTCGTCCGAGCGAGCAGAGCCGTCGGAGTAAGCCGCATCGGCCGGGTCAGTCACGCCGTCGGCGACCGGTTCGGGGTACGGAAATCGGTGCCCGCGCCACGACGTCGGGAGTTCGTGTCGGCCGGTGAGTTCGAGCGGCCGGCCCGCGATTACCTCGGCGTCCAGTCGGGAGTAGACCGCACCGTCGGAGTGAAAGAGCCCGTTGATTCGGCCCTTCTCGCGCGGTTCGCGCAGGTAGGCCGGGCGGAGCATCAGACTCCAGAAGAAGTCGCCGTCGATGAGCTCGGCGTCGTGGGCCTCTCGAATCGTCGGCGCGAGACTGGCGAGATTCGGCGCGAAGCGGGAGGGCGGTTCCTCGAGGGTGCGTTGCCACTCGGTACACCAGAGGGGCTTTCGATGCTCCGCCTCGCCGTGGTCTTTTCCGGCGATTTCGTCGGCGAGCGCACGCTGGTCGGCCACGTACTGGCGTGCCGACTCCGGGTTCCGGGGCAGATTCATGTGGAACTGGTAGGCGTCGAGTCCGGCGAGGTCGTCGAGGACCTCGCGGTCGTAGAGCTCGGCGAAACGCACGTCCCTCGTGCCCATCGTGAGAGTCGCGTCGGGGGCCGCCTCGCGGACGGTGCGGAGCGCGTCGGTTACGAAGTCCCTGCGGGGTTGGACCGTCCCGGGTTCGTTCATGATTTCGGTGGCGAGCAGGCGGTCGTCCGTGGCGTACTCCTGGGCCCAGCGCCGGGCGAAGTGGATGGGCGACCGGTCGTACCCCGTCCAGTTTCGCGGTTGGAGGACCTCGGGACGGGAAGGCGAGTGGACGCCGAAGGCGTTCTCGGGGTCGGTCGCGTGGAGGTTCTGCTCGGTCGGTGGGGCCTCCGGCGGGGCTTCGAACAGGACGACGAGAGGTCGGATACCGCGAGACTCGCAGGTCGTCAGGAAGTGCTCGACGTGCGCGAAGAACTCTGGGCCGTCCTCACGCCAGAACTCGTAGGACGCGAAGACTCGGAGACTGTTCAGTCCGATTTTGGTGGCGTACCCGAGGTCACGCTCGACGACGGAGTTTCGGTAGTTTGCCCACGTCTGATAGGCGTTCCAGTCGTCCTGTGGGATGTACACAGCGCCGCGGATGCCTCGAAGGTCGTCGTCCACGGGCAAGTTGAGCGAACGCCCGGATAAAAAGTATTCGGGCTCGATTTGAACCGTTCGGCTTCGCCTCGGAAACTCGGCCGGGACGACCAGCCATGGTACGGCAAACCACCATTTCCGCTGTTTCGTTTGTTTGGGTTATTTTATAAAGCCCCCCACCCCAGAGTTCCGCTGAATTCCTCGCAACGGGGGTAGGTAGGTGAGGGGCGAGTCGAGCGGTCGATGTTCCTTCCGCGACGATGCAGACGAAATAGACTAAAACGACTAGTTTGCGGATACTGTTTCCAGGACTAGGACAAGAAACTTGCCTTTACAGAGGACTCCCGAGAGCTACCCACCCCGTCTCCCGCGGTATTCAGCGGAACGACGGGGTGGGGGTGTTTCATAAACGATTCGCTCAAACGAATCAGAGGAATCAGCGGAACGGGTGGTTTCGATAGCTTGATGAACCCGACCCAAGTCGTCCACAAGTAACATGGGCTCTTTCGACTTCGTCCGGGAATACTCCCCGTACACCAATCGAGAGGCGTTGCTGGACGATTACACGCCCGACACGCTCGTCGGGCGGGACGACGAACTGGACGAGTACCACGGCGCGCTCCAACCGGCTATCTACGGCGAGCAACCCGACAACATCTTTCTCTACGGGAAGGCCGGAGTGGGAAAGACCGCGGCCACGCGCTTTCTACTGAACAAACTCGAAAACAACGCCGAGGAGTACGAGGACCTCGACGTGCGCACCGAGATTATCAACTGCGACGGTCTCAACTCCTCGTACCGGGTCGCCAGCAACCTCGTCAACACCATGCGGAACCCCTCGAACCACATCAGCGAGACGGGCTATTCGCGCTCGCAAGTCTACGACCTCATGTGGGAGGAACTCGACGACTACGGCGGCATCATCCTCATCGTGCTGGACGAGATAGACCACCTCAAGGACGACTCCATCCTCTATCAACTCTCGCGGGCCCGCGAGAACGAGAACCTCACCGAGGCCCGCATCGGTCTCATCGGCATCAGCAACGACCTCACCTTCCGCGACTCCCTCTCGCCCAAGGTCCGTTCCTCCCTGTGCGAACGCGCCATCTCCTTCTCGACCTACGACGCCAACGAACTCCGGGCGGTCCTCGAACAGCGCAAGAACGTGGCGTTCAAGGAGGACGTGCTGACCGACGACGTGGTTCCCCTGTGCGCCGCGTTCGGTGCCCAAGAGTCGGGCGACGCCCGAAAAGCACTCGATCTCCTCCTGAAGGCCGGAGACCTCGCCCGCGAGGAGAACGACGAGGAGGTCGCCGAACAGCACGTCCGCCGCGGCCGGGAACTCCTCGAACGCGAGCAGGTCGCCCGCGGCATCGCGGACCTCAACGACCACGAGCGACTGGTGGTCTACGCCCTCGCTACGCTCGAAGCCGAGGGCGACACGCCCGCCCGATCGCGGGAAATCTACACCCGCTACAAGTCGCTGGCCGACGCTGCCGGAAAGAACACGCTGACCGCGCGATGGCTCCGCGAGCACCTGGACGACCTCGCCATGCTCGGCATCCTCAACGTCACCGAAATCAACGAGGGGTCGGCGGGCGGCAAGTACCGGGAGTACGACCTCCAACAGGACCTCGCGGTCGTGCTGGACGCGCTCGAAGAGACGTTCGAGTCGATGGGCGTCCACGCGAGCGTGAAAGACTACCTCTAAGAACCACCTTGTTTCGTCCTGAGGTGCCACCTTTTTTCGTCGTCGGGTAGCCTCGGGCGCTCGCTTCGCTCGCGCCCTGCGGCCACCGCTCCTCGAAAAAATCTGGACCAAAAAAGGGCCGCTCGCTCGGTCGCTTCGCTCCCTCGCTCGCGGTCGAATCGCTAGCCCGGATGGTGGACTCCACCGACGGCCGAAGCGGGCGAGTCCCCCCGACCCGAGGAACGACCGACCGATAGACAAATATTCAATTGCAATAACCCTATACATATTGGTTAGGAACTACTTTTCATATTTTATATATAGAAAATAGTATTCCATCTGTTTCCCGCCCGTCCGCTCCGATGGTTTATATGAGAAGGCGGGACGAACCGCTCTCGTGTCGGTCCGAGACGCCACGCGCGACGGGACTCGTCTGCTTCCGCCGAGTGGCACGTCCACCGCCACCCTCGAATCTTTGACCTTCGGCGTGATACTCTGGCACCACTCCGCGCTTCGCGGACCGTTCGTGGCCCGACGCCGGGGAGTGGGGGAATTCGAAGTGGTACACGACTATCAGCGCGTCATCGACTGGCTGGACGACCGCATCGTGAATCGGCCGGGGCGAATCGTCGTCGCCTTCCTCGTCGTGACCGCCGTCTTCACGGCCGGAGCGACACAGGTGTCTACCGAGGCGGGAACCGAGAGTTTCGCCGAGGACGTACCCGAACAGGACGCGCTGGAGGCGGTCGACCGCGAGTTCGATCCCGCGTTCGGGCCGGGAACGACCTCGACCCAACTCATCCAGACCGGCGAGAACGTCGTCTCGAAGCGCGGACTGACCCGGATGCTGACGGTCCAGTATCGACTCGAACGCCGGTCGGACCTCCGAATCGTCGGCGTGACCAGTCCCGCCAGCGTCGTCGCGCGCACGCTCGACCCCGACGCGACCACCGCCGAAGCGCAACTCCGGGCGGTCGAGCGCGCGTCTCCGAATCGAATCGACGTCGCGGTCCGGGCGGCCGCCCGCGACAATCCCGCTTTCCGAACTCTCCTGAGCAGGGACTTCAACTCCGAGTCGGCCCGCGCCACCTCGTCCATCACGCTCGTCGAACACGCGGTTCCGGATCTCGCTTCCGGCGAGCAATCCGCCGGAACGAACCCCCTCACGCCCATCCAGCGCGAGATGCAGTCGGTCACGGCCTCGGTCGGTGGCGACGTCCGCGTCTTCGGGTCGGGCATCGTCGACGCCGAGTTGGGGACCGTCATCGGCGACACGCTGATTATCGTCGTCCCCGCCGCCGCGATTCTCATCGTCATCTTTCTCGTCGTCGCCTACCGGGACCTCGCGGACCTCCTGCTCGGCGTCCTCGCGCTGGTCATGGCGATCATCTGGACGTTCGGCTTCATGGGCTTGGCGGGCATTCCGTTCAACCAGATTCTCATCGCCGTTCCACCGCTCCTGCTCGCGGTCGGCATCGACTTCGGGATTCACGCGGTCAACCGCTACCGCGAGGAGCGCGTCGAGGGTTACGGCGTCGCCGACTCGATGCGGACCGCGACCGACCAACTCCTCGTCGCCTTCTTCATCGTCACGACCACCTCTGTCATCGGGTTCGCGTCGAACCTGACGAGCCAACTACTTCCCATCCGGGACTTCGGCGTCGTCGCGAGCGTCGGCATCCTCTTCACCGCGCTCATCTTCGGCGTGTTCCTCCCCGCCGCGAAGGTCCTGCTGGACTACGCCCGGGAACGCTACCCCATCCCGACCTTCAGTCAGACGCCGCTCGGCTCCGAGGACTCGCCGCTCGGAACCGTCCTCGCTGGCGGCGTCGGCATCGCCCGGCGCGCACCTCTCGCCTTTCTCCTGATAACCGCCGTCTTCACCGCCGGAGC
Source organism: Halorussus salinisoli (assembly GCA_005239435.1). GTDB lineage: Archaea > Halobacteriota > Halobacteria > Halobacteriales > Haladaptataceae > Halorussus > Halorussus salinisoli. The sequence continues at coordinate 172,084 of SZNP01000007.1, read as the reverse complement.
GACCGGCTACGCGACCGGCGTGGACACCTCCTTCAGTCGAGAGGAGTTCCTCCCGCCCGAGGAGACGCCCGGCTATCTCCGTGCCCTACCGGAACCGTTCCGGCCGAACGAGTACACCGTCACGCGCGACATCGACTTCCTCGAAGACAACTTCGAGACCGGCGAAGACGAACAGGTTGTCGTCTACGTTGAGGGACCGATGACACGCGACACCGCGCTCGAATCCATCCACCGGGCGGGCGCGGACCCGCCCGACACCTTCGTCGCGGAGGACCGACGCGCCAGCGAGCGGAGCATCGTCACCGTCGTCCGGTCGCTCGCCGCGACCGACCCCGAGTTCCGCCGCCTCGTCGAGCGCAACGACCGGAACGGCGACGGAATCCCGGACGATAATCTCGACGCGGTCTACGACGCCCTCTTCGATTCCGAGTACGCCACGCTCGCGGGCCAGTACCTCACCGAGGACCGCCGAAGCGCCCGCGTCGTCTACTCCGTGAAGGCCGACGCAGACTCCGCGGAAGTCACCGAGGACGCCCGGACGGTCGCCGACCGCTATCGGTACGAAGCGACCGCGACGGGCAACATCGTGGTGTTTCAGGCCATCTCTGACCTCATCTTCGAGTCGGCCATCGTCAGTCTCTCCGTCGCGCTCGTCGGTACCGCCGTCTTCCTCGTCCTCGTCTACGGCGTTCTCACCGGCCGACCCTCCCTCGGGGTCGCCAACTTCGTCCCCATCGTCGTCACGGTCGCGGCGCTCGCGGCCACGATGCGGTACGTCGGCATCTCGCTCAACGCCTTCACTGCGACCGTTCTCGCCATCACCATCGGTCTCGGTATCGACTACTCGGTCCACGTCGTCCACCGGTTCACCGACGAGATAGAACTCCGAGACGACTCCATCCTCGCACTCGAACGAACGATTATCGGGACCGGCGGCGCGCTGACCGGAAGCGTCCTCACGACCGTCTTCGGCATCGGCGTCCTCGTACTGGCGGTGTTCCCGGCTATCGGACAGTTCGGCCTGCTCACTGCCCTGAGCGTCGTCTACTCCTATCTCGCGTCGGTTCTGATACTGCCCTCGGTACTGGTCGTCTGGGCACGGGTCACGGGTGTACGGTCGCAGGCGGACGCGGCCGACGCGTCCGACGCGGCCACCGCTGTCGGCGACGCGGAGTGACCGAAAAAATAGTCGTCGGCTCCGAAGTCGAGAGTTCCGGAACGTTAAGCCGGGCTATCGGCGACTGCCGGAGCGACCATCGACGAGTTGTTCGCAGTCGCGTCCGGGAGGTCCCCGGGTTCGACTTCCTCGCCGTTGAGGACGAACGTCGCGCTACTCAGGTCGCCTTCGGCGGAGATGTCGGTGATCTGTCCGACGAACTCGTAGGCGTCGCTGGCGTCGCCGTCACCAACTTGGCCGACGACGGTACCGTCGTCCCGAACTTCGTCGCTCTCCTCGGTCTGGTCCTCGACTGCCTCGACGGTCCCGGCGAAGGAGATGGTGTAGCTCAGCGACTCTCCTTCGCTCTGGATTTCGAGGGTGTTTCCTGCCTGTGCTACCTCTTGGGTTTGGTTACCCGCGGCGGCGTCCGTCTCGTCACCTGCTTGGTCGTCGTCTTGCTCCGCCGCGGTGGTCTCATTTCCCTCTGCTGGTGTCGTGGTCTCGTTACCTTCTTCCGCAGCTTCTGGCTGCTCCGTGGTGGTCTGCTGATCTGCGCCCTGTTCTACGACCTGGAACTGGACGATGTCGGTGTTGTCACCGTCGTCCACTTCCAACGTGTACGTGCCGGGCTGGACGCCTTCGGTGCTCAGGTTGACCGACCAGACGCCGTTGCGGCCCCAATCGTCGGTCGCGGCCGAGTCGAAGTCGGCGGCGCTCGGGCCGTCGATGACCTCCACCGTGATGGTGTTGTCGTCGGGTCGACGGTTGGTCAGCCCCTGCACGACCATCGTTTCTCCGGTTTCGACGGGCGTGGTCTGGGTCTGGAAGCCGGGCACGTCGAGCTGGTCGGCCTGACCCTGCGGCGCGATGGCCGAGACCGACGTCGCCGCGTCGGCGTAGCGGAACGTCTGAGTGAGGATCAGGTCGTCGCTACCTGCCTCGTCGGTCGTCTCGTCGCTGATGCGCTCGCTGACCTGCTCTTGGGTCAAGCCAGCGCCGAAGCTCTGAATCCACGATTCGAGGGACGCGAGGTCGGCATCGTCCACGCCTGGCAGGACGCCGTCACCGACGACGGTGTCCCGACCGAGACCGATGACCATGCCTCTAATCTGCCCCTCGTTGAGTTCGCGGCCCTCTCGGGTGACGAGTTCGATGTCGTCTTCCTCGAACACGTCGTTGTCGTCCACGCTGACCGTCTCGGTGACGGTTCGTCCGCGCGAGTCAATCATCACGACGAGGACCTCGTCGAGCCCGGGCGCGACGCCCGTGACCTCGACGGTTCCATCCTCGACGGCGATCTGTTCGTTGTACGTGCGGAAGACCCACGTCCGGTCCTGCTGTTCCTGTTGCTGCGTCGTGTTGTTCTGCTGGTCCTGCATCGCCATCGGTGACGTGGCTCCGAACGGTGCCGCCAGCGAGGAGTTACCGCCGCCGAGCGTCGGTTCGGTGACGATGATCGAGGTCTGCTCGCTGGTCGCACTGCTGAACTCCGACGTCGTCAGCGTCTGCGCGATTTCCCCGTTCTGGACCACGTCCACCGCTTCGACCACGCCGATGCGGTAGCGGCCGGGGATGCTCAGGATGTCGTTGGCCTGCGAGAGGGTCACGTCGCGCTCCTCCCACTCGCCGTCGGCGTCGACGCTGATGAGGTCCTGCTGGCTGAGTTCGCCGTCCTCGTTGATGTCCACGAGCTCCCAGTCGCCCTGGTCGCGGACGTAGACCGCCACGTCGTCGACGCCTTGCGCGGCCGTTCCGCGCACGTCTTCTTCCTGTCCGGCGATGTAGGTGCCCGCCGGGCTTTCGAAGCTCAGTTCGCCCTCGGAGATGTCGAGCGACAGGTCGTCTTCGGTGTTACCGACGTTGTCGGCGATCTCCGAGAGGTTCTGGTCGGCCTCGTAGAGGTTGACGTCCACGCTAGTGTCGTCGAGGTACGTAGAGTCGATTTGCCCGACCCCGAGACCGGTGTCGTCGTCGATCTCAAGTTGGGCCCACGCGAGGTCGGCCTGTCCGTCCCCGTTGGTGTCGAGGGTACCGCGGTCGATGGTGTCCTCGACGTCACGGAAGACGCGCTCGTCCACCTGATTGTTCCGGAAGTCGGTGTCCTCGATGGCGACGTAGTGAGTCGCGCCCGCGCTCGAACCCCGGACGGTGTACCGGACGTTCTGACCGCGAGTCGCCTCGTCGCTCTCGAGGTCGAGGATGACGTTCTCGTCACCCGTGACCGAGACGACGGTCGAACGGGTTGCAGCCCCGAAGTCGAGGTTGTCCCAGCCTTCCACCGTGATGGTGTAGTCACCGGCGTCCTGGTCGCTCAGGTCGATGGCCCAGTAGGCGGCTTCGAGGCGCTGTGTGCCGTTGAGTTCGGACTGGTTGAACTGTCCGAGTCCCTGCAGGTACTCGATGCCCGTCTCCGTCCCGCGCTGGCCGGGGTTAGCGACCTTCCCGGGGTTCTGAGCGTACGGACCCTGGAGTCGGTCGCGCTGGGCTTGCGAGATGTCGTCGACCTGCGTGAGCACGTCGCCGGTTATCTCGTTGCCGTTCTCGTCGGTGACTTCGAGCGAGAGGTCCTCGGCCTGCTGGAAGTTCCACTCCCCGCTGATGAGCAGGGTCTCGTCTTCCTGGACGGTCGAACCTTCCACGTCGACCCCGCGCTCGTTGAACACTTCGAGGTCGGTCACGCGCGGTCGCTGGACGGTCACGCCGATGTTAGCGGCCCGACCGTCGATGGCGTACTGACCGAGTTCCTGGTCCTCCGGGACGGGCGATTCGAGCGGGATGCCCTCCGCGTTGCCGGAGACGCCGATGAGGTTCGAGGCGTCGATTGGCTGGCCATCCTGCCCGACGAAGTCGATGTCGTCCTCACCTTGGAAGACGACCGGTTTCTGTTCGGAGACGACGATGTCGTTCGCTCCGCCGACTCCCGGATTGAACGTCCGTTCCTGTCCGCCTCGCTGTACTTCTTGACCCAGTACTGCCCCCGACATGGCGACCATGGAGAGTACCATCAGGGCCGTGAGTACGAGCGCACTCGCTTTCTTTCTCGATATCCGTGTTTTTATCATATTTTGTCCTATCTCGCTGATACGGGATTCTCACCCCTATCAGTGTTCGACTGGCTGTACCCCCCATCGTAGTCTCGCGGTCCGTCTAAATCGTCGCTCGCCGTCCTGCTCTCTCGGGTTTCACCTCGGAAGGTTGGGACACCAGATTAATTTATAAATAGCGACGACCGTTTTCGGCCGTCCGGGTTAAGTATTCCCTAATACTGCGAGTCCACGACAGACTGAACTGCCGACAGACGAGGTTGCTCACATAGGACGAGAATATTCCTCGATGGGAGTGGAGATAGGCCGAGGGTAGTATCGAACTTCGGTCATTCCGAAATTCGGTGACGTTCTGTCCCTTCGTTACCGTCTGCCAGAGGAACCTGTGTAGAACGCCACGTTACCGGTCTTTTCACCCGTAGCGAAGCCTACGGAAGTGTCACTAGAACAATTGTAACTGTGGTGATTTATTAGGGTAGTCCAACAAACATGTAGTCCTACTTATTATTTTTGATTCGGCTCCCGTTCGACCATCACGTACGGCCGCTTATATGGTGTTATCCATCAGTTGTGTCGGGGTGACGCGGGTGGTGGGAACTCAACACGAAGCTAACGATGGTAATCCGGGATGTGAGGACCGATCCGGAGTCGTTACGGCGATACATTTAAATCAGACTCCGATTCGCTCACGGAAGTAGGCGCACGATGGTCTCTCGCTTCCACCACGCGACGACGAGCGCGACGATTGCCACACCGGCAGCGAGCAACCCCATCGCGGGCACTTCGGAGAGGAACGGCAGTCCGCGTCGCTGTCGCTCGGTCACGTCTACGGGGACGCGATAGGTGTCCGAGAGAACGGTGTCGCCGCGCTCGTTCTCGTACGTGAAGTCCACCGACACCGGGTAGGTCTTCGGAATCGCGCCACCGTCGACTCCTACCCGGAACTGGAGCGTCGTGGACTCGTTCGGTTCGAGACGCGAGACGAACGCCTCGTCGTTGTCGCTCGACAAGGGGTCGCTGGCGAACAGTTTCGCTTCGACGTCTCTCAGCGTCTCGTTCGCGGTGTTGGTGACGCGGAACGCGACGACTTCTGAGCCGCCAGCGGGAACCGTCGCGTCGGCCGGTTCGACGCGGAATTCGTCTACCTCCTCCGCGATATCGATCCGGGCGTCCAAGGCGTCGCTCACGCGCAAGTCGCCGTTCTGATTGCGGTAGCGCACCCGGTACGACACCTGTCGCGGCCCGGCCTCCGCGTCGCCGTTGACGTCCACGGTGAACTCGAAGGGAGCGGCTTCGCCGGGGTCGAGTCGTCCGACTGCGAACTCGGTCTCCCGGGGGTCGAGGTTGGGATTGTTCGTCCGGAGAATCACGACCGCGTTCGACACTCGCCGGGAGCCGGTGTTGACGACTTCGCCGACGACGTCTCCGGTGTCGCCGACCCGGAGGTCGCTCTCGACGCTCTCGACGCTGAACTCCTGTTCTTCGCCCACCGTGACCCGTGCGTCGAGCGCGTCGCTGACTCGAGGGTCGCCGTCTCGATTCCGATACCGGACCCGGAACGCTACCTGCCGCGGACCGGGGTCCGAATCGTTGGGTACGTCCACGGTGAACTCGAACGGGACCGACTCGCCGGGTTCGAGTTCGCCGACCGCGAACTCGGCGCTCCGTGGTTGGAGGTTCGTCGCCTCGGCCTCGAAGACCACGACGGCGTTCGAGACGTTGGTCTCGCCCGTGTTGACGACCCTGCCCGAGACGTTACCGCTGTCGCCGACGCTGAGGTCACTTCCGACGCCTCGGACCGCGAAGGTGCGCTCCCCGCCGACCCGGACGCTGGCGGGAAGCGAGTCGCTGAATCGGATTTCGCCGTCGGCGTTGCGGTAACGCACCCGGAACGTCACCTGTCGGAGACCGGGGTCGGTGTCGTTCGGAGCCGACACCTCGAACGCGAAGTCGGCGGCCTCACCCGGCGCGAGCGAATCGACCGCGAACTCGGTCGTCGTCGGTTGGAGGCCGGTCCCCTCGGTCTGGAGAACGACCACGGCGTCCGAGACGTTGGCCTCGCCCGTGTTGGCGACGGTCCCCGAGATGGTTCCGCGCTCGCCGACCTGAAGGCCGGTCGCGGTCGCGCTCACGCCGAACTCCTGCTCGCGGGCGACCGCCACTCGAGCGTCGATGGGGTCGCTGGTCCGGGTTTCGCCCGAGGGGTTGCGGTACTGGACTCGGAACGTGACCCGGCGGGGACCGGGGTCGGTTCGGTTGGTGGTATCGATATTGAAACTGAAGTTGGCCGATTCGCCCGGCGCGAGGTTCCCGACTGCGAACTCGGTCTCCCGGGGCCGGAAGTTGGTCTGGTTGCCACCGAGGACGACCACGGCGTTCGAAACGTTGGTCTCGCCCGTGTTGACGACCCGGCCCGTGACGAGACCCGTGTCGCCGACCCGGAGCGAACTGTCCACGTTACGGAGAGCGAACGTCTGTTCGGTGCCGACCGCGACCCCGAAGGTGAGTCGCCGCGAACGGTCGGCGACGCCGTTCGGGTTCTCGTAGGCGACCACGGCGTCGGCGAGGTACGTGCCGGGCGCGGTGTCGGCGCTCGCGCCGACCGTGACCTCGAACGACCGGGTCTCGCCGGGTTCGAGTCGGTCGAAGAAGACGCTGGTCTGCTGTTGGGGAGCGTCGGTCCCGCCGAAGAAGACCGAGGAGTTGGCGGCCGAGAGGGTCACCTGCGCGTTCGTGGCGGCTTGCGTGCCGGTGTTCGTGACGTCGAGGCGGTAGGTAGCGTCGTCGCCCGCGGTCACGCGCGTGAGATTCTGCGTTCGAATCTCGAACTCCGGTCGGTCCTCCACGACGATGGTGACGTACGCCGTGGTGGTCCGCGAAGAGTCGCCGTACTCCGGTGCGGTGTTGGGACCGTAGCGCACGAAGTTGGTGTAGTCGTAACTGACCCGGACCGGAACCTCGTACGTACCGGGGGCCAGCGAGTCGGAGAGTTCGACGTTGAACGCGAACGGTCCGGAGACACCCTCCGGGACCGTCCCGGCGAAGACCGTCCCGGTCTCGACTTCGACGTTCCCTACGAGCGCCTCGTCCATCCGGGACTCGTCGATTTCGAGGCGGACGTTGCGCGCGGTCGTCACGCGTTCTTCGTACTGTGACGGCCCGCCGCGGTCCAGGTCACCGCTGTTCGAGACGAACATCTCTAGGGTCGCCCGCTCGCCCGCCCCGAACCGGTTGTCGGTCGCCGAGAGGTCCAGATTGGGTCTGCCGACGACCGTCCCCTCTTCCTGAACGAGTGCCGGGACCGCAGGAGTCGCGGTAGCCGCGACGACCATCGCCACGACTATCACGAGTCCGGTGGCTTTCATGCCACGGGGTTCGTCCCGGAGGACAATAACGGCCCACGCGGTTCAGGGTCGTTGAACTGCGGAAACGACGAATTGACTATCGTCTAACCGTCGCTTCGTCGCCATCGCCGCCTCTGCGCGAGAAGAGGAACAGCGCGAACAGAACGGGCGAGACGAACGCGAGGGCCAGTCCGGCGATGAGCACGAGGGACTCGAACGGGAGGCCGCCACCTTGGCCGCCCTCCAGTTCGCCGGTCACTTCGAGGTCGCCGACCATCGTGGTCGGGTGGACCGTACAGATGTACTGGGTCATCTGCGGCGTCGCGGTGAACGTTATCGAACCCGTCGCGCCCTGCTCCTGTACGAGTTCGCTCTCGGCGATAGCGTTCCCGTCGCCGTCCTGTATCACGATGTTGTGCGGTTGGCCGTCGAGGTTCTCGAACCAGAACTCGTACTCGTTCCCGGCCTCCAACTCGATGGTCGGGTTCGATTGCCCCTCGATTGCCGACGGCTCTCGACCCTGCCACGCGGCCACTTCGCCGCCGAAGCGGTAGGTCTCCGCCTGGGCAGTCGCCTCGTCGGCCCCGGTCGCGGCGACCGCTCCCGCCGCGGCGGTCGCGCCCGCCGCCCGGACGAACGCCCGGCGCGACACCGTCTCGCCCTCGTCTCCTGCGTCGTTCGCGGGCCGAGCGATGGCGTCGGTATCGGATCCGCTCCCGTCCGTCCGCTCGGCGTCGGTGGTCGCCTGCTCTTTCTCGTCCGGTGGTCGCACGCCATTCCCTCGGCGCGTCGAATCCCCCCTCTCGGCAGTTGTCGGGTCCCCCGTCATCTCCCTCTGACTTGGCCGGGAATCGGTAAGAAACCACGGGCCAGACACCGTATCGGCCGTTACGCGGTGGCGCTTCGACGGGACCTCCATTACGAGGTCCGACCGTCTGCTCTGGAAAGAAACCGATACCATTCTCGTAGAATCGTTCTGTTATTTGAGACAATTACAGAGTTGTCCGAAGGCCGACGAACCTCCACCGACCGTCTTCCCGCCGCGGACGTCGCCCTCCCCCGACGGTTCGCCCCGAAAACGACTAACTGGTCGCCCGGCGTGGTCCCGGTATGGACGCCACCACCGGATTCGTCACCCAGATCGGGATGGACCACGAGACGGCATTCGACGCGGCCGAGGAGTTCGGATTCGACTACGTGGAACTGCTGATGGACGGCGACTACGAGCGCCGGGAGTTCGACCCCGCGGCCGTCCGCGAGGCCGCCGCGGCACGGGACCTCGACCTGATGGTCCACCTCCCGTTCGCGCTCGACGTGGGGTCTACCTACGAACACGTCCGGGAGGGCGCGATTCGGGAACTCGTCGCGGCGGCCGAGACCGCGGCCGAGATGGGGGCCGAGAAGGGAGTCGCCCACGCCGACTCGAAAGCGTGGAGACCGGCGTGGGACGACGCCGATCTCCGCGAGGTCGTCCTCGCCTCGGTCCGCGAGGTGGACGCCGAGACGCCCGACGACTTCGAGGTCTGCTTCGAGAACATCCCCCGCGGCGTCTTCTCGACGCAGAACTTCCCCGACCTGTTCGCCGAGACCGACGCCGCGATGACCCTCGACACGGGCCACGCCCGCGTGGACGGTCTCGATTCGGCGGAGATGGCGGCCTTCGTCGGCGACCACGGCGACCGAATCTCGCACTTCCACCTCAACGACACCCGGAAGCCACGGGACGAACACCTGCCGTTCGGGTCGGGAACGCTCGACTTCGAGCGGATTCTGAGCGCGCTCCCCGAGGGATGGAACGGTACGCTCTCGCTGGAGGTATTTACGCTGGAGTACGGGTATATCGGCGTGAGCAAGGAGTATCTGGACGACGTACTGGCGAACGTGGAAGACTGATTCCGTGAACGAAAGCTAACTTCTGCCAGTCTCGTAAATCCTTTTCCGGCGTCCCGCCGACGATACGTACCGATGACCGACTCCGACCCGGACGTCCTCGTCGCTGGCGAGGCGCTCGTCGACTTCCTGCCCGACAGCACCGGTCCCCTCTCCGACGTGGAGAACTTCTCCCGGCGCGCGGGCGGCGCGCCCGCGAACGTGGCCGTCGCGCTCGCGCGCCTGGACGCGACCCCGTGGTTCTGGACGCGCGTGGGCGACGACCCCTTCGGCGACCACCTCGCGGCGACCCTCTCGTCGTTCGGCGTCCCCGACCGATTCGTCGAGCGCGACCCCGAAGCCAAGACCGCACTGGCGTTCGTCAGCCACGACGCCGACGCCGACCGCGCCTTCACCTTCTACCGCGACGGCACCGCCGACACCCGCGTCGAACCCGGCGGCGTCCCCGACGAGACCCTCGAATCGGTCGAGTGGGTGTACGTCGGCGGCGTGATGCTCGCGGCAGAACCCGGCCGGTCGGCCACGCTGGACCTCGCCGAGCGTGCGACAGAGCGCGACTGCACCGTCGTGTTCGACCCCAACGCCCGGCCCGAGTTGTGGGAGCGAACCGACCGCGACTTCTCGGGACTCGTCGCCGAGATGCTCGAGTTCGCCGACGTGGTGAAAGCGACGACCGAGGAACTCCAAGCGGCCGGGTTCGAGGGCGAGTCGCCCGAGGCCCTCTCGAAAGCCGTCGCGGAGACGGGACCGCACACGGTCCTGGTGACGCTCGGCGGTTCCGGGGCCTTCGTCCACGCGACCGACCGGGCACCGTGGGGCGGTGGCACGGCCTCTCACGGCGGCTACGATGTCGAACCAGTGGACACCACGGGCGCGGGCGACGCCTTCACCGCGGGAGCGCTCGCGGCGCTCGCCGAGGCCGAGAGGGACGAGATCTCGCTCTCGGAGATGCTCGGATTCGCCAACGCGGTGGCAGCGGTGACGACGACGGGAGCGGGCGCGATGGCCGCACTGCCGACCCGCGAGGCGGTCCGAGAGTTTCGGGAGTAAATGAATTCACCGGCATAGCCAAAAACGACAAAGGGGAACGCGTCGTCCCTTCGAGGACAGATGCGTTCTCCAGCAGTTACTCCCCAGAAACGGCGGGACGTCTCTCGCCAACAACGAGCGGTCGATGCCACCGCCGATTCGAAACCGAACCGAGACCGCGCCGAGAGACCTGAATGACAGGAAATCAGCCGTCCGACGACGGCCCGGCTCCGACCGAAGGGCTGGTCGTCGTCTCGAACCGAGAACCGTACAGTCACACCTACGAGGCCGATGCCGACGCCGAGGAGGGCGACGACTCCACCGAGAGAGAAATCCAGGTCCAACGACCGGTCGGCGGTCTGACGGCTGGACTCGACCCGGTGATGCAGGCCGCCTCGGGAACGTGGGTCGCGTGGGGCGACGGTGACGCCGACCGAGAAGTCGCCGACGAACGAGGTCGAGTCCGAGTGCCTCCCGAGGACCCGGCCTACACCCTCCAGCGCGTCTGGCTCTCCGACGAGGAGGTCGAGGACTACTACTACGGCTACAGCAACCAGGTGTTATGGCCGCTCTGTCACGGCGACGTGGGTAACATCACCTACGAACCGCGGTTTTGGCAGCGCTACGAGGAAGTCAACCGACGGTTCGCCGACGCCGCCAGCGACTGCGTCGAACGGGACGACTCGGAAGACGACGGACTGATCTGGTTTCAGGACTACCACTTCGGCCTCGCGCCGGCGATAGCCCGGTCGCAGGTCGGCGACGAGACGACCATCGCGCAGTTCTGGCACATCCCTTGGCCCTCGTTAGAGAGCTTCGAGGTGTGTCCCCAGCACCATCAACTGCTGGAGGGCCTGCTCGCTAACGACCTCCTCGGCTTCCACGTGGACCCCCACTGCGCCCACTTCCTCGAATGCGTGGACGCCTGCATCGAAGGGGCCGCCATCGACTGGGACGAGGGCCGGGTGATTCACGACGGCCACGAAACCCTCGTGCGGTCGTTCCCGATGGGCGTGGACACCGACCGCATCGAGCGACTCGCCGGCAGCGAGGGGGCCGACGACTTCTGGGCCGACTTCCGGGAGTCCCGTGCCATCGCACCGGACGCCACCGTCGCGGTCGGGGTGGACCGTCTCGACTACACCAAGGGCATCCCCGAGCGAGTCCGGGCGGTCGAACACCTGCTCGAAACCCGGCCCGAGTACCGCGGGGAGTTCGTCTACGTCCAGAAGGCCAGCGAGAGTCGGAGCCAGATTCCGGCCTATCGAGAACTCCAGCGAGAGGTCAGCGAGACCGTAGAGCGCGTCAACGACCGGTTCGGAACCGACGACTGGCAACCCATCGTCGGCGTCACCGAGATGCTCCCGGCCGAGTCGCTGTACGGTCTCTACCGGCACGCCGACCTCGCGCTGGTGAGTCCGGTCCGAGACGGGATGAACCTCGTCGCCAAGGAGTACGTCGCGGCACAGGTCGCAAACGACGGTGCGCTCGTCCTCTCGGAGTTCGCGGGCGCGGTGGAGGACCTCGGCAACTACGCCTACACCATCAACCCCTACGCCACCGAGGAGTTCGCCGACACCATCCACGAGGCGGTCACAGACTCGCCGACGGACCGCAAGCGGCGCATGCGCCAGTTGCGCCAACTCGTCGCGGCCTACGACCTCGACGCGTGGATGGACGACATCTTCGGCACGGTCACAGACCTTCGGAGCGACCGGCGCGGCGCGGAAACCGACGCGGCCGGTCGGACCGAGCAGAGTTGACAGAACCCACTCACGTCCGAGAGTAGCTAAACCGGGGTAGGTCGATAGTCGAATCGGTGGGGAAATGGCAACCAGAACGACAGAATCGACGGTCGAGACCGGGAGGGGTCTTCGGAGATGGGGCGGCGCGGTCGTCGCCGGACTGATAGCTGGCGTGGGGATGGGACTCGTCATCCAGTTCGGCGCGGGCACGATGGCGCTCATCGGCGCGCTCTACGGTCGGCCCACCGTCCTCGTGGGATGGGTCCTACACCTGTTTCACAGCGTGGTGTTCGCGCTTATTTTCGTCGCGGTGGTCTCCCGTACGCTCCTGAGCGACTACACGTCGAGCGCGGCCGAACTCGTGGGTCTCGGCGTGGGGTACGGTGCGGCGCTCGGTATCCTGACTGGTGGGTTTTTGCTCCCGGTCGGTCTCAACGCGGTCGGCGCGACCGAACTGCCGGTTCCGCTTCTGCCGATTCCGGGCCTCGTCGGGGAGTTCGCGTTCCCGCTCGTCGTCGTCACGTCGCATCTCGTCTACGGCGTGTTGCTCGGCGCGGTGTACGCCGCCATCGCTCGGGTCGGGTCGCCCGCCGAAACCGAGGAGGCGGGAATCGGTGGGTGAAACAACCGCCAGAGCACGGACAAACCCACCGCCGGACGAGCGTCTACCCAAACTACCGTCGGAGGACGTTCGAAGGCGAAATCGCCACTCGACCCCCGACCTATTTGAGCCATGCCCACACAACCCACTGGCATGCACGACCGAGCGCAGGAGTTCGCCGACCGCGCCCGACGGGAGTACGACTTCGATGTGGAGGTGAAGGAGTTCCCCGAGGGGACCAAGACCGCCGAGGACGCCGCGGAAGCCATCGGCTGTGACGTGGCCCAGATCGCCAGCAGTATCGCCATGCAGGCCAGTGACCGACTCGTCGTGGTCGTTACCAGCGGGGCGAACCGGGTCAGCAAGGCCAAACTCGCCGACCTCCTCTCGATCGCGGAGAGCGACGTGGAGATGGCCAACGCCGCGGAAATCAAGGCCGCGCTCGGTTGGTCCATCGGCGGGGTGCCGCCGTTCTGCCACGACGCCGAAGTTCCGATCTACCTCGACGAGACGCTGACCGAGTTCGAGACGGTCTGGGCCGCCGCGGGCACCCCGGAGGCGGTCTTCCCCATCGCGCCCGACGAACTCCGGGACCTCTCGGGTGCGGAAGTCACCGACGTGGCGGAGTGAATTTTCGTCGACTACGATTCCGGGGTCGTCGCAGAACCCCCGCTATCGGTCGTCGGTCCCTTCGCGAGCCAACCCGAGGGTCTGTGCCGTAGGGAGATTCCATCCGTAGCTGACCGCCGCCATCCGCGTCCCGACCGTCACCGCAGCACACACCGCCGCGGCGGTACTCCCGGTCCCGCCGACGGCCGTCACTGCCCAGTACGTACTCCCGCCCAGCACCGCACAACTCGCGTAAAAATCGTCGAAGAGGATGAACGGCGACCTGTCGAGGAGGATGTCCGCGAAGGCACCGCCACCCACCGCGTTGATGGTTCCGACGGCGACGACGCCGAAGGCCGAGACGCCAGCGTCGCTCGCTACGATGGCCCCGGCCGTGGTGAACGCGGCGAGTCCGACGGCGTCGGAGAACAGCGTTATCGGGTGGTCGTCCGGGGAGTCGAGGACGACGCTCAGTCCGACCGCCAGACCCACGCCGAGCATCCCGAGGCTAATCTCGCCGAGGGACCTGAGCGCCAACGGGACGCGATTCACGAGCAGGTCGCGCGTCGCCCCGCCAGCGAACGCCGTGACCAGTCCGACGACTGCGACCCCGAACACGTCGAACTCCTCGCGTATCGCTTTGGTCGCCCCGACGAGCGCGAACGCGACCAATCCGACCGTGTTCATCACGGTGAACGGGTTCACCATCAATGCTTCGGCGAGGTTCTGAACCACTACGTTCGGCCTCGACTGCGAGCGTCTTGAGCCCTACGCATCGGCCGCCGCGAGGTCCGAACGAAACTCGCCTCGAAGGCCGAATCCTTGATTTTCCACCGCTCCAAACTCCCGACCGTGAGACTCCTCCAAACCGCGCTCACGACCGTCACCAACGTCGTCGCGCTAATCTTCTCGCACGTTTGAAGTGACTCCGCAACCGTTAAAGAAATGAATACGATGCCGAAAGGAACGTACACATTGCTCGTCGAACTCGCCGACGACGCGACCGTCGAGTTCGGCGCGGCGGGCGAGCGCGACCTGTCCGATGGCTGGTACGCTTACACCGGGAGCGCGTTCGGAACAGGCGGGTTCTCGCGGGTCGAGCGCCACCGCGAACTCGCCGCCGGGGAGCGCGACGCCCGCCACTGGCACGTCGATTACCTGCTCGGCCACCCCGCGAGTCGCGTCGCGGACGTGGTGAAAACGGTGGGCGAGGACGTGGAGTGTGAGGTGAATCGGGGAATCGAGGCCGACGGCGAGACCAGGGTCGAACCGGTCGCAGGTCTCGGGGCGTCGGACTGCGACTGCGATTCGCATCTCGAATTCGGGCCGGAGCGCGAGCGGTTGGAGCGAGCAGTTCGGCGAGCGCACGCGGACGCTCGGGACGGCGAGCGGTAGACCAACCTTCGCTCTCGGTCACGTGCTCGCCCCATCAGGGTCGGAAACGGACGTATCCGCCCCGGCGATTATCCTTCAGGCGGGCATACGAGTAAGGACGAACCGATGAGACTGTATCCACTCCAAGAACTCTCCGACGTCCCCGACGAGGTGTACCGCGAACTCTTGCTTCCGTTCGGTAAGTTCGCGGCGGCGTTCCTCGTCGTCTACCTCGTCGGTCGAACGGTCGCCGAGCCAGCAATCAACCGGGTCGTGCGGCAACGCAACCCGGACAACCCGACGATACAGGACGCGTTCGAGCGCTACCTGCGGTTGTTCGTCGTCCTCGTGGCAATCGCGTTCGGACTCGCGTCGAGCGGCTACGGACAGATTCTGACGAATTCGGCGCTCATCATCGCCGCGGCGACGCTCGCCGTCGGCGTCGCGGGTCAGGAGGTCATCGGCGCGGTAGTCAGCGGTCTCTTTCTGGTCGCCAACTCGAACTTCAACGTCGGCGACTGGATAGCGTGGGGCGACCGGGAGGGCGTCGTCGAGGCCATCAGTTTCCGGACGACTCGCGTCCGGACCGCGAACAACGAAACCGTCACGGTGCCGAACACGGAACTGACGACGAACAGCATCGTCCGCCCGTACGGCCGCGAGGAGTTCCGCGTGGCCGAGGAGGTCGGCATCTCGTACGACGACGACCCGAGCGTGGCGATGACCCAACTCAGGGAGGCGGCGGACTCCCATCCCGAAGTTCTCGGCGACCCCGAACCCCGCGTCTACCTCGTGGAGTTCGGCGACGACGCGGTGATACTGCAGATGCAGTACTGGATTCGAAATCCGACGCGCAGGGACACCATGCGCGTTCGGTCGGAACTCTCGCTGGCGGTCAAATCCCGCTTCGAGGCGGCGGGAATCACGCTCAGTCCGGCGTCCGAGCGCGAACTGAGCGGGAACCTCCGGGTGGACCAGTCGGCGACCGAGGGCGGCGGCATCGCGGACTAGTCGAGTCGCGGAAATGCCGGGGTAAAGGAGAGAGAGTGAGAAGAAAGAGGGACGAGGAGCAGTCTAAGCGGTCAGTACACCGCGTCTCGAATCTCGTCGGCGAGGTCCTCGAAGGTGTCGAGGTGGGTCCGACGCTCGGTCTGAAGTTTCGACAGTTTTCGGTCGAGATTCTCCACGTTGTCGGCCACGTCGAACTCCGAGATCTCCATTCCCGGTACTCTGCTCGGCACCGTGAGACCGGTCGGTTCGTCGTCGGTCCACTCGACGGTACCGCGGGCGATTTCGCGCAGTATCGTCACCGACTCCTCGACGCCGATGTCCTTCTGCTTCGCGCCGAGGTGGCCGGTGTTGATGACGAAACAGTCCACGTCGAGGTCTGCCACGAGGTCACGGAAGCGGTTACCCTCCTCGCCCTTCGACCCGATGATGAAGGGGTTGGTGCCGACCACGCGGATGGACTCGCCGGCTTTCGAGGGGTCGCCCGCGCTGGTCTGGATGGACTCGCCGAGCATGAACGCGACGGCGGCCTCCTCGGGCGATAGCTTGGCGACCGGCGGCATGACGGGGTTGCGCGTGATGAAGAACACCTGGTCCACGCCGCCGAGGTCGATGTCCTCGCCCGCCGACGAGAGTTCCTCGCGCTCGATGACGGCCCGACCGTTGGAGGTGTGGCGGTCGCTCTCGAAGTCCACGGTTCCGTCGTCGGCCACGTCCACGTTCTCCAGCACGGCCGACTCGTGGGTCACGGCCTCGTACATCGCTGGCTGTTCGTCGGCGTCGAGTCCGATGGTCTTGACGTAGAGACCGTTACCCTCGCTTCCGGCAATCGTCCCGTCGGGGAGCAGGGCGCAGACGTCGTCCTGAAGCATCGTCGCCTCTTCGCCCGCGTCCTCGTCCAACCAGAGACCGTGGGCGGTCAGCGTGGACTTTCCGGTCGCCGAGAGACCGAGGAACGCCTGTCCGACCGCTTCGAGGTCGCCGTCGCCGTCCTCGCTCCGGAGGCAGACGCGCTTGCTCCCGGCGTGAAGACCGAGTCCGCCCTGCCTCTTTGCGTAGTACATGAACAGGCGGAGGAACGACTTCTTGGCCTCGCCGGTGTAGTCGCTCCCGAGGACGGCGGTCACGCCCTCGTCGGGAAGGATTCGGATGGCCGTCTCCTCGACGTCTGGAATCTGAACCGTCACGAAGTCCGGGTCCGGGTGAGGGTGGCCGTCGCCGTCCGCGCCGTCTTCCACCGGTTCGAAGAGCTTCGACCACGCCAGCGCGATGCGGCCGTACTCCTTCGGGACGTAGAGCCGACAGACGTACGAGTGGTCGTCGTGGCGCCCCATCAGGCGGTCCACGCAGACCATCTCGCGTTCCCGGGCCGCCTCGAACGCCTCTTCGATGCGGTCGTAGTCGTCCGCGCCGAAGTCGTCGTCCACCGCGTTCTTGGTCTTGTCTGCGTTTCTCGAACGCTCGTCGCTGACGTACGACGGAGAGCCGAACTCCGTCGTGGTTTCGAGGTGGTCGGAGAACGCTCGGAGTCGGTCCATCGACGGATTGTAGACCACGTCGTCGGCGTGGGCCGGGTCTGGGAGTGTTGTCTCCAACGAACGAACTGTCTTCCCGGATTCTGACATCGAGTGAAGACAGAGTACCCGGACGTATAATTATGCACCATTTACCCGGGATCTGGGGCCTCTACTCCGGATTTTTGATTTCACATGCGAGTAAATAATTTGGGTTCACAGACGGATAGCGGCGATTGCGTTCGATTAGGAGTCCGTTATTACAACCGCCACCGGGAGCGTTTCGACCGAATCGTTCGCCCGAGACGGGAAACGTAGACTCCTCGACTCGGCCGATTCCCACCGTCCCGAAACCGGACACCACTTTTAAGCGCGAATCCGGCGAATCTCCTGTCGTGGACGAGAACACAGGAGGGTTGGCGGGGCTGTTCGCGCCCGAGCGAGTCGCAGTGATCGGCGCGACCGAGAGCGAGGGGTCCATCGGTCGCGCGATTACGCAGAACTTGCAGGCCGACTTCGCGGGCGAGACCGTCCCGGTGAACCCCAACTACGACGACGTGCTGGGGCTGAAGTGCTACCCCGACATCGACGACGTGCCGGGCGAACTGAACCTCGCGGTGGTCGTCGTGCCGCCGAAAATCGCGGTCGAGGCGGTCCGCCAATGCGGCGAGGCCGGAGTCCGGAACGTGGTGGTCATCACCGCCGGGTTCGGCGAGACCGGGAGCGAGGGCGCGAGTCGGGAGCAGGAACTGACCGAGGTGGCCGCGGAGTACGACCTCAACCTCGTCGGACCGAACAGTCTCGGCGTGATGAGTACGCCGACCGGCCTGAACGCGACGTTCGGCCCCGAAAACGCGCTTTCGGGGTCCATCTCCTTCATGAGCCAGTCGGGCGCGTTCATCACCGCGGTCCTCGACTGGGCCAACGACGAGGGAATCGGTTTCAAGGACGTGGTCTCGCTGGGCAACAAGGCCGTGCTGGACGAGACCGACTTCGTGGAAGCGTGGGGCGACGACCCCGACACCGACGTGATACTCGGTTACTTGGAGGGCGTCGAGGACGGCGCGGAGTTCATCGAGTCGGCCCGGCGAGTCACCGACGACACCCCAATCGTGATGGTCAAATCGGGCCGGACCGAGGCCGGAGCGCAGGCGGTCTCCTCGCACACGGGAACCCTCGCGGGGAGCGAGCAGGCCTACGAGGCCGGACTGGAGCAGGCCGGGGTCCTCCGGGTCGAGAACGTCCAGGAACTGTTCGACTTCGCCCAGATTCTGTCGGGCCAACCGATTCCCGAGTCCGACGACGTGGCCATCGTGACCAACGCGGGCGGACCGGGCGTGATGACCACCGACGCGGTGGGCGACTCGAACCTCTCGTTGGCGTCGTTTTCCGACGAGACCCTCTCCGAACTCTCGGAGGCGATGCCCGAGGAGGCCAACATCTACAACCCCATCGACGCCATCGGCGACGCCGACATCGAGCGATTCGAGCGAGCACTCGACATCGCGCTGGCAGACGAGAACGTCGGGTGTGCAGTGGTTCTGTCGGCACCCACCGCGGTCATCGACTTCGACGACCTTTCCGAGGTCATCACCGACTTGCAGGCCGAGCACGGCAAGCCAATCGCCTCGGTGCTGATGGGCGGCGAGAGTACCGAGTCCGCCAGGGAAGTACTGCGCGAGGGTGGCATCCCTAATTATTTCGACCCCGCGCGCGCGGTCCGGAGCCTGGACTCCCTCTCGCGCTACCGCGAAATCAGCCAGCGCGAGTACGAGGCCCCCGAAAAATTCGACGTGGACCGGGAGCGCGCCCGCGAAGTCCTGGAACGCGCCGAGGAGCGCGGCGACAACCGACTCGGCGTCGAAGCGATGGACCTGCTCTCGGCCTACGGGATTCCCACGCCAGAGGGTACCATCGCCGAGGACCCTGAGCAAGCGGTCGCCGCCGCGCAGGATATCGAAGGCGACGTGGTGATGAAAATCGTCTCGCCCGACATCCTCCACAAGTCCGACATCGGCGGCGTGAAGGTCGGAGTCTCTCCCGAGGACGTGTACGACGCCTTCGAGGACCTCGTGACTCGCGCCCGGAACTACCAGCCGGACGCCGACATTCTGGGCGTTCAGGTCCAGGAGATGGTGGACCTCGATTCGGGCACCGAGACCATCATCGGGATGAACCGGGACCCGCAGTTCGGCCCGCTCCTCCTGTTCGGACTCGGCGGCATCTTCGTGGAGGTGCTGGAGGACACCGAGACGCGAGTCGCTCCCGTGAGCGAGCGCGAAGCCACCGAGATGGTCGACGGGATTCGGTCGGCCCCGCTCCTCCGGGGTGCGCGAGGTAGGGACCCCGCCGACCGCGAGGCCATCGTGGAGAGCCTCCAGCGACTCTCGCAACTCGTGACCGACTTCCCCGCGATACTGGAACTCGACGTGAACCCCCTCGTGGCCGGACCCGACGGGGTGCAGGCCGTGGACGTGCGACTGACCGTGGACACCGACGAACTGGAAGAATCATGAAAACGATACTCGTCACTGCGACGGAAGAGAGCACAGGCAAGACCGCTGTCGCGCTCGCGCTGGCCAAATTGGCCGCCGAGCGGGGCCTGTCGGTCGGATACATGAAACCCAAGGGCACCCGACTCCAGAGCAACGTCGGCAAGACGCTGGACGAGGACCCGATGCTCGCCCGCGAACTGCTCGACTTGGACGCCGAGATGCACGACCTCGAACCCGTCGTCTACTCGCCGACGTTCGTCGAGCAGGCGATTCGGGGCCGCGAGGACCCCGACGAACTCCGCGAGCAGGTCCGCGAGAGCTTCGACGAACTCGCGGCGGACAAGGACCTCATGGTAGTCGAGGGCGGCGGGAAACTCACCACGGGCGGCATCGTTGGTCTCACCGACCCCGACGTGGCCGACCTCCTCGACGCCGAGGTCCTGCTCCTCTCGAAGTACGCGCAGGCCGGCGACGTGGACGACCTGCTGGCCGCGGCCGACGACGTGGGTGACCGACTCCTCGGCGTGCTGTTCAACGCGGTTCAGGAGGGGAACTTCGACGGTCTCGAAACCGAAGTCGTGCCCTTCCTCGAAGGCCGCGGCGTCCCGGTCCTGGGCGTCGTCCCGCGCGAGCAGGAGTTGGCGGGCGTGACCGTCGCCGACCTCGCGGAGGAACTCTCGGCCGAGCAACTGAACAGCGCGCCCGGCGACGCCTTCGTGGAGCGATTCCTCGTCGGCGCGATGTCCGGCGACTCGGCCCTGCGACATCTCCGCCGGACGAAGGACGCCGCGCTCATCACCGGCGGCGACCGGCCCGACCTCCAGCGAGTCGCCCTCGAAGCGCCGGGCGTGAAGTGTCTGATTCTGACGGGCGGGTTCCGCCCGCCGGGGGCAGTCGTCGGCAAGGCCGAGGAGAAGGGCGTGCCCGTCCTGCTGGTCCAGTCGGACACCCTGACGACGATAGAGCGCGCCGAGGATATCGTTCGGAGCGGTCGCACGCGAGACGCCGAGACGGTCGACCGGATGCGCGACCTGCTCCACGACCACGCGGATGTGGAGGCCATCGTCGGCGACGGTGGCGGAGCATCGACCGGGGAAGACGCCGAATCCGAGCGGTCCGAAGAGTAGTTCCTACTTCTCGACCGTCACCACTCCCTTCACCGTCTCGGGGTCCATCGCGCGCCGAAAGGCGTCGTCCACGTCCCCGAGGGTCGCCTCGAAGTCCACGATGCCCGCCGCGTCTACCGCGTCGTCGGCGAGAAGTTCGATGGCCGTCGGGTAGGTGTTCCGGTAGCGGAACGACCCGTGAACGTCGAGTTCGTTGTCCACGATGTCCAGCACGTCGAGGGGGACCTCGGCCTCGTCCGCGAGCCCGACGAAGACGACGGTCCCCCCGCGACGAACCGCGTCGAGCGACCCCGCGATGGCCGACTCCGCGCCGGAGGCTTCGATTACCACGTCCACTCCGTCGCCGTCGGTGGCGTCCGCAATCGCCGCGCCCAGGTCGTCGTCTCGGGGGTCGACGGTCGCGTCAGCGCCGCGCTCGGCCGCCAGTCGGAGTTTGGCGTCTACCACGTCCGAGACGAAGATTTCGGTGGCCCCCGCGGCGCGCGCGGCCTCCATCGCCAGCAGTCCGATGGGTCCGGCCCCGGTCACGAGAACGGAGTCGCCGACGCCGATCTCGCCGCGGTTGACGACGTGGATGCCGACGCTGAGCGGTTCACAGAGCGCGCCCTCGCGGGTGGAGACCGATTCCGGGAGTCGGTAGGCGAAGTCGGCGGGCCACGCGACGTACTCGGCGAACGCGCCGTCGTCCGGCGGGGTCGCCATGAAGGTCACGTCCGGACAGAGGTTGTACTCGCCGCGCTTGCAGTGGGCGCACCGTCGGCAGGGGACGCCGGGTTCCAGCGCCACGCGGTCGCCGGGCGCGAGGTCCGACACCGCCGCGCCGACTTCGACCACCTCGCCCGCGCTCTCGTGCCCCAGAATCAGGGGGTTCTCGACCACGTAGTCGCCGATTCGGCCGTGCTCGTAGTAGTGGAGGTCGGACCCGCAGATTCCGACCTCGCCGACTGCGACCAGTACCTCGTCGGGCGCGGGGTCGGGTCGAGGCCGGTCCTCGACCGCGAGTTCTCCCGGTTCTCGTAAGACTGCCGTGCGCATGGAGGGTGATTGGGCGTCGAGCAGTAAATCGGTTCGTGCACAGGATTCGACGCGACCTCTCTGGAACTGACTACCGCCCCGGGCCGGCGCGCGCTGGCGCTGTCTCGTGGTTCGAGACAGCGCCAACCGCGCGAGGGATGACCGAACGAAGTGAGGGAAGAGGCTGGGGAGGCGTGAGGCCCGCGGTCGCGGTGCTGTGCAGTGCGGTTGCGGTACTCCTTGGCGTCGGCAGTAGCTAGCTTCCCGTCGCTTTCCACTCTCGTGTCACGCCGTCACCACGAACGACGAGGACGACACGAACAACAGAACGATGGAACGACAACAACTCGCACACCATCCCCGTCGTTTATGTCCGTACTCCGAATATCTCGGCGTATGCCCGGCGCAGTGTTCCTCCGGGGCGACGACGTGACGCTCCGGACCATCGAAGAGGAGGACGTCGAGTTCATGCGAGACGCGATCAACCTGCCCGAAGTACGCGAGGGCCTGACGACGGCCTTTCCGCTCAACGCCGAACAGGAACGGGAGTACTTCGAGGAGAGCATCTCGAATCAGGAAGACGTGAACCTCGCCGTCTGTACCGACGGGGAAATCGCTGGCACCATCGGTCTCCACGACCTGAACCAGCGGTCCGGTACCTGCGAAATCGGCATCTGGCTCGCGCCCGAATTCCACGGGCAGGGCTACGGTACCGACGCCTCGCGCGTGCTGACCGACTACGCCTTCCGCGAGCTCCGGATGCACCGGGTGCAGGCCCGCGTTCTCGCCACCAACGAGGCGTCGGCGCGCATCTGGGAGAAACTCGGGTTCGAGGAGGAGGGCGTCCACCGCGACGAGGCGTTCACCGGCGGCGAGTACGTCGATGTGCGGTACTTCGGCGTGCTGGACGACGAGTGGGAGGGGTAGGTGAGAAATACATAAATTTCTAAGAGAATGGATTTCAATTCTTATAACAACATGAATGTGTTTCGAGCGCCTGTAGCGAACATCCTCCCTCCTTCGAGCGCGGAGGTGATTCACCGCTTCGAGCGAGGGCGTGACCTCGTCCGCGTCACCGTCCCGTCGACGATTTCGTCGGTCGCACTCGACCCCGAGAACCGCCCGTAGTTCGCGATCAACTGCGGGTTATTTAATCCGGGAGCGAAAACCCCGGGCCGAATGCTACTCGAACGCATACTCGCGCTGGCGACGACGCTCGTCCTCGCGGGCACGGTCCCGGTCGCGGTCATCGCGGCACGCGGGTTCCGGGGTGCGCCGTTCGGTTCGGTCCTGCGGCCCCTTCCGCTCGTGTTCCTCGCGTACGTCGCGCTCAACGCGAACGTGGTGGTCGGGGTCGCCGTGCCGCCGGTTTACGACATCGTGATGTCGGCGGTAGCGACCGTGAGCGCTCTGGTCGCGGCCGCACACGTCCTCGTTCTGCTGACCGAGCGGAGGAAACTATGACCTCGACGAGCGACCTCCTCTCGTTCGTCTTCATCGCCCAGACCACGATGCTGGTCATCACTAGCGTCCTGTTGGCGTATCCGGTGGTCGCGTACGCCCGGAACGTCGCGCACACGCGAGGCTTGCTCCTGCTCGCCGGCGCGTTCCTCACGCTGACGGTCTCCTACGTCGCGGCCATTCCGTTCGGCATGACGCTGGTCTCGTCGGTGCTGGACCTCACGGCCGCGCTCCTCGCGGCGGGCGGTGTCTGGCAGTTCGCCCGGCCGTTCGTCCGACTCGACGGCGGCGAGGTGGAGACGACCGCAGTCGACGATACCACCGGAGGGTTCGAGAGTGCCGGAGACGACTGACGGGAAGTTCTCGCTCGCGCCCGGCGACCAGGCGCTGGTGTCGGTGCCGTCGATGGGGTCACCGCTGTCTGCTCTCCCCGACGACGCCTTCGAGAACCTGCTGGTGGTGTCGGCGACCGCCTCGCCGAACAAAGTCGAGTCGCTGGTCAAGCGCCGCGGCGGCGACCCCCAGAGGGTCGGAGTCGTCCCCGTCACGGGGTCGCCGAGTCAGTACGACGGCCCGCTCTGGACGACCGACCCGGTGGACCCCAGCGACCTGACTGGCATCAGCATCCGCCTCTCGAAGGCGATGAAGTACGTCATGCGCGGCGGCTGGGTCGTCGTCGACAACGTGAACGTCCTGTTGATGTACGGCCGCGAAGAGCAGGTCTTCCGACTCTTCGACTCGGTGGTGTCGAACACCCGCGAAAGGGGTGCCTGCGGGGCGTACTGCACGGTCCGCGAGGCCGTCACCGACGAGACGTACTCCCGCCTCCGGGGGGTCTGCAACCAGGAAATTTCCGTCGAATAGTTCAGGCCACGCGCTCGCTGATTTTCCACAGTCTGTCTCCGAAAGAACTGATGATAAAATTATTAGCTCGTCGTTTGCTAAGACTATCCATAGATGAAACGCCGAACGTTTCTGACGGGCAGTGCGGTATCTCTCTCGGCAGTCGCCGGTTGCCTCGGTGGAGGTGGAGGCGGAAGTGACCTCGACGTGACGCCGACCGACGGCAACGTGGACGGCTACCCTCCGGAGTTCGACGAGGTTCCGGACGAGCGCAACGTCGACACCTTGTCGTTCGGTACCGTCACGGAGAACGGCGTGAACGTTCCGCTGGCCCCCATCGACGTCTCTCACTACTGGTACAAGCGCGGAGAGGCCCGAATCGTCGATGCTCGCAGCGTGAAGGCCTACGAGAAGTCTCACATCTACGGCGCGGTCCTGAGTCAGGCGTCGCCGGATCGACGAGTGTCGAACGACCCCGTGATGGACTGGCCGAAGGACGACCGTATCATCTGTTACTGCGGGTGCCCCCACCATCTGTCCTCCATTCGAGCGTCCCAACTCATCAACGAGGGCTACGAGAACGTCTACGTCATCGACGAGGGGTTCTGGGAGTGGCACGAGCAGGGCTATCCGATGCGTGGGAACGACGTGGGTAACAAGCCCAACAGTTGGGTCATCCGCGGCGAAACCGACGCCGCCTTCACTGGACGGAACGCGTGGGCGCGCCACCGACCCTCCGAGCAGGTGGAATCGACCGACATCGCCGACGGCGGGAGCTACGAACTCCACCTCAAGTTCCACGAGGTCGGGCCGGATTCGAACATAGAGGTCGAGACGCCGAGTTACACAGTCGAAGGCAAACTGAAGGACTTGGCGGCCGGAACCGTTCAGGGGTAGCGGATTCGAGGCTAGCGGTCGCGGGACTAGCGGATGCGAGGCCATCGGACGTGAGACCAGCAGACGCGGGCTAGCGCGCTCGCTCACGACCGGGCGTCGGGCCACTCGCTCTCGTCGAAGGGGTCTTCGAGGTCACCGATGACCGACTCGAACGTGTCGGTTGACGTGACCATGCCGACGACCTCGCCGTCGTCGGCGACCAGCGCGAGCTCCTGACCTTCCTCCTGAAATCTGTCGATAACGTCGCTCACTGGGAGGTCGGGCTCGACCGCCACGGGGTCGGCCGCGACTGCTTCCCACGTGAGCGACCCGTCGGAGAAGTCGCCCTCGCGGCCGACGAGTGGCGGCGTGTAGACGATGCCGAGGAAGTCGTCCAGCGTCTCACCGACCAGCGGGAACCTGACGTGTGGCGACTCCTGCATCTTACGGAGGTTCTCCTCGAAATCGTCCGCCGTCGAGAGGGCGACGATTTGCTCGCGCGGGACCATGACGTCGCGGACGGGAATCGTTCCGATGTCGAGGGCGGCCAGCACCTCCTCCTCGCGCTCTTCTTCGAGACCGACTCGGCTGAGGATGTCACCCATCTCGCGCCGAGCGTCACCGCGACTCGACACCTCGTGTCCGTCGCCCTCCTCGGTCTCGGCTTCGGTCCACGACCGGGTTATCTCGACGCCGACCAGCGAGAGCAACCCCTTCGCGGTCTTGTCCGCAAGTACGATAATCGGTGACATGACCTTCGTCCAGTAGTAGAGCGGGGCCGACCCGTACTTGGCGACGAGTTTGGTCCGCTCGATGCCGAGGTACGTTGGTGCCTGCTCGCCGACTACGACGTGCAGGAGGTTGATGAGGGCGAGTGCGACGATAGCCGCCAATGTGCGCGAACCGACGCCGGTCAGTTCGATGGCCGGAGCCAGCAGGTGTGCGAGCGCGGGTTCGGCAACGACGCCGAGTCCGACGCTACAGATGGTGATTCCGAGCTGACACCCCGAGAGGTAGATTTCCAGTCGGTCGGTCATCTCCCACGCTCGTTCGAGTCCGAGCGCCCCTTCGAATTCGCCCTCGGTGAACTGTCGGACGCGGGTCATGGCGAACTCGATAGTTACGAAGTAGGCGTTCCCGAAGAGGAGGACGAGTCCACCGACTACCCGAGCGACCGTCGCGAGCTCTACCATCGAGTAGCTGTGGCGACGAGGTGAGAATAAACCTGTCGCCAACGTACTTGGGACGCGTGGCTCGCTGGCACCTCGATGGCCGCCCCGCAGGTCGCCGGTGCGGTCGCACTCCTCCGGAGTCAGGACGCCAACCTCGACGCGAACCATGTACGCGCGAGACTCGAAGAAACCGCGACCGTGCCCGACGAGTTCGACAAGACCTACTACAGGTCGGGCGTGCTGAACCCCTACGCGGCACTGGAGTAAGAGCGACTCGACGTTCGGTTCCCTCTTTTAGTCGGCGATTCGTCCGGACGTTTCGCGTAGCGACTGCTTCCGGCGAGTCAGGTGGTCTGCGTGAATCAGGTCGTCCTCGCGAATCAGATGGTCTGCTCGGGTTCGGAGTCGCTCGCTCGGCGAACGACTACGTTTCCGTCTCCGCTGACGGTCACGTCGTATCCGCTGTAGGTGAACGAGACGCGCGGCCCGCTCTCGGAGGCACTCCACGGAGACCCGAACAAGTCGTTCAGGGCTTCCGGGTCGATAGCACTGTGTAGCGGTGGATTAACTTCGGTCGGAGAGATACCCTCGGCGTCGGCCACCGCGGCCACGATTGTCGTACTGACGTTCTGGTCGTCGCTGAGAGCGGTCCGCGAAACTGACATACACCAGCCATGGTAACGCTATCGCCTAAAATGTATCGAGGGCCGTAAAATTTATTACAGTATCTGCATCCACAGCTCGATTTTCTGCCGAAAACTCGACCGTTCCGCGAGTCGGTTCTCCTCGTCGCACGCTCGGAGACTATCGCCCACCCGACGCCGCCCCGTCCGAAACCCGTCGTAGTCGGGCGATTATCATATCTAACGTAGACATGTTCGAATCCGTGGGGTTTATGCTCGTACTGTTAGTACCTTTCTAACAACAGCGTCGAACACATGTTCAGAGAACCAGTCACGCGGAGGGTCGCCCGGTGAACGCGAGCGATCTCTTCGAAGCCGTCACGGAACACAGTCGAATCGTCATCGCGGTGTTGCTCGTCCTGACCGTGTTGGTCGGGGCGGGCGCGCCGATGGTCGACCAGTCGTCGTCGCTGGACCAGTTCCAGAGCGACAGCACGGCCGCCGAGAAGTTGGACTACGTCGAAACCAACTTCGCCAGCGGCCAGCAGAACACCACGACGGTCCAACTCATCGTCAGGGGAGACAACGTCCTCTCGAAGAAGGCACTGACCCAGACCCTCCAACTCCAGCAGAACTTGCAGAACAACCGGACCGTAAACGAGACGCTGTCCGACGACACCCCGACCGCGGGCGTCGCCAACATCGTCGCTACCACCGCGCTCCGCCAGGAACAGGTGGCCGACCTTCGGAAGTCGGGGGCCGAACTCCAGCAACGCCGACAGTCGCTCGACGAGTCGCGCGCCGAACTCCAACAGCGCGGTCAGGAACTGAACGAGACGGCGGCGCAACTGAGCGACGCACTGAATCGAACTCGGGCGATTCAGGCAGAGTACGACCAACTGAACGCCTCCCACCAGCGGAGCGAGGTGAACGACTCGACCTATCGAGAACGGTCGGAGCGAATCGAAACGCGACTCCGACAGGTCCGGACCTCGGCGACTGCGAATCTAACCGCGAACCAGTCGGCGACGTTCGAGCAGGCGTTCCGCGAGACTCGGGGCCTGCAACTGCGACTCGACCGACTCAACGCCTCGTATCAGCAGGGCGAAATCAACCGGTCGACGTACCGCGAACGCGCCGCCGAGATTCGGTCGCAGTTCGAGCAGGTGTACCAGCTCGGCACTCGCGGCGTGTTGGCCGACGAGTATCGGGAACTCCAACAGCGCACGGCCGACCTGAAAGAGCGCGGGCAGCAACTCCGGGAAGACGCCGAGGAGTTACAGACCCAGCGCCAGCAGTTGCAGAACGCCTCCCGACCCAGCCTACAGGAGCAGATAGAGCAACTCCAGTCGATGAACCAGTCGGAGGTCGAATCGACCGTCGAGACGGTGCTGAGCGAGGACGGCGAGGGCCCGTCGGAACGGGCGTTCGCGTTCATGCCGACCTCCTACGACCCGGGGAGCACCGAGTCCAACGCGACGATGCTCGTGGTCTTCCAGAATCAGGGGGACCAGACCGTACAGGGCATGGCGTCGTCCGACCTCGTGGAGACCCAGACCGCCATCCAGCAGATCGCCGACCGGTCGATGGACCGCGAGGTACTGGTGTTCGGGTCGGGCATCATCAGCGAGGAGACCGACCAGTCGATGGCGGACAGTATCGCCATCGTCGGCCCGATGGCGCTGCTGTTCGTCGTCCTGACCTTGCTGGTCGCCTACCGCGACCTGCTCGACATCCTGCTCGGAGTGTTCGGCATCTTCGCGGTCCTCGTCTGGACGTTCGGCTTCATGGGGTGGGCGGGCGTCACCTTCAACCAGATATTCATCGCGGTGCCGGTCCTGCTCATCGGACTGTCCATCGACTACGCGATTCACGTCTTCATGCGCCACCGCGAGGAGCGCGAGGAACACGAGGGTGAGAGCGTCCGTGAAGGCATGTCGGTCGCACTGGCCAGCGTCGGGGTCGCTCTCGTCTGGGTGACTGCGACCACGGTCATCGGCTTCCTCTCGAATCTGGTCAGTCCCCTGCCGCCGATTCAGGACTTCGGCGTCGTGAGTTCTGTCGGTATCGTGGCCGCGCTAATCGTCTTCGGCGGCCTGATTCCGGCCCTCAAGGTCGAAATCGACGGCTTCCTCGAATCGAAGGGCTTCGACCGCAAGAAGCGAGCGTTCGGGACCGGCGGCGGCGCTCTCGGGTCGCTGCTCTCGGCCGGTTCGATTGCCGCGCGGAAAGCACCCGTCGTCGTGCTGGCGCTGACGCTGGTGCTGTCGGCCGGTGGCGCGTACGGCGCGACGCAGGTCGACACCAGTTTCGAGCAGACCGACTTCCTCGCAGAGGACCCGCCGGGGTGGATGAAGGACCTGCCCGAACCGTTCGCTCCCGGCGACTACTCGGCGAAGGCGAACCTCGAATACGTCAACCAGAACTTCCTGCGACAGGACTCGCAGGCCCAGATTCTAGTCGAGGGTGACGTAGCCACGCCGGAGACCCTCGACGAACTCCAGCGGGCCAACGACGCGGCCGCCGAGAAGGACGACGTGGTGGTCGTCCTCTCGAACGGCGAACCCCAGATCCGGAGTCCCATCTCCGTCATGGAACAGGTTGCCGCGCAGAACGAGTCGTTCAACGCGACGCTCGCCGCGGCCGACACCGACGGCGACGGCGTCCCCGACCGGAACGTAGAGCAGGTGTACGACGAACTGTTCGCGGTCGCTCCCCAGGAGGCCGAGGGCGTCATCGACCGTCAGGACGGCGAGTATCGCTCGGTCCGGATGGTCGTCTCGGTCAAGGGCGGCGCGTCCTCCTCGACCGTGACCGAGGAGATGCGCGACGTGGCCGCCGGAATCGACGGCGGCGGACTGATCGCCACCGCGACCGGCCAACCCATCGTCTTCGAGATCGTCCAGAATCAGCTTCTGGAGACGGTCATCCAGAGCCTGCTCATCACGCTCGGTGCGACCTTCGCGTTCCTGATGATTGCCTATCGGTTGGCGCACGGGAGCGCCACGCTCGGAGCCATCACCCTGCTCCCGGTGGCGTTCAGCGTCTCGTGGATTCTCGGGACGATGTTCCTGCTCGGGATGCCGTTCAACGTCCTGACGGGGATGATCACGTCCCTGACGGTCGGTCTCGGCGTGGCCTACAGCATCCACCTCAGCGAGCGCTACACCATGGAACTCGGGCGGCGCGACACCATCTGGGAGGCCATGAACGAGAGCGTCACCGGCACCGGCGGGGCGCTCCTCGGAAGCGCCGCGACCACGGTGGGCGGGTTCGGCGTCCTCGCGTTCGCCATACTTCCCGCGCTCCAGCAGTTCGGCATCATCACCGGCCTGACCATCATCTACGCGTTCCTCGCCAGCGTCCTCGTCCTGCCGAGTCTGCTGGTGCTGTGGACGCGCTACCTCGGGCCGGGCGAGACCAGCGCCGCGGAACCGAGCGCCGCAGTCGCGAACGGTGGCGAGGTGAGGGAGGACTGATGGACGAAGACGACGCTATCGAGGCCCTCGAACATCTGGGGCTATCGAACTACGAGGCGAAGGTGTTCACCGCACTCCAGAAGTTGGGCACCGGCACCGCCCGCGACGTGCATCGCGCGACCGACGTACCCCGGTCGCAGGTCTACGGTGCGGCCGAGTCGCTACAGGACCGCGGTCTCGTGGAGGTCCAGCAGTCCAAGCCCATCCAGTACCGACCGGTCAGCCTCGAAGCCGCCCAGTCGCACCTCCGCGGCGAGTTCGAGCGCACCCAGGAGCGAGCCTTCGACTACCTCGAAGCGGCACGCCAACAGGGCGGCGACGGCGACGAGCAGCGCGAGGACATCTGGACGGTCCACGGCCGGACCAGCATCGACGGCCGAGTCGAGCAACTGCTGGAGGAGGCCGAGCGTCGGGTGGTATTCGCCGTGGGTCGGGACGCCCGGGGACTGACCGACGACCTCGCGGACCTCCTGCGCGAGCGGGCCGACTCGGGCATCGAGGTGGTCGTCATCGGCGACGCCGCACTCGGCGAACTCTTCGCGGACAGCGGCGTCGAAGTCGCTGTACTCCCGGTGGACCATCCCCACGGCGACGACCCGGTGGGACGGGTCGTCGTGGTCGACGGCGAGACGATTCTGCTGAGCGTCCGCGACGAGCGCGACGACCCCGAACTCGACGACGAGACCGCCATCTGGTCGTCTCGGACTGGCATCGCGGCGGTCCTCATCCAACTCGTCGACGGCGGACTGGGCGACGCCGTGTCGGTCTGAGTCGGTAACGACGTTTTTTCGAGACCCAGACAGTTTTCTCGGTCGGTCTCGTAGTCCGACCCATGCCGTGGTACGCCGTGGAGGCGCTCGACGACGCGTTCGAGACCACCAAGTCCCTACTGACTCCTCTCGACGCCCGCCAGTGGCTCAAACTCACGCTCGTCGTCTTCTTCCTCGGAAACGTCGGAGGCGGCGGTTCGTCGGGGACGGCCGGAAGTTCGTCCGGTACGCCCGCGGGCGGTCCACCCGGCCCGACAGGTGTCGAGATGGACTTCCCGTTCACGTTCGGCGAGGTCCTGCCGGTCGTCGTCGCCGTCGTCGCCGTCGCACTGGTCGTCGGTCTGCTGTACGGTCTCGTCGGGTCGGTGATGGAGTTCGTCTTCGTGGAGTCGCTCCGACGCCAGCGCGTCCGGATTCGCCCGTACGTCGACCAGCACTTCGGACAGGCCCTCGGTCTGTTCGCGTTCCGGGTCGCGCTCGGCCTGCTGGTCGTCGTTCCCGTACTCGGTCTGGTAGCGTCGGTCGTCTCGTTTGCGAGCGGGGAACTACAGTTCTCGGCCGGCCTGTTCGTGGTGTTCGTACCCCTACTCGTCCTCCTCGGAATCGCCGTCGCTCTCGTGGACGGCTTCACCACCAACTTCGTCGTGCCGGTGATGATACTCGGGAACGTCGGCGTACTCGACGGCTGGCGTCGATTTTGGCCCACGCTGACCGGCCAGTGGAAGCAGTACGGCGTCTACGTCCTCGTCCGAGTCGGTCTCGCGCTCGGAGTCGGCCTGCTGGCGTCCGTGGTCGGCGGCGTCTTCAGTGCGGTACTCCTGGCCCCGCTCGCGGTGATCGGCGTGCTGGCAGTGCCCGCGCTCGGCGGTCTCGGTGCAATCGTCTCGAACCCAATCGCAATCGCCGTCGCAGTCGCCTTCCTGCTCGGCTACCTCGTACTCCTGACGGCGGGACTCGCGGTGGTCTTCGTACCGATTCAGACGTATCTCCGATATCACGCTCTGCTCGTCCTCGGGGACACGGAGTCGGAGTTCGATCTGATACCCGAACTCCGCCGGGACGTGCGCAGAACCGCGTAGTCCGGGAGGGGAAGCGTGCCCCGTCTCAGAGCTTCGACCGGAGTTGCCGGGAGACGTTCCAGTCGTCTAATAGTTCGCCGTCCTGCCGGACGTGGACGACCGGCGCGTCGTCCATCCGAAGCCACTCGCCGTCGCCGTCGCCCGAGAGGGTAATCGACCGCGACGAGCGCCCGAGACTCTCGGACGCCCCGTCGAGCGCGAGCGGGTCGGCGGTCTCCTCGGCCGCGACGATGGGAATCGATTCGAGGTGCGGGTCGACGTCGCGCAGGAGGTTGCGGTACTCGCGGACGAGTTCGACGGCCCGTTCGGCGTCGCCGGACGAGGAGAACGACGCTCCCCTGACCGGCACCGGGCGCTTGCCCGAGCGCGGGCAGACGACGGCGAAGTCGCCCTCGGGGTCGGTCAACTCGTCGATTCGTCGGTGGAGGACTTCGAGACGGTCGGGCATGGCGGTCGGATTCGAGAGGGCAGACCAACCGTTAAGAGGTTTCGGAATCCGCATCGGCCGCGACGTTGACAAAATCGCTCGGCGACACGTCGCCCCCCTCAGACTCGCGCGCAGAGGTGACGACGGACCGCGCGCTGGCCGTCGGCGAGCAGGTCGTCCACCTGCGCGAGGTCGGCCAGCGCCGGATGGTCGTCCGCGAAGTCGGCGTAGAGGTGGTCTAACAGTTCGCGCTCCCTGATTCCGGTGAGTCCGTCGCGCCGAGTGCCCCGGACTGTCGCCTGTCGCTCGCGGGCGAGGCGGTCGCAGGTCTCTCGGAACGCCGTCAGTCGGTCGTGGCGCTCCCGCAGTTCCTCGAAGCCGAGTTGGAGGAGCGGAGTCTCGTCGGCCTCCGCGAGCCAGTCGGTGATTCCGTCGAGTTCGTCGGCGACCGCTCGGAGGCGGTCGCGCTCGGTCCCGATGGCGTCCGCGAGGAGTTCGCACTCGTCGCGACGGCTCTCGGCGCGCGAGACCAACTGGGCCGCGAGACCGGGCGCGAACGCGCCCGCCGCGGGCGAGAGCGCGGCGGCGAGGTCGGGAGAGAGTTCGTCGGCCATCGCCTCGGTCGGCGAGTCGGTCTCGGCGTACGGAAGCACCGTCTCGCAGAACGCCTCGCGGACGGCCGCCGCTCCGCCGGCGGTCCCGGTCGAGGACGCTCCGACGGCGAGCGCGTTTCCGGGGGATCGGCCGGTGGGCGACTGCGCGGACGCGCCGACCTGCTGGCCCGTGCCGACCTTCCCGCCCACGTCGGACGACACGTCGTGGACGCGCTCGGCGAACGTCTCGAAGGCCGCGACCTTCCCTTCGATGCGCTCGCGCTCGGACTCGGCGCGCTCACTGGCGGCGTGGGTTCGGAGTTCGACGGTCACAGTTTCGAGTCCAGTTGACGCTCGATGGCGTCGTCGGGGAGCGGTTCGCCGTCCCGCCGGACGTGGACGAGCGGCGCGTTGTCCATCCGAAGCCACTCGCGCTCTCCCTCGCCCGAGACCATCACCGACCGCGAGGTACGGGGCAAGCCGTTCTCGCGCTGGCCCGCGGCGCGCTCGCGGGTCGAGACCATCGTGAGCGGGCCGCCGGACTTCTCGTAGACTGCGAGGCGGTGTTCCGGGAGGTCGGGGTCCGACTCGCGGAGGGTCGCGCGATACTCGCGGGCGAGGGCGGTGGCCTCGTTCGCGGCCTCCTCTGTCGGGAACCGCCGACCGGTCAGCGGCGCGGGACACTCGTCGGTCTCGGCGCACGCGACGTAGAATTCGCCGTCGTCGCTGGCTAAATCGCCAATCTGCTTCCGGATGCTGTCGAGGGAATCGACCATGGTTTAGGCTGGCCTAATCTAAGTTAGGTCGACCTAAAATGGCTTTCGGATAGATAGGACGAACTCGTCTGGACGCACTTTAGCAACTTAATTGTTGCTCAGGAATTGGTTTATACACCTAATAACGGTAAAAATATATTCGAGAGCAAACTTGACCACCTTCAGAACCGCGTGTACTCCCCGACCAGTTCCACCAACTCGGACTTCTCGACCTGCCCCCGCACGCGCTCCTCGCACTCGCCGTCGGCGTAGAGGTCGAACGTCGGCGTGGCTTCGACGGCTTGCTTCAGAGCCAGCTTCTGGTGATGTACGACGTTCACTTTCGCCACCGCCGCGAACGTCTCGCGCGCGACCGACTCCACGACGGGATGGAGTCGCTGGCCCGCGCCGCGGTCGGCGTAGTAGTGGACCAGGACGACGTCGTGGGCCGCCACGGTCTGTTCGAAGTTCTTCGAGCCGTCGACGTAGACCGGCGAGGATGGCGCCCCGAGGCCCTGCTCTCGCATGAGCGCGCGCTTCTTGCGCTCTCGTACCGATTCGAGGTCCTCGTCGTCCATGCTGGGAGGAGGTTGAGAGGCTGGTGACTTAATTTTACGGCTACGCTCGGAAAGCCCCGCCCTATCGCGGTTGCAACACTCGCACCCTCGCGCGACTGGACCCTTTCAGTACACCGGCGGACGACCCGCGTCCGCCGGGCCGGCACTCGCTTCGCTCGCGCAGACCGCCAAGCTGTCGGTTGGTTCGCCGTCTCGCTACTGGTGGGCGGTTCCGCCGTCTCGCTTTCGGGGACCGCCGCTCACTCGGCCTCGGTGAGTTCTTCGAGCAAGAACCCCGCCTGCGCCTTGTCCAGCGGGTCGTTGGCGTTCCCGCAGTGTGGCGACTGGACGCAGGCCGGGCACCCGCCCGCCGACTCACACTCGCACGCCGCGATCATCTCGGCGGTGTTCTCCATCAGGTTCTCGACGGTCCCGTAGCCCTCCCGGACCAGGCCGACGCCGCCGGGATAGCTGTCGTAGATGAAGATGGTACTTTTGCCGGTGTGCGGGTGCATCGGCGTCGAGAGGCCGCCGATGTCGCCGCGGTCGCACAGCAGTTCGAGTGGGAACAGCGAAATCATGCCGTGTTCGGCGGCGTGGATGCCGCCGTTGAAGTCGCCCGCCTCGCGCATCGCCGACTCCACGTCACGAGGCACCGTGAAGTAGAGCGCCTTCGTCCGGAGCGAGACCTCCGGCAAGTCCAGCGACTCGCGGGCCAGCGTCTCACCGGACCGGTCGCGGCGCTCGAAGCCGGTGATTTGCTTGCGCATCGTCACGTCGGCGAACCGGACCGGCACGTCCTCGCGGGTCGAGAGGTGTTTCTCGCGCTGGTCCTCCTCGACCGTAATCTCCTTCTCGTGGAGGACCTTGGTGTAGTAGTCGGCCCACGTCGGCGAGAGTTCCGCGACCTGCCGCGAGAGGTCGAGGTCCACGACCTCGTAGGACTGCCCCTGATGGTGGTAGATAGCCCCCGGATGGGCGTCGTTCAGCGCGTCCTCGAAGGGGAGGCTGGCGATGGTGTCCCCGTTGCGCCGGTCCATCAACTCCACCTCTCGGTCGTCGATGGAACGGAGATTCATCTCGTGCTGTGGGCTCCCCTCGCCGTCGTACGTCCAGCGCACGCCCTCCGACGTGTTCCGGCGCTCCAGCAGTCCCTCGGCTTCGAGGTCGGCCACGAGGTCGGGGAACTCCTCGCCGAAGTAGTCGCTGTCCTCGGGTGCGAGCCACGTCTCGCGGGCCGCAGACAGTACGTGGTCGGGCAGAAGTTGGTCGTTCGCGGGGTTGACGACCGCGCGCTCGGGGTCGCCAGCGAAGAAGTCCTCGGGATTCGCCACGAGGTACTGGTCCAACTGGTCCTCGCCCGCCACGAGCGCGACGAGGCTCGGGTCGTCCCCGCGGCCCGCACGCCCGGCCTGCTGGAAGGCGGCCATCCGCGTGCCGGGGTAGCCGTCGAGCAGGACCGCGTCGAGTCCGCCGATGTCGACCCCGAGTTCGAGCGCGTTGGTACTCCAGACGCCACGGACCTCGCCGTCGTTCAGGCCCTCCTCGATTTCCTTCCGGCGGTCGTTCTTGAGCGCCGCCTGATACGCCGTCACGTCCGGCGCGAGGTCGCCCCGTCCGCGCTCGCGCAACTCCTGCGCGCTCTCCATCGCCCACTGCTCGGCGGCCTGTCGAGCGCGAGTGAACGTCAGCGTCTGGTGGCCCTTCGACACGAGGTCGGCGAAGAGGCGCTTGGTCTCGGCGTGGTTCGACTTCCGCCTGCCCGCGGTGCCGGCCTGCGGGTTCTCGTACTCCGGCGGGTTCCAGAGGAGCCAGTGAGTCGGTCCGGTGTCGCTCACGTCCTCGTCTATCAGCCGATAGCTCGATTCCGGCGTTCCGGTCACGCTCGCGGCGTGCTCGACCGGGTTGCCGATGGTCGCCGAACAGCAGACGAACTGCGGCGACGAGTCGAATCGCTCGCAGACCCGCTGGAGTCGTCGCAGAACCAGCGCGACGTGGCTTCCGAACACGCCTCGGTACTCGTGAACCTCGTCCAGCACGACCGTCTCCAGTCCTTTGAAGAACCAGTCCCAGAGCCGGTGGGCGTGGGGCAAGAGCGCGTAGTGGAGCATGTCGGGGTTCGAGAGGACGACGGTCGGCTGTCGGTCCCTGACCGCGCGCTTCTCGCCCTTGTCGAGTCGGCCGGTGTATTGTTCGACCGAGACCCGACTCCCGAATCCGAGGTCCCGCGCGAGGTCCGAGAGGGTCTCCTCTTGGTCGTTGATGAGCGCGTTTTGCGGGGCGACGTAGAGAGTGCGCCCGCCGTGGTCCATCGCGCGCTCGAACGCCGGCACCGTGTACGCGAGACTCTTCCCGCTGGCGGTCGGAGTGGCGAGGACGACGTTCTCGCCATCGCGGACTGCCTCGATAGCCTCGGCCTGATGGCGGTAGAGGTCCTCGATGTCCCGCTCCGCGAGCGCGCTCTCCAGTCGGGGTTCGAGGTCTACCTCGGAGAAGTCACCGTCCCGGCCGGGCAGCGTCCGGTGAGCTTCGACCTGCGCCTCGTAGTACGGTCGTCCCCGGAGCCAGTCGATTGTCTCGTCCACGAGTCGGCGATAGGGTCGGGATACCTAACCGCTTTCGCCGCGGACCGAAAGTGAACGACGCCGAGGCTCTCCTTCGAAGGACGGCGTTCGACCGCGAGTGAGACCGACCAGTCGGTCGGTAGCGACCACTGGCGAGAGTGGCGAACAGACGGCACGGGCGCGACGCGAGGAGGAGTGCCGTGCTATCGCTGGCCTCCTCGCGGCAGGTCTCAGGTCACGAGAAGGGTTGGTCCCGTCTTTGTACTTGTACCCTCGGGCGACTGACGCACGACCGGGGCCTCCTGGCATGCGTGCCCGACCGGCCTTTGATGTCACAAAACTTATTCCATCTATAGTTGAATGTTGGTTAAAATGATAAGAAGTCGGGGTCGACGCGCCCTCCTCCAAAGCGGTGTAGTCGCAATCGCGGGTCTCGCAGGTTGCGTCGGCGGCCTCCGCGACGGAGACGACGAACCGAACGAGACCGAGACGACTCGTCGGCGTCCCAGCGAGACGACCACCGTGGACAGGAATCGGTCGTCGACGGGGACTCCGCCCGGAGAACCGTCTGCGGTCGAGTTCGTCCCCGTCGGCGTCCAGTCGTCGTTCTTCTATCTCACGACGCCGGACTCGATGGACGTCGAAGCGGTAGAGGGAACCCAGTTCGTGTTCGTGGAGGTCTACCCGCAGACCGACTCGCCGCCGCCGAGCGACTTCTCGCTGGTCGCCGACGGCCGCCACTTCTGGGGGACGCTCGCGCCGGGCGAGGTGGGCGGTCCCAACCGTCTCTCCGAGTTGGGGCCGGGCTATCGCGCCGACGAAACCGGGTCCGGGTGGGTCGCCTTCGAGGTGCCGAACCCCCTCGACGCCGAGGAAGTCGAACTGGCGTATCGCGGTCGGAGTCAGCGAGTGGACGAGACGATTCTCGCGGACCTCCGGGCACCGCCCGCCGATTTCGAGGTCGTCTCGTTCGACGCGCCCGAGCAGGTCGTCCACGACGAGTCGTTCGAGGTGTCGCTCACGGTCGAGAACGTCGGCGAAAGCGACGGCGTCTTCCGGGCGAGTCTGAACCAGGCCGGAGCGATGTACAGTCCCAACCGTGCGGAGATACGAGTCCCCGCGGGCGAGCGACGCGAGCGGGCGTGGACCTTCGGCGAGTACCTCCCGTCGGGAACCGGACGGGCCCGATTCCACCTCCGGTCGGCCGACACGGACCGCGAGGCAGTCATCGAGGTAGTAGAGGGAGCGACTGAACCCTGATAGCGGCATCTCCACGGCGATTCCCGATACGAAATTTTCCAATCACACGAACGTGTGTTTTTAATCTGGGAAGAATAGTTAAGGGTTTGAGAGTCGTCCCCGCCGTTGGGGGAGACCACTATGGCAGACGACGAACGACGACACGGTTCAGGAAGCGTCGAACCGGGGACGACCGACACTCGCGTGGGGATGGAGGCGCTCCGCGAGCGCGGCCTCGACCCGGAGGAACTCCGCGAACGACTCATCGACGCCATCGGAGCGGAGTTCTCGACGTACTACTACTACACCAACCTCCGGATGCACCTCGCTGGCCACGAGGATTACAAGGAGATCACAGAGGACGCCCGCCTCGAAGACCGGGCGCACTTCGAGTTGGTCGCGCCGCGCGTCTACGAACTCGGCGGCCACTTGCCCTACGACATCGGCGACTTCATGGGCCGGGCGTCGTGTCCGCACGCCGAGATGCCGGTGCCCTACGAGGGCGAGGAACCGGACCTCTCGAACCTCGACGCCGAGGGCGTGCTGGAGGTCCTGCTCGAAGCCGAGCGGTGCGCCATCCGGACGTGGAGCGAAATCTGCGACATGACGCAGGGCAAGGACCCGCGGACATACGACATGGCGAGTCGCATCCTACAGGAGGAGATAGAACACGAGGCGTGGTTCATCGAACTCCTCAGCATGGAGCGCGACGGGGAAATCAACCCGGCGGGCCACTTCGTCCGCGGCGAACCCGGCGACGCGCCCTACTCGACCAACAGGCGCATCAACGACTCGGCGTAGCGACCGAGATGCGTCGCGCGACGAATCAGCGACGGAGTGGGCCTGAAACGGACCACTCGACTGCGTTCGGTTTTGCCGGCGGCTAACTCGACTGCTCTCGGTCTCGCTGGCGGTCAATTGGGCGGCCCGAATACTCGCCACAGGACGCCCGGGCGAAACAGCGAGGTCGGCGGTCGTTCCATCGAGAGCACCCGGACGAAGGCATCGGCTAACTCGCCGTCCGTGTGGGCTCTCCGGGTCAATCGGGAGAGATACCGGGCGGCCAGGTCGGTACCCCGCGGTTTCGGGCCGGTCGTCTGTGGGAACCCGAAGTCACTGCCGACGGCCAGCATCCACGCGACGTCCACGACGTCCTCGGCCCGGTCGAAGAAGCGGAGCGCGAGATTCCCACGGCGGCCCGTAGCGAGGGTTCGATGGAGGACCAGCGCCTCGAGCGCGGCCACCGATATTCCCTGTGCGTAGACCGGATTGAAGCTAGCGACCGCGTCACCGACGACGACCAACCCATCCGGAAATCGGTCGAGGCTCTCGTATCGATGGCGTCTGTTCGACGGAAACGGGTAGTGTTCGACGGTCTCGGAACGGTTGGGACGATCGTCGAGGAGTCGCTTCAGCGTGGGCGTCGGAAGGCTCGCGGCGTACTCCGTGAACTCCTCGAACCCCGTCGGCGGGTCGGTCCCGTGGACGCCTTGCAAGTTCACCACCCAGCGGTCCCCTTCGACGGGCGCGGCCATGCCACCGCGGGTCCGCGGCGAGGACGGCGGCACGAGATACGTCCGGCGGTCGCTGGCGGGTCGCTCGACGTAGGTGGTGCTGTAGGACAGGTCGATGTGGACTTCGTCGACCGGCGGCGGCGCGTAGCCGTGGTCCGAAAGCCACGTCGGCGTCCGACTCGTCCGGCCGGTGGCGTCCACGACCAGGTCGGCCGGAATCTCCGTCCGTTCGCCGTTTTCTTGGACTGCGACACCGTCCACGGACCTGCGCGCGCCGTCGAAGCGGTAGTCAGCGACCTGGCAGTCCGGTCGTATCCGGACGCCGTCGAGGCCGGCGACGTGCTGGCGGACTATCTGCTCGAACAGCGGCCGACTCGCGGAGTACGTCTCCATCCGGAACGGGCCGTGAGCGAGGAAGTCCCCCTCGTCGTAGAAGTTCACGTCGCTGGCGAAATCGACGACCACCCCTCCGGCCGAGACGAGGTCTTCGCCGTACCCCGGAAACAGGTCCTCCAGCGTGGCGCGTCCCGCTTCGAGGAGCGCGTGGGGATGACGGCCCTGCGGGACGCCGCGCCGAGGGGTCGCCTCGTCGGCGAGCGAGTCCCGGTCGAGGACCGTGACGTCTTCGAACCCGTCGGCCAGAACGCGGGCCGCGAGCAGACCCGCCATGCCCGCTCCGACGACCACTGCTCGGCCCTTCCGCTCGGAAATCCGGTCGCTGTCGTACCGCGGAACTGTTGTTAAGGTCACGATGGCCATTTCCCCCTTCGAGAACCTCGCCGATGAGTGTGTTAATACTTCCCACAATTTGCCGTTCGGAGACAGATAGTAAGACGGTATCACAGCACGTCACTCTGCACGGAGGCCGACACGTTCATCCTCGCGTACCCGCTAACCGGACTTGTGAGTAGCCACACCGTCGCTATCGAAGTACCGGACGACTGCGACGTCGAGGAGGCAGGAGAGACCGTCGAAATCGAGGTCCCCGAGACGGAGTACGTCCTCTCGGCCGCCCGGAGCGAAGGCATCTGGCTCCCGGCCGACTGCCAGCAAGGGTGGTGTACCACCTGCGCAGCGGAACTGCTGGAGGGCGAGGTGGACCAGTCGGACGCCCGCCGGTACTACGAGTCCGACGAGGAGGCCGGCATGATTCTGCCCTGCACCGCCAAGCCCCGGTCCGACCTCCGGATTCGGGCCTGCCAGCACGACGAGATGCTGGACCATCGTGCGGAACACGACAACCCGCCGGGTCAGTCGAAGCGGTGAGAAAACTCTCTCGTTTCTACAAACACATCTACCTCTCTTCGAGACGTATTTTCGTATCTTCTCGGCTCACCACCCCACCGCAGTTTTACCGTTAGCGACCCTACCGACGCCCCATGAGCGACTACCACGGCGTACTCGTCTACGACGGGGAGTGTCCCTTCTGCTCGGCGGCCGCCTCTGCGCTCCGGCGAGTCGAGGGCGTCGGCGCAATCGCGTGGGAGGACGACCCGGCCCAATCATTCCTCGAAGCCCAGTTCGGCGAGACGCCCTTCGCGCTGGTCTTCGCCGACGGACGGGAAGAGCGGGTGTACGTCGGCCGCGAGGCGGCCCGTGAACTCTGTGAGCGCGCCGGGATGCCCGTGCTGATTCAGGACGTGGTTGGCGACAACTACGAGTCGCTGGCCGACGCGATTCGGACCGTAACGGGGGTAGAGGGCGACCCGGACCCCTACCACGGCGAGTACCCGATGGCCGAAGCGGCGAAGGAGACGTTCGATACTCTCGCGGCGAACGCGTGGCACACCGCGAAAGTGAGTCGGTAGTACGGGTTCTGTCGCGGTCAGTCAGTTGCTCGTGTTCTCCCGATCGTACCGCAACCGCACAGCACCACGCAGCCCCGCCTCGGAAGACGACCCTCGTCCTCCGGGCCCGACTCGCTTCGCTCGCGCGGTTGGGTGCGACGCCACCGGCGTCGCACCAGCACGTGCCGAGTCGAAAGTCGAGCTTGCGCGTCGGACAGAAGTAGAAGTTCGAGAGAAAGAACAACCTGGGGGAAACGAACTCTACTTGTCCCGCGTCACGACTTCGCCGGGAGTCGTCGTCGCGCCCGCGGAGAGTTTCACGCCCGCGTTCAGACTCGTGTCGATGCCGGTTTTCGTTCCATCGCCCGCCACGACGCCGAACTTCCGGCGGCCGGTCGAGACGCGCTCGCCCTTCACCGTCAGCTTCACCGCCTCGTCGTCGTGCCGCAAGTTGGCGACGTTCGTCCCGGCCCCGAAGTTGACGTTCCGACCCAACACGCTATCCCCGACGTAGCTCAGGTGCGCGACGTGCGAGCCAGCGCCGACGACGCTGTTTTTGACCTCGACCGAGTGGCCGACTTTAGCGCCCTCGCCGACGAGAGTCGCACCGCGGACGTAGGCGTTCGGGCCGACGCTCGCGCCTGTGCGGACGAGCGCGGGACCCTCGACGACGACTCCGGCGTCGATGGTCGCCCCCTCCTCGACGACGACCGGCCCCCGGAGGTCGGCGGTTTCGTGGACGTCGCCGCGGACGTCGCGGGCGAGTTCTCCCAGTTTCCACTCGTTGGCTTCCAGCAGTTCCCACGGTCGTCCCACGTCGAGCCACCCGTCCATCGCGGTGTAACTCACGTCGTACTCCTCGATGGCGCGCGCGAGAACGTCGGTGATCTCTCGCTCGCCGCGCTCGCTCTCGGGCACGTCCAACCACGCTCGCGCTTCTTCGGGGAAGGCGTAGGCCCCGGCGTTGGCGAGGTCGGTCGGCGGGTCGGCGGGTTTCTCCACGATGTCGGTGACGACCCCGCCCTTCGTCGAGAGGACGCCGTAGTTCGAGGGGTTCTCGACCCGGGCCGCACCGACCGCCGGACCGGCCGCGAACAGATCGGCGATAGCCTCGGGGTCGTAGAGGTTGTCG
Organism: Halorussus salinisoli; assembly: GCA_005239435.1. Classification (GTDB taxonomy): domain Archaea; phylum Halobacteriota; class Halobacteria; order Halobacteriales; family Haladaptataceae; genus Halorussus; species Halorussus salinisoli. The sequence goes on along the minus strand of SZNP01000007.1, from coordinate 129,260 downwards.
CCGTTGAGGACCGCGAAGGGGCCGTCCAACCGGTCGGCCGCGGCGTGGACCGCGTCGGCGGTTCCGGCCTGCGTCTCCTGGACCGCGTAGCCGACCGGAACGCCGGCGTACTCCTCGCCGAAGTAGTCCCTGACCGCGTCGGCCTCGTAACCCACGACCAGGATTAGTTCGTCCGCGCCCGCCCGCACGGCCGCGTCGGCAGTGTGAGCGACGAGGGGCCGGTCGGCGACTGGCAACATCGGTTTGGGGAGCGACGCCGACAGCGGCCGAATCCGGGTTCCCTCTCCAGCCGCGAGGATCACTGCTTGCATGGTCGTCGCTTCGATAGCGACCCGTTTCAGTCTCCCGGAGTCGCCGAGAACACCTTCCCCCATTTAACTACCGTGATTGGTACTGCCGGCCCCTTTTACGTTCAGGGTCTCTTCTTCGTAGTAAAGCACTGGGCCAGCGTGTTGTCGGTCACGGCGTTTTCGGTACCCCTTTGCGTGGGAAACGACTTAATATCCATCGGGCCGTCAACACCTACTACCTGCAAATAGTCTCGTGACATCTTCAAAACTGAGGAAACAACCGCGCAATATGACAACTAACGAATGAACATCGATACATCCGACAGGAGACAACTGGAGCAGTCCTCGAACGTTCTCTTGCTGGCACCCCTGACACCGACCGGCAACCGAGCGTGTCTCGAACTGCTTGCCTCCACGACGTCACCGGAGAGGGCGAACGTCGCCGCAGTGACGTACACGCCGCCGCCCGAGACGTGGATTTCCGACTGGAAGGAACACAACGGAGAACTTCCGGCAGAACTCGCGTTCATCCACGCCAACACGGTGGAGAAGACGGGCGAAGACGACAGTACCGAACTTCCCCTCGACGTGTCCGTCGCTCGGGTGGACCCGAACCAGCCGATGGACATCATCGCGCCACTGAGCGAGCAGTTGACTCGGTGGAAGGGGAACAGAAACCAGACGGTCGTCTCGGTTCAGACGCTGACCATCCTACTGGAGTACGTGGACTTCGACACTGCATTCCGATATCTCCACATCCTCACCCACCGGGTACAGGCCGCCGACGCCATCGGCTTCTACCACATGGACCCGGACATCCACGACGAGGAGACGGTCAACACGCTGAAGACCCTGTTCGACGCGGTCGTCGAGGTGTCCGACGACGGCGAAGAGTGGTCGGTCGCCGAGACCTACGGCGACAGGAGCGTGACCAGCGAACACGTCCAGTCTCACGACACGGACGTGTCCGTTCCCGAGACCGAGAGTGGCCTGTTTACGTCGATTCGGGACTCACTGACGGGCGTCTTCTCGGCCGAGAGCGATTCCAGGTCGGGCGACGCCGCGGCCTCCGACTCGCCGAGCGCGGTCGAAGACGCGGAGGCGTCCGTCTCGCAGTCGGGACCGAAAACGGGCGTCGACGACCTCCCGGAGGAGGCGATGCTGACCGACGAGGACAGAATCCGGGAACTGCTCACCCAGTACGGCGGTCGGATGAAGCAGGCCGACGTGACCGAGGAGACCGACTGGTCGAAATCGACCGTCAGTCGGAAGCTCTCGAAGATGGAGGAGAAGGGCCTCATCACCCGCGTACAGGTAGGACGGGGGAACCTCGTCTTCTTGAGCGGGTACGAACCCGAGACAGCCAAATCACCCTTCGAACAGGAGACGGACTGATAGATGAAGAAGACAATTCGACGGGCACCGATCGACCGCTCGTCACACGAGTTCCGGCGACCGACGGCCAGCGTCGCCGGGACATCGCCGCTTGAATCAACGGAGCATGAGTGACTCAATACAGACCGCAAGCGATACCGGAACTATGCCCAACGACGCCACAGTGTTAATCGTCGACGACGAGAAGCCGATTACGGACGCCTACGCCCAATGGCTGGACGACGAATACCGCGTGCGAACCGCGTACAGCGGGTCCGAAGCCCTAGAAAAGTTGGACGAGGAGGTGGACGTAGTTCTCCTCGACCGACGGATGCCGGACCTCTCGGGCGAGGACGTACTGAACCGAATTCACGAGGAGGGGTTCACTTGCCGAGTCGCGCTCGTCTCGGCGGTCGAACCCGACTTCGACATTCTCGATCTCGGGTTCGACGCCTACCTCGAAAAGCCGGTCTCGGAGGCCGAGGAACTGCTAGAAACCGTCGAGACGCTTCTCCGGCGCTCGACCTACGACGTGCAGATGCAACGGTTCCTCTCGCTGGCGAACAAGAAGGCGGCGCTGGAGACGAAGAAGAGTCCCGAGGAACTCGAGGCGAACGAAGAGTACGAGGAGCTCACGAACGAACTCACCGAGCTCCGGACGCAACTCTCGGACACCGCGACGAACCTCAACGACGACGACCTGCGCGCGGAGTTCTACGACCGCGACGAGTAGCGATTCGGAACGCGGGTCCGAAATCGTGGGTCACTCAGTCGCCTCGTCCGGCTTTAAGTGCTTCTGGCGACAAGGGATAGATACGAGGGAAGACGGTCCCGTTCTGACGGAGTTGTACTCGGTAGCGACTGGTATTCGTACCGTCTGAAACCGTACCCGAAAGTCGAACGAAAGTCGGCGAGTCGAGCCGGCGACTCGGGGTCCCTTTAACTGTTTCTGGCGACAATGAGCAGATACGAGGAAGATTCGTACTTCGGTTCGTTTTCGGTCTTCGTCTACTCCGCTTTTCCGTCTTCGCCTACTACTCCGCCTTTCACTCGTCGTCTACGTCTACTCGCTTCTCGTGAGAGCGCTCCTCGTGAGAGTCGTCCGCCCGGCGAGCGCCGAGACTCGGTAGGTTCGGGTCTCGGTGCGGATTCCGGCCGTACACCGCGTCTTCGAGGTCCTGCTCCCGGAGTTGGTCCTTCAGAGTGCGCCGGAGCCGATTCAGGTTCGTGACGTTCAACCCGTGTTTGGCGACGAGTTCGGAGAACCGCTCCTCGTCGGTTATCGACCGGAACTGGTCGTAGAGTTCGTTCAGTTCGGCCGGTGATAGTTCACGAATCCACTCTTGGTCGTGGAGACCGAGGTAGTGTTCGCGCTCGTGGTCAACGACGTGCCGGATGACCACCAATGCCACCTTCGGAATCGCGCGCTGGCTACCGAACGCCGTCAGGTCGAGGTCCGACATGATGCCGACTACTCTGTCGCGCTGCCACGGCGTCAGCGATAGGTCGTTGCAGAGCGCGTGGGCGATCCGGAGTTTGTCGAGGCGGTGCATCCGCGAACTGTGTCCGGCCATCGCGGAGTGGCGCTCCTCGTGGAGTCGGCGGACGCTCTCCGAGAGGTCGGCGTCGGGCGACTCCGCCCGGCCGATCTGGGTCGCGCTCGGCGTGACCGGCCCCCACTGTCGGACCGTCTGGTCGCGCTGGAGGTCGGCCCGGCCGACCGAACCGTCGCCGGGACGCTGACTGAACGGTCGTTCCGCATCTCGCTCGTCTGCAACTGGCCCGGACTGCCACGATGGCGTCTGCGGGTCGGTCCACCCCTCGGTCATTACTGGTCTGTAGTTCGCGGGGACAGTTTAAACATGTGCCTGAGACGAAGCGCCGACGAGTTTGGAGATTCGACCATCCCGTGTCGAGAGACGTGACTGTCGAGAACTGAGTCCGGTAGAACGAGCCGTCTTCCCTCGTATCTATCCCTTGTCGCCAGAAGCACTTAAAGGAAGTCCGAGTCGCATCGAGGTAACTCCACGACGAACGCCGTACCGCCCGCGTCGCTGTCTTCGACCCGGACCTCCCCGCCGTAGCTCTCGACGAGCGTCTCCATCAGATGGAGACCGCCGCCGTGTCGGCTTCCGTCGTTCGGTTCGAAGTGTTCGGGTTTGCGCGAGTCGGCGATGCCGGGGCCGTTGTCCGCCACGCGAAGCCGAACCGACTCGTCGCAGTTCGTGACCGCCAGTTCGACCCGCGGGTCGTCGGCGTCGTTGTGTTCGAGGGCGTTCTCCGCGAGGTTGTTCACGACGGACTGAACCGCGTCGTTGGCGGCCGCAGGCGCACGCTCGGGCAGGTCGGTGGTGACGGTGGCGTCGAACGTCTCCGCGACGTGGTCGGCCGACTCGGCGGCGACGGTCGAGAGGTCGACTCGACCGACCCCGGCGTCTTCCGAGACCGTCTCGACTATCGCCTCCGCGTTCTCGACGAGCGCGTTCACTTCGCGGGCCTGCTCGCGGATGGTGGCCACGGAGTCGGCCACCCGTTCGTCGTGCTCTCGGCCCGGATGACGCCCGCGTGGGCCAAGATGGCGCTCGTGTGATTCTTGACGTCGTGTCGAAAGAGGTCGTTGACGAACTGGAGCGTCGTCGTCGCTCGCTCGGCCTGCCGGGCGTTCGTCCGATTTCGGGCGTTGTAGTAGCCGGCAACCAGTCCCGCGACCGCACCCGCGTCGGCCGTGAGCAGGAGTTGGAACGTCGGTTCGGCGACGATTCGGCCCTCGAATCGACGGACGAGGACGCCCGCCGCGGTGGTTCCGACGAGGACGACGATTCCGAGGAGACACCACTTGGCGACCTGCCACCGATGTTCGGGCGCGAGTTCGGAGTCGGCCAACCGGTAGCCGCCGTACGCGACCGTCATCGCCAACGTCCCGTGTCGGGCGCTAGCGCCAACATCGGACCGTTGAGTCGGTCGAGCCGGCCGACTTCCGTTACGTGGTGCGCCACGGACGCGGCGAACAGCGTCCCGCCGACCGCGAGGACCACCGCCGGGGACCACCGCCAGAGAGCGCGGCGCACCATGACGGTAACTTCCAGAGAGAATTCCATTAGCTTTGGGACAGAGTTCACGGTCGACGTCCGAGACCGCCCGCCCCGTAACACGGTGCAGACCCGACTTCATCGAACGTCGTCGGCCGAGTCCGCTCGCACGCGCTCGCCCCCGGCGGTCTCGGGGAATATCTTTCCGGGGTTCAGAGTGTCGCGCGGGTCGAACGCGCGCTTGAGGCGGCGCATCGCCTCGACGGACTCGGAGCCGTGTTCGACCTCCAGAAAGTCGCGCTTGCCGAGTCCGATGCCGTGTTCGCCGGTCGCGGTGCCGCCGAGGTCGATGGCCATCTCGACGGTGGCCCGGTACACCTCCTCGGCGGCGTCGACCTGTTCGTCGTCGTCCTCGTCCACCAGCACCGAGTAGTGGAGGTTGCCGTCGCCGGCGTGGCCGAAGCAAGGGACCAGCAGGTCACGGTCGTCGGCGAGACCTTTTACGAACTTCACCATCTCGGGGTAGTCGCTGATGGGCACCGTCACGTCGCCGGGGTGGAGCGCGGTCAGGTCGGGGTCCCAGAGTTGGATGGCGTACGCGAGGTCCTCGCGGGCCTCCCAGAGGTCGTCCATCGCCGCGCCGTCGTCGGCCGTCTCGAACTGCCGGACGCCGTGGTCGGCGAACACCTCGCGGCAGAACTCGATCTCGCGTTCGACGCCGTAGTCGGCGTGGAACTCGAGGAAGACGGTCGGCACGTCCGGCAGGTCGGTGCCGGTGTAGGCGTTGGCCATCCGGGCCGAATCGGCGTCCACGAGTTCGATGGTCGCCACGTCCACGCCCGAGCGCACGGCGTCGAAGACGGCCTCGGCGGCGTGGTCGAGCGACGGGAAGAGCGCGCGAGCGCCGCGAATCTGCGCTGGCCTGCCCGCGAGTTCGAGGGTCGCGCGCGTGACGACTCCGAGAGTGCCCTCGCTCCCGACGAAGATGTCCTTCAGGTTGTAGCCGCTCGACGTTTTCGCGGCCTTGCTCCCCGCCGTGACGACCGACCCGTCGGCGAGGACGACTTCCAACTCCAGCACCCAGTCGGACACCTCGCCGTACTTCACGGTCTTCATGCCGGAGGCGTCGTTGGCGACCATCCCGCCGACGGTCGAGATGTCGCCCGACGAGGGGAGCGGCGGGAAGAACAGGCCCTCGTCGGCGACCGCCTCGTCCACCGCAGAGCCGTAGACGCCGGGTTCCACGTCGATCTGGAAGTCGTCGGCGCGCACGTCCAGCACCGAGTCCATCCGCGAGCAGTCGAGGCTGATTCCGCGATGGACGGGGACGGCGTTGCCCTCCAGACTGGTCCCCGCGGCGTAGGGCGTGACGGGGACCCGTCGGTCGTCCGCCGCGGACAGGACGGCCGACACGTCGGCGGTCGTTTCGGGCCAGACCACGGCGTCGGGCGTGACGCCCTGTCCGCGCTCGTCCGCGCCGAAGTCGGCCGCGTGGCTCTCGCGCGCCGAGTCGCCGAACGACACCTCGCCGTCGAGCGCGAGGTCCGAGAGGAACGAACAGTCGTATGCCATACGCTAACGTGGTTCGGGAGCGGCTTAAACTTTGGACGCGAATCTTGTCCGACCACGAGTTCGAGAACCTTCTCAGACCACGGGTCCGCGAATCGCCACAGACTACAGGACGCGCCGCGTTCGCGCTCGGCCGCATCTGCGGTGCGGTCACGGCCGAGCGCGAACGCACGCGGTAGCCAACCACCGACGGGACCACCCACCGATTCGAGCAAACGAATACGCAATCTAAAGACAACTATATAATACTACCACAAATAAAAAATATGTAATAAGAAATATAAATTTAGTCCATCGCCGGCTCGACTTCGCTCTGCGACACGTCCCATCGACTTCCCTCTCGCTCGTGAACCTTCATCTCGACCGGGTTCTTCGGCCGGGCTGTGATGCTCGGCCGGAGGTCGAGCGCGGGCGAGGAGACCAGTTCGAGATGATACTCCTGAAGAATCGTCGCCAACACGAGGCGGGCCTCCAGCAGGGCGAAGCGGTCGCCGATGCACCGGCGCGGCCCGGCCGCGAACGGGAAGTAGGCGAGTCGCGGCAGCGACTCGCGGAACCCGTCGGTCCAGCGTTCCGGTCGGAACGCCATCGGGTCGTCGTACCAACGGGGGTCGCGATGGACGACGTGCTGGCTCATGCTGACCGTCACGCCAGCGGGAATCCGGTAGTCGCCCACGCGGTCGTCCTCGACCGGTTCGCGGACGATGCCCGGCACCGGTGGGTAAAGGCGCATCGACTCCTGCACGACTCGTTCGAGGTAGGTGAGGTCGCCTACGTCCGCCATCGTCGGCGGGTCGCCGCCCAACTCTCGTTCCAACTCCGCGACCAGTTTCCGCTCTACGTCGCCGTGCTGGGCGAGCAGGAAGAAGGTGAACGTGAGCGCCAGCGCGGTGGTCTCGTGGCCGGCGAGCAGGAGGGTCATCACCTCGTCGTAGACCTGCCGGTCGCTCATCCCCTCGCCCGCCTCGTCGCGGGCCGAGAGGAGCATCGACACCACGTCCTCGTCGGTCGGATTCCGCTTGCGCTCGCGGACGATGCGGGCGACTACGCGCTCCAGCGTCTCGACTGCCGCGTCGAACCGGCGGCGGCCGGGCGTCGGAATCGCCTCGGGGAGCAGGTCGGTCAGCGAGAACTCCGATCCGGCCATCACGACCTCCAGCGCTTCGCCGACGCGCACGGACTCGTCGCGTAAATCCACGCCGAACAGCGCCCGGCCGACGATTTCGAGCGTGAGCGCGGTCATCTCGGCGTGAACGTCTCGAGTCTCACCGTCTCGCCATCCCGTCGTTCCGCGCTCGGAGGCGTCTACCATCATCTCGGCGTACGTCGAGATGCGGTCGGGGTGGAACGCGGGTTCGACGAGGTGGCGTTGTCGCCGCCAGAACTCGCCTTCGGCGTTGAGCAGGCCGTTTCCCAGAACAGGACCGAGCGTCTCCTGAAACGCCTCGCCCTTCACGTAGTTGCCGTTGTTCTGCACGAGGACGTGTTCGATGTGATCGGGGTCCGCGAGGTGGTACATCCACCCACCGGGAAGTTTCCAGCGAACCACGTCGCCGTACTCGCGGTGCATCCGGCGCTCGAAGTCGAACGGGTCGCGGGCGTACGTGGGCAGGCTCCCGACGACCGGGAGACCGTTCGGGCCGGGCGGGGTTCTGGCGTTCCCTCGGTTCGTCATGCAGTCCGGTACACCGTGGAGACCCAAGTACACCGCGTTAGCAACGAAGTACAACCAGAGACGGGTTCACGCCGACCGGCATCTCGAAGATTCGACTGGTCGTCACTCACTGAACGACTGCCGGAGGACGAACGGCCCGATTGCGAGCGTGTATTTCGCTACGACGACGATTCGCAGGATGTAGGTGAGAAACAGCAGGAACGGGACGAGCGTGACGGTGAACGCGACCCCGACGACCCACGTGACGGTCGGAACGCCGAGCATAGCGCCCGCAAACGTCTCGGCGCCGACGAACGCGAGCATCGTCCCGGCCACGACCAGCGCCGGGACCGCGGCGTAGAGGATGTACCGCGAGAGGTCGATGAGTTCCCACTGGAAGTACAGCGTCTTGATGTGTTCGCGCGCCGGGCCGAACATGGTCAGCGCCGTCTCCAACTCGCGGAACGCCTCTCGGTCGCCTTCGTCCAGACTGTCGGCGAAGGTGTCGGTGAGTCGTTCTATCTGATATATCTTCCACGAGTAGTTGTAGTCGAGCGCCGCACCCACCACTTCGAACGTGCCGAACTGCGCTCCTTCGAGTTGGCTCAGCGCCGTCTCGGTGTTGTTCCGCAGACTGTCGAGCAACTCGCCGACCTCCTCGCGGAGGTCCTCGTCGTCGTTGTCGGCGAGTCGTTCCTCGAGCGCGTCCGCCCGGCGTCGGTTCGCTTCGAGGAGTTGTCCGAGGAACGCCGCGGGGTCTGCTTCGGGGGCCGTCTCGAACAGTTCGGTCGCGTAGGTTCGGAAGTCCATCGCGTCGCTCATCCGCTGGCGCTGGTCGCCCAGCGGTCCGTTCTCCTGCGAGATGACCAACTGGCTGATGGTGACGACCAGCGTCGTCCCCGTGATGACGGTCCCAATCATGGTCGAGAACATGGTCTCTACGGTGTCGGCCGACCGAATTGCGACTTCGAGCGACGGGACGACGACGGTGCTGACCGCGACGAACGTCCCGAAGACGACCACCGCCAACAGGCCGGTCACGACGAACCGATTGCCCCCGAGGAGGAACCAGTTGTAGAATCGGTTGAGTTCGACGCGCTCGCGGAGCGTGTTGGCCGACCGAATCGCGTCTGACTCGCCGGATTTACTCATCGTCCGAGCCTCCGGTCTCTCTCACCGTCGGACCTCCACTCTCACTCATCGTCGGCCTCGGCGTCCGCTCCGGCGGGTCGTCTGAAGACGAGGAACTTGGTCCCGCCGCCGACGTAGTCGATTGTCTGGTCGAGTTCCCACCCGTCGTCGGCGAACTCGTCAAGCGTGGCCGTGGGGTCGCGGGCCTCCTTCTGCGAGGGTTCGCGCGGTGGTTTGACGACTCGGTACTCCCACCGGGGAGGCGCGTCGGAACTCATGTGCTACAACTGGCGGGAGTGAGCGGGCTAAAGGTGACGGCCCTACGAATCGAGTCCTCGCCGACCCACCAGTCGCCGAAGCCCCGCGAACGCCACGAGCGAGACCACCAGATAGCCCACGACCGAGAGGTGGGTCGACTGGGTCGGACTCCCGATAGCCAGTTTCGCCACCGCGTTGGCGGGCGACTCCGGCAGGAGGTAGGTCGCGCTGAACGCGACCACCACGCCCATTGAGAAGAGGAACTGGGCCTGCTTGCGCTCGCGGAACGCCAGCGCGGCAGTCGCGCCCATCGTGACTACGCCGACCGAGAAGCCCGTCACGAGCAGGAGGATTTCGGCGGGGTTGGCGATACTGGTCCCGTTGAACGACAGGAGCGCCAGCCACGCGCCAGCCTGCACGGGCGCGAGGACTCCCATCGCGAGCATCTTCCCGTCCACGATGTCGGTCGCGGTCAGTGGCGTCACCCGGAGGAGTTCCAGCGTGCCCCTGTCGTACTCCTCGGCGATGGCGTCCACCGCGATGCTCCCGCTGACGAACACCGGCAGGAACGTGAGGAGGGGTACCAGCACGGTGTAGGTGAAACCGAAGTAGGGGCTGGACGACGAATCGGGCGGGAGCTCGACCGGTAGGCGCTCGAGTCGGGAACTCAGTCGACCGCGCTCGTGGCGCTCGAACGCCTCCAAGACGCCCTTTATCTGGGTCACGACCAGCGTCGTCCGGACGTTTCCGTCGGGCGCGACTGCGCGGACGCGCGCCCGGCCGTCGGGCGCACGCTCGACACAGAGGACGGCGTGAATCTCACCTCGGTCGAAATCCCGCATCGCGGCCGACTCGTCGCCGTACTCGACGGCGCGCCAACCCTGCTCGTCCTCGATGACGGGCGTGAGGTCCTCGCCCGCCTCGCCCGTGACGCCGAACTCCACGACGAACTGGTTCGACACCGACCCGGGGTCGTAGAGCGAGACCAACCCCACGGCGAGGAACGACGAGAACGCCGCGACGAACAACTGGATGAGGATGGCCAGCACGATGGTCTTCTCGCTCCGGAGCGACGCCAACTCCCTGCGAGCGACCGTCAGGCGCTTACCCAAGGTAGCTCACCACCGTTAGGTTGTAGACGGCGTGAGCGAGGGTCGCCACCGCCAGCGTGGCGACGTACCAGTTTCGGTCCCGAGTCGCCCCAGAGGCCGTAATCGTCGCCGTGACGGCGTGGAGCGCGAGGGGAGCGAACAGCAGGCCGAGCAGGACCAGCGGCGAGGTTTCGACGCCGAGGCCCGTCACGGTGCCGAACGCCGCCTGCCCGAGTTCGAGGTCGGGCAGACCGACCAACTGGGCCACCGCGGTCGCCTTCTCGCCGAGGAAGAAGCCCAGTCCCGAGAGACACCCCAGAACCGCGGCCGACCGGAGCGTCCGCTCGAACCGCGAGTGGACGAATCCGGCGTAGACGTGGACGCTCTTGGCGACCTCCTCCACGAAGGCGATGGCGACGAGCAGGACCGGCATCGAGAGCGAGACGGGGAGCGCGAACAGGAGCGCCACCGCGAGCAGTTCCCCGACGAAGACGAACGGAATCGAGAGCGCGCTCAACTTCGCCACGGAGCGCCGACCCGAAATCTGGCTATCGAGCGCGTCGAGGAACTTGAGGGGAACCGGGCGCTGAGTGAACATGTCTTCCTCGCGGTAGACGCCCGCCCCGAGCGCGAAGAGGACGCCCGCCGAGAGGTAGAGCGGCCCGGTCGAGAAGGCGTACTCGCCGAGCGAGAACGCGGTTCCGCGCAGGGCCTTCACGACGAGCGTCAGTGGCGAGATGGCCGCGACTGGATGGACGTTCGTAAAAATCGCCGGCACGAAGGCGTAACTCGTCAGAAACACCGAAAGCGTGACCGTAACGAACGTCAACTCCTTGAACGACCGGGCGAACATCGCGCCCACGAACGACGACGCGAGGAACAGGAGCGCGATGGGAATCACTGCCGAGACCGACGCCGCGGCGGTTGAGAGGACCGCCACGGCCCCCTCCGCAGTGGGCGTCAGGGTGGCGATGCCGACCGCCGTCACCGAGGCGATGGCGACCATCCCGAGGAGGTACGGCAGGGTCTTGCCCGCGATGATGTCGCCGCGCGAAACCGGCGAGACCAGCAGGAGTTCGCCGCGGTCGTTGATGCGTTCGTCCAGAATGGTGGAGGCGTACGCCTGAATCACGAAGTTCATCGGCAGGACGAACGCGAACGCCAGCACGAGCGACTCGAAGGGGAACGGCGGCGCGACGTCGGCGGGGGTCCCACTGCGCTCGTTCCCGCCGAACAGCGACCCGCCGCTTCCGACGGAGGGTGCCTGCACGGGTCCGTCGCTCGTCTCCTCGCTATCGCCGGGCGAGGCGGTGGCCGACCCGCCGGACTCACCGCCGGAGTCGCCGCCGGAACTCTGGCTTTCGCCGCCGCCGAGACGTTTCTCGCCCTCTCGGGCCGTGCGCGTGGCGGCCGACCCGGAGCCTCCACCGGTCGCGCGGAGGTCGTCCTGCGATTCGTAGCGAACCGAGACTTCCACCGGGAAAGCGGCGGCCTGGTCGGACTCCCGGGACATCATCCGGTCGTTGTACCGCTCGAGGGACTTCTGGAGTTCCGCAAGTGCAGCCTGCCCTTTCGGCGTATCGTCCCACGCGAACGACCCGTCCGAATCGATGCGAACGTCTACGTCGTCTCGCAACGCCCTGCCGTCGTTCGGTTCGACCGCGACGAACGTCGGGTCCTGCGCGACCGGTTCGTAGTACGGGCTGTCCTGCGAGACGCCGACCCGGTAGATGCCGTCGTCGAGGGTGACGCCCTCGCTGGCGACCATCGGGGTGAGCGCGCCAACCGCGAGCAGGACGACGACTCCGACCGCGACGGTCCGGCGGTCGAGTTGCCCCGCGTTCTTCGAGACCTCCCAGCGCGCGATGCGGAGGGTCTTTCGGAGTTTCACGGGCGGCCCTCCACGTCCGGAGACTCCTCGGCGAGGTCGAGGAAGATGTCTTCGAGGCTCGGCGTGTGGGTCTGGATGTCGGCGACTTCGCCGCCCGCGGCCTCGGCGAGTTCGCGGGTCTCCTCGACGGCGTCCATGCTCTCGACAGCGCGGCAGTAGTGGCCGTTCTCTCGGACCGACCCCTCGACCTCCACCGTGGTGTAGACCCGGTACTCGGTACGGCCGTGTTCGTCGCGGATGTTCTCGACGCTCCCGCGGGCGACGATGCGGCCGTCGTTCATCACCGCCACGCGGTCGCAGATGCTCTCGACGTGGAAGAGGTTGTGCGCGCTGAACACGACGGTCTTGCCGGATTCGGCGAGGTCGCGAGTGAACTCGATGATGTAGTTGGTGGTGAGGGGGTCGAGTCCGCTCGCGGGTTCGTCGTAGATGAGCACGTCGGGGTCGTTGACCAGCGAGCGCGCGATGGCGACCTTCCGGGTCATCCCCTTCGACGTGTCGCCGATCTTGCGGTCGCGGTGGTCCAGGTCGAGGCGGTCCAAGGTGTCGTGGATGCGCTCGCGGGCCGCGTCGGGCGGCACGTCGTAGAGGTCGGCGAAGAACCGGAGATAGGAGACGGCGGTCATGTCCTCGTAGAGCGGCGACTCCTCGGGCAGGAACCCGAGATGCTGTCGCATCTCGGAGTCCTGGGCGTCGTAGCCAGCGACTCGGGCCGACCCGCCGGTCGGTTCCACGAGTCCGGCGAGCATCTTCAGGGTCGTGGTCTTGCCCGCGCCGTTCGGGCCGATGACGCCGAACACTTCGCCTTCGGGGACCGAGAAGCTACTCCCCTCGACGGCGGTGAAGTCGCCGTACACTTTGCGTAGATTTTCGACTTCTATCATCGGGACACTTCGGAGTCGTCACCGGGGGGACTTGATTTTGTGGTTACTGGCGAGAAATCAGGTGCCCTCGTGGTGGGCTTCGTTCTACTTCCACGAATCCGTTGTTCGTCGCCACTTACACGATGGTCGACCCGAATCCCCGATTCAGTCGTGAACCAGCACGTCCAGCACGTCCGGTCCGTCCCTGTCCAGTGCCTCGGCCAGCGCAGACCCGATTTCGTCGGGGTCCTCCACGAGACGGCCGCGAGCGCCGTGACTCTCGGCGTTCGCCGGGATGTCGACCGGTGGCTCGAAGTCCATGCCGACGAACTCGTAGTCGTCCTCGTCGCCGCCGAACAGGTCGAGCGCGTTGTCCTTCAAGATGCGGTAGTTGCGGTTGTCGGGAATCACGACCGTCAGGTCCACGTCGTAGCGAGCGGCCGAGTAGAGCGTCTGGGGGTAGTAGAGGTACGAGCCGTCGCCGATGAATCCGACCACGTCGCGGGGGTCGTCGGTCTGGCTCTCGGCGATTCCGGCACCGACCGACGCCGGGAGACCGTAGCCCAGTCCGCCGCCCTTGTTCGAGACGTACTGCTCCGGTTCGAAGGGCCACCGGGTCAGCATGGCGTACTTGGCGGTGACGCCCTCGTCCACGACGTAGGCGTCGGGAGCCACGTCGTGCATCGCGTCCACGAGTTGGGCCTTCGAAGCCCGTGGGTCGTCGGCCTTGTCTTCGCCCATCGCGGCCATCTGGGACTCGACCATCTGCTTGACCGTGCCGACGCGTTCGAGACGCTCGTCGCGGTCCTCGTCGGACAGGCGCTCTCGGAGGTGGTCGGCGAGTTCCGACAGGACGCGGCCGGGGTCGCCCACGACCGCGGCGTCGGCGGGTTGGTTCTTCCCGACCTGCCACGCGTCGTCGCTGACGTGGACGCAGGTGGTGTCCGTCGAGACGAGTTCGCGCTCGTGGCGGGTCAGCGTCGTGTTGGTCGAACACCCCGCGAAGACGAGGTTGTCCACGCCCAGCAGGGTCGAAGCGAGGTCCTCGTCCGGCGGAATGTAGGAGACCCACTGGTCGTGGCCGGTGGGGAAGTCCACCTCGCAGGCGAGAATCTCGCCGTGGACCCGCGCCCCGGCGCTCTCGGCGAATTCGACCGCGGCCTCGACCGCGTCGACGCCCGAGCGCGCCACGCCGTCGCCGACGACGAGGGCCACGTCCTCGGACGGGTCCGTGAGGAGTTCCGCGGCGCGCTCTATCTGCGTCGGGTCGCCCCGGCCCGCGTCGGGAATCTCGCCGAGACGCTCCGGGTCGGCGTCGGTCGCGGTCATCATCACGTCGAGCGGGAGCGCCAGAAACACCGGGCCGGTCGGCGGCGTGAGCGCGACCCGGAACGCCCGCCGGAGCATCGTCGGCAGGGCCGACACGTCGCCCACCTCGGCGCTCCACTTGGCGAACTCGTCGGCCATGTCCACGAGGTCGCCGGACAGAATCGGCTCCTCGTGGCGGAAGTCGGTGCTGTGGTTTCCGGCGGTCACGACCAGCGGCGCGCCCGCCACGCTCGCGCCGTAGAGGTTGCCGAGGCCGTGGGCTAACCCCGGCGCGACGTGGAGGTTCACGACGCCGACGGGCATCACGGGGTCGTCGTCCTCGCGGCCGTCGTCGTCCCCGTCACGTTCGACGCCACCGTCGCGCTCGGCGCGGTCGGCGTGGTAGCGCCGGGTGCTGGCGTATCCGGCGGCCATCCCGACGGCCACGTCCTCGTGGAGTCCGAGGACGTATTCGAGGTCGCTGTCGCCCAACGCCTTCATCACGGGGAGTTCCGTGGTTCCGGGGTTGCCGAAGACGTTCGAGACGCCGTACTGCTCCAGCGCGTCCACGAACAGGTCGGCTCCGGTGTACTCGTCGGTCATGAGTGTGTCGTTCGCAAGCGTACGTGAAAGATGTTCGTCTCGCCACGCCTCGACGTTGGGTGTGGAACGGTTTCGTCGTGTTCGAGAAACATATAGTCGTTTATCAGTACTTTATATATTGCTTAGAAGAAGAATTACACGCCCTTCACGGCGGTCGTGGGAATCAGTCACCTCGGCGCGCGCTGGCCCCCGAATCACGGAATAACTGCACAGCACCGCCAGCGAAAACTCTGACGAGCCTGCGCTCGCTTCGCTCGCGGAGACCACAAACCGTGGTTTCTGTCAACCCTCTGGATCTCCACCAGTCTTTTTACGTGTCTCTGTGCACGTTGCATCCAGACTCTGCGCGAGGGTCGTCGCGTCGACGACCGAAGTCCGCGACGACCCTCGAATCGACCGTCAGCCGACGCCTGCGACCCGACCGCCGACCAGTTCCAAACCTCCCATGTCCGAGAAGTCCTCGCCCCTGTTGCCCGACGACGAACAGACGCGCGACCGACTCCGCGCCGCGCTGGCGCTGTGTTGCGTCCTCGCGGTCGTCCTCGCGGGCACCGTCGTCCCCGCCGTCTCGGGTGCCGGACTGGGTCAGACGCCGCTCGGGTCCGTCGTGCCCCAACCCAACGTCAACCCCTACGGCCCGTCCGGAGGCGGTGGCGGTGGTCTCGGGAGCGGCGGCGGTCTGGGCGCGCTGAATCCCGGCGACCAGACCTCCGTGGGTGGGTCGCTCGCCAGCGACGAGAGCGCCTTCCGGTCCCAGAACGCCGAGACCCACTTCACGGTCCGGAGTTCGACCGCGTCGTACTGGCGGACCGGCGCGTACGACACCTACACCGGGTCGGGGTGGGAGAAGTCGGGCGACCGACGACCCTACACCGGTCCCATCGAGGGCGAGGGGATTCGTGGCCGCGAAGTCGAGTATCGCGTCACTCTGCGCCAGCCGGCCACCGCCCTGCCGAGCGTCTGGCGGGCCAACTCCGTCTCTCAGACCGGTAGCGACTCGCTGTCGGTCACCGACCAGCGCGCGTTCGTGACCGAAGACCCCGTGCCCGCCGGGACGACCTACTCGGGCGTCAGCCACCTGCCGGCGCGCGACCCCGCGGTTCTCCGGACCGCCGGTCGGAACTACCCCGCCGAAATCGAGCGCCGGTACACCGCGCTCCCCGAGGAGACCGACCGCCGGGTCGGTCAGTTCACGGACGGACTCACCAGCGACGCCGGGTCGCCCTACGAGTCGGCCAAACGAATCGAGGCGTGGCTGGAGTCGAACAAGAACTACTCGCTGAACGTCTCGGAACCCGCGGGCGACGACGTGGCCTCCCAGTTCATCTTCGACATGGAGAAGGGCTACTGCGAGTACTTCGCCACCTCGATGGTCACGATGCTCCGGTCGCAGGACGTCCCCGCCCGGTACGTCGTGGGATACTCGACCGGCCAATCGGTCGGCACGAACACCTACCGCGTCCGGGCGATGAACGCCCACGCGTGGGTCGAAGCCTACTTCCCCGACGTAGGCTGGGTCCGCTTCGACCCGACGCCCGGACAGGCCCGATTGGAGGCCGAACAGCAGGCGTTCGAGAACCAGACCGACGCCGACGCGAGCGAGTACGACCCCACCGAGTCGGGCAGCCCCGACGAGGAGTTCTCGCCGAACGAATCTGACGACGACGCGACCGGCGGGCAGAGCGGAACCGGGACGACCGCCGGAGGCGGAACGCCGAGCGACCTGGGAACCGCCACGCCGGACTCCAGCACCGCCACCGCCTCCGGAACCGCCACGGAATCGGGCACCGCGACCGACTCCGGGTCCTCGACGGCCACCGACGGAACTGGCGAAACGACCGACGAGACCACCAGCGACGGTGACGGAACGACGGACGACGGGACGACCACCAGCGACCCCGAGGATTCACGGTCCGAAACTCGGTACGAGGTCCGACTCAACCGCACCCCGGTCCCCGGCGCGACCGTCGAGGTCACGGTCAGCGACAACGCGACCCTCGCCATCGGCGTCCCGGTCTACTTCAACGGCGAGCGCGTCGGAATCACCGACGACTCGGGAACCGTGACCGCGCAGGTCCCCTACGCCGAGCAACTCCGAATCTCCGTCGGCGGCAAATCCGGAGAGGAGGCCGAGTCGATGACTTCGCCTCCCGCGAACACCGAACCGATGGCGATAGCCCCGCCTCCCGCGAACTTCGACGCGCCGATGGCGCTGAACGGGGGGCCGCCGCGCGCGCTGTCGCCCGAAACGCTTGCAATCGGAACGCTCTCGCCCGGAAACGAGAGCGACGGCAACGGTACCGAGTACACGCTGTCCACGAACGCCACGCTCACGATTTCGGGCGACGTCGCGACCGGAAACGTAGTCGTCGTGACTGCGACGGTCCGAGACGTGCCGGTCCGGAACGCCGACGTGACCCTCGACGGCGAGTCGGTAGGCACCACGAACGAGAAGGGCCGCGTGGAGGTCCGACTCCCCGACTCGCCCGGAAACGTCACCATCGCGGTCTCTCGCGGTTCGGTTACGGGCGAGCAGACGGTCTCTATCCCGCGTCTCCGGGTCGCCGTGAGTCCGGCGCTCCCGGTCGCGCTCCCCGGAACGCCGGTCGAAATCTGTGCGACCTACGGCGGCGACCCCCTCACGAACGCCAGCGTCGGCGTCACGGGCGTCGCGGACGCGAATCGAACGACCGGTATCAACGGCACCGCCACCGCCTCGCTCCCGTTCCAGGGGAGCGCCGAGGTGGTCGTCTCGGCCCGCGGCCAGACCCGCAGGACGACCGTCTCGGGCCTGTTCGTCAACCTCGCGGGCGTCCTCGGCGGGGCCGCGCTGGTCCTCGGCGCTCTCGGCTTCGCGGCCTACCGCCGGGGAGTCGGGCCGCGGCGACTCCTCGCGGTTCTGCTCGGAGCAATCCGAGCGATTCCGGACCTCGTGGTCGCGGCGCTGTTCGGTGCGGCAGACCGCCTCTCGTGGGCGGTCCAAACCGTCGTCGACGCCCTCCGCGACCTTCGGGCGGGCGAGACCACGATTGGAGAACTCCTCGCCCGACTTCGGGCGTGGCTCCGCGAGCGTGCTCTGGCGGCCCGCGAGCGCGCGTCCCTCGACGCCCTCGCTGGCAGTACCCTCGCTGGCGGTTCCGAGGCGGGTGCGCCCGCGTCCGAGGACGACGGCTCCTACCGCACGCTCCGAGAGGCCTGGGAGTCGTTCCTCCGCGTCGTCTCGGTCCGGCGGCCCGCGGCCTCGACGCCCGGCGAACTCGCCGACCACGCGGTCCACGAGGACGACCTGCCGCCCGGCCCGGTCGTGACGCTCCGGGACGCCTTCCGCGACGTGGAGTACGGCGCACGCTCACCCGGCGACCGACTCCCGCAGGTCGAAGACGCCATCGAGGCCATCGAACGCGCGACCCGGACCGAGGACGAGGACGCGGAGTCGGGAGGTGACGACTGATGCGCGCCCGCGTCCTCGGCGCACTCGGCGCGCTCGTGACCCTCGCGGCGGCCGCAGTCGTCGTCTCGCCGGGCCTCGCCGACTCGTTCTCGGCGGTCGTCGGCGTCCTCGAATCCCGAGACCCGAAGCGACTCCTGCTCGTCCTCGGGTCTGCCGTCGGGCTCTACGCCGCGTGGGCGGCCCGCACGAGTTCGCCCGCCCGACTCCCGACAGACGGCCCGGCGGCCAGATTCGCCGACGCGGACGCTCGCCCAGAGTCGGTGAGTGCGGCCGACCACACCCTGACCGGCGAGGCGTTCGACGACCGGGTCGCGGCGGCCTGCGCGGGCGACGACCGCGCGCTCCGGACGGTCCGTTCGACCCTCGCCGACGCCGCCGCGAGCGCGCACGCCCGCGCCGCCGACTGCGCGCCCGAGCAGGCCCGGCGAGCAGTCGAGACCGGCGCGTGGACAGACGACCCGATCGCCGCGGCGTTCCTCGCCGGAGCCTCCGGACCGCAGTTCTCGGTGCTGGCCCGCCTCCGGGCGTGGCTCGACCCCTCGGCCGAGCGACGGCGGCGCGTCGAGCGAACCGTCGAGGCGGTGGGCCGAGTGCTGGACGGCGAGGAGATGGACGAGCAGGCGTTAGACGAGCAAGAAGGCGGGTCAGTCGATACCGACGCGACCGAGACCGACGCGAGCGAAACCGACGCGGGAGGAGAGCCATGAACCGCGACAGAATCCCGCGCTTCCGCGGCGCGCTCGCCGGGACGCTCCTGCTGACGACGCTCGGCCTGCTGTACGCCGAACCGCGACTGTTCGCTGTCGCGGTCGTCCCGCTGGCCTACGTAGCCTTCGGCGCGCTCTCGTCGCTGGCGGGCGCGACCGAACCCGAAATCGAGCGCGAGTTCGACGCCGCGAGTCCGCCGCCGGGTTCCGAAGTCGAAGTCACCCTCACGGTCCGGAATCCGGGCGAGTCGGCGCTCTCGGACGTTCGAGTCGTGGACGGCGTGCCCGACGAGTTGGCAGTCGTCTCGGGGTCGCCGCGGGCCGCGGTCGCGCTCAGGGCGGGCGAGGAGGCGACCGTCTCCTACTCGGTCGTCGCCAAGCGCGGCGACCACGAGTTCGGCGACCCCGCGGTTCGGGTCCGGACCGCCAGCGGGACCGACCGCGCGACGACGGCGATTCCGGCCGCGGGCGAGACGACCCTCTCCTGCACGCGGTCGGTGTCGGACCCGCCGTTCGGTCGGGCCTCGCCGCGCCGGGCCGGGACCCACACGACCGATTCGGGCGGCGAGGGCGTGGAGTTCCACTCCACCCGCGAGTACCGGCCCGGCGACCCAATCGGCCGGGTCGATTGGCGGCGGTTCGCCAAGACCGGCGACCTCACCACGGTCGAGTTCCGCGAGGAGCGGGCGGCCCGGACCGTCGTCGTGGTGGACGCCCGGCCCGTCGCCCGGACGACTCCGAGCGCGGGCTACCCCAACGGCGCGGAACTCTGCGCGTACGCGGGCGAACGACTGTACGATTCCCTGACCGCGGCCAACGTGGCGACCAGCGTCACCGCGGTCGGTCTCGGCGACGGCGACGTGACGGGCGGGCTTCCGGCCGACGACCTGCCGTGGGCGGCCTCCGACGCCGACGGCGCGAGCGCCCGACTCGTCTTCGAGGCGGTCGGCAGCGCGGCCGACCGCGATTCGCCGACCTACGTCCCCGGCGACGGGACCGAATCGGGCGACGGACCGACCCCGGTCGCGAGTCCCGGCGCGACCACTGCGACCGCGGACGGCGGAGCGCCGACCGACTCGGCGGTCCGGCGACTGCTCGCCCGACTGTCCGCCGACGCGCAGGTCGTGCTGGTCTCGCCCGTACTGGACGACTGGCCGGAGTCGCTGGCCCGGTCGCTCTCGCTCCGGGGCCACGACCTCGCGGTGCTGAGTCCCGACGTGACCGGCGGCCGCGTTCCCGAAGGAGAGCGTTCACCCGGCCGAGCGGTCGCCGGAACCCGCCGGGAAGTCCGGCTCTGGGACCTCCGGACGACCGGCGCGACCGTGGTGGACTGGGACGTGAACGATCCGCTCGGAATCGCACTCGAACGCTCGCTGAGAACCCTGCTCTGACACATGACAGAATCCCAACTCGACGACGCCGCGACCGACCTCTCGGAGACGAACTGGGCACCGACCCGCGCGAGTACCGCAGTCGCACTGCTCGGCACTGCTGGCGGGGCGGTGGCGCTGAGTGCCGCGGCGGGCGTCACGACGGGCGCAGTCGTCGCCGCGGCCGGGGCGATCTGTCTCGCGGTCGCGCTCTGGTTGCTGACGTTCGAGCGGTGGCGCGTGCCCGCGGCGTTCGCGGCGAGTCTCCTGCTCGTTCCGGCGGGCGCGGGCGTCGCGGCCGGAATCGGCTACGAGTCGCTGGTGGCGTTCGCGGCGTCGTTCCCGGCGGCCTCGCCGACGCGCGTCGTGGGCCAGATACTTCGAATCCTCGGCGTGATGTCGGTCCTCTGGGGCTGTACGGTCGGGGTCTTCGGAGCGGCCGCGTCGGTTCGCGGGGTCGCCACCTCCCGGTCGGTCTCGCGGTGTCTGGGTCTCGTGACTCGGGTCGCGCTCCTCCCGGTCGGTCTGTTCCTCGCACTCGCCGGACACGCGCTGGTCACGAACCTCGAACTCGGCGTTCTCGGGGCCGTGGGCGAACTCGTCTCGGCGGCGACCGACTGGCTGCTCGCGCCCGAACCGGGTCAGGTCCACCTGGTCCAGTTCGGCCTCCTGGTCGTGGCCGCGGGTTTCGCCAGCTATCGGGCGCTCCACAACCTGCCGACCAGCGAACTCGCCGGCGATGCGTCGGTCGGCGAGGTCCGGGTCGCCGACGCGATAGCCACGCTCCGGCGCAACCTCGGCAGGTTCGTCGGTCTCGCCGCGCTGGCGGTTCCGCCCGCGTTCCTCGTCGAGTTCTCGCTCCCTGCCGAGGTGGTCCCGAGCGTCCTCCCCGGCGCGGTCCACGACCTGCTCGTGGCGGTCACCTCTTCGCCGGGGCTCCGGACCCTGCTCTGGTGGCTCGCGCTCGTCGCGAGCGCGCTCGCGGGAGTCGCCGCGCTCGTCCGGCGGTCCTCGCGCGCCTCGACGCAGGACCTGCTGGTCGGCTACGCGCCCTTCGTCGCGGGGATGACGGTCGTCGCTGGCGTCGGCGTCGTCCACCGGCCGGTTCTCGACGCTCTCGTCGGGTTCGTCGCCGGGCGACTCGACTCGCCTCTCTCGGGCCGGTTCCGCGACCTCGCGGGCGGCGTCGCGGAGTTCTACGGCGCGGAGACGGTGGTCCTCGGTCTGACGGCGGGCGTGCTGGTTCTGGCCGCGGGCGCGATTCTCGCGCTCTACCTGTCGTTCGCGCTCCGGTTCGCCTCCGATCGGGTGGCAGGCCCGGCGCTGGCCGGTGGCGGTCTGTTCCTCGCGGCGTCGTTCGCCGGGACGCTCGACACGTCGCTGTGGGTCGTCCTCGGCGGCGTGGTCGTCGCGCTGGTGGTCTGGGACGCCGGGGAGTTCGCCACGACGCTCGGGTCGGAGGTCGGGCGACGGGCCGAGACCCGGCGCGTCGAACTGCTCCACGGTCTCGCGGCGCTCTCGCTCGGCGGGGTCGCGGCGCTCGCGGCGACGGGACTGGTCCGGGTGATTCCCACGGGGACGGCCTCCGGCGGGGAGTTGGACGGTCTCTCGGTCGCGCTGTTGGGTGCCGTCGCGGGCGTGGTCCTGCTCGTGATGGCGCTTCGATGAGATTCGGCGGCGGTTTCCGAGAGGAAGGGGTCGTTGTCGGAGTGGCTAGTTCGTTCTTGAAAGCCCTCGTCTGGCCGCTTCGACCCGCGTAGTGACAGCACGACAGCGAGTGAGGGAATTTTGGTTTCGAAAGCCCCCGCCCGGTCGCGGTCGCTCAGCGACATATCCTCGTTCGCTTCGCTCACTCGGATAGGGGTCGCTGAGACGACCATGTAAACGCGACCCGGCGGCCCCTTTATCCACCCGACGGTGGTTTGGTCCGCCGGTCGTCGCTCGGTGGACTGTTTCACCCCGGCGCGCGCTGGCGCGGCTTTATGCCGCGCCAACCGCGCGAGGGAGTCGGCCGCCTTGCGCGGCCGACGAGGTTGGGGAGGTGTGAGGCCGTCGCGGTGCGGTGCCGTGCGGTGGCGGTGGACTCCGTGGCTCAAGAGGGACGAACACCGAGAGGAATTAACAAATAAATATACTAGTTGGAATATTAAATAAGAATGTAAAGGAAGGCTAAAAACGCCTATCGGAAACAAAAACCAGCCTCCGAACAATATCAAAGTTCGTGCGTCCGTCCTTCGGTCCCCGACTCCGGAACTGACAGGTCCGCCTCCGAAAGGTCCCCGTTCTCTACCGCTTCCGCCGAGAACCGCCGAATCTCCCCGGCCGGGCAGACCCAGACCTCGTGGGCGTACCAGCAGAACAGTCGGGTCGCCTCCTCGTGGGCCGCCTCTGCGTCCTCGGCCCGGACGGTTCCGACGTAGCGCGGCGGGTCGTCCGACTCGTCGCGGGCCAGTATCTCCCACGCCGGGTCGGCGTCCGGCCGCGACTCCTCGACCTTCGCGCGGCGTGCCTTCTCGACCATGTGCGGCGATTGGTCCGCCGGGGAAAGTCTCCTCGGGCGATTTTCGGTGGGTGAGAACGCTCCCGATGACGTTCGGCCAGCGACTCAAGGGGCCGGAACAGCGCGGAGGGAGTCGTCGAAACTACACGGAGGACTTCACGGCCGGAACCTCCACTCTATCCAGCACGTCCGCGACGACTTCGCTCCGGTCGGTTCCGCGGACCGTCGCCTCGTCGGTCAGGACGAGTCGGTGGGCGAAGGTGGGTTCCGCGACCCGCTTCACGTCGTCCGGGACGACGTACTCTCGGCCCGCGATGACGGCGCGGGCCCGGGCGGCCTCGAACAGGCGCTGGATGCCACGCGGCGAGACCCCCACGTCCACGCGGTCGTCCTCTCTGGTCGTCCGGCCGAGCGCGACCACGTAATCCCGGAGTTTGTCGTCCACGCGGACGGATTCGAGGACGCGCTGGATGGCCGCGACCTCACGGCCGTCCACGACCGACTCGACGCTCGGAGCCTTCGCGGTCCGGTCGGCCCGTCGGTCTACGAGTTCGCGCTCACCGCCGAAGTCGGGGTAGCCCATCGTGGTCTTGACGATGAAGCGGTCGCGCTGGGCCTCGGGGAGTCCGAAGGTGCCCTCCTGCTCGACGGGATTCTGCGTGGCGAGGACGAAGAAGGGGTCGGGGAGTTCGTGAGTCGTCCCGTCCACCGTGACCTGCCCCTCGCCCATCGCTTCGAGCAGGGCGGCCTGCGTTTTGGGTGGGGCCCGATTTATCTCGTCGGCCAGCACCACGTTGGCGAAGACGGGACCGGGGGAGAACTCGAACTCGCCGGTGCCCTCGTCGTAGACGTTCGACCCCGTGATGTCGGCGGGGAGCAGGTCGGGCGTGAACTGGATGCGCGAGAACGACAGGCCGAGCGCGTCGGCGAAACTCCGCGCGGTCAGGGTCTTGCCCGTGCCCGGCACGTCTTCGAGCAGGACGTGCCCGCGGGCCAAGATGCCGGTCATGACGGTTTCGAGGAACTCCTCGTCGGCGATGACCGCGGAGCTTACGGCGTCGAGAACGCGCTCGCAACGCTGTGTCGCCGTGGGTTGGTCCATGGAACTGGCGTCGAAGTGAGAGATAAAGAAGGTTCGGCCTTCGTGTGGTGGTTCGGAGTAGTCGATAGCGGCGACGGAACAACCGGAGAGAAGACGGTGGAGAAAGCCCCCGGACTACTCCGCGATGTCGATTGCGGGGCGGCCGGGTTCTGCCTTCCGGGCGAGGTCCGGGTCGGCTTCGTCGGCGCTCTGGACCACCACGTCGGCCCCGAACTCGCGTTCGAGGAGCCACGCCGCGCGTTCGAGGGCCGCGCGCTCGCGCTCGGGAGAGAGTTGCTCGTCCAGCGCCTCGGACTGGGCCGCGAGGTCCTTGGCGAAGTCGGCGGCGTCCTCGCCCTGCTGGCGGAGTTGCTCGTCGCCCATGATGGTGCCGACCACGTTTCCGTCGGCGTCCATGGCGATTTCGTGAGCGCGGTGCTTCCACTCGGGCGCGACCGCGAGCGTGACGGTCTCGGGGTCCTCGATGCCCACGGTGTCCACGATGTCGCGCACGTCCTCGCGGGTGTTCTCCACGAGGCGGCGCTCCACGTCGTAGTCGTCGGGCGCGTCGGCGTCGGGCCAGTCGGCCTCCGCGAGGAGTCCCTCGTTGCCCAGTCGCGCCCAGACCTCTTCGGTGAGGTGCGGCGCGACAGGCGAGACGATTTTCACCGTCGTCACCAGTCCGCGCTCGAAGGTGTCGGCGTCGGGCGTGGTGTACTCCCGGTAGCGCCGCAGCAGCGAAATCATCTCGCGGACGGCCTGGAGCGCGTGGTTGAACCGGAACGCCTCGTACTCCTCGGTCGCGGTAGCGATGGTCGCGTCGATTTCCCGACCGACGTACTCTGCGACGGCCTCGGCAGACTCGTCACTCGCGGACGCGTCGTTCGCCGTAACCTCACCGTCGGCGTACTCGTCGGCCAGCCTGTAGACGTTCTGGAGGAACTTGTAGGCCGACTGGACGCCCTCGGCGCTCCACGCGAACTCCTTCTCCGGCTGGGCCGCCTCCATGATGAACAGGCGGGCGGTGTCTGCACCGTACTCGTCGATGATGCGCTGTGGAGAGACGCCGTTTCCGCGACTCTTGGACATCTTGTTGCCGTCCTCGCCCAGCACCATCCCCTGATTGGTCAGTTCGGTGAACGGCTCGCGCACGCCCGAGAGGAGGTCGATGTCGTCCAGGACCTTCGTGAAGAACCGGGCGTAGAGCAGGTGCATCACGGCGTGTTCGATGCCGCCGACGTACTGGTCGACGGGCATCCAGTCGGTGGCCTGCTCGGCGTCGAAGGGGGCCGAGTCGAGGTCCGGCGAGACGTAGCGCAGGAAGTACCACGACGAGTCGACGAACGTGTCCATCGTGTCGGTCTCCCGGACTGCGTCGCCGCCGCAGTCGGGGCACTCGACGTGCTTCCACTCGTCGGCGGCGTCCAGCGGGTTACCCGTGGTGTGGACGAATTCGGGCAGTTCGACGGGCAGATTCTCGTCGGGAACCGGCACGTAGCCACACTCGTCGCAGCGAATCATCGGGATGGGCGTCCCCCAGTAGCGCTGGCGCGAGATGCCCCAGTCCCGGAGGTTGTACTCGGTGCGGTGTTCGCCGTCGAACTCCTCGACGAACCGCTCGCGGGCCTCCTCGCTGGTCAGACCGTCGAACTCACCGCTGTTGACCAGCACGCCGTCTGGGGTGTAGGCCTCCTCCTGCACGTCCACGTCCTCGGGGTCGGTCTCTGCGTCCGGGGCCGGTTCCACGACCTGCTCGATGGGGATATCGTGGGCCTCGGCGAACTCGTGGTCGCGGTCGTCGTGGGCCGGGACGGCGTACAGCGCGCCGGTCCCCACGTCGGTCAGCACGTAGTCGGCGACGTAGACCGGAATCTCCTCGCCGGTCGCGGGGTTGACGGCGTACTCGCCGGTGAAGACGCCGGAGGTCACGTCGAGTTCGTCCTCGTCGGCGTGTTCGGCCTCGTGGATGTACTCGGCCACCTCGTCGTTCTCCTCGGCGATCTCCTGCGCGACCGGGTGGCCGGGTGCCAGCGAGAAGAACGTCGCGCCGTGAATCGTGTCGAGTCGCGTCGTGAAGATGTCCACGTCGCCGTAGCCCGGAATCTCGAACGAAACGCTGTCGCCCTCCTGACGGCCGATCCAGTTGCGCTGCATCTCCCGGACGTTGGCGGGCCACCCGTCGAGGTCGTCCAGCGCCTCCAGCAGTTCGTCGGCGTAGTCGGTGATGGTGAAGAACCACTGGTCCATCTCGCGCTGTTCGATGGGTGTGTCACACCGCCAGCAGAGTTCCGCCTCGCCCTCGACCTGCTCGTCGGCGAGGACGGTCTCGCAGGACGGACACCAGTTGAGTTCGGCGCTCTGGCGCTCCACGAGGCCCTCGTCGCGGAATCGCTTGAACAGCCACTGGTTCCACTGGTAGTAGTCGGGGTCGCAGGTCGTGATTTCGCGCTCCCAGTCGTAACCGAATCCCATCGCCTTCATCTGCTCGGTCATGGAGTCGATGCACTCCATGGTCCAGTCGCGCGGGTTGGTGTCGCGCTCCTCGGCGGCGTTCTCGGCGGGCAGGCCGAACGAGTCCCACCCCATCGGGTGGAGGACGTTCTCGCCGCGGAGTCGCTCGAACCGGGCGTAGGCGTCGGTGATGGTGTAGTTCCGGACGTGACCCATGTGGAGGTTCCCGGAGGTGTAGGGGAACATGGCGAGGACGTACTCGGGGTCCTCGGCGGAGTCGTCGATGCGGAACACGTCGGCCTCGTCCCACTCTCGTTGCCACTTCGGCTCGACCTCGGTATGGTCGAAGCCTCGCTCGCGCTGCTCTCCAGAACCGATAGTCATTATACCGAAGTTCGGGTGACGACGATACTATAGCTTTCCCTTCTGCCAGACGGCGTCAGACCGCCGAGACCGCTATCTTCCGCCCTCCGCCCCGACCGTCATCGCCTTGCTTACCCCGCCCTAACCGTCACGCATGCGCCGAGTCGGCCTCCGCGCCCTGATGGTCCTCGTGGGTCTCTCGCTCCTCGTCGTCTACGCGGGCGTCGCGTACCTCGGGTATCGGCTGCTCGCGGTAGTTTGGCTCGCGCGCGCCGACCTGCTCGAAATCGTCCTCTTGACCGCCGGACTCACGGTCGCGCTGAGCTACCTCAGCTACCGGTTCGGGACGATTCAGCTCCTCTCGCGCGTGGACGCGGCCGACCTCCCGCGGGGTCGCGCGCCCGAGGTCCACGCGCGACTCGACCGACTCGCCGACCGGATGGACGCGACCCGGCCGCGCCTGCTCGTCGGGCGAATCGGCGCACCCAACGCGATGGCGCTCGCCGGGGCGCGCGGCGGCGTGGTCGTCCTCGACCGGTCGCTGTTCTACCTTCTGACGGCCGACGAACTCGAAGCGCTACTGGCCCACGAACTCGCCCACCTCGAAAGCCGGGACAGCCTCGTCCAAACGCTGGCCTACAGCACCGGCCAGTCGCTCGTCTGGGTCGTCGTCGCGCTCGCGCTCCCGTTCGTCCTCGTCGGGACGGGCCTGCGCCGGGCGTTCGACTGGCTTCGGGGTCGCCCGCCGGCCGACGCTCTCGCGCCGGTCGCGGCGCTCCGGCGCGGCGTCGGACGGGCCGTGATGGTCGGATTCGTCGCGCTCACGCTCGTCCTGCTCGCGCACTCGCGCAAACGCGAGTACGCGGCCGACGAGCGCGCGGCCGGGGTCACCGACCCCCTCGCGCTCGCTCGCGCCCTCCGAAAGATAGAGCGCGCGACGAAGCCTCGCCTGAAGATGCGGTCGCCGCTCTACGTCCGCGGGGACGAGGAGGGCGCGCTGACGCGACTCCTCTCGACCCATCCCGAGATGGACAACCGCATCGACCGACTGGTCGAGCGCGCCGACCACGAGCGCGGCGCGGCGTCCATCGAGGTTCGATAACCGCGGGCGTCAGGGCCGATACTGCCCGGCAGAGAACGGCGCGACGCTCGCGGTCTGCTGGGCGACCCACGCGAGTCGGAGGACGAACGCGAACAGGATGGCCAGCGGCGCGAATCCGACGGTGAACGCGAGGGCCACGACGACGTAGACCGCCAGCGTCGGGACCGCCGACGGGCCGAGCGCATTGTAGAACACGAGCGCGAGACCGCTGACGACGATCGCCGGGACGCCGACATACAGCAAAATTCGGGAGAGGTAGGCGAGTTCCTTCTGGACGTACACCGTCTTGAAGTAGTTTCGCGCCACGTCTATCTGGAGCAGGTGTGTTTCGAGTTCGTCGAGTCGGTCGCCGAGGTCGTCGGGCAGAGAGTCAGCGTACTCGTCTCGGATAGCGGCGATATCCTGGAGTTGGCCCGCGTGGTTCGTCGCTATGGTGGCCGAGACCACGCTGAAGATGCCGTCGTCCGCTTCGAGCGCTCGACCTACGAGCGACGCGTCGGCGAACAGCGACGAGGTGAGGTCGTCGAGGCGTTCGCGCAACTCCTCGTCGGTGACGGTGGCCGTGGCCTCCCCGACTCGATGGGTCTGGGACTCGACGTGTTCGTGGAGAAAGCGAAGGAACTGCGCGGGCGACTTCGGACTGGCCGCGACGTCGGTGGTCTCCTCCACGTCGGCCCGGTACTGGGCCGCCCCCTGAATGCGTTCGCTCAGGGTACCCGGCGCGCCGAGTTCCCGGGAGAGGACGAGTTGGTTGATGGAGAGAACGACGGTGACGAGCGTCAGGTCGCCCGTGACGAGCGAACTGAACAAGAAGTACATCGGACTCGCGGGCCGGAGGGCGGTGAAGCCGAACGACCACACGAGCGCGAGCAGGGCCACCAGGACGCTCGCGAGAACGCCGCCCGCGACGACCAGGCGGTTGCCCTCCACGAGGAGCCAGTTCGCCGCGCCGCCGGTCTGGCGTCGATCCTCGCTCTCGGCATCGAACGTCGCGGTAGCGTCCCGTCCGGTCTGCTCGGACACGCCGTTCGGTACGTTCGCGGTCCGGAAAAGCCGTTGGGCAATCGGGTCCTCCTCGCCCCCACCAGCGGTGGGTCGCCGGACGGTCGAGGAACGATTCGGTCGGCCGTGCGCTTATTCCGCCTCGGCGCGCTAGAACGAGTCATGAGACGGCGAACGTTCCTGAGTGGCGTGAGCGCCGTCGGGGTGGGCGGACTCGCAGGGTGCGGTGCCCCGACCGGAGGTAACGAGACCGAGACGACGGCCGGTGGCGACACCACGACCGAGACTACCACGGAGGCCGGAACGACGGAAGGTGAGGGGACGGAAGGCGGGACGACGGCGGACGAGCAGGGGGCGCAGGGCAGCGGGCCGATTGCGATGATTACGGATGGGAGCGAGTACTACTTCGACCCAATCGGCCTGTTCGTCCAACCCGGAACCACCGTGGAGTGGGTCAACGAGTCGGGCGCACACTCCTCGACCGCGTACGCCGAGGGGACCGGTGGCGCGAGCGTGACCCGGATTCCGGAGGACGCCGACCCCTGGAACAGCGAAATCATCTCGGAGGAGGGCGGGACGTTCAGCTACACCTTCGAGGTCGAAGGGACGTACGACTACTTCTGTATCCCGCACAAGACGCTCGGGATGGTGGGCCGAGTCGTCTGCGGGGAACCCGGCGGTCCCGCAGAGGGGAGCATGCCGCCGGACGGCGACGTGCCCGAGAGTCAGGCCATCGTGGACCAGGGCGCGATTTCCTACGAGGAGTTCTCCGGTTGAGGGTAGTGCGGGGAGGCGGATAGCGCGGGGAGGCCGTAGCGCGGTTATCGCGGGCGGCACAGCTATTGCGTCTGTCGCGTCGTCCGGACGACGGAGGAATCGGCGGCTAACTCACTCGTTCAGCGCCTGCTCGCGCGCGGCGGAGAAGGAATCGAAGCGGTCGTAGTAGATTCGGAGCGAGTAGGTGCCCCGCTCGCGCACGTCCTCGGTCGTCGGCGGTTCGCCGAGTTCGTCCGCGAGTTCTCGGAGGGCCGCGAGCAACTCGTCGTTCGAGACGCACTGGCGGTCGCCGTCGAGGTCGGCCTCCGTGAGCGCCTGTCGCCACGACCCGAACCGACGGTGGTAGGTCACGGGCGCGTACTCCCCGCGCTCGTCCATCTCCGCCGCCTTCGGTGCGCGGCCGAGTTCGTCGGCGAGGCGCTCTATCTCTCGGAGGAGTTCGGCCTCCGAGATGCCGTCGTTGGTGTCGAGCATCGCCTCCTGTAGCGCCTTCGACCAACTGCCGAATCGGAGTTGGTAGGTGCGATTCGAGTACTCGCCGCGCTCGGTCATGTCGCGTTGGGTCGGGGGCTTGCCGAGTTCCGTGTAGAGTCGCTGGAGTTCCGCCAGCAGTTCTCGGTCGGGGATGCGCTTGCTCCCCATTTCCTCGGGGTCGAGTCCGGCGGCCTCCAGCGCCTCGTTCCACCCCCCGAAGACCTCTTGGTAGCGCTTCGGTGCGTACTTGCCCTTCTCGTACATGTCGACCACAGTAGGAGTCTTTCCGAGGCGGGCGGCCAGCGACTGAAGCGCGGACCGAAGCGTCTCTGGAGAGACTTGCTGGCTCATTGGCTGTAGATACGTATCCCCTATCTTAAATTTGCGCGTTCTCCCGATCATCGGTTTAGTAAGGTGCAGTCGGTCGTAACTTTCACGAGCGTATCAAGTTCTATAATCGTATTTTCAAGTAAAGAAGTATTTATATATGGGGCCTGAGAACGGAGGAAATAAGCACGTGTCACCGACAGAGAAGTGCCGGGCTGGGGCGGACTTAGCGGTCCCCCGCCGACGAGTATGCGTTGCTCGCCACCTCAGATAAAGGGTGTGGCCACTTCTCAAACGTGATAACGTGCGGGAAAACGGAGACATACGAAACATGAACATCAAAGCACTCTTCGAAGACGACGGCGCGGTCTCGCCGGTCATCGGCGTCATCCTGATGGTGGCGATCACGGTGATTCTGGCGGCGGTGATTGGAACGTTCGTTCTCGGTCTCGGCGACCGAGTGAGTCAAGCGAGTCCGAACGCGCAGTTCACATTTGAATACACCCAACACGGTAGCGATGATGCCGTGAATATCTCCCACGATGGTGGAGACGGTGTCGAAGCAGAGCAGTTGACAGTGACTATTGACGGCATGAACGCGTACAACGATAGCAGTATCAACAGTACGCCAGGACCGGGGTACACTAATGCTCTATTTGCGGATGTCAGCAACGGTTGGACCGATAAAATAACTGCCGGTGATGAACTCTCCATTGCAGAAGGCAGTTCAGCCTCCGGAGACCCTATCGAAGACGGTGACACCGTGAAGGTCATCTGGACGGCCTCAGGGAGCGACAAGACCGCAGTCATCGGCGAATCCGAGGTCTCGCTCTGACGATGGAACTGAAAAACGCACTCAAGTCGTTCGTCGGCGGTGACGAAGAACGAGCGGTCAGTCCCGTCATCGGCGTCATCCTGATGGTGGCGATTACGGTCATCCTCGCTGCCGTCATCGGGACGTTCGTCCTCGGTCTCGGCGACCGAGTAAGTCAGGCAAGTCCGAACGCGCAGTTCACGTTCAAGTATTCTCAGGATGCAGTCGGCAGTAACGATGCCGTCAACATCACCCACGACGGTGGTGACGGTGTAGAGTCGTCGCAGGTGAACGTCAGTATCGACGGTACGAACGCATGGGGCGCTGAAACCGGTGCAGATGGCGACAACAACTTCAAAAGTGGCGGAAGTAGTTGGAGCGACAAAATCACCGCTGGTGATAGCGTTTCCATCGCTGAGGACAGCGACGATTCCAAAATTAAGGATGGAATGACTGTCAAAGTCATCTGGAGCGCATCCGGAAGCGACAAGACCGCGGTCATCGGCGAGTCCGAAGTCAACTTCTAACCGCCGCGCGACTTTCCGATTTTTCGCGTCGATACCGACGACCAGTCTCCAGATAGTCCCGACTCCGAATCGGAGTGACGCATTTCGACAGCGGGCATGGAGAAATATATTCTATTCTACTACATCTACATATACGAGTTAAGAACTCTCTTATATGTTCTAAATAAACTAAAATATTGCTCACGTTCAGGAACAGCAGGTGGTCGTCAGCACCCACTCCAGCGTCCGTCGCGGCGTCGAGACCAACTCTCTGAGATTGTCGGCCAGCACGGGACGCATGCCATCGACACGGTGCCGAAATGGGTCGAGCGATTCGTCCGAGTCGATGGCAGTGTAGCGTCGCCGACCCGAAAACCGATTCACAGATAACTCCCGGTTCAGTACGTATCGGTGTGAGCGAGACGCGAGCAGTCACGCCCCGCGGGGAGTTCGAACGACTCGCGGCCGAACTCGACGCTCAGGCCCGAATCCCGGTCGAACTCCGGGTAGAGGTCGGGGACCCGTACGACGCCTACCGGCGGGCGCGCGACGACGAGGGCGGGGTGTACCTCGAAACCACGGGCGGGCAGGACGGTTGGGGCTACTTCGCCACCGACCCCGAGCGGTGGGTGAGGACCGACGCCACGCCGGACACGCCCGGAGGCTTCGACGCGCTCGACGGCCTGCTCGCCGACGAGCGACTCGTCCGCGGCGACTGCGAGGTGCCGTACCCCTGCGGCGCGTTCGGGTGGTTCTCCTACGACCTCGCCCGCGAGTTGGAGGACCTCCCGGATACGACCGACGACGACCGGGGACTCCCGCGCCTCCAGTTGGGCGTCTACGACCGCGTGGCGGCGTGGCGCGAACCCCGCGACGACGGGCCGACCGAACTCCGAATCATCTGCTGTCCGCGGGTCGAACCCGGCACGGCCTCGGCCACCGCGGATTCGGCCGTCGCGGACGCGTACGACCGGGCGCTCTCCCGCGCCCGCGAACTCGCCCGCCGAGCGCGCGAGGGCGACCCGACCGCAGGGGACCCTCCGGCCGACGCCGAGGCGGCGACGTTCCGCAACGAGGTCGGCCACGAGGAGTACGCCGACCGAGTGCGCCGAGTCAAGGCGTACGTCCGGGACGGCGAGACGTTTCAGGCCAACGTCTCCCAGCGACTCGTCGCGCCCGCGGGAGTTCACCCGGTCTCGGCCTACGCCGCCCTCCGGCGGGTCAACCCCGCGCCCTACTCGGCGCTGGTGGAGTTTCCGGGCGTGGACTTGGTCAGCGCGAGTCCGGAACTCCTGATAGACTGCGAGGGCGACCGACTCGTGACCGAACCCATCGCCGGAACGCGCCCACGAGGGGAGACCCCGGCCGAGGACCGCGCCCTCGAACGCGAACTCCTCGACAGCGAGAAGGAACACGCCGAGCACGCGATGCTGGTGGACCTCGAACGCAACGACCTCGGGAAGGTCTGCGAGTTCGGGTCGGTCGAGGTCTCGGAGTATCGCCGCATCGACCGCTATTCGGAGGTGATGCACACCGTCTCGAAAGTCGAGGGTCGACGCCGACCCGACGCCTCCCTCGCTGACGCCATCGCCGCGGTGTTCCCCGGCGGGACCATCACGGGCGCGCCCAAGCCCCGGACGATGGAGATAATCGACGAACTCGAATCGACCCGGCGCGGCCCCTACACCGGAGCTATCGGCGTGGTCGGTTTCGACCAGCGCGCGACTTTGAACATGACCATCCGGACGATGGTCCGGGCGGGCGAGCGCTATTACCTCCGGGTCGGCGCGGGCATCGTCCACGACTCGGACCCCGACGCCGAGTACGAGGAGACGCTGGACAAGGGCCGGGCGCTCGTCCGCGCGATGGACGACGCGCTGGACGACGAGGCGGAACTCCGAGTCGAGGACTGAACTTTCGCAACCGAACGCCGTCGGCGCGCACTGGAGCGGCTTTGTTCCGCGCCAACTGCGCCTGGGCGTCGGGAACGGACGTGAGCGACTGCTTCACGAACTCACGACCTAACACTCCGACAAAGACCGGCACGGAGTTCCGAAGGGGATTAGCCGCTTCACGACCAACCAACGACCACGAACCCGAATTTCCGAACTCCCAAGCAATGTCCGTTCTCGTCATCGACAACTACGACTCGTTCGTCTACAATCTCGTCCAGTACGTCGGCGAGTTCGACCCCGAGGTGACGGTCCGGCGCAACGACGCCGTCACCGTCTCCGAGGTTCGAGAACTCGACCCCGACGGCATCGTCGTCTCGCCAGGACCGGGAACTCCAGAGGACGCGGGCATCTCCATCCCGCTGTTCGAGCGCACCGACTACCCCATCCTCGGCGTCTGTCTCGGCCATCAGGCCCTCTGTGCCGCCGAGGGCGCGGCGGTCGGCCACGCGCCCGAGGTGGTCCACGGCAAGCCCTCGGTCGTGACTCACGACGGCGAGGGCATCTACGCGGGCCTGCCCGAGACCTTCGAGGTGGGGCGCTACCACTCGCTGGCGGTCGAGAGCGAGGACGTGCCCGACAGCCTCGAAATCGCGGCCCGGACGGTCAGCGACCGAGACGCCGACCGGCGAAGCGTCGTCATGGGGGTTCGCCACCGCGAGCGACCGCACGTCGGGGTGCAGTTCCATCCCGAGAGCATCCTGACCGACGCGGGCAAGCGACTGGTCGAGAACTTCTGCGAGTTCTGCCGGATAGGTAGGACATGTGACACGTAGCGAGTCCGCGACGGGGTCGAACGTAGGAGGGAAACAGTTAGTCGGACTCTTCGCGCCGGACGTGTTCGAGCCACTCGTCCAGCCACGCGCGACTGCGATAGCGGACAGTACCGCGCTCGGGGTCGTAGGCCACGACGCCGTGTGACTCCAGTTTCGGCAGGTGAACGTGGTGGAGTTCGACCGTCAGCGACTGGGCGTCGGTCTCGTCGTCCAACTTCGCGGCGATGTCCTCGGCGAGCGAGTCGAGTCCGACGCTCTCCTCGTCGGCGAGGTGGTAGAGCGCGTCTCGACGGAGCGGTTCGGCGAGCAGTTCGAAAGCGGCGTCGAGCTTCTCCGAGGGTTCCTCCCCGGTGTGCAGGTCCGCGGTCGGTGCGGGTTCCGGCGTTGGGACTCCGGTCGCGTTTCCTCCCGTCTCGGACTTGGCCTCGCTTGGGTTTTCAGACATAGTTCTCGGAGGAGTCGTACTAACAGACTGGGTTCGTCGGTAGATAAGGCGACTGCATGCATTGTCATGGTCGTCATCGTATCCCGAACGTTAACTCCCCGGTGCCCAAACACGGAGACGTGTTCTCCGACATCGCGTACCTCAACTGGATTACCGGGAGACCCGCCAAAGCCGAGTTCGACCTCGGTTCGTCGGATCTCCGTCGCGCGCCGCCCGAAAACAGTGCGGTGATTCCGCAGGCGCTCACTGCGACGCGGACGCCCGAGACCACCGTGGAGGTTCAACTCGCGGCGATATACGGCGTCGAACCCGAGAACGTGCTCGTGACCGCAGGTGCGACCCACGCCAACCTCCTCGCGGCCGCGACTGCGCTCTCGCAGGCCGAGGACCGTGCGACGACCGCCGACGACTCCGCCACGGCCGACGACGAGTCCGAGGCGACCGAGACGAACCGCGTACTGGTCGAGAAACCGGGGTACGAACCGCTGCTGGCGACGCCGGAGGGCATGGGCGCGACCATCGACCGGTTCCGCCGACCCGACGAGGAGGAGTACTCGCTCGACCCCGAGCGCGTCTCGGGCGCGACGGTCGAAAACTCCGCGCTCGTCACGGTGACGAACCGCCACAATCCGAGCGGTCGCCGGACCAGTCGTGAGACCTTCGCCACGGTCGCTCGTTACGTCGGCGAGGAGAGCGCGAAGTTGCTCGTGGACGAGGTGTACGCACCGTTCGACACGGAGTCCGGAGACGGACCCTTCGGCGGCCCCTCCGCGGTCGGACTTCCGAACACGGTCGTCACGAGTTCGCTGACCAAGTTCCTCGGCTTCGGCGACCTGCGAATCGGGTGGCTGATCGCCGACGCGGAGTTCGTGGCTCGCGCCCGGTCGATAGACCACCACTTCGTTCCGGTCGCAGAACCGAGCAGGCGACTGGCCCGGCGCGCTCTCGCGGACGCGGACCGACTCGCCGACGAGTCCCGCGAGCGCATCCGGGCGAACCACGAAGCGCTCGCGACGTTCGTCGCCTCGCGCGAGGACCTCTCCGGCCGGGTCGAACCCGGTTGCCCCTACGCATTCCTCCGCCACGAATCGGCCGACGGCGACGACGTCGTCGATGCAGCGTGGGAGAACGGCGTGCTGGTCGTCCCCGGTCGGTTCTTCGACGACTCCGACTCGTTCCGCATCAGCGCGTGCCAGGACCTCGCGACGGTCCGGACAGGTCTCGACCGCTTCGCCGACGTGCTGGACTCACTCACCGCGTGACGCCGCTCGCGGTGGTCGATGGGTGGTAATCGGTGTGTCGTGTTCGGCGGGAGACGGGCGGTGGTCGGCGAACACTGGTCGGCCAACACTGGTCACCGGAATCAGACCTGATTTCTAGACACGACTATAGAATACTAAGAGAAAGAAAGAAGATTCTCAGAAACAGTTATCTATTCTCCAGTAATCACGACACGACTCGCGCGACGACTTGGGACTCCTCGAAAGCGACCTCCGACTCGCTCGAAGGAAGCGGGGTCGGGTTCTCGTCTCGACTGCTTCGACTGCTGTCAATAGCGTCGGACACGTCGAGAATCGGGGAAGAAGACGAAACGAGAAGGTCGGGTTCGCGGCCGGTAATGCGTCTGAGGGCGGCTCTCAGCTTCGGCGGCGAGGATACTTTCGAGTCGCTGACTATGGCGGTGATTTCGGCGTCTTCTGCCAAAAGTTAAGACCCACCCAGACAATCGTTGTCTACATGGACGGAACACCGCAGGAGATTACGAATCTAGTCGGTCGGGAGGTGTACTCCAACAACGGCGTCTTCGTCGGCGAAGTCGAGGACGTGCGATTGAACGTGGACGCGTGCGCCGTCACGGGACTCGCCCTCGGCGAACTCAACCGCGAACTGTTCTCGGACGTGGTCGGCAACGAGAACGGCGTGATGATTCCGTACCGGTGGGTACGCTCCGTCGGCGACGTGGTTCTCATCAACGACACCATCGAACGACTCCAGCAACCCGAAGCCGACGACGAGGAAGTCGCCGTCTGAACGTCGGTTCGGGCCTCGTTCGGGGGATTTTTCGAGGCACTCTACTTCTCGGGAGCCGTCCGTGGTCGGAAACACCGAGTCGCACCGTAGACGTATTTGCGGCGAGCGTGCCGGAACGCCAGAGTCCGGGTGTTAGCTCCCGTTCGACCCTTCGCCGCTCTCGACGCCCATCGCGTCGAACAGTTTTCGCTTGACGGCTTCCTCGGTCAGCGAGAGCAGGGTGTCGCGGTTGTCGTCGGTCGTCTCGATACCGGTGAAGATGCCGAGCGGAATCTCGACGCTGGCCTGCGTCGAGTGGCCCGCGGCCTCGCCGATTTCGCCGAAAGCGTCCTGTAGCATCTTGCCGATGTTCATCCGGATGTCCTTCGAGCGCGCCGCCAGATAGATGGTCTCCTCGGCGATGCCGAAGACGGCGGTAGTCGTGATACCTTCCAGATTCAGCAAGTGGGAGGCGGCCTGCGTCAGGGCGTCACGGTCGCGGATGAACCCCGCGTTGCTCACCAGGTGGCTCCCCTGGACCTCGCGGTTGGTGATGGCCTCCGCCAGCACGTCCAGCGTCTCGGGCGACATCGACGGCGACTCGACCTGTTCGAGGGTGTCGTGGTTGGCGAAGGGGTAGAGGTACGCCGCGGCGGTCAGGTCCGCCGGAGTGGTGTCGCGCTTGAAGTCCAGCGTCTCCGCACGAATCCCGTAGAGGAGCGCGGTTGCGACCTCTTCGCTGACGTTGAGGTCGAACTCCTGGACGTACTTCGTCATGATGGTGGAGGTCGAACTCACACTCGGCCGGATGTCCACGAAGTCGGCCTCGTACTCCTCGTCGGGTTCGAAGTGGTCGATGAAGATGTCCACCGGTCGGTCGAACGTCGTCTCTGTCGCCTTCGCGTGGTCCACCAGCGCGATGGTGTCGTAGTCGTCCTCGTCGGCGTCGGCGTAGGGGAGGAGTTCGATGCCGAGGAGGTTGACGAACGCCCGGTTCTCTTGGTGGCCGATGTCGCCGATGTAGAGGATGTCGGCCTCCACGCCGAGCGTGTCGGCGATGGCCTGGAGTGCGACTGCACTGGCGATGGAGTCGGGGTCGGGGTTGTCGTGGGTGACGATGCCGAGTCGGTCGTCCGTCGACTCGATGACCTCCGCGAGCTGTTGGGCCTTGTACTCCAGTTCGCCGGTTTCGAGCGCGCGAAGCGCCGAGTCGGCGATGACCTCCGAGGGGTTGATGACCACGTCCGCACCCAACTCGGTCAGTTCGTCCTCGGAGACGGGGTCGCTCGCGCGCACGACGATGAACTGGTTGCCGCCGTTCTCTC
Source organism: Halorussus salinisoli (assembly GCA_005239435.1). Lineage (GTDB taxonomy): Archaea > Halobacteriota > Halobacteria > Halobacteriales > Haladaptataceae > Halorussus > Halorussus salinisoli. The sequence continues at coordinate 90,766 of SZNP01000007.1, read as the reverse complement.
GGATGTTCCGCACGGCCTCCTTGTTGGCTTCCACGTCCGAGGCCATGATGAGGACGACTTCGTTGTCCGCGATGGTCTCGTGAATGTCGTCTTCGCGGATGTCGGCGGTCTGGGCGTTGAGGTCCTGGTCGCGCAGGGCTTCGACTCGGTCGGCGTCCCGGTCAATGATGAGTACGTCTTTGCCCTGCTCCACCAGTTCCTCCGCGACTGCGTGGCCGACGCTACCACAGCCCAGGATAGCGTAGTCGGACATAGAGGAGATGGTAATCCCGGCGCTCATGATACTGTGGCGTAGCTTCGGACTACACTTAACACTCCCGGGAGCAGTTCGTAGTCCGTGGCCCTCCAACGGCGAGTTTTCTCCCGACGGAAGCTCACTCCCCTATGTATTCTGCGTTAGAGAAATAATCCAACGTACTCGATACGAACAGAATTTCAGGGGTGACGTAACCGACGACCACGACGACGATTCCGGAGTTCAAGCAGCGAAGCGAGTTCGTCCGGGTCTCCTCGGCGGGCCAACAGGAGAGTCACCCCCACGACGTGATGCTCACCGACGAAGCGCCCAACTACAGTTCGAACGAGTAGAGTACGGCCGAAACGACTGAACTGTCGGCCTCTGTTGCGAAAATCGCGGGAAAACGGCGAAATCAGGCGGTCGAACCGTGGCGTTCGAGTCGGGATTCGATGGGAAATCGGCGGGCCGTCGTCTGGTTTTCGACCCATATCGAAAGGGGTAACAGTCCGACGAAACGGAAACGTATTTACGTCGCACCCGGTTACTTCGGAATGCGTTGGGCCGGTAGCTCAGTTAGGGAGAGCGTCTGACTCTTAATCAGACGGTCAGGGGTTCAAATCCCTTCCGGCCCGTACTTCTGGCGGTCGTTCCAGTGTTCGAGACGGCGTGGCATCCCTTTTAGATCATGTCGGATATCAGTGACGTGAATGCGACCTTCCAAAGGTCGGGGGTGTCCGCCCTCCCGTAACGAGTCGAGTGTCGACGTCCTCGGAGTTAAAAGGCGGTCCGCCAACGGTCGGGCCTGCAGTTCGTCCGGACAGTCGTCGGCGTAGATCACGACGTTGTCGTCGTCGGACTCGTGAACGCCGTACTCGCTGACGTAGCCCGGCAGATCGGCGACGAGCGTTGCTTGGAGGTCTGCCAACGCCGCCGGAAGGCGATCTCCTCGACCTCTACGACGGCGGCGTCGGGGATTGCGTCCGCAGGTGGCACGGACACGATGGCCGAGCGAACCTCGGCCCCGCACTCGCCGGACGACCTCAGACGCCCGGATCGAGATTTTGATTCGTCCGGAATACGTTTTCGGGGTCGTACTTCCTCTTGAGTTCGATCAACCGATCGTAGTGGTCGCCGTACGCAGCCTTTGCTCGCTCCTGTTCGTCGTCACTGAGGTAATTCACGTACACGTCATCAGTCGCGTAGGGGGCTGTGGCCTCGAAGAACTCACGAGCCCAGTCGGTGAGTTCCTCGTCCATGGCTGGATCAGTCCACTTCGGAGCGACCGTGAACGATACCGTAGCGTCCCGGTGTGGGAAGGCCGTCGCGTCCGGATCCGCTCGAGCAATCGCTCCGCCCATCCACTCGAAGAACACGGTCGTGAAGGCCGTCGGGAGGGGATCCGCGTGCTCGACTATCGTGTCGATGGCGTTGTCCGAGAGTTCATCGAGAAAGTGGGACTTCCAATAGTTCCGGTGCCCCTCCTGATAGAGTTCGTCGGAACTCTGTTGATGGGCGGTGTAGGGAACCGGCTGTATCGTATCGGCCAACGGGTCGCCAAACTCTCGAAGCGGCCTGAGAGCCTCCTTTCCGGCTTCGACGTCCCCTGAATAGAGAACGGCCGCCCCGACGAGGGTCTCCCCGTGTAGTGGTTCTGGTAGTCCCATCGCCGGATTGCCCCGAACGAACGCCGCGTACGCTTGTACCTCGTCAGGGGCGTCGTGCATGAAGTCGCGATACTGCCGGAGGAAATCCGAGGCAGCCTCGTAGGGATGAAGAACCCGCCCCGCGAGCACCTCAGGGCCGACTTCGTGGAGTTCGAACTCGAAGGAGGTCGCGACACCGAAGTTTCCGCCTCCACCGCGCATTCCCCAGAATAGGTCGGCGTTCTCGTTCTCACTGGCCTTCACCAACTCCCCATCGGCAGTGACCACGTTCATCGACCGAAGGTTATCGTGTGCGAGGCCGTACGTCCGAGCGAGATAACCCAACCCGCCGCCGAGCGTGACTCCGGCTACGCCCGTGGTCGAGACGATTCCGCCGGTCGTGGCGAGGCCGAACGCCTGAGCTTCGTGATCGAAGTCCCCCCAAGTAGCGCCACCCTCCACGTATGCTGTCTTACTGTCGGGATCGACTCGCACGCTGTTCATGGGGGAAAGATCGATCACCAGTCCGTCGTCACAGACGGCCGTCCCAGCGACGTTGTGGCCTCCGCCTCTGACTGCGAGTCGTAAATCGAATTCACGTGCGAAGTTGATGGCCGTGATGACATCGGCAGTTCCGGAACAGCGGACAATGAGCGCTGGTTCGCGGTCGATCATCGCGTTCCAGACCGTTCGCGCCTCGTCGTAACCCTCGTCGTCGGGCAGGGTCACTCCCCCGTGTATCTGTTCGTTGAACACTTCGACTGTCGTTTCTTCGAGCGAATCTGTGGTCGCCATCGGACTGCCCCTCCGGGGAACCGTTCGGTGAGGAGCTATAATCCATTATCCCGTGGGGAATTGCTCGAGGCGTGGGGTGCATCCCCACTGTAGAAACCTTGTTAAGTGATAACAAGGTAGTGGCTAACGAGATGGGGGGTTCAAACCAATTTGCGACGGGAGCGTTAGACGACGTCGCGTATCTCGCCCGGTCGGAGAGCCGAGTTCGGATACTGGACACCCTCACCAGTGAGTCGTACACGCGTAAGGAGGTGGAGGAAACGACGGAAATTGCTCGGACGTCCATCGATCGGATCATCAAGGAGTTCGAGCAGCGGGGTTGGGTACATCGGTCAGCAGATGGGGGATACAGAGCGACTCCGACGGGAGAACAGGTGATGGCCGAACTAGGGCCGTTCGTCGAGTCGATGGCAGCGATCAGAAAACTCGGAGATCTAGTCGCATGGCTCCCGAGGGACGTCGTCGATATCGACCTCGCTCACTTCAAGGACGTAACCATCAGACGCCCAGCCCCTGCTGAACCAACATCGACGACGTCGTATCTGACCGAACTCCTCGGTGATGCTTCCGCGTTTCACTGCCTCGTGGGCGTAGCGCCCCCATTAGCATTCGAGAGAGTAATGCGCGACAGCGTCGTGAACGGTGACCTCGAAACTGAACACGTAATCTCGGCCGAGGAATACTACTATCTGCTCGAGCGTACTGACCGGTTGCCCCGTTGGCGAGAGTACATCGAGGCCGGCGGGAACGTGTTTCTCCACGACGGGTCGGTTCCCTGTAACCTGTTTATCTTCGATGATACCCTGATCATCGCTAACAGCCAATCCGACATCGGTGAACCGCTAGTGGGAATCGAAAGTACGAACGAGACCGTTCGGTCGTGGGCTTTGGACGTAATTCGGGAGTACAAGCGGGCCGCCAAGCCGCTAGGCGCTAGTGATTTTGATCGGGTTTCTCTAAACGAATTAGTGGATCCGCATTGACTCCGGTGGCCAAGGCGTCCCCGGCTGTATGATCGGCGGCCACGCCCATCTCGGCGTCCTCTTCATTCTTGCAATCGTAGGGGTTCGCCGTGCCCGCGCTCGACGTGACTGGCTCACTCCGTACTGCAGTGACCGTCCTCTTCATCGCCGGTCGGTGGGGGCATCCCGGGCGTCGTCTGGCTCGGAGAAGGTCTCCAGTTTACCCTTCCTATTTCCCAGGGCCCTCCTCTGGGGATTTGCCCTCCCACTCCGTGCCAATCGTGTTCTACAGACCGTGACGCAACCGACCTCCGTCGGTAGTGGCCCCGCTGCTCGCGCTCCAGCAGACGACTAAGATTCCGAGACCGTAATTACCAAAACGAACACACGAACTGTTACTTTCGAGAGAAATAAAAATACGTGTCTTTACCGTCTTCACATTCTTATTGAAATCATATATTTATTAAATCCACGTCTGCACATATCGCTCCAGCGCATCCACCGTCTCGCCCACCGACGACCGCTCGGTGTCGAGCGTCAGGTCCGGGTTCGTCGGCGTCTCGAACTTCCCGTGCATGACGCGGACGCCTCGTTCCTCGATGGCGTCCTCTCGTTCACGATTTCGCTCCAGCGCGGTCTCCAGACTCGCGGTCAGATAGACGAGATGCGCGTCGGGGAGCGCCCGGAAGCGGTCCTGCCACTCCCGCTGATAGAACGTTCCGTCGAGAATCCAGTCGGTGTCCGGGTCGGCGTCGATCACGTGCTCGTACATCTGCCGGTAGGTGTTTCGGGAGAAGTCGTCGGAGTGGAGGAGTCGGAAATCGCGGCCCGCAGCACCGAGTCGGCTCTGGAGACGCTGGGCGACGGTGGTCTTGCCCACGCCGGGCGGGCCACAGAGGACGAGTTTCACGTCCGAACCGACGAGAGAACCGGTGAAAAGCGTTCAGTCGAGCGACTTCTCCATCTCGACGTGGGGAATCCCCGCCTCCTCGAACACGTCGCTGGTGGTCTCGTAGCCGAGTTTCCGGTAGAACTCCTCGACCGGTCTCTGGGCGTGCATGACGAGCGTCGACAGGCCGCGTTCCGCGGCGGTCGCTTCGAGTTCGTCCATAATCGCTCGACCCACCCCTTCGCCACGGCGGTCTTCCACGACTGCAATTCGTTCGACTTTGCCGGCGTCGTCGCCGACTTCTCGGAGACGACCCGCGGCGACCGGCCGACGACTGCTGACGTCGGCCGGTTCCTCGTTCGACTCGGTCGCTTCGGCGTTCGATTCGGCCGACTCGTAACCCACGAAGTGGATGGCCTCGTCGTCCTCGCCGTCGACTTCGAGGTCTTCGGGGACGCCCTGTTCCTCGACGAACACCTCGAAACGGACCGAGAGGGCGTCCTCTCGTTCGGACTCGGTCTCGGCCACGCGGACTCCGACAGTCATCGGTGGGAGTTCCAGTTCTACGGTTCTGAACGTTTCGGAGGAGGACGGCCACCGACCCGGTCGGCGTCGATTTGGTCGGTGCTGGTACGTACCGCTTCGAGTGCGTCGAAGCCTCTTCGAGGAGCGTTTCGAGCGTAGAGGGACTCTCCGGAACCGGAACGCGGCCACTCGTCCGGCATCGAACCGAGGACCGCCGAAAATCACAGGATATAACGAAATCAACGCCCAAACCCCTCGTTGGAGGCGTTGCAAACGATGTCGGACTTCGAGACCTACACCTGCGAGAACTGCGGTGACGAGTTCGAAGCGCTCGAGAGTTCGAACGCTGCCGAAACCGAGTACTGTAGTCCGAACTGCGAGACGGCGGCGAGCTAATCGCCGCCGCTGGTTTCGTCGCTCGATTTTCGACCGAGTCGTTACTCGGTAGGGCTGTAGTTGGGCGCTTCGTCGGTGATCATCACGTCGTGGGGGTGGCCCTCGGTCTGGCCCGCCGAGGAGACCCGGACGAACTCGCTTCGCTGCTTGAACTCCGGAATCGTCGGCGCGCCGACGTAGCCCATGCCCGACTGCATCCCGCCGACGAGTTGGAAGAGTTCGCTTTCGAGGCTCCCCTTGTATGGTTCGGCGGCCTCGACGCCCTCGGGGACGTACTCCTCGTCGTCCTCGGGTTCGTCCTTGAGATAGCGGTCGCCGTCGCCCGACTGCATCGCGCCGACCGACCCCATGCCGCGGTACTGCTTGTACTTCTTGCCGTCCACGGTGATGACTCGACCCGGCGCTTCGTCGGTGCCCGCGAAGTAGGACCCGAGCATCACGGCGTCTGCGCCCGCCGCGATAGCCTTGATCGCGTCGCCGGAGTACCGGATGCCACCGTCGGCGATGACCGGCACGTCGTGGTCGGCCGCCACGTCTGCGACTTCGGCGATGGCCGTGATTTGAGGCATGCCCGCACCGCTGACCACGCGCGTCGTGCAGATCGAACCGGGGCCGATACCGACCTTGATGCCGTCGGCGAAGTCCACGATGTCCTCGGCGGCCTCGCGGGTGCCGACGTTGCCGACGACCACGTCGGCCTCGACCTGCGCTTTGATGGCACGCGCGCCCTCGATCACGTTCATGTTGTGGGCGTGCGCACAGTCGATGAACAGAACGTCCGCGCCCGCTTCGTCGGTAGCGACAGCACGCTCTTCCTCGAACGGACCCACGGCGACGCCGACCCGGAGATGGTCGTTCTCGTCGCGGACGGCGTCTTGATACTCGCGGCGCTGGAGGATGCCCTGCATCGTCACGAGACCGGTCAGATGGCCATCCTCGTCGACGATGGGGACCCGCTCGATTTTGTGTTCGTACATGAGTTCGAGCGCCTCCCGAGCGGTTACGTCCTCGCCCGCGGTGACGACCTCGTCGGTCATCGCCTCGCGCACCTCGTCGCTCTCGCCGACTTCGAGGTACGGCCGGATGTCGGTACCCGAGATGATGCCCAACACGTCGCCGTCGTCGCCGGTAACGGGCGCACCCGAGACGCCTTCGCGCTCCATCATCGCGTCCACGTCGCGGACCGTCTGGTCGGGCGCGGCCGTCACGACGTCCCGGATGACGAGTTCGTCGGCGCGCTTGACGCGCTCGACTTCCGCCACGGCGTCCTCCACGTCCAGACTCCGGTGGAGGACGCCGAGACCGCCCTGTCGGGCCATCGCAATCGCCATGTCGCTCTCGGTCACGGTGTCCATCGCGGCCGACAGAATCGGAACGTTGAGGTCGACGTTGGTCGAGACGCGAGTCGAGACGTCGGCCTCGTCGGGTTCGACGCGGCTCTCCTTCGGTCGCAAAAGTACGTCGTCGAACGTCAACGCCTCCGGTACGTCGAGCTTATCGGTGAACTGACCTTTCCGCTGAGAACGTTTATCCATGTAAGCCGAATGCGTTCCCCAACCAAAAACGTTGCGAGATATTGTAGGTTTTGGCCCTGCATCGAACTTTCATGTGCATGGTCGTGTAAGAACACGTCGAAGCCCCCTGCTATCAAACCGGTAGAATATCGTAGGAATAAATCGACGTTATTACCTCTTACTTAGGTTCCTTTATGTACCAAATCTACGATTAGTTGTTGAATGGGGTTGTCTCTCACGCAACATTTATACTCAAAACCCGATTTGTTACGAGTATGGACTCTACCAGTCCCACTGCCGCGCGTACTGCAGGTCAGACGAAGGTTGCTTCCGGTAGCTCCTGCAAACCGATTTTTGCGCTGGCATTTCTTACACTGGTAGAGAATACATTCGCGGGACGACGGTGGGACCTCGGCGGTCACCGCAGGTACCGCGACTATCACTACCGTTCGGCCGATGGACACGGCCAGGCCAGTTAGTGCGCCATGAGTAGCTCACAACACCCAATCGCCCTTCGCCTGGAGCGACAGGTAGGTGGCGCGACGAAGTTGCTCGCCACCGTCATGGGCCTCCCGCTGGTCGACGGTATCTTTCCGGCGCTGGTCCTCGCAGGCGGAGTCGAAACCCTCACCGGCGTGCTACAGGTCGGACTGCTCGTCTTCGGCGGGAGTGCGACCGTCGCGGTCATCCTCGCCGAGATGGACGGCACGCCGCGCGAGCAGGCGGGAACGGTGCTGGCGGTCGGCGTCGGAATCGTCACGCTCGCCGCGGTCGAGGCCGCGTTCGCGCCGACCATCAAGAGCGTGCTTCATACCGCGACGTTCGAGCGGTTCGCCGCGCTCGTCATGCTGGCCATCGCCGCCAAGACCGCGAGTTCGCGGGTCGGCGAGTACCTGCCCCGTCCGGCGGTCATCGTCGGCTTGGGCATGGTCGCCAGTTTCCAGCCCGGTGGCTTCGAGTTGGTGACGGTGCCCGACTACGCACTCATCTTGAAGGCGACTGCGGCGGCGGGCACGGGCGTCGCGTTCGCGCTGGCGGTCGCACTGACCTCGCCGTGGCTCCGCGGCGTCGTGGACATCGACCGCTTCCGGTTCGGGAGTGCGGTCGCACTGGGCGTTCTCCCGCTGAGCCTGCTCGGCCTCGCGCCCGGCAACGCGCCGCTGGCGGTCCTCGCGGTCACGAGTCTGCTCGCGTTCGACCCCAGTTCGGCCGAGGACGAGACCGACGAGACGACCGAGGAGACTGCGGCCACGGAGGCGATGAACGCCGAGACGTCGCCTACGGCGAATCGGGGTTCCTCGGACCTCGCCGATTCGCAGGCGGTCGCCACCGATGGCTCGGGCGGGTCGGATTCCGACGACGCGGGCTACGGCTACCCCGGCGAGGAAGACGACGACGAGCGCGAACCGTGGCTGTAATCCCACGCACGGAACCGGTCGCTCGGTGACTGCGCTCGGTAACGGCTTCGAGATTCTTCTCGAAATCGAACGGTGACGGGAAGCCGAACAGCGACGGGAAGGCTTACCCGCCCCGACCTGCATCGTTCGGACATGACCGCCAATCGCGTCGTGCAGGGTCGCATGGTAACGGCCGAGAGTCTCGCCGAGATGATAGAGGGCGAGGGCGTGATGGACGCCGAATCCATCGAGGACGCCGACCGCGAGTGTCCTGAGTGCGGTGGTGACGTACTCGAAGTGGGCTACATGCCGAGCGTGACCGAGTTCGTCACTGGCTGGAAGTGCCAGGAGTGCGATTGGTCAGACACCGATCGCGAATAAGAAAATCGAAACCCCTTTACGGCGTATGGACCAACGAAATCCTGCGGGGTCGTGGCCAAGTCAGGGATGGCGACTGACTCCAGAGGCTACGCGCCCGGGACGAAACTCCAGCTGATATACCGAGCGGCCGACTGATCATCGGTTCGCGTTGACGACCCTCTGGAGTTCCGAGGCGCACACACCGGAGATATCAGTCGATCGGGGGTTCAAATCCCTCCGACCCCACTTTTCGCGGCGCAACGACGACGAGCGAAGCGAGGAGTCTGCGCCGCACGAATCCCATCCGAGACGTGGATTTGAACGAGGCAAGAGGCAACCTCGCCTTCGACGAGGTTGCCTCCTGACGGAGTTCACAGTCTCTCCGTGGCCTACCGAACCGACTTCGGAAGTCGGCGTCGTTCGACCGTTCAGGCCGTCTCGTTCGTCGTTCCAGTCGGTGGCATCTCCAGCCACGGGTCGAAGCGCACGTTGGCGATGCCCGACTCGTTCTCGTCCGGGAACTCCGAGACGGAATCACCCGAACCGTCGGCGAGAGTCCCCGTCACCGGGTCTTCGAGCGGAACCTCGGGGTCTGTCTCACCGAACGGCGCGTCGGAGTCGGCGACGCTCGACGGGCCGTCGGCCGCGCCCCAGTAGTTACGTGTCGCGTTGACGGCGTCACCGCCCTCGTTTCTGATGCCGACGTCGTTGTTCTCGATGACGTTCTCGTGGACGACGACGAACTCGCTGTCAGCGCGGCTCGGCTTACAGACGTTCGGCGATTCCACGCCGACGCCGTCGCCGTTGTCGGTGAGACGGTTGCCTTCGATACGGAGTTCGCTCGTCGTGGACCGCACCTCGATGCCGTCCTCGCTCTTCGTGATGGTGTTGTTCCGTATCACGTTCGCGCCGCCGTCGGCGTCGAAGACGGCGACATCGATGGCTGCGCCCGGATGTCGCGAGATACGGTTGTCAGCCACGACTACGTCGCTGACACCACGGGCGAGGCTGATACCTGTCCTTTTCGCGCTACTGATCGTACTGTTTCGAATCGTCGCGTTGTCGGTCGTCCGCACGTCCACGCCGGTCCGCGTATCCGGGGAACCGGTGTCGCCCGGCTTGCCGACGATCAGGTCCGCGATAGCCACGTTCGCAGATTCCTCGACGGCGATACCGATATTCCACTCCTCGACGACGCCGCCGCGGACGGCAGCGTTGTCGACGTTCGACAGGAGAACACCACTTCCGCTCTGCTGGTACATCGGGGAGATTCCCCCGCCATTCAGGTCGACGTCGCGCACGGTTACGTCACTGCTGTTCTTCACAACGATGCCGTCCCGGGAGGACACTGCCGTGATGTCTGTAACAGTGACGTCACTCGCGTTCTCGAACAGTAACCCTGCAGCGCCCGCGTTGCCTCGGAAGCCCCAGTCGTCGGCAGTCAGGGTCGTGACGGTCACGTTCTCGACGCCGTCGGCTTGGACTGCGTACGGAGTCGGCGAGCCGTCGTCCAAGTAACCCTCGGGCTCAGCCATCGTGATGCGATGCCCGTTACCGTCAATGGCGACGTCGTCCGATTCGACGTCGATGCAGGCATCGGGGGAATCCACGTCGTCTGTGAGATTGGTCTGGAGTTCGTACACGCCCGGTTCGCTAATCGTCCGACAGGCGTCGATGGTGTTCGCGTCCTCGGCCCCAAGCGCGGGGCCAGCAGCTCCGACGATACCTGCGGCGACGACCAGTCCCGCAATCGCTATCGCGTACGTTGTAGTCAGTTTCATGATGAACTACAAGAAGGACGACAAACATTAGAAACATTGCTATTCGGTGTATAAATATATATGAAATTTACGAAACGAAGAAATACAGGTTAAATAGGGCTATAAATCGACTGACTCCTCTGCATCGTCGATTTCTGACTCCTCCGGTCGGAGTTGGTAGCGGAGTCCGGAATCAGATACGGCACCCCGACCCACCCGCCACAACAGTCACCCGTCCGAACCCACTATCCAACGTAGAATGACCACCCACCACATCGCCTCTTGGCTGTCGAAACAGAGCGACGTGCCACTGACCGTCCTCAAGCCCGTCGCCACCAAAATCGGCGTCTCGACCAACCACCTCGGCGCGGCGCTGTTCGCGGGGCAACTCGTCTACGAGAATCAGGAGACGATCGTCAAGTACGCCGACAGGGGCGGCGTCCACGCCGGGCAGTTCCTGCACAACAAATCGTCCGAGCGATACGGCGACGACCACCCGCTGACCGAGTACCTCGGGGAGAACGTCGAGGCGCTCGACGAGGCGTTCGAGGGGAGCGAGGAGGAGGCGACGACCTTCGCCGAGTTCTACCGGCGACTCCGGGCGGTGGACCGCGATACGCCGGACCTCGCGGACCAGAGCGGATTTCTGACTGGCATCAGGGGAACGATGACCGACGCGCGGGGAGCAGTGACCGACGCGAAGGGGGCCGTAACCGACGTGAGAGGAGCAGTGGCCAAGGCGAAAGGAACGGTCGCCGAGACGAAAGACGCCGTACCCACGCCGACCCTCGGTTCCGACGCGGACGCCACCGAGGAATCCGAAGCCGTCGAGATTCCGGTTCGTGACGGCGGTCGACGGAGTGGAGTGGGCGAGGACGACCGGACCCCGACGAACTAATTACCCCGCCTCCGAACTCTCGTCCGATGAAGTCCCCCGAACACGCCACGCTCGGCGCGATAGCGTCTGGTATCCTCGTCACGGTGCTCCCGGTTTCCGTCCCCCTCGAAGCCGGCGTTCTGTTCGGCTACGGCGTCCTCCTTTCGGTGTTCGTAGACCTCGACCACTTCGTCCTCGCTCGGTACCACGCGGGCGACTGGTCACACCTCCGGCGGTGCGTGACCGACCCCGTGTTCGCGTTCACCGAGCAGGAACAGGTCTTCGAGGGCGTCGACACCCGGACGCTCGAGACCCATCGCTTGCTCACTCACTTGCTCGGCGGCGGCCTACTGGTCGCGGCGCTCGCGCTGTTCTCTTCGGTCTACGCGCTCTTCACCGCGGGCGTTCTCTACGTCCACGTCGTCGCCGACCTCGTTCGGGACGGCAAAATCGCCTGATTTCCGGCCGGCTCTGGCCGGAAAGCGATTCGAATGGCGGGATATCCAGTGACACTCTGAGCGCCTGCGAAGGCCATGCTCAGTCCGAAATGCCTTCGCTCTCGGCTTCGACCGGTGGCTCCTCGACTGGCGTGGCGCTCCCGCCGTGTTCCTCGGGCGAGCGTCTGATGCAGTGGACCGTGTGTGTCTCGGAGAACTTCCGGTCCTCGAAGGCTTCGGCGCACTCCTCGATGGCGATGGGACAGCGCGTCCGGAACTTGCACCCCGAGGGCGGATCGATTGGCGAGGGAACCTCCCCGCGGAGGACGACGCGTTGGCCCCGGTCTTCGAGGTCTGTCGCCGGGATCGACTCCAGCAGGGAGTAGGTGTATGGGTGCTGGTAGGCCCCGAACACCTCTTCGACCGTTCCGCGCTCCATGAGTTCCCCGAGGTACATCACCGCCACGCGGTCGGAGATGTGGCGAACGACGGAGAGGTCGTGAGTGATGAACAGGTACGTCAACTCGAAGTCGCGCTGGAGGTCCTCCAGCAGCGAGATGATGTTGGCCTGCACGGACACGTCGAGTGCGCTCGTCGGTTCGTCGAGGACGACGAACTCCGGGTTCACCGACAAGGCCCGCGCGATGGCGATGCGCTGTTGCTGACCGCCGGAGAACTCGTGAGGGTATCTGTCGAGGTGATTCCTGCTCAGACCGACGCGCTCCACGAGGTCGGCGGTGCGCTCGTCGCGCTCCCGCCGGGAGTCGCCGATGCCATGGACCTCGAGGGGACGTCGCACGATGGCGCGAACCCGTCGCCGCGGGTTGAGACTGCCCGCAGGGTCCTGGAAGACGAACTGCATCCGCTCGCGGAGGGGCCGGAGGTCGTCGTCGGAGAGGGTATCGATGCGACCGCCGTCGAACCAGACCTCGCCCGCGGTCGGTCGGAGCAGTTGGAGGACGGTCTTGCCGAGCGTGGACTTCCCGCATCCAGACTCGCCGACCAGTCCGAGGGTCTCCCCACGGTCGATGGTCAGGTCCACGCCGTCCACCGCTTTGACCGTTTGAGTCTCGCTGGCGAGCAGTCGCTCCAACAGGCCCGTCTCGACCGGAAAGTGCTGTTTCAGGCCCCGAAGTTCGACCAAGGGTTCGTTCACGAGCCGCCTCCTTCAGGTGGGTCGTGCCCGTCGGTCGTCTGGTCGCGCTCCCCGCCGTCGGTCGTGGCGTCGGTGGCCTCGGTGTCTCCGCCGACGGACAATCCCTCGGACTCCAGCACGCCCGGGCCGTAGGGGTCGGTAGAGTCGTAGAGAACGCACCGAGCCTCGTGGTTCGGTCCGACCTCGTACATGACGGGTCGACCGGTTCGACACGATTCGTGAGCGTAGGGACATCGGGGTTCGAAGAAGCAGGCTTCCGGCGGGTCCACGAGGTCCGGGACCTGCCCCGGAATCGCCTCGAGATTCTCCTCGCCCTTTCGTCCGCGAGGAATCGAGTCGAGCAGGGCGCGAGTATAGGGGTGGGCCGGGTCGGCGAACACGCTCTCGACGCTCCCGGTCTCGACGATTTCGCCCGCATACATCACTGCTACGCGGTCGCAAGTCTCCATCACGACACCGAGGTCGTGGGTGATTAGCAGGACGCCCATCCCGTAGTCGTCCTGCAACTGCCCGAGCGTGTCGAGAATCTGGGCCTCGATGGTCACGTCGAGTGCGGTCGTGGGTTCGTCCGCGATCAGTAGGTCGGGTTCACAGGAGAGTGCCATCGCAATCATCGCGCGCTGGGCCATGCCGCCCGAGAACTGGTGGGGGTACTCGGTCGCGCGTTGTTCCGGTTCGGGAATCCCGACCCGATCCATGAGTTCGACCGCTTGCGTCCACGACTCCGGGTAGCGCGCCCTCGCGCTCCGGCGGGGCACGAAGTTGCCGAGTAGGTTCGATTCGAGCCACCCGACGTCCTCGCCCGGCACTTTCCGATGGGCGCGCAGGGTCTCGGCTATCTGGTCGCCGATTCGGAGGACCGGGTTCAGACTCTCCATCGGGTCCTGAAATATCATGCTCAGTTCGTCGCCTCGCAACTCTCGGAGACGGCGCTCGGAGGCCGCCCGGAGGTCTTCGCCGTGGAACTCGACGCGTCCCTCCGTGATTCGTCCCGGGCGGTCCACCAGTCCCAGTATCGAGAGGGCGGTCACGCTCTTGCCTGACCCCGACTCCCCGACGAGACCCACGGTCTCGCCCGCAGCGACCTCGAGGTCCACACCGTTGACCGCTTCCACGACGCCCTCGTCGGTTCTGAACTCGGTGTGAAGGTCCTCGACTTCGAGAAGCGCCACTAAAATCCACCTCCCGTCTCGGTGTCGTGCTTAGGGTCCAGCGCGTCCCGGAGTCCGTCGCCGAGAAAGTTGAATCCCAGAATCGTCACCATGATGGCTCCGCCCGGAAAGACGACGGTCCACGGCGCGGTCTGCATGAAACTCCGGGAGTCCGACAGCATCCGGCCCCACGAGGGGTCTGGTGGCGGGGTTCCGAGCCCCAGAAAGGAGAGTGCGCTCTCGGCGAGGATGGCGAACGCGAGGCTCACGGTAGCCTGCACGATGATTGGTGCGACCACGTTGGGCAACACGTCCCGGAGGATGATGGACCGGTCGGTGTCGCCAATGGCCTTCGCGGCAGTGACGTAGGCCTCCTCGCGGACCGAGAGGACGCCCGAGCGCGTGACCCGGGCGAAGATGGGCGTGTAGACGATGCCGATGGCGAGCATGACGTTGATCAGCGACTGGCCCAAGACGGCTATCATCCCGATGGCGAGCAGGATGGCCGGGAACGAGAACAGCACGTCCATCGAGCGCATGACGAACTCGTCGACGTACCCCCGGTAGTACCCTGCGAGTAGGCCCAGCGGCACCCCGACCGCCATCGCCACGCCGACCGCGATGATGCCGACCTGCAAACTCAACTGCGCACCGAACAGAACCCGCGAGAACACGTCCCTGCCGAACTGGTCGGTCCCGAAGGGATGGGCGGCACTCGGCGCTTCCAACTGCGCCTCGGCGATGTTCTGGGCGCTCGGGTCGTAGGGCGCGACCACCGGCGCGAGAATCGCGGCGACGACGACCCCGACCGTGATGAAGAGTCCGACCAGTGCGAGTCGGTTCTGAGCGAATATCTCGCGCACCGTTCGGCGTAGCTTCGAGGGTCTGTCGCGGTCTCGCTCGCTTTCGGCGACTTGGGTGGTTCCGTCGGTCATGGATTCGGTCAGTCGTACTTGATTCGCGGGTCGAGGTAAGCGTACAGCAGGTCGGTGGCGAGGTTGACCACCGAGAACAGGAACGCGATGATGAGCAGCGAAGCCTGCAGAACCGCGTACTCCCGGCGCGTGATGGCGATGAGCGTCAGTCGACCCAGCCCCGGCATGGCGAACACCTCCTCCACGATGACGACCCCACCGAGCAGGTAGCCGAAGTTGAGACCGATGACGGTCACGGTCGGGATGAGCGCGTTCTTCACTGCGTGCTTGTTCGTGACCAGCGCCTTCGTGAGTCCCTTCGCGCGGGCGGTCCGGATGTACTCCTCGGAGAACACCTCCAACAGCGACGAGCGCATCATCCGCATCACGACCGCGCTGATAGCTGTGCCGATGGTGAGAGCCGGAAGCACGAGGTGACGCAGGCCCTCGATTGGATTTTCGAGGGGGCTGACGAACCCACTGGTCGGGAACCACCTGAGATAGAGTCCGAACGCGAGGATGAGGACGAGGCCGAGGAAGAAGTTCGGGACGGAGAGGCCGAGGAACGCGAAGAAGGTCGCAACGTAGTCCCGAGCCGAGTAGTGGTTGACCGCGCTCACGATGCCAGCAGGGATGCCGATAGCGATGGAGACCACCGCACCGCTGGTCGCCAGCCAGAGGGTCGGCGGGAGAGTCGCTCGGACGAGTTCGGTCACGTCGCGGTCGGTCCCTACCGCGGTACCGAAGTCGCCTCGCAACACGATGTCCGAGAGCCAGTCGAGGTACTGCACCCAGATCGGCCGGTCGAAGCCGTACTCGGCGCGCAACCGCTGGACGAGTTCCGGGTTGGCTCGCGTTCCGAGAGCGGCTTCCACGGGACCGCCCGGCAGTAAGTGGACGAGACCGAACGAGATGAGACTCACGCCGAGCAGGATGGGTACGATGAGGAGGACGCGCTTGAGGACGTACTCCTTGAACCCCATCGTGCTACGCCTCGGTTCCTGCAGTCTCGTTGGTCATCGTCGTTCTTCCGCGCGCTTGCTAGTCATCCTTGCTTAGACACGTCCGCGAAGAACGGGACGCCCGTGGGGACGTGTTCGACGCCCTGCACGGAATCGCGCCACGCGTCTATTTCGTCGTTGTACACGAGGAATGTGTAGGGCGCTTCGCGAGCGATGATGTCGATAGCGTCGTCGTAGAACTGTGCACGCTCCTCTATCGACCCGGTTGCCTGTCGGCCCTGTTCGAGCAGTCTATCGACCTCCTCGTTCGAGTAATTCGTCTGGTTGAACGTCTCGCCCGTGTGGAACTGAAGGAAGAACAGGTCGTCGGGGTCCACGAGCGTGGCCCACCCGAGAACGGTCAACTGGAAGTTGCCCTCGTTGAGGTTGTTGATGAGCGTGCTGAACTCGGTGGGCTGGATGGTTACGTTCAGACCCACCTCGCTCAACTGGGCCTGCGCGATTTCGGCCTCGTTGACCTGCCCCTCGAACTCTTGGCCGACCTGAATCGTCAACTGCTCGCCGTCGTACGTCGACTCCTCGACCAACTGGCGGGCTCGCTCTCGGTCCTGCGAGTACGGTTCGTCGACCTGAATCAGGTCGTCCCACTCGCTGGCCGGAGAGATGGGGTCCTGGGTCGGTTCGGCGAAGCCGAAGCGAGCACCCTGCACCATCGACTCGCGGTCGATGGCCCACGAGATGGCCTGTCGGAGATTCACGTCGTCCAAGGGCGCGGCCTCGGTGTTCTGTCCGATGTAGTCGTAGAACGTGCCCGGAATCGCCGAGAAGGTGATGCCCGAAGCATTCTGGAGGCTCTGGGCCTGCGTCTGTGGCACCTCGGTGACGTAATCGACCTCGCCGGTCTGGAGCGCCGTCACGCGTGCCTGTCCTTCCGGAATCGGACGGAACTCCAGTTCGTCGAGATACGGTAGCTGATCGCCGTCGCCGTCGGTCCCCCAGTAGTCGCCGAACCGCGAGAGCGTGGTCCGGGTCTGCGTCACGGTCTCTTCGAAGACGAAGGGGCCGGTTCCGACCGGCTGATTGGCGATGTCGTAGTCGGCGTCGTCCACACCCTCGGGAACGACGAAGCCGTTGCTCAGTTTCACGAGGAACGGCGCGAAAGGCTGACTCAACTCGAAGACGACGGTCCGGTCGTCTTCGGCCCGGATGGTTTCGACCGGTTCGAAGTTCGAGGCCCACGGAGAGTTAGTCTCGTCCGCCAGAACGCGCTCGATGGAGGCTTTCACGTCGTTGGCGGTCATCGCCCGGTCCTCCGGTGGGTGGAACCGGACTCCCTCTCGCAGGGTGAACGTCCACGTCGTGCCGTCGTCGCCGACCTGCCACTCATTGGCGAGTCTTCCGACCGGCCTGAGATCGCCGTCGATTCTCGTCAGCGTCTCGTAGACGTTGTTGAGAATCCGGAGGGTCGGTGCGTCTTGGGTCTTGTGCGGGTCGAGGTTCCCAACGTCGGACTGCTGAGCGACCCGTAGGCTCCCACCTCGGTCGGCCTGCCGGGCGCTCGCCCGTCCCGTCGTCGGGACCACGCTGGCGACGCCCGCCGCCCCGGCGAACTTCAGAAACTGTCGTCGTCCGGCGTCGGGTCGACCTCCCTCGATTTGGCCCTTCTCGGATCTGTCCTTCTCGACTCGGTTCTTCTCTGTTCGGTCCCCCTGGGACCGTCCGCCCCCTGCAGTCGATTCCCCACTCTCTGCGTGTGTGTCTGATTCCATTTCTCCCACCCCGAAATCCGCCTCACGGCGGTCGGTGCTACCCCCGACGGGTGCTAAAATCATAAAAGTTTGTTATAAATACGCGAGGGACGTTCCAAATCTGCCGACCGTCGGAGTCTGAACTGAACTTTTAACCCACCTCGGAAACCAACCTCGACCATGAGTGGTGGGTCGCGCCTGCCGGGGACGCCCGACGAGGAGAGCGACGACCCAATCGTCCTCCACGTAGACATGGACTGCTTCTACGCGGCCTGCGAGCGACGGCGAGAGCCGAAACTGGAGGGCGAACCCGTCGTCGTCGGGATGGGCTACGAGGGCGGCCAGACCCACGGCGCGGTCGCCACCGCGAGCTACGAAGCCCGGGAGTACGGCGTCGAGAGCGCCCAGGCGATCAGTACCGCGCTGGAGCGACTTCCCCGAAAAGCCGAGGCGGAAGACGACGAGACAGCAGACGACGAACAAGCGGCGGGCTACTACCGGCCGGTGGACATGGACTACTACGAGCAGGTGAGTTCGGAGGTCAAGGAAATCCTCCACGAGTCGGCCGACGTGGTCCGGGAGGTCAGCATCGACGAGGCGTACCTCGACGTGACCGACCGGACCGGATGGGAGGTCGCGGAGGGGTTCGCCCGCCACGTCAAGCACCGCATCGACCGCGAGGTCGGCGTCACCGCGAGCGTCGGGGTCGCGCCGAACATGTCGGCGGCCAAAATCGCCAGCGACCACGACAAGCCCGACGGTCTCGTGGTGGTCGAACCCGGCGAGGTTCGGGGCTTCCTCGAACCTCTCGACGTGGGCGAGATTCACGGCGTCGGCCCGGTGACGGCCCGCGAACTGCGCGAGATGGGTATCGAGACGGCGGCCGACCTCGCCGAGGCCGACCGCGGAGAACTCGAAGCGAGATTCGGCGAGCGCGGCGCGGAAATGCATCGCCGGGCGCGCGGCGAGGACGCCCGCGAGGTGACGCCCACCGGACGACCCAAGAGTCTCTCGCGGGAGTCGGCGTTCACCGAGGCGACCGACGACGACGAGAAGAAACGCGACCGGATTCGGACCCTCGCGGAGGCGGTGGCCGACCGCGCCCGCCGGAAGGGCGCGATGTACCGGACAATCGGTATCAAGGCCGTGACGCCGCCATACGACGTGAACACCCGCGCGAAGTCGCTTCCCGGACCGGTGGACGAACCGGAACTGGTCGAGGAGGTCGCGTTGGAGTTGTCCGAAGAGTT
This sequence comes from Halorussus salinisoli, assembly GCA_005239435.1. GTDB lineage: Archaea > Halobacteriota > Halobacteria > Halobacteriales > Haladaptataceae > Halorussus > Halorussus salinisoli. Next base: position 71,792 of record SZNP01000007.1, on the reverse strand, counting down.
CGACGGCGAAGAAGTCCGGAAGGTCGGCGTCCGGGTCTCGAACCTCTCGTTCGCGGACGGCGAACAGGCGAGTCTCGGCGACGGGTGGGAGTCGGGCACGGGCGAACCCGGGGCCGGCAGGAGCGAAGGCGAAGCCGACCCCCGGACGGGCGATTCCGGCAGCGACGGCGGACAGCTCTCGCTCGGCCAGCGATGGGACTCCTCGAAGTCCGGTCCCGTCGATTCGGGCGAAACAGCGGGGTCAGACGCCGACACCGACGCCGAGGGCCAACTCTCGCTCGAAGCCGAGTGGGACGTGACGGCCACCGTATCCGACGATACGGAGGCGAAAGACGACGACGCGGACCCAGGCAACGGCCGCCGAGACGACCGGTCGGACGATTCGGACCTCGAAGGGCAGGTCTCGCTCGGCGATTTCGGATGACTCGCGCGAGTCGTCCGAACCTGCTGCTCTCGGCGCACGCTGGCGTCATCGCGCCGACGATGCGACTGCTCCCCGGTTACGTCGGATTCGCGGAAAGGTATTCGGTGTCCGCTCGGGGCGGTGTGGGGTGGCTGAGTGATTATTTTAGACGGACTTCTAATTCTTAAGAATAGATAGATATGGTTATCGTCGGGAGACGATGGCCGAGCGACACCGGCCACGTCGAGACGGGCGACTGCACCGCGGACCGCGTCCGCATTGCGACCGCACAGCGACGCGCCTCCTCGCCTGCGCTCGCGCCCTCGGCGCGAGCGCGGTAAATCCGGTGGTCGGCGACGGTCCGCGAAACGCGCTCCGGGCCGATTCGCGGTTTGGCCTGTGAGACGGGGTATCGCTACGACCGGCGCTTTCGGAACCTTCCTAATCGGACAGCAATCTGGGCAATCGGTGCTGCGGATACCGATAGTGTAGTTGGCGATGACGGACTCACTCGGGTTCCGCTTCGTCGTTTCTCTCACGGTGCACCACGTAGAAGCCGAGGAGCAACACCGCAAGTAGTAGAACGTAGACGCCCGCGATGGTGATAGCCTCCGTAGGACTGTAGTCGTCGGGCTTGAAGATGATGACCTGCCGGACGACCGCAATGAGACCCGCGTGTATCACCGCGATGACTACGCTCTTGGCCTCGACGTAGGCCACGATGGTCTTGTAGAGTTCCACGACGACGAACAGGTAGAGCGCGATGTCGATAGCCGACCGGATGAGCGAGACGATGTTAGTCGGTTCGGTCAGGTCGAACGCGATCAGCGAGGTGACGATAGTGAGACCGAGATTGAGTACGCCGAGCAAGAGCAAGACGACCAGTAACGCGGCGATGACGGTCTGAAGGAAGGTTACCGATTTCTCCAGCCAGTCCGTGACCCACGTAGCCTCTATCCGAACCATCGTAGTGTAGATACCTCGTCGCCCTGACTGAAGTGCGTTCTGTCCCCGAAACGGTTCGTTACGTCCCGAACGCCGGGGTCGTCTCCGAGGTTCGGACCGCGCAACGCGGTCCGCTACGTTGGTCCGTGCAGTCGGTCGGAGTTGGGTCCGGGGAGTTTCACCACGTCACGATCCGAGCGAGCACGAACACCAGTAGCGCCGCTAGAAGCGACCCCAGAACCGATTCGACGCCAGCCACTAACCGCGCGAACGAGCCAATCGGCTGAATGTCACCCAATCCGAGGGTGGCGAACGTGACGACGCTGAAGTAGAGGCTCTTGAACAGCACTCTCCCGAGCCACCACGGAGAAGCGGACTCCGGATCCTCTATCGAGTACGTGACCGGCTGACCTGCCTGAATCTCCTGGATTCCACCCGTGAGAGGATACACGAGTGCAGCCACGACGACCACGACGAGCGACGTGAGTAGTACCCGATAGGGGCTTTCCCCGTACCGCATCACCCATCGAGACAGTTCCCACTTGATCGCGTCCTTGTAATTGGAACGCTCCCACGCGTGCCGCCGCCGGGCGTCCCGTTCCATGTAGTAGCTCCGGCGCGCCAACTCGGGCAGCGCGTTCTCTTGATACAGTGCTTGGAGTTGCCGGTACACCCAGGCTGCTGCCTCCAGCGGTCGCTCGTCGAGCAGGTCGGGTGGTGCGTTCTCCCTGTCGTAGATGGAGACGCCCCCCATCTTCGTCCCGGCCCCGATGTGCATGTTGGTGAGTACCGTCTCGTGAAGTCGGGCGTGTTCGAGCGTCGCCCGACGTAGATCCCCGTTCGTGAGAATCGCCCCTTCGAGGTTCGCGCCGGTAAAGTTGGCACCCAAGGCGGTCGCGTCCGTCAGCTTGGCCAATGTCAAGTTTGCGTCGGAGAGGTCGGCCCCCGTCAGGTCAGCGCCGGTGAAGTCGGCCCCGACCATGGACGTCCCGGCGAACCAGTCGACGCTGTTAAGCGAGGCTTCCTGGAGATACGCCCCGTCGATGGCGTCCTCAGACTCCGGATCGGCGTCTTCGAGCTGGTCTTTCCCCTTCCCGTCGACGGAGGCGTGCCAGATGCAGCGGTCGTGATCCTCCCACACGGCCCGGTCGCACGGTTCAGTGGCGATGTCCGCCTTGGTCACTCCGATTTCGAGCTGGTATCCACACCGGTCGGACTCTTCGGCGTCCATGCCCGTTTCTTCGCCTTCGCTTTTCAAATCTCGTTCGCCTGTGAATAGGACAGAATCCATATATATCTTACGGCGAAGTTGCCTTTTTCGGGGTGATTCTCTTCCTAGGGCAGGGTTCCGCCACGGAGCGCGACCCCCGACCGTTTATGAGGCACGGGCGAGAGGTAGCCGTCAAGAGATGTCGCAGGAGACCATCGACGTGGCCGAGGTGAGTGCCGGGAAAGGCGGCGAGGACGGCGACCCCGGCGACCCCGTGGAACTGCCCGTCGTGGAGGTACTGACCGGCCGGGCGTTCATCACCGGCAAGTCCGGGTCAGGCAAGTCGAACACCATGAGCGTCGTCGCCGAGAAACTCTTAGACGGCGGCTACCCGGTAATGCTGGTGGACACAGACGGGGAGTACTACGGTCTCAAGGAGGAGTACGAACTGTTACACGCCGGGGCCGACGAGGAGTGCGACATCCAAGTCAACCCCGAGCACGCCGAGCGACTGGCCTCGCTGGCGCTGGAGGATAACGTGCCCATCATCCTCGACGTGTCGGGATACCTGAACGAGGAGGAGGGCAAGGAACTGCTCACCGAGGTCGCGCGCCAACTCTTCGCGAAGGAGAAGAAGCTGAAGAAACCCTTCCTGATGGTGGTGGAGGAGGTCCACGAGTACATCCCCGAAGGCGGCGGGATGGACGAGTGCGGACGGATGCTCATCAAAATCGGTAAACGCGGCCGCAAGCACGGTCTCGGCATCGCGGGTATCAGCCAACGCCCGGCCGACGTGAAGAAGGACTTCATCACCCAATGCGACTGGCTGGTGTGGCACCGACTGACGTGGAACAACGACACCAAGGTCGTCGGTCGAATCCTCGGCAACGAGTACGCCGACGCCATCGAGGACATGGGCGACGGCGAGGCGTTCATGACGACCGACTGGTCCGAGGAGACCCGCCGGGTCCAGTTCCACCGCAAGCAGACGTTCGACGCCGGAGCCACGCCCGGACTCGACGACTTCGAGCGACCGGACCTCAAGTCGGTCAGCGACGACCTCGTGAGCGACCTCCGGGAGATAAGCGAGGAGGAGAGTCGCAGGGAGGACCGAATCGAGGAGTTGCAACGGGAGGTTCAAAAGAAAGACGAGCGCATCACCGACCTCGAACGCCAACTGGAGGAGGCCCGCGAGATGGAGGAGGTCGCCGACAAGTTCGCCAAGGCGATGCTCGACACCTCCCGAAACCAGCGCGCGAACCCCTACGTCGATACCGGCGGACAGGCGACGCCGGTCGGCGGCCAGACCTCGGGCGGACGAGTCGTAGGGAGCGACCAGCGGGCCCAGCAGGCCGACCTCGGTGGCTTCGAGCAAGCGGAGGCGAAGGACGCAAAGACGAAGACTGCCGAAGGCGAGGGCACCGAAGCGACGGAAACTGAGCACGATACCGACGACGCCACAGACGAGGAGTCTACGGACGACCGCGGCCCTCTCGACGCCATCCGTCGGGAACTCGACGCGCTCGAACCGGTCGAGCGCGCGATGCTCGCCTACTACCTCCGGGAGGGACCGGCGACTCCGGTCGAGGCCCACGTCACCGCAGGTGGCCCCGAGGACCGCGAACTCGCGTACAACCACAACCGGACGCTCCGCCAGCGCGGGTTCGTCCAGCACGCCGGAAGCGGCGAGTACGTCGCCGCCCTGCCGAGTCTGCTCGCGGCGCTGACCGACGGCGAGATGGACGACGACACGCGGAGCGAGGCGTTGGCGACGGTCGCCGAGGAACTGCCGGACGTGGAGTGAACGCGAGTCGCTGGCGCTGCAACTCTGCTGGCGCTCTTTGAGACCCGCAGGCGATCACCGACTCACTTTTACAGCGCCTTCGAGTAGTCCCGCGCATGAACACGCTGGCGCAGGCGGGCGAGGACAGGTGGAAACTCCCACAGCACGCCTACGTCGTCGTCTACGACGAGCGCGAGACCGAACTGCTGACCATCTACGACTGCGGCGCGGCCCAGAAACCGCCCTCTGCGCAGGTGCTCGGTAATCTCGTCCGGGTCAAGCCCGACCACGAACTGGAGAACACCGTCACGGGCTACGTCGTCCGGATGCGCGAGGAGTCGATTCTGGAGAAGCAGGACGACGACCACTGGATCATCGTCGGCGAGGAGTGACGCGAGGCGGTTCGGCGAAGCTATCGACTACCGACGCAAACGAGAACCGCAACCGCACCGCGATAGTCACGACCTCCGCAACTGACTGCACTTCTCGGACGCTCACTTCGTTCACGTCCCGCGTGACCGAGCATGGGACGACCGACGGTCCAGAACCGCCGACAGATACCGAAACCGTCGAAATCAGACGTGTTCGTCTAGAAACGCCGCGATTCTCTCGAACATCTCGATTCGATTGTCCAACTTCGTGGTGTGGTGGCCCTCGTCCTCGAAGACCAGCGATTCGACGGGGACGCCCTGCGACTGGACTTCCTCGGCGATTTGGCGGGCCTCACCGACCGGGACGCGGGGGTCGTTCGCACCGTGCTGGACGAACAGCGGGCACCGAATCTCCTCGACCGAGTGGATGGGACTGATGGATTCGAGGAACTCGCGGTCGTCGGCGAGCGACCCGTACTCGGCCTCGCGGTGTGAACGCCGCCAGTCGCCCGTGTTTTCGAGGAACGTCACCCAGTTGGCGATGCCGACGAACTCCACGGCCGCGGTCCAGAGGTCCGGATACTCCGTGATGGCCGCGAGCACCATGAACCCGCCGTACGAGCGGCCGTAGGCGACGACGCCCTCCGAGTCGATTTCGGGCCGGTCGCAGAGCCAGTCCACGGCCTCGGCGACGTCCTGAACCGAGTCCATCCGGTTCTCTACATCGTCGAGCGCGGCGTACTCCCGACCGTAGCCCGACGACCCCCGGACGTTCGGTTCGAAGACGGCGTAGCCAGCGTCGAGGAGGAACTGGCGAACTGGTCGGAACCAGGGCCGACGCTGGTGGTGCGGGCCGCCGTGGATGTCGACGACGACTGGAACACCCTCCGTCTTCGATTCGCGGACCGCTTCGTCGGGTAGCGCGAAGTACGCCGGAATCTGCCGGCCATCGAACGTCTCGTAGCGGACGAGGTCGGGCGAGTCGTAGGCGTCGAGTTCGATGCCGCCGGGCGAGGGCCGCGTCCAGCGTTCGACCTCGGGCGATTCGCCGGTCTCGGTGCTCGTCGCGTCCGCGACGAACACCGAGTGGTTGCAGTCGGGTGCGGACACCGCCGCGGCGACTCGCTCGCCGTCCGGTCCGACGACGAGGTCTTGGACCACGCCCTCACGGAGGCCGGCCTCGGACAGGTCCACTTCGTGGAGGTCGACGTCCGTCGGGCCGGTCAGTCGTCCGACGCGGAGTTCCGAGTAGCCCTCGACGTTCCGGGTCAGCGCGACACGGCGCGATCCGGCGTCGAACGCCAGACTGTCGATGCTCCGGTCTCCGCCGGACGCGACCGTCTCGGTCGTCAGTTCGTCGAGGTCGATTCGGACCAGTTCCGGCGTGTCTGCGTTGGCGTCACTCACGCAGTAGAGGGCGTCGCCGTCGGGACCGAACGCCGGATGGTGATACCGAACGTGGCCCGAGTGCGGCGTGACGTGGCGTCGCTCGCCGGTTTCGGCGTCCACGACGAAGAGGTCGTCGTCGGAACTCGCGCGGGACTTCTGGACGACGAGGGAGTCGCCCGACGGACTCCACCCTTCGACGCTCAGGAAGCCGTCCTCGTCGCTCTCGCTGGTGAGTCGGGGGTCCCCGCCGTCTGCGTCCATCACGTAGACGTCGAAGCGCGACCGGTCGCGTCGATTGGCGGCGAACACGATATTCTCGCCGTCGGGGTGCCACCCGCCCCAGAGGTGAATCGCGTCGGGGTCGTCGGTCAACTGGTCGATACTCCCGTCCTCGGGGTCGAGACGGAATAGCTGGTCGTGTTCGTCGGCCCCGGTGTCCTTGCCGAAGACGACCGCGTCGCCCGCGGGCGACCACGACGCGAACGAGACGCGCTCGTCGTAGAAGGTACGCTGTCGGGGCCACGCGCCGGGTTCGTCGGTGGTCCAGACCTGTTTCGTGCCGGTCGTGTCGGCGAGGAACGCCAGTCGCCCGTCGGGCGCGAGCGTCGGCGCGACCGTCTTTCGAGCCGTGAAGTAGCGTCGTACGTCCCGTTTCATGGGACCGAATCACGTGGACGACAGTTGAAAGTTCGGGTCGCGGAAGCAGGTCGCTGTTTGCAGGTGCGATGGCACATCGACCAGTCCACGAACGATGGCAGGCCGATCAGTCCACGAGTGACGGCTGGCCGACAGAACCACCGTCTGGGTAGACTGAAAGCGGCCGCCCGGTCGCGCGAGCGGCGCGGACGTTCCACTCGTTCGCGTCTTCGGAATGGACTGCGGTGCGTAGCGAGGAGGACCCTCGTACCACTCTCGCTCACTCGCGCAAATATATACAATCGTTTAAAGAATGAAAATGCACTTCAAGAACCTATTCAACATTCCGAAAGACAGATAAAACCACCTGGACTACAACGGGGCCACCAGGTCCTCCAGCGCCGCCTTCGGGTCGTCGGCCTTCGCCACGCCGCTGGCCAGAAGGACGCCCTCGGCACCGAGGTCCTGTGCGGAGGTCAGGTCCTCGCCGGTCGAAATCCCGGCACCGCAGTAGACCGGCACGGAGTCGTCCACGGCCTCGGCGGCCGCCACGGCGTCGGTGACGATGTCGGGGTCGGCCTTGCTGACGGGCGTACCGGTGCCGATGAGTTCCGGCGGTTCGACCGCTACCGCGACCGGGCCGAGCGCTGCGACGGCCCCGATTTGGTCGGGGTTGTTCGCACAGACGCAGGTTTCGAGGTCCGCGCGCTCGGCCGCCTCGAGCGCGGCGTCGATGTCGGCGAGTTTCAGTCGTCGCTCGGAGTGGTTGAGGAGCGTGCCGGTCGCGCCCGCCTCCGCGGCGGCCTCGGCCAGCGTCGAACCGGTGTGACTGCCGTGTTCGACCGCGCTGACGTGCTGCGCCCACGTCTCGACGCCGGTTTCGGCGACCCGTTCGAGGTGGGCGGCCTGCGGCGCGACGGCGATGTCCACGCCCGACTCGTCGCTGACCTCGCGGGCGGCGGTGGCGACTTCGACTGGATCACAGGGGTAGGCTTTCAGGTTGACGACGACTTTCATACGCGAACCGACTGCCGGGCGCGACTAATAGGTTGCGAGAACGGAGCAGAACTTCGGAACTACGTACCGCAGAAGTCGGAGACGCAGTAGCGGTTTCGAAAGCCGCGACCGGAGCCCACGCTACCTGACACCCCACGAAGCGCATCAGATGTACTGCGAGCGAGCAGATTACGGGAGAAAGCGTCCGAGTCGCAGACTCGGACGCGCTCGGTCGCCGGAAACGGTCGTCGCGTCGTCTCAGTCCTTCCGCTTGACCACGTCGCCGAGCGTGTACTCGCCGGACGAACTGCCGCCGTTCCACTCTTCGTCGTCGGCGGAGCCACCGGACGTGAGCTGGACGCCGAGTTCGTTTTCGAGCTTTTCTTTCACTTCGTCGCTCGGAAGCATGTCGCCGCGTTCCAACTTTCGGATGAGGCTGGCCTTCTCGTTGAGTTCGTCGGCGAGGTCCTCCTGACTCATGCCGGTACTCTCGCGGGCGTTTCGGATGCGGTCGTCGTAGTCTTGAGCGATCTCGTCCATGTCGTCGAACATGTCCGAGCGCCGCGACTGAGACGAACTCGAAGACGTACTCGTCGAGGACGAGGAGGAACTCCCCGACGACGAAGTCGAGTATTTAGTAGAGGTAGAACTGGAGTCGTCTTGGGTCTTGACTTCGGTCCCGAAGTCCGAGCAGTTGTCGCAGACGTCTAGCTCGGCCCCCTCGACTTTGACAGTCTTCGGGGAACTCGTCTCGGCACCGCACATCTCACACTGAACCATACTGGTGGGTAGTCTGTCGCCGCTCTTAAATTACACGCCGTGAGGACCGCCGGACCCCGACGCCGGGCGTCGAGCGGGACCGCTATTACGGCAGGCGGTCGTCGTTCTGCTGGTCGCGGAGATACCCGAACCCCTGTTTGACTTCTTCGCTTCGCTCGAAGTACTTCAGAACGCGCCGGCAGGTTTCCCGCGAGAGTCGGGTTTCACGGCTCAACTCGAACAGCGAGTCCACCTCCTCGGCCACGTCGAGAAACTCGTCCATGCTGATGTGACTGTTCGCCGGCAGTATGTCGTCCAAGTCGACGTTGATACCCGTTTCACCCGGTCTTTCATCCGTCATGACACTTCTCTACCTCGTTGATTTCGACGCTACCGGGGTTGAAAAAGGTGACTAAACGTCTGACGCGCACCGTCACCGGTCCGGACCGGGCCAGCGGTCGCGTCTACGACAACGCTCGCCACGCGTAGTAGAATCGCTGGAGCGCCGTGAAGTGGCCGACGACCGCGAAGACGACGAGCAACCACGCCACGACGGACAACCCCACCGGCGTCGCCGACACCACGGCAGCGACGACGCCCGTAACGCCGACGAGGGCGAGTCGGTCGGCCCGGCCGAGCAGTCCGCCGTACACCCGGTCGAGTCCGACCGCTTGGGCCTGCGTCCCGAGGTAGGAGGTCATCAGCACGCCCGTCACGGCCGCGAGACCGAGCGCGTACCGGCCGACTCCGGCCGCCATTCCCGTGATAATCACGACGTCGGCGTAGCGGTCCAGTACGTGGTCCAACAGGTCGCCAGCCTTCGAGTCGGTGCCGAGTTCTCGCGCCAGTGCGCCGTCGAGCAGGTCGAGCCACCCGTTCAGGAAGACGAGGACGGCCCCTGCGAGATACCAGACGGACGCCTGTCCGCCCAGGTAGAAGGCTCCGCCAGCGCCGCCAGCCAGCGCGAAGGCGACGACGCTGACCGCGTCGGGCGTCAAACCGAGTCTGGTCGATAGCGAGACGAAGGGGTCGAGCATCCGGTCGGCGACGTGTCGGAACTGGTCGAGCGTCATAGGTAGTCGATGTACGACACCTCTCCGGCGCTCGGTTCTCGGTCGCCCGCGACCACCGCCGCGATTTCGGCGGCGACCTCGTCGGGCGCGCGGTCGGTCGTCTCGATTTCGTAGACGTTCTCGACGCCGTGGCGATTCACGGCCTCCGAGAGAATCACGTCGAGGGCCTCGCTCTCGGCGTTTTCCCGGGCCTTGGTCTCCGACTCGCCGCGCTCGGTGAGCCGTCGCTCCAGTTCTTCGGGCTGACATCGCAGGACGACCACCCGTTCGGCGTCGAGGTGGTGGGCGAGGTGCGACTCCACGAGGAGGTCGTCGCGGCCCGCCAGTCGCTCGGCCACCGCGTCGAGGTCGGCCACGAGGCTGTCGCGCTCCTCGTCGCGCTCCTCCCAGAGCTCCTCGTCCCGAATCAGGTCGTTGAGGTGGACGATTTCCCGGTCCGTATCGAGCGCCTCCACCGCCGAGGTCTTGCCCGTGCCCGGCGTCCCGGTGACGATTACTCTCACGACGACAGCACCTCGTTGAGTTCGGCGACCGCTCGCTCGGTCTCCGCCTCGGTGCCGCAGGTGATGCGGACGCACTTGGGGAGGCCGAAACTCGTGCAGTCCCGGACGATGACGCCTCTGCGCTGGAGTTCGTCGGCCGCCTCGCTGGCGTCTCCGACCTCCGCGAGGACGAAGTTTCCGTGGCTCTCCCACGTGGGCGCGTTCAGGTGTTCGTACACGTACTCGCGCGCCCACGCGGCGGTCTCGACCGTCTTTTCGGCGTGGTCGTCGTCGTCCAGCGCGGCGAGTCCGGCCCGACAGGCGATTTCGCTCGCGGCGAAGGGCGTGTTCACCCGAGCGTAGGCGTCGGCCCACTCCTCGGGGACGATACCGTAACCGAGGCGAACGCCCGCGAGTCCGTACACCTTCGAGAAAGTCCGGAGGACCGCCACGTCGTCACGCGACTCGACGAGTTCGACCGCGCTCGGCCCGTCGGCGAACTCGGCGTAGGCCTCGTCCACGACGACGAGGGTGTCGTCGCCGGTCCGGTCGGCGATTGCCTCTACCGCGTCGAGGTCGAACCGCTTCCCGGTCGGATTGTGCGGACTCGTGAGGTAGACGATTCGCTCGTCGTCGTAGTCGGCCAGGACGGTTTCGGCAGTCAGCGCGAAGTCGTCGGCCTTCGAGAGGTGGTACTCCTCGACCTCGCCGTGGTGGAATCTGGCGCTCATCCCGTAGTAGGCGAACCCCGGTTCTGGGACGAGGACGGTGTCGCCGGGTTCGAGCGTGGCGCGGGCGAGGTAGTCGAGAACCCCGTCGCCGCCGTTTCCTAACCAGACCTGTTCGGGCGCGACGCTCCAGCGGTCGGCCAACTTCTCGGTGAGGTCGGCGTGAGAGGCCTTAGGGTAGGAGCTAGCCGACGCTGCCGACTCTCGGATGGCCTCGACCGCGGCCGGACTCGGGCCGAAGGGGTTCTCGTTCGATGCGAGTTTCACGAGGTCGTCGGGGTCCAACCCGAGGTCGCGGGCGACCTCCTCGATGCCCCGTCCGGCCTGATATACGGTGTGCGCGGAGAGGTCCCGTGGTTCCATGTGAGAGAGGTGTGGACGACCTGCCTTAAGAGTGCTTACCTCGGGTAGCGCGGCGGCGTTCGGAGGTGCGCGTCGAGGGTCACGACTCGGCGGCCGGGGGCGAGGCTCCGGCCGAAATCGGAGCGTCCCGACGCCGGGTCGCATTTTGTCAGAATCCGCCCAGTACATATAAGGAAAATCCTGCGGACTATCACCATGGGGGATTCAATCATGGCAAGAGAGAACCGTAACCGTCGGGGGAGAGAGAGTCACGAATCGAACCGCCAACAGCGAAGCGGGCAGGGCGAGGGTGACACCCGAAGCGGCCGATACTCCGCGGGTGGCCGAGAGCGACGAGGGGAGTCCGGCCATCGGCAGTCGGGTCACCAGCAGTCGGGCCAACAGAACGTGCCCGGTCAACACCAGACGGGACGCGGTCATCAGTCGGGCCAGCATCAACAGTCCGGTCAGCACCAACAGTCCGGCCAGCATCAGATGGGCCAACAGTCTGGCGGACAGCATCATGGAACTGGCCAACAGCAGGGCAACCGATACGGTAGCGGTCGCCAGCAGACTGGTCAACACCAGTCGGGCCACCAGCAGTCCGGCGGACGACAGACTGGCCGCCATCAGTCGGGAGGGCAGCACCAGTCCGAGCAACGTCAGTCCGGCCAGCACCAGTCCGGACATCAGCAATCCGGCCAGCAGCAGTCCGGCCGGCACCAGGGTGGCCAACAGCAACGGTACGGGAGCGACCGACGACAGTCCGGCCAGCAACACCAGCAATCCGGCCAGCACGGCGGCCAACAATCCGGGCACCAGCAGTCCGGACACCAACAGAGTGGTCGCCAACAGGGCGGCCGCCATCAGAGTAGCCAGCGCCACGAAGTCGGTCAGAATCAGGGACGCGGTCAGTCCCGACAGAACCACGGCGTCCACGAACTGAGCCAACACGACGGAAGCGGTGGCCAGTACACCGGTCACGACCAGCAACAGTCGGGCCAGCACCAACAGTCGGGCCAGCGTCAGACCGGCCAGCCCCGACGGTTCGGTAGCGGCCAGCAGTCCGGTCAGCAGTCGGGGCAACACCAACAGACCGGCCAACACGGCGGCCAGCAGGGCCGAGAGGGCCAAAATCAGTACGGCGGTAGCTCCGAGAGCGGGTTCAGCCCGGTCCAGCAGACCATGATGCGCGGTCAGGAGCAGCACGGTCGTCAGTCGTCCCAGGGCCGAAGTGGCGAGTCCGGGCGCGGTGGCGGTCGCCACGACGAAGAACGCCGGTAGCGCACCAGCACGGGTCGGAGCGCACGAAATAGAATTCTTTCAGAGTAACCAGCAATGGTGAGAGACGTTAGCACTATTGGCGTCCGGGGCCGAGATTCGGAGGGAATGGGAATGCTCGTACTACTTACTACCGACAGTCGGGTCCAGTCTCGCGGTGATACAGGATGAGTGACGCACCGGAGACCGACCCCGACGTGGAGATGCCGGAGCGACGTGGGGGCGTCGATAACGACGAACTCGAAGCCCTGCTCGGCGACCGGGTAATCGGGCGGGAGACCCATCTCAACGCCGAAGGGTTCGTCGTTCGCCCGGACGAGGTACAGGCGGTCCTTCGGACGCTCAAGGAGGACGCGGGCTTCGACCACCTCTCGCTACTGACCGCCCAGGAGTACGAAGACCGCTACGAGAGCATCTATCACCTGACCAAGTACGAGGACCGGACTCAGGAGGTCAGCGTCATTGTACCGACCCACAAGGACGACCCGTGGAACGAGAGCGCCGCGCCGGTGTACAAGACGGCGGAGTGGCACGAGCGCGAGGCCTACGATCTGGTCGGTATCGAGTACGAGGGCCACCCGGACCTCAAACGCATCCTCCTGCCCCAGACGTGGCAGGGCCACCCGCTGAGTCGGGACTACGACCAGGACAAGCCCCAGGTCGTCGCCCTGCAGGAACACGTCAACCCCATCGCCGAGAGCCAGAAGGACACCGACTCGGAGTCGGACACGATGTTCCTCAACATCGGGCCACATCACCCCGCGACCCACGGCGTCCTCCATCTCAAGACGGTCCTCGACGGAGAACAGGTCGCGGACGTGGAACCCGACATCGGCTACCTCCACCGCTGCGAGGAGCAGATGTGCCAGAGCTGTAACTACCGGTACCAGATCATGCCGTACCCCGACCGGTGGGACTACACCGCCAACATGCCCAACGAGTGGGCGTACGCCCGGGTGGCGGAGGATCTCAACGACATCGAGGTGCCCGAGTACGCCCAGATTATCCGGACGATGGCGGTCGAGTTCGCCCGCATCATGGGCCACATGCTCGCGGTCGGAACCTTCGCACTCGACGTGTACGGCGACTTCACGGCCACCTTCATGTACTCCATCCGGGACCGTGAGATCATCCAGAACATCCTCGAAGACCTGACGGGCCAGCGCATGATGTTCAACTACTTCCGACTCGGCGGCGTGGTCTGGGACCTGCCCGAACCCCGCGAGGAGTGGTTCGACAAAATCCGGGAGTTTCTCGACACGCTCCCCCGCCACGTCGCGGAGTACCACGACCTCCTCACCGACAACGAGATCTTCCAGAAGCGGACGGTCGGTACCGGGGTCATCGACGCCGAGACCGCCAAGGCGTACGGCTGTACGGGCCCGGTCGCGCGCGGATCGGGCGTCGATTACGACGTGCGCCGCGACGACCCCTACGGCTACTACGACGAACTCGACTGGAACGTCGTCACCGAACCGCACGGCGACAACTACTCGCGCGTGCTGGTCCGTCTCCAAGAGGTCGAGGAGTCGGCCAAGATTATCGGCCAGTGCGTCGACCTGCTCGAAGACTGGCCCGAGGACGAACGGAACATCCAGAGCAACGTCCCCCGGACGCTCAAGCCCGATCCCGACACGGAGATATACAGGGCGGTGGAGTCCGCGAAGGGCGAGATGGGTATCTACATCCGGTCGGACGGAACCAACCAACCCGCCCGGTTCAAGATTCGGAGTCCGTGTTTCAACAACCTCCACTCGCTGGAGGCGATGGCCGAGGGCGAGTACGTGCCGGACTTGGTGGCGGCGCTCGGGAGCCTGGATATCGTTCTGGGGTCGGTGGACCGGTGAGATAGGGGGAGCCCCCGTCGAAACCCGACCGTCTCGATGGTTGCTGGAGTAGTTCGTTCGCGGGACGTGCTTAGTTTCTTCGCGGGGGCCACAACCCCCTTACCGACACCTGTCGTGCCACCTCCATGGTCGAACTCGGTTACGCGCTCTCGAGTGAGGAGCACGGCCCGATGGACCTCGTGAACAACGCCGTCCGAGCGGAGGAGGTCGGCTTCGACTTCGCCTCGATTTCCGACCACTTCCACCCGTGGATCAGCCAGCAGGGTAACGCGCCGTTCGTCTGGTCTACGCTCGGCGGGATCGCGGCCGCGACCGACGACCTCGACTTGGGCGTCGGCGTGACCTGTCCCATCATCCGAATCCACCCGGCCGTCCTCGCTCAGGCCAGCGCCACGGTCGCAGCGATGTTCGAGGAGTCGGGCCAGCAGTTCTACTTCGGCGTCGGCACGGGCGAGAACCTGAACGAACACGTCCTCGGCGACCACTGGCCGACCCACCACGTTCGACTCGACATGCTCGAAGAGGCCGTCTCGGTGATTCGGAAGCTCTGGACCGGTGAGATGGTGAGCCACCACGGCGACCACTACACCGTCGAGAACGCCCAGCTGTTCACCACTCCCGCGGAGGACCCGCCCATCTGCGTCTCGGCCTACGGCGACCAGACCGCGAAGAAGGCCGCCGACTTCGGCGACGGGTTCTGGTCGGTCGGCCCGCAGGACGTGGTCGAAGCCTTCGAGAACGAAGGCGGCGAGGGGCCGAAATTCAGCCAACTCACGGTCTGCTACGCCGACAGCGAGGACGAAGCGGTCGAGACCGCCTACGAGTGGTGGCCCAACAGCATCCTGCCGGGCCAGTTGGCCACCGAACTGGAGACGCACACGTTCTTCGAGCAGGCCTGCCAGATGGTCGAGAAGGAAGACGTGCGCGAGGCCGACAGCATCGTGACCGACCCCGACCCGCAGGCCCACGTCGAGAACGTCCGGGAGTTCGTCGACGCGGGCTACGACCACGTGTACGTCCACCAAATCGGCCCGAATCAGGAGGACTTCTTCGAGTTCTACGACGAAAACGTCCTGCCCGAGTTCAGGTAATCGGCATTCATCCGTCCACTCCCGCGTCCGATTCGACCGGACGCTCGGGACGCCAGCGACCGGGAGTCCGGCGTAGACGTACCGGCCCGCCTCGAAGGTGAAACGGTCGTTTCACCCATCCGTAGTTTTACGGTAGCCCGATATGACAGGGAGACTATGGCACGCGACACTCGACGGTTGCTACTCGCGGTAGGGCTCGCCGCGCTACTCGTGCTTGCGGGATGTTCCGGCAGTGGTGGCGACGCCGCGGAGCGAGCAACCGCAGGTAGCGACGCGGGGTTGTCGAACGACGAGGCCGCGAAGGAGACGGGGGCGTCGGATGAGTCGAACGCGGAGTTTCAGGCGAGTCAGCGCGAACTGATACGTACTGGGACGGTCTCGGTCGAGATAGACGACTACGACGACGCCCGGCGAAATCTCGCGCGAGAGACGCGGCGACTCGGCGGGTTCGTCAGCGACTCCTCCGAGCAGGTCCACGCGCGCGGGAATCAGTCGTGGACGACCGGGAAAGTCGTCCTCCGGGTTCCGAAGGAGAACTTCACGGCGCTCGTCTCGGAGGCCAAGCGAACCGGCGAGGTCCGGGAGGCCAGTACCAGCACCGAGGACGTGACGGAGAAACTCGTGGACGTCGAGGCCCGACTGGAGAACCTGAAGGCCCAGCGCGAGAAGCTTCGGGACCTCTACGAGGAGGCCAACGACACCGAGAACGTCCTCGAAGTCCAGGAGCGACTCTCGGAGGTCCAGTCCGAAATCGAGCAACTCGAAGCCCAGCGCCAGTCCCTCGAACGGAAAGTGGCCTACTCGACGTTGACGGTCCGACTCCACGAGCGCCCGCCCGAATCGGAGAACCCCGACGACGACCATGACGCCTGGTACGACACCGGTCTCGTCTCGGCCTTCGTCTCGTCGGCCCACGGCGTCGCGGTCGTCGCGCGCGGTCTCGCAGTGGGTCTGGCCTACGCGATGCCCTACTTCCTCGCGTTCGGCGTCCCCATCGGCGGCGTGGTCGCGCTCTGGAGGCGGCGACGGTCGGGCGGATCTGCGGGCGCGGACCTCCCCGACGCTCCCGAATCGCCGGAGGTCGGTGATTCCTCGGAAGAGAACGACTGACTGGCGAACTCGGCTCGTTAATTTAATATCTCGGCGTGTGCGGGCGCGACGCGCAGTCGCGCCCACCGCGCGAGGGACGGCGGCCGCATCCGCGGCCGCCGAGGTTGGGGAGGCGTGAGGTCTGCGGTCGTGGTGCGGGGCCGTGCGGTGCTGTGCGGGGGCGGTACGAGTGGCTCACGGAGTAGCTAGTTCTCCTTCGAGAGGACCACAACCCAGTAGCGGTCCCCCTTTCCCACAGTTTCCTGCCCGTTTCACCAATCGGAAGCCGAAACCGATTCGGAATCACAATCGTTCGTCGACGTGGTCGGCCGCCTTCAGCGCCAGCGCCGCAATCGTCAGGGTCGGATTCAGCGCGCCACCCGTCACGAAAACGCTACTCGACGCCACGGACAAGTTCCCGAGGTCGTGAGTTCGGAGTCGGGGATTCACTACGCTCTCGTCGGGGTCGGTTCCCATCCGGGTCGTGCCCATGTGGTGGAACGCCGGGCCGGTGTTCTCCGGGCCGACCGTCCACGAGACGTCGACGCCGAGTTCGGAGCAGATAGCGCGCTGGATTTCGTTCGCGCGCCGGAGGCCGGCCTTCGTCCGGGCGTCTACGCGCCAGTGGATTTCCGGCACCGGATTCCCGTGGTCGTCGGTCGTGGAGTGGTCGAGCGTGATGCGATTCTCCTTCCGAGGTCGCTGGCCGACGAGACCGCCCATCGCGATCGAGTTGCCGTAGCCCTCCCGGAGGGTCTCGAGTAGGTCGTCTCCGAACTCTTCACCCGAGAGCGCCATCTCGACCGGCGAGGGGCCGGCGTAGTTCAGGAACTCCAGTTTGATGCTGTCGGGAACCGGTTCGCCCTCCTCGCTCGACCACTCGGGAATCCCACCTGCGGTCCCCTCGGTTCCACGGGTCGGGTCGTCGTAGAACTGGTGGCACTCGCTGGTGATGAACCCGACGTGGTTCTGGCGGGTCTCGCGGTCGATGGTCCCGCCGACGCCCGCGAAGAGGTGGTCCATGAAGTACCGACCGACCGCGCCCGAGGAGTTGGCGAGACCGTCGGGGTACTGGCGGGACTCCGAGAGGAGCAGGAGGCGCGGAATCCCGACGCCGCCCGCCGCGAGGACGAACTCCCGGGCCTCCTGTCGGTGGGTCTCGCCGTCGGGCGTGGCGTACACTGCGGCGGTCACGCGCTCGCCCGAACCGTCGTGTTCGAGACGCTGAACCGGCGCTCGGTCGACGACTCGCGCTCCCTCCTGTTCGGCCTTCTCGACGTGGTGGTCTGCCGAGTACTTCGCGCCGGAGGGACACACCGGCTTGCAGGTGCCGTATCCGACGCACGAACTCCGTCCGTCGTAGGACTCGGAGTTGCGGGCGTTGGGCACCGAATGCATCGTCACGCCGACTCGCTCGCACGCCTCCGCGAAGATGGAGTCGCTGTGGGAGGGCGGGAAGGCCGACATCGGATAGGGCTTCTCGCGCGGCGGCGCGTAGGGGTTGTCCGCCGCGCCGGCGACGCCCAGTGCTTCCTCCGCCTCGGCGTAGTAGGGCCGGAGTTCCCGATACTCGACGGGCCACTCCTCGAAGTCCGACTCGTGGAGTCGCATCACCATCCCCTGCCAGTGGAGACTCGTCCCGCCGACGCCCTTGACTCGGGCGCGGTTCAGCGGGTAGAACCACTCGCCGTCGGAGGTGAACCGGTCGCGGGGACCGCCCATCTCCCAGACCGACAGGGGGTCGTGGCCCGGTCGAATCGCCCGCTCCATCCGGCGCTTTCGGTCCTCGAAGTCGAAGCGTTTCCCGGCCTCCAGAATCACCACGTCGTGGCCCTGCTTGGCGAGTCGGTGGGCCGCGAGCGCCCCCGCGGGACCGGCCCCGACCACGCAAACGTCGGCGCGCTCGGAGGGGGTCCGGTCGCGGTCGGCCCCCGTCATCCTCGGGGCCCCCGTCGATAGCTTCCGGTTCCGCCGGGGTGGCCCTGCGGGTTCTCGATGCCGACGAGTTCCCCGCCGGTCGGCGAGGTGTAGAGGGCGTACAGCAACTCGTTGACGAGGTAGTACCGGACGCGGGCCGGGTCGCTCCCCTCGGGGTCGGGACTCGCGGTATCGACGCCCATCTGGTCCAGCACGGACTCGCGGGTCTCGTCGTCGAGACGCCGGAAGTCGGCGTCGTGCCACGTCCGAGCGTACTCGTCGAGCGTCGAGAGCGCGCCGACCATCCCGTCGCGGTAGTCCGGTCGGTCCTCGACTCGGCCGAGCGCGTAGGTCCGGACGAACTCCTCGACGCCCGAGACCTCGGAGGGGTAGACGACCTCGGCGACCGCGAGCAGGGAGTCCATCCGGTCCTCCGGTTCGGGGTCGTCGGCGAAGAGGTCGCCGTTCAGTACCGCTCCGGTCCCGACGGCGACGCCGCTGGCGGCGAGTGCGGCCAGTGCGTCCCGGCGAGTCAGTTCCATCTGCCCGGAGTTAGGCCAGCCTAAAACTTAGGGGTTGCCATGTGGCCGTAGGCGGTGTGCATCGGGAGGTCGATGGAAGGCATCTCTACGTTTCCTAAACACAGATAAAAACGTCTGAAAGAATCATACGAGTTGTTCTCTACCGACGACCTACGCCCTTCGTCGCTTTCGTCAGTACGCCCGGGTGTGGTCGTGGAGATGCGTTTCGACCGTCTGCGGAGCGACTCCGTCCGAGGACTGAGATTCGATCTGGTCGATAGGCGACGTTTCCGGTGCGGGCGAGTCCGCCTGCGACACCGGAGAGGTCAGTTGGGGATTCGGCGAAGTCAGTTGCGGTACCGGCGAGGTCAGGTCGGGCGGACTCGTCATGTAGGCTTCCGCGGTCGATTCGTCGGTCGTGTCCACCGCCGCCCCGCCGCCGACGAGGAGACCGAGGACGACGAGCGCCGTTATTGCGAGTGCTTCGATTTTCATGGTCGAGCCGTCGGCACGTTGGCCGACACTATATATTTATGCACTATCTGGGATAAATTTTTCTGGGAAATGAAAGCACCTTCCGTCGTAGCACCCGAAATATCTGCGCGGGGTGCCAACATCCTTTAAGTGCCAAACAGGTGTAGTTCTACCCGCACATGAAACTCACCTGGTACGGCCACTCGACGTTCCACGTAGAGGTCGGCGGGACCGAACTGCTCATCGACCCCTTCTTCGACAATCCCAAGACCGAGACCGACCCCGAGGAACTAGACCCGGACTATCTGCTCCTCACCCACGGCCACGCCGACCACATCGGCGACGTGGACCGCTACGAGGGCACGGAACTGGTCGCTACGCCCGAAGTCGTGGAGTACTGCCGGGACGAGTACGGCGACTTCGAGGCCGTCGGCGGCATGGGGATGAACCTCGGCGGCACCGTCGAGTGCGACGACGCCTACGTCACGATGGTTCGGGCCGACCACACCAACGGGATGGACACCAGCTACGGGGCTTCCGGCGGGATGCCCGCCGGGTTCGTCGTCAGCGACACCAAACCCACGCAGATCGCCGACGAGGAGAGTCAGTCGTTCTACCACGCGGGCGACACCTCGCTCCAGACCGAGATGCGCGAGGTAATCGGCCCGTTCCTCGAACCCGACGTCGCCGCGGTGCCCATCGGCGACCACTTCACGATGGGACCGATGCAGGCTGCCATCGCGGTCGATTGGGTCGACGCCGACTACGCGTTCCCGATGCACTACGACACCTTCCCGCCCATCGAACAGGACCCCGAGGACTTCCGGAAGGAGGTCAAGGGCACGGGGAGCGACGCCGAAGTGAAGATTCTCGACGGTGACGAGAGCTTCGACCTCGGCGACGAGTTGGACTACTGAGCCCTCGACGCTCCGGATTTCCGGATTCGATTGTTTCGCTCTCGACCGTTTTCGCTCTCGCTTCACCCGGGTCGGCCGAGAGCAAACCTTAGGGGTTTGGCGGGCGAACGTCCGAGCGCATGACGAAGGAAGTCACAACTGTCTCCGAGGAAGGGTACAAGTCCGAGAATCAGGTACGCGACTTCGAGGTCACCATCGACGCCACGGGCGAGGACGCGCCCGACACCCTCGAATCCCTGCTCGCGGCGTACGGGTCGTGTTACGTCCCGGCCCTCCGCGTCGGGGCCGAACAGCGCGACGTGGGCGACCTCGGTCGCATCGAAATCGACGTGACGGGCGACCTCAACGACGACGACAAACTCGACGCCGTCCAGTTCACCGTCAAGACCGAGACCGAGATGGACGACGAGCAGGCCGGTCGGGTCGTCGAGCGCGCCGACCAACTCTGTAAGGTCCACGACGCGCTGAAGACCGACCTGGAGGCCGACGTTACGGTCGAAGGCGGCGCGCTCTGAAGACGACGACTCTCTACGTCGAACGGTCTTTTTTAAGAACTGCCGTCGTCCGTCTCACAGGAAAACCCTCATACCATCCGCAACCCAATAGTTCGGGTATGACCGAACGCGCGTGGCAGGACCTCATCGTAGGTGACCGGATGGCCGTCGATCAGGAGTTCGCACAGCAAATCACGGATTCGCAGTTCTCCCGCCAGGAGTGGGGTCTCATCATGACCGCGGTGGAGTTCGAAATCGAGAACCCCGGGGACGACCAGCAGGCCCGCATCGTCGCCGACACCTCGAAAGTCGAGCAGGTGATGCCCGAACTCGAGAACATTCGGAATCAGATGAACTCGATGGCGGGCGGCGGTGGCGGAGGCGGTAAGCAGAGCGGCGGTGGCGTCTTCGACTCCGTGAAGGACGCCCTCGGTCTGGGCGGCGGTGGCGGCGGCGTGGACCGAGACCGCGTCAACGCGGCCGACCGACTCGCCCAGGAGTACGCGAACGAACTTCAGCAGCGCCTCGAATCCCAGGGTAAGTGGGCGCAGGTCCGCGAGGCCGCCGGCGACTGATGGGCGGGAAGCGACGTGCCGGTCGCCAGCGACTGCTGGGGCGGTTCACGCCGGGCGCGTGGCGGTACGCGTCGGTCCCGTTCGCGGTCGCCGCACTCACCGGGTTCTGGTTCCCGCTCGCCGGCCTCGGATTCGTCCTGCTGGGCGTCGGTGCGCTGCTCTTCCACCGGGACCCCGACCGGACGCCGCCGGAGACAGGTGTTCTCGCACCCGCCGACGGTCGCGTCTCGGTCGTCCGCGAGGAGAGCGGAAGAGACGGAGAAGGCGACCGCGTCCGGGTCGGCGTGTTCATGAACGTCACCGACGTACACGTCAATCGCGCGCCGTTCGGCGGCCGCGTCGAAGCGGTCGAACACGAACCCGGCAAGCACCGCCCGGCGTTCTCGAAGGAGTCGGACAAGAACGAGAAACTCCACGTCCGGTTCGCCGACCACGAGGTGACGCTCATCGCAGGAGCGTTCGCGCGCCGCATCCACCCATACGTCGAACCCGGCGACGAACTCGACCGCGGCGAACGCCTAGGCCACATCTCGTTCGGCAGTCGCGCGGACGTACTCCTCCCCGAGTCGGTCGGACCCGCAGACGTGGCCGTAGAGCGCGGCCAGAAAGTTCGGTCGGGCGAGACCGTAATCGCCGAAACGTAATCGCCGCGAGTCAGTCGCCGCTGTAGTCGCCGCCGTGGAACAGCGTTCGCTCCTCGGCCTCGTAGATGTTGATCAACTCGGTGATGATCTCGTCGTAGGACTCGTCCTCCACCCGAAGACTGTCGAGGCGCTCTATCGTCTCCTCGTCGAGTTGGATCTTGGGCATCACCCCGAAGTATGCCATCAATCCTCTTAAGCGACAGGGGCAGTGGAACTGCTCGGAGAGTGCGAGATGCGATAGGACGCCCTAGCTACTCCATAGGGACTTAAAAGAACGGATCGTTTCGTTGGAAACGGCACGCCCTCGTACGTCTGCTCGCTGGTGTGAACGCGAGACGGTTCGCGGCCCCTACCGTAACCGTTCGGAGAAGTAACCGCGAATCCCCGTCGGGGTTAGGAGGCGTCGAAGCGAATTTCACGTCCCGACGGCCACCGATTCGAAGCAATCGAGTCGAATCTCGCCGGCGACCCGGCGTGATTCTCACTCCATCAACTTAAATTAGGGGTACGCTTTCGGAATTAACCACCGGGTGAGGAACTGTGTAATACCCGGTTACTGGGTCCGCTAATGGTTGATTACGGGGGTGTAGGTACTGGATAACAAAGTGGATAGGATTGTGTGTATCTATCGCGCAGCATGACCACCACCGACAACAGACTCACCAACGGCGATGACACGATGGCCGAGAACCGATGCCAGAGCTGTGGCTCTTTCGTTACGCGGGACTTCGCACGCGTCTTCGGGAACAACCACAACGAGGTCTTTGGCTGTCTGGAGTGCATGACCGCGACAGAGGTCAAGAAGGGAGGCGCGCGGGCCGACGAGGTGGACACGACGAATCTCATCGGCGGCCGCGAACCGCTTCGATAACCGTTTCGGGTAGAGACCCTGAACTAACCGAGTTCTCGCTGTGCTACAGTTCCGCCAGTACTGCCTCAGTCACGTCGCCGGTCGTCGCCTCGCCGCCGAGGTCCGGCGTGTGCGGACCGGACGAAAGCGTCGCTTTCACCGCCGAGCGAACGCGCTCGCCTTCCGATTCGTATCCCAGGTACTCCAACAGCATCGCGGCCGAGAGCATCGCCGCACTCGGATTGGCGACGCCCTCGCCCGCGATGTCGGGCGCAGTGCCGTGAACCGGCTCGAACAGCGCGCGTTCGTCGCCGACGTTCGCACTGGGTAGGAGACCGAGGCCGCCGACGAGGCCCGCCGCGAGGTCCGACAGCACGTCGCCCGCGAGGTTCGGACAGATCACTACGTCGTACTCCTCGGGCCGCTGGACGAGATGCATCGCCAGCGCGTCCATCAGCGCGTCGTCGGTGGGCACGTCGAACTCCGCGCCGACCGACTCGGCGGTCTCCAGAAACAGGCCGTCGGTGGTCCGCATCACGTTCGCTTTGTGTGCGATCGTTACGCTTTCCCCTCGATTGGCGGCGTACTCGAAGCCGTAACGGGCGATTTCCTCGGACGCCGCCTCGGTAACGACCCGTGTCAACGTCGTTACGCCGGGCGCAATCTCGGACTCGTGGCCCGCGTAGACGCCCTCGGTGTTCTCCCGGACGAAGACGAGGTCGGTCTCGGGCTTGAGCGCCTCGGTGCCGGGGTAGGCCCGGACCGGCCGGACGTTGGCGAACGAATCGACCGCGCGCCGGAGGGGCAGGATGACGTCGGCCGCGGTCTCCCCCGCCGCGCCGAACAGAGTGGCGTCGGCGCTCGCCGCGAGTTCGCGGGTCTCCTCGGGGAGCGCGGTCCCGGTTTCCTCCTTCACTGCATCGCCCGCGTCGGCCTCGGCGAACTCGAAGTCGGGTTCAACCGACTCCAGCACCTCGCGAGCCGCGGGGACGACCTCCTTCCCGATGCCGTCGCCCGGAACAATTGCAATTTGTTCCGCCATTTCACTCGGCCTCCTCGGTCGCGTCGGCGGTCCCGGTCTCGACGTAGGGCAGGTCGGCCGCGGTCTCGGCGACCGACTCGGCGTTCGACTTGAGCAGGGCCGTGGTGTCCCAGACGCCTTCGACCAGGGCCTTGCGCTGGGCGTCGTCCACGGTGGCGTCGATTCGGTTTCCGTCGTACCGGACCGTTTCGTCCGCCACGTCCACCTCAATCTCGGCGTCGGGATGCTCCTCGACGTAGTTCTGGAGCGTCTCGATCGCTTCCGGGTCGGCCGTGACAGTCGGCACTCCCAACGCGAGGCAGTTACCCGCGAAGATTTCGGCGAAACTCTCGCCCACGATGGCGTCGATGCCCCACCGCTTCAGGGCCTGCGGAGCGTGTTCGCGCGAGGAGCCACAGCCGAAGTTGCTGTTGACCACCATCACGGAGGCGTCTCGGAAGCGGTCCTCGTTGAACGGGTGGTCCTTCTGGTTGTCCTCGTCGTCGAATCGCTGGTCGTGGAAGGCGAACTGGCCGAGACCGTCGAAGGTCACGACCTTCATGAATCGCGCCGGAATTATCTGGTCGGTGTCGATGTCGTTCCCTCGGACCGGGATACCCGTGCCCGAGGCGTACTCGACCGTCTCGATTTCGTCGGTCATCGGCGAACCACCTCCGAGTCGGCGGCGTCGGTCTCGGGCAGTTCGCGGGCGTCGGTCACTTCGCCTTCGATCGCGGCGGCGGCGACCATCCGGGGGTTCATCAGCACGGTCTTGCCGTCCTTGCTCCCCTGTCGCCCGACGAAGTTCCGGTTCGAAGACGAGGCACACGCCTCGTCGCCCTCCAGTTGGTCGGGGTTCATGCCGAGGCACATCGAGCAACCGGCCCCGCGCCAGTCGAACCCGGCGTCCTCGAAGACCTCGTCCAGTCCTTCCTCCTCGGCGGCGGCCTTCACGCGCTGGCTTCCCGGAACTACCATCGCGCGAACGTCGTCGTGGACCTCCCGGCCAGCGACGAGGCGGGCCGCCCGTCGGAGGTCCGGCAGGCGGGCGTTGGTGCAGGAGCCGAGGAACGCCACGTCGATGGGGTACCCCTCCATCGTCTCGCCGGGTTCGACGCCCATGTGGTCCTGGGCGCGTCGGGCGGTGTCCTGCTTGTCGTCGGGCAGGTCCGCGGGGTCGGGAATCGGTTCCGTGACGCCGACGCCCTGTCCGGGCGTGGTTCCCCACGTCACCATCGGTTCGAGGTCGTCGCCGTCGACGACCACCTCGTCGTCGAACTGGGCGTCGTCGTCCGAGCGAATCGACTCCCAGTACGGTTTCAGTCTCTCGAACTTCTCGGGGTCGTCGCGGAACGCGTCGGTGTCGCGGAGCCACTCGTAGGTGGTCTCGTCGGGATTGACGTACCCCGCGCGAGCGCCGCCCTCGATGGACATGTTACAGATGCTCATCCGGCCCTCCACGTCGAGGCTCTCGATGGCCTCGCCCGCGTACTCGTAGACGTAGCCGACGCCGCCGTCGGTGCCGAGGTGTCGGATTATCTGGAGAATCACGTCCTTGGCCTCGACGCAGTCGCCGAGTTCGCCCGTGACCCGAATCCGTCGGACGTCCTTCTTCTCCATCGCCACGGTCCCGGTCGCCAGCACGTCCCGAATCTGAGAGGTGCCGATACCGAACGCCAGCGCGCCGAACGCGCCGTGCGTCGAGGTGTGGCTGTCGCCACAGACCACGGTCATGCCGGGTTGGGTCAGCCCCTGCTCCGGGCCGATGACGTGGACGATGCCCTGATTGCCGGTGTCGGGACTGGAGAAGTCGATGCCCGCGTCGCGAACGTTCTCCTCCAGTTCGGCCATCATCTCCTCGGCCGCGCCCTCGTAGGGTCGGTCGCGGTCCTCGGTCGGGACGATGTGGTCCACGGTGGCGTGAGTGCGCTCTGGGTAGGCCACGTCGAGGTCGCGCTCGCGCAACATCCCGAAGGCCTGGGGACTCGTCACCTCGTGAATCAGGTGGAGACCCACGAACAACTGGTCCTGTCCGGTCGGGAGTTCCGTCACCTTGTGGCGGTCCCACACTTTGTCGTAGAGGGTGCGTTCGCTCAAGCGAACCTCCTCCGTTGCGAAGTAATCGTATTCATTTCTTTGAGCGTCGAAAACCGTGCTTTCGGAACGATATCGGTGGTCGAAGCCTCGGCACCTGCCGTCGCTCCGGACCGTCGGCTACTCGTCTCGGCGTCGGAAAAATCGATTCGTACGTGCATCGCTACTGACTCACTCTTCGGACTCTACGGCTTCGTTCTCTCGGCCGCGCTCGAACACTCGGTCCACCCCGTCGCCGTGCGGCGGGGTGTGGTTCACGTCCTTCATGCGGTCGTGTTCGTGGTCTCCGTCGTCTTCCTCTTGCTCTTCCTCGCGGGCGTCGGCGTCGTACGCCTCTCTCCGTCCGCCGTCGGCGGCGACGACCGGCCCGCGCTCGAAGGGTCGGTTGACGGTACCGCGGTCGGCGTGGGGATGCGTGTGGCTCACCTCGCCCATCGTAGTCGGTTCTCGGTCGGTTATCGGGTCGTCGGTTCGGTTGGTTCGGTTCATGGTCTCAGTCGTCCGCTGTCACTTTCTCGGATTCGCTGTCGTTCTCGGTCGATTCGTCTTCTGCTTCCTCCGCCCACGCGAAGAGGTCGCGGAGTCGCTCGCCCACGTCCTCGATTTCGTGGTTCTTCTCGGTGATGCGGCGCTGGCGGTAGGACGGCCGTCCGGCCTGGTTCTCGGCTATCCACTCGCGGGCGAACTCGCCGTTCTGGACCTGTGCGAGGACTTCCTCCATGTTCTCGCGTGCGGAGTCGTCGACGACCTGTTCGCCGCGGGTCAGACCGCCGTACTCGGCGGTGTCGGAGACCGAATCCCACATCGCGCCCATCCCGCCCTCGTACATGAGGTCCACGATGAGCTTCATCTCGTTCAGACACTCGAAGTAGGCCATCTCGGGGCTGTAACCCGCGTCCACGAGCGTCTCGTAGCCGACCTTGATGAGTTCGGTGATACCGCCACAGAGGACGGCCTGCTCGCCGAACAGGTCGGTCTCGGTCTCTTCGCGGAACGTGGTTTCGACCACGCCTGCGCGCGTACAGCCGATAGCCTGCGCGTACGCCAGCGCCTCCTGCTTGGCGTCGCCGGTCGCGTCCTGATACACCGCGAGCAGGCCGGGCGTGCCCTCGCCGCTCTCGTAGTTGCGCCGGACGAGGTGGCCCGGCGACTTCGGCGCTATCATCGTCACGTCCACGTCCTCGGACGGTTCGATCTGTCCGTAGTGGACGTTGAACCCGTGGGCGAACTGGAGGGTGTCGCCCGCCTCCAACTCGCTCTCGATGTCGGCGTACACTGCGGGTTGCACCGTGTCGGGCACGAGGACCGACACGATACTCGCCTCGCTGGCGGCCTCTTTCGGCGTCGCCACGCGCAGGCCGTCGTCGCGGGCGGCCTCGCGCGAGGAGGAGTCCTCGCGCAGGCCCACGACTACGTCTACCCCGCTGTCCGCGAGGTTCTGGGCGTGAGCGTGGCCCTGACTTCCGTATCCGAGGACCGCGACCGTCGCGTCCTCGATTCGGGTGCTGTCCGCGTCATCGTCGTAGTAAATCTCGGTGTCGAATTCGTCAGTCATCGTATGTTCCAGTTTGAACTTCGTCCGTTCGTTCGTCGGTCTCTTTCGCGTGACCCGGCTCCTCGCCGGGCGTGGTCGGAGTGTCGCCGCGCGCCAACGCGGTCTGGCCGGTTCGGGCGATCTCGATGATGCCGAACTGCCGGAACGCGTCGATGGCGTCGTCTATCTTCTGCTGGTCGCCCGTAATCTGGACCGTGATGGTCCGCGGTCCGGCGTCGAGGGTCTGGCCCTCGTACATCTCGGTGATGGCCTGGACTTTGTCCGGTTCCTCGCCGCGGACTTTCAGCACGACGAGTTCGGCGCGAACCGCGTCGTCGTCGAGCTCGCCAACCTGAATCACGGGCTTGAGCTTCGCCAGTTGCTTTTTCACCTGGTCGATGCCGAGGTCGGTCTCTTCGACCACCAGCGTGATTCGGGCGTGGCCCTCGACCGTGGTCGGGCCGACCGTCAGGCTCTCGATGTTGAACTGTCGCCGGGAGAACAGCCCCGACACCCGCGAGAGGACGCCGGGTTCGTGTTCGACCAGCGCCGAGACGACCGCGGACCGCTGCTCGGGTTCGGCCTCCGCCTCGGGGTCGATGCGGATGCCCTTCGCGTTGCGCCGACCCTCGGGGTGCGGTCGCTCGTCGGGCGAGGGGCCCGGCAGTCCGTTCCGGGGAATCTCCGGGTGCGGTTCGGCCTGCTCGTCGGGCGAGTCGTCGCTGCTCATAGCTGGTCCTCCGAGAGGGCGAACTTCCCGTTGGCTCCGCCGCTGGGCACCATCGGGTAGACGTTCTCGGCGGGGTCGACGTGGAAGTCGATGACCGCCGGGCCGTCGTAGCTCAGCGCCTCTTCGACCGCGTCGGCGACCTCGTCGTAGTCGTCGACGCGCAGGCCCTTGGCACCGAACGCCTCGGCCAGTTTGTCGAACTCGGGACACCAGTCGTAGTCGGCGGCCATCTGTCGGCCGTCGAAGAAGGCGTCCTGCCACTGGCGGACCATCCCGATGTAGCGGTTGTTGAGGACCGCGACGGTGACGTCGAGGTTCTCCCGAACCGCGACCGAGAGTTCCTGCATCGTCATCAGGAACGACCCGTCGCCGTCGAAGCAGACGACCTGCTGGTCGTCGTCGGCCGCGATTCGCGCGCCGATGGCGGCCGGGACGCCGTAGCCCATCGTGCCGAGTCCGTGGGAGGAGACCCACGTCCGGGGGCTTCGGTAGGTCCAGAACTGCGCGGCCCACATCTGGTGCTGGCCGACGCCGGTGGTGACGATGGCGTCGTCGTCGGTCGCCTCGTCGAACGCCTCGACCACGAACTGCGGCTTGAGCGGTTCGTCGTCGGGCGTGGCGTAGGCCAGCGGGTACTCGTCCTTCCACGACTGGCACTGCTGTCGCCACTCGCGGGTCTGGGGCGAGCGGTCCATCTCCGCCGAGAGGCGCTCGATGGCCCTCCCGGCGTCCCCGACGACGGGATAGTCTGCGTGGACGTTCTTCGATATCTCTGCGGGGTCGATGTCCACGTGGACGACCTCGGCCTCGGGAGCGAACGTCTCGAGGCCGCCCGTGAGCCGGTCGTCGAACCGAGTGCCGACGGCGATCAGGCAGTCGGTGTGGGTGATGGCCATGTTGGCGTAGCCGGTGCCGTGCATCCCGGCCCACGACAGGCAGAGTTCGTGGTCCTCGGGCATCGAACCGATGGCGGGCATCGTCGTCGCCACCGGGATGCCGTGTTCGATGGCGAACCCTCGGGCCTCCTGGCAGGCGTCGCTCTTGACGACGCCGCCGCCGAACAGGAGCAGAGGCTTCTCCGCGCGCTCGATGGCGCGGGCCGCGGCCTCGACCTGCTCGTCGTCGGGATCTTCCTCGACCGAGTAGGTGTCGGGCGTCTCCGCCGGGCCGGGTTCGCGGTCGGTCTCGGCGAGGGTCGTGTCCTTCGGCAGGTCCACGAGCGTCGGACCGGGCCGGCCCTCGGCCGACAGCGCGAACGCCTCGCCGACCGTGTCGCCCACCGTGTCGGCGTCGCCCGCGAAGTAGTTGTGCTTCGTAATCGGGGCGGTGACGCCGGTCGTGTCGGTCTCCTGGAAGGCGTCCGAGCCGACCATGTGCGAGGGGACCTGTCCCGTCAGCGCCAGCATCGCGTCCGAGTCCATGTCGGCGTCGGCGATGCCGGTGACGAGGTTGGTCGCCCCCGGACCGGAGGTGGCGAGACAGATACCGGGCTCGCCGGCCACCACGCCGTATGCGTCGGCGGCGTGGGCCGCGCCCTGCTCGTGGGCCATCGTGACGTGCTGGAGGTCCGAATCGTACAGCGCGTCGTAGACGGGCATAATCGCGCCGCCCTGCACGCCGAACAGCGTCTCGGCTCCGGCGCGTTCGAGGGCGGCGACGACCGACTCCGCGCCGGTTTGGACCTCGGCGTCGGAGTCCGCGTCGGCGGTCCCGGTGGTGCCGGAGTCGGTCGCGTCGGAGTCAGCCGCGTCGGACTTCGGCGGCGCGGGTTCGCTCACGTCCGGCCCACCTCCGATGTTGTCGGCGGTCGATAGCTCTCTGTCGGTGCTGTCCTCTGTGTTATCGGTGTCGTTCGTGTCACGGTTGGTCGAGCGCGGTCTCGGTGCTGTCGGTCGGAAAACGATGCGGAACGTCGGGTCGGAGAAGTGGTAGTGTAGGGGCTCAAGCCCCTACGATAATCACGCGCTCGACAGTCGCACTGCTTGCGGCCCGAGCGCTCGCGGCGTCGGCCGCTCGCTCTCGGGGCGCGAAACGTCTCGCGCCGGGTGCAGTGAGTGACTGTCGCATCGTTACTGGATACGTACCGAGACGGACGGTGATAACCCTTGCGCGGACGGCAACCTTTGCGCGAAGGTCGGGAGGATGCCACACCTCCACACTCGCCCTCGGGCTCCGCCCTTCGAAACCCGCCGTCCGACGCCGCCGCGCACGGCTGGCGGCCGGAGGCCACTTCGCGAGCGTTCATCAGGCGCGGACCTCCGTTTCCTCGCGTGCGACGCCGACCTCGCGGGCGAACCGTTCGAGGTCGGCGACGGTGACGCGGTTCTTCTCCGCGCCGTAGTCCTTGACGCGGCGAGTCACCTGCCGAACTTCGTCGTCGGTCGGTGCGAACCCGTGGTCCTCCAGTCGCTTGCGGACCGAGTTCGCGCCGGTGTGTTTGCCGAGTACGAACTCGCGCTCGGCACCCACCATCTCGGGAGTCATGACCCCCGGCTCGAAGGTGTCGGAGTTCTCGATGACGCCCGCGGCGTGGATACCGCTCTCGTGAGCGAAGGCGTTGTCGCCGGTGATGGGCTTGTTCGCCGGAATCGGAACGTCGCTATACTCCTCGACCATCGCCGAGAGTTCGGCGATTCCGGTCGTGTCGATACCCGTATCCACGCCGTAGACGCTCTCGACGCTCATCACGACCTCCTCGTAGGCCGCGTTGCCCGCGCGCTCGCCGATACCGTTTATCGAGACCTGCGCCTGGTCGGCCCCGGCCTCGAACCCGGCGATGGCGTTGGCCGACGCCATGCCGAAGTCGTCGTGGGTGTGAACGTCGATGCGCGCGTCGGTGTGGTCGTCCACCAGTCGGACGAGGTCGCCGAACCGACTCGGCGTGGCGACCCCGCAGGTGTCGGGGATGTTTATCCAATCGACGCCGACCTCCGAGACCGCCTCGACGACCCTCTTCAGGTAGTCTTCGTCGGTCCGGGTGGCGTCCATCGGCGAGAACATCGCGGTTACGCCCGCCTCCTTCACGCGCTCGACTGCGTTCACCGAGCGTTCCACGACCTCCTCGCGGGTGGCGTGCATCGAATCCTCGATTTGCACGTCGCTGGTCGAGGCGAAGACGTGGACCATCTCGACGCCGGAGTCGATAGCGGCCTCCACGTCCTTCTCGACGACGCGCGCCAGTCCGCAAGTGGTTGCGGACGTACTCGCGGCGATGTCGCTGACGGCCTCGAACTCTGCGTCGGAGTTCACGGGGAACCCGGCCTCGATGACGTGGGTGCCCATCCGGTCCAAGGCGTCGGCAATGGTTCGCTTCTCGTCGTACGAGAAGGAGGTGCGGGGAGCCTGTTCGCCGTCGCGGAGGGTCGTGTCGAAGACCCGTGCGGAGTCGAATTCGCTTTTAGTTCTCAACGTACCGTCGAAGAACTCGACCCGCCCGACTGGTGTCGGACGAGTGCATGTCGTTGTCAGACATCGTACTCGGTCATGGCCGCCACCTCCTATTTAACCGTTTCGCTGAGACAGGTGGTTGCGAGCGGTTGATAGTTCTACTCGGGTAGGGACGATCCCAAAATCGCCCGACTGAAACGTCCTGTAATCGTCGGTAGGTCCTTAATACTCCTTAAACTCACGAAGACGATAGTACTTTTCGTACCTCCGAATAGACGTTGATTTCCCGGATTCGAGAGCGGAACCGTCTCGGGCGCGGAATGGACGACCGGTCGAGAGTAGTCACGTCGCCGACCAGCACCGCCGGAACAGTAAGGGGGCTGGCGAACGAAAAATGAGTGCATGACTACTCAAGAAGTCACTGACTTGCTGAAGAAGGCCTACGGTGACGAAATCGAGACCGTGATGAACTACCTGACCAACTCGATCGTGCTGGAGGGCGTCAGCGCGGAAGAGGTCAGAGAGAGCCTCGAAACCGACATTCAGGAGGAACTCAACCACGCCGAGATGCTCGGCCAGCGACTCAAGCAACTTGACGAGCGCCCGCCCGCGTCGTACGATTTCGAGGCCCGCCAGGAGAGTCTCCAACCGCCGGAGGACAGCACGGACGTGCTGTCGGTCATCAACGGCGTCCTCGACGCCGAGGAAGACGCCATCGAGACGTACCGAAAACTCGTCTCAGCGGCCCGCGACGCCGACGACCCCGTGACCGAGGACCTCGCCGTCACCGTCCTGAGCGACGAGGAGGCACACCGGACGGAGTTCCGCGGGTTCAAGCGCGAGTACGACGAAAACTGACGGCCCTGCAGTCGGCCGATTTTCGACGCAGGTCTGCGTCCCGACGGTTCGCGCCGATACGATTTAGAGAGTTGCTGCTCGTTACCACACGTGGGGTGGAAAATACGCTCGGAAGGCGTTGCTTGCGCACGTATCGCTGCGGGATTCTCTGTCCGGCTTTAAAGGAATACAAAATTTTATTTTCACCCACTCTCAGGTATGAGACGAGATGTCACTCCAGCGGGCAAGCTTTCGCGGAGACTGCTCGACCCAAGATTTTCAGGAGGTGTTGAAACGGTTCAAGAGCGACGGATGCAATCTCCTCGTTACGGGCACCGTTTCGGAAGACGTGACGGTAACGGCGACGCAGACGCTTCTGGGCGCGCCGAACGCCGACCGCAAGCGCGTCGTCGCGCTGGCCGACTCCCGACGCGGAAACGTCTTCGAGCGACTGCCGCCTGGCGTCGAGTCCGACGACCCGGACGTGTGGGTCGTAGACCAGCACGCGCGCCAGCGTTCGGTTCCGAAGGCCGCAAAGAGCAGGGACTTCGACCTCCCGGCCGCGAACGACGACCGGGACGTACTGACCCGTCTGCGCGAGGAGATCGTCGCCGCCATCGGCTACTTTCAGGAGACCACCGACGGGTTGGACCCCTCGCAACTTCGACTGTCGGTGTCGTCGCTCGGCCGACTGGTCCACGAACGAGGTCCGAGCGATGTCGCGCAGTTCGTCCGGTCGGTCTCGGCGATGGTGCGCGGGGTCCGCGGCATGGGCCACTACCACCTGCCGCGACCCGACGACGACGACGTCGTGGACCGACTCTCGCCGCTGTTCGACGCCCGAATCGAACTGCGCAAGCGCGACGGACTGCCGACCGAACAGCGCTGGCACGTGCCACAGCACGAACAGTCGACCGACTGGGTACGCCTGTGAGGTGATTCATGGACCCGACGTTCGAGAACACTCCTGAGCGAACCGGCGTCGAGATAGCAGACCCCATCGAGAACGCCCGCTTCGAACTGTACACTCCGCGAGCAGTCGACCCGACGCCCGTCCCTGCCGACGAGTTCTACTTCCCCGTCGATGCGGCAGTCGTCGTCGAGACCAGCGCCATCGTCGTGCCGAAACTGGCGAACGTTCTCGTCCGAACCCGGTCGGGCGAACTCGTCGCCGACAACGCCGACCGCGTCGACAGGTCGTTCGACCCCGGCGCGTACGCCGTCGAACTCAGCACCACACCGATGAAGCTCTACCTGTCGGTCGAGAGCGCGGTCGAACTCGGCCACGACGAGGCGGCAGTCCGAGTCGCCTTCGACGGCCCGACCGAGGTGGCAATCGGCGCGCGGTCGTTCCACGACCAACCCGCTGGCACCGTTACGACGACTGGCGACCCCGCGGGTGCGATGGACGCGATTTCGCTTCTCGGGTCGGCGTTGAAGACGACCAGTCCCGAGCGGAGTTTCCCCACACTGCGGGGCCACCCGCCGCTGGTCGAAGTCGGCGACTCGTTCGACGCGCCCGGGGGCATCGAATGCCCCGACACCGGCGTCCGAATCGAGGTTCCGGCCGACTACGAGTACGTCTACCCCGTCGCCTCGCTCGCCTACTACCTCGGCGCGGAGGTCGTTCCGGCCGCCGACCCCAGACTCGTCACCGACGACGGGTTCGAGTACGACCTCGCCGGACCGCTCGGCTACGAGGAGACAGTCGGGCGCGTCCTCCGTCAGACGTTCTTCCTCGACTGCGTGACTCGAACCGAGGGCTACTATCAGGTCGACCTCCACGAGCGGCGAGCGGTCGAACCCTACGTTGACTTCGATTTCGCCGACCTCTACGACCGGACGCTGGCCGAGCGACTCGACGCCTACCTCTCGATTCCCTACGAGACCGTCGCGGAGTTCGTCCCCGAGTGGAGTCTGACGACCGACGTGATGGCGAGGCCGGACAACGTCGAGGTGCTACCGTTCGTCGCCACCGACCTCGCGCTGGTCCGGTGTCCGGGCGACCCGACGGCCGCGTCGGTGTGCCCCACGCCGGAACCCCTCGACGAGTTCTTCCGGAACGAACCGACCGGCGACTCCGCCACGACCGGTTGCGCCGTCGACTCCGCGACCGACGACTTCACTCGAAGCACGACCGACGCCGACTCCGCGACGCCTTCGCAGGGCGAGATCTTCAACCCGGAACCGGCCGAAACCGCCGAACACGCGTGGGTCGGCGAGGGGTTCCCGCTCGGAGCGAACAAGGCGACCGTCGAGTCCTACCGGCGGCGCGTCCAACGGTCGACTCCCGACAAGACCGACATCGAGATTCACGTCGTCTGCAACGACGAGCGCATGATGGAGGAGGGCGTCGTCGAGGAGTTCTACGGCCTGCGCGACCTCCTCCAGTTCGACGTGTCGGTCCACGACGGACTCACGACCGACGAACTCCGCGAGTTGCTGGCCGAACCCGCCGACTTCCTCCACTACATCGGCCACGTGGACGACCAGGGGATTCGATGTCCCGACGGCCACCTCGACGCCCGCACGCTCCCGGACGTGAACGTCAAAGCGTTCGTCCTCAACGCCTGCCGGTCGTACGCGCAGGGCGAGGCACTGGTCGAGTCCGGAAGCTACGGCGGCGTCGTCACCCTCGCGGAAATCGCCAACAGCGTCGCCACCCAGATCGGCCAGTCGCTCGCGCGACTCCTCAACTGCGGCTTTCCGCTTCGAGTCGCGCTGTCGGTCGCCAAGGAGACGACCCCGCCCGCGTACCAGTACGTGACGGTCGGAGACGGAGGACTGACGCTGTGTCAGAGCGAGAGCGGAACGCCGATGCAGATACGAGTGAACCGGATGACGGAAGACCGATTCGAGGTCACTCTCCAGACTCATCCGACTCGGGAGTACGGAATCGGGTCTATGAACACGACGAACATCGTCGAGTCGGACACGCGCTATCTCGGGTCTGGGACACTCGATACGTTTACTGTGTCCGAAAAAGAACTAAATCAGTTCTTGGGACTGGAAACGATGCCCGTCACGCTCGATGGGAACCTGTACTGGTCCGACCGAATCTCGGTCGAAGAGTTTTAATTACGGACCGTTGTTTGCAGTTGCGGCGTTCGCCGCCGCGTTTCCTGCCTGCATCAGGAGCAGGCAAATCGTGAACAGTGCGCCCGCCATCCGGGGATGTGCTTCGAGGTAGTCCGCCATCTCGTTCCGCAGCGTGGTTTGTGGCATGACCACTTGTGGCAATGACGGCCCCGTAATTGAACTTGTTTAAAAGATGGTAATAGAAAAATTCTTGAAATAGATTACGGCCATTTATTTAAAATAGGCGGTTTCCAAACGACCCTCAGGGGGCAAGGATTTTGCCGGGGGAGTGCGAGCGAGCGCGTATGGATAGTGGGTTCGACCTCGACCTCCAGACGGTCGAGGAGGAGATAGAAAACGGCGACGACGACCACGAGCAGAGCGACCGACGAATCGTCCTCGGAGAACTGGACGGAACGACCGACGAGTGCGAGTGGTTCGAGGTCATCGACCGGGGCAACGTCCTCGTGTTGGCTATCGAGGGCGAACTACCGGAGTTGGCGGCCGACCTCGCCCCGCGAGTCAAAGAGCGCGGCGGCAGTCTCATCCACTTCCGGGAGTTTCTCATCGTGACGCCCGCCGACGTGAGCGTGGACACGGACCGACTCTGAGGCGACTGGGCTCGGAAGACGAGCCCACGTTCGCGCGCTGTGACGTACGCCATCGAGTCAGCGTCTGTACCAGTTCGTCGAGGAGTCGGAGTGGTTAGCTACTGTTCGGACCACGGAGTTTACCGTACAGCACCGCCTCGTACTGCAACCGCACGATATCGTCCCGAACCGCAACCGCGGTCCTTACCCTGCCTACTCATTCGCTCTCTGCGGTCACTCCCTCGTCGCTTCCGCAGACTGCTGGTCGACGCAAAGGTTTAGGTACGAAGGCGCGGCCAACCTTGCTCGGACGCTCCGGGTCGTCTCGGGCGAGCGACCCACAGTCCGACTACCCCGAGAGGGCTGAGCCAGACAGCGTCGGTAGCCCCGAGGAGGTCGGTAGCGTCGCTACCGGAACGTCAGATAGTGACCATCGGGGTCGCGCACGCGCACGCCATCGTCTATCTCTTCTACCGCGCAAACGTCGTCGCGGACCGCCTCGGCCACCGACTCCGGGTCGTCGGCCACGAATCCCACGTCGACGTGGAGACCGCCGCGAGCGTCGGCTATCCCGAGTTGCGGTTCCCAGAGTTCGAGGTCCACCGGGCCACCGAGGCGGAGTCGGCGGCGCTCGTCGCCGCGGTCCACCACCTCGAATCCGAGCGACCGGTAGAGCGATTCGGCGCGCGCGAGGTCTTCTACCTCCAGCACGATTTCGAAGACGTCGGTGATGGCGGCTTCGCCCCCGCCGACGCCGCCGATTTCGACGCAGTTGCCGTCCGGGTCGTAGAAGTACAGCGACTTCGCACCGCCGAAGTCGAACTCCGTGAGGTCGAACGACTCAGCGAGTCGGTCGTACCACGCGGCGTAGCGGTCGGGCGGCGCGGCGAAGGCGTAGTGGGTGTGGACCCCGCCGCGGGGCACCTCGCCGGGTTCCCGCAGGACGAGATTCGTCCCGCCAGCGTCGAAGACGACTTCGCCGTCGCCCTCGCGGACCACCGACAGATCTAGATGGGTCTCGTAGAACTCGCGGGCGCGGTCGAGGTACTTCGCTTCGAGCGCCAGCCATCGCAACCCCGAAAGCATGGCTACGAGGTACGAACGCCCGGCGCTTAAACCCCCGCGTGGCGACGGCGGAGAGTCGCGCGACCGTCCCCGTCGGTGGGGATTTTGTGGCTTCGGTCCGTAACGACGGGTATGCCCCTGAAGAAGACCGAGTCCGCGACCGATTACGAGGAAATCGACCGCTGGGACGACGGCGTCGGGTGGATAGCCCACCCGGACGAGACGATGTTGCGGGCCAGTCACGCGCTCGCCACGGACGCCGGCGTCTGGGTGACCGACCCCGTAGACGCCGCGGGAATCGACGACCTGATCGCTGAGTTCGGCGACGTGGCGGGCGTCGTCGTCCTCCTGAATCGTCACTACCGGGACGCGAACGACATCGCCCGGCGTCACGACGTTCCGGTCTACGTCCCCGCGTGGTTCGACCGGGTTCCCGAGCTAGAGGCCGAACTCCACCGATTCGACGCCAGGTTGCCGGGCACCGACTATAAACTCCTGAAGGTCGCCGACTCGTTCGGCTGGGAGGAAGCGGCGCTCTACGACGACGAGCGGGGAACCCTCGTCGTCTCCGAGAGCGTCGGCAACGCGCCGTACTTCACGACGCCCGGCGAGCGAATCGGCGTCCACCCCATGATGCGACTCACGCCACCTTCGGAACTTCGGGGTCTCAGACCCGAGCGCGTCGTTCTCGGTCACGGACGCGGAGTGTTAGACGACGCGGCACGTGCGCTCGACGACGCTATCCGAGGTGCGCGACGGTCGACTCCGAAGTTGTACGCCGAAAACTTACGCATGTTGTTACGATAGTAGGCGGGTGCTGTCGAGACGATAGACCGGACCCGGCGATAAATTTTTGGAGCTACGTTGTAAATTGGAACACATGCGTTTCTCCATAGGGGTACACTCGACGCCGAGAAAACGGGGGGCGTGGCCGTGACGCTCTCGTTCGACCCCACGTCGGTCCGGCCCGGCGTCGAGATTCGGGACCACATCGAGCGGAGAACGTACGCCCTGCACACTTCGTCGGTAGTCTCGCCGACGCCGACCGACGACGACTTCCGGTTTCCGGTGGACGCGGCGGTCTCCGTCACGACCGACGCCGTCACGCTCCCGTCGTTCGTAGCGACCTACGTTCGGGACGCTGACGGCGAGATGCGTCTCCAAGTACGGACGGGAACCGACCGACGACTTCCGGAGGGAGCCTACCGAGTCGAGGTGTGCGCCCCGATGAAGTTGTACCTCGCGGTCGACGGACCGGTCTCGGTAACGGCGAGCGACGACCGGATTCGTTTCGAGTTCGAGTCCGAGACCGAGGTCGGGGTCGGCGCGCGCTCGCACCACGAACGTCCGGCGGCGACCGTCACGACGACCGAAGACCCCCGCGACGTGATGACTGCGCTTTCGACGCTCGGGTCGGCGCTGAAGACGACCAGCCCCGAGCGGAGTTTTCCTACCCTGCGGGGCCACCCGCCGCTGGTCGAGGTAGGTCGAGAGCTTCGCGTACCCGACGAACTCGACGTGCCCGAGACCGGCGTTCGTATCGAACTGCCGCCCGACCGGGGACACGCCTACGTCGCTGCACCGCTCGCGTTCTACCTCGGTGCGGAACTGGTGCCGGGAAGTACACCCCGAATCGTCACCGACGACGGGTTCGAGCACGCTCTCGACGGTCCGCAGGGATTCGAAGAAGCCGTGGCCCGCACCCTGAAACAAACGTTTCTCCTCGACTGCGTGACCCGGACAGAGGGGTACTACCCGGTGACGTTGCACGAGCGGGAAGCGGTCGAACCCCACGTGGATTTGGACTTCGCCGACCTCTACGACCGGACGCTGGCCGAGCGACTCGACGCCTACCTCTCGGTCCCTTTCGAGGTCGTCGCCGAGTTCGTCCCGACGTGGAAACTGACGACGCACGTCGACCCGACGCCGGAGAACGTCGAGTCGATACCCTTCCTCGTCGACGACTTGGCGGTCGTCCGCACGCCCGATACTCGGCAGACGACCGCACAGCGCCCGACCGCGGCGGTCGGTGAAGTCGCCCGCGACGGCGAGTCGAGCGACGAGTTCACCAGAAGTACGGCCGGGTCGAGCGAGACCTTTCCGCTGGTCGAACCCGAGCGAACCGACTCGGTGGAGCAGGCGTGGCTGGGCGACCACGCTCCGGTAGACGCCAGCAAGGCGACTCCGACCGCGTTCCGGAATCGCCTCGAGCGAGAGACAGACGACGATGACATCGAAATCGCCGTGGTGTGCAACGACACCGCGATGGACGAAGAGCGCGACATCGCGGCGGAGGTGTACGGGTCCCGGGAGAACCTCCCGTTCGACGTGACGGTCCACCGCGACCTGACCGTCGAGCGACTCCGCGACGTACTGGCCGAAGAGACCGCGTTCCTCCACTACATCGGACACATCGACGATAACGGGTTCGAGTGTGCGGACGGCTACCTCGACGCGGCCGACGTGGAGGACGTCGGTGCCGAGGCGTTCATGCTGAACGCCTGCCAGTCCTACGACCAGGGGATGGCTCTGGTCGACGCGGGGAGCGTCGGTGGCGTGGTCACGCTCAGCGACGTTATAAACAGCGGCGCGGTCAGGGTCGGAAAGACGATGGTTCGCCTGCTGAATCGTGGGTTCCCACTCCGAGCGGCGATGTCCATCGCCCGGGGTCGGAGCATCGTCGGGAATCAGTACATCGTAGTGGGCGACGGAAATCACGACGTCGTCCAGACCGAAAGCGGCGTCGCCGTCCTCTGTGTCATCGACACAGGTGACGGGGACGACGAGTTCGAGGTGACGCTACGAAGCTACGTCTCGGGAGAGGGCGGAATGGGCGGGTTCTTCACGCCTCTCTTCGGCGACGCCGATCGGTATCATCTCACGTCGGGCGAACACGGGCCGTTCTCGCTCACGACCGACGAACTCCGGACGACGCTGGCGCTCGAAGACTTCCCGGTCGAAATCGACGGGAAGTTCGAGTGGAGTAACAGTATCGACTTGGACGCGTACTGATTTTACGGTCCGTAACACGACGCCGCGACTGCACCTGCGGCGTTCCCCGTTTGCGAGAGCAACAGTAGCATCGTAAACAGTACACCCATCATCCGGGGATTCGCTTCGAGGTACGTAGTCAGGTCGGTTTCTGCCATTACACCAAAAGGTAATAGCTATTGTAATATAAAATATTCTATATATTTCGAGACATGTTTGCGTCTGACGCAAGTCTGACGGACGGCATGTGTACTGAAAATAGTTACCACTTCTCGTGTTCTCGACGGAAGTTCACAGTCGTCGGGAGGCAGTATCGTTATACATCGACGGCACCAAACGTGCGTGTGGTATACGTAACCCGGGGACTCGTGAGCGTGTTACTCGACTTCGCGGCAGATGCCGAACCGGACGAGGTGACGGTTTCGCTCGCGGTTACGCCCGCCGGGGAGTTGGAGGGCATCGAAGACGTTCCGCCGGACGTTCCCGTGTTCACTCACTTCTACCCGCCCGACGCCGGGAAGTCGCTGACCGCGGTGTTCGGCGTCGACCTCTCGGTTCCGGCCGGGCAGACGCAGGGCCGATTCGTCTCCCACCCTCGGGGGAATCTCGAAGTCGCCAAGACCGACGACCTCCACGAGGCAATACTTGTCGCGGTGCCGCCGTGGGAAGAGTCGTCGCTGGCGGTGTTCGACCGCTCGGGCCGGAAGCAACCGCTGGAGGTCGTCGACGCGGAACCACCGACCGAATCGCTGGTCTGATTCGGCGGGACGCTACTCCAGATAACCGAGTTCGCGCAGTTGCCCGGTTATCTCCTCGAACTCCGATTCGGTGAGCTGGCCCTCTTTCTGGTGCTGGATGACGATGCTCCGGAGCAGAAACCGCACGAGGTCGCTCGTACTGGAGAAACTGGTCCCCTCGATGGTCTCGTCCACTCGGTCGGCGAGGTCCTTCGGAATCGAGACGGTAGTGTATTCGGTCATGCCCGGGAATGGGACCGCACGCGGGATAGATGTTGTGTCCTGGCTCGTATCACGTCGGTAGTCACGTTCGCGTTCACCGTTCGAACACGAGTGCGTAGTGATACGGCGGTAGCTCGACCTGCCGGGCGAGCGTGAACCCCGCCGCGGCGAGAACGACGTTCTCGGTCTCCTCGGGCGTCATCCGCAGGTCGGTCGGTGGACCTCGCGGACTTCCCTCTATCGTCGTGGTCTCACGGGACAGGTCGTGCCAGTTGACGACGACCAACCGACCACCGGGACGGAGCGAGTCGAACGCCTGCTGGACGAACCCCGTCATGTCTCCGACCCCGTGGAACGTGTTCGCTATCAACACGTAATCGACGGGCTCCGGTAAGTGGCGAGCGAGTTCTCGGGCATCGCCGCGAATCGGTTCGACGTTGTCGATTCGCTGTTGCTCTGCCAGATGGGTGAGTTCGTCGAGAGCGTCCGTGTCGAGTTCGAGCGCGTAGACGGGTGCTGGTTCGGTGATTCGCGCCGCGGGAAGCGCGAAGTAACCGTTTCCGCACCCGACCTCGACGAGAGTCGTTCCGGACGCGACCCCGAGTTCTCGGAGCGTCTCGCCGGGCGTCGGCCAGAGTTTCCCCCACCAGTCCCAGTCCGGTAACGCAGTATTTTGGAATTTACCCATTACTGTAGGCTCTGGTTCCGGCGGTAAAATAGGTTCTCCTCGTCCGCGATTACTCGTTCGCTCCGTCCATACCGGTCGAAGGCGTCGTGGTATCTAAGCAATCAGAATAATTTCCTTAGCTGTGTAGATACATCTCTTGGGTAGATACAGTTATACGAAGCGACGTGACCGAGGCTACATCCCCATGTCTTCGGCGTCGTCGGGGACCGGCAAGTCGTGTGGCGACGCGCCGAGCAGTTCGGCCGCGTGGTCCAGCGCCATGTCGAACCCGTAGTAGCGTTCGAGTTCGTCGCCGTCGGCGCTCGGCCGGACTTTCAGCATGGCGTACCCCTCGACGTTCTGTGCGATTGCGGCGGTCGCACGGCCGGATTCGAACTCCAGCACACGCTCGTCGTCGGTCTCGTAGTAGCGGGCCGTAATGCCCTCGTCGGTGTCTTCCTGTTCGGTCATGGCCGGGGGTTCGGGACGGTGACAGTCGAAGGTACCGATTCGT
The DNA here is from genome assembly GCA_005239435.1 of Halorussus salinisoli. Classification (GTDB taxonomy): domain Archaea; phylum Halobacteriota; class Halobacteria; order Halobacteriales; family Haladaptataceae; genus Halorussus; species Halorussus salinisoli. The sequence continues at coordinate 29,508 of SZNP01000007.1, read as the reverse complement.
CTCTAAGGATGAGTAGAGATAGAATCAGAGTGAAGACTACCGCCGAGACAGATTCTGTTCTGTTTTTGAAAGCCCCCGCGAGTGCGCGGCCCCTTTATCCCACCCCTGGGGTTGTTCCGCGGAGCTTTCGTGTCGGATGATTGGTCGAGCGTTTGTGGTAGTGGTTAGTCAGTCGAGCGTTTGCGGTAGTAGTTGGTCGGCCGAGCGCGCCCGCTCCGACGCCGCCATCGGCAACCACCGTAGCTTTATCACCTCGTGCGTGCCACCTCTGTGGCGGGGGTTGACAACAGATGCCAAAGCACATGGCTTGTCGAGACCAGGGAATGGACTGCGACTTCGAGATCACCGACGAGCACGAGGAGGAGATGGTCGATTTCATCCAGATTCACGCCCGATCACAGCACGACATGTCCGTCTCGGAGGACGAGGCGCGGAACATGATGGAGACGACCTGAGCAGTCCGCTGGTCGCCCCGAATCGACTCACCGGCTACCGTTTTTTCCGCGCCCGAAGCGCAAACGTCGTAGTCGTTCGGCCAGATTTTCCGACCATGACCAGATGGCTCCAGAGCGGGCGACGACGCGACGTCTGCGTCCTGCTGTACGACGCCGACGCGCTTCGCGGCCAGAGTCTCAAGACCCGACTCGAAGACCACTACGACACCCACATCGACTCGAAGTCGTTCTACGGCGCGCTCGAATCGCTGATTCAGCAGGGGTTCGTGGAGAAACGTACCGAGGGGATTCACGAGGCGTACGCGCTGACCGACGCGGGCGAGAAGCGGGTGGAAGACCACTTCGAGTGGATGCGCGGGAAAGTGGGCGAAGACCGGTCACCTGAGTAGTCGGGAGAGATTTCCGACCGTGACCACGGTCAGTAGGCCAGCCACGACGACCCTCTCCCCTCCTCCAGTTGGAAGTAGTTTCACGACGACCAACACGACTCCGAACAGCAGACCGACCGCCGGAAACCAGAGGAATCGAACCCGGAGAAACGAACCGAGTAAACGAATCACTCCAGCAGTTCGTTAGCGATGGTGTTCCGCAGGACCTCGCTGGTCCCCTCGTAAATCTCGTTCAACTTGGCGTCCCGGTAGTAGCGTTCTGCCGGGAAGTCCTTGGTGTAGCCGTAGCCGCCGTGAATCTGGATGCCCTCGTTGGCGACTTCGCGGGAGACCTCCGAGGCGTATAGTTTTGCCTGCGCGGCCTGCTTGATGTAGTCCTCGCCGCGCATCTTGCGGTCGGCCGCGCGGTGCATCAGCATCTTGGCGGCCTGGACCTTGGTGTCCATGTCGGCCAGTTTGTGCTGGATGGTCTGGAACTCCGAAATCGGCTGGTCGAACTGCTCGCGGTCCTGGGAGTATTCGAGGGCGTCTTCGAGCGCCGCGCGCGCGAGACCGATGGACCGCGCCGCGATGGTGATGCGCCCGCCGTTGAGCGTCTTGAGCGCGTGGACGAACCCGCGGCCCTCCTCGCCGAGGAGTCGGTCCTCCGGGATGCGCATGTCGTCGAATCGGAGTTCGGCGGTCGGACACCCCTTGTCGCCGAGCTTGTCCTCGGTACCTTCGACGTGGAAGCCGTCGTCCTCCTCTGGCCGGACGACGAACGACGAGATGCCCTTGCTGCCCGCCTCGGGGTCGGTCTTGGCGAACAGCGTGACCGTGTCGGCGACCGAGCCGTTGGAAATCCAGAGCTTTCCGCCGTTGACGACGTACTCGTCGCCGTCCCTCTCGGCGGTCGTGTCCATCGCGGGCACGTCCGACCCCGCGCCCGCCTCCGAGAGCGCGAAGGCACCGACGTCCTCACCGCGGTTCAGGGGAGTGAGGTACTCCTGCTTCTGGTCCTCGTCGCCGAACTCGTAGAGCATGTTGCCCGCGAGACTGGTGTGGGCCGCGACGACGGTTCCGAGACCGCCCGACCCTCGGGAGATCTCCTCCAGTCCGATGGCGTAGGAGTGGTAGTCGAGACCGGCCCCGCCGTACTCCTCGGGGAACGGCATCCCCATCAGGCCGAGGTCGGCCATCTCGTCCACGAGGTCCTGCGGGAACTCGTCGGTCTCGTCTATCTCGTCGGCGCGGGGCTTGATCTCCTCGTCTGCGAACTCCGCGACCATGTCGCGTATCTGCTTCTGCTCGGCGGAGAGACTGAAGTCCATGCGCAAAAGTTGCGCCGGAACCACCCTTTAGTTTTCCCTTCGCGGCGCGGGGTCGTCCGTCGCCGTCGCCAGGACGCGCTCGACGAACTCGCCCTTCTCCTGGGTGTAGGCGTCCCGGTCGTCGGGATGATCGCGGGCCAACTCGCGCTTTAGCTCCTCGTACTCCCGTACTCGGTTTAAAAGAGTTTGCGACGGACGTCGTCGGCCGCGAGCGCGCCCTGGAGGAGCCACGATGCCGCGGGGTGCTTCGGTGCGACGCTGGCCGCCCCGAGCAAGAGGAAGGCGCGCTTGGGCTTGCCGTTTCGCAGGGCGAGGGCGGCTTGGAGGACGAACGACGCGACGTTGAGCCGGTTCTTCTGGAACTTCAGCGGCTTGCCGACGAGGACTTTTGCAGCGTCTTTCGGAGTCGGAATCATACCCGAATCGACGTGACGGGCGAGAATAAACGTTGGGCCGGGTCCACCGGGCGACTCTCACCCACGCTGACTCTCGTTTCGCTGGCGGTAAGTTCTAAGTTGTTTGCTCAAGCTTTTCAATCTCGGGACCCTAAGCATCAAAAGTCAATGGATACGGAGCCGCCCACCGAACGTCTCGACGACGCCGACATCGACTGGTGTTTCGATGCCGTCCAAGGGGTTTCGAGAACGTTCGCCATCACTATCGACGTGTTGGAAGAGCCGATGGCCTCCTACATCTGCGTCGGCTACCTGCTCTGTCGCGTCGCCGACACCGTAGAGGACGCCGGACACATCCCGCCGGAGGAGCAAGCCCGCCTCCTGCACCTGTACGATCGGGCACTCGACCCCGACGACCCGACGAGTATCGAGGAGTTCCGAAGCGCCGTCGAACCGTGGCTTCCCGCCAACGCCGACGAACTGGAGACCGACGAAGACTGGGACGTGGTGGCCCGCTCGCCGCGCATCGTCGCCACGTTCCAGTCGCTGGGCGACGACGCCCAGTCGGCCATCTACCCGCCGGTGAGCGAGTTGGTCCTCGGGATGGCCGAGTTCGTCGAACGCTACGAGGACGACGGCGGCCTCCGAATCGGAACTATCGACGAACTCGAAGAGTACTGTTGGTACGCCGCCGGGACCGTCGGCGAACTCATCACCAACCTGGTCGCCCAGGACGTGGACGACCGTCGCGCGGAGGTCCTCCGGGCGAACGCCCGCGGGTTCGCGCTCTTGCTCCAGTTGGTCAACGTCGCCAAGGACGTATCCGACGACTTCCGCGAGGAGAACAACGTCTACCTCCCGGCGACGTGGCTCCACGAACGCGGCGTCAGTCCCGCGAACGTCACGGCCCCCGAGAACGAGACGGCGGTCGCTGGCGTCATTCGCCGAGTCACGCGCCACGCGCGAGGATACATGGACGACGCCCAGCGCTACCTCGAAGCCCTCCCCGAGTCGCAGGGTAACACCCTCGAAGCGTGGGCCATCCCCTACCTGCTCGCGGTCGGCACCAGCCGCGAACTCCTGAAGCGACCCGAGGACGTGGTACAGGAAGGCGGCGTGAAAGTCTCTCGCGCCGAAGTGATGGGACTGATTCAACTGTTCAAGTCCGACGGCGTCGAGCGCGAGCGAATCGGCGAACTTCGGGCGCAGTTGGAAGAAGAGCCGTTCTCGCCGTCGTGAACCCCTCGAAGGTCTTCTTCAGTACTCGTAGAAGCCCTGCCCGGTCTTCTTGCCGAGGTCTCCCGCGTCGACCTTCCGCTTGAGCAGATAGGCGGGCTTGTACCTGTCACCCAGTTCCTCGAAGAGCGTCTCGCTCGCGTCGAGACAGATGTCGAGTCCGATGTGATCGGCGAGTTCGAGCGGCCCCATCGGGGTATTCGTACCGAGTTTCATCCCCTTGTCGATGTCCTCCTTGGTCGCCACGCCCTCGTCGTAGGCTCGGATGCCCTCGTTTATCCAGGGCATCAGGATGCGGTTGGTGACGAACCCGGGCTTGTCGTCGGATTCCCACGTCTCCTTGCCGAGGTCCTCGGCGAACGCGTGGGCCAACTCGGTCACGTCGTCGTCGGTCTTCTCGCCGACGACGACTTCGACGCCTTTCATAATGGGCACGGGGTTCATGAAGTGGAGTCCGACGATCTGCTCCTCGCGCTCCGTGACCGAGGCGATGGTCGTGATGGAGAGCGTGGAGGTGTTGGTCGCCAGCACCACGTCCTCGGGAATCTCGTCGTCCAAATCCTCGAAGATGTCCTGCTTGACGTCCATGTCCTCGAGCGCGGCCTCGACCACGAGGTCGCAGTCCGCGAGGTCGGCGAGTTCCGTAGTACCCGTGATACGGTCGACGGTCGCCTCGGCCTCGTCCTCGCTGATTTCGTCCTTGCTCACGAATCGGTCCAGACTGTCCTCTATGGAGTCGAAGCCGTTCTGGACGAACTCCTCCTCGATGTCGCGCATCACCACGTCGTACCCGCTCTGGGCCGCGACCTGCGCGATGCCGCTCCCCATCGTGCCTGCACCGACGACGCCGATACTCCCGATGTTGTCGAGATCTCGTACCATACTAGGCAATTCTTGCGGTCGGGTCGTAAGGCTACCGAAGTTACGAATCGGGCGTTCGACTCGGAAACGTCCCCCGGCGGACGGTTGGGGTCTCGGCTACGACAGTTCGGCGAGTAACTCGTCGGTGTCGGCGATGCGAGCGAACTCGCCGCGGAGGTGGGCCAAGGCGACCCGATGGTTCTGGGGAGCGGGGATTTCGGTTCCGTCCGGGGCTTCCCGGTCGAAAGTTGCGGTCGCGTCCGAGACCACGACCACCCGGAAGCCGAGGTTCTCGGCCATCCGCGTCGTGGTCGAGACGCAGTGGTCGGTCGTCAGTCCTGCGACGACGAGAGTCTCGTACCCTCGCTCCCGGAGCCACGACTCCAACTCCGTGCCGACGAACGCGCTGTTGACTCGCTTGACCACCTCGATTTCCGCGGGCCGGTGGCCCGCGGACTGGCCGTCCGCACGTCGGTCGTCCGCGGGTTCGACCTCCGACTCGAACGCGAACCCCTCGCTGTCGCGCCGGAGCGGGGACTCGGCGTCCCGGGAGTCGTGTCGGACGTGGACGACAGGGAGACCAGCGCGCCGCCACGCATCGAGGAGGTCGGCCGCGCGCTCCTCGGCGTCGGGGTTGTTGCGCGTCCCCCACGACGGGTCGTCGAACCCCTGCTGGAAGTCTACGAGAACCAGGACCGGGTCGTTCATACTGTCACCTTCCCAACTCGGGGACGTAGGAGTTTCGTTGTCGAATTTCCGAACGGTATCTATATCGAATCTGTTTAACTTCCTCTACACTATGCAAAACATTCAAGCCCTACCAGTGTGAGTCCGAAACAAACTGGTGACGCCCCGTGAGCCAAAACGACGCCTCTGACGACGAATTCACCGACGGCGTGACGGAGTTGAGAGACATCCACTTCGTCGGCCCGGCGACTGCCGAGGTGCTGGCAGACGCCGACTTCGACGCGACCGGCATCATCGACAAGTCGGTCTCCTACGAGATGCTCATCGACGCGGGCGTGAACCCCGGCGTCGCCACTCGCTTGCGGAAGAAACACTCGCTGCACTGGTCGTTCGGAGGGAGCGACGAGAACGACGACTCGCTCGAACAGCGCTCGGAGAAGATTCGAGGGCTTCAGGACGACGAACGCGCGTGGGTCGCGGCAAGTAACGGCGACTGGGAGTCGAACGAACCCGAGACCACCGAGACGACGAGCGGGGACTGGACGCCGACCGGCGAGGCGTCCACCGACGGGAGCGGGGCCGCCGAAGAGGCCGAGGCGGCGTGGCGCGAGCGGAGCAAACCCGACCCCGTGACCGACGTGCCCGGCGTCGACGAGGAGATGGCCGAGATACTCGCCAACGGCGGCGTCACCTCGGTTCGGAGTCTCGCCACCGCCGACCCCGAACACGTCGCCGACTCGCTCGGACTCGACGCCGAACGCGTCTCCGAGTGGCGAGACGACGCCCGGGACCTCGCCTGAGTTTTTACTATACGAGTAGTAATTTATTGGTTTGCTAAAACGGGGTTACGTCGCTTTTAGCGGCTCTTTATGCTCTCTGAGACGGTTTCACAGGGGAAGCACCGACCATTAGACTCTTATGCGATGTTACCGGAGATTGGAATAGATGATACCACTCGAAGACTCTCCGGTAACGCGCGACGGCAAGGCACTCATCCTCGCTTACGACCACGGATTGGAACACGGACCTTCCGCGGACTTCAGTTCGGTGCCGGAGACGCTCGACCCCGAGCAGATCTTCGACATCGCCACGCACGACGCGGTCACGTCGCTGGCGGTCCAGAAGGGAGTCGCCGAGACGTACTACCCCTCCTACGACGACTCGGTGAACCTGCTGGCGAAACTCAACGGCACCAGCAACCTCTGGATGGGCGAACCCCACTCTCCCCAGAACTGGTCGGTGGAGTACGCCGCCGAACTCGGGGCTGACGCGGTGGGATACACGGTCTACTCCGGTTCGAACCACGAGAAGGCGATGTACGAGGACTTCCGCGACGTGCAGGAGGAGGCCCACAGCGAATACGACCTGCCGGTCGTCATGTGGTCGTATCCGCGTGGGCAGGGCCTGAAGAACGACACCAAAGAGAGCGTCATCGCTTACGCCACCCGCATCGCGCTCGAAATCGGCGCGGACATGGCGAAGGTCAAGTACCCCGGTGCCCGGGAGTCGATGGAGTGGGCGGTCCAGTCGGCGGGTGACATGCCGGTCGTCATGTCCGGCGGGTCGAAGGTCAGCGACTACGAGTTCCTCTCCAGCGTCGAGGCCGTGATGGACGCCGGCGGGTCGGGACTCGCGGTCGGGCGGAACGTCTGGCAGCGCGACGAACCCGAGCGCATCCTCGACGCGCTCGAACAGGTCATCTTCGAGGACGCCACTGCCGACGAAGCCCTCGACGAATGAGCGACGCCGAATCGCCGAACGCGAAGTCGAGCGACCCGATTTCGGACGCCATCGATGTCGTCGCCCGGTCAGCGCCCGAAATCCGGGGCGGACTCGCGGGCCGCCGCCGGAAGACCGACGACGAGAACGCGAGCGGCGAGACCCAACTGGCAGCCGACGTGTGGGCCGACCAGTTGCTCGCAGAGCGACTCACCGCCATCGAGGGCGTCGGCCAGTTCGCCAGCGAAGAGCGCGAGGAGGTCGTCGATTGCGGAGACGACGGGGATTACGCGGTCGCAGTAGACCCCCTCGACGGTTCCTCGAACCTCGTCTCCAACAACTCGATGGGGACCATCCTCGGAGTGTACGACGGTGAACTCCCCGCCAGTGGCCGGGACCTCGTCGCCGCGGCGTACGTCCTCTACGGTCCCATCACGACGATGGTCGTCGCCCGGGACGGCGAGGTGACAGAATACGTCGTGGAAGGCGACGGCGACTCCGACGCCGAACGCCGCGCGGTCCGCGAAGGCGTGACCCTGCCCGACGACCCGACGGTCTACGGGTTCGGGGGGCGCGTGCCGGACTGGACCGACCGCTTCGCCGACTACGCCAGCGACGTCGAGGACGAACTCAAATTGCGGTACGGCGGTGCGATGATAGGCGACGTGAACCAGGTCGTGACCTACGGCGGGGTGTTCGCCTACCCCGAACTTCAGTCGCGGCCCGAAGGCAAACTCCGCCTCCAGTTCGAGGGCAACCCCATCGCGTACATCGTGGAGTCTGCGGGCGGCGCGTCCTCGAACGGCGAAGAGTCGCTTTTGGACGCCGACGCCGAGGCGATTCACCAGCGCACGCCGGTATACGTCGGCAACGAGGACCTCGTCGACCGACTCGAAGCCGAGTTCTGAGGGACGCTTGGCCGTCGGCCGCCTCTTTTCGCGGGATACCGAGAACCGTGAGATTGCCTCGTGACCGTCGGAATCGGAATCCGCTTGCGACGCCGAGCGAATCGAGAACGTGGCGTAACCATTACTGGTTACGAAACTCTTTTCGAGTATCGTATTGTCGTTACCTCCGTGTCGAGTCGGCGCGACGTCCTTCGGCAGGGTGCAGGTCTGCTCGCGGCCGGGAGCGCCGCAGGCGTCGGCGCGCTGGCGGTCCGGCCGGGCGCCGACGCGGAAGATTCGAGTGAGAGCGGGGAAGACTCCACGCTGTGCCGAGCGAACGTCCTCGTTGCCGGGAGCCTCCAGCGACTCGCCAGCGAGTTCGGCGACGCGAGCGTCGAGGCCCACGGAAGCGTCGCCTGTCGTCGTCTGCTCGAAGACGGCCTGCGCGACCCGGACGCGGTGGCGCTGGCCGACCCGACGCTGTTCTCGGGTATGGCCGAGCGCGTGACCTGTTTCGCCACGAACGCGCTGGTCGTCGCCTATCGACCCGAATCCGTGGCCGCCCGACACGACGACTGGCGCGCGCTGGTCGCGGACTCGGACCTCTCGCTCGGCCGGACCGACCCCGAACGGGACCCGCTCGGCTACCGGACCGCGATGGCGCTCGACCTCGCGGAGGGTATCGACGTCGAGTCGGTCCTCGCCCGGACCGACGTCTTTCCGGAGACCGGACTCCTCCGGACGCTGGAAGCGGGTGGCATCGACGCCGCGTTCGCCTACCGGAACATGGCGGTCGAACACGACCTACCCTCGCTCGTACTCCCGGACCGTATCGACTTCTCTGACCCCGCGCTGGCCGACGAGTACGCCGGAGCGAGCGTGGAGTTGGCCGACCGAACCGTCTCGGGGTCGCCGATTCGCTACGCTGCACACGCCCGCACCGACCGCGGCCGCGAGTGGGTGCGCGCTCTCGCCTCGGCGCACGAGACGCTACGCGCGGCGGGGTTCGGCGTGCCAGAAGGCTATCCGAAAGAAAAGGACGTTCGGGACGCGGAGTCGGAAAATCAGGTCTCGAAGTCCGGAAGGTCTTCGGGCGCTTCGTAGTCGGCCTCCCAGTCGATGTAGTCGGACTCCAGAACGTCACAGACGATCTGGCCGAGTTCGGTCATCGCGGCGTTGATGCCAGAGACCGCGTTCCACGAGTCGAGGTCGGCGTGGTAATCGCGTGCCTTCCAGTCCTCGGGGATGCCCGGCGCGTGGTAGCCGACTCGGTCGGCGAAGTCGTCCCAGAAGAAGTCGAACTCGCGGAACAGGCCGAGTTCGCGGGCGATTTCGAACTCCGACTCGTCGAGGTCGGTGTGTTCGGACCACTCGCCGAACGCCTCGGCCCACGCGCCGTCGCGCAGGAACTCCTCGAGTTCGGTCCGGCGGTAGTCGGTGTCGCCCTGGATTTCTACGTCCTCGTACTCCTGCATGTCGGTCTCTTCCGCGAGTTCGGGCGGATCCGGAACCGCCACGTCGAGTCCCATACTCGCCGAGTACGAGAGCGACGCCGATAAGCGTTCCTTCCGAAGAGGCGTTCGCCCGCGTTAGAAGGGTTTTATGCGAACGGGGGCGTGGTCGTCACTTCTCGGGGCCCGACCGTAATCCGCGTTTTCGTCGCTTCTACGTCACGTTACGCCGTAAATGGTCGTGGCGATTTATGTACACATCGTCCTGAAGCCCTGTCGCAGTATGTGTGAGACACAGACGAACAAGACGAGACGAGTGGTGACGGTCGGCGTCGCCGTGCTGGTGTTGACGGGATTCGTAGGGGTAGGGATAGCAACCGTCGGAGCCAACGGTTCGGGAGCAGCGCAGGTCCGGGTGGCACACCTCTCGCCGGACGCGCCCGCAGTGGACGTACTCGTGGACGGCGAACCGGTCCTCGAAGGCGTCGAGTTCGGCACCGTCAGCGACTACCTGCAGGTGCCCGCGGGTGAGCGGACGGTGACGATCCAGACGAGCGAGGACGAATCGGTCGTCTTCGAGGGGAGCGTCACCGTCGAGGCCGGGACGATGTACACCGTCGCGGCCATCGGCGAGGTGAGCGAGGAGACCTTCGAACCGGCGATTTACGTGGACGACTTCGAGACGCCCAGCGACGAGAACGCCTCGGTCCGACTCGTCCACGCCTCGCCCGACGCGCCCGCCGTGGACGTGACCGTCGAGGAGTCGGGTGCAGTTCTCTACGACAACGTGACGTTCGGCAACGCCACCGACTACGTGGAGGTTCCCGCGGGCGACTACACGCTGGAAGTCCGGCCCGCGACCGAGGACAACGACGGCGAGGTCGTGACCACCTTCGACGTCTCGCTGGAGGGCGGGACGGTGTACTCGGCGGTCGCCGCGGGCTATCTCTCGCCCGACGAGGCACCGGCAGACGTGCCGTTCGACCTCATCGTGGCGACCGACAGCGGCGATGGAACGACGATGAACGAGACGACCACGACCGAGATGGGGTAAGTCGAGAGACATCACGAAATATTTCTTTTCGGCGACGGTAAGCCAGATTTCGACCGGCCGGAGCGTGGTCGGGTTGCGGAAATCGACGTCTTGATTTCGGTTGTGTCGGTTACGCGTATGGGTTGTATCGGTTACCCACATGGAGGGTCGAACCGATTTATATCTTGTTGAAGCACAAACTAGTTCGGCAATGACACCAGACGAAAAGCCACTGAAACGACTCGTCGCAGTCGGCCTGGCGATAACTCTTATCGCCAGTCTCGGCGTCGGCGGGTCGTTCGCGGCCGTACAGGACGAAGAAGCACAAGTCAGGGTCGCTCACGTCTCACCCGACGCGCCCGCAGTGGACGTACTCGTGGACGGCGACCCCGTTCTCGAAGGCGTCGAGTTCGGCACCGTCAGCGACTATCTCAACGTCTCCGCGGGTGAGCACAACGTGACGATTCAGACGAGCGAGGACGAGTCCGTGGTGTTCGAGGGCAACGTGACCCTCGACGCCGGAACGCAGACCACCATCGCGGCGCTCGGTGAAGTCGGCGAGGAGACGTTCGAACCCGGCGTCTTCGAGGACGACTTCGAGACGCCCGGCGAAGGGAACGCTTCGGTCAGGCTGATTCACGCCTCGCCCGACGCGCCCGCCGTGGACGTGACCGTCGCCGGAACCGACACGGTGTTGTTCGACAACGTCTCGTTCGCCAACGCGAGCGACTACGTGGAAGTTCCCGCCGACGACTACGAACTCGAAGTCCGGACCGCGACCGAGGACAACGACGGCGAGGTCGTCAGCACGGTCAACGTCTCGCTGGAGAGCGGAACCGCGAACACGGCGTTCGCCGCGGGCTACCTCTCGCCCGAGGAGGCCGCGGGGGACGAACCCTTCCAGCTGATACTCGTGACCGACTCCGAGGGTGAAGCGGTCGAGGAGACGACTCCGATGGAGACCACACCCGCGGAGATGAACGAGACGACGACCGAAGCGTAGCGCGGCGACTTACGTAGCGCGACGACTCGCGTGGCGCGACGACTCACTCGTCGCCGCCGTTCTCGATTTTCTCGGCGACCGCAGTCAACTGCTCGCGGCGCTGTTCGCGTGCCGCATCCCGGAGCGCCCGCTGGTTCTCGGTCGGGCAGTCGAGACTCGGCACTTCGGTCGGCGTCCCGTCGTCGTCCAGCGCGACGAAGGTGAAGAAGGAAGTGGTGGTGTCGCGCTCCTCGCCCTCGCGGGGGTCTTCGGCCCGCACGTCCACCTTCACGTCGATGCTGGTCCGTCCTGTGTCGAAGACGAACGCCTCCACGATGGCGACCTCGCCGAGGTCGATTGGCGAGATGAAATCTACGTGGTCCATCGAGGCGGTCACGCACTGGTGGTTCGAGAATCGCATCGCGGCGATAGCCCCGCAGATGTCCATCCAGTGGAGGACTGCCCCGCCGAGCGCCCGGCCGAGGTTGTTGGTGTCGTTAGGCAGTAGCAACTCGGTCATCTCCGTGTAGGAGTCCATCAGCGTCGCGGTGTCGGACATCGGTCGAACCGTCTCGCTCCCGGGCCATGCCGTTTTCGCCTTTCACGTACGGTCTCCCTCGACCGACTACGGACGGATGAGAAACGAAGACGTTTCTACCAGATATAATTTTCATTCCATTCCGAGCGTATAAATTTCCTTAACAAGCAAAAGTATTGTCGCAGGACGAAACGGGCGTTGCACGGCACCGCCACCGTACGGCACCGCGCCCCCGTACCTCCCCGACCGTTCGCACCTGTCGGCGCTCACGGTCGCGTCCCGTAGTCGGTGTCCCGGGGCGCGTACCGTGGTCTGCGCCGACTCACGAACACGTCGCCCCGCCCAATCCGGCCGGAAACGCCGCCATAACAAAGGGCGACCGAACCGACTTCGACGCTAATGAACCTCCAGCAAACTGTCGCTACGAGTCGCTCGCTCGCCGACACTGCTCGATCGGCGGACACTGCTCGACCGACGAACCGATGAGCGACGGACCCGACTCGCCGGTCCGGGTCGCTCGCCGCGTTCCGCTCGACCTGCTCGCGGCGGTCGCGCTGGCCCTGCTCGCGGCGGTCGTCCTGCTCGAAGTCGAACCGGGAGCGCCGCTGTCGAACCCGCTCGGCGCGTCTCCGGTCGCGATTCTCGCGCGAGTCGTCACCCTCGCGGTCGGTCTGCCGCTCCTGCTCTTTCTGCCGGGGTACGCCGCGGTCGCAGTGGTGTTCCCCGGCCACGAACCCGCGGTCGAGCGCATCGACGACGCGGGCGACCCCGTGGCCCCGCGATTCCAGTTCCGCGAGCGCGCTGGCATCGACGCGGTCGAGCGCGTCACGCTGGCCGTCGGCGTCAGCGCCGCCGTGACGCCAGCCACCGCGCTCGCGCTGAACTTCACGCCGATGGGGTTGTACGCCCGCCCGCTGGTCGTCGCGCTCGCGGGATTCACCGTGCTGACCAGCCTGGTCGCCGCAGTCGCTCGCCTCCGACTCCCGGCCGAGGCCCGCTTCGCGCCGACGCTCCGACCCGAGCCGTCGCCGGTGTCGTCGGACGCCGGAGAGACGGCGACGAACGCCGGAGAGACCGACGAGGACGGACTCGGGGCCGCCAACGTCGTCCTCGCGGTCGGCGTGCTGGTCGCGGTCGCGGGCATCGGCTTCGCGGTCGCGGTGCCGAAACCCGGCCAGCAGTTCACCGAACTCTACCTCCTCAGCGAGAACGAGAACGGAACCCTCGTCGCCGACGACTTCCCGGCGTTCGCGCCGGGCGAGCAGACGCCACTGGTCGTCGGCGTCGAGAACCACGAGGGCCGGGCCGTGAACTACTCGCTGGTAGTTGAACTCCAGCGCGTCGAGACGACCGACGACCGCACCAGCGTTCGCGCCGAGGAACGTCTCCACCGGACCGCGGTATCGGTCGCCGCGGGCGAAACCGAGCGCGTCCGACTCGACCTCGCGCCGCCGACAGTCGGCCCCGACGTCCGCCTTCGCGTGATGCTGTTCGAGGGGCCGGTCCCGGCCGACCCGACCGCCGAGTCGGCCTACCGCTACGTGGACCTCTGGCTGAACGACGGCGGGAACCAGGCGACCACGACGTCCGCAACTGCCCCGGAAACTCAGGGTCGGTCGTCGAACCGATCAGACCGCCAGCGACTGCCCCAGAACCGTCGGGTCTATTCCGCCAAACACATCCGAACGTCGCCGTTCGAGTAGACGTTGCTCGCCCGGGCACCGCAGACCTCTCGCTCGGAGAGATGTCGAATCGGCGCGAACCCGTCCGGTCCCTCGAAGCGCGCGCCGCCGTCGGACTGATAGCGCCGGTAGACCCGCACGTCGGTCCCGGCTATCGGTCTCCCGCCCGCGGTCAGTTCGAGTGTCGCCGACGGGTGAGCCTCGGTGCGTCTGAACACCGCCTTGTACGGGTGGTCGGTGTAGAGTCGCTCGGCCGAGTTCGGCCGAACGTCGCCGATGGTCCGAACCGCCGCGAGTTCGCTCTCGGTGTAAGCGTACCGGGTGCGCTCGCTCGACACGACCGGGTTGTCGCGGGTGCCGCTGACCGAGAAGACCATCACCGCCGAGAACGTCGCCGCGAACATCACCACGAGCGCCACCGCCACCTCGCGCGGGAGCGTCCGAGAGAGGTGGTAGAGACCGATCGCACCGACGACCACCATCAGGACGTGGAGGAACGCGAACCACCGACTCGGCAGGAAGGTCCGGATACCGAACAGCGGTAGGACGAAGGCGAACGCCAGCATGATGGCGATAGCGCCGACGAAGGTGTAGGCGCGCTGGCGGGCCTGACTCCGGCCGAGTGCGACGAGGCTTCCGAGGACGGTCACGAACAGCAACAGCAGGATTCCCCCGGCGTCGAGATACGTCGCTATATCGGCCAACAGGCTGGGTTCCGCGCCTGCGTCGCCGGTGCTGGCCCCGGCCGACCCCGCGAGATTGAGGAATCCGGCGGAGTCCGCCAGCGTGAGAACCAGCCAGTCCAGAACGGTCCGGAGGAACGAGTCGTCGCCGTAGGGCGTTATCGACCACATAATCACCAGCAGGCCGAGGTCGAACGCCAGCACGCCGAGCAAGTTGACCTGCGAGGCCCCGACACCGGCCCCGGCGGCGTCCGAGTTTCCGACCTCGTTCGCACCCTCGCCGCCTCCGGGAGGCGCGAGCGGGCCGAGACTCCACCGGCCCGAAAACCTGACCAGCAGTTGGGCGAAGACGCCCGCTCCGACCAGCACCAGCATGATGAACGACGACACCTGATGGGTGAGGACGATGGCGACGCTGAACACCACGACCAGCGCGACGTTGCGCCGCGGCGACTCGGTGTAGAACAGTCGGGCCAGCGCGTAGACGATGGCTCCGAAGAAGAACAGCCCCAGACTCGTGGGAATGACGTGGATGCTCCACCGGACGGCCTGGTCCGAGACCGCGAACATCGCCGTCCCGAACAGCGCCCACCGAACCGGGACGAAAAAGCGGGCAGTGACGTAGACGAAAAGCACCGAGAGCGCCATCAACACTCCGAGCGAGAGGAAGAGACCCCGCCGGAGCGACACCCCGAGCACCTCCGCCGCGGTCACGACCAGCAGGTGGTAGAGCGGCGCGGTGAAGTACTTCGTGTCGCCGATGGCCGCGAGCGAGTGGTCGGCCAGAATCGCGTCGGCGAACTCGTAGAGGTGCGACCAACTGTCGATGCCGACCAGTCCCGGCGTCAGGTAGAGCGCGGTGAACCGGACCACGAACGCGAGACCCAGAATCTGGACCAACAGCACGCGCACGTCCAACTGCTCCTCCGCGACGAAGGCGATCTGAATCAGAATCCCGGCCGCGACGACCGCCGCCAGCGCGAGGAAGCCGACGGTTCGGCGCCCGGAAACCGCGGCGAGGGCGGCCATCACGCCGATTCCGGCCACGACAACGCCCGGCGCGAACCGGGCGAATCCGCCGGAGAGTTCGGGCAGGTCGGTCTCGCGCACGTCCTCGCGGACCGTGAGCAGGTAGAGCAAGCAGGCCGACCCGACTACTATCGGAATCGTCTCGACGTATATCTGGGAGGCCAGAAACCGCATCGGGAACAGGACGACCGCGACGAGTAGCCCCGCCACTGCTCCGAGAACGTCGAGACGCCGGTCGGCGACGTAACTGCCTAATCGACTGCTACCGCTCATGTCTCACCTGCCGTCTCGACACGTCTCGTACTTCCTCCGGATGCCGACCGCTCGACAGCGACGGACCGGTTCATCGGTCGTGGGACGCTACAGCCACCGAGCGTTTTGTTATCCACACGTTACCCCCGGTCGATCGGCCCGGCGAGCAGTCCAACGAGGCGTTTCTTCGTCACCACGTCGTCGCTTGCATCTCCTCGTCACTCGCCACTCCCCTCGTCGGTTTCGACGCCGAGCACCGCGAGCGCGCCCGCGAACACCCCCGCGAGCGACCCGGCGAACGCGCGAACCTGCTCGGGAACCGGAAGCGCCGCCGCGATCTCTCCCATCTCGTCCCTCCCGACGGCACCCGTGAGCAGGGCCGCCGAGAGGTACGCCGCGAACCCGACGACCGGGACTACCGCGAGCGCGACCGGGTCGCGTTCCAGCACCGCGGCGGTCCCGAAAATTGCCACTGCCCCGAACCCGGCGGTCGCGGCCACCCGCCCGGCCCGGAGGTCGGCGAGCGGGTCGTAGCCGAGTCGTCGGGCGCTGGCGACGTGAAACAGGAGCATCGAACCGTAGCCGACCCCGGTCGCGATTGCGGCCCCGACCATCCCGTATCGAGGGATGAGCGCGACGTTGAGAGCCGCGTTCAGGAGCGCGGCCCCGCCCGTCGCGGCGACCAGCGGCCGGAGGTCGCCGTTCGCCCGCGAGATGGAGAAGACGGGTCTGACGACCGCGAACGCGAGCGCGCCCGGCAGGAGGAGACGGAGCGGCGCGACTGCGGGTGCGTACTCCGCGCCGAAGTAGAGCGGGACGAACCGGTCGGCGAGCGCGGCGACCCCGAGCGCGAGCAGGACCGTCAGAAGGAGAGCGTAGCGGGTGATTTTGGCGGCCAGCGACTCGATGCGGGCGAGTCGGCGGTCGGCCCAGAGGTCAGAAGTCGAGTGCAGGAGCAGGGTCTGAAGCGAGAGCGGGACGAACCAGAGGTACTCCGCGACGGCGAGCGCGGCCTTGTAGTAGCCAGTCACCGAGTCGCCAGCGAGCGTCCGGAGCATGAGTACGTCGACGTGATACAGCGACATCATCAGGAGCGCGAGGACGACGTTCAGCGCGTTGAACGACAGGAGCTCCGACCGGGGGAACTCCGGGGGAAGTCGCGAGACGACCCGCGAAACCGACACCCGGCCGAGTATCAGCGCGCCGCCCACCAGCGCCGTGGTCCCGCTCGAAACCACGTTGGCCGCGAGCAGACCCGCGACGCCCCACCCGAGCGAGAGGAGACCGAGCGCCGCGACGACCCACACCACCTTGCTCGCCACCTGGAGGGGTTCGGAGTAGCGTTCCAGCCCCATGCCCATCAGCGTCCGGCGAGTGAACGACCGGAACTGGACCGTCAGTACCAGCAGGGCGAGCAGGCCGAAGTAGCGCCGGAACTCCGGGCCGAGCCACTGTTCGACCGGGCCGAAGACCGCGACTCCGGCGACGCCGACGCCACCGATCATCGCGAGCGCCACCCCGAGTTTGAGGTAGAAGCCGACCACCCGGTCGCGCCACTCGTCGTCGCGGTCCTCGCCGACGAACTTCTGGACGCCCTCGGTCACGCCCGAACTCACGAATATCATCAGGAGGTTGAACGCGGACATCAGGAAGGCGTAGTCGCCGTACCCGGCCGGTCCCAGAATCCGGACGACGACGGGGAGCGAGAGGATTGCGACCACCGAGGTCAGGACCCGCGCGCTGAAGATAGAGAGGAAGGCGCTGAAGAGATTCCGACCCATCGAATCACCTGGTTCGGGACCCCCGTCTGAACGCTCGTCCGCGCGCTCGCCGGGACTGCAACCCGGGACCGCGCTTGACGCACTCGATTCGGTCGAGCGGGTACTGGTCCCGGCCGGGCGGCGCGCGCCAGTCGTGGGTCGCCACGGCGACAAAGAGCAAGAACCAGAACGTGAGTAGTTCGTACGTGCGCACGAGACCTTGCGTCCAGGCCATCGCGGCGACTCCGACGACCGAAATCGCCAACCAGACCGCGAAGGCGGGCGGCGCGGCCAGCGTCGCCAGTCCGACGAGGAGCCAGCAGTTAGCGGCGACCGAGTGCCGGAGCGTTTCGAGGTGTTTGACGAGCAGGCGCGGCGACGACGCCGACCGAAAGAGGGCGTCGGCGACTCCGTGGAAGAACCCCCGCCGCCACCGCCGAACCGGTTCGAGGTGCGTCGCGGAGTCACGGGCGTGGTCGCCGACGACGGTCGGTAACTGGACGAGTCGGTAGCCCTCGCGGGTCAACTCGAAGCCGAGGTGGAGGTCCTCCAGCGACCGGAGGAAGGGGTCGAAGCCGCCCACCGAAGCCAGCGCGTCGGCGTCGTAGAGGGCGACTCCGTGGAGCCAATCGACCTCTTCGGTCGTCTGGGTGGTCCCGGTCGTTTCGGTCGCTTCGGTCGCGTCTCCGTCCGCCGTTTCGCTGGCGTCGTTGGCCGTCGCCTCGCCCTCGTCGAGATGGCCGCCGACGCCCGCGAGATTCGGGGCGGTCGCGAGCCTCCGAGACGCGGCTTCGAGCCAGCCGTCTGCCAGTACCACGTCGCTGTCCACGAACAGCACCTGTTCGCCCGCCGCGAACGCCGCGCCGACGTACCGGCCCGCCGCTGGCGCCGAGAGGTCGTCGTCGGGAATCCGCAGGACGGACGCCGGGTGGTCGCTCGCCCGCTCGACCGTCCGATCGGTCGAGTTCGAGTCCACGACGACCACCTCGCTGTCGAACGCCTCTGTCGCCGTCCGGACTGCGTCCAGACATCGGTCGATGCGGTCCGCCTCGTTTCGAGCGATGACGACGACCGAGAGCGGCGGGAGTCGCTCCTCTGCCGCCGTTCCGTACTTGCCTCGGAACGAATCTGATTTCTTTTGGATAGAGTCATAACCCTTTCGGGTGTAGTAACGATTGTTTCGGGGAGAATTTTGACTGTCTCGTCCGGACGAGTGTTGGGTCGTCACGCTCCCACCACGTTCACGTCGCGTCTGTTCACGGACGACCGACTGTTCAGTATCGGCGTTCCCGTCACGTCGATGGTCGTGCGAGCGAGGAGACACCGATCCGACCGGGCGAACCGGACGCCCGCTCGGTTGTCGCCCGACTGGACGACCCGGCAGTTCCGGAGTTGGGTTCGGTCCCGTCCCGTCACGTCCACGGTTCGACCGCCTCCCGCAGTGCCTCGAATCGAGACGTTCTCGAACACCGGCCCGGTCTCGGCGGGGGCCTTCCCGGAGGGTCGCGGCGCGTACACCGCGGGAACCTCGTCGCGGTCCAGTTCGACGTTGCTGTCCCGAATCGAGACCCGGCCCGCGTCGGGGTTGAACACGACTGCGCCGAGACTGTCGCCCGCGTCCTCGCCGAGGACGATTCGGCAGTTCTCGACCCGGTGGTCGCCCCCGTTTCGAAAGAGGAGACCTCTGGCGTTGAGTTCGTTGTACGGCGGCACCTCGTCCACGACGATGGTCACGCCGCGGGCGACTGCACCGCGACCACCGAGGCGGACGTTGGCGATGTTGTTGTTCCGGTAGAGACCGCCCAGAACCCGGACGACGCCGCCGAAACCCCGAAGGCTCCCGTCGCCGCCGGGCGCGGAGGCGTAGAGTCCGTTGTTCGGGAAGTTCTGGAAGAAGCAGTTCCGGAATGTGAGTTCGCCCGCGTGGCGGCGGTCCACGAACGCGCCGATGGACTTGCCACCCTTCGGGCCGCCGCCGGGGGCCGAGACGTTCTCGACCAGTCCGGTCGCGTCCTCGGATTCGACCGCGAGGTGGAACCCACTGGCGTCGGCGGGGTACCGCCCGCGGACCCCGACGTTTCGGACCGCGAGGTTCCCACTCGTCGTGACGTGGAGTTTGCCGCCGTACCCCTGCCGGCGGAAGTCGAGCGCGAACCCGTCGAGGACGAACGCCTCGGCGTCGATAACCTGGAGCAAAGCGGGTCCGAGTTCGTCGGTCGGGCCGTCCGGAACCAGCGTCGGAGTCGCCCCGTCGGCGGCGACCATGCCGAACCGACCGGCATCTTCGAGCGATAGACTCCCGAGTCGGTAGCGACCCTCGGGGAAGACGAGGAGTTCGTCCCGGTCGGACCTCGCGTGGTCGCTCAAGAGGTCGTCTATCGGCGTCTCGCCGCCGGAGTCTGCGCCCGCGTCTCGCGCGTTGACCTCGCGGTCGAAGTCCGCGCGGGAGACCGGGCCCTCGTCCGAGACGTAGGTGTCTTCGGAGGGACGAACGTCGTCGGAGCTCGACTCGTCGCGCGTGGCCGGACAGCCAGCGAGCGCGAGCGCCGCACCCGCGGACGCGCCCCCGAGGAATCGTCGGCGGTTCATGAAGCGGTGTTCGTGTGGTCGTGGAACGCGCGGGCCATTGTTATTGCGCGATTTCCTCGGTGTAACGCCTCGTTCCCGGGGCAGGCGGCCGCGCCGGTCGACGCGGAAAACGGGCGGAAATCTCGGCAGGCTGGTAATTCTCTCGGCACCGACAACGGTAAAAAGGGATAGCGTGTAAGGCGAACGATGAGCGATTCAGCCGAGTTGGACTCCGGGGACGGCGAGGGGAGTGTCCACGTCGTCGGGACCGCCCACGTCTCCGCGGACAGCGTCGAGGAGGTCCGCGAGACCATCGACGAGGAGCGCCCCGACGTGGTCGCGGTCGAACTCGACGAGGGCCGGTATCGCCAGATGCAGGGCGAGGTGGCCCAAGACCTCGAACCCTCGGACCTTCTCGAAGGGAACACCGTCTTCCAGTTCATCGCCTACTGGATGCTGTCGTACGTGCAGACGCGGATGGGCGACCGCTTCGACATCGAGCCCGGGGCCGACATGCAAGCCGCTATCGACGCCGCCGAGAGCGTCGGTAGCGAGGTAGCGCTGGTCGACCGGGACATCCAGACGACTATCCAGCGGTTCTGGGCCCGGATGACCTTCTTCGAGAAGCTTCGGATGGTCTGGGAACTCTGCCTGGCGATGGTCGGCGTCGGCGGTTCCGCGGAGGAAGAGGAGTTCGACATCGAGGAACTGACAGACGGCGACGTCGTGACCGCGATGATGGAGGAGTTCCGCCAGTTCTCGCCCGGCGGAGCGGAAGCCCTCATCGACGAGCGCGACGCCTTCATCGCCCACCGACTCGTGGCGCTCCGAAGGGCGGGCCACCACGTCGTCGCAGTCGTCGGCGCGGGCCACCGAGCGGGCATCGAGGAGTATCTCGAACACCCCGAGCGCCTGCCGCCGATGGAGGACCTCGTGGGAACCGAGTCGGGGAGTCGGTTCTCGCTGTTCAAGATTTTCGGCTACGTGATGGCGCTCGGCTTCCTGTCGTTTTTCTTCCTGCTGTTCATGGCCGGGGTGCAGAACACGTTCCTCCTGAAAGTTTTCGCGGCGTGGTTCCTGTTCAACGGCGTCTTCGCGTTCGGACTGGCGAAGTTGGCGGGCGCGCGCTGGACCTCCGCGGGCGTCGGCGGCGCGGTGGCGTGGCTCACCAGCGTCAACCCGCTGCTCGCGCCGGGGTGGTTCGCGGGCTACGTCGAACTCAAGTACACCTCGGTCAACGTGGGTGACATCGCCGAACTCAACGAGATTCTGAGCGACGAGGAGAGTCCGATTCGGGACCTCCTCGGCCGGATGCTCGACGTTCCGCTCTTCCGACTCATCGCCATCGTGGCGATGACCAACGTCGGGAGCATGATAGCTAGCTTCGCGTTCCCGTTCGTGGTCCTGCCACTGCTCGGGTCTCAAATCGGCGGCGTCGGTCAGATCTCCGACCTGATGGTGCAGGGCGCACAGAACAGCGCGGACCTCATCGTTCGGTCGCTGACATGAGAGTGGGGAACATTCGGTTCGGCACCCGTGAGCTACTCGACATCGCTATCGCGTGGGCGGCCCTGAGCGTCGCCTTCGCGCTGTTCTTCGGCGGCGGTGGGCGGGCCATCATGTACCAGCCAGACGTCCTGCTCGGCCTCCTCCCGGCGAGTCTCGTCACCGCGGGACTGGGCTTCCTGCTCCACGAGATGGCTCACAAGGTGACGGCCATCAAGTTCGGACAGGTCGCGGAGTTCCGGGCCGACTACGGGATGCTGTTCCTCGCCGTCGCGGGCGCGCTCGCCGGCTTCCTGTTCGCCGCGCCGGGTGCCGTCTACCACCGCGGGCAGGCCACGCTCCGGGAACACGGTCTCATCGCGGTGGCCGGGCCGCTGACCAACGTGGCGCTCGGACTGCTGTTCTTCCCGCTGGAGTTGCTCCTCGGCGGCATGCTCGGCGACGTGGCCGGTCTCGGCGTCCGCATCAACTTCCTGCTCGCGGGCTTCAACATGATTCCGTTTGGCCCGCTCGACGGCAACACGGTGAAGAAGTGGAGTTTCGCGGCGTTCCTCGGCTTCGGCCTCCCCTGCTTCGCGCTCGCGGCGTGGGCGCTGTTCGGTTTCTCGTTCATCTGAGGGTTTCGATTCTTTCGACGCTCTGCAATCCGTTCAGAGTCGGAACTGTTGACCGGCCAAGCCACGTGGGTCTGCCGACGGACGAAACCACGCCGGGTTGAAAGGGGCCGCGAGCGCGCGGGGGCTTTGCTACCCCGCTTCCTCCTCGGTTGCTTCGTCGTTGCGATCAGTGGGTAACGAGTGGATAGAAAGTATCGACTGACTTTGCTCGATTTCTCCGGTCTCGTCTCACTCCGCCAGCAGGATTTCGTCGGCCGTCACCGATCCGACGTGCGTCTCCTGGAACGTGTAATCGCCCTGGTCGCCCCAGTCGAGTCGCTCCTTGACCGCCTCGGACACCGACGACCCGGGGTCGACGTGTGCGACGCCCGCGTCTACTTTCTCGACCGTGCCGATTTCCTCGTCGTTCGGGCCGACGACTCG
Organism: Halorussus salinisoli; assembly: GCA_005239435.1. GTDB lineage: Archaea > Halobacteriota > Halobacteria > Halobacteriales > Haladaptataceae > Halorussus > Halorussus salinisoli. The sequence continues at coordinate 7,045 of SZNP01000007.1, read as the reverse complement.
CTTGCCCTCGTCGTCTTCGGTGAGTGGCTGGGTCACGGCTCTACTCGCAACACGGCGAGCCAAGAGTACTGTGGGCGAAGGTTGATACGACATCCTCGACGCGATAGCCGCCCGAGTGCCAGCAAAGACCTAAGGACCGCTTCGTCGTAGCCTGTCGCATGAGTGGGGAACCGCGTTCAGCAGGTGCTTCGTTCGAGATCAACGCCGAGAACCCGCAGGAAACGGTCATCGCAGGATTTTCACAGTTCGGACTCGCTGGTCTGACCGCGGTGGACTACCTCGTGGACCACCTCGAATTCGAGCAGGTCGGCCACATCACCGCCGACCAGCTTCCGGCGATTACGCCGTTCGAGAACGGCCAGCCTCGCCACCACACTCGCGTCTTCTCGCACGAGGAGGCCGGACTGTCGGTTCTCGTCGGCGAACTGTTCGTCCCGGCGTGGGCCGCCAAACCGTTCAGCGAGGCCGTACTGGAGTGGACCGAGACCGGCGGCATCGACGAAGTGTCGGTCCTCCACGGGGTCACGATTCCCCACGCGCCCGACGAGCATCAGGTGTTCTACGTCGCCACCGACGACTACCGAGACCACCGACTCGCCGACGCCGGGATTACGGCGATGGGTCGCGGATTCCTCGACGGAATGAACGCCGAGGTGATGGCTCGCGGAATGGAGTCGGACCTCCGGACCGGGGTGTTCGTCACGCCGGTTCACGCCCAGGCCCCCGACGTGGAAGCCGCGATTCGACTCCTCGACGCGGTACAGCGCGTCTACGACCTCGATATCGACACCGGACCGCTGGAGGAGTTCGCTGGCGAAGTCCGGGGCTACTACGAGGACCTCGCCGAACGCCTCTCGGAGCGCGCCGAGACCGACGGGCCGGAAGGACGGATGTACATGTAGGACGACCTTTTACTGCGCTCCGGGCCGCCTTCGGCGGCCCTCCGCTGGTAAAAGCTCGACAGAAACACGGCGTCACCCCCTCACTCGGTCCTCACTTCGTTCGGACCTCGTTCGAGGGTTCCTTGGTCCGCTCGCTCACTCGCCTCGGTCGTTCGCTCGCGGTAGAACTGCTGGTACTCACCGCAGTCGTTGCTCGTGTGTTCGCTCGTCTCTTCCTTCCTCGCCTGCCGCCGTGTGCTTCGACTTGCGTCCGACCGCGGGCCTCCGGCGCTCCGAGGGTTTGTAAACGAAGCCGGAACGATCCCGGAGCGTGCCGACCGGAAGTTGGCCCGTCCGAGAGAGAACGATTTTCGTACGCCTTAGATACTTTTTTATATCTTTAGGTTATGAATTTATTTCTCTGAGCCGTCGCTTCGCGTCTCACTCTCTCCTCGAAGATACGCAGAGGATGAAACGTGTTTCCGAAACGGAGTGCTACTCGAAACCGGATAAATCATTTACCCCTCCCGTGTGTGTCCACGTATATGACCTCCGACGACCTACACGCGACGATAGAGCAGGTTGGAGACCGGTTCGACCTCGGGGAGTACGAGATAGACGCCTACCTCACCGTCCTCGAACACGGCGACCTGACCGCGAGCCAAATCGCCGACCGGACAGACATCCCGCAACCGCGAGTCTACGACACGGTTCGGAGCCTCAGCGACCGCGGTCTCGTGGAGTTGCGAGAGTCGCGGCCGATGAAAGTCATCGCGGTAGACCCCGAAGAAGCGTTCTCCGGCGTCCAGTCGTCGCTGATGGAGATGGTCTCGGAACTGGAGGCCAGATACACCGCTCCCGCCCGCGACACCGAAGCCGTCTCGCTGGTCAAGTCCCGTTCTACCATCCTCCGGTACCTCGAAGACGTCATCGCTGCGGCCGAGTTCGAAATCGCGCTCTCGCTGACGCCCGACCTGTTGAAGCGATTCGCGGACGACCTCAGCGACGCCATCGACGCTGGCGTCAGCGTCGAACTGCTGGTCACGCCCGCTTCGGAAGCGCCCGAACCCGAGGAGTTCGACTACCTCGACGTGGCGACCACGGCCCGCGCTCGGCGGGGCATCACGACGCCCGTCATCGCGGTCGCAGACGGCGAGTACTCCATCTACGCCACTCAGGACGCCCTGCGCGACGACGAGGACCGCTACGGCGTCATCTTCAACCGGTCGGCGCTGGGTTTCCTCGTCTCCGGTTTCTTCGGTACCGTCCTCTGGACCACCGCCGAGCGCACCCTCGCGACCGACGGCGAGGACCGCCCGTTCCCCCGCCGCTACGCCTCTATCCGGCGGTGCGTGAAGGAGTTGCAGGAACTCGACGGCGACTTCTACGCCACCATCGAGGGTCGAGACATCGAAACCGGCGAGTCTCGCGTCGTGGAAGGCGAAGTCGTCGGCTTCTCGTTCGAGGGCGGCGAACGCGTCGCCGGGATGAAGATTCGGACCGACGACGGCGAGGTCACGGTCGGCGGACAGGTCGCCGCCCTCGAAGACGTCGAAGCCCACGAAATCCGAATCGGTCGGAACAGTCCGCCCGCGCGCTGACTACCCTCGTCGGGCACTCTATTTCAACGTTGCCGGGCGCTCTACTGAAACGTGTGGAGGCGCGCATCACAGTCGCCACAGGCCAGCACCTCGTCCGGCGCGTCGGGTCGCGTCCCGCCCGGACCGCCACAGCAGTCCATCGCGGTCGTCTCCTCGACCGACCCGTCGCAGACCGGACAGCGTTCGAGGAAGGTCCGGAGCGGCCCGGCCGCCTGCGCCCGACGACTCGCTGGCAGGTCGGTGCGGTCGGCCAGCGTCCGCACGGCGGCGGTCTCGGCGACGGCGACGGGTCGAGTCAGCCAGTTTTCGGTAGCGGGGTCGTCGCTCCCGTCGGAGACTACGAACCAGCGGTCGTCCCGTTCGATCCATCCGTTCTCGCTCGGGTTCACGACGTCCACGACCCGACCCTCGGGCGCGGCCGCCCGGAGCGCGGCCGCGAGACCGTCGTCGTCCCGGTTCCGGAGGTTCCGCATCTCCGCGCGCCACGCCTCTCGAAAGTCGTCTTCGAGGTATACCGTCTCGCCGGCGGCGATTACCACGCCGGCGTCGAGAAGCGCGGCGAGAACTGCTTCACCCCCGCCGGAGTCGCCGAGCGACTCCGAGGCGTCGGGTGCGCCAGGCGTTGGACCACCGGATTTTCCGAGGGAGAACTCGCCCGGCAGAGCGGAGACGAGTCGCGGCGCGAACCGCGGCGTGTAGGGGACCAGATACCCACGGAACGCGATGGCCGCCGCGCCGACGACCCCGAGCGCGGCCGCGAGCGACCGCGAGCGTCGGCGCGCGACGCCGACGCACGCGAACAGCAGTATCGCGGCGTTGACGGCTGTACAGGGCCAGCATCGGCGTTCACCCGTGTGTTCGTCGTTCCGGAGCGATTCGTAGCGGGAGCGCATCGTTTACGAATACGAGGGTCGTGCCTTCAGGGTTCCGGCGGTACTGACGCCTCACCGAGAATTGATGCCGGAACGAGCCCCGGACCTGGCGGACGGACGGTACTTCGAATCGAATAGTAACTGTCGGACACCGTACTTGATAGCCCAATTACCCGAAGGAGGACACCGGTGAGTTACTCAATAACAAAGCGATTAAGGGCCGTTACTACTGGCGGTGGTTCGAGATGACAGAAAGCTCAGAACGTGCGGCAAGCAGCGGCGTCTCCCGTCGTGACTTCCTGCAGGCGACCGGTGGGACGGGTATCGCGGTCGGGGTGGCGAGCGGGCCGGTCGGAGCGGTGACGAGTCAGGGAGCGACCATACAGTGGGTTGCTAATCAAGAAGCCAAAGGCGCCGAGGACGCGATAGTACAGGCCCTTCGGGACGCAGGCCTCTCGAACGACATCGAAATCAACCTCGTGGCGGGGTCGAACATCTCCGACGACATACAGGCGCAGTTCCAGCAGTGGCTGTCGGCCGGGCGACAGAAGCCCGACATAATGCGGATGGACAACGGGTGGACGATTCCGTTCCTCGTCCGGGACCAGTTGCTCAACCTGAGCGAAAATCTCCCACAGGACGTCCTCGACACCGTCAACAACGAGTACTTCGAGGCAGCCGTCTCGACTGCGACGAGTCAGGAGGGCGATCTCTACGGGGTTCCCCTGTTCGTGGACTTTCCGACGATACAGTATCGGAAGGACCTCGTGGAGGACGCGGGTTTCGACCCCGAGGGAGAGAACTGGGCGACCGAGTCCATCTCGTGGCAGCGGTTCTCGGAAGTCACCAACACGGTGCTGAACGAAAACGACGACATCGACTTCGGCTTCACGTTTCAGGCGCAAGCCTACGAGGGACTGTCGTGCTGTGACTTCAACGAGTTCATGTCGAGTTGGGGTGGAACCTACTTCGGCGGCCTCGACAACCTGTTCGGGCCGGTGGGCGACCGACCCGTCACCGTGGACGAACAGCAGGTCATCGACTCCATCAGGATGGTCCGGACGTTCATCCACGGTCCGGACGCCCGAGCGACGTCGAGCGATTTCCAGGGGCCGATTACGCCGCAAGCCGTCCTCCAGTGGACCGAAGGCCCTTCGCTCGCGCCGTTCACGAACGGCAACGCCGTGATGCACCGCAACTGGCCGTTCGCCATCCGACAGAACGGGACCGAAGACAACTTCGGCACCGACCTCGGCGCGATGCCTATCCCGTTCGGCGTCACGGCCGACGAAGCCAACTACGAGGGGACTGGCGGCCCGGTCGCGGCGCTCGGCGGGTGGCACAACACCGTCAACCCGAACTCTCAGAACAAGGAGGCGGCGTTCGAGGTGTTACGGGCGTTCACGGCTGACGACGTTCAGATCACCATCTTCGAGGAACTCGGATGGTCTCCACCGAAATCGGCCCTGTTCGAGTCCGACCGGGCGGCCGACGTTCCGGTCATCGGCCGGTATCTCGACACCCTCAAAGTGGCGGGCGAGAACGCGATTCCGCGTCCGGTCACGGCAGTCTGGCCCCAGGAGTCGGCGAAAATCGCCCAGCAAGTCAACCTCGCGTACAGCCAGCAAGGGAACCCGGAGCAGAACATGGCCGACCTCAAGGCTCAAATCGAGCAGATCGAACAGAGCGGTTGATCTGCCCGTATCGTTTTATCGAGGGTCGCCGTAGAGCGGTTCATGTCCGACCCAGAGATGGAGTACACCACGCTCGGCGATACCGGACTCGAAGTCTCCCGGTTCTGCCTCGGTTGTATGAACTTCGGGAGCGACCGCGAGTGGATGATCGGCGACGAGGAGCGGAGCCACGAGATAATCGACCGTGCCATCGACCTCGGCATCAACTTCCTCGACACCGCGAACGTCTACTCTCACGGGGAGAGCGAGCGAATCGTCGGCGACGTCATCGAGGAGTACGACCGCGAAGAGCTAGTGATCGCGACGAAAGTGTACGGGTCGATGGGCGACGGGCCGAACAAGCAGGGTCTCTCGCGCAAGCACATCCTGGACCAGGTGGAGGGTAGCTTGGACCGACTCGGCACTGACTACATCGACCTCTACCAGATTCACCGATGGGACGAGACCACGCCCATTGAAGAGACCCTCCACGCCCTCGACCACCTCGTCGAGACCGGGAAAGTGCGGTACATCGGTGCCTCCACGATGGCGGCGTGGCAGTTCACCCAGGCGCTCTACGAGAGCGACCTCGACGACTACGCCCGGTTCACCTGCATGCAACCCCAGTACAACCTCGTGGACCGCCAAGAGGAGGAGAACGTCCTCCCGGTCTGCGCCGACCAGGGTATCGGCGTCGTCCCGTGGAGTCCGCTCGGCGGCGGGTTCCTGACCGGCAAGTACGACCGCGACTCCGAACCCGAGGAGGGCCGGGCCGCGACCGACGAACACACCTACGAGCGATTCACCGACGAGAACTGGGCGGTACTCGACGCGGTGCGAGAAGTCGCCGACGAGAAGGGCGTCACGCCGGCGCAGGTCAGCCTCGCGTGGCTCCTCCACCAACCGGTCGTGGATTCGCCCATCATCGGTCCGCGGAGCATCGACCACCTCGAAGAGAACGTCGCCGCGCTCGACGTGTCGCTGTCGGACGAGGAACGAGAACGCCTCGAAGCGCCCAAAAACCCGGTTTGGTCACGAAACATAGCTGATTTATAACCTCCGTTTTTCGGAACGACAACAGTTGCAACCGTTTCGTTCTGGGGTATCCGGCGGTTTTATAGGCCCTACTCCGAGGTGATTGCGGTGTCCGCTCTCGCCACGAAAATACTGGACGGCGCGGACGCTCGGAGTTTAGGCGGTACACAACCATACTACCCGATTCGGAAACCACTCCTTACTGCTAAGGGATTTGTAACAACAGATGTAGTTACTATCACTAGGGTATATATGGGAAAACGCCGTGATAAGTAGTGGAATGGTTGATAGTAGTTCGCACGAGTCTGACGATAGTCGCAGGCGAGACGGAGGAGTCTCGCGCCGAAAGTTCGTTCAGGCTGTAGGTGCATCGGGAGCGGCGGCGGGCATCGCGGGCTGTACTGGTAACGACCAGCCCGAAGACAACGGGAGCGACACCGCCAACGACGGCGGCGGAACTGTCGGTGACGTCGACAATCAGGGGCAGGGGACCACGCTTCAGTGGGCGACCGACCCCGACTTTCAGGGAGAGACGTGGAATCAAGAACTCCAGCCGATTTTGTACGAAAACGGACTCTCGAAGGATATCGAAGTCGAAATCCTTGCGGGACCGTCGGTCACCGACAACCGCCGGTCGCAGTACCAGCAGTGGCTGTCGGCGGGTCGCTCCAAGCCCGACATCCTGTACGTCGACAGCGGGTGGACGATTCCGTTCATCGTCCGGGACCAGTTGCTCAACCTGAGTAACGCCGGGAACTTCCCGAAGCAGCGCATGCAGGAACTCGAGAACGAGTACTTCGAGGCGAGCGTCTCCACGGCGAAGGGACCGAACGGCGACCTGTTCGCCATCCCGCTGTTCCCGGACTTCCCGACGATGCAGTACAACAAGCAGTACCTGAAGAACGCCGGGTACGGGCAGTCGGACTTCGACGAGTGGGCTCAGAACTCGATGAAGTGGGAGAAGTTCTCGCAGGTCACCAAGG
>SZNP01000006.1 GCA_005239435.1 Halorussus salinisoli | reverse complement strand
AGGCGGCCAGAGCGGCGGGGCGACACCCGTACCCATCCCGAACACGGAAGTTAAGCCCGCCTGCGTTTCGGCCAGTACTGGAGTGCGCGAGCCTCTGGAAACCCCGATTCGCCGCCTCCCACTCATATACCGGCCCGCTGCAGCACCGTGCTGCAGCGGGCCGTTTTCATTTCGAACGGGACCAGTACCGTCTGCTGAAGACCGCTATATTTAAGCGCGCCGAGCGATTACCAGAAACCGCGCCAAGGTGGCAGAGTCCGGCCGAACGCAGCGGCCTGCAGAGCCGCCTACCGCCGGTTCAAATCCGGCCCTTGGCTTGACCTCTTTACTCAGTATCCTCGTTCTCTCACTTCGTTCGAGCACTGCGGGCACCGTTCCTCGTAAAACCTGCACACGGAACACCCCGCTCAGTCGCTTCGCTCGCAATAGCTGGTGTGGGAATAGAAGGCTCGCAGCAAGTGTAACGGATTAGGATTGGTGCGATTGCAACACGGGAATCTCCGCGATGCGTTCCTCGGACAGTTCGCCCCAGAACAGGCCGTCGGGCTTCTCGAACTCCGTCTCGGTCCGAATCGTTCGCGTCGGAGTGACCACAAGATCCATCGGAACGTCGTGGTCTTCGACCGCCACGTCTTCGTCGACCACCTGTGCGTCGTGGACGGTGGTCGCGATCGGCGTCTCTTCTCCCACGAGCTCCAACTCGCGGAGGACGGCGTACTCGAGGTCGCTGTACCCCTCGCCCTTGCCGACTCGTGCGCCCACCTCGGTGACAGCGACGCTTCCCGAGACCACGAGGTCGATGGACGCCACCTCCTCGGGCCCGATCTGCCGGGCGTACGACTCGACGTGGGAGATGGTCGGCGCGCTGTCGTACTCCTCGGGCGGAATCTCCGCGGGGTCGAGTTCGTAGAATGGCTCGTCGTCCCGGAGTCGAGGCACCGCCATGTAGACGGTCTTGCCCTCCCGAAGCGCACGCCGCCGGACGGGCAACTGCGGCGCGTCCGGATTGGCCTTGATGGCCGCCGCGTCCTCCCACTCGCCCGTCTCGGCGAGTCGGTCGGCCGCGTCCGCTGCTCCGGCGAAGTTCGGGATGCGGTCGTGTGGCGGGAAAGGGAAGCGCGCGATACCCTCGTCTTCGAGGTAGTCCCAGATTCGCTCCCGCAGGTTCTGTTTGTCCATGTTATCGGCCCTCCACCGCGACTGCCTCCCCCTTCTCCGCGCTCTCGTACAGCGCGTCGATAGTCGCCATGTTCCGGACCGCCTCGTCTGCGTCGGTCCGCGGGGAGTTGCCCGCTTCGACGCATTCGGCGAGGTGTTCGACCTCCAGTCGGTACTGATCGGTCGGGTCGAACGACTCTACGACGTGGCGACCATCGACCTCGTACGCCAGTTCGACGCCGCCCTCGCCTCGCGGAGCGAACGCCTCGCGGGCCTCCAGCCACCCGTCCTCGGCTTCGACGCGGTACCATTGGCTGTCGGCGGTCTCGAAGCCACAGGACACCTCGGCGGTCGCTCCCGCCGCGGCGGCCCCGTCGTCACCGCCGTCGTATTCGAGGACGCCCGCGAGTTTCGTGTCCACGCCGTAGTCGCCCGCGTCGTGGGTCGTCGCGTAGGCGCGGTCGGGTTCCCCGAGGAAGAGTCGGGCCGCGTTGACCGCGTAACAGCCCACGTCCATCAGGCTCCCTCCGGCGAGGTTCGGGCTCAGTCGGACGTTTCCGGGGTCGTCCATCGGGAACTGGAAGGAGGCTTTCACCGACCGAATCTCGCCCAGTTGCTCGCGGGCGATTTCTGCGGCGCGCTCGGTTCTGGGGTGGTAGCGGTACATGAACGCCTCCATCAGCGTCACGCCCTGCTCGTCGCAGTGGTCGCCGACCCCGCGGGCCTGCTCGGCGTCGACCGCGAGCGGCTTCTCGCAGAGGACGTGGAGGCCCGCATCGGCGGCCTTCTTCGTCCACTCGGCGTGAAGCGCGTTCGGCAGGGGATTGTACACCGCGTCGAGGTCGCCGTCTGTGAGTAGTTCGTCGTAGGAGCCGTACGCGCGCGGAATGTCGAACTGCTCGGCGAACGCCTCGGCCGAGTCGCCGTCGCGCGAGGCCACCGCGAGGACCTCGTGGTCGGTGTCCCGAATCGCGGGAACTACCGCTACCCTGCCGATGTTGGCGGTGCTGATGATACCGAAGTTCATGTCCGTCACGTCGCGCGCCCGGTAGAAAAAATCCTGCCACGCCGACCGACCGCAAGCCAGTAACGCACCCCCTTCTACCGGACTCGAATCGCCTACCGAGCGAACCCCGGTCTCATCGCCGAAAAGTAATCATTAAACGGCGCGCGTCGAAACGGTTCGAACATGCAACGACGAGCCGCGACGGTGTACGCCGTCCTCTTCCTCGTAATCGCCGCTGGGTCCTACTCGCTCATCGGTGTGGCCCAGGAGCCGGGCATCGACGTTCAAGGGGAGACGTACGCCGAAAACGACACGCTGACCGTCAACGGGTACGAGTACACGGTCACGTCGGTCGGTGACGGAGAGGGAACGCTGTCGCGAGTCAACGAGTCGGCGCGCTACACCGCCACGTTGGCGAACAACTCGACCACGCAGTTGGACAACTCCACGTATCGGGTTCTCATCCCGAACGAGTCCGACCCCAGTCAGTTCACCCTCCGTCAGGAGTTCAACCTGAGCGATAACACCACCACGGTCACGCAGAACGAGACCGAATTCGTCGTCGTCGACGAGGGAGAGAACAAGACGCTCGTCCCCGTCGACGAGTACAAGCGCCAGCAGTTCGGCGAACCCGACACCCGCGAGTACTCCGAGGGCGACACGTTCCAGTACGAAGGCAACCAGACCACCGTGAGCAACGTCACCGCGGACGAGGCGACGCTCTCGTGGACTGCTCCCGAGACGCTCGAAACGTCGCTCTCCGAGGGTGGAAACGTCGTGCTCGGTCCCGAAAACAACAACCAGACGTTCGTCGCGCACTTCCCCGAGGACCAGGACGGCGTAGTCCAACTCTCGTCGAACCCGTCCGAGTACCGGTCGGAGGTCGGTGATATCGACCAGTTCAACGAGCGCATCGCGGGCCTGTGGGGCATCGTCATCCTGAGCGTCATCACGGTCGTCCTGCTGTTCGGCCTCGCCTTCCTGCCGAACAAGTAACTGCCGCTCCGTTTCTCCGCGATTTCGGTTCGTTGCCGACTCTGCTCCGGTCTTATCGATTGGATTTTACTCTAGAAATAGATATACAATTGCTTATCCTAAGTATATGCGTCCGAGAGAAACGTCTCTATATTCGATACCACACACGAACCGGTTTCACCTCCGAGCGAGCCACACGAGTCCCGCGCCGATGGCGATGGCCGCCACTGCGCCGAGGGACTGTCCGACCATTACGAGAATTCCGCCGGACTTGTACGCCCACGGCGTTCCGACGATGGTTGCGAGTCCGACGAGGACGAGCAGTACGCCGAAGCCGATGCCGAGCGGTTCGAGTCTGTCCGCGTTCGCGGTCGCCATGTGTCGTCTCTCCGGGCGCGAGGGGTTAACTGTTGTTGAAACGAACGACGGTGGAGCGGGGAAAAGGGCGTCAGTTCCGCTTGCGGTCGCTGTCTAACTCGATGTCGGCCTGCTCCAGCAGGTCCTCGACCTCCTCGCGTTTCTCCTGATGTTCCGCCAGGAACTCCCGCATCAGTCGGGCGGCCTGCTCCTTGCAGTCGCCACAGAGGCGCTCGCCGCCGACGCACTCGTCGTAGACCTCCTTGGCGAACTCGTCGTCGTCGCCCGCCAGCAGGTAGGCGTAGAGTTCGTACACCGGGCACTCGTCGGCCCGGCCGCCGAGTTCGCGCTGTTTCTCGGCCGTCTCGCGGCCGCCTGTGGTCGCGGCCTTCACCTTGTCGTAGCCGTCTTCGGGGTCGTCGAGCAGGCTGATGTGGCTCGCCGGGACCGACGAGGACATCTTCCCGCCGGTCAGACCGGTCATGAACCGATGGTAGATGGAGGAGGGAGCGACGAACCCGTAGCCGCCGTGGTCGAGTTCGACCTCGCGGGCCAACTCCTCGGCGTCCTCCCGCGAGAGGTCGAAGGCGTCGACGTGTTCGTCGAACACGCGCTTCTCGCCCTCGACCGCGCCGATAAGCGCCTCGAAGGCGTCCTCGGTCGCGTTCCGGTCGAGGAATCGGACCCGAGGACGGAGGGGTTCCTTGCCCGCCTCTCGCAGTTTTGCCACTGCGCTCTCGCGGGCCGCGCCGGGGGCCATCTCGTCTTCGAGCCAGTCGGCCGCGTCTTCACATCGAACCGTCTCGTCTTCGCTGGTCTCCTCCGAGAGCGCGGCGTAGGCCGCGGCGAGGAGTTCGCGCTCCTCGGCGTCGGCCTCGAAACTCGCGTAGGCTTCAGTCACGCTAAAGTAGCCCATCCGGGCCGCGAGGTCCCGAGCGAGGCGGACGTGGGGGTCCTGGTCGGGGCCGACCGGGATGACGGTCGGCTTGGGTTCGTCCAGCTGGGGGTAGAGGATGTCGGCCATCTGGGTCACGACGCTCTGCATGTGCGAGACGCTGGTCTCGCCCGAGAAGCCGTAGATGTTCTCCAGTTCCGAGAAGTTGGCTTTCGACCCCAACTCGAAGGCCAAGTCCTGTACGTCGCGGTCGCCCGACTGTCGGTAGAGCGTCCCCTCCTCGGGGTCGAACCCGAGCGCGAGCAGGCTGAGTAGGTAGTCGCGGGCGTGTTCGTCTATCTCGTCCCACGTCATCCCGCGGGCGCTGTGGGCTTCGAGGTCGGCGATGAGCGCGTAGGCGTCACCGCCCTGCCGTTGGTGCCAGATTATCTCGTCGAAGACGAGTTTGTGGCCGATGTGGGGGTCGCCGGTCGGCATGAACCCCGAGAGCGCCGCGAAGGGTTCGTCGTTCACCATCGCGTCGGCGACTCGGCGGTAGTCTCGGTGGCCGAAGATGACGCCGCGGCGCATCAGGTAGTGAGGGTCGGGCACTTCGGGCAGAAGCTCGTCGAACTCCTCGATGCCGAACTCCTCGAACAGTTTCCGGTAGTCGGCGACTGCCGCCGACCCCCACGGGTCTAGCGCCACGTCGTCGCCGTCACCTGCGGCGGTCCCGCCGTCGGGCAGTTTCTCGCGGTCGGCTTGCTCTACCCCGTCTCTGCTGTCGGTGTCTCGTGTCATGGTGTCAGTCGGCCTACGGAGATCCAATCGGTTATCTCTTCGTTCGGGCCTACGAGCGCAAAAATCATCCGCTTTCGGACCCCGTGGGCGAGGCGAACGTCGAGCGCGAGGTCCCGCGGCGAGAAGACGTGGTCGGCCGGAAGCACCCTGACCAGACACTCCGAATGGCCGAGGTCATCGACCGACTCCACGTCGGCGTAGGTCCGGAAGTCCGACCCGAACTTGAATCCGGTCTTGGGCACGACCCCGCGTTCGCGGAGCGCCCGATACACCCGGAGTCGTCGGTCGAAGCGCGCGCCTTCGACCTCGCGGCCGCGCTCGCGGACCGTTTCCGCGTCCGCGTCGAGCGAGAGGACGCCCTCGCTGGCGAGGTAAGCGGCCTCGATCAGCGACAGCTGGAGCGCGCCCGGTACGTCCCGATTCGGGTCTCTGCCGTCGAGGGGTTGGCCGTAGAAGCCTCGCTCGTGGAGCGTCGAGGGCGGGTCCCAGACCAGCACGCGGTCGTCCAGCAGGTCGGCCGGGACCGCTTGCGGAAGGTCGGTGCCCGAACTCCCGCGGAGGTCGGCCCGGTCGGTTTCGAGGTAGGTTATCTCGCTCTCCTCGTCCACGACCGCCAGCACCACGTCGCCCAACTCCTCGGCGGCCACGCTCGCGCGCTCGCTGACGACCCGAATGCGGTAGAGAACCGCGTCGTCCCACGGCCCCTTGCCGCGGGGGTAGACCACGAAGTCGGAGCTCGACCGAGGCGAATCGACCCACCCGTCGCGGGCGGGCGAGAGGTAGAACCCCCGGTCGCGCAGGTCGGCGTACACCAGAAATCGGGTTGCGATCTCGTCGCCCGAATCGGCGAGGAACTCCCGGAACCCCATCCCTTCGATGCCGTCTATGTCGCCCTTGAACAGCAGGTAGGCGGCCTCGACGCGCGAAAGCGCGACTTCTTGCCCGCCGAGCGGGCGGCCGTACCCGCTGGAGTCGTAGTAGCGCTGGCGGGCGTCGCCGCCGACCACCACTTCGTCGTCACGCAGGCGTCCGTTCATGGTCGTCGTTCCGGTTCGCGGCGTCAAACGGCTTCCGGTGTCCCCTCGCAGTCGAGGGTTGCGGTACGCGGGACCTACGAGTCTTTGGCTTTCTGTACCCAGTCCGGTTTTTCGACGGTCGTGTTTCCGATGTCGCTGAACTCGCCGTCCGCTTCGAAGGACCCTTCGCTACTGGTCCACTCGAAGTGAAACTCGACTGGCCACGCGGCTTCGCTGACGTACAGTTCACCGCTGGGGTCGCTCACCCACGAGTCGTCAGCCTCGATAGCCCCCGTAATCGTGAGCACCGCGACTGTTCTTCCGGCACGTACCTCCACGCCGTCAACTGCATACGTGAGGCTGTCGATGGAGTCCAAGTCTTCCCGTGCGGTGTCTAACGCCGTCCTCCTGTCGAACCGATTCTCCGGGGAGCTCAGGTCGTAGGTGCTGTACTCGACCCGTCGGCCCAGTCCCTCGACCATGTACACCTTACTGCCGGACTGGTACGTGGCGTAGTTCACCGACTTTTCGTCGGTAGACGCTTTCACCCGCGTCAGTCCTTCCTCCGATTCGGGGTCGTAGCGGGCAGTCTCGCTCGCTTCGTAGCTGTTCTCGCCCGCCGGTTCGATCTCGTAGTCGAAGGTGAAACTGGTACTCTCGACGCTGTCGAGTACCTGTTCGTTCAGGCGCTCGACGTCCGAAACGCTCTCCTCGGAGAGTCCTTCTGGATAGTCGAAGTCGCCTTTCCTGGTCGTCGCGTCGTTCACCGCGGCCTCGGTTCCACCTTCGGTCTCCGTACCGTCGGTTCCCGTCGTCGGATTTCCACTCTCTGTACATCCACTCAACAGGGCTATTCCGGACGCTCCCGCCGACGTCACGAACCTGCGTCGATTCACTCCAAACGTAGACACTTCCGTAAATAATAAACATTCTGAATTTATCTGGTATCACGTATGTCTCGGGGATTCGGAGAAGCACAGTTCGCTTCCCAGCTTCCGGAAGCTGTGACTGCCATCGCTGGCCTCGTCACACAACTCGGTGACATGTGGTTCGTGGTGGTCGGCATCTGTGCCCTCTACGTGATGGGCACGAGGTATCGTTCCCTTACCGAGTCACTCACAGACGACTGCGTGTACTTGCTCGCGCTTACCGTCGGCGCGTACTCGCTAACGGTCGTTCTCAAGCACGTCTTCGGACTCCCGCGACCGCCGGGGGCCGCGACGGCGACCCCGCCGACGTGGATTCCGGCAATCGGGCACGCCGCGTACGAGTCGATGGTGACGGGCGACGGGTTCGGCTTCCCGAGCGGCCACGCGCTGAAGACGACCGCGGTCTACGGCGGCGCGGCGTTCGCGCTGGACTTCTGGGACCGACCCAGACGACTCGCTCTCGCGGGGGTACTGAGCACGCTGGTCGCGGCGTCGAGGGTCTTCCTCGGCGTTCACTACGTGGTGGACGTGGTCTTCGGTAGCGTCGTCGGCGTCGCCTTCCTGGCCGGAGTAATTCGGCTCACCGACCAGCGACCGACGCGTGCCCTGGCGCTCTCGACGGTCCTCGGGGGCCTCGCGTTCGCCACGTCCGGCACGTCCAAGTCGGGACTCGCGTTCGCGGCCGCTGCGATCGGCTTCGTCGTCTGGGCGGCGACCGACCGACTGGCGGTCGGGGCCGACCCGGTCGAACGTTAACACGTCTCGTTCAAGCACTTCGACTCGTCGGCGGTTTCGCCGTTTTCGCTACTTCCGCCACTCTCGCTCTTTTTATTGTCTCTCCGGACGCGCGGCAGACCACAGTCGCAGATTCCGACCACCTCCCGGTCGGGGAGCGCGAACGTCGCCTCGCAGTCCGGGTAGTTCTCGCAACCCAGAAAGAGGGTGCGCTCGCGCAGCACCCGGAGGTCGCCGTCGCAGTCGGGACACGACCACTCGCGGTCGAATCGCTCGCGGACCGCGTCGTCGAGGCCCTCGCAGTCGCGGTCCACGCAGAGTTCGAAACGCGCGCCGCGCTCGACCGCTATCCGAGGCAGGCCGCAGTCGCAGGTCGAGTCGAGCATCGCGGCGTCGCGCGGCAGGCCGTACTCGGCCGGGCAGTCGAGGCAGGTGACTGCCCCGCGGGCGCGGACGAGGGTACCGTCGCAGTCGGGGCAGGCCCCGACCTGCGCGCCCGCCGAGGTCGCCTCGTGACGCGCGGGCGACGTCGCCGTGACTCTCGACGTGGAGGCGCTCGCGGTCCTTGACCGCGACGAGACCGAACCCGCCGTCTCCGTCGGTCTCGCGGTGGACCGCGTTCGCTCGGGTGAGCCACTCGACCGGCTGATACCCTTCGGCGTCGTGGACGAGGACGGTACCGTCGGGCTTGTGGACGACCACGACCCGGCCGCGCTGGGTTCGTGGGTCGGACTCCGCGGTTTCGTCACTCGGCTTCGAGGCGCGTCGGGCCTCGCTGTAGTACGTAATCGAGCACTCCCCGGCGTAGACGTGGACGGTTTCGGTCACGGGCAGGGTTCGTCCCGGTCCCGGATTTAAACTCTGGGGCGGCCGACTCGGTTCCCCGACGGGAATCGCGACCCGATGACGACCAGTCGCCTGGAAACGAGCGACTTCCCACCGCGCGCTCCTCGCCCGGAGCTACTATTTCGGTCCGGTTCGTTGGTTCGTCCGTGCAATCGAAGGCTGTGCTGTTCGACATGGACGGTGTAATCGTGAACTCCGAACGCTACTGGGTCGAAATCGAGGACGAGGAAATCCTCCCTTCGGCGGTCGAGGGGTCGGCCGACACCTCGGAGACGACCGGGATGAACTTCCGGGAAATCTACGACTACCTCGAAGAGCGCCACGAGATGACCGCCAGCAAAGACGAGTTCGTCGCCCGTTACGAGGAGGCGGCCCGGGACATCTACGGTGAGAAAGTCGAGTTACAGGAGGACTTCCGGGACCTGCTCGCGGGCCTCCGCGAGGACGGCCGGACCGTCGCGCTGGTCTCGTCGTCGCCACACGACTGGATAGACCGAATGCTCGACCGGTTCGACCTCCGCGAGGAGTTCGACCGGATAATCAGTGCGGAGGAAATCGACGGCAAGAGCAAGCCCGAACCCGACGTGTACGAGTACGCCGCCGGGCAGGTCGGGGTCGCGCCGGAGGAGTGTGTCGCCGTCGAAGACTCCACGAACGGGGTCAAGTCGGCGAAGGCGGCCGGCATGAAGGCGGTCGGCTACCGGAACCAGTCCGACGAGGAACTGGACCTGTCGGAGGCAGACGCGGTGGCGGGGTCGGCGGCGGAACTGCGGGAAATACTGCTGGACGGCGACGCGTAGCCGCCAGAAATCACCGACGCGCACGGCCTCCACCTTCATTGCGATAGCGCTGTAACTGAAGGGCCATGCTCCCGGTAGCCGAGGCGTTCGAGTACGATTACCGCAGCTGTGACCTGCTGTACGGCCGCGGGTGCGTGGACCGACTGGGCGACTATCTCGCGGCGCGCAACCTCGACCGCGCCCTGGTCGTCTGCGGGTCGAACGTCGCGGCCAACGACGACCTGATGGACTCCGTCGAGGCCGGACTCGGCGACCGTCTCGCGGGCGTCTTCGACGGGACGACGCCCGAGAAGCAGGCCGAGGCGGCGTTCGACGCCATCGATGCGATGCGCGAGACAGACGCGGACGTCCTCGTCGGCGTCGGCGGCGGCAGTAGTCTCGACGTGGCCCGGCAGGCCAGCGTCTTCGCGTCCGACGGGCGCTCGCTGGCGGACCTGCGCGAGGAGGCCCGCGAGGACGGCGAGGTCAGTGCGCCCGACCCGGGCGACGACCGTCCGCCCGTGGTCGTCGTCCCGACGACGTTCGCCGGCGCGGACGTGTCGAGCGGCGGGTCGCTGGAGGTCCTCCCGGCGGTGGAGTCGCCGACGGACCAACCGGTCATCGTCGGCGGGTCGGCGATGCCCGTCGCCGACTTCGCGGATCCCGATCTGTTCGAGACCACGCCCGCGGGCGCGCTGGCCGGGTCGGCGATGAACGGCGTCGACAAGGGCATCGAGACGCCGTACGCCCGAGACGCCGACCCCGTCAGCGACGCGACGGCGGTTCACGGCCTCCGCTTGCTGACCGACGCGCTTCCTCGAGTCGTTACTGACGAACGTTCCACCGCCGAGGCGATGGACCTGGCCGTGGTTGGATCGCTGCTCGTCCAACTCGACCGCAAGGTCTCGGTCGTCCACGCGTTCGGTCACGGGTTCGCCCGCCGGTACAACGTCCAGCAGGGCGCGGTCCACGCGGTCGTCGTCCCCCACGTCCTCCGGTATCTCTTCTCGGAGGTGGACGCGAGTCGCGACCTGCTGGCCGAAGGGTTCGGTCTCGACCCGTCGGGCCGCTCCGACGAGGAGGTGGCCGAAGCGGTCGTGGAAGCAGTCGCGGAGTTGCGCGACGCGCTCGGCGCGCCGTCGCGGCTCCGGGACCTCCCCGAGACGCGTGAGGAGGACGTACCGGCGATTGCGGAGTTCGTCGTCGACGACCACCCGATGGAGCGCGCGCCGGCGGGGTTGGACGCGAGCGCGGCGGACATCGAGGCGGTGCTTCGGGAGGCGTGGTGACCGTCCCGTCGTGCTCGTTCCGATAGAGAAACGCCTTTGCCACCCGGACCCTGTGAGTCGAACGATGGAAGTCGCCGAGGCAGTCCCCGACCCCGAGTTCGCCGAGGTGTTCCCGTTCGAGAAGTTCAACGACATGCAGCGCGAGGTCGTCGACGCGCTCCTCGAAACCGACGAGAACGTGGTGGCGAGCGCGCCGACTGCCAGTGGCAAGACCGCGCTGGCCGAACTCGCCATCTGCCGGACCTTGGAGGCGGGCGGTACCGCCCTGTTCGTCGCGCCGATGCGCGCACTGACCAACGAGAAGGAGAGCGAGTGGGAGCGGTTCGAGGACCTCGGATATTCGGTGTACGTCGTCACGGGCGAGCGCGACCTCAACCCCCGTCGGGCCGAGCGCGCCGACATCCTCGTGATGACGCCCGAGAAAACCGACTCGGCGACTCGCAAGCACGATTCGCGGCGATACGCCTTCATCCGCGAGGTGGACTGTTGCGTCATCGACGAGGTCCACCTGCTCGACTCCGAGAAGCGCGGGAGCGTCCTCGAAGTCACGGTCTCGCGCCTCCGACGGCTCTCGGACCCCCGCGTCGTCGCGCTCTCGGCGACGATGCCCAACGTCGAAGACGTGGCCGATTGGCTCGACGCGCCGCCCGAGAACACCTTCGAGTTCGGCGACGACTACCGGCCGGTCGACCTCCACTTGGGCGTCGAGACGTACACTCACGGCGACAACTCCTTCGCCGACAAGTACCGGCGGCTCTACCGCGCCCTCGACCTCGCCGAACCCCACATCCGCGACGACGGGCAGGCGCTCGTGTTCGTCTCCTCCCGGCAGGACACCGTGCAGGCAGCCAAGAAAGCCCGCGACGAAGTGGCCGAGCGCGACGTTCCGATGGGCGCGCGCGGCGACTACGACTTCCACAACGAGGCCGACGACCTCCAGAACGACACCCTCCGGAAGTCGGTTCTCGACGGCGTGGCCTTCCACCACGCCGGCCTCTCGAAGGGCGACAAGGACCGAGTGGAGGAGTGGTTCAAGCAGGGCAAGATTCAGCTCCTGTTCTCGACCTCCACGCTGGCGTGGGGCGTCAACCTCCCCGCCAGATGCGTCGTCCTCCGGGACACCAAGATTCACGACCCCCTGGAGGGGGAAGTCGACATGAGCCCCCTCGACATCCTCCAGATGCTCGGCCGGGCGGGGAGACCCGAGTACGACGACGTGGGCTACGGCTGGGTGGTCTGCGACCACGCGGAAGCCGACAAGTACCGGCGTCTCCTCCGGGAAGGCAAGGAGATCGAGTCCCGACTCGCCGAGGACCTCGACGCCCACCTCAACGCCGAGATAGCGATGGGCACTATCCGGGGTCTCGACGACGTGATGGACTGGCTCGAAACCACGTTCTACTACGTCCGGGCGCGGGCCAAGCCCGACGAGTACGACTTCGAGAACCTCCGCGACCGGGTGCGGACCACCCTCGAACGCCTCGTAGACCGGGGCTTCGTGGAGACCGGCGAGAGCCTCGACGTCTCGGCCACCCCGCTCGGCCGACTCGCCTCGAAGTTCTACCTCCGCCTCGACACCGCCGGGGAGTTCCGCGACCTCGCCCAGCGAGACGAAATCGGGACCGCCGACGTACTCCGGACCGTCGCGGACGCCGCTGAGTTCGACAGCGTGAGCGCCCGCCAATCGGAGCGCGAGGCGGTCGATTCGGTGCTGGTCGGCCAGCAAGCGGGCGACCTGGAACCCGGTGCGCGGAAGATCCTCGCCATCCTGCGCTCGACGATGACGGGCACGACGCCCGCCGAACTCCGGAGCGACGCGTGGGTCATCACCCAGAACGCGCTCCGACTCCTCGCGGCGCTCCGGGCGTTCCTCGAACGCTTCGACCGACCCAGAGCCGCGAACCTCACGCGCCGGGTCGAGGCTCGCATCGAACACGGCGTGAGTTCCGACGCGGTGGGCCTGACCGCAATCGACGGCGTGGGGTCGGGCCGAGCGAGCAAGTTAGCGACGGAGGGTATCGCTACGCCCGCCGACGTACGCGAGGTCGGCGAAGGCGGACTCGTCGACGCCGGTCTCACCGCGGGCGTCGCCGAAGCGGTCCTCGAAAGCGCCCGCGACCTGCCCCGGGTCGAAGTCGAGTGGGGGTCGTTCCCCGACTCGATTCCCCAGGGCGAGAACGACATGCGCGAAGTCACCGTCCGGAACGCGGGACAGGGCGCGCAGGCCGGGATTCGCGTGACGGTCAACGGCGTCGAGATGACCGAGACGACCACGTACCTCGACGGCGAGACGACCGTCCCGGTGGGCGTCTTCGGTGGCACCGACGACGAGATGGAGTACGTCGTGGAAGTCTCGTTCCCGGAACTGCCTCTGCTTCCGGTGACGGACTCGCGGACCGTCCGAGTGAAGTAGGTTACTACGGGTCTGCTTTTGCAAAGGTCGCGCTCGCCGAGTCCTCGGTCGGTGCGACGTGCCGTCAGTCCGCTGTCGCGCCCGCTTTCTCTGCGGCCTGCTTCAACATCCCGTTGCTGGTCGTGTAGTAGTAGTAGAGGCCCGCACCGATAGCGCCGACGACGTTCGAGATGGTGACCGCCCAGAACACCGCGTGGACGCCGAAATCGAGCCACAGAGCGCCGATTGCGGCGATCGGGAGTCTGACTCCCCAGTACTTCAGCATTCCGGCGACCATGCTGACCTTGGTCCGGCGTGCGCCGTTGAATCCGGCGTTGAACACGTACATCGCGCCGATAGCCCAGTAGCCGAGGACGAGTATCTGGAGGTAATCGACCGTCAACTCGAAGCCTCGCTGACTCATATCGACGACGAACGCGTTAACCAGCAGTTCGGGCGCGAACCACTGGACGGAACCCGCGATGGTGAGACCGACCGCGGCGATGGCCGCGCCGACCCACGTCGTCCGGCGGGCGCGCCCGGGGTTGTTCGCCCCGAGATTCTGGCCGACGATACTCTGGGCCGCGCCCGAGAGGCCCTGCGCCGGAATGAAGGCGACGCTGGCGATTCGCGCACCGATGGTGTAGGCCGCGACTGCGGCCGCCCCGCCAACCGCCGAGACCAGTGCGATGATGAGGACGCGCACCAACTGGCTGAGACCTCGTTGGGCACCGGTCGGAACGCCGACGTCGAGGATTTCGCGGTACTCGTCGAGCTCGAAGGAGATCGTCTCCCGCGTGAGAACGAACCCGTCCCGCCCTCTCAGGAACAGTGCGAGTGCGAGCAGGAACCCCGCGGTGTATCCGATTGCGGTCGCCATGGCCGCTCCGCGGACGCCCATCGACTCGAACGGTCCCCACCCGAGGATGAGGAACGGGTCGAGTCCGATGTTGACCACGACCGAAGTGACGTTGATGTACATCGCGGCCCGCGAGTCCCCCCACCCGACGAACCCGCCTTCGAGCGCGTCGCTCATGACCGCAGACGGGAGGCCGAACATGTACGTTCCGAGGTAGGTCGCCGCGAGTGCCGTCACCTCGTCACCGGACAACACGAGTTCGATGATGGTGTCCGCACCGACGATGACGAGTACCGCGAGTGCGGTCGCGCCAAAAAACGCCAACGTCAGTCCGTGAAACGCGGTTCGACGTCCGCCCGTGATGTCGTCGGCCCCGGCGCGTTGCGAGACGACGACCTGCGTCCCGGTGAACACGACCGCGGCGGCACTGTAGATGAACGCGATGACGGGAAAGTTCACGCCGACGGCCGCGACGGCCTCCCCGCCGAGTCGCCCGACCCAGAACGTATCGACGATCTGCTGGGCGACCTGCACGAGATTTTGGACGACTAACGGTGCTGCGAGGAACAGTAGGGAGCGAACGAGCGAACCGTCGGTGATCTCTTCCCGCGATACGTCTACCATTGTTTCCTTTTCTTCGACAATAATAAAATGCTTCTACTGATAAATTTTCCGATGTTTATGGGCTCGTCGACGCGTCGGACGCGCGGCACTCGACACCGGTTCGGCCGATTTCCGGTCGGGGAGAATATATAGTTACCTCCCCTGAGTTGGAACGTACATGCTTGGAGCGGAACGTCGCGCGGTCGCCACTCGCGCACCGGACCTTGCGAGTCTCACCCCCGGCCGAACCGGAAACCTGAGCGTTCGCCGGAACGACCGATTCGCGGTCACGCCGACGGGCGTCGCCTACGACCGAATCGACGCCCAAGACGTCCCCGTGGTCTCGCTGGAGGGCGAGCAGGTCGCGGGTACGACTGCCCCGTCGAGCGAGACGCCGATGCACGCCGCGGTCTACCGGAACCTCGACGCGGGCGCAATCGTCCACACCCACTCGCCGTGGGCATCGACGCTGGCGATTCTCCACGAACCGATTCCGCCGGTCCACTACATGCTCGCGCTCGCCGGAACCACCGTCCCGGTCGCCGACTACGCCACCTACGGCACGGCGGAACTCGCCGAGAACGCGGTGGCCGCGATGGAGGACGCCGACGCCGAGGCGTGCCTGCTCGCCAACCACGGGCTGCTCGTGACGGGCGAGGACGCCGACGCCGCGCTCGAAACCGCGGTCAACGTCGAGTACACGGCACGCATCTACTGTCAGGCGAAGGCCATCGGGAGTCCGGTCCAACTCAGTGCCGAGGAGATGGGAGACGTGGCCGAGAAGTTCGAAGGCTACGGACAGGACGACGAGTAGGAGTTCTTCGGCGTCTGATTCTCGGTGAGACGACTCCGCCCTTCGGAGGCGGTCGTCACGACGTTTCTTCCGGTGGCTATCTCGGTGCAGAGCGAGCAGTACGCTCGGAAGAAAACGTCTCAAAACACGACGACGCCTAGGACTCGGTGTTGGTGTTGTCGGTGTCGGTCCGGTCGGTGGTCGCGTCGGTCCGAGTCGTGGCGTCGCGCTTGCGGCGTTCGCGGGTGGCCCGACGACTCGCCCGGCCCATCTTGTAGGCGGTGAACAGCAGGTAGACACCCGCGATGCCGACGAGAACGTAGATGAGATACTCGACGGTCTGGGCGGGACCGGGCCGGAAGATGGGTTCGAGAATCACGTTGATGATGTTGACCGCCTCGCCCGAGAGTCCGGTGACGCCGAGGAGGCCCCACACTATCGCGCCGATAGCGGTGAGGATGATGGCGACCCAGTCGAAGATGTTGGTGTTCATGCTCGATAGTTGGTTCCTGAGAGGCTTTGTTATTCGGGGCTTAGTGCGACGGAACGGTGTCGTACCTCGTTTCGAACCGTTCCGCTTGGTTTCGGCTAGGTGATTCCGGTCGTGTCGGTAGGTTGGAATTGCGGGGGGTGTCGATTTGGACGACGGGTTCTGGGACGGCCGGACCGCACCGCGACGGAGCATCCAGGCCGAGACTGTGGAGGGGCCGAGAATGTAGGGGGAACCGAGAACGTGAGGGGCCGAGAGAAGCCCCGACGACCTTGCGCGGCTGGCGCGTTCTCGAACCGCGAGACCTCGTCAGCGTGTTCTAGGAAAGAAAAACGTTTCCAATATAGAGGAGAAAATATATAAGAAACGATTAGAAATATGACACGAGACCCGCCGACAGAAGTCGGACCCGAACGACGTAAGTAAAACTCCATTCCTCCAAACTCTCACGACCCAAAACCGACCAAACGCCCACCGACGAACGCGAATACCCCACCCTTTTCACCACCCGCGCCGAACACACGGCCAATGAGTCGCCGCCGGAAACCCGATTGGCTCAAGATGCAACCGCCATCCGGCCAAGAGTTCACGGGCATCAAGCAGACGTTGCGAGACCACGACCTCAACACCGTCTGCGAGGAGGCCAACTGCCCGAACCTCGGCGAGTGCTGGAGCGGAAAGAACTCCGAGTCCGGGGGTACCGCGACGTTCATGCTGATGGGCGACCAGTGTACTCGCAACTGCGGGTTCTGCGACGTGGACACCGGCGGTGGCCAACCGCTCGACCCCGACGAACCCGCGAACGTGGCGAGCGCGGTCGCCGAAATCGGTCTCGACTACGTCGTCCTCACCTCCGTAGACCGTGACGACCTCGAAGGGCAGGGCGCGGCCCACTTCGCACAGACGATTCGGGAGATCAAGGAGCGCGACCCCTCGATTCTCGTCGAGGTGCTGATTCCCGACTTCCAGGGCGAGGAGGCACTTATCCAGAAGATCATCGACGCCGAACCGGACGTCGTCGCGCACAACGTCGAGACCGTCGAGCGCCTCCAGCAACCCGTCCGGGACCCTCGCGCTGGCTACGAGCAGAGCCTGAGCGTCCTCGAGCAGGTCGAACGCGAGTCGGACATCTACACCAAGACCTCCATCATGCTCGGAGTCGGAGAGTACGACCACGAGGTCTACCAGACGCTCAGCGACCTCCGGGAGGCCGACGTGGACGTCGTGACGCTCGGTCAGTATCTCCAACCCTCGCGCACGCACCTCGACGTCGAAACGTACGTCCACCCCTCGAAGTTCGAGACGTGGCGGCAGGTCGCCGAGGAGGAACTCGACTTTCTCTACTGCGCCAGCGGCCCGATGGTCCGGTCGTCGTACAAAGCGGGCGAACTGTTCGTAGACGCCGTACTTCGGGACGGAAAGACGGTCGAACAGGCCCGCCGCGATGCCCGAAGAGCGTCGGTTTGAGCGAACGCCGTCGCCGGCGCTGGCGAAAAATACTCACGTAACGATTGACGCAATACTTGCCGTTCGTTCACCCAGAGCCTCTAAATCAGGACGTTATCAGACGAACGTCTATTTAACTGGGGAAAAATTTAGAAAGTGCTGATTTAACCCGGTGGAAGTAAGGATTTCCACTGGAAAGCCCCGCAAGAATCGTACCTATGGAAAGTTAGTTACGAAAACCCTATAATGCGTGGCCGTGACCTATTGAATATGTCAGGATGGGTTCGACCGTGAGTATTGTACACCAAGACCCCCAGGACCGCGTACAGGTCCTCGACGAGGACGGTAACTTGGTAGAGGGCGCGGACGTGCCCGACATCTCCGACGAGGAGATGGTGGACATGTACCGCGAGATGAAGCTCACCCGCCACTTCGACGAGCGTGCGGTCTCGCTCAACCGGCAGGGACGGATGGGTACCTACCCGCCGCTCTCCGGACAGGAGGGTGCCCAGATCGGGAGCGCCCACGCGCTGGCCGACGACGACTGGATGTTCCCGAGCTATCGGGAACACGGCGCGGCGCTCGTCCGTGGTCTGTCGCTGAAACAGACCCTGCTGTACTGGATGGGCCACGAACAAGGCAACGCCATCCCCGACGACGCCAACATCTTCACCGTCGCGGTGCCGATAGCGACGCAGATTCCCCACGCGACCGGTGCGTCGTGGGCCTCGAAGCTCAAGGGCGAAGAGAAGGCGTTCCTCTGTTACTTCGGCGACGGCGCGACCAGCGAGGGCGACTTCCACGAGGGGCTGAACTTCGCGGGCGTCTTCGACACGCCCACGGTGTTCTTCTGTAACAACAACCAGTGGGCGATTTCGGTCCCGCGAGAGCGCCAGACCGCCTCGGCCACCATCGCTCAGAAGGCCCAGGCCTACGGTTTCGAGGGCGTACAAGTTGACGGCATGGACCCCCTCGCGGTGTACAAGGCGACGAAGGACGCCATCGAGAAGGCCAAGAACCCGGGCGAGGACGACCTCCGACCGACCCTCATCGAGGCGGTCCAGTACCGCTACGGTGCCCACACCACGGCCGACGACCCCTCGGTCTATCGTGACGACGAGGAGGTCGAGCGCTGGAAGCAGAAGGACCCCATTCCGCGACTGGAGTCGTTCCTGCGCGACCGTGGCGCCCTTGACGACGAGAAGGTCGAAGCCATCGAGCAGGAGGTCGAAGAAACGGTCGCCGACGCCATCGACGCGGCCGAAGCGGTCGAGCGTCCCGACCCCGAGGAAATCTTCGCGCACGTCTACGCCGACATGCCCAAGCGACTCCGAGAACAGTTCGACTGGTTCGGAGAGATTCGAGAGCAGTACGGCGACGATGCGCTTCTGGAGGACTAACCAATGAGTCAACAAGCAGAACGAGAGCAAGAGACCGAGAACCTCACGCTGGTACAGGCGGTCCGAGACGGACTGTATACCGAGATGCAGCAGGACGACGACGTGCTCGTCATGGGCGAGGACGTCGGCAAGAACGGCGGGGTGTTCCGCGCGACCGAAGGACTCTACGACGAGTTCGGCGGCGACCGCGTCATCGACACGCCGCTGGCCGAGTCCGGCATCATCGGCACCGCCATCGGCATGGCGGCCTACGGCCTGAAGCCCATCCCGGAGATCCAGTTCATGGGCTTCATCTACCCCGGCTTCGACCAGATCGTGAGCCACGCCGCGAGACTCCGTACCCGTAGCCGCGGTCGGTTCACCTGTCCGATGGTCATCCGCGCGCCCTACGGTGGCGGCATCCGTGCGCCGGAACACCACTCCGAGTCCACGGAGGCCTTCTTCGCCCACCAGCCGGGTCTGAAGGTCGTCATCCCCAGCACGCCGTACGACACCAAGGGCCTGCTGACCTCGGCCATCCGCGACCCCGACCCCGTGATGTTCCTCGAACCGAAGCTCATCTACCGGGCGTTCCGCGGCGACGTGCCGACCGAATCCTACGAGGTTCCCATCGGCGAGGCCGCCGTCCGCGAGGAAGGCACCGACATCTCGGTGTTCACGTGGGGTGCGATGACCCGACCGACCGTCGAGGCCGCCCAGGAGTTGGAGGGCGAAATCGACGTGGAGGTCGTGGACCTCCGGACCGTCTCGCCGCTCGACGAGGAGACCATCGTGGAGTCGTTCAAGAAGACGGGCCGCGCGGCGGTCGTCCACGAAGCGCCGAAGACCGGCGGACTCGGCGCGGAAATCTCGTCCATCATCCAGGAGGAGGCCCTGCTGTATCAGGAGGCTCCCGTCGAGCGCATCACCGGGTTCGACACGCCGTTCCCGCTGTACGCGCTCGAAGATTACTACCTGCCCGAACCCGCCCGCATCAAGGAAGGCATCCGGGACGCCGTGAACTTCTGAATCATGGTACGAGAATTCAAACTGCCCGACGTCGGCGAAGGCGTCGCCGAGGGCGAAATCGTCAGTTGGCTGGTCGAGGAGGGCGACACGGTCTCCGAGGACCAGGCGGTCGCCGAAGTCGAGACCGACAAGGCCATCGTGGAGGTCCCGTCGCCGGTGAACGGGACCGTCCGCGAAATCATCCCCGAGGAGGGCGAAGTCGTCGAGGTCGGGTCGGTCATCATCACCTTCGACGTGGAGGGCGAACCGGTCGAAGAGGGCCAGACGGAGGGCGAAGCCCAGAGAGCTGCGGAGGCCGAGGCGTCCGGCGAGACCGAGCAGGCGACGACGCAGGGCGAGGCGACCGAGGAGACGGTCGCCGAAGAGGTCTCGACCGGCGAGGGCCGCGTGTTCGCCGCGCCGAGCGCGCGCCGCGTCGCCCGCGAACTCGGCGTGGACATCGCCGAAGTCGAGGGCACCGGCCCGAGCGGTCGCGTGACCGAGCAGGACGTGCGGCAGGCCGCCGAGTCCGGCGGCGAGACCGAGGGCGTCGAGGAGCGCGACGAGGCGCTCGCCGAAGCCGAGGAGTCGGCCGGTGAGGTCGCGGCGACTCGCGAGCGGAGCGCGCAACCCGGGACCGAGGACGCCGGCGGGAGTCAGTCGCTCGGCGGTGCGGCCCCGGAGTCGGCCGACCGCGAGCGGACGCTGGCCGCGCCCGCGACCCGGCGCGTCGCCGAGGAGCAGGGCGTCGACATCGACTCGGTCCCGGCGACCGAGCAGCGCGACGGCGAGGCGTTCGTCACCAGCGAGGCCGTGATGCAGTACGCCGAGGCCCAACAGCAGGCCCAGCAGGCGCAGGCCGAGACGGCCGCCGCGACGAGCGCGGGCGAACAGGTCGAGCGCATCCAGTACAAGGGCGTCCGCAAGACCATCGGTGACGCGATGTCCCAGTCGAAGTACACTGCGCCCCACGTCACCCACCACGACACCGCGGTCGTAGACGGCCTCGTCGAGACCCGCGAGCGACTCAAACCGGAGGCCGAGGAGCGTGGCATCCGCCTGACGTACATGCCGTTCGTCATGAAGGCTGTCGTCGCCGCGCTCAAGCAACACCCCAAACTGAACGCCGAACTCGACGAGGAGGCCGGCGAAATCCTCCGGAAGAACTACTACAACGTCGGCGTGGCGACCGCGACCGACGCCGGACTGATGGTCCCGGTCGTCGAAGGCGTCGACGGGAAGGGCCTGCTCCAGATTTCCAGCGAGGTCAACGAACTGGTCCAGAAGGCCCGTGACCGCTCCATCTCGCGCGACGAACTACAGGGTTCGACGTTCAGCGTCACCAACTTCGGCGCAATCGGCGGCGAGTACGCCACGCCCATCCTCAACTACCCCGAGGTGGGTATCCTGGGTATCGGTGAACTGAAACAGCGCCCCGTAGTCGAGGACGGCGAGGTCGTGGCGAAGCACACGCTGCCTATATCGCTGACCATCGACCACCGCATCGTGGACGGAGCGGACGCCGCGGCGTTCGCCAACACCTTCATGCAGTACGTAGAGAACCCCGAACTCCTCCTGCTGGAGTGAGATTCGGGGCGCTCTCCGGTTCCGGGCTGACACGGTCTGTCTCGGCGAAAAGAGAGCGGACTCGAGTCACTCGTCGACGAGTCCGAGCTGGCTCAGGAAGTCGTGCTGGTCGAAGTACGCGCGTTCCTCGCGGAGTTTCCCGTCTTCGACCACGAACTTCGCCATGTCTCGAATCTCGAACTCCTCGTGAGTCGGCGGAATGTCCTCGAACTCCCCATCGTGCGTCCCCGAGAGCGTACTCTCGGCCATCACCACGGTCCCGTCACTGAGCAGGTCATTGATGTCGATGCGAAAGTCCGAAAACCCGTCTGTGACCTCCCGAACGTACGCTTCGACCTCCTCGCGACCCTGCAACGTGCCGACGGTCGGGGACGTGAACGTGAACGACTCCGCGACGACGTCGGACAACTTCGAGAACTCCCCTTCGTTCCAGATCGCCGCGTACTCGCGGACGAGCCGTTCGGCGTCTGCTGTTGCCTCTGCCATGGGTAGCCTCCGGTGGTTGAGCGTTCGCTTCGTCGGGCCGCCCTGCGCCCCTCCGAAGAACGCTCGCCCGCAACTTCGAGGCGGTGTGTGTTAAGTATTCGCGCGGACTAGATCCGCCCTGCCGCGCTCTCACGAGAGAAGCGAATCGTTCGACTGGCGCGCGCCGGTCGTCTCGTACCGAGACCCATGCGGGCCGGGGCCACTGAGAAACTGATATACATCTCCTCGAAAACTGGCAAATATGGCCGAAGTCACCCTGCGCGACGTGGAGGCCGCGCGCGAGCGCTTCGATGAGTCGGTGGTCCAGCGGACCGAAATCGAACGGAGTCGGTCGCTGAGCGAGATGACCGACGCGGACGTACATCTCAAGATGGAACACCTCCAGCGCACGGGGTCGTTCAAAACCCGCGGCGCGTACAACAAACTCCGGCAGGTCGCCGACCGCGGCGGGATAGGGCGAGTCGTCGCCGCGAGCGCGGGCAACCACGCACAGGGGGTCGCGCTGGCCGCGACCACGACCGGCATCGACTCGACCATCGTGATGCCCGAGAACGCGCCGCAGGCGAAGGTCGAGGCCACCCGCGGCTACGGCGCGGACGTGGAGTTGCGCGGCGAGGACTTCCGGGCCGCCATGGAGTACGCCCAGTCGCTGACCGAGGCCGACGACACCGAGTTCGTCCACGCCTACGACGACCCGGCCATCGTCGCGGGGCAGGGCACCATCGGCCTCGAAATCCACGAGGAGATGCCGGACGTGGACACCGTGGTCGTCCCCATCGGCGGCGGCGGGCTCATCGGCGGCGTCAGCGCCGCGCTGGCCGAACTCGACCCGGAAGTCCGCGTCGTCGGCGTGCAGGCCGAGCAGGCCGCGACGGTCCCCGAGAGCCTCGATAAGGGCATCCCGTCCTCTATCGACTCGCCCAAGACCATCGCGGACGGCATCGCCACGGGGAGCATCTCGGAGTTGACGCTCGGCCTCATCGAAGAGCACGTAGACGAGGTGATGACGGTCACGGACGACGAAATCGCCCGCGCGGAACTCCTCCTGCTCGAACGCGCCAAGCAACTGGTCGAGGCGGCGGGGGCCTCCTCGGTCGCCGCGGTTCTCTCCGACGACCTCGACGTATCGGGCGAGACGGTCGTCCCCATCCTCTCGGGCGGCAACATCGACATCTCGATGCTCCAGACCGTCTTGACGCAGGCGCTGACCGAGCGCAGTCAGTTGATGCGTCTGCGGGTCCGCATCGAGGACCAACCCGGCGAGATGACGACGCTCTCGGGCATCATCGCCGACACCGGAGCGAACATCCGGACGGTCCGCCACGACCGCGCGGTGGACGACCTCCGAGTCGGCGAGGCGTATCTGGTGTTTCAGGTGGTCACGAGTGGGACCGGTCACGCGGAGAAGATCATCGAGGAGGTCAGGGACGCGGGGTACGAGGTCGAACGGGTGGCGTGACCGTCCCGGCACGACCGACGAATCCTGTCGGCGAACCTATTACCTCCTCCGCGTCGTGGGCATCCGCATGCCGTTTCGCCTGACAGAGGACCAGCGAGCGCTCCGCGAGGAAGTGCGCGAGTACGCCGAGTCCGAGATTCGCCCGCGCGCCATCGAACTCGACAGGAACGAGGAGTACCCAGGGGAGATTCTGGCCGAACTCGGCGACCGAGGCTACGCGGGACTCACGCTCTCCGAGGAGTACGGCGGCCGCGGAGAGGGACTGGTCGAACTCGTCGTTCTCACGGAGGAACTCGCGGCGGCGACGATGACCGTCGCCAGCGCACTCGCGCTCAACCTCGGCGTCGCCACCGTCGTCGAGCGGTTCGGGACCGACGCCCAGAAGGAGGAGTACCTGCCCGAGATGGCGAGCTACGACCGCGTCGGCGCACTCGGCCTCAGCGAGGCGAACGCGGGCGCGAACAAACTGGAGATGGAGACGACTGCGGAAAGGGACGGCGACGAGTGGGTCCTCGACGGCCACAAGCAGTGGGTGACGAACTTCCAGCACGCCGACTTCGTCCTCACCTACGCGAAGACGGGTCCCGACGCCGACGCGCCGCACAACGTCAGCGCGTTCCTCGTTCCGGCCGAGAAGTTCGAGGTCGAGGAGGTGTGGGAGACGCTCGGCGCTCGTAACGTGAAGTCACCCCGCGTTCGACTCTCGGACGTTCGAGTTCCCGCCGAGAACCTCGTCGGCGAGGAGGGCGAAGCCTACGTCCGGCGCGGCGAGGTCCACACCGGCGTGAACGTTCCGGCCCGCGGCGTCGGTATCGCTCGGGCCGCGCTCGAAGACGCCGCGGCGTACACCCGGAAGCGCGAGCAGTTCGACCAGTCCATCAGCGACTTTCAGGGCGTCCGATGGAACGTGGCGGAGATGGCCCAGCGGGCCGACGCGGCCCGTCTCCTGACGCTCCGGGCCGCCGACCGTGCGGACAGGGGTGAAGACGCTCGTCGGGAACTCGCCGCGGCGAAGGTCTACGCGACGGAGGCCGCCGTCGAGAACGCTAACGACGCGATGCAACTCCACGGAGGAAGGGGGTACACGACCGAGCATCACGTCGAACGCTACCTCCGCGACGCCCGTCTGCTGACCATCGCCGGCGGACCGAACGAACTCCACCGGGACAAGCTGGCCGACGCGGTTTACGTGGAGACCGAGTGACCTGTTACCACTCGAAGCTCGCCGCAAAATCCACCTGATTTTTCACCACCAAGCCCGACTTCCCGAACATATGGTCGTCGGAGACATCTCGACGGGAACGGACGTGTTGGTAATCGGTGCGGGACCGGGCGGCTACGTCGCCGCCATCCGCGCGGGCCAGTTGGACCTCGACGTGACGATGGTCGAGAAGGACGCCTACGGCGGGACCTGCCTGAACTACGGCTGTATCCCCTCGAAGGCGATGATTACGGCCTCGGACCTCGCCCACGAGGCAGGCGACGCCGAGGAGATGGGCATCTACGCCGACCCCGAGGTGAAGATGGACGAGATGGTCGGCTGGAAGGACGAGGTCGTGGACCAACTCACCGGCGGCGTCGAGAAACTCAGCAAGGCCAACGGCGTCGAACTGATGGAGGGCCGCGCGGAGTTCGCCGACGAGGACAAGGCCCGCATCGTCCACAGCGGCGGCGGACAGGGCTCGGAGACCGTGGAGTTCGAACACGCCATCGTTTCGACTGGAAGTCGGCCCATCGAGGTGCCGGGCTTCGACTTCGGCGACGACCCCGTGCTCGACTCCCGGCAGGCGCTCGCGCTGGACGAGGTGCCCGAGAGCCTCGTCATCGTCGGCGCGGGCTACATCGGGATGGAACTCGCGGGCGTCTTCGCCAAGTTGGGTACCGACGTGACCGTCGTAGAGATGCTCGATTCCGTGCTGCCGGGCTACGAGGACGACCTCGCCCGCCCCGTGAAGAAGAAGGCCGAGGACCTCGGTATCGACTTTCACTTCGGCGAGGCCGCAAGCGAGTGGGAGGAGTCGGGCGACGGCATCACCGTCAGGACCGAAGACGAAGAGGGGACCATCTCGGAGTTCGGCGCGGAGAAGGTCCTCGTGGCAGTCGGTCGCGAACCCGTCACCGACACGCTCGAACTGGAGAACGCGGGCATCGAAACCGACGAGAACGGTTTCATCGAGACCGACGACCGCGCACGCACCGAGAAGGACCACATCTACGCCATCGGCGACGTGGCGGGCGAACCGATGCTCGCGCACAAGGCCAGCAAGGAGGGGCAGGTCGCCGCGGAGGTCATCGCGGGCGAACCCTCCGCGCTGGACTATCAGGCCGTCCCGGCCGCTGTCTTCACCGACCCCGAAATCGGCACCGTCGGCATGACCGAGGCGGAGGCCGAGGAGGAGGGCTTCGAGCCAGCAGTCGGGAAGTTCCCGTTCAACGCCTCGGGTCGTGCGCTCACGACGGGCCACGCCGAGGGCTTCGTCCGCATCGTGGCCGACGAACCGAGCGGCTTCCTGCTCGGCGCACAGATCGTGGGACCGGAGGCCTCGGAACTCATCGCCGAACTCGGACTCGCCATCGAGATGGGCGCGACGCTGGAGGACGTGGCCGCCACGATTCACACCCACCCGACGCTCTCGGAGGCCGTGATGGAGGCCGCCGAGAACGCGCTCGGACACGCGATTCACACGCTGAACCGGTGAAATAGCCGGATTCTCCGCAGTTTTCTTCCGCTTCCTCCGCCCGGACCGTCGAGAGCGACGTCGACCTCCCTTCAGCGAAGTATTATGGTCTTTGATAACGTACATCACGATATGTCTCGAACAGGCCCCGGTGGGCTATCCCCCTTCGAGCGACTCCGGTCGCGCTTCGAGGACCAGGACCTCGTGTGCCCGAAGTGCGGGTACGACGACGCCGACGGTCGGTGGCTCGCAGCGACCACGGGCGACCAGATTCAGTACCGCCACCTCTGTCCGAGTTGTGGCCACATCCGGCGGCGGACGTTCCACCTCGGCGGCGAGTGAGCCTTCTACATCACCCGAACGACTGCTCGGAGCGTTTCGTCCACTCGTCGTTGCCGTGTCGAGAGTGGTAGCTACGGCGGCGAGTCGAGCGGAGGCGAACTCGTCGTTCACAAAACACTTCACGGGTCACGGGAGATCATCTCCTGATGGTTCCCCGCTCTCCTGTACTTGACCCGTACACCGGCTCGGAATCACGCCTCGTCGTCGCACTCACCACCGCAATCCTGTTTCTCGGGGGACTGGTCACTGCGTACCGAGCCGTCCTGCGAGACGCCATCTCTACCCTCTCGTCCGTCGAGTGGGTCGTGTTTACCGTGGGACCGTTCCTCGTCGAACCGATTCTGCTCTTCGGCGTCCTCTACTACGTGGGTTCTCGGCGCGACGTAACAGTCTCTCTCGTCGGTCTCCTCCCGGGACTGGTTGTTGCGGTCGCCGTCGGCACGCTCCTCGGACAGTATCTCGGGGTTCGACTCTGGGAGTCGTCGGCGTTCCTGAACGAAGTCCCAGTTGTACAGGCGTGGGGGAAACTGTTCATCCCCGACCCACGCGTCTTGGCGTACTGGCGCATTCTGGTCGAACCGCTAGCCCGCGACTTCCTGACTGCCGTTGCCGCCCTCGCCCTTGCACGGACGACGGACACGGAGTAGAACGGTCGATTCCCGAAGTTTGCAGCGTTCAAACTAACTACAGCATTTCCTGCACCCTAAACACAATTACTTGAGATCACAGAGTAATTGTCGAAATCGAGTCGGGCGAAAATCTGTCACACCCGACGGCCTTTTAGCGACGACGGCGAAACAAGCGGGCATATGCAAGCAGTCACGCTCGGACCCGAGGGGACCTACTCCCACCGGGCCGCCAGCGCAGTCGCCGACGACGTGGACTTCCGCGAGTCGGTGACCGCCATCGTGGAGGCCGTCGCCGACGGCGAGTTCGACCGCGGGGTCGTTCCAATCGAGAACAGCATCGAGGGGAGCGTCACCGAGACGCTCGACGCGCTGAGCGACCGCGAGGTCGCCGCCGTTCAGGAAATCGTCACGCCGATTCGACACGCGCTCCTCGCCCAGGGCGAGGAGTTCTCGGTCGTCGCCAGCCACTCCCAGGCCCTCGCGCAGTGCCGGTCGTACCTCGAATCCGAGTACCCCGACGCCGACCTCGAAGCGGTCGCCAGCACCGCCCGCGGCGTCGAACACGCCCGCGAGAACCGCGATGTGGCGGGAATCGGTCACCCGGCCAACGCCCACGAAGGGCCGGGCGACGACCTGCAGGTCGTCGCCGAGGGGATTCAGGACCGGACCTCCAACGCCACGCGCTTCTTCGTCATCGCGCCCGCCGACGAGCGGTCGGACGCGGGCGGCAAGTCCTCGATCGTGGTCTATCCGAACGCCAACTACCCCGGACTCCTGCTCGAACTGCTCGAACCGTTCGCCGACCGGGACATCAACCTCACACGCGTCGAGTCCCGCCCGAGCGGCGAGCGCCTCGGCGACTACGTGTTCCACGTCGACTTCGCGGCCGGACTCTACGAGGACCGCGCGCAGGACGCGATCGCCGATGTCGAGTCGATCGCCGAGAACGGGTGGGTCCGTCGCCTCGGGTCGTACGACACCGAACACGTCGTGTGACGAAGACGCTCGGCCCGGGCGTCCGTGGACCGTCTGGAGTTGCCGGTGAAACCCGGGCCGAAACCCCAACGGTACTGAATTTTAAGACCCATGGCGTCGCACTCCTGTCGGGGCGACTGACGCCCGGTGGGAAACATGACAGGACGAAGAAAACCGTTCGAGGACCTGGAACAGATGATAGAACGCATGAGTCGCCAGTTCGAGGAGTCGATGGGCGGTATAGAGATGGGAGGCGAGCGTAGCGGCGCGTCCATCGACGTGGCCGACCACGGCGAGGAGTTCGTCGTCACCGCGGATCTGCCCGGATTTCGGAAGGAGGACATCGACGTGACGCTCCGGGGCGAACGACTCCAGATTCGCGCCGAACGCGAGGAGTCGTCCGAGGAGGGCGACGGCGACGAGGGTCGGTACATCCGCAAGGAGCGCCGCCACGAGTCGGTGAGTCGCTCGGTGATGCTTCCGGAAGAGGTGGACGAGGAGGCCGTCTCCGGCCAGTATCGAAACGGCGTGCTGACGGTGACGCTCCCGAAGACGAGTGCAGGCGAGGGCGACTCGCACCGGATCGACATCGATTAGACGCAAACGCCTTGCCGTCCCGCCCGCAACTCACGGACATGACGCTCGAAACAGGTGACGACGCGCCGACCGTCGAGGCCACGAACCAGCGCGGCGAGACCATCGCGCTCGACTTCTCGGAACCGACGGTGCTGTACTTCTACCCCCGCGACGACACGCCCGGTTGCACGACCGAAGCCGAGCAGTTCGACCGGGAACTGGAGAGCTATCACGACGCCGGCGTCTCGGTGTTCGGCGTCTCGACCGACGACGTGGAGAGCCACGAGGAGTTCGCTGAGAAGTACGAACTCCGCTTCGACCTGCTGGCCGACCCCGAGGGGGAAGTCGCCGACGCCTTCGGCGTGGACACGTCGCGCGGCGCGGCCCCGCGCACGACCTTCGTCCTCGCAGATGGCGAGGTGAAGGCGGTCTACGAGGGCGTAGACCCCGACGGCCACGCCCGCGACGTGCTGGGCGACATGCTGGACGACGGACTGGTCGCGCTGGAGTAGCGCCGGACCCGCGGGAAACGCTGGACCCGCGACGCCGGAGGAGCGCCGGTAGAGTTTTTCGTCGCGGCGTCGAACGCCCGACGTGGCCGACTCCGCCGGAGACGAGTCGTCGGTCTTCAGTGGGCGATAACCGGCGCGTACGTCTTCTTGCTCGGGTTTCTGGCGGTCGCGTGGTATCTCCACGCCACCCGGACCGCGACGTCGGTGGACGCCACGAGGGCGTTCGCCGTCTTCGTCTCCGCGGCGTTCGTCGCCGGAGTGCTGTGGGTCGGGTCGCGCTCGCCCGCGCCCGGTGCGCACGAGCGCCGCGCCGAGGTGGTCGTCACGATGCTCGTCCTCGGCTTCCTGCTCCCGTTCGGAGTTCCGCCGCTCCTCGACCGATTCGGGGTCGGGCTTTCGTTTCCGCTCGCTGGCTTCGGCGTGGCCTACGCGCTGACGCTCGCGCTCTCGTACGGACTGGTGTACGGTCTCGGATTCCGGTTCTTCGTCGGACCACGTCGGCCCGAACGGTCGGAGTTCCGGGAGTGACGCGCCGACGGATTCAGAGCAGAGACGCCACTTCTTCGGCCGTCTCGTCGGTCCGCGCTCGCCACCCACCGGGTCGCTCCCCGCCGCGCTTGGGCGGGTCGATGGGCAGTCGAAGCGGGTGGAACGAGACCCGCTCGACCGACTCGGCGGCCGTCTCGCCCGCGAACTCCGCGACTTCGCGCTTCGAGGAGACTCCTCCCGAAGCCAGGTCGTAGTAGCCCGAGAAGAGTTGACAGACGACCACCTCGTCGTACTCGTCTATCTCGCCGTCCTCGGCGTAGTAGAACAGCTTCGCGGTGTTGTTCACCGGGTCGGCACGCCGCCACTCCAACTCGACCGCGACGAATCGGGCGTCGTCGGTACCCACCACGTCCACGGGAGTCCGCCGGATTCGACGCTCGGTCTGCCAACCGAGCGAGGGCAGTTGCTCGGCGAGGGCGTCCCGGAGTCGGTCCCTGACTGCCTCGGCGAACTCGCCCACGAGCTGGGCCGACTCGCGGGCGGCACCTCAACGTTTCGACTGGACGTTTCGCGTCGCCCGGGAGCCGTCGTCGGGGAGAACCATAGAGGTATGCTTAGAAAACAAAAATACTGCTCAGGTACTGCTAAAGGTTGCCGGGGAACACCGGGGCATCGACGCCCGAACGAGTCGTCGAACTGCCAGCTAGCGACTGGCGTTCCCGTGGCCGGTCTCCTCGCCGTCGTGTAAACGCTCGATACGGCTGCGAGAGACCGTTAAGCGGGGAAATCCATTATTATAATGAAAAATATTTAACATTGTGGCCGGCGTCTATTCTCCCATGGCCCGAGAAACCATAAAGCACGGAGTAGACCTGGAACAGTACCCGAACTTCATCGAGCAGGCGACGGAGAGTCCCGAAGACGTGATGCTCGGCCTCGGCGCGCGCGGCGTCGCGGAGGGGCGAGCGATGCACACGCTGGCGAAACTCGACGCGTACAGCTACGGCGGCGACGAGATACGGCGCGAGACCCGTCAGTACACCTTCCCGCTCGGCGCGTTCAAGGAAGTCGAGGCCGACGCGGGGTTCGTGGACCCCGCGGACCGGCCGGAACCCGTCGAAGTCGCACTGGCCGCACTCACGGGGTGCATCAACGCCACCCTCGGCATCGTCGCCATGGAGAACGAGATCGAACTCGACGACCTCGCAACCGAGGTCGACGTCACCCTCGACCCGCGAGTGTTCTTCGGCATCCGCGACGCCGACCACTCCGACGAGACCTACGACGACTTCACCATCGACATCGAGGTCAGCGGCCCGGACCTCACCGAGGAGGACGCCGAGACGCTCCGAGAGGGCGTACGTCGCTCCCCGGTGTTCAACCTCTTCTCGCTCTCCCACGAGATGTCGCCCGAGGTTCGCATGGAGAACGTGCCGAAAGCCGCCTAGTTGGGCTATCGCGGCTTCTTTTCGACAATACTGAACGGAGGTGTCCGTCGACACACCCGACGGAGACGGTGAGCACCGAAATTTTGCCTGCGCCTCCCGTACTGCACCCGCCATGAATGCGGAACTCTCCGACGACGACGAGGGCAAGGCCGTCGTGAACAGCAACCAGCGCATCGGTACCACCACCGATATCGCCGGCGACACCGCCTACGTGGACCCCAACTGGAACGACGTTCCGGAGGGAGTCTTCGACCAACTCGACTGGGACCGAAGCGACGACCAGTACACGATTCCGGAGTCCGCGATAAGCGGAGTGAAGGACGACGAAGTTCTGCTTCGGGACGAGTTGTCGTGAACCGATAGTCGCCTTCGAAGCCCTTCCGACGCGGACATCAGATGCCGCCGGACACCGCCGCGCCGACGTTTCTCTCGGAACCACTCGAAACGAAAGGGGCGAGACCCGATTGCCACAAACGCTTATCCTTCCGGTCGTCGATACGATTCCCATGAGCAAGGGGGGTTCCGACGACGGAGACGCAGACGAGAGTATCGTTCCAGAACCGGCGAAGAAGGTCGTGCGGACGGTGACGCCGAGCTATCGCGGGCGACCCGACGCCGAGATGACGACCATCGGAATCGCGTACGGTCTGGGGCTGGTCGTTCTGCTGATTCCGCTTCTCCCGTTCATCGTGGTCGTCTGGATTCTCTCGAAAATCACGGGGTACTTCGCTCGAAAAGCGCCGACGGACCGGGTTCCCTGACCTACTGGGTTCCGGTGCCGATGAGGTCGAAGGGGTAGCCGTTGTCGTTCTCGTCGGCGTGTTCGTAGACGACGTGGGCCGCGGCCACGTCCTGAATGGCGAGACCGGTGCTGTCGAAGACCGTGACGCCGTCGTCGTCGGTCCGGCCCTCCAGGTCGCCGACCACGATGTCACCGACTTCGCCGTAGATGTCGTCGTCGGTCAGCACGCCCTCGTGGTAGGGGACGTTGATTTCGCCCGAGTGGGTCGTCTGGGCGTGGTCGTCGATGACGAGTTTCGAGTCGAGCAGAATCTCGTCGGCGAGTTCGTGCTTGCCTTCGGCGTCCGCACCCATCGCGTTGACGTGAGTGTGCTCGCCGATGTCCTCGCGCGAGACGATGGGGTCCTCGACGGGAGTGACTGTCGAGAGCACGTCACACTGGGCGGCCTCCTCGATGGAGCCAGCGCGCACGTCGAAGTCGTCCTCGAAGTAGGCGATGAAGTCGGCGACCCGTTCCTCGTCGAGGTCGCTGACGACGACCTCCTCGATGGGTCGAATCTCCGAGACGGCCTCCAACTGGGTGTACGACTGGACGCCAGCGCCGACGATACCCATCGTCGTCGCGTCCTCGACTGCGAGGTGGTCGGTGGCGACTGCGGCGGCCGCGCCGGTCCGCTTCATCGTCAGTTCGGTACCGTCCATGATGGCCAGCGGGAAGGCGTTCTCGGGGTTCGAGTAGACCATCGTCCCCATCACGGTCGGCAGGTCGAACTCCTCGGGGTTGTCGGGGTGGACGTTGACCCACTTGATACCGGCGGCGTCCCAGTCCTCGGCTTCGAGATACGCGGGCATCGACCGGAAGTCCCCGTTGTACTGGGGCAGGTCGATGTACGACTTCGCGGGCATCTGGGCGTCACCGCGAGCGTACGCCGCGAAGGCGTCCTCGATAGCCCGGATGACTTCCGCCATCTGCGTGTTCTCGTCTACGGCGTCCTGGTTCAGCAGGAGCGTGTCCATACGTGGCTGGTCGTCCCCGTGGCCACTATAAACTATCTAAACCCGGCGAATCCCGCAACGCTCGCCGCACGAACTTCCTCCTCGGTGGACGATTCGACTCGGCAGAAGCAGGAACACGAAAACGAAATCCGTACTGTCTACGACAGCACGCGGTTCGACGCGGCAGTCGGGCGATACGGTTGAGGTCGGAAGACGGCGGAGTTAGGCGATGGGCCTATCTCACATTGCGCCGCCCATGCCGCCCATGCCGCCCATGCCGCCAGCACCGCCGGGACCGCCTGCCTCGTCGTCGCCCTTGTCGGTGGACAGGTCGCCGGCGGAGATGATGTCGTCGATTTTGAGCACGAGGTTCGCGGCCTCGGTGGCACTCGAGACGGCCTGTTCCTTGGCGTGGGCCGGTTCGACGACGCCCGCGTCGAGGGTGTCGACGACGTCGCCGGTGTGGACGTTCAGGCCGGCGCGCTTCTCGTCGGACTCGTGGGCCGAGCGCAGGTCCACGAGCGTGTCGATGGAGTCGAGACCCGCGTTCTCGGCGAGGACGCGCGGGACGAGTTCGAGCGAGTCAGCGAACGCTTCGACAGCGAGCTGCTCGCGGCCGGAGACGGAGTCGGCGTAGTCGCGGAGTCGGCGAGCGACTTCGACTTCGATGGCACCGCCGCCAGCGACGACGCGGCCGTCCGAGACGGTCTGGGCCACCACGTCGAGGGCGTCGGTGACGCCGCGCTCGAGTTCGTCGACCACGTGGTCGGTGGATCCGCGGAGCAGGAGGGTGACGCCGTGACTGTCCTCTCCTTCGACGTAGAACAGTTCGTCGTCGTCGTCGCGGCTCACGTCGCCCTTGCCGAGGTCGTCGGCCGAGGTGCTGTCGAGGTCCGAGACGACGTTGGCACCGAGGACCTCCTTGAGGAAGCCGATGTCGCTCTTCTTGACGCGGCGGACCGCGAGGATGCCTTCCTTGGCGAGGTAGTGCTGGGCCATGTCGTCGATGCCCTTCTGGCAGAAGACGACGTCCGCGCCGGTCTCGACGATTTTGTCGACCTTCTCCTGAAGCTGTTTCTCCTCCTGGTCGAGGAAGTTCTGAAGCTGGTCGGGGTCCTCGATGTTGACGCTGGTGTCCACGTCGGTCTCCTCGATCTCGACGGCCTCGTTGAGCAGGAGGATGTCGGCGTCCGCGACGCTCTTGGGCATGTTGTCGTGGACCGGGTCCTTGCTGATGACCGCGCCCTTGAGGAGTTCGGACTCGCCGGCCGAGCGACCGGTCTGAGTCTCGGTCTTGACGTATTCGAGGTCGACCGTACCGTTGACGGTGACCTGCTGGACTGCCTCGACGATGATCTCGGAGAGGGCCTCCTTGTTGAGTTCGGCGCCCTTGCCGGTCATCGAGGTCTCGGCGACCTTGCGGAGGAGTTCCTCGTCGTCGGTCGCAACGTCTTCGGCGATGTTGTCGATTTCCTCGCGGGCCTTCTCGCTGGCGAGGTGGAAGCCTTTGATGACGGCGGTCGGGTGGATGTCCTGTTCGAGGAGGTCCTCGGCGTTCTTGAGGAGTTCACCCGTGACGGCGACGGCCGTGGTGGTGCCGTCTCCGGCCTCGTCTTCCTGGGTCTCGGCGACTTCGATGATCATCTCGGCCGTCGGGTTGTCGATGTCCATCTCCTTGAGGATGGTCACGCCGTCGTTCGTGATGGTGACGTCGCCCATCGAGTCGACGAGCATCTTGTCCATCCCTTTGGGTCCGAGAGTCGAACGGACCGCGTCCGCGACTGCGCGTGCCGCGGTGATGTTGTGTTCCTGCGCGTCCTTGTCCTTGACACGCTGGGACTCGTCGGACATTACGATCATCGGCTGGCCTTGCATTCGCTGTCCTCGCTGACTCATAGTACACCCGAAGATATGATTGTGCTTCTATATAAATGTTTGCTTCCAAGACAATTGGTAACACGACGAAACGTTGTCCGGCTTGCCGGGAAATCAGCGTGGAGAAACTCGATACCGGACAATCCTCTGAGAAAGTGTGGCACAGAATCGCCGCCGCTCCGACCCAGCGGTCGTCGGGGGTTTATATGACCGTAACCGCGCTACGGGCGTTAATTTCGGCTCAGAGGCCGCCGATACGACGAAACTCCCCCGTCGAAGACGCTCGTCTAATCTGTCCGTACGAGAGTACTTCACGTCCTCCCGAATCGGTCTCTTACGGTCGTTTTCCGCTCACAGATCTGGCGAGCAGACGAGTTACTCGCCGCGTAGTTCGCAGCAAAAACGCCGGGACTGGGATTTGAACCCAGAACCCCGTAAGGGGACACGCTTTCCAGGCGTGCGCTTTGCCATTCGGCCATCCCGGCCCGGACGATGGTAGTTCCGTCCTGCGCTTAAACCCTTCCCTTCGAGTCGGCGGCCCGGGCCGAGGTATCGGCCGGCCG
The DNA here is from genome assembly GCA_005239435.1 of Halorussus salinisoli. Lineage (GTDB taxonomy): Archaea > Halobacteriota > Halobacteria > Halobacteriales > Haladaptataceae > Halorussus > Halorussus salinisoli. The sequence goes on along the minus strand of SZNP01000006.1, from coordinate 329,988 downwards.
CGGCCGTCGAAATTCGGTCGCACGCCACGAGAGACACATCTTTGACCGTTTAACGAATAAAAGAGATGCTCAAAGAACGAAAAATATTTTCGAAACGGCGCTCTACTCGAACAGTCTTCCTTCGGCCAGATACGACAGGCCGGTCGCACCGACGCCGACGGCCAGTGACGCGCCGAATTTGACCGCGAGCGAGTAACGATACCCCGTCGCCAGTTCGTACCCCTGAAGGGCGACCAGAAAGGCGAGGACGCCGACGAGTCCCCAGAGGAGACTGGCCTTCACGCGAGGGCGCACGCGACTGCTCTCACCACGTTACTCGCTGGTGGCGATAGCCTCGATTTCGACGCCGACGCCCTTCGGGAGGTTGCCCGCTTCTACCGCGCTCCGGGCGGGCGGATTGTCCTGGAAGTACTCCTTGTAGGCGTCGTTCATCTCGTCGAAGTCGTCGATGTCGTCCATGAACACAGTGACCTTCAGCACGTTCTGCATCGTCAGGCCCTCCTCTTCGAGGATGGCCTTGACGTTCTCCAGACTCTGGCGGGTCTGGACCGCTATCTCCTCGTCGTCCAGCAGGTCCCCGTCGGGCGTCATGGGAATCTGGCCCGCGGTGAACACTATGTCGCCGTTAGTCGTCGCCTGACTGTACGCACCGACCGCCTCGGGAGCTTCCTGCGTGCTGATAATGCGCTTCATACCGCATTCTTCACGCCCTGTAACTTAAACTTGAGCAAGAACGTCTCACGCCAATATCTCCACGTCGAATCCCTCTTCGCGCAGTGCCGAGAGCAGGGTCTCGACGTGGTCCTGCCCGCGCGTCTCGAGGTCCAGTTCGACCTCGGCGGCGTTCATGCCGATGTCCCGCGAGGTCCGGTCGTGCTGGATGCCGTAGATGTTGGCCTGCTGGGCCGAGATGACGTCGAGCAGGTCGTCGAGCGCTCCGGGTCGGTCTTCGAGGACCGTGCGAATCTTGACGTACCGGCCGGTCTCGACCAGTCCACGCATGATGACCGTCGTGAGCGTGTTCATGTCGATGTTACCGCCCGACAGGAGTGGGACGACGACCTCGTCCTCGTCGTAGTCGATGGCTCCGCTCAGCAGTGCCGCGAGCGGGACCGCGCCAGCGCCCTCCACGAGGGTCTTGGCCCGTTCGAGGAGGTGCGTGACCGCCACGGCGATCTCCGAGTCTGAGACCGTGACGACCTCGTCTGCGTACTCCTCGATGACTCCGAAGGGCTTCTGACCCACGCTCCGAGTTGCGATACCGTCGGCGATGGTGTCCACCGAGTCGAGCGTGTGAACCTCGCCCTTCTGGAGCGACTGTGCCGCACTCGACGCGCCCTCGGCCTGCACGCCGACGACTCGCGCGTCCGGCTTTTGCTCTTTGACCGCCGTCGCGACTCCCGCGATGAGCCCGCCGCCGCCGATGGGGACGACCACGGTGTCCACGTCCGGCAGGTCCTCGATGATTTCGAGGCCGATGGTGCCCTGTCCGGCCATCACCATCTCGTCGTCGAAGGCGTGGACGTACGTTCGGCCCTCCTCCGCTTCGAGTTCGTGGGCCCTGGTCTGGGCGTCGTTGTAGTCGTCGCCGTGGAGGACGACCGTCGCGCCGTAGTCGCGGGTCGCCTTGATCTTCGAGATAGGCGCGTTCTCCGGCATCACGATTTTCGAGTCCACGCCGCTCTTGGTCGCCGCGAGCGCCACGCCCTGTGCGTGGTTGCCCGCGCTCGCCGTGACGACGCCCGCAGATTTCTCGTCCTCGGTGAGCGTCTTGATGCGGTTGGTCGCACCGCGAATCTTGAACGACCCCGTGCGCTGGAACGTCTCCAGTTTCAGGTGGACCTCCGCGCCGGTCATGTCGGAGAAGGTGTGACTGTAGTCCAACGGTGTTCGCCGGGCCGTCTCCTCTACCCGTACCCGAGCGTCGAGAACGTCCGAGAGATCTACCATAGCCCAAACTAGTCCCGGTGTCTCTTTAACGCTTTTTCACCTGTACTCAGCGCTGTCCGAGCAGTCAGATGTGACTGCCGGGCGTTGGAACAGGGGGAAAGGGGGAAGTGGGCGCGAAGCGTGTGACGCGCAGTTGGAACCAGACGATGCATGAACTTAAACCCCCGGTGGACGGAGTGAAAGTAAAACCGCAAGACTGCGGCGGGATAAGACGGCCGTCTGACGGACGGCACACGCTATCACCGTATGTAAATCTGGTGGCCGTTTCCTCGCTCGCCCGACGAACGACTCGCTCGTTTCGGTACACTGATTCGGCTTCCGTCGCAGGTCCGAACACGCATGGTCGAGTCCGTCCGCACCCGCCTGTTCGCCGTCTGGCGGCGCGTCCTCTCGTTGTCGTGGCCGGTCATGGCCGAGCAGACGCTCCGGACGCTGATGCGGACGACCGACATCGTCGTGACGGGCCTGTTCTCGCCCGCCGCGGTCGCCGCCATCGGTCTCGCGGACCTCTTCGCCCGACTCCCCCTCCGAATCGGTCTCGGCCTCGGGAGCGGTGCGATTGCGCTGTCGAGTCAGGACACGGGTAGCGACGCCACCGCCAACCGCGACGAGGCGATCATGCAGGCCATCCTCGTCGGCGTCCTCGCCGGAATCCCGTTCATCCTCTTCGGCCTGTTCGCTGGCGAGGCGGCCATCTCCCTGCTCGGGGCACCGCCGGGCGTCGCCGCGATGGGCGGCACCTATCTCGCCGTCATCTTCGCCACTGCACCTGCTCGCCACGTCTCGCTCGTCGCCGCGCGCTCCCTCCAGGGCACCGGAGACACCCGAACGCCGATGTACGTCAACGTCGTCTCGAACCTGCTCAACATCGTCGGCACGGTAGCGCTCGGACTCGGCGTCGGTCCCGTCCCTCGACTCGAAATCGTCGGCGTCGGAATCGCCACCGCGTTCGGCAATCTGTTCACCGCCGTTGCACTCCTCGCGGCCATCCGTGGGCCGTGGGCCGAGGCCTCGTTCGCCCGGCCCACCGACACCACCATCGCCAAGCAACTCCTCGAAGTCAGCGCCCCGCGAATCGCGGAGGGCCTCGCGGCCACCGTCGCGGAGTTCCCCTTCAACTCCATCTTGCTCGCGTTCGGCACCGAAGTCAACGCCGCGTACCAGATCGGTCGCCGGATGCACCAACAGGTCACGAGTCCCCTCTCGCGGGGCTACCACGTCGCCTCCAGCGTCGTCGTCGGACAGGCGCTCGGCGAGGGCGACCCCGACCGCGCCCGATTCGACGGGTGGGCGAGTTCGGCGCTCGGCCTCGTGACGGTGGGGTCCATCGGTCTCGCGCTTTTCTTCGGCGCGGAGTGGTTCGTCCGCCTGTTCACCGACGACCCCGCGACCCTGGAGTACGCCGCGGACTTCGCCCGCATCTACGGTCTCGTCTCGCCGTTCCTCGTCCTCTACGTCGTCCTCTCGGGGGCCTTGCAGGGCGGGAGCGACACCCGGACGCCCTTCGTCGCCCGGACCACGGGGATGTTCGGCTTCATGGTCGGCTTCTCGTGGCTGTTCGGCGTGCGCCTCGGATTCGGCGTCGAGGGGGTCTACGCGGGCATCTTCCTCTACTTCGTCTGGGCTCTCCTCGTCGTCGCGGCCGGGTTCCAGTGGGGCGGATGGGCGGCGAAGGCGGCCGCGATGATGGAGGAGCGCGGAAGCGTGGAAGAAGCGTCGTGACGAACCCGGAACTCACACCGAAGTGGTGAGGCTATCGACGACTCGATAGCCTCGAAAAGGGAGACACCTGACGGGAACTTCTACCGCTCGTCGATGGGAACCCACTCTTCCTGCTTCGACCCGGTGTACTTCGCACGGGGTCGAATCAGGCGGTTGTCCTCGTACTGCTCCAGCACGTGGCCGATCCAACCGCCGACCCGGGACATGGCGAAGATGGGGGTGTAGAGGTCGATGGGGATTCCCATCTGGTAGTAGGTCGAGGCCGAGTAGAAGTCCACGTTCGGTGCGAGACCCTTCTCTTCCTGCATGTACTCCTCGATGGCGACCGACATCTCGTACCACTTGGTGTCGCCCGCGGCCTCGCCGAGTTCCTCGCTCTTCTCGCCGAGAATCTTCGCGCGGGGGTCCTTGACGTTGTAGACGCGGTGGCCGAAGCCCATGATGCGGTCGCCGCGTTCGAGGGCGTCGTCGACCCACGTCTTGGCGTCCTTGCCGCTCTCGTCGAGTTCCTTCAGCATCTTCATGACGTTGGCGTTCGCGCCGCCGTGGAGCGGTCCGGCGAGGGTGCCGACCGCGCTGGTGACCGCGCTGTGGACGTCCGACAGCGTGGAGGAGGTCACCATCGAGGAGAACGTCGAGGCGTTCAGGCCGTGGTCGGCGTGGAGGACCAGCGCCATGTCGAACGTCTCGGCCAGCACCTCGTCGGGTTCCTCGTCGTTGAGCATGTAGAGGAAGTTCTCGGCGTGGCCGAGGTCTTCGCGGGGTTCGACCGGGTCGTTACCGTTCCGGATGCGCTTGAACGCGGCGACGACGGTCGGAACCTTTGCGGTGATGCGCCGACCCTTCCGGAGGTTGACCTCGCGGTCGGTGGGGTCGGCCTCGGAGTCGTCGGGGTCGTAGGCCGAGAGCATCGACACCGCGGTCCGGACCGCGGCCATCGGCTTCTCGTCGGCCTCGGCGAGTTTCCGAACCGTGTCGAGCACGTCCTCGTCGATCTCGCGCTCGGCGGCCATCGACTCGGAGAACTCGTCGAGCTCGTCCCGGGTGGGGAGTTCGCCGTGCCAGAGCAGGTAGAGGACCTCTTCGTAGCTCGCGTCCCGGGCGAGGTCCTCGATTTCGTACCCGCGGTAGATCAGGCGACCCTCGTCGCCATTGATGAAGCTGAGCCCTGATTCTGCGACGACGACGCCCTCTAACCCTTTCTTGACCTCTTCTGACATACCCTGATACTTCTCGGCATGACCGGAAAAGGATTATCTTTCGTTTCGGTCTTTTCGGATTTCCATCCAACACCCTACGAACGTTTTTATCCAGAGACGCACAACACTGAGCCATGGACCCGTCCGGCGGCGAGGTGAAGTACGAACCCGTCAGCGTCAAAGCGGTGCTGGCGGAGATGAAGGACACGGCCGAACTCCTCATCGACCTCTCGTTTTCGGCGGTACTCAACGGCAGCGACGACATCGCCCGCGAGGTGCTGGACCTCGAAGCCCGGATGGACGTGCTTCAGATGCAGGCCCGGATGAGCCTCCTGATGGCCGCAAGAAGCCCGGAGGACACCGAGCAGTTGGCTCCCGTCCTCGGCGTCGTCGGCGCGGCCGAGAAGATCAGCGACGCCGCGGGCGACATCGCCAAGGTCGTCCTGGAGGACATCGGCCTGCCGGACGCGATGCGGGCCGCACTCCCCGAGGCGGTCGAGACGCTCGTCCGCGCGGAAGTCGCCGCCGACTCGTCGCTCGCCGGACGAACCTTGGGCGACCTGAACGTCGAGACCGAGACCGGTGTCCGAATTATCGCCATCCGGCGGGCCGACGACTGGATCACGAACCCGGACCGAGACACCGCTCTCGAAGCCGGAGACACCGTCCTCCTGCGCGGTCCCGAAGAGGGCGTCGCCGACGTGTACCGGCGCGCGACCGGCGCGACCTACGAACCGCCAGACCCGCCGGAACCCGGCATCGAGGACCTGGAGCGAGCGGTCGATTCCATCGTCCTGATGAAGAACATCAGCGAACTCGCGGTGGACCTCGCCTACGGGAGCGTCCTCTTCGACAGCGCGGAGGTCGCCGAGGAGGTGGTCGAACTCGAAGCCGAGGTCGACGCCCTCCAGTCGAGGTTCGAGGCGTGGACGCTCCGTGCGGCCGCCCGCGTTGACGACCCCGTCTCGCTCCGGGGACTCGTCCACCTCGCCAACGCCACGGAGGTCATCAGCGACGCCGCGGTCGAAATCAGCGAGGGCGTCCTCCGAGGGCTCGGAACCCATCCCGTCGTGGAGCAGGCCGTCGAGGAGAGCGACGAGGTCATCGTCCGTCTCACGGTCGCGCCGGACAGCGAGTTCGACCGCGTGACGCTGGGTGACCGGGAGGTCAAGACCGAGACGGGGATGCGCGTCATCGCAGTCCGGCGCTCGGAAGACGGCGAACGCAACTGGATAATCCAGCCCGGTCCCGAGACGGAACTCCGCGCGGGCGACGTGTTCATCGCCAAGGGTACTCGGTCGGGCGCGGAGCGACTGGCGGAACTGACCGGTGCGGAATACTCGGCGGAGTAGTCGATTTACTCTGACTCGGCACTAGCGTCTGCTCTCATCTCGGCGTGCACTGGCTTGGTCGCTCGACCCGGCGCGTGCTGGCGCGGCGTGCAGTTGTGCCGCGCCAACCGTGCGAGGGACGAACGACCGAGCGAAGCGAGGGAGTGAGGAGGGTGGGGAGGTGCGAGGCTGTTGCGGTGCTGTGTGGAGACTCCTTTGCTCGAGCCTGAAGCTAGCTTCTTTCCTGTCTCCAAATTCCCATCACCGTAGCCTGCGCCGACTCAATCGAGGTCGGTCTCTCGTGCCAACCGATACGCCGAAATCAGCGTCAGCACCGTCGTCGCCAGCGCACCCAGCGACGTGACGAGGACGAACGCCAGCGCGAAGTAGTAGGGCGTCGGCCGACGCGCCCCCGGCAGGAAGACGAACAGCACGAGTACCGCCGCGGTGACGAACAGGCTGAAGGCGAACCCGCGGATGGCGTTCCGCCGGACGTTCAGCGCCGCCACGAAGTTCGCTCGCGGGCGCTCGGGGACGTTCTCGGACACGTTCGAGGGTTAGGACGGCCGGATGAAAGGCGCGTCGGTTCGTGAGTTTTCGACGTGGAGACCGATTCGAGCGGGCGTGCCGCTCCTTCGGGTTTCTATACAATTGCTTAAAACTTGTTTACCTATGTATCGAACCCATTTCGTTGTCTCGTTCGGACGGGAAGCTACCTGCTGTTCGAGCCAACGACTCGTGGCGCAGAACTCGCGTGTCGAAGCTCAGTCCGCTACTCCACCCCGCCCGTTGGCCGCCGGAGAGACCCGTCGTTCCAGCGACAGCACGCCGACGCCGAGCAGGAGGCTCAGTACTACCAGCGCGGGCCAGAGCAGGGCCTCGACGCCGTAGTCGAAGAAGGCTCCGCCGACGACCGGCCCGATACCGAACCCGACTCGCTTGGCGATTTCGAGGACGGAGAGCTGCGACCCGCGCTCCTCGACGGTCCCCAGGTCGCTCGCCAGCGCGGTGATGAGCGGCGAGTGGAGAATCTCGCCCACCGTCCGGAGGACGAGGAACGCCCCGACCAACCCGACGCCGAGCAGGACGGGCGCGCCCTGCGCGAAGACGATAGCGACGAAACTCGCGGCCCAGAACCCCGCCGAGAGCGCCAGTCCGCGGGTCCGCCGCCACGACCGGACCCACGACACCACGGGAAGCTGGAAGACGACGATGACCAGCGGATTCAGCACGTAGAGGGTCCCCAACTGCTCGCTGGTCAGGCCGAAGGTCTGCTCGGCGAACACCGGGACCGTACTCTGCATCTGGGCGTAGGCGATCGCGAACCCGACGTTCAACACCGCGAGCGCCAGAATCGTGGGTTGCGTGACCGCCCGACTCCACTCGCGCAGGGTCGCGGCGAACGAGGTATCGGCGTCCTCGGCACCACCGGACTCGCCGACTCCTTCGACTTCCCCACCTCCGGCGACTCGCGGAAGCGCGACCGCGAGCAGAACGGCGACCACGCCGCTGGTCAGGCCGTCGGCGACGAAGACGGCGGTCTGGGCGAAACCGTAGAGGACGCCGCCGACGACGAACCCCGACCCGAATCCGGCGTTGCTGGCGACCTTCAGGAGTCCGTAGGCCTGCTCGCGGTCCGCGTCGGGCGTCAGGTCGGCGACCATCGCTTGACTCGCCGGAGCGAACAACCCTGCCGCGAGTCCGGCCGCAGTCGCCACCGCGACGAACGTCGGCGCGGTCGTCACGAGCGCGTAGGACGCCAGCGTCGGGGCAGACAGCGCCATGCTCGCCACCATCACGGGCTTGCGGCCGTACCGGTCGGCGAGGTACCCGCCGACGAGATTCCCGCCCGCGGTCGCCACGCTGTTGGCGAACAGGCCGGTCCCCACGAGGGTGAACGCGATGCCGACCTCGCCGTAGAAGTAGAGCGTGGCGAACGGGTAGACGATGCCCGACCCGAGGACGTTGACGAACCGCGCCGCGGCCACGACGAACACCGCGCGGTCGAACTCCCGGAGGTCGGCGAACGAGGCCCGAAACGACATCTATCGGTGGTATTCTCGGTCGGGTGAAAGGAGTTCGGGAAGCGGAAGCGTCGAGCGTCCGAGGCCGGTGAGCGGTCGGACCCGGACGGCAGTTCGACGCGGTATACGAGGTGTTTAACCTCGAATCCGGGCGTGGAGGCCCCGATGAAGCGGTTACGGCGGAGTGACACCGTCGAGGCGACCCGCGAACTTACCCGACGCATAGGAAAGCCGCTGGCGGCGCTGGCTTCCAGTATGATAGTCTCCCTGCCCTGGAACGTGCTCGCCCTCGTCGTCGTCGGATGGCTCGGCACCCTGTTCCTCGTCTGGTCGCTGTTGTACGCTGGCCGACGCCGGGAACGCGTCTCGAACCGTTCGAGTCGTCACTGATACGCGGGCAAGTCCTTCCCGAAGACGAGGAAGTAGCCGGTTCCGACCAGTCCGACTACGGTCGCCAGGCCGAACGCCAACTCCGGTGAGAGACCGTACAGCCACCCGCCGATGGCCGCGCTCGGGATGACCACCGCGTTCCGCGCGAGGTAGTACGACCCCACGACGCGACCCCCGGCGTTCTCCTCGGCCGGGCCGACGATGAGCGCCTTGTGCGCGGGCAGGCCAGCGAACCGGAGGCCGGAGAAACCGAACAGGAGCGTGACCGACGCGGTCTCCGAGAGGGCGACTCCCGCCACGGTCAGGCCGCCCTCGGGCGCGTTGACCAGCAGCGCGGGGAACACGGCGTAGACGACGAACCCGAGCGCGACGACCGGCTTGAGACCGAACCGCTGGGCCAACTTCGAGACCGGAATCATCACCAGCAGCGCGACCGCCATCTCGACCGCGAGGAGCACCCCGAAGAAGGCGTCGGGTCCGAGGAGTCCCACGACCGGAAGCCTCGCGCTGACCTCCAGCACGTTCGTCACCACGAGGACGACGAAGACGTAGACCATCCCGTTGGCGAACCGGACGAGGGTGTCGCCGACCAGCAGCGGTCGCAGGGTCTCGGGCATCCCTCGGAGGTCCGAAAGCACCTGCTGGACGCCCTCGAACGACTTGCCGAACGAGTCCTCGCTGGCGTCGTACAGGAGATACTGAACGACGGTCGCCAGCAGGCCGAATCCGGCCGCGACCGCCAGCACGTACCGGAAGCCGACCTCGAACTCGTACATCGCCAGCAGGCCCGCCGCGACGAGGGGGCCGAGAAGGAACGCGGTCCGGCGGAACGTCTCGGTGCTGGCGAACCCGGTCGCCAACTCTTCGGGCGGGACGCTCTGCTTGACGATGGCGAAGGTCGCGCCGAGTCCGAACGACTTCCACGCTTGGGCGAGCAGGAGACCGACGAAAATCCACGCCCATCCCGGAACCGGCAGGAAGGTGAACTCGGGCGCGAGAAACCACAGCAGGAAACCCAGCGTCGAGGCGAGACCGAACGCGGTCAGCGCGGTCCGGGAGCCGATTCGGTCCGAGATGGCCCCGCCGGGGTAGGGGTAGACCGCGCCGATGAGGTTGCCCAGACTCCCGTAGAAGCCGATGACGAGACTCCCCGCGCCGAGGACTTCGAGATAGCGGCCCATGTATCGGCCGGTCATCTGGAAGCCGAGACTGAACGCGAACATCGCCAGCGAGAGGACCAGCACGTCGCGCTCCAGCGCGAGGAACTGCCGAAACGCGGCGAAGGGGTCTGCTCGCTCTCGGTCGGTCGCCATACGGGAGTGATTGCAGGCGGCCGTCAAAACTCTCGGGGTCGGCCGTACGGTCGTCCACACTTCGCCGAGACCGAACCGCTAAAGGGCGTGTAGGCGTCCGTTATGGGTAATGAAGACGCTCGGAACGGCGAGTGCGACCCCCGGCGAGATGGACACCGGGCGGTTGCAGGTCGGCGAAACGCGCGATGGCGGTGACTTCGGTCTCCCCGTCGCGGTCATCAACGGAGCGGAGGACGGGCCGACGCTGTACGTACAGGCAGTTAGCGACGGCGACGAACTGAACGGACTCGGCGTGATTCGGCGGGCCGTCCCCCAGATTCCGCCCGAGGACCTCTCCGGAACGATTCTCGTGGTCGGCATCGTCAACTACCACGCGTTTCAGGTGGCCGAACACCGCAACCCCATCGACGACACCAAGATGAATCGCACCTACCCCGGCGACGAGTCGGGGACCTCCAGCGAACGAATCGCGGCAGCCACCTTCGCGGCGGCCTCGCGGGCCGACCTCATCCTGGACCTCCACCAAGGTTCGACGAGTCGGATGCTCAACGAGGTCCGAGTGCGGTGCGGCCAGCGCCACCGCCTCCACGACGAGTGTCTCGAACTCGCCAAGGTGTTCGACTGCGGTCACGTCCTCGACCAGAAGGGACCGGAGGGCCAACTCGCTCGGGCAGGCCCGGACGAGGGCATCCCGACCATCGACCCCGAACTCGGCGGATGCGTCGGATGGGACGAAGAGAGCATCCAGTACGGCGTCGAGGGCGTGTTCAACGTCCTGCGCTACTACGGGTTCCTCGACGGCGAGGTGACGCTCGATTCCCAGACTCGCGCCACTGGATTCGACCGCTACGGGTCGCCCTCGGGCGGACTCGTCCGGTTCCGAAAGGACCTCGGCGACGTGGTCGAGACCGGCGACGTGATATTCGAGGTGACCGACCCCTTCGGCCAGTTGAAGGCCGAGGTGACGGCCGACGACGGCGGTATCTTCTGGCGCTCACGCCGACTCCCGCAGGTCGCCACGGGCGAGTACGTCTGCTCGGTCGGCACCGACGTCGACGAGTTCTGACCGATGTCGGTGGACCTCTCCTCCCCGTCCGACCTCTCGTGTCCCGACTGCGGCCGAACCTACGACGCCGGCCCCGACGAACCGTGGCGGTGCGACTGCGGCCACCCCCTCGAATTCGCCGACCGACCGCTGCCCGAGGGTCCCGCGCCCGACTTCGCGGAAATCGACACCCGTGCGGGCCTGTGGGCCTTCGAGGAGTTTCTGCCAGTTTCGTCACGGGTCTCGCTCGGAGAGGGGTTCACACCGCTCCAAAACGCGGACACCGCCGATTGGAGCGAGAACGTCCAGTTCAAACTGGAGTACGTCTTCCCCTCCGGGAGTTTCAAGGACCGCGGCGCGACCACGACCCTCTCGCGGGCCGCCGAGCTGGGCGTCGAGAAGGTCGTCGAGGACTCCTCGGGCAACGCGGGTGCGGCCATCGCCCAGTACGCCGCCCGCGCCGGAATCGACGCCGACATCTACGTCCCGGCCGACGCGAAGGAGTCGAAGTTGGCGGCCATCGAGCGCGTCGGCGCGACCCCCGTCCGAGTCGAAGGCACTCGCCAGGACGTGACCGACGCCTGCATCGAGGCCGTGGAGTCGGACGACGAGGACAGCGAGGACTGGTACGCCAGCCACGCGTGGAATCCGGCGTTCTTCGCGGGCACCGCCACCTTCGCCTTCGAGGTCGCGGCACAGCGCGACTGGGAAGTCCCCGACGCCGTGGTCACTCCCTTGGGTCACGGCACGCTCTTCCTCGGGGCCTACCGGGGCTTCCGCGCGCTGAAGGAGGCCGGGTGGACCGACCGGATGCCCCGCCTGCTCGGCGCGCAGGCCGCCGGGTACGCGCCCGTCGCCGAGGAGTTACACGGGAGCGAAGCGAGCGGAGGCGACAACTCGGTCGCCGACGGCATCCAGATTCTCGACCCCGCGCGGAAGGACCAGATTCTCGACGCCGTCGAGCAGACCGACGGGGACGCCATCGCGCTCGACGCCGAACCGGTCGCAGACGCCCTCGACCGCCTGCGCCGCGGCGGGTTCTACGTCGAACCGACCTCCGCGGTCGCGCCCGCCGCGCTCGCGGAACTCCGCGAGCGCGGCGTCCTCGACAGAGACGACGAGGTAGTGGTCCCCCTCACCGGGAGCGGTCTCAAAGGATGACGGTTCGCCCTGCCGACTACTGCCCGGACTGCGGAACCGAGACGACCGCCCGAGAAATCGAGGGCCGAGAGAGACGCTACTGCGAGTCCTGCGCCCGGCCGGTCTTCCAGAACCCCGCGCCGGGTACCGACGTGACGGTCGTGGACGACGACCGCGTTCTGCTGGTCGAGCGGGCGGCCCCGCCCGGAACCGGCGAGTGGACCGTCCCCGGCGGTCACATGGAGGCCGACGAGCATCCCCGAACCGCCGCAGTGCGCGAACTCCGGGAGGAGACGGGCGTCTCGGCCGACCCCGACGACCTCACGCTGATCGGGACGGACCTGCTCGACCCCTTCCGCGGCAAGTACGTGGTCAACGTCGGGTTCGCCGTCCCGGCGACCGACACCGCGGGCAAACCGACTGCGGAGTCCGACGCTTCGGACGTCTCCTTCTTCACGCCCGACGAGTTGGACGGCGACGAGTACGAACTCCGACCGCACGTCCGCGACCGGGTGGATGCGGCGCTGGACGCGCTCGACTAGCTACTTCTCGGGATGAGTCGGCGCGTCGAACCCGCCGCGAACGAGCGGCTTGGCGATGTGCCTGCGCGCTTCCGGCGGAACCTCGTACCACCCGATTTCGAGGTTGCGGTCTACCTCGCGCTCTACTTTTCCGTCTGCCGTGGTCTTGCAGTCTCGGCATCGGTAGCCCTGCCCGGCCCCGGCGCTCTCCATCGATCGGCCGCAGTCCGGGCAGTCGGGCGTGACGAGTTCGGTCCGGTTCAGGTCGCGCACGGCGAACTTTTCGAGTTTCAGGGTCCCGTCCGAGACCTCGCCGCAGGCCGCGATGCGGTCGCCGGGCCGGAGGTCGCGCACGCGGTCGCGGAAGCGTTTGGTCGGTTCGAAGGCGGCACACTGGAGTTCGTCGCCAGTGTCCCGACTTTCGAGCGGGAAGAAGACGTGGCCGCCGCGCCGGGTTTCCGGTTCCTCGGCGACCCTCCCCGTCACCCGGTAGGCCCGGCCGTCCTCGACTTCCGAGAGGTCGGCGGCGTCTCGGAGGTGGGCGTCGGTGCCCTGGTTCGTCACGAACAGCGCCCGGCGCGAGACGGGTTCGCTCTCGATGGCCCGTGCGACTCTCCGGACCGTCTCGGGGTCGTCGCCGCGGACGCCGTGGAGGATGGGGCCGGGCGTGTGCGGGACGCAGACGAGTTCGCCCGTTTCGCGGTCCACGGTGTCCCACGCTTCGGGATACCCCGCGTTCGCGGCCTCGAACACCGATTCGGCGTCCACGTCGCGCGGGGTTCCCACTCGCTCGGGGTCGCGGTAGGAGATGCACTCGTAGGTCCAGTCGTGACCGCCTCCATCGCCTCCGCGGCCGCCTTCGCCGAACGCCGACCACGCGCCGACTGCGGCCAAGGCTCCGATTTTCCCCCGGCCCATCTTCCACCCGGCGTGGCGGTAGTCCGCGGCATCGATTCGCTCCTCGGCGTCCTCGACCGCGAGGTGGTCCCGGACTGCTTCGCGGGCGAACTCGGCGACCGCTTCCGGAACGTCGTCGGGGTCGCCCGGCGCGACGACCAGCCCTGGATTCGTTCGCGGGTCGTCGGTCTCGGCGACTGCGGCGACCTCCTCGCGGGCGATTCGGAAGGCCTCGTCGGGGGCGGCGCCGGTGTGGACGGCGAGCGCGGCGTTCCCGCGGGTCTTGTGTTCGACCGCGGGGTTGAGTCGGACGAGGAGCAGTCGCTCGACGCCCGCCCGTTCCCCGACTCGCTCGGCGATTCTGGTGGCGAGATAGGTCGTACACATCCCCAACTCGCGGGAATCGGTGTCGTCGACGCCGATGACTGTCACTACCGTCGGTAGGAGCGTGTCGGATTAACGACTTTCGGAGCGTCGCGTCTTCCGTTATCAAGGTATCGCTCGTCTCCCGGCCAATCGCAAGCAGTCGGCGGGGTAGAGCCAGCACAACGCATATATAGGGGAATCACTTACATGCGGATATGTCCCGGTCTGCACTGGTCGGGAACGTGACCGCAATGCTCGAAGACGCGGGCTTTACCGTTAGCGACCGGTGCGCAATCCGACCCAAGAGCTTCGACGTGGCTGCGAGACGCGGCCGCGACCTGCTCTTGCTGAAGATTCTGGCCAACGTAGACGCATTCGACGACGCCACCGGTCTAGAGATGCGACGACTCGGGGATTACCTGAACGCGACCCCCGTCGTCGTCGGTCTCCGGACCCGCGACGAGGACCTGGAACCGGGAGTGGTCTACTTCCGCCACGGCGTTCCGGTCCTGAGTCCCGACACCGCCATGGAACTGTTCGTGGAGGGAATGTCGCCGCTGATCTACGCTGCACCGGGCGGTCTCTACGTCAACATCGATGGCGACGTGTTGCGCGACGAGCGCGAGGAACGCGACTGGAGCCTCGGCCGTCTGGCCTCCGAACTCGGCGTCTCGCGGCGCACCGTCTCGAAGTACGAGGACGGCATGAACGCCAGCGTGGAGGTCGCGCTCGAACTCGAAGACATGTTCGAGGGCGACCTCACCAGCCCCGTGGACGTACTCGACGGGGCCGACAAGGTCCGCGAGGACGACCCGACGCCCGACGACCCCGAACCCGAGAGCGACGACGAGCGCATCGTCACCGTCCTCACCCGCGCCGGCTTCGAGGTCCACCCGACGGTCCGCGCTCCCTTCAAGACCGTCAGCGAGGACAACGACAGCGAGGAGAACGTCCTGACCGGCCACTCGGCGTTCACCAAGACCGCCGAGAAGCGGGCCCGCATCATGGCTTCCATCGGCCGCGTGGCGAAAACCCAGTCGGTCTACTTCGTGGACGAGGCCAAGCGCGAGAACGTGGACGGCACGGGCCTGGTCGAGCGCGAGGAGTTAGAGGACATCGACGACCCCGACGAACTGCGGGACTTGATTCGGGAGCGGAGCGAGAAACCGGCCTAGCCGGTCCCCGGTCGCGTTTTCGACCTCGGTTTCGAGAAGAGACCTTTTCGTTTCGACGTAGGAAGAGCCGTTACGCCGCGCCGTCGCCGTACGTCTCTTCCAGATACTCCACGATGTCGTCGCTCTCGGGCATGCCTTCGACGCCGTTCTCCTCGTCCGCCAGCACGGGGACGCCGCGCTGGCCGCTGACTCGCTCTACCTCGTCGCGCTCGGACTTCGGACCGGCGACCACGTGGGACTCGTAGTCGAGTCCGAGTTCGTCGAGTTTGTCTACGACTTTCGCGCAGTACGGACAGCCCTGGAGTTCGTACAGTTCGAGGTTCGCCATGTTCGTCCGTAATCACTTCGCGGGGAAGAACGTGATGGTGCCGGAAGGACGTGACGTAATCTCGGACGGAATTAAAAGTACGTCTTTAAGACGCTTTTTTATTTGCAAAGACAATATTATAATTTCTTTACTCGCCATCCGTGACGCTGTGACCCGTCGGGATAGCTACCGCCGACGCCACGGAGTCTACCGCCCGGCACCGCACCGCCACCGCGGGCCTCGTCCCTCCCCAACCGCTCGCGGTCCTCGGTCACTGCGTTCCCTGCTGTCCTCGCCCTCGCGCGGTTGGGCGCGGTGCGCGACTGCGCACCGCGCCAGCACGCACGGGGACGAGAGCCACACCGAGTGCGAGGGGAGAACACACGGCCGCCGTCTCGGTTCTCACTCGGTCGGCCGTCGCACCCGGTTCACGGCCTTCGAGAGTCCACGTCGAATCCGCCGTCGCTGATACACCGCCTCGCCGAGACCCCACGCGACCACGGCGAGTCCCCCGAGAAGCGCGCCGAGGAACTCCCAACTCGTCATCCAGACCGGGCGAATCCACGGGGTGACGTGGGCCCAGAGCCGGGCGAACTCGCTGGCCTGCGACTCCAGTACGGTCCCCTCGAACGTCTCGGTCAGCCAGAACGAGACCGTCTTGGTGTCCTTGCCCTGAATCTTCAGTCCGCTCCCGCTGAGGTTGTAGTCGCCGGTCGCTCCCGCGTCGCTCATCGTCGGGCCGCCGGGTTCGTCGCCGTAGGGGATGCGCTCTACGTCGTAGGGTGCCCACGGCGCGTGGAACTCCCAGACGATTTCGCCGGTCGGCGTCACCTCGAAGACGCGGTGGTGCATCGTGTCCACGACCAGCGTGTTGCCGTTGGGCAGGCGGTCGGCGTCCCGCGGCCAGTTGAGTCCCCGCGTGCCGATGCTCCACGTTCGGGTCCACTCGCCGGAGCCGTTCCGGGCGTACTCCACGACGCGGTCGTTCTCGCTGTCGGCGACCAGCATCGTGGGCGTGCCGTTCTCGCTTTCGAGGTACATCGGATTGTGCTGCTCGTACAGCGTCTCGTGGTCGCCGTCGCTCCCGAGGCGCATCGAGACGTTTCCGGTCGAGCGATTCACGACGATGACCTGGTCGAAGTTCCGCGGCGAGACCAGATACTCGCCGTCGCCGATCTTGTCCACGTCGTTGACGTGGGTCCAGTCGTTCGCCCCGCCGCCGCCCGACTCGGAGTAGCCGTGTTCGGCGAACTCCCACTCCCAGACCGTCTCGTCGGTCGTCGTATTGTAGACGAAGATGCGGTCGCCGCGGTCGGAAGCGCGCATGTTGGCGACCAGCAGTTGGTCGCCGTTGATGAGGTCGACGTCGTGGGTGTCGTGGATGGGGAGTCGCTCGGTCCAGACGCGCTCCTGCGTTTCGGGGTCCAACTCGTAGACCAGCGTGGCGTTCGGCGTCGTCGCGGTCACGAGCAGGTTCCGGTTCTCGAGCGGGTCCACGTCGTAGAACCATCGCGCGTCGAATCCGGACCCGTCGTGTACCCACTGGACCTCCCCGCGAGGGCCGACCGCGACGAGGCGCGCGGGCTTGTCCTCGTTGGCCATCCCCTGGAAGTGAAAGCCCTGAATCGAGACGACCGTCGTGCCGTTCGCGGGTTCGTCCACCGACGCGCGGAGATTCGTGGGGTCTTCGGTCGTGGCGAAGTACGTCGCGCCCGAGATACCTGCGGGTGCGACCAGGGCGACGACGAGGAGCGCAGTCGCACCCCGGACCAACCACCGTCGGGGGACGGGACGAGAGGGGACGTTCATGTCACTCTCCACGAATCCGAGTCAATTAAAAGCCAGTCAGACGGGCAATCGCTCGGCGAACGCTTCGACACCCTCGTCGTCGACGCCGTACCCCGTCACCCGACGTCCGTTCCGCGTGAAGGTGGTGTACTTCGGCGACATGACGCCGATGACCTTCGCTATCGGAATCGAGACGTAGTCGTACTCGTCGGTCGCCACCTGGTCGAAGCCGACCACCCAGTCCCAGTCCTCGATGACGAACGCCGCGTCGACTTTCGTCGCCTCCTCGTCGGCGTAGTAGATGTTCGCTATCGGTTCGTCTCCCGGCCCGTCCGTATCGTATTCGTCCATTGTCGAAAGATAAAGTCGGCAGCTAACGACATAAAGGTTTCCGAGGCGAGAGAACGACTCGCAGGCGACGAAATCGACGGAACCCGGTCGACGAACGGCCTCAGACGTTCCCTTGGAGCAGGCCGCTCGTCCGGACGAAGAAGTAGAAGACGAACAGGGCCGCGAGAACCCAGTGGCCGAGCCGGGTGTCTTCGACCTCTCCCGCCGCGAGTTTCACGATGGGGTAGGAGACGATTCCGGCCGCGATACCGTACGCGATGGAGAACGTGAACGGCATGACGAGGATGGTCATGCCCGCAGGGACGGCGTAGGTGATGTCGTCCCACGCGATCTCCACGACGTTCCGGAGCATCACGATGCCGATGACGACCAGTACGAGGTGAGAGGCGTAGGTCGGCACGGCGACCGCGAGCGGGACGACCGCGAGCGAGGCGAGAAACAGGAGTCCGACCACGAGCGCGGTCATCCCGGTCCGGCCGCCCTCCTCGACGCCGGTCGCGGACTCGATGTACGTCGTGACCGTCGAGGTGCCGAGCGCACCGCCGACCGTGGTGCCGACGGCGTCGGCCATCAGCGGCTTGTCGATGTCGGGGAGGTTACCGTCCTCGTCGAGGAAGCCAGCGACCTGCGAGACGCCGGTCAGCGTCCCGGCGGTGTCGAAGAAGTCCACGAAGAAGAACGTGAAGACGACGAGCGCGAACGAGAAGCCCTCGATGTTCTGGAGGCCGGTCACGAATGCACCGGCCAGCGGCGCGATGTTGTAGCTCGTGGCGTCGTAGGTGATGGGTGCGGTCGAGGTGAGCGTCATCGGCGCTTTGAGCGTGATGCCCGGCGGCGCTTGGTCGGCGGGGAACGCCGAGTAGCCCATCGCACTGGCGGTGTACCCCATTATCGTGGTCAGCACGATGCCGACGATGATGGACCCGGTGACGCCGCGGGCGTAGAGCGCGAGAGTGAGGAACAGTCCGACGACAGAGACGATGGCGACGGGGTCGGACGCGAACACCGGATTGAACGTGAGGAACGTCGAGGCGTCCCCGGCGACGACTCGCATCTCCTCCAGACCGATGATGGCGAGGAAGAGACCGATACCGGCACCGACGGCGAGTTTCACCGGTTCGGGAAACAGTCGAATGATGTATTCGCGGGCCCCGACTGCGGTGAGTCCGATGAAGACGATACCTTCGACGAACACCGCGGCGAGCGCGGTCTGCCAGCTGACGCCGAGCGCGCCGACGACGGTGAACGCGAAGAACGCGTTCAGGCCGAGACCCGGCGCTTGCGCGAACGGCCGGTTCGCGTAGAACGCCATTATCAGCGTGGCGACCGCCGCGGCGATGAGCGTCACGACCGCGAGCATCTGGAACGTCCGCCCCGGTCCGACGCCAGCCGGTTGGATGGCGTTCGAGAGGATCGCCGGGTTGACGACGACGATGTAGCTCATCGTCAGGAACGTCGTGATACCCGCGATTATCTCCGTCCGGAGGTCGGTTCCGTGTTCGTCGAAGCCGAAGTACTCCGCGAGCGCGCCGGTCGTGCCCGAGTCGGAGTGGGAGTCAGTTGTTTCTTCGATCCCCATGTTGCACGACTGGGCATACTCTCGAAAGCGTACTTAAGGATTCTCATCGAAACTCGGCATTGGTGCACAAATATGCATTGATTCCTCGGTAACAACGGTAGAAGAACGAAAAGATTGCATAGACGTGCGTATCACCGACGCCGAAACCGGCGGTCACTGCTCGTACGTCGTCAGCGCCCCGACCGGAGCGTCGGTTCGGCCCTTCGCGCGGTCCAGACCCTCGTCTCCGGCGGCGATGAGCGCGAACACGCCGCTGACCGTGGCGTCGGCCCGGTCCACGATGTCGAGCAGGAGTTCTTGGGTCTCGCCCGACCGGATGAGGTCGTCCACGACGAGGACGGTCTCGCCCGAACCGATGGCCGAGGCGGGCAGGTAGTAGGTGAGTTCGATGCCCGACTGGAGGCGCTGGCGCGACTCGATGAACTCCTCGACCGCGGTCTCCTTGGACTTCTTGGCGTAGGCGACGCGGGCGTCGAAGTATCCCGCCATCGCCGCGCCGAGGGTGATGCCGTCGGTGGCCGCGGTCAGCACCACGTCGGGTCGGTCGAAGTCGAAGGCCTCGGCCGCGACGGGTGCCACGAGGTCGAGGAACGACTGGTCGAAGACCACGCCGGAGTTGTCCACGTACCCCTCGTCGTCCACCCGAATCCGGGCCTCCAGTTCGGCGGCCAGTTCGTCGCGGCCGACGCCGCCCACGATGTCTCTCGCTCGGTCGACGCTCGGCAGGACGTGTCCGTTGACGTAGCGGTTCAGGTCGCCCGCCGGGAGACCCGTAACCTCGGCGAGTTCGTCGTACGTCCGGGTCTCCTTCAGCATTCGGAGGACGGCGACCGCCTGCAACTGGAGGGTCGCCTTCTCTGCTCGGTTCATATCCCCGTCCGATGTACCCCACGAACTTGAATATCTCGATAGCCGGGTGAGGGGATTTCGGCAGAAGTGCGCAATCGTGGACGTGCCTCGTTGCGTAATCGTGGGCACTCCCGGTCGCGTAACCCGACTACTCGGCGTCGAGCAGTTCGGTCGCGGTCAACAGCGATTCGAGTTCCACGTCGTACTCCGCCAGGTTCTCGGCCGCGCCCTCTTCGCGGTCTACCACGACGAGGACGCGGTTCACGGTCGCGCCCGCGTCGCGCAGGGCTTCCACGGCGTCGGCGGCGCTCTGGCCGGTCGTGGCGATGTCTTCGAGGACGACGACCTCCTCGCCCTCGTCCAGTCTGCCTTCGACGAGGTTGGCCGTGCCGTACTCTTTCTTCTGCTTGCGCGCGATGACGTAGGGGTTCCCGGTCTCGACGCTGGTGACTGCCACGAGCGGGACCCCGCCGAGCGCCACACCCGCGAGTTTCGTCTCGCTTGCGTGCCCGTCGCCACGTTCTAACCGCTCGGCGAACGCCTCCGCGATGAGTTCGAGGCAGTCCGGGTCGGTCTCGAAGAGGTACTTGTCCACGTAGTAGTCGCTGGTGCCGCCGTGGGAGAGCTCGAACTCGCCGTACTCGACCGCCTCTGCCTCCCGGAGCGCCGCGATGAGTTCGTCGTTCGTCATTGTCGAAGAGTCGGGACGGCGGGAGTGATAAGCCGTTTCGTTTGGTGCGGGCCGGTCGGACGTCGCGGGGCAGGTGTCGGTCTGGCGTCGGTCGGTCGAACGCGCAGGTCAGTCGTCGGCCGTCTCCACGTCGAGCCACGCGTCGGCCCACGTCTGGAGCTCCTCGAAGACGGGGCACAACTCGCGGCTCTTCTCGGTCAGACTGTAGTAAGTGGCGATGGGTCTGTCCTCGACTCGCCGGTTCACGAGACCGGCCTCTTCGAGGTCGTCGAGGACGCGCGAGAGCGTCCGGGAACTCGCGCCGGTCGAGCGTTCGAGTTCGTTGAATCGCTTCTCGTCGCTGTCGTACAGGTCGTGGAGGACGACGAGTCGCCACTGCGAGCCGATTTCTTCGATGGCCTCGACAACCGGGCACGCGCCGGAGTTCTTTTCCTCGACAGTGTCAGGCTCCGAATGGATTGACGACATTGGTGATAGCTACTGACTGTATTGTCGCCAAATACACAAATAGGTTCCGATGCGAAGTAGGTTACGTGATGAAACCAACTATCGAAGCTCCAGTGCGGAGTCGTGCGACGATTACCCTTCTCGCGGGGGTGACTGCCTGATGGCGGTCGAAACTATCAGTTCCGTCGCGTTTCTGGTCGGTCGGGTGCTGTTCGGCGGCGTCCTCGCGTTCATGGGCCTCAACCACTTCCTGCAAGCCGACCAGATGGCGGGCTACGCCGAGGCGAAGGGTGCGCCTGCCCCCACGCTCTCGGTGTACGCCTCGGGCGGCCTGCTCGTTCTCGGCGGCGCGTCCATCGTCCTCGGAGTGTTTCCGCTCGTCGGCGCGGCCGCGCTCGTCGCGTTCCTCGTCGTCGCGACGCCGATGTTCCACGACTTCTGGTCGGTCGAGGACCCCGAACGGCAACAGCAGGAGATGACCGACTTCCTGAAGAACGTCGCGCTGGTCGGCGGTGCGCTGGTTCTGCTGGCGGTCAGCGGCGGGTCGTGGCCGTTCGCGCTCGGCACCTGAGCGACCCGGTCGCGTTTCTCGCATGACTATACATTTCTTTAGAAAACAAATATATCCCTTAGACACAGGCAGAAACTCATTAATCCTCGCTACAGTGCTATTTAGTGGTGCGGTCAGGGTTCGCTACAGCAGTTCACCGCGAGCGAACGAGCGCCGGAGGTCCTCCGAGCCTTCGGCGCTTTGCGCCGAGGACGCAGCGAGCGAACGCGCCGGCCGAGGAACCCTCTCGGCCTCGCGCCGTCGGCGCGAGGCTGAGGGGGTGACGACGGCTTTTCGGTCGAGCCTCATAGCGAGCGCAGTCGCCGACGGCGACTGCGCTCGCAAGAAAACGGTCGCTGTTCACCAGGGCTCGTCTTTCAACCCGAGGGCGTAGGCGATGCCGTTCGTCACCAGATGCAGGAGCGGCGTCGCCACGACGACGGCCACCAGCACCGGCACGGTGAACACGTCGCCGAACCAGTTGGGGTCGGCCAGAAACGCCAGCAGCAGCGAGAAGACGACGAAGTCGAGTTGGTCGAGTCCGGGGAACGCCGCGCCGCGCTGGCGACCGGTCCGGCGCTTCAGAAACGAGGCCGCGATGTCGCCGGCCATGGCGCCCGTGGGGAGCGCGACCATCACCGCGAGCGGGAACGTCGGCAGGCCGACCCCGAACAGGTCCGAAGCGGTCGGTTCGACGGCGTTGAGCGCCAGCGCCAGCGCCGCGCCAACGAGGATGCCGACCGCGGTGCCCCGCCACGTCTTGCCGTCGCCGAGGAGTCGTCGCCCGTTCCACGTCCGCCCGCCGTCGATGGGCCGACCGCCGCCCGCCAGCACCGCGGCGTTGTTCGGGACGTACGCGGGCAACATCGCCCACAACGCGATTACGACTATCTCGTAGACACCCATGTGACGACACGCGAACCGACGACCCTTAAGAACCGGAGATTCGCTCTCGCTCGGAGTGTCGAAGTATTAGGTGCGTCGGTCGCGTACCGAACCCGTGGTTCGGGAACTCGAACCGATGGCAGTCCTCGTGGGAACGACCGTCTTCGCCTACTGCCTCTGGCAGTTGGCCTTCGACCCGCTTCACGGGCCGCTACCCGGACGAACGCTCCCCGTCGTCGTCCTCGGAATCGGGGTCGTCGCGGGACTCGGACTGATGGCGTGGGGGTACCATCGACTCGGCGTCCTGCGCTCCTCTTGACCCGCCGGCGACAACTGTTACCCCTCTCTGTGGCGTAGCCCGTGGCGAGTCGTTCGCGCTATGTACCCCACCGGCCACTACGGCGTCGCGCTGATACTCGCCGCCCCGTTCGCGTTCTTCCTGGGTCGGAAGACCGGAACGGTGTTCTCGTCGTTCGTCCTGCTCACCGCCGTCCTCCCGGACCTCGACAAACACCTCCCGGTCGTGACTCACCACGGAGTGACGCACACGTTCCTGTTCGCGGTCGTCGCCGGAATCGCGGTCGGGGCGGTCGGTGCCGCGGCCTTCTGGGCGTACGTCGCCTCGTCGGCGACGTCTCGCTGGTCGAACTTGACCCCGAAGCAGGTGTTCACGTGGGCCACCGCTGGCGCGTTTCTCGGCGTCGCCAGTCACGTCGTCGCCGACGTCCTCGTTCTGCTCCCCGGCACGCAACCGGTGAGTCCGTTCTGGCCGGTCTTCGACCGAAAGCTCTCCGTCGAGGTCGTTCCGCTGGGGGCTCCGGTTCGGAACGCTGTGCTACTGGTCGCGGGATTCGTCGCTCAGACGCTCGCGTTCCGATACGGCCCGGGTTGAGACGGCTTCGAAAAAACGAGCTTTCGGACGCGGATCGACCCGGACTAGTCAGGTTCCGTCGTCGCCCGCCGTCTGGTTCGTCGCCGTCTGGTTCCCCGCGGTCTGATTGCCGCCCTGGGTCGTCGCCTGCTGGACCGGAGTGAACTGCACGCCGACCAGTCCCAGTTCCGCCTCGTCGTCGAACACGAGGTCCTCGTCGAGACCGTCCACGTCGACGTCGAACCCCTGCGTTCCCGTCCCGAACTCGTACGTCTGGCCCTCCTGTAAGTTAGCGTTCTGCGGGACGAACAACATCGCGTACGCACCCTGCGAGTACCGATAGTTGATCACCCGCGTGTCGAGTTGGTTGCCCTGCGCGTCGGTCTGGACGGGTGCCCAGCCGAGAGCGTCGGAAGCGACGGTGAAACGCGCACCGGCGGAGAACTGGCTGTTGAGCATCACGCCCCGAGTGGCGTCGCCGTCCTGAGCCGCGACGCCGCCGAACCCGGAAAGGCTCAGCGCCAGTCCGCCGGAGGCGAGGGCGCTCCCCTTCATGAACGTTCGTCTCGACGATTCCCCGATGAGTCGTTCGAGCGTGTTCGTGTCGTCTGTCATGATGTGTGTCGTAGTGGCCGAAGTCGTTCTGCGACGCTACGCCGGGTTGAACGTGACGTTGACGAAGTTCACCCCGTCGCCGTCCGTCTGCTCCTCGATGTCCTCCCAGTCGCCGCCGAGCGTGTATCGCTGTCCCTCCGACACTTCGGCGTCCTCGTACGGGAACAGGAAGGCGAACTGGTTGGCCGCGCCGACGTACTGGACGATGCGCGTGTTGAACGAGGTGCCGAACTGCCCCTCGCCTGCTCCTTGCGGTGCCCAGTCGAGTGACGGTGTGACGACGACGAACTGCGCTCCCGGCTGGAACTGGTTGTTGAACATGTACCCCTCTCCTCCGGCACCTGCGTCCTGCAGTGCCGTCGCTCCGTCAGAAACGATGTTCGAGTTAGCACTCTCTGTCATGGTAACCTCTCGAATAAACGCTGGTTCGCGAACGATGCGGGTACATCTACGCCGCGCGACGCGGAAAACCACCGCGACCGTTTTCGTCGTAAAAAGTCCGTTACCGCCCGCGTTGCACTCTTGTCGCCTCAGATACGGCATCCGTCGCATCTCTCGTCGGCGTCCTGAACACTCCGAATTAAGCTAAACCTTCGGCGGCAGTCACTCAGCTAGTGGCGACTTTCGAGCAGCCAATTCTCACTTTCGCCCGCCTCCCTTCGCTCTCCCCGCCCACGCACCTGTCGTTCCAAAACGCGGTTTCGCGGTCGAACCGCTCCGCCGACAGTAT
Source organism: Halorussus salinisoli (assembly GCA_005239435.1). Classification (GTDB taxonomy): domain Archaea; phylum Halobacteriota; class Halobacteria; order Halobacteriales; family Haladaptataceae; genus Halorussus; species Halorussus salinisoli. Next base: position 305,252 of record SZNP01000006.1, on the reverse strand, counting down.
CTCGGATGCCCACTTTATAAGACGGGCGGATGCAAAGACCCGACCATGATACCTCCCATCGCGAGCAAGTTCGTCGCCGGAGAGTCACCGGCCGAAGCCATCGACCACGCCCGGGAGTTGAACGACCGGAACGTGAAGGCCATCCTGAACCTCCTGGGCGAACACTACGACGCCCGCGGACCCGCCGACGAGGACGCCGAGGCGTACCTCCGACTGGTGGAGGACATCGAGAGCGCGGACGCCGACGCCTGCATCTCGGTCAAGCCCTCGCAGGTCGGTCTCGACGTGGGGGTGGAGGTGTTCCACGAGAACGTCGAGCGCATCGCCGACTACGCCGCCGACCACGACGTGTTCGTCTGGATCGACATGGAGGACCACGACACGACCGACGCCACCCTCGACATCTTCGAGAAACTCGCCCGAAAACACGAAGGCGGGGTCGGCGTCTGCGTGCAGGCGAACCTCAAGCGAACCGACGAGGACCTCGAACGCCTCGCCGACCTCCCCGGGAAGGTCCGACTCGTCAAGGGTGCCTACGACCCGCCCGCAGAGGTCGCACTCAAGGAGAAGTCGGCGGTCAACGCCGCCTACAAGGAGCAGCTCGAGTACATGTTCCAGCAGTTCGACGGGGGTATCGCGGTCGGAAGCCACGACCCGGAGATGATTTCGTACGCCGAGGACCTCCACGACGAGTACGGCACCGACTTCGAGGTGCAGATGCTGATGGGCGTGCGCGAGGACGCCCAGTACGACCTCGCCGAGGAGTACGAGGTCTGGCAGTACGTCCCCTACGGCGACAAGTGGCTCTCGTACTTCTACCGGCGCGCGATGGAGCGCAAGGAGAACCTGCTGTTCGCGCTCCGGGCCGTCGTCGGTCGGTGAGGGCCTTCGGCGGACGTGCGTTCTCGGTCGGTGAGGGCCTTCGGCGGACGTGCGTTCTCGGTCGGTGAGGGCCTTCGGCGGACGTGCGTTCTCGGTCGGTGAGGGTTCTCGCCCCCGCCACGCAAACGCGCTCGCGGCAGCGCTCGTCGGATAACACCTAGTTTATGGACCTGCGGTCGGATACTCCCGACAAATGTCCTCGTGGAAACGGGATGCGGCCAGCGGCCTCATCGTCCTCCTTCCGATACTCGTCACGCTCTACATCGTTCACTGGATGTTCAAGCAGATAGCCAGGATTCCGATTCCGGGCGTGGCGGACCCGGTGTACAGGGTCGTCCTGACTATCGTGGTGTTCACGATGCTCGTCCTCAGCGTCGGCTACATGATGCGGACCGCGGTCGGGTCGCTCGTGGAGGGCGGCATCGACGGCATGATGAATCGACTCCCGGGTCTCCGGGTGGTCTACAACGCCTCGAAGATGGCGGCCGAGACGGCGCTCTCGGACTCGACCGACCTACAGGCCCCGGTCAAACTGGAGACCTGGGAGGGGATGCGTATGACCGCGTTCAAGACGGGCAAGACGACCGAAGACGGCCGCGAACTCCTCTTCCTCCCGACCGCACCGAACATCACCACCGGCTTCGTCGTCGAGGTGGAACCGAGTCGGTTCGAGGAGACCGACGAGAGCGTCGAGGACGCGCTGACCCGCGTCCTCAGTGCCGGATTCGGCGAGACGAGCGAGGCCGGGATTCCCATCGACGTGCAGGACGAAAAAGAGACGCAGTCGCCACCGCCGCAGTGAACCGACCGCGGGTCGGACTACGAACGGTCGGTACGGGTTTCTACTCTTCGACGTACTCGAACCACTCTTCGTAGTCGTCGGTGCGGCGGTTCACCACGTCGAAGAACCGCGACTGAATCTCCTCGGTGACGGGGCCGCGGCCGCCGTTTCCGATTTCGACGTTGTCAACCTGCCGGATGGGCGTGACCTCCGCGGCAGACCCGGTGAAGAACAGTTCGTCGGCGGTGTTGAGTTCGCCGCGCGAGATGGTCGCCTGGTCGTGGACGGTGTAGCCCATCTCCTCGGCCAGGGTGATGACCGAGTCGCGGGTGATGCCGTCGAGGATGCTCTCGGCGAGCCCGGGGGTGAAGAGTTCGCCGTCCTTGACCATGAAGAGGTTCTCGCCCGGCCCTTCGGCGACGTTACCCTCCTTGTTGAGGACGATGGCCTCGGCGAACCCGTTCCGACGCGCCTCCTCGCCTGCGAGCATGCTGTTGACGTACAGGCCGGTGGTCTTGGCGTTGGTCGGAATCTGGCTGGAGGCGTGCTTGCGCCACGACGACACCATCACTTCGACGCCGTTTTCGAGCGCCTCGTCGCCGAGGTACGCGCCCCACGGCCACGCCGCGATGGCGGTTCGAGTCGGGCAGTCGCCCGGACTCACGCCGAGACTCTCGTAGCCGTAGAACGCGATGGGTCGGACGTAGCACGACGCCAGGTCCTGTTCGCGGATGAGTCGCTTGGTGGCCTCGGTGAGTTCCTCGGGTTCGTGGTCGATTTCGAGGTCGTAGGGCTTGCAGGAGTCGTACAGTCGCTCCAGGTGCTCTTCCCACCGGAAGATCGCCGGTCCGTTCTCGGTGTCGTAACAGCGGACGCCCTCGAAGACGCCGCTTCCGTAGTGCAGGCCGTGCGTGAGGACGTGAATCTGTGCCTCGTCCCAGTCGACGAACTCGCCGTCCATCCAGATCGTGTCCACGTCCATCTCGTCGAAGCTCATACGTGCAGTACAATCGAAGGCCTCCTTTAAGAGTCTTCACGGTTCGTCACGGACGATTACCGGAATCGAGACGGAGGTGACCGGCGGCCACACTACGCCACTACTTCTCGAAGACGACCGGTGCGTCGTCATCGATGGCGAACGCCGCGCGCTCGCCCGGCGAGACGGGACTGTTGCGGCCCTGCATGACGACCTGCACGTCCGAGAGACCGTCGGCCCCCGCGTCCACGACGTAGTTGGTCTGGTCGCCCTGGAAGTAGCGTTCGATCACTTCGCCCTCGAACGTCGCGTCGCCGTTCTCGGCGAGTCGGAAGTCCTCCGGCCGGATGGAGACTGTCACGTCGCCGTCGTTCACGCTCTCGGCGGCGGTGAACGAGAAGCCCGCTTCGCCGCCGATTTCGACGGTGGTCTGTCCGTTCTGCCCGGTCGCCCGGCCGTCGAGCAGGTTGGTGTCGCCGATGAAGTCCGCGACGAACTCGCTGGCGGGTTCCCGATATATCTCCTCGGGCGTGCCGACCTGTTCGATGCGACCCTCGTTCATGACGGCGAGGCGGTCCGAGAGGGTCATGGCGACCTCCTGGTCGTGAGTGACGTAGAAGAAGGCGCCCTGCGTCTTCTCGTGGATCTCGCGCAGTTCGACCTGCATCTGCTTGCGGAGTTTGCGGTCGAGACTCGACAGGGGTTCGTCGAACAGCAGGACGCTGGGCTCGTTGACCAGAGCCCGCGCGAGAGCGACCCGCTGTTGCTGACCGCCGGAGAGGTCGTCGGGGTTGCGGTCCTCGTAGCCGTCGAGGTCGACGAGTTCGAGGTACTCCGTGACGTACTGCTCGCGCCTGGACTTCTCGACGCCGGATTTTTCGAGACCGTAAGCGACGTTCTCGCCGACGGTCATGTGCGGGAACAACGAGTGATGCTGGAAGACGAGGTTGGTGTCTCGGGCGTCCGGCGGCACGCCCGCCATGTCTCGTCCGTCGATGTGGACCGACCCCCTCGTCGGGGTCTCGAACCCGCTTATCATCCGGAGCGTGGTCGTCTTGCCACACCCCGACGGCCCGACCAGCGAGAAGAACTCGCCTTCGTTCACCAGCAGGTCTACCTCCTCGACGGCGGTCACGTCGCCGAACTCTTTGCGAACACCGTCGAGGTGTATCAGCCCATCGACACTCGTTGCCATACCTCACCGTAGCACACTACTCCGCATAAACTGTTTCGGAACGGTCAGCCATTACGGTAAGTATTCTACAAGAACTGAGGGAAATTTTCATATTTCCTCCAAACTGCCGGCGTAATGTCATCAAAATGTATGGATTTGTGGGTAAGAACTAAGGTGCGGCTCTATGTGGTGATATGGCATGCCCAAGAGCTGGGACGGCAGCAGTGGCGAATCGGAGACGACGAACGGACGCGGCAGCGACCGCCGGACGTTCCTCAAGGCGACGGGTGCCGCAGGTGCCCTCGGGATGACCGCGGGGTGTATCGGGGGCTTCGGCGGCGGTAGTGGCGGTACCGCCACCATCAACATCCTGACGTGGGAGGAGTACGCCGACCTCAAGGAGGACATCGAGAGTCGCCTCGACGTGAACGTCAAGTTCACGAAGTCCACCTCGTCGTCCAAGATGTTCTCGTCGTGGAACTCGGGTCAGAACGAGCAGTACGACATCGCGGTCCCCAACAACAACTACGTCCCGAAGATGATAGACGCCGGTCTCGTGGACTCGGTGCCCGAGGACGTGGTCTCGAACTACAGCGACACCTACGACGTGTTCAAGGGATTCGCCGACAACCAGTTCACCGACGGCGGGAACATGTACGGCGTCCCGATTCGGTTCGGCTGGTACGGCTACTCCTACGACTCCCGGGAAGTCGAGGACCACGAACCTACCTACGCGAAACTGTTCTCCGACGAGTACGAGGGCAACATCGTCATGTACGACAACCACTTCAAAGCCATGAGCGCCGCGGCGCTGTATCTGGGTTACCGCGACGCGTTCGAGGGCGAGAAGGTGACGCTCTCTGACGACCAGATCGCCGAGGTCAAGCAGACGATGATGGACCAAAAGCCCCTGCTTCAGGGGTACATCGCGGCCGACCCGACCTACATCAAGTCGCTCAAACAGGGCAACTTCGTCATCGGCCAGTCCGGCCGGAACGAGATCGTCGAGATGTGGGACAACGGCACCGACTGGCCCGAGATGGCCGCACCGAAAGAGGGGTCGCTGGCGTGGTTCGAGTCGGCCGTCGTCTCGAAGGAGTCCCAGAACAAGGAGATGGCGTGGAAGGTCGTCAACGAGTTTATCGCCCCCGAACTCGGCGCGAAGCTCGGTAAGGTCGGCTACTCGCCGAGTTGTAACCCCAGTACTCAGGAACACCTCACCGACGAGGAGAACGAGATGTACGGCTCGGTCGACCCCTCGCGCCTCGAGGAGATGATCCCGTTCAAGGCCGTCGAGAACGAGGATGCCTGGATCAAGGCGTGGGAAGAGATCAAGACCGCGTAATCGGCTTTCGCTCTCATGTCTGTAGACTCACCCCGCCGGTCGGAGACGCTCCGCGAGCGGTTCGTCGGCGCGTTCGCCTCGCGCCAGACGCGGCTGTCGATAACCGCCGGACCGGGGCTCGTTTGGTTAGTTCTGCTGTTGCTCGCACCGCTCACGTTCATGGTGACGGTCAGTTTCCTGAACGTCAACGACGCCTACCAGATCGTGTGGCAACCGACGCTGGACAACTACTCCCAGCTGGGTACCGGCGACGGCGCGTTCTGGAACAGTTCGTTCTTCCAGTCGCTGTTCCTATCGTACGCCATCGCGGCGGTGACGACCGTGCTGTGTCTGGTGCTCGCGTTCCCGCTCGCGTACCTGCTCGCGCGACGTGGCGGCCGGACGTTCAAGGTCGTCATCTTCCTCGTGCTGCTGCCGTTCTTCACGATGTACCTCGTGCGGGCCTACTCGTGGTACCTCATGTTTGGACAGAACGGCGTCCTCAACAGCGCCCTGATGCGTGTCGGACTAGTGAGCGAACCGGTCGGCCTGCTCAACTACGGCGTTCCGGCCATCGTCGTCGGCCTGACTCACGCCTACTTCCCGTACATGCTGCTGTCGCTGTACGCCAGCCTCGAAGGGCTGGACTTCTCGCTGGTCGAGGCCGCGCGCGACCTCGGTGCGAGCCGATTCGACGCGCTGAAAGACGTCATCCTCCCGCTGGTCCTGCCGGGCATGATAAGCGGGAGCCTGTTCGTGTTCGTTCCGAGTCTGGGCGCGTTCATCACGCCGCAGTTCCTCGGTCAGGGGAAAGTGCTGATGGTCGGGCAACTCATCGAGGAGCGAATCAACTCGCTGTACGCGATCGGATTCGGGAGCGCGGCGTCGATGTTCATCGTCGTGAGCATCGTCATCGCGTTCGCACTCTCGTTCCGGTACGTCAGCATCGAAGACATCGGAGGTGCCTGAGATGGCGACCGAAACCGGCACCTCGACCGAGGACGCCCGGGAGACCACTCGTCCGTCGAGTCTACTGGGCCACGAGCGCACGGAGTGGCTGTTGAACCGCGGTCTCTGGTTCGTCGCGGGCGCGCTGCTGGTGTTCCTCTGGATTCCGCTGCTCGTGATGATGTTCCTCTCGTTCGCGGTGAACGCCAGCACGTTCTTCCCGTTCGAGGGGCTCACGCTGGCTCACTACACCGCGACGTTCGCGGACGGGACCCTGATGTCCGCGCTCTGGAACAGCATCCAGATAGCCACGCTGTCGGCGTGTCTCGCCACGGTGTTCGGCGTGCTGGCGAGTTTCGCGCTGGCCCGGTACGACTTCCCCTTCAAGGAACTCTACCGGACGTTCGGCATCCTGCCGATGGTGATTCCGGGCGTAGTGATGGGCATCGCGCTGCTCATCTACTTCCGGACCCTGCTCGGGATAACTCCCGGGTTCCTGACGGTGGTACTGACCCATAGCGTCTACGGGTTCCCGTTCGTGCTGTTGATGGTCACGTCGAGACTCTACACGTTCGACGAGTCGCTGGAGGAGGCGGCCCGTGACCTCGGGGCCGACCCGCTGACCGTGTTCCGGGACGTCACGCTCCCTATCGTGGCACCGGCCATCGGCGCCGGCTTCCTGTTCGCGTGGATTCGGTCGTTCGAGGACTTCATCCGGGTCTACTTCGTGAAGGGAACGATGGACGTGCTGACCACCTCGATGTTCTCGATGATAAAGTACGGAACCGCCCCGAAGATGAACGCCATCTCGTCGTTCATCGTCTTCGTCATCGCCGTCGTGCTGGCGATAGCGATGAACGTCGGCAACGTGGCCGGGATGGTGGCCGGGACGGAAGACGACTCCTGACCGACGACCACCTCCCACGTCCGCCGAGCTTTCTTCGTCCCTACCCGAGTCGGTCGATAATCGCCGAGCCTTCCACGTACGCGAGTCCGTGGCGCTCGGCGTAGGCCTTCGCGTCTTCGGGCGAGAGCGCACCGCCGGTCTCGCCGTCGAGCATCTCGCAGACGACGACCGCTGGTTCCCGACCTGCGGCCGCGGCCAGTACGATTCCGAGTTCGGTGTGTCCCTCGCGGTCGGCCAGCAGGTCCGGAGCGGCCCGGAGCAGGTGGACGTGGCCCGGCGCGCGGAACTCCTCGGAGAAGTTCACGTTCTCCGGACTCGCCGCCGCTCGGGCGAGTTCGGTAATCGTCGTCGCTCGGTCCTCGTCGGTGATACCGGTGTACGTATCGCGGTGATTCACCGGGAGCGAGAACGACGAGCGTTCGTCGTAGCCGAGTTCGTGGTCGGCGCTCGCAGGGTGGTCCAGCGCCTCCTCCAGGAAGGGCAGTCCGAACGCGTCGGCCACCTCGTCGGCGAGCGCGACGCAGACGAGTCCTCCGGCGTCGTTGCGCATCCGCGCCACGTCCTCCGGAGTGACCGCGCCCGCGGGGTAGACGAGGTCGGTCTCGCCCTCGCGGTCGGCGGCGTCGTGGACGAGGACCGGCGTCCCCTCGCGGAACGCTTCGATGGCGGCCTCGACGCCCGCGGCGGCCTGACTCATGCTCGCTCCTCGACGTGGACGGTCACGTGGTCGCCGTCTTCGAGTTCGAGCGTCTCCCTGAGTTTTTCGGGAGCGATGACCTCCAACTGGTCCTCGTCGTGGTGGGTGCGCTCGGGCGCGATGGTGTGGGCCTTCTCGTATACGTCGCCGTCCTGCGTTTCGACCACGGCGGGATAGCAGACCGCCGGACCGTAGGTTCGTTCGTCGTCCTCCCAGCCGTCGATCGGAACGGGGTCCAGCGCCTCCATCGCCGACCGGGCGCGGATGCTCTCGTCGGTGAGTTCGACGTTCAGCGTGCCGAGAAACGGCTCGTATCCCAATCGCTCCTCGAACTGCTCCATGTAGCCCGGCAGGGAGATGTAGTGGCGACCCTCGCCCATTCCGCTGGTGACCGTCCCCGTGAGGTCCACGCCCGCAGGGGTCTCGAAGATACGCCGGTAGTCTTCGTACTCGCGCTTGAGCGACCACTCGCCGTCCTCCGTGATGGAAATCCACTGCCCGTCGCTGACCATCTCGCGCTCCACGAGACCGGCGTCGTCCAACCCCTGGAGTCGCCGCGAAGCCGTCTGGTTGGAGGCGTCGAGTCGCTCGGCGAGACCTGAACACGAGACCTTGACCTCGCCCTCCAACCCACCGTCGAGTGCGAGAAGCTTGAGCGCCGCGAGTTCGTCGTATCCGACTGCGCGCGGCCGTGTCGCTGACATACGTGACACTCCGGCCGCTCTGGGTTTAAGCATAACGGATGCGGTACGGTTCTCAGAAATGGAACGGTATGCGAAGGAGCGACAGGGTGGGTCGGTCGGGGATATCGAAGTGGGAGTCGCCGACACCTATTCTTTTCCCTCGATTCGCGGCCACAGTCCTATCCCCGTCGCGCACTACGGAAAACACATGGAGAAAGTAACTCTCGACGCGGCGTTCGGCTCGTTCGACGAACACTGGTCGCCGCGCCTCGCGGCCGAACTGAACGGGCAGGCGGTCAAACTCGCCAAACTCGACGGCGAGTTCGTCTGGCACCACCACGACGACGCCGACGAACTCTTTTTGGTCCGGAGCGGGCGACTCCGCGTCGAGTTCCGCGACGACGAGGACGTGACGCTGGAGGAGGGCGAGTTGCTGGTCGTCCCGGCGGGCGTCGAACACCGACCGGTCGCCGACGACGGCGAGGTCGAGGTGCTGTTGTTCGAACCGACCGAGACGAAGAACACGGGGAACGTCGAGAGCGAAGAGACCGAAGAGGAACTGGAGCGAATCTGAGAGTCAGTCTCCGGTCACGGGGTCCCGATTCCAGAACTCGCTCCCCTTCTTCAACTTCGGCACCCACGTATCGTCGGTCTTCGACAGGAGCGCGACCCGCGAGACCGGTACTTCCTTCAGGTGCTCGTGGTCGGGCATGTGCGCCTGAATCTTCTCCGCGAACTCCACTACGTCCTCGTGGTCCAGCATCGACTCTCGGGCCACTCGGTCGCGGGACTCGCCGACGTGCATGTATGACTTGAGTTCCACGAAGTCGGGGTCGGCACGCCGGTAGAACCCGGCGTACCAGTCGGGATGGTGGACGTTCTCCCCGCCGACGAGGGTCGTCCGGAGGACGGTCCGAGTCTCGTCTTTTGCGGCCAGCACGTCCATCGTCTCGACCAACTTCTCCCAGGCGTCGTCCTCCATCGCCTTCACCACCTCGTCGAAGGTGTGGCGCTCGGCGGCGTCCACGCTGACGTAGAGTTGCGTCGGGTTACACTCCCGAAGCACGTCGGGCCGGGTACCGTTGGAGACGAGGAACGTGGTGATGTCGCGGTCGTGGAACGCCTCGATGAGTTCGGGCAGATAGGGATAGAGCGTGGGTTCGCCGTCGAGACTGATGGCGACGTGACGGGGCTCCATCGACTCCTCGAAGCGCTCGCGGGGCACGTCGTCGTTCCCGCCGAACCCGGACAGAAGCTTCTGCTGGAGTTCGATGCTGGCGTCCACGACCGCCTCTGGGTCGTCCCACTCCACGTCTCCCAGTTCGTACGCGTGGCCCGCGTGGTCCCGCCAGCAGAAGACGCACCGCTCGTTGCACTTCACCACGGGCGTCATCTGGATGCACCTGTGCGATTCGATGCCGTAGAACGCGTATTTATAACAGCGACCCTCGCCTCTGAGAGCATTAGCCGTCCACCCACAGGTTTGGGCGGCGGTGTGGTTCTCGCTGTGGTAGTCTGGGCTGTCTACCTGTTTGGGACCGTCCGATTCACTCATTGGAGGACAGATAGCGTCCAAGGGTAAAACGTTCTTTCCTCTGGGCACGTCGCTCACTGGGCCAACGCTCGGAGTCCCCGCGAGCGGTAGTGCGGAGAGATAGCTCTACTTCGTCGTCTGCCGGAGGGATTCAACACCCACTACTCGCCGGAGATGTCCAACACCACCTTCCCCGTGAGTCCGCCCGACTCGACCATCTCGTGCGCTTTTGCGACCTCCTCCAGCGGTAGCACGGAGTCGATGACGGGTTCGAGTTGGCCGCGCTCGGCCAACCGCCGGAGCGCGTCGAGCGGTCGGCGGTCGCGTTCGAGAAACAGCATGTGAACGTCCAGATTCTTCTGGTAGGCCGACCCCCACTCGCCCTCGGGTTCCAGAATCGTGACCATCCGACCGTGAGGTTTCACGACGCCGGTACTCTCCGCCAGCGTCTCTCCGCCGACGGTGTCGAAGACGAGATCCACCGGCTCGTCGAACTCCGACTCGATTACGTCCGCGAACTCCTCGGACTCGTAGTCGATGGCACGCGTTGCACCGATGTCTTCGGTCTGTTCGACCGTCTCGGGGCTCGCCGTTGCGACGACCTGCGCGCCGCTCGCGGATGCTATCTGGACGGCGTGTGCGCCGACGCCGCCAGCGCCGTGAACCAGCACCGTTTCACCGGCCTCGACCTCCCCACGGGTGACGATGGCCTCCCAAGCGGTTGCGGCCGCGAGCGGGAGTGCCGCGGCCTCGGTGTGCGAGAGGTTCTCGGGCTTCCGGGCGACTATCGACTCGTCGGCAGTGTGATACTCGGCGTAGCTCCCCTCCTCGCCGAAGATTTCGGGCGTGTAGAACACCTCGTCGCCTTCGGCGAAGTCCGTGACTTCCTCGCCGACGGCTTCCACGACGCCCGAAACGTCGTACCCGATGACCGTCGGCGGAGAGATACCCGCCCACGACCCGGCCTGTCGAATCTTGGTATCGACGGGATTGATCGACGACGCGTGAACGCGGACGAGAAGTTCGGACGCTCCCGGCGTCGGCTTCTCTACGTCGCGCTGTTCGAAGACTTCTGTCCCCCCGAAGTCGGTGATGACCATCGCTTTCATACCGAACGCAACGACCCGCTTCGGAGTATAGATTGTGCCCGACCACCGTCGGGGACGCGTCTCGCTTCACCCGTCCCGAAAGACGGCCTGAATTAGAATCATCTCCTATAATATGTGGGATTACCCGACAATAGCAACACCATAAGCGGATAAAATTGAACAAGGTTTAACCCCCCTGCTGAGGAATTGCCATCGCGTAATGGCTTCCGAAACGTACGGTATCATCAGTCTGCTGCCAGCACTGTTCGCAATCGTGCTGACGCTCGTGAGCAGACAGGTGTTACTCTCGCTGTTCGCAGGCATCTGGATAGGTGCGACCATCTTGGTGGGTTGGAATCCGGTCACCGGGGCGGCACACTCCCTCCAGTTGGTCATCGACAACATCACCGCGTCGTTCAACAGCAAACTCCTGCTGTTCACGTTCCTCTCCGGAGCGATGCTCGGGATGATATTCCTCTCGGGGGGAATGAACGCCCTCGCAAAGCGCATCATCTCTCGCATTCGGACGCGACGTCAGGCCGAACTCGGAACGAGTATCCTCGGGATGCTCATCTTCGTCGACTCCTACGCGAGCACGATGATAACCGGGTCGGTGATGCGGCCGATTACCGACCAGTTCGACATCAGTCGGGAGAAACTCGCGTACCTGCTCGACTCCACCACGTCGCCCGTCGTCAGCATCGCCGTCGTCTCGACGTGGGTCGGGTTCGAGGTCGGACTCATCAGGGAGCAGTTCGATGCGCTCGGCATCGACCAGAGCGCATTCGTGGTATTCCTCCAGAGTATTCCGTTCCGGTTCTACAGTCTCCTCGCGGTCGCACTCGTCTTCATCGTCGTCACTACCGGATGGAGCTTCGGCCCGATGAAGCGCGCGGAGAAACGGGCCCAGGAGACGGGGAAGGTCCTCCGCGACGACGCGGACCCGCTGCTGGAGACCCGCGAGGAAGACATCGTCACCCCCGACCACGTCGACTCGCGGTGGTGGTACTTCGCGGCCCCGATAGTCGTCCTCGTGGCCGTCACGGGTCTCGGACTCCTCACCTCCGGCGGGTGGCCGGGCGTTGCTCCGGTCGAGGCGCTGAAGGACGCCGCGACCGCCGACGCCATCCTCTGGGGCGTCTTCTCGGCCTGCGCCCTGCTACTCGCCATCCTCGTCGGACACGCGCGGGTGGAGTTAGAGGACATCAGCGACTCCATCTTCGAGGGGTTCAAGATGGTGATGTTCCCGGTCGCCATCCTCTCGCTGGCGTGGACCATCGGTTCGGTCAGCGAGGCGCTCGGCGTCGGTCCCTACGTCGTCTCCATCGCGCAGGGCGTCATCACTGCCGAACTCCTCCCCGCGGTCGTGTTCCTCGCGGCCGCTATCATCTCGTTCAGCATCGGCACCTCGTGGGGGACGATGGGCATCATGTTCCCCGTGGCCGTACCCCTCGCGTTCAACCTCGGGGCACCGCTTGCGGGAGCGATCGGCGCTATCCTCACCGGGTCGCTGTTCGGCGACCACTGTTCGCCCATCAGTGACACGACGGTGCTGTCGTCGATGTTCGCCGGGGCGGACCACGTCGACCACGTGAACACCCAGATTCCGTACGCCGTCCTCTGTGGTACCGTCGCGACCGGACTGTTCCTCGCGAGTGGGTACGGCGTGTCGCCGCTTCCGCTTGTCGCAGTGGGCGTCGTCGCACTCGTCGCCGCCGCGTACGGCCTGTCCGAACACACGACGGTCACGATGCCGCGCGTCTTCGGGTCGGACGCGGACTGACGAAGACGACCGCCTTTTCCTTCGCTATCGGACGACGTGGTCGTCGCAGTCGGAGAAGCCGGCGACGCGACCAACCCGTACCGATTAACACGGTTCAGAAACCCATTTACCCGCCGGTCGAAAACCAACGAGTAACATGTATCTCCAGTTCCGGGACGACGTGGAGGACGCCCTAACCTCCGCACTCGAAGCGCTCGAACTCCCGACCGACGACCTCGGCGTCGAGGACCCACCCGAGGGCGTGAACGCCGTACTGGCCTCCAGCGCGGCGTTCCGCCTCGCGGGCGAGGTCGGCGCACCCCCGCCGCAGGTCGCCGGGCAGGTCGCCGACGAAATCGACCCCAGCGAGTACGAACTCGTAGAGGCCGCCTCGGCCCAGGGTCCGTACGTCAACTTCGTGCCGAGCGACGCCTACTACGAGGGCACCGTGGAGGAGGCCCAGCGCGAGGACTTCGGCCACCTCGAACCGACCGGCGAGCGAGTCGTGGTCGAACACACCTCTGCGAACCCGACCGGGCCGGTCCACGTCGGGCGGGCGCGCAACCCCATCGTCGGCGACGCGGTGGCGCGGGTTCTCTCGTTCGCGGGCCACGACGTGGACCGCCACTACTACGTCAACGACGCTGGCCGCCAGATGGCGGTCTTCACGTGGGCCTACGAGACCTTCGACGAGGACGACCTTGACGCCGAACCCGAGCGCGACAAGGCCGACTACGACCTCGTACGCTACTACCGCAAGGGCAACGAATTCTTGGAGGAGGGCGACCCGGAAGACGTGGAGGCGGCCGAAGACGAGATTCAGACCATCATGCAGGGTCTCGAAGCGGGCGACGAGGAGACCTACGAGCGCGTGCAGGAAGTGGTCGATACCGTCCTCGGCGGGATGCGCGAGACGCTCGACCGCCTGCCCGCCGAGTTCGACGAGTTCGTCAAGGAGACCCGGTTCCTCCGCGACGGGTCGGCCGACGAGGTGGTCGCCCGCCTGAAGGAACTGGACGAGGCCGTCTACGAGGAGGAGGCGTGGCAACTCGACCTGGAGGAGTTCGGCATCGACAAGAACTTCGTGTTCCTGCGCTCGGACGGTACGACCCTCTACGCGACCCGCGACCTCGCCCACCACGAGTGGAAGTTCGACAACTACGACCGCGCCGTGACGGTCCTCGGCGAGGACCACAAGTTGCAGGCCGACCAGATGAACGCCACGCTCGAACTGCTGGGCAACGACACCGACCGCCTTCGGCAGGTCATCTACTCCTACGTCAACCTCCCCGAGGGGAAGATGTCGACTCGCGCGGGCACGGGAATCAACCTAGACGACCTGCTGGACGAGGCCATCGACCGCGCCCGCGAGGAGGTCGAGACCCGACTCGACGACCGCATCCGCGACGACGACCTGACCGACGAGGACGTAGAACGTATCGCCGAGCAGGTCGGTATCGGCGCGGTCCGGTACGACATCGTGGCCAAGCAACCGACGAAGGCCATCACCTTCGAGTGGGACCGCGCGCTCGACTTCGAGGCCCAGAGCGCGCCCTACGTCCAGTACGTCCACGCGCGGTGCTGCGGGATTCTCGAAGAGGCCGGAATTTCCCCCGTCGGTTCGGCGGGAGTCGCCGAGGAGTTCGACGCCTCCCTGCTACAGACCGAGGCCGAGCGCGAACTGCTGGAGGTCGTCGCGCGCTTCCCCGCCGTCATCGAGGAGGCCGCCGAGGACCTCCAACCGCACGTCGTCGCCACCTACACCCGCGAAATCGCCGAGGCGTTCAATACGTTCTACCGGGAGTGTCCGGTTCTGGCCGACGACGTGGACGACGACCTGCGAGACGCTCGCCTCGCGCTTGTCGCGGCGTCGAAACACGCAGTCAGCAACGCCCTGCAAGTGCTGGGCGTCGCCGCGCCCCGGTCGATGTAGTCAGACCGGAAGCGCGAACCCCGGCGGAACGACGAGGTCTCCCCCGACGAACAGAATTGCGCCCGCGGCGACGGCGAGCGTCAGCAAGACGAACAGCAGTACCCACCACAGCGAAACCGAACTCTCGTCTGCCATGCCGATAGATTCGGCGGTGAACCCCTTAGAACTTTGGCGACTTCACTTGAACAGTGCCCCGAGACGGCCCAGAACGCCACCGTTCTCATCGGATTCGTCGTCCTCGAAACTGTCAGATTCGGACGCGGAACCGTCGGACTCGCGGTCCCTCTCGGAGGAGTCGCCGGCACCGCGGTCGCCCACCGCTGATTCGGCGGGTTCGCGTTCGCCCAGGGGGTCGGTCTCCTGTTCGCCGTGGGGGCCAGTCTCGCGTTCGCTGTGAGATGCGTCGGTCGCGGAGTCGCCGCGCTCTCGGTCGGTGGCGAGCGAGCTTTCGTCGTCCTCGAACGGGACGCCGCTCACGCCGCTGTTCTCGCCGTCGTCGTTCGTTTCGCCCCACTCCGACTCGTCGGACGCTTCGGCTTCCTCGCCGGTTTCGTCGGGCGACGCCGTTTCGAGGGAGTCCCCCTCCTCGCCCGCGAGGGGGTCGTCGGCCGAATCGTCCGCCGAGAGGTCCCCGCCCATCTGAGCGAGCGGGTCGGCGTCCTCGTCTTCGGACGTTCCGGTTTCGCCGAGACGTTCGTCGCTGATGTGCTCGTTGATGAGGTCGTCCACGCTTCGGGCCTCGCTGGCGGTTTCAGACGACTCGTCGGTGGTCTCGGGGGACTCGCTGGCAGTCTCGGCCGACTCGGCACTCTCCTCGCCGAACAGGGTGCTGGTCTCGCCGTCGGACTCGCCGCCGATTGCGTCCCGGACGTTCCGGGCCGCGTCGGCGCTGAACGGGTCGTCCGTGGCTTCGGCGTCCGACGCCGGGGCGTCGGACGTTTCAGACTCGTCCGCCTCGGCGTCGGCGATTTCGGACCCGCCAACCGCTGTGTCGGTTACCTCGTCCTCGACTGCTCCCGCGTCGGCCACCTCGGACTCGGACGGCCTCGTGTCATCCGCTTGGGGGTCCTCGGCGTCGGTCGCTTCGAGTTCGGGGTCGGGGTCGGCGTCGCCGGTCAGCACTGCGGCGAGTTCGCGGTAGGCCTGTCCAGCGGGTGCGTTCGGCGCGAACGCGGCGAGCGGTCGCCCGGCGTCGATGCCCATCGGGACCGCCTCGTCCTGCGGGACGACCGCGAGTACGTCGGTGCCCAGGGTCTCCTCTACGTCGTCGGCGTTGAGGATGTCGCTGCTGCGCTGTGTCAGGACCGCGCCCGTGACCTCGCTCTCGACGCGCTCGGCGAGTTCGCCGGTCTTGGCGGTGTCCCGGACCGAGGCCACGTCGGGCGTGGCGACGAGCAGGACGCCGTCCGCGAGC
This sequence comes from Halorussus salinisoli, assembly GCA_005239435.1. Lineage (GTDB taxonomy): Archaea > Halobacteriota > Halobacteria > Halobacteriales > Haladaptataceae > Halorussus > Halorussus salinisoli. The sequence continues at coordinate 289,149 of SZNP01000006.1, read as the reverse complement.
GCCAGCGGGACGAGGGTGTCGTAACTGACGCCAGCGCCCGTGTCGAGCAGGACGTAATCGTACTCTTCGCGGAGGTCCTCGACGACCGCCTGTAGGTTCGCGGGGTCGGACTTGACGAACGCCTCGATGTCGGTGGCGCTCGGCAGTACGTCGATGTCACCCGGCGCTCGGTAGATGGCGTTCTCGAACTCCGCCTCGCCCGCCAGTACCTCGTGGAGGGTGGGCGTCTCTATCTCGAAGTCGAGGAAGTCCGCGAGGTTGGCCATCCCGAGGTCGGTGTCCACGACGACCACCGAGTGGTCCCGGTCGGCCAGCATCGCACCGAGATTGACGGCGGTCGTCGTCTTCCCGACACCTCCTTTGCCGCTCGCTATCGCGTATACCGTGTCGGACATGATACTCGTTGTCCCAACCGAACCGTGACACGCATATAAATTTAGTCCGTCAGCGGCGACATATCCCGGACGGTTCGCGGGGTAACTGCGGGTATCGTCTGCCGCGTGTATGACGCCGGCAGTTCGGTCCCCGCTCGGCCCGACGGCCGTGAGGTCAAAGGTTACTTACCCTCTGGAGGGTCTAGAACGAAGTAATGAGCGAGCAGGAAGGCGAGCGGTCCGACCGGAAGAAGTACGAGTTCCAGAAGGTCATCGAGGACCTGCGGGACTACGAAGGGTCCGGGACCCAACTCGTTACTATCTACATACCGCCGGACAAGCAGATAAGCGACGTAGTGGCCCACGTCACCCAAGAGCACAGCGAAGCGAGCAACATCAAATCCAAGCAGACCCGGACGAACGTGCAGGACGCGCTCACGTCGATCAAGGACCGTCTGCGCTACTACGACACCTACCCACCGGACAACGGCATCGTCCTCTTCAGCGGCGCGATCGACAGCGGCGGCGGCCGGACCGAGATGGTGACGAAGGTGCTGGAAGACCCGCCCGAACCCATCCAGTCGTTCCGCTACCACTGTGACTCGGCGTTCCTGACCGAACCGCTGGAGCACATGCTGTCCGACAAGGGACTGTACGGTCTCATCGTCCTCGACCGCCGCGAGGCCAACGTCGGCTGGTTGAAGGGCAAGCGCGTCGAACCCGTCAAGTCCGCCTCCTCGCTGGTGCCGGGCAAGCAGCGCAAAGGTGGTCAGTCCGCCCAGCGTTTCGCCCGCCTCCGACTCGAAGCCATCGACAACTTCTATCAGGAAGTCGCCGAGATGGCCAACGACCTGTTCGTCCCCAAACGCGAGGATCTGGACGGCGTCCTCGTCGGCGGTCCCTCGCCGACCAAAGACGAGTTCCTGGACGGCGACTACCTCCACCACGAGATCCAACAGCACGTCCTCGGCAAGTTCGACGTGGCCTACACCGACGAGTCCGGTCTCTACGACCTCGTGGACAACGCCGAGGACGCGCTGGCCGACGCCGAGGTGATGAAGGACAAGAAGGAGATGGAGGAGTTCTTCGAGCAACTCCACGACGGCAACAAGGCCACCTACGGTTTCGAGCCCACCCGTCAGAACCTCGTGATGGGGTCGGTCGACCGCCTCCTGCTCTCCGAAGACCTCCGCAAAGACGTGGTGGTCTACGAGTGCGGCGACAAGGAGGAGTTCGAGTTCATCGACCAGCGACAGGACACGCCCGACCACACCTGCGAGGACGGTTCCGAGGCCGAAATGCAGGAGCGCGAGGACGCCATCGAGTTCCTGATGAACATCGCCGAACAGCGCGGCACCGAGACCAAGTTCATCTCCACCGACTTCGAGAAGGGCGAGCAGTTGCAGTCTGCGTTCGGCGGGGTCGCCGGGATTCTGCGCTACTCTACGGGCGTGTAAGCTCGCGCTCGTTTCGCGCGACCGCTCCGTCTGTGGACGTTTTGCCTGCGGACGCTCTGCCTGTGGCCGTTTCGCCCGCGGTTCCTGCTCGCCCTCTGCGGTTCAGTTCGACGTTTCATCGGTCTCTTCCCTGCGGTTTCGTCGTCGTTCTTGCCCCGTCAGTCCAGCGACCGGAGGTGTGTGCGCTTCTGGTCGTACTCCCGTATCTCGGTCGGTAGCTCCTCGGGACCGAACCAGTCGAGGTCCGAAATCTCGCCGTGGTCCTCGATATCGTCCCCGGTCAGTTCCGCCCCGCCGACGACGCGGCCGGTGAACTCCGCGATCGGGACCGGCAGGAGTTCGGGCTCCCCGAGGTCGATCTCCATCAGTCGAGTGTGGAGGACGCCCGTGAGTTCGCACTCGACGCCGGTCTCCTCGAGCGTCTCCCGCCGGGCGGTCTCCGTGGGTCGCTCGCCGGGGTCGCCGGCACCGCCGGGCGTCTCCCACTCCTCGCGGACCGGACTGTACACGCAGAGGAGCTGACCGTCGTCATCCGTGACCGCAGCACCGGCGGCGTAGGGGTAGAACCGGTCGAAGAACGCCGCTGCGCTGTGCGGGTAGGCGTCGTCTTGATGCGAGAGGGGTTCGACGGTCAGCGGGTCGAGTCGGGATACGTTCTCCCAGCGGGACTCGACGCCCGAAAGGACCTCTTCGGCGCGCTCCGTGACCTCTCGGCGGATTTCCTCGCGTCGCTGGCTGTCCATACTCGACGTTCGCGGCGGCCGTCCTCTAATTTCCATCGGTCAGCGGAACGAGTTCCGAGTGTAGTGGCGCCTCAATCGCCGTGGCTCGAACTCTTCCCGACGCCGTGCCGCCAGCAAGCGGGAGCGGCCGAGAATCGAAAACGATGCTCAAAAGTGGAAATATCTCGTTCAGAAATAGATGTAGGATTGGCTCGTCCCGAATCTACGCCAGCGGCGTCCGCTCTACGACCTGCCCGTCCACGGTCGGGTACTGCTCGACGATCTCTCCGCGCTCCACGTCGCCCGCCTCTATCATCTCTTCGAGGAGCCACCACGCGACTTCGACGTGGTCGGACTTGACCGTGTAGAAGTCCTCGGGGACGCCCAACTCCTGCATCCGCTGTTCGTCGGTCCACGTCTTGCCGTAGACCAGCGTGCCGTCGTCGGTCACGTCGTCGAACTCCCGGCGGATGTTCTCGGCCATGCGCTTCAACCGGTTGCGGTGCTGGGCGGCGTCCTTGAAGACGGAGGTGCAGAAGTAGACGCGCTCGTGGTCGCCCATCTCGTCGAGGATTTCCTTCGACCCCTCGACCGCGCTCATGTGGCCGTCCTGCAGTTCGTAGCCCTCCTCCTTCATCCGGCGGAAGTTGCCGTCGCTCATCTCGAACTCGTTGATGTTGCAGAACTCGGCCGCGCCCTCGTCCAAGAATTCGAGGAACTCGGGTTCGGCGCGGATGCCGGGAATCTCGAACGCGGGCGTCAGGCCCTCCTCGCGGGCGACGTACAGAATCTCCTCCCACTCGGTGCCGTGCATGTCGCCCCAGAGGTCCAGCGGCGGGTGGAACCGGATTTCGTCCAGTCCGGCCTCGGAGAGACGGCGCATGTTCTCTCGCCCGCCCGTGATGCCGGTGTAGAGGTGGGTGTGGTGGTCCTCGCCGAACTCGTCTTTCAGCAGCGAGAGGTACCGACAGGTCTTGCTCATCGCCTCCTGGGGTTCACCGCCCGTGATGGAGGTTCCCAGTGCGTCCATGCGCTTGGCCTCGGTGATGACGTCCTCGTCGGACTCGACCTTCCGCTCGTTGGCGTACACGTCGGTGACGTTCTTGCGGTTCTCGCCGAGGGGGCAGTAGAAACAGTCCCGCTGGTCACAGTACCCGTAGACGAAGAGCACCATCTTCCCCCCTTTGGCGCACTGTTCGCATCCCTTCGATATCATTCGTTAGAAGCCTTTTAAGCGTCGAGACTCAAAAAGCGTGCGAAACAGACGGTGGTCCGACGGCCCGTCGTCACTCCTCGCAGACCGTTCGGACGAACTCACGAATCAGTCCCACGAGTTCGTCGCCCTGGTCCGTCTCGAAGACGTCCTGGCCGTGTGCCTCGCCGGGGAGGACTTCGAGCGCCGTCGGCTCCGGAGCGTTCTCGGCCATCTCTTCGGTCGTCTGCACGAAGCGGTCGCTGTCGCCCTCGCTCACGACGAACAGCGAGCGACCCTGTACCTCCGTCGCCGCCTCGGCGGCGCGTCCTGCCGAAATCCCCATCGTCCCGTCGATGGTCTCGTCGGTCGCAGCGGCGTTAGCACGGACGACGGCGTTCGCCCCCGCGCTCGCACCGACCAGTACCACGTCGTCCACGCCGACCTGCTCGCGGAGGTACCGAACCGCCGCGAGGACGTACTCCGGCGTCGTGCTCCGGTCGTCCAGATTCAGGTCGATACCGAGCGCGACCCGCCCGTCGGCGGCCAGTCTCTCGGACTGGGGCCGCCAGTCGGCCCGGTCGAAGCCGACGCCGTGCGCGAACACGACGCCACACGACCCGTCGCCGAGGAGGGTTCCCCGAACTGCCGTGCCCGCACGGGTGGCGAACTCGACTTCGCGCGGTTCGGACGCGGCCCGCGTCGTTTCGGACGCGTCCGGTTCGGTGTCGTCGGTCTCGGTATCCATCCCGCCCGTCGTGCCCGGGTCGGCTTCTGTCCCGCCCGCTTCGGTACTGGTCGTCTCCTGTTCGGTGTCGTCGGTGCTCCCGGTACAGCCCGCGAGTCCGAGGACAGATGCGATCCCGGCCAGTCGAAGGAGGTGGCGTCGCGTCGGCAGTCCGTCCATCGTGAACTCTGCGGTTCCGGGACGGCGTTACTATGCGGGAGGTAATCGGAGGGAACTGCCGCCAACCGACTGCTCGTCTCGTCGCCGAATCTTCTCGTCGCCGAACTATCCTCGGAATCATCCCCGAAAAGAGTTAAACCCCGGACGCATAGCCCCGGGTAATGCTGTTGGTCCTCTGCGTGGACCTCGACGACGACCTCGGTCGCAAGACCGACTTCGACACCCCCGTCGTCGGCCGCGACAACGTCGAAGCCGCCGCGGTAGCGTTAGCGACCGCTGACCCCGAGGACAGCGACGTGAACGTCATGTTCGAGGGCGTCCACCTCGCGGACCGAATCGAAGACGAGACCGTGGAAGTCGCCGTCGTCACGGGCACCGACGGCGGCGACATCGCCGCGAATCGGGCCGTCGGCGACGAGGTGGACGAGGTTCTCGCCAGTCTCTCGACCCGCGAGGAAGTCCAGGCGGTCATCGTCACCGACGGCGCGCAGGACGAGAGCGTGATTCCGGTCATCCGCTCGCGGGTACCCATCGACGGCGTGCGCCGGGTCGTCGTCCGGCAGGCCCAAGACCTCGAATCGATGTACTACACCATCAAGCAGGTGCTGGACGACCCCGAGACTCGCGGGACCATCCTCGTCCCGTTGGGTATCCTCCTGCTCATCTACCCACTGTCCATCGTCTCCGACCTGCTCGGACTCCCCGGCGCGGCCGTCTTCGGCGTCACCTCGGGCCTGCTCGGTCTCTACGTCCTCGGGCGGGGATTGGGCGTCGAGCGACTCCTCGACCGGGCGGCCGAGAAGGCCAGAAACAGCCTCTACGCGGGTCGAGTCACGCTCATCACGTACGTCGTCGCGGCCGCCCTGCTGGTCGTCGGCGGGGTCCGCGGCGTCGAAACCCTGGAGGCAGTCGAGACGACGACGAACGGTGCCATGGGTCCCCTCAAGGTGTTGGCGGCGCTCGTCAACGGGGCGGTGACGTGGTTCACCGCCGCGGGAATCACGACGAGTCTCGGCCAGATCACCGACGAGTATCTGGCCGACCGCTTCCGGTGGCGCTACCTGAACGCGCCGTTCTACGTCCTCGCCATCGCCGTCGTGCTGCACGCGGTGAGCGCGTTCTTCCTCGACGAGGTTCCACTGACCTACCTCGCAGTGATGCTGACGGCCGGGACCCTGCTCGGACTGACGAGTACGCTCGCGTTCGCCATCGCCGAATCCCGCCAGTCGCGGCGGGCCGAACCGAGTTAGGAGCGGTCGTCGGGTAGAATCAGTGTTCGCGGGTCACGACGAACGCCGCGAGGTCACGGAGGTAGTCGGTCGCCGTGAGGTCGGGCGTGGCCGCCCGGTCGAGCGCGGCCAGCGCGGCGTCGGACTTCTCGTGAGCGAGCGCGTCCGCCTCGTCGGCGTCCAGGTCGGTCACGCGGACGATGGACGGCCGACCCATCTCTGCGTCGTGGCCCGTGGGCTTGCCGAGTTCGTCGGCGTCGGCCGTGGCGTCGAGCACGTCGTCCCGAATCTGGAACGCGACGCCGACCTTCTCGGCGTACTCGCCGAACGCCTCCACGGTCGCGGGGTCGGCGTCGGCCGCGATTGCGCCCAACTCGGCCGCGGCCCGGAACAGCGCCCCGGTCTTCCGGCGAGCCAGTTCCATGTACTCCGTCCGATTCGTGGGTCGGGCGACGAGTTCGGTCGCTTCGCCCTCGCCGAGTTCGACCATCGCGTCGGCGACGGCTTCCATCGCCCGGGGGTCCGGTGAGAAGAGTTCGAAAGCCTCCCCGATGAGACCGTCACTGGCGACGATGGCAGGCGAGTAGCCGAACTCCGCCCACGCGCTCGCGCTCCCGCGGCGGGTGTCCGACTGGTCGATGATGTCGTCGACGACCAGCGACGCGTCGTGAACGAGTTCGACGCCGACCGCGAAGTCCACTGCCTCCTCGGTTTCGCCTCCGGCGGCCTCGCACGACAACACCGTGACGGTCGGCCGGACGCGCTTGCCCCCGGACAGCGCGACGTGACGGACCTCTTCGGCGAGTTCCGTGGGTTCGACTCGGTCGAGGGTGGCTTCGAGGCGCTCCTCGACCAGTGCCCTCCGGGACTCGGGGTAATCCATTGGCCGGGAATCAGGACCGGCAAAACAAGTACGTGACGATACCAAAGTGGCTACGACTCCCCTAACCGAGGTGGTTGCTCACCGCGGCAGCCCCGTCAGCGACGCGCTTTAGCTGCTCGCTAAATCTCTCGGTCGCACTCGTCCGTCTCCGTGGAGGGATGGATACGGTCGGTCGTTTCTACGACGGAACCGGTCACGGGTCGAACTGTTCGACCGACAGGAGTACCGAGAACGTACAGAACTCGCGACAAACGACCGAAAAAGACCGCAGATTCTACTGGAACTCTTCGATGAGTTCCGGAACGACCTCGAACAGGTCGCCGACGATTCCGTAGTCGGCGATGTCGAAGATGGGCGCGTTCGGGTCGGTGTTGACGGCGATGATGGTGTCTGAACCCTTCATCCCGGCGACGTGCTGGACCGCGCCCGAGATACCGATGGCGAGGTAGACGTCGGGCGTGACGACCTTGCCGGACTGGCCGACCTGCCGGTTCTTGGGAAGCCAGCCGTTGTCCACGATGGGCCGCGAGGACGCGAGCGTCGCGTCGGTCGCCTCCACGAGGTCCTCGATGAGCGGGAGGTTGTCCTCCTCCTCGATACCCCGACCGATGGAGACGATGAAGTCCGCCTCGCTGATGTCGACGTCGCCGCCGCCGACCTCTTCGAAGCCGGTGACGGTCGAACCGGTGTCGGTGTCGATGTCCGCGTCGAACTCCGAAATCTCCGCGTCGCCGACGCCCTCGGCAGTGGGCCACTCCGCGCCGCGGATGGTGACGGCGTACTGGTCGCCGCCGACTTCGACGGTGGTCTCGACCTTCGACCCGTACATCTCGCGGGTCACGGTCAGACCGCCGTCGTACTCGAAGTCCACGGCGTCGGTCGCCAGCGAGAGGTCGAGTCGGTTGGCGACTGCGGGCGCGTAGTCGAGACCGTTGACGCTGTTGGGCATCACCAGCACTTCGGGGTCGAGTTCGGCGTGCAGGGCCTCGACGGCCTGGGCGTAGACGTCGTGGTTGAACTCCTCGCCCTCGGAGACGGTGTGAACGTAATCGACGCCCTCGCGGTTGAGTTCGTCGGCGAACGCCTCGGTGTCGCCGCCGACGACGGCGACGTGGAGGTCGCCGCCGGTCTCGTCGGCGAGTTGACGGCCCGCGGTGACCAGTTCGTAGCTCACGTCGCGGAGGTCGCCGCGGCGGTGTTCGGCGACGGCCAGAATGTCACTCATTCTGCCACCCCCTTCTCGCGGAGGACTTCGGCGATTTTCCCGGCCGTCTCGCTGGCGTCACCCTCGAAGATTTCGGCGTCGCTCTCGCTCTCGGGTTCGTACATCGAACTCAGTGTCAGGTCGCTCTCGACGGCTTCGGCGTCGAGACCGATGTCGTCGAGGCTCTTGGGCGCGATCTCCTTGCTCTGGGCCTGTCTGATGCCCCGGAGGCTGGCGTACCGCGGTTCGTTGATACCGGTCTGAATCGTGAGGACCGCGGGCAGGTCGATGTCGGTGAGTTCCTCGACACCGCCTTCGAGTTCGCGATGGACGTGCGCGACCTGCTCGTCGTGGTCGTAGTCGAGCGCGTTGACGACCGCGCCCCACTGGAAGCCGAGTTCGTCGGCCAGCGAGACGCCCGTCGCACCGAAGGCGTCGTCGCCCGCCTGCACGCCGGTCAGTACGAGGTCGGGGTCTTCCTCCTCGACGACCGCTTGGAGCAGGTTCGTCTTGGTCTCCACGTCGAGCAGGTCGGGTTCCTCCAGCGCGTCGTCCCAGACGCGGACGGCGCGGTCGGCCCCCTTGGCCAGCGCCATCCGGATGGTCTCTTCGGACCGCTCGGGACCGATGGTAACGGTCACGACCTCCTCGGCCGGGCCGTCCTCCTTCAACTGGACGGCCTCCTCGACGGCGTAGTCGTCCCACTCGTTCAGGTCGTACTCGAGGTAGCGCTCGCCTACCTCGGTCCCCTCTATCTCGAAGTCGTCCGCGACTTCGGCGACCTCCTTCACAGTCACCAGGACCTTCATGCGCGAAGAATCGCCGTCTTCGGGGTAAACGTTTACGAAACGCGCGACATCGGGTTGTGGGTTTCCGGTTCGGTCACTCCACGTCCGTAACGTCCTCGTCGGGGAGTATGATGAGGTTCTCCCGGCCGATGCGGAGTTTGTCCACGTCGTCGTTCTCGTCCATCTTCGAGAGGAGTTGGGACACCTTCGCGTTCGACCAGTTGGTCTCCTTGACGATCTGACCCTGCTTCATCCGTCCGTCGTTGCCCCGGAGAAGGCGCAGGACGCGCTCTTCGTCGCTGAGCAGTTCGGTCGCGGGTTCGTCGTCTTCGTCGTCCTCGTCGGTCTCCGGGGGTGCATCGTTCTCGGCGTCCTCCGTGGTCGGGACGGCGGGCGACGACCCGTGGGTTTCGTCGTCGGACTCCCCGACCGGGTCCGGGTCAGCGCCGCGGCGCTGTGCCAGCGCGTACGCACCGAACCCGCCACTGAAGAGGAGGAGTACGGCGAGGAGTCCCCACGTACTCGAAATGTCGGGGAAGTCGGACCCGGTCGGGTTCGTCGTCGGAGTCGCTTCGACGCGGAGCTTGTACGTCGCCGACAGTTCGCTGGCTTCCAGCGACCGGGGTCCTTCGTACCGCAGCATGGTCCCGTTGACGACGCCCTGCGGCGAGTTCCAGACGACGTACCCCGTCGGGGCTTCGACGACCAGCGACTGGTCCTCGGCTAGCGTCGGAAGCCACGTTCCCGACTCGGTACCGAACACGTCGCCGAGGACGATTCGACTCCCGTCGACCTGCGTGAAGTTCGTCCACGTGAACGAAAGCGAGAGGACGCCCACGCTCGCGTTGTCGAACGTGCGTGCCGACCGGTTGACGCGCCGAAGTTCCATCGGGCGGTTTGTGTCCTCGGACGCGCGCTCGACCACGCGCTCGAACGTCGCTTCGCTGAGTCCGGCGTTAGCGTCGCCGTCTTCGTAGTCCGTTGCCAGTCGCTGGAACGCCCGGGTTTCGTTCTCGTCACGGAGAACGAACTGCGCCGTGACGGTCCATCGAGCGCTTCCGTCGTCTCGGAGGGAGACGTACATCTCGGTGCCGTCGCTGACCGTCGCGTTCGAGGCCGTCGCGTTGGCCGCGCCGAGGACTGACGGGGTCTCCGAGACGGCGCGCGCGGCAGGCGCTCGGTCGTCGGCGGAGTGGCCTGCCCCGACTCCGGCGACGGAGCTGACAACGAGGAGGACGACGAGGAGGGCGGCAGATGACCGCATACAATCGCGTGAATGCGCCGACAAGAAAATACTTTCCATCGCGGGATAAAACGTGAGAGCGGTCCGTAAAACGTCTCGACCGTTCTCGGTCGCTCGTCCCTCGTTTCATATTTCCAGGAATATTTTAATGATGGGTGTCCGAATACGTGATGTAATGCGATTCATCCCCGTTATGCTGGCATTACTGCTCGCCCTCTCCCCCGGAGCAGTCGCGATGCAGGCGTCGGCCCCGACCGCGTCCACACCGGTCGAGAGTACGCCCTCGCTCGCCGAAGCCGAGAGTGCTTCGCCCGCCGAAAACAGGACCCTCCGAATCGACGCGAACGGGAACACGACCGCCGTAATGACGCTCGGCATCGAACCCGACCGCGAGGCGATAGACTCGCTGTCGCTCGCGCTCGGTAGCTCACTCGCCATGGACCGCGGCGAGTTCCGAACTCGACTCGACACGACTTCGCTCAATCAGCAGGTCGAGGACGCCGAGTCCGTCGAGAAACGAAAGCAAGTCTTGAACCGGTACCGGTACCGCATCGAGAACCGCATCATCTCCCTGAAAGCCCAGGAGCGTCAGGCCGCGAGAGCGTTCTCGAACGGAACGATATCCGAACGCGAGTTCCTTCGAACGCTTGGCGAGATACACTCGGAAGTCGCCCAGATTCACCGCGCCATCGACGCACTGAAGCGCCACGCGGGCGAGACGAGCTTCGGCTTCGACGACAAGTCGATGAAGACCAAGATGGCTTCGCTCGAAGGCCCCGTCCGCAACGAGGTCAGGAAGGCGTTGCAGGGCCGCACGCAGTCGATTCGGGTTTACGCTGCGACCGCCGATACCGGCGTCGTCCTCGCGACGATAAAGAACGGACAGTACATCCGCGAGGTGTACCGGACCGACAACCGGGACCCGAGCGAAAGCGGCAAGATGTCCTACGAGGAGGCCGAGTCGAAGATAATCGTGCCCGAGTTCTCGTGGGTGACCGAGAGCGAGAACATCATCTCGGGGCGACAGCGACAGTACCCGTCGCTCAACGTCCTCCGCTTCATGTACTTCCACTCGCACGGTAACCTCACGGTCTACGTCGATACGGGGACCGAGAAAATCTATCGCACGTCGCAGTACAAACAGTTGACCGGTGAAACGCCGCTCCCGACGGGACCGTCGGTGAGCAACACCTCGGAGAACGTCACGGTCACGGTCAACCGCACGTACCCCGGTGGACCGCTCCGCGTGAAACTCACGAACGCGACGGGCGCGCCGGTCCAGGGTGACGTTACGGTCGCCGGAGACCACGTCGGCCGGACGAACTCGGACGGCGTCCTCTGGACGCTCGCTCCGGCCGACCAGTTCCGCGTGAGCGCGACCTACGACTTCACGACGGTCAACGTGACGGCGACGCCGGTCGAATCGTCGTAGCACCAAATTCGACTCGTTTTATCCTTTTTAGAGACGCCTATCCCCGTGTTAGAGACGGGGTAATGTTTCTTATCCGACGATATACGCGTCTTCAGGTCGGATCTCCCTCGCGGCCGAAGGTTGAAGGCCGAAGCCGGGACGAACCCTTCCCGTGCCGGACCGCGCCACCTCCCCAGTTCTCGGTATCGTCCTCCTGCTCGTCGTCACCGTGGCGCTCGCGGGGACCGTCGGCAGTGTCGCGTTCGGAACGACGCCGCCGTCGGAGTCGCCGCGCGCCGCCATCGACCTGCGTCTCGACGCCGACGCGAACCGACTCACGCTCGTCCACCGCGGCGGCGACACGTTCGACGTGCGCGACCTGTCGGTCCGGATCCGCATCGACGTCACCGCGCTCGACGCCCAACCGCCGGTTCCGTTCTTCTCGGCGACGGGGTTTCGCCCGGGTCCGACCGGGCCGTTCAACACCGCGACCGATTCGCGGTGGGAGGCGGGTGAAACCGCGAGTTTCGAGCTTGCAGAGACCAACGACCCGCTGATTTCGCCGGGGTCGGAGGTCGTGGTGACGCTTTCGGTGGACGAGTCGGTTATCGCGGAGGTGGACGGAACTGCGTGACTGGCTATCTCGGCCGGGCCGCGCCGTGAAGAAGTCGGAGAAGCTAGCTGCTGTTCGGCCCGGAAGACGGACTACTGTTTGGTCTATTGGACGTGGAGAACTACTCCTCGAGCCAATCGTACCGCGACCGCACAGCACCACACCGGACCGCGATAGCCTCGAACCTCTCCACCCTCCTGCGGTCCTCGTTACACTGCGGTCCTCGTCCGTGGTCAGAGGCACGCTCTGACGAGTCTGCACTCGCTTCGCTCCTGAAGACCTCGCGCGGTTGGCGCGACCTCACACAGCGAGGTCCGCCAGCGCGCGCCGGGAGGTCGGTAGAGGTTGCGCTACGTCAGAAAGGCGGACTTTTCCCGTTCGTCTACTCGTCTTCCGGGGCGCGTGCGACCGTCGTGATGGCGATGTCCGGGTCGTACGTGGGGCCCATCTCGTGGTGTTCGATGTCCACGTACCCCGCCTCGCGGAACATCCGGTCGGCCTCCTCCCGGTCGTAGAACAGCATGATGGCGTTGGCGACCTTCTGCATGACCGAGGACTTCGGGTTGTTCGGGCCGACCACGAGGACCTTCCCGCCGGGCTTGACCACCCGGCGCATGTCCCGGAGGGTGGCGACCGGGTCGGGCCAGTACTCGATGGACCCCGACGACCACACCACGTCGAACGAGTCGTCCTCGAACGGCAGTCGCTCGGCGTCCCCGCGGTAGAAGCTCACGGGGTCGTGCTTGCCGAGTTTGGCCCACGCCTTCTCCAGTTGGTGGACGCTCTGGTCGAGTCCGTGGACGTTCCGGGTGTGTTCGAGGATGCCCTCGGTGGCGAACCCGGTGCCACACCCGACGTCCAGCACTCGGTCGCCCTCCTGAATGTCGAGCATCGCCAGCGCCTCGTCGCGCATCTCCTCGTTCCAGATGAACGGGTTGACGGTGTCGTACACCTTCGAGAGGTACTTGTAGAAGAGCCGCGCCCGGCTCTTGTCTTCGAGGATACCCATTGAGTGACAGTTAGTACCGCCAGCCAAATAATCCTGCCATTCCGTCTCCCGCTCGAAGTGTCGCTTTCCGATGCAGTCGAGAGTGGGTTGTGAACGTACGACATGGCTACAGCGTAGACGAGAAAGTTCGCAAGTAGTTTATAGCCGCTTGCGCAAGATTCGGACGATTAGTATGCCGAGGCCAGAGGTTCTCGAACGAATCAAGGAGGCCGAACAAGAGGCCGACGATATCGTCGCCGAGGCCGAGGAGGAGCGCGAGCAGCGCATCTCCGACGCTCGGAAAGAGGCGGAGGAGATCCGCCGCGAAGCCGAGGACGAGGCGTCCGAGCTTCACGACGAACGTCTCGCCGAGGCTCGCGAGGAAATCGAGGCCGAGCGCGACGAGATTCTCGCCGAGGGCGAGCAAGAGCGTGAGGAACTCGAATCGCGAGCGCGCGAGAACGAGGAGGAAGTAACCGACTACGTGGTAGACCTGTTCGAGGAGGCGGTGCATGCTCAGACCTGAACGAATGAGCAAGGTGTCCGTGACGGGGTCGCGCGCCGTCATGGACGACGTCATCGAGACCGTCCACGAGCTGAATCTGGTTCACCTGTCCGACTACGACGGCTCGTGGGAGGGCTTCGAGCCGGGTGACCCGGTCGAGGGTGCCGAGAAGGCGTCCGAGAAGCTCGTCACCGTTCGCTCCCTCGAGAGCATCCTCGACATCGACGAGGAGGACGCCGGACCGAACCGAATCGTCACCGACGAAGCTCTCGAAGACGAACTCGAATCCGTCCGCACGGAGGTCAACGAACTCGACGACCGCCGGAGCGAACTCGAGAACGAACTCCGCGACGTCGAAGACCGACTCGGATCGGTGAAGCCGTTCGCGGACCTCGGTATCGACCTCGACCTGCTCTCGGGCTACGAGACGCTACAGGTCGCGGTCGGCGAGGCCGACGAGGAGGAAGTTCGCCAGACGCTCGCCGACGCCGACGCCATCAGCGAGTTCGGCACGTTCTCGGGAGACGGCACCGTCGCCGTCTTCGCCTATCCCGAGGACGCCACCGACGACGACGCTCTGGACGAGGTGCTGGTCGGCGTCGATTTCGCCTCGCTGGAGATTCCCGACGCAGAGGGAAGCCCCGAGGAGTACGTCGAGGAACTCGAACACGAGCGACAGAAGCTCGTATCCGAACTCGACAGCGTCGAGAACGAAGTCGAGAACGTCAAACTCGACACGGCCGGCTTCCTGCTCGCGGCCGAGGAGAAGTTGAGCATCGACGTCCAGAAGGCCGAAGCGCCGCTCAACTTCGCCACGACCGAGAACGCGTTCGTCGCCGAAGGCTGGATTCCGACCGACCGATACACCGAGTTGGCCAGCGCCCTCGGCGACGCGGTCGGCGACCGAGTCGAGGTCGACGAACTCGAACGCGCCTCGTACGACGCACACGAGGCTCACGGCCACGAGGAACCCGCGGCGCACGACGAGACTGCCGAGGGAGAGGTCGCCGCCGACGGTGGTACCACGATGGACGACGACCAACCGCCGGTCGTGCAGGACAACCCCGGCGCGGTCAAGCCCTTCGAACTGCTGGTCGAGACCATCAACCGACCGCGGTACTTCGAGTTCGACCCGACGGTCGTCCTGTTCCTGACGTTCCCGGCGTTCTTCGGGTTCATGATCGGTGACCTCGGGTACGGGCTGTTGTACGTGGGCATCGGCTACTGGCTCTACCGTTCCTTCGACAATCCGGCGTTCAAGAGCCTCGGCGGCATCGCGCTGTGGGCCGGTGGCTTCACGGCGCTGTTCGGCGTGCTGTACGGCGAAATCTTCGGCTTACACCTGATTGCCACCCACTTCTGGGAAGGCGCACTCGGCTTCGGAGGCCCGCCCATCAAGAAGGGTCTCCAGCCAGTCAACGCCGACTTCGCGCTGTCGTGGATGACCCTCTCCGTACTCGCGGGGCTGGCCCACATGACGGTCGGATACATCTTCGGCTTCGTCGAGGAAGTCGGCCACGACCCGGTCGACGCCGTCCTCGAAAGCGGTTCGTGGGTCCTGCTGTTCGCGGGTATCTGGACGTGGATATTCAGCACGCAGGTCAGCGGAACGAAGCCGGACTTCCTGTACACCGTGTTCGACGGCGAGCCGTTCGCACTCGGCTTCAGTGGCTTCTCGCCCGAAGTCGGGACCCTCGGTCTCGCCCTCGGCGGCGTCGGGTTCCTTCTCTACCTCGCCGGTGAGGTCAAGCACTTCGGCGGTCCCGGCGTCGTCATCGGAGCGTTGGAGAGCCTCAGCGTCCTCTCGGACGCCCTCTCGTACACTCGGATTGCGGCCGTTCTGCTGGCGAAGGCGGGGATGGCCTTCGCGGTCAACCTCCTCTTCTTCGGGGTCTACGTCACCGGAGAAGGCAGCCACGCGGAGTGGCACTTCGGTCTCGGTCACATGCCCGAGGTCGGCACGATGTACCACGGCCACGAGGTGACGAGTCACATGTTCGGCGGGCTGGTTCACTCCGGCATCGGCGGACTGCTCGTCGGTCTCCTCGTGCTGGTCATCGGTCACCTGCTGGTGCTGGCGCTCGGTATCACCAGCGCCGGTCTGCAGGCGGTCCGTCTCGAGTACGTCGAGTTCTTCGGCAAGTTCTACGAAGGCGGCGGCGAGGAGTACGAACCGTTCGGCTACGAGCGGTCGTACACGACCGAAGACTGACGCTCTGATCGCTTTCCTATTTCGGACGGTACTCCCGACGAAGTGGCTACTTCACGGATTTCGTTTTCCTTTGGTATTTGCTACCACGAGTTGGGGTTTACGGCCCTTCGACGGCCATCCGTCGAACTCTTTTGGGAAGCTTTATGACTCCAGTAGCGGGAAATAGGACTGTCCGGTTACGAGAGCTATAGGAGAACTCCAAACCATGCTCGAACTTGCACCTACATTCGTCGACGCTGTAGCATTGCTCGCACAAGAAGGCGCGGCATCCTCGCCCGCCATCCCGAACAAGGCCGCGGCCGCGCTCGCAGTCGGTCTCGCGGCCCTCGGTGCTGGCTACGCGGAACGCGGTATCGGTAGCGCCGCTATCGGCGCTATCGCGGAGGACGAGAGTCTCTTCGGTACGGGCCTCATCATGACGGTCCTGCCCGAGACGCTCGTCATCCTGGCGCTGGTCGTCGTGTTCCTCGTCCCGCAATAGACCCCTTTCCCCCTCTTATCAATGAGTTTGGACACAGTAGTTGAGGATATTCGAAACGAGGCCCGCGAGCGCGCGAAGGAAATTCGTTCGGAGGGCGACGAGCGCGCAAACGAAATTATCTCCGAGGCAGAGAGCGACGCCGACGAGATTCTCGCGGAGCAAGAACGGGAAACCGAGCAGACAATCGCCCAAGAGCGCGAGCAGAAGCTCTCCAGCGCCAAGTTGGAGGCCAAGCAGAAGCGCCTCGAAGCCCGACGTGACGTGTTGCAGGACGTTCGTGCTTCGGTCGAAGATCGCATCGCCACCCTCGAAGGTGACGACCGCGAGGAACTGACGCGCGAACTGCTCGACGCCGCCAGCGAGGAGTTCGAGGACAGCGACACCGTCCGCGTCTACGGCAAGCCCGAGGACGACGAACTCCTCACCGACATCGTGGCCGATTACGACGGCTACGAGTACGCCGGCGAGTACGACTGTCTCGGCGGCGTCGTCGTCGAGAGCGAGCAGTCCCGCCTGCGCGTGAACAACACGTTCGACTCGGTGCTGGAGGACGTCTGGGAAGACAACCTTCAGGACGTTAGCAAACGCCTCTTCGAGCAATGAGCGTGAAAGAGACGGAGGGAACCTCGAACTACGAGTACGTCACCGCGCGGGTTCAGGCCCGGCGAGCGGCGTTGTTCGACGACGAGGACTACCGGAAACTCATCCGGATGGGTCCCAGCGAGATAGCGCGATACATGGAGGAGACCGAGTACGAGACGGAAGTGAACGCGCTCGGCTCCCGCTACGACGGCGTGGACCTCATCGAACACGCCCTCAATCGCAATCTCGCCAAGCACTTCAACGACCTGCTCCGGTGGGCTGACGGTCAACTGTACGCGCTCATCGCCCGATACCTCCGGAAGTTCGACGCGTGGAACATCAAGACGATCGTCCGGGGTATCTACTCCGACTCCGACAGCGAGGCCATCGAGGAGGACCTCATCTACGCTGGTGAGTTAGACCGGCAGTTCCTCGATCGACTGGTCGAATCCAACTCCATCGAGGACGTCGTCGAGATGCTCGACCGCACGCGTTACGGCGACGCGATCGGGGCAGCGTACGAGGACTACGAGGAGACGGGCGTGCTGATTCCGCTGGAGAACGCGGTCGACCGCACGTACTACGAGGGCCTCATGGCAGGCGTCACCGACAGCGACAACCGAGCGACGCAGTTGTACGTCGAGTTCCTGCAGGCCGAAATCGACTTCCGAAATGCGCGCAACGCGTTGCGCATCGCTCGGACCGGCGCTGACTTGGACCCCGCCGACTACTTCATCGAGGGCGGACAGTTGTTCCGCGCGTCGGAACTGTCCCAGTTGTCCACGAGCGTCGACGAACTGGCGACGTTCATCCGAGACAGTACGTACGGCGACGACCTCTCGGAGGCGCTCGACGAACTGGAGCGCGCCGACAGCCTCATCGGCTTCGAGCACGCTCTAGACGCTGCGCTCCTCGAGTACTCCGACCACCTCTCGCACGTCTTTCCGCTGTCGATCTGTCCGGTGCTGGCCTACGTGTTGGCGAAGGAGCGCGAAGTCGACAACATTCGCGCCATCGCCCGTGGCCGCGAGGCCGGACTGAGCGAGGACGAAATCGAGAACGAACTGGTGATACTATGAGCCAGGAAATCGCAGTCGTCGGCAGTCCGGAGTTCACTACCGGGTTCCGCCTCGCTGGCGTCCGGAAGTTCGAGAACGTCCCGGACGACGACAAGGAAACGGAACTCGACGACGCAGTGACCCGCGTTCTCGAAGACGACGACGTCGGCATCGTCGTGATGCACGACGAGGACCTCGACTACCTGTCGCGCCAAGTTCGACAGCAGGTCGAGACGAGCGTCGAACCGACGATGGTCTCCATCGGCGGCGGCGCGGGAAGCGGCGGACTGCGCGGGAAGATCAAGCGTGCAATCGGTATCGACCTTATGGACGAAGACGAACAAGGTGACAACGAATGAGCCAAGCAACTGAATCCGACACCGTTCGAGAGGACGGCGTCATCGAGAGCGTAAGTGGACCGGTCGTGACCGCCACTGACCTCGACGCCCGGATGAACGACGTGGTGTACGTCGGCGAGGAAGGGCTGATGGGTGAGGTCATCGAGATCGAAGGCAACCTGACGACGATTCAGGTGTACGAGGAAACCTCGAACGTCGCACCGGGCGAACCGGTCGAGAACACCGGCGAACCCCTGTCCGTGGACCTCGGCCCCGGCATGCTGGACTCCATCTACGACGGCGTCCAGCGTCCGCTGACGGTCCTCGAAGACAAGATGGGCGCGTTCCTCGACCGCGGTGTGGACGCACCCGGTATCGACCTCGAAAAGACGTGGGAGTTCGACCCCGAAGTCAGCGAAGGCGACGAAGTCGAACCCGGCGACATCCTCGGCATCGTGCCCGAGACCGAGAGCATCGACCACAAAGTGATGGTTCCGCCCGACTCCGAGGGCGGCGAAGTCGTCGCCGTCGAGGCCGGCAACTACACCGTCGAGCAGACGGTCGTCGAACTCGACACCGGCGAAGAGATTTCGATGCGACAGGAGTGGCCGGTCCGCGAGGCCCGCCCCGCCGAGGACAAGAAGACGCCGCGAACCCCGCTCGTGACGGGCCAGCGCGTGCAGGACGGCCTGTTCCCGCTGGCGAAGGGCGGAACCGCGGCGATTCCGGGTCCGTTCGGGTCCGGCAAGACCGTTACCCAGCAGCAGTTGGCGAAGTGGGCCGACGCCGACATCGTCGTCTACATCGGTTGTGGCGAGCGCGGCAACGAGATGACCGAGGTCATCGACGACTTCCCGAACCTCGAAGACCCGGTCACCGGGAAGCCGCTGATGTCCCGAACGTGCCTCATCGCCAACACGTCGAACATGCCCGTCGCGGCGCGCGAATCCTGCGTGTACACGGGAATCACCATCGCGGAGTTCTACCGCGACATGGGGTACGACGTGGCGCTGATGGCCGACTCCACCTCGCGGTGGGCCGAGGCGATGCGTGAGATTTCCTCCCGACTGGAGGAGATGCCCGGCGAAGAGGGGTACCCCGCGTACCTCGCCGCGCGCCTCTCGGAGTTCTACGAGCGCGCCGGTTACTTCGACAACATCAACGACACCGAGGGATCGGTGACCGTGGTCGGCGCAGTCTCCCCGCCCGGTGGTGACTTCTCGGAACCCGTCACCCAGAACACCCTGCGTATCGTCAAGACCTTCTGGGCGCTCGACGCGGACCTCGCCGAGCGTCGCCACTTCCCCTCGATCAACTGGAACGAGTCCTACTCGCTCTACAAGGAACAGCTCGACCCGTGGTTCGTGGAGAACGTCGCCGAAGACTGGCCCGAACAGCGCCAGTGGGCGGTCGACGTGCTCGACGAGGAGGACGAACTGCAGGAGATCGTCCAGCTCGTCGGTAAGGACGCCCTGCCGGAGGACCAGCAGTTGACGCTGGAAGTCGCGCGGTACATCCGCGAGGCCTTCCTCCAGCAGAACGCGCTCCACGACGTGGACACCAACTGTCCGCCCGAGAAGTCCTACCTAATCATGGGTGCTATCCGGACGTTCAACGACGAGGCGTTCGACGCGCTCGACGCTGGCGTCCCGGTGGACGAAATCACGAACATCGACGCCGCACCGCGGCTGAACCGCATCGCGACGACTCCGGACGACGAGGCCGACGAGTTCGTCGCCGACCTCGAAGACGACATGAAAGAACAGCTTCGAGAGCTCTACTAAACCATGAAAGAGTACCAAACCATTACGGAGATCAGCGGTCCGCTGGTGTTCGCAGAGGTAGACGAACCCATCGGCTACGACGAGATCGTCGAAATCGAGACGCCGAACGGCGACACCAAGCGCGGACAGGTCCTCGAATCGAGCGAGGGTCTCGTCTCGATTCAGGTGTTCGAAGGCACCGAGGGTATCGACCGGAAGAGTTCGGTTCGGTTCCTCGGCGAGACGATGAAGATGCCCGTCACCGAGGACCTGCTCGGTCGCGTCCTCGACGGTTCCGGCAACCCCATCGACGGCGGCCCGGAGATCGTCCCGGACGAGCGACGAGACATCGTCGGCGCGGCTATCAACCCGACCGCACGCGAGTACCCCGAGGAGTTCATCCAGACCGGCGTCTCCGCCATCGACGGCATGAACACGCTGGTCCGCGGCCAGAAGCTCCCCATCTTCTCCGGGTCCGGTCTGCCCCACAACGAACTCGCGCTCCAGATCGCGCGACAGGCGACCGTGCCGGAAGAAGACGAAGCGAGCGAGGACGACGACGGCTCGGAGTTCGCAGTCGTCTTCGGCGCGATGGGCATCACGGCCGAAGAGGCCAACGAGTTCATGGAGGACTTCGAGCGCACGGGCGCACTCGAACGCTCCGTGGTCTTCACGAATCTCGCGGACGACCCCGCAGTCGAGCGGACGGTCACGCCGCGCCTCGCGCTGACCACCGCGGAGTACCTCGCGTTCGACAAGGGCTACCACGTGCTGGTCATCCTCACGGACATGACCAACTACTGTGAGGCCCTGCGCGAAATCGGTGCGGCCCGCGAAGAGGTGCCGGGCCGCCGTGGCTACCCGGGTTACATGTACACCGACCTCGCGCAACTCTACGAGCGTGCAGGTCGTATCGAGGGCCGCGACGGGTCCGTCACCCAGATTCCCATCCTCACGATGCCCGGCGACGACGACACCCACCCGATTCCGGACCTGACCGGCTACATCACCGAGGGACAGATCTACATCGACCGGGACCTCAACTCGCAGGGCGTCACCCCGCCGATCAACGTCCTGCCGAGCCTCTCGCGCCTGATGGACGACGGTATCGGCGAGGGGCTGACCCGCGAGGACCACGGCGACGTCTCCGACCAGATGTACGCCGCGTACGCGGAAGGTGAGGACCTGCGCGACCTCGTGAACATCGTCGGCCGCGAGGCCCTCTCCGAGCGCGACAACAAGTACCTCGACTTCGCCGACCGATTCGAGTCGGAGTTCGTCGACCAGGGCTTCGACACGAACCGCGACATCGGCGAGACCCTCGACATCGGCTGGGACCTCCTCGGGATGCTCCCCAAGGAGGAACTCAACCGTATCGACGAGGAACTCATCGAGAAGTACTACCCCGAAGAAGAAGTCGAAGAAGTCGCGGCGGACTGAGCGCGACTTCGAGTTTTTGAAGTTTCGTTCTTACGGGCGGTCGACTTCGACTCCGAGTGGTTACTCCCTACTCGCCAATCGCGCTGTTTCCTCTGTCGCCCGACGACAGAAATACCGGCTTACCGCCGCCGACCCGGTATCCGACGTCCGCTTCCACGCCGCCGACTGTAAAAGGTTAACCCCCTTGAGCCACAAACTCCCCCTAAGATGGCCAAGGACGTCAAACCCACTCGGAAGAATTTGATGCAGATAGAGGACCGCATCGAACTCTCCGAGCGGGGCCACGACACGCTGGAGAAGAAGCGTGACGGTCTCATCATGGAGTTCATGGACATCCTCGACCAGGCCCAGGACGTTCGCTCGGGTCTCGAGGACAACTACGAACTCGCCCAGCAGAAGATCAACATGGCTCGCGCGATGGAGGGCGACGTGGCGGTCCGCGGTGCGGCGGCCGCACTCAAGGAACACCCCGAAATCACCACCGAGTCGAAGAACATCATGGGCGTCGTCGTGCCCCAAATCGAGTCCAGCAAGGTTCGGAAAGGACTCGACGAGCGCGGATACGGCGTTCTCGGAACTAGCGCCCGCATCGACGAGGCCGCGGAGGCCTACGAGGAACTGCTCGAGAGCATCATCCTGGCGGCCGAGGTCGAGACCGCGATGAAGAAGATGCTGACCGAGATCGAGACCACCAAGCGCCGCGTCAACGCGCTGGAGTTCAAGCTACTGCCCGACCTCAAGGAGAATCAGGAGTACATCGAGCAGAAACTCGAAGAGCAGGAGCGCGAGGAGATCTTCCGCCTGAAGAAGATCAAGGCCAAGAAGGAACAAGAGGAGAAAGAGGAGCGCGAAGCCGCCGCCGCTGCCGATGCCGCAGAAGACGAGGAAGTCGTCACCGCCGACTGATAGAGACGCCGTCGTTCTCCGAGTTTGCGATTCCCTTCACCGACGTTTTTCACTGCTCCGACCGATTCACCGGTATGACCTGTCCCGAGTGCGGCAGCGAACAGTTGGCCTTCCGGGTCCCGGCCGACCTGCGCGACTACCTGCCCGAGGAGACCGAGTGCGTCGCGATTTGCACCCGCTGTCTGCGTCTCGACCCGACCGACTCGGCCCCCGGGGAGACGCCCGACTTCACGCGGATTAGCGACGGGTTCCCCGACGGTGAGACGGGCGTGGCGATGGCGCTCGCGGTCGGACTGCTCGACTCGCTGGCACTGTACCGCGAGGAGCTTTCGGCTCTGCTGGAGCGGGTCGAACGCGAGGGGACCGACCCGCTGCTGGTGCTGGACCGACTGGCGGCCGATTCCGAAATCGAACCCGTTTTCGACCTGTCCCGTCGGCGGACGCAGGCCGAGCAACTGTTGTACGAGTAAGGTGGCCGACGAGATTAAGCCGATCGCAATCGTTCGAACGTTCCATGTCACACCCCGTATTCAATCGCGAGACGCTTCTCGACATCTCGGTGAACATCATCCCGCTGGTCATCCTCGCGTTCTTCATCGCGGTACTGCTCCTCACTTCGCCGTGGCCGTCGTCGCTGTTCATGACCGTAATCGCGCTCGGTCTTCACCTCATCCCGTTGGTCCTGCTCGCGCTCCTGACCTACGTCGCCGCCTACTACATCTGAAGCCAGTGACGGTCGGCAAATCGCCGCCGTCGGTTAGTTTCACTTTCACCGCGGACGGCTCACCTTGATACTACTGCCGGATAAGCTTCGAATATGATAACTCAGTTCGCTCGCGGGGAACGCACGGCCGACGCGGACGACAGGACGATTCTCGACGTGTCCGGCGTCGAGACCGACCGCGTGAACGAGTACGTCGTCGAGTGGTTCCCGGACGTGGGCGACGTGTACCTCGAACGCAAGGGCGGCAAGACGTTCCTCGTCGCCGGGGAGTAGCCGACCCCCGCCGACCGAGTTCGCCGTGGCGGAAGCACCGCGCTGACACGGCGATATTACCGCGAACGAGTGAGCGAGCCGAGGACCGCGCTCACGAGTGCAGTTTGCCGCGCTCGCGAGCTGGTGACGAAGGCTTCTGCTCGACCTTCTGCCGGCACCCGACCGCCTGCGGCGGCCCGAAGACGCGGCAAAAGGTTGGGCCGGAAGGTAAAGGTTTAGGCCGGTCGGCAAGTAGCCACAGACATGCCGGACTGTCCACTCGCCGACGAATGCCCGAGTTTTCAGGAGCGCATCGAGGGAATGGGATGCCAACACTACGGCGACCGCGGCGGAGCCGAGTGGTGCCAGCACTACAACCAACCGATCTCCGAACTCAAGACGGCTCCCGTCCAACCGGGCGAGGAGGTCGTCGTGACCGTCGAGGACATCCACGAGAGCGGTGCAGGCGTCGGCCGGACCGAGGACGGGTTCATCGTCATGGTGGACGGCGTCCTGCCCGACGCTCGTGCGAAGGTGAAGATTACGAACGTCCACAGCAACCACGCTCGCGCCGACGAACTCGAACGCCTGCCGATGGACGACGAGGATTCGGTCGAGTCGGAGACCGAGGACGACGACGAACAGGCCGAGGAAGCCGACGCCGACGACGCCGGCGACGCCGACGCTGACGACGCCGACGACACCGACGACGAGGACGGACCGTCGCGGCCGCAACTCGGAAGCCGCGACAACTTCTGGGGTAGCTAACGCCCGGAGGACCGATCGGTCGCGGCGGGATGGACAGTCCCAACAGCGTTCTCGTCGCGGGCGTCGTACTCCGTTCTGAATGTCGTACTCTCCCCGTGAGCGTTGCACGCCGCGGGTTTTTTCCCGGCGAGTACGTAGAGGCGACCATGAGCGCACGCCACGACGGAGGGTCGCGGACGCGGGAGCGGGCCGCGACGAGCGAAGCGGAGGGTCGACCGTGAGCGACGAGTACGACGTGGACGAGATACTCGACCGCGCGGGATTCGACGCCCAGACCAGCGTCCTGACCCGGCGACAGGCCGAGGTGCTGGCCCTGCGCGAACGCGGAGTCGCACAGGCGACCATCGCCGAGTCGCTGGGTACCTCTCGCGCGAACGTCTCCAGCGTCGAGGCCAGCGCCCGCGAGAACGTCCGGAAGGCCCGCGAGACGGTCGCCTTCGCCGAGGCGTTGCGCGCGCCGGTCCGCATCGTCGTGACCGAAAACACGGACCTCTACGACGTCCCGTCTCGGGTGTACGACGCCTGCGACGAGGCCGGCGTGAAGGTCAACCACGCCGCGCCGGAACTCATGAAGCGCGTGAGCGACGAGGCCGGGGACGCCGTCGAGGGCCGAGAGGTGCACGAGGACCTCCTCATCGGCGTGACGACCGACGGCGAGGTGACGGTTCGGAAGTCGCGGGAAGTCAGTCGAGAGACGTAAATCGGTGTTTTCGAGAATTAATTTTGATTATCTTGACCTTCGATAGTTACTCTTTGTGTTGGAAAAGATGGCTAACTCGGAGCTACCTACTGCAGAGCCAATCAGACCGCACGGAACCGCAACTGCACAACACCGCGGCCGCACGGCACCGTGGCCGCACTGCGCCCCCGTACCTCCGCGCTTGCTCGCCCCTGTCGGTGCTCCATCCGCGTTCCGTTCGCCGAACAGATAGCCGCCACCCCGAGAGCTTTCAACTCGGACTCCGAACCACCGGGTATGGACCTGGGATTAGACGGTAACTCGGCACTGGTAACGGCGAGCTCGAGCGGTCTCGGCCGGGCCTCGGCGAAGGCGCTCGCGGCCGAAGGCGCGAACGTCGCCATCTGTGCTCGCGGCGAGGAGCAGTTGGAAGACGCGAAGGAGGAGATCGACGCGGCTGGCGACGGCGACGTAGTGGCGGTCCCGACCGACATCACCGACCCCGACGAGATAGAGACGCTGGTGGACGCGACGGTCGAAGAGTTCGGCGGCTTGGACCACGTCGTCACCTCGGCGGGCGGGCCACCGAGCGGCCCGTTCCTCGACACGACCGAGCGTGACTGGTACGAGGCCTACGACCTCCTCGTGATGAGCGCGGTCTGGCTGACCAAGGCCGCCCACCCACATCTCGTCGAGGGCGACGCGGGCACCGTGGTCAACGTCACCTCGACCAGCGTCCGGGAGGCCATCGACGGTCTCGTCCTCTCGAACGCGGTCCGGCGCGGCGTCATCGGCCTGATGAAGACGCAAGCCCGCGAGTTCGCTCCGGAGGTGCGAGTCAACGCCGTCCTCCCCGGCGCACACGAGACGCCGCGGATTCAGGAACTCGTGGAGGCCGCCGTCGAGCGCGGCGAGTACGACACCTACGACGAGGGCCTCGTGTCGTGGGCCGACGACATCCCACTGGACCGCGTGGGTCAGCCCCGCGAACTCGGTGACACCGTCGCTTTCCTCTCCAGCGAGCGCGCGAGTTTCGTCAACGGCGCGGCCGTGCCCGTGGACGGTGGCAGGCTCCGGAGCTGACTCAGCTCTCGATTTTCCCGACTATCTGCTCGGCCCGTTCTTCGGCCTCGTCGTCGTCGGTCCCCGCCGGAATCAGGACGCTCTCGACCAGCCAGTCGTCGCTGTCTTCCAGTTTCCCGGTTCGGACTTCGGCCCCCTCGACCTCGCTGCTGGCGGCGTTCTCGGCCCAGTCGGGCGTCCGAATCGTGTCGAACTCGTCGGGGTCGCGGAACCGGACGTGAGTGAAGTCGTCTGTCTTCTCTACGATTTCACCGGCGGGGGTGTCGGACATAACAGCGGGTGTACTACGGACTCGCGTAAAGTTCGAGTGGCCGTCAGAACCGCCCCTGGTCGCGCAACTCCGAAACTATCTCGCGCACGCGCTGGGCGTCGTCCTTCGGCACGACCAGCACCCTGTCGTCGTAGGCTGCGACGACCAACCCCTCGACGCCGACCGCGCTGATGTGCGCGTCGCCGTCGCTCGCCACGACGTTGTTTTCGGCGTCGATGGCGAGACCGTCTCCCAGAATCGCGTTCCCGTCCTCGTCGGTCTCGACTACGCGCTCTACGGCGTCCCACGCGCCCACGTCGTCCCACGAGAAGTCGGCGGGCACGACGTAGGCGTCGTCGGTGCGCTCCATCACCGCGTAGTCGATGCTGACCGACTCGACCTCCCGGAATCCTCGCTCGAAGTCGCCCTCGTCCAGCGCGTCCACGAGCGCCGCGAGCGGGGAGTCGCGGGCCTCCCGGAGCAGGGCTTCGGGCGTCCACGCGAACAGGCCGGCGTTCCAGTAGAAACCGTCCTCCACGAACTGCTCGGCGGTCGCCTCGTCTGGCTTCTCGCGGAACTGCCCGATTTCTGCCCACTCACCCTCCGAAACCCCCGGCTCGATGTACCCGTAGCCGGTCGCGGGCCGAGTCGGTTCCACGCCGAACGCGACCAACCCCCGCGTTTCGACTGCGGCGCGGGCCGCGGTCTTCGCGGACGACTCGAATCCACCGGCGACGAGGTGGTCGCTCGGTACGGCGAGCAGGACGCACTCGCCGACCTGCTCGCGGACGCGGTGGGCGGCGTAGACCAGCGCCGGACCGGTGTCCTTGGCCGCGGGTTCCACGAGGACGCCCGCCTCGGGTACCTCCTCGCGCACTCGGTCGGCGTGGTCGGCCGCGGTCGAGACGTAGATTTCGTCGGCGAATCCGACCCTCGAGACCGTCTGGGAGAGCAGCGAGTCGTCGCCGTCGCCACCGAGCGAGAGGAACTGCTTCGGTCGGTCGGACCTGCTGGCCGGGTAGAGGCGCGTGCCGGTACCTCCGGCCATCACGAGGGCGACGACGGGCCGGTCTATCGTCTCGGTAGCGTCGTTGCCGGTCATCTTACCACGTCTCGATGCGGCCGTCGCGCACGTCTCGCACGCACCCCTCGCAGTCGGGGTGTTCGGGGTCGAAGCAGTCGGGACGGGCCTCTCGGTCGAGTTCGACGGCCCGGCGCTCGGCGTATCGCCGACAGACGATTTTGGCCTTGCCCTCCTCGTCCTGCGGGAGGTCTGCGAGCGCGGTCTGCCTGGCGCTGGCGTAGGCCCGCTTTGCGTCGGCGTACTGCCGCCCGGCGGACCGGATCTTCGACCGGAGGAAGCTTTCGAGACGGTCGTCCATTCGAGTGCGTGTTCGGGGTCGGCGAAGTTAGGTTTGTTCGTCGGGTCGCGCTACGTTTTGTACTTCCGATAGGCGACGACCGAGACCCCGAGAACGACCAGTCCGCCGACTATCAGCGCGCCGCCGAGCGTCTGCTGTCCGCGGAACGCCAAGAGCATGACGCCGAGCGCACCGGCGAAGAGTCCCGCCTGAACCGATACCGCGAGGAGGACGAACGCCCGGAGCGTCTCGGGCGCGGCGCCTCGGAGACCCTTCCGGAGGTCCCGGTCGGCTTCTTCGTCGTCCGGCGACGATGGGTCCAAAAACATCGTTTAGAGTTCCACGTGCGACGACAATAGTAGGGGCGGTCGGTCTCGAATCCGCGATGGCGCTCGCTCTCTCGCCCAGTCCCGTCACCGTCTTCGTCCTAACGCAAGGCGTCTCGACGGGCAAGCGCGGCGGTGTCGCCTCCGCAATCGGAGTCCGTACCGACTCCTCGTTCACACGACCGCGGCCACGCTCGGCCTCGTCGCGCTCCTGCGTGCGTCCGCGCTCGCCCGCACCTCGCCGACGGTCTGCGGTGGGTCTCGGAGTCGGGTCTCGCCGGACTCGGGGCGGCCTTGGCGCTCGAACCCAGGTAAGGCGAAAACGGCTCTGAGCGTACCCGACGGCTTCAGTTTCACTTTCACTCCGGGGACACCGAGGTTTTTATACTATAGGGCACTAACCAGTCGCATGTCTCCCGGAGAAAACGACGCGGAGACTGATACACCATGAGCGATGTGCGCCAGCACGCCGAAGAGATACGAGAACAGTTCTCCGAACACTTAGACCTGACCGCGGACGAGATAGAGGAGCGCCTCGACAACCTCGTCAACGAGTACCGGGTGCCCCTCGAAGAGGCCCGTCGGAGCGTCGTCAGCCACTACCTCGACGAAGCGGGACTCGAACGCGACGACGTCCGCAGTGGCGGCGGCGGTGGCTCCGAGAAAGTCAACGTCGAAGACGTGAACGAGGACGAGCAGTGGCTCGGCCTCACCGCCAAGGTCGTGGACCTCTGGGACCCCCGGAGCGACGCCGTCGGACAGGTCGGCCTGCTCGGCGACGAGACGGGCACCATCAAGTTCACCAAGTGGGCCGACTCCGACCTCCAAGAGTTGGAGGAAGGGGCGGTCTACCGATTCGGAAACCTCGTCTCCGACGAGTACCAGGGCGACTACTCGGTGAAACTCAACCGCACGACCACCATCGAGGAGGTCGACGAGGACATCGAAGTCGGCGACGACACCGCCGAAGTCGAAGGTGCGCTGGTGGACATCCAGAGTGGATCCGGTCTCATCAAACGCTGTCCCGAGGACGACTGTACGCGCGTCCTCCAGAACGGACGGTGTTCCGAACACGGCGAAGTCGAAGGCGAGTTCGACCTCCGCATCAAGGGCGTCTTGGACGACGGCTCGGAGGTTCACAAGATCATCTTCGACAAGGAGGCCACCGAGGACCTGACCGGTATCGGCTTGCAGGAGGCACAGGACATGGCGATGGACGCGCTCGACACGACCGTCGTCGCCGAAGAGATGCGCGAGAAGACCCTCGGACTGTACTACCGCGTCGCCGGACCGACGATGGGCCGGTACCTCCTCGTCGACGAACTGGAGGAACTCGCCGGGCCGACAGACACCGAGGACGTGCTCATCAAAGCGAGGTCGATGTGACATGAGCGAGACACCTACCCGAGAGGTCGCCCGCCGCGTGTTCGCCGGCGAGTTCAACGACGCGACCCACACGTTCAAGGAATCGGACGAGGAGCGCGCCCCGGTGTACGTCCTGCTGCCGACGGGAGAGCGAGCGAATCGCATCTTCGTCGTCGGCACGCTGACCGAGACCGAGGACGTGGGCGAGGACAGCGAGTACTGGCAGGGCCGGGTCGTGGACCCGAACGGCGACCCGTTCTTCGTCTACGCGGGCCAGTACCAACCCGAGGCCGCGAGCATGCTTCGGGAACTCGAACCGCCCGCCTACGTCGCCATCACCGGCAAGCCCCGGACCTACGAGACCGACGACGGCAACACTAACGTCTCCGTGCGGCCGGAGTCCATCACGCGGGTCGACGCCGACACCCGCGACCGATGGGTGGTCGAGACGGCCAAGCAGACGCTCGACCGAATCGAGACGTTCGACGACGACACCAACGAGTACGCGCGGATGGCCGAGGAGCAGTACGACCTGCCGCTCGACCGGTACCACACGCTCGTCATCTCGGCGCTCGAAAGCCTCGAAGACGGGGACGGCGAAACCGGCGCGGCAGACGGCGACGATGCCGAAGACGACGCCGAAGTCGAGCCCGAACCGCGGGCGTAGTCGGCGGTGACGGCGGGACGACGAGGCGCAGGCGAATCGACACGCGACCGACTTTCGGGGGTGATGGGGAGACAGGGGACTACCGAATACGCAGGAGAATCGTAGAACGAACAGCCCAGCGACCGCGCTTCGAAACGCGCCGGGTGGTACCAGCACCCGGACGCTGGGCGTGCCCCAAATTCGAGCAGCCCAATGGCTACGAATACGCCACGATTACAAGAAAGTACCGGGACCGTCACCGGACCGCACGACGGCAGGAACAGCGACGGCGAACTCGACCACCGCTACTGGCGGTGCGAGCGATGCGGCCTCGAAACCACCGACCCGCGACTCCGCGAAGGATGTTTCCGATGCGACGAGCGGGTGAACGACGAGCGAGCGAACGACGGAGCGTGGGAGAATGGTTGACGAGCGCGAGTCGCCGAGCGGCGGGTGGCGCGAGGTGTACCACGAGATGGAGGTCCCCACCGACGTCGAGGAACCCACCCATCCCTGTCCGGACTGCGGTCGGTCGTGTACGAACGTTCTTCGAGACGTGTACGAGTGCGAGGACCACGGCGTCTTCCGCGCGCCCACCGACAACAGCGGGAGCGAGACCTCTCACGCCGACGGAGACGACGCCGACGAGACCGACGCACCGGACCCGGACCGTCTCGACGAGCGGAGAAACCCGACGGGAAAGTCGACTAGAACTGCGTAAACGCGCCGTCACGTACGCCGCGACGAGACGCCGTGCGAACAGTGACGACTCGTACTCTTCGTTTAACAATCGAAAACACGTTCGAAGCAACTAGTAATGTTTCTAACGACCGCAGGTTCGACCCGGGCCGGTCGCTCGGCCGCCGTCGATTACTCGTTCGTTCGTCCGGCCCCGACCACGAGCGTCGGCCGGGACCCCTCCAAGATGACCTGCTGAGTGACGCTCCCGAACAGCGCCTTGCCCGCGGGCGTCCGCCCGCGCGGCGCGAGACAGAGCAGGTCGGCGTCCATCCTGTCGGCCGCGTCGAGGATGGTCCGGGCGGCGGCACCGCTCGACTCGGCGTACTCGACTTCGATACCTTCGTCTTCGAGGAGTTCGGCGGCCCGACGCACTGCCGCGATCTGATGGACCGACGCGCCCTCCGGATTGCTGTCGTCGAAGTCGTGGAACAGCGTCACCGGGACGTCTCCGTTTCGGGGCAGGTCGGCGATGGCTTCGGCCTGTTCGAGCGCGCGGTCCTCGTCGGTGCCGATTGCGGCGAGTATCCGGTACATGTCTCTCGATACGTCTCTCCGCTCCATAAGTCGCCACTCCGACTCCCACGCGCCAAAAACGACCGCAACGCTTTTCGGTTCGGTTCCGCCCGATTTTCAGGTTCTGAGATTCGCTCTCCCGGTTCAAGGGGATGGCCGTGCGAGTATCACACGTGAGGTGAAGACCGATGTCCACTCGCGAACTCGAAACCGAACTGTTCGGACGCCGAACCAACTTCGAATACTCCGAGACGTGGGTCGGGTACGCGCTGTTGGCCCTGCGGGTCGTGATGGGATGGACGCTGTTCTACGCCGGCATCACGAAGGTACTCGACCCCTCGTGGTCGGCCGAGGGATTCCTGCTCCACGCGATTCCGGAGAGCAACCCCTTCGGCGGCGTCTGGGCCACGATGGCCAACGAATGGCTCTGGCTCGTCGACCCGCTGAACCAGTGGGGTCTGACCCTCGTCGGTCTCGCGTTGCTCGCGGGAGCGTTCGTCCGGTGGAGCGCATTCTGGGGCGCGCTGATGATGCTGTTCTACTGGGCGGCCAGTCTCCCCCTCGAACACGCCATCGTCATCGACGACCACGTCGTCTACGCGATGCTCCTGTTCGGCCTCGGCGCGTTCGGCGCGGGCCGCATCCTCGGCCTCGACGAGTACCTCGAAGACGTCGAGTTCGTGAAGCAAAATAAATGGCTCCGGTACCTGATGGGTTGACGGGAGCGTCCCGTCCGACCGCACCACCGGAGCAACTCACGCGAGCGGTTCTTCTAGCGCGTCCTCGACTCGTTCCTCCAGCAGTCCCGACCAGACCAGCGCGTCGGCGCTCTCGATGTCCTCGTGAAGTGGCCGGTCTTCGACCAGCGGCGGGACGACCTCTCGGACCGCCTCGTAGGCCGCCGCGGTACCGACGCCGTGCGCGAGGTCGTCTTGGACGAACTCGGCGGCCTGCGCGCCACAGAGCAGTTCGATGCCGACCACGGTAATCGCGTTCTCGACGGCCGACCGGGCGTCGAAGGCACTCTGGGCGCTCATGCTCACGTGGTCCTCCTGATTCCCGCTGACCGGCGTGTTGTCCATCGACGGTCGCCCCGTCGCGCGATTCTCGTTGACGAGCGCGGCCGCGGTGTACTGGGCTATCATGTACCCGGAACGCAGACCGCTTCCATCGGTCAGGAACGGCGGCAAGTGAGGTTCCTGAACGTTCGGGTTCAGCATCCGATCCACCCGGCGCTCGCAGATGGCCGCCAGTTCGGTGACCGCGTTCGTCAGGTAGTCCAGCGGGAGCGCGAGCGGGTCGCCGTGGAAGTTGCCGCCAGAGAGGACCGCGGCGTTCTCGGTGCCGGAGGCCCGGCCGTCGGTCTCGTCGGCGTCGAAGATGAGCGGGTTGTCGGTCGCGCTGTTCAACTCGACCTCCACGGCCTCTCGGAGGTGGCGTATCGCGTCTCGAACCGCGCCGTGGACCTGCGGCAGGCATCGAATCGAGTAGGCGTCCTGCACCCGGTCGCAGTTGCGATGGGACTCCACGATTTCGGAGTCGGCCGTGAGTCGCTTGACGTTGCGCGCGCTCTCGGCGTGGCCCCGATGCGGTCGGACCCCGGCGATGGAGTCGTCGGCCGCGGCCGTGGTCCCCATCGTCACCTCGGTCGTGAGCGACCCGGCAACGTCGGCCGCCCGGACCGCGCGCTCGGCGTCCACGACCGCGAGCGCCGCGAGACCGACCGTCAACTGGGTCCCGTTGATGAGCGCGATGCCCTCCTTCGCCCGGAGGGTCAGCGGTTCGAGACCGGCGGTGGCGAGGGCTTCGTCGCCCGGCAGTCGCTCGGTCTTCCGTTCGCCGTCGCTCGTCTCGATATCCACTTCGGCCTCGCCTTCCCCGACCAGTACGAGCGCGAGGTGCGCGAGCGGGGCGAGATCGCCGCTCGCCCCGAGGCTTCCCCGCGATTTCACCACGGGGTGGACGCCCTCGTTGAGCATCGCCGCGAGGTGGTCGACCACGACCTCTCGGACGCCGGAGTAGCCCTTGACGAGCGCGTTGAGTCGCCCGAGCAGGAGTGCCCGGACTTCCTCGCGGTCCAACTCTCGGCCTGCTCCGGCGGCGTGGCTCCGGACCAGATTGAGTTGGAGTTGCTCGATGTCTTCGAGGGGGATGCGCTCGTCCACGAGTTCGCCGAAGCCGGTGTTGACTCCGTACACAGCTTCGCCGCTCTCGACCACCTCTTCGACGCGCTCGCGGGCGGTCCTGACCTTCTCTCGGGCCTCGTCGGGTATCACGACCGGGGCGTCCTCGCGCGCGACCGCGGCTACGTCCGCGGGCGCGAGGGACTCGCCGTCGGCCTCGACCACTCCGGACTCCGGGTCGGAGGCCGATTCAGTCACGGTGGACCACCTGCCCGCCCTTCAGCACGGTCTCGACCGCGTTCACGCCGAAGTTGTACGGGACGTGGACGTAGGTCGGCGCGTCGAGAACGGCCACGTCGCCGGGCGACCCCTGCTGGAGCGTCCCGACGTTCTCCGACAAGTCGAGGGCCGCGGCGGCGTTCGTGGTCGAAGCCACGAGGGCCTCGGCCGGAGTCATTCCCATCTCGACGCAAGCGAGCGAGGCCGCGAACCCCATGCTCTGGCTGTAGCAGTTGGGGTTGAAGTCGGTCGCGATCGCCACGTCCGCCCCGGCGTCGAGGAAGGCGCGAGCGTCGGCGTACTCCGCGCCGAGACCGAAGGCCGTGCCGGGGAGCAGGACCGGCACCACGTCGGACTCCACGAGGGCGGCGATGTCCTCCTCGGTCGAGTGGAGGAGGTGGTCGGCGCTCGCGGCCCCGACCTCCGCGGCCAACTGCGTACCGCCGATGTGGGCCAACTCCTCGGCGTGGACTTTCGGCGTCATGCCGGCCTCTCTTCCGGCCTCCAGTACGCGCCGGGACTGCTCGACGTCGAAGACGCCCTCCTCGCAGAACACGTCGCAGAACTCCGCGATGTCCTGCGATTCGACTTCCGGAATCTGTTCGTCCACGACCTCCGCGACGTACTCGTCGGTGTCTCGGCCCTCGGGGACTGCGTGGGCACCCATGAACGTCGGCACCACGTCCACCGGGTGGCGGTCGTCGGCCCGGTCTACGACTTCCAGCATCCGGAGCTCGGTCTCGGTGTCGAGACCGTACCCCGACTTGACCTCCACGGTCGTCGTCCCGTGGGCCAGCATCGTATCGAGGTGGTCGAGGAGGTCGTCGAGCAGTCGGTCGTCGCCCGCCTCGCGGGTCGCCCGGACGGTCCGGAGGATGCCACCGCCCTCCTCGTGAATCTCCTGATACGTCTTGCCCTGGAGTTTGGCCTCGAACTCGTCGGAGCGGTCGCCCGCGAACAGGGCGTGAGTGTGGGGGTCCACGAACCCCGGAACCACGGACTTCCCGCTCGCATCGACCGCGTGCGTCGCGTTCTCGGGCGGGAACTCGCGGGTCACGGGTCCGGTCGGACCGACCCGAGCGACCTCGTCGTCTTCGATTGCGATTGCGGCGTCGGTGTAGATACCGAGTTCGTCCTCGGTGTTCGCCTTGGCGTCCTCGCCGTCTGCCTCCCCGGTTTCGGCGTCGTCACCCTCTTCGAGCGTGACGATTTCGGCGGCGTCGTGGACGACTGCTGTCAGCGTCATGAACGAACCTCCGAGGGCCGGGCACTTAGCAGGTGGGCGATGGCTCGCGCCCCGGCGGTCGCGGTCAGATTCGCTGTTCCGGTCTCCAGCGACGGCGCACACTCCACGACCTCGAATCCGGCGAGGCGGTCCTCCGCACCGAGGAGTCGCAACGCTCGGAACAACTCTCGGGTCGAGATGCCGCCGGGCGTGGGCGCGCTCACGCCCGGCGCGGACGCGGCGTCCAACACGTCCAAGTCCACGCTGACGTAGATGTGGTCCACGTCGCCCATCGCGTCGAGTGCGTGGTCGACTGCGGTCACTTCGTCGTCGCCGACCTCCTCGGCCGTGATCACTTCGTCGCCCTGCTCGCGGACGTACTCGGCGTACTCGGTGGAGGTCTCGAAGTGGCGCGCGCCGACGCAGGCGTAGGCGTCGAGTCCGTCCTCGTAGAGTTGCCGGTAGGGCGTCCCGCTGGTCGGTCCCCGGCCCTCGCGGACCTCCCGCACGTCGAGGTGGGCGTCGAAGTTCACGACGCCGAGGGTGCCCTCGTCCAAGAGCGGGGCGGCGTTCGGGTAGGTCATCGAGTTGTCGCCGCCGAGGAACACCGGGAAGGCGTCGGTGTCGTGGACCCGCGCGGCGATGGTCCGGACGCGCTCTTGGAGGTCGGCGACGGACTGCTCGTCCGGGTCGTCTCGCGGCTCCGCCGTCTGCTCGCGGCTATCGCCGCTCGCGTGGTCCGAGGGACGCTCCGCGTCCCTCGCTACTCGATTATTCGAGGCGCGTTGCGCCTCGCTACCGCCGTCGCCCAGGGTCACGTCGCCGAGGTCCGCGACCGACCCGACCGGTCCGGCGTCGAAGTGGTGGGTCTTGGTGCCCGCGAGGTGCTGGCGGAGGGCCGCCGGCCCCTCGCTCGCACCCTTTCGACCGATGACCGCCCGGTCGAACGGTTCCCCGACCAGCACGGCGTCGAAGCGGTCGGCGTCGTCGATACTTGCGAGTTCGACCACGTGGCCGAACTGTTCGTCGTGGAGGTCGTTTGAGGGTCCCATCCAGTCGAAAGTTGGTCTGCAGTCGGTCATTTCCGGTCCCGCATCGGTACCGCGACGTTCGATTCGTCGGCCTCCGCAACTGCCTCGTCGTATCCGGCGTCGGCGTGGCGAATCACGCCCATTCCGGGGTCGGTGGTGAAGACTCTCCGGGCCTTCTCCGCGGCGAGGTCCGACCCGTCCAGCACGACGTGGTTGTTGGCGTGGAGCGCGTTGCCGATGCCGACCCCGCCGCCGTCGTGGACCGAGACGATGTCGGCCCCGGCCGCGCAGTTCAGGAGGGCGTTCAGAATCGGCCAGTCCGCAATCGCGTCGGAGCCGTCCCGCATCGCCTCGGTTTCCCGGTTGGGACTGGCCACGCTCCCGGCGTCGAGGTGGTCGCGCGTGACGACCACCGGGGCCGAGATCTCGCCGTCGGCAACGAGGTCGTTGATTCGGAGGGCGAACCGCGCGCGCTCGGTGAGGCCATCTTCGTCGTCGCCCGCTTGATAACCCAGCCAGCAGACTCGGGAGGGCAGGCCCTGGAACTCGACCTGCTCCTGGGCGAGGTCTATCCAGCGGTGGAGGTGGTCCTTCTGGGGGAACAACTCCTTGACGGCTTCGTCGGTTCGGTGGATGTCCTCGGGGTCGCCCGAGAGCGCGGCCCACCGGAAGGGTCCCTTTCCGCGGCAGAACAGCGGCCGAATGTACGCCGGAACGAACCCGGGGTAGTCGAAGGCGTCCTCTTTGTTTCGATGTTCTTTCACCTGCCCGCGGATGTTGTTGCCGTACTCGAAGGCTATCGCGCCCTCGTCCTGCATGTCGAGGATACCTTCGACGTGGCGCTCCATCGTGTCCAGACTCTCCGCGACGTACGTCTCGGGGTCCTCGTCGCGGAGTTCGTCGGCTTCTTCGACGGTGTAGCCCGAGGGGTAGTACCCCTCCAGTTCGTCGTGGGCGCTGGTCTGGTCGGTGATGACGTCGGGCACGAAATCGCGTTCGAGCATTCCTTCGAGCACGTCGGCGGCGTTCAGGTGGACGCCCACGGAGTAGGGTTCGCCAGCCTCGGCGGCCTCTCGGGCCTTCTCGATGGCTTCGTCCAGGTCGTCGGTCTTCTCCTGGCAGTACCCGGTCTCGATGCGGCGGTCGATGCGGTCTTCGTCTACCTCCGCGGCGATGCAGACGCCGTGGTTCATCGTGACCGCCAGCGGTTGGGCACCGCCCATCCCGCCGAGTCCGCCCGTGACGACGATCTTGCCTTCGAGGCCCTGGTTGTCGGGGTAGTGCTGCTCGGCCAACTCGGCGAGGGTCTCGTAGGTACCCTGGATGATGCCCTGGGTGCCGATGTAGGCCCACGACCCGGCGGTCATCTGGCCGTACATGATGAGGCCTTTCGCCTCCAACTCGTGGAAGTGCTCCCAGTCGTCCCACTTGCCGACGAGGTTGGAGTTGGCGATGAGGACGCGGGGTGCCTTCTCGTGGGTCTCGAACCGGCCGACCGGTTTGCCCGACTGGACGAGCAGGGTCTCCTCGTCGCCCAACTCGCGCAACTCGGCCACGATGGCGTCGTAGGCGTCCCACGACCGCGCGGCCCGGCCGGTGCCGCCGTAGACCACCAGTTCCTCGGGTTTCTCGGCGACCTCCGGGTCGAGGTTGTTGTTCAGCATCCTGAGCGCGGCTTCCTGTCGCCACCCCTCGCACTCGATGTCGGTACCGGTCGGCGCGCCGCGGTACTCCTTCCACTGGTCGCTGGGTTCGCCGACGCTCCACTCGGCGTCGTCGGTTGCCTGCTCGGTGTCGCCGCGTTCTTCGGTCTGTTCCGGTTGGCCTTCGCTCATACTCCAACGTTCGGGCGCGAGAGCCAAATACCTGAATACCACCTAACGGAGGGTGTTTTAAATACGCGCTCGCGGTCACTTGGTAGCTGACGCCTCTCTCGATGCTTCGCGAGTCGTCACGGTCCACCAGGTTTCGTGCCGTGTCACAGTCAACGGGACGCGACCGGAGCGCCGACAGGCGCGAACGGTCGGGGAGGTACGGGGCGCGGTTGCAGTGTCGTGCGGTGCGGTTGCGGCGACTCCGTGGCTCACGGAGTAGCTAGCCGTGCTGTCTCCTCGGTGTCTCCAGTGGCGGCCTCGCAGTCGAACCACGCGCCGACTCGAACGCAGTCTAAATATCCCCACCCCGCCAACCCCGAGTCAGATGTACGAAGCCGTCCTCGGAATCGAACACCCCGGCGCGTACGCCGACGCCACCGCGGGCACCGACACGACGGTCGAACTCTGGTGCAACGACCACTGCGACCTCCTGCACGTCGGCGGTGAGGGCGCCGAGGCGGTCGTCGCCCACGTCGAGGAGGCGGTCGGCGTCCGCGAGCGCATCGCGGAGGGCGACGAGCGCCTGCTCATCACCGAGGACTGCCTGAAGGAGCGCGACGACGACCCCATCGAGGCGACTCTCGCCGCCCACGACTGCCTGCTCGTCCCGCCGCTCCGGTACGCCGAAGGCCGGAAGTGGTGTCGAGTGCTGGCGCTGGACTCGGAGAACCTGACCGCGTTCTACCGCGACGTGGCGGCCGAGTTCCCGGTGGTCGTGGAGTCGAAGCGCGAAGTCGCGTCGGTCCGGGCCGACCGACCCCTGCTCACGCTCGATTCGGCCCTGCCGGACCTCTCGCCGCGCCAGCGCGAGGCCCTGCTGACCGCGACGGAGATGGGGTACTACCGGATTCCCCGCGACGCGACGACCGCCGAACTCGCGGCGGCGGTGGGCGTCGAGCGCCGGACGTTCGAGGAACACCTCCGGCGCGCCGAGAACAAACTCCTGCAGTCGTTCGCGGAAGCAATCTAAACCGTTCCGAAAGAAATGAAAACACGGTCTTTCTCACCGTATATGTTTCCCGTCTCGGAGCGCGGCGTCGCCACGCTCGTTGGCTACCAGTTCTGCGGGAGTTCGATGCCCGCCTCGTTCAACCGCCGGTTGACCCGCTGGAGGTACTTCGACCGGATGGTCACGAACGCCTCCCGAGAGGGTTGGTCTATCCAGTAACGGGCCTGTATCCCCGCGCGGCCGTTGTCGAGTTCGACCACGCGGACGGTCGGCGTCGGGCGGTCGAGCACGTCGTCGTGGGCCTTCGCCGACTCGACGAGGATAGACGCCACTTCGCCGAGGTCGGCGTCGTCGCCGACGTGAATGGTGTGTGAGATTCGCCGCGGCGACTTGGCGACGGCGTTGACCACGGCGCTGGTCGCGAGTTGGGAGTTCGGCACGGTCAGCAGTTCGTTGTCGAAGGTCCGGACGCGCGTCACCCGGAAACTGATGTCCTCGATGACGCCCTCCTTGTCCTGCCAGCGAATCCAGTCGCCGATGTTGAACTCCGGGTCGGTCACGATGAAGACGCCGCCGACGAGGTTGGCCGCGATGTCCCGACTGGCGAACCCGATTGCGACCGTCAGCGCGGCGACGATCGTCGGCGGAATCGACAGCAGGTAGCCGTAGTCGGCCACGTCGAGCGCGAGGCGGAGCGCGACGACGACGACCACGACGTGAATCACCTTCAGAAACGCGTTCGCGGCGGTCTGCGGGACGTGCCGGCCGTCGAGCACGCGGCCGAGTCCGGGTTCGACGACCCATTTCCCGACCGCGTACGTCGCCGCGAACGTGACGAGGAACTCCAGGACGCTCCACGCCACGCCGAGATACCCGGTCTCCGGTACGTCGGGAAACCCCACCTGCAGTCCGAGGCCAGTCACTCACGGAGCGACGGTCGGAACGGCCCTGAACGTTCCGGCCAGTCAGTACGACTCTTCGACGTCGATGGGACCGCTGAACGCCGAGTAGAGGACGCCGAAGTAGGTCAACACCAGCGGAATCAGGATGGCGGCCCCAGCGGTCAGCAACTCGACGGCGGGCGACCCGATGATGGCCTCCTCGACGGTCAGGCCGCTCCCCGGTTCGACGACGGGGTACATCAGGACCGCGACGAGCGCGACGAACGCGCCGGTCATGCCGCCCGAAGCCCCGAGCGCGACGTAGGGGTGGTCGCGGCGCGCCGCGAGAACGAACCCGACGCCGAGCAGGACCGTGCCGACCACGAGCGCGACCGGAAGCGGCGACAGGAGCGCGTCCCGCAGGGTCGGTCGGAGCGCCAGCAAGACGAGCGCGACCACGACCAGCGCGAGGTAGGCCGCTATCGCGCGAACGCCGTAGTCGGGCATCTCCTCGGCGAGCGGACCGGTGGTCTTCAGTCGGAGGAACGCCGCGCCGGAGGCGACGTTGAGCGCGACGACTGCGAGACCGACGACCAGCGAGGCGAGCGCGAGACCCTCGACGCCGAGGAGCCAGTTCCCGGCGAACACGCCGAGCAGGAACGGCGCGCCGACGCTCCCGACGACGAACGCTCGCCCCCACCACGTCTGCCAGTCGTCGTCCTCGCGCTGTTCGTAGAACTCCGGAGCCATCCCGCGGAGGATGAGCATCCCGAGGACGCCGAACAGCAGGAGGTAGTGGCGACTGAACAGCGCGGCGTACACCGCCGGGAAGGCCGCGAACAGGCCGCCGCCGAAGACGACCAGCCAGACCTCGTTGCCGTCCCAGAAGGGGCCGATAGCCGCGAGGCACTGCTCGCGCTCGTGTTCGCGGCGGTGGCGCTCGCTTTCGGTGGCGCTTTCGGCGACTCGACTCCGGAGGCCGAAGATGGCTCCCACGCCGAAGTCCCACCCGTCGAGAAACAGGAAGACGGCGAGGAATCCGAACACGACGACGAACCAGAGGTCCGAGAGTGCGACCCCGAACCAGACGACTTCGAGCGGAAGCGTCTCAGTCATCGTCACCCGCCCCCGTCGGAGCCGGACTCGGCGCTTGGTCGCGGTCGGAGGTGTCGTCGCGCTCTTTCGGCCCCCGCCGAACCAGTCGCCCGACGACGTAGGTGTACAGCGAGAGCAGGACGAAGTAGCCGCCGACGAACCCCGCCAGTGTCAGAGTCGCCTCGGTGGCCGTGAGTCCGGGGGAGACGCCCGAACTGGTCTTCATCACGCCCTGAATCAACCACGGTTGGCGTCCGACCTCGGTGACTATCCAGCCGAGTTCCACGCCGAGGATTCCGAGTACCGACGACGCCATCAGCGCCTTCTGGAGCAGGCGGTCCTCGAACAGTTCGCCGGTCCACCAGCGATAACCCGCCCAGAACGCGAGCAGCATGAACCAAAAGCCCAAAGCGACCATCGCCCGGAACGACCAGAACACGATGGCGACCGGCGGCGACCCCTCGAACTCGTTCAGGCCGGTGATCTCGGCCTGCGCGTCGCCGCCCGAGGCGAGCCACGAGGCTCCGCCGGGAATCCCGATGCCGAAGATGTCCTTGGCGCGCGGGTTGAGCAAGTCGTCCACGCTGGTCGGGAACGCGACGATGTACTCGGGGACGTAGCTGTCTGTCTCCCAGACCGCCTCCATCGCCGCGAACTTCTGGGGTTGGGTCTCGGCGACGTGACGACCGTAGGCGTCGCCGTGGATGACCTGCAACGGCGCGGTGATGATGAGGACGACCAGCGCGATTTTGAGGGTCGCTCGCCAGAATTCGGCGTCGAGATTCCCCTGGTCCACCACGCCGAGGTGTTCCCGCCGGTAGACGTGGTAGGCCGCCACGCCGGCCATGAACAGCGCGACCGACAGGACTGCGGCGTTCTGCATGTGGACGAACATCCACGGGAAGCGCGGGTTGGCGTAGGCCGCGATGGGGTCGGTCAACAGGACGGTCAACTGACCGCTCTCGCGGGCGACTTCGAACCCGCGCGGCGTCTGCATCCACGAGTTGGCGACCAGAATCCACACTGCCGAGAGCCACGTTCCGAGGCCGACCATGAGCGCCGACAGGAAGTAGAGCCGGTCGGAGACGCGCTCGCGGCCGAAGACGAACACCCCGAGGAAGGTGGCTTCGAGGAAGAACGCCATCATCCCCTCGACCGCGAGGGGGCCGCCGAACAGTTCCCCGGCCGCGGCCGAGAACGCCGCGAAGTTGGTGCCGAACTCGAACTCGAGCACGAGTCCGGTGACGGTACCGACCGCGAAGCTAACTGCGAATATTTTGGTCCAGAACCGCCTGAGTTGCTCGTAGAGCCCCGAACCCGTCCGAATCTCTTTCCAGGTGAAGTAGACGAGGAAGGGCGCGAGACCCATGCTCATCACCGGGAAGATGATGTGGACGATGGTCGTCACCGCGAACTGGAGGCGACTCGCAGTTGCCGGGTCTACCACCGTCTCACCTCCCGTCTCCGCAGTTCTTCCGGTCGGTCGGGAGAACGTACGCGTCTCTCTCGAATCATCACGCTAGCCGATACGGTCTGGACGTTCAATAAGGGCTACTGCATTCCCAGCCGAACGGAATCGGGACGAAAGTCAAGTACGTGGAACTCGTAGAGGGCCGTTCCGGTTAGTCGCGTTTCGTCCGCGTCGTTTCACTTCGGCTACGTCGCCCCGGTCGTCTGACCAATCCTTAAGTAGCATCGCGTGGGACTTATCACCAAGATGGGTAACAAGAACAAAACTATCTCGTTCCGGGTCAACGAGGACTCCTTCGAGACGCTCCGGGAGATAGCCGAGGAGCGCGACCTCTCGCTGTCCGCGGTGTTCCGCGACTACGTGGACCTGCTGGTGGCCCACGACGGCCGGGTGAAAGTCGTCCCCGAGAGCGAACTCGGCGAGGAGGTAGACGACACCGAGTTCCCGCCCAAGGTGGAGGTCCCGAAGAGCTTCGTCCGCGAACACGAGCGACTCGAACTGGAAGCCGAACACCTCCGCGAACAACTCCA
Source organism: Halorussus salinisoli (assembly GCA_005239435.1). Classification (GTDB taxonomy): domain Archaea; phylum Halobacteriota; class Halobacteria; order Halobacteriales; family Haladaptataceae; genus Halorussus; species Halorussus salinisoli. The sequence continues at coordinate 246,687 of SZNP01000006.1, read as the reverse complement.
GGAGTACAAGCAGTACGTTAGCAACCTCCAGCAGGAACTCGAAGAGAGCGACGACGTGGAGGAGGTGGTCCACCTGGAGGAACTCGACGACGAACTCGACACCGACGACACCTACAGAATCGGGTAGTCGCCGGACGTGAAGTGACCGCTCTCTCGCTTACCCGGAGAGGTGCTTCTTCTTCCGTCGGGCCTCGGCCTCCATCTCGTCGTTGCCCTCCACGTCGGCCAACTCCTCGACTGCTTCGAGCGTCCGGACCGAGTTGTCGAGGAACGAGAGGATGTCACCGGGGTAGGCGTAGACCATGTAGTCGTCGGTCATCACGTCCACGATAGCCTCGGGACCCATCCCCTGTTCGCGCAAACCGAGGAGGTAACGCATGAACTTTCGTTCGGCGCACCCGCAGTAAGGGTTGCTCTGACAGTCGCAGTCGAGGAAGTCCTCCGCGAAGTCGAGGACGCGCTCTTGTGTCGTGTCGTCCAACTGCGCGAGGTTCTCGCCCTGAAACAGCATGTCGAGGGTCGCCCCTTTGAAGGCTCCCTTCGGGATGTTGGTCTCCAACTGAGAGCCGATCTGGCGGTGGTTCTTGACGTAGATTTTGTCGGTGACGGCCACGCTTGGACGGTAATTGGGTGCTGGCGCTGAAAAGGATGTCGTCGTCCGAGTGGACGCTCTACCCCTCGGTTTCGACTGGAGTCTGTGACGATTTGCCAGTATCGCTCGGAGTCGTAACGTATTTTACGTGGAGGCCACTACCCATACGTGCGTGTCCGGGTTGGGGTAGTGGACCATCCTTCAGCCTTGTGGAGGCTGAGACGCGGGTTCGATTCTCGCACCTGGACCTTCTTCCGCGAGCAAACCGGCGAGTACCGCGTAGGGTGAACGGTCGTCGTTCCGACGCCTCCGACTCGTGGGTTCGAGGAGTCTAAACGCGATTCAGACCCTTGCTAAACGAGTCACAACCGCCTCCTTCCACCGGGAACACGGCCCATAACAAAGTCCCGAACCGGCATTAGACGTAGATGCGCCCGGCGGCTTGGGCGCAGAGCGTGCAAGCATACGGCCGACCCCGGCGACGCCGGAGGCTCTGGTGGCGGGCTGGCCTCCCGCCGTCGTGTCACCAACCCTCCCACGAAAGTTCTCGTTCCGGGACGCCGTACAGTCTCGCTATCTCCTTTCGGCTCTACGCGGTAGACGCGACGGATTTCTCTCTCCTCCGATTCTATCTTCGAACCTCCAACTGAAACCAAGGGGTGGTCCGCTTCAAAACTCGTCGAGTCCGGTTTGCACGTCTTCTTCGGCCGCGACCGCCTCGACGACCTCCGGAGCGTCGTTCTCGGGGTCGTTGACCGCCGACGATACGGGATAAGCGTGCATCTCGGAAGCGGGGTAGGGGTCGAGCAAATCGGCGAGTTCGTCCGGGTCGTTCCCCTCGCCGCCGCGAAGCCACCGTCGTTCCTCCTCGCGGTCCAAGATGACCGGCATCCGATGGTGGACCGGTTCGACCACGGCGTTCGGTTCGGTGGTTACGATGGTGAAAGTCGCGCGCTCTCCGTCTCCGCTCGGTTCCCACAGGCCTGCGAAGGCGAAGGGGTCGCGGTTCTCGCGCTCGATGCGGTAGGGCTGTTTGCCCGTCGGGGTCTCCTTCCAGTCGTAGAAGCCGTCCGCGAGGACGAGACACCGACGCTCTGCGAACACTTCGCGGAAACTCGGCTTCTCGGCCAGCGTCTCGGCCCGGGCGTTGACGTGACCCGACGACGGCGAACCGTCGGCCCACTGAGGGACCAGTCCCCACGTCGGGAACCGAATCGCGTCGGCGTTGTCGTTTCGGACGACGGGGTGTTCCTGTCCGGGCGCGACGTTGTACCGGGGTTCCAGCGGCCGGACCGGTTCGGCGTCGAATCGCTCGGCGACGAGTTCGGGCGGAGCGAAGAGCGAAGTTCTGCCACACATGCTATCGAGACGCCCGTTCGCGCTCCTGCACCGGCTGTTCGGCGGGCGTGATTCGGTCGCTGCGACCGCTCTTCTGGATGATGTCGAAGGCGGTCATCAGGTCGGTCCGGGAGACCAGTCCTGCAATTTCGCCGTCGGCGTCGATGACCAGCAGACGTCCGATTCCGTGTTGCTGGAGCTTCTCGAACGCCGACATCGCGTCGTCGGAGGCCGGGATCGTCTTGAGGTCGCTACTCATCACGTCGGCGACGGTGTAGGCGTCGCGCTCGACTTCCGACACCTGCCGGGCGTCGTCGAGCGTGACCATCCCCACGGGTTCGCCGTTCTCGACGACCGGGTAGCCCGTGTGACGCTGGCGGAACATCGTCTCCATGAGGTCGGTGATGGAGGTGTCCGGCGTGACCGTCTTCAGATTCTCTGCGGAGGTCATCACGTCGCGGACGCGCACGTCCTCGAACGCCGCGTTCATCACGGTCTGTTGGGCCTCGCTGGTCGCGCCGATGTAGATGAAGAAGGCGATACCGATGAGGATGAGATTACCGCCGAACAGGCCGAGCAAGCCGAGCAGGATGGCGAACAGTTTTCCTACTTCCGCGGCGGTTTGGGTCGCGTCTGAGAACGGTCGATTCCGGGCCAGAAGCGCACGAAGGACCCGGCCTCCGTCCATCGGGAATCCGGGTAGGAGGTTGAACGCCGCCAGCGTGAGGTTCATCAGCGCGAGGTAGCCGAAGAGGAACCGGAGGGTCGGCAGTCCGGTGGGGACGACGAAGAGAGCGAGATACGAGGCGACCCCGAGCGCGATACTGACCACGGGGCCCGCGATGGCGATGGAGAACTCCTGCTTCCAGTCTTCGGGCTGTTCGGTGAGGCGAGCGATACCGCCGAATATCCACAGCGTGATGGACTCGATGGGGAACCCGAACCGCATGGCCACCACGGAGTGGCCGAGTTCGTGGAGGACGACGCCGACGAACAGCCCGACGGCGGCGACTGCCCCGAGTATCCACTCCAGATTGCCCTCGGTGAGTGCCACCCGGTCGAGGTCCGTTCCCCAGAGCAGATTGAGGTTGTCGACCCAGAGTCCGACCTGTGACCCGATGAGCCACGCGAACACCGGGAGGATGAGCAAGAACGTCAGGTCGAGTTTGATGGGGATGCCGAATATCCGACCGACCGTGAAACTTCTCATACGTGTGCGTTGCCGTGGCAGACTATTAACAGTGGGGGCGACGGGAGCGGACGGGTCGGGTCGAACGAGGAGCGACGGGTCTCGCCACCCGGTTTCACCGACTCGTCAACCGGATTAACTTAGCTCTTGCGGCCAAGCCAAAGTATTCAAGAGGTCCCCTGAGACACAGACGTACAACGTGGCAGACACCGAATATTGCAGACGAACGGCAGTCACCGGACTTTCCGTGTCTCCGACGGACGCCACACGGCTTCGGGAGTTGGTCGAAGAGTGGAAACGCGGTTGCCAACTCGCGGTCAACGAGGCGTGGGGTGTCTGTCACACGAGAAGCGAAGTCCAACAGCTCGCGTACGACCGCTTGCGCGAGGAGACCACTCTGGGCAGCCAGCACGCGGTGTTGGCGACTCATCGCGCGGCCGAAGCGATCAAGCGCGCCAGCCAGCGAAACGGCGAGAAGCCCGAGTTCACCAGTCCGACCGTCGCGTTCGACACCCGGACGATGACGGTGTTCGACGACCGGACGGTGAGTCTCACCACGACCGGCGAGCGCGTCCGATGTGACCTGAAGCTCTCGGCCGACGGCGGCTACCAGTCCCGATATCTCGACGACGAGGACTGGGAGCCGGCCAAGAGTACGCTCTTCTACCGCGACGGGGAGTTCACCTTCCACCTCGGCTTCCGGACGCCGAAGCCCGCTATCGACCCGCCGACCGAGGGCGCGACGGTCCTCGGCGTGGACCTGGGCGTCGAGAACCTCGCGGTCACCAGCACCGCCCGCTTCTTCGACACGGGCGAACTCAACCACCGACGCGAGGAGTTCGAGCGCGTGCAGGCGTCGCTCGAAGCCACCGGCACCAGAAGCGCGGTCCGGACCCTCCGACAGACGGGCAACCGACTCGACCGGTTCGTCCGCCAGCGCCTCCACGAGGTGGCCAACGGCATCGTCGCCGAGGCCGACCGATACGACTGCGAACTCATCGCGTTCGGCGAACTCGGCGAAGTCTACGACCTGCTCCCCGAAGCCGGGCCGCTCCACGAGTGGTTGTTCGACCGACTCCTCTCGTTCGTGCAGTACCGCGCCGCCGAGAAGGGAATCGCGGTCGTGGAAGTGAACCCGGAGTACACCAGCCAGCGATGTATGGAGTGTGGGTTCACCCACCCACAGAACCGGAATCTCGACGAGCGCCAGTTCGAGTGCCTGAAGTGCGAGGCGTCGGCTCACGACGACTACAACGCCGCCAAGAACATCGCGTTCCGATGCGTCCGGCGCGGGCCGTTGTCCTCGCGTGGACTGGGTGCGTCGGCCTGCGCGCTCCGGTCGGGCCTCGTGACGCCCGACGACGGCTTTACGCCGTATGCGGAGATCTCCGAGGCTCCGCGGTCGGACTGAGATTCTCGGTCTGTTTTGGAACTCGCTCCAGTTCCGCGTGCCCGCCAGGTTGCCGATTCGACGCAACTTTTTACGACTCCCTCGCGTACCTACCCGCATGAGTCAGCAGACCAAGCCACTGATTCGCCGAAGCGACGAGGTCGAATACGAAGACGTGGGTGCGGCCGAAGGGATGCGGAAGGGCGTCCTCGTCAGCGAGGACCACGGCGCGCCGCACTTCGCCATCCGGCGATTCGAACTCGACCCCGGCGCGTCGGTGCCCGAACACACCAACGAGGTCGAACACGAGCAGTACGTCCTCTCCGGCGAGTACACCGTCGGCATCGGCGACGAGGAGTACACCGTCACCGAAGGCGACTCGCTACTCATCCCTGCGGGCGTCGTCCACTGGTACCGCAACGAGGGCGACGACCCCGGCGCGTTCATCTGTGCGGTGCCGAACGGCGACGACGAGATAGAACTCGTGGAGTAGCGAGCGATTCGAAACGTCGGACAGCGACTCGAAAAGTAGCGAGATAGTCCCGTTATTCGTACTCCGGGAGCGAGACGAGGGCCTGAATGTCAGCGGAAATCCACGCGTCGGTGGCCGACTGGTCCTGCATTCGGACCGTCGGCTTCCCGTCCGCGTCGTCCTCGATTTCAAGCGTCACTTGTTCGTCGAACCGCTCGGGTAACCGCATGTTGTGTCTCCCCCTCATATCTGGTCGTTCTGTGCGCACTCCGCGCTTACCACGAAGCAGCCTTTGTTATTTGCCGGTTGCCGAGAAGTATCGGCGGAATAACGGTCTGGCTCGATTGTTATTCCGAGCTTAACCCCCGTATGGGCGCGTTTCCACTCGTCTTCCGCGGTTGGAACCACCGCGGGAACTCCCCGACATCGTCCCGGCGAGCGTCGAATGCGTGGTTCCGAACCGCTCAAATACCGCGAGCTATTACCCGTGAACGTGTCGAAGCAGGTCCCGCAGGTGGACGCGCTGTTCCTCCACGAGTCGTCCGGTCACTACGTCGCCGTGGTGAACCGGGACGACGAGCGCGTCTTCCGAGCCAAACTCGAACTGCAGGAGACGAGCGCCGGGCCGCGCCCCGGGAAGTTCCGCGTCAAGCGCGGGACGAGCGAGGAGCCACGAAGCCCCGACCAGTTCGTGGAAATCGCACGCAGAGCCGACCGCATCCGCATCTCTCAACAGACCTCCGCGCAGGGCCGCGAGGAGTTACAGGAGATGCTCGACGCCTACCAACTCGACGCGAAGGCGGTCCGGACCTGTCGGTTCTGCGCGTCGAGCGGCCACTACTCGCCCATCACGAGCGAGACAGCCATCGACGCGGGCGACGAGTACATCTGCCCCGACTGCGCGAAAGAGGAGTTGGAGCGGGAACTCTCGTTCCGAGGCGACCTCACCCGCGAGGCCCAGGACAGGCTCGAAGACCTCCTGCTCGACGTGCAGGACCTCGAACGCATCACCAACCTGCTCAAGGGGCAACTCGACCCCGACCTCACGAAGTTCGACGAGATAAGCGCGAACGTCGAGGACGTGGACAACATCCGAGTCGATTCGCTGAACCTCCATCCGGGCATCCAGAACCTGCTGGAACCCCGCTTCGAGGAACTCCTCCCGGTCCAGAGCCTCGCGGTCCAGAACGGACTCCTCGACGGCGAGGACCAACTGGTCGTGAGTGCGACCGCGACCGGGAAGACGCTGGTCGGCGAGATGACCGGTATCGACCGCGTGCTGAACGGTCAGGGCAAGATGCTGTTTCTCGTCCCTCTCGTGGCGCTCGCCAACCAGAAGCACGAGGACTTCGAGGACGAGTACGGTGACCTCGTGGACGTGACCATCCGTGTCGGCGCGAGTCGGGTCCGTGACGACGGTCACGCCTTCGACCCCAGCGCCGACGTCATCGTCGGCACCTACGAGGGCATCGACCACGCACTCCGGACCGGCCGGGACTTGGGCGACATCGGAACCGTCGTCATCGACGAGGTCCACACCCTCAAGGAGCAGGAGCGCGGTCACCGCCTCGACGGTCTCATCGCGCGCCTCAAACACTACTGCGAGACGCGCGCGAGCAAGCGCGACGAGTACGGCGGTGCCCAGTGGGTCTACCTCTCGGCGACGGTCGGCAACCCCGCAAGCCTCGCCAAGTCCCTGGAGGCCAACCTCGTGGAGTTCGAAGAGCGGCCCGTCCCGCTGGAACGCCACGTCACCTTCGCCGACGGCAAGGAGAAGCCGGATATCGAGAACAAACTGGTCAAGCGCGAGTACGACACCAAGTCCTCGCAGGGCTACCGGGGCCAGACCATCATCTTCACCAACTCCCGGAGGCGGTGTCACGAGATCTCCCGCCAGTTGGAGTACAGTTCCGCACCCTACCACGCCGGACTCGACTACGGCCGCCGGAAGAAGGTCGAGCGAATGTTCGCCGACCAGGACCTCGCGGCGGTCGTCACGACTGCCGCGCTCGCGGCGGGCGTGGACTTCCCGGCCTCGCAGGTCATCTTCGACACGCTCGCCATGGGCATCGAGTGGCTCTCCGTACAGGAGTTCCACCAGATGCTCGGTCGGGCGGGTCGCCCGGACTACCACGACCGCGGGAAGGTGTACGTCCTCGTGGAACCCGACGCGGCCTACCACAACAGCATGGAGATGTCCGAGGACGAGGTGGCGTTCAAACTCCTGAAGGGCGAGATGGAGAACGTCCAGACGCTCTACGACGAGAGCGCCGCGGTCGAGGAGACGCTGGCGAACATCACGGTCGCCGGAAAGCAGGCCAAGCGACTCGGCGACCGGATGATCGGCGAGATTCCGACCAAGCACGCCCTCGGAAAGCTACTGGAGTACGGCTTCATCGACGGACTCCGACCCACCGACCTCGGTCGGGTCGTCACCAGCCACTTCCTCGCGCCCGACGAGGCGTTCAAGATACTCGACGGGATTCGGAAGGACGACGACCCCTTCGAAATCGTGGCCGAACTCGAACTCCACGGCGAGGAGGAGTGAGGCTTCGAGTTCTCTCGTCTGTCTGACGCTCGTCTGCCGGGTTTTAATGTGCGATAGTGCCAAATTTCGTATCAATGGCGACAGCAGACGGTAATCGGCCGCACACGAAACGAGACCTCGCTTACGAGACTCGTCACGACATCGGCGGGGAAGCGTCGCTCAGCGAGACGGTTATCGACGCCGTTGCGACGGCCGAGAACGTGGACCCGACCAGTTGTGACCTCGGACTGTACGAGTCGGTGGACCTCGAAGCACTCGACGCGCTCTTCGACCGCCGGTCGTCGGACGACCACTGGCGGTTCGAGTTCTCCGTCGACGAGTATCTGGTCACCGTCACGGGAGACGGACGGGTCACCGTGTGCGAGAGCCGATAGCTCTCCTTCGCACCGTAGTCGTATGTTTTTTGAACGCTCCACGAATTGTAGTCTGACGTGGTGCTCTCGCTGACGCCGGGCGTCATCGTCGTCTTCTTCGTCATCCTCACGGCGCTGGTGCTGTTCGTCACCGAACCCGTCCCCATCGACATCACCGCCATCGGCATCATGGTGGCGCTGATGGTGCTGGAACCGTGGACGCAGGTCTCGCCCGCGGAGGGCGTCTCGGGGTTCGCCAGTTCTGCGACCGTCACCGTGCTGGCGATGTTCATCCTGAGCTACGGCGTCCAGCGAACCGGCGCGGTCCAGATTCTCGGCCGGAAGATAGCGGCGTTCACGAAGGACGACGAGAGCCGTCAACTCGGCGCGACCATCGGCGTCGTCGGGTCGATTTCGGGATTCATCAACAACACGGCGGCGGTCGCCATCCTCATGCCGATGGTCACGGACCTCGCTCACGAGGGGAAGACCTCACCCTCGAAACTACTGCTCCCGCTCTCGTACGCCTCGATGTTCGGCGGCACCCTCACGCTCATCGGTACCTCGACCAACATCCTGGCGAGCGCGGTCGCCGCCGACCTCGGAGTGGCGGGCGCGCCCTTCTCGATGTTCGAGTTCACTCAACTCGGCGTCGTGGTCGCGATCGTCGGCACCGTCTACCTCATGACGCTCGGCCGGTGGCTCACCCCCGGCCGGATTCCTGTCAGGGACGACCTCACCGAGGAGTTCGAGTTGGAGGAGTATCTGACCGAGGTGACGGTCACCGAAGGCTCGCCGCTGGTCGGCCAAACCGTCGCGAACGCGCTCACCGACACCGACCTGGACGTGGACCTCGTCCAACTCATCCGCGAGGGCCGGACGTTCGTGGAACCGCTCGGTCCGAAGGAGATTCAGACGGGCGACGTCTTCGCGCTTCGGACCGACCGCGAGACGCTCGTGGGTCTCATCGACACCGAAGGACTCCAACTCCTGCCGGAGGTCAGCGTGGACGCCGACGAACTCGAGCGCGGTAGCGCCGACCAGAGCCTCGTGGAGGTGGTCGTCGCACCGCGCTCCTCGCTGGTCGGCGAGACGCTCGCCTCCGCCAACTTCCGCGACCGGTACGACGCCACGGTGCTGGCCCTGCGGCGCGGTCCCGAGTACATCCGCAAGCGCATGGACAACGCCGAGTTGCAGGTCGGCGACACCCTGCTCGTACAGGCCACCCCCGACAGCATCTCGCGGCTGAACGTCAACCGCGACTTCATCGTGGCTCAGGAGATAGAGCGCCCCGACTACCGCGAGTCGAAGATTCCGCTGGCCGTGGGCATCGTCGGGGCCGTGGTCGCGGTGGCCGCGCTCGACGTGCTTCCCATCATGGTGTCGGCGCTCGCTGGTGCGCTGGTGATGGTCGTGACGGGCGTCCTCGAACCACCGGAGGTGTACGACGCCGTGGAGTGGGACGTCATCTTCCTGCTCGCTGGCGTCATCCCGCTGGGCATCGCCATGCAGAAGACCGGCGCGGCCGACCTGATCGCCGACCTGCTGGTGCTGTCGGCCGACTTCCTCCCCGCAATCGCGGTCCTCGGCCTGTTCTACGTCGTGACCGCGGTTCTGACCAACATCGTCAGCAACAACGCCAGCGTCGTGTTGATGATTCCGGTGGCCGTGCAAGCGGCCGCCCAACTCGACGCCAACGCCTTCGCGTTCGTGCTGGCGGTCACGTTCGCGGCCTCGACCGCGTTCATGACGCCCGTCGGCTACCAGACGAACCTCTTCGTCTACGGGCCGGGCGGGTACAAGTTCACCGACTACATTCGGGTCGGCGCACCGCTCCAACTGCTGTTCGCCATCGCTACGACTCTCGGAATCGCGGCGTTCTGGGGCGTGACGTAGCATTCGCATTCGTTCCACCCATCTACACGAGCTCGTAACATAACTGAATGTTTCTTAGAGAAATGTTCTGGTTTCTCTCCCGCCTCGGGTCGAAGCAAACGAAACCCTTTACAGGGACTGCCGCGCTACTAACTGGTGCGGGACCGTGGGGTAGCTTGGTATCCTTTCGGCCTTGGGTGCCGATAACCCCGGTTCGAATCCGGGCGGTCCCATCCCACTTTTTGCTGCACTCGGTCGCTTCGCTCCCTCGTTTGCAAAAACGTGGGGAAAAAGCCGCGGCGTTAACCTTGCGTCACGGCCGGAGGCGTCGAGGCGTCCGGAAAAGAACGGAGAACGCGGTCTACAGTTCTATACAGACGCCGGTCTTGGGCACGCAGACGTGGCGAGTCCAGCCAGCGCGCTTTCGCGTCCGGTAGAAGCGACGGAACGTCCGAATTGCGTACCAGCTAGCGCCAGCGAGGACGACCGCGCCCGTCGCTTTCACGGGGTACGAGACGGCCAGCACCAGTGCGACAGTTCCGAAGAGCATCAGTGCTGACCCCACGAGGGTGTAGCCGAGACTGTGCATCGAGGCCGGGTCCAGCCGTCGGGCCGGATCTTGGTTCGGCGTGTGTCTCATCACGTGTAGACGTAGGGCTGGCATCCTCATAAGTGTAATCTGGATTAGATTTCTGCAACGACGATTACTGAACCTCGTTCCTGTAAAGTCAGATACAGATGTGGCGACACAGCCAGAATTGATACGATGACACGCAGGGCTAGTCGAGTAGTCTGCGTCCGGTGAGAAGTCCTTCGTATCTATCCGTTGTCGCCAGAACCACTTAAAGCGGAAACGGAACGCGCCACACGGGGAAGACCCGTCTCCCGTCGGTAGCCGATTTAGGGAAGGGTTCGCCGAGTTCGAGGAGGAACTCTCGTGCACCGACGCCAATCTCTCAGGCTACCGTTGCCCGAACTCAGTCGGCGCCCTGCACTCGGACCCACCCGCACTGCTCGCAGGTCTCGATTCCGGTCCGGAGTTGTACGCTCCCGTCACACTCGGGGCACGGCGGACGGGCGCTCTCGGTGGGCTCAGTCGTCGTCACCGGTCGTGACCTCCGCGGAGAGTCCTTGCGCCATCTCGATATCTTTCGAGTTGTTCAGCGTCCACGCGGTCCGGTCGGTGACGGCCTCGATGACCTCGCGGGCGCTGGGGTAGCCGTTGCCCGACTTCTTCACGCCGCCGAACGGCAGTTGGACCTCCGCGCCGATACACGGTAGATTGCCGTAGGCGAGGCCGATTTCGGCGTTGTCGCGGTAGTAGTTGATCTGACGGTAGTCCTCCGAGATGACCGCCCCGGCGAGTCCGTAGTTCGTGTCGTTCTGTATCTCGACGGCGCGTTCGATGCCGCCCTCGTATTCGAGGAGCGCGACGTGCGGGCCGAACACCTCTTCGTGGGTGCAACGCAGGTCCGCGTCGGCGTCGGCCTCGTAGACGAACGGGCCGATCCAGTGGCCGTCCTCGTGGCCGTCGGGAATCTCCGCGGCGTCGAGGTCCGTCCGGTCGACGAGGACGTTTACGCCCTCGTCTCTCGCGAGTTCGTTGTAGCTCCGTACTTTCTCGTGGTGGCCCGCCTCGACCAGCGGGCCCATGAACGTCTCCTCGTTGAGGGGGTCGCCGACCGCGACTTCGGCCGCCGCTTCCGCGAAGCGAGCCTTGAACTCGTCGTACACGTCGGCGTGTACCACGAGGCGTTCGGCCGAGACGCAGCGCTGGCCCGTCGTCTTGAACGAAGACATCACTGCGGCGTGGACGGCGACGTCGAGGTCCGCCTCGTCGGTGACGACGACGGCGTTCTTCCCGCCCATCTCGCAGGCGACGCGCTTGCCGGGGTCCGCGGCGACCGACTCCGCGATACCGTGACCGACCTCGGCCGACCCCGTGAACAGCACGGTGTCCACGTCGTCCGATTCCACGATGGCGTTGCCGGCGTCGCCGAAGCCCTGCACCATGTTGAAGACGCCGTCCGGGAGCCCCGCGTCCGCGAACATCTCCGCGACGACGTGGGCGCACTTCGGCGTCTGCTCGGCAGGTTTGAACACGACGGTGTTGCCCTCGACCAGCGCGACGGCCATATGCCAGTACGGGATGGCGACCGGGAAGTTCCACGGCGTGATGCAACCCGTGACGCCGCGGGGCTTGCGCCGCATGTAGGCGTCCTTCGCGGCGATTTCCGAGGGAACGATGTCGCCTTTCGGATGTCGGGCGTCGCCCGCGGCCCACTCGACCATGTGTGCGGCCTCGACCACGTCGGCCTTCCCTTCGGAGATCTCCTTCCCGCACTCCCTGGTCACTATCTCGCCGAGTTCGTCGGTGCGCTCTTTCAGCGCGTGATACACGTCCCAGAGGTACTCCGCGCGGTCGATGCGCGAGAGTTCGCGCCACTCCTCGAACGCCTCGCTCGCGGCGTCGACCGCGCGGTCGACGTCGGCGGGCGTCCCGCGGTGGAACTCGCCGAGCGTCTCGCCGCTCGCCGGGTTCTCGCTCGTGAACGTCTCGTCGCCTTCGCCGGAAATCCATTCCCCGTCGACGTAGTGTCGGTGTGTCTCTGCCACTGCTGTTCCTGTCGTGGGAGAGCGCCAAACTCCCCCTCCGACCATGGACGGGTGGCGGACTCCGACCGGTCGACGTCGCGAGCGACGGTCGACAACCCGACCCACACCGACCATGGTCGGGCCGGGGTTGTGAAAACGGCATACACAAGAACCCACGAGGGCTATACTACGAATGAATCTCGCGGATCAGATCCCGGGGACGCGACTGACGCTCGACCTATGGCACCCGAACTGTTGGGCTATCGAGGCGACCGAACGGACCGGCGGTGGGGTGTTAGCGCATGCCATTTACGACTCGCCGCTGGCCCGCGCCGGGTCGTCCTCGTCGGTTCGCGGCCTGTTCACGGCGTTCGCCGAGGACGACGCCGAGATAGAGAGTCTTCTCGATGCCATCCGCGCGTCCGACCGCGCTGGCGAACTGTTGGAACTACAGGAGCGATTCGGACGCGCTCGCAACGCTCCGGGCAACGTCGTCCGGGAGTTCTTCCTGGAGTACAACCCGGACGACATGGTCTGCCCGACGCTGCTGGAGAACGGGTTCGTCCACAGCGCACCGGTTCGGATAGAGAACGGTAGGGAGGAGTGGCACGTGGGTTTCGCGGGCGAGCGGTCGGAAATCGAAGACGCGCTACGGAACGTCCGCGAACGGGCGAATGCCGAAGTGAGCGTCGACTCTATCACCGCCTCCGACTCGAACGGCCGCTCCCCGCGCGACCAGCGACTCGACACGCTCACGACCACGCAGCGAAAAGTGTTCGAACACGCCCGGGAGGAGGGCTACTACGAGTGGCCTCGCCAGACGTCGACCCGCGAACTGGCGACCGACCTCGACGTCTCGAAGACGACGCTGCTGGAACACCTGCGAAAGGCCGAATCGAAGATGCTCGATCCGTAGTCGTCCGGTTCGGGAGCGACTTCGGGAAACTGACTCGGGACACGGCTACTGCCCAGTTCAGCGACCGACGATGGCCCGCAACGCGAACAGCGCGTTCGATTTCTGCTCCCGAATCCGCCGGTAGAAGTAGGAGAACCACTTGCTCCCGTACGGGATGTACTGGTAGACGTCCGCGTCACGAGCGAGGTCGAACTGTGCCTCTTCGCGGACGCCCATCAGCATCTGTACCTCGTAGGAGGTCCCGTGCTCGTCGTGGAGTCGCTCTGCCAACTCGACCATCTCGGGGTCGTGACTGCCGACGGCGACGCCGTCGTCGAACTCGCGGAACATGAACGACAGACACTCCCGGTACGACTCGTCGACGCGCGCCTTCTTCTCGTAGGCGATCTCCGCGGGTTCGTCGTACGCGCCCTTGACGAGTCGGACCTTGCCGGGGAGGTCGGCGAGTCGTTCGAGGTCGCCGCGCGTGCGCTTGAGGTTCGCCTGCACGCAGACGCCGACCCGACCGTCCGTCTCGCGGGCGTGACGCTCGAAGGCGTCCAGCGTAACGTCGGTCGTCTCGTGGTCTTCCATGTCGATCCAGACGAAGCAGTCGGCGGCCCCGACGATTCGGGCCAAGTTCTCCCGAAAGGCCGCTTCGCTCACTCCCAGGCCGATCTGACTCGGTTTGACGGAGAGGCAGGCGTCCGACTCCCCGTCTGCTATCGACTGCGCGAGTTCGACGTACGCGTCGGCGTCTGCGTCCGCCGCCGCGCGGTCCTCGTAGTGTTCGCCGAGCAGGTTCAAAATGGCGGCTACGCCTCGGTCGTTCAGCCCGTTCACGTGTGCCAGCGCCGCCTCCGGCGTCTCGCCAGCCACGAAGTTATTAGCGATCGGGGGTATCACGAGTCACGCTCTCGACGCAATCCACCTATACGGGCACCCGACCATACTTTTCTTCTCTGGATAGCTGAACGAAACGGGCGAAAACCGGGAATCCTCGACTGCTCGCTACACCTCGACGCCGGCGAAATCGTCTGTCTCATCGGACCCAACGGTGCCGGCAAGTCGACGGTTCTCAAGACCGCTTTCGGCATGCTGACGCCGTGGGAAGGAACCGTCGAGTACCACGGCAGCGAAATCGGAGGTATGGCTCCCGAGGACATCGTTCGGGAGGGAATCGACTACGTACCGCAGACCGACAACGTGTTCGGTTCGCTCACTAACGACGAGAACCTTCGAATGGGCGGTGTCGCCCGTGAGGACGGTCTCTCGGAGGTAATCGACCAACTGTACGAGCGGTTCTCCCTCTTGGACGAGAAGCGTTCGGCGAAAGCCCGTACCCTGTCCGGCGGGCAACGACAGGTGCTGGCGTTCGCCCGTGCGCTCGTGATGGAACCGGACGTGTCGCTCGTCGACGAACCGTCGGCCGGACTCGCGCCCAACACTGCCGACGACGTGTTCGGGCACGTCCAGGCCGTCAACGAGCTGGTCACCGCGATTCTCCTGGTCGAGCAGAACGCCACGAAGGGACTCGGTATCTCCGACCACGGCTACGTACTCGACCAGGGTACCGTCCGATTCGAGGACGTCGCGGCCGACCTCGTGGACAACGAGGCGGTCTCGAAGCTCTATCTCGGCGGGTAGCAGTCCGTCCGCGCGGGACGTTTCCCCCCGTCCGACACGTTCCGTCCGACCCGCCCGCTCCCGGGCGGTTTCACTTTCAGTGCGTTTACGAAACTTCTTACAGGATGAGGAACTAAGAGTGGTTGAATGGCTCGCGCGGAGAATACAGAGCTGATTGATAACTTCGAGCAGTTCTACCGGCGGTACTACAGCGACGAAATCGGGGAACTCGCCCAGAACTACCCGAACGAACAGCGGTCGCTGAACATCGATTGGACCGACCTCTATCGGTACGACGCAGACCTCGCGGACGACTTCGTCTCCCAACCCGAACAGCTACGCGAGTACGCCGAGGAAGCACTCCGCCTCTACGACCTCCCGGTGGACGTGAGTCTCGGGCAGGCACACGTCCGAATCGAGAATCTGGACCAGCAGACCGACATCCGCGAGATTCGCGCTCGCCACGTCAACACGCTGGTCAGCGTGCAGGGCATCGTCCGGAAGGCGACCAACGTCCGACCCAAGATTCAGGAGGCCGCCTTCGAGTGCCAGCGATGCGGCACGCTGACGTACATTCCGCAGAGCGGTGGCGACTTTCAGGAACCTCACGAGTGTCAGGGCTGTGAGCGACAGGGACCGTTCCAGATCAACTTCGACCAGTCGGAGTTCGTGGACTCCCAGAAACTCCGCATACAGGAGAGTCCCGAGGGACTCCGCGGCGGCGAGACGCCCCAGAGCATCGACGTTCACATCGAGGACGACATCACGGGCGAGGTGACGCCCGGCGACCACGTCCGCGTCACGGGCATCCTCCACCTCGAACAGCAGGGGAGCGGTCAGGACAAGTCCGCCGTCTTCGACGTGTACATGGACGGTATCTCGGTGACCATCGAGGACGAGGAGTTCGAGGAGATGGACATCACCGACGAGGACAAGAAGGAGATCGTCGAACTCTCCCAGGAAAACGACATCTACGAGCAGATGGTCGACTCGATGGCACCCGCCATCTACGGCTACGACGAGGAGAAACTGGCGATGATTCTCCAGTTGTTCTCGGGCGTCACCAAGCATCTGCCCGACGAATCCCGGATTCGCGGCGACCTCCACATGCTGTTGATAGGGGATCCCGGTACGGGTAAGTCGCAGATGATTTCGTACGTCCAGAACATCGCCCCGCGGTCGGTCTACACCTCCGGCAAGGGTTCGTCCTCGGCGGGTCTCACGGCCGCCGCGGTCCGCGACGACTTCGGCGACGGCCAACAGTGGACTCTCGAAGCCGGTGCGCTCGTCCTCGCGGACAAAGGCATCGCGGCGGTGGACGAACTCGACAAGATGGCCCCGGACGACAGGAGCGCGATGCACGAGGCGCTCGAACAGCAGAAGATTTCCGTCTCGAAGGCGGGCATCAACGCCACGCTCAAGTCCCGGTGTTCGCTACTCGGAGCGGCCAACCCCAAGTACGGCCGGTTCGACCAGTACGAACCCATCGGCGAGCAGATCGACCTCGAACCCGCGCTCATCTCGCGGTTCGACCTCATCTTCACCGTCACCGACCAACCCGACGAGGAAGAGGACAAGCGACTGGCCGAACACATCCTCCAGACGAACTACGCGGGCCAACTGAACACCCAGCGCACGGAGATGAGCGCTCCCAACATCTCCCAGGAGGAGGTCGACGACGAGACCCAGGAGGTCGCGCCCGCCATCGACCCCGACCTCCTTCGGAAGTACATCGCCTACTCGAAACGCAACTGCTTCCCGACGATGACCGACGAGGCGATGGAGCGCATCCGGGATTTCTACGTCGACCTGCGGACGAAAGGTGCCGACGAGGACGCCCCGGTTCCGGTCACCGCGCGGAAACTGGAGGCGCTCGTCCGCCTCGCGGAGGCCAGCGCGCGCGTCCGACTCTCGGACACCGTCGAAATGGAGGACGCCGAGCGGTC
Organism: Halorussus salinisoli; assembly: GCA_005239435.1. GTDB lineage: Archaea > Halobacteriota > Halobacteria > Halobacteriales > Haladaptataceae > Halorussus > Halorussus salinisoli. Next base: position 229,868 of record SZNP01000006.1, on the reverse strand, counting down.
GGTCAAAATCACCCGGTCGTGCCTCCAGGACATCGGCGTGGACCCCGAGACCGGGCAGTTCGACGCCGACGTGGTCGAGACCGGCCAGTCGAAGTCCCAGCGCGACCGCATCAAGAACCTCAAGCAGCTCATCAGCGAAATCGAGGAGGACTACGAGGAGGGTGCGCCCGTCGACGAGGTGATGTCCCGCGCCGACGAGATCGGTATGGAGCAGTCGAAGGCCGAACACGAGATAGACAAACTGAAGCAGAAGGGCGAGGTGTACGAACCCTCGACCGACCACCTGAGGACGACATAGATGGACCGCATAACGGAATAATTCTGTACAAGAGCTGTATAGTCGACTGTGAGCGGTAATTAGAGTGATTCACCTCCAGCGGTTTCGTTCGCTGATTGATTTTCGGACTTTACGCTTTCCCACGCAATCTCGAGGTCGATGAACGAATCCGCACTCGTGTTGGTCACGGTCACGCCCTCGATAATCGGCGTTGCAGTCGTCGCGTTGTCCGCGTCCGGAGGGAGTGTCGTAGTTGGGCCGAGTGCGACGTCACGTGCCTCAAAGGAGACGACGCCGGCGTCGGTCCGGAGCTCCTCCACAGTGTTTGTCGCACCCATTTCCGAGTGGTACGCCCACGCTGCCTGGTGTCGGGCGTCAACGTCAGCGAACGTGTTCCCCGACCCCACTTCGATGTGAATGCCAGCGGGGGGCCGTCCCGGGGATCGACTACCCGGCGGGAGTGTGCCCGTCGTCCCGACGACGCTGACGTTCGAGAACGTGCTGTTCGTGGCAAGGAACACCACGATTCCGGAGTAGCCGTTCCGATTGAAGTTGCCGTCGGCGACCGTCACGTTCTCGACAACGTTCCCAACTGGCTCGTCTACCACACCGAGGCCCCGGAAGCCGTTCCCGGTCGCGGTAACGGTCCGAACCGTGCTCTGGGAGGAGTTCCGTAGGTCGATTCCGCTGAACCCGTTGTCGTTTGCCGCGACGCGTCGGATGCTACTGTCGAAGGAGTCCACCACGTGGACCCCCAGGAACCCGTTGGCGGAGGCCGTGACGTCCCGAATCGTACTGCCGGACGAACCACTGGCCAGCACCCCGACGAGGACGTTCCCGGAAGTCGTGGCGTTCACCACCGTCGAACCGGGCGCGGAAACGAGGTCCACCCCAGCTCCGGTGGCGGTGGCCGTCACGTCCCGGACGACCACCCCTGACGTCTCGCGGGCCCCGATTCCACGGAACCAGTCAGTAACGGTTACGTTCGAGATAGTCACGTTCAAGAGCAGTGCTGAGCCGTCGGGGTGGACGCCGACGCCAATGCCCGTTTCCGGTGGCGGCCCCCGCAACGCGTCCAGCATCTCCTGACGACTGATGTTGCCATCGACTGTGTGGCCGCCGCCGTCGAAGTGGACGTCGATCGCCCGGATTTCGATGCAGATATCCGCGGTACTGTTTTCGATGGATTCTGTGAGTCGATAGGTGCCCGGTTTGTCGATGGTGGTACAGGAGTCGATGACTGTCGCCTGTTGGTGACCGGCTCGGTCAGCGCCCGTGGTTGTCCCCCAGACCGGGGCACTCGCGACGAGCAGGACGAGTACAACAAGTACTGTGGAGAGTGCCCGAAATCTGTTGTTTCGTTCGTTTCTCGCGTCGATTCGGAACACAGACGTGGGTTCGATAGTCTCCGTCTTTGTTATTCGGTCACATGACAGAGGTAATCCACAGTGTCACCGGGTTCACAACGGAAACAGCGGATTTTCTGATGGTATCGCGCGTGAAGCGTACGATCTGCATCACCGACTGTCGTCTGGAGGTCCGTCGGGCAAGAAGGGTTCCGAGGCCGGTACGGAAAGTATTAGTGGACTTGGTGAGAGCCTGATAGCAAGCGCTATCGCATCACATACGGCGTCAGGACTGGGCGACGTGACCGTGACGCGAGGTCGATACAGAGTACCAACCATCACGACTTGATCATGGACCGCATCTCCGCACTCCGCAACATCGAGGACGCGCTGGCCGACTTCGAGTCGGGTGAGACCGACCTCGGCGCGACCGAACGGCGCGTCCTGAACGTCCTCCGGACGTACGCCACCGAGTTCGAGGACGAGGAGTTGACGGCCTACCGGGCGTCGGGTGCGGAGCGTGCAGAGGGACTGGTCGTCGTCGCAGAGTCGCGGGCCCAGGCCCGAAAGCGAGTGACCGACGTGCTCGATTCGGACGAACTAGAGTTCGAGATAGACCAACTCGGTTGACACGTCACGAATTGGGTAATTCAGAGGGGAAAATAAATAAACTAGGTTCCCTTAGAAGAACTCGTTCGGACGTATCACCAATCCAGGGTCGAAACGGGACAAAACGACACTACCGATGCAATCCAAGGGACACGACGAACGAACGTCACTCGAAAGCGACGTCGAGCGAGCGGCCTGCGTCCTGTTGCTCGCGCCGTCGCTGCACTCGGCGACCGACGACGCGTGTCTCGACCTCCTCACGTTCGACGACCCTGCCGAGGGGAACGTCCTCTGGGTCACGTACGCTCGCTCGCCAGACGCGTGTATCAACGACTGGTTGGCACGCGCGGGCAAGCAACCCCGAAACCTGCGGGTAGTTAGCGTCGGCGAGACGACTCGTTCGGCGAAAACGGCCGCGGGTAACGTCACTGGCCCGACGCAGGGCGACGACGTAGTAGTGACCCTCTCGAATCCCGGCGACCTGACCGGTCTCGGAATCAAACTCAGCGAGATTCTCAAGGAGTGGGGCACCGACGGCAACCCGACCGTCGCCTGCTTCGACTCGCTGACCGCGCTACTCCAGTACGGCGACCTCCAGACCGTCTACAAGTTCCTCCACGTCCTGACGGGCCGGTTCGACGCGGCCGACGTGACCGCCCACTTCCACCTCGACCCCGACGCCTGCGACCAGCAGACCGTCAGCACGCTCACGTCGCTGTTCGACACGGTGGTCGAACTCGACGACGGCGAGTGGACGGTACGGAGCAGATAGCGTAATTTTAAACCGGCTACCGGTGCAATCTACTGCCGTGTTGCTGGTCGTCACGTACTCGCAGGCCGCGCGCCAGACGCTCCGAAACGTCTGTAACGGACACGAAGAGACCGTCGTCCAGCGATTCGGCCGGGCGGCACTGCTGGAGGCGACCGAACTCGGAGCGTTCCTCGCGCTTCGCCTCCGGGCGAAGCACGCCGGAGACGTGCAGGTCGAGCGAACCGCGCCGTTCAACGAGTTCGAGGACGTGCCCGAGTCGGTTCGGGACGCCGCCGCGGCCTACGAGGACCGCGAGCATCCGAGTACGCCCTACGCGAAGTTCGCGGTCGGCACCGACCATCCGGACCTCGACTCGATGCACGACGCCGACTTATGAAGGTGCGACTCGCCGGGGAGACCCGAATCGGCCGAGCCATCGACCTTCGAGACGTCGATGTCGACGCGACGACGGTCGTAGACGCGATTCGCGGCGAGAACGGTGACGACCCCACCGTCGCTATCGACTGCCCGGACCCCGGTCCCGTCCACGAACACGTCGGCGTGATTCGCGCCGAGATGGACCTCTCGCTCCGACCCGCCCTCGCGGCGGCCGCGCGCTCGCGGGGCCGGACTGCTCCGCAGGCCGACGAACTCGCCGCGGTCCGGGACCGCCTCGACGCGCTGGACGTGTCGGAAATCGACCTCGAACGCGCCCGTCGTCGGGTCGCGGACGCGAGTGACGCCGCGGAGGAACTGCGCGAGCGAGTCGCTACCCTCCGAGGTCGCGTGCAGGCGCTCCGCGAGGCGTCCGCGGGGACGGCCGTCGACATGGACGCGGCCGAGACCGAACTCGAAGACGCGACCCGCCGCCTCTCGGAGGTCGAAACCGAGCGCATCGCGGCCGAACAGGCGCTCGCGCGCGCCCGTGAGAGAGCGCGAGCGAACCGCGAGCGCCGCCGGGAACGCCTCCGTCTGGCGGACCGCGAGAGCAACCTCCGGCGGGCGGCCCGCGAACGTCTCGCCGACGGGATGCGGGACGCGTTCGCCGACGCTCGTGACGCGGTTCCGGACGGCGCGAGCGTCGGCGGACCGGTCGAGACCGCGCTCGCGGTCGCTCGCGCCGCGGAGATGGACGCTCCGGTCGTGCTGGTTCGTGGCGTCGATTCCTTCGGTAGCGTCGAGGAAGCGTCCCGATGGTTAGACACGCCTGTAGTTGGTCTTTGACCGTATTTTCATTTCTTTATATGACACAAAAGATTCCGAAAGATGTTATTTTGTTTCTCGTCGGAGCGTTCTACCGCTCGAAAGGAATCGCCTGACGGGGGTCGAACCGGCGAATTCGCTCGCTACTCCGTGAGTCACGGAGTCTCCGCAACCGCACAGCACGGCACCGCGACGGCCTAGAACCTCCCGCTCCTCGCTTCGCTCCCGCCGACCGCGCCAGCGCGCGCCGGGTGGAACGGTCCACCGAGCGATAGCCGGCCGACCAGACAACCGTGGGCGGGGGCTCGGACCACCGTGGGCGGGGCTCTCTAAAAATCTATTCTAACTTCGACTCCGACGCTGGTTCCAGCCACGTACAGCAAACGACCGGGACTCTCGAAACCGACCCTGCGCCCAACTTTATCACCGAAGACAGGACGAATCCGGGCCATGGTCGAACTCGACTGGCGCGTCGAATCGCGCGCCGGAATCTCGCTCGTCGAACTCGTCGTCCGAAACCCGACAGCCACCGCCCGGCGAATCCGGGTCGGAAACCGCCTCGACGCCGCGGTTTGGCCTCCACGCCGCGAGGGCGTCTCCGCGGCCGGGTGGGACGACGGCGGGTACGAGGGCGTCGTCGCGTCCGGCGGGCGGCGCGCGCTCGGATACGCGAGTCCCGTCCCCGTCGAATCCAGCGCGGAACCCCCGGCCGAACTCGTCTGGAGCGAGCGCGCCGGGGAGTCCGAGGCTGAGGGTGACTCCGACACCTTCGACGCCGACGCGACTCCGGAAAGCGTCGTCCGGGCGCTCGGCGACCCGCGACCGCCCGCCGACGCGGTACCTGCGCCGCAGTCCAGTTCCGAACGCGTCTCGATTCCCGAACCGAACGTCCCCGAACCGGTCGAATCGTGGCTGTCGGCCGTCGAGGAGCGGGCGGACCACGGTGGGGAGTCGCGGTCGGAACCGTCCCCCGAAGACCGTCCCGCAATCCGGGCAGTCGCAAGTCGAATCGAACGACTGCGACGCAGTTCGTCCGAACGGGCGCGACGCGACTCGTGCGAACGACCGCGAAGCGAGTCGAACGGCGAGTCCCGCGACCCGCGGTGGTCGCCGTGATTCTGGCCGTCGCGGGCGGGAAGGGCGGCGTCGGCAAGTCCACCGTCGCGCTCAACCTCGGCGCGGAACTCGACGCCGTGGTCGTGGACGCCGACCTCGCCATGGCCGACCTCGCCGCCCGGCGCGGCCCGGACCTCCACGACGTGCTGGCCGAGCGCGCCGACCCGGTCGAAGTCGTCCGCGAGGACGGTCCCGTGCGCCTGCTTCCGTGCGGGCGAACGCTTGCCGGAGCGCGCGCTGGCGACGTGACCGCCTTGGTCGCGGCCGTCGAAGCGGTCGAGGACGCCTACGGTAGGGTCGTCCTCGACTGCCCCGCGGGGATGGCCGCCGACGCCGGGATGCCACTCCTCGCGGCCGACGCCACGGTCCTCGTCACGTCACCGCACGAGTTCGCGCTGGCCGACGCCCTCCGGACGCGCGAACTCGCCCGCGAACTCGACGCGGGACTGGCCGCGGTCGCGCTGAATCGGACTGGCGAGCGACCCCCGACCGACCAGGTCCGGCGGGCGCTCGGCGCGCCGGTCGTGGCGATTCCCGACGACGACCGGATTCGCCGGGCACAGCGAAGCGGCGTGCCAGTGAGTCGGGTCGCTCCCGAGAGCCGACTGGCTCGGCGATTCGCCGAGTTGGCGGACCGAACTCGGCGAATCGGTGGGCGAACTCGGAACCCTCGATGAAAGTCGCGACTGCCAGTCCCCAGTCAGACCGGGAGACTCGCGCTCTCGCGCCACTCCTCGTCCAGTCGCGCTCCGGTCTCCGCCAGCGCGTCGAACACCGTCTCGATGTCCTCTTCGGTCGTCCTGTGACTGCAGATAGACGTTCGGAGGGCGCGCCTCTGGCGGATGGTCGTCGTCGTGAGGAACGCGAGTCCGCTCTGTACGACTTCGTCCGTGATGGCCTGGTTCAGTTCGTCGAGGTACTCGTGGACCCGCTCCAGCGGGACCGCTGGCGGGGCGGCCAGCGTCTCCCCGATGTCCGTCGGGACGTAGCGGAAGGAGTAGATGAAGAGGTTCGGCTCCTGCACCGCGACGAAGTCGTCGTGCGAGCGGACGAGACCGTCGAGGTGGACGGCGCAATCGACGCTCTTCCGCAGTAGCTCGCGGTACCCCTCCAGTCCGTAGTGCTTCAGGCTCGCCCAGAGTTTCAGTGCGCGGAACCCGCGGGATATCTGCGGACCGAACTCGTAGTAGTCGAACTCTTCGGGGGTCTCCGCGACCGAACCCCGGAGATACGAGGCGTGCATCGAGAAGGTCTTCGCCAGCACGTCGCGGTCGCGGACGAGAACCGCCCCGCACTCGTAGGGGACGAACAGCCACTTGTGCGGGTCGAGGGTCACGGAGTCGGCCTGCTCCATCCCCGCGTACCGCGACTCGAACTCGGGGACCATCGCGCCCACGGCCCCGCAGGCCCCATCGACGTGGAACCAGAGGTCGCGCTCCGCGCACACGTCGGCAATCCGGTCGAGCGGGTCGATCGCGCTCACGTTGATGGACCCCGCTTGACCGACGACGCAGAAGGGTTGGTCCCCCTCGTCCTCGTCGGCCTCCAGCATTCGCTCCAAGGCGTCCACGTCCATGGTGAAGTCCTCGTTGCTCGGCACTCGCTGCACGGCGTCTCGGCCGAGGTTCAGCATGTCCGCGACCCGGACGACGCTGGAGTGGCCCTCGTGGTCGGCCACGTAGAGGGTGTATCGCGGTCGGTCGTCGCCCTGTAATCCCGCTCCTGTCGTCTCGTAGCCGGTCCGGTCGCGCAGACCGGACATGAGGGCGGTGAAGTTAGCCATCGTCCCACCGCTGGTCAGCAGACCACCGGTGTCGGTCGGGTAGCCGATAGCTTCGGCCAGCCACCGGACGCATCGGCGTTCGACCTCGGTTCCGGAAGGTGCGGGATGCCAGCCACCCGTGTTCATGTTGACCGTCGCCGCGATGGCGTCGGCCAGCGGAGCCAGCGGGGTTCCCGACCCCATCACGAACCCGAAGTACCGTGGCGAGGGGTTGTGAGTCGCGTACGGGACGACGCGCTCTTCGACGGCGTCCAGAATCGCTTCCGGGTCCTCGCCCTCCTCGGGGAGCGGTTCCTCGAAGGCCGCGACGACGTCTTCGGGACTCGCCTGCACGTAGACGGGACGGCCCTCGATGGTCTCGTAGTAGTCGGCAATCAGGTCCACCGTCCGGTATCCCAGTTCGCGGAACTCGTCGGAATCGAGTTCGGCGATTGGGGATTCGCCATCGGATGCCATGGCTGGCCTACTCTACGATATTAGTTAACTATTAACAATTAACGTTCCCGCTACGTCGCACCGATCGGAACTCTCTCGACGATCTGAACCGCCGATTCGTCCTGGAGGTCCGTACGAGGACGGTGAGCTTCGAACCGTGGACCGGACGAAGTTCGGCAGAGAGTGAGCGAGTGCGAACTGCCGGTAGAAGCCGAGTGGAGACTACGCCGACATCGTCTCGTCGGAAACCTGCTCGTCCGGAACCACGCCGTCTTCTTCCCACCCACGAACCTCGTAGTACTCGTCGAGCGCCTCGCCGAGACCGTCGATGTCGTAGGGCAGTCGGTCGTCGTCGCGGTCGAACCCGCGCTGGTTGTTGAAGTGTCGTTCGAGAGTCACGGTCCGATTCCCGACGTCGAGGAGGTCGTCGTAGTCGGCGTCGAACAACGCCTCGTACCGACCGGGGGTCATGAAGTCCCGGGAGAACTTGCAGACGATGCCGCTGTCGTTGAGCGCCATGAGGTTCTCGCGCTCGACCAGTCGCTCGGGCTTGCCCTCGAATCCCTCGGGTTCCATGGCCTCGTCCTTGGAGACGAGGGGATACTCGACCGAGTAGAAGGTCGCGTACATGTGGTCGGCCCCGCGGTTGGCGACCGCGTACGAGAGGCCCTGTCCGTGGAGGACGCGGCCTTCGTGGCCGGCGAAGTCCATGCTCTTGACCGTCCAGTTCTCGACGCCCAACTCCTCGTGAGCGCGGTCGATGCCCTCCGCGAGCAGGTCTCCGACGCCCTCGCGGTGGGCGATCTTCTCCACGAGGTCGTGAACCAGGTCTTCGTTGCCGAACTCGTCTTCGCTGGCGAGATACGCCGACACCGTGTTTCCGGCCGAGATGGCGTCGAGGCCGTATCGGTCGCAGAGTTCGTTGGACTTCATCACGTCCACGATGTCGTCGACGCCCGCGTTCGACCCGAACGCCATCGCGGTCTCGAACTCGGGACCCTCGGTTTCGACGCCCGCCGCCTCGTCCTTGGTCGGGAGTTTACAGGCGAACGCGCAGGCCGAACACGTCCCCTTCTTGTACTTCTTCTCCTCGACGGCGTCACCGTTGATGCCCTCGGCACCCTCGAACGACTGCTCGGAGAAGTAGTAGGAGGGCAGGCCGTCCATCTCGTTAGCGAGGTCCATGACCGCGACGGTGCCCTGTCGCTTCATGATGTGGTCCTCGGTGGCGGCCTCGCGGTGAATCTCCATCTGGGTCGCGGGAATATCGACGTCCGGGCTCGAGTCCCCGTCGAAGGTGACGGCCTTGACGTTCTTCGCGCCGAGGACGGCCCCGAGACCGCCGCGGCCGAAGGCGCGTTCCTCGGTCGTCATGATGGAGGCGAACCGGACCCCGTTTTCGCCCGCCGGACCGATGCAGGCGACGTGTTCGGCGTCCAGTCCACGGCTCTCCTCGATGTACTCGCAGGTTTCGGGCACCGTGGCGCCTTCGAGGTTCGGGACTTCCTCGAACTCCACGCGCGGGCGAGACGGAGTCTCGCTGCCTGACGACCGTGGTTCGTCAGCCCCGTCGGTGACGTGGACGACGAGCAGGTCGTCGCTCTCGCCAGCGATTTCGACCGCGGCGGCCCCGGTGTCGGCGACGTGTCGGGACATGAACCCGCCGGCGTTCGAGGAGATCAGTCCGTCGGTCAGTGGTGAGACGCCGGTACAGTTCGTCCGACCGGTGAAGCTCATGTTCGACATCTGCATCGGCCCCGTCGTGAAGAACAGGCTGTTGTCCGGGCCGAGCGGATCGACGTCGAACGGAACGCGGTCGTGGGCCAGTTTCGTCCCGACGCCGCGGCCGCCGACGAACGATTCGAGCACGTCGTCGATAGATTCGGTGCGGGTTTCCCTCGCGCTCACGTCGATAGTGAGAAGCGGCCCCTCTGTGCGTAGCATTGCCACGACAATCCTTCGTGCAGGAGTAAAGTGGTTACGATTATTGTATATGCTGTATCCTATTTCTGGGAACGAGAACATCTAATAATCAGTTACTGTATACGCCTTAGATAGAAAGCGTGGATAAACTATTTATGGTTATTTCCCATGCGTACTCGTATGACGGCTGGACCACCGATCGACGAACTCCACTACGAGGATGCACCGAGCCTCGACGCGGTTCCGGGGCCGAACTCGAAACGCCTGCTGGAGAAACAGCGCAACATCGACAGTAGCGCGGTCGCGTACCCCGAGGATATCCCCATCGCCTTCGAGGAGGGGAAGGGTGCGACGGTTCGGGACGCCGACGGCAACACCTTCATCGACATGTTCGCGGGCATCGGCGTGCTGAACGTCGGCCACGCCAACCCGTACGTGCTCGACGCGGTCCACGAACAGGCCGACAAACTCGTCCACACAGTCGACTTCCCGACCGAGGCGCGACTCGAACTCATCGAGAAACTCGACGAAATCGCGCCGGGGGCGCTTCAGGGGAACAACAAAGTCGTCTTCGGCGGCCCGACCGGGAGCGACTCCATCGAGGCGGCCATCAAACTGGCGAAGTACAACTCGGGCGGCGACGGCCTCATCGCGTTCCGGGGCGCGTACCACGGCGCGACCAGTGGTGCGATGAGCCTCACCGGCAACAAGGGCTTCAAGGACAACTACACGCCCCTGCTCTCGGACGTGGTTCACGCACCGTACCCCAACCCGTTCGAGCAGGGCAAGAGTTCCCAAGAGGCAGTGGACCACGCGCTCGAAGAGGTGCAGGCCATCCTCGAAGACCCCTACGGCGGGTTGGCGAACCCCGCAGGAATCTTCGTCGAGCCGATTCAGGGCGAGGGCGGCGTCGTCGCGCCCCCGGAGGGTTTCCTCCAGGGACTGCGCGACCTCGCCGACGACAACGACGTGACGCTGGTCTTCGACGAGATTCAGAGCGGCCTCGGTCGCTCCGGCCAGTGGTGGGCCAGCGAGTGGTACGACGTGACGCCCGACGTGATGACCTCGGCCAAGGCGCTCGGCGGCGTCGGTTTCCCGCTCTCGGCGACGATGTACCACGAAGACCTCGACACGTGGGGGTCGGGCGACCACGCCGGGACCTACCGGGGTCACGTCGTGGCGATGCGGGCGGGTACCCGAGCCATCGAGTACATTCAGGAACACGACCTGTTAGCCCACGGCCGTGAAGTCGGCCAGTACATCTGCGACCGACTCGAAGAAGTCGCGGCCGACACCGACCGACTCGCCGAGGTCCGAGGCAAGGGTCTGTTCGTCGGCGCGGAGTTCGTCGACGAGGAGGGCAACCCGGACGACGACGCCGCGACCGCGGTTCAACAGCACTGTTACGAGCGCGGGGTCCTCGTCTGGAAGGCGGGCCGTCACGGCAACGTCCTCCGCCTGCTCCCGCCGCTGGTCCTCACGGAGGAACTCGCCGAGACGGCGATGAACGTGATTACCGACGTGGTTCGTGAGGTCACCGCCGCACAGAAGCCCAGCGCCTGAGACCGACTATCCGTTTTCCCGCATCTGAACATGAGCAACACCGAGCGAATCGTCACCGACGAGGCACCGCGAAACGACAACCCCTACTCGCAGGGCGTGCTGGCTGGCGACACCCTGAAAGTCTCCGGCTACGGCCCGGTAGACCCCGAGACGGGCGAGGAAATCGAGGGCGACGTACAGGCCCAGACCGAGCAGGTCCTGGAGAACGTCGCCGCGGTCGTCAGGGAGGCCGGTGGCGACGGCCTCGACGACGTGGTCAAAGTGACGGTCTACCTGACGGACTTGGACGACTACGACCGAGTGAACGAGGCCTACGGCGCGATGTTCCCGAACGACCCGCCCGCGCGGGTCTGCGTCGAGGTCTCGCGGCTTCCGGGCGACGTTCGCGTCGAACTCGACGCCGAGGCGTACCTCGGCGAGTAGAGCCACTCAGTCGTTGAGCTCTTCGATTCGCTGGTCGCGCTGTTCGGCCGCGGCGTTGACCTGCTCGATGAACTCGGTCATCTGTTCTTTCATCTCCGTGCGGAGCGACGTCGCGGAGAAGTCGTCGGACTCCGAGAGGAGTCGGACGAAGGCGCGTAGTTCCTCGTCGGTGACCTCCTCGAAGTCACCGAACTCGAGCTTGTCGATGACCTCGTCTACGTCGATTTGGCCGACCGGGTCGACGTTGAAGTCGACGGTCACCATGCGGTAGTCCGACCCCGCGAGCTCCTGTTCGGCCTTGTTGACGCCCTCCGCGAGCATATCCTTGAACGGGGTGTAGTACCCCATCGTCCCGAGGTGGAGGAACGCCAGCATGTCGGTGATCCCCTGCGTGTAGGCGTCTCGCGCGTCGTCGTCGGGGTTGAACACCGTCTCCCGGTCGCGGTCCTCGAGGTGTTCGAACAGAATCGAGAAGTCGAGGATGGCGTTTCGGATGCGCCGTCGAATCCGATTTCGCTTCTGCTTCTTCGAATGTTCGGTGTAGTCGGTCTTCCGTTCGAGCAGGAACTCCCTGTCGCTCGGGGTGAGGATGCCGCGGCCGCGGTCGGCCGAGTAGGTGAGCGAGTCGCGGTCGGATTCCTCGTGTGTATCATTCATACACAGAATATGTATACGAAACTGATTAAGAGTTACGGACTTTACGAAATCACGGCGAGTTTCGGGAGGTCGAGCCGAGAATACGACCGAGTAGTCGTCGTGAGAGTTGTGACCGGAGTTCTTCAGGCGAAGTCATTTACGGATAGTGTTTACCGTATATGTTTCAAAACTGTCGTCGTTAGTTACAGTAAATATCCTGTGGACCTATCGTTTCGACCTCTCGAGTCGGTAGTTCCGTCTCGCTACTTTTGCTTATAATGACTGTTTTGATCGTATACAGATTACGTATTTAACTAGGTGCTGTAAACACATTTCGTTCTCGCCGGGTTCAGTAATCGTAACGTTTATCACGATAATTCACGACTACAGTGACGTACGACACCGAGAGTCATGGTCAGTGAGGGGATATAACATGAAATACAGCTCTAACGGTTACACTAGACAGAGAGTGAACAGTACACGGGCGATTTCTCGCCTTGGCGTTCGTCTCCCGCGGGCGGGCGTCGTGACCGACTCGTCGGACCTCGTCCAACCGGGTGAGTCGCCGTGAGTCCGGCCGGCGACCAAGGAATGGTCGAGGAGTTCTTCGACGAAATCGAACCGACCATCTTCGCGTTCGGGGCGGCCATCACGCTCCTGTTCGTGGTCGCGTTCTCGCTGAGTCCGGACGCGGCCTACGACACCGTCGACGGAATCCGCGTCTGGATTCTGGCCCACTTCAACTGGTTCTTCCTCCTGGTCATGCTCTCGTTCGTCCTCTTCCTCGGATTCCTCATCTTCGGTCCGTGGGGGAAACTCAGACTCGGCGACGAGGACCCGGAGTACAGTTACTTCTCGTACTTCGCGATGATGTACTCCGCCGGACTGGCGGCGGGTATCGTCTTCTGGGGGCCCGCGGAAGCGCTGTTCCACTACTCGTCGGTTCCACCGATGTACGACGTCTCGGCGGAGTCCGCGGCCGCGATGCCCGTCGCGGTGCAGTACTCCATCTTCCACTGGAGTCTGACTCAGTGGTCGTGTTTCACCGTCATGGGCCTCGGAATCGGCTACTTCGTGTACAACTACGACGCCCCGCTCCGCGTCTCGGCGGTGTTGACACCGATTCTCGGTGCCGACAACGTCGATGGGGTGCTCGGGAAGGTCGTCGACATCCTCGCGGTGTTCGCGACCATCGGCGGGGTCGCTACCTCGCTGGGCTTCATCGGGAGCCAGTTCATCACCGGTCTGAGCTTCCAGTGGGGTATCGAGTTGGGCGACGTCGGGACCATCGTGGTCATCACCGGGATGACGGTCATCTTCACCGTCTCGTTGATACTCGGGGTCGACCGCGGCATCCGGCGACTGTCGAACTTCAACATGAGCCTGTTCCTGCTGCTGATGGTCGCGACCCTGATATTCGGCCCGACGATGCGCATCCTCGAACTGGGGACGCAAGCCATCGGTCGGTTCGTCTCGGACTTCTTCATGACGAGTCTGTACACGCAGTCGACCCAGACTAGCCCGGACAAGTGGGTGAACGCGTGGACCGTCTTCTACTGGCTGTGGCCGCTCGCGTGGTCACCGTTCGCCGGACTGTTCATCGCCCGCGTCTCGCGTGGCCGGAGCGTCCGTGAGGTCGCCTTCGCTGGCATCGGCGCGACTTCGATGGCGACGATTCCGTGGTTCGCCATCGTCGGCGGTTCCGCGGTCATCATGCAGAACTCGGGTGCCGCGAACATCCTCGGCCCCATCACCGAGTACAGCGAGGCGGTGTCGGGGTACGTGCTGTTCGGTGCACTCCCCGTCGTCGGTTCCGTCCTCCTGTTCGGGTTCCTCGTGCTCGTGACGACGTTCTTCGTCACCTCGGCGGACTCCTCGACGCTGGCAGTGTCGATGATGACCACCGGTGGGAAGGAACACCCCTCGTCCATCAACCGCGTCTTCTGGGCGGTGCTCCAGGGTGCAGTCGCGTCCATCCTCATGGTGGTCGGCGGTGTGAACGCGCTCCAGTCGGCCGCCATCATCACCGGTGCGCCGTTCGCCATCGTCTGTCTCATCGCGATGCTCGGACTCATCAGGACGTTCCAAACCGAGTCCGGAGGCATCCTCCTACAGGACCGGTCCACGATATTCGGTTCGGTCGACAGTACCGAGAAATCGCCGGCCGCTCAGCGAGCGGGCACGTCCGACGACGACTGACTACTGGAGGTCGGTCGTCCGGTTAGCAGGCGCGTCTGCGTTTCCGCGGACACGCCTCGATATGTCCCTGAGCAATATAAAAAATCAGTAGGCGAGTGATTGCACATATTAAAGAATCATTTCCATTTATCCGTTCGCGGTAACGCAGCCCGCCTCGGATTCGCGGTCGGGTCGGTAGCAGCCGCGTCGTTCGCGCTCGCGGCGCTGTCAGTTGGCAGAGCTACGAACGTTGGTCGGCAGTAGAACCTCGAACGCCACCCGGAAATGGACTCTCGAACACCGACCGGCAGTTAGAGTCCCGAACGCTGCCCGCAGCGCGAGAATTCGAAGGTCGCACTGCGAGGAAAATCGCCCCCGACCGACTGACTAATAACAAGTTTTAATTGACGGCGAATACGTTTTCTGTGTATGGATAGGGATACCGCGGACCCCGATCCGGTCACGCTTCCCGGACCGAACGCTCGGAAGTGGGTTCAGTTTCACAAGGAGAACGCTGCTCCCAGCGAGTACTCCCACGAGTTCGTCTGGGACATCACGGCCGAGGCCGACGGGCCGTTCGTCACCGACGTCGACGGAAACGTCCTCCTCGACTTCACCTGTCACATCGGTGCCGCGCCGCTCGGATACGACAACGAGAAGGTCCTCGACAAACTCCGCGAGTTCGACCTCGTCGAACCGATGAAGATCGCGGGCCAGGACATGTACTTCGGGGCCGGAGATGACCCCGAGTCCTCGGAGTTCCCCGGTTCGAGCCACCTGATGGAGAAACTGGTCGACGTGTCGAGCCAGTACGGGATGGACACCGTCTTCCTCTCGAACTCGGGGGCCGAGGCGGTCGAGAACGCGATGAAGATCACCTACGACCACAACCCGACCGCCAAGTACGGCTTCACGTTCGCCGACAGCTTCCACGGCCGGACGCTCGGGACGCTCTCGCTCACGCGCTCGAACGAGACGTACACCCGCCACTACCCCGAAATCGCAGGGATTCGAACGGTGCCGTTCTGCGACGACGACGGCGACTGCGATTGCGGTTTCTTCACCGGCGAGGGGTCGGTGCTTCGCAACGCCCTCCAACCCGAAGGCGGCCACCTCAACCCCGAGGAGGTCGGTTTCCTCGTCATGGAACCGGTGCAGGGCGTCGGCGGTTACCGCTTCCCGAACGAGGAGTTCGTGACGGAAGTGAACGACGTCTGCCAGGAGTACGACATCCCGCTGGTCGTCGACGAAATCCAGTCGGGCGTCGGCCGGACCGGCGAGATGTGGGCCTCCGACCACTACCCCATCGAACCCGACGTCATCTCCAGCGCCAAGGCGCTCCGGGTCGGGGCCACCATCTCTCGGTCGGACGTGTTCCCCTCCGAGAAGAATCGGCTCGGCTCGACGTTCGGCGGCGGCGACATCCTCTCGTCGATGCAGGGCGTGTTCACCCTCGAAGCCATCGAGGAGTACGACCTGCTCGACAACGCCACCGAGCGCGGCCGACAGGCCAAGGAACTGCTCCGCGACGACGCCCCCGACCACGTCGCAGACGTGCGGGGCAAGGGCCTGATGCTCGCGGTCGAGTTCGACACGCCAGACCGCCGCGATGCCGTGGTCGAAGAGTCGCTGAAGCGCGGCCTGCTCACCCTCGGCTGTGGCTCGAAGACCATCCGCCTGCTCCCGCCGCTCGACGTGACCGAGCGCGAAATCGAACTCGGCATCGGCATCTTCGCCGACGCCATCGAAGCGGCCGGAACGAAAGCGTCGGTCGCGTAGTCGTCTCGTCGCTCTCCTCTCTTATTCGCGCAGGTCGTCGTCGACGACCGCGACGCCGTCGAGGGCGTCCAGCGCCGCCAGCACCTCCGCGAGGTGGTCCGGCCCGCTCCCCGCTACCGCCGCAGTAATCGGCGTGCGGTTCGGGTCGTCGGTCGCGGTTCGTCGCGCCCGCTCTAGCCTCTCTACTTCGACGCCGTGAGTCTCGAAGACCTCGGTGACGGCCGCGAGGTCTCCCGGCCAGTCGGCCACTGCGAGTCGGACCTCGACGTACCGACCGAGTTCCGAGAGACCCGCCTGCGCGAGTTCGGCGTGCTCGGTGAGGTTCACGTTCCCGCCCGAGACGACGACGCCGACGTGTTCGTCCTCGACGTCCACCGCGCCCGAGAGGACTGCGGCGAGCGGGGCCGCGCCCGCGGCCTCGGCGACCGTCTTCGCGCGCTCGGCGAGGAGCGCGACCGCGGCGCTCGTCTCGCGGTCGCTGACCGAAACCACGTCGTCGACTCGCTCGCGGACGACCGCGAAGGTCTTCTCAAGCAGGCGGGTGTCGGCGATTCCCTCGGCCACGGTATCGACCCCCGAGAGTTCGTGAATCTCGCCGCGTTCGAGCGACGGCTTGGCGTGGGCCGCGCCCTCTGGTTGGACCCCGACGACTCGGGTATCGGAGTCGCGGGCCTTCAGGACGGTCGCGATGCCCGAGACGAGTCCCCCGCCGCCGATGGCGACGACGGCGGTGTCGAGTTCGGGGTACTGCTCGACCAGTTCTAGGCCGACGGTTCCCTGACCCGCGATTATCTCCTGGTCGTCGAACGGATGGACGAATTCGAGTCCCTGCTCGTCGGCGAGGTCGAGCGCGTGCCGGTAGGACTCCTCGTAGATGTCGCCCTCGACCACGACCTCGGCACCGTACCCCCGGGTCGCGTCGATCTTCGCGGCGGGCGTCACCTCGGGGACGACCACGGTCGTCTCCACGTCGCAGAGTCGCCCGGCGAGCGCGACTCCCTGCGCGTGGTTGCCAGCGCTGGAGGCGACGACTCCTCGCTCGCGGCTCTCGGCCGGGAGTCGGGATATCTTGTTGTACGCGCCCCGAATCTTGAACGACCCGGTTCGCTGGACGTTCTCCAGTTTGAGGCCGACCGAGGCGGCACCGGTCGTCTCGGCGAAGGTGGTAGAACGGTCGAGCGGGGTCCGGTGAACCACCTCCGAGAGACGCTCGCGGGCCGCCTCCACGTCGTCGAGGGTGACGATCTCGTCGGCGGTCGGAATCCCGTCGTCCGAACTCATCGCTCGCTTCGGGCTACCGGCCCGTCGTCGGCGACTGCGAGTATCGAGTCGGTCAGCACTGCGACCCCGTGGTCGAGGCTCCGCTCGTCCACGTCGAACGTCGGGGTGTGGTGGCTCGTGGGGTGGTCGGTGCCGACGATGAGGTACGACGCGAATCCGCCCTCGTCCTGGACTCGCTCCATCAGGAAGGTGGCGTCCTCGCTCGCGCCGAAGTCCGCGGTCGGCAGGACCCTCTCGACGCCCGAGACGTCGCGGGCCACGTCGGCGACGACTTCCACGAGTTCGGGGTCGCTGTCGGCACGCGGGGACTCGCTCACGATTTCGACCTCGGCCTCACAGTCGTGCATCTCGGCGGCCGTCTCGAACGTCCGGGTGAGTCGACCCTTGACGTACTCCATGAGTTCGGTCGTCTCGCCGCGGGCCTCTGCGACGACGTCGGCGCGCTCGGCGATGACGTTGCTCGACGTCCCGGCCTCGGCCCTCCCGACGTTGACTCGGGTCATCCCGTCCTCGTGGCGCGGGATGGCGTAGGCGTTCTCGATGACCGTTCCGAGCGCCTGCATCGCGTTGTCGCCGTCCTGCGGGGCCTTCCCGGCGTGGGCCGAGGTGCCCCGGATGGTCGCATCGACGTGACACATGGCCAGCGGTTTCTCGATGCCAGCCACCACCTCGCCGGTCGGGTGGTCGAGGCCGACGTGGACCGCGAAGAGGTAGTCCAGTCCCTCGGCGAACCGGCTCTCGGCCATCGGGTGTCCGCCGCCGGACGCTTCCTCGGCCGGTTGGAAGAAGACGACGAGTCGCCCCTCGAAGTCGCTTTCCTTCACGGCTTCGAGCGTGGCGAGTCCCCACGTCATGTGGGCGTCGTGGCCGCAGGCGTGCATCGTCTCGTCGGACTCCGACCGGAACCCCTCGGCGGCCGGGACGTGGTCGGGGTCGGTCGATTCCTCGATGAACAGGCCGTCGATGTCCACTCGCAGGCCCACCGCAGGACCGTCGCCGCAGTCGAGGACCGTGACCGCTCCCGTGTTCCCGCCTGCCATCCGGTCGAGGAGGTCGGGGTCCGCACCCCGCTCGCGTGCGCGTTCGAGCCACTGGTCCACGTCGTCGGCTTTCGGAACCGCCATTCGGTCGCCGGGGTCGTAAGCTTCGGGTCCGACCGCGAGTTCGTCCACCCCGATTCGCTCCAGTTCCTCGACGAGTCGGTGGGTCGTGTAGAACTCGCGCCACGCGGGTTCGGGGTATCGGTGGAACTCGCGCCGTACGTCGGATAGCCGATCTCGAATTGGCTCGGGCATGTGCGGCACTGACACGCTCCAGCCACTTATTTGTAAACGGTTCCCGTTGACGACGGATACACATAAGGATTAAGTTAGGGTATCACAATCCTTCGAACAGTTACCAGCGTCTGGCCGACGCAGGAGTTCAAAACAATGCAAGAAACCCCGGACGTAGTCGTCCTCCGAGAGGGGACCGAAGGACTGTCGATGGAATCGTACGCCGAGGAACTGCGCGACCGTCTCCCCGGCCGGAACGTCGCGCTCGCCCGAACTCCGGCCCAGGAGCGCGAACTCGTCGCTGACGCCCGAGTCGTCACCGGTATCACCGTCGACGAGGAGTTGCTCTCCGACGCCGACCGACTCGAACTGTTCGCGTGCACGTTCGCTGGAACCGACCACGTGCCGATGGACGCTTTCGCCGACCGCGGGGTCGCCGTGACGAACGCCGGCGGTATCCACGCCCCCGGCATCGCCGAGCAGGCCATCGGCAACGTGCTCGCGTTCACCCGCCGACTCCACGAAGGGTGGCGGCGCAAGCAGAACCGCGAGTGGCGTCACTTCCAGTCGAGCGAGCTGACCGGTAGCACCGTCACGGTGGTCGGTCTCGGCTCCATCGGACAGGCCGTGGTCCAGCGCCTCGACGGCTTCGAAGTCGAGACCATCGGCGTCCGGTACACCCCCGACAAAGGCGGACCGACCGACGAGGTAGTCGGTTTCGAGGAGGAGGCCATCCACGACGCCTTCTCGCGGAGCGAGTACGTCGTCGTCGCTTGCCCGCTCAACGACATGACGCGGGGACTGGTCGGCGAAGAGGAACTGGCGACTTTGCCGACCGACGCCGTGGTCGTCAACACCGCCCGCGGCCCCATCGTGGACACCGACGCGCTGGTGTCGGCGCTCCGGTCGAACAAGATTCGGGGCGCGGCCCTCGACGTGACCGACCCCGAACCGTTGCCCGAGGACCACCCCCTCTGGAACCTCGAAAACTGCCTGATAACGCCGCACACGGGCGGTCACACGCCGAAGCACTGGGAACGACTCGCCGACATCGTAGCTCGGAACGTGGACCGACTCGACTCGGGCGAGGAGTTGGAGAACCAGGTACTCGCGCCGGAGTCGCACTGACGGACCACATGGCTACACAGGATACTCCGAACGACCCCCGAGACGAGACCGGTCGCACCGACCCCGCCGCGGACCCCCGCGCCGACTACGACTACGTCGGCGGCGAGGAGGCGAGAGCGGACTTCGTGTCCGACCTCGTGGCCCGCGTCGACGGAGACGTGCGATTCGACGAGTACACGCGTCAACTCTACGCGACAGACGCCAGCGCCTACGAGGTGACGCCGGTCGGCGTCGTCCTCCCGGAATCGTCCGACGACGTGGCGGCCGTGATGGCCTACTGCGCCGACCGCGAGATTCCGGTCTTGCCTCGGGGCGGTGGCACCAGTCTCGCCGGACAGGCCGTCAACGAGGCGGTCGTCCTCGACTTCACGAACTACATGGGCGACCTCCTCGACGTGCGACCCGACGACCGCCTCGCTCGAGTGCAGGCCGGGGCCGTCCTCGCCGACCTGAACGCCGAACTCGACCCCCACGGCTTGAAGTTCGCGCCCGACCCCGCGGCCGGAAACCGGAGCACCATCGGTGGCGCCATCGGCAACAACTCGACCGGCGCGCACTCGCTGAAGTACGGCAAGACCGACGCCTACGTCGAGGAGTGCGAGGTCGTCCTCGCCGACGGTACCGTGACCACCTTCGGCGAGGTGTCGCTAGAAGAACTCCGCGAGGTGGCCGACCCCGAGGGCGACCGCGAGGCGCAGATTTACGACGCGGTTCGGCGCGTCGTGGACGACGAACGCGAGGCGATACGCGAGGTCTTCCCCCGACTCAAGCGGAACGTCTCGGGCTACAATCTCGACAGGCTGATAGAAGAGGCCGAATCGGGCACCGTCAACCTCGCGCGACTGCTCGCCGGGAGCGAAGGCACCCTCGGCATCGTCACCGAGGCCACCGTCTCGCTCGAACCCGTCCCCGAAACCAAGGCGGTCGCGCTCCTCACGTACCGGGACCTGCTCGACGCGATGGCCGACGTGGACGACATCGTTCGGAACCACGACCCGGCGGCCGTCGAGGCCATCGACGACGTCCTCCTCGACCTCGCTCGGGACACCGAGGAGTTCTCGGACGTGGCCTCCCGACTCCCCGAGGGGACCGAGACGGCCCTGCTCGTGGAGTTCTACGCCGACGACGTTGCGGACGGCCGCGAACAGGTCGCCGACCTCCTCGCGGACCGGAAGGGAGAGCGCGCCTTCGACGCGCTGGAGGCCTACGAGGCCGACGAACGCGCCCAGCTCTGGAAGCTCCGGAAGTCCGGCATGCCGATTCTGCTCTCTCGCACGTCGGACGCCAAGCACATCTCGTTCATCGAGGACACCGCGGTTCCGACCGAAAACCTCGCCGACTACGTGGCCGACTTCCAACAGGTCTTGGAGGACAACGACACCTTCGCGAGTTTCTACGCTCACGCCGGTCCGGGGTGCATGCACATGCGCCCGCTCGTGGACACCAAGAGTCCGGCCGGCGTCGACCAGATGGAGTCCATCTCGGACGCCGTGACCGACCTCGTGGTCGAGTACGACGGGTCGGTGTCGGGCGAACACGGCGACGGCCGCGCCCGGACCCAGTGGAACCGAAAGCTGTACGGCGACGACGTCTGGAATCTCTTTCGGGACCTCAAGACGGCGTTCGACCCCGATTGGCTCCTGAATCCGGGCAACGTCTGCGGCGACTTCGACATGACCGAGAACTTGCGATTCGACCCCGACTACGAGTTCTCGGCCGGATTCGACCCCGCGCTGAACTGGGAGAACGAGAACGGCTTTCAGGGCATGGTCGAACTCTGTCACGGCTGCGGTGGCTGTCGCGGCGAGCAGGAGACCACCGGCGGCGTGATGTGTCCGACTTACCGCGCGGCCGACGAGGAGAGCACGGCCACGCGGGGTCGGGCGAATCTGCTCCGGCAGGCGATGTCGGGCGACTTGCCCGACGACGAGCAACTCGACACGGAGTTCATGGCCGAAGTGATGGACCTCTGTATCGGCTGTAAGGGCTGTGCCCGCGACTGCCCTTCGGAGGTGGACATGGCCAAACTCAAGGCCGAAGTCGAACACGCCCACCACGAGGAATACGGCGCGAGTCTACGAGACCGCTTGTTCGCCGAAATAGACCGGCTCAACGCGCTCGGGAGCGCCCTCGCACCCGTCTCGAACTGGGCGAGCGAACTCCCGGGAGCGCGAACCCTGCTGGAGAAGACGGTGGGCATCGCCAGCGAGCGAAGCCTCCCGACGTTCCACCGCGAGAGCTTCGTGGACTGGTTCGAGGCCCGCGGCGGCCCCCGCATCTCGGCCGACGAGGCCGCCCGGAAGGTCGCGCTGTTCCCCGACACCTACACCAACTACAACCACCCGGAGGCGGGCAAGGCCGCGGTCCGGGTCCTCGAAGCCGCGGGCGTCCGGGTCCGCGTCCCGGCGAACGTGACCGCCACCGGCCGTTCGGCCCACTCGAAGGGCTTCCTCGACGTGTCTCGGGAGTGCGCCGAACAGAACGTCGAAGCCCTCGCGCCCAAGGTCCGCGACGGGTGGGACGTGGTGCTGGTCGAACCCTCCGACGCGGTCATGCTCCAGTCGGACTACCTCGACCTCGTCTCGGGTCGGGACGCGGAGCGCGTGGCGGCCAACACCTACGGAGTCTGTGAGTACCTCGACCGGTTCGAGCTGACCGACGATATCGACCTCGACGCGCCCGGCGAGTCGCTGACCTACCACGGCCACTGCCACCAGAAGGCCATCAAGAAGGACGGTCACGCCGCCAGCGCCCTCCGGTCGGCGGGCTACGAGGTCGACGCGCTCGACTCGGGGTGCTGTGGCATGGCCGGAAGCTTCGGCTACGAGGCCGAGCACTACTCGATGAGCCGTGATATCGGCGAAATCCTGTTCGAGCAGGTCGATGACAGCGACGGCGACACCGTGGTCGCGCCCGGCGCGTCCTGCCGGACCCAACTCGGCGACTGGGAAGGGTCCAGCGACGACCCGCCCCATCCCATCGAGAAGATCGCGGAAACGGTCGGCGAGTGAACCGTCGCTAAAATATATCTTCCGCGGTCTAAGAACTATTTTTCTTTCTCAGGGCAATATATAAAGTTCCCGGGCGGCCATCGCTCGACTCGACCGTCCGCGCGAACCGCGTGAGGGACGAGCATCGAAGGTCGTGGGCACCGGAAGACGAACGCCCTTCCGAGCAGTCGCGCCGGAGGCGCGTCGACGAAGCGACCGAACAAAAACCAAAAATGCGACTACAGATGCGTTAGGGCCAGAGTCCGCGAGTAGACTTGGCCTCGGCGATGCGCGAGAGCGCGACCACGTACGCGGCATCCCGCCACGACGTGTCACGCGCTTCGACCTCCTCGCGGACCGCGTTCCACGCTCGGAGCATCTCGGTTTCGAGTTCGTCGTGAACTCGTTCGAGCGACCACTGGCGGCGGTTAATGTCCTGCAACCACTCGAAGTACGAGACGGTGACCCCGCCCGCGTTGGCGAGGATGTCGGGGACGACCGCCACGTCGTTCTCTTCGAGGATGGCGTCGGCGGCGAAGGTGGTCGGGCCGTTCGCGCCCTCGACCACGACGTCGGCCTGCACGTCGCCGGCGTTGTCCGCGGTGATGACGTTGCCGACGGCTGCCGGAATCAGCACGTCCACGTCGAGTTCGAGCACTTCCTCGTTCGAGAGTTTCTCGGGCGCGTCGTGAGTCATCACGGCCTCGGGTTCCTCCTCGTGGGTCGGGACCGAGCGTGTGTCCAGACCGTCGGGGTCGTAGATGGCTCCGTTCACGTCGCTGACGGCGACCACGTCGGCACCCCAGTCGTCGAGCAGGCGGGCGGCATTCGCGCCGACGCTCCCGTACCCCTGTACGGCGACCGTCGTCTCGTCGAGGTCGTAGTCGTAGTAGTCGGCGGCCTCGCGGGCGATGATGGCGACCGAGCGACCCGGCGCTTCCTCGCGGCCCTCGCTCCCGCCGACGACGGGCGGTTTCCCGGTGACGACGCCGGGGATGGTCTCGCCCTCCTGCATCGAGTAGGCGTCCATGAACCACGCCATCGTCTGGGCGTCGGTCCCCATGTCGGGAGCGGGAACGTCCTTCTTCGGGCCGACCACGTCGCGTAACTCCTCGGCGAACCGCCGGGTCAGGCGCTCTTTCTCGTCGGTACTGAGGTCCTTGGGTTCCACTGCGACTCCGCCCTTGCCGCCGCCGAAGGGAAGGTCCATGACCGCGCACTTCCACGTCATCCACATCGAGAGCCCGATGCACTCCTCGGCGTCCACCGCGGGGTGGAAACGCAGGCCGCCCTTGTACGGGCCGCGCACGTCGTCGTGCTGGGACCGATAGCCCGTGAACACCTCGACCGACCCGTCGTCACGCTCCAGGGGCACCGCCACGCGCTGGACCCGGGTCGGGTGTTTGAGGCGCTCGATGACGCCGTCGTCCACGTCGACGTGGGCGGCCGCTCGCTCCAACTGGCGTCGTGCGGTCACGAGCGCCGAGTCCGGTTCCACTTCTTTGCCGTCGTCCCCGTCGTCCGGCTCCGCGTTTGTCGTCGTCATCATTACGCCTGGAAGAGTTTTCGCGGGAAATCGGCTAGCGTTTCCGCTCCGGTCGAAGTGACTCGGAACGTCTCGCTGAGTTCGACCCCGAAGTCGTCGAACCAGAGGCCCGGAATCATGTGGAAGGTCATGTCCTCTTCGAGGACCGTCTCGTCGCCGGGTCGGAGACTGGCGGTGTGTTCGCCCCAGTCCGGCGGATAGCCGAGTCCCATCGAGTAGCCGATGCGGTCCTCCTTCTCGACGTCGTACTTCGCGATGGTGTCTCGCCACGCCTTCTCGACCGATTCGGCGGTTACACCGGGTTCGGCCGCGTCGAGCGCCGCTTCCATGCCTTCGACGACGATGTCGGCGGTCTCTCGAACCTCGTCCGGCGGGTCGCCGACGAACGTCGTCCGGGCTAGCGGCGAGTGGTATCGGTGCCGACATCCAGAGAGTTCGATGATGACCGGGTCGCCGTCCTCGAAGGGTCGGTCGGTCCACGTGAGGTGGGGCGTCCCGGTGTGGTCGCCGGACGGCATCAGTGGTACGATGGAGGGGTAGTCGCCGCCGTACTCGTCGGTCCCGTCGATGAGCGCCGAGTATATCGCCTCCGCGGCCTCGTACTCGGGCACGCCTTCCTCGATGGCGTCGAGTCCGGCCTGCATCGCGTTCTCGGAGATGCGAGCGGCCTGTCGCATGTACTCTATCTCCTGGTCGGACTTCTTGATACGCACCCAGTTGACGAGGAGCGTGTGGTCCTCGAAGGTAGCTTCGGGTAGGTTCTCTTGGATGCGCGTGTACGACTTCGCGGTGAAGTAGTAGGCGTCCATCTCGAGTCCGATTCGCCCGTCGGCGACGCCGAGTGACTCCAGTTGGTCGGCGAAGAAGTCCATCGGATGGAGGTCGTACGGCGACTGGACGTGGTCGTCGCTGTACGCCCGGATGCTCTCCTCGTCCAGTTGCGTGGTCGCCCGAGCACCGTTAGCGTCCATCTCCCGACCCACCCACACCGGTTCGTCGCGGTCGAGGGTCACGAGGACGGCCTGGTGGACGTAGAACGACCACCCGTCGTAGCCGGTGAGGTAGTTCATGTTCGCCGGGTCGGAGACGACGAGGGCGTCGAGTTCCTCCTCGCGCATCCGCTCTTTCGTTCGGGCTATTCGTCGCTGGTACTCGCTGTCGTCGAAGATTGCCTGTGGCATGACAACGCTACTCTCGTAGTCGTTCACCGCGGCGTTGTTTAAGTTTTTTGTGTACGACACAAACGGATAGTGTGTATGGTGTCTCGGTTCGCTGGTCAAGGACCGGTGATAGTGGTACACTCGGATTTTCGGAGCGTATCGAACGTCGACCGGAGCGTTACCGCTGTAACGCCAGCGACATCCGCAGCCGCTTTCTGCGTCAGCGCGTGGTTCTGCTCGCGTGCAGCGGTGTACAGACACGCCGCTGCGATGCCACCCGGATTTTTGCCCGCGACGATGCCCCGGTCTTTCGCCTCGGCCGTCAGTTCGTGGGCGCGTTGTTCCACTCGATGGGGCAAGTCCAACCGTGACGCGAACCGTGCGAGGAATTCGCTCGGGTCGATCGGACCGGTCGGAAGCCCGAGTTCACGGTTCAACGCATCGTATGCGCGTTTCAGCTCGCTTTTGTCTGCTCGAGCGGCGTCCACCACCTCGGTCAGCGTTCTCGAAAGGTTCCGCGTGCGACACGCGGCGTAGACGGTCGCAGTGGCGAACCCTTCCAGCGACCGCCCTCGAACGAGGTCTTCTTTCTGTGCAGATTTGAACAAGGTACAGGCCTGATCTCGCACGTATTTCGGGAGGTCGAGTGCACCGACTAGTCTCCGAATCTCGGTGTACGCGTAGACCTTGTTCCGGTCCGTCTTCGATCCTATCTTCGCCCGGTCGTGGTGCTTGCGCATCCGGGCGACCTGCCGACGCTTGCGGCCAGTCAGCCGTAAATCGCTGTCGTGGCCGATTTCGGTGGTCAGGCCGCGGTCGTGGCGCGACCGAGTGAGGGGAGCGCCGGTTCGCTCTTTGTCGGTGTCGTCGTCCGCGAACGTGCGCCACTCGGGACCGCGGTCGAGGCGGTCCTCGGAGACGACGAGGCCGCAGTCCGAGCAGACCGTTTCGTCGCTGTCGGGGGTCAGTCGTCCGTCGCATTCCGGGCACGTCCGGCTTGGCACGTGTGCTTCGCTCATCACAGTCGAAACTTCGCTCGAAATCCTATTTAAAGGAAGGCCGAGACGCCGGGAAACGACCGAACGCGCCCCGAAGAAGGTACCGTTAACCGGTAGGCTCTCCCGACCGCGTGGTTATCGAACCCGATACCTGTCGCCGAACTTTAAGTAGATGACGTGACAACCGAAGCGTATGGCGCTCTCGGACATCGCAGACGGCCTCGAAGTCACCACCGAGCAACGCGACCGGGGAGTCGCGTCGGTGGACGCGACTGCAGACTCGGGAGACCTCCGAGAGAGACTCGCCGAGTTCGCCGCCGACCTGCCCTGCGACGCCGTCTCCGCGGCGACGATAATCGAGGGCCACACGTCGGGCCAGTCGGTCGGCGACACTGCTCACGACGCGGGAGTCGCCCCGATGACCGCGGCCAAGACCCTCCACCTGCTCGGGTGCGAGGGCGTCTCGCCGCTGACGTCCGACGCCCACCGAATCGTCCGCGACTGGCTCTCGGCCGACCTCTCGCGGACCGAGGCCCGCGAACTCGCGGGCGCGAACGAGACCGAGTTCGCGCTGGCGACGTTCGTGGAGACTCACAACCCGCTTCCGGGCGCGAGCGACCTCGTGGAAGGAGCGTTCGCCCGCGATGGAGACGCCGCCGTCGAAAAGCGTGACGCGTTGGCCGGGACGATGAGCGGGAGAGACGAACGACTCTAACCGTCGAGAATCAGGACAGCGCGTCTGGCAGTAGTTCTTCCGGGTCGAAATCCAGCAGTCCGGGGTCCTCGAACTCCAGTCCCAACTCGGCGTCGAAGACGGCTTCCGCGGCGTGAGCGACCGCGGGCGCGAACCCTGCCTCTGGGTCGTCGTTCGCGCCGACGCTCGCAGGCACTCCCTCGACGCTCGTCACTTCGCTCTCCGGAACTGCGGCGTCGGCGCTCCGGAGGGGATGCTCGGGTTCGGCGCGATTGGCGACCACGGCGTCCACGCTCGCGCCCACGTCGGCGACCCGCCCGCGAGTGCGCTGGACCGCGTCCACGCCGCGCTCGCTCGCGGGTGCGACGACCGCGACCTGTTCGGCCGTCGTGACGGCGGCGACGGCCTGGTTCGCGGCGACCGGCGGGGTATCGACCAGCACGTGGTCGTACTCCGCGTCGGCCTCGGCGAGGAGGGTCTCGAATCGCTGGGCGGCGTCGGCGGTCTTCGTGCGGGCCATCCGCTCGAAGGGCGCGCGGGCCGGACAAAGTTCGAGTCGTCCCGCGAGGTCGGCGGTCGCGGGATGCTCCCGGAGACCGTCCGAGAGCGGCCGGTCGTCCGGATGGGATTCCTCTCCGGTCAGGAGTTTCGTCAGGTCGGGGTCGATGCGCCCGGAGACGTGGCGGGCCAGTCCCTCGGTATCGAAGGCAGCGTCGAGGATTGCGACCTCGCGGCCGTCGCGGGCGAGGGTCGCGCCGAGTTCGACGGCGAGTCGAGTCGTGCCTGCGCCACCGGTCGCGCCGACGAGCGCGGCAGTCGAGTGGGTCATTGCTTCGAGGTTGTCACGGACTGATATAAAAGAGTGCGCTTGGTCGCTCGGAACCGCCGACGCTCAGTCGCGCTGGGTGTGAATATCCTCGGCAATTTCGTCCAGTTCGGCCTCCGAGAGGTCCGGACGCTTGCCCGCCACGGCGTGAATCGGGTTGCCGCCGTCGCCCTCGAACCGCGGGATGATGTGGCCGTGGACGTGCGGAACCTCCTGTCCGGCGGCCTCGCCGTTGTTGAACGCGACGTTGGTCCCGTCGGCGTCCACGGCGTGTTCGACCGCTGTGTTGAGGCGGTGGAGTGCGCCGAAGACGTGGGCCGCCACGTCCTCGGGAGTCTCTTCGAGGGTCTCGTGGTGTTCCTTCGGGATGACGAGGGTGTGGCCCGGCGCGAGCGGATTCGCGTCGAGGAAGGCCATCGCGGTGTCGTCTTCGAAGACTTTGCGACTCGGAATGTCGCCGTCGACGATTTGGCAGAAGATGCAGTCGTCTTGGCTCATGGTTCTATCGGGTGTGTTTGGTCGCTTGGGGTATGAAGTTTGAGGCTTCTTCTGCGCGGTTCGGTCGGATTCGGTACGAGTTGCCCATTTGTTTCTTTTACAAATAGTTGATTTGCTTTAAACTATCTAGATATTTCTACAGGCAGGATAGCTACTGTCCGAGCCGACGACCTGTTCAGTCGGCACGGAACGAGAGGGAACGGCGAGAAAAACGAGAGTGGACGGCGGGACGAAGCCAGCTTCAGACTTGAGCAAAGGAGTCTACCGCAACCGCACAGCACCGCAACCTCGGCCCTCCCCAACCTCCTGCGGTCCTCGGTCGCTTCGCTCCCTTCGGTCCTCGTCCCTCGCGCGCGTTGCTCGCGCGCGCCGGGTCAATAATCGAATATCGCGCATCGAATATCGCGCACCGAATATCGCGTCGGGCGGTGGTGATTTTTCAGAGCAGCCGAGCGCACTCCGCGTCCACAGACCCAACTGCACAACCGAACCCAATTTAACTCCGTAGGAGAACAGAACAGGTATGAGCAGGTTCGGCGAAGTCGAAGACCAGTACGACCCGGATTCGGTCGAGGACCGGGTGTTCGACTACTGGGACGAGGTAGACGCCTACGAGAAGACGAAGGAGCATCGCGCCGACGAGGAGACGTTCTTCTTCGTGGACGGCCCGCCGTACACCTCCGGCGCGGCCCACATGGGCACGACGTGGAACAAGACGCTCAAGGACGCCTACATCCGCTATCTCCGAATGCAGGGTCACGACGTGACCGACCGGCCGGGCTACGACATGCACGGCCTGCCCATCGAGACGCGGGTCGAGGAGAACCTCGGCTTCGAGAACAAGAAGGACATCGAGGAGTTCGGCGAGGAGAACTTCATCCAGGAGTGCAAGGAGTACGCCGAAGAGCAGTTGGAGGGTCTCCGCGACGACTTCCAGTCGTTCGGCGTCTGGATGGACTGGGACGACCCCTACAAGACGGTCGACCCCGAGTACATGGAGGCGGCGTGGTGGGGCTTCGAGCAGGCCCACGAGAAGGGACTCGTCGAGCAGGGCATGCGCTCTATCTCCCAGTGCCCCCGATGCGAGACCGCCATCGCCAACAACGAGGTCGAGTACGAGGACGTCGAGGACCCCTCCATCTACGTCAAGTTCCCCCTGCGCGAGCGGGAGCGCGAGGACGAGCGAAGCGAGTCCTCGGACCGAGCGAGCGGCGAAGCCGCGAGCAACGAATACCTCGTCATCTGGACCACGACCCCGTGGACCATCCCCGCCAACACCTTCGTCGCGGTGGATGGCGACGTCACCTACCAGCAGGTCCGCGCCGAGAAGGACGGCGAGGAGGAAGTCCTCTACCTCGCAGATGGCTGCGTCGAGGAGGTCCTGAAGAAGGGCCGGTACGACGACTACGAGGTCGACGCCGAGTTCACCGGCGAGGAGATGGTCGGTTGGAAGTACGACCATCCCCTCCACGAGCAAGTGCCGGACCACGCTTCCGGCGAGGACGCGCTACAGGTCTACACCGCCGACTACGTGGAAGTGGATCGCACCGGTCTGGTCCACTCCGCGCCCGGTCACGGTGAGGAGGACTTCGAGCGCGGCACCGAACTCGGACTGGACATCTTCTGTCCGGTCGGCAGCGACGGCGTCTACGACGACTCCGCCGGGAAGTACGCCGGGCAGTACGTCAAGGACGCCGACGAGGACATCATCGCCGACCTCGAAGCCGAGGGCCTGATGCTCTCGTCGGGGACGACCACTCACAGCTACGGCCACTGCTGGCGGTGCGACACCGGCATCATCCAGATCGTCACCGACCAGTGGTTCATCACTATCACCGACGTCAAGGACCAACTGCTCGACAACATCGAGGACAGCGAGTGGCACCCAGAATGGGCGCGAGATAATCGTTTCCGGGACTTCGTGGAGGAGGCTCCGGACTGGAACGTCTCCCGCCAGCGCTACTGGGGTATTCCCATTCCCATCTGGACGCCCGAAGACTGGAACGGAAGCATGGACGACGTCGTCGTCGTCGGCACCCGCGAGGAACTCGCCGAGAAGGTCGACCAGGACGTCGACCCGGACGACGTGGACCTCCACAAGGGCACCGTAGACGACCTCACCATCACCGAGGACGGCACCACCTACACCCGCGTCCCGGACGTGTTCGACGTGTGGCTCGACTCGTCGGTCGCGTCGTGGGGCACGCTCGACTACCCCGAGAACGAGGAGGCGTTCGAGGAACTCTGGCCCGCCGACCTCATCATGGAGGCCCACGACCAGACCCGCGGGTGGTTCTGGTCCCAACTCGGCATGGGAACCGCCGCGGTCGGCGAGATTCCCTACGAGGAGGTGCTGATGCACGGGTACGCCAACATGCCCGACGGCCGCGGCATGTCAAAGTCAAAGGGAATCCTCGTCGACCCCCACGAAGTCATCGAGAAGCACGGCACGGACCCGATGCGGATGTTCCTGCTCTCGGTGAACCCGCAGGGCGAGGACATGCGGTTCTCGTGGGACGAGACCGCCGAGATGCAGCGGGACCTCAACATCCTCTGGAACGTGTTCCGGTTCCCGCTTCCGTACATGCGCCTCGACGACTTCGAACCTGGCGACGTCCAGGGACGTCGAGACGGAGGCGGTGAAACCGCCGGAGGGACCACGCTCTCGGACGTCGACGACGACCTCGAACTCGTGGACGAGTGGGTCCTCGCACGCCTCCAGTCGGTCGTCGCCGAGATGACCGACCACTGGGAGGACTACCGCCAGGACAAGGCTCTGCACGTCCTGCTGGACTTCGTGGTCGAGGACGTCTCGCGGTTCTACATCCAGGTCGTCCGCGAGCGCATGTGGGAGGAAGAGGACAGCGCCTCGAAACTGGCGGCCTACGCCACGTTCTACGAGGTGCTGACGACGGTCGTCGCCCTGCTCGCGCCCTACGCGCCCTTCGTCACCGAGACGATATACGACACCCTGACCGGCGACGACGGCTACGACACGGTCCACATGCTCGACTGGCCCGAGGCCGACGAGTACTGGCAGGACGCCCAACTCGAAACCGACGTGACGCTCCTGCGAGCCATCGAGGAGGCCGGGTCGAACGCCCGCCAGCAGGCCGAGCGAAAGCTCCGCTGGCCGGTCACGCGCATCGTGGTCGACGCCGACCACGACCGCACCGTCGAAGCGGTCAAGCGCCACCGCGACCTGCTGGCCGACCGCCTCAACGCTCGCGAGATTCAGGTCGTCGAACCCGGCGATAGCTGGGGCGAACTCCACTACAGCGCCGAGGCCGACATGAGCGTCCTCGGGCCGAAGTTCGGCGACGACGCCGGTCGGGTCATGCAGGCGCTCAACGACGCCCGCGTGGCCGAACCCACGCTCGCCGCGCTCGAAACCGCGGTCGAATCCGACACCGACATGGACGTGGATCTCACCGAGGAGATGGTCGAGTTCGTCACCCAGACGCCCGAGGGCGTCACGGGCGTCGGCTTCGACACCGACGGCGACCAGCACGGCGTCGTCTACGTGGACACCGAACTCACCGAGGACATCGAGAGCGAGGGCTACGCCCGCGAGGTCATCCGCCGCGTCCAGGAGATGCGCAAGGAGATGGACCTCGACATCGAGGAGCGCATCCGCCTCGAACTCGACGTGGCCGACAACCGCGTGGCCGACCTCGTGGCCGAGCGCATGGACCTCGTGAAAGAGGAGGTCCGCGCCGACGAGGTGGCCGCGGTCGAAGACGGCCACCGCAAGGAGTGGGAAGTCGAAGGCGTCACGATGACGATTGCGGTCGCGCCGCTGGCGGAAGCGGAGGCGTAATCTCGTCGCGCTGGCAACTCTCGACCGTCTTAATGCTTTCCCGGTCGCGCGTTTCAACCCCAGTTTAGCGAAAGTTACCCGCAGGTAACTTCCTTTCCCAACGGTGGAGTACGAATGATTATTCGCCGTTTGGGCCGTGGAAAACGGTCCAGTCCGCGATAGTTGTCGAGAACGAACACGTGGCCGGAGAGGCGCACGGCCGGATGCTGTTCTCGCTCTGATACCACTGTCGATAGGTGTGGGTTATATGTCACGTATCGCTCCACGACCGACGTGCCGGAGACCGATTCGTTCGAGTGACTGCCCACCAAAACGGGCGGGAGAGAGCATCTGGTGGCCACTGAACCCAGGAAATGGATTCGGACTTACCTGTACGAAACCCGGTTTCGGAACGGTCAGTGACTGATAGGCGGATAAATATATACTATTTCAAACACGTAGCTACCGATTCGGCGGCGGTGTATCTCACCGACGATTGACAGGGTGGTGGAATGCGGATATTTCGACTTTGAAGCCTTCTGAACGGTGTTTTCGGTTTATTTACATCCGGGTCTATCGTCCTGTGTGGCCTCACTGAGGGGCCATCGGAGGAACGAAACTATGGATGGAGCAGACGAAAACCACGAAAGTATCGACGACGAGTCCCGGCGCTCGTTCATGAAGAAAGGTGCGCTCGCGTCGAGTGCAGTCGCGCTCGGCCTCGGAGCGAGCGACACCGCCGCGGCGACCGAGGCGGCCCAACAGGTTCCCGGCCAGGCGCTCGTGTTCGGCTACGAGTACAACCCGGAACTCTCGTTCGAGGTCATCAACCGAGTGCAGCAGGGGACTGTCGATAGCATCCTCGGGCGGCAGGTGGGCGAAGACGGACGCGCAATCGTCAACGACACCGCCGACTACAACGGCTACGTCATTCGGTACCAATCCGACCAAGATGCGGGTGAGTACGGCTTCGCTTTCATCCGAGAGGGGTCGCTCGGAATCGGCGAAACCCTTCGGTTCGGCACCGACGCCACCTTCTTCAACAGCCAAGTCAACCTGCTCACTGCAGGGCTGACGAGCGGCGATGGAAACTAAGTCATGAGCGAGGACACGAGCGACGGAGCCAAGAAGTTGCTCGCCGCGAGTGGCCTCGGGTTGGGAATCGCTGGCAGTGGACTCGCCGGAGACGCCGACGAGCGTAGCGCCGAACGGGCACTCCAACAGGTACCCGGATCGGTGTTGGTGTTCGGTTACGAGTACAACCCGGGACTCTCGTTCGAGGTCGTCAATCGGTTGCAACAGGGAACCGTCGATAGCGTCCTCGGTCGGGAGGTGGGCGAAACCGGACCGGTGGTGAACGACACCGCCGATTACAACGGCTACGTCATCCGGTACCAACCCGGTCAAGACGCGGGCGAGTACGCCCACGTCTTCGTTCGGAATGGCTCGCTCGGTGTCGGAGACCGGTTCAGTTTCGGCACCGACACGACCTTCTTCGACGCGGAGGTAAACCTCATCACCGCAGGTCTCGCGAGCGGTAGCGGTGCCGACGAAGACGGGGAGACGACGACCGAAACGACGACAGAAACAGACACGACGACTACACAAGAGGTGGTCGTGAACGGCACGACGACCGAGGACGGCGGCGGGTAGCGACTCGATTCGCCGGGCGTGCCCGCTGGCCTTAGAGCGCGTCGGCAAGCACGGATGCGACCGAGACCTCACTCACCGGCCGCTCGATGGTGTCGGTCCCGTAGATTCCCTCGACGCCGGCCTGCGAGAGCTTCGTGACGGCGTTCGCGGCGAGCATCGGGTGGACGCAGGTCACGAACACCCGCGAGGCACCCTTCTCGTTCAGAATCTCGACCGCCCCCGACATGGTCGAACCGGTGGCGATGATGTCGTCGGTCACGACCATGTCGCGGCCCGCCACGTCGGTGTCGCTCGGCGTGAGTTCGACCTCGGTGCCCGAGAGGCGCTGTTTCTCGAAGTAGTCGGTGTCGCCCGCGCCGTAGGCGTCCCGGACCGTGGCGGCGATGTCCAGCGCGCCCTCGTCGGGCGAGAGGAAGACGGGACTGTCGAGGTCGGCGGGGAGCGGGTCGGCGAGTCGTCCCGCGGCGTCGATGGGTTCGGCGGGCACCTCGAAGAAGTCGCAGACGGCGTTCTCGTGGGGGTTGACGGTCAACACGCGGTCGGTGCCGGACGAGATGGCCCGCGCGACCGCGCGGGCCGAAATCGGATGGCCCTCCTCGAACGCCTCGTCCTGACGGGCGTAGCCCATGTACGGCAGGACGGTCACGACCTCCTCGGCACCCCACTCGCGGGCGGCGTCCTGTAACTGGAGCAGTTCGACGTGGGCGTCCGACGAGACGGTGGAAGCGACCACGACGGCCCGGTCGACGTCGGTTTCGGCGACGCCCGGTGCGGCCGCCAGCAGTTCGCCGTCCGGGAATCGCTCGTACTCGACGCTGGCGAGGGGTTCGTCCAGTGCGGCCGCGAGCTCGGCCCCGAGGGCCTGCGAAGCTGACCCGCTGATAATCATGTGCGAGGGGTGTACGTCGGCGGGTAAATCGGTTTTCAATTGGGGTCCGACTCTTCGCAGCGTCCTGCCGTCGTCGCCCGCCTCGAACGCGTCGGTCTCCGACCGGCAGTGACAATTCTAGACAATTCTCGAAGCAACGGAATACGTTCTTTAGACCACACGTACGTTTCCCGCTCGACCTACGGCGCGGCGACGGCCCGCACGCCACGAAGCCCGAGGATCTGGTGGTTCCACCCGTCGCCGACCGACAGCAGAAACGTCCCGGCCTCGGTGACCGCGTACGCGCCACCGCTCCCGCCGTGGTCCAGCGCGACCACCCACTCCTCGACGGGCAACGCTACTTCGTTCCAACCCCCGCTCTCGTGTGCGAACAGGCCGTCTTCGCTCGCGGCGTGCGCCCGTCCGAGGGCTCCGGGTTCGGCGTCCCCAACGGAACTTCCGTCTGCAGGCGCGACGCCGACAGCGCGGAACTCGCCGTCGAGTTCGTCCAGCCATCCGTTGCCGAGTCGGTAGAGACCGTCGCCGGTCGCGGCCAGCGGAACTCCGCCGGCGGACACGTCGCGGGCGTCTTCGAGGCCGACGTGCCGGAAGTCGTCGTTCGTGGCTCGGTAGACGCCCGACTCCGCGGCGAGGAAGTCGCCGTCGACGGCCCGCACGTCGGCCAGTTCGCCGAGTTCGGTCCAGTCGTCGCTCTCGCCGCGGAGGACCGTCCCGTCTTCGCGCGCCACGAGGAGTCCCCCCTCCTCGGTGAAGCCGACTGCCACGGCCGGGCCGACGCCGAGACCGTGAAAGTCCGGTTCCGAGTCGCTCTCGTCTCCGTCTCCGAAGACGCCGACCAGCACGTCCTCGTCGGTTGCGACCGCGAGGCGACCGCTCGCTCCCGTGGCGTCGCGGGCCGAACACTGGCGGACCAGTCCGAACTCGCCCACGAGGTCGTCGGAGGTGTTCACGCGAGCCACGCCGAACTCGCCGACGACGTACACCGGTGTCGGCCCCTCGCTGGCGTCGTAGACCCGCTTTTCGTCGATGCTGATGCCCATGTCTGAAGGAGGGAGGTAGAGGCGTGAAAACGTTCGGGTTACGCCTCGTCCGGTGGAGTCGTTCGTCGGGTTCGGGTCGAATCGGGAGGTCGGAGGCGAGACGCTAGCTACCGCGGACGCCGCGGTGTCACCGACGCGCCGGAGACGACTCGATGGCCAGACCCCCCGCCGACTCGTCAACCGCCTAACGTAGTGACTCCCTCCCTCGGTGAGTCGCGCTCCGGAATAACTTTTGCCCGCGGGTACTCACCCACGGATATGAAAGTGTTCGGGTCGAGTGGAACTCGCGGGGTCGCCAACGAGGAGTTGACCCCCGAGTTCGCGCTCAAGGTTGCCGAGGCCGCGGGGACGGTGTGGCGGGCCGACCGAGTGGCGGTCGCTCGGGACACCCGCGCAACCGGGAAGATGCTCGCCGACGCCGCCGCCAGCGGACTGGCCAGCGTCGGCGCTGACGTGGACCGACTGGGAATCATCCCCACGCCGGGCGCGCAGGCGTACGCCGAGCGCGAGGCGACCCCGGTCGTGATGATTACCGCCTCGCACAACCCGCCGGAGTACAACGGCGTCAAGCTGATCGGCGACGACGGCGTGGAACTCGCGGTCGAACAACTGGAGCGAATCGAACAGAAGTTCCTCGCCGAGACGTTCGACTCGGCTCGCTGGAGCGAGACCGGCGAGAGTCGGTACGTCGAGGGCGCGCGCCGAGAGTACGTCGAGGACCTGCTCGCGGCGGTGGACCGCGAGAAGATCGCCGACGCCGACCTCACGGTCGCGCTGGACCCCGGTCACGGTGCCGGGGCGCTCACCAGTCCGGAGTTCTTCCGGAAACTCGGCTGTCGCGTCGTCACCGCCAACAGCCAACCCGACGGCCACTTCCCCGGCCGCGACCCCGAACCCGTCCCCGAGAACCTCGGCGACCTCGGCCGACTCGTCGAGGCCTGTGACGCCGACGTCGGCATCGCCCACGACGGCGACGCCGACCGCGCCATCTTCTACGACGAGAACGGCGAGTACGTCGAGGGCGACGCCACGCTCGCGGCGCTCGCGGCCGCGGAACTCGACCCCGGCGACTCGGTCGTCTCGGCGGTCAACGTCTCCCAGCGCCTCGTGGACGTGGCCGACGAGCAGGAGGCGTACCTCGAACTCACGCCGATCGGTTCGACCAACATCATCACCCGCATCCGGGAACTCCAGCGCAAAGACAAGTCGGTCCCGGTCGCTGGCGAGGGCAACGGCGGCATCTTCTTCCCCGACTACCGCCTCACGCGCGACGGGGCCTACACCGCCGCGCAGTTCCTCGAACTGCTGGCCGACCGCCCGGCCAGCGAACTGGTCGCGCCCTACGACGGCTACCACAACGTCCGCATCAATATCGAGTACGCCGACGACGCCGAGCGCGAGGCCCTGCTGACCGCGGCCGAGCGCGAGGCCCAGAACTCGGAAGCCGATACGACGACGCTCGACGGCTACCGCATCGACTACGGCGACGCGTGGGTGTTGGCTCGGCCCAGCGGCACCGAACCGATGGTCCGCATCTACGCGGAGGCCCGCGACGAGGCCCGCGCCGAGGAGTTGGCGACCGAGATGGAAGGCCAACTGCTGGCGGCGAAGGCAGAAGTCTGAGACGGCGGGTCGAGGCCGGAGTCCGAGTCCGAAGTCCGTCCGAAGTCTGACCGAAGTCTGAATCCGAAGTCCGAATCCGAAGTCCGAGGTCGTCTATCGGTCGGGATACTCCTCGCGCGCTTCTTCCAGCCGTTCTTTCTGCTCGCGCAGGTCCGTCAACTCGTCTTCGATAGCACCGCTCGTCACCTTCTCGCGCTCGGCCTCCGAGAGTTCCGTCTTCGCTTCCGCGGCGGTCCGGAGGCGCTCGAAACGCTCGGCGTCGCGGACGACCGACTGCACGTCCCGCAGGTCCGCGACCACTTCTTCGGGCGCGAACCGGGCGACGACCGACGTTAACTCCTCGACGCGCCACCGGAGTTCCGCGGCGGGTTTGGGCGGCCACTCCAGTTGCAGCGGGTCGGCGTCGAGTCGTTCGAGGTAGGTCTCGTTGGTCGCCACCGCGCGCTTGAGTGCGCCGGGGTCGTCGACGTAGTGGCCGAGTTTGGAGTTCGAGTAGCGGGCGTACTTCAGCAGGTCGGTAATCGTCTCGGTCCCGGCCTCCCGCGTCTCGACGTACTCGCGGAGGGACTCTGGCGGGTCGTTGAACCCGACCAGCGGGTAGCCGTGGGTCGTGGCCACGAAGTCGAGGACTGCGCGGGTGCTGGCCTCGGACCGGAACTCGGCGAACGCCTCGCTCACGGCGTCGTTGTAGGTCTCGATGGGGTCGCGGATGTCCTCGACGGGCGCGTCGAGGTCTACTTCTCCGAGTTCCACCAGTCGTTCGCGGTCGGCGATTTCCTCTCGGAGGTCCGCGATGGCGTGGCCGACCTCGCGCCGGAGTTCGCGGTAGCGTTCGAGGGCCTCCTGGCGCTCGGCGAGGAGCCCGGCGATTTCGCTCGCGGATTCGAGTCGGTCGCGGGCGGCCGCGAAGTCGTCTTCGCTGAGTCTGCGCTTGTCGAATCGGTCGTTTGCGGCCTCGAAGGCGTCGCGTTCGGGTAGGTCGTCGGGCAGGTCCTCGACCAACGAGGCGAACTGCTCCTGGAACTGGATGAAGTTCTTGAAGTTCTCGCGGCCGGTGCCGGTCGCCTGTCCCTCGTAGCGGTCGAGCAGGTCGGTCGCCCGGTCGTAGGCGTCGGCGACTGCCTCGACCGTCTCCTCGCCGTGGTCCGAGATTTCGGCGTCCACGTCGCGGTAGGCCGCGTCGGCGTCGGCGAGCGAGGCGGGCAGGTCGTCGGCGGTGGCAGGTTCGGTCGTGCTACTCATACACGTCGTCCGGGTCGAAGGCTTTCTCGCCGACGACTTCGCCGTCGAGCGTCCGGTAGAAACACGACTCGTAGCCTGTGTGGCACGCGCCGCCCTCCTGTTCGACGAGGTAGAGCAGGGCGTCGCCGTCGCAGTCGGCCCGGACCTCCCGGACCTGCTGGACGTGCCCGCTGGTCGCGCCCTTCTGCCAGAGTTCGTCTCTGCTCCGGGAGTAGTAGTGGGCCAGTCCGGTCTCGCGGGTCCGTTCGACGGCTTCGGGGGTGACGTACGCCAGCATCAACACCTCCTTGGTGTCGGCGTCCTGTGCAATCGCGGGGATGCGACCGTCTTCGCCGAAGTCGAGTTCGACGGCGCTCGCCTCGGCGTCGGCATCGACCTCGGTGGTAGGGGCGTCGCTCATTGGGACGTAGTTCGGCTTTCCCGGCGATATGTTTTGTGTGTCGGACGTCGGACGACCCGCGCGTGTAGAACTTTTCAATGCACTCGTCTACGCGGATTCGAGGTTACATGTGGCTTCACGCCGTGTTCGTGACTCGTGTCACATCGACGGGTCGGCGTCGGTCTCTTGGTCGTCGCACTGCTCGTGGTCTCGATACCGGTCGGGTCGGTGGTCGCACAGGAGACCGACGAGCGTCGCGGCGACACGAGCGAGGGCGGTATCGAGGGACCGATAGAGGCGTTCGTGGCGGCGCAGGGGTTGGCGGGTGCGATACTCGTCCTCGTCGCCGGCGGACTCCTGCTGACGGCCTGCGTCGAGAAACTCATCAGCTATCTCACGCGGGCGGCGCTCGGACTGCGACTCTCGCTGTTCGCGCTCGCCATCGTCTTCACGGGCTTCGAGTTCGACGACACCGTCCTCGCGCTCGTCCTCTCGGCCGGCGACCTCGAAGGGGCCGCGCTCGGGACCGCGCTCGGAACCGGACTCGCAATCGTCGGCGTCACGCTCGCGCTCGCCGCGGTCGTCCGACCGTTCGCGGTCGATCTGCCGACCGACTACGTCGCGCTGTTCGCGCTCGCGCCGGTGGCGCTGGTGCCGTTCGTCCTCGCTGGAACGCTGACCTTCGTCCACGGTCTCGCGCTCCTCGGCCTGTTCGCCCTGTCGTTCGGTTACGTTCTCGTTCGGGAGTACCAGCGCGACACGCCCGTCTTCCGCAACTCCGAACTCGGCGCGACGATACGCTCGGACGGCGGTGTCAGCGTCCCCGCGTTGGTCTCCAAGATCCCCGAGGACCGCTTCGTCGGCGGTCGCGCCGCGGCGGGGTGGATCTGGGTCGCGCTCGCGGTCCTCGCGCTGGCCGGGCTCGTCTTCGCGTCGACGTTGCTGGAGGCCGGGTCGGAAGTCGTCGTGGACGGACTGGGCATCGAGGGGACCGTCTTCGGCGCGACCGTGTTGACCGCGATTCTCACCTTCGAGGACGTGCTGTTGACGCTCGAACCGGTCCGTCGCGGCGTCCCCGAGATCGGCGTCGGCAACGTCATCGGGAGCGTACTCTTCTCGCTGACGGGAAACGTCGGGGTCATCATGCTCCTTGGTGACCTCGAAATATCCCGGTCGGTGCTGACGTTCCACCTCCCGGTGGTCGTCGTCGTGACCGCCCTCGCCGCGTACTTCTTCCACGAGGGCCGCCTGAAGCGGTGGCACGGCTTCCTGCTCGGCGGGTGCTACGTCGCCTACTGGGTGGTCTCGCTGGTCGTCTTCGGCGGGGTCCCGCTCGGTGGCTGAACTGGAGGGTAGAAAGGATATTATATGTTAGATTGGTTCTTGTATTGCCTTTAGTCTCCTATTCTGGTGTTTGAGGTGTATAACTATTGCTTGAGCCAATCCGACCGCACGGCACCGTCACCGCACAGCACCGCCATCGCACGGTGCCGTCGGACCGCAGGTCCGTCGAGTCGTGGTTCACTCCGTTCGCCGCGCCACCGGGCGGCACCGCGCCCCGTACCTCCCCGCACTGCTCGCGCCGGTCGGCGCGAGCAGTGCGCGTCCCGAGGACTGTGTTCGGTCACGGAACACCGTGGTCTGCGTCAGTCCTCGGAACGCCGTGGTTCGCGAAATGCGATTACGCTCCGTCGCCGATTTCGGCCCGGCCGCTCGTCGCGCTCCGGATGCGGTCGCGCAGGTCCTCCGCTTCGACCTTCGGCACCCGAACCGCGAAGGCGACGCGCTCGGCGTACTCGGCCTCGAACTCCGCGTCCTCGCTCTCCAGAATCCCGCGTACCGTCCCCGAATCGTCGTACTCGACCGTCACCGCGAATCGCTCGTGGGGTCGCTCCTCGACGATTCCGGCGTCCTCGATGGCGTCCTTGACGCCGCTGGAGTAGGCCCGCGCTAACCCGCCGACGCCGAGGTTCGTCCCGCCGTAGTACCGGGTCACGACCGCGACGACGTTCTCGACGCCCTCCTGCTGGAGGACGTTGAGGGCGGGCTTGCCCGCCGACCCGGAGGGTTCGCCGTCGTCGTCGCCGTACTCCCGGAGCATGTCGCCCTCGGTCGCTCGCACCCGGTAGGCCGGCACGTTGTGAGTCGCGTCGTCGTACTCCGCCCGAATCTCGGCCACGAACGCCTCGGCCGCCTCGCGGTCGGCCGCGGGCGCGGCGTGGCCGACGAACTCCGAACCGCGAACCTCGAAACTGGCCCGGCCCCGACCGGCGAGCGTTCGGAAGGTGTCCTCACCCATTCGTCTCGTTTCCGGATTCGTCTTCGTCCGCCTTCCCTCCGTCGGTCGTCACGTCGTCGGAACTTCCGGCCTCGTCGGACGTGCCGGTCTCGTCGGAATCTACGCTCTCGTCCGGGGTCGCGCTCTCGGGCGTCGTCCCGAGTGCTTCGGCCGCGCCGACTTTCCGGGTGACCGGTTCGCCGTGAATCAGTTCGGGCACCACGATGCGCGCGAGTTGGACGCCGACGACCACCAACAGCGGACCGAGGAACAGCCCGTACCAGCCGAACAGCATGGTACCGCCGATGTAGGCGAACACCATGAGTCCGCCGTGGACGTTTCGACCCGCGATAATCGGCCGGAGTATCGCCACCGGAAGCAGGTCGAGGGCGAGAAAGCAGACGACGAAAAACAGGCCCACGAACCAGAGACCGCCGGGTTCCGGACCGTTCGTGGCCTGATACCCGAGCAGGAGTCCGACCGGCACGTAGACGATTTTCCCGACCACGAGCGGAACGAGGGTCGCGAGCCCGGTCAACAGCGCGAGCAGGGCCGGGGCCGGAACCGCGAGGTTCGGCGGTGCGACGTGGTTCAAGCCGTTGTAGACGACGAGTCCCAACACCGTGACCGCGAAGACGGTCAGGACGTTTCCGACGTAGACCGAGTGGAGGTCGCGGTCGACCGCCAGCGCGTAGGTGTACGCGGCCGACCCCTCGGAACCGAACTGATTCCGATACCACTCCGCGAGTCGGCCGTCCTCCCGCAGGAGAACGAACGCCAGCAGTAGCGACAGGAAGAAGTGCGCAAGCGCGGTCGCCGCTGTCGAGAGACCCGACAGGACCGCCGAGAGCATCTCTTGGCGGTTCGTCTCCGCTGGGCCGGGACTGAGGGCCTTCTGGAGGTCTTCGACCAGCGCCGTCGGTTGCTCGGGCGACCACGGGACGAACCGCGCGAACGACGAGGGGTCGCTCCCCGTCAGTTGGCTCAGTTCCTGCACCCCGACGATGGCGGTGTACCCGACCAGCAGGACTACGGGAACCGTCACCAGAACCATGGTCAGGTCGGCGGCGGTGTCCGAGGAGAGTCGCTGGCGCAGTCGCTGGTCGAGCGGTCGCATCCCGTAGTAGAGGAAGACGCCGAACACGACGGTTCCGACGAACGACCAGAGGACGAACACGAGCAGTCCGAGCATCGCGGCGGTGAACACCCACCACGCGAGACGCTCTCGGTCCTCCGGAAGAATCGCCATGTGCTACCGTTGTCATCCGAGCGGTAAAGTAGCGCGGGCCGAGTGAGAGGTACGCAGGCCGGGCGAGGGGTACGCAAGCCGGGCGACGTTTCCGACGACCCGCTTGCGGGTCACTCGGCGGGGACGACTCGGTGGAGTCCGCCGCCGTCGCTTCCGCTCGCGAGAACGTAGACTTCGCCGTCGGCGTCGCGGCCGAACGAGTAGACTCGACTGACCTCCTCGGCGTCGTCCCCGGCCACCTCCACCACGTTGGTCTGCCAGAGTTCGGAGTCGCTGTCGCCCTCGTCGCCACCGTCTCCGCCACTCTCGGGCGGTGTCGCGGCGAACAGTCGCCCCTTGGCCGCCAGGTCGGCGAAGAGGTACGCGCCGGTCAGGTCCGGCAGTGCCGACCCGCGGTAGACCTTCCCGCCGATGACCGAGACCCCGGTGACGCCCTCGCCCGAGTGGGGGTACTCGACGACGGGGTCCAGAAGGGGTTCGCCGCCGCGAACGTCGTCGGGCGTGCGGTCCGGGCAGTCGTCGGCCCCGAAGCAGTGGGTACCCTCTTTCACGTTCCAGCCGTAGTTGCCGCCCTTCTCGACCAGGTTCACTTCCTCGTAACTGCTCTGTCCCACGTCGGCAACGAAGAAACGTCCTCGGTCGAACGCCAACCGCCACGGGTTCCGGAAGCCCCACGCGTAGTGTTCGTCCAGTCCGTCTCGGCCGACCAGCGGGTTGTCGTCGGGGATGGCGTAGTTCCTGTCACCCGACGGTTGGTCGGTCGTTTCACCGCTTCCGGTTCGAGTCGTCGAAGACGGCTCGCCGTCCACGTCGATTCGGAGGACGCTCCCGAGCAGATTCTCGGTCACGTCCTGTCCGTTGCCACCGTCCACGGCGTCGTACCAGTCGTCTACGTGTCCGGTTCCCTGGTCGCCGCCGGCCCCACCGTCGCCGACGCCCACGTAGAGATACCCCTCGGGTCCGAAGACGACGGACCCGGCGTTGTGGTTGCCCTGTGGCTCCGGGATTTCGAGAATCGCTCGTTCGGAGTCCGGCTTGGCCCGCCTGCCGTCGTCGCTGGCCTCGAACTCCGCGAGGACGAACGTGTGGTTGTACTCCTCTGGCGTGCCCGACCGCGGCGGGGAACTGTAGCGCACGAACACCCGGCGGTTCTCGGCGAAGTTCGGATGGAGCGCGATACCGAGCAGTCCGGTCTCTCGTCCGACCACGATGGAGTCTCGCAGGTCGAGAAACGGTCGGTCGCGGAGACCGTCCGACTCGTGGACGAAGACCCGGCCCTGCTGGTCGGCGACGTACCGGCGGTCGGCGTCGGGCGCGAACGCCACGTC
The DNA here is from genome assembly GCA_005239435.1 of Halorussus salinisoli. GTDB lineage: Archaea > Halobacteriota > Halobacteria > Halobacteriales > Haladaptataceae > Halorussus > Halorussus salinisoli. The sequence continues at coordinate 185,971 of SZNP01000006.1, read as the reverse complement.
CAGGGGCACCTCGAACCCAGTGGCGAGCGTTTCGAGTCCGACCGCATCGGGGAGAGCTTCGCCCGCGTCGGTCGTCGTTTCGGTCCCGGACGAGTCGGTCGTCGCGGCCGTCGCCGAGGTCGTCGTCGCTTGCCCGCCGTCCACCGGCCCGTCGTCCGACTGCGAACAGCCTGCGAGTCCCGTCACCGCGCTGGCGGCCGTGACCGCGAGGAATCGCCGTCGGGTGGAAGTGGGTCGCATAGCAGTCGTCTCGGGACCGAGACGGAAATAACTGGCTCGGGGTCGGCGGGCCGAGGCGTCGGCCCCGAACCGACCGCTTCTTTCGGCGACGAAGCCATGCCGGTCGAACTCGAAGCGACCGCCGTGTCGCTCGGCGAGTAGCTACTTCAGTTCGATCTTCCGGACGAAGTCGAGGTTCTTCAGATCGTTGAGCACGTCTCCGGGGATGTCGGCGTCGGTGACCAGGTAGAGTCGGGGTTCGTCGGTGAACTCCGGGTCCTCGCTGACTGTCTGGCGGATAGATATGTCGTTGTCGGCGAGCAGGGTGGTGACGGTGGCGACGATGCCCGGTTCGTCGGCGTCGGTCACGTCGATGGTGAGGACGTTCAGGTCGAGGACGGGCGCGAGGTCCATCAGACTCGGAATCGAAGAGATGTTCTGGAAGATGCGCCGGAGGTCCTCGTCGGCGAGGATGGCGTCGGTGGTGGAGTCCACCACCCGACGGTCGACCCCGATTTCGCGGGCGATTTGGGTGTTCGGGATTTCGATGCTCCCCGAGACGACCCGGCCCTCGTCGTTGACGGAGAAGCCCCGTTCGAGGAGGAGGCGGATGACTGCTTGTTGGGAGGGACTCCCCTCGAACTTCTGCATTATCTCGTCGAACATTTTGCGGATACTGGGTCGTCCGGGGGCTTAGTCGTTGTCTCTTCAGTTACGCCCCCGAGGGCCGCTCCCGAGACACCGACGGTCGCGGTGGCGCTCGCGGCCGCCAGCGTCGTGAGGTACGTTCGTCGGTCCACTGTTTTACTCGTCCAATCGAGGCCTGAAAGCTGATTCGACCGTCGTCACTCGAACGGCCAGAGCGGGGTCAGCGGAAGCACGCCGTCGATTTCCCGGTCGGAGAGGTCAGCACCGTCGGCAGTCTCTCCGTACTGGATGACCGGCGTCCCCTCACCGTGTTGTGCGACGTCGGAACAATCGGGGAACGCGTCGGGGTCGACCCGAGGCACCCAGCCGATCCACTCCTCGACGGTGTCCTGAATCACGTCCTCGTACGCGTTGTCGAAGGACGTGTGTCTTGCAGGCAACCTCCGGTGCGTAGTCCAACCTTCGCGGCGACTTTAGCGGGTGGGGTTCGGTCGAAGTGTTCACTACGCCTCGCTCCGTGCGAGTCGCATGGAACGACAGGTCGCGTGGGAGTCGGCGGACGGCGTCGGGACGGAGCAGTTGACGGTCTCGTTCGAAGACGGCGTCGCCGCAGACGCCGTAACGGTCGGCGTCAGGGACGACCCGTTTTCGGTGGCGTATCACGTCCGCTGTGACGAGTTCGACCGCGTCCGCTCGGTTCGCGCCGAACGACTCGACGGAACCGACGAAATCGAACTCGAACACGACGGCGAGGGAAACTGGACCGACGGCTCCGACGAACCGGTCTCCGCTCTCACCGACTGTTTAGACGTGGACGTCTCGGTGACGCCGTTCACAAACACCATTCCGATTCGCCGCCTCGAATTCGAAGTCGGCGAGTCGCACGCGCTGAAGGTCGCGTACCTCGACGCGCTCCGGATGACCGTTCGGTCCGTCGACCAACGGTACACCTGCCTGCGGTCGCTCGACGACGACGGCGGCAGGTTCCGGTACGAGAACGTCGAAAGTGGCTTCACCGCCGAACTTCCCGTGGATTCCGACGGCGTCGTCCTCGATTATCCGGGGATATTCCGTCGAGCGTTTCCGTAGCTACAGCTGCCCCTTCGTACTTGCCACGTCGCTCCGGCGCTCGTCGATTCTGGTCGCGTCGTCCAGCGTCCGCGCCAGCGACTTGAACATCGCTTCGATTTCGTGGTGGGCGTTCTCCCCCGAAACCTCGACGTGGAGCGTCAACCCGGCGTTCATCGCCAGGGAGCGCGCGAAGTGCTTCGCCATGTGGCTGGTCATGTCGCCGACACTCGATTGCGAGAACTCCCCGTCGAACTCGAAGAGCGGTCGCCCGCTCACGTCCACGACGACTCCCGCCACCGCCTCGTCCAGCGGGACCTTTCGGTCGGCGAATCGCTCGATGCCGCGCTTGTCGTCCAGCGCGTCCTCGAAGGCTTCGCCGAGGGTGATGGCCACGTCCTCGACCGTGTGGTGGTCGTCGATTTCGAGGTCGCCGTCGCACCGGACCGTCAGGTCGAAGAGGCCGTGCTTGGCGAAGCTTTCGAGCATGTGGTCGAAGAAGCCCACGCCCGTCTCGACAGTGGCGTCGCCGTCGCCGTCCACGTCGAGCGTCACCTCGATGTCGGTCTCCGCGGTCTCGCGGGTCACCGCGGCGGTTCGGTCGCTCATACCCGACAGTTAGCCCGGAGGCACAAGGTCGTTGCCCTCGCGGAGTCCCAGATGACGGACGTCTGACAAAGATATTTGTACTCTCTCGCGCTACGACCAGACGGGAACAATGCGAAAAATCGACGTACTGACCCTGCTCAGTCTACTCCTGGGAGGACTGCTCTCGTTCGGTGACGGGGCGGTCGTGGGTGTACCGCTGTTCGCCGCCAGCGCGTATCTGTTGGCGAAACCGAGAGCGCGACCGGCCCGAGAGCGACTGGCGGCCGCGATGACCGCCCTCGCGGCCTAAACTGACTTCGCTTCTTCGAGCGTGAACTCGCCTTCGTAGAGTGCAGTGCCGACGACCACGGCCGCGGCCCCCGCGTCCCGGAGCGCGCGCACGTCCGCGAGCGTGGCGACGCCACCGGAGGCCACGACCGGGATATCGACCGCTTCGACCACCTCGCGCACGCGGTCGGTCTGAACGCCGGCGAGTTGGCCCTCCACGTCCACGTCGGTGAACAGAATCGCGCCAGCGCCCAACTCCTCGTAGCGCGCCGCGGCCTCCGCGGGGTCGAGTCCCGTGCCCTCGGTCCACCCCGAGACGACGACTTCGCCGTCCTTGGCGTCGAGGCTGACCGTCACCGAGTTCGGGTACTCCTCGGAGATTTCGGACACGATGTCGGGGTTCTCGACCGCCGCAGTGCCGAGAATCACGCGGTCCACGCCGCGCGCGAGCAGGTCGGTCGCGTCCGCGGCGGTCCGGATGCCCCCGCCCAACTGCACGTCCACGTTTTCGCCGACCGCCTCGATGATTGCCTCGACCGCCGCGGCGTTCTCGCGCTCGCCCTCGAACGCGCCGTCGAGGTCCACGAGGTGCAGTGTCTCGGCGCCCCGCTCGACCCACTGCTCGGCGGCCTCGACGGGGTCACCGTACGTCTTCTCGGTGCCGCGCTCCCCGGCGACCAACTGGACGACTTCGCCGTCCTGCATGTCCACCGCGGGGACGACCTCGAACTCGGGAAAGAGTGTCATCGGGATTCGATAGGTGGACCGGCGGTTAAAGGGTCACCCTTCGTCCGTCACGCGCTCCTCGCGCTACCTGCGCCTTCCGGACGTTTCAAGCCCCCGGCAGACGAACCGTCGGCCATGACGCTGGTCGCGTTCGACTTCGACGGGACGCTCTCGGACTCGGAGATGACGGTTCTGCTCGGCGAACGGAAGGACGTCGCCGACGAGATGGCCGACATCACCGAACGAGCGATGAACGACGAGATTAGCTACGCCAAGAGCCTCCGGGACCGGGCCGCCCTGCTGGAGGGCCTGCCCGAGACCAGAGCCGAGGAGGCCTTCGACGACGTGTACCTCCGGCCCGACGCCGGGACGGTCATCCGCGAACTCAACGAGGCGGGCGTGACTACCGCCATCCTGACCGGCGGATTCGAGCGCGGGGTCGAAGTCGCGCTGGAACGCGAGGGCGTCTCGGTGGACGCCATCGTCGCCAACCGCCTGCCGGTCGAGGACGGGAAACTCACCGGCGAGGTTGAGGGGCCACTCATCGAGGGCACGAAGGACGACGCGCTCGAACGACTCGCCGGCGAGCGCGAAATCGCCATGAGCGACACCATCGCGGTCGGTGACGGCGCGAACGATCTCCCGATGCTAGAGGTCGCGGGCCTCTCTATCGGGTTCGTCCCCAAGTCCGCGGTCCGGCCCTCCTGTGACATCGTGGTCGCCACGATGGAGCGACTTCGGGACGTGTTCGACGAGGAGGGCCTGCTGGACTGAGCGAACTCGCGAGACGACTGAAACCCGAAACTGCCGGTATCGGCCGCGTGATAGCACCTATCCTGCTATCTTTATCTCCTCAGAGAGCCTATAGAAAGACGGTGAAAGAGAATGGCTCGATACGACCCCTTCGAGGAGATGGACCGAATGTTCGAACAACTTCGCACCCGCGCCTGGACCCCTGAGGGGTCGCTGGGTGCCGGTGACCGGTCGCTCGCGACCGGCCGCGACGCACCCGCCCGCAAGCACGGCGACGCGAGCGGAAACGTCAGCATGGACCTGACCAAGCGCGAGGACGAGTACGTCTTCGTCGCCGACCTGCCGGGGTTCGAGAAGGAAGACATCGACCTCGAACTCGACGGTGACACGCTCGCCATCGCCGCCGAGAACCGGATTCGAGACCAGCACGTGACCGGCGAGGGCGAGGACGCCGCCGTGGCCGAGTTCACGCGCTCGCGCAGGGTCGCCGAGCGAGTGACGATTCCCGAGGCGATCGTCGAGGACGAGATCACGGCGTCTTACCGCAACGGCGTGCTCGAGGTCCACCTCCCCCTCGTGGAGACCGAGGCGGACGCGGACGACGCGAAGAAAATCGACATCCGAGACTGAGATTTCTTTTCGGCTCGTGGATGGTGGGGACCTCGATTGCGCGTTACCGCGTTTGCATTCCGGATTCGGAGGGTCCACGGATTCGGAGGGTCCAGCACTAGCTACTCCCGACGCCTATCAGACCGCACTGCACGGCACTGCTACAGTACGGCACCGCGACCGCACGGCACCGCGACCGCTCCGCAGACCGCGCCCCGTTCCTCCCCGCTTGCGCCCGCGCTCGGCCGCGGCCGCACCGCAGATGCGGCCGAGCGCGGACGCGGCGCATCCCCGTGGTCTGTGAAGATTCGCGGGGCTCGTGGCCAGTGGAGACTCGCGGTCTCGTCGGGTGCGAAGACGCACGTACCGTCTGCGAATGCTCCGTGTGCCGACCCGAGGCACGTACCCTTTTGCCGCTTCCCTCCGACGGTTCTATCATGACTCGAATCGCCGTCGTGGGCGCGGGCGTGGCCGGACTCGGCGCCGCGTACGCGCTCCGCGAGACCGACGCCGAAGTCACCGTCTTCGAGCGCCGCGAGTCGGTCGGCGGCCGTGCGGCCACCCGCCGCCGGAACGAGTGCATCTACGACGTCGGCGCGAACTATCTCAAGGACGACGACGAGCGCGTCAACGACCTGCTCGCGGACGAACTCACGGAAGACCTCGTGGACACCGACGGACCGGTTGGACACCGACGGACCGGTCTGGACCTTCGACGCGGACGGCGAGATTTCGGAGGGCCGCGGCGACGACGCGCGCAAGTGGACCTACCGCGGGGGACTGGCGACCCTCGGCGAGCGACTCCGCGAGGCCAGCGACGCGACCGTCAGAACCGGGACCGAAGTCGAAGGACTCGCCCGCGAGGGCGACCAGTGGCGCGTCGAAACAGAGGCCGGCGCGACGGCCGCCGACGCGCTGGTCCTGACGCCGCCAGCGCCGACGACCGCCTACCTGCTCGACCGGGCCGACTGGGACGACGCGCTCTGCGACGACCTCGTGGACGCCGCGGCCCGCGTCCCCTACCGGACCCTGCTCTCGGTCGCGCTCCACTACCCCGAGCGCACGGACCTGCCATACTACGCCCTCGTGAACCCAGACAAGGACCACGACCTCGGGTGGGTCTCCCGCGAGGAGTGCAAGCCCGGTCACGTCCCCGGCGACGAGAGTCTGCTAATCGTCCAACCGTCGCCCGAGTGGTCCCGCCATCACTACGACGACGCCGACGACGAAATCGCAGTCGCGGCCGCCGACCGGGCCGCCGAACTGCTGGACGACCCGGACCGCTACCAGTTCGACTGGGCCGACGTCGTGCGCTGGCGCGACGCGCTTCCCGACTCGGGGGCCGACCGCGTGACCCTCGACCGCGGGGCCGACGCCGGCCTCTTCTTCGCGGGCGACTGGGTGGTCGGCGAGGGCCGAATTCACGCCGCGCTCCGGAGCGGACTGGAAACCGGCGAACGCGTCGCCGAGACCCGCTGAGCGACCTACGTCCGCCGGAGAAGGAGAACCGACGTGCCCGAGACCAGCGTCACCGCCGCGACGTGCCCGACGATGGCCGCGACCAGCAGGGTCCGAGCCCGGACGAACGGAACCAGCAGGAGTTGAACCAGCGCGAACCCGATGGTCAGCAGGTCGATGCGGAGCAGGCGCGACCGGGCTTGGGCGTCGAACTGGCCGCCGTACCGGACGGTTCGCCAGAGACCGGTGATGCTGACCCACCATCCCGTGCCGATGCGGTAGCAGAGGTCCCACAGCACGAGGAGGGCGAGATAGACCGCGGGTGCGGGTGGCGTCTCGCCGAGCAGAAGCGCGAGGAGCGTCACCCGTCCACTCCGTACGTCGAGCGCGAACAGATAGGTCAGGAGCGCGACGAACGACAGCACGCCCAGTACCACCTCGATGCTGGACGAGAAGAGGAGTCGCCGGTAGGGCCGGGGCGTCCGGAGCAGCCGAATCTCGTCACCGAGCGCCAGCATGAGGTAGCTTCCGGCGGCCGCGACCACCACCGCGGCGGTCCCGGGGGCCACCGCGCTCCAGAGGTCGTAGACCGCCGCGAAGCCGAGAATCAGCCCCTCGAACGCCGCGAACTGGACGCCGACCGCGACCGGCGGCGACAGCGACAGGCCGGGAATCGCGCCGACGATGCTCTCGTAGACCCACGTCTCGCCGTACTTCGACTCCTCGCGCGTCGCGTCCTCGCTCATGCGTGAGCGTCCGCCGGCGCGCCGTCCGCCAGCGCGCGCTCGACCGCTTCGTCGAAGGGCGTCAACTCGACCGACATGAGGTCCCGAATTCGCTCGTCGTCTGCGACGACGGGGTTCTTCAGGCCCGCGACGAGTGGATGCGCGATGGACTTGGGCACGTCCGTCACCAGGTCCATCCAGTACGCCGACAGGTTCGGCGTCAGGACCGGTACCGAGACGATGCGGGGTTCGGTACCCATCACCCGGCCGGTCCGGCGCATCATCTCGGCGTAGGTCAACACCTCCGGCCCGCCGATTTCGTAGGTCTCGCCCGCCGTCTCGGGTGCGTCGAGGACGCCGACGAGGTAGGCCACCACGTCGGCGATAGCGATCGGCTGACACTCGTTGTGGACCCACCGCGGCGTGATCATCACGGGGAGTTTGGCGACCAACTCACGTATCATCCGGAAACTCGCGCTCCCGTCGCCGACGATTATCGCGGCCCGGAGCGTCGTCAACTCGAACTCGGCCTTCTCCGACAGAATCGTCTCGACCTCGCGTCGAGATTCGAGGTGTTCGGACAGCACGTCGCCGGTCTCGCCGAGTCCGCCGAGGTAGACGACTCGCCGGAGATCCGACCCGCGGGTCGCCTCCACGAAGTTCCGGGCCGCGAGTCGGTCGCGCTCCGCGAAGTCCCCGCCGATCTGCATCGAGTGGACGAGGTAGTAGGCCGCCTCGACCCCCTCGAAGAGTCCGTCCACGCTCTCGCGGTCCAACAGGTCGGCCTCCGCGACCTCGACTCCCTCGGGAGCGTCGTAGCTATCTGCGTCCCTGACGAGTGCGACCACCTCGTGGCCCGCCTCCAGCAGCGCGGGGACGAGATGGCCGCCGACGAATCCCGACGCACCAGTTACCAGCACGCGCATTTGCTGTCAGTTAGTGGCGAGCGACCATAACTGTCGGCGGTCGGAAAAGACGAGCGTTCGGGCTACAACTCCTCGCCCGGCGGCGGGCGCTCGCCCAACTCGATTTCGACCTGCATTCGCTCGCCGTCGCGCAGAATCGTCAGCGTCACGGTGTCGCCGGGGCGGGCCTCGGTGAGATAACTGGAGAGGTCCTCGCCGGAATCGACCTCTCTCCCGTCGATAGCCACGATTACGTCACCGCCGACCGGGACCTCGACGCCTCGGACTCGCTCGGTTCCGCCGCCGCCCTCCAGCACGCCGTCGGCGGGCGACCCCGGAACGACCCGCCTGACCAGCAGACCCCGCGTGACGTTCAGGTCGTTCGCTTCGGCGACGATGGGCGTCACGTCGGCCGACGTGATTCCCAGGAACGAGTGGGCGTAGGAACCGTTCTCTATCAGCGCCGGGACGACGCGCTCGACTCGTCTCGCCGGAACCGCGAACCCCGTGTTCTCGCTGCCAGAGAGCGCCGCGGTGTTGACCCCGACGACCTGCCCGTCGCAATCGACCAGCGGCCCGCCGCTGTTACCAGGGTTGATAGCGGCGGTCGTCTGGACGGTGTTCGGGATGCGGAACTGCGGCCCCTGCGCTCCGCCCGCCGGAATCGACCGGTTCGTTCCGCTGACGATACCGTTCGTGATGGTCCCCGGCAGACCGAGCGGACTGCCGAACGCGGCGACCGGCTTGCCGGGGTCCGGTACCGCCGGTTCGAGGTCCAGCGGGTCGGCGTAGTTCGGCGAGTTCTCCACGTCCAGCACCGCGAGGTCGCTGTACGCGTCCCGACCGACGACTTCGGCCGTGCGCCACTCACCGCGGTCGAACTGGACCTCGACGGTCGAGGCGTTGCCGACGACGTGCTGGTTCGTGACGATGCGGCCCTCGCCGTCGTAGACGAATCCCGACCCGAGTCCTTGCCCGTTCTGGGTCAGTACCTGTACCGTGACGACCGAGCCTATCGTCTCGTTGTACAGCGACTGGTAGTCGCAGGTGACCTGCATCGCCGTGTCGTTCGTTCCTCGATTCTCGACTGTTCCCGTCGGTCCCGCACCGACTGCCCCCACCGGCCCCATTCCGAGGAGCGCGAGTGCGAGCACTCCTACGAGCAAGCGTGTCTGTCCACGCATCGAAGACCGAAACGGGCGGAACGGCCAAGAAAGTGGGGGCCTCTCTATCTCGTCTCCTCGCCGGCGGTCGTCGCTTCGCCGGTGGTCGTCGCGTTCGCGCTCCGGGCGAGTTCGGGACGCACGTCGGCCAGTGCTTCGACCGTCGGCGCGTTCACGATGGTCACGTTCGCGCCGCGTCGAACGACTCGGAAGGCGTCGGCGAACGGTCCGGAGTCGACCACCCACGTGTTCGGCCCGACGCGCTCTGCGCCCTCTCCGCGGAGCAACTCCAGATACGCCCGGTGGAACTGTCTGGCGTCGGTCTGGGTGTCCCACGCGGTCCGCCAGACGTAGCCGTAGTCGGTCCCCTCCTCGGTCTCCTTCCGGTAGGGGACCAACACGTCGTTGCCCCACCCTTCCGACGGGACGCTGGTGTAGTTGAACAGGTCGAACGTCGGGTCGTTCGGGTAGAGGTGCTCACGTACGTCGATTATCTCGTTGTCGTACTCGTAGCCCTGGTACCAGAACATGGTGAAGATACCGACCTCGCCCACCGTCGTGGTGCCGTTCACCCCGCTGAACGAGAGGTTCGACTGGTCGAACGGCCGCCACCCAGCGCGGGCGGTGTCCTCGAAGTCGAGGGGGACCGGCGGTTCGTTCCGCTTGTCGGGATGGATAATCTGCTCGGTGGTGTTGGGCGGATTCTCGTAGGTGGCGTTCACCGCCTCCCACCCTCCCTGTTCGCGTAACTGTGCGACGTAGTTCGGGCCGTCGGAGTAGGGAGCCAGTATCATCTGGCGCATCGCGAAGTTGCGGGCCGAGGAGACGTCGCCGCCCGGCGGTTCCTTCGACTCGACCTGCACGCACTCCCAGACGACACCACAGAGCTGTTCGAACCGCTCTTCGACGTACCGGGCGTCGCCCTCGATCAGGCCGCTCCGGGCGCGCGACCCGTCCTCTGTCCGGGGCTGAAGTTCGTCGCGGGTCAGGTCGAAGTGCTGGTCCTGTAGCGCGTGGACGAACTCGTGGACGAGCGTGGTGCTACTGACCGTGAGCGGGTCGTCGTCCGAGACGATGACCATCTTGTCGGCGAAGGAGTTGTAGAACCCCGCGACCTGCGACGACTCGTTTTCCATCACTCGCGTCGAGTTCTCGTCCTCACCGACGACGAACGTCGCTTCCCAGAGCTGATTCTCCCACGCCGAGACGGTCGCGGAGTCGTCGGGTTCGGCCTCGTTCCGGCGCTGGAGCTCTTCCTGACTCACGACCTCGAGGGAGAGCGACCCGACGAACTCCAGTTGCCGCAGATGTTCGGCCCGCGCGATGGCCCGGTAGACGTACGCCCGGAGTTCTTCGTCCGAGAGACCGTCGGACTGGTTCACGTCGATGGTCGAGTCGTGCCGGTAGCCACCCTCCGCGCCGATGGTCTCGTTGCCGGTCGATTCGAAGACGATCGCGCCGTCGCGGTTGTTCTCGACGCGAACGTCGGTCGAGTTCTCGAGGAAGACGCCGTCGACACTGTTGTCGAGGACGGTGTTGTTCACCACCGCGCCGCCCGACGAGTTCCGGACGAACACGCCCATCACGCCGTCGTTGGAGGTCGAATCGGTGACGGTGGTGTCGTCGGTGGAGAAGAGGTAGACGCCGTACCGACTCCGGGAGGCGTTGGTGGTCGTCACCTCTCCGCCGACGGTGCCCTGCAGGAGGACGCCGGCGAGTCGATTGTTCGTCGCCTCGCTGTCGGCGACTCGCGTTCCGGTGGCGTTGACGGCGTAGATACCTGCCGTATCGCTCTCGGTCGCTGTCGCGCCCGTCACCTCGCTGTCGGTCGTCTCGAAGAGGTAGACGCCGAATCGGTTTCCGGCGACCGACGCCGCGCTGACGGTCGCACCTCGGGTCCCGTCGAGCAGGACGCCGGCGACGTCGTTGTCTCTCGCCGTGACGTTCGAGAGCGTCGGCGCTCGACTCCCGCCCTGATAGACCCCGACGACGCCGTTCTCGCTGGCGGTGACGTTCGTGACGCGACTCCGACTGCCGCCGAACACGCCGACGCCGAACACGGCGTTACGGACCGACTCGCCGTCGGCCACTTCGATACCGGGCGACCGGAGGGCCGTGACGCCGAAGGCGGTGTCGGCGACTCTAACGCCGGTGAATCGGCCCTGCCGGAGCGAGTCGGCGACCGCACCCCACCGCCAATCGGTGAGCGTGAGGTTCCGGACCGTCACGTTCGAGACTCCAGCGATCGAGACGCCGATTCCGGTCTGCGGTCGAAGCGCGTCCGTCTGGAAGAATCGTTCGGCCGCCTGCTCGGAGTCGACGCTAATCGCGCCGTCGACGACGTTGCCGTCGCCGTCCAGCACCACGTCGTTCGCCCGAATCTCGATGCAGGTGTCGGCCGAACTGTTCTCGACGTCGGAGCCGAGGACGTAGGTCCCCGACTCGGTGATGGTCGTACACGACGTGAGAACCGTGAACTGGGCCTGTGGCGCGTTCGCGGCCTGTCCACCGGTCCCTGCGACCCCGCCCGCCCCGACGACTCCCGCGACGGGTCCCACGACCGCGACCACCGCGACGAGTACTGCGAACGATCTGGTTGGCATTCTCTCCCAGAGAGGCGACGGGCCGAAGCATCAAACTCGGGGACGAATTCGGTCGCGACCGTTCGTATTCAAGCCGCGTCGAGGCTGGTGTGAACCCCGGGCGGTCGGTGGCTGGCACTCCGGACTCGATTTCGCGGGCGGAAATGACTCTCCCCCTTCGGACGATTGTATTCCGTTCCAAGAACCAATTATACAATTCTTAAACGAAGGAATAAGATTATGGGGCCGGTTCGGTCCCCGGATTACGGAGGTCGGTTCAGTCCCCGAACAGACTCGCGTGAACCGGCGCGAACTCCCGTTCGTCGGCGTCGCTGACCGCCCGGCCTTCGACGCCCGCCGCGAGGAAGTCCCGAATCGGCGGCCCGACCTCCTCGGGTTCCACGAGGAAGGCGTCGTGGCCGTGGTCGCTCTCCACGACGTGGTTGGCGACGTCCACCCCTGCGGTCTCGAAGGCCGCCGAAAGCCGTTCGGCCTGCTCGACCGTGAAGTGCCAGTCGCCCGTGAAACTGACCACGAGCGCCTCCCCGGTGAACCCGGCCAGCGCGTCGGCGTCCGAGTCGTAACCCGACGACAGGTCGTAGTCGTCCATCGCCCGCGTCAGGTAGAGATAGCTGTTGGCGTCGAACCGCTCGACGAACGTCTCGGCCTGATAGTCGAGGTACGACTCGACTTCGCGGTAGGGGAAGAACTCGCCCGCCGGGTCGTCCGGCGCGAAGGCGTCGGCCAGCGCGGCCCGCCCGGCCGACCGCCGACCGAACTTCCGGTCCATCGAGTCCTTCGAGAGGTACGAGACGTGGCCCAACTGGCGGGCGACCGCGAGGCCGTCGTCGGGGTCCGCCTGCTCCTCGCCGTAGTACTCCCCGCCGTTCCAGTTCTCGTCGGTCGTGATGGCCCGTCGCGCGATGGCGTCGATGGCCATCATCTGGGGGTCGAGGCGGGCCGCGGTGGCGACCGGAATCACCCGGTCCACGCGCTCGGGATACCGCTTGGCCCACTCCAGGACGTTCATGCCGCCGACGCTCCCGCCGACGACGGCGTGGAGCGGGCCGACCCCGAGATGGTCGAGCAGGCGGGCCTGCGCCCGGGTCCAGTCGCCGACGGTCACGGCCGGGAAGTCGGTGCCGTAGGGGTCGCCGGTCTCGGGGTCGATGCTGGCCGGGCCGGTCGTCCCGTAGCACGACCCCGGCACGTTCGCGCAGACCACGAAGTACTCGCGGGTGTCGATGGCCTTGCCGGGTCCCACCACGTCGCTCCACCACGCCGCGGCCTGTCCGTCGGTCTCTCCTCGGGAGGGGCCGGTGACGTGCGCGCTCCCGGTCAGCGCGTGACAGACCAGCACCACGTTGTCGCCGTCGTACTCGCCGTAGGTCTCGTAGGCGACTTCGAGCGGGACCGACCGGCCACACTCGAACTCGAACGTCCCGAGGTCGGCGACGTCGCAGGTCCGGTTCATGTGGCTCTCTCGATGGCCTGCTCTACGTCGGCCAGCAGGTCCGCCGGGTCCTCGATGCCGACCGAGAGTCGAATCAGGTCGGGCGAGACGCCCGCCGACCGCTGCTCCTCCCGCGAGAGTTGCGCGTGGGTCGTACTGGCCGGGTGGATGACCAGCGTCTTCGCGTCGCCGATGTTGGCCAGAAAACTGGCGAGCTCGACGTTCTCGCAGAACTGCTTGCCCGCCTCGAAGCCGTCCTCCAATCCGAAGGCTATCATCCCGCCGTACCCGCCCTCCAGATACCGACTCGCGTTCTCGTGGGTCTGGTGGCCCTCCAGACCCGGATACGCGACCCACGCCACCTCGTCGTGGTCGGCGAGATGCTCGGCGACGATCGCGGCGTTCTCGCAGTGGCGTTCCATTCGGAGGGGCAGCGTTTCGAGGCCCTGGAGGGTCTGCCACGCGTCGAACGGCGACTGCTGGTTGCCCAGACTCCGGAGGGCGCGAAAGCGCGCGGCGGCCGCCAGCGGCGCGTCGGCGAAGTCCCGAGAGAAGTCGGTGTCGTGGTAGGCCGGGTTGTCGCCAGCGAGTTCCGGGTAGTCGTCGGCGTGGGCCTGCCAGTCGAAGCTTCCGCCGTCGACCAGTACCCCGCCGACCGTGGTCCCGCTTCCGTGGAGCCACTTGGTCGTGGACTCCCACACCGCGTCCGCGCCGTGGTCGAGGGGCCGACAGAGGTAGGGCGTGGCGAAGGTGTTGTCCACCACGAGCGGGGCCCCGGCGTCGTGAGCGATTGCGGCCACTCTGTCGAAGTCGGGCGTCACGAGCGAGGGGTTGCCGACGGTCTCGACGTGGACGAACGCGGTGTCCGAATCGACCGCTTCCTCGTAGGCCTCGTAGTCCAGGGTGTCCACGAACCGGGGTTCGACCCCGCGCTTGCTCGCGGTGTGGCTGAGGTGGGCGGTCGTCCCGCCGTAGGTGTCGGTCGAACAGACCACGTTGTCGCCCTCGTCGGCCAGCACGAGGACGAGCGAGTCGAACGCGGCCATCCCGCTGGCGGTGGCGACCGCTCCGGTTCCGCCTTCGAGCGCGGCGAGTCGGTCTTCGAGCTGGCGCGTCGTCGGGTTTGAGATGCGCGAGTAGATGTCGCCCTCGGCGTCGAGCGCGTAGAGGTCCGCGGCGTGGTCGGCGTCGGTAAACTCGTAGGAGGTCGTCTGGTAGATGGGCGGCGCTCGTGCTCCCGTCGCGGGGTCGGCCTCGTGGCCCGCGTGGAGGCTCCGGGTGTCGAAGCGGGGCTGGTCGTCCTCGGAGGTCATGTACCACAAGCATATTTCTACACGAGGTTATAACTGCCAGTTACGGCAAGGCTTGCAGTTGGGGCAGAGTGTTTTTCCCGACCTTCGGCGTAGCCCCGACGTGAATCGGCGCACACTCCTCGCACACGTGGGCGTCGGCGCGCTCGGGAGTACGCCCGCGCTCGGCCGCAGAACTGCTCGCGGGCGGCCCGACGGCCGGGACCGCGCGTCGGGCGCTCGTGGACGGACAGGCACGTCTGCGAACGCGCAAGACGAGCAGTCCGAGACGTACCGCAACCCAGTTCACGACCGGATATTTCCGGACCCCGACGTTCTCGGGGTCGACGGAACCTACTACGCTTACGCGACCTACCACCCGTGGACCGAAGGACGGGGACCGGACCGGGAGCTAATCCCCGTCCTCCGGTCGCCGAACCTCGTGAACTGGAAGCCAGTCGGCCCGGCGTTCGCCGAGAATCCCGACTGGTCCCGGTATCGCGGCCTCTGGGCACCCGGCGTCGGGCGACTCGGCGGGCCCACCCTGCTCTACTACTCCGACTCCGAATTCGGTGCGAGCAACCCCGGAATCGGGGTTGCGACCGCCAGCGACCCCGAAGGACCCTTCGAACCGCGCGGCGGTCTCTTCCGGAGCGAGGGAATCGGGGTTCCAAACTCCATCGACCCCGCGCTGTTCGTCCGCGAAGGGACGCCGTACCTCTTCTGGGGGAGCCACGGGGGCATCTACGGCATCCGACTCGCCGAGGACGGACTCTCGACGGCAGTGAACGCGAGCGAGACGTTCCAGATCGCTGGCGGCGGGGTCGAAGCCCCCTACGTCGTCGAGCGCGAGGGCTACTTCTACTTCTTCGGTTCTCGCGGAACCTGCTGTCGGGGTGCGAACAGTAGCTATCACGTCGTCGCGGGTCGGGCCGAGGGACTGCGGGGACCCTACCGCAACCGCGCCGGAGAACGACTTACCGCCGACGGAGCGACCGGGACGACGATTCTCGAAGGCGACGACCGATTCCTCGGTCCCGGCCACTGCGCAGCCGTTCGAGACGAGCGCGGCGGGTGGTGGCTGCTCTATCACGCCTACGTCCGGGGGAATCCGTGGGTCGGCGACACACCCAGACGGGTCCTCATGCTCGACCGAATCCGGTGGGAGGACGGATGGCCCGTGGTCGGTGAGAACGGCACGCCGAGCGCGGAGGGTCGGGTTCCGCCGGTTTCGGAGTGAGTCTCCCGGCGACTCCTCGAATCGTGGGACACACTCTCTACCCTCCGAAACGTATAGGAAAGCCGACACCGAAGTCCCGGTCATGAGTGATTTTATCGTCCCGGCCGCGCTCGAACGCGGAGACGAGGTAGCAGTCGTCGCACCGGCCTCCGGTCGTGCGGCCGACTACCCCCACGTCTACGAACTCGGACTGGAGCGCCTGCGGGAGGTCTTCGACCTCGAACCGGTCGAGTATCCGACCGCGACGAAGGACAGCGACTACCTCTACGACCACCCCGAGGAACGTGCTCAGGACGTGATGGACGCCTTCTCCGACCCCGACGTCTCGGGCGTCGTGACCACTATCGGCGGGTTCGACCAGATTCGGATATTGAGGCATCTCGACCCCGAGGTCCTGCGCGAGAACCCGACCAGATTCTACGGCATCAGCGACAACACCAACCTCGCACTCTACCTCTGGAACCTCGGCATCGTCTCGTTCTACGGCGGAATGGTCCTGACCGACCTCGCCATGCAGGGGTCGATGCACGACTACACCGTCGAGTACCTCGAAACGGCGTTCTTCGCCGACGACTTAGACGCCTTCGGCGATATTCGACCCGCCGAGCGGTTCACCGACGAGGACCTCGACTGGGCGAACCCCGAGAACCTGGACCGCCACCGCGAGATGGAACCCAGTCCGGGGTGGACGTGGCGAGGGCCGGAGACCGCGGTCTCCGGCCGGACGTGGGGCGGGTGTCTCGGAACCCTCGACATGCAGTTGCGAACCGGGCGCTACCTTCCGGTTGCCGAGGACTTGGACGGGCGAATCCTCCTGTTGGAGACCTCCGAAGAACTTCCCTCCGCGATGGACGTCCGGCAGTTCCTCGTCGGGATGGGCGAGCGCGGGCTCCTCGAACGCTTCGCGGGCGTCCTCGTCGGTCGCGCCAAGGCCCGAAACCTCTTCGAGGAGCCCGGTTCCGAGGCCCGCGCCGAGTACCGCGAGAATCAGCGCGAGACGATTGCGGAGGTCGTCGGGGAGTACAACCCCGACGCGCCGGTCGTCTTCGACGTGGAGTTCGGCCACACTGCACCGATTGCGCCGGTTCCGGTCGGCGGGCGCGTCGAAATCGACCCCGCGAGCGAGACTATCGCGTTCGAGGACTGACGACGTGGCGTTCCGAGTCGTGAGACGTCATTCACGGCTTATAAGTCGGCGCACTCCCCATCACCGAACGTTCTCGTGACTTCCGTACGACGCGACCGACTCCGACTCGCAACCGTCGTGTTCGCCGTCCTGCTCGCGCAGGTCCTTCTCTACCCCGGCGTGCCGGACCTCGTCGCGGCGGTCGGCGCGACCACGACGCTCGACGCGAGCATGTGGTTCCTCGCGGCGGAGTTCGCCGCCTTCGTCGCCTTCGCGGGGGTCTGGGGCGCGGTCAGTGACCGACTCGGCCGCCGGACGCCGCTCGTGGTGGCGGGCGCGCTCGGCGGTGCGGTCGGCTACTTCGCGCTCGCGTTCCTGCCCGGCGCGCTCTCGCTGTCGTTCGGCGGCGTGCTGGCGCTCCGGGCGATTCAGGGCGCGACCACCATCGGCGCGTTCTCGCTGGCGATGACGATGCTGATGGACTTAGAGGGCGGCCACGGCAGGAACATGGGCGCGGCGGGCATCGCCATCGGTCTCGGGACGGCCGTCGGGGCACCTCTCGGCGGGCGACTCTACGGTCTCGGCGCGCTCGTTCCGCTCTACGTCGCGGGCGGACTGCTGGTCTGTGCCGCGGTGGTGGCCCTGTCGATACCCGACCGCGCGCCGTCCACGGAAGACGGGAGGCTCCGCCGGGCGCTCGTCACGCTAACCGAGCGTCCCGTGTTGGGACTCCCCTACGTCTTCGGGTTCGTGGACCGGTTCACCGCCGGGTTCTTCGCGCTGGTCGGCACGGTCTACTTCCGCGAGGAGTTCGGACTCGACGCCGCCGCGACCGGCCTGATGTTGGGCCTGTTCTTCGCGCCGTTCGCGCTCCTCCAGTACCCCTTCGGGGTCCTCTCGGACCGGGTCGGTCGGAAGGTTCCCATCGTCGCGGGTTCGGCGCTGTACGGGTTCGCCGTGGTCGGGGTCGGACTCGCTCCGACCGTCCCCGCCGCGGCGGTCACGATGGTCGTCGTGGGCGTCATCGGCGCGCTGATGGCTCCGGCGACGATGGCGCTCGTCACCGACCTCGCGTCCGAGTCCGGGCGCGGGACCGCGATGGCGGGGTTCAACGCCTTCGGAAGCATGGGCTTTCTCGCGGGCATCCTCGTCGGGGGGACGGTGGCCGACGAGTTCGGCTTCCTCGCGGCGTTCGTGGCGGCGGGCGCGCTGGAAATCGCCATCGCGCTGGTGTCGATTCCGACGTTCCTCCGAATCGCTCCCGAGAGCGCGAGTACGTTCGGCGGGTAACGTCGGCGAGTCCGCTACACGCACCTCGAAAAGGTCGGTCCCTGCGCTCGCCGTGGAAGACGGACGATGGAACTACAGATGTGCCTCGAAGCAACAAATACGAACGGTAAATATAGGAGTATAATTCTCTGTCCGTCGACGGACCGACCCGCGACCTACCGCAGTTCCGCTCGCGCCGCTTCGATTCCGGCCTCGGTGTCTACGTCTTCGCCGGTCTCCTCGAAGGCCTCGCCGATGGTGCGAACCCCGCGGAGGATCTGTTCGCTGGAGAGGTTGCCCATGTTGCTCACGCGGAAGATTTCGCCGCCGAGGTGGGCCTGCCCGCCCGAGATGGAGACGCCGCGCTCCTCGATGGCGTCGAAGAAGGCGTCGGGGTTCTCGCGGGTGGACGTCGGGAGCGACACCCCGGTCAGGGTGTTCGAGTAGTCGGTCGCCTCGTTGCGCTCGGCGAACAGTTCGAGTCCCATCGCGGTGAACGCCTCGCGGAACGCCCGCGACTGGCGGCGGTGGCGCTGGATTCGCTCGGGCATTCCCTCGTCTTCGATGTTCTCGACCGCCACGGCGAGCGCCCGGAACAGCGGAACCGCGCTCGTGAAGGGGGTCTGGTGGGACTCGGCCTTCCGCAGGTGCCAGTCCAGGTCCTCGTAGAACGGCGCGGCGTCGCCGTCGAACGCCTCCTGGGCGGCCTCGGTGGCGTACATCGCCGACGTGCCCGGCGGCGCGGCGAGGCACTTCTGGGCGTCGGTGACCGCCACGTCCACGTTCCAGTCGTCGATGCGGAACTCGTCGCCGCCGATGGAGGTCACGCCGTCCACCACGAAGGTGGCGTCGTGGGCCTCGGCGATCTCGCCGACCTCCTCGACCGGATTCAGCAGGCCCGTACTCGTCTCGTTGTGGACCATCGTCACGACGTCGGTGTCGTCGGTGACGGTCTCCTCCACGGCGTCGAGGTCGATGGACTGACCCCACGTCGCTTCCACGGGGTCTACCGAGGCGTAGCGGTCGGCGATGCGCTTGAAGCGTCGCCCGAACTTCCCGTTGACCAGCGGGACGACATCGCCGCCGTCTCCCACGAGGTTCGCCACCGCGGCCTCCATCGCCATCGTCGCGGTCCCGTTGAAGATGAGACTGGTGCCGTCGCTCGCGGTCGTTTCACCGTCGAGCGTGGACTGGGTGAAGACGTAGTCGAGCGCGTCCTGCGCTCGCTCGTAGACGGCCTCGAACTCGGCGGAGCGGTGCGAGACCATCGGTTCGTTCATCGCCTGCAGTACGTCCCGGGTTACGGGGACGGGTCCGGGGTTCAGGAGGAGGAAGTCCTCACGCATGGTTGCACTCTCGTCCGGGTTCGGCTTAAGTACGCGGGGTCTCCGCAATTCCCGCCATCTCTGCCGGGTCGGAGAGCCGACGCTCGAACTTCCTACCAGTTACTGGCCAGAGAACTCATCACGACCGTCGGTGTATCACCGTTGCTATGGCACAATTCAGCGAGAGCGACGAGGGGAAACCCGTCGTCATGGGCGACGAGAAGGTCGGAATGGTCTCGGAAGTCAAAGGCGGGACCGCCCACGTAGACCCCGACCCAGGCATCACCGACAAGATCAAGGCGACGCTCGACTGGGGCGACCACGACGAGGACACCTACCCGCTTCAGGAGAACCGGGTAGACGCCATCACCGACGACGAGGTCCGCCTTCGAAGCGACCTGTAGGACCGGCCTGCGACCCAATCAATTGTTTTCCGCGGGCTAACCGTATCTGCACCACCGAGGACTGACTGCTCGACCGCTACGTTTCTAGCTGTTCGGCGATTTTGTCGAGGTGGTCGAGACCGACGATTGCCACGGTTTCGCCGCGCGAGCGAAGCGAATCCAGATTCCCTGCCATGCACTCCTCGCGGGTCTCGTCGCGGAGGGCGACCGGCTTGGGCGGGTCGAACGCCCGGAGGAGCGACTGAGATCGACGGGCCTGCGCGCGCTCGTCGTCGGCCTGCACCGCGGGCGGGTCCGACCAGTCGCAGTCGTGTTCGACGGGGTCGTCCACTTCGACCCGGAGCGACGTTCGGTCGGCGACTGCGGCCGCGACCCGGCAGGTCAGCGCGTGGCGCGTCACCGACGCGACGCCGGACGCGACCCGGCGGAGGGTGCCGAGCGACGCGCCGTCGCTCCACCAGTTGCGGGCGAGTCGGGCGAAGAAGTCGCCGGTCGGCGCGTCGATGCCGACGACTTCGGCGTCGCACTCGCTGGCGGCCTGCGCCGCGGCGCTCATCTCGCCGCCGAAGGCGGGCGGCGTCCGGGTGTCTCGGGCGTAGGTCTCGTAGAGCGGCGTCGCCAGCGGTGGGGCTTCCAGCGCGACGACCTCGGGGTCGCGCTCGCGTACCACCGCGCTCGCGCGGTGGACGCTCGCGGGGTGGTCGTGGACGACGCCCACGAGCGTCAGGTCGGCGTCGGGAAGTCTACGCACGTACTCGCCGTTCATCCGCGGGTCGTCTGACGGTTCCAGTCGGTCGTCGGAGGGGCCCGCGGAGTCGGTCGAATCCGGGGAGGGCATTGGTTTGCATGGTGGTTTCACGCACCACTGATAGACCTTTGGATTTGGGTCAGAAAGGATTCAGGAAACTAGACAAGATGCTAACTAATATGCCGAAGGTCGGGCCTTCGGAAACCGGACTCCGAGCCTCGACGTGAACACCAACTTACGTATACCTATCTAAAGGAAGCTTCTTTATTTCTTTAACGTGTATCAAATGATGTCTGCTCCGAAGGGAGCCACCGGCGAAGACTGGAATTTTTACGGGAGAACGGACAAACTCCCGATAATGGCTACCGTCAGCGCGGACGAGAACCCCTACGTCGAGGAGCCGGAAACCGACTTCCGACCGGTCCAGGAGTTGACCGAAGCCGAGGCGAGCGAACAGGCAGAACTCCTCCGAGAGGCCATTCGCTTCCACGACTACCGCTACTACGTCGAGAACGACCCCCTCATTGGCGACCGGACCTACGACGCCCTCTTCACGCGGTTGCAGGACCTCGAAGACGCCTTCGACGTTCGGACCGCGGACAGTCCAACCCGGCGCGTCGGCGGCGAACCGCTGGACGAACTCGGCACGGTCGAACACGTCGCGCCGATGCTCTCCATCGACTCCAGCGGCGAGGCCGACGACGTGCGGGAGTTCGACGAGCGCGTCCGGCGGGAGGTTAGCGAGGCGCGACGCGCCTCGGGGAAGTCGAGCGGGGAACCGCGAGACGGCGACGTGACCTACGTCTGCGAACCCAAGTTCGACGGTCTCTCGGTCGAAGTGGTCTACGAGGACGGCGAGTACGTCCGGGCCGCGACCCGCGGCGACGGTTACGAGGGCGACGACGTGACCGAGAACGTCCGGACCATCGCCAGCGTGCCCCACCGACTCCGCGGCGACTACCCGGACCGACTGGTGGTCCGCGGCGAGGTCCACATTCCCGAGGACGCGTTCCGGGAACTCAACCGCGAGCGCGTCGAGCGCGGCGAGGACCCCTTCGCTAACCCGCGGAACGCGGCCGCCGGAACCCTCCGGCAGTTGGACCCCACCGTGACCGCTCGGCGACCGCTCGACTGCTTTTTCTTCGACGTACTCGACTCCTCCTACGACTTCGAGACCCACTGGGAGCAACACGAGACCCTGCCCGACTGGGGCCTGAAGGTCAACGACCGCTCGGAGCGCACCGACGACGTCGAGGAGGCCATCGACTACCGCGACCGTCTGATGGCCGACCGGCCCGACCTCGACTACGAAATCGACGGCGTGGTCATCAAGGTCGACGACCTCGCCACCTGCGCGGAGCTCGGCACCACGGAGCGCCACTACCGGTGGGCCTTCGCCTACAAGTTCCCCGCGCGCTCGGAGGTCACGACCATCACCGACATTACGGTGCAGGTCGGTCGGACCGGTCGTCTCACCCCGGTCGCGCTCCTCGAACCCGTCGACGTGGGTGGGGTCACCGTCTCGCGCGCCAGTCTCCACAACCCCGACGAAATCGCGGAGATGAACGTCGACGTCGGCGACGAGGTGGACGTCGAGCGCGCGGGCGACGTGATTCCCTACGTCGCCGAGGTGGTCGAGAAGCACTCGGAGGGCCACTACGAGTTTCCCGACCACTGCCCGGTCTGCGACAGTGCAGTCGAGTTCGACGGCCCGATGGCCTACTGCACCGGCGGTCTCGCCTGCGACGCCCAACTCCGGCGCGCGGTCGAGTACTACGCCAGCGAAGACGGTCTCGACATCGAGGGACTCGGCGGCGAGCGCGTGGATCAACTCGTCGACGCGGGACTGATAGCGGACAGTCTCGCGGACCTCTACCGAATCGAGACCGAGGACCTGACCGACCTCGAAGGCTGGGGCGAGACCAGCGCCGAGAACCTGCGTCGGGAATTAGAGGAGTCGAAGCACCCGCGCCTCCGGGCGTTCCTCTCGGCAATCGGCATCCCGAAGGTCGGCCCGGCGACCGCGGCCGACCTCGCCCGCGAGTTCGGCGACCTCGACGCCATCCGGAACGCCGACCGCGAGCAACTGGAAGCGGTCGAAGGTATCGGCCCGAAGGTCGCCGACCAGATCGCGGAGTTCTTCGACTCGCCCGAGAACGAGCGCGTCATCGACGATCTCCTCGACGCCGTCGGCTCGCTCGAAACGCCGAGCGAGACCGAGACCGGCGACGAGTTGGAGGGCCTGACCTTCGTGTTCACGGGGTCGCTCGCGGAGTACACCCGGAGCGAGGCCCAGCAACTGGTCGAGGACCACGGCGCGAACGCCACGAGTAGCGTCTCCCGGAACACGGATTTCCTCGTCGCTGGCGACAGTCCGGGCCAGACGAAACTCGACGACGCCGAGGCGAACGACGTTCCGGTGCTGGACGAAGCCGGGTTCGAGGAGCTACTTCGAGAGAGAAACGTGGACGGTTAGAGGTCGGCGTCGGAGAACGCCCACAGTCCGATTGCGACCGGAACGAACAGCCAGGCGAGCAGGTAGGCGACGACGAAGGGGTCGGAGAGGTACACCGGCAGGGAGTCGCCGAACGCCTGGGCGACCTGCTTTCGCTTGAAGAGGCTGAACATGAAGACGCGGGAACGGAGCGTCGAGTCCAGCAGGAACGCGTCGATGAGCGTCTTGTACGCCTGCGTCGGATTCAGCAGTTTGACGAACAGTAGCGTCTGGTACCGTGACGCCTCACCGATGCCGACGTACTTGTCGAGCGCGTTGACGAGTTGATTCGCGAAGGAGTTCCAGAGGACGACGAACCAGAAGAAGAACCCGACCGACCCGACCACGGCGCGCTGGCTGGAACTCGTCGCCGCCGAGATGCCGACTGCGAGACCCACGAACACCAGGCCGAGGACCACGGTCAGGAGTGCGAACAGGAGGAAGTTGACCAGTTTGATCTGGAGCGAGGTGAACAGCATCAGAATCAGCGCGACGAAGAAGCCGATGACGATGGGAAGCGCTATGACGGCTCCTCGTCCCAGAACCTTCCCGAACACCACGTCGTTGCGCGAGTGTGGAAGCGAGAGCAGGAGTTTGAGCGACCCCGACTCGCGCTCGCGGGTGATGGACGCGTAGGCGATGACGATGGCGATGAGAGGGATGAGAATCGACGTCCCCTGCTTCATCAGGTAGATGAACGCGTCGGTGGTTCCGCTCCCGCCCTGTGCGGGTGCGGTACCCATCTCGAAGTAGAACTGGAGGATGGCCGGGAGCGCGAACACGCCGACGAACAGTATCGACAGCCCCCAGAGCCACTTCGAGCGCACGGCGTCCTGGAAGTCCTTCCGGGCGATGGCCTGCCACGTCATGCTTTCACCTCCTGTTCGTCGGTGGTGTAGGCCATGAACAGGTCCTCCAGCGAGGCTTCCTCGGTCTCGAAGTCCTGCACGTCGACGCCCGCCTCTTCGAGGGTCGTGAGGACAGTCGTCTTCGCACCGCTCTCGCAGGAGACCTGTAGCGTGTCACCCGAGCGAGTCACCTCCGAGACGCCGTCGAGCGCGGCCACGTCGGCGACGGCCTGTTGGGACACGTCGTCGGCCGTGATGTCGAGCACCGTGTCGGCGCTGGTCGTCTCGCGCAGGCCCTCGATGGAGTCTTCGGCGACGAGTTGCCCGTCCCGGAGGATGCCCACGCGGTCACAGACGGCTTCGACCTGTCCGAGGATGTGGCTGGAGAAGAAGACGGTCGCGCCGCGACTCGCCTCTTCGCGCACGATGTCGCGCATCTGACGGGCACCCTGCGGGTCCAGACCGGTCGACGGCTCGTCCAGAATCAGCAGGTCGGGATTGCCCACCAGCGCCATCCCGAGGACGAGGCGTTGGGCCATCCCCTTCGAGTAGCCACCCGCCTTCCGGTCGCCGTCCTCGCTCGACAGGCCGACCCGTTCGAGGATGGCGTCGGGGTCGTCGTCGACGTCCTTCGACTCGATGGCGAACTCGAGGTGCTGTCTGCCGGTCAGTCGGTCGTATACCGAGAACCCTTCGGGAAGGACGCCGATGCGCTCCCGGACTGCGACGCTCTCGTCGTGAGTGTCGTAGCCGAGAACTCGGACCTCGCCCTCGGTCGGGCGCACGAAGTCCAACAGCATGTTGATGGTCGTGGACTTGCCCGCGCCGTTCGGGCCGAGGAAGCCGAACACCTCGCCTTCCTCGACTTCGAAGGAGAGGTCGCGGACGGCGACCACGTCGCCGTACCGCTTGGTTACTCCGTCGATTTCAATGGCGGCCATAGTCGCGCCTTTTGCGCTCCCTCATGTAAACCCTTGTCTTATCGTGTTGGCCAATGGACTGAAAAGAGGGTCGACAGACGGCCGTCACACCGTTTCGTCCGGGTCGTGCTGGTCGGCCATCCGAGTCGCTTCGTCGGCGTACCGCTGGCGGGTCTCGTCGTCTTCGACCGGGTTCAGGCTCTCGGCGTCGGCGTCGATGGCGGCGGTCACGTCCGCGCCCTGCCGGAGCATGTTCATCGAACGCTGGCGCTGGACGCTGTACTCGCCGTCCGTCGTGGCGTACACCAGCGAGACCAGTCCTTTGTCCGTGTAGGTTCGCTCTACGAGCCAGAGTCGCTCGTCGTCCATGTCCGAACCTTTCCCGGAAGCGAGTTGAATCCACCGAGTTAGATTCTTCACCTTTCCCCTCGCTGATACTGCCAGTAGTGTTAAGACGGAAAGCGGCGTATCGGTCTATGAATGATGGTCCACGGGTGGCAGGAATCCAGGGGACACGGAGTACGATGTATCGGCCGCAACCGTCTTAGTTCCCTCTCGGCGACGTAATGACGATGAGCCAGTCCCCGTTGTCCCAGGCGACCGACGACCGCCTCTCCGAGATGCTGTTTCAAGGTGAGGAGGTCGAAGAGGAGTTCACGGTTGAGGGTGCGCGCGTCGCGGTCACGACCCACCGAGTCCTCGTTTTCACCCCCAATGGCGACGGGCGACGGTTCGACCACGCCGACCGACCGAACGTCCTCGACGCAAACGTCGAGACCACGGGACACCGGTCGTACGTCGGTTGGAGCGTCCGAACTGGCGTCTACGGTGCGGTCCTGCTCGGCGGCGGCATCCTCCTGAAGACCAGCGGTATCCTCGACCAACTCGACGCGGCGAATCCACCCGAAAACGCACCTGGCTCCGGCATCGCTCAACTCGTCTCTTTTCTCCCGAAGGCTCTCGGCACGCTCACGAACGGTCTCCTCGTCGTCGGCGGCCTCCTGATTCTCGCGGCCGTCGCACTCGCGGCACTCTACTTCGGTTCCCGGGAGCGCGAACTCGTCATCGAACGCGCTGGCCGCGATCCCATGCGCGTCCCGGTCCACAGCGACGACGCCGAAGACGTCGCCAGACGACTCCGGACCGCGGTAGGAACAGGTTCAAAGCCACGTAGCGACTAGCCGCGCTCGATGGACGGGGACGCGGTTCGAGAGCGCGCGGCGGAGTTACCACGCCAGCCCGGGGTCTACCAATTCGAAGACGGCGAGACGGTAGTCTACGTCGGCAAGGCCGTGGACCTCCGCGACCGGGTGCGGTCGTACGCCGACCCGCGGGGCGAGCGTATCCGCCGGATGGTCCGACGCGCCGACGACATCGACTACTCCGTCACCGACACCGAAACGCAGGCCCTCCTGCTCGAAGCCAACCTCATCAAGCGGTTCCAGCCTCGATACAACGTCCGACTGAAGGACGACAAGTCCTATCCCCTCGTCCAACTCACCGACCACGAGTTCCCCCGAATCGAGATCACCCGCGACCCCGACCCGGAGGCCCGCGCTCGGAGCGACGGCGGTGACTCGCAAGTCTCCGGCCCGCGCGTCTTCGGCCCCTTCACGAAGAAGACGCGGGTCGAGACGGTCGTGAAGGCCCTCCGAGAGACCTACGGCGTCCGGGGGTGTTCGGACCACAAGTTCGCCAACCGAGACCGGCCCTGCCTCGACTACGACATCGGGCTCTGCTCGGCCCCGTGTACCGCCGAAATCGACCGCGACTCCTACGTCACCGACGTGGAGTCGGTCGTCCGCTTCTTCGAGGGCGAGACCGGCGTCCTTGCCGACCCCCTGCGCAGGGAGATGGAGGACGCCGCCGCGAATCAGGAGTTCGAGCGCGCGGCCAACCTCCGGGACAAACTCGACGCCGTAGAGGGGTTCCACGGCGGCGCGGGCGAGGCGGTCGCCAGCCAAGACGACGAGCGCACCGTGGACGTACTCGGCGTCAGCCTCGCTGGCGACTCGGCGACGGTCGCGCGCCTCCACAGCGAGTCGGGCCAACTCGTCGCCCGCGAGCGCCACGCCGTGACGATTCCCGAGGGGGACGCGGACACGGACGCGCCCGACGCGGACACCCGTTCGGGGGCGGTCCTCTCGGCGTTCGTCACCCAGTACTACACCGAGCGCGACCTGCCCGACGCGCTCCTGTTCTCCGACCGGCCGGACGACGACGAGGTACTCGACTGGCTCGAACGCGAGGGCGTGTCGGCCCGGGTCCCCGGCGCTGGCCGGGAGGCGACTCTCGTGGACCTCGCGCTGAAGAACGCCCGGCGCGGCGCGGGCGAACCCGACGCTCTGGCGGCGCTTCGGGACGCCCTCGACCTCGATCGGGTGCCCCGGCGCATCGAGGGCTTCGACGTGAGCCACGCGCAGGGCAAGCACGCGGTCGGGAGCGACGTGGCCTTCGAGGACGGCACTGCCGACAAGTCGGGCTACCGCCGGAAGAAACTCGACGAGCGCAACGACGACTACGCCAACATGTACGACCTCGTGCGCTGGCGGGCCGACCGTGCGATCGAGGGCCGGGACGACCGACCCGACCCCGACCTCCTCCTCATCGACGGCGGAGAGGGCCAACTCGGTGCGGCGCGCGAGGCCCTCGCCGACGCGGGTTGGGACGTGCCGGCGGTCGCACTCGCCAAAGACGAGGAAATCGTCGTCACGCCGACCCGAACCTACGACTGGCCGAGCGACGCCGACCACCTCCACGTCCTCCAGCGCGTCCGCGACGAGGCCCACCGCTTCGCGGTCCAGTACCACCAGACCTTGCGCGACGAGGTTTCGACCGAACTCGACAACGTACCCGGAATCGGCCCGGAGACCCGCCGGAAACTCCTCCGGCGGTTCGGGAGCGTCGAGGGGATTCGAGACGCCTCCGTCGCGGAGTTGCAGGAGGTCGAAGGCGTCGGGGAGAAGACGGCCGAGACTATCGAGACGCGGTTGTGAGCCCCGAAACCTACTCCGTCTGAAGACGCTCCCGCGTCCGTCCCGAGTAGCCCAACACCACCGCCAGCACCAGCAGGACCGCGAATCCGACGACGAGCGCGCTCTGTAACGCCGCCGCGACGGCCATTCCGACCCCGCCGATGGCCGCGATTTTGTACCGACCGGTCCAGATGCCCCGCGTACTGGTCAGGGCGAACGAGAGCGTCAGTAAGTAGACCAGCAGTCCCGACCGGGAGAACCCTCCGGCGAACAGGAGGATGTAGACGCCGATACCGAGCATGATGCTCACCACCGCGACCGAGAACCCCTTCGCCACGGCGACGCGCGTGTTCGACATACGTCCCCGTTCCCGGTCCAGCGTCATAATACGTCGCGTTGTCCGGGCTTCGCGAGAGGGATCACGCTGTCCGACTCCCGACACAAACGTCAAACGTTATGCCCCCATAGCATCGTGTAAGCAACATGAATAACCCCTTCTACGAACTCGGGCGACTCACCGCCGGGCGGAGCGTCTCGCGTCTGCTGGCGGGCGTCGTCACGGTCCTCGCTCTCCTCTTCGTTCTGCCGTTCCTGGACCTCGCGGCGGTCGTGGGCCTGCTCGCGCTGGGCCTGGTCGTCGTGGTTCTCGCCAGTGCGGTCGAAATCGTCGGCCCCTACGAGAAGCGCGCGCTGACGGTGTTCGGCGAGTACCGGGGGCTGTTGGGTCCCGGTCTGAACTTCGTCCCTCCGCTCGTGAGCGAGACCCACACCTTCGACATGCGGACCCAGACCCTCGACGTGCCCGAACAGGAGGCCATCACCGAGGACAACTCGCCCGTGACCGCCGACGCGGTCATCTACATCCGGGTGATGGACGCCGAGAAGGCGTATCTGGAGGTCGACAACTATCGGAAAGCGGTCTCGGACCTCGCCCAGACCACGCTCCGGGCGGTGGTGGGCGACATGGAACTCGACGAGACGCTGCGACAGCAAAAGGAGATAAACTCCCGCATCCACGAGGAACTCGACAGGCCGACCGACGACTGGGGCGTCAGGGTCGAAGCCGTCGAGGTCCAGTCGGTGATGCCCACACCGACCGTCGTGAGCGCGATGGAACAGCAGACCGCCGCCGAGCGCCGCCGCAGGGCGATGATTCTCGAAGCGCAGGGCGAACGCCGGAGCGCCATCGAGAAGGCACAGGGCGAGAAGGCGTCGAACGTCATCCGGGCGCAGGGCGAGAAGCAGAGCCAGATTCTCGAAGCACAGGGAGACTCGGTTTCGACCGTCCTACGCGCCAAGTCCGCCGAATCGATGGGCGAGCGCGCGGTCGTCGACAAGGGGATGGAGACGCTGGACGCCATCGGGCAGGGCGACTCGACCAGTTTCGTCCTCCCGCAGGAACTCTCGTCGCTGGTCGGTCGGTACGGCAAGCACCTGACGGGAAGCGACGTGGCGGGAGACCGCGAATCGCTGGAGAGCCTCGACTTCGACGCCGACACCGAGGACCTGCTGGGTCTGGACGACGTGGCCGGGATGCTCACCGAGTCGGACGGCGAAGGCGTCGGCGTGGACGAGGACGTCGAAATCGTCGAGGAGACGACGAACGCGTCGGAGTCCGAATAAGGCAAGTCAACTGTTTCGGATAGCTACTCGTTTCCTTTCCATTTGAAGAATGGCGTTAGACGATTAAATAGTGGTGTGCGGCGCGTCAGAGGAAGAAAACTCGAAAGAGGACGAACGCGCCGACCAGCGAGTAGACGACCATCATGGCGCGGACGGTCGTCTGCTCGGAGACCCGACTGTTGACGAACGCGCCCGCCTGTCCGCCGACTAGACACGTAAGACCCGCGACAAGACCGAAGTCGAAGGGGACGGTGAAGTGGTGGCCGCTGAAACTCGGCGGTGCGAACCGCAACAGGAGGAGGTTGGTGACGAGTGCGGCGACGATGGTTCCGTGGAGGACGAGCGCGCTCGTCCCCGTCGAGAGCCTGATGGAGATACCCTTACGAACCGTGAGCAAGGTCTGGGTGAGTTCGCCGATGGCGATGGCGACGAATCCGGCCATCGCACCGCCGGCCCCCGCGACGAGTCGGTCGTACCGGTCGAACGTGGACGCGTGAGAGGCCGGCTGGCCCCCGTCGGCAGCGACTCCCTCGGCGTGGTCCTCGTGGCCGGTGTGGGCTCTGAACAGTATCGCCGAGAGGACGATGAGCATCCCGCCGAAGAGCAACTTCAGCACCGTCGAGGGAGCGAAGTACGAGAGTGACCGCGTGAACACGGCAATCGGGACGCTGACGACCAAGATGGCCTTCGCCACGCCGAGGTCTATCTGCTCGCGGTAGTAGTACGCCGAGACGCTACTGGTGTAGCCGAACAGTTCCACGAACAGCGCGAGACCGATAGCGGCCTGAAGCGTCACGTCGGGGAACGCCGGAACGAGCTCGGGGTAGACGAACAGGAAGGCGGGGACGAAGAGGACCGCCGCCTCCATGGCGAACGTATTGACCGTAGTACAAATTGCGAACGTGAGAAGTACGAACGTTATCAGACCGATTGCGGTGAATCCGAGAGGGAGCGCCATCTACGCGAAGCCTCCTGTCGGTGGCTGAATCGGGTGGCCAGGGTCGGAGCGAGCGAACGGCAGTTGCTGTTCCATGGTGGCCCGGTCTAAAAAACGGCTTACTGAAAAGGATTGATGAAGCTCACAACCAATTGCGGACGATGATGAGGTTTTCTACCGCCTCGAAGACGGCGACGGCTTCCGCGCTCGGACGACCAGAAACCGCGGCGTGTGCGACTCGAAGTACGCGAGCGGGCCGTCGGTTTCGGGCGGTCTCGGCTCTCGCAGGTCTTCGAGGACGAACCCGGCCCCGAATATCGGCCCGAGGACGCCGCGGAGCGACCGCCGATAGCACGGAATCTCGATTCGCTTCTCGCCCTCTCCCCAGACGCGGTCGTAGCGTTCGACCTCGTAGTAATCCGCTTCCGTGGCGTCCGCGCTCCCGATTTCGGGGTCCTCGTGTTCGATGACGAAGTAGGTGGTGAACGGGTGGTCGCACGAGACGACGAGTCGGCCGCCCGGTTTCGACACCCGGTGGAACTCCGCCATCGGCGGTCGCCAGTCCTCGACGTGTTCGAGGGTGAGTTGACTGACCACGAGGTCGAAGCTCTCGTCCTCGAAGGCGTCGAGCGGTTCGCGCAGGTCCGCGACCAGAAAGGTCGCTTCGTCTCCGTGTCGGTCGGTCGCCTCGGCTATCATCTCCTCGCTCGCGTCGATGCCGACGACTTCGGCACCTCGCTCGGCCAGCCACGCCGAGTAGTAGCCCGACCCACAACCAGCGTCGAGGACGCGTTTGCCAGAAACGTCGGGAAGCAGACTTCGGACGACGGGCCACTCGTACTCGGCGCGGGCCCGCTGGTCGGGGTTCGAGTCGGCGTACCTCGCCGCCATCTCGCCATACTTTTCGTGTGCATCGGTACTCTCTCCCATGGTCTCCTTCATCGCACCACGCCGAACACAATCAACATTTCCGACACTAACGTTCGTGATAATCGAATGTCGGGTGCGAAACGCCGCGAGGCAGGTCAGAACCCTTCTGTCGGTTCCGGCACGCCGCCCTCCACGTCCACGTCCACCTCGAACTCCTCGCGCAACTCCCGAATCCGGTCCCGGATGTCTGCCGCGAGTTCGAACTCCAGATTGCTCGCGGCCTCGTTCATGCGCTCCTCCAACTCCTCGATGCGGCGCTCGGCCTCGTCGTCGGTCTCGGGTTCGCCGTCGGTGACGCCGGAGGTGTCGGTCTTGCTCCCCGGCAGGTTGGCCTCCGAGACCTCCTTCTCGATGGTCGTCGCCTCGAAGCCGTGTTCCTCGTTGTACTCCTGCTGGATCCGGCGACGGCGCTGGGTCTCGCCGATTGCGGCCTCCATCGCGTCGGTGGTCTCGTCGGCGTAGAGGACGACTTCGCCGTTGACGTTCCGGGCCGCGCGACCCATCGTCTGGACCAGCGACGTTTCGGAGCGCAGGAACCCCTGCTGGTCGGCGTCGAGTATGGCTACGAGCGAGACTTCGGGGATGTCGAGGCCCTCGCGCAGGAGGTTGATACCCACCAGCACGTCGAACTCGCCGAGGCGGAGGCCTCGGACGAGTTCGTGGCGTTCGAGGGTGTCGGTCTCGTCGTGCATGTACTCGACTGCGACTCCGGCCTCCTCCAGATACTCGGTCAGGTCCTCGGCCATGCGCTTGGTCAGCGTCGTGACGAGGACGCGCTCGTCGTTCTCCGTCCGATGCTCGATGCGGTCCATCAGGTCGTCGATTTGCCCCTCGGCGTCGGACACCTCGACCTTGGGGTCCACGAGGTGCGTGGGCCGGACGATCTGCTCGACGATCTGGTCGCTCTGGTCGCGCTCGTAGTCGGCGGGCGTCGCCGAGACGTAGAGGGTCTGGTCGGTCTTCTCCTCGAACTCCTCGAAGGTGAGCGGCCGGTTGTCGTAGGCCGTCGGGAGTCGGAAGCCGTTCTCCACGAGACTGTCTTTGCGGGACTTGTCGCCCGCGAACTGGCCCTTGATCTGGGGGACGGTCTGGTGGGACTCGTCGATGACCGTCAGGAAGTCGTCGGGGAAGTAGTCGAGCAGGGTGTAGGGCGCGTCGCCGGGTTCGCGGTCCGAGAGGTAGACCGAGTAGTTCTCGATACCCGAGCAGTAGCCCGCCTCCTTCATCATTTCGAGGTCGAAGGTCGTGCGCTCCTCGATGCGCTGGGCCGCAACGAGGTCGTTGTTGCGCTCGAAGTACCGGATGCGGTCGTCCAAGTCCGACTCGATTTCGGCGATGGCGTCGTCCATCGTCTGCTCCGGAATCGAGTAGTGTTCGCCCGGGTGGACGAGGACCGCGGACTCCTGGGACTGGACTTCCCCCTCCAAGGGGTCTACCTTCATCATGCGGTCGATTTCGTCGCCCCAGAGTTCCACTCTGACCGCGTACCGGCCGTACATCGGGAATATCTCGATGGTGTCGCCCCGCACCCGGAAGGTGCCCTGCGTGAAGTCCACGTCGTTGCGCTCGTAGTTCAGGTCCACGAGACGCGCCAGCAGTTCGTCGCGGCCCACCTCGTCGCCGACCTCCAACCGGAGGCTCATGTCTTCGTAGTTGCGCGGGTCGCCGAGACCGTAGATGGCCGAGACGGAGGCGACCACGATTACGTCGTCGCGCGTCAGTAGCGAGCGCGTCGCGGAGTGACGCAGGCGGTCGATTTCCTCGTTGATGGAGGCGTCTTTCTCGATGTACTTGTCGGTCTGCTCGACGTAGGCCTCCGGTTGGTAGTAGTCGTAGTAACTGACGAAGTACTCGACGGCGTTGTCGGGGAACAGGTTCCGGAACTCCTCGTACAACTGCGCCGCGAGGGTCTTGTTGTGGGCGATGACCAGCGTCGGTTGCTGTATCTCCTCGACTACCCACGAAACCGTGTTCGTCTTCCCGGACCCCGTTACCCCCAGTAGGGTCTGCTTGTCCATGCCCGATCGGAACCCCTCGGCCAACTGCTTGATGGCGTCCGGTTGGTCGCCTGCGGGGTCGAAGGGTGCGTCGACCCGAAAGTCGGACTCGGCCTCGGGTCTGTCGGGCGAAAGTGGCCCTGAGTCGGCGTCGCTCATTGTAGAGCGAGGTAGGGATTGGAGCTACTTTACCCCCTCGTCGCGTCCGTCAATCGTGAACCCCGAAGGGAGATTGCGTGGGTCCTCGGCCAGCGACTCCGCGATCGCCGCGACCGCCGCGACCGAGTGTGAAACCGCTTAACAGACGGGCTTCGGATTCACGCCCATCCCTTCCAGCGTCTCGGTGTACTCGTCGTAGGCCGTCTGAATCACGCCGTTCGCGGCCTCCAGCGCACGGTCCCAGTCGTCTTCGCTCTCGCAGACCTCCGCCAGTAACTCCGTCCCGCGCTCGATTTGCCCGTCCAGGTCGCCGCCCAAGTCACGGAACAGTTGGGCGGTCTGGGGGTCGGCCTGCCCGACGAAGAAGCCGACCATCTGCTCTTTGGACTTCTCGCTGGCGAGCGTCCGGCCGAGGAAGCCACCGACGCGGCCCGCGTCGTCCTCGATACCTCGCAGGTAGTCGTGGATGGCAGGCACCTCGCTCGGTTCGTGGTCGTCGTCCAGTTTCGCCGTGACCTGCTCGTAGTGGTCGCGCTCCTGCTCGGCGAAGTCGGCGAAGGTCTCGCGGACCGACTCGGCGGCGTCCCCGTCGTCGGCCCACTGCTGGAACGTCTCGCTGGCGGCGTGTTCGGCCTCCGCGGCGGCGCGGAACACGACTTCCGGTTCCATCTCGCCTTCGGTCTCGGCGTAGAGCGATTTCGAGGAGCCGAGTCGTGAGAGCGCGGTCTCGTTCTCGTCGCGGACGGTGTCGAGGAACTCGTCTGGGTTCATGGGTTCCAGTACGGAAACCAGTCGCTTGTAAGTAGCGACAGCGGCGGAAAAGACGAAGACGAAGTTACGGAACTACTCGCCGCTACCGGTCTCGATGGGTGCGTCCACGAGATTGCCCCACTCGGTCCAGGACCCGTCGTAGTTCACGGTGTCGTCGTAGCCGAGCAGTTCGTGGAGCGCGAACCAGGCGACCGACGAGCGCTCGCCGATGCGGCAGTACGCGACCGTCGTTCCGTCGCCGTCGATGTCCTCGTCGGCGTAGAGGTCTTCGAGTTCGTCGCGGGTCTTGAACGTGCCGTCGTCGTTCGTGACCGCGGCCCACGAGATGTTCCTCGCGCCGGGAATGTGGCCGCCGCGCTGGGCGGTCTCCTGGAGGCCCGGCGGGGCGAGGACCTCGCCGCTGTACTCCTCGGGCGAGCGCACGTCCACGAGGGGGACGCCGCGGTCGATGGCCTTCTCCACGTCGTCGCGGTAGGCGCGAATGGACTCGCGCGGGCCGCCCGCCTCGTAGGTCTGCTCGGAGAACTCCGGTACTTCGTCGGTGGTCGGGTAGTCGTTTTCCAGCCAGTAGTCGCGGCCGCCGTCGAGCAGGCGCACGTCGTCGTGGCCGTAGTACTTGAACTGCCAGTAGGCGTAGGCCGCGAACCAGTTGGAGTTGTCGCCGTAGAGGACCACCGTCGAGTCCTCGGTGATGCCGTGGCTCCCGAGCAGGTCCTCGAAGTCGTCCTTTTCGAGGATGTCGCGCTGAGTCTGGTCCTGAAGCTGAGTCTCCCAGTTGAAGCCGATAGCGCCCGGCGCGTGGGCTTCGTCGTAGGCCTCGGTGTCTACGTCGACTTCCACGAGTCGGTACTCGGGGTCGTCGCTCTGGAACTCGTCTAGGTGATTCTCCACCCAGTCGGCGGAGACGAGAACGTCGTTTGCGTACTCGGTGTCGCTCATAACCATCTAGACGTACACGGCCTCTCGTTATATCCTCTTTACTTACGGTAGGTAACGCCTTGTGTCTCCCGTACCGGAAAGGATTGCCGGTGGCGGAGCTATCCGCCAGAAATATATTCGAACTGACAACGCTCGCCGGGCAGGATGCGGCAATTATCTCTGGTAGCTGTGAGATGCTGCGAGAGACCGTCCGGAACGGGGGACATTTACCACCGGACTCCCTACGCTGGTCCGATGAACCAGAACGTCGTAGTCAGCGCCGATTGGCTCGCCGACCACCTCGGCGAGG
This sequence comes from Halorussus salinisoli, assembly GCA_005239435.1. Classification (GTDB taxonomy): domain Archaea; phylum Halobacteriota; class Halobacteria; order Halobacteriales; family Haladaptataceae; genus Halorussus; species Halorussus salinisoli. The sequence continues at coordinate 150,503 of SZNP01000006.1, read as the reverse complement.
TGGCGGTCGTAGACGTGCGCGAGGCGTGGGAGTACGACGGCATCGGCCACATCCCCGGTGCGGTCAGCATCCCCTTCGACGAGTTCCGGAGCGAGGATAACGGTGACGAAGGCATGCTGCCGGGCGCTGATGCGTGGGCCGACCTGCTGGGCGCGGCGGGCATCTCGGCCGACGACACCATCGTCGCCTACGACGACACCCACGGCGTGTTCGCCGCGCGGTTCCTCGTGACCGCGGAGGCCTACGGCCACGACGACCTCCACCTGCTCGACGGCGACTTCAGTTCGTGGATGCGCGAGTACGAGACGAGCAGCGACGCGCCGGAGGTCGAGTCCGCGGAGTACGCGGTCGGGACGCCGACCGACTCGCCGCTCGTAGACCACGAGGGAGTCGAGCGGGCCATCGAGGACGCCGACAGCGTCCTCGTGGACACCCGCGACGACTGGGAGTACGAGGAGGGCCACGTCCCCGGCGCGGTCAACCTCGACTGGCGCGAACTCGTGGACGACGAGACCCGGGGGCTGAAACCCCGCGACGAACTGGAGTCGATTCTGGAGGCTCACGGTATCACGCCCGACAAGCGCGTGGTCCTCTACTGCAACACGGCCCGGCGCATCAGCCACACGTACGTCGTCCTCTCGTCGCTCGGTTACGACGATTTGGCGTTCTACGAGGGGAGTCTGACCGAGTGGGAGAAAATCGGCGGGCCTATCGAGACCGGGGACTGAGACGTAAATCGTCGTCATAGAACTGTATTCCACTATCTGGGATATAATATCGATTATATATGCATAGAAAACCCACCTGAAGAATACCTATACATTGCTCTACCCACCGTCGCGCTCTGACGTCCGGTCGCCGCGAGCGGCGACCGGACGGGGGCTTTCTAAGCGTTCACTGTTACGTAACTGCTGTCACCGTCAACGATGGCAGTTCGTAGCGACCCGGCAGGGGCTTTCTGAAAAGTTGACTCCAACTCCGACGGCTACCTCCGAACCATCACACTGCACACCAACCGCGACCGGACCGAGGATTTCGAAACCGAAGAACCCCGTGACGCCTCCGACGATTCGGTCTACTTCCGGTCCGGGGTATCCAAACGTTCAAACCCGATGACGACCAACCCCGGCCCAGTGACATCCGGCGATTCGTGGCGCGAGGTGTTCGGCCACTCCGAGCCGTACGACGAGCAGGTGGACGGCATCGAGACGGCCATCGACACCGCCGAAGACGGCGGGTTCGCGGTCGTAGAGGGTGCCTGCGGGACTGGCAAGACCATGCTGGCGCTGACGGCGGGCATTCACCTCGTCCGCGACCCCGAGAGCGACTACGAGCGCGTGGTCGTCCTGACGAGCGTCAAACAGCAACTCCGGCAGTTCGAGGAGGACCTCCGGACCATCAACTCGAACCTCCCGACCGACTGGGACCCCGTGACCGGCCTCACGCTCGTCGGGAAGGCCGACGTGTGCCCGTACAACCGCGAGAACGCGGGCGGTATCGACGACGGAAACGTCTACGAGCGATGCGAATCGCTCCGGGAGGACACCCGCGGAATAACGGGGGAAGGCGGAGCCACTACCGCCCAGAATCTGGTCTCCCGAGCGCAGAGCCAGCAGACCGGGTTGGCCGACAGCGGACGACAGGGCCGGGCCGCCGCGCAGTTCCTCGAAACCGCCGGCGAACCGACGCCGTACCCGCCCGAGATGCCCGAGTACGAGGACGTCGAGTACTGCCCGTTCTACGCCCAGTTCCTCGACGACCTGCCCGAGGACGGCGACCCCGTGGAGGCGGTCCCGTTCGACTTCGACGGTACGGGTCTCATCGACCCCGAGGAACTCGTTTCCCTCTCGGTCCAACACGGCACCTGCCCCCACTCGATGATGGGCGCAATCTTGGGCCACGCCGAGGTCGTCGTCGGAAATTACTACCACGCCTTCGACCCGGTGACGACCGGCGGATTCACGGGTGCCCTGCTCGACAAGTCCACCTTCGTCGTCTGCGACGAGGCCCACATGCTCGAACCCCGCGTGCGCGACCTCGTGAGCGACGCCGTGGGCGACAAGACACTGCGAGACGCCGAGTCCGAACTCACGCGGGTCATCCAACCCGTCAAGTTCGACGGCGACAAAAAATCCCACACCACCGCCGACGCCGACCTCGTGCGCGGCGAACTCGAAGACAGCGACGTGTCCTTGTCGGACATCGAGGCGACCCGCGACTTCTTCCGGGACCTCCGCGAGGAGTTGGACCGCCGGGTTACGGCCCACCTCGAACGCGAGCATCGGGGCTGGAAGTCGAACCTCCACGACCTGCCCGACGACGAGATACCCCTGCGCGACCCGACCGAACCGCAACCCGACGAAATCTCGGAGTGGGCCGAATCGGAGGGGTACCACGACGGCATCTGGGTCAAGGCCGAGGCCGTGGGGTCGGTCGTCGCGCGCATCCTGAACGAGGCCGAGGACGACGAGAAGGAGCGCGCCGCGCCCGCCGCGGGCCGGGTCCTCGGCGAGTGGTACCGCAACGACCACGAACGCTACTTCCGGGAGATAGAACTCGAACGAACGTGGAACGAGAAGGAACCCGACACCTCGTGGCGACGCGCCTACAACGCTCGCCTCGCCATGCAGAACTGCGTGCCGAGCGACGCCATCGGCGAGCAACTCGCGGAGTTCGGCGGCGGGGTCCTGATGAGCGCGACCCTCGAACCCCTCGACGTGTTCGAGGAGGTGACGGGGCTGAACCACCTCGACGAGGAACAGGGCCGTCCCGTCGTGGACCGAACCTACGGCCTGAACTTCCCCGAGGAGAACCGCGAGAGCTTCGCCGTCGACGCGCCCAAGTTCACCTACGACAACCGCGGCAGGCCGGGCGAGGAGACCCGGACCCGGCAGGTGTACGCCGACGCGCTCCGCGACGTGGCCCAGTCGCCGGGCAACGTCCTCGTCGGGATGCCCAACTACGCCGAGGCCGAGTGGGCCGCCGAGAGCCTCCGCGAGAACTCCAAAGTCGAGAAGTCGGTCCTGTTGGACGAGAGCAGCGACGACGACGTGACCGAGGACCTCAAAGCCGAGTTCTTCGGCGGCGACGGGAAGGTTCTCGTGACCAGCCTCCGGGGCACCCTGACCGAGGGCGTGGACTACGAGGGCGACAAACTCCACGCCGCGGTGGTCTGTGGCGTCCCCATCATCAACACCGCCAGCCCCCGGACGAAGGCCGTCAGAACCGCCTACGACCGCGCCTTCGGCGACGGCTTCCAGTACGCCCTCACCGTCCCCGCGGTCCGGAAAGCCCGCCAGGCCCTCGGTCGGGTGATTCGTGGCCCGGAGGAGGTCGGCGTCCGCGTGCTGGTGGACTCCCGCTACGCCCGCGATTCGTGGGACAGCGTGCGAGAGTACTTTCCGGACGTCGAGCGCGAGGAGTTCCAACCCGTGAGTCCCGACATGCTCTCGCTCGGACTGGAGCGATTCTGGCGCGACCCGGAGTAGCTATCTGCGGCCCCGAGGTGACGCGGCCTACTTCCGACCCGAAGTGACGTCGATATCGGCGGTCTGGCCGAACGTCCCCTCGTTCCGCCCGTCTTCCGACCCTTCGCCTCGCTCGTCTCTCAACTCGTTCAGGCGTGTTCGGAGGTCGGCCTCGAACGCCTCCCTGTCGTCGCCGAATCGTTCGGGCGAGCAGAACGACAGCGAGAAGACGTAGCCGACGACGCCCTCGACGGTCCACTCGCGCTCGGACTCGAACTTTCGGACCTCGACGTCAGAGAATCCGTGGTCTTCGAGGAGTTCGTCCCACGGGTCGTCGTACTCCTCGACCGGGCCTGTCCGGGGCGGCAGGTCGTCGAGGTACTCGTCGGCGACCCGGTACACGTCCGCCTGCCAGTCCTCGACTCCCTTCGTGAGCCACTCGGTGTCGTTGACGGTCGCTACCCCGCCGCCCGGTTCGGTCGTCCGGTAGAGTCGGTCGAGGGTCGCCTCCTGGTCCATCCAGTGGAACGACCGTCCCATCGTGGTGAGCCAAAACGTCCCGAGGTCCTCGTGCAGACTCTCCCGCAGGTCGGCGTCCGACCCGACGACCCACTCGACGTTCTCCCGACCGGCGTCTCGGGCCTTCCGGCGGGCCTGCCGCAGCATCTCCTCGTTCGGGTCCATCCCCACGACCGTGCCGACGTGCGCCGCGAGTGGGACGGCGATCTGGCCCGTGCCGCACCCGAGGTCGAGGACTCGGGCGGAGCCGTCCAGTTGGAATCGGTCTCTCAGGTATTGGACGACCGGCTCGCCGTAGTCGGGCCGATGGTCGGCGTAGTACTCCTCGGTTCCCTCGAACGGGGAGGCGGTCGAGTTCTCGTCCGCGGTCATAGTCCGCCTACGTGATTGCCTCCGGAGAAAGTATCGCTCGCCGACCGGGAGTCAGTCGCCGACCGGGTGCCAGCAGTCCACCAGCGGCCGCTCGTCGGCCGCCCCTCCCGCGGTCCCAGTTTCACTTTCACCGCGCCCTTGGATCGCCTTTAACCCCCTGAGACGCCTACTCGTCTCCGAAGCGCCGACTTCGATGGGAGGCAATCCAAGATGAAAACACGAGCCACCCCGACCCACGACGACACCCGCGACCGAATCGAGACCTACGAGCGCACCGACAGCGACGGCCGGGCGGAACTCGTCCTCTACAACCCCGCCGAGAGCCACGAGTGGCTCAACGCCGCGGCAGCGAGTACCGTCGAACTGGAGGAGTACCGATGAGCGTCGAACGCGACGCCCCGGCGGACTCCGAGCCTCCAGAGGAGTACTACCTCGTGAGTCAGTCTCCGACCACGAAGAAGCGCCACCGGCCGGACGACACCGGCGACGACCCCGCGTGCCGAGCGTTCCTCCAGCGCGACGACGCTACGTGGCGCAAGCTCACGCCGCGCCAGACCGTCTTCTACGACGATTGCGCCAACTGCTTTCCCCGCGGGTAGGAGTTCACGACCGTTCTTCGACGACCGCTCGCCCACTTCCGCTAGCCGAGACGACGTGGGCGTCTTCGGGGTCGAAGCCGACCAGCAGGGTGTCCTCCGCGGGGCGCTCGGGCGCTCGCAGGGTCACGCTACTGCCCGCCCAGTCGAGGTGGACGCGGAACGACTCGCCGAGGAACTCGACCGTCTCCACGCTCGCCTCGAAGCCGTTCTCGCCCGCGTCTCGGGTCAGGTGCTCCGGGCGGACGCAGAAGACGACCTCGCTTCCCTCGGGCGCGTCGAGGCCCGGGAGGCGGAAGGTCGCACCGCCGACCCGGACCGTCGCTCCGGAGTCGTCGCCCCCGCGCCCGTCCACCTCGCCCGCGAAGACGTTGTTCTCGCCGAGGAACTCCGCGACGAACCGGGTGTTCGGCCGGCGATACACGTCCTCGGGCCTGCCGACCTGTTCGACCCGGCCGTCGTTCATGACGGCCACTCGGTCCGAGACGGCGAGAGCCTCCTCCTGGTCGTGGGTGACGTAGACCGTCGTGATTCCGAGATCGGACTGGATTCGCTTGACCTGCGTCCTGAGGTCCTGCCGGAGTCGGGCGTCGAGCGCGCTCATGGGTTCGTCGAGCAGCAGCACGTCCGGGCCGGGCGCGAGCGCCCGCGCCAGCGCGACGCGTTGGCGCTGGCCGCCCGAGAGTTCGTCCGGATTCCTGTCCTCGAACCCCGGCAGGTCCACGAGTTCGAGGAGGTCGGCCACGCGCGCTGCCTTCGACTGACCGCCGGGCGTCTCCCGGAACCGGAGGCCGTAGGCGACGTTCTCGCCGACCGTCATGTGCGAGAACAGCGCGTAGTTCTGGAAGACGATGCCCACGTCGCGGTCCTCCGGCGGCACGCCCGCCATCTCGCGGTCGCCGAATCGAACCTGCCCCGAGTCCGGCGATTCGAAGCCCGCGATTGCTCGCAGGGTCGTGGTCTTCCCGCACCCCGAGGGACCGACCAGCGTGAAGAACTCCCCGTCGGCCACGTCGAGGCTCACGTCGCGGAGGGCCGTCACGCCGTCGAACGATTTGGAGACTCCTCGCAGGCGGAGACTCGTCACGCCTCCCACCTCCCCCCGAGTCGGTCCACGACCACGAAGCTGAGGCTGGTCACGACCAGCAGGACCGTCCCCATCGCGGTGGCCGGGCCGAGAGTGCGGTTGCCGATGTATCGCTCGACGGCGACTGGCATGGTGTAACTGGTGCTCCCGGTCGCCAAAATCACCGTCGAATCGAACTCGCCGATGCTGATGGCGAAGGCGAACGCGGCCCCGGCGGCGACCCCCGACGCCACGAGGGGGAGTTCCACGTCGAGGAGCGCGCGGACCCGAGTCGCGCCCAGGGCCCGGGCCGACTCCACGACCGAGCGGTCCACGCCCGAGAGCAGTGGCGCGACGTTCCGGACGACGAAGGGGTAGGCCGCGACGGCGTGGGCGGCGGTGATGGCGACTGGTCCGGTCACTTGCACGCGGTGGCCGAACAGTTCGACGCCGAAGACGAGACCCCGGAGCATTCCGAGACCGACGACGACGCCGCTGACCGCGAGCGGGGCCATCGCCGCGGCGTCGGCGAGTCGCGTCCCACGGCCACCCCGCGTAGTCAGAACCGAGACGGTCACGCCCATCGGGAGCGCGACCAGCAAGGTAGCGACCCCGAACAGGACGGAGTTCCGGATCGCGACGCCGGGTTTCGTCTGGAAGGAGGCCCCTTCGGCCTGTCGCTGGACGAGGAATTCGTAGTACTGGAGCGTGAACCCGGAGGGACCGGTCACGCTCTCGGCGACCATGGTCGCTATCGGACCGACGAAGACCACGGCGACCACGAGCGCGTAGGCGAGGACGCCCGCGCGTTCGAGTGCGGCGCCCGGAGAGGGCGACTGGGGGAAGAGTCGTTTTCGAGGCGGCGGGTTCGCGGCCCGACCGCCGCCGGACTGGCGGGCCTCGTACCGGAGGTAGGCGTAGGTCAGCGCGAGCGAGACGGCGGTCTCGGCCACCGCGAGGGTCGCGGCCTCGGCGTACTCCAGTTCCTGCACCAGCGAGTAGACCCACACCTCGACCGTGGCGAGTTGAAACCCACCCAGGGCGAGGACGATGGGGAACGACATGAACGTGAAGACGAAGGTGAGGAGCGCGCCCGTCAGAACCGCCGGGAGGAGTTGCGGAGCAAGCACGTCGCGGAAGGCGTACCACGGGTTCGCGCCGAGCGACCGGGCGGTCTCGACCATCCGGGCGTCCACGCTCTCCCACGCCGCGGTGGTGACCCGAACGACCAAGGGCGCGTTGTAGAAGGCGTGGGCCACGACGATGGCTTCGAGCGTGAACAGGAGGTTGGCGGGACCCAGACCGAGAATCGCGAGTAGGTCGTTCAGGGGGCCGCGAGAGCCGAAGAAGGCGACGAAGCCGATGGCGACCATGATGGAGGGCATCACGAACGGGAGGATGGTCAGCGAGCGAATCGTCCGTCTGCCGGGGAACTCGTAGCGCGACAGGACGTACGCCCCCGGAAGGCCGAGCAGGACGCTGGCGACCGTCGAGAGGAAGGCCTGGTACGCGGTGAACCCGAACAGGCCGAGTGGCTGGTCGGCGGCGACCTCGGCGACTGCGCCGAACTCCCCGGCGAACACCGGGGCGAGCGCGCCGAAGTAGAAGGGGTCGGTGAGGACGGTGACGACGACGTCGAGCGTCCACTCGCCGCCGACCCGGACCACGTCGGCGAACACCGTGAGGACGGGGTAGTAGAAGACGACCGCGAGGACGAGCGCAGTTGCGACTCCGAGGACCGAGATGGCGTGGCGTTCGAGCCACTGGGTCGTCGTTCGAGGCCGGGCCGCTTCCCGTCGGGTCGCGTCACCTCGGTTCCCCTCGGGTCGGGTCACGAGTGGGCTATCTGCCGCCGGCTATCTCTCGCGCCCACGAGTCCACCCACGAGTCGACGTTGCCCTGTAGTTCCTCGTAGGTGAACGTGACCGGGTTCTCCGGTATCTTGGCGTACTTCTCGAACTCCTCGCTGAGGGGTGCCCAGTCGGTCGCGGGGAACTGGACGTTGAGTTGGGCGATCTTCTGCTGGGCCTGCTTCGAGAGCAGGAAGTCCATGAACGCCTCGGCGAGTTCGGGGACGTCGGTATTGGCGAACTTCGCCATCCCCTCGGGGTTGGCGTAGCCCTGCCCGTCGAGGAAGCCGACCTGATGCTTGCTCATGTCCTTGTCCTGGCGGTTGGCGTACACCTGGTCGGTCGAGTAGGAGACCACCATCGGAGCCTCGCCGTTCTCGTAGGCAGTGTAGGCGTCGCTCCACGACCCGAGAATCTTCACGTCGTTGTTCTTCAACTTCTTCCAGTAGTCGAGATACTGGTCTTCGCCGCGGTTGTAGATGGTCCACAGCAGGAACGCCCGGCCCGTGGCGGCGGTCTTGGCGTTCTGGACGATGAGGTCGCCCGCGTACCGGTCGGCCAGCAGGTCGTCGAAGGTTTCCGGGGCCTGCTCGATCTCGTTCTCGTCGTAGACGAGGCTGATGTAGCCCGTGTCGTAGGGAATCGCGCGGCTCTCGGGGTCGAACTTGAGACCGTCCTCGACGTGGCCGTAGTTCGAGAGTTCGTCGGCCGTCCGCGTGAACAACTGCGTCTCGCCGAGTTTCTCGTCGATGCGGATGAGGTGGTCCACGTTGAGACCGACGTAGACGTCGGTGTCGATGTCCACGCCCTGCGAGGCGCGCTGGATGTAGTAGTTGAGTTCGTTCTCGGGCGTCTGCCACTCGACGGTCACGTCGGGGTGGCGCTTCTCGAACTCCTCTTTCACCCACGGGCCGGGCGAGGAACTCGGCGCGTCCACGAACGAACTGTACGTGGCGACCTTCAGCGTTCCGCTGAGGCTCTCTTCGGTCGTGGTCTCGGCGGCGGCGGTCCCTTCGGTCGTCGTCTCCGTCTCCCCGCCGGTGGTCGTCTCTCGTCCACTCTCGCCACCGGTACAGCCAGCGAGACCGATGAGCGTCGCGGTCGTGCCGTGTTTCAGAAAGTCTCGTCGTCTCATTACTCGGTTGTTGTACCCAGTGATACTTAATTGGCGTCATCTGAACTGGGAGTGTGCGAACGATACTCGGTGTCGTCGCGGGCGAGCCGAAAGGTTTTGACACGGGCGTTCGATTGACGGGTATGTCCGCACGGCGACAGTGGGTGCTGGCAGGTCTGTTGACACTGGTCGGTCTGCTCGCGGCCGCAGTGCTGTTCGACGTTCTCGGTACCGTCTTCTTCGCGGTCACGGTGGCGTACGTCCTCGTGCCGCTTCACGAGCGATTCGTCCGGCGCGGGATGCCGTCGTGGTGGGCCAGCGCCGCCGCGACGACCGTGGCGTTCGTCAGCGTCCTCCTCTTTTTCCTCTCGTTCGGCTTCCTCGTCTATCGACGGCGGAGCGAGTTGGTGGGTTTCCTGCTCGACCTCCCCGAGAGCGTGACGTTCGAACTCCTCGGCACGGCCTACACCATCGACGCCGGAGCCCTGACGGAAGTCGCCCGCGAGTATCTCGGTTCCATCGCGCTGTCGCTGGCCCGACTCGCACCGGTGCTGGCCCTCAAGGGGACGCTGTTCGCGCTGTTGGTGTTCGCGCTACTGATTCGGCGACGGGAGGCCCGTCACGCCCTGCTCGCACCGATTCCCCACGCCTATCGGGACGTCGCGTCCGCGTTCCACGAGCGCACCCGGGAGACGCTGTTCGCCATCTACGTCCTGCAGGCCGCCACGGCGGCGGCCACCTTCCTCGTCGCGCTCCCCGTCTTCTACCTGCTCGACTACCAGTTCTTCCTCACGCTCGCTCTCGTGGCTGGCTTCCTCCAGTTTCTCCCCATCGTCGGCCCGTCGTTTCTGGTCGCCCTGCTGGCGGCGTATCGGCTGACCGCGAACGAAGTCGTCGGCGCGGTGCTGGTCTTCGTCGTGGGCGGCGTCGTCGTCGGTTGGCTCCCGGACGCGGTCATCCGGACGCGATTGGCCCGCGAGACGGCCCACCTGCCGGGGAGCCTCTACTTCGTCGGCTTCACGGGCGGCCTGCTCAGCGTCGGGCCGATCGGGTTCATCGCCGGGCCGCTGGTCGTCGCGCTCCTCGTGGAGGCGACGGAGATGCTGGCGGCCGAGGTGAACGGGTACGGGAGCGAGAACGCGGGGTGAGAGACGCGGATACGACCCCGAACCGCTCTCACCGACGACTTCCGCGCTTCCAAACGTCTCCGTGAACCCGAGTACCAAGACTTTTACCCCGGAAAGTCGCGTTCGAAACCATGAGCGAGGACGCCGAGGAGCGCGACGAGTTGGTGGACGACGAGACGATTCCGGACGACGTAGACGAAGCGGAACTCGAAGAGATGGCCGAGGAGGACCCGGCCGCCGCGTTCGAGCAGGCGGGGGAAATCCCCGGCACGCACCTCCGGGCGGCGGAGTTCTGGGACGACATCATCGCCGACATGGAGGCGACTGCCGGCGAGTACGAGGCCGACGGGTGGGACACCCTCCAACTCCACCCCGGCGACGTGACCGTCCTCGTGCCCGGCGACGGCGACGAGCGATTCGGTCTCGACGTGCTGGCACCGAACGACGAGTTCGAGCAACTCGAAGCCCTGCTAGAGGACGAGGCCTCGTTCGACGCCTACGAGGTGTTCCGAGCGATGGCCGACAGACTGGTGCTGTTCGTGGTCGCCATGGAGGACCGCGACCGCGAAATCGCCGTCCTCTACCCCGCCTACTACGACGCCCAGAACGCTCAAGCGATGCTGAAAGCCGCCCGGAGCGCCGGAGAGATGCGAACCTACGTCCGGACGCTGACCGACGAGCAGATAGAGTTCACCCACGAGGAACCGGAGAACTTCGGGCCGCCGTCCGACGAGGGCGACGAGGACGCCGACTGAGCGTCGATTCGTCGCTGGCCGTTGCCGAGTTCGTCGCCGGGAGCGAAGCGTACGAGGAAGAGAAGTGGCGCGACCGAACCCGCGTCAGTCGTCGCCCTCGGCGGTATCGACCGTCTCGGCCTCCGAGGCTTCCATCTCGTGGCCGCAGTTGGGACACTCCATTTCGCCGTGGCGCAACTGCTCGCTGGCCGACCGAACCTCGCGCATCACGCCCGAGATGCGGTCCTCGGCCTCCAACTCCTCGTCGACCGAGAGGTCCACGCCCTCGACTTCGAGCAGGAACTTGGCCACCTCGGTCACTTCGTACATCATGTCGTCTAGCTCCTCGGCCGTGAAGAAGCCCGACATCGCACCGTAGAGGAAGGTCGCGCCCGCCTGTCGGACCTTGTTCTCGAAGGAACTCCGGGCCTGATTGACCGCCTGCGGGGTGTAGGTGTCGGTCATGAAGGGGACGAGTTCGGGCAGGTTCTCGCCGATTTTCGTCATCTCGACGCCGGTCTCGGTCCGGAAGTCGGCGCAGAGTCGGGCGATGGCCCACTCGCGGGCGGTGATGTACGTCCGGTCGCGCAGGAACTCGTTGACTCGGTCGTACTGCGCGCCGTCCATCTTGGTGAACCGCTCGTACTTCTGCACGTCCGCCGGAACGTCCTCGCGCTCGTCGGTGGCGTCTCCGCGCTCGTCGGTAGGGTCCTCGTTCTCGACTGCCGACTCCTCGTCGGTCGCTCCGTCGGCTTCGTCGGCCACTACGTCGTCCTCGCCAGCCGTCACGTCGTCAGTGGCTACGTCGTCGTCGGTCGCCACGTCGTCCTCTTCGACGTGCTCCTCGTCGGCGTCGCCTGAGGCATCTGCGTCTCCGGCTCGGTCGATATCGGACGGAGCGTCGAAAGCGGGTTCGTCGTCGGATTCCGAGGTCACGTCGGCGGACTGTTCGGCGTCCTGATTGTCGTTCTCGGGCGGACGCGATGGGTCGTCTGCCATGAATCGGGGTAGCGGTGGGAGGTGGAAAAGCGTATCGTCTGGTAGTAGTCGTGGCGGCTACACAATAGTTTTGTCGGAGGCGGCGGTTGGGGGAGGTATGAACGTCCTGCTCGGAATCGGCGGAAGCGACGACTCGCTTCGCGCGCTCGAACGGTCCATCGAACGCGCGACGGCCGCGGGCGACGACCTCACGGTAGCTATCCTCGAAAACCCCGAGAGCGACCGCGAGACCAGCGACATCGAGTCGCGGGTGTTCGAGGCGCTCGAAACCGCGGAGTTCGCGGCCGAGGTCCGACACCTCTCGGGCGACCCCGGAAGCCGACTCGTGGACCTCGCCGAGCGCGAGGGGTTCGACCAGATCGTCCTCGGCGGCGGCCAGCGCAGTCCGATGGGGAAGATAAAACTGGGCCACATCGCGGAGTTCGTCCTCCTGAACTCCCCGGTCAGCGTCAAACTAGTCCGATGAGTCGAAGCGAGCGTAGTTACCCGGACGAGGAGGCCGGGTCGTTCCCGACCCCGCCGCTGTCGTTCACCGACAAGGAGGGACGGGAGATAGAGATTCGACCCTACGACGACGAGGAGTTCGAGGCCATCGTGGAGATGTACACCGACTTCGAACCCGCCGACCGCGCGCAGGGCATCCCGCCAGCCACCGAGTCGCGGGTCCGCGACTGGTTCGAGAACCTGCTGGACGGCCTGAACGTGGTCGCGTGGCACGACGACCGGGCGGTCGGCCACGCCACGCTGGTCCCCGACGAGGACGCCTACGAACTCGCTATCTTCGTCCACCAGGACTACCAGCGCGCCGGTATCGGCTCGGAACTCATCCGGACGCTGTTGGGTCACGGACAGGAGAAAGGCGTCGAGAAGGTCTGGCTGACGGTCGAACGCTGGAACCACGCCGCCGTGAACCTCTACGAGTCGGTGGGCTTCGAGACCCACGGCACCGAGAGCTTCGAGTTGGAGATGGTGTTGCGGCTCTGAGTCGGACGAGTCGGTGTGACCTCACACCGACAGCACGGGCTGGCTCGCGTACAACAGCACGTACTCGGCGGCCTTCTCCAATACTTCGCCGGGCTCCCCGCTGAGGGGTTCGCGCGGAATCACGAGGAAGTCGGCGTCGATGTCCTCCGCGGTGTCGAGGACCGCGCTTCCGGGGTGCTGGGTCTTTCTGGTGGTCGAGAAGCCGTAGGCGTTCGAGGTCGAGAGGGTCACGCCGTAGTCGGCCGCGAGGTCCCGAACCTCGTCCATGAACGTCTCGGTCTCCGAGAGTACGTCCTCTTCGGGGACCGCACCGCTTTCGATGCCACGGACGAGTTCCTCGCCGAGAACGTACATCGCGTGGACCGAAGCGCCGTACTGCTCGGCGATGACGGCGGCGTACTCGACGGCTTCGACCGACTCGTCGCTCCCATCGACCGGAACGAGGACGGTATCAACTTCGAGCGGCGGCTCGGTCATGTGCGTACGTGTGAGGCCCCCCGGCAAAAATCCTCGCTTCGTCGCTGGAACGCCCGCGACGCGCGGTCGCTCTCGTAGGGTTCGGCGGGAGTTCGCTCTCGCCCGAACGGGAGAGGCCGCGCCGAAGGGTAGAGGCCCACCGACGAGGTACGAGAAACAAAATTATATGTTATAAAATATTTTCCTACATCTAGAAATTATATCTCTTCCTTTCGGCTCACTCGTCGAGTTGCTGAGCGATGTTCGTCAGGCTGTCGTCGGGCGACTCAGTGGCCTCGTAGAAGGCTCGCTCGCCGGGTTCGCGCAGGCCGTACTTGAATCCCGCCTCGATGACGTCCACGAGGACCGACTGGTCGAACTCGATGCCGGTTCCGTCGACCCACGACGAGAGGTGGTTCTCGGCGTCGCCGGGGTTGCGCGCGAGCGAGGGCGTCTCGTAGAGGCCGCGAATCTCGCGGCCGTCGTCGGTCAGCGGCGATTCGATGCGGGCGCGGTACTCGGTGTCGTCTGCGACGACGCGGACGAGTTCGCCGTCCGGAAACCGGTCGGCGTCCGCCGGCGGAATCTCGATTTTGGGGCGGTCGAGTCCGCCGCTTCGCGTGAGCGTCGCACGGACGGTCGTCAACGAAGAGTGGTCGCTGGAGATTCGGTCGGCCATAGCGAGTGCTGGGCGACGGTAGGAGCGTGAGAGAGAAAACTGCTGTGGTCGGGAGCGCTACTCTTCGTCCTCGCCGCCGTCGCCGAGGAGGTCCTCGACCGACTCGTCGCCGCGCTCGCTGATTTTGACGTTGAGTTGGGCCGTCGCGTCGCTGACCTCTCCGCCGCGCACGGTCACGCGCTTGCGCTCGCCGTCGCGCGAGGGCTTGTAGCCCGTGCCGCCGTCGAGCAGGACCTCCTTGAGGTTCGGTCCGGAGACATCGCCGCGCATCGGGCGACCGGCGTCGTCGGAGCCGCCGGTGATCTCGACCGTGTAGCCGTCGAGACCGACTGCGCCGCCGTCCGCTTCCTCGCCGATGGACTTGCCGAGGAATCGGTTCGCGTCTTGTCCGTCTACGTCGCGCTGGTAGGTCGTCCCGGATTCGGGATCCGCGACGACGACCTGAAAGTCTGCCATACGGGTGAGAAAGGGGACGCACCCTAAAAATACGTCGAAGTGCCACGGGCCGACGCCCCGGGCCAGTCGCTTCGTGTGGAAACGCTAGTCGGTCCGAACTCGGCGCAAGTGAACTTTTGACCGTTCGCGTCGTCCTCGCTCCATGCGCGATAGAACCAAGACACTGGTCGCGGGCGCTGGCGGACTGCTCGCGGCGTGGGTCGGATGGGGCATCTACGTCGACCGCACGACCGAGCGCGTGTCCGCCGAAACTATCGAGACGTTCGACGGCGTGGAACTCCGGCGGTACCCCCGGACCGTCCTCGTGGAGACGACGGCCGACGACCAGCGCACCGCCTTCGGTCGGCTCTTCCGGTACATCTCCGGCGAGAACGCGACCGACGAGGAGCTATCGATGACCGCGCCCGTGGCGACCGACGCGGCTGGAACCGACGCGTCGATGACCGCACCGGTCCGGACCGCGCTGGCCGACGGCGAGAGCGTGTCGATGACCGCACCGGTCCGGACGACGGCCGGGTCCGGCGCGCAGGACGCCGGCGTCACCATGGCGTTCTACCTCCCGGCCGAGTACACGCCCGGGACAGCGCCGACGCCGACCGACCCCCGAGTCCGACTCGTGGTCGAACCGCCGCGTGAACTCGCGGTCCGGCGGTTCTCGTGGTACGCGACCGAGGACCGCGTCGAGCGGAATCTCCGGGAGCTACGGGACGCCCTCGAAGCCCGCGACGCCGAACCGCACGGACGCCCGGTGGTCCTCCGGTACGACGACCCGTGGACGCCGCCGTTCATGCGCCGGAACGAGGTCGCCGTGGAGGTCGGCGACGAGAACGAGCGCTGAGAACGCGGTTCTACTTCCCGACGATGCCCTCGTCGATGTCGCCGTAGGCGACGACTTCGCCGCCGTACTCGTCGGCGAACGACTCGGCGTCACCCTGCGTCGAGAAGGGAACGAAGTCGGGTCCCATCGCGCCCTCGACTTCGCTGTCCACGACGTACTGGAGGTCCGTGGCGCGAGCGAACGACTCCGGTTCGGTGTGCGAGGAGATGGTCGTGGTGCCGCCCTGGGTCGAAACGTCGTAGTCCACCGACGAGTAGTCGGTGACGTAGCCTGCGTCGAGGTTCCAACCCATCCCCTCGCGTTCGAGTTTGTAGGGGAAGAAACACTGCTTCAGCGAGTCGAAACGCGCCGGATTGTCGTGGCCCTCGGGACTGTCGCCGTCGTAGAAAATCTGGCCGTTCGGACCTGGATGCTTCTCGACGACCATCCCGCACGCGTCGCAGTCGAGGCCGCCAGCGACCGAAATCGGGTCCGGTACGTCGCCGTCGTCGCCAGTCAATCCGCCGAGACATCCCGCGAGTGACGCCGCGACCCCGAGCGCGCCCGCCCGGAGGACCGAACGCCTGCGCCCGTCGGTCGCGTCTCGGTGGTGGTCGTGCGTGCAGCGACGACGCTCGGCGTCGTCGCCCAGAAGAGCGGACTCTCGGTCCGGGGAACACATGTTACGTACACTTCGTCGGGACCCATCATACCTCCTCGCCCGGTTCCCGGAAACTGAAACCGGGAGAAGGGGGTAAGGGTATGCCGTGCCTACGGTCGTCAGACGCACCCGCCCCCGCGGATAGCTGGTGACACGTTACGAGATGAATTCGAAACACGTCCTCGCGGTCCTGTTCGCCTTCCTGGTCGTGAGTAGCACCGCGTTCGCGGTGGACGTGGGCGCGTGCCGCCCCGATCCGGTCCCCTTCGACGACACCATCGGCATGGGGATGACGGCCGCCGCGACGGTTGAGGCCCGCGAGCGCGGCGTCGAGATTCCGAGAGCGGAGGTGTTCTACTCCCAGTATCGCTACGTCGTGGGCTACCACGGCATCACCTCGCTGGTCGACGAACTCGGCCGCGAGGGCCACGCCCGCCAGTTCGGCGTCCCACACGCGGTCTACGTCAGCGACTACGCCGACGCACAGTTAGAAGTCGGCGACGACGACTACCTCCGGGTTCCGGACACCCCCTCGACCTACGTCGGATGGGTGGCCGCCGAGGAGGCCTACTTCGTGGTCGGCAGTCGAGCGCGAACCCCGGCAGGCGAGGCCATCGTCCCCTTCTCCTCGCGGTCGGCCGCCGAGAAGTTCGCTGTGGCCCACGGCGGCGAAGTCCGTGGCTGGGACGCGATTCGCGCGACGTCGTTCGACACCGAGGCCGCGACCCGCGAGGCGTTCGAGAGCGAGGTTCGCGGCCAACACCAGTGGGCCCACCGGCGAGTCGCCGACGCCGGGGGCCTGCTCGACAGACCGGTCTCGGTCGTGGTCGGCGAGGACGCCGAGACGCTCGCGCGAGCGGTGGCGGCCGCGCCGCCGAACACCACCGTCCGCGTCCCGCCCGGCAGTTACGACGCGAACCTCACCATCGACAAGCCCCTGACGCTCCGCGGTGCCGGAAACGCGACGCGCCTCCGGGGTGACGGCAACGGGACCGTGGTGACGGCGACTGCTCCCCGGGTGGCAGTCACGGACCTCCGGATTACCGGCGTCGGCGGGACGCTCTCGGCCGAGAACGTCTCGACGGACCGGGCCGACCAGTGGGACTACCGCGTCCAACTCGGCTACGGGTACGGTGACGCGGGGGTCACGTTCGACTCGGCCAACGGGTCGCTGGTCCGAAACGTCTCCATCGACACCCCGTCGAACGGCGTCGTCGTCCGGTGGAGTCCGAACGCGGTCGTAGACGACGTGCGTGTGAACGGGAGCGACGACTGGCAGGACGGCTTCATGGGCGTCATGGTGATGCGTTCGCGCGTCGTCGTCCAAGACTCGACGTTCGCCGGGGGGAGAGACGGCGTCTACACCCACCTCGCCGACGGATTAGTCGTCCGGGACAACCGGATGGTCGGCCGGGACGAGATGCGGTTCGGCGTCCACGAGATGTACACCTCGGACGCCCTCGTGGCGAACAACACCGCGACGGGGACCGGCATGGGCGTGGTCGTGATGACGCGCCCGACCGGAAATCTCGTCGTCGGCAACGAGGTTCGAGACAGCTATTCGGGCGTCAACGTCGGCGGCCGGGCGTCCTACGTCGCCGGAAACGTAGTCGTGAACAACCACTACGGTATCGAATCGCCCTCACAGACCACCATCTACGAGCGCAACGTCGTCGCCAACAACGACGTGGGCCTCCGAGCCTCGTCGCTCATCCCGACGAACCGAGTCGTGTCGAACGACTTCGTGGACAACGACCGGTACGTCTCGGCGTCTCTCGGCCCGCTCAGGGTCTGGACCGCCGAGGGTCGGGGGAACTACTGGAACGACGCCCCCGGCGGCGACACCGACGGCGACGGCGTGATAGAGCGACCGTTCCAACCGAGCGGCCCGGTCGATAGCCGCGTGGACGACGTGTCCGGAGCGACGACGCTGGCCGAGTCTCCCGTGTTGACCGCTCTCCGGGCGCTTCAGGGCGTCGTCCCCGGACTTCGGCCCACGGGCGTCGTGGACGAGGCACCGCTGGCCGACCCGGTTCGTCCGGCGGTCGTCGCCAACGTGACCGACGCGAACCAGACGAGAGGACGATGACACACCGAACTTCCACCGAACAGCAGAGCGACGAGTCGGGCGCGTCGGGTGACTCGCTCGAACCGAGTGCATCGGACGAGCGAACGAACGTTCTCGAAGTCGAAGGTCTCGGCCACTCGTTCGACGACGTGAACGTGTTCTCTGACCTGAGCTTCTCGGTCGAGGCCGGAACGGTCACGGCACTCGTCGGACCGAACGGGTCGGGGAAGACGACGCTCCTGCGAGCGCTCCTCGGGCTTCTGGAACCGGACGAGGGGCGCGTGAACCTGACTGCCGGGGGAGAGACCGGCCGTCGGGTGGGCTACCTCCCGCAGAGCCCCCGATTTCGACCGGCGTTCACCGTCGAGGAGACCCTCCGGTTCTACGCCGACCTGCTTGACCGCGAGGTGGACGTGTCGGCCATCGTCGGACGCGTCGGTCTCTCGGAGGCGAGTGACCGCCGGGTAAACGCCCTCTCTGGCGGAATGATCAGACTACTCGGCGTGGGACAGGCGATTCTGGGCGACCCGCCGCTGGTCGTTCTCGACGAACCGACCGGCGACTTGGACCCCCGGATGACCGAGTACGTCTTCGACGTCGTTCGGGACCTCGCCGACGACGGGATGGCGGTCCTGTTGGCGACGCACAACCTCTCGGGGGCCGAGGAGGCCGACGCGGTACTGCTCCTCGACCACGGCGACGTGGTGGCGGAGGGGTCGCCCGCCGACTTCGTGACACGCACCGACGCCGACACGTTCCGAGAGGCGTTCCTCGCGCTCACGGGCCGCGAGGCCGGTGTGGACGAGGAGGGGACGCCTGACGCTCCGTCGGTCAGCGTGCGGACGCAGGGAGGTGACGCGGAGTGAACCGCCGGTCGTTCGTCCGACTGTTCGCCGTCGTGGGCCGGGAACTGACCACGGTCGTCCGGACGCGAGCGTTCCTCGCGCTCGCCGGGGGATTCGCCGCGGTCGTCGCGGTGCTGGCGTGGACCGCTGGCGCGGTCGGCTACGTTCCGCTCGTTCTCGACCTGCTCACGCCCGTCGAGGTACTGGTGCCCGCCCTGGCGCTCGCGTTCGGCTACCGGGCGGTTCTCGGCGACGAGGAGCGCGGCGAACTCGACGTACTCCGGACCCTCCCGGTCTCGCGTTCGACGTTCGTCGTCGGCGTCTATCTCGGACGGGCGGCCGCCTTGCTGGTCGCGGTCCTCGTTCCGCTCCTCGGGGTCGCCCTGCTGGTGCCCCTGTTCGGTGGCGTCGGGACCACCGTCATCGCCTCCCACGCCGCGATGGACTCGCCGCTCCTCTACCTCCGGTTCGTCGTCCTCACCGCGGTGTTCACGCTGGTCCTGATGGGCGCGGCGATGGCAGTCTCGACGACCGCCGGAACGACGCGGGCGGGTCTCGTCGTCGCGGTGGCGCTCGGGGTGGCGCTCGTCGTCGGGTTCGACGCGGGCATCGTCGCCGGACTCGCTGGCGGCGTCGTCCCCGAGGGCGCGCTCGAACTGGTCCTCGCGCTGAGTCCGAACAGCGCCTTTCGAGGCCTCGTACTGGAGACGGTAGTCGGCGGCGTCGAGTCGGGTGCGCCCGCCGCCTCGCCCGTGGTGGGTCTGCTCGGTCTACTCCTGTGGCTCGTCGGTTCGCTCGCAGTCGCGGTGGTCTCGGTGTGGTCGGGCGACGGTCGATGAGTCGTCGAGGACCTGTCGGCTTCCGGGCTACGAGAAATCGCCGAGTTGGCTGTTGACGCGGTACTCTCGCTCTGCGGTCTCGTCGTCGGGTTCGACCGTCCGGACCCACGCGGTGTAACTGTCCGGGAGGTCGTCCAACTCCACGCGAATCTTGAGGACGGTCGCTTCGCGGGCTTTCGCCCGCATCGCCTCGCGCTGGCTCCGCTCGAACGACCCGTCGCCGGTCTTGACCTCGCACCAGTACTCGGTCAGGACCGGCCGGTCGGGACCCAGTCGGACCACCGCGCGGCAGTCGGGTTCCCACCGTCGGCCCGACCGGACCGTCACCGGGTCGGGGTCGGTGTCGAGTTCGACGCGGAGGTCCCCGTCCTCGCGCTCGGGGAGGTCGGTATCGACTCGGGCGAAGTGGGTCAGGAGCGGCGGGTTCACCTCGGGCGTGCAGACGACGGCCTCCCCGAGCGCGCCGTACTGGTTGGCCTCGGTGTCGAACGTCAACCCCTCGGTGGGCGTCCCGTCGGGGTTCTGGGTCCGACGCTCGGGCCACGCCACGAGGTAGCCGTCCACGTCGGTGGGGTCCTGCGGTGCCGCTCGCTGGACCTTCACCGGAGTCTCCCCGCCGTCGGAGAGGTCTCTGGCGCGTCGATGGGCGGCCGCCTCGGAGCCGAATTCGAGACGGTCGCCCTCCGTGCGCGCGACTCGCCGCGCCGCCTCGTTGGCGTCTCGCGCGCTCTCCTTGACCGCGACGGTGAACGACTCCGATTCGTAGTTCATTACCGGGAGTGTGTTCGGCCGGGCTATTTCAACTTGAAGATGCGCGACTATGGTCCCGAATAGAGATAGGTACGTACTTCTTTCGTATATGAATACATTTCTCTAGCGTGTATTTGTACACGTTAGAGATGTGTTATACTGGCTTAGACAGTAGACCTCGGGCTACAGATAGCTACTGTTTAGGTGTGAAATCGAGTGGAGGTAGCTACTGCTCGAGCCAAGGAGTACCGCACGGCATCGCGACCGCACCGCGACAGCCTCACGCCGCCCCCGCCTCGCTCACTTCGGTCGCTCGTCCACCGTCAGAGGCACACTCCGACGAGCCTTCCGTCACTTCGCTCCCGAAGACACCGGAGGACAAACAACGTCCTCCGAACCTGCGGTCACGTCCGTTCCCGCAGGCACCGGCAGACAAACGGCGTCTGCCGAGTCTGCACTCGCGTTCGCTCGCGCAGACCTCGCGCGGTTGGCGCGGTCGCGCTGCGACCGCGCCAGCGCGCGCCGAGGTGAACTCCGAGTGTTTGCGGTAGCGGTTTGCGGTACGGTGCGCACCAGCGACTTACCGCGAGCGAACGAGCGGAGCGAGTGAGCGAGCGGGCCGAGGAACCCTCGAAGCCTCGCGCCGACGGCGCGGGGCTGAGGGGGTGACGACGGCTTTTTGGTGGAGCTTTTTAGCGAGAGCAGTCGCCGACGGCGACTGCTCTCGCAATAAAAAGGTCCTTTAGAAGGGATAGTCGCGCTTCTCGGTCTGCGTCGAAATCCACTTCGTCTGGGTGAGTTCGTTCAGAATCTCGTCACCGTCGTACCGACCCATGCCCGACTGCTTCATCCCGCCGAACGGGATGGCTGGCTCCTCGTTGACCGGTTGGTCGTTGATGTGGACCATGCCCGCCTCGATGGACTCGGCGAGGTCGTGCCCGCGGTCGAGGTCGCCCGTGTGAATCGCGGCCGCGAGACCGTGTTCGGTGTCGTTGCCGAGTTCGACCGCTTCGTCCTCGTCAGAGAACGGAATCACGGGCGCGACCGGGCCGAAGTGCTCGTTGCAGGCCGCGGCCATGTCGTTCGTGGCGTCCGAGAGGACCGTGGGTTCGACGTAGAGGTCCTCGTGGTCGCCGCCCGCTTCGAGGGTCGCACCCTGCTCGACGGTCCGCTCGACGTATTCGAGAATCTGGTCGCGCTGGCCCTCGTCGATGACGGGACCGACGACGTTCTCGCGCTCCCGGGGGTCGCCGATGGGGAGTCCCTCGGCGCGCTCGGCGAGTTTCTCGACGTACTCGTCGTACAGGCTCTCGTGTACCAGATGGCGGTTGATGGAGATGCAGATCTGGCCCTGGTGGAGGAACGACCCGAAGACGGCGCTATCGACCGCGGCGTCCACGTCGGCGTCCTCGGTGACGACGAAGGGGTTGTTGCCGCCGAGTTCCATCGCCGGGAGCGCGAGGTTCTCCGCGGCCGACGCGGCGACCTGCTTGCCGACTTCGGTCGAACCGGTGAACGCCATCACGTCGAGTTCCGGGTGCGACGCCATCCGGTCGCCCACGTCCGAACCGTGGCCCGTCACGACGTTCAGGACGCCCTCGGGCAGCCCCGCCTCCTCGAAGAGGCGCGCGATGAGCAGGCCGCCCGTGATGGGCGTCGAGGAGGCCGGTTTGAGGACCACGGCGTTGCCCGTCGCCAGCGCGGGCGCGACCGCCCGCATCGAGAGGTTGAACGGGAAGTTCCACGGCGAGATGACGCCGACGACGCCCTCGGGCACGCGCTGGACCTCGTTCTCCTTGCCGGGAATCATCGAGTCCGACGTTTCGGTGTCCATCTTCCCCGCGAGACCGGTAGCGTGGTGGCACATCCCCTGTGCGGTCTGCCACTCCGCGAACGCCTTCGCGTTGGCGCTGCCGGACTCGACCGCCAGCAGTTCGAGGATGTCGTCGCGGTGGTCGTCGAGCAGGCCGATGGCGTCTTCGATGACCGCGGCGCGCTCGTCGGCCGACCGGTCGCTCCACGACGCCTGGGCCTCGGCGGCCGCCTCGTAGGCCCGGTCCACGTCCGCCTCGGTCGCGGCCGGGACTTCGGCGATCTGCTCGCGCGTCGCCGGGTTCTCGACCGCGATGGTCTCGTCGCTACTCGCTTCGACCCAGTCGCCGTCTACGTACAGCGCGTCCCAATCGCCGTCGGTGGTAAAGCTTCTGTCAGTCACGCTCGTCCGTAGGAGTTCGAGCGGGAAAACACGATTGGGTGGCGGCGTGGCGGTCGCGTCAGCGCCCGGAGAGCCTCTCACCGCAGAGTATTGTGTTTAATCCAGACTACCGCGGCCTGGTGACGAAAATTTATAACCGCCGACGATAAAGCCTCGCTTTAAATGAGCAAGTATGATTTCAGAAACGAACGTGACGAGCCGCCCGACGACGGTCTCGCGGTTTTTCGAATGAAACTCCGGCAACTCAAGACCGAGGGCTGTAACCTGCTCGTCGTCGGTGACGCGCCGCGTGAGGTGTTCACCCGCACGAGCGAGGGCATGCTCGGCGATTCGGCGGCCCGGCGATGGCGGGTTTTCGCGCTGACCGACGCGAGTCCCGAGAGCGTCTACGACCGCCTTCCGGCGGCGTCGGATACGCCTCGGCCGCTCTCGAAGACGACGAAGGTAGTCAACCACGCCCTCCCGCCGCGGCCGATAACTGACCTCGCAGACACGCCCGTCGCGGCCGTCCCGGAGGTGTCCGTCGGCGACGCGAATCTCGCCGGACTCCGAACCGAACTCGACGAGGCGATCAGGGAGTTCTGCTCGCAGAGCTATCGACCCGCGGAGATTCGCGTGACGGTCGATTCGCTCGCGCCCTTGCTCGACCACTACGAGTTCGAGGTCGTTCGCCGATTCCTCCGGACGGTCGGCGAACGCGTCCACGACTGCGACGCCATGGCTCACTACGTCCTGCCGCGACCGTACGACAGTGAGTACTGTCAGCGTCTCGTCTCCGAGTTCGACGCCGTGGTCGAACTCCGGACCGTGCCCGAAGAGACTCGCGCCGACGCTGGCGAGTCGAACCAGTCGAACACCGGAACTCGGTCACACCACGCCGAAGAGCGCTGGCACCTTCCGAACTCCGACACGACGATGCCGTGGATTCCGCTCTGAGAAGTGACGCGTGGCACAGATGTTTTGTAGTGTGACCGTCACGCTTCGATAGCAGTCGTTTCGACGGAGGACGGAGATGGTGCCGAGGTTCGACACGTTCGACGACGCCACCGGATTCGAGGTCGTAGACCCCATCGAGACCCGCAGGTTCACGCTCTCGACGCCGAGCGCCGTCGAACCGACGCCCGCCGACCCCGACTCGTTTCGGTTCCCCGTCAGCTCTGCTTGCACCGTCGTGACGAGCGCACTCACCTTCCCCTATGCGGTGCTGACGTACGTCTGGGACGCCGACGGCGACATCCTCTCGGAACTCGCCCACGACGAGTCGGCCGAGTTCCCGCCGGACGAGTATCTGATCGAACTCAACGTACCGGTCAAACTCTATCTCCACGTCGAGGCGGGCGTTCGCGTCGAGTCCGAGACGGACTCGATGCGCATCGAGTTCGACAGGGAGACCACGGTGGCGGTCGGTGCGCGGTCGTTCTCCGAGACTCCGGCGGGGACGGTCACGACCACCGACGACCCGGTGGACGCGATGGCGGCCGTCTCGACGTTCGGGTCGGCGCTGGAGACGACGACCTGCGAGCGGTCGTGGCCGACGCTGCGGGGCCATCCGCCCCTCATCGAACGCGGTGACGAACTCTCGATTCCCGACGGACTCGACGCGCCCGAGACCGGCGTCACGGTCGCGGTGCCTCCGGAACACGAGGCCGTCTACGCTGTCGCGCCGCTGGCCTACTACTTCGGCGCGGAAGTCGTGCCCGGCGAGACGCCGCGACTGACCGTCGGCGGATTCGAGCGCCGCTTCGACGACGGGGCCGGGGTAGAAGACTGGGCCGGGGTCGAAGACGGGGTGGTTCGGACGCTCGAACAGGCGTTCTTCCTCGACTGCGCCACCCGGACCGAGGGACACTACTCCGTCGAGTTGGCCGACCGGAACCGACTCGAATCGCTCGTGGACCTCGACTTCGCCGACCTGTACGGGATGCCGCTCGACGAGCAGTTGTCGGCGTACTTCTCGATACCCTACTCGACGCTGGCCGACGCGATGCCGGCGTGGCACCGAATCGCCTACGTCCGGCCGGACCCCGAAAACGTCGAGACGCTCCCGCATCTGGTCAACGACCTCTCGATTCTGCGGACGCCGCCGCAACCGACCTACGAGGAGACCGACGAGATGCGCGAGACCCAAAGCGCCATCGACGACTTCAAGCGGGCCACTCCGTCCGATAGGGGGGCCACGCGACGTCCCGACGAGGCTGGCGGCACGGGGTGGACCGACGAGACCGACTGGGTGGACCAGATCGACTGGACCCTCGAAACCGACCGACGACGAGGCGTACCCCCCGTCGAGGAGTACGTCGACATGCCCGACGTAGACGCACACGAACTCGCGTGGGTCGGCGACGGCACGCCGATACGCGGAACCAAAGTCCTGCCCCAGGCGTTCCGGAACGAGACGTCCGACACGAGCGAGGACCTCATCGACGTCACGGTGGTCTGCAACGACGACGAGATGCGCGAGGAGTGGGACGCGGTCGCCGAGGTGTACGCCAAACGCGAGACGTTCGACTTCGACCTGGACGTCCACTTCGACGTGTCGACGTCAGAACTCCGGACGCTGTTGCAGACGCCGACCGACCTGTTCCACTACATCGGTCACATCGACGGCCGAGGGTTCGAGTGCCCCGACGGGGTTTTCGACGCCGAAACGTTGGACGGGGTGGAGATCGAGGCGTTCGTCCTCAACGCCTGCCGGTCGCACGACCAGGGTATCGCGCTGATAGACGCCGGAAGTCGCGGCGGCATCGTGAGTCTGGAGAACGTCGGCAACCGCACCGCGGTCGAGTTCGGAGAGACGCTCGCAAAACTGGTTCACAACGGCTTCAGCGTCGGGAGCGCGCTGGCAATCGCCCGGAAGCACACCGTCGTCGGGACCCACTACATCTCGCTGGGAGACCCCGGCCTGACGCTCGCACAGAGCGACGACGTTATTCCGCTCACCTACGTCGTCGAAGACGAGAGCGCCGACCGGATGTCGCTGACCATCCGCGGCTACCCGACGCGAGACCATCCGATAGGGAGCGTCTCGAAATCGTATCTCGAAGACGGCCCGCAGTTTCTCTCGACGGGGCCTCACGAGGTGTTGTCCGAGCGCGAACGGACGAAGGAGGTACTCGCCGACATGCCTCACACGCCGCTTATAATCGGCGGGGACCTGGTGTTGGGCCGCGAGTGGGTGAACGACTCGTAGCTCGTTACGGTCCGCTTGACCCGCCGTCGGCGACGACGTTTCCGACTTCGACGAGGAGGAGTGTCAGTAGCCACGCGGCCTTCACCAGTTTCGGTCTGTCGGCGATGGCCTCCACCACGCTGTTCCGGAACCCGGACATTCTCTCGCCCACTTCCCTACTCCTCTGTTTCACTTCTTCGAGATACAACGAACGACGACCCGTCCTTCGAGTTTCCATCTACAGGTAAGAGAAAGCCTACCGGATGCAGTCGTCGTTCGCCGGTAGACGGACGCGCCCGAGGATACGGGACGCCGGGGAAGGGTCTCGTCCGAAGCCACGGAGAACGTTCTCGCCAGCGTCGGTATCGGTAACGCCAGCGTCGATACCGTGCTGTAGCGTCTCGTCGTCCGTCCGCCGGAACCGCGACGGTACGGACTAATACGAAACAAGCTCTAGAAAATCAATACGTTGCTTAGACACTTCTGCACGTATACGAGTCGCCCTGCCAAACCCTTACTTCCGCTCGCCGACAACTCGTCTCCCATGAAGCAGTTCCCGTCCGTCCCCCGCGCCGAAAACGCCCCGTCAGCCCTGTTCGACTCCGGCCACCTCTGGATTCAGGAGAAACTCGACGGGGCCAACTTCCGCTTCCGACTCCGCGAGTCGGGCGCGCTCCAGTTCGGTGACCGGAGTCGGACGTACGACGCCGACGAGATACCCGAACCCTACCACCACGCGGTCCGGCACGTCCGCGAGCGATTCGACCGGGAGGCGCTCCGGAACTCGGTCGAGGACGTGGAATCGGTCGTCTTCTTCGGCGAGGCGATGCACCGCCACGCCATCGACTACGACTGGGACCGGACCCCCTCGTTTCTCGGGTTCGACGTGTGGGAGGCCGGCGAGGAGCGATTTCTGCCACCCGACGCCGTCGAACAGATTTACGACCGCCTCGGTCTCCAATCGGTCAACACCCTCCAGAAGGAGGTCCGGGCCGTCGATTTCGACCCCGCGTCCTACGAGATTCCCGACTCGGCGTGGTACGACGGTCCCGCCGAGGGCGTCGTCGTCCGGAACAAGACCGGCCAGCGAGCGGCGATTCTCCACCCCGACTTTCGAGAGGCGGACGACGCCGTGCCGGTCGAAGCGCCCGCCGACGAACTCGCGCGGAAGTACGCCACCCGCCACTGCGTCGAGAAAGTCGTCCGCAACCTCGAAGACCGCGAGCATCCGGTCACGTTCGACGCCGTCTACGACCGCGTAGTCGAGGCCGTCGTGCGCGAGGAACACCATCGACTGTTCCACGACGACCGGTCCATCGACGTGGGAGCGTTCCGCTCGGAGGTCGCGGCCCGGACGCAGGAACTCCTCGACGGCGTGCGATCGGACGCCTAGAACCCGAGCGCCCGCCGAAGTCGCGCGACGAGACCGCCGCCGGAAGTCGGTAGTTCGCGGGCCAGCGCGTCGAGTTCCTCGTCGTCGAATCGGTCGTCGTGGCGGGCCTCTCGCAACCACTGCTCCCACTCCTCGGCGGTCAGGGCGCCCCGGGATTCGGGACCCCACTGTTCGACCAGCGCCTCTCGTCCACGGAACGGGATGTCCATCTCGCCGCCGCCCCAGTAGAGCGGCGAGAGCCAGAACTCGTACTCGGCGGTATCGTCCGCGGACGCCTCGCCGTCTTCGCCAGCGGACGCCTCGTCGTTCGGGAACTCGATGCGATACGGGTAGCCGTTGTAGAGGAACACGTCGTCGGGCGTGACGGTCTCTCCGTTCGGAAGTTCGAGGGTCCGGGCCATTCGGTCGCGTGGTGCTACGGGCCGCGGGGGTTTGAGGATTCGGCCGCCGGAGACGCGCCTCGAAGCGCAGTTCTCGGGAACTAAAAATCGGCTCACTACTTCATGAGTCGATTCGACGTATCTTCGCTCATGAGCACGCCCGAGGACTGAGAGGGGTCGATACCCCCCGACTACGAGATTGCACAGTCAGTCGACCTCCGACCAATCACCGAAGTCGTCGAACCGTACGGGTCCTCGGCCGCCACCGACATGGACGTGGACGCCGACGGGTCGATTTCGGGGCTGTTCTGACCGGCGCTCCCCGCCACGTTACTCGTGACCTGCGCTCACCCGCCGTCGCGTTCGCAGAGCGCGAGTCGCCAGTTCCGGTGGTCGGTGAGCGCCCGGTCTCGAAGCGTCCAGTCGCCCTGCTCCTCGACCGGTCGGGCGACTTGCACCGTCGGCGAGGCGACCCACGAGAGCGGCGGGCGGCGGTCGCTGTGGAAGCCGTGTGCCGACAGCAGCGACGAGGGCAGACTGTCCCCGGGGGCGAGTATCACGTCCGCGTCGGCGTGTCTCCGGAGGACCGCCGGCAGGAGCGCGGACAGCGCGCGCTCTCTGTCGGCACCGCCAACGAGCGGAACCACGTCGGCGAGTCGGGCGAGGGTCGCCCCGTCTCGGCGAGTTCGAGAGGCGACGACGATGGCCGCGGCGGGTCCGTCGTCGCGCGCGACGACCGTTTCGTACGTCCACCGGGGGTTGTCGAACCGCCAGCGGTAGAACGTCTCGTCGCGGGCGACGTGGAATCGACGCGGTGTCCCGGCGTCCGCGAGCGACGCGAGGAGTTCCGGCGGTACGCCGTCGTGCCACCGACGCGCGAACTCGCCGGCCGACGACGCCTGCCAGTCCCGAACCGACAGATACGACCGGGCCGCGAATCCTCCTGCGGACTTCAACGGTTCCGCGAGTCTGCCCGCGGATTCCAGCGGAACGGCGTCCGACAGCCACGCGGCCGGGTTCTGCACCCGGTAGTAGGTCGCCTGTTCGCCGACGATCTCCCACCCGAGTTTGAGATTCCCGGGGAGCGAGAGGTCGTTCGGGAAGTTGAAGAAGCAGTCCACGTCGTCGGCGTAGCGGTCGACGGCGGCCTCCGTCATTCGCGTGAACAATCCCCGTCGCTGGTGGTCGGGGGCTACCATGGTGTCGCACGGCTGAAAAGCGAGGTACTCGGCACCGTCGGCCCGGAGTTCGAGCGGGAAGAACGCTCGCGCGCCGACCACCTCGTCGTCGGTCTCGGCCAGGAATATCGGGACGTGGTCGACGTACGGGTTCGACCGGTACTTCCAGTCGAACCACTCCTCGCCCATTCGCCCGCCCAACACCTGCTCGAACAGCGAGAGGAACGCCCGTTCGTCGGTCGATTCGTAGGGACGCACGGTGTAGGTTTCACTCACGGAATTCCCTCCCGCGTCGGGTCCCGCAGTTCGCCGCCGTACTGCGGACGGTCCCTCGACTCGTCGCGGTCTCGCGGGCGTTCCGTCCGACCGTCGCCGCGCACAGCGAGCATCGTCCCCGTCTGAGTGCCCGGGGCACTATACTAATCGCCGCCTAACCGCGGATTCCGACCGAAAAGTCCGTTTTTCTCTCGGGTGGGGTGACCTGCAACCGTTGAAACGCTCCCTTGCAGTTGTTACCCGCCGGATAGTAACCCGCCTCGTCTCCCGACGTAAGGTAGTGATTACGCGAACGCCAGACGCCGCCCGACGGACGGATCGGTCGGTCCCGGCCCGCGCATCTTCGTCTCCCGGTTCGACATCGTCACCTGCCGGTTCGACGCCGCCGCGCGGCGGAGGGAGGACGAGATGGGTTCGGCGGTAATCTCGTTAGACGCCGAGTTAGCGTGGGGGTTCCACCACTACCCGGAGCCACCGAACGACGTGCTTCGACACGCTCGCGGCGTCTGGGGGCAGCTGTGTCGGCTCTTCGACGAGTACGAGATTCCCGCTACCTGGGCGATCACGGGCCACCTCATGCTCGACGCGTGCCGAGACCCCCACCGCGGTCATCCCGCGGGCGAGCGATGCTGTACGACCGCGACCGACGACCTTCCGGCCGGAAAGCTCTGGTTCGGCGACGGACTCGTGGACACCGTCGCCAGCGCCGACGTGGACCACGAAATCGCCAGCCACGGGTTCACGCACGTCCACTTCGAACACGAGAGCATGGACCGGGGGTTCGCCGCCGACGAACTCGCGGCGTGCGTCGAGGCGGCGGACGCCCGCGGGTTCGACCCCTCGTCGTTCGTCTTCCCCGTCAACAGGGTCGAGTACCGCGACCTGCTCGCCGACCACGGCTTCGACTGCTATCGCGGCCACCCGGCCGGCGAGTCCGACCGCGGACCGATTCGGCGGCGAGCGACCAAACTCGCCAGCGGAATCGTCGGGAGGCCGGCCCCGCCGGTCGTGACCCCGCACGTCGACGAGTACGGACTGGTCGACGTCCCGGCGTCGCTCTACCTGTTCGACTTTCAGGGCGTCGCCCGGTCGATTCTCGGCCGCGTGACGACCGACCCGGTCGTCCGACGCGCGGTCGCCGGCATCGACGCGGCCGCGAGGAGCGAGGGCGTCTTCCACATGTGGCTCCACCCCCACGACGTTCGAGGGCCGCGCGACGTGGCCCGACTCGATTCGATACTCTCGCACGTCGCGGCCCGACGCCGATCTCACGGTCTGCGAGTCGAGACGATGGGGGACGTGGCCGACAGGGTGCGGGCCGCGTCCCGCTGACCGCGACGCGCTCCGATAGAACGGTACGTGTGTTTCCAAAAGAATTGAAAATATATGCTTACCACTTATATGGTCGTCTCTGGACTCACTTCTCGACGGGTTCGACGCTCACCTCCATCTTCCCGGCGGCGGCCTTGTACTCGGGAATCTTCGCCTCTGGGTCGAGCGCGTCGTTCGTGAGTCGGTTGATGGGCGCGTCCGGGAAGTGCGGGGTCGACCAGATGACGCCCGGTTTCACGCCGTCGGTCACGTCGGCCTTCAGTTCGACCTCGCCGCGCCGCGACGAGACGACGACGCGCTGGCCGTCCTCGACGCCGAGGTCCGCGGCGTCGTCGGGGTGAATCTCCACGAAGTTCTCCGGGACGACGCGGATCAGCGTCTCCGAGCGCGTACTCATCGCTCCCGAGTTGTAGTGTTGCTCGATGCGCCCGGTCGAGAGGACGAACGGGTACTCGTCGTCCTCGGTCTCGGCCGGTGGCTGGTGGCGGACCGCGCGGAACTTGCCGCGGCCGTTCTCGGTCTCGAACGACTCGGCGTAGAGGTAGGGCTCGCCCTCGTCGTCCTCGTCGTAGCAGGGCCACTGGACACCTTCGGTGCCGAGGCGGTCGTAAGTGACCCCTCGATAGATTGGGCAGACCTCACGGAGTTCCTCGAACACGTCCTCCGGGTCCGAAAAGTCCCACCCGTGGTCGAACAGCCGACTTCCCATCTCGCTCAGAATCTCGAAGTCGTGCTTCGTGTTCCCCGGCACGCGAGTCGCGGCGCGCATGCGCTGGACGCGCCGGTCGGTGTTGGTGACGGTGCCCCCGCGCTCGGCCCACGAGGTCGCCGGGAGAATCACGTCGGCCAGTTCCGCGGTCTCGGTCATGAAGACGTCCTGCACGACGAGCAGTTCCATCTCTTGGAGGTACGCCTCGGTCTTGGAACTGTTCGGTTCGCTCATCACGGGGTTCTCGCCGACGACGTAGAGGCCCCGAATCTCCTCGCCCGCGGCGTGGGTGATTTCGACGTTGGTGAGGCCGGGTTCGTCGGGCACCTCGAACCCCCACGTTTCCTCGACGGTTCTGCGAGCCTCGTCGTCGGCCACCGACTGATAGCCCGGCAGGAGGTTCGGCAGGGCACCCACGTCGCAGGTCCCCTGCACGTTGTTCTGCCCCCGCAGGGGGTTCACGCCGGTCCCGGGTCGGCCGAGGTTTCCGGTCGCCAGTGCGAGGTTGATGAGGTTCTGGACGTTGTCGGTCCCGCAGGTGTGCTGGCTCATCCCCATTCCCGTGAAGATGGCCCCGTTCTCGGCCGTAGCGTACGCTTCGGCGGCCTTCTCGATGTCGTCCAGCGACACCCCGGCAGTCTCGGCGGCCTGCTCGCGGTCGAAGTCCGCGAGGCGCTCTTCCAGCGACTCGAAGTGGTCGGTACGCTCCTCGACGAACTCCTCGTCGTGCCAGCCTTCCTCCAGAATCGTGGCGAGGACCGCGTTCAGCAGGGGAATGTCGGTCCCCGGCTTCAACCGGAGGTGGAGGTCGGCGTCTTTCGTCGTCTCGTTCTCGTGGGGGTCGACCTGCACGACGAAGGTTCCGTCTTGGGCGGCCTTCCTGAAGTACTGGCTGTGGGCGATGACGTGGTTCTCGGCCGGGTTCGCGCCCTGAATCCAGTACACGTCGGCCGATTCGCGGAGGTCACGCATGCTGTTGGTCATCGCGCCCGTGCCGAGGCTCTCGCCCAGCGCCGCCACGGTCGAGGCGTGACAGAGCCGGGTGCAGTTGTCCACGTTGTTCGTCCCGAACTGGCGGGCCAACTTCTGGACGAGGTAACTCTCCTCGTTGGTCACCTGCGACGAAGCGAAGAAGCCCACGGCGTCCGGGCCGCGCTCCTCGCGGATGCGCCGGAGTTCGTCGGCCACCTGCGACAGCGCCTCGTCCCACGTCGCTTCCCGGAACTCGCCGTCTTCTCGAATCAGCGGCGACTTCAGGCGGTCGGGATGGTTCACCACCTGCGGCGCGGCCCCGCCCTTGATGCAGAGCGCCCCCTCGTTGACGGGCGCGTCGTTCCAGCGCGCCAACTGCACGTCGCCCTCTTGGTCGCCCTCGGTGAGCGCGAGACCGCATCCGACGCCGCAGTACGGGCAGATGGTCTCCGTTCGCTCCGGTTCGTTGCTCATACTCACGGGTTCTGCCGGAAAGATAATCAAGGTGCGTGTGGACTGGAATCTCCTCTCAGTCCCCCCTCGACACCGCGACGCGAGAGATTTCGACCAGAAAACATACATCCGGAAAGCGAGTGGCCACACGCCATGCGACGGAGACGCTTCATCGCCGCCCTGAGCGCCACCGTCTGCTCGGGATGCAGCGCCCTCACCGACCAGCGACGCTCCTCGGTCACGGACTCGCGGACGACCACCTCGACCCCCACAGACACCGCGACGGCGAAATCGTCGACCGAGAGCGCGACAGAACCCACCGCGGCAGACCCGGACTCCGAGACCACGCCCGCCGACGTGAGCGACGGGTGGCCCCCGGACCGCCGCGTCGTCGCCCAGCGCACCGTGGACCGGACGCTCGCGCTCTCGCCCGCGGGCCACACCACGGCCGACCACGGCAGAGTCGAACTCGGCTTCGCCGCGCCCGCGACCCCCGACCGGCCCGCCCTCCTCCGGGCGACCCTGACGAACCTGAACGACTTCGAGAACACCTTCCGACTGGACGAGACGCCGCCGTTCGACTCCACCCCGGACGCGAGTCCCGACACGACCGCGAATCGACTGCCGGTGTTTCTCGCGCCGACCGAGAACCACGACCTGCGCGAGGTCGTTCCCGCGTACGAACGCGGCGACGACGGCCGATGGCTCCTCACCGACGAAGACGACTGGCTTCCCGAGACGGTCACGCTCGGTCCCGACGAGACCGTCCGCAGCGAGTACCGTCTGGTCCAGCATCCCGACAGCGAAGACCCGCCGCTCGGTCGGTACGAAATCGGCCCCGAGTTCGCGCTCGGCCTGACGGCGTGGCCGACAACCGGACCCGGCCCGGACAACTCCTCGGCGTTCGCGGGCGCGACCCCGCCGTCGCTCCCCGTCGAGCGCCCGGTGAACTGGTACCACGACGCGGGCCCGGAGACGCCGGTCTACCTCGAACCGTCGGCGGAGTCGGTCACCCTCCCGGCCGAAATCGAGTTCACGCTCCACAACCACTCGCGTCGGTCGCTCTCGTGCGAGTTCTTCCACCTCTACCGACTGGAAGACGGCGTCTGGGAGTCGCTCCGGCACGGATACGCGGTGCAAGCCTGCTACGGTCGCGCTCCCGGCGACCGGACGACCTTCCGCCTCCGGGCGTTTCCGGGCAAGATCGTTTACGGCGACGGCGGCATGCGAAGTCACTCGATGCAACTCGACCCCGGCCGGTACGCCTTCGCGGTCGGCTACGACGTGGTGTACGCCGCGTACTTCGACCTCGGCGAGTCGGAATGCTCGGTTCGAGACGGACACGAGTCCGGACCGTAATCGACGGATGAAAACGGTCCCGGCCGCTATCGACCGATAATGAACGTCGAATTTCTCGGCGGGGCCCGCGAAATCGGGCGGAGCGCCATCCTCGTGGACGACTCGCTCCTGCTCGACTACGGGATGGCCACCGGCAACCCGCCCTCGTTTCCGGTCGGCGACCCCGACCCCGACGCCGTGGTCGTGAGCCACGGACACCTCGACCACGTCGGCGCGGTCCCCTCGCTGCTGTCGGGCGACGCCCGGCCGCCCATCCACTGGACGCCGCCGACCCGCGACCTGACCCGCGTGCTGGCCGAGGACACCCTCAAACTCCACGGCGGGAGCTACGACTGCCCGTTCACCCACACCGAGGTCAAGCGCCTCTCGCAGGTCTCGGAGACCCACGGCTACCGCGAGACCTTCGAAGCCGCGGGTTACGAAATCACCTTCTTCGACGCGGGCCACATACCCGGGAGCGCCCACGTCCTCGTGGACAGCGAGGGTCGCAGTCCCTCGGGCAATCGGACGCAGTCCGATGACGACGGCGAGACGCGCCTGCTCTACACCGGCGACTTCCACACCGAAGACACGCAACTCCTCTCGGGGACGACCGCGCGACCCGACGCCGACGTGGTAATCACCGAATCCACCTACTCCGACGTGGACCACGACCCCCGACAGCAGGTCGAAAAGTCGTTCGCCGAGAGCGTCCGGACGACCATCTGGGAGGGCGGGACGGTGGTGGTGCCAGCGTTCGCCATCGGACGAACGCAGGAGATGCTGATGGTCTGCGAGGCGCACGACCTCGACTGTTACGTCGATGGTATGGGCCAACAGGTGACGAGGATTGCGCGGCAGCACCCCGAGTTCGTCCGCGATGCCGACGCCCTCGGACGCGCGAAGTCCAACGCCCGGTTCGTGACGGGCAGGGACGGCCAGCGCAAGCGCATCGCCGACAAGAACACGGTCATCGTGACGACCAGCGGGATGCTCTCGGGCGGGCCAGCGATGACGTACGTGCCCGAAATCCGGGCGAATCCGACGAACAAGATCGCCTTCACGGGCTATCAGGTCGAGGGGACGCCGGGCCGCGAGTTGCTCGATTCGGGCCGGGCCGAAATCGACGGTCGGGTGATGCCCGTGAGCGCCCGGACCGAAGCCTACGACTTCTCGGCCCACGCCGACCGCGACGGCCTGTTCGACTTCCTCGACTCGTACCGCGACGCCCGGATTCTGGTCAACCACGGCGACAGGTGTGCGGAGTTCGCCGAGGAGTTGCGGGGCGAGGGATTCGAGGCGAGCGCGCCGGAACTCGGCGAGGGGTACGCGCTCTCGGCGTGAGGGCGGCCGTCCGCCGGCGTAGACGCTCGGCTTTCGGCCGGAGAGAGCTACGGGAATCCAAATACGTAATTAGGTGGACTGTCGAGGGGTGTGTGAGCGGAGAGGTGACCGACGATTCTACGTGTGGAATTCAGAACTATTCCGACGGGGACGATGGGGAAGTTAGACGCTCGGATGAGCGACGTTCGGAGCATCGAACTGGACAACGCGTTCTACGTCGAGGACGGGTCGTGGATAGAGTCGCTCACGGTCTCGACGACGACCGACTTCGACCCGGACGAGTTGGTGGCCGACGTCTCCGGCGTGGACCTCGTGTACTCGCGTGAGATTCCGACCGGGCCGACGGGCGTGACCGTTCAGCGTCTGATGCTCGTGGCCAACGAGTCGTACCCCTTCGTCCTCGGCATCGTGCTCCGGCGGGAAGCGATTCCGAATCGACTCGTCCTGCAGGGTGAGGAGATGAACCTCGTCATCACCGTTCAGGACTGGGAGCAGTTCCGGGCACTCGCCGACGACATCCAGGACTCGCTGGGCCAGTTCGAACTCGAGAGCATGAACCAGATAGAGACGCCGGGCGAACCGCTCGACGGCGGTCGTCTCTCGGAGGTCCTCATCACGAAACTGGCCGACGAGCAACTGACGGTACTGGAGACGGCGTACAACATGGGCTACTTCGACGTGCCCCGCGAGGCGACGGCCCAGGACGTCGCCGACCGACTGGACATCTCTCAGTCGACGTTCAGCGAGCGACTCCGGACCGCCGAGCGGAGCCTCTTCGACCTCGTCTACGGGTCACGCGATTAATTTATAATTTCTTATCTGAAGGTGGCATTTAGCTACCATCTTGATAATTCCTTATAAAGGACGATGATTATCCATCCTCTTCGGGGGTATATTCAATATATATACCTCATATGGTGGGTAGTGTCATGGTATCAAACGACCATGCGGATACGGCGGACGAGTCGAAATCGGCACCGGTCAGCCGACGAAAGTACCTCGCGTCGGCCGCGGCCGGGGCCGTCGGCATGGCTGCACTCGCGGGTTGTAGCAGTTCCGGGGACGGTTCGGAGACCAGCGGCGGAACTTCCGACGGCGACGGAGGCGACGCGGCCGAGGACAAGGACGCGAAGGTTCCGGAGGGGACTCCGAAGTCGGTCGAGACCAAGTACTGGCACGACTGGTCGAACGTCGACGCCGATTCGCCGCCGCTCGACTACACGGCGGCGGCGGGCGCGGGTCTCGACCCCGTTCCCATGGAGTATTCGAGCGAGGACGACCCGTGGATGCGCGAACACGCCCTGATGTTCAAGCGGGGTGCCGAGGAACTCGGGATTCCGGTCGAACTCAACGACCGGCCGCTCAACCAACTCTACGCCCAGAGCTGGAACACGCCCGGTCTGGAGGCGATCGTCTCGATGAGCACGCACGGGCCCGACCCACAGCGGGGCCTCGACCCGAACCCGCTGTTGATGCGTCGCCACAAGGACAATCCCTCGAATTACGACAACTACTTCCACCCGGAACTGAACGAGGTCCTCGGTAAGCAGCGCGAGATCACCGGCGACAAGGAGAAGCGTCAGGAACTGGTGACGAAGGCCCAGCAGATCTTCGCCGAGGACGTCGGCGGCATCATCAGCGTCTTCCCGGACGTCATCACGGCGGTCAACCGCAAGAAGTGGAACGGCTACGTCAAGACGCCCGGTAACGGTCCCACGGGCGACTCCTTCCAGTGGACGGAGGTCAACCTCCAGCCCAAGACCGACGAGGGGACCTACGTCAAGGGCGTCACCACGTCGATGAACTCCCTGAACCTACCGTGGGCCGCGGGCGGCGCGGAGGAGAAGCGACTCAAGTTCATCTACGACGGCCTGTTCGACGCCACGCCCGACCTCGACGTGGTCCCGGCGCTGGCGACCGACGCGGAGTTCACCGACGACACGACCGTCGAACTCGACCTCCGGGAGGGCGTGACGTGGCACGACGGCGAGGACTTCACCGCCGAGGACGTGAAGTTCACCGTGGACCTGTTCAAGGAACACTCCTCGACCAGCCAGACCGCGTTCTACGAACCCATCGAGAGCGCGGAAGTTCTGGACGACCACACGGTCCAGTTCAACCTGAAGTACCCCGACGCCGCGTTCATGACCCAGCGCGTGGTCCGGAGCGTCATCATCCCCAAGCACAAGTGGGAGAACGTGGACAACCCGTCCCAGCACAACCCCCAGAACCCGGTCGGGACCGGCCCGTTCGAGTTCAAGAACTGGGACCAGGGCTCCCGGTTCGAGGTCGAGCGCAACGATGGCCACTGGATGTTCGAGGACAGCTGGCGGCAGGAACACCTCGGCGACCAGGCCGCGACCGGTGAGGGAATCGAGGGCGTCATCTGGATCAACGTCGGCAACGTCGACTCGCTACTCGGTGCGCTCCAGCAGGGTAAAATCGACGCCATCGGGGCCACGCTGTCGAACAGTCAGGCCGAGCGCGCGGCGTCCACCGGCGGCGTCGAGAAGGTAGTCTCCGAGAACTTCGCGCCGCTCGACGCGAAGTTGATGCAGTCCTGTCCGCTCGTCCGGGACAAGGAGTTCCGGGTCGCGCTCGCCAAGGCCGTCGACAAGCAGGGCTTCGTGAAGGAGGTCCTGCAGGACCGGGCGACGGTGCCGTCCGGCGAGAATCCCATCTCGCCCATCACGCAGTGGAACTCTTCGGACACGAAGGACTACGGTTACAGCACCGAGGAAGCCAGGTCCATCCTGAAGAAGGCCGGGTACACCTGGGACTCGAACGGCAACCTCCAGTACCCCAACGGGGAGGCGTGGGCCGCGTTCGTCGAGCGAATCCAGAACGGGAACACCCACGAGCGCCGCGAGGAGCTCGGTCAGCCCGACTTCTCCTGAGACGGCAGCTATCTCTTTCCAATAATGTTACCAGAACACCCCTTAGACGACGTGACGGTCGTGGACGCGGCGAGCCTCTATGCGGGCCCGCTCACGGCGATGCTGCTCGGCGACTTCGGTGCCGACGTAATCAAGATCGAACATCCCGAGGACGGCGACGCGCTCCGGGAGTTCGGCGACTACTCCGACGAACTCTCGTGGAAGTGGGTCAACCGGAACAAGGAGAGCGTTCCGCTCGACCTTCACACCGACGAGGGTCAGGATATCTTCACCGACATCGTGGCCGAGGCGGACGTCCTCGTTGAGAACTTCCGGCCCGGAACCCTCGAACGCTGGGGCGTCGGGTGGGAGACGCTCTCGGAGATCAACGAGGACCTCGTGATGGTCCGCGTCACCGGGTTCGGCCAGACCGGACCGTACAGCGACCGGCCCGGATTCGGAACGCTGGTCGAGGCCATGAGCGGGTACGCCTACTCGACGGGCCAACCCGACGGCCCGCCGACCCTGCCGCCGACCGCGATGGCCGACTCCGTCTGCGCGTTCCAGTCGGCCTACGCCGTGCTGCTCGCGCTCTACTGGCGGGACGTCCACGGCGGGGGCGGCCAGTACGTCGACGCCGCCATCCTCGAAACGATGTTCGGAGTGCTGGGCGACCACGTCATAGAGTACGACCAGAAGGACATCGACCACGAGCGGTCGGGCAACCGGAGCAGTCGGACCGCACCCCGAAACACGTATCGGACGAAGGACGACCGCTGGGTCGCTATCTCGGGGAGTTCTCCGAGCATCGCCGAGCGCATTCTGCGCATCGTCGGCGGCGACGAACTGGTCGAGGACCCGCGGTTCCGGACGATGGAGGACCGCCTCGAACACGTCGAGGAACTCGACCGGATAATCGGCGACTGGATGGCCGAACACGACCGCGAGGAAGTGGTCGACGTCTTCGAGGAACACGAGGCGGCCATCGGCCCGGTCAACAACATGGCCGACATCTTCGCCGACGACCACTTCGACGCCAGAGACGCCATCATCTACGTCGAGGACGAGGACAGCGAGACCGGTGACGAGGTAGCCATGCGCGGCGTCTTCCCGAAGCTCTCGGAGACGCCCGGCGGGGTCGAACACCCCGGTCCGGACCTCGGTGCCGACGCGCTCGACGTGATCACCGAGCGGACCGACCGCTCGCCCGAGGAGGTCCGGGAACTGGCCGAGCGCGGCGTCACCAGCCTCGGAGGTGAGGCCGATGACTGACCGCCTCCGCCGGTCGTTCCTCTACACGCCGGCCGACGACCGCGACATGATGGCGAAGGCCGCTGACTCCGCGGCCGACGCGGTCATCTTCGACCTCGAAGACGCCGTTCCCGACGACGCCGTCTCGGAGTCGCGCGAGAACGTCGCGGCCGTGCTTCGGGACACCGACTTCGGCCGGACCGAGGTCTGCGTCCGAATCAACGGTCTCCAGACCGAGCGGTGGGAGACCGACCTCGAAGCGTCGGTCGAAGCGGGCGTGGACACCGTAATCTTGCCGATGGTCGAGCGACCCGACCACCTCGACCGGGCGGTCGAAGTGGCGGGCGAGGCGGCGCAGTCCGCGTCGGGCGAGACGCCAGACGCCGCCCGGTCCGCGTCGGACGAGGTTCCGGAGTTCGTCGCGACCATCGAGACGCCGAAGGGCCTGTTCGCGGTGGACGACATCGCGGTGGCCGGCGGCGAGTTGGCGTCCGTGACCGGACTCTCGTACGGATTCGGCGACTACACGCGGGCCGTCGGCGCGACCGGACGGCCCGACCGAATACGGGACTTCCTGAGCGAGACCGTCGTCAGCGCCGCCGCGCTCGGCGGTCTCGACCCCATCGCCACGGTGTATCAGGACTTCTCCGACACCGAGGGCCTGCGCGAGGAGGCCGCCGCGTGCCGCGAAATCGGCTACGTCGGACAGAAGGCCATCCACCCCGCGCAACTCGACGTGATAAACGATACGTACACGCCGACCGCCGAGGAAGTCGAGGAGGCCCGACGTCTCGTCGACGCCTTCGACGCCGCCGAGCGCGACTCGCTCGTCGCCGACGGTGTCTTCCTCGACACCGCGATCGTCGAGCAGTATCGGACCGTCCTCGACCGCCACGCGGAGGTGGCCGAATGAGCGACTTCCAGCGCTTCCTCGTGAAGCGAGTCGCCATCGCGGCCGGACTGACGCTCGTGGCTGTGTCGATAATCTTCTTCGTCCTGCGACTCCTGCCGGGGAGCCCGTTCGAGGCGCTCATCACGGCCGGGAATCTGAGCGAGGCACAAGTCCAGGAGATACGGAGCATGTACGGGCTCGACCAGCCCATGTGGAAGCAGTACGTCAGCTACCTCAAGAGCATCCTGACCTTCCAGTTCGGCTACTCTATCCTGCGGAGCCGTCCGGTCTGGGCGGTGCTGGAGCCGAAGCTCATCAATACGCTCATCCTGCTCGTGCCGGCGCTGGTCACGACGGCGGTCCTGAGTTCGCTCGCCGGGATGTACGTCGGGTGGAACCGCGGGAGCAAACTGGAGAAGCTCAGCATCATCGTCACGACGTTCCTGCGCTCGACGCCGGTGTTCATCACGGCGATTCTGTTCGTCATCCTGTTCTCGTACACGCTCGGTCTCGTTCCGGCGTTCGGGATGCGCAGCGTCGTGGCCTCGCCGGACGGCTACCTCGACACCTACCTCTCGATAGACTTCCTCCACCACTACGTCCTGCCGTTCACGGTCGCGGTGCTGTTCTACAGCGGCGACTTCCTGCTGTTGGCCCGCAACGGCGTCGTGGAGAAGAAGGGCTCGGAGTTCCTCAAGCTTCACCGCGCGAAAGGTCTCTCGGAGCTCGAACAGCTCGCGCGAGCCGGCCGCAACTCGATGCTCCCCATCTTGACGTACTTCGCGCTTCGTTTAGGAATGATATTCCAGGGTCTAATATTACTAGAGGTTGTCTTCGCGTGGCCGGGCATCGGTCGCGCGCTCGTGCTGGCCATCCAGCAGCAGGACTACCCGCTGGTGCAGGCCGCGGTGTTCATCATGGCGCTGGCGGTCATCCTGGCCAACCTGTTCGCCGACGTGCTCTACGCCTACTTCGACCCGACCGTCTCGACCAGCGGAGGTGGTGCGGCGTGAGCACCGACACCGAGACGAGCAACGGCGCGGTCATCCTCGAACGCATCGACGCGTGGCAGGACGTGGTGAGCGACCAGTTCGCGTTCATCCGGAAGGACAACCTCGCGTTCGCCGGACTGGTCGTGGTGGCGCTGTTCATCTTCCTCGGACTGTTCGGCCCGATGCTCGCGCCCCACAATCCCATCGAACACGACATGCAGACCGACGACGGCTCCATCATGCGACTCGCGGCGCCGAACGCCGACGCGCTGTTCGGCACGACCGCCTACGGCAAGGACATCTTCAGCCAGTTCCTCGCGGGCGCTCGGCCGACGCTCATCGTCGGCCTGTTCGGCGGACTCGGAACCGGAGCCATCGGGTTCCTCGTCGGCCTCGTGAGCGGCTACTACGGCGGCTGGGTCGACGAGGTGCTGATGCGGTTGACCGACCTGACGTTCTCGCTGCCGTTCATGCCGATGGCGCTGCTGCTGTTGACTTTCGTCACGCCCAACATCTG
This sequence comes from Halorussus salinisoli, assembly GCA_005239435.1. GTDB lineage: Archaea > Halobacteriota > Halobacteria > Halobacteriales > Haladaptataceae > Halorussus > Halorussus salinisoli. The sequence goes on along the minus strand of SZNP01000006.1, from coordinate 108,817 downwards.
GCTCATCACGCTCATCATCGCGGGCTTCCTCTGGAAGATGCCCGCCCGCGTCGTCCGGTCGGAGGTGCTCTCGGTCCGCGAGCGGACCTTCGTCAAGTCGGCCCGCGCCAGCGGTGCCAGCGACCTCCGGACGATGTTCGTCCACGTCGCGCCGAACGTCCTCCCCATCGGCTTCCTCTACACGGCGTACGGCGTCGCGTGGTCCATCGCGGCCCAGGCCAGTCTGGCCTTCCTCGGGTTCGGCGACCCCACGATGACGAGTTGGGGCCGGATGCTCCGGATGGTGTTCGACTCCGGGAACATGCGAATCGCGTGGTGGTGGGTGATTCCGCCCGCGATCGGAATCGCCGCCGTCACGACCTCCGTGTTCCTCATCGGACGGGCGTACGAGGAAGTAATCAACCCCGAAATCGAGGCTCAACAATGACGCTACTCGACGTTCAAGACCTCGAAGTCACGTACAGCACGCATCCCGAAGAGGACGGCAACGTCCACGCAGTCAACGGCGTCTCGTTCAGCATCGACGAGGGCGTCAACTACGGCCTCGCGGGCGAATCCGGGTCGGGTAAATCGACCGTCGCCGAGGCCATCCTCGGCCTCCTCCCCGACAACGGGCAGGTCGAGGCCGGTGAGGTCCGGTTCAAGGGCCGGGACCTGACGACCCTCTCGCCGAAGGAGCGCCGGGACGTGCTCTGGGAGGAGATCGCCTACATCCCGCAGAGCGCGATGGACTCGCTCGACCCCGTGATGACGACGGGTGCCCAGATACGGCAGGCCATCCAGAAGCACCGGAACGTCTCGAAGCCGAAGGCGCGCGACCGGGTGCGGGAACTGTTCGACCTCGTGGGACTCGACCCCGACCGGGTCGACGACTACCCCCACGAGTTCTCGGGCGGGATGCGCCAGCGCGTCACCATCGCCATGGCGCTCGCGCTCGAACCCGACCTCATCATCGCGGACGAACCGACCACGGGACTCGACGTGATCGTCCAGGACAAGATCGTCGACACGATTCTGGACATCCAGGACCGCATCGACAGTTCGCTCCTGCTCATCACCCACGAGATCGGCGTCATCGCGGAGACCTGCGACGACCTGTCCATCCTCTACGGCGGCAAGGTGATGGAACAGGGCAGCGTGGACAACGTCCTCATCAACCCGACGAACCCCTACACGATGGGGCTGAAGAACTCCTTCCCGGAGATAGACGAGACCGACGACCCGGTCTCCATCCCCGGTTCGCCGCCGAACCTCGATTCGGAGCCGTCCGGATGCGTCTTCCGGGACCGGTGTCCGTTCGCCACCGAGGAGTGCGACGAGTCGCATCCGGACTCCGTGGACCTGCCGAACCGGAACCACCGGTCGGCCTGCCACCACGTCGAGCAGGCGGCCCAGATGCGACGCGACGCGGCCGACCCCGACACGTGGGGCATCGCCGACGACGAAGACGAAGACTCCGACGTGGGCGAGACCATCCTGGAGACTCACGACCTCGAAAAGTGGTACTCCCAGAGCCAGTCGCTCGTGAGCAAGTTCCGCGGCGAGGACCCCGACCACGTCCGGGCGGTCGACGGCGTCTCGCTGTCGGTCGGCCGGTCGGAGGTACTCGGCATCGCGGGCGAGAGCGGGTGCGGGAAGTCCACGCTCGGAGAGACCATCGCGTTGCTGGAGGAGCCGACCGGTGGGGAAATCGTCTTCGACGGCGAGTCCGACGACTACTACCAGGACGGGAACATGAAGGAGTTCCGCCGGAAGGCCCAGATCATCTTCCAGGACCCCTTCGACTCGCTCAACCCCCGCCAGACCGTCCGGGAACTCGTCGGGGAACCACTGACCATCCACGACTACCGGACCGACGAGCGCGAGGCCGCCGTGCTCGAAACGCTGGAGAAGGTGGGGCTGACGCCCCCGAAGAAGTTCCTCGACCAGTACCCCCACGAACTGTCGGGCGGCCAGCGTCAGCGCGTGGCCATCGCGCGGGCGCTCGTCCTCGACCCGGACTTCCTCATCTGCGACGAACCGGCGTCGATGCTCGACGTGTCGCTGAAGGTGAACCTGCTCAACCTGCTGCGCGGACTGGCCGACGCCGAGGACATCGGCATCGTCTACATCTCACACGACCTCGCCAGTCTGTTGCAGGTGTCCGACAGACTCGCCATCATGTACCTCGGACGGGTGGTCGAGACCGGGTCGGTGGACCAACTCGCCGACCGGCCGAAACACCCCTACACGAAGTCGCTGCTCTCCGCGACGCCCGAGAAGGACCCCTCCGTCGACCGCGACCGGGTCCTGCTCGACGGCGAACCGCCGGACCCGGTGAACCTGCCCTCGGGGTGTGCGTTCGCACCGCGGTGCCCGAAGGCCGACGAGAAGTGCCGGCAGGCCGAACCCGGTCTCGACGCGGCGGCCGAGGACGGCCACGAGGCGGCCTGCTACTTCCCGGAAGGGGAGCCGGCGACCGCCGAGAGCGAGGACAGTTCGCCAGGAGCCGGCACGTCGGCGGACGACTGACCCTCGGCTTCGCGCGGAACTCCGTTCTCCCGCTCGCGCCGTTTCGACGATACGCCCCGCTATCGGTGACTGTTCGCTCGACGGCGGCGACCGATAGTCACGCGACGTCGTCCGAGTCGGGACCCGGATAGAATCGGTTCCACCTTTATGCCCCACAGTTCGGTACGCCACCACGTGACGTTCTCAGTCTGCATTCGCAACGAGACCGACGACGGAACCGAGTTCGGCGTCGGGGTCGCCACCGACGCGCCCGCCGTGGGCGCGCTCGCGCCCTGCGTCTCCCACGAGGGAGCTATCAGCACGCAGAGCTTCGTCAACGTCCGCCTCGGCCGCCGCGGCATCGACTTGCTCGACGACCTCGCGGTGGACGACGCGCTGGAGGGACTGCTCGCGCAGGACGACCACAGCGACCTCCGGCAGGTCCACGGCGTCGACGCCCGGGGTAACGCCTACGCCTTCTCCGGGGAGAACTGCGACGGGTGGTTCGGCCACGAGGTCCACGAGGAGAAGGGCATCACCGCGGCGGGGAACATGCTCGAAGGCGGCGATACCCTCTCGTCGGCCGTCGAGGCCCTCTCGGAGGACGGCGACGACCTCGTCGACCGCCTCCTGCACGCGCTCGCCGCGGGACGTGACGCGGGCGGCGACAAGCGCGGCCACTCCTCGGCAGCGGTCGCGGTCAAAGCACCCCGGACGACCGCGTTCCACGACCTCCGCGTGGACCACCACGAGACGCCAATCGAGGAACTGCGCCGGGTGTACGAGGCCGCCGTGGAGGCCAGCGAGGGCTTCAGCGAGGAGTCGAAGTCGCGGATCTTCGATTAGCGGGCCGTCACCGACTCTCGACTAACTCGGCGGTCTCGGCCTCGATTTCTCCGGCGAAGTACGACGCGCACGACTCGACGAGCCGTCCGCCCTGTTCGAGGGTGGCCCGCTCGGGGTCGCCGAGGACGCCGTTCTCGCTCACCGACCGAATGCCGTCGTCGAGCGACACCTCGGAGAGGTCGCCGAGGTACCCGGTCGCGCCGTCGGTCGGTTCCACGAGTTCCGGATTCGTCTCCAAGAGGAACGCCGTCTCGGCCGCGCCAGCGTGCGCGCCCGCTTGCTCGGGCGTGACGCCGAACTCGGCCATCGCGCTCGTCCGCGCCTCCATCATCCCCTCCCGGTCGCCGGCCACGAAGACGCGACTGTCGAGGTCGGCGTCCAACTGTTCGGCAATTTCGACTAGCGCGTCGGTGTTACCGCCGTGACTGGTGAACAGCGCGACGTCGGTGAACCCGTGGTCGGCGAGGCTCTCGCAGTAGTCCCGAACCACCGCCTTGAACGTCTCCTCGGAGAGCGATATCGTCCCGGGGAAACCCATGTGGTGGTCGGACATGCCCGGTCGGACGACCGGCGCGAGGAAACAGTCGAGTTCGGCCGCCACTCGCCTGCCGAGTTCCCGAGCGCGGAGCGCGTCGACCGAGAGCGGGAGGTGGGGACCGTGTTGCTCGACGCTCGCCGTCGGCACGACGACCAGCGACGACTCCTCGAGTCCCTCCTCCACGTCCTGCCACGTCATCTTCGTTAGCTCGAATACCATACGTAGCGGTTCGGTCAGTCGCTCCGTAACTACCGACCCGAACTATTCCGGACGAAAACGCGAGCGGCAGTTCGACGGCGAGAACCGCCTCGCTGCGGCGTGCCTCGAAGCACCTCGAAGGAAGTCGGCAGGCAGAACGGAAGTGGATGACAGAAGGCGACGCCGGTCAGAACACGTCGGGTCGCCCCGGCACGTCCGGGTCGACGCGGTGGCACGTCGCGGTGTGTTCGCGCTCGCCCTCGGCCGAGACGGTCCGCGGGTCCTCGCGCTCGCACGGCGACGTGAACTCGTCGGCGATTCGGTCGGACGCCCGGTCGTCGTCGCCCGCCGCGAGCGCGGCCGCGGCCTCTCGAACCGCGTCGGCCGCCTCCGGCGGGAGGTCCGCCGGGTCGCCGGGGAGCGACTGCTCGACGATTCGGGCCGCCACCTCGTCGTCGTCCGGGGTCGTGCCGTCGGCACGCAACCGTTCGCGGACGGCGTCGGCGTCTATCTCGCCCGCCAGCACCCGGTTGCGGAAGGTGAACCCGTCCTTGAACTGGCGCTGGGTCCCCGGCCAGTCGTCGGGCGGAATCACCGCCGGACACCGCGTGTGGAACCGACACCCCGAGGGCGGGTCGAGCGGCGACGGCACCGTCCCTTCCAGAATCACGCGGTCGGTGCGGTCGGCGGCGTCGATTCGGGGCACCGCCGAGAGCAGCGACTTCGTGTAGGGGTGCTGTGGGTTCTCGAACAGCTCCTCGACCGGGGCCGTCTCGACGATTCGGCCGAGGTACATCACCGCCACCCGGTCGGCGATGTGGCGCACCACGCTCAGGTTGTGCGCGATGAACACCAGCGAGAGGCCGAACTCGTCCTGCAGTTCGTCGAGCAGGTTGAGAATCTGGGCCTGCACCGACACGTCGAGCGCCGACACCGGTTCGTCGGCGATGACGAGTTCGGGTTCGAGCGCCAGCGCGCGGGCGATGCCGATGCGCTGTTGCTGGCCGCCCGAGAACTGGTGGGGGTAGCGGTCGACGTGACCGGGCTTCAGCCCGACTCGGTCGAGCAGTTCCTTGGCGCGCTCGGTTCGGTCCTCGTCGTCGTCGCCGATACCGTGGACCTCCATCGGCGCTTTCACGATTTTGCCGACGGTCTGGCGCGGGTTCAGCGACGCCAGCGGGTCCTGGAATATCATCTGGAGGTCCCGCCTGTAGGGCCGCATCTCCTTGGCCGACAGTCCGGCGAGGTCCTCGCCCTTGTACTCGACCGAACCCCCGGTGGGCGTGTGGAGGTTCAGGATGGTCTGGCCGAGGGTGGACTTGCCACACCCCGACTCGCCGACGACGGCGAGCGTCTCGCCGCTCCGGACCGTCAGGTCCACGCCGTCGACGGCCTGGACCTTTCCGGCGTCGCCGACGAGTTTGTCGAGGAAGCCGTCGGCCTCCTCGAAGTACTTTTGCAACCCCTCGACGCGGAGCAGGGGTTCGGCGTCGGTCGCTACGTCGGTCTCGGTCCGTATCGTCTGCTCGGAACTCATAGTTGCTCCTCCGGCGGGCCGCGGCGCAGACACGCCGCGACGTGTTCGGTCTCCTCGCCGACTTCGCGGAAGTCGGGCGGTCGCTCGTAGCACTCGCGCTCGGCCTCGGGACACCGCGGCGCGAAGTGGCACGCGTACGGGACGTCGATGAGGTCCGGGACGTTACCTTCGATGGGTTGGAGATCGTCCCGGGGGTCGTCGAGGCGCGGCGTGCTCGCCAGCAGTCCCTGCGTGTAGGGGTGCTGGGGGTTCGAGAACAACTCGTCGGCGGGCGCGCGCTCGACGATTTTGCCCGCGTACATCACGTTCACCCGGTCGCACGTCTCGGCGACGACCGCGAGGTCGTGGGTGATGAGCAGGATGGACGTGTCGAACTCCTCTTTGAGCGCCCGGAGTTCGTCGAGAATCTGGGCCTGAATCGTCACGTCGAGCGCGGTGGTGGGTTCGTCGGCGACCAGCAGGTCGGGTTCGCACGACAGCGCCATCGCAATCATGGCGCGCTGGCGCATCCCGCCCGAGAACTCGTGGGGGTAGTCGCTAGCCCTGCTGTCGGGTTCGGGGATGCCGACCGCTTCGAGCATCTCGATGGCCTTGCGCCACGCCTCGCTGTTCTTCGACGCCCCGAGTATCTTGCGCTTGACTTCGGCCGGGAGCGAGACGCCCTCGCCCACGTCCTGATGGAGTCGAACCGTCTCGGCGATCTGCTCGCCGACGGTCAGCGTCGGGTTGAGGCTGTTCATCGGGTCCTGGAACACCATCGAGATGGACCCGCCCCGGATGTCCGCCATCTCGGCGTCGGTCTTCTCCAGGAGCGACTCGCCGTGGAACCGAACGTCGCCCTCCATCACTTCACCGGGTTCCTCGACGATGCCGACGATGCTGTCGGCCAGCACGCTCTTGCCGCTCCCGCTCTCGCCGACGAGTCCGACGATTTCGCCGGACTCGATGGTGAGGTCGACGCCGTCGACGGCCTCGACCTCGCCGCGGGGTGTCGGGAATACGGTGTGTAGGTTTTCGACTTCGAGTATCGTCATCGTTCTTCCACCTCGCCTTCGCTCACGTCGAAGATGTCCCGCAGGCCGTCGCCGAGCATGTTGAACGCCAGCACCGTGACCATGATGGCGAATCCGGGCATCACGCTGATCCACCACGCCTGGTCGATGAACTGGCGGCCGTCCGACAGCAGGAGGCCCCAGGTGGGCGTCGTGGGCTTGACGCCGAGACCGAGGAACGAGAGTCCGGCCTCCGCGAGAATCGCCAGCGGAATCATCAGCGTCCCCTGCACGATGAGCGGCGCGACCGCGTTCGGCAGTATCTCTCTGAACATGATGCGCCGGTCGGTCATTCCGATGGCGCGGGCGGCCGTGACGTACTCCTCCTCGCGGAGCGACAGCACTTCGCCCCGGACCAGTCGTGCGAAGTCGTCGATGTACGCGATGCCGATGGCGATGACGACGTTCACCACCCCGAGTCCGCCCGAGATGGCGATGATGCCCACACCGAGGATGAGTTCGGGGAACGCCCACTGGAAGTCGACGTACCGCATCAGCACGCTGTCTATCCACCCGCCGTAGAACCCGGCGAGGACGCCGATGGTCGTCCCTATCGTGAACGCCACGGCGACCGTCGCCAGCGCGACCAGCAGCGACACCCGCGCGCCGAAGATGATGCGCGAGAGGATGTCGTGGCCGAACGAGTCGGTTCCGAGGACGTGGAGCACCTCTTCGGTCTGGCCGTCGCCGTCGAAGTCGCCGACGCTCTCCCCGCCGGGCGACTTCATGAAGCCGTAGGTCGCCTCCGGGTCGTGAGGCGCGACGAACGGCGCGAACACCGCGGTCACCACGAAGGCGACGACGACCACCGCGCCGAACAGCGCCATCTTGTCTGCCAGTAGCCCGTCCACGAGGCGCTGGCCGAGCGTCTTGTGTTCTTCTATCTGTTCGTCCTGCCGGTACTCGGGCGGCACGTCGGTCGGTCCCGGTTCGGCGGGCGAGTTCGGTCCCACCCCGGGCGATTCGTTGTCGGTCACGCGTCGTCACCTCCGTAGCGAATCCGCGGGTCGATGAACGTGTACGCGACGTCGACCAGCAGATTGGTGAACACCATCACTCCGGCGACCAGCAGGATGACCGCCTGGGTCACCGGGTAGTCGCGGTCGAGCATCGAGTCCACGAGCAAGCGGCCCAGTCCCTTGATGCCGAACACCAGTTCGACCGTCACGCTCCCGACGAGCACGAGCGCGAGCTGGATGCCCGCGACCGTGACGACCGGTATCAGGGCGTTCTGCAGGGCGTGTTTGAACAGCCGAACCCGGCCGTCCACGCCCTTGGCGAGGGCGGTCCGCATGTACGGTTCGTTCTGCACTTCGAGCAGTGACGACCGCATCATCCGCATCACGATGGCCGAGTACGGCAGGCCGACCGCTATCGCGGGCAGGATAATGCTCTCGAACCACGGTACGACGCCCTCGCCGAGCGGCGTGTAGCCGAACACCGGGAGCAGGTCGAACCAGACCCCGAACACGAGCGCGAGCAGGATGCCAACGAAGAACGCGGGCATCGAGACGCCCATGAACGCGGTCACAGTCGCCACGTAGTCGAGCGGTTCGTTCTTGCGCACGGCGCTGACGATGCCGGTCGGTATCGCGACGCCGAGGCCGATGACCACCGCGAACGCTCCGATGGACAGCGTCTTCGGGGCGGCCTGCGCGATGAGCGTCGTGACCTCCTGGCTCGACGTGATGGACTGGCCGAAGTCGAGCACGAGCATGTCGGTCATCCAGTCGACGTACTGGACGTACATCGGCCGATTCAGCCCGAGTTGTTGGCGGAGCGACTCCACCGCCTGCGGCGTGGCCTCCTGTCCGAGCATCGCCGCTACGGGGCCGCCGGGGATGAGCCGGAGACCGACGAACACGGTCGTCGCCACTAACCACATGATGAACGCCGCGTGCAGTACTCGTTTGACGATGTACTTGCGCATTTGTCACTCGTCGAGCCACGTCGTGTGGAAGTTCCGCAGGAAGGGGATGTGGGTGAACCCCTTCACGCTCGACCGGCGGGCCGCCACGTCGTCCTGGTGAATCAGGTAGGCGTGGGGCACGTCCGCGATGAGCTTGTCCTCCAACTGCTGAAGGAGCTGCTTGCGTTCTTCCCGGTCGAGGGCCTGACGTTGCTCGGCGAGCAGTTCGTGCACCTCGTCGCTCTCGTAGTTGACCCAGTTCCAGACGCCGTCCGCACTCGGCTTCCGGTAGAAGTTGTACAGCGACTGGTCCGGGTCGGGGTCGCCGACGCTCCCGCTGATGGTCGTGTCGTAGTTCCCCTTCTCGTAGCGCTCCCAGTAGGTCGAGGAGGTGACCTGCTCGACGCTCACGTCGAACCCGGCGCTGTTGAGTTGCTGACGCATCGCCTTGGCGGCACGCAGGCTGTCCTGCGTGGTGAGGATGCTGAAACTCGCGCCCGACGCGCCCGCCTCCTCGATGAGTTGACTCCCCTTCTCGGAGTTGTAGCTCTGGTCGTCGGGTTTGTCCTCGCGCCACACCCACTCGGTCGCCTTGTTGATTGGGCCCTTGGCGGGGATGGCGTTGCCGAAGTAGGCGGTCTGGATGAACTGCTCGTTGTCGATGGACTTGGCGATGCCCTTCCGGGCCTTCTTGGAACCGAACGGCTCGCGGTCCTGGTTCATGGCGAGACCGTACCAGTTGACGCCCGGCGCGGCGAGTTTCTCGACCTCGCCGGCCTGCTCGACCTTGTCGATGTTCTGGAGCGGAACGAGGTTGGCGAAGTCGACGTCGCCGCCCCGGAGCGCGTTGACCAGCGTGGCCGGCTCCGAGATGGGCTTGACGTCGATGCCGTCGAGGTACGGGAGCGAGTTGCCGTCCTCGTCGGTCTCGAAGTAGTCGTCGAACGCGTCGAGCGTGACGCCCGACCCGACCTCGTGTTCGGTGACCTCGAACGGTCCCGTGCCGACCGGCGTGACCTTGTACTGCTCCTCGCTCATCTCCTCGATGGCGTTCTTATTGACGATGGTCGCGGCCCGACCCGGCCCGCGAGTGAGGTAGATGAGTGCGGGGGCCATCGCCTCCTCGAAGTTGAGTTCGACCTCGTAGTCGCCTTTGACGTTGACTCCGCCGTCGTCGACCGACTTGAGCGACGAGAGCTTTCCGGCCGCCGGAGCCTCGTTGGAGATGGTCCGGTCGATGGTGTACTTCACGTCGTCGGCGGTGAACTCGTCGCCGTTGTGGAACTTCACGCCCTCTCGAAGCTGGAAGGTGAACTTCTTGCCGTCGTTCTCGACCGTCCAGTCCTTCGCCAAGTCGCCGCGCACTGTCAGGTCCTCCTTCAGGGTCACGAGGCCGTTGAAGACGTTGCCCGCGACCTGGAAGTACTGACCCACGCTGATGTACGGCGGGTCGAGCACGTCGATGCTCCCGGTGAACCACGCCGCCTGCAGGCGACCGCCCTGCTTCTGGTTCGCGTCGGCCTGCGTCTCGGTTTCGTCGCCGCCGGACCCGTCGTCGGACGTGGTCGTCTCGGAGTCTCCTCCGCTGCCCAGACAACCGGCCAGGCCGGCGAGTCCTGCCGCGCCCAGTAGCTTCGTCGTCGTTCTGCGGTCCACGACCGGACCGCTCAGCTCTTCGTCGGACACCGCGTTCGCGTCGCCGCTATCACTGTTACCGTCTCTCATACTCGTACTCAATACCAGTCGGGGTCAGCCCCTTGGTATTGCAACCGTCTATATCCGGGCCGACGGGAAAACCAGACTACTGCGGGCAATTCGTTCCGTGTTCGAAGGGGTTAATCTGCTCGGACCGCTTCACGTACCTCATGCGCGAAGTGACGCTTCGGGTGCGTCACCACGGCGAACCCGAAAGCGACATCAGCAAAAAGTACCCGGACATCACCCTCGAGTCCGCCTCTTCGATGACCGGGAGCGCGGCCGAGCGCAAACGCATCATCGAGATTACGGGCCCGGCCGACTCGATAGAGGGGTTTCTGGACGACTTCGAGGACGCCGACCCGGTACTCGACGTGACGCCGCTCACGCCGTTCGACGCCGCGCGGGTCGCCGTCGCCATCACCTACGACAGCTATCAGTGGGACAGTATCTCTCAGCGACTCTCGGACATGGGCATCCACCACCGGACCGGAGCGACCATCACCGCGGGGTGGGAGCGGTGGACGCTGTACGTCGACGACGGCGACGACGTGGGCGAGATAATCGAGTCGCTCGAACGTGCGGGCAACGACACGGAACTGGTGCGCAACGTCGCGCTCAGCGAACTCGACGGCCAGAGCCACCTCGAACTGTTCGAGGTGCTGGAGGACGAACTCACGTCCCGCCAGTTGGAGGTGCTGAAGACCGCCATCGACCTCGGATACTACAGGCCCAAGACCGACGTGACAATCGAGGACATCAGCGACCAGGTCGGCATCGCGCCGACGACGACGTGGGAACACCTCGCCCGCGCCGAACACAAAGTGATGGACGAGGTCGGCGAGTACCTCCTGTAGGTCACGCCCGCGTCCGGACCAGGTTCCCGGCGAGGAGCGCGGCCGTCGCCGCGATGGCCGCGAGGACGAGGAACAGGCCGCCCGACGACGCGTAGGTCAGGATGACCCCGGCCATCGCCGCGCCGAGCGCGCCGACGCCGAACACGCCGAGGTAGGTGTAGCCGTACGAGAGGCCCCGGAGTCCCGCGGGGGTGTACTCGGCCACCGTCGCCTGGTAGAACGGTTGGACGAGGAACAGCAGGAATCCGAGGACTGCGCTGATGCTCAACAGGGCCACCAGCCCCGCGTTCGAGGCCGGAACGAACAGCACCGCGACGACCGCGAGTCCGGCGAATCCGAGGGCGATGCCGCGCTCGGTCTCCATCCTGTCGGTGAGCTTTCCGCCCACGTACTGCCCGGCGATGCCGACCACGAGCAGACCGGCGTAGAGGTACCGCGAGGGTTCGAGGGTTCGGCCGCCGAGCGCGACCGGGTCGAACATCGGCAGTTCGGCGAGCAGGTCCGGCAGGAAGGTGAGCGTTCCCCGGTAGTACAGCCCCGAGAGCATCACGATCGCGAACACCGCGGCGAACCCGGCGGTGAACAGTCGCTTCGACTCCGAGACCAGTTCCGACAGCGACGAGACGGTGTCGGCCTTGGAGTCGGTCGTGCCCCCGTCGGTCGCTTCGACCGAGGCCGTTTCGTCGAACTCGACGGTCAGCGACAGCAGGACCGCGATGCCCGCGGGGACCGCGAGCAGAGCCGTGACCTGTCGCCAGTCGAACGCCAGCAAGAGGAGTGCGGTCGCGAGCGGTCCGAGGGCGATGCCGAGGTTCCCCGCCATCCCGTGATAGGCGAACGCGGTGCCGCGCTGGGAGACGCCCTTGCTGATGAGCGACAGCCCCGACGGGTGGTAGACGCTCGCGGCGGCCCCCCAGACGAGGAGCGCGACCGCGACGAACCCGACGCTCGGAGCCACGCTCAGGAGCAGGAACGACGCCCCCATCCCGACGAGACAGGCGATTATCAGGGGCCGCGACCCGTAGGTGTCGGCCAGGATTCCGCCGGGGAGTGCACCGAGACCGAACAGCGCGTAGCCCATCGAGACGACGAGTCCGATGGTTGCGGGCGTCACCGAGAACGCGTCGAGCCAGACGGTCACGAGAATCGGAATCGAGAGTTCGTAGGTGTGAACCATCGCGTGGGCCAGCATCGCAACGCCGACGATGGAGCGGTCGTTTTCGTTCATACTCAGACGGTGTCGATACCCGTATCACGTCGGGGCGGGTTTATAAACCGTACCCCGGATGTAATCGGTACTGCCGAGTCGCGCCACGTTGCCATCGTTCCGCGCGGGTCGTTACCGTCGCTCTGCGTCGGTCGTCGCCAAAATAGCTGGGGCCGTCGTCGGACTGTGCTCACTCCACGTCGAACGGGAGTTCGTACTCGCTCGCTCGCCGCCGAATCTCGTCGGCGTCACCGGTCAGCAGTTCGCCGTCTTCGTACACTACGTCGCCGTCGACCATCGTGAACTCCACGTCGTCGCCGTGCGCGGAGAAGACGAGGTGCGAGAACGCGTCGTGGAGCGGCGTGGCGCGAGTGACGTCGGTCGTCAGTCCCACGATGTCGGCCTTCCACCCCGGTCGCAAGCGCCCGACGTTTTCGAAGCCCGCCGCTTTCGCGCCGTTCTCGGTCGCCATCTCGAAGGCGAGTCGCGCGGGGGTCGTCGTCGGGTCGAGGTGTTCGACCTTCTGGAGGAGACTCGCTTGGCGCATCTCGGTGAAGGGGTCCAGCGTGTTGTTGCAGGGCGGGCCGTCGTTGCCCAGCGCGACGTTGATGCCCCGGTCCACGTAGTCCACGATCGGCGCGATGCCGGAGGCGAGTTTCATGTTCGACGAGGGGCAGTAGGTGACGTGGGTGCCGGTCTCTTCGAGGACCTCGCGCTCGGACTCGTCGGTCCAGATGCAGTGGGCCAGCACCACGTCCTCGCCGGTCAGACCGACCTCGTCCAGCCAGTGGATGTTCCGGCGGCCCGTCCGGTCCTCGACGGTCTGGACCTCGTCGCGGTTCTCGCTAGCGTGGGTGTGGATGCGCACGCCGTCGTAGGCGTCGGCGAGTTCGCGCACGCCGCGGAGACACTCCTCGGTGCAACTTACCGCGAAGCGCGGCGTCACGGCGTACTGGATGCGGCCGCCGTGGGTGTCGTGGTACTCTTCGATCAGGCGCTCGGTCTCGTCCAGGCCCGCCTGGGTCTCCTCCAGCAGACCGTCGGGCGATTCGGTGTCCATCAGGACCTTGCCCATCCGAGCGCGGATGCCCAACTCGCCCGCGGCCTCGAACGCCTCGTCGGCATGGCGGACCGACAGGTGGTCGATGGCGGTCGTGACGCCGGATTCGAGCAGTTCGAGGTACCCTAACTCCGCCGCTATCCGCATCCCCTCGGCGTCGAGCGACGACTCCATCGGCAGGACGTAGTCGAACAGCCAGTCCAGCAGGGCCGTGTCGTCGGCGATACCCCGACCGAGCGACTGGACGGAGTGGACGTGACCGCCGACCACGCCCGGCGCGAGCAGGTCGTACTCCCTGCGCTCGTGGTCGGGGTAGGATTCGACCAACTCGGCGCGGTCGCCGACGGCGACTATCTCGTCGCCCTCCACGACCACTGCGCCGTCTTCGACCACCGTCTCGGCGTCGGCGACGACCGTTCCCTGTAGTAGCATCCCGAAACCAGTAGGGGCCGAGCTCCGGAAATAACTATTGATTTGGGAACGGACCTCCGGTTGCGCGTGTCGCCGTGGCGGACACTGAGACGGGGGTGAACTCGCTGACGGTGACGTTCGGCGACGCGATAGTAGACCAACCCACCCAACCACCCACTGCCGGGGGACGAAAGCGACCGCGAGCGGGCGGGCCACGAGCTGCGCTGTCGCCGCGAAACGTGACTACGAATTTCTAAAGCAAACAAATTTATTTCTGAAAGCAGTGAAAAAGATTCCTTCGAGAGTATCGAACGCCGTCCCGCCGCGCAGTTCGTCCCGCTCGGAAGTTCACCCGTCGTCTTCGACCAGCGAACGAATCTCGGCGTCCAGACGCTCGAACTGCTCGCGGCGGCGGTCATCGTTCGAGTCGGAAATTCGAATCTGAGCGCGCTCGTCGACGTCGAACACCGCGTCTTCGTCGAGGTCGGTCTCCTCGATGGCGTCCCTGAGTTTCCCCTCGTCGAAGCTTCGGACCGACTCGGGGTTCACCCCGGCGTCTACGAGCGCGCGCCGGACGTCGCTCTCGTCCCGGGTCCGTCGGTACTCGTAGGTCCGGCGTTCGACGCTCCCCAGGTCGGCCGAGAGGGTGCCGTCCTCGTGGAGTTCGTCCAGCAGCGCATCGCGTACCTCCTTGCGGGCGTCCTCGGCCGAGTTCTTGAGGTCGGCCAGCAGCGAGTAGAGGTCGGCCAACTGGCCGGTTCCGAGAGCGTCCAGCGACGAGAGGTCGTACTCGCTGACGAGTTTCAGCAGGACCAGCGCCTCGCGCTCGAAGCCCAACTCGAAGGGAGGTTCGGGTTCGTCGGTCGCCTCCGACTCGTCGGCCGTCTCGCTCGTAGTCGCGGTACTGGTGGTACTCGCGGCGTTGGTCGAACTGCTGTCGGTCGTGGTCGCGGCGCTGGCCTGGCCGCCGGCCTGGCGCTGGCGGCGCTTCTCGGTCTCCACGAAGTCGCGCGCCCCGCCGTAGCCGAGTCGGTCCCACTCGTGGCCCTCGTCGTCCGACCTGCCGACGTGGGCGGCGACCGGGCGAATCGCGTCGCGGTAGGTGCAGTCGCTCACGGGGCATTCGACCGGGTCGTAGTCGGTCGCGTCGGTCATCTATCAGAGGTTGGTGCGTGATACGGGATAAACCTTCGTCGGCGAGGGAGCGATAACCGCACGCCGAACTACACTGCCGACGCGAACGACTCCCGTGACCACGACGAAGACGCGGTAGAACGCCCCCGCCCGGTCGCGGTCGCTCTGCGGGATATTTCCGCGCTCTCAGCACCGCCCGCGCGGAAATAGTGGCCCGCAGAGACGACCACGCCCTTCGGGCGCGACCGGGCGGCCCCTTTCAGTCCACCCATACTGGGTCGGTGGCACCGAGTGCATCCCGGTGGTCTGCGTCGCCGAGCGCGACGGCCTCACGCCCCCATCCTCCTCGTCCAGTCCCTCCGGTCGTTCACTCGCCCCTCGCGCGGTTGGCGCGACCCAAACCGCGGGCACCGGCGGACGACCCGCGTCCGCCGAGCAATCGCGCCGACGGCGCGACGACACCAGCACGCGCCGGGCGCAAAGTCACGCCAGCGCACGCGGAGGTCGAAGAATCGTCGCCTCACTCCGCCGTCATCGACCGTTCGAGGTCGTAGGTCACGCCGGTCAGGTCCTCCGAGACCGCCCAGAGTCGCTCGGCGCGCTCGCGGTCGTAGGAGACGTCGCTCGACTGCTGGACCGCCGGCGGGCCGCGCATGTTCATCAGGCCGCCGGGACCGACGTACTCGCCGCCCTCGATTTCCGGCGCACTGGCGGCGTAGAGCAGCGGGAGCGCGCCGTCTTCGGCGGACTGGGCGAGGAGCGCGTTCGCGGCTTTCATCGCCCAGAGCCGGACGGTCGAACCGGTCATCTCGGGGCCTCTGCGCTGGAGATTCGTGGCGGCGTAGCCCGGATGGCACGCCACGCTGGTCACGTCCAGTTCGGCGTCGTCGAGTCGGCGCTGGAGTTCGTAGGCGAAGAGGACGTTCGCCAGTTTGCTCTGGGCGTAAGCCTCCCACTCGTCGTAGGACTGCTCGTGGTGGAGGTCCTCGAAGTCGATGTCGCCGCGTTCGTGGGCGCCACTGCTCTGGGTCACGACCCGCGACTCGCCGGGCGTCTCGCGCAGGCGGTCGAGGAGCAGACCCGTCAGCGCGAAGTGACCGAGGTGGTTGACGCCGAACTGCATCTCGAAGCCGTCCGCGGTCTCGCGCCGGGGAATCGCCATCACGCCCGCGTTGTTGCAGAGGACGTGCAACTCGTCGTGAGCGTCCCGGAACTCGTCGGCGAACGACCGGACCGACGCGAGGTCTGCGAGGTCGAGTTCGGCCACTTCGAGCGACCCGCGGTGGCTTCCCCCGGCCTCCCCGGTCCGGATGCGGCGCTTGGCGTCCTCGCCGCGCTCCTCGTTTCGGCAGGCCATCACGACGTGCGCGCCCTTCCGAGCGAACGCCCGGGTCGCCTCGTAGCCGAGACCGCTGTTCGCGCCCGTGACGACGACGGTCCAGTCGTCCATCGCGGGCATCTGGGCCGTCGTCCACTCGCCGGTCCGGGTTCGAGCCATGACTCCGAACTAGCGCGCGAGTCACTGAAAACCATCGCTCGGCGAGACTCCTACTGACCGCGCTTGACCACGAACCCCCGGCACTTCGGACACACGACCACTGTACGCTCTTCGAAGGTCGCACCGCAGAGCGTGCAGACGTAGTTTCCGCCGTCGCTCTTTCCGCGTCTCTCGATGAATCGGTCGAAAATTCCCACGACAGTGACGACGCGACCGACGGGGAAAGTGATTACTGACTGCCGTTGACCTGTTCGCCCGCTCGCGGTTCTGGCGCCATCGGCGACCATTGTTCCGACCCGCGGCTTTTTGCCTACTCGGACCCACCGTTCGACCGATGAGCGAAGAGCGAGGGGACGAGGTACCGCCGACCGACCGCGAGTCGCCGGTCGGGCAACCGGTCGTCCGCGGCGACGCGACAGTCACCGGCCAGAGCGCCGAGCAGGCCAAGGCGTTCGACCCGAACGACCCCGAGAGCATCGCAGAGGCCGCCGAGACCGTCGCCCGCTTCGCCGACAACACCGCTGGCGGCGAGGACAACGTGTTCATGCTACGCGGTGCGGCAGCGTGCGCGGCGCTCGTGCGCGGCGAAGGCTCGTACAAGGCCGCGGCCGAGCGCGCGGGTGGAGACGTGACGGTCGCGTTCATCCGGAAGTGGGCACGGGTTCACGACCTGCCCCAGTCCATCCGGCGGTACGTCGCCATGGGGCACGTCGCACCGACCGCCGCCAAGCACATCGCCCGGGTCGACGGCGAGGAGCGATTCCAACTCGCGTGGGCCGTCCTCGACGGCGACCTGACGGTCAGGGAGGTCCGGTCGGTCGCCAGCACGGTCAACAGCGGCACCCCGGTCGAGGAGGCGCTCGCCGACCACGGCGTGACGCCGGGCGAACTCGAACTGTCGCTTCCGACCGACACCTACCGGGAACTCCGCCGGACCGCGGCCATGGAGGGCAAATCGCCCGACGAGGTCGTTTCTGAGGCGTTAGAAGAGCGGTTCTCCTGAAAGCGGCCTTTTAACTACTCCAAGAACTCCTTCGCGGCGTCGGCCAACGCCCCGCCAGCGGTCAGTACCTCCGACCAGGCGATAGTCTCGTCCGGGAAGTGGGCCTGTTCGATGCTTCCCGGTCCGAACATGACCGTCGGGATTCCGGCCTCGATGTAGTGGCGAGCGTCCGCGCCGTAGGTCGCTCCCCGGGGTTCGGTGTCGCTCAGGCCGTGGGCCTCCATCGCGCGCTGGACCGCCGCGACGACGGGTTCGTCGGCGTCGATCTCCGAGGGCTCGAACTGGACCGAGAATCGCTCGAACTCCGGCGGATGCTCCGAGAGCCACTCGTCGTCGGCGACGAGTTCGGCGAGGCGCTGGTCGAACACGTCCTCGACCTCAGCTACGGTTTCGCCCGGCGCGACGCCGATTCGAAGCTCGACCGTCGACTCGGCCGGGACCGACGAAGCCCAGTCGCCCGCCTCGACCCGACCGACGACCACCGGCCACGGCACCGGGAAACGCTCGTAGAGCGGGTGGGTGACGGTCTCGCCGCGCTCGGCTTCGAGGTCACGGAAGGCCCGCCGAATCTCCTCGAAGTAGGGGAGGACGTCCACCCCGCGCCACCGAGTCGCGGCGTGGGCCGACCGACCGGCGAGACGGAGGCGCTTCATCAGGCTCCCCTCGGAGGCCGTGACGGGCCGGAGATCGGTCGGTTCGGCGATGACGGCGGCGTCGCGCTCGAAGGGATAAGGGTTCGACAGGGCCGCAGCGGCCGCGCCGATGCCGCCCGCCTCCTCGCCGACGACGCTCTCGACCACGACGCGCCCGTCGAGGTCCGGTGTCGAGTCGCCGGTTTCGGCTTCGTGGAGGTGCTTCGCGGCGAAGACGCAGGCCGCGAGACCGGACTTCATGTCGGCCGCACCGCGGGCGGTCAGCTCTCGGCGGCCGTCTTCCTCGCTCCACGTCGGTTCGAAGGGGTCGCTCGACCACGACTCGCGGGCCACCGGCACCACGTCGACGTGACCGTTCAGGACGAGCGTCGGCCCGGCGTCGGGGTCGCCGAATTCGAGGACGCCACCGACGCTCGGCCGTCGTTCGACCTGAATCTCGTCAGGGTCGTCGGGAAACGAGGGATGGTCGGCCAGTGCCTCGGCGTCGGCGGTCCACTCGTAGGTCTCGAAGCCGAGTTCGTCGAGTCGCTTTCGGACGAACTCCTGTGCGGGCGCTTCCTCGCCTTCGGTGGTGTCGAACCGGAGGAGTTCCTTGGTGAACTCCCGGAGGTCGGCGTCGCGTTCGCGGGCGAAGTCGTTCATGCCCGATTCGACTGACGACGCGAGGGTAAAGCTTCCGGGAAATAGTAAACGTTTAACTACGCCCGGTACAATCGATGAACTGAGGGCTGGTAGCTCAGTTAGGCAGAGCGTCTGGCTTTTAGCACGATACACCCGGGGTTCCGGATGGTCGTGGAAGACACCAGACGGCCAGGGGTTCAAATCCCTTCCAGCCCGTTTCTGCGACGAACCAAGGTGAGGAGCGAAGCGGCTACGAAGGATTTGAAGTAGACGAGTCGCAGGCCCGGAAACCGTAACGACGGATGGCGTCATATTTTAGTCGAAAGAGACTATAATCGGGTACGAGCGAGAGAGTTCATCCGAAAGAACGGGCCAGCAAAGCGAAGCAGCAGTTATCTTTGAACTTGTCCGTCAGGGTTTGACTGTTCTAGAACCATTTGGGGATAACGAGAGATATGATGTCGTAGTCGAAGAAACAGGGAAATTCTACCGAGTACAGATTAAAACTGGCCGGTTAGAAAACGGACGTGTCCAGTTCGGAGTTCGGAGTTCAGGCACGTTGACACGGAAAGTCCAAAAAGAGGGACACGAAGGAGAAATAGAAGTATTCGCAGCTTACTCGCCAGAAATCGAACGGACGTTCGTTGTACCTATAGCAGAAGCACCGAAAACGACGATGGGTATCCGTGTAGAAGAGTCCGATAAGTCATCGCCAAATATCAACTGGGCAGAGGACTACACTCTCGAAAAATGGGTGGAGTCTATTCGGAAAGAAACCTAGTACCTCTCGCAGAAAAGCGGAATTGCTGGTCTACCCTACTGGACTAAACACCGCGTCTAATAACGGATAAGGTACTGAATTTCAGATTTTCTCGAAGTCGCTGTTCACCTCGCCGTCGCGGTCGAGGTCGATGATGGCGTCGAACAGGCCCATGAACTTCTCGACGTGTTCCTCGTCGTGGACGCCCTTCGAGAGGTGGAACAGGCCGACCGAATCGTGTTCGCGCAGGAGGCCCAGAATCTGGCGAACCACGTCCCGAACGCGGGACTCGTCGGCGTAGTACGCCATCTCGGTGATGGAGTCGAGGCTGATGCGGCGCTTGCCCTCGGTGTTTTCGAGGAACTCGCGCGTGACTTCGAGGACGCCCTCCAGGTCGTCGGGCGAGGAGACGTAGTGGACGTTGTCGGTGCTTCGGCGCGAGTAGCCTCGCTCGATGCTCAGAGTGTCCAGAATCTCGGCTTTGCTCTCGTCCACGTCGTAGTGGCTGAGTTTCTGCTTGACCTCGCGCGCCGTCGTTCGGGTCGAGATGACGAGGAAGTGGTCGGTGTCGGTCTTCAGGAAGTCGGTGTCGATGCGGTCGGTCTCGCCGGTACTCGGATGCAGGAGGAGAATGCCAGTGCCACCGGGTACGGTTTCGGGCGTGTTTTCGATGGCGAGTCGATAATCCATATCCACTGGTAATACGTGGCGACGACTTAAGAATGCGGGTCAAACGCGTGCGAGAAACACGAGCGGTCCGGGGCCCGCGCCGAGACGCGCTCGCGTCAGAACACGCTGTCGGCGGTGGCCGCGCCGACGACGCTGAACACCGCGCCGACGCTGATCGCGCGGAGCGTGATACCGACCGTCTCCATCGAGGGCTGGCCGTCCACGTACGTCTCGCCGAGGAAGGTGCCGGGCGCGCCGAACGCCAGCGAGAGGATGGCGACCGACCCGAACGAGACGAGCATCAGCGAGACGAACCGGGTCGGGACGCCGGCGACCTCGGACTCGCGGTCGGGGTCGCGGTCGTCATCGGCCTTGTAGAGCGCGCCGTAGCCGATGAGGAAGACGATGAGAACCGTCAGCAGCGCCTGCAACGAGGTCATGTCCGTCGCCAGCACCCACACCTCCTCGGTGACGACGAACGGCCCCGCGAGCAGGAACCCGCCCACCGTCTGCTGGGCAGAGTCGGCCAGCGCGTACCGCTTGCTTCGTCCGACCATACGCGACGTGACACACCGCGCGGATAAAAGCCCCCTGCTGTTCGACGGTCGAAGCGAGCGGTCGTTCCGAATCCGTTTTGTCGCTGGCACGTCTCCCTCCCCGCATGAGCGTCCGCGAGGAGTTCGACGACTGGGCGGCCGACGGCCGCGACAGGGGAATGGAAGACCGCCACTGGCACACCGCCAAGTACGTCCTGGCCCGGATGCCGGTCGAGACGGGCGACACCGTGCTGGACCTCGGAACCGGAAGCGGGTACGCCGCCCGCGCGCTCCGGGACACCAAGAACGCCGGACGGGCCTACGGACTCGACGGGTCGCCGGAGATGGCGCGCAACGCCACGGAGTACACCGACGACTCGCAGGTCGGTTTCCTCGTCGGCGACTTCGACCACCTGCCGTTCGCCGACGACAGCGTAGACCACGTCTTCACGATGGAGGCGTTCTACTACGCCAACGACCCCACCGAGACCCTTCGGGAGGTCGCCCGCGTCCTCCGACCCGGCGGCACCTTCTTCTGTGGCGTGAACTACTACGAGGAGAACGTCCACTCCCACGAGTGGCAGGACAACATCGACGTGGAGATGACGCGCTGGTCGGCGGCGGAGTACCGCGAGGCGTTCCGCGAGGCGGGCCTCTACGTCGCCGAACAGGACAACGTGCCGGACCGCGACACCGAGATTCCCGACGTGAGCGAGTTTCCGACCGATAGCTGGGAGTCGCGTGAGGCGATGGTCGAGCGATACCGGGAGTTCGGGACGCTGTTGACGGTCGGTGTCGCGCCGTAATTTCGGGCAGTTCCGTCCGGCGAATCGGTGTGTAACGACGAACGACCGCAGTAATCTGCCGAGACGTATTCTTCCCTATCGGGTAAAAAATTAAATACTACGACAGATAAGGTGTTGGAGTAATGGACCGGAGCGGCGCTCGCCGTCTTTTTGCTCTCCTCGCGTTGGGCGTACTCGTGTTTACGTCGGGATGTGCGGATTTCCCACCGAGTCCGACGGTCTGCATCACGTGTGAGAAAGGAATCGAAAACGCCACCGCCGATGGTCCCGACGTGTCGGTCGAATCCAGCGAACTCGGGATTCGCGTGCGAGAAGATGGAAATTCGCGATGGACCGTCCGGGCAAACCTTTCGGGGCCGGACGTCGGTGAGTTGCGTTCCGATCCAGACCGGGTGTCTCGACTCGCCCGCGAGTCGGTAACCGGGGCCGTCGGTGACGTCGCACCGTACGTCGCTATTCACGGAGGGAACGTGACGAATCTCTCGGCACGGATGGAAGACGACGTACTCGTCGTCTCGTTCACGGTCTCGAACGTGGCCCGCCGAGGGTTCGGGGAGGTACTGCTGGTCGATTACTTCGACACCGAAGGGCGAGGACCCTCGTCGTATCTGCTGGGGGCGGACCGCGTGGTCGTTCGCGGACCGGCAGGAACCGTCGCTACGAACTACCCTCCGGAAGCCAACGTAACGGAGCGAGGACGAGCCGTCGTCTGGCGGTCCTCGGATACCAGGGTCGTCACCGGGGATACCTACGTCGCGTTCGCTCCCGACGACCGACTTTCGACGCGACTCGCTACTCGGAGCACCGTCACTTCGCACGTCGCCAGTTGGGCGGCACCGAGAACGGCACGAGTAGGGTGGCTGTACGCACTGGGACTGCTCGGGGTGACGGTACTCGTCTCTCGCAGTTTCGCGGGGAAGTCGCCGGTTCGACGCGTCGGACGAGGCGACTCGCTTCGCGCCCGGTTCGCGGACAGACCACCCGTCGACCTTCCCGCCGTCGTGGTACTACATGCGGGACTCCTCGTCGGTATCTTCGGCGGCGTCGGAAGAACGCTCGTCGGCGAACTGTTCGTATGGCCCCTGATAGTCTCCGTCGGAGGCTTCCTCCTGCTCGGGGTATCGATAGGTCGATATCCTCGGGCGAGTCGGTTCCTCGCTTTCTCGCTCGGAGGAGTGCCGTTCGTCGTGGCGAGCGCGCTCGTCACGTCTTCTCGGCCCAGTTCGACCCCGCAACTCGACCTCCTCGTCTTCGTGGTCGTCCTGTTGCTGTTAGGGACGCCATCGTTCGTCCTCGGAACTCGATTCCGGCGAAGGAGCGACGCCGAATCGTCCTCCGAGAGCTAGCCGAATCGTCTCGACCGTTCGTTCGAAACCGTCGTAGTCGTCACTCCGCGGTCTCCCGCGCGAACGTGTAGAACTCGTCGTTCGGGCGCATGTTCGCCATCGTCGCCATCCGATTGCTCAGATTGAAGAACGCGGTCACACTCCCCACGTCCCAGATTTCCTCGTCGGTCAGCCCGACTTCGCGGAGCACCGCCATATCGTCCTCGGTCACGCGGCCCGGCTTTTCGGTCAACTTCACCGCGAAGTCGAGCATCGCTTTCCGGCGCTCGGAGAGGTCGGCGGCGCGGTGGTTCGTGGCGAGTTGGTCGGCCAGTTTGGGGCGCTCGCTGTAGAACCGGCAGAGCGCGCCGTGGGCGACCACGCAGTAGAGGCAATCGTTGACGCCGCTGACCGTGACGACTATCATCTCGACCTCTTCGCGGTCGAGCGGCGTGTCCTCCACCAGCGCGTCGTGGTACTGGAAGAACGGCCGGAAGTGGCTCGGCTTGTAGCCGAAGGCGCGGAAGACGTTCGGCGTGAATCCCGCGCGTTCGGTCTCCTCCGCGATGCGCTCTCGGAGGTCCTCGGGCAGGTCCTCCACGTCCGGAACCGGAAAGTTCGTCATCGCCTCGTCTGACATAGTAGACCCGACGCGGGTTCTCCATTTAGTTCTCACCGTGGTCAGAAAGGGCCGGCCGCACGGACGGCGAGCTACGCGTCGTTCGAGAGTCGGTACTCGTCGTCTGTCTGCGTCAGCGTCCCGTCGGCCACGAGTTCGTCGAGCGCGCGTTCGACCTCCTGTGGCTCGACGCCCGCGTTTCCGGAGAGGACGGCCTTGAGCGTCTCCTCGCTCACCGTGTCGGACTGGTTCTCTTCGGCCTGTTCTGCGATAACGCGCTGGATTCGCTGTTTCAGGTTCCCGGACATGGCTCCCCGACGTTGGTTTGAACGCCCGTCGATGTGAATCGTTTCCCCGTGCGACGGCCGCTTTCGGTCGCTCGACGTCCGAATCTCTCGAAATCGTACCGCCGACGCAGTTCCGCCGCTCAGATTCCGCGGACGGTCTCGATGACGCCCGTGCTTTCGAGCGTCATCCACGCGAGAAACAGGACGTAGAGGCCGAGTAGCGCGTAGGCCTCGGTGTCGGTGAGTTCGAGGTGAGTGCGGGTGACGACGACGAACACGAGCGTGGCGAAGGCGAGGAATCCCATCATCGGAATCGCCATGAGGAAGTTGACGGTGGCCGACCCCGCGAGGAGGACCCCGACCGGGATGGCGACCAGGAGGTTGAACGTGTTGCTTCCGAGGACGTTCGTGAGGCTGGTGATGCTCTCGTCGTTCTTCGCGGCGTTGATGCTGACGAACGCGTCGGGAAGGCTCGTCGCGGCGGCGATGACGGTCAACCCCCACAGGAAACTCGGCGTGTCGAATATCGCCCCGAAGCCGAGCGCGGCGCGGACGATGACCTCGACGCCGACGGCGATGAGGACGAGCGAGACCGCGAGAACGCCCCACTCGCGGCCTGGGCTCACGTCGATGGTGTCAGTCGCGACGTAGTCTCGGGTGTCCTGATACTGGAGGAAGACGTACACGCCGTAGGTGGCGAGCGGCATCACCACGAGCGCGGGCGTGAGAATCGCCGCCGAGTTCGTCCCGCCGGGGACGTAGGTGGCTCCAAGAGCGAACGTAATGAACAGCACGAGGACGCTGATGATGTAGAACTGGGCGTCCTTGTGGACGATGTCCCGGGTCACTTCGAGCGTCTCGCTGGCGAACGCGGAGAGCGCCGGGATGACGAGCAGGTTGAAGATGGCGCTCCCGACGATGGCCCCGACGCCGAGACCGAACTCGCCGTGCAGGAGCGTACTGATGACGACCGAACTGAGTTCGGGAAAACTCGACCCGATGGCGACGACGACGGCTCCGTGGACGGCGACCGGCAAACCGTAGTGCTTGCTGAGACGCTCCGCGGAGCGTTCGAGGAGTTCGCTTCCCTTCCAGATGATAGCAGTCGCCACGACGGCCAACAGGAGATACCAGAGGACGCCATTCATCGGGTTAACCGTGGTACTCCTCGCTGAAGATACTGGTGGGTCGCTTTGGCGGACTGGATTTCGCCGAGTCGGGTTTCGCTGGACCTTCCCGTCCGTTCGCTACGCCTGCTCGCCCGCCAGAACCTCGACTTCGAGCCAGTTCTCCTCGGGCGGGAGCGGACAGGCGAACGTCTCGCTGTAGGCGCAGAACGGCGAGTACGCGATGTTGAAGTCCACCACCATCTCGCTTCCGTCTTCCAACTCGCCCTCGGTCTCGAACTCCATGTACCGGCCGCCCTCGTAGGTCTGCTGGCCCGTCGTCTTGTCCCGGAACGGGACGAACAGTCCGTCTTCGTCGGCTTGCTGGCGATAGGCCGCGAGTTCGCGTTCCTCGTCGCCGAGTTCGAAGTGGAGCGTGGCGACCCGGAGGTATCGCTGGGGCGGTCCCGCGCTCACGTCCATCTCCACGGGGTCTGGCCGGTCGTGGACCTCGACGGTGGCGGTTACGCGGTAGTCGGGGTCCGGGCCGAAGTAGTCGAGACTCTCGAAGTCGTCGCGCTCCTCGGGCGGAATCGGCGACTGGGGATGCTCGGCGAAGAAGTCGTCCTTCTCGGCGCGGTGGGACCGGAGTTCCTCGCGCCACTGGTCGGCGTCGAAGCCGTCGGTGTCTGCAGACTCGGTGTCGGTCATGGCTGGTCGTACTCGTTCGCGCCGGGTAACGCTTCTCATCACTCTGGAGCGGTCCCGTCCATTCGCGGTCGGTGCGGTCTCGGTGGACTCACGATAACTGGAGAATTCGGCGGGAACGGAGCGGAAGACGGTGACGAGAGGCGAGGTGCCGATTCGCCGGGGATAGCTACTGCCGACTCTGAAGCTGTCGTGGCACGAGACCGATTTGCCGGAGCTAGCTACTGCCGACACCGAGGAGTCACCGCACCGCTCCGCGACAGCACCGCAACCGCGGGCCTCACACCTCCCCAACCTCGGCGGCCGCATCCGCGGCCGCCGTCCCTCGCGCGGTTGGCGCGGCGCTCGTGAGCGCCGCGCCAGCGCGCGCCGGGTAGTCTGTCCGGATTCGAGATATACGAATCATTCTAAAACATCTATATACATTTCTAAAACAAACATCTACAATTCCATCAGTCGCCGACGAGAACGCGGGCCTTTTCCCGTCTCCTTCCCTACCGGCGGTATGGACAAACGCGAGCAGTTCCTCGCGGGCGAGCGACCCGAGGACGTGGCGCTGTTCCTCTCGGACTCGTTCGTCGAGGGCGAGGGCGACGGACTGGCCAAGCACGGCGAACAGGTAGACGGCGGCGTGGTGCTGGTGGTCGAGGGCGACCAGGGCCGGAGCGTGTTCAAGACCGCGACCGGCATGGACGCGATGGGGTTCGCCAAGCAGGCGATGGGCACCGACGGCGAGATAGCCCGGGACCTCGCGGGCGGCGACTGCCCCGACTGCGACGGGTCGGTCGAGTTCATCTTCGCCTTCGCCGAGGAGCAGAACGAGGAGGTCGGCGGACTCTACGCCGAAGGCGAGGTCATCCACGCCTACGCCTACTGCGACTGCGGGACGGCGTACTCCGAGAAGTGGGTCACTAACGAAGCGGAGTAGACGGCGGATTTTCGGGAATCTTCGGTCGCGGTCTTCGTCTTCTATCCGGAGTGAGCGACCCGCAGAACCGGAACTGACGCGTTCTCGAAAGCCCCGGTCGCTGAACCCGCCGGGAGGCCACTGCACGCTGGCCCAAGTCGTTTTCCCGCTGACGATTGCAGGGTCGCCATGGACGACTTCGAGCGCGTCCCCGTCGAGGACTGGAACGCCATCGCGGACCACCTCCGGGAAATCGCCGCGGACGGAGAGGTGTCCGAGAGCGGCGAGGGCATCGAGATTACGGTCGGGAGCGCGACCTTCCTCGTCACGAAAGACGGCCGCGTCTCGGCCGGAATGCCGCTTCACGACTTCGAGGACGGCGGCGTCGAGGCGCTCTACTTCGACCACGACGCCGACGCCATCCGCGTCGAGGGCGGCGACCTCTCCTACGAGTTCCGGAAGCCCTGAGTCGTTTCCCTGCCGTCGAAAAGCGTTTCCTCCCGCGGTTCCTCGGTCACGCCGATGAGCGACTTCGACTCGGGCGCGGCCCCGTCTCGCCTCGACGCAATCGCGGTCGGAAGCGCGGTCGTGGACCGCGTCTACGCGCTGACCAACCTTCCCGAACCCGACGGCGGCGCGTTCGTCCGCGACGAGGCGACCGCAATCGGCGGGGTCGCCGCGAACGTCGCGGCCGGACTCGCTCGCCTGGGCCGCGAGTCGGGCGTGGTCTCGCGCGTCGGCGACGACGCCGCGGCCGACCGAATTCTGGCCGACCTCCGCGAGCGCGGTATCGACGCCCGGCGAGTCCGGCGCGGCGCGGCCGGCGAGCGAACCTCCTACTCGATGATTCTGCGCGACCCCGAGGGCGAGCGCATGATAATCGCGGGCGGCGAGAGCGTCCCGAACCTCCGACTGTCCCGCGACGACTTCGACTACCTCCGGCGGGCCGACCTCGCGTTCACCAGCGCGTACGCGCCCGACCCCGTCGTCTCCGACCTCGTAACCGCCGCCGAGTGCGACGACGACGAGTTCCCGCCGCTGGTCTTCGACCTCTCGGGACCGCTCTCGGAACTCGAAGACCGCGCCACCCGACCCGAGACGCTCGACGCGCTCCTCCCGATCTGCGACTGCTTCGTCGCCAACGAGGTGTCGGCCCGGTCGTACCTCGGCGCAGTACCTCGCGAGGCCATCGCGGAACTCCGCGAGCGAGGCGTCACCAGAGCGGCGGTCACCCGCGGAACGGACGGTGCGCTCCTGCTCACCGAGGGCGGCGAAATCGTAGAAGTCCCCGCGTTCGAGGTCGAGACCGTGGACACCACCGGTGCGGGCGACGCCTTCACCGCGGGCCTGCTCCACAGTTGGCTCCTCGGCGGTCGCTCGCCCGAAACCGCCGGGCGCTTCGCCGCGGCGACCGCGGCGCTCAACTGCACCGCCGAGAACGCGCGAGGTGGACTGCCGACCGCCGAGGAGGTCCGAGCGTTCCTCGAATCGAATTAGCGCGTCTCGTCGGCGGCCTCGACCAGTCTCTCGACTCGCTTCACGGAGACCGGACTCGTCGTCTCGCCGTCCTGCTTCAGCGCGGTCCCCACGATGGCTCCGTCGGCGACTCCGAGCAGGTCGCCGACGTTCTCGGGAGTCGCGCCGCTTCCCACGAAAATCGGCGCGTCGAGTCCCCCTTCGTCGCGGGCCGCCGCCACCGCTTCGAGGTGGTCGCTCGCGACCTCGTGGCCGGTGCCCGCGCCGGAGACGACCACTCCCTCGGCCAGTCCGCGTTCGACCGGTTCCGCGACCGCCTCGGCGTCGAGCGGTCGCTCGGCGAGGGCGGCGGAGTGTTTCACGTCGAGGTCCGCGAGGATGGCCGCGTCTGCGTCGAGGCGTTCGCGCAGGCGAACCGTCTCGTGGGCCTGCCCCTCCACGACGCCCTGGTCGGTCACGCGCGCACCTACGTGGACGTTCACGCGGACGAACTCGGCCTCGACTGCGGCCGCGACCGAGAGCGCGGCTACGGCGTCGTTCCGGAGGACGTTGATTCCCATCGGCAGGTCCACTTCTTCGCGGACGTCGGCGGCCACGCGGGTCATCGACGCGACGACGTGTTTGGGCACGTCGTCGGGGTAGAAGGGCGCGTCCCCGAAGTTTTCGAGCATCAGCGCGTCCACGCCGCCCGCTTCGAGTCGTCGGGCGTCACGTAGGGCGGTTTCGCGGACCTGCTCGAAGTCCCCGGAGAACTTCGGCGCGCCCGGAAGTGCCGGGAGGTGAACCATGCCGACGATGGGTTTCTCGGCGTCGATTGCGAGGTCAGAAGTCGTCATTCTTCGGTCTCGTCCGCGGTTGCGTCGTCCGCTTCCGTCTCGTCCTCCTCGTCCCACTCCAGATTGTAGAACGCCTCTACGATAACCTGTTTCGCCACCGCGCCGCGGGTCGTCCAGTGGTGGGCGTAGTCGAGCATGTCGTCGTAGATTCTGGGCTTACATCCGGCGGCCTTGGGGTGGCCGCCGCCGTTGACCTGCCGAGCGACCTCGTGGGCGCGCTCGAAGTCGTCGGTGCCGCGAATCGAGGCGCTTCCGGAGGGCTTGACGACCACCGCGGCGTCGGTACCCTGCTGGCGGAGCGCCTCGGCGACCTCGTTCTGCGAGCATCGGCCGTAGGTCACGCCGACCGTCCACGGACCGACCTCCTCGACGTCGGCGCGGGCGACCGCCTTCTCGATGAGGGCCTCCTTCTCGACGCGCATCTCGGCGAGGAACTCCTGTACGTCCTCGGGGAGGTCCGCGCCGTGTTCGGCGACGGCGTCGATGTACTCCTCGGGGTCGGCCCAGTAGGAGAAGTCGGCGAGGTCGTCGCTTCGGGGGTCGTCGCGGATCCAGAGGTCGTGGTCGCGGGTGACGGCCGCGAGTTCCACGAGGTACTCCGGGAAGTCGTAGTCGATAGCCCGGACCGCGACGTCGGCGGTACACTCCTCCTCGCTGTCGCCGATGACGAGGTTCACGCCAGCGTCGCGGACCGCCTCGGCCACGGGGTCGGTCCACTGGTGGTGGTCGAACCAGTGGAGTTCGCCCGCCTGGTCGGCCAGCACCTCCAGTGCCTCGCCGACGTCGTCGTAGGTGTCGGGACAGAGGTCGCAGACGAAGACGGTCGCGCCGGGTTCGCTGTAGTCGGCGACGCGTTCGAGGGCGTCTTCGAGGTCGTGGGGGCCGGCGTCGATGAGCGCGGCCTCCCCGTACACCTCTCGGACCAGCGCGGTGCAGGCCAGACCGTCGGCGTCGGGGTCGGCCACGACCGCCACGTCGGCCCCGGTCAGAGTGGCCTCGGCCTCGGCTTCCTCTTTCGCTTCTTCTACGGAATCGGGGATGAAAAAGCCCTCTCCGGGCAGAATGGACTTTCGCTCGATAGAGAGATTGTCGTCATCGATGACCCAGTCTTTCATACCCTCCTTTCCGGGTGGAGGGTGAAAGAATCCTCGGGTGTCGGACGAGGGTAGGGGTAGTCACGCGATAGCAGGCCGACCAACTGCTATCGGGTGGGTTGGCCGACCAAACTACAGTCTGGACGTCCTCGCGAATGACGCGAACGAGGACACGGAAGACGCGGTTCGTCTTCCGGCGGACTGAAAGGGGCCGCGCTCGCGGGTGCTTCCGAAACTGTAAAAACCTTAAACAGGCGCTATCGTTTCACGCCCCGTTTTCGAGTTGCCGGACCGTCAGCACGGGCACGGGACACGACCGGACGACGCGCTCGGCCACGCTCCCGATGAGGAACCGGTTCTCGCCGTGGCGGCCCCGGGTTCCGGTCGCCACCACGTCGGCGTCCTGTTCGCGGGCGTACTCGGTGATCTCGGCCGCCGGGCGACCCTCGCGGACGGCCGTCACCAGCTCTCGGTCGGCGTGGTCGCGCACGGCGTCGAGCGCGTCTTCGCCCTGTGACTCTAAAGCGTCGCGGAGTTCGTCGCGGAGGTCGTCGGGCGAGGACTCGACTTCGCCGGTGTCCACGACGTAGAGTGCGTGGACCCCGGCGTCGAATCGCTCGGCGAGGTCGAGTGCGACTCGGACGGCGCGGGTGACGCTCTCGGACCCGTCCGTGGCGATGACGACGGTATCTATCATAGCGCCTTCTACTGTCGGACGCCTCTTAAACTTCGGTGGGTCGGCGAGTGGGGATCCGGTCGGTGGTCGGCCGAAAGGGGGAGTAGTAATACTGTTACGCGCGTACGAAGGGTCGGTCAGCCACGAGATAACGGTCCCGAACGCGGATTCGCTACGGAGAGTTGGCAAAGAAGTTATTATTTATCTTCGTCTTGTTTGGGATATGTCGTTTTACTCGGCGCTCCAGAGACGGCTCGAATGGATGCAGTCGGAGGATCGCTTCGGCGTTTTCGTGGCACTACTCGCCGTCACCTCGTTCGCGGTGGGATACGCGGGGTGGCAGGCCTCCAGCGGTGTACCACTCGATAGCCTCCTGTGGCTCGCTCCGATCGTCTGTACGAGCGCGGCGTCGATGGGGATGCTCGCGGCGAAAGGCGAGTAAGACGGTTCTTTCGCCGTCGTCGGAGCGCTCCGTGCTGTCTTCCGGCCGCCGATTCCGGTAGAAAAGTGGAAAGGTATTTGCCCGCGGACCTACCACTTTCGACTAATTGTGAGTGACTTACTGTCAATCTCGGATCTGCGGACGCAGTTCAACACCGAACGCGGTGTGGTCAAAGCCGTAGACGACTTCGACCTGTCGATTCGGGAGGGCGAGACGGTCGGTCTCGTCGGCGAGTCCGGGTCCGGCAAGAGCGTCAGCGCGCTGTCGCTGATGCAACTGGTGGACGACCCCGGCGAAATCGTGAGCGGCGAGGCCGCGTTCCGACACGAGGAACTGACCGACGAGTTCGCCCAGCGGTATCCCACCGGAGTCGGCGAGTTCGTCTTCCCCGACGAGGGGTACATCGACCTGCTATCGGCACCCGAAGACGCGATGCGACGGATTCGGGGCGGCGAGATGAGCATGATCTTCCAGGACCCGATGACCTCGCTCAACCCCGCACTGACCGTGGGCGAGCAGGTCGCCGAGAGCCTCCGACTCCACCAGTACGGCGGCCAGAGGAAGGACTCGTGGTGGAACGCGGTCCGAGAGGTCGCGCCCAGCCTCGGCGGGAAGGACATCGACGAAGAGGTCCTGCAGGACACCATCGACATGCTGGAGGAGGTCGGCATCCCCGAACCCACCGAGCGCGTCGAGGAGTACCCCCACGAGTTCTCCGGTGGGATGCGCCAGCGCGTCCTCATCGCCATCGCGCTGGCCTGCCAGCCCAAGCTCCTCGTCGCCGACGAGCCGACCACCGCGCTCGACGTGACGATTCAGGCCCAGATTCTCGACCTCATCAACGACCTACAGGACGAACTCGGCATGTCCGTCCTCTTCATCACTCACGACCTCGGCGTGGTGGCCGAGACCTGCGACCGCGTGGCCGTGATGTACGCGGGCGACATCGTGGAGGTCGGCCCGGTGGACGAGATCTTCCACAACCCGAGCCACCCCTACACCTACGCGCTCCTCGAATCCATCCCGCAGGAGGACAAACAGCGCCTCACGCCCATCGAGGGCAACGTGCCGGACCTCATCGACATGCCCGAAGGGTGCCACTTCGCGCCGCGGTGTCCGTGGGCCCAACCCGAGTGTACCGAGGGCGAGATTCCGAACCTCCAGCACGGTCCCGAGGAGGTAGACCACCGGGCCAAGTGCGTCCTCGAAGAGTTCGACAAGAGCCAGTACGGCGAGGAGTTCGAGGGCATCACGACCCGCGACCACGACATCGGCGACCGACTGGTCGAAGTCGACGGCATGAAGAAACACTTCTCGCGGGTAGAGGGGCTTCTCGACGAGTGGCTCTCCGACGAGATCGAGAGCGTCAAAGCCGTCGACGGCGTGAGCTTCGACATCTACGAGGGCGAGACGCTGGGTCTGGTCGGCGAGTCCGGGTGTGGCAAGTCCACCGCGGGTCGGACCCTGCTCCACCTCGAAGAACCGACCGACGGCCGCATCGTGTTCCAGGGCACGGACCTCTCGGAACTGGACCGCGAGGAGTTGCGGGACCGGCGCAAGGACATGCAGATGATCTTCCAGGACCCCCTGTCCAGCCTCGACCCGCGGATGACGGTGGGTCAGATAATCGCCGAACCCCTCAAAATCCACGGCCTGCCCGAGGAGACTCCCCCGGAGGGAACCTCGCGCAAGCAGCAACGCAAGAACCGGGTCGCCGAACTCATGGAGGCCGTCGGTCTCGAACCCGGCCAGTTCGACCGGTACCCCCACGAGATCTCCGGCGGCCAGCGCCAGCGCGTGGGCATCGCCCGCGCCCTCGCGGTCGACCCCGACTTCATCGTGGCCGACGAACCGGTGTCGGCGCTCGACGTGTCGGTGCAGGCCCAGATTCTCAACCTGCTCGAAGACCTGCAGGACGAGTTCGGCCTGACCTACCTGTTCATCGCCCACGACCTGAGCGTGGTCCGCCACATCTCCGACCGCATCGCGGTGATGTACCTCGGTGAAATCGTCGAAGTCGCCGACACGGACGAACTGTTCGCCGACCCCAAACACCCCTACACGCAGGCCCTGCTGTCGGCGATTCCGGAACCCGACCCCCGGGTCGATACCGACGACCGCGTCATCCTCGAAGGCGACGTGCCCTCGCCCATCGACCCGCCCTCGGGGTGTCACTTCCGGACGCGGTGTCCCCAGATCATCCCGCCGGAGGACCTGGACGTCGAACAGGCCGCCTACCGCGAGGTGATGGACTACCGCGAGCGCGTCGAGGACCGCGCCATCGACCTCGACGCCGTGTGGGACGATGCCACAGGCGGCGAGGATGCGAAGGCCGAGGCCGCGACCGCCGCGGACGGAGGACGGCCAGACGCCTCACCTATGGCGTTCAAGCAGGTCCTCTGGGACCGCCTGTTCGACGTGGAACCGTCGGGCCGCCCACGCGAAATCGTAGACGAGTCGTTCGACCATCTCTCGGACGACGACTGGGACGCCGCCGCCTCGCTCCTGCGCGAACACTTCGAGAGCGTCTGCGAGCGGAAGGATCCGGTCCTGCAGGACGAGGCCCACCCCGCGGCCTGTCACCTCTACGACCAACCTGAATAGTCCGAGCGACCCGGTTCCCGCACGCGACTTCACCATTTTCGTGCCCGACGATGGTTACGGACTGATAGGTGAATTGAACTAATCGACTCGGCGCACTATCCGCTCCCGTAGCCTTATGTCCAAAATGATTGATTGGTACCGTGGATGACTTCAAACGACACGTCCGTTTCAAGGCGTAGCTTCTTGAAGGCGGCAGGTGGCGCGGCAGCGACCGCTTCCGTCACGGGGTACGTCGAAGCGGGAGCCCAAAACGACGTAGCACAGCAAGAGGGCGGGACCGTCACGTTCGCTCGGGGGAACGACTCGGGGACGCTCGACCCACAGAACACGACGAGCGGTGAGGACAGGAAGGTCACCGACCAGGTGTACGACACGCTCATCAAGTTCGAGCCGAACCAGACGAGTCTTCGGGCGGGGTTGGCAACCGAGTGGAATCTGGAGGGGACGACGACGACCCTCACACTCAGGGAGGGCGTCCAGTTCCACAACGGCGAGGAATTCACCGCGGACGACTTCGTGGCGACGGTCGATCGGTTCACGAACCCCGAGTCCGACCTCTTCCCAGGACAGGACTACATCTCGTCGTATGGGCCGTTCACGCTCGGCAACTGGGTCGAGAGCGTCGAGACGGACGGCGACTACGGCCTCACCATCGAACTCAACCAACAGTACGCGCCGTTCCTGCGGAATCTTGCGATGTTCGCGTCCAGCGTCATGTCCCGGCAGGCAATCGAGGAACTCGGAACGGACCTCAGCCAGCAACCCATCGGGACGGGACCGTTCGAGTTCGATAACTGGGATCAGGGTAACGAGCGCATCCGGCTGAGTGCGAACGACGACTACTGGGGCGAGGGCCCCTACATCGACGAGGCAGTGTTCACCGCCATCGGGTCGAACACGACTCGCGCCCAGACACTCATCTCGGGCGGCGCGGACATCATCGACGGTCTCGGCGCGCAGGCGTCCGAAATCGTCAACAACGCCGACAACGCCGAGTTGGTCGAGACGCAGGGCATCAACATCGGCTACATGGCGTTCAATCAGGCTCGATTCGAGCCATTCCGCGACAGGCGGGTCCGACAGGCCATCAGCTACGCGGTGAACACGCAGGCCATCGTCGAGAACATCTTCCGGGGAATCGCGGTGCAAGCGAGCCAACCCATTCCGGAGCAGGTTCTCGGTCACAACGAGGAACTCGACCCGTATCCACACGACCCCGAGCGGGCCCAACAACTACTCGAAGAGGCGGGCTACGGCGACGGCTTCGAGTTCGAACTGGCGACGTTCCAGAACCCGCGGACCTACAACCCCTCGCCGTTGCAGGCGGCCCAGACCGTCAAGTCGAACCTCAACGAGGTCGGCATCACGGTCACCATCAACCAGATGCCGTTCAATCCCTTCCTCGACTACACCGGGCAGGGCCAACACGACGCGACGTTCCTCGGCTGGATGACCGACAACGGCGACCCGGACAACTTCTACTTCGCGCTGTTGCACCCCGGTATCTCGGTCGAGGACGTGCCGGAGGGCCAAGACTGGGTTAGCTTCGACACCGAAGGGTACAACACGACGAACCGGGCTGCGTGGGCCAACACCGAGTTCATGGAGGTCGTCGAGGAGGGTCAGCGGACGCTCGACGAGAGCGAGCGCGCCGAACTCTACAAACAGGCCGGACAGATAGCCCACGACGAAGCACCGTGGGTGTTCATCGACCACGCCAAGGAACTCCGGGGCGTCTCGAATCGGGTTCAGAACTTCCAGATCGCGCCGATCAGCGGGCCGCTTCTGAACCTCGTCAGCGTTCAGGAGTAGCCACCGATTCGATTTTTGAGAGGTGGACGAACGAATACTCAATACCGAGTAATTGTTTTATTTCCGGTCTTTTCAGGTCCGGCATACTTATATGGGAGGTACGAGCATGATGGTTTATGGCGACAGATGACAGCTTCAAGCGGCGTAGCTTCTTGAAAGCTGCTGGCGGTGCGGCGGCAGCGGCCACACTGGCCGGGTGTACCGGCGGCGATGGCGAAGGTGACGGAACGACGACCGACACCACCGAAGAGACGGACGGAACGACCGAAGCGACCGACACCGAGGAGACGACCGAGGAGTCCGGGAGTACGGGTGGCACCCTCACCTTCGCTCGCGGGAACGACTCGGGGTCCCTCGACTTCCAGAACACGACGAGTGGCGAGGACGCGAAGGTCACGAACCAGATCTACGACGGTCTCATCGAGTTCAAGCCGGGCAAGACCTCGCTCAAGGCCGGACTGGCGACCGACTGGAACGTCGACGGCGAGACGGTCAGCCTGACCCTCCGCGAGGGCGTCACGTTCCACAACGGCGACGATTTCACCGCGGACGACTTCGTAGCGACCTACCGCCGGTTCGTGGACGAGGAGTACGAACACTTCCCCGGACAGGACTACGCCTCGTCGTACGGTCCCTACGCACTCGGTCGATGGATCGACTCGGTCGAGAAGTCGGGCGACTACGAGGTCACCATCCAACTCGGCCAGCCTTACTCGCCGATTCTGAAGAACCTCGCGATGTTCGTCTCGAAGGTCCACTCGCTGAAGGCCATCGAGGAGTACGGCACGGACCTCGCCAAGAATCCGGTCGGGACCGGCCCGTTCGAGTTCGACAACTGGGACACCAGCAACGAGCGAATCCGTCTGACCAAGAACGACGACTACTGGGGCGAGAACGAGGCGCAGGTCGACGAAGTGGTGTTCACGGCCATCGGTGAGAACACGACTCGCGCCCAGACGCTCGTCTCGGGCGGCGCGGACATCATCGACGGTCTGGGTGCCCAGTCGTCCCAGATCGTGGACCAGTCCGACAAGGCCGAACTCCTCGAACAGCCCGGTATCAACGTCGGTTACATGGCGTTCAACATGGCGAAGTTCGAGCCGTTCCGCGAAAAGAAGGTTCGGCAGGCCGTCAACTACGCCATCAACACGAAGAACATCGTCGACACCATCTTCAAGGGCATCGCCTCGCAGGCGAGCCAGCCCATCCCCGAGAGCGTGATGGGGTACAACGAGGACATCGACCCCTACCCGCAGGACCTCGACAAGGCCCAGTCGCTACTCGAAGAGGCGGGCTACGGCGACGGCTTCGAGTTCGAACTGGCGACGTTCAAGAACCCGCGGACCTACAACCCCTCGCCCAAGCAGGCGGCCCAGGTCATCAAGTCGAACCTCAACGAGGTCGGCATCACGGTCAACATCAACACGATGCCGTTCAACCCCTTCCTCGACTACACTGACAACTACAAGCACGACGCCTGTTTCCTCGGCTGGATGACCGACAACGGCGACCCGGACAACTTCTACTACGCGCTGCTCCACCCCGGCGTGGACC
Organism: Halorussus salinisoli; assembly: GCA_005239435.1. Lineage (GTDB taxonomy): Archaea > Halobacteriota > Halobacteria > Halobacteriales > Haladaptataceae > Halorussus > Halorussus salinisoli. The sequence goes on along the minus strand of SZNP01000006.1, from coordinate 71,891 downwards.
GCAGCGAGGTTCCGGACGGACAGGAATGGGTCGACCCGGACAACTTCGACAGCATCAACACGCTCGACGCGGCCGCGTGGGCCAACACCGAGTTCATGAAGCTCACCGAGGAGGCCCAGGCCTCCTACAAGACGAGCGAGCGCAAGCCCAAGTACCAGAAGGCCGCCGAAATCTTCCACGAACAGTCCCCGTGGGTCACCCTCGACCACGCGAAGGACCTCCGCGGCGTCGGCAACAACGTCGAAGGGTTCAAGGTTCCGCCCATCGGCGGACCGTTCCTCAACCTCGTCTCGCTGAGCGAGTAGTCGCGCCGACCACTCCCTTTAGTCTCCGACGGACGGCAGGGCGGTAGCGAGTCTTTTTTGTCCCCTCCGGTCAATTTTGCGAGTGAATGATTTCCAAGCGGTTCGTTATCAAACGACTCCTGCTGCTCGTCCCGGTGCTGTTCGGGGTGGCGACGTTCGTCTTCGCCATCCTCCACCTCGCGCCGGGTGACCCCGCACGGGTCATCGCGGGTCAGCGGGCGTCCGAGGAGTTCGTCCGACAGATTCGGACGGAACTCGGACTCAACGACCCCATCTGGGTACAGTACGGCCGGTTCCTGCTGGAGGCGGTCCAGTTGGACTTCGGACAGTCCTACCAGATTCAGAAGGGAACCTCGGTCAAGCAGATCCTGCGATTCAAGCTCCCCGTCACGCTGGAGATGGCGCTGTTCGGCCAGTTCCTCGGCATCCTGTTCGGCATTCCGGTGGGTCTGCTCGGGGCCATCAAGCAGGACTCGTTCAGCGACCACGCCACCCGAATCGGTGCGCTGACGGGTATCAGCGTCCCGATCTACTGGAGTGGTCCGCTCGTCATCCTGCTGTTCGCACAGGTTCTGGGCTGGCTACCGGCGAGTGGCCGAATCGCGTCGCGGTTCGACATCAACCCCATCACGGGAATCATCACGTTCGACACGCTCGTCCGGGGCAACTTCGCGGCGTTCGAGTCGGCCGCGATGCACCTGTTACTCCCGTCGGTAGTCATCGGCATTTACTCGATGGCGCTCATCTCCCGGATGATGCGGTCGTCGATGCTGGAGGTCATCCGGCAGGACTACATGCGGACCGCCCGCGCCAAGGGCCAGGGATCGAAGATTACGGTTATGAAGCACGGCTTCCGGAACGCGCTCATCCCGGTGGTGACGGTCATCGGCATCCAGTTCGGCACCCTGCTCGGCGGTGCGGTCCTGACCGAGACCGTCTTCGGCATTCCGGGCATCGGCACCCTACTGGTGGACGCGATTCAGGTCGGTGACTACCCGGTCGTGCAGGGCACCGTCCTGATGTTCGCGTTCCTGTTCACGCTGGTGAACCTGATCGTGGACGTAACTTACTCTTACCTCGACCCGAGGATCGACCAATGAGTACCGAAACCCAAACCGAGGACGTGGGCCAGCGCGGCGTCGTCGAACGACTCCGCGCCTCCCCGTTCCTCTCCGAACTGCTGTCGAATCGCCTCGCCGTCGCGGGCCTCACCATCATCTTCGTGATGGTGGCGATCGCGCTCTACGCTCGACTGTTCATCGACCTCGCGTCGGTGACGCAGAGTCAAATCGGCACGAACCCCAACCTCGCGCCGCCGAGTTGGCTCAGCCAGAAGACCGCCATCGTCGGCGAGTACGGCCAGTGGGCCTACCCCTTCGGCACCGACATCCAGTCCCGGGACATCTTCCAACGGACTCTCTACGGCGCGTGGCTAGCGATGAAGTACGGCACCATCACGGTCGGCGCTTCGACGGTTCTCGGCGTCGGACTCGGGATTCTGGCGGCCTACTACGGCGACCTCACCGACAACGTCATCATGCGGACCATGGACGTGCTGTTGGCGTTCCCGAGTCTCCTGCTCGCGCTGGCGCTGGTCGCCATCTTCGGCACCGGTCTCTGGAAGGTCGTCATCGCGCTGACGCTGGTGTACACGCCGCGGTTCGCCCGCGTCGTCCGCGGTGCCGCGCTCAAGGTGCTGGAAGACGAGTACATCGAGGCCACGGAGGCGCTCGGAGCGAAAGACCCCCGCGTCATCGTCCGTCACATCCTGCCCAACTGCCTCGCGCCGATGACGGTCCAGTCGACGCTCAACTTCGGACTGGCTATCATCGACATCGCGGCGCTCTCGTTCCTCGGGTTCGGTGCCGAGGCCGGGACGCCCTCGTGGGGACTGATGCTGTCCAACGGCGTGAACCAGGGACTCCTGACGGGCGACTGGTGGTGGTCGTTCTTCCCCGGACTGTTCATCGCCGTCACCGTCCTCGGGTTCAACCTGCTCGGCGACGGGATGCGAGACGCGCTCGACCCCCGGATGCGAGAGACTGTGGACTGACCGATGCGTTCGGGCGACTCGGACGAATCGCGTCCCGGCGAACCGAATCCCGGCGACTCTCGGTCGGGCGGGTTACGCCCCGGCGACTCGACGCCGAACGGCGACGAGTCGCCGACCCTCCGTGAGCGCGCCGCACGACTCGGGCGCGCGCTCCTGTTCGGTGTGGCACTGGCCGGGGCCGCGGTCCCGGTCCTCGTCGTCTCGGGCGAGTCGCTCCAGTTCGCCAGCGAGAAGGTGTTCGCCGTCGGTGCGCTCGTGTTCGGCTTCTCGATTCTCGGCTGGTCGGGGTCGGTGTTCGCTGGCAGGGGCATCCAGAGCTTCCAGCGACACATCGGTGGGCGCTCGGACTGGACGGAGGCCGACTCCCGGCAGGCGATGGCGGTCCTCGGGAGCGTCGGCGTCGGCGGGATGATCGGCGCGAGTTTAGCGACCGTGGTCGTCGGAAGCGTGGCGTAGACTGCCGGCGGTCCGAGCGTCGTGACGACGTTCTCCGTTTTCCGTCGTCGGGTGGAACGAACCGGTTCGATTTTGCCGAACGTCGTCGTACCCCTGTCGATGAACGAGACCACGCGTCAAGCGGTCGCCGTCGCGCTCGGACTGGTGTTCGTCGTCTGGCAGGTGTCCCGAGAACCCGGCCGAGCGATTCCGGCGATTCTGATGGTCAGCGCGCTCGGCTACGCCGTCGCGCCGGTGATCCGCGACGGCGTAGCGTGAACTGCGCCGAGCGGCCTCGCCGAGAGATATCGCGCTACCCGGAAACACGATGGAATGGTGTATCGACCGCAATACTGTTGATATAGACATCTTTTTCGATTCTAAAAAAATTACTGAGATGGCTGACGGCCGTAACTGACGGTCCGACTCGACGACGTACGTAGTCATCAGCGGCGGTGAGTCTCACGCCGACCGCGGTGCGACTCGTCGGTCTACAGTCGGTGAAAAGTGACGACGGGAACGGCCGAGCAAGCGGTCCCGTCGAAGGTTCCGTCGGCGGACGAGTACCCTTCTGGTCTAGGTAGTTCGGATGGCGGTGCATCAGTCGGCGGGTCTTCGCCGACGATACGATATAAACGTGCTTTTCACATAATAGCGCCTCTTCGAGCAACTCTTTCCATCCTCTGCCGCAGAAGGAAACGAATGAAGCGATTGATTGGGGAAACGCGGACAAATGGGGAAATACGGGACGCGGCGTTCGGCGTCTGATTGCGAATCGTTGACTTCCGTCGTTCGACCGGTTCCGGCGAGTCCTCACTCTCGGACGTTCCGTCCGACCGGGTCACCGAACGCGCCGTCGGCGGTTGCACCGCCTTCGCTTCGAGGCGTCTCCGACGCCCCGCTGTCGTACACCACGTTCCCGCGGACCATCGTCAGCTCGGGGAAGACGCCAGCCATTCCCTCGAAGGGCGTCCACCCGCACTTCGAGTGGAGGTCCTCGCCGCGAATCTCCCTGCTCGCGTCGGGGTCCACCAGCACGAGGTCGGCCATCAGGCCCTGTTCGACCTTCCCCTTCCGGGTCAGGCCGAACACGTCGGCGGGGGTGGCCGCGGTCAGGTCGCGGACGCGCTCGTAGCTCAGGTTGCCCTTGCGGGCCTCTTCGAGCAGGAGCGGGAGCGCCGTCTCGACGCCGGGCACGCCGCTCGGCGCGTCCCAGATGCTCGCGTCTTTCTCCTCGCGGGTGTGCGGCGCGTGGTCGGTCGCCACCACGTCCACGGTCCCGTCGGCCACGCGCTCGAAGAGGGCTTCCCGCCGGTCCTCGCTTCGGAGCGGCGGATTCATACGGCCGAAGGTGCCCAACTCGTCGTAGTCGTCGCGCGAGAGGAACAGGTGGTGAGGCGTCACCTCGCAGGTCGCGCCGCCGGTCGTGGCGGCATCGACGCCCTCGGGCGTGCTGGTGTGGGCAACGTGGATCTCGGCGTCGGCCTCCGCGCCGATTTCGACCGCGCGCTCGACCGCGGCCGCCTCCGCCTCCGCGGTTCGGTAGGCGCTCCACGCGTCGTAGTCGTCGCCGTCGCGGTCCCAGGCTTCCTCCGAGAACAGGTCGGCGTCCTCGGCGTGGACCGTGACGACTCGGTACTCGTCGGTCGCGCGCTCGACCGCCTCCCGGAACAGGTCCTCCTCGATACCCATGTCGCCGGTCGAGTCCGCGAGGAACACCTCGCCGAGCGCGAGAACCGGCCGGGCGAACAGTTCGTCGGGGTCCCACTCCTCGGTGACGCCGCCGTTGATGCCGTAATCCACGTAGGAGTCGTTCGCGAGGTCGGCCTTCCGGTCGAACGCCTCGCCGTCCACGGTCGGCGGGTCGGTGTTCGGTTGGTCCACGACGGTCGTCACGCCGCCCGCCGCCGCGCTCTTGCTCCCGGTCTCCCACGTCTCCTTGTGGGAGAATCCGGGCTGGCGGAAGTGGACGTGCGCGTCTATCATCCCCGGCAGGAGGAGTTTGCCGGTGGCGTCGATTGAGTCGCCCGACTCGGTGAGGGTAGAGCCGACCCCCGCGATGCGGCCCGCGGACGTGTCGATTCGCACGTCCACCTGTCGGCCGTCGGCCAGCGTCGCGTTCCGTACGGTGAGCATCGAGTGTCGGTTCGGGGGTCGGCGTCCTAAGGCTCCCGGTTCGTCCGCTCGGAAGCAGAAGATGACGGTGTACGAACGGCGTCGGTGTCGACGACGGGAACTACATCGGAGAGGAGGCCGGCGGTCGTCACCGAGAGACAGGTCAGCCGGCGGTTTCGGCGTCGGCGAGTTCCGGAACCGAAACCACTTCGGCCTCCTCGTCGCCGACCAGTAACTCCTCGACGGTCCGGGCCACCGTCTCGGGGTCGCCGTCGCCGCCCGCCTTGGCGATACTCCCGACCGATTCGGGGTCGAAGGGCACGTCGAGCGCGGCGTACACCGGGTCGAGGACGCCCCCGATTTCCTCGTGGTCGCGCACGACGACCACGCCCGAGACCAGCGCCGCGTTCTTCCGGACGCGCTGGGCCACCCCGACGAGTTTCCCGTCGCGCTGGAGCGAGTAGTCGCCCGGGCAGAAACTCGCCTCGGGTTCGCCGCGACTCGCCGGGACGCCGAGTCGCCAGAGCGCACGCTGGATGGCCCTCGTCACCGTCTCGTAGCGTTCGTCCATCCCGATTCGCATGTCCTCCAGGGGAACGACCTTTGCGAACGCGACGGTGTTGCCGGTGTAGGCGACCGCTCGGCCGCCGACCGACCGCTCGACGGGCGCGAAGTCGCAGGCGTCGGCGACCTTCTTCGCCACGTGGTAGTCGTCGGCCCGCGAGTCGCGTCGCCCGAACGCGAGTTGGCGGTGTGGTCGCCACGCCCGGACCGACGCCTCGCCGTCCTCGGCCGCCCGTTCGAGCAGTCGGGCGACGACTTCGCGGTCGGCGTCCCGACTCGCCGCCCGGCCGCGGAGTACGCGCATGTCCGACGGTTCACAGTCGGAGTACCTAAACCCTCGCGTCTCCGAGGTGCGAACGATGGTCACGGTCGGCCCGGAGATTCTGGAACGCTTCCCGCGGTTCTCGTTGTACAACTCGCCGTACACCGCCCACGACGAGGGGTGTGCTATCGACCTCTATCCCCACGAGGGCGACTGGCGACCCGCCGGCGATGGCCGCGAGACCGCCGCGCCGAGTCCCGTCTCGGGCGAGGTCGTCGCCACCCGAACCGTCTCGGCACCCCCGAAACCGTACGCCGTCGAACGGGACCACCTCGTCGTGGTGGACACTGGCGACCACCTCGCTCGAATCCTCCACGTCGAACCCGCAGTCGAACCCGGCGACGAGGTGGCGGTCGGCGACTCGCTCGGCGAGATGGTGCGCTCGGGCTTTTTCGCTCCGTGGGTCGACAACCACGTCCATCTCGGCTTCCGGTCTCCCGACGCGAACCCCTTCCGGGCCTCGGGGTCGCTCCCGGTCGAGGTGGACACCGGCGTCGAACTCGCGGGGGTTCCGTGGGACGGCCGAGGGACGGTCGTCTCGGCGAGCGACACCTACGCCGTCCTCGACGCGCCCGACCACCCCGCGCCGGGCGAGTGCTTCGCAGGAATCGCCACCGACGGCGGAAGGGCCGGAGACGGAGGCGACGGAATCTTCGACGGTGGCCTTCCCCACTACGACGGCGGCGGAGTTCTCGGCGGAACGCGGCGCGACGGCCACGACGAGACGGTCTCGCTCGCGGGTCGACGCGTCGGCACTGCGGCGGGACGAACTATCGCGTGGGACGACCTGACGGTGCTGGCGAACGGAACGCCGATCACCGGTCTCTCGTTTTTCTTCGCGCGCGAGGCGCTCGGTGCGAAACTGGTCTGTCCGGACGTGGCGTTCGAGGTGGGCGAGGAAGTCGAAATAAGCGTGACTCGCTAATCGACCGTTCGCGCCTCCCTCTGGACTTCCGTTGACGGAAAACATCGCACTCGGCGCACTCCGGGTCGAGTTCGCGGTGGCGTGCCGGAAAATCTCCGCGAGTGGTCGTCAGAAGTCGTCGTGGACGACCGCCGTCCCTCTCCCGTTTCGTCGTCCACACGCGTCAGTCCTCGTCGGTGACAGACGTATCGAACGCCGTAACCTACGTTTCGAGGGCGAAGGTCCATCTTCCCGTTGTTCGTCTGTTGGGACATGGACGACGACGGTATCTCCTCCACTTTGAACTGTGAAAAACAGCGCCACGACCGAACGACGGGCGAAGAAACCGGACAGCGACTCGACCGTACACTGGTTGCGTTGTCGGAGGAGCGACGCCGTCTCGTCTTGCAGTACTTCCGAAACGCGTCGGACGACGTGGCGACGATGGCCGACCTCGCCGACTACGTGGCGAACAGAACGGAAAGCAGTGACTTCGAGTACGTTTCGGTCGCCCTGCATCACAAGGACGTGCCGAAGTTAGAGGAAGCGGGGCTGATCGAGTACGATTCGAGGAGCGAAACCGTCCGCTTCGTCGGGTCGGAGTTCGTCTACTCGTTGCTCGACAGCGCCGAGGGCCGGGCGAGTAGCGAGCAGCAGGAAGTGGCCGACGGGACGGACGTAGTTCGACACCTCTCCGAGGCGCTCACGGTCGAAGACCCGGTGGAGAAGGACTATCACGTCCGGCAGGCGCTCCAGCACGTTCATCTCGACCCGTAGCTACTCGAACTCGATTTCGTCTTTCGTCGTCAGTTCGCCGAACAGGAAGTCCGAATGTGCTATCGCGTACTCCTTGTGGTCCTCCTCGATGTAGCCGAGGGCGTCCTCTACCAGAACCGGCCGGTAGTCCCGAAGTCCCGCACTCCCCGCGGTGTGGAGGACGCAGACGTTGGCGAGCGTCCCGCAGACGAGCAGGTCGTCGATTTTGTGCGTGTCGAGGTGGCCTTCCAGGCCGGTCCGGTAGAAGGCGTCGTAGGTGTGCTTCTCGACGACGTGGTCTTCCTCGCGCACGTCGAGGTCGGCGTGGAGTTCGGCGTCCCACGAGTCTTCGAGGACGTGTTCGCCCCAGCGGTCGAACTCGTCGTAGTAGTGGTTGCCCTCGAACTGCTCGGGCGGGTGAACGTCGCGAGTGTAGACCACGGACGCGCCCGCGTCGCGGGCGGCCGAGACCACCTCGGTCACGTCGGCGACGGCCTCCTCGCTGGCGGGCGAATAGAGGCTTCCGTCGGGGTGGCAGAAGCCGTTCTGCACGTCCACGACCACGACTGCCGTCGAATCTGGGTCGAACTTCATGTTCGAAAGTAGCAATTCGGGGCCAAAAACGTTTTCCGACGATTCGGTCCCCTCCGTCGGCAATCGTCGCCCATTCAGGTTACTGCATTGATTTCACCTCGCTATCAAGAGGTTTTTGACGGTGTAGACCTACGTCATGGTCACAGCTAATGCGTACGACTATCGCAATCGCGGTCGCTCTCATGCTCGTCGTCGCGGGGTGTTCGCAGGCCCCCGGCGCGGGGACGACGACCGATACGGCAGCCGAGACGACGGTACCTCCGACGGCGGACGAGACGACCCAGTCCGATTCCGAGTCGGACGCGACGACCGAGCAATCGAGCCAACAGGTCGTCAAGCCCGACGACCCCGAGTCCGACGTCATCGGTTGGGAGGCGGGCTACTGGTACAACGAGACCATCGATGTGAACCCCGAGGACGGACTGAACGACACCGAACTCGACAAGACGGTCGCTCGCGCGATGGCCCGCGTCGAGCGAATCCGGCAACTCGAATTCGAAGAACGGGTTCCGGTCGAAATCCAGACCCGCGAGGAGTTCCGGTCGAACCAGAACGACCGCTCGACGCCCGACGACCGGCGACTGTTCGACAACGTGAAGTACGAATCGCTGTTCATGATCGGCGAGTCGACCGACTCTATCGCGGTCCAGAACCGCAACTCCGGGTCGTCGGTCGGCGGCTTCTACAGTCCGAGCGAGGAGAAGATCGTCGTCGTCTCGGAGAACGCTTCGACGCCGAAACTCGACGAGATTACGCTCTCGCAGGAACTGTTCCACGCGCTTCAGGACCAGAAGTTCAACCTCTCGAAGTTCGACCAGTCCACGCGTGAACTCCACAACGCCAAGGACGGCGTCATCGAGGGCGACGGCAACTACGTCGACCACCTCTACTCCGAGCGATGCAAGGACGAGTGGAACGGCGACTGTCTGTCCGACTCCGGGTCGGGGACCAGCGGCGACCTCGCCAACATCGGTCCGTACCTCATCAAGTTCCAACCGTACAGCGACGGTCCGCCGTTCGTCCGCGGGGTCCAGCAACGCGGTGGCTGGGAGGCAGTCAACGACCTCTACGAGAACCCGCCCGCGAGCACCGAGCAGGTCATCCATCCCGACAAGTACGGGAAGGACTCTCCGGCCGAGTTCGACCTCGAAGACCGGACCAGCAACGGTTGGGAGCGACTCGAACTACAGGGTCGTCCGAGCTACGGTAGCGTCGGCGAAGCGGGCATCTTCGCGATGTTCATGTACCCCTACTACCCGAGTCAGGGCCAGACTCAAATCGTTCCGGCCCGGGAGTTCTTCAACACGAAACAGGGGACCGACCAGGTCCGGCAGTTCGACCCGCTGAACTACAACAGCACGTACTCGGCCGGGTGGGACGGCGACAAACTCGCCGTCTACACCAACGACGTGGCGAAGGCCAACGAGACGGGCTACGTCTGGAAGTCGGTCTGGGACTCCGAACAGGACGCCGCGGAGTTCGTCGAGGGCTACCGCCAAGTCCTGGAGTACAACGACGCCACGAAGGTAGACGGACGCCCGAACACGTGGCGCATCGAGGGCAACGGCTTCGCCGACGCCTTCTACGTTCAGCAGAAGGGCGACACGGTCGTCATCGTGAACGCGCCGACCGTCTCGGACCTCTCGGACGTTCGGCAGGGCGCGGCACCGAAGCAGTAGCCGACTCGTCTTTTTTCTCGTTTTCGTGAGTGAGCGTACTCGAGGCTAGCTATCGCTCGAATCACGGAAGACCGCACGGCACCACCCCGCACCGCGACAGCGCGCACCAACCCCTAAGACAACATTCGCAATAACTAGACGAACGTATAGGCACTCCTTAGAAACAAAAATATTGCCTAACAGGGTTGGTCATACGGTTTCACGTATTGGAGTATTATGCTTGCTCGGCAGTGTGCAACTAGTTCTTCGTCTGTACTTGCTGCGAGGTTCACACGTACCTCTGAATAGAGAAACCGTGATACCATCGACTGCTAAAGGAATCGAGAGCTGTCGCTGCTAGTCACCGCGGTCGCGCCGCGAGTCCGCGAGGCGTCCTCCGTCGTCGGCGACCGCACGTCGTGAGAATACGCGGCGTCGGCGCTCTGGCTGGCGATTTCCTGGCAGTCGTCGCCCTTCGACCGTCAAGCGGGAGTTTTTTCGCTCCAGCGGCGGTACGTCCGACCATGAATCTCCCGAGGTGGCGGCGATGAGCGGCGGGTTCGACGTAGTGTCCGAGTCGGCTATCCGCGACGGGACGGCGACCGACGCCTACTTCCTCCGAACCGAGGAGACTCTCCGGGCGGCCGACCGGAACCCGCACGTCGTGGCCGAAGTGACCCAAGACCAGTTCCCGACCGGCGAGTTCGACCTGCTGGCGGGCGTGAAAGACGCCGCCAACCTGCTCGAAGGACTCGCCGTCGACGTGGACGCCATGCGCGAGGGCCGGTTGTTCGACGGCGGCCCAGTCATGCGAATCGAGGGCGACTACCTCGACTTCGCCCGGTTCGAGACCTCGCTGTTGGGACTGCTCTCTCATCAGAGCGGCATCGCCACGGCGGCGCTGGAAGCGCGGCGGGCCGCCCCCGACTCGACGGTCCTGAGTTTCGGCGCGCGCCACGTCCACCCCGCAATCGCGCCGGTCGTAGAGCGCGGCGCGCTCGTCGGCGGACTCGACGGCATCTCGCACGTCGCGGCGGGCGAGGTCCTCGGCCGGGAGGCCAGCGGTACGATGCCCCACGCGCTGGTCATCGCCTTCGGCGACCAGGAGACCGCGTGGGAGGCCTTCGACGAGGCGGTGGACCCCGAAGTCCCCCGCATCGCCATCTGCGACACCTACTCCGACGAGAAAGACGAGAGCATCCGGGCCGCCGAGGCGCTCGGGGACGCGCTTGACGGAGTGCGACTCGACACCACGAGTTCCCGACGAGGGAACTTCCGCCACATCGTCCGCGAGGTCCGGTGGGAACTCGACGCCCGCGGTCACGACGACGTCGAGATATTCGTCAGCGGCGGTCTCGACCCCGCGAACCTCCGGAACCTCCGCGACCTCGCCGACGGGTTCGGCGTCGGCGGCTACGTCAGCAACGCCGACCCGCTCGACTTCGCGCTCGACATCGTGGAACTCGACGGCGAACTCGTTGCCAAGCGCGGCAAACTCTCGGGCAAGAAGCAGGCGTTCCGGACGGCCGACGGCGGTCACCACGTCGGTCTGGTCGACCGGGCCGACCCCGAAGACGGCGAACCGCTCCTCGAACCGCTGGTCCGCGACGGCGAAATCGTCCGGGAGTTCGACGTCGACGAGGCGGCCGAGCGTGCGCACGAGGACGCCGACGCCGTCGGGTTCCGCGAGGACGAGTGAGTCAGCGTCTGCTCGACGGCGATACTACGGAAATTTCTGGAAAAGTCCGACCCGTTACAGTTCTTCGACGGTTCCTTCGGGTTCGCGCTCGTTGAAGACCTGCCCGTCGAACAGCGTCACCATCACGTCGTCGTCTTCCCACGCGCCCTTCGGAAGTCCGGCCTTCCGACAGGTTCGGTCGAGATACTCGAAGACGCTCCACTCGTTCTCGATGGGAAGCGTCGGGTACATCCACGCTTGCTCGCCGCGGCCTTCGATTGCGACGCCGTGAGTTCCGAGTTCGATGTCCTCTACTGGGTCCTCCGAAAACTGAGTCTCTCGGACGACGCAGACCGAGATTTTCAGGTTCGAAAGCTCCGCTTCCTCTACTTCGGAGCCACACGAGGTGTCGCTGGCCGCGCTGATAGCCGAGTCCACGATGAGGTGCCCGAGTTGGTCGGTGCCTTCGTACGCACCGTCACATCCTCGGAGGCGGCCGCGTCCTCGCGTCGACGAGAGCCGAACGAACACGCCAGTTCGTGCGTAGAACGCCTCACGCATGCTACCGGGCTGTTCGCGCTGTCCGTTGATGACGTAGGATTCGACGGATTCGCGTGCAAGTTCCACGGCCCGCGTACCATCCTCGTAGGAGAGAGTCACTGCCTGAGCCTGTGCCATACACAAACCCGTTAGGCTGGAAGTACCTTCAAGTCTTCCCTTCAATACTAAACACGGAAACGTCCCACTACGTTTCGCGTGGGAGCGATTGACACGGGTTAACGACCCTGTTCCGTCGGGGTAACATTCGGTTTCGGCGGGCGTATCGGCCGCTCGCACCGAACTTCTTAAACCCGGCCGGGCGCTACGTTCGAGTGGCAGAGGGAGCCGAGTTCCCGCGAGGGCGCCGGCGTTCGTCGGCGCTCACGTGAGGAAAGTCCCCCCACCGTCCGGGCAGGCGACCGGATGCAAGTCCGGAGCGGGAGACCGCTGGCTCTGGAACAGAAACGAGACCGCTCTCCCCGACCGATGAGGTGTGCGAACCCGACCCGAACGAAGGCTCACGCCGAGTAAAGGAACGGGGAGCTAACCCACCGAGGGATGGCGTTCCGGTTCCGCCGGAACGCGTGCGTGGCGTACTCGCTCGCCACCACGTGACGGGAGAGAACGGATGGAACGGCGAATCCTCGCCGGTGCAAGTCCGCGCGGACTAGGTAGCCCGGACGACTGCGCGGACGCTCAGCCGAATACTCGGAGGAACAGAAGGGGGCTTACTCCCCTCAGCCGCTTTCGATACGAACAGCACTGCGAGTGTCTCCTCTCGTTCTTTCGTTCCCGTGCGCTACCCCAACGCGACGATCAAGAGCGCGAGTGCGCCGAGTATCTCAGCGGCGAGGACCGTAACTGCGGCCCCGATCTTCAGGACGCTCATCTCGAGTCCCATTTCGATGGCGCTCATCGATTTCTATTTGGGAGCCTTTCACAATAAGTCGGACACACGGTTCGGAATTGTTTGCGATTACGACCGATACGTAACGCAATGAACGCTCGTGAACCGTTTCACGAAACCGGAAATGTGCGCTTAAAACGATTGGAAGCCGAGGTTGTATGGCGTGTTAATAATACGTTCTGGATAAGTTGTTAAGGAATCCCATCTAAAGCCGGTTCTCTGATAGAGAAATTAATAACGCTTCGGTGACTACCTTTAGCTAATGACGACGGACGAACGCGAACGGACGGTCCGACTCTCGGTACCCGAGATGGACTGTCCCTCTTGCGCCGGAAAGGTGACCGCGAGCGTCGAGCGACTCGACGGCGTACGCGACATCGACCCGGCACCGACGACCGGCACGCTCACCGTCGCCTACGACCCGGCGGCGACCGACGACGCGGCCGTCCGCGAGCGAGTGGAGGCCGCCGGGTACGCGGTCGAAGGTGACGCCGGAGTGGACGGCGACGCCGAGACTCGACTCTCGGTTCCGGAGATGGATTGTCCCTCCTGTGCGGGCAAAGTCGAGAACGCCCTCGACGGCGTGGAAGGCGTCGAGAGCGTCGAGGCCCGACCCGCGACCGGAGAGGTCCTCGTAACCGGTGACGCCGGCAGCGGACAGGCCGTCGCGGCAATCGAGGGCGCGGGTTACGAGGTAGCTAACGTGGGAAGCGACGACGGTGGCCCGGACGTGGCCGGCCCGAGCGAGGTCTGGTCGAGTCCGCGCGCGCTCAAGACGTGGGCGGGAGGTGCGCTCATGCTCGTCGGACTCGTTCTGGAGTTCCTGGTCACGAGCGCCGACACGCTCCTCTTCTCGGCGCTCGGCCGCGAGTTCCACCTATCGTCGGTCCTCCTCCTGTTCGCGGCGGGAGTCGCGGGTCAAGAAATCCTCCGGAACGGATACTACTCGGCGAAGAACCTGAGCCTCGACATCGACCTGCTGATGGGGACCGGCGTCCTCGCCGCGGTCGCGGTCGGTCTCTACTTCGAGGCCGCGACGCTCGCGGTCCTCTACAGCGTGGCGGAACTCCTCGAACGCTTCTCGATGGACCGCGCCCGCAACTCGGTCCGGGAACTCATGGACCTCTCGCCCGACACCGCGACCGTCAAGCGAGGCGGAGCGAACGGGGAGGGCGGTCGAGAGGAGACGGTCCCCGTCGAGGAGGTCGCGGTCGGCGAGACGGTCGTGGTCCGGCCCGGCGAGAAGATTCCGGTGGACGGCGAGGTAGTCGAGGGAACGAGCGCGGTGAATCAGGCACCCATCACGGGCGAGAGCGTTCCCGTGGACAAGTCGCCCGGCGCGGAGGTCTATGCCGGGACCGTCAACGAGGAGGGGTACCTCGAGGTCGAGGCGACCGCCGAGGCCGACGAGACCACGCTCTCGCAGGTCATCGAGTTGGTCGGCGACGCCCAGCGCGACCGGACCGACCGCGAGCAGTTCATCGAGACGTTCGCGGCCTACTACACTCCCGTCATCGTCGTCGCGGCCCTGCTCACCGCCTTCGGGCCGCCGCTCCTGCTCGACGGCCCCTTCCGCGAGTGGTTCGTCCGCGGTCTCACCCTGCTCGTGGTGGCCTGCCCGTGCGCGTTCGTCATCTCGACGCCCGTCTCGGTCGTCTCGGGCGTCACCAGCGCGGCCCGAAACGGCGTCCTCGTGAAGGGCGGCCCGCACCTCGAATCCATGGGCGCGGTCGAAGCGGTCGCGTTCGACAAGACCGGGACGCTGACCGCGGGCGAACTCGCCGTGACCGACGTGGTCGCGCTCAACGGTAACGACGAGGCCGACCTCCTGCACTGCGCTCACGACCTCGAACGCCGGAGCGAACACCCCATCGCGGAGGCCATCGTGGAGTACGCTCACGAAGCCAGCGACCCCCACGACGAGTCGGGCGAGGACCGACCCATCGAGAACTTCGAGAGTCTGACCGGCAAGGGCGTCCGGGCCGACCTCGACGGCGTGACCCACTACGCCGGAAAACCTGCGCTGTTCTCCGAACTGGGCTTCGACCTCGAACACGTCCACCTCTCGACCGATGGAGGCGTCGCCGCAGAGGCCGCCGAGAGTCGGTGTGACGACCGCGAGGACTGCCTCGACCTGCTCGCCGACGTAGTGCCCCGATTCCAGCGCGAGGGCAAGACGGTGGTTCTGGTCGGCACCGAGGACGAACTGGAGGGCGTCCTCGCCATCGCCGACGAGGTGCGTCCCGACGCGCGTCGGACTGTCGCCCGGTTACAGGAGTTCGGTCTCGAATGCATCATGCTCACGGGCGACAACGAGGGCACCGCCCGCGCCGTGGCCGAAGAAGTCGGCGTGGACGAGTACCGGGCCGAACTCCTCCCCGAGGGGAAGGTCGAAGCCGTCGAGGAACTCACCGACCGCCACGGCACGGTGGCGATGGTCGGCGACGGCGTGAACGACGCGCCCGCGCTGGCCGCCGCGACGGTCGGCGTGGCGATGGGCGCGGCCGGGACCGACACCGCCATCGAGACGGCCGACATCGCCCTGCTGGGCGACGACCTCCGGAAGGTGCCCTACCTCTACCGACTCTCGCGGAAGGCCAACGGCGTCATCCGCCAGAACATCTGGGCGAGTCTCGCGGTCAAGGCGGTGCTAGCGGTGGGTGCGCCGCTCGGACTCGTGTCGGTGGCGATGGCGATAATCGTCGGCGACATGGGGATGAGTCTGGGCGTGACGGGGAACGCGATGCGACTCGCGCGGGTAGAACCCGAGGAGTAGGCCGAGGCCGGACTGCGGTACGAACGGAACTCTATTCTCCGAAAATCGGATGCG
Organism: Halorussus salinisoli; assembly: GCA_005239435.1. Taxonomy (GTDB): domain Archaea; phylum Halobacteriota; class Halobacteria; order Halobacteriales; family Haladaptataceae; genus Halorussus; species Halorussus salinisoli. The sequence continues at coordinate 56,230 of SZNP01000006.1, read as the reverse complement.
TCTCCCGAATCTCTTCGATTAGCTCCGCCACGTCCTCGTTGGCCTCTTCGTCGGGCGTCAGCGGAGGCTTCCCGTCGAAGGTCTCGTGGACCTCGGCCACGCTGTCCGAGAGCGTGTCGAGTCCGTAGCCGCCTTCGAGGACGAAGCCGAGCGCGGCGTCCGTCTCGGCGGCGAGGGTCCGAACGCGGTCGGTCAGCATGCCGTAGCCCTCGGTCGAGACTCGCATCCGAGAGATGGGGTCGTGGCGGTGGGCGTCGAATCCCGCGCTGACGAGCAGGAGGTCCGGGTCGAACTCGCGGAACGCGGGCGCGACCAGTTCGTCGAACGTGTCGCGGTACTCCGGGTCGCCCGCGCCCGCGGGGAGCGGAACGTTGAGGGTCGTGGCCGCGCCGTCGCCCTCGCCGGTCTCGTCTATCTCTCCGGTGCCGGGATAGAGACCCTCCTCGTGGGTCGAGGCGTAGAACACGTCCCCGGCGTCGTAGAAGATGTCCTGGGTGCCGTTGCCGTGGTGAACGTCCCAGTCGAAGATGGCGACCCGAGAGGCGTCCGAGTCGTCGGCGATGACGTGACGGGCCGCGACCGCGGCGTTGTTGAAGAAGCAAAAGCCCATCGCGTCGTCGGAGACCGCGTGGTGGCCCGGCGGTCGCCCGAGCGCGAAGGGAGTGTCCCGGCCGTCGTCCCCGTCGAGGGCGGTCTCCGCGGCCCAGCAGGCCAATCCGGCCGACTGGAGCGCGGCCTCCCAGGTCGCTCGGACCGCCACGGTGTCGGGGTCCCAGTTGCCGCCGCCCGTCTCGCAGAACTCCCGAAACTCCGCGACGTAGTCGGCGTCGTGGACCGCTTTCACGCAGTCGTCGGTGGCGGGGTCGGTGTCTACGTACTTGACGCCGTGTTTTCGCGCCAGGCGTTCCTTGATGGCGCGAAGCCGGTCGGGGTTTTCGGGATGACGCTCGCCCGTGTCGTGGGCCAGACAGTCCTCGCTGTAGCCGAAGTTCATTCGAAGAGTTCGAAGTACGTATGGATGTCCTCGGCCTTAACAGTTCGCCGGTCGGCGTGGCGTGCGAGGATGGCGGCCGCTTTAGCGACGTTGTCCGCGTAGTCTTCGAGGATGTCCGCCAGCGCGATGCGGGCGTCCATCGCAACCCGATAGCTGTCGTCTATTTCGAGTCGTGCGATGCGGTCTACGGGAGCGACCGGCAGTTCGAGGTCGTCCTTGTCCACGACCTGTCCGACGCCGAAGTCCTCGCTCATCAGCGTTTTGCGGTTGTCCGCGGTGGCGTGTTTGGCGGCGTCGACCGCGAGTTCGGCCCCGTGTTGTTGGATCCGCCGCGCCAACTCCTCGGCGGCGTCCGCACTGACTCTGAGTTCGCCTGCATTCCGTCTGATAATCGTATCGACCGGTGCGAACGGCAACTCGACGCTCATACCCACACCCGGGAATCTTGCGCCCTTAGTTCTTTCCAAAGCGTCTTTCGAGGAACCTGCGGCCGTTTTGGAATCGTCGGACGTGTTCCCCGACGAACGCGGTCGTTCGGCGGTGTGCGCCGGGATACCACTCGGTCGCGTTCGTCTCGAAGTTTAGCACGTTCCGGCCCGGCGCGCGCTGGCGCGTGACCTCGCGGTTGCGGTGCGTGGTGCGGGGCCGTCCGGTCGTGGTGCAGGGCCGTGCAATCGCGGTATTCAGTGGTTCGAGGAGCGACTACCGAGTCCGACGGCCCTCGTTTCACCGACCTCAAGGCTCCCCGGCGTTGCCATCTCCGAACTTCCCGACGTTGCCGGCCTCGACCGTCGGGTAGCGTCCTCGTACCCGGAGACACGTTCTATTATCTGAAGGAAACAATTTCGTTTCTCAAAGGAAGGGAAACGAGTCTCCGAAGGGACGCCACGGGCGAGCGGGAGAACGTCGACGACCACCGCGACGAATAACCGTTCGAGAGCTAAACTACGTCCCGGTTTGGAGAGCTAAAACACGTCTTCGGCGTCGAGCGTGCCGTCGTGCAACTCGCCGCGAGCGGTCACTTCCTGACCGAGGGTCACGTCGGCGCTCGAGTCGACGCTGACCGTCTCTTGGCCGTCGTCGAGGATAATCGGGTCGCCGGCCTGTACGACCGTGCCCGTGAACTCGACGTACTCGCCGTTCTCCTCGGCGTCGTCGCTACCGGCGTTGGCCGCGGCACCGTCGGCGTCGTCGCCGCCGAACGCGTCGAGACCGGTTCCGCTGCTCTCGCTCGAAGCGTCACCGCCGGCGTCTGTGCCGCCTCCGACGCCACCTGCGGCGGGGTCGGCTTCTCCGAGGACGGTCACGGTGGACTGCCACCCGGCCGAGCCTTCGATGTCGTCCTCCCAGCCATCCTGTATCTCGATGTCGGCCAACTGTATCTCGTCGCCGGGCGCGATGTCCGTGTCGGCTTTTTCGCCCCAGAGCGCGACTCGGAGGTCGCCGGTCTCGTCCTGCACGCGAACGTTCCGGACCTGGCCCTCCGACCCGTCGTCGCGGTCGAAGGTACGCTTGGGGTCGGCCGAGCGCACGACGCCGCCGATGTCCACCTCGTCGCCGATTTCGAGGTCGGCGATGTCGGCAGTCTCGGGGACGTACTCCACGTCCTCGTCGATTTCCTCGACCGCGCCGCGGTTGCCGACGTGGAGTTCCAGACTCCCGTCGCGCTCCCTGACGTAGCCGTCCACGACCTCGACCGAGACGCCGGGGTCGAGTTCCTCGGCGCGCTCGGTGCGCTCGTCCCAGAGCGTCACCCGGATGCGACCCGTGGAGTCGCCCAACTTGAGATTGGCGACCTTGCCCTTGGAGCCGTCGTCGCGTTCGAACGTCCGGACGTCGTCGGTGTCGAGTACCTTTCCGCGGAGATTCACGTCCGAGAGACCGAGCGAGAGGTCCTCGACGCGGTAGGTGTCTTGGACCTGCACGTCGACGTCGCTTTCGTCGTCGGGTTCGGCCTTGTCCACGTTGACCTCCACGCCGTTGTACCCCTCCTTGGGTCGCCCCGCGATGCGGAGGGTGTCGCCGACTTCGAGCTCGTCGCTCCCGGCGTCGGCCTGCTTGTCCCAGAAGGTGATGCGAATCGACCCGGTCTCGTCGGCGACTTCGACGTTGAGAACCCGGCCGTCGTCGCGGTCCTCGTCGTCGCGCTCGAACGTCCGAACGTCGCCGACGCCCACGACCTTGGCGACGAACTTCACCTCTTCCATGCCCGGTTCGATGTCGGCGATGCTCTCGACTTCGCCGCCCTCCTCGTCCATCTCGTGGGCGATGAGCATCGCGGCGGTCTCCTCGTCGGCCAGACCACCCATCTGCTCGACCTTCTCCTCGACCGCCTCGCGGAACTCTTCGAGAGATACGTCGGCGTCGAGGTCGGCGTAAACGTCCTCTATCGCGCCCATAATCGTATGATATCGCAGGAGTGGCCCGCGCTTAAGTATTGTCTTTGCCGAGGACGCGAGGCCGTCTCGCTCTCTTCGGGCGGTTTTCGCGGTTCGGTCGGTCCGGATTTCGTGACTGGCCGTCGGTGGGTCACACCCCGAGTTGGTCGCTCGTTCGGATATAAACCTTCGCTCGGTCGAGGCCGGATCAGGTTCGGAGTCGTCGTTGGAGTCGGAGTCGGACTGGAGTCGGAGTCGATGCCGGGGTTTCTCGCGGTCGTCACCGCGACTCGGCGCTGGTCACGGTCTTGGACTCGCCCATCGCTTCGTGGACGACCTCCACGGTCGCGGGCAGGTCGCCCTCGAACGAGAGCGTGGCCTCGTACCCGATTTCGGTGATGCACTGGGCGCACGCGTCGGCACCTTTCTTCTGCACCGAGGCGACGGTCACGGCGAGCGTCCCGGTCTCGGGGTCGTAGCTCGCGTCGGCGAGTTCTGCGACGTAGCAGGCGTTCGACCCCGGAATGGTTCCAGCGACGACGACCGTCCGTTCCTCGTCCCGGAACCGGACGCTGGCCTCGCTTTTCGACTCCCCGCATCCCGAACCCGTCAGTTCGAACGACGAGTCGACTAGCGTCGATTGGGGGACTCGCGTGGTCGTCCGTTCGGTGTCGGTAGTGCGCTCGTCGGTAGTGTGCTCGTCGGTCGGTTGCTCGCCGTCGGTGGACAGACCACCGTCGGTGGTCGGTTCCGCAGTGGTCGATTCACCCTCTCCCCCTACTACGTCCTCGTACCGACCGAGACAACCGCCGAGCGAAGCGGTGCCGAGGACTGCACCGAACCGTGCGAGCATCTCGCGTCGCTTCATACGGAGTCCCACGACACGACCTTTCAAAGACCTCACGGATGGAAAAATGACCGCTTGAGTTTGGTCCTCCGTAACACTCCGTCGTCAGACCGTAACCCCTATTAGTAGAACCGGCCAACGTAGAGTTGAGTCCTGGTAGGGTAGTGGACTATCCTCTTGGCTTGCGGAGCCAGGGACCGGAGTTCAAATCTCCGTCAGGACGTTTCTGCGCGATGCGACTACGACGAGCGGAGCGAGTCGTCTGCGTCGCGCGAAATTCCATCTACGGTGATTTGAGCAGAGAAGTCGCACGCCCGGAAGCGCAACCGAGTGAGCATCCCGGACCGTCTTCACGAGTTCAAATCTCCGTCAGGACGTCTCTGCGCGACGTCACACCGCGAGAGTTTTCTGCGTTAATTTCTACGTACGGACCGATTTCCAGTCCCGAAGGAACTTCCCCCGTCGGAACCGAACTCACGAACGCATGCGAGACCACCTCTGGGCCGGAATCGCCATCTACAACGACGGCGAGTTCCACGCGGCCCACGACGCGTGGGAGGACCACTGGCTCGACTTGGAGTCGGGCACCGACGACGAGCGATTTCTCCACGGTCTCATCCAGTTCACGGCCGCGGTCCACCACGCCCACGGCACGAACTGGGCGGGCGTTCGGGGCCTCGCCGAGAGCGGTGCGGGGTACCTCGCGGACCTCCCGACCCACTACCGCGAGGTGAACGTCGGCGAGGTGCGGGCCTATCTCCGGCGCGTCGCGGCCGACCCCGAACACGTAGAGCGGGTCGCTCCGCCGCGCTTGACTCACGAGGGCGTGGCGCTCCTGCCCGAGGACCTCCGCTTCGAGGCGGCCGCCGTGGCGGCCGCGGTGCTGGCCGAAGAGTACGGCTACGACGAGGAGGTAACAGAGAGCGCCATCGCGTACGCGCGAGACGACCTCGACGCCGAGAAAGCGACCAGTCAGTTCGTCACCTTCGTGATGGATTTCGCACGCGACGCCGCGAATCGGGGCATCATCTTCCAACGAATGGAGGGTGCGGTGGGCAAGCGCGACCACAAAGAAGAGGACGTAGAGGGACTGTTCGACTGACTATCCGGTCGCTCGCTAATCGCTCGTCGGACATTCGGCGTTCGGGAACTCGGCGGAGTTGTCCTGCGGGTCGTAGCCCAGGACCTCTTTCGCGCGCTCGATGGAGTAGTACTTCCGGTCGTTGTCCGAGATGCCGTAGACGATCTCGAAGTCGTACTCCGCTCGAATGCAGCGGTCGAAGAGGTGGGCGCAGTCCCGGTGGGATAGCCACATCGCCTGTCCGCGCTCGTAGTCCTTCGGGGGATGGTTCTTCGTGAGGTTGCCGATGCGGACGCAGGCCACGCTGATGCCGTGTTCGTCGTGGTAGTACCGACCCAGAATCTCGCCGGTCGCCTTGCTAACGCCGTAGAGGTTGCTCGGTCGGGGGAACTCGGTACCGTCGAGGCGATAGTCGTCTTGCGTGCGGTAGAGGTCCGGCGTGCGCTCGTCGGTCTCGTACGCGCCGACCGCGTGGTTCGAGGAGGCAAACACCACCTTCTCGACGCCCTCGCCGACTGCGGCCTCCAACACGTTTCGGGTGCCGTCGATGTTGTTGGTCAGGACGCTGTTCCACGGCGCTTCGGGGCGTGGGTCGCCCGCGAGGTGAATCACCGCGCCGACGCCTTCCACGGCCTCTCGGACGGCCTCCTCGTCGGTGATGTCGGCGACGACGAACTCGTGGTCGGTTTCGCGGGCCGGCGGGTCCCGGTCGAGCAGTCGCCACTCGTACTCCCCCGTGAGGTCCGAGAGGATGGCCTGCCCGACGCGGCCTTCCGCGCCCGTAAGCAGGACTGGGTCGTCCATTCAACTGAAGGGAAGGAAGCAGATGATAAGTAAGGTGCGATTCGTTCGGACCCTCACCTTCGAATCAGTCGCCCGTCGTAATCCGAGGGAGCAACTTCTCCCGGCCGAGGTTCACCGCGAACGCGAGCGCGACGACGCCCATGACGGCGAACCAACCCGCTAGCAGTTTGTCACCGCCGAGAAGTTGCTGGAGACTGTTGTACTCCGCGACGAGACCGAGTAGCGACAGCGCGAGCGTTCCGACCGCGTACGCGACGACAGCGAGCGCCTCGGTCCCGAGTTCCATCAGGGGTTCGTACATCACTCCGACAGACGAACTCGGCATGTAAATGGGTTGCGCGAACCGAGGGATTCAGAAATGCTTTTTCGTCCGGCGCGGTACTCGGGGGACATGGGTCGATACGGCGACTTGAACTACCAGTGGTGGGCCAAGACGGGATTCCTGCTGAGTATAGCGACGTTCGCAATCGGAGCGGGTGCCGAACTCACCGCCGCGGCGATGCACCTCGCGCTCCCCGCGTGGGAGAACGCGCTGTTCCCCGACATGGAGATACTCGGTACCCTCGGCGCGCTACTCTCGCCGCTGGTGTTCGGTGTGATTCTGCCGCTGACCGAGTAGAAAAGAGATTAGGCCAGTCGCGCGAACGCCAGATTTCCGCTGATGTTCTTGATGTAAATCTGCACCACGTCGCCTTCCTGCGCGCCGGGGACGAAGATGGTGTACTTGCCTTTCTCGGCCACGCCGTCGCCTTTCCGGCCGGTACCTGTGATCTTGACCTCGTAGGTAGCGCCCTCCTCGACGGCCTCGCGGTTCTGGTTCTGGGTCGAGGTCGAGCGCTTGGTGACGGGTCGGAACGCACCGCAGGCGTCACACCGGAGCATCAGGTTGCGGTTCTCGCGGACGAGGCGGGTGTCCGGCAGGCCACACTCCGAACAGAGGACGAACTCCTGGACGTAACTCTCCAGGGCGGCGTCGAAGTCCGACCCGGAGAAGGTCCCGTTGTAGCGGGCGCGACCGTCTTCGATCTTCCCGTTGGTCCCGAGTTCGCGCTGGAGCGCGCTGTGGATGTGTTCGGGGTCGCGGCCGATCGCGTCGGCGATGTCGCTCAGGTTCGTGAGTCGCGTGAACGCGCCGTCCTTCTGCGCGGCGGCGTCGGGGTAGCTGAATCGGTCGCTCTGCCCCTCGAAGTCCGGTGTCGCCTCCATCGCTCTATCGAGATTTGCTGCGTAGTCCATAGCCGATTGAGGTGTCGGACACTAAAAGGCGTTCCGTGTTTCCCGGACGCAAGGACCGGTCGGCTTTTTTCGCAGGCCCGCCTCGATACAGCCATGGACTCCACCGACGGCGATTCTGACCTCGCCGATTCCACCGACGGCGACTCTACGGACCCCACCGACGGCGAGTCGGCCTGCTTCGAGGCGGGTATCAAGTTCGGCACGCTCTACCACCAGTTCGCGGGTACCCCGGTCAGTCCCGAGAGTGCGCCGAGCCTCGAAACCGCGATGGAGGAGGCAATCGAGAACCAGCCCTTCTGCGAGGCCGTGACCGTCGACGTCCTGACCGAGAAGTTGAAAGCCGAGATGGACCACGAGTACACCGAACTCACGGGCCGGTTCATGGAGGTCGAAATCGTCGTGGACCGCGAGGGCGTCGAGGTGGTGACTCGGATGGAGATGGAGGACAGCTACCCGCTGATGAAAGTCGAGTCGGTGAGGAAGGAATAGATTGCTTAAAACCTTATAGATGTGCTTCTGATACAGCTATAGATTGCTCGACTTCGACGTTCGCTTCGAAGACGGCACACCGAGCGGATGGTTCTGCGACGTCCGTTCTCGCCAGAGGGTAACGTCCGTTCTCGGCAGGAAGAGTCGAGAAGTGGCTAGTTACTGCCGACGCTGATCGGATCGCACAGCACTGCCCTGCAAACACTGTCTCCCACAACGCTGCCCTGCACAACACCGCTCTGCACCGCAACCGCGCCCCGACCCTCCCCGCGTGCGTCTGCGCTCGCAACGCGAGCGCAGACGCGGCGCATCCTCTGGTCGGTAGAAATTCCCGGAAATCGGTGGCCGGGGAAGATACGGGCAACTCGGTGGTCGGAGAAATTGACGGAACACAGTCCGCGTCGAGTCTGGAAAAAGGAGGGTCTCAGAGACTAAAGCGACCGTCTACGACGGACTCGGCGTCTGGACGTGGGACATGTAGGCCGTGATGTCCGTCGTCGTGATGATGCCGACGACGCCCTCCGTCTCGTCGACGACCGGCACGTGATGGAAGCCCTCCTCTATCATCAGGTCGGCGATGTTACGGACCTCCGCGTTAGCGTCGGTCGTCGTCACGTCGGTCGTCATGTAGGTCTCGACCGTCGCGTCGCTGGCCCATCGCTGTTCGGCCGCGATGTGAACGAAGTCGGTGGCGGTGAGGATGCCCTCCAACTGGCCGTCCTCGCCGGTGACGATGACCGACCCGATGCCCTCGTCTAGCATCTTCTCGGCGGCGACGTGAACTTCCGTGTCCGGAGAAACCGTTTCGACGGGCGACGACATGAGCCGTCCGACAAAAATGTCTTCCATACCGTTGGGTTTCTCCCGATTGCTGATAAATATTCGGCTCGGAGCGCGTCGTCCTCCCGACGTACCGGGCGTCGGACTCCGACGATTCGGGTCGTCGCTTTCGGTTCGACTCGAAGGGTCCCGGACGAGTAGCCGGGTTTCACTTTCGGTTTCGGGCGTGGTTTTAAAAGGAATCGCGCCAAACTGGAACGTATGAGTCAATCGACACTCGACGAGGACGAGCTATTCGGCGAGGCGGCCAGCGAGGTCCGCGAGGACGTGGAAGCCAGCCTCGAAGAGGCGGAGGCGGCCCTGCCCGACGCCGACGACATCTGGAACGTCAACGCCGACAACACCCTCGGGGCGCTCAACGCGCTCCGGTCGGCGCTCGACACCGGAGACGCCGAGGACGCCCTCCGCGACGCCAAGAAGTGGTACACGATGGGCGAGCGCGCCGACGCCTTCGAGGACGCCGCCGACCTCGAAGCCGAAATCGAACGCGTCGGAGAGGCCATCGAGGACATCGACGACGCCAAAGAACAGGTCGGCGACCTCACCAGCACGATTCCGGGCCTCAAGAACACGCTCGAGGACCTCCAGGCCGACACGGAGGCCGACGACGCCGAGGAAGACGAGACCGAGGCCGACGCGGACGAGGCTACAGAGGACGAAGAGACCGACGCCGAGGAGGCCGAAGCCGCGGAGTAACTTGCCGATTCGGGGCTCGAACGAGTTGCGAGCCCCGACCGCCCGCGACTCGCTACTTGTGGGGCGGTAGCGTCACGTCCCGAGACGCGACGGCCTCCAGCAGCGACACCAGCGCCTCGCCAGCCAGTTCCAGCAACTCCTCGCCGCGCTCGGCCGACCCCGCCGCGGGGTCGCCGACGACGCCGTTCTCCGTGAACTCCGCCGAATCGACCGCCAGATTCGCGTAGCTGACCCACTCGCCCCAGCCCTCGCTGGCCCCCTCGCGGGCCTCCTCGACGCGCTCCTCGCGCACGAGGTCCGGAGCGACGTGCCGGAGCATCGCGGTCTCTAGCGGCCCGCCGTGGCCCATCTCGCCGGCGTGGTCGCCGACCGCCTCGAACCACGTGAACGGGACGGCGTAGGCCGAATCCTCGCGCGTGATGGCGGCCGCGACCTCCCGAAGCGCGCCGACGTTACCGCCGTGGCCGTTCACGAGGACCACCCGGTCCCAGCCGTGGTAGGCGAGACTGGCCACCGTCTCGCGCACGTAGTCCCGGAAGGTGTCCTCGGAGACCCACAGCGTGCCGGTGAACTGGCGGTGTTCCTCGGCCACGCCGACCGGAATCGCGGGCGCGACGACCACCTCGCCGTCGTAGGTCGCCGCACCCGCCTCGGCGACCGCCTCGGCAGTGAGTACGTCGGTGCCGAGTGGCGCGTGTGGCCCGTGCTGTTCGGTGCTTCCGATCGGCAGGAGCGCGAGGTCGGTCGCGGCCGCGTCGGCGTCGGTCCACGTCGAATCGAAGAGGTCCATGTCCGAATCGAGGGCGAGCGCGGACTTGTAGTCCGGGGATTCGGGGCCACACGCCTTATCCAGACTCACGACGTAGCTTTCGGCATGAGTGAATCCGGCGACGACGACCGAACGCTCGGTCTCGACTTCAGCAACGTCGAAGACGACCTCGAAAACGAGGACTACCCTATCTCCGCCGACGAACTTCTCGAACGCTACGGCGACCGCGAAATCGGGATGTCCGACGGCTCCGAGTCCTTCGGGGAGGTGCTGGTAACCGGCGGTGACGAGGAGTTCGAGTCCGCAGACGAGGTCAAACAGACCGTGCTGAACCGCGTCGGTGGCGAGGCCGTGGGTCGGAAGGGATACACCGACCGCGGCTCGGGGAGCGCGGAGGGCGAGGAGAGCGACGAGTCGTTCTGAGCGATTCCGTTTTCGGGATAGTTTAACGCCTCGGCAGTCGAATCACCGGGTATGGTCCGAATCCTGTCCGACTCCGAGGTAGCCGACTGCATCGACCTCGGCGACCTCCTCCCGGTCGTCCGCGAGGCCTTCCTGAAGCAGGGCCGCGGCGAAGTCGAACGCCCCGAGCGCCCGCACTTCCCGGTCGGCGCGGGACTCGCCGGTCCCGACCCCGCGGGAACCGGTCTCGTCATGCCCGCGTACCTCCACGGCGCGACGTTCTACGCCACGAAACTCGTTGGCGTCCACGAGGGCAACGCCGAGCGCGGCCTGCCGACCGTCAACGCTCAGATCGCACTCACCGAGGCCGGAACCGGACTTCCCGCGGCCTATCTCGCGGGAACGAGGATTACCAACGCTCGCACGGGGTGCATCGGCGGACTCGCGGCGGCGGAACTCGCCGTAGATTCCACCACCGGAGACGCCAGCGTCACCCTCGCGCTCGTCGGTGCAGGTACGCAGGCGCGCTGGCAGGCCCGCGCAGTCGCGGCCGCGACCGACCTCGACTCGGTGCGGGTCTACTCGCCGAGCGACTCGAAGGAGACCTGCGCCGCCGACCTCCGCGAGGAACTGGGAGTCGCCGCGGAAGCGACCGACTCGCCAGCGGAGGCCGTCGAGGGCGCGAACGTGGTCGTCACGGCGACGACCGCGACGGCCCCGGTCTTCCCCGGCGACGCCCTCGAACCGGGAACGCTGGTCGTCGCGGTCGGAGCCTACACCGCCGAGATGCGCGAACTCGACGCCGAGACCTTCGAGCGCGCGAGTCGGGTCTTCGCCGACGTTCCCGAGGAGGTCGCCGAAATCGGGGACGTGCTGGAAGCAAACGTCGAAGAGACCGACCTGATTCCCCTCTCGGAGGTGTTCGAAGGGAGGGCCGGTCGGATGGACTCCGAGGAGATTCTGGTGGTCGAGAGCGTCGGAACTGCCGTGCTGGACGCCGCGACCGCCGAACACGTCTTCGAGGAGGCCGAGGCGCGGGAAATCGGAACCGAGGTCTCACTGTAGTACGTCACTTCCCCTCGGACGCACCCGAGGTCTCCGACAGGTCCGGTTCGCCGGACCCCGGCGTCGGCGTTTCGGGCGTCTCGGTCTCCTCGTCGTCGATGACGGTCTCCTTCCACGTTCCGCGGGTGAACCAGAGCGCGGCCGCGATACCTCCGACCACGTTACCGAGCGCCATCCCGACCCAGATGCCGGTCGCGCCCATGCTCGTGACGAACGCGAGGTAGTAGACCGTCGGGACCCGGCCCACCCAGAGCGCGACCATCGAGAACGCCATCGCGGTCTTGGTGTTGCCCGCGCCGCGGTACGCCCCGAGCATGACCTGTAGGACCGCCATGAAGGTGAACTCCACCGAGCGAATCCGGAGGTACTCGGAGCCGTGGCGGACCGTCTCGCGGGCCGCGTCCGTCCCGGTCGCCATGAACACCGAGACGATGGGCTCCGGGACGAGCGCGGCAACGACTGCGACCCCGAACATCACGGCCGCACCGACTTTGGTGGCTATCCAGACCGCGCTCTCGGCCCGGTCGTCCTTACCCGCGCCGAGGTTCTGGCCGACCATCGTGTTGGTCGCCCGGCCGAGACCCATCGCCGGGAGGAAGACCAGCGAGGCGAGGCGATTGGTGAGGCCGTAAGCGGAGACGACCGGCGGTTCGAACTGGACCACCATCGCGGTCAGGGTTATCATCGCCAGTGCGCTCGTGGACTGTTCGAGCGTGGAGGGGGTCCCGATGCGAACGATGTCCCAAATGTAGTCGAGGTCGGGCACGAGCGAGGCGACGCTCACGTTCGGCCCGGTCTGAGCCACGAACAGCACGTAGAGACCGAGGACGCTGGCGACGCCGCGCGAGAAGATGGTCGCCAGCGCCGCGCCCTCGATGCCCATCGCGGGGAACGGCCCACCGCCGAAGATGAGCAGCGGGTCGAGGACGACGTTGAGCGCCACCGAGACCATCATCACGCGCATCGGCGTCCGGGTGTTGCCGTACCCTCGCATCAGCGACGAGAACACGAAGAACCCGAACAGGAACGGTAGGCCGAGGAAGAACACTTCCATGTAGTCGCGTGCGAGCGGAACGACCTGCTCGGTGGTCGCGCCCTGACTCGGGAGCGCCGCCAGCATCGGTTCGGTAGCAAAGTAGCCGAGTACGCTCAGCGTGAGCGCCAGTGCGGTCACGAACGTCAGTATCTGGCCCGCGACCTTTCCGGCCGACCCCTCGCTGTCCGCGCCGGTGTACTGGGCGACGAGGATGGACCCCGCGGTGGTGAACCCGCCCGCGATGGAGATGAGCAGGAAGATGAGGGGAAACGCGAGGCTCATCGCGCCCACCGCGTTGGACGAGAGGCGTCCGAGCCAGAACGTGTCGGCGATGTTGTACGTCACCTGCAACAGCTGGATGACGACGATGGGCCACGCTAACTTGAACATCGGACCGAGGAGCCCGCCCTCGGTTATCGTGTCGTCGGTTGTGGTGGCCATTGGGTTTCGAAACGAAAGGGTCTAATTTGAAAGTTGTGAGTCTGTCGGCGAATCGTCCGGAGTCGGGGCTATCGGGTCAGAGTCGACTGTACGTCTCCTACTCGCGGCTTCTTATAAGTGAGTTGTCGAGACGTGGTAGCAATTGACAGTTCGATTCGAGGGGTCCGTACCGCCCCGACTGCCGTAGTCCGTTCCGGCCGATACCCCCTCGGCGTTCGTTCGATGGACGAACGGTTCGCGTCTTTCGGACAGTAGAGAGTCCTCCGTCACGACGCACTGTCGGGGGGACGCCCCTAGCCGTTAGGGATTTAGGCTAACCTAAATTACAATAATTGGAGCGTATGGAAATACTTTTCAATTTTTAGGTCGGCCTAAAACCCGTGAGGCGACGAACTCCACACCGAGTCGTACAGACGACGAATCGACCCCCGTTCGTCGGGGAGGGGCGCTGAGATGGCGTGCGGGGACGCGTCGAACGACCGATTGCTCGACAAACAGGCCGACAGGGAGTCGAGTGCGAGGAGCTATCCTCGATACCTCCCGATGGCGATTCGGGAAGCCCGAGGCATCGAAGTCACCGACGCCGACGGCAACACCTACTTCGACTGTCTCGCCGGGGCGGGGACTCTCCACCTCGGCCACAACCACCCGGTCGTGGTCGAGGCCATCGAGGACGCGATGGCGGCTGACCGGCCGATGCACACCCTCGACATCACGACACCCCTCAAGGAGGCGTTCGTGGACACGCTGTTCGATAGCCTTCCGGACGAGTTCGCCGACTCGGCCAAAATTCAGTTCTGTAGCCCCGCAGGTACCGACGCAGTAGAAGCCGCCCTGAAACTCGCCAAGACCGCGACCGGCAACCGGTCGGTCCTCTCGTTCCGCGGGGGGTATCACGGGATGACCCACGGCTCGCTCGGCCTGATGGGCGACACCGACCCCAAGGCCGACGTGCCGGGGACGATGGGGAACGTCCACCACCTGCCGTACCCCTACCCCTATCGGTGTCCGTTCGGAGTCGGCGAGGGCGGCCACGAGGTCGCCAGCGAGTACGTAGAGCGCCTGCTCGCCGACCCCGAGCGCGGCTTCGCCGACCCCGCCGCGATGGTCCTCGAACCCGTGCAGGGCGAGGGCGGTTCCATCGCTCCGCCCGCCGACTGGCTCGGCGAGATGCGTCGCATCACCCGCGAACACGACGTCCCCCTCGTCGTAGACGAGATTCAGTCGGGGCTGGGTCGGACCGGCGACCTCTACGACTTCGAGCGCGCCGACGTCACGCCCGACGTAGTGACGCTCTCGAAGGCGGTCGGCGGCGGTCTCCCGCTGGCAGTCGTGCTCTACGACGAGGAGTTAGACGAGTGGGAGTCGGGTGCGCACACCGGTACCTTCCGGGGCAACCAGCTAGCGATGGCCGCCGGGCGGGCCACCATCGAGTACGTCGTGGCGAACGACCTGCCGAGTCACGCCGAGAGGATGGGAGCGCGTCTGCGTGACCACCTCGACGCCGCGGCCGACGACTTCACCGAGGTCGGCGACGTGCGGGGCCGGGGCCTGATGCTCGGGGCCGAGATGGTCGATACAGCGGCCGAACCGGACGACCTCGGCGCGCACCCGCCCGACGCCGACCTCGCCGAGGCGGTCCAGTCGGAGTGTTTCGACCGGGGACTAATCGTAGAGCGCGGCGGCCGCGAGGGTGCGACCGTCCGATTCCTACCGCCGCTAATCGTCTCGAAGGAACAGGTCGAGGACATCGGCCGCATCTTCCGCGAGGCGGTCGCGGCCGCGGTCTCGGAGAACGGAACTCGGTCGAAGGGGGCCAGCGAGTCGTTATGACGAGCGTCGACGAACTGTTCCTCGGAACCGACGCCGGAAACGACGCCTACCGCGAAGCCGTCTCGCAGGCCAGCGAGGCGGTCGTCGAGGCGTTCGCCGAGAACGCGACCCCCTACTCTGGTGTGGCCCCCGGGCGACTCGACGACCGGTTCGCCGAGAGCGAGTGTCTCCCCGACGAGGGGCAACCGCTCGCCGAGACCATCGAGGAGGTCGGCGACGACGTCCTGTCGGACTCGGTCGGCGTCTCGGACTCGCGTTGCGTCGCCCACCTACACTGCCCACCGCTGGTGCCCGCGCTCGCGGCCGAGACCGCAATCGCGGCCACGAACCAGTCGCTGGACTCGTGGGACCAGAGTCCCGCCGCGACCCACGTCGAACGCCGGATGGTGGACCGACTCTGCGAGTTGTTCGACTACGGTTCCGGCGGCGACGGCGTGTTCACCAGCGGCGGCACCCAGTCGAACTTCGAGGGACTTCTGCTCGCCCGCAACTGGTTCGCCCGCGAGCGGTTCGGTCGCCGCGTCGAGGAGACCGGCCTGCCGCACGAGGCCAAGGCGATGCGAATCCTCTGCTCGGAGGCGGCCCACTTCACCGCCAAGCAGGCCGCGGCCCACCTCGGTCTCGGCGAGAACGCGGTCGTGACTGTCCCGACCGACGACGGCTACCGGATGGACTCCGAGGCGCTCGACGCGACCCTCGCCGACCTTCGCCAGCGGGACGAGGAGCCGTTCGCGCTGGTCGGGACCGCGGGCACGACCGACTTCGGGAGCATCGACCCGCTCGACGCGCTGGCCGACCGGGCCAACGAACACGACCTCTGGTTCCACGTGGACGCGGCCTACGGGGGTGCGCTTGCACTCTCGGAGACCCACCGCGAGAAGCTGACTGGAATCGAGCGCGCCGACTCGCTGGCGGTCGATTTCCACAAACTGTTCTACCAGCCCATCAGCTGTGGAGCCTTGCTCGTCCGGGACGGCGAGCGCTTCGACCTCATCGAGCGGTCGGCGGCGTACCTCAACCCCGAGGAGGACGACCTCGCCGCACCGAATCTGGTTTCGAAGTCGGTCCAGACCACCCGGCGGTTCGACGCCCTCAAGCCGTACGTCACGTTCCGGACGCTCGGCCGGGAGCGACTCGCCACGCTGGTCGAGTCCACGCTCGAACTCGCCGACGACGTGGCCGCCCTGCTGGCCGACGCGCCCGACTTCGAGTTGGTCAACGACCCGACGCTCAACGCGGTCGTCTTCCGATATCGGCCCGCGGGCGTCGGCGACGAGCGTGTGGGTCGACTCAACGCCGCACTCCGAGAGGCCCTGCTCCGGAACGGCGACGCCGTGGTCGGCCGGACCGAGGTCGAGGGTACGACTAGCCTGAAGTTCACCCTGTTGAACCCCAAGACGACCGTCGAGGACGTGGCCGACGTGCTGGACGCCGTGAGGAACCGCGCACGAACCATCGAAGTAGCAGACCAGCAACTCCGACGATGAATCCGACCGACATCGCAGAATCCGCAACGTTGCATAGCTTCCTCAACTGCTATCTCCGCGAGACCGGCGACTACGAGGTCGTGGACGGTGACGACGTGCCCGCGCCGACCCATCGCCGGGACCGAGCGGTCCGGGTCCCCTTGCCCGAGCAGGCCACGACTCTGTTCGTCCCGCTCCGGTATCGGTCGCCGACCGGCCGTCACCTGTTCGACCTGCCGGGCTACTACCGGCGGGCCGACGAGACGCTGGAACTCGATTACGTTACCCTGGCGTCGCTCGTGACGAAGGAACTCTCGCTGGCGCGCGACGACACCGGGAACCGCGACGAACTCCTCCTGCGCGTCATCAAAAGCTGTAAGAACGTCGCCCGGTTCGTGGAGGCCCGACGGGGGGATACCGAACAGCTCTACGGCTTCGACGCGACGTTCCGAGAGGCCGAGCAGTCGCTGGTGTTCGGGCACCTGCTCCACCCGACGCCGAAGAGTCGCCAGGGAATTGCGCCCCACGAGTCACCGACCTACGCGCCCGAGCTGGAGGGGTCGTTCTCGCTCCACTACTTCCGGGCCGACCCCGACCTCGTCTGGCAGGATTCGGCGCTCGACGGGACTGTCCGGGTCGATACCGGGAACGCGGACTCGGCGAGCGAGTGGGTGAAGTCGGCGCTCCGGGCGGACCCCGCGGTGTCCAAGTCGTTCGTCGCCGACCACGTCGAGAGCGACGACGTGCTGCTTCCGGTCCACCCGTGGCAGGCCGACTTCCTGCTCGAGCAGGACCACGTGCAGGAGCAGTTGGGCGATGGACTGGAGTCGCTCGGCCGCGTCGGCCGGGAGTTCTACCCGACGACTTCGGTCCGAACGCTCTACGCACCCGACGCTCCGTTCATGGTCAAGGGGTCGCTCAACGTCGAGATAACCAACTCCGAGCGGACCAACAAGCGGCCGGAACTCGACCGCGGGGTCGCCGTCACGCAACTGCTCGACACCGAACTCGGCGACGACCTGCGCGAGCGATTCCCGGACTTCGACGTCGTGCGCGACCCCGCCTCGCTCACCCTCGACGTCGGCGACGATGCCGAGTCCGGCTTCGAGGTCGTCCTGCGCGAGAACGCCTTCCGTGGCGCGGACGCCGAGAACGCCGGTCCCGTGGTCGCGCTCTGTCAGGACCGCATCACCGAGGACGGGTCGCGGCTCGGCGAGATAGTCGAGACCCTCGCCGAGCGCGAGGGGCGTTCGACCGCGGCGGTCAGTCGGGACTGGTTCCGCCAGTACCTCGAACTCTCGCTCCGGCCTCTCATGTGGCTCTATCTCGAACGCGGACTCGGCGTCGAGGCACACCAGCAGAACAGCGTCCTCGCGCTGGACGAGGGCTACCCCGACGAGTTCTACTACCGGGACAACCAGGGCTACTACTTCTCCGAGTCCCGGTACGACGACCTCGACGCCCTGCTCCCCGGCGTCGGCGAGCGAGCGGACACCGTCTGCCCCGACGCGGTGGCCGACGAGCGCGTCCGGTACTACGTCGTGCTGAACAACCTGTTCGGCGTCGTCAACGCCTTCGGCACCGCGGGTCTGGTGGACGAGCGCGACCTGCTCGGAGTCCTGCGCGAGGAGTTGGAACACTGCCGGAAATTCGACCGCGAGTCGTCGTCGCTGTTGGACGGCTTGCTCGAAGACGAAACGCTTCCGTGCAAGGCCAACCTCCTCACGCGGTTCCACGACATGGACGAACTCGTCGGATCGCTGGAGAATCAGTCGGTGTACGCCGACGTGGACAACCCGCTCGTGACCGAGGTGGAGACCGGGGCCGAAATCGAGCAGGATGGAGAAACCGACGGCGAGACGGAGGTGACCCCGCGATGACTGGACCCGGAGGCGTCGTCGCTGCGCCCTACGACTTCCAGCGCTACGACGAGGAAATCGAGAAGACCATCTCGTTCCGGCAGGTCGAGATGGCCGATTTGGGGATGCTCCACGCGTGGCTCAACGAGGACCACGTCCTGCCCTACTGGCAGTTGGACGACCCATTGCCCGAGTTCCGGGACGCGCTGGCCGAGAAGTTGGCCGACGACCACGTGACGCCCTACGTCGGCCACCTCGACCACGTGCCGATGAGCTACTGGGAGTGTTACTGGGCCACGGACGACCCCATCGCGGACTACTACGACGCCGACCCCGCCGACCAAGGAATCCACCTGCTCGTCGGCCCGCCCGAGTATCTGGGCCACGGCTACGCCGAACCCCTCCTGCGGGCGGTGACCGAGATGCAGTTCCGGCACGGCGAGACCGACCGAATCGTCACCGAACCCGACGTACGAAACGAAATCGTCCACCACGTCTTCGAGAAATGTGGCTTCGAACCCCGGCGCGAAATCGAGATGGACGAGAAGACGGCCCTGCTGATGGTCTGTGAACGCGACCGGTTCGAGCGGGGGGTTCTGGCATGAACGACCACGACGAGACCGACGCGGGTGACGGAACCGACACGAGCGAGAGCGTCCGCGACGTTCTCGGGGTCGGACTCGGCCCGTTCAACCTCGGCCTCGCCGCCCTGCTCGACGGCGCAGACGCCGACGTGGACGCCGTGTTTCTCGAACAGGAGGCCGAGTTCGCGTGGCACGAGGGGATGCTCGTCGAGGGCACTACGCTCGAAGTCCCCTTCCTCGCTGACCTCGTGACGATGGCGGACCCGACCAGTCCCCACAGCTACCTCAACTACCTCCGGGAGCGGGACCGCCTCTACGAGTTCTACTTCTACGAGACCTTCCAGATTCCCCGGCGGGAGTACAACGACTACCTCGGCTGGGTCGCCGACCGACTCGACGCCTGCCGGTTCGGTCGCCGGGTCGAGGACGTGGCGTGGGAGAACGGAGGGGAAGACGAAGACGGGTACTTCGTCGTCACCGCTCGGAACCCCGAGACTGGGACGGAACTCACCTACCGCGCCCGGAACCTCGCGCTCGGGATCGGGAGTCGCCCCAACGTTCCCGAGAACTTGCGGGGCCACCCCGACGCGGACGTGTTCCACACCGCCGAGTACCGATTCCGGCGCGACCGGTGTCTCGACGCCGACTCGATCACGGTGGTCGGGTCGGGCCAGAGCGCGGCCGAGGTGTTTCAGGACCTACTCCGTCACCAGTCGGAGGCAGACTATCGGCTCGACTGGCTCACGCGCTCGGACGGGTTCTTCCCGATGGAGTACTCGAAGCTCGGGCTTCAGCACTTCACGCCCGAGTACGAGCAGTACGTCTACGACCTCCCGCAGGAAGTCAAAGACGACCTCGTCCCGAACCAGGACCTGCTCTACAAAGGTATCGACCCGGGGACGAGTGCCGAAATTTACGACCTGCTCTATCGCCGCTCTATCGGCGACCGCGACCCCGACGTCGGTCTGTTTGCCATGACCGAAGTGCGGGAGATCGAGTCGGTGGGCGACACCTACGCCCTCGACTGCCACCAGTGGCAGGCCGAGGAGTCGTTCGTCCACGAGAGCGAAGTCGTCGTCCTCGGCACCGGCTACGAGCGTCCCGTCCCCGGTTTCCTCGAACCACTCGAAGGGGCCATCAACTGGGACGACGAGGGGCGGTTCGAGGTGACCGAAGACCACCGCCTCGACCTCGACGTGGCGGGGGACGTCTTCCTCCAGAACGCCGAGATCCACACGCACGGCGTCGGTGTTCCCGACCTCGGACTCGGTTGCTACCGCAACACGAAGTTCGTCAATCGACTCGTCGGACGCAACGTCTACCCCGAGGACACCGACACCGTCTATCAGGACTTCTCGGTCGAACAGTTCGTCGAGCGCACGCCCGGCACCTCTCGTCACCCTCGCCAGAACGAGAGTGAACCGACTCACACGCCGACCCAAAACGACTAACCATGAATCCGAACGATGCGACGCTGAACGACGCACTGGACGCGGAAATCTGGGAGACGGTCGAAGGCCGCCTCCTGACGAAGATGCTCGAAGAGTTCGCCTACGAGGGGATCGTCTCCCCGCGGAAGGTCGAAACCGGCGACGACCGCTCGGTCTACCGCTTCGAACTCGGGGACTCCGCCTATCGGTTCGAGGCCACCGAGCGACTGATGGACGGCCTCCACGTCCACGGCGACACGGTCGAGCGTCGCACGGACGAGACGTGGGACGACCACCACGACCCGCTCGGTCTGCTCCGTGACCTCGGCGAGACGACGGACCTCGATGGGCTGACCGAAGGGAATCTCGTCCGAGAGTACAAGCGGACGCTGCTCGCCGACGCCCACATCGAGGCGCGCAAACGGAACCGCGACGAGTTCGACCCGCTGGACCTCGATTACGCCCACCTCGAAGGCGAGATGGAGGGCCACCCGTGGATCACCTACAACAAAGGTCGACTCGGCTGGGGGTACGACGACTACCAACAGTACGCCCCCGAGCAGAAGACCCCCGTAACACTCTCGTGGGTTGCCGTCCGCGAAGAGAAAGCCACGTTCGTCTCCACCGAAGAAGTCGGACACGACTCGCTCGTTCGGAGCGAACTCGGCGACCACTACGACCGCTTCCGCGACCGACTCACCTCGCAGGGCCTCGACCCGGACGCCTACTACTTCCTGCCGGTCCACGACTGGCAGTGGGAGAACAGCATCGTCCCGCTGTTCGCCGACGACATCGCGGTCGACGACGTCGTCCCGCTCGGCGAAGGTCCGGACGAGTACCTGCCACAGCAGTCGGTCCGGACCTTCGTCAACGTGGATCACGACGAGAAACACCACGTCAAAGTGCCGATGCGAATCCTCAACACGCTGGTCTGGCGGGGCCTGCCCGGCGAGCGGACGGAGCTCGCGCCCACCGTGACCGAGTACATCAAAGGAATCTACGAACAGGACGACTTCCTCCAAGACCAGGGTCTCGTCCTCCCGGGCGAGATAGCCGGCGTCAACTACGACCACTCGGACTTCACCGACATCGAGAGTTCCCCCTACCAGTACCACGAACTGCTGGGGGCCATCTGGCGCGAGTCCATCTACACCTTCCTCGAAGACGACGAGCGCGCCATCACGCTCTCGTCGCTCATGCACGTCGATGGCGAGAACGAGCCCTACGTCTCTCGACTCGTCGAGCAGTCGGGACTCACCCTCGACGAGTGGCTCGCGGAGTTCTTCGAGACGGTACTCCCGCCGCTCCTCCACTTCCTCTACCGCTACGGGACGGTCTTCTCGCCCCACGGCCAGAACACGATTCTGGTCGTCGAGGACGGCGTTCCTTCCCGCCTCGCCATCAAGGACTTCGTGGACGACGTGAACGTCAGCGACCAACCGCTTCCGGAACTGGAAGCACTCCCCGACGAGGTGCACGACGTGCTCAGGAAAGAACCGCCGGAGGGACTCTGCCAGTTCATTTTCTCCGGGCTGTTCGTCTGCGTACTCCGGTACGTCGCGGACGTTCTCGAAGAGTACGAGGACTACCCCGAAAGGGAGTTCTGGACGCACGCCCGCGAGGCGATTCTCGAGTATCAGGCTCAGTTCCCCGAACTGGAAGACCGGTTCGAGCTGTTCGATCTGCTCCAACCGGAGTTCACGAGGCTCGGCCTCAACCGGAACCGCATCTTCGACTACGGATACGACGACGCGCCCGGCCGTCCCCACGCTTCCGAACACGGGACGGTGACCAACGCGCTCCACGAGGTCGCTGACGGACGCCCGGACTACGCGACGAAGCCGAATTCCGCCGACGACTGACGAGGTCGGCGGAGCAGCGACTCCGAGGAACGCTCACATCCGTCTTCGAGTTTCCCTTCCGGTGGCAGCGGTTCGAATCCGTTCGCGTCGCAGTTCGTAACTCGTGTTGCGATAGCGCCCGTTCGGTTATCGAACGAAGAGTACGGAGGTCGAGTGCAAAACCAGGAGAAAGAGGCGATAAACGCCCGGAATCCGGGCAAAAAGTCTGTACGGGCGACGTGGGATTTGAACCCACGACCTCTTGGTCCGGAACCAAGCGTTCTGTCCGCTGAACTAGCCGCCCTCACACGGTCGTACTTCGCTCGCGGGCTTAACGATTGTGATAGCCGCAACTCAGTCTTCGCTCACGGCGTGGTCGGCGTCGACCGACGTGCCGACCTGCTCGTCGTGGATGACGGCCTCCTTCCACGTTCCGCGGGTGAACCACGCCACGGCGGCGATTGCGCCGGCGATGTGGCCGAGCGCGACGCCGATCCAGATGCCGGTCGGGCCGAGCGTCGTCTCGAAGGCGAGGAAGTAGACCGCGGGCACGCGGATGAGCCAGAGCGTAATCAGCGAGAACGCCATCGCGGTCTTGGTGTTGCCCGCGCCGCGGTAGGCCCCGACCATCACGTGGAAGACGCCGATGAACGCGAACTCGACCGTCCGAATCCGGAGATACTTAGCGGCGTACTCGACGGTCTTGGCCGCCTCGTTCGTCCCGGTCGCCATGAACACCGAGACGATGGGCTCCGGAAAGAGCGCGGCCACGACCGCTAGCGCGAACATCACGGCCGCGCCGACGTTGGCCGCGAGTTTGACCGCGCGCTCGGCCCGGTCGGGGTTGCTCGCGCCGAGGTTCTGGCCGACCATCGTGTTGGTCGCCTTACCGAGGCCGACTGCGGGGAGGAAGACCAGCGAGATGAGGCGATTGCCGAGTCCGTAGGCGGCGATGACCTCCGGTTCGAAGGTCACTATCATCACGGTCAGCGTCACCATCGCGAGCGCGCCCGCGGACTGCTCCAGTGCCGCCGGAATCCCGATTCGAACGATGTCACGGACGTAATCGAGGTCCGGAACGAGGTGGCCGAAGTCGACGTTCGGGCCGATGGCCGTGAAGAACAGCACGTACACGCCGACGAGACCGCCGACCGCGCGGGCGACCAACGTGGCGACTGCCGCGCCCTCGATACCCATCGCGTCGAACGGGCCGACGCCGAAGATGAGTATCGGGTCGAGGACGACGTTGAGTACGACCGTGACGGCCATCACTCGCATCGGGGTTCGCGTGTCGCCGTACCCCCGGAGAAGTGCCGAGAACGCCAGAAAGCCGAACATGAAGGGGAGACCGACGAAGAATATCTCCATGTACTGCTGGGCCAGCGGGACGACTTTGTCGGCGGTGGCGGCGTTGCTCGGGAACAGCGAGAGCATCGGTCCGGCCCCGAAGTGTCCGACGATACTCAGAAGGACGCCGATGCCGACCACGAATCCGAGCGTCTGACCGCCGACCTTCCCGGCCGACCCGTCGCTGTCCGCGCCGGTGTACTGGGCGACTAGAGTACTTCCCGCGACGTTGAACCCACCACCGAACGCGATGAGAAAGTAGATGATCGGGAACGCGAGACTGATTGCACCGACCGCGTTGGCCGAGTAACGACCCAACCAGAAGGCGTCGGCGACGTTGTAGGCGACCTGCAACAGTTGGGTGACGACGATGGGCCACGCGAGGTGGAAAAGAGGGCGGACTAATCCGCCGTCTGTGATACCGTCGGATTTCGTCGATGCCACTGTTCTCTCTCAGAACTGCTTGGGATTTTAATGCTTCGGGTTGAAATTGTAACCCGGCGTCGGGAAAGGAGCCGGAATTCTCCGACTGTGGGCTGTCAGGGCGTCTCGTTCGTTTCGAGCGAGAAGTCGTCGGTCGGGTACGCCGTGCAGGTGAGAACGTATCCCTTGTCGACTTCGTCCTCGCCGAGCGTTTCGTTGTTGCTGTGCCGAACGTACTCGTGGGCGTCGCCCTCCTGAATTTTGCCACCACAGGAGAGACACTGCCCCTGTCGGCAGGCGTAGGGAAGGTCCCATCCCTCCTCCTCGCCGGCTTCCAGCAGGTTCTCGTTGTTGGCGACTTCGACGGTTTCGCCCTCGTTGACGTACTCGACTTCGTAGTACTCCACCTCGTCGTCGGAGATGGCAGCGGGGTCGAAACCGGCCTCTTCTTCGTCTTCACCTTCGAGTTCGCCTTCGGCACCGCCGCCCACCGCGACCGCACCGCCACCGCCGCCGATGGAGCGATTCATCGGCTCGGGGAAGTCGGTTTCCGGCACGGTCTCGGCCCGGCGTTCGAGCACCTCTTGGGAGATGTCGTCGGGAGTTCGCCACTTAGTGCCCTCCGAGTAGTGGAGTGCCACCACGACGAGGACGAGCGTCAGCCCGAGTCCCAGACCCAGTGCGTCTACCATGCGCGGGACTACGGAAGGGTGGTTTAACAGCATTGTGATTGCCCGCCGGAATCAGGCCGGTGATACTACGAGAGAATCGAGTCGAGGACCCGATCGAGACCGAGGTAGACTCGAACGCACTCGTCGGCCTCCAGTCGCGTTTCCGAACTGTCTCCCCCGGAACTACCGCACACCGCAGATTTTTCGCCTCTCACAGAGACGTCCGAGTGTGACAACCAAGATCGCAGTCGTCGTCTACGAGGGCTTCGACGAGATGGACGCTATCGCTCCCTTCGAAGTCTTCTCGAACGCCGCAGACCGCGGGTGCGACCTCGAGGTCAGCCTCCGGACGCTCGAAACCACTGAACGGGTCACGGCCAGCCACGGCCTCGGAATCGAGGTCGACGGCCGACTCGTCGACGCCGACCTCCTCGTCGTCCCCGGTGGCGGATGGAACGACCGCGGGGACGCCAGCGCGTGGGCCGAAGCACGGAAGGGCGACCTGCCCGACGCCATCGCCGACCTCCACGACCGAGGGACGACCGTCGCAGCGGTCTGCACCGGCGGGATGTTGCTGGCAGAGGCCGGGATTCTGGACGGTCGGCCCGCGGTCACGCACGCGGGCGCGTTGGACGACCTCCGAGCGACCGACGCAGAGGTCGTGGACGCCCGCGTGGTGGACGACGGCGACGTATTGACTGCCGGAGGGGTGACGTCGGGTCTCGACTTGTCACTCCATCTGGTGGCGCGACTCTGCAGGGAGGAGGTGGCCGAGGAGGTAGCGACCGAAATCGAGTACGAACCGCGGGGGGAGATCCGCCGGTCCGACGAGAGTCGCTGACGGTCGCCGCGAGCGTCGTTCGATGCAGGTGGTCGAACTCGGCCATAAGTTATAGATATATATGGTATATTATATATGAGTAATTATATAAACGTACTCGACGTCTCTAAACATAGGAGCGTTTCTCCTTCGATCATGACTGCCAACACAAACTCGTCAGAAACCAGCAACACTTTCAAGAGTACTATCGGCGGCTACACCGTCCGCGGCCGCGCCCACAGTCTCAGCGCGTGGTTCGTCCTCTCGCTCCGTCTCATGATGGGCTACGCCTTCGCCTACTCCGGATTCACGAAGATCGCCGCCGCTGAACCGTTCGACGCAGGCGGCTACCTGACCCACGTCGCGGCGACCAACGGCAACCCCCTCGCGGACCTGTTCGCGTGGATGGGTTCGACGGCGTGGTTCGTCGAGTTCGCAAACGTCGCGGTCCCGTGGGGCGAACTGTTCATCGGCCTCGGACTGCTCGTCGGCGCGTTCGTCCGCCTCGCGGCGTTCTTCGGCGCGCTCATGATGCTGATGTTCTACTTCGGAAACTGGGACGTCTCCCACGGCGTCATCAACGGCGACTTCGCGTACATGCTCGTGTTCCTCGTCGTCGCCGCCTTCGGCGCTGGCCGCATCCTCGGTCTCGACGCCTACATCGAGCAGTACGAGGTCGGTGGAGAGACGCTAGTCGAGCGATACCCCGCGTTGGAGTACGTCCTCGGATAACTGTCGAACTTCGAAACGGCTCTTCTACTCCTCGCGCCGAGCTATCTCGTGCCGACCGAACCCGTATCGGAGCCGGTTCGCCAGTCGTCGGGAGAACCGCCCGGTCTCGGACGCCCGCGAACCGAATCGCTCGCCGAGGGCCTGATAGATGAGCGGCACCGGAACCTCCTGTTCGAGGGCCTCTTGGACCGTCCACGTCCCGGTCGAACCGCCGGCCACGTAGTCGTCCACGTCGCCGAGGTCGGTGCCCTCCTCGCGGAACGCCTCCTCGCAGAGTTCCAGGAGCCACGACCGAATCACGGCCCCGTTGTTCCACGTCCTGGCGACCGCTTCGAGGTCGAGGTCGTACCGGCCCTCCGCGAGCAGTTCGAAGCCCTCGCCGTAGGCCTGCATCAGCGCGTACTCGACGCCGTTGTGGACCATCTTGACGTAGTGGCCCGACCCCGCGGGACCCATGCGGTCGTGGCCCGCAGGCCCGGTCGCCACCGCGTCGAAGACCGGCGTCAGTTCCTCGTAGGCCCACTCCGGCCCGCCGACCATCAGCGAGAAGCCGAGTTCGGCCCCGGCCGGCCCGCCCGAGGTGCCGCAGTCGAGGTACGCCGCCGAGGTCTCCTCCGCCCGGCGCGTCGAGTCTTCGAAGTAGGAGTTGCCGCCGTCCACCACGATGTCCTCGTCCGAGAGGTTGGGTTCGAGGTCGTCCAGCGCGGCGTCCACGGCCTCGCCTGCCGGGACCATCAGCCAGATTCGCTTCTCGTCGCCGAGTCGCTCGGCGAGGTCCACCACCGAGTCGGCGGGAGTCGCACCCGCGTCCGCGGCGTCCGTGACTGCTTGCTCGTCCAAGTCGAAGGCCACCACGTCGTGTCCAGCCTCGAGTACTCGGTCCACGACGATGCGGCCCATCCGGCCCAGTCCGACGACGCCCAGTTGCATGGTGGAAAGTGAACGGGGACGGGAGGTAGGGGTTGCGGTTCTGCCTGACCGAACCAACACCAGCCAGAATGCAACGAGTCGACAGGTGTTCCGTCCGTCGACCCTTCTCTCTTCGACGTGGGGACCCTCGTGCAGACGAGAACCTTTATCAGCACCCGACTATTTCATCTTCGTATGAGGCTGACTGCGTCGGTAGTACGTTGAACCGTCCAGCGCAGCGGCGCGTCTTTCTGATTGGACTCTCTCCCGACCGACAGAGTCAGTTATAACCGCACCATGACCGAGATTCCCGCGAGCTACGACCCCGAGCAAGTCGAACCGAAGTGGCAAGAAGAGTGGCGCGAGTCCGACGTGTACCACCACGAGGGCGAACCCGACTACGTCGTCGACACCCCGCCACCGTACCCCACCGGCCAGCTCCACCTCGGTCACGCGCTGGGATGGAGTTACATGGACTTCGCTGCCCGATTCCACCGGTTGCAGGGCGACGACGTGCTGTTTCCGCAGGGGTGGGACTGCCACGGACTCCCGACCGAGGTCAAGGTCGAGGAGGAGGAGGACATCCACCGGACCGACGTGCCCCGAGAAGAGTTCCGCGACCTCTGTATCGAGTACACCGAGGACCGCATCGACGGCATGAAAGAGACGATGCAGTCGCTCGGGTTCTCCCAGGACTGGTCGGCCGAGTACCGGACCATGGACCCCGAGTACTGGGGGAAGACCCAGCGGTCGTTCGTGGAGATGGCCAGCGAGGACGACGAGGACAACTACGTCTACCGCGACGAACACCCCGTCAACTGGTGTCCGCGCTGTGAGACCGCCATCGCGGACGCCGAGGTCGAGAACGTCGACCGCGAGGGGACGCTCTACTACGTCACCTTCCCCGGCGTCGGAAACGACGACATCCAGATTGCGACGACTCGACCCGAACTGCTGGCGGCCTGCGTCGGCATGGCCGTGAGCCCGGACGACGAACGCTACGAGGACCGCATCGGCGACACCTTCGAGGTGCCCCTGTTCGGCCAGGAGGTCGAACTCCTCGCCGACGACGACGTGGATAGCGACTTCGGGACCGGCGCGGTCATGATATGTACGTTCGGCGACAAGCAGGACGTGGACTGGTGGGCCGAACACGACCTCGACCTCCGGCCCGTCTTCACCGAGGACGGCCACCTCGGCGAACTCGCGGGCGAGTACGAGGGTCTGACTATCGAGGAAGCGAAAGGCGTCGTCGCCGACGACCTCGAAGCAGAGGGCTACCTCGAAGACACCGAACCAACCGACCAGTCGGTCGGCGCGTGCTGGCGGTGTGACACGCCCATCGAAATCCTCTCGAAGGAGCAGTGGTTCGTGGAGGTCCGCCAGGACGAGATTCTGGAGAAGGCCCAACAAGTCGAGTGGATTCCCGAGCACATGTACGCTCGCCTCGAAGACTGGACCGAGAGC
Organism: Halorussus salinisoli; assembly: GCA_005239435.1. Classification (GTDB taxonomy): domain Archaea; phylum Halobacteriota; class Halobacteria; order Halobacteriales; family Haladaptataceae; genus Halorussus; species Halorussus salinisoli. Next base: position 27,770 of record SZNP01000006.1, on the reverse strand, counting down.
ATGGAGTGGGACTGGGTCATCTCCCGCCAGCGCGTCTTCGCCACGCCGATTCCGGCGTGGTTCTGCCGCGAGTGCGGTCACGACCACATCGCCGGCGTCGAGGAACTTCCGCTGGACCCCACCGAGCAGGACCCCGCGGTCGGCGAGTGTCCCGAGTGTGGCGCGAGCGACTGGGAGGGCGAGACCGACGTGATGGACACGTGGATGGACTCGTCGATTTCGCCCATGCACGTCCAGGGCTGGCCCGACGAGGAGTTCACGCCGACCACGCTCCGCCAGCAGGGCCACGACATCATCCGGACGTGGGCGTTCTACACCCTGCTCCGAGTCACCGCGCTCGAAGACGAGATTCCGTGGGAGGAGGCGCTGGTCAACGGCATGGTGTTCGGCGACGACGGCCACAAGATGAGCAAGTCGCGGGGCAACGCGGTCGGTCCCGAGGAGGCCATCGAGGAGTACAGCGCCGACTCGGTTCGGCAGGCGCTCGCGCTCGGCGGCCAACCCGGGAGCGACATCCAGTTCCAGTGGAAGGAGGTCAAGTCGGCCTCCCGGTTCCTCACCAAGTTCTGGAACATCTTCCAGTTCTCGTCGGGTCACTTCGACGAGGACACCCCCGACATCGAGGCCCCGGCGTACCGCGACGCCGACGAGTGGATTCTCACGAACCTCTCGCGGACCATCGACTCGGTCGAGACCGACATGGAGAACTACCGCTTCGACTCCGCGCTCCGCACCCTCCGGGAGTTCGTCTGGAACGACCTCGCCGACGACTACCTCGAACTCGTGAAGGGTCGCCTCTACGAGGGTCGTCCCGGTGAGCGAGACGCCGCCCGCCACGCCCTCTACACCGCGGTCTCGGCGTCGGTCCGGATGCTCGCGCCGTTCTCGCCGTACTTCGCCGAGGAACTCTACCACTACCTCCCCGGAACCGACGGGAGCGTCCACGCCGCGTCGTGGCCCGCCGTGGAGTTCGACGACGAGGAGGCCGAGCGGAAGGGCGACCTCATCGCTGAAGTCGCCAGCGAGATTCGCGCGTGGAAGTCCGACGAGGGGATGGCGCTCAACGCCGAACTCGACCGCGTCGAGGTGTACTCCGAGCAGGGTCGCGGCTGGGACACCTACGACCTGAGCGAGGCGGTCAACGCACCGGTCTATCCGGAAGAGGGTCAACCGAACGTCGAACTCGTCCCGGTCGGCGTCGACCCAGACCACAGCGTCATCGGGCCGCAGTTCCGGGACAAGGCGGGACAGGTCGTCGGCGCACTCGAATCCGCCGACTTCAACCAACTCAAGAACCAGAAGAAGATCGAGGGCGAGATCACGCTGACGGTCGACGGCGAGGAGGTCACCATCGAGGGTGACGCCGTGGACATCGAAGAGGAGTACCGCGCCGAGAGCGGCGAGGAAGTCGAAGTGCTGGAGACCGAGCGCGCGACGGTGCTGGTGTTCCCGTAGCGCCGACGCCGTTCTCCTACCGCCGACCTCGATTCTTCGGGGGATTAGAAATAAAAACCTTCGCTAGAAAATCGGTTTCACACTTTTAACGTCATATCCCGGTGTCTAAAGACACCTATTCAATTGCCCTCCGTTCGGCGCGCGTTGGCGCGGTCGCACCGCGACCGCGCCAACCCCGCGAGGGAGTCGGCCGCGGATGCGGCCGACGAGGTTGGGGAGGAATGAGGCGGTCGCGGTGCGGGGCCGTGCGGTGCAGTATGATTGGCTCAAGGAGTAGTTAGCTTCTTTTCCCGTTCATCTCCGTGTTCGCGGTTCGGGTGCGGTACGATTGGCTCACCGAGCAACTCGCTTCGAAGACCTGCGAACCGTCGCGGTTTTCACCCGGACACCCCAATCCGACAACTCATGGACCAGCGAATTCACGACCACGCCGAAGTGCTAGTCGATTGGAGCGCCCGAATCGAGGAGGGCGACGACGTGGTGATGCGCGTGGACGAGGGCGCACACGACCTCGCGGTCGCCGTCGCCGAGAAACTCGGCGAGCGCGGCGCGAACGTCCTTCCGACCTACAGTTCCGACGAGGTGGAGTCGGCGTTCATCCGCGGTCACGACGCCGACTTCGACCAGAACCCCGACTTCGAGGTGGCGATGCTCGAACGCGCCGACTCCGTGCTGTCGCTCCGCGGGAAGAACAACACCGCCGCGAAGGCCGCCGCGCCGGGGGACAAGCGGTCGGCGTACAAGAAGTCCCGGACCGCCATCAAGGCCCGGCGGATGGACACCGACTGGGTCTCGACCATGCATCCGACCCGCGCTCACGCCCAGAACGCGGGCATGGGCTACGAGGCGTACAAGGACTTCGTGTACGACGCCATCCTCCGCGACTGGGAGAGTCTCGCCGACGAGATGTCGAACCTGAAGACCCTGCTGGACGAGGGAAGCGAGGTCCGCATCGTCAAGGCCGAGACCGACCTGACGATGTCCATCGAGAACAGGACGGCGGTCAACAGCGCCGCCTCGGTCGCCTACGACTCGCACAACCTCCCGAGCGGCGAGGTATTCACCGCGCCGGAGGCCACCGAGGGCGAGGTCTACTTCGACGTACCGATGACCCACGACGGTGCGCGCATCCGGGACGTTCGCCTCACCTTCGAGGACGGAGAGGTCGTGGACTGGTCGGCCGAAGTCGGCGGCCACGCGCTCGAAGACATCCTGACGACCGACGAGGGGGCGAAGCGACTCGGCGAACTCGGAATCGGGATGAACCGCGGTATCGACCGCTTCACCGACAGCATCCTCTTCGACGAGAAGATGGGCGATACGGTCCACCTCGCGGTCGGTCGGGCCTACTCTTCGTGCCTGCCCGAGGGCGAAGAGGGCAACCAGAGCGCGGTCCACGTGGACATGATTACCGACGTGAGCGAGGACTCCCGGATGGAAATCGACGGCGAGGTCGTCCAGCGGAACGGGCGCTTCCGGTGGGAAGACGGCTTCGAGGGCTAACTACTCTCGTTTCGTTTGAAACACCGTTATAGAAATCGTCTTCTTACACCGTTCCCCCATATTATTTATTAATGCAACTCGTTGATGTGATTGGTTCCGAAAATGGTTCAAACGAGACGCACGTTCATAAAGAGCGCGGCAGTAGCCGGATTGACCCTGAGTGCGGTTCGTCCCGTCGCGGCCGGGGACGACACCCGCTACGTCGTCAACACCGACGGTAGCGGCGTGAAATCGAACGTCGAGGACGCTGGCTACGCCGTCCAGCACGAACTCGGCGGTAACGTCTATCTCGTGGTCGGCTCCAGCGACGACCGGAGCGACCTCGAAAACGTCAACGGTGTCGGGAAGGTCTCCCGCGACGTGAACTTAGAGTTCGAGAAGCCCGAGAAGGACCACGAGAACACCACCACGGACGACGAACTCTACCCCTACCAGTGGGACAAGCAGGTCACGGACGTTTCCGAGGCCCACGACACGGCGACCGGCGAGGGCGCTCGCCTCGCCATCATCGACACGGGCATCGACGTGGACCACCCCGACCTGCAAGCGAACGTCGACGCCGACGCGGGTCGGTTGTTCAAGTTCGGCGACGTGACTCACGACGAGACCGACGTCTACGGTCACGGAACGCACGTCGCGGGCATCGCGGCCGCGAGCGACGACGGCACCACGGGCATCGTCGGCACTGCGCCCGACGCCGAACTCGTCTCGCTCCGCGTGTTCTATTACGCCGACTACGACGACGACGGCGAGGAGGAACTGTTCACCACGGTCGGCGACATCCTCACCGCCATCGACTACGCGGCCAGCATCGACGCCGACGCCGCGAACATGAGCATCGGCACGCCGCCGCTCCCGCCCCAGGTCAACGGTGGCGGCATCCGCGGGGCGTACGAGCGAGTGGTCCGGAGCGCGACCCAGCGCGGCACCGTCGTCGTCGCCAGCGCCGGCAACAGCAGTGCCGACCTCCAGCACGAGGGGTACTTCACGACGCCCAACAGCATCTCGGGCGCGATGAGTATCTCGGCAACTGGCCCGAACGACGAGCGCGTGTTCTACTCCAACTACGGTACCAACGAAATCGACGTGGGCGCACCCGGTGGCGGCTACGAGACGCTCGAGAAGACCCTCTCGGAAGACACCGAGTGGCCCTACCCGACGAATCTCGTGCTCTCGTCGGTGCCGCCGGACATCTACGGCGCGTACTACGCCTACTTCGCTGGCACCTCGATGGCCGCGCCGCAGGTGACCGGGACGGTCGGTCTCGTCCGGAGCCAGTCCCCCGACGCCTCGACCGAGAAGGTCGAACAGGCCATCCGTGACGGTGCAGAAGGCGTTAACGGCCAGAGCAGTGCCGACCTCGGCGCGGGCCGACTCAACGCCGACCAGGCGCTCGACTTCGGCGGCCTGTAGTAGCGCACTCACGCTCCACGTTTCCCCTTCTTTCGTAGCGTCCAAGCCCGTCCAGTGACTACGGCCGGGTATGGACTGGCAAGCGGTCCTCGTCGGCGCGGCTACAGACGCCGCGATTGCGGTCCTCGCCGCGGTCGTCGCACTCCCGGAGGGGACTCGCTGGCCCGCCTTCGCCGCGGTCCTCGCCGGAGGATTTCTCGGCGGCTACCTCGCCGGACGACTCGCCAGCGGGTCGTGGCGAACTCGACTGCGCCACGGTCTGCTCGCGGGACTGCTCGGCGGGGCGGCGCTCGCCGTCGCAATCCGGTGGTCGTTTCAGCCGGGAACCCCGTCAGGGGCGCTCTGGTCCGCGAACTATCTGCTGGCGACTGGCGCGCAATGGCTCCCGTCCGGGTTCACCGCGCGCTACGACGCCCTCCTCGGAGTCGCGGCCGCGCTCGCCTACGGGAGTCTGTACGCGATCGAAGGCGCGCTCGCGGCCGGGGCCGCGCCCGGCGGCGAGTCGGAGATCGTCGCCGTTCAGGACTGATTCCACCACTCGCTTCTGCGGTCGTCGTACGTCGCGTTCCGGAAGGGTTCGGGCCACTCCGAGTCGTTCTCGAAGCCGAAGCCGTAACCGAGCCAGTAGCCGACGTGCCAACCGACCGCCGGGGTGTCGATGTCGCTGAGCGTGACCCGGAGGTGGTCGTAGCGTTCGAGCGCGCCGTCGCCGTCGGGGTCGGTACCGCGGACTCGGCCGCACGACCCGGTGTCACCGGCCCGGCAGGGGAGGTCGTCGGCGAACCCGACGACTACCTCGGCCTCGCTCCGGTTGTCCACGAACTCGAACGAGACGTTGGCGGGGACGGTGCCGTCGGCACCTTCGGCGTAGTAGTCGAGGGCGCGTCGGACCTGCTCGCGGGTCGCGTCGGTGTCCTCGGTGCCGTTCGCCTCGACGAACACCGTGAAGTTGTCGTCGGTCCACGGGAGTCGTCGCTCGGTTGCGTTGGGTCGCGGCAGGGTGGTCAACTGCGAGGTTGGAGCCATGACCGACTGCGGTCCGGCGGAGTGGTTCAGACCGAGCGTGTGGCCGAGTTCGTGTTTCAGGATGAGGCGCGTCGATTCGTTCGAGTAGGACGCGACGACCTCGATGGATATCGGTCGGGAGACCTGTCCGCGCTGATTGACGTACGGCGCGCATCCTGCGGGTTCGGAGACGTTGGCGCACGACTCGATTTCGTCGACGAACTCGACCACGAGGTCGGGATTCGAGGCGTTCGGGTCGAGTTCGTAGTCGATGGAGAACCCGGCGAAGCGCGTGCTGTTGTTCGCCCAGAAGTCGAGGGCGTTCTGCACGAGCGGCCGGAAGTTCCGCGATTCGTTCCCGGTGTTGTTGATAGCGACGGTCAACTCCTCGTCCCCCCACGGGTTCGAGCGATTCGGCGTCTCGTCCGCGGTCAACGCCCGCTGGTCGGCGGTGCGGTCGTCCGTCGCAGTGCCCGGAGCCTCGGTCGTACAACCGGCCAGCACGAGGAGGGCAGCGACGAACACTGTTCGCCACATCAGAGCCTACGACAACGGTATCACGTATCAAACTTGGCGTGGGTTTCACGCGGTCGAAATCCGCAGTATGGGACTAGAATCGGGACTCGATTTCTAAGGTAGTCCGACCGGCGCGGAAAGCCCGGCTTAACCCGACCGACACGACCTTCGATGCCGTCTCGGCCGGCCCCGTCGGCACGTGGACAAGACCGTCGTCCTCCCCGAGTGGGACACCGTCGAGTCCGACGCCCTCGACGAACCGACCTCTGCCCTACGGCTTCGGGTCGAAGAACGCCGCCAGTTCTTCGCCGAACTCGTCGGCCAGTTCCGCGATCGACTCGCCGACCAGCACGACGTAGTCGTCTTCGAGCGCCGACTCGACGCGAACGCCGAGCGCCACGTCGAAGAGACCCTCGCTCTCCAGAAACTCCACGGCCGTCTCGAACTCGCGCTCGCGCTCCACGACGTACCGGTCGCCGTCGACGAACGGACCGTACACCTCCAGGTCGTCGGCGTACTTCTCGTAGAACCCCTCGGCGTGCTGGCGGACGTGGACCGGCGGCCCCTCGTGGCGCTCGACGGCCGGGCGCTCGGCGACTTCCAACTCCACGAGGAGGACCGCCGAGTCGTCGGCGAACTCGTCGGCCCGGAGCGGGTCGAACCCTCGGCGGTCCAACTCGTCGCACACCCCGGCCAGCGACTTCCGAAGTTGGGGATAGAGTTGGTCTTCCACCACGTCGGGCGCGTCGAACCGGAGTGCCACCGGGGTCGTCTCGCGGGACGCGACGTGTTCGCGGACCTCCTCGCCGGAGAGCGGTTCGGTCGGGTCGGGGAAGAACAGGTCCTCGCGGGGGTCGGCGAGGAGTTCGCGGGCGTAGTGCTGGAGGCGCGCGACGTTCTCGGCGGCGCAGACCGCGGCGACGTTGCGCTCGGGGTCGGTCGGGTCGATGACCACGAGCGGGTCGTCGAACTCGGCCCGGCCGTGGTCCTCGGGGTCGAACCGAACCGGCGGGTGCCAGTCGTCGGCGGCCGCCTCGACGACTTCCCGGAACCCGCCGTGTTCGAGGACGAGCAGTTCGGTCAGATAGCCCGAGAACCCCCGCGTCCGGAGGTCGCTCCCGTACGCGCCGATGCCCTTGAGGAACTGCTTGAACAGGCGCACGTCCTCGGCGAGGTCGGAATCGAGTCGCGAGTCGAGGTACTCGGTGTGGAACGGCGTGCGGTCCACGGCCGACTGAATCTCGGTCGCGGAGTCCAGTCGGTAACAGGGCACGAGGTCCACGTCGAAGCCGTCGAACTCGCCGGTCACGTAGGGGTGTTCGGCGAACTCCTCGCGGCCCTCCGGCAGGACGGCGTGGCCCACCTCGAGCCCGTAGGACTCCAACTCCTCGCGCTCCACGTCGGCGGGGAACCGGACGAACAGGTCGATGTCTCGGTCGCCGCTGATCCACGTCCCGCGGGCGGTACTCCCGACCTGAATCACGTCGCCCGCCACGGGCAGGTCCGCGATAGCGTCCTCGGCGCGCTCGGCCAGCGCCGCCACGGCCTCCCGCATCCGGGCGCGTTCGCTCTCCCCGGGGTCGATTTGCTCGCGCACCGCGGCGACCACCTCCTCGAAGTCGTCGTCCTCGCCGGTCATTACCCGTCGATTCTCGGCCCGCGGCCGAAAACGTGTCGTCTCGCCCGCCGAGGGGCAGTAGACGACCGCGCGGTCGTCGCGTTCTCCGCTCGGACGACGCCGATTCGCGCGTCGCCATCGTGGGAACGCCTCACGGCGTCGGGACCAAAGCGAAAGTCCTATTTAATGACTCCCGCATATGCACGAATGTAGCCGGATGCCGTCGTAGCTCAGTTGGTAGAGCGCCACGCTGTTAACGTGGTGGTCCCAGGTTCGAGTCCTGGCGACGGCGCTTCTCTCGGCCCGCTATCGTGAATCGCGGAGCGAGTCGCCTGTGAACCGAGTGGCACCGTCCTCGGCCTGATTCCCGGGTATGTCGTCGCCACAAACCGAAGTGATTTAAAGAACAGACGCTTTACCTGCATCCGAGGGCCTGTAGCTAAGTCTGGTAAAGCACCCGGCTCATACTGACGACTGGAACGTTCCAGCGTCATGGGACACCGGGCGATTCCTTGGTTCGAATCCGAGCGGGCCCACTTTCACCGACTCCGGAAGCCCGCTATCCTCTTCGGAGTCGGCGTCGAACGCCACGACATGAGACGCGAGTCCGTCCTCGGATTGCTCGCCGCGCTCGGAGTCGGCGTGGCCGCCGCCGTGCGCGTCGCCGACTCTCGCCTCGACCGCGCGAACGCCAGACTTGTGGACGAACTCTACTCCGACGCAGACCTTCCGTCCGAGCGGGTCTTCACGGAAGAGGACGTCGAGGGGTTGCCCGACCCCGTCAGACGATACTTCGAGACCGTCCTCACCGAGGGCCAGCGGTACGTCGGGGAAGTCCGGTTGGAGCAACGCGGCGAGTTCCGACTCGGGGACGAGGAGGCGGGGTGGAAACCACTCACGGCGACTCAGCACTTCACCGTCGGCCCGCCGGGGTTCGTCTGGGACGCCGAAATCGAACTGCTTCCGCTGGTGTCGGTCCGCGTGGTCGACGCCTACGCGGCGGGCGAGGGGTTTCTGCGTGCCAAACTGCTCTCGACGGTCACGGTCGCCGAGGCCGACCCCAGTCCGGAGATGAACGCCGGGGAACTGCTCCGGTACTTGGCCGAGGCGGTCTGGTTCCCGACGGCGCTCCTGCCGAGCGCGGGCGTCGAGTGGGAGGCCGTGGACGACCGGTCGGCCAGAGCGACGATAACGGACCGCGGAACGACCGCCTCGCTCGCTTTCCACTTCGACGACCGGAACCGGGTCGAGCGCGTCCACGCCGAGCGTCGGTATCGGATGGAGGACGACGCCTTCGCGCCGTGGACGGGCTACTTCCGTGACTACCGGGAGCGAAACGGCATTCTCGTCCCGACCGACGCCCGGGTGGCGTGGGACCTGCCGGACGGGGAGTCGAGTTACTGGCGTGCGAGGATAACCGACATCGACCACCGAGCGAGCGCCAGTGACCCGCCTCTCGTCGGTGAGGACGACTGACCGACTCCCCGTGGTGGCGAGCGGCGAGCGCGAAGCGCGCCGCCGCTCGCCGACAGAGAACGATATACAGTTGCAAGAGACACGATATTGTTTCTTTAACTACTATGAATGGAGCAAAGACACATAAATAAACGTCCGAACGTCGACCGAAGACCGCCGTCACTTCTCGGCGAACTCGACGTTCGTGAACTCGAAGCGCGCGCCGCCGGACTCGCTCTCGGTGATTTCGCAGTCCCAGCCGTGAGCCTCGACCAGTTGTTCGACGACCGCCAACCCGAACCCGATGCCGACGTTACTGCTCGAATACCCGGGTTCGAAGACGTCTGCGCGCTCCTCGGGGGGAATGCCGGGTCCGTCGTCTTCGACGTAGAAGCCGTCCTCCAGATCGCCGACCCGAACGTCGGCGTTCGGTCCGCCGTGTTCCTCCGAGTTCCGGTAGAGGTTCTCCAGCAGTTGGCGGAGGCGCGAGGGGTCGGCCAGAATCTCGCGGTCGGTCTCGACCGCCAGCGTCCCGTCGGGGTCGAGGTCGTCCCACCACTCCCGGGCCACCTCGCCCAGATTCAGCACTTCGGTCGTGTCCACCGACCCGCCGCGGCGCGTGACGACCAGCAGGGTCTCTATCATCTCCTCGATGCGGTCGAGGGCGCGTTCGACCTCGCGGAACGCCGACCCGTCGTCGCCCTCGCCGACCGCCCTCTCGACGCCCATGTCGAGGTAGATTTGGGCGATCTCCAGCGGATTCCGGAGTTCGTGAGCCAGCATGCTGGCGAAGGCGTCCAGTCGCTCGTTCTGCTCTTCGAGCTTGCGCTCGTGTTCGCGGCGTTCGCGCTCGCGTTCCACTCGGTCGAGGGCGGCCTCGGCGGTGGCGGCCAGCAGGTCGGCGAGTTGCTTCTCGTCCGACCCGAACCCGGCGACTTCCTCGGAGACGACCGCGAGGACGCCGTGACTGCCGAGCGGAATCCAGATGCCGCTTCGGAGCGGCGTGTCTTCGCGGTGTGTGAGGTCGGTTTCCCGAACGTCGTCGAACGCGATGGTCCGACCGTCGGCGAACGCTTCCCAGGTGATGGCGGTGTCGCCGGGTTCGAACGCCGGCAGGTCGCCGAAGATGTCGGCGACGTACTCCGTGTTCGCAGTCGGAACGAGGTGCGCCTCCTCGTCGTCCCACAGGTAGATGGCCGCACCCTCGATGCCGAGTACGTCGGCCGCGGTCCGGAGGACCGACTCGGAGACCGCCGACTCGGTTTCGAGTTGGAGGAGTTCCCGACTCGACTCGTGGAGCGCGGTCAGGGTCTGCTCGAACCACTTTCGCTGGGTGACGTCGCGGACGACTCCGGTCCGGGCGAACCGCGTCTCGTCGTACCGATACGGACCGAACCGAGTTTCGACCGGAATCGTGTCGCCGTCGGTGGTCTGTAGGTCGAACTCCAGCACCGCGTTCTCGGGACGGTCTGCGGCGGTCTCGCTCATCTCCGCGGCGGTTTCGCTTATCGCCTCGCTGTGGACCGTCGAAGCGGGTTCGCCGACGAGTTGCTCGCGGTCGTAGCCCGTCATCTCGCAGAACGCGTCGTTGACCATCACGAACCGCTCGTCGGAGTCGAGCGCGTACACCCCGTCGTCGATGGTCTCGACGATGGTCTCGTAGCGTTCGAGTTCCCGCTCGCGCTCGCGCCGTCGGATTGCGGTCGAGAGGATGTGGGCGATGCTCTGGACGAACTGCACGTCGTGGTCGGCGTACGTTCCGGTCTCGGTGTGGTGGGTGCCGAGAATCCCCCACGGACCGTCGGGCGACCCGATGACAGTGCTGATGCCGCTCTTCACGCCGTGAGTCTCGAGGAGTTCGGGACCGGAGAACCGGTCGTCGGTTTCGAGGTTCTCGACGACGACCGGTTCGTCGGAGATGAGGGTGTAGCCCGCCTGCGACCCGCGGTCGTCGGCGACCGTGGCCGACCCGACGATGCCCTCGTCCCACCCGACTCCGTTCCGGAGCAGGAGTTCGCCGTCTTCGGGGAACAGTTCCAACACCTTGCAGTAGTCGTGGCCGAGCGTTTCGCAGACGAGTTCGACCGCCTCGTCGAACAGGTCGTCGAGCGAGCGGTCGGTGAGCGCCGCCTGCGAGAACTCCGCGACTGCACGCTGTTGCTTGACGCGGTTCCGGAGTTCCCGCTCGCGTTCCTTGCGCTCGGTCACGTCCCGGAGGACGCCGATGCGCTCGTGGCCGTCGTCGGTCGGACGCGCCACGAACGTGACTTCGACTCGTAGCGTGTCGCCGTCGGCGGTCTCCAGGTCGTGTTCGACGGTTGCCGAGGATAGCTCCCCCGCCAGTATCTCCCGCTGTCGCTGCTCGATGGTCGCTTCGATATCTTCGTCGTAGAACCTCGACGGTCGGGTTCCGATGAGTTCCTCGTCGTCGTAGCCGGTTATCTCGGTGAACGCGGAGTTGACCATCGAGAACGTCCCGTCGGTCCCCACCGTGTAGATGCCGTCCTCGACGGTCTCGACGATAGTCTCGTAACGTTCGAGTTCCTGCTCGCGCTCCTTGCGCTCGGTCACGTCGCGGAAGTAGACCGAGAGTCCCGTCTCGGAGGGGTACGCTCTGACCTCGAACCAGGTCGAAAGCGGCCGGTAGTACTCCACGAACGAGACCGGTTCCTGGGTCTCCATCGCTCGCTCGTACTTGCGCTGGAACGTCGTTCCCTCGGCCTCGGAGAACACCTCCCAGACGTTCTCGCCGAGGAGGTCCTCCTCTCGGCTGAGGAGTAGTTCCTCGGCTTCGTCGTTGACGTACGTGAACTGCCAGTCGTCGTTCAGCGCGAAGAAGGCGTCGGCGATTCGGCTGAACACCTCCGAGAGTTCGGTTTCGAGTTCCTCGTGGCGGCGTTCGAGTTCGAACTGGGTCTCTTTCAGTTCGGTGATGTCCTCGGCGGCGCTCACGACCCGTTTGACCTCACCGTCGTCTTTGACCGGGGCCGCGTTGACCGAAAGGTGGACCCGCTTGCTACTCGGTTGCTCGACGATAACCTCCTCGTTGTACACCGGTTCGCCGGTCTCGTAGGCGTGACTGACGGGGTACTCGTCGCGTGTCAGCGGTTCGCCCTCGGTGTCGTAGACGGTCCAGCCTTCTTCTTCGTCTTCTCCGTCGTTTTCGTAGAGGAGTTGGTCGGATCCGACGCCGACCAGTTCGGCGGCCCGCTCGTTCGCCCGCAGGAGTTCGCGGTCGGCGCCTCTGACCGTTACGGCAATCGGACTGGTGTCGAAAATCTCCTCGATGAGCGCCTCCTCCTCCCGGAGTCGCTCGGTCGAGGCGTCCGGGTCGCGGGCCTCTCGAACGAATCCGGTGAACAACTGTTGGCCGTCGCTCACGTGGACGAACCCCGACACCGAGAGGCGCATCTCCTCGCCGTCGGCGGTCACCCACGTCACCTCGTAGGTCTCGTCGTCGAGCGGGGTCCCGTCGTCGCCCTCGGTGTAGCGGTCGAACCACCCGTCGTACCGGTCGCGGAGGCGGTCGGGTACGAACTCGCCGAACTGGCGACCCCGTACCTCCGTCGGTGCGTAACCCAGCAGGTCTTCGACCGCCTCGTTGGCGTAGACTATCGTCCCGTCGGCGTCGGCGGTGATCACCGCGTCGTTGGCCGACGCGACCATCTTCTCGAAGAAGTCGTCGCCGAAATCGGGAGTCGGTGACAGACTTCGGTCCCCTTCCGGTGGCTGTTCGCGGTGGCCTCTCATTCCCTACGTTGGTCTCCCGTTGTGGGTCTTCTAGCTTCGCGGGTAAATAGTACCCACGCCTCGCCGCCCTCGTTCGGGAGTCGCGTTCGAGCGAAAGATCTACGGCCGACCGATCCGTCCACCGACGCGAGATGTCGCGCTGGCGCGAAGTCGTCCGGGAGGAACTGGCACGCTACCGCGAGCAGACGGGGCTGGCGGTGGTCGAACGACAGGACCTGCTGGACCAGTCGCGCGAGCGACTCGAAGCAGAGTTTCCGGAGTCGAACACCCACGGCCAGTCGCTCAGCAAGACGATGCGGCAACTCCGCCAGCACGACGAAATCGCGCAACTCTCGCCCGGAACGTACCGCATCCTCTCGCTAGAGTACGACGACTCCCCGACTCGACCGCCGACGCACCGACGCCCGACACCGTCCCGACCTACACCGCCACCGAGTACGAGACGACCGCGACCGGCAGGCGGGTCCATCCCGAGTTCCGCGAGACAGTCCTCGGCCGGTACGGCGACCGGTGTCCCGTCTCGGGGGTGGACTACGTTGGCCTGCTGGACGTGGCGCACGTCCTCCCGTGGAGCGAGTTCGCCGACCTGCGCGCCGACTTCGAGAACGTGCTGGCGCTCGACAGGACCCATCACGCCGCGTTCGACCGCGGCCTGTTCACCTTCGACTCGGAGTATCGACTCAGGCTGAATCCCGCCTTCGAGACGAACAGCGACGTTCTCCGCCGGACGCTGGCCGACAGAGACGGCGAGGAGATACGGTTCGGCGACGGGACCGGTCCGTCGCCGGAGTACCTTCGACGCCGGAACGAGCGACTCGACTGGTCGCCGACGTAGCTACACCGACGCCAACCGCGCGATGTACACCAGACTCAGGACGTGGTCGTCCACGTCGAGGTCGGCGGGGCCGGGTTTGTCGGGGTCGAAGCTCTCGACTTCGGAGAACCCGCGCATGTACTCCCGGAGGTCCTCGCGGACCCGCTCGGTTATCCAGCCGACTTCCTCGTAGTACTGGAGGGCGTTGCCGGTGTTCTCGAACCCGGCCTTGTTGATGAGGAAGTCGAGCCACTCGAAGACGACGACCTCGGTGCTGTACTGGTCGGGGAGACTGTCGAGATACGGTCGCTCGGGGAGCGCGCCCGCGGCCGAAAACTGGCTCTGAAGTCGGACGAGTTCGTCGCGCTCGCTGTGGCGCAACACCTCCTCGGGCGGCGCGGGCAGCCCCTCGCCGTCGTCGAACACCTCGGGGGTCTCCCGGTTCGGGTCCGCGAGGCGACGCAGTTCGCGCAGGTCGTAATCTCCGGTCGGTGTCGACATGATACTCGGTTACGTTCGGCTAACTCACACCGACCATTTAAGTTTTCTTGCCCGTGGGCTGACGAAGGAAATCGAGAATCGTCGCTCGACCACCCCAGTCTCCCGGAACTGCGGCTCCGACTCCCCTCAGTAACTCGACAGCCACGCCTCCGTCTCGGCGCGTGTTTTCTCACTTCTTCGACCCGGCGCGAGTGGCCGCGCCCACCCGCGCCGCGCCCACCCGTGCAAGAGGTTGGGGAGGCGTGAGGCCATCGCAGTCGCGGTGCCGGGCGGTGCGGTCCTGATCGGTTCGAGCAGCTAGATAGCTTCTCCGTCGCAGTCTTGCGAATACGGTGTTCTTCCGGTTCGCCCGGACCGAAGTCGCCGTACGTCCTGGGTCGAACGACGACCAGCAGACCACGAGAGCCAAAAGAGCAGTTTCTAGTTCCGGCGCTTGCGAGCGACGCTCACGAGACTGACGACTGCGACCACGAGACCGAGGAAACCGGCGGCCTTGCGTTTCACGCCGCCGCTCTCGTCACTGCCAACGTCGTCTTGGCCGATGTCGGGTTCCGGACCGTGTTCGTACTCCTGTTCCTCCTCGAACTCGGTGACTTCCGTCTGCTCGGTGCCGCCGCGACTCTTGAGTTTCCAGACGAGCAGGCCGACTCCGGCCACGACTGCGAGCAGGCCGAGGAGTTTGCCCTTGCCGCCGCCAGACGACTCGGAGTCCGTCGTATCGCCGGTCGACTGGGTGCCTGTCGACGTTTCGCCGGGATACTGATACTCTTCTACGAGGGCTGGCTTTTCGAGATTTATCTCTAGGAGTGCCATACGAGATAGTTCGCCGGTCAGATACGAATAGGTTGCGGCTACTCACTGAATCTGATGGAGGCACGGGAAGGAACTGCCCTCTCGAAGGTGTCGAGAGAGGTGGCGACTTCTCGAACTCTCGACACTGCCGTGAGCCGCGTCGGGTGATTAGGTCGAGTGTAGACACGCAGAGGATTATTAAACCTAATTATAGGGGGATAAGGGAAATATATAGTCACATCGTAGCCGATTTCCGAACCGCGTTCCGGCCCCAATTCTTTCCGCACTGGCCCCTGTAGTACCGACGATGGCACAGTGCGCTGTCTGCGGGGCCGACATCGACAGGGGGAGTCTGGAGGAGACCGATTACCGCGACGAGGAGTTCGCGGTCGCGCAGGTCGAGTACGAGGGCGAGACCTACGTCTTCTGTAGCGCGGAACACCGCGACACCTTCGAGGAG
This sequence comes from Halorussus salinisoli, assembly GCA_005239435.1. GTDB lineage: Archaea > Halobacteriota > Halobacteria > Halobacteriales > Haladaptataceae > Halorussus > Halorussus salinisoli. The sequence goes on along the minus strand of SZNP01000006.1, from coordinate 12,488 downwards.
GATCCCGAGGAGTACGCTTAGCTCAGTTTCTCGCTCGCCTCTCGAACCAGACCGTCCAGAATCTCGGGCGTCGTCGGGTGGTACGCCCGGTCGGGAATCTCGCGCACGTCCATCCCCGTCTCCACGACGACCTGCATCGTCTTGGCCATCACGTCGGCGTGGTAGTGGAGGCCCTGATACCCGAGTACCGTGCCGTCGTCGGCGTCCACGACCAGTTTCGCCAGTCCGCGCGGGACCGCCTTGGTCGTGAACACCCCGTCGCTACTGGCCTCGCGCGTGACGGCCACGTAGTCGCGGTCCTCGGCGGCCAGCACCTCCTCGGAGGCCCCGACCCGTGCGAAGGGGTAGACGCCGAGTCCCGAGAAGACGACGTGGTGGTGGGTGTTCCGGTACGGTTTCAGTTCAGCGCCCTCGCGGTGCCGGAGGACGTTCTCGGCCGTCAGGAACCCCTGCTCTTTGGCGACGTGGAGGATTGGTTCCTGACCGTTGGCGTCGCCGGCGACGAAGACGCGCTCGTCGTCGCGGGCCTGCATCGTGTCGCTCACCCACCCTCGCTCGGCTTCGAGCGGGGTGTTCTCCAGTCCGAGACCATCGACTGCCGGACGGCGGCCCGTGAACAGAAATAGCTGGTCGGCCTCGACGGTCTCACGCCGACCGGCCGAATCTCCGCGCTTCACGTGCAGGCGAACCCCGCCGTCTGCCGTCTCCTCCACCGACTGCTCGTAGGTGTCCGTCAGCACGTCCACGTCGAACTCCTCGCGGTAGACGTCCAGCATCGTCTTCTGAAACGCCTCGTCGCCCTCGTCAAGCGGGTAATCGTCGTGTTCGATCACCGTGACGTCCATCTCGGCGGCCTCCGAGAGGTACGGGACCATCTCCAGTCCGACGTAGCCAAAGCCCATCACGACCCCCGAGTCGGGGAACTCGGTCGCGTCCAGCACGTCCGCGCTGGTCAGGTAGTCCACGTCCTCGATTCCGTTCAGGTCCGGCACGTTGACCGTCGAACCGGTCGCGACGACCACGTAGTCGGCCTCGATCTCCCGGTCGCCGACCGCGACGGTGTGGTCGTCCACGAACCGAGCGGTCCGGTGGCGGAACTCGACGTTCTCGCGCTCCGCGAGGCCGTGGACCGCGGCCCGGCGATGCTCCGCGAAGTTGTGAACGTGTTCGTCCTTGGTCGCCACGACCGATTCGAGGTCCACCTCGGGCACGCCCTCGACGCGGTGGTCGTGGCGGGCCTGAAACCGGTGTTCTCCGGCAGACAGAATCTCCTTCGAGGGCATACACCCTTTTAGAATGCAGAGACCGCCACCGGGTTTGCCGTCGTCCACGAGCGTCAGTTCCACGTCCTCCTCGTCGACCAACTCTTGAGCGACTGCCACTCCGGCGCTCCCGTACGCACCGATGATGACGACGTGCGTTGTCATGTTCGAACTGACGACGCCCAGTGGATTTAGATGTTCGCCACTCGGCACGCAGGGCCGGGAGAAGCGTCTCGAAATTCGGGAGGGAACGACCCCGAGAAGCGGAACCGACTACCGAAGTCGCGCCAGCAGGGTCGCCGCGACTACCGCGACGACGGCCGTCACGGGCGTAAAGCCGGGAACGCTTCCGCCGTTGCCCGTGTCGTCGTCTCCGGTACTCGTGGCGTTCGTCTCACCGTCCGACTCGTCGGTGGTCTGGCCGTCGTCGGTCGTCTCGCCGTCGTCGGTGGTCTGCTGGCTGTCGGTCGTCTCCGAGGACGTCTCGTCGCTCGCCGACTCCGACTGCATCGAAACCGTGCGCTCGGAGAAGTGGTTGACCGCGACCAGCACGTCGGTTCGGGCGTCGGCCGACCCGCTCGCCGCGCTCTCGACCAGATACCGCGACTGCTCGCTCCCGACTGCGCTCTTCAGTTGGGTGTAGGTCCGGGCTTCGACCGCGGCCTCGCCGTCAACTGCGACTTCGAGGTCCTCGGTGGCGTTCAGCGCCTTCTCGGAGACGCTGGTGACGAAGACGGTCCCCTCGTGGGTCGTCCGATTGACGGTGAAGGAGACCCCGCCTTCGGCGGTCTGCGCGGCCTCGACCGTGGTGTTCCCGTCGTAGCTCACGGTATCGACCACGGTTTCACCGTCTTCGACCATCACGTAGGCTTCGGCCTTCGATTCGCCGCTGGCTATGAGGTCCTCCTGCTTCTCGTCGCCGTCGTCCTTCCCTTCGGGGTACGACCGGAAGGCGAGGCGGCCGTCGTCGCCGAGTTGCGCGGTCACGTCGCCTTCGTCGTTGACGGTGACGTTCCCTTCGCCGACCACGACGAAGGTACCTTCCGTGCCGTTCTCGGTGGTCACTTCGACCTGCGCGTCGCTCTCCGCGGAGGCGTTCGCGCCCGCCGAGAGGTTGGCGACGACGTACTCCGACTGGTCGCCCGACGCGACCACGAGGACGCCGTGGCCGTTGTCGTGGGCCGTGATGGTCGCGCCGCTGTCGGCGTCGACGCGGGCCTCGGTGTTCGTCGTCGCGCCGACGCCGAGACCAGCGCCTTCGATTCGGGTCACGCCAGACAGCGAGGCCCCGACGCCCACGAGGCCGCCGTTCTCGACTTCGCTCTCGGACTGGACTTTCACGGAGTCCAGCATCGTCTCGCCGTGGACCGCGTAGTCGGTCACGGCGCGCTCGGAGGCGTCGAACGAGACGTGGGTCCCGGCGTAGGCCTGCCCGGACGCCTGTCCCGCTGTCGCGGACGCGGGGGAAGTCGTGGAGGGTGCGATACTACCTGCGACGACGGAGGGTGCGATACTCGCGGTTACGACGAGTACCAGTAGGGCGGTTGCTAATCGCTTCATGACGGTCGTCCGTGAATCAGCAATCGGTAATACGTCTTCTGGCCTCTTCGAAGCCGAGTGACGAAATCTTCCGGCGTCGGTGGACAAATAGGGCCTCTGATGCCCGAGTCTGTCCATCGGAGCGTCGTCGTCACCGCGAGATCTCGCCACCCTCCTCGGCCAGCACGGTCTCGACCTCCTCGCGGGTGACGACCGCCACGTCGCCGGGAATCGTGCGCTTGAGCGCGGCGGTCGCAGAGCCGTATTCGAGCGCGGTCGCCACGTTATCGCCCGCGAGGCGGCGCGAGAGGAACGCACCGAGGAAGGCGTCGCCCGTCCCGATGGGGTCCAGGGTGTCGGTCTCGATGGCGGGTTGCTCGTACACGTCGCCGTCGTGGCGCGCCAGCGCGCCCTCCTCGCCGCGAGTGACGACGACCGTCTCGAAGTCGAACTCGTCGGCGAGTCCCGCGGCGATGTCGGCGGCGTCGCCCTCGCGGCCCAGCACCTCGCGGGCGTCGCGTTCGGCGACCAGCAGGAGGTCCACGTCGGGGAACAGCGATTCGAGGGTCTCGCGGGCCTCCTCGGGGTCCCAGAGCTTCGACCGGTAGTTCACGTCGAAACTGGTCGCGGTTCCGGCGTCCTGGGCCGTCGCCAGCAGGTCGGCCGTGGTCGATTCGAGCGTCGAAGAGAGCGCGGGCGTGATGCCGGACGTGTGGAACGCCTCGGCCTCGCGGACGCGCTCGACGGGCAACTCCTCGAACTCGGCGGTCGTGACCGCCGCGCCCTCGCGGTCGTAGATGACGTTCGACCCGCGGGGCTTGCCGCCGTGTTCGAGGTAGTAGGTCCCCTGTCGGCCCTCGTCGGTCCACACCACGTCGGTCTCGACGCCGTGTCGCCGGAGGCCAGCCACCACGCGCCGCCCGAGCGGCGAGTCGGGGAGTTTCGAGGTCCATGCCGCGTCCGCGCCGAGACGCGCGGCCGCGACCGCGACGTTGCTCTCCGCGCCCGCGGCCCGGAATTCGAGGTCGTCGGTGGTCTCCAGTCGCTCGCCGTTCGGCGGCGAGAGCCGTAACATCGTCTCGCCGAAAGTCACGAGGTCGGTCATACCTCGTTCGTCACCCCGGCGTGCAATAATTTACTCGGTTGTGGAGACGTTTTCCGTGAGGTTCCGCCGGGCGCTCGACCGAGGCGGGCGCGGGCGAGTGCCCGCGCCCGCTACAGGATTATATCCCATCTCCTCAACAACATATGGGATAGTTAGAAGTTTCTGTACATTGCTCAAGAACAACTGGCGTCCCTTCCACCCGCGAGTTCCCGGCGATACTTTCCACCGACGGACGCGCTCGGCGTGACAGGTCAGGGGGAGGACTGAAAGGGTCGCCCGGTCGCGTAGCGCAGGTCTCCTCGCTCGCCGGCCTCGCTCTGCTCGTCAACTGTCGGGAGGCCGCGATGAATGCCCGCACTGTCGGGTAGTTTTTGTCCGCCGAACCGCAACCCTCGGCCATGGACCGAATCGAGGCCGCCGCCCGTGACCTCCGAGAGGCCGACGCCGCAGTCGCGCTGACCGGCGCTGGGGTGAGTGCGCCCTCCGGCGTGCCGCCGTTCCGCGGCGAGGACGGAATCTGGTCGGAGTACGACCCCGACGCCTTCGACGTGTGGCGCTTCCGCCGGGACCCCGGCGAGTTCTGGTCCGACTGGCTCGACCTCCGAGCGGACCTGCTCGACGCCGACCTCGAACCGAACCCCGCCCACGACGCGCTCGCGGGCCTCTCGACGACGGGCCACCTCGACGCCGTCGTCACCCAGAACATCGACGGCCTACACGACGACGCCGCGGCCGACCGAGGCGACGACGCCGGTTCGGACGAGGTAATCGAACTCCACGGCAACGCCCGCCGCGCGGTCTGTCGGAACTGCGGGTGGACGACCCCCGCCGACGACGCCCGGGAGCGCGCCGATTCGGGCGACCTTCCGCCGCAGTGTGCGGTCTGCGACGGCGCGCTCAAGCCCGACGCCGTGCTGTTCGGCGAGCAACTGCCGAGAGACGCGCTCGCCCGCGCCCGCCAACTCGCGGCCGACAGCGACGTCGTGGTGGTCGCCGGGTCGTCGCTCACGGTCGAACCCGCCGCCTCGCTCCCCGCGGAGGCGGTCGACCGCGGCGCGACCCTGATCGTGGTCAATCTCGACGAGACGCCGCTGGACTCCCGGGCCGACTACGTGTTCCGCGACGACGTGACCGAGGTGCTTCCGGCGATTCGGGACGCGGTCGGCGAGTAGAAATTGCCGGTATCGCGTCGTCCGAGCAGAAGTTGCATCCATCCGCCGACATAAATCAGTGGCCTTCTTCGTTCCGAGCGACCATGACCGACGACGACCGCGGCATCCACACCGACAGCGTCCACGCGGGCCAAGACCCCGACTCTGCCACCGGAGCGCGGGCACCGCCCATCTACCAGACCACCTCGTACGTCTTCGACGACGCCGAACACGCCGCCTCGCTGTTCGCGCTCGAAGAACCGGGCAACATCTATAGCAGACTCACCAACCCGACGAACGCCACGCTCGAAGAACGACTCGCCACGCTGGAGGGCGGCGTCGCGGCGCTCGCCACGTCGAGCGGGATGGCCGCGCTCGACCTCGCCACGTTCGTCCTCGCCGGGGAGGGCGACAACGTGGTCACGGCGTCGTCGCTGTACGGCGGCACCTACACCTACTTCACCCACACGGCCCCGCGCCGCGGCGTCGAGGCGAAGTTCGTGGACACGCTCGACTACGAGGCCTACGACGAGGCCATCGACGACGACACCGCGTACGTCCACCTCGAAACCATCGGCAATCCCGCGCTGGTCACGCCCGACATCGAGCGCATCGCCGCGATTGCCCACGACCACGACGTGCCGCTGCTCGTGGACAACACCTTCGCCACGCCGTACCTCTGCAACCCCATCGAATACGGCGCGGACCTCGTCTGGCACTCCACGACCAAGTGGATTCACGGGAGCGGTTCGACCGTCGGCGGCGTCCTAATCGACGGCGGCACCTTCCCGTGGGAGGAGGGCGACTACCCCGAAATCGCCGACGAGAACCCGGCCTACCACGGCGTCAACTTCCGCGAGCGGTTCGGGGACGCCGCGTTCGCCTACGCCGCACGCGCCCGGGGCCTCCGGGACCTGGGCAACCAGCAGTCGCCGTTCGACGCGTGGGTCACCCTCCAGAAACTAGAGTCGTTGCCACTTCGGGTCGAACGCCACTCCGAGAACGCCCTCGAAGTCGCCCAGTTCCTCGACGGCCACGACGACGTGGCGTGGGTCAACTACCCCGGACTGGAGAGCCACGAGACCCACGAAAACGCCAGCGAGTACCTCGACGGCGGCTACGGCGGGATGATAACCTTCGGACTCGAAGAGGGATACGAGGCGGGTCGCGCAGTCACCGAGGAGACCGAACTCGCCAGTCTACTCGCCAACGTCGGCGACGCGAAGACGCTCATTATCCATCCCGCGAGTACGACTCATCAGCAACTCACCGAAGAAGAGCAACTGGCGAGTGGGACGACGCCGGATCTGGTTCGGTTGTCGGTCGGTATCGAGGACGTCGAGGACGTAATCGCGGACCTGGAGCAGGCCATCGAGGCGGCGAGCTAGAACGCCTGAAAGTCAGTACGAATCGCTACTCTTCCCCGCGCCGCCCCGCGTGCCCGGGGTAGTCGCGCTCGAACCGGTCTCCGATTTCCTCCTCGCCGAACTCGACGACGACGGGGCGACCGTGCGGGCAGGCGTAGGGGTTCTCGCAGTCGTCCAGCGCCGCGAGCAGTTCCACGACCGACCCCTCCCTGAGCGACGTGTTGCCCGTAATCGAGGGGTAGCACGCGAGGTCCGCCAGCAGGTCGTCGGCGACCGCTTCCACGGTGTCGCCGCGGTCGTCGGGGTCGGTCGAGACGAACTCGCCGAGGGCGTCCCGGAGGAGTTCGGGGTCGAGCGTGGCGTCCAGCACGGTGGGAACGGTCCGGACGACGACGATTCTCTCGCTTTCGCCCTTCCTTTCGGCCCGGAATCCCAGACGTTCCAGCGCCTCGCGGTACTCCTCGAAGACGGCCGCTTCGCCCGCGGTCAGTTCGAGTTCGACCGACTGGGCCAGCATCTGGGTTGTCGCGTCGTCTTCGAACTCGGCGCGGAGTCGCTCGTAGTTGACTCGCTCGTCGGCCGCGTGCTGGTCCACGAGGACCAGTCCGCCGGGCGTCTCGGCCACGACGTAGGTGTCGTGAAGTTGGCCCAGAATCCGCATCCGCGGCAGGGTCTCGAACTCCGGGTCGGCGGTCGTCTCGCCCGCGAGCGTCCCGGACTCGGTGGGTGCCGAGAACTTCCGGTCGAGGTCCGCGGCGGCCGTATCTCGGTCGCCCGCGCTCGCGTCACGGTCGTCCGCGCTCGCGTTGCGTTCGCTCGCGCCCTCGCGGTCGCCCGTCCGCAGTTCTGCGTCCGCGTCCGGACCTTCGCGGTCGCTCGCACGCGAACTCGTCCGCGTGCGACCGGGCGACCCGTAGGAGGCGTCGCCGGTCGCAGACGAACCACCGGTTGGAGATGCATCGCCGGTTGGAGATTCGTCGCCGGTCGTTGCGCCAGTCGCGGGCGAACCCCCGGTTGTGGTCGAACCGGTTCCAGCGTCCTTCGAGGCCGTCGCGCCAGTCCCGACGCTCTCCGAGGCGTCGAGCGTGGACTGCTCGCGTCCCGCGTTCTCGTCGCTGGGATTCTCGCCTCCGGCGGTCAGTTCGGCCTGTTCGCTCTCGTCGCCCTCGCTGGTGGTGGCGTCTCCGCGCTCTGGTTCGACGCTCGCCTCGTCGGGCGCGCTCCGGCCGCGGGGGGCCGACGACCGGACGAGTCCGTGGTCGAGCAGGGCGTCCTCGACCGCGGTCTCGACGGTCTCCTTCACGGCCCCTTCGTCGCCCCACCGGACCTCCATCTTGCGGGGGTGGACGTTCACGTCCACCTCGTCGGGGGCCACCTCCAAGAACAGGACCGCGAAGGGGTAGCGTTCGGCCGAGAGTTGGCCGCCGTAGGCCGAGAGGACCGCGTCCCTGACGGCCCCGGAACTGACGTACCGGCCGTTGACGTAGGTGGACACGTACTCGCGGGTGCTACGGGTGGTCTCGGGGTCGCTGACGTAGCCCGAGACCGTGACGCCGCGGTCGGTCTCGGTCTCGACTCGTATCATCGACGTGGCGACCTCCCGGCCGTAGACCGACAGGAGCGCCGACTGGAGGTCGCCGCGGCCGGTCGTGGCGAACACCTCGCGGTCGTCGTGGGTCAGCGAGACCGCCACGTCGGGGTTGGCCAGCGCGTACCGGGTGACGACCGTGTTGACGTGCGAGAACTCGGTGGTCGTCGTCTTGAGGTACTTCCGGCGCGCGGGGGTGTTGTAGAACAGGTCCGTGACCTCGACCGTGGTCCCCTCGGGGCACCCCGCGGGACCCACGGACTCGACCTCGCCGCCCTCCATCCGGAGTTCGGTGCCCCTGCGTTCTCCGTCGCTTCCCTCTCCCCGCGGCTTGGAGGTGATGGCGACTCTGGAGACCGCGCCGATGGTGTGTAGCGCCTCGCCGCGGAAGCCCAGCGTCGTCACTCCCGCTTCGAGGTCGCCGATGTCGTCGATTTTGCTGGTGGTGTGCTCGCGGACCGCGGCCCGGAGGTCGGCCTCGCTCATGCCCACGCCGTCGTCGCTGACCGCGATTCGGTCGGTGCCGCCGTTCTCGACGGTCACGTCGATTCGGTCGGCGTCGGCGTCGAGGCTGTTCTCGACCAGTTCCTTGACGACCGAGGCGGGGCGCTCTACGACCTCGCCCGCCGCGATTTGGCGAATCGTGGCGTCGTCGAGTTGGGTGATTCGCTGGCTCACGTGTAGTCACGCGTTTCGAGGAGGCGGGACTACTAAAACGTCCGGTGGTTCCGAATCGTACACCGGGGTTCCGCGTCCGTTTCGTCCTCGAAGCCTTCAGACGCTCCCACGGAGTAGCAGTTACATCTGCTTCGTCCTCCAAAGCCCTGAGAAACTCCTGCAGAGTCACAATTATAGGTACTTGGTCCTCGAAAGCCCCCGGGACGCTGGACCGGCCGGGCCTCGCTGTGCGCCTCGTCGCTCGCTCCGCTCGCTCCTGCGGTGCTTGCGTCGTCCGGGCCGGGTCCAGCGCCCGGCCCCTTTATCCACCCCGTGGAGTGGTCGGCCAGCTATCGCTCGGGGGATTGGTTAGTTGGCGGTCGCTCGGTGGAACGTTCCACCTCGGCGCGTGCGGGCGCGACGGCCGCGCCGTCGCGCCCACCGCGCGAGGGACGAGGACCGCAGCGTAGCGAGGACCGCAGGAGGTTGGGGAGGCGTGAGGCCCTCGCGGTGCGGTGCTGTGCGGTAGACTCCTCGGTGTCGGCAGTAGCTAGCTCCGTGTCGTCTGCTCCGGTCGATACTTCGTGGACCGACCAAGAACCTGTGCCGGCAATATAGAGGAATCTATAAGGAATGGAAATACGATATAAAGAACGAAAATTATTTCTCTAACTTGACAAAATACATCTACGCCTCCTTCCGCGCCTCCTCCAGGGACCCGAAGAACCCGTAGTAGGCGACGACGCCGCCGGCCAGCGACAGGTGGTAGGCCCACGTCGGACCCTGAAGCACGTCGAACAGCACCGTCACGACCGCGACCCACACGACGGCGAACATGAAGTCCGCGACCATGCCCGACCGGTGTTCGCGGACGTGGTTGCGGACGCGTTCGCGGACCGTGGCGAAGTTCACGACTCGTCCTCCCGTTCGTCCACGACCAGCACCGACCGGTGAGTCGAGCGGAGGACGCGCTCGGTGACGCTGCCGAGGAGCATCCGACGGACGCCCGACCGGCCGTGACTGCCCATGACGACGAGGTCCACGTCGTGGTCCTCGGTGAAGTTGGCGATGACCTTGTGCGGTCGGCCGCCGCGGAAGTGTTCCTCGACCGGGAGGCCCCGCTCCCGGCCGCGTTCGGCGACGTGTTCGGTCGCCTCCCGGGCGCGGGCTTCGAGTTCGTCCATCTCGCCGAAGCGCCCGGCGCGGATGCGCTCCACCTGTTCGGTGCCGAGACCCGTCCCCACGGCGTCGGTGTCCACGACGTAGAGGGTGTCGACCGCGGCGTCGAACTTCTCGGCGACGTCGAGGGCTTCCTCGACCGCCAGCTCCGCGGTTTCGCTCCCGTCCGTCGGAACGAGAATGCGTTCGTACATCTCAGTCGTCCCCCGAAACGCGGCCGCCGTCAGACGCGAGGTCTGACGAGCCCCGGCTCTCTTCGCTCGCCGGGACGCCGTCGGTCGAAACGACGTCTTCGGCGCTCTGTTGTTGGCCCATCGGCTCGGGGCTGTGACACTGCCGGACGATGCGCTTGATTCGCTCGGGCGGTTCGTCGGTCGCCAGCGAGACGCCGATGGTGACGGCGAACACGATGGGCGTTCCGGCGAGCGCGGCCCCGACTGCCGGGAAGACTTCGGCGTAGGCCGGCACGACCGGCCCGGCCTCGGTGGCGAAGACGAGTTCGTTGAACACGGCCGCCGTCCAGATGACGAGACCGGTGGTCATCCCGGCCAGCGCGCCCTGTCGGTTGGCGTTCTCCCACCAGAGACCGAGGAAGAACATCGGGAACAGCACGAGTCCGGCCAGCGAGAAGGCGAGCGCGACCAGTTCGCCGACCAGCGCAGGCGGGTCGAGCGCCGTGACCGTCACGATAGCGCCCAGCACGACGATGGTCACGCGACCGATGAGGAGTTGCTGGCGCTGGGTCGCGTCGGAGTTGATGATGTTGGTGTAGATGTCGTGTGCGGCCGCCGACGAGGCGGCGATGAACAGTCCGGCCGTCGTGGCGATGGCGGCGGCGATGCCGCCCGCCGCGACGAGGCCGACGAACCACGTCGGGAGGTTCGCGAGTTGGGACGCCAGCACGACGATGACGTCGCCTTCCGCGCCGCTCATGCCGCTCGCGCCGTACACGTCACCGACCTGCTTCGCGTAGAGGTCGGTGCCGAACGCCGCGAAGGCGGGGGCGCTCAGGTAGAGCAGGCAGATGAAGAACAGTCCCCACACGGTCGACCAGCGGGCGGTCCGCTCGCTCTCGACCGTGTAGAACCGAACCAGCACGTGCGGGAGACCGCAGGTGCCGACGATGAGCGAGAACGCGGTGGCGACCCACAGGTAGAAGCCGCCGGTCGAGAACGGTTCGGTGAACTCGCTGTTGAGTTGGCTCAGGAGTGCGCCGTACTCGATCTGGGGCAGGACCGTCGAGTAGCCCTGCGTGAAGCCGACGGCGTACAGGCCCGCGAGGAACGCCACGATGAGGATGACGTACTGGACGGCCATGTTCTTGGTCGCGCCGAGCATCCCCGAGAGAGCGAGATATCCGACCGTGATGGCCATCAACAGGACGACCATGGTGGCGTAGTCGCCGCCGAAGACGTAGATGCCGACCAGTCCCATGCCGCGGGCCTGTCCGACCGAGTAGACGAACCCGATGAGGATGGTCGTCAGCGCCGCGATGGCCCGGGCGGTGTCGGAGTCGAATCGGTCGCCCACGAAGTCGGGCGCGGTGTACTTCCCGAAGCGACGCATCTGGGCCGCGAGGAAGATGAGCAGGATGAAGTAGCCCGTCGACCAGCCGATGACGAACGCGAGTCCGTAGTAGCCCGACAGCGCGATGAGCGCGGCCATGCCGAGATACGACGCGGCCGACATCCAGTTGGCACCGATCGCCATCCCGTTCTCGACGTTCCCGATGGACCGACCCGCGACCCACAGGTCTTCGGTGTCGGCCACGCGGAACACGTATCCGATTCCCAAGAACAGCAGCAGCATCCCGGAGACCATAACCGCTGGAATGGCCTTGAACGAGGCGTTGAGCGCGTCCGGCAGGAGGTCCAGCGGTGTGAACATCATCGGTCGGACCCTCCGTCAGTCGTGACCGCCCCGGCGTCCGGTTCCGCTCGGTCGGCGGAGTGGTCGATGCCGTACTTCTCGTCCAACTGGTCGCGCTTGCGGGCGTAGACGAACGAGAGGACGAGCGCGCCCGTCGGCGCACCGATTGCGGTCAGGAAGTAGTGCAGAGGGAAGCCGATGACGGTCGTACTCGTCATGAAGTCGGTCGCCAGGTACGTCGCCGTCACGGGGCCGAAGACGAACAGCGCCCACGCGGCGAACATCGTCCACACGATTCTGAGGTGGTCCCGCATGAACGGGGTCGCCGGTTTGAAGATGTTGACTCGTGCGTCGAGGTAGTCGGTGTCGTCGGTCCCGCGACCGGTCGCGACGCCGCCGTCGGTCTCGACCTCGGCGTTCTCTTCTCGATTTCGGGAGTTATTCTCTGACATGGACTTTCGCGTTTGAGTTTGTCTGCCACATGGTTTCGTTCGCGGTTCGACTGGTTTCGTTCTGAGCGTCGAAAGGAGAGGAGTTCTCAGTCGTCGCGTACTTTCGTCGCTATCTCGTCGACGACCTCGGGGTTCCGGAGCGTGGAGGTGTCGCCCAACTCCTCGCCGTTGGCGACGTCCTCCAGCAGGCGACGCATGATTTTGCCCGAGCGGGTCTTCGGGAGCTCGGGGGTGAAGACGACCGCCTCGGGTCGGGCGATGGGGCCGATGGCGTCTTCGACGCCTTCGACGATGCGGTCGCGCATCTGGTCGTCTTCCT
>SZNP01000005.1 GCA_005239435.1 Halorussus salinisoli | reverse complement strand
CCTACTTCGGGAATCCCGAGAAGTACCTCTTCGGGCCGGTGGGCGACCGACCCATCACCGTGGACGAACAGCAGGTCGTCGACTCCATCAAGATGGTCCGGACGTTCATCCACGGCTCGAACGCCAACAACACCCTGAGCGAGTATCAGGGTAACATCGCGCCGGCGGCAGTGATGCAGTGGACCGAGGAACCCTCGCGCAAGCCCTTCACCAGCGGCAACGCCGTGATGCACCGCAACTGGCCCTACGCCATCAACATCTCCGGCTCCGAGGACAATCTCGGGCAGGACCTCGGCGTGATGCCGATTCCGTACGCCAAGACCGCCGAGCAAGCGCAGTACCCGATGACCGGCGGCCCCGTCGCCGCGCTGGGCGGATGGCACAACGCCATCAACCCCAACTCCGAGAACAAAGAGGCCGCCGTCGAGGTGCTGAAGGCGATGATGAGTACCGAGTTCAAGTACAAACTCTTCGAGGTGGTCGGCAACGTGCCACCGGAACCCCAGTTACTGACCACGGAGCGGGCCAAGCAGGTGCCCATCATGGGCCGGTACCTCGAACAGCTCCGAGTCGCCGGCGAGAACGCGATTCCCCGGCCGGTCACCGCGGTCTGGCCCTCCGAGTCGTCGAAGATCGCCCAGCAGGTCAACGGCGCGTTCGCCAAGGACGGCAAGCCCCAACAGGCGATGACCCGGCTCAAGGCACAGCTCGAATCCATCGAACAGAGCGCGTGAACGCGCGACGGTTTCACGCGCTCGGCGTCTGACGACTCCCCTCGTCGCTCCTCGATACGCGAACGATACTCGGACGACGATTCGTACCAGCCGAGAATCGTGAAACCCTTGAGGTTACTCTCCGTCTACTCCGCCAATGGAAACCGAGAAGCAAGAACCGTCACCATCGCTGGAATCCGGGCTTCCATCGCCGATCTATCTCGTCACTGCCCACCTCGCGGTCGTCGTCGCGGTGATACACGTCACGCTGGGCCTGTACAACTGGATTCGCTGGGCGAGCGCCGGATTCCTCGTCCCCCGGGACCTCCGGTGGCCGCTGTTCGTCTTCTCCGGCCTCGCGCTGCTAGTGGGCCTCCTACTGGCCGCACAGGGTCGCTATCGCCGCCCGCTCTACCTCGGCGGCATCGGCCTGATGGCCGTCTACGTCCTCGGCTACTTCGGCTGGCACGCCGAAGGCCACCGACCGCTGTTCTTCATCGGCGAGGGCTCCGGGCACACCGGTCCGCTCGTCCCCTTCCTCCTCGACCACCTGTTCGCCGGACCGGTGGAGTTCCTCGCCATCGTCTCGGAGGTCGCGCTGGCGGTGCTGTTGCTCTATCTCTTGATATCGGAGTAGGGAGTTCAATCGCGGGAAAACCCCGTCGTCGGGTGCAGTTCCTCCGCCCGACTCGCTCAAATCTCGTCCAGTACTTCGTCGGCAAACTGCTCTAACACCGTCTTCGCGTCGCGGTCGTTCCCTCGGATACCGATTGCGAGGTGGTCCACCCCGAGGTCCGCGAGGTTCCGGAGATGCTCGACGAGCCACTCGCTCCCCGCGGCGAACCCCTGATGGACGTGTTCCATCCCGGCCTCTGGGTCGGCCTTCAGGTTCACGGTCATCGCCTGCGCGAAGGGCTTGTCACCCGCGGCCTCGCGCCAATCGCCGACGACGCTCTCGACCGTGTTCAGCGGCATCTGGTAGTGAAGCCACCCGTCGCCGCGGTCGGCTATCCAGTCGCGCGACTGGCGAGCGTGGCCGGTCACGACCAGGGGAAGCGTCTCGGTCGTCGGTTTCGGAACCACGTCGAGCGTCCCGTCCATGGTTCCGTAGGACGACTCCACCTCGGGGAACTCCTCGGTCCAGACCGTCCGGAGGACCCGGACGTGTTCTCGGAATCGCTCGCCGCGAGAGCCTTCGTCTACGCCGAACGCGGGGAACTCCGGCGACCGGTCGCCCGTGGCGACACCCAGCACGAGACGGCCGTCCGAGAGTCGGTCCACCGACGCGGCCGACTTCGCCACGTGCAGAGGGTGGCGAAGCGGAAGCACGATGCTCCCCGTCCCGAGCGCCACGTCGTCGGTGTGGGCCGCGACCTGCCCGAGGTAGACCCACGGGTCGTACACCTGCCCCGCGTCTCCGAACTTGGGCCAGTAGGTCGGCACGTCTCGGACCCAGAGCGCGTCGAAGCCCAACTGCTCGGCCTCCCGGGCGAGTTCCATCTGGTCGTCCATCGCCGGAACGTCGTCGGTCGAGGAGGTGATGGGGAAGAACAGGCCGACCGAGAGACCGTCGTCCGAGCCATCGCGGCCGAACAGTCGGCGGAACCCCCGGTTCTGGTGATTTCGGTTCCTCTGGCACCGGGTTTCGTGGTCGGCCATCGAGCAGAGACGGGACCGCCAACCACGAGAAAGGGGCGATTTCGAAACTGCCCACGTGCTGACTGATCCGGACAGTTTAGCACCTGAAATCCGTATTGCGATGATATGAGTTCCGCCAACCTACAAGGGCTTCAGGCGTTCCCCGAGGAACTGGAGGACCGAGAGTCGTGGCTCGAACCGTTCGACTGGTATCGGGAGATGCGCGAGGAGAATCCCGTCAGGTACGACCCAGAGCGCCAGTCGTGGGACGTGTTCCGGTACGGCGACGTGAAGCAGATTCTGGACGACGACGAGACGTTCTCGGTGAATCCCCGACTCGCGAGCGACTTCGTGGAACCCGACAATCCGGGCGAGGGCCTCATCTTCGACACGATGCTGTTTCAGGACCCGCCACGCCACGACGAACTCCGCGACGTCGTGGACGACGAGTTCCAGCCCCGGACGCTCCGCGAGCGCGAACCCCACTTCCGCGAACTCGCGGCCGACCTACTGGACGACGCCATCGAGGACGACGGTGACGAGGGCGGGACGGAGACGGAAATGGAACTCGTGGACGACCTCGCGTACCCGTTCCCGGTGACGGTCGTCGCAGAGTTCCTCGGCGTCCCGGCCGAGGAACGCGACCGATTCAAGGAGTGGTCCGACACCCTCGTCTCGGCCGCGAGCGCCGACGAGGGAAGCGGTGAGTACGTCGAGCGCCAACAGCAGGCCCAGATGGAGATGGCCCAGTACTTCATGGAGATGATAGCGGACCGCCGGGAGAGCCCGCAGGACGACCTGATGTCCCAAATCGTCACGGCCGAAACGAGCGACGGAGACAGACTCTCGCGGGAGGAGGCGCTCGGCATGTGCATCCTGTTGCTCATCGCGGGCAACATCACGACGACGAACCTGATTACGAACGCGGTTCGGTGCTTTTCTGACGCTGACGACGACCTGTTCGACCGACTCCGGGGAGACGAGCGAGCACTCACCACCGCGCTCGAAGAGGTGCTTCGCTACCGGTCACCCGTGCAGGCGATGACCCGCATCGCCACCGAAGACGTGACGATGCGCGGTGAGACCATCGAGGAAGGCGACCGCGTCATCGTCTGGCTCGGGTCGGCCAACCGCGACGAGCGCCAGTTCGAGGACGCCGACGACTTCCGCCCGGACCGGTCGCCGAATCAGCATCTCGGATTCGGTCACGGCACCCACTACTGTCTCGGGGCCCCGCTCGCGCGCCTCGAAGCCAAAATCGCGCTCACGGAGCTTCTGGACCGAATCGGAGACGTTCGACTCGCCGACGAAGAGCTTCGGCCGACCCGGAGTTCGTTCATCTACGGGGTCGAGTCGCTCCCGATTCGGTACGAGAACCGGAGCTAACTCTTCCGTCCTACTCGGCCTCCACCCGACCGTTTTCGGCTACTCGGCCTCCACGTCGACCGACTCCCGGCGGCGCTCGCCCTGCTGATACAGCACGAACAGCGTCACCAGTACCGCCAGCACCGACACCGCCGCGACCCCGAGGAAGGCGACTTGGGGGCCGGACTCCTCGATGAGCGCCCCGAAAATCGGCGGTGCGATGGCGTTGCCGACCATCGTCCCGACGGTGATGATGGCGAAGTTCCGGCCGAGTTCCGACCTGTCGGAGACGCCATCCGCGAGTTTCGACCGGGCCGGACCCGCGAGCGCCCGGACGCCCCCGACGACGAGCATGGCACCGACCGCGACGACTGCGGGAATCGCCATCGAGGCCAGCAGGCCGACGACGACCACGACCGCGCCGTAGCTTCCGACGATGATGGGACCGGGCGAGAATCTGTCCGAGAGGTCCCCGCCGACCAACACCGCGAACGCGCCGACGACGAACATGGCCGAGAGGGTCAGGTTCGCGGCGTCGAGGCCGACTCCGTACCCGTTTTCGAGGAAGACGACCGCGTAGGAGGTGAGTCCCCAACTCGCGGTCGAGGCGACCAGCGCGAGGACTGCCAGCGCGAGGATGGCGGGCGAGGCCACGATAGCTCGGAGTTCTTTTCGGGCCGTTTCCCAGACCTGTCGGGCCGTCACCCAGACGGGAGGAGAGTCGTCCGTCGTCGTGGATTCGCTCCCGGCCTCTCCGACTTCGGGTGCGGTCACTCCCCGGCCGACGTATCGCTGGAAGGCCAAGAGCGTTACTGCTCCGTAGATTCCACCGAACACCCCGAGGAGCGCGACTGCGTGTCGCCACGTCAAGCCCGAGACGCCGACGACCGCCGTGAAGAAGACCGGCGGGAATCCGAACCCGAGACTCCCGAGGAACCCGCGGACGCTGAATGCCCGAGCGCGGAGGTCCTCTGGCGTGGCGTCGGCGAGCAGAGGGAAGTGGGCCGGGTGGTGGCCCGCGATGCCGACGCCGAGGAGGGCCTGCCCGACGAGCAGGACCTCGAACGAGGGCGCGAACGCGACGACGAAGACGCTCGCCGTACTCAGGCCGAGCGAGAGGCCGAGCGTGAGTCGCCGGTCGTAGTTGTCCGAGAGGTAGCCGAAGGGGAGTTGAAACAGGGTATTGGTGGCTCCCTGCACGCCCATGGCGACCCCGAGCATGGCGAGCGACACGTCGAACTCGACCGAGAGGATACTCAAAATCGGCGGGAACAGCACCAGATACGTGTGGTTGACGAACTCCGCGCCGCCGACGAGGCCGACGACGAGCAGGGTTTCTCTGGATACGTCGGGAGTGGAAGGGAATCGCACGATGCTTCGTTTCGAACGATGCGACCGAGGCCAAATGCTCTTCGCTCCCGGTAATCCGGTCGGGTCACCGTCCGCGAACTGTCCGACCAGCGACCCCGGCACCACAGTTTTCCCCGACCACCCCGACTAGGACCTCGTGCCAGCCTACAGCCCCGGATTTCGCTCGCTCGACGCCGAACACGAGGACCTATCGCTCGCGGTCGAGGGCGAGATTCCGTCGTGGCTCTCGGGGTCGCTGGTCCGGAACGGTCCCGGTAAGTTCGAGGTCGGCGGCGAGCGCGTCGAACACTGGTTCGACGGGTTGGCGATGCTCCACAAGTTCCGGTTCGTCGACGGCGAGGTTCGGTATTCGAACCGGTTCCTCCGAACCGACACCTACCGGCGAGCGGTCGAAGACGGAACTGTTTCGAGCCAGTTCGCCACCTCGGGGAGCTATCTCGACCAACTCAAGTCGTTTCTGCGCGACCCGACCGACAACGCGAACGTCGGCGTCGCCACGGTCGGCGGCGAGTACGTCGCACTGACCGAGACGCCCCGGCGCGTCCGTTTCGACCCAGAGACGCTCTCTTCGCGCGGGGACTTGGAGTACGACGACGACCTGACCGGCCACCACGTCACGGCCCACCTCCGCCACGACGACCGGCGGGGCGAGACGGTCGGCTACATGACCGAGTTCGGCCGCCGGAACCGGTATCACGTCTATCGAGTGCCGGACGAGCGACCCGAGCGCGAGTCCGACTCCGGTCGCGTTTCCGACTCCGAATCGGACCTCGACCCCCGACGCATCCCCGTCGCGTCGGTCGAAGTGGACCGGCCCGCCTACATCCACAGTTTCGCGCTCACGCCCCGGTTCGCAATCATCGTCGAACCGCCCTACGTCGTGAACCCCCTCCGATTTCTCCTGCCCGGCGGTGGCGGGTTCATCGACAACTACGAGTGGCGACCCGAGCGTGGGACGCGGTTTCTGGTGTTCGACCGGTCGTCCGGCGAGTTGGTCGTCGAACCGACCACGGCCCCGTTTTTCTTCTTCCACACGGTCAACGCCTTCGAGGAAGGCGAGTCGGAGGCGTCGGACGAGTCGGTCGTCGTGGACCTCGTGGCCTACGACGACGCCACCATCGTAGACGACCTCTTCATGAGCGCGGTCGAGGGCGAAGAGGGGGCGGAACCCTCTCTAGACGCCGCGGAAGGCGTCCTCACGAGATTCCGAGTTCCTCTCGGCGGTCGTAGAGAAGGAGACGAACGGGGCGAGTCGAGCGAAGTCACTCGGGAGTCGCTGTACCGCGGTATCGAACTCCCGCGGGTCGCGCCCGCGGCCCACATGCGGCCGTACCGGTACGCCTTCGGGCAGGCGACCGGGCGCGATGGCCAGAACGGACTGGCGAAAGTGGACGTAGAAACGGGCGACTCGTGGGAGTGGTGGGCAGAGGGTCACTTCGCCGGAGAGCCGATCTTCGTTCCGGAACCCGCTTTTTCTGAAGACGAGTCCGAGAAAGGAGAAGCGAAGGAAGACCGCGGAGTCGTCCTGGCCCCTGCCCTGAACGTCGAGGCGGAGCGGACGGTGCTGGTCGTACTCGACGGCGAGACGTTTTCGGAGGTGGCTCGTGTTCGGGTTCCTCACCACATCCCGTTCGGGTTTCACGGCGAGTTCTTCCCCGAGGTCACGTCGTGAGGGCGGGTGCGGACCGAAGTTGGACCGGTCCGGAATCCGAGACGGGTTGTGTACCTTTTTTACGGTCCCCGACACATTTGCGAGCGATGACCGAATCAACAACTGTACTCGTCACGGGCGGAACCGGCTTCATCGGGTCGTACGTCGCACAGGACTTCGTGGAGGAGGGCCACGACGTGGTGGCCTACGACCTCTCGACCGACGCCCGGATTCTGGAGAAACTGGGCATCGCCGACGACGTGGAGGTCGTCCGCGGCGACATCACCGACCCCACCAGCGTGATTCGGGCAGTCCGAGAGTCCGGCGCGACCCACGTCGTCCACCTCGCGGCGCTCCTGACCAACCTCGCGCGGGACAACCCCCGCGGCGCGGCCGAGGTCAACGTCATGGGCACGAACAACGTCTTCGAGGCCGCCCGGACCCTCAACGACCAGGTCGAGCGCGTGGCGTGGGCCTCCTCTGCCGCGGTGTACGCCCCGCCCGCCAACTACGACGACGACTGGGTGGACGAGGAGGATTTGGTCTACCCCGACACGCTCTACGGCGCGACCAAGGAGTACAACGAGCATCAGGCCAAGGTCTACTTCGAGGACCACGACGTCTCCCACGTCGGCCTGCGCCCGACCGTGGCCTACGGTCCCTACCGCGAGACCGGCGGGTCGGCTTTCCTCGCCAACATCGTCGAAAAGCCCGCGGTCGGAGAGTCGTTCTCGGTGGAGTACGGCGACCAGGTCATCGACTGGCAGTACGTCAAGGACATCGCTCAGGCCTTCCGGAAGGCCGCCTTCGCGCCCGAGGAGGACCTGAGCCAGCGCATCTACAACGTCCGCGGCGAAGTCGCCACGATTCGAGAGGCCGCCGAGGCGGTCCGGTCGATCGTGCCCGACGCCGACATCGAGGTCAGCGACGAGGGCGAACTCCCGTGGACTCAGAAGCTCGACATGACCGACGCCCAGGAGGACCTGGACTACGAACCCGAGTACGACCTCGAAACCGGCTTCCGGGAGTACATCGACGCCTTGCGGGCCGAGGAAGGGCTGGAGCCGTTGGAGTAGTTCGAAACTGGCGCTACGTCCGTCGGATACGTCGGTCGGCGACCGCGAGCGGGCAGGGCTTCGGAGGCGTTCTATCCCCACTTACCGTTCACGCGCGGGAATTCGCGAAAACCGAACACCCGTTCGAACAACTTTTTCCGGGCGTCCGACTAGTGTCCGGCATGGAGAAAGTCGCCATCGAGGAGGTCGACAACGAGCGGAATCCGATGAAGGTCCACAGCGTCCGGAAGCCAGTGTCTCGCGCGCTCGACACCGACCACTTCGCCATGAACTACTTCGAGCTCGAAGCCGGAGAGTCGTTCTCGGGCGGTCTGCATCGACACGACGACCAGGAGGAGGTGTTCTACGTCGAGTCCGGAACCGCGACGTTCGAGGTCGGACTGGACCGCGAGGAGGTCGCGGTCGAATCGGGCGAGCTGATTCGGTTCCCGCCCGGCGAGTTCCAGAAGGGGTACAACGACGGCGAGGAGACCGTCGAAGGGTGGGCGCTCGGCGCGCCCGGCGCGATGCACGACTGGGACGAACTCCAGTCGCGGGCCTACTGCCCCGAGTGCGAAGACGAGCGGACGCAGGACGTGGGGTTCGTGGAAGGGAACTTCGAGTTGACCTGCACCGAGTGCGGGACGACGCAGGGGTGAGCGCGAACTACTGCGCCACGTAGACGACGTGACCGGTCTCGTCGGGGTCGGCCTCCTCGTCGTACCAGCCGAAGCGTTCGACCGACAGGTCCAGCACGTTACAGACGCCTTCGAGGTACGAGTCGTCGTGGTCGAACAGGCGGTGGGTGTCCACGAAGAACTCGCCGTCCGGCGTGAAGACGAGCGCGTCGTAGCGAGACGCGCCATCGTCAGCCTCGTGGACGTGCGTGAGGCGGGCGTACGTCCCGTCCTCGGACGGGTAGGTACGGAGGGAGGCCGAATCGCCGAAGTCCTCGCCGGATATCTGATCGAAGACGAGGACTCCTCCCTCCGCGAGTCGGTCGGCCGCCGCGCGCAGGCTATCGGCGACGGCGTCGGGGTCGAGGTGCTGGACGACCGTGAAGGGGAACCAGACGAGGTCGAACGACTCCTCGACGGGCAGGTCCGGCAGTTCGCCGACGCGGAACTCGGCGTCGGTCTTGGTCCGGGCGCGTTCGACCATCGCCGGATACTTGTCCACGCCGACGACATCGAAGCCCTCGGCCCGGAGTCGCTTGCCGTGTTCGCCGGTACCACACCCGAGGACGAGTGCGCGCCTCTGGTCGGGGGTGCTCTCGGCCGCCGCTTCGAACTCGGAGAGGACGAACTCGACCTCCGCGTCGTAGTCCTTCTCGGCGTAGAGGGCGTCGTAGGCCTCGGGGTACTCCGAATAGAGATTCTCGGTCATACTCGTTCACACGACGATACACCCGATAAAACCGTCAATTCGACAGACTAGTATGCCGGACAGTCGAATCGAAGCGCGACGAACGACGCTGAGCTAACTGCCACATCGTCGGTAGCCCGATTCCTTCGTTCAGACTCGAAATCGAAATCGAGGTAGCCGGTCTGGACGTAGAACCCCGGAGATTACGAAGCACCCCGGCTGACGGTCCGATACAGAAGTCGGAGGAGCGCCTCTGCAAGTCGCCAAACGAGCGTCGCGCTGACGACGAAGGTGGCCAACGCCACTAGCCCGAGCCAGAGGACGATTCCGTACTGAAGTTCCGTGACGAGGCCGTAGGCCAGACCGACGGCGATGCCACCGCCGATCAGGACCCCCGCTCCCTTCAGTGAGAGGCGCTGCCACCGGTTGAAGCCGAGGCGGTCATCTCGTCCTAGCAGGGTGGGCAGACTGACACCGACGGCGGCGAGGCCGAGCGTCAGAACGATGATTACACCGCCGACGATCCCCGCCATTCCGTGAGCGAACCCGTCGCTGTCGGGAGGCGGTGGCGGCATCGATGCCAGTTCGAGAGTGGTCGTGGCTGCAATTCCGACACCGACGGCGACGAGACCGACACGAACGACCGTGAGAAGTGCGGATTTCGTGCTGGAGGGCATCGATGCGCCTGTTGTACGAATGACGGGATAAGCTTTCGGCACAGCGACCGATCAGCATCGCAGACGAACGCGCGACTGCGTCGGTCACGGAACGCGAATTTCAGGTCTCGATCGGTCCAAACCGCTTCGCTTTCGACTCCGAACGAAGAGAGCGTACGACCGACTACTGTTAGGGCCGGAGGTACGCCCACCCGTCGTCCTGCAATCGGGTCAGTTCGCTCGCGCCCGAGGAGACGGTTTCGACGCCCTCCACGAGGTCCGAGTCGTCGAGGTCCATCATGTCGAGCGTGTTGCTACAGGCCCTGAACTCGATGCCCGCGTCGAGGAGTTCCTCCACCGTGTCGCTGTGTGTGCCATCCTTCTTGAACGGGGCGATGCCCTCGGCCTGTGCGACGACGGCGATGTCGTCCATCTCGATGGTCTCGTCGTTCGAGAGGTTCTCCGCGATGGTGAGGACGGTCTTCTGGTGGTCCTCGTCGCCGCTCGTGAGGTGGAATGCGGTTCGCATGCAAGAGAAGTCGAGACTTACGGACAAGTGGCTATTGGCCAGAAGAGAATATTCCGACGGAGAGGCGACTGTACTCGATTCAAACTGTTACGCGATACTTAACTTACCGACTCCGTAAAAATGGATTTTATTGTGGAGGATGCGCAATCAGAAGACGCATGGAACGACGAAGCTTCGTTTCGGCCGCTGGGACGCTCGGTGCCCTCCTCTTCGGGAGTGAATCAGTCAGTGCGGCACGACAACGGTGCGAGTCGAACGGCCAAGACGCCCGCCCGACACCGCCCGCGAAGACCGTCATCCACCTGTCGAGCGGCGACGAGATGGAGCAAAAGATGGCGCTACACAACGCGAAGAACCTCGTGGAAGACGAGTCGGTTTCCGTGAAAAACCTCGTCTTCGTGGCGAACAGCAAGGGCGTGAAGGTCTACACGCCACCGAACGGGGGGAACGAGTTCTACGAGCTCGTCAACTCCCTGCAAGAGCGCGGCGTCACCTTCCGGGCCTGTGGGAACGCGATGGACGCACTGGGACTCACTGAAAAGGACCTCGTCGACGGCGTCGAACCCGTCCCCTCTGCCGTGGGCGAACTCTCCAGACTGCAAGAGTTGGGATACGGCTACATCAAGGCTCCGTAGCAGAAGACTCGATTCGCTTTTTTCGTTCGCAGGTCACGAACCATTTACGTGTTAGCGCGCCAATCGGACGGGCATGAGCGACGCCCCCGATTACGAAGCACAGGTACGAGACGCCTTCCCCGAGATTCGGGACATAGCGGACGAAGACCTCCGCAGGAAAGTCGTCGAAGCGTGGGTTCTCGGTCTCGAACGCGGCGGTTGGCGGGATATCGAGGACGTTCCCTACGCGTGGAACATCCACGAGGTCTCGAACGTCGAACACGTCCGCGGGGTCACGCGCATCGCGGTCAAATCAGCCGAGGAACAGCGCGACTTCCACGGCGCGGACCCCGACCTCGACGTGATTCGTGCCGCGTGCCTGCTCCACGACGTCGGCAAGTGCTACGAGTACGTGGACCACGTGGACGAAGAGAAACTGCTGGACCCGGACCCGACGTACGCCACCGAGGAGATCCCCCACTCTATCTCGGGCTACGCGCTGGCCCACGAGGTCGGTTGTCCCCTCGCGGTCCAGCGCGCGATTCCCCACTTCCTCGGCGAGGTTCCCAAGCGCACCCTCGAAGCCGAGTTGGTCAAGAGCGCCAACTCCGCGAGTTCGAACGCCATCACGCAGTCGGCGATGGGCATCACGTTGCAGGAATGGGTCGATACGTACAGTCAGACGAGCAATTGAGAGCGGGCTGAACCGTTAACGATACTGAGAATCGGACGAACCGTTAACGACGGTCGGCGGCCCCCTGTGCGTCGAAGCGGACGTGAACGGTCTCGGCAACTCGCACCGTTGTCAGACTCCGGCCTCTCGTCGTGAGCGTGCTTTCTGATCGCCAATTGAACACCGTTAGTCGGTCGAAATCGGTGGACGAAACCGGCCCTGCGCCGGTTTTTTCCAACTACTGCGACGAATGTGTCATGCTATCAACCTACACATCATTGACAAAGTGTTTAAGTAACTAATTATAGTTAAGGATATCGGGGGATTGGGTAATGAAACGACGCACATTCTTGGCGTCGGCGAGTGCCGCTGGATTAGCCGGATTCAGCGGCCTCGCCGACGCCCGGCAGGACGGATCGTTCGTAGAACAGGCACAGGAAATGGGGTTCGCCGACAACTGGCGACAGCGGCGTATCGAGGCCGCCGACGACTGGCCGATGGACGCGCGGACGCAGGTTCCCGACCGCGACGAGGACAGCACGTGGACGAACTCCCAGTCGTTCCAGAGTGCGCTCGACGTTTGGGAACCACCGGAAGGCTGGCAAGACACCGCCGCCGGTGACGTGGACACGCTCCAGATACTCAACCACGGGGCGGCCAACATGGAGTTCGACCCCGCCACGCTCGCCACCTACGAGGTCTTCGAGGAGAAGACCGGCATCTCCATCGAACCACTCGAAATCAGCGTCGACCAGGCCGACCTGAAGGAACAACAAGTACTCAGTTCGCAGCAGGGCCAACCCCACGTCATGAACGTCGACGGACCTCTCATGCCCGTGTTCGTCCAGCAGGGGTATCTGGAGGTTACGGACCCGCTGTATCCGGGTGACAGCCCGTGGGAGCCGTACGTCTCGACGCTCCAGAACCTCGTCCAGTGGGACATCGACACGACGCGGGAGGGAACCCACACGTACGGATTCCCGAACATTCTGGAGGGGTCTGTCGGGCACCTCCGAGTGGACCTCGTCGAAGAGCAGGGCATCGACCCCCAACGCTTCGAGGGCGAGTGGAGTTGGGACCTGCTCGAAGAGACGATGCAGGCGTTCGAGGGAACCGACGTTCACGGCTACGCCTACTACGCCGGGACTCCGACCTACCTGTTCATCTCGTTCCGACAGTTGCTCTACCAGCAGGGCGGAAGCTTGGTCGCCGACGACGGCACGGTCCAGTTCGACACCCAACCTGCACGCACCGTTCTCCAGAAGATGCGCGAGTGGCGGGACAACGGCTGGGTGCCGGGAGACGTCATCTCCTACGGCGAAGGGGACATCGTGGATCTGTTCCTCAGTGGCCAAGTCGCCTACTCGACCGCGTTCGGCGACTTCGTGCCGCGGGCGCTCAACCAGTACGAGGCGGGCGAACAGTACCGAGTGGTGCTCCCGCCGATGGCGAACACGGGACCGAACCCCCAGCAGCAGGGAGTGACCGCCCCGAACGCGAACGGCATCAATCCGTTCGCCGACACCAGCCACAAACTCGCGGGACTGCTCTACGGCGACCTGCGCCTGAGCTACGTCAGCCAGTGGTGGGAGTACGTCTACGAGGGCAACATGTCCTACATGGAGCAGGTGTACGACGACGCCGCCGAGGCCGACGCCGTGCAGTTCGCCGACGTCATCGGTTCCGCGGTCGAGAACGGGAAGGTCGAGTTGTTCCCCCAGATGGAGGCCGTCTGGCAGCGCCTCGCCGACCCGTTCCAGCAGGCCATCGTCGGCGACATGGAGCCAGCGCAGGCGACCCAGCAGGCCCAGGACTTCGTCGACCAGATACTCGGCCAGTAACCGGCCGACGCACCGCCGCGCTGGCGGTGTCTTCTTCGATTCAATCGAGGTGACTCACCACGATGGCATCCGAAGTCCAACGACGCGTCGAATCGACTCCCTATCGACGGGTGAAGAGTCGTGTCTCTCAGTTTCTGAACGACCACGTCCGGATTCTGTTCCTCGGCCCGGCGTTGCTCGCGCTGATACTCATCTTCGTCTACCCGGTTGGCGTACTCGTCTGGAGTTCGTTTCACCAGACCGTAGGCATCATCACGGAGTTCGCTCCGGCGTCCAACTACGAGCGGATGTTGACCGACGCGGCGTTCTGGAACGCCGTCGAGAACACGCTGGTGTACTCGGTCGGGTCGTTCGTCGTCACGATGCTGTCGGGACTGGGAATCGCACTTGCACTCAACCACGTCGCTAAAAAACGTGTCCGGGACGTTTACACGACGCTCATCCTGATATCGTGGGCAGTTCCACTATCCATCGTCGGTGTGACCTGGCGATGGCTGTTCAACGGGCAACTCGGCGTCGTCAACAAGATACTGATCGACCTCGGTATCCTGTCGGAGACGTACTCGTGGCTGGGGAACTCGCTCACCGCGATGATAATCGTCGTCCTCGCGGACTCGTGGTCGCGCATCCCGTTCGCCGCCATCATCCTGCTCGCCGGGTTGCAGTCGATTCCACAGGAGCAGTACGACGCCGCGAAGGTGGACGGCGCAACGACGTTCCAGACGTTCCGACACGTCACCCTGCCGTATCTCCGGCCGTCGTTCTTCGTCGCCGGACTCATCACGTGGATGTTCTCGTTCCGAGCGTTCGCCATCCCGAACACGACGACTGGCGGCGGCCCCGCCGGCGCGACCGAGGTGCTGGCGATCTACATCTACCGGTTCGGCATCCAACTGTTCGATTACGGGTTCGCGTCGGCGGTCGCGGTGTTCCTCGTCGTCGTGACGCTCGTCGTCGCGGCGTTCTACGTGAACGTCATCCTCGAACAACTCAGCGAGATCGAAGCATGACCCAAATGGACCAGCGAAACGCGACGCAGGAGACCGGGCACCCATGAGCGACCGAATGAGCCTCGAGCGGTACAAGCGCGAGCAACGCCTCGGGAACGCACTCGAAAGCAGATACGTCGTTCACCTCGTGCTGTTCCTCGCGGTACTGTTCATCGTCGGACCGCTCGTTTGGGAACTACTCACGTCGCTGAAGACGAACCAGGCCGTCTACAACTTCAACTACCTGCCGCGAGACCCAACGCTGGAGAGCTATTACATCGCCCTGTTCGAACGCGGCTACTGGCGGGCGGTCGTCAACAGCGTCATCATCTCCAGCGTCTCGACGGTCGTCGTGATGCTACTCGGAGTGCCAGCGGGGTACGCGTTCAGCCGATACCGCTTCCCCTTCGACAATCTGGTGTTCGTGTTCATCCTGTTCACCCGGTTGTTCCCGCCGATCGGTCTCGTAGTCCCGTACTACCGTATCATGACGGAGTTCGGACTGCTGAACACGAAACTGGGAATCATCATCGCCAACGTGTACCTCTGGCTGCCGCTGGTCATCTACATCATGCGGAACTTCTTCATCACGATTCCGCAGGACCTCGACGAGGCGGCGCGCGTGGACGGTTGTACGAAGATTCAGGCGTTCGTCCACATCGTCCTCCCGGTCGTCATGCCCGGCGTCGCGGCCGGTACGATTCTGACGTTCCTCTACTCGTGGCGCGAGTTCCTGTTCGCGTTCACCGTCAGTACGGACCTGTCGTCGATGACCATCCCGGTTTCGACGTTCCTCTTCGTAGGCGACACGTCCATCCAGTGGGCGTCGATGGCCGCGGCCGCCATCGTGGCGACCATCCCGTCGGCGCTCGTCGTGTTCTTCTTCCAGCGATACATCGTGGTCGGACTCACGGGAGGGATGAAAGGATGACGCGTGCCGCAGGAAACCGTGTGCCGTGGTATCGTTCGACACAACTAAATCGCCGCGCGGAGAAACGATTACAACGATAATGGGGGACAGAGTATGAGTGATTCCATCCGAGGGGAGGACCCGCAGGTTGCGGAACGCGGCCACGACGAGGCGCGAAGCGTCAGTCTCGAACTCGACGGACTGACCAAAGTCTTTCACGACGACGAGGGCGACGTAATCGCCGTCGACGACGTGTCGATGGACATCTACGACGGCGAGTTCGTCGTCCTCGTCGGGCCGTCGGGGTGCGGAAAGACGACTACCCTGCGGATGATTGCGGGACTGGAAGAGCCGACCCAGGGGAGTATCGTCCTCAACGGCCGCGACGTTGCGGGCCTCGAACCCCGCGAGCGGGACGTGGCGATGGTGTTCCAGAACTACGCGTTGTATCCTCACAAGACGGTTCGGGAGAATCTCGGGTTTCCGCTCCAGATTCGACACTTCCCGAACGACGAAATCGAGGACCAGGTCCGGGACGTGAGCGAACTCCTCGGAATCGGCGAGTTGCTGGACCGACGGCCCGGCGACCTCTCGGGCGGTCAGCAACAGCGGGTCGCGCTCGGTCGCGCCATCATCCGCGACCCGGAGGTGTTCCTGTTCGACGAACCGCTCTCGAACCTCGACGCCAAACTCCGAATCGAGATGCGGACGGAGTTGAACAAACTCCACGCCAGAGTCGGCAAGACGTCGGTGTACGTCACCCACGATCAGGAGGAGGCGATGACCCTGAGCGACCGAGTCGCCGTGATGAAAGACGGGAAACTCCAGCAGATA
Organism: Halorussus salinisoli; assembly: GCA_005239435.1. Lineage (GTDB taxonomy): Archaea > Halobacteriota > Halobacteria > Halobacteriales > Haladaptataceae > Halorussus > Halorussus salinisoli. Next base: position 456,985 of record SZNP01000005.1, on the reverse strand, counting down.
GCGCCGCCCCAGACCGTCTACGAGCGACCGGCGAACCTCTTCGTCGCCGGGTTCATCGGCGAACCGCCGATGAACTTCTTCGATTGCGAACTCGCCGAGCGCGACGACGGCACGTGGGTCGTCTCGGACGTGTTCGAACTGAAGTTACCCCAACCGATGGCGGCGAAACTCGACTCATGGGACGGGGACGTGGCGAATCTCGTGTTCGGCGTTCGCCCGGAGGACATGACCGACACGACGGTCGTGGAGGAAACGTTCTCGCCCGACACGACCTTCGAGGCGCACGTGAAGGTCGTCGAGCCTATCGGGGCGGACAAGGACCTCACGCTCGCACCGAGCGAATCCGCTCCGGAGGAAGACGAGTTCACCGTCCGAGTCGACTCGAACAGCACGGCGACGTCGGGTGACACGGTTACGCTCGCGGTCGACATGTCGATGTCACATCTCTTCGACAGGACGACCGGCACGAACCTCACGCTCTGATTCGCATGGGCGAAACGTACACGGTGGCGTTGCTCGGATTCGGTCGAATCGGACGCGCGCTCTACGACTACGTCGAGTCGGACCCGGACTTCGAACTCGGATACGTCTTCGTCCGGTCGCAAAAGGAGGGCGTCCCGGCGGACAAGCAGGTAACCGACCCGTCGGAACTCACGGACCGACCGGTGGACCTCGTCGTCGAAGCCGCCACGCACGAGGTGGTCGCCGACCTCGGCGAGACGGTCCTCGAATCGAGCGACCTGATGGTCCTCTCCGGGTCGGCGTTCGTCGACGAGGAGGTAGAAGAGCGCCTGGTGACGACGGCAGAGGCGAACGACACGGACGTGTATCTACCGCACGCCGCGCTACTCGGCATCGACGGCCTCGTGGACGCACGGGACGCCCTCGATACGGTGTCGATTCGGGCGACGAAAGCCCCGTCTCACCTCGATTTCGGTTACGCCGACTCGCTCGACCCGGACGACGTGGACGGCCGGACGGTCCTCTACGAGGGGCCGGTTCGCGGCCTCTGCGAGTTGTTCCCCCGGAACTTCAACTCCCACGCGGCGGTGGCACTGGCTTCGCTGGGGTTGGACGACACCGAGTCGAAACTCGTCGCCGACCCGAGCGCCGACAGTGCAGACCACGTCATCGCGGCGTCCGGCGACGGGTTCGACCTCGAAATCGTCCGCCGGAGTGCGATCGAGGGAGTGACCGGCGATTACACGCTCGTCTCTATCTGGGGGTCGGTCCGACGCGTTCTGGACGCAGACGGCGGGGTGACGTTTCTCTAAATCGGACGCGACCCCGGCCCTGCCCCAACGTACAAATCAAAATCCGTGGTAACGTTAGTCATGGCAACGTGTCCGCACTGCGAATCCGACATCAGCGAGTGGGCCCAGCGACTGGAGCAGGCAGACCGCGCGAGTACCCCGAAAGTCTGGACCTGTCCGGAGTGCGATTCGGTCCTCGGCATCTCCGACTGGGGGTCGGAGTAGCGTTAGCGTTTCCGTTTCCGTTTGCGTTAACGCTCATTCGCTCTCGACGTTCCAGCCGCGGAACCGGGATATCGCGCCGTGTTCGTCGATGGCGTACGCGCCGAAGGGGAGACCGGGGTCGATGTCGTAGGTGATTCTGGCGGTGTCGTAGTCGCCCTCGACCTGCGAGACGCCGTGGACCGAGTCGGCCTGGGCTATCCACCAGACCACCCGGTCGAGTTCGCTGTCGGGGTCGGTCGCGGCGACCTCGAACCGGACCTTCTCGGTGGTATTGTAGTTCGTTCTGAGGATTTCGGCTGTCGGCTCCAGACGCTCGACGACCGGCGGTAGGTTTCCGTCTGAACCGACCTCGACTGTCCACTCGACCACGTCGATGGGCTCGTCGCCCTCCCTTGACGCTTCGCCCTCGCGGTAGACCTCCGAGCGAATCCGGTAGGTACCCGGCGACTCGAAGCGGTGGGTGAACGTCGCTCGACTGCTCGAACCGAGGTGGCCGTAGAACAGATCGGGACCGACGCGCCACTCGCCGTCCACGTACCACTCGGCCGAAACGTAGTCGCCGGGATAGTCGCTGACCACGGTTTCGAACAACACCGAGGTATCCGGTCGAACCGTGATTTTCCGCTTCGGACTGCCGCGCGAGACGGTGGGAGAAGGTCGGGAGGGCGTCACCTCGCTCCCGTTCAGCGAGACCGTGGCGGGACCGGCGAGCGCGAACGCCGTTACCTCGCCTCCGACAGCGAACTCGTCGACACCCCTGTCGGGTCCGACGTGGCCGACCGCCCGGTTCCCGTCCACGATGTCGCCGCGGTCGAATTGCCGGACCGAACCGCTGGCCGTGAATTCGTAGACCGCGACACCGCCGCCGTCGCTCTCGATGCGGAGGCGGTCGGTGCCCGACCCGGCGTCGAAGTCGTCGCTCGTGAGCGACCCGGCCGGGCGCGAGAACGACGACGGTTCGACCCGCGTGTCGTCGCGGTAGAGGGTCGCCGGACCCGCGAGGACGAGGCCGGTGACGACGCCGGAGTACCGGAAGGTGTCGGTCCCGCGCTTCGGACCGACGTTGCCCGCGGCGTGACGACCGGTTACCCGGTCGCCACTATCTACCTGTCCGAGCTCACCGCTCACCGTGAACTCGTAGGCCGAGAGTCCGCCGCCCTCGCTCTCGATGCGGAGTGTCTTCGAGCGCGTGCGGTGCGAGGAGACGGAGTGGCTGACGAACGGTGTCGCCCCCACGGCGGCGGCCCCACGTTTCAGGAACCGCCGTCGAGAGTTCTCGTCGTGCATACGGAAACTACGAGAAAGAGAACGAAAGTTATACTCCGCGTATCGGAGGTAGCCCTCGTCTAACTCCCGGAATCGACGGAGTGAGAAGTTCCGTCCGCTCGCGTCGGCGCTCGGGCTAGGTCCTCTCGGAATCGCTGGCCTGTTCGTCATCTCTACCAGCGCGGAGATTTTGACGGTTCCGAGTCCGAAGCCGAGTGCGACGGTAGATAGCTAATAGACATATAAATAATTTCTACTACCATATAAATACACATCTAAGAAATGAAAATCAATCCCGTCCCGAAAATCGACCCACCAGTTCAGAACTCCGTGACGACTTCGATGCCGACCGTACCGTAGTCGCTCATCGCGGCGAGACGGTCGGGCACGTCACCGAGTGCGACCTCGTTCGTCACCAGTGCGGCGGGCGAGACCGTCCCTCGGTCCATCATCCGGAGGAGTTCGCCGTAGCGCGTTGGCGGCATCCCGCGAGAGCCGAGAAACGTGATTTCGCGCATCGTCATCGCGTCGGTCGGGAGCGCGACCTCCCCGCGCTCCTCGTCGGTCGTCAGACCGAGTTGGAGGTGCTGGCCGCGCTCGCGGAGGCACGCGACGGAGTTCCGACAGGTCTCGGCGACGCCGAGCGCGTCCACCGAGACGTGCGCCCCACCGCCGGACGTGAGACCACGGATTCGCTCCGGCACGTCCTCGACCTCCCCGGCGTTCACGGTCTCGTCCGCACCCAACTCGCAGGCCTTCGACAGTTTCTCGTCGGCGAGGTCGACCGCGACGACGTTCGCGCCGAGCGCGTCGGCGACGTGGACCGCCGAGAGGCCGACTCCGCCGCAACCGTGGACCGCTACCCAGTCGCCGGGCGTGAGGTCGGCGCGGTGGGCCAGTCCGTGGTACGCCGTGGCGAACCTGCAACCGAGTCCGGCCATCTCGACCGGTGAGACGTTCGGCGGGAGCTCGACGGCGTTGTAGTCGGCGTAGGGGACGTGGACCTGCTCGGCGAACGCGCCGGGCGCGTCGGTCTCGAACCCGAGCGCCAGTCCGTCCGCACAGACGTTGCCGTGGCCGTTCCGGCAGAACTCGCAGTCGCCGCGACCGAGGTTGAACGGCACCGCGATGCGGTCGCCCTCGCGGACGCGCTCGACGCCGGACCCCACTGCGACGACGCGCCCGGCGGGTTCGTGGCCGAGAATCTGACCCTTCGGCACTCGGTCGTCGGCCCACTCACCGTGGCCCTGCCACGCGTGCCAGTCGCTCCGACAGATGCCGCAGGCTTCGGTCTCGACGACGACGCCGTGGGAGTCCGGTTCGGGGTCGGGCACGTGCTGGATTTCGAGCGGTTCGGCGTACTCCCGTAGAACTGCGGCTTTCATGGGTACGAGGTCGGGAGGAAGGTGGTTAAATCGGTGGGTCGCGGCCAGACGTTCCCGGTTTCATCTCCGTCCAGTAATGAATACCCGGGTATCGGTCTTCTACGACGGAGGCTGTCAGCCAGAACAACACCTGTTAATGGTTCTTAGCCCGGGAAATATTAGCCAGACTGGCCAGTGAGTCGACTATTTCCAACCGCAGTACGGCAAGCAGTTCAAGTTCCGCGTCAGGTTGAATTACGGTCTGCGTACCGGGTTTCCGATACTTAACTATAAAATATGAAGAGTAGTAGTCGTGCAGTATGACACCAAAAGACACACTCACGGCCGATGTCGGGCGACGCACGTACCTGCGCGCGCTTGGCGGCACGGCTGCGCTGGGAGCACTCGGAACGCCGGGGTACCTCAGGCAGGACGACTCACTGACGGTGGGACTCTCGACGCACTTCACCTCGGGAGCGTGGGTTACAGCCGTCGTCGAAGCAACGCGGTTCTACGCCGAAGACAGGGGCTTCGACTACAACCTCTTCACCACCGGCGGAGAGAGCCAGAAACAGATTTCGGACATCCGCCAGATGGTCAACCAGGACTTCGACGGCATCGTTCTCGTCCCGTTCAACTCGGAGGCCATCGCATCGGTCGTCGAAGAAGCGACCGAAGCGGGCGTGCCGGTCTTCACCGCCGACATCGACGCCGCCACAGACGCCGTAAAGATGCACATCTCCTGGAGCGACGAAACCGCAACCCGTCGCACGGCAGAGATGCTCGTCGAAAATCTCCGCGAACAGAAACCGGACCAGGACAGCTACACGGTGCTCGAAGTTCGCGCCCCGCCGGGCCGAGACATCGCGCGACTCCGCCACGAACCCTTCGTCTCCGTTCTCGAAGAGACCGACGACGTCGAACTCGCTGGCACCGTGGTCGGCGACTGGGTGCGTTCGACCGCCAAACAGCGCGTCCAGGAGTGGGTCAACGCCAACGAGGTGCCCGACGGCGTCTACTCGGCGAACTTCCTGATGAGTCTCGGAGCACTCTCCGCACTCCAAGAGATGGACGCCACCGCACCGCGCGGCGAGGACGACCACGTCGTGATGACGCAACTCGACGGCTCGGCCAACACCCACCAGGCCATCCAGGATGGACTCATCGACGGGGCAGTAGACCAGCCGAACTACTTCTACGGACCACTGGCACTGGCGTGGCTCGAACGGTACGTCGAGCAGGGCGAACAGGCACTTCCCGAAGTGGGTTCGACCGTCACTGCATCCGGAGGCCAGACTACCCCAACCGGTACACCGACCGGGACCCCCACCGGCACCCCAGCCACGACCACGACTCCGGCGACCGACGGCGGAACCGAATCATCGACCATCTCCATCGAACCTGCCGAGCATCGCGGCGTCGAACTCTGGCAGGAACCCATCTGGTCACCTGCCGAAGTCGGCGAAGCGTTCGGCCATCGACAGTTCGTGACGAGCCATGTCGAGATAACCGAAGAGAACGCCGAGGCACCCTACCTCTGGGGTAACATCTGGGGCCCGGACGCCGCCATCGACGACTAACACTCCCCTAATCCGTTATGGCGACTGCTGAACACGTCCCGGAGTCGATGGAGGTGGACGACCTCTTGCTCTCGCTCCTCGACAACATGATCTGGCCCATCCTGGTCCTGATGTCGCTCGCGGTATGGCTGGTCGTTCCACGGACGTTCACCAACCTCCGGTCCATCGAGTTCATCCTCCACGGATCCGTGGGTCTCGGATTCGTCGCGCTCGCCGAGGCGGTCTGTCTCGTCTCGGGTAACTTCGATCTCTCGGTCGGCTCCATCGCTGGCTTCTCGGCCATGCTCGCGGGTCTCGTCGTCTCGGCCAACAAATGGAACCTCATCTCCGACCCGCTGCTCGGTGTCGCCGTCATCCTCGCCATCGGTCTCGTCGTCGGGACGACCAACGGCGTGATGGTCGGCAAGGTCGGTATCAACCCCTTCCTCCAGACACTCGCGTTCCTCATCATCCTGCAAGGGGCGAAACTCACGCTCAGCACCATCACCATCACCGGATTGCCGGACGGCTACACCCGAATCGGCAACGCTCCCGAAATTTCGGTCGGTCTGCTCTTCGCTACCTTCGCGCTCCTCGGCTTCGTGATGAAGTACACTCCGTTCGGACAGGCAGTGTACGCGGTCGGGAGCGACGACGAGGCCGCCCGCGCCGTCGGCATCGACACCGACCGGGTCGTCATCGCGGTGTACGCCATCAGCGGCGTCCTGTCCGCGGCGGGCGGACTGATGTTGACGGGATTCATCAACGTCGTTCCGCCGACGATCGGCGACGAACTCGTCTTCCCGGCGTTCGCTGCCGCGGTCATCGGCGGCGTCAGCCTCTACGGCGGCCGCGGCAAGGTCACGGGAGCGCTCGGTGGCGTCCTCCTGCTCGGCCTGATACAGGCGGCACTGAACGTCAGCGGTACGCCACCCGAACAGGTGACGCTGGTGAACGGACTGGTCCTGCTGGCCGCGATACTGGTGTACAGTTCCCGGCGGCGACTACGCGAGCGAATCCTCTCACGGCAGGTGGAACCACGTGACTATGGACAGTGACCGTCCCGCCGACACGACGAGCAACTCTACGACCGACGCAGTTACGGCAGACGACGCGGGCAGGGAGCGCGACGAGAAGGTTCGACTGGAAGGCGTCACCAAGCAGTTCGGTCGGGTCGTCGCCGTCGAGGACGTGACCCTGTCGGTGTACGAGGAGGAGATTCTGGCGCTGGTCGGCGACAACGGCGCGGGCAAGTCCACGCTCACCGGCATGATCTCGGGCATCCATCGGCCGACCGAGGGCCGGGTCGTCTACGAGGGCGAACCGGTACGCTTCTCGAACCCCCACGAGGCCCGCGAACGCGGCATCGAGACGGTGTATCAGGACCTCGCACTGATGGACGACCTCGACGTCGCTACCAACATCCACGTCGGGAAGTTCCCCACCCGCGTCTCGCTCGGACCGTTCGGCGTCATCGACTGGGACCGAACCTACGAGAACACGCGCGAGATACTCGATTTCCTGAATCAGGACGTTCGGCCGGACACGGAGGTCGTCTTCCTCTCGGGCGGCCAGCGCCAACTCGTCGCCATCGGACGAGCACTATCGTTCGACCCGGACGTGTTCGTCCTCGACGAACCGACGAGTGCGCTGTCTGTCGCGGGGACCGAACTCGTCCACGAGACGATGCGTCAGTTGCAGGCCGAGGGCCACACGCAGATCGTCGTGAGCCACAGTCTCGAAGACGTGTTCGACCTCGCCGACCGCATCGCGGTCATGTACCGCGGACAGCTCGCGGACGTGGTGGACCCGGACGAGGTGGACAAGGAGACCGTGACCGACCTGATCACGACCGGAACTCGTCGGTAGCCAATCCGACAGCCAGCCTTCTGCTCGCCCTGCCGGACGCGAGCCGGGGGAGTAGGACGCGAGGCCGGCGGGAAGCGGGGAAGACAGGAGGTAGACGCAATTAGAGCAATCCCCAGACACGTTTAGAGAACAATTTTGTTCCCTAGGAATTTCTTTGTACTTCTATTCTCGTTCAGATGCCCGTTCCCCCGAGGTCTTATGCCCCAGAATGTGTTACCCTCTACCATGTCTAAGGGGGAGAAATCGACGACGGAGACGTTCACCATGTACGTCGGGGGAGAACCGACCGCCAGCGAAAGCGGCGAGACGACCACGGCGACGAACCCGGCGACCGGCGAGTCGCTCGGTGAGGTGCCGAAGGGAACCCGAGAAGACGCCCGGCGAGCCATCGCGGCCGCCCGCGAGGTCCAGCCCGAGCTAGAAGCGATGACCGACTTCGAGCGAGCCGAGTTGTGCCACGAACTCGCCGACGCCGTGGAGGCGAACCACGAGTCCCTCGCGGAGTGGCTGACGAAGGACCAGGGCAAACCACTCTCGGAGGCCCGCACCGAAGTCGAACTCTGCGCCAAGGAGTTCCGGAACGCCGCCGAGGACGTGAAACGGGCCGAAACCGAGGTCATCCCGTCGGAAGACCCGGACAAACACATCTACACGATTCGCAAGCCCCACGGAGTGCTGGGCGTCATCACGCCGTGGAACTACCCACTCAACATACCGGCCGAGTACCTCGCCCCGGGGGTGGCGGTCGGCAACGCAGTGGTCTGGGTTCCCGCACCGACCACCTCGGTCGTGGCAGTGAAACTACTGGAGACGTTCGCCGAGGCCGACGTGAGTCTCCCGGACGGCGCGCTCAACCTCGTCACCGGAGACGGACCGGTGGTCGGCGACGAGGTAGTCGTCAACGACGGCACGGACGCCATCGGCTTCACCGGCAGTCCCGAAACCGGCGAGGAGATAGCCAGCAAGGCCGGGACGAAACCGACGCTGCTCGAACTCGGCGGCAACGGCCCCGTCATCGTGCTGGACGACGCCGACCTCGACGCCGCGGTCGGGTGTACGGCGTTCGGCTGTTTCAGCAACGCCGGGCAGATATGCTCGGCCAGCGAACGTGTCCTCGTCCACGAGGACGTGCGCGAGGAGTTCACCGAACGGATGGTCGAACGCGCCCGCGAGATGCAACTTGGCGACCCGACCGACCCGGGCACCGACCTCGGGCCGCTGAATAACGAGGGCGTGGCCGAGAAGATGGACCGGCACGTCGCCGACGCGCGCGATAAGGGCGCCGACGTGCTCGTCGGTGGTGGCCGCGCGGACGACCAGCCCACGGACCGCTACTACGAGCCGACCGTCCTCTCTGGCGTAACGACCGACATGACCGTCAACTGGGAGGAGTCGTTCGGCCCCATCGCGCCCATCATCGGATTCGAGAGCTACGAGGAAGCAGTCGAGATCGCCAACGAGATCGACCTCGGTCTCACGTCGAGCGTCTTCACGAGCAACCTCGAACTCGCCGAGTACTTCGCCGACCGCATCGAGACCGGCATCGTCAACGTCAACGACAGCAGCGCCTACTGGGAGATACACACCCCGTTCGGCGGCTACACCGGCAAGCGGAGCGGCCACGGCCGCATCGGTGGGAAATACTCCATTGCGGAACTCTCCCAACTGAAGACCATCGCCATCGACCACGGCAATGCCCGGTCACCGCTAGACACCGCGTGACCCGCAGAACGATGCAAGAAGTCACCACCGAGGACGCGCCAGCCGCCATCGGACCGTACTCGCAGGGCATCGTGGACGGTGACCGCGTCTACGTCTCCGGACAGGGACCGCTGGACCCCAAGAGCGGCGACGTAGTCGGCGACGACGCGAGCGAGCAGACCACCCGGACACTGGAGAACGTCGCGGCAGTACTGGACGCCGCAGATGCCTCGCTCTCGGACGTAGTGAAGACGACGGTGTTCCTGATCGATATGGACGATTACGAGGCGGTCAACGAGACGTACGGCGAGTACATGTCCGAACCGTATCCTGCCCGGAGTGCGGTGGAGGTCGCCGACCTGCCGGTCGACGTTCGGGTCGAAATCGAGGCCGTTGCCACCCGCAGGTAGCTACTCGTCGTGCGTATCGCAGACCGTCTCACTCTCCTCCTCGTTCTCGTGGTGAATAGAGCGTAGCAGGTCGGCGACTTCGTCGGCGAGTCGGTCGAATATCTCCGCGCCCTTCTCGGCACTGGCGAGTTCGGGTGCGCCGATAGCGCCGGATTCGGAGTACTCGTCGAACGACCGGTACACCGACAGGGGGCCAGTTCCGAACAGGTCGACTGCCGCGCGCTGGTAGGTCTCATCGGAGAGCGATCCCTCGATGCGGCCTTCGCGCACGAGTTCGGGGTGAAGGTCCAACAGGAGTGACGTCTCGAACTCGCCGCCGTGGGCCATACCACCGGGGTCGCTCTCCCGAACGTCGTCGATGAACGTCTCTGCGAGGTCGAAATAGGTCAGGCCAAGAACCTCCGTGTCGGGATGGCCGACCCCGATTGTACTGGTCGCGCTCTCGATCAGCGAGGCATTGCCACCGTGACCGTTGAGCAGGAGGACGGCATCAAAGTCGTTCTCCAGCACCGCGTCGGCAACCTCTTCCAGAAGGGTCACCAGCGTCCCGTGTTCGACGGTAATCGTTCCGCCGAAGGGGAGGTGGTGAGGCGAGTACCCCGTCCAGACCGGGGGCGTGACGAGTACCGGAACGTCGTCCGCGGCGGCCCGCGACGCGCCCTCCGTGCCGACCGCTTCCGCGAGAATGGAATCGGTGGCGACCGGCAGGTGATGGCCGTGCTGTTCGACGCTTCCCACCGGGACGACCACGATGGAACCGTCGCGGTCCCCGACGGTACGAATCTCGGGATATGGTTTGCCCGCCCACGAGACCACCGAGTCGAGACCGGTAGCGAACATGGGCGAAATACGGTGACGACCGGCAAAACAGTTCGCGTTTCGTAGATAACTATACCGTTTCTAAAGACGTATTTATAATGGTTTTGGTATTATATTTGTGTCTCTGGTCGTGGCGTCCCGCTCGCTGTCCTAGCGAAGCTACGCCGTCACTCGACCTCACCCATCCCTTTCCGCCCCCCACCTATCGCTTTCCGCGACGCACAGAACTAAGGGCGAAAACGGAGATTCTTCGCACATGGAGTACGTGAGACTCGGTTCGACCGGCACGAAGGTATCCGAAATCTGCTTCGGAACGTGGCGATTCGCCAAGGAGACCGACGGTACCGTCGAGACCAACCGCTCGACCGCCCACGACCTGCTCGACACCGCCTACGAACGCGGCGTGAACTTCATCGACACCGCGAACGTCTACGGCGACCCCAACGGCACCGCCGAGGAGTGGATCGGCGACTGGTTGGCCGACTACGACCGCGAGGAGTTCGTGCTGGCCTCGAAGGTCTACTTCGGGTTCGCCGACGGCCCGAACGACAGGGGCCTCTCGCGCAAGCACATCCGGAACCAGATAGAGGGCACGCTCGAACGCCTCGGAACCGACTACCTCGACGTGTACTATATCCACCGCTGGGACGACGAGACGCCCATCGAGGAGACGCTCCGGACGCTGAACGACCTCGTGCGCGAGGGGAAGGTCAACTACCTCGCCGCGAGTTCGATGGCGGCGTGGAAACTGACCAAGGCGCTCTGGACGAGCGATGTGGAGGGTCTCGAACGCTTCGAAGTCACGCAACCTCGATTCAACGCGGCCTACCGCGACCCCGTGGAGGACTACCTCGACCTCTGCGCCGACCAGGACCTCGCCGTCTGCCCCTACTCACCCCTCGAAGGTGGCTTCCTGACGGGCAAGTACGAGCGCGAGGGCGACGGACCGGAGGGGTCGCGCGGCGACCTCTACGACTGGAAGAACCGGTTCGACGACCGCCAGTGGGACGTGCTGGACGCGATTCGGGGAGTCGCCGACGAAGTAGACGCGACCCCGGCGCAGGTGTCGCTCCGGTGGCTGGCAGACCAGCGAGAGTTCCAGTGCATCCCGATCGTCGGAGCGCGGACGACCGACCAACTGGAGGAGAATCTGGGCGCGAGCGAGGTTTCGCTGTCCGACGAGCAGTTCGAGCGCGTCGAGGAAGCCTACCGATAGCACTCCGCCACTGTCTCGACGCCTCGACCTCCAACGGGACGAAAACCGGTTTCTTATCACGGCCTGCTTCGGAGAGTCGAACGTGAACCGAGACGCATTCGTGACCGGCCGAGACGTGGATCACGACGGAGTGACGGGCCGACTGTTCGAGGGGTTCGGTCCGGACCCCCACCACGGCGTTCTCGTCCTCCACGGCTCCGGCGGTGCCGGCGGATACGAAGAGGACTACGCCCGACTCCTGGCCCAACACGGCTACACCGCGTTCTGCGTCGAGTACTTCGGCGCGCCGGGGACCCCGGACTCGCTCGAACGGGTCTCGCTCTCGTACTTCGAGCGCGCAATCGAGTGGCTGACCGAACGATCGAACGTCGCCTCGGACAGAGTCGGAGTCGTCGGGTTCTCTCGGGGCGGCGAGGCCGCGTTGCTCGTCGGGAGTCACTGCCAGCAGGTCGGTGCCGTCGTCGGATACGTCTCGAGTGGTTACGCCTTCCCTGCACCGACGTGGATGGCGGGCATCGAGGAGGAGGGACCGGCGTGGCTCCGCGACGGCGAGCCCGTTCCCTATCTCCCCGTGGAGGGCGTCGCCGACGTGGACATGGCGGGGTACGACGACGTGGTGACGACCGACGTCGACGCCGCTGCACTGGCGGTCGAGCGCGCGACCCCGGAAGAACTCGAACGCGCGGCGATTCCGGTGGAGCGAACCGACGGGCCGGTACTGGTAGTGAGCGGCGATCAAGACACGGTGTGGCCCGCGTCCGACCTCTCCGAGGTAGTCGTCGAACGTCTCGCGGCCCACGGCCATCCGTGGCCGTTTCGACATCTCGCGTCTCCCGACGCCGGGCACGCGATTCGAGTCCCCTACCGATTCGACGGTGGGGACGACCCGGAGGCAGAACACGAACTCGGCGGAACCAACGCCGGGAACGCCCGCGCCGCCGCCGACGCGTGGCAGACCGTACTCGACTACCTCGAGCGCGGTTTGCGGAACAGGGAGGGCTTCGCGTAGCGGCCACGCCACAGTCAGGACGCTTCCAGCGAGTCCACCACTTCGCGGAACTCCTCGCCGTCCAGGTACTGCGACGCACCTGCCCAGACCGCGTAGCGAACGCCGTCCTCGGCCCAGATGGCCTCCCACGCGCCCTGCTCCTCGGTCAACGCAGCGTAGTGGACGGTCGTTCCGCGGAGGTCGGTGGACTCCCGCACCTCGCCCGACTGGTCGGACGATTCCGGCGGAAGCGACGGCGCGAGTGGACTCTCCTCGTCGGTCGCCAGCATCCAGAGGTGGTCGCTCCCGTTCTCCCGGTTTCGGAAGATCAGTTCCGTCGCGTCGGCCTCCGAGAACGCGAGCGCGGAGTCGAAGCCGAACTGCTCGCCGGACGGGACGAGCGCCGGAACCGGCGGGTCGGTCCGGAGCGCGACCGGCGAGAGCGCGAGGCTGTCCTCGTAGGGATGCTCGGGGGCGTAGTCCCACAGTCCGTGGGGGACGACCGGCGGGCGACACTTGTAGCGCGCCCAGTAGTCGAGCCGATGGAACGGGACCTGTCGGACGCGGCGCGCTCCCTCGGGGTCCGCGGGCGTCAGTCCGTCGAGGAGGCGGGTCAGTTCGTCGTCCGTGAACTCGCCCTCCGAGACCGAGAGTTCGATTTGGGTCCGGTCGCGCTGGACGCACGCGCCGCGCTGGTCTTTGTAGTCGGTGCCGAGCCACCCTACGGCGTCACCGCACTCGAACGGGGTCGGCTCCGGGGTGCGCCACAGCGGGGCGATGCTCGCGGCCGACGGTGCCCAGTCGTAGAGGAACTGCTTGAGTCGGAGTCGGCGGCCCTCGCCCGCGACGACCGTCCGGACGCTACAGGGGTTGCCGTCGCTGTGTGGCGTCTGGTCGATGTCCTCGGCCGACACGTCGGTCGGGCGACCGGGCGGTCGTTCGGGGCGGCGAGTGACCGTCTCGACGCGACAGTCTTCGGGGAGCCACTCGGCTTCGAAGACGACGAAGTTCACCGCCGCCTGCGCGTCGGCGGGCGTGGTCTCCCGCGGCGGGGCGGCCGCGTCGGTCAGTCTGGCTTCCGGGTCGGCGGTCTGCCAGACGGTCATCGAATCACGCTCGCGCTGACGGGGAGTGTCTCCATGGAATCACGTTCGCTCGACCCCGGGGAAAGTGTTGGCTGAATTGGGTTTTCGTTCGGTTTCCGATACGTTTCGGAGTCGCGTGCGCCGTTCGTCCGCCGAGATTTCCGGCAAGGCCGGAATTTTATAGCCTCCCCGAAAACGAACTCCCGTGACCGACGATTCGTCGCCTACCGATTCGTCTCGCCGCCACACCATCGGTCTCGTCGCCGGACTGTTCGCGCTCTCGGCCGCGGCGGGGGCCTACGAAATCGCTCCGGCGAGCGTCCTGCCGCTCGTCAGAGAGTCGCTCGGCGTGGGGCCGACCGCGGCCGGATGGCTCGTGAGCGTGATGTACCTCACCGCCGTCGTCGCCAGCGTCCCCGTCGGCGTCGTGCTCGACCGTGTGCGAGTCCGCCGGGCCGTCGCGGTGGCCGCGGTCGCGCTCCTCGTCGCCGGAGCGTGGGGCTGGTTCGCCGCGGTCGCGGGGGCCTACTGGTGGCTGTTCGCCTCGCGCATCTTGGGCGGGTTCTCCTACGTCGTGGTCTGGAACGCGGGCGCGAATCTGGTCGGACAGGCGGTCGAGCCCGACGTTCGAGCGACCGCGGTCGGCGTGTTCACCGCGAGTGCGCCCGTCGGATTCGCGCTGGGGCAGTTCGGCAGTCCGCTACTGGCCGACCCGTTCGGGTGGCCCGCCACGCTCCCCACCTTCGCGGCCATCGCGGTGGTCGGCGTCGGAGTCTTCCTGCTCTCGACCCGGGGCCGGAGTCTCGCGGTCGAGACCGGCGCACCCGACCGCAGGGAGGTACGGGACCTGTTCGCCAACCGGGCGGCGTGGACGCTCTACGGTCTCTGCTTTCTGGCGTTCTCGCTGTATCTTTTCCTCAACAGTTGGCTCCCGAGCTATCTGACCGACCGACTCGGGGTCTCGCTCGCGCTGAGCGGTCTCCTGACCGCACTGTTCCCCGCGGTCGGCGTCGTCTCGCGGACCAGCGGCGGAGTCATCTCGGACCGACTGTTCGGCGGGAAGCGCCGCCCGGTCGTCCTGCTGGCGTTCGTCGTGGCCGTGCCCGCGGTCGTCGGGTTCGTCGTCGTCTCGCGGGTCGGTGCGGCGGTCGCGCTCCTCGTCGTCTCCGGGTTCGCGGTCCAACTCACCATCGGCCTGCTATACACCTACGTCGCCGAAGTCGTCGCTTCGGCGGTCCGGACCACGGCCATCTCGATGCTGACCAGCGTCGGCCTGTTCGGGGCGTTCGCCGCGCCGATCGCTGGCGGCGCGATAATCGACCGGGCGGGCTATCGCCCGGCGTTCCTGCTCGCGGGCGTGGTCGCGGTCGCGGGCGTCGTGCTGGCGTGGTACGCGCCCGACAATCGGTGAGATTCGTATTCGATTTCATTAGAAATGAATACCGTCCCTAAGGACAACAAAATATATCTAAAAGACAGATTCTACTGTCCCAAGTCCTCTATCGACCCCGGGGGCGCGGGTTCGCCCGCCACGGTCTCCTCGTGCAGATGACACGCCGCCGGATGTCCGGCCTCGGTCTCCCGGAGGTCCGGATGGTCGCTCTCGCAGACCGTCTCGAACTCGTCGGCCAACAGCGCGCGGGCGGACTCCGCGTCGGCGTCGGTCACGAGCGACTCGACGGCCTCGCGTAGCACCCGGTCGGCGCTCGGGTCGGCGAGTCGGTCGGGGAGGTCGAACTCCGCACGGAGCGCCCACCGGAGTTGGTCGGCGGTGACTTCCTCGGTCGTCTCGGCGTCGGTCTCCGCGACCGCGAACTCCCGGAGACCGTCGAGGTCGAACTGGCCGCGTTCGAGGCGGACGCGCAGGTCCATCACCGCCCGCCAGTTGGCCTGGTCGAACTCGTAGCCCTCCGGTTGGATGATCTCCGGACAGCGCGTGTGGAACCGACAGCCCACGGGCGGGTTCGACGGCGACGGCACGTCGCCAGAGAGTTCGATGCCCTGCCCGCGCTGGCGGGGGTCGGGCGAGGGCATCGACGCGAGCAGCGCGCGGGTGTAGGGGTGCTGTGGACTCTCGAAGAGGGTCTCGGTCGGCGCGAGTTCCACGATTTCGCCGAGGTACATCACCGCCACGCGGTCGCAGACCTCCCGGACGACCCCCATGTCGTGGCTGATGAACAACATCGAGAGACCGAACTCCGCTTGCACGTCGTTCAACAGCGAGAGGATTTCGGCCTGCACCGACACGTCCAGCGCGGAGACGGGTTCGTCGGCGACGATGAGGTCGGGATTGACCACGAGCGCCCGCGCGATGGCGATTCGCTGTTTCTGGCCGCCCGAGAACTCGTGGGGGTAGCGGTCGTAGTCCGACGCCGAGAGTCCGACGCGCTCCAGCAGGTTCTCGACGATACGCCGTCTGCGGCGTTTATCGGCCATCCCGTGGACGACCAGCGGTTCGGCGACCGACTCGCCGACGGTCATCCGCGGGTCGAAACTCGACGTGGGGTCCTGAAATATCATCTGGGCGCGCCTGCGGAATCGCTTGAGTTCGTCCGAATCGAGGTCCGTCACGTCCTCGTCACCGAACCTGACCTCACCCGAAGTCGGCTCTTCGAGTCGGAGCATCGCCAGCGCCGCGGTGGACTTTCCGCATCCCGACTCGCCGACGAGACCGACCGTCTCGCCGGGGTAGACATCGAACGAGATGCCGTCCACGGCCCGGACCCGCCCGACTTCGCGTCTGAGGACGCCCTCGGTTATCGGGAAGTGCTTGACGAGGTTCCGGACCGAGACCAGGGGGTCGTCCTCAGGCATCGTCGGCCTCCCACTTCTCGTCCGCGAGACCGTCCTCCGGTCCGCCGTCGGCGAGACCGCGGTCTCGCTCCGGATGCGAATCCCGGTCGGGTGTCCCGCCCTCGGTGACGACCGAGGGGTCGTGGCTCCCGTCGTAGTAGACGCAGGAGACGCGGTGGTCGTCGCCGAACTCGTAGAGCGGCGGTTGCGCGCCTTCCCCGCACTCGGGGAGCGCGTAGGGGCATCGCGGGTGGAACCGACAGCCGTCCGGCGGGTCGGTCGGGTCCGGCAGGCGGCCGGGGATGCCGCGAGCGCCCGACCCGCGACCGGGCAGGCAGTCGAGGAGGGCGCGGGTGTAAGGGTGGGCCGGGTTCTCGAACAGGTCGTACACGTCGGCGGTCTCCATCACCTTCCCGGCGTAGACGACGACCACGCGGTCGGCCACCTCGGCGACCACGCTCAGGTCGTGGGTAATGAGCAGGACCGCCATGCCGAACTCCTCGCGCAACTCGGCCAGTAGGCGGAGAATCTGGGCCTGAATCGTCACGTCGAGCGCGGTGGTGGGTTCGTCGGCGACCAGCAGGTCGGGGTTCGCCGCGAGCGCCTGCGCGACCACCACGCGCTGTTTCTGGCCGCCCGAGAACTCGTGGGGGTAGTCGCCGAACCGGGTCGCGGCCTCCGGGATTCCCACCCTGTCGAGCAGGTCGATGGCTCGCTGGCGGGCCTCGGTCTTCGAGGCGTCGCTGTGGAGTTTGACCGCCTCGGCGATCTGCCAGCCGACGGTGTACACCGGGTTGAGCGCGTTCTGGGGGTTCTGGAAGACGTGGGCGATGCGACCGCCGCGAATCTCGCGGAGTTTCGCCTCCGAGAGGTCCGCGAGGTTCCGGCCGTCGAAGACGACCTCGCCGTCGATTTCGCCGGGCGGGGATTTGACGAGTCGAGTGATGGCCTCGCCGGTCACGGTCTTTCCCGACCCCGACTCGCCGACCAGACAGACCGTCTCGCCGGGGTACACCTCGAAGGAGACCCCGTCGACCGCCCGGACCTCGCCCTCCTCGGTCCGGAAGCTGACGTTCAGGTCCCGGACCGAGAGGAGGGGTTCGCGGTCGGGAGCGTCCCGGCCGTGCCTGTCGCGGTCGGGGCCGTCGTCCGCGGGCGAGTCGCGGTCGGGCGCGTCGCGGTCGCTCACGATTCGCCCTCCTGCCTCGGGTCGAGTGCGTCCCGGAGCGCGTCGCCGAGGAAGTTGAACGCCAGAATCGTGAAGAAGAGGAAGAAGCCCGGAATCGTGGATATCCACCACGCCGACGAGAGGTCCCCCCGGCCGTCGGCGATGACGCGACCCCACGAGGGGACCGTCGGGTCGCCCAGGCCCAGGAACGAGAGCGCGGCCTCCGCGAGGATGAGGCCCGGAATCGTGAGCGTCGCGGCCGTGATGACGGTGTTCGAGACGTTCGGTACGAGGTGCCGCCAGATGACGTAGGGCGTCGAGGCTCCCGCGCCCTTCGCGGCCCGGACGAACTCCTCTTCGCTCCGCTGGAGCGCCTCGCTCCTGACGAGTCGGGCGATACCACCCCACCCGGTCACGCCGAAGATGACGATGAGCAGGAAGAGGCTCCCGCCGAACAGGTAGACCAGCAGGAGGTAGAGGAAGAACGTCGGGAACGTCAACTGGATGTCCACGTACCGCATCAGGATCTCGTCCACGTACCCGCCGAGGTAGGCCGCCGTGGTCCCGACCGCGGTAGCGAGCACGATGGTGATGAACGTGGCGATGAGACCGACCTGCATGCTCACCTCCATCCCGAAGACGACCATCTTCAGGATGTCCTTGCCCTGTCCGGTCGTCCCGAGGGGATGCTCCCACGACCCCTGGCACTGCCCGCCCACCGTCTCGCCGGCGCAACTCACCGGCACCGACGAGTCCACGCTGGCGAAGACCGGCGGTTGATACGCCGAGAGCGTGTCGAGTTGCGGCGGTTCGACGAGCGCGGTCCCCACGGTGCCGACCACGAAGATGACCACCAGATAGACGAGGCTCACGACTGCCGCCCGGTTCTTCCGGAACTGCCGCCAGTAGTGGACGGTCAACCGACGGTCGACGACCAGCGGGACGACCCCGTAGAAGACGAACGCGAGCAGGGTCAGCAGGAAGAGCCAATCGACAGCCGAGACGTTCCACCCCACCACCGGAATCGTCGGTTGGCCGTCGGCCACGACGAAGTAGTCGTAGGCGAGTAGGACGGCGTAACCCGCGAGCGAGACGAGGAACGCGATAGTTCGTCGCGGCACGGCGAACCCGCCGAGTTCGTCCCAGTCTACGTCCTCGAATCGTTCGGGCGTCGGTTCGCCGGAGTCGGTCGCCATCAGGGTTCCCCCTCCGAGTCGTTCCAGTGCATCATCTATCACCGAAGTCGATTCGCGGGTCGAGGACCGTGTACGCGATGTCCTGTAGCAGGTTGCCGATGACCGCGATGAACACCGGGATGAAGGTCGTGCCGAGGACGAGCGCCGTGTCCTGATTCAGGATGGCGTCGAGGCTCAGTCGACCGAGTCCGGGGATGCCGAAGACGACCTCCACGAGGTAGGACGTCGTGAGGATGAGACCCAGCAGGTCGCCGACGAGGATGGTCGAGAGCGGGACGAGCGCGGGCCGAAGGATGTGGCGCGTCAGGATGCGCCGACCGTCCGCGCCCTTGGCCTTCGCGGTCTTGACGAACTCGGCGTTGACGTACTCCAGCGACTCGGCCCGAGCGTAGCGCATCTCGCTGGCTATCGCCGCGGTCGTCAGCACGAACACGGGCAGAATCAGTTGTTTGGCGTTCTGGACCGAGAACGTCGCTACGTTCGGGTCGAACAGGACGGGTACCCATCCCAACTGGACGGCGAACACCAGAAGCAGGATGATGCCGAACCAGAAGTTCGGGATGGAGATGCCGAAGAAGGCGACGAAGGTGCCGGCGTAGTCGGCAAGCGTGTATTGGTGGGTCGCCGAGTAGAGACCGATGGCGATGCCGACGACCGTCGAGACGAGGACCGCCGGGACGCCGTACATCAGCGAGTAGGGGTACGCGTCGAGTATCGCCTCGATTACGGGTTGGGAGCGAGTGTCCGACCACCCCCATTCGAGGGTGAAGACGTTGACCATGTAGTTGGAGTATCGCTCCCAGAGCGGGGCGTCGAGACCTCGCCGCGTCTCGTACGCTTCTCTGGCCGCCTCCGCATCGCCGCCGCCCTGGGCCGCCTGGAACTGGAGTTGTGCGGCCTGCGCGTCGGGCGTGATTTCCAACAGCAGGAACGTGATGGTGAGGATGACGAACGTCGCCACGAACGCCCACGCGAGTCGCCGGGCGACGTACCAGCGCATGCTCACCCGAGCATCACTCCTGCTGGAAGTACCACGTGTTGGAGTTCCACCCGAAGTCGAAGACCTCCTGAGGTCCGACGACCTCGTCCTGGAAGCCGTCGATATCGACGCCCATGTTCATGAAGTTACACGGCTGTTCCTCGCTCAGAATGCCGAAGATTCGGGCGTACAATTGCTGGCGCTCCGATTCGTCGGTCGCGCTCGACGCCCGGTCGTAGAGGCTCGCCATGTCGGCCTCGGGCACGTAGCCGAAGTAGTTGGTCGAGGAGGTCCGGGTCCAGAACGACCGCGTGGAACTCGGCGTCCGCGGAAACGTGTTGAAGATGATGCCGTACTGCATGTCCCACGACTCCTCGCTGACGGCCTCGTCGCGCGGTCCGGCGTTGAACGGCCCGGCGTTGTACTCGGGTTCTCCCTCGCCCTGGAAGGAGTTCTGGGCGTACTTCTCCAACAGGGTGTTGAACTGCACGCCTTCGAGTTCGACGTTGATCCCGATGTTGCCGTACTCCTGCTGGATGAACTCCACTGTCGTCCGGGTCGTCTGGGTCCCGACCGGCCAGACGAGTTTCAGGGTGAGTTGGTCGCCGCCGGGACCGACCACGGTGTCACCGTCGTAGGTGTACTGAGTTCCCCCGAGGGCTTCTTCGAGGCGGCTCCGGGCCTCTTCCGGGCTGTAGGCATCGCCCACGCCGGTTTCGACCACTTCGGAGTCGTCGTACCACCGGGAGAACTCGGGCTGGAAGGTGTGCGCGACGTTCCCGAACCCGCGCAGAATGTTCTCCACGACCGCCTGCTTGTTCACCGCGAACGAGAGGGCGAAGCGGACCTCCCTCTTCCGGAAGGGTTCCCACCCGTTCGCACGCTGGTTGTAGATGAGCAGCGAGTTGAACGGTTGCGGCGCGACGTTGACGTTGATGTCCTGATTGTCCTCGAACTGCGAGACCTTGTTCTCCGGAATCGAGGTCTGGGTGAGTTCACCTGTCTGGAGCGCCGAGAGGCGCGTACTCTCCTCCGGAATGACCTGATACGTCCAGCTCTCGAAGTACGGCGCGCCCTGCCACGCCTCGGCGTCGTACCCCTCGGGAATGTCCTCGACGTTCTGCATGTAGTAGTCGTCGTTGCGGGTGGCGACGAACTCGGCCTCGCGGTTCCAGCGCTCGAAGTTGTACGGTCCGAGGTTACCGGAGTAGGCCAGGGTCTGGACGTCCTCGTCCTGCTGGAGTCCCTCCAAGTCCTTGTCCGGGACGTACTGTTCGAGCAGTCCTCTCGGCATGCAGAACTCGCCCCACATGACGGGTTTCAACGGGAAGGCCGGGTCTACTTCCGGGAGTCGGATTTCGAAGGTGAGTTCGCCGGTCTGTTCGACCGGGATGAACTCGTCGTTGCGTATCCAGTCGCTCTGGTTCGCGTAGCCCGCCCAGTTGTCCTCGGCCTGAAAGACCTCGGTTATCATGTACACCCAGTCGTCGGCGGTCATCTGACCGTAGTCGCCGCCCCACTGGAGACCGTCCCGAATCTCGACCGTGTAGGTCTGACTGTCCTTCGTGGAGATGTCACACCAGAGCGGGAAGACCTCCGAGTTCGGTGGCGGCGTCAGCGCGTACGAACTGTCCAGCGTCAACGCGACTCGGTTGGCCGATGGCACGTCCGCGATCTGGATGAAGTTCAGCGTCTCGGCGTCTGTCGCATCGCCAACGACGTAATCACCTCGTACCTCTCGCTCGCCCTGAGCGGTCGTCTCCTGTCCGCCTTCAGTAGTCGTTTGCTGTGCCCCCACGCTCCCGGTTCCCACACCTGCGGCCCCTGCCGCACCCACACCCAACACCTTCAACAGTCCACGGCGGTTCGGGAACAGAAGTGCGCTCGGCGTATCACTTTGTTCCTCGTTGCCGAATGACATGGAAGTATATAATGGACTATGATTAAATATACACTTGGGTTTACCCCTTCTCACGCCGGTTGAATTCAAATCCGTTTCGGCGTTGTTTCCCGGCGTCAGTGCGTGAAGTTCGCGTTCGGTGCTTCGTCGGAAGGTATTTTGCCTCTGGAAAACGACTACTACAGTCGGACGGGGGAAAACCATGGCAGACAAACCACACCAGAACTTGGCCATCATCGGCCACGTAGACCACGGGAAATCGACGCTAGTCGGGCGACTCCTCTTCGAGACGGGGAGCGTCCCGGAACACGTTATCGAACAGCACAAAGCGGAGGCCGAAGAGAAGGGGAAAGGAGGGTTCGAGTTCGCCTACGTGATGGACAATCTCGCCGAGGAGCGCGAGCGCGGCGTGACTATCGACATCGCCCATCAGGAGTTCCAGACCGACGAGTACTACTTCACCATCGTGGACACGCCCGGCCACCGCGACTTCGTGAAGAACATGATTACGGGGGCGAGTCAAGCCGACAACGCCGTCCTCGTCGTCGGCGCGGACGACGGTGTCGCACCCCAGACCCAGGAACACGTCTTCCTCGCCCGGACGCTCGGCATCAACGAACTCATCGTCGCCGTCAACAAGATGGACGCAGTAGAGTACGACGAGACCCGCTACAAGGAGGTCGTCGCCGAGGTCAAGGATCTGCTGGATCAGGTGCAGTTCGACACGCAGGACGCCGAGTTCATCCCGATTTCGGCGCTGGAGGGCGACAACGTGGTCGAGCGAAGCGACAACATGGAGTGGTACGACGGCCGACTGATTCTCGAGTCGCTCAACGACCTCGAAGAACCGGAGCCACCGACCGACGCGCCGCTCAGGCTTCCGATTCAAGACGTGTACACGATTTCGGGCATCGGGACGGTCCCGGTCGGACGCGTCGAGACCGGCATCCTGAACACGGGCGACAGCGTGTCGTTCCAACCCAGCGACGTCGGCGGCGAGGTCAAGACCATCGAGATGCACCACGAGGAGGTTCCCAAGGCCGAGCCCGGTGACAACGTGGGGTTCAACGTCCGCGGCGTGGGGAAAGACGACATCCACCGCGGCGACGTGTGCGGACCCGCGGACGACCCCCCGAGCGTAGCCGAGACCTTCAAGGCTCAAATCGTCGTGATGCAACACCCGAGCGTGATTACGGCGGGTTACACGCCGGTCTTCCACGCCCACACCGCGCAGGTCGCCTGCACGCTGGAGTCCATCGACCAGAAGATAGACCCCTCGTCGGGGGAAGTCGAGGAGGAGAACCCGGACTTCATCCAGTCGGGCGACGCCGCCGTGATTACGGTCAGACCGCAGAAGCCACTCAGCATCGAGTCCTCGTCGGAGATTCCCGAACTCGGAAGCTTCGCGATTCGGGACATGGGCCAGACCATCGCGGCCGGTCGCGTGCTAGAAGTCAACGAACGCTGAGACGCCGGGGACCGCCTCGGCCAAGAGAACCCGGTTTCGAGCGAGTCTTCGGAAAGACGTACGAATTAATCGCCGAAAAGCCAGAAATTCCAATCCTCGTTATTCGGGATAACGAGTAGCAAAGAGATTGGACAAGTATTAGTGGTCCCCATAGCAAGCACCGATATCACTCGTCGATGAGCATCCCGGAAATTCCATTCGTCCATCAAATACGCGACTGGGGGCCTGATGACCGAATATTCGATACTCTGTTGCTCGTTGGCCCACTCGTTATTGCGGTTTTTGTTTTAGTAGGCCGAACCTCGGTTACGATGGGGCTCGCTGCGACGTATCTCGTCGCATTCGTCACGTACGTGCTGTACAAGTGCGTTCACTAACCCCCGATTCGAGTAACACGACAAAAGTAGCGTACGAACGAGGACCCCTTCTTCGAGTGCGGTCAACCATCACTGCACTCCCCCATCGATCGAACCCTATCGGCTACAGAGTATAAACACCTCCACACAGGATAGTTTCTGTATGGTCGAGTTCGAGGCGCTATCCCGCGACGTAGGCAGGATACTTCAGGCTCTTTCGGGTCTGATGTTCGTCTCCATCTTCGTATCCGTTGTCTGGGGGGAGTATTACGCCGTTCCGGGCTTGCTCATCTCCGGTGGAATCACGCTCGTCGTCGGGAGTGCCCTCACTCGTATCGTATCGGAAGAGGTGGAGATCGGAAAGTTACATGGAATGATTATCGCGGCCAGCGGATGGTTTCTGGTTGCGGTTTTCGGGAGTCTTCCGTTCTACCTGATCGCATTGACCGTTCGGAGCAATCCAGCCGTTTTAGCCACACCCGAACTGACGCCAACGCTCGACGCCTTCACGAATCCCCTCAATGCCCTCTTCGAGAGCATGAGCGGCTTTACCGGCACGGGTCTCACCATGACCGACGACGAGAGCGTCCTTCCGCACACACTCCAGTGGTGGCGGTCGTTCAGCGAGTGGGTCGGCGGTGTCGGCGTCATCGTCCTCACGACGGCCATCCTCGCCCGGCCCGGCAGCGGGTCGCTCACCCTCTATGAGAGCGAAGCGCGCGAAGAGAAAATCCATCCAAGTATCGTTTCGACCGTCCACACTATCTGGTGGATTTTCCTCTTGTTCACGTTCCTCTCGATTACGCTCTTGTGGTTGGCCGGTATGCCGATCTGGCACGCCATCAATCACGGCATGACCGGCCTCTCGACTGGGGGTTTCAGCGTCACTGATGGGAGTATCGGTGCGTACGACAGCGTCGTCATCGACTTCACGCTCGTTCCCGTCATGATTCTCGGGGGTATCGCGTTTCCCGTGCACTACCTCGTCCTCCAAGGCGAACTCCGGAACTTCTACACCGACCTCCAGACCCGGTGGTTCTTCGTCTTTCTCGCCCTCGGCAGTGGAGTACTGACTTCGCTACTCGTAATCACCGGCGTGTACGACTCGGAGTTCGAGGCGTTTCGCTACGGTCTCTTTCAGTTCGTCTCCGCGCTATCGTGTACCGGGTTCCAGACTGCTGGACGCCTCGGGCCGGCGTGGCCCGCAGAAGCGCAGTTAGCCATCGCGTTCGCTATGTCGATCGGTGCGGCGGCAGGTTCGACCGTCGGTGGCATCAAACTCATCCGCGTCGCGACGTTTTTCAAGGGAACGCTGTATCGTATTCAGGGTGTATTCTACCCGGACACGGTGATTCGCCGGTTCGAATTGGATGGACGGAAACTCTCCGACGAGGAAGCGTCTCGAGAGATCGAGGAAGCAGCCATCATCTCGTTTCTGTGGGTCGTGTTCCTGTCGGTCGGAACTGTCGTCCTACTCCTCGTCGTTCCGAGTGGGCCGAACCAGTTCACGTTGGAGAACGTTATTTTCGAGGTGACGAGTGCTCAAGGGAACGTTGGCCTCTCCGCAGGCATCACCGGGCCCGAGATGCCAACGCCAGCGAAGGTCATGTTTTTGTTCAACATGTGGATCGGCCGATTGGAGATTATCCCCGTACTCGTTCTGATTCGGAGTTTGTTCGAAACGTTCGACGGGTACTCGTAACATCGGGAGCGTCTTCCAGTCAGTTACTTGCTCTGTTGCAGAATGTACTTCGCGGGCTTTCTTCGTCGGTCCTTCGCAGCGTCGTACTGTTCTTCTCTACGGGTACAGAGTACCGGACGTTCAGAGGAGTCACCTCCGATGACGACCGATTTGGCCCCTACACTTTGGGAACCTGCAGTTGAACACTGCCTCGATGTACATCATCATCGTCGGAGCGGGACAAATCGGCACTCCACTCATCGACCTTGCAACAAGCACAGGGCACGAAGTCGTAGTAATCGAACAGAACACGGCCAGAGCCGACGAGATCGCAGATTCGTACGACGCTCTAGTTGTCAACGCAGACGCCACGACGATGAGTACGCTCGAAGATGCAAATATCGATCGGGCTGATGCCCTCATTACCACGACAGACGTGGACGCGACGAACGTGATGGTGTGCCTGCTCGCCAAACGGGTCGGAGTTCCATCAGTCGTCTCGGTTGTTCACGACCCCGACCACATGGACCTGTTCGAAGAGATCGGTATCAACATAATGGAGAACCCTCAGCGATTAATCGCTGAACACCTCTTCCGGTCCGTCGTCCGTCCGTCGATCGTTGATTACATGAAAATTGGCGAGCAGGCAGAAGTGTTCGAGATTACTATCGACGAAGATGCACCGATCGTTGGAAAGACGATTCAAGAGGCCGCGTCGGAGAGACTGCTAAAACCAGACATGCTCATTGTCGCCGTCGACCGAAGCGAAACGGACGAGCCAATCACTCCGAAAGGCGATCTCAGACTCGAACCAGGAGACTTAGTAACCGTGTATTCTGGTTCTGGGGCCACTCCCGAAGTAACAGATGTATTCGGCCACTACGAAAACCCCGAGTAACGTTCTTCCTCGGTGTCTTGTTGGCCGTCCCGAATCCTTGATGTGTAGCCAGAAATCGGACGCTCACAGTTACAGGAACTTAAGACGAAAATCCGTTATCTGACTCACGGGCGGAGAGAATAGCTACACCGATCGAGAGTAATCCTCACGGATAGGGTGTGGCTGGCCAGTAACCGAAACGGTCGCGAGCGATGGGAGACACCGCGACGTCACTTCAAGTTCCGGGACGCGGAGGCTTGTCCCCCTACAGAAGCCGTGGCCAATCCGACGAGGCCGCGACTAATAGACCGACGCCTGTGACGAAGATGCGCCGAAGCCGGTGTGTGTAACGAGGGTTTCTGTAGTTGTCGTTTCCCCACGGTAGAGGGGACGTTTCACGACGGATAACGTCGCGCGACGAACGACGAACACGCCGTGTACGGGACTTATAGGCACTGTCACGGCGTGACCATCGTTCACCGAGAGAGGGGATAGTGCGTCCGAGCATCTCGCTAGCTGTGATAACGTATGGCACAGAAACCGCGTGCATCGACTGCGACTCGGTCCGTGGCGAGCGATCGCCGGACGTTCCTGAAATCGCTCGTGTTCGCTCTTCCGTTCGGGCAGTCGATTCGGGGGATAGCCGACCAGTCAACCGGTTCGTATCCGCCCGGCTACGAAACCGACGATATCGATGCCACGCGCGCCCTCGCACAGCACACTCAGCGTGTCACCGGTTCCACCTCCGTCCACACGAACGTCTCGTATGCGGCGACCGCCAACGGCGGTGCATCCGTCCGTAGGGTCGAAGCGTGGACGGACTTTCGGCGGAACGTCCAGTTGGTAGACGCCACAGCGGTGTACGCGACCGGCCAGCGGTATGCCGCGGACGGGGTGGTGTACACGAAGACGGCGGTCAGTTACGCTGACACCGTCAGCTACGACCGTACGCGCGGCGACATCCTCGTAGACCGCTCCACGGGCGTCAACGTCTTGGAGAGTTTCCTCCCCGACCTCGACTTCGGTATCCACGAGACGACGACTGCGAATGGCCGACGTCTGTACACCTACGAGGCCTCCGATTTAGACGGCGAGTCGTTTACCATCTATATGCGGCGGGCCGAGACCGTACGGTCGGCTACTGCGTCGCTCACCGTCGATGAACGGGGCCAAATCCACGCCTTCACGTTCGACCTCGACGCGTGGGGTGACGACGGTAATCCGCTGACCGTCGAGACAACCGTCGAACTCGACGGCTTCGGCCAGACGACTGTCCAGGAACCCGAGTGGGTACAGACCAAGTTTCGGCAGGATTGAACCGATCAATCTCTGTTTCCCCCGCCATTTACGTACGCTCCCTCCGTGAGTGACCTTCGAGACGGGTTCGTCGTTCGACCGGATAGGTCCCGTCCGAATCTACAACTGGTAGTTTCCGGCGGGTATCTCGCCTCGTTTCGGTAGCGAGAGTACGCTGGACGATACCCGAAGAACTCCTGTTTCGACGTCGTTGGTTTCTCGATGGCAACGAGTCTGTACGCTGAAATAACGTCGATTATACTCTCTCCGTGTTCACGATTTCTCTCCGCGCGTGGCGAGTCGTCCTCGTTTTCGGACAGGCCCACTACGCGACAGGACGACGTCCGTGTGTAACCGTATCCTGTCGCTAGTAGTCTTGTACTACCGTGTACAGTCCTGAACAATATCGATTATTAATGGTCGTATAGCTGGTCGACGTAGGACAGAGGAGGGAGAGAAACCTGACCGAACACAGGCGTGCCAGTCTCGACTATCATGACAACACCACTCGACGACATCGCGTTTCTCGCGAACTCCGAAAACCGCGTGACGGTTCTCGATGCGCTCGCAACCACTCCTCGGACACGGCAGGACTTGCTCGAAGAACTCGACGTCTCACGCGTCACTCTCGCACGCATCCTTCGGGATTGTAAAGCGCGGCACTGGGTGGAACAGAAAGACGAGGCGTACACAGTGACACCGCTGGGTGAGTGGATCTACGACGAAATCACGGACGTCCTCGACGTACTGGAGACCGAACACCAACTCCGTGAGGTGTTACCGTGGTTCCCGATCGACGACGTCGACTTCGAGATAGAGTGGCTACGCGATGCCGAGGTCGTCCGCCCGACCGAGAGTGACCCGACGACGCCGATTCGGCGTGCCGCCGTCCAGTTGCGTGGCGGAACCTCCGTCCGGGTTCTCACGATGCAGGTAGTCGCCTCCTTTTTCGACATCGTCGGAGAGCCTCTCGTCCAGGGCGAGATGGCGTTCGAAGCCGTGGCTACACCTCGCGTTTACGAAACGATCACGAACGACTCCCGGATGGCGGTTGCATTCCGCGAGTTGGCCAACGCGGAGGACGTGACCTTCTTCGTCACCGACGACGTTCCGTTCGTCCTGCACGTCGTCGACGATAGCGTACTCATCGGTCTCGTCGACGATGACGGAACACCGCGTGCAGCGATAGAGAGTGCCGACGAGACCATCCACGCGTGGGCTATCGATCTTTTCGAGACCTACGTCCGGCGCGCAGAGCCGGTCACCCGTGAGGCAATCACGGCGTGAGTACGACGGTGCTGACCGACCGAGTACGCATCCCCCGTCGGCACTCCGTAGACCGTCGTTCGCTACAAATTACTCGTACCCGGTAGTTCCCAGATAAATTCATACCTATTTATAATGAGGTTCAGAGTATCGTCCAGTATGAACGCAGCAATAGACGAGCTCGCGTTCCTCGCCAACTCGTCCAACCGAGTGGAAATCCTCGACGCCCTCGCCGACGCGCCACGTACACGATACGACCTTCTCGAGCAAACCGAGATCTCCCGCGTGACGCTCGGTCGTATTCTCCGTGAACTCGAGAACCGTCGTTGGATCGTCCGACGTGACCGAGAGTACCGGCTCACACCACTTGGCGAGTGGATCTGCGACGAGTTCACCGACGTGGTGGAAGCGGTGGAAGCCGAACACCAGTTGCGCGAGGCTGTGCGGTGGCTCCCGTCGGAGTTAGTGACGTTCGACGTTCGTTGTCTGCGTGGTGCCGAAGTCATCCTGCTCGACGGAGCCGACATGACCAAACTCGAACGACGGATACTCGAGTTTCACCGCTCCGGCGAGTGGATTCGTGGCTTCGCACGTGGCGTTTCTCCGGAAGCCGTCGAGAACCACTGGGAATTGGCTCTGTACGAGGGAACGCGAATCGAGATGGTCGTAACACCGGATACACTCGACGCCCTCCAGAACGACCCGCCGTCGGTCCAGCGATTCCGTGACCTGCTCGACCACCACCGCGCCCACTATCTCTTGTACGAAGACGTCCCGCTTTCGGTTGGAATCGTCGATGACACCGTCGGAATCACGCTTACGGACGAGCGGGGAATTCCCCAAGGAGGCGTGGCGACCGACAACGAGGCCGTCTACGAGTGGGCCGTGGATCTCTTCGAGACCTACTGGGAGAAAGCAGAAGTGATCGATCCCGACTTGCTCACTGAATGAGGCCACGGTTACTGGGACACGACAGTGTCGTCTACCTCTCGATTCACCCTGTAACCGGCAACTACGTCACGTTCGTGGCGTGTACGTCGTTCACCCAAGAAGGTGTTACGAGAGGGGAGCGTTCCCGCAAGTGTGGTAGATCATGGCAATTCGATCGCGCGAAGCGGCCGACGACGAGTCTCCAAAACACGGCCGACGGACGTTCCTCGAAGGCGTTGGCGTGGCCACAACGACGGGGCTATTGGGGTCAGGTTCAGCGACGGCGTGCACACTGTCTGAATTCTCCCGTTCAGTTGGAAACGAAGTGCCGGAAGACGCCTGGCGGCAGTTCGCCCACGACCCCGGCAATACCGGCTACAATCCCGTCGCCACCGGGCCCGCCGACCGGAGACGACTCGGCAACGCCGAGCTGGCGATCTCCCTGCCGGAACTAGTCGAGGTGAAGTGGCAGTACACCTCGCCTGCGGGGAGTATCTGGCTGCCAACCATCGCTGACGACACGCTCTACGCTGGCGACTTAGACATGCACGACCCCGAGACGAGTCCGGGTACGGTACACGCGGTGAATCTGTCGGACGGCACGGAGCGCTGGCGTGCCAACGTGGCAGACGGTGCAACGAGCGCCACGGTGGTCGGTGATACCGTTTTCGTCGAGAGTTGGGATACGAACGTGTACGCCCTGGATGCGGCGACCGGCGAGGAACGCTGGCGCTACGACGCACCCACTGCACCGCCGGGCGAGATTCACGTGTACGACGGCACCGTCTACATCCCAAGCCGAGATACTACCCTGTACGTGGTCGATGCGTCGACCGGTGACGAACGGTGGCGGTTCGAGGAGATCACTGCCGGCGGGCCAGGGATTCCCGCTATAGCCAACGACACCGTGTACGTCGCCACGCCGGGGGCACAGACTGCTGCCGGGAACAGCGTCTACGCTCTCGACGTGGCGACAGGAGCAGTGCGCTGGCAGTTCGATGAACCGCGGCAGACGACGACGCCGATTGCACCGGATAACACGACGGAGGCGCGAAGCACGGTCTTCGTGGCTGAAGGCCCAGGTGAGGGCTCTGGAGAGGGTGTCGTGTACGCGATCAACGCTACGACCGGGGAGCAGCGCTTCCGATTCGACGCGCCAACGAGTCGGACGCTCGGGCTTGCGGTCGCTGATGACACCGCCTACGTCGGGAGTATCGACGGCGCCGTGTACGCGTTTTCGACGAAGACTGGTGAGGAACGCTGGCAGTTCGAGGAACTCAGCGGCCCAATCGCGTTCGTGCCGACCGCGGTGCCCGAGACCGTCTATATCGCCCACTCCGACGGGAATCTCTACGCGCTCGACGGGGAAACAGGCCGACTCCGCTGGCAGTTCGACGAGGCTCCCGGCGGTGTTCTCTCGCCATCGCTCGTGGGTGACACGGCCTACGTCGCGAGCGGAAACGGTACCCTGTACGCGGTGTCGTGACTCGCTGCATCCACGTATTGGGATAATCGCTCCGGTGTTCGGTATCCGTTCCGGAAGGAGGACGAAAATCACGATTCAGACGTTCGTAGTCTCATCACCTCCCGTTTCCCAGAGGTCGAGAACGAACTCCTGACAAAGAGGTAGCCGGAAGTGCGAGACCGACCCTGTGGTTGGCTCAACTACAGCCGATGCCCACAGCCACACTTCCCGATGCAGTAGCTCGTTCCCGCACCGGAGAACTCGACGCCGAGTGTCGCCAACACCCCCAACAGGCTCGAGAGAGTGTCTTCCCGAGGCCGAACCGTCGCAGCCGTCGCCCCGTACGGCATCGCCCCGACCGGAATCGTTGCAGTAACCTCGCCGCTGGCATGGTCGATGACCTTGACCTCGTCGTTCGTCTGCACGGGCACGTAGAGGCGCTCGCGGCTCGGCCCCCACGTGCCGACGAACGCCGACCCACCGAGGTCGATTCGGTCGGTCACCGCGCCCTCGTCTAGATCGATTACGGTAACGTCGTTCGAATCGGGCGTGAACACGTACGCCCACTTCGAGTCGGGGCCGATCTCGCTCGTGAACGCACCGTTTCCGAGTCCGTCGTCGGTCGTCAACCGTACCCTCTCGGTGGGCGCTGCCGGGTCACTGGTGTCCCAGATACTCTCGGTCCCGGATTCGCCCTCGAAGTTCTCTACGAGCAGTACGTCCCCGTTCCAGCCAGCGGTTCCCATGAACGGTTGGACGGCACCCGCACCGTCGTCTGGAGCAACCGATATCTGATTTGCGAGTTCGAACGCGTCGATGTCGATTACCGTCAGGGTGTCTGCGAAAATATCGGGGACGTAGGCGTACGCGCCGTCGGGATGAATGGTCACGTCACAGGGCCCCGGCCCATCGTTATCGCCACGACCTTCTTCGTCCGTGCGGTCGATCTTCACCGTGACCTCGCCGAACGAGTCGGAATCGGGGTCGGCGTCGATGCGATACTGGGTGTGGGCCGGTTCCCGTGCACTTACGACGAGATGCTTGCCATCTGGTGTCACTTCCTGCCAGTTCGCGCCCGACCCAGTCTCGACGGCTGCAACCTCCGAGAGCGACCCGACTTCCACCGCCCGTACGCCGCGGTCAACGTTGAGCCACAGGGGGTCGCTCGGGGTATCCGTCAACTGTGGTGTGAACTGGTTCGACGGGAACGACGACGTCAAATCCAGATACGGAGTGGCGACGACTTCGTCGCTGGCGGCGTCGATGACACTGACCGTCATGTCCCCGGTATTGAACACGAAGATGGTCTCGGAGTCGGTATTTACGTCGTCGTGGCTATACGTCGGGTCCGTCCATCCGGCGGTCATCCCAGCGCTGGCGGCCATCGATCCCGACAGGAGGCACCGTCGAGAGATGCCCGTTGGGCGTGAGGTCCCTCGGCCTCGATTCGGATAGAGAGTCTCGGAGTCACCCGTCACGTGTTCTCTCCCCGGTGGCGTGTCATGGTACAAGAGATAGACGTCGTTTTCCATCATCTTTGTTATTTGCTAACTATTTGCAGGGAAATGGCTCGAGGCTGTCGCCGATGGCCACGTCCGTCCGGACTCCAACAGTATCTGCTCGTGGAGGCAGGGACGAACTGCTTGAACGACTTGCACCACGCATTGATATCGTCGCTTTGCCATCGATTAGAAAGAGTCGCCCACGCTTGCTACCGACCTGTCCAGCGGTCGTCGAAAATTGCACCTAAATAGGTCGTTGACGACTCCGAAGCGCTTTCGGAACGCGGCCATGACGAACACACGAACCCGTCGTAGCCCTCCGCGTTCATCACGGGTACTTCCGTAATCCGGACCGAGTCGCGACCGACTCGTCCTCGGGAGCGCTGTCGAGTGTATCCGGATCAGAATCGGATTCCGACGTTGGGATAGTTGTGTCACGGGTGTCGTCACGGCTGACTGGGACGTGTTGTACCGCCCGCCGCTTATCGATCGCGCTTCGTGCCGTGACGGCGATTCGAATGACCATCCAGGTGACGACTACGGGAAGCGCGAAGATGAGTGTCCAGATTACCAACAGACCGAGCAACTCACCCGCCATCTGTCTTCCTCTGTCCCAGACGGCATAGCCGACTCCTGTCCGTAGCCGACCACCACCGAGATAGCGATTCGCCATCCCGTTCGGGTGGTCTCAACCGGTGAAAGCGGACACAGCATCGAGTGCCAATCACCCGTAGGAGGTACGGTGCCAAATGTTCGGTGTGGTTTGCACCGATTTCCATAAGAGAACGGTCGGTAGTCGAGGGTATCACATCTCCGGGTGTACACAGTACACACCATGATCAGCGGATATCGGCCAATCGTACCGTGAACGAGAGGATGGCCTCAAACCAGTAGTCGAGTCCCCGTCGGTCGAGACAGATAGAGAGCATACACTCGGAACACGGAAGAACTCCGGGAGTGACGTAACGAACTCCCCTTCTCTTGGCACGACGTAATCGTCACCGGAGCGCGAAAGAACGGGGCGTCGGAGTGACTTCCTCCCCGCCTGCTCGCTCCCTGGTCGTTAGTCTATATGCCGAGCCACTCGTCGTTCCGGACTTGGTACCCGTTCGCCCGGCAGAACTTCGCCGCTTGCCGGCGTACTCCCCTGGACCCCGGGAGTTTTTCTTTGTCGTTAATTTGCTCGACGATCCAGTCGCCGATAGCCTGAATCCCCTCGTCGTCGTCATCGGCGTCGATCGCTTCGAGTTCCCGGAACGTCTTCTCGTAGGCCTCGCGCTGTGATCCGCGGAGATTCGCGTTCGGAAGCTTCTCGTTGGCTTCCACGACCCGTTTCATCGCGGCGGCGACCGTCGGCCGTTGTACCCGGGTTCGGACGGCAGCAGGGGAGTCGAACGTCTCCTCGGCCGTGTCCGGTACCAGTTCCTCGACGGCGTAGGTCCTGTCGGCCGATTCGACCTCGCGGTCGCCGACCGCCGCGACGACCTCGGTCCCCGTTGCCGGGAACTCTAGCGATTCGAGTTCCGTCTCGATGTCGGCGAGTTCTCCCGCTTCGACCGGTGGCTCTACTTCGTCGCCGCGACTCAGTTCCGCGGCGACGTCGCGTTCTCGCTGGCGTCTCTCGGCGTCGTCCGCTTGCTTGTCTCTGCCCTTCTTGTTGTCTGCCATCCCGTAATTTTGGCGCTCTAGTCAAATAGTCCTGTGGTCCGTGACGGTTGCTCCCGAACGTTACGGACGAACTACGAAAACGAGTGATTCGTCCCGTGTCCGGCGAACGAACTCGTCGAGTTCGTCTCCGACGAGTGTCGCGACTCGCTCACTGTGTCGCCAGATTCGGTCACGCTTCTAGGACGGCGGCGGAGTCGAACAGCGTCGGTCAACGCCTCCGACCGGTGATACGGTGGCGGCAGCGCGGAGTCCCAGTCAGCGCGAATTACACACGGACGCCCCAGAAGAACGCGATTCCGAGGACGGTGACTATCGAGAGTAGAAACTGCAACGGTGCGCCGACCCTGAGGAAGTCCGAGAACGTGTATCCACCGGGGCCGTAGACGAAGAGGTTCGTCTGGTAACCCACGGGCGTCATGAACGCCGTCGAGGCCGCGAACGTCACGGCTAACACGAACGCGAACGCGTTCGCTCCGATCGACTGTGCAGTGTTGGCAGCGACAGGGATCATCAACACGACGCTCGCGTTGTTGCTGATGACGCTCGTCAACAAGCCGGTCGCGAGATAAAATATCCACAGGACACCGATTGCCGGCAAGAACGTCGCCGTCGAAGCGACGACTCCCCCGAGAAGCGCAGCGGCCCCAGTCTGTTGAAGGGCGATGCCGAGCGGGATGACACCGGCGAGGAGGAAGATGACGTTCCACTCGACGGACGAATAGAGTTCGGTCGGTTCGAGGACGCCGGTGAAGATCATCGCCACCACCCCTGCCAACGCCGAGACGACGATGGGGAGGACGTTCAACGCCGGGAGGGCGACGACTCCGGCGATGATGCCGACCGCGAACGGGATCTTTTCGGT
The DNA here is from genome assembly GCA_005239435.1 of Halorussus salinisoli. Classification (GTDB taxonomy): domain Archaea; phylum Halobacteriota; class Halobacteria; order Halobacteriales; family Haladaptataceae; genus Halorussus; species Halorussus salinisoli. The sequence continues at coordinate 421,823 of SZNP01000005.1, read as the reverse complement.
CCGGTAGGTCGTCTCGTCGAACTCGTGGGCGACGATGAAGTCCTCGTTCTGGACGAGTCGAGAGAGGCTATCGGGTGGTGCCTGTACCAGAAGCGTGTCACCGACGCGGATACGGATGTCCTCGAATCGGTCGCGGACCACGTCACCTCTCGTCCGAAAGGCGAGGACGTTCGCGTCGTAGCGCTGTCGGAAGGTCGAACTCGCCAGGGTTTCGCCGGCGAGGAACGACCCCGACGGAATGACGACCTCGACGAGGACCGGTTCCTCCTCGTCTGGATGCAGGTCGTCTTCGGTTCGGGGACCCCCCGACAGGGTGAGTCCTTCCGCGTCGATAATGCGTTCGAGCGTCTCCCGATTCGTCCTGAGGCGGAGCGTGTCGCTCTCGTGAATCTCTTTGCGTGCGAGGGGTTCGGAGAAACGTTCCCCGTATCGAATCAGCTGTAACACGTCGATGTCCAACTCGTCGTCCCCGAGGGCTTCCTCGACGGTCTGCCCGATCAACGGCGAGTTCGCGGGAACGACGACGTCCGCGAGGTACTCCTGGAGGGCGTACTCCTCGACGAGGTCCTCCTCTGCTGGAATCCGCTTGGGAAGTAATCGAACGCCGACCGTCATGAGGTAGACGGTGCCGACCGCGAACACGACGACGCCGAGTTTGGTGAACTCGAACATCCCGAACGCGTGTAACCCGAGACCGGGCGACTCTGCACCGAGCTGGGCTGCGATATCACTCGCGAGGATGTTCGTCGACGTCCCGATGAGCGTCAACGTTCCCCCGAGCATCGAGGCGAACGACAGCGGCATCAGTAGCTTCGACGGCGACGTCTTCCCCTCGTGTGCGAGGTCTGCGATGACCGGCACCAGGATGGCGACGACCGGCGTGTTGTTGACGAACCCCGAGACCGGACCGGTGACGCCGATCGTCGCGGCGAGTTGCTTGCGCCGGTCGGTTCCGGCGAACGCGGCCATCTTTCGGCCGATCAGTTGGACGATGCCAGTTCGATTGATACCGGTGCTCAGAATGAGCATCGCGAGTACGGTGATGGTAGCGGGGTTCGCGAAGCCCGAGATTCCCTCCCGTGGAGAGATTCGAGTCCACGGCTCAAGAACCATCAACAGGACCATCACGAGGATGGCGGTGACGTCGATCGGAAACCACTCGGTCGCGAACAGAACGAGCGCGAGGAGAATGAGCGCAAAAACGACGAGCATATCGGCCGTCACCGGGCTCGAGACGAGGCCCTGAATTGCCGGCAAAGTCACGGAGAAAGACATACCGAAAGGAGACGTTGACGAGTGAAAAAGGCCGGGTGTCTGTACTGACTGCTATACGCTCCGTAAGCTGCCGGTCGTCGGGGACAGAGAACGCACCGAGAAGCTGCTGGTAGCCAAACCGTTATTCCTCTCAGTCCCCGAGACGGAACATGGAGCTCTCTGTCGTCGACCTTTCTCCGGTCCCCGACGGTGGTACCGCGACGGACGCCTACGCGAACACCGTCGAAGCCGCACGACAAACGGAGCGGCTCGGCTACTCCCGATTCTGGGTGGCCGAACACCACGGGATGGCAGACAGAATCGCGGGAACGACCCCCGAAGTGCTACTCGGGCACCTCGCCGCCGAAACCGATTCGATTCGGCTCGGCTCGGGAGCGGTACTGCTCAACCACTACAGCCCGTTCAAGGTCGCCGAAGAGTTCGGCGCGCTGGACGCACTCGCACCCGGACGCATCGACGCGGGTCTCGGTCGGGCGAACGGCTCGCCCGCCGCCGACCGCGCCCTCGGAACGCAGCGACGCGTCCAGAACCCCGACGAGGACCACACCGAGAAAATCGAAGCCGTCGTCAATCACCTCTACGACGACTACCCCGACGAACACGCCTACAGCGACCTCGAGATTCCACGCTCGGGCGGGGACGCACCCGTCCCGTGGGTACTCGGATCGAGTCCGTCGAGCGCTGCCATCGCCGGCAAACTCGGGTTGCGGTACTGTTTCGCGGCGTTCATTCGGCCGCAACTCGCCACGCGTGCGTTCGAGGAGTACCGCGAGCACTTCCACCCGTCACGGCTGGCTGGTAGCATCGACCACCCGCAGGGAATGGTCGCAGTGAACGCCGTCTGCGCAGACACCGACGAGGAAGCAGCGCGGCTTCGAGCGGTGGCCGAAGCGTCGTTCGAGCGGATGCAACGCGGCGTCGCGGGAACCACGCCGTCCATCGAGGAGGCCATCGACGAACTCGGCGGTGTCCCAGACCCGACACCGGCTACGCTCGATTCCGGCGAGTGGCCGCGAGCGATCTCCGGGAGCCCCGAAACGCTCGCCGACCTCCTGGAACAACTCGCCGAGCGCGTCGGCGTCGAGGAAGTGATGATTCAGCACGTCGTCGCCGAGCACGACGACGCGCTCCGTTCTCACGAACTACTGGCCGAGGGCGTCGGACTCACGCCTCGCTGAGGAGGTGTCCGCTCGCGCTCCACATATCCAGGTCGGTCCGACCACGTCAACCGTTTAGGCGGTCGGTTTGGGGATAGGGTCGCGCAAAATCACACCCGCCTCGCCCTCCGCTCGTAACTAAACACGACCTCGGCGAACACCGGATGATTTTACTATGCAGGGACCATCGTACCCAGTATGGGTTTTGGTAGCTACGACGAGTCCGAGCAAAAGGACCAAGAAAACGACTTCGACGAGGACGACGGCGTCAACGTCCACGAGAACACGCACGAAGGGGAAATCTCGTTCGACTCCGACGCCTCGCAGGACGAACTTCTCGACCAGCTAAACGAGATCAAAAACAGCGGCGACGAAGACGAAGAGTAGTCCTCCTCGGCATCGGCAGACGACTCGACGGTAGAATTTTCTCGATTTTCGCGTATCCCGAACCGACAGGAACGGTCTCGGCCGAGGAGCGCCTCCAGTCGAAAATCAGTTAAGCGTGTTACGCTATCACGAACCATGGAGACGGACAGCCTCGGTCAGTTCGAAGCGTCCTTACAGCGGATGAAGGTTGGACGAACGAGAGTCGGGGCCGAGACGTTCGAGAAGGCACTGACGGAAGTCGTCGAGACGCCCGCCGTCGGGTCGGCGCTCCCCTTCGAGGGCGTCTCGTTGTCGGGGACGACAGTCGAACTCGACCCCACGCCGGACCAGCTTCGAAGCGCGAAGACGGGCGTGACCGCCGCCACTCTGGGCATCGCCGACTACGGGTCGATTATCGTCGAGTCGTCGGCCGACGGCGACGAACCGGTGAGCCTCTTCCCCGAGACTCACGTCGCCGTCCTCCGGGAGAGCGACGTGGTTCCGAACATGCCCGCGGCCTTCGAGCGACTGGAGGAGTCGGTCGCTACCGGTCGGGGCGACGCAGTCATCGCCACGGGGCCGAGTGCGACCGCCGACATGGGCGAACTGGTGTACGGCGCGCACGGGCCGAAGGCGGTCCACGTCCTGATTCTGGAGGACCGATGAGTTCCGGCCGAGCGGCCAAGGCGGCCGAGATTCGACGGCTCCTCGCCGAGGAGGGCGACAGCGTGGCGTCGAACACCCGGGGGTTCAACGAGGGACGCTACGAGTCCGTCGGAAAGTTGGACGACTACGAGGAACTGAAAGGGGAGGCCCGGGCCATCAAGGAGGACGCCATCGAGCGCCTGCCGGACCTGATAGCCCAGGTCCGGGAGAGCGTCGAAGCGAACGGCGGAACCGTCTACCTCGCAGACGACGCCGAGGACGCCAACAGATACGCAGCGGAGGTCGCCGAGCGGAACGACGCCGAGACGCTGGTCAAGAGCAAGTCGATGACCTCCGAGGAAATCGAGGTCAACGACGCGCTCCGGGAGGCGGGCGTCGAGGTCTGGGAGACCGACCTCGGAGAGTTCGTGTTGCAGGTGGCCGACGAATCGCCCTCTCACATCGTCGCGCCGGCCATCCACAAGTCCCGCGAGAAGATCGCCGACCTGTTCAACGCACGTTTCGACCCCGACGAACCGCTCGAAACCGCCCAAGAACTGACCGAGTTCGCCCGCGAGTACCTCGGCGAGCGCATCGAAGACGCCGACGTGGGGATGACGGGCGCGAACTTCGTCGTCGCCGAATCGGGAACCATCGCGCTGGTGACCAGCGAGGGCAACGCCCGGAAGTCGATCGTCGCCCCGGACACTCACGTCGCCGTCGCGGGCGTCGAGAAGCTGATTCCGGCCCTCTCGGACCTCTCGCCGTTCGTGGAACTCATCGGCCGGTCGGGGACCGGCCAGGACATCACCTCCTACGTCTCGCTGTTCACCCCGCCGGTCGATTCGCCCACCATCGACTTCGAGGACTCCGAAACCCCGCTCTCGGAATCCGGCGACCCGGACGACCGCGAGTTCCACCTCGTTCTCGTCGACAACGGCCGGATGGCGATGCGCGACGACGACCAGTTGCGCGAGACGCTCTACTGCATCCGGTGTTCGGCGTGTGCCAACTCCTGTGCGAACTTTCAGTCGGTCGGCGGCCACGCCTTCGGCGGCGAGACGTACTCCGGGGGCATCGCAACCGGGTGGGAGGCGGGCGTCGAGGGGTTGGACACCGCCGCGGAGTTCAACGACCTCTGTACCGGCTGTTCGCGGTGCGTGAACCAGTGCCCCGTCGAAATCGACATCCCGTGGATAAACACGGTGGTCCGGGACCGAATCAACCGCGGAGCGGACGGCGACACCGAGTTCGACTGGCTCGTGGAGGGGCTGACCCCGGACGCCGAACCGGGCGGAATGAGCCCCCAGAAGCGGTTCTTCGGTAACTTCGCGGCAGTGGCCAAGGTCGGGTCGGCGCTGGCTCCGGCGTCGAACTGGCTGGCCGACGCCGGTCCCGCACGGTGGGCGATGGAGCGCGTCCTCGGCATCGACCGGCGGCGGGACCTCCCGGAGTTCGAGCGCGAGACGTTCGTGGACTGGTTCGAGGCCCGCGGCGGCACTCGTATCTCGCCGACCGACGCCGACCGCGTCGCCGTCGTCTACCCGGACCTCTACACCAACCACGTGCAGGTCGAGCGGGGGAAGGCCGCCGTCAGGGTGCTGGAGGCGCTGGGAGTCGCCGTCAGAGTGCCGGACGTGGCGTCGAGCGGTCGCGCGCCGCTCTCGCAGGGGATGATTGCGACGGCAACGCGCCACGCCGAGGAGGTCGCGCCCGCGCTCCTCGACCACGTCGAATCGGGGCGCGACGTGGTCGTGATAGAGCCGAGCGACCTCGCCATGTTCGAGCGCGAGTACGAGAAACTCGTAGACGCCGAGCGCCACGAGACGTTGGCGGCGAACAGCTACGAGGTGTTAGAGTACGTCTACGGCCTGCTAGACGGGAGTTCCGACGAGGACGTGAACGCTCTCTCCCGAGGGGACGGAGCGGAGGTGGCGTACCACAGCCACTGTCAACAGCGAACGATGGACCTCGAACCGTACACGACCGCCGTGCTGGAAGCCGCGGGCTACGACGTACTCACGTCCGACGTGGAGTGTTGCGGGATGGCCGGGAGCTTCGGCTACAAGTCCGAATACTACGAGTTGAGCGTAGACGTGGGCGACCAATTGCGCGACCAGTTCACCAGTCCGGCGGCCGAGGACCGCCTCGTCGCGGCGAGCGGGACCTCTTGTCTCGAACAACTCGACTCGCTCCTCGGCCGGCCGACTCGCCATCCCGTGGAGTTGCTCGACCCTGCGCGTCCCGTGCAGTCGCTCGACCGCGAGCGGTGACGTCCGCGCTCTCGTGGCTCCCGTAACACCTTCCGAAACCGGGCCGGATTTAACCCCGAGTCCACTATTCGGCCCCGTGAAGAACGTCACGGACAGAACCAGCAACCCCTTCGGAATGTCGCCGCCCTGCGCTCACGAGTGCGGCGGAACGGGCGACGAGTCGGGCCGTCGCGCCGTCTTCGGCTACGGCGACGCCAACGCCGACTTCCACGTCGTCGGCGACCATCCGGGCGTCCACGGCGGTGGCGAGACCGGGATTCCGTTCACCGGCAGTCTCGCGGGCGAGCGCCTCCAACCCGTCCTGAACGAGGTCGGCCTGCTCGGGGACGCGTACAGCGACGACCCGACAGTCGCCGACCTCTTCCTGAGCTATCGCCACATGTGCTGTCTCCCCGAGGGCCGCACGCCGACCGACCGGGAGTACGCCGACCTCGAACCGTTCTTCGACTCGGAGTTGCGGGCCATCTCGGCCCACGTCCTCCTGCCCGTGGGCGAACGCGCGACTCGATACGTCCTCGGAACCTACGCCGCCCGGGAGGCGCTGCTGGACGCCGAAAACGGCGGCGGTGCCGACAGCACCGACGACCCCGACGGCGGCCAGCGCGAGGACCGAATGGCAACTCTCCACGCCGACCACGTTCCGGGGCGGGGCTTTCTGGTCGTCCCGATTCGGGAACCGAGCGAGTGGGACGACGGCGACGGCGAGCGACTGGCCGCCTCGCTCGCGGACCTGCTGGCGTCGGACTACCGCCAGACCGCCGACCTCGGGCGCTTCCTCGCGGAACACGACACCTACGAAGTTCGGTGACGGAAGCACTCCGGTTCGCAGGTGTTCGGCAGGGTTCCGGTACCCTGTTCGGCAGGATTTCGGTCCCACGAAATCGGTGCTACTCTCGCTCGGTCGAGTCCCCCGGTAGGAGTCCGAGAACGCCGGTTAGTGCGCCGATGAGCATCACCACCATCCCGAACCCTCCGACGAAATCGGCCGAGTCGCCGAAGTACGCGCTGTTCAACGAGACGAACCCGCCGAAGACGACCATCAGGAGACCGAACTGGTACCCGCCACTCGTCATGCCGACGGCTGGACGTTCCAATCCGAAAAGTGTGCCGTCTGATACGTACTCGAACGAGAGAGCGTTTGTACGCCGGAGCGGAGAGATCGGTCGGGCCGAGTCTCTTTCATCTTTGCCGTCGAACCGCTCGACTGGAGGAAGCAACGAGCGCACACAGATAGAGTCCATCGTGGAGCGACACCAGCGGAGCGCCAACGTCCGTTCGGTGTACGGCGACTCGATAGAGCGCTGCGTGAAGACATCGTCTCCGTCGCGCGGGTCGCTTACGGCTTCGGCGGCGGGTACGGGCGAGGTGGAACGGACGACGAGCGAACGACCGAGGGCGAAGTCACTGGACAGGGTAGTAGAGGTGACGGCAGTGGCGGCGGTGGCGGCGCGACGGCACGTCCGGTCGGCGCGCTCGAAATCTCCGACGACGGCACGCGATTCGTCCGGTTCGAGGAGCGAAAGCGGTCGCTCGCACTGCTGGTCATCGTTCTCGCGGTCGGGATGCTGGTCGGTCGGCTGTCGAACTTGGACAGGTAATTATAGACGTTAGAGCACTATATAGTGGCGTTAAATATATTTTCTTGCCTGCCTTAGTAATGTATACTTGGTTTCGAGGTGCGGAGGTCCGGACCGAGAACGGCTAACCCCGAGTTGACGGCGGAGTCAGTCAGAAGTTGACGATAGCGTAGACGGAGAGTTGACGGAGAGAGTCGGTGAGGAGTTGACGAAAAGAGTCGATGAGGAGTTGCCGGTAGAGTCGATAGGAAGCTAGCTATCCCTCGAGCCTGTGAAGACCGCAACCGCTCCGCACCGCACGGCACCGCGACAGCCTCACACCTCCCCAGCCTCTTCCCTCACTTCGTTCGGTCGTCCCTCGCGCGCATGGGCGTGACCCGCACCGCGGGTCACGCCACCGCGCGCCGGGGGAGAGGAATTGCCAGCGCGCGCCAGGTTAGAGGATTACCAGCGCGCCGGAGTGGAGAGATGACGTACTTCGACACCGACGACCCTACGAGTAGGTTCTGCCGCCGGGGACGATAGCGTCGAAGACGCCTCGGAAGACGCCGATTACGAGGTCGAGGACGACCGGGACGAGCGGTACGACGATTATCAACGCGAGGAGCGCGCCGATGGCTACCGCCGCGGTTTCGAACGCGGTCGTCGGCTTCGGAACTGCCATGGAGTCCCTCACGGCGGCATCCGTGAAAACGGTGGTGTCGGCGAGTGTCGATGGGTGTCGGCGGGAATCAGTGGGTGTCGGAAGGAATCGGTGGGTGTCGCCGGGTCTCGACTCCGCAACAACAGCTAAGGACGTCTGCGGCGAATCAGGTCTGGAAATGTCTCTCGACACGGCCGAAGACCTGTTCGAGTACGAGCTTCGGGGCGTCTACTACGGCGAACGCCAACTCGTCGATACGCTGGACGAACTCCAGACCAGCGCGACCGAGTCCACGCTCGTCGGCGGGTTCGCCGACCACCGGGACGAGACCGTGACCCACGTCGAACGCCTCGAACGGGTCTTCGACGTTCTGGACCTCGAACCCCGGGAGCGGAACGTGCCGACGTTCGACGCGCTCCGCGAAGAGAAACGGGCGGCCGACGCCGACGCTGACGACGAGGCCGTGCAGAACGCCCTCTACAACCACGTCGGTAGGAAGGCCGAGCGACTCGAACTCACCGGCTACGAGGGACTGCTCGCGCTTGCGGACGCAATCGACCTGGACCGCGAGGCGGTGGACCTGCTGGAGCAGAATCGAGACGAAGACGAGGCCGCGCTCGCCGAACTCGAATCCGTCTCCGAAGGGGCCGAGTTCGAGTCGTTCATCGACCGACTCCTGTAAAAATCGGGTCGTGGTTACGAGTCGCCGAACTCCGACCCGCAGTTGCCGCAGGTCATGCTGTCGGAGGGCAGTGACCGCTGCGGCGTGACGAGACCGCAGTCGTCGCAGATACCGAAGAGGCGTTTGTCCGGGTCGATACCGCTGACGAACTCCATGCGCACCCACGCCTCGGAGTTCGTCTCGTCGTAGATTTCGACCCCGTCTTCGGTTCGCTTCCAGTTCACGGGGTCGCCGTCTCGCTCCCGTCGCTCCAGTCGTTCGCTCATCGCGTGGTAGAAGGGCGGACAGTATCTATCATAAAAGTTCCGTACTAATTTTTACTACGGGAGTAATAAAACTCCTCTCGACGGGCGAGACCGGAGAGAGTGCCGAGAGAGAAAACGACTTACCGGACACGGGCGGAGTACGAACGTGAAACGGATTCAACTCGGAAATACCGTCTTCGAGGGGCGAAACGACGTGTACCTGTTCGGAGACGACACGGGGCCGACGACGCTGGTCGACACGGGCGTGGCCACGTCCGAGGGCCGCGAGCAGTTGCGAGACGGACTCGCGGAGTACGGTCTCTCGTTCGGCGACGTAGACAGGATTCTGCTCACTCACTGGCACCACGACCACGCGGGTCTCGCCGGCGAGATTCAAGCCGAGAGCGACGCGACGGTGTACGTCCACGAGGCCGACGCGCCGATGGTCACCGAGGACGACATGAACCACGTGGCCGAAATCGAGGAGCGCAGTCTGTTCGAGAGATGGGGCGTTCCCGACGAGAAGGCCCAAGAACTCCTCGACTTCCTCGCCCTCCACGACCAGATTCAGGGCCGGTCACCGACCGTCGAGACGTTCACCGACGGCGCCACGTTCGAGGCCGGAGCCGTCGAACTCGAAGCGGTCCACTTACCCGGCCACGCCGCCGGACTGTCGGGCTTCGAACTGTCGGACGGAGAGGACCGCGAACTCGTCTCGGGCGACGTCCTCCTCCCGAAGTATACCCCGAACGTCGGCGGCGCGGACCCCCGAGTCGAGGACCCGCTCGGCACCTACCTCGACTCGCTCGCTCGGATTATCGAAGCCGATTACGCCCGCGCGTGGCCGGGCCACCGCGACCCCATCGACGACCCGTCAGGCCGAGCGCGCGAAATCGCCGCCCACCACCGCGAGCGGACCGAGCGCGTGCTGTCGGTCCTCCGCGAACGAGCGGAGACCGACGCCTGGACGGTCAGCGCCGACCTCTTCGGCGACCTGTCGAACATCCACATCATGCACGGGCCGGGAGAGGCGTGGGCGCACCTAGACCACCTCGAACGCCAAGGCGTCGTGGAGCGAACCGACGAGGGATACGCGCTTCTCGACGCCGACCCCGACCTCGACGCCATGTTCGAGTACGGCGGAGCGAGCGACGAAGCACCGACAGAGAGCGCGACCACGGAGGACTAACGAGTGACTACAGTCACAGTCTGGAACGAGTACCGTCACGAGCGAGCGGACGACGCGGCCCGCGACGTCTACCCCGACGGCATCCACGAGACCATCGCCGAGTTCCTCGAAGACCGGGGGTTCGACGTCCGGACCGCGACGCTAGACGAACCCGAACACGGCCTGACCGAGGAGGTGCTGGACGACACCGACGTACTGACGTGGTGGGGCCACGAGGCCCACGACGAGGTCGAAAACGAAGTAGTCGAACGCGTCCACGAACAGGTGCTGTCGGGGATGGGCCTCCTCGTGCTTCACTCCGGCCACTTCTCGAAGATATTCAAACGTCTGATGGGGACGACGTGCGACCTCAAGTGGCGCGACGAGGGCGAGAAGGAGCGACTCTGGACGGTCGAACCCGGCCACCCCATCGCCGAGGGCGTCGGGGAGTGCATCGAGATTCCGGAGACCGAGATGTACGGCGAGCGATTCGACGTTCCGGCCCCGGACGCGCTGGTGTTCACGAGCTGGTTCGAGGGCGGGGAAGTGTTCCGAAGCGGGTGTTGTTACCGACGCGGTGCGGGCCGAATCTTCTACTTCCGGCCGGGCCACGAGACGTATCCGATCTATCATCGGCCCGAGATTCAGAGAGTCGTCACCAACGCGACTGCGTGGGCGTCACCTGTAGAGATATCGGAACCTTCCTTCGGTAACGTCCCAGAGCCGCCCGAAAGCGAATGACACGGCCGTTTTCTCGGCCGTAATCATTCGGGAGGGGCGAGCATCGTCCCTGATATCGGAGCCCATAATGTCGAAAGAAGGAAACCATTTATTAGGTAGCCGCGAATCCGGCAAGACAGAGAATGCCGGAGGCCCCGCCCCGTATACTCCACGTCGAAGACAACGACTTCTTCAGTAGAGTCACGGCGGGGGTTCTCGCCGACGAGTACGACATGGACGTGGACACGGTGGGGAGCGCGAAGACGGCACTCGAACGACTCGAAACCGAGCGCTACGACTGCATCGTCAGCGACTACGAGATGCCCGGCATGGACGGACTGGAATTTCTGGACGCCGTCCGGGAAACCTACCCCGACATCCCGTTTATCCTACTGACGGGCGGTGGAAGCGAGCAGATAGCTAGCAAGGCGATCTCCGCTGGCGTCACGGATTATCTAAGTAAGGGAGAGGGCAAAGAGCAGTTCGCGGTGCTGGCCAATCGCATCGAGAACGCTATCGCTCGGCGGCGAACCGAGCGACTCGCCGACCGCCAGATTACGGTCAACGACCTCATCTGGGACGTGAGTCAAGCGGTCCTACGGGCCTCCTCCCGCGAAGACATCGAGGACATCGTCTGCGAGCGACTCGCTGACTCCGACCCCTACGTCCTCGCGTGGGTCGGCGACGTAGACGACGAGGCCGCCACGGTCCGACCGGAGGCGTCGGCGGGCGTCGACCAACGATACCTCGACCCCGTACTTCTCGACGGCGACCGAGCGGAGGGCGACCGGGTTCCCGTCCGCGAAGCGGTCGAGACGCAAGCGGTGCGCGTCGAACGGGGAGCGAAACTGGAGAACCGGTTCGAGCAGAAGGTCGACGTGAACGTCGAGCGGTACGCCGTCGCCGCCGTCCCACTCGTGTACGAAGACCGGGCCTACGGCGTTCTGAGCGTCTGGTCGGACGTGCGACACGCGTTCGGCGAGACCGAGCGACGCGTCCTCACGAAGTTCGGTAACAATCTCGCGTACGCCATCGATTCGGTGCAGACCCGCAAGGAACTCGTCCGACGGGAGCAGCGCCTACAGGTGTTCAACCGAATTCTCCGACACAACCTCCGGAACGACCTCAACGTCGTGTTGGGTCGTGCCGAGAACATCGTCGAGGAGTTTCCACCGGCCGCGAAGGAGGCCAGCATCATCGAACAGAAGGCGAGCGAACTCATCGAGATCAGCGAGAAGGCCCGCGAAGTCGGGAAGACGCTCGACCGCGAGGGCCGGACGACCAAGCAGATAGACGTGACCAACTGCGTGGAGCGGACCTGCGAGGAGTTCCGTCAGTCGTACCCCGACGCGGAGATAATCACCGACACCCCCGAGTCTGCGACGGTGTACGCCGACAAGACGCTGGAGGCCGCTATAAGCGAAGTCGTGGAGAACGCACTCGAACACTGCGGCGACCGGCCGTCGGTCACTGTCACCGTCTCGCCCACCGACGACGACCGCGAGTGGATAGAAGTGACCGTCTTGGACGACGGGCCGGGTATTCCCGAGGAGGAGCGCGAGGTCCTCACCGAGGGCGAGGAGACAGCGCTTCACCACGGAAGCGGTCTCGGTCTCTGGCTCTCGAACTGGATAGTCGGCAAGTTCGGCGGGGAACTGAGGTTCGACGACTATCACACGAGCGGCGGGGCAGTGACCCTGCGACTCCAGCGGGCGGCCGAAGACGTTTCGTCGCGGAAGAACGTCTCAGCGCCCGAGCTGGAGTGAGTATCGCCGAAACCAAACTGGAAGTGCACTACTCTCTCGAACGACAGTCGAACCGGTGTCGAACGGATGTCGAGCCTGTGACGAACCTGTTCGTTTTCTTTAACAACAGATATATGAAGAGAAAATAAAGAATACAGACAGTATGAGTACGAAATCCAACGGGTTCGTGGATCGATTCCGGCGACCGGAGTACACAGGGGAGAATCGGTGTACGCCGTGTACCATCGTCAACGTCGTCATCGCGGTCGTGGTGAGCGGGTTCGCCTCGTACCTCCTGACGCCGGTCGGTGGTGTCGTAGTACTCGCGCTGTCGCTGGTCTCCATCTATCTCCGAGGCTATCTCGTACCCGGCACGCCATCGCTGACCAAGCGATACTTCCCCGACTGGGTGCTGGCGAAGTTCGACAAACTCGAAGACGAGACGCCCGAAATCGGCGAGGAAGAGCGAGAACCCGAGGAAGTGTTGGCCGGCGCTGGTGCTGTCGAACCCTGCGAAGAGATGGACGACCTCTGTCTCTCCGAGTCGTTCGGCGAGGCGTGGTACGACAACATCGAGTCCATCAAGGCCGAAGAGACCGAGAAGAGCGACCTGAGCAGCGTCCTCGACGTGGAAGAGGAGAAACTCTCCTTCGACGAACACGAGGAGGCGCTGGTCGCGCAGTACGACGGTGGCCGCCTCGGGCAGTGGGAGTCCCGCGCGGCGCTGGTCGCCGACCTCGCGGCCGCGAAACTACTGGAGACCCGCTACGACGACTGGGACGCGCTGACGGTCACGAACCAGAGTCGCGTCCTGAGCGGTCTCCGAATCTTCCTCGACTCCTGTCCCGACTGTGGCGGCGACGTCGCCATGGAACAGGAAACCGTCGAGTCCTGCTGTCGCACGATGGACGTGGTGGCGGTCAGTTGCTCGGAGTGCGACTCCCGGATTCTGGAAGTCGAACACAGACAGTGAGATAGCGTTTCGCAAGAGATAGAGGTTCGCAATCGCAACGTTCTGATTTCGAGATCGAGGCCGACGACGGGTCGAGTTGTCCCACCGTAACCCCTTCGTTTCCGCTGTCTACAGCGGAAAAGACGAGCAGTCGAAGAACCCCAGTGTTTCCGCTGTCTGCCGACGCCGACGCCTCTCCTCGCCTACACCGGCGTTTCCGCTGATGGGGGACGGGTACTCCCGACGTCCTCCTCTCGGGGCGACCGGGGTTCGGAACACCGAGATTTCCGCTGTTCTGCCGACAGTCGCGTCGAATCGGTACCCCACCGTTTCCGCTGTTTTCCGTCCTCGTCGTTCGTCTCGCGAGACCGTGCTGAACCAAATTCGAGAGTGGAAGTTGGATAGAACGGGGAAGTAGCGGATCAAGGTCACGGCCAGGTTATCGAAAGAAGCGGTCGTCAAACGCCGGCCGACAGCGGAAACGATGGGGTTCTCGGCAAGGGACGAGGGGAGTCGCTCCGAGAGAGGTCGTCGGGCGACAGCGGAAACGGTGGGGTAGACGGTAGAAGAGCGCCAGCGGAAAACAGCGGAAACGATGGGGTAACGAAACGAGGAGGTTGGAAGAGGGAAGCGAAGAGAGTGAAACGGGGGAACAAGGAGAGTAAAACGGGGAACAAGGAAAGGGGAGAAGTGAGGAGGTGAAGGATGAGAAGCGAGGAAACGGGGGAAGCGAGGAGACGAGAAAGCGAGAGCAGTGAGAGGGCGGAAAGGAGAGCGAGATTCACGTCGGGAGGTCAGTTCTCCGCGTCCTCGAAGGTGGTCTGGTAGTACGGCCTGATGCTCTCGTGGACGCCCGCGAACTCGATGGTCTCTTCGAGCGCCGTGACGACGAGTTGGAGGTCCTGCTTCAGGGCGTGTTCGCGGTACTTGCCGCCGGACATCCCCTCGTTCTTCTCGGTCGAGGAGATGACTCCGAGCATGGCGAGGTCCGCGAGGTGGTCGCGCATCCGGCGACTGGTGAGGGGTTCGGTGCCGACGTGGTTGCAGAGTTGCTCGTACCGCGGTCGGATGTCCCGCGAGCGCGCGGGCGTCTCGTCCTCCGCTTCGAGCGACGTGAGCGCGTAGAGGATGAGGCGGGCGTGTTCGGTCAGGTCGGCGACTCCCTCCATGATTCGGTCGCGTTCGAGTTTCTCGCGGGCCTCTTGGACGTGTTCGTCCGTGACCTGCTCGACCGCCTCCTTGCGGGCGAGATCCCCGGCTTCGAGCAGGAGGTCGAGGGCCTGGCGCGCGTCTCCGGCGTCCTGCGCACCGTACGCGGCACAGAGGGGAATCACGTCCTCGGCGAGCGCGCCGTCGTGGAACGCGACCTGTTCGCGCTGGCTGAGAACCTTCTGGAGTTCGGTGGCGTCGTAGGGTGGAAACGAGACTTCCTTCTCGCAGAGCGACGAGCGAACCTTGGCGGAGAGCGAGTCGCGGAACGAGAGGTCGTTAGAGATGCCGACGAGTCCGATTTTGGCGTGTTCGAGGTAACCGTTACTCCGGGCCCGGGGAATCTGGTAGAGGATGGAGTTGTCGTTGATGTGGTCCACCTCGTCGAGGACGACGATGATGGTGCCACCGAGTTTGTCGAGTTCCTCCCAGAGGAAACTGTACACCTGCGCCTGGGGGTAGCCCGTGTTACTGATCTGCTCGGAGGGGTCGCGGAGGGTGTTGACGAGTCGGACTGCGACCTGATAGCTGGAGTTGAGGCCGTCGCAGTTGATTTCGATGACGTTGAGCGAGATGTCGTCGTACTTGGCGGCGTCGTCCTGAAGGCGGTTGAGTAGGAATCGGGTAGCCGCGGTCTTGCCCACGCCACTCTTCCCGTAGAGGAAGATGTTCGACGGGGCCTCGCCGTTGATAATCGGTTGGAGTGCGGCGTGGTACTCTTCTAACTCCTCGTCGCGACCGACGAGGTTGTCCGGGGTGTACTCCTCCAGTAGCGCGTCCCGGTTCTTGTAGAGGGAGTTGTCCCTGTCGAAGCTAAACGATGACATGCGCGTTTTTTGGACGGAGGGGGACATAAAGCCTCGTGGTTAGCATGGTGTCCGCTGTTTCTTCTGTCCCGAAGATACTTATTCGAGGACGGAATTCCGAGGGTGCAGCGTTTCTTCTGTTTCTGATGTTCGGTTATACTTAAAGACACACCCACCCCATCGTTTCCGGAGTTATCGCGGGAAGTGTGATAGGTGTCACGTTGCTCCTATATGGATGAAAAGATTTATAGTGGCGAATGTTAAACCATACCCGTAGTGCAAATAGCCTAAATAGACTATTAGGCTCTAGTCTACATCTAGAGATGTCTTCGACCGCTTTTTTACGCGAAAGCGGGTCCGGAGGGCGAACTCGTACAGATTCATCGACATCAAATTGGAACGGCACGGTCCGCGTTAGCCACCCCTCCCGCCCTCTCCCCGAAAACAGCGGAAACAGTGGGGTGGGTGTCTTCGTTTCTACCCTTTCTCTCTCCTCGAAAACAACGGAAATGGTGGGGTGAGTGTGTCCCGCTTCGCTCTCGGTTCCCGATCCTTCTCGTTCCTTTTCCTCCTATCGGGTTACAATCCTACGACGTCACAGCTCTCGTTTCTCCAACACGGCTACTCGTCTCTCGAACTCTCCGTGGACAACGGAGGAGGAACTCAGCGGACGGTGTATCGGGAAACTACAGCACGAGAAGACCGCAGACCGGAAGATAACAGAACCAGTAAACAGCGGAAACGGTGGTGTTGAGATACGTTCCAACCGTCTGTTTCTCGGAGCACCCGCTACAGTAATCGTTTCCCCACCTTCTAATCGTTTCACGTCACCTTCATTTCCCACACGCGGAACCGAAAAACAGCGGAAACGGTGGGGTTGCTTCCGTCTTCGGACCTACCGTTTCCAACGCCGAAAGCTTCGACGCCGACATCTCTAACGTCGTTACCTCTATCGATACCTCTAACCCCGACACCACCGACGTCGACACCTTCGACGCTGACATCTCCGACGCCGAAAGCTTCGACGCCGATACCTCCGACTCCTCCGACGCTGACCACTCGCCACTATCAAGAGGCCGTCCTCGTGAAGTCCTCGTCGTCGAGTTCTCACTCTTCTCGAAACAGCGGAAACGACGGGGTCACCGAACGGAGTTCACTAAACCAAACAGTAGACACTGAATCCGCATCTCTCGTCCGGAGTCGTCGTCTCTCGCAGGCGCTCGGCAGACACTCGACGAACTATCGACTCGATACAAACGCATCGACCCGACAGAGGCTCGTCGTGTTCGAACAATATCTACGATTCTAAGAGTTATACGAAACCACCTCTAATCGACCAACACCGCCTCCGCCGGACGGCGCGGCGACGGTTCGGACGCACCGCCAGCGTATCCGAGTCGGAAGAGGTGCTGGGACGACCACTCCGACCGCCCGAGTAAGTCGGTTAGTTCTCGGCGAAGGCTCGGTACCTCGAGTACCGCGCTCATCGGGTGAGTCTGCACGCCGAGAACCGTCGCCAGCAGACTCACCCGCTCGAAGACCTGTCCGGCACGAATCTGGGCGCGTCTCCCGTCGGATTTCGTCCGAACGACCGCGACGAGCGGCGTACTCCGCAGCAACTGGCCGTCCTCGCGCGCCTGCCGACGGCCGACGTTCAGATACGTCACGAGGAGTTTCCCGACCTTCGACCCGAGCCACGAGCCGCCGAACGCGCCTCGGCCGATCCACCGGCCGAGTTCCCGGCGGTACGCGGGGTCGGCGAACTGTCGACGGTCGGCGCGGGCGGTCAGGTCGGCGATGGTTCCCATCTTCACCGGGTCGGCGACGAACTGGAGCGTCACGTCGTCCTCGACGCAGACCTCCTGAAGCGCCCGGAGGTCTTCGCGCGGAATCGCTCGCTCCTGATACCGGCCTCGGTGCGTCCGCCGGCGCGGAATCGCCTCGAACAGCCTCGAATCCCGGCGGTCGGTCGAGGCTTCGGCCGACCGCTCGTCACCCGCCAGTTCGTCATCCGACCGCTCGCTACCCGACGACAGTCGAACCGTCGCGGCGTGGTTGCTATCGCTCCCCGGCAGGTAGCGGACCTCGTGGCCTATCCCGAAGTGTTCGGCCGCGACGAGCAGGTTCTCCAGCGCCGCCCCCAGACTGACGTAGAGTTCTCGCTTGTCGGGGTCGGCGACCGTCAGCCACCGGTTCGTGTCGGCGAAGAGCCGAATCTCGTCGTCGGAGACGGTGAACAGCCACTGCTGGGTGTTGTGACTCGACGGAGCCAACACCGCGTACCGGACCAGAAACTGGGCCTGTTCGACCGGCGTCCCCTCCTCGGGAAACGCCGCGGCCGAGACCCGCCACGGCCGCTTATCGCCGACCCACTTGTAACGACGCGAGAACCGACCAAACGCGTCGAGTCCGAGGGTATCGAGTAGGGACGTGTCGAGTTCGCGTTCGTCGGTCTCGCCTCTATCGGTTCTGCCCGCGGTCCGTTCGCTCTCGTACACTCGCGTCGGGTCCCCCATGCTACCTCTGCGACGAGAGCCGTCAACTTAGTTCTCCGCGTCGGCGCGGCCGCAACCGCGAGTGTCGCGGCCGCGCCGGCGAGGACGACCAGCTAGTTCGCCGGGCGTGGTATCTCCAGAACTTCTTCCGCCGTATCTCCCTGTTCCGGACTCCGAGCGAGCAGACGCCCGAGAACTGGTTCGAGCGACTACCCGAGGGCGACGAGACGAACGACGTGTCGCCACTTCGACGGAGCGCGAGTAACATCTTCTCGCCGACAGTTCCGCCGGCACCTCGAGTACCTATACCTTTCTGAAAGAATCACAATTGTACTCTTAACAAACAAAAATGACTATCGGTTAATCCGGGCGGTGCACGCATAGTTTTGGTCCCGGACGTCGCGTTGTCGAGTATGGCGACGAACGCACAACTCTCACGCATCGCTATCGTGGCAGTGGCGCTTCTCCTGTTGCTCCCGGTCGTGACGATGCTGTTCGCGTGGCCGATGATGGGAATGGGTTGGTGGATGCACGGTCCGGTGGACGGGCAAGTCGGTCCCGGCGGGGTCGGCGGAGCGACGCCGACGTGGATGTTCGGCTTCTGGCTCGTCGGCCTGCTGGTACTGGTCGGCGTCGGCTACCTGCTCTACCGCGGCGTCTCGGATTCTACGTCCGACCCCGCGCTCGAAGAACTCCGGCGGGCGTACGCTCGCGGGGACCTCTCGGACGAGGAGTTCGAGGAGCGCCGCCAGCGACTACGAGAATGATTCGGCGATTCGGAGGTAGTGAGGGTCGAGTCCCTACGAATAGTTAGGCTTGAGCCAGTACGAATAGTCAGGCTTGCGCCACTACGAAGAACGTCTCGGGTCGCTCGTCGGCCCGAACGACCTCGAAGCCTGCGTCTTCGAGGAGTTCGACCGCCTCGTCGCGGTCGTACCGCTCGTCGACGGGCGGGCCGCTCTCGCCTTCGCCGCTCGCCGACCAGTCGGCGACGACGAAGCGTCCGCCGTCGGCGAGGACGCGCGCGACTTCTGTCTCTGCGCCGCTCCCGCCGTCGCCGTGGCCGTCGCCCGCGAACTCGTGGAAGGTCATCGTCGAGAACGCGGCGTCGAGTTCGCCGTCGGCGAACGGGAGGTCGCCGACGTCGGCGGTCACCAACGCGACGTTCTCGGGAACGCCCTTCTCGCGGTACAACTCGTGCATCTCGTCCTGCACGTCCACGGCGCGAACTTCGCCGGCGAACGCGGCCACGTCGTCGGTGTAGAAACCGGTCCCGCTTCCGAGGTCCGCGACCGCGGCGTCTCGGTCGGACCCGAGAGCCAGCGCGGCGACCAGTTCCTCCCGCGAGAGGTAGCGATACCGGGAGTCGTCTTCGAGTTTGTCGGCCGACTCGGGGTCGAACGTGTGGAAGCCCATCGTCTCGGCATGGGTGGCCGACCGTCTTAACGACTGCGGGATGTGGGTCACGCGTGCAAGATTGTGGCATCGGTCGATACTCGCGCTGTCCCCTCTTCCCACTATGATGCCAATCGCTCGCGCAGAGCGAACGGAAGGCGGGCGTAGACCGCCGCGTTGTGGCGAAGGGCCGCCGCGGTGGTGTACTCGTCTACCGCGTGGGCGGTGTCGGTCCCGAGGCCGAACTCGACGGCCGGGATGCCTGCGCTCCGGAGTTTCTTCGCGTCGCCGCCACCGGTCGCACTCCGTCGGTAGACGCGCTCGCCAGTCACGTCCTCGGCGGTTTCGACGACCGCCGCGACCAGCGGACTGTCCGGCGATTCGTAGGTCCCGTCGGCCCGTGAGACGTCCGCGATTTCGACGCCCTCGTGGTCGGCGAGGACGGCCTCGATAGCGGCCAGCACGTCTGCGGTGCTGGCGGAGGCCGTCACTCGCACGTCCACCTCCGCGGTGGCGGCGGTCGGCACCGCGTTGATGGTCTCGCCGCCCGAGAGCGTTCCGAGATTTACCGTCGGGTATTCGAACGTCTCGCGTGCGACGCGCTCGCCCATGCGCGGTGCGTAGAACGCGACCGAGTCGTCGAGTATCGCGTCGAGTTCGGGGTCGAGCGCGAGGCGGTAGTCGGACAGTCGCTCACGCACGTCCGCGACGGCCCGGTAGAGGCGGTCGATGGCGTTGACACCGAACGCGGGCCGCGAACCGTGGGCGGCGGTCCCGCTGGCTTCGAGACCCAACCAGACGCTTCCGCGGTCGGCGACCGCGACCGAGTGACGGCCGCGCTCGCAGGTGGTCTCGCCGACGACGCAGGCTTCGGCCGCGAGCGCGTCTGTCGCCAGCAGATAGCCGAGACCCGCCTCGCCGCCGGTCTCCTCGTCGCTCACGAACGCGAATTCGAGCGTCACTGGCGGGACGGTCTCGGCGAACGCGCGGGCGACTGTCGCCATCGCGGCGACTGCTCCTTTCATATCGGTCGCACCGCGGCCGTAGAGACGCTTCTCGCCGTCTTCGGTTCCCGAGTCGGTCCACTCGCCGCGTGGGTCGCGTGACCACTTCTCGAGGTCGTAGGGCACCGTATCGACGTGGCCGACGTACAGAAGCTTCTCGCGTCGCTCGCCCGGAATCGTGACGACGAGATTCGGTTTCTCCTCGTCGCGGGCGAGAACCTCCGTTTCGAGGCCTGCACTCTCCATCGACTCCCGAAGAAAGGTCAGCAGGTCACGGGTCCTCCCCGGTGGGTTCTGCGAGTCGAATTCGAGCAGCGTTTCGGCGTCTGCGAACAGTTCCTGCTCGCGGGCGTCGAGAAACCGCAGGACGGACGGGAGGCCGTCCGGCAGTTCAGAGTCGTCCGAACCGCCCGAGTCGTTCATCTGGCTTTAGCCGTGGCGCTCCACGAGGTTCGTAAGGGTCGCTTCGTCCTGCACGCCGACGACCTGCTCGACCTGTTCGCCGTCGGCGAACACGATCAGGGTCGGGACGCCCCGAACGCCGTACTGCGTGGCGAGGTCCTGGTGCTGGTCGATGTCGACCTTCGCCACTGCGGCGTCGGTTCCGCTGGCGATGGACTCCACGATCGGTTCGAGCATATTGCACGGACCGCACCAGTCCGCGTAGAAGTCCACCAGCACTACGCCGTAGTCGGTGGTCACGTCTGAGAAGTGTTCGACGCTCTCGACGTGAATGGGTTCGTCCGGTGCAGTTTCGGCGTCGTCTGTCTCACCCTCTCCGTCGAGGAGTTCGTCGCGCTTCTCGTCGCGGATGGATTCGAGTTCGTCTTCGCTCATCACCTCGTCGTTGGCACTCCACGGGTTTAACTGTTTTGTACGAACTACACAATACCGGTTCCTAACTTCGCGCGAAGCGCGGACGATCCGGAAAACTGCGTTCGGGCGAAGTCACGAACGTTCAAATACCATTACGCTCACAGTACGACCGTACGATGGCCGAGAACCCCGCCTACGCGCTCGCACCGCTCGCCGCTGCCTCGCTCTGGGGCGGGATGTACGTCGTGAGCAAGTGGGGATTCTCGGCCATTCCACCGGTCACGCTCGGATTCCTCCGGGTCGCGCTCGGGGCGGTTGCCCTCCTCGTCGTCGTCCGTCAGGCCCGGCCAGTACGCGAGTTCTCGCGCGCCGACCACCGCCGATTCGTCGCGCTCGGCGCGGTGGTCACTGCGACCATCGTCACCCAGTTTCTCGGCACCGACCTCACCAACGCGAGTCAGGGCGCGCTCCTGACGGTTCTGACGCCCGTCTTCACGCTCCTTCTCGGAGTCACGGCCCTCTCGGAACCGCTGACACTGCGGAAAGTCTCGGGGATGACCCTCGCGGCGGTCGGCACCCTGGTCGTCCTCGCGGGCCAGTACGACCTCACTCGGATGACGGGCGGAAACGCCGCCGGAATCGCGGCCCTGCTGGCGGCGAGTCTCGCGTGGGCGGCCTACACCGTCTACGGCAAGTCGCTCGTCCGGACTTACTCCGCGTTGGAGACCGCGACCTACTCGACCATCGCCGCGGTACCGATGCTCGGCGTCCTCGCGGCCGGAGAACTCGCCGTTTCCGGACACCGACTCGGCGAGGTACCCCTCACGCTCTCGGTCGTCGGGGCAGTTCTCTATCTCGGACTCGCCAGCATAGTGGCCGCGTGGTACCTCCGGTACCGTGAGAACAACGCAGCACTTCTCCGTATTGTCGTAGCCATCATTACCGGAGTTCCAGTTGTCGTCAGTCTAATCTGGACAGTGATGCTCGTTCCAATGACGCTTCCGGTCGTTGGGGCAGTCATCTACCTCGGCGTGCTTTCGACCGCCGCTGCATGGTATCTCTGGTACAAAGGATTGGAGTACGTCGATGCAGGGACGGTCGCCGTCTTCTTCTTCATTCAACCGCTAGTCGGCACCCTTCTCGGTGCGCTCTTGCTACAGGAGGCAATCGGACCTGGTTTTGTCGCTGGCGGGGTCGTCATGGCTGTTGGCGTTTACGTAGTCTCCAGGTCTACTACTTCCTGAGCGAATCCACTCCATCGTCACCTTCGACTTTTGGGTCGTCTTTCGGTAGCTTACGACGCGACATCTACGTATGAAGATGACTGTGCTGAGTACCGGTGGCAACCTTCCGGCACAGAAGGCGCGCCGCAAACTCACGTTGGCGCTTACCGCGTACGACGACGCGAAAAAGGGCCGACAGGCTGTCTACGACCGCTGGACACGTACGTCATCGATGACAACCTCGTCCGTGCCCTCACCTCCGTTGACGACGCCGACGTAGAGTGCGGCAGCCGTCTCCCCGGAGATGCCCTCGACAGTCCCTTCCTGCAACTCCGCCAGTGTGGTCTCGGTTTCGGCACCAGCGAGGGTGAACACCGTGTCGCCGTCGATAGTCACTTCTCCACTCGCGGCAGACGAGAAGAGCCCTTCCTCATCGCCGCCGAACCCGACCCAACTATCAGTTCCGTTCGTGGCTTCCCACTCGAAGAACTCCGCGTTATTATTTCCGTCTAGATACAGCCCGAGAAACAAGACGGCGGGGCCCGTCGTGCGCGGGGTCTGGAGTGTGCGTGACGTGACGGTCACTGTCTCGATCGCGTCGAGTCGCCCGAGGTGCACGTCGAACCCAGTGTTCCGATTCGGCGGCTCTGTGCCGAGGTTCTGTGCGAGACAGCGCACGCTACCATCGGACCGGAGCTGGGCCAGCCATCGACTCTCCCCGTCTTGCATATCGTACGGTGTTGTTGACCGGCCCCACGACTCGGGTCCCAACGGGAACCACGCGTAGTGGCCATGACCCTCGATTTTGGACGCGAGACCCACTTGCTCGTCTTGGGCTACTGCGTTTCCGACGACCGTCGTTCCGCCGAAGACGACTGCTCCTGAGGCGACCGCTCCCTTTCGCAGGACGCTGCGACGCGAGACGGTTTCGGGTAGTGTCATGGTCTTGCTCCCGACCCCGCGAATCATGTTACTTGCTAACCAAAAACATTGGAAATTTTTCTATCGTTCACTCGTCGTAATCTGGATTGCTGTCGACCCAACCTCCTAACGCAAGTACGTGACCGATGCGTAACGTCTCGTTGTGCGCCACGAACGACGTCACTTCGTCTGAACGCGGTCGGCGAACGACCTCGTGATGAGTAGACGCTCTATCTTGCCCGCAATCGATTCCGTCACGTCCGGAGACGGGGAGTTCAACGAGGACCAACTTCTCCGTAAACGATGAAAAATATCCAGAGACCTCCTCGTACTCGATATTTGGTAATCAACTGCTGTTGTGGTGTTAGTGAAGAATAAGAATGCCGTTACTGGTCCCCGGCGATGCTCCGGAACTCGAATCGTGCTCCGTCAGTTGCGCTTTCGGTCACCGCACAGTCCCACTCGTACACCTCGGCGAGTTTCTGGACGAACGCCAACCCGAGTCCGGTTCCACCGCTGTCAGCAGCCGTCGTGTACCCCTCGTCGAAGACCGAGTCCCCTTCTTCGACCG
Source organism: Halorussus salinisoli (assembly GCA_005239435.1). Classification (GTDB taxonomy): domain Archaea; phylum Halobacteriota; class Halobacteria; order Halobacteriales; family Haladaptataceae; genus Halorussus; species Halorussus salinisoli. The sequence continues at coordinate 397,935 of SZNP01000005.1, read as the reverse complement.
AGATACCCACGCCGTCGTCGGCTACGTAGAACCCGTCGGAAAGTTCACCGACTGTTACGGTAACGCCGTCCCCGCCGTGTTCCACGGCGTTATCGAGGAGGTTGTAGAATAGATGTCTGATGTACGTCTCGTCGGCCCGTATCGTCTGGTCGAGTTCGACTTCGAGTTCGGCATCGGCCGCATCTATGTCCTCCCACGCTTCCTGTGCCACGTCGGAGAGTTCGATGGGTTTCTCCTCACCGACCGCTTTGCGACCACGTGCCAACACCAGCATGACGTCGATCATGTCCTCGATACGGTCGAACGCTTCCGTGACGTAGTCGACAGCCTCCGAACTCGACTCGCCCGGGAGTTGTTGACTGTAGATTTGACCGATCGTCACGGGATTTCGGAGTTCGTGGGCGAGCATGCTGGCGAAGCTCTCCAGGCGCTCGTTCTGCTCCTTGAGCTTTTGCTGGTTTTCTTTTCGCTCGGTGATATTCTGGGCCATCGTCATCCCGGCGAAGACGTTTCCGCTCTCGTCAGTGACCGGCACTGCGTAAATCACCCATTCACGACCCTCGTACGAGACTTCGATCGAACTCTTCTCACCGTCGAGGGCGGCCCGACACAGAGGTTCGAGCGCATCGGCCACGTCGTCGTCCCACACTCCACGCAACGTTCGGCCCTCGACGTCACCTCGGGAGACCGGAAGGTCCTCGAAGGCTCGTCCTGCGGCGAGCGTGTACTGGAGCTCCTCGTCGAACAGGGTGACGATGCCGTTCGGGAACGACTCGGCGAGCGTGCGGTAGCGTTGCTCGCTCTGTGCGAGGGCACGTTCGCGCTCCTTGCGTTCGGTGATGTCGCGGTCCGAGACGATGACCGACACGACGTCGCCCTCTTCGTTCGTGACGGGTCTGAAGACACCATCGAGGGTGTACCGCTGGCCGTCCGGCCGGGTAAGATCGGCCTCGAAGTCCACGTACTCGCCAGTCGCGGCTCGCTCGACCCACTCCCGGACGTCACTCTGTACCTCGTCGCCCTCTCCCCACCACGGCGTCTCCCAGAACGGTTCGCCGGTCACCGCGTCGAGGTCGGCGTCGATGTACTCCATCGCCGTCTGGTTGATGTCGAGTACCGTCCCGTCCGGGTCGAGTAGACCGACGAGGATGTTCGGGTCCTCGAAGATGGCCTCGAAGCGACGCTCCTTCCGCTGGAGTTCCTGCTCGCGCTCCATCCGCTCGGTGACGTCCTGTGTCATGAGCATCCCTGCGTGAATCTCGTCGTCGGCGTTCCGAACGGGAAGCGTGTGCGCTAACAGGACTCTGTCACCGATATCGATCTCGAAAACGTTCGATTCGCCGTCGAACACGGCGCTGAAGTTCGCTTCGATCTCGTCGATGAAATCGTCGGGATAGCGGTCGTATATCGTCGTACCGACGACGTCGTCCGGGGCGAGTCCGATGTCGTCGAGGAGTTCACCACCGACGACTTTGTAGGTGTAGGTCTCGTCGAAGAGTCCGACCGAACCGTTCGGGAAGTTCTCGACGAGCGTCCGATACCGGCGCTCGCTCTCCTCGAGGGCGCGTTCCCGTTCTTTCCGCTCGGTGACGTCACGCGTCAGCGCCACGTGGGCGGTCGTTCCGTCGGGACGGTGAAGCGGGGCCGCGTGCGATTCCATGTGGCGGCGCGTGCCCTCCAACCCGACGATGTCGAACTCCAAGGTTCCGCGTTCACCTCGACAGATTCGCTCGTTGAACTCGCGGAACCGCTGGCGGTGTTCGGGAGCGATCAAGTCGTAGACGCATTCGCCGACCACGTCCGACTCGACGGGGGCTTCCACCATGTCCAGTCCGGCCGAGTTCATCTGGAGCAGGGTACCGTCTTCGGCGACAGTCTTGATGCATTCGGGCGTGGTCTCGACGAGCGCACTCAGATACTCCGTGCGCTCGCGGAGTTCCCGCTCGCGCTCGCGACGCTCGAGTTCGTACTCGACCCACTGTCCCATCAGGTCGAGGAACGTGCGCTCGGCCTCTGAGAACTCCGCGTCTCGCGGTTCCTCGGACGCGAAGAAGAACGTCCGGTCGCTGCTCCCCTCGACGTCGAGGGCGGTTCCGAGATAGGTCTCGAACCCGTGGTCGCGATAGGCGCGGTGATCGTCGTACCCCTCGGCGACGGGATCGACGAAGCTCACCTGCGCGTCGGCCTCGACGGTGGTCGCCCAGAGCGTCTCCGTCAGCGGGAGTTCGAGTCCGGCCTCGAAGGTCTGGTGATCGCCGCTGACGTGTTCGACTTCGAGGCGGTCGGCCTCGCGGTCCACTTTGGCCATCCCGCCGAATTCGACACCGAACTGCTCGCACCCCAACTCGAACAGGGCGTCGAGCTTCTCGTCGAACGAGCGGTCGGGGTCGGACGTGATCTCGTACAGTTCCCGCTGGGCCTCGTTGTGGTCGCGGCGTTCGATTTCGTAGCTTACCCACTGTCCGATCAGTTCGAGGAACGTGCGCTCGGTCTCGGAGAACTCGCGGTCACGCGGGTCCTCGCTCCCGACCCACAGCGTCCCGTACGGCGTCGAGCCACTGGTGACCTTCGTACCGAGATAACACGTCAACCCGTGTTCTCGGTAGACCTCGTCGTCTTCCCACTCGGTGTCGCGGACGTCCGCCATTCCGATCGGTTCGTCCTCGACGATCGCCTGTCGGCAGTAACATCCCTCGGCGGGGTCGGTCCACATGTCGTCGGACGCGTCCACCACCCCGTCGCCTTCGCTACTGTATCCGATAGCGTACTCGGTGAGGAACCGGCCGTCCCACTCCGGTAGGTGGGTCAACCCGGCCGCGTCGAGATTCATTCGTCCGCGGGCGAGATCGAGCAACTGGTGGAGTTTCGCCTCGAAATCGAGCGCTGAATCGGACGTAATCTCGTAGCACTCGCGGAGGAACCGCTCGCGCTGGCGGCGGTCGAGTTCGTAGCCGACCCACTGCCCCATCAGTTCGAGGTACGCCTTGTCCTGTTCGGAGAACGACTCCTCGTACGACCCGTCGGGGACGAACGCGAGCGTCCGGTCCATACCGCCGTCGACCGGGATGTACGTCCCGAGATACCCGTCGACTCCGAAGTCTTCGTAGACGAGGCGGTCGTCGAACCCCTCCTCGGCGGGGTTCGAGACGTTGGCGGCCGCCTCGATATCGACGGCGGCCCGACAGTACGTCTCCGACAACGGGAGTTCGTCACCGGGTTTGTAGTACTCGTGGTCGTCGCTGGCGTACTCGACCTCCAGTCTGTCGGCGTCGGGGTCGACACGGTTCAAAAAGCCGAAGTCGAGGTCGAATCGCTCGCAACCGAGGTAGAACAGCGCGTCGAGTTTCTCCTCGAACGACCGAGTGGGGTCGGACGTGATCTCGTAGCTTTCGCGGAGGTATCGTTCGCGTCTCCGAAGTTCGACTTTCGCGTCGGTTTGCTCCCGGAGCGACTCCAGCAAGCGGTCGACCTTGCGGGCCGACTTCTCCGGGCCGAAGTACTCCCCGGGCGGGGTGTAGTGGACGTTGTAACTGACTCTGTTGTCGTGGATGAGGAGCGGGTGGGTGCTGATGACCTCGCGGATGACGTCCGCGGAGAACCGATTCCGGTTGTATTGGCAGAGTGCGAGGCCGTCGACGTCGTCGAAGAGGTAGTTGGCCTTGGCCTCGCATCTGACGAGTTCCTCGCCCTCGGGGTCCTCTCGTAAGACGCTGCTCATCTCGCCGGTCACACGTAACGCTTCGTACTCCTCGGTGGCCTCCTCGATAGCGGCGTCGAGGAACTCGATCGTCTCGTCCGCGTCGAACGTCTCGTTCCGGAGGTAGGTTTCCTCCTCGTCGTGGATGGAGAGTTGTCCCGAGTCGAGGGCGGCGTCCACGTCGATGCCGTAGTCCCGCATCGCCGCCACGACCTCCTCGCGGGAGTTCTCGTAGGTGATGTACAGACAGCGCTCGCCACGTTCGAGTCCTTGGCGGAGGAACGGGATGGCGGCCGCGAACTGCTCTGACTGGGACTCGTAGATGAGCGCGAAGTGGTCGTTCGCGTGGGCGTGTTCCCCGAGGGGTTCGACCGGGCCGCGAAACTCCGGACTCGACCGGAGGGCCTCGAGTCCGGTCTCGAGGGTCACCGACTCGCCCGTCTCGGCGGGTGGGGACGCGTGTTCACTCATGTAGGCCCCTCCCTCTACCGTGAGACCGCAGTCCCTCGACCCATCGTTTCGCTCGTCTCATTCTATACGCAGACAGCGCCTCGGTAGGGAAAAGTATACTGCACTAATTTACTCTCGACTGCCAGCGCCTCCCGACCGCGAACTCCGATTGCGAAAAATAATAGAAAACAGACAGTTCAGAAGGATTAACTCCTACACCGTGGTATCAGTTTTCCGACGCCGAACTATGGGGGGAGAACACACCAGACGGAACCTCTTGGGACGCGCGGCACTCGTTACGGCAGCGCTGACCGGGATTCCGAGCACGGTCGCCCGAAGTGCCGATATCGAACGCCTGAGCCCCGCTCGGGAGGTCAGCGTCGTACCGGGAACTCAGATACTCTTCGAGGTCGCAGTTCGCGACTCCGGCGGTGACGACTACAGGAAGCGACTGTACGTGAACGGCGAGCGGTCTCACGCCGAACCCGACGCCTTCTACGGCCAGTTGGACCGGGCCGACCGCGAAGTAATGACCCACACGTTCGACCGGAGGGGGACTCACCGCGTCCGACTGGAGTTCCACCGGGACGGCGCGACGTTCGGAACCGTGCGCTGGACGGTTCGGGTCGCCGACGACGGCGACCGGCCGCCGACCGCCGAACGCCTCGAACCACGAGCGAAGGTCGTGGAACTCGCCACGGACGAGTCCCGACGGCGGACGTTTCGGCTCCGGGCGACCGACCCCGACGGCGAACTCGATCGAGTGGTCTGGTGGTCGAACCAGTGCGACGAGGTGGTCGGCGTCTCGCCGCTCTCGGGGTCCCGCGACGAAGCGACCGTCTCCTACGACCCGTACGGCGGTTGTCCGCTCCGCCCCGCGGTCGTGGACGCCGACGGGGCCGTCTCGTGGGACGACGGGTGGATTCTCAGGCGGGCCGACGCGGCGGGCCACTACGTTCGCATCGAGAGCGAGGGCGGCGGGGTGGCCCGATACGAGTTCAGCGCGAGCGAGTCGGTCCGCCAAGTGGACGAGGGTGACGAGGTGGACGCCACCCGCGCGTCGGGTCGCGTCGGCCCGGAGCGAGGCGAGGACCTGTTCTACTTCGAGGGCGACCTGACGGAGTTGACGGTGGACGGTCCGGCCTCGGTCTGGGTAGACGGCGAGGAGGTGGACCCCGCGAACTACCCGGGTAACGACGCACCTCGGCGGAACACCATCGAAATCGTGAGCCAGGGCGGCGGGGTGGCACGATACGAGTTCAGCGTGAACGGGTCGGTCCGCCAGCGTGACAGCGGCGACGACGTCTCCGGGAACGTCGTCTCCGGTCACGTCGGACCGGACCGCGGCACTGATACCTTCGGCTACACCGGCGAGATAACGTCGTTCAGCCTCAGCGGCCCGGCGTCGGTGTACAGAAACGGCGAGCGCGTGGATCCGGACACGCTCGGGTGACGACGGTAACGCCGGATTTCCGGTCGGACACGCCCGGAGTAACCCTCGCCGCGAAATTCTTGCCGGGCTTGCTCGGTCAATAACAATGGGTCGGTCGGTGGAGTTCGAGGCATGGTCGGAATCGCCGCGACGACGCTCGGAGCAGACGCCCTCGACTCGATGGTCGAGTCGCTCGACGCCGAGGAGTGGTACCGAATCGAACGGTTCGAGGCGGGCGAGACGGGTCCGGCGGGAGACGTGGGCCTCGCGCTCGTCCACCACGGCGAGAAGGACCCCGGCGGTCACGCGACGTGGGAGGGCGACGCCGGTTTCGGAGTCGTCCACGGCGCGATATCGAACCGGGCCGACCTCGGTCTCTCGCACGCCGAAGTCTTCGAGCGCGTCCTCGACCGCCCGACCGTGACGCTCCCGAAACTGAGCGGCCCTTTCCTGCTCGCGGCGGCCGACCGCGACGGAACCCTTCTGGTCGCCAGCGACAAACTCGGCACGCGGGAGTGCTACGTCGCCGGGACGCCCGACGGCGTAGCCGTGGCTTCGGACCTCTCGGCGGTCGCCGGGCGACTCGACTCGCCGGAAATCGACGTACGGACCGCCGCCGACCTGCTCTCGTTCGGGTTCGCACTCGGCGAGAAGACGCTCGTGGCCGGCGTCGAATCGCTCTCTCCGGCCAGTTTTCTCCGGGTGAGCGAGAGTGATTCTCCCCGAGCGGGCGAGAGGAATTTTCCCCGGGTAGGCGAGGGTGAGAGTTGGAGTAAGAGCGGGAACGAGACCGGTGCCGGACGATCGTCGATTCGACGCTACTGGGAACCGTCCTTCTCGCGCCTCCCCGAGGAGGGGTACGTCGAGCGCGTGCTCTCGGCCTACCGGCGGGCGGTGGCCGACGCGGCCGGGACCGTCTCGGGTCGCCTCGGGCTCTGGCTCTCCGGGGGACTCGACAGTCGGACGATGGCGGGCGTCCTCCGCGAGGAGTTCGGCCCGCTCCGGACGTTCACCTACGACTCGAACCCGCCCGACGCCTCGAATCTGGCTCCGGCCCGGCGGGTCGCAGACGCGCTCGGCGTGGACAACGACCTCGTGGTCGAGACGCCCGACGACTTCGCCGAGTCGTACGCCGCGACGGTTCGGGCCTGCGACGGGATGGTTCCCCACCAGAACCTTGTCGCGCCGTCGTTCGTCTTCGGGGACCTCCACGCGAAGGTAGACGTGACGATGGAGGCCGCACCGCAGGGCGAGTTCTTCGGCGAGGAAGTCTGGACCTCGCACCTCGACGCGCCCTCTGCGGTCGACGCCTTCCGGTCGATGCTGGCGTTTCGCCGGGAGTCGGCCGACGACGTGTGCGCCCTGCTCGCCGACTCGGGGCACCTCGGCCGCGGTAGGTCGGACTCCGCCCCGGTGGATCCCGACCGGTCCATCCGCGAGATGGTCGCCGACAGCACGAAGTCGAGCGTCCCGAATCGGGTGTTAGACGTGTGGTTCCGCAACTTCCCGAAGAACGCTCACTTCCGGGGTAACGAGGCGGTCCGGAGTCAAGTCGGGATGCGCGTGCCCTTCGCCGACGGCGACTTTCTGGACGCCGTGGCGGGGATGGACCACCACAGACTTCGCCGGGGGACAGTCCCCTTCACGGGCGGTCGGATTCCACGCTCGATGTCGCCGCTGAAGCGCGCGGTGGTCCGCCGACTCGACGCGGGCCTCGACGAGATACCCTACGAGCGAACCGGATTCGCCCCGAAACGACCGCTCGCGCTCCACGACGCTGGCTACGTCGCCAAGCAACTCCGCTGGCAGATCGCGGGACGTCCGGGACGGTGGAACGACTGGTACCGGGACGCGCCGGCGGTCCGGCGCACGGTGAACCACTGGTTGGACTCGGCCCGGGACCGACCGCTCTTCGACGGCGACTTCGTGAAGGAACTCCGCCGTCAGCATCTCGCGGGCGAGACCGACCGCTGGGGTCTCATCTCGGGCATTCTGAATCTGGAGGTCTGGATGGAACAGACCGTGGACCGCGCTACCGTGACTCCTCGACTTAGCCGAACGGGTTGAAACGTCTCGAACGTTCTCTCGGCTAACTATTTATTTTCTTGATATATGTAAATACGTGTTTAAAGACGATTGTTACACCTCGAACACCGGCGCGTGCTGGCGACATCGCGCCGACGGCGTGATTGCTCGGCAGACGCGGTTTGTCTGCCGTCTGGGCGAGCGAAGCGAGTACAGGCTCGGAGGACAACCACGTCCTCCGGTAGGTGAGCATCGCAGGGAGCGGAGCGACCGAGAAGCGCAATCGGTCGGGGCGGGTGTGGCCCGCGGTGGCGGTGCGGGGCTGTGCGGTTGCGGTACGATTGGCCCACGGAGTAGCTACCCGCATCCTGTCTCTACGTTCGTCGGTAGACTTCCGTTTCCAAGTCTGCCAGCGGAGAAGCGAGGTTTCAAAGTCTGCAAGTAGAGAAGCGAGATTTCAACGTCTGCAAGTAGAGAAGAGAGGCCAGTGTAGAAGCTAGCTACAGGCTCGAACCAAGGAGTCACTGCACCGCCCCGCACCGCAACCTCACGCCTCCCCAACCTCCTGCGCTTCTCGGCCTCCGCTTCGCTCCGGTCTGCAATGCTCGTCCCTCGCGCGCGTTGCTCGCGCGCGCCGGGATGACTCGTGACTTTCGTCACTGTGACTCGTGGAAGTAGACACTGTGATTCGAGGAAGTAGCCACTGCGGTTCGTGACAGTAGTCACTGCAGTTCGTGACAGGAGACACCGTAATCCGTGACGGTAGTCGCTGTGAGATTCCGCCTTGCCCCTCCCCACACGCTGAAGGCGGCGGCCCGCCACAGTGTCACCATGACTCGACCGCTCGACCTCGACGATTTCTACGACCTGTCGCTCGTGACCGACCTCGCCGTCTCGCCGGACGGGCGCAGAGACGCCTTCGTCGCCGACGAGTTCGACCGCGAGGACGACGAGCGACGGAGTTCGCTGTTCGTCGTGCCGACCGACGGTTCGCGCGACCCGCATCGACTCTCGCGGGCCTCCGACGCCAGCGCGCCGGTCTGGAGTCCGGACGGGTCGAAACTGGCGTTCACCGCCGCCCGCGACACCGACGCCGAAATCGAAGTTACGCGCGAGACCGACGAGTCGGAGGCAGACGGAGAGACCGACGAATCCGACGACACCGACGAGTCGGACGAGGACGCCGACCAGCAAGCCGACACCGGGACCGACGACCCGGCCGACGAACCCAGGCCGCAGGTCTGGGCGTTCGACCTCGAACTGGGCGGGGACGCCCGCCAACTCACCGAGTTCGAGGAGGGCGCGAAGGGGTTCGACTGGGGACCCGAGGGCGACCGCCTCGTGGTCGCCGCCCGCGACCCGACCGACGACCAGCGCGAGTATCTGGCCCACCGCCGGGAGGAGGACGGCCCGGTCGTCACCGAGCGCCTCCAGCACAAGTTCGACGGGCAGGGCTGGTTGGACGACGTGACGACCTACCTCTTCGTCGTGGACTACGCGACCCGCGAGACCGAGCGTCTCGACGACGCCTACGGCGGCGGGGCGCGCGAACCGGCCACCGGCCTGAGTCCCGCGTGGTCGTCCGAGGGGACCATCGCCTTCCTCTCGAACCGGACCGACCGCCCGGACGACAACTACGTGATGGACGTCTACACCATCGCGCCCGACGGGTCGGACTGCCGGAAACTGACCGACTCGGACCTGACCGCGAGCAGAGTTCGCTGGCATCCCGAGGGCGACCGCCTCGCGTTCGTCGGCGGCGACCCCGAGAACTGGTACGCTCCCTCTCGAGTGTTCGTCGCTCGCGGTGTGGATACCGCGAGCGACTCCCCGACCTACGAGTCGTGGTCGGGCGACCTCGACCGGACGGTCGCCCGATACGGCGAACTCGCGTGGGACGGCGACGACCTGCTCGCGGCCATCGGCGACGAGGGCCTGACCCGCCTCGCGCGCTTCAGCGAAGACGCCGACCCGGAGCGCACCTTCGACGCGCAGGGCCGGGACCGAACCGTCGAGGGGTTCGACCTGCGCGGCGGGACCGGAGTCGTCCTGCTCTCGGACCCCGGAGACGGCAAGGACCTCCACGCCGTGGACGCGGACGAACTGAGTGGCGGTTCCGAACCCACGCGCCTCACCGCGGTCAACGACGACCTGCTGGCCGACCGCCACACCCCGGAGGCCCGCCGGTTCACGTTCGAGTCCGAGGGCGACGAAATCGAGGCCATCGCCTACTTCCCTGACGACTTCGACCCGGACGACCCCGACCCCGGGCCCCTCGTCGCCTCCATCCACGGCGGCCCCATCTCCTACGACGCGCCGACCTTCTCGTTCGACTACTCCTACTTGACCGGCCGAGGCTACGTCGTCGTCCGGACCAACTACCGCGGCAGTTCCTCCTACGGCCGCGCGTTCAGCGAGCAAATTCGCGGCGAGTGGGGCCCGCGCGAGACCGCTGACGTGCTGGCGGCCGTCGAGGAGTCCGTCTCGCGCGGGTGGGCCGACACCGACCGATGCTTCGCTACCGGGTTCTCCTACGGCGGCATCACGACGGGCTACCTCGTCGCCGAGAGCGACCGATTCGCTGCGGCCGGGGCCGAACACGGCGTCTACGACTTCCGGTCGGCGTTCGGCACCGACGACAGCCACGTCTGGTGGGAGAACGACTTCGGCCTGCCGTGGGAGAACGAGGAGGGGTACGAGGCGGCGTCGAGCATCGTCGACGTGGGCGAGGTGGACACGCCACTGCTCGTCACCGCGGGCGGCGAAGACTGGCGATGCCCGCCCTCCCAGAGCGAGCAACTCTACGTCAGCGTCAAGAAACAGGGCGTCCCCGCGAGACTGGTCGTCTACCCCGACGAACACCACGACATCGGCGACCCGGACCGGGCGATTCACCGACTCGAAGAACTGACCGACTGGTTCGAGCGCCACGACCCCGAGGCGTGAACCTCGCTCCTCACGAGTTACTTCTCGCTGAAACCGTTCTTCGCCGAACTACTCCTCGCCGAAGAGTTCCTGCTGGAGGTTCCGGCGGTGGTACTGCACGAGGTGGTGCTGTGTCACCAGCACGGCCGCGATGACCATCCCGGCGGTGAATCCGGCGATTTCGACTATCGGCACGTCGTGGACGTAGCCGTTGAGTAACTGTGCGAGACCGAGAAAGACGGGAACGACGGTTGCAACCGTCGTTCGGACGGGTAGGTCGCGGTACATCTCCCAAAACGAACTGTTGTCAGTGACGGCCATACGGTAATCGGTCCTTGAACCAGAGTTCGAGTACACCCTGATTACCTTTTCGTATGTCGATTCTGACCGTTTCCGCTCGGCGTTCGCGTTCCGCTTCGTTCCGGACGGTAGTCGAACCTTACACCGACTGTACGGCCGACGTGGTGGACTCCTCGTGGTCTTCGGGTTCGTAGACGAGGAGTTCACCGTCGGCGTGTACTTCGACCCGGCACCCCTGGAGTTCGAAGACGACCCGGTCCGTCGTCTGACCGACTCCACCGTTCCGGTCGGCGAAGATGCGGTCGAGTGCGTCCGGGTCTACCACGTCGTACAGCACGCAGTCGCCGGAGAGAGGGTCGCTACCGACCACCTCGGTGACGGCCTTGACGACGGTCGTGCTGACGTTCCAGTCGGTCGATGCTACCCGATACGCCGCCCGTCCGTCTCGGTCGAACGACGGCGCCCGCTCCGTGAGGGTCTCTGTGTCCCGGGTCATATTTTTGATGTCGGTGCCACCGACTACCACTATCGGCGTACCGGTTCAACCAGACCCTAATATAAAAAGATACACGGTTTCCGTCTAGAAAACCATCAAGTACTAAAATCGAATAGTCGTCTGGCTTAGGTTTCTTTCTCCTGTCTGATTGCGGAGATATCAGTTGGAGCCGTAATTCGGAAGCGTATCGTCCTGCATGACTGCGGTCCGGCCGCCGTCCACCAGCAGACTCGTCCCCGTCACGTAACCTGCGTCGTCGCTGGCGAGGAACGTCACCGCGCCCGCCACGTCTTCGGGGTCGCCGATGCGCCCGACGGGGTGAATGGATTCGAGGCGGTCGCGCTCTTCGGACGAGAGGCCCGCTTCCGTGCGCTCGACGGCGACCCAACCGGGGTTGACCGTGTTGACTCGAATCTCCGGTCCCAGGTCGAGCGCCATCGCGCGAGTCATCCCGTTTATCCCGGCTTTGACCGCGTTGTACGGGAACATCTCGGGCATCGTCACGAACGCGTGGTTCGACGAGACGTTGACGATGGCTCCCTCCTCGATGTACTCGACGGCGTGCTTGGCGGTCAGCCAGTACGCCCGGAAGTCGGTTTCGAGGACGAGGTCCCAGTCGTCCAACGTCGCCTCGGTGACGGAGGTGTCGGTCTCGACGCCCGCGTTGTTCACCACCACGTCGATACCGCCGTACTCCTCGGCGGTGGCCTCCACGAGGGCCGCGATGTCGTCGGGGTCGCGCATGTCGGCTTCGACGAAGGTCGCGTCTCCGCCTTCGTCGCGGATTTCTTGGGCGGTCGCCTCGCCGTCTTCGGCGGTCCGGCCCGTCACGACGACCGACGCGCCCTCGCGCGCGAATCGTTTCGAGATTCCCTCGCCGATGCCTCGGGTGGACCCCGTGACGAGGACCGTCTGGTCTTCGAATCGGTTCATACGAGAGTCATCGCCGGCTTCGGCTTTCACTCCTTCGTCAGAATCATCGCCTCGTCGCTGGCCCCCTGCCCGACACTGGCCCTGAACTGCTCGTCGTGAACCTGCTTCAACCTCTCCAACTCCTCCTCACCCAGCTCCATCCGTTCCCCAAATTCGTCCCAGACGTGGCCTCGAACCGAGAGAAAATACGCCGTCCCGTCCTGCGTCACGAGGGGGTCCCGATGGAACTGGGTCCGGTACTCGTAGACCAGTCCGTCCACAGTCACACCGTCCAGTTCGCGCACTGCCACCTGATGCCGGGCGGCCAGTTCGCGGTCGCTTTCGTCTTTCACGTCGGGAAACGCGGCCAATGGCTCGGCCATTTTACCACTCCGCGACGCTGCCGTCGTCGTGTCGCCAGACGGGGTTGTGCCAGTTCACCTCGCCCGACACCTCGCGGACGACTTCCTCGTCGATTTCCACGCCGAGACCCGGCCCGTCCGGGAGTTCGACGTACCCCTCGTCGTACTCGAAGACCGAGGGGTCGGCGAGGTAGTCCAGCACGTCGCTGGACTCGTTGTAGTGGATGTCGAGGCTCTGCTCCTGAATCAGGGCGTTGGGCGTGCAGGCGTCCACCTGAACGCAGGAGGCCAGCGCGATGGGTCCGAGCGGGCAGTGTGGTGCCAGCGCCACGTCGTAGGCCTCGGCCATCGACGCGATCTTCTTGACCTCGGTAATCCCTCCGGCGTGGCTCAGGTCGGGTTGAATCACGTCCACGGCCTGCGATTCCAACACCTGCTTGAAGTCCCACCGGGAGTACATCCGCTCGCCCGTGGCGATCGGCGTGGTGGTGTGGGCCGCGATTTCCGGCAGGGCGTCGTTGTGTTCGGGCAGAACCGGCTCCTCGACGAACATCGGTTCGTAGGGTTCGAGGGCTTTGGCGAGTCGCTTGGCCATCGGTTTGGCGACTCGGCCGTGGAAATCGACACCCACGTCTACCTCGTCGCCGACCGCCTCGCGGACTTCGCCGAGACGCTCCTCGGCCTCGCGGATTTTCGCGGGTGATTCGACGCGCTCCATCTCGGGCGTGGCGTTCATCTTGAGCGCGGTGAACCCGGCTTCGACCTTCTCCCGCGCGGCCTCGCCCACGTCCGCGGGCCTGTCACCGCCGACCCACTGGTAGACCCGAACGCGGTCGCGCGCCCTGCCACCGAGGAGTTCGTAGACGGGAGCGCCGAAGTGCTTGCCCTTGATGTCCCAGAGGGCCTGGTCGATGCCCGCGATGGCCGACATCAGGACCGGCCCGCCGCGGTAGAAGCCGCCGCGATAGAGCGTCTGCCAGTGGTCCTCGATTCGCAGCGGGTCTTCGCCGAGCAGGTACCCCTCCAGCAGTTCCTCGACGGCGGCCCGGACGGTGTGGGCGCGGCCCTCGACCACGGGTTCGCCCCACCCGACGGTGCCGTCGCTGGTTTCGAGGCGCAGGAACAGCCATCTCGGGGGTACCTCGAACAACTCGTAGTCGGTGATTTCCATGTTCGAAGACTACGAGAGCGACAGGCTAAATCCCCGGGGATGCGGTCGGAGCAACGACCGGCGGTTCTTACTCGGAAACTTCGACAATAGATACCAAATACCTATAAAATACTGCTGCACAGGGGAGAATAAAAATAGATAGAATTAAAAACAAGAAATATGAAAATTCCTCTCGATGGACAAGCTTGACGGCGTCCCCCTCTCGGCGTTGCAGGACCAACTCGACGCGGCCGAGAGTGCGAAGGCGGCGAAACGCCTGATGGTCGCCATCGCGTACAAGGACGGCGTGTCGGTCTCGGCCCTCTCGGAGCGATACGGCGTCCCGGAGTCGACGTTGTACTACTGGCTCGACCGAATCGCCGAAAACCCGCTCTCGGAGGCCGTCGAGGACGACGACCGGCCCGGTCGTCCGTCGGAACTCGACGACCGCGACCGCGAGGCCCTGTTCGACGCCCTCGCGGACTCGCCCGACGCCTACGACTTCGAGGCGTCGTCGTGGACGCCGCAACTCGTCCGGGAGTTCATCGAGCGAGAGTTCGGCGTCTCCTACTCGCTGGGCCACGTCAGGCGACTGATTCGGGAGTCGGACGCTTCTCTCTGAGTCGCTGGCGTTCGATTCACCCGTTCGCGAGGTGGTCAACGACCGCCGACGCCACTCGGAACGCGTTCTCCAGTCCGAGGTTGATGACCAGTCCGCCGTCGTCGAGGCTCTCGCGTGTCGTCTGATCGGGCGCTGGTTGGTCGAAGTTGACGACTCCGCGGACGCTCAGATACCGGTCCAGTTTGTCGAATCGCGCCAGCGCCGTCGCGGTCCCGAAGTCCTCCATCTCGGAGGTGGCGTAGACGCCAGCGTCGTACTGCTCGACCAGCCACTGGACCTGCTCGGAGAACGCCCGGCCGTGCCAGAACTCGTCGCCACAGACCGTCGCACCGACGCCGACGAACGGCGCGGAGCGCGCGACCGACTCGTCGTACCGCTGGCGATACGTCGCCGCCTCCTCGGTGTCGGCGAGTTCGACGCCCTCGGCCACTTCCACGGCCGATTCCACGAGGTCGTCGTTCAGACGATACACGTAGTCTCGCGGGCGGTACCTGAGGAGGTCGATGGGCGAGACGCCCTCGTTCCGGTCGGAGTCCCGGCCGTCTACCTCGTCGGGGGTCTCCCCGCCCGTCTCGCCGCTCCAGCGGTGCTTCAGGTCCCAATCGACCACCGCGTCGGCGACGAAGACCGCGCCGAGGGTGCCGACGCTCGGCGGTGCCCCGGCGACTCCGGCGGTGACGAAGTACGTCTCCGAGAGGTCCAACTTGGGCGAGGCCAGCAGGGCCGTGAGCGTGGTCGCGGCCTCGACTTTTCCCATCCCGGTCGCCGTGATGCCGATACCCCCGTCGGTGACGTAAACGGGCGCGTTCGAACCCGAGACCCGAATCTCCCTCTCGAAGTCGTAGGCGTCCACCCAGCGGTCGAGTTCGGTCGCCGCCTCCTCGTCGTCGGGCAACTCGAAGTCCTCGGCCGCGAACGCCGGCAGGACTAACACGTCGAGGGCCGGTGGTCCGCCTCGACTGCCGGATGACTGCTCCATGGCGGGTCGGTCGCGCCGTCGCCAAATCAGCGTTCGGGTCTCACGCTCGATGCGACTCACCATTGGGGTGCGCTTCGGTACGCAAACTGCCCTCGGGGGCTTTCGAGAACATGGTCTCCGTGTCCGACGCCGATTGTCGGTCGATTCGGGCAATATTTACGTTTCTCTAACACGTATATACGAACCTTAAAAATAACTGGACCTATCTATAACCGTCGTCGCGCGACCAGCATCCCTGCGGCCGCGAGACCGACCGCCGCGGTCGTCCCCCTGTCTGCGAGCAGCTCCGTGAGTTCGAGTGATCCGTCGGTCGCGTTCGACCGATTCGGCGTCTCGGGGTCGTAGCACACCGCGAACTGGTCGATAGGGAACGGATTCCCGCCGGGGTTGTCGGGCGCGCTGAGTTCGGCCCGTGCGGAGACTCCCTCGCGGAAGTCGTAGACGTTCCCGCCCGGCCCGCCGTAGACGATGGCCGCGTCCACCCGGAGCGTCGAGTCGAACGTCACCGCTACGGGGTCGCCGTCGTCGTTGCGCTCGGCGGTCACGAGTTCGATTTCGAAGGTTTCGCCTTCGACCTCGAACTCGAAGGTGTCCGACTCGACGCTGGTGGCGTTCTCGCTCGTGAACTCGCCGTCCTCGTAGGTCAACACCAACCCGCGCTCCAGTCCGAAGTCCTCGCACCGCGGGAATCCGGCGACCGGCTGTGGCGTGATAGCCGGTTCGGGTATCGTGGTGGTAGTGGTTTCAGTCGTCGTCGTGGTGGTAGTGGTTTCAGTCGTGGTTGTGGTCTCTTCTGTCGTGGTTGTGGTGGTCTCAGTCGTAGTCGTCTCTTCGGTCGTGGTCGTCTCGGTCGTCGTCGGAGTCGCCGTCGTGGTGGTAGTCGTTTCCGTCGTAGTCGTGGTGGTCTCTTCGGTCGTCGTGGTAGTCGTCGGCGTAGCCGTGGTCGTGTCCTCCTCCGCCGCGTCCGGACAGTCGGCGACGGCGACCGAGACGTTCTCCGTGCCGTTTACCGTCACGCGCTCGCCGGTCGCCTCGACGACGTACTCGCCGGGTTGGGCGTCCGTCAGCGTGCGCTGTTGGCCCGGCGGCACCGTCACCTCGTCGGCGAAGCCGTCCGGTCCCGTGACGCTGATTCGAACTGCACGCTGGCCCTCGTTCCTCAGCGTCAGCGATTCGCAGTCCTCGCTCTCGGCGACGACGTTGACCGCGGGCGGTCCCGGCTCTTCGGTGGTCGTGGTAGTCGTCGGCGTCTCTGTCGTAGTCGTGGTCGGCGTCTCTGTCGTGGTAGTCGTCGGCGTAGCCGTGGTAGTTGTCGTCTCGGTGGTCGTAGTTGTCGTCTCGGTGGTCGTAGTTGTCGTCTCGGTGGTCGTAGTTGTCGTGGTCGTCGTCGGTGCTGGTGCCACGGCGACGGTCACGTTCGCTCGACCGTTGACGGTCGCCTTTCCGGGTTCCTCGCCGACGAACCCGGTCCGCGCTCGGACCACGTAGTCGCCGGGCGTCAGGTCCTCCAGCGTCGTCTCGTCGCCCGGAGCAAGTTCCACGGTCTGGTCGAACTCGCCCGGTCCGGTGACGCTGACGGTCACGCGCAGGTCGGTCGGGTTCCTGATGGTCAGCGACTCGGGTGCCGCGGACTCGACTTCGACGTTCGGACAGTCGGTCACGCTCACGGTCGCGGTCTGGTCGCCGTTGACCGTCGCGCTCCGGCGGTCTTCCTCCTCGCTCTCGTCGTCCGCGTCGTCCGCACCCTCATCGTCCACCTCGTCGCCGTCTGCGTCCTCGCTCGACACCGTCGCCTCGATTACGTAGTCGCCGGGCGTCAGGTTCGTGAGCGTCCGACTCTCGCCGGGACCGACGGTCAACTCCCGCGCGAACTCGTCCGGTCCCGTAACCCTGAACGTCACGTCTCGCTCGCTCGGATTCTCGACGGTCAACTCCTCGCACACCTCCGAGTTCGCCTCGACGTTCGGCGGCGGCGCGGGAGCCTCGGTCGTGGTCGTCGTGGTCGTCGTGGTTGTCGTTTCGGTCGTAGTAGTGGTCGTCGGGGTCTCAGTCGTGGTAGTAGTGGTCGCTGTGGTCGTAGTCGTAGCTGTGGTAGTAGTGGTCGTCGGGGTCTCCGTCGTCGTGGTAGTCGTCGTTTCTGTCGTGGTCGTAGTCGTCGGCGTCGGACACGCCTCCACCGTGATGGTCGCTATCTCGTTCCCGTTGACCGTAGCGGGTCGGGTCGGTTCGACCAGGCCGCCAGCCTTCGCCTGCACCCGGTAGGTACCCGGCGAGATGGCGAACGTCTCGACTTGCCCCGGGTTCAGGATGACGACTCGCGTGAGCCCCGAATCCGCAGTCACCGAGAACGTGACGCGCTCGGTGGTCGGATTCGCCAACCGGAGTCGCTCGCAGGCCGGACTCGCGGCGCGGGCGTTCGGCGGCGGTCCCGGTTCCTCCGTGGTCGTGGTCGTCGTCGGCGTCTCGGTCGTGGTCGTCGTCGGCGGTTCGAGCGTCGTGGTGGTCGTGGTCGTCGTCGTGTCGCGCTCCACGCAGTCCTCGAAGTCGGGGTTGCGCTGCGAGACAGTCTCGTCGTCGCGCTTGACCACCGCGCGCTCGACGACCTCCCCGCGGTTGGCTCCGGTCCCGAAGAAGACGTTCCGGCCCCGGAACTGCCCGCGGAATGTCTGTCGGTCACCGTCCTCGAACACCAGCGTCACAGCGTCGTAGCGATGGGCGGAGACGGCGACCTTCTTGCAGGCGAAGTCGTACTGCGGTTCGAGAGGCCGGGGCGTCTCTGTCGTAGTCGTCGTGGTCGTAGTGGTCGTCGTTGTCGTCTCCGGCTCTGCACAGGCCTCGAAACTCGGATTCCGGCGGGTCACCGACTCGCCGTCCGGTCCCCGGACGATGGCGAACTCGATCACCTCGCTCTGATAGTCACCAGTGCCGACGAACTGCGCGCGGTCCCGGAAGTCTCCGCGGAAGGTCTGTCGGTCGCCGTCCTCGAACACCAGCGTCACCGACCGGAACTCCTCGGCCTGCACCACGGCCTTCTCGCAACTCACGAAGAAGATCTTCGGCACGAACGGTTCGTCCGGTTCCTCGGGCGCTGGTTCGCAACCGCTCACGTCGTTGCGCCGGACTTCGAACCGGTCGGGACCGTTGAACACCCTGACCTGTTGGACGACCTTGCCCTCGTTCGCTCCCGTGCCCGAGAAGGTGTTGGTTCCGCTGTAGATGCTGGTGAACGTCTGCTTGTCGCCGTCGGCGAACGTCAGGACGACTCGGGTGTACTGCTCGGCGGCGACCGTCACCGCCCGGCAGTCGAACCCGACTCGAACTCGGAGCGGTTCGGGCGTCGGGGTCTCGGTGGTCGTGGTGGTCGTCTCGGTCGTGGTCGGCGTCTCCGTCGTCGTTGTCGTCGTCTCGGTCGGTTTCTGCGGGCAGTCGCCGTTCACCATGTAGGCCGACCCCGTGTTCGTACTCCCGTCGGTGAAGGGCGCGCCCACCAGCAGGTCTGTCGCCGAGTCGTCGTTCACGTCACCGCCCGCCAATGCGAAGCCCGCGAGGTCGCCCTCATCCTCGCCGCTGAACTTGGCGTGGGCTCCCGAAAGCGAGTGCCTGTCGGCGATCTGGGAACCGTAGAGCAGGTAGGCCGCCCCGGCGTCGGGCGCGGTGCTATTGTTGAATGGCGCACCCACCAGCAGGTCGCCGTAGCCGTCTCCGTTGGTATCGCCCGCGCTCGCAACCGACCATCCGGCGAAGTCGCCCGCGGATTCGCCGGGGAGCGCGGCGTCTGCCTCTGTCGAGAGATTCACCGAGCGCGAGAGGTCGCCGCCGTAGGCCACGTAGGCCGCGCCCGCGTCCTCGGCGGGTACGTCGTGGAAGGGAGCGCCGATTGCCACGTCGTCCCTCCCGTCGTCGTTCAGGTCGCCCGCGTCACCCACCGCGAAGCCGGCTTGGTCGCCCTCGTCCGCTCCCCGGAACTTGACCGGCGAGTTCACGAGCAGGGAGGTCCCCGACAACTGCGGGCCGTACTGGAGGTAGGCCGCGCCGGCGTCCTCGGCGGTCGAGTCGTTTCCGCGTGCCCCGATCAGCACGTCGCTCCCGGTATCGTTGTCGGCGTCGAGCGCCGCCACCGACGACCCGGCGTAGTCCTTGCGGGCCTCACCGAGGTAGGTCGCGTTGGCGCTCTCGAGGCTGTAGGTCCCGACGAGCGGCATGTACATCAGGTGGGCCGCGCCCGCGTCCTTCGCCACGCCGTCGTGCTGTGGCGCGCCGACGAGCAGGCCCGAGGTCCCGTTGGTCGCGTTCGACATCGTGGCGAGCGACCACCCCGCGCGGTCGCCCTCCGCGGCACCGTGGAAGGTCGCGGTGGCGAACTTGAGTTCGACCAGTTCGGGCAGGTTTCCGCCGCCGTAGACGACGTAGGCCGCGCCCGAGTCCCGGCCGTTCACGTCCGCGAGCGGTGCGCCGACGACGATGTCGGCGTAGCCGTCGTCGTTCAGGTCGCCCAGTTCGACCGAGAACCCGGCGCGCTCGCCCGACTCGCGTGCTCGGAACGTGACGTTCGCCTCGGAGAGTTCGACCTCGCTCCGGTTCACCGGCCCGTAGAAGAGGTAGGCCGCCCCGGAGTTCTGCCCGGCGGAGTCGTTGGACGGCGCGCCGACGAGCAGGTCGGCGTGCCCGTCGTTGTTCACGTCGCCCACGTCGGTCGACCATCCGGCGCGGTCGTTGCTCGCCGCGCCCGTGAACTCGGAATCGGCGTCCGAGAGGTTCGCGGACCCGGCCGGACCGCGGGGAATCGCGCCGCGACCGCATCTGGTGTCGGCGTCCCGACTGTCGCTTTTCGTACTTTCGGCGTCTCTCACGTTACCGTTTTCTTCCGCGCCCACGCGCGAGTCCGCGGGCCCGTTCGCTCCCCTTTGCGCCCGCGCAGACGCATCCTCCTGTGAGCGCGCAGACAGGCCCTCCTGCGAGACCGCACTACTACTCGTACCCTCGTGCGAGAGCGCGTCTGCGCTCGCGGGTGCGGACGCGCTGGCAGGTTGCGCCGCACTCCCGACCACCAGCGAAAGCCCGCTCGCACCGACGATGCTACTGGCGACCAGTAGCCACGCGAGAACCAGTGCGTCTCGCTGCCGCCGCGTTTCGCCGCCCCCTTGGTCGCCTCCCTCCCCGAGTGTCATTTTGACTCGTTCGAGGAGTAACCTACCACCTCCCTTTGTTATGGGGAGCGCAAGCGATGCGTAACCTCGCGTTGCCTCGGCCTGTCCGGCCGATAGGTTCGGCTTATCGCCAGCGGGGAGTGGAGTCGTCTCTCACCGCCGGGCGGCGAGCAGGACCCCAGCAAGCGCGACGAGCGCGGCGAGCGCCGCCCAGACGCCGAACCCGGAGACCGGTCGCTCGGAGGTAGCGGTCTTCGTGGCGGTGTCACCCCGTATCGCTTCGTCGGTGGTTTCGTCCGGGTTCCCGGCGCTTCCGTCGCTCGTCGCCGCGGTTCCGCCACCGGCCGACTCCGCGCCGATTCGGACGACCCAGCCGTCCTTGCCTTCGGCGCCGTCGCCGGAGGTCTGACCGGCGAGCAGGTACCCCGGTCCGTGTGCGCGGACGGCGGGCCACGGCTTGTCCCATCCGTCCGTTCCGTAGTACTTCTGCCATCGGGTCTCGCCCGCGGCGTCGGTCGCCAGCACGTAGCCGTCTACGCCGCCGTTCGGCCCGGCGTCGGACCCGCCGGTGAAGAGGAACCCCTCTTCGGTTCGCATCGCCGAGTCGAGCCACTGCGTGCCCTCGCCGCCGGGTCTTCGCTCCCACTCGACGGTGCCCTCTGGTCCGAACTTCACCAGCCACCCGTCTCGCGGACCGGTGCTGTCGCTCTCGGTCTCTCCGGCGAGGACGAACCCGGCGCTGGCGTCCGTGGCGTTGCCGTGGCTCGCTCCGGTCGACGAGGCAGGCGTGATGGGTGCGGCGGGAGCGGCGGCCCACACGTCGTCTCTGGCCGGGCCGCCGGCCGTGGTCTGCCACTCGCGGGTGCCGTCGGCGGCGAGTCGGAGCGCCCACGCGTCGTCGCTGTCGCCTTCGACTTTCCCGGCGAGGTAGTAGCCCGAGTCGGTGGCCACGACCGCTCGGAGGTAGCCGTCGGAGTACCCCTCAGGGACGGAGAAGCTCTTCTGCCACGCCGTCGAGAGGTCCTCGGAGAGCTTCGCGGTCCAGCCGTCCGCTCCGCCGCCGTCGCCGCGAGTCCACCCGGCGAGCAGGTAGTCGGTGGCCGAGTCGGCGTCGCTACCCGCCTCGCGGCGTTCGACCGCGTAGAAGGCCCCGGAGCCGAGGGTGCGCTCCTCGCGTACGTCGCCGTCGGCGCTCATCTCGACCAGCCAGCCCTTCGCTCCGCCGTCGCTGGTCCGACCCGCGAGCAAATAGCCCGAGTCGGTCCGGACGACGCCCCAGAGTCGGTCGGTGCCCGGGCCGCCGAGGGTCCGGTTCCACTGCGCCTCGCCCTCGCCGTCGATCTTGAGGACCCACCCGTCGCGGTCGTCCCCGCCGGTCCAGCCGACCAGCAGGTAGCCGCCGTCGTCGGTTCGCACTACGTCGGCGAACATGTCGTCACCGCTCCCGCCGTAGGTTCGTCGCCACTCCTCGGGGAGGTCGGGCGGTGAATCCCGCTTCTCGACCGTCGCGTCCGGGGGACCGAGGTCGCCGGTCGCGGCCGCGGGGAAGACCGCCACGACGCTCGCGCCGACTACCAGCACGGCCAGTGTCACTGCTAGTTTCCGCATGCGCGTCTCTGAGGACGGGATTCGCTTTGTTATGGGCCGTCTGTCTCCGCGTAGGTCTCACCTGTTGGCGGGTCACGGTGATTCGACGGACCTGTGGTCCGACTGTGTCCGAACGGCCGAGGCGGAGCTAGCTTCTTCGACTGTCCATCCGTTCGCGGTGCGGTCGAGACGTGAACAATGTATAGTTGTCTCTACAATGCAAAAACATTCACTTACCACATCTAAAACCACTCGAACTCGATACTCGTCTCGAACCCGGAGGCTATACGTCACCGCCGCGTGACCGAACGAGCATGACTCGAACGGCGCTCGAATTCGCGCTCGTCGCGATGGTGGCGTGGGGAATCTGGGCCGTGTTCGCCGAGTTCGCCACGCGGTCGCTCGCTCCCGCAGTGGCGATGGTCGTCTCCTACGTCGCAGGTATCGGCGTGGCCGTCGCGTACGTCCTCGGGCAGGGCCACAACCCCGACCTGTCCACGGTCGGCGTCGGCTACGCGGTGGCTGGCGGTCTCTTCTCCGGCGTCGGCGCGATAAGCTACTACGTCGCGCTCCGGAAGGGAGCCACCGCCGTCGCGACCACCGTGACCGCGCTCTACTTCGTTGTCGCCGCCGTTCTCGGCGTCGTCTTTCTCGGCGAGTCGGTCTCGGCGCGGGACGTGGCCGGTATCGCGCTCGCGGTCGGCGCGGTCGTACTGCTCTCGACCTGACTACTCACGCTTTCGCTCGCGCTCCCGACCGACCGTCGTCAGCGGTCGTCCTCTTGGGCCCCGCTCGAACCCTCGGCGACCAACTCCGGACGGGTCACCGTTCCCACGCGGGCGGCGCGCGCCCGAGTCGTCGCAGAACCGCGGGGTAGCCGAACGCCACCAACAGCGCGACGACGATTCGTGGCAGGAACCCTCCCACGCCGACCGCTTCCAACGCGATGACAGCGACGAAGTACAGGAGTAGCATCGCGAAAAACTGCGGGAGCAACTGTCGCCACGTCGAAGCCATGCGAAACGTGACGGCTTGCGGGGTGTTAAGTGTGGGTGGGATAGTGTCCTCGTCTAGCTGTGTTACTGATCGAACTAATCGTGACCGCGACTGCACCGCGATCGTGAGGGTCGAGAACGAGCCAGCTACTTCTCGAGCCCCGTCACGGTGTCTAACGTCTCTGCGCTCTGGAAACGGTCGAGTGGAAGCTAGCTACTTCTCGAGCCACGGAGTCTACCGCATAGCGCCGCGCCGCACCGCGGCGGCCTCACACCTCCCCAGCCCCCTGCGTTGCTCGCTCCGCTGCGCTACCCGTCCCTCGCGCGGTTGGCGCGACCACTTCGGGTCGCGCCAGCGCACGCCGGGACGGATTGGTTCAGATATTTCGGCGGAGAATGGCCCCGACGGTCGAAACGAGGGGAACGAGTCACCAGCCTCGGCAGTTCACATCGTCACGCCGAGATGGCGGTCCATCACCTCGCTGTTCTCGCGCAACTGATCGCTCGTGCCGTGATAGACGATTTCCCCGCGGTCCAGCACGTAGTGGCGGTCCGCGAGTTCGAGCGCGACCTGCACGTTCTGCTCGACCAGCAGGACCGAGATGCCCTCGGCATTCAGACTCGTCACGAGGTCCTCGACCTGCCGGACGACGAAGGGCGCGAGTCCCTCGGTGGGTTCGTCGAGCAGGAGCAGGTCGGCCCCCGCCACCAGCGCCCGCGCGATGGCGAGCATCTGCTGTTCGCCGCCCGAGAGCGCCGCGCCCTTGCGGTCGGGGTGGTCGCGCATGTTCTCGAACTCCGCCAGCACCTCCTCGGGGTCCCGTGGGTCTGCGGTCTCGCCGCCGCCCAACTGTCCCACTCGGAGGTTCTCCGCGACCGTCAGGCCGGGGAAGATGCGGCGCTCCTCCGGCACGAACGCCACGTTTCGCTGGACGGTCTTCTCGGCCGACAGGCCGGTCACGTCCTCGCCGTCGAAGGTGACGCTCCCCGCCGAGGGGACGACGTTGCCAACGATAGAGCGCAGCGTCGTCGTCTTGCCCGCGCCGTTGCGCCCGACCAGCGAGACCACCTCGCCTTCCTCGACGCAGAGCGAGACCCCGTGCAGGACCTCGGTCGCGCCGTACCCCGCCACGAGACCCGACACGTCGAGCAGTGGGTCCCCGCAGGCCCCCGAATCGAGGCGATTCGACTGCGTCGAACTCTCGCGGCTCACTCCCGGACACCTCCGAGGTAGGCCTGCTGCACCTCGTCGTCGTCGGCCACCGCCTCGGGCGTGCCGGTCGCCAGTATTTGGCCGCGATTCAGGACCGTCACGCGGTCCGAGACGTTCATCACGAGGTCGATGTCGTGTTCGATGAGTAGCATGGTTCGGTCGGCCAGCACCTCCTCGATGAGGGCTATGGTCCGGTGGGTCTCCTCGCTCCCCATCCCCGCAGTGGGTTCGTCGAGCAACACGAGGTCGGGGTCGGTCGCCAGCACGAGTCCGAGTTCGAGTCGCCGCCGGTCGCCGTGAGCCAGGTTGCGGGCGTACTCGTCGGCCCGGTCGGCGAGACCGATTTGGGCCAGCACCTCGTCGGTCCGGGACTCGACCTCCTCGAATCGCCCGGTCGGAGTGAACAGTTTCCGCTGAATCGGAAGCCTCCCCTCGCCCTCGGCGACCGACTGGGCCGAGAGTCTGACGTTCTCCCGGACCGACAGGCCGCCGAAGACGGTGCTTATCTGGAACGACCGGCCCATCCCGCGCCGGACGCGCTCGTGGGGAGCCATCCGAGTCACGTCCTCGCCGCGGAAGCGGACCGCCCCCGAGGTGGGCCGGAGCGCGCCCGTGATGCAGTTGAACAGCGTGGTCTTGCCCGCGCCGTTCGGCCCGATGACGCTCCGGAACTCGCCCTCGCGGACTTCGAGGTTCACGCCGTCCACGGCCACGAAGTCGCCGAACTGCTTGGTCAGGTCCTCGGTCCGGAGGAGCGCCTCGGTCGCGGCGTCGAAGTCGTCGGCGTGTGCGGTCGCCATCACTCGTTCACCTCCTGCTCGGCGAGGGGTTCGGTCTCTTCGCCGCGGTCGCCCCCGGCACCCGCCTTCGGTCCGCGCGCCGATTGCAGTCTGTCCGGGAGCGAAACCAGTCCTCGCGGGAGCAGGATGACGAACACGACGAAGATGGTGCCCAGCACCATCTGCCACTGGTCGGTGTACGACGACAGCACGTCCTCGAACCCGATGTAGACGCCCGCACCGACCATCGGGCCGTAGAGGGTTCCCATCCCGCCGAGGACCGTCATCACGATGACCTCGCCCGAGTTTATCCAGTGGAGTAGCGAGGGCGCGACGTAGGCGTTGTGGATGGCGAACAGGCCGCCTGCGAGGCCGGCGAGCGACCCGCTGACCACGAACGCCCGGCGCTTGTAGGCGGTCACGTCGTAGCCGACGAACTCGGTCCGGCGCTCGCTCTCGCGTATCGACTGGAGGACGCTCCCGAAGGGGGCCTGCATGATGCGACGGGCCAGTAGGTACGACCCGACGACCACTCCGAGCAGGAAGTAGTAGAACAGGGCGTCTTCGCTCACCAGCGGAATCGACTCCGCGATTTCGTCGAGTTCGAACGCGACGCTCCCGACTCCGTACAGCACGTCCGCGCCGAACAGGCCGTCGCTCCCGCCGGTCCAGTCGAACTTGAACACCGCGTTGTAGAACAACTGGGCGAACGCCAGCGTTATCATGGCGAAGTAGACTCCCGACACGCGTATCGAGAGGTAGCCGATGGCCCACGCGACGACGCCGCAGACGACCACCGCGACGGCGAGTGCCACGAACGCCGAGGGCGTGAGATGCAGGAGGGCCAGCATCGCGGCGTACGCGCCCGAACCGTAGAACAGCGCGTGACCCAGCGACACCAGTCCGGCGTAACCCATCACGAAGTCGAGGCTGAGCGCGAACAGCGCCCAGATGAGCACCTCCGAGAGTATCGTCAGGGCGTACTCGGAGTAGAACACCTCTACACCGAGGGGGACGAGCGCGAGCAGGCCGACGACTACTGCACCGATACCGAACCGCTGGCGGTCGGTCAGTAGTCCGCCGCGAGTCCCCGCGAGCAGTTCCTCCTCGGACTCGGCGGTCGTCTGCCACTCCGGACTGCCGAACAGCCCTTCGGGCTTGACGAGCAGGACCCCTATCATCAGTCCGTACACGATGAGTCCCTCCAGACTCTGGACGTACGTCCGGGCCAGCGTCTGGATGACGCCGATGCCCAGTCCCCCGACGACCGCGCCGCGGAAACTTCCGAGGCCGCCGATGACCACGACCACGAACGCCGGGATGATGATCTCGCTTCCCATGGTCGTGCTGACGTTCTGGTAGGCCCCGAGGACGACGCCCGCGACTGCTGCGAGGGCGGCCCCGACGCCGAAGACGAGGGTGTAGTATCGGTCGATGTCGATGCCGAGGTTCCGGACCATCTCGCGGTCCTGGGACCCGGCGCGCACGACGAGACCGAACCGGGTGTTGTTCAGCGCCCACCACGTCGCGAGCGACAGGACCGCTCCGAACGCGACGATGAAGTAGCCGTACAGCGAGTGTGTGACGCCCAGCACCGTGACCGGCCCGTCGAGGAGGGGTGGCGCGCTGAGCGGCTTGTCCTGTCTACCCCAGAGCAGGGTGATCACGTCGTTGAGTATCAACACCAGTCCGAAGGTCAGCAGGATGTGATACAGCGGATTCCGGTCGTAGATGGGTCTGAGCGTGAGTCGCTCGATGGCCGCACCGACCACGCCGACGAGCAGGGGTGCCACCACGAGAGCCACCCAGAACCCCGCGCCGCCGAGCGGTGCGGTGATGGCGAACGCCATGTACGCGCCGAGTGCGAACAGTTCGCCGTGCGCGAAGTTTATCACGTCCATCACGCCGAAGATGACCGACAGTCCCGCCGCTATCAGGACGTAGACCATCCCGATGGTCAGTCCGTTCAGCAGTTGCTCGGCGAACCCCGCGAACCTGACCATGTCAGAGGTCGCAGTTGGTCTCGTCGCAGGACGGGATGGCGTCCTGACCTTCGATCATCTCCCGCAGTTCCACCGTGGCGGCCTCCCCGGAGTCGGGTTCGACGTTCTCCCCGGCCCAGACCGGGTTCGTAGCCTGGTGGTCGCACTCCCGGAACTGGTTCGGGCCGAACAGGCTCGGCACTTCGAGGCCCGCCAGAACGTCTTTGACCTCCTCGGGGTCGTTGGTCCCCGCCTCCGAGATGCCGTGGGCGGTCATCCGGATGGAGTCGTAGGCGACCCGGGCGAAACTGTCCGGCGTCGAGTCGTAGGCTTGCTGGTAGGCACTCACGAAGTCATGATTGTCACCGGTGTCGACTTGGGCGTTGTACCGGACCCCGCCGTAGGTTCCGTAGGCCGCCGGGCCGAGCGCGTTCCTGACGACCTGGAACGTCATGGTCGGACTCACGATTTCCACGTCGTCTTTCAATCCCTGGTCGGCGGCCTGCGCGGTGAAGTTGATGAGGTCGCCGCCGGTCATTCCGACCACCACCACGTCGGCGTCGGAGTTGCTTATCTGACTGATGTACGACCCGAAGTTACTCGACCCGAGTTGCGACCGGGAGACGCCGACCTCCTCGAAGTCGTCGCTGGCCTCCGCCATTCGGGAACTCCACTCGCGGCGGACCGAGTTCCCGTAGGCGTAGTCGGCGATGTGGAACCAGACTTTGGTTCCGACGTTGTTCGCGGTCCACGGAGCGACCGCTTCTGCGATTTGGGCGGTGTGGGTCTCGGCTCGGAACACCCACTCGTTGCACTCCGCGCCCGTGATGTTCATCGCGGCCGCCCCTGGATTGTAGATGATCTCCTCGCTCTCGGCGAACGAGTTGAGCGCCAGCGCGGTCGAACTCGAAATCGCGCCCATGATGTACTGCGCGCCGTCCTGCTGGACGACCTTCTGTGCGCGCTGTCGGCCGGTCGAGGCGTCGGCCTCGGTGTCCTCGTAGACGGCGTCCATCTCGAAGCCGAACTCGTCGCTCTCGTTTACGTGTTGGACTGCGAGTTTCGCTCCCTGTCGCTGGCCCTCGGCGAGTCCGCCGTAGGGACCGGTCATCGGGTTGAGCATCCCGTACGTGACGGTGTCGATGCCCTGACCCCCGCCGAGTCCTGCGCCGCCGACGCACCCCGCTAGCGCACCCGTCCCGACGACGCCAGCGAGTCTGAGAACGTTCCGCCGCGAAGAGAGTCCGCCGGTCCGCAGTTCCGAATCCTCGCTCCTTTGAGGGTTGTTTGCGTGACCCCATGCCCGTATGCGGTATCCATAATGATAAATATCTTTGCGTGAGATTGGCAATCGTCCGATTTCGAAAGTAACTGAAACGAATCGCTGGCGCGCTACGGCGTGACCGCGACCACTCGATTACGCCGGTTCTCGACGCTCGACCGCGACGTCGGTCGAAGTTTGACAGCGCGTCACTCGAAGTGCGGGACCACTTCGTCGCCGAGTCGTTCGACGCACTCGACCATCCGGTCGGTGCCGATTCCGGGGTGGTAGGTCCGGAAGACGAAGTGAACGTCGTCACCGAGCGCCTCGCGGTACTCCTCTAACTGGTCGATTACCTGGTCTGGCGTGCCGAAGATGGCCTGCTCTTCGAGTTCCTGCTTGCGCTCGTCGTCGAGTTCCTCGACCGACTCGCCAGAGAAGATCTCCGCGTAGCGCCGCTGGATGTAGAAGTAGCCGTCCTTCATCTGTTCCCACGCCTCCTCCTTCGAGTCGCCGACGAAGCCGTGCTGGAGGACGTAAATCTGGAAGTCGTCGCCGTCGTCTGCGCTCAGTCCTTCCTCCTCGCGGACGTTCCGGATGTCCTCCACGCGCTTGCGGACGCCCCCCACCGAGAGCGCGGAGGGCGCGCACCACGCGTCCGCGACGCGGGCCGCCCGACGAACCGCTGGCTTGGCCGACCCGCCGTACATGACGGGAATCTCGCCGTCCGGCTTAGGGGTGACGCTCACGTCGGGCGAGACGTCGTGGAACTCGGCGTCGTAGTCGAGGGGCCCCTCGGACCACGCCGCCCGGAGCAGGTCGGTGGTGTCCTCCAATCGCACGACGCGCTCCTCGCGCGGTACGCCGAACTCCTCGAACTCGGTGGGGTTCGACCCGATGGCGAGACCGAGGGTGAGGCGACCGTCCGCGAGCAGGTCCACGGTCGCGGCGTCCTCGGCGAGGCGAACCCCGTCGTAGAGCGGTGCCAAGGCTATGCAGGTGCCGAGTTCGACGTTCTCGGTCTCGGCCGCCAACGCCCCGAGGGTGGGCATCGTCGCCGAGAGGTAGCCGTCCTCGGCGAAGTGATGCTCGGAGACCCACGCGCTGGCGAGGCCCGAATCGTCGATGGCCCGCCCGAGCGTCAGCATCTCGTCGTAGATCTCGCTCGTCGTCCGGTCGTCGTCGGGCCGCCGCTGGCAGGTGAACAGTCCCGTCCCGATTTCCATACTCTCACGGTCGGCCCCTGCCGCCTTAATGTTTTATAAGGGATACATTCGGCCACCACGAAAATTATGACGGACGAGCGAGGACTTCGAAACACGGTTGGAGGCCCCGGCGGTAGCGGTGGCGCGAGTAGACCCGAGGTCTCGGAGAACCCGACGGTGGCCTCGACGGCCCGAAGAGACGATTTTCGAAATCCTGAGATCCGCACGGGTGTTGGTCGGGATGCTAGTGGTGTCCTTCCTGCTGTTGTACTTCCTCGGGTAGCGTGCCGGGCCGATTTTTCGACGATAAACCCTCGTGCGAGCCTTTTTGACCGATGAGGAGACGAATCGGTCGCAGGACATGGCAGAATCGAATTCACCAGCGTCGGCGAGCGACGAGCGTCGGTCGAATCGGAACGGGGTCGAAATCGGTAGCGGTCAGCAAGTCCTGTTGACAGAGGCGCGCAAGACGGCTACCCAACAACTCACGCAAATCAACAAACTCGATGGCGAAGCGGTTCGGACGGTTCGGATAACGTTCGTCCTGTTCGGAGTACTCGTCGGCGGTGCGAAGCTGCTCCCCTCGACTGGCCTCGGTCTCCTCGGTGCGTTCGGGACGGTCTCGCTCGTCGTGTCGCTCGTCACATCGCTGTTCGTGTACGGGACTTCGAGGCTCTTCATCGGGTCCAGTCCAGACAAAATCCCGATCGACTACGAGCAGGAGACGAATGCCGAAACCGCGCACGTCGAAATCATCGGCCAGTACGAACGCGGCCTTCGAAGAAATCGACGCATCCTCTGGTCGAACGCATTCTTCCTCGATGTATCCCGCTTCCTACTGGCCTGCGCGGTCGTTCTGTTCGTTCTGGCCGTCACGTTCCACGTCGTCGCTCGGCCGATTCGGATTCACGCGCCGTACCAATCTTTATCACTCGTCCCGACGCAATTCTGAAATAACTATGGCTACAACAGATGACGACGAGCAGGGCATCGTCAGGGCGGAGTACATCTACACGGGCGGTTCGAAACGTCTCGCGGACCTCAAACTCCGCGTCGGGGAGTGGCTAGAGGAACGCCGTGGCTGGTGAAAAGTGACGAATTCTGTCTCAAACCAACAAAATTATTTCTCTACTAATCTATTTTGATTCTTTAACTCGCTACGTCTCGTCTTTCTGCACCGTCTCCTGTCCGATGAACCGCGGGCGCTCGTCGATTGCGAGGAAGTTGTTCACGTCTTCGCGGGCCTCCTTGGCTTTCCCCTTGTCGGGGTCGTAGTCGCGGGACCCTTCGCTTCCCAAGGCGTCGTAGAGTTTGTCCAGGTCCTCGAAGTAGAGCTCGGCGATACCGTCGAACTCGGCGTTCTCGGGGTCCGTGGGGAGGACCGTGGCGTACCGGACCACGCCGTCGATTTCGCGGGCGATGGGCGTATGGTTGTTCTGCCAGTAATCTACGAACTCCTCGTGGGTCATGTCGTCCTGCCGGACGAGGAACGCCGAGTGCTTGTAGAGTCCGTCGGTGTCGCCGTCCACCTCGTCCTTCTGGATGATCTCCTCGCCGATGAACCGCGGGCGCTCGTCGATTGCGAGGAAGTTGTCCACGTCCTCGCGGGCCTCCTTGGCCTTGCCCTTGTCGGGGTCGTAGTCACGGGACCCTTCGCTCCCCAGCGCGTCGTGGAGGTCGTCCAAATCCTCGAAGTAGAGTTCGGCGAGTCCGTCGAACTCGGCGTTCTCGGGGTCCGTGGGGAGGACGGTCTGGTACCGAGTGACACCCTCGATTTCGCGGGCGATGGGGGTGTGTTCGTTCTGCCAGTAGTCCACGAACTCCTCGTGGGTCATGTCGTCCTGACGAACCAGAAGGGCCACGTGCTTGTACATATTTAGCCGAACACGAGGGACGCTCATAAAACCATCCAGACGCGTCGCGGAGGTCGCCCTCCGGACTCGCAACGGTGCCGAAGCGGTCGCGCGACTCAGTGCCCGCCCGAGGCGAGATGCAAGCCGACGATGCCGACGACGATGACGCAGATGAACGCGATTCGCGTGAGGTCTGCGGGTTCGTCGAACAGAAAGATGCCCAACGTCGCGGTTCCGACCGCCCCGATGCCGGTCCAGACGGCGTAGGCGGTCCCCACGGGCAGGTCTTCGACCGCTTTGGCCAGTAGGACCATGCTGACGACGAGCGCGAGGACGGTGGCGGCGGTCGGAACCGGCTTCGAGAGACCGTCGGAGTACTCTAATCCGATGGCCCACGCGACTTCGAACAAACCCGCGACGAGGAGGACGTACCACGACATTCGTTCGCCGGTAGCCTACTCACGGGGCTATATCTTCCGTTCCGGGACGGTCGCTCGGGACGCTGACGTCGCGCTCTTTCACCTACTTTCATTACCGCCCTCGGAGTACTCGCGCCTATGGGCTTCTATCAGCGCGATTTCATGGAAGGCACCCGCGGCACGATGGGCGTCGATTGGGAGGAGCGAATCGACTTCCAGCGGATGCGCGAACAGCGCAAGGAGCGCGCCCTGGAACGTATGCAGGAGGAAGAACTCGGCAGTATGCTCCTCATCGACGACCCCAACGTCCGGTACGTCACCGGACTCGCCATGACCGGGGGAAGCGGGGCCGACCACTACACTCTCCTGACCGAGGACGGCGACGTGGTCCACTGGGACACCGCCGACCACGCGAGCAACCAGCGATTCAACTGCCCGTGGCTCGACGACATCCGGTACGCCGCGCCGGGTCTCGGTAACGTCCCGCGTGCGTCCGGGCGCGACTCCGCCCGCAGTTGGCTCAAGGGCAAGATGGCCGACCTCGTGGTCGAGGCGATGGACGAGTACGGCGTGAAGAAAGAGCCGATGGGCATCGACGTGGGGAATCAGGCCCTCGTCTCCGAGTTCGAGGACCGCGGAGTGGACGTCCGGCCCGGCGAGTGCGCGCAGGTGATGGAGGACGCCCGGAAGGTCAAGACCCGCGACGAAATCGAGTGTCTGCGGATGGTCGCCGCGCTCTGCGAGGCCGGATTCCAGCGAATCACGGAGACGGCCAAGCCCGGCATGCGCGAGTCGGAGGTCTGGGGGGAGGCCACCAAGGAACTCTGGCGTCTCGGCGCGATGGTGCAGGGCGGGTACGTCACCTCGGGACCGAACACGTGGCCCAAGCATCAGGCCAACACGACCGACCGCGTGATTCGGCCGGGCGACCTCGTCTACGCCGACTTCTACAACATCGGCTTCATGGGCTATCGCTCGTGTTACTACCGGACCTTCAGCGTGGGTGAACCCACGCAGGCCCAGAAGGAGGCCTACGAGAAGGCCCGTGACGACCTCTACGACGTACTCTCCCGCATCGAACCGGGAGCCACGACCGACGAAATTTGCAAGGGCTTCCCCGACAAGGAGGGCGAGCACATGGACTGGTACGACGCCGACGACTACTGGGAGATGACCACTAACCACTGGGCACACGGCCTCGGCCTCCAACTCTACGAGGTCCCGCTCATCTGGCGCGGCCTCTCGCCCGACCACCCCATCGAAATCGAGGAGGGGATGACGATGGCCGTCGAGACGATGCAACCCGCCGACCGGCAGGGCGTCCGGGTCGAGGAGATGGTGGTCGTCCGCGAGAACGGCGTCGAGATTCTGAGCCAGTGGCCCGTCGAGGAGATAACGACCATCGACCACTGAGCGGACGACCGTCTGACGCTTCGGCTGGTTCGACTGCTTCTCGCCTTTCGGCTGGTTCCCGTGTTTCAGCGGCTTCCGATGGTTCGACTGTTTCGACTGGAGGTGACCGAACCGTCCCGTGCTACGACTGGTCGACTTCCGTAATCGCGTCGTCTTTCACGTTCGGTGCGCCGACGACCAACAGTCGGCCGTCCTCCAGCGCTTCGAACTGCCGCCACGTCTCGGGCGGTATCACGACCACCTCGTCGCTCTCGAGTTCGAAGGTCTCTCGCTCCTCGTCCTCCCCTTCGACGGTCACGAGAAACTCGCCCGCCAGCACGTAGTATAGCTCCTCCTGCTCTTCCTGGCGATGCCAGTCGTTCGTCTCGCCCGCCTCGAACTCCCAGACGCTCGGGCGCATCTCCGACGGTCGAAGCTGATACCCCACCGCCTTCAGGCCGGGTTCGATGTCGTCCACGTCCCGGGTATCGAGGTCCGAGAGACTGGTCGTTTCGTACATGGTCGGGAGTTCGACGCGGAGCGGGAAAAGAACGGGGGCGTAACGGAGGCCAGCGCCGTGGGGACCGGGCAGTCGCTCAGAACTCCCCGGCGACGATGTTCGAGACTTCACTGCGGTCGAACAGTTTGCCGGAGAACGTGTCGGGGTAGAGGAGCGTGGCGAATCGCTCGGTCAGGAAGAGGTTCTGGACGGGACCCTGATAGATGGGGCCGCCGCGGTACACGTCGTCGTTCTCCACGGCGGTGAGTTGGCTGGCGACGTTGTGGTCCTCCATGAACGCCACCACGGTGTTCCGGAACTCCTCGCGGGTCTTGGTCTCGTGACCCCGGACGAACAGCGCGTCTGGGTCGACTTCGAGCAGGGTCTCGTAGTCTATCTTCCCGCGGTTGGACTCGCTCAGACCCTTCACGTCGGTGCCTTCGAGGGCGTCCGAGACGCCGAGGTCGTGGAACTGTTTCTTGTTCGAGCCCTTCCCGTTGATTCGGTACGGCGAGAACTTCTCGGGTTCGTCGCTCGCGGCGAAACAGAGCAGGCCGTTCGGCCGGTCTTTCTCCGCCGGGAGTTTCTCCCGTACGTCGTCGAGATACGAGTCGTGGAACGATTTGAAGGCCTCGTACTGGTCTTCTTTCCGGAACACCTCAGCGACCTTCTCGAAGGCCTCGTACATCGTGTAGTAACGGTAGTCGTGCCAATCGTCGGTTCGACGGAAGATGGTGTTGCCGACGAACGGCCCGACCTGCTGGGTTATCTGTTCTACGTCCTCGCGTTCGAGACCGAAGAAGGAGTTGCTGACCAGCCACTCCGGGTCGGTGAGGTGAACGTCGTTGTCGAGTTCGTAGTAGATCTCCTTGTCGATGCCGCTGTCTCCCACGAGTTCGACGACGTTCTCCTTGTCCAGCGATACGCCGTCCAGTTCGTCGTAGTAGGAGGTGTAGAACCGCGACTTCGACCCGACCGCCGAGAGGCCGTCCGCCTGTCCGAGCGCGACGCCCATGTCGGCGTAGCCGGGGAAGTACGACTCCCACGTTTCGGGAACCTGTTCGAAGGTCACGTCGCCGACGGGAACCATCGAGACGGTGTACGAACCGCTTTCGTTCGCCTCCTCGGTCGTCGTTCCGTCGTCCTCGGTCGTGGTAGCTTCGGTCGAAGTCGCCTCGGTGGTCGTCTCCGCGTCTCCCTCGCTCGAACCGCCGGTACAGCCAGCGACCGCGAGTCCGGTCGCTACGCCCAGACTGCTCTTGATGAAGCGACGCCGCGTCCCGTCAGTAGGTTCTGCCATGTGTTTTAGGCCAGCCTAAGAATACAAAGGCGCTTCGATTTAGGATGGCCTAAAACCTGGGGCTGCTGTCGATTCGCTCGCGAACTACTCGTCCGAGAGCGCCCGCTTCGGCCGGATTCGGAGCTCGGGCGACCGCGTGACCGCGGCGTCGACGCCGAACACGTCCGCGAGCAGTTGCTCGGTCACGACCTCACCGGGTGGACCCCAATCGTAGATCTCGCCGTCGTCCATGGCGACGAGGTAGTCGGCGAACCGGACCGCCTGCGAGAGGTCGTGGAGGACCACCGCCACGGTGACGCCCTCCTCCTCGTTGAGGCGCCTGACCGTCTCCAGTACCCGAAGTTGGTGGTGGAGGTCGAGGAAGGTCGTCGGTTCGTCGAGCAACAGCACGTCGGTCTCCTGAGCCAGCACCATCGCTATCCACACCAACTGCTTCTGGCCGCCGCTCAGTGCGCCGACCTCCCTGTCTCGGAGGTCGGCCACGCCAGCGAGGTCGATGGCGCGCTCGACTGCCTCTCGGTCCTCCTGAGTCACGGTGTCGAAGAACCCACGGTGCGGGTATCGGCCGTGGGACACCAGTTCCTCGACCGTGATGCTCCCCGGCGAGTCGTTCTCCTGGGAGAGATGACCGAGTTCGCGCGCGAGTTC
This sequence comes from Halorussus salinisoli, assembly GCA_005239435.1. GTDB lineage: Archaea > Halobacteriota > Halobacteria > Halobacteriales > Haladaptataceae > Halorussus > Halorussus salinisoli. The sequence continues at coordinate 362,305 of SZNP01000005.1, read as the reverse complement.
CTTCCCGTCGTACTCCTCGACGTTCCGACCGTTCAGCGCGACGACGCCGCGTTCGGGTTCGAGGTGGTTCGAGAGGGCCTTCAGGAGGGTACTCTTTCCGCTCCCGTTCGGTCCGACGAGGGCGGTGATTTCGCCTTCCGGCACGTCGAGACGGGCGCAATCTACCACCGGTTCCTCGGTCGTCGGGTAGCCGACTTCGAGGTCCTCGGCGAGGAGCGCGCTCTCGACTTCGATTTCCCGACTCATACTTCACCCATGTCCTGTTGTTTCCGCATCAGATAGAGGAAGTACGGCCCGCCGACCAACCCGGTCACGACGCCGACCGGAATCTGGGTCGGAGCGAGCGCCAGCCGTGCGCCCACGTCCGCGACGACCACGAGCGCGGGACCGGCGAAGACGCACCCCACCATCAGGCGCTTGTAGTCGCTTCCGACGAGGGTCCTGACCATGTGGGGGACGACCAGTCCGACGAAACTCACGATGCCGGCGACCGAGATGGCCGCGCTGGCCGCGAGGACCGCCACGCCCGCAAGTGCGAACCGGACTTTCTCGACCGACATGCCGAGCGACTTCGCGGTGCGCTCGCCGAGCAGGAGGACGTTCAACTGCCTCGCGCTCGCGAGCGCGAGGGCGACCGAGAACGCGGTCCACGGGAGCGCGATTCTTACCTGCTCCCAGTCGACGCCCGTGAGCGACCCGGTCGTCCACGCGATGGCCGACTGGACTACCCCGAGGTCGTCGGCCAGATAGAACAGTCCTCGCTGGAGCGACCAGAAGACGGTACTGACGATGACGCCCGCGAGGACAAGTCGGACCGGACTCGTCCCGCCCTTCCACGCGATGAGGTAGACGAGCAGGAAGGCCGTCGCGCCGCCGAGCGAGGCCAGAATCGGGAGGAACGGCGCGAGCCCAGAGAACACGACGAGCGTGAGCAGGACCGCGAGACCGGCCCCGGAACTCACTCCGAGGACGTACGGACTGGCGAGTTCGTTTCGAGTCACGGCCTGAAAGATGGCTCCCGACACCGCCAGATTCGTCCCGACGAGCGCGGCCACTATCACCCGCGGAAGTCGGATATTCCAGACGATGAGACTCTGTTTGCTCATCTCGGGCAGTTCGCCGCCGAGCAGGTACGCCTGCCAGACCCGGGGGTCGAAGAGGACGGCCGGGTCGGACACCGCGTGCCACGCCTCGACCAGCGTCATCGAGTACGTCCCGAAACTCACCTGCACCAGTCCCGCCACGACGACCACGGCGACGCTCCCGAGGACGACCGTAGCGAGCGACCCGTCTATCCACCCGAATCGGCCTGATTCGGCCGGTGTCCGTCCCCTCGTGCGATTGTCGCTCGCCATTCTATAGTTTAGGTTTGCCTAAATCCATACAAAGGGGTTTCGATACCGTCACGGACGGACCCCGCTCGCACCCGAAATTCTGCCGACACGACAGGGACAAAAATATATCCCAGTTGACCACAACAGTCCGATATGGCCGACCTGTTGCCCTCCAGCCCCGACCCTTCGGCCGGAGACGGGGGTGAACCCAAGGTCATCGGCGTGGACAGCGACGACGCCGACGACCTACTCGCCGCCCTCCAGTCCGAGACTGCCCGCGACATCCTCGGGATGCTGTACGACGACCCCGCGACGCCCTCCGCGCTCGCCGACGACGTGGACACCTCCATCCAGAACGTCCGGTATCACCTCGAAAAACTGAGCGACGCCGACCTCGTGGAAGTCGCCGACACCGTCTACTCCGAGAAGGGCCGCGAGATGGAGGTGTACGCGCCCGCCGCGAAACCGCTGGTCGTCTTCGCCGGGAGCGACGACGACGCTCCGGGCGTCGAGTCCGCGCTCTCCCGTCTCCTCGGCGCGCTCGGGATTCTGGGTCTGTCGAGTCTCGTCGTACAGCGACTCTTCGGCGGTCGAACCCCGGGAGGTGGCGTCGTCGATACCGACCTGTCGTGGGACGGCGGTGGCGGCGGTGATTCCTTGGCCGCGACGACCACGGCGGAAAACGCGAGTGCATCAGGCGCGAACGCCGGGGACACGGCCGAAACCGCGTCCGACCAGAAGGTCACTACGGGCGAAGCCGAGACGGCCGCCGACGCCGGAACGTCGACCGCGGCCGAATCGACTCGGACTGCCGCGGAATCGACTCAGACCGCCGCGGAAGCGACTCGTACCGCCACAGAAGCGACCCAGACCGCGGCGGAACCGACGCGAACGGCGGCCGAAACGACCCGGTTCGTCACCGAGGAGGCCGCACGTTCTACGACCACCGTCGCCGAGTCGGCCGGGGTCGCGACCAGCGGTCTCCCGCCGGGACTGGTCTTCTTCGCTGGCGGGGTGGTCGTCCTGCTCGCGCTCGGGGCCGCGTGGTACCTGCGCACGAGGTGAGACGGGTCCGTAGCCCCAGGTTCGAATTCTCCGATCCTACGGCTAAATTTTCGAATCGTTTCCCGAACGTGTGGAAAAACGGTGGGTCTTTTATACGATGCTGCGATATATACGAGTATGGAACAACTGCTCGAGAGTCGGGAGACCGGCACTGACGACGTAGACCTTTCCCGCGCGGCGGACGACTTCGACTCGCTGCTGTTTTGTGGCCGATGTGGCGAGCGATTTCAGGCCTCGGAGGCTACCGACGACGGGTGGTACTACCGATGTCCGAACGACGACTGCGACGCGGAGGGGATTCACGAGGACCTCTATCCGGTGAAGGACGTGCTTCCGTCGACACACTGAGTTTCGATCTACCACACCGCGACGGCCCTGACGGGTGACCCGTCCGCCGCCAGCGCGAGCGGATAGGCCCGGAGTTCGAACTGCGCTGGCAGGTCTCCGAGAGCCGTCAGGTTTTCCAGAACGAACAGACCGCTCCCGAGCAGTTCGTGATGGGCGGGCACTCCGTCGGGTTCCGATTCCGTTTTCGAGTCGTCTTCCGTTTTCACGCCTCTTTCCGCTTCGGTTTCCGCGCCGGTCGCGCTCGGCGACGGGTCCGGATTCAGCGCGTCGATTCCGACGTGATAGCCGCTCTCGGCGCACTTCCGGGCGGTCTCCGGAGCGAGATAGGGATGGTCGTAGTAGCGGTCGGTGCCCCAGTGGTCGTCCCAACCGGTCCGGAAGATCAGCATCTCCGCGTCCGCGTCGTCCGGCACCGCCTCCGGGCCGATGGAGTCGCGCGCGCCCGACTCCGAGCAGTCAACGAGGCGCGCGTCGAACGCGAACTGCCCCACGTCGAACTCGTCCAGACTCTTTCCGTCCGGTTCGGTGTGACTCGGGGCGTCGAGGTGGGTCCCCGAGTGAGTGCCGAGTCGGAGTTCGGTCACGCGATAGCCGTCCGTCTCGTGGGTCGCCGCGGGGGTCGTCTCGACTTCCGGGTCGCCCGGATAGACGGTAGCGGCGTCGTCCAGGGATTGAGAGAGGTCGCGGGTAGGCACGGGATGGCGTTGTCGCTCGGTGGCTAACGGTGTTCGGGTTTCGGTCACTTCTCGGGTCGGACTTTCCAGCACGCGGTAGCCCGACGGTCGAAAGTGTGAACGTAGGCACCGAATGACACGGCACGCCTTTATACCACCTGTACCCTACCCCTCGAATACATGATGGCGACTACCCACGCCCTGTTCGGTGTCGTCCTCGCCAGCGCCGCGATGGGCGTCGCCCCCGAGTTCGCGCCCGTCGCGCTCGTCGCTGGCGTCGTCGGGAGCGTCTTCCCCGACCTCGACCTCTACGCGGGCCATCGTCGGACGCTCCACTACCCGGTGTACTACGCCGTCGCTGCGCTTCCGGCGATCGGTCTCGCAGTCGTGGCTCCCGGCGTAGCGACGGTCGCGCTCGCGGTCTTCCTCGCCGGAGCCGCGGCCCACTCGCTGATGGACGTGTTCGGCGGCGGTCTCGAACTCAAGCCGTGGCAGGCCCAGTCCGAGCGAGCGGTGTACGACCACTACCGCGGGCGGTGGGTCGCCCCGCGGCGCTGGATTCGCTACGACGGCGCGCCCGAGGACCTGCTCGTCGCGGTGGTCTTCGGTGCCCCGGCGTTCGTGGCCTTCGACGGCCCGGTCCGGACGTTCGTCGGCGCGGTCCTGCTGGTCTCGGCGGGGTACGCGATCGCCCGCAAGCACCTCGCGGCACTGGTCGAGCGCCTCGTTCCGCTCGCTCCGTCCGCGGTGCATCCGCACCTCCCCGAGCGATTCCGCGACGGGAGCGACCCGACGCCGCGGGTCGAGACCGGCGACTGACTCGGACGACTGGCTTCCGAGCGTCGGACTCTCGGCGACGACCCCCGTTTCTATCGACCTCCGACCAATCGCGAGTTTCGTGACTGGCGACGAACCACGGCTTTCGCGTCCGTAATCGACCGCGCGTTTCGTGAATCGTCACCGACCACGGGCCGCGACCGCGTTTGCGCGAGCGCAAACGCGGTCGGGTACGGGGCGCGGTTGACGTGCGGTCGCGCGCAGTACTGTTGCTGTGCGGTCGCTGGCGGTACGGTTGCTGTGCGGTCGCTGGCGGTACGGTCGCAGTACTGTGCGGTCTGGTCTACTCGAACTGTACTCGAATCCGCGAGACAACTGAATAATTCTTTCAGAAAGTAAAGTTTGGTATAAAGGTAGGAATACGGTATTCTAACACCTACATATCGTTCTCTACCGCTTCCCGATACTGTTCCCGCGAGACGGTGTAGCGGTGGAGGTCCCGAACCTCGTCGTCCGACGGCACGAAGTTGCGAAGCACGCCGTCGTGTTGGCCTCCGAACCGCTCGACGTACTTCTCGATGGCACGTCGGGAGCGCTCGTTGCCGTCCTGATGCGACGCGCCGACGAGTTCGAGGTCGAGTCGGTCGAACGCCAGTTCCAGCATCGCCGCCGCGCGCTCGCCGGAGTAGCCCCGGCCCCAGAAGGGCTTGCGGAGCCAGATGCCTAGTTCGGCCGAGTGACGCTCCCAATCGAAGTGGAGGTTGGTCGTGCCCGCGAGTTTACGCTGGCCGTCGGACTCCCCCGTCTCGCCGCTGGACTCCCCTGCCTGCGGAAAGATAGCGTAGGTGGCCTGCCCGCGGTCGTCCCACTGGTCCTCGACGTCGGTGAGGTAGTCGTGGGTGTCCTTCGGCGTCTCGTGGGGGTCCCACATGACGTACTCGCTGACCTCGCTCATATGAGGTGCCCCGGCGCGCATGTGTTGGTAGAGTTCCGCCGTCGGTACGTTCTCCCGGCAGAGACGCACGAACCGCAGGCGCTCGGTCTCGATTTCGTCGGGAAACACGGGCCAAGTACGTCGGCTGGAGGCATGTGTGCTTCGGCCCGCGACAGAATCGACTGTTCGATGGTCGAATCGGAGTACTCGAACCGCCGGAAGCCAGTTTGGGGGTAGTGATGATGGGATACCAGCCCAGGACGCCAGACACTGACTATCAATCAGGTTGGCGTTCGTACTTCACTCTCGGCGGTTATCAATCTACGTGTTCGTACGATACTCTCCATCTCTGTCGTCTACAGAACGGGAACGTACGACCGCGAGCGACCACTTTCAGTTTCACCGCGCTTGGCTCATCGCTTTAGGGCTCTCGGTCCAGCACTCTCACATGGCCAGTTCAGCCACGCCCGCGGGAGACACCGACCTCTTCGACCGACTCTGCGAGGCCATCGCCCGCGAACGAGGCGGTGTCGACGTGTACGTGAAGGCCGCCCACCTGCTGCGCCGGAACAACGGAGCCTACTCGCTCGTCGGACTGGAAGACGGCGGCGAGCGCGTGGTCTACCACTACGAAGGCGTGTTCGCGTCGGTGATGCCGTTCGACGCCGAGGGGGTCCGCCAGGACGAGGCCGAGACGCTGGCGCGCAACTACGACGTGCGCGAGGGGTTGGAAACCGTCGAGTACGCGTGGGTCCACCCGGAGTACCGCGACCTGCTGAAGTGAACTCGGACGGTCGTCTCTCGGCAGACCACTGTCGGCGCGTTCCGCCACAAACCACCGTCGGGGAGTGAAAGGGGCCGCGAGCGCGGGGTTTCTGAAGCGAACGAGTTCCGACTCTGTCACCGGTTCTCGCGTCTATCGTGACCAACTGGTCTCGATTTCGGCGTACCCCACTCTTTTCCGTCAGTCTCGACAATGGTTGACCATGGGGAGCGACACCTACCTCTGCCCCGACTGCGGTTGGACCGGGAACGAATCGAAACTCGACCAGAGTGGCGACGGCCACTCGTGTCCCCTCTGTCGCGCCAGCATCCGCGTCTAAGCGTAGGTCGGCCGGCGCTCGCGCCGAGGCATTTTTCGGTGTGTCACACCAACCGTTTCGACCCGTCGCCGTCCCAAATCATATACACTAAGACCCTTCCAACTAACCCTCCCCACTAATGAAACTCCAGAACTCCTTCATCGCGGCACGTGGGGTGGGCGAGAAGACCGAACGCAAACTCTGGCAACGGGGCGTCACGCACTGGGACGACTTCGAGGACGACCTGCTCGGCCCGAAGACCGGCCAGAACGTCCGAGAGTTCATCGACGCCGCCCGAGAGCGACTCGACGCTGGCGACGCCACCTTTTTCGGCGAGAACCTCCCGAGCGGGAGCCTCTGGCGGGCTTACGACAACTTCGCCGAGGACGTCTGTTTCTTCGACATCGAGACCACCGGCCTCGACAGCGCGCGCCACGACGTGACCACGGTCAGCCTCCACCGCGGCGGCGACACCCGGACCTACGTGCAGGGGAAGGACCTCTCGACCGACGCCCTCCGCGAGGAGTTCGCCGAGTCGAGCATGCTGGTCTCGTTCAACGGCAAGCGGTTCGACCAACCGTTCTTGGAGGACAGTTTCGACCTCGACGTGACCACGCCGCATCTCGACCTGATGTACACCTGCAAGCAGGTCGGCCTCTCGGGCGGCCTGAAGAACGTCGAGAAAGAGGTCGGCATCGACCGCGCGGACGACGACGTGGACGGCCGCGAGGCGGTCCGACTCTGGCACCGCTACGACCGCGACGAGGACGACGCTGCGCTGGAACGTCTGGTAAAGTACAACCGCGAGGACACCGAGAACCTGCGAAATCTACTCGAACACGTCCACGGGACCCTGCGGTCCGAGGTGTTCGAGCAGTACGTTTAGTCGGTACGACGAGCAGTACGAACCACTTCGACCTCGTCGTCGTCCAGTCCGTACAACCGGTAGACGATTTCGTCGATGGCTTCTTCCAGCGTAGCGATTCTCTCATCGAGGTAGTTCGCCCGCGTGCGAACCTCCCGATACCGCTCCACCTCGTCGGCGACCGTCTCGGGGTCGGGCAGGGCCAGTGCCCGCAGGCGGTCCATCGGCGAGTTCGTCTTGGTCGCGTACCTCCTGAACCCGGCGAACCCCTCGGCACGCTCTACTGCGGCCGGAACCCACGTTTCGACCAGCGCTCGCTCGGTCTCTCGGAGGTCCCGAAATCGCAGTGCCGGAATGGGGTCGGTCTCGGCGTACCCCCACTCGTCGGTCTCGCGATCGTCTCGCCCGTCGTCGTCGGGTTTGTAGCGCGCAGTCGTCGTCAAGACGAGGTTCCGGTTTTCGCTATCGTCGCTATCACTACTGTCACCACCATCGTCCTCTCGCCGGACCTGCACGTTGCCGATTCGGAGGCCTTCGCGGTCGGTCGTCGTCTCGGCAAGTATCGAGTCGCCGACGCCCGACGCGGGGACGCCGGCCTCGCCGAGTGCGAGTCCCGACTCCTTTGTTACTTGCTCTGCGATGTCACCCAGATAGTCCAGTACGTCGAGACGTAGTGCTGCGCGCTCGTCTCGGATCTCCCGAAGGCGTCGAGTCAGGGCCGCCACAATTTCTTCGGGGTCCGTGGACGTTTCGAGTGCGTTTTCGGAGTGCTCGGGCACGCCTTCGACCCCGGCGTGCGCGGCGATTTCGGCGACCTCGCTAGCTTCGATCGGGGCGCCGTCGGGGTCGGGCACCGGAATCCGCTCGGCGAACATCGGCTTGAACCGGAGGTAGTCGCCACTGACGTGGGTGCCGCCGTACACCTGTCGAAAGTAGGTCGCTACGAACGCGGAGTTGAACACCCCGAGCAGGTACCGGAGCGAGAGGTCCGAATCCTCGCGGAGTTCGACGCTGTAGAGGGTGTTGAGCGCGTAGTGATCCTCGTCGTCGTACACTGCGACGGGCCGGTCGCTGATGTCTCGGACGAGCAGTTTCTCGCCCTCGAAGCAGTCGGGACGCCGGAGGTCGGCGTAGTCGCCGTTCTGTCGCTCGACAAGCGACTCGTCGTAGCGAATCCACCTCCCGTCCCAGTCGAGGTGATACCTCTCGACCGACGTTCCATCCACGATTTTTCGGCACGGAGCGTCTTCGGCCGCCGCGTCGGGGTCGTCGGTCAGCAGTTCTTCGCGGACGTTGCCCGTGTGGACGCCCTCGGTCAGGGTCGCGTGGTCGGCCAGTCTATCGCATCTGGCCAGCACGTCGGACGCCACGTCGGCGAACTCGGGGTCCAGGTCGAGGGGGACGACTCGGCCGCCGAGGCGGTCCACGAGCGACCGGGAGACGGCCGTGGTCCGGGCGGCGTTCAGCGCGCGCTCGTCGTCGGGGTGGCGGACCAGTATCTCGCGATCGAAGTCGTCCGATCGCTCCTCCCCCAAGGTGACGACTACGGGATAGACGTTGGCGTCGGGGAACACGTCGAGGTTCGAGACGTCCAGTACCTCGCGGAGGCCCCAATCGTCCAGCAGTGAGTTCCGGAGTTCCCGGCCGTAATCGGTCGTCGTCCACTTGTTCGGGACGACCAGCGAGACCCGGCGTCCGAGGTCGACCGCGAGTTCCACGAAGGGGACGTAGAGGTCGTAGGAACCCTGCGCGGTCCGGAACTCCTCTCGGTAGTACTCCTTGCGGTCGTCGGACAGGTTTCGACTCCGGACGTAGGGCGGGTTGCCGATCACGGCGTCGAACTTCGCCTCCGTCCCGGTCTTCGGCGGGGCTTCCTCGTCGACGAACACCTCTGGAAAGGCGAGTTTCCAGTGGAAGAACTCGCGGTCGTCGGCCATCCGTTGGGCCTCCTCGAACCACGACTCCTCGGCGACCTCTGCCCACGCCCTCGCGTCGTCCAACGCTCGGCCCATTCGTTCGTAGGCCCCCGAGGGCACGTCGAGTCCGAATCGCTCGGCGGTGTGGACGTTCGCCATCGCGGTGAGTTGCCGCCCGAGGTCGTCACGCTGGAGCTCGGCGTACTTTCGCTTCATCTCCTTCACGTCGGCGAGTGTCTCGCTCTCCGAGACGGCGAACTCCCGCTGGGCGTCCATCAAGTCGCCGATAGCGTCGGTTCGGTTCGGGCCGAACTCGGTCAGCGCGGCGTTCGAGCCGGTACCGAAGGTCGACTCCTCGATCTCGGTCACGTCGGTTCCGGCCAGCGAGTCGCCCTGCACGAGTCGGTGGTCGAGGAACGCGAGCGGTTGCTCGGCCGCCAGCGTCCGGAGCCACAGCGACATCTTCGCCAGTTCGACCGCCATCCCGTTCTGGTCCACGCCGTAGATGCACTGCTTGGCGACCTGCCTGCGCGCCCGGTGGACGTCGCGGACGTCGCCGACACTTTCGGCGTTCGTACGCTCGGCCCCCTCTCGGTCGGCCCCTTCTCGGTCGTCGCGTTCGACCTGCACCTGCTGGGCCTCGACGACGGCCCGCGCGAGGTACTCGACGGTCTCGACGAGGAAGTGGCCGCTCCCCATCGCGGGGTCGAGGACGGCGAGGTCGAAGACGCGCTCGGCGAACGCCTCGGCGTAGTCGGGGTCGGCCGGGTCGAGGTCAGCCCGAATCTCGTCCAGCAGAGGTTCGAGCGTGCGCCCGACCACGTACTCCACGACGAACTCGGGCGTGTAGTACGACCCCGTGGTCTTGCGCTTGCCGGTCTCGGTCGTGAGGTACGCGTCGCCGGGTTCGACTCGCGCGACGGTCTCCGCGGGGTCGGCCGCGTCGGCGGAAACCCACTCCTGCTCGCCGTCCTCTCGCACCGCGGCCACCGGAGCGTCCGCGATTTCGAGTTCGTACTCCAGCAGGCCCTCGTAGATGCTCCCGAGGTGGCGCACGTCGAGCGACGAGTAGTCCACGAACACCCAGCCCTCGTCCTCGCGGGCCGAGTCCCGGCGAGTGAGCAGTTCGACCACTCGTGCGAGGTACGCGTCTCCGACCGCGTGCGAGTCGAGGAACGCGCCGATTTCCCCCGAATCCGCGCCGCTCTCGAACAGTCCGCCGTCGTACGCCGGAACGTAGAAGTCGTCCGCGGGGATTCCCTGCGCTCGGCTCCCCCGATTCACGAGCGCGAACAGGTCGTCCAGTCGGTCCCAGAGGGTGGTCTGCCACGACCGATAGACGGGGTTCGGACTGTCGAGTTCCGCCGCGACTCGACGCTTGAGCGCGTTCAGGCTGTACCGCCTGCGGTAGACCTCGTTGTCTGTGTCGAGCAGGTTCCGGCCGTCGCTCTCGGCGTACAGCACGAAGATGAGTCGGTAGAGGTAGGTCAGCGACGCCTCGTACACCGTTTCGAGGTCGCACGCGAGGGAGTCACGCCCGGGTTCGGCCGCGCTATTTTCTCCGCGGTGTTCCGCGCTGTCTTCTCCGCGGTCTCCCGCGCTGTCCTTCCTTGCGCTCTCCACGAACCCCTGTGCGAGCAGCGAGAGCGCCTCGTAGACGTTCTCCCGGAGGTCCTCGCTCAACTCCTCGGCGAAGACGTTGCTCTTTCGGTGGACGCGTTCGACGAACGGGCGGTCGGTGTCGAGACGGCTTGCGGACACTGCCTCGACGTTCCGACCGGCCGTTTCGCCGACGAACGCCTCCCGGCGGAAGAACAGATAGAAGTACTTGAACTCCTCCGGTTCGTCGGTCGCCAGCAGTTTCGGAAGGTCGATTTCGTAGTAGGAGTCGAATCGGTGGCCGGTCGGCCCGTAGTAGAGCCGCCACTTCTGGCCGTTCGTGAGGATGCCCCGGTCGAGTCCCGTCGCGTCGATGTAGGCGTGAATCCGATAGCTCGGGTCGGCGAAGTCGCGGTCGCTCCCGCCGTCGAGCGACTGGCCCCACCGCTTGACCTCGGCGACGGCGAGCGCGTTCGCGTGGAACGACCGGCCGTCGCGTCGCCGCTGGAAGGCGTCCTCGCGGGCGCGTTCGCTCCCGAAGAGGGTGTAGTCGGGGCGGAGCGGCCCGCCGCGAACCGGTTGCCCGACTGCGGTCTTCAGGCCGAGCGTCTCGAACACCGGGCCGACGAGGGTCTCGCGCAGTTGGCGCTCGCCGTATTCGGCCGCTAGGCCCGACTCCTGCCGGTAGCGGTCCCGAATTTCCTCGTGGGCCGCCCGAACCTCGGCTTCGTCGGCGACGTTCCAGTCGTCGGTCTCGGGGAGATGCTCGTCTAGATAGTAGTTCGAGAAGAGGTCCCGGTTTTTGCGGTAGTTCAGCGTCGTCCACATAGGTTCTCACGCGTCATCTCGGAAGTTCTCCTAGCCCCGAATCGTCTAACAAAAATGCGTTGTCACTTCCGCCCCGTAGTTACGAGAACCGACCAGAAGAGTACTCTGGCTAGCTTCGTAATCTCGGAAGGTCACCGCGACGGTCCGAGCGCCCGGCGGTCGTTCGGAGGCTTCGCCGAGAATCAGACAGTCGTTTGTTACCATCTACATCATTTCCCAAAACCACATTTTTATTTGTTATCGCAATATATAACTTTACCTCCGGTCGTACGCGATGCACGCCTTCCTCGTTCGTGGGACCGTTCGAGGTAGTCGGCCAAAAGGCAACTTTGGTCCGCCGAGCAGTCGGTCGCATCGCTCCCGACGACTACGCGCCAGCGCGCTCCGGGCCGAATGGTCACTGAAATTGGACTAGACCGATTTACCGTTGGTTTCGAGAGGTTGGTCGGACTCGGCAGGACTGCAAACCGCGGTTCTGAAGCGTGGACTGTGGCCTGTCTTCCCCGTCGAACCTGTCAACCATGTTGCGCGGTTTCAGTAAAGACTAAATACGCATTCGTTGCCAAACCTGTAGTGCCTCGAAAACGCCGCCTTCGCGCAGTTTTTATCGTCCTGCTCGCAGTTATGGCGCTCACCGTCGGGTCCGGATACGCGATAAGTTCGGCCGACGGAACCGTCGAGGATCACCTCGACGGTAGTGGTCCCACCGATCCCGGAGCGCAGGTCGTACCGCCGAACGACGGAGTCACGGTCGTCGCGACCGACTCGAACTCGTGGCTCGGAGACCGCGGCGAAGGGCCGCGCGCGCGGGCCGAACTCGTCGCGTTCGCACAGAACGGGTCGATGCTCTACTACAACGATTCGCACACTCGCTACTGGGACGTGGACCCGGTGGCGGGCACCGAAGCCACCGTCGAGTACGGCTACGCCGACCATCTCACCGCGTCGGAGTGTCCCGACGACTGGAACGTCTCGCAGTACGCCGTGGACCGCGAGACGTGGAACGAGTACCTCGACCACCAGCAGGACGTTGGTGCGTGTACCAGGAACGGCTTCGAACGAGTGAACCTCACGACCGGCGAGGTCACGCCGGTCTGGTCGCAGGTGACGCCCGGCAAGTCGGGCACGCGCTACCACGACGTGGACCGCATCAACGACACGCACCTGCTGGTCGCCGACATCTATCTCGACAGGGTGTTCGTCGTGAACGCCGAGACCGGCCGCATCGGGTGGCGGTGGAACGCCTCCGACGCCTTCTCGCCCGCCGATTCGGGAGGTCCCTACCCCGAAGACTGGTCGCACATCAACGACGTGGAGCGACTCCCCGACGGCCGAATCATGGTGAGCAGTCGGAACCACGACCGCGTCCTCTTCCTGAACCGGAGCGGCGGCCTGATGGAGGACTGGACTCTCGGCGCTGAGGACGACTACGACACGCTCTACGAACAGCACAACCCGGACTACATTCCGGAATCCGAGGGCGGCCCCGCGGTCATCGTCGGCGACTCGGAGAACAACCGCGTCATCGAGTATCAGCGCGAGGACGGCGAGTGGGTCCAATCGTGGACGTGGCGCGACGCCCGGATGCAGTGGCCCCGGGACGCCGACCGCTTGCCCAACGGCAACACCCTCATCACCGACTCCAACGGCAACCGAGTCTTCGAGGTGAACGAGCAGGGTGAAACCGTCTGGAGCGCCGACCTGGCGTTCCCGTACGAGTCCGAGCGCCTCGGCACGGGCGACGAGAGCGCCGGCGGGGAGAGCGCCGAACGCGGAGCAATCGAGTCCCGGACGCCGCCGCTTGACGAACAGTTCTGGATATTTCTGAAGAACCTGATTCCGGGCAAGTACCTCAACGGTCTCATGTACGTCACGCCGGCGTGGATGGGCTTCCCGGCGCTGTTCGCGTCGGTTCTCGGGGTGCTCGTCGCCGTGATATGGCTCGCCTTCGAGTCCTACTGGGCCGTCGCGCCCCGCTTCAGGTCGTCGCAGGCGGGGTCGGAACTCGACGACCACCGGGTCGAGGACGACTGACGGACCTCGGACCGACGCTTTCGACTTCTCACGCTTCGTCGTCGGGAAGCCGCGCCACCCGGACGGTCGGCAGTGACCCGAACAGCCGGTCGATTTCGTCGTTCCGACGCTCGCCCGCCGACCGGTCTCCGAAGTCTCGGTGTCCGACACCCCGGCCTCCGGCATCCCGGTCTCGGACGTCTCGATTGTCGGAACTCACGGGAGAGTGTAGGGCCTGCTGGCCCTTGAAACCTGATTCCAACTGGTACGTGGTCCGACGAGTCGTTCGCGTGGAGGGAACTGCGTTTCAAGCGACAGCTATTACATCGCACTGTCCTAAGGGCCGACCATGACCACAGGAGTCGTCCTACTCAACTTCGGCGAGCCGTCGGAACCGACTCGCGATAACGTCGTCGCCTACCTCGAACGCATCTTCCGCAACAACGCCTCGCTGGAGGAGGCCGACACCGACGAGGAGCGACGAGAGCGCGCCCGTCAACTCGCGGAGCGACGCGCGCCCGGTCTCATCGAGGAGTACGAGGAAATCGGCGGCTCTCCGTTGAACCCTCAGGCCGAGGCTCAGGCCGACGCGCTGGCCTACGAACTCGACGCCCGTGGCTACGACGCCGAAACCTACGTCGGCATGCAGTTCACCGAACCGTTCATCGGTGACGCCGTCGAGGCCGCCCGCGAGGACGGTGTGGACGAACTCGTCGGCCTGCCGGTCTACCCCCTCTGCGGCGCCTCCACGACCGTCGCCTCGCTCGAAGAACTGAAGGACGCGACCGCGGAACGCGACTGGGACGTGCCGGTCGCCGAAATCACGGGCTGGCACCGCCACCCCCTCTACAACCAGATTCGAGCAGAGAACGTCCGCCGATTCGCCGAGGCTCACGGGGTGGACCTGACCGACGATAACACCGAACTCGTCTACTCGGCCCACGGCACACCGCGTCACTATCTGGACGAGGGAAGCCGGTACGACCACTACGTCGAGGAGTTCTGCGAGGTCGTCGCCCGCAAACTCGGCGTCGACTCCTACACGCTCGGCTACCAGAACCACGAGAACCGCGACATCCCGTGGACCGAACCCGACGTGGAGGACGCAATCGAGGACGTCGGTGAGGCCGGTGACACCGAACGCGTCGTGGTCGAACCCATCAGCTTCATGCACGAGCAGAGCGAGACCCTCTCGGAACTCGACGACGAACTCCGCGAGGAGGCCGAGGAACTCGGACTCGACTTCTACCGCGTCCCGGTTCCCCACGACGACGACCGCTTCCGAACCGTCCTCGGCGACCTCGTGGAACCGTTCGTCGGTGACTTCGACCCCGGCTACTACCAGTTCCGGCAGTGCCAGTGTTCGGACTCGCCCGACGCGATGTGCCTGAACGCGCCGGTCGAGCGAACATGAAGCCGGGCGAGGACTCCCGGCAGTCGGTCGGCATCGTCGGTGGCGGCATCACCGGTCTCTCGCTGGCCCACTACCTCGACCAGCGCGGCGCGGAGTTCACCCTGTTCGAGGCCGCGCCCGACCCCGGCGGCGTCGTCCGGAGTCGCAACGTCGACGGCCACCTGTTGGAGCGGGGCCCCCAGCGCGTCCGACGCACCGACCGCATCGACGACCTCGTTGCGGACCTCGGCCTGGAGTCGGAGGTTCGGACCGCCGACCCGGACCTCCCCATCTGCGTCTACGCCGACGACGAACTCCGGTCAGCGCCATTCTCCGCCGAGGAGTTCGGCGAGACCGACCTGCTGTCGGCCGACGCGAAGCGCGAGGTCCTCGGCGAACCCTTCACCGACCCCGCCGACCCCGACGAGACCGCCGCCGAGATGTTCACTCGGAAGTTCGGCGCGGAGACCTACCGAAACCTGCTCGGCCCTCTCTTCGGCGGCATCTACGGTTCGGACCCCGCGGAGATGCCGGTCGGTCACGCGCTCTCGGGCCTCCTCGAACTCGAACGGCGCCACGGAAGCCTGTTGAAGGCCGCCATCCAGCGCACGGCGGGCGGTCGGGAGACCCCGCCGGCTATCTCGCTCGACGACGGCCTCCAGCGACTGCCGGAGGCCCTCGCAGAGACCCACGCCGACTCGATTCGACTCGAAACGCCAGTGACGGCAGTTCGAGAGGGTGACGGCGGCGAAGACGGTCCGACCTACGAACTCGAAACCCTCGACGGTACGTCAGCGTTCGAGCAGGTCGTCCTGACCACGCCCGCTGGGCTCACGGCCGACCTCGTGGCCGACCTCGCGCCCGACTCGGCCGACGCACTCCGCGAGTTGAACTACAATCCGCTCGCCATGGTCTACCTCCGGGCCGACATCGAAGCGGAGGGTGACGTGGACCCGGCGGCGTTAGGCTATCAGGTCGGGTTCGACGAGGACCTCCGGACGCTCGGCGTCTCGTGGAACGCGAGCATGTTCGACCGGGGAGTTTACACCGCGTTCCTCGGCGGGATGCACGACCCCGAAATTCTGGACGAGAGCGAGGAGCGGATGGGCGAGATTGCGGCCGCGGAGTTCGAGCAGGTCACGGGCGCGCCAGCGGAGGTCGTGGACGTGAACCGCCTCCGGCGCGGGTTCCCGGCCTACGACACCTCGTGGGAAGCCGTGGAGCGGGTGGAACTGCCCGAGGGCGTTCGATTGGCGACCAACTACACCGCGAGGATGGGCGTCCCGAGTCGGATTCGGGAGGCCGAGTCGCTGGCCGACGAGTTCGCCGAGCGCCTCGACTGATTGGCTGACGCTTTTTCACTTCCGTCGAAGTATCACGGTTCTTCCTACCCGAAGCCGAATCCATCACGATAATTCCATGTCGAGATGGGACCCCATCCCAAACCGTCTCCCGATAGAAATATTTACTACAATCTGAGTTCCTATTTCTGAATACGGACGCCCCGCCGCACGGTCCCTCCACGGCGGGGGTTTCCATCTACTCCAACCATGTGGCAAGACATCGTCATCCTCGCTGGTAGCATCGTCGCGATAGCAAGCCTCTTCCCGACCCTCTTGGACGAGAACGCCTCGGTCCCCCACTCGACCAGCGTCCCCACGCTGGTCGTCCTCTCCGGACAGGGGGTCGCGTTCTACTCGCTCGGCCTGATGGGGTCTGCGCTCGGCGCAGGTGCCGGGTTCGTCGTCTGGAGTCTCATCGCCTACTACAAGGCCCCCGACGACTCGGCGGTCTCCGAGTCGGTCTCCGAACCGACCCCCGACCACGCGCCGGACGCGTCGTCTCGGACGACCGGCGCGCAGCCTCACGCCGACTGAAAACGGTTCGCTGATTCTTCGATTCGATTTCGCGGACTGCTCTTACTCCCAGTTCCACTCCTTCGCGGTCTCGACGAACGCCTTCGCGTTCTCGACCGGCGTCTCGCGGTCGATGCCGTGGCCCAGATTCAGGACGTGACCCTCGGGTCCGGCCTTCTCGATGACGTTCTCGGTCTCTTGGCGGACGAACGCCTCGTCGCCCAGCAGGTACGAGGGGTCGAGGTTGCCCTGCACGGGCAGGTCGCCCAACTGGTCGCGCGCTTCTCGCATGTCCACGGTCCAGTCGAGGCTCACTACGTCCGCGCCGGAGTCGGCCAGCAGGTCGAGTTTGCCGCCCGGGTTCCGAGCGTACACGACCGAGGGTACGTCGCAAGCGTCGAAGATGCGCTGGTGGAGCGGTTGGACGAACTCCCGATAGTCGTCGGGAGTCAGGAGTCCGGCGTAGGTGTCGAACAACTGAATCAGGTCCGCGCCCGCCTCGACCTGATACTCGACGTACTCGACCACCACGTCGGCGAAGCGTTCGAGCAGACTCCGGAACGCCTCGGGGTACTCGACCCGGAACCGGCGGATGGGCTTCTGTTTCTTGCCCGCGGGTTGGCCCGCGACGGCGTAGGCCGCGAGGGTGAACGGCCCGCCGGCGAAGCCGATGATGCTGGTCCGGTCACCGACGCTCCGCTGGAGGCGTTCGAGGAGCGCGCCGACGTAATCGAGTTCCTCGCGGACGTCCGCGTGGCTCTCGGGCACCTCCGAGGGACGGGTCACGGGGTTCTCGATGACCGGGCCGGTGCCGCTCTCGATGTGGTAGTCGAGACCGAGCGGTTCGAGGACGGTCAGGATGTCCGAGAACATCACGAGGCCGTCGGGTTCGAAGATGTCCCACGGCAGGAGGGTGATGCGCTCGGCCACCTCGGGCGTCGAGATGGCCTCCTTGAAGGTGTAGTCCTCCCGGATGTCGCGGTACTCGGGGATGTACCGCCCGGCCTGTCGCATCAACCAGACCGGCGGTCGCTCGGTTCGCTCGCCTCGCGCCGCTCGTACCAGCAAGTCGCTCATTACTCCGGGCGTTGGCACGGCGTGGGCTAATGGTTTCGGAATCGTGGCCGGGAAACTGTGGCCGGTCTCGGAGGGGTGTACCGTCGATTAGCAACGAAGACCGACGAGCGAGCAGTGGGGAGTTGCCCCCGCGACGACCGAGAAGGTGCCCGGCCCCTTCGTCCGCTCGAAAACAGTTCGCCGGGCCTACTGCGTCGGTTGACGGTCGGTCGCTATCGGACCGGCAGCCGATTGTATAGGCGCTTCCGATCTTTATATATGATTCCTTGAAACGTGTAAATACTATTTTTAAGCATAATTTTCTTTTCGAGTCCGGCGCGTGCTGGCGCGACGCCCGCGGGCGTCGCGCCCAACCGCGCGGAGTCCTGCGGCCGCGGGTGCCGTGCAGGTGCGGTCTTCCTTCGTTCGAGCGGTGCTAGCTTCTCTCTGTTCCCCTCAGTCGGGACCAGATTCTTCGGTCTCCGGTATCGACACCCTCGAACCCTCTCGATACCGTCGAAAACGAATGACAGGGAATAACTCTAAGTCCCGGTAGTCTGTGTGCCACGTTATGGAAGGACACGCAGACCTCCGAGTCGTGAACGCGCGGGTCGTCACGCCCGCCGGAACCATCGACGGCGGCGTCGCGGCCGCGGACGGCGAAATCGTCGCGGTCGGGTCCGAGCGCAATCTCCCCGACGCGGACCGAACCATCGACGCCGAGGGTAACTACCTGATTCCGGGGTTCATCGACCCCCACGTTCACTGGGGGCTCTCGCGCTACGAGTACGACTACCACGAGGGGTTGGCCCACGACTTCGAGACCGAGACTCGCGGGGCGGTCCACGGCGGCGTCACGACCGTCGTGAACTTCCTGCTTCAACCCGACCGCTACCTCCCAGACATGGACTTCTTCCGCGAGGTGGGCCGAGAGAACTCCTACATCGACTTCGCGTATCACGCCATCGTCCACCAAGACCACCACGTCGAGGAGATCGAGGGACTGGCCGAGGAGGGCGTCCGCTCGTTCAAAATCTTCTTCAACTGGTACAAGCACGCCTCGCCCGAGCTGGGTATCGACCACTCCGACGCCGGGCGCGTCTACAAGGTGCTGGACAAGGTCTCGGAGATCAACAATGGCGTGGTGATGTTCCACGCCGAGAACGAGGACCTCGCCCACGAGCGCAGGCAGGAGTTGCAGGAAGAGGGCCGCAACGACCTCGAAGCGTGGTCCGAATCCGCACCGAACATCTGCGAGGCGATGCAGATCGAACAAATCGGGCGACTCACAGAGTACACCGACTCGCGCGCCTACATCGTCCACATGTCCACGGGCGAGGGCGTGGACATCTGCGAGCGGTTCCAAGAGCAGGGAGTCCAACTCCACGCCGAGACCCTGCCGGCGTTCCTCGGCCACACCAAGGACGAAGACCTCGGCGTCTGGGGCAAGATATCGCCGCCGCTCCGGGGCGAGGACAGCAAACACCGACTCTGGGAGGGCCTGCGAAACGGCACGGTCGAGTATCTCGGCACCGACCACTGCCCGCACAAGATCGAGTTCAAGGAGAAAGACGGGGGCAAGTACGGCGACGTGTGGGAGGCCATCCCGGGCGACAACAACGGCATCGAGTACTTCCTCCCCGTCATGATGAGCGAGGGCGTGAACGAGAACCGCATCTCGATGGAGCGACTGGTCGAGGTCGCCTGCGAGAACAACGCCAAACGCTGGGGGCTCTACCCCCGGAAAGGCGCACTCGTCGAGGGCTCTGACGCCGACATGGTTATCGTGGACCTCGAACGGTCGGCGGTCGTGGACGACGACTTCTATCACACCATGGAACCGCGCTACTCGACGTTCCACGGGCAGGAACTGACCGGTCTCCCGACCCACACCATCGTCGGCGGCGAAGTCGTCGTGGAAGACGGCGAGTTGCAGGTCGAAAAGGGCGGTCGGGAGTACCTAGCTCGCGGGCCGGAGGGCGTAGTCCGGAACTGACGGACGTTCCTCTTCCATCCACGAGACAGTGCCCCGCTCCCCGAACACCCGTCCTCGACGCTCTCGATGGCCTCCCGAACGTCGTGCCGGAACGCTGGGCCACCACCAAAGTCTCATATCCAAATATATTCGGTGGGTTGTTTTAGGGCCGGTTGTGTTAAGTACGGACGATGACCCCGGACCCAGACCGATTCACGTCTCGACGTTCGACCGTCTACGCGCCGAACGGACTCGTCGCCACTAGCCAACCGCTCGCCGGCGAGGCGGGCGTCCGAATCCTGCGCGAGGGCGGCAACGCCTTCGACGCCGCGGTGGCGACCGCCGCGGCACTCAACGTCGTGGAACCCACGAGTACGGGTCTCGGCGGCGACGTATTTGCGCTCTACCGGACCGCCGACGGCGAGGTCGGCGCGATGCGCTCTTGCGGCGGCGCGCCCGCCGAGGCGACCATCGAGAACGTCAGCGCCGCGCTGGAAGCCGACGCGAACGCCGACGAATACTACCCCGAGTCGCGGGGCTACGCGACCGACGCCGACGAGGACGCGGGGATGCCCTTCCTCGGCCCTCACGCGGTCACGGTGCCCGGTACGGCCCGCGGGTGGGAGGCCACCGTCCAGGAGTTGGGTCGCCTCACGCTTTCGGACGCGCTCGGCCCGGCCATCGAGTACGCGACCGAGGGGTATCCCGTCTCGGAGATTATCGCCTCGCACTGGACCGGCGCGGAGGACCTGTTCACCGACGACCACGCCCGCGAGGCCTACCTGAAGGACGGTCGCGCGCCCGACGTCGGCGAGACGATGCGTCTGCCGCGCCTCGGCGAGTCGATGCGAAGAATCGCCGAAGAGGGTGCCGACGTGTTCTACGAGGGCGAAATCGCCGAGCAAATCGTCGACGAGGTCCAGTCGAAGGGCGGGTTCATGACCGAAGCGGACCTCGCGGGCTTCGAACCGGAGTTCGTCGACCCGGTCTCGACGACCTACAACGGCGCGGAAATCTACGAACTCCCGCCGAACAATCAGGGTCTCGTCGCGCTCGAAGCCCTGAACATCGCCGAGGAACTCGGTGCGGGCGACCACCCCCTCGACTCGCCGGAGCGAATCCACTACTTCGCGGAGGCGATGAAGCGGGCGTTCCACGACGGCCATCGCTACATCACCGACCCCGAGTTCGAGCAGATTCCGGCGCTGGAGTCCGAGGAGTGGGCGGCCGAGCGCGCGGAGGGCATCGACGGGTCCGCCGACCACGACGTTTCCTTCGGCGTCCCCGACTCTCACGCCGAAGACGCCGATACGGTCCTCCTGACGGTCGCCGACGACGAAGGGAATCTGGTCTCGTTCATCAACTCCCGGTTCGCTGGCTTCGGGTCGGGACTCGTGGCGGGCGACACCGGCATCGCGCTCCAGAACCGCGGGGCCTCCTTCTCGCTCGACCCCGACCACCCGAACAGCCTCGAACCCGGCAAGCGACCGTTCCACACCCTGATTCCGGCGCTCGCCAAGTTCGACGAGGACGACTGGGCGGCGTTCGGCGTTATGGGCGGCTACATGCAACCGCAGGGCCACGTCCAGGTAATCTCGAACCTCGTGGACTACGACATGCCGCTTCAGGCCGCGCTGGACTACCCGCGCTGGCGCTACCGCGAATCGGGCGAACTCGCGGTCGAGGGCCGCCTCGACGGTGGTATCCAGTCGAAACTCGCTCGCAAGGGCCACGACGTGCGCGTCCTCCCGCCGGTGATGTTCGGCGGTGCTCAGATCACCCGCGTCGAGGGTCTGGACTCCGAAGACCCGGTTCTCTCGGGCGCGACCGAACCCCGGAAGGACGGAAACGCGACGGGTTACTGACTCGTCGTTTGGGAGCCTCGACGGGTTTCCCCGGACGCGCGCTGACTGACTTATTCTGCTCCGGCGCGCGCTGGCGCGGCGCAACTGTGCGCCGCGCAAATCGCGTGAGGGACGAGTAGCGCAGCGGAGCGAGCAACGCAGGAGGCTGGGGAGGCGTGAGGCTCTCGGGGTGCGGTGGCGTAATTTATCCACTCACACAGTGCTAACTCCCGACGTTCACAGCGGGGTCGTAGTTCGATGCGATACGTTCTGGACTCGCGAAGTCGTTCCATCTACGTCTCGACATTTCCCCGACCAACCAACAGATATCGTCTCGAGCATAACTATTGGTTGCTAAAGAGAGGATATACAATAGGTATAAATAACTGGATGTTACTCTTCGGTCTCTTCCTCGTCGCCGTCGATGGTGATTTCCGTGGGTTCGCTCTCCACGTCCTGCCACTCTCCCGACCTGCCGCTCTGGGACCCGAGGAGGTAGCCGATGGCGAACGTCAGCGCGAGAAGGACGAGCGTTCCGAGTGGCGACCGGCCGCGGTCTGTCTGAGTTCGTGCTTGCATACTCTACCCGACGAGCGAGAGGGACTTTGTGGTTGCGGCGACGGAACGCAGTTCGTGACGAATCTCGGAGACCGTCGAGGAAGCTAGCTGCCGTGTGGGCCACGGAGTCATCGCACGGCCTCGCCACCGCACCGCGAGAGCCTCACGCCTCCTCGACCGCGTTCGAGTCTCGGCTACCCTTCGTGCCGTCGAATCTTGTCGAGAAACCCCGTGAGCGGTGCCTCGATGGTGATCTCGGTCACCTTGCCTCCGTCGTCGTCGTAGACGAGGATTCCGGCCTCCTCCAACTTCGGCAGGTGGGTGTGGTGGAGCGCGGT
This sequence comes from Halorussus salinisoli, assembly GCA_005239435.1. Taxonomy (GTDB): domain Archaea; phylum Halobacteriota; class Halobacteria; order Halobacteriales; family Haladaptataceae; genus Halorussus; species Halorussus salinisoli. The sequence goes on along the minus strand of SZNP01000005.1, from coordinate 339,850 downwards.
GGCGATTTGAGTCCGCTTTATCATCGACACATTGTCCGGCGGTTGCTGGAACTCCCGGCCCGCAACCTGGTCGGTCAGGTCCTCGAGCGAGACTGGCGCGGGCAGGCCGTCGAGGCACGCGAGGGTGTGTCGTCGGTACCTATCGCTAAGAAGAGTCAGCACTTCGTCGACGCCGAGTGACCCGCCGCGGTCGTCGTCGTCAGCGGCGGAGTCGCCGGTCATATCCGACAATTTTCCTTCACGCTTAAACGGCTATCGCATTCCGTTGGCCGGCCGTCGGGCGTCTACGTCGCGGCAGAAGAATCGATAGAAGCGCCTCTGTCCGACTATCCGAGACTACCTTCCATCTCCAACTCGATGAGGCGGTTGAGTTCGACCGCGTACTCGATGGGTAGCTCTTCGGTCAGCGGTTCGATGAAGCCCGAGACGATCATCTGCTTGGCGTCGTCGTCGTCGAGTCCCCGCGACTGGAGGTAGAAGACGTCCTCGTCGCCGATTTTGCCGACGGTCGCCTCGTGAGCCACGTCGACCTTCGACTCGTCGATTTCCATGTAGGGCATCGTGTCGGAGGTCGACTCGTTGTCGAACATCAGCGCGTCACATTCGACGGACGTGGAGGCGTCGGTCGCGCCCTCCGAGATGTGGACGAGACCGCGGTAGTTGGTGCGGCCGCCGTCCTTCGAGATGGACTTCGACTCGATGGTCGAGTTGGTCCGGGGTGCGTTGTGGTAGACCTTCGCGCCCGTGTCGATGTCCTGGCCCTCGCCAGCGAACGCGATGGAGATGTGATTGGCCGAGGCTCCCCGTCCCTTGAGAATCGAGGAGGGGTAGAGCATGGTGGCTTTCGACCCCATCGACCCCGACACCCATTCCATCCGTCCACCCGCTTCCACGATGGCGCGCTTGGTGTTGAGGTTGTAGGTGTTCTTCGACCAGTTCTGGACGGTCGAGTACTGGACGTGAGCGTCTTCTTTGACGAACACTTCCACACCGCCGGAGTGGAGGTTGTGAGTACCGTACTTCGGGGCCGAACACCCCTCGATGTAGTGGACCTCCGAGCCTTCCTCGGCGATGATGAGGGTGTGTTCGAACTGGCCCATCCCTTCGGAGTTCATCCGGAAGTACGCCTGGACCGGCATCTCGACGGTGACGTCCTCGGGGACGTAGACGAAGCTCCCGCCCGACCAGACCGCGCCGTGGAGCGCGGCGAACTTGTTGTCGCTCGGCGGGACGCAGGAGGTCATGAAGTACTCCTTCACGAGGTCCTCGTGTTCGCGGACTGCCTCGTCCATGTTGCAGAAGACGACGCCCTTCTCCTCCCACTGCTCCTGCATGTTCTGGTAGACGACCTCCGATTCGTACTGGGCACCGACGCCCGAGAGCGCCTTGCGCTCGGCCTCCGGAATCCCCAGCTTCTCGAACGTGTCCTGAATGTCGTCCGGCAGGTCGTCCCAGTCGTCGGTACCCGTACGCTTGTCCACGTCGGGCCGGATGTACGGGACGATCTCCTCCACGTCCAACTTCGTCAAGTCCGGCTGGCCGGGCCAGTCGGTCGGCATCGGCATGTTGTTCCAATGCTCGAGCGCCCGGAGTCGCTGGTCGAGCATCCAGTCGGGTTCGTCCTTGTCGTCGCTGATGAGACGGACGACCTCTTCGGTCAGCCCCTTGTCGGACCTGAGCGCCGCGCTCTCTTCCTTTTTGAACTCGAAGCGCTCTTCGGTGTTGGTTTCCTGAAGCTCTTCACTACTCATGTACTGATGACTGGGTACCGAAGCCCCTTAACTTCGGTGTCGATACCCGGCTCGAAGAAACCGATTGTGGTTACGAGAGATCTAGAAAGTAGGCCGCCAGCGTTACGCTTCGGAGGTGTCGGTGTCGACGCTCGCGTCGGTCCCGGTCGAACCCACGTCAGGGTCGGTCGAACCGACGTCCGGATCGGCCGCTTCCTGGAGTTCGTCTTCGATTTCTTGACGCCCTTTCTTGAACTCGCCCATCGCCTCGCCGGTCGAGCGGGCGAGTTTCGGAATCTTGTTCGCGCCGAACAGCAGGACGGCGATCAGGAGAATCACCATCATCTCCATCCCGCCCGGAATCGGCCCGAATAGTGGAATCATCTGTTCCATCTCTACCTCACGGTTCGGCCCCTCACTTGTAGGCTTTTCCCCCCGAGATTTATATCTCGCACCCGAACGCCGAGACGACCCGTGACCGACCCTGCAGACGACGCCAGCGCATACGTCCTCGAATCTCACGCGGAGACGGTCGAACTCGTCCTGCGAGGGGCCGACGCGGTGGCCGTGACGTGGGACGCCGACTGGACCACCGACCCGACCGAAGTAGCCGACTCGCTCCGCGCCGGACTCGACGCCGCGGGCGTGTGGGCGCGCTTGCCCGACGTACTCGCGGGAGCGGTACGCGCGGCAGGCTACTCGCTGTCCGCACCGCCGGTCGCCGACCCGCCGTACGTGGCCGCCACGAGTCGCGGGCCGATGCTCCGTGCCACGCTCTCGGACGGCCGACTCGTGATTTGCTTGCAGGTCTTCGAAATCGAGCGCGCGGACGACGCTCCTCGGTACCGCCGCGGCCCGACGACGCCCGTCGACGCGGTGCATGCGACCTTCAAGTGACTCCGGAACGTACGCAGACGAAATGGAACGAGTACGAGTCGACGGCCCGACGGCGTCGGCCTCGCCCGGGCGCGCACTGCTCGCGGCGGCCGCGCTCGGTCTCGGTGGATACGGATTCGCGGTACTGGTCGTCGGAGTGACGGCGGTCGCACTGATAGCGGCGGGCGTCCCTCTGATGGACCGACCAGCACTCCTGCTCGGTCTCTCGGTCGTGATGGGTCAGGGCGTCGCGTTCGGAACCTTCGCGGTCGGCTATCTGGCGTACACCGACCGCGGACTGGACTTCGTCGAGGCTCGGATTCCGACGCTCCGGGACGTCGCGTGGTCGGTCGGCGGCGTCGTGGCGCTGTTCGCCGGTCTCGTCGTCGTCTCGGCGATACTGTCCGCGCTCGACGTCCAGTCGGCGTCGAACGCGGTCGAGGAGTTCGGCGAGCAGGACCCTCGAATCTTCCTCCTGCTGGTCCCGCTGTCGTTTTTGTTCATCGGCCCGGGCGAGGAACTACTCTACCGCGGAGTCGTACAGGGCCGCCTCCGGGAGGCGTTCGGGCCGTGGGTCGCCATCGGCGTCGCTAGTTTCGTCTTCGCGGTCGTCCACGTCTTCTCCTTGCAGGGGTCGGGAAAACTCCCGTATCTCGCGGTGCTGTTCGTCCTCTCGCCGGTCCTCGGCATCACGTACGAGTGGACCGACAACCTCGTGGTTCCGGCGTTCGTCCACGGCGCGTTCAACGCGGTCCAGTTCTACGTCGCCTATCTGGGCGCGACCGGCGGGTTGCCCTGAGTTCGGTGGGTCACTTCGGACCGCCCGCCCACCGAACGACCCGAAACCGGTCGTAGCCGCCGTAGGCGAGTTCGAGCGCACCCATCCACCAGTTCCACTTCTCGGGGAGCGCGAGGTCGTCCGGCGCGTCGTGGAGGTTCTCCACGACGACCGGGGCCGTCAACTCCCGGTCTACGTCCGTCCCGAACTGCCCCGAGTCGGCGAGGTCGCGGGCCTGTCGCGCGACGACGCGTCGCGTCCCGGCGTCCCCGCCGAACTCTTCGCCCAATCGTCGTTCGAATTGCTGTCCGATTTCCATTGTCGTCTTTGCCACACCGTTCGCTTCCACGACGAGATACGGTCTCTCAGTTGTAAAGTCCGATGGCCTTGATCTGTTCCTGATATCGATTTCGAATCGTGACCTCGGTGACCTGCGCGACCTCGGCGACCTCGCGCTGGGTCTTCTTCTCGTTGCAGAGCAGGGAGGCGGCGTAGATGGCCGCGGCCGCGTACCCCGTCGGCGACTTGCCCGAGAGCAGGCCCTTCTCGGCGGTCACGTCGATGATCTCGTTCGCCTTGCTCTCGACTTCCTCGCTGAGGTCGAGTTCGGAGCAGAACCGCGGCACGTACTTCTTCGGGTCGACCGGTTCCATCCCGAGTTCGAGTTCCTGGGAGATGTAGCGGTAGGTCCGTCCGATTTCCTTGCGGTCCACGCGGGCCACTTCCGACACTTCCTCCAGCGAGCGCGGGATGCCCTCCTTCCGGCAGGCGGCGTAGAGCGCGGCGGTGGCGACGCCCTCGATGGAGCGCCCGCGAATCAGGTCCTCCTTCAGCGCGCGCCGGTAGATGACCGAGGCGACTTCCTGTATCGAGCGGGGGACGCCGAGCGCCGACGACATCCGGTTGAGTTCGCTGAGCGCGAACTGGAGGTTGCGCTCGCCCGCGTCCTTGGTCCGGATGCGCTCCTGCCACTTCCGGAGACGGTGCATCTGGCTTCGCTTCTCCGAGGAGAGCGACCGACCGTAGGCGTCCTTGTTCTTCCAGTCGATGGTGGTCGTCAGTCCCTTGTCGTGCATCGTGTTGGTAGTGGGCGCACCGACCCGACTCTTGTTCTGGCGCTCCTGATGATTGAACGCGCGCCATTCGGGGCCGCGGTCCACGTTGCGCTCTTCGACGACCAGTCCACAGTCTTCGCACACCAGCTCGCTCCCGCCAGCGTCGGCCACTAAGGTTCCTGCTTCGCACTCCGGACACGTCTGAGATTCCTCGGTCTCCTCCTGTTCGGTCTCTTGCTCCCGCTCTCGCTGGCGGATTGGCCCCGTCATGAGTCTGTTAGTAAGGCGGTGCGGTAGATAAACCCTGCGTGGCTATTCCGTGGCACTGTCCGAAGTGACGGTGTGATTTTCCGGAGGAAGTGATTCCGGGGCGACACCTACGGCCGAAACCGCGGTTTCGTCTCGTCGGCGAGACCGTTCGAACCGACCCACACCGTCGAGTTAAGCAGATTTCCACTGGCCACGGGTTTCGCGGATTTCCACTGGCCACCGAGTTCCGCAAACTGCCGCCGACTACGTGCGTTTCGTGGATTGTCGCCGACCACGGGACGCGCCGCGTCTGCGTTCGCTCCGCTGGGCGGAGCGAGCGCAAGTCCGAGAGCAATACGTCCGACCTGTAAAGAAACGAAAATCAGAGTGTAAGGAATGTATCTATTTCTAAGAGAAGGAAAAGTTGATGTCTTGCCGCTCCTCGACACCGTCGCCTTCTTCACCGACTTTTAATATCGAGTCTCCACTTCACGACGTATGGCACCTTCCCGCCCGACAGTGTTCACGGTAGACGAGTACGACGCGCTGGAGTTCGACGCGGTTCTCGTGCGCGAGCGAAGCGTCGTCTGCCTCGACGGTACCGAGACGGCCCGCGTCGTCCCGCTGGACAAGGTGAACCACGTCGACGCCGACCCCGAGACGATGCTGGTCGAGCGCGAACTCCCCGAGAGCTTCTACGGCGGCGGCGAGTACGGGTTCGTGGACCTCGACGAGTACCCCGAACTCGAACAGCACCTCGAAGAACTCGACGCCGAGGAGTACTGAAACGAGGGAACTCGGCGGTGCGATTCGCGCCGGAGTCGCCCCGGCGCTCGGGAGCACGCGGTTCGCGGCCGTAACTTATATACCGAGTCCCACCTGACTGTCTGACACCAGGAACTCCGTCCTTTCTCCGTTCGCCCATCGGGTTGCCGCCACACGGTGGTGGCGTCTTCCGATGGCACTGCTCTGAGATGCGCCGTGCCGGATGACTCCGCTGCCTTCCCGGCGGGTAGCCGCTGGGCCGACTTCTCGACGGGACTGGGCAACCATCTACGACCATGATTACCGAAATCGACCTCTCCGGCGCGGACTGCGGCACGGACCTCCGAGAACGAACTCGCGGACTTCACGAGCTATTGCTCACGACGTCGCGGCGAATGGGGGAAGGTAGCTGATGCCAGTGAACGCCCGTCACCGTCGAGCAGACGACCGCGAGAGGCGCATCGGTGACGTCGCCGAGACCGTTTCGCCGCCGACCACGATGCTCGTCGCGGGAACCGTCGACCCGTCGGAGTACGCACTCGGCCTCCGCCTCTTGGCGCACGCCGGGGGATCTGACGACACCGCCATCGTCGTCACGACGACGGAGGGCCGCGAGGAGGCCGTTGCCCACACTCAGGACGTCGAAACTGCAAACGGCGTGCCCTCGCTCGCCGTGGTCGATACAGTCTCCGAAGACCAGTATCTGACCGCCCCGTATGCCGACGTTCCCACCGTCTACATGCCTTCGCCCGACGATTTGGAACGACTCGTAATCGCTCTCTCGGATTTGACCGCGACCGTCGCGCCCTCGACCGGCACGCAGCACTTCGTCGTCCAGTCGCTCACGCCGATGATAGAGGGAGCGACCACGCGGCGCGTCTGTCGCCTCCTCGAACAACTGAGAGGCCTCCGGGTCGGTGACGGACTCGGAATATTCGGCATCGATTTCACGGCGCACGACGAAGAGACGGTGAGCCAGTTGACGGCAGTCGTGGACTGCCTGCTGTGGGTGTCCGAGGACACCGACGGACGGTTGCAGTTCGAACTCCGGAATACGAGTCACCGCCTCGATTACTGACGCAGTTCGGCGGTCCGAGATCGTTCTACGAGTCGGACGAGCGACGCTCATAGGAGTCGGACGAGTCGTACTCGGTCGACTGGTAACACGACGGAGTTGGTAAGGCAAAAGAGCAGAAGGAATGCGAGCAGACGACGCCCGCAGTCCCCTGCTGACACCCTCAGCCGGTCTGGCCTCATCGGGCGAGACTGATTCTACCTTCCGCTTTGGCGTCCCCGAATAAGTATCTTCCCGTGTCCGCCCGACTCTCTCTTCAGAACCGCACTAGCGGTTTGATGACGCCGTCCTCCTTCGACGCCATCAACTCGAAGGCCTCGTCGACGTTCTCGAAGTCGAACTCGTGGGTCGTCATCGGCGTCGGGTCCACCCGCCCGGCGTCTATCAGGCGGAGGAGTCGCCGGAGGCGAAGTCGCCCGCCCGGACAGAGGTCGGTCACGATGTCCTTCTCGGCCATGCCGACGCCCCACGCCTCCCGCGGGATATCGACCGTCTCGCCCTCGCCGTAGTAGCCCACGTTCGAGATAGTGCCGCCCGGTTTCGTCACCGCCACGCAGTCGGCCAGCGTCTCCTCGCTGCCGAGCGCCTCGATTGCCCCATCGACGCCTTCCCCATCGGTCACCTCCAGTATGCGTTCTACGGGGTCTACCTCCTCGAAATCGACCACCTCGTCGGCCCCGTACTCGCGGGCCAGTTCCTGCCGTTTCGGGACGCTCTCGACCGCGATAATCCGGCCTGCGCCCCGCAACGCCGCGCCCTTCGTCGCCATCAGGCCGACCGGCCCCTGCGCGAAGACGGCGACGGTCCCGCCCATCGGAATCGCTGCGTTCTCGGCCGCCGCGAAACCGGTACTCAGCATGTCGCAGACGTAGACCGCTTCCTCGTCGGCCACGCCGTCCGGAATCCGGGCCAGGTTCGCGTCGGCGTCGTTGACGTGGAAGTACTCGGCGAACACGCCGTCCTTCTCGTTGGCGAACTTCCACCCGCCGAGCGGACCGCCCGACTGGGACGGGTGGCCGTCCTGCGCCTCGGCGGATCCCCAGTCGGGCGTGATGGCCCCGACCGCCACTCGGTCGCCTTCGGCGAACTCCTCTACCTCCGACCCGACCTCGTCCACGACGCCGACCGCTTCGTGGCCGAGCGTCAGGTTCTCGCGCTCGCCGATTGCGCCGTGGACCGTGTGTACGTCCGAGGTGCAGATCAGTGCCGCCGTCGGTTCGAGTATCGCGTCGTTCGGTCCCGGTTTCGGTCGCTCTTTCTCGGCGACTCCCGTCTCGCCGATTGCGTTCATGACGAATGCTCGCATTCGAACTCCTCCGACGAGGAGACGACGTCGGACTCCATAGCCTTCACGCCGACAGCGTGCGCTCGATGCCGCGCCGGATTCGCTCTGCATCGGGTCGGTAGGCCTCCTCGCGGGCGAACATCGGGAAGGGAACGTCGTAGCCCGTCACGCGCTCGACCGGCGCTTCGAGGTGGTAGAGCGCCTCGTCGTTGATGCGGGCGATGATCTCGGCCGCGAGTCCGCCGGTTCGCGGGGCCTCGTGGACCACGACGCACCGACCGGTCTCCCGGACCGACTCCAGTATCGTCGCCGAGTCCATCGGGTAGACCGTCCGGAGGTCGATAACTTCGGCGCTCGCGTCGCTCGCCTCGACTGCGTCGAGGGTGTCGGTCAGCATCCCACCCCACGCTACGACCGTCACGTCCTCGCCCCCGCTCACTACCTCGGCCTCCCCGAGCGGGACGGTGTGTTCGCCCTCGGGCACGGGTTCGCGCGAGGCCCGGTAACGCTTGGTCGGTTCGAGGAAGAGGACGGTGTCGGGGTCCCGAATGGCCGACGTGAGCAGTCCCTTCGCGTCGGCCGGGTTCGACGGCACGACCGTCTTCAAACCCGGTACGTGGGCGTACCCCGCCTCGTAGCTCTCGGAGTGGAGTTCGAGCGCCCGGATACCACCGCCGTAGGGCATCCGGACCGTCATCGGAACTGAGAGCGCCCCGCGGGTCCGACTCCGCATCCGGGAGGCGTGCTGGTGTAGTTGGTGGAACCCCTGAAACGCGAAACTGGCGAACTGGATTTCGGCGACCGGAGTGAGTCCGTACGCCCCCAGACCGACACCCAGACCCAGAATCGCCGACTCCGCGAGCGGCGTGTCGTACACCTGTTCGGGGTACTCCTCGTAGAGGTCGCGTGTCGCTCGGAACACCCCGCCGTTGACGCCTACGTCCTCGCCGTAGACGACGACGCTCTCGTCGCGGTTCATCTCCTCGGCGAGCGCCTGCCGAATCGACTCCACGAGTCGGAGGTCATTCGCCATCGTCGGACGCCTCCTCGCTCGTCGCGCTCTTACTCGTCGGTCCCTCGCCGTCGGTCGACTGTTGGGACTCGAAGACCTCCTTTTGGCGTACGAGTTCCGGCGGGGCCTCCGCGAACACGTAGTCGAACATCTCTGCGGGTACCACCCGTGTCTGACCCTCCTTCGCGCGGTCGATTTCGTCGGCGATCAGTTCCTCGATTTCGTCGCCGATAGCCTCGAATCGTTCGTCGTCGAGGAGGTCCTCGTCCCGGAGATACGTCTCGAACCGCTCGATGGGGTCCAGTGCCTCCCACTCGGCTTCCTCCTCGTCGGTCCGGTAGACCCGCGGGTCGTCGCTGGTCGTGTGCATCGACCGCCGGTAGGTCAGCGCCTCTATCAGCACGGGGTCGCCCTCGCGGGCGGACTCCAGCGCGTCCCGCGTGACCGAGAGTACGCCCAGCACGTCGTTGCCGTCGACCTGCACGCCTTCGATGCCCGCCGCGACGGCCTTCTGCGCGAGGGTCTCGGCCCGACTCTGGCCGCTTCGGGGTACCGAAATCGCCCACTGGTTGTTCTGACAGAGGAAGACGGCGTGTGCGTCCAGCACCCCGGCGACGTTCATCGCCTCGTACACGTCGCCCTCGCTGGTCGCGCCGTCGCCGAAGTACGCCAGTGCGGCCTCGTCCGCGCCGGTTATCTCCTGTGCCCACCCGACCCCCGAGGCGTGGAGCGCCTGCGACCCGACGGGAATCGACGGCGGGAAGTTGCTCCCCGAGACCTCTGCGCCCTCTTCCATCCCCATCGAGTACCACAGCAGGCGGTGAATCGGCGTCCCTCGCGTGAGGAAGGCCGCCCCCTCGCGGAACGACGGCACCATCCACCCCTCGGGTTCTAACGCGATCGCCGACCCGACCTGCGCGGCCTCCTGTCCGATACCGGGCGCGTAGGTCCCCAACTCGCCCCGGCGCTGGAGTGCGACCGCCCGCTCGTCCACCCGGCGGGAGAGGCGCATGAGCCGATACATCTCCAGCAGTTGCTCGTCGTCCACGTCGGGAAGTTCCGCGTCGTCGGCGTTCCCCTCCTCGTCCAGTGCCTGTACGTATTCGACCGAAAACTCGGCCACTTGCTCCCGAACCACGGCCTGCGTACCACGGCGTGCTACTTAGCTGAGGGGGCCAGTTCGATCTATCGACCGATCTGTCAGTCGGTAACGATTGCACTCGACTCCGCGTTCTGTGGACTTTCCGTTCCGTCTCGGCGCTTCGGAGTATCGCTTCCCGAAAACCACGTTTTTGCAAGTTCGTTTCACTTTTCGTCCGCGAGGCGGCGACGTAATCGACTCTAACGTGCTAGATATTCACTATCAATATTCTCAAAAACGTTACGCATTCCGATACTATTATACATGATTATTAGTAATATTCAATTATGAGTGCCACGCTTCGGCGGCTCGAACAGGCGGAATCGTCCGAACTCGCCACGACGATTCGGAACGCTGGCGTGAGCGGGGCGGGAGGGGCCGGTTTTCCGTCGTACGCCAAGTGGGACCGACTCGACGAGGTAGATCATCTGCTGGTGAACCATCAGGAGAGCGAACCGAACTACTACATCGACAAGTGGCTCGGCCGCGAGCGCACCGAAGAATTAGCCACGCTCTTCGACGCGCTCCTCGACAGGGCGTTCGAGACGATAGTCGTCGGAGCCAAGGCCAAAGACCGCGACGAGTGGATGCGCGAGTTCGAGGCGGCCGCCGACGCGACGGTCTACCACCCCGAAGAACTACCGATGAACCCCGACGAGGCCTCCGGAGTCGTCATCGCTTACACCGAAGACCGATACGAGTTCGGGATGGAGAGCGTCCTGCTCAGGATGGTGGCCGACGTGGTAATCGGTCAGGAGTTGCCGATGGACCACGGTTGGATCGTCCAGAACACCGAGACGCTCTACAACATCCTCCGGGCGTTCAGGGACGGGGAACCGACGACGCACAAGTACGTTCACGTCGGCGGAAACGTGCCCGAACACCGATTCCTACGCGTTCCAGTGGGGACGCCCGCCGAATCGGTCGTGCAGGCGGCCGGTCGCTCCGTCTCCGACCTCGCCGAGGGCGAGATACTCGCCGACGGCGGGCCGGGATGGTGCTTCGAAATCGAGCGTCCCGGCGAGTTCGGCGTCACCAAGCGAACCAACTGCGTGACGGTTCTCGACGCGGACGTGGCCGAGGAGAACACGCTCGGTAACGAGGGTCGAATCAACGTCCTCGGTGCCCACGACTGGGACGGCGACCACGAAACCGAACCGACGACGCTCCGGCCGGAGTTCGTCAGAGTTCCGCTCGTGACCAATCCGAACTTCGAGGGCGTCGTCGTTCCGAGCGACCCCATCGTCTCGCCGGGCGACAGAGTCTCGAAGGGCGAGATGATAGCGACGCCCGGTTCCGATGGAATCAGCAACGCCCAACACGCCTCCATCGACGGGGAGGTGACGGAGGTGACCGAGAGCCACGTCGAAATCCATCGTGTCGAAGCGAGTGGAGCGCGGACGGCGGCGGACATCGACCGCCCGATCTACTGGACGTGGTGTCGGGAGTGTGGCGACTACGCCACGATGACAGAGCAAGGCGGTTCGGACCCCACGGAGTACGTCTGTCAGAACTGTCGCTAATCGCCTCGCCGACCGCTACGGGGGAAAATCATTCCCGTAGTTCGACGGTAACGTCTGACTTGACCCACGCGTTCGCGTTCTCCCGCTCGCAGATTACGAGGGCATCGGCCTCCTCGTAACTGGCGTAGTCGTCGAAGTCGATGCGTTCCGGTCCGGTCTGCGCGGGTCCCACCACGCTCGAGTGATTTTTCGTATCCATCGTCGTTCCCGATTCGTCCCGGCGTCCGGCACGAACTGTCGGTGTCGGTCGTAAGCCGCTCGCCCGGATAAGTTCTTTGGCGAAAAAATATGATATAAGATACGTTTGGCACGTCAAAACATACCAATGATTGGCTGCGCGGTCCGGTCGCACTACTTTTAAACCGCGTCCCGAGCAACCCTCTCGTATGACCGCGTTCGAGGACCGAACCCGGCGGTGTCAGGAGCGGTTGGCCGAGGTCGGCGCAGATGCCGCCGTCCTGTTCCCGAGTACGAACCTCTTCTACGCCTCGGGGTTCCGCGAAGAACCGATGGAGCGCCACCTGTTCCTCGTGATTCCGGGCGAAGGCGACCCCGCGTTCGTCGCGCCGGAGATGTACGACGACCAGATTCGGGACGCCTCGTGGGTCGGCGACCTGCGGCTCTGGGCCGACGGCGACGACCCGATGGCGGTCGTGGCCGACCTCGCCGCGGAGTTGGACCTGCGCGGTGGCCACCTCCTCGTGGACGACACGATGTGGGCACTGTTCACTCAGGACCTCCGCGAGACGCTCCCCGAGGCGACTTTCGATCTCGCGAGCGAGGTGTTCGACGACCTCCGGATTCGCAAGGACGAGGCGGAACTCGCCGCGCTTCGGGAGGCCGGGGACCTCGCCGACGCGGTGAGCGTCGAGATTCGAGAGCTGGGCGAGGAGGCAATCGGGATGACCGAGACCGAACTCGCCGAGGAAATCGACCGCCGACTCGCCGAGAGCGGCGGCGAGGAAGTCGCGTTCGGGACGATTGCGGGGTCCGGGCCGAACGGCGCGAAACCCCACCACCGCCACGCCGACCGAAAAATCCAGCGCGGCGACCCCGTGGTGCTGGACTTCGGCGCGTACGTCGAGAACTACCCCGGCGACCAGACCCGGACGGTCGTGTTCGCCGGCGACCCGCCCGCCGGGTTCGAGGAAGTCCACGAGATCGTCCGCGAGGCCCAGCAGACCGCCGTTGAGGCCGTGGAACCGGGCGTCCTCGCCGAGGAAATCGACCGGGCCGCCCGCGAGGTCGTCGAGTCGGCGGGCTACGCCGACGAGTTCGTCCATCGCACGGGCCACGGCGTCGGTCTCGACGTTCACGAGGACCCCTACATCGTGGAGGGCAACGAGACGGAGTTGGAGAAGGGGATGGTGTTCAGCGTCGAACCCGGCGTCTACCTGCCGGGCGAGTTCGGCGTCCGAATCGAGGACCTCGTGGCCGTCACCGACTCGGGGTGCGAGCGACTGAACGACTCGCCGCGAACGTGGGAACCGCTCTGACATCCATGACCTACGTGAGCCACACCGTCCGGTCGCTCCGGCGCGACCCGATTCCCGGCGAGACGGTCCGTCTCGTTCTCACCGTCGCGGCGGACGACGCGACCAGAGACGATACGTCCGACGATACGGGGTCCGACGCCACCTCGGAGTCCGAAGTTGCCGAGGCCGTCGAATCGCTCGGCGGGGAGGTCGTCCGCGAACTCCAGTTCGACCGCCTCCTCGTTGAAGTCGCTCAGACCGACATCGACGCGGTCTGCACGCTCGACGCCGTGACCGAAGTCGAGACCGACGCGGTTCTCGGCCCGACCTGACCCGTTCCGGATTCCGACCTGTTCCGGATACCGACCCGACTTGTTCCGGACAATCGGGACTTCTCCCGGCGCGTGCGGGCGCGGCGCTCACGAGGTCCGCGTCCACCGCCCGTGGTTCACGGAGTAGCTAGTTTCCGTCTCCATCTGCCTTCGACGTCGCACGCAGTAGTTACGATACCTCCTCTCTCCGACGTTTTCACGACCCCTCGCTCGGCTTGTACTAACCGAATCTCCCTCGTCACGGGCAAGCAGTTTCAAGTGAAAGTCCGGCGTACAGGTGGCCGGGGAAATGGGGGAAGACGACACGAGGCCCCGGACTAGCGCCGTCCACGACGAACCGGTGGGGACGATGGGGCGGCGTCGGTTCGTGGACACGCTTCTGAGTGCCGGTTTCGGGGCGCTCTCGGCGGGGCTTCTCACGGCGGACGACGTGGCGGCGGCGAGTCGAGACGAGGTCCCGATAGTCTACGGGTTAGTGCGGGACGAGAGCGGGGAGTTCCGACCGCGGCGAAAGACGGTGCCGGCAGACTGGTACGACGACTTCCGGTCGGCGCTCGCGGCCCACCGCACGCTCGAAGTGATTTCGCGGGAGGGCGTGGCCAGTTCGGCGGTCGCACCGGGAGAGTTCGGCGGCGCGAACGCCAGTATCCGAGTCGAGGTCACGGCCGAGGAGGCCCGCGGCGAGGTGCCCGAGCGCGTCGAGGACACGCCGGTCGAAGTCCGGAAGGTCGCGGCCGAGGAGACCCACTCGGCCCGCGGGTGGGACGGCGAGACGAACGCCTACGAATCGGTCGGCGGTGGCGTCCCCGGGAGCGTCGGCGTCGCCAGCGACGACCTCTACGGGACGCTCGCGCCAGCGATGCGCGACTCGACCGACGGGTCGCTGTACTTCGCCACGTCCAACCACGTCTTCGACGGGACCGACAACCGCGGCGCCCCGCTCTACCTCCTCGACGGCGACCGGACCGAAATCGGAGCGGTCCAGTCGGGCTACCCGAAGTCGGACCTCGCCTGCGTTCGCCCCAAGTCCGGATACCAACCGCTCCACCGGATTCGAGAGGAGTCGCCGGGTCGCGTCCTCGGCCAGTTCACCAAGCCCGGTCTCGCGGACCTGAAAGCCGCGGGCGAACCGCTCGAAAAAATCGGCATCAAGACGGGCCACACGAAGGGGAAGATTCAGGCGATAGACGGCATGACGTGCGCGTACGGAGCCATCTGTAAGCAGGGTCAGCTCAAGTGGGGCCGAGAGTCGGGATTCGCCGACGGCGACAGCGGGTCGGTCAACTACCACCCGGACCCGGACGACCCCGACGCGGGCGTGCTGGTCGGCGGGTTCAACAACGCCCGGACGTGGTGGCCGGGCGAGAACTACATCTGGGGCACGTCGGCCCACCACATCACCGAGAAACACGGCTTCACGTTCTGAAACCGACCGTCCTCGCCCGCGGTCTTGGAAATTATTTTATTTTCTTAGAAAACGTGTACTGTGTCTTAAGACATATTTTCCTATCTGTATTGGCGCGCGCTCGCGCGGCGCACCCGTGCGCCGAGCCCATTCGCGCGAGGACGAGTATCGCAGAGCGGAGCGACCGAAGGGAGCGACGACCGAGAAGCGCAGGCGATTAGCTGCGAGACCCGCGGTCGCGGTACGGGCCGTTCGGGGCGATCCCGATTGGCTCGAAGCGGTGCGTTCCGAAGAGAATTCCGGCTACTCGTCCAGGAACGCCGAGAGCAGTTTCCGCTCGCCCACCCGGAGATGCTGGTGGAACGTCGGCGCGGAGACGCCGAGCGAATCGCTCACTTCCTCGCCGGTACTCTCGCGGGGCCACTCGAAGAAACCGGCGTAGTAGGCCGCGTCGAGCGCCGACCGCTGGCGCTCGGTGAGGTCTTCCTCTAGAGCGGTCCGGAACTCCTCGACCGTCCGCGCCGGGCGCTCGCGCTCGCGCTGGGCGACGACTTTGGCTTCGGGTAGTTCCTCCTGAATCGACTCCACGACCGGCCGCACGTCGGCGTTCCGGGGGAGTTCCACGATGGTCCGGCCGCGCTCGGCCGTGTACTTGGCGTACCGGAGCGTTCCGCCGTGGTCGGCCAACCCCTGAAGCGGCGACGGCCCGGTGTAGACGAACTCGAAGAGGTCGCCGTCCTCGTGTTCGTTGACGAGGCGGGCCTGCTCAACGTCCGGAGCGTCGTCGGCCAACTCCAGCACTCGGTCGGGGTCCAACCCGTCTACCGTCATGAAGGTGACGAACGACCCCTCGGCGGTCATCGTCACGCCCTCCAGCGTGAACGTCCCGCCCTCCTCGCGCGGGATTCGCGCGAAGAAACCCTCGCCCTCGCGAATCTCGAACTCGACTTCGACCACGCCGTCCGACAGCAGCGCCTTCTTGTTCTCGGCGGCGTTGATGGCGTGGCCGATGGTCTCGCCGAGTTCCGCGAGCACCGCCTGCTCGCGGTCGTCGAACGCGTTCGCACGGGCGGCGTAGACGCAGAGGACGCCGTACACAGTCTCTCGGTAGCGCAGCGGTATCGCGGCGGCCGACTGATACCCGCGTTTCAGCGCCTCTTCGCGCCACGGCTCGAACTCCTCGTCGTCGGGGACGCTCTGGACGACTTGCACCGTCCCGGTTTCGACCGCCTTCTGGCTCGGGCCGGTCGGTGTCTCGTCGCGCATCTCCACGATTCGTTCGAGGTAGCCCTCTTCGACGCCCGCCCACGCGGTCGGTTCCGTTTTGTTCGACCCGGCCATCGTATCGCCGGTCCACGCGAACTGGTAGTGGTCGGACTTCGCGAGTCGGTCGCAGACTTCCTGGGCTATCTCCTCGCGGGTCGAGGACCGAACCAGCAGTTGGTCTACGTCGCGGATGACCGCGTTGATGCGGTCGAGTTCGGCGAGTTGGCTCCGCTGCTCTGCCAGTTCGGCCTCGCGGGCCGCGCGGTTCAGCGCCACCTCGACGTTGGCCGCCAGCACGCGGACGAGGTCTATCTCGTAGCCGTCGAACGCACCCACGGACGCCGATGCCACGGTCATCACGCCCCAGTCGCCGAGGGGGAACGCGCCGAAGGCCCGGATTCCCTCGGACCCGTCGTCGAGCGCGCGCGCGTCGTCCCACGCGTTGTCGAAGTGGGCGACCTCGCCGTCCTCGAAGACGCTCCCGACGATGCCCTCGCCGGACCCGAACGACGGGGCCTCGCCCATCGTGGCGATGGTCGCGTCCGGGACGATGTAGGGTTCGAGGCGTTCTGTCTCCTCGTCCCACTTGAAGACCGACGAGTGGGGGATGTCGAGCACGTCGCGTGCGGTCTCGACTGCGGTCTCGCAGATGTCCCGCTGGCGCTCGGCCGCCATCAGGTCGCGAGTCGCGTGGTGGAGCGCGTCCAGCATCTCCTCGCGTTGCTTGCGCTCGGTGACGTCGGTGTAGATGACGTAGTTGCCGTCGTCGCCCGACACCTCGGCGTTCCTGAGCAGGAAGTCCCGGACGCCGTCGTCGGCCACGCGCTTGACCTCGGCGTCGACTCGCTCGCCGCTGTCGACCCTCTCGTTGAGTCGTCCGGCCTGCGCCTGCCTGTCGTCGGGCACGAGCAGGTCGTCGATGGACTCCCCGACCGCTTCGGTCTCGCTGTAGCCGAACGTCTCCTCGAAGGCCTCGTTGACTGAATCGATGAGTGGGTCGCCGTCTCGGAGTTCGTACCGAGCGGTCGGTTCGGGGACGTTCTCGAACAGCGCGGCGAACCGGTCGCGTTCCTCGCGCAGGGCCGCCTCCGACTGCAGGCGTTGCAAGGCCTCGGAGGCGTGAGAAACGAGCAGCTCCGCCAGCTTCGCGTCCTCCTGGTCGAACTCGTCGACGGTCCGGGAACCCGCCTGCAGCACTCCTTCCTCGC
Source organism: Halorussus salinisoli (assembly GCA_005239435.1). Taxonomy (GTDB): domain Archaea; phylum Halobacteriota; class Halobacteria; order Halobacteriales; family Haladaptataceae; genus Halorussus; species Halorussus salinisoli. The sequence continues at coordinate 322,675 of SZNP01000005.1, read as the reverse complement.
CGACCGGGACACTCAGGCACGACCGCACCGTTTCGTTGACGATGTTCGCCTCGGGACTCCGATGCAGGTCCTCGATGACGTACGACTGTCCGCTCTGATACGTCTTGCCCGCGATGCCCTCGTCCGTGCGGAGTACCTCGTAGTTCTCCTCGTCGTAATCGGACGTGGTGGCCCTCGGCACGAGGCGATCGTCCTCCTCGATAGCCACGCCGCAGATATCGAACTGCAGTATCTCCTCTGCGGCTTCTACGGTTTCCTCGTAAATCTCCTCGGCCGTGTTCAGCCCCTCGAGGTTGACCGCGACGTGGTGGAGTTCCTCGAACTTCTGGTTCGCGCGTCCCAGGTCCCGCTCCAACTGCTTGCGGTCGGTGATGTCGGTGTAGATGACGTACCCGCCCGTGTCGTCTCCGGGCACGCTCGCGGTCCGTACCAGGAAGTCCCGGGTTCCCGTCTCCGTCTCGCGGCGCACCTCCGCGTCGACGTGTTCCCCCTGTCGCATCTGTTCGACGTGCCGCTTCGCTTCCTCGATACTGTCGTCGGGAACGATGCAGTCCAACAACGACCCGCCGAGTACGCTCTCGGCGTCGTAGCCGAACACCTCCTCGAACGCTTCGTTGACCGAGCGAATCACCGGTTCTCCGTCGCACATATCGTGGTAGACGACGGCGTCGCGGGTGTTCTCGAACAGCGCGGCGAACCGGTCGCGCTCCTCGCGGAGCGCCTCCTCCGACTGGACGCGGACCAGCGCCTCCGCGGCGTGGGAGACGAGCAACTCCGCGAGCTTCCGGTCCTCGCGGTCGAACTCGTCGGGCGTGTGCGCCCCGGCTTGCAGGACGCCTTCGTCGCCGAACGGGACGCTGAGCAGCGACCGGTACCGGTTGCTGACGATTTCGACGTCCGAGACCTCGTACACGTCGTCTACGACGAACGATTTCCCGGTCTGGTACGTCTCGCCCGCGAGACCCTCGTCGGCGCGGAGCACGTCGTAGCCCGTCTCGTCCAACTCCGAGGACGCCGCCTTCGGAACGAGGTAGCCGTCCTCCTCTATGTCGATGCCGCAGATGTCGAACTTCAGAATCTCCTCCGCGGCGTTTACGGTTCGGCGATAGATTTCGTCCGGCGTGTCACAACCTTCGAGGTTGACCGCGACGTGGTGTAGCTCCTCTATCTTCTGCTTCTCGCGGGTCAAGTCCCGTTCCAACTGCTTTCGGTCGGTGATGTCGGTGTAGATTGCGTACCCGCCTTCCCCCTCGTCGGGGATCTTCGCGGTCCGGAGCAGGAAGTCTCGAATCCCGTCGGTCCCCCCGCGTCGAACCTCGGTGTTGAGGTGGTCTTGGCCACGCATACGGTCGATGTGGTCCTCGTACTCGGACTGCTTCTCGTCGGGGACGATGAGTTCGCCTATCGTCCGACCGACGGCCTCGCCCGCGTCGTAGCCGAACACCTCCTCGAACGCTTCGTTGACCGAGTGGACGACCGGTCGGCCGTCGTGCATCCCGTAGTCGATGGTCGGTTCGGGGATGTTCTCGAACAGCGCGGCGAATCGGTCGCGCTCGGCCTCTAAAGCCGCCTCCGACCGCATTCGCTGGAGCGACTGGGCGACGTGGGAGGCCAGGAGTTCCGCGAGTTCTCGGTCGCTTTCCTCGAATGCCCCGGACTCCTTCGAGACGGCTTGAAACACGCCCAAGTCGGCGATTGGGACGGTCAGCGCCGCCCGATAGCCGCTCGCCGCCGGGTCCACGCCCTCGTCGTGGAGGTCGCCGGTGCGGAGCGATTCGCCCTTCCGGTAGGCGCGGGCCGCTAGATTACCCTCGGCCGACAGTGGTGTGGTCGTGTAGTACCCGTCGGTCGGGACGCCCTTCGAGACGGCCTGCGGGACGAGTTCGCCGTCTTTCACGGTGTCGACCGCACAGAGGTCGAACTCCAGCAACTGCTCGGCGGTCTCGACTGCGAGTCGGCAGACCTCCTCGACGCTGTCGCACTCCTCCAGCATGACCGCGACTTCGTGGAGTTCCTTCGTCTTGCGTTTCTCGGCTTCGAGACGGTTCTCCAGGCGCTCGCGCTCGCTCACGTCTCGGACGACGGCCGAGAAGTAGTGTTTGCCGTCCCGTTCGGTCTCGCGGAACGACACCGCCAGCGGTACTTGGTGGCCCTCCTGGTGTCTGCCCGGCAGTTCCACGTAGTCGCGCTGGACGTGACCCGGGTCCTCGCTCAGCGATTCGACGGTCTCGGACACGCAGTCGTGAACCGACTCGTCGAGCAGTTTCTGGACCGACTCGCCGACGACCGCTTCCGGTGCGTAGCCGAACACGCGCTCGATGGCCTCGTTGGCGAACACCACTTCGCTGTCTTCGTCGAGCGTCAGGATGGGGTCGGGCGACCCCTCGACCAGCGTCTCGAACCGGTCGGCGATTCGGTCGTGCTCGCTTCGGAGGCTCTGCAACTCGGTCGCGCGCTCGACGCGCCGGGCCGCCCGCGCTGGAAGTTCGGCCCGCGGCCGAGTCGGGACGACCGCGACGTTCGGCGGCGCGTCGTCCACCGATTCGGCGAGCAGGACCCTGGCGGTGTCGGGGGAGAGTTCGGCGACGGCGGTTAGCAGTTGGCTGCCGTCTACGTCCTGGAGGTCGGCCTCGGCGACCACGCAGTCCACGTCGTCGGTCTCGATCTGGTCGAGCGCCGCCGAACCGCTGTTCTGGCATCGGATTTCGGCGTCCGATAACTCCCCTCCGATAGCTTCGGCCCGCGTCTCGTCGCCGACGTACACTATCTGGCGCGCGTCACCTCGCGTTCGACTCTCTTCCCCCTGCCGCCTTAGCATCGTTACCACGACAGACACTCCGGCATTGTTAGCGTTTCGCCTCCGGCACGGTGCAGTCCCCGCCCGGCGGAACGAAACCCTTTGAAAGGGCTCGAAACGATAGATTTCTAGGTGCTCTCACTGCTCTAAAACCCGACGAGACTGCGGTGTGATGGCTGAGGAGCGACCGTCAGTGGAGCGACGATCGAGCGCTCGTCTCTCGAGTGTCACCGCGAGTAACGAGGGGTTTCGCTATTTATCGGTCCGTGAGACGATTATTTTTTTGATATTCTGCCCGCCTCAGTAGATACAATGTCCTGACTGTACTGCGACGCCCGCGGACATACACCTCGACGACTCCGCCCCGAACGACACCGCACGGCACCGCACCCCCGACCGTGAGCCTCACCCTCCCCATCGGCGGCCACGTCCGCGGCCGCCGTCCACCGTCGGAGGCGCGCTCCGCCGAGCGAGCGCACCGATGGCACGACGACGCCAGCGCGCGCCGGAGTAGAACGGAAAATCTATATCTAACAACTATTTTTATCTTCTAAAGAAATGAAAATACTTCCGAAACTGCCGAGATTCCGTGCGTGGGGTTCCGCCGTCGCCTTGTACAACCATTAAGAGCCGTGGGCCTCACGTCTCGGATATGCGACTGGAGGAGTACTGGGGAGTCGGACCCAAGACGCGCGAGCGCCTCGAAGCCGAGTTGGGCACCGAGCGCGCGGTAGACGCCATCGAGTCCGGCGAGGTCCGGGCGCTCGTCTCGGCGGGGTTGTCCCGCGGGCGCGCGACCCGAATCCTCCGGCGGGCCAACGGCGGCGAAGGCATGTCGGTGCTGGCGACCCGCGACACCCGCGCCGTCTACAAGGAACTGCTCGGCGTGGCCAGCGACTACGCCGTGACCGAGGACGCGGCCGACCGTATCCGGGTGCTGACGCCGCTGATGGAGCGCGAAGCGGCCGACGAGCGCCTCGACGCCGTGATGGACGCGACGGAATCGTGGGACGGACTCGATACCGAAACCCGCGAGCGAGTCCTGTCGGCGTTCGAGGAGTTCGCCGAGGACGAGCGCATCGGCGACGAGGAGGCCGCGGTCCGGACCGTCCTCGCGCTCCGCGAGGCCGGACTGTCCGACGGCGCGTTCTCGCGCGTGGCCGACATCGACCGCGCCGACCTCGAAGCCGCGGCGTCGGCCCTGAGCGACCTCGACGGTGGGAACGTGGCTCGCGGCGTGGACGAGGAACTCGACGACCTTCGCGACTCGCTTTCGAGCGTCGAGGCCCTCTCGGCCGACTCGCTCGACGCGATGGAGGAGATACGCGAGGAGGCCCGCGCCGGTGCGGAGTTCGGCGAGGTCGTCGTGGACTACGTGGCCAGCGAGACCGACGCCGGATTCCAGCGCATCCGCGACGCCACGCCCGACGACGCCGTGGACGCCACCGACTTCGTGACGGCCACGCTTCGGGACCTCACCGCGGACCTCCGCGAGGCCGTCGAGGAGCGCGAACGGTCGGTCGCCCGCCGGTTGCGGGGCCGCATCGCCGAGACTCGAGATGCCATCGACGCCGCGAAAGCGGCCGTCTCGGACCTCGCCTTCCACCTCTCGCTGGCCCGGTTCGCCCACGACTTCGACCTCACTCGGCCCGCGTTCACCGAGGAGGGCTTCGCCGTCCGGAACGCCCGGAACGTCTCCATCGAAGCGAGCGAGGAGTCGGTCCAGCCCATCACCTACGCCGTGGGCGGCCACGACCTGTCGGGCGAGTCGGCGTCCGAAGCCCCCGCTCCGCCGGACGGCGACCGGGTGTCGGTGCTGACCGGCGCGAACTCCGGCGGGAAGACGACCCTGCTCGAAACCATGTGTCAGGTCGCCCTGCTCGCCCAGATGGGGCTTCCGGTACCCGCCGAGCGCGCCGAACTCTCCATCTCCGAGGACATCGTGTTCCACCGCAGGCACGCGAGTTTCAACGCCGGGGTGCTGGAATCGACGCTCCGGAGCATCGTCCCGCCGCTGACCGACGGGGCGAACACCCTGATGCTGGTAGACGAGTTCGAGGCCATCACCGAACCGGGAAGCGCGGCCGACCTGCTCCACGGACTCGTGCGACTCACCGTGGACCGCGGCGCACTCGGCGTGTTCGTCACCCACCTCGCCGACGACCTCAAGCCCCTGCCCGAGAAGGCCCGGAAGGACGGCATCTTCGCCGAGGGTCTGGACGACGACCTCGAACTCGAAGTGGACTACCAACCCCGCTTCGGCACGGTCGGCAAGTCCACGCCCGAGTTCATCGTCTCGCGCCTGCTCGCGGGCGCGGACGACCGCACGGAGCGCGCAGGCTTCGAGACGCTCGCCCGAGCGGTCGGCGAGGAGGCGGTCCAGCGCACCCTGGACGACTGGTCGCCCGAAGCGAGCGCGGACGACTGAACCGTGGTCGACGCGCCCCGGGACCCCACCGACGCTCGCGCGCCTCGCAACTCTCCAGACTCTCGTGCACCTCCCAACCCCACCGACGCCCGCCTCGTCCTCGCCGTTGGCGTCCTGCTCGGCGTCGTCGGCATCGCCGCCACCGTCGCGCGCCACCCGAGCAGGGTCGGCATGGACCTGCAAGTCTACTACTTCGCGGCGGAGGCCGCGCTCGCGGGCGCGGACTTCTACGCGGCCTCGCCGCCCGCGCATCCGACCTACGGCTACGTCTACCCGCCGGTCACGCTTCCGGTCTTCCTCCCGCTGGCGCTGTTCGATAGCTGGCGCGGTGCGTTCGCCGCGTTCACCCTGCTCAACGCGGCCGCGGCGCTCGGCGTGGCGGTCCTGCTCGTGGACTACGTCGAACGGTACCGCGACTCCCTGCCGTGGCTCGACCGGGGGTTAATCGCCGCGTTCACCCTGCTCTCGCTCCACTCGGCGTCCACCCTGCTCTACGGCGAGACCAACTTCTTCCTCTTGCTCGCGCTGGACGCCGGGTTCCGGTGGCTGGACGACGGAAGCGAATCCCGTGCAGGCGTGGCCGTCGCGCTCCCGGCGGTCGTCAAACTCTTCCCGGCCGCGGTGGGGGTCTGGTTCCTTCGCAGGCGCGCGTGGCGCACGGTCGCGGCCGCGACCGCGACCGGCGTCGGCCTGTTCGCGCTCGGCGTGGCCACCTTCGGCGTCGAGAGCCACCTGACCTACCTCCGGGTCGCGGTCGCTCCGCGCCTGTCGAGCGCCGAGTTCGCGGGCGGACTCGCGCCGGGCGCGACCCTCGTCACGCTGCGGCGACCGCTCTCGGTGCTGTTGCCCGGACTCGACCCCTCGCTCTACGGTCCGCTGGCGTTCCTCCTGCTCGCGCCCGTGGTCGGTTACTGCTATCGACGAGTTTCGGGGCCGGTCGAGCGACTGGTCGCCATCTTCGCCACGATGGCCGCGATCGTAATCGGGTTCCCCTCCCTCCTGCTCTACGTCGTCTACCTGCTCTTTCCGATGGTTCCGCTGCTCTACCTGCTGGAGCGCGGCCCGGCCCGGAAACTGTTCGTCGCGGGCGCGTTCGTGGCGAACTTCGGCCTGACGCTCGCCAACGTCCGGGCGCTGGTCGGTGCGACGCCGATTCCCGATGGCGTCCTCGCGGTGCTGACCCCCGCGTTCACGCTGGCGACCCCGCCGCTGTACGGAGTCGTGCTGATGCTCGGCGGCTGCGTCGTCTACGTCAGAAGAACAGTACTACCGCGATCAACCCCATCGTGAGAACGGCCAAGATGGCGGGGAGGAGCGCCAGCATCGCGGACGAGAGTCGGTCCAGTCGCTTCTCGTTGTCCACCGGTTTCAGCACGCTGTATCCGCATTCGACGCACTGCTTGCGGTCGGTGCGGTGTTTTCGCCCGCAGTCCTTGCACTGCCACTGACGTGGACCGAGACCCATGTGACGTTGACCGACCCGATGTACGCATCGGTGTTAGGTTTTGCGACCTGTCGGACCGCGGAGGGCCCCGGGTTCCCCTCGGTGACGCCGTTCCGGACTCACGGCCCCGAGTACGCCCGCTTCATTAAATTTTAAGTTTCTGGACGAACACTTTTGGGTGTGTCCCGTTCACAATCTCCGCCTTCCAACACTTTGCTGAAGCGGTCTTCGCCGCCCGACGGTGCGACTCCGGAGGCGCTCAATGTGCTCCCTCGGCCCGCCGAGACGAATCTACTCGTCGTCACCTACCGCGAAAATCTCGACGCGTGGCTTCGAGACTGGCGACGGAGCGTCGGCGACATGCCGTCGGAGGTCGGTTTCGTCCACGTCGGCGACGCGACGCGCTCGGCCGCCGGCGCGAGGTCGGCCGCGTCGGCGACGACTTCCGTTCCGTCGTCGCCCGCCGACACTTCGCCGGTCGTGAAGGCGGTCTCGGACCCGACCGACCTCGCACGCGTCGGCGTCGGCGCGAGCGAGTACCTCGAAACGTGGGACGGCAACGGCCGCGAGACGGTGGTCTACCTCGACTCGCTGACGGCCATGCTGGAGTCGGTCGCTCTCGACCGGACGTTCGCGTTCCTCCACGTCCTCGCGGGCCGGGTCGAGAGCGTGGACGGCCGGGGGTACTACCTGCTGGACCCCTCGGCCCACGACCACCGGTCGCTGTCGGTCGTCCGCGAACTCGCGGACGCCGTCGTGGACCTCGACGCCTCGCGCGAGGCCTGACCGTTCGACGTGCGCTCGGCGCGACTCGTTTTCGACCGGCGATCGGATCTCACATACGTCTCTATATGTTAGAACAATATATACGTTTCTTTAACAACAACCTTCGTTTCCGAACTCACGAGCGGCCTGGCGAACGTTCGGCCGCGAGACTGACGATGTTTGCTGACTCCAAACTACACGTGAGGGCTTTCCACCCGGTCTTCGCTCCGGTCGTTCCGTCGTTGCGGTCGATTGCTCCGATGCGTAGCGAGCGCGCGAGCGTTCGAGACCTACGTCGCTCCGATTCCGACGACCGTTGCTCTCCTTCTGACCACGACGGACAGCCGGTGAAGGAACACTTATCAGACCGGCGCGTCACCGGACGAACCGATGGACGGACGCGAGCGAGACGCCGCACGCGACCGCGAGCGGGCCGAACGACTCCGCGAGGAGGCCCGCGAGCGGTGGGGCCGGGAGGACGACGACGTGGACGCCGCCGTAGCGGGACTCGCCGCCGCCGACTCCGAGGAACGCGCCGAGGCGGTGTGGACGCTCGCGGAACTCGCGGCCGACGACCCCGACCGCTCGCGCCGACTCCCGGTTGAGTCCGCACTCGCGCCGCTGTTGGACGACGACGACCAGTGGGTCCGCCGGGGTGCCTCGTGGGCCGTGGCGACCGTCGCCGACGAAGACCCGCATCGCGCTCACGCCGCGCTCTCGGAGGTCACCGCGGGTCTGACCGACGACGACCCGCTGGTCAGAGAGAACAGCGTCCTCGCGCTCGCGGACGTGGCCCGAGAGTATCCCAACGCCGCCGAACCCGCGCTGAGCGAACTCGCCCACCTGGTACGTGAGGGTGACGGACTCGTGCGCCGAGTCGCCGCCGAGACGCTCCGCAACCTCGTCGCACGACTCGACGAGGACGGCTTTCCCGAGACCATCGAAGCCACGCCCGACATCGCCGAGATTCTGCGCGGAGGCGCCGGCGTGGTCGCGGTGACCGACGAGTCGGGCGACGGCCGACCCGTCAGGATTCGAGGCGACTCGTCGTCGGACGAGTCGCCGGTGGGCGACGGCGAGACCGACGCCGATACCGACCAGTCGCTCGGCCCGCCGGACCGGATTCCCGCAGTGCCGGACGTCGAGGCCGACCGTCGGGACTTCGACTTCCTCGCGGACCTCGGCGACGGCCCGCTGACGACCGCCGCGAAGGTCCGCGCGCCGTCGTCGAGCGAGGGCGGCCAGCACGTCGTAGTCGTCCTCCGGACGCTCCGGTCCGGCAGTGGAGTGGACCCGGCGCGCGTCGAGACCGCGCTCCGGGCGTGGGCGGGCGCTGACGACCGCGCCCACGTCGCGCCCGTACTCGCGCGCGGGACAAATCCCCGGCCGTGGTTCGCCACCGAGTTCATGGACGGCGGAAGCCTCCGAGACGCCATCGGGTCGGTCGGGTTCGACCGCGCGGTGTGGTACGCCCACTGCCTCGCCACGGCGGTCCGTCACGCCCACGCCCGAGGCGTCGTCCACGGCGCGCTCCGGCCGGGCGCGGTCGGTCTCTCGCGCACGTTCGGCGCGTGGTCGGTCCCGAAGGTCGGCGACTGGTCGTTCGGCGACCTGCTCGCGGAGATGAACACCCCACCGGTTCCGCCCGCCTACGCTGCGCCAGAGCAGTTCGCGCCCGAGGAGTTCGGTCGTCCGGACCACTCGACCGACGTGTACCAACTCGGCGCGCTCTGTTACGCTCTCTTCGCCGGACGACCGCCGTTCGCCGGGGACACTGCCGCAATCGCCCGGAAGGTCCGCCACGAGGACCCCGCACCGCCGAGCGCACACGTCGAGCGCGTGCCCGAGGCGGTAGACCGGTTGGTCGAGCGGGCACTGAGAACCGAGAAGACTGCACGATTCGAGACCGCCGAGGACTTCCTGCGGGAGTTGGAGGTCGTCGCCCAGGACCTATCGCTGTCTTACGAGTTGTAGCTATCGTCCGCCCGCCGGGCCGTCGTCGTGGAAGTAGACCACGCGCTCGCCCTCGCCGCGAGTGCGCTCGTCCTCCGCGTCGTAGCGACTCGCGCACCGCCGGGCGTACTTCGTCAGCGCGGAGAACGGCGGCCCGCCGAACACGTCGGCCCATCGGTCGCCGCGCTCCACGACGACGCGCTGGTCGTAGGCTTTGCCACAGACCGGGCAGGGCGTCTCGTCCGGGTCGTGGGAGTGCACGTCGGACTAGACGGGAGCGAGTGGCTTCAAAGCCCCGGCGTACGTGAAAGTAGTTCGAGGGGGTGTCCGACCGACGCGAGCGGAACGTCTCTCCCCGTTCCGCGGTCGGATAGCGCACCAATTTAAGTACGCTCGGCGAAATCCCGGGAACAGAACATGGCGTTCGCCCCGCTCACCGTCCACGCCTCCGGGGACGCCAGCGCAGCGGCCGTCCACTTCCTCGGGTCGGTTCTCGTCACGATGGCGGCCACGATTTTCGGCTTCTACGCGGTTCAGAACCTCCGACTCAACCGATTGGAGTCCCAGCGACCGTTCTGGCGCTACCTCGCGCTAGTCGGGACGAGCGCCGGACTCTACGGCCTGCTCGGAGTCGCGGGTACGGTCGTCCGGTCCCGTACGCTGACCGCGTTCGGCGACGGGGCCTTGCTCTTCTGCATCGTCTTCCTCGCGTTCTCGATGCGGGAGGTGTACTACGACTCCGCGTTGGCCCCCGAGCCCGACGACCAGCGGTTCTCGCTCGAAATCCTCAGACGAGTCGAAGCTGGGTTCGTCGTCGTCATCCTCGTGGAGTGGGTCGCGGTCCTGCTCATCGACCAGTCGGTCGTCGCCCAGTTCGTCAAGGGTCTCGGGAGCGTGGCGTTCGCGGCCTACGGCGTGGTGTTCGCCGAGAAGTTGGAGTCGATGGCTCGCGGGACGAGTCTCGACACGCTCCGGCGACACCTCCTGCCGGTGCTGGTCTGTCTGGGTGGTCTCGGCTTCGCGGACCTCGGCGTGGCCGTGGGAGTCACCCCCGTCGTCGTGCAGGCCGTCGAGAACGTCTTCGTCGTCCTCGTCGCCGGGTTCCTCATCACTGCGACCATCCGACTTCAGCAGAACGTAGAGGGCCTGTCGGTCGCGTAACTGTGGAAACGACGACTTAGAACAGTCGCTATCGAGTTAGTGAATCAGGGCGGCGAGGACCGCCCCGGTTGTCAGAGGCACAGTTTATCTACGACTCCCTTGCCTGCGACGCCGGGGCGCGGGACCCCTGCAGGCGTTCCTACGGGCGTCCGGTACGTCCATAGGTGTACTGCATGGTATATCACCTCTTTAAATCCCTTCGGGGAAACTACGCGGTCAATTCCGCGTCTTCGGGGATTGCGATGGACTGTGGCGCGTACAACCGTTTGCGCGCGTCGGGAACGTACATCTGTTCTTCTACGAGCCCTTCGCCTTCGAGTTTAGTCAACGCGTCACGTGTCGTTCGTGCAGGGAGGAGCGCCTGTTCACGAATCTGGCTCTGCGTCAGCGGTTCGTCCTCCTGCTCCAGGACTTTGTAGACGAGTTTCGCGCTCGGTGGGAGTTCTAGAAGTCGTTCGAACCGTTGCTCCGGCGTTCCTTCGGGTTCACTGCCCGTGGCAAAAGCGATCACTGGTCTTCGACATAGCCAATCGTAGGTAGTCGTCACACCAACTTAGTTGTTGCGGTAAAAATATCGAAGAAAAATTGTAGACATCTTGACTCGGCGACTATCACGGCTCTGCGCTCACGCGGGGACTGCTACGCCGTCGAGCAGTATCCGCGTGACGTCGGCGCAATCGTTACGGCGTCCGGACGGCGTGAGGGCACGTAACGTTCGATTCCGTGTGGGAAACGCGACTTGAACGGCCGACAGCAGAACACCGTCACGTCTTGCAGAATCATTCCGTTCCCGTAACCACAAGATATAAGTCCATCTTGTCGCATGATTCAGTCAGTAACCAGAGCTTATTCGAGTTGCGCCTGACACGACCATGTCTCCCGACCAATCGACCGTTCTCGTCGTCGACGACGAGCAAGACGTTGCCGACCTTTACGCGATGTGGTTGCAGAACGACTATCGCGTGCGGAGTGCCTACGAAGGCGACGAGGCGCTGGACGTCCTCGACGAGACCGTAGACGTCGTCCTTCTCGACCGTCGGATGCCCGGCCAGTCCGGCGACGAGGTGCTCGAACAGATTCGTGCCCGCGATCTCGACTGCCGCGTCGTCATGGTGACTGCGGTCAAACCCGACTTCGATATCCTGGAGATGGGTTTCGACGATTATCTCGTCAAGCCGGTGTCGAAGGACGATCTTCACGAGATCGTCGAACAGATGCTCACCCGCGTCGATTACGGCGCACAACTCCAGGACTACTACTCGCTCGTCTCGAAGAAGGCGGTCCTCGAAGCCGAGAAGGACCCCGACACGCTCGAAGCGAGCGACGAGTACGCGCAACTGCGTGGCGAAATCGAAGAACTTCGGACCGAGGTAGGCGACACTCGCGACGAACTGGACGACCACGACGACTTCGTGGGTGCGTTTCGGGACCTCTGAGCCCGAGATTCTCGACGCTTCTCCTTCACCGATATCCTCAGCTCTTTTCGGGAGAGCGGTGAAGTTGGTCGAGGCCGTTCTCTACTCGAACGAGGAAGCCGAGTCGATAAACCAAGATGCAATTCATGTATTCGACCCAGTGGTCGCCTCAGACGTTCGCTTCACTGCTTCCTTCGGTATAAGAATTCTATCGGAGTCTCCGACCCTGTTCCGTCCGCTTCCAGATGCGCCATCGGCTGATAGTGAACGTTTTTACAGAGTGGGTCTCCGCGGTGGTCGCCACTCGTGCGGGGACCGGTCGTCGAATAGTTCTTCGACGACCTCGATTCCGATTCCGTTACCGTTCCAGATACCGCTTCCATTTCCGTTTTCGTTTACGTTTACGATATCGTTCCCGAACCAGTCGATTCTGACCGCCTCGGTCACTCGGTCGTATCCTCGGCCACCGGCGTAGTCGCGTCGTCCGTGAGGTCCCGAATCGACCTCTTCGACCGGTACTTTAGTGCCGAACGCGTGGGTGCGGGGCTTCGGGAGCGCTCCGTCTACCTCGTCGTCCGTCACCTTCGTCGGTAGTGGGCCGTCCGATTCACTCGGCTACGGAACTCCATCTCCGCTCGTCGGGAAATCTCCCTGTTTGCGTTTTCGTTTCCGCAAACGCAAACGCTCGCCTGAAATCGAATACTCGCGGCTATCCGGTTGCGTCGAAAGAATATACCTCGTGTACCCCTACCCGAGGTGTATTTTGGGTCACACGCTCCCCATATATGCTTTGTGTTCCCGGCTAGACCGGTTACTCGTCCGCGGTCGGCGCGGGGCCCTCGAACACGAGTTTCGTCCCAGGCCCGACGCCGGTCCGGTTGGCGAATCCGCGCGGAAGTTCGACCACGTACTTCGCCTCGCCGTCGCTCGGATACGTCTTCAGATCGTCCGACGACGCGTTCGGTTGCGGGTTGGCGTGCTGGACGTTCAGCACGGTGCGGTCGGGACCGACGAATATCATGTCCAGCGGAACCTTCGTGTTCTTCATCCAGAACGATACCTGCTGGGGGTTCGGATAGACGAAGATCATCCCGCTATTGTTGGCGAGCGATTCGCGGTACATCAACCCCGTACGGCGCTCTTCTGGCTCGTCGGCGACTCTGAGCTCTACCGTGACGTTCTCCCCGTCCTCGACCACGAACGTCGCGTTGACGACTCGCTCTACGTCCGTAGTCGTCGGCGGGGCTTCGGTCTCTTGGGCCGCATCGCCCGCAGTCGTCGTTTCGTCCCCTCCCTGCCCGATTCCACCCACTCCACCGATACAGCCCCCGAGCAGGACCATCACTCCGACGAGAAGTACGGCGTACGCTCTCATGCTACCGCTACTACTTCGCGGTCGGACAAAAAGGTTAGAGCGCGACGAGGACGAATCCCACGAGTAGCGAGAGCGTGACGACCAACTGCACGACGGCCGAACCGAGGACGCCGACCGCGGCGAAGGCCCCGGCCCGTGCGCCACGTCCTGCGCTCTGGGTCCGGTAGAACTCGGCCGCGAACACCGCGGCCGCGACGCCGAGGACGAGTCCGACCGGCCCGGCGACGAACAGGAGCGGAATGCTGACCACGGTCGCCAGCACCACCGTCTTCGTCGATGCGCCGCCCGCACCTGCGGCGAGTGCCCCGCCGAACTGGTCGGTGACGATTGCGGCGAGGCCGACGAGCGTGAACGCGACCAACGCCAACGTCCCGGGGGTCGCGTACCCGGTGGACCACCAGTAGAGATAAATTCCGAGCAGTGACAGACCCGCCCCGGGAACCAGGGGCACCACGCTCCCGACGACGCCCGCGAGCAATATCGCCACCGCGACGAGGAACATCGGCTCCATGGCGATATCTTCGACTCGTAGTCCGTTAGCGGTTCTGGCTCGACAGCGTCGACGTTCCTATGTCCGATGTCGGATACGTTAGCGAAAACGCATACGTAAACGATACCGTAAATGTTGTTTCCGCCACACGTGTCTGACGAAGGATTAAGTACGACGTTTGCGTTTGCGCAAACGCAAATCATGTCTCGGTCCATCCGGGCCTGTACCTTCCTCGACAAGGGTGGTACGGGCAAAACGACCACGGCGGCACACCTCGGGGTGGCGCTCGCCGAACAGGGAAAGGACGTGTTGCTCATCGACCTCGCGGGTAAACAGGGCGACCTCGTGAAGCACTTCGGTCGGTGGGAGACCGTCGAGAGCCAGATCGAATCGGACGACGACTGGCCGAACATCTCCACGGTCTTTCAGGACCAGTGGAGTGCCATCGCCGAGAAGTTGGGCGATGCGGCGGTCGACGGACTCATCCTCGAAACCGACGAAGGGGTGGACCTGATTCCGGCCCACCCTGGTCTCGACAGCCTCGACGCCGAACTGGGAAACATCGACGACGCGCAGGACCGCTACTCCCGACTCGATTCGTTCCTCGACGAGTACATCGAGCCGCTGGGTTACGACGCCATCCTCATCGACCTTCCGGGTCTGACGAACAACGTCAGTTACAACGGTCTCTGGGCCGCCCGGAACGTCATCGCGCCGGTCGAGATGGGGCCGTTCGAGTCCGAACAGGCGGAGGCCCTTCGCGCGGACCTCGACAAGATCGGCGCTAACTTCGACGTGGACGTGGAACTCGCCATGGTCCTCCCGAACAAGGTCGACACCCGGACGAAACTCGCCGAGGAGTACCTCGACGCCTTCGAGGAGGCGTACCCCGAGGCGTTCGTGTCGTCTCACGTTCCCGTCAGTCAGGACATCCGGAACGCCGCCGAGTCGGGCCGGACCGCGTTCGCACTCGAAGAACCGTCGACGACGGCCCTTCGCGCACGCGAAGCATTCCTAGAGAACGCCGAGACACTCGCCGAGCGACTGGAGCGGACCGAACCCGCGGCCACCGCAGGGGGTGAGTCGGCGTGAGCGACCCCGACCTCGAAGAACTCCGCCAGCAGACCCAGCGAACCGACCGCCTCGCCGAACCAGCCGCTGGCGACGAGGAGACCGACGACCTGGTGGAGGACCTGGTGGACGCACTCGAAGCCATCGACTCGGGCGAGCAGGCCAAGACGTTCGCGGCCCGCGACGAGTCGGTGACTGCTCTCTTGACCACCCTGGCCGACCGCGAGGAGGACCTCGAAGCCGTCGGTACGTCGCTTCAGGAGGCACTGGGCCGCGACATCGACCGAGACGCGCTCGACCGGAGCGAAATCGTCCGGCTCGCGGTCCGTCTCGGACTCCGAGAGGCCGCGCCGGAGTACCTCGACTTGCTCGCAGAGGCTTCGGGAGAATACGCCCGCCGCAACGTCTGAAAACCCGAATTGTTGGCGCTTTATACATCGTTTCCTATTCCGTTTCCGATAGCGTTTGCGCTCACATTTACGAACTACGTTACGTTTTCGTTTCCGTTTTCGAAAACGAACACGTCTCCGGTATCGCTTCCGTGTTCGCCACGAATCACCATCTGTTTCGGTCCGTCTTCCCCCGTTCCCCATCGGTCGTCGCGGTTTTTCGCTCTGGAATGTGAACGTATTCGAATCCGCAATCGCATTCGAAAACGGCGACGTAAACGCACCCGAAAACGCATCTAAAAACGTATCGAATCGGGGCTAGACCGGACGTTCCGTCTTCGGACTGTCTGCAATTCGGGGTACATCGACGCGGGCGCATACATAAACGCTAACGTAAACGTTTTCGTTTTCGAAATCGAACGTCGCCGAGAATAATATCTATTCTGACAGCCGACGCAGAGATTGATAAGCGATGGCGACGTACCGTGGTTCGTGAGCGACGACGCGCCGACGTTCGACATCCCGTGCCGACCCGAACGCGTCTATCCGCGCGGCGGCGGCGTGGAGTACGAGGGCGGCACCGTCTTCCGGCTTTCGCCCGACCCAGAGGTACCCGAGCGAGAGTTAGCCACGCTCGTCGAGAGCGTCTTGGACGGCGACCGGTACACCTACGGCGACTGGTTCGAACTTCCCGCCCCGGTGTACCTAGTCCACGACGAACGTCACTCGACCGCGTTCCGGGTCGTGATTCGCTCCGGGAGCGTGGAGTTCCACGTCCTGCCGGAGACGTCCGCTGAGGCCCTGCGCGGGATGTACTCTCGACTCTCCGAGGCCGGCGAGTGCGGGTGGCGCGTCGATTGCGAGACGACTCGGCCGGAGTGACGGTTTCCCCGGTTGGTCACCGCCGTAGTGACTCTTCGATCATTACCGTCGCACCGTCCCACGAGCGCGGTAGCTTTTTATCGCGTCCGGGACACCCCAAACGTAATGTCCCTCCCCACGACCGACGACGCCCAGTTACGAACGAGCCACACCGAAGAGGAGATGTGGGACCTCGCCGAGGGCGGCAACCCGGCCGAGGCCCGGCGGAGCTACCCGAGCGGGTGGCTCTGGCTGACTGGCGAGGAGTCGATTCGGACGCTCCTCGACGCGTTGCTCGACGCCGATTCCGACGCTCGCTACGGGGTGGACGACCTCGCGTCGCGCTCGGACTGCTCCGAAACTGCCGTCGAGGAGGCCATCGAGGCGCTCATCTCGCTCGGCGTGGTCGTCGCCGACGAAGGCGCGTATCGGATCAACGACTACGCGATAGTCTACCACGCGGCGGGAGAACTCTCGGCCGCGGTCGAGGCGACCGACGCGCCCGACGACGAGACGGGATTGGAGTGCCTCGCGCGACTCGAATCGGTACGGCTGATGCTCGACGCGCTGTTGGAGGCCGACCCGGGCGAGTCGCTCACTCAAGAGGACGTACATCTGTTGACCGGCGTCTCGCGCAAGCGAGTCTGGATTCACGTCGAGAAGTTAGTAGAACTCGGAGTGGTCGAAGAGTCGGGCGACGAGTACGTCGTCAACCCCTCCAGCGCCGTGTTGCGGTGGGTGCAGTCGCTCGACGCGGCGGTCGTCGGCGCGACGCTCGCTCCCTCTC
Organism: Halorussus salinisoli; assembly: GCA_005239435.1. GTDB lineage: Archaea > Halobacteriota > Halobacteria > Halobacteriales > Haladaptataceae > Halorussus > Halorussus salinisoli. The sequence continues at coordinate 305,739 of SZNP01000005.1, read as the reverse complement.
ACCCCTGAGTTAGGAGTCTCGTTTCACGGGTCCGAATCGCGCTCCTCGAATCCGATTACGCGGTCGCTTCCTGCGGTAGGTCCACGTACTGGGACTCCCACTCGCGCCGGGCCTCGATTTCGCGGGTGCCGCGGCGAGTCAGGGTGTAGTAGTTGGTTCGGCGGTCGCGCTGGCCCTTCTCCACGAAGCCCTTGTCCACCAAGGTATCGAGGTTCGGGTAGAGTCGGCCGTGGTGAATCTCTTTTTCGTAGTACGATTCGAGTTCGTCTTTGATGGCGAGGCCGTGCGGCTCGTCCAACCCCGCGATGACGTATAGCAAGTCTCTCTGGAAGCCTGTCAGGTCGTACATCGTCTCCCCTTTTAGACTGAAATCTTCGTATCGGGAAAAGGATGTTGGCCGTTTCGAAGTCACGGAACTGTCACGGCCGAAGGATGGGAAAATCGACCGACGTTATCGGTTCGAGTCCGTTAAGCATTCCATACTCACCGATTCGACCCACATGTCGGCCACCGCAGAGCCGTCGGTCCGACTCGCTCGCGGGATGCCAACGAGTCGCAATTCGTCACCGTCCGACACTGTTCCAGTCAGGTCATGTTCGAGCAGGACCGGCACCTTCTCGGAGCTAGACGGGTCCCGCACCTGCACTTCTTGGGCGTCCACGTATTCGCTCGCCTCCGGTTCGAAGGAGAGGTACCCCACGGAGTTACACCGCGGGCACTTGGCGTTCCCCCGGAACTCTCGACCGCGTTGGGGGACGTGGCGCGTGACGGCCTCGCACTTCGCGCACCGGAACGCCGCGCGAACGACTTTCGGCTGGAGTGGCCCCGCGTCGGCGACGACGCCGCGAGTCGTGTGGAGACAGTTGAGGTGGGTCGCCCGCAGGTCGGCCAGCGCGACCTCGCTCTCGGCGGGGAGGTCGCTGATTCGCAGGTAGACGTCCTGTAGCTCGCGGTCGGTCTCGGTCGAGAGGAAGCGCGAGAGCGCGGCCTTCCCCGCCCGCAGCGCCTCGTCGGGGTTGGCCAGCAGTGGCCGGACGAATCGGTAGTCGTGGCCGAACCGGTCGCAACTGACCGACAGCGAGCGGTCGTCGGGGTAGTTCTCTACGAACTGGCGGACCGACTCGCCGCGGTCGCGGTACACGTACTCGTACCACTTCTCGGCCAGATCACCGTTTCGGACTGCCATGGGCGACCGTTCCGTCGCGGCGGCCTTTGTTACACGCCTCCTGCCGGTCGCCCGGTCGGTTTAGCGTGGTCCTGTGGTCTCTCTACCGTCGGGCGTTTTGTGTTCGTTTCCGTTTCCGTTTACGAAATTGTTTCCGAATACGTTTGCGGAAATGGTTGCGTTCGCAGTCGAACACCCCGCCACTGCACCCTCAATTTATGAACTTTCGCGTGTCATTACCTGGCATGTCTTCTCCCCCCACGGACGGTTCCGACTTCGAGAGCTACCGGGAGTCGGTCGGTATCGACGCTCCCGACGACCCGGTTCACGCCACCCTCGCGGCCGACCTCCGGCGGGCGTGCGAGGGCGAAGTCCGGTTCGACGAGTACACCCAGATCTGCTACGCCACCGACGGGAGCATCTATCAGGCCCGTCCGGCGGGCGTCGTCTTCCCGACCGACGCGGCCGACGTGCAGGCCGCGATGGAAGTCGCGGCCGACCACGACGCGCCGGTCCTGCCACGCGGGGCGGGGTCGTCGCTGGCCGGCCAGGCCGTCGGTCCCGGTTGCGTTGTCCTCGACTTCACCCGGCACATGGACGCGATCTTAGACGTAGACCCGGATGCCGAACGCGCGACGGTCCAACCCGGCGTCGTGCAGGACGACCTCGACGCCCACCTCTCTCGATGGGGGCTGAAGTTCGCGCCCGACCCCGCGTCCTCGAATCGCGCGACGTTGGGTGGCGGTATCGGCAACAACTCGACCGGCGCGCACTCGGTCCGGTACGGTATCACCGACGCTTACGTCGAGGCGGTCGAAGCGGTCCTCGCGGACGGCAGCCGGATTCGCGCCCGCGAAGTCGAACTCGATAGCCCGGAGTGGGACCGAATCGTCTCGAAGGACGACCGTGAAGCCGACGTTTATCGGACGGTTCGGTCCCTCGTCGCGGACAACGAGGAGGAAATCGCCGAGAAGTATCCGAAACTCAAGCGGTCGGTGTCGGGCTACAACCTCCACAAGTGCGTTTACGTTAACGAAAACGGAAATGAATGCGTAAACCTCGCCGCCCTGTTCGTCGGTGCGGAGGGGACGCTGGGCGTGGTCACGGAGGCGACTCTCTCGCTGGTCTCGAAACCCGACGAGACCGCGGTGGCGCTCTACTGCTTCTCGGACCTGGTGTCGGCGATGGAGGCCGTCCCCGTCGCGCTCGACTACGACCCGAGCGCGGTCGAACTCATGGACGACCAGGTGTTTCGACTCGCCCAGGAGTCCACCGAGTACGCCCGCTACGCCGACCCGATTCCGGAGGACGCCGCGGCCGCGCTGATGTTGGAGTTCGACTCGGAGGTCCACGACGACCTGGAGGGCGCGATCGCGGAGACCAACGCCGAGTTCGTCCACGCGGGCGCGGCCTTCGACGTGCTGGAGGCCTACGACGACGAAGAGCAGGCGCGACTCTGGAAACTCCGGAAGGCCGCCATCCCGCTGTTGATGAGCATGGAGGGCGACCCCAAACCCTACCCCTTCATCGAGGACGCCTCGGTGCCGCCCGAGGAGTTGGCCGAGTACGTCCGGGGGTTCGAGGGCGTGCTGGACGCCCACGACACCTCGGCGGCCTACTTCGCTCACGCCGGAAGCGGCACCCTCCACGTCCGGCCTGTCCTGAACCTCAAACAGACCGAAGGCGTCGAGAAGATGCAGTCCATCGCCGAGGACGTGACCTCGCTGGTGCTGGACCACCACGGGGCGTTCTCGGGCGAACACGGCGACGGTCTCGCCCGGACGCAGTTCAACCCGAAGATGTACGGCCCGGAACTCTGGGACGCCTTCAAACGACTCAAGACCGCCTTCGACCCCGCGTGGCGGCTGAATCCCGGCAAGGTCGTGTTCCGCGACTCGCCCGAAGACGTCGGTCCGACCGGCCCCGACGCCGACTCCGACCGCGGCGTCGGCGCGGACATGCGCGATAATCTGCGGTACGGTCCGGCCTACTCGTCGCTCGAACCCGCGATCGAGCAGGACTTCTCCGAGGAGGGCGGGTTCTCGCACCTCGTGGAACTCTGCAACGGGTGCGGTACCTGCCGCCAGACCGACTCCGAGGTGATGTGTCCCTCTTACCGCGGGATGAACGAGGAGATGGCGACTACCCGCGGCCGCGCCAACGTGCTCCGGGCCGCCATCTCCGGGGAGCTACCGCCCGACGAAATCTACACCGAACGATTCCAGAAGGAGGTGCTGGACCTCTGTCTGGGCTGTAAGGGATGCAAGAGCGACTGCCCGACCGGCGTGGACCTCGCCAAACTCAAAGCCGAGGTCAAACACCGGTATCACGAGGAGGAGGGCGCTGGCCTGCGCGAACGACTCTTCGCCGAAGTGGACCGACTCGCGGCAGTCGGGTCGGCGCTCGCGCCCGTCTCGAACTGGCTGGCCGACCTCCCCGGAACCGGCCTACTCGCCGAGAAGACGCTGGGAGTCGCCCGCGAGCGCGACCTGCCGGAGTTCGCAGACCAGTCGTTCGCGACGTGGTTCGAGGCCCGCGGCGGTCCCCGCGTTCCGGAGTCGGAGGCCGTCGACAGGGTACTGCTCGTCCCGGACACCTACACCAACTACGTCTACCCCTCGACGGGCCGGGCCGCGGTGCAGGTCCTCGAAGCCGCGGGAGTCCACGTCGGAGTACCCGACGCCGACCCGAGCGGCCGCCCGGCTTACTCCGAGGGGTTCCTGGATACCGCCCGCGAGCGCGCCGAGTCGAACGTCGCCCGGTTCGCGCCGCGGGTCCGAGAGGGCTGGTCGGTGGTCTACCCCGAACCCTCCGACGCCGCGATGGTGCAGGACGAGTACCGCGACCTCCTGCCCGATTCGACCGGGACCGACGCGCTCGCCGAGAACGCCTACGGGGTCTGCGAGTACCTCGACCTGACTCGGCGCGACGACGCCGTCGACTTCGACGCGCCCGACCGGCGACTCGCGTACCACGGCCACTGCAACCAGAAGGCGCTGGGTACTGCCGACCACGCCGCCGCAGTTCTCGACCGCGCGGGCTACGAGGTGGCCGCGCTCGATTCGGGATGCTGTGGCATGGCCGGAAGCTTCGGCTACCACGAGGAACACTACGACCTCTCGCAGGCCATCGCAGACGTCCTGCGCGACCAGATCTCGGAAGCCGACGCCGACGAGGTGGTCGCGCCCGGCGCGTCCTGCCGGTCGCAACTCGACGCCCGGCGTCCGGCCCATCCGTTGGAAAAACTGGCGGCGGCGCTTCCCGAACCATCGAACCGGTGATATTCCCGACCTCCGGCGTTGAACTGTCAGCCCAAATGTTCAAAAACAGCCCCACCCCGCTGGGCAATTAATTAACATTATTAACCATTACGTTATACGGGGTAGTGGGTATGTCAAGAAATGGCACAGAGGTACGACGGCGTCGGTTCCTACGACTCGCCGGTGGGGCGAGCGCGGTCGGTCTCGCAGGCCTCGGAAGCGCACGACAGGAAGACGTCTTACTGGGACACCTCGCGCCTTTCAGCGGCGGGTTGGGCTGGATCGGCCCGAACGCCCGGAACGGCATCGCGGTCGCGCTCTCGGAGATCAACGAGGCGGGCCTGCTCGACGGTCGGCAGGTCAGCCTCAACCGACAGGACAGCGAGACGAACCCGCAGGCCGCACTCTCGGGGTTCCAGACCCTCGACAGTCAGGGCGTCGTCGCCATCATCGGGCCGTCCAGCACGGTGATGCCGAATCTCGTCCAACCGGCACAGAACGCCCAACTCCCGTTGATTTCCACGATGGCGGGTACGCTCCAGTTGGACGACGTGGGCGGCGAGTACATCTGGCGGACCGTTCCGAGCGACAGCATCGGCGGCCGGGCGCAGGGGGCCTACGCCACCGAGCAAGGGTGGCAGCGCATGGCGCTGACGTTCAAGAACGACAAGGGCTCTCAGAGCTTCTCGGCCGCGGTCGGCGAGTTCTTCCAGTCACAGGGCGGGGAGGTCGTCGGCGAGACTCCGCTCGCGCCCAACGCCGACTCCTATCGGAGCGAGATCAACAGCATTCAGGACTCCGACCCCGACGTGATCTCGATGACCGCGGCGACCGAGGTCACCAGCCTCTTCATCCAGAACTTCCGGGAACTGGGCGTCGAGATCCCGCTCCTGTTGAGTAACGACGTGATAACCCCGGACTTCATCGACCAGATGGGCGCAGAGACGATGGAGGGAATGCTCGGACAGGCCCCGGCCCCGGGCCCGGCGTTCGACCAGTTCGCTTCGAAGTACGAGGAGGCCCACGGCGAGCGACCCGGAACCTTCAGCGACTCGTCGTACGACGCGATGAACCTCATCGCACTCGCCATCCAGAAGGCGGGCGAGGCCTCCCGGCAGGCGGTCGCCCAGAACCTCCGGAGCGTGGGCGGACCGCCCGGCCAGAAGGTGACTACGTTCCCCGAGGGCAAGCAGGCGCTGGAAAACGGCAACGAGATAGACTATCAGGGTGCGGCCAACCCGCAGAACTTCGACGAGAACGGTAACGTCGTCGGGCCGTTCTCGGTCGTCCGCGTCGAGAACGGCGAGTGGACCGAGATTCAGACGTTCTCGGCGTCCGAACTGACGCAAGGTGGTGGAACGACCACCACGTCGTCGTAGGCGGCCTCTCACGTCGCTGTCTTTCGTTCCCATGTCGTTACAACGACTCACCAACCCACGGACCGACCGCACCGCAGACCAACCCACGGACCGTCCGTCTCGCACCCACCCGAGCGCGCGGGACGCTCACTCGGCCGCCCGACCCCGGGAGGGACACCGATGGCCGTAGGCGACCTCGCCCTGCTGGTGGCGACCATCATGGGCGTCTACTCCCTGCTCGCCATCGGACTCAACATGCACTGGGGCGACACCGGCCTCCTCAACTTCGCACACGCCGCGTTCTTCGCCATCGGGGCGTACACCTCGGCCATCCTGACGACGCCGCCCGAGACGGGCCTGCTCGCCAACCGGACCGTGGGAGCCAGCTTCCCCATCTTCGTCGGTATCGGGGCGGGAACGACGCTCTCGGCAGTCGCTGGGGTCCTCATCGCGGTCACGAGCGTCAGGCTCGAAGGTGACTATCTGGCGATGGTGACGTTGAGCTTCGCCGAACTCATCCGGTTAGTCATCCACAACGAGGGGTGGCTGACCTCGGGTGCTCAGTCGCTGAAGGGCATCCAGCGCCCGCTGGAGGGGTCGGTCCCGATTCGATACGACCTCTTTTACTTCCTGGTGGTCGCGGCGGTGGTAGCGGTCAGCTACCTCGTCTTCCGGCGACTCGCGGAAAGCCCCTTCGGCAGGGTCCTCCACGCGGTCCGGGAGGACGAGGACGTGCCCCTGGCGCTCGGCAAGGACACGACGTGGTTCAAACTCAAGTCGTTCGGCATCGGCGCGGCCATCGCGGGCCTCGCCGGGGGTCTCTGGGCGCACTACGTCTACGCGCTCACTCCGAACATGTTCCTGCCGAGCCTCACGTTCACCATCTGGGCTGCGGTCATCATCGGCGGCGCGGGGAGTCACCTCGGCGCTATCGTCGGCACCGTCTTCATCGTCGGCATCCGTCAGATGACGCGGTTCGTACCCAACGACGTGCCGTTCGCGGAGGACCTGCCGTACATCCGACTGGTCGTCATCGGCGTCCTGCTCATCGCGGTGCTGTACTACCGACCCTACGGTCTGCTCGGCGATCGAGAACGCATGCTCGCGGGGAGCCAGGAGGGGCCGGACTGATGGCGGGGTTCGACCCGCAGTTCGTCTGGAACGGACTGGTCGTCGGGAGCATCATCGCCGTCGCGGCGCTCGGCCTCACCCTCATCTTCGGTATTCTCAACTTCATCAACATCGCGTACGGCGACTACATGGCGGTCGGAGCCTACTTCACGTTCGCGGCCAACACCCAGTACGATCTGCCAATCGTGGCCGCGGCGCTGGTCGGCATGGTCGGGATGGCGGTCGGCGCGCTCGTGGTGGACAAACTCGTCTTCGAGCGGTTCCGGTCCAGAAGCGCCATCGTCCTGCTGGTGGTATCCATCGGGGTCGCGTTCGTCCTCAGGAACCTGATACGCATCGTCTGGGGAACCAGGAACAGGCGGTTCAGCGGTCCCATCGAGGCTGCCCCGGAGGTCTTCGGCGTTCGGGTACTCCCGGACCAGGTCGCAATCATCGTGGTCAGTTTCGTCATCCTCGGCGGAACCTATCTCCTGCTCCGCCGGACCAGAATCGGCATCGCCATGCGGGCGGCCTCCGACGACACCGACCTCGCGCGCATCCGAGGCATCGACACCGAACGCCTCGTGACCTACGTATGGATCGTCGGCGGAGCCATCGCCGGTATCGCGGGCATCCTGCTGGGACTGGACGCCCAACTCCGGCCCAACATGGGGTTCACCGCGCTCATCCCCATCTTCGCCGCGGTCATCCTCGGCGGCATCGGCGACCCCCTCGGTGCGGTCGCTGGCGGGTACGCCATCGGACTCGCCCAGGAACTCAGCGTCGTCGTCATCCCCTCGGAGTACAAGCCCGCCATCGGCCTGCTCCTGCTCATCATCGGCCTCCTGTCGAAACCGGAGGGCATCTTCGGGGAGGCGACCCGATGACCGACCCGGTCCTCCGCGCGGAGAACCTCCGGAAGTCCTTCGGCGGACTGGTGGCGGTGGACGACGTCTCGTTCGCGGTGGAGGAGAGCACTATCGTGGGTCTCATCGGGCCGAACGGTGCGGGCAAGTCCACGACGTTCAACCTGCTCTCGGGGTTCCACGAGTTGGACGACGGCGAGGTGATATTCGAGGGCGAACGCGTCGGTGGCCTCTCGCCTCACGAGCGCGCTCAGCGAGGCATGGTCCGAACGTTCCAGATCACCCGCGAGTTGACCGGGATGAGGGTCATGGCGAACATGCTGTTGGCCGCCCAGGACCACCCCGGCGAGAAGGTCCTGTCAGCGCTGGTCAACACCGACTCGGTCGATTCACGGGAGGAACGGGCGCGCGAACGCGCCGAAGACCTACTGAAGTTCCTCGAACTCTGGGAGTTGCGCGACGAGTACGCGGGTAACCTCTCCGGCGGTCAGCGCAAACTGTTGGAACTCGGTCGGGCGCTGATGGCCGACCCCGACGTCCTCTTGCTGGACGAACCGGTGGCCGGGGTGAACCCGGACCTGACCGACCGCCTGCTCGCGCGCATCGACGACCTCCAGTCCGAGCGGGGGATGACGTTCGTCATCGTGGAACACGACATGGACGTTATCATGTCCATCAGTGACAAGGTCGTCGGGATGCACAACGGCGAGGTGCTGTCGGTCGGGACGCCCGAGGAGGTCAAACGGGACGACCGAATGCTCGAAGCCTATCTCGGAGGTGCCGTGTGACGCTCCTCGAAGTCTCGGACGTCGAGAGCGGCTACGGCGACGTGCTCGTCCTCCACGGCGTCGATCTGACGGTGACGGAGGGTGAGATGGTCTCGATCATCGGCCCGAACGGCGCTGGCAAGTCGACGCTCCTGAAGACCGTTGCGGGCCTGCTCTCGACACGGTCGGGCGAAATCCGGTTCGGCGGCGAGGACATCGCCGACGTTCCGGCCGAGGAAATCGTCTACCACGGCATCTGCTACGTGCCACAGACCACGAACGTCTTCGGCAACCTCACCGTCGTCGAGAACCTGAAGATGGGCGCGTGGGCGCTGGAGGACGCCGATTTCGAGGACCGCGTCGAGCGCGTCTACGAGCGATTCCCGGTCCTCGAAGACCGTCCCGACCAGCGCGCCGAGACGATGAGCGGCGGCCAACAGCAGATGCTGGCGATGGGCGCGGCGCTGATGCTCGACCCCGACCTGCTGATTCTGGACGAACCCTCGGCGGGTCTCGCGCCGCAACTCATCGACGATGTGTTCGAGAGAATCGCCGACATCAACGACTCGGGGACCGCGGTGCTGATGGTCGAACAGAACGCCCGGCGCGCGCTCCGCGAGGCCGATCGCGGTGTCGTCCTCGAAATGGGCGAGAACCGCTTCGAGGGCACCGGCGAGGAACTGCTGGAGTCCGAGGAGATTGCGGAACTGTATCTCGGGTCGTGAGGCGGACGACGGGTCACCCTTTCCACGGCGGCGACCGGTCCGGCGTCCGCCGGTGAACTGGACGGCCCGACCGCGGTTGCTCGCTCGACCGACTCGAACGACGACCGCGAGCGGCGTCGGCTTTCGAGGACGTATTACTCCGACGCCGACGACTCTTTCGACTCTCCCTCCACGGAACACCGCCGATTATCGCTCTTGATAACGACCGACTGGCTTTAAACCTCCGGCACGTGATAGCTCGTACACTATCGAGATGCAACCGATGGAAGTCGCGTACGTCGTACTGAGCGTCGCCCTCGTAGTCGCCGGTCTCACGCTCGTCGCGCTCGCCGCCCGCGCGTACCTCGAAACCGGCAGTCGGTCGATGTTCCTGCTCGCTATCGGGTTCTCGCTGGTGGTCGCCGCGGCGGTGGCCACCACCTTCAGCGCGTTCCTGACCGACTTCTCCCGGAGCAGGCTTCTGCTGACCATCAACTACGCGGTCACGACCATCGGCTACGTCTTCATCGTGACCAGCGTGCGGACGCAGTGACTCGGTCCGGTCGTCTCGATTTCGTCGCTTCGATTGTATCGTCGTCGATACTCGGCCTTTTGTGCGTATTTTCGAGTTCGACTGTGAACGTGACGTACGCTTCGAAGAAGTTCGCTACTTACTCCGAGAGTTACGGAGTCACCGCAACGGCACCACGCGGCACAGCGACAGCCTCGAACCTCCCCAACCGCCTGCGCTTCTCGCTTCGCTACGATGCCCGCTCCTCGCGCGCCTCGGTGCGGCCTCGAACTGCACGGCCGCGCCATCGCGCGCCGGGTTGGACGAGTCAGTCAACGTGAAGAGGTTATTTGCTCGGTCGAAGGAAATATTATACGTTCTTTAAGCAGTATATGGGAGCCTAAAACAATCATATTTCTTTTTCTCCGGCCGTCCTGCCGCCTCGGAAACCTACTTGCCGCAGGACGCCCACGGATACCCCATGACGGATACTCCGGAGTTCGAGCGACGCCTCCGCGACGGCGACCCCGTGGTCGGCCACTGGCTCTCGGTCGGCCACCCGGCGGTCGCGGAGGTCTGCGCCCGCGACGCCGACTTCGCGGTCGTGGACACCGAACACGCGCCGACTGACCTCGAAACCGTGACGAACGTGGCTCGCGCGGTCGAATCCGCGGGGGACGCCGCCCTGCTCGCTCGCGTGGCCTGGAACGACCCCGTGCGAATCAAGCGCGTCCTGGACACCGGCGTTTCCGGTGTCCTGGTTCCGATGGTCGAGACCGCCGACGAGGCCCGCGAGGCAGTCGAGGCAGTGCGCTACCCGCCCGAGGGCGTCCGCGGCATCGCCGGGTCGCGGGCCAACGACTACGGCCGGGAACTCGACGAGCAGGTCGAGCGCGGGGACGCGGACCTCGTGACGGTCGTGCAGGTCGAGACCGAACCGGCCGTCGCAAACGCCGCCGACATCGCCGCGGTCGAGGGCATCGACGCCCTGCTCGTCGGCCCGGCCGACCTCTCGGGTTCGCTGGGGGTCTTCGGCGAGTACGTCTCCGACACCTTCCGCGAGGCGGTCGAGACCGTCCTCGACCGCGCTCACGAGTCGGACACTCCGGTCGGGACGCTGGCGACGAACGACGAGGAAATTCGGCTGTGGGCCGACTACGGCTACGACTACCAGATCGTCGGGGTGGACGCGGGCTATCTCGCCGAAGGGGCCGAGCGCGCCCAGAGCGCCTACGACGACGTGATGCGATGACCGACGAGCGACCCGCCTCCCCCGGCCTGACCTGCTACCGATGCGGTCGGACCGCCACCTTCCCCGCCCGCAAGCGATGCGAGTGCGGCGAACCCCTCTGGTTCGTCACGGACGACGCGGCGACGGAGTTCGCGTGGCCCGAGTCGGGGACCGGTGTCTGGCGCTACGCCGACCTCCTGCCGGTCGGACCTCACGCGGCCGAGCGCCCGGACGCGTACGGGAGAGCGGGCGTCGGCGCGGCCGCTGGCGCGACTCCGCTCGTCCGCGCCCCGACCCTCGACGCCGACGCGGGGTGCCGACTCTGGCTCAAAGACGAGAGCGAGAATCCCACGGGGAGTTTCAAGGACCGCGGGAGCGCCGTGGGCGCGGCGTGGGCCGCCGAGGCGGGCCGCGAGTGGATCGGTACCGTCTCGTACGGGAACATGGCCATCAGCGTGGCCGCCAACGCGGCCGGAATCGGTGGCCCAGGTGGCGGGGACGGCCCGGACGCCCTCGTGCTGGTACCCGACGACATCTCGGGCGAGCGCCTCGCGGCCATCGCCCAGTACGACCCCGAGGTCCTCCGGGTCGCGGGCGACTACGGCCGACTCTACTACGAGACGCTCGACGCCGACGCCCCGGTCGAGTTCGTCAACTCGGACACGCCGCTCCGCGTAGCCGGACAGAAGACCACCGCGCTCGAAATCTGCGAGGCGTTCGCGTCTGCGTCCGAGGCGCTCGACCTGGCGGGTCGCGCGCCGGACGCCATCGTCCTCCCGGTCAGCAGCGGCGGCCACGCCAGCGCGACGTGGAAGGCCCTTCGCGAACTCCGGACCGCTGGCTTGCTGGCCGACGAGGACCTGCCGCAACTCTACTTCGTGCAGGCCGCCGCTTGCGACCCAATCGCAGAGGCCTACCGCGAGGGCGACGACGAAGTCTCCTCGACCGAGCAAACCGGATCGACCGTCGCCTATTCCATCGCCAACTCGGACCCGCCGAGCGGAACGCGCGCGCTCACCGCGGCCCGTCAGACCGGCGGTGCGGTCCTGTCGGTGCCTGACGACGAGATTCTGGAGGCGAAGGCCGACCTCGCGCGGAATGCGGGCTTCTGCGTCGAACCGGCCTCGGCGACCACGCTGGCCGGGGTTCGGCGACTCTCCGAGGCGGGTGAACTCGCCGAGTCGGACGAGGTGGTCGCGGTGCTGACCGGAACCGGCTTTCGGGAGTTAGACGCCGCGGGCGCGAAACCCGAGGCGGTCGAACTCGCCGACCTGCCGGGCCGACTCGGCGATTTGGTCGGGTAGACCCGGTCTCGTCCACCTCACTCGCCGGTTCGGAACTCCTCGACGAGTCGGACGTACTGCTCTGTAAACTCGGGGACGTCGTTGCGGGCTTCGATTTCGTCGGCGGCGAGCCAATGAACTGCGGCCACCTCCTCGGTCGCGCGCGGTCGGGCCTCTCCGCCCGCGTACTCGCAGCACGTGACGACGTTCAGACACGGCGTTCCGTCGTCGGCCTCGAAGGTGGAACTGTGGACGTACTCGACGGTTCCGACCTCTACGCCGACCTCTTCGGCGACCTCGCGGGCGGCGGTTCGCTCGATGGCGCTCCCGTCACCGGTCGAGGATTCGACCTTGCCACCCGGAAACCCGAGGAGACCGGCGGCGTGGTCCTCCTGCTCACTCCGTTCGATGAGCAGGTACTCGTCGTTACGAACGACTGCAGCGTCCACGTTCACGACGTAGGCGTACTCCTCCATGGTTACTCGCCGACGAAGACGATTTCCTCGATTTCGCGCCGCTCACCGTCTGCGTCGTCGTTCTCGTACTTGTAGACGACGCCTTCCTCCTCGCCGGTGGTCGCGTTGTGAGACCCGTCGCAGAAGGGGTACTCCTCCGAGAGACCGCAGAGGCAGACTGCGACGTCGCCTTTCTCGTCGTCGAGGTCGCTCTCGTCCAGTTTGAGCGGGCCGGTCGCGTCGTGGGTGATTTCGCGGGCCATGCTCGGCGGTACGAACCCGGGGCCCCTAATCCTTGGTCTTGCGCTCAGTCCCTCTCGTAGGCCCCCTCGCGTACCAGTTCGCCGCGTTCCGCCAGCACCTCCGGCGTCCGACAGACCCCGTTCGCGCCCGTCACCTGCGGGACCGTGCAGTTGTTGCAGTTCTCGCAGATCGCCTCGGCCCGACCGGCGTCCGCAGTATCGAGCAGTCTCGCGGGAAGTCGGGGTTCGGCGTAGAACGGTCGGCCCATCCCCACCGCGTCGCAGGCTTGCGGTGACTCGCCGCCCCCGAGCAGTCGGTCCATCTGTTCGCGGGTCCGAATTCCGCCCTCCAGCAGGACCGGTACCGTTACCCTCTCGCGCACGCGCCGCGCGAGGCCGGCGTTCCACGCCGGTTCGAAGTCGTACTCGAACGCCTCGACCCGATTGGCGGCCGCGACCAGCGCGGCCTTCCACCGACTGCCGAACGCGGAGACGTACCCCTCGCGGAACCGCCGGTCGCGCCACGCTCGCTCGGGAAACCGCCCGCGAACGATGCTCATGTCCCAGAACGTCGAGACCCGAACCGGCGCGAGCGCGTCGTAGCCGATACGGTCGAGGCGCGCACAGATTTCCACCGCGTCGGCGGCGGTGAGGTGACGGCGGACGAACGGCGGACTCTCGGTCTCCGCGGGCACCTTCGCGACGACCGGCAGGTCGCCCGCCCGCGCTCGAATCTCGTCGCGGACCACCTCGAAGAAGCGCACGCCATCCCCGAACTCGTCGTCCCGGCAGTTGTAGAACGGGGAGAGGAACTGCTGCAGGATGCCCATGTTCGCGCCCGCGAGGTGGACGCCGTCGTAACCCGCGTCCGCGGCGTTGGCGGCACATCGGCCGAAATCCTCTGCGAGGTCGTACACCTCCTCGGTCGAGAGGACTCGCACGTCGAAGTCGAGAAATCCGAGTCGGTCGGCGAGTCGCAGGGGCCACGGCGGCTCGGACACCGCGAGTTGGGTCAGTTCGGGGTTGGCTCGGCGATACTCGACGTGCCACGTCTCCATGCTCCTGAGGCCGCCGTGGTCCAACTGCACGAAGACGCGCCCGCCGTGGTCGTGAACCGCGTCGGTGAGTTTCGAGAGGCTCGCGGTGAACTCGGGGTCCGCGAGACCGGTCATCGACGGCGCGACCCGGCCGCCCTCCTCCCTGACGGGGGCCGCGCCCTGAAAGACGAGTCCGGCCCCTGCCGCCGCGGCGGGTTCGAGCTCGTCTACGAGCGTCTCCGCGGCGTCGGGTCCCTCGCCCGCGCATTCGAGTAACGGCGCGCGGTAGAGCCGATTCGGGAGTTCGACGCCGCCGATTTCGAGGGGGGTTTCGAGTTCGGGCACGTCGAGTCTCTCGTTCGACGTTTCGGCGGTAAAGTGTTTGGACGGCACTGAGAAGCGACTGTGCGACTTCAAGGTACAAATTTATTTCCTAAACGTTTCTACAGAGTGTCTAAAGACACAATTTCACGTCTGAGTCCAAACACTTATGGCCTCACGCGACGAATTATTACATAAGGTAAAGACGCGGAAGAAAATCGGCGCTTTTTTCTGTTGTCTCCGCATAGCTTTTGCTCCGGCGCTCGAACGCGCGGGATTCGGGCGCTCTCACTGGCGAATCGGACGACGACCGACGCGACTAGCGACGCGTGACGGGACACCCGCCGGACCGTCGAGCATCGCTCCAGACCACCGACAGCATCCATGACAGAGACATCTCCGGAAGCCATCGACGACGCACCGCCCGCCGAGGAGCAACCGCCCGTCGAATCGTTCTCCGACCCCGAAATCCTCCGCGACCGAGCGGGGGTCCGCTTCACTCACGAGGAAGCCGTCCACGACGACCGGGACCACTGTAACACCGACATCGACGGTAGGGCCGTGGTCGGCGTCACCAACGACGCGGGCGAGGTCCTACTTGCGGTCCACCGAGAGGAGTCGGTCGCAATGCTCCCCCACGGTGGGGTCGAACCGGGCGACGACTGGGCCGCTGTCGCCCGCCAGACGGTCGAGATAACGACCGAACTCCCCTTCGAAATCGACGGCGTGAAAGTCGTGCGCGAAATCGACCACTTCGCGAAGGGTGAGGACGAACCCCACGCCACGACCTACGGCGTCGTCTTCCACGCCTCGCTCACAGGCGACCCCAAGAGCGCGAGCGCCGAGAGTCCCAGCCACGACGACAACGAGCATTGGGACGCCGATTGGTTCGGCGAGGCCCCCGAGAACACGCCCGAGGGGTTCGACCTCCCGGAGGACGACATTCGATTGTTCGTGGACTGAATACCTCGGTCCCCCATACGGAGAGTCGGATTTTACGTTTCCGTTAACGCAAACGTTTACGGAAACGATAACCACACTCACTCGCCGACCGACGAGTTCCGGGCGCACGAGTACCGGAGGAGTTCCACCCGGCGCGTAGGTCCCGGTCCCTCCAACCGAGTCGGCTGTTCGATGTAGTAGATTCCGAGTCGCTCCACGCCGGTCTCGTGGGCCCCGTCCCACCGCCGGCAGAGGTCGCCGCGAGACGAAAACGTAGCGGAAGGAGTGGCGGACGGACAGGAACGAATTCGAGCGACGACGCTTAAGTCGCGGTACGTCGTATCGGTCTCCATGACCGTCTACGAGACGGACGTGCCCGGGGTCGGTCGGAAGTTCGAGTACGAACTCGACGGCGACGACCGTCTCGTACTCGTCATCCACCACGACGGGAAGCGCGAGGTGTTCCGGCGTCGGTCGGCCGAGGCCGACAGCGAGAAACTCTTCGAACTCGGCGACCAGCAGGCCCGCGAGTTCGGCACGCTGCTGGAAGGCGCGTACTTCCAACCGGTCGATTTGGAACGCGTCCAAGTTCCGCTCGGCGAGGAAATCATCCAGTGGCACGACGTGGAGTCGGAATCGCGGTTGGCGGGCCGGTCGCTGAGCGAGTCGAACGTTCGGCGGGAGACCGGAACGTCGATACTGGCGGTTCAGCGAGGCGACGAGACGGTCGCCAACCCGCCGCCGGAGTTCGAACTCCGGGACGGCGACGTCGTGGTCGCGCTCGGCACTCGTGCGGAACACCGGACGCTCACGGATCTCGCGTCGGACTGATGGCCGAGGCCGTCCTCGTAGAGTTGGGCATCGCGTTCACGGCGCTCGCAGTCGCAGGCGCGGCCGCGGCCCGTCTGAACCAGTCGGTCATCCCCGCCTACATCCTCGCGGGCGTCGTCGTCGGCCCGAACGAACCCCGGTCGCTCGGACCGCTGGACCTGACGCTGGTCTCTCCGTTAGAGATACTCGACGTGGGGGCAGAACTCGGCGTCGTGTTTCTGCTGTTCTTCCTCGGACTGGAGTTCAGTCCGGAGCGACTGCTGGCCCGGCCGACTCGGCTGTTCGGCGTGGGCGCGACCGACTTCCTCGTCAACTTCGGCGTGGGGTTGGCGCTGGCTTCGCTGTTCGGCTTCCCGTGGCTGACTGCGCTGTTCTTCGCCAGCATCGTCTACATCTCGTCCAGTGCGGTGGTCACGAAGTCGCTGGTCGACCGCGGCTGGATAGCCGATCCGGAGAGCGACGTCATCCTCGGTACGCTCGTCTTCGAGGACCTGCTCATCGCGGTCGTCCTCTCGATTCTGACCGCGGTGGCGCTTGGCGGTGGCGGCGTCGTCACGGTGGTCGCTTCGATCGGGAAGGCCGCGGCGTTCCTCGGCGTGCTGGCGGCCGGATCGGTGTACGGAACTCCGTACCTCGAGCGACTGCTCGCGGTGGAAGCCGACGAACTGTTCCTGCTGTTCGCGGTCGGCATCACCACGCTAATCGCGGGCGAGGCGCTCGTGCTCGGTGTCAGCGAGGCGGTCGCCGCCTTCTTCGTGGGGACCGCTTTCGGCCAGACCGACCACGGCCAACGCCTCGAACTCGTGGTCGGTCCTACCCGTGACCTGTTCGCCGCGGTCTTCTTCCTCTTCATCGGCCTAACGACCGACGTGGCGGCGTTCCTCGACGTCTGGACGTTGCTCGCAGTCGGCGTGGTAGCGACGACGCTCTCGAAACTCGCCAGTGGGATAGCTGGTGGTCGGTTCTACGGACTGAACCGACGTCGGTCGCTCAGAGTCGGCGTCGGTCTGGTACCCCGAGGGGAGTTCTCGCTGGTCATCGCGGCGCTGGCGACTACCGCCGCCGCGACCGTCCCGCGCACCGACGAACTCGCCTCGTTCACGGTCGGGTACGTCCTCGTGATGAGCGTCATCGGTACGCTGGCGATGCAGTACGCCGACTCGCTGACGGCGTCCCCCAGTCAGGAGTAAGAGAGAGCCGACGGCGGGACGACCGAACTACTTCCACTTGATGGAGCAACCCCGCGAGGGCATGAAGTCGAGGTCCACGTCCTCGCCCGCCAGTACGGCGTCGATGGCGTCTCGGACGTAGATCTCGGTCGGCTCGTCGTCGGGGTTTAGCGCGTCGTCGAGTCGGCCGTGGTAGGCCAGCGTGAACGTGTCGCCGGTGTTCCGCAGGAGGAACGGGTCGGGAGTGCAGGCCGCGCCGTAGGCCTCGGCGACCTCCTGGGTCTCGTCCCGGAGGTAGGCGTCGTATCGGATTCGGCCGTCTTCGACCCACTCGACCATCTTCTCGTAGGAGTCGTCGGGGTACTCCTCCTCGTCGTTGGGGTTGACGCCGACGACGGCGGCGTCGTCGTACTCCTCGGCCACGTCGTTCAGCAGGTCGAACTTGGCCTGCGCGTACGGGCAGTGGTTGCACGTGAACACCAGCAACACGGCGTCGTAGTCGGCGAAGTCCGCGAGCGTGTGGGTCTCGCCGTCGGTGCCCTTCAACTCGAAGTTGGGAACTGGCTCTCCGCGCTCCAACTTTTCTTCGGACTCTTTCATTACCATGTGTGGAGGTTGGTCGTCCGCGGAAAAATAGGTTCGGGAGGTAATCGGGAGGCGTTTCGATCCAAGCGGAAGCCAATCGGAGACCCTGCTGAGGGGTTCGGAAAGCAGACGCAGGAACCCGCCTGCTCGCGGTTGCACCGCTCGCATCGCGGTGCAGTACGCCGCGCACCGCCCGCGTGACCGCGAGCGGGCGGCCCCTTCGTCACCCCGATGTGGATTGGGAGGACCGTACCGGCGGATGGGTCGCGGAGCGATAGTCCGACGAGAGATTCCAAAATTATTATAAGAACAACAAAATTAAATGTATTGGAAACAGGATTATTTCCGTGAGCACGCCGAACTACAGCGACAGGTACGGAATCGTCGCGCGTTGGGTCGCCGAGTAATCGAGCGCCTCCGACTGACTCACCCCGTCGGGCGTCACGAGGTCGACGACGTTCGGGTTCGCGTCGTCGTCACGGCCGCCGCCCAGCACCCAGTCGCCCGCTTCGGCCATCACGGGCCGAATCCGGCCTTCGCTGAAGCCGTCCTGACACAGCATCAGGGGAACCACCTGCTTGTCTTCGAGGTCGCCGCCGAGCGCGGACTTGGGCACGTCGATTTTTATAGCGTCCACCGATTTATAGCCCGAGAGACTCACGTCCTGCGTGACCTCCGACCCGTCGGTGGCCTCGACGCGCGGCGCGACGAACCCCTCGGCGAACACCCGGTAGTGGTACGGAGCCTCGAAGGTCGCGTTGACGCCCTCGCGGGCCTCCGTCGTGCCACCGGACGCGGCGGGGTCTCGGACGTAGATCTGGAGCGACTGGACCGAGACGGCGTTGCCACCCCACGGATTGGTCAACTCGCCGCCGAGTCGGACGAGGAGCTGGTAGGCGTCGTCGGTCTCGTAGACGCCGAACGTGTCGATGTCGAACGCACCGTCCACGAACGCACCCGCCTTCGGGTAGACGTAGCTTCCCGGTCCGTGGTCGTCGCCTGTGGGGTCGTCGAACTCGGCGAGGCGGTCGCCCACGTCGAGGCGGGCGACCGTCTTCCGGGCGACTGCCGTGCCGACTTCGGTCACGTCGCCCGCGGTGGCCGCGACCACGGTGACGTCGGTCTCGCCGTCGCCGACCGTCAGGTCAACCGAGAACTCGCCGCCGACCTCGCGCCGGACCGTCTCGGCGGGCGTCTTGACGACGACTTCCGCGCCGTCGGTGGTTCCGGAGACCGTTACTCGTTCGTCGCTGACGACGGTGGGCGGGAACTCCACGTCGAGAGTCGGCCCCTCGGGTCGGTCGCCCTCGGTGTATCGGTCCGCGACGAACTCGGGTCGCTCAACCGGGCTACCGGCGTCGATGGAGTGGGCCAGACGCACGAACTGGGCCATGCTCCACGCGAGTGGAGTCGCCGACCCGGTTCCCTCGCCGAACTCCCACCCGAACTCGGTGGGTTCGGGCCGGTCCCACACCTGCTCGGGAATCATCCGACCGGAGTTGGCGAAGTCGGCCATCGTTTCGAGCAGGTTTCGCGGTGCGACCGCGCCCGAGTCGGTACCCGCGAGGAGTTCGTACTCGCCGCGCTCGCCCGAGAAGATGGGCCAGAGCCGCCCTCGTCCGGAGTAGTCGAGGCTCCACGGCGCGCCCGCCGGATAGACGTCGCTCCCGTCCTGCTCGCCGTAGCCGTCGCCGTTGTACCGGTAGAACGCCGGGCCGTGCGGCGTCTCCACCCGGATGGTGTCGTCCACGACCGACAGCGAGTTGCGAATAGTAGCGTCGTCCCACGGCTTGACGCCGAGTCGGACGAGTTCGAGGAAGCCCGCGTCGATGACGTTGCGCTCGTCCAGCGAGGGGCCGCCGTTGGCAAGCCCTCGCTCCGCGCCGTCGTCGGGGTCCTCGTCGTCGTTGATGCGGAAGTAGTAGGGCGTGTTGGTGTGCCGGTCGGTGCCCGTCTCGGTCGCCATCCACTCCTCGGTGTTCTCCTGCCAGTCGTCGGCCAGCGCGAGATAGACCAGCGCGTCACCGCGTTCGCCCTCGTCGGCGGCGAGTCGGGCCGCGCAGGCGAGACCAGCGATTTCGGCCGCGGTGGTCGAGGGCGAGTAGCCCGACTCCTCCTCCCATCGCTCTTGGCCGGTGGCGGGACCGTTCGCCGCGACGTAGTCCGCGGACCGGGCGACGTTCTCGTAGTCGAATCCGACCTCCTCGAAGTCGAGGTCGTGGCGTGTCAGATACTGGTAGGCCATCACCTGCGGGAACGAGATATTGTCTATCTGCTCGCCGCCCCACCGCGTCCGACCGTCGAGATAGGTGTTCTGCGGGAGGAAGCCGTCCTCGCGCTGTTGGTACTCGTAGAGGTATTCGAGGGCGGCCCGGGCGCTCTCCTCGTCGCCCATCGCGTCGAGCGCGGTGTACGACTGGTAGAGGTCCCGCGCCCAGACGTAGTTGTAGCCGTAGTCCGCGGGGTCGTTGGCGACGACCGCCTCGCCCCACGGGACGCTCGCGCTGGCGACGCCAGCCCCGGGGAACTGCTTGGACTCGACCGCCTTCAGCACCATCGCGGCCGCGTCGTACTGTCGCCGGAGGTCGGGGTCGCCACGCACCGAGTCGGGGGTCTCGACGCTCTTCAGGTACTCTCGCCACCCCTTCGCGTACTCGGCGCGGACCGCGTCGAAGCCCCGCGAGAGCGCGCCCTCGGCCTCGTTCGCGGCCGCGCTCTCGTCGTTGTCGTCGGCGAAGCCGAGTGCTATCGTGTCTCGGACCTGCGGCGCGCTCTCGGCGAGTCGCCCGACGAGCGCGACGTTGCCCTCGGCGCTGTCGTGAGCCGTGAAACTGCCGTCCTCGAAGAGCGCCTCGACGTCGCCGCCCACCACGTCGGCGCTCGCAGCGCCGAAGCCTCGGTCCGAGGCGAGCGCGGCGGCGACGTCGTAGGGGTCGCCGTCCTCGTCCAGAATCACGGCCTTCTCGTCGCTCGTGGTGTCGCGGGCCGTGAGGTGGCGGTCGTTCTGCTCGCCGCGGACGCGGGCTTCGTCGCCCTTCCCGCTGTTCGAGAGGGCGGTGTCGGCCACGACGTACACGTCGTACTTCTCGGGGCCGCGGGACTGGAATCGCACGTCTGCGAGCAGGGCGTCGCGGTCGGGGTCGGCGGCGTACTCGACTCTTAGTGTCCAACCGCGTTCGGCGTCCTCGATGGTCTGCTCGAAGACCAGCGCGTCGTCGTCGGCCATCTCGGTCCGTCGCTCGATGGGCGACCGGTCGTCGTCTTTCTTGCTCCCGTTGAAGGTGCGAGCCGAGTAGTCCGCGTCGGGGTCGGCCACCACGAAGTCGAGTGTCCGGAGGTTCAGTAGGTCGATTCGCGGGAATCGGGCCTGCGCCAGCGCGCCCTCGGTCAGCGTGAACCAGACCTGCGAGGGGTCGTCCTCGCCGTGGTCGGCGACGGTGCCGACGCCGTACTGCTCGCCGGTAGTCCAGTGGGCGTCCGCGCCGCCGGAAACGCCGGTCTCCCCGCCGAAGGGCGTGCCGGACGCCGCGCCCGCGCCGACCAGCGGGAGGGTCGCGCCCGCGCCGACCGCCTTCAGTACGTCCCGTCTCGATTCACTCGGAACTGGGTTGTTTTTTCGCACAGTCCCCAACGAATCAGCGACACCACTTGGTTCTTGTTGCCACGGAACGGCCGAAAGTCCGGCCGAAAAGCGTTAGTGAGTCGATGCAGCCGTCTCCTCGGGCGGTCCGCCCGGCAGTTCGTCGCGGTCGTGTGGTTCCTCGAAGTCGACGTCCGGTCCCTTCGGCACGATGCGCTTGGGGTTCAGGTCGGCGTGACTCCGATAGTAGTGGTTCTTGATGTGGTCCAGGTCAACCGTCTCGGCCACGCCGGGGGTCTGGTAGAGGTCCCGGAGGTAGGGCCAGAGGTTCTCGTAGTCCGAAATCTGCCGGACGTTGCACTTGAAGTGGGTGTGGTACACCGCGTCGAACCGAATCAGCGTGGTGAACATCGCCACGTCGGCCTCCGTGAGTCGGTCCCCGCAGAGGTATCGCCGGTCGGAGAGTCGGTCGTCGTACCGGTCGAGCGCGTCGAACAGTTCGGTGACGGCCTCGTCGTAGGCCTGCTGATTTCCGGCGAATCCGACGCGGTAGACGCCGTTGTTGATGGGTTCGTAGATGTCGTCGATGGTCTCGTCTATCTCGTCGCGGTAGCCCTCCGGGTAGAGGGTCACGTCGCGCTCGGCCACGTCTCCGAACTCGGTGTCGAGCATCCGCATGATTTCGGCCGACTCGTTGTTCACGATGGTCTGCTTTTCCGTGTCCCACAGCACGGGCACCGTGACGCGCCCGGTGAACTCGGGGTCGGCGGCGACGTAGGTCTCCCGGAGGTAGTCGAAGCCGTTGACGTGGTCCTCGGTGCATCCCTCTTTCTCTGGGCTGAACTCCCACCCGTCGTTCTCGCGGTATGGGTCCACGACCGAGACCGAGATGGCGTCCTCCAGTCCCAGGAGGCTCCGGACGAGCAGGGTGCGATGGGCCCACGGGCAGGCCAGCGAGACGTAGAGGTGGTAACGGTCCGCCTCCGCCGGAAATTCGGCGTCGGGGTCGGCTTCCACCCGACTCCGGAAACTCGTCTCCTGACGGTCGAAGTTCCCCTCCTCGTCGGTGGATTCGTAGGCATCGACCCGCCACTCGCCGTCCACGAGCATGTTCATGACACTCTAGGATGGGTCTCGAACGCCAAAAGGGTCGTTGCTCGCGGCAGTCGGGACCGCGATCCCTGCGCGAATTTCGACTACCCATCTCCGAACGGCGAATCTCGACCAATCATCCCGGCGCGCGCTGGCGCGACCTCGCTGTTCGAGGTCGCGCCCATGCGCGCGAGGGACGCGGCCGCGGATGCGGCCGCGAGGTTGGGGAGGTGTGAGGCTGTCGCGGTGCTGTGCGGGGTGGTACGGTGCTGTGCGGCGACTCCTTGGCTCGAGAAGTAGCTTGCTTCACCCGCGGTTCCGCTCGGCCCGCCGCCCCAGCACGCCGACCTCACGGTCTCGGTTGTCGGTCCCGACGGCGACCGCCTCGAAACCGTCGAACACCGGTTCAACTGCTACACTCCCGACGGTTCGGTTCCGTGACCGACACGCCTCGGGTCGTCGTCGGCTACCGTCGTTCTCCCACGAAACTCCGGGCCAGTTCCGCCTCCGCGCGTCGTAACCGATACGAGAGCGTCGAGCGCGGCAGGTCCAACTCCTCGGCCAACTCGCCGACCGTAATCCCGCGCGGCGTCTCGTAGTATCCGCGTTCGACGGCGGCCGCCATCGCCTCGTAGTGGGTGTAGGGGAGCGCGGGCCGCCCGCTGTAGGCCGAGAGCCACGCAGACTCGTCGGTTACCTGCTGGAGCGTGAACCGAACGTCGTCGCCCGACTCGGCCTGAATCGCGTCCGAGAGGTTCCCGAGGTTGGCGTCGCTCGGCAGCAGGACGTGCCACTCGTAGCGCGGGCCGTGGCGCTCGGTGGCGAAGAGGACGCCGGGCCCCAGATACGACAGCGCGAGGTGGGGAATCGAACTGCACGCGCTCGTTCGCTCCCACGCCGTGAACAGGATGCGCGTCGAGGGGTCCCGGTGGAGGACTTCGGTCCGGTGGTCGGCCCCGCAGTCCTCGGCCCCGAGGCAGTCGGCGGCGTGGCCCCAATCGGCGTACGCGACTTCGGCCGCCTCCAGCGACTCGGTGGGTCCGGTCAGTCGGTCCACCCGCCAGCAGTTGCCGGGCGTGACCGTACACGCCAGCGAGCGCCCGTACAGGTTCGGAGAGTCCCGGAAAGCGTCGGCCACCGAGTCGGCCCCGGCGTCGTACTCCAGCGCGAACGAGAATGCGCGCATACCGTCCGTTCGACCCGTGACAAGTTAGAAGCGGTGGCGTGTCCTCCGACGCACGACCGGCGGAGCGTCACTATCTTCTGGGAAACAAATCTCTACTCTTAAGAAATGTTTTCCAGTGCTAGAAATACGAACATATTTCCTCCATCCGCCGTCAGTCGTGGTGTCCGTTTGCGAATCTATCGACGGCGGAACGTGTCCGCTCGCCTTCAGCGGCGAACCGAAGGCCGTAGCGAGGACGCCCGGTGAACACGACGGTGCGTGATATGAGTTGGCACACACCAACCGAGAAGCCACGTATCTCTCTGCCTTTCGTTGGCACATGGTCGAAGCGGGCCAACTCGTACTGACTGCGGTCATGGGGGTACTACTGGTCGCCGTCGCCGCGTTCATCCTGCGCATCGAGAACTGGCGGTCGTACACGCCGCTCTCCGGTGGCGGCGGTGGTGCCTACCGCGAAGGCGCGGAGGTCACCCACCAGGAGAAACCCGGCGGGTTGGCGAGATGGCTGACGACCGTGGACCACAAGGACATCGGTATGCTCTACGGTCTCTACGGTCTCATCGCGTTCACGTGGGGCGGCATCGCCATCCTCCTGATGCGGACCGAACTGCTCACGCCGGACTCGGTAGTCATCGGGGCGAACTTCTACAACTCGCTGTTGACCTCTCACGGAATCACGATGCTGTTCCTGTTCGGAACGCCGATTCTGGCGGCGTTCGGGAACTACTTCATTCCGCTGCTCATCGGCGCGGACGACATGGCGTTTCCGCGGGTCAACGCCATCGCGTTCTGGTTGCTCCCGCCGGGCGCGCTCCTCATCTGGGCCGGGTTCTTCTTCGCGCCGCTCGGTATCGGCGTGGACCCGGCCCAGACCGCGTGGACGATGTACACGCCGCTCTCCGTGGAGCAGACGAACCCCGGCGTGGACCTGATGTTGCTCGGACTCCACCTCACTGGCGTCTCGGCGACGATGGGCGCTATCAACTTCATCGCCACCATCTTCACCGAGCGCGGCGAGGAAGTCGACTGGAAGAACCTCGACATCTTCTCGTGGACGATGCTGACCCAGTCGGGGCTCATCCTGTTCGCGTTCCCGCTGCTCGGGAGCGCGCTCGTGATGCTCCTGCTCGACCGCAACTTCGGCACCTCGTTCTTCCTGAACCCCGGCGGTGGCCCGTTGCTGTGGCAACATCTGTTCTGGTTCTTCGGCCACCCGGAGGTGTACATTCTCGTCTTACCGCCGATGGGCCTCGTCAGCCTCATCCTACCTAGATTCGCGGGCCGGAAGCTGTTCGGCTTCAAGTTCGTCGTCTACTCGACGCTGGCAATCGGGGTCCTCTCGTTCGGCGTCTGGGCCCACCACATGTTCAGCACTGGCATCGACCCCCGCATCCGGGCGTCGTTCATGGCCGTCTCCCTGGCAATCGCGGTACCGAGCGCGGTCAAGACGTTCAACTGGATTACGACGATGTGGAACGGCAGACTTCGACTGACCGCGCCGATGCTGTTCAGCATCGGTTTCGTCCAGAACTTCATCATCGGCGGCGTCACCGGCGTCTTCCTCGCCTCGGTCCCCGTGGACCTCGTGCTTCACGACACCTACTACGTGGTCGGCCACTTCCACTTCATCGTGATGGGCGCTATTGCAGTCGCCGGGTTCGCGGGCATCTACTACTGGTTCCCGCTCTACACCGGCCGGATGTACCAGCGTACCCTCGCCAAAATTCACTTCTGGCTCACCATGATCGGGACGAACTTGGTGTTCTTCGCCCTGCTCATCCTCGGCTACGGCGGGATGCCCCGGCGCTACGCCACCTACCTCCCGCAGTTCCAGGACCTCCACTTCGTCGCCGGAGTCGGGACGTTCATCCTCGCCTTCGGCCAGCTAATCTTCGTCTGGAACATCGTGACCTCGTGGCTGGAGGGCCGGAAAGTCGAGAGTGGCGACCCGTGGAACCTCGAAGACGACGGTCTCAAGACCAGGGAGTGGACGTGGTTCGAGCGCAAGCGCGAGACCGCGGTCACTGCCACCGACGGCGGTGACGGCGTCGCCACCGACGACGGCGACGAATCCGGGGACGACTAACCCTCCACCTCGAAGACGAACTCCACACCGCCGGCTTCGCTCTCGCCGACCTCGACCTCCCACCCGTGCGCATCGGCGATGCCTTCGACGATGGAGAGTCCGAGACCCGTCCCGTCGTCGGTCGAGTGGCCACACTCGAACAGTCGGTCGCGCTGGCCCTCGGGAATACCCGGTCCGTCGTCGGCGACTGCGAACCCGCCGTTTCGACCGACGACTCGGACCGTCGGGTCGTCGCCCGCGTGGTCCACGGAGTTCCGAAAGAGGTTCTCGAAGAGGTTGCAGAGGCGGTCCGGGTCGGCTTCGACGGTTTCGGGGGCCTCGACTTCGAGGGCGGCCCCGCCGGTTGCGACGTTCGCCCACGCGCCCTCGGCCACCTCCGCGAGCGCGACCGGTTCGGTCCGTCCGACCGTCTGGCCCTTCCGCGCCAACACGAGCAGGTCGTCGATGAGCGACCCCATCCTGTCGTGGGCCGCCGCCACCCGGTCGAAACTCTCCTCGCGGCCGGTCTCGCGGGCGAGTTCGAAGTGGCCTCGCGCGACGTTGAGGGGGTTGCGAAGGTCGTGGGAGACCACGCTGGCGAACTCCTCCAATCGCTCGTTCTGGGCTTCGAGGCCCCGTTCGCGCTCCCGGAGTCGAGTCTCGCGGTCCGCTCGGTCGAACGCGGCCCGGGCGTTCTCGGTCAGGATTTCGACGAACTGGACGCTCGATTCGGTGAACGGTTCGTCTTCGTGCTTGCCCACGCTCAGAATCCCGTACTCGCCGACCGGAACGTACATCGTGCGACTGAAGGGACCGAGGTCGTCGGTCGTCGCTTCGTCCACCTCGACCGTGACCGTCTCGCCCTCGCGGTACGCCCGACCGTGCGGGCTATCCTCCACGCCGAACTTCGGTCGCCCGTCGATTTCGTCGGCGTTCTCGCCGCCGATGGCGACGTTGACGAGGGCGTTCTGTTCGGGGTCGTAGAGTCGCATACCGGTTCCGGGAAACTCCAACACGGTGTCGGCGGTTCGGCAGACGATGGACGCGATTTCGCGCTCGGTTTCGGCGTGCATGAGTTCGCGGGTGGCGTCGTGGAGCGCGTTCAGCGTATGCTCGTGGCGTCTGCGTTCGGTGATGTCCCGAAAGTATATCGAGAGGCCGTCCTCCGAGGGAAACACTCGCTCTTCGACCCACCGGCCGGGCTGAAACACGGATTCGGCGACCAGCGTGACTGGCTCTTTGGTTTCGAGCGCTTCGGTGTAGGCCTCGTAGAACTCGTCGCCGACGGCCTCGGGGAACGCCTCGCGGATGTCCTCCCCGACCAGTTCGTCGGGGTCGCGCTCCAGGAAGTCGGCGGCCTGCTCGTTGACGTAGGTCATCTGCCAGTCGTCGTCCAGCGCGTAGAAGGCGTCGGTGATTCTGCTGTGTAGTCGGCGAACCTGCTCGTTTGCCTCTCGGGCCTCCTGCTGGGCGCGGTACTGGGCGACGGCGTTCTCGATGCGGTTGGCCAGCACTTCGTACTGCTCGTTCCCGCTCCCCTTCTGGAGGTAGTCGGTCACGCCCGCCGAAATCGCTTCCGAGGCGATCTCTTCGCTCCCCTTCCCCGTGAAGAGGACGAACGGCAGGTCGGGAGCGAGGTCGCGCACGTCCGCGAGAAACTCCAGTCCGTCCTGCTCGGGCATCTCGTAGTCGCTCACGACGCAGTCGAACGACTCGGCATCGAGGCGTTCGAGTCCCGCCTCGGCACTGGTCTCGATGTGGGCCGAAATGTCGTCGTCGACTCGCTCTAAGTACGTCGCGGTGAGATCGGCGACCGGCGGACGGTCGTCTACCAACAGAACCCGGATAGCGGCCATTTACTCGGAGCGACGGACGACGTCTACAATAACGTTTCGTCGGTTACATGTCACCCTCGGCTCACTCTCCGGTGGTTATCGGCCCGACCTCGTCCACTGGTATCACGGAGTAATCGACCGTGAGCGTGTCCTGAGTGGCCCGAATCTTGCCGACGAACGTGGAGATGTCTTCGAGGCTTCCTTCGAGGATGAACAGTTCCATGCAGTAGTGGTCACCGACGTGGTTGTGGACGTTCGACGTGACCAACCCGTCGTGTTCGTGGCGGAGGTGCATCATCCGCTCCTCGACGGTCGTGTTCTCGTAACTGAACAGCACCGTAACCACGCCCATCAGATCGCGGTCCTCCAGTTTCTTGTCTTCGAACTCTCCGAGGAGGTTCCGGCCGGCTTCGCGGAACACCTCGCTTCGCCCGGTGTAGCCGTGTTCGTCCGCGAAGTCGTCTATGCGGTCGAGGAGTTCGTCGGGCATCGAGATGCTGACGACGGTCATGGTATTAATCGAGGGTCCGAAAAATAATAGCTTTTGTTATCAACTGCCGGATTTCGAAGGCCGTGTTACTAACTCGCACTCATAAGTGCTTGATGCACTCGCTCATGAACTCGTTCAACTGCCGGGCGGCGTCGGTGTCGAGGGTGACGATGGCCCCGTGTTCTTGCGGGAGTGGAAAGTGCATCACCACGGCGTCTTCGAACGAGCGGACGGTCCCGTCGAGGTCACCGTAGGGAAAGGCGCGCTGTTCGCGGGCGCGAGACTCGTTTCGAAGGTGCGAGACCATTCGCTCGATCTCCGATTCGAGCGTTTCGCGCCGCAGGTCGGGTCTGACGTACAGCACCTCGTAGTCGTCGGCGTCGTAGAACCCGACGCCGCGCAGATACTCTCCGGTAGTCTCCCGGAGAAACACCGCCAACTCTTCGACTCGTTCGCGGGGCATGTCACTCTAATCGAACCCCGTCGTGAATAATTTTTAGGCCGGCGAAGGTGTGACGCGCCGTAGTCGGAACGCGGCTACCCTTCCCGGCGCATCGCCTCCGGGTCGCCGAGCAATCCCCACGGCCGGTACGTCATGACGAGGACGACCAGCAGACCGATGACGAGCAGTCGGAGATTCGTCACGACGCTCTGGAAGGGGACGAAATCCTGCAGGAATCGCGGGAGTTCCAGCAGAACCGCCAGCAGGAACCCGCCGAGGAGCGCCCCGCGATTCCGCCCGCTTCCGCCGACGATGACCGCGATGTAGACGTAGAACGCCCACCGCGGTCCGAACTGACTCGGCACGAGGAAGTTGAGTTGGAGCGCCGTGATGGTGCCCGCCGCGCCCATCACCGCACTCCCGAGGACGAAACTCTGCGTCTTGTGGGTGAATGTGTCTTTCCCCACGCTCTCGGCGACCGTCTCGTCCTCTCGAATCGCCTTCAGTACCCGGCCCCACGGGCTGTCCACGCCGACCTCCAGTAGCCAGTACGTGACCGCGAGCAGGGCGAGCGCGACTCCGAGCAGAATCAGATTCGAGTAGTCCATCCCGAGGATGGGATTCGAAACCGAGAGGCCGCGTGCGCCCTGCGTGAGCCACTCCTCGTTCGTCAGGACCAGTCGGATGACCTCCGCGAGACCGAGCGTGGCGATGGCCAGATAGTCGTCTCGGAGGCGCAAAGTCGGAATCGCTATCAGGAGACCGACGGCCCCGGCCGCGAGTGCGCCCACGAACACGGCGGGCGCGAGCGGGAGCGGGACCCCGGCCACGTCCACCCAGAGGTAGGGGAGGTTCAGGCCGAAGGCGGTCGGCGCGCTCGGGGGTTTGGTGACGAGCGCCGCGGTGTACGCGCCGATGCCCCAGAAGGCGGCCACGCTGATGTTGAACAGGCCGGTGTACCCCCACTGGAGGTTCAGGCCGAGTGCGAGAATCACGTAGACGACCGCGAAGGTGGCGACGTTGACGAGGAACGCGGGGAGACCGGTTAACCCTGCGAGAACCACGAGGTCGCCGCCAGCGCCCGTCATCCCCACTGTCCTCCCGCGATGCCGTCCGGCTTGACGAGCAGCACGACCACCAGAATCAGGAACGAGACCGCGGCCCGATAGCTCGCGCTCACGCCGGGGATGGCGATGGACATCTCCTGGGCGATGCCGATGACGTACGCGCCGACCATCGCACCGTAGGGGCTTCCGATGCCGCCGAGGATGACCGCCGCGAACGCGACGAGCAGGACGTTGAACCCCATCCGAGGCATGATGACGCCGGTCTGGACGCCGAGGAAGACGCCGCCGACCGCCGCGAGTGCGCCCGACAGGCCCCACGTCGCCCGGAGAACCCTGTCGGTGTCGATTCCCGTGACCTTCGCCAGCGAGCGATTGTCGGCGGTCGCGCGCATCGCCACGCCCATCTTGGTCCGGGTCAGAAAGAGGTGGGTCCCGAGCGCGAAGGCCGCGGCGACCCCGACGATGGTCAGGCCGTCCTGCGTGATTCGCAGTCGGAGAAGGAGGTCGTAGCCCGCGACGGGGACGGTCGAATCGACCAGTTCGACGCCGCGCCGGAGCGGGAGTCCGTAGGACCGGAGTTGGTTCGACCAGACGATGCGAATCAGGCTTCGGAGGACCAGCGCGACCCCGATGGTGACGATGAGGAGGACGATGGACGAGGAGTCCCGGTGGCGGACGAACAGCACTCGGTCGAGTACGAGTCCGACGAGTGCGGTGGCGACGACGCTGACCGCGAGCGCCGCCGCGAACGGGAGTCCCATCGTGACCTTGGCGACGAAGGCCGCGTACGCGCCGACCGTCAGCAACTCTCCGTGGGCGAAGTTGGCGAAGTTGCCGATGCCGTAGAGTAACGACAGACCTATCGACGCGAGCAGGACGATACTGCCGAATATCACCCCGTTGACGAACAACTGGAGGAGGCTAGCCATCGGCCGAGTCCTACTGTCCCTGCGTCGTCGTCTCTGTCCCCGTTGCCGTCTCCGTCGTCGTCTCCGAATCTTGCTCCACGTCGAGGAACCCCTGCATCCGGTAGTCGCCGTCCTCGAACCGCCACCACTGGTAGGTGCCCGGTACGTCGCCGTCCTCGTTCAAGTCGATGGACCCGGAGACGCCCGAGTAGTCGATCTGATCGCCGTTCTGAAGCGCCTGCTTGGCGGTCTCGAACGAGGAGACGGTCTCGCCCTCGGGGCGAGAGACGGGATAGATGGTCTCCCGGAGCGCCGAACTGTCGAACTCGTCGGCGGCCTCGATAGCGAGCGCCGACAGCATCGTCGCGTCGTAGGAGTAGGCCGCCCAGACCGACGGTTCGGTGTCGTGGCGGTCTCGGAACGCCGAGACGAACGACTCCCACGCGTCGCTCTCGGTCGGCGCGCTCGGCGTCGTGCCTATCATCCCGTTCAGCGCCCTCGCCGGAACGTTCTCCTTGATCGGTTCGGCGAGGGTACTCTCCGCGCCGACGTACTGCACCTGGTCTTTGAGTCCCATCTCGAACGCCTGGCGGGCCATCGTGGTGAACGACTCCGGATACGCGACGAACATGATCGCCTCGGGGTCGCCTTGGGACGCCTGATTGAGTTGCGGGCGATACGAGGCCTCTCCGGAGTTGTACGGTACCATGTTGGTGATGGTGCCGCCGCCCGCCTCGAAGCGCGACTTGAGGACGTCGGCGAAGCCCCGACCGTAGTCGTTGTTGACCAGTATGACAGCGGCCGACTCGATGCCCTCGTCGAGCGCCAACTGCGCCATCGCCGCGCCCTGAAACGCGTCGGAGGGCGCGGTCCGGAGGACGTAGCCGTCGTCGTCCAGCGTCGTAATCTGCGGACTGGTGCTGTGCGGACTCACCTGTACGACCTGATTCGGAATCGTGACCGAGCGCGCGATGGCGACGGTCACGCCGCTGGAGACGGCCCCTATCAACAGCGGGACGCCCTCCTGATTGACCAACTTCTGGGCCGCGCTGACGCCGGTTTGCGGCGCGCTGGCGGTGTCTTCGAGCGACACCTCCAACTCGCCGCCGTCCTTCAGTCCGGCCTCGTTCACGCGGTCGAGCGCGAGGTTCATCCCGCGTTCGTGACGCTGGCCGTACACCGCGAGGTCGCCGGAGTTCGACACTGCCGACCCGATTCTGTACGTCTGGCCCTGCTGGAGTAGTCCGGTCGTCGTCGCCGCGACGCCGCCCGCGCCGAGCGCCTTCAGCACTGACCGTCGTGTGGTACGTGTTTGCATTTCCCCCCACCATCGGGTTGGTCAACCCAATCCGCCTAATACGCTTCGGTGGTACGACAGGTTCGGGCCACGGGCGGGCGGATAAATCTCGGCTTACGTGTCACTCGGCGTCGAAAACGCGGGTACGCCGGGTTTCGTCGTTCTCTCTTCTCTCGACGCTCTCGCCGCCCAATTCATCTGCCGCGCGCTGGCGTGGCCCGCGGTCTTGGGTCACGCCCATGTGCGGGAGGGTCGAGTAGCGCAGCGGAGCGAGCAACGCAGTCGGGTGGGAAGGGTGTGGTCCGCGGTTGCGGTGCGGGTGCGGTATGATTGGCTCAAGGGGTAGCTAGCTTCTTTAGGATTAGAATTCGTCTCCTTGGCCGCTAAAGATGAGTCTAATAGTGCTTATAGATGGCTCTAACATTTCTATATCCATCTACTCAACCAAAAACCGATTACTGGAAATACATTTATATTATTTTGATACCTGAATTTAAGTGTTACAGATATTTACAGTGGTGTCAAAATAACTCATTCCTGGTTTTTAGGTCACTGAAACTGCACTACATAGCACTGTACACTAGAAAAGGTTACAAGAAGCTAGCTACCCCTTGAACCAAGGAGTACCGCCCCGCACAGCACCGCCAGAGCCACACCCTCCCCACCCGATTCCGCTTCTCGGCCACGGGCCTGCGATGCTCATCCCTCGCGCGCCTTGGCCCGGTCTCAAACCGCGAGACCGAGCCAGCACGCGCCGACCGCACCCCACGAGTGGAGACGAGTGCAAGAGACGGTTTGAAGAGCGAGTGCATGCCATGTCTCGAAGTCCAGTCCCGACCGCTTCCGGTCGCTCCACTCTCGAACCCCTAAGGCGCTCCTCACTGCTCTTGGGACGGCGTCGTGAACGGAATCGTCGCCACCGTGCGCTCGGTCACGGTCGCGGTGCGGACGATGAACGACAGCAGTATCGCGAGCGGGAGGAACGCCACCGTGACCGTCACGGGCAGTAGCAGGGGGAGCGAGTCGGTCAGCGCGGACCCCTGGTCGGCGGTGAACCCGAGGAGGACGACGACCGAAATCAACTCCGCGGGGAGTCCGGCGTAGAGCAGAATCCGCGACAGGGCCGACAGTTCCTCCTGCAGGTAGAGCGACTTGAAGTACTGGCGCGCCACGTCCACCTTCTGGAGGTGTTCGATGAGGTCGTCGAGCGCCTCCATCACCGACTCCGGCAGGTCGTCGCCGTGTCGCCAGCGAATCCGGCGAATCCGATTGATTTCGTTGGCGTAGTTGGTCGTCAGCGTGACCGACAGCACGTCGAACGTGCCGGCGCTCGAATCGTCGAGGAGGTCCACGACGCGGTCGGCGTGGTCGGTCAGCGACTTCACCACGTCGTCCACCGCCGAGCGCGTCTCTTCGCCCACCGCGCCGAACGTCATCCCGTCGATTCGTTCGGTCTCTTTGCGGGTGTTCTCGAAGAGGAGTTCGAGGAAGCCCTGGGGTTTCACCGGCGCGACTTCGCCCGCGTGGTCCTCTACCTCCTGTCGGTACTCGATGACGTTCCGAATCTCGGATTCGAGCTCCCCCGGCGAGTGGAACGCTCGCCCGAGGAGCAACTGGTTGATGGACACCACGACCGTAATCAGCGTGAGATTCCCGCTGATTAGCGCGCTGAACACGTAGTACATCGGCTGAGTGCGTTCCATCGGAACCCATCCGAGTCGCTCGACCGCGACCAGTACGGCGAGAACCACCACCAGCACGCCGCCAGCGACTACCAGCCGATTCCCGTCGAGGAGCAACCACTCCCGTAGCCTCTCTTTCTTCTCGACCAGCCTCGAACTGCCGCCGGACGACTCGCTACCACCGAACGACCCACCACCGTCTGACGACTCACCACTGCCGAACGATTCGGTCTCGTCGTCCCTACTCATTCCACGTCGGGTACGACAGTGAGACGGAAAACACTGTGTGCCGGAGGGGACGCCGGCCGGTCGCTCAGTTCCGCAACCGGGCGATCACCACTGCGGCCAGCAGGGCGACGACCGCCGCACCGACGCCGAACCCGGGGACGTTAGGGGCCTCGTTGCCGAGGACGCCGTCGTCCTCGGCCGCCGTCACGCCGAGAGTCGCCGTCTTCCCCTCGACGTCGACCGTGTAGTTCCCGGCCGCGTTCACCTGCCGGACGAAGGTGACTTCGGCCGTCTCGCCCGCGGGCACCGTCACGTTCCGGGTCGCCAACTCCTCGCCGAACATGGTCAGCGTCACCGCCTGCTCGCCCGCTTCGCCGCCGGTGTTCTCGACCGTGGCCGTGATTTCGACCTGCTCGCCCGCCGCGATGGTCGAACCGTTCAGCGACACGTCCACGACCGACGTGTCGGCAGGAATCGTCTCCTTGACGGTGAGACTCCCGGCCGAGGTGTCGCCGACCGCGACGTCGTAGCTACCGGGCGACGGGGCGGTCCCCGAGAGCGTCACGTTGGCCGACTCGCCCGCGGCCACCTCGACCGTCTCGGAGGCGATAGTACTTCCGTCGAGCGTGAGGTTCACCGTCGCGCTCCGGTCCGCAGTTCCGGTGTTCTCGACAGTCGCGTTCACGGTCACGTCGTCGCCGGTCGCCACGGTGTCGCTGGCTAGCCCGGCGTCGGCGACCGAGAGCGGTCGATTCGCCCCGACCGCGAGCGTCCCGAGTCGGCCGGTCGTTGCCTTCAGTCGGAAGGCGTCGTCGGTCGGTTCCACGACGGTCGCGTCGAGTCGTTCCCACCCGGCGTCGTACCGGTAGACCGCCACGTCGTTCCCGGACGCGAGCGGGCCGAGCGCGGACCGCTGGACCGTGAACTCGACCGTCGCGTTCTCGATCTGGGTGTCGAGATACTGCGAGTCGAGTTCGAGATACGCCAGCGTCTCGTCGGTCGAGTCGAGGGGTGTGGCGTCGTCGGGCGCGTCGGCGCTCGCCGACCCCTCGAACACGACGTGGGTGTCGTCGCGCGAGACGTCCACCGCCACGGTCCGGAAGTCGACTCCGGTCCGGTTGGCCACGCCACCGGCGTCGAGGTCGGCCTTGATGGTCTCGTCGCTCCGGGCGTTGCGCACGTCGATGGCCACGCTGTTCGCGCCGGTCCGTTCGGTCTGGGTGACGACCGGCGGCGGGCCGAGGCTGGTCGAACCGCCACCACCGCCGCCACCGCCGCCACCGCCGCCACCGGTCGCGGCCTTCTCCTCGGACTCGACTTCGATACTGGCCGACGCGTCGTCGGTGTTCCCGTCGTCGTCCACGACCGTCACGACCGGGTCGTAACTCCCGGAACTCCCGTACTCGTGGGTCACCGTCGCGTTGCTGGTGGTGGTCTCGTCGACCGAACCGTTCCCGTCGAAGTCCCACCGATACTCGACGATTTCGCCGAGTTCGTCGGTCGAGTTGCTCGCGTCGAGCGTCACCGTCTCTCCAGTGCGGGTCTCGCCCGGCACCGAGAGTTCCGCGTTCGGCCTGTCGGTGACTTCTATCGGAACCCGGCCGGTCGCCGCCGCTCGGCCGGAGGCGTCCCTGACCACGAGTTGGACGGTGGCGGGTTCGGTGCTGTCGAACGTGTAGCTCGCGCTCGCACCGTTTCGCTGGTCTGCGCTCCCCGCCTGCCGGAACGTCCACGTGTAGGTGAGCGACCTGTCGCTGTTGTCGGTGGCCTCTGCGGACACTTCGACGGTCTCGCTCACGGACGTTTCGTTCGGAATGGAGTAACTCGTGATGTTGGGGTCGCTCCCGTTCGTGACGGTGACGGCCACGCCGTCGGTGTCGGTGTTGCCGTTGTTGTCCGTGACGGTCAGGTTGATCCGATAGTCGCCCGGCGAACCGAACGTGACGTTGGCTTCGGGGTCGCTCGGGTCGGCGTCGTCCACGTTACCGCCGGGGGCGCTCCACTCGTAGGATTCGACGCTCCCGTGTTCGTCGCTGCTCTCGCTCCCGTCGAGGATTATCGGCGCTCCGGCCTCGACTTCCGTGGGGTTCGCCTCGGCACTCGCGTTCGGGTCGTCCTCGGCCACGATAGTCACCGTCTTGGTCACGTTGGCGGTCTTTCCAGTTCGGTCGGCCACGGTCAGGGTCACGTCGTAATCGCCCGGCGAGTCGAAAGCGTGCGGGACTCGCTCGCCGCTCTTCGACGTTCCGTTGATGGTCCACTCGTAACTGTCGGCGAGCGCCACGTTGTCGGAACTGGCCGACCCGTTGAGGGTGATGGTCTCGCCGACGACGTGGTACTCGCTGTCGCCCACGTCGTCGTCGACGGTGAAGTCGGCGGTCGGCGGTTCACTGGCCTTCACCTCGACCGTCGTTGACGCCGTCACGTTCTGGCCGTCGGCGGACATCGTCACGGTCACCTGCTCGCTTCCGGCGCTCTCGTAGGTGCGCGTGAACCGCGGACTCTGCGTGGTGTTGTCCGTCTCGCCGTCGCCGTCGAAGTCCCACCGGAACTCGTCCGCGCTATCGTCGGCGGTGAACGTCACGCTCTGGCCTGCTTCGATGGTGTCCGCGTCGGCGTCGACGTTCGCGTCGAGGCACTCGGCACCGCGCTCGATGATGACTGGCTGGTCCATCTGGAGGTCTTTCATCTCGCCGTCCACGTCGTCGTGGCCCGCGTTGTGGCGCACGGCCCAACGCTGGATGTCGCCGGTGAACTCGGCGTCGATAGTGACGTTCTCGCCCTCTTCGAGGTTGTGGAAGCCGCGGTACGCGCCGCCGTCGGTTCCGTTGTGGCCCCACTCCCAGTGGATGTCGAAGTAACCGCCGTCGAACGCGCGGAGGGGTTCGAATTCGGTGCTGTTCTCCGCGAGTTCGCGGTGACCGTATCGGGTACCGCTCCCGTCCACGTACCTGTCGTCGATCTCCTCGCGGGGGTACATGTCGTCGATGTACGCCCACTCGCCCGACGGCAGGTCGTCGAAGGTCCAGTCGGCCGTGCCGCCGCCGGGGGACGGTTCGAGGAATCCTTCGTGGGGACCGTGTACCCCGTTGTACGGGCTGTGCGACGAGGTGCCGGTCTCCTCGTACAGCCGGTCGTGACGGATGACGAGGCTCACCTCGCCGTTCGGGTTCTCGTAGAAGAACAGGTGGCTCTCGCCGTTCGCCGACCAGTTGTACTTGCCGTAGGTCGCGTACTCCCAGTCCTCGTTTCGGTACTGGTCGTTGAGATACGGCGCGTAGTAGCTAGTCTGTCCTTGCCCGTCGTCCCGGTATCGGTAGTCCATCTGGGACTCGATGGACTCGAACCCGTTCCAGTCGGGATCCCTGTAGTCCCCGTACACGTCCGCTTCCGGCGGCCCCGGGTAGTACTCCAGTTCGCCCCGGACCTCGACCTCCGGTACCATCTTCGGGTGGTCGTAGGAGTACGGCTTCACCTCGTAACAGACCGACGTACCGGGTTGCTTGACGGTGTACACCGGCGAACCGTCGTGGTCTGCGCTCGCCGTTCCAACCAGTCCCGCGATGCCGGGCGGGAGCGCCGACGTGACTAACAGCACCGTCAGCGCGAGACTCAGAATCGTGGTTCTATCGGTGTTCATCTCGTTGCTATCGGTCCGTATTCCGGTATTTCCCTTTGTTATGGACTCTCTGCGGCGTCTTCTACAGAATGCTACGCCCGTGTAAACGAGTCGTAACTGTCGCTCACCGACGACGTACCGACGGGTAGCCGCGGCCTATCCCGGCACGCTGTTGTTCTGGCTCCCGCGGGCGGTCACGAAGTCCCGTCGGTTCTCACGCATCTCGTTGCCCCGGATGCGGTTGTCGTCGGACGCCAGCAGCGAGACCCCGCGCAAGTTCTCGACCACGCGACTCTCCGCGACCAGATTCCCGTCGCTCTCGATGAGCAGGACCCCGTCCCGGTTGCCCGACGCGACGTTGCGCCGGAGGCGGTTCCCGTCGCTGTTCCGGAGGCGGAACCCGACCGCGTTGTCCGCCGCGTCGTTGCCCCGGAGCGTGTTGTTCGTCGCTCCGTCGGCGAGAAACGCGCCGTAGAACCGATTCGTGAGTCGGAGGTCGGCGACCACGTTTCCGTCGGCGGCCGAGAGCCAGACGCCCGCGATTCGGTTCCCGGTCGCCGACCCGCCGACGACGCGATTGCCCGACGCGCCGACCGCGACGACGCCGTACTCGTTGTCCCGCGCCGTCACGTTCCGGACCGCGTTCCCCGACGAGTCGGCCGCGAGGTGGACGCCGAACAGCGCGTTTCCGGCGACCGTGACGTTCGCCGCGACGTTCCCGTCGCTGTCGTCCAGTAGCGAGACGCCGTGAACCGCGTTGTCGGTCGCACGCACGTCGGCGAGTCGATTCTCGCTCGCGCTCAGCAGTCTGACGCCGACTCTACTCTCTGCGGCGGTCACGTTCGACAGCGTGCCGCGGTCGGCCTCGGTCAGTCGCACGGCGTCGTCCCAGTCGGTGACGGTGAGGTTCCGAACGGTGACGTTCGAGACCGCGCGCGCCCACGTCCCGACCGTGACCCCCGCGGTGCCGAAAGCTCCTCGTCCGTCCACGAGGTGGCCCCTTCCAGCGAGTTCTACGTCGCTCACCCGAACTCGAATGCACTGCCCGGCCGAGACGTTCCGGAGGTCGGTCGAGAGCGCGTACCGGCCCGGTTCGTCGATGGTCGTGCAGGAGTCGATACTCCTCGCCGACTGGTCGGCGTCGGTCCCGGCCGAGGCAGTCGCCGCTGGCACGGGCGGTACGACCAGAATCAGGAGACCGAAGACGACGAGCGCGCGGTGCATACACCCAGTTCCATCCCGGAACCCCTCGTTATTCGGCCGTTCTCCACGCGTAACCCGGATTATCGACGGCGGAACTCGCTCACGGCGTGCGGTCCTCGACCGCCTCGGCGCTCTGCTCGGTCACGCGAACTCCCTTCGCCGAGAGGTGTTGCATTCGTCGTCGCGCGAAGTCCTCCTCGGTCGTGCCGCGCGTGGCGAGGACGTACAGTCGGGCGTTTCCGGTCGGGCGCATCGTCCGGCCGGCGCGCTGTGCGCCCTGTCGCCGGGACCCGCCGAGTCCGGAGGCCACGATAGCCAGTTCGGCGTCCGGCAGGTCGATGCCCTCGTCGCCGACGCGAGAGACGACCAAGGTGTCGCGCTCGCCCGACTTGAACTCCTGTAGCAGGTGCTGGCGCCGGGCGTGGCGCATCTCGCCCGAGATGAACGGGACGTTGAGCGCCTCGGCCAACTCGTCGCCCTGGTCGAGGTACTCCACGAATATCAGCGTCTTCGCGTGGGGGTGTTTGGCGCGCAGGTGTCGGATTTCCTCGACCTTCGCGGGGTTGCTCGCCGCGATTTGGCGCTTCTCGTGGCCGTCGGCGGTTCCGTACTCGTGGCGGTAGGTCTCGTCGTCCCACGGGACGTAGCGAATCTGAACCTCGGGTTCCTGGACGTATCCGGCCTCGAAGAGCGCGTCCCAGTCGGTGCCGATGGGCGGGCCGATGAGGGTGAAGATCTCCTCTTCCTTGTCGTCCTCGCGGACCGGCGTGGCCGAGAGGCCCAGTCTGTGCTTGCTCTGAAGTTCCGCGGACCGTCTGAAGACCCGAGACGGAACGTGATGAACTTCGTCGTAGACGATCAACCCCCACTCGCGCTGGTCGAACAGTTGTCGGTGGCGGTCCATCCCGGCGGTCTGGTAGGTCGCGATGGTGACGGGGCGAACATCCTTGGTGCCGCCGTGGTACTCGCCGATTTGGTCGGGCGAGAGGGTGGTGTGGGCGAGCAGTTCGTCGTGCCACTGGCTGGCGAGCTCCCTGCCCGGCACCAGAATCAGGGTCTCGCCGCCGACGGCCTCTATCGCGCCCATTCCGGCCACCGTCTTCCCGCTCCCCGGCGGACCGACGAGGACGCCCGACTTGGTCTGGACGAACTGGTTGACCCACTCCTGCTGGTAGTCCCGGAGTTGGAGGCTCAGGCTCACGTCCAGTTCCTCGCCGGTTTCCAGGTCGCGCTCGTCGCGCACGGGGTATCCGGCCTCGTAGAGGATTCGCTTCACCTCGGCGACCGACTCCGCGGCGACCCAGCTTTCGGTGTCAGAGAGCGGGGCGCGCAACTGGCCGTCGTCCAACTTCTGGCGCGCGACGTTGCCCATCAGGTCCTCGCTCGCGGCTTCGAGGACGACGTAGCCGTCCTCCTCGTCCGTTCGGAGGACGAACTGGCGGGCGCGCTTCCACTGGCTCTCTATCCACTCTTCGAGGTGCGGCGACCGGTCGGGAAGCACGTCTCGGACGGTCCCGAGCAGGTCCCCGAAGTCGTCGAACGGAGCGGCCCACACGTCCTCCTGGCGAATCTCGTACATGTAGCCGCCGTCGCGCGTGGTGTCCACGAGGTGGGCGAACTGCGAGAGTTGCGCGCGGGTGAACTGGCTCGGTTGGTCTACGACCAACTCGCGGCGCTTCGGAAAGACGACCACGCGCTCGCGGTCGGCCAGTTTCCCCCAGTCGGTGGGGTACCAGACCACGGGGTCGTTCGACACGTCGAGTCGCTCGACGCCCACGCCCTCCGCGAGGCCCGAGAGCGCGTCGTCGGTCTCGGCCTGCGAGCGGTCGAGCGCGCGCGCCACCTCCTCGGCGGTGACGACGGGCCGCTCGAACTGCTCGACGGCGTCGTGGAACGCCTCTACGTCCAGGCTCCCGGCGCTCTCGCTCGTCCGGTCGTCGGTTTTCGGGTCGTCGCTCTCGGTGTCGCCGACGCAGTCCTCGGGGTCGGTCATCGGACCGCATTAGGGGCATGGTATATAAACGGGTTTTGCTACAAAAGCCGATCAATTTCCATTGAATCCGACCTTGTTTTTCCAACAGATGGCCACAAGTTTTATCTCTGTAGGTTGACAATCAGAGTAAGCTTTGAGTAGTGGGGGTTTGTCGGGGCAGATATGAATACGGGAATTACGGCCATCGAACGCTGTGCGTACTGCCGGGAGTACGTTCCGATAACGGTCTTGCCGGTCGCTCCGGACGACGGGCCGATTTCGGCCGAGGTGGCCGTTTGCGAGGAGTGCCGAACCGACGGACGCTGACGCGGTACGAACGACGGACGTTGATGCGTCTCGGCCGGTTCCTGCTCGGTCGAGACGCGCCCGAGTCGTGGGTCGTTAGCGCCCGCCAGCGACGCTTCGCCGGGTTCTTTCCCCGGCGTCTCTCTCGTCCGACGTCGCTCGACCGGTGGCGCTCGTCCGGTGTCTCTCTCGCCCGGCGCTACCGGCCGTTTAGCCCGCACTTACTCTTTCGTTTGCAACTGTTGACGGTCGAACTGGCAAGAGGGTATAACTACCCGTCCGTCGTTGCCGAAACCATGACTCTTCGAGGCGTACGCACGCTCGGCGTTCTCGTCGTCGCGTTCGGACTCGTGGTCGGCGGTGGCACGGTGCTGACGACTGCGGTCCCGTTCGGCGCGGCGACGGAGACCGATGCCGACCAGTCGGCGACCCAGATCGACTCCTGCACGACCATCGACGAACCCGGCACCTACGTCCTGACCAGCGACATCGACAACGGCGGCAAGACGCCCATCTCGGAGGCCTGCATCGAAATCACCGCCGACGACGTGACGTTCGACGGCGACGGCCACCTCGTAGACGGCAGAGGCGAGAGTCACACCAAGGGTATCGTCGTCGCCGACGCAGAGGGTGTCACGATTCGGAACGTGGCGGTGGACGACTGGCACGTGGGCGTCCTCGTCACGGGCGGGTCGGCGACGGTCCAGAACGTCGAAACCTACTCGAACGCCTACGGCGTCCGACTGGAGAACGCCACCGAGGTAACGGTCGAAAACAGCACCATATCGGACAACCTCGTCGGCATCTCGGCCCCGGGCGAGAACGTGACGCTCTCGAACAACGAGTTCTCGGACAACGAAATCGAAATCAAGCGCGAGGAGTGAGTGCGACGACCGAGTTACTTCGTTCACGACGCCCGTGCGTGTTGGCGCAACCGCGCCGCGCACGAGCAGCGCGTTCTCGTACCCTACTAGACGTTCTTTAAAGAAATACATTTGATTACATTAGAATTATATATATGTCTCTGAGCGTCCTGACGGTTGCGTTCGACGGAAGAGAGTCCCCGGCGCGTGCCGGCGTCATCGTGGAGACGAGATTGGGGAGACGTGAGATTCGCGGTCGCCGTGGGGTGCTGTGCGGTCTGGCCGACTCGCGGAGTAGCTAGCTCCCTCCTGCTTCCGTCTCTTGCTCGCGTAATCGCCACTACCGAATCCCAGACGGTGGGGCGCGCCGAAGAGCGGAAACCACCCCGAATCCGTCGGTTTAAACGGTCCCTAATCCCCCTCGTACTCCGACGACCACCGACCGGATTCCACCGACGCGGGCGAAGCGCGACTGGGATTTTAAGTCGGCCGACTGCGTACACCCTCGCCATGTCCGAAAGCCTGTTCGACACCACGTTTCGCGTCGGCGAAGTTCTCGACGCGGAGTCGTTCCCCGAGACGAACAAGCCCGAGATGGCGAAGTTGCAAATCGACCTCGGCGACGAGGAGGTCCAGTCGGTCGCCCAGACGGGGTACAACTACGACCCCGCGGACCTCGTGGGTCGGCAGGTCCTCTGCGCGACGAACCTCGGGTCGGTCCGCATCGCGGGCGAGAAGTCCGAAGTGCTGACCGTCGGCGTGCCGGACGAGGAGGGCCATCCGGTTCTGGTCGGTCCCGACGAGGACGTACCGCTCGGCGGGAAACTGTACTGAACTCCCTGTTCGACGGCAACCCGACGAAAACTCAGTTCCCGCCGAACGCGTGACGTTTGACCTTCGCCGCCCACTCGGGCCACTCGCGGCGCTGGTCGACTTCGACTTCGGCGTCGCCAGACATCGCCTTGATGGCCTTGGCGTCGGCCTCGTTCCAGACTGCGCCGTCCTCGTGGAACAGGCCGTTGATGATGCCGCGCTTGCGCATGTACCGGACGTAGGCCGGTTTCACCATCAGCGACCAGAAGAAGTTGCTGACGCCGTGCTGGTGGACGACCGGCGCGATGGAGGCGTAGTCGGGTTGCCACTCGTCCACCGTCTCGCTGCTTCCCCAACCGTAGTTGGCGACGCGTTGCCACTCGCTCAGGTAGACCGGCATGTCGAGGTCCTCGCCGAGTTGGACGGCGTCCGGGAGCAGGTCGTGGTACACGTCGCGGTTGCTCGGGAAGTTGTAGTGGAACTGGAGCACGTCGGACCCCCAATCGACGTAGTCCGCGTTGTTGGCGAGACTGGTCGAACCCACGGTCAACGGGACCGACCCGCGATTCTTCGCCATCGTCTCGAACATCCCCTTGGCGAATCGCTTCATGTTCGGGAGCCACCCCGGTTCGTTCATCGACTCGATGGCGAGCAGGCGGTCGTCGTCCCGCCACCGCTTCATGAACCACCGGACGTACTCCCGCGGTCCATCCCACTTGCTGCGGTTCTGGATGACTTCGCTCGACGGCGACTGGACCGGCGGGGCGGTCAGCGGGTCGGTGTTGTGGAGGTTGTGCTCGGTAGGTTCCTTGCCGACGCTCTCGAAGAGCCCGAACAACACTCGTATCCCTCTCTCGTCGGCCGCCGTCAGAAAGTGTTCGACGGCCTGCTCCAACTTCCTGGAGTCTTCGACCCACTGCTCGTAGCTGACCCACGTCCGAATGGCGTTGATGTTGATCTGTTCGGCGTAACCGAGGTCGCGCTCGATGACCTGCTCGTCGTACTCGTGCCACATCTGGAAGGTGTTCCACGCCCGCGAGGGGACGTAGAGCGCACCCCGGACGTCTACCGGTTCGGCGTTGGCCTGCGCCATCTCCTCGGTCGTCGTGTCCGGAGTGGTCGATTCCGGGGGTCGGCTTCCCCCGCCGTCGGTGCCGCTCTGCTGTCGCCGATTGCCAGTCGGTGCGGCGCACCCCGCAATCCCCGCGAGTCCGGCCGATACGCTAGTCCCCAGAAACTGCCGACGAGTGTGCCGACGGTTCATTGAAGCCTGCCACGACATCATCTGGTGTAAAAGTGTGCTTACGTTGCACGACAGGTTCCGGCTTACGCACCGTATAACGCCGTATTTCCCCGAAGACGTGAGAACTGCGACTACCGCGGCCCCCGGAAGACGATTTCGGCGTCGCACGCCGGACAGACGCCGCGGTCGGCGTCGAACTCGGTCTGGCAGAACGAGCAGACGTGTTCGTCGTCGCGGTCCGAGTCGGTGGGTCCGGAGCCGTCGGTCTCGGAGTCGGTTCGGCCCGCCGTAGTGTCGGTAGATTCGCTCACAGAGGACTGCGCCGCGCCGTCGGGCCGAGAGTCGGCCGTCGCCCGCGATTGGTCGTCCTGACGTGTGCGTTCGTCGTCGCCTCGCAGTCCGCGCGTTATGTCTTTCAGGTCCATGCCATCGGTTCTCTGGG
Organism: Halorussus salinisoli; assembly: GCA_005239435.1. GTDB lineage: Archaea > Halobacteriota > Halobacteria > Halobacteriales > Haladaptataceae > Halorussus > Halorussus salinisoli. The sequence continues at coordinate 261,569 of SZNP01000005.1, read as the reverse complement.
CCACGTTTCCATTGTTATGGCGCACCTTACCCGGCGTAAGAAGAGCCTATCCCCGGACACTGGGCTGATTCGACCGACGGACGGTCCGTCCTGTCAGTCGAGTCGCCGGAGCGTAACGCGGGCCGAGAGCAGCGCCAGCAGGGGGAGCGCGGAGGCCACGACGACGGCGGTCGCGGCGGCCGCGAACAGGGCGACGGGATGGGCGGGCAGGGTCGACAGGACGACGGCGAGCGCGAGCGCGATGGTCGTGGCACCCGCGGTGAAGGCCGCTGTCGCGGCGAGGACGACTGCCGCGGTCGCGGCGCAGTGAGCGGTCGCCTCGACCGTCCGGGCGGCGGCGTCTCGCAACGTCGTTCGCTTGGGCAATTCGAGCGTGTACTGCGTGTGTCGCATTGGTCTGAGTCGGGTGAGTTCGGTGGTCGAGCGATGCGTCGTGTCCGCGCGGCGCCGAAGTCGGCCGACAAAGCGTCGCGGAGTCGGTCGGCGGGTCACGGCGGAGTCGCCCGACCGCTGGCTGAGTCCAGCGGTCAGGCCGACTGGTCGGTCTCGACGGCCGTGACGGCCCGAACGCCGAACTGGTCGGCGACGGTTTCGCGGACGGCCGCCCGCTCGTCCTCGACCGAATCGTCGAGGTGGACGTGCAGGCGGACCGAGGCGTCCACGCGGAGGTCGTTGAGCGTCGGAGTGACGCCCGAGATGTCGACGACTTCCGTGCGGTCGACTGCGGCGCTTCGGCCGAGGACGGTGGCGATACCGTCCTGTAGCGTACCGTCGTCGCCGCGAGGGACTTGGATTTCGAGGTCGGCGGTCGCGTCGATGGTGGGTGCGGTCATGGTGATACGTCGTGGTTGGTGTGTTCGTGGTCGTTCTGTGTGGGGTGGTCGTTCGGTCGCGGTCGGTGTCTCCCGGCGAGTGTTCGCTCGCGGCCGCGAGACGCGGCGCTGTCGGGAGCGCAGACGTGTCTGATCGTTCGGACCGACTCACGGAGACGAGTCGCGGCTACCGAGTCAGTGCGCCGGAGAAGGACGTGGTCTCACGGACCCTTCCCGACGCACGCCGCTCGCTTCCGAGTCGTGAGTTCGAGAGGAAGCGAGCCGACCCGGCGTCACGTGGCCGACGGGAACGAGTTCCCGTCGGCGTCCGCGAACGCCTTACGCGGTCGGGATGGTCCGTTCGAGGCGATACCCATTATCGCCCGTATTGCCCACCCGACCGGCGTCGTCGGCCCCCGCCGGAATCACTCCGGCCGAAGGAACGAACGCCGTGAAGACGGACGCCACGCCGTCGGCTGAAGCGCCGAGGGCGTCGGTCCGGATGGGTGGGCATTTCATGGGTGTCACCTCGCGCGCCCAGTCGTTCTGGGCGGCTGACGTATCTGCTGCTATTACCGGACATCTATTAAAACTGACTGAACTGTGTTATCACGTGACGTGGGACGGTCTCCTCCGAGGCAGGTCAACATTTATGCTTGATACTCTCTAACAATAGCTTACGAACCGATTTCCATGGCTCGAACGGCCTATCTGGTGAGTGCGCTCGTGACCGGCGTCGTACTGCTCGGGGTCTGGGCGTTCGTCGCCCGGATGGAGGACTGGCGGAGATACGACTCCTCGGCGAGCGGGGGGAGGCGCGACCCGACGGACGGAACCGGCGTGACCGATTCGGTCGGCGCGTGGGTCGCGGGCTTCCTCCTGCTGGTTTTCGTCGCGGCCGGCGGCGCGGTACTGCTCGTCAGTGACGCCGCGGTAGCGTCGGCGGTCGGAAGCTGGGTCGCCTTGGCGGGGATGTTCGGCGTTCTGATCGTCGGATTCCTCCTATGGGGAACGTACAGTTCCGCGCGATTCCGCGGACTCCAGAGCGCCCAGGCCGCACTCCTGAGCGCGTGGCTGCTCGGGTCGCTGTCCGTCGCGGCCATCGCGGTCAAACTCGTCTTCGGAGGGTAGCGATGCCGATCGCGCTGGTGACGACGATTGCGACGACGACTGTCTCGGACACCGACGTGCGCGTGCCCGACGACGAGACGCCCGTCAGGTGTCCCCACTGTCACCGACCGTTCCGGACCGAGCGACTTCGTGCGCTCCACGTCGGCGACTCCCACGGAGACGACTGCTCGGCAGACGAGCGAGAGGCCTACGACGCGGCGCTCGAAGCCGAGCGCGAGGACCTGTTCGTCTACCACCTGAAGGTCGTCGCCGGTCTCGTGGCCGTCTACGCGTTCTTCTTTTTCACGTACCTCGCGGTGTCGATGGTGCAGGCTCCGGGCTGAGCGGACGGCGCGTGTGCGCGACCGGTTTCAGTCGTCGTCCGACCCGACTTTAGACGCGGGAACGAACGGACCGAACGCCGCCGTCCGGCGCGCGATGGTCGCCACTCGGAGGATGTACGCCGACAGGACGGCGAGCGGAACCAGCGAGAAGACTACCAACGAGCCGGCTATCGAGACCATCGCCGCGTGATAGAGCGTTAGCCCGGCGATATCTCTATAGGTGAAGATTCCGAGCGCGGCCACAGCGACCGACGGGATACCGGTGTAGACGAGCAGTCGGGAGAGCCGTGCGAGTTGTCGTTCGACGACGACCGTCTTGAGGTACTGCCGGGCGGCGTCGATTTCGGTGAACTGTTCCTCGATTTCGTTCAGTTTGGCCACCGTCTCGGCCGAGAGGTCCGCGTCCAACCCGTTCCGTATTCGCCGGGTCTCGTAGAACTGCATCGAATCGTCGTACGCCAGTACGGTCAACAGCGTGTCGAGCATGCTGTACTCCTCGGCGGCCAACTCGTCACTCGTCCGTTCGGCCTCGGCGACCACCGACCGGACGTACGACTCGATTTCGTCGCCAAGTTCGCCGTCCTGCTCGCATTCGTCTCGGAACGCCGTCGCCGTTTCGGAGACGGCGTTGAGAAGCGTCCGGAAGAACTCGGACGCTCGCGGCGAACTCACTCGCTCGTCGGCACGACGTTCGACGCGCTTGCGGAACTCGCCGATTTCCCGCCGACGTTCGTAGAGGTCCTGAATCGACCCCAACTCGTGAGAGAGGACGATCTGATTGACGCCGACCGAAATCGGCACGAGGGTCAACAGACCGTTGACCGTTCCGTTGAGGAACCACAGCACTCGACTCGGCGTCGTCACCGTGGCGAGACCGAGCAACCCGGCCACGGCGAACAGTCCTCCGATACCCGCGAGGAGGACGACTGCGACCAGGGACCTGCGTCCGGTCAACAGGAACCATCGTTCGGCTCTGCCGGTCCCTCGACGTGACCTCGGCGTTTCGTTCGTCTCGCCCATTGGCGGTACGGACCACGCCACGACATATCAAGACGGGGGTACCGGGCAAGACGGTGGCACCGGGCGTTTCGCAACCACGTCACGGAAGGCGCTCCTACAGTATCGAGTACGCCGCCGCAGTCGTCAGCGCCAGCGCCGCCAGCAGGCCCACGAACATCGTGAACGACACCGACCGAGGTTCCCACTTGAGGTGCTGGTAGTACCACGCGACCATCAGGGCCTTCACGAACGACAGCGCGATGATGACCCAGAACGCGGTCCAGTAGGGCAGTCCGCCCGACTGCTCCACGAGGACCTGTGCGGTCGCGAAGACGAACAATACGACGTAAATCGCGGTGTAGAGTTTCGTTCGTGTCATGGGTGGATTCGGAGTGTGGATTCGATGGTGTAATTTCGGTTCATGGTCACAGGATGTAGAACAGGGGGAACAGGAACAGCCACACGATGTCCACGAAGTGCCAGTACAGCCCGAAGTACTCGACCGGCCTGTCGTCGTCGAGATACGCTCCGTTCCACGCGCGGGCAATCAAGTACAGAGTGACTATCAGCCCCGCGATGACGTGCAGACCGTGCAGGCCCGTCGTCAGGTAGAACGTCGAGGACGCGACGTTCGTCCCGATGTTCCACCCCTGCGGGAACGCTTCGGTGTGGACGTGGAACAGGTGCATCCATTCGAGCGCCTTGTTGACGAGGAACGCGACTCCGAGGACGAACGTCGTCACCAGCGACCCGACCAGTCCCCACCGGCTTCCCTTCTCGGCCGCGACGAGGGCCAGAACAACCGTGAAACTACTCGTCAGCAGGATGTAGGTGTTGACGAGTCCCGGCAGGGGGACGTGTGCCGCCGGAATCAGGTGGTGCCAGTCGGTCCACCCCTCCGCCACGCGGATGAAGGCGTAGGAGCCGATGAACGCGCCGAACAGCACCACGTCGCTGGCGAGGAATATCCAGACGCCGAGTTTGGTGTTCTCGACGCCCTCGAACGGCCAACTCTCGCCGAACGGGCCGGTCAGCGCGTGGAACTCCTCGCGGGCCATCCGGACCAGCGCCCACAACCCGCCGAGCAGGCCGCCGACCGTCATCGTAGCGTAGAAGCCGCCTTCGAGACCCGCCGGATAGCTCGCGCCCTGGAGGCCCGACAGGCCCAACAGCAGGACGAACGACGCGACCCCGATGGCGAAGGGCCAGATGCTGGCGTGGCTCTCGGGTTCGTCCGCGCGGGCCTCGGCCGCGTGGCCGTGCGCGACGCCTCCGTCGGTCGCTTCCTCGCTCGTCAACTCGCCACCGTCTGCGACGCCACCCGCGCCTCTCCGGAACTCCAGCGACCCGCTACTGAACGAGGGTCGGCCGGGGAAGTTCTCCAGCGGCGGTGGCGAGGGGATGGCCCACTCCGTGGTGGTCGAGTACTGCCACGGGTTGTCGCCCGCCTCCTCGCCCACCCAGAGGCTCTTCGAGAGGTTGTAGAACATCACGAGGAACGACGCGCCGAGGACGAACCCGCCGACCGTCGCCACCTGGTGCCATCCGATAAACGCCTCGGGATACACGAAGTCCCGGCGCGGCGTCTCCCACGCGACGAACATCGGGAAGTAGAGCAGATTGAACCCGACGAAGTAGAGCGCGAAGTGGACCTTCCCGAGGAACTGGTCGTACATCTTGCCCGTCATCTTGGGGTACCAGTAGTAGAGTCCGCCGACCAGCGCGGTCACGCCCGCGACCATCACGTAGTGGAAGTGCGCGACCACCCAGTAGGTGCCTCGGAACTCGTAGTCGAGGACGACCGCGCCGAGGAAGACGCCCGTGATGCCTCCGAGGATGAACAGCATCAGCGCGCCGAACGAGAACAGGAAGGGCGTGGTGAACCGGACCTTCCCCTTGACGGTGGTGTAGATGAGCGCGAACACCATCAGGTCGAAGGGCAGCGAGATACCGATGGTGGTCGCCATGAACAGCGTCTTTATCTCGAGGTTGATGGACGTCAGGAACATGTGGTGCATCCAGACGAGGAAGCTCTGGAGCGCCACCAGCACCATCGCCGCGATGAACCACTTCCGGCCGACGAGTCGCCGACCCGTGAAGGTCTGGAAGCACTCGGCCATCACGCCGAGCGCCGGGAAGAACACGATGTACACCTCGGGGTGGCCGAAGAACCAGAACAGGTGCGCCCAGAGCAGCGCTCCGGCGTGGCCGGTCGCCGCGAAGTAGGTCGTCCCGAGCAGGCGGTCCGCGGAGAGAATCATCAGCGCGGCCAGCAGGGCGGCGAACGCGAACAGCATCATCCACGTCGTGAGCAGGATGGTCCACGTGAACAGGGGCATCCGACGGAGGGTCAGCCCCTCGGCGCGCATCCGGTGCATCGTCGTCAGGAAGTTGACCGACCCGATAGTCACCGACGCGGTGAACATCGTGAGCGCCAGCACCGCCGTACTCGCGCCGATGTTCGGCGTGTACACCGGCAGGTTCAGCGGCGCGTACATCGTCCACCCGCCCGCGAAGGTACTGCCCTGGAAGAACGACACACCCAGCAGGACGCCCGAGAAGAGGTAGAGCCAGTACGACAGCGCGTTCAATCGCGGGAACGCGAGGTCTTTCGCGCCGATTTGGAGGGGCACTACGTAGTTCGCGAACCCGAAGGCGAACGGCGAGAGGAACCAGAACACCATGATGAGGCCGTGGGCCGAGACGGCCTGATTGTACTGTAACGGTTCGAGCAGGGTCGCGCCGGGCGTCCACAGTTGGAGGCGCATCAGCAGCGCCAGCACCCCGCCGAACACGAGGAAGAACAGCGCCGTGATGGTGTAGAGGACGCCGACGTCCTTGTGGTTGGTCGTGACCAGCCACCGCTTGACGCTCGAGGGGTCGGGCAGATCGTGGTGGTGGTCGGCCCCGTGAGTCGCGTCTGCGTACCCGCCGTCCGTCTCCGTTTCGATCTCTTCGTCGGTCATGTTGCCACCCCGTGCGCGCTCGTCGCGCCCGAGGGCCCGACGAATGCAGAACTATTCGACACCGAACCGTCCGACGCGGAACTGTTCGAACTCGTCGTGTTGGCGTACCACGATTCGTACTCGTCTGGTTCCATGACCACTACCTCCGCGGTCATGTAGGAGTGGCCCGCGCCGCAGAGCTCGAAGCATCTGGCTTCGTAGGTCCCCGTCTCGCTGGCGACGAACCACGTGTCGGTCTGCTGGCCCGGAATCGCGTCCGTCTTCACCCGTAAGTCGGGAACCCCGAAGGTGTGGAACACGTCGTCCGAGGTCACGCTGAGGTGGACCGACTCGTTTCGCGGAACTCGCAGCGTGTTGGCGGTGTGGCCGTTGGGGTAGACGAACTCCCATCCGAACCGGAAGCCGACGACTTCGACTTCGAGGCTCTCCTCGCCCTCTGCTTCGCCGGGCGGGTTCTCCTCGACGTACAGTAGCGTCCCGTAGGTCCAGACGATGAGCGAGACCACGATTATGGTGCTCAATCCGAACGAGAGGAACAGTTTTCGACCGCCACCACCGCCCGTGGGGAGTTCACCGAGGCCGGGCGCGTCGTCGTCGGGCGCCCGACCGTCGCCGTCTCGGTACTTGTAGGCGTTGTACACCATGTAACCGACGACCACGACGCCGACCAGCGTTCCCAGCGCCAGAAACACCGTGAATATCTGCTGGAACACCTCTACTCGCGTTCCCTTCGGTACGATCCCGGACTGCGCCGGGACGATCTCACCGACGAGGTGGGGTAGCTCTCCGGCCGACGGAATCATGTTGGTTGATAACACGCTTCGTATACTTATCGGTTTCCCACAAATTTACGTGATGGAGGGAGAACGCTTTTTGCTTGAGGGGTGGTATCGATACACATGGATGGGGACGAATCAGAAGTTACGACCGAGTTTCCCGACGACGTAACCGACGGTGCGGAACCGGACTTCGACCACCTCTGGGGTATCGTGACCGACGGACTCATCGGGGCCGTGGGTGGACTCGTCGGAACCGGGTCGCTGACGGTGGGCCTGCTCATCGCGGCCTCGCTCGGTGCGTTCGACATCAACGAGTTCGCCACTCTGGCCGAACTCACCGGTCTCAACGTCCTGTTCGAGCGGAACCCCGCGGCAGTGGGCTACATCCTGTTCCTGTTGACCGGGATGGTGATGTGGCCGCTCCTGTTCGCGTCCATCGGGTCGTACCTGCCGGGCGACAAGTACGCCATCAAGGGTCTTCCGTTCGGTTTCGTCCTCTGGACCGGGTTCGCGCCCGCCTTCTACGACGGCTACACTGGCCTGGCGATGATACTCTATCTGGTGCTCACGCTGGGTGCCCACTTCTCGTACGGATTCACGCTCGGTGCGGTGTTCGACTACCTCGGGAACCGGCCGGATACGCTGGTCTAGGTCGCCTCCACCGACCCGAAGACTTTCGTCGGAATCTTTCCGGGGGTGGAGTCCGTTCGACGGGCATGGTCAGTGAGTACGCCAGACTACTCTTCGCCGTGCTTGGACTGGCAGTTGGATACACCGTGGGCGGACCGCCAGTCGCGGTTCTGGCTTCGATTTTCGGTTTCTTCCTCGGACACGTCTTCAGAAGCACTACCCGAACCGTGAAGACCGAATAGTCTGCCACTCAGTCGGGGTCCGTCGCGTGGTCGTCGGGACGGCTCTCCGAGGTGGTTCGCGAGTCGTCGGTTCCCTCGCCGCCGTCGGCGAGGGCGGTTTCGCGCTTGCGCTCGAACCACGCCCACTCGTGGGTCTGGAGGCCGTCTTCGGCGAGGTCCCACGGGTCGCCGTCCTCGACTGCGGGGCCTTCGAGCCACGAGACCAGCAGGTTGTAGACGAAGACGAGTTGGCCGAGCGCGAGGACGTAGACGCCGATAGTCGCCAGTTGGTGGAGGTCCGCGAAGTAGGCCGTCGGACCGACCGACAGGTCGTAGCCCGCGTATCGGCGAGGCATCCCGCCGTACCCGAGCAGAATCATCGGGAAGAAGGTGAGGTTGGTGCCGACCATCGAGAGCCAGAAGTGCCACTTGGCCAGCGTCTTCTGGTACCATCGGCCGGTGTAGAGCGGGAACCAGTAGTACACCCCGGCGAAGACCGCGAACGCGATTCCGCCCATGATGACGTAGTGGAAGTGCGCGACCACGTGGTAGGTGTCGTGGAGCACGAGATCGACTGGAATCGCCGCCTCGAAGACGCCGGTGACGCCGCCGACGATGAAGTTGGCGACGAACCCGACGCAGAACAGCATCGGCGCAGTCAGTCGAACCCGGCCGTTCCACATCGTCGTTATCCAGTTGAACGTCTTGACCGCGCTCGGGAGCGCAATTGCGATAGAGACGGCCATGAACGACGCCCGGAGTCGGGGGTCCATCCCCGTGGCGAACATGTGGTGGGCCCAGACGCCGAACGAGAGGACGCCGAGCGCCAGCGTCGAGTAGACGACGAACTTGAAGCCGAACAGTTTCCGGCCCGAGAACCGCGGCAGGATGAGGCTGACGAGACCCATCGGGGGCAACACGAGGATGTACACTTCGGGATGGCCGAAGAACCAGAACAGATGTTGCCACAGCATGGGACCGCCGCCCTCGGCCGCGAAGAAGGAGGTGCCGAAGTTGCGGTCGAGCAGGAGCATCACGAGCGCGCTCCCCAGCAGGGGAAACGAGAACAGAATCTGACCCGACTGAACCAGCACGGTCCACGAGAACAGGTCGAGATTCGCCCACGTCACGTCCTCTCCGCGCTCGGCGAAGATGGTGGCGATGAAGTTGATAGCACCCATGGTCGCCGAGACTCCCGAGAGGTGGAGACCGAGCAACATCATGTCCACGCCGGGGTTCGTCTGTTCGACCGACAGTGGCGGATATAGCGTCCACGCGGTCTGGGCTCCCGAGACCTCGCCGACGAACGGCTCGAGCAGGATACCGCTCCAGATCAACACCGCCGATGCGGGCAACAGCCAGAACGCGATGGCGTTGATGCGGGGAAACGCCATGTCGTCCGCACCGATGAGCAACGGGATGAGGTAGTTCGATATCGACGCCAGAATCGGCGTCCCGAACAGGAACAGCATCGTGATGCCGTGGGTGGTCATCAGGGCGTTGTAGAAGTTCGCCCCGAGCAGGTCCACCGGCGGCGTGACCAGTTCGGTCCGCATCAGCAGGACCGCGACGCCGCCCCACGCGAACGACACGAGGGCGAAGACGCCGTAGAGGAGGCCGATGTCCTTGTGGTCGACCGTGGTCAGCCATCGAACGACACCGGACGGTTTCTCCGCGGTCCCGCGACCCGACTCCGGGGCCGTCGACCCGCCAGCGGTCGGAGCGTAGGACCGCCAGTCCTCCATCCGCGTGAGCCACCACCCGACGCCGAGCAGGAGCAGACCCATCAGTATCGACAGGGTCGATTGGAACGTTGCCATGAAGCCCGATTGTCGGTGGGCCGACATGGAGATTATCCGGTACATGTTCGGCTCCGACGTAATACCGGCGCGTCACGCCGGAATCGAGGAAGACCGATATCCCGATTAACCTCCGGTGGCTCCCTGTTCGAGACGGACCTCGACCGTCATTTTTGATATAGCGGGATACAATATATGTGTTTCACTCCGGATTCTGCCGCGAGAGGCGTGGGTCTAACAGTCCACACCGGACCGTTATCTCCACGATACCATAAGAAATAAGATACGAGTGTCGAGAGTGGAGAGTATGGCTGGCTTGAAATCGCGGACCGGAGGAGCGAACCGGCTTCTTGCCGGCGAAGCAGGCAAAAACCGAGGGACCCACGTGGACTCCCCACGAGCATGACGGACGCCGTCACGACCGACCCGTTCGGCGACGTTCGCTGGACGACCTGCTCGCTGGACGACTTCCGCGACCTCTACTGGGAAGTCGTCGCTCCTCGCCTCGAAGCCGAGGGCCGCGACCCCGAAACCCATCGTCCGACCCATCAGTGGTTCCGCGACGAAGGCCTTCGGGCGTTTCTCGCCGCGCTCCGGCGACACCACGACCGCTCTTTCGGCGACTTCTGGCGCGAAGACCTCGACCTCGGCGACGGCGAGGCGTACGACTGGGCGACGAACGACCCAGACACCCGCGACGCCCTGCAGACGTTTCTCGACCGGCGTCGGAGCCGCCACGCGCTCCGCGAATCGACCATCGAAACCAAGCGCCGCCGACTGAACCTCTACGTCCGCGCCTACCGGGCGGCCAACGACACCGACGACCTGCTCTCGCCGGTCGCTCGGGACTCCGAAACCCCGACTCACGAGGCGGTTCACGCCTGCTACGCGGCGTTCGATTGGATAAACGCCCGGGAGTACAGCGCCAGAACCAAGATCCGCGTTCGAGGCGTCGTGGACGAGTGGTATCAGCATCTCGTGGGACGCCGCCTCGCGGCGGTCAACCCCGCGACCGGTCTCCACGACGAGTTCAAGTGGCAGGTCGCGGAGTCCGACCCGTCCACGCTCTCACACGTTCACGTGCGCGCGCTCGTCCGAGCGGCCGAGTCGCCGCGCGAGCGCCTGCTGGTCGTCGCCCTCGCGGCCTGGGGTCTCCGAGCGAACGAGGTCGCCGCCCTGCACGCCTCCCAGTTCGTCCGTGACGTGGGCGAGGACGAAGCCCCTTACGTCACGTTCGAGGAACGGAAAAACGGGCCGGGCGAGGTCAACCTCGTCTACGGTCTCGACGCGCTCGACGCCCGACTCGAACAACTCGCCGACCGCGACGACTGGTCGGGACACCTCTTCCCCTCCGAGCAGGGCGCGGCCCCTCACGCGACCCGGGAAACCGTCTGGTCGTGGTTCCGCGAACTGGCCGAGCGCGCGGACTTGCCCGACGAGATCGACGGCGAGCGCCCGAGTCCCCAACTCTGTCGCCGATACTGGTACGACACCTACACCTCGGTCCTCGAAGGCGTGCTGGAGGGGTTGGAGGACATCGCGGCCGAACAGGGTAGCGACGACCCGCGCGTCGTGCTCTCGAACTACCTCTCGGACGAGCGCGCTCGTCGGGTTCGCCGGGAGTTCATGCGGTCGGAACTCGCCGACGCGTTCGAGGGTGCATAAACTACTTTCTGCTATACTCAAATTCGGCGCGTAGTCACGCCTCGACGGTCGGAAGAAGGAGCGTCTCGACGACGCAAAAATCCGGGTTAGGCGTTGTTCATCCGCTTGTTCGTCGTCTCCCCGCACTCCAGGCATTCGGCGACGCGATACGGTTCGCGGGAGAACTCGGTGTTCTCCGATTTCTTGCTCTCGGTTTGAATCTCGATAGTTACGTCGTGAGGCGTCGACTCGCCACACGCGTCACAAATCTCGACAGTCTCCGAGAACGCTGAACTTTGTGTTGCCATTTGAGGTTCCCCCGATTAGTACCTCGGAGTACAGGCCCATCAAGTGGTAACTCGGTTGAACGACGTTTCACGAGTTTGAATAGTTGCGGGACGGAACAATACGGGTTTGAAGACGAAATCCCGGGATTCGCGGACAGTTCACGAATCGTTCAAACGTTTCACTATCTTGAACGGGACGGATTTGGCCGACGCTGCGTAGTAACCGTCGGCTAAAACGCCCCGACGCTTCACGTTTTTAGGTCCGCTCCCCGTAGTCGAGGCGGTGTCTGGAGGAACGAAAACCGCAAACGGAATCGTCGCTCGGCGGCAGAACGCGGTCGCCGCGTGGGCGCTGGTCGCTTGCATCGGTGCTGCCGCAGGGTTCAGCGCGAGCGACGGCGACGTTCTCTGGGCCGGACTCGGTCTTTCGGCGATCGCGGTCGCGTTGGTTCCGGCCGTCGCCTACCGACGCTGGACCGCGACGCTCCCGTGGGAGGTGTCGCTGTTCGTCGCGGCCCCCTACGCGCTCGAGTCGTTCGACCTGCTTCTGCCGCGGTCGGTCGCGACGTTCCTCGTCGTCCCCTCGCTGGCGCTGGCTATCGCGGTGGAGTTCGACGCCTTCACCTCCGTCGAGATGTCACCGGGGTTCGCCGTCGTCTTCGTCGTCACGACGACGATGGCCGCCGCGGGCGCGTGGGCGGTCGTCCAGTGGGTCGCGGACCTCGTGCTCGGGACGCAACGCCTCCGGGGACTCTCCGAGGTGATGTGGTCGCTGACCGCCGCGACGGGCGTCGGAATCGTCGCGGGCGTCGCCTTCGCAGCGTACTTCCGGCGGGTGGACCGCGAGCGACTCGGCTTCCGGACCGCCGACCGCTCGCGTGAGTCGGCGGTCGAACCGTCCCGGCCAGACTCTGCGGTCGAATCCTCGCAGGCCGACGCGCGACCGGAGTCCGACGGGTGGCTGCAGCTGTCCGACCGCCGTCGGAAGCAAGTCGTCCGGACGCTTCAACTCGCGCTGGTCGTGATTCTCGCGGTGGGTCTCTACCAGCGGCGCGTCGGAGTCGTCGTCAACACCGTCGTCGCGCTCGCGGTGATGGAACTCCCCGGCCTGCTCGAACGCGACTACGGACTGCCAATCGACGCCCGACTCACGCTCTGGATAGTGATTCCGGTGTTCCTCCACGCCCTCGGGTCGTTCGGTCTCTACGGGGCCATCGGACTCTGGGACAACCTCACTCACACGCTCTCGTCGTCGCTGGTCGCGGCCACCGGGTACGCCACGGTCCGGGCGTTTGACGTACACGACGCCGACGTGTTCCTCCCCCGGAAGTTCGTCGCCGCGTTCATCCTCGTCTTCACACTCGCGTTCGGCGTCCTCTGGGAGATACTGGAGTTCGCCCTGGACGGGTTGGCGTCGTGGAGTGGAACCAGGAGCGTCCTCGCACAGGTCAGCCTCGCCAACACGATGACCGACCTCGTGTTCGACCTGTTCGGGGCCGTCGTGGTCGCTATCTGGGGTGGCGCGTACCTCTCGGGGGTGTCCCGGTCGCTGGCCGAGCGATTGGAAACGGACGAACCCGAGTCGGAGTGAAACGCGGCGTGCCGTTAAACCTCTAAACCCGTCCGTCGTAGTACGCCGGACACTCATGAGCGACGCTCAGCACCCGTTCTCTCGGGACCGAATCGCGGCAGTCGCCGACGAGTACGCGGTGGACGAGGACACCCTCGACGACGCACTCTCCCGAGTTCAGAGCGCGATAAGCCGGGACAGCAACGACGAGGAGTACGAGTACTCCTCCCAGCACAACTTCGGTTGGCGCGACGAGGAGGCGTACTACCTCTACGGCGACGGCGTCTGGGAGACGCTCCGCGACGAACTCTCGCTGGCCGAATCGGTCGCCGAGGCCGCCCGCGAGGTCCACCGCCGCAAGACGGTGGCGTCGGCCGACGAGCGCGACGAGCGCGAGAACGTCGAGGAGATGCTGGCCGACGGGACCGAACCGCTCGTGGTCGTGGACACCGCCAGCCAGCCGCCGCTCTACGGACAGGACGTGTGAAACGCGCGCGTCGGCCGTAGCCGTCGCCGATTACTCGGCTTCGTCGGGCACGTCGAAGTCGTGGAAGTGTTCGCCCTGCTCCTTGCTCAAGATGTCGAGGGCGGCCGCGCCGCCGTCGCCCGCCGAGATGACGGCCTGCCACTCCTGATTTCGAATCATCGCACCGGTGGCGTAGGCGTTCTCCACGCTGGTCCGCATCGAGAGGTCCACGTCCACGAGGCCCTCGTCGGTCGTCTCGCAACCCAACTGCTCGGGGAGTTCGGTGTCGGTCCCGGTGGCGAACACGACGTACTGGGCGTCGTACTGGCCGTCCTCCGTCGTCACGGAGAACTCGTCGCCGTCCCGCTCGACCTCCGTCGTCTCCTCGCCGACGCGGAGGTCGGCGTCGAACTCCTCGACCTGCTCGCGGGCGTCCTCCATAAACTGGCTTCCGCCGACCGAGTCGATGCCGAGGTAGTTGTACAGGTGGGCCTTGTGCATCCACGTCTCGTCGGTGTCGAACACGACGGTTTCGAGGTCGTTCTTCGCGGTGAACAGTCCGGCGCTGAGTCCGGCGGGACCGCCGCCGATGATGACAACTGTTGACATGTGTCTCGAAACGACGTTCAGCGACGTAAGCGTTCACCCCGCGGTCGGTTCTGCCGCCTCGGCGTGAGACTGCGCTCGGAGTTCAGAAGTCGTCCAGTCGCGTCTGGTCACCCAGAAGCGGTCGCGCGTCGTACCCGAGGTGAGTAGCGAGGTGGTCCGAAAAGTCCTCCTTGAAGCCGTGATGGGTGTAGACCACCTCGGGGTCCACCGCTTCGACGGTTTCGACCAGTTCGTCGAAGTCGCAGTGGTCCGTCAGGGGGAAGGTAACGTCGTAGCCACCGCGGTAGCGGAACGACTCGTCTACGGCCCATCCGGAGAACCCGGCCTTCAGGCCGTCGTGGCGCTCCACGAGAGTCGTCACCCAGTCGCTCCGGGCGAGGTGGGTCGGGAGGACCACGATTTCGTCGCCTGCGAGGCCGTCGCCCTCCCCGGCCGCCAGCGATTCGGCCGGGAACGAGAGGTCGGTCGCCGTCTCGATGGCGTCGTTGACGCCCCGAATCGCGTCGTGGACGACGAGCGGCCGGTTGGTCGCCTGCCGCGCGAGTCGCTGGAGTTTCTGGGCCCGGCCGAGCGAGTAGCCGAACAGGAACAGTGGTCGGTCGGGGTTGTCGGCCAGCCAATCCCGGATTTCGGCCTGCAACTCGGCTTCCTCCGGAAACCGATACCCGGGCTTCCCGTAAGTCGTCTCCATCACCAGCACGTCGGCGTCCACCGGGTCGAACCCCTCCAGGTAGAGGCGGTCTCGCGTCGAGAAGTCGCCGGTGTAGAGATACCGGCGTGCGGCCCCGTCGGGTCGGTCCGCGCCGTCGGGTTCGACCAGCGCGGCCCGCGACCCGACGACGTGGCCCGACGGGTAGAGCGTCACTTCGTCGGTCCCGTCTCGGAACTCGGGGAGGGTCGCGCCGGTCCGAGCCTCGACCAGCGCCGCGGTCGGGGCCGAACAGACCACGGTTTCCGGAGTCCGTCGGAAGGTGTGGTCGGAGTGGGCGTGGCTCACCAGATTCACGTCGCCGACCGCGCTGGAGGCGTCGGCGACGTAGGTTCGCCCGGCCTCGATGTGGATGCCGTCCTCGCTTCGGACCGTCATTGCCGGATTTGGGGGCCAGAGCCTAATCAGTCTCGCGCTCCGGCCGGAAGTCCGAGACACCGAACAGAGTCCAGGGCAACATTTACATTCGTTAGACGTTAGTTATTCTTTCTTTACTCCGTCGCCACAGTGTTCTATCGGACCGCGACGCTCCCGGCCCAACCCCGCCGTTTCCGCTGTCTTTTCGGCCGTACCGCGCTCGGCCACACCGGCCTTTCCGCTGTCTTCTCGCCGCAATCGCTCGCTCCCCGCGTCGGCGACCCGTCCGCGGCGACTCGCTTTTGGGTGAGTAGCCCGTCCGTTCGGACGTGATTCGACTCCCGATCCGTCGATGCCCGAACTGTTGGTACGTCGGGCCGACTCGAAAGTTCGTGGCGGAGGACGGTACTCGCTACCGATGCCCGCGATGCGACCACGAAGTCGAGGCTCCGGACCCCCGGCTGAGCTAACACCGTCGTTTCCGCTGTTTCGTCCGGTGGGTTCGTCGGCCCGTGCCACGTTCCGCTTGGACCGCTACCGTCGCGCCCCGACCCGAATCCGTAAATCCGCTCGGCGAGTACGGGAGGGTATGTCCCCTTCGTCTACGGCGTGGATGGTCCTCGACGCCGGACACGGTGCGAGCGCGGGCCCGGTCTTCGTCGTGCTCCTCGCGCTGGCGGGTCTCGGGTCGGCGGTGGTCCTCGGTCTCGCGCTAACGGCACTGATCCAGCGGCGTTCCCGGTCGTACCTGCTGGTGACGCTGGCACTGGCGACCCTGCTGGCCCGGACCGCAGTCGCGGCGATGACGCTCACCGGGTCGGTCGCTGCCGGACCGCACCACCTGCTCGAACACGGATTCGACGTGGTGATGGCGGCGCTGGTCGTCGCGGTCGTCTACGACGCGCGGTCGGTCCGCAAGTCCGTCGACAGCGGAGACGACCCGCCGATTCGGAGCGACGGCGGCGGTACGCCGGTCGAGAGCGAGGTCTCCCGGGAGGACGAACCATGAACGAGACGCGCCGGTCCATCGCCGACCACGTCCGTGCGAACCCCGGCGTCCACTTCAACGCGGTCGTCCGGGCGCTCGACCTCGCACCGGGGCAGGTCCAGTACCACCTCCGGCGACTCACCGCCGACGAGGAGGTCGTGACCGACGAGGTGCAGGGTCGGACTCACCTCTATCCGCCTCGATTCGACGACTGGGAGCGGTCGGCGCTCGCCATGTTTCGACGCGAGACCGCCCGCGACGTGCTGGCCCACCTGCTCGACTCCGGGGCGACCACGCCCGCCGAACTGGCCGACGAACTCGGGCTCGCTCGGAGTACTGTCGAGTGGCACCTCGACAACCTGACCGACTACGACCTCGTGGACAAGCGCCGGGAAGGCAATCGCGTCCACCTCGAACCTGCCCGGCCGGAGGCGACCGCCGACCTGCTCGGCGAGGTCACGCCCTCGCTTCCCGAACGCATGGTCGACCGGTTCACGAAGTTAGTGGACGGACTGGTCGAGGAAGGCTAGTCGGCTCTACCGCTCGTATTTCCCGGTCACGTCCGGGACCACCGCCTTCGCCGTCGCCGACCTTTCGACGGTCGCCCGTCCTCACGCTCGCGGTTCGGCGTTCGTTTCGGTCGGGCACGTCCCGACGGCGTACGGGATGCAAACCCATTCATGATGAACTTCTAATATTTTTAATCTGCGAAGTTCGAGGCGTCATTATTCCAAAAATATTTCACTATCTATCCCATTCTCTGTAACGGTTTTAGACACCGCTAACGAACCCGATACTAATGAGCCGACAGGGAGACGGACGGAACGTGGAGACGAGGACGGAGAGGTATCGTACTCTCGTCGACGAGGGATTCGAACCCTTCGTTCGAGAACTGGGCTCGAACCTCCGGAGATGGTTTATCGAGCGATTACCTCCGGAAGTACTCTACTACTGGTTCGAGGCACGCTCGCGCTCGATTCCGAGCGTGAGTGACGCGAACCCGCTTCGGTTGGTGTGGGTCGACCCCGATAGAATCGCGTACTACGACAGGAGGATGACGTACAGTTTCGGTCAAGTACTTGACGGAACGTGGGACGAACACACCGGCGTTTTCGAGGACGAACTCGTCTACTGGTCCATCGAACGACGATACGTGGGCGGCGTCGCGTGGGAGGATACGGAACTGTATCGGGAGTACTACTCGCGGTTGCGAAACGACGGACCTCCGTTGTACGCGCGGAAGTTCGACAACGTATCGGAGTTAGACGCTTACGTCGAGGCGATAGACGATCTCTACGAGCGGATATCCACCGAGGGATACAAGTCACAGCGAGAGTTACTCCGCGAAGAGCCGGACCGTGTACGGGACTCGTCGTACGACACCGACCACATTCTCCTCAACGAAGTCGTCGTGAACGTTCACCGGAACGGGGAACTGGCGAAGAGCGGCAATGGAAATCACAGACTCTCGATAGCGAAACTCCTCGGTATCGACGAGATTCCGGTACTCGTCCGGGTTCGACACGCCGACTGGCAGGCGATTCGGAACGAAATCCGACGTGCCGAATCCCCCGACGAACTGAGCCGAAGAGCGCGGAACAACCTCTCGCATCCCGACTTGACAGATATCGTTCCGGACGACTGGGCGAGAGCGACGGGAATCGAATCGACGGAGGGCGGGTTTACCGACGACTACGAGCAACCACCGTGACGCCACGCGGTCGAATCCACCCTCCTGGTCGCTCTTCGACTCCTTCGACGCTAGAAGTCCAGTCCCGGGAGCGAGTCAGTAGTCCGAGAAGGAGCGTAGTTCGGGTTCGAGTCGGTCGTAGGCGTCGCGTTCTACGTGGTCCCGGACGACGCGGTCGGCATCGAAGAACAACAGCGAGAGCAGTCGTTCGAACCGGTCTTCCAGTTCGGGGGACGAGAAGACCCGCTCGGAGAGTTCCTCACATCGGCGTTTGTAGTACGGCGGAAACTCCCCGCCGTGCGGGAAGACTCCTCGACGGATCAGGTGGGCCAGCTCGTCGGGTTCCGACGGGACCGGAATCCCGTCTGCGAACCGACGATGCCGGAACAGGGATTCCTCTACCTCCGGGTCGACGCGAATCACGTTCCGG
Organism: Halorussus salinisoli; assembly: GCA_005239435.1. Classification (GTDB taxonomy): domain Archaea; phylum Halobacteriota; class Halobacteria; order Halobacteriales; family Haladaptataceae; genus Halorussus; species Halorussus salinisoli. The sequence continues at coordinate 243,159 of SZNP01000005.1, read as the reverse complement.
ACTTCGCTCTGCATCGGCGATTCGTAGCCGACGTGGTTCATCAACTGCAACAGGACGTCCCCGTACCGTTCCCTCCACTCCTGGTATCCGGAGCGGACGTTCTCCGAGTGAGGGTTTCCAGAGCGAGTCTCAGCACCTTTTCCCGCTCGGTCAGCAGTCCGTCTTTCACCCGGCCGGGGTTCGCCACGATTTTATCCACGAACCCTCCTGTGTCGGTCCGTTCCGATCGGAACTGTAGCCGTTTCGAAATCCGAATCGGCCTCTCGAAGTCGTCGGCGGCGACGTACACGTCGACGTCGCTCCCAGGCACCGAACGCGGAAGGTTCTGATGTCCCCGGGGAATCACGAACGTGATGTCGGAGTCCACCAGTTCGGTCAACAGACGTTCGAGGTGCCGGGCTTCTTCTCGACTATACTCCATCCTTCGTCTGCAGTAGGTCTTCTTTCCCCTCCTTGACGGCGTTGGCGAACCGGTCGAACTCCTCCAGGGAGAACGATAACCGGAAATCGTCGACGTGGAGGTGGATGCGGTCGCTTTCGTTGTGTTCGACCGCTACAGCCTTCCCGTCGGACAGAGTCGTCGCTCCGAGCCCTTCCTCGATAATCCCCATCCTCGACTCTCCGCTTGGCCCCTTCGATGCAATCAGCGAACTCCAGATAGTTCTCGATAGAGAACTCCAGACGAGTAGTTCCGACGTGTACGTGTATCGACTCACCGATGTTGTCTTCGACGACTATCCGTTCGCTCGAAAACCGTAGTTCCCGTGGCGTTTCCGCTCGGCCAATCTCCCTCACGAACACGTTCACCGTCCCTTCCCCCTCGTTCATTGCTCCGTCCCCCATTCTCGCTACTTCTCGCAGCTAGCATGAGACGTGTTCATTCTGAACACGAGCGGCAAAAGCGTTCCGCGCGACCGACTTCGCCGCTGTGACCGGGTACGGGACCCGCGGTGAAGAGACCGGAGTCGTTTCGCGTTGGGGTTCGGAGCGTCCAACGTGAGGGACCGTTCTCCGTCACCTCGATGCGCGTCGGCGCGTTTTCGACGTCCGAACCAGAACCCCCTTTCGCGCCGTGTCCTAAGCCTACACCGATGGACGACACTGGGCCATCCGAACCCGGACGACTCTCTCGTCGGCAGTTCGCAAAGGCCGCCGTCGCTATCGGGGGTGCCTCGGCGCTGTCGGCGTGTCTGGGTCGGAACGGTGAACCGGACGTATCGGCCGGTCCCGACGACCTCTCGACGCTCCCCGCGCGCCAGCACGCGTGGAACGAGTTTCTGGCGACCGACGACCACGGAAACGACGTCGCGCCGCGCCACCGCGTCCTCCTCCTGCTGAACTACGCGACCGACGGGACCCCGAGCGACGACGACCGGAAGACCGTCGAGACGGCGTTTCGAAGTCTCGAACGCGCCTACGCCCGGGGCAACGACGGCCTGCTGTTCACTGTCGGCTACTCGCCGTCGTACTTCGAGCGATTCGATGCCGACCTCCCGGAGTCGGTCGATTTGCAGCAACCGAGGGCGCTCGCGTCGTTCGAGGACCCGGAACTCGACCAGCAGGACGCCGTGGTCCACCTCGCCAGCGACCACGCGTCGGTCGTGCTGGCGGCCGAGGAGGCTCTGCTCGGCGAGAAGTCGGAACTCAACGGCGTCGAGATGGAGGCCGACCTCTCGGGAGTCTTCGAGCGGGCCGACCGCCGGACGGGGTTCGTCGGCGAGGGTCTGCCCGCCGACAATCAGGACGCGGAGGGCATCCCCGACTCCGACCCGGTGTCCGAGGACGCGCCGCTGTTCATGGGCTTCAAGTCGGGATTCCAGAAGAACCAGGCGACCGAGGACCGCGTGACGATTCGTGACGGTCCCTTCGCGGGCGGGACGACCCACCAACTCTCGAAGATTCGGCTGAATCTACAGCAGTGGTACGAGCAGGACAGTCGGTCCCAGCGCGTCGGCAAGATGTTCTGCCCGGTCCACGCCGAGGAGGACCTCGTGGAGGGAGCGGGCGACAACCTCGGCGACTCCGCGCAGATGGAGGAGCGAGGCTGTCCGGCCCACACCGAGGACCACGCCCGGACGAAGGGAGTGGTCGGCCACTCCCAGAAGTCGGCTCGGGCGCGGGACGACGACGGGTCGCCGCTGATGATTCGCCGGGACTTCAACTCGACCGACGGCGGCCGAGCGGGACTCCACTTCGTCTCGCTCCAGCGCACCGTCTCGGACTTCGTGGACACCCGCGAGGCGATGAACGGCGAGGACGTGGCCGAGCGGTCGGCGGTCGGCCAGAAGAACAACAACGGCATCTTGCAGTACATGGAGGTTCTCCGGCGCGGGAACTTCCTGCTCCCGCCGCGGGAGAAGCGGTCGCTTCCGACGCCGAATTAGAGCTAATTATACCTTTCTTAGACGCGTATTTTCGTTTTCCTTAGATGTCTGTACATTTCTCCACCCTCGGTTTTGCTCGTCTTTGTAAACCTCCCGGCGCGTGCTGGCGCGGTGCTCACGAGCGCCGCGCCAACCGCGCAAGGGCTGAGCATCGCAGGCCGAAGGCCGAGAAGCGCAAGCGGTTGGGGAGGCGTGAGGTCCGCTGTCGCGGTGCTGTGCGGTTGCGGTGACTCCTCTGCTCAAGAAGTAGCTAGCGTTTCGCTTCCGTTCGGTGGGAGGTGCTGTAGATGTCATCGTTTCCGACTCAAGAAGTCGCTAGCGTCTGGTCGAGTCCGGGCCGCCAGCGCGGCAATTCCTCGGAGTCGGCAGTCCAAACCGCCGGTTTCCATCGCCCGCCTACGGAACCCCCAAACGCTTGCGGATTCGCGAACCTCTTTACCACCCCGCCACACACCCACTCACATGCGAAAAGTCAGATTCCGTGACCCCGCAGGCTCTACCCGAACCGGCGAGTGGACCGACGACGGCATCGAATTCGGTGACCGGACCTACGACGAGTCCGAAGTCGAACTCCTCCCGCCCGCCGACCCCAGCAAGATAGTCTGCGTGGGGTTGAACTACGCCGACCACGCCGCGGAGCGAAACAAGGAACCACCGGAGCGTCCGCTGCTGTTCCTCAAACCCCCGAACGCCCTCTCGGCCCACGGCGACACCGTGACGCTCCCGGCCGGAAAGGAGCGCGTGGACCACGAGGCCGAACTGGCGGTCGTCATCGGCGAACAGGCCCGCGACGTCGCCGCGGATGAGGCGATGGAGTACGTCGCGGGGTTCACCTGCATGGACGACGTGTCGAACCGCGACGACCAGGACCGCGAGCAGAACTGGGTCCGCGGGAAGGCGTTCGACAACTCCGCGCCGCTCGGGCCGGTGCTGGCTACCCCCGACGAGGTGCCCGACGACGCGACGGTCGAGTTGCGCGTGAACGGCGAGACTCGCCAGCAGTCCTCGCGCGACGAGTTCATCTGGTCGGTGCCGGAACTCGTCGAGGAGATTACGACCTACCTCACGCTCGAACCCGGCGACGTGGTTTCGACCGGGACGCCCGCCGGAGTCGCGCCTCTCGAAGACGGCGACGAGGTGGAAGTGGAAGTCGAGGGCGTCGGCGTGCTTCGCCACGGCGTGCGAGAGGTCTGAGCGAGGACGCGACCGACCCGCTTTTCGACGCCCGAACCAGAATCCGTATTCTTCCGCTCCCGCTACTCCCCGACGATGCAACGACGCGACTTCCTTCGTGCTACCGCGCCGCTCGGTCTCGCAGGTCTCGCCGGATGTCTGGGGATGGTGAACACCGAATCGGCGTCGTCTCAGCAGTTCACGACGGTTGCCGACCGGAAGAAGAAGGTCTACTACCCGTCGCACATCGACGGCGTGGAGATGGTCGGGATGGGTGGCGAGGGTCGGTACAAGGTCGGTCTGATGTACAGTCAGCCACACGCCTTCTGGACGATCACGGGCACCGACACCAACCTCGCGCAGGTCGGCGAGAGCGTGACCGCCCACCTGATGGCGACCATCTGGGACCGGGAGACCGAAACCGTCCTGCCGACCGCCAACGTCTCGTCGGAGATTCTGAAGGACGGCGAGGAGGTCGATTCCCGGAGCCTCTGGCCGATGCTCTCGCAGAACATGGGCTACCACTTCGGCGACAACGTGGAACTCGACGGCGACGGAACCTACACCGCGGACCTCTCGGTCGGCGCGATGCAGGCCCGCCGGATGGGCGACCTTCGGGGAGCGTTCGGCGAGCAGACGAACCTCCGCGTGGAGTTCGAACACTCCCGCGAGAAGGTGGGCAACCTCTCGTACGAGAATCTCCCCGACAAGAAGGGCGAACCCGGCGCGCTCGACCCGATGGAGATGAAGATGCCCATCGCGCAGGTTCCGAAGCGCGAGAACCTGCCGAACGTCGTCGGCACGGGGGCCAGCGGTGACGCCGACTTCGTGGCGTTCGCGCCCGACGAGACGCCTCACTTCGTCGCCGACGGCAAGTCCTACCTCGCGGTGTCGGCCCGGACGCCGTACAACCGCTATCCCCTGCCGTTCATGTCGCTGTCGGCGACCCTGACTCGCGACGGGAGCGCGGTCTACGACGACGTCCTCGACCCTGCGCTCGGCCCCGACCTCGGGTACCACTACGGCGCGGCCGTGGACGACGTGCAGTCGGGCGACGAACTTACGGTCACTGTGGGCGCCCCGCCGCAAGTTTCCCGTCACGAGGGGTACGAGACCGCCTTCATCGAGATGCCGAAGATGCAGATGACGGTCTGAGGCGTGACACCCGGCGGTCGTTCCGACTCCTTCTTTCACGGAAAGTTAACCTTCCGCCCGCCGAACCCGTTCTCATGCGCTACGTCACCGTCGTCGCGCGCCCGACCGAGGGCGCGCTCCACCCGCTCGACCGCGCGTTGCGCGACGAACCCGCGGTCGAGCGCGAGGCGATTCACCGCGCGGAACTGCTGGACGACGACACCATCGTCATGTTCGCCGAGGCCCGCGGGGACGCCGACCGGCTCCGCGAGATTCTGGCCGACAGCGACCACGTCCGGGAGTTCACGGTCACGGCCGACGACGAGGGCCGAATCTACTCCTACAGCCACTACGACCCGAACGACACCCTCCGGAAACTGCTGCTCCGGCGGCGCGAGCAGGAACTGGTCGTCCGGATGCCCCTCGAATACACCGACGACGACGCGATGCGCGCGACCTACGTCGGCCGGGACGAGGCCTTCCGTGAGGCGATGGCGAACCAACCCGAGGGCGTCGAGGTCGAAATCGAGTCCACCGGCGAGTACCACCCGAAGGCCGAGGACCTCTTCGCCCAGTTGACCGAGCGCCAGCAGGAGGTCCTCCGGGTCGCGGTTCGGGCGGGCTACTACGAGACTCCTCGCGAGGCGACCCACGAGGACGTGGCCGAGGTTGTCGGTCTCTCGCCGGGCACCGTGGGCGAACACCTCCGGAAGATAGAGTCGAAGGTGCTGTCCCGGTTGGTCCTCTGATGAGTACGCCCAGAGCCGGAACCGCGGACGTTGCGAAGCTGGCCCACCCGCGGCGGGCGCTGGCGACGGTCGTCGCCGTGGTGTTTCTCGACCTGTTGGGGTTCGGCATCATCATTCCGATTCTCCCGTTCTACGTCAGGAGTTTCGGCGTCAGCGACGTGTACATCGGTCTGCTCGCGGCCTCGTACTCGGCGATGCAGTTCGCGTTCGCGCCGCTCCTCGGGTCGCTCTCGGACCGCCGGGGACGGCGACCCGTCCTCCTCATCTCGATTCTGGGAAGCGTCGTCGCGTGGACCGTGTTCGGACTCGCCGGGAGCGTCGCGGTCCTGTTCCTCTCGCGGATGCTCGCGGGTGCGATGGGCGGCAACCTCGCCGCCGCGCAGGCCTACGTCGCCGACGTGACCCCACCGGAGGAGCGGGCGGGCGCGTTCGGTCTCGTCGGCGCGGCGTTCGGTCTCGGCTTCGTCTTCGGCCCGGCGCTCGGCGGGTTCTTCGCCAGCGACCCCGTGGTGGCGCTCGCCAGCGACGTGTTTCCCGCGGGGATACCGGCGACTCGGTTCTCCCTCCCGAGTTTCGCCGCCGCGGGGCTGAGCCTCCTGAACCTCGGCTTCACGGCGCTGTTCCTCGAAGAGTCGAGAGTGCGACGAGAGACCACCGAGGCGGCCCGAGCGGTACGAGGGTGGGTCGAAACCTTCCGGAGCGCGCTCGCCGACGACGCCCTCCGGGGACTGGTGGTGGCGTTCTTCCTGCTCTCGGTCGCGTTCTCCGGCGTGCAGGTGATGTTCATCCCCTTCGTGGCCGACCGGTTCGGCTTCGGTGCCAGCGAGACCGCCCTCCTGTTGACGTACATCGGCGTCCTCGGCGTCGTCTTTCAGGGGGTTCTGGTCGGGCGACTCTCGCGCCGATACTCCGACTCGCTCCTGTCGGTGGTCGGGGCGGCGGTCCTGCTCGCGGCGCTGGCGGCGCTTCCGTTCTCGCCGGACCTCGGCCGGGCGGTCTTCCCGGCGCTCGGCCCTCGGTATCTGACCGCCGAACTCCTCGCGCTCGTCCTGATTCTCCCGGGGCTATCGCTCGGAAACGCGCTGCTCTCGGTGTCGCTGACGACCCTCGTCTCGAAGGCCGCAGGCGCGGCGGTTCAGGGAAGCGCCTTCGGTCTCACGCAGGGCGCGGGGAGCCTCGGCCGGACGGTCGGCCCGCCGATTATGGCGGCGCTCTACGTGGTCGCGTTCTGGACCCCGTTCGTGGCCGGAGCGGGGTTACTGGCCGTCGCACTGGTGGTCCTCGTCAGGCGGTCGCGCGGCGTCGCCGGGCCAATCGGGGCCGACTGACGCCGCGTCGTGTCGGTGTCGCGGTGGCGTCGCTCGCTACTCTTCGACCTCCTCGGCGTCCACCAGGTCGAAGAGGTCGTCGAAGTCGTCCGGAAGTTGCGCCCGAACCTGTTCGAGTTCGCCCGCCGGAACCAGTTCGCTGACGAGTCCCACGACGACCTTCCCGTAGTAGACGGCGTCCGAGCGATCGACGTTGGCGCGGTCGGCCACGCGGTCCACGAACTCGTCGTAGTCGAACCGCTGGCCCGAGTCGGCCGACAGGAGGTAGTAATCGACCTCCATCGGCAGCGGACTGGCGAGGTCCTCGGCCTCCCCTTCCTGTAACCGTTCGGCGAGCGACTGGAGGACTGCGCGAGTCGCTCGGACGGCCCGGCCGGTATCCGGTAGTTCGAGTCGGTTCTGGACTTGCCCCATGAAGTCGTCGTACTTCATGCCAGGGCCTACCACGGACGCGGGAAAATACGTAACGGCGAGTTCCCGGCCGCCGAGAATCGCCGGAGCGTTCTTCTCGGGAGCAGTCGAACGTTGGTGCATGTACGACCGCATCCTCGTCCCGGCCGACGGAAGCGACCAGTCCGAGCGCGCGTTCGAGCAGGCGCTGGAGCTCGCCCGGACCTACGACGCCGAAATTCACGTTCTCAACGTGGTGGACGTGTCTGCCTTGGCGGGTGAGTTCGACGCCGTGAATGTAGTGGACCAACTCGAAGAGAGCGGTCGGAAGATTACCCAGAAGCTCCGCGAGCGCGCCGAGGACGCGGGAATCGACCGCGTCCAGACGGAAGTCGTAGAGGGTGTCCCCTACGAGACTATCCTCGATTACGCCGACGGCAACGACGTGGACCTCGTGGTGATGGGCACCCACGGCCGGACGGGACTGGACCGCTACCTGCTGGGAAGCGTCACCGAGCGCGTCGTCCGGAAGTCGGACGTGCCGGTGCTGACGGTGCGCGGGAGTTCGCGGCCAGAAGACGAGTAGTTCGGTTTTTCGACTCGTCGGTCCGTCAACTCGGATAGACAAACAAAAATAGTTGCTCGAAAATCGATATTGTTTCCTTAAGAATAACAGAGTTATGTACACCCGTGACCGAGCAGACGCGAACTACCCCTGACGGAAGATAGTTCGCCTCGCGGACGCGCCGGTTCTCACGGTTCACGCTGACAGCGAGCGGGAACCAGAGTAGAGGGGGTCAGTCCTCGGCCGGTTCCGCCATTGCGGTCTCGCCGTGCTGAACCTCCGTCCCCAGTACGTCGAGGAACTGGGAAATCCACTCCACGTGGTCGCTCCAGTCGCGGCCTGTCACGAGGTTCCCGTCGGTGGTCACGCCGTCGTAGTACTCGCCGCCCGCGCCTTCCACGTCGGATTCGAGCGCGGAGTACGCCGAGCAGGTCCGGCCCTCGATCACGTCCGCGGCCGCCAGAATCTGGGCCGCGTGACAGATGGCCGCGACCGGCTTGTCCTCCTCGAAGAAGTGCCGGACCGTCTCCAGCACCTCGCCGTAGGTTCGGAGGTACTCCGGCGCGCGCCCGCCGGGCAGGACGAGTCCGTCGTAGTCCCCGGGGTCAACCTCGGATAGCGATGCCGTCAACTGGAAGTCGTGGCCTCGCGACTCGACGTACGTCTGGTCGCCGCGGAAGTCGTGGACCGCGGTCTTGACCGTCTCGCCCGATTCTCTCTCGGGGCACACCGCGTCCACCTCGTGGCCCACGGCCTGCAGGGCCTGAAACGGTACCATAATCTCGTAGTCCTCGCCGAAGTCGCCGACTATCATCAGCAGTTGCTTGCCGGACATGGTATCTCCTCACACAGGGGTACGGCGGGAGTCGGAAAATAGGTATCGCCGACACCGATTCCTACGGTCGAAACACCGATTCGAGTGGTCGAAAACGAGTCCGCGTGAGGTCTCTACGACGGGGGACTACCACCAAACGCTACGGCTGTGCGACTCTGACCGAAAAATCGACGTTTACGCCGGGGCTGCACCGCTCTCGGACGCTTCGAGCAGTTCGTGGTAGCGGTTCCGAATGGTCACTTCGCTCACCTGCGCGACTTCGCTGACCTCGGCCTGCGTGACCTTCTCGTTGGTCAGGAGCGGGCCGGCGTACACCGCGGCGGCCGCGAGACCGACCGGCGACTTCCCGCTGTGGAGGCCCTGCCGCTTGGCATTCCGGAGGAGTTCGCGGGCGCGGCGCTCCGATTCGTCGGAGATGCCGAGTTCGCTGGCGAATCGCGCGACGTAGTCCTCGGGGTCGGCGGGCTGAATCTGGAGGCTGAGTTCGCGGACGATGTAGCGGTAGGTCCGCTTGAACTCCATCTCGTCGATGCGGCTGACGTTGGCCACCTCGTCGATGGACCGCGGCGTCCCGGTCTGTCGGGCCGCGGCGTACAGCGACGCCGTGGCGACGCCCTCGATGGACCGTCCCGGCAGGAGGTCCTCGTCGAGCGCTCGGCGGTAGATGACCGAGGCAGTTTCGCGCACGTCCTCGGGCAGACCGAGCGCGCTCGCCATCCGGTCGATTTCGCCGAGCGCCTGCTTGAGGTTGCGCTCCTTGGAGTCGCGGGTGCGGAACCGCTCGTTCCACTTGCGGAGGCGCTGCATCTTCTGGCGCTGGCGGCTACCGAGCGACTTGCCGTAGGCGTCCTTGTTCTGCCAACCGATGTTGGTCGAGAGCCCCTTGTCGTGCATCATCTTGGTCGTCGGGGCACCGACCCGGGACTTCTCGTCCTTCTCCTTCGAGTCGAACGCGCGCCACTCCGGCCCGCGGTCCACCTGGTCCTCGTCCACGACCAGACCGCACTCCTCGCAGACGGTCTCGTTCTCGTGAGTGGCGAGGTCACCGCCGCACTCGGGGCACGTCTGCACCTCTTCGCGCTCGCTCTCGGCCTGCTCGTTCTCGTCGGTTCGTTCGGTTACGTCGGTCTGTTCGTCGTAGCTCTGGATGCGTGTACTCGTCATGGTTGGATGGGTGGGCTGAGGCTCAGGGAGGGGGAGAAAACCAAAAGAATCTCCAGGGCCTCGCTTCCTAACCAACAGTTAGGCCGATAAGTACTTAAATGTTTCGCCATCGTGTGGGCTGTTTGCACGCAAACGCGGCAGTTTCGGCCGGTATAAGGTCGGATTCGACGCCGGCCGTATCGGCCGTCTAACGTCGTAATAGGTGCTGAAGGTGCCTTTACACCGGTTGGGGGAGCTTGCCAACAGTATTGTAATGAAGGTACAATACCTCCCGAGAAATCTCCCGTTTCTCGGCGTCGAGACGGGCGGGTATTGAAACGCGTCGCTCGTGCGGAGTCGAAACGGGTTCGGCGAGGAAACGACTCGTCAGCGGTCGAGGTGCGCCATCGCTTCCTCGTCGGAGACCTGTTCGAACGACCGGTAGAACTGACCGACGGCGCTGAAGTGCGGGGGAGTCTCGATAGCGACTACCCGGTCGGCCTCGGCGCGCAGTCGCTCCACGGAGTCGGGCGACCCGACCGGCACTGCGAGGACGACGTGACTGGCCCCCGCCGCCCGGACCTGCTGGAGCGCCGCGATGGTGGTCGCGCCCGTGGCGAGTCCGTCGTCCACGACGACCACGCGCTTGCCCTTCACGTCGGGCAGTTCACCGGTGCCGCGGTAGCGTTCGAGTTTCTCGCGGGCCGCCTCGGCCTCCGACTCGCGCTCGCGTTCGACGTACGCCTCCTCGACGCCGAGCCGGTCGATGAGGTCCTCGTTGCGCCAGATGGACCCGTCGCTGGCCACTGCGCCGATGGCGAGTTCGGGATTGTTCGGTGCGCCGATTTTGGACGCGACCACCACGTCCAGCGGTGCGGAGAGCGCGTCCGCGACCGGTCGTGCGACCGGCAGGCCGCCGCGCGGTATTCCCAGCACTACGTCAGCCTCCACGTCGTGGTCGTCGAGCAGGTCTGCTAACTGTCGTCCGGCGTCGGTTCGGTTCTCAAACATCGCTCCCCCTGTAAAGCGCCGGTCCCAGTTCGCTTAAACCTGGTCGCGGTCGGCGTGTTGGGGGTCGGCGTTCAGAACCGACCCCGGATGCGGTGCCAGACCGCGGCGACGACCGACCCGTCGGTCTCGCCTCTCGGAGGTCGAACGTCGTCGGCGTACTGCTGGTCGGGCGTCAGGTCGTCGGGCGACCGGGCGTACGGCGGGGTCTTGCAGAAGGTCTCGATGCGCTCCTTGTCGTCGTCGGTTAGTCCGGAACTCATCGGTGACGGTACTCTGACTTCCACGGTCTTAGACGGCCCCGATTCTTTCGACCAGTCGAACCGAATTAACCGGGATTAAGACGCGTAACGGAACGTGGGAAACGGTCGCACGCCCGACCAGTCGGCGACCGGAGACGACCCAACCGACTTCGTGACCGCTCGCGTCCCCGTTTTGGTCCGTCGCGACCTCACGATTATACGGATTGCCGACGAACGACTGCCATGGAACTGGTCGCAAGCGAAATCGATATCGGGACCCACTTGCCGACGGTCCTGCTCAACGGCGCGGACGCCGAGGAGTTGGGCGTCCACCCGCTAGACCGGGTGCAGATAACGACCGACGGGGCGACTACGATCGGCATCGTAGAAGTAACCGACGAGCTCGTCTCGCCGGGGTCGCTCGGCGTCACGCGCCGACTCGGCCACGTCGAGGGCCCGGTCGAAGTCACGCACGCTCCCAAGCCGAACTCGGCCCGGTACGTCCGGAAGAAACTCGACGACCGCGAACTGGAGGCCGACGAAATTCGGGCCATCGTCCGGGACATCGCGGCCGACCGACTCAACGACGTGGAACTGTCGGCGTACGTCTCGGGGGTCTACTCGAACGGCATGTCCGACGCCGAGACCACCTATCTCACCGAAGCCATGGCCGAGGTCGGCGACCACCTCTCGTGGGACGACCCCGTCGTCGCCGACAAGCACTCCATCGGCGGCGTGGCGGGCAACCGGGTCTCGCCGATTCTGGTGGCCATCGTGGCCGCGACGGGCGTCAAGATACCCAAGACCTCCTCGCGGGCCGTCACCTCGCCCGCCGGGACGGCCGACACGATGGAGGTGTTCTGCGGCGTCGAGTTCTCGACCGGCGAGATTCGGGACGTAGTCGAGGAGACGAACGGTTGTCTCGTGTGGGGCGGCGCGGTCGACCTCTCGCCCGTGGACGACAAGATCATCCGGGCCGAGAACCCCCTCTCGCTCGACCCGACCGGCCAACTCATCGCGTCGGTGCTCTCGAAGAAACACTGCGCGGGGTCCACCCACGTCGTCGTGGACGTCCCCTACGGCGAGGGGTCGAAGGTCGACGCCACCAGCGAGGCCCACGAACTCGCCGACGACTTCGAGCGCGTCGGCGACCACCTCGGAATGGAGGTCTCGCCCGCCGTCTCGCCTGGCGACCAGCCAATCGGTCGCGGCATCGGTCCCGTCCTCGAAGCGCGCGACGTGTTGTCTGTCCTCGGCGGCGATGGACCCGAGGACCTGCGCCTCAAATCGGTTCGCCTCGCCGAAATCCTCCTCGAAGCCTGTGACGTGGACGCCGACGCCGCCACCATCCTCGAATCCGGCCGGGCCGAGACCAAGTTCCGCGAAATCGTGGCCGCGCAGGGCGGCGACCCCGACGTGACGTCCGACGATCTCACTCCGGGCGGCGAACGCGCGACGGTCTCGGCCGACCGCGCGGGCGTCGTGACCCACATCGACAACCGCCTCGTCAGCGAACTCGGTCGGCGCGCCGGTGCCCCGAAAGACCGAAGAGCGGGCCTGACGCTCGCCCGCCACGTCGGCGACGAGGTTTCGGCGGGCGAGGACCTGTTCACCGTCTACGCGGAGACCGCGAGCAAACTGGACGACGCGCTGGCGCTCGCCGACCGCGCAGAACCAGTCCGGGTGCGAAGCCGCGAGGAAGCGATGGTCGAACGCGTCTGACTACCAGACCATCTGACCGTCGTCGGTGACGTTTCCGACGTACAGCAGATGCGTGAAGGGGACGAACGCGATGAAGTCGCCGCTCTCGTCGTAGAGTTCGACGCCGTTGTCGCCGTCTTCGTAATCGTCGCACTCGATTTGTTCGCCGTCGGAAATTTGGGCCTTGAACATCCGTGGCGTATTGCCAACGCCGACCGGCAAATGATTGTCGGCGAAGTCAGTCACTCGCCGATTCGAATCCGACGCGGGCCGGACGTTCGTAGTCGCCCAACCTCGGGTGGGTCTCGCGCATCCACGCGAAGACGACGAGTCCCGCGCTCGAACCGGACAATATTTTTCATATGCAACAATACTATCTGGCGGCACAATTTGAACCGTTCGCCGAAATACCGGCCAATTGCCGAACCAATATTGTGAATTCAGAACATACGAACGACCATGAGCACCGACTGGCGAGAGACGGTTCGACGACAGCGCGCCGAGAAGGACGACTACTTCGGCCGACACCCGCGCTCGCCCGTCCCGGACGACGAGCGCGAGGAATTCGAGGGCCTGAACTACTATCCCATCGACGAGGACTACCGGTTCACGCTTCCGCTCCACGAACACGACGAAAAAGAGCGCGTCACCGTCTCCACGAGTACGGAGGGCGAACAGGAGTACGTTCGCTGGGGAGAGTTCGAGTTCGAGGTAGACGGCGAGGAGATAGCCCTGCAAGCCTACAAGTCCGACCCCGACGAGAAACGCCTCTGGGTTCCCTTCCGCGACGAGACCAGCGGCGAAGAGACCTACGGCGCGGGTCGATACCTCGACCTCGAACCCGCCGACCACAGAACCGACGACGGCGAGTGGGTACTGGACTTCAACGAGGCGTACAACCCGACCTGCGCCTACTCCGACCGGTACGAGTGCCCGCTCCCGCCGATGGAGAACTGGCTGGACGTGCCCATCGAAGCGGGCGAGAAGTCGTACCACTGACCGACGAAGCTTTTTGACCGATTCGGCCGTGTCGGACGGTATGGGGGGTAGCTACGACTTCGAAGGCACCGAACCGTCCGTCCACGACGACGCCCACGTGAGCAGCGAGGCCACGCTCGTCGGCGACGTGACCGTCGCGGCCGACGCCAGCGTCTGGCCGGGCGTCGTGCTACGTGGCGACGTGGCTCCGGTCCGAATCGGCGAACAGTCTCACGTCGGAGACAACGCGGTCCTGCACGGCGTGACCGTCGGCGACCAAGTGATGGTCGGTCACGGGGCAGTTCTCAACGACGCCGAGGTGGCCGACGGGACGTTGGTCGGTTTCAACGCCACCGTCAGCACCGACGTGACGGTCGGCCAGCGTTGTATCGTCGCGTCCGGAACCGTCGTCCCGGACGAGTACGAGATTCCGCCCGAGTCGTTCGCTCGCGGGGTGCCTGCACGCGTGACACCGCTCGAAGAGACCGACGTGGACGCCACCGAAACCTTCGACGCGTACTCGTCGGGCGAGTACACCGACCTCGCGGCACGGCACGGCGACCTCTTCGAGTAGTTTCGACCGTGCTTTTCGACGTGAGACGCTTGTTCTGGCGCGTTGGGCGCGAAACGCAGAGTGAAATTCGGCCGTCCGGATTCACGTTGTACGTCGAGAGCGGCGACGAGGAGCACGGTTCGTCGGAGCGGTCTGTCTCCCCGCCGATGCGCGAGGAGTTCCACACCGCCAGCGAAGAGGTCCACCTCGAATCCGGCGAGCAGTACGCCATCCCCCTGACACGCGCCACTGATTCGAGGCGGGCGACGAGGTCGGGTCGTCTCGGAGTTCTCGTCGCCGAGTTACGACGAGAGGGACGCGTTCACCGACCCCGAAACCGACCGGATGGCCGGTTGCTACCGACCGTTTCCGGCTTTCCGCGTCGAGTTCGCTGGGTTCCTTCTCGATGCTGATCGCGTCGGCTTCGAACTCCATCGGGTCGGGACTTCAGGGCCGGGCGTGAGTGGTTTTGGCGGTCGTCGGACTCGAACTCCGCCGCATCGACCCGTTTCCGAAGCACCGTCAGGACTCCCACCGAACTGCCGTCACGACCGCTCTCGAACCGCCGTCAGGACCCAGTTCACGGCCCACAGCACGCCGACCACGCCAGCGGTGATGACGAAGTGGTTGCCGACGAGACTCAGCGCGATGCCGATGGAGTAGGCCGCGCTGTCGAGTTCCAGCGTCGGTAAGACCCCGTGATACCACTCCACCGCGTACCACCCGGCCAGCGCGACCGCGGCGAGGTGCGGCGCGTGCCGAATCCCGGCCGCTATCGGTTCCGCCCCCTCGAACTCCCGGAGAGCATCGGCACGGAAGACGAACGGGACGTAGACGAACACGAGCGCGTAGACGAAACTCGACCCGAGGACGTTCTCGGCACCCTGCGCGTACCTGCTGAGGATGACCAGTACGACCGAGACGGCGAGCGTGACGAACGCGTACATGAAGACGGCGAAACCGAATATCAGCAGGTAATCGCCGTGCCTGCGCGCTCGCTCGGCACACCGGTAGGAGTTCCGGACCGCGACGGACGACGTGAGCAAGAACAACAGGAGGACCGCGCCGACCGCGCCGGTGGTCGTGGTGGCGGACTCCTGGAACTTCATCAGATACACCGAGAGCGCGCCGAAGATGCCGATGACGGTGAACAACTGATGGTTGGTTTCGAGGAACTCCTCCATCGATGCCGGTCGCTCGTCCGTGGCTTCCGTGCGTCTCCGTCCCGCGAGTTCACCCCACCGACCCATGGGTAGTGGAGTCCGAGCGCTATTCATAAAAGCGGCGTAACTGCCGCCCGACAGGTCGCCCATGGGACCGGTCTCTCGTTCGTCTCGGCTCATTCGGGTAGGTATACATTGCCTTAGAAATCGAGAATGATGTGTAAAGACACGTTTCTATTCCTCTGTGCGACCGCACTCCGCTGACGGGAATACGCTGAAGTCGCTCCGCGTCGTCTATAGCCAACCGGATGACGCTCCTCGTGGACATCGCGTGCCCGGACTGCGGTTGGAAACGCTCCGTGCGAAAACGCGGACTCGGACGCTACTACTGCTCGAACTGCGGCTGCGAGTTCACGCAGTTCGAGGTCGTTCCCGAGTAGCGGCGTCAGTCGCCCTCTGCCGACGTTTCTGCCGGCTCGGCGTCCGTGCTTCCGCCGTCGAGCAGGCGCTCGGCCTTCTCGCGGTCCTCGGGGTAGCCGACGTCGACGCGCCACCCGTCCATCCGAATCGCGTCGATGGTTCGGCCGCTCTGAATCAGAAGGTCTACGGCCTCACTGATTTCGTATTCGCCGCGGTTCGAGGGCTGGACGAGGTGACAGGCGTGGAAGATGGCGGGCGTGAAGGTGTAGAAGCCGGTCATCACGAGGTTCGACGGCGGGTCCTCGGGTTTCTCCACTACGTCAGTAATCTCGCCGTAGTCGTTGGTGTCGCAGACGCCGTATCGGTCCGCCTCCTCGTAGGGCACTTGCTCGGTCAGGAACGCGGCGTCGGCGCGGTCCTCCCGCTGGCGCTTCACCACGTCGCCGAGGTTGGCGTCGAAGACGTTGTCGCCGAGCATCAGCATGAAGTCGTCGTCGATGTGGTCTTCGACCGTCAACAGGGCGTGAGCCAACCCTTTCTGCTCGCGCTGGTGAGCGTAGGTCATCGGAATTCCCTCGAACTCGTCGCCGTAGTGGCTGATGATGTCCTGCTTCCGGTAGCCGACCACCACGACGAACTCGTCGGCACCCAACTCCCGCAGTTGCTCGAAACAGTGCGTGAGAATGGGCTTCCCGTCTACCTCCACCATTCCCTTCGGTTTGTCCTCCGTCAGCGGCCGTAGGCGGGTGCCTTCCCCCGCGGCGAGTACGACGGCTTTCATGTCTCTCTGCCGGAGCGACTACTTGGAGTAATAAATAACTCTCGGCTGTGCAACCAGTAGGGAACGACGCACGCAGCGTGCCGGGGGACCGGACCGCCCGAGGGCTTTCGAGACTCGTCTCCGATTCTACGTACCCCCTCTGGACACCGTCGAACGTCGCGCCCGAAGGACTAACCCGACGCGATTCGAAGGACGGTCCATGTGGCCATGGGGACATCTCGCGGTGGGGTATCTGCTGTACACCGCTTTCGTTCACCTGCGCGCTCGTCGAGCTCCCGACGGTTACGCGACCGTCGCGCTGGCGTTCGGCACGCAGTTCCCCGACCTCGTGGACAAGCCGCTGGCGTGGACGTTCGGCCTCATTCCGAACGGCCGGTCGCTCACGCACTCGCTTCTCATCGCCGTCGTCGTGATACTGGTCGTCCAGGCCCTGCTCCGGCGATTCGACCGCGAGACCGTGGCGACCGCGTTCGGCGTCGGCTACCTCTCGCACCTGTTGGGTGACGTGCTATACCCCGTGGCGACCGGCGACCTCTACTCGCTCGGCTTCCTCGCGTGGCCGGTCGTGCCCGCGATAGAGTACGCGACCGAGCCGAGTTTCGCGGCCCACCTTCGGGGGTTGTCGCTGAGTTCGTTCGTCGCCATCGAAGGCGGGGTGGCGCTTCTGGTCTTCGGCATATGGCTCTACGACGGTGCGCCGGGCCTCCGAGTCGTCGCGGCGATTCCGCGGTGGGTCGGCCGGAAGCTCTCGATATAATTCGGGTAAGGCGTACCGACTCGCGGGCTGAAACGCCAATTTCGGCCGCCAGCGGATTTATACCAATCGTCGTGGATTGTCCGCCGGGGGAGAAATTCAGTGAGCCGTAAACACGCATCTTTGGCTATCATGCTAGTCATAGCCACGATTTTTGGGGGAGTAGCTACGTCGCTCGGCGCAACAGCACCTGATACCGAACGGGCCCAGTCGCCGCCGGGTGAGGTGGTACGGCAGACGCAAGTGGCCAACACGACGGTCACGTTCGAGAATCAGACGAGCGACGGCACCGTCGTCACCGTAGAGCGAGTGAACCTCACGGAGGGCGGGTTCGTCGTCGTCCACGACCGGAGCCTCCTGAACGGGTCGGTCCTCGAAAGCGTCCGCGGGTCCTCAGAGTACCTCGAAGCAGGGACCCACGAGAACGTGGAGGTGACGCTCGACGAACCGATCGACGAGTCCCAGACCCTGCTCGCGCTGGCCTACCGTGACACGAACGACAACCAGAACTTCGACTTCGTGGAGTCGCAGGGCCAGAACGACAGCGCGTACACGGTCGACAATCAGGTCGTCGTGGACGAGGCGTTCGTCACTGTCGAGGAAGTGACCGAGACGACCACGACTGAGACGACCACGACTGAGACGACCACGACTGAGACGACCACTACGACAGCGACGCCGACGGAAACCACTACAACTGAGACGACTACGACGGAGACGCCGACCGAAACGACGACGACTGAGACGACGACGACAGCGACGACGACTGAGACGCCGACCGAGACGCCGACTAAGACGACCACGACTGAGACGACGACGACAGAGACGCCGACGGAAACCACGACGACAGAGACGCCAACCGAAACGACCACGACGCCGGAGACTACGACGACGGTCGAGGAACCGATCGAGGAACGGCAGTTCACGTTCAGAGTCGATAACGCCGAGGTCGAGGAGTTCTCGTTCATCGTCGGGGACTCGGACGAGGTAGACCGGACGGTCGTCGTGGAGAACGTCTCGATTAGCGACCGGACGGTCCACGTGGACCTCACGAAACTCCTGAGCGGTGCGTCGCTCGAAGAGAGTCTCGGCGAGTCCGCGGACGGGGAGACCGCGATAGACCGGTCCGACCTCCAGACCGTCCAGTTCGTCCTCCGCGACGTGACGATTCAGAACGTCGAGTTCGTCGTGACCGCGCCGGAAGGCGTG
The DNA here is from genome assembly GCA_005239435.1 of Halorussus salinisoli. Lineage (GTDB taxonomy): Archaea > Halobacteriota > Halobacteria > Halobacteriales > Haladaptataceae > Halorussus > Halorussus salinisoli. The sequence continues at coordinate 224,649 of SZNP01000005.1, read as the reverse complement.
AAGACGCGCCTACCGGACCGGACGACCACGCCGACCGAGACGACTACGACGACTGCGACACCGACCGAAACGACGACGACTGAAGTCGAGACACCGACAGAAGAACCGACCGAGACGCCAACTGAAACCGAGACGCCGACCGAGGAACCGACCGATACGACGACGACTGAAGTCGAAACGCCAACTGAAACGACTACGACCGAAACGACCACGACCGAAACCGAGACACCGACCGAGACGACGACCGAAACGCCGACTGCCGCGGAACCGTCGCTCCGGGTCTCGGGACTCAGTGCGCCGGGAACCGTCGTCTTGAACGAGGGGAAATTGGCCGTCAACGCGGAGGTCAGTAACCCGAGCGATCAGACCGTGACCGAGACGGTGCAACTCCGAATCGACGGGACCGTAATCGAGGAACAGACGGTGACGGTCGAACCCGGCGAGAGCTTGCCGGTGAAGTTCGCGGTCGACAAAGCCGACCTCGGACTCGAACCTGGCGAGTCGTTCCTCGGCGTCCTGACCGACGACTTCGGCGAGACGGTCACCGTCACGGTCAGCGAGCGTCAGCAGGAGTCGAACGCCACGACCGCGGAAGCGTAACGCTTCGGCGCTTTCTTTTTCGGTATCGGACGAGACCCGGAGTCGAGGCGACGAACAGGAAATCGAGCGTCGAGACTACAGGTATCCCAGGTCGGCCAACTGCTCTTTCATGTCGTCGGAGAACTCCGCCTCGTCGGTTTCGACCGCGGTCCAATCCACCCAGTCGTCGACGACGCCCGACAGCGTTTCGACGACCTCCGGATGCTCGTCGCTCACGTCCGTCTCCTCGTCCGGAAGTTCGAAGAGGTTGGACTTGCTGGCGCTTTCGAGATACTTGAACTCGCGCGTTCGAATCGCGCTGACGGGGTGCTCGTGGAGGAGTTCGGTGTCGAACCCCGAATTGATCTCGAAGAACTCGTCGAAGTCGGCGCGGCCCCGTTGGCTCAGGCAGTAGTCACGCGTCTCCGTGCGGAGGTCGTACCCACGGAACTGCTCGTGGTCGTGACCGAGGATACTCCCGATAGTCCGAGTCACGTCTACGTGCTGGACGAGTTCGTCGCCGTCGCAGTCGAGGTCCGCGCCCGCGACGACGAGCGGAACGTGCGTCAACGCGTCGTGGAGAACGAGGTTGTGGCCGACGAGTCCGTACTCGCCGAAGAGTTCGCCGTGGTCGGCCGTGATTACGAAGATGGTGTTCCCGTCGTCGTGCTCGCGAACGTGGTTCACTATCTCCCGCACGCAGTCGTCGGCGTAGGTTATCTCGGTGTCGTAGAGCGTCTCGATGGCGTCCCACTGTTCGGGCGTGAGTTGGCTCCCGTTGGCGTTGAGTCGGCGGATTCGCTCGGAACCGCCGTACACGTCGAGCGAGAGGTCTATCGCCTCGTCCATCGACACGGGGAGCGAGTCCCGAAATCGGTCGCGCGTCCGTCGCGGCGGACAGTAGGGATGGTGGGGATTCCCGATGTGGGCGTAGAGAAAGAAGGGGTCGTCGCCCTTCGCGGCGTCGGAGACCCACCGCTTCGCCATCTCGGTCATGACGTACGAGAGGTTGTGTTCGTTCCTGTCGAGGGTGAACCCCGGCCCGTGCGACCGGACGTTGAGCGCGTACTTCACGAGCGCCCGAGTCTTCGCGTTGAGCGGACTCCCTTCGTGCGACCCCAGATTCAACGCGTACTCGAACAGGTCAGTGACCCCGCCGTCGGCCAGATTCTTCGAGAGCCAGTAGAAGTCCCGAAACCCGCGGTCGAGACCGTTCGCGGAACTCAGATAGCCGTTCGGCGAGAGGCAGGCGGTCCGGTACCCGTCGTCGGCGAGCAGGGCCGGGAGCGTCGTCAGGTTCGGCGGGAGCGTTCGCATCCCCGACCCGTCCTTCCCGACACCGTGATCCGAGAGATACGTTCCCGTGAAAATCGAGGCGCTGGACGCTGGCGTCCACATCGAGTGCGCGAAGCAGTTCTCGAAGGCGGTCGCGTCGTCCTCCTCGGCCAACTGCCGAATCGCCGGCGTCGTGTCTCGGTCGTACCCACCCATCGGCGTGTGGTCCGCTCTGACACTCTCCAGCGTTAGCCACACCACGTTCGGAGAGTCGGATATCATGCGACCAAAACTCGACAGACGCCGGTATAGCTATTTCGGCTAGCAATCCGAAACGCGCGCTACCGGCGGGGCTACGTCGCGTTCTCTCCGGTCTCGGCCGAAGAACTCGAAGCGGCGACAGTGAGGCCAGCAAACCTTTGCCCGCGCGTGCCCTCCGTTCCGCTATGGAACTCGGACCCGACGAGGAAGGACAACCCATCGAAGTCTCGGTCGAGGACGAACCGCCGGGCATGGAGCGCGTGCGGGTTATCGCCGACCTACTCGACGAGGCGATCGAGATTCCGGGAATCAACTACAAAATCGGACTGGACCCCATCCTCGGCATCCTGCCGGTTGGCGGTGACGCCGTCTCGGCGGCCATCTCGCTGTACATCGTCGCCGAGGGCGCGCGGATGGGCGCGTCGCGCGATACCGTGCTGAAGATGCTGTTCAACGTCGGTGCGGACGCGGTTATCGGTTCGATTCCCGTCCTCGGGACGCTCATCGACGCGGTCTGGAAGGCCAACGAGCGCAACGTCGCGCTGTTGGAAGACGAGTTCAGCGACGGGTACTGAGCGGTAGAGTCGGAACCCGGCGCTGTTGGAAGACGAGTTCAGCGACGGGTACTGAGCGGTAGAGTCGGAACCCGGCAGCGTTTCTCTCCTTCGTAGTCGTAATTCGGCCCGCTGTACGGGTAACTTCATCGCCGTCGAGATTCTACGAGACGGTATGCCGACGGTCCAGACGAACGACATCGAGACGTACTACGAGCGACGCGGCGAGGGACCGCCGGTGGTCTTCGTCCACGCGGCCGTCCTCGACCACGCCCAGTGGACGGCCCAGATGGACGCGCTCGGCGACGAGTACACGACCGTCGCCTACGACGTTCGAGGACACGGCCGAACCGGCGGGTCGGCCGTCGACCCGTACTCGTTCGACCTGCTCGCCAGCGACCTCGACGCGCTCGTCACGGCGCTGGACCTCGACCGCCCCGTCGTCTGCGGCCTCTCGATGGGTGGCTGTATCGCTCAGGTGTACGCGGCGACCTACTCCGAGCGTCTCTCCGGACTGGTACTCGCCGACACGTTCGGCCCGGAACTGTTCGACCGCCGCGAATGGCTCCAGCGGTCGGCCGCCCTGCGAGCGACCGTTCCGCCGGTCCGACTCGTCGGCTACGAGCGGGTGGAGAAGCTACTGGTCTGGCTACACGAGCGTCTCTCAGGCGAGGGCGTCAGCGGCGACTACGAGAACGTCGAACGACTCCGGGCGGACGGGCCGAAGATGGAGACCGACGAGTTCGCCAAGGTCATCCGCGCCGTCGCCGCGTTCCACGAAACGGCGGTCGATTTCTCGGCCATCACCGTCCCGACGCTGGTGTTGTACGGCGAACGCGAACCGGCGTTCGTTCGCCGACACGCGACGAAGTTCGGGTCGGCGATTCCGAGCGCGTCGGTTCGGGAGGTCCCGGGCGCGGGCCACGCGTCCAACTTGGATGCCCCCGAGTTCTTCACCGACGCACTGCGGGAGTTCCTCGCGCGGGTCGCTCCGCCGGAGGCCGGGACCGTCGACGACGAACACGAGGAGGCGTAGTCCTCGATGGCCGCCTACGTTCCTCGTCGACTGTCGCTGCTCTACACGCTCTCGTCTATTCGGACCCAGCAGTAGCCGTACCGTTCCAACTCGAAGCGCCACTCGCCGGAACCATCTACACCTTCGCTACCACTTCCTCTGTCGGTGTTAGAGGAACTGATACATTTCTCGGAACTATCTTTATCTGTCTCGATGGCGTCAGACTCGCTATCGGCTTCCGACACGTCACCGGCCTCCGACTCACCACCGTCCTCGACTCGCTCGAACGCCGCCTCGCCGAACAGTCGCACGGGTCTGTGGTCCAGTTCTAGGGTCGCTTCGGCCTCGTCGTCGCCGAGGTTGTGGATCGCGACGACCCGCCCGTGGTCGCTCGACATTCGGTGGGCGAAGACCGCGGGGTCGTCGGTGTCGAACACCTCGCAGTCGCCGTGGCCGATTTCGGGACACTCGCCCCGGAGGCGGTTGAGACGCGAGAACCACTGGAGCAGGGAGTCGGGGTCGCCGCGCTGGTCGGCGACGTTGACCGACTCGTAGCCGTACTCGCCGCCGGAGACGACCGGGCGCACGAGGTCCTCCGGGTCGGCCGTCGAGAACCCGCCGTTTTTCTCGGAGGACCACTGCATCGGGGTACGGACCGCACTCCGCCCGGGGAGGTCCAGGTCGTCGCCCATGCCGATTTCGTCGCCGTAGACGACCAGCGGCGTGCCGGGGAGCGAGAACAGCAGGCTGTAGGCGAGTCGGACGCGGTCGTCGTCGCCCAACATCGGCGCGAGGCGTCGTCGGATGCCGCGTCCGTAGATGCGCATCTCCTCGTCGGGCGCGAACGCCTCGAAGACCGTCTGTTGGTCGGCCTTCGAGAGGCGACCCACGTTGAGTTCGTCGTAGTTCCGGAGGAAGTTGGCCCACTGGCCGCCTTCCGGTCTCGGGGGTAGCAAGTCCAACACCTCCCGAATCGGTTCGGCCTCCTGCTCGGCGAGCGCCAGCACGAGGTAGGCGTCGAGGAGGAAGTTCAACAGGACGTTCATCTCGTCGCCCTCGCCGAGTTCGTCGCTGGTCTCGGCGTCCGACGGAGCTCGGCCGGTCGTGGTACCGAAGTAGTCGCCGAGGTGTTCGGGCGCGTCGTCGGCCTCGGCGAAGAGGATGGCGTCGTCGCCGCGGCGTTCCACGAACTGGCGCATGTCCCGGAGGACGCCGTGGGGGTCGTCGAGTTTCGTGGATTCGAGACCGCCCTTGTTGTCTATCATCAGCGTTGCGGCGTCCACCCGGAAGCCCGAGACGCCGAGTTCGAGCCAGAACCCCATGATCTTCCGAATCTCCTCGCGAACGTCCGGATTGGCGACGTTGAGGTCGGGTTGGAAGTGGTAGAACCGATGGTAGTAGAACGCCTCGGCTTTTTCGTCGTAGCTCCACACCGTGTCCTCCTCGCCGGGGAACACCGGCCCTCGGTGCGGGTCGGGGTCCTCCGGCAGGTCCTCGCGCCAGATGTAGTAGTCGCGGTACTTCGACTCGGGGTCGCTTCGCGCGGCCCGAAACCACGGATGCTGGTCGGACGTGTGATTGACTACGAGGTCCACGATGACCCGAATCCCCCGGCGGTCGGCCTCGCGCACGAACTCCACGAAGTCCCCGAACGTGCCGTACACCGAGTCCACGCCGTAGTAGTCGGCCACGTCGTAGCCGTTGTCGCGGTTCGGCGACGGGTAGAACGGCAGGAGCCACAAACAGTCGACCCCGAGGCCTTCGAGGTAGTCGAGTCGTTCGGTCAGTCCCTCGAAGTCGCCCACGCCGTCGCCGTCCCCGTCCGCGAACGCCTCCACGTCGATAGCGTAGAACGTCGCGTTCTCGTACCATCGGTTTTTGGTTCCCATTTGGCACACCCCTCTCACGACGGCCGACGGGTTCGAGCGGCAAAACTGGTGTGGGCGAAACGGAAACGGAGCGTTAGTCGACGACGATGCCACGCGACCGGTAGCGTCGTCGTACTGTCGTACCCAACGGTACGTTTCTCCCATTTTCGAACCTCCAACGCCGGAATAAGACCGGAAATACCGGTCGAAGTTCGCTCAATTACGACGTTATGTGGTGGGAAGTTCGATACGGTCTGTCCTCTTAAAGGGTCGTGCCACCCAAGGCAGTTCCATGACCATCGAAGAGACCGGTGACGTACTCACTGCCGACCCGGAGACGGGAATCTACCGCGTGACGTACGATTATCCGTCGAACCCGCCGAGTATCGCCGTCCCACTCGCCATCGGGGAGATGACCGGGCGCGGAGTGACCGACCTCGAATCCCTGTACGAGGCCGGAGAGGTGGACCCGGACGCGCTCGACGATCTGTTTCGGCCGACCGCGAGCGGTATCGCTCCCGAGTGCCGCGTAACGTTCGCGTACCACGGCCACGAGGTCACCGTCAAGAGCTACGGTCGTATCGTCATCCGGACTCCGGACGCGTCGCGGTCGATATACTGAGGAAACTGCGGTGGGTCGCCGGCGTCGGCGCTCGCCGGTCGGGCCGCGAAAATCACTCGCCGAGAGATTATTCTCGGTCGGTCACTGGTCTCGGTCGCGCCCCAGACAGCGCTCACACGGTTCGAGGCCGCGTCGTTCCGCCTCGACTTTGGGCAGAATCTCGTGGGCTTGACCAGCGAACAGGTCGTCTCGTTTTACGGTGCCACAGACGCTCTCGGTTCTATCGCCGGTTAGGAGGTGGTAGGACCCCCCGCTACCGGACGCCGCTTCTAACGCCGTGATAACGTCCATCGGAACCTCCTTAAGATAGTACGGCATTATTTATAATGCTGTTTATCCCTGGTGTCAACGCGGTGTACTCTCGCCTTCTCCCCTCCCTCGGACCCGACCCTCCGACCGAACGTCCCCGGGCGGGTCGGTGTCAATCGACCCAAAACGCCGTCTAACGTTGATTTAACCTCCTCTCCGAGGAGAATGGCCTGAAACGCTAAGTGGGTCGGCGTGTTCTACCCTTCCGTTCTGGGGGGACTGATGGACGCGAGTACGCGAACAGCGACGGGGGAATCGGACCGGAGAGAAGCGGTAGTCGAGTGTTCGAGAGTTACTCGGACGTACGAGCGAGGCGGTAGCGGCGGGTGGTTCTCGTTCGGGGACGGGAACGACGCACGCGACGACCGGCCGACCGTCACGGCGCTCGAAGACGTGTCGCTCACCATCGAGCGCGGCGAGTTCGTCGGCCTGTCGGGTCCGAGCGGGAGCGGCAAGTCAACGCTCATCCACCTGCTCTCGGGGTTGGACTCGCCGACCGACGGAACCGTCACGCTCGCGGGCGAGGACGTGTCGTCGCTCTCCCAAAAGGAATTGACTCGTCTGCGACTCGAACAGGTCGGCATCGTCTTCCAGCGGTTCCACCTGCTCCCGTCGCTGTCGGCGCGGGCCAACGTCGCGCTCCCGCTGGTAGAGCGCGGGATGGGCAAGGGAGCGCGCCGCGAGGAGGCCGGGGACCTGCTCGAACGCGTCGGCCTCGGCGACCGACAGAGCCACCGCCCCGGCGAGATGTCCGGCGGCGAGCAACAGCGAGTCGCGGTCGCGCGCGCCCTCGCCGGCGACCCGCTCGTGGTCTTCGCCGACGAACCGACCGGCGAACTCGACACCGACACGGGCGCGGTCATCCTCGACTTGCTCGGGGACCTCGCCGAGGACCGGGCCGTCGTCCTCGCGTCCCACGACGAGCAGGCGCTCGCCCGGACCGACCGGGTGATTCGACTCCGCGACGGACGGGTGAAAGATGCCTGAGAGGACCGTAGAGGCGACGAGGGGGCAGTAGATGAGCAGTATCACGCGCTGGTTCGGTCTCGTCGGGGTCGCGCTCCGCCGGACCGCTACCAAGGCGACCCGGACCGCTCCGCGCCAGACCGCGGTCAGCGTCCTCGGCGTCGCCATCGCGGTCGCACTGATGCTGGTCGTCACCGCGACCGGTCTCGGTCTGGTCCAGGGGACGACCGTTCGAGGTGACGCCGTGGACTACTGGGTCGTCCCGGAGTCCGGCGGCGCGTCCACGATGGTCGTCTCCACCGAGTCGGTCCAACTCGGCGACGTTCACAGTAAGAGCGCCGCGCTGAACGAGGACGGGCGCGTCGAGTACGCGACCCCGGTACAGATTTCGGTGTTAGAGGTCGAGTCCGGCCCGAACAGCGAGTACGTCCTGGGGGTCGGAGTCGTCGGGTCGCCGAAACTCGACCGGGTGGCCGGACTCCCGACCGCGGCGCTCTCGGAGGGCGACCCCTACTACGCGAACGGAAGTTACGACGGCGAGTGGACCGGGGAGACCGTCCTCTCGAACGGCGCGGCGCAGCGTCTGGGCGTGAATCGGACCGACGACCTCTCGGTCAGCGGAGCCATCTCGGGGTCCCAGCGCGGCGACCTGCGAGTCACGGCCGTCGAGAACGTGGCCGTGGAGTCGGGTCTGTCCGGAATGCCGGTGATGCTCGTCCACCTGAGCGAACTCCAGGCCATCACCGGCGCGGAGTCCGGCGACCAGGCCGACCAGATACTCGTCCAGTCGAACGCCGGCGGACTGGAGTCGGACCTCGAAGACCGGTTCCCCGGCGCGAACGCGGTCACTCGCTCCGGGTTCGCCGCACAGAGTTCGACGGACTCGGACCTCCCGCTGGCGATGGGGCTGGCGGCCCTGCTCATCGCCATCGTGGTCGGCACCCTGTTCGTGGCGACCACGCAGGGCCTACAGGTCGAGGCCGACAGCGAGCAGTTGGCGACCCTCACCGCCATCGGTTTCTCCCGGCGCGCGCGTGCAGTTCTGCTCGTCGTGCAGGCGCTCGCGCTCACGCTCGTCGGCGGCGTCCTCGGCATCGTGTTGGCCTACGTCACGACCGCCGTCACCAACTACGCCGCCACGCGGGCAATCGCGCCGGTTCCCATCGCGAACTTCCATCCCCTGCTGGTGGTCTACGGTCTCGGAGTCTCGGCGTTCATCGGGATACTCGTCGCGCCCTACCTGCTGGCGATGGAGCGCCGGACCGAGGGCGTCGTGGAGGTGATTCGGTGACGCGACCTCGCGGCGGTCGCCGGACCACGGGGGTGGTTCGGTGAGCAGACTCCTCCGAAGTCGGCTCATCGCGACGGCCCGGAACCAGGCCGCCGCGGGGGTGATCCGATGAGCCGACTTCGGGTCGCGGTCTCGGTCGCGGCGGCCCAACTTCGCCACGACCGCGCCCGGACCGTCCTCGCGGTGGTCGGCATCGCGGTGGCGGTCCTCTCGACCACCCTGCTCGCCAGTCTCGGCTACGGGGTGTTCGAGACCGGCCAGCAGAAGTTCGACTCCTCGGGCCGGGACCTCTGGGTGACGGGCGGGTCACTCTCGCAGGGGCCGGGCGGATTCGGCACCTCCATCCTCGACTCCCACGAGGTGGCCCGCGACGTCGAGTCCCGCGAGGGGGTGAAGTCGGCGGTACCGATGGCCTTCCGGGCGGTCTACGTCGGAAACGGGTCGGGGGAGATGCGGACGCTCGTCGGCGTGGGCGTCCCCGGCGCTGGTCCGTTCGTCTCCTACGAGGAGGGCGAACTCCCGCACGGCGACGGCCACTACGAGAACGGCACCTACGAGGGGAAGATGTACCACGAGATAGTCATCGACCCCCGGACCGCGGAGATGCTCGACGTGGGCGTGAACGACACCATCTACGTCGGCGGGTCGGTCGAGAGCGCGCGGAACCACGAGTTCGAGGTCACCGGCATCTCCTCTACCTTCTCGAGTTTCCTCGGCGCCCCGACCGTGACGACCTACCTCAGCGAACTGCAGGAGGTCACGGGCACGACGGGCACCGACAAGGCGACGTTCATCACGGTCGATTTGGCCGACGACGCGAACGAGTCCGCGATGGAGCAGGAACTTCAGCGGGCCTATCCCGACTACAATATTCGGACGAACGACGAGCAGATGCGCTCGATTCTCCAGCACAACGCGGTCGTCATCGCGGTCGGGGCCGCGTTAGTCGTCCTCGCGGTGGTCGCGGGGTTCGCACTCACGCTCAACGTCCTCTCCATCGTCGTCTTCCAGCAGAAGGAGGAGCTCGCCGCGCTGACCGCGCTCGGCGTCTCCTCGAAGACGCTCGTCGGGATGGTAGCCGCGCAGGGCGTCCTGCTCGGCGCGCTCGGCGGCCTGCTCGGGGTCGCAGTCACCCCGCCGTTCGTGGTCGGTCTGAACTTCGTCGCGGCCGAAATCGTCGGTTTCGAGGGACTCGTCCAGGCACCGGGGTCGGTCCTCGTCCTCGGCGCGACCATCGCGCTGGTCATCGGGACGCTGGCGGCCGCGGTCGCTGGCTGGCGCACCCTCCGGACCGTGGGTATCGACCAGCTTTCGCGGTGAACGACGGGACGGGGCTTCCGAAGCCTCCACCCTCCTGCCGTCCCGGTACCGGTCTCGCGTCGTGGTGAACGAAGGACTCCGACTAGAGCGACACCGACTGGGCCCGCTTCGTGACGTTCCCGGCCGAGTCCTTCGCACGGAGGTTCACGTCGATGGTGCTTCCCACGGGGAACTGGAAGAGTTCCCATCCGGACGCGCTACCGCCGCTGGCGTCCTCGACCGAGAAGTTCACGTCCGACGACCCGTCGTTGACGACGACTTCGACCGTGTCGAGGTCCTCGTCGGCGTCGGCCGCGGCCCACTTGACCGAGAACATCCGGTCGTCGCCGAGTTGGTTGCTCTTGGAGACGTCGAATCGCTCGACGGTCGGCGCGGCGGACGGGAGGAGGTCCTGCACGCTCACCTCTTCCCCGTCGTAGCGGATGGTCCACTTGGTCTCGTCGAGGGTCATCGACGTGAACGTGCCGTCCACGTAGTAGGCGTCGCCGTAGCCGTTACCCGCGGTACCTGTGACAGTCACCGTGCCGTCGCCGTTGTCGGTGATGCTGTCGTTGCTCTCGGCGGAGTTGTCGCCTGCGGACGTGTTCTTGGTGACGCTCCCCTCGACCGTGAACTCGTACTCCACGCTCTCGGTGTCCGATCCCGAGACGAGTTCGAGCGGTTTTCCTTGGTCCTCGTCCCCGCTGCTACCGGACGACCCGTCGGTGGAGATGTCCGGCATCTCGGTGTCGCTGAGCGCCCAGCGGTCGAAGTAGACCGACTGGTCCTGTGGCGAGGTCCAACTGCCACCGAAGTAGGCGTTGAACCAGTAGTTGCAGCCGAGAGAGAGGTCTTCCGTGAACCGCATTCCCGACTTGTCGAGTTGCAACTCGTCGTTGACCCACATCTTGAGTTGGCCGTCGGCGTTCGCCGACCCGCCGTCGACCGAGTTCAACTTGATGTACTGGCCGACCTTCACCCATTCGCCCGTCGGAACGGTCGCCGCCCAGAAGTGGTCGCCGTACGTCCCGCCCTGGTCCATGTGGTACGTGTAGTAACCGATTTTCACGCCGTCGCTCGGGGAACCGTCGAACGTCGCGCGGGCCGACCACCCGTTCGTCCCGTCGGAGGGTTCGCCGCCCTTCGCACCGCCGGGTTCGGCGTTCGCGGGACCGGGGAGCTTTCCGGTACGGCCGGTGAAGTCGGGGGAGAAACGTATCCACGCGTTGGCGTACAGTTCGGTGGCTTCGGAGTCGAGATCGCCGGCTTCGACCGGGTCGTACGTCGCCGACATCCCGTAGTGGTTGTCCTCGGGGAACTGAACGCTCAACGCGTTACTCCCGGCCTTGACGGGGTCATTTACGCGCTCGTCGTAAGTGCCTTGTTCCCCCGTGTCAGTGAATACGTCTTCGTAACCGCTCTCGTCGAAGGTCTCGTAGACGAGTTCGTGTCCGTCTTCCGCCGCCGCACCGCGCGAACTCGTCACGTTCAGTCCGGCCACGGATGCCGCGGCCCCACCGGCGAGTTGAAGGTAACTCCGCCGGTTCAGTAGTGATGTCTCTGATTCGGATTCGCGTGCCGTTTCGTCGCGTGCCATGCAGTTTTCAATGCTCTGCAGACCTTTTAAATATTTACCGGAACGTCACGATTGGTGTTGGTCGGCTGTGACGAGGGTGATTCTCCCAAACGAATCCGTCCGGCTCTCGCCGCCGTTACTCTATTATAGAGTTCGATAGTTTCTCTTGTATGCCCTCGGAGGACAGAACCCGCCTTCGACTGTTCGCGGTCCACGTCCGGAATTCGGGAATCACCTGCTCGCGGCGACCGTCTTCTACGACACCGTCACCGCCCGCCCGACCCGGTAACCGGCATGTCGGATAGCGACCCGACGATTCTCGGCTTCACCGACCTGCGACCCGAGGAGTTGGTCGCACCGCTCGAAGCCGCCGATGCGTCCGGTCGCGTCTTCTCCTTCGAGGAGGCGGGTCCGGTCGCCAAACTCGTTCGGTCGGCGGTCCGAGGCGCGCGCGTCCTCCGAGCATCGGACGTCGACGCGATACTGCTCTACAACGGGACCGGGATTTTGGGGTTGGTATCCGTCGTTCTCGGCAGAATTTTCGGCGTCCCCCTTCTGCTCCGGGTCAACGGGGACATCTACAGACAACACGCCGACAGGTTGCGCGAACTCCGAGAGGACGACCGGTACGAGCGGGCCGCGGTCTTCGTCGTCTACCACCTCCTGACGAGACTCACGTACCGCGCTTCGAGGGGGTACGTCACCGTCTCCGACGACCTGCGCGACCGACTCGAATCGGGACCGGGCTATCCCGACCGGCCCACAGTCAGCGCCCGCAACCCGGTCGACGCGTCTCGGTTCGAGGACCGCGAGGAGGTAGACCGCATCTGCGGCGTGGACCTCGACGGGAAGCGAGTCCTGTTGACCGTGACGAACCTGAACTACGAGGGGAAGTACCGTGGCGTGGTCGAAATCGTGGAGGCGCTGTCCGATCTGCTCGCCGAACGCGACGATGTGGTGTACGTCGTCGCGGGCGACGGGACGTACTTCGACCGACTCGCGCGCTACGTCGAGACCCGCGTGCCCGAGACCGTCGCCGATCGAATCCTCCTCCCCGGCTACGTAGAGGACGTTCCGCCTGTGTTCGCCGCGGCCGACGTGTTCGTCTACAAGTCCTACATCGACGGCTACCCCAACGTCGTTCTGGAGGCCCAGGCCGCCGGACTCCCCGTGGTGGCGAACCCAGACTGGGGCATCGGCGAACAGGTCTCCGACGGCGAGACGGGCGTGTTGGTCCCGTCGGACGACCACGGGGAGTTCGCCGAGGCGGTGGGACGTCTGCTGACCGACGAGCGCTCGCGCGAGACGGTCGGCCGGAACGCGACCCGTAGGGTCCGGGCGACGAACTCCGACGAGAGCGTCGGCCGCGAACTGTTGGAAGCGGTCGCTCGCGTCCTTCGGGCGTAGCCGAGACCGGAGAGTGACGTTCTGCCTCGCTGGAACTCGGTACGATACAGCGCCGTCCGCACCGTAACCTGCCGCAACGTATTTCTATATATGGGTGTTTGGTCCGGTGCTACGGGGGTTTCCGACGTACTCATGAAAGCTATTATGTTAGGAGCAGGTCAAGGCTCGCGCTTACGTCCTCGAACCGACGGGAATCCGAAACTCTTCCTCGAGGTAGACGGAAAGACGATATTCGAGCGCCAACTCGACGCGTTAGCACCGTTAGTCGAGCAGGGACTCGTGGACGAGCGTATCGTCGTCGTTCTGGGATACGGATTCGCCGAGGACAGTATCGGAGATCGGAGTCGCTCGGAGAAAATCGACGAGTACGTCCGCATCGACGACCGATTCGAGTTCGAGATTATCGTCCTTCCGTACTGGAGTGCGGTCGAGAACGCCGCCTCCGCGCTCGCGGGTATCAACGTCGTAGACGACGACGCGCTACTGTTGTGCGGCGACGTTATTACGACCGACGAGCTACTGTCGTCCGTCGTCGAGCGGTTCCACGACGACCACCGCTCCGAGGGCTACAGCACCGTCGCCGCCATCGAAGGCGTTCAGGACGAGATGACCGCTATCGACTGGGACGACTCCCGAACCGTCACCGACTACGGCGCTATCGAGGGCCATCAGGAGGCCGGCATCTTCGTACTGAACCGCGACCACTTCGATACGGCCGGTCGCCTGCTGTGCGAGAACGCCGTCGAGGAGTGGTTCCCGATAGTCTTCCCCGAGGTGCCGTCGAAGGCCGTGACGGTGGACCCGCGACGACACGCCGAAATCAACACCGAGGAACACTTCCGCGAGGCCGAGCGAAAGCTTCCGCTCGAACCGGCCGACGGGAGCGAAATCGAACTGTGACGTTCGAATGAGTAACGCACTGACCGACGCGGCCGACGCGGTCGTCTCGTACGTGGTTCGGCCGTTCGTCTTCCTGCTCTCGCACCTGGTTCCGCGCAACGACCGCGTCTGGGTGTTCACCGCCGACTGGAGCGGCCGGTTCGCGGAGAACACCAAGTATCTGTTCCTCTACGCGGCCGAGCAGTCCGACGGGGTGCGACCGATCTGGATAGCCCGCGACCGCGAGGTGTTGGAGACGCTTCGAGCGCGCGGCTACGAAGCCTTTCACATCGACGACCGGCGAGGCAAGTACGCGGTTCTCCGCGCGAGATGCGTGTTCAGCTCTCACAGCATCCCGTTCTGGCCGTACGTCGGCGGTGCGCAGGTAGTCCAGACGTGGCACGGCAACGCGCTGAAGCGACTCGGGCGCGACCTCGAACTGGACGCCTCACCACTCGTGCGGTTGTATCGGAAGTACATCGTTCGGAACTGGAACTGGTTCGTGACGACCGGCACCGCAGACGCGCTCGCGCCGTTCGCCTCCGCGTTCGGAATATCGGACGACGAGGTGATTCCCAGTGGCTATCCTCGCAACGACGTGTTCTTCCGGGACGTGGAGGGCGCGACGGTCGGTCTCGACTCCGGCGTCTACGACCGGTTGCGGGACCTGAGCGACGACGCGACCCTCGTCTCGTACATGCCGACCTCCAGACGCGCGTTCCACGAGGACGCGGGTGTCATCGACGGGAGCAGACTCGACGTGGAGAACCTGAATCGACTCCTGGCCGACCACGACGCGTACCTGCTCCTGAAAGCCCATCCGTGGTCGGACGTGGAGATAGACGAAGACGAGTTCGACCGACTCGTCATGCTCCCGAACGGAATCGACATCTATCCGATTCTCCCGCTAGTAGACGTACTCGTCACCGACTACTCGTCGATCTACTTCGACTACCTCCTGCTGGACAGGCCCGTCGTGTTCTACTCGTACGACCTCGACGCGTACCGGGACGCCCGCGGACTCTACTTCGAGTACGACGACGTGACGCCGGGACCGAAAGCCACGACTTCCGAGGAGTTACACGAGTGGTTGGACCACTTCCTGCGCGGCGAAGACGGGTTCGAGGAGTCGCGGGCGCAGGTCCGAGACCGATTCTATCGCCATCGGGACGGTCGGGCGTCGGAGCGCATCTACCGGCACGTCCGGAACGTGGTACGGGGAGCGTCTACCGACCGGCCAGATTCCGCCGGCGGTGACGGTGGTCGCCGGTCCGCCGAGTGCGAAACCGACGCCGAGCAGTTGCTACGGGAGACGAAAACGTGACAGTTCCGTACGGGTTCCAATCCGTCGGTGGCGCAGTTCCTCCGAAAGATGTAGGTATAGAAAGGAATTAAATATAGGCGCTTAACGAACGTTTCTATTGCTCAAAACGATACGAATAATGTTCGAAGTCCGAGTTCGGCGGCGTCTCCACGCTCGTGGTTTCGTCCGGGCCGTCATACTTACGGACACACTCCAAATATAAGAGAGAGGGGATTCTAACGGACAATGACTGGGGGACGATGAGTGGGGACATATCACGAACAGAGAAGTTAGCAGCGTTTAGAGAGATCATCTACTATCGACCGCTCCTGTCGGGGGTAATACTGGTTTTGGGTATCGTCGCCGCTCTTCTCGAAGGTATCGGTCTCAGTTTCCTCATCCCTATTATCGGGTTCATCCAGTCGGAGAACGGAACGCCCGACAGCGGCATGGTCGGGATGTTCGCCGACGCCTACGAGTTCCTCGGCATCCCGTTCACGCTCGAAACCGTCGTCGTCGGCGTCACCGTCATCATGGCCGTCCGGTACGCGTCCGGGTTCGGCGTGATGTGGCTCGGCGAAGCCTTGCGCACGTTCTACGAACGCGACCTGAAACAGGAGGCGTTCGACGCCGCCATCGACGCGCGAATCGCGTACTTCAACGAGAAGGGGTCGGACGAGATTTTGAACGCCATCGTAACGCAGTCGAAGTACGCCGGAAAGAGCGTCTCGTGGTTCGTGAAGGTGCTTCAACCGTTGCTCCTCGCGCTGATGTACGCCGGGATTGCGATATATCTCGCGCCC
The DNA here is from genome assembly GCA_005239435.1 of Halorussus salinisoli. Classification (GTDB taxonomy): domain Archaea; phylum Halobacteriota; class Halobacteria; order Halobacteriales; family Haladaptataceae; genus Halorussus; species Halorussus salinisoli. The sequence continues at coordinate 208,642 of SZNP01000005.1, read as the reverse complement.
GTCTTGACGCTCCTGACCGGCGTCGTCCTCGGCACCGTGGCGCTGGTGATCCGACACGGGTTGGAGTCGGGGTACTCGGTCGGAGACAAGGTATCCGAAGCGAACGAGCGGATACAGGAGGCCGCCCAGGCGGGGACGCAGGGAATCCGCGAGGTCAAACTCTACGGACTCGGCGACGAGGTGCGCAGGGAGTTTCGGGACGCGGTCGAACAGTTCGTGGACGCGACGGTCCACCTCCGCCGGAACGAGGCGGCGGTCCAGAACAGCTATCAGTTCGCCGCCGCCATCTCGATATTCGTCCTCATCTACCTCGCCGTGACGTTCACGTCGATGAACCTCGGGACCCTCGGCGTGTTCCTGTTCGCCATGTTCCGACTCGCACCCATCGTGAGTATGCTGAACTACCGCGTGTACCAGCTAGAGGGGAACCTCCCGCACGTCGTCAAGACCGACATGTTCGTCAACTCCCTGGAGCAGAACCGAGAGCAAGTCGACGGCGGCGTGGAAGACATCGGTGAGGTGAACGAGGTGGCGTTCGACGACGTCTCGTTCTCCTACTCGAACGCCGAGTCGGTCCTCGAAAACGTCTCGTTCAGCGTGTCGAAGGGCGAGTTCGTCGCGTTCGTCGGCCAGTCGGGTGCCGGGAAATCGACCATCGTGTCGCTACTGAGCCGGATGTACCTCCCCGACGATGGGGTGATAACCGCCGACGGCCGTCCCATCACCGACATCGACTTGGAGGAGTGGCGGTCGAAGTTGGCCATCGTTCGACAGAACCCCTTCATCTTCGACGACACGCTCTGGTACAACCTCACCGTCGGCAATCGGTCGGCGTCGCGCGACGAGGTCGAGCGCGCGTGCGAAACCGCACAGGTCTCCGAGTTTCTCGACTCGATGTCCGACGGCTTCCAGACTGAACTCGGCGAAGGCGGCGTCAGACTGTCGGGCGGCCAGAAACAGCGAATCGCGCTCGCTCGTGCGATTCTGAAGGAGGACGCGGACGTGCTCGTCCTGGACGAAGCGACGAGCGACCTGGACTCGGTGACCGAACAGCGCGTCCAGGCCGGAATCGAGTCGATGGAGCGCGACTACGCGGTCATCACGATAGCGCATCAGCTCTCGACCATTCGGAACGCCGACGAGATAAACACCATCGAGGACGGCCACATCGTAGAGCAGGGGAGTCACGACGTACTTCTGGAGAACGAGGGCACCTACGCCGACCTGTACAGTCGCCAGTACTCGGACTGACTCGGAATCAGTAACGAACCGTTCCCATATTTACACTTTCTTTATACGCTCTTGGTCCTCTAGCGCCGGTTACGGACCACTCACTGGCGGCGACTGGACCGTGATGATAGCAAATGAAACCGACGAGAAGACGCGTTCTCCTCGGCCTCGGCGCGGTCGCAGGCGGAGCGGGTATCGCGTACGTGGGGCGTGACCAGAGGCGAGCGGAGAAGGGGGTATCGGGAGACAGCAAGACGGCGACGAAACGAACCGGTGAGACCGAACGCGAGGAGACGACGACCGAAACGGAGACCACCACCGAACGGGAGACCACTACCGAACGGGACGTCGAGTTCCCCGAGCAGTTCGTCGAGTTTTCGTTCGACACGCCGGAGTCGCTCGAGAAGTTCACGGAACGAAACGCGACGCAGAACGTCGAGATCGGAGAGCGCGGCATCTCCTCGGATTCGAACTCACTCCAGGTGACGTTCCGCGAGGGGAGACACTACGGCACGTCGCTCCAGTATCAGTTCGACGAGGCTGGCTACCCCGAACCCGAGGAGTTGCACGTCCGCTACTACCTCCGATTCGGCACGTCGTTCGAAGTGCCCTACGAGGGTGGGAAGTTACCCGGCCCGGCGGGGACCTACGGGCAGGCGGGATGGGGCGGACGCCAAGCCGACGGGACGAACGGGTGGTCGGCGCGAATGTACTTCTACCAGAGCGACGACTCCGAGCGTCCGGTTCAACTCGCAAGTTACGTGTATCACGCGGAGATGGACAGTCCCTACGGCGATGTCTTCCACTGGGACAGGGAGAATGCCGGACGCTTGGAGTTGGGGAAGTGGTACCGAATCGACAACTACGTGAAACTAAACACGCCCGGCCAAGACGACGGCGTGCTGAAAGGGTGGGTCGACGGGGAGCGCGCACTCCAAGTAACCGACCTGCGGTTCCGCGACGTCCCTCGGATTCGAATCGACAAGTACTGGTTCGACTGCTACTGGGGAGGTTCGGTCCATCCTTCCGCCGACCACCACGTTTATTTCGACCAGCTGAAGCTGTACTCCGAATCCCGGGAGACGGACGACTGGGACGGAACCGAGACGGGGGTGACCCCGATACCGGAAACAGAGACGACCGAGGTCGAAACGGCCGAGGACGAAACGACCGACGACGAGTAGGCCGGCGACGAAGCGCCCAGTCGGTAAACGAACCCTCCGAGCCGACGCCGTTTAACCGCTACACTACGGTTCAAACGTACACCGAAACTTTTGTACTCACGAGTTGGCGTTACGATGGATGAGTACTGTAATTACGTTCCTGCGGGCGGCGTTGGCGGGGTCGATTCTGACGGTACTGTACACGAACGTCCTCTATCCGGTCGCGGTTTCGCTCTTGGGACTGCTTCACGGGCCGGAGTCCGAGGGACGGGTAGGTGGAGGCCCGGCGGACGGCGGCCGCCGAAGTGACCTCCCGAGCGTCTCTCTCGTCGTCGCGGCCTACAACGAAGAGGACGTAATCGCCGAGAAGATAGAGAACAGCCTCGCGTTGGACTACCCCGACGAAAAACTGGAGATACTCGTCTTCTCCGACGCGTCGAGCGACGCCACCGACGACATCGTTCGGTCCTACGCCGACGAGGGCGTCGAACTGGTTCGCGTAGAAGGTCGAGTCGGCAAGACCGAGTGCCAGAACGTCGTCGCCGACCGGGCCGACGGCGAGATTCTCGTCTTCTCCGACGCGAACAGCATGTACGAACCCGACGCGATACGCCGACTCGTCGCCCAGTTCGACGACGACGTGGGGTGTGTCGTCGGCGGACTCCACTACGAGAACGTCGGGAACAACACGGCCGCCATCCCCATCTACCGGCGGTTCGAGCGGTTCGTCCAGCGGTCGGAGTCCCGAACCGGGTCCATCGTCAAGGGGAACGGCGCGATTTACGCGGTCAGGGCCGACGACTACGTGCCGCTCTCGGCCGACCTGATGAGCGACTTCGGCGAACCGCTGGCGATTCGGTCCCGGGGCAAGCAGGTGAAGTTCGCGCCCGACGCGGTGGCGCTCGAACAGGCGCGCGACGACCTCGACTCCCAACGAGAGGCGGAGAATCGAATCACCACTCGGTCGTGGCACACGTTGTCGGAGTTCACCGAGTTGCTGAATCCCGTCGAGTACGGCACCTACTCGGTCAAGCTCTGGTCGCGGACGGCCCTGCTGTGGCTCACCCCGGTCATGTTGGGCGTCGCGGGGTCGTCGGCCCTCCTGCTCGCGCTCCTCCAACCGACGGGACTCCACCTCCTGTTCGCCGGGGGAGTGGCGGCGTTCGCGGTCTCGGTCGGCGTCACCGCCGGAGCGAAGCGTGCCGGACGTACCGCACCGCTTCCGCTTCAGGCGACCTACTACTTCGCCCTGCTCAACTACAGCCTCCTCGTCGGCCTCTCGAACTTCCTCCGGGGTCGCAACGTCGTGACGTGGGACACCGACGAGCGACCCGAGGAGACCGGACCGACCGCGGCGAACGCGACGAACGCGGCCGATCCACAGGGCTGAGCCAGCCACATGGCTTTACACTCAGTTCGTCGTACGCCGTCTGGATGCGGGGGAATCGAGACCGAACCGGGGGGCTGCAGGTGACTGCATCGTCGGCCGAGCGAACGGAACCGACCGAGAGCGAGACTGAGAGTGGTTCGGCGAGCGAAACGCGGGTGTTGCACCTGCCGCACTTCGACTCGAATCCGTATCAGTCGAATCTGGCCGACGCGCTCGAGTCCCGCGGCGTCTCGGCGACGCTGGCGAGCGGCTATCCGCTTTCGACGTTGCGAACGGTCGCGTCCGAGGGGCTTCCGGACGTTCTCCACCTGCACTGGATTTCGCCGTACCTCGTCGCCGACGGGCGACTCCGGACCGCGGCGAAGGCCGTGGCGTTCGTCGCGGGTCTGCTCGTGGCGCGACTGCTCGGGACGCGAATCGTCTGGACCGCCCACAATCTGGTCGAACACGAGCGCAGACGCCCCGAGTTCGAGCGATTCTGCAAGCGACTCCTCGTGACTCGGGTGTTCGACCGGGTGTTCGTCCACTGGCCGAGCGCGCGCCGCCGACTGGTCGAGGAGTACGACCTCTCCGGCGGCCAGCGCACCGACCTCGTGACGATACCCCACGGCAACTACGTCGGGGACTACGAGGACGAAATCGACCGCGCGACTGCGCGAGACCGACTCGGTCTCTCCGACGACGAGTTCGTCTTCCTCTACTTCGGGCGCATCCGACCCTACAAGCAGGTGCCTCGGCTAATCGAGGCGTTCGGCCGACTCGACGCCGACGACGCTCGCCTCGTCGTCGCCGGAAACGCGACCGACGACGAGTTGCGCGAGCAGGTCGCGTCCCGGGCCGCCGGAGACGACCGGGTTCGCTCGGTCCTCGAATACGTTCCGGACGACGAGGTCCAGACGTACATGAACGCGGCCGACGCCGTGGTCTTCCCCTTCCGGGACATCTTCACGTCCGGGAGCGTCCTGCTCGCCATGTCGTTCGGCAAGGCGGTCGTGGCCCCGGAGTCGGGGTGTCTCACCGACGTGGTCGGCGAGGAGGGCGGCGTCCTCTACGACCCGGACCACTCCGAGGAGTCGGACGACGCGGCCGAGACCGACGCGCTGACCCGAGCCATTCGGGAGGCCCTGTCGCGCGACGTGGCCCGGATGGGCCGTCGCAACTACGAGACCGCGGTCGGCTACTCGTGGGACGACGTGGCCGAGCGAACCGCCGACGCCTACGCCGAACTGCTGCGGTCCCGCCGAGAAGGGTGACCGCCGATCGAAGTGTCGCTACTGACGCAGGTTTCGCGCTATCTGGTCGGCCGTGCGCCGTACGTTGTAGGCGTTCCAGACGAACCGGTGTCCGTCCACGAGCGTGAGTCCTCCGCCCGAAGAGATGGTGTGTCGACCGGCCGAGAGAGGACCGTCCTCGCTCGGTGCGATTTCGGCGACCGGCTCCTCGGCGAACCCGGTCGACGTGAGTTCGGTCACGCGATTCACGACGATTTTCCGGCCGTACCAGTCGGCGCAGTACTGAGTCGGCCGATACAGGTCCCCGTCCGTAGTCCACGGAGTTCCCGCGGGTCTCGCGGCGCGAACGTCGGTCTTGACCGGGTTGTTCTCGTGGGGTCGCCACTCCCCGGTCAGGGTCGGCGCGTGCCAGAGATGCAGGTTCGTGTTCACCATGTCGTCCTGCTTCGTGAAGAACAGCCACCACCTGTCGTCGTGGTAGACCGGGGTCGGATCCACGCCCGCCACGTCGGGTATCAGCGTTCGCTCGCGCTCCCAGTCGTCGGGCGAAGCGACCCTGTACAGCGCAATCTCGTTCGCTTCGTGCGTCTCGGGCGTCGCGTAGAGGTCGCCCTCGTGTCTGAAGAGGTACGGATACGAGAGGTGGTACTGTCTTTCGAGGGCCGTCTCGACGGTCGGATTCCGTTTCCCGTCGTTCCGTTTGCCGTCGTCGTATCTCACATAGGAGATGTTCCCCGTCTCGTCTTCGTACGAGTACTTCTCGAAGAAAACGTAGGTGTCGCCGTCTATCTCGGCTGGAAACGGGTCGGCGACGAACTCGGTGTCTCTCGGCGACGAGTACCACTGGACGGTCGCCGACTTCGACTCGTCCAGGAACCTCTCGACCGGGGCTTCCGACACGCCGATGCTCCACTTCTCGTACCCTCTCGTCAACTCTCGGACCATCGCGGCGGCGCGTTTGGAACCGAACCGGAACATCTGGGACAGTCTCGGCGAGCGATAGACGGGGGCGTCCGTCTCGGAGGGCGACTGCTCCAAGTAGTCGGTCCGTCCGTTCAGAACGTCGACGGCGACCTGTGCTGGCCACTTCGTAGTACCGTACAGCGCCTGATCCAGATTCGCGGTCCACGAGTACGGAATCGTCGGGAAGTACCCGCGGCGAAGGATGATTCCGCCGTCGAGTCGCTCGGTCAGTCGCTGTAACACCGCTCCCGTCACCGGGTCGCCCTCGTATATCTCCCAGAAACACGGCGGGACGCCTCTGTACTTCCGCTCGTCGTCGTGGTGGAACGACCAGACGCCGTATCTCGGAACGTCGAGTATCTCGCCCTTGATGATGCCGAAGGCGAACCGCAGTACGAAGTCGAGGTCGAACTCGCGTATCCGGTCGAGGTCCGACTCGGAGAAGTACTCGGCATACCCCTCCTCTCTCACGTCACAGGCGATTCGCTCGACACCGCCGAGTTCCTCGGACAGGTCCACCGGTTTCCGAGACGCGCCGTCGTCCGAAATGTGCTGGTTGTACAGCCGCCACGAAGCCCTGTCCACCGTCTCCTTCGCGCCCTCGGACGTGGCCGTCTCGACCGCCGAACGGACCCGTTCTGCGACCCGGCCGATTCGGGACTCGCGGCTCCGGTCCGTCGTTCGACGGTCGTCGAGAACGAGCAGTTTCGGTCGGACGCCCTCCACGTCGAGCAGGTGTCGAATGCACTCGGCCTGCCAGTCGTCGAACGTCGTTCCGGTACACATGACACCGAACTCCAGCGTCGAATCGCCCCGGCTCATGTCGCCCGTCCCGGCCCTCCGTCGGTCTCGGCTACGGCCCAGGAGCGGACGTCGTACCTCTCTGGGGCTGTTGGGACTCTCATGTTCGGCTCCGACGGGACGACGGTCCGAACGCTCAAATAGCTCTTGGTAAGTTGACAACCAGAACGGTCGGAAATTACCTCGCCCCGTCCGCGTGACGCGTTCGTTTCCCTCCGTTCGCAGCGGCGCTCCCGCCGTTAATCTATTGTACGAGACTACAGTCTGCTGTTACATGCTCTCAGAGTACCGAAGCGACGTTCGACCGCTCCCGGAGCGCTTCGGATGAAATCGCTATACATCGCCCACACGCCGTATCACGTTCTCCTCGCCAGCACGCTCGCGGCGTCGGCCGAGGAGGACCGGGAGCGACATCTGGTGAGCGTCCTCGACTCGGACATGGCGGAGCTCTTGCGCTCGCTCGAACTCGACGAAGACCCGCCGTTCGACCACGTCTACTCTATACCGGGGACGCTGGACACCACGGGTCGGCGTGGCGAACTCCGCAAGAAGGTCAACAGCCTGCGAGTCCGGCGGTACGTGAACTGCGAGCGACCCGACGAACTCTACACGTTCAACGACCACCGCCCCGAATCGCAGGCCGCCTTCGACGCTCTGGGCGACGACGTGCGCCGCATCTACGTCGAGGACGGCACCGCCGCCTACGCTCGGTTCCCGCCAGCAGACGAGTGGACCCGCCTCGGCTATCTCAAGGCGAAACTGTTCTACGGCCCGTGGCGCAGAAACCCGCGGCTTCTCGGGACGACCGACTGGATAGACGAGGTTCGACTCGTCTTCCCCGACCACGCCCTGCCGGAGGTGCGAGCGAATCCCGTCGTTCCGATACCGCGAGAGTCGGTCCTCGTGCTCGCCGACGCCGACTGGTTCCGGCGGTACGTCGAGCAAAGCGGCGTCGACGAGACGCTGGACCGACTGGACGCGCTCGTCTTCGTCACCCATTCCAACTACGTTGGCGACATCTCGAACTACGTCGAACTCCTCGAAACGCTCGTGGACCGCCTCACCGAACGGGGGTTCCGCGTCGGCCTGAAGTACCACCCGCGAGAGAAACAGAAGGCCTTCGAGTTCGACCGAGACGACGTCGAGGTCCTCTCTCGCGGCGTCTCAGCCGAGGTTCTCTACGTCGCCGACCCGACGCTCGACTTCGTCGTCGGCGGGATGTCCACGGCGCTGTTGACGGCGCGGTGGCTACTGGACGACGCCACCGTCGTCTCGCTGACGGAGGTCCTCCAGCAGTCGAACCGCGAACTCCCCGACGTGTTCGAGCGTCTCGGCATCCACGTCCCCGAAAGTCGCTCCGAAGTGGCCCAGGTCCCGATTCGACGGTGACGGAACGCTCCGGCGATGGCGGGACCTCCGGCAGTCGTGGTCGCCAGGAGGGAAACGTGTTCGATACTCTCGGCAATACACGTAGGAGCTAAACGAAGAATTCCCTTTTCTACGACCGTATTTAGAACCGTCGAGCGTATCGATTTATTCCGACCGAATCACCGTGGCGGAACCGAAACGTCACGACTTCGCGTTCACCTCCAGTTCCGACGCGAGTGAGAAGTCGTCGCCCCCGATATTCAAGCGGTTCGGCGTCGTCGCCGTTGACATGCGAATCGTCTTCGTGACGCACAACGACCTCGGGCGGGCCTGCCTGGAGGAACTCGACGCGCTGGACGCCGACCTGCGCGGTATCTTCACTCGGCCCAAGCGCGAGGACATCGCCGACCAGACCGACCTGGAGGCGTTCGCGGCCGAACGCGACGTACCGCTCCACGAGACCGAATCCGTCAACGCCGACCCGGTTCGGGACCAGATCTCGGACTACGACCCGGACCTGCTGTTCGTCGTCGGGTGGTCGCGTCTCGTGAAACGCGAGGTCCTCGATATCCCGAACGTGGCCGCGCTCGGGATGCACCCGGCCCCGCTACCTCGCGGGCGGGGCCGCGCGCCCATCGCGTGGAGTCTCATCAAGGGCCTCGACCGGACCGCGCTCTCCTTCTTCCATCTGGTCGAAGAGGCCGACGCCGGCGATTTGGTCGGCCAGCGTCCCATCGACGTCGAACGCGATGACGACGCGGCGTCGCTCTACGAGAAGGTGGTCGAGGCCGGGCGTGAACTGATTCGGACCCACTACCCCCGGTTCGAGGACGGGGAGGTCCCCCGAACGCCGCAGGACGACGACGCGGCGACGTGGTGGCCCAAGCGCACCCCGGACCACGGACTCGTGGACTGGACCCGACCGCCCGGAGAGGTGTACGACTGGATTCGCGGCCAGAGCCACCCCTATCCCGGCGCGTTCTCGTTCGTGGACGACCGCCGGGTCACCATCTGGGCCGCTAATCCGCCGAGCGACGAGTCGGCCTTCTGCACGCCGGGCGAGATTAGCTACCGGGACGGCGACGCCCTCGGCGTCGGCGCGTGGGAGGGAATCGTCGAACTCACCCGCCTGCAGGTCGAGGACGGCGACGAGATTCCGGCGGGCGAACTGGTCGAGCGATTCGACGTCGAAGTCGGCGACTCCTTCGAGAACGCCCGGGACCGACTGTCGAACCGAAACTGACCGTCGTAGGAAACGGACCGTCGTCGGCGAGTCAGCGCGGGCCGAGCGCACAACGCTCGGCCCGCGCGACGGTCAGTACGACGACAGCGTTCCGAACTCGGCGTCCTCGTCGGCGTCGTCCTCGTGGCGAACGTCCACGTCCACGAAGTACGTCTCGCCGTCCACCTCGACGCGAGCGTTGTCGAACGGCGGAAACGTGAGCGCCCGGAGGACGTCGAGGAGTTCCTTCACGGTGTACTCGTCGTCCGGGTCGAGTTCGCAGAGGTCGGCGAAGTCGCTCTTCCTGTGAGTCGTCGCCTCGGTGTCGTCCTGCGGTTCCGCTTCGACCGTTCCGGCCTCGACGTCGGGCCACGTCTCCGTGAACAGTTCGAAGCAGGCCCGTTCGAGGCGCTCGTAGAGGTCTCGCCCCGTGTCGTCGAAGCGTTTCTCCACCCGCTTCCGGGCGATTACGTCGCCGGTGTCCACGCCGTCGTCCATGTAGTGGAGCGTCGCCCCGGCGGGGTGGCCCTCCACGATGCTCCAGACGTTCGGGTTGAACCCCCGCGTCTGCGGGAGCAGGCCCGGATGGAGGTTGAGACACCCTCGGTCGGGAACCGCCAAAATCTCGGGCGGAACGATGTGGCGGAAACCGACCGCGACCACGAGTTCGGGGTCGAGGTCGGCGACGAGCGACAACTGGTCGGCCTCGGTCAGCATCGCTCGGACGGCCACCGAGTCGCGGTCGCAGAGCCAGTCGTACACCCTCCGGCCGACGTTGTTCGTGCCGAGGAAGACGACCTCCGTGACGTCCGAGTCGGTCGCTGGCGCGTCCTCGCTCATGATTCGTGACCCAGTTCGTCGAGTGAGACCTGCCTGTCCTCCTCGTCGGCGATGTGCCCCGCGACGAGGGTGCGGATTACGTCCAGCGTCTCCTCGGGGTCGAGCACCGGTTCGCCCGTCCGGACCGTCTCCACGAACCGCCACAGCGTCCGCCGAAACGCCGTGAAGTTGTCCCGGAGGTCGTAGCGACCCGTCCGCTCGGTGCCGTAGACGTCCACCGAGAACGTCATCGGCACGTCGCCGAGCGTATCGACCTGCACGAGCGTGCCGCCGTCCATCCGAATCGCGGCCGAGGTGTGGTCGGCGTCGGCCGTCTCGACCGCGACCGGGCGCTGGTCCAGGACGCCGAAGATGGCGTCGAGCATGTGTGCGCCGTACTTCGGCCAGTTCTTGATGACGGTGCCCCGGACGAGTTCGACGTCGCCGAACCGGTCGGTGTGGGCCCGCGGCACGTCGAGGGACTGCGCGTAGCGCATGCCGGAGCAGGACATCAGTTGCCCGCGTTCGAGGTAGGGCCGGAACTCCGCCAACTCCGACCGGTCCATCGTCAGCGGTTTGTCGAGGAAGACCGGCGTTCCGTCCTCCAGAAATGGGAGGGCCATCTCGGCGTGGGTCTCGTAGTCGTCGCGCGCGATGATTACTGCGTCTACCGCGTCACCGAGCGATTCGAGGTCCTTCGCGGCGTTCGGAATTCGGGCCGCCTCGCAGAGTCGCTCGGTCTCGGCCTCGTCTTGAGTCCACGCGTGGGTGACGCCCACGCCCGGGAAGCCGAACTCCGAGGGGTCTTTCTCCCGGAGATAGTCGTGGATCACGTCCCACTCGGTTCGCGCGAACCCCTCGTCGGAGTAGCCGTTGACTATCGACGCGAACGAGTAGGGGTGTCCGTTACCCTCGCTGACGCCGACGACGCCGAGGTCGAGGCGCTCTACCACACCGTCCACCCCCCGTCGAGGACGACGTTCTGGCCGGTCATCCACTTGCTGGCGTCGGAGGCGAGGTAGACCACGATGCCCTTCATGTCGGTGTCGTCACCCATCCGACCGAGCGGGGTCCGGTGCTCGTAGTTCGGGACGAACACGTCCTCGTAGTCCTCCACGTCCTCCATCTCCTCGCTGTAGAATCCGCCGGGGCTGATGGAGTTGACTCGGATGCCCTCGCTGGCGAGATACGACGCGAGCCATCGACTGAACTGGATGACGCCCGCCTTCGCAGACCCGTAGGTCGGCGGGTTGTTGATGTCGCTGTCGCCGTAGACGCGGTGGTCCGGCGCGACGACGCCGTAGTGGCTCCCGATGTTGATTATCGTCCCGGCGTCGCTCTCGCGGATGGCCGGGAGCGCCGCCTGCGAGCAGAAGAACGTCTGAGTCAGGACGCCTTCGAGCGTCTCGGCCCACTCGTCTCTGGTCAACTCCTCGAACGGGACGCCGTAGCCGCTGGCGTTGTACGCGTTGTTGACGAGCACGTCTATCTTGCCGAACCGGTCCACGACTCGCTCGACCATCTCCTCGACGGCGTCCTCGTCGGTCACGTCCACCGACACCGCCATCGCCTCGTTGTGGCGCTCCGAGAGTTCGTCGGCCTTCTCCCGGCAGTCCTCGTACGTTCGGGAGGCGACGACGACGTTCGCGCCCGCCTCGGCCAGCGCGTCGCACATCTGCGAGCCGAGTTTCCCCGGGCCGCCCGTCACGACTGCGACTCGTCCGGTCATGTCGAACAGGTCCCAAACGGTTCGGTCCTCGGATTCACTCATGAATGCCCTCCTCGATCAGGAGTTCCGCGAGTTGGAAATCGAACTCCGTGTCGATGTCCACCGCGCGCTCTCGGTCCATCGTGACCGCGCCCGCCTCGCCGAACAGCAGCGAGGTCCCGTCCGGCGGGAGGCGGTCGATTTCGAAGGCGTAGACCGCGCCGGTGAGTTCGTAGCCGTCCGGTTGCTCCTGTCGCGGGAGCCACGGGTCGGCCCCCTCGACGAACGGTTCCGGCGACCCGTCGCGGATGTCCCAGAGTCGGTGGGGACTCGGGTCCGCCTCGGTGAACGTCGCCACCGAGTCGTAGTCGGCCGCCGGGTCCGCGAGGAGTTCCAGACAGTTTCGCACGTCGTCGCTCGTCCGGAGCGGACACGTCGGTTCGAGCATGACGAGATACTCGGCGTCCTCGCCCTCTTCGCGGAGTTCGCCGACTAGATGGCGGAGCGCGTCGACCACCAGCGAGTCGTCCTCGGCCAGCGAGTCGGGCCGCGTCACGACTTCTGCCCCCCAGTCGCGGGCCGTCGAGGCGATCTCGTCGTCGTCGGTCGTCACTATCGTCCGGTCGATTTCGGGCGTCTCCGCCGCCACGTCTATCGGCCACGCGACCAGCGGTTTGCCCGCCAGCAACCGGAGGTTCTTGTTCGGTACTGTCGTACTTCCCCCACGTGCGGGGACTGCGGCGACTACCCGCTTGTCGTCTATCATCTGACCCCCGATACGTCTTCAGTAGCGTCTCGTATAATTGTTCAGGCTGGTCTGACGGAGGTATCAGTGGGAAATCGGACGGTTGTGGGAACTCTCGGCCGGTTTCCTCAGCGTTGACGGACGGGTTACGATAGCCGACGTTTCGGACGTTCTCGTCCCCTCGCTAAAAACGAAATTACTGTGAGAATCTCCGCCAAAAACAGTGAGGGGATTCGGTAGAAAGCCCCCGTCCGCTCGCGGTCGTTGCACGACGTATCCGCCTCTCTCCGCACCGCCCGAGGCGGATAGTGGTCTAGCAAGCGACCGAGCGGCGCGCGAACGGACGGCCCCTTTCAGTCCCTCCGTCGGTTGTGTCAATCTGCTCCAACGGGGTTGGTCGGTCTTCCGTGGTGTCCCTAAACATCACATCTCGTGGTAATAGGTATATATGGAAACACTAGACAAATAAATAATTATGTTTAGAAAATATCTGTAATTCCACTTCTCAGTCGTCAGCAAATCGTCCACCCGCCGTCCACGACGAGATTGTGCCCGGTGACGTACCCAGAGGCGTCGGACGCGAGATAGACGACGGCCCCCTCGAAGTCCTCGGGGGTCGCCATCCGGCCAAGCGGCGTGCGCTCCTCGTAGCGGTCCACGAACTCGGGGTGCTGGTCGTCGAACACGCCGCCCGGACTGATGGAGTTCACTCGGACGCCGTACTCGCCGAGGTACGACGCCATGTAGCGAGTCAGGTTCAGAACTCCGCCTTTGATCGCGGCGTACTCGACGGGACTGGTCATCTCGGTCCCCTCGTACACCGAGAAGTCCGGGGCCTGTATCCCGTAGGTCGAACCGAAGTTCACGATGCTTCCGCCGTCGTTCTGGTCCATCATCGCCCGCGAGACGGCGTGGGCGGCCACGAAGTAGCTGTTGAGGTGGAGGTCGATGTTCTCGCGCCAGTCGTCGGCGGTCACGTCCTCGTACCGCTGGCCGTAGTTCTCGTTTCGCGGGTACGAGCAGTTGACGAACGCGTCGATTCGGCCGTGACGGTCGAGGACCGTCTCGACCATCTCGACCACCGAGTCCTCGTCGGTGACGTCCACGCGGAGAAACTCCGCGTGGTCTCCGAGTTCGTCGGCTATCTCCTCGCCGCGCTCGGCCGCCGCGTCGGCGACGACGACGGTCGCGCCGTGGTCGGCGAGTCCCTCGCAGAGTGCGGTGCCGATGAGTCCCGCTCCCCCCGCGACGACTGCGATGCTGTCCGACAGGTCGAAAACTCCCCCCATACGTCGGTTCTCACCGTACTCCGGGAAAACGGTTCGGGCGAAGGGGTCCCGAGTTACGCCGTCCGACTCACTGTCTGTCGCCGACGAACACCATGTAGTCGCTCTCGGCGTCGTCGTCCACGACCTGCTGGAACTCGTTGAGGTTGTCCATGAGGTACGAGTAGAGGTCGGAGTGCTGGAACTCCTCGATTTCCAGACAGAGTTGCGTGAGCAGTTCGTAGAAGTCGAGTCCGAAGAACCACGCCGCCTCGGCCGAGAACCCCGTGCGGTCGAACGCCGCCTCGACCGACTCCCTCGTGAACTGCTGGACACCTATCGGCGGAATCGAGTGGCGGAGCGCGCGGTCCGGAATCGCTCGGTGGACCATCGAGGACATCGACTCGGCGTTCATCACGCCGAGTCCGACGTGTCCGTCCGGTTCGAGCATCTCGTGGGCCAACCGAAGGTCGCGCATCGAGTGGGGAATCATTTCGAGGTACCCGAAGAACGTCACCACGTCGAACGTCTCGTCGGGGTTCCGCTCGGCGTACTCGTCGATGGGTCGCTGTTCGAGTTCGACGCCGAGCGTGTCGCGCGCGACTTCGACGCACTGGTCGCTGACTTCGAGTCCGACGGCGTCCCACCCTTCCGATTCGAGGTACTTGATGGACGCGCCGACTCCGCACCCCACGTCGAGCCATCGGCCGTCGTCGGCGTCGACGTGGTCCACCACGAAGTCGATTTTCGGCTTCGTGATGTTCTCCAACCGGTACTCTATCTGTTCCTCGTCGGTGTATATGCTCGCGAATTCGGAGTCGGTCTCGTAGTACTCGCTGAGTACGTCGTCGGGGAGTCGCTGAGTCTGGTAGACGTGCGAGCAGTTCTCGCACTGGGCGTACTCGTAGCCGAACATCTCGCGCACGATTTCGGCCTCGGTAGAGCCACAGACGTAGCACTCGTCTACGTCTACGTCTGCCCTGTCGAGAAACTTCCGGGCCTGCTGGCGCTTCTCCTCGACGCGTTCCTGCAAGTTCGATAGGTCCCGATGCTTGAACTCCCGCGGGTCGACCGGCTTTCCGTGGTACGTCTTCATACTCTGTCCCCTTCGTGGACCGGGAATCGACACGGTTCGGTCCCGTCGTCGGACACCTGCCGGCCGACTCTAATTCGTCCTTTCCGAGTGATAATTCTGGATTCACTGGTTTCGTTCCTCCTTGAGTTACTGTCAGTTCGTGTACTGGCACTCGAATTTCGCATACGATCCACCTCAGAGTCACACCATCGACCTACTTATACTTGACAGCCAATTGAAATTTACTTTACAGTAATTCCCGCTCAGGGGTCACGCCTCGAGGTCGAAGGTCGCTCCTCCGTGGGGGAACTCGTTGCAGTCCATTCGCGGGAGGGCCAACCGCGAGTTCCGAAATCGCCCCGGAGTCGCGCGAGCCGAAATCATCGTGAACGCCGCGTCACAGTCGGCCGCTTCGAGGAGGCGCTTCGTCTCGGCCGAGAACGTCTGGTCGGTCCCGTACGGATACGCGAACAGTTTCGCCGGGAGGTCGCCGACCCACTCGGCGAGCGACTCGAACGAGTCGGTTATCTCCTCGCGCTGTTGTGCCGAGGAAAGCCGCGAGAGGACGGGGTGATTGACCGAGTGGGCACCTACCACCATTCCGGCGTCGTGGAGTTCGCGGACCTGCTCGGGCGAGAGGTAGTACTCGTCGGCGCTGGGACCGGTCTCGAAACGCGATTCGACGTCGCCGAGTACGTCGCCGAGTCGGTCGTACGGCACCACGAAGTTGAGGACGCGTTTGAACGTCGTCAGCGCGTCGTCGGTCTGGCGCCCCTCGTAGGGGTCGTCGGCCGTTCCCGCGTCAGATTCGGCGAACTCGTATCGGGCGAGTACGTCGAACAGCGCGTCGCGGAGTTCGGTCGCGCTGTGCCGACCGGCGAGCGAGTGGACGCGATGGACCGGCAGGACGCCCTCGCCGACCAGCGGGCCGGTCGGGACGAAGAACACGCCGAACAGGTCCCGAGACGCCAGTTCCGGTAGGACCCACTCGTAGTGGTCGACCAGTCCGTCGTCGAAGGTGAGAACCGCCGCGTCCGCCGGCGGTACTCGGTTCCCGGTCACGCAGTCGAGGAACGACTCCCGGTCGAGGAGGTCGTACTCGGCTTCGAGGTGGTCCAACTGCCGCCGGAAATCGTCGAGGGCGAGGTGATAGTAGCCGTGCGGCGGTCTGTCGGGCGACGGCCGAACGTAGTGATACGTGACGACTCGCATCGTCAGCCGTTCACCATCGTCTCGTAGGCCGACGTGTTCTCTATCATGGCGATGATTTCGGACTTCGAGAGCGGGTCGACGTCGGCCGAGGTGTACTCCGAATCGAGGGAGTTTCGACTCTCGTAGTCGAGCGGTTCGTACCCGCAGTCTTCGATGAGTGGCGTGATGACGAACATGTCTTCGAGTTCTATCGTCTGCTGAATCTCGTCTTTGGATATCAACTTCTCGTGGATTCGCTCGCCGGGTCGCTTCCCGGTCTTGTGAATCTCGATTTCCGACGGGTCGTAGCCGAACTGCGGAGCGTACTCGGTCCGCATCGCTTCGGCGAGGTCCATCAGAGCGAACACCGGCATCTTGAGGACGAACGTCTCGCCGCCTTCCAGACGCCGGTAGGCGTCGAAGACCAGATCGGTCGCTTCCTCGATGGGCATGATGAACCGCGTCATCTCCTGGTTGGTGACGGTTATCGGCCCGCCGTCCCTGATCTGGTCGAGGAACACGGGGACGACCGACCCGCTCGACCCGAAGACGTTTCCGAACCGGACGCAACCGAACTTGGTGTCCTGCTCGCCCTTGTACGTGTTCGCGGCGATGGTCAACCGCTCGGAGAGGAGTTTCGTCGCGCCCATCACCGAAGTCGGGTTCGACGCCTTGTCGGTGCTTATCGTGATGAAGGCGTCGACGTTCTCCTCCATCGCGGCGCGAATGAGGTTCTGGGTCCCTAACGCGTTCGTCTGGACGGTTTCGAACGGATTGTACTCGTTCAACCCCACGTGCTTGAGTGCGGCCGCGTGAAACACCACGTCGATGTCCTCCATCGCCATCTCCAACCGGTTCCGGTCACGGATGTTCCCGAGAAGGAACCGTAGTCGCTCCGGAGAGGAGAGCCGCGTCTTCATGTCGAACAGCCCCGCTTCGTCGTTGTCGAAGACGCGAATAACCGACGGCTCCTCGTAGTCGAGCAGTCGCTCGACCAACTCGGAGCCAATCGACCCGCACCCCCCGGTTACGAGCACCTGTTTGTTCTCTAAGTCCGTCATCCCGACCGCTGTACCACAGAATAGCTAATAAATTGTCGGGACGGTTTGAATAATTGGCGGACGATTCGTACGTTTACGCTCCGCTGACCGCCTCTCGAACGGTCGAAACGATGCGGTCGGTCTGGTCCCGGGAGAGTTCGGGATGCATCGGAAGCGAGAGAACCCGCGACGAGACGTCTTCGGTGACGGGCAGGTCGCCTTCTACCGGACGCCGTTCTCGATAGTACTCGGTCAGGTGGACCGGCGGGTCCCAGTACACTTTCGACGCGACGTTCTCCGACGCTAACGTCTCGATAATCCGGTCTCGGTCGAGCGACTCGTCGAGTGTCACGGTGTAGAGTTGGTGGACGTGCCGACCGGAGCCGTCGCCTGCGTGCGGTTCGACGCCCTCGACGCTCTCTAACCCGTCGGTCAGTCGGTCGGCGGCGCGTCGCCGCCCGCCGACGAGACGGTCGATTTTGTCGAGTTGGGCGCACCCGATGGCCGCGACCACGTCCGGCATTCGGTAGTTCGTCCCCACGGAGACGTACCGACCGCTGTCTGCCGAGTCGAAGTAGCCCTCGGAGACGCGCCCGTGAGACCGATACAGCCGGATCTTCTCCGCCACCTCGTCGTCGTCGGTCACGACGGCACCGCCCTCGCCGGTCGCGACGATTTTGTTCTGGCAGAAGCTCAGCGCCGCGCTGTCGCCGAACGTGCCGACCATCCGGCCGTCGGCGTCCGCACCGAGCGCCTCCGCGGCGTCCTCGACCACGGCGACGTCGTGTTCTCGGGCGACGTCCACGATTCGGTGGATTTTGCAGGCGGCCCCGTAGGGATGCACCGGCAGGACGGCGGCGGTCGAGGGGGAGAGGGCGTCGCGAACGGCGTCGGGGTCGAGTCCGTAAGTGTCGCGCTCGATGTCGGCGAACACGGGCGTCGCCCCGACCAACTCTACCACGTTGGCGGTGGCGATGAACGTGAACGAGGGAACGATTACCTCGTCGCCCGGGCCGACGCCGTGCGCGACCAGCGCGCTTTCGAGGGCCGTCGTCCCGGAGTTGACGGTAATCGCGTGCTCGACGCCGAGATACTCCTCGATTCGGTCCTCGAACTCCGAGACGTACGGTCCCTTGGCCCAGTACCCCCCGCGACAGATAGAGTCGACGGCGTTCGTGACCTCGCCGTCGTCCCACGGAATCTCGAAGAGCGGTATTTCGTCTGTCATCGCCTCGAACGCTGTTCGACGACCGGGGGCTTAGGCTTTGTCGCGGTCGGTTCGCTCCCGGTCCGCGACTGGTCGATTCGGTGCGGGGCTCGAACGGCCGACGTGTCGAAACGACTCGTTACCGCCGTCGCCGGTTTCAGATACGGTGGTTTCGGTCTAAGCGGTCTCGCCATCTCGGGTCGATTCAACGGGCGAATATCGATGCTCCACGCGACGGTAATCGACGTTACGGCTTACCCTGGGCTAATCGTCCGTAATAGCGTCTGTAGGGGCCGTTCTACGAAGCGCGTAACTAAGTACCTCATGATGTAACACGTGCAGGAGTCGAGGGGGTGGGAAACGACACGCATGAAGAATTTAGAGGAGCAACCGGTATCTATCGAGGATACCCAGAAACCGACCGTCGCTATCGACGCGACCAGAGCGACGCCCGGCGACGTCGCCCGCACGACTCTTCGCGCGAAGATACGGGACTATCCCGTCCTCGTCAGCCACGACGGGGTCGCGTCCCCGGAAGCGCTCCAGATAGCCGACCGGGCCGGGGCGCTCGTCCTCGACACGTCCGAGTCGACGGAGGAGACCCAGATGACGCTCGTGAAAGCCGCCAAGACGTACGGATTCTGTGGGCTGATATGGCACGACGCGCCGTCCGAACCGATCGACTACTCCAGGACCGTCTACGAGTTCGAGAACTCCGAGGAGTACGTGGTGTCGGCCGCCATCGGGTCGTCGGAGGACCGAGGGGCACAGACCGAGGTGCTGGTCGCTATTCCGGCGTACAACGAGGCGGACACTATCGGTGAAGTGGTATCCGAAGCGAGACAGTTCGCCGACCGCGTGGTCGTCGTGGACGACGGGAGCGACGACGACACGGCAGCGCGCGCCGAAGAGGCGGGTGCGACCGTCGTCGCGCATCCGCGCAATCGGGGGTACGGTGGGGCGCTCCAGACCGCGTTCGCCGAGGCCGACCGTCTCGGCGTCGAGCATCTGGTGATACTCGACGGCGACGGACAACACGACCCCGCCGACGTACCGAAGTTGGTAGAGACCCAACGCGAGACCGGTGCGGAAATCGTCGTCGGAAGTCGGTTCCTCGGCGACAGCGACGTACCGCTCTACCGCCGATTCGGTCTCTTCGTGGTCAACACGTTGACGAACCTCGGACTGGCGACGTTCCACCGCGGTTCGTGGATACACGACACTCAGAGCGGCTTCCGGGCGTACGACGCCGACGCGATTCGGAGTATCGTCGAGGACGGCTCCATCGGGACCCAGATGAGCGCCAGCACGGACATCATCCACCACGCGCTCGACCGGAACTACTCGGTCGAGGAGGTCGGAACCCGAATCACCTACGACGGGGAGAACGCGAACAGCCAGCATCCGCTCTCGCACGGCGTCGTCCTGATTCGGAACATCCTGACACTCATCGAGCAGGAGCGGCCCATCATGCTCATCGGCGTGCCCGGATTCGTGGCGACGTTCGTCGGATTCGGACTCGGCTACTGGGCGCTCACGAACCTGTTCCGAACCGGGGACTTCCCGGTCGGACTGGCGATAGCGTCGGTGTTCTTCGTCCTCGCGGGAGGACTGGCCTGCTTCTCCGCGGTCATCCTCCACTCCATCGAGGTCCACCTCGGATGAGGCCACCTCGGACGGGTTCTCGACGGGTCTCGCTTGCGGTCGCACTCTCGGGCACGTTCGCAGACACGCTCTCCGTCGCGTTTACCGTCGCATTCCCAGTCGCGTCGTCTCCGCTCGGCGTCCCCACCGGTTCGGAACTCGCCCGGTAGATGCGAATCCCGCCGTTGGCGTACACCTTCCCCAGTCCCTCGTCGCGGTCGAGTCGCCGGAAGTCGCTCGGCCTGTACTTCCAGTATTCGGGGTACTCCGGATGGAGCGTCGGGTAGTACTCTTCGAGGCGCTGGGTCACGAGCAGGTAGCTTCCGGCGTGGTTCGGCGTGGCGAACGTCGAGGCGTTGTGGTACCCGAATCGCTCTGGAATCGGGCGTTCCGCGTACGCCCTGGGATTCGGTGCGACTCCCCGAAACGCGTGTTCCCAGCGGTGGCTGAAGCCGTACGCCAATCGGTCGTCGTCGCGGTGGTCGACGAACCACTCCATCCCGTCGAGGCGGGTCTCGGGGACGTGACTGTTCGTCCCTCGCTGGAGCGGCGAGTCGTAGGCCCCGAACACGACGAGACTGAAGAGAACGAGGACGACACCGACGACGACGACGTGCCGGGTGCCGAACGACCGGCGTGAGCCACCGACGTATACGTACGCCGCCGTCGCCACGAGGAGGACGGCGAAGAACTCGGCGAACTTGAGGAGTCGCGTCCACGTCAGCATGATTGGTTTGACGAGGAACGCCGCCGCCAGCACGGAGAAGAGTCCGAAACCAGCGACCCAGAACAGGTCCTGCCACCGGAGTTCCCGCTCGCCGTACCTGACGTGGTAGGCCAGGTAGAGGACGACGACGACGGTGCCGACCATGAGCAGGATTTCCAACCCCTTCCGGAAGACGACGACTTCGAGGAGGTCCGCGGGTTCGAGCGGGACGCTCCGGAGCGCGTTCGAGTACTCGCCCAGTTGCGACGTGCCGATACCCAGGAACAGCGACCCGAGCATGCTCACCGTCATCGTCAGAATCTTCAGGAACGAGTAGTACCACGAGACGAACACGACCCCGACGGCGACGGGTATCGCGACGACCGAGAGCGACTGCTTGACCGGCAGTCGGTCGCCGCGCAGACGAGACGTGGCGAGTTTCGAGGCGGCCACGAGCGCGACGGTGAACAGTCCGAGCAGCGTCGTGACGGGATGGGTGAAGACGAAGTAACAGAAGACGAGCGAGACCACCGCCACGAACCGATTCCGCGACCGTCGGACGCTGAACAGCGCGTACAGCAGGAGCGGGTAGAGGCTAAAGCTCAGCATGTTCGGGCCGAAGTACACCTCGGTCCGCTTGAAAATCGGGAGGAGCGCGAACGGGACGAGGTAATGGAACCCGGCCGGTTCGTCGGTGACTCGGACGCCCAGCGCCAAGATACCGAACCAGTACGCCACCGAGAAGACGGGTGCCAGGACGTTCTTGACCGCGTAGTAGTCGAGACCCGTGACCTCCATCACCATCACCGCGTGGATGTGGATTCCTGGGTAGTAGTTGCCCTCGTTCACGCGGCCGTTTTCGAGTATCTCGATGACTCGACCCAGATGGGTGAACATGTCGCCGCCGCCGAAGACGGCGTAGCCCCGTATCACCGGCATGAAGAGCAGGAACGTGTTGGCGAACAGGATGATTCCGGCACCCAACGCGAGATACCGTCTTCGGTGGGGCACGTCGGTCGAACCGAGGACGACGACGGTTCCGAGGACGAACGTGGCGACGATCCCGCCCCAGAACCACCACGGATAAGCGGCGTAGATGGAAATCTCGTACCCGCTGGCGCTCGAAGACGACGCAGTCAGGGCTAAGACGGTGACGAGCGTCAACGCGGCTATCGCAACCCCCTTGAGCGTTCGTTCCTCCACGCTGTGTCCCCCTCGACTTTCCGCTCGCGTTCTCTGCGTCGTAGAGCGTTCGACGACGACGGGGATAAATATACTGTCCACGCTCGTCGCGTCGTTTCGGGCGGTTTCCGTTCGCGTGGACTCACCTACGTATCTACGTTACCCGGCGCACACTGGCCTATTTATCTACTGGGCGCGCGCTGGCGCGACCTCGTAGTTTGAAGTCGCCCCATGCGCGCGGGACGAGCATCGCAGGAGAGTGGGAGGTGTGAGGTCCGCGGTCGCGGTGCTATGCGGTGACTCCTTGGCGTCGGGAGTAGCTAGCTTCTCCGTACTGGATTCTCCAACGCGTACGGCCGGAGAGGTCACTTAGAAAGCCCCCGCCCGGTCGCGGTCACACTCGCTTCGCTCGCGTGACCTCGGAAGACGCGGGTCGTCTTCCGGCGGTCGCTCAGCGACATATCCTCGCTCGCATCGCTCGCTCGGATAGGGGTCGCTGAGACGACCAAGCGATGCGCGACCGGGCGGCCCCTTTATCCTCCCGCGCCGGCTTTCTGGCCAAACTTTCGTTGCCGAAGGAAATATCCTCAATTGGAAAATAACTGAATGTACGTGTTAAAAACACATTTACCTTCCCGTCTTGCTTCGAATCAGTACGTCAGGCGCTTCCGGAGGAGGTCCTCGCCGAGTTCGACCGACGCCAGTCGCTCGGCGACTCGGCGACCGGCCCCGCCGTAGTCGTAGGGGTTGTCGCACTCGGCGGCGCGTCGTCGGACCGACTCGTCTTCGAGCGCGCGGTCGATTGCCTCGCGGATTTCGGCGCGGTCGTGGGCCACCGAGAGGGTGTTGTCCGCGCGCTCGCGGCCCTCCTGGCGCGGTCCCACGTCCACGACCGGCAGGTCGAACGAGGGCGCTTCGATGATGCCGCTGCTGGAGTTGCCGACCATCACGTCCGCGGCGGCCAGGAGACCGAGGTACTCCGCGCGCGGGAGGCTTTTGAACGTCTCGACCCGACCCGCGGCGGCGTACTCGTCCACGACGGCTATCATCTGTCGCCCGCCGGCGTCTGAGTTCGGATAGACGACGACCGGGCGAACGCCCGCGTCGGTGACGGCCTCCAGCGTGGCCCGCATCTGGTCGCCCGCCTCGTCGGGGACCGTCGTGACGGGGTGCTGGACCACGAGCGCGAGGGGTTCGGAACCGCCGAGGTCGTACTTCGAGACCACCTCGTCCGGGTCGGCGTACTCGCCGTCGAGAACAGCGTCGAGGCCCGGCGCGCCCACCGTGGTGATTCGCCACTCCTCCTCGCCGAGTTTCCGGATTCGGTCGGCGCTCAGTTCCGAGACCGGGAAGTGGAGGTGGGCGAACTTCGTCAGCGCGTGCCTGATGCTGTCGTCGATTATCGCGCCGTGCATCGAGTCGCCGCCGTGGACGTGCGCGACCGGGACGTTCATGTGCGCCGCCGCGAGACCGCCCGCCAGCGCCTCGTCGCGGTCGCCGAGGACGAGGACGACGTCCGGGTCGATGCTCCCCAGCGCCTCGGCGATTCCCTCGGTGCCGATGCCCAGCGACTTCGCCATCGAGAGGCCGGTGTCACCGGCCACCAGCATGTGGACCGTCTCGGTGACTTCGAAGCCGTCCGCTCGAATCTCCTCGACCGTGTTGCCGTGGTCGGGCGAGAGGTGCATCCCCGTGGCGATGGTCCGGAGCGCCAGACCCTCTGTCCCGCGTATCGCCTCCATCGAAGACCGGAGGAGTCCGTACTCCGCCCGGGTCCCCGTGACGACGCAGACGACGCGCTCGTCTGCGTCTCCGCTCGGACTGTCGCCTCCGTTCCGACCGTCTCCCTCCCCACTCATAGCGACTCGCGCACCTCCCTGACCAGACCGAACGCTTCGGCCGCCTCGACGCCCGCGGCCGCTCCACGCGTCCGAGCGCGAGCCCGGAGGCTCTCGGCCGAGCGCGGGTGCGGGAACTCCCGGGTCTCGGACTCGTACTCGGCGAACGCCTCGACCTTCGCGTCGAGGTGGTCGGTGATGTCCACGTAGACGTTCGGCGCGAACTGCGGTCGGTCGCCGCCCGTCCAGTCGGTCGAAGACGGGACCTCGTAGGTCAGCACTCGCTCGACGCCCGACCCCGGCCGGGTCGCCACGAGCGTCGAGTCGTAGAGCGCGCGGTGGTCGCCGTTGACCTCGCGGTCGGAGTGGGTGTAGACGACTTCGGGTCGGTACTCCTCGACCATCTCCTCGATTACCGCGTTGACTTCGACGTGGGGAACGTCGTCGAGTCGCATGTCGGGAAGGTCGCCGAAGTGGACCTCCGCGACGCCGAGTCGCCGGGCGCAGGCCTCGGCCTCCCGGCGCTTCTGCTCGACCAGCGATGCGTCGTCGTACTGCTGGGTCGCGCCCTCGGTCACGACGAGGACGTGGACCTCGTCGCCCGCGTCGGCGTGCTTCGAGAGCGTCCCGCCAGCGCCCAGCACCTCGTCGTCGGGGTGGGCGGCGACCGCGAGGACGGTACGGTTCTCCGCCATGCTACTCCTCCACCTCCCCGTCTACCGCATCCTCCGTGATCGCCTCGCCGGGTTCGAGCGTCTCCCGGGCCCGTCCACCGAGAACGCTCTCGTAGTTCGTCGGGGCCAGTCCGTCGGCGGGACGAGTGACGGCGACGTTCTCCTCGGACAGCGCGTCGCCCGCCTCGACGCGCTCGGTCGCGTGGAGGCTCTTGCGGATGACCGCCCGGTTCTCGCGCTCCTCCTCGGTCGGCACCTTCTCGGGGCTTCCCAACGCGGTGGCGGCGTCGCGAACCAGCGAGACCGCCCTGTCGAGTTCGTCGGGTTCCAGCGACGCGCGGTGGTCCGGGCCGGGGAGTCGGTTGCTCAGCGTGAAGTGCTTCTCCACGACCGTCGCGCCCGCGGCGACCGCCAGGCCCGGCGTCTCGGGGGCCGTGGTGTGGTCGGAGTACCCCACCGGCACCGGGAGTTCGTCGTCCATCGTCTGCATCGCTCGCAGGTTCGCGTCCCCCATCTCGGTCGGGTACGCCGACGTGCAGTGGAGGAAGACGAGTTCCACGTCCGGATTCGCCGACCGAATCACCTCGAACGCCTCGCGCACCTCCTCTAACGTCCCCATCCCCGTACTCACTATCATCGGCGTGCCGAACTCGGCGACGTGTTCGAGCAGGGGTACGTTGTCGAGTTCGCCCGAGCCGATTTTGACGACCGGGACGCCGAGGTCGGCCAGCAGGTCGGCGCTCCGTGCGTCGAACGGCGTCGAGAGGAACGTAATCTCCCGCTCGTCGCAGTACGCCTGTAGGTGTTCGTGGTCGGCCCGCGAGAGTTCGTAGTTCTCCAGCATCTCGTACTGCGAGCGGTCGTCGGTCGTCTCCTCCTGATAGTCGGCCTTCGGTGCCTGCTCGGTCACGAGTCTGTCGGCGGCGAACGTCTGGAACTTGACCGCGTCGGCATCGCTCTCGGCCGCCACGTCCACGAGTCGCTCGGCCATCTCGATGTCCCCGTTGTGGTTGACCCCCGCCTCCGCCACGAAGTACACCGACTCCGGGTCCCGGACCGCGTCTCGAAACGAATCCATGGAGAGTACAGCAACGTTCCTCCGTATAGGTTCTTTGTCGGTACTCGGCGGCCCGGAACCCGCCCGAACCTAAAAGCGTCGAAAGGTCGAATCGAGTGCCATGCGGATACCGACGACGGAGGACTTCGCCGAACTCGAAACGTGGGGGTTGGTCGAGAATCCGCGAGCGGCCATCGAGGACTACTCGGAGGAGCGAGCGGAGCGCCGGTGGGACAACGACCGCCACCGTCGCGCCCACCGGGAACACGACGAGAACCTGTCTCCGGAGTTCGTCGCCGACTCCCAGGCTTACTACCGGGAGCTGGAGCGACCCATCGACAGGCGGAAGTGGGAGTTCCTGAAGCGCCGGAAGGCGTGGTTCCACCCGCCGGTCGAGTGGGGTCGATTCGCGTCCCCGGACGCCTGCCGCATCCTCGACCTCGGGTGCGGAGACGGCGACGTGACTCAGCGAGTCGCGGAGTTCGTCGCGGGCCGGTGGACCCAAGCCGGATACGACGGCGCGCCGATGGAAATCGTCGGCGTGGACGTGAACGAGTCGCGCGTCCGGAACGCTCGCAAACTCACCGAGTCGCCGCACGAGAAGATTACGCTGACCTTCGAGCGGGCCGACGCGACCGAGCGACTGGACTTCGGCGACGACTTCTTCGACTACGCGCTGATGGCTGGCCTGCTGGAGGTGCTGGACGACGAGACGTTCGAGTCCGTCCTCGACGAAGCGCGTCGCGTCACCGCGCGAGGACTGTACGTCCGCGACCTGCTGGACGAGTACGAGGGTCTCCACCCGAGACCGAACCTGCCGGAGACGCTCTCGGAGTACGGGTTCGAGACGGTCGCGCGCCACGAGGTCTTCGAAGAGCCGTTCACCGAGGAGGGAACCAGGGACCCACTCGAAGTCTGGCCGATGAACGTCCATCAGGTCCTGTTCGCCGAGAACCCCGACTCACCGTCGCTCGCCGACCGATACTGACCTACCGCTTCGCGGCGTCCGGCACGGGGAGTGACCGATTCCCGTCGCCCGACCGAGTGACGTTCACCCAGAGGTGGGTCTCCTCGTACGCGCTCGCCACGCTCGGTTCAGCGGGCGGGTCGCCGCGGTACAGCAGGTACTGGAGTCGCAGATTTCGGCCGGTCATCGTCGGCCGGACTGTGTGTTCGTGACGCCACGTCTCGTTCGGCCCGAGGACGACCCGGAACCGATGGAGGTCACGCCGGTCGAGGACCGAGGCGTTTCCGGTCTCGCCGTCAGTGACGCGCTGGAGTTGCACGACGACGGTGTAGTTCGTTCGCTCGCCCTCGTGGTTCGTGACGCCGACGGTCAGTGGCTTGCCCTCTCCGCGGTCGAACTCGGTCGGGTAGTCGTCGGCGGTCAGTTGGTCGTCGCTCCCCGAGAGCAGGTAGAACTCGGTGTACTGCTGGCCGGGTTTGGGTGACGTTATCGCGTACCCGACGCTCCCGAGCGCCAGTACCAACGAGACCGCGAGCGCGACGTTCAGCGCCCGGTCCGTCGGCGTCTCGGCCGCGAGCAGTCCGGTCTTCGCCGTGGCGTACCAGTCCCGGTAGGGGACGCGAAACCGACGTTCCGGCGGGAGGTTCCATCGGCGAACCGCCGCGAGGACGGTCGCGGCGCCGGTGAACGCGCCGACCGAGACCACTATCGGGACGAGTCGGATTCCGACGGGCGTGAAGTTGAGCACCACGCCGACCAGCGGGACGACCACGAGACTCAGGCCGAGCGAGAGCGCGAGGCGTTCCCAGCCACCGATGGCACCGCGGCGAAGTCTTCGGAAGACGCCCTCGTCTCGGTCGTTTCTCGTGCCGTGGTCTCGCTCTCCGTAGTCTCGCTCCCCGCGGTCGTGGTGGTCGCGACTCGAACCGGCGCGTTCGGGAAACAACGCGGCCGTGAGTGCGTATCCGGGAGCCAAGAGCACGAACGTCAGTCCGAGACCGACGCGGAGCGGCGTCTCCGAGACGACCGGCAGGAAGACGGCGAGACAGGTCGCCGCGTCGAGCGCCAGCACGGCAGCGAGGTCGGCGGGGAGGCGTCGAACCGGGCCGGGAACCATCAGGCGGAGGGTCCGCGCGTCTATCATCGGTCGGCACCCTCCGTGGTCGCTGGGCCGTCGGTCCCGGTTCCGGCCTCGGTTCCAGTTTCGGTTCCGGTCTCCTCGGCGAGCAGCGACCCGGCGCGGAGAGCGGTCTCCGCCGTCTCGGTCGAGAGTCGCTGCGATGAGAACCGGGCGCGCTCGTAGGCCTGGGTCACGCGGCGGAGCGCGTCGAGCCGGTCGTCCGGGAGTCCGCCGTCGCGGCAGAGGGCGTAGAGTTCGGCGTGAGTGACAGAGTGGTCGGCCCCGAACTGGTCCACGAGTCGTCGGCGAACGGCGGCGTAGACCGTTTCGACGGCCGACTCGGGGTCGTCGCGGTCGAGTTGCTGGCAGGCGAGCGACAGGAGGAGCGTTCGCGACGCGCCGCCGGAGTCGGCGTCGGAGTGCGCGCGGCTACCGTTTCCGGACGCGAGAGGCCCGCCTCCCGTCGCCGGTTCGTCGCGGTCGGGTCGGAATCGACGGGCGGCGGCGTACGCGACCAGTGCGATTGCCGACCCGACGAGCAAGAGTGCCCACCACGGCGCAGTCGCGGCGGCGTGGACTGCGTCCGCGAGGAGCGAGGCGGGACCGCCGGGCGAGGGGAACGCGACCGTCTCGGTGGCCTGCGCTCGCGTCAGACCGCGACTCCCGTCGAATGTCGCGCTCGCGGTCACGTTGCCGTCTTTCCGGGCCGACTCCGGGACCGAAATCGTCGCGTCGTAGCGACCGGCGTCGTTCGTCTCGACCACCGCGAGCGCCGCGTTTTCGTCCACTCGGACGTGGACCGCCCGGTCGCCCAGTGGCTCTCCGTCCTCGGTCGTGAGTCTGCCGGCGACCTGGAGCGTCGTGCCGTTGCGCGAGGCGTTCAGCGACACCGCCGTGCCGACGCGCTCGACGGGGACGGTCGTCGTCGCGCTCTCGGCGGCCAGCGCCGCGTCTCGGAGTGCGAGCGAGACCCTGAGCGAACTCCGGTTCCCGGCGTCCGCCTCGGAGAAGCGACCCGAGAGGACGAAACTACCGTTCCCGGCCGTCGTGGCGTTCCCGAGGAACTCGTCGCTCGCGGTTAGTCGGACAGGCACGCCAGCGACCGGGGTTCCCTCGACGGTTACGCTCCCTCGGACTCGCACGGTTCGGTTGTAGGCGACGCTGTCGGGCGCGTCGGTGATGCGAACGGTCGGTTCGACTTGCCGGACGGTCACCGGAAGCGAGGCGTTCGAGGTCCGGTAAACCGAGTCGTTATCGGGGACGTAGCGTACGGTGACCGCGGACGCGTTCGCCGGGAGCGACGCGGGACGGTACGCGAGTCGGAACCCGCCGGTCGCGTTCGTGTTCGCCGTGGCGGTTTCGTTCCCGACGCGGAACGTCGCGGTCCGGTTCGCCAGCGGCGTCCCGTTCGCAGCGCGAAGTCGGCCGGCGACGACGAGTGGGTCGGTGAACGACGCGGTCCGGTCGTCGCCGGTCGCGGTCGCGGACAACTCGGTTCCGACGAACGACTCGCGTTCGACCTCGCGCTGGCGGGCGGTGACGTTCGCCGTGCGATTGCGGACGACGCGACGGCTTTCGGTGAGATTGGCGTCGGTCGTGTTCTCCGCCTCTCGGAGGCTACCGAGGAGCGAGTCACTGCGGCGCTCGACCCGGTTGGAGTAGCGTCGGAGTTGGCGGGCGAGTCGGCGAGCGCGAGCGTCGCTCCCGTTATCGCGGGCCGCCCGGTATCGGTCGTACGTCCGGTCGTATCTCTTCATCGCGGTCAGAAACGCCTGCTGTCGGCGTTGGGCGCGTTCGAGGGCCGTCGTGTTCGACGGGCCGTCTTCCATCCGGTCGGCCACGTCGGCGTACCGCTCGTACTCCTCCCGATACTCTTCGCCGATGGCCTCCGCCGCGGCGTCGTACTGTCCCTCGCTCAGGTTGGCCGAACTGCGCTCGAAGCGCGAACCGAGTTGGTCCACGAGCCACGCTTCGACGCTCCCGAGACTGCCGTCTTCTTCGAGTTCCGCCGGGTTCACTTGCCCGGGCGGGGAGTCGTTGGGCCGAGTCGTCGAGTCGTTGGCCGGGGACTCGTCGCCCGTCTGACCCACTCCTGCGACGCCCTCGGCCGAATTCGCCGCTTGGATACCCGACGTCTGCCTCGCGTCCGCGACGCTTCCGGCGGCAGCGGGGTCACCTGCTACGAGAGTCCCGGTCACGAGACTCACGACGAGGAGAGCGACCGCTAAACGGCGTTCTGTCGCGCCGACTCTCGGGAACAGATCACTCATGAGCAGACTCTCCTCGGACGCCGTGCGGACCAGCGGAACGTAGGTGTGAGAAAAACTACGACCGTTTTCTTGAAGATGACTGTTTTTCTCCCGCCCGGACCGTTCGGAGCGAACGTCTCGACGCCGCAGCGACTCTCCCGACGGGCCGTCGTCGGTCGAACGGAGGTTCGGCAGTCAGCGACTCGGCCGCGGGGAAACATATAGGAATATTAAACAAATAGAAATACGCTTCTACGAAACGTATTCATTTCCCTCTTCGAGGTAGGCCGTGCTTTACGCACTCGGAAGCCTACCCCTAGCCACCAGGGCGGGACTGGAAGGGGCCGCTCGGTCACGCGAGCGGTGCGCGGCGCATCGCGGCGCGATGCGACCGGTGCGGCCACGAGCAAGCGGGTGTGACCTCGGAAGTCTCAGTCCGCACAGGACTGCACAGCAATCGGACGAGTACTCGGAAACAGACTCACGGACGCGAAAATAGACCATTACCGTTCGAACGACCGGTATCTTCAATGGAGACGGCGGAGTTAGATACCGCCGTGCGAGCAGAGCGACGCTACTGGGGGGTGGCCGTCGTCGGCGCGTTGCTCGCGCTCTCGGCTATCACCCTCGACCGACCCGCACTCGTCGTCGGAGCAGCGGGTATCGGCGCGTGGCTGGTCTCGCGGCAGTTCGCCTTCGTCCGGGCGTCGGCCGCGGTTCGCTCCGCGCTCCGGGTCGAACAGGAACCCGAGCGACCGGTCGCGCTCACCGACCAGCCGATTCCGGTGTCGCTCCGGGTTCGACTCGCCCGTCCGTCGGCGCTGACGCTACGAGTCGCGCCACGGCCTCCCGTTTCGATGCGGCGCACGACGGGCGAGCGGGAGAACCGGGAGACCGACGACGCGACCGAAGCGACGACCGCCAGTTCGACCGACGCGGCGATCGGCGAACCCGCCGACGAGACGACTACCGAACCTACCGTCACGCTCGCTGCGGGTGAGACCGCAGTGCGGCGGACCGACACCTACGAGACGCCGGTCGCCGGAGACCACGCCTTCGACGCGCCGAGCGTCACCGTCACCGACCCGGCCGGACTGTTCACGCAGCAGTTTCAGCACGGCCCCGGGCGGACGGTCGCGGTCGAACCGCGACGGCCGCGAAACGTCCACATTGGCGAGGGCGGCGAGCGGGTCGTCGCGGCGTACGGCGACAGGACCGAGCGCCGACGCGAGAGCGGACTCGAGTTCGCGGAGCTACGCGAGTACGTCGCGGGCGACCCCGCCAGCAACATCGACTGGAAGACGACCGCGCGGATGGGCGAACCGTACGTCCGCGAGTTCGAGGCCGAGACCTCGCACCCGACCGCGATACTTTTGGACCACCGCGCGTCGCTCGGAGCGGGACCCGACGGCGCGACGAAACTCGACTACCTCCGGCAGGTCGCGCTGGCCGTCGCGCAGAACGCCCACGACCGCGACGACCCCGTGGGTCTCTACGCGGTCGGCGACGAGGGGCCGACCGAACTCCGCCACTTGGACGCGAGCGAGAACCACTACGACGAAGTTCGTCGGGCGATTCGAGAAGCGACCCCGACCGCGGCTACCGGCGGCCCGGAACGGAGCGTGACGTCCGCGGCGGCGCGACGGATGGCCGACGACCTCGCGAGCGACTCCGACGAGTACGCGACCGTACTCCGGCCGTATTTCGGGACCACGGACAGATACGTCTCGCAACTCGGCGACCGTCCGTTGGCCGGAACCGTGCGAATCGCCCGCTCGCGGTCTCGGAACACCGACCTGAACGTGCTGCTCACCGACGACGCCGCGCCCGTCGAGACGCTGGAGGCCGTCAAACTCCTGCACCACGGCGGAGGCCGCGTGCTGGTGTTTCTCGCGCCGAGCGTCCTCTTCGAATCGGGCGGATTGGCCGACTTCGAGCGCGCTTACTCCCGGTATCTGGAGTTCGAGGAGTTCCGCCGCCGACTCGAACGACTCGAACGCGTGACCGCCTTCGAGGTCGCGCCGGGCGACCGAGTGGAGGCCGTCCTCGACGAACAGCGGAGACGCCGCGCCGGAGCGTAACCATGTCAGGAGCATCCCCATTCACGAAACTCTCGTCCGTGGCCGAGACGCGAACGCCCGCCAGCGGCGTCGCCGCGCTCGTCGCCGCGGTCGCACTGGTCGTGAGCGTCGGACTGACGAACGGCAGTGTCGCGGCGGGTAGTATCGCGGTCGGTGAGCGCGCGGTGAGCATCACGGCGGGCGGTGTCGCCGCAGGCGGCCTCGTCCTCGGGACGTGGGCGCTGGCGGGACCGGTCTACGCCTTCGCGTTCGGCCAGATACTGTTCGCGGCGCTCGCGCCGTCCCCGTCCGGCGTGGAGGTGGGAGTAGCGCAGGTCGGACTGTTCGGACTGCTCGCGGTCCCCGTCGGCCGGGACGCCGCGCGCGAGACGGTCGGCGGGTTCGTCGTGGCGAGCGCCGGACTGGTCGGCCTCGGTGCCGGAGTCCACGACGCGACCGGCGAACTCTGGCCCGCGGCGCTGGCGGTGGCCGGCGCGGTGGCCGTCGTTAGCTACGCGCTCCATCGCTACGAACTCGTGGTGCTGGACCTCATGGAGGCCGAGGCATGAGTCGGCGAACGGACTCGCAGAACTCTGGGGCACCGAACTCGGACTCGCGGGACACGGGGTCGGCGAGGTCGGCGTCAGACGACGCCGAGGCCGCCGACCCCGCGAGTGGCGGGCCCGGACGTCCGAACGCGGAGTCGGACGGGGACGCGACGGCAGTCGAGGAACTCCGAGCGCAGGTAGCCGTGCTGGAGGAGGAGAACGACAGACTCCGGCGCGAGTACGCTCGCTCGAAACGAGCGCGTCATCGCCAGACCGCCCTCGGTCTGTTCGCGGTCGGCCTGGTCGCGGTGGTCGGCGGTCTCGCGCTCCCGGCGAGCAGGGACGTGTTGTTCGCGCTCGGCGGCACGGGACTGTTCGCGGGCGTGCTGACGTACTACCTCACGCCCGAGCAGTTCCTCCCCGCCAGCGTCGGCGAGAGCGTCTACTCTTCGCTCGCGGAGACCGGAGCGTCGATTCGCGCCGAACTGGGTCTCGCCGACGCGACGGTCTACGTCCCGCAGTCCGAGCGCACGACGCGCGACGAGCGAGTGTTCGTCCCGCAACGCGACGACTACGAACTGCCCGACGACGACGCGCTCGCCCGGACGTTCGTCACGGCCGAGGGACGACGCCGCGGCGTGGCGTTCGAACCGGTCGGAGAATCGCTGGTCTCCGAGTTCGAGCACGCGCTGTCGGGGTCGCTCGCAGGGGACCCCGAGACCCTGGCCGACCAACTCGCCGACGGGGTGGTCCAGCAGTTCGAACTCGCCCGCGGTCTCGACTCCGACGTGGACCCGGGCGAACGACGAGTCACCGTCGGAGTCGCCGGGAGCGCATTCGGGCGCGTGGACCGTTTCGACCACCCGATTCAGTCGTTTCTGGCGGTCGGACTCGCGCGGGGCCTCGGCCGCCCCGTGGAAGTCGAGACGGTCCGGGCGTCGGACGGTGACGGAGACGACTACGAGTATCTCGTGACCTGTCGCTGGCAGTCGACGGACGAAACGTAGAAATCGTCGGTCGGTAGGGGGTTTTCAATCGGTAACGGTCGTCAGTCCGTGGCGTCGGTGCTGGCGGGGTCGGCGAGTTCGACCTCCGTCTCGCTCCCGGGGGGTTCCACGCCGTCTACCACGTCCCCCACGACGGCCTCCGGGGACACGTCCGCGAGTTCGGTGTCGGCTTCGAGGACGAGTCGGTGGACCAGAATGGGTTCGGCCAGCGCCTTCACGTCGTCGGGAATCACGTAGTCTCGACCGTGGATGGCCGCCCGCGCCTTGCTCGCGTCGAGGAACGCCAGCGTGGCCCGCGGGGACGCGCCGTAGGCGACTTGCGAGTTCGACCGCGTGGCAGTCACCACGTCGAGGATGTACTCGCGGACCGGTTCGGCGACGTGAATTTCGTTGACCGTCTCGGTGGCCTCGTACAGTCCTTCGACCGAGACGACCGGCGACACGTCCTCGGGGGTGAGGTCGGGGTCGCGGTCGAACTGGTCGAGGATCGCTCGCTCGTCGTCGCGGTCGGGGATGTCTATGCCGAGTTTGAACTGAAATCGGTCGCGCTGGGCCTTCGGTAACTCGAAGGTGCCTTCCATCTCGATGGGGTTCTGGGTGGCGACGACGAGGAAGGGCGTCGGCAGGGTGTGGGTGTCGCCCTCGATAGTGACCTGTCGCTCCTGCATGGCTTCGAGCAGGGCCGACTGGGTCTTCGGCGTCGCGCGATTTATCTCGTCCACCATCACGACGTTGGCGAAGATGGGGCCGCGCTGGAGTTCGAACTCCCCGGTCGTCTCCCGGTAGACGTGGGTCCCAGTTACGTCGGCCGGGAGTACGTCGGGCATCATCTGAATCCGGTTGTACTCCAGGTCGATGGTCCGGGCGAACAGGCGGGCGATGGTCGTCTTGGCGACGCCCGGGACCCCTTCGAGGATGACGTGGCCGTCGGTCAGGAGGGCGATAGTCAGGAGTTCTACCGCGTCGTCGTTCCCCACGAGGACGCGGTCGGTCTCGTCGGCGACCGCCTCGTAGAGTTCCGCGGGGTCAGTCATTCGGCGAAGAGTGTCGTGACGGCCAACAATACGTCTTTTGCCAGTAATGGATTATTTCCAACCGTCGGCCTACTCGACGGAGTCGTCGTCGTTCCGGTCGATTCGCCGTGCGACGCGGCGCACGCGGTCGTCGCTCCAATCGGGATGGCGGCGCTCGACTGCGGCCACGACTTCCTCGGTCGAGAGCGTCGGCGAAGGCGTTCCGGATACCCCGAACCCCCATCCGCGCCGGAGGCGACGGAATCGGCGAGCCATCCGGGCCACTACTCCCTCTCCCGACCGCGTCCAGAGACCGACGAGCGCCAACCCGAGCGCGCCGAGACCGACCTGAGCGAGTGGCGACGACCGGAGGGCGAGTATCGCCGCGACGAGCGGCGGAACCTCGGCCGAGTGGATGTGGTCGAGCAGAACTCGGTCGCCGGTTCCGAGGAGGGTCCGGGCGAACGCGCGATTGTCGGACCGGTCGAGCATCGAGTTGACGAACACGCCGGAGTCGCCAACCACCACGACGCGGCCCGACCCGACGCGCTCGACCGTCGCCACGGGGCGGCGCTCGAGCGTCTCCGCCCCGTCGAGCGTCGCGTTCCGGTTCCGGTCGAGGTAGGCGTACTCGGACGTGTTGACCAGAATCGTCGCGCCGTTCGGTCGGACGACGGTCCCGTGGTTCAGCGTGAGCGCCGACACCCTCCGGACGAGTCGGTGGTCGGAGGTGTTCGTCGCCACCGGGAGCGACGGGTCCCGGTAGTTGTGTCGCTCGTCTCGGACCGGCGTCCGGTTGATGCGGGCGCTCGCTCCCACGGCCGAGAGCAGGGAGTTGGCGCGCGGGCCGTAGTCGTCGGCGACGACGAGCGTCCCGCCGCGAGCGACGAACTCGGCGACGGCCGCAGTCTCGTCCGGTCGGTAGGCGTCGTCGGGCGAGAGGACGACCGCCACGGTGTCGTTCGGCGAGGCCGAGCGATACGCGTCGGCGTTCCGGACCACCTGCGGTTCGCTCCCGACCGCCTCGGCCTGCGTCCGGAGCGCCGACCCGCCGTCCCACCCGTAGTTGTACGCGCCGAACGCGGCGTCCGAGGTGGTGGCCACGGTCACGCCCACGGCGGCAGTCGCGACCACGAGCGCGACGAGGACGACGCGAGGCCAGTCGAGGTCGAACGAGTCGAGACCGAACGAACCGCCGGCGGACGTGACGCGGTCGGAGTGGTCGCGGTCGGAGTAGTCGCGGTCGGACGAACCGCGGTCGGAGGTCACGGTATCGCTCCCTCCGGCATGAGAGCGAGGATACGCTTCCCGAGGAGATACGCGAAGACGAGCAGGCCGAGCAGGACGACCCACTTGAGTCGCTTGCGCCACGCCGGGGTCACGTCGAACGGGGCCGTGAACTCGACCATCACGAGAAAGCCGACGAGCGACGCGACGAGGAACACCTCCGCCGAGAGGGCGTCGAGGGTCACGAGGACGACGACAGACGCGAGCATCCACGCCACCTGCCCGTGGACGAACTGCCATCGACGCGCGGTAGCCATTGAAGCCAGTTCCACGGCCTCTCAATTGAAGGTGTTGCCCGTCTTCGCGTCGTTCTCGGCGTAAACATCGTTCTTGCAGTTGGTTTTGGGGTTAGAACGAGAACTATCTATTCCGTGAGCTACGGAGCCACCGCAGTGCACTGTGAACTGGGAAGATACCACGAAGCTAGCTGCTCCTTGAGCCAATCATACCGCACGGCACCGCCCCGCACCGCAACCGCGGACCTCACACCTCCCCAACCGTTTGCGGTCCTCGGCCTGCGGCCTGCGGTCCTCATCTCTCTCGCGGTTGGCGCGACCCGCGAGAGGTCGCGCCAGCGCGCGCCGGTAGTGGAATTGTAAATGTTTTCTGAATACCTTTTTATATTGTCTTAAGAAACACAAATATGGTTAAGCGCGGTAAAACACCCCCATTCTGCGTCTCCGTCCTCGGACCCCGCGCTCGGGTGCCTCGCCGAACACTCTGCCGCCTGACGCACCTTTTTACTCCCGCCGAGCGACTGTCCGAGCATGGAGTACACCACGCTGGGCGACACGGGCATGGAGGTCAGCCGAATCTGTCTCGGGTGCATGAGTTTCGGGTCAAGCGACTGGCGTCCGTGGGTCCTGGACCCCGAGGAGGGCGAGGAGATAATCGAGCGCGCCATCGACCTCGGTATCAACTTCTTCGACACCGCGAACATGTACTCGAACGGCGAGAGCGAGCGCGTGTTGGGTGACGCGCTGGAGGGCCGCAGAGACGAGAGCGTGGTCGCCACCAAGTGCTACTTCCAGATGGACGACGAGAATCCGAACTCGGGCGGTCTCTCTCGGAAGGCCGTCGAACAGGAGTTGGAGAAGTCGCTCGACCGCCTCGGGATGGACACCATCGACCTCTATCAGATTCATCGGTGGGACGACGACACGCCCATCGAGCAGACCCTCCGGGCGCTGGACGACGCGGTGCGCCGGGGCAAGGTCCGCCACCTCGGGGCCTCGTCGATGTGGGCCCACCAGTTCGCCGACGCGCTCCACACCAGCGACCGACTCGGACTCGACCGGTTCCAGACGATGCAGAACCACTACAACCTCGTCTACCGCGAGGAGGAGCGCGAGATGCTCCCGCTCTGCGAGAAGGAGAACGTCGGCGTGATGCCGTGGAGTCCCCTCGCGCGGGGGTACCTGACCCGACCGCACGAGGACATCGACGCCACGACCCGCGGCGAGACCGAGGAACACATGTACGAACACCCGTACCGCGAGGGCGGCGGGCGGGAAATCAACGAGCGCGTGCAGGAACTCGCGGCCGACGAGGGCGTGACGATGGCCCAGATTTCGCTCTCGTGGCTCCTCCACAAGGACTGGGTGGACGCGCCCATCGTCGGCACCACCAGCGTCGAACATCTGGAGGACGCAGTGGAGGCGCTCGAAATCAACCTCTCGGCCAGCGACGTCGCCTACCTCGAAGAACCGTACGAACCCGTGGAAGTGTCGGGCCACGACTGAGACCCGATCGGCGACGACTCACTACGATGAACCTCACACCACACGACGTGACGGCACCGGACGGCACGCTACTCCGGGTCTGGGAGGACCCGCCAGAAGGAGACACGCCTCCCGACGAAGCGGTCCTGTTCGTCCACGGAGCCATCACCCACTCGCGGGCGCTGTTCGCGCCGCCTGTCGAGGGCGACGATTCGTACTCCTGGCTCCGCGCGACCGCAGACGCAGGCAGGACCGCCTACACCCTCG
Source organism: Halorussus salinisoli (assembly GCA_005239435.1). Lineage (GTDB taxonomy): Archaea > Halobacteriota > Halobacteria > Halobacteriales > Haladaptataceae > Halorussus > Halorussus salinisoli. Next base: position 170,883 of record SZNP01000005.1, on the reverse strand, counting down.
ACGTGCGGGGCTACGGCGATAGCGAGTTCCCGCCGGAGATGGACGACCCGCCCGAATCAAACGACCCGCCGATACTGGCCCGCGACGCCGAGTCCGACGTTGCGGCCGCCTTCGACTTCGCTGCGGAGCGCCACGATGCGATCCACCTCGTCGGCGTCTCGTGGGGGACGATGACGACCGGGCGCTTCCTCGCCGAGCGCGACCGCGACGTCGCCTCCTACGTCCAGTGCGCGCCGGTGTACGACCCGCCCTACGAGTTCGAGGATGGCATCTCGGCCCTCGGTCTCGACCCGGACCTCGACGCCTACTTCGTGGACCACGAGCGGGACGTGCGAGAGCGCCAGGACGGCGACGAGGACCCCGCGCTCTTCGAAGCGGTCTGGCGCGCGATGGTCGAGTCCGGGCAGGGAGACGCCGCCGACCGCGAATACGCCTACGTCGCGCAAACCGGCGCACTAGCCGACGTGAAGGCCTGCTGTGCGGGCGACCCGCCGTACGACCCCGGCGAGATCGCCGCGCCGACGCTCGTGGTCCGCGGGAGCGACGACGACACCTCTCAGCGGTCGGACGCGCTGACCCTCTACGACGAGTTGGGCGCGGCCGACGACCGCAAGGAGTACGCCGAACTCGCGGGCGCGGACCACTACGCGATGCACGGCGACCGACGCCGGGCGCTCTACGACCTCACGACGGCGTTCCACGACCGGAACCGAACGTCGTCCGACGTGGGTCGCTCGGACTGAGAGGCTCGGAAAGCCCGGATTTCTCGGAGAAACGTGCCTTCCATCTGTGATTGGACGAGTTGTACGAGTAGTTTCCCGTCTCGAAGACCACCGCGACCAGAAGGCAGGGATGCTCTCGGGCGGCGAGCGCCGACTGCTCGAACTCGCGCGAGGACTGGTCGTAGAGCCGAAACTGATGCTCCTCGACGAACCGTCTATCGGACTCGAACCTACTTACATCGAGCAGGTGTTCGACCGCATCCGGAGCCTCAACGGCCTCGGGACGACGATTCTGCTTGTCGAGCAGAACGCCGAGAAGGGCCTCTCGATAGCCGACCGAGGGTACGTGCTGGCCAGCGGGGAGATCAAGTTCTCCGGGTCCGGAACCGAGTTGCTGGAGGACGAGGAGGTCGGACGGTTGTATCTGGGCGGGTGAGCGATTCCCTGCGACGCCCTTCGCGGCAGAACCCTAATGAATCCGACGTACCAACCGGAGAGTCGTGACTCCTCGCTTCCCCGACCGAGTCGGTCAGGGTTCGCTCTCGCGTCTCGCCTCGTCGGTCCCGACCGAGGGCGACCGACCCGAAATTCCGGTCGAAGCGCCGTACTCCGGCGAAACTATCGGAACGATTCCCGCGGGGACGCCCGCGGACGTGAGCGCGGCGGTCGAGCGCGCCCGCGAGGCCCAGCGCGCGTGGGCCGACCGGGGAGTCTCCGACCGCGCCGAGGTCGTCCGGCGATTTCACGACCTCGTGCTGGACCGCCGGGCCGAACTCCTCGACGTGACCCAACTCGAGACCGGGAAGGCCCGCATCGACGCCTTCGAGGAGGTGCTGGACGTGGCGACCAACGCGCGCCACTACGCCCACCGCGCCGAGGACTACCTCGCGCCCTCGCGCCGGAAGGGCGCGCTCCCGTTTCTCACGAGAACCACCGTCCACCACCATCCGGTCGGCGTGGTCGGCGTCGTCTCGCCGTGGAACTACCCCCTCACGCTGGCGGTGTCGGACGCGCTTCCGGCCCTGCTGGCGGGCAACTGCGTCGTCTGCAAGCCCGCCAGCGAGACGCCCTACACCGCCCTCTTGCTCCGCGATTTGCTCCGAGAGGCCGGACTCCCCGAGAACGTCTTCCAGGTCGTGACCGGTCGAGGGAGCGAAGCGGGCGGCGCACTGGTCGAGGAGTCGGACTTCGTCTGCTTCACGGGAAGCACCGAGACGGGGCGGACAGTGGCCGAGCGGGCGGGCGCGAACCTGACCGACTGCTCGCTCGAACTCGGCGGCAAGAACCCGATGGTCGTCCTCGCGGACGCCGACCTCGACCGGGCGGTCGAAGGGGCAGTGCGGGGCTGTTTCACCAACGCGGGACAACTCTGCATCTCGTTCGAGCGCCTCTACGTCCAGCACGAGGCGTACGACGAGTTTCTCGATCGCTTCGTCCGGCGGACCCGAGCGCTCGACCTCCGGGCCGCCTACGACTACGGGCCGGACGTGGGGTCGCTGGTCGGGCCGGACCAACTCGAAACCGTCGAGCGACACGTCGAGGACGCCGTGGAGGAGGGAGCGGACGTTCTCACCGGGGGTCGCGCCCGGCCCGACCTCGGGCCGTACTTCTACGAACCCACGATTCTGCGGGGCGTGACCGACGAGATGAGAACCGGGCGCGAGGAGACGTTCGGCCCGGTCGTGGCGGTCCGGCCCTTCGACACCGAGGCGGAAGCGATTGAACTGGCCAACGACTCCGACTACGGCCTGAACGCGAGCGTCTGGACCGGAGACGCCGCCCGCGGCCGCGAAGTCGCCCGACGTATCGAGTGCGGGACCGTCAACGTCAACGACGCCTACGCCGCGGCGTGGGCCTCGGTGGACGCGCCGATGGGCGGGAGGAAAGACTCCGGACTGGGTCGGCGGCACGGCGTCGAGGGGTTCCTGAAGTACACCGAGTCCCAGACGGTCGCCGAACAGCGCGGCGCGGCGATCGGCCCGCCGCGCCGGGTTCCCGACTCGTGGTACGCCAAGGGGATGGCGCTGGCGCTCCGAGCGATGGACCGGATTCCGGGGGTGCGGTAGATGGCCGACCGCGAGACGTCGGTCTTCTTCACCGGCTTTCCGGGCTTTCTGGGGTCGGAACTGGTCGCGCGCCTGCTCGACAGATACCCCGAAGACGTGCCGATTCGGTGTCTGGTCCAACCGACGTATCGGGACCTCGCGGAGCGACGGGCCGCCGAAATCGAGGGCCGAAGTCGCGGCGGGCGTGTCGAACTCTACGAGGGCGACATCACCGAACCGGACCTCGGACTGGGCGACGACTACGCGGACCTCCAGGCCGACGCGGTGGAGGTGTACCACCTCGCGGCGGTGTACGATCTGGGAGTCGCCCGCGAGGTGGGGATGGCGGTCAACGTCGAGGGGACTCGCAACGTGCTGGACTTCGCCGAGGGTTGCCCGGACCTCCGGCGGTTCCAGTACGTCAGCACCTGTTACGTCAGCGGGCGACACGAGGGCGTCTTCACGCACGAGGACCTCGACGTGGGTCAGGAGTTCAACAACCACTACGAGGAGACCAAGTTTCTGGCGGAGGTCGAAGTCCAGAATCGGACGACCGAGGGCCTGCCCGCGACCGTCTACCGACCCGCCATCACGGTCGGCGACAGCGAGACGGGCGCGACCCAGAAGTACGACGGGCCGTACAACGTCCTGCGACTGCTCGACCGGCAACCAACCATCGACGCGGGCGTCGGCGTGGTGCCGACCTTCGGGAACCCGCGTGACTACGAGGTCAACGTCGTGCCGCGGGACTTCGTGGTCGACGCGATAGCACGTCTGAGCGCCCGCGAGGACTCCGTCGGCGAGGTGTATCAGCTCTGCGACCCGAATCCGCCGACCGTCGCGGGGATGGTTCGTGCGTTCGGGGACGCGCTCGACGCTCGGATTCTCCAGTTGCCGCTCCCAGGCGGTGCGACACTCGCCCGGCGCGCGCTCGAAACAGTTCCGGGTCTCGCGTCAGCGCTCGGCGCTCAACCGGCCGTCCTCGACTACTTCGTCCATCCGACGAGTTACACCTGCGGGAACGCGAGGCGAGACCTGCGGGAGAGCGGCGTCTCCTGTCCGCCGTTCGAGAGCTACGTGGAGCGACTCGTCCGGTTCTACCGCGAGCATCCCGACGTTCCGTCGGACGCGATGACGTGAGTCGGTCGCGTCGGAAGTTCTCCTCCGGAGCGGTTCGGTGACGTGAGCGACATTGGACAGTGTTCGCGTGGCTAAAACATTCTAGACCAGTCTATACCTTGCGTATATCGTTCTAAAAGAAACGAAAATACGCCCGAACGACCGAACGTCACGCTTCGACTTCGTTCCACTCCGACCCAGATGAGGACTCCGGTCGGGCGCACTTAACAGAAATCATTTACCGACCTCCGACATAGCCACGCACATGACCGACGACGACAGAACCGAACTCCGGACCGCCGCCGAAACGCTCGTCGAGGTTCGAGACGGCGTCTCCCACGACGAGACCGCAGAGCGCATCGACACGTTCGCCGACCAACTCCGGTCGATGGCCGACGCGAACCGCGGGCCGGACCACGGCCGACTTGACCGGTTGATGCACAACCTCCGCGAGGTGGCCGACGAGTTGGACGAAGAGAGTGCGGAGGACGTGCGCTCGGCGCTCGAACACGTCCGGTCGTACCGGGAGACCGTCGAAGGAGTCTGAGCTGGGAGCGGTTTTTCGGCGGGGAGGAGTCAGGCCGGGTGAACGGGGCGCGAGATCGCGCCGCGGGGGAGGTCGCTTCGCGTCCTCCGAGCGGTCACGCCGACGACGCGATGACGCCAGCACGCGCCAGAGCGACGGTTACGTTTTAGACTGGGCAACGAAACGGGATACGGAGTTCGTGGGGGTTGGCACAGGGGACTCTCCCGGCCTGAAAACGCCTCCGTCGTCGGTCGAAGCGGCGTAGCCGGCAGTCGACGTCGCTAGTTCGCGGTCGGGGCCTCCTTCTCGCCGACCGGTCGGAGTTCCGCGCTGAAGTGACGAAGCTCCGCCATCTCCGGTTCCTCGACGATTTCGAGACCCGAGATGTCGCCCGCGTCCCGGCGCTCGGCGACCTTCTCGAACGTCTCGGCGACGTGTTCGAGGTGGTCCGCGCCGTAGGTCCGGCGAGGGAGCGACAGTCGAACCAGTTCCGGTCGGTCCGTGTCGGGGAAGGCGAAACTCCCGAGTTCGACTCCGCGGACCGCGCCCTCGCGGTAGAGATCGCAGACTAGCGCCTGCCCGGGGAACTGCTCGCGCGGAACGTCGGGCAGGAACTCCGCGGCGTTCACGTACACCGCGTGACCGCCCGTCGGTCGCTGGACCGGCACGTCGCGCTCGGCCAGCAGGTCACCGAGGCGCTGGACCTGCCCCACGCGGTCGGCGATGTACGACTCCTCGACCGCCTCGCGGAGACCGACCGCCATCGCTTCGAGGTCCCGGCCCGCCATCCCGCCGTAGGTCGTGAACCCCTCGTATAGGATTGCGCGCTCGCGGGCCTCGGCGTGGACGTCGTCGAGGTCCGGGTCGTCGCGGAGTGCGACGAACCCGCCGACGTTGGCCAGTCCGTCCTTCTTCCCGCTCATGACGAGCGCGTCGGCGTACGAGAGTTGTTCCCGGGCGACGTCCGCGACCGACTCGCCCGCGAACTCGTCTTCGCGCTCCCGGACGAAGTAGGCGTTCTCGGCGAACCGGCAGGCGTCGATGACGAAGGTGGCGTCGAGTTCGTCGGCGACTTCGCGGGCCTCCCGGACGTTCTCGACGCTGACCGGTTGGCCCGCCAGCGAGTTGTTCGTGATGGTCAGCAGGACTGCCGGAATCCGTTCCTCGCCCACCTCGTCGGCCAACTCTCGGACTCGCTCCACGTCGAGGTCGCCCGCGAACGCGCGGTCGCCGTCCAGTGCTCCCTCGTGGGGGCAATCGACCGGTTTCGCTCCGTTGTTGGCGATGTGCGCTCGGGTCGTGTCGAAGTGGGTGTTGTTCGGCACGTAGTCGCCGTCCTCGACCAGCGCGCCGTAGAGGACGTTCTCCGCGCCGCGACCCTGATGGGCGGGTAGGATGCGCTCGAAGCCCATCACGTCCGAGACGGCCTCCCGAAGTCGGTCGAAACTCTCGCTCCCGGCGTAGGCCTCGTCGCCGACCATCATGGCGGCCCACTGGGACTCGCTCATAGTCCCAGTGCCGCTGTCGGTCAGGAGGTCCACGAACACCCCCTCCGAGTCGAGATTGAAGACGTTGTAGCCCGCTTGCTTCAGATTCGCCTCGCGTTCCTCGCGGTCGGGAAGTCGGATCGGCGAGACCACCTTCGATTTGTACGCTTTCATGTTCGAGGAAACGTCGTCACGGAACGTATTGTTTGCGAGACACGTTTGGCCGAGAGTGGTCGCCAGCGGAGTCTGTGTCCCGTATCTGGTCACTGACCGACGGACCTGTCCCCGGCGGGACGGGCGAACTTGTTATCGTTTACGTAAACGCAAACGATTTTGCCTCCGTTCTTTGATTTTACCACCAGCGGTGTGTTCGCCCGACAGACCTAAATTTGCCGTTACTCTGCCACTAGTTACCGTGCCTGATGATACCTCCAACGGGGGAGGCGACGACCGGACTCCGCCGTTCAGTTCCGACGGATCGGGCGAGGACGGACCCATCGGCGAACTCTTCGAGGCACTGGCGGACCCACGCTCCCGATACGTCCTCTCGTACCTCGAATCCATCTCTGTAGACGTGGTCGAACTCGCCGACGTCGCGGACCACGTCGTGGAGTGTGAAACGGCGGCCCCGGACCAGTCCGACCCCGACCGGTCCGGTCCCGACTCCGAGCGACACCGCCAGCGCGTCGCGGTATCGCTTCATCACAACCATCTTCCGAAACTAGACGACGCCGCCGTCATCGACTACGACCCGCGCACGAAGGCGGTCCGCTATTGGGGCGACGACCGAGTGGCGTCGTGTCTCGACCTGTTCGAGTCGGTCGAGAACGCGTAGCGTGCCGGACGGACCGTATTCGATGCGTTATCGGGACTCCTAATTTGAGGCTCGGAGCCGGTAATTATATGTATGTCCGCACACAATTCGTTCGTCGTTAGAAGGGACGAAATCGGCCAACCGAATCTGCGGGGAGGAAACGGGGGTTCGTAGTGCCGCGTTCCAACGAAATTGTATCACTGATAGTATGATAGACGCCAACGAAACCCGAGACGACGCCAGCGAACGCCGGACAGAGGCTCACCACGTTCACTACGACCCGAAAACCGACGAACGTCCGAGCGAGATACTCGTGGCTGCCGTCGCCGACATCGCCGACTCGAATCCGGTGGAGTTAGAACCGCTCTTCGAGACGGTCGACCCCGACACGCTGAACGACTTCGTCGGGACCGGCGGACTACCCGAACTGAGTGGCCAGATCTCGTTCACGTACGAAGGGTACGACGTGACGGTCTACCCGAGCGGACTTCTCGAAATCGAAACCGACGACTGAACCCTACAGACCGACTCCGACCGAAATCATCGGTCGCACCCGTCGAGCGCGACAGTTCTCGCCAGCGACTCGCCGAGCAGATACAGCGGTACACCGAACGACAACCCCAGCACCGCGAGTACGAAACCGACGAGAGCGATCAGTCCGCCTACCGCTGGCGGGTCGGTGAACGACACGAACCGAGTCGTCACGAGTATCACGAGCGCCACCGTCGCTCCCACGGCACGACGTTGCGAGACCGCGTCGCCTCGGCCAACGGCGTACCCGAGCGGAAGCGTCGCGGCGAGAGGGACCCCGAGTAACACGGTGTCGGACACCGCACTCGGCGCGTCGGGATAACTCAGCCACGTCACCAGCAGGGCTCCGATTGGAGGCGTTGCGACGGCCGGCGCGAGGAGCAACCACCACGGAACCGGACGACTCAGCCTCCCACGGACCGGCCCGCGACTCGGCCTCTCGCGAACCGATTCCCAACGACGTGTGGCGACGAGTACGAGCGCCGACGCGCCCACCAGCGCGTAAGCGGTGCCGGCGGCCGACAACGCGGTGATGTCGTCGTTGATAAGCGGCACCGACCCCGCGTAGAACGGATGAGCGATGGCGAGCAGGCCCAGCGCGAAGACGGCACGCGCCACTCGCTCGGGTCGCCGCAGACGGAGTCCGGCGACGGTCGCAGCTCGGTAGCCCGCGAGACCGACGACCACCGCGAGTCCGGCCGGGAGCAGGACCGCGAGGTTGTTCAGAACCGCAGGGAGTCCGCGACTCGCCAGCGCGATTCGGAGCGCCACCTGCTGGACGAGTCCGTCGTCCGACGCGAACGCGACGTAGGTGTCTTCGACGTACGTATCGACTCGGTACTCCTCGTCGCTGTGACTCACCCAGGTCACTCGGTCCACGCCGACCCGGCCCGACCCGGGACGCTCACCGACGTGACCCAGTTCGGGGTCGTTCACGACGCGAGTTCCCTCGGGCCCGACGACGGTGAACCGGTCGGCGTCCAGACCGTAGCTCTCCCGGCCGCTCGCGTGGACGTAATCGACTAACAGCACGCCGGCGCCAACTCGGTCGGCGAACGACGAGTACGAGAAGGTAACGGTGACGATGTGCCCTCGAACGCGGGCCGACACGTTCGAGAGGCGGCGCGCGTCGGGCTTTCGGTAGCCGTCGCCGAGTGCGTCTCGGACGATTCGGTCGAGCAGGTCGGCGTCGGACCGGAGACGCTCGGCCACCGACTCGTTCGTGAGGTGATTCCGGACGGTCCACCGGCCGGTGGCGTCCTCCCGGACTCGGACCACGGCTTCGCTCCGTGCGACGGTGGCGTTCAGACCCCGCTCGTCGGCGGCCTGCTCGAAGCCGTCGTCGCAGACCGGACAGAGCGGTTGGGGTGGCGAACTCGCGGGTGTGGCCGCGGGTGCGACCGCCGCCAATACGAGGAGGGCGACAAAGACGCGGCGTTTCACGTCGGGACGTCCTCGGGGATTCGGTAAGTGCTTTCCGTCGCACCTACGTCGGACAGCGAAACGGGGACTTCCCGCTCGTCGGTCTTGAGTGCCGAAGAACGCGAGGTCGAGAATTGGACTCGGACGGGAGACGTTTTCCGCGACCTGTACGGCCCTTCTGGCTTCCACCAGTTTCACGAACGCCGCTTACGTGGCGTCCGTTACTTGGCCTTCGTACGGAACCACTATGGTGGTCCCGTTCCGGGTCACTTCGGTTCTCCTTCGGGCTTTGACCTCGTGACCGTTTTACCGGTCGTTTAGTGTTCACCCGTAAGCAACCTCGGTTTCTTGCGAACGATTCGAGATTGCTCGTCCGACGTGTCCTCCCGACCCCGCGACAACTGTAGGTAGGAGCGAGTCGATATTAAGCATTTTTCGGGACTCCGTGATATGTGTTACCACATGAAAATCGCGCCCGACAGGTCCGTTTTACGACAGCGACGAACTCTTGTCTCTCGGGGCGGAACTGCCGAACGATGGCCGAGTATCCGCTCAAGCAGCGGTTCGTCCTCGATACGTCCGTGTTCTTCACCGACGAGATACTCCGGGACGACGAGAGTCGGGAGGAGGCGGTCGTCCGCCTGCTGGACCTCGTCGCCGAGGCGAAACTCTCGCTGAACATCTCCTGTTACGTCCCGCCGTCGATTCACGACGAACTCACCGCGATGCTCGAAGACCGCGGCGTCTCCGACGAGGTCTTCTCGAAACTCAACACGTGGGTCATCCAGAAGCACCCGGCGCGCTTTGAGGTCATGATTCCGGCCGAAATCGTCTTCGAGTTCATCGACGAGATGAGCGACCGAGTGAACCGAGGGCTTCGAGTCTCCGAGGAGGCGGTCCGCGAGGCCCAAGAACTCGACGGCGACCCGGTCGACGGACAGGAGTACATGACCGACGTGGACCAACTCGTCTCCGACCTCCGGGAGAAGTACCGGCGGGCGCTCCGACAGGGTGCCCTCGACTCACACGAGGACTTCGACCTGCTGATTCTGGCGCGCGAACTCGAAGCGGGAGTCGTCACCGAGGACATCGGCATCATCAGCTGGGCGGAGGACTTCGGACTCCGGTATCTCCGCGGCCGGGACTTCCCGTCGCTTCTGGAGGAGTATCTCGACGCGAGCGAAGGAGTGGAGTGACGCCGAAGCCGCCACCTCTTTGGAACTCGGAACTACTAGTTGGACACAATGAATTCGCTCGAAATCACGGGCCGTCTCGTCGCCGGCGTCTTGCTGATACTGGCGAACGGGTTCTTCGTCGCCATCGAATTCGCGTTGACGCGCGCTCGTCAGTTCACCGAGGACGAGTTCGTCGGCGACGGCAGTCCGACGCTGGAACGCGCGTGGGAGATGACTCAGAACCTGGAAATCTACCTCACCACCTGCCAGGTCGGAATTACGGCGTCCAGCATCGCCGTCGGTATCGTCGCCGAACCCGCGCTGGCCGCTATCTTCGAACCGCTGTTCGCGAACACGGTGCTGGCGTCGGTCGGGTCCGGCGCGATTATCGCGTTCCTCATCATCAACCTCGTGCATCTGACTCACGGCGAGCAGACCCCGACGTACCTCGGCGTCGAACGCTCCCGGATGGTCTGTCGGTACGGAGCGACCCCACTCTACTGGTTCAACTACGTCATCTCGCCGCTCATCACCCTCGGCGACTGGGTGGCGAAGGCGACGCTCAAACTGTTCGGCATCGAGATGACCGGCGCGTGGCTCGAAACCGAGGAGGAGGCCATCGAGTCGCGGGCCGACCTCCGGAACCGACTCGGCTCGGTCCTCGAACGCGGCGACATCTCCGAAGAGCGCCGCGACGAGGTGATGAACGCGCTCCAGATCGGCGAGCGGTCGGTCCGGGAGGTCATGATTCCCGCCGACGAAATCGTCGCGCTGTCCACCGAGGCCGACACCGAGGAGAACTTCCGGCGGATGGCCGACCGGCCCCAGACCCGGTATCCGCTGGTCGGCGAGGAACTGACCGACTTCCGGGGTATCGTCTACGTCCCGGTCCTCGTGCGCCACCGCGAGAAGTTGACGGGCGGCGAGGTAGACTTCTCGGAGTTGGCCGCGCCGCCGATGACCCTCTCGCCGGATACCGACGTGAGCGACGCCATCGACCAGTTCCAGACCGAGAATCAGGAACTCGCGCTGGTCGTCGAGGACGGCGACGTCGTCGGACTCGTCACCGTGACCGACATGCTGGAGTCGATCATGGGCGACATCGAGGACCCGCTGGACAAGGAACAACTCGCGGCGACCGGGAGCGCGTAGATTCGACGCGTTCGGAGTTCACAGGCCTCCGCCACGACTTTCTTTGTCGTCGCAGAGCTATTCGAACGAGTGTACCACGAGATTCTGGTACCGACGGACGGGAGCGAAGAGAGCGCGACTGCAGTAGACCAAGCCGTCGCGGTTGCGAGCCACCAGGAGGCGAGAGTCCACTTCCTGTACGTGGTCGACGTGGGAGAAGAGATGTCCGCGTCCGGCGTCGGAACCATCGCAGACGACCTCACGGAGACCTACGAGCAGGAGGCCGAAGACGCCCTCGACGCCGCCGCGACTCGGGCCGACGAGGCGGACGTCACCTACGAGCGAGCCACGCTCGAAGGCGTGCCCCACGAGGCGATTACCCAGTACAGCGACGAACACGATATCGATCTCATCGTCGTCGGAGCGAGTGGCCGAACGGGACTGGCCGAACACCTCCTCGGAAGTACGACCGACCGCGTGGTTCGCTCGGCCGACGCGTCGGTGTTGGTCGCGCGGGACTGAGAAACGCCCGGCCGCGGCCCGGCGCAACTCCGGCCCTTTCTGAGTCACGGATGCGCCGCCGACTCGTTACCGCCAACCCACCACTCAAATGCTCGGCCTCCGACGTTCCGAGCATGAACGTAGACCGCGACAGACTCCGCGAGGACCTCGAAGCAAACGCCGAGTTCGGCGAGATAGAGACCGACGAGGGGCGGGGTCGCACCGTCCTGACGGGCACCGAGGCCAACCGCGAGGCCCGGGAGTACCTCGTGGCGCGGCTGGAGGACGCGGGACTCGACGTGCGAATCGACGCCGTGGGGAACGTCGCGGGGCGGTGGACGCCCGAGAGCGCCGACCCCGAGACGGCCCCGGTCGCGGCCGGGAGCCACCTCGACTCGGTGCCGGAGGGCGGCATCTTCGACGGCCCGCTCGGGGTGTACTCGGCGCTCGAAGCCGTCCGAACGATGCAGGACGCCGGAGTCGAACCCGAGCGCCCGGTCGAAGTCGTCTCGTTCACCGAGGAGGAGGGCCAGCGATTCGCCTCGGGCCTGCTCGGGTCGTCGGTCGCGGTGGGCGAGCGGTCGGTCGAGCGTGCCCTCGCGCTGGAAGCCGACGACGGGACGACCCTCGAATCCGCACTCGACGCGATGGGTTTCCGCGGCGAGGGCCGCATCGACGCCAGCGAGTGGGACTCGTGGCTCGAACTCCACGTCGAGCAGAGCGAGCGACTGACCGACGCCGGGGTTCCGGTCGGCGTCGTCACCGCCATCACGGGCATCACCCACTGCGAGGCGACGGTTCGCGGGGAGGCCGACCACGCCGGAGCGACCCCGATGGGCGACCGGACCGACGCGCTCGCGGCGGCCAGCGAGTTCGTCCTCGACGTGGAACGGGCCGCGAACGAGGTCGTGACCTCCGCCAGCGACACCGCGGTCGGCACCGTCGGGAGCCTCGACGTGCGGCCGAACGCGACCAACGTCGTCCCCGGCGAAGTCGAGGCAGGGGTCGACGTTCGGGACGTGGACCGAGACGCGATGGAGGAACTGGTCCGGCGCGCTCGCCGGAGTCTCGCGCGCCTCGAACGCGAGCGAGGCGTCGAGACCGAGTTCCGGCGGCCCTTCGACCTCGCTCCCACGCCCATGAGCGACCGGGTGCGCGCTGCCGCTCACGACGCGGGCGAGGCGGCCGGAATCGAGACGCTGGACCTCCACTCGGGCGCGGCCCACGACACGATGCACGTCGCGGGCGTGACCGACGCCGGACTTCTGTTCGCACCCTCCCGCGAGGGCATCTCGCACAACCCGAAGGAGTGGACCGACTGGGACGACTGCGCGACCGCGACTCGGGTACTGGCGGGTGCGCTGGCCGACCTCGCGGGTGCGTAGTCGGACTCGCGGTCGGCCGAACTCCTTCGGTCCGACACCGCCGCCGGTCTTAGAACGATCGGTGCATACTAGAGCAGTATATTCATTCCTAAAAGATTCCAATATATTGTCGAGAGACGTGAAAGTCAGCCTCCGGGCGCGACCGCCGGTCGCGCGTAGGCGACTACTCCGGTTTCAGTCCGTCGCCAGTCACCCGCATCACGGCCTCGCCGTCGGCGAGGTTCGGCGCGTCCACGAGGCGCACGACCCGCTTTTCGCCCTTCGACTGGCGGAGGTAGATACGGAACGTCGAGGCGTGCCCGAGGATGTTGCCGCCGATGGGCTTGGTCGGGTCGCCGAAGTAGGAATCGGGGTTCGACTGGACCTGATTCGTCACGACCACCGCGGCGTTGTGGAGACTCCCCAACCGGACGAGGTCGTGGAGGTGCTTGTTGAGTTTCTGCTGGCGCTCGGCGAGTTCGCCGCGGCCGACGTACTCGGCGCGGAAGTGGGCCGTCAGCGAGTCCACGCAGACCATTCGAATCGGCCACTCCGAGTCGGCGTACTCCTTGGCGAGTTCGTTGGCCTTCTCCGCGAGGAGCATCTGGTGGTTGGAGTTGAACGCCTTGGCGACGTGAATCTGGTCCAGCATCGCCTCGATTAGTTCGTCCTCGGTTTCGACGCCGTGGCTGTCCATCCCGGCTCGCTTGGCGTCGTCTTCGAGTCCCCGAACCATGTCGTCGATGCGCTCGGGGCGGAACGTGTCCTCGCTGTCCACGAAGAGGACCCCGCCCTCCAGTCCGCCGTACTCGCGGGGCAGTTGGGCGTTGACCGAGAGTTGGTGAGTGATTTGGGACTTGCCAGTACCGAACTCGCCGTACACTTCGGTGATCGACTGGGTTTCGACCCCGCCGCCGAGCATCTCGTCCACCGCGGGGACGTTCCACGTCGCCTTGCCTATCTCGGCCCTGCGCTCGAGGACGTCCGAACCGGTCTCGAAGCCGCCCACGTCGGCGGCGTCGCGGGCCGCGCGGATGATGTCGGAGGCGTTCGACTCGCCCACGTCGGCGGTGTTCGAGAGTTCGCCGGGACTCGCCACCGCGATGGAGGCGAACGAGTCGTAGCCCGCGTCTCTGAGTTTCTCCGCGGTCGCTGGTCCTACTCCTGGGAGCGTGTCGAGTTCTTCTGTTGCTGCCATCGAGTGTGGTTAGCACCGCTAGGTGATAAGGTAGCGTATACAGGAGACCGAAAGTGAAACTGCTCGCGGCCGTAAGTCCGGCTTCGTCGGCCGCCCGGGTGGTAGTTCCTACGTATCCGACAGTTTCGTATGCAAACGGAGCGAAACGGCCAGTTTCGTCTGTTCGCCGCGCCGAGTGACTGCCGGTGGTGGGATCCGCAGAGGGCGTCCCGGTGGTTCGGCCCACCGAGCGCAGTCCTGTTCGTCGACTGCTGGTACGCCACTGCTGGTACGCCTGCCAAGGATTAACTGTGCGACCCGCGACCGTTCGACCATGGACCTACTGCCAGAGGAGACCCGACGATTCGTCAGCGCGATGGTACCCGACCGCGACGACACTCTGCGGGAGATGGAAGCCCACGGGGAGGAGATCGGCTTCCCGACGGTCGGTCCGGAGGTCGGCGGCTTCCTGCGACTCGTCGCCCGGATGGTCGAGGCCGAGCGGATCTTCGAGTTCGGGTCGGGGTTCGGCTACTCGGCCTACTGGTTCGCCGAGGCGCTCCCCGAGGACGGCGAAATCGTCCTGACGGAACACGACGCCGACGAACTCGACGACGCCCGCGAATTCCTGGAGCGAGGCGGATACGCCGACCGCGCCGTCTTCGAGGAGGGCGACGCGCTCGAAACTGTCGAGCGCCACGACGGTCCCTTCGACGTGGTGCTGGTCGATTGCCACAAGGACGGCTACCCCGACGCCTTCGACGCAGTGCGCGAGAAGGTGGCCGAGGGCGGCGTCGTCGTCGCCGACAACGCAATGGAGAGCGGGATTCAGGACTTCGAGACGATTCTGGAGATACTCGAAGGCGGCGACCCCCACGACGTGGACGACCAGAGCCGGGGTATCGCCGACTACCTGTTGGCGGTCCGCGACGACCCGGCGTTCGAGACGGTGGCGATTCCGCTCGGCGAGGGAATCGCGGTGAGTTTCCGAACGTAGCTCGACTCGAAACCAAGTTCCAGTCGCAGAATGAGGAAATTTTATAACTCGGCGTGCCATAGAGTAGCCCAGTACGAGCGATGGGAACAGACAGTTCCGACGCGCACGGTTACGACGACGAGTTCATCGACTTTCTGAGTCTGCTGAACGAACTCAAGGCCACTGGCTGTAATCTGCTGGTCGTCGGAGACGCGCGTCCGGAACTGTTCGTGCGCGCGAGCGAGAACCTCCTCGGGGACCCAGAAGCCCTTCGCTACCGCCTACTTGCCGTGACTGACGCGAGTTCGCGGAGTATCGCAGAGCGACTCCCCGACCCGGACGAGGTTCCACGCCCGCTGGCCGAGACGACGAAACTGGTCAATCACGCCGTCACACCGCGGTCGGTCACGTCGGCGACGACACCAGCCGACCCGACGGACCTCGTCAGGATACCGGAAACCCGAGTCGCCGACCCGCAACTCGACGGATTACAGACCGCGCTCGTGGAGGGCATCGAGGAGTTCGACCGCCGCGCCGACGGTCTCCGACCCGCGGAGTTACGCCTCGGCATCGACTCGCTCGGCAGCCTGTTCGACCACCACGGCGAAGACGTGGTGCAGCGATGTCTCCGGATGGTCGGGGGCTACGTCCGTGACCACGGCGCGATGGCCCACTATCTCCTGAAAGACGACTACGACAGCGAGCGCGTGCAGGCACTGGTCGGCGACGTAGACGCCGTAATCGAGATCCGGTCGGTCAATCCGGACGCCCACGACGCCCACGACGCCCAACAGCGGTGGCACGTCCCGACCCGGGACCTGACCACCGACTGGGTTCGGCTCTGAAACGGAACTGACCCCGGGCTTTTAACCGCTGGAGTTCCTCGGCTGACTACGACGTATCCCGACCCACAGTATGCACCCCGAGTTCGACTCGCTGACCACCACCGCCGGAATCGAGATACTCGACCCCATCGAGTCCCGGCGGTTCACGCTCCGGACGACGACGCCGATAGCCCCGATGCCGGCGACGACGGACGGGTTCCCGTTTCCGGTGGACACCGCCTGCGAGATTCGGACCGACGAACTCGCGCTCCCGTACACGATTCCGGTGGACGTTCGCTCGCCAGACGGGAGCCATCACGCCTCGATCAGTCCACCGACCCGCCGGGAGTTCCCGCCCGACGAGTACCTGCTGGACTTTCACGCGCCGATGAAACTCTACCTCCGAGTCGGGAGTTCCCTGGAGATAGCGGCCGACGCCGACGACGTGACCATCGATTTCGGCGAAGCGACGACGGTCCGCGTCGGTGCCCGGTCGTATCACAGTTCTCCGGCGGGGACCATCACCGTACCCGACGACCCGGAGGCCGTGATGGAGGCGGTATCGGCGTTCTCCTCGGCGCTCAAGACCACCTCGCCCGAACACGCTTGGCCGACCCTGCGCGGGCACCCGCCGCGCGTCGAGCGCAGCGACGAACTGTCGATTCCCGATGGTCTCGAGGCGCCCGACACCGGTATCTCCATCGAGGTCCCACCCGAGTACGGCCCCATCTACGGTGTCGCCCCGCTCGCGTACTACCTGGGCGCGAATCTGGTGCCGAGCGAGATTGCCCGTCTGACTACCGACACCGGGACCGGAGTCGCCCGGCACCTCGGCGACGACGCCGCGGAAATCGCGGAGACCGCCGGAGACCTCCTGAAGCGAGTCCTCCTTCTCGACTGCGTGACCCGGACCGAGGGGTACTTCCCGGTCGAACTTCACGAGCGCGAGGTCCTCGAACCGCAGGTGGACCTCGACTTCGAGGCCCTATACGAGACGCCGCTCGCCGAGCGATTGGCGACGTACCTCTCGGTGCCCGACGAAGCTGTCGACTCCATCACACCGACGTGGCACCGCGCCACACACGTCGAACCGGACGCGTCGGCGGTCGAACTTCTCCCGTACGTCGTCGACGACCTCCCATTGGTCCGCATAGAGTCACCCGTCGGCGAAGCGTGGAACCCGACAGAAAGCCAACGCGTGACCGAGGACGCCCTCGGGTCGTTCGTGCGCCGCGCCGAACCCGCCCGCGGCGACGACTTCGTGCGGTCGGCCGACACTCGTGCGCCGCGCTCGCCCCCGGACGACGATTCTACGAACGGGCGTGGCGTGCCCGGCGTCGGCGAGTACGTCCCGCTTCCGGAGGTGGACGCGCTGGAGCAGGCCTACGTCGGCGACAAGACGCCCGAGAGTGGTTCGAAGCTACTCGTCGAGGCGTTCCGGAACGAGACGCCCGAACACGAGGAGGGAGTCATCGAAATCACGGTGGTCTGCAACGACGACGAGATGCGAGCAGAGTGGGACGCCGTCTCGGAGGTATACGGCAGTCGAGACGACGTGTACGTTGACGTAGACTGTCGGTTCGACGTTTCGACAGGCGAACTCAGAGACCTTCTGGCCGAAGACAACCATGTATTCCACTTCATCGGCCACATCGACGGACTCGGATTCGAGTGCCGGGACGGGATCCTGGACGCGGAGACAGTCGAAGAGACCGGTGCGACGACAGTGCTGTTGAATGGTTGTCGGTCGCACGACCAAGGCATCGCGCTCGTCGAGGCAGGGGCGAACGCGGCAGTAGTGAGTCTGGGCGACGTAGGGAACGGTGGGGCAGTGGAAGTCGGCGAAACCCTCGCAAAGCTCCTTCACCACGGATTCAGCGTAGGATATTCGATGGAGATAGTCCGGAAGTACACGTCGATCGGTCGGGATTATCTGGTGGCAGGGGACCCGGGAGTAACGATAACGCAAACCGAGACTGGAATGCCGATCATGTATCACGTTTTCCCCGACGAGACCGAAACGGATGGTAAATTAGTAGCCGAATTTTATGCGTACCCCAACCAAAGACACGGTGCCGGATCAGTCATCGAATCGTACTTACCCGGCATTGAGGGCATGTTCTTTGGCGTCGGGGCGTGCGGCCACACCGAAGTGGCTCACAACGTACTGCACGAACTCCTAGAAGGCCGGACGAGACCACTAATAGTAAACGAGGAACTAGTTTGGAGCGACGTCTGGTTAAAGGAGGTCTAAGGGCCAATGACAGTGCCGTTGTCAGCAGCTACCTTTCCCGTTTCTGCGAGGATTACAATTAGTGCCCATAGCGCGCCCATCATTTTTGGATTCTCCGCAAGCCAGTTCCGGAAGTCGGATTGATGTGCCATACCAACCCTATATATTTCTGCTGTTATTATCTAATTTACTAAATGTTATAAACAAGAAAATTATAATAAAAAGGACAGGAAAAGATAATTCCTCCATCCTACGCGCGGCGTTTTATAATTATTCTACAGAAAGCTTTTCAGGTTTTCGGCCCTATCTGCCGTCCCTGACCCTTCTACCGCGCTTTCACGTCGAACTCCACGGGTGGTTCCGGGTGTAACGTCACCATGGGAATAAGTTCCGGTTCGTCGCGGCCCGCGTACTCCAACTCGAACCGGCGACCGATGGTCGCAAGTACGAACTTGGCCTCGCGCGTGGCGAACTCCTCGCCGATACACCGTCGCGGCCCGCCGCCGAAGGGATAGTAAGCGTAGTCCGGGCGCGAGGCGTCGTCGCGCGCCTCGTCGCTCCATCGCTCGGGCCGGAACCCGTCGGGGTCGTCCCACCAGCGCGGATCGCGGTGGACGACCCATTGGGGCATCGAGACGATGGCTCCCTCCGGGAGGTGGAATCCCGTCACGCTGTCGTCCGCGTTCGCTTCTCGATAGATAGTGTAGGCGGGCGGATAGAGTCGCATCGCCTCCTTCACGACCCGTTCGGTGTAGTCGAGTCGTTGGACGTCTTCGACCGTCGGATCCGAATCGCCGACGACCGCGTCGAGTTCGGCGTGGAACCTCCGCCGTGCCTCCTGGTTCTCCGAGAGCAGGTACCACGAGTAGGTCAGCGTGAGCGCCGTCGTGTCGTGGCCAGCGAGAAGCATCGTCAGTACCTCGTCGCGAATCTGTTCGTCGTCGATTTCGACCGCGCCTGCGTCTCTCGCCCGAAGGAGCAGACTGAGCATGTCGCCACCGTCTTCCGTTCTCTCGCCGCGCTCGTGCTGCCGAACGATGTCCCGAACGACGCGTTCGAGGCGGCGTTCGCCGCGTCGATACTTCACGTTTCGCGGCGTCGGCACGTCCGCGGGGACCAAACTCCGCACGTCGTCGGATCGGAATCGCCCGCTCACGTCGATCAGCGCCTCGGAGATTTCGCGCTCCATGCCGCCGAGTTCCGCACCGAGAACGGTCTCCACGATGATACGGAGTGTGAGTTGCGACATCGCCGAGTCCCCCTCGATACGGTCGCCGACGCTCCACGTCTCGGCGAGTTCGCGGGCGTCCCCGACCATCGTCTCTGCGTAGCGGTCTAACTGCTCGCGGAAGAACGCGGGTTGGATGCGCTTTCGCTGGCTCCTCCACAGGTCGCCCTCGCTGGTCAGGAGACCGTCGCCCAGTAGCCCGTCCAGTCCCTCGCCGTCGAGGTCCGGTTTCCGGTAGTTCCCGTAGTTCTCGGTCAGGACGTACTCGATTCCCTCGGGGTCGGTCAGCAGGTACACCTCGCGGTTCAGCGTGTCGATGCGTGCGAAGTCGCCGTACTCCCGCGCGCACTCCTCCATGAATCCCAGCGGGTCAGCCGCGAAATCGAGCGAACTGCCGAACACCGGGATACCGGTCGGGCCGCGTGGCTGTCGGTCGGCCATGCGACACGTTAGCTTGCAATCGGATTAAACTTACGCGCCATCGGACTCGCCGGACCGCTGGCAGTCCTCCGGGACGACGACCGTACCCGGACGGTCAGCAGACGTGGCCGCCGCCGTCGACCCAGACCGTCTCGCCGGTCACGTAGGAGGCCGCATCACTCGCCAGAAAGAGGTACGCTCCGGCGAGTTCCTCGGGGTCGGCGGCCCGCAAGGGGAGACCGGGGGTGTCGCTCTCGGGTTCCATCTCCTCGGCCTCCTCCGACCAGCCTTCGCGGATTTCGGTGGCGACCGGACCGGGCGCGACGGCGTTGACCCGCACGTCTTCCCGGGCGAGTTCGAGGGCCGCGCTCCGGGTTATCATCCGAATCGCGCCCTTGGTCGCGGCGTAGTGGCTGTGGTCCCACGCCGCCCGGCCCTGCGTGTCCGAGGAGGTGTTGACGACGACGCCCGGTTCTCCGCGGTCTATCATGTCGTTGGCGGCGATTTGAGTCCCGAAGAAGGTCCCGCGAGCGTTGACCGCGTGTACTTCTTCGAACTCCTCGGGCGTCACCTCGCGGAACCTCCGCTTGGTGTAGATTCCGGCGTTGTTCACCATCACGTCCACGCCGCCGAATTCGCGGGCCGCCTCTATCAGGGTCCGAATCTGGTCGGGGTCGGCCACGTCGGTCTCGACGTACTCGGCCTCGGCGCCCGCGTCGCGGATTTTCTCGTGGGTCGGAGCCGACTCGGTCTCGGCTTTCGGATCCTCCCGCACGTCGGCGGCGAGGACTGTCGCGCCCGCGTCCCCGAACGCGAGCGCGACGGCGCGACCGATGCCCGCGCTCGCGCCCGTGACGATTACCGTCGAGTCGGAGAAGTCGGGATTCAGCGTTGCCATCTCGACCTCATCGTCGGGCCGACTCACCGTAATCGCACTGGCTCCGGAGAGCCAGTCGGCGGCCTACATCGCCCAGTCAGCAATCCACGCCACCACACCCATCGCGACCATGGCGATGCCGATAGCGGAGGTCGTTGGCTCGGGGAAGAAAAACAGGACGACGCCGACGAGAAGCAAGGCCCCGATGAGCCCCTCGTCTAACCACGTCCCGCCCTCGTCGTCCGATTCGGTCGTCGCCGGCCCGGTCCCGGCGGTCCGGTCGTACTCGCCTTCGGTCGCGTCGGACCTGCCTTCGGTCCCGTCGTAGTCGGCATCCACGCTGCTGTTCGACGGCCAGATTCCCCACCCAGTCGGCGAGAGCGTCCCGCCGACGCCGGAGGGGAAGAAGGTGTCGTCTGTCGCCTCGTCGCCCGCGTACTGGTCGCGCGCGGGTTCGTCCCCGTGGACCTTCTTGTACGTGTCGTCGTACTCGTCGTCGGTGTAGGGGTCGTTCGGCATGTTGGAAAGAAGGGTTCTCACGCGGTTAGGGTCTGTGGCCGCGTGAAACCCTCGGGGAGTATCCGGGGTAAGTTGGAGTCGGGGTTGGAGGTCTTCGTTTTCGTGGTCGTGTGGTCGGAGGTGAAGGTGGAAGTGGAGTACGAGTTGGAGGTGGAGGGCGGTGAAAAGTAGCGAAGGTAGCTACTCCTCGAGCCAAGGAGTACCGCAACCGCACAGCACCGCATGCCCCCGGACGGCCCCGCACAGCACCGCACCGCAACCGCGGGCCTCACGCCTCCCCAACCTCCTCGTTCGCTCCGCTCACTCGTCCCTCGCGCGCCGTGGCGCGACCCGCGGTTCGGGTCGCGCCAGCACGCGCCGGAGATCTATGTGACGTCGAGCGAGTGCTGGTGGGAGCGCGTTTCTACCGCCGACTTCCTGGTCGTGGCTCGACGTGGGGTTTCGCCATCAGGTCTTCGAATCGCTGGTCGTCCAGCCACGTCAGCAGGTTCGCCAACTGCTCGCTCGCGGCGTCGAACAGCTCTGCACCTTTCTCCGGCGTGGCGTCGGTCTGGTCGCCGAGGACGCCGTTTTCGGTGTTGTCGATGGCGTCGTAGAAGTTGCGCGCGCCGTAGATGTACCCCTCGTCGCCCGGCCAGTCTACGAGGCCACCGTCGCGCGCGTCCTCCAGTTTGTCCGTGCGCACGTTCTCGGGGTCGAGGTGCATCATCATCGCCGTCTCCTTGGGACCTCCGTGCGGGCCGTTGACCTCGAAGAGGTCGTTCACGAGGTCCGGGACGGACTCGTCCCACATCCACTCGACGGCGTAGGCCACCTCGTCCTCGCGGAGGCGGCGTCCGACCTCCCGGAGGTGGGTCTGGTTCCCGCCGTGGGCGTTGACGAAGACGATGCGGTCGATGCCGTGGTACGAGAGGTTTCGGGAGAAACTCTCGACGTAATCGCGGAACTCCGGCGGGTCGGCCCACATCGTGCCGTGAAACTGCTTGTGGTGGGGGCTGACGCCGACGTTCACGGTCGGCACGCAGAGGAACCCGGTCCAGTCGGCCGCCTCGCGGGCGAGACCCTCCGCGATTCGGTGATCGGTCGAGAGCGGGAGGTGCGGCCCGTGCTGTTCGGTCGAACCCAGCGGCACGACTGCCAGCGACTCCTCGGCCACGTAATCGCTCAGTTCCGGCCACGTCTGGTCGGCGAGGTACATACCAGTAGGCCGGGAGCGAGCGGGTAAAATTCTTCCCCACGTTCGAGTCGAGAGCGGTCGGTAGTGCGACCGTCGTGGGGACCTGGAGATGTGGTTACCCAGAAGTAACCACGTTTCGCCAGGGTTAGCAAACGTATAATTCGGTCGCGGTCCACGCTTGGAACACGATGTCTGACTGCCTCGACGACGACGCCCCGCCGAGCGCGAAGCTAGTCGTGAAGGTACTCGAATACAACGACGAGGCGCTCACCCAGCAACAGATCAGCGACCGAACCAGACTCTCGCCGCGTACCGTCCGGAGTTCCGTCAAGCGACTCAAAGAACAGGAGGTCATCGAAGAACGCGTCTACATCCCCGACGCCCGCAAGCAGTTGTACGCGCTGACCGACTCGGTGCAGGAGTGTCTGCAGACGGGCGAGCGCGGCCCCGGAAGCGCCGAAGCGGTCTGACGACACCGAATCGAAACCACTTCTTTCGGCCCGTCTGTCTTCTCGGTCGTGACCGAGTTCGACAAACTCGTCCGTGACCGGATTCCCGATATCGTCCGCGAGAACGACGAGACGCCCGTAACCCACGTCGCCGACGGAGCTGAGTACCGCGAGCGCCTCCGGGAAAAGCTCTGCGAGGAGGCCGACGAGTTCCGCGAGAGCGGCGACCCCGAAGAACTCGCCGACGTGCTGGAAGTCCTCGCGGCGATTCGGGACGCCGAGGACGTAGAGCGGGCCGAACTGAAGCGCCTCCGCGAGGAGAAAGCCGACGAGCGCGGACGGTTCGACGACGGAGTGGTCTTGGAACGAGTAGAGTGACGCATCTATACAATCGTCGAAGGAACAAAATTATTACCTGAAGAAACGATACGAATTCCGGTTCCGTCAGTCGTCCGCCGACGGGTAGTCGCGTTCGAGGTCCACGTCGGCGAGCGACGGTTCGCCCTCGACCTCGTGGGTGCCGACCGGCGGCCGATTCACCTCCGCCGCGGCCGACACTTCCACGTCGGTTTCCTCCTCGATTTCGGTCATCTCGCCGTCGGCCTCGCGTGCGTCCTGGTCGATGCGCATCGAACAGAACTCGACGCCGCACATCGAGCAGAAACGCGCTTCCTTGTAGTTGTCGCCGGGGAGCGTCTGGTCGTGGTACGACCGGGCGCGCTCGGGGTCGAGTGCGAGGTCGAACTGGCGCGTCCAGTCGAAGTCGTACCGGGCCTCGGAGAGGGCGTCGTCCCAGTCGCGGGCACCCTCGCGGTCGTTCGCCACGTCGGCGGCGTGGGCCGCGATGCGGTAGGCCGCTAACCCCTCGCGCACGTCCTCGGCGTCGGGGAGACCGAGGTGTTCCTTCGGCGTGACGTAGCAGAGCATCGCGGCCCCGGCGCGGGCGGCCTCGGTCGCGCCGATGGCGCTCGTGATGTGGTCGTAGCCCGGTGCCACGTCGGTCACGAGCGGTCCGAGGACGTAGAACGGCGCGCCGTCGCAGACCTCCTGTTGGCGCTCGACCTGCCCCGCGATTCGGTCCATCGGGACGTGGCCCGGCCCCTCGACCATGACCTGCACGCCGTGGTCCCACGCGATTCGGGTCAGTTCGCCGAGGGTGTCCAACTCGGCGAACTGAGCGTCGTCGCCCGCGTCGGCGAGACACCCCGGCCGGAGACCGTCGCCGAGGCTGAAGGTTACGTCGTACTCCGCGAAAATCTCGCAGATCTCCTCGAACTTGGCGTAGAGGGGGTTCTGCATTCCGTTCTCCTCCATCCACTGCGCGAGGATGGACCCGCCGCGAGAGACGATGCCCGTCTTGCGGCCGTCGGTCAGCGGGAGGTGTTCCATCAGCACCCCGGCGTGAATCGTCTGGTAATCGACGCCCTGGGCGGCCTGCTTCTCGATTACGTCTAGCAGGAGTTCGTGAGTGAACTCCTCGACGCTCTCGACCTGCTTGACGGCCTCGTAGATGGGTACCGTACCGAGCGGAACCGGCGAGTGGTCGACGTTGGCCTCTCGAATCCGGTCCAGGTCGCCGCCGGTACTGAGGTCCATCACGGTGTCCGCGCCGTAGTGGACCGCGGTGTGTAGCTTCTCCAACTCCTCCTCGACGCCGCTTTCGGTCTCGCTGTTGCCGATGTTGGCGTTGACCTTCGTGGCGAACTCCCGGCCGATAATCATTGGGTCGAGGCGGTCGTGTTCGACGTTCGCGGGAATCACGGCCTGACCGTCTGCGACCTGCTCGCGGACGAATTCGGCGGATACCTGCTCTCGCTCGGCGACTCTCTCCATCGAGTCGGTGACCGTACCCTCTCGGGCGCGCTGTAGCTGCGTCACGGATTACTAGGTTGTACCACCGATTAATAAATCCGGTGGTCGAGGAAGTCGGTACGACCGCCTCGGTCCGACGAGTAGGCGACAGATGCGGAACCCAAACGCATTATATCGTCACCCGAAAACCACCACCCGATGGACAAGTGGAAGCGCCGCACGCTCTACTACCTCTCTACGCTCGTGGTCGTCTTCCTCGGCTACGCGATGGTCTACGACTACGGGATGGCCGTCTACGAAAATCACACTCAGCCGTTCTACCAGTCGCTACAGGTCGTGATAGAGACGTTCACGACGACGGGGTACGGGTCGGACGCGCCGTGGGAGACCCCCGAGATGAACCTACTGGTGATGATCATGGACCTCACGGGGGTCATCCTCATCTTCATGGCCCTGCCGGTGTTCGTGGTACCGCTCCTCGAGGACGTCTTCTCGACCACCCTTCCGACCGACGTCGAGGACCTCGAAGACCACGTAGTCATCTGCACGTACTCGCCGCGGGCCGAGGCGCTCATCTCGGAACTGGAGTCGTGGGGCGTGGAGTACGTCGTCGTGGAACCCGACCGCGAGCGAGCGATGGACCTCTACGAGTCGGGTCACTCGCTGATTCACGGCGACCCCGAGTCGGTCGAGACGCTGGAGGCCGCGAACCTCGACGCCGCGAAGGCGCTGGTCGCCGACGCCAGCGATGAGGTGGACGTGAGCATCGTCCTGACGGCCCGCGAGGCCGCCGAAGACGTGCGCATCGTCAGCGTCGTAGAGGAACCCGACCAGGAGACGTACCACGAACTCGCGGGGGTCGACGAGGTGCTCTCGCCGCGCCGACTCGTCGGCGAGAGTCTGGCCGACAAGGTGACGACCGCCGTCTCGACGGAACTCGGCGACGCGGTCGAAATCGGCGCGGACTTCGAAATCGCGGAACTTCCGATACACCGCGGGAGCGAAATCGCTGGCCACACCCTCGCCGAGAGCGGTATCCGCGAGCGGTCTGGGGCGAACGTCATCGGCGCGTGGATTCGCGGCGAGTTCGAGACCCCACCGTCGCTCGATCTCGAACTCGACACCGGCATGGTTCTACTCGTCTCTGGCCGACAGGCCCAACTCGAACGCCTCAAGGAACTCACCAGTACACAGACCCACAGACCTCGCCGGGGCACGGTAATCGTAGTCGGTCACGGCGAAGTCGGTTCGACCATCACCGACGCGCTCGCGTCGGCGAACATCACCTACACGGTGGTCGACATCGAGGACAAACCCGGCGTGGACGTGGTGGGCGACACGACCGACCCCGAGACGTTGGAGGAGGCGGGCATCGAACAGGCCCGGACCGTGGTGTTCACCGTCGCCGACGACACCCTCACTGGATTCGGGACGCTGGTCGCGCGAGACCTCAATCCGGACGTCGAGGTGCTGGCCCGCGCCGAGGAGACCGAGAACATCCAGAAACTCTACAGGGCGGGCGCGGACTACGTGCTGGCGCTCGCCACCGTCTCCGGCCGGATGCTCGCATCCACGATTCTGGAGCGCGAGGAGGTCATCTCGATGGACAAGCAGGTCGAAATCGTCCGGACGACCGCCTCGGAGTTAGCCGGCCAGAGCCTCGCCGAGGCCGACGTTCGCGCCCGGACCGGGTGTACGGTCGTGGCGGTCGAGCGCGACGGAGAAGTCGTTACGGAGGTCGGCCCGGAGTTCCGATTCCAGCACGGCGACGACGTAATCGTCGCCGGGACCGACGAAGGTGTCAACCGATTTACGACGCTGGCGAACTGAACCGGCTTAGCCGGAGCTATCCCGCGTTTAACGCAGCGTTTAGGTTCGGGGGTTTTTGTCGCTTGGCGTCGTAATCGGTCGAAGGGAGGACCCACGGGGGACCGAGAAACACGATGAACGTCATCGAAGGAGCACGAATCAGTTGGCGCAACATTCGGGAACACAAGCTTCGTTCGACGCTCACCACGCTCGGAGTCATCATCGGCGTCGCGGCGGTCATCACCTTCGTCACGCTGGGAGCGAGTCTCCAGCAGGACATCATCAGCACCGTCGCGGGCGGGAACGCCGCCACGATGTACGTGACTTCTCAGTCGCCGGGCGACAGCAGGGTGCCGTCGCTCGGCGGCGGTGGTGGGTCGGTCGTCTTCACCCAACACGACGTAGAGCAGATACGAAAACTGGAAGGCGTCCAACTCGCCGCACCCGAAAGTGGCATCGCGGCCTCGTCGGTGACGCACAACAACTCGACGTTGGGCAGACAGTGGATAACGGTCTCGTCGCCCAGCTACTTCCAGGTGCGGAACATCTCGTTCGTCGACGGGCGTCCGTACCGACTGGGCCAACGGGAGGTGGTGCTGAACCGGCCCGCGACCAAGATGTTCGGCGACAACGTCACCGTCGGCGAGAACATCACGTTCACGCGAGCGGCCAACGGCGAGACGCTGAACGCGACGGTCGTCGGCATCGTCGAGCAGAGTGGTGGCGGCGACGTTCTCGGGTTCGGTCAGGACGGCGCACAACCCCAGATCTTCGCGCCTAACGACCCCTACTACGAGCGGACGGTGGTGAGTCCGAACCTCCGGGCCCGCCAGTTGGTCTACGGGCGGATACTCGTCAAAGCCCAGAACCCGGGACAGGTCGATGCGGTGCAGGGCCGAGTGTACAACTACCTCGGCGAGGAGTCCGACGCCCGCCGACTGAAGTCCCAGTCCTACCAGTTCAAGGTCACGACGCAGGGCCAGATTATCGGTCAGGTCAAGCAGTTGACCAGCACGTTCACCGCGTACATCACGGGTATCGCGGTCATCTCGCTCATCGTCGGGTCCATCGGCATCGCCAACATCATGCTTGTGAGCGTGACCGAGCGAACTCGTGAAATCGGCATCATGAAGGCCGTCGGCGCGCAGAACCGCGACGTGCTTCAGTTGTTCCTCGTGGAAGCCGTCATGCTCGGCGTCCTCGGGTCGGCGCTCGGCGCGGTCGTCGGCATCGCCGGCGGGTACGCCGGAGCGCAGGCCATCGGACTCCCGCTGGCGTTCCAGCCGATCTGGTTCGTGGCGTCGGTTCTCGTCGGCGTCGTCGTCGGCGTCCTCGCGGGACTCTACCCGGCGTGGGACGCCGCCCACACCGACCCCATCGACGCGCTCCGGTACGAGTGAGTCGGCGCTCGGCGCGTCGGAGGGGATTCGGTCGCGCCGAACGACGGAAAAGATAGAGGGTCGTTCTCATGCCTAAAGACACATATAGAACCCCTAAAGAATTGAATTGTGGTCGTAAGCAATCGAAAACCTGTCTCTAAATCGATTTCGGGTCACATCGTAGCCGTAATCCGGGTCGTCCGAGCGCGACTACGGCCGCGTCACGCCGAGCGAATCCACCTCTCACGGCCGAAAGTCCTTTAATTCGTTTCGAATCGTTTTGCGTCGAAATCCGGCCTTGAACGACGGGTTCTGGGAGGTAACGACGCCGGAGAAAACGTGGTGGACGACGACGCGCCGAATAGCCACTGGATAACAAAGAGGCCCCGACACCAACGACGGATGAGACCGAGCGCGCTCTCTTCGAGCGCAGGGAATCTCTATGACGGAACAGAACCTCGCACAGAAGACGACGGTACGTGAGCAGGGTTACAAACGGGAGTGTCTCTGGCTCGCGCCTGCACTCCTCGCTTCAGTACTACTCTTCTACTTCTATCTGCGCTCGCACCCCTACCCCTCGTTCGGGGCGGGCCTCTACCTCCTCATCGCCGAGCGCATCTCCGAGATGGGCTACGCCCTCCCGAAGACGATTCCGTACTACACGGAAGGCGGCGTCCCCTTCTCGTACCCGCCGCTGATGTTCTACGTGGTCGCGGTGATTCGGGACGTGACGGGCGTAGACCCCATCGCTATCTCGCGGTATCTGCCGGGCATCGTGACTATCGCCTACCTCGTGCCGGTCTATCTGCTGGCTCGCGACCTCCTCGACTCGCGGCCACAGGCCGCGATGGTCAGCCTAATCGTCGCAGTGAGTCCGCCGGTTATCCAGTGGCACGTCTCGGCCGGCGGCATCGTCCGGGCACCCGCGTTCCTCTTCGCGCTGTCGGGCATCTACGCGGGCCTCCGACTCTACCGGGACCGCGACCAGCGGTGGGTCGTCCCGTCGCTCGCGCTGTTCACCTTGACCGTCCTGACCCATCCCGTCTACACCGTCTTCTTCGCGCTGTCGTACTTCCTGCTGTTCGTCCAGTTCGACCGCACGCTCTGGGGACTCACCCGCGGTGCAGTCGTCGGATTCGGCGGCATTTTGCTGGCCGCACCGTGGTGGACGCAGGTGATGGCCATACACGGCGTGGACGTGTTCACCGCGGCCGCGGGCACCCACGGTGGTCTCGGCGGCGGCATCCCGTCGGTGTCGGAAATCCTCAACATGGAAGCCGAGAGCCTCTTCGTCGGAACGGCCTGGTCGCTCTTGCCACTCGTCGGAATCGGCTATCTCCTGAAAGAGCGCCGGTACTTCCTGCCGGTCTGGTTCGTCGCGGTGACCGTCGTCATCGGGAAGCCCCGGTTCTCGGTACTGGTCGGGTCGTTCATCACCGCGGTGTTCCTGTTGGAGGCCGTCGGGACGTGGTTGAAGCGCGAGTCGCCGTTCGGCGTCGGTCGCAGAGAGGTCGTCACCGCCGCGCTGGTGCTGATAGCGACCGTCGGACTCGGTAGCGGCGCGATGTACGCGACCAGCGACGTGAACGCCCACGCCGGGAGTCCGTCGCTCCCGCAGTTCGTCACCCACGACGACGTGCAGGCGATGGAGTGGGCCGAGAAGAACACCAAGCCGAGCGCCACGTTCGTCGTGCAGGGCGACGCCGCCGAGTGGTTCCCACAGCAGACCCACCGGACGATGCTCGTCGGCCCGTGGGGCGTCGAGTGGAAGGGCCACGAACCGTACAACCGCCAGTTGAACCTCTTCCGGGACATCTCGTCGTGTAACTCCGCCCACTGCATGACCCACACCCTCTCGAAGGCGGGCGTGAATCCCGACTACGTCTACCTGCCGAAAGGGAAGTTCACCGTCCGCGGGATGGAGTACAAGCGGACGAGTCAACTGGCGATGTCGATGCACCTCTCGCCGAAGTACCGTACCGTCTTCGAGAACGACGGCGTCATCGTCTTCGAGGTGATGGACGGCGGGCAGGGCGAAGGGAGCGGATCGGACTCCGGCGGAAACGCAGGCCAGAACTCCGGCGGGAACTGACGAGTAACGAAACGCTACGAAGAGCTACGATATACGACGAAGAGCCGTGGAAAAAGCTCAGAACAGCGGGTCCAACTCGCCGTCGTCGTCCTCGATGAGGTCGGTCGTGTTCTGGTTGCTCTCCTGCTCGATGGCGTCGATGTTGTCCTGGGTCTCGACGGCGACCTCCTGTAGCTCTTCGACCCGCGGCACCTCCGAGACGCCCGACAGCAGGACGACGCCAGCGACCTGGTCGGTGTCGCCGACCGGGTAGTCGCCGCCGCGGACCTCCATCGAACCGGTCTGGTTCTCCAACCACTTGCGGCCCTTCTCGACGCCCTTCCGATTCAGATACTCCGGCGGCCCGCTAGCGACGAGTAGGGAGCGTTCGGCGCTGTCGATTTCGCAGGGCAGGGTGAGTCGCCCGAGCGCCGCCTTCCGGACGAGACTCGTGATTCGGTTGGTCGCGTGGGTCGAGTCCACCTCCTCGGTGCCGTCGCTCTTGAACCGCGAGAGCAGGCCGCCAGAGGGGTTGTCTACCTCCTCGGCCGCGTAGCCGACGGTCGAGACGCCGCCGGTGTCGAGCGTGTTGATGATCTCGCTGGAGTCCACGACGCTCTCGCCTACCTCCTCGCCGCGCGAGACTTCGCCCGCGCCGAAGAGGATGCCGAACCGCCGGACGATCTCCTCGTTGATGCGGTCGTAGCCCGATCCGACGCTCTCGCCCGCCTCGCGCCACGCGTCGTTGTCGAACACCAGCAAGTTGTCCACCTCGCGGACGAACGTCTGGAACGACCGGGCGGCGTTCAGGGTGTAGATGCCGCCCTCGTCCCTGCCCGGCAGGACGCCGAGTCCGTAGACGGGTTCGGTGTAGATGCGCTTGAGGTACTTGGCGAGGACGGGCGCGCCGCCCGACCCGGTTCCCCCGCCCATTCCGGCGACGATGAGGAAGGCGTCGATGTCGTGGATGGGCACGTTGTCTACTGCGCCCTGCACCTCGTCGATGTCCTCCTCGGCGATCTCCGCGCCGAGTTCGTTGTCCGCACCGACGCCGTGGCCCTTCACCCGCGACTGGCCGATGAGGACCTGATTCTCCTCGGGCACGTAGTCGAGACCGACGAGGTCGGCCTTCGCGGTGTTGACCGCGACCGCCGACCGGACCGCCTCGCCGCCGGTCCGCTGGTCGTACTCGATGAACTTGTCCACGATCTTCCCGCCGGCCTGCCCGAATCCGATCATCGCCAACTTCATGCCGACCCCTCCGTCGCGGTGTTCAATCGGTGCCTGTCGCCTTCGTCGTCGGCACCTGTAGCTTCGATACACTCCACGTGTTGGCTATGAAACATCCGTAACCCCCGCCGGGGTAGACCACGGGGACCCTGATAAATCCTCAGTACGGTTTTGTATCTCGGGGAACAACTATCTCGTACAGGACCGGCGTAACCGAGGTCGCGCTCTATCTGCGATTCCGGCGACCGCATCGCCGCGAGAAACGTACCCAGATACCGAGAGGTGCGAATTAGGACGCGTCAGCGAGACCGCGACCAGCAGTTAATTATCCGTCACTATCGGGGCGGCGGGGAAGGACGATGAAACGACTCCTTCTGGCCGTCCTGTTCGTCGTCGGATGGGTCGGTGGCGGGACGCGAATCGTCGACACCGACGCACAGGTATCAGCACAAGCGGGGGCTACCCATGCCGACTTCCCGCCGGGAGTGAACGCCAGCGGCGTGACCGACCCGCTGGCGCTGACCAACGCCGACCAGCAGGCGCTCGAAGACACGTCGTACACGATGGCGACCTCGTTCACGTTCCAGCGACCGAGAACGAGACTGGATAGCGCCGAGGAAACTCGGCGTCGGGTCGGCCGGGGCGGGTGTCTCGATTACGCCGACGCCGACACATTTTCGCCCACGGAATCGACGATAGCGTCCACGTCGTACTCGTCGTCTTCCTTGTCGAAGACCAGTTCACCGTCGGCGCGAACCTCGAACACGCCACTATCGCCCGTCACCAGCGCCACCGAATCGAGTCGCTCGCCGTACTCGCTGAGGAGCGCGTGCTGTACGTCCTGTGCCCGGTCGAGCATCCCGCAGGGGACGCAGTACTCGATTTCGACTTCCGTCATGGTCGTTCGGAGATAGGCTCCGGACTGACTTAAAACGGGGGAGGTCCGGGGAGGCGGATAGTCGGGAGGCCCCGAAGAGATAGGTACTCCGTAAGCCAATCGTGACCGCACCTGTACAGCACCGGCGGAATCTCGCTCCGGCGAGTCTGCGCTCTCTCCGCTGCCGACGACCTCACGCGGATGGGCGCGGTCGCAGTGCGACCGCGCCCGCACGCGCCGGGTGGTCGAATCAATCGAGCGGAACGGAGTCGGACGACCGGGAGCAAACTATACCTATATTAGAGACAAGTATAGAATCCCATAGTAATATTGTATAATTGTAAAGCCGTAAATCTGCCGGGCCGACCAACTCGCGTTAGGCGCTGGAGGCCAGCCGATACGTGTCGAACTCCTCGCCCGTGTCGGTGTCGCGGTCGGCCGCGGTCTCGACCGCCTCGCGGGCCAGTCGCTCGGCGTCGTCCAGACCGATGTCCTCGTCTCGGCCTTCGAGGACGCCGAGGGCCAACTGTCCGCCTGACCCGAACGCCACCGTCTCGTCGGTGACGACGCCGCCGTCGCTTCCGATGCCCCGGACGCGCGGCGCGTCGTCGTCCCGACCTGCGACGATGGCTTCGACGCCCTGCTCGGCCGCGAGGTCGCTGGCGACGCTGGCGAGTCGGTCGAGGCTCATCGGGTCGCCGTGGTCGGTCTCGTGGGACCGGACCTCGGATTCGAGTCTGCGGTGGAACTCGTCGATGTCGCCCGCGGCACCGACTGCGGCCGCGCCGACTTCGCCGAGGTCGAAGACGTGGCGCTTGCGTTCGCTCGACACGGTTCCGCCCGCCGTGAGTCGTCGGTCCCCCGCGAGTACGGCCCCGCCGTCCACCTCGATTCCGACAATGGTTGCCATGTTCGAGTGGATGACGTCCGGCAGGAAGTGCGTTGTTGCCGACCAGCGACGGTAGAGGACTTTGGAACCTGCTCCGCTCGCTGGACGTTGCACCGAGCGAGAACCGAGGCTACGGACGGGTCGGCTATTCGACTCGCACGAGGGCCCTCGGCGATCGGACCTGTGGACGAAGGGCAGTGAAAAGGAGTTGCGGGACTACGCGGTGATGGAGGACTTCTCTCCGAGGTGGCCCGCCTCCCACTCGCGGCGCGCCTCGATTTCGCGGCTCCCTCGGTCGGTGAGGGCGTAGTAGTTGGTCCGGCGGTCGCGCTGGCCCTTGTCTACCAGTCCTTTGTCCACGAGCGTGTCGAGATTCGGGTAGAGTCGGCCGTGATGAATCTCCTTCTCGTAGTAGGTTTCGAGCTCTTCCTTGATTGCGAGGCCATGCGGTTCGTCCTTACCCGCGATGACGTACAGCAAGTCCCGCTGGAAACCAGTCAGGTCGTGCATGAGTTACGAAAGACGATAGTTTCCCTATAATTATAAGCTTGGTGGCCGTTAAATTCAGTTTCCAACCGGAAGCGGGGCTTAGCTCGTGGTAGCGCGTATCGAAGTCTCTGCGAGACTGTTCATCCGTCTAACCTCTTTGCGCGCCACGGCCGACGACGCCACTTCAGGCCCCGTATAACAATGGCCGTTGGAGGGGAATCTCGCGGTACTGACCGCCGGAGTCGCGCGCAGGCTCCGCCGGACGATACACCATGAAGTATCTGTTCTTCACCAACACGCCGGCGCAGGTCCACCAGTACAGGCGCGCAGTCGCGGAACTGCGAGACCGAGGCCACGAGACGCTCGTTCTCGCACGGGACTACGGTTGCACCGAGACACTCCTCGACTACTACGATCTCCCATACGAACTCTACGGACGATGCGAGACCGAGAAGTTCTCGCTGGCCCGCGAACTGCCGAAACACGCCGCCAGAATCGTCTGGCGGACCCGCGAGTACGACCCCGATTGCGTCTTCGGGCGCGGGGCCTACGCCGCGCTCGCGGGAACGGTCGCCCGCGTCCCGGTCGTCCTCGTGGACGACTCCGGAAACACCGACTTAGACCACGCGATTTCGGTTCCGCTCGCCGACGCGGTGCTGACGCCACACACCTTCGAGAAGGACCTCGGCGAGAAGCACTACGAGTTCCGCGGCTTCAAGGAACTGGCCTACCTCCACCCCGAGGAGTTCGAACCCCAGACCGACGTGCGAGACGAGTTGGGCGTCGGCCCCGACGAGGACTTCGCCCTCGTGCGACTCAACGCGTTCGGCTCGCACCACGACGTGGGCAAGGCCGGGTTCACGTCGGAGAAGCGCCGGGAACTGGTCGAAGCGCTCGCCGAGGACGCTGCCGTCTTCGTCTCCGACGAGGGCGGCGACATGGACCTCGACAGGACGCCCGCCCGAGCGTTCGACCTCCATCCGGCCCTGCTCCACGACGCGCTGGCCGAAGCCTCCCTGCTGGTCGCCGACACACAGACCATGGTCACGGAGGCCGCGCTGCTCGGCACTCCGGCGATTCGTTCGAACTCCTTCGTCGGCGACGACGACATGGGCAACTTCGTCGAACTCGAACGCGAGGGGCTGATCTACAACCTCCGCGAGTTCGACGCGGTTCTGGACGCCGCGACCGACATCCTCGCGGACGACGACGCCGACGAGCGCTGGCGAAGCCTGCGCGACGACTACCTCGCCGACAAGGTGAATCTCACCGGAGTAGTCGTCGAGGTGGCCGAGAACGTCGCCGCGACGGGCGACGTTTCCGTCGCCGGTATCGACCGAGTTAACGGCGTCTCGCCGCGCCAGGACGACCGTTCGGCCCCTCGCGCGCTCGACCCAGAGACGGTCCGGAGCGACGGAGGGAAACGGTGAACGTCCTCAATCTGGTCTCGAACGAGGACGCCCGGTTCTTCGAGCAACAGACCGAGGTGCTGGAGCGCCGCGGAGTGGACTGCGCGACGATGAAACCGCCCGGCGACCACGTGGCCCGCGAGGACGTGACCGAGCGGTCGGCGGGCGACTACCTCCGGTTCGTTCCGCAGGTCGTCAGCGAGTCGCTCGACGGTTACGACGTGGTCCACGCCAACTACGGACTGACCGCTCCGGCCGCGCTCGCGCAGGTCCGACTTCCCGTCGTCCTCTCGCTGTGGGGGACCGACCTGATGGGCGAGTACGGGTGGCTCTCCAAGCAGTGCGCTCGCTACTGCGACGCGGTCATCGTGATGTCCGACGAGATGGCCCGCGAACTCGGCCAACCCTGCCACGTCATCCCGCACGGCATCGACATGGACCGGTTCGCCCCTCGTCCGACAGAGGAGGCCCGCACGGAAGTCGGGTGGGACCCGGACGCGCGCCACGTTCTGTTCCCGTATCCGCCCTCGCAGGAGGTGAAGAACCACTCGCGCGCACGTCGCGTGGTCGAGCGCGCGAGCGAACGAGTCGACGCCGACGTAGAGCTACAGGTCGTCTACGGCGTCGCTCACGCCGAGGTTGCGACGTACATGAACGCCGCCGACGCGCTCTTGCTGACCTCCGAACACGAGGGGTCGCCCAATTCGGTCAAGGAGGCGATGAGCTGTAACCTCCCGGTCGTCTCGACCGACGTGGGCGACGTGTCGGACCGACTCGACGGGGTGTCGGCCTCCCACGTCTCGGACTCGGACGACGAACTAGTGGAGGGACTGGTAGACGTCCTCGACGACCCGCGACGCTCGGACGGCAGGGAGGCGGTTCGGGACATCAGCCTCGAACGGATGGCCGAGCGCATCGAGGGCGTCTACGAGTCGGTCGTCTGACGTCTACAGAGACGCCCACACCTATTCTTTACGTTTCCCTTAGAAATACGTATATATTTATTGGAAAGGAAAGAACAGTGAAAGTCAACTTCTAGTCATCTTCCTCGTGCCGTCCGCGGGGATCTCCCAAACCAGGCGGTCGTCGATTCGTCGGCCCGACTCGTTGGTTTCTCCGCCACGGCACTTCGTTTTCCGGAGGTCGGCGCTCGGTTCTCCGACGAGTCGGGCTTCCTTTTACTGCACTTCCACGTTCGTTCCCCACCGCCTGTTCGCTAATCTGACCCTGATTGTGGATAGGCCACCACAACCTACCGTCGGGAAACTGACGCTTTCCCGAACTCTAGGGGACGAGTACCGTTCCGTAATCGCTCTAACCGCCGTACGACCGACCTATAGCCGGCCAAACTCGCGCTATCCCGATATAGGCGCTGGAGAACAAAGTGAGACGAAACGGATGGATACTCCGAAGGAACCATGAGTCTACAGGTTGCGGAGGGCGAGCGAACCGCCCAGTCTGCCGAGCAACGACTCGGCAACGCTCACGTCGTCGTCGGCATTCCCGCGTACAACGAGGAGAACGGTATCGGCAGTACCGTTCTCGGCGTCCAGCGGTGGGCCGACGACGTAGTGGTCGTAGACGACGGAAGCACCGACCGCACGCCTGTGATTCTGGAGCAGGCCGACGTGACCGTCTTGCGCCACGAGCGAAACCGAGGGAAGGGAGCGGCGGTCCGCACCCTCTTCGCCCACGCCCGGCGCACGGACTGCGACGCGCTCGTCCTGCTCGACGCCGACGGCCAGCACGACCCCGCCGACATCCCCACGCTGGCCGCGCCAGTGGTCGAAGACGAGGCCGACATGGTCATCGGCAGTCGCTACCTCGCCGAAGACGCGGGCGACGAGACGCCCGTCTACCGGCGACTCGGCCAAGTCGTCCTCGACTACTGCACCTCGCGCGTGACCGGTTCCGATCTCACAGATACCCAGAGCGGTTTCCGGGCGTTCTCGCCCGAATCGCTCGAACGACTCTCTCTCACGACCGACGGGATGGGCGTCGAGTCCGAGATGATAGACTCGGCGACCACCGAGGGCCTGACCATCACCGAACGGGCAATCGACGCCCGGTACGAGGACCTTGAAGGGCAGACCTACAACCCCATCAAGCACGGGTTGGCGGTCATGCTCTTTCTCGTTCGCCTCCTCAAGCGCCGCCGACCGATTCCCTCGCGTTCCGAAAAACGATAACATGTCTACGATACAGCTACCCACCGACCTCAGCGACCGCTACGAACTGCTCGCCGACCGACTCGACGGCTTCGACGGTGCCGACGATCTCGCCGAGTACGTCCTCGAATCTACCGCCGCCGAGATGGAGCGCGGCGACGCGGCCGACGCCGGGAGCGACAGCGCCGACGACGACGTGGTAGAAGACCGCCTCGAACAACTGGGATACCTCGAAAAGTGACTATGACAGACGGCTCAGTCTACGTGTTCGGGTTGGACGGCGTTCCGCCCGAACTGGTCGACAGAGGTATCGACGCCGGACGACTCCCCAACTTCGAGCGGATGCGCGCCGAGGGGACCGACGGCACGACGCGCTCGACCGTCCCACCGCTGTCGATGATAGCGTGGAGTTCGTTCGCCACGGGCCGCAATCCCGGCAACCACGGCGTCTACAACTTCATGCTCAAGGAGGAGGGCGAGTACGGGACGAACTTCGTCAACGCCGACACCCTCCGCGAGCAGTCGGTCCCGGTCTGGGAGTATCTCGACGCCGAGGACAAGCGGTCGGGCGTGATGAACGTCATGCCGGGCTACCCCCCGTCACGGACCTCGGGGTTCCACATCTCGGACAACATCACGACGCCCTCCTCGGGGTCGTACGCCTTCCCCGACGAACTCCAGCGGGACATCGAGGAGCGCGTCGGCGAGTACGACGTGGACCCCTACGAGGGGTACGACGACGGAAGCGACGAAGGGAACCTGAAGGGTCTCCTCGACAACTTCTTCGAGATAGAATCGAACCGCATCGAGGTCGCCAAGTTGCTCGTCGAGGAGTACCCCTGTGACTTCTACTCCCTCGTCTTCTCAGGCCCGGACAACATCCTCCACGTCCTCGGGCACGTCCTCGACGAGACCCACCCGAAGCACGACCCCGACGTCGCGGCCCGATACGACGACGAGCCCCTCGAACTGCTCGAACTCTACGACGACCTGCTCGGATGGGTGATGGACCGGATGGACGACGAGGACACGATGATGGTCCTCTCGGACCACGGCCACGGGCCGGTCTACCAGACCATCAACCTCAACTCGTGGCTCTACAACGCGGGCTATCTCGAACTCGAATCCCGGCCGTGGACCCGCCTGAAGCAGTTCGGCTACAACCACGTCTACGACGCCGTGGAGACGGTGATGAGCGAACTCAACCTCTTCTCGAAGCTCAAGATGGGGGTCGCCCGGACGAACGGCGACGGGTCCGGTCCCGACTTCGCGGAACTGCTGACAATCTCCCGGAGGGACATCGACTGGAGCCAGACCGCGGCGTTCACGGTCGCCAGCGGCGGCCAAATCTACCTCAACACCGGCGACCACCGGGAGGGCGCGATTCCCGAACACGAGTACGACCAGGTCCGGGAACGCCTGCGCGAGGAACTCCTCGCCATCGAACACCCCGAGCGCGGTGAGAGAGTCGTCGACTCGGTACTCTACGGGGAGGACGTGTACGGCGACGAGTACGCCGACACCCGGCCGGACCTCGTCTGCATGCCCGCACCGGGCTATCAGATTCAGTACCCCCAGACGATGAAGACCAAGCGGGTGTTCGCCGACCCCCCCAAAACCGGTTCGCACACCTCCCAACACGAGATGCACGGCATCTTCTACGCGTGGGGCGGCCCGGTCGAGAGCGAAACCGGCGTGACGGTCGATCTGACGGACTTCGCGCCCACGGCGTGTTCGCTACTGGACGTGCCCGTACCCGAGGAGATGGACGGCGAGGTCCGCGACGACGTGGTGGACGTACGGGCGGAGCGCGAGCGATTCGACGGGAAGGTGAAGACGAAGCGGGCGGTACGGGAAGTCGTCGGGGAACTAGGTGAAGACTGAGTCGAGGTCACTCGGCGTCTCGTCTGGCCGCGCTCCCGAAGTCCACCGTCGGTCGCTCGCCCTTCAGTAACTGCCCGCCGAAACTGTTCAGCAGGACGAGCGACACCGACAGTACCATCGCTATCATCGCGAAGACCGGATGGACCAGACCGGTCGCGGCCGCGGCGACGCCCACCCCGTTGAACGCGAACGCTCCGGCGAGGTTCTGCTCGGTCTTCCGATAGCTCCGGTCTGCGATTTCGTAGGCGTCCGAGATACCCCCGAGGCGGTCGTCCACGAGCACGACGTCGGCGCTCTCGATGGCGATGTCGGTCCCCGCACCGATTGCGACGCCCACGTCGGCCTGGGTCAACGCCGGGGCGTCGTTGATGCCGTCGCCGACCATCGCCACGCGGCCGCCCTCGGCCTGAAGCCGCCGTATCTCCTCGCGCTTGTCCTCCGGGAGCACCTCGGCCATCACGCGGTCGATACCGACGTGTTCGGCCACAGTCCCGGCAGTTCGCTCGCCGTCACCCGTGAGCATCACGGGCGTCGTTCCTTCGGCATTCAGCCGAGCGATGGCCTCCTCGGCGTCGGGTTTCACTGGGTCGCCCAGCGCGAGAAGACCGAGGACTGCACCGTCGACCGTGACTGCGACGACAGTAAGGCCCCGGTTCCGGAGTTCGTCGGCGTCGGCGCGCACCGCCGCGGGGAGTCCGGAGTCCGCCGCCCACGACGGTTTCCCGACTCGGATCTCGGTCCCGTCCGCGGTCGCTCGAACTCCCTTTCCGGTCACGCTGTCGAAGTCGTCGGGAGTCGGAAACTCGACGCCCAGCGCGCTGACGTGGTCCAGAATCGCGTCGGCGAGGGGATGTTCGCTGTACACCTCTGCGGTCGCGGCCCGGCGGACTACCTCCATCTCCCCGGCCTCACCCACGACGACCACTTCCTCGACGGCGGGTTCGCCCTGCGTGACGGTTCCGGTCTTGTCGAAAACGACCGTCTCGACCTCGCGGAAGGCGTGGAACGCGTCGGCGCTCCGCATGAGCAGGCCCCGCTCGGCGGCGACGCCGCCACCCCGGACGATCGCCAGTGGCGTCGCCATGCCGAGCGCACAGGGGTAGCCGAGGACGAGCACCGCGAGTGCGGCAAACGCGCCGCGTTGCACGTCGGGCGCACCGCCGACGAGTATCGGACCGACCGACCAGAAGAGCGCCGCCCCGACGGAGACGACGAACACGGCCGGGACGAAGTACTTCAGCACGCGGTCGGCGAGCGCGACGACGCCGGGTTTCATGGCCCGCGCGGCCTCGACCTCTCGGGCGACGCGATTCAGGAAGGCGTCCTCGCCGGTCGCGGTAACCTCGACGAGCAGGGTGCCGGTTCGGTTGACGCTCCCGCCG
This sequence comes from Halorussus salinisoli, assembly GCA_005239435.1. GTDB lineage: Archaea > Halobacteriota > Halobacteria > Halobacteriales > Haladaptataceae > Halorussus > Halorussus salinisoli. The sequence continues at coordinate 130,767 of SZNP01000005.1, read as the reverse complement.
ACCACCTCGTCGTCGGGCGACTTGTCGACGGGGGCCGACTCGCCGGTCGCCACGCTCTCGTCAACCGCGCTCTCGCCATCGATTACCCGTCCGTCGACCGGGACGCTCTCGCCGGGTTTGATACGCACCCGGTCTCCGACCGCGAGGTCGTCTACGTCGACCTCCTCGACGCCGCCGTCGTCGCTAACGCGGCGAGCGGTGTCGGGGCGCAGTTCGAGCAGTTCCTGCACGGCGCGGGAGGTCCGAGCGCGGACGAGGAGGCTGGTGTACTCCGAGAGAACGTGATAGCTCGTGACGAAAACCGAGACGGCGAAGAAGTGAACCGTCGGGAAAGACGGGAACCCGACGAGACCCAGAAGTCCGCCCGCCAACCCGGCGAAGGCCCCGGCTTCGAGCAGGACGTGCTGATTGAGAATACCGCGTCGAAGGCTGTGATACGCCTTGTCGAGGATGTACCGTCCCGGCCCGAGCATCGTCGCGAGCGCCAGTCCGAGCGCGGCGAGGTCCATCGACGCCGACTCCGACTCGAAGCTCCCGCGAACGAACACCATGAACACCATCAGGGCCGCCGCGATTCCCGAGAACACCCCGGCGAGCGCGAGTCGACGCTTCGCACGATCGAGTTCCGCGCGACGTTCTTCGAACTGCGCGGCTTTGTCGGCGGCGCGAATCGTGAATCCGAGGTCTCTGAGAACGTCTTTGAGTTCGACCTCTTCGACTTCGCCCTCGTCGTACCGGACTCGGACTTCCTCGTGAGCGAGGCTGACGCTCGCGTCCTCGACGCCCTCCGTCCGGTCGTACGCCGTCTGGATGCTCTCGGTGCAGAACGAGCAGCTCATCCCGCCGACGCGATACTGGACCTCGGTTTCGGTCACACGAGAGTGTGAGAACGAGACGCGAAAAAGCGTTACGCGTATCTCGGCACCGTCTCACTCCGACTCCACTTCCACCTTCGCCTCACTCTAACTCTACGGCCACCTTCTCCCCACTTCTGGCGGCCTCGTAGGCCGCCTCGGTAAGCGCGGTCACCGCCAGCGCGTCACGAGCAGTCGCGGGCGGTTCCTCGCCGGTCTCGATGCAGTCGATGAACGCCTCGGCCTTGTCGCGCTGTTGGCTCCGGTCGATGTAGGGGATGACCGTCGTGGAGTCGGCGTCGATTCGCTCCAGTTCGCGCTCCTCCCACTGTCGGCCTTCGAGGTAGACCGCTCCTTCGTCGTCCCAGACGTGTATGTGTTCGCGCACGCACGGGGCGTCGCTGTGGACCGAGATGGTGCCGTGCGCGCCGTTCTCGAACTCGACGGTGAGAACCGCGCGTTCGTCCACTCGGTCCTCGTCGTCGGCGAACACCATCTCGGCGCTGACCGAGGCCGGGGTCAGCCCCGTGGTCCACAGCACCGCGTCGATGAGGTGACTCCCGGTGTCGTAGAGGTTTCCGCCGCCCGAGAGGTCGGGGTCGGTCCGCCACGTCCCCTCGAATCGGGAGATCCAGTTCTGCGTGATTTCGGCGCTCAAGTAATCGGGGGTCGGATTCCGGTCGCTCGGGGAGTCGCTCTCGTCGTCGCCCTGCCACCGCCGTCGCGCGGTCTGGAACGCCGGGTTGAGGTGACGCTGGTAGCCGACCATCAGCACCTGCTCGCTCGACTCGGCGCGCTCCGTGAGGTCGCGGGCCTCGTCCAAGTCGGTCGTGAGCGGTTTGTCGCAGAAAACGTGGAGGTCGCGGTCGAGCGCCGCCGTCACCATCTCGTGGTGGAGGGTGTGGGGTGTTCCGACGAGTACCGCGTCGAGCGCCTCCGCGTCGAGCATCTCGCGGTAGTCCTCGTACTGGGAGCCGTCGCCGACGTAGAGGGTCTCGCCCGCGGTCTGTCGCGTGTCGGCGCTCACGTCCGCCAACGCCGTCACCGTCGAACGCGGGTCCGTGTTGAACAACTGACCGACCGTGGTTCCGATGTAGCCGCCGCCGATAACGCCGACTCTGAGTTTCTCGGCCTGAGACATTCGTGTTAGAGTTCACTACGAGGGGTCCCTTGACTCGTCTGGCCGCCTCCGGCAGTTTTCGACGGCTTCGAAACCCACCGGTTCTCGGACACTCCACCGTGTTCGCCAACTGAATCGAACTGCACCAGTTTCGCTCGGCGGACCCCCTACTCCGGCGGGCGCCATCGACACCTTCCATCTCGGCGCGCTGGCGCGACCTCGATCAGCGAGGTCGCCCTCCATGCGCGCGAGGGCTGCGCGAGCGAACGCGAGTGCAGGCTCGGAAGACGCGGGTCGTCTTCCGGTGTCTGCGGGAACGGACGTGACCGCAGGTTCGGAGGACGTTGTTTGTCCTCCGGTGTCTTCAGGAGCGAAGCGACTGAAGGCTCGGAGGACGTCGTTCGTCCTCCTGTGGACGAGTAGCGCAGGCCGAGCAACGCAGACGGTTGGGGAGGCGTGAGGCCCGCGGTTGCGGTGCGGGGCGGTGGCGTGCGGTAACTCCGTTGCCCACGCAGTAGTTAGCCTCACTACCTCCTCCGTTCGCGGTCACAGTACCGTTGCGGTACGGTCAGTTTGCGTCGGTTCGACCAGTTGCGACCGTCTCGAGGTCAAGACGAACACTGTCGTCATAATAATGTATAATACCCTAAACATACTTTACAATTATCTAACACATAAATACATTGCTGAAAAGAAGGGGAATACGTCCGGCGTAATCCGTTGAGCGATTCACTCCTCGTCGTCCGCGACGACCACGGCCATTTCCTCGCCGTGTTCGAGGTCGACGTCCTCCATCAGACGGAGCATGGTCACGTCGTCGCCGCCGTCCACGACGCGGGCGCGGAAGTGTCTGCCACTAACCTCCGGTTCCAACTCGTCGAGTCGGCTGAGAACTTCGAGACGGAACGTCTCGGTCTCGTTCACGGCCTCTTCCGGCACCCCCGGCCAGTCCGGGTCGGATGTGTCAGATACGAGCGCGTCAGGTGAGGGCGAATCGGGCGCATTCGAGTCCGGAGTGGGCGAGTCCGTGGTGACCGGGTCGGAGTCGGACGAGTCGGGGACCGGAAGGTCGGCCGACTCGTCGCGCGCACCGAACCGACCGTCGAATCGATCTACGTCGAGGCCTTCGGCTTCGAGGTCGGGGTCGGCGGCCCGGACTACTTCCGGGAGCGACTCGTCGGCCTCCGCCACGAGTTCGCCGAACCGGCCGCCGTTCGACTTCCAGTCTTGTGCGCGGATGGACTGGACCGCGGTCTCGCTCAGCCACGGCGGCGGCGACCACCGACCGTCGGCGTAGAGGGTCTGCTCGCGGTCGTCGTCGCTGGCCCAGACGAACCGCTCGTCGTACCGACCGCGGAAGTTCCGGAGCGCCCGCCGCGGGCCGTGGCCCGCGACGACGTGGACGGGGTCGAGTCGGTCGACCAGTTCGACGATGACCGCCAGCGGCGGGTGGTTGGCTACCTCGAAGTCGTAGACGGTGCAGGCCGCCGTCTCGACCGGGTCGGTCGCACCGCCGGTCAGTTGGACCAGCGTCGCCGACGAGTCGTCCTCGATCGCTCCGAACAGACGGCAGGCGCTCCCCTCGGAGGGGACTTCCGGCCCGGCGAAGGTGACGGTACCGCGTTCGAGCAAGTCGGTAGGCGAGTCGAAGACCGGGACCGCCTCGACGTTCGGAACGTCGTAACCGAAGTCGGCGTAGAGTTTAGCGGCCTGCCCGGCCAGCGTGACCGGAACCGACTCGTCCAGACGCTCGCCGAGGTGACCGAGCAGGTACGCGTAGTGGACTGCCGTCAACGCGCTGGCGGTCACGAGGACCGACGACCCGGCCTGAACGCGCTCGACGATACTGAAAAGCGAGTCCGAAAGCGCCTCCTCGAAGTCGTCGGTCGTGGAGACGTTGACGAACAGCGCGTCGATATCGACCGGTAAATCAGTCTGCAACCCCGGATAGCCCGCGACCCGCCGCGTCGTGAAGTCGCCGGTGAACAGGAGGTGGTTGGCCCACGACCCGTCGTGGAACTGGACGACGAACCCACCCGCGCCGGGCGCGTGGCCCGCCGGAACCGGAGCGACTTCCACGTCCGGAACGAGCGTCTTCCACCCGGAGAGCGGTTCGATGGCGTCGGCCACCGACCCGGTCGCGCCGATCTCGTAGTTCTTCTCGCCCTCGGTCAGTACGTCTTCGAGGACGTTCGCGGTCGGTTCGGCGGCGTAGACCGGTGCCCCGTCACGGAGCGAGTCGGCGAGAGAGGCGTAGTGGTCGAGGTGAGCGTGGGTCAACAGGACGGCCGCGAGATACTCGTCGTCGTCCAGCAGGGCGTCAAGGTCGACGTCGACCCCCGAGTCTACGAGGACGCAGGCCGTCCGTTCGTGGGGCGGGTCACGGAATCGAAGGAGGTACGAACCGCCTCCCTTCGACGGGTTCGCGTGCTGGTAGCTCAGGTTCATCGGCCGAGAAACCGGCCTCCCCTCTCTGTCCCGACACGATTCATGCTCCTACGAACGAAGGGGAGTGACGTAAATTCTTTTGTTATGCCCCGTATAATGTAGACTAGCTTTTAACCGAATGGCCGTTTCGGTTCGAATGTTACAATTTCGGTACCAGACCGGCTGTCACAGGTCGGTCACTTTCGGTGGCTTTCCGTCCGTTCGGCGTCACGTCTCCCGGTCGAAGGACGTGATTCGGCCCCACGAACTCTTCTTACCCCAGAGACCCGACCGCATGCACTCCAGTTCGACGATTTGGGAGTTGTCGACGAAGAGGTTGACCTCCGGACCGAAGTTCTTGATGTACCACTCGAACACTTCCGGGTCGGCCGCCTCGAACACGCAGTTCTCGATGCCCACTTCGTTGGCTATCTCGAAGGCCACGTCGGTCCGCCACTCCCGGACGCGCTCGGTGATGCCCTCGGACTCGACCATGATCTTGTACGCTCCGGCGTCGAGGTGTCGCTGGGCCTCTCGGATGGCGCTCGCTGGGTCGATCGCGGCCTCGCTCTCCAACTCCTCGACCGACGACGCGCCACCCGCGCCGAACTGGACGTTGATCTCTGGCTTGGCCTTCAGTCCGTGGTCCTGTACCATCTCGGTCAGTTCCACCAGGTCGTCGGTGTCGATGGCGATGAACCCCGACGAGATCTCCACGACGTCGAATCCGATATTTCCGGCCTCTTCGACGTACTGCTCGACGTGGTCGTGGTCCTTGACGAGGACGTTCTCCACGAACCCGCCGGTCGAGACCTGGACGTCGTACTCGTGGCAGACCGAGATGAGTTCCTCGACCGCCTCCTCGGGCATCAGGGCGAACGACCCGCCCGAGAACTTGTAGATGTCCACGTACTCGCCCATCGTGTCGAGGATGTCCCGCAACTCCCGTGGCCCCATCGGGTCGTAGTACGGCCCCCGAATCTCGGTGATGCCTTTCTCCCGCGGTTTCGATTCACGCTCGTTGACGTGCAGAAAGTCGAATGCTCGGTCCATCGCTGTTCCCCCGACAGAGGTACTACGAACCGACACTTTACTGTTGGGCAGTCTCGCGCGACAGGAGGTAGTACGTCGCTCCGACGCCGAGGAGACCGGCCAGCACGCCGACAGGGAGGCCGACTATCGCCGACGGCCAGATGCGCGTGCTGAGCAGTTCGGTCACTGTCACGGCGACGGCGAGGAACGAGACGACTCCGACTGCCAGTGCGACGGCCAAGTTTTTGACGCTCACGGCGGGCACCACTCAGTCCGTAATCGTAAGCGTACCGACCCGGACGAATCCATTATAAGCCGCGGAATTGAATCGCGCCACGGAATGACACGCAAGTTCCTCGTCGTCGGGGGAGACGCCGCAGGCATGAGTGCGGCAGGGAAGGCCAAGCGCGACGACCCGGACCGGGAGGTTGTGGTGTTCGAGCGCGGCGATTGGGTGTCGTACGGGGCCTGCGGTCTGCCTTACTACGTGAAAGGCGAAATCGCCGACCTCGAAGACCTCCTCGTGGTCGAACCGCGGAAGTTCGTCGAGGAGCGGGGCATCGACCTCCGGCGCAACCACGAAGTCGTCGCAATCGACCGGGACGACCGGACCGACACCGTCGAGAGCGAGGAGGGACGCTACGAGGAGTCGTACGACGACCTGCTCCTCGCTACCGGAGGCCGGGCCGCGCGGTCGGGAGTACTGTCGCGGGCAATGGAACGGGCGCAGGCACTCCCGCACCCACGGGCGGCGTCGTCGGAACCGGGTGATGAAGGCCTTCGCCTTGGAGGTCGCCCGCACCGGACTGGACGCTCAGGAGGTCGAGGCGGCCGGATTCGACCCGGTGGCGACCACGCTCACCACCATCACTCGCGCTCACTACTACCCCGACTGGTCGCGAATCGTGGTTCACGTCACCGCCGACACCGACTCGGGCCGCCTGCTCGGCGTGAGCATGGTCGGCGCGGAGGGTGCGGCCCACCGCATCAACTCGGTCGCGGCCGCCCTCCACGCGGAGATGACGGTCGGCGAGTTCGGGAACCTCGACTTCGGCTACGCCCCACCGTTCGGCCCGGTCTGGGACCCGGTACTCCTCGCGGCGAAGGCGCTCGGTGACGAGATGGAGGCGGGCGGCGACCGACGGCGCACTCAGCCACAGAACCCAATTACTTCGACCCCGTAAGGATTTCATGACCTATCAAACGACGGTCGGGTGGTCGCTGCTCTCGTCCGGTGTCGTCACGCTTCTCCTGAAAATACTGCCGTGGGACTCGCTGTGGTGGGGTCTCCTCTTCATCGTCCTCGGAGTCGCACTGCTCTACGTCCGTCAGTGACGAAACCGAAGGCGTCCGAACCTACACGTAGACCCTGGTGACGTGGCCGCCACAGCCACACTGCTCGACGTACTCCCACGAGATGTCGCCGCCGAAGGTCTCTTCGAGTTCCTCGTACAGGTACGTCTCCGGGTGGCCGTGGTCGCCGTGGGTCACGAGGTTGACGTGGTTCCCGCCGGCGGTGTGTTCGACCGCGGTCTCGGCCTGTTCGAGGACGAGGTCGCGGCTCTCGGCGTGATGCGGTTTTTCGAGGTTGGCCGACCACGAGTTGTCGTGAACCCGGTCGGTGATGGGTTCTACGTCGCGGTCCAACTCCACGTCGTGGTCGCGGTCGTCGCTGGTCGTGTCCATGTTCGAAGTGAGGTCGCGCTCGGGGGAAGGAGTTGGCCCGAACGTGTTCGGCTCCGAATTACTCCAGCAGTGCGACCAACTCCGACACGTCGTGGTCCTCCAACTGAACTACGGTCTCGACTATCTCGTCGCGCTCGGCTTCGTCGTACCGCTCCCCGGCGGTCTCGTGGAACTTCCGTTCGATTTCGTCCCACGACATCGGGTCGCTGGGGTGGCCCTCGAAGTGGTCTTTCTCGACGAGGTACGCGGTCCCGTCGGCCATCTCGACCGCCACGACCGCGGGCATCTCGCCGTTTTCGAAGCGAGCGGTGAGTTCGGAGTCCTCGGAGACCTCTACCTTCTGGAGGAGTTCCTGTACGTCGTCGCGGCGGATTCGCTCGGGGTCGTACTGGTCGTTGGTCATCTCGCGGTCGATGAGCGCGGCCGCGAGCATGTACGGCAACGAGTGGTCGGCCTGGGCTTTGGTCTCGACCTCGTAGCGACTCCCTTCGCCGCCGCCGATGATGAGTTTCGCTCCGGCGAAGGTGTCGAGGCGGATCTTCTCGATCTCCTCGTGATCTATCTCCTCGCGCTCGGCGAGTTCGATGACGCCCTCGACGGCCGACTGAGCGTAGGTCTCGGCGACGTACTTCTTGGTCATCACGTCGTGGACGCGCTCGGCTGGCGTGAACTCGGCCTCGAACTCGCCCGAGACGGTCTGCTTCCACCCCTTCTGGCCCTCGAAGAGGTTCTTCGGGCCGTCCATCCCGTTCTTGGCGAGAAAGGCGGAGTAGACCGCGTTTCTGGCGGCGTTGGCCGACGCGATGCCCTTCCACTCCGAGATGCCTTCGGTACGGGTGACGCGGAGGGCGTTGTGCGCGGTGCCCGCGATGCCGATGGCCGACCGGAGCGGTTCGCGCTCCAACCCGAGAATCTTCCCGGTACCGGTAGCAGCGGAAATCACGGTGTGGGTAACGTGGTCCCACCCGCGGTCGCGGACCGGCGCGTTCCACGCCAGCGCGCCTTGGACCTCGTAGGCGACCCCGACCGCGGTGAGCAGGTCTTCGCCGGAGGCGTCGGCGTACTCCCCGCAGGCGAGTATCCCGGCGACGTTGTCGCTCGGGTGCGGCGTCTCCCCCGGCGCGAGAAACGAGTCCATGTAGTCGAGGTAGCGCACGAGCGTCGTGTTGTACATCGTGGCGTCGGGCGGCGAGGCGGTCGCGGCGACGGCCGACGAGTCCGACTCAGGGGAACTGCCACCGCCCCAGAGCGTGCATCCCTCGCCGCCGAACTCGGCCACGGTGTCGCCGACGACGCCGACCGGTTCCTCCTCCATCGCGGCCACGGCGATGCCGAACGAGTCGAGGATGCGTTTTTTGAGTTCGTCTACGGTGTCGTCGCTCAGGTCCTCGAAGTCGAGGCCGAGCGCGAAGTCGGCGATGTCGCTGGTCGTGGTCATGGTGGACCTGCGACGCTTCGCGGCAAAAAACGGGCCGGGCGTTCAGTCGGAAACGTGGATTGTCCCGACGGTAAGGACTGATTACGCGCGGGGAATCGCAACGTAGGAACCCGCGTTAGGAAAGGTACGCCATCTCTTTAGAAATAATATAATTTCTCTTAGATAGATATAACCATCTCCTCTGGACGAATCACTCGGTGAACGCAGAGACGACCGTTCGCGCCAGTGGAAGTACACCGAAGAGAGCGTCCAGTCGTCGGCGGGGCACGGTCCGTCTTCCGGGCGCGTTCACTCCGCCGACCAGAAGGCGTCGTCGCCGTGGTCGTCCTGCCACGCGAAGGCGAACAGTCGCCGTGCGGCCAGTCGCGTCAGTTCGCGGCCGTCGTCGCTCTCACCCGTCGCGCCGTCCCAGCGAGTGCCGTCGGCCTCGAAGACGCCCTCTCCCACCGCCTCGAACTCGTAGCCCGGATGCTCGAAGGCGTGAATCCCGTCGGGCGTGGCGAACACCGCGATGGTTCGGCCGCCGACCTCGGCCGTGACGACGCCTTCCGCGCCCTCGACGCGCGAGAGGGGGAATCCGAGAGCGTCACCCTCTACCTCGACCCCGAGAACCGCCGCCTTGGGGTCCAAGTCGTCGCGGTCCCACTCCCGGCCGCCCTCGCCGCGGTGGGCCGCGAGTCCGAACCCGTCGCTCTCGAAGTAGTCCGCGTAGGGCGCGTCGTCGTACTCGATGGGTTCGGGGTCGTCGCCCGGCCCGCTGGCCTCGCTCTCGCCGCCGGGCCGTTGGAGGACGAGACCGTCGGGATGCTCGTCCCGGAATCGCTCGTAGGTCGTCACCGCCGAGGGTCGGACGCGGAGCGACTCGCCCGCCAGTTCGCCCGCGATGGCCGCGCCGAGCGACTGTTTCCACTCGGATTCGGTCTCGCGGTCGTACATCACGAGGTCGTCGTCGGCGAGTTTGCCCGAGACGCCGAAAGTTAGAACCTTGCCCGCGACTTCCCGGTCGTACACCACCGCGCTCCCGCAGAGCGGACACCACGTCACCGCGATGGGGTCGCCGCCGAGTTCGTCGTTGACGATCTCGTGGTAGTTCAGAATCCGGACCGGGTACGCCCGAGCGGTTTCGTCGCCTTCGACCACGATGACCTCGTCGTCGGAGTCGCCGAAGTAGCCCTCGCCGAACTCCGGGTCGTCCACGCTGGGAATCGCGTCCCGCGGAATGACCTGCCTGACGTTCATCGTCGGGGATTCGAAGTCGAAGCCTAAAACGCTACCCGTCGCCTACCCGTCCCAGTAGATACCGGCCTGCTCGTCGTCGCCCTCGCCGTCGGCGCGGGCCAGCGCGTCCAACTTCTCGCGGTTGACGTGTTCGACCAGTTCGAGCGCCTCCTCCATCCACGCGTAGAGGCCGACCGTTAGCCGACGCCGGACCTCCTCGACCGGAACCGGCGAGTAGACGTTGACGTAGCCGCCGTCCTTGAGGAGGCGTTGGCGCTTGTCCAGCAACCCGATGTCGGTCAGGTGATTCAACTGCCTGCCGACGGTACTCCGGTCGATGCCGAGTCGCTCTGCGACGTCGGACGCGGTCGATTCGCCGTCCTCCATCAGGCAGAGACACACCTTCAGGCCCGTCTCGGAGATGCCGAACACGTCCCGGAGAACTACCGCGAGGTCGGGCGACTCGACCGGCGTCGCCTCGACGGCGCTCATCGATTCGTCACAGCAGGACGACGAGTCGCCGAACGACACGTCTCCACACTCGTCGCAAACGTACACCCCTGAATTCGTGTGACTACCACTCATGGTCGTCGATTCGTCGCGGACTCACAAGACAATTTGGTGAGCGACTGGTGAGGCGGTTTCGTGTAGTAACGTCTCCGAGTAGTAACGGCCCCGAGTGGTGACTCCGTGCAGTAGCCTCGAACCGAATCGTCCCGGTGGGTCGCAAAAAAGACTGCCGAAACGTCGGAAGGCCCTGCGTTCAGCGCCGTCGGGCCGCGAACGCACTCCCCGCGAGTAAGACTGCGAGTCCGACCAGAAGCGACACCGGCCCGAACCCGGAGGCGGGTGCGCTCGCCTCTACCGTGGTGGTCTCGGTCGTGGTCGTGTCATCCTCGGCGGCGGGCGTCTCGGTTTCCGCGTCCGTCGCGCCGTCCGCCTCCTCGGTCTCTTCGTCTGCAGGCGTCTCCTCGTCGTCAGGCGTCTCTTCGGCCGCGGTAGTCTCACCGTCGGCCGCGGGCGTCGTTTCCTCGTCGGCAGGGGTCGTCTCCTCGCCCGCGTCGCCGTCACCCGCGCCCTCGCCGCTGACGACCGTTCCGGTCGCGTTGGCCTGCGGTTCGTTGGTCGAGACCGTGAAGTTCGTGTTCGGAGACACGTCCGAGAAGTCGAACGTGGCCTCCCACGTGCCGTCCTCGGAGACGGTCGCGGTCTGGCGCTTCAGGAACGGGTTCTGGCCCGTGTTCGTGGCTTCGATGGTCAGTTCGGTGCCTGCGGCGACCGAACTCTCCCCGGAGATGGTGACGTCGCTCGCCGAAGCGACCTCGACCGGTTGGTCGAACGTGACGTTACGTTCGACCACGGTGAAGTTCGTCACCAGCGAAGTGGTGTTGTCGGCCGAGACGTAGGGGTTCGCGTCCGTAATCGTGAAGTTCGCCCGATAGGTCGTGTCGCGGTCCAGTTCGTTCGAGTCGATGACCAGGAAGAACTGGTCGTTCTCCTCGTCCACGACGAGGTTCGCTCGGTCGAGTGGCACCTGCTCGGACGGCACGTTGATCTCGCCGACGCGAAGCAGGTTCATCGACAGTCCCGTCTCGTTGTCGTTGAGGTCCGAGAGGTTCTGCACGTAACTGTACAGGCCCGAAGCCTGCACCTGCACGATAGCCCAGTCCTGATACGCGACGTTCTGGTCCTGGGTGGCGACCTCCGACAACCGCGTCGCGTTTCCGACGTTCGCGCGGTCGGGCGCGGTCCACACCTGTATGCCCTCGGTCGAGCGCTCGCTCAGGAGTATCGACCCCACGTCGCTCCGCGTCGCCCCCACGGACACTTCGATGGGGTACGTCGCGGCGTCGAGACGACCGGGAACCGGGTCGGTCACCAACTGGAAGTCGGTCAAGTTGTCCTCGCCGACCACCGAAATCCCCGGCGAGTCGGGTGATAGTCCGGCCCGGAAGGTGTCGATCTCGACGGTCGCTACCCCGTCTTCGTTGGCGTCGACGACGGTGAACCGCGAGAGGTAACGGACCTGTTCGGACCCTAGCGAGACCGTCGCTCGGTCGGTCCCGTCGAAGTTGACGTTGAACCGAACCACGTCGCCGCGCTGTTCGGTGATGCTCCCGTCCGCGAGCGACGCGGTGCCCTCGACTGGCTCTGTCACAGATATCGTGGCGTCGCTCTGTGCAGTACCGTCGGACGTGAACACGGTGACGTTGTACGTCCCCGGTTCGACGCCGGTGAAGTTGGCGGCGAAGCCGGCGTCGTCACTCGCGTTCCGGGTGGCGACCGCTCGGCCGTCACGAACCTCGACCGACGAGAACACGTCGGCTAACTGCGACGCGCTCAGTTGGTCCGAGAAGAGGTAGAACCCGTAGCCCGCGCGGTTCGACTCGAGCTGGAGGTCGGTTCGAGCCTCGGGACTGTCGTCGTTCCGGACCGTCGCGTCGGCGAAGGTGACGTCGAGCGACTGGTTGGTAATCTCGAAGGCCGCATCGTTCACGTCGCCGGTGCGTTGTGCGACGCCGTTCTGGAAGACGACCGGTCGCTCGTTCCCGTCGACGACGACGTACCGACCGTCCAGGTCGCTCGACGAGAACACCGCCGACCCGTTGCCGTCGAGTAGCACCTCGGTGGCGAGTTGGCCGACCTGCCCGTTCTCGACCCGGCGAATCGCCCAGACCTCGCTCGCGTTCTGTTCACCCCCAGAGAACCGCAGGAACTGGCCGCTCCAGAACACCTCCTCGGAACCGACGGCAACCGACCCCAAGCCGTCGTCTTGAGCCTGATACGTAGTCTCTGCGTCCGACATCGTAGCACCGGTAATTCCCGCCGTCACCGCGCTGACGACGAGCAGTGCTGTCAGTAGTACACTCGTGCGTGTTCGTGTCATGATTTCCCCATTTCCCCCTCCCGCACAATCATCTCTCGAACGGACGTGCGGGCGTTCGTGAGAATTTCGGCGAAATCCGATAAGTATCTTGTGACGGTAGGGTCGGCTTGTTCCCGAACAAAGAGAGCCTAGCCCGGCGAACCCGCCACAACTGACCGCGATTCTAGGTCGCTCTCGTCGATTCCATCGTTGTCGAATCATCAACTCTCCCACACCGTCTCGGAATCACCGTGACCATCTTCTTCGAACCAGTGACCCCTCCCACTCGGCGCGTGTGACCCTTCCACCCGGCGCGTGAGAGTAACGCGCGCGAGGGACGACCGAACGCAGTGAGGGAGGAGGGTGGGGAGGCGTGAGGCCTGCGGTCGCGGTTGTGGTGCCGAGCAGTACGGTGCGGTAATCCAGTGGTTCGAGAAAGAGCTAGTCCGTTAACCGTGGCCGAAACTACGACGACGGACTAGCGAGCAGCGATGAACCGGAGGACGACGACGAACCGGAGAGCGACGACCCGGAGAGCGACGGACCGAAACCGACGAATCGGCAACGGGCAGCGAGATGTTTCGCAGTCCTACAGCGGCGTCCACTTCGTCGTGAGGTCTCGGTGCGGGACGTGCCAGCGTTGTTGAGCGTCGTGGCCGTGGTCCACGGGGTCCACCGCCCGGAGTTCGATGACCGCGTCCGCCAGCGTGCGGAGCGCCTGTACGCGTCCGTCCTCGTACCCGTCCGGGAGGACGAAGTGTGCCATCCCGCCGCGGTCGCGGACGCGCTCACCGACAGCGTCGAGACAGCGCCGTACTACGGTCTCGTCGTAGTGTTCCAACAGCGGAACGAGCGAGTCGATGCCGACCCGGAGGTCGGCCGGAGCTAGCGCGTCGACCGAATCGACAAGGTCGTCGATGGCGTCCACGAGTCCGGTCCGAAGCCCCTGTAGCTCGGGGTCGGCGACGCGGATTTCCTGGATTCCGGTGAGTTTCGACCGCGTCGTCTGGTCGGTCGCGGCCGTGACCGACCGCGGTGCGCCAGCGTGGTTCACCAGCCGGGTCGTCTCGGTCAGCGGGCGCGGCGTTACGTCCCGGTCCGGGAGTCGGTCTGCGACGCTCTCGGTCGTGGCGTCGGTGATGGCCAGAACTCGATGGCGAATCGCCTCGGCGTCGCCCAGCAACTGTTCGCTCGCCCGAGTGAACAGTTCGCGTGGCGCGTCGCCGACGACCAGCAGAGCACAGCCCGTCGCCTTCAGTTCGTTTAGAAGACTGAGGAACGCCGTGAAGTCGTCCGGGGGTGAGCCGTCGTCCGGCCCACGAAAGGTCGTCTGTCCCGTCGTCATTGATGGAGTATGACAGAATTCCACCCATACCTTTATAAAATTACTCTCTCGGTGAACGTCGATTTAAGTGATTTCTATATTCGTTCTGGAATATCCAGTGGACGTTCTTTCTCGATTCGTGCCCTGCGCGACGGAAATCACGCTGGTCCCGAAATTACTGGATTCTCGGCCGAAACTCCAGTCGGTGTCTGACGACCGATTCGTGTACGAACGAGTTCCGAGGCCGTAGCGATGCGTTCCACGGGAACGTCAACCAGCCCCACTATTCGCCACGTTGGTATTTCTATTCCATTTATATTCTAGGAAATATATAGAAAAATAGAAACTAGCAGGAGGAATAAATAACGCTGTGATGGCAGTAAAGTCAGCGGTTACAGATTGGCTCACAGGGAATCCGAAACTACTGGGTGCGCTATGTACGCTGATGTTCCTGCTCGCTGAAGTAGGAAACGTCGTCGCTAGCGGGGATGCAAAGGCAGGTCCTTGACTTCAGAACCACGTATCGGACCACACCAACTCCCCATCGACGATTAGCGGTTCAGAAATCGAAATGAACTCTTGGTTGAGTTTTTCAGGCGGTACTCGTAGTTTACTACCGGACTCCACTGCTATGTGGTAGTCTTGGATTTCGGAGTGATGTAGCCGAAACGTGGAACCCATGCCGTAATCTCGAGCCGGATACGAGTACGGTGTCGCTTCGATTTCCTTCGACCGTTGGTTACTTTCGGTGTTCTGTTCGATATGGAATATGGTCGGCACGCCGTTTTCACAATACGCAAGCGTCACGCCCGAATCGCCGACCACCACGTAATCCTTCCCGAGAGAGGTGTGTTCTCGCACGAGCGTCATCGCGTGGCCGATGCTGAACCCGTAGTGGAACAGTCGCGCCAGCGTCTCGCCGACTTCCACCGCACCGTCGTTCCACAAGTCGCCGAGGCTCACGACCACCGCACGGGCACCCATCTTCACGAGTTCGACGCCCTGGTCGTGCGAGCGACACCCGTTCAGGAGGACGGTCTGGGCGTTCACCTCGTCCAACGACTCGGCGTCGAGTATGCCGTCCGAACACTGGAAGCCGAGACCGTCGATGTGGCCGACGAAGTGGAACATGTCGCTCTCCTCGGCGAGCAGGGTCCGGAGTTCGTCGGTCGAGACGCCGAACTCGCAGGTGACGTTCACACGCAGGTCGTCGCGGTCGCCGTAGATTTCGGCCGCGGCGTCCCACTCCGCGCGCATCTCGTCGTCGTTGCAGACCACCGTGATTTCGACCGTTCCGTCTTCGGACGGGGTGGTGTCGCGTTCGAACGCTTCCCGGAGTAGCTTCGTCCCCTGAATCGGCGTCCGGTCGCCTATCCACGCCTGTTCGAGCGCGTCGGTGTCGGGTAAGGGAATGTACCCGTCGATGCCGGGTACGCCACGCGCGGCGCTATCGTCGAAGGGCGATTCGTTCTCTTCGGTCTCTTCGCGCCCGGACTCGGCGTCCTCGAGTCCGTGGTTCCGGCGATTCGAACGCCGGAGACTGGCCGACCGACGGAAGTCGCCGTCGCCACCTATCGTTCCGGACTCGGCGTCGCCACCCGTCGCGCTCGGCGACCGGACGAACGCGTCCAGCGCTTCGCCCGTCCGTCGCTGGACCTCCGTCGGCGACCACCCCTCGTCGCTCGTCGCCTTCACCGCGACCAGGGACAGGTCGTTGATCACGTACGGCAGGAGTTCGACCGGTTCGGGACCGGGGTCGCTCTCGACGTGAGTGACGCGATGCCACGGCGCCTCGATTGCCTCGATTGCCTCGCCGGACACCGCGAGATAGGCCGCGAGGCGGTCGGCGGGTGACGCTCGATAGAGCGACTCCAGGTCGAGGTCTACCTCGGACTCCAGCACGTCGCGCTCGTAGAGGTCGTCGGGGTAGAGTCCCTCGGTTCTGGTCACGCAGTCGAGCAGGAAGACGCGCTTGAGGATGCTTTCGACCGACTCGCCGACCGCCGACACGTCGCCGCCGAGGTGCCGAGTCACGCCGGAGTCGGCCGCGAGGGTCGCCTCCTCGCCGGAGACTACCTCCGCGCCGAGGTAGTACGCCAGCGGCGCGACGGTGTAGACGTGGCCGTATTCGGGCGGCACCGTAATCGTGATTCCAGTTTCCGGAGCGTCGAGTTCGTCCGGAATCGACAGTTCGTCGCCGCGCTCAACGCGCGGCGGATGTCCGCGAAGGGTCGGCCACGAACGCTCGGGCGAGGTGGTCTTGAGCGCCGAGGAGAACGCCGACACCGCCTCCATCACGGCCTCCGGGTCGTCGGGCACGGTGATGGTGGCCGCTGGCGAACTGTGGTACGACCGCGCACCGACCTCGACCGCCACCTCGTCGGCGAACGCGATTTCGACGCTGTCGTCGGTGGCGTCGATGGTCATCGACCCGCTGGTCCGGAGGTAGAGTTTTATCGGCGAGTGGAGTTCCAGCAGGTACTCGTCGGCCGGAAACTCCCGTGTCGTGGGCAGGTCGACGGAGACTCGGTGTTCGCCGTCCGGCGTCCGTACGTCCAACGGAATCGTGGACGAGAACGAAATCCGGGTCGTCCGAATTCGGCAGGCCGCGGCGACCGGAAACGCGAACCGGTCGGGGTCCGCGTCCGTCGGGTTCACCGCCGACTCCGTGAGAAGCGAGAAGTGACGCGTCTCGATGGGGTCGACTACGTCGAGGCCGGTCGGGTCGGACGACGACGTAAACTTCGGTTGCGTAGGCATGATTGTAGCGGCCTCGTGAACCGTACGGGACGGTCACAGTCGGCCGGTAAAAATCCCCGGGCACGCGTCACGATTCGTCGGTGTCTACGGGTTCGCCATCGACTCGTTCCATCTCGACGGTTCCGGCGGGAACGCGATACCGACGCAGGAGTCGCTCGGGCGCGTCGGCCGAATCGACCGTCCGGTCCACGGCGTAGGCTGAGTAGACCAGTTCCTCGGTTCCGACGTCTACGACCGCGTAGCCCCAGTGACTGCTGTCGAACCACTCGACGTGGGGATTTTCGGCCTGAAGCGCCGCGACGACGGTTTCGGCCTCCGAATCCGGAATGTTCCCCATCGCCACGAGATTGTCGCTACTGACCGCCGGAGCCATGAATTCGACGCCCGCGCGCTCGGTCGCCGACTCGTCGCGTCCCGACTCACCGCTCCCCGAGTCGAGGCTCTCGCCGAGGGTCAACTCGTAGTCGGTCAGCAGATAGGCCGCGAGATAGCTGTGCATGTCGCCGGTCAGCGCGACCACGTTCTCCACGCCCATCTCCGCGAGAGACGACAGGACGCGCTGGCGCTCGGTCCGATAGCCGTCCCACGCGTCGGCGTTGACCGTCGCCTCGCCGCCCTCGACGAATCGGAAGGCGGCCGCCAGCACCTCGTTCCCCCAGAGTTTCCACCGGGCCTCGGAGTCGGCCATTCCTCGCAGGAGCCACCTCCGCTGGTCGGCACCGAGCATAGTCCGGCCGGGGTTCTCCGCGGCGACGTCGGCAGGTACCGACGGACCTCGTTCGTCGGCGTTCGGCGGCGGCGACCGGTAGAGTCGCTCGTCGGTCACGAACAGGTCCGCGAGGTCTCCGAACCGGAACGACCGGTAGAGCCTGAAGTTCTCCCGGATGGCATCGGGGTCGAGTTCCGCTTCCTCTTCGCCAGAGGGTTCGTATTTCGCCCTGACCGGGACGTACTCGGTGTACGCCCGGATACCCTCGACGTACAACCGACGCATGAACTCGGGGTCGTCGCCACGCGGATGGCTGTACGTCTCGGGCGCGTCGGTCTCGTCGTTCCACCAGCGGTCGTTGACGATTTCGTGGTCGTCCCACGTGTGAATCAGGGTGTGACGCCGGAGGGCGCGCTGGAGGAGTTCGTCCGAACGGTACGTCCGGTAGAGGTGTCGATAGTCGGCCAGTTCCGAGGCCTGTCCCCGCCCGCTCGGCAGGCTAATCGACCGGTCTCCCGGACCGTCGCCGGCGTACTCGTAGATGAAGTCCCCGAGGTGGACGAGGAAGTCCACGTCTGCCTCGGCGATGCGACCGAACGCGCCGAAGTAGCCGTGGAGGTAGTCGTTACACGACGCCACCGCGAGACGGAGCGAGTCGGGGCTCGCTCCGGGGTCCGGCAAGGTACGACACCGACCGACTTCGCTGGCGTCGCCGCCGTAGACGAACCGGTAGAAGTACCGTCCGTCAGATCCCAGTTCGCCGTCTACGTCCACGGTCACGGTGAAGTCCCGGTCCCGACCGAACTTCTCGGCCGGAACGACTCCCCGGTAGACGACTCGGTCGAACCCCTCGTCTGCGGCCACTTCGACGGCCAGTGGCGTCTCGCCATCGTGGGCGTCCGGGTCGATTCGCGTCCAGAGTAGGACGCCGCTCGCGGTCGGTCCCCCGCTTGCGATCGACTGGGGAAAGACGGAGGTTGCTCGCTCGCGCTCGACTTCGAAGGCGTCACCGCCTGCGGTCGCCTCGGGCACGAGTCGGACCGCGGCCGCGTCCCCCGCCGAGAGCGCCGACAACGTGGTTCCGAGCGTGGACGCACCTGCGGCCTCCAACACGTCGCGGCGGGTCGGTCGGCGTTCAGACACGGGGTCGGTGTCGTCGCGGACGTGCATATAGATACGGGACGGCTAGTGGAAACTCTCGAAACCGTGCTAATTATTAGCACCTAATCGGTTTATTTATTTATCCATCCCTTCACGACCCTTATATGGAACGCGCGCTCGCAGTCGTCGACGCAGAGGAGTCTACGAAGGCCCTCGTCCGAGAGGCGGGCAAACTCGCCGCCGCGGTAGACGCCGAACTGGTGTTGCTACACGTCACGACGGACGAAGAGTACGAGGACACCCGACAGACGATGGAGTCGATTCCGAACAGTCCGGTCGGCTACTCCGCCAGGAAGGCCCGCGAAGGGGCCGAGGAGTTCGCGGCCGACGTCGGCCGCGAAGTGCTGGAGGGCGTCGACGTGTCGTGGGACGCGGTCGGCGAACTCGGCGACGAGCAGACCGAAATCCTCGAAACCGCCGAGGCCCGCGACTGCGACCACCTGTTCATCGCCGGCGAGAAACGTTCGCCCGCGGGCAAGGCGCTGTTCGGCGACCTCACCCAGTCCATCATCCTCAACTTCGACGGTCCAGTGACTGTGGTGACGGAGTAGGGACTCTTTCTGCACTGCGAACGGGGAGCGCCGCCGATTCGAGGGCCATCACCTCGACGGGCCAACGACTTTCCCCACAGGAGTCGTTTGGCCGAGCATGAGCCTCTACGAGCAGGTCGCAGACCTCCGCCTCACGGTCGAGTCCGTCGAGTACGAGCGCCGCGAGCGCGAGACGTCGAAGTTCACTCGCGCGACGACCGTCGTCTCGCTGTCGGGCGAGGGCGAGACCGGCCGCGGCGAAGACGTGACGTACGTCGCCGACCTCCACCCGATTCCCGACCGGTTCGACCTCGCGGGCGAGTACACCGTCGACTCGTTCTCCGAGGCGCTGGCCGACCGCGACCTCTTTCCCGAGGCGGACGCCGACACCGAAGTAGACGACCACTTCAGACACTACCGGCAGTGGGCTTTCGAGAGCGCGGCGCTGGACCTCGCGCTCCGGCAGGCCGACACCCACCTCGGCGCGCGACTGGACCGCGAGTACGACCCCGTCCGCTTCGTCGCGAGTCCGCCGCTCGGCGACCCGGCGAGCGCCGACCCGATTCGGCGGTGGCGCGACAGAAATCCCGAACTGGAGTTCAAACTCGACGCCGACGACGACTGGACCGCCGACCTGGTGTCGGACCTCTCGGACCTCGCTGGCGCGGGCGTTCGCGTGGTGGACTTCAAGGCCCACTACGAGGACGCGGAGGTGGCGGGGAGCGCCGACCCCGACCTCTACCAGAGAGTGGTCGAGGCGTTCCCCGACGCGATTCTGGAGGACCCGGCGTGGACCGACGAGACCGAACCGTCGCTGGATTCGGCCCGCGACCGGGTGTCGTGGGACTACCCGATAACCGAAGTCGAGAGCGTCCGCGACCTCCCCTTCGAACCCGACTGGCTCAACATCAAGCCCTCGCGGTTCGGCTCTGTCGAGTCGCTGTTCGACACCATCGACCACTGTGCGGACCGGGGGATTCGGATGTACGGCGGCGGCCAGTTCGAACTCGACGTGGGGAGACGCCACCTCCACCTGCTCGCGTCGTTGTTCTATCCGGACTCACCGAACGACGTGGCTCCCTCGGCCTACAACGACCCCGACCCGCCCGCGGACCTCCCGACGAGTCCGCTCGACGTCGCCAATGTCCGAGGATTCCGGTAGCTACGCCGTCGAAATCTCGAACCGCGCGCCGCCCGCCTCGCTCTCGGTCGCGGTGACGCTCCACCCGTGGGCGTCCACGATGCTACTGACGATAGAGAGACCGAGTCCCGACCCGCCGTCGGCCGTGGTGTGGCCGTGTTCGAAGACCCGTTCGCGCTCGTCTTCGGGGATTCCCGGCCCGTCGTCTTCGACGTAGAAGCCGTCTCTACCGCCGTGCGTGGCGGTCGGTGCCTCGTCGGCGTTCGACTCCTCGCGCGTATCGACGCCACCACCGAGTACGCCGACGCGGACGGTCACGTCGTCGCCGCCGTGTTCGACGGCGTTGCGGAACAGGTTCTCGAACAGTTCTTGGAGGCGACCGTCGTCGGCCTCTATCTCGGCCAGTTCCACCGCCACGTCGAGGGTCGCCGCGCCCGTCGAGACGGTAGACCACGCCCGCCTGACGACGGCTTCGAGGTCGACCTGATCGGTTTCGCTCACGTCCTGGCCCTGTCGAGCGAGTTTGAGTAGGTCCTCGATGAGCGACTCCATCCGGTCGAGCGCCGACCCGGTCTTCTCGAAGTGGCGGTCCTCGCCGGTCTCTCGGGCGAGTCCGAGGTGGCCCTGCGCGACGTTGAGGGGGTTGCGAAGGTCGTGGGAGACCACGCTGGCGAACTCCTTGAGTCGCTCGTTCTGGCGCTCCACCTTCCGCTTGCGCTGTCGGCGTTCGGTCACGTCGCGGGCCGACCCGAGGTGACCGAGTTCGCCGTTGTAGGAGATGACCTGCACGCTGAGTTCGACGTAGCGGACCTCTCCGGCCTTCGTCCGGACGCGCAACTCGTAGTGAGGCGTGTCGTCGTCTGCCTCGTCGTTCTCGATGATCTGTCTGACGCGTTCGCGGTCGTCCTCGTGGACGACGTCCCAGACGGACATCCTCAGGAGTTCCTCGCGGCTGTATCCCGTCAGTTCCGCGACTCGGTCGTTGACGAACTGGAACCCCTCGTCGCTGTGGATGAAAATCGCGTCGTGACTACCTTCCACGAGCGTGCGGTACTTCTCCTCGCTCTCGCGGAGCGCCGACTGAGAGTCGATTCGCGAGATGACCTCCGTGACGTGAGACATCAGGAGTTCCGCGAGTTCGAGGTCGTCCCCGTCGAACGCGTCGGCCTCGCGCGACCCCGCTTGGAACACCCCGTAGTCGCTCAGCGGAACGCTGAGGATGGAGCGGTACTGCTCTTGGACGGGTTCGGCCTCGTCCATCGTTCGCACGTCCGGAATCAGGAACGACTTACCGTTCTGGAACGTCCGGCCGGCGAGTCCCTTGTCGGCCTCCAGAGCGTCGTAACCGTCGTTTGGCATTTCGGTCGAGGTCGCTTTCGGGACGAGATAGCCGTCCTCTGCCACGTCGATGCCACAGATGTCGAACTCCAGAATACCCTCTGCGGCGTCCACGCCGAGGTGATACACTTCCTCCTTGCTGTGGCAGGCCTCCATCTCGGAGGCGACCTCGTGTAACTCTTCTATCTTCCGCTTCTCTTCGCGTAACTGTTCGCTCATGCTCGTGTTCGGTTCTCTCTTGGACGCCGACATCGCGGTCCACGCGTGGCGGGCATCCGCGGTCCGACGGGACGGTCGGCGGCCCGAGGCGGGAACCGATTCGGTTCGTTTGCTTGCTCGTCGACCGGAGTAAAAATACGTTTCCCCGCCACGCTGACCGAAGGTTCGCGGCGACACGTTGGTTGTAGACTCGGACACTCGGTCCCCTCAGGCAGGCGTCCCCGACGCCGACGGTCGCTTCGCGTCACCGAATCGACGCACGTCGGAAGTTTCACGCCGAGCCCCGAGTTAATCCAACACATGCCGTTTTCTCTCTGGACTGATGTTACGTTCCAGGCTTAAAACAGATGCCATTCACGTACGGAAACCGAAACGTCATTACGACGATACGTCGTCGGCGACGGCCCGCACCGTCTCGTACTCCTCGTCCGCGTACGCGATGAACCGCACGTCCACCAGCGATTCGGGGTCGAACGACGCGAGTTCTTCGCAAACGATACGCGCGCCCTCCCGGAGGTCGAACCCGGCGACGCCGCAACCGAGCGCCGGAATCACGAGCGACTTCGCGTCGAGTTCGTCGGCCGCTTCGAGGCTGTTTCGAGTGGCGTCGCGGATGCTCTCGGCGGTCGCCTGCCCGTCTCCGTAGTGCGGCATGGCCGCCGCGTGGACCACGTACGTCGCGTCCAGGTCGTAGGCGTCGGTGACGGCCACTTCGCCGAGGTCTATCGGTCCCGCGGCCATCGCTTCCTCGTTTATCTCCTCGCCCGCCTTCCGGCGGAGCGCGCCCGCCACGCCGCTTCCCATCCGTAGACTCGTCCCCGCGGCGTTGACCAGAACGTCGGCCCGCTGTTCGGCGATGTCGCCCTGAACCACGCTGAACTCCATGTCGGAGACGACGCCCGCAAAGGTCAATTAGTTTACCCACGCCGCCCTTGGGAAAGAGGACAAAACCCATATATTGCGGCTGGATGTATCGGGTTGTATGTCGAACGAGTCGAAGACGCGACTCTCGCGGCCGTGGTTGGTACGCGTCGTGGTGTTGCTGGTCATCGTGTCGTTGCTCGCCCCCTCCGCCGTCTCCGCGCTCACGCACGAACCGACGAACCTCCAGAAGGGTACCATCGAGGAACCCGCAGGCGGAACGACCGTCATCTCGGTACAGGGCTACAAGTTCCAAGGGAAGGCCAACGGGAAGAAGCCCGCCCGACTCGTCGGGGTCGGCCCGCGCGGAGACGTGCAGTGGGTACACCAAGGTTCGGAGTTAGACGTGACGTGGTTCTACGACGTGGACCCGTTAGACAACGGGAATCTGCTCGTCACCGGAACGAGGAAAGGCGGGACGACTATCTACTCGTACAACCCCGAGACGGACGAGATCGTCTGGCGCGAACGGTTCGACGACGCCCACGACACCCACGACGCCGACCTCATCAACGGCGACCAACTGCTGGTCGCCAACATGCGTAACTACAACACGACGAGCGAGGTGAACGAGGACCGCATCTTCATCTACAATCGCACGACCGAGGAGATCGTGTGGGAGTGGCAGTTCGAAAAACACACTAACTGGACGAAAGACCAAGGCGGAACCTACGCGGCGAAACCGCCGAAGAACGACTGGACTCACGTCAACGACGTGGACAAAATCGCCGACGGCGAGTATCTAATCTCGCCGCGGAACATGGACCAGGTGATGGTCGTCAATCGCTCCACGAAGGAGATCGAAATGCGCGTCGGGAGCGACGACGACTACGACGTGATGCACGAGCAACACAATCCGCAGTACCTCGAAAGCGAGAACGGCACGCCGACCGTCCTCGTAGCCGACAGCGAGAACGACCGCATCGTGGAGTACGCCAAGCGCGGCGATACGTGGAAGCGGACATGGACGCTCGGGTCGAGTCAGAGCTTCAACTGGCCCCGAGACGCCGACCGCCTTCCCAACGGTAACACGATGGTCGTGGACTCGATGAACGACCGCGTCATGGAAATCACGCCCGAGGGAGAGATCGTCTGGGAGTTCTACTCGCCGTGGGCACCCTACGACGTAGAGCGGATGCACCTCGGCGACGAGGCCAACGGCACCGGCCCGACCATCGCCGACCAGAACGCCGAGGGAGAGTACGGAGTCACCGGGAGCGCGGGCATCACGCCCGGCACCGGCGACCGACTGACCTTCTCCCAGTGGCTGTCCGCCGCGTTCGCCGGAACGGCCATCAGCGAACCCGTGGACTCGTTCGCCAAGCGATGGGGCCACGTCGCCCCGTGGATTCGTCCGGTCTGGATGGGGCCGTGGGACTTCGTGGGCGCGGTGTTCGCCGGTCTCCTGCTCGTCGGCTGGATAGTCGGTGAACTGCTCTACAACCGCAAGCGCATCTCCAACGGCGTCAGACGGCGTCTCGCCTGACGACTACCTCCTCTTCTCCGTCCTCCCTCGTTCTTCTCCGTCCTCCTTCGTCCTTCTCCCCGCCCGCTCGGTTCGCTTACTCTCCGGTGTCGCGCTGGCGTTTCCACTGCTGGAGGCAGTCGTCGCCACAGAAGTGATAGGTGCGGGCGACCACCTCCCCGATCTCGGAGATGCTCTCCTCGCGGAACATCGGATGGGGCTCGAAGATGTCGATAGTTTTCCCGCAAGTGATGCACCCGACGAACTGGACCTCGGCGTCGCCTTCGTACTCGCCGTAGAGTTCGGGCATGGAGCTGGATACGCGAGCGAGCGGCGTAGATGTATCGCCTCTCCGAGTGCGTTCGAGAGGGAGTCGACACGACGCCGTGCGACGCTCCGTCCGACACTCGACCGGCCGATGGCTTGAGGCCTAGAACGGTCGTACGCCCGCCATGAAGGCTATCACGCTATCGGGAGAGCGAATCGAGTGCGACGAACTCGAAGAGGGGCGAGAGGGCGTCGTCCTCTACCACACCGAGCGAATCGTCGGCTACGTCCCCTACGAGCGACTGGACTGCGTCACCGAGACCAGAAGCCCCGTCGCGTCGAGTTCCATCCGGTCCATCGGCTACGACGAGGACGACGAGGCGCTCGAGATCGAGTTCGAGAGCGGCGGCGTCTACCGGTACGCCGACGTCTCACGAGAGACCTACGAGGAGTTCCTCAGCGCGCGGTCTCACGGGTCGTACTTCCACAAGAACTTCCGTGGCCAGTACGATTACCACCGGATTCGGTAACGTCCGACTACTCCGGTTCGGGCGCGGGTGCGGTCAGCATCGGCGGGTCGCTCCCCTGGAGTTCGACCGGGAAGCCGAACTCGCTCACGAGGTCCGCCCCGGTCCGGACGTGGTCCGTCACCTCGGGTATCGCCACACGACCGCCCGCCAGCGCGAGGAAGACGACGAGTTGGTCGGCGGTGTGGGCGTCGACTGCGCCGCGACTCCCGTGGAACGTCAGCGCCGACTCGACCGCCTCCGCGCCGACCGCTCGGGCCGGTCTTCCGCGCTCGCCGAGGGCGTCGAATCCCGCGGTCGCCTCCTCGTAGTCGAGCGCCAGGGCGAGCGCCGACCCCGGGGAGTCGGTCTCGACCGAGGAGACGGTCTTCTCGGTCACGGACACCTCGTCGCTCACGTCGTGCACGTCCTCGCTCAGGCGCTCGTCCGGTCGCAGGCGGTCGACGGCCTGCAAGCGCTCGGCCGCGACCGCGGCCTGTCGCTCGGCGACTTCGGCGTCTGAGAGGTCCGCAGACGCCTTCGAGAAGATTCGTGCGCCGTCGAGCGACCCGCGCTCGGTCAGGTCGAGCGGGGAGGGCGACGAGGGTGCGAGAAACAGGGTCGCTTCGCCGCCGCCGACCGGGTAGAAACCGGTCCGAGTACGGTCCACCGCGGCGAAGACGCCCGCCTTCCGGACCAGCGGAAGTTTCACCTGCCGGTAGTGGGCTACGGTCGGCGACCACTTCACGTCGGTCCCGCCGGTCGCGGTGACGGCCAGCGGTCGGTCGAGTCGGAGCGCGACCGGCAGGAGCGCGTCGAACAGCAGGGTCACGCTCCCCGCGGTTCCGACGTCGATTTCGACCCGGCCGCCCGAGGGCGACCCCGGCCGGAACTCCACCTCCTCGGAGCCCTGCTCCGCGCCCGAGACGCTGGCGTCGCAGACCTCGGCCGCGGCCCGGACCGCCGCGAGGTGTTGCGGTTTGAGACCGGGCGTCGGTCGGTCGCCTCTGACGTTCTCCATCCGAAACGACCGGTCGGCCACCATCGAGAGCGCGAGCGCGGTCCGGAGCAGTTGGCCGCCGCCAGCAGAGCCGTCGAGTTCGAGCAGTTCGTCCTCGGTCATCGGTGGGCGTCCTCCTCGGTCATCGGTCAGTGCGAGATCCGTCGCTTCGACTGGAGGTAGCGTGACTCGCTACCTCGGGACTCGGTCGCCGAAGTTCCGGGGACCGAGGTTCTGGCGTTCCACGGCCCACCGTATCGGTCGATCTCGCCCGCGGACCGGTGACTCCAGTGCTCGACTGGCCGTTGGCTCCGACGGTCGTCCGACTGCTGACGCTCGCGTATGGCGGGGTGGCCGAGTCGGCGCTCGACCGATTTCACCCGTTCCCGACGGTGTTGGGTCCGGGTTCGCTGGTCGTCTACCTCCAGTGCCGTGATGACGCGGTCGTCGGGGACCGCCCGGTGGGCGGCCTCGGCCGCGGCGAACACCTCCGTCGGGTCGTCGGCTTCGATGACCGTATCGGTCGGCGTCGTCTCGTAACTCACGTCGAACTCCTCCAGCGCCCCGACCGCGCTGGCGACTGCACCCGACATGCTCCCGTCGCGGGTCGGAATAACTTCGAGTCGGGCGACGACGGTCATCGCGTCTCACCTCGTGCGGCGTCGGCCTGCGCGGTGTCGATTCGTCCGAGGGTCGCGGTTCGTCCACGGGTCGCGGTGCGTGCTTCGGAACTCATGGTCCGGGGAGGGTACGCCGACGTGCGGCAAAACGGTTTCTCTAAGCGGGCTTGCAGGTGTGCAAACGGTTACTATCGCAGGTAGCGTAGTGAACTCGGAGATGAGAATGACTCGACGAGTAGCCCGAGCGAGCGCCGACCGACGACGGGGAAACCGCCGCAAGGAGCAGGTCCGGGAACTGGAAGAGCGGGTACATCGATTGGAGTCGCAGGTCGAGCGGCTTCGCCGGATGGTCCAAACTAACGGCGAGACCGCCGACGAGTCGGCAGTCGGTCCCTGCCCGCACTGTCGGAGCGGCGTCGTCGTTCACCGCGACGACGCGCTCCGCTGTTCGGCGTGCGAGTACGGCCGGTTCCTCTGAGGACACCGGCAGTTAAACCGCTCGCCCGCGAAGCACCGCCGATGATACGGAACCGCGACGAACTCGCGGGGTCTCCGTCTCGCGCTCTCGCGCTCGACTGCGTGGCCGCGGGTGTCGAGGCCGCCCGACCTCGGCGGGTCGTCAGAGAGGCGGTCGAACTCGACGCCGACTGCGCGATTCGGACCGGGCCGACCGGCACCAACGTCAACGACCTCCGCGTTCTGGTGGTTGGTGCAGGCCAAACAGAACCTTGATTATGACCAACCATATAGTTTCTTGACAATTAAAATAGATTCTATCACAAATATGTAGTTGTCCGGAAGTCGATCCAGCGGCCGGTCGGCCACGGAGCGGCGCGGCGCGCTCCGCTCGCGTGACCGCGAGCGGGCGGGGCTTTCGAAGTTTCGATAACCCGTCTCACACACAAGACCAACCCTCGCTAGCGACGTGTTCGGCAACCGGACCTATGAGGTTCGGAGTCGTACTCGGGACTCATGAACACCGCAGAGGTTCTCGTTGCGGGACTCGAAACCGAAGGCGTCGAGTACGTGTTCGGGCTTCCGGGCGAGGAGAACGAGGCGACGATGTTCGCGCTCCGGGATTCGGACGTCACGTTCGTTCCGGTTCGCCACGAACAGGGCGCAGCCTTCATGGCCGACGTGTGGGGCCGACTGACCGGCGACGCGGGGGTCTGTCTCTCGACGCTCGGACCCGGCGCGACCAACCTCCTGACCGGGGTCGCCGACGCCAACCTCGACAAGGCACCCCTCGTCGCGATCACCGGACAGGGCGGACTGGAAAGTCTCCACAAGGAGAGCCACCAGACCCTCGACGTGGTCGACATGTTCACGCCCGTGACGAAGTGGAACGCCCAGATTTCGGACCCCGGTATCGTCCACGAGTCGGTTCGGAAGGCGTTCAAGACCGCCGAGTACGAGAAACCCGGCGCGACCCACCTCGAACTCCCCGAAGACGTGGCCTACGAGGACTGCGAGGTCGAACCGATGGAGAGCAGGAGAAGGGTCCGCAGGCCCGAACCCGACGTGCCCTCAGTCGACGAGGTCCGGGACCTACTGGCCGACGCCGACCGACCCCTCGTCATCGCGGGCAACGGTGCGGTCCGGACCGACGCCAGCGAGAATCTCCGGTCGTTCGCGGAAAACTACGACCTCCCCGTGGCGGCGACCTACATGGGCAAGGGCGCGGTATCGGACGACGACGAACGCTCCCTGCTCACGCTCGACTCGGGCGACCACGAGGAGGCCTCCGACGCCATCGACTCGGCCGACCTCGTGATTACGGTCGGCTACGACATCGCCGAACACGACCCCGCCGACTGGAACCCCTCGGGCGGGACCACCATCGTCCACCTCGACAGCGAACCCGCGGAGGTGTACGAACACTACAACCCAGACGTGGAGGTCGTCTCGGACATCGCGGCGGCCGTCCGCGAACTCGACGCCTGCTGCGAGGAAATCGACGCCGACTTCGAGAGCGACTGGTACGACGACCTTCGCGAGCACATCCTCGCGGACGTGACCGCCGTCCCGGACGAAGACGACTCCTTCACGGTCGAGGGTGTCCTACCGATTCTCCGGGACGCGATGGACTCCGAGGACGTACTCCTCTCGGACGTGGGAAGCCACAAGATGACCATCGCCCAGAACTTCGTGACCTACGAGCCCAACACCTGCATCATCTCGAACGGACTCGCCTCGATGGGCATCTCGGTTCCCGGCGGTCTCGCGGCCGACCTCGCGGTCGATTCGAACGTCGTCGCCGCGACCGGCGACGGCGGGTTCATGATGAACGCCGCGGAAATCGAGACCGCGACCCGAATCGGCTGCGGGTACACGATCTTGCTGTTCAACGACGACGAGTACGGTCTCATCACCGAGGAGCAGGTCGAGCACCGCGGGGAACACTTCGGCACCGAACTGCAGAATCCGGACTTCCAGACCTTCGCCGAGAGCTTTGGTATCGAGGCCTACCGCCCCGACGACTGGGACGAACTGGAGAGCGTACTGGAGACGGCTGTGGGGAGCGACGAGATGTCGCTAGTCGAAGTCGTGATCGAGTAAGGTACTGTCGGTGGAGTAAGATACGACTGGTCGAGTGGAAAAGGCCAGTCGATTGACGGGAGAACGGCGGAGCGGTTTCGGACCGAGGCAATGGACTCATTACGGACCGCATTCCACATTACGTCGTGCAGTCTCCGGGATACGAGCGCAACCACACACCACAGTTACAGGTTCTCTACGTCGGAGACGGTGGTCGCGTTGCCGAGCGAGCGGTCGCTGACCTCCGAGAGCGGACCGCCGCGGAAGTAACCTCGGTGACGACCGCGACCGCGGTACTCGACCGGCTCGAAGAGGAGACGGTGTCCTGCATCGTCTGTGCGAACCCGCTCGCCGACGTGGACGTTCTCACGCTACTCGACGGTGTCCGAGACGTTTCGCCTGACGTACCCTTCGTCGCCGTGAGCGAAACCGACGACCCGGACCTCGCGTCGGCGGTACTCGCCCGCGAGGCTACCGATTACGTCCACTGGCGCGAGGAGTCGTATCGACCCCGCCAACTGACCCGGCGCGTCGAGAACGCCATCGACCGCTATCGAGCGCGCCGAACGGCGAACTGGACGACCGCCTACTTCGACGCCTTGGTCAATCAGGCACCCGACGCGGTGCTCACCATCGACACCGCGAACGAGATCGTCTTCGCGAACCCCGCAGTCGAGGAGGTGTTCGGGTACGCTCCCGAGGAACTGGTCGGCGAACCGCTGACGACGCTCGTCCCGGAACACCTACGCCAATCCCACCTCGACGCCTTCCGTCGCTACCAGGAGACCGGCGAACGGACGCTCGACTGGGACTACGTCGAGATGTCCGGGCGGCATCGAGAAGGCCACGAGGTCCCGCTGTCGCTCTCGTTTCGAGAGATCACCTACGAGGGCCAGGCGTTCTTCTCCGCCATCGTCCGCGACGTGACAGAACGAAAGCGGGCCGAGGACGAACGCCGACTCCTCCACGCGACGACTCGGTCGGTCGCGGCGGCCGACACGTTCCTCGACGGGCTCGAGGCGACCATAACGGAGGTGTGCGACGCGACGGAGTGGGCGTACGGCGAAGCCTGGGTCCCCTCGGAGGACCGAACGCACCTGGAAAGAACCGACGCGGCCTACACGGTTTCGGACGCCTACGACCCGTTCAAACTGGTCTCGAAAACGACGTCGTTCGCCTCGGGAGAGGGACTCCCGGGACTCGTCTGGGAGCGCAACGAGCCGGTGTGGATGGAGAACGTGGCCGCGCTCACCCCCGACGTGTTCCCCCGTACGGACGACGCCGAGGACGCCGGGTTGAAAGCCGCGCTCGGCGTGCCCGTACTCGACGGAGACGACGTCGTCGCCGTCCTCGCGTTCTACATGGCCGAAGCGAGGCCGACCGACGACCGACTCGTCGACATCGTCACCACGGTCGCTACGGAACTGGGCGAACTGATGGTCCGCAAACGGGCCGAGGACGAACTCAAGCACGAGAAGGAGTTTACCGAGGGTGCCCTGAACGCGCTGCCGGACATCTTCTTCACGCTCGACCTCGACGGACGGTTAGTCCGCTGGAACGACGAGGCGAACGCGGTGACGGGGTACGACAACGACGAACTCGACGGTCGCCTCCCGACCGAACTGTTCTCGAACGACGGGGCCGAGCGCGTCGTCGAAGCCATCGAACGCGTGTACGACGACGGTTCGGCCCGGGTGGAGGCCGACCTGAGGACCAAAGACGGTCGCGAGATAGCCTACGAGTTCACGGGCGCGCTACTGAGAGACGACGCGGGCGACCCCCTCGGTATCGCCGGAATCGGCCGGGACGTCACCGACCGGAAACGGCGGGAGGCCGAACTCGAAGCATCGCGGGAGAAGTACCGGAAACTGGTCGAGACGGCCCCGGACGCCGTCTTCCTCGTCGACGCGGAGACCGGGACGATTATCGACACGAACGACGCCGCAGAGCAACTTCTCGGCAAGTCCCGTGAGGAGATCGTGGGGATGCACCAGTCGGAACTCCACCCGCCGGAGGAGGCCGAACGATATCGACGCCTCTTCGAGGAACACGTCGAATCGGGCGGCGTAACTCGGGAGGACGACGATTACTACGTCGTCCGGGACGACGGCCGCGAGGTACCGGTCGAGATTAGCGCTGGCGTGGCGGAGATCGGTGGGCGGACGATAAATCAGGCGGTGTTTCGGGATATCACCGGTCGAAAACAGTACGAGGAGACGTTGGCGGGACTTCGGGAGGTCACCCGCGACCTGATGGCCGCCCAGACCAAGACGGAGATCTGCAACGTCGCCGTCTCGACCGTGCGCGGCATCCTCGACCTCCCCGTCTGTGGGGTGCACCTCCTCGACGGGGACGAGCGCGTGCTTCGTCCCGTCGCATCGACCGAGGAAGCCGAGGAGTTGTTCGACGGCGTTCCGAGTTTCGAGGAAGACGAAGGGCTCGCGTGGCGCGTCTACGCGTCGGGGACACCGGAGCTCTACGACGCCGTCGCGAGTCAGGACGACGTCTACAACCCCGAGACGCCAGTCGAGACCGAGATGATTCTACCGTTGGGCGAACACGGCGTTCTCACGGCGGGTTCGACGATGGACGAGGAGATAACCGAGGCCAAACTCGACCTCGCAAAGATACTGGCGGCGAACACCGAGGCCGCCCTCGACAGGGCCGACCGCGAGCAGACTATCGAGCGCCAGCGCGACCAGTTGCAGGCGGAACTCGACGAGGTGTTCGAACGCATCGACGACGGGTTCTTCGCGCTGGACGAGAAGTGGCAGTTCACCTACGTGAACGAGCACGCCGAACGGCTCTTCGATGTGGACCAGGCTGACCTGTTTAACGGTAACATCTGGGAGGTTCTCCCCGAGATTCAGGAGTCGGAGGCCTACGACGCGTTCCATCGAGCGGTCGAAACCCAGAACAACGTCTCGCACGAGGAGTACGTCGAGGCGTTCGGCGCGTGGTTCGAGTTCCACGCGTACCCCTCCGAGAGCGGTCTGTCGGTCTACGTCAGGGACGTCTCCGACCGAAAGCGTCGGGAGCAGCGACTCGAAGAGCAGAACGAGCGACTGGAGAGTTTCGCCAGCATGCTGGCACACGAACTCCGAAACCCCCTCTCGATCGCCCAGATCTACCTTCAAACGGCCGAGAGCGGGGACGAGTCGGCGTTCGAGCAGGTAGCCGACGCCCTCGACAGGATGGAGGACATGATCGACATCCTGCTGGTGATGACCCGCGGGGGCGACGCGGCTATCGACCCCGAACTCGTCTCCCTGCGCGAGGCCGCGAGCGAGGCGTGGGCGGACGTCGCCGCCGAACAGGGCCGACTCGAAGTGGAGACGGACGTCCAGGTCGAAGTCGAACCGCACCATCTCCAGCACTTGCTCCAGAACCTCCTCCAGAACGCCGTCGAACACGGTTCGACGAGCCGACACGCTTCGGACGACGACGCCGTCGAGCACGACGACGGCGGCCTGACGGTTCGAATCGGGACTCTGGAAGACGGATTCTACGTGGCGGACGACGGGAAAGGCGTCCCGGAAGCCGACCGAGAGCGGATCTTCGAGGCCGGATACACGACCGACGACGTCGGAATCGGCCTCGGACTGACGTTCATCGCACAACTCGCCGAGATATACGACTGGGAGTGTGACCTGACAGAGAGCGACGAGGGCGGCGCTCGGTTCGAGTTCTCGAACGTGGACGTCGTCCCTTCGACGGACTCGTAGTCCCGTTTTCACTCCCCGAGAATCGGAGGGGGTTTATATTGCCCCCTGGGCGGAAGGTCCAATCACGATGAACGCAGACACCAGCAACTCGGGCGGCGCTATGGACCGACGAACCTTCCTGAAGGGCGCGGCGGGGGCCGCGACCATCGCGGTCGCAGGTGCAAGTGCGAGCGCGCCCGCGGCGGCCCAGTCGGCCTTCGATGGGTGGTTCGACGGCGTGTCGAACTACGACGGCGTGGTCGACGAGACCGGCCAACCCGAAGTCACTATCGAGGTGGGCGCGAAGGGCAACAACGGCGCGTTCGCGTTCGGCCCGGCCGCGGTCCGGGTGGACCCCGGCACCACGGTGGTCTGGGAGTGGACCGGCGAGGGCGGCAGTCACAACGTGGCGGCCGAAAACGGTTCGTTCGAGAGCGAGATGGTCGGCGAACAGGGCCACACCTTCGAGCAGACGTTCGAGGAGAACGGCGTCGTCAAGTACGCCTGTACGCCGCACAAGCCCATGGGCATGAAGGGTGCAGTCGTGGTCGGGTCTGACGCGGCGTCGGCCGCCGCGTCCGGTTCCAGTGGCTCCGGCGACTCCAGTAGCTCCGGCGGGTCGAGCCTCGGTGACACCCTCACGGTCGGGTTCGGCGGGGCACTGCTCGTCGGCCTGCTCGGCCTTCCGCTCGCCGACATGCGGAGTCGCCGAAAGAAGTCGAAGTAGCGCGGGCGACTCGTTCCAACTCTCGTCGCTACTCTATCGTCACGTCCACGTCTTCGTCGCTCGCGTCGGCCTCTTGGACCCACATCGTCTTCTTGTTCACGAACTCCTCGATGCCGTGTTCGGCCAGTTCCCGGCCGTAGCCCGAGTCCTTCACGCCGCCGAAGGGGACTCTGGGGTCGGACTTGACGAGTTCGTTGACGAAGGTCATGCCCGCGTCGATTCGATGGGCCACCTTCCGGCCCCTGTCGAGGTCCTGCGTCCAGACCGACGCGCCCAGTCCGAGGTGAACGTCGTTTGCGACTTCGATTGCTTCCGCTTCGCTCTCGACTTCGAAGACTGCGGCGGCGGGGCCGAACACCTCCTCGCAGGCGGCCACCGAGTCGCGGGGCACGTCGGTCAGGACAGTCGGCGGGTAGTAGAACCCGTCGCGGTCGAGCGGTTCGCCGCCGAGTTCGAGGGTCGCGCCCTCCTCGACGGTCTGCTGAACTTGCTCGTGGAGGCTCTCCATCAAGTCCTCGCGGGCCTGCGGACCGAGGTCGGTGTTCTCGTCGGTCGGATCGCCCACGGTCAGGTCGTCCATCTCCGAGACGAACTCGTCGAGGAACTCGTCGTAGACGTCGGTGTGGACGACGAACCGCTTGGCCGCGATGCACGACTGCCCGGCGTTGAGGGTCCGTGCCTGCGCGCCGGTCCGGGCGGCGGCCTCCAAGTCGGCGTCGTCCAGTACGACGAAGGGGTCCGACCCGCCGAGTTCGAGGACCGACTTCTTCAGGTTCTGGCCCGCGGTCTCCGCCACGGAGCGACCCGCACGTGCGCTCCCGGTGAGCGTGACCGCCACCACGCGGTCGTCTTCGATGACCCCCTCGGCCTCGTCGGAGTGAATAACGAGAGACTGGAAGACCCCCTCCGGATAGCCCGCCTCCTCGAAGACCTCCTGAATCGCCTGCGCACACCCCGGCACGTTCGAGGCGTGCTTCAGCAGGCCGACGTTGCCCGCGGTGAGGTGCGGCGCGGCGAACCGAAAGACCTGCCAGAACGGGAAGTTCCACGGCATGACCGCCAGAATCGGTCCGAGCGGTTCGTAGGAGACGTAGGTCTCGGCGTGGGAGGGTCCGGGACGGCGCTCGGTCTGGAGGTGTTCGGCCGCGTTCTCGGCGTAGTAGTCGCAGACCCACGCGCACTTCTCGACCTCCGAGACGGCCGAATCGACGGGTTTGCCCATCTCTCGGGTCATCAACTCGGCGTACTCCTGCTTGTTCTCCCGGAGTACGTCCCCGGCGTTCGCCAGGAGTTGCTGGCGCTTCCGGATGGGTACGTCCTTCCACTCCGCGAAGGTCTCGGTCGCCGCGTCGAGCGCGGCGTCCACCTCTTCGTCGGAGTCGTCCGGTACCGGTTCGAGCGACTCGCCGGTCGCGGGATTCGTGCGGTCCATGTCGTCCGAAGTACGTCGCCCAGCGGGTTGTAGCTTCGGGCGAGTCGGCGGAGTTCGCATAAATACGCATTTGCTTAACAGTTGAGAGTATGCGTATGACGATTGTACGTATTTCCGAGTTCGCGTCACGGTCTCGAATCGATTCTCCGCACACGGTGTTCTCACCGTCACGGTCGACCCCACGTCAGACCAATCCACGCGACGAAAATCGCGGTGTCGAGGTTTCCGGAACGAGGGACGACATCGGGAGCGAGGGATAGCATCGGGAACGCTAGCTGCTCCTCGAGTCAACGAATGACGGCACCGCACTGCACAGTACCGCGAGGACCTCACGCCTCCCAACCGCGCATAGCCGACGTTGTTCACCGCTCTCGCAAGAAACTACGCGGGCGCTCTCGGAAAAATACCCGACAGACATTTATAACGTTACGCTCAGCCTGAGTGAAACCGTCGGTAGGTGAGATAAAGATAGTCGAGTCCGACGGTGGGCACGCTGGTCTTCGGCCAGCCGCTGTGTGCATCTGACACCGACCATACCATCGTCGCAACCGGGAGCAATCACTCCCGGATTACCTGGTGCCGCCTTCGAGGACCTCCGCTACTCCCGGAAAAGAGAGGCCGCCGAATTAGCTCATTCCATTTCGGTCGTGTCGTACATCTGGCGACTGGTGCCTGCACCGCCGAACTTCTCGATATCCACGTTGTCGTACCAGAACCGCTCGTCGGTCCGGTGGTAGACCGGGAGGAACACCACGTCCTCCCAGTTGGCCTCCTCTATCTGGACGTAGGACTCGTTGCGAGCCTGCTCGGCCTCGTCGGTCGGCGCGGGGTTGTCCTGAATCTGCTCGTAGGCGCTGGTCGCCTGCTGGGCCGCCTCGGTGCCCGACCAGTTGACGTACGAGATGGGCGCGTCCTGCGACGTGTCGGTCTGCGGCGGGTTGAGCAGTTGCAGGAAGTTGTCCGGGGCGGGCCAGTCCATGATCCACCCGAGCGAGTACGCCTGAAGGTTCCCCTCGCGTCCGCGCTGGAGCAGGGTCGAGAACGGTGCAGTCTCGATGTTCATCTGGATGTGAGCACTGGCCAACTGGTCGCGCAGGAGTTGGCCCGTCTGTTGCCACGTGTCGGAGCCCTCGTAGATGGTGAAGGTGAACTGGTACTGATTGTTCGGGCCGTATCCAGCCTCTTCCATCACCTGTCGGGCCTGTTGAAGTTGGGTCTCGTTGTAGCCGTACGGGTAATTCTGCTGTGCGTGCTGGTCGTACGCGTCCGGACCGCCGGGGTAGATGTTCGGCGGCGTGAAGTGGTACGCGGCCTCCCCGCGCCCCTTGAATATCTGCTCGATGACCTGCTGTTGGTTCATCGCGTAGGCCGCGGCCACCCGCGCGGGTTTCTCGACTTGCGCCGTGTTGAACCCGATGTAGAACGCGTTGATGGTCGCCACGCCGAGGTAGTTCAGCGTCTCGCCGTTCCGAACCGGGCCGTAGGTACCGACATCCCGCCCGAGATCGTCGGTGTTCTCGACGCTGACCTTGTTCGGGTCGTAGAACGGCGTCGGAATCGGGAAGTAGTCTGCGTTCCGGTTCATCGCGTAGGTGTACCGGGCGTTGTCGTCCTCGATGATGCGCCAATTGACCGCGTCCAGTTGAGGAGTCTCGCCGTGGTAGTCGTCGAA
Source organism: Halorussus salinisoli (assembly GCA_005239435.1). GTDB lineage: Archaea > Halobacteriota > Halobacteria > Halobacteriales > Haladaptataceae > Halorussus > Halorussus salinisoli. Next base: position 94,092 of record SZNP01000005.1, on the reverse strand, counting down.
CCGCGAGACCTCCGCCTCGTCGTTGGACTGCCACGTCTCGAACTGGAACGGACCGGCGCCGATGGGGTTCGAGGTGGCGAATTCCTCGTACTCCATCTCACCGTCGTACCCCTCGATGTCGCCGAGGATTCCCTCCGGAAGCGCCGCGAAAGACGTGTACGCCAGCATCGGGAGCGTGGCGTGGAACGGTTCTTCGAGCGTCATTCGGAGGGTGTAGTCGTCTACCGCCTCGACCGCCAGCGTCCCCGGTTGATAGTTCCCTTCGTCGTCGGTCTCGTGCTGGATGCCAATCGACGACAGGATGAAGTACGCCCGCCGAGACTCGTCGGAGGCGGCGAGGCGCTCCCACGAGTAGACGAAGTCCTGCGCAGTGACTTCGCCGAAGTCGCCGTGATACTGCGCGCCCTGCTTGATGTTGAACGTGTACGTCGTGAAGTCATCGGAGGTCTCGAAACTCTCCGCGAGGAGGTTTTCGACCTCGATTTCTCCGTCCGGATAGTTCATCAGAGCATCGAATATCTGCTGAATGACGACCCCGGAAGCGGTGTCAGTCGCCTTGATGGGGTCGAGCGTGCTCATCGTGGCGTTGATGAGGTTCAGCGTGCCTCCTTTGCCCCCCTCCTGCTGAGCGGTAGTCGTCTCTTGTCCGGCCGCAGTACCCGTAATCGCGACAGCCGATGCCGTCCCACCGGTCGCTTTCAGGAACGACCGACGAGACATGTTGGATTTCTCGGACATGCAAATAGAAGGACCACGCTATGCCATATGTATTTAATTATTAATAATGCGATAAGGTGTGTTTAGTAAAAAGAAAGCCTCTGTCGCGTGTTTCTCCGTAACACCTCAAATAGAACACGTCATCCGAGATAACCGAAATCGGGTTCGGAGTGAACAAACACCGCCACGACGAGAGTCGTCCGTCGCCGAACGGAAATCGTCCGTCAGCCGACGAGTACGAGGCGGAGTGCGGACTGCGGATGCGTACCGGGGAAAACAGACATTCCATCGAAGCTAACGTAGTACCTCCATGAGCCTCGGACGTACGAGACACGGCGAGCGCGAGACGATGTACGACTGGCTCGTCGCGCTGCTAGCGGTCGGCCTCGCTGGAATTCACGTCTACCTCGGCGTCACGGCCGACGAACCGCAGTTCCTCGTCGTCGGGGGCCTGTTCCTCGTAGGAGTGTTGTTTTTCTTCACCGGGTACTGGCGCGCGATACTCTACCTGCTCGCGGCGGTGTACGTCGGTACGCTGGGCGTCCTCTGATTGTTGGGTGGGACGGAGTACCGACAAATCGGCATCGTGACGGGAGCGATTAGCGTCCTGTTTCTCGGACTCGTCGTCTATCTCTTCTTCCGGGAGTCCGGGGCGAGGTGATGGGCGAGTGAGACGACGCTATTCCACGTACACCGAATAGGTGATGACGCCGAATCCGGCCGCGGTCAGCGTACTCTCGATGACGAGGACGGTCGTTCGATTCACGCCCACCACCTGGTCGGCGATGCCCGCCAGAAACGCTCCGAGCGTGACGATGCCGAATCCGACCGCGAGCGCCCGGAGCGCGAGCGAATCGGTTCGGCGGTAGGCCTTGTACGCGAAGAAGGTGATGAGTCCGCCGAGCGTGAGCGTGATAGTCTTGAGCGCGATTACGAGCGACGTGACGCTGGCTAAGTCCGAATTCATGTCTCTTTTCGCACCTCCGACCACATGTCCGCGAGTTGTTCCTCGGCACTGCGAGACGGTCGTGAGACGGTCACGTCGAGTTCCTGGTCCTTCGTCACCGAGAGCGACACTTCCTCGAAGTCGAGGTCGTAGCGAGTCGTGTGGTGGCCGTCGCTTCGGACCTCGGTCAGTTCCGAGAGCAGCGATGCCTCGCTCAGCGCGTCGAGTTTTCGATAGACCGTCGAGAGCGGGATGTCCGCCGCGTCCGAGATCTCGCTCGCCGTCATGGGTTCGTCGAGTTGCTTGACGATGGCCCGGCAGTCCGGGTCGTCGAGTGCGTTGAGGACGGCCTGTAAGTCGGGCGTTTCCTCGACGCCCGCCGGGTCTCGAACCATCTAGTCCGACGTTTCGAAAGGGAACACATAATTCGTTCGACTCAGCGACAGACTCGGCCGTGGGAGACCATTCCCTCGAACTATCGTGACGAGAGAACTCACCCCATACCGAACATGTTCAGATCGTGTCCCAGCCAGTGGGAATCAGCGTCGGCGCTCTTTAAGTAGCCCTTCTTAGCTGGAACTGTACCAATGAGCGATATCGGAGCCCCCGGAAACGGACCGTCCCGACGCGACTTTCTGAAAGCGACCGGCGCTGGCGGTCTGGCCGCCACCGCCGGATGTACGGCCCCGAGCAGTCAGAACCAGCCGACGACCCAACAGCAAGCGATGGAATCTCAGAGCTCTCTCCCGACGACGAGTCCCCCGGAAGTAGTGAACGTCGACGAACAGGGCGGTAAAGTCACCCTCAGTTCGACGCCAGCCAAGCACGAAGTCCACCCGCTCGACACGATGGGTGGCCCAGTCGAACTCCCGCAGGTCTGGGCGTTCCAGGCCGACGACCGCGACCCGAGCGTCCCCGGTCCCATCCTCCGGACGACCGAAGGCGAGGACATGGAGGTCACGTTCGACAACACGGACGGTATGCGCGCGCACACGGTCCACTTCCACGGCGTCCGGAAGACCTGGAAGAACGACGGCGTGCCGACGACGACGGGCATCACGATAGAACCCGGCGAGAAACACACCTACGACATCCCGGCCAACGTCCCCGGAACCCACGTCTACCACTGCCACTTCCAGACCCAGCGACACATCGACATGGGGATGTACGGCATCTTCCGCGTGGACCCGAAGGGGTACGAGGAAGCCGACAAGGAACACTTCCTGACGTTCAAGGACTGGGACTCGCGGCTCCCCCGACAGATGGCCGGCGAGAACGTGAACTACAACCCCCGAGAGCGACATCCGGACGTGTTCACCATTAACGGCAAGAGCGCGCCGCGGACGCTCCACCCCGAGGACGGGTCGCCCATCATCGTCAAACAGGGCGAGACGGTCCGACTGCATCTGGTCAACGGCGGCTACATGTCCCACCCGATGCACATCCACAACCACCGGTTCCAGGTAGTGGAGAAGGACGGCGGCACGATTCCGGAGGCCGCGCGCCACGACGAGGACGTGACCAACATCGCGCCCGCCGAGCGCCACACCATCGAGTTCGAGGCCGACGCCGACCCCGGAATCTACCTGATGCACTGCCACAAGGTCAACCACGTCATGAACGGCCGGTCGTACCCCGGCGGGATGCTCGGCGGACTCGTCTACGAGGACGCGATGGATACCGACATCTTCAAGCAACTCATGGAGTATGCCGGATACGAAGGCTAAACTATGACGCGACGATGCACGCGACGCGACGCGATGAAAGGTGCCGCCGCGGCGTCGGCCGCTGCGGCCGGACTCTCCGGTCCCGCCGCCGCCGAGACCGACCTCTCGGCGTGGTTCGACGGCGTGTCGAACTACGACGGCGTGGTCGACGAGACCGGCCAACCCGAAGTCACTATCGAGGTGGGCGCGAAGGGCAACAACGGCGCGTTCGCGTTCGGCCCGGCCGCGGTCCGGGTGGACCCCGGCACCACGGTGGTCTGGGAGTGGACCGGCGAGGGCGGCAGTCACAACGTGGCGGCCGAAGACGGTTCGTTCGAGAGCGAGATGGTCGGCGAACAGGGCCACACCTTCGAGCAGACGTTCGAGGAGAACGGCGTCGTCAAGTACGCCTGCACGCCGCACAAGCCCATGGGTATGAAGGGCGCGCTCGTGGTCGGCGACGCAGAAGTCGGTACGTCCGGCGGTGAGTCCGACCACGGCGGCGGCATCTCACTGTCGGCCAACCAGTACGCAATCGGCGGAAGCATCCTGCTCGGCCTGCTCTCGCCCATCGCGTTCGCCCTGGTCCTGTTCAAGCGCGACCCGGACGGGCCCGACCGGTAATCTAACTCGCCGTTCTGTCGCTCTTCTTCGGTCGTTACGCAGGCACTCGGAGACTCGACTGGCCGCGTCGCCGTCTCGGACGGTCACGTACGGCGACGCGGACGGCCACGTACGGCGAGCCGGAACTGGTCGAACGCCAGTAGAGCAATACGTATGTTTCTTAAACGACGATATCCATTTCCTTAGCTAGTAGATATGTTTCTCCGGTGAGCCACCAGTTACGGCCAGTCCGTCTCCGAGATTCCAGAGTTTCGTCCCGTATCGGCGATCGCGTCGCACCGTCCGCACACCTCGAACTCCGTTCTTCCGCCCGTTCTCGCGGGACGACGCGATACACGTCGGACGCGAACGGCCTAGTCGAATCTATGACTCCGCACAAACTGTTGTCGTTCTCCCCGGACGGGAAGTGATACTGTCCGGACGCCGTCTCTCGGGCCTCCGTGGCGAGTAGTACTTCCATGGTCGGATCACACCTCGTCGAGGAACGCCGAGATGGATTCGACCTGTTCGTCCGGACGATACCGAATCTGACCCGCCCGCGGGTCGTACTCCACGACGCCGTACTCCTCCAGTTTCGGGAGGTGGACGTGGTGGAGTTGGCGCTTGGCTACGTCCGTCGAGGACTGGTCGGTTCCGCCCGACTCGACCTTCACTCGTCCGAGTTGGGCACTCAGTACCTCTACCGTCGCCGTATCGGCCGCGTTCTCGTCGAAGTACTCGATTACCTTCCGACGTTCCTTACTCGCTAGAAGGTCCAGTACGCGGTCGATCTGGTCCGGGTCCTCGTTCATTGTCTCACTCCTGTAATATAGAGCATCTATGCGGTGTATTCGTACGAAGAACGTATTAGCCCGCTGTTATCTCGTATCGTCACTGGTACCACACCGAGCGTGCTCGGTTTACTACACCACGGTGAAGGGGCGTGAGACGATTGGGGACGGCGTTCACCCGATTAATCACAAACGGAAAGAGCAGTCGGTTCGGTATTCCTTTCAGAACCCATTTTCAGACGCTAGTCGACTGCCGATAAGAAAGTACGGTCCCGTTTCAACCCTGCCACAGAGTGGCAGGGACCGGCACGCAGTCGGTAAGTGGTTGGGACACTACTGAATGCGTGCCACTCTTACGTTCGATACCCGGCCGTATGTAGTTTGTGTGATTAAGTGAGTGAACTATATTCAGCGACGCGTTATCACATTTCTATCGACCGTTTTCCAGTTGGCGAGCGACGGTGCGTACCCGTTTCCGCACAGACGCAGTACGACACGACAATGACTAAAGGATAGGCCGACCAAATATCTGTATCTCCGGGGATTCCCCGGTGGTGGTTGGGACACCATGGTCGATACCGACAAACAAGAACAGGCCGCTGGATTACTCCAGCAACTCGGCCTGAAAGAGTACGAGGCGAAGTGTTTCGTCGCCCTGACGCGGAAGGAGACGGCGACAGCCAAAGAGATAAGCGATATTGCGGACGTTCCCCGGACGAGGGTCTACGACGCGATTCGGGTGTTGGAAGCGCAGGGACTCGTCGAGATCCAACACACGAACCCGCGACAGTATCGGTCAGTACCGCTCGACGAAGCAACTCAGACCCTCCGGCGGCAGTACGAAACGCGCGTCGACGAACTCCAGGAGGCCTTAGACGACATCGAACCGGCGAGCGAGACCGACAGCAAGGTGACACACGAGGTCTGGTCGCTGTCGGGCACCGAGGGAATCACGAGTCGGACGCTACAACTCCTCGAAGACGCCGAGAGCGAGATTATCTTCGTCGTGAGTTCCCCCTCCATCGTCACCGACAGCCTGATCGAGAGACTCAACGAAGCCACGGCGAAGGGCGTCGACGTCCTTGTCGGGACGGCGATGCCGGAACTGTACGACGAACTTCGGGAGTCCGTCCCCGACGCGGAGGTGTTCGTGTCGGAACTCGACTGGCTACACGGCGGCGGCGACGACGAGATAGCTATCGGCCGGATGCTGTTGGCCGACCGGAGTACGATTCTACTGAGTTCGATAGACGCGAGCGGCCAGACCGAACGGGCGATTTTCGGCCGCGGGTTCGAGAACGGACTCGTCGTCATCACGCGACGACTGATGTCTACCGGACTGCTCTCGAGACAGGACCCCGGTAAATAACTCGAACTGTCACGATGTATTCGAACACCGACTCTGCGAGGGTAGAGTACGACGCCGAAGCGGATCTCTACGAGGCCACCTACGACGCCGCCACGCCCCCGAGCGTCGCCATTCCGACTGCGATGGAACAGATTACGGGAACGGCGATGGCCAAACTCGACCCCACGTACGAGGTTCTCGACCTGGAGGCGCTAGACGACCTCTTTCGCCCGATGGCTGGCGGACTCGCCGACAGAAGCGGCCGGATGTCGTTCAACCACCGGAATCACCGCATTACTGTTTTCAGCGACGGTCTGCTTACGATACGACCACTGGACGGCAATTCCGAGGGCGACGATTTCGATGCCGACCGAAGAGACGACACGGTGGACGCCGACTGACGCCGACCGAGAAGTCCACGACAGACGGGTCGACGGTCCCGTCCACCTACCGGTAGCTCTCCGGCCCTTCCGCCGCGAGGTCCCGCAACCGAGCGACTCGCTCCGCGGTCGGCGGATGCGTCGCCTCCGCCACCGGCAGGCCGGCGAGCGGGTCGCCGTCCGGCGACTCTTCTCGTCGGACGATTCCGTGGGGAAGGAAACAGAGTTCGCGGACGCCGCCGGCCCGAGTGCCATCCGACCGAGCGCCCGCTCTCGCGTCCACGGTCGGCCGGGCGGGCGCGTCGCCGTCCAGCGTCTCCAGCGCCGACGCCATCGCAGCGGGGTCGCCCGCGAGCAACGCTCCGGCGCGGTCGGCCGCGAACTCCCGGTACCTGGAGAGGCGGCCGCTCAGGGCGACCACCGGGAGCGCCAACAGGCCGAGCGCGACCCCGCCGAACAGGGCCGAGAAGACGGCGAACCCGCCGAACGCGAGGAGAGACGCGGCGCTGAACGGCGGCGCGGACACCAGCGACGTGCTGACTGCGTACCCCACGACGGCCGCGACGCCGAGCGCGAGCGTCCGGGAGGGGCCGCCCGAGTCCCCCACCATCGAGTAGTCGTCGTTCGCCAGCGCCGGGAGGAAGGTAGCCAGCGTCATCACCGCGGCGTCGCGGTTCCGGAGGTGAGCGAGTTCGTGGGCCAGCACCGCGTCGAGTTCCGCCTCCGAGAGCGCGTCGAGCAGGCCGGACGAGACCACGATGGTCCCGCCACGCAGGTCGCCGACCGTGAAACTGTTGGGCACATCGGTCTCCGCGACGGCGAGGGCCGGCGGGGTAACGTCGGCGGTCTGAGCGAGGCGGCGCACCCGAGCGTGGAGGTCGGGAAACGCGTCCTCGGAGACCGGACGGGCGTCGGCCGTTGCGAGGGCCTCCCGGCGGGTGTACCGAAGTTGTGCCCACGCGAGCCCGAGCGTCGCGGGCGCGACGAGCGCGACCCACGCGACGCCGGACAGTCCCTCGGCCTGCCCCCCGACGATGGGCAGGAACCACGGCCTGAGGAGGTACGCGACGACCGCGACGAACAGCGCGTCGGCGACCAGTACCAGCGCCAGCGTGGCCGCGATTCGGCGGGTGAGGTCGGCGTCGTCGGGCGGACTGTCGTTCGAGGCGGAGTCTCGTGGCATGGAGGGCGGACCGAGTGGGGCTATGGCGGAGAGGAAGATATATTTGACTGAAGTCTTTCCTCTCGTCCGTGGTACACGAACGCCGCCGCGCCGCCCTCGCCGCCCTCTGCGTCTTCGCCGTCGCCCTCGCCGCCACCCTCCTGCCCGCCAGCGGATTCGGGAGCCAACCCGCTGGCGTCGGAGTCGGTGGAGGCGGTCCCGACGCACCTCCCGGCGACGGCGGAGGCACCGACGCCGACCTGCGAACGTCCGCCGAATCGACTTCGACGACCGCCACGACCAGCGACGACTCCGATTCGACCGATAGTGGGGACGAAGAAACGTCAGAATCGACGACGACGACCGCGACGAGCGAGACCACGACCGCCGCCAGTGACTCCGACTCCGGCGGAGGTGACGACCTGCTCGCCGCCATCGTCGTCGTTCCGGTCGCGCTCCTCGGGTTCTTCGCCATCGTCGGCTTCTGGACCGGCGCGCTCGCACTCGGCGAGGCCGCCGGACCGCTCCCGTTCACCGTCGAGGTCGGAGGGACCACCATCGGCGAACTGGTCGCGAGCGTCCCGACACGCACGATGGCAGTGGTCGTCGGTCTCTCGGCGTCGGTCCCCCGACTGCTCGACGACGCCGCAAGCCTGACCCGAGAGGTCGGGAGTAGCTTCGGAACCCTCCTCGGGGCCGCCGGACGCGAGGCCGCCGACGCCCTCCGAATCGGCGCACAGGGACTCGCCGTGACTGTCACCGCGATTCCGCGCGCCCTCGCCGGACTCGGTGCCGGAGCGGGCATCGCCTCCAGTCTCGGAAGGGTCGGCGTGCCGAGTCTCGGCCGCGGCGGGAGCGACGACCGCGACCGACGGAATCGGTCGGGGGCGACCGCCGACACCGAGGACGCCGGGCCGCCCTCCGTCGAGGAGGCGTGGGAGGCCATGCGCGACCGGGTTCCGGTCCGGAACCGAGACGCCCGGACGCCCGGCGAAGTCGCCCGGAGCGCGGCCGAGCGAGGCTATCCCGACGAGGCGGTCCGGCGACTCACCGACGCCTTCCGCGAGGTCAGATACGGCGACCTACCGAGAGACGACCGAACCGACTCGGCCCGGTCGGCGCTCGGCCGACTTCGGGACCACTGGAGGGACGACGAGTGATTGCGCGACTGCTCGGCCGAGCGACCGAACGCCTTCGACAGCCCCGAACGCTGGCAGGCGTCGGCGGGTCGTCGTTGGCACTCGCGGTCGGCGTGGCCTTCCTGCCGTGGCTGTTCCCGGCCGCGGTGTTCCGGCCGCTGTCGGGACTCGTCGGTTCGCCCGCGGTGATCCTCCTCGTCGGCGTCGTCGCGGGGTTGCTGGGCGCGCGGGCGCTCCGCGAGACTGCGACCGGCGCGACCGACGCGAACGGCGACGGAAACGCCGACGGACTCGACCGTTGGACTCCGACGAGAGCGCCCGAGCGGGCCTACTACGACGAACACCGGACCGCCGGAAGCGCGGTCGATTCGGCGCTCGACGTGGACCCCGGCGAGACCGACGACGTCGACGTCCGACGCCGAAACGCCCGGGGACGAATCCGCGAGACAGCGGTTTCGGTGGTCGCCGACGCCGAGCACGTAGACCCCGAAACCGCGGCCGAGGGAATCGCGGCGGGGTCGTGGACCGACGACCCCCGAGCGGCCGCCTTCCTCGGCGGCCGACACCTCGCGCCGCTCCGGACCCGCATCCGGGACTGGGCCAGCGGCGAGCGTTTCGATCGATGGGCGACCCACGCCGTCGCGGAAGTCGAAGCCAGCGAGCGCGGCGAGAGCGACCGAACGGAGACCGAGGTGGCCCGACGATGAACGTCAGACTCGTCGCTCCCCTGGTCACGTTGGGTCTGCTCGTGACCGTCTACCTCGCGGCGTTCCGAGTCGCTGGAGCCAAGAGAGGCCTGTGGAGAACGGAGGCGTCGGACTTCGACGCGACCGAGGGAAGTGCGACCGACGGAAGCGACGGGAACCAGAAAAGCGGCGAAGACGACGCTACGGAACCCGAAGACGGCGGGCAAGTAGACGACGACCGGCCGCCCGCCATTCGAATCGGGCCGCGGTGGGACCCCGGCACGACCGTCGCCCTGCTCGCGGGCGCAGGCGGCATCCTCACGAAGAACACGACGATATTCCTCGCCGGAGTCGTCGGCTTCGCCTTCGCGGCCTACCGGTACGGCACTCGACCGCCGGAGGTTTCGGTCGCGGTCGAACGCGAGATTGCCGACCGGTCGCCGCTCCCGAGCGATAGCGTGGAGATTACGCTGACCCTCCGAAACGAGGGCGACGAGCCGATTCCCGACCTCCGAGTCGTTGACGGGGTGCCCGAGCGACTCGGCGTCGTCTCGGGGTCGCCGCGTCACTGCACCAGCCTCCGTCCCGGCGAGCGAGCCGTGTTCTCCTACTCGGTCAGAGCGCGGCGAGGCACCCACGAGTTCGGGTCGACCAGCCTCGTCGCCCGGAACGTCAGCGGAAGCGTCGAGCGACGACTGGAGTGCGAGGCCGAGGTGAAGCATGAGGGTGAGCACATCGACGAGTCGGCGACGATAACCTGCGAGACACGCGCCGACGACGTGCCGCTCCCGGCCGACACCTCGTCACACCCGGGCCACATCACGACCGACTCCGGCGGCGAGGGCGTGGAGTTCTACGCCACCCGGGAGTACCAGTCGGCCGACCCGATGAGCCGAATCGACTGGAAGCGGTACGCCAAGACCCAGGAACTGACCACGGTGGACTTCCGGGAGACGCGGGCCGCGACCGTGATGATGGTCGTGGACGTCCGGACGCCCGCCCACGTAGCGCGCCGAGAAGGAGAACCCGACGCGGTGGAACTCGGCGCGTACGCCGCCGAGCGACTGGTCGAGGCGTTCGTCCGGCGCAACGACCGGGTGGGGCTGGCACTGTTCGGCCCGGAAGGGCGATACCTCGAACCCGGAGGCGGCGACGACCAGGTCGCCCGCGTCCGGGCCGAACTCGAATCGACCCCGCCGCCGAGGGACTACGGCGCGGGCTTCTTCGACACCAAGCGCCGGAAGCGCGCCCACGAGTCCCGGTTCGAGACGCTCCGCAAGCGGATGCCCGACGCGGCGCAGGTCGTCTTCCTGTCGCCGATGGCCGACGACTACGCGGTCGACGTGGCCGAGCGATTCCGGGCCTACGGCCACGCCGTGACGGTCGTGAGTCCGGCGGTCTCGGGGAGTGGCACCCCGGGCGGCGCGATAGAAGGAATCGAGCGCGACCAGCGACTCGCCGACGTTCGGGGCGGCGGGATTCGGGTCGTGGACTGGTCGCCCGACGAGCCGATTCGGACCGCGGTCTCGAAAGCGACCGCGAGGTGGTCCGGATGAGCCGAGTCGAGTCCGACTTCGGAAGCGAGACCGCGAGCGTGCCGGAACGACGCGCGACGAGGTTCAGCGGGACCGTCGCGGTGCTGGTCGCGCTCCTCGCGGGACTCGCGCTCGGGGTCGCCGACGGGAGTCTCGGACCCGTCCTCGGGAGCCTCTTCGGGGCGGTGCTGGCCGCGCTCGGCGTCCGGGCCGCCCAGTCGGCGACGAACGCGCGCCGGGCGGTCGGCAGCGTCGGCGTCGTCGCGGGGGTGGCCGCGTTCGCTGGCGTGGCGCTCCTCGGCGGCCAGGCGGTCGCCCTGCTGGTCGGCGCGGCAGTCGCGGCCGCCGCAATCGACGCGACCGTCTCGTTCGACGCGCGGGTCGAGCGCCCGGCCGTCCGGGCAGTTTGGCGCTCGGCGACGGTGCTCGCGGTCGGGAGCGTCCTCGCTGCGGGCATCTCCGCGGGCGTGTTCGTCGCCCTGTTCCAGTTCGTCGGCAGTGGTCTCGTTGACGTCGCCTCGGCCAACGCCCTCGCGCGACTGATTACGCTACAGGTCGAGATTCTGCTACTCGCGGAGTTGGTCCACTGGGCGGTGCCAATCTTGGACCGGTGGCTCCCCGAGGACCGGGACCTCCGGGCCGCGACGCTCGACCGGTTCGACGTTCGAGTCGAGGACCTACCGCGGGCCTACTGGCTGGTCTTGGGCCTGCAAGTCGTCCTCGCGCTCACCTCGTGGGGGCCGCGGTGGTTCGCTGGATTCCTCGAACTGCTGTCGGTCCTCGGCGACGTGATCGAGTTGGTACTACTCTCGGGCGTACTTCACGTCCCGCTCGCCGTACTCGTCGCCGGACTGGTCGGCGTCCTGCTCGCGCGGGTCCTGCAGTCCCTGTTCGTCGCGTGGGCCGGGAGCGACCCGCCGCGGTCGGTGGCCCACGCCACGGGCGGTCTCGTGACGATTGCGGTGGCGACGCTACTCGCTGCCGCGTTTCCGGGGATCGCCGACGCGCTCGGCGGGACTTCGGGGTTGGACGTGGCGGCCACCGTCGGGTCGGTCGGCCTGACCGCGACGGTATCCGGAGCGATGGCGGCCACGCTGTTCGCTGTCGCGGCCGCCCGGCGCGCCCTCGCGGTGGCGGTCGCACCGTGGGCCGCGACCAACTCGGCCAGCGGTTTCGCGGTGGCCGGCGGCGCGCTAGTCGTCGCGTCGCTGGTCGTCGCGTTGGACGGCGGGTCCGCGCTCGCGGTGTTCGCCGGAGTCGCCGCGGCGCTGGTGGTCCACGACCTCGGAACCAACGCGGTCGAACTCGGCGCGCAGGTCGGACCGGAGGCCGAGACGCGCGCCGGCGAGGCCGCCCACGCGGTCGGAACGCTGGTGGTCGGCGCCGGCGGAGTCGCGCTGGCGGGCCTGACCGCGTTCGTCATGGGGTCGGTCGAGTCGTCGCCGCCCGCGTGGCGGGCCAGACTCGCCGTCGCGCTCCTGCTGGTCGCAGTGGTGTGCTTCGCGGTGCTGTTCGAGCGAGAGTAGCAATATATACGTTTCTTTTAGAAATAGAGAGATTACTCGTACGGTCGTATTTATTTCTAAAACGGGTCGAAACGATGTCGGGACCCGAATTCGGACCGACCGAGGGGCCTGTCACCCGAGCGGTGCGTGGCGCACCGCGCCGCGATGCGACCGGTGCAACCACGAACGAGCGAGCAGGACCGTATTCCGGTGGTCGCGGGCCGCAGGCCCGCGGCTTACACTCAGTTCCGGTCCGCTCCGAGAACCATCACCGTCACGCGTGCCACCGAGTCGAAGTCTCGCAACCGATACACTAACTGGCGGACCTGCTCGGCCGGACCCTCGCAGAACGCTGTCTCCAGACACCACTCGCCGCGGTGGACGTGATTGGTCGCGGTGATGACCTCGCCGAAATCGTGTTGAATCGCGTGGAGGTCGTGGACCACCGCGTCGTGTTCGTAGTCGTAGGCGAGGACGGCCATCACCTCGCCCTCGGCGGCTTCGAGGTCGGCGTGGGACTCGACGTACTCGCGCATGGCCTCCCGGACGGCGCGAGAGCGAGAGTCGAGACCCTCGGCCTGCCACGTCTCGTCGAAGGCCGCGAGTACGTCGTCGGGAACGTTGAGACTCGTTCGCATGTCCGAAGGTTCTCCGTACCACTGGTTGGATATTTCGGATTCGAGACTCGGCACGACGTGGGTGGGCGAGTCGAAGCTAGCTGGACCGCGGCGTCTCGCTGTACGGAAACCGCTACCGGCTGAAATCACTCGGTCGAGCAGTCCACCCCGAGAGTATTACGCGAACCGCGATTCGGTAATAACAACCTGTTTAGGTGGCGTTTCTGTACCGACTCACAGAGATGATACCGGGTGACGCAGTCGGACTGTTCGCTGGCGCGGTCGCGCTCGGCGTGGTCCACGGCATCGAACCGGGCCACGGGTGGCCCGTCGCGGCCAGTTACGCCCTCGACCAGTCGAACAAGTGGCTCTACGGTTTCGCGGCGAGTTTCCTCCTCGGGGTAGGTCACCTCGTCAGCAGTATCGCCATGGTGGTCGCGTTCTTCTTCGCCAAGCGGTATTTCGAACTCACGCAGGTCAACGAACCCATCGAACTCCTCGGCGTTCAAATCGGTGGGCCAGTCGGCGTCGTGGCCGGTATCTTGCTGATCTTACTCGGCGTCCGAGAGTACGTCAACGGCCACAGCCACTCCCACGACGACCACTCGCACAGTCACGACGGCCAGTCGCACGACCACGGCCACGACCGCGACCACTCGCACGGCCACGTCAACCACGACCACGACGACCACGACCAGCAGTATTACGTCGGTGATACGCCCGAATACGCGACCTCGAACGAATACGACCACGGCCATTCACACGACCCCGACCATTCGCACGGCCACGGCCAGTCGCACGGCCACCCCCACGGTCACGATTCGGACCGCGGCCTCCTCGGCAAACTGAAGATGGCGGTTCCCTTCGTCGGCGGGCACAGCCACGGGTCGGCCGAGGAGGCCGCGGAGCGCGGTCTCTGGGGCATCGCCGGGTTCGCGTTCGTCCTCGGATTCGCCCACGAGGAGGAGTTCGAGATCATAGCCATGTGCGCCGGGTCGGACTACTGCCTCTCGCTGATGACCGTCTACGCGCTGACCGTCGTGGTCGGCATCGTGACGCTCACGCTCCTGCTCATCGCGGGCTACCAGCGGTACGAGGAACGCGTCGAACGGTACACCGACTACCTCCCGGCGTTCTCGGCGGCGGTGTTGATCGTCATGGGTCTCGGGTTCATTTCGGGGCTGTTCTGACCCGGGAGAATCGGAGATGTTTCCGGCGTTCTTACGTTGTGAAGGATATCGTTCCTCTAGAACGACGAAACCGAGAGTACGGACGCCGTCACCCGTTGCGGCCGCTTGTGTTCGCGCGAGCGGCCAGTCGGATCAGATTCCAGATGACGAATCCGACCAACAAGCCGACGAGTATCGGAGCGGGTTCCAGTCCGCTGTGACCAGCGTGGAGAGGTAGGAGGGTCATGCGCGGCTATTCGGTCGCCGCGGTAGTCAATATTCCTGTCTCGGGTCGGACGGAATCGTCGCGCGCAAAGTAGTAAATATTTCTACAGAAATTCGCTTCTGAGAGCACGGCTACATAAATATCGTTCAGGCAACACTTTAGGGGTGAGCGGGCGTCCCGTTTCACGACGCAATGCCGCGCAGAATCACCGAGTGATACCGATGTCGAACGACACGAACGCGAACTCGAGTCCGAGCGTCGTCCTGAAGTATTACCTCTACAAAGCGATCGGCAATCCCGGGTTCGTCTACCCCATCTACGTTCTCTATCTGCTCTCGAACGGGCTGAGTTACGCCGAAATCGGAGCCATCGGCGCGGTGCAATCGACGCTCGTCGTCGTCGGAGAGATGCCGACCGGTTACGTCGGCGACCGCATCGGCCGCCGGAACAGCCTGCTGGTCGCACAAGTGCTGTACACCGTCTCGGCTCTCGGGATGATTCTCGGGGAGAGTTTCCCCGCGTTCGTCGTCGCGTTCGGACTCCTCTCGGTCGGGATGACGTTCGTCTCCGGGAGCGCCGACGCGTGGCTGTACGACATCCTGGTAGAGCGCCTCGACGAAGAGCGGTACACTCACGTCCGCGGGCGCGGCGGTGCAGTTGGCCAGTGGGTCATGGCCGCGACGATGATAGTCGGGAGTCTGCTCTACGTCGTCGACCCGCTCTACCCCTTCGTCGCACTACTCGGAACGCGATTGCTGACGTTCGTCGTCGTGCTTTCGCTACCGAAGAACGCCCAGTACGCCGACGAGGGCGAGACCGACGACAACAGTCTCACCGTCCTCGAAGCCGTGCCCATCGTCCGCGAAAAGCTGGCTACTCGGCCGCTCCGGTCGTTCGTCGCGTACATGGCGCTCTTCGTCGGCGTCACGATGCCCGTCGCCGCGTACATCCAGCCGATTACGGTCGATGCCCTCGAATCGAACGTCGGGTCGATGTTGTCCTCGGTCGGAGTTCCGGAAGCGGCATCGCTCGGCGTCCTCTACGCCGCTTTCACGGCTGTCTCGGCGGTAGCCAGCGACCGAGCGAGCGACCTCGAAGCCGCGTTCGGGATTCGGAAAGCGGTACTCGTCGTGCCGATGGTGACTTGCGTGCTGTTGGTCCTTCCCGCGTTCGCTCCCGTACTCGCCTTCCCGATGTTCTTCGCGCTGAAAGGGTCCCAGTCGATTCTACGACCCATCGCCGGGCAGTACCTCAACGACCACGTCGAGTCGGTCGGGCGCGCGACCGTCCTCTCGTCGGTCTCGATGGTGTACGCCGTGTTCCGGATTCCGCTGACGCTCGGAAGCGGAATAGTCGCCGACGCCTTCTCGCCGCTGGTCGCTGTGGCTGCGCTCGGCGGAGTCTTCCTCGTGGGCGGGTCCGCGCTCTACCTGTGGCGACCGCCAGTCAGAAGGAAACCGGAGGCGAGTCCAGCAGAAACGGTGGCCTCGGACTGAGAAAACAAAAACGAAAGTCGTCGGCGGTTACCGCAGGAAGCCGAACAGTTCGTAGTCGTGGTCGGGCGTGTACCTGCGGAACAGCAGACTGTTCGTCAGGACGCTCACGCTGGAGAACGCCATCGCGCCGGCCGCCAGCACGGGCTGGAGCAGGCCGAGCGAGGCCAGCGGAATCATCGCGGTGTTGTAGCCCAGCGCCCAGAAGAGGTTCTGCTTTATCTTCGCCAGCGTCCCCTCCGAGACGCGGATGGCCTTCAGCACGTCGGCCGGGTCGTCGCGCATCAGGGTCACGTCGGCGGCCTCGATGGCCACGTCGGTCCCGGAGCCGATTGCCGCGCCGACGTAGGCCGCGGCCAGCGCGGGCGCGTCGTTCACGCCGTCGCCGACCATCATGGCTTTCCGGCCCTCGTTCTGAATCGACTCCACGGCGTCGGCCTTGTCCTCGGGCAGGACCTCGGCCCGGACGTTCTCGGGGTCGATACCGACCTGCTCGGCGACAGCGCGGGCCGTGCGCTCGTTGTCGCCGGTAATCATCATGACCTCACGGCCGGTCTCGTGGAGTCCGGAGACCGCCTCCGCTGCGCTCTCCTTGACGGTGTCGGCGTCCGCCACGACGCCCGCTAGCTGGCCATCGACTGCCACGAGCATCGCGGTCTTGCCCTCGCGTTCGAGTCGCTCCATGGTCTCCTCGGCGCGCGAGACGTCGATGCCGTTGTCCTCCATCAGCTTACGGTTGCCGACCAGCACTTCGCCGTGGCTGGTCGTGGCCTCGACGCCGTGACCGGGCACGTTCTCGAAGCTCTCGGGGTCCTCGACTTCGAGGCCGCGCTCCCGCGCGCCTTCGACGATAGCCTGCGCGAGGGGGTGTTCGCTCCCCTTCTCCGCACTCGCGGCGGCCGAGAGGACGAACTCCTCGTCGATTTCTGTCGCGGGGGACTCGACTGCTCCGCCGTCTGCGACAGTCTCGCTCCCGCCGTCCGCCGCCGGGCCGAGCGCCACCACGTCGGTCAGGCGCATCTCGCCCTCGGTCAGGGTACCGGTCTTGTCGAAGACCACGGTGTCCACGTCGCGGACCCGTTCGAGGACGTCGCCGCCCTTGAACAGGACGCCGTTCTGCGCGCCGATGGAGGTGCCGACCATCGTCGCCGCCGGGGTCGCCAGTCCGAGCGCGCAGGGGCAGGCGATGAGGACCGCGGAGGCGAACACGACCACCGCGAACTCGAACACCGAGACGGTTCCCCCCGCGATTTCAGGGCCGCCCGCGACCAGTCCCCAGAGCGGAAGCGACTGGACGAATCCGGAGAGAGCTTCGGGGAAGAGGAACCAGAGCGTCCCCCAGAGGAGGGCGTTGGTGATGACCGCGGGCACGAAGTACGCCGAGATGCGGTCGGCGACCTGCTGAATCTCGGGTTGGCGGCTCTGGGCCTCCTTGACCATCTGGACGATCTGCTGGAGCGCGGTTTCGGACCCGACCTTGGTGGCTTCCACACGGAGAACGCCGTTCTCGTTGACCGTCGCGCCCACCGCCTCGTCGCCGGGGCGCTTCTCGACGGGGACCGACTCGCCCGTGACCATCGACTCGTCCACGGCGCTCTCGCCCTCGCGGACGACGCCGTCGGTCGGAATCTTCTCGCCGGGCCGGACGACCATCAGGTCGCCGACTTCCACGTCCTCGACCGGGATTTCCTCCTCCTCGCCGTCCCGAACGACCGTCGCGGTGTCGGCCTCCATTTCGAGGAGTTTTCGGAGCGCGTCGCTGGCCTGGCCCTTCGAACGGGCTTCGAGGTAGTTACCCAGCGTGATGAACACGAGGATGAGCGCGGCGGTGTCGAAGTAGTAACTGCCGGCGATGAGGCCGAGCAGGACCGCGACGCTGTAGAAGTACGCGGTCGAAGACCCCAGCGCGATCAACACGTCCATGTTCGCGGTTTTGTTCTTGACGACCGCCTTGTACGAGTTCTCGTAGAACTCCTTGCCGAGGAAGTACTGGACCGGGGTCGCCAACCCGAACATGACCCACCCGAGCGGAACGCCGAACAGCGCCTCGCCGAGCAGGTCGTCGAACAGGAAGTGTTCGAGCATGAAGAAGATGAGCGGGGCCGAGAGGACCGCGCCGAAGACCGTGAGTCGGAGCTGTCGGCGAATCTCGGCCTGTCGGGCGGCGTCCCGGCGGTCGGTGCTGGACTGGCCCGCGTCACCCGCCTCCCCGTCCTCGCGGACGGGCGTGTAGCCAGCGCCCTCGATGGCTTCGTAGAGGTCGTCGCGGGCCACGTCGTTGGGGTTGTAGCGCACGACGCCCTCGTCGGTGGCGTAGTTGACCTCCGCGGAGATAACGCCCGGCAGGGCTTCGAGGGCGTCCTCGTTGGTCTCGGCGCAGTTCGAACATGTCATGTCGGAGATGCCGATGGACACCTCCTCGGAGACGGGGTCGTAGCCCGCCTCCTCGATGGCCGCGTAGATCTCGGCCAGCGTGACTTCGCCCGAGTCGTACTCGACGGTCCCCTCGTCGGTGGCGAAGTTGACGTTCGCCGACTCTACGCCGTCCAACTCGCTCAGGGCGTCTTCGACGGTCCCCGAGCAGTTTGCGCAACTCATGCCTCGAATAGCGAGGTGTGTGGTTCGCGCCATAGTTTCCTCCTTGATATAACGTAGGGGACCCACGTTAATGCGGTTTGTCCCTTATCTATCGTAGTAGATTTCCGTTTCTACTTTCGACACCCTAGACAAATGCGGGCGAAATTTTTGTTTCTAAATAACTGACGTCGGTCGGGTGTCGCGTCCGACTCCGTGTCGCCTTGGATACGATACAATATCGTTGTTTTAGCAATGTATTTCAACCTCTAAGAAACATAGATGCGTCTTTGGAGAGCACGTGAACGTATCGTCGGAACGTAGATATTCGTCCAGAGACGAATCGTGCAAGCCAGCGAATCCTCACTCGGTCACGTCGACGACCTCGTACCGGACGTTCTGCTCTCGGAGGGCGTCGGTGTGGGGCGTCAGTTCGGTCGCAACCGCGAGGAGGAGTACGTCGAGGCCCTTCGCCGCCGCCTCCCGGACCGCGTCGGTCGTCCCGAAGCGAACGTCCGGGTCGAGTCCGGCGTCCCGGGCCGCGGCCAGCGCCTCGGTCCCCGCGACCGCCAGCAAGTCGTGAGAGTCGGCGCAGTCGGCGACGACGGACGACTCGACTGCGCCACTTCCCCCGTCGCGGACCGCGGGAATCGAAATCGCAGTCACCTTCCCGAGGTCGTAGTCGAGGACGCCCTCGAAGTCGGTGACGCCCACGTCGGCCCCTGCCGCCGCGTCCGTTACCGCAACTGCAGTTGTACTCCCGGACCGGCCGGGAGTCGCGTGCAGCGTCCCGTCCCGCATCGAGAGCGACACGGTGTCGCCCTCCGACACGTCGGCCGTGGCGATGGCGGTTTCGACCTCGACTTCACCGATGACGTCCTTCGAGACGTGTTGGACGTACTCCCGGAGTTCGTCGGTCTGACCCATGAGCCAATCGACGCCCTCTTTCGTGACCTCGTACCGACCTCGGCCGTGCTTTCGGACGTACTCCTGTTCGACGAGGTCCCTGAGATAATCGCTGACCGCCTGCGAGGTGACGCCGATGGCGTCGGCGATTTCACGCTGGCTTACCGCGGGTTGGCGTTCCGCGATTTCGGCGAGAATCTGGTATCGCGTGGCGTTTCGTTTGCTACGAAGCACGTTCGCTCCGTCGTCACCGTCCGGACCCTCCGACATGGCCGACCCTTCGAGGTCGTACTGCAAGTATTTTTGCGTTAATCCCGGCGTAGTTTCGGTCTCGCGCTATCGAAGCCCGATTAATGAAAACAGGCTTTTACTAGTACAACCAAAATTGTTTTAGTCCTCGCCCGAGGTTGTATCCAGTAATGGCGAGGATAGCGCTCCCACGAGAAGCGAAGGCCGGTCCGACCAAGTCCGAGGTTCGGGCCGTGTTACTGGGCAAACTCGACCTGAACGCCGGCGACCACTTCGTCGAAGTCGGTGCCTGCACGGGTGCCGTCACCATCGAAGCGGCTCGACGTGCCGGACGGGTCACTGCCCTCGAACGGAAGTCCGAACGACTCGAAGTCGCCCGCGAGAACCTCGGGGCCAACGACACCACTGCGGAAGTGGAGTTGCGCGAGACCGAGGCACCCGAGGGACTCCCCGAAGACGCCGACGCGCTGTTCATCGGCGGAAGCCGGAACTACGAGGCGGTCCTCGACCACGCCGTCGAAACGGGCGTCCGAAGAGTCGTAATGAACGTCTCTCGGCTGGAGGTCGCGGGGTCGGCGGTCGAGGCCTTCAGGGAGCGAGACCTGCTCTCGGAGGTCGTCCAGTTTCAGGTTAGTCACGGCTACGAGTTGGCCGGGGCGACTAGCTTCGACTCCCAGAATCCGGTCTACATGCTCGTCGGCGAGACGAGCGAAGACGGGGTGACCGACGCTGACGAGTCGGCAGTCGAAACCGAGGAGGTGTCAGCGTGACCCTCTACGGCGTCGGACTCGGACCGGGAGAGGCCGACCTCGTGACGGTCCGAGGCGAGCGCGTCCTCGAATCGGCCGACGTGGTGTACTCGCCCGGCCGCCTGTCGCGGTCGGTGGCGACCGAGTACGTCCCCGAGTCGAATATCGGCGACCTCGACTTCCCGATGACCCGCGACCCCGAGGAGTTGCGGACCGCGTGGAAGGAGGCCGCCTGTGAGGTCGCTCCGAGAGCGCGGGAGGGCGACGTCGCGTTCGTCACGCTCGGGGACCCCAACGTCTACTCGACGTTCGGCCACCTCCGGCGGACGATGGACGCCTTCCACCCCGAAGTAGAACTCGAAATCGTCCCCGGGGTGAGCGCGGTCACCGCGTTCACGACCGCGCTGGGCGTCGAAATCGACGCCGGGGCCGGCCTCGCGCTGAAGGAAGCCTCCGGCGGCGCGTCCCCGTCCGGGCCGGACCGGATGGTCCTGTTCAAGGTGACCGACGCGCCCGCGACCCACGAGGGCCTCGACGCCGCGGGCTACGACGTGACCTACGGCCGTCGCCTCTACATGGAGCAGGGCGAGACCGTCGTGACCGGAGACCCCGAGGAGGTCGCCGAACGCGACTACTACACCCTCGCCTACGCCGAGAAGCGCGGCATCGAGAAGGACCGCGCGACCGCCGGGTTCGACGCAGAAACCAATACAGACCCTGGGGAAGCCGACGGTCGGACAGCGGAAACCGAGGAGGGGTCGGCGTGACCGACCCCCAAGACGCCATCGACGCCCAGAGCGAGGTTCGACGCCGGGAGCGCGACGAGCGCGTCTACGAACACACCGCGGGCGACGTGCAGGAGGGAGTCCCCTTCGTCGGCGCGGGACCGGGAGACCCGGGACTGCTGACGGTGACGGGCAAGGAACTCGTCGAAGACGCCGACCTCGTGGTCCACGCCGGGTCGCTGGTCAACAGCGAACTACTCGACGAGTACTGCGACGACGCCGAACTCGTCAACTCGGTCGGCAAGGACCTCGAAGAACTCGTCCCCCTCATGCGCGACGCCTACGAGGACGACCGGAACGTGGTCCGACTGCACAGCGGCGACCCCGCAATCTACGGCGCGGCCCTCGAACAGATGGACGCCTTAGAACACGCGGACGTGCCCACGTACTTCGTTCCGGGCGTGACCTCGGCGTTCGCCGCGAGCGCGACCCTTCGGACCCAACTCACGCTCAACGAGACGGCGAACCACGTCGCCTTCACTCGACCGCAGGGCAAGACGCTGGACCCCGAAGAGGACCACATCGGCGAGTTCGTGGAGATGGGCGACGTGACGACCTGCATCTATCTGGGCACCCACGCGGTCGGCGAGACGATGGACCGCCTGCTGGACGAGGGCCACGACCCCGACACGCCCGTCACGGTGGTCTACCACGCCTCGTGGCCCGACGAGGAGATTATCGAGGGCACCGTCGAAACCATCGGCGAGAAACTCGAAGACGCCGGATACCGGGCCTCCGCGATGGTCATCATCGGTCAGGCGGGCACCGGTGCGGGGTACGAGCGGTCGTACCTCTACGGCGACTGGGCGAACAGCGGACCGAACGACAGCGAAACGGAGGCAGACGACTGATGAGTACGGACAACGACAGTTCGACCAGTAGCTGTAAAGCACCCGATTCGGACGGCGAAGTGGCCGAAGAGATAGCCGTCATCAGCTTCGAGCGGAAACTCGGCACCGCCGAGGAGATCGTCGAGGGAATCGGCGACCGGTACGACACCATCGACGTCCTCGAATACCACGGCGACGTGTTCGAGGAACACTGGGGCGAGTACGACTGTTTCGTCGGCCTGATGGCCAGCGGTATCGCCATGCGAAAGACCGCCCACCTGCTCGACGACAAGTGGGACGACCCCGCCATCTGCGTCGTGGACGAGGAACTGACGTGGGCCATCCCCATCACGGGCGGCCACCACGGCGCGAATCAGGTCGCCGACGACCTCGCCTCGATGGGCGCGGTCCCGGCGATGACTACCGCCTCGGAGGCCGCCGACGAGCAGGGCATCGAGAAGCAGGCGAAGGCCCTCGACGCTCACGTCGTCAACGGCGACTCGACCGTCGCCACGAACCTCGCGGTGCTGGACGACGAGCTCGGCCCGGTCGAGCGTCTCGACGGGCCGAAGGCGGTCCTCGTCGGAGACGACGTGACGGTTCTCAAGCGCAATAAGGACGACGGGAAGGGCGTCGTCCTCGGGACGGGAAGCGTCTCCGGAGCGACGAAAGACCAGTTTCTCGCGGCGTGGAAGCAGGCCCTCGCGGAGACCGACTACGACCTCGAAGACGTGGAGTTCGTCGCCACCGGCACTCGGAAGGACGACGAAGAAGGGATGCTCGCGGCGGCCGAGGAGTTGGACCTCGGCGTGGTCGCCTTCGAGAAGGAGACCCTGGAGGAGTTCGAGGGACCCACCCCGTCCAGGTCCAAGGAACTCATCGGCTGGCCCGGCATCGCCGAGGCGTCGGCCATCGCGGCCGGGCGCGACCACGAACTCGAAGCCGAGAAGACCCGGTACGACGACGCCGTGACCGTGGCGGTGGGGCGATAGCATGGCGGGCGATAGTGAGACCGGCGGCGAGGAGGACGCCGACGAAACCGGTACCCTCTACGTGGTCGGCATCGGCCCGGGCCTACCCCACGCGATGACCCAGGAAGCCAAGGACGTGATTTCGACGGCCGACTGCGTCATCGCTTCGAACCTCTATCAGGAGTTCCTCCGGAAGGACGGTACTCTCGCCCCCGAAACGGCGACGGACGGCGGGACGGCGACCAGACCCGACGGGAGCCAACAGGAGGTCGTTCGGTCCTCGATGGGCCAGCAGGTCGAACTCGCCCGGGAGGCTTTCGAGCGCGTCCGAAACGGCGAGGACGTGGCTCACGTCTCTGGTGGCGACCCGAACGTGTACGGGAAGAGCGACCTCGTGTTCACGATGGCCGAGGAAGAGGACGCGACCGACGTGCCCATCGAAATCGTGCCGGGCGTCACCGCGGCGCTCGGCGGGGCGGCGAACCTCGGCGCACCCCTCAGCAACGACTTCTGTACGGTCTCGCTGTCCGACAAGTGGCGCGGCTGGGACGAGATAGAGGAGAAACTCCGGGCGGCCGCCATCAGCGGCTTCGTCGTCGTCCTCTACAACTGCTGGCGCGACTACGAGCGCGCAATCGAGGTCCTCCGCGAGGAGCGCGCCGACCACGTTCCGGTCGGCATCTTCAACGACGCGGGCCGGGGCGAGGACGGGCGCAACCTCGAAGACGAGACCCACACCATCACCACCCTCGGCGAGGCCACCGACCACGACGAGAAGGTCGGCGGCATGGGCACCTCGATTCTCGTGGGCAACCACGAGACGAAGGTGTGGAGCAACGACGACCGAGAGTATCTCGTCACCCCGCGCGGCGGGCGTGACGTAGACGACTTCTGAACCATGAGTACGGACGATACTGAATCGAAATGCGGCGCATCGGGGAGTACAGAGAGCGAAACTAGCGAATCGAAGTGCGGCGCGACGAAAACCGAGGCGAGTACGGAATCGAAGTGCGGCGGGTCGAGCAGTTCGTCCTCCTCCGAGTCGAAGTGCGGCGGTTCCAGCGACGACGAGGAGGTCGGTTCGACCGTCGAGGACTTCGACGCCGACCCCGGCCGCCTCGTGGCGGTCGGCCTCGGACCGGGCGAAGCCGAGGGCATGACCAGTCGAGCGAAGACTGCCCTCGCGGACGCCGAGCACATCGTCGGCTACACGACCTACGTCGACCTCCTGCCCGACGAAATCACCGACGACGCCGAGGACATCTACTCGACCCCGATGTGCGGCGAGGTGTCCCGGACCGAGGAGGCCATCGACCGGGCCTTGGCGGGCAACGACGTGGCCATCATCGGGAGCGGCGACCCCAACGTCTACGCGCTGGCGGGTCTCGCGCTCGAAATCCTCGAATCCAAAGGCGGGACGGCCTCGATGGTCGATTTCGAAGTCGTGCCCGGCGTCCCGGCGGCCCAGTCCTGCGCGGCGCGGGTCGGCGCGCCCCTCGTCAACGACACTGTGAGCATCAGCCTCTCGGACCACCTCACCGACATGCCGACCATCGAGTCGCGGCTCCACGCCACGGCCAAGGAGGGGTTCACCATCGCCATCTACAACCCGTGGAGTCGCAAGCGCCGGGAGAACTTCGAGAAGTGCTGCGAGATTCTGCTGGAGCACCGCGACGAAGATACCCCGGTCGGCATCGTCCACGCCGCCGGGCGCGAGGACGAGGAGGTCGAGATAGCGACCCTCGGCGACCTCCCGGACCTCGGCGAGACCGACCTGATAGACATGACGACCACCCTCCTCGTGGGCAACGAGGAGACCTACGTGTGGGACGACCGGATGGTCACCCCGCGCGGGTACGAGACGAAATACGACTACTGAGAGAGATGTATCGAGTAACCATCGACACCGACGCCTGCGACGGCATCTTCGCCTGCCTGACCCGCGACGACCGATTCGCGGAGGGCGAGGACGGACTCGCCACGCTCGACGCCGAGGGCGTTCGCCGGGAGGACGGCCGCGTCGTCGCGGAGTTCGAAGACGACCGCCGCACCGACGCCGAGCAGGCCGCCGAGGCCTGCCCGCCTGGAGCCATCAGCGTGGAAACGGTCGAAGACGGGGAGTCTGCGAGGACGGAGACCGTCGAAGACGAGGCGTCTGCGACGGCGGGGGCGGTCGGCGATGAGTGACGCCGAGGTCGGTGCGAGCCCGCCCGACGACATGCTGGCGAGCCACCCCGAACTGGCCTACTTCTGGGGCCGAGTCGCCGGGGACGGCGAGGTGACGCGGGACGGTATCGAAGTAGTCACCGGCAACGAGATCGCCGCCCGGCGACTGGCCGCGGTCGCCGGATCGGAGCGCGTGGACCACCGACTCTCCGAGCGGGCGTACGCCCACGACACGGCCGTCACGCGGACCGAAGACGAGTACACAGTACAGGTCATCGGGGCGACGCTCGCCGAGCGCGCGAGCGCCGCGCTCGGACTGCCCATCGAGGACCAACCCGGCGGCTACCGGTTCGACGCCTTCGCCGACCACGACCGCCAACTCCTCCGGGGACTCTCGGAGGGATGTGGCACCATCTGCTTCAAGAGTTCGAGCGGGGCGGTGGGAATCTCGTTCGCCCACGAGGACAGTAAATTGGTCGAGACGATTCGAGGACTCGTGGAGCGCGCGAGCGTCGAGGCCCCGACCGGCGACGTGTCCGAGGCTTCGTCGGGCCGGTACTGGTTCGGCGTCGACGACGACGCCGCGGCCCGGTTCGGCGAGTGGCTCTACGACGGCACCGAGGAGTCGGGACTGTTCGCACCGAATCGGCGGCGGAAACTACGTCGGAGCCTCGAACAGGCCGCACAGATAGAGAAATGAGCCGGACAGTCGAGAGCGAAACCGAGACCGGGGCCGGGTTCGAGGACGAGGCCGTCCTGCTGGTCGGCCACGGCTCTCGGCGCGAGAAGTCGAACGAGCAGGTCCGAGACCTGGCGGCCGCGCTGGAGGAGCGCGTCGGCGTGCCGGTAGACGCCGGGTTCCTCGAACTCGCCGAGCCGTCGATACCGGACGCCATCGACGGACTCGCGCCGGCAGTCGAGGTGCTATCGGTCGTCCAGTTGTCGCTGTTCGCCGCGAGCCACGTCAAGAACGACGTGCCGCTGGCGATAGAGCAGGCCCGCCGCGAGCATCCCGAGGTCGAATTCGACGTCGGGTCGCATCTCGGCGTCCACCCGGCGATTCTCGACCTGCTGGACGACCGGGCCGCGGCGGTGGAAGAGGAGTTGGGCGTGGACCGCGAGGACGACGACGTGGCGGTCGCGCTCTGCGCTCGCGGGTCGAGCGACCCCGACGCGAACGCCGACGTACACAAACTGGCGCGCCTGCTCTACGAGGGCCGCGAGTTCTCGTCGATCGAGGCGACCTTCGTCGGCGTCACGGAGCCGACGCTCGACGAGACGCTCCACGGAATCGCCAAACAGCGACCCGACGCCGTGGTCGCCCTGCCGTACATGCTCGGCGACGGCGTGCTGACCCAGCGGGTCCGCGACTGGACCGACGAGTTCGCCGAGGAGTACCCGTACGTCGAGGCCGCGGCGGGCGACCCGCTCGGGACCGACTCCCGCCTGCTCGACGTGCTGGCCGACCGGTGGCAGGAGGCCCGGACCGGAAGCGTGGAGATGTCCTGTGACACCTGCAAGTACAAGGTCGAACTCGACGGCTACGAGGAAGACCAGGGCGGGGCGCGGGCGATGCTCCGGGCGTTGACCCACCAGGAGGCCCACGCCGATCGCGAGGACGTGGACGACGACCCGCACGTCCACGACGCGCCCGACAAGCACGTCGTCGTCTGTACCAACCAGACCTGCGCGGCCGAGGGGTCGGCCGCGGTCCTCGAACGCCTCCGACAGGAGGTCCGGGACTCCGAGGAGGCCGACGCCCGAATCACCCGGTCGTCGTGTCTCGGGCAGTGCGGCGAGGGCCCGATGGTCGCCGTCTACCCCGACGGCGTCTGGTACGGCGGCGTCGGCGAGGACGACGCCGAGCGAATCGTCTCGTCCCACCTCGACAGGGACCGCATCGTGAGCGATATCGTAGACCAAACCCTTTGAACACGGATTAGAACGATGAGCTGTTACGAAATCGAAGCACTACGACTCGGACTGATGAACGTACTCGGAACCGAAAACGAGAGCGCCCGCCAGCACGCCGAGAAAGAGTTGGAAGGCCACCTCGACGGCCCGGTCGGGGCGCTCGCGGCGGCCGAGACGCTCGCGGAGATCGAACGTCACCTCGACGCCGCGCTGGTGGACCTCGAAGAGGAAATCGCTCGGACCGACGACGACGCGCCCGAATACGACTACCTCCGGGGTCGGCTGGTCGCGGTCCGCGACGCCGAGCGGACGGTCCAGCGCCTGACCGCGCAGGGCGAGAGCGTGCTGGGCGGTCTGGGCGAGGCCCACGACGTGCTCCACGAGGCGTTCCCGGTCGAAGACGAATGAGCATCGAACGAACCGGCGTCTCGGTCGGCTTGGGCGAGGTGAGTCCTCGCGGGAGTCGCCAGCAGTGGCGGCGCTCCAGCGTGGCCCCGTTCGAGGACGGCTTCGCGGTCGGAACGGCCGACGGGACCGTACGGGCGCTCGAGGCCGACGGCTCGGAGCGATGGCGCGAGTCGGGCGAGGAGATGGCGGTCGCGCTCGCCGGATCTGCAACCGGCCTCGCAGTCGGCACGCGGGGCGACCGCGGCCGGATTCGACTGCTCGGCGATTCGGGCGAGGAACAGTGGTCCTACGACACCGCCGACGACCTCTGCGGTCCCGCGAAGGACACCCTGTTCTGGTACCCCTACGTGGTGGACGTGATCGCGGGAGAAGCACGGCTCTACGCCGCGGCCCGGCGGTACGAGCGCGACGGTGACGAACGCGTCTGGCGGAGCGCGGTGTACGCGTTCGAGTCCGACGGTGGGGTCCGCTGGCGGTACGAGACCGACGCCTCGCCCATCGCGCTCTCGCTCGGGGACGACCGACTCGCGGTGGCCAACAACCGTTGCGGCGGCGACCACGACCGCGGTCTCGTCGTGCTGGACGCCGCGACCGGCACCCCCGTCGCGGACTGGGACCCCGGAACTGAAGGCGAACGCCGGGTCGGGGACGTGTCGCTCTCCGGAGGAGCGATCGCCGCGGCGAGTCACGGCGACTACCGGGGCTACCTGCTCGGGGCGGAGAGCGCCGAGAAGCGGTGGGCCGCTGACCTCGGCGTCGAGCGCGAAATCGGCGACGAGACGCTGTACGCCTACCCGAACCACGCGCATCTCGCGGCCGACGCCACGGTGTTCGTGACGGGCAACACCTTCCCCGCGGAGGGCCGCGAGGCCGAGGGTCGGCATCCCAACGAGCACACGATCACGGCGATTTCGCGCGAGGACGGCGACCGCCTCTGGTCGGCCCCGGTCGGCGGGTTCGTCGGCGAGGTGGCGGCGTCGGGCGGCCGGGTCGCGGTCCCCTACGCCCAGCACTTCCGCGACCGCGACCCGGAGGCTCACGCTCTGCGGGTGTTCGACGCCGCGGAGGGGCCGGTCCGCGAAATCGAGAGCGGAGGCATCGTGACCGCGGCCGCGCTCTCGGGCGACCGCGTGGCCTTCGTGGAGGAACCGGTCGAGTACCACGACGAGGGCGACGTTCGCGGGGAGTATCGGCTTCACGTGGAATCAATGTGAGCGCGTCCGACCCGCGGACGAGAAGACCGAAAGCGAACCGGCCTCGGTCTGCGACTTCTCTGGGAAGCGGGTGGCGCGGACGAAGGGACTCGAAACCGACATCGGCCCCTCACAGGTGCGACGGCGGAAGAACAGCGGAAAAGCGTCCGGACTACGAGTCGATTGGTGCCGGAGCGTCGTCGCCGAAGACGCGTGCGTAGGTGTCGAGGTACGGTTCGGTTCGCGGGTCGTGCCAGACGTCTTCGTAGATCGAGCGCAGCGCCTTTATCGCCATCGGGTCCTCGGTCCAGAACTTCGGCGTCTCCTCGTTGAAGTCCGCCAGCGTCGGACTGAACGTGAATCCGGCTTCCCGCCAACCGGCCTCCTCGTCGCCTTTGAACAGCACCATGCGAATCCACGGCGTCGTCACGTAGGTGCGGGCCTTTGCGTTCTCCCAGTCGCCGTCCGACTTCAGATACTCTCGGAGTCCGCCGTACCTGCCCCGGATGAACGAGAGGTCGGCGTCCCGCTCGCGCCCGATCGCCTCTTCCATCTCGAAACCAGTGTACGCACCCGTCTGGGCGTCGGACCGCCTCGCGGGATCGATGACGAGGAGCCGAGTGTGAACCGTCGGGTCGACGAACTGGTCGAAGTCGTCCATGCCGTCGATTCGCTTCGTGTTACCCGACAGGCGGCGAATCTCCTCGGCGTCGGCGGCGGCAGCCGCGATTCGTGCACCGTACTCGCCGTCGACCCGTTCGACGGAGACGTCCTCACCGAAGAGGTCGACGAACAACTCGTCGGAGAGCTCCTCCGCGACCTCCTCGCGGACCGCCTCCTCGTCGGGGAACCGCTCATCGAACCATCGCCATCCGCGCCGCATCCCGAGGAAGACCGTGATGAGCGCGCCGAGTGCGCTGAGTCCCGTCACGACCGTTCCGACGAACGCCGTCATGGCCCGCACCCTCCGTCCGCGGCGAACAGTTGGTACCCGAACAGTCCGAGCAGCGTCTTGGCGTCCCGGACCTCCCCGGCCGTGACCAGCGAGCGAAGCTCCGAGAGCGGCGTCAGTTCGACCGAGACCGATTCGGTCTCGTCCATATCGCGTTCCGCGGTCGGTTCACATCCGTGCGCCACGAAGTGGTGATGCACGCCGTCAGAGATACCGTTCGTCGTCTCGACCGTCATCGTCGCTTCGAGGCGGTCCGGGCGATAGCCGGTCTCCTCCGCCAGTTCGCGGCGTGCCGTCGCCGCCGGGGATTCGCCGTCTTCGATACTACCGCCGGGGAGACCCGTGACACTCCGCCTGACCGGCTGACGCCACTCGGTGACCGTGACGACTTCGTCGTCGGTCGTCACGGGGAAGACGACGACGGCGTTCGGTTCGCCGACGTACTCGAAATCGAACTCCCCACCGTTGGGGAGCTCGACGTGGTCCGCCAAAACGTCGAACGAGCGTCCCTCGTACACGGTATCGGTCGAGTTGGTCTCCCAGGAGAGGTCTCTAGTCACACTCGATACCTTCAGACGGCATACTATCAATATACCGGGAAGAGCGTGGTAGGAGACTGGCGGACGTCACGGGCGACGGCGAGGAGCGCACTTCCGAAGACGCGCACCGGTTCGACGCCGAATCTTTAAGTCCGACGGCCACGAACACCCCCACGTGTCCACGCAGAACTGGCCGCGAGAGATCGGCGACCATCACGTCAACGACCGGTGGGAGTGCGAGGACTGCGGCGCGGACTTCGACTGCCTGTCGCAGTTCCGCGAGACGGATTGCGAGTAACGAGAGACGCACTGCCGTCACCGGGGAAATAAATATATTGTCAAAGAAAACGAAATAATATCTTAAAGAATTAGTAATATTTCTATTCCGGTGAGTCCGACGGTCAGTCGAGACTGTCCGGATTTCCGACGCCTAATCGGTCGGCTTCGGGACCGAACTCCTCGCGGATCAGGTCCGGAACCTCACCGGGCGTCACGTCGGAGTACCATCGGCTTCGCGGGTGAATCGCGAGAGCCGTTCCGTCGGCGCTACAGAGGCCGAGACAACTCGTCTCGGCGACGTGGACGCGCGACCAGAAGACGCCGCGTTCGCGAAGCCACTCTCGAACCGCTTCGAAGACGGCCCGGCCGTGAGCGTCCGCACAAGAGGCGTGTTCGGAGTCGCGGTCGTTCGTACAGACCAGTACGTGGTCGGTGAAGCCGTTGGCGCGGACCTCCTCGGTGCGGTCGTTCATCAGTCGCTCGAAACCGCTTGGGGCCCCTCTCGGGCGGAGCGCCGTCCCTCTGCGGTCGGTCCTCCATCGCGGTCACGTCGAACAAGCCACGCGTGCGCACCGGCGAGAACGACCCAGAGACCGGCCTGTCCAAAGACGACGAAGCCCCGATGCGACGCGGCGAGGTCGGTCGAGACGACGCCGGGGGTCGGGTTCGCGGGAGCGAGCAAGACCGGGACGCCGAGGAGTCCGAACGCGAGCGCCGCGCCGCCGATTGCGGTACTCGTCCCGAAGCGCGGTTCGAGACGCCGGTAGGCGTACCCCGAGAGGAGGCAGACGGCAGCGCCGACGACCATCATCGTCGCGTACCAGAACGTCCGAACGTCGGTCGGAAGCCCCTGCTCTACGCCAGCGGGCCGTGGCGGGAGGACGAGCCACGGGGCTCCCGAAACCGTGACGAACCCGGCGGCCGCGAGTAGGTAGCTCTCGGTGTCGGACGCTCCGGGGAGAGTTGGTTCGAGGAAGTAGTACGCGAGGCCGAACGTTACCACCCCGAGAAGGACACCCCACACGACGCCGGAACCGACGCTGACTGCCCCGGTAACAGCCTCGGAGACGACCGATTCGTGGTGACCCCCCTCGCCGTGATGGCCCGTCTCGTCGTGGCTCTGCGTTTCCGCCAGTCCCACGAGGGGATTACCCACGAGAGCGACGAAGAGACCGAATGCGAGACCCGCGACCAGTCCGGCCTTCAGGCCACGTAGTACGTAGTCGACGAGCATCGGAACTAGTGGCAGGTGATTCCTGCGGCGTGTCGGAAGTTGTGCATCGAGTCGTGTAGCATCGGGTCCTGACCGAACAGGAGTGCGAACCCGAGCGCGGCGACGAACGCGAGGCCGATGGCCGTCTTCGTCGCCGTGAGTTCGGTTCGGGCGGATTCGATTCGACCGTGAACGGAGTCGTTGGCAGTCGCCATTATAAACTCAATTTTAACAAAAACAAGCTAAGTTGTAAAACTTTCGTCGCGGCTACTCGCTCGTCCCGACGGACGCGCCGACTGCGACCTCGACTCGCTGGGCCGACAACGCGGACAGGGGGACGCGCTCGGCGTCGGTGACCTCGGTTATCGCGCCAACCAACCCCTTCTCGCCGTCGTCGCCCGCGTCCACGACCACGACGTGAGAATCTCGCTCGGCGAGTCCGCGGGCCGCCCGCCGGGTCGCCTCCGTGGGGCTTCCCTCGGCGACGTTGGCCCGGCCGTCGGTGACGACCACGACGACGCTCGCGTCGGAATCGGCCCGCTCGACCACCTCGCCCGCGGTCCGGAGTCCGGCGGGGAGCGGCGTCCGGTCGCCGACCGGCAGGTCCTTCAGATGGCGGGCCGCGAGGGCGGTGCTGTCGGTCGGTGGGAGCAGGACCTCGGCGTCGTCGCCAGCGAACGCGACGAACGCGACCTCGTCGCGCTGCTCGTAGGCGTCTTTCAGGAGTTCCAGCACGACGCCCTTGGCGGTCCTCATCGCCGAGCGCATCGAGACGCTGGCATCTACCGCGAACACGACGAGCGTCGACTGCTCGCGCGCCCGAACGGACGCTCGGAGGTCGCGCTCGGCCACCGCGTCCGCGCCGCGACTCGCCGCGGCCCGCACCGACGCCGCGGCGTCCACGGCGTCGCCGGATTCGGCGCGCTCGGTCCGGACCCGCGCGCCTCGGCCCTCGGAACTCGGAGTCGCCGCGGCCCTCGTGCCGCCCGCGTCTCCGGCCCCTGCTCCGGTTGCGGTGTCGTCCGCCTCCATGCCGTCGATTTCGTGGCGCTCGGCCTCGCCGACGCCGGGCCGGGCCTGACCGGGCATCAGGGGAGTTCCCGCCTCGGAATCGCCGTTCGAGTCGTCGGGGTCGGCGTCCGGTTCGTCCCCCGAATCGTCGCGGTCGTCGGGGGTGTCGCCGGAGTCGTCCGCGCCAGATTCGACTTCTGCGGGCGATTCGCACCCGGTCCGGCCGCCTCGCGGAGCGTCGTCGTCCGGGGAATCGTCGGCGTCACCCTCGGACTCGTCGGCATCACCCGCATACTCGTCTCGGTCGTCACCCGACTCGCCGGCGTCGGCCTCAGTCTCGGAACCGCCGTTTTCCCCGGATTCAGTTTCTGGTCCGCTGTTTCCGTCGGCTTCGCCCTCTCCGCGCTCGTCGTCGAAGTGGTCGTCCAGCACGTCCTCGGAGTCCGGGGCGTCCTCGAAGGGGCGACTCTGAAGTCGGTGGGGGAGCGCGAGTTCGGCGGCCTCCCGAACGTCGGATTCGAGCACTTTCACCCGGCGGTCGAGCGCCGCGAAGGTCCGGGCCGCGCGAGCGACCGCGATGTCAGCGCGGTGGCCCTCGACGCCCGCGTCCCGGCAGAGTTCCGCGATGTCCTCCTTGAACTCCGCGGGGAGGGTCACGTCCGCGAGATGTTCGCGGGCACTCACGAGTCGGTCGCTCACGGCCTCGGTCTCGTCGGCGAACCCCTCGTGGAGGTCGGCCCCGTCTTCGAGCGCCCGGTCGAGAATCGTCACCCGGTCGGCGACGTCCTCGCATCCGGTGACGGTGGCCTGAAGCGCGAACCGGTCCCGGAGTTGGGGACGGAGGTCGCCCTCCTCGGGGTTCATCGTTCCGACCAGCGTGAAGTTCGCGGGGTGAGAGACGCTGACGCCGTCGCGCTCGACTCGGTTGACCCCGCTGGCGGCTGCGTCGAGGAGTACGTCCACGAGGTGGTCGTCCAGCAGGTTCACCTCGTCCACGTAGAGGATGCCCCGATTGGCGCGAGCGAGCAGACCGGGGTCGAACTCGGCTTCGCCATCCAAGGCGTCGGCCACCGAGAGGGTGCCGACGACGCGCTCGCGGGTCGCTCCGAGCGGGAGGGTCACGAGAGGGACCGGCCGGGTCTCGACCGGCGGGTCGGTTCGGGTTCGACACTCCGCACATTGGCTCTGTCGCTGGCTCTCACCTTCGGAATCGTCGGGCGGACAGCCGTAGGGACAGTCGGCAATCACGCGCTGGTCGGGCAGGAGGTCCACCAGGGCCCGAACCGCGCTCGATTTGGCGGTCCCCTTCTCGCCGCGCGCCAGCAGACCGTCGAGACTGTCGTTCGCGGCGACCACGAGAAGCGCCCGTTTCAGGCGCTCCTGCCCGACGACCGCCGGAAAGGGGACGGTCGAAGCTTTTTTGGAGCCACGTAGTTCAACCATACTTGTACTACTACAATGGAGATTTAACAACGTTATGCCAACGATTGCACTCTACACCGCCACCGAGAACGAGTTGGGGGCCGTACAGCGGGCCGCCGAGAGACTCGACGGTATCGACCTCGCCGTCCGGTCCGAGAGCGACTTGAACGACGGGACCGACGTGGACGCGTTCGTGGACGAGATCGAAGACGCCGCGGCCGCGGTCTTCTGGCTTCACGGCGCGGAGGACAGCATGCCGGGATACGATCACGCGGTCTCCCGCCTGCGCGAGGCGGGCGTCCCCCTCGTCGTCAAATCGACGGGTGACGCCTTCGCCTTCGAGGACACCAGCGTCGCCGAGTCCGACCGGAACCGGGCCTACGACTACCTCGAAAAGGGCGGCGCGGTCAACGTCGCCAACCTCTGTCGGTTCCTCGCCAGCGAGTACGCCGGAGAGGGAGGAGACGAGGCGACAGGAGACGACGAGGGGGAGAACGAGGAGACCCCCGATTTCGACCCCGACGACCCGGTCGAACTCCCGACGGAGGGCGTCTACCACCTCGACCACCCCGGCGCGGAGTACGCAGACCTCCGAGAGGAACTCGACCCGGACAGACCCACCATCGGCGTCTGGTTCTACGAGTCCCACTGGACCCACGAGAACACGCGGTACGTGGACGCGCTCGTCCGAAAAATCGAAGACGAGGGCGCGAACGCCCTTCCGGTGTTCTGCAATCCGGCCACAGATACGGAGGAGCAAGAAGACGCCGAGTGGGTCGTGGACGAGTTGTTCACGGACGAGAGCGGGGAGCCAGTCGTGGACGCGGTCCTCTCGTCGTTCATGTTCTCGCTCTCGATGGAGGAACGCGGCCGGAGCGCCAGCGACGAGGGCGACGACGCCGAGGAAGTCTTCCTCGACCGACTCGGCGTGCCGGTCCTCCAGACCGTCACGACCATGCGCTCGCGCTCGCGCTACGCGGCCAGCGACACGGGCGTCATGGGCTTCGAACTGGCGCTTTCCGTGGCGCTCCCCGAGTTCGACGGTAACGTCGTCACCCATCCGATTTCGGGCAAGGAGCGAACCGACGACGAGGCCGGAATCGGGAGCGCGCCCAAGCAACACTTCCCCATCGACGACCGGGTGAGCCACGCCGTCAGCCTCGCGGTCAACTGGGCCGAACTCCGCCACACGCCGAACGACGAGAAGCAGATTGCGGTCGTGCTCCACAACTATCCGCCGAGCGACGACGGCATCGGCACCGCCTTCGGACTCGACAGCCCCGAGAGTACGGTCAACCTGCTGGACGAACTCGACGCCCGGGGGTACGAGATGGGTGGTTCACTTCCCGAGAGCGGCCAGTCGCTCGTGGACAGACTCACCGCACAGCTCACGCTGGACGACCGCTGGGTCGCCCCCGAGGACGTGCGCGAGTTGAGCGTGGACGTGGTGGACTCCGACCAGTACCGCGACTGGTTCGAGGGGAAGGACGACCGATTCAGCGATAACGTGGTCGAGGAGTGGGGCGACCCGCCGGAGCGACCCTTCGCCATTCCCGGCGTCGAGTTCGGCAACGTCCTCGTCACGGTCCAGCCACCGCGCGGGTTCGGCATGGACCCCTCGAAGGTGTACCATGATTCGGACCTCCAGCCGCCTCACGACTACGTGGCCTTCTACTCGTGGCTCCGCAACCGGTTCGAGGCCGACGCGGTGGTCCATCTGGGAACCCACGGCAGTCTGGAGTGGCTTCCGGGCAAGACGGTCGGACTGGACGGCGAGAGCGCGCCCGACCAGCTAATCGAGGATATTCCGAACGTCTACCCCTACATCGTGAACAATCCCGGGGAAGGCACGCAGGCCAAGCGACGGTCCTACGCCGCCATCGTGGACTACCTCACGCCGGTCATGTCCAACGCGGGCACCTACGACGAAATCGGCGAGTTGGAGGAGCTCGCCCGGCAGTACCGCGAGGCCGGGATGGAGGACGCCCGCGCCGACGACGGCGAGAAGTTGGCCGACGAGATTCGCGCCCTCGTAGACGAACTCGATTTGGCGGTCGAGTTGGGCATCGAGGGGCAGATAGACGAGACGGCCGACGTGCGCGGACCGGGGGAAGCCGGAACCACGCTCGCGGAGGGCGACGTGGAGGGCGACGACGTGAACATCGACGAACTGGTCGAGCGCGTCCACGAGTACGTGACCGACGTGAAGACCACCCAGATTCGGCTCGGCCTGCACACCATGGGCGAACCGCCCGCGGACGAGCGATTGACCGAGTATCTCGTCGCGCTCACCCGACTCGAGAATCCGGGCGCACCGAGCCTCCGGGAGAGCGTCGCGGGCGTGCTGGGCGTCGAGTATCAGCAGATGCTCGATTCCCCCGGCGCGTACGACGACGACCTCGGGATAACCTACGCCGAGGCCGCAGACGAGGTGTACGAGGCCAGCCTCGAACTGGTCGAACATCTCGCGGCGAACGACTTCGACGCCGAGGCGATAAACTGGAACCTGCTCGTCGTGGACATCGACCCCCTCGGCGACGGCCGGGCGAGAAGCGGTGCGCACGACGATTTGCGGGAGGTCCTGCAATTCATCTGTGAGGAGGCCGCGCCCAGAGTCGAGGGCGCGGAGGACGAAATTCCCCGGACCGCAGAGGCCCTGTCGGGCGAGTACGTCCCGCCGGGCGGGAGCGGCGCGCCGACCCGCGGCGGAGTGGACCTGCTCCCGACCGCGCGGAACTTCTACACGCTCGACCCCCGGAAGGTGCCCGCGAAGTCGGCGTGGCGCGTGGGTCGAGAAGTCGGAAACGGCGTGGCCGAGCGCCACGAGGACGAAGAAGGTGAGTACCCCGAGGAGATCGGCGTCGTGGCGTGGGGCACCCCCACGGTCAGGACGCGCGGCGAGACCATCGCCCAGGTGCTCGCGCTGATGGGCGTCGAACCAGAGTGGACCGACGCCGGGCGCATCGACGACGTGACCCCCATCCCCCTCGAAGAACTCGACCGCCCGCGAATCGACGTGACGACCCGCGTCTCGGGGCTGTTCCGTGACGCGTTCCCGCAGGCCGCGGGCGTCATCCACGACGCGGTAGACGCCGTGGTCGAACTGGACGAACCTCACGAGATGAACTACGTAAAGAAGCACGTCGAGGAGGAAGCCGAGGAGTTGGCAGAATCGGGCGTCGAGGACCCCGAATCGGCCGCGAAACAACGGGTGTTCACTACTCGGCCCGGCGGCTACGGCGCGGGGACGAACAAGGCCGTAGACGAGGGCAACTGGGACGACCGCGCCGACCTCGCGGAGGTCTACACCCAGTGGGGTGGCTACGCCATGGGGTCGCGCGGGAAGGTCTCGGACGCCCACGACGCGTTCGAGCGTAGACTGGGCAACGTCGAGGCGACCGTGAAGATCGAGGACACGTCCGAGCAGGACGAGTTCGACTCCTCGGACTGGTACGCCTTCCACGGCGGCTTCATCACCGCAGTCGCGGTGACCGCGGGCGAGGAACCGGCCTCCTACGTCGGCGACTCCAGCGACCCCGACAACGTGGACGTGTACACCAACGAGGAGAAGGTCCGGAAGGCGATGCGCGCTCGCGTCCTCAACCCCGAGTGGCTCGACAGCATGGAGGACCACGGCTACAAGGGCGCTGGCGACCTCTCGACCGCCGTAGACGTGGCCCTCGGGTGGGACGCGACTACGGGCGTCGTGAGCGACACCCTCTGGGAGGACGTGGCCGAGAAGTACGCCTTCGACGAGGACCGCCAGGAGTGGCTCCGGGACGTGAACCCGTGGGCGCTCGACAGCATCACCGACACACTGCTCGAAGCCATCGACCGCGACCTCTGGGACGCCGACGACGAGACCGAAGACCGACTGCGCGACCTCAATCTCGACGTAGACGGTGACCTGGAGGCGCTTGCTTCGGCGGCGTCCCCCGCGGAGGTGAGTGGCGATGACGACTGAGGATGCTGGCTCTGATGGCGAGAGATCGAACGACTTCGAGGAGTACGCCGACCTCGGCGCGACCACCTCGAACGCGATGGATATCGCCGAGACCAGCATGGACCGGGTGCGAAAGCTCGTGCCCGACGAGACGCTGGCCGACCGAATCCGCCAGAAGTCGGTCCACGCGACCGGCGACCCCGAGTTCCAGCACCTGATGCGGTTCACGGGTGCAGACGAGAGCGAACCGGTCCGGGCCGGAGCGCGGGCGGTCCTCGACCAACAGCCCGTCGTGACCGACATCACGATGGTCAAGGAGGGAATCACCGGCCGAGGTCACGACTGCGAGGTTCGGAAGGCCATCGGGAACGGTACGGAGTTGGCGGCCGAGACCGGGATGACCCGGACCGCCGCGTCCGTCCTCGAACTCGACAAACGAGGCGTCTACGACGGTGCAATCGCCACCGTGGGAAACGCCCCGACCGCGGCGCTCGCGCTGGCCGACTGCATCGAAGACGGGACTCGGCCCGCGGTCGTGGTCGCCACCCCGGTCGGCTTCGTGAAGGCCGCCGAGAGCCGCGAGCGCCTGCGGGAAGTCGCAGAAGACCACGGCGTTCCCGTCATCACCAACGTCGGTCGGCGCGGCGGGAGCGGCCTCGCGGCCGGACTGACCAACGAGTTGATTCACGTCGCCAGCGACGTTCGGGACGGCGAGGTCGACCTCGCTGAGAGCCGGGAAAAGACGAGCGAACGACGGCGGGACCACGGGGTCGACCTCGGATGAGCGACGACTACGACCTCGACTCGGGACCTGACCCCGCCGACTTCGCGGCGGCGGAACCGGAGTCGTCCCCGGCAGAGGCGGACGACTCTGCTCGGCCAGTCCACGCGGTCGGCATCGGGCCGGGAAACCTCGACTATCTGACGCCCCGCGGCGAACGGGCGATTCGGGAGGCCGACGTGGTGGTCGGCTTCGAGACGGTCGTGGAGTTCGTGGCCGACCGGACCGACGCCGACCTGATGACCTGCGGGTACGCCGACGAGGGCGAGACGCTTTCGGCCTTCGCCGAGCGCGTGGCCGACGGCGAGACCGGGACCGCGGTGCTGATGGGCGACCCGAACCACTCGGGCTACCAGTTCGTCGGCAAGGTCGAGCAGGCGGTCGAGCGCGCGCTCGGGGAGCGCGAGGTACGAAGCACCTCGAATGCGAGCGGTAGAACCGAGAGCGCGGACGAATGCCCAGTCCGGGTGATTCCCGGCATCTCCTCGCTTCAGATGGCCGCGAGCAGGGCGCGGACCCCGATGGAGACCTCGGCGTTCGTGACCCTCCACAAGAGCGGCGACATCTCGCCCGACCTCGACCGCCTCCGGGCGGCGGTCGGCGACCGGAACCTGCTGGTGCTCCCGCGCCCCTTCGACTGGATGCCGGGCGACGTGGCCGCGGAGTTGCTCGACGCGGGCGGGTCGCCGTCGCTGGAGGCGCTGGTCTGCGAGCATCTGACCCACGACGAGGAGTCGATTACGCGGACGACGCTCGGCGACCTCGCGGAGAGTGCCGGCGGAACCGGCCGAGAGGACACGCCCTTCTCGGACCTCTCGGTGCTGGTCGTTCGAGCGGAGTGACCTCACTTCTTTTCCGGGGAAGTCAGTAACAGCAGAAGAGTCTGCAGTCGGCGACGACCCGCGAAAAGCCGATCGCTCCCCGTCCTCCGACCGCCTCAGAGCGCGCCGTGTCCGTCGGTCGCCACCGGACGGCGGGCCTGCGCGAGCGAGGCTTCGAAGGAGGCGGGGGCGTCGTCGGTCGCGAGGACGCGTTGCTTCTCGACTTCGGCGCGAATCGCCCGGGTGATGCGGGGGTGAGCGCCCAGCGGGTCGGCGTACTCGACGCCGCCGCGGTCGAGTTCGAGTTTCGCGGGAATCCCCTCGTCGGTGGCCTCGGTGCGGTAGGCGAACAGGGGCACCGCGACCGCGCGGTCGTTCGAGACGTTGTAGCGAGCGCACTCGACCGCGGGGTTCTGGACGAGGTAGGCGGTCCGGACCTCGCCGTAGTCGGTCTGCTCGCGGATGCGAGCGGCGTGGTACTCCGCGGTCTGTCGCTGATAGGGGAGCGAACTGCTCCCGAACGCGACGACGACGAGCGTGGCGTCCGGCCCCGAGGGGACGCGGGCGGCGGCCCGCTCTACCAGAACCCCGGTCGTCGCCGAACTCCGGCCGACCGGTTCGCAGTACCGAACGTCGCCCGAGACGTACGAGAGCGCGGCGGGAACGTCGTCGGTCGTCTCGTGGGTGTGGGCGGCCCGCATCGGAATCACGTAGGTCACGTCGGCCGCGACCGATTCGAACATCTCGCGCAGGTCGCGGATGGGTTCCGGACCGTAGAAAGCGGTGTGTACCGAGTCCGCGACTGGTCGGTCCCGAAGTCGGTTGGCGTGCGTTCGGAGTACGTCGCGTGCGTCCGGGGTGTCCGTGCCGACGAGTACGAGTGCTTCCTCTGTCATTGATGAACCTCACGCCGCCCAACCAAGTAAGTTTTAGTTACTACAATTGGGCTTGATTTGGTCAACGCGAGCGCCAACCAAATATGTTTTGACAGCAGTACGAAGCGAACGGTCGAGCTATCGAACGAGTGAGGTACAGGGTGGAGGCGACGAACGTCTCCGAAACGCGAGGGTCACCTGTCGAGCCACTCGCTCGTGTCGCTCCTGACGCCGACCACGTCGCCGACGACCGTGACCGCCGGTGGTTCGACCCCGGCCGCCTCCTTCTCGGCTTCGATGGTCGCCAGCGTTCCGGAGACCGTCTGTTCGTCGCGCCACGTCGCCTTCTGGACCATCGCCACCGGGGTCTCTGCCGGGACCCCGTGTTCGCGGAGCGCGGCGACGTTGGTCGAGAGTCGCCTGACCCCCATCAGGACGACGAGAGTGCCCCCGCTGACGACGGTGTCGGCGAGCGCGTCCCAATCGAGTGCGCTCTCGTCCTTGTCGGGGGTCTCGTGGCCCGTGATGACGGTGACGCTCGACGCGCACTCGCGGTGGGTCAGCGGGATGCCCGCGACGCCCGGAGCGGCCACTGCGCTCGACACGCCCGGGACGACCTCGAAGGGAACGTCGGCAGCGGCGAGGTGCTGTGCCTCCTCGCCGCCGCGGCCGAAGACGTGCGGGTCGCCGCCCTTGAGACGGACGACCGCCGCGCCGTCGCGCGCGAGGTCGACCAACATCTCGTTGATTTCGTCCTGCGAAGTCCGGGCGGGCGGGCGCTTGCCCACGTCCACGGTCTCGACCGACGCGGGGAGTTGGTCGTGTACGTCGTCGTTGACCAGCGAATCGTAGAGGACGAAGTCCGCGCCTTCGAGGAGTCGCCACGCCTTGCGCGTGAGCAGTTCGGGGTCGCCGGGTCCCGACCCGACGAGGTACACCTTGCCGCCCGCGGCCGTCGTGCCGACCGATTTCGAGTCGGCGGTCGGGTCGGTGTTCCCGTCCGCCGAGTCCCCGGTCGCGCAGTCGCCGACCGAACCCACCCGCGAGGCCGCCGCGCCGCGGTCGGTCTCCGGGGCCGAGTCGGCAGTGAGCGTCTCGAACCCGTCGCTCGACCGCGAGGTTTCCGAAACCGAACCCAGCGAACTGCGCTCGGACGACCGGCCCTCGTCGGCGTCGGCCCTGTAGCGGTCACCGATGTCTTCGTTCATCACTTTTACAAATAACCTTTAGTTACTTCAATCTTGCTTGTACTACCGGGGTTGCACTTCCGACGGAAGCCGACGGCCCCTGAATCGTCGTCGAAACCGGAACGCGGAGGGAAAGGAAAATAAAGTACGAAGAATTATTCTTGCCCCTTTAGAATATTTATATCTTGTTTAAAATATGAATTAGTTGTCTTCGGTTCGTTACCGCCGACTGCGATGCTCGAAACCACAGTTGATTAAACCGTGCTTGTTCTAACCACGAGACGATGGTACTTCGGCGCGGAGACACTGACGAGCGGATTCGGGAGGCCCGAGCGTGAAGGGGTTCGTCCTCGGCGGGACGAGTTCGGGCGTCGGCAAGACCGTCGCCGCGCTCGCCGTGACGCGGGCGCTTCAGAACGACGGGCGAGCGGTCCAACCCGCGAAGGCCGGACCCGACTTCATCGACCCGAGCCACCACCAGCAGGTCGCCGGACGCCCCTCCCGGACGCTGGACTGCTGGCTGGAGGGCCGCGAGGGCCTCCGGCGCAACTACTACCGGGGCGAGGGCGACGTCTGCGTGGTCGAGGGCGTGATGGGCCTGTACGACGGCGACGGTTCCAGCACCGCGATGGTCGCCGAGGCGCTCGACCTGCCGGTGGTCCTCGTCGCGGACGCGAGCGCCGGGATGGAGAGCGTGGCCGCCACCGCTCTCGGGTTCCGGGAGTACGCCGAGCGCGCGGGACGCGACGTAGAGGTCGCCGGTGTCCTCGCCCAGCGCGCCCACGGCGGCCGCCACGCCGAGGGCATCCGCGAGGCCCTCCCGGACGACCTCACCTACTTCGGGCGAATAGCACCGAACTCGGACCTCGAAATCCCGGACCGCCACCTCGGTCTCGAACTGGGCGAGGAGCGACCGCTGAGCGACGACGCGCTGGACGCGGCCGCCGAGAACGTTCGGACCGGCCGACTGCTGACGGTCGCTCGGGAACCGCCGCGACCGACCGAGACGACTGAGGACATCGGGACCGACCGCGAGCGAACCGACACGCGAATCGCAGTTCCGCGGGACGCCGCGTTCCGGTTCTGTTACCCCGCGACGATGGAACGACTCCGGGCGCGGGCCGACGTGACGACGTTCTCGCCGGTCGCGGGCGACGACCTGCCCGACTGCGACGGGGTGTACCTCCCGGGCGGCTACCCGGAACTCCACGCCGCCGACCTCGCCGAGAGTCCGGCGCTCACGACGCTCGCGGACCGGGCGAGCGAGGGCCTGCCGGTCCTCGGCGAGTGCGGCGGTCTGATGGCCCTCTGCGAGTCGTTGACCACGACCGACGGCGAGACCTACGAGATGGCGGCGGTCCTCCCGGCCGACGTGGAGATGCGCGACCGGTATCAGGCGCTCGACCACGTGGAACTCCGGGCGCGCGAGGGGACGCTGACGGCGATCGGGGGCGACCGACTCCGCGGCCACGAGTTCCACTACTCCAGCGCGGACCCCGCGACCGACGCCCGGTACGCCTTCGACGTGGAGCGCGGCGACGGCATCGACGGCGACCGCGACGGCCTGACCGAGTACCGGACGCTGGGAACCTACTGCCACGTCCACCCCGAGAGCGGCGCGTTCGACGCGTTCATCGATCAACTATGACCGACGACACGACCGACACCGCGAGCGACGACGGCACCGGCGCGAAAAACGACGATAGCACGGATTCACCTGCCGACGGAGACATCGAACCCTCGGCCCCCGACGAGTTCGGTCTCGTCCAACTCTGGTGGGGCGACGGCAAGGGCAAGACCACCGCGGCGATGGGGATGGGGTTCCGTGCCGCGGGCCACGGCTACCGGGTTCACATGGTCCAGTTCATGAAAGGCGGCGCGGGGAGCGTCGAGGACGTTCGAGGCGAGTACAACGCAATCGAGAACTTCCCGGGGTTCAGCTACGAGAACACCGGCCACTACGGCTGGCACGGCTTCCTCGACGGCTCAGACGACGACGAGCACGCGGCCAAGGCCAAGGGCGGCCTCGCGCGCGCCGAGGAGATCGTCGAGGCCTCTAGGGACACCGGCCCCGTCCCGCTCGACGCACCTCCGAAGAAGGGCGTCCACATGCTGATACTCGACGAAATCCTCTACGCGGTCAGCAGGGACCTGCTCGACGCCGACGAGGTGCGCGACCTCGTGGAATCGAAACCCGACGACCTCGAACTCGTCCTGACCGGGAGCCACGAGCGCCCGGAGTTCGCCTGCGAACTCGCCGACCTCGTGACTCACGTCGAGAAGGAGACCCATCCCATCGATGCGGGCCAGGGCGCGCGGAAGGGAACCGAGTACTGAGATGGCTCGGAGGACCGACCCGTGACCCGGACCCTGCTGGTCGCCGGGACCGCGAGCCACGTCGGCAAGAGTACGGTCGCCGCGGGCCTCTGTCGCGCGCTGGCCGACGCGGGCGTCTCGGTCGCGCCGTTCAAGGCCCAGAACATGAGCAACAACGCCCGGGCCGCGCTCTCACCGGACGAGGACGACGAGAGCGACGATAGCGGAACCGACTGGGGCGAAATCGGCGTCTCGCAGTACGTGCAGGCCCGCGCCGCCCGAGTGACGCCGACGACGGACATGAACCCGGTCCTGCTCAAACCTCGCGGCGATGGCGAGAGCCAACTCGTCGTGCAGGGCGAGGCGGTCGGTCACTTCGCGGCGGGGACGTACTACGACGACTACTGGGAGACCGCCCGGAGCGCGGCAGTCCAATCCCACGACCGACTCGCCGCCGACCACGAAGTCGTCGTCGCCGAGGGCGCGGGGTCCATCGCCGAAATCAACCTCCACGACCACGATTTGGCGAACGTCGAGACCGCACGGTTCGCCGACTGCGCCGAGGTGCTCGTCGTGGCAGACATCGAACGCGGCGGCGCGTTCGCCAGCCTCTACGGCACCCTCGAACTGATGCCCGACGACGTGCGCGAGCAGGTCGCTGGCGCAATCGTCACGAAGTTCCGCGGCGACCGGTCCATCCTCGACCCCGGCATCGAAGAGTT
Source organism: Halorussus salinisoli (assembly GCA_005239435.1). Lineage (GTDB taxonomy): Archaea > Halobacteriota > Halobacteria > Halobacteriales > Haladaptataceae > Halorussus > Halorussus salinisoli. The sequence continues at coordinate 49,263 of SZNP01000005.1, read as the reverse complement.
CGAAGCGAGGACCGGCGTGCCGATACTCGGCGTCCTGCCGTACGACGACCCCGGTCTCCCGGAAGAGGACAGCGTCTCGCTCCCGGCCCCGGGCGAGCGGTCGGTCCGAGGAGGAGACGACGTGCCCGACGACCGCTCGGTCAGGGTCGCGGTGCCGCGTCTTCCCCGGGCCTCGAACGTCACCGACATCGAGCCGCTGGCCCGCGAACCGGGCGTTCGCGTGGCGTACGTGCCTCTCGACGCAGAGTTTACCGACGACCTCGCGGAAGCCGACGCGGTGGTCCTGCCGGGCACCAAGAACACCGTGGACGACCTGCTCGCACTAGGCGAGGCGGGGTTCGACGACGCGCTCGCGGCCTTCGACGGACCTATCGTCGGCCTCTGCGGGGGCTATCAGATGCTCGGCGAGCGAATCACGAACGCCGGAATCGAGAGTACGGAAGACCGCGAAACCGTCAGAGGCCTGGGCCTGCTTCCGGTCGAAACCCGGTTCTCGACCGACAAGCGGGTCGAGCAGGCCACGCGGTCGGTGGTTGGCGCGGGACCGATAGCTGGTGCGTCGGGGACCGCCTCGGGGTACGAAATTCACATGGGCGACTCGGAGCCCACAGGGGAGGTAGTCCGGCCCCTCGGACCGGGGAGTGCAGCCACGGACCACGTGCTTGGAACCTACCTCCACGGACTCTTCGAGAACGAGAACGTCCTGTCGGCGTTCGTCGCGACGGCGTTCGAATCCGCGGGCGAGACGGCCCCCGAGTGCGAGAGGACTTCGGGGTCGCCCTACGACGCCGCGGCCGAACTGGTCCGGGAGTACGTGGATTTGGCGGCGCTCGGGTTGCCCGCAGCGTAGGCGAAACGGGACGGAGACGAAATCAGTCTGCGGGCGACCGACCGACGATTAAGAGCCACCCCATTTACGGTCCGCAACGGCGATACGTTCCGTGTGAACAAGCAGATAGAGATCGTTCAGTCGGGGAGTCGACAGCAGGCCGAGAGTTCGGCCAACAACCGCATCGAGGAGTTCGAGGCCGACGGCTACGACCTCGTGGACCAGGAGATAGCACTCGGGGGCAACGGCGTGACGCTGCTACTCGTCTTCGCGTCGAACGAGTAGGGCCGCGATTCCGCGGGAATCGGGCTCAAAAGCTTCGGGATGGGTTACGGACTGTAGTCCGGCGACTGGGCCTCGACGGCGTCGGCAACCTCGTCCAACTGCTCGCCGAGCGTGTCGTCTCGTGCCGTCGTGACCACTTCGCCAGGGCCAAGGTCGCCTACGGGCGTGATGCCTCACCACCTACGGAGTCGCGCCATTCGATCCACGGGCCGAACGCGGGCTACGATTCGTGGACCTTCTCGCCGCGGTGGAGGCGGTCCGCGATGGTGTAGGTCTGCTCGGCCGAGCGCCGCGTGGGGACGTGCGCGGACACGTAGCGCGCGGTGGCGACCATGTGCGTCCGGGCCTCCTCGGGGTCCTCGGTGAGGTCGAACCGCTCGAAGGCGGCCTCGACGTTCTGGAGCGTGTGGAAGTCGGCGTCCTCGCGGAGGAGGCCCTCGCCGAGAACCTTCTTGAGTTCTGCGGGGTCGCCGCCGTCCCGGAGGTACGAGGCGACGAGTTTTCCGGCGGCGTCGACCTCGCCCTCCTCGTCGAAGACGTCGAGCAGTTCCTCCCGGAGGTCGTCGGGTGCCTCGACCTCGGTCCCGTCGGGGATGGGCGTCGGCGGCGTGTTGAGGAACCGGTCGAGGTAGACGCTCATCGCGCCAGCGAGGGCCCCGCGGTAGGCCGCGGACGAGTTAGTGCGCAGTGCCGCCTTGTGGACCGCGTTGGCGTAGCTGTAGGTGTGGTGGACCGTGTTCCAGTCGTTGAACTCGTTGGACGTACCGAACTGGGCGACCCGGCGGCCAGCGGCCTGCGCGACTTCGCCCGCCAACTGGGCCGGAGTCGCGCCGTTCTGGACCGCGGCCTTCATCGCGGTGATTATCTCCTCGGGGTCGTCCGAGAGCAGGGTCTCGGCGAATCCCTCGGGGGCGTCCCACTCCGCGTCTTCGCCGTCCTCGGCGAGGTCCGGCAGTTCGTCGTAGGCGTCGTAGGTGAGTTGGGCCACGTCGATCGGCTGTCGCCACGACGAGAGCTCCTCCGAGCGCGTGGCCTCGGTGAGTCGGGGAATCACGCTCGGCAGAATCTCGTCGGCGTGGTCCCAGCCGACGTGGTCGAGCGCCTCGCACGCCTTGTTGATGAAGTCGAACGTGTGGCCCGCGGCCATGTAGAGGTGGTCCGTGGCGGCCAGATAGAGGATGTCGGCTACCTCCTCCGGTTCGAGCGTGGCGATGGCGGTCTGGAGGCATCGCTCCGCGCCGTCCCGGTCCCGAACCTCGATGGTCTCGCGGAACCACGATTCGAGACGCTCGCGCGAGAGGTCCCGGGCCGAGAACGACGGCTGGTCGAACTTCGGGGGTTCGCCCTGACAGTCCTCGGCGACCCGGTAGAGGCCGGTGTACACGGCTCGTCGCTGGTCGTCGGGACGCAACTCGTCGTGGAGGTTCGCCATCGCCGAGAGGATGGTCAGGCCCGAACTCCACCCGTCTTCGCGGTACTGCGCGCCGAACTCCAGACCCTGCCGGAGCGGGTCGGTGTAGGCCACGCCCTCGTCGGCCAGTCCGATGACCGACTTGGCGACCACCAGGCGCAGACTCTCCTCCAGTCCGGTCCGAAGTCTGTCCGTCCAGTGTTCGACCGGCGGCAGGTCGGGGTCGGGATGTGGGTCCACGTACACCTCGCCGTCCCGGACTTCTGTCGGGAAACTCTGCACGTCGTCGGCCCACGGGTCGAAGGTGTCGCCACAGGAGAGTTCGAATCGCGCGTGGTGCCAGTGGCACGTCAGGATACCGTCGTCCACCGTCCCGTCTGCGAGCGGGAACCCCATGTGCGGACACCTGTTGTCCACCGCCTGAAACTCGCCCTCGTGGTGGAAGACCGCGATTGCTCGACCGCCTGCTCGCGTCACTATTCGACCCTCCTCGTGGAGTTCGTCTGCGTCGGCCACGCTGACGAACTCCGCGTCGTCTGATTCTTGCGTCGCCATAGAACGTGGTTCGTCAGCAACCCTCAAAACGATTCGCTGAAGCGATATTTTGTACAGAATCTGTCACTAGTCGAACGAGTCGAGCCTGCGAGAGAACGACACCGACGCCGACGGACCGGTCTCTCCGCCGTCGCGCACCGAGGCATTGGTCCACGAGGTCTCACGCCGAGAGTCGCCGTCGAGTAGCGTTTCGCGCTTCTCGGCCAGCATCCGGGCGAACGTCTCCTTGGCCTCGAGTCGCTCGTTCTCCCAGACCTTGATGCGGTCGTCGGGGATGTGCTGGCGGTGGTGGAATCGGAGTTCGACCTTGCTCAGCATCGTGACGAACGAGTCGAGAAACTCCTCGATTGCGGCGTAGTCGGGGTCGTCGGCCTCCAGCAGGAGTTCGACCGTCTCGTACCACTCCAGAAACAGTTCGTAGGCTTCGGGGTAGTCGTCGCGGGGGTAGGTCTCGACCATGGTTTCGAGCGACTCGACCACGAACCCCCGAGTCGAGTGCGAACCGACCTCGAAGTCGCCGAGAGTGTACTGGGTGTCGAGGTCCACCCGCTTCAACTGCGACCGAAGGTCGCTGTAGGTCCGAACGAACTCGTTAGGGACGTAGTGGCGATAGAGGTACTGCTGGATGCCTTCCGCGTTCGTCCGTGCGAAGTTCTGGACCGCCCACTCCACCGCCTCGTCGATGCGGGCTTTTCGCTCGCTCGGGACGGGAAACTCCCAGTCGTTCACGTCGTCGGCAGGGAGGTAGCGCTGGCCCGACCAGAACTTCGCCGAGGGAGCGACGTAGAAGTCGCCGGTGAGACTCTGCTCGTCCACGACCTCGCCGTAGACGTACCAGTACCGGGGAAGGCCGACGTTGCAGTCGAGTTCTTCGGCGAGGTATCTGTCGGTGAGACAACTGAGTTTGTGAAACTTCGAGCGAGAAATCGCGGCGTTCGCCGACTCGTCGAGTCCCACGAGGAGGCGGTAACAGAGGTACTCGCTCGGCCCGAAATCGTCGGGCCGGGTCACGGTCGGACACCTCCGCGTCCGACCTCGCGGTCCGGAGGTCCGCGAACTACCCGCGCCGGTGAAGTGAGTGGTCCGAACACGTCCGTAGCACCTCGCGCTGCGACTGCTCGTGAGCGTCCGTCCGACTGGGCGTCCGCGCGGACGCGAACGACCCAGGACGACCGAGTGAAATCGGTAGCCTCCGGGGGGTCGCCCGCGGCGCACGGACCGACTCGGAACGAGATGTCTTGCGAGCGTCTTGCAGAGGGTTTTCAGATAGGTCCTTCATAAATGTTCGTATTACCGATACATATTGCCTCGTAATAGTATGAGCCCGGAAGAAAGGAGGTGTCCGGGGGAGTTCAGGCCGCTTCCTTCAGTTCTTCGTACTGCTCTTCGAACCTCGACTGGCAGGACGAACAGCAGAACTGGTAGAGTTCACCGTCGATACGAGACGTCTCGCCCTCGCTGGTGACGGAGTTCCCACACTCGTCGCACTCCAGCGCGAACTCGACGCCACGGGGTTCGGGACGCCACGCCGAATCTTCGAGCAGGTGAACGTCGTACTCGCGGACTGCATCGGTGTCCAGCGCGTCCGTCAGCAGGGGTTCGATGGCACCGTTCTGAAGGCGAGCGTGGAAGATGACGTGACCGGCGGCGGTCACGAAGAGATGTTCGACGCCCTCGATCTCTTCGACGTCGCCTCGAACCTCCGAGACCCGACCGGGTTCGACGTGGAGGTCCACGAGGACCGCGATGCCCTCCGAGAGGAGCGACCGGTCGAGGTCCACCGTGAACCGCCGGACGACGCCGAGTTCCCGGAGGCGGTCGATGCGGTCGGAGACGGTCGGCGGCGAGAGGTTCACCGCGTCGGCTATCTCGTTGTACGGTCGGCGGGCGTCCGCCACGAGCAGTTGCAGAATTTCGAGGTCAGTTTCGTCGAGTTCACGCATTATCGAAGGGATTGTCCCCCCAAGATAGAAACACTTTTCGTCATATCACCGAAAATCGTGAGAAACCAAAACAAACGGTCGGTCGGGTCGACCTCCTACCGACTCACGACTCGGTCTGCACGGGTTCGCGGTCCTCGCGGGCCCGTTCGATTCTGTCCTGTACGTCCACGGTCCGGCCCGTCTCGGCCGCCTCGTAGGCAGACTCCGTCAGCGCGGTCACCTGTAGCCCGAACGAACCCGGCACAGCGGGGTCGGTCCGGTCCTCGACCGACCGCACGAAGTCCGAGAGTTTGCGCCGAGTCAGCGTCGTGAAGTCGCGGTCTCCCGCCACGTCGCCCTCGTAGGTCACGCCGTCCTCGAAGACAGTGAGTCGGCCGTCCGCGTACCGAACGTGGCCGTCGGTTCCCCAGAGGACCATACTCTCGTCCGGTTCGCCGTTGGTCCCGTCGCCGACGACGCCGACGCTGGCGGTGACCGGGCCACTGTCCGCCGCCTCGCGGTCCAGCGTGAGCGCCAGCGCGGAGTTCACGTCCACGGTCTCGCCGCGGTCGTCGGTCACGGCCGCGACGGTGCGAGGTTTCGCGTCGAGCGACCAGAGGAGGGCGTCGAGCAGGTGACTTCCGGAGTCGTAGAGTTGACCACCGCCCGAGAGGTCGGGGTCGGTCCGCCACGAACCGCGCTGAATCTCTATCCAGTCCTGCCCGAGGGAGGCGTTGGCGGCGTGGATCTCGCCGATTCGGCCCGAGGTGACGATTCGCTTGAGTTCCCGAAAGAGAGGATCGAAGTGGCGCTGGTAGCCCACCTGAAGGACTCGACCCTGCTCGCGGGCCGCGGCCACGAGATCCACGGCGTTATCGATGCCCGTTACCATCGGTTTCTCGAGGAACACGTCCACGCCCGCCGCGAAGCAGTCCATCGCCTGCTCGTAGTGGAGAGTGTGCGGCGTGACGACGTTCACCGCATCGAGGTCGTGTGTGGCCAGCATCTCGTCGTGGCTCTCGTAGGTCGGTACGTCGTACTCGTCGGCGAAAGCCTCGCGCGCGCCATCGGACACGTCCGCGCCCGCGACGATTTCCACGTCGTCCATCTCGTCGTACACTCCGAGTTCGAGACTCCCGAGTCCACCTAACCCGACCGCACCGAGTCGTAGTTCCATACCCTGCGCCGCGGATGTACTCAATGTAAATCTGTTGGTTTAAATCTAAAATTCGGGTTCAGGGGCTTGCATTTGAAGAGACGCCGAGCGTGTACCACCGTCGTCGCGTCACTTTCCGACAATACGTTTTCGGACTTACAGTCGCTCCTACCCGGCCTGTGACGTGTCTCGCTTCGCCCAGAATACCTAACTTCGGCCGGACCCTGTTCGTTACAGAGGACCGATACGATGGGGGAAATCGCAGTCGTCCATATGGATCTGATGTCCAAAGGGGGTGGCGAAGCGGTCGCGATGAACGTCCTCGAAGCCCTGCAGGAGGACCACGACGTGACGGTTTTGACCCTGACCGACCCCGACCTCGACGAACTCAACGACTACTTCGACACGAGCGTCGATACCGACGACCTCACCGTCGAGCGGGCGGGCTATCTCGCTCCGTGGATGAACGAGGAGTTCGGCCTGAAGTACTACGTGCTTCAGAACGCCCTGCTCGGTCGGTACGCCAGTCGGCGGAGCGACGAGTTCGACCTGCTGGTCAGCACCATCAACGAACTCGGACTCGGATCCGATTCGGTCCAGTACGTCCACTTCCCGTTCGACTGGACCGTGAGTTGCGACGACCGCGAACACATCTTCCACCCGACCATCGAGGAGGACTCGCTCTACGAGCGACTCGCGACGTGGGTCGCCGGGGTGAACCGCGAGGACATCCGCCAGAACGCCCTGCTCGCCAACTCCGACTGGACCGCCGACGTGGTCGAAGACGCCTACGGAACCCGACCCGAAGTCCTCCACCCGCCCATCGACACCCGGGAGTTCGAGGACCGGCCGTGGGACGAGCGCGAGGACGGCATCGTGACGGTGGGCCGCATCGAGCGCAGCAAGCGCATCAGAGAGCTAATCGAAATCACGGCGGGCGTCCGCGAGCAGGGGCACGACGTCCACCTCCACGTCATCGGCCCGACCGTGGACGACGAGTACCGCGAGGAGGTCGAAGCCCTCGCGGCAGGCCGCGAGTACGTCGAACTGGAGGGCGAGGTCCCGCGCGAGGAACTGGTCGAGCGCATCTGCGACCACAAGTACGGCATCCACGGCAAGGAGTACGAACACTTCGGGATGGCGGTCGCCGAACTCGCGGCGGGCGGCGCGATTCCGTTCGTCCCGAACGACGGCGGCCAGCACGCCATCGTCGACGACCGCGAGGAACTGCTGTACGAGAGCGTCGAAGACGCGAAAGAGAAGGTCGCACGAGTCGTGGCCGACCCCGACCTCCAGCGCGACCTCCGGGGACAGATGGGGCCGCGCGCGATTCGACGCCGGTTCGGCCGCGAGCGATTCCAGCGCCGGATTCGCCGAATCGTCGCCGACGCGCTCGACCGGCCGAACGCGGACGTTCCGGAAAAGCCCGCCGACGCTCCGGCCGAGCGACCGGCGAGCGGGGACTGAAGCGGAGGGAGACCGAAGCGCGGGAGACTGAAAGGCGAACGGTCAGACGAGGTTTCGGTACTGCTTCTCCAGCGCGTCGGCGGTCCGCTCCCAGCGATAGCTCTCGCGAGCGTGGTCGCGACACGCCCGGCCCGCGGCCGCGCGCTCGGCGGGCGCGAGGTCGGCCCACGCGTCCATTCGGTCGGCCAGCGAGGCGGCGTCGACCGACTCGACGACCGGTTCGGTCGGGACGCGGGAGTCGCTCCGGAGTCCCGACAGAATCTCGGTCGTCCCGCCGACCGGAGTGGCGACGACAGGCGTGCCCGACGCGAGGGCTTCGAGGGTGGCGAGACCGAACCCCTCCAGTCGGCGGGTCGGCAGGACGAAGCAGTCCGCGGTGGCGTAGGCGCGAGGGAGGTCCTCGTCGGGGACGTACCCGAGGAAGGTCACGCGGTCCGAGATGCCGAGGTCGACCGCCTTCCCCTCCAGTTCCTCGCGGAGCGGGCCGTCGCCGGCGACGTAGAGGTGAGCGTCGGGGTGGTGGCGAACGACCCGACGGAAGGCCCGCAGGAGCATCTCGTGACCCATCCGCGGCGAGAGGCGGCGGACCGTGAGGAAGTCTGTGCCGGCGTCGCCAGCGCCGCCGTCGGTCTCCAAAACGGGGTCGCGCCCGCGCTCGCCGACCGACTGCATCGGGCCGTAGGTTCCGGCGTCCGGGCGGTAGCGCTCGGTGTCCACGCCGCCGGGGACGACGGCGGGGTCCGCAATCGGGCCGTGGACCTCGCGGAGTTTCCCGGCCATGAATTCGCTGAGCGCGAGGACCCGCTCGCAGTCGGCGAGGATTCGGCGCTCGATTCGCTCGCGGAGCGCGGCGTTGAGGCGGCGGCGCGGGGCCGAGACCGACCGCTCGTGGCCCGCCCGGATGCGATACTCGGTGGGCCACGGACTGTGGAACGTCGCGCTTCTGGGAACGTCGTCGGGGACCAGCAGGTCAAGCAGGGGGTCGGTGACGGTGCCCTGAAAGCTCACGAGGTCGGGGTCGGGCAGGGCGTCGAGGTGGTCGCGGACCGCGCGGACCGCGTCGGGGAATCGGGCCGCGATTTCGGACGCGGAGCGGTCGGCGACTTCGAGGTCGTAGCGTGCGACTCGGACGCCGGCAATCGTCTCGCGTGCGGGTACGTCCCCGCGGCGGCGCGTGAGGACCGACACGTCGTGACCTCGGTCGGCGAGTCGCCTGGTCGTCTCGTAGACGTACCGGCCCGTGCCGCCGGACCCCGGGTCGGGGTAGAAGTCGTGGGCGGCCACGAGAAGGTGCATGGAGGAGAGACGGCGCTGGCCGACTAATGTTCGTCGGCCAATCGGGGGTTCTCGGACGATAGAGACGATATTTTAAGGGGACCGCGCGAGACCGACCGGACATGGTAGTCCTCCCTCCGAAGCGAATGGCCGCGGAAGCCGTCCCCGTCGCCGCGATTCTGCTGTTCTGGAACCTGCTCGCGGGTATCGCCCAGTTCCAGAACGTCGGCGGCACGGTCGCCACCGCGGGCGTCGTCATGGCCGCGCTCTACGTCGCGGTCCGCGGCGTCTCGCTCTCGGCCGAAGTCCTCCCGCCGACCGTCGGCGACACGAAGGCCGTCCTCTACGAGAACGCGAGCATCGCGGTCCCCGCCGGGGCGTGGTTCGTCGCCGCGATGGTCGTCGGCGCGATAGAAGCGCACGTCTACGAGTTCACGTGGCTCATCTCGTCCGTCGAGACGGCGCTCGCCGGCGGCGGTCTCGCCGTCGTCGGTCTCTACGCGGTCGCGGCCGGGTACAGGACGCTCGATGGCGCGAGCGCGACGGGCGGCGGCGAGACTTCGACCACCGACGGAACCGACGCCGACGGAACCGGGACCGACGGCACCGCCTCGGACGACTGACTACCCGAGGACGACCGCCGCAGGACGGCCCTTCGCGGAGGGTCGTAGACCACGGGTTTCGTGAATGGGTGCAGTCCACGGGTTTCGTGAATCCTCACAGTCCACCGGACGCGCCGTGCCTGCGCTCGGCCGCATCTGCGGTGCGGTCGCGGCCGAGCGCAGGCGCAAGCGGGGAGGTACGGGGGCGCGGTGCTGTGCGGTCGCGGTGCGGTATGATTGGCTCACAGAGTGGCTACCTTCGCCGACTCGTCTGCGGTCCTGGCACAGTCGAGGTACGGTCGTAGATGCTGTCGTGGTGCAGTTGCGGTGCGGTCGTAGGTGCTGCCGCGGTACAGTCGCGGTGCTCCCTCGTATCGAGAGGAGCTAGCACCACGGCGGTGAGAAATAATTACATCTCCTTAAACAATAAAATGATGTTCTAAAAGTATAGCTCGTTAGTTAAAGGCAATAATTGTACCCATATCACGAGCCGCGGCGATACGCCTCCAGCCACGGCGGAGCCGTCCTGTCTTTCGACCACTCGAACAGGTCACGCTTCTCGTTGGCGTAGTAGAGTCGGTACGCCTCAACGTAGTCGTCGGCCTGCCACTCGCCCGTCACCTGCGGCGGGTCGCCCGGTTCGCCCGGCCAGTCGAGCGCGGCGACGGCCGCCTCGTCCAGCGACTCCACGGTGGCCCAACTCCCGTGGGTCTTCTCCGGCGGGTGGTCCCACCGATAGCGCCACTCCTCGTGGGCGGCCTCGGCGTACGCCCGGAGGTAGGCCCAGTTGTCGTAGTGGGCGGCGGCCCACCGCGTTAGCGGGTGGTCGGCGTGGGTGAAGTAGAGGGCTTCGCGGACTTCGGGGTCGCCCTCGGCGTAGCCATTGAGTTGCACCGCAGTCGTCAAAACCATCGCGTTCTCGAAGACGGACGAGAGGACGTGCGAATCGACCAGCCATCGCGCCGTCTGGTCGAGGTCGCGGTCCAGCCAGAAGGCGTTGACCATGCGACGGGTAGGGGTTCGCGGGGTTTAGGGACGTTGGCGACGGGGGAAGTTTCGGTTCCGAGAGCCTCTACTCACTCCGCACCGCCCGCGCAGAAATAGTTGCTTCCGGAGCGACTGAAGTGAACGCGACCGGGCGGCCCTTTCAGTCCCACCCGAGAGTTTGTATCACCGAGCGCATCCCGGTGGTTTGCGTGGTCGAGCGCGTCTCGGTGGTTTGCCGCACCGAGTGCCGTCCGACGGGAGTCACCGAAAGTACGAGCAGACGCGGAGTGTCGTCCGAAAACGGTTAGTGGTGTCGGCGAGACGTGGCGTTCGATGCCCTCCACTCGTCGGTCCCTTCGACGGTTAGCCGCCAGTAGCGGCGGTCTCCTCGCCGTCGTCGCGCTCGCTGGCGTCGCCGCCGCACAGACACCGGGCGTCGAACCCTCGTTCGACCTCCGAATCGAGATGCGATTCCTCGGCGCGCTCGTCGCCAATCTCCTGCTGGCCGGTGCGCTCGTGGTCTTCGGCCCGAGCTACGCCCGAGAGACCGTGGCCGAACTCCGCGAAGACCCCGTAAGCGCCTTCCTCTGGGGATTACTCGTCGGCATCGGCGTCCCCGTTCTGCTCTTCCTGCTCGCCATCACTATCGTCGGACTCCTCGTCGCCATCCCCGGAGCCATCGCGTTCGCAATCGTCGGACTCGTCGGCAACGCGGTCACTATCGTCTGGGTCGGCAGTCTGCTCGTCGGTGCGGACGGTCGCGTCGGCGGTAAAACCGCCGCGGTCGGCGCGCTGGTACTCGCCGCCCTCGGAGCGATTCCAGTCCTCGGAGACCTGATAACCGCAGTATTCGGATTCGTCGGTCTCGGCGTCGTCGGGCGTCGTCTCTACGCGGCGTGGCAGGACTGACCGAAGCGAAACTCGACGGTGAAGACCGGCGAGTCGGCGAACAGCGTTTTGTCGCTCGCTACCGTCGGTCCTCCGGAGAACTATGGCGGAATACGACTTCGGCGGCCGAGTGGCGTTCGTTACGGGTGCTGCACGCGGACAGGGACGGTCGCACGCGCTGCACTACGCCGAGAACGGCGCGGACGTGGTGTGTGCCGACATCTGCGAGACGACCGACGAATCGACCTACGAACTCGGCGACGAGACCGAGTTGGACGAGACGGTCCGAGAGGTCGAGGAGCGCGGCGGGCGCGCGCTCGGCGTCCAGATGGACGTGTCCGACGAGGCGAAAGTCGAGGCGGGCGTCGAACACGCCGTCTCGGAGTTCGGCCGCATCGACTTCCTCGCCAACAACGCCGGGGTCGCACCCGTCTCCGGACTGATGGAGTTGGACGAGGAGACGTGGGACCACGCGCTCGACGTGAACCTCAAGGGGATGTGGCTCTGCGCGAAGCACGTCGGCGAGCACATGATAAAGGGCGGCGAAGGCGGGCGCATCGTCAACACCTCCTCGACCGCCGGGATGGTCGCCTCGCCCGGTCTCGGCCACTACACCGCCGCGAAGCACGGCGTACTGGGGTTGACGAAGACCCTGGCGATGGAGTTGGCCCAGCACGACATCACGGTCAACGCGGTCTGTCCGACCGCGGTCGACACCCCGATGACCGGCGGCATCGTCGAGTCCATCGGCGAGGACATGGCCGAAGTCGCCGAACAGTCCGGCCCGGACAACGTGCTGGGCGAAATCGTCCAACCCGAGGACGTGAGCGCGGCGTTCATGTGGCTGTCGAGCGACGACGCCCGATTCGTCACCGGCATCGCGCTCCCGGTGGCGGCCGGAGCGACCGCGATATGACCGACCCGAGACCCTCCGGAGTTCGATACCCGTGAACTGGAACCAGTTCATCGACCGCGACCGGAACCGAGTCGCGTGGTGGCTCTACCTCACCGCGCTGGCGCTCGGGGTCGTCTACGTCGGCTACTCCTTCGTCGGGATGTTCGTGCTGGGCGTGTTCTTCTACTACGCCGCACGGCCGATCTCTGACCACATCAGTAAACACATCGACAACGACGGACTCGCGGCCGGACTGACGCTGGCGGGCATCGTGACGCCGATACTCCTGATAGTCGTCTACGTCGCGCTGGCGGGACTGCGCGACGTATCGTCGCTCTCGGGGATGCCGGGAACCGGACTGCTCGCGCCCCTGCTGAACGTCGAGAGTCTCAGCACCAACCAGCAGAGCTTCGTGGAGACGCTCCTGAACGACCCGTTGCAGATTCAGTCGGCCGACACGGGCCGGATTCAGCAGGTGGCGACCGCCGCCCTGTCTGCGCTCGGAACGGTGGCGAACGTCCTCATTGTGCTCTCGCTGGCGTTCGGCCTCGCTTTCTTCCTGCTCCGGGACGACGACCGCATCGCGGCGTGGTTCACCGACGAGATAGCTCCCGAGGGGTCGGCGGGCCACGCCTACGCCTACGCCGTGGACGACGAACTGGAGACGGTGTTCTTCGGCAACGTGCTGTTCGTCCTCACGATGGCCGTCCTCGCGGCGATCGTCTACTACGGGTTCAACTTCGTCGCGCCGCCCGCGCTGACCATCCCGTTCGCCATCCTGCTCGCCTTACTGACCGGAATCACCAGTCTCATTCCGCTCGTGGTCGGAAAAGTGATCTACGTCCCGCTCGTCGCGTACCTCGCGTTGGTCGCGTCCACTCAGGGTGGCGTGGCGATGATTTACCCCATCGGCCTGCTGGTGGTGTCGTTCCTCGCGCTCGACATCCTGCCCCAGACCTTCCTCCAGCCGTACATCTCGGGCAATGACATCCACGTGGGCATCATGATGTTCGCGTACATCCTCGGCCCGATGCTGTTCGGCTGGTACGGCTTCTTCCTGCTCCCGCTGTTCTTCGTGCTGGTGATTCAGGCGGTCCGCATCGTCGTGACCGATCTGCTTCACGGCGAGGAGCTCACGCCGGACGTGGACGCCGCGCCCTCGCTGGGTGAGCGCGACCTCGGGGACCTCGGCGACGAGGACGAGTCCGACGACTCGGCCTCGACCTCGTCGTGACCGCACAAACCTGTTTTCGGACAACTACTCTCGCACGAAAATCGGGGTCCCCGGATTCCCGGCGTCTCGGTATCCCAGCGACCGGAGCGCGTACACGAGGTCGGCCAGCGCGTAGTCCTCGCGGGCGGTGACGGGCCTGCCGTCGTCGGTGTAGTCGGCGGTCGCCTCTCGAAGTATATATAAATTGATTGCACGCGAGCGCGCGGACGAGCGAACCACGGATTCGAGTTCCTCGGATTCGGGTTCGCGCGCTCCGGACCCCGATTTGCGCGTCACGGACGTTGACTTGCACGCCTCGGCCCGTGAGTGCGTCTGTGAGCGCGCGACCGAATCCGCGTCCGCGGTCTCACGTGCGTTCGCAATCTCATCTGCGCCCGCGGTCTCGACCACGTTCTCCTCTTTCCCACTCACGTTCGCGTCGCGCTTGCGGGCGAGCGCGGCGCGAACGGGAGCGTCGGCGGGGCCGAGGTCGTAGCGCTCGCGCTTGGCTTCGACGCGCTCGCGGAGGTCGTGGTGGGTCCGGCGGGCCGACCGGTCGGGGTCCCGGACTCGCTCGACGTGGGCTACGAGTCGGCGATTGGCCTCGACTGCCTCCTCCCAGTTCTCGACCGCCTGCGCCGCCAAATCGCCGAGTTCGTCGGGGTCGCCGGCGAAGCCGTAATTCTCTGGCACGCAGTCGTAAATCCACGGTTCGTCCCGGAGCACGAGCACCTGCCCGCTGGCGGCCTGCTCGAAGGGCGTCCGGGCCATTGTCTCGTACTCGCTGGCGCAGACCGCGAGGTCGCCCCGACGGAGGGCGGTCTCGTAGGTCTCGCGGTCGGCCTCGGGGAACGCGCGGACCCACTCGGGCGCGGCGTACTCGTCGGGGATGGCCTCCATGCTCGTGAGCAGGGTCTCGACGCCGAACTCGTCGTGGAGGCGCTCGCCGACCGCGAGCAGTAGGTCGGCGTGCTTCTTCTCCCAGAGCGACCCCGCGAGGTGGAGATACCGTGGCCGGTCGGCGTACGACTCCGAGAACTCGGAGCAGTCGATCGGACTGCCGGTTTCGACGGCCCCGTCGAGGGCGGCCGCGACGACTTCGGGCCGGAGAACGTCTGTCGCGTGGTCGCGGAGTCGGTCGGTGTCGATTCCGGCTTTGAACCAGATGCCGTCGGCGAAGACGGCCGCCGCGGCCTCCATCCGACTCTGGAACTCGTTGCGATACGAGCAGTAGCGGTACTTCCGCGGGACCTGTAGGTCGTGGACGTTGGCGATTACGTCGAAGGGAGCCACGTCGGCCGCCCAGTGGTCGGTCCGGGCGCAGAGCCACTTCTGGAGGTCGAACCGACCGGTCCGGCGCTGGTCCACGACGCAGTCGAGGTACGCGCCGCGGTCGTAAATCTCGCGCTTCAACGCGACGAGTTCGGCCCAACTGTAGCCGCCCTCGGTGAAGATGCTGCTCTCGTCGGCGTCGTCCGCGCCGAAGGTCTCGGCCCGAATCGCGGTGACCCGCTCGCGGTCGGCCAGAATCGCCTCGTCGGGGACTTGCGGCGGCACCAGCCAGTAGACGTGGAGCGAGGCGTCGCGGTCGAGCCAACCCCGAACCCACGTCACCGCGTCGCCGAGGGTGCCGTTTGCGCTCGGGTCGTCGGGTCGGTAGAGTTCCGGAACGATGAGGACGCGCATGGGAATCTTCGAGATCGGTCGGGAAAGAGAACGACGCCGACGGTATTGAAAACCTCGGCCGGGAGGAGTGGCGTTTCGGGCGATGGGAAGACGACCCGCTTCCTCCACGCAATCGCGCCGTCGGCGCGATTGCGCCAGCGCGCGCCGGGTGGTCGGCGGTCTCAGTTTCGGTTCTCTCGATTTCGGTCCGACTCGCCGCTCGCGGAACCGCTCGATTCTTCGGCCATCAGGGGTTCGAGCGCGTCGTAGAACGCCTCGGTGTCCGCAGGGAACACCGAAATCGGCTTGGGTCGCCCGACGACCTTGATTCGCGCTTTGCCGCGTTTGCGGTAGGTCCAGTAGAGACTCACCCCGCCGAACGCCGCGAATCCGAGGCCGAGAGCCGCGTTTCGTTGGGTGGAGTAGAGTCCCCACCCGACGAGGACCGCACTCAACACGCCGAGGAAGTAGTCGAAGTCCTCGACCGTCACCTCGGTCACGTCGTCGAACGCGACGCTGGTGAGTTCGTCGTCTGCGGAGACGAGCAGGCGGTCGTCGGTCAGCGCGACCGACCCGCCGGTTCGCAGGGCCAATCGCTCGCGCACGGTCTCGCCGTCGGCGAGCGCGTCGGAAGGGACAGTCACGTCTCGGTGGTTGGTATCGGTGTGCGAAAAAAGGTCGGTTCGAGAGGTCGAGTCGGAGGCCGTCAGTCGGCGCGCTGTGCGGGTTCGTCGGGTTCGGACTGTCGGCGGTCCCAGAACGACTCGAAGTCGCCGTCGTCCTCGGTCAGGTCCTCCCACGCGGTGAGGCCGCGCTCCTCGCGCGTGCCGGGGATGGTGTTGTCGAGGAAGAACGCGACGATGCCGCCGACCGCCATGCCCGTCCCGCCGATGACGAAGATGGTCGTGGCGACCACGTCAGAGCCGAGAATCGGCCCCAGAATCGGCACCGCCTGCATGCCCTGCTGGAACGCGGCCGAGGCCGAGGCGTCCATGCCCGAACCGACGTTGGACATGTAGCCCGGAATGGCGAGGCCCGAGAACAACGCGAGACCGACGATGAAGACGTTCCGGTTGCTGTCGAGGTCCACGTACTTGAGTTGCGACAGACCGACCGCGGCAATCTGGCCGAACATCACGATGTAGAGGCCGCCGATGATGGGGGCCGGGATGGTGGCGAACAGTTGCCCGACCGGGCCGAAGTAGCCCACGACTATCATCACGGCCGCACCGATTTGGACGACGTAGCGCGACGCGACGCCCGTGATACCGATTGCGCCGACGTTCTCGGTGTAGGAGGTCGAACCGTTTCCGGTGCCCATGATGCCTGCGAACGTGTTGCCCAGGCCCTCCATGCCGATGCCGTGGTTGATGCGCCGGGCGTTAGGTGCGCCGCGGCCGGCCATCCGGGCGACCGAGTGGTAGTCGCCGAAACTCTCGATGGCCGAGGCGAGCATCCCGGCGACCATGCCGACGATGAAACCGGGCGTGAACAGCGGCATGCCCCACTGGAAGGGGTAGATGGGCTGGAACAGCGGCGCTTCCGCCACCGAACTCAGCGCCACGTAGCTCACCGACCCCTCGGCGAAGACGCCGACCACGGAGAGCACGGCCGCGATGGCCCACGCCGACGCGATGCCGAGCAGGACCGGGAACAGTCGGAACGACCGATGGTACCGGTCGAGGTACTGCGAGAACCCGACGATGAGGACGAGCGTCAGACCGAGCAACCACCAGTTCTGGCCCGTGCCGGGCGCGCCGAAGTTCGGGTTCTGAATCTGCGGGACGTTGAACAGCGCCAGTCCGATGAGTGCGATGACCGGCGCGATGACGACCGGCCCCATGTGGCGCTTGAGCCAGCCCATGATTCCGAAGTAGCCGATGAGTACCTCGACGAGTCCCGCGACGATGACTGCGCCCATGAGTTCGCGTATCATGAGCTCCCAGCCAGCACCGTTCGACGCGAGGACGCCGATGATGGCGAGCGCGGGCGCGAGCATCGAGAAGGTGCCGCCCTGCACGATGGGGTACCGATTCCCGACGGTGGTCTGGGCCAGCGTGGCGATGCCCGACACGACGAAGAAGGTGCCGATGAGTCGAGCGGTGGTCCCGCCGGGCATCCCCATCGCACCCGCGAGCGCGAGCGGAATCGCCACTGTCGCACCGATCATCGTCAGGTAGTGCTGGAACCCCAGCAGGATGGACTCGCCGAGCGGCGGTTTGTCCTCGATGCCGTACTCGATGTCGACCGACGCTTCGGCGTCGGATTTCACGCTGGGACCTTCCGGCGTGAGGTCCTTCTCTACCTCCTGGAAGTCGTCGCCCTCGTCGCTCATGGCGTCTCACCCGAACGGTCCAGCAGGTCGTGTGAAGTTCGTGACACGATAACAGTACTCACAAGTGGCATACCTACCAATGCATAAACAATTGCCATAAAAATACCGGTAATTTTTTCGTCTTTCTGTCTTGGAACCGAACCGATTCGGGAGTTCGCCGTCTTCGGCCCTCTCGGGGGAACCTATTTGACCGTCCCTCGAAAGGGGTGTGGTATGGTCACAGAACCCAGTTACGACGTTCACGCCGAGCTGAACGTGTCGGTGGAGATGCGCGACGGTACGAAGCTGGCCACGGACGTGTATCGACCCGCCGACCCGGAGACGGGCGAGGCGATTCCGGACCCCAAGCCCGCCCTGCTGGACCGCACGCCCTACGGCAAGCGCGGCCGGATGGAGCGCCACGGCGAGTGGTTCGCCGAGCGCGGTTACGTCGTTGCGATTCAGGACTGCCGAGGTCGCTTCGAGAGCGAGGGCGACTACTACATCTTCGTGAACGAGGCCGAGGACGGCCACGACACGGTGGAATGGCTGGGCCAGCGCGACTACTGCGACGGGCAGGTCGGAACTATCGGCACCTCCTACGGCGCGTGGGTCCAGTCGGCGCTCGCCACGCAGGACCCCGACCACCTCGAAGCCATGTTCGTGAATCAGGGTGCCGCGAACGGTCGGGAAGCCACCTTCCGGCACAACGGGGCCTTCGAGTTGCGGTGGCTCTGCTGGGCGCTGACGTTGGGCGGCGGATTCGCCCAGAAGGCTCTGGACGACCCCGACGTGCAGCAACGACTCGCCAACGTGGACGTTCGGGAAGTGCTCGCGGACGGCCCGGTCCATCGCGGCCAGTCCCCCTTACGCCACATCCCGAACTACGAGGAGTGGGTCTTCGACCTCACGGAGTCCGGCGACGCGGAAGACGACCTCTGGCAGTCGCCGGGCGTCAACTTCGAGCGATTCCGCGGGGAGAGCGCGGACGTGCCGACGGTCTACGCCGGGGCGTGGTACGACTCTTACACCAAAGCGACCTGCGACAACTTCGAGGCGCTGGCCGACCGGAAGGACTCGGACCACTTCCTCCTGATGGGACCGTGGACCCACGGCTGGAACGCCTACCCCCTGCCGTCGTGGAACAAGTCCTACTCGGGCGAACTGGAGTTCGGCGAGGCCGCCCTGCGGGACTACCAGGAAACCCGCCTGCGCTTCTTCGACCACTACCTCAAGGGCGAGGAGACGTGGAGCGACCAGCCGACGGTGCAGTTCTTCCGGATGGGCGCGGAGACCGAGGGACACTCCGGAGCCGAGAAAGGGACCCAGACCCGCGAGGGCCGCCTCTTCCACGGCGGGGAGTGGGCCGAGGCCGACGAGTGGCCCCTTCCGGACGCGGAGTTCACGAAGTACTTCGCGCACGCCGACGGGACGCTCGCGCCGGAGAGACCCGACGCCACGGACTCCGCGACCACCTACGAGTTCGACCCGAAGGACCCGGTGCCCACGCTCGGGGGGAACTGCTCGTCGTACATCAGCTACGAACCCCGCGAGGAGTCGATTCTGGAGTACCCCCTCGGCGAGCGCAAACTGCTTGATATGACGGGCCGCGGCGGGTACGACCAGCGCACCCGCGAGGACACCTACTTCGCGGACCCGCCGTACCGACCGCTCGAAGAGCGCGACGGCGTGCTGGTCTTCCGGACCCCGCCGCTGGAGGAGGCCGTCGAAATCGCGGGACCGATTCGAGTGCGGGTGTTTGCTTCGACCGACGCGCCAGACACCGACTTTACTGCGAAGCTAATCGACGAGTACCCGCCGAACTCCGAGTTCCCGAACGGGTTCGCGCTCAACCTCAGCGACTCCATCTGCCGGGCGCGTTACCGCGGTTATCGGGACCACCCGGACTTCGTGGAACCGGGCGAGGTCTACGAGTTCTACATGGAACCGTACCCCACCGCGAACGTGTTCGGCGAAGGCCACCGGATTCGGCTCGATATTTCCTCGTCGAACTTCCCGCGCTACGACGTGAACCACAACACGGGCGGGCCGCTGTACGGGGACCGGGAGTACGAAGTGGCGACGAACACGGTGTACCACGAGGCGGAGCATCCGACGCACGTCGAGTTGCCGACTCGGCCGCGGGACTGAATCCGTTCGCTCGGGGTTCCTGTCAGGTATCGTTGTTGTTCCTCGAACAATCCTCGGCCGCTTAAGTCCGCTGGGCAGTACTCGTCAGTCAATGAGCAACTCGGGCGACGAGTCGAGCGAGCGGCAGGGTGCGGTCGAACACTTGAACACTGCGCTGTCGGCAGACCGACTGGACGAGGCCAAGTACCACGTTCGGCAGGCGATTCAACTCCTCGACGTCGAGTGACGCCGGGCGAGGCGCGAGCGCTCACTCGGAGACGGTCGAATCGCCCACGTCGGTCGCGTTCTCCCGTAGTTCGTAGGTCAGGACCGACTCGGCGAAGGTCGCGAAGCCGTGGTCGATGCCGTCGCTCCACGCCGCCGTCTCGTTCGGCACGCCGGGAAGGTTCTCGTCGTGGAGGGCGCTCATCAGCACGGGTCCTCGGTCCACCATGAGCACTCGCCCGATTCTGGGCGTGTCGTTCGTGACGCCGAACCACTCGACCAGTCCGGACGTGAAGACGAGGGCGTCGATTTCGGTGTCCGCGATACGCTCGCGGACCGTCTCGTCGTCCGTACCGACGTGGATGGCCACACCGCGCTCGTCGGCCGCCGCGAGCGCGTCTACTAACTCTCCGTCCAACAGGATATCGTCGAACGTGATCAACAGAATCTCGTCGGTCGCGTCGGCGACGAGGTCGAGTACTCGCTCCGTGACCTGCTCGTAGTCGTTGATGGCCCACACCGCCTGCTGGTTCTCCTTGTACACAGGTTCCATCTGGCGGAGCGTCTCCTCGACCGTCTCGAAGTGAGACTCGTACTTCTTGCGGAGAATCCGGACGGCGGTGTTTACCGACACGCTCTGGAAGGTCCGCGGTTCGCCTTCCTGCAACTCGACCAACCCCCGCTCTCGGAGGCGGTCCATCGTCTCGTAGACCCGCGAGCGCGGGATGTCGGCCACCTTCCCGATCTCCTTGGCGGTGCCGTGAGGGAGTCGCGTGAGCGCGACGAAACACCGGGCCTCGTACTCGGTCAGTCCGAGCCGTTCTAACCCGTCTACTGCTACCCGTACCTCTTCCATACACGCGGAAGGGGTGGAAGACAGTAGTGCCTTTGGGCGTTCCTCCGCGAGCAACAACACGACTGGTGTTCCTCCAGAACTGTCGCTTCTCTTAAACGTATGTGGCGAGTAACTCCGATGTAGCCACGGACGAACCCCGTCGGATTTCTTCGGAGCGAACTTCGAGACCGACCGACGTGGCTCCAAGGGTGAACCACAGATGGAACGTACGACTACCTCACGCTCGACCGATGCACAGTCTCTCGATACCGTTCTGGCGCTTCTCCGGAACGAGCGCCGCCGGCACGTCCTCGCGGCACTCTCCGAGCGCAGCGGTTCGGTCCCTGTACGGGAACTCGCCGAAGCGGTCGCGGCGCGCGAAATCGGGACCGATATCGACGCCGACGAAATCTCGTCGGAAACGGCCGAGAGAGTCGTCGCGTCGCTGCACCACCTCCACCTGCCGAAACTGGCGGACGCCGACGCGGTCGCTTACGACGACGAGGCTGGCACCGTCTCGCTCGCGCAGGCCGAGGACTTCACGCCGTTTCTGCGCGCGATCGACGAAAGTCGCTGAACGCCGCGCGTCGGACGTTTCGAAGGTAGACATAATTAATTCTGTTCTAAACATAATTATACAAATTCTTAGAGAACAATAACATTTACGTCGAAACGGGCGGAGTGAGAAAACCGAGCGTCGAGAGAAGCTACTCCTCAACGAACGCCACGCACCGACAGACCGACGATTCGCCGCCGCGGAACCGCCACGGGAAAGTGCCGATCTGGACGCGCTCGTTCAGCAGTTGCTCGGGGACTTGAGCGTTCTCGACGTGGATGATGCCCTCGGGGAACAGTTCGGTGTGCATCAGTTGGTACCCCTCGGGCGGGAAGATTTCGTCCAGGTCCTCCACGCCGTGCTTCTCGCGGGCCTCGCGGGCGAGTTCGGGCCGTACGTCACGGACGACGGTGTTCATCGGGTGGTCGGCGCTCCCGCAGTCGAGAATCAGGTAGTTGAGGTTCTTCTCCTTGCACCAGTCGGCGAACTCCTGATTCGGGCCGGGATGCTTGCAGAAGAAGGCGTGGGGGTCTGCCTCCTCGCGGTGCCACGCGTACTTCTGGTAGCCCGTGTGGACGAAGAGGATGTCGCCCTCGCGAACGTCCACCACGTCCTCGATCATGTCGCTGGTGTAGACGTCGTAATCGCCCACTTTGTCGGAGATGTCGGCGATTACGGCGTCGCCCACCAGTTCGTCCAACCCTACCGACTCGATGTCCCGCCCGCTGGCGACGAAGTGCTTCTCGCCGTCGAGGTGGGTGCCGGTGTGGTTCATGAACTCTATCTTCTGGCCGTTGACCTTCTCGGTGTCGAGGCTCTTCTCGTACCACACCTTGGGGTTGTCGTAGGTCGGCCACGCGGGGGTGTCCTGCGACCACGGCTGCGTCAAGTCGTACATCTGATAGCCATCTAGCATTTCGAAATCGCCTCTGGACTCTTGAGAGGTTGCGGGAACCTCTTAAAGATTGGTATGGGAGAACATACTAAATGAATTCTTCACAATGACAAAACGGCAGATGAATCTCGACAGAGCAAGATACGGGAAGGGAAATTAGTGGTAGAGACGCTGCCGAAATAGCAGGTAGATCGGCCATTCGAGCCCTATCTGCTCGGCAAACGTTCGTCGGTCCCACTAATCTTCACGACGTGCTGCCGTCGGCGAAGACCGCCTTCGTGGATGCCGTGGAACGTCCACTTCACCGCCGTTCCGTCGTGCGATGGAAGTACCCGTTTTTCCTCGATGCGGGCGTCCGGAGAGGCTTCGTAAAGTTCGGTGAAGTACTCACGAAACTCTGTCCTCGTCAGTTCGTCGTCCTGCACCGGGTTCGAGAACGTCCCTTCCCAACCATCCACGCAGAGAACGCCTTTCCCTGACTTGTATGCGAGTGATGTTACCTCTTGACAAGAGGTGGAAGTATGGCGAACGACGGATGTGCGCCCTGCGTTCGACACACCGTTTCCGTCGGAGGGGTTTCGGCAGTGACTGTGAGCCCTCACTCTACTGTACCTACTGGCGCGGACGGACTGACTCCCAGCAGAAGACCTACGCGAACAGGACCGGAGACCGGGCTAACGTTTCCGCCCACCCACGGCTCTCGCTGACCGGCGGTTCCCGAGTTCCCCGGCGTCTACGGTTCGAACGCGACGTTCGTGACCGTGTCGATAACTCCCGTCACCGAGTGAATCTCCCCGGCGACGACCTGCGGAAGGTCGTCCGGGTCGTCCAGTACAATCTGTGCGATAATGTCGTAGTCCCCCGTCACGACGTGGACGGTATCGACCGAGTCGAGGTCGGCGATGTCGCCCGCCGCCTGCGACACCGCGCCGGGGTCCACCATGACGTTGACGTAAGCGTCGGTCATATCCCCGACCATGTACGTTATGCTATGACATACCAATTTCAGCGGTGGCAAGGATTGCCACTGCGAGGGGGGCGCAGGCCCCGACGGCGGTTCGGTCGCTGCGTCCGGTCGTCTGACTACTCTGCCTTTCAGAAGAACAGTTTCGGGCCCTTCGGGAGCTATTTCGTTCTTTAGAGGGGCCAGACTCGTTACCGATAGCTAGTCTCCGCCACGAAAACGGCGTTCTCGATGCGCTCCGAGCGACGATGTGCTTCGAGGGTGCCCCTCGTCGTCGTACGCATACTGACGGCGGGCTCACATCACTCATCGAATGAAGGTGAGTCACACGGTAATCCACACCAAGGTTTATTACCACCCTGCGTTATAGTCCAGTATCCGTCGCTTTCCATCGAACGGCCCGCCCGACGGCCGGTCGTTCCGCGGATTCGGTATCGCTCGCAAACTATCGTAAGACCAAGACGCTATGAAACCGGCACCGTTCGAATACCACCGACCGACGACAGTCGCCGAGGCGACCGACCTGCTGGCGGAGCACGGTGACGCCGAGTTGCTGGCCGGCAACCAGTCGCTGGGCATCGTGATGGCCAACCGACTCGCCACGCCGGACCACCTCGTCGACCTCAACACCGTCGAGGAACTCGCCTACGTCGAGGAGCGCGACGACGCCGTCGCGATCGGAGCGATGACCCGCCATCGGACCATCGAGCGCTCCGGCCTGCTGGCCGAACGACTGCCGATGCTCCCCGAGGCCGCCGAGCAAATCGCCGGGCCGAGCGTCCGGAATCGAGGGACGTTGGGCGGGAGCGTCGGCGAGGCCGACCCGGCGGGCAACTACCCCGCCGCGCTCGTGGCGCTCGACGCGACGCTCGAAATCGTCTCGGCCGAAGAGGAGCGCGAGGTCCCGGTATCCGACTACTTCGTCGCGTACATGTTCACCGACCTCGCGGAGGACGAACTCATCAGGGCGGCCGAGATTCCGACCGACCCCTTCCCGCCCGACCGCACCGGGATGGCGTTCCTCGAACTCAAGCCCACCGCCCAGACGTGGCCGACCGTCAGCGCCGCGACCGCGGTCCGGGTGGACGACCCGGACGCAGACGAACCGGTCGTCGAGGAGGCCCGCCTCGCGCTGGCGAACGCCGCGGACGTGCCCCTGCGCGTGGGCGAGGCCGAGACCGAAGTCGAGGGCGAACCGCTCTCCGAGGGCGTACTGGAAGCCGTCGCCGAGAAAGCGACCGCGGCGGCCGACCCCGAGGACGAGATGCACGCCGACAGCGAGTTCAAGATAGAGGTCGCGGGCGAGTACGCCCGGCGCTCGCTGGCGAAGTCCTACGACCGCGCGACGAACGCGACGACCGACGATACAACTGAACCATGATGGAATTCGAAGGCGAGTTCGAGTCAGACCTGCCCCGAGACGAACTGTGGAGTTACTTCACCGACCCCGACGTGCTGGCCGAGTGCGCGCCGGGCACCGATTCGATAACGCTGGAGTCGCCACACGAGGTCACGGCGACCATCGCAGTCGGCGTCGGGAGCGTCAAACCCACCTTCGACGTGGAGATGGTGGTTACGCAAGCCGACCGGCCGGAGGTACTGGAGATGCAGGCCGACGGCAACGCCTCCCGGAACGCCTTCGACGCGGTGGCCGAGATGAATCTGGAGGAGAACGGCGACGGCGGGACGATTGCTCACTGGTCTGCCACGACCGACGTGTCGGGCATGATCGCGAGCATGGGCCAGCGCGCGCTGGGGAGCGTGACGAACAAGTTGGTCAGCGACTTCTTCGAGGACCTGGAGGAGAAGGCCAGGGAGGGCGAACCTGCCGAGTCGAAGTTGGAAGCCAAGCCCGACGTTGAGGCGTCGCTAGAGGACTGAGAACGCAGACTATCGGTACTGGCGACCTTCGTCGGTGAAGCGCAATTTCGTGTTCGACTCCGGGCCGGGCGTTCGGGTCCGTGACGAGCAGTTATTCGTGGCCACCTACGACGTCCCCGAGTCGCGGTCTCGTATCCAGAAGTACCCGCCGCCGAACGCGAGTTCGGTAATCGAGAGAACTACCGCGATGTACGCGTTCTCGGACACGCCGTTCCCGTACGTGGTGAACAGCCACGTGACTCCGAGGAGTGATTCCAGCCACAGTAACGAGGAGAGCAGAACCCTGCTCCACCCGACGAGTTCGGCCGGATGCCGGTCTTCGTGCCATACGACGACGGCCCCTGCGAAGACCACGGAGAAGACGAAGTACACGCCGAACGCTACGCCGACGCCGAAGGTCTTCCCGTAGATACATCGAAGACTTTCCGTTCGGTCGAGGTCGGGGTCGATACTCATCACTTACGGTGGTTGGTGTTACCCTCGAACTGCGTTTCGAGAAGTCGCCGCGAGCGGTGGATTTTCCGGACGGTTGGGTCGGTCCGGCGACGTTCCTTACCGATGGTTCACGGTCGCTTCGATGTCCACGGTCGGACGGAGCGTCAGCGACGGCCGGAACGCCAGCGGCCCGTCGGTGGTAACGTCGAGGTCGACCGACGTAGCCATCGTCGCCAACGCCATCGTCAGTTCCAGTCGGGCAAACCGCATCCCGATGCAGTGACGCGGCCCGCCGCTGAACGGGAAGTAGGCGTACTCCGGCCGCGTCACGTCGCGCGTCCATCGGTCGGGGTCGAACGTCGTCGGGGCCTCCCAGTAGCGGTCGTCGCGGTGGAGTACCCACTGCGGGAGCGTCAACTGGGCCCCGGCCGGAAGTTCGTACCCGCCGAGCGACACCTGCTCCGTCGTCTGCCGGTTGACTGCCCACGCCGGCGGGTACAACCGGAGCGTCTCCCTGACGACGTTGCGGACGCGCTCCAAGTCCTCGAAGTCGCCGGTATCTGGGAGGTCGTCGCCCACGACCTCCTCTACTTCCCTCACCATCGACTCCCTGACCTCGGGATGGCGGCCGAGTTCCAGCCACGCGTACGTGAGCGTCACCGCCGAGGAGTCGTGGCCGGCGAGCAACAGTCCAACGAGGTTATCCTCGACCTCCGACAGCGTGAGGTCGCCGCGGTCGCGCGCCGCCAGCAGGACCGACCGGACGTCGTCCCCCTCGGTCGAGCGTCCGTCGAGGACCGTTTCGACGTAGTCGTTCAGTGCCTCGACGTTCCGTTCGAAACGTCGCTCGGTCGGCGTCGGTATCCACTCGGGGAGGAGGCGTCCGAACCGGCGAGGGTCGGCGCGGTCGACGAGCGCGTCGGCAGCGTCCAGTATCACTCGTTCGTTTCCGCGAACGTCCACGCCGAGTAGCGTATCACCCAGTATCCGTAGCGTCAAGAGCCGCATCTCTCGATGCAGGTCCAGCCGTTCGGCGTCCCACTGCTCGACGTGTTCGGCAGTCCGGCGCGCCATTCGCGCGCCGTAGCCGTCGATTTTCTCCCACGTGAACGCCGGGCGGAGTGCCCGTCGGAGTCGTTCCCATCGCTCGCCCGTGGTCCCGGCTAACGCGTCGTCTTCGATTCCGCTGAACGTCTCCTGCTGGTCGCGGCCGACCGCGAACTTGTCCTGGCGTTCGACCAACACCTCCTCGACGAGGTCGGGGTCGGTGACGAGATACATCGAGCGTCCGGGGAACTGGAGACGGACCACGGGACCGTGGCTCGCCCACTCCTCCAACGCGCCGAACGGGTCCCGCGAGAACGCCATCCCGTTCCCCAGAACCGGGACGCCGTCGGGACTCGGCGGAGTCGCCGGTTCGCTCATGCATCCCACTACCGGACGGACCGAAATAGTTCTAGGCTGTCGTATCCGAGCGTGAGGGCCAGGTCGAAGCGCCTATTCCTCCTGTTCCCGCACGCGCTCCCGAACCCGATTCGGCGTGAGCGGAATCTGATCAGCCTTCACACCCAACGGTTCCAGCGCCGCGTTTATCGAACACGCCACGCTCGCCGGGCCGTCTATCATCCCGCCTTCGCCGGTCCCCTTCGCCCCGGTAGCTGTGAACGGAGAGGGCGTCTCGCTGTGGTCTAACTCCATCTCGGGGACGTTCTCGATGGAGGGCAACCGGTAGTCGAACAGCGTGATGGCCTGCGGTTGGCCCGACTCGTCGTAGCCGAACTCCTCCTGTAGCGCCGCGCCGATGCCCTGCGCGAGGCCGCCGTGGGCCTGCCCCTCCACGATGGTCGGGTTGAGTTGGGTCCCGCAATCGCGGAGCGAGTAGAGTTTCAGGATTTCGACCTCGCCGGTCTCGGCGTCCACCTCCACGATGGGCGCGTTGGCGGCGAACGCCGCGGTCGGGTAGACCGGGAACTTCCGAGCGAGGGCTTCGTCGAACTCGTCCAATTGTGTAGCGGGGTGTTCGTAGTCGTAGCTCGCGCGGGTGAGTTTCTCGTCGCGGTCGGCGTCGGCCTCCGCGAGGTCCGCGAGCGAGAGGCTCTCGCCGGTCACGCGCTCTACCTGCCCGTCGCGGTAGGTCACGTCGCGGCCGGGGCAGTCCCAGACCTCGGCGGCCAGCGTTTCGAGGTTCGACGCGAGGGTGCGTCCGAGCCCCTGCGCCGCGCCCGAGACCATGACCGCCATCCGAGAGGCTGCGCTCCCGTACTCGGTGGGGGCTTCGGTGCTGTCGAGGTAGGCGACCTCGATGACGCTCGGCAAAACGCCGAGTTCGTCGGCGAGCAGTTGGGTCACGAGGGTCTGGTGGCCCTGTCCGGACGAGTCGGTGGCGAGATAGGCCCTCACGGTCCCGTCGTCTCGAATCTCGGCCCGGAGGTGTTCCGGGAGTTCGGCCACGTCCTCGCGGTCGCGATCCGCGAGGTCGTCGCGGTCGGAACGCTGGCGGTTGGTCCAGTCGGACCCGGAGACGCCCGGTTCGATGTGGACGGTGGGCCGAGCGCCGCGGTACTTGCCCTCCTCGCGCTTTCGCTCGACGAGGTCGGGGTCGAGCAGACCGCCGTCGCGCTCCTCGTCGATTTTCTCTCGGACGTGAGATAGGGCGGCGGGGAAGTCCCCCGAGTCGTAGACGTTCTTCGAGGGGAGTTCGTAGGGCATCTGGTCGGACTCGACGAGGTTCCGGCGGCGGAGTTCGTCGGGGTCGATTCCGAGTTCGTCGGCGGCCTCGTCCACAATCATCTCCAGCGCGTAGAGGTGGGCGGGCACGCCGAATCCGCGGTAGGCGGTCTGGCAGGTCTTGTTCGTAAGCACGAGGTCGTACTCGTACCGGGCGTTCCGCACGTCGTAAGCGTTCGTGAGTACAGAGAGGGGCTTGAGGACCTGGTTCACGGGGTAGCGCGGCCACGCCCCGAAGTCGTCCACGAACCAGAAGTCGAGACCCCGAAAGGTGCCGTCGTCGTCCACCGCGAGTTTGACGTCGTACTCGCGCTCGGTCGAGTGCATGTCCCCGCCCTGCAGGTTCTCGATGCGGTCCTCCACGAAGGAGACCGGCCGGTCAAGTTCCTTGCTCGCCATCGCGGCCAGACAGCAGTAGCGATGGATGGCGATTTTCGTGCCGAAACTGCCGCCCACGTCCGGCGGAACCTCCAGGTTCACGTCGTCGGGGTCGTAGCCGAGGGTCTCGTACACCGTGTCGTCCACCAACGTGTGAAGTTGGATGTTGCAGTCGATGTCGAACGAGTCGGTGTCGGCGTCGTAGTCGGCGACGACGCCCGCCGTTTCGAGCGGGACGCCCGAGATGCGGCCCCACGAGTAGGACCCCTCGACCACGTTGTCGGCCTCATCGAAGGCCTCCTCGGGGTCGCCGAACGAGAGTTCTTCGTGGTCGCCGACGTTGGTCCCGAACTCCTCGTGGACCAGTACGTCGTCCTCGCGGGCCTCGCGGGGGTCGACGACCGGCTCTCTGGTCTCGTACTTCACGCTCACGAGGTCCACCACGTCCTCGGCGACGTAGCGGTCGTCGGCGACGACCGCTGCGACCGGTTCGCCGACGTACCGGGCCTTCCCGTCGGCCAGCGACCACTCCTCGAAGCCCGATAGGCCAGCGGGCATCGGGTTGTAGTCGGTCTTCAGGTCCTCGGCGGTCAGCACGAGGTGACACCCCGGATGGTCCTCGGCCGCGCTGGTGTCGATGGACTCGATGTCGGCGTGGGCGTGCATGCTCCGGACGAGCGCCATGTGGAGGGCGTCCTCGGGCGCTTTGTCGTGGACGTACTCGGCCTCTCCGGTGAGGATGCGCCGGTCTTCGACCCTGTCGAGGCCTCGTCCGGTGAACTGCTCCTCGCTCGCGGTTTCGGTCTCGCCGTCGGGGCCGACATCGCTGTCGGCCTCGGGGCGCGAACTCATTCGTCGTCCTCCTCGGCGTCACCGCCGTCGGCGACTCGTTCGGCCTCGCCGTCCACTCGGTCGGCCGCGCGATTCACCGCGTCGTAGATGTTCTGGTAGCCGGTGCATCGACAGACGTTGTCCGCGAGTCCGGCCTCGATTTCCTCGTCGCTCGGGTCGGGGTTCTCGCCGAGGAGTTCCTTGGTCGCCATCACGAACCCGCTGGTGCAGAAGCCACACTGGAGGGCGTGTTCCTCGTGGAACGACTCCTGAATCGGGTGGAGCGTCCCGTCGTCGGCCAGTCCCTCCACCGTCTCGATTTCGGTACCGTCGGCCTGCACCGCGTAGGTCAGACAGGACTTGACGGCCCGACCGTCCATCAGAACCGTGCAGGCTCCACAGACGCCGTGTTCGCACCCGACACGGACCCCTCGAAGCCCCTGCGCGTCTCTGAGGAAGTCCGAGAGTTTGTGGCGAGGTTCGACCTCGGCGGAGACGTCCTCGCCGTTTATCGTCAGGGCGACCTCCTCCGTGGGGTAGTCGAGGGAGCCGGGGGTGTCGTCGGTACTCATGGTAGATGGTGACGTATATCGGGGCACCGCATAAACGTTGTCCCGAAACTGACTGGAACGGAACGGTCAGGGAACGGTTTCCAGATTCGAACCGCTTCGAAGTCCGAATCACCTCGAAACCGGAACTCGCCGTCTCACTGGCGGTGCGCCGAGTCGATACTCCGAGTTGGTACGTAGTCTGATACTCCGGACCGGCGCGCCCATGCGCGCGAGGTCTGCAGGAGCGAAGTAACTGAAGGCTCGTCGGAGTGTGGCTCTGACGGTGGACGAGCGAACGCGGTGAGCGGGGAGGCCGGGGAGGTGTGAGGTTGTCGCGGTGCTGTGCGGTACGATTGGCTCGAGGAGTAGCTAGCTTGTCGTTCCATTTTCGCCGTCGGTCCGTTACAGCGACGCGAATCGGCAGCGTCTGGACCGACAAGGAGAGAGACGGTACAACCTCGCAACTAAACAATCTATATATGTTTTAAACAAATGTAAAAATATCTATAAGCAACTCGTACACACCTATAGGGACACGAGGATTTTAGCCGACTCCGACCACACGTCCGACCGTGATACTCGGTGCGCTCCTCGCGGCCGGAACCGGAACCAGATTCGACGGGGAGAACAAACTCCTCGCGGACCTCGACGGTGATCCGATAGTCGCCCACTCCGCCCGGACTCTCGCCGAATCGAGCCTCGACGCAACCGTCGCCGTCGTCGGCCACGACGCCGAGGCGGTCGAGCGCGCGCTCCCCGACGAAGTCCGCGTCGTCGCCAACCCGGAGTACGAGCAGGGTCAGAGTACCTCGGTCCGGCGGGCGGTCGCCGCGGCCCGCGAACAAGACGCCGAGGCGGTACTGTTCGCGCTCGGCGACCTGCCCCGCGTGAGCGTCGAGACGGTCGAAGCGCTCCTCGAAACGTACCGAGAGTCCACCGACGACTCCGAAGCCACCGACGACCCCCAGACCCCCGGCATCGTCGCGCCGCGGTACGACGGCCAGCGCGGCAATCCCGTCCTCTTCGACGCCCGGTACTTCGGCGACTTGGCGAGCGTCGAGGGCGACACGGGCGGCCGCGCGTTGCTGGAATCCGAACCCGTGGCGTGGGTGGACGTGCCGGACCCCGGAATCCACCGCGACGTGGACACGCTGGCCGACCTCAGAGAGCTTCAGGACGAGTCGTCGAGTTCCGACCGCGGGTGAATCGGACCCTCGCTGTCGGTCAATCGGCCACCGTCCCTGCCGTTGGACACCGCCAGCGCCTCGCCGACGATGGAGAGCGCGATCTGGGTCGGTTCGCCGCCGCCCAGGTCGAGACCGACGGGGGTCGAGACGCGGTCCAGGTCGTCGGCCGAGAGTTCGACGCCCGCCCCGGCCATCGCCTCGCGCAACTGCTCGAATCGCTTGCGCGGTCCCATCAGACCGACGTAGGGCACGGCCGTCTCCAGGAGCGATTCCAGCGCGAGTCGGTCGTCCACGAAGTTGTGGCTCATCAGCACGGCGTAGGTGTCGGCGGGCCGCGAGAGGGCCTCGGCGACCTCGGAAGGGCGAGTGGCGACGACTTCGTGGGCCGCGGGAAACTGCTCGCTGTCGGCCCGCGCGCCGCGTGCGGTGGCGACCGTCACCCGGAACCCGGCGTCGCGGGCGATACGCGCGACCGGGAGCACGTCCGCGCCGTGACCGAAGACCAGCAGTTCCGGAACCGACTCCAGTCCGTCCACGAACACCGCCGCAGTCCCGCGGTCGGTCTCGACTTCCACGGTGTCCGAGCGACCTGCGGCGGCGAACTCGCGTGCCTGCTCGCGGACCGCCGCGAGCAAGTCGTCGGGAAGCGTCGGCCGGGGGTCCGTCGATTCGGTCGAACCGTCCGCGTCCACGAGCGCACGGGCACCCACGAGTGCGTCCGGGTGGTCGCCACCGACGACCGTGAGCAGGGCCACGCGCTTTCCGACGACCTGCTCGCCGTCCGACGGTGCTCCGGAAGCGTCGCGTTCCGCACTCCCGGCCGCGAGGCGCTCCAGCGCGGGCCGAAAGCTCTCGTCCGCCGGTTCGACCAGCACGTCGATGACGCCGTTGCATCCCAGTCCGAACCCCCACGAGTCGTCCTCGCCCGTGAGGTCGAAGGTCTCGCAGAGCGGGCCGTCCGCGAGCGCGCGCTCCGCGAGGTCGGCGACCGGGCCTTCGAGACACCCGGCGGTGATGGCCCCGACCGACTCGTCGCCGAGGACGCGCTTCGCGCCGGGCCGCCGGTAGGCCGACCCCTCGACGGCGACGACGGTGGCGACGGCGGCGTCGGTTCCGATGGCGTCTCGGAGGGTCTCGCGGACCGACAGCGTGGTCGCGCTCCATCCGTCCATTTCGTCGCTCATGCTCCGTGGTAACAAGTATTGATATTTAGGTGTTGGCGTCGGAGGCCGAAGCAAGTGACGAGAGAGAAGGAAACGAGGAACGTCGAGGTGGAGAGCGAGAACGAACGGTGGGAATCGCAGAGAAGCTTGTGGCTCCGTGAGCAACGGAGCCACAGCAACCGCACAGCACGGCACCGCAACGCTACCGCCACCGCGACGGCCTCACGCGCCCTCGGCGGCCGCGGATGCGACCGCCGTCCACCGTCGGAGGACAAACCGCGTCCTCCGAGCCTTCAGTCGCTTCGCTCCTGAAGACCCCGCGTGAGAGCGATGCAGACCCACGAACGTAAAGATATATCCGTCGCTCCGTCGCTATTTCCCGCATGGACTTATCAGGGAAGTCGGTCCTCGTGACTGGGGGTGCCGGACTCATCGGCACCCATCTCACCGAGTCACTCGCCGAGGACAACGACGTGCTCGTCGCTGACAACTGCTCGAAGGGCAACCGCGAGTGGGTGCCCGAAGCGGCCGAATTCGCTGATTGCGACCTCACCGACGCCGACGACGTGGCCGAAGTCGTCACGAGCGACCTCGACGTTATCTTCCACCTCGGGGCGCTCTCGGACGTGAACCGCGGCGACCACCGGCGCGTCTTCGAGGAGAACAACGCGATGCTCTACAACCTGCTGGAACGCATGGACGAGGTCGGCCTGTCGAACATCGCCTTCGCCTCCTCCTCGGCGGTGTACGGCGAAGCGCCGCGTCCGACGCCCGAGGACTTCGCGCCGCTCGAACCCGTCAGCACCTACGGCGCGAGCAAATTGGCTGGCGAGGGCCTCCTCTCGACCTACGCCCACTCCCACGACTTCACGACCTGGATGTTCCGATTCTCGAACGTCGTGGGTCCACACCAGCGCAACAACGTCATCTCGGACTTCATCGAGAAGTTGCTCGAAGACCCCGAAACCCTCGAAATCCTCGGCGACGGCCGACAGGAGAAGTCCTACCTCCACGTCGAGGACTGCGTGAGCGGGATGGAACACGTCGTGGAGAACACCGACGACCCGACCAACCTCTACAACTTGGGAACGAGAACGACCATCTCGGTGACGCGCATCGCCGAGTTGGTCAGCGACGTGGTGGGGTGTGACCCCGAGTTCGAGTACACCGGCGGCGACCGTGGCTGGACTGGCGACGTGCCCAAGATGCGCCTCTCCATCGAGAAGGCCAGTGCTATCGGCTGGTCGCCCGAGCGCGAGAGCGCCGACGCGGTCCGGACCGCGGCCGAGCAGTTGTACGACGAGCTGGCCTGAGTCGTACCGAAAACGTCACCCGCTTTTCGCGGTCGTCGCGAACTGGTCGCGCGAGACGTGAATGCTCGTCCAGTAGAGTTCGCCGTCGTGGCGCACGAGGTACGTCCCGTCGACGCGGCCCGCTTCCGCGGCGTCCGCCTCGTCCTCCCACGCGTACCGGACCTCCTCGTGCGGCCGGAATCGGGTCGCCAGTTTCAGCGCGGCGTCGGGCGGCGACTCGTCGTGGGGAACCGAGTAGTCGCTCTCTTCGATGGCCTCCGAGACGATGTCGCGCTCCGCGTCGGTCAGCCCCGAGAGCTCGAACTCGTATCGCTCGCGGATCTGCGCGCCGTACTCCTCGGCCGAGGGGTGGACCTGTTCGGACTCGTAACGGTACGTCTTCAGGTCGGTCTCGATAGAGCCGTCCACCTCGAATCGGCCCTTCGTCTCCGAATCCCAGACGATGACCGAGCGTTCGGGGTCGGGCACCAGCGCGGAGTCGGGAATCTCGCTGTCGAGGTAGAGCAACGACGACCCGAACCCGAGGAAACTCCCGTCGTAGTCCAACTTCTCGCGGTCGACCGCGGGCAACTCGTCGTAGCGAATCGTCTCGCTCTCCGAGACCGACCCTTCGGCCGGGTCGAGCGTGAACTGGAACGTGGTCGCGGGTTTCGACTCGACGATTTCGTACGAGAGCCGGTAGACCGACCCGTCGTAGACGAAGGGCTCGTCCGCCGGAAACGGGGCATCGGTGTCCTCGACGGTCACGGACTCCTCCCCTACGGCGTCGGCGACGAGTCGGCGTCGGTCCGAAGGGCCGACTTCGACCCGATAGGTCACTTCCTCCGCGATTTCGTGGTCGTTGATCGGTTCCATTCGGAGGGAAATCGCCGGCGCTTTCGCGCATCCGGTGCAACCGCCAGCGGTGGCGATGGCGAGGGTCGCGCCGGTAGCGAGGAACTCGCGGCGGTCCATGGCGCGAGGGTTTCCGTGGGTGCCTGATAAAACGTGGGTTCGGAGCGAGGAACTCGCGCCTGCTCACTCCTCGCCGAACACGCCCTTCTCGGCCAGTTCCTCGATCTCGGCCTCGGAGTAGCCGATTTCGCGGAACAACTCGCGGTTGTCCGCGCCGAGGCGGGGAGGAGGCGACTCGAACCCGCTCTCGGCGTTGGCGTAGTTCAGCGGATGCTCGACGACCGGAATCTCGCGGTCGGACTCCTCGTCAGAGATGTGGGTCACGACCCCGCGAGCCTCGGTCTGCTCGTTGTAGAGCGCCTCCTCGACGCTCTGGACCGGCCCGGCGGGGATTCCGGCCTCCTCGACCAGAATCTCCATCCACTCGTCGGTCGTCTTCTCGGTCAGTTCGGCCTCGATTTCGGCTTCGAGGGCGTCCATGTTCTCGACGCGGTCGGCGTTGGTCTCGAACTGAGGGTCGGCGAACAGGTCCGGGCGGTCGAGGGCTTCGCAGAACTCCCGCCAGAGCTTCTGGTTGAGGCAGGCGACGTTGACGTGGCCGTCTGCGGTCTCGTAGGTCTGGTAGGGCGCGAGAACCGGGTCTTTGGTGCCCATTCGGGTCGGTTCCTCGCCAGCGAAGACTTTTCCGGCCTGCTTGGTCAGCCACGGCAGGGTCGCGTCGAGCATCCCGAGGTCGATGTACTCCCCCTCGCCGGTCCGTTCGCGCTTGTAGAGCGCGTTGACGATACCGAATCCGGCCCACATTCCGGTGATGAGGTCCGTCTGTGGCAGGCCGACCTTGACCGGCGGACGGTCGGGTTCGCCCGTGACGCTCATGATGCCGCTCATCCCCTGGACCAGCAGGTCGTAGCCCGGTCGCTCGCGCCACGGGCCGGTCTGGCCGAAGGCCGAGATGGCGCAGTAGACGATGTCGTCGTTCTGCTCGCGGATGCTCTCGTAGTCCACGTCGAGGCGCTCGGCGGTGCCGGGTCGGTAGTTCTGGACGAACACGTCGGCTTCTTCCGCGAGGTCGTAGAGGGCCTCGCGGCCCGCTTCGGACTTCAAATCCAACTCGACGCTCCGCTTGCCGTAGTTGACGGTCCAGAAGTAGGGCGACTCGCCGTCCACGAACGGCGGCCCGGAGTGGCGGTTGTCGTCGCCCGCGTCGGGACGCTCGACTTTGACGACCTCCGCGCCCTGATTGGCCAGCATCAGAGTGGCGAACCCACCCGTGACGAACGTCGTGAGGTCGAGAACGCGCACGCCGTCCATGATTCGGTCTGTCATGGCAATGAGGGCGGATGGAGTGTACTAAAAGGTTCGGTCGGCACTTCCATTTGAGTTCGATTTGCAAGGTGTGCGCCCGATTCGGTACACCCGAGGAAACACGTCATCACCGTACGATTTCAACGAGCAAACGGGAGAGATATCTACGCCCCTTCGTAGTCTGCGTTACTGTCGGAGAGCGTTGGTTCTACACAAAGTATTTCACCCGATTACGTCAACCACGCAATATGAAACGCCGCCCTCTCCTCGCGAGTTCGGTCGCTACGACTCTGCTAGCGTCCGGTTGTCTCTCCGCTGTTCGTGATCGTGAAGAAGGTTCTCCGAACGAGTCGGACGGATCACCGCCTCCGCTGTCGGACGATAATCCGGCATACGGAACGGACTTCACCACGGGCAACGGGTGGCCCGTTGCCGGGTACGATGTCGAGCGGAGTGGCTACAACCCGAACACGGTTCCGCCCCGTGGTCAGGTCGGTGCTGCGTGGCTTCGAACGCCCATCGAGGGCCAACGAACGTTCCGCACGACCCCGCCAGTAACTGACGACAGCTACGTGTACGTCGGGTCAGTCGAACACCGGGAGGACGACGAAAACCGCGGACTCGTCGTGGCCTTCGATGGGGAAACCGGCGAACGTGCGTGGCGGACCATCCTCGAAGCGGAGGACATCGAGAGCATCGCACGCACCAGCGAAACGCTCCTCGTAGTAAGCACGAGCTACGACCCACAGCGTGCAGGCCTCACTGCGCTCGATTCGTCGAACGGAAGTAAGCGATGGCGCGTCAACTTACCGTCGAATCCGCGCGGAGGACCCGTCGTCGTCGGTGAGCGAGCATACGTTGCATCGGACGAGGGTGGACTGACAGCCGTCTCGCTCGATGGGACACGCCACTGGGACCGACCGGTTACAGAGGGCGAGGAGTACGTCTCGACGCCCCCGTGTGCGAGCGACTCGACCGTGTTCGTCGGGACTGACCAGGGACGTGTCTGTGCCTTCGCTGCAAGTGACGGAGAGTTGCGATGGCGCACCGACGTGGTTACCGAGAATCACCGTCCTCGGATACAGAGTCTTCCGGCCGTCGTCGGCCAGACGGTGTACGTGACGGGAACGGACTATCGGGTTCACGCCGTCGACGCGGCGACTGGTACCGAGCAGTGGTCGACGCGCCTACTCCGGAAAAGCTACGGTAACGCGATTCCCTCGGTCACCGTCGTCGGGGAGACCGTCTACGTCAACACCATCCACGGCGGGCTGCTTGCACTCCGACGGAGCGACGGGAGCGAACGATGGCGTACCGGAAAGTACGGTGGGAACCTCCCACCTGCTGCAGCGGGCGGTTTGATTCTCGGTCCAACTTCGGACGGGTCGGTGCAGGCGTACGACTCGAACGGAGAGAAGCGTTGGCGGTTCGAGATGCCATCGTTCGACGCCGGAATGGCCGCGTACGTGATGAATCCGAACGTTGCGTTAGCGCACGACCGAGCGTACGTCTCACTCCACGACGGACGTGTCTACTCGCTCGGAGCGAAATAGAGACCAGACGTCCCCGGGCCTCCCGAAAGACACCGACGTACTTCTCGCTCGACACGGCCTCACCGTCTCACTCCCACAGCAGGACGACGGCAGTTTGCCGGGCGTATCGCTGACCTGTCGTCACAGAGCGCCTTACTATCGAAGGTTCTTTCTCATACAGGTTGCCGAACTCGGGCACAATTCCGCGAACTCGGTCGTCCGCTGGATGCGTGCTGGAACGTTTTCCCGAACGGTCTCTTCGTAACCGCACCGTCGGAAGAACGCTTCTGCGGTCGTGGTCAGCAAGTATAGCGTCTCCACCTCGATGGTTCGTGCGTACTCTTCCAGTGCGTCACACAGTGCTACTCCGTAGCCCTGTCCGCGATTCGGTTCCGTAACGACGACCGACCGGAGAAGTCCGTCCGAACCGTGTGTTTCGACACCTCCAGTACCGATACACTCGGTGTCGGAGTAGGCCAGGAAGAAACACTCGGACTTCGATCGCACGTCCTGATACGGAAGCCCGTTCGCTTCCAACAGGGACTCGACACGGTCTACGCTATCGTCGTCCACTCGTCGAATGGTAAGTGAAGAGTTGCTCATACGGTCTCGGTGAAGTTCTGGAGCGAAGGACGGTTCTGACGACTATGCCGACGACGACTCTCCAACGGCTCGAAACGTCGGTCAACTCGCTTCATCGGTGGGAATCTGCGTGACTGTAATCTGAGCCGTGCCGCCCAGGTCGAACGTGAACCCCTGGCAGTCGTAGAAGCATCTGGTTAGTCGGTAGACGCGTCGCCCGCCGACGAACAGGCCGGCGATGCTCGCGAGGGCTACGGTGCCGACCAGCGGTTGGCTTACGAACCACAACAGCAGGGGAATCGCAGTAACCAGGACGTAGCTCACGAGGACGCTCCGCCACGTAGGTTGGTCGATTAGTGGGCGATTTCGTGGAACGATCGGTGGCCTGAACATTGTTACGGTATCAGTTTTGTCGGTGTCTGGTCGTATCTCCGCCGATCGAAACAGTCGGCAGCACGTTCTGGACCGCGATACTGCGACTGTCCGGATCGGTTCTTTTGCTACGGTCGAGACTCCGTTGCCGGTTTCTCTCCTTCTATCGTCGCTGCGACGACGTAGTCGCTCAAATCGCGCTCGTCGTCCCACTCGTCGATGAACTCTTCGCTGTCCGCTTTCGGCTCGATGGAAACGTCCGTAAATCCGGCTTCGGTCAGCATTGCTTCGAGCGCGGATACCGATGCCGCACCACCGACACACGCTGCCACCGACGTCGGGTCGGCCCGTAGGTCGGTCGGTAACTCGGCGGTTAGGACGACGTCCGAGACGGCGAGGCGTCCGCCCGGTCGGAGGACGCGATACGCCTCGCGGAACACCTGCGGTTTGTCCGGCGAGAGATTGACGACGCAGTTCGAGAGAATCACGTCCACGGACTCGTCGGCGACCGGAAGGTGTTCGATTTCACCGAGTCGGAACTCGACGTTCGTCGCGGCGTTCGTCTCGACGTTCTCGCGGGCCTTCTCGACCATCTCGGGCGTCATATCGACACCGATGACCCGACCGTCTGGTCCGACTTCGCGGGCGGCGAGGAAGCAGTCGAAACCGCCACCGGAACCGAGGTCGAGGACGGTATCTCCCTCCTCGAGGCTGGCGATTGCGGTCGGATTACCGCAGCCGAGATTCAGATTCGCGTCCCCACTGACGGCGTCGAGTTCGTCGGCCGAATAGCCGAGTTTCTGCGCTTTGGCAGAAGAGGCTTCGCCACAGGAGCTATCGTCGCCGCAACACGACGACGACTCCGTGGCTATGCGCGAGTATCGTTCGCGAACGGCGGAGCGCTGTTCTGCCGAGTCGAGTCGCTCGCCGTCTGCGTCGTTGGTGGATGTGGTATCGGTCATTGTCGTGTTATCTCGTCTCGTCGAGGACACTGAGAAGTCGGTTTGCGCGGGGCGTCGCGGTATAGTACCGCCATCGGCCCTCCTTTCGCCGCTCTACTAACCCAGCACTGAAGAGTCGGGAGAGCGCCTGGCTGACCGCTCCCTGACTCACTCCCAGCGTGGGTTCCAACTCACAGACGCAGACAGCGTCGTCGGCTTCGGCAATGAGTCGGAGCGCTTCGTATCGGGTGTCGTTGCCGAGGGTTGCGAGGACTTCTACGTCAGCAGCTACCTCCGGTTCCGACAGGGAATGGGAATGGCTAACCGAACAACAATCGGCTCCCTGCTCGCGTTGCGTCTCGGATGGCTGGCCGTCTGTCTTCTGCCCACTCATTTTAGCACATCCTAATATTAGACTCTACTAATATAAGCGTTCGGGTCGTATTTCTCACACGATGAAGAAGAAGCATATGTCAACCGGTCTATATAGAGTGAACGATGCCCTCCGACGACCCCCTACGAGTTCCCACGAAACCGCAGAACCGACGCCTCGCCGCCGATTACTCCAGGTGAACGCGAGCGCTCTCGTCGCAGGGGTAGCCGGATGTGCCGGGTCAGGTGACCGGACCACCACTGAGCAGACGGAGAAGGCGACTACGACCGAGGAGACGCCACCGACGACCGACGAGAGCGAGCGACGGCAGACCAAAACGAACGGGCCGATACACGGCGCGCCTGCAATCGCAGGACGGCGTACGTCGGGAGCCGTGACAGTCGTCTCTACGCCGTCTCGACGCGAGACGGGTCCGTGAACTGGCGATTCGAACTACGAGA
The DNA here is from genome assembly GCA_005239435.1 of Halorussus salinisoli. Lineage (GTDB taxonomy): Archaea > Halobacteriota > Halobacteria > Halobacteriales > Haladaptataceae > Halorussus > Halorussus salinisoli. Next base: position 9,268 of record SZNP01000005.1, on the reverse strand, counting down.
CCGGGGTCGACGGGTCGCCGGCTATCGCCTACGGGGCCGTGTTCGTCGTCGACCAGTCAGGCGTGCTGTCTGCCATCGTTGGCGACCGTCGAAGCGTCGTAAGAGAGTATAGAGAACGACTCTGCCACACGGTACGCGTTCTCGATAGCTCAGTGGATGCCCATCGCTTCGATCTGTTCTTGATACCGATTTCGAATCGTGACCTCGGTGACCTGCGCGACCTCGGCGACCTCGCGCTGGGTCTTCTTCTCGTTGCAGAGCAGGGAGGCGGCGTAGATGGCCGCGGCCGCGTACCCCGTCGGCGACTTGCCCGAGAGCAGGCCCTTCTCGGCGGTCACGTCGATGATCTCGTTCGCCTGCATCTTCACTTCCTCGCTCACGCCGAGTTCGGAACTGAACCGCGGCACGTACTCCTTCGGGTCGACCGGTTCCATCTCGAGGCTGAGTTCCTTCGCGACGTACCGATACGTCCTGCCGATCTCTTTCCGCTCTACGCGAGAGACCTCCGAGACCTCCTCGAGACTCCGGGGGATGCCCTCCTGGCGGCACCCGGCGTAGAGACAACTGGTCGCGACGCCTTCGATGGACCGGCCACGAATCAGGTCCTCTTTGAGTGCCCGTCGGTAGATGACCGACGAAACCTCTCGGACCGAACGGGGGACGCCGAGCGCGGAAGCCATGCGGTCGATTTCGCTGAGCGCGAACTGGAGGTTGCGCTCGCCCGCGTCCTTGGTCCGGATGCGCTCCTGCCACTTCCGGAGTCGGTGCATCTGACTTCGCTTCTTCGAGGAGATAGATCGGCCGTAGGCGTCCTTGTCCTTCCAGTCGATCTGGGTAGTCAGTCCCTTGTCGTGCATCGTCTGGGTCGTGGGCGCGCCGACCCGACTCTTGTTCTGTCGTTCGCTGTGATTGAACGCGCGCCACTCCGGCCCGCGGTCGATCGCCTGTTCTTCGATAACGAGTCCACAGTCTTCACAGACGACCTCGTTACTATCTCCACTCGTAACGAGGTTCTCCGAGTCGCACTCCGGACAGCTCTGACCCTCGCCCTCCTTCTCCTCGGTTTCCCCTTCCGACGTGTGGTCGCGCTCACGTTCTCGCTGCCGAGTTGGCCGGACCATGAATATGAACCGCAACTAATCGCTTGACGGTTTAATATGTATGGTTCTGACAGAGAACGGGACCGTCGATTTCGATTCACGCCGATTTCCACCGGGAGTAGTCGTTAGCGACCGCAAGTTAGCTCGTTTGCCCCATACGGGGAGGGATTCGTCGAGTCGGCGAGGGCCTCGGCGAACGCGGTGTCCACGTCGAGCAGACGAACTGGAGGACGAACGAGGCCCTGCAACCCGATGATCCCTGGGCTCTCCGGCCCACCCCTTTAACGAGGGACAGGTTCCGGATAGCACGCCTTTCAGGACGTGAAAACGGCATCGCGGATCGTTCGAAGGTCAGTGGTCGAACCACAACAGCGGTGTGTAACTCCCCGCGAGTTGGCCGGAGACGGGGAGCGAACCAGCGACGGCCCAGCCGTCGGGACGTCGCACGAGTACCGTCCCGCGGTGGGTCGCCGCGACGACGGCACCGTCGACGGCGGTCATTCCGGTGATAGTCTCGTCGGGGCGCGGATGCTCGACCGGTTCGACCGTCTCGCCGTCACGGCAGACGAACAGCGCCGGGTCGGCGTCCTCGTCGTCCCAGGTCGCCGTGTGCGCGAGCGCGCCGCCGGCGTAGATGTCGCCGTCGACCGAGAACACCGACCGGAAGTAACGCTGTTCGTATCCGTCGTCGAGGCGCGTCCACGACCGTCCGGCGTCCACCGTGCGGAACAGTCCGAACCCGGTCGCGGCGACGAACTCGTCCGGACCGACCACGTGAAGTTCGTGTACGTCGTCGTCGACGCCCTCGCGGCGCTCCGTCCACGTTTCTCCCCCGTCGTCGCTGACGTGAACGCCGCCGACCTCGACGCCTGCGACGACTCGGTCGGGTGCGGCGGAGTGTACGTCGAGGTCCCGAACCTGCGCGAGGTTCTCGTGGCGGGGTAACCGCCACTCGTCGCGTGACGGCAACTCCCGAAACGCCTCGAGTTCCCGCCACTCTACCCCGCGAGGGAAATCGCCTTCGTCGCTCGTCCGGGAAACGTAGACGTGTGCGGGCCGGGTCCCCGCGTACAGCCTGCCATCGGGACTCGCGCCGACCGCGTACACCTTCTCGCGGGGAACGTCGAGGTTCGTCCACTCGTCCCCATCGGGCGAGTGAAACAGCCCCGTCTCCGTGGCCGCGAACGCTCCTTCGAACTCTTCGAACTCCCGGACACGCACGACCGGTCCCGGGTCGAAAACGGTCTCCACGGTCGTCTCTCCAGGCCCGTCGATGCCGGTCAACCGATGTACTCCGTCGTCGCTTCCTGCGATGAGCATACGCGCCTCGTTCGTCGGGGTGGATGATAAGAATTTGCTGGAAGCCAGTTTTGTAATATAATTTATATGAATAGGTGAGGAAATAGAGTGCGACGCTGACGAGAACGCCCGTCAGGTGCCGGCGCTACGACGGCGCGGCGTCGGCGGCGGGTTCCCGGACCGGTCGCGTGACCGTCCAAAGGAGACCGGCGACGAGCGCCACGGCCACGCCGGTCCCCGAGAGGAACGCCACCGGGCCGACGACCGCCGCGACTCGACCCCCGAGGACGTTCGCGGTGCCGGACGCGAGCGAGAGCGCCATCGAGACCCCCGACAACACCGTCGCGCGTCCCACGTCCTCCAGTCTATCGTTGACGTACTCGTTGCGGACGGGGCGAGTGACCCGCTGGATACCGCGTCTGAAGAACAGCACGGGGACCAGCAGCAGCGGGACGACGGCGAAACTAGCGTACGCGATTCCGACAGCGGGAACGAGCAACAGGAGCACCCCGCGGGTTCCGATTCGATCCTGTAGCGGACCCGCCGCGCTCGAGGCGGCCGCGGAGACCAGTTTGAACCCGGCGTAGAGGAGGCCGAGTCCGGTGATCGGGACGCCGACCGCACGAAGCGCGGGCTGTTCGAACACCCGCGTCACGGAGAACGCGAGGTTGAACAGCGCGGCGTAGACGACGAGCCAGCGAATCGACGGTCGCGAGAGCTGTGCGCGCAAGACGCGTGCGGCCTCGCGGATGCCCATCTGCGCGTCGTCACCGTCCGCGTCGACCTCCTGCGTCCTCGGGAGCGTGAACAAGAGCGGCAAGCCGAGCGCCGCCAGCCCCGCGTTGGCGAGGAACGGGACGGTGGGATCGACGGTGTACAGGAAGCCAGCGGCGAGCGCCGTACCCGCGGAGACGACCCGCAGGGTCGAGTCGGCGCGGCCGCTGATCCGGGCGTACTCGTCCTCGGCGTCACGGTCGGCGAGCAGTTCGTACAGCCACGCGTCGGCGGTGCCGGTCCGGAACGTCCACCCGACCGCCCACAGGACGTAGACCGCAGTGAACGCTGGCGTCGAGTCGGCGACGGTGAATCCGAGCATCACCGCGACCACGACGCTGTTCCCGAGCGCGAGTGCGGTGCGGCGGCCGAGCAGATCGCCGAGATAGCCGGTCGGAAGCTCCGAGGCGACCATCGCGAACGAGAACGCCCCCTGTACGAACCCGATGTCGGCGAGTCCGAGCCCCTGCGCTTCCATGTAGACGACGGAGACGGGGAGGTAGAAGCCGGGGGAGAGCGTCGCGCGGTAGAGGTAGTAGCGCCGAACCAACGAGACCATATCGGCGCTACTGATGGTGTTCACAAAAACGTTCCCGGAAGTGAATTTTAGTAGGTGGTGCTACTGAAACGCGTTACAGGAGTCGTCCGGGAACCCGACGGTTCGTGGGGATGCTGCGAGTCGGGGACAGGTCTCTGCCCACTTAGGAATGAAAAATGTGTCTTTCGTAATTGCATAGATTGTCGGGGCCGAATTTCGGCGGCGACCGACCGCACTAGGACACCCTCGACGAATCCGCGGTAACATCTAACACGAACTCCATCGAATGCGACGATATGACCGGGCGATCGACCGTACTCACCGCGGTCGAGTCGGACCGAGAGCGTTCCGCGCTCCGAGAGCTACTGAGGGAGTTCCACGAGTGGATGGCCGAACACGCGGGCGACGCGTACGACCCCGACGACGAACTCGCCGAGGATTTCGGGTCGCTGGACGGAGAGACCGAAAGTTGGGCGTGGATCGCCCGCACCGAACGTGACCCGTCGGGATGCGTCCTTCTCTACGGTGAGACCGACGAACTGGCCGAGTTCCGTCGGCTCTACGTCAGACCGGCCTACCGCGGCGAGGGAGTCGGGCGGAGACTCGTCCGGACGGCCATCGACCGAGCGCGAGCGCGGGGCTACGAGACGCTCGGCCTCACCACGCCACCGTGGAGCGAGGCCGCGGCAGCACTCTACGAGTCGATGGGGTTCGAGCGCACGCCGCCCTATCCCGAGACGCGGCTCCGCGAGCGGTACCACGACGAGGCGATTTTCATGCAACTCGACCTGAGCGAGTCGGAGAGCGACGCGACGGACACTTGACGGACGGAGCGGCAGACGCGACGGTGGCCCACAGAACCGACTTTTAATAGCTGTCGTGTAGCGCGCTAGTACATGTCAAGCGCGAACTCGACCGACTCACCGCTGGAAGCGGCCGCGGGAGTCGCCGGAACCGAGGCGACCGAGGCCTTCGGTCTGCTGGCCAACGAGACGCGGTTGGCGATACTGCTAGCGCTCTGGGAGGCGAAAGAACCGGAGCGGCCTCGGTCCGAGCAAGCGGTACCGTTTTCGAAGCTCTACGAGCGCGTCGCCATCGGCGACTCCGGCAACTTCACGTACCACTTGGACAAACTCGACGGGACGTTCGTGCGCTCGACGGAGGAAGGGTACAAGCTCACCAACACCGCGGCGCGCGTTCTCAGAGCGGTGTTCGCGGGCACGCTGACCGAAGACCGGTCTTTCGAGGGCGAACCGTCCGACTTCGAGTGTTACCGGTGCGGGTCGTCGCTGGTCGTCGATTACACCGACGAGAACGAGACGATTCAGCGGTGTCCCGACTGCGAGGGCGCGTATCGCTGGCCCGAGTACCCGTCGGGGATGGTGGCACACGCCGACCTTCCACCGGCCGCGCTGGAGAACCGCACGCCACAGGAGATGCAGCGCAAGGGAAACACGTGGATTCGGAACCGGCTGATGACGCTCCTGAACGGCGTCTGTCCCGACTGTGCCGGGAAAATCACCACGACCACGCACGTCTGCGACGACCACGACGCGCCCGAGGGAACCGTCTGTGACAACTGCGGGTCGGTCTACGAGGTCCGGTTGCTCCACGTCTGCGAGGTGTGCAAGTTCGACTGGTGGCTCTCGCTGGGACTCCACGTCGTCACCGAACTTCCGGTCAAGGTGTTCTATCACGACCACGGAATCGACCTCGAGAGCGCCATGGACGAGTCCTCGATAACCGTGCTCTACGACACCATCGAAGAGCAGACGGTGGTTTCGGAGGACCCGCTGGAGCTTCTGGTCCGGGTCGAACTCGACGGCGACCGACTCGACGTGACCCTCGACGATGCGGGCGACGTCCTCGACGTGTCCGAAACCGCGGACTGACTAGTCGCTGTCCAGTCCGACATCGATGTGCAGTCACGCGAACTGCACTCAGGTACAGTAAGCGCGATTACTGAATTGTGGTACAGATTATTCTTTTGTATAAGTGCCGGGTACAGGCATTCGGGTGTTGTCGACACCCTCGAAAGAGTAAGCTAGCGAAAACGGAACAGAGAGGCCCGAGAATGAAAGACATCGAACGACGAACGAATCCAAAGACGACGGACCGAACGGGGGGTACCGGTCGACGAACCTTCCTGAAGGTGGGAGCGATGGCGGGTGCGACGGCAGTAGGTGGGGCGGTCGTAACCGGGACTGCCAGCACGCGTACCGAACCGAGGGCAGACCTGACAGTTCAGGACGGCGAGTCCGCCGAAGTCGGTGACGGAACCGTGAAGACTGCGGCCGTCACGAACTCGTCGGGGGAACTCGTCTCGTTGGACGTTCACGTCGACGACGACGCGCTCGCCTCGGTGGACGACGACGGGAAGAAACCGCACGAGAGCGTCGCGGCCCACCTCTCGCTTCCGAGCGACGTGGACACCCACCAGTTCACGTTCGTGGGACTGCACTACAACCCGGTTGGGCACGCGCCGCCGGGCGTCTACACGGTTCCGCACTTCGACTTCCACTTCTACACGGTCGAAGAGTCCACCGTTGAGTCGATTCCCTTCGGACTGGCCGCCTACGACGTCCCGGACGAGCAGTTCCCGCCGGGGTACCGACTCGAGGACCCGCGTCTCATCGTCCCCGAGATGGGCGAGCACCTCCTCGACGGGACGGCCCCGGAGTTCGGAGACGGCGAGTTCACCCACACCTACGTCTACGGGACGTACGACCCGGCCATCGACCCGGAAGACCCGAAACGCGTCGAGGAGATGGAACTGGAGGACGAGAAACGGGAGGTGCCGGTCTTCGAGGGCGACGGCGAGAGCAGGCTTCACTTCGTCGAGCCGATGGTCACGAACGAGTACCTCGCCGACCTGGAACAGGAGACGTCGGTCGACGTGGAGACGCCGGAGGTGTTCCCGGTCGAGGACCGCTACCCGACCGAGTACGTTCTGAAACCCGACGATTCCGGCGTGTCCGTCTCCATCGGCGGTTTCGAGGAGTTCCCCGGACCGAGCGGCTGAGGCCGTGACGAGTGCGGCCCCCTCGGAACGACCGTCCGGCGAAGTACGGGAAGCGCCGTCCTGGTCCCGGCAGTCACTCGGATTTCTTCGAACTGGTCCGCGAAGCGACAGACCAAAGTCACCCGCCGGAGTCAGTTCGGCCCATGACCGAGACCAACGAGGAACTCGTCTCGCAACTCGAAGCCCTCGGCGTCGAGTACGTCTTCGGCTACCCCGGCGGCCGGGTCATCGAGCTTTTGGACGAACTTCCCGAGTCCGACGTCGACGTGGTCCGCCCGCGCGACGAGCGCGAGGGGAGCGTCATGGCCGAGATGTACGGCCGCCTGACCCAGAAGCCGGGCGTCCTCGCCGGGCAGGGACCGTGGATCGGAAGCCTCGGTACTATCGGCCAGATGGAGGCCCGCCTCTCCTCGTCGCCGATGGTCGTCCTGACCGAGGCCAGCGAGCGCGGCGACTACTCGACGCTCGCGCCCTACCAGCAGTCGCGCGGCGACTACGGGGGGCTGGACCTCCCGAAGATTCTGGACGGCGTGACCAAGGAACACTGGTTCCCGCGCTCGCCGACCGAGACTCTCCGGAGCGTCCAGTTGGCGTTCAAGCACGCAACGGCTGGTCGGCCCGGACCGACCGCGGTCATCTTCGACGGCGACGCCATCACCGACGAAGTGCCCGAGGACCCGATTCCGCCCGTCTGGGACGCCGACGAGCAGGTCCGCAACTGGGACGCCGCGCCGACCGAGCGCGACGTGGCGGCGGCGGCCGAGGCGTTCGCCGAGGCGGAGCGGCCGGTTATCGTCGCCGGAAACGGCGTCCACGCCGCGCAGGCCTACGACGAGTTGCAGGCCGTGGCGGAGGCCTACGACGCGGTGGTCGTGACCTCCTACCTCGGGAAATCAACGATTCCGGAGACCCACGACCTCGCGGGCGGCGTCATCGGTTCGTTCGGCCACGAGGGCGCGAACCAGGTCGTGAGCGAGGCCGACGCTCTCCTCGTGGCGGGATGCCGGATGAACCCGATGGACACCAACTGGCAGGCACCGAGTTTCGTTCGCCCGGAGGAGCAGACGATTATCCACGCCGACATCGACACCCGGAACGCCGGGTGGGTCTACCCCGCGGACGTGGGCCTGATCGGAGACGCTGAGGAGAGTCTGCGGGCACTGGCCGATGCCGGTGACGGAACCAACGACTGGGCGCGCGACCGCGCCGAATCGGCCCGCGAGTCCTTCTCGGCTCCCGAATGCGACTCGGACGCCTCGCCCATCAAACCCCAGCGCGCAGTCAAGGAAATCGAGGCCGTCGTGGACGACGAGACCATCGTCACCGCCGACTCCGGAAACAACCGCTTCTGGCTCCTCAACTACCTCCAGACGCCGGCGATTCGGACTTACTTCGGGTCGGGCGGCGTCGGCGGCATGGGGTGGGCGACCCCCGCGGCGGTCACGGCCGCCATCACGACCGATTCGGACGTAATCGGCGTCGCGGGCGACGGTGGGTTCACGATGACGATGACCAGCGTGGAGATCGCGGTCGAGCAGGGCGTCGCGCCCACCTTCGTCGTGCTGAACGACACCAGTCTCGGGATGGTCCGCCAGATGCAGGACGGGGAAGGCGACATCGCGGGCGTGGAGTTCCACGACACCGACTTCGTGGCAATCGCGGAGGGCTTCGGCGCGGAGGGAATTCGGGCGACGACCCCCGACGAACTCGGCGTTGCGCTCGCCGAAGGGAAGGAAAACGACGTGCCGACGGTCATCGACGCCCGCATCGACCGCGAGGAGGACATGGCCGAGCAGTTACAGTCGTCGTTCTACGCCGAAGTCGGCGGGCTTCACGAGTGAGGTAGCGAGACGCATCGGCCCGAGCTATTTTACGGTAGGCTACCGTTCTCCGGCCGCAGGGTGTGGGAAATAATGACATATAGTAACGGTGGAACTTCCAGACGGCAGTTCGTCAAAGCGGTCGGCGCGTCGGGGGCGGCGGCAGGGTTGACCGGGTACGTCGAAGACGGGACCGTGGGAGAGGTGCAAGAGGGCGGCACGACGACGCTCCAGTGGGCGTCCGACGCCGACCTGAAAGGGGAGACGTGGAACGAACAGCTTCAGCCGGTGCTGTACAACAACGGCCTGTCGAAGGACATCGAGGTAAACGTCCTCGCGGGGCCGAACGTGACCGACAACCGGCGGGCGCAGTACCAGCAGTGGCTGTCGGCGGGTCGCGCCAAGCCCGACATACTGTACATGGACAGCGGGTGGACGATTCCGTTCATCGTCCGGGACCAGTTGGTCAACTTGAACGAACGGCAGGGCTTCCCGCAGAGCGCCATCGAAGAGATCGAGAGCCAGTACTTCGAGGCGAGCGTCTCGACCGCGAAGGGACCGAACGGCGACCTCTACGCGCTCCCGATATTCCCGGACTTCCCGACGATGCAGTACAACAAGCAGTACCTGAAGAACGCCGGGTACGGGCAGTCGGACTTCGACGAGTGGGCTCAGAACTCGATGAAGTGGGAGAAGTTCTCGCAGGTCACCAAGG
>SZNP01000004.1 GCA_005239435.1 Halorussus salinisoli | reverse complement strand
CAGTCGCGCTTCCGACGACACCGTTGTACTGTCCACGGTACTCGGAAGTGTCCCACACGTCGCCGTCACCGAAGTAGTTGTGACGACGTTCGTAGGTCAGTTCGTTCCACAGCGAGGCGGAGGCGTCAAGTAGCCGTAGGAGGCACTCTTTGTCGTTCTCGGTCTGTGGGATCACCTCGAAGGGGTTGACGCGCTTCATTCGTCGCCACCTTCCTGTTCAGCAATGTAGCGTTCGACAGCGTCCTTCGAGGTGCTTCCCGCTGTTCCGACGTAGTACGAACGAGTCCACTTCACGCGGTCGTCATACCGCTGGTTATACTTTCGCGCCGAGATGCCCTTGACCCAGTTGACGATGAGTGACGGAGCGTTCTTCGGTGGACTCCCGATGAACAGGTGTACGTGGTCGGGCATGACCTCGGACTCGGCCAGTTCGAGGTCTTTGTCGTCACAGATTTCCTCGAAGATGGCTTCGAGACGTTCCTTCGTCTTCCCCGTCAGGCGCGAACGCCGATACTTCGGCACGAACACTATGTGGTAGTAGAGTTCGTATTTCGCGTGACGAGTACTCTTTACCATCTATGCATACTATCACGGTCGGATGCCTTATAGATTGCGTTGGAACCCCGTCTGTGCCATCGTCGGCGGTTGAATACTGTTGGTCGGCTTCATCCCCGCCCTGAAGGGCGAGGCTTTCGCCTCGAATTTTTCGTAAATTGAGCAGACGGCCAGTGTCTTGCTACTGATACTTGTCGGGGTGCTCCCCATCGTGGTCGTCCGGTGACTAGAAACGCAGAAATTCCTATGTCGCCGACGACAGGAGTGGGATTCCGGCGGGCGAGCGGGATAGGGTCTTCAAGGCCAGATATACGACTGTCACCGATACCGGCGGCACGGAGGTCGGACTAGCGTTCGTCGACGCACTCGCGGACGTGTACGGGTGGACATGCCAGGTGACAGAGAGCGACACTGGTGGGCACAGGTTGAGTTTAAGAATGTTGACGACGATTCGTAGCGTACCTGACTCGTTCGCCAACTTTGCAAAAACCCTTTCTCAGGGTGCCGCCTACGGAGAATCAGTATGCACGTTCCTATGCTTCACAATCAAATCGCTGGTATCCTCCATGATCTATTCCCACGTGAGAACCACATCGACCCGGTAGTCCGCGCCGACGAGAGGGCCCCGAACTCCACCCAGCAACAGCGCGTGTTGGCGGAGATCGCCCAGTTGGCGCTGGACGACCACCCACTCGACGACTTGTTTGACAAGACGGTCGAACGCGTGGCAAACACGCTCAATCACGACTACTGCAAGATCTTGGAACTCCGGCCAGACCATGACGAACTGCTGCTCCGGAACGGCGTGGGGTGGCGTGACGGCATCGTCGGGACGGCGACGGTCGAGACGGAACGGAACTCGCAGGCAGGGTACACTCTCCTCGAAGAGGAACCCGTGGTCGTTACCGACCTCCCGTCCGAAGACCGGTTCACTGGGCCAGCGTTGCTCACTTCGCACGGCGTCAAAAGCGGTATCAGCACCATCATCGGGACGCCCGACGATCCGTGGGGGATTCTTGGCGTCCACACGACGACCGTCGAAGAATATACCGACGACGACGTCGAGTTCATCCGGAGCGTCGCCAACATCCTGTTCACCGAGATCCGGCGACGGCAGCGCGAAGACGAACTGGCGGCGCAGAACGAACGCTTGGACGCGTTCGCGAGTATGCTTGCCCACGAACTCCGCAACCCCGTCACGATCGGCCAGATCTACAGCGAGCAACTCCCGGAGGATTCGGAGACGGACGCCGTCACGCACGTTCAGGAGGCATTCGACCGCATCGAGGATATGGTCGACGTTCTATTGGTATTAGCCCGTGGTCGGGACGCTATCGGTGAGAACGACGCCGTTGTCCTCGCGGATGTCGCCCACGAGGTGTGGATGCAGGTGAACGCCCCCGACGCGCGGCTGGTAGTGAATACCGACCGTGTCCTACAGGCCGAGGAAACATATATTCGGCATCTCCTCGAGAATCTGTTCGAGAATGCAGTCGAGCACGGCGGGAGTGACGTGACCATCACGATCGGAGACCTCCCTGAAGGATTCTACGTCGCGGACGATGGAACCGGGATTCCGGCAGACGACCGAGAAGACGTGTTCGACATCGGATTCACGACGGCTGCTGAAGCGGGTGGCACCGGACTGGGGTTGGCGTTCGTACAGGAATTAGCGGACGTGTACGACTGGTCGTGTTCGTTGTCCGAGGGTTCGACTGGTGGGGCCAGATTCGAGTTCGAGAGCGTCGATTTCGTGTAATAAACAGCTTGATTCGCACGTACAACGGATTGAACATCCTTCGAGTGGAGAAAGAGAATATACTAGCAGACTTCTGTCTTTCTGCTATTTGGGATAGGACTGAGAAAGGATTCGGTGAGGTCAACAAATCTCGTACCGGCTGATCTCAGTTGCTCCGCACATCGGGCATGTGTTAGCTGAATTTACAGGCGCTAATCCCCCTTCCTCAAGGAGCGAGCGCAAGCGAGCGAGTAGGGCGGGGTAGTTCACGCGGGTCAGACGTCGGCGGTGAGTGCTACAGGCGACGTCCGAGCACAAATCGGACGTCGGTCCTCTTCCGCCAACTGTAGAGAGACACCTTGCAACGGGCGCAGGCCGTCTACGTCGGCTCCCTGCCGGGGCGCTTCGGCAAATACACGAACAATGCGGTCGCCACGGCAGTCACTCCCGCCAAGAGGAAGAATGCTTCGTCGAACAGGCCGCGATCCGAGAGGACCCCCACGACGACAGCCCCGGTCGAACTCACCAAGAAGAAGCCTGTTCGCAGGAGCCCCCAGACGGCCCCCATCCTCTCGTCAGGCAGGGCCTCAAGGACGTATGCGTTTGCCACCGGGGCGACTGCGAGCCGCGAGGCCAGCACGACAAGCAAGCCGACGAGCGCCGGGACGCCGTGAACGACCGGCAGCGCGGCGAGCGTGAAGATGCCGACGAACGCGACGCCGACAAGGACGGCCCGCGTCCCGACTCGATCCGCTGCGCTGCCGCCCACCAATTGGAAGCCAGCGCCAGCGACGAACAGCACCGCAAAGAGGGCCCCCGCCATTTGCTGGGAGAGTCCCTTCTCCTGCACCAGATACGTCGGCAGAAACGCCGTCAGCGCTTGGAATGTGAACAGCATCAGTGTCAGGCCGACGACACCAATTCCGATTGCGCGGTCAGCGAGTGCGACTCGAAGCGGACCAAGTATGCGGTGGTGCGAGTACTCGGGCTCGCCGTCGGCATCTGCCGTCGCCGCTGGCATCACCCACCATGTTCCGACGCCCGTGGCGAGAAACAACGGCACCGACAGCCCGACAGTCAACCGCCATCCGATCTCGAGAGTGAGAACGCTGGCGAGAAACGGGAGGGCGGCCGAGCCAACGCTCCCAGCGGCGAGCGTGATACCGAACGCGCGTCCCGGATTCGGCGAAAAGAGATTCGAGAGCGCGATACCGCGGGACGTGCCGAACAAGCCGGTTCCCAACCCGAACAGCCCGGCGGCAACCACGAACACAGAGAAGACCGGCGCCCCGCTGATGGCTCCGAGACTGCCCCCGGCGAGTACGAGGCTCACACTCAGGAGCCTGCGTTCGCCGAGCCGGTCGACGAGTACGCCGGCCGGAAACTGCATGATCGCGTAGCCCGCCCAGATGACCGTGATGGCAAGCCCGGCGGTCGCGTTATTGATCGCGAACGCCACTTTGATAGAGGGCAAAATTGCAGGGAGCACGAACCGTAGTCCGAGGGTGAGAAACCAGCCGAATGCGATCACGGCCAGCGCTCCGGTCTGTGTCTCGGCCGCTCCGCTTCGGACCGCCCCGAGTGAACGCACTGTGTCTCTATGCTCGGCGCTGTACGATAAGAAGCATGGGAATCCGGAACCGGCGCACCGGACACGGCCACGCGCCATCGGAACACGGAACTGCGCGCCAGTCGCGTCCGCAGTACCTTTACGGGTGCCTGTGGCGTCTGCACGATCATGGCAGACCTCCGGATCGCGGTCGGTGATGTCACGTGCACTGCCTCGTGGACCGACGACGCACCGGCCACACGCGACGCACTCGCGGCCGCCCTGCCGGTCGCGGGTGACGCAACGCGCTGGGGCGACGAACTGTACTTCTCGGTCCCAGTTGACATGCCCGCCGAGAACGCCCGCGAGACCGTTCCGGTCGGCGCAGTCGCATACTGGCCCCCTGGGAACGCCCTGTGCCTGTTCTGGGGCCCGACGCCCGCGAGCACCGACGACCAGCCCCGCGCCGCCTCGCCGGTGACCGTGGTGGCCGAACTCGAGGATCCCAGCCCGCTCGAAGGCGTTGCCGGCGAGGCGTATGTCCGGGTCGAAGCTGCGTGACCATGTCCGCGAGTATGACCGACTCCGTACCGCTCTCCCATCCCAGTAGAGGGCCGTCATGACTGTCACAGAGGAGCCCGCAGACGATCGTGATCCGCTCGCGTACGAGGCAGGTGATCGCATCGGCGTTTGTCTCGACATCGACGGCACCGTCTACCGGTCTGGGTCCGTCTTCATCGAGACGCTCGCGTTCCTCCCGTACGCCGACAGCATCACGCTCTCGCCCAGAGAGCGACGCTACCGCCGCACCGCGCTGACGGCCGTCGCCGACTACCACGGTGGCCTCGCGGCGACAGCCAAATGGCAGGGCGTCCTGACGGGCCTCGATGCCCTGCGCGTCGCCGGGGCTGACCACCTGTCAGAGACAATTCTTACGACGCTTGCTCGACACCAGGCGGACCGCCCGACCGGACGCGAGGGCCAGACCGCGTCGCGAACACTGCCCGCCTCGGACATGGGCGACTACCAGGCGATGCGAGCGACCGTCCTCGAGGCGTACGGCGCCCTCCTCCGCGGCAAACGGCGGGCCGACGTGGCGGACGCGGTGGCCGAGGTGGTCGCATCCCGTTGTCCCGTCGATGCGCAGCTCCGTACGACCCTCGACCGGCTGGCACGGCACGACGACACCGACCTCTATCTGGTCACCGATGGCCCCGAACACATTGCGACCGCGTACGCGCGGCAAGTGAGTGGTGCCGCGCAAGTAATCGGGACCGCCTATGATGTGCGGTCGGAGCGGTACACCGGCAATTTCGACCGCGTCGACAAAGGGCAGACAGTCGAACGCCTGCGGGCTGCCCACGGCTGGACGTACATTGTGGCGGCTGGCGACGCCCCGGTGGACGTGGCGATGGCGCGCGACGCGAACCTCTTTCTCGCGGTCGACGGGCAAAGCAATCTCTCACGGCGACAGCTAGGCCTCGACGCGGTGCCGGTTCCCGACTCAGAAGCCGACCTCCGTAGCCAGCTCACCCCGGCGCGAAACGCCGTGCACGTCCCGCACGAAACGACGTTCGAGCGGGCGTTACGGACTGCACTCGGGGCGGTCGGCATCGCGCTCGACCAGGACGAGTAGGAGGTTGGGATTGCGCCCCTAACGAGTGCGACGCCTCCCGAGTCCAAAGGGATGTTCGGGAACGCGTTCACAACGTCAGTTGCCTCGCCGGTCAGCCAGCACTCGCGAAGGGTTCCCGCACAAACGCCGACAGTACCTCGTAATTCTCATGAATCGATACTTCCGTGAAACGTCGTTTCGAGTGCAGTATCTAGGACGTCGATCGCCTCTTCGATTTCGTCTTTCTCTATGCAGAGCGGCGGTGCTCCTTCCACAGGTTTACGGCCAAGACTTGCTGACGCTCGTGGTTGCCGTCCCCGCCCTGGCCGCGTCGTTGTACTTTGCCGTTCGCGGGTCGCTCCGGGGATACGTCGTCTGGCTCGGGGTGACGGGGTATCTGCTCTACACCTACGCGTCCTACGCGTTTATGACCGCATTCAACGGGCTGTATCTGGTATACACCACATTGCTCTGGTTAACGCTGTTCACGTTCGTCGGCGGAATGGTTCGACTAGACGCAGATGCACTCAAGTAATCAATCAGGGAAACTTCGGTCCGGATACACGTCGGGTTCCATCTGTTATTGGCCGTACTAATCGCATCGCTGTGGCTCTCGGAAATCCTCCCAGCGACCTTCGCGGGAAAGACACCGCCGAGTATCGCGGAAGCCGGACTTCCGACGTCGGTCATCTACTCGTTCGATTTCGTTAGTACAGTAGTACCGGAATCCGATTTCTGGCAGTTACGGGACCAGCTCCCGGAAAGCGAAGACGACGCGGATTGGGGGAAGTTGTTCGAGGTAACCGACGCCGGTGGCTGGGGCGAGGCGCAGGAGAAACAGACCGGGGGAGATCCGCAACCCGACGCCGAAAGCGAGGCTGGTGCGGAAGATCCGTCCGAGTGATCTCGGCGAATCGGTGGTGTCATCCGAGCACACAGAATGACCGATTTCTCAAGGAATACCACACTCCTGAAACTCATCCCGATGTTTTAGACGTCGGAAAGAGTATTGTGGATGGCTTCCATGCTTGATAACAAGGTCGCAATCGTTACTGGCGGATCGACAGGGATCGGCAAAGCAACTGCTGCGAAGTACAAAGAGTACGGTGCCGAGGTCGTTATCGCAAATCGGTCGGCTGATGCAGGAGAAGAAGCGGCCGAGGAACTCGGTTGTGACTTCACCCAATGTGACGTCGCAGAGTACGAGCAGGTCGAAGCGCTCGTCGAGGCAACCGTCGAGAAGTACGACCAGTTGGATGTGATGGTGAACAACGCGGGGATTGGCCGCGTCGGGACGGTCGAGGAGATGTCGCTCGACGACTGGCACGACGTGATGCGGATCAATCTGAACGGCGTCATGCACGGGACGCGGGCAGCGATGCCACACCTGAAGGAGTCCGAGGGGAGCATCGTCAACATCGCATCAATCTACGGGCTCGTTGCTGGCCCGGGAGCGACTGCCTATGCGACGGCCAAAGGCGGCATCGTCAACTTCACGCGGTCGGTCGCTGTCGATTACGCCAAACAGAACGTGCGAGTTAACAGCATTTGTCCGGGATTCGTCGACACGCCGATGACCGAACCCGCCTTCGGCCAGGAGGAGTTCTACGAATACGTCCACGGCCAGACACCGATGGGACGGGTAGCACAACCAGAAGAGATCGCTGGCCTGGCAATGTTCCTCGTCTCCGACGAGGCCTCGTATATCACAGGCGCGAACATCCCCGTCGACGGTGGGTGGACAGCACAGTGACGGGCAGCCCGAATAGCTATTTCGTCGTGGTTCAAGTCATTCTCTGTGGGTTCTCACCTGCAATTACGAGGGCAATTGGAAACCGGACGTATGCGAGTATAATGAACTCCGATTCCCAACTGAACTCGAGGTCTACCACTGGCTTTCTTATTCCTCAGGGGGAGTCTTCACCGGAGATCTCGTCGAGGGGAGATATCGTTTGATTGTAGAACCGATGGCGAGGTATGCGGGGAGGCCGATGACGAGTACAGCGCCAATGATTCCCCAGTCTTCGAGCTCAAGTGGTACTGTTCCGAAGTGTTGATTGACCGGGGTATACAATACGCCAAGCTGTAGTAAAATCGACAGCCCAACCGCGAGTGCGAGCCACCGATTCGAGAACGTCGGGGTTTCGCGGAGCCAGCGGATGACGTACAGTTTCTCGAACTCGAGGAAGACGAAGCCCGTGAACACCATCGTCATCGCGTACGGCGTAATCGCGGCCGCTCCACTGAGCACATAGAACATCAACCCGAGCATGAGCACGGTCGATACTGTCCCGGCACCCCCGATGAGTCCGAGCATGGGACGTCCGATAATGCCCCTGTCGGGATCGCGCGGCGGTCGCTCCATCACGTCGCCGCTCTGCGGGTCCGCACCCAGCGCCAGCGCGGGCAACCCGTCGGTGAGCAGATTGATCCACAGCAGTTGGACCGCCGGGAGCACGAGATAGCCGTACAGCGACGCGAGAAAGACGAGCGCGACTTCCGCCACGTTCGCACTAAGCAGGAAGGCGACGAACTTCCAGAGGTTGTCGAAGATGGCTCGACCGCGTTCGATTGCCCGCTCGATGGTGGCGTAGTTGTCGTCCAGCAGGACCATATCGCTTGCGTGTTTGGCCACGTCGGTCCCTCGGACGCCCATTGCGACCCCGACGTCAGCGTTCTTCAGCGCTGGCGCGTCATTGACGCCGTCACCCGTCATTGCGACGACGTGGCCGTTCTCCTTGAGCGCCTGCAAGATGCGCACTTTGTGTTCGGGAGACGTACGAGCGAACACGTTGACCTCCTCGACCCGTTCTGACAGCTCCTCGTCGTCCAGCTGGTCAAGCTCACGCCCCTCTATCACCTCCTGTTCCATTCCGAGCGACCCCGCGATAGCGGCGGCCGTGCGGACGTTGTCGCCGGTGATCATCTTCACGTCGATCCCGGCCCGCTCGGTCGCCGCGAGAGCGTCGGCGACCTCCGTTCGTGGCGGGTCGATCATCCCGACGAGTCCGACGAACACCAGGTCGTCCTCCAAGTTCTCCGGGTCCTCCGTGTAGGCGATCGCGAGCACGCGGAGGGCCTCGTCGGCGAACGTCCGGACTTGTTCGTGGACGCGGTCGGCTGCCTCCGGGGTGAGATCGGTCGGTCCGTCGTCGGTGAACACGCGAGAGGACTTCGAGAGGACGACCTCCGGGGCGCCCTTGACGTACCCTGCGTCGCCGTGGACGGTTCCCATCCACTTCTGCTCGGAAGAGAACGGAAACTCGTCGGTTCGGGGGTGCTCCTCGCGGAGAGCCTCGACGTCAATTCCGTGATCTTCGGCCGCCTCGACCAGCGCCTGCTCGGTCGGATCGCCCTCCTCGGCGGTGGCGTCGTTGCAGAGCGCTCCAGCCCGCAACAGGAGGTCGATGCGGTCGGACGGGGGTTCACCGGCAGTTTCGGCGAGTTCGACGACAGCGTCGTTTACCCACACCCGGCTGATGGTCATCTGTCCCTCGGTGAGCGTCCCGGTTTTGTCGGTGCAGATGACATCTACCGAGCCGAGTGCCTCGACGGCGGGAAGGCGGCGAACGAGCGCGTTCTCCTCGGCCATCGTCCGCACTCCCAGTGCGAGGGTCAGCGTCACCACGGCCGGCAGTCCCTCGGGGATGGCGGCGACGGCCAGCGACACCGCGGTGAGCCCCGCTTCTACGGGTGGCGTGTCCTGAACCAGCAACAGCGGGATTACGAGCGCGGCGAGTGCGAACACACCGAGACCGAGCCGACGGCCGAGCTCGTCCAGTTCCTCCTGGAGCGGTGTCTGTGTCTCTTCAGTAGCCGCAAGCTCTCGTGCAATCGAACCGACCTCTGTGTCCATCCCGGTCGCAGTGACAACGGCGACTGCCCTGCCGCGCGTGACATTCGTGCTATTGAATACCATGCTCTCACGCTCGGCGAGTGGTGTATCGGAATCGACTGGTTCGGGCGACTTCAAGACTGGCGCACTCTCGCCGGTGAGTGCCGCCTCATCAACTTCGAGGTCGATATCTTCGAGTAGCCGTCCGTCCGCGGGGACGACGTCGCCACTCTCCAGTTCGATCACGTCGCCGGGAACGAGTTCGGTCGCGTCAATCTCGATAGTCGTTCCGTCCCGGCGGACGGTCGCCGTTGGCGCAGTCATTTCACGGAGCGCTTCGAGACTCTGCTCGGCGCGGTAATCCTGGACAAATCCGAAGACACCGTTCACGACGACGATGACGACGATAAGAACGGCATCGACGGTGTGGCCGGCCCAGGCCGAGAGCACAGCTGCCGCCACCAGAACCCAGATGAGCACGCTGTTGAACTGCGCAACGAAGATCGCTACCGGCGTTCGCTCGCTGGCCTGAACGACCTCGTTCTCGCCGTATTCCGCGAGCCGTTGCTGGGCCTCCCCTGAAGTGAGTCCCTCCCTGGAGGTATCGTGGGCCTCCAGAACCGCTTCGGCCGAACGGCTGTGCGGGCGGTCGTTCATTACCGGATGTTCACTCCCGTCACACTTGGGAATTGTCGGAGAGACTCTGCCGACAGTATCGTCGACGAACGAGCTTGAACTATCATTACCTGTCGGGAACGTTGGTTTGAAGCGCGAGTACCGACCCGGGTAAGCCACAGCAGTTGGTGGCGGACTACTGCCCTGGGAACAACAGCAGGCGCCCGACCACGAATACGAAATACAATCCCAACAGATAGCCTCCCTCCGTCCGCGTGAGTTCTCCGTCTTTCACGTACAGCGTCCACCCGAGCAACCCAGCACCAGTCACGAGTTTGAACGGGAGGTCCCAGAGGATGACGGCCGATGGGACGTAGTAGGTGGAGATTGCGCCACCGATGCCGATGCCGACGAGGGGGTTGACGATGTTGCTCCCGACGAGTGTTCCGAGCGCGACGTTTGGTGACCGCCGACGGATAGCGTCCATCACGGCCGTCAACTCTGGCAGCGCGGCGGCCACGCCGATGGTCACGATTCCGACCATTGACCCACCGAGAGCAAGCATGTCGATGACCCCCTCGAGGACCGACAGCATGAGCGATGCAGAGAGCAGAACCAGGACGAGCAGACCTATTGCGACGACCGCATCTCTGCGAGGATTGACGCTCGGCGGTTCTCGAAGCGTCTGCGTCCGCTCCCGACGGGTGACACTTGCCCCGACATACACGAGGTAGAGAGCTAGGAACAGGACCCCGTCCAGCCGGCTGATAGTTCCATCCCAGGCGAGAACTATCGTCACGACGAACACGCCTAGCATAGGCAGGTAGATCTCGCGGACGAACGTTCCGGTGAGGTCGAGACTGCCGTACCCGATGAGGAGGATTCCGACAAGAAGAAGCTGCTGGACGGTCGAAGAGCCGGTGTTACCGCCGATGACGACGGCGGACGTAGTCTGGTAATCCAGAGTCCCGGAGAGGATTCCCAGTGATGCGATGAAATGGGAACTTATCTCCGGCAAGCTCGTTCCCACGGCGAGAATGGTCATTCCGACGAGTACCTCGTCGACATCGTAGTACTCGGCGAGCGCCAGCAGCCGGTCGATCGCACGACTCGCCGCAGTCACGAGGGTGTACAGCGCAACCGCGCCGATAGAGACCAGGGACACCAACTCACCCGAGACCGGCATGTCAGCGCTCGGCCAGCCAGGTATCGTCCCATTGTCGTTCGTAGTCGGGGTCGAACTGCTCCGCGGTCCAGACCGGACAATTCTCGCACTCCCAGATCCTGTAGACTGATCCATCCCGGGTCACTACGCCGACAGACGCCCAGGCGTGGCGCTCGCAGGTTTCAGCCTCGGACATGCGTGGGCGACAGGTCGGCCGACACCAAGAAAAACGTATCTATCGTCCTCCATGATTTGCTGTGTCCCTCGTACTCGTAGTTCCCGTTAGTCTCCAGCCTCAACTGAATGACTTGGACTCGGCTAGTCATCTCAGTCAAATGATGCCTGTATCGTTGGTTGTAGGAAAACTACCAAGCCACAAAATACGAGTACATTTAATGATTGATACCAAGTAGAGAGTCCCATGGACGTCCTCGTCCGGTAGATGGGTCGGACTGTAGCTTCCGTGCATTAGAGTTTGCTACTGAATTCGTACGACGATACGAGGGAACGCTTCACGTCGTACACATCACGGACTATCAGGGAAAGGAAACGAGTGAAGTCCTCAAACGAGCTGAAGAAGTTGTAGCCGATGCTGGCCTCAAAGACGAGCCGGAAATCGTCACGAGTCTCCGGCTGTCGGAGCCTGGCTACGCTAATCGTGTCGGAAAGGACATCCTGCGTCTTGTTGAAGAGCGGGAATACGACCACGTCATTATGGGCCACCATGGAACTGGTCGGATCGGTCGTGTGCTCATTGGAAGCGCCGCAGAGACCGTCGTTCGTGCTGCCGAAGTCCCGTCCACTATCATACCATAATTGGCGTGCTGAAATAGGCCCCTTGCGAAAATAGAAGCAAGCGTACTCTACGGCGTTGCGGACGAAACCGCGTGGTTGACTGTGAGAACATGAAATCTGTCCTATACAGGGCGACACCAGAACCAAATAGAGTGCGTCACGAGCGTTTTACGACCAGTACTGGAACGTCAACTGTCCGAAGCACGGTTGAGGCGACACTTCCGATAAGTTGACGCTTGAGATCCGATCGGCCGTGAGATCCCACTATGACGAGATCGACCTCGTTTTCCTCGATGTACTCACGGACACCGGCAGCGGCCCCCTCGAACGACGCCGTCCGTTCGACGGCAGTCTCCACAGTCAGATCGGGGGCAGATTCCTCGATTTTGTTTGCAACGCTGTCAATGGCCTCTTGCCCTCTCGCGTTGAGCCGTTCGAGGAACTCTTTTTCGAGACCCCCCGCGTTGAACATGCCACCTGCGGCCTGAAGATCCACGACGTTCAAAACGTGCACGTCTGAACCATAGCGCTGCGCGATGGCTGTTCCATGGGGAATCGCCACTTCGGCGTTTTCGCTGCCATCCGTCGTAATAAGGATTCGTGAATAATCGGCCTCTATCTCACCATCGTCGTCCCCGCCTGAGACGACGAACACGGGGATGTCGCTTCGATGGAGGACCTGCTCGGTAACGCCGCCCAAGAGACGCCGACCGAGTCCGGTCAATCCCTGTCTCCCGATGACGATGAGGTCTGCGTCCTGCTCGTTCGCATACTCGCTAATTTGGACAGCGGGCCTTCCTTCGGTCAGTTTCGTGGTAACAGGATGGCCGAGTTCTGACGCAAGGTTCTCGATTTCTGTGAGGGTCTCCTCACCACGTTCTCGTAGCTGGGTTTTCTCGTCGGACGTTTCTGTGAGTCGGAGTGCTTTTCGTTCGACGACAGAAAGCACGTTGACGGTCGCGTCGAAGACCTGAGCGAGTTGGAGACCACGTCGTGCTGCTCGCTTCGCTTCGCTGCTCCCGTCCACAGCGATCACAATCCGGTCATACATTCTGGGTTCTATTTGGGAGGCTACTCTCTTCATCGTTTGGCAGAGTGATTTCGACGGGCGAGATGTTACGAGCTTGTCCCGTAGTTCACGGAGCAATTCATGAATCTCGATAACATCACTGGCGGGGTACAGCACCGTCTCGAACTCCCGGGAACCGGCGAAGCGGTTCGCGCGATCCGGGCGACGCTGATATCCCTAGGCCAGCGAATGCCCGGGGTGCGGTTACCGCTTCGGAAACAAGCTCGTCCATCCAGTCCTCTCGGCAACCCGGTTCTGTCATCTGTGCGAACATCAATTGTGACGTGCGACGACGATATACGACAGTAATTCGATAATAGAGTCAGAAACCTAATCACCAACGCGAAAGATACACAAGACAACCGATGACACAGGAAGCGGGACAGCGACCTATATTTCTCGTCGTCGTCGAACCAGACAAATCGTCGGTCGGGACGGTCGAATACGCGCTCCGCAAGGCGAGGGACTCACGAGCCGAGCTCGGCGGCGTGATCGATTTCGCTGTACTGATAGTTAGCCGCTTAGACGATGGGTCAGCCGGTTCCGAGGTGGAATCGCGCCTCGAACGGACGATCGAAACCTTCGACGGAAAGGAACTTCGGACGAGGGTCGACACCGTACGACTACACGGGAGCGATTCGGCCAGTCAAACGGAGGCTGTACTGGAGTACATCGGTGATCAGAACATCTCGCGTCTCATCGTGCAGGCCGACACTCGACTGTCGGTAGAACGACTTCGTGAGCGGATTGGCGTATCTCGTCTCGAACTCGCTCCCGCCGAAGTCACTTGGGAACGGCGGCGACTGATCCATTCCGGTGGACTTCGCCGCCTCGGCGCGATATTCGGTTTCACGTACCTGTTCTATCTTGCCATCGGCGGATTCGTGGGCGGATTGGATTTCCTGACGGGTGCGGTCAGCGCCGGCGTCACGGCGGCGGCGCTCTTTCGTATCGCGTTCAGCGAGGAACCGACGCTGGCTCGAACGGGGCGGCGACTCGGTCGCTTCGTCGCCTTTCTCCCGGTGCTCCACTGGGAGATAGCGAAAGCGAACGTCGCCATTGCCTACGTCATCCTCCACCCGCGATTACCGATCGACCCGTCGATGAGGACTGTCGAGACGGACACCCGGGAGGGACTCGAGCGGATGGTACTGGCCAGTAGTATCACGCTCACGCCGGGAACGTTGGTGGTCGATGTCCACGAACGGGAGTTCACCGTTCACTCGCTGACCGCCGGTGCCCGGGGCGACCAGATCGGAGGACGCCTCCAGAGACTCGTCACCTGGGTATTCCGCGGCGGTGGCGTGACGGATACCGACGGAGGTGACGACCCGTGATCGGAGTTGGGGAGGGATCACTCGTCTCGACGGCGTTACTCGCGACTGCGGTCGTTCTCGTGGCGCTCACACTCCTCTTGGTGTATCGGGCCGCGGTAGGACCGACGACACAGGACAGGGTCGTCGCAATCAACGCCATCGGCACGACGACTGTCGTCGTCATCGCACTGGTGGCGGGGGCGCTCGACGAGCCCGGGTTTCTCGACATCGCGCTGGTGTACGCGATGCTGAACTTCATGTTGAGTCTCGGCGTCGCCAGGTTCTCGGTCGAACGCGGGGGGATGCTGTGACACCAATCGAACTGGCGGTCGTCGCGCTAGCCGCTGGGAGCGTGTTCTTCTCACTCGTAGCGGCGGTCGGCATCGTTCGCCTGCCGGACGTGTACGCCCGAGCACACGCGACGTCGAAGAGCGACACGATGGGGACTGGGCTCGCCCTAACGGCCGTCGCCGTCGTGCTAGACTCCGGCATCGCACGCCTCAAACTCGGGCTCCTCATCGCATTCGTGTTACTCACGAACCCGGTGGCCGCTCACGCGATCACGAGGTCGGCCCACTTTCAGGGAATCCCCCACTGGGAACTCGAGGCGGAGGAGGACGAATGAACGGGCTCCTCTTGGCGCAGGTGTTGACTGTCTTCCTGATTGTCGTCGCCTTGGTGGTGGCGTCGCTACGGGACGTCCTCGCGGCGACGATAGTGTTTGCGGCGTACAGCCTCGGAATGGCAATCGTCTGGGTAACGCTCCGGGCACCGGACGTCGCCCTGACGGAGGCGGCCGTCGGTGCGGGCGTCACGACGTCGCTATTTCTCGTTACCATCGCCAAGACCGGACGGTCGGTCGGCGACACAATAGTGACTCGGGAGGTCGATCCCAAATCGGTAATCGGCGTCGTGGCGATTCTCGCTCTAATCGGATCGACAATTCCCTCGCTCCCCGCCGTTGGATCACCAGACGCTCCACCGTTCCAGCGGATTTCCCCGTATTATCTCCAGCAGTCCGTCCCGCAGTTCGGTATCGAGAACGTCGTGACGGCGATCCTCGCTGGCTACCGTGCGTTCGATACGTTCGGTGAGGTCACGGTCGTGTTCGCAGCGGGGCTGTCGGTGCTCGTCGTCTTCCGGAAGGAGGTGCTCTGAGCGTGCGCGAAGACCGCCAGACCGAGAGCGTCGTCGTCACAAAGACGGTTCGACTGATCGCGCCGTTCGTCTTTACGTTCGGCCTGTTCACGATGTTCCACGGAGCGAAAAGTGCCGGTGGCGGGTTCCAGGGCGGCACGGTCGTCGCATCGGTAGTTGTTACGATAGCGTTCGCGTTCGGCATCGATCAGACCGGTCAGTGGCTCAACCAGACCGTCCTCACAGCCTTCACAGTCCTCGGCGTTGCCGTTTTCGCAGTCGTCGGCATCGTGACGGCTGTCTACGGCGGGACGTTCCTCGAGTTCACCGCCTATCCAGGAAGTAAGGGGGCACTCTACGCCATCGAACTGGTCGAAGTGGGCATCGGAGTGACCGTGGCTGCGACCATCGTCATCCTGTTTTTCGAGATATCTGGCGGGTTCGACGCGGAGGGGGAGTACGAGTGATCGATCTGTTCCTCGCCCGGCTCAACTACGTGGGGTTCGTGGTCCTCGTCGGAGTCGGTTTGTTCGTTCTCATCGACGACGACAACCTCGTCAAGAAAGTGATCGGGCTCAACGTTTTCCAGACTGGCGTTTTGTTGTTTTTCATCACCACCGGGTACCGCACCGGCGGGTCACCGCCTATCGTCGAACCCGGCGGAGGACCGTACGCCAATCCGCTCCCGCAGGTCCTCGTGCTCACCGCTATCGTCGTCGGCGTGAGCGTCACGGCGGTCGCGCTCGCGCTCGTCGTCCGCATCCACCGCGAGTACGGTACGCTCCGGGAAGACGTTCTCAGGGAGGGACGAATCGACGAATCACGGAACGGACCAGACGGCGAATCACAGGGAGGGTCGGCCGATGAGTGAAGTCCTTGCCGCACTCGTCGCGGTCCCGATTAGCGCGGCCGTCCTGCCGCCGATCGTTGGCCGAATCTTCGAGGATAGCGGCTGGCCGATTGCGACGGCCGCCCTCGTAATCCAGACGGCGCTCGCGGGCTATCTCGGCGTGCTCGTCGTCAAGGGCGGAACGCTCTCCTACGGGGTCGGTGGATTCACACCACCGGTAGGTATCGAACTGGTTGCGGACGGGCTTTCGGCTCCGTTCGTACTTCTCGTGGCAGTCGTTTCGGTCGCGCTCACAGCGTACACGCGGATCGGCGGTCCGCGGTCGAATCCTTTCTACAGCCTCTATCTCCTGCTGGTCGCCGGACTGACGGGAGTCTGTGTCACCGGCGACGTGTTCAACCTGTACGTCTTCCTCGAAATCAGCGGCCTCGCCGCTTACGCATTGGTCGCCCGCGCCTCCGGCGGACGGGCCGCGCTCGCCGCGCTCAAATACCTCTTGCTCGGAACAGTCGGCGCGACCCTGTACCTGCTCGGGGTCGGGTACCTATACGTCGCAACCGGGACGCTGAACATGGTCGACCTCGCCACACATCTTCCCCGGGAATCAACGCTGACACTCGCCGCGTTCGCGTTTATCGGCGTCGGACTGGCGGTCAAGATGGCGCTGTATCCGTTGCACGTCTGGCAGCCCGACGCATACGAGCACGCGCCGGCGGCGGTGAGCGTGCTTCTCTCGGCGCTCGTCTCGACGGTCGCCGGATACGCGCTGATCAGGCTGGTCTTCGGAGTGTTCACAGTTCGATTTTTCGCTGTCCATCCGATTGTTGACGAGGTGATTCTGCTTCTCGCGGGAGTAAGCGTCATCGCCGGGGGCGTCCTCGCGTCCAGGCAGTCGTCGGTGAAGCGTATCTTCGCGTACTCGTCGGTCGCACAGTTCGGACTCGCCACCGTGGGGATCGGACTTGGAACCGTTCCGGCAGTCGTCGGTGCCGTCGTCCAGTTGCTCGGCCACGCGGTGATGAAGGGCGGCCTGTTCGCGGCCGCCGGCGTCGTCGCGTCTCGGACCGGGGCCGCTTCCGTAGAGGAGTACGCGGGGTTGGGACAGCGAGCCCCGTGGGCCAGCGGCTCGCTCGCGGTGATCGGCCTCGGTATGGTCGGCATTCCGCCGACGGTAGGGTTCGTGGCGAAGTGGTACATCGCCGTGGGTGCTATCGAGGCCGGATCGTGGTCGATGCTGGTACTGGTCCTCGTGAGTACGCTCCTCTCGCTCACGTACTTCGGAACGCTGGTCCAACAGCTCTACGTGCGTGATGACCGGAATATCGGGACGGAGAGGAATGTCTCCGAAAGGCACGCCTCTTTCGGCATGCGTGCCGTAGCCGTCGGTGCAGCGGTAGCGACCGTCGGGCTCGGGTTCGCCGCCATCGGAATCGCTTCGCTCGTCGAACCGACCGTCACCGCACTCGTAGAATCATGACAGAAGTATCGTCACTGCTGCCGATTGTCGCCGTGGGCGCGTCGGCAGTCGCGGTCCCGCTGATCCTGGTAAGTCGGGCGCGGCCGAACGTCCGCGAGTCGTGGACGATCGCCTCCGCGCTCGTGAAGTTCGCCGTCGTGCTCGCGCTCGTTCGGGGCAGTCTCCGGGGCGTCACCTATACGACACCTGACGCGACGTTCCTCCCGGGAGCAACGCTCACGCTCCGGGTTGACGCGCTCGGAGCGCTTTTCGCACTGCTGGCGAGCGGACTCTGGATCGTGGCGAGCCTCTACAGCGTCGGATATGTGCGTAGCCTAGACGAAAAGTACCAGACGCGGTACTTCGCCGCCTTCGCGGCGAGTCTGAGCACCGCTGTCGGTGTCGCGTTCGCGGGGAACCTGCTCACGCTGTTCGTGTTCTATGAACTACTCACGATTGCCACGTATCCGCTCGTCGTCCACAAGCGGACCGAGACGGCCCGAAAGGCGGGTCACAAGTACGTCCTCTATACGCTCGGCGGCGGAGTCGCCGTCCTCGCCGGTACCCTCCTCGTTCACGCGCTCGCCGGTACCACTGGCTTCACCCCCGGCGGGCTCGGAGGGGCCCTGACCACGGAGCCGTTACTCGCTCGCGCCGCGTTCGCACTGCTGATCGCGGGCTTCGGAGTCAAGGCGGCGCTGATGCCGCTCCACGGCTGGCTGCCCGACGCGATGGTCGCCCCTACGCCGGTGTCGGGACTACTCCACGCCGTCGCAGTAGTCAAAAGCGGCGTGTTCGGCATCGCCCGCGTCGTCCTCTACGTGTTCGGCTCGGATAGCGTCAAGACGCTCGGCGTGGGTCTCCCGCTGGCGGCTATCGCGGCCGTCACCATGTTAATCGCCGCCGTCCTCGCGTTGCGACAGGACCGGCTGAAGCGCGGTCTGGCTTACTCCACGGTGAGTCAGCTCTCGTACATCGTGATCGGCCTCGCTGTACTGACGCCGGCAGCCGTCCGTGGCGCGCTGTTACACCTCTCTGCGCACGCGTTCATGAAGATCGTCCTGTTCTTCTGTGCGGGGGTCATCTACGTTGAGACGCACGTCGAACGTATCGACGAGCTACAGGGAATCGGGCGTCGCTTGCCGGTGACGATGACGGCGTTCGGCATTGCGAGCGCTGGCCTGATTGGGCTCCCGCTGGTCGCGGGGTTCGTCAGCAAGTGGCATCTACTGGTCGGGCTGTTCATGAGCGACTACCCGGTGTTCGGAGCCGCACTCCTCGTCGCGGGACTCTTCAAACTCCTGTTCTTCTGGCCGATCCTTGCCGAGGCCTTCTTCACCGACTCGCAACCCGCGGACGCAGGAGCGAGCGGGTCTCTTCATACCGATGGCGGTCACGACCGGGAGTCTCGGGCGTGGCGAGTCGAAACGGACTGGCGACTGCTCGTTCCGGTCGCAGTCGCGGTCGCCGTCGCCGTTGTGTACGGGATCGTTCCGACCGAACTCCCGTTCTATGACCTCGCAGTACAGGTCGTGGAGGTGACGGTCGGATGAGCGTGCCCCTCACCGGTCTCGCTCTAGACGCTCTCACGACCGTGCCGCCGGCGATCGCCCTGTTCGGGCTCGCCGTCGCCGTGGTGATACTCCCGCGGCGCGTCGGGCACGCCGTCGCCGCCGCTGTGGCAATCGGAACGTGTGGCTGGCTGCTCGCTGTCCCGGCGGGAACGTACGTCCGAACGTCGCTGTTCGGTTTCGAGGTGGTGCTGTTCAGCGTTGACGTCTATTCGCGTCTCCTCGCGGTCGCGTTCGGGTTCATCGCTGCCGCGGGGACCGGATACCTATTTGCAACCGGTGGGGACCGACGTCAGACGGCGTACGCGCTGGCGTACGTCGGTTCGGGGATGGGCGCCGCCGTCGCGGGCGACTGGCTGACGCTCGTCGTCTTCTGGGAACTGATGGCAGTATGGGCGACTGTCCTCGTCTGGCACCGGTCGAGCGACTGGAGTGTCGGTACCCGATACGCCATCTATCACGAGATCGGCGGTCTCGCGTTGATGGCCGGCGTCCTGCTCCACTACGCCGAGGTCGGTACATTCCTGTACGGTGACGGGATCACCGCGGGACTCCCGGCGACGTTCGCGGCCCTCGGTATCGGAATCAACGCTGGCTTCGTCGGCCTGCATGTCTGGCTCGTCGATACGTACCCGCGGACGCACGTCGCAACGAGCGTCGTCCTCGCTGCAATCACCACGAAGGTCGGTGCCTACTCAATCGTCCGCGCATTTCCCGATGGACACGTCGTCCTAGCGTACGTCGGCGGCGCGATGGTACTGTTCGGCGTCACGCTCGCCATTCTCCAGACGGACATGCGTCGGTTGCTCAGTTATCACATCGTTTCACAGGTAGGGTATATGGTCGCGGGATTCGGAATCGGAGCGGCGCTCGCTGACGCGGGAGCGCTCGCACACCTCGTCAACAACATCTTGTACAAGAGCCTCCTGTTCATGGTCGCTGGCGTCGTGATCCACCGTACGGGTGAGGAGAGCCTGAAGAAAATTGGCGGCCTCGGGCGAGCGATGCCTCTCACCGCGGGCGTGTTCCTCGTCGCGGCGCTGTCTATCGCGGGCGTTCCGGGATTCAACGGATTTGTTAGCAAAGGGATGGTCCTCGACGGAGTCGAGAAAGCAGGCTTTGATGTCCTCTGGTACGCCCTCCTCTTCGGCGGCGTCGGGACCGTCGTCTCCTTCTCGAAATTCGGCTATTACGCTTTCCTTCGGGGTGAGTCAGAGACGGAATACACCGATCTGCGATCGATCGAACTCGGGGTCCTCGGGAGCGTCGCTGCACTGTGTGTCCTCTTCGGGATGGTCCCGACGCTCCTGTTCGGACTACTACCGGCGGAGGGGGTCGTCAGCGCGAAACCCTTTGCGGGCAAGCAGTTTCTGAAGGCTGGGGGTGTGACCGCGGCGGGCGTCGTCGCATTTTTCGTTATTCGAACCCGCCTGAGCCATGTCACGCCCGTCGCCGATCTCGATATCGTCTATCACCCGGTCGGCCGACGTCTTGTGGCGGTAAGCGTCGCGGGCGCGGGAGCTGTGGAAGACGGCATCAACCGCGTCGGCGAGCGGATACGAGAAAGCCTCCGGTCGATTCTCGTCGCTCCCACCGGGCGGGACGGGAGTGCGCTCTCGACGTCTACCAGTCAGTCTATCGGCGTCGGAGTCCTCGCAGTTGTCCTCGTTCTCGTCCTCCTGTTGGCGGTGTTCGTCATATGACATTGGAATCGGTATCACGTCACACTATTTTTGACGACCGAGAAACTAAACACCGTATGGCCAAGTTCGATTTCGACGACTTAGTCTCCTTCCTCCGAGAACAGTACGGCGAAGACCTGCGATGGGTTGTGAACTACAACAGCAAGAGCTACGATTACCGGTTCCACCACGTTCGGAAGGACCTAGAAGGGGACCTTAAGGGTATACAGCTCGATTACGTAATTCACCGCTCATTGGCAGTCTACAACAAGCGACACGCGGAAGGGGTGTATTTCCATCTCGGCGAGTCCGATTACCTCATCGTGAACTACGAGCGGGGAAAGGCGATTCACCTCTTCCTAGACGATAAGCGCGGTGTCACGATCATGCTCGAACCGGACGTAGCCGCCACCCTTCCCGACTTCATCGATGCGTGCAAGGATAGGATCGAACTGGCCTGAGAACTCGAAACGTGCCTCGATCCAATTGTTCTCGTCGGCGTCTAGTATATTTCGGCCTGTTGAAAGCGCCCGAAGCTACTGGAGTCCACGGGAGAAGAGGAGAACTCGTCGGGCTTTATAGGAGCACCTGGAACAGATAGAAGGTAATCAACCCTAGGCTTGATACCAAGCCGACGAGTGCCGTAATCGAGAAATATCCAATGTTTAGCGGGGCCCGATATCCGCTGTCTCGCGGTTCACCTGCGTACCGGAGTTTCAGGAGGGATAGGTTCACGATGATGAACACGGCCAACAGAGCCAGGTTCGCTAGTCCGGCGACGAATCCGAGATCGCCGACCAATGCGAACGGAATCGTGACGGCTGCGACCAGTAAGACCGCCACGTACGGCGTCTTCCGATTCGAATGTACCCGAGCGAATACCGAGGGGAACGAATTGTATTCCTCCTTCGAGACGCCGTAGACGACGCGTGACGTCGAAATGAGTACGATTAACACGGTGTTCGCCGTCGCAAACAGCGCGATCGCAGAGAGGACGACGAACGCTCCTTCACCCCATCCCGCGAGCGCAACTTCGGCCAGCGGGGCTGGCGATTCGCCTAACACCTGCCAGTCTACGAGCCCGAGTTCAGAGAGTCTGACCAGCATGTAGACGACCGTCGAGAGGACGATCGAGATGCCGATGGCTCACGGAATCGTCTTTGATGGATTCTTCATCTCCTCGGCGATGTTCACCAGTGATTCGACCCCACGTAGGCGAAAAACAACAGAAAGGTCGCACTGAGAACGCCAGTCGTCCCTTGACTGAACTGGCCAAATTCGACCGTATCCCACGACCCGATTCCGAGGGCGATGATGAATAGGAGGCCAACGATCTCGATTGCGGTGAACAGCAAGTTCACCTTCGCGGAGGTCTCGATGCCCCAGAAGTTGATGATCGACATCACGACGAGGAGGCCGACTGCCATGGGCACAATCGAGAGGGGAACAAAGGCAGCGAGGTAGCCACCGAACGCGAGTACGACCGCTGCCGCGGAGATGATTCCGGTGAGTACGCGGAGGAGTGCCGTGACTTCCGAGAGCCGTTTGTTCCTGAACGCGGCCCACGCGTAGAGATACTCGCCTTCACCCTTCGGATAGCGTGACGCGAGTTCGGCGTAACTCAAGCCCGTGAAGGTAGCGACGCCGGAAGCAAGCACAAAGGAGACGATGATCGATTCACCGGTTTCTGCGACCGCCTCGCCCAGGATGGCGTAGATTCACGCCCCGAGAATGAGACCAACGCCATAGACCGACGCTTCGAGCAGACCCACTGCTCGTTTGATCTCAGCCATCATCAGGGATAACAGGCCTTCTTGGAAAAGAATGAGGCCTCGAATTGCAGCAATTCACCACTAGGAGCGGATGACTCGAGCCCTGGACTTCGATTAGAGGGTGTTTTCTATGGAAACTCGACGTTCATAAATGCTATCTCGAGAGGTAGACCACATAGCTCCCAGAACTACGTTGGTTGCCGAACCGTCATCACAGGCACCGGTGACGTACGCACTGTTTTCTCAGTGACGCTCCCGAGGAGATATCGCTCGATGCCACTGCGTCCGTGAGTGCCCATCACGACCAGATCGATATCGTGCTCCTCGACGTAGGAAAGAATCCCTCGATAGGGATTCCGGTGTTCTATCGCAGTTTCGACCGCAGACACCGACGCTTCGGTAGCTTGCTCCTCGATGGACTCTACCGCCGACTGTGCCGATTCTTCGAGTGCGTCGAGGATTGCCCCTGACCAGACGTCAACTCCCATCGCCATCGTATCGATGACGGAGAGTGCGTGTACGCGGGCATCGTAGGTGTGGGCGATATCGACGGCAGGGCCGACAGCGGCCTCAGCTCCCTCACTTCCGTCAGTTGGCACTAATATGTCGGTGTAGGGGTAGGTAACCTCACCGCAGCCTTCAGCTTTGACCGTCAGCACTGGCACGTCCGAGAGCCGAACGACCTTCTCGGTGACACTCCCGAGCAAATACCGTTCGACGCCGGTTCGCCCGTGAGTTCCCATCACGATGAGATCGATTCCTTGATCCTTTGCATACTGTAGAATTGCTGTATGGGGGACGTCGGTGTGAACGGCTTCTTTGGTCTTGACTCCAGTCATAGACAACTTCGCGCAGGTTCGTTCTGCAATTTCAGATCGCTCCTCTTTGAGTTGGTCGTACTGTGGGGCGTTTTCGAGCGCGCGCGGATCGACGACGCAGAGTGCGTGAACGGTCGCATCATACCGTGTCGCCAGGTCCTCGGCGTACTCGGCGGCCACCTCTGCACAGGGACTGCCGTCCGTGGGGACGAGGATGTCGTCGAACATCGTTAGACAGTATTCCGTTTGGTCGCCGACCTCATCAAGGGTTGGTGGCTGATTACTCGACATATAGAGGTTCAAGGTTCTTCGAAGAATCCGGTGAGTCGAGGTTGCCTAAGTGGCAATGAACATATGTTTTATAAGGGTCGGCATTGAGAATCAGCCTGTCATCAGTTCAGACCGGGAAATGGTGTGAGGAGTTCCGGTAATTTGGTCGGTTTGATGTGGCCAGTTGGGTTGGCCTCTCACTGCACTCTATTGCATGCCGATCTCTACGTAGTTGTCGGAATCTACGAGAGACTAGTATCCGGTAGACTCAAGGTATCCTGGTTGGCTCCTTCCACATAGCGATTCACGAATGGATATTCCCGACAATTTGCTCTGTATCTTCAGTGCTGAAGTTGACGAGCAGCAAGATTCCTACGTCATTGAGATCCCGAAGCACGAAATAACGAACGGGAATCTTACACCCGGTGAGGTCTACCGCACGGCACTCCTCGCTACTACAGCCGGCGAACCCAACGGCCGCTCTCCGGAGGCCCAATCGAAGCACAAAGCCAAAATTGAACCAAGACAGGAGGGAGACGCGTCTGGGCCACCGGTCGAGGAAGGTGATGTCCGCGAGGTCGACATTGATGATATCGGGGATGAAGGGGATGGCATTACCCGTGTTGAGCGGGGCTATGTGATTATTGTGCCCGATGCAGACAAAGGCGATCGAGTCACTATCGAGATCACCAATGTCAAACAAAACGTCGCTTTCAGTGAGATTGTAAAACGAGAGGAGTATTTCGAGTAGGGTAACACGATTCGATTGCAAGGACTTTGAGCGAGAAGATTGCGACGAATAGCCACACTCCAGACCAGAGGTGACACACGTGTTCCTAGCAGACGGTGAATGGGTCACCTGAGAGGGGCTGAATCCCAACAGAAGCTATCCACTCTACTGGAATCGCCTTTTCTACGAAATCGTGAGCATCGAGAGTGATGCATCATGGGTGGAAGAGCAACGGCCTCACAAGGCCCTCGACGCGGTCAAGGCAAACCACGGAAGTCGACGGACAACTCTCGCCTGTAATCAGAGAGCCTAAAAGTATCTTGCCAGAGGGGGCTAAGAGAAAAAGTCAGACAGAAATAATTGTATTTTTGTACCAGGACAATGCCCATACGTATATGGCCAAACTCTCCAATGTAGCGGTTGACGATCTGCACGCGGCGGTCGAACGCGTCTCGACCGGGAAAGCCGCAAAACGGCTGATGATCGCGCTCGCGTATAAAGACGGCGTCACTGTGGACACATTAAGTGAGCGGTACGATATTCCACGGTCGACCGTGTATTACTGGCTCGACCGCTTCGAGGAGCTGTCGATCGACGAGGCCATCAAGGATGACGATCGGCCGGGACGACCGTCAGCCTTGACGCCCGACGAAAGGGAGCAACTTCAAGCCGAGTTAGTCCAGTCACCAGCCGCATTTGGGTTTGACGCTGCGGCATGGACAACGGAGCTCATACGTGATCATATCGAGGAACAGTACGGTGTGACATACTCGTATGGCCACATCCGGCGACTCCGTCGCGCGTTCGAGACCGAGTCTGCCTAACGACTGCCGCGGTTTTGAGTAGCAACCTGTTCTTCTCCAACTATTTATGTTTAAAAGCACGTCTAGGTCGGATGTCTGCAATGGATACTTGGCTGCCGTTACGTGAGGAGTCATCATTGGAGATGCCCACATTCCGAGTCAGAGAGTCCGCTCGCGAGTTCAAGCGCCAATGGGAGTCACATGCCTTGGACCCTCGCCTCTCCGACCTCTTCGCTCAGTTGACGTACGTTGAACAGCCGCTGGCACGCGACAACGCGTTCACTGAAGAGACCAGAGACGTGCTCGAGAGCTGGGACGATGCACCGCCCTTCATCATCGACGAGTCAGACGGTCGCATCGATAGCGCCAAAACCGCCTTAGAGTACGGATACGAGGGGACGAGTCACAAGAACTGCAAGGGGATTTTCAAAGGGATAGCGAACGCATGTCTAATTGCTCATCGCAACCGGACAGAGGGCGACCGTGAATACGTGCTGACCGCTGTCGCGTCGAACTGTTCTTCGAGGACCGACTGCGAGACAAACAGCGAGGTCCGACCACACATAGCCACCTGTAGATACTGAACAGTAATAGTTGCTGGCTCCCGGACCGTGTGACCGAAGAATGCCTCTCCATTCGACAACGGCACTATTGTTGATGTGCCAACAGAATGGGCGAGTGTTTTTCCGGCCGAGGAGCGAACTATCGCTCCACAACTCAATACGAGGATGCCTACACCAAGATACGTCATTGTCGGCGGTGGAATCGTTGGCGCGAGCGTCGCCTATCACCTGAGCGAACGGACTGACGATCCGATCACTGTTTACGAGCGCACTGACCTGGCCTCAGAGACGACGTCCAAGTCGACTGCGATGATCGGGATCGGCGGTCCTGACCCACATTCTCGATTGAAACACTACGGGTTCCGCCTCTACAATGAGTTCTTCGCTGAGCCAGCGGCCTCTCCCCGATACCGGCAGGCGGGCCGACTCAGAGTGGCGACCTCCCCAAGTGGTGCAACGACGCTTGAACGACTCGCTGCTGACGAGTCCGAGCAAGCGGTGGCCTGTGAGTCGGTCAGGTCCAGTCCTGGGATATTCGGAGATGGTCTTATGGAGTACATTCCGGGCGACGAAGTGCGGAAATCGCTTCTCATCCCGCCCCTCAACACAGACATCGTCGACGGGGCGCTGTATCGCCCCCGGTATGGCTACATCCAGGGTGACAGCCGAACGCTCGGGCCGCGGGACTTGGCCTTCGAGTTCATTGAGCGTGCTAAAGAAAATGGCGTGACGTTCGAGACGAACACCACGGTCACGGATATCCGAACCAACGGCGACCGCGTGACGGGCGTCACAACGGATGAGACCGACACCGTTGACGCCGACGAAGTAGTTTGTGCCGCCGGCCCGTGGAACGCCCAGTTGGCCGAGACCGTTGGACTGGACCTCCCCGTCGAACACGTGCTGTCGCCAGTGTTTGCCCTGGAACTCGACCGCCCGTTCCCGTACACGCTGCCCGCCATCAAATCCCACGAGTCGTCCGTCGGCCTCCACCGGAAGCGGGACGACGTGGTCCTCGTCACGTACACGCCGGGCGAGAATGACGGGGCCACCAGGTACGACCCCGAGACGGTCGGTGACACCGCTCCCGATGCGGTTCGCCGGACGGCACTTGAGTGGGCCGAGCGGTTGGTGCCACAACTCCACGATGCAGAACTCGTGGACGAATGGGTAGGTGTCGGGACGAGTACACCGGACGGCAATCCGATCGTGGGCTGGACCCCTCTCGAGGGGCTGTCCGTGGCGGTCACCATGAGCGGTATTCAATTGGCGCCCGCTGTGGGCTCAATTGTCGCTCGACAACTCGTTGCGGGTGATCCGACCGAGTTCTATGACGACGTCTCCATTTCACGGTTCGATGGGTACACCGACGCCACCAACTGCTGAGGATAACTAAAGGAAAACGCCAGAGGACGCTACTCCCCCTCAATTCGGTCAAACGTTCCTGACACCGGGCGATAGATCCGGTCCCGGCTGGTGCCCTCGGCCTGTTCGACGTACGACTGGTCGTCGAACCCCAGGACGGCCATATGAGTGACACCCTTGTCGTGGACACCGCCGTAGTCCGGGGTCAGACCGAGGCGGTCGAACTCGGCGGTGATCTCGTCGAGGTCGTGCCACGCAAACGGCACGTGATCGAGCGTAAGGTGCATGCGACACAGAGCGCGCGCCAGTACAAAGAACGCTCGGGCGTGGGCTCGGCGCTTGAGGCGCTGCGGGACACAGCGAGTGGTCCACCGCCTACCGTGGGTGTTCAAGCACGACGTTCGAACGGCGGCGCCCGTTTTCGGGGACGGACCCACTGGCCAGCGTGACTGCTACTCGCTCTGAATGATTCAGCAGAACCGGCATAATCTATCGCCACGTGCTCTCGACACTGGTTCGGTAGCGAAGTCCGATGACAGAGGTGTTGGCGATGTCCTGAATGACGTTCGGCGGATACTCACTTCGGACAGCATCGATGTTCTCCTGACTTTCGATGAGATGGATCACCGCGGCGTCGATGACGTCACTGGTCGGTGGGTCATCGTGGGGATCGGCAGCGACAATCTGCTCGGCTTGTTCGATGGGCCGCTTCCGCTCGTCGCTCAGTCAGAGCGTGGTTCGTTTGGTGGCCATATGAACCGATGTATGCACTGGGAGTCCTAGAGCGTTGTACTGCGGGTACTGGAGGGGTCGCTCTTTAAGTACCCTCCCTGCAGACCGAGCCGATCCATCGTGACGAACTGAGAGAACGGGGTCATTCTATGCACATCGCGGGGTGCGGTGCATCCGATATCGTGCATACATCGCGGGAGCTGCATACATCTACGCGCGACCCCGGGGGTCGCGTCTAAACAGGCAATTAACGGTATAGGTGCGACAAAGAGAACGATTGGAGTAGCGAGCTTGTTCATCGACTGAGAGATGCCAACAATGACTCGGCTAATCCAGTTTCCATACCGTCATGTGGACAGTGTCCTCAGCAGAAAGAAATCCTCCAAGAGATAGTTGCTGCCCGGTCGGACGTTAAGTTCGAGAAAATCAATGCGACCGAGAAAGTAGGGGAGGCAAACAAATACGGTGTCCGGTCTCTCCCTCAACGATTGACCTTGATGACGATGGCAATATGGTGTCGAAGTTCGATGGTCTGACGCAAGCTGCCGAGATTACAAACGCCCTATAAACCTGAGCACCACTTCTGGGCCAGATCGCCCGTTCATTACGGGCTTCTCTGGAGAGTTAAACCGGTAACTAATATCGCGGTGTCGACGGTGTTCGACGGGTCATGAGGGGCGACTGCTGAAGAAATGGGGTAGTGACTCTGATTTCGGGCTCGTGGGGTGGACGGTCTCCCAATCGTTGGCCTGGTGCGGGTTGATGCCTCGGCGAGGAGCTCTGTAACCTGTGCATTCAGTTACTCTCCTAGAGAAATGTATCTATATCAGGAGGAAATAGCAGTATTTAGAAGTGTTAAGAATTGATGGGCCCGAAGTGCTCTTGAAGTCTTGGAATGGCGAAAGACAACCAGTTATCTAGCCCCGGTCGTCGAGAACGGTAGATGCCGGAAGCTCTTCCTCGGAAAGGACACAAGTAACATGTGAGCCGTCTGTGAGCTGCTGGGTTGGCGGGAATTCGGTGTCACACTCCCCTTCGATGTATCGAGGGCAGCGAGTATGAAACGGGCAGCCACTGGGGGGATCTATCGGTGAGGGGACGGAACCCTCCAGACGAATCCGCTCGCGTTCCACGTCGGGATCCGGGATGGGAATAGATGAGAGCAACGCGGCTGTGTACGGATGGTATGGCGGGGAGAACACGTCTTCGACGGAACCGATCTCCATGATGTGGCCAAGATACATGACGGCGATCCGGTTGCAGATATGCCTCACCACACTCAAATCATGGGCGATAAATAGGATGGTAAAATCCATTTCCTGTTGGATATCCATAATCAGGTTGATTATCTGTGCCTGGATGCTCACGTCTAGCGCGCTCGTCGGCTCATCGGCGATCATGACCTCGGGTTCGACGGCCAGCGCGCGGGCAATACCGATCCGTTGTTGCTGTCCACCACTGAACTCGTGTGGATACTTGGTCCTGTCTTCCGGTTCAAGTCCAACAGTTTCGAGCAACTCTTCTATCCGTTCTACCTTCTCGGTTCCCGAGGCTATCCCGTGCAATTCCATCGGCCGGCCAATGAGTTTTCCGACGGTCTTCCGGGGATTCAGGCTACTGTTCGGGTCCTGAAAGATGAACTGGACTTCCCTGCGGATCGATCTGAGCTCGGATTTAGATAGTTCAGTAATGTTCTGTCGCTCGCCGTCGTGGGTACGGACGAAGATATCACCATCATTGGCCTTCAGGAGTCCAATGAGGGTCTTCGCTGTAGTGGACTTCCCACAACCGCTCTCGCCTACCAGACCAAGCGTCTCCCCCGCTTGAATCTCGAACGAGATTCCGTCAACGGCCTTGACGTATTCCCGCTTGAGTCCAATCGGAAACCCATTGCGAGAGCCGTCGAACTCAATCCGGTCGATGATCGAGTCCTCTACCGGGAACCACTTTTGAAGGTCGTCGACTTTAATTACCGATTCGTCACCTGAGATGCCTCGAGTTAGCTCGGCGGTCGTCTCTTCCGGCCACTCAGTGTTTATCTCCCGCCAGCGGATGCACCGGCTTTGGTGCCCGCTATCGATGTCTTCCATAGGAATTTTCCCGCTCTTGCATTCCTCGATAGCGTAGGGACAGCGGGGGTGAAACCGACATCCTCGCGGGAACGAGCGTGGATTAGGGACCGACCCGTAAATTGTCGTCATTTTCGACGACCGGTCACC
Source organism: Halorussus salinisoli (assembly GCA_005239435.1). Lineage (GTDB taxonomy): Archaea > Halobacteriota > Halobacteria > Halobacteriales > Haladaptataceae > Halorussus > Halorussus salinisoli. The sequence continues at coordinate 731,033 of SZNP01000004.1, read as the reverse complement.
AGTAATCGAGGGGATGCTAGCTAGTAATCCCTGTGTGTATGGGTGACGCGGATTTTTGAAAATTTCGGACACAGGACCCTTCTCTACGAGCTGGCCTGCATACATGACTCCAACGGTATCACACACTTCGGCGACAACGCCGAGGTCGTGGGTGATCAGGAGGACGCTCGTGTCGAACGACTCAGAAATCCGGTCCAGGATGTCGAGGATCTGTGCTTCTATTGTTACGTCCAGCGCCGTCGTCGGCTCGTCGGCGATCAAAAGATCCGGTTCGCAGGAAAGCGCCATCGCGATCATGGCCCGCTGAAGCATTCCCCCGCTAAGTTCGTGGGGATAGCTATCTACCCTGGTTTCGGGGTCGGATATCCCGACTTCTGCTAGCATGTCGATCGCGATAGTCCGCGCTTCCCGCTCCGACACGTTCTGGTGGAGCTCTATCGCTTCTTGTATCTGACTCCCGACGGTGTATACCGGATTCAGCGACGTCAACGGATCCTGGAAAATCATCGAGATTTCACCGCCCCGGATCTTCCGGAGTTCTGCTTTCGACTTTGTCCGCAGGTCGACGCCCTTGAACTCGATCGTTCCCTCCGTAATTCGGCCCGGAGACTCGATGAGTTGGAGGATCGAGTGAGCAGTGACGCTTTTTCCTGCACCGCTTTCACCGACAAGTCCTAGTATCTCGCCGGTCTCGATGGAGAGATCGACGCCATCAACTGCGGTTATCACCCCGTCTTCCGTCGGGAACTCCGTCGTCAGCCCGGAAATTTCCAACAGGGTGCTAGAATTCTTGGACGACATTCCGGATGGTCACCCCCTGGATACTTTTCCAAACCATTAGTTCGGCTATATAGGATGAAATCACGTTGGTCAATACGAAAAACTTGTTACGTAGAATTAAAGGTTCCGACGGTTGGGGTCGGTCGTTCAATGTGCCCGCTAGTGGAACTGTGAATCTTCTGAACGAGGCACGCTCACCTACACGCGGATAAGATACTGTAATCCAAGATACAATGGTGGATTCCCGAAGGACGCGACACAAAGGTAAATACGAGGGTAGTGCCTAGGAGGCGATTCCTCATCGCGAACGTTCATAACCAAGTGGCATCACCGGTAGACCCATGTATATCGGCGTCGCTTCCACAGTTACGAATGAAGCGTGTAGTAACCGCTGACAGGGTGTTAACCCCCGATAGAACGATCGAACCGGGCATGGTAATCCATGAGGGGGGACGGATATTGGACGCGGGAACGGCTGGTGAGATTACGATACCGTCGACCGTAGACGAGGAGGTCAACCTCGACGGGTATAGCATTCTCCCCGGCCTGGTCGACGGTCACGTCCATCTCACCGGAACCGGCGTTGATGTTGTCCCCCCACGCGGCCCTTTCGAGGAATCCATCGCGGGATCGACTATTCGAGCAGTCGAGAACGCACGTCGAACGCTCCACGCTGGCGTGACAACGGTACGGGATTTAGGCGGTCCCAACGAGGTTGTCTTCGAGCTCCGCGATCGAATCGATGCCGGGGATATATCGGGTCCCAGAGTTATCGCTGCGGGCCAAGGGTTGAGCACCACCGGCGGTCACGGCGATACAGTCCCCGAACGGATTGCAACGGACGAGATGAGAGAGCAGTCCGTAACTAAAAGTCGCGTCGTCGACGGCCAGCTAGAAGTACGTCGCGCGATACGGTCGCAACTGAAATGGGGGGCCGACGTGATCAAGGTGTGGGCCACGGACGGCGTAACTGATGAGTCCGGCGGTCACGAACTTCATTTCACCCCGACAGAACTGACGGCAGCGAGCGAGGAGGCGCGTAACCGAGATGTCCCTGTCGCAGCCCACGCACACTGCCCTGAGGGGATTCAGGCGTGTCTCGACGCTGGCGTCCGATCTATCGAGCATGGCATCTGGATGGACGAAGAGTCGATGAATCGCATTGCCGAGTCAGAAGTTTACCTAACGCTGACATACGCCACGATGTTCGCACTGGTCGAAGACGAGAGGCGGCCGGAGTGGATGCGCGACAACGCCGACCGGGCCCTGGACCATCACCTGTCAATGCTCCCACGGGCGCGAGAACGAGGCGTCGCGTTCGCAATGGGGACCGACGCTGGAACCGCTCTCCCGAACGGCCATAACGGGAGAGAACTCGAACTCATGATTCGGGAAGGAGGGTTCGATCCCGAGGACACCATCGAGGTCTGCACCGAACGGACGGCGGCGATGCTCGGTTTGGACGACGTTGGGCGGATCGAACAGGGCTACATTGCGGACTTCATCGCTGTAAAGGGGGATCCGATTGAGGACGCCGAACTGCTCTCCGACCCCCAAAACATCCATCTCGTCGTGAAGGATGGTGAAGTCATGAAAGACGAATTGGGGTAGCCGCCACGTATGGCCGAAGTCACGCCAGTCTGGCGTACTTCTCCCGCAACGATTTGAGAGCCTCTTGGTGGGCGGTGATAACAGCGTCGAGCGTCTCCTGCAAATCATCAACGGGCGTAGTGGTCGCGTCAATCCTGACGTCATGACTCGCCGGTTCCATAATCGGGTAATCCTCTGTGTCCCGGATCAGAATCGCACCACTCTGGATTGAGAGTTCGTCCCGAGCATCGCCACCTACCTCCTCACCAGCGCGCAGAACTGCGAGTAATCGCTGTGCGAATCCGTCGTCTCGCTCGCCATCAACGTACGCTTTCTCCATCGACTTGACGACCGCTTCAGAGCGGAGCAGGTTACCAGCAATGGAGTAGTTCTCGCCGACGAGATGCCCGGCCCATCCGTCACAGTCTTCTCCAGTATGAGCGAACGCAGACTCTTGGTCTACACCGTGTAGTTGCCGGTGAGAGGCGTTTGGATCGGCGTTGAGTAGCGCCGGCAATGCATCCCCGACCCTGAGACCGTCGGCAAGATACGCGACGCCTTTGCGTCCGAGTTCAACGTTGAGCCTGCTTTGAGTCGAGACGGCTCCCGACTGATTTGCGAACGGACAAAGTGCGCCCACTCGTGGAAGCCGCGTGACGACTGCTACGCCGTACCGGATTTGTTCTCGCTCCTCGTCGTCGAGATACGATTCTCTCGCACAAATGCTGAAGGTCATCCATCCGAGAGTAACCGTCTAGAAGGATAAAGCTACGCTAACCGTCCGTCTCCTCTATGAGGTAGAATTAACGTACCTACGGACGTGGTTTCGTTATGGTATCGTCTGACAAGTGGGCCGAGATAACCCAATCCGTTGAAGATAATCGCGGGGAGGCTGTGGACTTCCTCACAAAATTGGTCAAGACGCCGAGTGTAAATCCGCCGGGTGAGTATGATCGAATCCGGTCCGTGTTAGAAGAGCACTACGAGGTTGTCGGGTGGGAACACCGGACAGTTGACGCCCCAAGAGACCTTCTGGAGTCGCTTGGTTTACCGGAACCCAGGCCGAACGTTTTGGCGACGCCAGATAAGCACCACGGACCCACGCTGGGTTTGATCGCTCACTTCGATACTGTCCCGGCGAACGCCGAAGAATGGAAGTGCGATCCCTTTGGCGCGGAGATCGTTGACGGTCGGCTGTACGGGCGGGGAGCCAAGGACTGCAAAGCCCGAATTGCTGCCTACACCTTGGCAGTGCGGGCTCTGGAGGCATTGGACTTGCTCCCGACGAAACTGAACGTGGTAGTGGCGGCCACAGCAGACGAGGAGACGGGAAGTACTGCCGGTGCGAAGTATCTCGCAGAGTCCGGCGAGTTCCGGCCGGAGTACGCCATTCTTGAAGGGAACGTCGACCGTATCTGGTATGCCACGGCGGGCGTCCTCCAGTACGAGGTGACGATAAGCGGTAAGTCTGCACACGCAGGGTTAGATCCCCAGAAAGGTGCAAATCCGATCTTCGGTCTAGAACCGTTACTACCGACCGTGCGGTCGTTGAACGATAAGCTCTCTACCGTCAACGTGTCGATCCCGGGCATGACACCACCGACGTGTATCCCAACGATGCTTGACGCGGGTATCAAAGAAAATGTTATCCCATCTACCTGTAAAACAACCATTGACATACGAGTGCCGCCGAACGTTGAGAGCGAATGGCTGGACGAGAAGTTCCTGAATACGATCGAGGATCTTTCACTACCCGATGGATTGTCGATTTCCTCGAAACAGACTCACCGTATTGATGCGTACGTCGCTGACTCGGAAGGGATACTGGCACGGACGGTCAGGGAAAACGCCATTCGGGGGTTGAACGGCGACGTGCCGATGGAGGGCGTCATGGGTCCGACAGACGCGCTATGGTTCGGGGGGTACGGCTGTGAATGCGTCCACTTCGGTCCGGGCGATGCCGAGTCAAACCAGCATGGCCCTGACGAGAACGTTTGTCTGGACCAAGTAATTGATGCGGCGACTGTGATAGCGGCCAGCATCCTTGACCTTGCAGATCAGATTGACCGGGACTAATCGGGCTGATAGTTCAGGCAGGAGGGATGCTTAAACCCCACCGGATGCATCGACTTTCGGATCCATATAGTCCCGGAGTGCGTCGCCGAACAGGTTCAGGCTGAGGACGACAGTACCGATGGCCATCCCTGGCGCGAGGACCATCCATGGGCTCCTAGCAAGGTAGTCACGTCCTTCGGCAATCATCAACCCCCATGAGGGCGTCGGAGGTTGAGTCCCCATTCCGAGGAACGAGAGCGCCGCTTCGGAAAGGATGGCGAACGCGAAAGTGATGGTGGCTTGGACAATGAGTGGTGGTAGCGTGTTCGGGAATATTTCGTAAACCATTAGATACTTGTCAGACTCGCCACGGGCGCGTGCAGCGTCGACGAAGTCCTCAGTGATTGTTTCCAGTACGGCACTCCTCGTGACTCGCGCGAAAAACGGGGTGTATACGAGGCCTAGCGCGATCAGCACGTTCGTCAATTCTGGTCCAAGGGAGGCCATAATGACGAGTGCCAGCAGAACCGGTGGAAAGCTCATCAAGGCGTCCATCAGGCGCATGATCGATTCGTCGAGCATACGACCGTAGAACCCCGAGATGATGCCCAGTGGAACTCCGATCCCCGCCGCGATGGTTACGCTGACGGCACCGACGTATACGGAAGTCCGCGTGCCCATGATGATGCGCGAGAGGATGTCGCGGCCGAAGTTGTCGGTCCCCATCGGGTGTACGAAGCTGGGTGGTGCTGCCCGGTTCATCACGTCTAATTTAAAGGGATCGTATGGCGTGATATACGGCGCGAAGGTAGCGACGATGACGAACGTAAGCAACCCGAACGTTCCGACGAGGAACTTCGGGTTGGACCACATCGCCCGGATGGCCTCTTGAATCTGCTCAAGTCCTCGCTCCCACCGCGAGTCTCGTACGACTTGTTGGCTCATCGGTCACCTCCGTACTTGATCCGTGGATCAACGACCGTGTACAGGATATCCACTGTGAGATTGGCGAAGATGAAGACTGTCGCGATCACCATCACGGCTCCTTGGATTAGGGGAAGGTCTCTGTCAAGGATCGCCTGGTACGTGAGACTGCCCACGCCGGGATACGCGAACACGGTTTCAATGACGATGACACCACCGAAGACGTAGCCGACTTGGAACGCGATGACCGTCAAGGTGGGGAGCAACGCGTTCCGCAACCCGTGCTTGTAGACGACGTTTCGGGTCGTGACGCCTTTCGCTACAGCGGTTCGAATGTAGTTTTTCCCCATCACCTCCAGCATTGACGACCGAGTCATTCTTGTTATGTATGCCATGAGATACCACGTTAATGCGACGGTAGGGAGGGTCAATCGCCGTACAAACTCTCCGAAGTTCTGTCCCGGGTCGACGTATCCGGATGGTGGTAATAATTCCAGGGTGCGTGCAAAGACAAGGATAAAGATTAGCCCCCAAAAGAAGTTTGGAATGCTGATCCCCGCGAAGGTGAATGAACTGACCAAAAAGTCGATCCACCCATCGCGGTGCCGACTTGCGATGACGCCCAAGGGGATAGAAAGGGAGACACCGAGGACAACCGTCGCCGTCGCAAGATAAGCCGACCGCGGGATTCGCTTGGCCAGAACCTCAATCACAGGTTCGTTGAAGATGAACGACCGACCTAGGTTTAGTGTTAGGACCCCGATTAGCCAGTCGGCATACTGGACGTAGAGGGGTTCGTAGAGACCGAGGTTTCTACGGATCTGTTCCAGTCGCTCGGGCGAGGCTTCCTTGCCTGCAATCATCTGTGCTGCGTCGCCGGGGAGGATTTGCGTAAAGAGGAACGTAAAGAAGCTCACGATGAAGAGGGTGAGGAACGACGTGAATACCCGTTTAACGATGTAACTTCCTCGCCCCATGTATTAGTCGTCGAACCAGTTGTTCCACAGTCGAAGTTCTGACGGTCCCCAGACAAGGTCGCCTTTCACACTGTTGCGCCGGCCGTACAACTGGTCCCAGTAGAAGACATTGATGAACGGAACGTCTCTACGGTAGATTCGCTGGGCCTCAAGGTACAACTCTCGTTGTTCTTCCGTGTCGGTCGTCCGTGCTGCGTTTTCGACCGTGGTGTCCATCTCATCGCTCGCGTAATTAAAGTAGTTCAGCGACCCCTCCGAATGACAGATTTTGTTGAAGGCGCCAAACGGGGTTGCATGCGTCCCGAGGAACGGGAACGAGGTCATGTCATACTCACCCGTACTGAAGGTCCGTTCGAGCACATTATCCCAGGTGGTAACTTGGAGTTCGCAGTCGATACCGACTTGGGCGAGCCACTGCTGCATTGGCGTTCCTAGTTCTACACTCGGAGTGTACACTTCTGGTAGGAGGAACTCCATCTCGAAGCCGTCTCCGTATCCAGCCTCTTCGAGTAATCGGGTTGCTTCCTCGAAGTCCTGTGGAACGGGGTCCGCGTCGATCGCGTAGGCGTGGAACGCCGGGAGCACTGTGACCGCCGGAGATCCGAACCCATCAAGGGCGAACTCGATAGCCTGTTCGACATCGATCGTGTGGTTGATTGCCCGCCGTACGCGAACGTCGTCGAAGGGTTCCTTCGCGTTGTTGAACGCCAAGAACTCGTTGACGAACCCGCTGTAGGATATAAGTTCTAAAGAGTCGTCGTTTTCGACGCGGTCGGCGTTGTTGGTCGGAACATTGACGACGACATGAGAGTCACCGGAGAGCAGTCCATCTAGTCGAGTACTGTTTTCAGCGATTGGGTTCGTCTCGATTTCGTCGAAGTACGGTACGCCGTCCATACGGTAGTCGTCGAACTTCTCGAGCCGTGCGAAGTTCCCCCGCTCCCAAGTGTCGAACACGTATGGCCCAGTTCCGACCGGTTCGGCGTCCTTGTCTAGGTGTTCCCTGGGAAGGATGGCTGTGTCCGTCCTCGCCAGCACCGACGAAATGAGGGCGGGGTAAGTGTGGTCCAGGGTTAGCCGCACGGTGTAGTCGTCGACAGCTTCAATCCCATTCACTGGAGCCATATCCTCGCTCGCGACGGTTGCCTGGTCGTTCTTGACCTGCTGTAAACTGGCCACAACGTCGTCGGCGACCAGTTCTCTGCTTACCGGGGGATGGAACATGACACCCTCGGGGATCTCGAAGAGGTACGTCTTTCCGTCGCCCTCCGTCTCGTAGCTTTTGACCAGTCGCTTCTCGGGAAGCAGTTCGTTGTTCAGGATGAACAGACTCTCGACGATGTGAACGGCTAATTGCGTGTCAACGATAGCGATTCTATAGTGGGGGTGTAGCTGCTGTACCGCCTCGCTCGTCGAGTACACCATTTTCCCCCCGGATTTCGGTTCGCTCGTCGGAGTGGTATCTCCACTATTTCCAGTCGTCGTTTCGCCAGCAGTCGTGGTGGTTTGCCCTCCCCCCGTACATCCGGCTAATGCTAGCGCTGAGTATGCGCTCATCCCAGCCAAAAGTTCCCGCCGCCTTACGGGATGATCCTGTTTGTTAGAGCTTGACATACGCAGATAAGGAAGTGAAGCAGTCACATAATGATACCGATAGAAATAACGCATCTGAGTGATTTCACGTACGATTAATGAAAATAGTGGTTTCTTATTTTTGCCGTTTCACTAATTACATCGTCGTACAGCAACGTGCATCGACTTCGTGCATACGCTGGTGCGAGAGCTTATACTGTATTGGAGAACCCCGCGGACGTCTCTCGAAACGGTAGTCGCTAACAATCGTGCCGACAATTAATTACGCCCCTTCGGACAGGACGGGCTCTTTCTCACGCCGGATGAGGTCTCCGCTACCGTCGAAGAGGTACACGTCCTCGCCGTCGACGCTGAGCGACACCGGTTCGTCCTCGGTGATAGAGGTGTCACTCGGTATCGTGGCTCGGATATCGTCGTCGGGGCCCTCGATGTACACGAGCGACCGGTCGTCGATGCGCTCCAGCAGGATGACCTCAGCCTCGTAGATGCCTTGCGAGCGGTCGGTCGAGATGCGGCCGTCCTCCGGGCGGAAGCCTACGGTGACGTCCTCGCCCTCGTACGACGCCGGCAGGTTGTCGACGCTGAACGAAATCGAGCCGTCGGAACCCTGGATAGTCGCCTCGCCGTCCGAGACCGACGCGACGTGGCCCGGGATGAAGTTCATGCTCGGATTCCCGATGAAATCGGCCACGAAGAGGTTCGCTGGCTGTTCGTACAGCTCGTCGGGGGTGCCGACCTGCTCGACGTTGCCGTCGTTCATGACGGCGATGCGGGTGCTCATTGTCAGCGCCTCCTCCTGGTCGTGGGTGACGTAGATGGTGGGCTTGCCCAACCGCTTGTGAATCCGCTGGATGACCTTCCGCATCTCGACCTTGAGCTTGGCGTCGAGGTCCGACAGCGGTTCGTCCATGAGGAACACGAGGGGGTCCTGGATGATGGTCCGGGCGAGCGCGGCCCGCTGGCGCTGGCCGCCGCTGAGCTCGCCCGGGTACTTGTCCAAGAGTTCGGGAATCTGGACGATTTCGGCGACCCGCTCGGTCTCTTCGTCCCGTTCGGCCTTGTTCATGTGCCTGAGTTTCAGCGGGTACTGGATGTTCTCCCGAATCGTCATGTGAGGGTACAGCGCGATGCTCTGGAACATCATCGCGATGTCGCGTTTGTTGGTCGGGATGCTCGTCACGTCCCGTCCGTCGAAGCGGATCGCTCCCGACGTCGGCGTCTCCAACCCGGCGATACAGCGCAGGGTCGTCGTCTTCCCGCAGCCCGAGGGGCCGACGATGGTGAAGAAATCGCCCTCCTCTATCTCGAGGTCGATATCCCTGACCGCGACTTCCGTTCCGCCGGGGACACTGTACTCCTTCCGAAGCGATTCTATTTCGATGACTGACATTTGTTGCCACCAGGACTAGTTTGATAGGCGTTATCTATTCGCAAGGACGGGTAGGGGTATAATTCTTATGCGTCTCCGTACCGCTGGCCGGGGTAGCGGTGCCGGAACGGTCGTTACCCAATACCACCGGCCCGGAAGCCCCGCAGCAGGTACTTCTGCAGGAAGAAGACGAACACGAACGCCGGGAGGATGATGAGGGCGCTCGCGGCCATCACCTGTCCCCAGTAGACGTGCTGCTGCTGGGTGAACGAGTAGACCCCGATGGTCAGCGGCCACTTGCTCTCGCTGATCATCAGCACCTTTGGCATCGTGAAGCTGTTCCACGAGACGGCGTACGAGAAGACCGCCACGGCGATCATCCCCGGCTTGGCCATCGGTAGCGCGACGTCGTAGAACGCCTGGAACCGAGTCGCGCCGGCGGTGATCGCAGACTCCTCGAGCGAGACCGGGACCGTCTGGAAGAACTTCCACATCAGCCACAGCGAGAAGGGAAGCGAGATGGCCGTTTCTGCCAAGATGAGGCCGACGTAGGTGTCGATGACGCCGAGTCGCTGCCAGAAGATGAACATCGGAATTGCCAGCAGAATCGGCGGGAACATGTAGCCGAAGAGGATGGTCCGGGCGAACGTCTTCTTCAGCGGGATGTCGAGTCGGGTGAGCCCGTACCCACCGAGCGTTGACGTCACCGTCGTCAGAAGCACGACGCCCAGCGCGACGATGATGCTGTTCGCGTAGAAGGTGAGGAACATCGAGTCGGTGAGGATCGTCTGGAAGTGCGTGAGCGTCACCGACTCCGGCAGGAGTGGCACGGGCCGGGTGAACATCTGGCTCTGCGGACGGAACGCCGTGCTAAACATCCAGAACAGCGGGAAGATGATGACGGCGAGGCCACCGAACAGCGAGATGTAGAACGCGACCTTCTTGACGCGCCGCCGCTGGTCGAACGAGAGCTGTCGCCACAGCGGAACGTTCCCCCGGTAGTCGACTTCCTGGGTGCCGTGCCCCGTGTCGGTACTCATTCGACACGCACCTCCTCTTCGGGTTCGAGGACGGTGAAGTATAGGAACGCGCCAATGACGAGTATCAGGAAGAGCAGCGCCGACGTCGCCGCCGCCCTGCCGAGGCGGGTGCTATTGAACGCCACTTCGTAAGCGTAGATGGGCGCCGTTGACGTGACTTCCTTCGGTCCGCCGCGAGTCAGCACCCAGATGATATCGAACTTGTTGAACATCCAGATGCCACGCAACAGCAGCACGATAAATATCACGCCCTTCAGGTTCGGGAGCGTGATATCTCGGAACTTATGGTACGCGTTCGCCCCGGACACGGTCGCGGCCTCGTAGAACCCCTCCGGGATGCTCTGCAACCGGGCGAGTACCATAATGGTCACGAAGAGGGTGAACTTCCAGCTGCTGGTGAGAATCACGGCCGGCAGGGCCCACGTCGTTGACCCGTACCACGGAACCGCACTATCGAGCGCGCCGATGCGAACGAGCAGGTCGCTGATGATGCCGTACTGGGAGTTCCCCATCCACAGCGCGATGAATCCGAGCACGGCGGTCGGGATGAGGTACGGCAGCATCGCGACCGCGCGCGCGAAGTTCGCGAACTTGAACGACCGGTTGACGATCAGCGCCAGCGCCGTGCCGGCGATGAGCTGGAGCACGACCGACCCGCCGGCGAACAGCAGCGACCGCCACAGCGATATCCAGAAGCCGCCGTCGGTGAGCACGGCCTGATAGTTCTCGATGCCGCTCCAGGTCCAGTCCGGCGAGTAGATCGAGGTGGAGTGGAAGCTGGCGTTGATCGCCCACGCGATGGGGAGCAGATTGACGAACACGAACAGCGCCATCACCGGAACCACCGTGATGCCGATCAACACCCACTTCCGCGACAAGAACTCGAACACCGCGTCCTGCGCGGCGTGATACCGCTGGCCGAGAGTTCGCGCGCCGATCTGCTTGTCAGCCAGACTCATAATCAACCTTGCTGCGCTTGGTCCACCACGTTCTGGATCTGTGGTGCGTACTCGTCGACGATCGCCGCCGGGTCGCGTTGGTTAATCGTCGCGTCGTACATGATGTCCGAGAGGATGTTGGACCCGTAGATGGCCCCTGAGTACGGGTTCGGCGGGTCGGTCTCGTCGGCGAGCGTCGTGTAGTTTTCCGTCGCGTTCTTCATCGTCTGGATGTCATGGTCGGTCCAGACGTCCGGGAGTTCGTTGAGCTGCTGCTGGACCGCCGGCAGTTCGAAGATACCGGGGAACGGCGGAATGATGTGAATCGGCGTGATCGCCATGATCTGCGTGAAGTACTTCGGCTGCGCGAAGAACTCCATGTACGTCTGGGCCGCCTCGACGTCGGCATCCTGGAACGTGATTAGACCGTCAGTGAGACCACACGTTAGCGCACCCTCCGTCCCGGGGCCGGGCTGTTGAACTGCCGCGACGTCGCCGGCGAAGGGTCTGTCTTGGACAACGCACTGGTTCTTCGGCCGCGACCCCACCCACCAGGCGTGCGCGGAGTTCTCGTTGGCCAGCACCGTCGAACCCTCACAGCCGATGTCCTCGTTGCCTCCGGAGAAGGACTTCAAGTCCTGCAGGTACGACAACGTCTGAATCCACCTGTCGCGATTCGAGCCCTCGGCCATGATGACGTTGATGTCGCCGTCGTTGTTCTCCGCCACATTCGCTCCCGCCGAGTACGCGAAGCTCATCAGTTGGAGTTCGGTACAGAAGCTGGTCCCACCCAGAAGCGCCGTCCCGTTCAGGTCGGTGTTCTCCTGGACGTTCTGGGCTCCCTGAAGCAGGCTCTCCCAGGTGGTGGGCGCCTCGTCGTAGAGGTCGGTCCGGTACCAGAACATCCCGATGTTGCTCCCGAACGGCATCATGTATTCGTCACCCTGGTACTGCATCCGCTGGCGCGGCTCGCCGTACCGATCGGTCGCCGCCTGGAACGCCTCGTTGACCGGAGCCGCGATGCCGCGGACCGCAAATAGCGCCGACTGGGACACCGACGACAGCAGGACCTCCGGCGGGTCACCCGATTGGAGCAACTGGGCGAGACGCTCCTCGGCGCTCCCGCCGGTGGCCTGGTACTCCATGCGGACGGTGGCGCCGGTGGCCGCCTGGAAGTCGCTGCCGACGTTCGAGAAGAAGTTGCGGAACGCGTCGCTGGTCTCGTCCACCAGGAAGTGGACCTCCTGCCCACTCAAATCCGGCCAGTCGCCCTCGACCGTCGTGGTCGTTTCCTGTCCGACGGAGGCGCCACCCCCGGTACAGCCGGCGATACTTCCGAGGCCTGTCACGCTCAGACCCTTCAAGACGTTCCGGCGATTCACCTGATCACTCGTACCCCTCTTGTCATTTGTCATCGTACCACAAGATATGTAATCATCTGTTATAACATATACCTTGCCCGGAGCATCTCAGCCAGATATATAAAATGCAATCAAACTTCCTCCTCGGTGTAGATTGAGAACCGAGTGAGTTAAGATATCGCCGCGAGGCGGAGATAATGGGTAAGTGGATGATTCCAATGCCGCGACCAGTTCAATGGATCGCGAGCGACGCGGTTCGGCGAGCCCCTGTTGGTCGCCTCTGAAGACGGTAGCAAGATTATTATCAAACGCTAGTGTCTAGTATCGCCATGTACGAAGTCGGGCTAATCGGGACCGGAGCACTAGGATCGAAAGTAGCTGGACACCTCGTGGACGGACTGGTGCCCGGGGCACGGCTGTCGAGCGTGTACAACCGAACGCCGAAGCGGGCCCGGGCTGTCGTCTCGTCGCTGGACTCGGAGGCCGACGTCAACATCGCGTCCGACCCAGTTGAGGTCGCCGAACAGGTCGACGTCGTAGTCGAGACGGCAAGTCAGGCAGTCGTCGCGGAGTCGGCCGTCGATATCCTGTCCACAGGCGCGGACCTCGTCGCGCTGAGTGTGGGGGCGTTTCGCGACCCGGACCTCCTGGACGCGGTTCGGACAGCGGCCGACAAAAACGATTCGCGGGTCCGCGTCCCGTCGGGCGCTATCGCGTGCCTGGACGGCGTCGGCGCAATCAGGCACGGAACCGTGGACGGGGTTTCGTTGCGCTGTTACCGGCCTCCGGAGTACCTCGAACCGTACGTCGACGACGCTGTGGACGTAACCGAATTGCCGGACGGGGAGCCGATATTCTCGGGGACGGCGGCGGAAGCCGCCGCGACGTTCCCCGCGCACATGAACGTGGCCATTGCCCTCACGCTGACGGTCGATGTCAGGCCCGAGGATGTCACCGTTGAGATCTTCGTCAAGCGGACGGCCCCCCGAAGCCGCTACGTCGTGTCCGCGACTGGGGAGGCGGGAGCCGTCGAGACGGAGGTTCGGAACTTCGCGACGGATGCGAAACCCGAACAGAGCGCGCTGACGGTGTTCTCCGCCGTCGAAACACTGCGCAGGCTCACGGACCCCGTCGTCGTCGGAACGTAAGTGGGAGAAACACCTGTATTGTAAAAACAAATATATTTTCCCGAGCGACCACTCGTACTCTATTCTAGCACGGCCGCGAGCGTCTCGGCGTCGATATTACGCCCCGAAATGGGTAGCACGACCGTCTTCCCCCGAAGTTCGTCCCCGAGTTGCAGCGCCCCTGCGACGCTGGCGACGCCGGCGCCTTCCGCTAAGATGTGTTCCTCCTCGAGCAGCAGTCGAATTGTCTGGCGGAGTGCCTCGTCAGAGACGAGGACGATGTCGGTGAGGTCCTCCCTGAGCACCTGCATGGTAAGCGCGAATGGGACCCGTGTCGCCAACCCCTCGGCGAACGTCGATACGGACTCCTTGGACTTGAGGTGCCCGCCCTTCCAAGCCTCGTAGACGGCGCTCGCGTCCTCGGACTGCACCCCGATGACGTCCGCGTCGCAGAGTTTTCCGACCGTGAGACAGTACCCGGTGGCGCTGCTCCCAGACCCGATGGGATTGACGAGCACGTCCACGTCGGAGCGGTCCTCGACGACTTCGAGGCCCGCCGTCGCGATACCCGCGAGGAGATTGCGGTCGTTCCCGGGCGAGACGAGACGGTAGCCCTCGTCGACGGCCCGGGATTCGACCCACTCTCTAGCCTCGTCGAAGTCGGTCCCGCGCTGTTCGACCCTCGCCCCGAGGCGCTCCATCGCCGCGACTTTCGACGGATTTGCCCCCTCGGGGACGCCGATGACGACGGGGACGTCGAACTCGCGGCCCCCGTACGCGACACCTTGACCGAGGTTGCCAGTGCTAGCGACTATCAGTCCCTGCTCGCGGAACCGCTCGTCGAGGTCATGGCCGAGGGCGATTCCGCCACGAACCTTGAACGTCCCCGTCGGCAGCGTGTCTTCGCGCTTGAGGTAGACGTCCGCATCCAACCGTTCCGAGAGGATGTCGCTCCGGACGAGCGGACTGCGGGGGAGGTGTGACTGCATCAGCGCCCGCATCCGGTAAATCTGGGACAGCGTGGGCGGTGTCAGGTCGTGGTAGGGGAAGACAGTCGTAGAATCCGGGGATTCAATCGGTTTGAACGTCCGGTCAGACATGGGCACGACCCTCGCCGGAGGTGCGTCTGTTCGGTGGCCCCCAAAAGTCGTGACCCTGTCCATCGACCGTCGCCGGTGGTGACCTTCGTCGAGGGTTCATCGTCTTCATGAGTGGTCACTCGATGCGCGCTTGTTCGTTCGCCAGGTCTTCGATTACGGTGATGATGCCGGAGTTGTCTAGGTCGCCATTCCCGTTGGCCTCCATCGACTTGTACATCTCATGGGCGAGTTCGGTCGCCGGCATCACCGCGCCGTAGGCCTCGCCGGCGTCCGTGGCGATTCGAAGGTCCTTGTACTGGTATGAAGCGAAGAACCCAGGGTCGAAGTCGCCCCGAATCATGCTCGGTGCCCGGTTGTCGAGCGCCCAGCATCCGGCCGCGCCGCCACTTATGGCGTCGACGACCGCCTCCAGGTCGGCGCCGGCCTTCTCGGCGAACACCAGCGCTTCGCTGATGCCCTGCATCGTGGTCGAGACTACAATTTGGTTGCAGGCCTTCGTCACCTGCCCCGCGCCATTGTCGCCGCAGTAGGTGATCGTCGACCCCATGACCGCCAACAGGTCCCGCTGGGCGTCCAGCGCAGCCTCGTTGCCCCCGACCATGATCGAGAGTGTCCCGTCGATGGCGCCTTCCTCGCCGCCGCTGATGGGAGCGTCGAGCATTTTTGCGCCGGCGGACCGAATCTGTTCGGATAGCCTCTCAGTGGCGGTCGGCGAAATCGTGGACATGTCTATCACCGTCTCACCGCCGCTCAGTCCCTCGATGACGCCGTTCTCCCCTGTGAGCACTTCTTCGATCGCGTCGGTGTCTGGAAGCACTGTGACGACGACGTCCGAGCGCTCGGCGACCTCCTGCGGGTGCTCGGCCCGCTCGGCGCCCGCGGCCGCGAGTTCTTCGACGGGGCCGTCCGAACGGTTGTGGCCGACCACTGGATAGCCGGCCGCCAGGACGTTTTTCGCCATCGGTTTTCCCATAATACCGAGTCCGACGAATCCGACAGTCTTGTCGGGCATACTCCCTGTCCCGTTCTGCGTATGGTTATACTTATGGGTGGTCAACTATCCGTCGGTCAGGGCCCCTAGATTTCCAGTTGAGGGAGATGGTCCGACGCGCCCAACGCAGACTGGTAACGAGGGAAACCTTTGAGTGGTCGCCCCTCGATTCAAAAGACGACAATTAGGTCCGAACCGAGCCCCAGAACCATGGATCCGTACGAGAACCTTCTTGACAAGAACCCCTACGACGACGGAAATAAACGAGCCGTCACCGGCGAGATCGTCGTCGTCCTCGACGTGATGTACGACGACCGCGGCCTTGAGTTCATTACCCCGATGTCGCGGGCGCTTCCCCGGGGAGAGATTCACGAACTCATCCTGACCGACGAACCGAATCCCCGCGAACACATGGGGGTAGACCGCGGCGCGGTCGTCGGGTTCGTCGAGATAGCGCAGGGCGGTGTCACCGCCGTAGGCGACGAAGTGAGCGTCGGGGAGCGGTCACTCGGGACACTGGTCGGGTTTGACGAGACGCACATGCCGAACCACCAGAACATCGTGCTCAGTACCGACGACTGCCGGAGCGGCGCTGACCTCGACATCGAACTGGGGACACAGATTCGTTTCGAATGATTGAGACACCGAACCGCGAGAAGAGGCTATTCGGTGACGCCCAGACCTCAAGCGTCCACTGCAACGACCGCTCAGCTACTGATTCGCATGAATGATAACGACCGCGCCATCATCGGGTTTACGACGATTTCCCACGCCCTGGTCCACACCTACGAGCTCTCGATACCAATACTGATGACCATCTGGCTGGTGGAGTTTCCGGTCACACCGGCGACGTTGGGGACGGTCGTGGCGGTGGGCTACGCGCTGATGGGCATCGGTGCCCTCCCGAGCGGCATCCTCGCAGACGCCTACGGTTCGAGGCCCGTGATTGCAGCCTGCCTCGCGGGGATGGGCGGCTCGTTCCTAATACTCGGGCTCGCACCGAATCTCGTCGGGGTGGCCGTCGCGCTCTCGCTGTGGGGTGTGGCGGCGAGCATCTACCACCCCGCCGGACTGGCGCTGTTGAGCAAGGGGGTCACCGTGCGCGGGCGAGCGTTCGGCTATCACGGCATGGGCGGGAACGTCGGGATCGCGCTCGGCCCCCTGGCCACCGCGCTGCTGCTGTTGGCGTTTGACTGGCAAATCGTCACGACGGTGTTGGCCATTCCGGCGCTCGTAACAGCCGTCTACGGCCTCCGGCGCGACTTCGACGAGACCGCTGCCGTGACCGCCGATAGCGACGTCGGCACTACCGCCAGCGACGGTGGTACCGAGAATCTGCCGTCGACCGACGGGGGCGAGGACGGGACCAGAGAGGAATCCTCTCTGAGCGCGTCGTCGCTTCGTTCGGACGCGAGGCGACTCTTCACGGTCGCGTTCGGATTGGTGTTCCTGGTCGTGATGTTCAATGGCCTCTACTACCGGGGCATCATCACGTTCCTCCCGGAACTGCTCGGCGACTTCTTGCGCGAGAGCGGCTTCTCGCTCTCGCTGTTCGGCGGCGAGACCGGACCGAGGTCCGAACTTGACCTCGGTCGGTACCTCTATTCCGGACTCCTCACGGTCGGCATCTTTGGCCAGTACGTCGGCGGACACCTAATCGACCGGCTCCCGCTACGGTGGACCTTCGCCGCCTTACTCGGACTACTGTCGGCGATAGCGGTCGCGTTCGTCCCGGCAGCCTCGCTCGGACTCGGCCCACTCCTACTCGCCTCGGCGGTCCTCGGCTTCACCTTGTTCGCGGTGCAGCCGGTCTCCCAGGCGATAGTCGCGGCGTACTCTCCGTCCGACGTTCGGGGCCTGTCGTACGGGTTCACCTACTTGGCCGTATTCGGAATCGGTGCGCTGGGCGCGTCGCTCTCCGGAATCGCCCTGACCTATGGAACGGCCACCACCACGTTCCTCGTCCAGGCAGGCATCGCTGCCATGGGGGCGGTCGTCTGCCTCGTGTTGATACGTACCCAGAAGGAGCCAGCGGACGCCGCCGACTAAATCGCCGGGCCGGCAGTTCGGGGACGAACGCTGAGTTTGCGGTCGGCCGGCAGTCACGTCCCTACTACCACCGGCCCGGAGAGACGGCGGAGCGTCTCGACTATCGAGAGCACGTTGATGTGGCTCGTTTCCGGATTCGATTCCGTCCTGAAATTCAGAACCTCCGCGTCGACGGTGCCACCGGCCCCGCGGGCACGGACCACGTATCGGGCCCGCGGCGCGGTCGACTCGACTTCGATGCGGACGGTAACGTCCTCGGGGTCGACGCCGGCGGTGAGCGCGACGGTGACTGCCACGTTCATGTGCGCGGGGAACGCCCCGGCGGCCTCTGCGGCCGTCCCCGCGAATATGACGTCGCCGTCCTCTAGATCATCGAGGTCAACCGAGTCGTCCACATATGGGCCGTAGTAGTGAGCTGGCCGGTAGCAGAGCAGGGCGACCTCGTCGAGGTGATAGTTCCCAATGGCTCCGAGTCCGTCGAGGCCGGCGATCGACCCCGACGGCACGCGGACCCGGGCGTCGTTCTCGGCGGCGACCGCCTCGACGTCCGCCAGAAGTTGTGCGTCTCTGAACGCCCCGACGCTCAGCGCGACGAGGTCCGTGCCCGCGGCCAGGATGTCGACTGCATACTCCTCGATGACCGCCTGGTTCGCCGTCTCGACCACGACGTCCGTGCGTTCGGCCACTTCAATCGGGTCGGACGCCACGTGTATCTCGTGGGCCGTTTCCAGAGAATCGACGAGGTCGGAGGCCCGCTGCCGGGTTCGGTTGTGCACGCTCGCGATTCGTGCGTCGGGAACCATTCCGTCGGTCACTGCGCTGGCGACGCGTGAACCGATGGCTCCCGTCCCGATGAGACCGATTTCGAGCATACTTAAGGGACACCGCCGCTTCTAATAAGTGTACTTCCGACTACTCGCAGTATCTGTCGACCGACCCGCCGTTCTCGTCGGATCGATAGCCAGCCGATAACACTCTATACTTTTAAATAATAGAAATGTTCGTCGAGCACGCTTACGTCCTCGTTCGGTCGGATGCGGTGGTGGCCGAGAGTATTTATACTGTTGTGTGGTATCATTACTCATGGTATCGTGTCCGAACTGCGAGGAGGCCATCACGTCCGAGAACGTCCGGGTCATGGGAAACCTCTGGGACGGGACGACGGTGTGGCTGTGTCGCGACTGCGACGACGTCGTGCTGAAGTGACGAGGGGAGACTAGCGATTCCGAGTCAGCGAACCAGCTCGACCAGCTCGTTCACGTCGCGCACGTTCTCGAAATCGGAGACGACGTCAACGATCTCGTCGCGTTGCTCCCCGGTCGTCGTCGACTCCGTGATTCGGCGGAACTTGGCTTTAATGTCGGATTCGGTGAACGGCTTCTCCGGGGTCCCCGCCGCGTACTCGACGCGCTCGGAGAACGTGCCTAAATCCGTTTCGAGCGTCACGACTGACGTGTATCGCTCGGGGAAACAGTCGTCCAGCTGTTCGTCCCGAACCAGCGAAACTCGGTCCATCAGCGCCCTCACCGCCGGGTCCGACCGGCGATCGTCGACGATGTCGTCTATCATCACCTCCCGTTCGAGCGTCGCGACGGCCAAGAGGTACTGTAGGGAGTGGGAGTTGAGGTCGGCGTCGTCGATGAGTTCGGCGCCGGTCGCCGGAAATCGCACCTCTATCTCGGCGACGTCCTCGGCGCAGAGGTCGTGTTCCTCCAGGAGGCCGAGCAGCGCGTCCAGTGCGGGGTGAGAGAACGCGACTGAGGAGTATCGCTTGAACGCGTGCTCCGTGATCGCGTACGTCTCGCCCAGTTCCCGGTCCAACCGGTCGACCGCCTCCCGACCGTTCGAGAAGGCTCGGAACACGTTGTACTCACCGCCGAACGGGTCGACCGGCGAGCCGAAGTTAGCCGCGGCGAGCTCGGCCGCGGTGACGCCGTTCCGCGCGGCCATCCCGGGATTGAACGGCCGCAGGCTCTCGGTGGGGTCTTCCTTCCACGCGAGCAGCCCCGACGCCTGGGTCTGAGCCAACCCCAGCGCAATCGCGAGCTGCTCTGAGTCGAGGTCCAACAGTTTCCCCGCGGCCACCGCCGCCCCGAACCCGCCCGACACCGGCGTCGGGTGGAACCCCTGGTCGTACAGCGCCCCCGGATTCAGCGCGAGGCTCACCCGGCAGGCGACTTCGATGCCGAGGATAACCGACGCGAGCAGTTCAGTGCCGGTCGCCCGCTCGCGCTCGCCGACCGCCAGTGCCGCCGGGACCATGATTGCGGGCGTGTGAGTTATCGCCTCTGGATGGTGGGCGTCCAGGTCGCAGAAGTACCCCAGCGTTCCGTTCGTGAGTGCCGCGTTCTCGCACGATGCCGTGCGCTCGTAGCCGATAATCGACGATTCGGATCGACCGTCGCCGTCGCCGGCGAAGTCGGCGACGATGCGACCAGGGTCGTACGTCGGGTCGGACGCCGCCAGCAGTGATCCGACAGTATCGAGGAGGACGAGCTTCGAGCGGTCGACCACCTCGTCCGGGATGTCGTCCAACGTCGTGTTCGCGGCGAAATCGACGATCGCCCTCGCTTTGCCGGAGAGAAGCCGGTCTTTTGCCATTGATATCGTGACCCTCCTTGGTAGGGTGCCACATACAACCAGCTCGCAGTACATAAGGATTGGTCACCACTTTTCCCCGATTACCTTGTGACAATCGCCGTCCGAGGGGGACTCCAACTCCAGCGGCGGATGTCGGGTCGCTCGAAGGCGAGTATCGGCCGGGAAACGGCGGCCCCTCGGCGCTATCAGAACGGTCAACGCGCCAGCAAGGAGTCTTGTTTCGTGGAGTATATCCTTCGTGCGAGAAGAGCGTCGAAGGCCAGCGGGGTCACTCGTTCGCCGGGGGATCGGGGATCTCCAGATCGAGCAGGGGTGCGTACTGCTGGGCCCCGTAGATGTCGGAGTCGCCGATCCCGCCGGAGTGGATCGGCCGTTTGATCGTGGCCTTGATCGCCTTGGCGGGGTCGTAGTAGACGAAGACGGTCACCTCGTCGAGTGGGATATCGTACGTCTCCGTGATCGTCTCCTCGGTTATCAGTTCGTTGTCTGTGACGTAGTGATAGTCGTCCCACTCCTCGAAGATCAGGTCGATGGTGATCTCGTAGGGATTGGCGTTCTTCGAACGGAGCACTGACACGTAGTCTGTGATGGTCCCCATCGGTCACACCTCCCGAGATGCCGCCTCGCCGGTCGGCCGTCGCGTCTCGATCTCGACAATCTCCAGCGGATCGACCGGAAGCAAGTGATGAACCGTCAAGTCGACGAATTCGCCCGCGGGCATCGTCGTCGGGGAGAAGGCGTACGCCATCGATCCCGACCGCGGGAAGTCGCCCTCGCCGCGGTAGTGCATCATCCGCGACTGGAGTCGGCCACAGATCTCGCGCGCGTGTTCCTGCGTGTCGCTGATCACTTCGAGGAACAGCCCGAGTTCGTGGCCCTCCGCGTAGTTCTTCGGCTCCAGATCGCCCATACTGCCGTTCTTCCCGTAGACGTGGAACACCGGCTCGAATTGGATACCCCGATTGCGCTCAAACTTCTCCCGGATGATCTCGGTCACGTTCTCGAGGATGGCGTCGATCTGCTCGATCATAACGGGATCCCGGATGCCCATCATCGAGAACGCTCGATAGCCGACGGTGCCAGCCCCCTCGAGTTTGACGGCGTACTCGTCCTCTTCCCTGAACGTACTGTCGGTGACTCGCACCGAGTCCTCGTCGACGCGCTCGTACGTCGAGTCGGTCGTATCCACGACGCCACCGGGGAGGGACTCGTGGTACGGGTCTCTGCTCTCGTAGAGGCTGTGAGAAGCAACGGACAGTTCCGTACACATCAGCCTGTCGTCGGCCGGGGTGACGGTGAACGACTCTTCGTCCACGTGAGCGACGAGCGGCGACGTCGGTTGGGTCTCGTCGTGTAACGAGTCTCTGGCGCCGGGCTTTGTCTTGGTTGCGAGATCTGCACACTCCAGGATCGACCCCATGTGAAGCGACAGCCCCTTCGGGTACCCCTCGGCGATGGGATACGCACCGATGACAGCGCTATCGCAGGACCGGCCCGCGACGACAAGATCCGGGTCGTCTTCGAGCGCAGTGACGTACGGCTCGAAGCCCATCTGGTGAACGATATGATCGCTGGCCTCGATATCCTCCGTCGTCAGCGGCTCGTCGTGATTTAGCGGCTCGATCTCCTCGTCGGTCGCTCGCTCCCGGACGTAGGCTTCGTCCACTTCGGACTCGATGACCGTGAGGTTGACATCAAGGTCGTGTTCGGCGAGTATCTCCTCGATGATGTCGAGCGTCCATTGGACATGGGGACCGGCCCCGCTCCCGCCCGCTGATCCGATGAGGACCGGGATGTCTCGACGGACTGATGGCGGGATGATGATGTCCAGATCCCGTTTGACCTGTACGCGGCCGGCGAACGGCGTCCCAGCACCGAGATAGTACGGCCCGTAGTCGATCGACCCTGCGTCGATCGCGACCACGTCCGGATTGTAGTCTAGTGCGTCGTCGAATGCGTCCTGATTGACGCCTCTGGAGCCGAGGCTAACGACCGGTGATACGACTGTGACAGCATTTGACATGCCACGAGGGACTAAGCCAACCCTCAATATATAGTTACCGACGGCGGTGCCGGGACGCCACGGGTCCAGAGCGGACTGCACCGTGGAAAGGGCGGACCAAGACCCGTCGGGCCGCAGGGCGTCGTCAAGAGCGCACAGTCGTCCCGACTACGGCTATCCGGCGGCCCGGGGAAAGGTATAAGAAGCGGTATCGCGTCTCCGCTTCACGGACAGACAGGTTCGACGGGGAAGCAGTGCAGAGCCAGTGACGTGCGTCCGTCACGGTCGGTTCGCCGACCGATTCCTGACCGAACGGGGTGACCGGAGCATGAACATCAAATCAATCGACGCGCGAGCGATCAGGGTACCGCTCGACGAGTCCTATCACGAGTCCGAAGCGGGGATCGATTCGTTCAATCACGTCATCGCCACGGTGTCCGCGGAGGGGTACACGGGAGTCGGAGAGGCCGACTTCCTGAGTCTGGCGCAGAACTCGGCACCGGCCGTCGCGTCGATGATGAATCGAACGGTCGCCGACGAACTCGTCGGGATGGATGCGTTCGATATCGAGGGGATCGTCGACCGGATCGTCGACGAGACCGAACTGGTACTGAGTCCGGAGTCGACCGCCGGCGCGATGTCCTGTGTAGACCTCGCGCTGTGGGACCTCCAAGGAAAGGCCCTCGACCTCCCCGCGTACAAGCTGCTCGGCGGAAAGGTCACCGACGCGGTTGAGGTGAGCTACACGCTGAGTGCGTCCACGCCCGACGAGATGGCGGACTCCGCCAACGAGATGATTGACTACGGGTACCGGACGCTCGTCGTGAAGGCCGGGCGGGACGGACTCGACGTGGATCGAGAGCGGATGAGACAGGTCAGAAACACCGTCGGCGACGACATCGAGATCCGAGTCGACGTGAATGGCGGATACGCGGACGCGGAGGAGGCCATTGCCGCCATCGAGATGTTCGAGGAGTACGATGTCGAGTACGTGGAACAGCCGATAGAGCGGGGCGACGTGGACGGGATGAGAAAGATCCGCGAGTCGGTCGACGTGCCCGTCGTCGCGGACGAGAGCCTCGTCACGCTCGAAGACGCCTACAGACTCGCCGAGAGCGACTCCTTCGATATCTTCAACATCAAACCCACGAAATGCGGTGGCCTCCACAGATCGTGCAAGATCGCCGCGGTCGCGGAGAGTGCCGGAATTCCCTGTCTAGTCGGCGGCCATCCACAGCAGGAGATCGCGAGACAGGCGAGTCGACACTTCGCCGCGTCGCGGTCCGCGGTCAACTGTGGGTTCGCGAACGAGGGGCCGGGACCGGCGTCACAGAGCCTCGTCGGGCACGTTACAGAGAACGTCGTCACGTACGACGACGTCGCTGAACTGGATGGGCACGTCGGCGTGCCGGACGACCCCGGTCTGGGTGTCGAACTCGATTCGTCTGCGATGGACCAATTCACAGTCACCTCGTAGGTCGACCATCCCGTCTCGTTTCGCGGAATCGCGCTCTCGGTCTCGATTCCCCGCAGAGTGCTCTTTCCCCGCGGAATGCGCTCTTCGCAGGTGAGGCGTTCCACGAGCGGACGCTCCGCGACGCGGCCGACCCGTCTGGTGGGTGGACAACTCGCCGCGCGATTGCGGACGCCAGCCTCTGCGACCATCGGCTCACACTCCATTCGTCCTCGACAGGTCGACTCGCCGTCGCGACCCGAGGTTCGGCCGGGTGTCCGTCGCCGTCCGTCGTCGCAGTCCCTATTCTGGCCGATACTTTTATCGACAAGAACGATACACTCACTACCATGCCGAACGGCGCAGAAGTACTTGTAGCTACACTTGCGGCTCACAACGTCGAGTACGTGTTCGGGGTCTGCGGTGACACAAGCGTCGACCTCTACAGGGCTTTCTCCGAACAGGAGGAGCTGACCCACGTACTTGCCAGAGACGAGCGAAGTGCCGCCTACATGGCCGATGCTTACGCCCGCCTAAGCGACAAGCCGGGAATCTGTGAGGGGCCGAGTGGCGGGGGCGCGACCTACCAGCTCGCAGGGGTTTCCGAAGCGAACGAGTCCAGCGTGCCGGTGGTGTCGATGAACACGTCCATTCCGATACGGTACCGAGACCGGGGCGTGCTCACTGAACTCGACCAGAAAGCGCTGTACGACACCGTGACGAAGTGGAACACGTCGGTCGACCACGCCGAGCAGGTGCCGCGGTTGCTCCGGCAGGCGTTCCGCGAGACGACGACGGGACGGCCGGGTGCGACCCACCTCTCGTTCCCGATGAACGTCCTGAACGACGAGACTGACGCCGAGGTCTACGCCGACGAAAACGCGGCCGAGTACCCGCCTTATCGACCCACGCCAGAGCAGGACCGCCTCAAGGCGGCCGCGTCGCTCCTCGCAGAGAGTGAGCGACCCGTCGTCGTCGCGGGCGGCGGCATCCACGCCTCCCGGGCTTGGCACGAGGTCCGGGCGTTCGCCGAACAGGTCGGCCTGCCGGTGGGCCAGACGCTGACCAGCGCCGGATGTATCGGCGACAGTCCCTACTCGATCGGCGTCGTCGGGGAGAACGGATCCCGAAGGTACGCGAACGAGATCGTCAGGGAGGCGGACACCCTCCTATTGCTGGGGACGGCCGTCGAGAGCGTCTGGACGAACAAGTGGTCACAGCCGTCCGACGGAGCGGCGACCGTCATCCACGCCGACATCGAGCCGGCGTCGATCGGGAAGAACTACGACACGGAAGTCGCGCTTCCCGGAGATCTCAGAAAGACGGTCGAAGCACTCGGCGATCTCGTCGGGGACATCGGCCCGATGTGGGACCCGGCGGATTTGCAGGCCCGCCACGACCAGTGGATCAGGGAGTTCGAGGACGCATTCGACGCTGACGACGTGCCGCTTCGGCCGGAGCGAGTCGTCGCGGACGCGGCGTCAGTACTGGAGGAGGATGCGGTGCTGGTGTCGGATCCGGGCACGCCGACACCGTATTTCGCGTCGCTGTACCCCTTCTCTGAGCCCGGTCGCCACTGGGTCGTCAACCGTGCCCACGGCGAGCTCGGGTACGCCATCCCCGGTGCAGTGGGTGCTGCCTGCGCGTGTCCCGACCAACAGGTCGTCGCACTCTCGGGTGACGGGAGCTTCGGCATCGCCGGAACGGAGCTCGAAACCTACAGTCGACTGGACTTGCCGATCACGGTCGTGGTGTTCAACAACAACGCGTTCTCATGGATCGAAGCCGGTCAGCAGAACTACTCGGGGTTCTCGTTCGGGGTGGAGTTCAGTTCGCTCGACCACGCCGCAATCGCCGAGGAATACGGCGTGGCCGGGTTCCGCGTCGAGAGTGCCGAAGAGTTCGAGGACGCCTTCCAGGCGGCTATCGAGGTCGACGGACCCTCGCTGGTCGACGTTCCGACCCAACCGTTACCCTCCATCGATAACGTCCCCGTGGACTGGCTCGAACCCGAGGCGTAGCCTTCTCTCGGAGCGGCGAGTCACCCGTACGCGACCACTTCCGTCGGGGTCCTCGAACCCAGCGGGGAGCGAGGCTCGAAGACGAGACCGACGACCGTGGTCGAGGGTGGCGTGGTTGGAACCGAGCCCTCTGCCACAGATCGTCGCCGTCGGAGTCGTCGATTGGACGGCCGGCGACGTTGGCCACGCTATTCGGGGGATGTTGGCGGAGGCTACGAAGACACGTCGTGAGGTGACGGAAGAGCGTTCCGTCGGCAAGGCGGTCGGCACCCTCAGATGGCGGCCCTGTTAGGCCATCAGTTCGGGCTCGATCCGGTCGTCGCTGTCGAAGCGGTCAAGGGTGAGAGAGTTCAGGTCGAACACGTCAGTTTCCCCCTTGACGATGAGATCCGAAATAGCGACTCCCACGCTCGGAGCTTGCATGATGCCGTGGCCGGACAGTCCGCAGGCGAGTAGGAACCCATCTACGGACGTAGGACCGAGTATCGCGTGCCCGTCGTCGGTGTGAGACTGCAGGCCGGCCCAGTCGTTTATCACTTCGAGGTCGCCGAGTGCCGGTGCGAGCCCTTCGAGCTTCTCGAAGGCCTGCAGGTAGTAGTTGTACCCGATGTCGGCGGCGGCACCTTCGGGGTCGGTCACGTCGTGGATGTCTTGACCCATATCACATACCAGCAGCGAGCCCGTCTCCTCCATCTCGAAGTAGAACTGGTTCTCCCGGTCGATAACCAGTGGACAGCGGTCGTATCCGATCTCGTCCGTAACCATGATCTGTCGTATCAGCCATTCGATTGGGATGTCGATACCGACCATCTGCCCGATAGCGGGCGCCCAGGCACCGGCGGCGTTGACCACGTAGTTCACCTCGTACCTGTGCTCGTCCGTTTCGACGGCCGCTACTCGTCCGTCGCGAGTTACCACGTCTCGGACTCGCGCCTTGGTCTCGACGGTCGCTCCCCGCTCCATAGAAGCAGTGGCCATCGACTGGGCAACCGTGTACGGGTCAACGTGACCGCAGTCGGGAGCCCACAGCGAGCCACGAATCGATCCGGCGTCCAGGGCTG
Organism: Halorussus salinisoli; assembly: GCA_005239435.1. Lineage (GTDB taxonomy): Archaea > Halobacteriota > Halobacteria > Halobacteriales > Haladaptataceae > Halorussus > Halorussus salinisoli. The sequence goes on along the minus strand of SZNP01000004.1, from coordinate 704,001 downwards.
GGAACACCTCGACGGTTTCTTCGGGCGTCAGTAACGTCGCCCGAGTGTCGTACTCGCCGTAGAGCTCGGCGTACTCTTCCCACTCGCGTTCGCTCGCCGGAGAGTGAAAGACGTACATGTAGCCGTTCTCTCTGAACACCAGTTCCTGACCGACGTTGGCCTCGAAGTTCTTGTAGAAGTCAAGGTTCTGCAGCCCCATTTCCACGTTCAGCGGATGACTGAAAGTGTATCGGACGCCACCGACCGCGCGGCTCGTCGACCCAGAACCTATCTGGTCACGTTCAAGAAGCACGACGTCGGATACGTCGTGTCGCTTCGTGAGGTGAAAGAGGATGCTCGTTCCGACGGCGCCACCGCCAACGATAGCTACCTCCGCCGATTTCGTCGCCATATCACTCATAACTGAATTGCAATCAATAAGTGTATGGGCTTTTGACCTCACTGGAACATATATTATGGATTCCATATCCTCTATTGAAGACAGCCACAGTAATTGTTGATTCTACGCTGTTTGATTCGTCGTCTGCAACGCGGATTGCGAGTCACCGTGTTGGACGACGGTGACGGAGTGACTCACGAAATTCACGTGGAATTCAAACACCACCCCAGTAAATTCAGAAATACAGTTCCGACACACTCCTCCCCGTTTGTTTGATACATTTCCAGTCTATGTTATTTGTTAGCAAATACCTTGTTTACAGCACTATGCCTGTAACACCAGTAGTGGAAAGGAAATCGCAAATAAACGTTGGACGGAGCGAGTAACGAGAACTGTTGGTCTGTGTCACGACTGCGCTGGATTCCGCTTAGAGTTCGTCTATCACGTCGAGAGTGCTGAATTCGAGCCACTCACGGAAAGTAAGCCAGCTTTCTGTCCGGACGAAATTCTGAGCTCTCTACGAAGCCGTAGAGGCCTCACTGCGGCGATTCACCATCGGTGGGGAATGATACGATTCGACCACTTTTTCGCGTCGAGAACTTCGGTCACGTCCACGATACTCTCTTATGTAGCATGCCCACGATAGAATCGATAGTATGGGTACGAGACGTGTAGGCCGCGATAACCTAGTTCCGCCGACACCTTTATTGGAGCGATGAAGGTATGTTAGAGTATGTCTATAACAATTGTAGGGACCGGCGGGACGATCGCTTCGACGGCTGTCGGCGAAGCCGACGCCGACCCGGACCGCTCCCCCGAGGAGATCGTTGCTGATACGCCGGAGCTCACGGCAACCGTCGACCTCGACTTCCGTGACTTCGCTCGCATCCCGGGCACTCACGTCAGGATCGAACAGATGTTCGAACTCGCAGAGCTCGTCGGAACTCTCGATTCCGACGATGCGACCGACGGGATCGTCGTCACCCACGGCACGGACACGCTGGCCGAAACCGCCTACTTCGTCGACCTGTGCTACGACGGCGAGACGCCCGTCACATTCACCGGCGCGATGCGGAAGCCGCCGTCTCGAAGTCCGGACGGTCCCCAAAACCTGCACGACAGCATCCAAGTGGTTCGGAGCGAGCGCGCGTCGGCTGTCGGGGTCACGGTGACGTTCGATCAGTATGCGCACCTCGCTCGGGACGTGCGGAAGATGCACACAGGCCACGTCGGTGGCTTTCGCTCTCCCGAGTTCGGGCCGCTCGCGGCGATCGACGGTGACACCGTCGTCTGGCGGCGAGTCCCGTCCGCCGAGGATCGCACCTTTAGGCCGGACCGGGAAGCGCTGACCACCGAGGTTCTCGCAGTGACCGCGACAGCCGACATGTCCGATACCCTGCTTCATGCCGGTCTCGAAAGTGACGGGGTGTGTTTGTCGACGATGGGCGGCGGAGAACTGGTCCCGGAGACTATCGGTCCCGCGCTCGAAGCACTCGGTGAGGCGGGCGTTCCGGTCGTCGCCACGACTCGCTGTCCGGAGGGTCGTCTCGATGTCGAACGGTCCATGCTCACTGACTTCGATGTCCTGTTCAGCGACGTTAACGGATTGCACAAGACGCGGCTCAAGACCATCGTCGCACTGGCCGCGAACCGCCTCGACGAGGCGTTCGAGCGATGACTCGAACGCGCGACCGCAGTCGCTCCGCTCGACGCCGAGCACCGACGAACCGAGACGCGGTCGACAGGCGCGCTCGCTGGAAACACCGCGACGAAAGATTCGAGGTAACATACCGACGGGTATAACGTAGCAGTAATAGGTCTCACGTATCATGGTAACTCAATAATAGGTCGTCATGTAACATGGGAGGATTCTTCGAGCGACTGAGGGTGGTTTCCAGACCGCGCATGGTCGGGTCGGTCACGATCGGCCACGGGATCAACGAGTTCTTCTCGGTCGTTATCCCACCTGTAATCCCACTACTGGTTGCGGACTTCGACATCACCTACAGTCAGGCGGGCTTTCTGCTCACGATCTTCTTCGTCATGTACGGACTCTTTCAACTCCCGCTTGGAATCGTCGCCGACTGGGTCGGCAAGAAACGCATCATGCTCGTGGGACTCGCGGGGATGTCCGGCGGTATCCTGATAGCGGGGACGGCCGCCAGCTACGAGGTCCTGCTGGTCGCTCAGACGATCGCCGGCATCAGTGGGAGTAGCTTTCATCCAACGGGAATGTCGATCGTGAGCGATGTCGAGACGCAAGCGACCGAAGGGAAGGCGATGGGCGTGTTCGGGTTCGGCGGCGCGCTGGGGACGCTCGCGGCACCGCTGATCGTCGGCGGCCTCGGAGCGATCGTGGGGTGGCGCGTGGCGCTCGTCGGGGCCGCCGCTGTCGGAATCGCCATGACGGTGCTCGTGGTGGTCGTGATTGCCGGGACTGACGACGAGACCACCGAACCGGTTCGGGCCGGGTGGGACCCGTTCCTGTCAAGCAGTGAGCGACGCCGACTAGTGCGCAACGCAATCACCGTCCCGGTCTCCCGCGAGATCGTCGTGCTCTCCCTGCTGACGATGACGCTGTCGCTCCAGCACCGTGCGGTGCAGACGTTCACGACTGCGTACGTCACCACGGAAATCGAAACGACGGTCTCGGTCGGGAACTTCGCGTTCCTGACGTTGCTACTGGGCGGCAGTCTCTCATCGCTCTGGGCGGGTAGCCTCGCAGATCGGTTCAGTCGAGCACTGCTCAGTTTCGGCGTCGCCGTCGTCACCGGCATCTTCATCGGAGCGACCCGGTTTCTACGGGTTCCCTTGGGGCTGTTCCCGGGCGAACTTTCGATTCCCCTCGTGGCCGTCTGGTTCGGGATTATCGGGTCTGTGATGTACGCGAACTACCCGGTCAAGAACGCCATGATCTCCGAGCGGGCGGAGACGAACTACAGCGGGAGTCTATTCGGCATCATCCAGACGGTTTCGGCAGTGGGAAGCGCGGGTGGGCCGGCACTGTTTGGGGTGCTCGCGGACCAGTGGGGAGTCGTGAGTGCGTTTCCGGCGATAGCCGGCGTGAGTGCAGTGGTCGCGATGCTCTCGCTGGTCCTGATGGTACTCGACTGACGCACGGGCCGTCGGCAGGCGTGTCTGTACCGTCACTCCGGCACCGAGCGGCGGACTCGGTACGCCCCGGGCCCGTCTCGGCGGCCGCTTTCGCACCTCCGTCGGAAGGTGGCCGAGACGAACTACCGCCGTGAATCGGGGTTCGGGCCTACTCAGCCACTACTGCGGCCACGTCCTCGGCCCACGCGAGTAGCTGTTCGTCCTGCCCGGCGGCTGTAATGCACTGCATGCCGACGGGAAGACCGTCGCATCGTCCGGCGGGGAGCGTAACCGTCGGGAGTCTCGCGTGGGTCCACGGTCGGGTCATCGATGGGTCACCGGTGGTGTCGAGTCCGGCCGGCGCTGGACCAGGCGCGGCGGGGGTGATCCAGCATTCGATGCCCTCGGCTGTCAGTCGCGACTCGAGTCGCTCCTGAAAGGCGTCGCGACCGGCGCGTGACTTGGCCAGGTCTTCGATTCGCAGTCGCCGTCCCTTGCGGAGCAGTGCGGCCATGGACTCGCTGTAGCGGTCGCCGTACGCCTCAAACCAGTTGTGGTGATCCAGGGCCGCCTCGCAGGCCTCAATGGTCTCGTGACGGTCGTACACCGTCTCGATGTCCGCGAGCGCCTGCACTCGTTCAATCTCGTAGCCGGCTTCCGCGAGTCGCTCGACGGCCGCTTCGAAGGCATCCAGCCCCTCGCTGGACGCTCGCTCGAGGTACGGGCCGTCGGGGATACCGAGCATCGGGGTGTCGGCCGGATCGGGATGGTACGACCACCCGTCACAGAGCACGGACGCCGCGAGACGCATGCTCGGAACGTCCTGCGTGAACAGGCCGATGTGGTCGAGGGACGCGGAGAGCGGGATGACGCCGTCGAAAGGGATGCGACCGTGGGTCGGCTTGAAACCGACGATACCGCAGAAGGCCGCCGGCCGGATCACGGAGCCACCGGTGTCGGTTCCAATCGCGAGCGGGCACATGCCGGTCGCGATGGCCGCCGCGGACCCGCTCGACGACCCGCCCGGCGTGTGATCGAGCGCGTGCGGATTGCGTGTCGGGCCCGGTTCGAAGTAGGCGAACTCGGTCGTGACGGTTTTCCCGAGGACGAGTGCGCCGACGTTCCGGAGCCGCGTGACGACGGTCGCCTCCGGGCCGGCGAGTTCGTCCGGCGGGAGCTCGGAACCCGCCCGCGTCGGGAGACCGTCGACGTGAACGATGTCCTTGACACCGACCGGAACGCCGTACAGCGGCGGCGGAGTGGTGACATCCCCGACGCTATCCTCAAGTACGTCGACCGCTCGCTCCAGCCGATTCCAGCGGTCCGACTCGGACACCAGTGCTTGGACCCGAGGGTCGACAGCGTCTACGCGGTCACGGACATCGTCGAGATACGAGTCGATGTTTCGTCGTCCGTGACGAAGCTGTGTGGCAATCTCCGCGAGCGAAGCCTCGTGAATCATCCCTTGTGAGAGACTGGCTGGCAAATAATAAGCGTTGAGGTGAGCGGGGGAGCAGGTTCCGGCGACGGGAGAACGGATTCAGTCTCGGTTGCACTGCCAGTTGTCGGGCAGAGTCCGCTGAGCCACTCGACGCATTCCAATTGGTCTCGGAATCTCGACAGTATACTTTTGTTCGTGTAAACACCTTGTACGATTGTGAACGGGGAGCCGCATCAACTGTCAGTCTGGGAGCTACGGACGGAGATCCGTCGGGGGACTCTGTCCCCAGTCGAAGTCGTCGAGGCATATCTCGACCGGATTCGGGCACGGAACGACGAGCTCAACGCCTACATCACCGTCCTCGAAGAAGACGCGGTAGAGCGGGCTGGAGAGGCCGAGGACGCCCTGAAGTCGGGAGACGAGGTGGGGCCGCTACACGGTGTTCCAGTAGCCGTAAAGGACTTGTTAGGGTACAAAGCGGGCGTGAGACATACGTTCGGGGCGAAGCCCCTCGAAGACTTCGTCCCCGACCGGGACGCAATCTTCGTAGAACGCCTCGAAGACGCCGGCGCGATCGTGATCGGGAAGACCAACACGCCGGAGTTCGGCTTCAAGGGAACGACGGACAACCGACTCCTCGGTGCGACGGGGACCCCGTTTGACAGCTCGAAAACGGCCGGCGGGTCCTCCGGGGGCAGTGCGACGGCGGTCGCGGCCGGACTGGCGCCTGTGGCACAGGGGTCCGATGTCGGTGGGTCCATTCGGATCCCTGCCTCGTGTTGCGGGGTGTACGGGTTCTACCCTTCCCACGGTCGCGTTCCCCATGCGTACCGGCCGAATGCGTTCGTTTCACAGACTCCGTTCAACAGTATCGGCCCGATTGCACGGACGGTCCGAGACGCCGCGTTGCTTCTCGACGTTATGAGCGGTCCCGACCGGCGTGACCCCTTCTCGCTTCCGGACGACGAGACGGCGTTCCTCTCCGCGATGCACCAGCCGATACCTGACACGAAAATAGCGTACAGCCCGGACCTCGATGTGTTTCCGATCGACGACCGGGTGTCCGAGATAGTTTCCGACGCGGTGGAGACGTTCACTGAAGCCGACGCGGAAGTCGAATCGGTGGACCTCGGATTGGATCTCACCTTCGACGAACTCGTGGACACGCACATTCGCCTCAAACGACCGTACTGGGCCGAACTGCGGGCCCATGTCGAGCGCGAGCACGACATCGACCTCCTCGACCATCGGGCGGATCTCCCCGACGAACTGCTGGACCTTGTCGAATCCGGGCAGGAGATGTCCGCCTCCGAGTATAAATTGGCCAACGTTAAACGAACAGAATTCTACGACGCAGTTCGAGGCGTGTTCGACTCGCACGATATCCTGGTCGCGCCCACCTTGGGAACCCCGCCCTTCGGGAAGGACAAGCCCGGCCCGTCCGAGATAGACGGTCGCGAGATCGATCCGTCCATCGGCTGGTTCCTGACGTTCCCCTTCAACATGATCGGCTATCCGGTCGCTTCTATCCCGGCCGGATTCACCGATGACGGGCTCCCCGTCGGGATGCAGATCGTTGGCCCACAACATGGCGACGAAGCCGTCCTCGCAACCAGCGCGACGTTCGAATATCTCAACCCGTGGGCGGACCAGTACCCGTTCTCGGTGTCGAGCGACCGGTCCGGATACCGACGTTGACAGTATTCGAAAGACGGCAAAACGTATCCGGTTCCGGTCGTCTCCAAGTGACCGACTCGATCGGCAAGCCGGTCGAGCGCTACCGGTTCAGCAACGGGGACCGTAGTACTCGAGAGGTCGGGGTTCAACCGGGACGGAAGTCGACTCGGCGGGTCTACTCGTCGGACGCATCTCCGGTCCCATCGGTCGTTCGCTCGATAGGCGTCATGAGGCTCGACGGGTCGTGATGGCAGGCAATCCGATGGGTCTCATCTCCGGACTTCGACTCCAGCGTCGGATACTCCTCCTCGCACACGTCTCCGATGTACTGCGGACACCGTGTGTGGAACGGACAGCCACTCGGTGGATCACGGGCGTTCGGAACGTCCCCGCTGAGGTGGATCGGTTCCCGCTTCTCCTCCGGGTCCGCCAGCGGGACGCTTGAGAGCAGTGCCCTTGTGTAGGGATGGTACGGTGGTTCGAACACGGCCCCGGTCGGCCCAACCTCCATCACGTGGCCCAGATACATCACTGCGATGCGGTCGCTGATGTGCTTGACGACACTCAGGTCGTGGCTGATGAACAGGTACGACGACCCGTACTCCGCCTGGAGTTCCGATAGGAGGTCGAGGATGTTGGCCTGGATACTCACGTCGAGCGCCGACACCGGCTCGTCGAGGACGACGAATGATGGATTCGAGGCGAACGCTCGGGCGATTGCGACCCGCTGTTTCTCCCCGCCCGACAGTTCGTGGGGATACCGACCGACGTAACTCGTGTCGAGATTGACCTGACCGAGGAGTTCTGCCACTCGCTGGCGCCGACCCTCTGCGTCCATGTCGGTGAACTGCTTCAGCGGTCGTTCGAGGATCTCGACCACCGTCTTCTGGGGGTTCAGGCTCGCGTGCGGGTTCTGAAAGACGACGCCGGTGTTGGATCGGAAGTCCGCGATGTCATTCCCGTCCAGCGAAGTGATGTCGTGATCGCGGTACGTGATCGTCCCGTCGTCGACGGCCAGCAGTCGGAGCAACAGTTCGCCGAGCGTACTCTTTCCGCTTCCGCTCTCGCCGACCAGCCCCAGGGTTTCACCCTCTTTGATTGAGAGGTCGACGCCGTCGACGGCCTTGACCGGTGGATTGCTCTCGAACCACCGGTCGAAGAACGACGCTGACCCGAAGTACTTCTGCACCTCGCTGGCTTCGACGAGCGTCTCGCGCTCGGTCTCGGCCGCGGACGACACCTGTCGGCCACTTCGGGTCGCTGTCGCGGATCGCTCCGTCAGGCGATCACTCAGCACTGTCTCGATCCGGCGACAGCGGGATCGATGGTCCGTCTCGCCGGGTACATCTTCTTCCTCGATCGGCGCTTCGCGACAGGCCTCCTCGTCGAATTCACACCGGTCTGCGAATATACAACCCGTGGGAATCCTGTCGAGGTCCGGAACCCGACCGGGCATGGCACTCAGGTCCTGCTCCTCGCCGATCCTTGGAAGTGCGGCCAACAGCCCTTGCGTGTACGGATGAGCCGGGTCTTTCAGTACGTCCGTGACCCGGCCTCGCTCCATGATCTCGCCGGCGTACAGGATAACAAGGTCGTCGGACGTTTGCGCAAGGACGCTGATGTCGTGCGTGATGAGTAACGTCGAACTGTCTCGTGACTCTTCGAGGTCCTTGATCAGGTCGAGTATCTTGGCCTGCGTCGTCACGTCGAGCCCCGTGGTGGGTTCGTCGAGGATGAGGAGTTCGGGATCGCAGGACAGTGCCATCGCGAGGAGGACGCGCTGTTGTTGGCCGCCGGAGAGCTCGTGGGGATACTTGCCCAAAACGTGCTCCGAATCGGCGATTTCGACCTGCTGGAAGAGTTCGAGGACGCGGTCCGTGGCTTCCTTCTTGGTAACGTTGCGATGCACCTCGATTGTTTCCCGGACCTGCTCGCCGACGGTGAGGCTCGGATTGAGGGCCGTCTTTGGATCCTGAGGGACATGAGCGATGTGATTCCCCCGCAACTGTTTGAGTTCCTTGGGCGAACTGTCCTGAAGGTCGTGGTCCTTGAATCGAACCGAACCGTTGACGATCTGCCCGTTCTCCCCGAGGTACTGTAAGATCGCGAGAGCGAGCGTGCTCTTGCCGCTCCCGCTTTCCCCAGCGACGCCGACAGTCTGTCCGGGGTCGATCCGGAGATCGATATCGCGCAGGGCCTGCACGTCCCCGTCCTTCGTTGAGTAGCTCACGCTGAGTGACTCTATCTCCAGTAGTGGCTTGGTAGCAACGGACGTGGAACTGTCCGCGTCGTCATCGGTCTTGGTACTGGACATTCTCTACTATATCGGAACTCCCAGTCATAAAGATTCTGTCGGTTTGCCCGACGGACGTCGATATCAGAAATAAAGCAGTCCCTCGTCTGTAAGGTCGTCTCCGCCATGTTGGGCCGTGGATCGGTGGCCGAGCACCCCCGGACGACCGACAGGGTGTCGGGGTCGGATCTCGGTCTGGTTTCTGCGGCCCGGTGTTCGGCGCGCCAAGCTTCAAATCCCCGGAAGAATTAAAGGGATAGGAGGTATCTGTTCACCCTGAGAGTAAATACCATGATAGAACCTAACAAAGACACCATCGACCGCCGTCGATTTCTCGAGATAATCGGTCTCGGAGCTGGGGTCGGTATCGCAAGCGGTAGCACCGGTGCGACTGTCGGGAGCGGTCAACGAGACGCAGTTACGGCAGGGAAAAGCCAGCAAACGACGACGGCCGCAGAGGATCGTCACGGCGGGGATCTCGTCATTCGGGAACGCGAGACGATCCAAGCGCTGAATCCGTACATGACGATTCGCGCTTCGATGTCCCGGTTGGCGTCGAAGCTCTATTCGACGCTCGTGAAGACGGACGCCGACCTAAACCTGCACCCGGATCTCGCGACGGACTGGGAGGCAAACGACAACGTCGATGTCTGGACGTTCACGCTCCGGGACAACGCCACGTTCAACCACAACGGCAAGCAGGTGACTGCTGCGGACGTGAAAGCGACCTTCGACAAGGTCTACGACGAGGATACGGGCAGTCCCGGACAAGGTGCGCTCGGACCGATCGATACGGTCAACGCCGTCGACACGACGACCGTCGAATTCGAACTCGAGCGACCGACGGCCGACTTCCCACGATTCCTCATCAAGTCCTACGGGAGCATCGCCCCGAAGGAGATCATGGAGAACGACTTCAAGTCCTTAGAGACCACCGTCTACGGTAGCGGGCCGTTCGTCCTCGACGAGTTCGCCTCAAACGAGTTCATCCAGATGAGTGCCGCGGACGACTACTACCGGACCGATGAACAGGGCAATCAGCTCCCGTACGTGGACACACTGCAGACGAACATCGTAGCCGAAGAGACGACCGCGGTGAACATGCTGGACAACAGGGAGGTGGACATCATCCAGAACCTGGGCATCCCGCAATTCGCCCGGGTCGCCAACAACGATCAGCTGAGCGCGCTGGAAGTCCCGACGGGGACGTTCGCGGGCGTTGTCCTGAGAGCGAAGAACGAACCATTCGACGACTGGCGGGTTCGGAAAGCCTTCAAGCTCGCCGTGAACTACGAGCCGATCGTCAAAAACATCATGGAAGGGCACGGAACAGTCGGTCAGGACTCCATCATCAGTCCGGTCTACGACTGGTACACCGACCTGGACCGCCAGCAGGACGTGGAACAGGCGCGAAGTCTGCTGGACGAAGTCGGATTGTTGGGGGCCGACTTCGGGGAAGAGTTCGGCATCACGTTCTGGTCGTCGAACGAGCAGACCTACAGGGTCCCGATGGGGTTAACAATCAAGCAACAGCTCGAGGAGAACCTCGACATCACACTCCCCTTCCAGGAGATCACCCACGAGACGTACATCAACGATCACTGGGGGCAATCGGCGATGGCCACGATCGTGTACGAGATGCGCATCTCAGTGGACGACTTCCTGCGGCTTCTCATCTGGTCTGAAGGCCCGTGGCACACCGAAAACGCCTGGGACAACGACAGGATGGACGAGCTGATCCTTGAAGCCGGAGCAACGCTGGACGACACCAAACGGCAGAAGCTGTACGACGAGATCCAGCAGTTGATGATGGACAGGGGACCGCACATGGTCGTCATGTACGAGAACCGCCTCGGAGCCGCCGGTAACTGGGTCAACAACTACGAAATCCTCCCACTGACGCTCCGTCTCTGGGCGGAGGAAATCTGGCTGGACACGGAAATGCGGTAACTTCCCTCTCGCCACACACGGTGTTTCTCCACCATGAAAAAGTACATCATCAAGCGACTCGGGTCGATATTCGTGACCCTGCTGGTCCTCTCGTTCATCATCTTCGCGCTGACCCAGATGTTACCGGGCAACACCGCTAAGTTCATCCTCGGGAAGTTCGCGACGCCGGAGCGGATGGCGGTCCTCGAACAACAGCTCGGACTGAACAGACCGTGGTACGTCCAGTACGTCGACTGGCTCACGGGGTTCGTGACCGGTGATTGGGGGACCTCGTTTCGTGGCGGGGAAACTGTCGACAAGCTAGTGATACCGAAAGCAATTCACTCGTTCCAGCTCGCGGTGTTGACGCTGGTGACCGTGGTCCTCATCTCTATCCCCTTCGGGATACTGGGCGCGGTCACGCACGGGTCGCTCCCCGACAGATTGGTCCTCGTGTTGTCGTATCTCGGCATCAGTATCCCGACGTACGTCAGCGGCACCATGCTACTCCTGTTGTTCGGCGGACCGATGCTCTCGGTGTTTCCGGCCGGTGGATACGTACCGCTACGCGAGGGCGTCGTTCCGTGGCTCCAACACATGGCGCTCCCAGTACTGTCGCTCGTGATCCTGCTGACCGCGCACCTGATGAGTCTGACCAGAGTGGAGATGATCGAGACGCTCCACTCAGATTACGTCCGGACTGCACGACTCAAGGGGTTGTCGGAACTGACGGTTCTCGGCAAACACGCCCTGCGGAATTCGCTGTTACCGACGATCACGCTGTTGGCGCTGGACCTCGGCTTCCTCATGGGCGGCATCGTCGTTATCGAGGAAATTTTCGCGTTTCCCGGCCTCGGGAGATTGATCGTCCACTCGATTCGACATCGTGACCTCCCGGTGATCCAGATGTCGATGCTCATCGTCGCTATTGTCTACACGTTGTCGAACTTCGCCGCGGATCTCCTGTATGCGTACCTCAATCCGCGCATCGACTACGAGTGAAACCGACACAATGGAACCATGACAACCGATCACAGCGTGATTCAGGCGGAACCGTCGCTGATCGACAAGGTCGCCAGCAACTCCAGGGCAGTCGCCACGAATCGGACGGCACAACTCGGACTCGTCCTCCTGACGCCCGTCTTCGTCGGGCTCGTCTTCGCACCATTCATCGCACCGCACGGGTTTGCGGAACAACACCTGATTGACCGGTTCGTCGGGCCAGGGTCTACGTATCTCCTAGGCACCGACCACCTCGGTCGGGACCTCTTCTCGCGCGTCCTCTACGGCGGGCGGACCAGTCTCTACATCGGTATTCTGGCGACTGTGATCGGGGCGAGCATCGGCATTCCGATCGGCATCAGTTCCGGATACGAGGGCGGATACGTCGATGAATTCGTCATGCGGGTGATGGACATGATGCTGAGCATCCCGGCGCTCCTCCTCGCACTCCTCATTCTGGTCACGCTCTCGGCGACCGCGACGAACGCCGCGCTCGCCATCGGGATTTCGACCGTCCCGAAGATTGCCCGGGTGGCGAGAAGCGCTACCCTGGACGTGAAAGATCAGGAGTACATCACGGCCGCCGTCGCCAGAAACGAGTCGCGGCCGTACATCTGGGGCGGAATCATCCTGCCGAACATCACCTCGGCACTGCTCGTGGAGATATTCATCCGGATCGGGTTCGCGATCATGACCGGCGCGGCGCTGTCATTCCTCGGTCTCGGTGCCCAGCCCCCGAAACCGGAGTGGGGACGAATGATCGCGATCGCCCGCATCCACATCTTCCAGACGCCGTGGATGTTGCTGTGGCCCAGCATCGCGCTCGCACTCACGGTGCTCGGTTTCAATCTGCTCGGCGCGGGACTACGGGACGCACTCGACCCCAGAGAGACGAGTCGGGAACTGTAGGCTACTGTCGTCAGCCCACACCCAGAACGGCCGTCGTGTGGGTTCCACCAGTAACTCGCTGCCCTCCGCTCATGTGGCCTTGCGAGGGGATTCTCACACTGGACGCCGGGAATTGTCGGAGTCCGAAGCGTAACGGAGTGGAACCGATAGCGGAGCGACGATTAGCTAATTGCAGGCGGTAAGCCCCCTTCCTCAAGGAGCAACGCAGGAAGCGGAGCGACCGAGTAGCGCAGCAGGAAGCCCCGCCCTCAAGAAACGAGCGAAAGCGAGCGAGTAGGGTGGGGTAGTTCACTCGGAGACGAACACCCTCGCGGGTGCGGCCTCGAACCCTTTTAGGTGAAGGGGCGCGCAGACGATGTCTACGGTGTCGCGGTCGGCGATTGCATCCGTGTTGGCGATGTACTCCACGAACGGGATCCCCGCGCCCAGGACCGTATTGTGAACCGGCCGCTCGGGATCGTGGATGCCCTCCGAGAGGAAGTCGTTGGCGACCACCGACACCTCCTTGTCGACGAGCCACTCGGCGGCGTCGGCGGTGAGCGCCGACGCTTCGGTGAAGAAGTCCTCGTCGTAGAACCGTTCGTCGACGTCCCCGGTTATCAACACGAGGAAGTCGCCCGCACTCACGTCGGCGTCGGCCGTCTCGAGGACCTCGGCAGAAATGGGGTCCCCGCGGTGCTCGCGAAGGTCGACGATAGTCGCCTCACCCCGAAGGGTCTCGAGGCCGACTTCGTCCAGCGTCTTCCCGTCCTCGTCGTAGTGGCGAGGCGCGTCGACGTGCGTCCCCTGATGGCTCGACATGTGGAGACGGTGGGTCAGCGCGCCGGTCTCCTCCGAGACGTTCGCCTCGGAATCGAACGTCGGAAGCCCGGGGAACAGCGGCATGTCGTCCTCTAACGGTAGGGTCAGGTCGATGACCATGTTCCCTCTACACCGAATCCGGTGAAAAAGATTTGCCCGACCCGGACGGGCGCGCTACCGACCCTCGCCGATGTACAAGCCCTCGTGGCGGTCGGGAACGACCTGTGCGAGTCGCTCGCTGCCCTCGTCGGTGACCAGCACCGGTTCCCCGATGCGGACGCCGCCGCGGGACGGCTCCTCGGGGAAGTAGATACCGGGCTCCGGGACGAGGACGTGGCCGGTCTCGAGCTCGTCGTTCGGCTCGTCTTCGCCGGCCTCGGGCGCGAACGGCGGTTCGTAGACGTTCATCCCGAGGCCGTGGAAGATGGGTTGGTAATCGACGAACGAGTGGTCCCCGAACCCGCGGTCGTCGATTACGGCGTGGGCGGCGTCCCGCACCTCCCGCGCGGTCGCGCCGGGTTCGACGGCGTTGATCGCCGCCTCGCGGGCGTCCCAGACCGCCGAGTACACCTCTCGCTGTTCCCGGTCGGGTTCGCCGGCGACGGTTGTGACCGTGATGTCCATGTTGTACCCCTCGTAGACGAAGGCGTACCCGAGAACAACGAAATCGCCGTACCGAATACGCTTCTCGGAGTCGTACCGGAGGAAAAGCCCGGTGTTCGTCCCCGAGAACGTCGCCGGGTTCCAAGAGACGCCCTGCGCGCCCTCTCGCTTCGCGGCGTGTTCGGCGGCCGCCGCGACTTCGTACTCCCTGGCCCCCTGTTCGACGGCGTCGAGTGCCTTGAGGACGGCGACCTCGCAGAGCGCGCCCGCGTCGTCGAGGATGGCGACCTCCTCGGGGAACTTCACGCCGCGCTCCCGAGCGAGGCTGTCGCCGACGGGAGTCAGGTCGGGCATGCGGTCGGCGATAGTGAAGTCCAGGCTGTCGACCCCCAGGTTCTCGACACTGTACCGAGTCACGAGGTCGGCGTACAGGTCCGCGGCGTCGCCGCTCGTGGAGACGGCCTCGTCGACCCACGGCATCTGGGCGTCGATGCGAGGGACGTCCCCCGCCGGTGCGAGGACGACCAGCGACTCCTCGGTCAGGAGCGCCTGATAGGAACCGGTGAAGTAGACGCTGTGGACCGGTCGGACATCGGATACGTAACGGGCGTTCTCGGTGGCCGTCAGGAGAAGGCCGTCGAGGTCCTCGCGGTTCATCACGTCCCTGAAACGACCCTGGCGTTTCTCGCGGAGGCGTTTCAGGTCCACGGCGCGCATCGCGTCGTGGGACGGATAGACTGGTTCGAATTGGTAACTGGACTCTCTCTGCTGCATCACGGCAATAATCGGGCAGTAGGGTAATATATCTTGTCAGACCTGTAACTTCAGGCGACTGATTGCGGTAGTACCACACGCCAAACTAATACGTGTAGTTTAGAGAGCGGACCGCTTTCGGTATCGAGGTGAAGCCCTCTCGCCGGCATTCGTTCGAGACGTCTATCCGAACCGTGTGAGAAGCAGTCCGATAAGCACCGCGACGCCCGCCGCAAACGAGAGGACGTAAAACGCGACGGTGAACCCGGCAGCGCTGGCGAGTGCGCCGACGACTAGCGGTCCGCTGGCGGCCAACGCGAGGTACGCTGTCCGGAGCAGGCCGAACCCGCCTCCCTGAAGCCGCTCCGGAAGGGTGTCGATGACGTACGCCTGCGCGCTCGGCCAGAAGCACAGCTGCACGCTCGCCAGCGCAGAGAGGGCGAGAATCGGACCGATTCCGCCGGTGGCCGGAACGAGCGCGAGGACGAGGCCAGTCAGCGCCGCGCTGACGAGTATCGTCCGACGCTTTCCGTACCGGTCGCCGAGGAGGCCGCCGACCGGCTGGAGGAAGATGCCCGCTGCGAAGAACGCTCCGTACAGTAGCGCCGCGGTTCCCTCGTCGAACCCCTTCACCTGCACGAGGTAGGTGGGGTAGAAGCCGGTGAAGGCCTGGTACACGAACGACATGAAGAACATCGCGCTCGCGCCGAGAAGCGATGCCGGGTTCCGGACGGCCCGGAGGACCGTCATCGCGTTCAGGCCGTCGCCGCCGCTGGCTGGCGTGGAGGTGCGGGTCGGAACGCTAGTCCGGAGACCGGCCGCAGCGATCAGCAGCCCGGGGGCCATCGCGACGAAGCTGTACCGCCAGCCGATTAGGAGCGCCACCTGGCCGGCTATTATCGGCAGTAGGGTCGTCCCCACGTTTCCGGCGGCCGCGCTGAGGCCGATGACCGTGCCTTCGTTGTCGGGGAACACGTCGGACAGAACGGTGAATCTGGTCGTGGCGAACAAGCCCGACGCTATCCCGAACAGCACGACGCACCCGATGAACACCCAGAATCCCGTTGAGACCGCGATGAGCGTCAGGGCGAGCGCCGACAGGAACGTGCTCCCGGCGAGTACCACTCGCTCCCCGAAGCGGTCGGCGAGGATGCCGCCGGGGAACTGCGAGACGGCGTAGACGGCCCACACCAGCGACAGGATGCCGCCGACTCCTGTCAGGCCGACCGAGAAGTCGCGCTGTATCCACGGCATCAGGACCGGGATTGAGAGCCTGACGCCGAGCGTGAGCATCCAACTGAGCGAGACGGTCACGAGGATTCGAATCCGGTTCTCCGCCCAGAGGGAGTGCAGTCGCTCGTGGAACGGCCTCGTCGAGTCCGTTGCGGAGTCCAATTCACTACTCATGGCGGAACTTCAGGTAGGTGGGCTTCGATTCGGGGTCGCGCTGGATGCCGCAAGGACGATTGCGCACGCCGCTGAGACCGGAATCGGAATTCGGGTGCGTCGGCTTCGACTTCGGTGACGGTCGAGTTCCTGCGACCTCGCGATGAGCGACCCCGACATGGACGGGTGAACGTGACCTACCCATTCAAGCTTTTCCCGCTCGGTCTTCTCGCGGACCTGTCGGTTCGTCAATTGGAAAACTTGGACGAGGGGACCCGCAGTTATTTGTCGTTCTGCGACGGAATCAGCAGGTATGTCGGTAGCTAACCGTCGGGCGGCCATCGAAACGTACTACGAATCGATCGATGACGAGGACTTCGACCGGATGGCGTCGGTCGTGGCCGACGATGTCACTTACGTCACGGCTCACGGCGAGATGCACGGTGTCGACGAGATGCTTGAGTACTACACGGAGAATCGGTCCGTCACCGACACCGTCCATGATGTCGTCCGGGAGGTGCGCGACGGGGACGTCTGGGTCTGCGAGGGCGTCGTGACCGGCGAGTACGTCGACGGCGGGTCGTTCGACGGGGGCTACGTCGGCATCTTCGAGTTCGAGTCGGACTCGGCCACCGTCGAGGAACTCTCGGTGTACACCCGGTCCGTCTTCTGACCCGACGAGGGCGCGTCGTCGAACCACACGGACCTGGAATTGCAGCACCGCTACGGCGACGTCGTAAGCCGTGCGCGGCGGTCAGATGATACAGACTGATAGCGCTTACCGCCGCCAGAAGGCGGCGGTCAAGCGAGAGGCACGGTGACCCAGTCAACGAGTTTCGTGGCTGAGTGGATTTCCCACCGCAATCGGTTAGTTGGTGGCGCACATTATTTTCAGTTGCTACGACAGCCGTGAGATGCCGTCCCCGAACAACAAGGGGGAGGTGAACAAGCGGTTGTTCACACGGCGATGACATGGCTGTCGATGGGGGTGGTTCGAGAGAGCGACGCGCTCTCGTCATCACGAAAATCGAAGATTTTCGAACGACGTCAGTGACCGCGCCACAGCCCTCCGAGGGAGAACAGGAGCCCGTCTCCGGCGTGTCGCCGGTTCCCTCCGAGTGCGGGGTGGAACCTCGAAGGTGGGTGCCCGCCGAAATCCCATGGTGGGTTTCACGGCGTTTATGCCGTGGAGGAGGTCAATAATCGACGTCCGTGACAGGTGGAACTTTTCGGAATTGGACCCTCCGTTATCCCCATACCTATAAGACGAGAGCGGATGTAGTTCAATATCTACGATGGGTGTTAGCAGATGGCAAAGACAAAGATAGAGCTCTATACGGAGATACAGGAGAAACTCCCGCAGATTTACGAGGAGTGTGAACAGGCGGCTGACGAGATCGGAATTCCCGAGGAGTATCGCGGCGAGATGGGCGCGACCGGTGCCGTCTCCGGGATGCCGGGCCTGCTGCGCGACGACGTCGCCGAGTACATGCACGAGATGGGACGCGAGGTCGTCTCCAACTCGGAGCTGTCCTACGAGATTCGGATGCTCGTCAAGGAGGTGTACGGGGACGAGTACGACGCGGCCCCGGTCAACACCTGCGAGGCGGCGCTGTACCTCTGCCACGACGTGTTCAACACGCCTCCATTCACAGGGCGAGGCGACAAGTACCGCTCGCGGTACATCGCCCCCTACGAGCGCCACGTTCACCACCAGGCCGGCTACGGGCGGCCGTTCCCGCCGAAGTACAAGGACCTCCTGGCCGACCGCGGCGTCACCGCCGGCGAGTTCGGCTTCTACGGGAAGCGCCTGGAGAACCTCGACGTCGTGCTCGTTCCACTCGAGGGCGCCGAGTACAACGTTCACGGCATCAAGAATCACCCAACGCCGCTGTTGATGGACGTCGACGCGGAGGCGTCGATGGAGGTCATCAAGGAGCACGCCGAGCGCCACGCGTCGAACCTCACTGGATTCGCCTCGCTCGGCTACGACACGCCCGGCTACGGATACGGCGATACGGACGGCGACGGAAACCCGATGCTCGCGAAGAAAATCGGGGAACTGGCTGACTCGTACAACGTCCCTTACATTACGGACAACGCCTGGGGGATTCCGTTCGTCGGGACCGACCCGCGAGAGATTAACTCGACGGTCATGACCTACTCGATGGACAAGGCCGCGGGGGCCCCGACCAGCGGCCTCATCGTCGGCAAGGAGGAGGAGATGGTCCAGATTCGCCGGGCGATGGGGATGCACGGCGAGCGCGCCGGCACGACGAAGTCCTACGGCAAGTCGGCCTACGTCACGCTCGATCCCGGAAAGGAGGCTCTCACCGGCCAAATTGCCGCGCTGAAGGCGCTGCGGGACAATCCGGAGGTCGTGACCGACCCCGTCGACAAGACGTACGACATCACTGTCGAGGCGTTCGAGTCGCTGCCCTCGGAACTCATGGACGGCATAGAGATAACCAAGTCGTACAACAGCGGCGCGGTCGAGGTCAACTACCAGCACACCTGGGACGACGGAACCGGCATCCCGATATTCAGCATCGAGGACTTCTACTCGGATGCGCCGTTCAAGAACGCACTCAAGCGAATGGGCGTGATTCCGACGATCCTCTACGACGGGAACATCTTCCTCAGCCCTGGGCTCGGTACCATCGACGAGTCGGGCGACCTTCACGAGGAGAAGATGCGCTACGCCGTCAAGGCAGTCGTGAAGACGCTGGAGATATTCGCGAAGCACGCCGGCGCCATCGAGGACCCTGTCGCGGCCGACTGAACCCCGATTCACATCTCACACCAACCCGTTTCGCCATGAAAATCGACACCGTTCGAGCGATACCGGTTAGCGTTCCGTTCGCCGTCGACTTCGACGTGGCCAGCGGCGGCGTTCCCGCAGCCGACCATGTGCTCGTCGAGATCGAGACTGACGCGGGCGTCACTGGGCTCGGGGAGGCCAGCCCGATGCCCTTCTTCACCGGTGAGACCCAGGAGACGATAGTTCCGGTAATCGAATCGCACCTCGCCCCCAAGCTGTTGGGCGTCGACCCGTCGAACCTGCACGCCGTCCACGAGGCGATGGACGAGATTGCAGGGAATCCGCTGGCGAAGACGGCGGTCGATATCGCCTGTCATGACGCGGTCGGCAAGGCGCTCGGCGTGTCTGTCTCGACGCTCCTCGGAGGGGCCGTTCGCGACCGTATCACGGTCGGACAGTCGATCGGAATCAAGGAGACCGAGCGCGCCGTCGCCGACGCTGAACGCTACGTCGACGACGACGGCTTCGGGTCCATGAAAATAAAGGTCGGCGGCGACCCGGAGCGGGATTTGGAGCGAGTGAAGGCCGTTATGGACGCGGTCGGCGACCGGGCGTCGATCCGATTGGACGGCAACGAGGGGTACACCGCCGACGTCGCGGTCAAACAGTTCGAGGCCATCGAAGATTACGGCGACATCCTTCTCGTCGAGCAACCCGTCCCGCGAGACGACGTGCCTGGGATGCACGAAGTGACGAGAGCACTCTCGTCGCCGGTCCTCGCCGACGAGAGCGTGTTCTCCCCGCAGGATGCGCTCCAGGTCGTCCGCCGGCGGGCGGCCGACATCGTCAACATCAAGCTCATGAAGGCGGGTGGTCTTTTCCCCGCGAGACGGATTGCGTCGTTGGCGCGGACCGCCAATATGCCGCTCGCGATTGGGAGCATGGTCGAGATGGGCGTCGGCACCGCCGCCGGCGCCCACTTCGCTGCGTGCCAACCGCACGCCACGTACCCCTCAGACGTGAAGGGCCCCAGTCTGCTCGACGATACAATCCTCAAAGAGCCGATCAGGATCGAGGATGGGTACACGTACGTCCCGAGCGGCAACGGGTTGGGCGTGGAAATCGATTCTAAGAAGGTCGAACGGTACCAGGTCGACTGAGCCTCGCCCGTCCTGGTTCGTCGTCCGGCCATCCGTTTCCCATCGACGTGACGGCTTCTGAGCGGCCAGCGAACGCTGGGCAACCTTTATGCTCCGATACGTTGAGTGGCCATTATGTCACGCGATGGCGTGTACGAGGGAGGCTACCGTACGTACGGAGGCTTCCTCGGCGTACTCATGCTCGACACGACGACCCCCCGCCCGCCGGGTGACTGCGGGAACGCCCGGACATACGGCTACCCGGTGCAGTTCCGAACCGTCGAGGGGGCCTCGGCCAGGGAAGTGGTGACAGCCGACGACCCCGAGGAGATACTCGGCCCGTTCGTCGCCGCCGCCGAGGACTTGGTCGAACAGGGCGCCGCGGGCATCGTCACCGGCTGTGGCTACCTCCTGCGGATTCAGGAACACCTCTCTGAACGGGTGGACGAGGTTCCCGTCTTCACGAGTCCGCTTCTCCAGATACCGATCGCGGAGTCCGTGATCGCTCCCGACGAGAAGATCGGAGTCATCGTCTCGAACGAGGAAAGCCTCTGGAGTCTCGACCACCCGGTGATAACCGACTACCGCGACAGGCTGACCGTCGAGGGACTCGGCGATCGCGAGTACTTCAACGCGGTGTTCATCGACCAGACCGAGAACACCCTCGATCTGGACGTGATGGAGGAGGAGCTGCTTGCGACCATCGAGGCGATGCAGGCGGAGGAGGACGTCGGGACCGTCCTCTTCGAGTGTACGAACCTCCACCCCTACGCGGAGGCAGTCCAGCGAGAACTGGACCTGCCGGTGTTCGACCAATTGACGTTGGCGGACATGGCCTGGCAGACGGTCCGAGCACGGCGGTACTGAGCACACATGCGCGCTGTTCGCTACCACGAGTCGGGACCGCCCGACGCGCTTCGACTTGAGGACGTCCCGCGTCCCGTGCCAGGGCCGTACGAACTTCTCGTCGCTGTTCACACCGCCGGCGTCAATCCCGTCGACGCGAAGTACCGGGCCCGCGGTCACGACCGAACGCCGAAGACGACGGGTTCGGACTTCGCCGGCGTTGTCGAGGCCGCCGGTGACAGCGTCAAGGAGTACGAGGTCGGGGATCGTGTGTTCGGAACCGGATTCTACTCCGCGGGGTTTCGGCAAGGGTCGTTCGCGGAGTACGTTACCGTCCCGACGAACATGGTGGCGGCGCTCCCGCCGTCAGTTTCGTTCGAGGAAGGCGGCGCGGCCGGCATCGTCGGGACGACCGCGTGGCTCGGACTGATTGAACGGACGGACCTCGGCCCGGTCGACGCCTGCTTGATCCACGGCGGTGCCGGCGGCGTCGGTCACGTCGGTGTCCAGCTCGCGAAGGCGTCCGGCGCCTCGGTCCTTGCGACCGCGGGCTCGCCCGACCGGGTGAGCGCGGCGAAGGAGTTCGGTGCTGACGACGTGTTCGACTACACCGACGATGTCACAGACGCCGTCGGGCGTGCTTGTCCCGGCGGCGTTGACGTTATCCTCGATCCGCGATACGCCGAAAACGCCCAAATGGACGTTGACGTCGCTGGCTTCGGTGCCGACGTAATCGTGATAGATGGCGACGGTTCCTCGATAGACGGCCCCCAGGCCAGAGGGAAACACCTGCAGGTGCATATGCTAAGTATGACACCGCTGTTAGTGCGCGATGACCTGCCGACGCTTTCGTTCGTGCTCCGGAAACTCGCTCGGTTGCTGGCCGACGGAACGCTCTCTATCACCGTCAGCCGAACGTACGACTTGGAAGACGCAGCGACCGCCCATCACGACGTGATGGGCGAGAACATCGTCGGAAAGGCCGCGGTGACTGTCCGGTAATCGGCGGTTCGATGCTAGCAATTCGGCCCGAGACGACTCGTATTCCCTCTGCAGGGAAGTCGCCTATTCTCGGAGCTATTGTTCAATCCAACTAATCAGAGGAGCGTGAGCGTGCTTGACCGCGTTAGAACGGTAGGTACCCGAAGATTTCCTAATCGTCTCTCGATTTCTCTGCCCTTCCCGTCAGTACGGAACGTCACTCTAGGAATCGCTCTGGGCTACTTCCCCTACTGTTATGATGTCCCACGACTCGGGACTTTAAATAGTGGGTCTGGTGATGTTTTCCGTTATAATCCGTGAACTCCGATTTCGAGGTGGCCGTCTTTACGCGATTTTCTCATCTCGAACGCGCTTAGTACAATCAACCACCTGCGTTCGTAGCGGTGGTCTCCGGAATCGTTGTCTCTCGAGTACAGATCCTATTGTCGTCAATACCACCGACATCGCCGGTCATCGGAGGGTATCGGCCGGAGATTGCTTCAAAAATTATTGAGTATTGGTAACGTGTATTGTTCGTCATGGCGGTACTTTATAACAGCTGTTCCAGTTTGCCCGTAGCAGCCAAGTAATACGCGATACGATGTGACAGGAATTTCTTCACTGTAAATTAATGTTTCTGCATTGTGGGCCTTTATGACCGATTCGTCCATGGTCTCGAAGGAACACATTGAGGCTCAGCGTCGACGGGAAATTTGAGAAAGAAAAAATGGAAATAAACCGTTTGGAGCCTTCGAGAGTTAAACGCATGAAATTGTTCGGACGCTTCGGTCTCGCGAAATCAAATTTGGCTAACCGTTCCTCGAATTAGGAGACTCTGTCGTTCCATCTGCGGAAACATTAAATAGCTTCTGGTAGATTGTCCTAGAGGTGATGACCAAACCGACAGGCCCCAGACCGATTAAATCGGTCGAAACGACCTTCGTGGTCATAGAGGCGATTCGCGACCTGGACGGCGCCCGTTTGACCGAAATTGCCAACCACCTGAACATGGCGAAAAGTACCGTCCATCGATATCTCAGCACGCTTGAACAACTGGAGTATCTCACCAAGCGAGGGGATATCTACTACGTTAGCCACCGCTTTCTCGACCTCGGAGAGTACACGAGAACGCGCAAGAAGGAGTACGAACTCATCGAGGGCTCTGTGGAGGAGCTCGCCGAGAAGACGGAAGAGCGCGTCCAATTCATCGTCGAGGAACACGGGATGGGGGTCTATCTCTACCGGGAGTCCGGGGAGCACGCGGTCCAAACGGACTCTCGTCCCGGGAAACGCATTCACATGCACTCGACCGCCGCCGGAAAGGCCATCCTCACCTTCTTGCCCGAGAGCAGGGTTACGGAGATCGTCGAGCGTCGTGGTCTCCCGAAGATGACCGAGAACACGATCACGACTCAAGACAGCCTCTTCGACGAACTACAGGAAACACGAGAGAGAGGCTACAGCATCGCCAAGGAGGAGAACACGGAGCGGCTCTGGGCGTTCGGTGTCCCGGTGATGAGCGCAAGCGACCGCGTTCTCGGCGCAATCAGTATTTCCGGTCCGACTCACAGACTGGCTGGCGATGAGAAGCAACAGGAGATCCCGGACCTCCTTCGCGGGACAGTCAACGAACTGGAACTAAACATCGCTTACCTGTAGAGACGCGATTTAACCGTGATCCTCTCTCTATCGTCGTTCAGAGCTCTTACCGCCTCGGTAAAATCACAACGAGACCAGCCACTTGCTCACCGGCATGCCCCTCTGTAAAGCGCCAGAAAGTCTCGTTCTGATGTTCGTTGAGCGAATCAATGTCCGTCTGCATCCTCCAGCTGCTCTTGATTCGGAATTTCTCTGATGGAAACAATTTTATATACGTTCCTCGATATCATTCGTCATGGAGTCTCGCTAATATCGATATCGACGACTACTGTGTTACAATAGTATGACTGTAACAATACGCAGTAAGTTGGAATGCTGGAATATGGAGAAAGATATGCGTAGATTATATTTCTTGAGGGGGGAATCCGATTACTTCTATCGCCAGAGTAGCTGGCAACTCCCGAAGGAGATGCTTTTCGCAGACAGCCGCGATAAATCGTAATCATACGATAGAGAATATTGATTACGAGGAAACAGACCTAGCGTTACAATCTCAGGATTGTAACGCCAGCAAAGTAGAGCACCATGCCACCATTTAGATTCCTCACAGCTTTGAATTCGACAAGGAACCTTACGTTTGAAGGGCACTACTTTAGGAAAAGAACACGACCTTCTACGGGGATGTAGACATAAAAAATTGAATTATATGGGATAGTGGGAAATAGATCCTAATTTTAGAAGAACGAGTTAAAATTATCTAAAAGAAAAATTTTAAATCTGAGGACTAGAAATATTGATCCTCTTGACCAACCTCGGGGGGAGAGCGAAGCGCTTTTATTTAATTCTTAAGAATAATTTTCGCATTTCTTTAGAATCAATTATAAATTTTTACCATAGTGGATTTGGTTAGACGTAAGGGATATCCTTTGTGCTTGCTTCAAGAACTTCACCGGACAAGATTTCTCGGATTGATAGAGTTAGTAAAGTACTCTCGGTCACGTTCTGGCACAGTGAATAACGACTCTACGATGTCACCCTGTCGTGAAGAAGTCTGGTTATAGATATTTGATCCGGTGTTCCCTTTCGATATTCCTACGTGAATCGAGGAACTGGCCGTCCGCCGCGGTCGGAAGCTTGGCCGGACGTATCTACCAATTGTTAATACATGGAGTACAATTACTTATGTTCACTTGGTCGGGCGTGAGGGGCATGCGATACTGAGCGCACGCCAGTGCAAAGAACGCTTGAGGAGTGGCTCGGCGCTCGAGTCGCTGCTGGAACCAATCGATAGCTCATTCTACGCTAGAACTAAGAGTATTGTGACTGAATCTCTCTCTTATGGCCAATTGCGAAATGAAGCCTGAGTGCACTAGAAACGCGACGTACAAGCTTATCATTGAATACCCGCACGGGAAGACAAGTAAGCGGTACCTCTGCAAGAAACATACTAAAGAATTAAAAGACGAAATTCATTTGAACAAAAATCGGATAACTGAGATCAAACTGTTCCCAGGGTCCATTGGAGACCCGTAGAAGCGAAAGGCTACTTGTCAGCCCTAATTTTACCAGTAGTTACCACAGAACGGTGAGTTATATACTTATCCAAGATTGCTTATCTATTTGTTCAATATAACTTTAACATATTTATATTACTATTTTTCTTATTCCATGAATAATGCTTCCGGACGGCGTCGATAAGTACTGGCGAACCACTCATTACCGAGAACTACGAAAGATAAGTTACCGTATGACAAAAGAGAGTGCGGCTCTCGGATCACTGTTCAGTCCCGAGACGATAGCGGTGGTCGGAGCGAGTCCGGACTCGTTTTACTCATCGAACCTCGTGAGCAATCTGCTCAACTATGGATTTGATGGGACACTTTACCCGGTGAACCCCGGCCGAGAGGAGGTCTGGAATCGAACTTGTTACAACTCGCTCGAAGAGGTACCGGACGACCCCGACCTCGTCGTCGTCAGCGTTCCCCGCGAGTACGTAATAGATGTGGTACATACCGCAGGCAAACGCGGCGTTCCGGCGGCGCTCGTCATCACTGCCGGGTTCAGCGAGGCGGACGAGACCGGCGAAAAACTTGCGGCCAAACTTGCGGACGTAATCGGGCAGTACGACATTCGCGTAACAGGCCCGAACTGCATCGGGGTAGCGAACGCCAGAGACGGCGTGGTGCTGACCAGTACCTGCTCGCGGAAGCCCGAATCCGGTTCTATCGGTCTCGTCAGCCAGTCCGGTGCGCTCGCGTTTACTACATTCTTCGAGCGGGCGACCGACGAGGACATCTCGTTTTCGCACATCGTCTCTACCGGCAACGAAATTGATCTTTCGGTCTCCGACTACGTCTCGTACCTAGCCGACCAGTCGTCGACCGAAGCAATCTGTACCTATATCGAGGGAATCTCCAACCCTCGCCGGTTCGTGTCCGTCGCTGACGACGCGACCCGGTCGGGGACGCCCGTGCTCGCCGTCAAAGTCGGTCGCTCGGAGACCGCAGAGGCGGCGACGCTCTCGCACACCGGGTCCGTGACCGGGAGCGACGCTGCGTGGGACGGTGCCTTCGCGCAGTCAGGCGTGCAGCGAGTCCCCGACATTCCCGACCTACTGAGCCGAGCGAACGCTCACGCGAACTTCGACCCGCCATCGGGATCGAACGTCTGTATCGCTTCAACCAGTGGTGGCCTCGCCAGTTTACTCGCAGATATGGCCGCTGAGCACGACCTCGAACTGCCGGACATCACGGGAAGTACCGAACGCGACCTGCTGGAGATGGACGACCTCCTTACCTTCGGTGAGATGCACAACCCCGCCGACATTCGGGGGTACGGTGCGGAGGTGCTTCCAGCGATCACCGACACCCTGTTCGCCGACGACGCCTTCGACGCGTACGTGTTCGCCCTCGGTCTGTCTGCCGTCGACGAGCGCGCCGAACGGGTCGCCGACGACCTGCTACAGATCGCGGACCGGGCCGACGACCCCGTGTTCGTCCTTTGGACCGGTCGGAAGGAGCCCCACGACTCCAGCCCCGAGCGGCTTCCCTTCGAGCGGTTGCGCGAGGAGGTACCCGTCTACTACGATCCGGCACGGTGTATGGATGCGGTCGCCTCACTCGTGGAGTTCGGCCAGACCCAGGAGCATCTCGCCGACCGTCCTCGCCGTCGGGCGCTCGAAGACCGGGTGAGCGAGGCCGAATTCGATCTCTCCGAGGACACGGTGCTCACGTGGTCCGAGTCGGAAAAATTGCTGGACGCCTACGACGTGCCGACTGTCGAGACCCGTCTCGTCACAGACCCCGAAGCCGCCGCCGACGCAGCCACCGACCTCGGCTTCCCGGTCGTTCTCAAGGTGGACTCGTCCGCACTCCCGCACCGTTCCGACGCGGATGCCGTCCGGGTCGGCATCGAGACCCGGGAAGCGGCCGCCGACGCCTATCGAGAAATCGTCTCGAACGCGTGCGAACGCGTCGACGAGGCGAGCATCGAAGGTGTCCTCGTCCAACCGATGGTCGAGGACGGCGTCGAGGCGCTGGTCGGCGTTTCGACCGATGAACTGTTCGGACCGCTCGTGACGGTCGGTCCCGGCGGAGTACTGGTCGAACTACTGGAGGACCAAGCGGTCCGGGTCCCACCACTTTCTGATCTCGACGCAGAAGACGCCATCGCGTCCACGCAACTGGGGTCGTTGCTATCTGAGCGTCGCGACGGTTCGCCGATTCCCGCCACTGAACTCGCCGACTTGCTGGTCCGGGTCGGCGATCTCGCTGTAGAGGTTGAGGACGTCGCGGAACTGGATTTGAATCCGATCATTGTCACCGAGGAAGGTGCAGTGGCTGTGGATGCGCTGCTCCGGACGAAGTAGCTCACTCCGAAGCTCGCTCGTATTGCTCGACCAACTCGCGATACCGCTCCGCGGTCGCTGTGTCGAGGAAGACGCCCTCGACGAGCAGCGAGTCTTTCTCCGCGTCGTCGAACGCTGTGACGAGTCGCCGCGCGCGCTCGACCTCGTCCTCGCTCGGGGTAAAGGCCTCGTTGATGACCGAGAGCTGTTTTGGATGGATGGCGGCCATCCCGCCGAACCCGACTTCGCGGGCACTCTCGGCGGCCCGGCGGAGCCCTTGCTCGTCTTCCAAATCGAGATAGACCGACGCAAACGCTTCGAGACCGCCGAGTGCGGCGTAGCTACTCACGAGAAACTCTAGTTGGGAGCGCACCCGGTCAGTGATGGACGGTGCCCCGATCGCCCGGCAGTAGTCGGCAATCCCGTACGAGAGACTGACCGCCCCCGTTTCGTCGCCCGCGCGGGCGATGTCGGCCCCGCCGAACACGCCCTCGGGCGATTCGACGCCGAGGCGGACGACCGGCGGGTCGTCACTGAGGGCCGCGAGCTCGTCGTGGACCCGGTGGACCTCGGTCATGTGTTCGACCATCGGGACGCAGACCGCATCCACCTTGGCTTCGACGGCCGATTCGATGTCCGTCTTCCAGTGGTCGCTCCGGACCCCGTTGATGCGGGTTGCGACCTCCTTGTTGCCGAAGTCCGTCTCGTTGACGACGCGTTCGAGATTCGCACGAGCGTCTCCCTTCGCGTCCTCCGGCACTGCGTCTTCGAGGTCGAACACGAGGCCGTCGGCCGCCGTGGTCGCGGCCTTCTGCATCATCGCTACGTCGTCTGCGGGCGTGAACAGTGCCGAGCGCCGTCGTCTGTGAGCCATCAGTTATACTCCTCCAGCAGTTCCTCGTCAACGTTCTCCACCGGGAAGTAGCAGGCTGCGCGGTGGTCGCCGTCGGCGAACTCGTCGTCAGCGGGGTCGGACTGCCGACACTCCTCGCGGGCTTTCGGACAGCGCGGGGCAAAGTTACACCCCTTCGGGAGGTCGATCGGATTCGGCGGCTCGCCCGGGAGGAAGACCCGTTCGCGGTCGATCCCCGGATCGGCCTTCGGAGAGGCCGAGAGGAGCGACGCGGCGTAGGGGTGTTTCGCGTTCCGAATCACGTCGCTGGTATCGCCGAACTCGACCACTCGGCCAAGGTACATGATTGCAAGACGGTCGGTTATCTGGGTGAGGCTGGCGAGATCGTGGGAGATGTAGACGACCCCCATCCCGCGTTCGTCGGCGAACTCTCGAAGGATGTTGAGAATGCTGGCCTTCAACGACACGTCGAGCATCGACGCTGGTTCGTCGCAGATGAGCAGTTCCGGGTCGAGGACGAGTGCCCGAGCGATAGCGACCCGCTGGCGCTCTCCGCCCGAGAGCTGGTGGGGAAACTTGTCAAGAAATCTCTCGGGCGGTTCGAGCCCCACGTCCGAGAGAATCTCGACCGTCCGGCGTTCGATTTCGTCCGCCGAACGCCGCTGTATCTTCAGCGGCTCTCCAACGATACTCCTGACGCGCTGTCGGGGATTCAGCGAGTCGAACGGGTCCTGAAAGATGAACTGTACCTTCGAGCGGAACGTCTTCATGTCCCCGTCGAGGTACTCGTCCACCGATTTGCCCCGGAAGGTGATGTCGCCGCCAGTCCGACGCTGGAGCAGGGAGATGACCTCGCCGAGCGTCGACTTACCACATCCTGACTCCCCGGCGACTCCGACGATTTCGCCCTCACGAACGTCGATAGATACGTCTTGAACGGCCTTGACATAGTCGGGCTCCTTGGCGAGCAGTTGCTGAAGCATCGATTGGGTTTGCTCGAACCATTTCGAGAGATCGTCGGTCTCCAGTACAATCTCGCCGAGGTCCCGGTCCCCACGATTGAGGTCAATCGGCAGTCCCCACGTCTCGGGGTCCGAAGCGTCGTCCCGGAGTTCCGGCGCGGCGTCGGCGTAGTAGCACGCCGAGTGCTGGTCGTCCACTTCTACGAGTGGCGGGTGGGCCTTGGCACATTCCTCGGTAGCGAACGGACACCGGTTCCGGAACACACACTCGTCAGGGTCGGTATCGAGTTCCGGAAGCGACCCTGGAATCGAGAGGGCGTGGCTGTCGAGGTCGTCGATATCCGGGAACGAGTTTCGAAGTCCCATGGTGTAGGGGTTCGTCGGCGTACGGAACACGTCGTACGTCCGGCCCTGTTCCATCACCTTCCCGCCGTAAAGGACCGACACGTCGTCGCACGTCTCGGCCACGACGCCGATGTCGTGGGTGATGAGCAGGAGCGAACTGTCGATTTCCTCCTGGATGTCGAGCAGTTTACCGATTATCTTGTCCTGCACAATGACGTCCAGTCCGGTCGTCGGTTCGTCAGCGATGATTAGGTCGGGGTCGAGGACGAGCGCCATCGCGATGGTGACGCGCTGGCGCATACCGCCAGAGAACTGGTGTGGGTAGTCGCCCGTCCGGTCTGGATCGAGACCGACGATTTCGAAGACCTCCGCGACTCGCTCGCGGGCCTCGGACTTCGTTACGCTCCGGTGCTTTCGGATAGCCTGAACTATCTGTGAGCCCACGGTCATCACGGGGTCCAACGAGTCCATCGCACTCTGTGGGATGTAGGCGATCCGTTCCCAGCGAACGTCCTGCCACTCGCGTTCGCTGAGATCGAGGAGGTCTCGCCCGTCGAAGCGGACAGCGCCGCGTTCGACGTTCGCGTTGTCGTCGAGGAGACCGAGAACCGAGTGGGCGATGGTCGATTTGCCACAACCTGACTCCCCGACGAGGCCATAGTTCTCTCCGGGCTCGACGTCGAATGAGACGCCGTTGACCGCGTGAACATCCTTTTCGGCCGTGCTGTACGTTATCTTCAGGTCTTCTACTTCTAGTAGTGGCATATTACTCCCTCTCAGTCCGAATCTCGGGGTTGACGACCTCCTCGAACGAGCGTCCGACGAGGAAGACCGAAGTAGTTATTGCGGCGATACCGATTGCTGGCGGCAGCACCCACCACCACGCCTCGCGGATACTTCCGGACTCGAAGACCTGCCGGAGCATCCGACCCCAGCTCGTGGTTGTGGGATCGCCGAACCCAAGGAAGGCCAGCGAGGCCTGTCCCGCGATGGACCACGAGACGGCGTAGGCAGTGTACAGGAACCCGACAGGCAGGACGTTCGGCGCGACGTGCAGGAACATCGTCCGCAGGTGGCCCGCCCCGCTCGCACGGGCGGATTTGACGAACGTCCGTTGGCGGACGGTGAGCACTTCCGAGCGGATGACGCGGGCTGGCATCTTCCAGAAGAAGAGTACAATGACCCCGACGATGAGGAACACGGTCGGCGTCACGAACGTGAGGATGAGCAGCGCCATTGGCAGGAATGGAAGGGCGAAGGTTAGATCCGTCAGTCGCATCAGCACCTCGTCTACGCGGCCGCCAAAGTAGCCACTGGTGAGTCCGACGAGGAATCCGATGATGCCGGTCCCGACCCCGCCGAAGAAACCGACGATGAACGTGGGTCGAGCGCCCGCGAGGAACTGGCTCAGTATGTCCTTGCCGAACGTAGTCGTCCCGAGGGGCGCGTTCGCTGTTGGTTCGGAGAGCCGCATCACCTCCTGGTCCTCGTTGCGCATCGTGTGCTCGATGGGGTCGTAAGGGGCGAGTGCCGGGCCGAACAGCCCGAGGAAGCAGAACACCACGATGATTCCGAACCCGATCTTCGCCCAGTCGTCCCGCAGAACGACGTCGAGGACTTGGCGGCTCCGCTCGTACCCGTCTTGGAGCTTGTTGCCGATCACTTTGGCAGTGCTAGTAGACATCTACATCTCTCCCTCCCCAGCGCTGACGGTCGGGTCGAGTTTCGCGTACAGCACGTCCGCGAACAGGTTCATTGCGATGACTGCGACGGCCATGATGAACACCGCCGCCTGAATCGTCGGGTAGTCCTTTTGATTGATCGCCTGCACGAGAGCGCGCCCGATGCCCGGCCACGCGAAGACAACCTCCAGCGTGATGACTCCCTGAAACAGCATGCCCATACGGAGCGCGAAGTAGGTTACGAGCGGTAACATCGAGTTCCGGCCTGCACGCGCGAGTTGTTCCATGTCCGAAAGGCCCTTCGCGCGGTGGAGTTCAAGGAACTCCGACCCCGACCGTTCGACGACGCTGTTGCGAGCCAACAGCAGAAAGTCGCCGCTGTAGTAGAGGGTCGCAGTGATGAAGGGGAGGAAGTAATGTTCGGCGAAGTCCATCGAGACGTACTTCTCGACCGGCCCTTCGGGGTTTGCGATGGCGCTCCGCATCCCGAACGAGGGGAACCAGCCCAGCCAGTAGGCGAATATCATCAGGAAGAAGATACCGGTGATGAACACGGGTGTCGAGCGGAAGAACGTCGTCGTCACAATGCTCCACTTCTCGAACAGCGAGCCGCGATTCCACCCCGCGTACATCCCGAGCAGCGAGCTCACGACGGCCGTCGTGACGAGCGCCGGAACGAGCAAGATGAGCGTGTTGAGCAGTCGCGGGAAGAGAATCTCAGTGACTGGACGGGTCTGTGCGAGGGAGTATCCGAACTGCAGGGTGAGCAGGCTCTGGAGGTATTTCACGTACTGGACGTGTATCGGCTCGTCCAACCCATACTGGGCACGTAACTCTTCGACCTGTTCGAGCGACAGACCACCCGAGGCGATGAGCGAGCTGAACGGGTCACCCGGCAGCAATCGAAGCACGAGGAAGATGACCGAAACCGAGACCAACGTCAGCACTATCGAGATAGCGATACGTTTCAACAGGAAGCGTCGAAAGCTCATAATGGAGAAGGTAGGTTATGAGAAGTCTGGCTGGTCAAGGTCGTTCCTGTCGGCGTGACCGTCCTCGACCCGTGTGACGAAGGCGTCCCACGCTTCGCCCTCCGGCCAGACGAGAATTTCACCCTCCATAGTGTAGCCCGCTTGCTGGAGGAGTTGCTGTCCCCTCTCGGGGTTGTATTCGTACGGCTCGACGTCGGGATTGTGCCACTGCTCAAGCAATGGCGAGATGAGGTTCTGACCCTTGGAGATCGTTGCGCGCCCTTCGAGGACACTGTCCACGAATCCCTGTTTGTCAGTCGTATGCGAGAGCGCCTTGCGGAACGTCTTGTCCCGCAGAAGCGGACAGATGTGACTAAGGTGAACGTCGAGCGGAGCGAAGTTCTTCGAGACTTGCTTCTCGATGCCGTCGGTTCTGGCCGCCCGTTCGGCTTGCGAGTTCGCCAGCGTCGTCCCAATGGCGTCGATGTCGCCCTGTCTGAGCGCGCCGATGAGCGCGTCCACGTTTCCGACGTTCGCCCAGACAATGCCGTCGATGCCCGAGCCGGAAACGAAGTGGTCGCCTAGTAACTCCTGGCGAACCTCCTCGTCCCACATCCAGTGTTGGTCCCACTTCTCGACTTCGAAGCGGGTTCCCTGCTCCCAGTCGACGAACCGGAACGGTCCGGTCCCGACCGGCTGGTCCGGGTTGTGTCGTGCCGGATTGTCGACATCCTCCCAGCGGTGTTTGGGCAAGATGACGCTCCGCACGACGCGTTGAGTCAGGAACGCGGCGTCGGGTTCCGAGAGATTGAACCGGACGCGGCCACCGCCGTTGCTGGAAAGCACCTCCACACTATCGATGGGGTCGATGAACGGCTGCATCTCGGGAGCGTTGAACTCCTCGAACAGTTCGACGCTGAACTTCACGTCGTCGGGGCCGAACGATTCGCCATCGTGCCAGTTCACGCCCTCGCGGAGGTCCATCTCGATGGTCTGCGGATCGACAACATCGGCATTGGTTGCGAGTCCGGGAACGATCTCCAGTTGCGGCGACGCGTCGAACAAGCCGTCGTAGAGGTTGGTCAATCGTTTCGCCTCAGGACCGCCCGCTGCCCACGCGATGTTGAGCCCGCCCATCGAGGCGGTGATGCCCTTTACCCACGTTGTGTCGTCAGACTGGGGCTGGAGGTTGACCTGCGTCCAAATAAATGAGTCGCGGGTCGTCCCGTTGCCCGGCGTCGGAACGTATCCGTTCCACTTGTTCGTGTTCGCCGCCGTGATGACGTCCGTGAAGCCGATAGCCAGGAGATAGGCGTCCTCGCTGGCC
This sequence comes from Halorussus salinisoli, assembly GCA_005239435.1. Lineage (GTDB taxonomy): Archaea > Halobacteriota > Halobacteria > Halobacteriales > Haladaptataceae > Halorussus > Halorussus salinisoli. The sequence goes on along the minus strand of SZNP01000004.1, from coordinate 670,422 downwards.
TTCTGCTGTATCTCCTTGGCGAGTTCCGCCCGGCGCTCCGTGTCTTCGACTTCGGTCTTCTGTTCATCAAGAAGTTCTGTAATCTCCTCGTTCCAGTAGTTGTAGTAGTTCCCGCCCGTTTCGGGATGCATCCGCATTAGGAACGGATTCGGGTCGAGCCCGCGTTGGGGGTCCGGCCCGTGCGTATTCATCGTCACTGGTACGATGTGGCCTGTGTCTGCTGGCCAGTACTCGTCGTACATTACGTTCGTCGGCACGTCATCTAACTCCACCCGCACACCGAGGTCGTTTAACGCCCGTTGCACCATCAACGCGTGCTCGCGCATCCAGGGTTCCTCGTCACTGGCGAAGTTCACGACTATGGGAGCTACCTCAGCCCCCTCGACGGCCTCATACTCGTACGGGACGTTGTCGTTATTCTTGGTCTCTATCGGCCAATCGTTCCAGTACTGCGTTTCCACGGTTCCGTCGTCCTCTTGCATTTCGATGCGGTCCAACGAACTCCTGGCGGCACCTGTACTAATTCCGGTCAGTCCTATCGCCCCCGCAATGCTGGCTGCCGTCAGAACTCGACGTCTGCTGACTTTGTTTCCCCCATTCATGCTACCCGTTCCCAAGGACCTCTCGCCCCGTCTTAACGATTTGGAACACTTTCAAATACCACTCCAAGAATACTTACCATTAAAATTATTATACTTTCGGACTGCGCTTGTGCTGAATACAGAACGGGCCTATCTACAGATGAGCAAGGCGAGTGCCTCGGGGCTTGTCCCTGCGGTACTTCACGGTTAGAGCTTCACCGCTGTGTATTTCTAAGTCGAGATCCGCCGGGGTGGGAAGTTCAACTGCGGTCACCCCGGTGGCGACGGTTCCTGTCCCAAGAATCTTCAAAAATCACGTCGATTGGTATTGCCTCACATACTGCCGTAAGACTACTGTCACATCTCTCTTCACGTCACCCACTGGGAGGGCTACCAACCCGTTGGTACTGGTATAAGACCGTTCCTGTCAGGAATTGCCCAAAAACTCTCAGGGGGGAGCGCATCTCCGGCATACGAGTCGGTTGTGCTACGAGATGAGCTATCACTTAAGGATAGAAAGGGGGACAGATAGTGTTTGGCCTACCCCGTCGCAGTCGTCGAGTTATTCGGTGCTTCGAGTTCGGCCTCGAGTGTCGAAACGCGCTGTTCAAGTTCGGCAATACGGTTCTCTAGTCGGTCAACTCGTTGTTCTAGTTCTTGCTGGGCCGTGATCGCCTCGGCATCTAGCTTCGGTGGTTTCACGTCATTCGTAGCCAGAGCCATGCGCCATTCTCCGGCAGTGTTTTCTTCTGATTCAAATAGGATGCACACCGGTCCTTGCTCTTCAGAATACGCTCTGAATTCTAAATCCGTCATAGAAAGTCTGAAGCCATGTCTATAGTTTGTATTCACACGTGGAGGGTCATGAAGCTCCCCACCATTTTTCGACGTGAATGAGACCTCGGTATTTCCCTCCCAATGGACATACAGCGGAGAGACTCTCGCAGGTGCTACTGTCGTTTGTAGCCCTGTCGTTTGAGCGTCCATTCCCGGCGGCGAGTAGAGCAGATGAATACTTGCATAATCTCCTTTATCAAGCGCAATGCGGAACGCATCTTGATCACCGGGTGACAGTGAACCACTGTAGGTCCCCGTCTTTAGGATGGGCGTGTTCTTACCGCACTTGCTCGGCCACTTATCGTCTGCATAGACAGTCCCAATACTGGAAATCAGCATTGTCACCACAAGAACACTCACGACGATGCGCAAGCCCACGTTTTGGATCGTTTCTCTCATAACTCTCCCCTTGATGCCACGGAGACTCAAGGATGAACGCGGCTAAGACATCATTGGCTGATGACGCTGTCAACCCCTGCGTTCCCCGATATAAGGCTTTCTATGCGCATGACATAATGATGGACAAACAAGGTGACTGACTAGGAAAACCGAGATTCAAGACGTGTTTCAATCCTCTCCTTGCTCAAGCCGACGGTCTTCCTGCAGAGTTATTTCTGTGGATTGTTGTTTATATGTCTTAATCTTCTGCAGTGCCCAGTCTCGAACCTCTTCAGCGTCCGTTTCCAAAAGTGCCCGGGTTCGCCCGCTTCATCAACGTCAATCTGCACCGTCTCATCAAGCACCACAATCGCATACGGCAGTTCTCCCTCGTACTTGAACATGTGCAAGCGACCCGTTGCCGCCATCTCCTCAGTCAATTCAGCATATTCAGCTTCGTTCTGGAGCGTCTCAGCCACCTCGGGAGAGACGATTAATTCCATCTCTGCTCCGTTCTCCACAATGCTCTCGTATCCTGCCTCATGAGCATGCAGACCAACAAGCGGAAGGATTGCCTTCCCGGATTGTGCTTGCTTCACTAGTTGCACGTGTCGGTTGATCATCGCATACGGATCACTTGACTTCGGAAGCAGCAACTCTGCACCAGCCAACCATTCAAGCGACAAATCGAACTCCGAAAGCGGGAATCATTAGAGAAACGGTTGAAGGTTAAACAGCAGTGCCAGTCGGTATTCAAACCGGCGGTATTCCTCAGCTGCAAGATGGCCACAGACAGTCGGCTCATACCCATTATCGGTATACGTGAGCAGGCCCAACGCTTCGAGTTCACGAACCCCACGGTCAACGGTTAACCGAGAACAGGGAGGCAGACGAGTTGGTGGAGGTTGGCTTCTCGGACTGAACGAGACCGACTTCGCCAATAATCGCCTACCCAAGAGTGTATATGGAAAATACCTCGTGGACCTTCTGTACCCACCCTAACTCAACGTATCCCCCCTCGAAAGCATCATTGCTTGCTTGAGGGTCCTAATTGAATGGTTATTTCCCAGTACGTTGTCCCGTCAAAGAAATTGGCTTCACTGTGGCTAAGAACAAGTTTATAATCGAGAATTAAATATAAAATTCAGCATCTAAAATATGCAAACGGTTGTTTGCCATTTTCTCCACGCTCAGTCAATATCTCCGGATTATAGCCAAAACCCTCCACATATTTTGTTACTTTGTTAACGCTATGCCCCTTCTTTTCTATCACATCTGGGTGCAATTCAATGTATAGGTGACTTACAATATTATTTTCCAAAAGTGCTTCCATACCTTGCAAAGCAGAATACTCCATACCTTCTACATCGATCTTGATTACGTCTGGACTAGGAGCCCCTTTTGCAACTAATCCGCTAGCCGTTTTTGTTTCAACTTTTTGAAACTCTCCTGCAAGATTGGCCGAATTTGTATCCCCTGTTCCAAGTGGCCTTCTAATTATATACGATTCTATATTATTCCTTTTTAATACTCTCTCCAACCTTTTTGCGATGGGTAGATAGGGCTCAAAAGAAACAATAGTACAGTCATTATTAAGATGTTTTGACACGAGTACGCTATACAATCCAATATTTGCGCCCACATCCCAAAATACATCCCCAATTTTTATGTGTTGTATAAGATGAGACATCACCGGCTTTTCTGTCTCTATGTTCCAACTATTCTTATTAAAGTCAGGTGGGAAATACATTTCTTCCCCCAAAATATCAACTTCTTCCCAACTTCTATACTCGTCTGTTAGAAAGTAATAATATGGCTTCAATGACTCACGCAGGTCAATCATACCTCTACCACCAGCAGATGCTGTAAATACGTTTCGAGGGATACCACGGCTAAAAGGTGATAATTACTATTTTGATCATTATTGTATATACCTACCGTCGAAGGTATCATTACCTCTCCTACAGGCCTTTCGGATATGCCTTTCGCGATAAGTGTCTTCATTCGCGTAATGCACCTCGTCCCACTTGTCTCGCATCCGGCCAAAGGCTCGGAAACACTCATCCATCAATTGCTGGTCACCCTGACACCAGAAGTATAGTTGCTCAATGAAGGCCATATCCGCTTCCGAGGCTGAGGGCTTGCCGTCGTTGAGTCCGTCCCACCAATGGAGAACACGGGATGGGGTTGCAAGAGCGCAGAAACGAATCCCCGGAATTGCATACATAACTCGCCACCTCCGTGTGCAAAATGAACCACGCTCGTCTCGCCGCAACCTGCCCGACTGTCCCAATCAGCGCCTGTTCCCACCTCTTTTATTTGCTCACTTCGGTTCAGTCACTCCAAAACTAGGTTCCTAGCGGATGTGTGCAAAAATAGGCGCCTCCGGATGACCGGCGCACACGAACGACGAATGAACGCCCTCCTCAAGGCGACGGGCAAGAACACCACGAGCAAGGCCATCGACAGGGCGACGAAGTTCTACATCAAGATGGCTGGGGATAACGTGGCCGTCCCGACGGGTACGTTTGTCGAGCTGGTGGCACAGGCCGAGCGACAGGGAAGCGTCGCGGCCGAAGAGATTGCCGAGGCTCTGAATACCGACTGCCGAGGCTCTGAATACCGACGAGCTTCCGGTTGAGGCGAAGATCTCGTGGTACAGAACGAACCTGCTCATTGCTTGCTGGCGTAACTGTTTGTAATCGATTGTGGTTTCGCGTAAGTACCTGCCGCCCGACTTGGGTGTCGTGTGGCTGCTGCATTGAACAGTGAATATCCAATACGGTACTGGTTTCGCAGTCTACCAACGCTGTGGTCTTAACCGATCTGAAGGTGTAATTTATTCGATTTGCGTAATGATGGCTGACCGACTGGCGGTCGAAGCCAGTTGCATCGATAGCCTGCACGTCTTCGACATCGTTAAAAATCAGCGGAGAGTCGCAAGAGAGGTCGCCAGACCGCCATCTTGAGCTGCTGCTTCCGCGCGAAGATGGTCGTGAAATCTGGCAGCTCACTTGGTTCAAGATTCATTCTCTCGACGATACTGCGCGTCTCCTGAAGAACACCGAGGAGCCGTCGATATGGAAGGTCAAGGTATTCGCGGAGACCGTGAATCACAACGATTACCCAGTCAGCGTAGCCGCCGTCACCCTTCTTGACCGCTGATGAAGGATTGCCAGAGACAGCGCGTTTCGCCAGTGTTACGAGACGGTCTGTGAAGCGCGGGAGACGAGAGGGCACACTACTCGGATCTGACTCAGAGGTCAGTTAGTTCACCGGAGTGAGCCGTTCTCTACAGCATCTAAACAAGGCCCAGTGAATCCATCTACCAGCCGATGGTTTTCTACGTAGGTGTTCAGGAATGGATTGTGTTATCGATTATGTCCACTGAACCCACCACACGATACCGAGTAACATCAGGCCGACACCGAGTGTGGAAGTCGCAGGTTCAGGAATCAGAAAGAGGATAAATCCGAGTGCAATGAGTATTGTCGGTTCTACTTCCTCCATGTGATCCGAGATCGCCATAGTCCCTTTAGGTGGTCTATGAACAAGGAGTTGTTGACCCCGCTTCTCAAGTAGTTCTCCGGACGATTACAAATGGTGCCGAATCCTTCATCTTGGTGCGCCCATCGTCATCTTGACCAACTGGTCGAAGTCACCAAATATATACCTCTATTCATCCAATCAATTATTCTATAAAAATATCACAATTATATCGGGTTCCGAAGCGGTAGTCACAGAGGATCATCCAGCACGTTCCAACTGTTCTCGCCGCCGATCAAATTCGTCGTCCGAGAGTTCGCCCCGAGCATAGCGCTCACGGAGAACTGACAGCGGCTGTTCGTCGGTTCCATCTTCTTGACGCCCCCCGAGTGCGTACACGAGGTATAGCGGGATAGCAAGCAGTAGCCCCATCCAGAGGAGCCCCCAGAGGCCCATCGTTCCGCCGAAGAGTCCCCAACCGCCGCCCATCATGCCACCGCCGTAGCTCCCGCCACCGTGGGCGGTAGCCGTGCTAGCCGCCCCGACGAATAGAGGAACGGCAAGTATCACGAGTCGACGAACTGTGCGTCCGATGTGTGTGGTGAGTTGCGTCATTGTCGTATATTGGTAAGTCGCGGTGTTCTGTCAAAGCGATTGAAATGGTCAGGACCCATCAGCAGTGGTTCTGGCCATACATTTCGCCGTCGTAGTCGTCGTCAGCCATGTCCTGAGCCATCTCGTCGACGGTCACATCCATGTGTGACTCCATCCACTCGACAGCACTGGGGCCCATGTGTTCAGTCATCTGCGCTTCCATCCAGCCCGCCCAATCGTCGGCGGTCCCGTCGTACGGAGGCGCATCGTCACCAGTCGTTTCGTTACCGTGAGCGCTGACCACGGGCGCGGCGAACGCAAGTCCGACGATTGCGAGCGCCACGAGCAGCCAGCGGCCGAATTTGAAGTTGGTCATTGTCCTTCTCCTCGGTTAGTCGTAGGAGGGCTCAGAAGTTATCACGATGGGTGTGAATCCACGTAGGAGAACGTTCAAGAACGTATATAGAACGTTCTAACCGTTTCTATTCGAGGAGACCGTTCATGACTACCGAATTTAAGCAGTCAGAATCACCACGCCTTTCTTGACCTCCTCCCACGGCTGAAGCCGTGGGCTTTCGCCTCGCAACCGCTGTAATTGACGGAGGTATTCCAAAGTCGTCAATCAGACGCTAACAGCGAGCTTCACACGTGATTCTGATGTATCTCATCACTCGGGTAGATTCGATACGTCCGTCCCTGGCGTTCACGGTACAGCAATCCGCGCTTCTCAAGCGCACTCACGGTCTGGCTCACTTTGCTCTTCGAGAAGTCTGAGCGATCTCGCAGTTCGATCTGAGTGATGCCAGGTGAGGTAAGCACCGGTTCAAGGACGCGGCGCTCATCCTCTGGGAGGATGTCGAGCGTACGCGTCTGTGCATCTTCCTCAGTGGTTACCGACTCGCTCGGTTCTGCATCCATATCCGATAGGTCGACACTATCCGACTCTAGCGTATTTGGGGCGTCCGTCCGAGGTTCGATTCCTCCATCGGTGGTGGAAATATCGTCGCGGACGGCGAGATAGATCCCGGCGATGACAGTCGAGACGAGGAGCGTCCCGAGGATGTACCAGAACGGGTTCGGTCCGTGAACTGACCCCATCGACGTTCCCATCATTGACCCCATCATTCCGTTGAGGGCGCGGGTTTGCTGATAGGCCTGCCAGCTGAGCGCGCCGCCGAAAATCAAGACGGCTGCGACAAGGAATCCGACTACGGCGTCTGCCCGCCGCTGATTCATCTTCTCCACCCCGATTCGGTGCGTCGTTTGCTCATACCTCGTCGTTGGGTCTCGGCCTTTGTACCAGTTCGGATTAGCAGAGGTGGAACCCGGTGAAGACGGTCGGTAGCCTTCCCTGTGACGGGTCGTTTAGTGGTGGTCATGACTCTGGGTAGCCCCTCCCTCTGAAATCTCGGGATGTTTGTGAGAGAACGCAGGAGGATTCGTTTCGAACGACCGCTTGCAGGCCTTCGAGCAGAAGTAGTACGTGTCACCGTCATGGATAACGCTCGGGCCGCTATCGTCGGTTCGCATCCCACAGACCGGGTCGCGGTACTGGCCGGGCGCTCCGAGACCGCGCCGGTAGACGTAGAGGAGGAACCCGGAGAGTGCGAACGCGATGATGTTGAGGTAGAACGTGTAGTTTAGTTCAAAGTACTCCTGTTCGGTCGCAGTCTGGCCGCCCGCGAGGTCGGGAACGATGCCAAGGACGTCGAACAACTCCTCCATGAGGAACCCGGTGAATGCCATCGTGACGAAGAACACGCCGAGGATGTACAGCATCACCTTCCAGCCGTAATATTTCCGATAAACGTTGAGGACGGGAATCGTGATCAGGTCGGCGTAGACGAACGCAATGACGCCCGCAAAGCTGATCCCGCCGCCCCATAGTGCCACTGCGAACGGGACGTTCCCCATGCTGCCGACGAAGCTAATCACGGCAATCGTCACACCCATAATCGCGTTCTCTGCGCTCACGAGTAGCCCGTCGCCTTGCAGGAACAGCACGTTCCACACCCACTGTGGGACAAATACGATGACGAAGCCCGCGACGAGGAAGCCCGCAATGACGTCTTTCCAAATCATCGACCACTCCTTGTGGTACTGATTGCCGACTTTATACCACCCACCCCACGAGAGGAGTTCGTCGCGCCAACCCCCGCTACTTGCCGCTTCCTGCTCGTACGTTTCCATACAACCTGCCGAGCAGAACTTCAGCGTCTCACCGCCGTCAGTCACGAGTGAGTACTCGTCTTTGCCCTCCATCCCGCAGGTGGGATCCTCTGTAACGCCGTGGTCTTGATCACGCTGATTGAGTTCGTCACGAACCTGATCGAACAAATTCTCGGGGAGGGTTACGTGGACGATGAGCGCCATCACCGCGATGAGGATAACCCCTCCAAGGAGTTCGGCGACGAGGAACTCCCAGCCGAGCAGAATCAGAATCATCAGGCCGAGTTCGACGATGAGATTCGTCGACGCAAACATGAACGCGAGGACGTTCACAGCGTGCGCTCCTTTCTTGAACAGGCCCTTTCCGATAGCGACCGCCCCGAAGCTACAGCCGCTACTGGCGGCACCGAACACCGTCGCTTTCGTGAGGGCACCGAGGTCGTCGTCGCCGAGAACCCGCGCCATCCGTTCCTTCGAGACGTAGACCTGCACGAGGCTCGTAATCGTGAGGCCCATGATAATCGCCCACGCGGCGGTCCAGAGGAAGCCAACACCGATGCGGAGCGATTCCAACACTCCTTGTGCCAATGACAGCGGCATGCTCAGTCCCTCCTGTCGTTACCGTTCCTCGGTTCGGAGCCGTTCGCGCCGCTTTTGGTACTCGTCCTCGGATAGTTCTCCACGAGCGTACGCTATTCGGAGTTCTTCTAGTGCGGGATCGCCGGTGGAATCGGTGTCCATCCGACCGACGAGTCCGCGGTAAAGGAAGTATCCGATACCCACTAGAATGGCGAGCCAGACGAGCATCATTCCGATGCCCCAAAGCGGTGAGAGGCCGTTCTCGATCGTGCCGCCTCCCCACCACCAGCCCATCATCCCCATCATCGGTATCGCAAATACCATCATCAGGAGGGGGAACAGGATGAGAACCCCCAGAACGATGAGGACGACCCTAAGCATTCCTTGGTCTGTATTCGTTGCCATATGAGATACTTCGGTACCCCGTTTTAATCCCGTTGTGCTTTGATAACAGACGCCAGGAGGACCGGGAGAGTTAACGTATGAGGGATAGTACAGGCCGATTCCTTATTTTCGAATGCAACTGCCTGTGTCTGCGATACGCTATTTCGACACGAACTCCTCGTCGTCGCCTGTGAGGCCTTGATTGAACCATCGATGAAACCTCGTCAAGCTCTCGAAGGCGAGCTACTGGAAGATGCAGGAGTACCTCGTCTGGGCGACGGGCTACAACGTCGTTGCGCTCCCGCTCGCCGCCGGTGTTCTCGCTCCGCTTGTCATCCTCCTCTCACCCGCTATCGGGGCAGTGTTCATGTCGCTGTCGACGATTATCGTCGCGATCAACGCCCGACGACTTCGAGGCGTCGACCTGTCGGTGTCCGGGTAAGGTATGGCCCCTTTCAACGAGCTTGTTATCGAAAATCGACTTTTTATTTACCAGAAGACATTTTGCCGTTCTGTACGAGACGACGCTCATGGTTTCCCGTAGACAGGCCCTCCGGTTAGGGGCGTCCCTCCTCCCCGCGACTGCTGGCTGTCTCAGCGAACTCCGTGAGACGAATTCCAGTGCTCCGGCGGATGTCGGTGATGGCGAAAAACAAACGCCCGGTGACGTGCCCGAGTGGACGCCGGCCTGGACACTGCCATTCGATGGTTGGCACGTTCTGGGACTGGACACGACCGACGAACTCCTCTACGCTACCCTGAACAAGGACAACGGCTCGTCAGCGGTCGCGGCCGTCAATCCCGACGAGCAATCGGTGCTGTGGCAGACTGAATCCGACGGCGAAGCAGTCGGCGGCTCCCACGCGGCCTATCAGAACATCTCCCGCGGCCAATGGGGGCTCACGCTCTCCGACGACACTGTTTACGCAGTTGCAGGTCCCGCCGAGGAGCGGCAGTGGAGCGCTGTCCACGCGCTGAACCAGACTGACGGCGAGCGTCGCTGGTCGCTCCGGCGGGAGCGCGAACTCGCGATCGCTGGCATTGCCGACGGGCTCGTCGTCGCCACCGGCCTCGAGTTCTTTCCGCCGCCTGGAACGACACCCGTGAGTCATCAGACGCCCGAGTCGCCGCTATCGACAGTCGTGTACGGTATCGACGCGGCCACCGGGACGGTGCGCTGGACCCGCGAGTTCGTTGATGTCCAAGACGTTGCCGTGGGACGTGACGGCGTCTACGTCGCTGCTCAGAACCGGCTCGTGGGACTTGACTGGGACGGAGACACCCAGTTCACGTACGACCGCGGTCCGGCCACTCGCGTCGAGGCCGCCGCTGGGCGGGTGTTCTACCTGACCGGAGAGGAGTCGCACGTGACGCTCCACGGAGTCGGTCAGAACGGGAGTAGCGACTGGCGACGCGACATCCCCGTCGAAGAGTTATTATTCGATGGTGACCGGCTGTACGTCGGCGGTGACGCGGTTGCGGCGGTTGAGACCGACGGGACCGTCGCGTGGCGCGACGACGACTACGGTCAGTGGCTCCTGCTCGACCCGGATCGGAACACGCTCTACACCCGGTCGGGCACGGCGGCCGACGCGGCCACCGCCTACGACGTCACCGGCGAGGAGCGCTGGACGTTCGACCCGCCTTCAAACAACGCGTGGCCTGAGGCAGCGACGCAGGACGTGCTCGTCGCTTCGGCAATAACTGCGGATCACGCCGACCAGCCGTTTCTCACGGTCTACGCCGTGAATGCTGAAGGGCAAGCGACTGCCGCTATCGGAAAGGACACGGTGTTCGACGCAACTGGTCTCGACGGGACCGTCTACCTCGCAGATGGCGCGTCAAACCTCGTCGCATTAGATCCGTAGAAAACGGTTCAGTGCACTTTGTGGGAGAAGGTATAGATAGCCTGAGGCTCGACTGCTGTAGGATTCTTCGTGTCAGAATTAAGTCGAACACCAAGGGAACCGACGACACCACAAGACATATTATGTCAATGTTACCGAGTAACAGCTACGATGCCGCCCGAACATTCCCGGCGCTCTGCCCTGATACTCGGAGCCACGCTCTCCACCCTCTCCCTCGCGGGCTGTACATCTTCCGAACGGCATATCGACACGACGACTCGTTCCCCTTCTGCGCTTTCCGTAGGCGATTCAGCTATCGTGGGAGGCGGAGCGATTACGATAGACTCGATTCAGCCCCGACAGATGTTCGTCGGGTTGAAAGCAGGAGTTCACCCGGAAGTCTACGGTCGTCCGGATACCCAGTACGTGATTGTCGACGTGCTGACCGACGGTGTGGCGAAGCCAACTCGAACCGTCCGGAGTGCACTCTCCCTCTCACTCGATTCGAGCCGTTACGACGTCGATGAGACATTCCTTACCCGGAATCGAACGGAAGAGAACGCGGTCAGTGTCGCCTTCGCGGTTCCGACCTTCGCGACCGCAACAGCTGGGCAACTGCTCTGGGATGGCCGAACGTCTTCCCCGGACGCTGCGTGGACACTTCCGCAGGCCGTGCTTGACGTACTGGCTGCACCTCCCGAATTAACCGTCTCGGCATTCGAAGTCCCCAACAAGGCCGCTCAGCATTCGTCAATCGAGCCAGCCATCACGGTACGTAATTCGGGTGAGAACTCGGGGACGTTCGTGGCGGAGCTCGGATCGACCCAGCTCAGCGACCAGAGTGAAATCCGATTCGACGTGCCTGCCGGTGGGCGCGAGACCCACATCGAACCGGTTTCACTCTACGGAAGCGCAGGGAGTGACGAGACTATAATTCTAGATTGGGGTGAGGAGATGCTGGAACGGACCCTCCACATAGAATCAGAGACAGAAGGGTGATGTCAGCGGCGTCCCAGGACGCCGAGAGCGATCAGAACGGCGAACGTAGTAGCGGTCACTCCGAAGCCGGGCGTCGCGCCCCGACTGGATGTGTCGTCAGCCGAGGACGTGATGGTGGCGTCGGTCGGTGTCGACGCAGTCGTCGTCTCAGTTGGCATTGATGACCTCGTCTGGCCGAAGGTAATTGCTTCGTCAGGATCCTTCTCGGCGTAGGCGCGATCGCGATTCGGACCGTCGAACCACTCGTTGTGATTGCTGTCGCGGTGGGCAACGACGACCACCTCGTCAGCGTCGATCGGTTCGCTGCTGTACACCGACACGGCGTGTTCACCGGAACCGAGATACTTAGTGTGACCCACTACCGTACCGTCTGCCGACTCCTCGTGGAGTACAAGGAATCCGCCTACCGAAAGAGACGCATTCACCGAGAGAGCTGTGATGTTGCCGTCTTCATAGATTCCGTCGACCGTGACCGAGGCACGAGGGTCGGCGAGTGCGACGGGAACCGGCTCATCGAGTAATGAACGACCGGCAAATCGCACATTGACAGTCACGTTTTCGGCCGTTATCGGAACAGTCTCTCGATCGAACGCGGTGTCGAAGGTTCTTCTGTAGTGGCGATTTCTCTCCTCGGATGGTTGGACCGTCGCCTCCCTAGTTACTTGGAACGACTCATTGGCAGACGTGTCTGCGTTGTCGTCTCCGCTAAGGACAACGGTCACCGGCCAGCTCGTTCCGACATTTGTCGTACCGGATACCGTCAGATTCGACCCAGCCTCGACGTGAACCTTCCCGTCTGGGGCCGTTTCGAGAGACGCCTTCCGCGAATCTACCGGTGCCACGGCGTACTGCCGGTCCTCGGTCAGCGGTGAATCAGCCGCGAGCTCTGCTCTGACAATAAACTCGTACGGTCCATGATCAAGAGATTCCCTGTCACCGTCTTCGCCGCGAGTTATACGGGCTTCGTCGAGGTCTACCACGACGTAGTAGGTGTCGTTCGCGTCATCCGGTAAGACAGTAACGCCGGTCCAGTTGAGGACGTGCACTTGCATCGCCTGGCGACTGGGTGGCGGGTTCGTTTGTTCGACTAGCAGATCGCCGTGAGTGGACATCGCGGATTGGAACTGTTCCGTTACATTCGACCCGTTGGCAGCTGAGACGATGTCCGTGAAACCACGCATCTGGATTCCCATCACGAGGGTATCGTCGTGGGTGACGCTGGTTGCTCGGGTCAACGTTCCATCGGTAATTGCGGTCCGGACGTCGGAGGCGTCGTCGAAGTCAGTTACGTTCGTGGGTGCTTGCCAGACGCCGATGCGCTCCAGCGATGCTTCGTTCGAAGTAACTCGCGGGGCAGCTATGCCGACGGGAACAATAGCGGACATCACGACTGCTGAGAGGAGAACTGCGTGGAGGGCTCGCATACCTTCACGTGCTGGAAGCGTTGACAAAACGTTTTCCAAATACTGACGGAAGGTTTATGATTTATCGTAGTCACCTGCCCAGTATGTCACCGCCCTCCAGACGACACCTCCTCCGATGCGCCGGTTTTGTCGTAGCGGTTCCCGGAATTACGACTGGCACGCATTCTCGCTCTGAAGGTGCATCTAGCTCTAACGCAGTCGCATGGAAGCAGACCTTCGGTGATGCCGAATTTCAGTGTCAAGCAATAGGGGACGCAAACGATGGCGTGATAGTGGTCGGACGAACGGGAAGTCACCGCTCAGCAACCGCTTGGCTCGCCGAAATCGGTCCCGACGGTACCGCCCAGTGGACGAAGACCGTCGACACGCCAGGTTTCACTAGAGCTGTTGATGCCGTCCCTAGTAACAATGGATATACTGTTCTGGGGACGACAGACGAGTCACCGAGGCTTTGGCTCCTCCACCTCGACGAAGATGGCCAAGAGCAATGGCGGTGGCGTGCCGAGGCTCCTTACGGTATCCGCGCTCTCTACCCCGCAGACGATGGCTATCTGATATACGGGTATCGTGGAGACCCTCGCCGGGTTGATGCCGACTTACGCGCCTGGGTCCGTGCAGTCGACGCCGAGGGAAACACCCGCTGGGAGCGAACTTACGACGGAAACTACGTCGGCGACCTCTTCCCGCGGGAAGCGGGGTTCCTCCTCGCTGGAGGAAGCGACGATGACGCCTGGCTCTGTGCCATCGATCCTGACGGCACACCTGCCTGGCGTCACACCTACGGTGGGGTCGGCTCAGAGGGCGTTAACGTCGCGATTCCCTCGACCAACGGTGTCCTCTACGGCGGCAGCACGGGTTCGATACCGGACGTCCACAGCCGAGGGATGCTCGTTCGGACCACTGCCGACGGCGAGTTCGTCTGGCGGCGCACGTACGACCTACAGCACATCGTGGACCTGACCACATATCGCAATGGGTTTGCCCTCACGGGCGAACCGCAGAATCAGGATCACTCGGGACGGGACCCCGAGAAACCGATACATATCGTGGATCGCTGGGGACAAGTACAGAAGACGGTCACGGTGTCTATCAACGTAGGAACTCCCGTTGGGTTGTCCCGGTTCGAGGACGGTGCGCTGGTTGTCGGCGGCTGGAGCGGTGAGGAGGGAATTTGGCTGGCAAAAATCGAACCAGAAGCCAAAACGTAGTCCGTGGATGCTCACTACATATTTAAATTACCTGTAACATAGTATTATCTTGTCCCTCAGTAGGTTGATATTCTCGGAGTTGATCAAGGGTACGATCGTCGTCGAGATCGGCTCTACAGCTCTAACGGGTGTGCAAAAACGCTACGTTCCTTCGGTTGCCGTCTCGTTTTGGTCTGATTGCTGAAAGACAACTCGGGTACTGTCGGCCACTGGCTCGTCATCGACCGTGTACGGGTCGTCGGCCTCCGGGAAGTCGAACTCCTCGTTTCCGTTGGTGTCTCTGTGGAGCATCGCAGTGAGAGTCTGCCCCTGTGCGGTCAGTTGCTGGCTTTGGAGCTGTGCCATCAGGAGATGCATCCGGGCGAAGTCGCGGGTTTGATTCAGCATCAGCGTCCGCATCTGTTGCCGACCGAGACTCCGGTTCATCATCTGCTGGAACATGAGCGTCTCTCGCTCCTCGGTCTGATTCATCAACTGAATCATCGCCTGCATCGTCGTCTGATTCACAGTTCCATCCCTCATCAGCGTCGGCATCAGGGCGTGCATCTGTCGGAAGTCTCGCGTCTGGTTCAGCATGAGCCCGACCATCTGTGGACTCATCGATTGGTTCATCTGATGCATGAGCCGGTGGCGATCCGGTTCCGTCACCACGTCGTGCATCTGTCCGTGTCTCACCGTCTGATTTCGCATCATGCCCGGTCCCATCGTCTGGTTCATCATCGCGAACATCGTTCGTTCGCGACTCTGTGTCCGATTCAGCAACGACTGCATCTGGGCTAACTGAGCCGAACTAGCGGATGTACGAACCGTCACGGAGACTGTGACGTTCTTGTATCGCACGGGACTGAGGTACTCGCTATAGCCGACAACGGCCCCGCTCTCGTTGTGGATAGCGATGAATCCGCCGTCTGGGATAGTTACAGAACGAACGACTACACTGGTCCCGTCTGTCGTCTGGTTTTCGAAAGTTACTGCGGGCGAATCACTGTCTTGTTTGGCGGCTGCTTCGGCTGCTGGTTGTCCGACAACTGATTCAGTGTCTGATTTCGCTGTATCGCCACTACCGATGGTTGCACCTCCTGCGAGGAGTAGAACCGAGAAAACTATTGCAAATACTCGGATCATGTTTAATCGTGCCATTATCCCCCATACCAGCGAAGCCATCGTCGTCCGTCAGTAAATAGTCTCTGATGGCCCTACATACTAACAGGTTAGAAACGATACGCAAGGTAGTCTATCTCACTCGGAAATTGATACTTCCGTGTCGAGAACGTCCATTACCGAATCTGCTAGTGGCTGTCCCTCTTCGACGGTCGTACTGACTGCTCGGAGCAAGTCGTTGTATACCGTCGGCCGTTCTATCATCGCGATGTGGCCAGTACGCTCTACCCGACAGAACACGCTATTGGGAATTCGACTAGCGGTATTCCGTGCTACATCCAGGGGGACGATTCCGTCGGCAGGCCCGTGGACGACGAGGGACGGACTGTCAATACGGTCCATGTCGTCGCGTCCGTCGTAGCCCCAGAATCCCTCAGTGACGGTCGTCCACGCCGAACGGCGGTGTGGCATCGGATTCGAATGCAAGCTGTCTTCGCAGTCTCCTATCGTATTGACTGCACCATTCACAACAAAGTCCGGGCCATAGAGAGTGTAAGCTACGCGTATCAGAGCGCCATCGAAAGTAGCGTCTAAATCCGGTCGTCAGGGTCGTGTTCCTCCGCCATCCGCGTAGCTTCAGTCGCATACCGTTTCTGCTCGTCCGTCTCATCGACGGTTTCGAGATCGTCGGGCGAAACGTCCTTTGCGGCGGTCACGGTATCCATATCCACCACCTGCGATGCGAGCTCCTTCCGGAAAATCCGGTCTCCTTCGGGAGTTGCGTACTTGAGAATGATGAGGCCGCGGTTGTTGTACCCACGCTCGACGAGCCACACTCGGACTCGGTCTGACTCCGTTGACACGGCCAGACAAACGAGAAGCACGAGTTTAGTCGTTTGGTCCGGTGGTCTCCGCCTCGTTCTCAGATACTAAGCGTTCTCTGGATGAGATTCCAAAGTGAAGATGGCCGTGGATCATTTACAGAGTTCATAACTGGCCTGGCGGTATTCAGCACCATCGCAACGACGAAAGACGGAACAGTACCCTCGATAGGCACTGTTATTGGATTCTCTTAATTCCTGCCAATATTTATAAGAGGAGCGCCTCGTGCTGTGGAATTAATGCAATTCTGGCAGAAATACCCTCTCGCATACGCAGATTCTGGCAACTCCCTTAGAAACAAAGATTCGGCCAGCTCATTGGTCGGGTCTCTTAAGGGAAACTGCATTGAGAAAAGTATCCGTATGATTAACTATGACGTCGGCGAGACACGACGAAGATAGACCAAACGAGAATCGCCAAGAAGACCGCGATACCGTCGTCGCTGCAACGAACGTGGCGAAAACGTACGACTCGTTCCTCCCGTTTACGCAGTCGGTTGACGTTCTTGATAGTGCTACGCTCGAAGTCAAACGCGGCGAAATCGTCGGAATAATCGGCGAGAACGGAAGCGGCAAGTCGACGCTCATGCAGATTTTGGCCGGCGTCCTCGACTACGACGATGGCGAGGTGGCCCGCACCGGGAGCATCGGCTGGTGCCCGCAAGAACCACGCCTCTACGACCGACTGACCGTCGACGAGACGTTCGAACTGTTCGGACGGGCGTACGGGATGAGCGACGACGAAATCGAAGACGCACGCGACTGGCTGACCGACGTGCTCGATTTCGAGAAGTTCCGCGACCGGCAAATCCGTCATCTGAGCGGCGGCAACCGCCAGAAAGTGAACCTCTCGGTGGCGCTGATGCACCAACCGGACCTGCTCTTGCTGGACGAACCGTACACCGGGTTCGACTGGGAGACGTTCCTCGCGTTCTGGGACCTGACCGAGGAGTTGCGGGAACGGGGCGTCGGTGTCGCCATTATCTCTCACATCATCAACGAGCGCGACCGGTTCGACGTCATCTACGAACTCCATGAGGGCCACCTCCACCGACAGGAGGTCGGCGAAGACGAGACTGCGAATCCGGAACCGACAGCCGATGGTGTTTCCTGCGAGCGAACTGCGGCGTTCTTCGACAGAGGTGGGACGGCCGGCGATGGTCAACGCGCTGTGAATACGGAGGGTGCGTAGATGAGCGTGCAGCGTCGAGTTTCCGCGGGCGTCCGTGCGAGCACGCTGTCGTTCTTCCGCGAGCCGCTCAACATCGCACTCCTGCTGATACTGCCCGCGCTCTCCGTCCAGATTTACGGCGTGAGTCTCAGCCAGTTCCCCGAAATCGGTATCTTCGACGCGGCGGGGTCGCTCGTGACGACCGGACGAATCACTGGTGCCGTCTTCGCGACGGGAGCGCTCGCGGGCGTGCTCGGGCTCTTCCAGATGATTAGTGCGAGAAACGCAGACCGGCGGCTCGCCATTGCCGGCTTCCGTCCGATGGAACTCATCGTCTCGCGGTTCACGACCGTACTCGTCGTCAGTGTCGCAATCAGCGCTGTCTCGACTGTGACGCTGAGCGCCCTAACCGCCGAGTCTGTCGCCGCACCGATAATCGTTTTCGCCGCGCTCGCCTTGACTGGGATACTCTACGGGCTCCTCGGCATGCTCGTCGGGACGATACTGCCGCGAGAGCTCGAGGGATCGCTCGTACTGGTCATCCTCGCAGACATGGACAACGTCTTTGCGAGTAGTCTCTTCGACATCGACGAGAGCGTCACTCGCTTCGCACCGCTTTCCCACCCCCACGAACTCGTGACACAGGCGGTTGTCGATGGGACACTTGCGGATGACCACGTGCTACCATCACTCGCCTTTGTCCTACTCTTCGGCCTACTCAGTATTGCAGCGTACTCCTATACCGTCGAAAACGGAGGTGGTTCCTGATGCAACGGCGCACGACGACCGCAGTGTCCATGAGCGTCCGAGAGTTCGCCCGCACCCCCGTGTTACTGGCACTACTGGCGTTCTTGCCGGTCTACATTATCGGCGTGTTCGTCTGGCTGGTCCCCGATACGTCCGTTCCGGTGACGCTCGACGGGACGGCGGTATCCATCGAGATGTCGGCGTTCGCAGCGGCGTTCATGACGCCGGTCACCGTCGCGATACTGTCGGGTATCGTCGGCCTGTTCCTCATGCAGATGTCCCAGATGGCCGACGACCGGCTTCGGCTTGCGGGCTACCGCGCCAGCGAGCTCGTCGCGGCGCGAGTCGGTTTGCTCGCTGGCGGAAGCAGTATCGTCACAGCAGCATCACTGGCCGTCTCGCTCCTCGCCCTCAATCCCGAGTCTGTTCTCGGGTTCGCGGTGGCTGCGGCTCTCGCTGGCCTCACTTACGGAATTCTGGGCGTTATCGTCGGCATCGTCCTTGATCGACTTCCCGGCGTCTACGTCATGCTCTTCGCCCCGATGGTGGACATCCTCATGTTCCAAAATCCGCTCGCGACGGACTCGCCAGTTTGGACCAAAGCGTTGCCAGGTCACTTCGCAACGAATGCACTGATGGACGCGGCGTTCGCTTCCAGCCAGGGCTTCGACGACTTCGTAGCCGCGGGTGGGTACGTCGTGGGACTCCTGTTCATCGGAGTAATCGTCTTCTATCGGACGACAGCAGTTGAGTGATCTCTCATTAAAATCGACAAAATCGCAGGCCATGTCGTCCATAATGCTGGACACCGTCTGTCCGTTTATGGTACGGGCGACGATCGAAATTACCGACGACGGGTTCGAGCCGGTTCGGGAAGCGGTATCGCCTGGAACAACGGTCGTCTGGCAGAACGGCGGGACGGCGGACTACGCGATACGCAGTGTGCGGTTCCACGACGTCGCAGTGGACTGGCAGTTCCGGACGCAGACGTTCCAGCCCGGTGATAGTGCCGTCTATACCTTCGACGAAGAGGGAATTTACGAATACTACGGTGGTTCACGCGGGGAAAACGTGTGCGGCGTCGTGCTCGTCGGTGACTCTCGTTGTCCGACTCACTTCCCTGCGAGTAACGAGACAGGTCCACCTACTCCATGGAGCGGGTAGTCATCATCGGCGGTGGCGAAGCAGGGCTGATCGCTGCGGCGTACTTAGAGCGGGCGACGGAGACTGACGTCATTCTCGTCTCCGAACGCCAGTACCATGTCTTCTCGTTTCTCCTCTACGACGTACTAGCGGGAACGCCGTTCAACCGCGCGTGTCTGGACCTTCCAAGCATGTTTAGAGAGAAAGACGTCACCGTCGTTCAGGGACTGGTCAAGGGCCTAGATGCGACCGAGAATCGAATCGACCTTCGGAACGGGTCGCTACACTTCGATACGCTCCTGATTACGGTGGGCGGCGTGACGAAGTACGATATCGACGACCGCGGGCACGTCTTCGACATCCGGACCGACGTCCGAGAGATACGAAGCGAGGTGAACTCTCCCAACATCTGTGACGTGGTTGTCGTCGGCGGAGGACCGGTCGGCGTCGAGACGACTGCGACGCTCTCGTCCGTCGATGATACTAAAGTCACGATGATTACGTCCAGTCGCCGTCCAATCTCCGACTTCCCGCCACGTGCGAGTAGAATCGCCGAGCGTGAGTTACGCCAGCAAGGAGTCAGTTTCGAGACTGAGACGCGTGTGACCGAAGCGACAGAAAACGCGGTCGTACTTGGCGATGACGACATCGAGCCGAGCGATCTGACTGTCTGGGCAGGAGGAGTGCGACCGAATCCGGTAATCGAGAGCTTCGGGCTTCAGCAAAACGAACGCGGGCTTCGCGTCGACTCGCATCTGCGTTGTCTCGGCGTCGACGCCGTGTACGCCGCGGGTGACGTCGTCGATTACTCCGGAAAGGTGAAAGACGGCTACTCAGCCGGACTGGAAGCCAGAATAGCTGCAAAAAACGTTCTTCGAGGACTTCGAGGCCAACGTTTACTCGAACACAACGTTCGTTGGCATCCGAGAGCCGTCTACCTCGGCAGGAGTGACGCGCTCCTCACGGTGAACGGGAGGGTCTATCATGGTCGAGGACCCGCAATCCTGCGAACCGTCGCCGCCAAGAGCTATCCGTTCTACTGGAAGAGTGTGTATTGACGATTCTCCGCTATCGAAACGATACTGGGGAGCCGATACGTATTTTTGTGGTTTTGCCACGACTCGGCCTTGTTTAGACGCGGACGAAAGTAGATTCTGTTCACTCGCTCCGAATCAGCCGCTCAGTTGAACTACACACTGATTACGGCATTCATTCATCCAACCCCAACAATGAGGGAACTGGAGAAGGTCTATTCATCCTACTCACAAACGTGTAGACAATGTCAAGAGCCGATTCAACCACACGGCGTAGAATCATGCAAGTGACCGGAGCGACGGCCATGAGCACCCTATTAGCAGGTTGTATGCGCGGCGGTCCTCGCGACGGCGGCCCTCCCGGTGGTGGTCCCGATGATGACGGTAATGGCGGCGATGGTGGCGGTGTTGACATCGATCCAGGAACGGATATCGAGTTCAGCGCGCAGACCAGCCACTGGGAAGGCCTTGCGCCATCATCGATCGAAGGTGCAGAGAATCCAACGCTAATCCTTCAAGAGGGTGAAGACTACACGATCGGCTGGACGGAAGGCGATGGCGGCGGCCATAACATCGAGATTCGCGACGAAAACGACGATGTCGTAGATGACCTTGCAACCGAAGTGGTGTCCGAACCGGACGAGGACCAGATTCTGGAGATCACGGCGAGCAGTGAGATGGCTCAATACGTCTGCGACCCACACCAAAATACAATGCGAGGAGACCTTCAAATCGAATGAGGTTACAGTTGGACGAGAAGTGGAGCGTTGACTGATCAGAAGCGATTGGTCGAATTGATGAGGTAGAACAATGGTACGAGGCAATCTGTGAAACGGGAGAGACGAGAGGACATACTACTCAGCTCCGGCTTTGCTGTGGGTTAGTTTGCCGGAGTGAGTCGTTCTCTCCGGCGTCTAAACGAGCCCCCACGACTCTGAAACGGGTGGGCCAGACGCAGGCTCGATGCGGCGAAGAAGGGCTACATCCGAACCGAGAACCTGTCTGCGTTCGGAGTGTGTCGTTCCGGTCACGTGGCTGACCAAACCGACCATACATACGCCTTGGCGGCGATTAGGTGCTCATGACTGAGACGGACGAGGCCGCCAACGAACTCGTCGCCGATGATTGGGCGACGCTCCAGCGTCTCCTGTACCGGGACTCGTGGAACGAGGACCTTGGACGTCATCGGTCGCCGTACGTATTCCGCGGGATGACCGACACGAACCACAGCCTCCAGACATCACTCCAACGGTTCGTCGGCGATTCAGGAAAGTGGGACCTTGAGGTCCATCTTCTCCGAAACTTCCGACAGTACGCGCGCCAAGAAATCGACCAGCCCGAATCGCCATTCCACCTCATGGCGCGCGCCCAACACCACGGCCTCCCGACACGACTCCTCGACTGGACGCACTCCCCCACTGTCGCCGCGTACTTCGCGACCGGCGGCTCGCCCGATGCCGATGGCGTCGTATGGGCAGTCGATTACGCGGCGGCTCACGAGCGACTCCCCGACCACTTCCAACAGTTCCTCGAAGAGTTAGGAACGGACATGTTCAACGCGGCGATGCTCTACGACCTCATGACGCTGGTTATGGAGCGGACGGGGGAGGACAACAGTCCGTTGGTTGACCGGCGGACGCTTCCGATGCTCGATGTCAGAGACGTCCTCAAGGAGTTCTCCAAACAGCAAGGTGAGGATTATATCGTCTTTTTCCAGCCACCGTCGATCGATCAGCGGATCGTCAATCAGGCTGCGGTCTTTTCGAGTATGGCCAATCCCCGGACCTCGATGGACGCGTGGTTTGAAGACCGCCCGAACCTCTACTGGAAAATCGTCATTCCCGCCGAGCGAAAGCAGGAGTTTCGCGACAAACTGGACCAAGCGAACATCAATCACCGAACGCTGTTTCCCGATCTCGACGGAATTGCGACGTGGCTAAAGGAGTACTACAGGCCGAATGATTCGCAGTGATTGCACGGAGAACAAGCAAGTAGACGGAACTACCGTTAGGTCTGGAAACTGACTCGTCAGTGTCGTCCGTGATGGTGTTTCCCGCGGCGATAACACTTATGGCGGTGATGGGGAGTCTGTTTCCTGGATTCCTGCTCGGCGTGTTCGGTCTCGTTCGCCGCTTCGGAATCGGCGTCAACTCGGGTTTCGACGTCGGCGATTGTCTCGTTCTCCAGTAGCGTCTCTAATCGGCGTTCGAACTCTGCGTCGCCGATTTCACCTACAGCATACTGCTGTTTGAGCGTGTCTAACGCCGCTTCCCTATCAGTCGAAGCATCCGGGTTCGATTCGTAATTTCCGGTCTGACTTTCTGATTCGCGGTCTGTGAGAAACCATGCCACACCGGCCACGAGGAGAAGCGTCAGGGGGAGCCAGTACCAGGCGATGGTCGGAGATGCAACGAGGAGGCCACCACTAAACACTATCAGACCAACGATCCAAGGACCTCTTCCAGCACCTAGTATTGCCCTATTCATACAATACAGTTGTAGCCCCACTATCAAAAGGGCCACGGTGCTCTCAGGCGCATGTTGAAATTATACCCGTGACTCACGGAACAGAATGATACGTACTCGTGATGTTCGACTTGGAAAACGGGGAGTCGCATCCTTATCTTGATGACCATCTCTTAAACGAGCGTCATCTCGTACGCTGCGTTGTCGGTCTGAGTTTTTGTCGGTTATGGCAATAACGTACATTAACAATGCTGGCGTAGCTGAGTGCCATGCCGTGTTCGTGTAGTCGCACGGGGGGTTATGTCCAGGGGGACTCGAACTGGACATAGGCCGTAACACGACAGTTGACGGGAATCGGATACGATGAACTGGTAGAAGACGTTAGCGATTGCTATTGCCACACTCGGGGATTCTCGTCGCGACCCAACCGCTGTACATCGTCGCGCTGACGCTGTTCGACTACGGGCAGAGAGTTGCCAGATTCCAGAGCTGACGTTGTGTTTCCTACTAATGATCGTCTCGCTCGTGAAGGATCTTCTCCGCTTCTTGGCGAAGTGAGGGCTCCAAGGACTCTTCCCCCGCAAGTCTTCGGAGCATTGTATCGCACTGTGGGGTCGCCAACGCCTGGAGTGCGCGCTGGCGGAGCCCGTCGCTCAAACTCTCCCTCCGGACGAGAGCATCGAGCTCGTCACACTCGTTGGCCATCTCGAGTTCGTGAATTGCATCTTCACGTTCGGACTCGGTCGCCGATTTGTCAAGTGCGAGTTCGATACACTCTTCCGGCGTTCGAGAGCTCATAGTCCAGAATACGGGTTCCAGAGTGATAGGCCTACGGACCGTATCGTCATGTACATTCTTTGCGTCTGCTCTCGTCGGTATTACTGCTGTGTCCACCAGTATTGGAGTAAATACGCAGGATCGGGGTCAAGGAGAATCCCTGATACACTGGAAGGATTGAGACAAAATGAGTCCGTTTCGCGTGAATCAAGCGTTTGGTGATAGGGCGACAACCAGAGCGTTTGTCCGTGACGGGGAACTACCATGACAAGCGGTTATTTCGTACTTGGAGTACTGCTTCTCATCGGCATCGTGGTCGACCTTCTCTGGACAACGCTTTGGGTGGAGGGCGGCGCAGGTCCCCTCACGTCTCGTCTCATGGCGGTAACGTGGCAAACTGTTCGATGGGTCGGCGGTGAAAACTCGCAAGTCCTCACCCTCACCGGACCGCTCATTCTCACCGTCGGTTTCACGGTGTGGATTAGCCTCCTCTGGGCCGGCTGGACCCTCGTCTTTGCCGGCGCTGAAAACATCCTCATCGACACCATCGACGGAGGCTCCATCTCTTGGGTCGAGCGGATTTACTTCACAGGGTATGCAATGTTCACCCTCGGGAATGGTGATTTTGCCCCGCGAGGTGGCGTCTGGCAGATCGCTACTGTCCTCGTAACAGGGAGTGGAATGCTCTTCATTACCCTCGGTGTTACGTACATCCTATCCGTACTGGAGGCAGTCACCCAGAAACGCTCGTTCGCGACCGGCATCAGCGGACTCGGAATACAGGGCGATGAGTTCGTGCGAAATGCGTGGGACGGTCAGGAGTTCCAGGGGCTCGATATACTGCTGAACACGTACGTTACGCAACTGAACACGCTCACGTCGAATCACAAGGCGTATCCAATTCTCCACTATTTTCACAGCGAGCAACCCGAGCAGGCACCGGTCACGAGCATTGCCGTCCTCGACGACGCGTTGACGATACTCGAATTCGGAATCCCTGCACAGGAACGGCCCAGTGACGCCATCATCGAGAACGCACGCTCGAGTGTCGAGAGCTACCTCGAAGCACTACACGGGACATTCATCGAGCCTGCAAATCACGCTCCACCGCCGCCAGCCCTCGAGGTGATTCGCGACGCTGATATCCCGACGAACTCCGACGATGAGTTCACTTCTGCTCTCGGGGACCTAGAGAAGCGCCGCCGAACGATGCTTGGACTGGTCGAATCTGACGCACGTCAATGGCCCACCAGTAGAGACACATGAAGTCGACTCGGCTTGCGGTTGAACGTACTGTACCCTTGTCAGAATCTCCCGTATGGTACGTTACCGGCCTAACGCTGGCCACACACTCTTTCCCCCGAGGAATCATACTATTGGACACGAAGGGAGCATATGGACGATCACAGCGACAAATCCAGCGATGGAACCCGGTCTGACCGGCATTCTAATCACGATGGACACGAGGGCAGCAAGAACGATTACGGTTCATCTGTTGACGAACGCGAAGAATCGCGAGTAGAACAATCAATGCTCGAGGACGAGGCTGAAGACGCCGACGAGGCCGAACGAGAGGTCGACGAGCAATACGAATCCAGCGGGACGCACGGCGACCACGGAGAACAGGCAAATGGCCATGACGGCCACGGCGAGGGCGGCATGCACGAGGGACACGAACAGATGTTCCGGCGGCGCTTCTTCGTCTCGACGCTCCTCTCCATTCCGGTCCTGCTCTATAGCGAGACGCTCCAGGAGTGGCTCGGGTTCTCGGTCCCGGCATTCCCCGGCAGCGAGTGGATCAATCCCGTCTTCGCGATAATCGTCTTTGCGTACGGTGGGGTGCCGTTCCTTCGGATGGCGGTTCCAGAACTCGAGGACCGCACACCGGGCATGATGACACTCATTTCGATGGCCATCACCGTCGCGTTCGTCTACAGCCTCGCGAGCGTCGTCTTCCCGACGGCATCAACGTTCTTCTGGGAGCTCGTGACGCTGATCGACATCATGCTACTGGGCCACTGGATCGAGATGCGCTCGGTCCGCAGGGCCTCTAGCGCTCTCGACGAATTGGCCAAACTCCTCCCTGACACCGCCGAGCGCATCACCGAAGACGGCGGGACTGAGGAGGTTCCGGTGAATGAACTGGGGGAAGGCGACCTTGTACTCGTCCGTCCGGGGGCTAGCGTACCTGCTGACGGCGTCGTTGAGGAGGGCGACTCAGACGTGAACGAGTCGATGATTACTGGTGAGTCGAAGCCGGTGTCGAAGGAACCTGGTGACGAGGTCATCGGTGGGACCATCAACGGTGATGGGAGCCTCCGGGTGAGAATTGCTGCGACAGGCGACGAGACGACGCTCGCGGGTATCATGCGTCTCGTCGAGGAGGCCCAGGAGAGCGAGTCTCGGACACAACAACTTGCCGACCGTGCGGCAGGGTGGCTGTTCTACATCGCGCTGGCGGTGGCTATCGTGACCGGCATCGCGTGGACTATCGCCGTCTCGTTCAACGCCACGGTCATCGAGCGAGTTGTGACCGTACTCGTAATCGCCTGTCCGCACGCGCTCGGACTTGCTATTCCGCTCGTCGTCGCGATCAACACGTCGCTGGCCGCACAGAACGGCATGCTGATTCGGGATCGAATTGCGATGGAACAGGCCCGGGAACTGGATACGATTATCTTCGACAAGACAGGGACACTCACGAAGGGCGAACAGGGAATCGTCGACGTGGAGACTGTCGAAGACATCGACGAGGACGAGGCGCTGTCGCTCGCCGCCGCCGTCGAGGGTGATTCGGAACACATGATTGCACAGGCAGTCCGCGAGGCCGCGAACGAGCGGAACCTAGATGCGCCAGCCGCTACTGGCTTCGAGGCGCTCAAGGGCCGCGGAGTACGTGCGACCGTCGACGGTGCTACGATTCACGTCGGCGGTCCAAACCTCCTGTCGCATCTCGACACGGACGTCCCGTCAGCGCTGACGGCGTTCGCGGAACGGGCCGGAGAGGACGCCCAAACGGTCGTCTACCTCTTACGCGATGGGACTCCCGTTGCCGCGTTCGCGCTCGCAGACGTCGTTCGCGAGGAGAGCTACCAGGTCGTTGACGCACTCCACGAACTCGGTATCGAAGTGGCGATGTTAACTGGCGACTCCGAGGATGTCGCCAACGCCGTCGCCGACGACCTTGGTATCGACACGGTGTTTGCCGAGGTACTCCCCGAAGACAAAGACAAGAAAGTGACCGAGCTCCAAGAGCAGGGCAAACTCGTGGCGATGGTTGGCGATGGCGTAAACGACGCGCCGGCACTCACACGTGCTGACATCGGTATCGCCATCGGGTCCGGGACGGACGTCGCCGTCCAGTCGGCGGATATTATCCTCGTCCAGA
Source organism: Halorussus salinisoli (assembly GCA_005239435.1). Classification (GTDB taxonomy): domain Archaea; phylum Halobacteriota; class Halobacteria; order Halobacteriales; family Haladaptataceae; genus Halorussus; species Halorussus salinisoli. The sequence continues at coordinate 643,228 of SZNP01000004.1, read as the reverse complement.
ATAACCCGCTGGATGTCGTCCGTCTTGTGAAGCTGAGCAAGGCGAGTTACCGGAAGATGAAGGAGAATCTTGCGTGGGCTGCGGGCTACAACGTGTTCGCACTCCCGCTTGCAGCAGGGGTTCTCGCTCCGATTGGTATCCTGCTCTCGCCCGCGGTCGGCGCGCTCTTGATGTCGCTGTCGACGGTGATCGTCGCGATTAACGCCCAGTTCCTCCGCCGGGTTGACCTCAGCCTCCCAAGTCTACCGGGCGTGACAGCACAGCAGACGGCCCAACCAGCAGACTGACGGGAACAAACACGTCCCTGTCCTTTTATTCGACGTATTGGATGACGCGAGCCATCCCTGCTTCGAGGTGGTAGAGATTGTGACAGTGAAACAGCCAGCTTCCGGGGTTATCTGCGACGAAGTCGAAGGTGACCTCGCCCATATGGCCGGGGACGATGACGGTGTCTTTGACGGCGTTTCCGACTTGGAAGAAGTGACCGTGGAGGTGCATCGGGTGAATCACCGGACTATGGTTCACCATCCTGACTCGGACGTGGTCACCCTCGCTCACGTGGAGCGGGTCGGCGTCGGGGTACGCCTGGCCGTCGATCAACCACTCGTAGGAACCGCCGCGGCCCGCCGATAACGTCAGGTCGAACTGGCGGTCCGGGCGACCATCGATTCCGTCCAGCGGTGAGAGCGCACGGAGGTCCCCATATGCAAGTCGGCGTCCTCCCGAGGACGGCCCAGACGGAGAACCATTACTCCCTTGGTATTGAAGAAGGGCGCGTGCCGGTGGTTCTCCACCGTTGACGGCGTCGGCGCGTATCTCCCACGTACCGGGGTTGTCGGCTTCGACGATTGCGTCGTACCGTTCGCCGGCCCCGAAGACGAACGAGTCCACCGTCACCGGTTCGACCGGCCGTCCGTCGGCGTGGGTGACCGCCATTTCGTGACCGGCAGTCCGAACTCGGAACGCCGTCGCACTCCCGGCGTTCACGAATCGGAGACGCACTCGCTCGCCCTCTCGGACGGTGAACGTCTGCGGGTCGGCCGGCAAGCGTCCGTTGATGAGGAGTCCAGCGTACGGTGGTCGTCTGTCGCCCATCTGGCCCATGTTTCCCATGCCGCCGGGACCGTTACTACCCATGCCGCCGCGACCGCCTCGACCTCCCCGTCCGCCGCCCATCGGACCCTGCCCGGAGTCGACTTCCGAAAGCGGTCGTGGCTCCTGGTCCAAGTAGTCGTCAACAACGACCGTGTACTCCCGGTCGTACTCGACGTGGGGGTCCTGTTCCTCGATGACCAACGGAGCGAGAAGTCCGCGGTCAAGTTGGAGTCCGACGTGACTGTGGTAGAAGTACGTCCCAGCGGGCTCCGCCCGGAACTTGTACGTAAACGTCTCACCCGGTGCTATCGGCTGTTGGGTGACATCGGGGACGCCATCCATTGCGTTGGGCACCGGAACTCCGTGCCAGTGAATCGTCGTCCCCTCCGAAACGTCGTTTCTGACCGTGGTCTCGAGTACGTCTCCTTCTTTGACTCGGAGTTCCGGTCCAGGGAACTCGCCATTGTATAGCCAATTCTGAGCAGATGTATTCGGACCGGGCTGGATTTGGCCGGGCGTTGCGGTGACCGTGGTTAACGTGTCCGCAGGGGCTGAGACGGTCGGACGTGGTGTGGCAGGCTGCGATTCGTCGGCAGAGTTTAACACGTCGCTCCCCGAGCATCCCGCAAGTGCACTCGCACCTCCCCCGCCTAGTAACTGGAGGAACCGACGCCGAGACGTTGACGGTCCGTTCACAGTTCGTCGAGTACCCGCTCGAACCGGTCAGCAACTTCTTCGGAGATCGAGTCGAGTTCGGGGTTGTCCGTGATGCCGACCAGCTGTTCGGGATCGACGGCGCTCACGGTGACGCCGTCGTCGGTCTCGTAGACGATGACGTTGCACGGCAGGAGCGCACCGAGTTCGATTTCGTCTTCGAGGCCCTCGAAGGCGAGTTGGGGATTACAGGCGCCGAGTATGCGATACTTCCGGAACTCTTCGTTGAGTTTCTCCGCGAACGTCGCTTGCACGTCAATGTCACAGAGGACGCCGAAGCCTTCGTCTTCAAGCGCACTCATCGTCTTCTCGACGACTGACTCGAAGTCATCGTCGATTCGTTTCCGCATTGTATATTCCATACAGTACACAACCGGCCCTGTATTGATTACTCTTTGGGGCGACCAAGGGACCTCACTAAATCCCCATTTTTCTAGCGATTTGGACGATAATGCGATAATTACTACTTCAGAAACAGTCATCTATACCCCACCGTAAAATTGTATGGTATTTACAATATAGGGGCGGTGTTGAGAAGGGATGAGCCGTTATCGATATCTATTCCAAGCCTCCGACGGAAATCTGTTCTTAGCTGGTATGAGACGCGTCTCCGTGTACTCCTCACCGTCTGCGTAATCGACGCCGGGTTGGATGAATGGATATGGTCCGTCTGCGGGCGTGTTCTGTACATCACCGCCGTTCGCAGGGGTTCGGACTAGACCCTGTACGTCATAGCTCACGGGCGAGTGCTCGTCGAGGAAATCGACGATAACGTCGACCGGAATCGTGTCCTCCTCGACCCGGATATCACGGAACGGGAAGCCACAGCCGCCGAGGTCGCGCTCGGGGTCGCCAGGACGCCGGAACGTCGCCACCGAATACGTCTCCTCGGAATTGATCGACTCGCCGTCGACGCACAGGTCGACCAGTCGGCGTCCGCGCTTAGCCGTCGGGTCGACGACCACCTCGACGTTCGAGGAGTAGTTCCGGAGTCGCCCGTCCTCCTGGTCGTAGACGTACGGCGTGAAGTTATCCACGAGGAACTCCTCCATGTGGCTGCGAATCTGCTGGCCGAAGGCTTCGCCGCGGGCGACGGGCGCGGTCATCGGGAAGAACGTGTAGAGTTGCTCGAGGGTAATCTCCCCTGGCGGGACGGCGGTTCCGTATCGGAACCCGTGCGAGACCGCAAGGTCGGCGCCGAAGTGCTCACGGAGCGCATCGTTGAACAGCGTGTTCCACGCGCTCTCGAGGAATGCTTGCCGGTAGAGCGGTTGCTCGGTCTCGCCAACCACGGTGTCCAGCGATCGGTCGAGTGTCCCTGCCCCGCGCTCTTGGTGGACGTCCTCGCCGAAGAAGGGCTCGCGAATCGCCTCGACGGTCCTCTCGGCGTCCGGGTCGGGGTCGGGCGTGTAGTCGAGTCCGTCGACGAGGCAGTAGAGGTGGTGGCGGAACTCAACGTCACCGTCCCGGACCCGGAGGTCGACGCGACCGAGTGCCTCGCCCATCCCGGACTCAACGACGACCGTCTCGGTGTCCTCGACGACGATCGGTTCGTGGGTGTACTCGTGGGTGTGAGCGCTGAACATCACGTCGATACTCTCGATGTCTTTAGCGGCCTGCACCATCCATGGGAGGCCGATTTCGGTCACGGCGACGATCACGTCGGCACCCTCCTTGCGGGCCGCCTCCGCTGATTCCGCGAGGAGCGCCGGGTGCTTTCCGAATCGGTACTTCCCCTCGTGGAACGCCGGAGCCATCCGGTCGACGTAGACATTCGTCATCCCGACGACGCCAACCGTGAGGTCGCTTGCCTCTCGAAGGACATACGGGTCGTAGAGGCGCTCGTTCGTCTCCCAGTCGTAGAGGTTGTTAGCCACGACTGGCGCTTCGAGTTCCGCCATTAAATCGCGGAAGTTGCTGTCCTCGACAGCCTCGTTCGAGTAGTCCCAGTTACCGGGAACGTAGACGTCCGGACGGAGGTGGTTGTTGATGGGGTCGAGCATCGCTCGGCCATCGGTGTAAGTCGTGACCGCCGTCCCGTGGAAGGTGTCCCCGCTCATCAGCGTCAGCACGTCGTCGGAGGTGTTCCGGAGCTGGTCGAGTTTCGCTGTCAGGACTGGAACCCCACCGCCGCGTTCGATGCGTTTGTCGTCGCCGTCGAAGTTGAGGTCGGGTGAGTTGTGCAGATTGTCGTAGTAGACCTGATGGCCCGGGACGAGTTGGCCGTGGAGGTCGCTGACGTGCGCGAAGACGAGGTCCGATTGCTGCTCCTGGTCGGGGGAGGTGGATCCATCGAGCCGTCTCCACTTCCCGAGAAAGTCAGTGTTGAGACTCATAGTCAAGGAGACGGACGGATTCGACTCTCGGTGAACTTCCAGCTGTTTGTCCATGTATTAGCTGGCGGTCATCAGGGGACGTCATGGATAACCCATCAACGGCATCCTTTACACCAGTTGTGCCCACTTCACTCAAGAGTAGCAGGGGATCTTTGAGGGGTGTGGTTCAGTTATAGCTTAGAAGCGGTATTTATCAGGAGACCGTACTGGCGGGGAACAGAATATATCTCGGTTTTGGCAATAACACACAAAAACGTCGCCTTCGTATCGATGACCATGTCTTCCCTGTACGGGAACGCGGTGAGTAGCCCACGAATCGAATTTTCATTATCGAGGGACTGCTGATGGCCATTGAATGGATTATCACGGGCCTGACGTCACTCGTCATTTTCGTGGCGTCGGTCGTCCACGGCATCGCAGGCTTCGGGTTCGCTCAGGTGTCGATGGGCGTGATGCCGCTGTTCCGGTCGCCAGGGAGCGCTTCGATCGTCTTCACAATAACTGCGGTCGTCAGCAACGCTCGAGTGTGGTGGAGTGTTCGCGACGCCTTCGATTGGCGAAAGTGGATTGTTCCGATGGCAGGTCTCGCCGTCGGGATGCCATTGGGAATCTACGTCTTCCAACAGTTCGATAAAACTCAGATGCGCGCCGCCATCGGCGTCGTACTAGTGCTCGCAGTCATTGTCGTCGGTGCGACGCGGCAGAGTGACGTCGTTACCGACTGGATAGAGGAAAAGGGGTACAGACCCGGAAAAGTCGTCGGTGCGACAGCGGGGCTGTTCGCTGGCATCTTCGGCGGGGCGGTCGCAGTGCCGGGGCCGCCGATGATCGTCTACGGCGCGTTCATGGCTGCGGGCGGGTTCTGGAGCGACGAGGAAATGAAGGCGGTGTTCACCGCCTTCTTCGGGACGCTCATGCTCTACCGATTGGGAAGCCTGACGTACACTGGCGCGGTCGAGACGCCGCTACTGATCGAGGCGGCGGTCGCGATTCCAATGGTGTTCCTCGGCGCGTGGGTTGGCGTCTGGATTTTCGATCACGTCTCCGAACGCCTGTTCGGCTGGCTCGTACTTGCTCTTCTGACGGTGAACGCGTTTGTCTTGCTCTTCACAACAGTTCCGAAGCTATAGCGCTTGACATTCTCCAACCTCTTTAGGTAGAACTCTCCAAAGAGACTAAGTTATGCATTTCCTCGTGCCCCAAGGACACTTTCGCGTGACGTTCGATGAGTCGGGCACGTCAGTCGCGGGTTACGCCCGGTGGGGCGACCTGCCAGTAGCAGCGCCCGTCGATTCCGACGATGGTTAAAACGATGAAATCTGTTCAACTTCTACCATCTATCCTTAGTTAGATAGGACCCTTATTTAATACTGTTCCATCTGAGTTTATTAACCGACCATATACTATTTTCTAATGAATAATACCTGCGGTTCTTTCACCGGATAGAAATCATTGTAATACCTAATTAACCAAGACATGCGCGTACTATACACAAACCGGATCGTTCGATGATACCAGAGAAAACGTCGTTACTCCAAATACAGAGTAACGAAAGTAAAATCGAAAGTATCGCGAATCAGATAGACCAAACGGTAGGGGGCGATGACAACGCGGTTGCACCGACACGAACGGAGGGGAAGTGACCATGCAGAAATCCTCTGACCCCCAGTTCGAGCAGAGTCCGATTTCCCGTCGAACGTTCGTTCGATTGTCGGCGGCGACCGCCGGCGCACTCACACTTCCGGGGAACGCCCTCGCGGACATCACCTCGTCCAAGTTCACCGACGTCTACAGCTACGTCGTCAACCACGTTGACGAGGATTTCGAGATTCCCACGCTCCTCACGCTCGACGATGAGAGTGGGTTCGACGCGCTCACGGATCTTGGACTCAATCCGGTGACCACGACCAAACCACAACCTGCTGCGTACGTCGTGCTGACCCGCGACCAGACTGCCGAGGTGGCCGACAACGAGCAGGTGAGCCAACTTCAGTTCTCACCCGGCTCGAATCCATTCTGGCTGCTCAACCACTATCCGAACGGCGTGTTCCCCGACACCCACGACGCAGTCAGCTACATCGACTACGAGCAGATGATCGACGGGATGAACCACCTCGAATCCCGTCACGAGGATCGCCTGCGATTCTACGGCGTTGGTGAGAGTCCAGGCCACTACAACGCCTTCCTCGGTGAAGACGATCCCAAGGAGGTCTATGTCGCCGAAGTTACGAACGATATCACCGACGAGGAGGCATTCCGTGAGAAAGAGAAGGCGCTGTTCGTCCTGTCGATTCACGGCGACGAACGGTCCGGTGCCGAAGCGGGGACCCGGTTCATCGAACAGGTCCTCGACGGTGGGGAGCCGGAAATCGAGGCGTTACTCGACGATGTGGTCCTGGTCTTCCTCTACGCGAATCCGGACGGCTGGGTTTCGCGTAACCCGCAGTACGACCTGATCGATGACCTCGGGCACAACTCCTTCAAGCGGGAAACCGCGACGGGGGTCGACCCGAACCGCCAATATCCGACTGTCGGCTGGATTAACCCGGGCTACCATCCCGCCGAACCGAACGGCCAAAATCTCGTCGATGACGAACCCGGTATCGACGCTGATGTGCCCTCCGAATACACGGAGACCGTCCCGGACTCGCTTGCCATTGTCGACCATCTCCGGGACTATAAAAACCTGCGTGTGGGGTCGGACCTCCACGGCAAGTTCATGTCGACCGACTTCATCAACGGCCTCATCGTCAACGATCAGTACAGCCACGACCAGTTCCACGACCTCTACGAGTGGAACCAGCGTACTCAGACCCGAGTCGATGCTGCTCTGGGGGATCTCCTCAAGGAGCACCAGGACGACTTCGCGGCGCTGAATCAGCGGTACGGGTTCTCGGATGCCCCCGTGCCTGACGTAGCCTACTCTTACGGTACAATCCTCGACACCATCGGCTACACGACGACTGGGACCCTCATCTCGTGGATGAGCCACCCGGAGGAGCAGGGCGGGCTCGGCATGCAGATCATGGCCCATGAGATGGGTTGGGACAACCGGGTGCTCCATCGCCGCCCGTACGAGCCGTGGCTCACGAACCTCTGGGTCGTCGGCTATCAGGAGGTCATCCGCGCCACTACCCGTCACGCCGTGCGATCCGTCCAGGGAACAATCGAGGCGGACGCGAAAGCAGCCTACGTCACCACGGACGCGCTCACCCGGTCGTCAAGCGATCTATCGACAGCTAGCAGTGACCGCCGACAGGTTACGAAGTCGGTGACCGCGGGCCCGCAGTGGGAGTCGACCGCGTTCGACGTATCGGACGGCACGCAATCGCTCTCCGTGACAGTGAGCCCCGAGGGGGATGCACTCGCCCAGCTCCGGAATCCAAGCGGACAGGTCGTCCGGACATTCAATTCAACGTCGGCCGGGATCCACGATCAAGCCAAGCGGACCGCTGAATGGACCGTGTTAGACCCGGCAGCCGGTGAATGGTCGGTCACGGTCAAGACACAAGGCGGCGGGACGACGACCGCGACAGTGACCGTCACGACGTTGCTGACCGAGGGTGACGAGGCGGTTCCCACCCCGGATCCCGTTGACGCACTCGGCTACCAGCAGCGGGCGTACGAAGTCTCACCACTCACGTACTTCGAGGACTACCGCGACTACCTGACACGCTCGGGGACCCTCAAGACGGCGAACCACGATCAGGGTCGATCCAGCGAGAACCGAAACGACGACGCCACCCTCATGCAGGGGGTCAGCGTTACGGACATCGCGAACGGAGCGCTCCGTAAAGGCGCAAAGAACCTTCGCGTCGAGAATCTCGTCATCTCTCACGCAGAGGGAATCGACAATCAGGCCTATATCGACGAACTCGACCGGTTTGTCGAGGCCGGTGGAAACCTCATCGTCACCGACCGCGGTGTGGCCCTGCTCGGCGTGATGGAGAACGCACTGGCTGCGAGAATCAGTAGTGATGATATCACGGAGGTCACACTCTTCAGTGCGTTCCTCGGGGAGCGCAACGAGGACCATCCGTTGCTCGCGGACACCCGGCCAATTCAGCGGGAACTCTGGAAGCCTGCGCCACTTGGCTATCCGATCACCTTCACCGGCGAGGCGCCGATGACCGTCGTCGATGTCGATGCGTTCGAGCAGGCAAACGGGACGATCGCCGGCATCACGTACGAACAGCCGTTTGCCGAACGATCGCCGTACGTCGGCGCAGGCTCACTTTCGGACGCGAACGGGGGAGGGATTCACGTGATTGGCGGCCTCCTCCCGCCAGGTAATCAATCCAATCTCCATCCGTTCGGACTGCTCGAGTACACCCCGACGTTCCTGGGGCACACCATGCTGACGAACGCACTCGGATTCGTGCAGAACCGGTACGTAGACGGGGAACTCGACTCCACGTTCGGCGAGTGACTTCCTCCCCACCCTACTCGCTCACCGCTTGCGCGGGTCGCTCGGTGAGGGTGGGGCTTCCTGCTTCCACGACGCGCTTTGCAGACACCGATTCGGTGTCCGTAGGGAGCGCAGTCTCCACAGGCGTTGATTCGGGACAGCCCGTCCCTACTTGTTCGAGACCGCGAGACAGAATGTTCCACGACGCATTCGCATCTCTGTCCGCCTCGAACCCACACGACGGACACGAATGTTCGCGAACCCACAACGGTTTGTCTGTCTGGCCTTGTTGAAACCCTCAAGCAGTGATAAGTTCCAGCGGCACTGCTGAATACAGAGCGCGTATCTTGCACAGAATCTCCACCAGAGTCAGTCAGATCGAATCGGTAGATACAGAATGTTTCTTTAGTACACGGAATGTGAATGTAACCAATCGAACAAGGCTGTGGTATGCTACGCGGGTGGGTCTGCGTCGTCACCGAACCCACTCCCGTACGCTTCGACAACTTCTGTGACAGTGACTTCGTACGCATCGTACCACTCTGTCCACCGTTGTTTCGCTCGTTTGTGGGTAGAATCTGCTCTAAACGACGCAAGCCCGTCCAACGACTCCCAATAATACACGACGAGAACCTCCTCACTCTCCGAGGCATGCCATGTCCGCTTGCCCAGATATCCCTCTGTGTCCTCGGCAACAGCTTGTATCGCATCGTTTACTTCGTGGAACTCCGCGTCATACTCCCCTGGATCGAGGCGGAACGTAACCAGATACATCAATACCGGTACTCGCGCTTTCGCGGTCAAAAAGATTCTCTTACGTGAACACGAGATGCATCGCAGACACTTCCCTCTGACCGATATGCACGTTCACCGAATAGTTGATTCACCTGTCTTGGGCTGAACTAAACGCATCCACTACGCTGCAATGATCCTCTGTATGCAGCAGTCCGTCCCTCTCAGAATTACGGACAATCACACTCACTGTGTGGAATAGCAAGGCTTCGTTCCAGATTGTGAACGACGCATTTGATGACGAGTTCGCGGAACTGCTACCACCAACGACGTGAGCGCACGTACGCCCCGAATTTCTGTTTGATCGCCGCATTGACTGTCTCGTTCATGTTCCGTCGATGATAGAGGTCGCTATCCAGCCGTGCATTCCACGCCTTGTGTAGTGAGGTAAATTCCCGATGCTTGATGAGTGGGCGAATACCGTGGTCACGGGCGAGCAGCCGAAGCTTTTGGTCGTCATATCCTTTGTCGCCAGTCAGCTCCGTGATGGACGCTGCGTTCCGTTTCACTACCTGCGGCGCAATCTGGGTATCGTGCTTCCGCGTTGTCGTCACGTGAATATCGAGAACGGCATTGGTCGCCGTATCGACCAACAACGTCATCTTCAACTGCTGTATCGAGAGATTCGTACGCTTTGTGTAATGAGACGATGCATGAGCCCGCTCGAATCCGGACGCATCGATCCCGGTGACACCGTTGACCGGTAAATCCGCCAGCGACACGTTCAGTAACACCCGCCAGACAGCCATCTCCAAACGATCGAACGCCTTACAGAGTGTCGAAGGTACCGGAATCCAGTCGAGATCAAGAGCATCACGGATGCGGGGCATCTCGATGAGTTCATCAACGAGATCGCGGTACGTAGTCGTCTTCTTCACCTTGAGGCAGAGCAGGACGACGTGTTGCCGGAGCGTGAATCGCTTCTGCGAATAGCGAGTCGAGAACCGTGTAACAGCACGACGGGCCAGCACGACAGCGCGTTCGACGAATTGGAGGAGTCGGGGCTTCGGGAGAGCGTCCATCTTCCCTTGCGCTACTCACCCGTCGTGTTTCTCATCAAGGGTTTCAACAAGGCCGAAATTTCCTGAGACCGAGTTATTTTATCCGGGAGACGAGCGTCTGTCAAACATGGTAACGCACGATGTCGCTATCGTCGGCGGGGGTTGTGTCGGGTGTTCGGTCGCGAAGTCCTTGGCAGAGCAATCTAGTCTAGACATCGCGGTTCTCGAAAAAGAATACCACCTGGCAGAACACCAGAGTGGACGGAATTCGGGCGTTCTCCATCCCGGCTTCAACTACGAGCCGGGATCGCTCAAAGCGCAGTTCAGCACCGAAGGGACTCGGCGGATGAAAGAGTACGCTCGCGCGAACGACATTCCGCTCGACGAGTGTGGGGTGGTCGTCGTCGCACAATCGGACGAAGAGGAGGCGAGGCTTGAAACGTTGAAAGCGCAAGCGGACGAAAACGGCGTTGAGACGGAGATACTACACGGGGAAGAGCAAATCAAACAATATGAACCCCACGCCGTCGGCCACGCGGCGCTACATTGCCCGGAAGCAGCGTCAATCGATTCCCAGAAGTACGTCTACACGCTCGCGTCCGATGCGGAGGACTCGGGCGTCGATTTCTACATGGGATACGCGGTCGAACAGCTACGTCGGCGACGTGACGGCTACCTCATCGAAACGAACAAGGGTCGTCTCGAGGCCGATTACGTGGTAAACGCGGCCGGTCTCTACGCGGACACCCTCGCCCACGATGTCGGTGTCGGCGAGGAGTACCAAGTTGTCCCGTTTCGGGGCGAGTACTACGAACTCACCCCCGAACGGCGTGACCTCTGCGAGTCGATGATCTATCCGACGCCAGATCCCAGTCTCCCGTTCCTTGGCGTCCATTACACGCGTCGGACCGACGACAAGGTCATCGTCGGACCGAACGCGGTGCTCGCGTTCGGACGGGAGGCCTACCGGAACACGAACTTTGATGTCGGAGAACTCGTCGAGACGTTAGGTTACGAGGGGTTCTGGAAGCTACTCGGCAGTCCAAAGATGATGCAGGTGGCGTGGGACGAACTCCGGAAGTCGTACCGGAAAGAGGCGTTCGTCGATGCGGCCCGGCGGCTCGTCCCCGACGCCCGTAGTAGCGATTTCCGACGTAGCTACGCCGGCATTCGTGCCCAGGTGGTTCGCGACGACGGACAACTCGTGAAAGATCCCGTATTCGAGAGAGGCCCGGATTCGCTTCACGTCCTGAACGCCGTCTCACCGGGACTCACGTCTTCGCTTCCGTTCGGCGACTTCCTTGCCGACGAGGTGCTCAACGACCTCGGGGAGGCCGAGACATGACACATACGAACCGCCGTGTTCGGCTTCGGAGTGAATCTGCGACGACGTGTATATCACCCCTGTGGGTGGGTCCTCGTGGTGGTGACGCGGTATGATTACCTGTATCTGTCTCGTGTCCAGCGGTAGGATCGGGCAGGAGTGAAATGCAGAGTCACCGCCAACAGCATCTGTGGCCGGACCGGTCCCGAGGGAATACAGGTGTCTCCGAGTTTGGAAGTGTGGATCCCGTTCGTTATAGGTATCGATACCGCCATACCAGCGTCCTTGGTGGAGTACTATCGGCCGTCAGAAGACAGGAAACTTTGATAATGGATATGCCGTATGATCCAGATTGGCGGAAGGCGGGGAAGACGATTGGAGGTGCGGGCGGTTCCATACAACTGGTAGAATGGCTGGCGCAAGGCAGGGGCGATCCGCGGAGAAGTACTTTGTCGAGAAGACGATCGCACTCCAGTAGTGGCCCCTCCGGTGGACAGTTCGACCTCGTGATTGACGTAGTCGAACTCTCGACTCATCGCATCTATGAGGGTAACAATAATGTAAATTTGTAACTATATTGTCTTCCGTCGCACGGCAATCGGACAGAAGTAATTGGACCTTTCTCAATGATATCCATGTGACAATTTTGGCTTAAAATTGGTGTAAAGGCAGAAGATGGTTAGAGGAGTTAACTAGAGTGTGAGAAATAGACAATATTACCGAGAATTGGCCAATACTTACTGCTAAGGAAAAATTCCAGGGTTAATAACTCCTCAATCATTTCTTAATATAGAAAGTATAGAATAATTTTTAAATCGTATACTTAATATATCTACTATATAAGATAGATTTATAATTCTAGCAAGACTATTATAAATTATAATCTATTATGTTGGGAATACAGTCGAGGACGTCCCTAAAAGTAATTACATTTTTGAGAGTGGCTTCGCAACAAATCAAGAGGGACAAGATTCTTCCCTAACTTCAACTGTACAGTAGATTTGTTGTCGCGTTCAAAATGACCTTTGGTCTAAACCAGCAATAATTACTATATCAAAATAGCAGAGCAAACCAAGTCCGAAGAGTTACATGCTTAGGCCTGTAACAACCCGCTAGGAGAATGACGGGCAAAGAGGACGGTTGTGGATGCAAAGTCGAATCCGTAAGAACAGACTATGGCCTTCAATATCGAGATGATCAACTCGTACAAAAGTGGCAGAGTGGAGTGAGTGTCCGCAAACTCACAGAGAACTTGAACAAGGACATTATCGAAGCGGCACTCTCCGCAGCGAACGTAACGCAACATCAATGGAGTCGTTCGCCCGTGTATGAGGCGCTAACTACCGACGAATTAAGCGAAGCGGAAGAAATCGAGATTCGACGTGAACTTGACCGTGCTGGGGTTGACGTCGAGCAACTTTCGTCAGATCTCGTCTCACATCAAACGGTCTATCGTCACCTGAAACAGTGTTTGGGTGCAACAAAAGACGATAGCCAAACACCCGATGAGCGCCGTCAAAAGGCGAAAGATACTGTATTTGCACTGCAACAACGGCTAGAGACCGTGACCGAATCGACCCTCGAAACTTTACAGTCTGCAGGTATCGCCGACCTCGGAGAAACAGACGTATTGGTCGATCTCAACGTCGTCTGTAGCGACTGTGGACGTTCAATGGGTTTTGAAACTGCAGTACGAGACGGCTGTAGCTGTAATAATACCTGAATATCCCTCCTCTGCGAACGAAAAGAACTATTTGCGGGTACCAACAATACTATGCGTATGAGCTCAAAGGCAACGTCCTACAATACCCTCGCACTCACTACAGAGAATATCGGCGGAATCAATGAGACTCACGTCGAGTTGTCAAATGGCACCACTATTCTCCAAGGGAAGAACGCCACGAATCGGACGTCATTCCTCCAGTCCGTGATGGCCGCGATGGGTAGCGACGCGTTCAACCTCAAAGGTGATGCTGACCATGGACGTGTACAGCTAACGCTCGACGATACCGTTGTTGAACGAGAATTCAACCGTCGAAACGGTATCGTCGAGTCATCCAGTGATGGCTACCTCGACGATCCGGAACTCGCAAATCTCTTTGCGTTCCTTCTCGAAGAAAACGAAGCCCGGCAGGCAGTTGCCCGCGGCGATAACCTGCGCGAGGTCATTACTCGGCCAATTGATACGGAAGAGATTAACACCGAAATCGACAGGCTCCAGAGCGAAAAGCGCCAGCTCGACGAGAAGATAGAGCATATCGAAGATCGTGAACGGGAACTCGTCGAACTCGAGCAGCGGAAAAACCGTTTGCAAACAGAAGTCGAAGAGCGCCGTGAACGTCTCTCAGAACTCGAAGCAGAGATCGAGGATGCCGATACTGACCTTGAGAAGAAACGCGAAGAACAAGAACAAGTCGAAGACCAACTCGACAGACTCAAAGAACTTCGGTCGCAGTTAGAAGACATCCGGTTCAAGATCGAAACCACCAACGAAACGATTGAGTCTCTCAAAGACGAACGAGATGAAAAACGCGATACGAGGGAGAACCTTACTGTTGACTCTGAGACAGACGTGAGTTCGCTTCGCGATGAACTTGATAAATTGCGTGACCGCAAACGCCAAGTGAATACCCAAACCAACGAGCTACAGAGTATTATTCAATTCAACGAGGACATGCTTAGCGGGACAGATAGCGAAATTGCTGATGTTCTCCGTGACGATAGCGAAGACGACAGCGGGGATGGTGCGATTACGGATCGACTGCTAGAAGGCGAAGAGTCCGTCGTGTGCTGGACGTGCGGGTCTGAGGTTTCTCGAGGAGACATCACGGATACCCTTGATCGATTGCAGTCGTTCCGTGAAGAAAAACTTAGCACTCGCGAGTCGATTCAGCGAGAAATCGACGAGACGAAAGAACAGGTTTCGGAATTGGAAGATTCGCAGAGGGAACTACAGCGCCTGAATCAGCGTCTCGCAGAGATTGAGACCGAGATCGAAAAGAAACAAGGCCGGATCGAGGATCTTGAACAGCAACGCGACGATATCCACGAGGAAATCGAGGATCTTGAGGAGGCAGTTGAGCAAACCCAGTCATCGGATTACAGTGATTTGCTCGACTTGCACAAGGAGGCAAACCAAGTAGAACTAGAACTGGAGCAAAAAGAGGATACACTTGCGTCTGTCGAAGACGAAATTGCAGACATTGAATCGTTAGTCGCAGACCGTGACGAATACGAGGAACGACGGGAGCAAATCAACGAACAGCTTGAGGAATTGCGTAACCGGATTGATCGTCTCGAGAGGAACGCCATCGAGGAATTCAATTCTCGGATGGAAGACGTACTCAACATCCTCGAATACGAGAATATCGCCCGTGTCTGGATCGAACGCCAAGAACGCGAAACGCGACAGGGGCGACGCAAGATCAAGCAAAACCACTTCGAATTGCATATCGTCCGTGAATCTGAATCGGGACAAACCTACGAGGGGACGATAGATACTCTCAGTGAGAGTGAACGTGAGGTCGTTGGCCTCGTGTTTGCGCTGGCCGGGTATCTCGTCCATAATCTCCACGAAACGGTGCCTGTCATGCTATTGGACTCTTTAGAAGCGATCGATTCAGGTCGAATTGCCCGACTGATTGAGTATTTTGCAGACTATCCCGATTTCTTGGTCGTTGCTCTTCTGCCGGAAGACGCCGACGCGATCGATATCGACCACGAGACGGTCACGCAAATCTAAGGCTTCAGCCGTCGTTGTGACGTGCTTGTGCGTTCCCCGTGTTTTCTTTTGTTTCGTCTTCGTTAGAGGGTCCTTGCGGTAAGGGACGCTCTCAAAGGTACCAATTCCATCTTGTTACAGAAGTAGTATTGTAACACGCTTCTTGGTACAGGTATAGGAGAAGTACCACCGACTTTAGGTGCCGATCAAAAGCAAGAGGTGTGACGGAATCGGAGTAGAGGTTCGAGATTTAGGCTCTAGAGGCGGTACTGCTACTCACCGATGAAATCTTCCGCCAGGAAGTGGGGGAGAAACCCCTTCTGTTCTATGATAGTGAACGAGGTGTTCATCAGGCTAGGAGTATCTCAGATTGATTTCGACTACTCGCATTGCCCGGCGGACTATCTCGGGGAGTTCCTCTGAATACCAGTCGCCTTCGAGGCGCTTTGCCGGTCCAGACACGCTCAAGGCCCCGTGTACGTCGTCTCCGACGACAATTGGCGCAGCGACGCATCGAAGTCCTTCGATGCGTTCCTCGTCGTCGAACGCATAGCCGCGTTCACGGATGGTCTCGAGGTCCTTGAACAGTTCCTCGCGGGTCGTGTGGGTATTCGGAGTGTGTTCGGGGAGACCGTGATGATCGAGAAGTTCCTCAACTTTGTCTTCCGGATAGTGTGCGAGCATTGCTTTTCCTAGGGCAGTGCAGTGAGGAAGCACACGAGTTCCGACATGAGAGTCCGTGGTGACTGCTTGCTCACCACGTGCTTGGTAGAGATAAACCAGCTTTCCACATTCTTCGGTTGCTACGCATGCTGTTTCTCCAGTTTCTTCGACTAACCAGTTGATTTCTGGTTTCGCAGCCTCGTATAGGTTAGAGCGTAGACGCGCTTTCCCGCCGAGAGTGAGGAATCGGTATCCGAGGACGTAGCGGTCACCTTTGTTAACGACGTAGTCACGCTGTTCGAGCGTCTTGAGGTGGTTATGCACGGTGCTCTTTGAGACGTTCACGTTGTTCGCGATCTCAGTTACGCCCGCACCCCCGCTTTTCGAGAGGTATTCGATGATAGTGAACGCCTTGTCTGTTGCTTTAATCGTTTTCCCGCCGTCGTCGTTTGGGGCTCCCATATTTTGGTGATTGGTAACGGATCACTAAAAACTATCTGTGATGTTCGATAACGGGGAACAAAGAACCGCGTTACCAGCGCGGCTTATTCGGAAGCCAATCGCTACGTCCGACCTCCGTCTCCGCGTCCGCATACTCGGCAGCCATGGAGCTCACGTCCGAGTACGCGAGGGGGTCCGCTTCGTGATACCGTTCGTTCATCCGTTCGAGTTTTGCCTCGTCGAGACTAACTCCCAGACCAGGGTCATCCGAAACCGGAATCGCCCCGTCCTCGAACTCGATCGGACCATCAGCGATGACATCCTCCGCCATCCACGGATAGTGGGTGTCACAGGCATACCCGACGTTCGACATTGCTGCAGCCACGTGCGTCATCGCGGCCATACTCACGCCGAGGTGCGAGTTCGAATGCATTCCCACACCGAGGTCAAACACCTCGGCGATGTCATTCATCCGAACGTTTCCAGTCAACCCGCTCCAGTAATGATGATCGCTGAGGATGATGTCCACAGCGTTCATCTCGACCGCCGGTGCTATCTGGTCGAATTCCACGACGTACATATTCGTCGCCACCGGTAGTGACGTGTTCCGTTTGAGTCGCGCGTGCGCGTTCATCGTCGTCACCGGATCCTCAAGAAACTGAATATGGAGGTCCGACTCCTCAAGACGCCGGGCAATCCTTGATGAAGTCTCGACACTCCAGGTTCCGTTCGGGTCGATACGGAGCGGGGTATCGCGGCCGAATTCCTCACCGAGCAGTTCCAGTGTCCGGAGTTCCTCTTCCGGTTCGAGAACGCCACCCTTCAACTTCAGCGTGGAAAACCCGTGTTCGTCGACGAACTCGCCGGCTTCCTCCACCATATCCTCGGCTGACTCCACTGCTTGGGGTGCAATGGCGGCCGAGTCGGGATCACTGTCGCCGTACTTGTAGAAGAGGTACCCCGAGTATTCGACCTCGTCTCGGACTTTCCCTCCGAGGAGGTTGTAGACGGGTTCACCGACCGTTTTTCCGATGAGGTCAAGTAACGCGGTATCGAGAGCGCCGTAGGCCATCGGGTCTTGGAGGCGCAACTCCAGGGGCTTGCGTTCGTACGGGTTCATCCCCTCAACGAGGGAGGAGGCGCGTTTGAGCGCGTTGATGACTTTTTCGTCTCCGTACGTCTCACCGATTCCGACTTCTCCATCGGCTGTGGTTAGCCGGACGATGGTTCGGGCTGCTACCTCGCTGTGGGCTCCCCACGAATTTCGTAGCGGTGGTTCGCGGTGAGCGACGGGAATGACTTCTACGTCGGTAATACGCCTTTCCTGTGTCGGTGTCGAGGGTTCTGTGTTCGAACTCATGGATTTAGCGTTGGTCTTGGGTCTGGTCGCTGGATGCTCATGGCACGCAATCCCAAGGAACCCTTCGCACTATTTAAAACTTGACCACATATCGGACGAACGAGGTCATTTCGATTTCGGTGCTTCGTCCAGACGGAGGGAAGTTTTAAATATAGCCCCCGTGAGATGTATACCGCACCATGAGTTTCGAAGCTCTGAAAGAGAAACTTCGCGGTGTAGCGTTCACTACAATCACCCCGTTCAGCGAGGACGGTGACGAAGTTCTCTACGACGAACTCAAGCAGAATGCCCGCGCCATCGATGAGGCTGGCGGTGAAATCTTTATCCCCTGTGGAAACTCCGGCGAATACTACGCGCTAACCGACGAGGAGCGCGTGATGACCGTCCAAGCAACTATCGAAGCCGTCGATGACGATAACGCGGTCGTCGCTGGAGTTGGAGGGAGTACCAAAACTGCGATCTCCCTCGCAGAACAGTACCAGGAGGCTGGCGTCGATGCGATCATGGTTATGCATCCCGACCACACCTACCTGCACGAACGCGGACTCCTCGAATACTACCGGCGTATCATCGAAGCCGTCGATTGCGGTGTCGTCCTCTACAAACGCGGTCCCGAGCTTACGGAGGACATCATCGCGGAGCTTTCGACCGAGGACAACGTCGTCGCCGTCAAGTACGCAGTCAACGACATCAAGGCCTTCTCGCGCGCCGTCGAGAACGTCCCTGGCGACATCGTGTGGTCGAACGGCATCGCCGAGCGGTTTGCACCTGCGTTCGCGCTTGAAGGCGCTGAAGGATTCACCACCGGTATCGGTAACTTCGTTCCCGAAGCGACGCTCGCGCTGATGGACGCCCTCCGCGATGAGGACTGGGAGCGCGCCAAGCACGTCCGTGAAGTCCTCCGTCCCTATGAGGATCTCCGCGAGGAGACCGGGCCGAACAACGAGTTCTCGGCGGCGAACAACGTCCCGGCCGTGAAGTACGGGATGGAACTCGCTGGCCGGTACGGTGGTCCTGTCCGGGAACCACTCGTCGAACTCTCGGAGGAGGACAAGGAACGGGCAGAACAGTACTACGAGGATATTCAGGAAGCCGTCCTTGAACCGGAAGCGACCGCCGATTGAACGTGAGATAGTCCATGGCAAACCAGACAGAACACGCTGTACGCATTGACCCCGACCGACTTCGTACATTTGCATCCGACGTCTTCGGACGAGCAGGCCTGTCTGAAGAGCACGCGGACATCGTGGCAGACACGCTGGTTGACGCTAACCTCCGAGGAATAGACACACACGGTGTCGTTCGGCTTGAACCCTACGTCGAGCGGCTCGAAGAAGGTGGAATTAACGCGAGTCCAGAACCGTCTGTCTCCCAGTCCGGCGGTGCAGGTGCTGCCATCGTCAATGGGGATGACGGCCCGGGGCAAGTTGCCACCCTCCGAGCGATGGAGGAGGCGATCGACCGTGCCTCCGACAACGGGAGTGCATTTGTCGGCGTCCGAAATAGCAACCACTTCGGAACGGCATCGTACTACACGAACTATGCGACGGAGCGTGGATACGTCGGCATCGCGATGACGCATGCCGGCCCGAACGTTACCCCGTTTGGCGGTGCTGACCCCTACTTTGGGACAAACCCCATCTCGTTCGGTCTTCCGAACGGAGACGACTTCCCGATCACTCTCGACATGGCTACTAGCGTCACCGCAAAGGGGAACGTCATCTTGGCCGAAGAGGAGGGCGAAGATATACCGTCTGATTGGGCGGTCGACGAGGAAGGGAACCCGACGACCGACCCTGCCGAGTTTCACGCGCTTCGGCCGATGGCCGGGCCGAAAGGATATGGGCTTGCGTTCGTCATCGATGCGTTCTGTGGCGTCCTGATGGACACGGTCTTCGGTGACGACGTACCGACCATGTACCACGACGTCTCGTCACCCCAGAAACTCGGCCACTTCGTTGGCGCCGTTGACGTAGAGTCGTTCACCAGCCTCGGTGGCTTCGCCGACAGAATGCAGCAGATGGTCGATGACCTCAAGGAACTCCGGACTGCGGAGGACTTCGGTGAAGTGCTGGTGCCGGGCGAACCGGAAGCAAGAACCAAAGCGGAACGTCTCGAAGACGGTGTCCCACTCGGTGAAGGGGTCTGGGACACGCTCCAGACGCTGGGCGCTCAATACCACGTCCAACTGGAATAACGAGGAAAAACCGTCTGCTTCTCGTTTTTATTGACGTGGTTCGATTGCTGAGGAGTACTGGCTTGCTTCGACCACGGATTGCTCGTCACTGGGGATATCGACGTTAATCACTGTCGGCTTCTCTGCGTCCAACGCGTCGGTGAGTGCGTTGCGGAGGCTGGTCCTGGAATCGACGTCGATTCCTTGGCAACCAAACCCTTCCGCGATGGATGCAAAGTCCGGCGAGCCCCACTCGAATCGGTGACCGTCTGCGTACTGATCGATCTTCGGGGATTTACTGATAACCCCGTAGTCGCAGTTGTTGAATACGACAACCACAACGTTGAGGCCGTGCTCAGCTGCGGTATGGAGCTCAGTTAGGCACATCATCAGCCCACCGTCACCAGTAAGCGATACGACGGGGTCGTCCGGATGGGCTAGCTTCGCCCCGAGTGCGGCTGGTAAGCCGACCCCCATACCTGCCCATGAGCCAGCAGTGATGTACTGCTGTTGGTTGTACGCCTCGAATACTTGTTTCGACCAGAGTCGGAAGCCGCCGATATCGGTCGTCACGATCGATTCTCGGGGAATAGCGTCACGAATCGTTCGGAGTGCTCCTGGCGTGTTCACAGGCGAATCAGCAAGGAGTCCCTGCTCCTCGAGGTTGTCGACGTACTCCGTGCGGGCCTTGGATGCAAGTTCGGCACCGTTCCATGCGTTACTTCGATCAGTAGTACGTCGGATGCCCTTCAGCAAGCGTTTGCTCGCATGCGTAGCGTCGTCGACGATGGCGATGTCTGAGTCGTAGGCTGCGTCAATATCCGTCGGGTCGAGATTCACGTGAATCAGCATCTCGCCCATCGGAAGCTCCCAGTTTGCAGTGGTAATGCCATCGAAGTCCGTTCCCAGCGCGAGCACGGTATCCGCTGCATCGAGAACTTGCTTTGCACTGTTCGGAAGATGTTTTGCGGTGACCCCGAGGAATCGTGGGTCATCCTCGGGAAACACGCCCTTCCCCTTGTACGACGAAAGGACTGGCGCGTCGAGCGTCTCGGCGAGGTTTTCGATGGGCTTCCCCGCACCTGACGACCGGCGTGCGCCTCCGCCGACGTATATTATCGGCCGCTCTGCGTTCGTGAGAGCGTCGACCGCGTCGGCATACGCTGTTTCGTTGTCGTGGTGTATTGTTTCGGGGGTGACCGACACTGTCGACGCTTCGAAGGTGGCTTCGAGGAGACTACTCGGTACTCCGATTCGGACTGGGCCGTACGGCGGCGTCAGTGCATATTCGATGGCGCGCCCGACCTTCTCCGAGAGTTCGGCCTCGGTCTCGACGTTGACGTTCGCTTTCACGACGTTATCGTACGTATCAGCCTCGATCTCGTGGATTGGCCCCTTACCGCGGTCCGCTGGATCGATGTCCGCCGAAATATGGATTATCGGTACGCAGTCCTCGGAGGCGTTCTTGAGTCCGTGCATTGCGTTCGTGTCTCCTGGGCCTGGAACTGTGAGGGTCGCCGCGGGCTTTCCACTCGCTTCGTAGTATCCCCACGCGATATGCGGAATCGAGGTTTCGTGGCGCGCCATCACGTATTCCATCTCGCTGCGTTCGGCAACGACGCGATCCAGCGGGAGTGTCTGCGTGCCGGGAAGACCGACCAGGAGCTCGATGCCAGCATCGACCAGTGCGTCGTAGACGTGGTCACCACCGGGTTTCGAGGTACGGCTCTCTCTATGAGTCGCCATAGTTTCGCCACTGTCCCTCAAAGTATAATAGTTTCGGGGTGACGAATCACAGCAGTCCTAGGTTTTATCATGCCATACCGCACAGACACTCCTATGTCATCGTTGTCCGACCGATTGACTATCGGTGTTACCGCAGGCAGTGCATTCGATTTGAGCATCGAGCGAGACGTATTCGACGGGCTTGACGTGACGTTCCGGCCGGTAGACGTCCGGTCGACCAACGAGCTTATCGAGAAACTCGACGGCGTCGACGCAGTCATCGATCGCGTATTGAACGCCCCCTACACGGCCGAAGTCGTCACCGCCCTCGACTGCGACATCATCGCTCGCTGTGGAATCGGGGTGGACAAGATCGATCTCGACGCTGCCGCCGAACAGGGCACGTACGTAGTCAACGTTCCGAGCTACTGCGAGGAGGAAGTTTCAGAGCACGCACTCCTCCTCGTACTCGCGCTGGAGCGCAATCTCATCGGCTACGACGCAGATCTCAAGCGTGGTCGATGGGAGAAGGGTGTCGGGTCAATGCCGATTCATCGACTGGGCACACGCACGCTCGGGTTAGTTGGATTCGGGACTATCGCCCGACTCGTCGCTGAAAAGGCACAGGCGCTCGGCATGGACGTTGTCGCAACTGACCCGTACGTCGACGCTGACGAGATGGAGGATCACGGCGTCGAGAAGCGGTCGTTCGACGCAGTGGTCGAAACAGCCGATACGGTTTCCGTCCACGCTCCGTTGACTGAGGAGACTCAGGATACGTTTGATGCGGATATTTTTGCACGCATGAAGTCCGATGCGTACTTCGTCAATGTGGCGCGCGGAGGTCTCGTCGTCGAATCGGATCTCCGGGAGGCATTGCAGAATGGAGATATCGCGGGTGCCGCCCTCGACGTGTTCCGTGAGGAACCGGCGGACCGATACGACGGGCCATCGCCGACGTTCGAGAGCGAGTTCCGCGAGTTGGAGAACGTCATTCTCACGCCTCACATCGCCTGGTATTCGGTCGAGGCAAGCGATGAGAAACGTCGGACGGCAGCGAGGGACGTCCGGAGAGTCCTCGAAGGCGAGAACCCGCAGAATGCGGTGAACGAACCCTCGGGGTTACGCTGACTGGATTCCGCGCTAGATAACGCGATTAACGAAGGCGTCAGTTTCGCCAGCCAAGTACCGTTCGTAGTTCGTCGCGAAGATTTCCGCGCTGCGCTCCCAGTAATGCGGTGTCGACCCGGCCATGTGGGGCGTCACGATCACGTCTGACAGGTCCCAGAGCGGGGAGTCTAGCGGTAGTGGTTCGGGGTCAGTAACGTCGAGGGCGGCGCCACGGATCTTCCCTTTCTGAATCGCCGTCACCAAGTCGTCTTGGTTGATTACCGGACCGCGGCCGATATTGATTACCACGCCATCCCGTTTCATGGACGCGAATTCTTGCAGGCCGAGGAGTCCTTCTGTCTGGTCGGTCAGCGGACAGGCTATGGCGACGTAGTCGCTCTCGGCGAGCACCTGATGGGTTTCGTCAGGTGGGTGAATTTCGTCGACAGTATCCGGGGCTGTTGAGGTATCGCGTTTTGTTCCGAGAACGGTCATTCCAAGTGCAGATCCGAGTTCTGCGATTCGGCCGCCGATTTCGCCAACGCCGAGGACGCCCAGCGTCTGGCCGCGGAGTTCACCGCCGCTGTAGTGCTGCCAGATATTCTGTCGCTGTTGTTCGATACCGCGGTGAAGGTTCCGCTCGAAGATGAGCATGTATCCGAGTACCTGTTCGGCGATTGGATTCGCGTGTACACCCGCGGCGTTCGTGAGGATGACGCCCATGTCCTCGATTCGGTTGAGGTCGTAGCTATCGACGCCAGCGTTGAGGGCCTGTATCCAGTCGAGGTTGTCCGCGTGGTCGAGCAGTTCGGACGTGAGTTCGCGAGTGATGACGATGTCCGCTGACTCGATACGGGTGCGGGCGTCGTCGTAACTTTCGGCGAGTTGTAGGTCGACGTCTGTCGCCTGCCGTTCAATTTCACGGGCGAGTTCGGCTGAATTGCCACCGTGCGGTGCTTCGTGTAGCAGGAGGGTTGTTGGTTGCTCCGCCATACGTCCGTAACTGAGTGCATGGGGGATAAATCTCTGGGTGGGCGCTAAATCACAGATGTATATTGCAGATAACAATAGTTTTTAGAGGTGGCGCCTCATCCATCCCGCAAGGCAACCCAGTACGGACGCAGTCCGAACGACAGCCTGCTTCACAGTGACGTCTCGCCACGCGGGCTCAGGGTTGCCTTTCCGAGTACGGTACGGACAAGGCAAACCAACCGATACAGGCCAAAACGGCATCACCGACATATGACACAGACATACGGAAACTACATTGATGGCGAGTGGAGCGAAGCGACGACAGGCGAAACGTTCGAAAACCGCAGTCCCTCGAACACCGACGAGCTGATCGGACGCTATCAACGCTCTTCAGAGGAAGACGCGGTCGCAGCAGTCGAGGCGGCGGCCGCTGCCGCCGATGAATGGGCTGACATGCCTGCACCCGAGCGGGGGCGCATTCTCGAACGTACTTCCCGCCTACTCGCCGACCGGAAGGATGAACTGACCGAGACGTTGTCTCGGGAAGAAGGAAAGACGCTGGACGAGGCCTCGGGAGAGGTCCAGCGGGCAGTCGATATCTTCCAATACTACGCGGCGAAGGCACGCGATCTCGGCGGAACTGTGAAGTCACCGAGTTCACCGGACCAAAACCTCTATACAGTCAAGGAACCGCTCGGGGTTGCAGCGTTGATCACGCCGTGGAACTATCCGATTGCTATTCCGGCGTGGAAAATCGCCCCTGCGCTTGCGACTGGAAACACCGTGGTGTTCAAGCCAGCATCCCTGACTCCGGAAATCGCTCGAAATCTCGTCGAATGCCTTAACGAGGCAGGACTTCCAGACGGTGTGCTGAACTACGTCACCGGTTCCGGAAGTGAGGTCGGCGGTGTCTTCACTACTCACGAGGACGTGGATGCAGTCTCGTTCACGGGGAGCGCGAAAGTCGGCGACCACGTTTATCAGAGCGCGACTGGGGATCAGAAGCGTGTTCAACTGGAGATGGGGAGCAAGAACCCGGCCGTCGTAATGCCGAGCGCCGACCTCGACGAGGCTGTCGACATCGTTGCAGCAGGTGCGTTTGGTGTGACTGGGCAAGCCTGTACGGCTACGTCACGTGCGCTCGTACATGAGAGCGTGTACGACGAGTTCGTGGACCGAATCGTCGATCGAGCGGAAGAAATCGAGATTGGTCCAGGGATGGAGAATCCGGACATGGGGCCACACGCAAGCCGCGATGAACTTGAGAGCACTCTTGAGTACGTCTCTCTCGGTAGCGACGAAGGCGCGACACTGTTGACTGGTGGTGAACGCTTCAGCGGTGATGGCCTTGATGATGGACACTACGTCGAACCGGCGGTGTTCGCCGATGTTGAGCCCGAGATGCGGATTGCTCGGGAGGAAATCTTCGGTCCGGTGCTTTCGGTTATTCCGATTAGTAGCCTTGATGATGCTATCGAAGTAGCCAACGATGTTGACTTTGGGCTTTCGGCGAGCATCGTGACGGACGATCTTCGGGAGGCTAACCGGTTCGTTGAGGAGGCGGAGGTCGGTGTTGCCAAGGTGAATGAGAAGACAACGGGGCTTGAGCTCCACGTGCCGTTCGGCGGTGTCAAGGGTTCGTCGAGTGAGACGTTTCGTGAGCAGGGCGACGCTGCTATTGACTTCTACACGCTTCCAAAGACCGTCTATATGTCCTACTGATTGGCGCACGACTCCACGTCACTTCTCGTTCTAATCGTCAGTTACCACGCGCTTTTTGCGAAGTAGTTAGGTGATGTTACTCCACGATACAGTTGCGGTATGTTTGATTTGGGTCACCCCGGTATCACGGTCTGCCGGTCGGTCGTTTGTCGGTTACCTTCTGAGTGACTGAAAACGATACCTTTCGCGTCGACGGAGCTCGATAAATTGAACTGCGACCTCTCCAGCGTTAGGTGAATAGATTTACTGTTGTTTTGACTGTAAAATCAGATACTTTTATATTCCCCGGCGGAATTGTAGGTACGTGTATGCCACAGGGTATCAATAGGCGCAGATTCGTGAAAGCTGCAAGTACGGCCGGAATCGCGGGCATTGCGGGTTGCGTAGGAGGTAACTCGAACGACGGTCAAAGTCAGTCTAGTTGGGCAAACTGGTCGAAGCCGGAATCAATTGGCGACCGGATATCGGGCGAGAAGTACGTGCCGCCCGAGTTCGATCAGGATAAGGTGAGCGACGGCTTCGAATACTTCAACCTCGGGTCGATGAAGCACGACCCGGCGACGAAGTGGTTCTACGAACGGTTTTCGGAGCGAACCGGAATCGACGTCTCGCCGATCATCGTTCCCTCGAAACAGGCCAGCGGCAAGGTCACGACCGTATTGTCTTCCCAATCGAAGTCGCCGGCCGTGATGCAGGTCGATCGCCAGATGTACCTGGACTTCGTCGAACCGGGATGGCTAGAACCCGTCGACGATCTCTGGGACGAGAGTGCCTACGAGTACTTCCCGCGCGCGTTCAAGGAAGAATTCGTGACGGACATCGACGCATCGAGGGACGGCGAACACATCTACATGAGCGTCGCTATCGCGGAGGGTTCGCTTCAGAACTACCGGCCCGACCTGCTACAGGAGCTGGGATTCGAGGCGGACTTCCTGAAGCGCCCGACCTGGTCGGACATCCGCGAGGTCTGCGAGGAAGCGAAATCCCAGAGCAAGGATTACCATGGCTACGTCTGGTACGGGGGCGGCGTACGGTACCCCTCCTACCCGTGGATGCTCCGGGTCTGGTCGCAGGGAGAAGACATCGTCAAAGACGATGGAACCGTAGTCGTGAACAGCGAGGCGGGCGTCAATGCGCTCGAGGAGCAAGTGAATCTCATTGAAGAGGGGCTGGTCCCCGACGTACTCCAGTACGGTCAGGGCGGTCCGGAGGACCTCTTCCTCGCGGACAAGGTCGTCAGTTACGTCGGCGGGTCGAAGATGATCCCGCTGGCTCTAGAAGAGTTGGGTGCTCCCGGCGAGGCCTACGACCTCGGCCTGCCGGCGAAGGCCGACAACAACGGCGAGCACGCCACGTTCATCGGAACGGACTGCCTGTGTATCAACCGGTACGCTCCCGAGGAGAAAAAGCGCGCAGCGAAGGTCTATCTGGACGGCGCCCGGAGTGCCGAGGCCGAAGCACAGGAGTTCATCCAGGAAGGGAACATGCCGGCTAATAGCGCCGCCTGGGACATCGTCGAACAAGAACAGGAGGAGATCACTCACTTCAAGGACATCGTCCAGGAGTCGATCCAGAACGCACGGGAAGGACTCTGGCCACGCCAGATTCAGACGATCGAACAGTCCATCGTCCCGAACCTTCAGAAGGCCTGGGGAGGGAGTATGAAGCCCAAGGCGGCACTCGACGACGCCCAAGAGATGATCGACGGCGTCCTCAATCAGTAAGCTTCGTCCTAGAATTGAGCGAACTCGGCTGTCATCGGACGCGTTCCCGGCGACGCGTCCATCTTGTATTTCGCCGTCTCCTAACGTCTTTCTGACCAGATGACGAGTACTACTCGGAACACAGGTACGAGAGGAAGATCGGTTGTCTGTCTCTGACAGTGGTATTGCTCTTCGCCGCTTGGGAGGTGTTGAACGAGCTGTCCACAGACAGTTGCCATCTACACCTCGCACCGTTCGGTTCGAACGTTGGTCCTTGGAAATATGATGGAAATATTATGGAAGGTTTTATATCGTGTGAAAGAGGATGATGGAGTATGGTATCGCGGACCATATCATCAGTTTACGAACAAGCCAAAGGTCTGTTCACGGACGAAGAACCCGGTGAAATAGGACCGATACGGGAGTTCATAAACGGGAACTTCATGAAGGTAGTCCTGTTTCCGCCAATTACCCTCTTGGGGATTCTCGTTGCATTCCCCGTAGGTTATCTCATCTGGACTAGCGTCCACAGTATCAGTCGATACGGTGGCCAGGACTTCATCGGGCTACAGAATTACATCGAGATCTTCCAAGACCCGGTTTTCTTCATGTCTTTACGCCACTCGGTCATGTACACGCTGGGATCCGTGACATTGGCGTTCCTCATCGGGTTCACATGTGCACTCGCGCTAAACAAGATTGTCAATCAGCGAGTCCGAAGTTCGTTCACGGTGTTGATCCTGCTCGCCTGGGCAGTACCGCTCGTGGTCACGGGCCTCATCTGGCGGTTCATGCTCCACGCTGATTACGGCGTCGTCAACGCCATCCTCGTCGGGTCCGGCATCACGGCGGAGAATCTTCCCTTCGTCACCGACCCGACGCTCGCCTTTATCTCCGTCGTAGTAGTGGATGCCTGGTCTCGCGCCCCGTTCGCGACAATCATTCTCCTCGCCGGTCTTCAAACCATCCCAGACACGCTGTACGAGGCCGCGACGGTCGACGGAGCAACCGACTTTGCGAAGTTCCGCGACATCACGCTACCGCAGATCAAGCCATCGGCCGGGGTCGCGCTGTTGATCATGACGATGTTCGCCTTCCGAACGTTCTCGATCGTCTTCTCGCTCACCCAAGGCGGACCGGGTAACGCAACCGAAGTGCTCGCGACGTACATCTACAGCTCCGGCGTTAAACAGCTCCGGCTCGGTTACTCGGCGGCACTGTCGGTCGTCATGATCCTGATAACGCTGGTCATCGTGGGACTGTACGTGAAAATGATACAGGAAGACGCGCTGGAAACCGCATAAGTGATACAAATGTCGATTCAAGATTCGTTCAACGACTCAGAATGGCGGTATAACGCGGTACAGTCAGTGGCAAAAGCACTCCAGAGCAAGTACGTCGTGTTCGGCGTACTCACTCTGGCAGTACTCTACTTCACGTTCCCTATCTACTGGACGTTCGCCTCCTCGATTAAGACGATGGAGGGCATTCACACCTTCCCGCCGAACCTCATCCCGCAACAGCTGACCGATCCAATCTGGAAGAACTATGTCGAGATGTGGACAGAGCGTGGCTTTAACCAGTTCACCCTCAACAGTTTGACAGTCGCCGTCTCGACGACCGTAATCGTGATGATATTCGGGACGCTCGGTGGATACGGGTTCTCCCGGTTCCGGTTCCCGTACGACGATTACGTCTTCATCGGTATCCTGGGAGCCCGACTGCTACCACCGATCGGAATGCTGATTCCGTTCTATCGGCTGTTCGGCGAACTCCAACTACTGGACACCCGAATCGCCCTGATTACGGTGTATACGTACATGAATCTCCCACTAGTGATCTGGCTGATGCGCAACTTCTTCATCTCGATTCCGAGCGACCTTGACGAAGCAGCGTACATCGACGGGGCCACTCGGTTCCAGACGTTCAAGGACGTCATTCTCCCGCTAGCGAAGCCGGGAATCGCCGCGTCGGCGATCCTCGTCTTCCTGTTCTCGTGGCGGGAGTTCCTGTTCGCGCTAGCACTAACCCTGAGCCCCAGCGCGAAGACGCTCCCCGTCGGAGCGATGATGATGGTCGAAGACGTCGTCGTCATCTGGAACTTCCTGGCGGTCGCAGGATTCTTGGCGATGATTCCGGCGCTGCTCTTCGTCATCATCTTCCAGCGCCACATCGTCAGCGGACTGACCGCGGGGGCAATCAAAGGATAGGTACGGTTCAACGTAACATACTTAACGAATCACACTGAAAACACGTCCACCACGAAACCATGTCTGACAGCCAACCCGAAACGTCGATCGAACCCGCGACCCAGAGCATAGGGAGTCAAGCGTCCGGCGGCCAAGTGGAACTGCGCGACTTGACCAAGATCTACGCCGACGGTGACGATCGCGTCGTCGCCGTCGATAACATGAACGTGACCGTCGAAGACGGGGAGTTTCTCGTGTTCGTCGGTCCGAGTGGCTGTGGCAAAACCACGACCCTCCGCTCGATCGCCGGCCTTGAAGAGATCACGGACGGCGAGATCCTAATCGAAGGCGAAAACGTGGCCGGTAAAGCCCCGAGACAGCGAGACATCGCCATGGTGTTCCAGACGTATGCCCTGTATCCGCACATGACCGTCCAGGAGAACATGGCCTATCCGCTGAAGGTCCGCGGCGTCGGCAAGGCGACGCGGGAGCAGAAAGTCCGAGAGACCGCGGAATTACTGCAGATTTCGGAGCTACTTGACCGTCAGCCGAAGGACCTCTCCGGCGGCCAGCAGCAACGAGTTGCACTCGGGCGTGCGTTGGTCCGCGAACCCCGAGTGTTCCTGTTCGACGAGCCGTTGAGCAATCTCGACGCCAAGCTCCGGATCAAAATGCGCACCGAGCTGAATCGGCTCCACGACAAAATCGGAAAGACGTCGATCTACGTCACCCACGATCAGGCCGAGGCGATGACGCTCGGTGATCGCATCGCGGTAATGAACGACGCCGAAATTCAGCAAATCGCCCCACCCCAGCAGGTCTATGACAAGCCCGCCAACCAGTTCGTCGCGGGCTTCATCGGCAGCCCCCAGATGAACTTCTTCGACGTCGAAGTCCGTCAGGATGGCGGGACGACGGTGATCGACACCCAGAGCTTCGCACTCCCGTATCCCGATTGGATGCACGACCAGATCGATTCCAGTCCGAGTGACGGGTTCGATGCGGTTTATGGAATCCGTCCGGAGGACATCACCATCTCTTCCCTTCGAGGTGAGTCTGTCAGTGAAACGGAAAACGCGATCACCGCAGAAGTCCTCGTGGTCGAAGAGATGGGATCCGACTTCTTCCTGACGATGGAAAAGGACGGAGTAGAGTTCCAAGCGATCGTCGAACCCGAAACGAGCGTGTCACAGGGAGATACTGTCACGGTTTCGTTCAACGAGGACAAGTACCACCTGTTCGACAAGTCGGACGGGGAATCGCTCGTCTACGGTTCTGAGGGTCACTAGACAAACGACCCCGGTATTTCCGAATACCCTACGCCTTGAACGCGTATCCCTCAAGGAGAAACGAGCGATAGACGTGCCGCAAGCGGACTTGACAGGCGCGAAATCAACCCCTCGCAGCTATGTCAACTGTGCATAAAAATATGAGCAAACAATTAAATAATAGAAGATAGAAAAATCGATAACATGGTAACACGAAATACAATGAGACACCTTTCGGATAAGAGTCACGAGCTTCCTGGCGGAAAACCGGAACTGAGGCTCCGGAGATATTCTAATGGTCCAGCTATGATCTCGGCCGAGAACCCTGGGAAAGCGTTTAACGGTGAACAACGCGAGGATCACGGCAGGAACATGGGCCTTCTTCCTTACGCTCACGAACGAAAGACGTCGAGGACCAACCGTTCACCGAAAGAACGTCAAGCTAGACCGGACCGGTGCCCGGTCTCGACTGTGATCCATGGACGTGGCGCTACTAACGGAGTCTGGATGAACCGCTCGCACACCACCTGTAGCAATAACTAACCAATAACAGCTAACATCAACCATGAAAATCACGAATGTCACGGCCCACGCATTGTCGTCGCCGATCCGACCAGCCCGCGAACACGAGTTCTTGGGAGGAACTCGGAAAATCTTGAAGCGCGATTTCGTATTGGTGACCGTCGAAACTGCAGACGGTGAAATCGGTTACGCACCAGCCGGAGCGAGCAGTTCCGCGATGCGGGAGTACTTCGATGGCGCAACGCACCGCAACTTCGTCGAGGTCATCGATGACGTCATCGAACCTACGCTCGAAGACGAAGTGATCGACGACGTGACGGCGGCCCACGACCTGATCGACGACATCAACATTCCGGGCTTCCTCCGTTCACAGATCATCAGCGCAATCGACATCGCGCTCCACGACATCATCGGGAAGCGCCAGAACGCACCCATCTACGAACTCCTACTGGAGCAGAGCGACGTCACCGCTGACCCCGACCGGACGCTTCCGCTTTACGCCAGCGGGGGTATGTACATGCCTCCGGAAGGATATGCGGAGGAAGCGGCCGGACTCGCGGAGTACGGCTTTGAAGGGTACAAATATCGTCCTGGCTTGGGTCCCGAGGAAGATCTTCGGACAATCAGGCTGATTCGAGAGGAAGTCGGCGACGAGATGGAGATCATGGTTGACGCCCACACCTGGTGGAAGATGGGCGATAAGTCGTACAGTCCAGATCAGGTTCGAGAACTCACGTCCAAATTCCAGGACTACGATGTTTACTGGGTTGAGGAACCGGTTGAGCCCGAGGCCCATTCTGCGTATCAGGAGCTTCGCGAAGCGACAGGGACACCACTCGCTGGCGGTGAAAGCGAGGAGTCGCCGCAGGGTCTGAAACGCCTTGCGGACACTGGTGCGGTTGACTTCCTTCAGGGTGACGTTCGCCACCATCGCGGGTTCACTGGTTGCGGGGATGTTGTTGAGCACTGTGAGGGGGCGGACGTGACCTTCGTTCCGCACCATTTCGGCACCCATCTTGGGCTCGTTGCGAATGCACATTTGGTTGCTGCAGCACCGGGGTCGGAGTTACTGGAGTATCCTGTCTTTGAGACAAGCCGCCATCCGGGGATGTACCCATTCCCCCTTGCGGAAGACATCCTGGAGTCACCGTTCGACGTCGAAGGCGGCGAGCTCACGGTTCCTGACGAGCCCGGACTTGGCGTAGATGTTAATCTTGATGTCCTCACTGAATATCCCTACGAGGAAGGAGCGTGGACCGAGTTCCACTACGACGAAGCGTAGGTAGTTCATTCCGAACCGCTTTTTTGAGTCCGGTGAGTCTCCCCTTGTGGGCGATGCTTTTCTAGTAGATTGTGTCCGTCCCCGTTGTTCGCGGACAATATCTACGTTTTTAGCTCCGGTTTGTGGATTCTTCTGGTCCAGTTATGAGAAGCTGAAGACTTCGCTGATGTTTTGTCTTGGCCGTCTTGGGTGGCGGTTACTCTCGATACTTGACCGTGAATGAGGGGTGATTGACAAGTCTTCCATCTCGAGAAGGCTGCAAAAACTACCGCCACCGTGTCCACTATTTAATTCCTGATAATGGTTTCAACAGGACACGAATCATGACTTCGGCAAATGACGTACCGCCCTGTCCAGAATGTGATAGTACCGTTGTGGATGACCACGGCCTCCAACACTGTCTGGAATGCGGCTGGGTTCGGAAACACCCTGCAGACTGACACGGATTCGAGGACGCTAGAGGGTTTTCTCTTAGTGTGAGGTCACTGATTTTCTTCAACTCCATTGCAAGCGATTGGCAGGTATGGGTATAGTTTGAGTAGCGAGTATTCATAGATGCCCACGGGTTCGAATGGTGATATTCGTTGAGATTTGAATACGGGTTCTTCTTCTTGGTGGGAGGGGTAGTTTGAAGTGCGGTGTTTCCGTAGTTGTTCTTGGTGTTATCATGGATTCCGTTCATGAAGAGAACAAGATAGTCGTTCGGCTTGACCCGGGTGAGGAAGTATTGGAATCGTTGGAATCGCTTCGCGACGAATACGACATTCAGAACGGATTTTTGATGGGAATCGGAGCTGTCGATAATGTTGTTCTTGGACACTACAACGTTGAGGAGCAACAATACAACGACGAAGAGTTCACGGGCCAGTTCGAGGTGACGAGCTTCCTCGGGAACATTGGGCCTGATAAAATCCATACTCACATCCAGTTGGGAACTGAGTCGTTTGAGTCGATCGGAGGCCATTGTGCTGGTGCTACTGTATCAGGTACCTTTGAGATCGTCATATTCCTCGGTAAAACAGAACTTACGCATAGTCTCGATGAACGGACGGGCCTCGATGTTTTTGACATCTAGTTCCGAACCTATTTGGACGTCCTAAACAGCGTACATTTTCGCCTTGAAATGGAACGAGCTAGCACAGAAGTAATTGTAGCTGATCCTGTTTCGGTAACCAAAATACAGACCTCTCCCTCATAGTCAATATATCTAAAAGGAAGATTTCTCACTCCGTCCAAACACCCGGGTTGTATAACTATTACGTCTTGAATTGAGGTACTTTTACTACTCTGTTGCCATGCTGATAATCAAGTTGATTATCATCGGTGCTACTGATTTCGAAGGTCTGCTTCGAAATGAGCCTGAACTAGTAATCCGCTGTCAATCGCAGAAAGTCGTACAGATCATAGGTTCACGGAAGTAATCTCGTTAGAGCAACCGCAGTCCAGTACTGACAAATAGATGTTAGTTCTCCCTACGTATATTATCTACATACTAACCACCTAGATTACAAAAACTTCCGTCAACACATCGTGCGAAGACGTGAACCAAATTCACTCCGCGTCGGGCAGGACTTTCCAGGAATTCATGATACTGTTTGGATCAATCGTCTCTTTGATGGCGGCCACCACGTCAACTGTTGCCCCGTATTCCTGGTCAAGAAATTTTCGATTGCCAATACCGACGCCGTGTTCGCCCGTTGCAGTGCCACCCATTTCGATGGCCGCACGGACGACCTGATCGTTCAACTCCATCGCCCGCATGGCCAACACATGGCGTCAGCAGATCGAGGTCATCACTAATCTCAGAGACAGCTTCGATGATATCCGGGTACTTCGAAATCAGGACCACAACATCGCCAATGACCGCCACGTCCCAGTCTTCTCGGTAGGCACGGGCAGCTGGCAGTGCATCCCGGCGGGCTTGCCAAACCCTGTCCAGTTCGTCGTCTGTCGCGTCGTCTCACGTCCGTGCGCCGTAGTCTTCACAAATACTTCGAGCGAACGCTACGTCTTCTTCGATGCCATCGTTGTTACCGTGGAGTTTGAGGATGAGTGTGGGTTCCTCCGGTAACGAGACGTCAGATCGATAGTCGTTGATGAGTTCGATCGAGAGTGCGTCAACGAACTCGATGGTACCCGGATTTAACCCGTATTGGATGCATTCTGAGACGGCCTGTATGGTGCGTCGTCGGTCGGGGAAGGAGATGACGTGAGCCGTGGTCGAGGATTGCTCGACATCGATATCGATGCGAGTGCTGGTCATCCGCCACCTTTCAGCGCATTTTGTGGTGCCTGAGGATGCGGATGGCGGTGAGACGAGGACGGCGGGTCTGTCTGCCGTAGCCGTTCGAGCGGTTCTGGTGTGTTGGATTCCTTGGCTTGGCCGAGTGCTCAAAGTGGTTTCCACGTTCGTTCGGGGTCGTTCAGTTGTTCGCAGACGTCCTCAGCGACGACGATGAGGTCTTCGATGCGGACGCCGAACTCCTCTTTCAGGTAGACCCCCGGTTCGACGCTGAACACCATCCCCGGTTCGAGTTCGCGGTCGTTACCCTCGACGATGTACGTTGGTTCGTGTACATTGAGGCCGACGCCGTGGCCCGTCCGGTGGATGAACTCGTCGCCGAAACCCGCGTCTTCGATCACAGTGCATGCGGCCCGGTCAATCGCTTGGGCTTCGACACCGGGTTCAATCGCGTCGACGCCCGCCTTATTGGCATCTCGTACGACCCGGTAGTGCGCTTCAAATCCCTCGAGAGGTAGTACAGGTTCGAACTCGGGAATAGGTCGACGGCGTCTGCGTCCGAGTTGGCCAGTGACCGCTGGCACGTCCGCGTTCGACGTTCGAAAGCCGACTGATTACTCATGAGCGCAGCGACTCTGTGGCTGCCTCGTCGATCTCGCCGTCGTCCGTGAGTACGACGCCGTACTCTTCGCGGGCGGCTTTTCGGGAGACGTACTCGTCGAGGACGTCTTCGCGAACCTTCTCGGGGTCGCGCTCGAACGGGTCGCCGCGTCCCGCGCCGCCGCCGGAGCGATTCGACAGTCCCTCGCCAGCGGCGAATGTTTCGCGCATCATCCCAGTCCACTCCTCTTTCTCGGTTCCGGGGTGGAGGACGACGGCATTGCGTGCACCCGACTTCCCGCCTTCGAGTCCCCAGTTGTCCGTTTTCGTCTTCTGAATTATTGAGAGCGCGCCGACGGGATGTGTGAACGTGTAGTTACGCTGGATGCCGAGGCCTCCCCGGTACTTGCCTGCGCCGCCCGAGTCCTGGCGGAGTTTCAGGCGGTCGATTTCGAGTGGAGCCTTGTTCTCGTACACCTCGATGGGGACGTTCTGGACCATGGTTTCGCTGATGTGCATCAGGGCGTTCGCTCCGTCGTGATCGGGGGTCGCCCCCCAGCCGACGCCCTCGTTGTTCGCCTCAACGAACTGCTGGCCTGTCTCTGGGTTCTCCCCATACACCATGATAGACAGCAGGTCGCCGCCGGAACTGGCCGGAATCTGGTCGGGAATGGCCTTCGCGAGCGCCTTGTAGATGACGTCGATGCCGATGATGGCCGTCCAGATGGTGAACGTCGGGGCCGGATACGTGGCGTGGAAGATGTTCCCCTCGGGTGCGACGACGTTCAGGGGTTCGTACTGTCCCTCGTTCGAGTCCTCCTCCGGGGTGGTAATCGACTTGAAACAGAGTTTCGTGATAGTTTCGGTCATCCCGATAGGGATGTTGAGTGGTTCGTTGACCTCGTCGTCGGATCCCGAGAAGTCGACGGTGAACTCATCGCCGTCAATGGTCACCTCGACTTCGAGTCGGATGAGGTCGTCGGAGTCGCGGTCGCTAGCGGGTGTGCCGTCGGCATAGTCGACCGCCGACCACGTACCGTCCGGAAGTTCTCGAACCGCTTCGGTGGCGGTTCGTTCGCCGTGGTCCAGGATCTCGTCGATGGCCGTCTCGACCGTCTCCGTACCGTACTTCTCGTGGAGTTCGCGCAGACGGGCGTTGCCTGTGTTTATCGCCGCGAACTGGGCGTTCAAATCGCCGATGACTTTGTCGGGGAGACGGGAATTATAGCGAATCAGGTCGAGGATCTCCTCGTCCGGTTCGCCCTGCTTGTAGACCTTCGTCCCCGGGAAGATGAGGCCTTCCTGATGGACGTCGGTCGAATCGAGGACGTAGCCGGAGTCTTTCGCACCCAGGTCCAGCCAGTGTGCTCGACAGGTCGTGTACCCGATGAGTTCCTCATCATCGTCGAAGACGGGCGCGAACACCAGCACGTCCAGTGTGTGGGTGCCGCTCCAGTAAGGATAGTTGAGGAGGACGACGTCGCCGGGATCCAGATTCTCCTCCCCGACGTGCTCGACGCCTTTCTCTAGACCGTAGTCGTTCGCGCCGAGGAACAGCGCCAGCCCGGGCGAGTCGGCGATGAGATTGAGATCCTTGTCGTACATCGAGATGCCGAAATCCAGAATCTCGTAGACGATGGCGTTGTAAGCGGTGCGGACGAGGGTTCGTTGCATCTCGGTGGCGGCAGAGGTCAGGTAGTTCCGAATGACCTCGACCGTGGCAGCGTCGACGTCAGCAGTCGTCTGGCTCATTCGCCGTCACCCCCAGTGATGATGATGTGGCCGAACTCGTCGATGGTCGCCGTCTGGTCGGACTGCATGATTATCGTCGTGGTCGGTTCCTCGATGATGCACGGTCCGTCGATGGTATCCCCTTCCGACAGTCCACCGCGCTTGTAGATGTCGAACTCGGTCAGTTGGTCGGTCGCAAAGCAGTACGCCTCCCGGGTCCCGTGATGCGGGTCCTCGACACTCGTACTTTCGCCTTCTCGGGCGAGTACGGGCTTGTCGTTTTCGCCGACAGCGCGAACCCGGAGGTGGACGACCTGCGCAGGGTCGTCCATCGTGTGGCCGTATCGCGACTGGTGCACCTCATCGAAGCGCTCGCTGAGTTTGTCGATACCGTCGACGCCTTCGGCCGGTACCTCCACCGTGTGCTCTTGGCCGAAGTACCGCATCTCGACGCTGCGCTCGAACGACTGGCGGTCCGGAGTGAACCCTTCGTCCTCCAGAGTCGCCCTGCCCTCCGCCTCGAGCGTCTCGAACTCTGCCTGAAGGTCCTCCTCGAAACTGACGTCCTCCAGCACCTCGATGTGAGTCTGGGAGTAGTCATAGACAACGTCGGCCATCAGCATGCCCCACGCCGAGAACACTGATGGAGCCTGCGGAACGAGCACTTCGCCGACGTTCATCTCGCGGGCGAGCAACGGTACGAACATCGGCCCAGCACCGCCGTACGCGACCATCGTGAAGTCACGGGGGTCGAGCCCCTTCTCGACGGTAATCTCACGAATCGCTCCCACTGTGTTCGCGAGCGTGACGTCGAAGACGCCCCGAGAGACATCTTGGAGGGTCGTGTCGAGCGGTGAAGCGAGTTGCTGTTCGATGCCGTCGCGCGCAGCCTCGGTGTCGAGTTCCATCTCGCCACCTAGGAACGCGTCGGGGTCGAGGTAGCCGAGGAGCAGTGCGGCGTCGGTGAGCGTCGGTTCGGTGCCACCTTGGCCATAGCATATCGGACCAGGGTCGGCACCTGCGCTCTTCGGACCGACCTTGAGAAGGCCCGAATCGAGCCACGCGATGCTCCCGCCGCCTGCCCCGATGGTCCGGATATCGTAGACGGGAATCATCACGGGGAGGTGGCCGAGTTTCGACTCGTACTCGACAGCCGGCGTTCCGTCCTCGACGACGCAGGCGTCGAGACTCGTCCCACCCATGTCGACGGCGGTGAGGTTCTGCCGTCCCGTCGCGTCACCGACCGCGGACGCACCGATGAGACCTCCTGCTGGCCCGGAGAGTATCGTGTGAACCGGCGCTGTTTTGGCGTTCTCGGCGTCGAGCGCACCCCCGCCAGAGCGCGTGATGAAGAATTCTCCGTCAAAGCCGTCGTCAGAGAGCTTTGAGTCCAACCGGTCGACGTAGGACTCGAAAATCGGCTTGATGTACCCGTCGAGAACGGTGGTGCTCGTCCGCTCGTACTCGCGATACTCGTTAGTGATATCGCTGGAGAGCGACACTGTGGCGTCGGGAAATTGCTCCTGTATTATGGCTCCTGCTTGCTGTTCGTGCCCGGAGTTCGCGTAGGAGTGGAGAAAACAGATAGCGAGCGATTCGACGCCGCGGTCCTCTAGCAGCGTCGATGCGGCCTCCTCGACGGCGTCCTCGTCCAGCGGATCCTTCTCGGATCCGTCGGCCTTGAGTCGACCGGGGACGCCGATACGGTTGCGTCGTCGGGCCAGCGTCTCTGGTTTCTCGTAAGTGATGTCGTACATTGCGTCTCGCTCGAGGTTGGTGCGTCCGATCTCGTAGACGTCGCGGAACCCCTCGTTCGTGATGATGCCCGTGGTGGCCCCCTCCCGCTCGAGAAACGCATTGATACCGAGCGTCGTCCCATGGACGAACGTATCGGTTGCCTCCAGATTCAATCCGAGTTTTTCTATCGAGTCGAGAACGCCTTCCGTCGGGTCCTCTTCCGTCGTCGGCGCTTTCTCCAGGTTGATGGTCTGTTCATCCTGGTCGAACGTAATGGCGTCGACGAATGTACCCCCAATGTCGACTGCCAGCCTCTGTGGCATATGTTATCCCTCACCAAGTAAGTCAGGAGTTCTGATTAAAAAGGTATTGATTGGTAAACCATTTTGTCGAAACTAGGGAACGATATGGTCTTATTTCACGGATATACCGTCCGATTTACAATCTGTTCCGCCACATTTTCCGTTTCAGCAGGAAAAAGCTTAAATCGGGACAGGTCTTTGTTATGGTGTACCATGACACTAGAGGGTGGGGAGCGGGGTACGGAACGCATTGACCGGCGAACTCTCTTAAAATACAGCGGAGCGGCCACCACAGGAATGTTTCTGGCTGGTCGTAGCGGCGCCAGCTCTCAGCAAGAATCCGACCCGAGCGGCACCGACTTCGTCTACGTCACCGCCCAGACACCGAGTTCCATCGACCCCATGAAGGCCTCTGACGAGTTCGAGGCCATCATGGTTCACAACGTGTACGACCCGCTGATGTACTACAATCAGAAGTCGCCTCCCGAGGTAATTCCTTGGATTGCCGAGGACTACTCCGTCAGCGACGACAACAAGACGTACACGCTATCCATCCGCGAAGGAGTGAAGTTCCACAGCGGGAACGACCTGACCGCTGACGACGTTGTCTACTCCTTCCGGCGGATGATGAACATGCAACAGGGGTTTTCGTTCATGTGGGCCGGGCTCGTGGACCCACAGAATGTGACGAAAGTAGACGACTACACCGTCGACGTCACGCTCAACAATGTATTCGCACCGTTCATCGCAACACTCCCCTACATGTTTATCGTCGACAAGGAGGAGGTCCAGGCGAACACAAAAGACAGCGGGGATTACGGCGAGCAGGGCGATTACGGCTCTGAGTGGCTGGAGAGTAACGTCGCAGGGTCCGGCCCCTACGAACTCGAGAACCGCAACCGGAAGACGAACATCAGGCTCTCGAAGAACGAGGACTGGTGGGGAGAGTTCGCCGACGGGAACACCTACGAACAGGTCGACCTCAATATGATCCAGGAGGCGTCGACCATGGTTGGCATGATGGAGGAAGGCAACGCGGACATGTCCGAGCAGTGGCTCCCGCTCGAATCCTACCAGCGGCTGGCCAACCACCCCGACATCAACGTCAGTACGGAGGCGACGTTCAGTCCGATGTACGTCTTCATGCACAACCAGCGCCAACCGTTCGACGACGTCAACGTCCGGAAGGCGATGTCACACGCCTTCGACTACGAGACGGTGCTGAACGGCATCATGGCTGGCGAGTCGGAGAACCTCGACGGGCCGTTGCCGTCGGCGATGTGGGGGCACAACGACGACATCGAGACGTACGAGACTGACCTCGACAAGGCCAAGGAGTTCATCGACCAGTCGCAGTACAGCGCCGACGAACTCGACTTCACCTACACGTACGTCACCGGGCTGACTATCCGAGAGAACATCGGGCTGATGCTCCAGTCAAACCTCAACGAACTCGGCGTGAACATGCAAATCGAGAAGCAGCCGTGGTCTAGGATCGTCTCTCGACACACCAACAAGTCCGAGTCGCCGCAGATGATTGCGACGACTCTCAGCTTCTCGTACGTCGACCCGGACGTCTTCCTCTACCCGGCGTGGCACAGCAGTCAACACGGCTCCTGGCAGAGCGGGTCGTGGTACCAGAACGATCGGGTCGACCAACTGCTCGACGAGGCTCGCACGAAACTAGAGCGCGAAGCGCGCGCGCCACTGTACAAAGAGGCTCAGAAGATTATCAACGACGAAGCCGCTGGCATCTTCGTGATGAACCAGGCAGTCCGCTGGGCATTCAATAATCGCGTTAACGGATTCGTGGACAACGGCGTGACGGGGTACATCCACACCTACCACCGATTCACCGAGCAGGCCTAACCCCTCCACATCACGTTCGTGATTAATGAGCTATTCTGACTACTTGATTCGGCGGGCCCTGTCAACAATCCCGATGCTGTTCGGGCTCTCAGTGCTCATCTTCATCATGGCTCGAGTGATTCCCGGAGCGCCTGCGCGACAGGCGCTCGGACCTCGGGCGAGCGACGAGGCCGTCCAGCAACTCAGGGAACAGATGGGGCTGAACGACCCCATCTGGATCCAGTATATCGACTACATAAGTGGACTGGCGCGTGGAGACATGGGGCAGTCGCTAGTAACGAATCACAACGTGGCCACGGACCTCGCGTTCTTCTTCCCGGCAACGCTCGAGTTGACGACTGTCGGGATGATAATCGCGATTCTGGTCGGCGTCCCACTGGGAGTCATCGCGGGGCTCAACAAGGACGAAACCGAGGACAACGTGAGCCGGGCGTTTTCGTTTTTCGCCGTGTCGCTCCCTGCGTTCTGGGCTGGAATTCTCCTCCAGTTGGTATTCGCGTTCCAGTTAGACTTGCTTCCGGCGACCGGCAGACTCGGCGACGTCACGCACGTTCCTCCGCGAGTGACCGGATTGATGCTGGTCGACAGCCTCCTCGCGTTGAACATCGAGGCGTTCATGAGCGCCGCGAAACACCTCGTCCTCCCGGCCGTGACGCTGGCGCTGGCACCTATCGCGGATATCGCCCGGATGACCCGGTCGAGTTTCATCGAGGAGTACAGTCACGACTACGTCGAGGGCCTGCACACGCACGGCCTCCCCGGAAAACTCATCGCGTACAAGTACGTCCTTAGGAAGTCCTTCGCCGCGACGTTGACCATCATCGGCCTCGACTACGGGTTCTTGCTCGGGTCGGCATTCCTCGTCGAAATCGTCTTCTCGTGGCCAGGAATGGCGTCCTACGGGGTACAGGCCATTCTACAGACGGACATCAACGCTATCGTTGGTGTGACGCTGATGATCGGCGTCGGGTTCCTGTTCGCAAACCTGTTAGTTGACATCCTCTATGGCGTGTTCGACCCCCGCGTCAGGTACGGTGATAATCCGTGAGTTCGGACAATCCTGAAGCCGAATTCCCGGAACAAACGAACGGTCGATTCGGACGGCTACGCGAGGACTTCGACCGCATCGCGTACCGATTCCGGCAGAATCCGACGTCCATTCTTGGCTTGAGCCTCATCCTTTCGCTCGTCGTCGTAGCAGTGTTCGCCCCATGGATCGCTCCCTACCCTCAGGATGCAGGCCACGGCGGACAACCGGAGGTCCACTTCGACCAGCGATTCGAATCCCCGTCGCTCGAACACCCATTCGGGACTGACCAGGCAGGCCGCGACCTTCTCTCGCGCGTCATCTTCGGAACGCGTCTCTCGCTTGGCATCGGCATTGTCGTGCTCACCATCGCCATCGGCATCGGCGTCCCAGTTGGCTTAGTAGCTGGATACCTGGAGGGACTGACCAGTACGGTCCTGATGCGCGTGACCGACGTTTTCCTCTCCATTCCCGCGCTGGTGCTGGCGTTGACAGTGAGCGTCGCCCTCGAACCGAGTCTCCGGAACGCGATGATAGCCATCGCCGTGGTCTGGTGGCCTTGGTACGCCCGACTGGTGTACGGGGAGGTGCTATCGGTCAAAGAGGAGGAGTTCGTCGAGGCGAGTCGCGGCCTCGGGTCGAGCACGCCGCGCATCCTCACGCGGGAGATACTGCCGAACGTCCTGGCACCGATTTCCGTTAAGTTCAGCCTCGACATGGGCTAC
The DNA here is from genome assembly GCA_005239435.1 of Halorussus salinisoli. Taxonomy (GTDB): domain Archaea; phylum Halobacteriota; class Halobacteria; order Halobacteriales; family Haladaptataceae; genus Halorussus; species Halorussus salinisoli. The sequence continues at coordinate 600,471 of SZNP01000004.1, read as the reverse complement.
GCCATCATCGTCGGCGCGAGTCTGGGCTTTCTCGGTCTCGGCGCGCAGCCGCCGACGCCCGAGTGGGGAACGATGGTGAGCCAAGGGCGCGTGTACCTCCCCGCTCAGTGGTGGTACTCGACGTTCCCCGGCTTCGCCATCTTCCTTGCCGTCTTGGGATTCAACTTCCTCGGCGACGGACTACGGGACATGTTCGACGTAGAGGTGGAGTGAGATGAGCGACCCGGTGCTGGAGGTACAGGACCTCCATGTTCACTTCGACACCTACGAGGGTCGCCACGAGGTCCTCAACGGTGTCGACCTGACCGTCGAGGAGGGCGAAACGGTCGCGCTCGTCGGCGAAACGGGGTGTGGCAAGAGCGTCACCGGCAAGACAATCATGGGAACGCTCCCCCGCCCGCCGGGCGAAATCGTGGCTGGCGAAATCCGGTACCGGGGCACCGACGTGCTCGCCGACGAGGCGGTTCACGACCGCATCAAGCGCGAGCAGATGAGTATGATATTCCAGGATCCGATGACGTACCTGAGTCCGGTGTTCACCATCGAGTCGATGATGCGGGATGTCGTCAAATATCACGACCGGCGGGACGTCTCCTGGTGGGAGATGTTCTCGGACATTATAGGACGTGATAGCGCCGAGAACGAGGAGATTCGAGACCGGAGCATCGACCTCCTGCGCCGGTTGCAAATTCCGGACCCCGAAGGGATTCTCGACCGATATCCGGTCGAACTCTCCGGTGGGATGCGCCAGCGAGTGCTCATCGCCATGGCGCTCATCAACGAACCGGAGTTCCTTATTGCCGACGAACCCACGACTGCTCTCGACGTGACCGTTCAGGACCAGATTCTCAATCTGCTCAAAGAGCGTACCGAGAACCGCAATTTGTCCATGCTATACATCACGCACAACCTCGGCGTCGCGCGACAAATCGCCGACAAAATATACGTCATGTACGCGGGTAGCATCGCCGAGAGCGGGCCGACGGAGACGCTGTTCGACGCGCCGCTACACCCCTACACACGGGGGCTGCTGGCCAGTATTCCGAAGTTGACCGGGTTTGAGAGCGAGGGGATCAGCGGGAGCATCCCGAACTACACCGACCCACCGTCTGGTTGTCGGTTCCATCCACGCTGTCCCGCCTACATGGAGGGCGTGTGCGAACAGAGCCACCCGGAGCGGTTCGACGTCGGCACCGACCACGAGACAGCCTGCTACCTCTACGAGGACGGGATGACCACGAGCGAAGCCCTCGACATTGCCGAGTCCGAGGTCAGGTATGAACCGTCTCGGCTCGTGGAAGCGCAACACGACGGCGGAGGTGATGGGCGTGGGGAGTGAGTCGCCGACCGACCCTCTCGCTGGCACGAACGCTCCCACCGACGACCGTGAGGAGACCCTCCTCGAAGTCCGTGACTTGGAGAAGCACTATCCCATCTACGGTGGCATATTCCGACGCCAGACCGGTGCCGTCCGTGCCGTCGACGGCGTCTCGTTCAACGTTCGGGCCGGAGAGACACTCGCAATCGTCGGCGAAAGCGGGTGTGGCAAGACGACGCTGGGGAAGACCGTCGCGCGTCTCCTCGATCCCACTGGCGGCGAAATTCGATTCGACGGTCGCGACGTCAGCGACCTTGACGGACGCGGACTCAAGTCGCTCCGCCGCGACGTACAGGTTGTCCACCAGGACCCCTCCTCGTCGCTGAACCCTCGACGCCGGGTGGGGAGCATCATCGCCGATCCACTCAAGATACATGACATCGGGACTGACCGGGACCGCAACGAGCGGGTCCGGGAGGTTATGGACCGCGTCGACCTCCCCTACGAGTTCCGCACCCGGTACCCGAACGCGCTCTCCGGCGGCCAGAAGCAGCGCGTCTCCATCGCCAGAGCGCTGATACTCAACCCGAAATTCATCGTCCTCGACGAACCGACTAGCGCGCTGGACGTGAGTGTGCAGGCGAAGGTCATCGCGCTACTCAAAGAACTCCAGGAGGAACTAAACCTAACGTACCTGTTCATCAGCCACGACCTGAGTCTCGTCAAAAACATCGCCACCAGAATCGGCGTGATGTACCTCGGGAAGTTCATGGAAGTCGCCACGAGCGACGAACTCTTCGAGAACCCGCGCAACCCCTACACCGAACAGTTGCTCTCGGCGATTCCGGTGGTCGAGCAGGAAGAGGAACGGCTCAAGCCAGCACGGGTTGAGCCTCGCGGCGAACCGGCGGATCCCGCGAATCCTCCCGAAGGCTGTCCATTCCATCCACGGTGTCACAAGCGCTTTGACGCGTGCGACAAGGTCTATCCGGAACTCGTAGAGGTCGATCCCGGCCACAGTGTCCGATGCCTGCTGTATCCCGGCGACAAGCGCGCGGCCGTCGACGAGTACAGCACCGAGTCCGAGCGTCGGGAGTTACGTCAACGCGACGAGCTAAACCGCCAACAACCTGTACAGGACGGGGACAACACGGACCGGCCGGGGTGAATCAAGGCGATGGCGGACAACTCTTCCGCGAGGGCGTTCGGGCGTGCGCGAGAACCAGTGATAATTATCGGCGGCGGAGTCGTCGGAATGAGCGTCGCCTACCACCTGCGAGACGAGATGGAGGTGACGCTCCTAGAGAAGTCGACGCTCGGATCCGGGACGACAGCGGCATCGATCGCACAGTTCACACAGCACCAATACGACCCGGATACCGAGGAGGCTGAACGCCGCCGCCGGTCGTGGGCCTTCTACAAGTCGCTGGTGGACGATGGGACCTTCGGATTCGACCGAATCGGGACGCTCCACGTGGCATCGAGCGACAAAGAATTCGCGGCCATCAAGGAGACACCGACTGGCCTCGAATACGCCGGCATCACGGCGACCATGGTGACGCCGGCGGAACTATCTCGATACGGAATCGACCCGGAAACAGTCCGCGGCGGCTTCTTTCTCCCGGATGACGGCGTCCTCGACCCCGGGGAAATCGTCCAGTACTTCGCGACTGAGGCGCGGACATCCGGCGTCACCGTCGAGACTAGAACCGCCGTTACTGGCGTCACTGTCGACCAAGGACGAGTGACGGGAGTCGAAACGACCAGAGGGACCTACGAGGCTGGTACCGTCGTCAACGCCGCCGGTCCGTGGGCACCGCGCATCGACGAGATGGTCGGCATCTCGAAACCGCTCAGGCACACGTACGGTCCAATTTTGGTCCTGCAGTCCGACGCGAACGTGAATCTTCCCCTAACGCTGTTCGAAAGTGGCTACTATGTCCGCGAGGAGGGCGACCGCCAGTTGTTAGCAGGGAAGTTCGCGACGACCTACAAGGAGGCGACGATGCTCGACCCCGACGGATCACATGCCGAGGCCGCCGGAGAACAGTTCCGCCTCGAAATCGCGGAACTACTCTCGACCCACATGCCGTCGTACGCTGCGTTGGACGTGACGAACTCCTGGGTCGGCCTGCGCACCGTCACGCCGGACGGCCGTCCACTCGTCGGAGCGACCGACGTCAAGGGGTACCTCCATGCGACGGGGATGAGCGGCTACGGAATTACGCTCGCGCCTGTGGTCGGCGAACTCCTCGCCGAACGACTGACAACCGGGAACGTCCCCAGACTCTTGGAGTCGCTCGCGCCGTCACGCTTTGACGGCTGACTACCGTCGGGATCGCCCCAAAACCGGATGACCCTTCACCTACTTCAGGACGCGCTCGAACGTCCGCTGGATGTTCTTCCCACAGATGGCAGCCACCTCATCGCTGGAGAACCCGCGGTTTTCGAGCGCGGCCGGGACGTTCGCGGCAGACTCGTCGGTCGCAAGGTCCTCGGCGACCGAGATGTCCCGCATGCGCTGGCGCTCGCGCTCGGACATGTACTCGAACAGGTACTCGAAGAAGTCGAATCCCAGGCCGACATGCTTGACGCCGGCGATGTCGACGGCATGCTCGACGTGATCACAGAAGTCGTTCAGGTCGGGTGACTCGCTAGCGAGGAAACTCCCGACGGTAGTCACACAAACGACTCCTCCTGTGTCGGCGATGGCGGCGATTTCCTCGTCGGTGAGATTGCGCGGGTGGTCACATAGCGCCCGACAGTTCGAGTGAGAGGCGAGTATCGGTTCAGTGGCGACGGAGAGGACGTCTTCGACCCCGGGATCGTTGAGGTGCGAGACGTCGACGACGATGCCGAGGTCCTCCGCGCGTTCGACCACTTCGATGCCGGTTTCCGACAGCCCACCCGGGGTTCCTCGTTTCCCCGTTTCTTGCCCCGGTGACGAGAGCGGCGCTCCTTCTCCCACCGCGTTTCGACGACTGTGTGTGAGCGTCAGCAGGCGGACGCCCGAACGATAGAACGCATCGAGCAGACGCGGGTCGCCCATCAAGGGCTCGGACCCTTCCAGTCCGAGCAGGAGCGTCACGGTACCGGCGTCGAGCGCCTCACTGACGTCGTCGGCCGTCGTCGCCAGTTCCACGTCGTCGGACTCCGCAACGTCGGCATAGACCTCCGAGAGAACGGCGAGCGCGCGGTGCAGGGCCATCTCCGGGAGATACACATCGTCGACGTAGACTGCAGCAACACGGGCAGTAATCCCACCAGCGCGCATCGCTGGCAGGAAGTCCTCGGCCACGACTGCCCGACGCCCTGCCTCCCGTTTGCGGATGACCCGGAACGGGAGGTCCGAATGGGCGTCAAACACGGCCGGTGGCGGCGGTGTCACGAACACCTCCGTACGATTTTGCTCATTCGTCTCAGTTGGCTCTTCCGTGCCGAATGATCTCTCATGACCGGAGCGACTCAGTGGCCGCCTCGTCGATTTCGCCGTCGTCCGTGAGTACAACACCGTACTCTTCGCGGGCAGCTTTTCGGGAGACGTACCCATCGAGAACATCTGTCAGGACGTTCTCGGGGTCGCGGTCGAACGGGTTGCCGTAACCGCCACCGCCGCCGGACCGGTTCGAGATAACTTCGCCTGGTTCGAACTGGCCGCGCATCATCCCGACCCGCTTCTCGCCCGGTACGTCCGAGTACAGGTGGTCGTTGTCGGCGTACACCGTCACTCGGTCCAGCCAGTCCTCGTCATCGTCGGACTGGAGAACTACGACGTTACGCGCGCCGGGGTCGCCGCCTTCGAGTCCGTATCCCTCGTTTCGGGTCTTCTTGATGATGGAGAGCGCACCGCTCGGATGGGTGAACCGGTAATCCCGGCGAATCCCGAGGCCGCCACGGTACTCGCCAGCCCCGGCGGAGTCCTGTCTGAGCGTCAATCGGTCGAACTCGATTGGAGCCTTGTTCTCGAACACCTCGACCGGGATGTTCCGCACGTTCGTTTGTGCGATGTGCATGACTCCGTTCGCGCCGTCGTGGGTCGCAGTCGCACCTCGTCCGACACCCTCGTTGTTCGCCTCGACGAACTTCTGACCGGTCTCGGGAGATTCACCGTAGAGCATGATGCTGCAGAGGTCCCCGCCCGAACTGGCTGCCAACCTATCGGGAATCGCCTTCGAGAGCGCCTTGTACACCACCTCGACGGCCAGCGTGGAACTCCACTGCGTGAACGTCGGAGCGGGATATGTGGCGTGATAGAGCGTCCCCTCGGGCGCGACGACGGTCAGCGGCCCGAAGTGACCCTCATTTGCGGGTTCCTGTGGCGTCGCCAGCGTCTTCGTGCAGAACTTCGCGACGGCCTGGGTTCGGCCGATGGGGATGTTCATCGGCCCGTCGGTCTCATCGCCCGACGGACCGAAGTCGATGGTCAGGTCCTCACCGTCGACGGTCACCTCGATGCCGATTCGAACGGGATCGTCGGTGAGTCCGTCGTTGTCGGCGTAGTCGATTGCCTTCCAACTTCCGTCTGGGAGTTCGGCCACCGCCTCCCGGGCTACTTCCTCGCCGTGTTCGAACACACGCTGGAAGCACGCTTCTACCGTCTCCGCGCCGTACCTGTTGTAGAGTTCCTGTAGCCGCTTCTGCCCCGTGTTGAGCGCGGCGATTTGGGCGTTCAAATCGCCGATGACTTTGTCGGGAATGCGAGAATTGTAGCGAATCAGGTCGAGGATCTCCTCGTCCGGTTCGCCCTGCTTGTAGACCTTCGTCCCCGGAAAGAGGATTCCCTCTTGGTGGACGTCGGTCGAATCGAGGACGTAGCCGGAGTCTTTCGCACCCAGGTCCAGCCAGTGCGCACGGCTAGCGACGTACCCGATGAGTTCCGTTTCCTGGTCGTCGAAGACGGGCGCGAACAAGTTGACGTCGAGCGTATGCGACGAACTCCGGTATGGATAGTTTACCATGACGACGTCGCCGGGATCCAGATTCTCCTCGCCGACGTACTCGACCGTTTCCCTGACGCTGTAGTCGTTCGAACCGAGGAAGAGTGCGAGGCCGGGGGAGTCCGCGAGTAGGTTGAACTCGCGGTCGTACATCGAGAGGCCGAAATCGAGAATTTCGTAGACAATGGTGTTGTAGGCGGTCCGAATGAGCGTCCGCTGCATCTCGTTGGCGGCGGAGACGAGGTAGTTGCGGACCACCTCGATTGTCGCGGCGTCGGGTGTCAAATCTGTACTCGATGGGTCCCCGGGTGTGGTCACGTGAAAAACACCGCCTAGGATATCGTCGGATACCGTGTTAAACGCTTGCACGGCACGTGGCATACACAAGACGTTTCGTTTGTTTGAATTTACGTATTGAACGTGCTAAGCGGCGAATACGCCCACTATGTGTGCTGACCCCTGATAGAACGGTTGTTCACATAGCACTTATCTATCCACGATAAACGATATGTAGTATGTTACCGTCCACCCGTCGAAGGTCCAGGGACAAAGGAGCGACACGGCTGCTAGTTGGCATCCTGGAGACAGTGAACCCAGAGTGGAGGGATTATCGTGACTGAGCAACCCGGGGTAAGAGTATTCAACCTCAACGAGAGATGGGCTGAAAGCGTCGGCGACCCGCTCACGCTGTTCGAGAATGACGAGCCGCCAGTGCAGGCGGGGACCTATGTCATCGAACCTGGCGAACGAGTCCCGGAGACGGGTACCACGAGCCACGATGGCCCCGAGCTATCGGTCATTCTCTCCGGGGAAGTCGTACTCGGTCTGCCCGACGACGAGCAGGAACGAGTTGTCGGCCCCGGGACGTTCATTACCATTCCAGCAGGCACCGAGCACTACAGCGAGAACCGCACGGGTGATCCGGTCAAACTGGTGTACACCGTGGCCGGTGACCTGTAGTCACGTTTCGTTGTTGTCCATGACCTTCTGCCAGGCCTTCTTTGTCTTGACGATTGGGGAAATTTCGTACTGCTCTACGGTTGGGGTGCCCCGCAAACGCTCCGAGATGTACCCCTTGAGTTCGTGAAGCGATGCGTGCCACGTTCGGAGAAGCAAATCGTCGGACCCCAAGTACTCGCTAACTTCGTAGATGAGCTCGTCTTCCAGAAGGTCATCGATGAACTCGTCCACTTCCCGCTGGGTCGTATCCGTCGAGAAGGAGACTCGAACGTCGGCGTAGGCAAGGTCCGCTTCCTGCAGAACGATGACCGCGAGGATGTCGATAATACCTTCGCTCTGCAGGTTCTCCCGGCGTCGACGCGCTGCCGTTCGAGAGAGTCCGACTTGGTCCCCGAGTTCCGTATCGGAGATGCGGCCGTTCTCGTTCAGTGCTTTGAAAATTTGGTAGTCTGTCTCGTCAAGGTGCTCTTCGAGGATGGCCTTGACCTCTTCGCTATCGATCCAGTCGTCCGATTCGGAAGACGTCGTCGAGTTGGTCATGCTAATCCATGCCCTTTCATGGTAGATTCCGAAGTTCTGTAGGCACTATTTTGCTTTGTTCGGTACAAGAGACTACCGAACTATCACCGGCCAGCCAATTCGAAAGTATCTGGATCTACGTCCCGTTGATTCACGCCGAATACGCCATGCTCCTCGAACCGGCTACAAAGGCGTCGAACCGGGTGAACACTTTTGCGGTTACCGCGTGACTGTGTCGCTAATGAACGCCGACGGTGCAGGTCCGGCGACGGTCGAGGTTATTCGGAACTACCTGACCTCTGCCGCCACCGAGATGCAACGAACCCTCGTCCGGACCGCCTACAATACAATCATCTACGAGATTTTCGACTTCGGAATTTCCATATACGACGCCGACCGTCGACTTGTCGCTGACTCGCCCGGACTGGCGCTGTTCCTCGGCGCGAACGATGCCGGACTCGAAAACGGCGTCGAGCACGTTGGCGAAGAGAACCTGGACCCCGGCGACGTCGTCCTCCTCAACTATCCCTACAGGAGTAAAGCACACACGCTCGATGTGCTAATGTTCGCGCCCGTCTTCGACGACCAGGAAACGGAACTCATCGGTTATACGACCTGTCGAGCACACTGGTTGGATCTTGGCGCGAAAGACTCCGGCTACGTCCTCGATTCGACCGACGTCCACCAAGAGGGTCTCATCTTCCCCGGAACCAAAGTGTACAAGGGCGGTCACCCCAACGAGGAAATCTTCGACCTGATTCGCTACAATTCTCGCATTCCCGACAAAGTCATCGGCGATTTGAACGCCCAAATCGCCGCATTACGGACCGGACAGGACCGCATCAAGGATCTCTACAAAAAATACGGGGCCGATGTCGTCGACGAGGCCATCGACGAGATCCTAGACCACGGCGAGAGGACTGCCCGGGAAGCAGTCCGTGAACTCCCGGATGGAGAGTGGCACGCCAATGGATACGCCGACGCCGCCGGGGCGGATATCGACCGCATCGAGATTATGGCCGACGTGATAATCGACGGCGAGGAGTTCACCGTCGACCTATCGAGGTCCGAGGACCAACTCGACCGACCGTTCAACAGCACGGACGGCGAAACGCTGGGAAAACTCTGCTTCAAGACGGTCACCACCCCGGAGGAGGACTCGAATCACGGCCTGTACGAACCCCTTGAAGTTCGTACCCGCGAGGGAAGCATCTTCGAACCCACGTATCCTGCCCCGACGTTCGTGGGATGGATGGGCATCGTCGGCATCGACGTCATCTACAAGGCACTCGCGAAGGGGATGCCCGACCAGATTCCGGCCAGTTCCGGCGGCGACCTCTGTGACGTCATGTTCTACGGCCAGAGTCCGGACACTGGCCGCCATTTCGTTGAGGCGAACAACGAGGGCGTCGGCTGGGGTGCGACCCCCGATCACGACGGGGCGAACGCCCTGATGCACATCAGCGAAACCATGGTCCGGAACATCCCCATCGAAGTGCTTGAACGGAAAGCACCTGTGGAGTTCGACCGGTTAAAACTCCGCCAGGACTCGGGCGGCGCAGGTGAACGCCGCGGTGGCCTCGGTATCCGTCGCGACTTCCGCGTGACCAACCCCGTCGGTGCCCTCTCGATAATTCAGAACACACGGACGGACGGCTGGGGGCTCGCAGGCGGTCACCCGGGCGTGAAGAACGCGGTGTTATTGCAGCATCTTGACGATGACTGGACCGACCGAATCGAGGTGTTTACTGACAACTCCGACCTCTACGATGCCGAGGACGACGAAAGGTGGGTTGGGATGATGCGGGGTGAATTTCAGCCGGGAGAAGTTATCTCGAACCGGTCCGGCGGCGGTGGCGGTTACGGCGACCCGTCCGACCGCGGCCCCGAGAAAGTTCGCGAAGACGTCCTCGACGAGTACATCTCCCGAAAAGCCGCCCGCGAAGAGTACGGCGTCGTACTCACCGAACCAGACAGAATCGACCACGAGGAGACCGCGAGACTTCGGAACCAGTGAGACCCCTTAGCCGTCGTCACGGCCGATTCAGTCGATTCGAGCACGATAGAGATAACCGGCATGGGCAGTGACATGAACTGCCCCGGGGTCACGCCCCGAGGGACTCGCCCTGTTCAGCCTGTAGATGGGGGACACACCCCTGGAGTTGCGCGTCAATGTGTGCAGCTGCTGCCATATATGCTCAAAATCGTATGCACTACTCGCGCCGATGGGCATAGAATGACCATCTAGTCACGACTGTTGCAAACCGGAAACTCCGCTTGACTCGTTGGTATTTCCATCAGGTCCCGTCCAGTTGCGTCAGGACAACGCTCTAGGACCCTCGGTGCAGACATCGTATTATTCGGGACGAAACAAACCACGGGCCGGCTGAACGACGAAGGGGAACGACTCATCGAGCAGGCCAAGCAGGTCGTCGCGTCCAACCTCCACGACGAACCCCCGATTGCGATCAGTCGACCTGTGCAGGCGAGTTGATAGCTACCGCGAGCGTGTCGATGTCGCACATGTCGATGGATTTTCGGGTCCCGTTTTCCTACTCGCCTCGGGCCGGGTGAGGGTGACGGTCACGTTGTCGACGTTGCCGGTGTCCCACTAGGTTGTGAGGTCGTTTGTGTTCCAGTAGTTGATGGACTGGATCAGTTCGCTCACGTTCATCCAGCCGTTCATCTCCGCGACCTGCGCCTGCAGCTGGAGGTCGTCGATTCGGCGGCTGGTGGTGTTCACAAACGGTCGTAGTATTCTGTCCGTGTTTGTCTGTCTCGAAGTGTACGCTATATTGGGTTCTCAGACCGGGGAGTCTCAATCATTCTCTCCGGCACGATATAGTCGTGAACACTGGGAACAGTCAACGAGTAAATCACCGTTATCATCAAGGGAGAGTTGTACAGTCGAGCCAAAGCCGCAGGCTGGGCATTGCACCCACTGGAGGAATGCCGGAACCCCGGTCAGCTCTAGCTGAGTTCCACATTCGCTACAATGAATGGTACCAACTGCATCGGTGCCGGTCACCTGCGGCGAGTTAGCAGTGTTGGCACAGGTCGGGCAGGCAAGCCACCGGCCAAAGGGATGTGCGTCATCATTCGTCACCATCGTCCACTCCGTATGCACTATTCAAACCGGCGAAACTGCAAAAATGTTCTCGCCGCTATCGGCCCACCGGCGAGTGGAGGGCGACTGCACTCCGCCGCAGAACCGAGTTCCAATCGGTGGGCAGCCAGCAGCTACTCGCCCCTTCTAGGGTATTCCACGCCGCTTTGTAGTTTCGGACTGTTTCCACCACTGAAACACTTGCGCGTATTATAAGCAACACTCTTGCAATCGTGTAATAAGCCCGTACTGTTAGGGCCCGCATCGCCGACTCGGCAATACTGTTGTTGATCAGTCGCCCTGTTTGCCTCGAAATGCGACGGGGGATTTCGACGCGTCTGCTGGTTGGCTGACCGGTACCCAACGAGTGTAGTTGATGGGCGAACGATCTTCCAGTCTAATTGTATGGGACTGGCTAAACGATTTGAAACAGTCGGTGACCTAAATACAGCCGCTAGTAGCTTATTGTTAATTGAATTGTCGTCCGTGAAACAGAGCGAATACTCTCGAACAGGCCGCAACCGTCTGCTTGTTTGATACGGCTATACCGCAAGGATACAGGTGGGGAGATCAATCATGGCAACGCAAAATACAGCATTTTCAGAGACCACAGAGCCCTGCGAGGAGTGTGGGCAACCAACGCCGCACGACGTCACGATCGAAATCCGGACTGAAAGCAACAAAAGTTCGAACGCAGAGTTTTCCCGGGAGCCGTATCGTGTCACGGAATGCGTCAAGTGTGGGGCGGCGACGAGCCAGCGGATGAACAACGCCTAACCGACAGAGAAGTACGAAGCAGTCCCGTTTTGCGCGCCATTTCAGATTCAGCAGTGGTGACCAGCGACGATGGCTATTACCACATCCTCAACACAGACGAAACGGGAGTTTATGCCCAGCAATTGCAGAGCAGCGTGGCTGCCGACCGTGGTGGGGAACGTATTTCCCGTGTCGAGGCGGAACGACGTGGCTTCCAACCCTGTGAATGCTGTTTAACCTATTGACAAGTAGATACACAAAAAACCATTAACGCATAGTGTTTCTCACACGTGGTCATGGGATACAGAAGGACACATCCAGAGAATCCGAATTCTAGCTCATAGCGTCACGGTACAGACACACAGTCACAGTTCCTCAAACTGCCGCGAGTAGTTCGTCGAGTGCGCCGACGATTCCCGTCGTCACGTCCTCGGTGGTCGGCGGCTTCTCCTTCGCCAAGACTGCCTCGTCGTGGACGTCGACGCCGTCGGTGAACGTCCTGCCGACATCGATATCGTTGCGAGCGCCGGTTATTCGCCACCTCTCGGTGCATTTTCTGACCCCGCGCTAGTACGCTGCTCACTCAGCACCTTTTATAACAGATGTTTCGATACCAGCTAAGAGTTTAGAAATGTGGAGTCCTTCCGAGAATAATCCCAACTACCTACAATTCTGCGCAAAAATCTAGGTATGGACGTGCGGTCTCAGCACTCGTATGTGGCTGTTCTACCACCAACTCCGGTCTCAGCGACGAGTGAGGTGTGTCTCGGCGAGAGCAAGCGGCCTGAGTACATTGCTGTCCCGAGTTTCGGGGCCTCTACAGCTCCAGCCGCAGAGGGAATCAATTCAGAACTGCTATTATACAGAATAGAAGTGATATTATAATTTATTAATTCAGATTTAATAAGTTCGTAAACCTATATCCTAATATATGGATGGTATTAAACTGACGACCATGGTTTGCCCAATATTTATAAGAGAACGAGCGGCTTGTATCGGCATAACAGTACATGAGTCAACAGCTTGAGGGAGTCCGATTGACTCTCGATCTCTGGCATCCTACTTGCTGGGCTATCGAAGCGACTGACAGAACCAAAGGTGGTGTGTTGGCGCACGCGATCTATAACTCCCCAAAAATGGACGAGAACCTGACGGAACCGGTCAAGGGACTGTTCACCGCGTTCGCTGAAACGGGAGCGAAACTCGAAACGTTGCTCAACGCTATCCGCGAGTCAGACTATTCGGGAGAACTATCCGAATTGCAGAAACGGTTTGGACGTAAACGCGATATGCCGGGTACTGTCGTTCGTGAATTTTTCCTCGAATACGATCCCACCGACATGATATGCCCCACGTTGCTCGAGAACGGATTCGTTCACAGCGAACCGATTAGAATTCAGGATGGCAGCGAGGAATGGAACGTCTGCTTTACGGGTGAACGTTCAGATTTGAAGAACGCACTAAATACCGTTCGAGAACAGGCGGGCGCTGAGATAACGGTCACTTCGATCACGACGTCCAAAACCGCCGACCGTTCGTCCCGCGACCAGCGGCTCGATTTGCTCACTCCGGCCCAGCGTGACGTGTTCGAACTGGCCCGCGAAGCCGGCTATTACGAATGGCCCCGTCAGACGACAACTCGCGAACTTGCCGACGAACTCGATATTTCGAAGGCGACAATGCTCGAACACCTGCAAAAGGCTGAATCGAAGCTCCTCGATCCCTGACTGTATTATTCGGCTTAATCGGCCCGACTTGAGATTCTACAAAATATCGTAACCCCTGCGTTGTTTCCACGGTTACTATCACAGAGGAGTTTATTTAGCCACGAGGTCTCGAAAAGGAGCTATCCTTGGACTGGCTTGGTTGCCGTTCTGCCCTCCGTGAAATAACTCACCGTGACAATCAGCAGTGCGGCCGTCGGTGCCGCAACAATGACGGCATCGACTCCTAGAGGGCTGTTGAGAACCGTGTCCCAGGTGATCGACAGTATGGCACCGACGGTCATGCCGGTGAGACCGCCCGTCTTGGTGAGTCTCTTCCGCATCAGGAAGATCGCCAACAGTGCCGGGGTGATCGCAGCCCCGTACGCAGTGTAGGAGTACATCTGGATTTCGAGAATCGTCGGGAAGTATTCGCCGAGAACGAAGGCGAAGATGCCGAGCCCGACGACCAACAGGCGTGTCAGCCAGAACACGCTGTTGTCCGACGCATCGGGGTTGATCATGCCCTGGTAGAGGTCGTGCGACAGATTCGTACTCGCAGATAGCAGGTATGAACTTCCCGTTGTAATAATGAACGCCGAAGCGGCCGCGAGCAGAATCCCGCCGACCCAGGTCGGAACGACGGTCGTCGTTGCGATCAACGCCATCCCGGGATCCAGATTCGGGAACATTGCGCGAGAGGCCAGCGCAATCACGGGAATGATCGTCATCCCTACTGTCACACCGATAAACCAACCGATGAGCCCCCGGTTAGTTCCCTCGTCTGTCTCACCGGCGATGATTCGCTGATACATGTTCTGGTCGGCGAGAATCAGCAGGAAGAACGGCGCCCAGAAACCCATGAACTGGATGAATGAGAGGTCTCCGAGCGGGTTGAGGTGTGATTCCGGTACGTTCTGGGCGATGTTCTGCCAACCACCGGCCTCGACAAACACGTATGGCAACGCGACGAACAGTCCACAGAGCATGAGGAATGCACTGATGGCGTCCGTATACGCGACTGACATGAGTCCTCCCATCGCCGCGAGGGTGATTATAATTACTGTCGCGATGAGCGTTCCGTGAGTGACGGAGACCCCCGTCGTCACGTTCAAAACGAAACCGAATCCGATGAACTGGTAGGAAACGATTCCCACATAGGCGAACGCGATGATGAGCAGGCTAATTACTCTTCCCTCCCATCCCAGCTCCTCTTCCATCATCTCCGGGATGGTGATCTTATTGAACCTCCTGATGCGTGGAGCGAGAATCTTGAGGATGCCAATCCCGAGAAGAGCAGCACTCCCGAACAGAATCGCTGGCCATAATCCGTGTTCGTAGGAGATCGAATTACTCCCGCCAGTCACTGTGCCGGACCCCATCCAAGTTGCCATCAGTGTGCCGGCGATAATGACTGCTCCGAGACTCCGTCCGGCAACCATAAAGTCCTCTGCACTGTCCGTCTTCTTGTATGCCCAAATCCCTACGCCCAGCATGACGCAGAGATAGGCGGCAACGACGTAGAACAGCGTGATGTCTGTTTCAACTGCCATGATAAGACATGACGAATCGGGTGTATTAAATGCACTACCTACCAGAAAGATGTGTGGGTGATAAAAACTCACTTCCCTCTCATCACCCCACCTAAACTTGTAATGCGAGAGATAAACCCCGATCCAGATCGCCGATTCATCGATTCGGACCGACTTCCTCGAATCCATGACTATCTCGCCACAGTGGACGTTGACGGACTACTCGCCTTCTCTCCAGCCAATTCGTACTATCTCAGCGGTGGCTACGCAGGAATGTACTCACGGCCCGTTATCGCACTCGTAACCCCCGACACGAGTCTTGTTCTCGCGCCCGAGATAGAGCGTACGAAGGTAACACGGACGGCGTGGACAGACCGTGCACTCGTGTACACGGACACCGATGACCCGTTCGAGGTGCTGGCGGCAGCAGTCGCCGAGACTGACGCTGACGTACTCGGCTACGACAAAGCGGCTGCAAAACCAGGCTGGGTTGACCAGTTCGATGCGGCCAGTAACGCGGCTCTTCGGGATCTCACGGATGCCTTCCTCGATCTGCGAAAGGTAAAGACGTCCTGGGAGATCGAGATGATCCGCCGCGCTCAAAAACTGGCAACCGCCGGCATGGAGGCGTACATCGATACCGTTGAAAGCGGCGTTCCCGAGTTGGAAGTGCTCGAGCAGATCCAGCAGGCGTACTACGAGACGTATCTAGAGGAGTTTCCGGAGTACGATATCGGGACGGCGAACGAACTCGGACAATACGGCTTCGCTAGCGTCCTGACTGGCGAACACGCACTCGAACCTCACAGTCTTTCGACGGCGCGCACCATTGAGAACGGCGACAGTGTCGTCGGGATTGCGCTGCCGTCAATTCAAGGCTACGTCTGTGAAGAAGAACGCACTATCCTCGTCGGTGATGTCCCCAATCAGGTTGAGGAGGCGATGTCCACTCTCGTCAAAATTCGCAACCAGACGATGGACCTGGTCGAACCTGGGGTCGGAACGCACGAGATCGACGAATTCGCCGCTAACAAGTTGCAAGACGCGGGGTACGAAGACAAACTCGTCCACCGGACTGGTCACGGTGAGGGAATTACCATCCACGAGGGCCCAGCTCTGAATGCGCGTACCCAGGGTACCCTCGAACCTGGGATGGTAATCAGTATCGAACCCGGACTCTACTTCGAGGATGAGGGACTCGCACTCCGACACTCAGATACTCTCGTCGTCACCGAGAACGGGGCCGAGCGCCTTACCCCGTCCCCTGACGGAGTACTACGAGCGGAGTGAGAAACGAAGTATGGAGAAGAGCCACATTCCCCGTCTTCCGCCGAGCCACGTACTTAATATCAAGTACTGCAGCTAATCACTGTTCTGAGACGGCCAAATTCGGCCGCCTCACGTCTCAAGGAAGATTCGTTCGACAGTTGAACCGGAGCCTGTAGCGCCCGCTCGTTTTCCGAATGGATCACATTCGCAAGACTGCAGTACATCGTTTATTCAAAACGTCGCCGTATTGCAGGTGTAACCCTTTGGTATAAAGCCCTCGTTCATCAGGCTCCTGTCGTACCATTAAATAAGCAAATAGAAGCTGGCAATAACATTGACATCTGTAAGTACACTACGTGTCATAGGGGGAGGCTTGATGCAAACCACCGACACCGCAATCACATTCGACGCAGCAACTAACACGTACCAACTTCACCATGATTGGCGAGATGACGAGTCCGTCACTACTGCCGTTATCATGGGTGTTGCAGCAATCACTAACACGCCACCGACCGACCTTGGCCCCGTGTTCGAGATGATAGACCCCGATGCACTCAACAATCTCTTTCATCCACCGACTTCCGGTTCCAGTCGTGACGATGGCTGGGTGTCATTCTGTCTCAATGATTGTGCTGTGCGTGTGTATGCAACTGGGGAGATCGAGATTACGCCTGACGAGGACGACACTCCAGCCACCACAGGTCCCCAGACCATTCGAGACCGATGACACGCCTCCTCAACAAACACACGGGGACGGTTCATCGGTCCCAACCGGGGTCGACTAGTGATACAACGGCTTGTGGGGCCTTGCGTCATGTCCCGCAACGGTATATCGCGTCCATCCGGACTGGCGAGGTGCAGATTGGTGATGGGATCAGCCGTTGTGGTCGGTGCTTTGAGGACGCTGGAGGCTACTGATTATTTCAACTCTACCTTAGCTTCGATACAGGGTATGAAGATTAGCGCCTTCATAGATAATCGTGGAGTACGATGCTAGTCAAATGAATATGTAACGGACGTACGAGGGTGGTCGCTAAACCATCGTTTCTTAATCAGATATGATAAGACACTCTCGAAATGTAAATAACAGATATTTTTATAATCTGTCCATTGGTGGACTCAATTGTCCATCTATGTCGGCTCGCAAGCACCCGCTTGGAACCGTCGCCGAACTCGACGAACAGGACATCAAGGACTTCGACGAGAACCTCCGCGGCGATCTCATCCTTCCGGACAGCGATGAATACGAAGATGCTCGCAACGTGTGGAATGGCCTCATCAACAAGTATCCTGCCGTTATCGCCCGCGTTAAGGGTGCAACTGACGTCAGCCACGCTGTTCAGTTCGCCCGCGACAACGGCCTCGAACTCTCTATCCGCGGTGGCGCCCACCATCAGGCCGGAAGTGCCATCGTCAACCAGGGACTGGTAATCGACCTCGCAGACATGGACAGCGTCCACGTCGATCCCGAACAGAAGGTCGCACGCGTCGGGCCCGGCGCCCGCGCCGAGGACGTTCTTGCCGAGACCCAGAAGCACGGCCTGGCTACCCCGACCGGCAGCGCGGGCGATGTCGGCATTCCCGGATCGACGCTCGGCGGCGGTATCGGCTGGATCCGCCGCAAGCATGGGCTCGGCATCGATGCACTCCGCAGCGTCGAAATCGTCACCCCTGATGGTGAACTGCGGAAGGCCTCGCCGGACCACAACGAGGCGCTGTTCTGGGCCGTCCGCGGCGGTGGCGGCAACTTCGGTGTGGTCACCAACTTCGAGTTCGAGTTGTACGAGGTCGGCCCGATGGTGCAGAGCCTCGGCATCTTCTACCCGGCAGACGTCGCCGAGGACGTCCTCGCGACATTCCGCGAAGTCATGACTGACGCCCCCGCAGAGCTGACCACTATCCTCATCAACGGCCACGTCCCCAATCTACCACCGATGCCCGACGAACTCGCGGGCACCGACGCTGTCGGCATCCTCGGTTGCTACGCTGGCGACCCCAAAGAGGGTGCGGAGGCCATCGCGCCGCTGCGCGACATTGCTGACCCGCTCATCGACATGAGCGATGTGATGCCCTACGAGATGCTCCACGACCTCGGGACGCAGATGTACCCGTGGGGCCGCAAGTACACCCACCGCTCGGTATTCGTCGACGAACTTACCGACGACATCCACGACACCGTCCTCGAGCAGACGGAAGCCGTCCCCACCCCGATGGCAGCTATCGGTGTGTGGCCGCTCGGCGGGAACATCGGCCACGGCCCCGACGCCGCGTACGCGTGGGACGACAAGCAGTACATGATCACCATCGAGGGCAACTGGGAGGAGTTCCAGAATCAGTCCACCCTCGACTGGGCCGTAGAAACTGAGCGCCAACTACGCCGTGAAGGCGCCGAAGGTGCCTACGCTGGCTTCACCGGGGTCGAAGAACGCGAGTGGGAAGACTGGACGAAGCAAGTCTACGGTGACAGCTACGAGCGCCTCGCTAAGGCCAAGGCTGCCTACGACCCCGACAACGTATTCAGCCAGAACGTCAATATCGACCCCGACGACGCCTGACGGCCGAATCCAATTATCCGAGAAAACTGTCCCAGCAATCTCCGGAGTTGCGATTGGCGCGAGGTATCGCTCCGAGAACGCACCGACTTCGGACGCCGTCAAATGGAAGCGGACCTACGGTGATTCCGAATTCCAGTGTCAGGCAATCGGGGACGCAAACGGTGGCGTGCTGGTGGTCGGGCGGACAGGCAGTAGCCGTTCAGCGACCGCGTGGCTCGCGGAAATCGGTCCCGACGGTACTTCCCGGTGGACGACGACCGTCGATACGCCTGGATTTACCAGAGTTGTCGACGTCGTCCCAGTCGACAGTGGGTATACCGTACTCGGGACGACAGACGAGTCACCGAGGCTGTGGCTTCTCCACCTTGACGAAGACGGCCAAGAGCAATGGCGGTGGCGCGCCGAGGCTCCCCATGGTATCCGTGCTCTCCACCCCACAAACGACGGCTATCTCATCTGGGGGTATCGCGCTGATCTTCGCCGGGTCGATGCTGACCTACGCGCTTGGGTCCGTGCAGTTGACGCCAAGGGTCACACACGATGGGAGCAAACATACGACGGAGACTACGTCAGTGACCTCTTTCCACGGGAAGAGGGGTTCCTCCTTGCTGGAGGGAGCGACGATGACGCGTGGCTATGTGCCGTCGATTCCGATGGTACACCTGCCTGGCGTCACACCTACGGGGGTGTTGGCTCTGAGGGCGTCAACGTCGCTGTTCCCGCAACTAACGGTGTCCTCTACGGTGGCAGTACGGGTTCGATACCGGACGTCCATCGCCGAGGGATGCTGGTTCGGACTACCTCCGACGGCGAGTTCATCTGGCGGCGGACGTACGACCCACAGTCCGTTGTGGACCTAACCCCTTACGGTGATGGGTTTGCGCTCACGGGCGAGCCGCAGAACCAGAACCGATCAGGGCGGGATCCCGAGAAACCGATTCACGTTGTCGATCGATGGGGTCAAGTGCAGGAGACGGTCACGATATCTGTCAACTTGGGGACTCCCGTTGGACTTTCTCGGTTAGAAGACGGTGCGCTGGTTGTTGGCGGTTGGAGTGGTAAAGACGGGATTTGGCTGGCAAAAATCGAACCTGAAATCAAAAATTGATGGCCTTTTTCGGAACGCTATGCCTCGGCAGCCGTCTCGTTTTGAACCGATTGCTGAACGACCACTCGGGCACTGTCGGTCACGGGGTCGTCATCGATTGTGGACGGATCGTCCCTGTCGCGTACCGTGATTCGAACGGCAACCAGTCATCCGATTGCCTGCGGTCGAATCGCACGGCCGACCGGCCGTGCGTTCAACAGACGAGCAATCGACCCGTCCACGATTTCGCGTTCGTCACCGTCGAGCAGACAAACCAAACTGAAACGATGATGGCCGAGGAGACGTAGCCGTAGGTAGACATATTGATGGTTCACTACTTGCGGACGACAACGACCGGGACGTCAGTCCGCTCCGCGATACGTTCGTAGGTCCATCCAAGGAACTGCTTCGCGTCCGTTTGTTCCTCCGTCTCCCCGATTACGACGACATTGTGGCGGCCCGCCCGCTCAATAATCGCTGCGTCCGGGTCCTCCGCAACAGCGACGGTCACTTCGAGGTCACTCTCGGTGAACCCATGGGCGAGTAGCATTCGTTCCACCTCACCGAGCATCTCCCGTGCAGCGTCGACGTCACTCTCATCCGTCGCAACGTGGAACAACTCCAACGTGAAAATTGTCTCCGGGTCGAATGCAGTGAGGAACTCCACGATCCGATCCGCGTTCCGGTCATCGCGCAACGGGACCAAAACGTTGTTCCACATCGTGATTCGTTTCGGAATCACGACCGCGTCAGCATCGGTGTCGGCGACGATGCGATTCTGGAGGGTTTCCAAGTACTCGTCGTCCGGTCCAAAGTGTAACTGGACGTCCGTTGACGCACCGGCACGACTGAACTGGGCCGCCAACTCGTACAGTTCAGCCTCGGCGTCGACCGCGTGTTCCTCGCGGACGACCGCTGGGTCCGTCCCTTCGGGAGTCTTCCAGTAGCCGAACAACACGATATCGAACCCGGTCAACCCCTGTACATTTGCGTCCGTCAAGGACTCCTCACGGGGGAACACCACAGGGACGAGAAGCGACATCCGGTTCATTCGTTACAGGTTGGTTGCCCCCCACAACGCCAAGTAGATACTGGTACTGTCGACAGCGCCCCTAACAGTGTGGAATCGGTACATACGCTTGAGTCTCGATTGTCACACCCTCCAAACCGCCCCGGGTTCGCCCTGTCGACGTAACTCGATTCCACAGTCGTGGACTGGCGACTACATACGAATCACGATTCGCCAAGCTTGTGGACAACATCAACGACCTCGACTCCCTCTCTCAGAGCGATGACGACGACCGACAAGAAGTATGGTCGCTTGCTGGGACAACCGCCATCGCGACTCGAACCCAGCAACTCATGGTAGCGGTCGTACGCGGTTCAACTACCGACCGAAAATGGAGAGGAAACTTCGACGGTAATTGCCGCCACCGTGCCGGTGACGCTGGCGTACGTGAAAGCGAATTGCACGAATCTTCCGGGCTTTAAGACTCGTCCAAGTTTTACAGTTCGCACGAGCTTTACGATTCGCAGAATTCCGAGTGGACTAGTGTAGTGTCGAAGCCGAACGAGATATCGACGGATGTCGGTCGATGATTGGATGGGGACGCGTTCGTAGAATCGAGGGAGCACGCAGCAACCGGCGTCTCGCATCGAGTCTCCGCTAACTCGTTTACTTCGAACACGATATCGGTGAGAACGCGATAGTGGCTTGCTACTATTCGTCGCTGTCGATATCGACGCCTCGGACGTCGAGGATGGCGCGAGCGAGTTCCTCCGGATTGTTCGTTGCGACTTGAATTGCGGCATCTTGAATCTCGCGTCCCGTTTCGTTTCGGACGCCGTGCTCACGGAGTAGCGGCTTCGCCTCGAAATCGACGGCGTCTTCGAACTCGGTCATCGTCTCGTCTCGGACGTACCAGCTCTCGCGGAGACCGTCGGTGAACGGAAATCCGGGCTCTTCTCGCGGGTCGGTCTCCTTTTCGTCACGACTCGGTTCGTCTTGGTCCGGCACATCGTTCGTCTCCGAGATTGCGCCCGTCTCGTCTGATTCCGTTTCTGGGTCGTCGTCGGTGGCTGATTCGCCGAGGTCGAACCCCGTCATTGCTGGATTCCTCCCTGCTCGATAATCTTCGCCAGCGTCTCGAAGTACCGAACCTGGCTACACTCCGAATCGTACGCGGTCACCGGTTTCCGGTCCTCGTACGCATCTCCGAACGCGGCGGAGTGACGAATCGGCACCTTCGGCGGAGCCATCTCCCCCGCGTCGATTGCGTCCCACTCGTCCGCGGTGACGCGCGCGAATGGTGGGATATGGTTATCGAGGACCGCCTCGACGTCTACGTCGTCGGGGATGGTACCCGAGTCAGGGTCGACGCCGTCGCGGCCAGCGAGGAGATAGGCGGCGAACTGCTCCTGGGTGTTCATCGCTTCGAGGAGACGGCGGTCCTTCGTCTGCTGGTCGATGCGTGCCCGAAGGTCGTTCGGCACGACTGCCAAAATCTCGAAGTCGATATGCTGGCGAATCTCGCCAACGAGTTTCGTCGCGGTCTCGCGCATTCCATTCAAGGCTTCGGGGACGGGCTTCAACGGAAGGATGGCGTTCGGCGCTGCGACGACCGCGTTGTTCACCAGCTTGTTCCGACTCCCGGGAATGTCGAATAGAATGTACTCGTACTTGTCACCGAGGAGTGGGTCGACGAGGTCTTGCTTGAGTCGCATGTCGCTCGCCATCACGCTGTCACGGGCGAGGTCCTCGGTCACCGTTTCGAGATTCAGGCTCGGAACGAAGTCGAACCCGTAGCCTGGATGCTTGATAATCTCCTCCGGGGCGGTGTCGTCCAGGAGAACGTCGCCGAGATCGAGGGCGTCCGCGTCTTCGCGCGTGTAGTACCCGAGACCGGTTGAGAGGTGTCCGGCCGGGTCAAGGTCGGCGACGAGGACGTCGTGGTCTCGGAGGTCACCGAGGACGCCACCGAGGGTGTTTGCGAAGACGCTCTTTCCGAAACCGCCCTTGAGCATCGGGAGGCAGACTGCTCGTGGGTCTCGTTTGCTGGATGTCTTAGTCTGTGTCATGGTTTTCACCGTAGCGAACGGTACGAACTATACGAACTTCACGAATCGTAGAGTTCGCACACTTCGCGAGGTTCGGGGGGAGTCGTCGGCTTCGCCGTCGTTGGACTCGACTCAACCAGCGATAATAAAAGTTCGTAAGACGCTTACGGACTCTCCGAACCCTACGATTTTTAAATGGTTTCAGAACTGCACGATTCTCACGATTCGTACACATCGCAGAGGTCGTGAGAGTTGCGGAGTTCGCCGCCGATAGGCTCCTCAACGGGAGAAAAAGCTCGTGAAAGGTGTACGAATCTTCAGATTTGTACGATTTCTAAGGGACTCGAGAATTCTACGAACTTTGCGATTCGTACACATTCAGGAGTTCTCGAGGCTCGTGGAATTCGGTATCGATCGATTCCACCATAGACGAGAATTCTGAGACGTGTACGAACTCTACGATTCGTACGAACTTTCAACTTTTTGCGAATTCTACGATTTGTGCAATTCCTACAATTCGCACACAACTTGGGACTCGTGGGGTTCGTAGTCGACGACCTCGACTACTGAATGCGGTCTGCAAGAACCATACGAACTTTACGGTCTTTACGAACTTCTAGAGGTTTGAGAACTGTACGATTCGTAAGAATCTCGGGACACTGGCGGACTTGATGCTCACTCGTCCGAGAATCGTAAAGATTGCGCGACCCTCACACCCTTTACGAACTCTGAGAACTTTGAGAATCGTACGACTCGCATGAATCGCGAAACCCTGGCGGACTGGAGCGCTCGACTGTCCGAGATTCGTAAAGTTCGTACGGACTTTAGAAATCGCACCGGTTGTAGAAGAGGATTTAGCCCAGTTCCGATAAGGTCCTTCTATGGACGGTGCTCCGCCGACGAGCGTTCTCCTGCCGACCACCAACTGGACTTCCGCGTGCGAAGACGTTGCCGACCAACTTCGGGCGACGGACGAATTCCTCGTAATCTGTGACGACAGTACGGACTCAATTGCTACCCACGTAGACGATCTGTCCGAAAAAGTCCGCCTCGTCGTCGCCGGCGAACCCACGGGGTGTTCGGGGAAGGCGAACGCCATCGCGACGGGGATGAAGGCTGCTCGACACGACCGCATCGTGTGGACTGACGACGACTTCCACCACCCATCCGACTGGCTCACCAGCCTCCACGCCGACTACGACCGACACGGCCCAGTGTCAGAACTCCCCTTCTTCGTCGGGCATGACCCACTGTCCGTGCTCCTCGAACCGATTTACGCGCTCGGCGGGACACTCGGTGTGTACACCAGCGACAAGGCGTGGGCTGGAGCGGTGATGTTCGAGCGTGACGATCTCGACGTCGACGCGTTCCTGAGCGATCTCCGGCAGACGGTGAGCGACGACGGCCTGCTGTCAGAGTATCTGGAAGTGACTCCCCTTCGACGCGTCCGTCGCGTCGAGATCGGCGGGACGATTCGCGAGACGCTCGAACGGCACGTCCGCTTCACGCAAATCGTCCGCCAACACGACCTACCTGGAATCGTCTCCATGGGGTTTGTCACGTTGCTCTTGGCCATGTTCTGTCTGCTCGTGCCGGCGTACGCATTTGGTGGGACGACTATCTTCATCGCAGGTGTGTACGCGTTCTTCGGTGTGCGTCGATGGACCGCCCTACTGGCTTATCCGGCGATTCTCGCACAGGTACCGCTCATGACCTACGCACTCGCACGCCGAACCTTCGTGTGGGGCGGGCGGCGGTATCGCTGGGAGAGCAAGTTCGACGTCACTGTGGTCGACTGAGTGCGCTGTTTGGAAGCGGTTTCGAGCTGACTCTGAAGCGATATCCGCGCTCTCGGAGTTGGACCGTTCGAAGGCGAGAGTCGAGCGGTCGTCCAGAGACGGAACTAGACGTCCCATAATGCCCATCTGCGGGGTCACACCGACGAGAAGAGCAATGTATGTCGGTGGCATACTGGCAGCACGTAAACCCATCGTATCGACCGCGAGGTGCCAAACGATGAGCGGCCAGAAGCTCTCTAACCAACATACGACTGCTACGAGCATTAAGGCAGTAACCGTCAAAAATATGAGCGTGATTCGTTTCTGGGCGCCGTTTAATGGTGAGTGTTTAACAGGAGGAACATCGTGAGAATCGAATTTCAGAACATCGAGGTTCGACGTCGGACGTTAGCGAAAATCCTCGTCGGTATCTTCGTAGTCAACCTCGTGGTGATGGGCGTCGGCGCGTGGTACTCGACTCAGAACGTCCCACCGATCCCCGACACGATTCAGGGGCCGGACGGAAACACGGTCGTCAACTCCGAGCAGATCCAGCAGGGGAAAGCGATCTTCCAGTCCAACGGTATGATGAATCACGGGTCTATCCTCGGTAACGGTGCGTACTTCGGCGTCGATTACACCGCCGATACCTTGGATCTCAAGATGCAGTTCATGCGTCAATATTACGCCCGCGAGCGGTACGATACGGAGTACGATAACCTCGATCCGCCAGACCAGGCCGCGGTTGACCAGATAGTCGAATCCGACCTCGACGACTCGACGATTCGAGGACAAGTCCAGTACTCGGCAGCCGAAACCTACGCCCACCAGCAGGTGCGTGAAACCTACGTCGAACGCTACCACGAGGGGGCCCGCGAACGCGGCGTCCCGGCGGAAATGATATCCAGCGCGGCGGACGCCCGACAGTTTGCCGACTTCGCACTCTGGACGGCCTGGATTTCCCACACGGATCGTCCGGGATCTGATCACTCCTATACGAATGGGTGGCCCCCTGCGCCCGACGCTGGTAACGTCCCGACGGGTGCGAACGTCATCTGGAGTGCCATCAGCATGATCCTCCTCGTGGGCGCTGCGGGCATCGGCATCTGGCTGTACAAATCCGTCGAACTGTCCGAACCCGATGCTACGAGCGGGCCCTCTATCCCCGGGCCCGGCGAGATCGATCTGTTCCCGAGCCAAATTGCTACCCTGTGGTACGTACCGGTGGCAGCAGTTCTGTTCGTCGCTCAAACGTTGCTCGGCGGCCTGCTCGCCCACTATTACATCGAGAGGGACGCCTTCTTCGAGCTTCAGGAAATCGCTGGCATCGATATCCTTCAACTGATTTCGTTCACTGCTGCGAAGACGTTCCACCTCGACCTCGGCATCCTCTGGATTGCGGCCATGTGGTTAGCTGCCGGCATCTTTCTCGCGTCACTGCTCACCGGCTATGAACCACCTCGCCAAACCACGTACGTCTGGGTACTCCTAGGGGCGCTTCTCGTAGTGACGGTCGGCGGGTTCGTCGGCATCTGGCTCGGTATCAATGGCTACATCAACACCGATCAGTGGTTCTGGTGGCTGATCGGCAACGAGGGTCTGGAGTACGTCGAGGTCGGACGGGTCTGGCAGTTCGGTCTGCTGGCGGGCTTTGCGTTCTGGACGTACCTGGTTTGGCGGGGCTTCGAGCCGCTGCTCGACGACGAACCTCGGTACGGACTCGCACACATGATCATCTACGCCGGCGGGTCGATCGGTTTGCTGTTCACCGCGGGAATGCTGTACACGCCGCAGACGAACATCGTGATGACGGAATTCTGGCGGTGGTGGGTCGTCCACATGTGGGTCGAGGGCGCGTTCGAGTTCTTCATCGTCGCGGTCGTCGGCGTTACGCTCGTCAGTATGGGGTTGCTCCGCCGTCGCTCGGCGGAGAAGGCGGTGATGTTCGAAGCGCTGTTCATTATGGGGACTGGCGTCATCGGCGTGTCCCACCACTACTGGTGGGTTGGACAGCCCGACATCTGGATTCCGTTCGGGTCCGTGTTTTCGACTCTGGAACTCATTCCGTTGGTTCTCATCCTCTTCGAGGCCCTCGATGAGTACACGACGTTCACGGAGGCCGGTGAGACGTTCCCGTATCGGTGGGCGTTCTTGTTCATCATCGCCAGTGGGTTCTGGAACTTCATCGGCGGGGGCGTTCTGGGATTCTTCATCAACCTCCCGATAATCAACTACTTCGAGCACGGCACCTACCTCACGGTAGCCCACGCCCACGCCTCGATGTTCGGCGCGTTCGGCTTCCTCGCGATGGGCATGGTCGTCTACATGTTCCGGATCTCGACGATCGAGGAACGATGGAGTACGTGCCGACTGCAGTGGTCGTTCTGGTTGATGAACGTCGGCCTTGCAGTGATGGTCGTTATCTCGGTGTTACCGGTCGGCTTCTTGCAACTCGAAGTCGCCTTCACCGAGAGTTACGCCGCCGCTCGCAGCCTCGCGTTCTACAACAGCGACATCATCCAGACGGCCTTTTGGCTCCGTATCCCTGGTGACGTCATGATCATCCTTGGCTCGATCGTCTTCACCTACGATGTACTTCAGAAGATGCGACACCGGGGGACAGCAGTCGACGAGGTGTCCCGATCCGAGCAACCGATCGCACGTCGCGTGATGGGGGACGAGGACTACGGACTCGAAGACGACGATTGATTGCGCTTCAAAGTAGTTTTCTCTATGCTCAAACCATGGGGTAATCTGACCTTGTTTGTTTCCACTTCTTGGCCACTGACGCCGGGCCAACGAAGGCCGACTGACGGTCGCGAGCGTACGAGTACCCCTGAAATTGGATAGATACGATCGATACGGAGTACGAACCCGACGCCCCCTCATTCTATATAGCGATATAAAGTTTATACGTTTCGCGGCTATTTCGACGGGTTTGATTGGTGTTTAGACAGACTGTAACGGTCACACCAAACACCAAAACTATACGTAATTAGAGATAAACGCTCTCGTACGCGAAAATGCCGCGCTTAGAACCACCAACCACCACAGCGAACCGCCTCCCTCGCGAAATCACCGCGCTTCCCGAAACTCGACACCGAGCACCCCACGATGTCCGCTGAAACCACCTCTGACGGCCGCGACTGGCAGACTGCCGACGACGTCCCGTGGACCCTCCTCGAGGACGTCGACGAACTGGCCGACGCATACTGGTCGGTCGTCGCGCCGGCGCTGCGCGCCGACGGCCACGACCCCGAGACGGACAAGCCGACCCACCAGTGGCTTCGGAACAACGGTTTCCGGTCGTTGCTTTACACGCTCCGTGAGCATCACGATCGGGCGTTCGGCCAGTTCTGGCGGGACGACCTGGGCCTCGACGACGGCCGCGACGACACCCACTGGAGTACCGACGACGACCGCACCGTCGAGGCGCTCGACGCGTTCCTCACCTCGAAACGGAACCGCGCGGAACTCGCCGAGTCGTCGATTCGCACGCTCCAGTACCGACTCGACCGGTACGTCCGCGCGTACTGCGCCGTCAACGAGACCGACGACCTCGTGACGCCAGTCGCCCGCGAGAGCGACGTACCCGCCCGCGACGCGACCGACCAGTGCTGGGCGGCGTTCGACCGCCTCCACGCTCGCCTGGACTCGCCGACCACGAAGC
Source organism: Halorussus salinisoli (assembly GCA_005239435.1). Classification (GTDB taxonomy): domain Archaea; phylum Halobacteriota; class Halobacteria; order Halobacteriales; family Haladaptataceae; genus Halorussus; species Halorussus salinisoli. The sequence continues at coordinate 572,224 of SZNP01000004.1, read as the reverse complement.
GCCGCATCCACCTCGCGGTATCGAACTGGTACGACCACTTGAAGCGCCGGAAGTGGGCGGCGGTCAACCCGGCGGACGGTCTCGCCAACGAGTACCGCTGGAACGACGCGGCCAACGGCGACACTGCCGACGCGACGGACACGCCCTGTCTCGACGCAGACCACGTCCGAGCGCTGTTCGAGACCGCCGACAACCCGCGCGAGCAGCTGCTCGTCGTCGCACTCGCAGGCTGGGGTCTCCGGCCGAACGAGGTCGCATCGCTCCATTACTCACAATTCGAAACCGACGGAACAGACGACGAGGTGCCCTACATCGCGTTCGACGACCGCAAGAACGGGCCGGGCGAGGTTTCACTGTTGTTCGGTCAGAGGGTCCTCGACGACAGGATCGCCGAGTTGGGCGACGACGAGGACTGGTCGGGCTACTTGTTCCCGAGTCCGCACGCCTCGAACGACCACGTCACGCGTAACACCATCTACAACTGGTTTTCCGACTTGGCTGACCGAGCGGGCCTGCCCGACGCGGTCGATGGCGTGTCGGTGTCGCCGAAACTGTGTCGGCGCTTCTGGTACGATGCTTATTCGTCGGTCCTCGAGGGCGTGTTGGAGGGCGTCGAAGATATCGCGGCCGAACAGGGCAGTAGCGACCCACAGGTCGTGATGCAGAACTATCTGTCCGACGAGCGCGCACGGACCGTCCGTCGGGAATTCATGCGCGACCAACTGACTGATGCGTTCGGCAAGAAGTGATAGTGGACGTCCGTCTCTGTGGGTCGTGTGCTGACTTCGATACCCCCGAAGAGAGACGGATCGACTCATGAGGGATTCTATGCCTTAAACCACATTTCGATATATACAACTCCTGTCCAGTAGCCCGGAAGCTCAACCCTCAACGAACCGCCGAAAACGGCGAGTAAGGCGGGATTGACTACAGGAGACGTCGTTTGCCTCACTCAGTGAGTGAGGAAATCTATCGGAAGATGAAGGAGAACTTCGTCTTGGCCGCGGGGTACAACGTGTTCGCCATCCCTCTTGTGGCATGTGTTCTCGCACCTATCGGCATTCTACTTTCACCCACGTTTGGGCCACTGTTGGTGTCACTCAATGCCATAATCGCCAAATCAACACCCAATTCCTCCGCCGCATTAATTTCAACCTGCTGGGTCTGCCGGGCGTGTCTGCGCCGTGAGAGGTACAACCGGCCGACAGACACGACGACTTCGACCCTAGTGTTCCTCTCTATTCGACGTACTGACCAACGTGAGTTGCTTCGTCTAGAACTTCCTGAATGCCGTCAACAGTGAGTCTAGAACCGAAACCAAGTCGTTCTCTCGCGTCGATCCACCAATGACTCGGACATACTGTCTCTATTGTCCCTCCTTCATTAGCCGTTAGAGATTGACGACAGGAGTGCGTCTCCTCAAGACGCTTTTTGCTCATCGACGAGTCTAGCTTTTCAGTTTAGAGCCGAATTAAGCACGGGGATTACTCTCATCAACTGGTACATTTATTTATAATAATTGTTGTATTTGCATTTTGTATAAAATCAAAAACCCTATCTCATATACGCTTACGGGCTATTCAGGGCGATGAGAGCGTCTAGAGGGGGAGAAAGAACGATAAGAAGAACAGACACCTAGTCTTTGTTATATAGGGAATACGTAGAGTATTGCCAGATCGTCTTGGAGAAACAACAGAACAATTTCTGTTAATTGCTACTTAGGCCACTGACTAGTGAGTCACGCGCTGATGAGTCCAGTCCTTTCGAAGGCGCGTACCTGACCGAGGAAAACCGTGATATTCACGATGAGTTCGATCCGGTGGCCGACGAAGTAGATGGTACGCCGTCAGAGACTACTTTCGCGTGACTCACGCACCGAGACAACGTCACCGCTTCGATTGTCAGAGCGCATATCATCGACTAACTGGAGGGGGATCTCGTTGCAATTAAGACAGAGTTGGCCGACGAGCAGGTCAACCGACTAACGGAAGCGAAAGGCATCCTTACGCCGAACACTTACATCGCCCGGCAACTTCCACTCCCGATTTCTCCCGAGGCAATCGCTCGTATCGAGGTACTACAATTCGCGCGAACTTGAAGATTCGTGCGGACTTTACGATTCGTAAAGTTCCGAAACTGGAGGTACCTCGACGGTGACTGCAAGCAGGAACTGGCTTGACATCGTCGCTGGAAACCGCGCGTCAGAAATGAGCGGCAAAGTGAAAGCCCGCGTATCGAAAAACAGCGCGTCGATGTCCCGCACCGGTGACTTCACGACCCAAGGGGGTATAGGCTCGAAAAAATTCGGAGGAGAAGCGTCTACAAATCCCGAATCCACTCAACATGGAATCATATTTCCGTGACTCGTTGATGTTCGTCGTCGAAGGCAGCCTCGTCCTCCGGGAGAAGGGCAACGACTGAGTACTCCGCGTAGTCACTAAAGTACTCGACGAGCGATGCGATTCGGTCGGAGTCGATCGCGTCCAACGAGTCAAGGATGATGAACGGTAGCGTCTCGTAGACCTCGTGAACGAGGTTCCCCGCAAGGGAAAAAACGAGTCCAGTTACTTCGCGCTCGCTCTCGCTGAGGTGGTCAACCGTGTCCTCGTAGTCCTCTCCTTCGTCACCCTGACGGATAATATGTAACTCGAACTGCGTTCGTTCGACCTTCCGGCGGCCTCCACGTACTTTTCGCTCAACAGACTCGATCCAGATACGGTCGAGATTCTCGTTCTTGAGAAGACTTAGCTAATTGCAGGCGGTAATCCCCCTTCCTCAAGGAGCGAGCGCAAGCGAGCGAGTAGGGCGGGGTAGTTCACGCTGTAAGCAGAGTTCTTTTGTACGACTTTGCCCGCGATGGTGAAGTTTTCGATGAATGAATCTATACCCTCGACCGGCGACGGAGTACGTATGAAATCACGAAACCAGCGGAAACTATCACACGACCGAAAAACCAGCGACCACATGGAAGGTGAGACTTATGAGTGACCGATTTCCGAAGTCGGCCCGAGCGGCGACGGTGAAATGTGTGGCCTGTAACGCACCGGGTACACGAACCACGGAAGGAAAGTTCGTCTGCGTCGAATGCGGAACCTCACTACTATCGAAGAACTAGCTGCGGATACGCCACACTGTCAGCCCTCCAGTTTGCATCGGGGACAACATTCCGCCTACAGTAAGTGGTGTCGTCGTGAGCTGGGTGGGACACTGTGCTACCGCCGTCACCCGTGGCGTACGCACGTACCGGTAGACTTGCTGTGGACCGTCACCTCGAAAACCGTGGTGAGAAGGATGACGGTGATTACGAGAAGTAGCTTTGCAACCCATGTCTCGACCTGAAGCTACTAGACTGCCCTCGATGGGCGTCGCCTACGTCGCGTCTCGGTGAGGACGTCTACCGGTGTTGTCACCAAAATTTCTTTCCACCCGAACGCCAGGTCTCTGTGATGATCTCAAGTCGTAACCCGTCCGACTCGATTTTCGGGAAATCCACGTCTCGTCGTCGATTTCTCGAAACGCTCGGAGGTGGAGCAGCTATCCGACGCGTAGAGGCACGGTCTTCTTCGAGCGGCGCGGACACCCGCCAACAGACGACGACTCGTGAGGAACGAAACCGGAAGGTACTGTACCTATACGGTGACGTTGCGGCGGATGGCACGGTTCCGTCAGGCGAGGCGACCCCCTTTCACCAGATGCGGTTGAGCGATACTGGGCCGCGCGGACTTTCGAAGTTCAGACGCGCATTGGAGGAAGTCGGATTTCTGCCGACGGAGCGCTACGATGCCGACACGACGCTCTCGCGATCGCTTCTCGAAGAGTACGGGATGCTCATCCTGGGGTCGAACCAGCACCGTTTCGACGAGGCCGAGCGCGAGGCCGTCGACGAGTGGGTAACTGACGGTGGTGGCCTTCTCGCCTGGTCAGACAGTGCCTTCGGTGGGGACTACCGCCAAGTTGGGGTCTGCAACCCCGCCGGAAGCCGAAGTAACAACGACCTGACTGTGCAGTTCGGTATGTCGTTTCTCCGGGACAACGGGGGTGGTAACTACCGCGTCAGGCAGTACACTGACGACCACTTCCTCAATGCCGGTAATCGGAACGGCGGCATCGTTTTCCGCGGTGAAGGAGTGAGTTGTGTTCGGGTTCGTCCACCAGCGAAAATACTTGCAAAATTCCAGTCAGGCGGTCTCAATGGAAAGTTCGCGGTGTGTAAGCAGGACGCTCCGTACCGCCCCGACCGTGACGCTGCTCTCGCGGTAGCGACAATCGGGGATGGACGCGTAGTCGGTACGTTCGACCGGAATACCTTCTGGAACGCCGGAGCAGGCACGAATATCTCTCAGGCAGACAATCGAGAGTACGCACAACGGTTGGTGCTGTGGGGAGCGGGAGTAGCGTAACCCCTATGGGACCGGTATCCAAGTGGCGATCAGGGCTACTGAAGAATGACCGCGTTGTCGTTAGGGGATTGCGGGAATACAGTACTCTTCTCACCAGTTACGGTCCTGCCGAAGATACCGACCGATTGTAAGTAGCAAACGGTGCTGCTGTCCGCTCCATCGGCAACGATCCGGTGTTAGTGGATGTTTCAGTCCCTGACAACGTGGTAGTTTCCAACGGGGAGAACAGCCACGTCGTGTAGTCAATGAATTTTATAAAATTGTCGTCTCGACGGATATTATCCTTTAGTCGTGATACCCTGCCAATCGAGCAGTGTTATTGCCAAAGATATTTTTGGACTTGAGTTGCGGTATCACAGAGAAATCGTGATGAAGGGAGTTATTCCGGCTGCTGGGCAGGGGACGCGGTTGTATCCGCAAACCCACACCAAGCCAAAGCCGATGGTGCGTTTGGCAGGGAAACCGATTCTCGGCCACATTCTCGACAATTTCGTTCGGAGTCCAGTCAACGACGTAATTGTCGTGGTTGGGGTTATGCAAGAACTGGTGGCGGAGTACGTTTCCGAACGCTACGGGCACGTTCTCGATCTCACCTTTGTCGAACAATCCCAAACGGAGGGGCTTGGACACAGCGTTTACCAAGCACGTTCAGTCGTGGGTGATGACCCAATGTGTATCGCCTTGGGCGACATGCTTTTCGACTCGGACTACGCTGACTTCATCGAGGCACACCGAGCTCTAGGCAGCGTAGATGGGAGTTTAGGCGTCAAACAAGTCGATACACCCTCGAGTTACGGCATTGTAACGCTTGACGGTGACGAAATCACGAACCTAGAGGAGAAACCGGACGCGCCCGACTCTGATTTGGCCATCAGTGGTGTTTACTTCATCGAAGACTCCGAGTCGTTGTTCGAAGCGATCGAGTACCTTATCGAGAACGATCTTCGGGGAGCCGGCGACGAGTACCAGCTCACCGATGCGCTCCAGCGGATGCTCGATCAGGGTGCGACATTTGGAACGTTCGACGTCGGCAAGTGGTACGACTGCGGCCAGCCGGACACGTTGTTGACCGCCAATCGGGTTCTCCTCGAACGGATTGCCACTACGAATGGCGGGATAGCGATTAACGGCGACTCGAGTATGATTATCCAACCAGCGGACATCGGTGAGAACGTCACACTGAAGCGGAGTGTGGTAGGGCCGTACGTCAGCATCGACGACGGGGTAGATGTCATCCAAAGTCACGTGTCTGACTCCATCATCAGCCGAAACGCTACTGTGAAGCGGGCGAATCTACAGAATAGCATCGTTGGTGACCAAGCGAGGGTCACTGGGACCCCCAATGAACTCAATGTCGGTGATTCGAGCGACGTCCAATTATGATGACTGGCGCACGGACGGTACTGGTAACGTGGATGCCGGTTCCGAGCAAATATCCAGACGGTGCTCTACGAAGACAACGACGGTACCGGTGGTCGAACGATTGAATCACGGTTATAGCAATGAGTAGAGTACTGGTGACCGGTGGTGCCGGCTTTCTCGGATCGCATCTTTGTGAACGCCTGTTGGAGAGAGGTCACGAAGTCGTCGCCATGGACAACCAGGTCAGCGGCCGGACGGAGAATCTAGACCAAATTTTCTACCACGACGCTTTCACGTACTACGAGCACGATGTTACCAAGTTCATTCATATCTCGGGCGAGTTAGACTGGGTCGTTCATCTCGCGAGTTTAGCCTCGCCAACTTTCTATCGTGCTAATCCTATCAAGACATTGAAGGTCGGGGCCTTGGGAACCCACAAGACGCTCGGGCTCGCGAAGGAGAAGGGCGCCAGCTATCTCTTCACGTCGACAAGTGAGGTGTACGGGGATCCCGAAGTCAATCCCCAGCCGGAGGACTACTGGGGAAACGTGAATTCATACGGGCCAAGGGCCTGTTACGACGAGTCGAAGCGGTATGGTGAATCACTAGTGCGTGCGTATCGGGACGAACACGATCTCGACGTTCGGGTTGCCCGTATCTTCAACACGTACGGCCCGCGGATGCGAACTGACGACGGGCGTGTGATTCCGACGTTCGTTCGTCAGGCGCTCTCGGGAGAGCCATTGACGGTACACGGCGACGGGGAACAGACCCGGAGCTTCTGTTATGTGTCCGATTTGATCGACGGGCTGCTGGCATTGAAGCAGTCCGAGGTACAGACGCCCGTGAACCTCGGGAATACCGATGAGAGAACGATTCTGGACCTCGCAGAGACGATTATCGAGGTAACTGGAAGTGAAAACGGGATTACGCACGAAGCGCGGCCGCCACAGGACCCGTCGGTTCGGCGGCCGGACCTCGAGAAAGCCAGATCCGAGTTAGGATGGGAGCCGACGGTCTCGCTCCGGGACGGGCTAGAGCGAACCATCGAACACTTCGAATCGGTCGTGTGAACCTAATCGCGTCTCCAGTAATCCTCGTCTTTCAATTCACCCGTAGCAAACCGTGCTGCCTCCATTTGTGTATATCCGATTTTTCTCGCTCCAAGCCGAGTTTACGTCGCTAGTATACACGTAGTCGAACCCAAAGTGGCCTGAAGGGAAACGAATGACGTTGCCGATTACATTGAACCCGTTCAGATAGACGTATCCCTCGCCGAGACTGCCTGAAGCAAGCCCTCGTCGGGTAATCGGCTCGTGGTTTACATCGATATGTCGTTCCAACGATCCTGTAAACGGTTCGTACCCTATTGCGCCCCGAAACGTCCCTGGCCATGAGCTCATGTGGACCGTACTATCGGACTGGAAGTTCGATTCGAACCAGTCAGTGCTTCGAACTGCGTACTCCGTCGGATACTGCTTATAAAAGTACACTTTCTCTACGGGATGCCCGTGTTCCATTATCCGTTCTTTCTCTACAAATGCGTTGGGCGAATACTCGTGAGTTACAGTGGCGGATATAAAACCGACGTTAAGCAAGAAGTAGAAGACGATGAGCAACGCGGATACGTATTGAACGGCTCTCGTCCGTCTAACTCCGGTACGGGAGAAGAAATTCCAGAGATTACGGACGCCGATAACGAAGAAAGGGGCGAAAAAGAGGAGCGTCGTAGGGAAGGTTCGCGCAGTGTTGAATCGTTCGACCGGAAGAAACGTGACGGCGAAAATCCCGAGGAAAACGGACGCGTACGCCAAGTATTCGGTGCTGAATGATAACTCGTCGTCTCTGTATAGCATCCAATAACGACTGGTAAGTCCGATGACAATAATCACGCCGATAACGAGATTGAATATCTTCAGCAAATCGAGGGTAACAGAGTGGAAATCCGTCGTGACGTATCGCGTCGTTGCGCTGGCCTCTGACGAAATGAGAAACTCGGAAAGCCGGGTGAAAAAGTGTTCACCAAATCCGATGATGAGACTGAACGCCTTCGATCGAGGTGACGCATACATATACCACGTAAATGTGATGACTGTATAGAGAAGAACGTACGAAGCTGTAGTTGTTTTTTGCCTGCCACGACCTGTAATCGCTTTGATAACGCTTAGTAATCCAATGGTCGTAACGAGTCCGAACAGTATCATGTACGATACGCCGTAGTGGGAGACGACGATTCCGGTTCCGAATAGTATCATCAGGAACTTCCGCCGAATACCGGACAAATCATCGTCGGCCACCAGAAGTGCGACCAAGGCGAGAAAGAAGAGAGCCGTGGCAGTCCGCGTGTTTCGGGAGAGGACGATGAAAAACGAAAAAAGCGAGATGAAGAGGTACGCTGACAGAAACGCTGACTTCTCGGTTATGAACCGGCGATACGCGTGATAAAGGGCGACAGGCATAACAGAGAACAGGAGAGGGTGGATAAATTTGAACACCCACACCATTTTCAACCCCGTGAACAAGGCGTAAAGCGGGTGTAGAATCACGATACGTAGCATCGCGAACTTACTCCCCCACGCCGGCGCCAGTGCGGGATCCCAGACGCCGGTCTGCAACACGTAAAGGGCGATAGTCGCTTCTTTCGGTTGGTCTCCCCACGCCAAGTACTGTCCTGTGAGTGTATTCTGCAGCAGAAGGCTAACGGCGATAACCCAAACGACGACCGGAAACAACCTATAGGGAACTTTCTCGTAGATAATCAACACGGGGATAGAGGCGATAGAACCGTAGAGGACGAGCAAAAGGAGATTGACGTCGAAACGAGTGAGGAGAAGTCCACCGTAAATCGCGAGAAACGGGAGCAGTGCGAGGCCGAGTCCGAGTGGCGATCGGAGCGGGCCTAAGTCGAAATGGACTACGTGGGTTCCGTCTGCTGACCGATAGTACAGTACCAGTAACAATGTGATGGCCCCGATAACGGCGAGAATCATCGGTATCTCTCTGAAAGGGTGAGCGACGCCGACGAACCGGAGGCCGAAGTTAGCGAGGGCTCCAATAGCCATCAACGACATTAAACTGAGCCCAACGGTGTAGACGAGCGATTCAGTATAGTTGGCTGCAGAGACACCAACTACGTGGAGGAGGAGATAACCGGGAACGAACGTGAGATAGAGGAAAGTTACCAGTTCACGGACGATCGGTAGATCTCTGCCCGTGCGTTCGATAAAGACTGTCGCGAGAATCGTAGTCTGGAGAACGAGAGTTAGTTGGGCGACTCGCTGAGGAGATACCTCTACCGAGATTACGTGCGGTGGATTCGGACCGAGAACTGAGTGCTGAGAGTCCTTCGCTCGATGCATACACCCGCGTTACTGCTCCTTATCGTATAAACGTCACACGCTAACATATTTTGGACCGGTACTTACACGTAGCCGACTGTAACCGGCCTTTTCGCCAGATAGTAATTGCCACAGTCAAATCTGTCAAGAAATCACTACTATATTGACTCGGTTTGTTATCGAACGAAGGTTCAGAAAACTGTACTGAAAGCGACGATGTAATTTTACCCGTTAACTAGTTGCAGATACTGAGTTGCAACCGTTCGCCATTCGGGGAGCATCACCTCTGAACGAGCGGCTTGTAATTTCTGAACCGCGGTGCGTATTTCGGTGGCATCGTCGGCGACGAGTTCTCCACTTGCGTTGTATTCGTTCAGGAGATGACGGTGCGCCGGGATACGCGAAAGAACCACTGGAAGGTCGAATGATAACGCCTCTACTGTTGCGACTGGCATCCCTTCGTAAGCGGAAAGACTCGCGAACACATTCGCATCGGCGAACCAGCGCCACTTCTCCTCGTCGGTGATGTATCCGAGGACGCGAAGAAACTCGGACTCGTAGCTCTCTACGGTATCGCGAAGTGGACCGTCGCCAGCCATCACGCAATACACATTATCCGTAGACTCGGTGACCTCGTGCATAAGCCGAGCGAACGTTACGGGTCGTTTCTGTGACGTGAGACTCCCGATATTGAATATAAGTGTCGCAGAATCTGGAATGTCGTATTCAGAACGAATTGACGACAGATCCTCTGCATCGGGAGTAAAGACCCCGTTGGGGATATAAATTGGATTATCGACTCCGAACGCACGAGTTTCTTTACGAAGGTGTGGAGACACGACCGTGTAGTGCGGTTCTACGCCGTTTTGATCCGTACAAGTCCGGTGAAAATGACCTTCGATGACTTTGACCAGCCAGTAGTACGGGAGCAGTTTGCTCGGATAGACCCCATCTTGTGCAAGCTCGTAATCACGTCGTAACGTCGTGTGGATGGTTACGATAACCTTCTCCCAGAACGTTCTCTCGGTAGTTGGTAGTATTGGAGTGATCGGTTGGTGTGTCCAGATGAGATCGTACTGATCGTGATCTTGGGCAACGTTCTTGAGAGTCCGATACCACCAGATGGCGATTCCGGGTGCACCGACCGTGAACGGACCTACCTGTGCCGCACTCCCTTCTGCAAAGATATAGTCGACAGTGTGGCCCATCGTACTCCATTCGGCCCCAACCCGTTTGGCCATCTCGTGGATACCGAGCCGATGGGGAGTGATCACGAGGCAGTTCATCCAAGTCCGTCGTATTTTGTTCGCAGAGATAGTAATTACTTCGTTATAAATGATCACCGCCCATCATGTTGCTTCGTGAAATATTTTGAATCGCTTCTGGTTGACCGACTAATGGAACCTAGAGACGATGCAGGACAGCCACTTGTGAGTGCCGTAGTTCCGACCCACAACCGAACTACTCGACTCAGACGAGCGATCAAGAGCATTTTAGACCAAACCTACCCAAATCTCGAACTCATCGTCGTAGACGATTGTTCAGTGGTCCCCGCCGAAGAAGTACTTAAACCCGTCCAGACAGAACGACTGCCGAAAAGTCAAATCATCCGTCATGACACGAATCGAGGCGGGGCGGCCGCTCGGAATACGGGTATCACTGCGGCAGATGGAGAGTTCATCGCATTTCTCGACGATGATGACGTGTGGGAACCCACGAAGATATCTCGACAGGTAACGGAGTTTCGCTCGGACGAAGTACCCGGTGTCGTCTACACCGGAGTAAAACAAGTAGACGAACGGGGTAACGTCAAGGCTATTAAGACGCCTACGACCGAGGGTGACGTTACGCGAGCCATACTTCTTCGAAACTTCGTCGGGACCTTCTCTGCGGTCATGATCCGCTCGGAAGTGGTCGACGAAGTCGGTCTACTCGACGAGCGGTTCCCTAGCTGGCAAGATTGGGAATACTATCTACGGCTTTCGAAAGATTGGGAATTTCGGTCCGTTCCCAAGGCGTTAGTTCGTCGCGAGGGTGGTAGTCACGAACAGTCGACCGATAATTTCGACGAACGAAGAGATGTAACGAGTGAGCTATTTCGGGAGAAATTTTCCCCTCTGGCGGCCGAAATGGGGCTCGAAAACGAATTTAACGCACACGTCGATTTTTACCTCGCCAAATCTGCACTCAGCAATGAGCGATATGCCGATGGCAGAAAAGCTATCCTGCGAGCGATTGGTCGAGTGCCGACGGAACCAGTATTTTATTTTTATTACTTTCTCTTTCTCGGAGGCAGGTTCACCGTCGAACCGATACGGAAGCTGAAGCGTATCTATGTACGAACTATCGTGGATACGCAAAATCCCCTCAAGAACTGAGGATTTCCTCGTAAATTGATTTGAGCTCCCGGGCCCGGTAGTCCCAGTCGAATCCTGAGACCGCTTTCTGCCGAGATCGTTCGCTCATCCTATTTCGTAACTCTGCATCGTCGAGAACCCGATCGAGCGCCTCGACGAGTTGGGATTTCGAACCGGTATCGAATAGAAGTCCGTTTTCGCCGTGTTCTATCAGACGTGGAGCCCAACCGACCGTTGGTGCCACGACCGGCGTACCGCAACTCATCGCCTCTAGGATGACGATTCCGAAACTCTCGTGCGCCGATGAAAGAACGAACACGTCCGCTTCGTTGTAGTAGTTTGGCAGTCGCTCGTTTTCTATCGGCCCCAATAAGCGGACACGCTCGTTTATTCCTAACTCTCCAATCTTCCGCTCTACCCTTTTCCTAAGCGGTCCGTCACCGATAAGGGTCAATTCGGATTCCGGATGTGTTTCTAGCACCGATTCGAAGGATTCGAGCAGGAGAAAGAGATTTTTCGCTGGAACGAACCGTCCGACGAAGAGGATAGATTTTCCGTCTTCTCCGCTGGGTCGTGGAGTGAATTTCTCGGTATCGATACCCGGATTAACTGTCGCCACTCCAACCGAGACTTGATCCTCGATTTTCTCTTTCGTCGTCCCTGTCGTAATTACGTGATCGAAGGAGTTCAGAAGCTGAGTCGAGGAAGAGAAGGGGTTGAGAACGTCGTACCACAGGGACCAAGGTGTCCCATGCATCACGAGTGTGACTGGTGGATCGACTTTCGAAGTGAAGTAGGAGAAGTGCGGCCTGCTACACACCTGGATGATATCGTATTCCCGGTCTCGTATCTGATCGAGTACCCGCTGAGCGAAAACCCACGAATCGATGTCCGTGAGTAGGCCACCGATACCAGGAGGTGCAGCGAAGGCCACATCTCGAAGTTGCGGAGTAGGAACTTCGACATAGTCGAACTCCGTTGGTGGATTCGGAAGTTCCGAAAAAACAGGTCTCCCCACGTAGAACGTCACTTCGACGCCCATATCCCTCAAACTCTCTGCTAACTTCAAATCCCAAATCTCCGCACCTCCTCTAGTGAAACCCGCCGTTCTATTGACGAATGCTAACTGCATTTAAGCCAGTGACAGGCGAGCATTCCGCATAAGATTGTTTATCTAATATAATCGACGGGCGAACAGTTTCACAGCAGTACGGTTAACACACGCTCGAACGTATTAAACCGAAGTTCATAAAGATATCACGCGCGATATTCGCTACCGGACATTGAATGACCGTCTCCTATCGGATGAACGGCTTTCAAGTCGACGTGAGCGAACCACCGCTCAACAACCGGCGAGCTCAAACGTAGTCGCAGATGTTCCCGATTCGTCAGAGCAACCAATGTTCAACCCCCGAAACGAGCGTACATTTGCGACTGCTCCAAATCGGTAGTCAAGTCACTGTCTTCCGGAGAAGGGAAAATGAGACCCAAAGTCGAGGATTTCCGTCTCACCAAACTTATTCCGCGATTTTCAAAAGAGATGAATTCTCCCGTTGAAATCGCGCGTGATGCCGTACACGTATACCGGAACCAGGGATTAGTTCCACTACTGCGGATGTCTCGAAAGTTCGTGCACCAACAGCTACTCAGGCCATGGCACATCACTGGAGACGAAATATACGATAAATGTCAAAGTCAGATACCGGTCCAGTCCTCGGAGAAGAAGACCGTTAGCTATGAGGGTTCTTTCCGAGACTCGCTTCCGCGGCACCTGGCTAATATCGAAGGCGAGATCGAAACGCCGGAACGCGTAATCGGGGAATACCAGAACGCACGCGTCTTGGGCCCCGGGATGATAGTGGGGATCGATTACGGGTACATAGTTCCGGTGGAGGTCGGATCAGAGAGGAGGTACTCCCATCGCTTGGCGGACAACGTCTCTATTCGCACTGTCCTGCAGAACTACGTCGGTCACGACGATGCCGAATGCCGGCTTGACAGGGCGTTCCTTTTGACTGGAAAACGGGGTCTGGCGTTCGCACACTGGTTCTACGAGACGCTCCCTAAGCTACGCTGGTACGAGCGATACTGTACGCTCATTGGACAGGCCCCTCCGCTCATGATACCGTCAGGAATCACTGATTGGCAACGTGATTCCCTCGCGTTGATGGGATATCCCGACGAATCGTGGATCGAGCTCGACTGTTCCGTAACGGAGGTGAACACCCTTGCCGTACCGCCGCATCCCTACCGGAACCGTGGGTCGAGATTCACCGGTTCCCCGGCCAATCTTCGATGGGTCCGAAATCGGATTCTATCGAACGTGACCGAGAGCAATCGTTCCCTCCCCAATCGCATCTATATTTCCCGAAGTGACGCAGACTATCGCCGTGTTCGAAACGAAAAAGAGTTGCTTAACACGCTCGCGAAGATGGGGTTCGTCAAATTCGCGCTGAGCGAGTTGTCGTTTAGAGATCAGGTGCGGTTGTTCGCCAATGCGGATATCGTCGTCGGCCCTCACGGTGCTGGCCTGACGAACATCATTTACTCCACCGACGTAGACGTCGTCGAACTACTTACGGACGAGGGTGCCAGTGAACACTTCTTGGTGCTAGCGAACGAACTGGGTCACTCGTACGAGTTCGTCCTCTGTGACTTGGTCGGCGATGATGGTATCCCTCCGCGTCACAGTGACATGATTGCTGACCCTGCCCGAGTACGGGCGGTAATCGAAGCGTTATGAGAGTCACGAATCGGGAGAGAGCTATACGTATCTGGCGTAGCAGGGGGAGAACGTCGGTGGGTTACTACTCCTCGTACCAGACCGTACCTCTGTCTTGAAAAACCACCACAACAGTAGCCAGCGTTCGCTCACTGAGACAAATACTACGAACCGATACTACGTGAGTAGAGATTTACCGAATGTCCCTCGTGTTTAGGGCGGTCTATCGCGTAAATAGCTGGAACGTTTTCGAAACCCGAACCGAGAAACCAAGGCGCTGAAACAACTGGTCTACGAGATGTAACTCGACTTGATAAATGGACCGCGTAAGGAGGAATAACGAGAGGTATACTGCACCGAATCCGCCAGCAATTACGACACTGTAGAGGAAGCTAAAGTCCGAAAATCGAACCGGAGAAACGGAGATAATCCCGAATATCGTAGCTATCAGCATGGTCGGAAGTACGAACTCCCTCTCGAACGGGTGTATCTCGTACATATTATATACGATGTACATTTCTAGGATGTTGTTCAGTACCGTCGTCGCTGCCGTCGCCATAGCGGCCCCCGTAATACCGTAGAAGGGAATGAGAACGATATTGAGAAAGACGTTACAAAAGGCGGTTCCGAACGAGATGTACATGATCGTTTTTGTTCGTCCTGTGGAAATAAGAATACTTCCGGTCAGCCCCGGAAGACGGGAAACCATAGCGCCGAATGCGAGAATCGAGAGGGCGATCCCTCCTGCACGATACCTATCACTGAAGAAAAATGTCATCGTCTGGTCGGAGAACAAGAAAAAGAGAACGAACACGGGGAAGGTTGCCACCACGATCCACCGAGTAGTCAACGTGTAGAGAGAGTCCATATCATCGAACCGTTCCTCGGAGTGAAACCGCGACACGATCGGCTGAAACAGATAATCTATCGCCGGTGAGAAGAAGAAAATGAGAAATAGCGACATTCGAAATGCTAACTCGTAGGTCCCGGCTTCCGTGCTGGACTTAAAAATCCCAAGCAGGACTACGTCACTATGTTTCGCGATGATGTTGACGCCGCCAGAGGCGGCGAGTGGGGCAGAAAAAACGAGGAGTTCGCGGTAACGATTCATCGATCCTCGATGGAAGAAATCAGTTAGGGAAAACGACCCGACCCGATGAACCAAGACGAAACAACCGATTGCGATCACCAGGAAGGCGACTGCATGGGCGAGTGCGATGCCGACCGTGTCGTAACCAGCAAGAACGAACAGTACGATGAAGACGAGCCGCGAGCCGGGTAGCAACACCTTATCGGTGATGATCTGAGGGAACGTCGTTTCGTATCCACGAAAGCTACCGATGCTGAGTTTGATAACGGCGTAGAACGGGATGACTAGCGCAAAAATGCGGAAAATCCGAATCAAATTCACGTCACCGAACCACGAACGCGGTAGCACCACGGTTAGGAGATAGACAACGACGGATACGATCAGCGACAAAACCACGACGATGTGGAACGAAGACACCACGATCTCTTGGCGCTCGCCCGTGCTCTCGAACCGGGGTATGTATCTCGACAGAGCAGGCGGCATCCCGGCAAGCACGATGATTCCTAAAAGATTCAGCATCGCGATGCCGAGAACGACGTTTCCGTATCCATCGACGGGGAGGTACCGAGCCATCGTGATTCGCGTGACGAACCCGAGTCCTTGACTGAGAAGCGTCGCTCCCAGAATCAAGATAGCACTCAAACTGATCGATTCCAATGCGGATTGAATCTCGGAATGGTCGATCGGTGAATCAGAACTCATGGAACGCTGGCGCGGAGTCTCTCACTCAAGATACCCGAGTTGTTTGAGATTCTCCATCATCTGGTCCTGATTCGCCCCGGGTAAGCCAGTGTCGCGTTGTTGCGTAAGTGGGTCGCGTTTCTGAACATCGTCGTCTCCTGCGAGAATATCGTTCCGAACCGATCCGTCTATGTCAGTCGGAACAGCACAGTCCATCGCGTGGAGGACTGTTGGTGCCACGTCGTAGATGTCCAGACCGACATCCGACTTCTCCTGGAACTCCGGGCCAGTCCCGATAAATAGACCCTCCATCTCGTGGGCAGCGATCCAGGGGTGTTCAGACGTAAATAGCGAGCCATCACGGGAGAACCCGAGCAGATTGTAGTCATCAGAAACTGTAATCAAGTCGGGAGCAGATTCGAGATACGTGCCGTTGTAGACCGCGTCTGTTTTGTGAACTTTGTCAATAACGCGATTCCCGTTTTTAGTGAATGATGTAAGTGACTCTACTAACTCCTCGATTATCTCTTGCCGACGGGCTTTGTCCAAGATGTAGATTCCCCCCATCAAGAATACGGCGTCCGAACGCTCCCAATCGACGGAGTCGACGACTGAAAGGCGACTTCGAGATGGCAGCCGGTGTGCAATCGAACTAGTCATCGAATCTGGAAGTCGACCGACGAGACGTTCGAGGCCAAGTGTCCGAATCATTCGAACGGCGTTGTTGCTCGTCAAGCCGGCAGTTTGAAGCAACGACGTCCCCGAATTACCATCTTCTTTTCTGTGAAGAAAGCCCTCTCGTTCGAGCCACGTATCGAGATACACCGTTCCTCGGATCGGTTGGAAACCGTGATCAGAGACAACCACTACATTCCATTCTTCGTCGTCGGCCTCGAGTCGCTCCAGCAACGTCTCCAACTCCTGATTGAGACACTGATACGTTTCGAGGAGTTCTTGACCGTCCCAGAAATGGTGTTGGACGGGATCAGTACAATAGATGGTAAGTTGGAAAAAGTCGAATGATTCGCCAGCTATTAGCTTCCGGGCCACGCGGAATCGTGATTCGATGAGTTCCTCGACGGTTGTAATCGTCTTTTCGTCCCCGGACTTTATCGCGAGCCGCGATCCGTTCGTAAGAGGAACATAACCTAATTCGGTGATCTCCGGCTCCCTGTTTGCTGGGGTAACGAACCCTGACCTGTCACTGTTCGGTCCCGCGATCATAAGGCCATTAATCTCGTGTGGGGGAGAGGTCGTCGGCATGTTTACGACTCCGGCTCGCTTGCCTTCGTTCGACAAGTAATCCCAGAGTTCGGCACTATCGAAGTGCGTCGCGTCGTTCTGGCGATTTGCTCGTTTCTCGCGGTCAAAGTTAAGAAAGCCAAATACCCCGAGTTTTCCCGGATTCTTACCGGTCGAATAACATTTCCAAGCGGGGTACGTAATTGGAGGTAACGTGGACTGCAACGTTCCCGTCGTACCCTTATCGCGTAGCTGTTCAAATGCCGACAACTCGAGGTCGTCTAGAATCCGCCAACTTCCGCCGTCAATTCCGAGGACGAATGTGCGAGTCATATTTTTATGCTGTTTTCGATCGAGCGTGGTCGTCTGACTGTCATTCTAAATACCCCATTCCCTGGAGGCGTTCGCGCAGTTTCGTTTGCTCGCTCCGAGTACGCTGACTACGCCTATTGGGTTCGTACTCGTCGTACCTCTCGACCGATGGTTCTGCATCAGTTCGTAATACTGGCTCGAGTACTGTCCCGTCAAATCGACTGTTCAACGGCACCTCTAGGAGTTGCAGAACGGTTGGAGTCACGTCCGTGATAGACGGCGTCTGTTCGAGTGACCACCCATCCCTGATGTCCGGGCCAGCAGCGACGATCAAGCCGTGTCGCGTGTGATCGATACGACCGTCGTCAGTTGGAATGAACGCCTTTCCTCGGGGTTGGTCGCTGCCGATGACGTACGGTGGGGCTTGCTCTAAAATAATGTCGGGCGCATACTCGACGCGGGACCCGTGATACACGTCTTCTCGCGGCGTGACGTTTACGAACGGCTTTCCCGCGGGTCCCTCTAGCGTCTCGAGTAGGTGCATAACCTCGTCACGAACCTCGCCGTATTCCTCTGCAGAGACTACCTCCGAGGAGTAGAACCGATCATCGTTGACGATGACGCCGATATCAACACCGCTGAAGCCCATTCCTTCGTAGAACGCTGTACTTCGTTCGTGGTCGACAGTCTCCTCTTCTAACGAGTCACCTAATCCGGCGGGCGCGTAGCTAGCCACGAGATTGTACATCCCGACTGTCGACAGTAGGCGCTCAATCTGCTGCTTCGTGACTCCGACCGATCCAAGCGTACGCAGTACACGTTCGAGACCATTTGACGCCCCGTCCGTTTGGTCGGAAGTGAAGATATTCTGTTCGAGCCACGTTTCTTCGCGCGATTGTTTTTTCGTGGTCTCGACGTAGCCGGCTTGCGCAAGCACGGTGTTCAGGGCGATGGTCCACTCCTTCTCTTGACCAATTCCGTGGTCAGACACGACGAACACGTTTGGATCTCCGTCCACCGCTTCGAGGATGGTCTTCATGCTCGCGTCGACGCGTTCGAACACTCGTCGTATCTTTTCCCGGTCGGTGAACTTGTGGACTGCTCCGTCCGTCTTTTGGAACTGGAGAAAGAGCAGATCCCAATCGAAGGCAGTCATCGACGACAAGGCGAGCTCCCGGCGCGAATCCGTCAGTTCGAGCCACTCTGTCAACAGCTGGTCGCTTGGAACGTCTCTCGCTTCCGAGGGGGCGTAAACAGAATACCCCGTCAGTCCGAGTTGGTCGAGAATATCTGCAGGATACGTTTCTGGTGAATCTTGGGCTATATACCCTGGAATCACCGTTCCACTGATTTCACGCGGCGGATGCGTGACGGGGACGTTCAGGACCAGCGACGTCAGTCCAGCCTCCGAGGCGTACTCCCACAGCCGACGGGCGTAGACGTCGGCGTTCGATACCGGTCGAGTCTGATACGTGTTCTTCTGGCGGGTGTAGAACCCAAAGATACCGTGTTTTCCGGGATTGACGCCTGTCGTGAGCGACGTCCACGCTGGTGGAGTCGTGGCTGGGACACAACTCTCGAGGGCCGCACACCCCCCGCGTCCGATTAGGTCCTGAATTGTGGGGAGCGTTCCCTCATCGAGCCACGGCTGAAGGTAGTGAAAACACGCTCCGTCTAGTCCAAAAATTACCGTTTTTCTCGCGTTCATACGTGTGACCTCGTCGGTAGTGCGATCGTGACAGCGTCCGACTGTCTGGCAATGACGGAGGTCATTTGATTCATCGAATACATGTTTTGTAGCCACTGCACCGCCTATAAATCTCCACTCGTAACACAGGGTCTCCGTACCGTGGCCCTTCCGTAGGTCGATAAAAGAGTAACCGTGTTGGTTTCGAGCGAGCGAAACCTCTACTGATTTTTCGAACCGTTACT
Source organism: Halorussus salinisoli (assembly GCA_005239435.1). GTDB lineage: Archaea > Halobacteriota > Halobacteria > Halobacteriales > Haladaptataceae > Halorussus > Halorussus salinisoli. Next base: position 552,788 of record SZNP01000004.1, on the reverse strand, counting down.
TTAACCGTCTGAAAATAGAAGTCCCCGTAGACTGTTTGACCGGTTTAGTCACGCCGGGCGAACTTGTTGCCGACGCAGTGGCGGTTTCGGTGGCGACACTCCACAGAATCGCTCAAGGCGTCGGTGCTTCACTCGAGTGTGTGTCCGTCATGGATATAAAGCCGGGTGTGTGAGATAGCCACAATGAAGATTGCGTTTCTCTCGAAGATGTTTCCTCCCAGAGGCGGCGGATCAGCAATCTACGTCTTCGAACTGGCGAACGCTCTCGGCCAGCGCGGGCATCAAGTCGACGTGTACACGCAGTCATCAACGACCGACGTGCCGCGGGACGTACACGACAACGTCACGGTGTTCGATATCGTTTCAGAACACCGCGAATTGGTCACATTGGAGACCTTGTATTACAATCTCGTCGCGCGTCGAGAAGTGGATACCTCGGAGTACGACGTACTCCATGGCACGTTGATGCCAGCATCGACAGTGGCGTTTTCGCGCACTGACGTCCCGGTCGTCGTGACCAGTCATAGCTTCGCGCCCAGTGAAGTGATGGCTCACTCAGCCGAACAGCCTGCTGACTTCTTGCTGAAATACGTTTTCCACCCCATGAACGCGGTCATGGACACCGTGGCGGCTCGCATGGCCGACCACGTCATCGCAATCAGTACGGAGATGCAGGATCAGTTGATCGAACGGTACCGACTGTCCCCCGAGCAAGTCACTCTGATTCATCACGGTGTGGATACGGACCGGTTTTGTCCACGGACTGAATCACACCCTGCCGTGTCCGAGGAGAATCTCACGCTTCTGTTTGTCGGCCGTCTTATCACTCGAAAGGGGGCAGATTTAGCACTTCGGAGCGTCGGTGAAATGGAGTACGATAATGTCGAGCTTCTAATCGCTGGCGCTGGCCGGCGCGAGCCTCGATTACGTCAGTTAGCAGCTGAATTAGGTGTCTCCGACCGCGTTCGGTTTCTCGGCTTTGTCCCTGATGCGGATCTACCCCTCCTCTACGCATCAGCGGACGTTCTCCTCTTTACATCCAACTACGAAGGGTTCGGACTGGTATTTTTAGAGGCGATGGCCTCCGGCACACCAGTCGTGGGGCCGCCAGTCGGTGGCATTCCGGACGTCGTTCGAGACGGCGAATCTGGATATATCGTTCCACGACGAGCTACTGCCATCGCCGAAACCGTGACTCGTCTTATCAAACAGCCGCGTCAGTTACACTATCTGTCTCACGGTGCATATCGAGAAGCAAAACAGCGAGATTGGATCAGCGTTGCTCGAAGGGTCGAACACGTGTACGACTCAGTCCGCAACGGAACCTGAGACGTTCCTGTTCTCCTTTCGGTCATCCAGTAGCAATCCCCGACTGCTACTTCGACCAACAATTACCTTAAACGGCACACATTGATCACATATATTACTTTTTGCTCCTTTATCTATAAAACGGTGGTGAACGGGTTACTCCTTAGGGAAGGATGGTTCAGGAAACGCCTCTGGTGAGTGTTATAATTCCTACGTACGAGCGCCCCGATTTTCTCAAAACGGCCGTCGAGAGCGTTCTCGATCAGACGTACGATCCGATCGAATTGATCGTGGTCGATGACGGATCGAAAACTAGTGTTGAGGCGTCACTTGACGGTATTGACACCGCTGATTTGCTCGATTTCCGACTCCTCGAACACGAGGAGAACAAGGGTCAGAACGCGGCGAGGGCGACCGGTATCTCCGCATCGACAGGCGATCTCGTCGCATTCTTGGACGACGATGACCGCTACCTCCGAAGGAAGGTAGCTCGACAGGTCAACCTGTTCCGGGCCGAGTCATCAGACGTCGGTCTCACATACTGCGGTAGCAGGAATCGAAACGAAACGCGCGAACGGTCACCCACTGTCGAGGGAGACGTGACGAGAGAACTGCTCCTTCACAATTTTGTCGGTGGTTATTCGAGCGTGATGGTCCACCGTAAAGCGATCGAGGATGTCGGTCTCCCAGATCCGCGGTTTCCCATGGATGACGACTGGGAGTGGTTCCTCCGTCTCTCGCGGTCGTGGGAGTTTGCCTCTATCCCCGAACCGCTTGTCGAGCGCGGTGGGGGTGCTAACGCGGATTACGAACAGGTCAGCGGTAGCCTTGACCGGAAGCGTACCGCGCTACCCCTGTTACTCGAGAAGTTCGGGAGTCTGGCGGCGACGTACGGATGGCGCTTCGAGCGACGATGGCGAGCGGAACTCCATTTTCGGATCGGGTGGATAGCGGTTATGACGGATCAGCCCGGTATCGCCCGACGGTACACGCTCCGTGCCATCCGATACTATCCGTTCGTTCCTCGCTATCATATCGGGTTGATGCTTGCGCTGTTCGACCGGCCCTTATCGACGGTGTATTCCCGATTACCACGCCAAGTCCGTCGTGCGATCGGGCAGGCCATACGGTGGTAGCAAAGCAATGCCCGTATACTCATCGCCGCACGTGTCGGTTGTTTCGTAAATATCGTGGTGGAAAACCCCTGAAGCGGTCGGTTGTCAACTGCGGATTCACTCAGCTCTACACTCCCGATAGAACGCGTTTAGGATCTTTGCCGATCGGTGCCACGTGTTATCACGAGCGAGCGCGCGGAGATTCTGTCGGAACTTACGTCGCAGATCAGGATGCGTCTCCGTGCGTTCGATGGCAGTAAGGAATTCGGCGTTTACTCGGTCCGTAAAAATCCCGTGAACTTGATCCACAAGCTCGATCCCTGTGACGGCTTTTCGGTTGCGACGAGGGGAACTCCGAGACTCACGTAATCGTAGATCTTCGTCTTCGTGCCACCGCCATGGAGAATCGGGACTACCGCGAAGTCCGCTACGTTCAACACCGAATAGAGATCATCGACGAAACCAAGCGACCGGACGTTCGGCTCCGAACTTGCAGGCGCTCCCTTGCCCATCAGCACGAGTTGGACGTCTACCCCTCGCTGGCGAAGTACCGGCGCTATCTTGGTCAACAGTAGGTCCGCGGCCTCTCGGTTCGGTGGATGATCGTAGTTCCCGTGAAACACACCGATCGACCGCTGATCTAAGCCGTAGCGGTCGCGGACGACTGCCGGTGGCAGCAAATCGGACTCGGAAATTTGTGGACTTCCGGTCGGAACCGCTCGAACGAACTCCTCGGGAAGCGAATACCGGTCGAGAAAGCGTGTTCTATCCGCCTCACTCACTGTAGTGATTGCGTCGGCACAAGCGACGGTCATGCGTTCGAGCCGAGGGATAAGTCGCGGGCCGAGTACTCGTTTGTACGCTGGTAGTTGGGAAGCAACGAACTCACGCGCATGGTCGGCTTCGACATTCTGGGCCGCGTACACCACTGTCGGCTGTTCGTGAGTAATAGACGCGACGACCCGAGCGGCGCAGACGCCAGTCGAAAGGTGAACGATGTCGACAGTGATTTCCGAAAAGATTTGACGTAACGCACGGATAAAGTCGGGATTGAAGTCTGTCAAGTGTGGGATCGACCACTGGTCGTAGGTGAAGCGGCGGTTGACCCAGTCCGGACAGGGTTGCTCGTCGGCGACCGCCGTTGGAACCAACGTAAGAATCGTCCAGTCGGCCGCGAGTTCTCGTGAGAGGTGTTTCAGTCGCGTCCCTTCACCACTGGCAGGCTGAGCTAGACTCGGTCCCGGTGAGACAAAGAGCACACACCCGTCGGTACTCGCCGCACTTCTATCGATGTCCGTTTCCCTTTTCGGCCACTTCGGCCCCTCGCTAGGTTTCGTCATTTGATTCACGCTGTCGTGCGAATAGTTTGGACGAGCGTCCGAAGAGTCGGCTCGTAACTACGTATCTTTTCCCAGTCTTCGCACATGTCGTTTCAAATACTGTCGATGCCGGATTTAGTCTGGCGAGCCTGGCTATCGATACGGGTGCCATCCGGGACTGGGTCTCCGTCGCCTGCTGTGAGTGTGAGCTGATTACTCGCTTGCCGGAGGGTCAGAAGCTCTCGTTCGTGGGTGCGTCGCCGCGCAGCGAGTTGGTGGAGCGCGTCCGCTGCCGCGTGGGTCTCGGCCACGTTGGATTGTTCGTTAGGGTCGTCTGCCAGATCGTAGAGTTCCCGTTGCGGAGGTTCGTCGTTGGCTGACCGCAGAATGTATTTGAGATTTTTCGTGCGGACAGCCGTCAACTGTCGATTGCGCCGACCATCGAAATCGGATGCAACCACCCAGTCGTTCCCGGAGAGCGCCCGCCGCTGCTCCGGTTGGAGTGCTTGCTCCTCGGAGAGCGTACTCATAGCCTGAATGAGATCGGGGAGTTGGAGGAGCGATACCGGCCTGTTCACCCGCGTCGAGGGGGTTTCCTTCCCACTGACGACGAGGGGAACGCGAATATTCTCCTCATACAACTCCGGGTAGAAATGGCCATAAATACCGCGTTCATCGAACGCTTCACCGTGATCGCCATGGACGACGAATACGGGATCGTACTCGGCTAAGCGGTCCTGTAATTCTCGTAAGAGGTGATCACCGAATGCGAGTGAATCGTCGTAGATATTAAGTATCTGCTGCCGTTCGTAGGCCGAGAGTTCGACGTTAAACTGGTCGATTAATTGGTTGCAGCGCCAATTATAATAATAGTTGTCGAACCACGTACTCCATCGTCGGTACCGGCGTGGCGTCAGATACGGGAAATGAGTATCGAGCGAAAACACCCAGAGGAAAAACGGATTTTCCGTGTCGCGGCCAGCAATCGTCTGCTCGATTTCATCGATGTAGGTGTCCCACGTTTTGAACGCTTCTTGCCGCCGCACGTAGTTGCGAAGGTTCCGGAACGCCGTATAGATGCTGGAACCAGCGAGTTGTCTATCGAATAGTTTCTGATACCAGCTACTGTCAAACAGAAAGTCCTCGAAGCGGTCAAATCCGCGGTCGAAACCGTAGTAGCGAGACGCATACGCGTTCGGGCAGAACGCAATTGCCTCATACCCTTGTCGAGTCAGTGTTTCTGCGAGCGTACCGTGACGCCGCAGATGACGGCGTGAATGCTCGGGATTCGCAACACGGTCGTGAGCGACCAACGGTTCCCCGGTAAACGCACCTGCCATTGCGGGATTCGTCCGTGAAGCTGGAGCAATCGCATTTTCGAAGACGATCCCATTGTCGGCCATCGTATCGAGGGTTGGCGTCGTCTCACGTTCGTAGCCCATGAAACTACAGTGATCGGCACGCAGACTATCGAACGTTACGAGTACAATATTTCTCATGATGATATCTGCTCCTGGTTCAGTTGCCGCCGAATGCCCTCGACGAGTTCGGTTTGCGGTGTCCATCCGGTTTCCGACCGGATACGGTCGATATCTGCCTCCAAGTGGGGACGCTCCGTCTCGCGTGTCCGTTCTGCAACCTGGACGACATCGAGGTCTTTACCGAGGGCAGTACCGACACACTCGACGACTTCTCGCACAGAGTACGTCGACCCCGTGCCGACGTTGAAGGCCCGATATGACGCTTGTGGATTCGATACAAGCGTAACTAACGCTCGCGCGACATCACGGACATACACGAAATCACGTTTAGGAGCGAGATTTCCGAGTTCGATCGTTTCGGCTCCATCCCTGACTTGCTCTAGAATCGCCGGAATCAAATGCGGGTTCGTGTCGTTCGGTCCGTAGACGTTGAATAGCCGCGCCGTGACCGCAGCAGTGTCCGCCTGGGCCGCAAACAACCGGAGGAGATCTTCACCGATGAGTTTCGTGCGCCCGTAGATGTCGATCGGACCGACGTCCGACGTCTCACTCATGGCACCTTCGCGCGGTGGATAGACCGCCGCCGACGATGTATACAGGATGGATTCGAGGTTCGGCACTGCGCTGGTCGCACGCAGCAGATTGCGCGTCCCCATCACGTTCACGGTGAACGCGTCTTCCGGATGCTCGTTACAGTACGGAATGTAATGCAACGCCGCCAAGTGAATTATTGCATCCGGCTTAAACTCCGTGACGTCCTCCTGCAACTCCTTCGAGCGGATATCGCGTACCGTGAAGGAAGCATCCGCGGGAAGTTGCGCTTCGCCACCTGCGAACATGTTATCGATAACGTGGACATCAGCGCCAGCCTCCACTAACTCCTGGGTCACATGTGTCCCGATAAAACCCGCTCCCCCTGTCACGAGGACGCGTTTCCCATCAAGTTGCATGGGGATGACTCACCTCCACCTCGCGTGTATTCGTAACCAGGTCTGTGTACACCTGTTCGAGTTCGTCCACGATCCGATCCCAATCGTGCTGTTTGCCGAATGTACGTGCATTGGTTTGGAGTCGTCTTCGCGTCGCTCGATCCGTCAGAACGGTTGTAATCCGATCAGCCATGACCTCCGACGAGAGCGGCGTAATGTACCCCGTTTCGCCATCGTTCACAACGGCCGTTCCCCCATTATCTGGATGGTCAACGACGATCGACGGGGTCCCACATGCGTTCGCTTCGAGAATCGTATTCGGAAAGCCTTCACGCGTCGAGGGCAAGACGAAGACGTCTGCTGCTTTAAGATTTGCAACGACCGTCTCGTCCTCCTCGACGAACCCGAGGAACTCGACGGCCTCGGTGACCCCTCGGTCTCGTGCATACGCTTCCAAGGCGGTCCGCTCCGGTCCGTCGCCAATGATGCCGCAACTCACGTCGCGGTCGAGTTGGTCGGTCACCTGAGCAACAGCATCCAAGAGTACGTCAACGTGTTTGTGCTCCGCCAACCGACCGACGTAGATTACGTCCCAGTCGTGCTCGGCGACGGGAACGTTTTGGAGTCCCTCGTAATCGACCCCGTTGTGAACCACGGAGACGTTAGTCTCTCGCCCAATTGTCGCTAAATCCGCCTTCAGGTGGTCTGACAGGGTGATGATTTCCGTAGGCAATCGAACGCTAGCGCGTTCGATAGCTCGTCCGAAGACGCCCTTGTAGCCCAGGTAGTCGTACCAGTACTGGTCCCAGACTTCAAACCAGGTAGCACAGAGCCTCAACTCACGGGCGATTTCGTGCAGTTTCAATGGGAAGAGGGGAAACAATGGCCAGGCCTGACAATCTACGATATCGAATTGGGCGTCGCGTAAGCGTGGGGCCACGTGGACGGCGAAGTGGAGTGCCTGCCGAATCGACCGTCGGCCGTTCACGTACAAGTCCTTCGGGTCACAGACCCCATGGAACGTCACACCGTCACGTTCGATCGTGTCGGGACCGTTCCAATAGTGCATCCCATACAGATGGACGTCGTGCGTCTCGGCCAATCGTCGAGCAATCTCCCACACCCGCTTCTGTGCACCCCCTTTCTCCCACGGGTATACTGCATCGTACACGTACGCGATCTTCATGCAGCCACCCCCGTGTCGCGTACGATTGCTCGGGGTGTCCAGGATAGACGAACAGGAGTACTGACGTCCCCGCAATTCCGTACCCGCTCGGGAACCTTGGCTACCCGAGAAGCCCATCGGGGCCGGGAACGACTCCGAAGAAGGCGAGTACGAGACGTACAGGTGGGTTGACGAAATCCTGCCGTAGGACGTACGCGACCGTGGGTGGTAACGACAGGTGCGTCGGGAAATCCACTAGCGTCTCGCTGAATGCATCGAATCAGACGTCGTGTCCAACGATAAAGTCCGTACATCGGTCAGTCGGTGTCCAAATAACCAAGTGTTTGTAGTCTGTCCTTTACTTCCGCTTCGTCGACGGCTTCGAACTCGTCGTTTTCCGTTTGTTGGTTGAGGTGGTACAGCACTTCCTCGAGGACGTACGTGATGTACTCCTCAGGCGAATCGAACTCCGTTCGTGACAGTCGAGTCTCTATTTGCGACACGATCCGTGCTGGTACTTCGAGTTGTTTCGTGTCCTCCTGGACGGTCATCAGCTGTTCCCTCCATTGACGAGAATGCTCAAGCAAATCGAGTTGAAAATCGTCTGAATACCCAGAATAATCGCGGTGTACGCGAGGAGACTCGGGACGATGAACGGCGTCCGAATGTGACCAACCAGCCATTCGAAGGTCATGTAACTCGCGGTGACGACGCCAAGGCCACACACGACGAGCCCGGCTATTGCCCCGTGTTCGAGCCGGAATTCATCCATCAGCCACTCGATAATCTGGCCGTCTGGTGATTTTATCGGGTCTGCAGCAACCGCGCTATACACCCCCAGACTTCCGATCTGGTAGCCGACAATCAGGAGAAGACTGCCAACGAGCATCGTATGCATGCCGAATGATACTCCCGCGGTGTGGACGGAGAGCAACGACGGGACGATTATCGTGATACTGACGAGAGTACAGACGAGCGCAGGGAGGGTAAAGACGTAAGTCGGTGCATTTATCAACATGAACTTCACGTGTCGCCAGCCATCGTATAAGCTGTCGAGCGTTGCTTCTCCCACCCGTTCATAGTACGTAATTGGCACTTCCGTAATCTCGAGGTCCTTTTCAGCAGCATCCATGACCATCTCGCTGGCGAACTCCATTCCCTCACTCTGCAAGTTAAGTTGCTTGAGGGCATCACGGCGAATGACGCGAAACCCGCTATGGGCATCGGTGACGCCCGCCTTGTAGAAGCGATTCAGAAAGGCGGTCAACAGTGGGTTGCCAACGTACTGATGAAGGCGGGGCATCGCGCCCGGTTTGATTTCGCCAGCAAATCGACTCCCGAGGACGAGGTCTGCCTCGTCGAGCACCGCTGGCCTCAACAACTTTGGTAGTTCGGTAAAATCGTACGTCGTGTCGGCATCACCGATTGCAATGTACTCTCCTCGAGCGTGCTCGAACGCCTCCTTGTAGGCGTTCCCATAACCCGTTTCCGAGGGTGTCACTACCGTCGCACCCAAGTCCTGGGCGATGGCCGGGGTGCGATCGCTGGAACTATCGCTCACGATAATCTCGGCGGTTACGTCGAGTGTTTCGATCGCCTGCTTGATTTGCCGGATGCACTCCGCAATCCCGTCCTCTTCGTTGCGTGTAGGTAACACGACGCTTAACATCGGCCGATGATTGGTATCTACTTGCTGCCCGTCTTCCGTCGCGGGTTCCTCTGTAGTAGTGCCCTCTCCCCACGACGTGTCTGTCACCCGGTTTGGCTCAGATTTCTCGACTCCCATGCGTACTCTCCCCTCGTCCGAACGGCCGGTTCGTTGCTCGCTGCACAATTCCCCACCCTGCAGCACTGTGTGCAGTTCTGTGGCGTGCTTACTTTCTGAATCGGAAGCATCGTCAGTTCGTTTCTCCTCCGTGTTGCTGAGCCGTTCCTATTGGAAATCCACCATATCTCCTCTCAAGCCGAAAGCGGCCGTTCTTGGCCTTGCTACCGGTCGTCAGCGGCTCATCATCCCCAAGACAAGGAACAACGTCTTCACGTCACTCGTTGCAGGTCTCTTCACTCTCGGAATTCAGCAGTTAAATGTTCGTTTACAACGACGCTCGCCATCCACACATACCTGGTTTCCGAGCCGTCATCTAGGGCACAACCTCGTCTCTTCAGGGACGAGTACGGCGCAACACGTCACGCAAATACGTTTGCTTCTGATAGGAAGTAGGTCATTGGTTCGCTTCCAGCGAGCGTGGTCTCGAGCCAGTGAAGCTAATTCTTTGAACGGAGACTTTATAGAGGTGTCACTGGTCATAGAGGACAGTTCGGAGTTAACCGATGAAATTGGATCAGTTTCGGCTCCCACTGCACCAGTTACGGAAGCGGCAGGACCTCTGGTCAGAAATCGCCATCTGGATACCGATTCTCGGAATCGTCGGAAGTGAGGGGTTGCTGTTCGTCGGGTTCACAGGGTACGCTCTCTGGGGACACTTCGTGACACTCGTGTTGACGAGCCTTCTCCCACTACGCATCGAAGACGAGACCACCACGTTCCAGGCCCTCCTCTTGGTACCCCTTTTCAGACTCGTCAACCTCGGAATGCCGGTGTTTTTTCAACTCACTCTCTACTGGTTTCCCCTGATTTATGGCCCCCTAATTCCGGGGCTCTACTTACTGAAGCGGTCACACCATCCTGCGGACCCTACCATTAATTGGAAGTCCACCGTTCTGCTGCTGCCTGTCATCGTTGGGATCGCTCTCGTGTTCGCCGAAATTGAGTATTGGATTATTCAGCCAGTAGCACTGATCCCCGAATGGAATCTTCTGAATCTCGCTCTCATTAGCGGTGTTATGGTCGGTTTCGTCGGCTTCGTAGAGGAACTCCTCTTTCGAGGTGTCCTCCAACCGACGTTCCAAACGCGCTTCGGTCGCGTTCAAGGCCTTCTCCTCGCGAGCGGACTCTTCGGATTGATGCACTCGGGCTACGGGCATCCGCTGGAAGTCCTCTTTGCATTCGCAATCGGTCTACTGCTGGGGCTCATCTATGACAAGACGGAGAGTCTCGGATTCATCACGCTCATCCATGGACTACTCAACGTGTTTCTCTTTGCTGTCCTTCCCCTCCACGGCTCCTTAGGAGCCAAACTTTGACCAGATCTTCTCGTGGCGTGCTCGAACGCCAGTCGATCGTTTCGTGATTCGATCATCTTCTCGTCTCCGCATTTCCCCACGCGTTAGTCGGGAGAAGGAAGGACGCCGAGGCGTTGAGAGTTGACAACCGAATCCCCCTGGCAGTGGATAGCGACAGTGATTACAGTGGAAGCAGGGAGAACGCTCACGGCTCGACCGGGCGCTGGTCCGTGACTAGTAGAACCCCACGACATCGTCGTGGGAGAAGCCAGCACCGACGTCTCTCGGGCAAGAACGGTGGAACAAGGTACTTCGACAGGAGGACCCTACACCATCTGGAGTGATTGGAACAGGACGATGCCGGCGAAGGTGAGCAACAGCGGGACGATCGTCACGAGGAGTGTCGTACGGAGTTGGGGATTGGTGATGTCGGCCGTGTCGAAGAGATCGAAGTACGCGAGGAGGAAGATGAGGGTTGCAGCGACGAAGATACCCCCAACCCCGAGTCCAATCGGTGAGAGGAGGGAAATGGCACTCGCTGAGGCACTCGCTGACGCCCCCGCGGAGGTACTTGACGAGGCCCCGGCCGAGACACTCGACGAGACGACTGCATTCGACGAGAAGCGCGAGAACAGGTAGGTGACACCCGGAGAGGCTTGGGACGAGATGACTCCCGACGATCCGGCCGGAACACCGTTCGAAACACCAGTAACTGTACTCGAAACGATTGCGGTAAGCCCCATGTGTGAATCCCCCTCTTATGTGTTCGTTTAACCGTGATAGACAAAAGACTTGCTGAAGTAATCAAATGGCTGTGATGTTCGCCCCGGCCGACTGCGGTCGTGAAACGTTGATCCACAGCCGTAGTCGTCGATAGGGATCCCTCGACTGGGTCCCAGTGGACCCTTTATAGAGGTGGATAGTAACTTTTTGCCGGCCCGTCGTCCGCGGTGTCACTGTCATCGATTGCTCCCACGTTGCACCATCTGCAACGACTACGGTCTTCGTGTCCTTCGTGGACGCCAACTGAACGACGACAGTGTACGTCCAATTCCTGTGTTCGTGATTCGCGATTCCGACGATGAAATCCGCAGACTCGTTGACTGTTAGATCCGTTGGATAATTACTTGCGTTGCCATCCGGCCCCAAGATGTAGAACTCCGTGAGCGGCTTTGCCAACTCCGGTGGATTGACTGCCATATAGCCGACGCCGAGTATCGAAAAGACTAGTACACCGGCCAAGATCCAAGTTATGGCTCGCGTGAAGGACTGTTTCAGTTTGGACAACTCGAATTTAGTCATGATTATTGCAACTTCAGTTCCCGAACCCCCACGAGCGGACTCGTCGATACACCCCGTACCAACGCCGCCGTCCCACTGGCGAGCAACCGCGCTCGCCAGGTCTCGTCGTGGATTGCTCCATCTTGATGCACGTCAGTTCGTCTGTGTCGAGTCACGGTTTCCCCGTGAGCGATTATTTAGCGTCCTACTGACCGTCCGTTCTGTTCGGGATAAAATCGTCACAAAACCACTAAAAATCGTGGCCGTAACACGTCCACCAGCGGCCAGGAAATCATACTCGGGACCAGTAACCGTAATATTCAGGCCAACCGTGGTCGCGACGAAGAGGAATCCAAGGGAGACGGCGTTCACAATCTTTTGAAAAGGGGGGTTTTCCGACTGTTCGGGTGTGTTCGCCCATGGTCCTCGTCGGAGTGCGTCTCGGAATCGGTCTTTTGGGGCGTGATGACATCTGGGTCCATGTTGAGGAGAGTTTCTGCGGCGTGGGAGCCGGTTTCAGACGCTGGCGTATGGATATCGTGTTTGATCATGTACCGACGGACCGTCTGGGATGTGACGTCGACGTCGAGCGCGTCGGTCATTTCGTCAAACGTGTCGTACTCCTCGTACACTTCCTGCAACCGCTCCGGGTCGCGGTACGGCGGGTTTTCGGCGTCGGAGCCAGGGTCTTCGTCAGTTCTCTCCCGTTGGTCCGGAGTGGTCTCGTCTTGCTGTGTCCCGTTCTCGGGTTCGGTCGACGCATCGCGGAGAGCCCCCGTGCTTCGGGTATGGGTTCGCTTCTCATCTGTGTTGTCCGTCTCCGTCGTCGCTGTTGGTTTTGGGTTGGCATCACCGTCGCTACTCGAGGAATCTGCATCGGAGGCCCCATCTAGTGACACCGATTCCGAGTCGATGTCTATGTCTGTTGCCGAAGCACTGACGTCCTCGGGTGCCAATTCGTCCTCGTATCCTGCGGTGATTTTCATCTCGATATGGAGAGACCCATCACTCCTGAGAGACGCCTCGGTCGGTGTGAGTTTGATTTCCATATCGTCACGAGACGGTGGGAGTTCGTGTGAAAGGAACGGAATGCGGGCTCCAACCTCGACGGAAAAGGTATTGGTATCGAGGAGGTTTTGGTCGTTCGGTGTTGCGTGCGTAATAGTGAAATCTGACCCGGTTTCTTCGAAGAGTTCAAGAATATCTGCGAGTTCGCGGAAGACATGACTTAGGTCTGGTTCCTGTGCCTCCATAGATGACCGCCTCACTCGCCACTCGAATAGGGTCACCTCCTACGGAAATCGTCAGTCCGTGTGTTTTCATATAAAAATCTGCTGTTCACAGCGATGTTATTTCCTCTTCCGTCCCATCCCCGGACGTGCTAATCGAATAAGATTATAAGCAGTGCCACCCATTGATGGAGTGGATATCGATACTTGTGGTGGATCGAAAGCAACCACCGACGCAGCTCATTGCGTTGGTTCAGCGGCGGTACGACTTTTTGGCGGTCCTCGACACCGACACGTACGACAAACGTTCGTTGGAGGAGAAGCTCGATGTCTCGCGGTCGACTGTCGATCGGGCACTCCGTGATCTTGAATCCGCAGCACTCGCCCACCGTACCCCGGACGGCTATCGCACGACGCTGTATGGCGGGACACTCCTTGCCATTTACAACTTGGTTTTAGATTACGTTGGGCAGGTCCAGCGCGCAGAGGTCCTCCTTCCTGAACTCCCACGTGACATCGATTTCAGTGTCAGCCTTCTAATCGATGCCGAGATTCTCGTTGCAGAAGAGCCGGCACTCCATGCTCCCACGTCGCGGATTGCCGACCTCATCGACGCAGCCTCGGAGGTGCGAGGTCTCGCGTATGCCCATACGTCGCCGGATGCGCTGGAACTCTTCCAACAGCAAATCGTCTCTGAGGGGATGCCCACCGAAATAGTGTTCAGAGAGAGAATGTACCAGAATTTTCGAGCAACCGCTCCAGACATCCTCGAATCACTGATGGACGCCGACTGCTATACGGCATACGTGACTCCCGACGTCCCGTTCGGACTCTTTCTACCGACTATCGACGGGAGCGAGCACGTCTGTCTCGTAGTCTACGATAATAATAAAAATGTCAGGGGAATCATCGTGAACGACACCGCTGAGGCAGTCGCATGGGGGACCCGCCTTTTCGAGCGCTATCGAACTCAGGCACAACAGATTACGGATGGGCCTGAAGCCAGAACACAGTAGTACCAGACGACACGGGCCGCCTATCTCGTCGGACCGCAAATAGTATCCGAGGACGTGTCGAGACCATGCAGCAAGGGAACTCCTAGATGTGTTCGTACTCGGATGTCGTGGCCGCGTGGAGGCGGCGATTGATGTCTTCGATGGTCCGACCAGTCAAATCACGCGTTGCGACACGTCCGTGAACGAGGTCCAGCAGGTTCAATTCCTGTAGTAACTTCCGGGCATCCTCCCGGTCGAGGTTGAGTTGTTGCTGAGCCTCGTAGAGTGTTTGAGCGTTCTGGGCCGTCGTCCGAATGTCGTCAAGCGTGAGATGGTCCGAGAGGTCGATTTCATCGACTATGTCGGTATCAATAGCGTCGTTTTTGTCTTGCGATAGCTCCGCATCTCTGTCCTCATCTGTCGATGTTTGCGTTTCCCGGGTCGATGCGTTTTCGGTTTCCCCCGTCGTTGTTGACGCATCCTCGGTACCCGTCGCTGATTCTACCGCCGTAGCTCCAGCAGTGGAGTTTGGAATGTCCGTCGGACGCTCACCCTGGGATTCTAATTCAGCGTCTTCGTCGCTAGTCCCACTGTGACCGTCCGTTGATACCGGGACGTCGTTGACCGTCTGTGGAGTCGATGGTAGAGACGTAGATGCGCCGGTCGATTCGAGTGTCTTCGGGGATTTTTCATCACGAGATTCAGATACGGTTTCGGGATTTGTCTCGCGCAACGTCTCCGCTGTCTGTGACCCGGTATTTGATGCAGGTTCGTGAATATCGTGTTTGATCATGTACCGACGCACCGTCTGTGGCGTGACGTCGACGTCGAGCGCGTCGGTCATTTCGCTAAATGTATCGTGGGCTTCGTAGACCTCCCGCAGTTGGTCACGATCTCGATAGGCCGGCACCTCCGTTTGTCTGTCAGTTGTTGATTCCGAACCGGACGTGTCTGGTTCGGTTTTCGGCTGATTGTCAGATTGCGCAGTCGACGGGACTCCATCTGATCGTGACCGGTCTCTATTTTCCGATCGAGAATCGGCCAGTTCCGTGTCCGATTCGGAGTTTAAAGAACATATATGGAACTTTACTTGTAGTGAGCCGCAGTCGGTCAACTGAACGTCCTCTACAGTAATATTCTGCTGTTCAGATTTCCCACAATTTTCCAGTAGTGGAATTTGCCCTTCGAGTTTTACAGCCAAAGTATTTGAGGATGTTAAGTCCTGATTTATGGGTGTTAAGGACGTAATCTCGAACCCCGTTTCGTTTGTTCCATAAGTTTCGACCGTTTCAAGGACATCCGCAAGACCCTGAAAGACGTTGCTGACCCCCCTCATACTGAACAGGATAGGAACCTAATCCGTAAAAAGATAGCAGATTGTTAGGACTGTATTCGGCCAGAAAACACTAATCCGTCGATATCTACAATCGCCAACGTAGCGTTATTCCATCGTAATTGCCATTACAGATGTCCAGAGAAAGCTACTCGATTCATTCGTTAGGAAATACTGGCGTTCTGTTGCGCAATACCCACTATGCATACGATTAATCGAGATTAGGAACACCGAATGCGGCGAGGCGACTGTCCGAAAAGAGGTTACGGGCAATTCGTCTATCGATCCGATCTACGGTGATGTTCTTTCCGTCCTGAACGAGCGTCAGTCGAAAGCCACACTGGCGTAGTCCTACTCGGAGTCGCCGGCGTCTGTCCGACCTGCCACGGTCGAATCGACGGTACGATACATTACTCCGAGAAACTCGGCGGCTATCTGTACAAGGCCCCGTGTAAAAACTGTGGGAATCCGTTTATGACAGCTGTTGGTGGCTGTATCGCCACTCATCCACGAGTTGTCCAGTTCTTCGCTGGCCGTGGGAGAGACCTTCGACGAACACCGCCCTAGAAGTTCGAATTCCGCCAATTTGGAGCCGAAACTATCGTCTCCGAAGACCCACTTCGATTCCGGGTCGACCTCGATGACGGCTCTCTTTCCGCGACCGTAAACCAGGATGGCCCGATACGGTCGTTCGACACGGAATAGTCAATTTCGGCTACGTCCTTCGCGGCCGCGATCTGGTGATGCCTTCCGTGTCAGTCGAGACGAACACGCACGTACCGCTATCTAGTCGAACCGGGGAAAAAGTGATAGGCGAGGACGACGTAATAGACGCGGACACGGGGAGGACGCTAAGACGGCAGAGAACTCATCGGTTACTCGATTCGTTGGACGCCAGCGACTGGACGATACCGTCCTCGGACAACGAGTTCGGTCGGTGGCCGACCTGGATGGTATCGTCGTCCCCGACCGAGATATCGAACAGCGCCCGCAGGAGCAGGTACGCGGCACCAGCTCCCCACGCCTGGGGATTGCAGGCTGCCGGGTACTCCTGCGGGCGGACCGCGTCGGTGAACCCGCAGAATAGTTCCGGCAACCGGTTCTGCTCGAAACGGGTGCTCGCGTCAAGGACGTCCAGTGCCACCGACTCGGCGGCGTCGTGGAACCCGTACTGCGTTAGTCCGAGAGCAATCAGCGAGACGTCGTGGGGCCAGATACTCCCGGCGTGGTAGGAGACCGGACTGTACCCGCCGTCGTCGGAACTCATCGTTCGGATGCCCCAGCCCGCGTTCAACGCCGGCCCCAGAAGCCGGTCGGCGACGTCCGGCGCCCGGTGTTCGGGTATCACGTCCGACCAGAGACAGTGACCGACGTTCGACGTAAGCGAGTCGACGAGTCTACCGTCGTCGTCCACGGCCGTGGCGTAGTACCGCCGGTCCGACAACCAGAACCGTTCGTCGAAGCGCTCGGCGAGCGTCTCGGCGCGCTCCCGGTAGGTTCGGGCGCGGTCCGGTGACCCGCAGTCCCCGAGGAGACGGGCGACGCGTCGGTACGCGTCGTAGACGTACCCCTGGACTTCGGCGGTCGCGAGCGGGGCTTCTGCGTACTCGCCGTCCGCGAACTGGATGCTCGCCTCCGTGTCCCGCCAGCCCTTGTGATGGAGACCGTGTTCCGGACTCGCCGTGTAGTAGAGGAACGGGTCGTCACCGATTCGGTCGACGGCCGTGTCGACCCAGTCCACTGCCGCTTCGGCGTTCGGCCAGAGGTCCGCCAGTATCTCCTCGTCGCCGGTCCAGCGGACCGTCTCTTCGAGCAGTACGAGCCAGAGCAACGTCGCGTCGATGGTCCCGTAGTACGGTGTGTGTGGGACGAGTCCCTTCGCCGCGAGTTCGCCGTGTCGGTGTTCGTGCGGAATCTTTCCAGGGGCCTCTTCGCGCCGGTCGTCGTACTCGGTCCCCTGCTGGGCGGCGAGGTATCGAAGCGTCCCCTCGGCCACTTCGGGGACGAACGGCAGTAGTTGATAGGCTGCGACGAGCGAGTCGCGGCCGAAGACCGTCGCGAACCACGGGACGCCCGCCAGCGGGACCGGACCGTGGTCCGTCAGAGTCGTCAGGGCCCGGATATCGGCGGCGGCCTGTTCGAAGGTCCGGTCGTAGCTGTCACGGCCGGTCGCCGGGACGGGAATCTCCGGGAGTGCGTCCGAATCCGAACCCCCGCCGGCCGAGGACGGGTCGACCGTCACTTCGACGGACCAGTCGGTCTGCGAACCGAGGTCGACGGTGAACCTAGCCTCCCCGTCGGTCAGTGCGTCGGGTTCCGTGTCGAACGTCACCGTCGTTTCCGCGGTTCGTCGTCCGGTTGGAGTGTCGTACTCGTAGCCGTATCGCACGTGGTCTGCAGCGACAGTCGACTCGGCGGTCCGGTCGATTCCCGATTTGAAGCCCCGGACCTCGAAGAGATCGGCGAAGTCGGCGTAGAACGCGACGCGGAGCGTGAGTTCACGGTCGGCCGCGGCGTGATTGTACATCTGTACACGTTCGGTGAGCCCTTCGCCTTCGGAGAGGGACTGTTCGCGAGCGAGTACGACGTCCGTGTGCTTCTGGGCCGCGGACTCGGAGAGTCGATTCACCGACGACGACACGTCCGCGAAGTAGAGCGTCCGCTCCGAGGGAGTTCGGAGTTCTGCTCCGACGTTCGACAGCGAGACGTTGTCGACCGTCACGTCGAACGCCGACAGATGGCGGGTGTCGCGGTGGTAGAGCCCACCCGATTCGTCGATAGCCCCCGTATCGGTGCTCACGAGGAAGGTGTAGCCGTCGATGAGTACCTCTCTCGACTCAGTCATGCCTTCGTCGTATCCGAGACCGGTTCTGCCGTCTGTTTGGCATCTGCATAGACCGAACCTGTCGACCGCTCCGACGACGGGTACGGGGCAGTGTCATAGATTGTCTACCATGGTTACTCACAAAGCCTTTTGGGCATCACCACTACGGAGAGTAGTTGCTAGCGAAGAACATTAGTTCGAGGTGACCGATATCTACGTATGGTCAGCATCGGGGGAACTGCCGGTTTACAGCACGTCACCAACGTCAGCGATGCCAGCGACGCCCGCGGCCGAACTGCCAGCCGACAACTTCTCGTTCTCGCCGGGAAAACGCCACACCGGACACAGTGAAATGAGCGAAATCGAACTCGTCGACCAGTTGCAGAACATCGGACTGACCGAGTATCAGTCGCGGGCGTACGTCGCAGCCGTCAGCCTCGGAACCGCGACGCCGGGCGAACTCGCCGACGAGTCCGGAGTACCCCAGGCCCGCATCTACGACGTAATCGAGGACCTGACCGAGCGGGGGTTCGTCGAGGAACAGATTCGGGACGGCACGAAGGTCGTCTCTGCGCCGGAACCTGGGGTGGTCCTCGAGGAGTTCAAAAACCGGCACGTCGACGAGTTCAACGCGACGGTCCAGTCGGCGGCCGCTGACCTCTCGCGGATGTACCAGCGCGAGACGAACACCGATGGGTTCGTCTCGATGGTGAGTTTGGAGAAGTCCGCCCGGCGCCACATCCGCCGCGCCATCGACGACGCCGACTGGTGGTTGGCCCTCTCGCTCCCGCGAGCGACCTACGACTCGGTCGCAGACGAAGTGGAAGCCGCCATCGACCGAGGCGTCACCGTCCGACTCGTAGTTCACGACGACACCGCCCCGGCCGAGGAACTGGACGACTCGTTTCCGGCCGACGTCCACGTTCGCCGCCGGTCCATCGCGGACACGCTGGCCGTCGCCGACCGTAGTTACGGGGTCTTCAGCAGCGAGTTGCCACACGCCGACTCCTCGCCCTACATCGTAACTCAGGAGGCGAACCTCGTCTTCCTGTTCCAGAACTACTTCCAGCAGTTCTGGTCGACCTCGGAGGTCGTTCAAACGGGCGACGCGTTCCCCCGGTGGTATCTCGACCCGTGGCGAGTGATAACGGACCTCGGCAGTGAACTCGAGGAGACGGCGTTCACGGCCCACGTCGTCGGGTATCGGTCAGCCGAGAGTCGTGACGGTGAGTGGACGGGTGAGGTGATTGGCTCGGAACTGGCCGGTCCCGTCGAGGCCGACTTCACCAGTGCGCTTCCCGTCCGGGCGACGCTTCGCATCGATACCGGTGACGAGATACTCGCAGTCGGCGGGTGGAAGGCTGCCGTCGAAGACGTCGCAGCGTCGGCCATCCGTCTCGAACGAACTGCGTAATCGCCGTACGGAAGGGGCCGTTTTCGAAGGGAGTGGCGGCGACGATGGCCAACCGGACCGCAGAAACATCCGACAACTACTCTTGGTGGTTGCTCCATTAGCTATAAACACAACTTCGTCGAATGGTACCTCATGTCACAGTACGCGGTCCCTCCCGTCATCGACACGGGGGAGCTGTCGACGCTCATGGAGCCGCCAGCCACGGGAGAGGGACACTGGGCGGGAGCACCCTGTGTCCACGTTCACGACGGCGAGACGTACCTGGCCGTCCGTGAACGCGACCCCGAACGGCGGGGCCGCGTTCGGATCTATCGACGCCGCGACGACGAGTTCGAACCAGTAACGGAGATAGACGCGGGCGACGTGGACGCGGTCAGCATCGAACGAGTGAGCCTCGTCACCGATCCGGTGACCGAGCGCCTGAAGCTGTATCTTCCGATCGACAGGGCTCGGAACAGCTGGCGAATCGTGAAGCTCGACGACGTCGATCGGCCAGAGGAGTTCGACCCGACCACGGCACGAACTGTGCTGGGGCCCCGCGCCGGAACGACGGACAGCGGGACGGTCAAGGATCCCTACGTGGTGACCGTCGGAGGTCGGTACTACATGTTCTACGCCGGTTCGGTCGGAGGGACGGCGCGCGCCCACCTCGCGACCAGCCTCGACGGCGAGACCTGGACGCAACGGTCGGAACCAGTCCTCGACAGCCAGTACTGGCACGACGAGCGGACGCGTATCTCCTGTGTCCTCCCCGCGCCGGACGCCCCTGTCTGGCTCGTGTTCTACGACGGGTCGGGGACGAGCGACTACGGGAGTACGTGGAACCTCCGGACCGGCGTCGGGGTTTCGCCGGATCTAGAGTCGGTCACCGACGTCTCTCGGGACGGTCCCCTGTACGCGGCACCGACCGCCGACTATCCCGTCGGACCGACGGAGTTCGCCGCCTGCCGATACATGGACGTGTTGGTACACGACGACGAGGCGGAGGTCTTCTTCGAGATGGCGCGCGAGGACGGGTCCTTCGCGCTGCAATACGGGCGGGTGACGTGGCCGTGACCGACGACGCACCTTCGGAGGAGGACGAACGCGACGCCCGACCGCGACTCGTCGAGTACTGTCTGGCCAACGTGACTCCATCGCAACGAGCACGACTCGACGACGCCGACGTGCGGACGCGGTCGGTCGGGTGTCTCGACCGGTGTGGGACGTGTCATCGGAGTCAATTCCTCGTTCTGGACGGCACCGTCGTGGTCGACGATGAACGCGTCCGCCGACTCGCCGGGGAGTGACCGATGAACGTACTGCTGGTCTCCGTCGACAGTCTGCGCTGGGACTTCCTCTCGGCCTATCGCGAACGGCCTCTCGGATACGACTACGAGGTGGAGACGCCGAACTTCGACCGGTTCGCCGAGCGAGCGACCACGTTCGACCGTCACTACGCTGGAAGCCTCTTCTGCATGCCCGCCCGTCGGGAGTGGTTGACCGGCGTCCGGGAGTTCCTTTGGCGGACGTGGGGTCCCGTGGAGCCGTTCGACGAGACCCTTCCGCGACTCGCACGGAGCGCGGGGACTCCCGCGGCGCTCGTCACCGACCACTACCACTACTTCCAGCACGGGAGTCACGGCTACTACGAAGACTTCAGCGGCTTCGAGTTCGTCCGCGGCCACGAGTACGACGCGTGGCGGACCGCACCGCGGGAGATCGACCCGGAGTTCGCCGCCCAACTTGGCGCGTCGGACCCCGAGTCCCAGCGGTTCACGAACCGGGCCCAGTACGCCCGCAACGTGGCCTCGCTCACCCCCGAGCGCGAGTCGGAGTTCTTCGCACCGCGGGTTTTTGCGCGCGCCATAGAATGGCTTAGAGCGAACGAGGTCTGGGACGAGTGGTTCTGCTACGTCGATAGCTTCGACGTCCACGAACCGTTCCACTGTCCGGAACCGTACGCCTCGATGTACACCGACGAGGACCCGACCGACCCCGAGATGCCGGTGTGGCCCCGGTGGGGACGTATCGACGAGGGCCAGAGCGAACTTTCCGCCGACCAACTGGCGTTCGTCAAGGCCCAGTTCGCGGGCAAGGTAACGATGGTCGACCGCTGGTTCGGCCGGTTGCTCGACCGTCTGGATCGGCGCGAACTGTGGGACGACACGCTCGTCGTCGTCACGTCGGACCACGGGTTCTCGCTCGGTGACCACGGGTGGCTCGGTAAGATCGACGGTCCGTTGTACGACACCCTCGCGCGGACGCCGCTGCTCGTTTGGCATCCGGACCACTCGGACGACGTCGAGCGCGTCGAAGCGCTGACGAGCGCGGTCGACCTGCACCCGACGCTCGCTACTGCCGTCGGGGACGTCGAAGACCACGGACCGCACGGTCGAAACCTACTCCCGTTGTTGCGCGAGGACGCGGAAGAGATCCGGAAGTGGGCGCTCTACGGTATCTGGGGGTCGGACGTCAACGTCACCGACGGGGAGCACACGTACCATCGTCGGTGCGACGAGGACGTCCCGACCTACCAGCACTCGACGACAATGCTCGATCCGTACGGGGTGTTCCAGCCGCCGGAACCCGCGACGGACGCGGAGGCCGGAACCTACCTCCCGTACACGGACACTCCCGTCTGGCGACATGAGGGGATGTCCAACAGCCGACAGGACGGGTCACTACTGTTCGACGTCTCGGCCGACGAGCGACAGCGCGACGATCTGGTCGGCTTGGAACCGGACCTCGAACGAGAGATGCAGGAGTTACTCGTCGAAGCGTTGGACGCGCTGGACGCTCCCGAACGCGAATACGAGCGCGTGGGGCTCGATACGTCGTGAGCGCCAGGGGTTCGGCGACGTGAATCTCGGCCAACGAGAGTCGGCGGCGACAGGGTTCCCCTGGTTACGTGGTCGATGAACAACTATCCCGCGTAGTTGTTGTGGCCCAAGAATATATTATGGTCGATAGTGAAGTATCGCTCGTGGGTATGTGGGGAAGTACCAAATCGTCACTGACCCGGCGAGACGTCATCAAGAGTGGGGCGGCGGCGGCAACGCTGGCGGGGCTATCAGGACACACAGCGGCACAGGCGAACAGCATTCGATACTGGAACATACACAACTCCAGCGAACGTCGGTCGGCGATAGAACCGACGATTCAGAGCTTTCAGGACAGCGAAGGCATCCAGGTGAACGCCCAGTTCATCGACAACGACGACATCGAACAGCAGATATCGAGCGCCATCGCGTCGAACCGTCTGCCGGACGTCGCACTGCTCGCGGTCCAGACGGTCCAGCGACTCGGCAACGACGGTGCGCTCTCGACCGAAAGTGCGACGCAGGTGGTCCAGAACCTCGGCGAGGACGACTTCCGCGACGCCACGCTCCAGTTCATGAGTAATCCCGAAGGCGGCTACTACGGGGTTCCGTCGACGTCGTGGGTCCAGGGAATCTGGTACCGGAAGAGCGCCTTCGAAGAGCAAGGTCTCGACGAACCGCTCACGTGGGACGCCATCCTCGAGGCCGCGGAGACGTTCCACGACCCGGACAACGACCAGTACGGTATCGGCTTCGGCAACAGGAAGACGGCGTACGCCCGTCAGTGTTTCACGCAGTTCGCGCGGGCGAACGGGGCGCTCGTACTCAACGCCGACAAGGAGGTCGTGTTCGACCAACCCGAGATGGTCGAGTCGCTCCAGTACGTCCAAGACCTCGGCCAGTACACGCCCGGTGCCGTCTCCTTCGACGACACCCGGCAACTGTACGAGAACGAGCAGATCCACATGACGATGTGGTCGACCAACATCCTCCGGCACATCCTGAACAACGCCAGCGAGGAGATGGCTCAGGACACGGGGTTCGGCTCGTACACGGAGAACACCCGGAGAACCACGTACGGGCAGGTGCTCGGACACACGATATTCGACAAGAACCAGGCCAAGCGGCAGGCGGCCCAGCGGATGGTCAACCACATGACCTCGGGCGACGCCTACATCGCCTGGGCGCACTCCGCACCCGGCGGAATGATACCCGCCCGCACCTCCGTCACGGAGACGGAGGCATACAGGGACAACGAGATCCTCTCGGCGTGGAGCGACACCATCAGCCAGTTCACCGACGCGATGGACAACATGGAGCGGTTCGACCTCGTCGAAGGGACACTGATTCCGGAGTTCGGCAACATCATCAGCCAGAACCTCGTCTCGGAGGCGGTCAATCGCGTCGTCATCCAGGGCGACGACCCCCAGACGGTCGCGAACGAGCAAGCCCAGCGCATGCGCGAGGTGTTGTAGACAGATGTCGGTACGGGGCTACATTCGGTCGTTCGTAGCCCCCGACGACGGACGAGAGGCGGTCGACCGACGCCAGTGGCTACTCGGTTACGGTCTCGTGTTACCGGCCATCGTACTCATCGGGGCCGTCATCATCTACCCGCTGTTCTACAACGTGTACCTGAGCTTCACGGAGGTACCGTTGAATCCGGACCTGTCGCCGGAGTGGGTCGGATTCAGCAACTACGAGCAACTGCTCACGAGCCGGCAGTTCTGGCGCGCCACCGTCAACACCGTCGTCTTCACGGTGGGAAGTAGCGTCCTCTCGACGGTCGCTGGACTCGGCACCGCGCTCCTGTTCAATCACGCGTTCAGGGGCCGTCGGCTGGCTCGTGGACTAGTGCTGCTACCCCACGTGACGCCGATCATCGCCGTCGCGTTCGCCTGGCAGTTCATGTTGAGTCCCCTCTGGGGTTCGGTCCCCTACATCCTCGAGAGCCTCGGGGTGTATCAGGGCAACGTGGGGCTTCTGGAGACGCGGGAGTTCGCGCTGCCGATGGCCGTCCTGTTCGATACGTGGCGCAACTTCCCGTTCGCGTTCCTGCTGATAATCGCCCGCCTACAGGCGATTCCAGCGTCGATGTACGAGGCGGCCCGTCTCGACGGTGCCGGCCCGCTGGCTCGCTTCAAGGACATCACCCTGCCGGAACTCCGAGGCGTCATCGCCATCGCGATGCTCCTGCGATTCGTCTGGGAGTTCAACGCCTTCGAGCCGGTGTGGCTCCTCACGCGAAACCTCCTGACCCTACCGATCTTCGCCTACCAGTCGGCGTTCGCTAACTTCGAGATGGGGCTGGGGGCCGCGATAGCGCTGTTGCTGTTCGCGTTCCAGATGATCTTGGTCGGACTGTACATCCATTTCATCGGGGAGGAGAAACTATGAGCGTCGTTCGCACCCTCCTCAGCGGGTTCGAACTCGTGTTCCGGGCCGAGCGGGAGTCCGACAGCCTGCTCCACACGGTGGGGTTCTACGTCGCGACGGGGCTGACGCTGCTGTTCGCGCTCTACCCGTTCTACGTCATGCTGCTGACGAGTCTGACGTCGAACGCGGAGCTGTACTCCCAGCCGCCGACGGTCCTCCCGTCGTCCATCACGCTGGCCCACTACGAGACGGTCTTCGGGCCGGGGACTTTCCCGTTGCAGACGTACTTCACGAACAGTCTGGTCGTCGCCCTCGCGACGGCGTTCGTGTCGCTCGTCATCGGCGTCCTCGGGTCGTACAGTTTCACCCGCCTGGAGTATCCGGGGCGCGACCTCATCCGCCGCGGCGTCATCGTCGTCTACATGCTCGCGGCGATCACGCTCGTCGTGCCACTGTTCCAGATGCTCGTGCGGTTCAACCTCGTGAACACCAGACTCAGCCTGCTCATCACGTACACGGTCAAGACGCTCCCGTTGACGCTGTACATGCTCTGGAACTACTTCCAGAGCGTCCCCGTCGAAATCGAAGAGGCCGCGCTGATGGACGGCTACTCCCGGCTCGAAACCATCCTCCGCGTGGTCGTTCCGGTCAGCCTCCCCGTCCTCATCGCCGCGTTCCTGTTCGCGTTCAAGATCGCGTGGAACGAGTACCTCTTCGCCAGCATCTTCCTCGAAACCCAGTCGAAGTACACGCTTCCCATTGGTATCGAGTCGCTGAACAGTACGTTCCAGAACGCGTGGGGCGAGGTGATGGCGGCGTCGATCATCACGACGCTGCCCATCATTGTGATGTTCCTCTACCTCGAAAAGTACATGGTCGAAGGACTCACCGCCGGAGCGGTGGAGGGGTAACATGAGTTCGCTCAACACGGACGACATCGAATCGACCGACGTGACGTCCTCGGAGGCAGCGACCGTCTCGGTTCGGGGACTGGAGAAGCGGTTCGGCGACGTCGTCGCCGTCGAGGAGTTCGACCTCGACGTCGAAGCCGGCGAGCTACTCGTGTTGCTCGGGCCGTCCGGATGCGGAAAGACGACGACGCTGCGCACCATCGCCGGACTCGAATCGCCGAGTTCCGGCGAGATCCGACTCGACGGGGTAGACGTCACGTTCCGGCCACCGCAAGACCGGGACATCGCGATGGTGTTCCAGAACTACGGGCTGTATCCCCACAAGACGGTTCGAGGGAACATGGCGTTCCCGCTTCGGAAGACAGACGTAGACGAGAACGACTGGGACACCCGAATCGAGCGAATCGCGGAGATGCTGGACATCGGGGACCTGCTGGACAAGAAACCCGCGAGCCTGAGCGGCGGACAACGCCAGCGCGTCGCGGTGGGCCGGGCGCTCGTCCGGGAACCGCAGCTGCTGAGCATGGACGAGCCGCTGTCGAACCTCGACGCGAAGCTCCAGGTACGGACCAGGGGCGAAATCCGACGCCTCCAACAGGAGCTCGGTATCACGACGCTGTACGTCACCCACGACCAGGAGGAAGCGATGAGTATCGCCGACCGCATCGCGATCATGAACGACGGACGCCTCGTCCAAGTAGGACCGCCACGGGACGTGTACGAGTCCCCGCGTAACGAGTTCGTCGCCGGATTCCTCGGAGACCCCCCGATGAACTTCCTCGACGTGGTGGCATCCGAACCGGGGTCCACCCTGAGCGGCGACCTCGCGTGCCCCGACCTCTCCATACCGAGGGACGCGGTTCGCGTCGGCGTCCGACCCGAGGACGTCTACGTGATCACCGACAAGGGAAACCCCCGGACCGCCGTGCAGAAGGGTCCGGGCGCTCACGAACCCTCGCTGAGTGCGTCACACACCTTCGAGGTGGAGGTCGTCGAACCGGTCGGACGCGTGACCGAACTCACCGTCACCCGCGCGGAGGAATCGCTCACGGTCCGAGTTCGGGAGTTACCTCCGGACGTCCGTGAAGGCGAACCGGTACGCGTGGCGTTCGACCGGGACCGGCTACACTGGTTCGACGAACGCGGTGAAGCAATCGACTGACCGACACCCATGGTTGAACTCGCGCTCAAAAACGTCACGAAGCGATTCGGAGACGAAACGGCCGTCGAGGACCTATCGTTGCGCGTCGACGGTGAGCTACTGGTTCTGTTGGGCCCGTCCGGCTGCGGAAAGTCCACCACGCTCCGGTGTATCGCGGGCCTCGAATCCGTGACCGAGGGGACGATCCGGCTCGGCGGGCAGACGATAACCGACCGCTCACCCAGCGACCGCTCCATCGCGATGGTGTTCCAGGACTACGCGCTCTATCGGACGATGACCGTCGAGGAGAACATGGCCTACGGCCTCAAGCACTCGACCGACCTGTCGGCAACCGAGCGCCAGCGGAAAGTGCAGGAGATCGCAGACCTGTTCGATATCACCGAGTTACTCGACCGGGGAGTGGACGAGCTCTCCGGGGGACAGAAACAGCGCGTCGCGCTCGGGCGGGCGCTGGTACGCGACCCGGAGGTGTTCCTCCTCGACGAACCGCTGGCAAGTCTCGACGCCAAACTCCGCTCCAGGATGCGCACCGAGTTACAGCAGATCCAAGACGAACTCGGCGTCACTACGATCTACGTCACCCACGACCAGAAGGAAGCGATGACGATGGGCGACCGCGTCGCGATTCTCGACGACGGTCGCCTCCAGCAGGTCGGTCCGCCAAATCAGGTGTACCGTCGCCCGGCGAACCTGTTCGTGGCGAACTTCCTCGGGAGTCCGTCGATGAACACGTTCGAGGTCCGCGTCGCCGTCGACAGAGACGGGACCGTTTGCCGATACGACGGTCGAGACTTCGCTCGACTGCCGTCCGAACAGGTCGACGCGTCCGGCGAGGCGGTTCTCGGCGTCCGTCCCGAAGACGTCGTGTTCCACGCCGACCCGGAGCGGGGAAGCGTCGCAGCCACCGTCGTGGTGAACGAGTTTCAGGGAAGCGACAGCTTCCTCACGCTTTCGATCGGCGACCGACAGTTCACCGTCGTCGTGCCAGCATCGGTACAGTCGAATCCCGGCGACCGGGTCGGCGTGACTGTTCCGCCGGAACACGTCCATCTGTTCGACGCGGAGACCGGCGAAGCGATTCGGTCGCCGAGGGACAGAGCAAAGGACGAACGTCGCGCCCTCTGAGCAGCGACGAACACCAAACTAGAAACCGTCGAGAACGTCTAGTCCACGTAGACGAACATGACCGGCCCCGATGATCCACACGACCTCGACTCGCTCTCCGAGTACGCCACGCGCATCCTGAATTTCTACCACCCGGAGTGTATCGACGAAGAGAACGGCGGGTACGTCGCGCAGTTCGACGAGGAAACGGGAAACGTCTACGACCGAGAGTCGAAACACCTCGTCGCGCAATGCCGATTCGTCGTCAACTACAGCGTCGTAGCAGCGCTCGACGGGCCGGACTGGAGCGCGTCAGCGGCCGAACACGGACTCGAATTCCTCCTCGAATCGCAACGCGACCGCGAGCGCGGGGGATACCACTGGCTGGTCGAGGGGACCACTCCGGTCGACAGCACGCGAGTCTGTTACGGCCACGCCTTCGCACTGCTCGCGTTCGCGCGCGCGTTCGAAGCCGATATCGCTCGCGCAGAGGCCTCCCTCTACGACCTCTACGACCTGATAGACGAGCGATTCTGGGAGTCCGAGCGGGGACTTTGCAAGAGTACGTACGACGCGGAGTGGTCGGAGGTGGAGGCGTACAGGGGACAGAACGCGAACATGCACATGTGCGAGGCCCTGATTGCCGCGTACGAGGCGACCGACGACGTCCGGTTCCGGGACCGCGCCCTGGCCATCGCCGAAGCGCTCGCAGTCGAACTCCCCGAGTCGACCGACGGGCTTATCTGGGAACACTACACTCCAGACTGGAAGCCCGACTTCGAGTACAATCGGGACGACCCAACCCACACGTTCAGACCCTGGGGCTACCAGCCCGGCCACCAGATAGAGTGGGCGAAGTTGCTGGCGGTACTGTCGCGTCACAGCGACGAAGACTGGCTCGTCCCGCGCGCCGAGGAGTTGTTCACGGCCGCGATCGAGTACGGATGGGACGCCGACGACGGCGGCTTTTACTACTCGTTCGACCTCGACCGCGACCCCGTCGTGACCGACAAGTACTCCTGGGAGGTCGCGGAGGCCATCGGCGCGGCCGCCGCACTCTACGACCGGACGGGGAACCCCGAGTACCTCGATTGGTACGACCGATTCTGGACGTACGCGAAGTCACACCTCGTGAATCTGAAGTACGGAAACTGGTACACCAAGGTCACCGAGGAGAACGAACCCGTACCGACGCAGTCCGGCGTTGCGGTCGAACCCGGCTACCATCCTATCGGTGCCTGTCTCGAAGGCGTTCGGTCACTGGAGTGAGGGCGGACATTCCACTCCTTGCAGTAGTGGCGAATACACGAGACGCTCGGGGGATTCGCTCGCAGGCAAGCAAGTCGGTGGACGGATTCCGGCAAGAAACACGACCCACAGGTGGGAGCAGTAGCCCTTCCCAGGCTGTATTTTGGGACACCGGTCTTTGTGTGATCAGAAACATCCGACCCACGACAGAGTTCGCCATATTCTAACATTTAATAATCTAAACGTGGAACAATACTAAGTAGTACAATCTCCTATTTCTAACGGGGATGGGAAAGTGATAACACTCGACAAGGAGTGAACGATTGCCCGTCACCCAGCCAGAACCATGAACCGCAGAAATTTCGTCAAAGCAACCGGCCTCGCAGCGTTCGGATCGGTGACGATCGGAACTGCAAGCGCCACCCCGGACCGAGACAAGTACCGTCCTGGCGGCCCGAAGCTCGGCAGCCAGAAATCGATCAGTCTCGACGCGTTCCACACGAACGAAGAACTTACGACGGAACTCGAGAAGATCGAACGACAGAGTGGCCGTGTCTCGCTCGAGGAGATCGGCCGCTCCGCGGGACGTAACGACCCGATTTGGGAAGTGAAGGTTGGTGACGGTGACACAGAGATTCATCTAGTCACCCAGATTCACGGCGACGAGGCGATCGGGACCGAAGTCGCACTCAAGGTGATCAAGACCCTCGGAACGAGCAACTCCCGGCAGGTCGACCACATCCTCGAGAACCTCTCGTTCACCATCGTCCCGCGGGTCAACCCCGACGGTGCCATGTACCACTACGACTTCGACGGAGACGACGAGGACGAGTGGGTAGGCCGCCGTCAGAACACGCAAGCCTGGACCGGCGAGTCGCGGTATCGACCGTACTATCACTCGACCTACCCTGCCGGGGACCCGGGCTACGACATGAACCGGGACTTCAACGTTCGTCCACCATCGGAGTTCGATCCCCGGACCGAGGACGAAGCGAGCTGGTGGGCAGACGGCCAGTACATGGACATGCCCTACGAGGGACACACGCTGTTCGCGAGCGGGCTCCGACTGGCCCCGGAGGTCCGAGCCGTGACCGAGTCGTTCAACGATGCCGACCCGGACTACGCGATCACCCACCACCACAAAGGTGGAAACCTCTATCCGGGAACCGGCGACGGGAACGAGCCGAAAAAGCAGACGCTCATGAGCGTGATGGCGTCGTACGGCGAGGACTACCTCGACCGTTCACCGTTCTTCCCCGACGGCCACACGCCCGTTTCGGAGGCCGTCAACCCCTTCCTCGACTCCGACACCAGCACGCGCTCGATAAAGCTGAACTCGCTCGTGATCGACGCACTGGCCGAGCGCGGAAACAGCATCTTCGACAGCATCACCCGCTACGGCTACTACCCCCTGTGGGGTTCGTACCTGGACAGCCTGTGCCCCAACCTCGCCAACGACGGCGACAGTGCCGCAGGCATGCTCTACGAGGTGGCCTATCAGACGGACGACCTGGGTCAGAAGGGCATCGGTCGGCAGATGGAACTCACGAAGGTCGGATTCCTCGAGTCGTTCGACGCGCTCGCCGACGACCCCGAACTCCGGGAGTACAGCACTGAGACCTACTTCGATACGCCGCTCTACGGCGAGGAGGTGCAACTTCGATGACGGCGAACAACCGCCGACACTTCCTGAAGACGGCAGGTGTGTCACTCGGTGCTCTCGCGTTGGGCCCGTCGACCACTGGTGCTGATTCGACACAGCGGTTCGTCGTCGACAAACGGGGCCTCCAGACCGAACGGGGGATGGAGGTCGTCCACGACCTGAGTCCGGTAGACCTCCTCGTGGTGAAAGCGAGCGAGGACGCACTGGACGACGCGGGCGTCGCGTACGCGCCTGACGGACGTTACTCGCCCAGACTACCCGACACGGTTTCGAGCCGATCACGCGTCGAGTATCCCCCAGAGGGCGAAACCCTGTTCGAGTACCAGTGGGACAAGCAGGATCAGCGGATTCCGGAGACCCACGAGACGACCCGGGGAGAGGGAACTCGCGTCGCGATTATCGACTCCGGAATCGGAGCCGAACACCCGGACCTGCGACACGCCGTGAACGCCGAGCTTTCGCGGAACTTCACCGAGGACTCCCTGGGCGCACCGGGTCCCTACGGCGGCGCACACGGAACCCACGTCGCTGGAAGTGTCGCGGCGAGCGATCGGACCGATTCGGGCGTCATCGGTTCCGCACCGGGGACGGAACTCGTCGACCTGCGCGTGTTCTCCGAGGTGAGTTCCTCGGGGTTCTCGGCGTGGATGGGTGACGTCTTGGCGGCCATCGTGTACAGTGCCGAGCTCGGTGCAGACGCGGCGAATCTCAGCCTCGGCTGGACGTTCCGCTTCCGGGACGATGGGTGGGGCCAGTTCTGGGGGAAGGCGATGCAGCGGACGACGACCTACGCGAACCGGAACGGAACCGTGCTCACTCACGCGTGTGGGAACTGGGGTGGTACGCTCCAGTTCGACGAAGACCAGCGAGACTCGTCCGAGACTGCCGGCGGTCTGACGGTGAGTGCGACGGGACCGATCGGGTTCGAGTGGGGTGACGAGGGACTCGAGCAGCCGCCGTACGCACCGGCGTTCTACACGAACTACGGCACGAACGCCGTCGACCTCGGGGCACCGGGTGGAAACGCTGATCTCGACGCCATCGGAACGGACGAACCGTGGTACTACGACTACGTGCTGAACACGGTCGCCGTTCCGGAGTTCGACGACGAGACGGGTGAGTACTTGGGCGCTACCTACGGCTACGACTGGTACGCCGGCACTTCGATGGCTGCGCCGCAAGTCGCGGGTGCCGTCGCACTGGTGAAGAGTGCGAAGCCTCGGCTCGACGCGAATCAGGCCAAGAACGCCCTCGAACGCGTTGCCGAGGTGCCCGACGAGTACGAGAGAAAGTACTACGGCTCGGGGTATCTGGACACGTACAGAGCTGTAACGAACTGAGTTCACCCCACGACTCCGGTCGCCCTGTGAACGCTGTTCGAGAAGTGACGTTATGAGGGAAAACGGCGAATGCTAATCGGTCACACATGACCGACCACCAACCAACCGGAACTCGGCGTACCGCCCTCAAAACCATCGGTGCTGGTGCAGCAATGCTTACAGGCGGGGTGGCGATGCCAGTTGCCGCACACAGCGGGAGTTTAGAAGAGGAACTGGAGGAAATTCGGGCGGCGACCGCGAAGTATACCAACCCCGAGATTGCGTACGAGGACGATTGGGCCGCGCTCGACAACTCGACTGACCCACCGACCGAGATCGCGCTCGATGACGTCGTTGCAACTGCGGAGTTCGTCTGTGGCCAGGGCTTCCACCTGTTCAACCTCGAGTTAGTCGGCACCGCCGACCCGACCACGTCGCCGGTACTCGCGTACGGGGTTCACGACGGAACCCTCGTCCTCGGGGCCCTCGATTACGTCGTGCCGAGAGAAGGGGAGTTCGCCACGTCACCACCGAACTTCTTCGAGTACGACGATGGCGCCGAACAGTGGCATCCCGTAGAGTTGCCGTTTGGCGAGGTCTGGGCCTTACACGCCTGGGTTCACTACCCCAATCCGGACGGCGTGTTCGTAGATGGTAATCCGCAGAAGCCGTTCCACAATCATCCCGACTGTGAAATGTGATAACTAATAGATAGTTAGACTGTCCCCGAGATTGTGCCTCCGAGTACGGAAACAGCGTGCTGAATGCAGAACACGCATATCACTCACTGGCTGACCGGTCGCGCCACGTCGCGTTCCTCTTCACACCGTGAACGATCTTCGCGGGGTAACGCGAAGGCGGAGGCCGTCGTTCGGTAGCGTGGGTGTTCATTACCGATGTTGTTCCTCACGTATTGGAAGGTCAACGAGAGTATGCCGGTCGAAGACCGCAACGAGATTGCCATGGAACTCACTCGAGAGCAGCAGTTCCCGCCGGACGGTGTCGAACTCGTTCGGTGGGACGGGACACCTGATGGGTGGGGCATCGCGCTCATGGAGGCCGACGATTTTGCGGCCGTAAACAACGCACTAAATATGTGGCGTACCGCGGCCGGGACCTCCGCGTTCTTCGAGGAGACGAAGACGGCGCCAGCTGCCCCCACGGAAGACATCATCGCCCAGCAGGCAGCGATGCTCGAAGACTCACCGGCGGAGTAAACATCTGACGTTTTTGTAATAATATCTATAACTCGAATAGCTATAAGAATCGTGTTTTAACAATTAAAAATATTCCTATAAAGTGGATATAGGTGGGTGATAGTACTCTCCCGCTAATCTGAATACTGCCTGCGCGTCGAGGCCGACGCTGAGGGAAAATGTGTGAGTAAGAGGCTCTGTTGAAACCCTTGAGTAGTTACACGTTTGGACAGTAGTGTAACCGAATGCGGACTCTCCCGAAGTCACGGTTACTCGGATTTGTCGAGGAAGCATTTCAGTTAGCACAACGTGCTTTGGCTCGCTACTCCTCGAAGTTCTCGAAACAACGCTACACGCTCCATCAGCACATCGTTCTCATGTGTCTCAAAGTTCGGAAGGACACGACTTATCGAACACTCCTCGACGAACTCATCGAGATGCCCCGCGTTCGGAATGCGATCAACCTGACCGAACTTCCTGCCCCGTCAACGCTGTGCAAAGCGTTCGATAGACTCGATATGGCCGTCTGGCGAGTGTTGCTCAATCTCTCCGTTTCGTTGCTCCCGACCTACGGTGTTGCGGGGATCGACGCCTCGGGCTTCGACCGAAGTCACGCCTCGAAGCACTACACGAAACGGGCGAAACTGACGATTCAGCAACTGTAAGTCGCGCTCTTAGTCGATACGAAAGCAAACGCGATCTTCGATCTCCACATTACAACGACCCGAAAACACGATACGCAGTTCGCACCATCGCTCATCAACCGCAACGCATGTCTGAATAAGAGGATATAAACAGAGCCGGATTAGGTTACACCGGTCGCTTCGAGCACGCTTGTTATCGACAGTCCCTGGAGGATCATGCTTGCGACGACAACACCAAACACCGCCGTTCTGAGCTGACCTCCGAAGGGGATGGCCGGTCCGAGACTGAGCGCGAGGGCGATCGGTATCACGCCGTGCATTCCACCCCAGATTATAACGTGCTGGTAGCTTACGGGAACGGGGTCCTCGATCACTTGGTTCAGGAGATTCATGATTCCGTAGATTACGCCAGCACGGACACCGATCAGGAGGACTAACGTAGTTAGCACGATTGGAAGAGTACTGAGCACTTGTCTCGACGATACCTCGATGCCGATGGCGACGAACAACATCGTTTCGAGCAGGAAGACGATGCTCTCCCAAATCCCCACCAGAAACTCAAGATTCTCCT
The DNA here is from genome assembly GCA_005239435.1 of Halorussus salinisoli. Taxonomy (GTDB): domain Archaea; phylum Halobacteriota; class Halobacteria; order Halobacteriales; family Haladaptataceae; genus Halorussus; species Halorussus salinisoli. Next base: position 518,277 of record SZNP01000004.1, on the reverse strand, counting down.
CGGTCAGTGCGTACTTTCTGGACAACGTCCCCAAGATGAGGCCTGTAACTACCGTGGCGAGAATGCCACTTACGTGAAGCACGTGTTCCGCGACGTAAAAACCCCCGTAGACCGCCATGAACGATATCATGAAAAGATTCGCTTGGTCATTCGTTGCCCGTTGCATTCGGTACGTGGCGTATCCAATACCGATTCCGACGAGAGTTCCGCCGAGACTCACAATGAGGAAATCGATCACGAACGCCCCCACCTGGTCTAACGAGAAGAGTCCCGTTCCGGTAAGTTCCGTGGGGCTAGCATCTCGTACGAGTGCTAACAACGCCGAGAACACAACGATCGCAAGACCATCATCGAGAAGGCTCTCTCCCTCGACAAGAACCGCCAGTCGTGGTGGAACTCCCGCTTCCTCAAACAGTGAGAGGACAGCAACGGGATCGATCGGATAGGCCATCGCTCCGAACAGGAGCATGATTAACAGCGGCATTTCGAAGAGCTTCGTCCCGAGCCAGCCGATCGCTGTGATGGCGACGGGGAGCCCGACAAGAACGGTTATGACAGTGATCAGAAAATTTTGTCGAAATCTCTCGTGGTCAATCTCCGCAGCGCCAAGGAACACGATCGCGGGCAGAAATATGAACAGAATCGCGTCATGCGTAAAGAGGGGGTCGAGGTTGAACCCGAGGTACGTCTGAAGAGGAAAAACCGACAACATGAATCCGACTGTGACAAGTAAAACGGTGTATGGGAGCAAGGTTCGGTTTGCCAGAACCCGAACGCCGATAGCAATGGCGAAGGAGACAAGCACCCCCAAGACGACAGCGGTTGTCTCGACCATGAAGTATTTGAACTCTACTGTACCACTGGAATCTCGATTCGCTTGAATGGTATGGCCAAGAAGGAATGGTAGGGACGCCTCTGTAGTGGCCGGCTGTTCTACTGGAATAGCTGTCTCAAGAAGAGGGTTTCAACAGAGCCGAGTAAGACAAATTACGAGACCATATACTGGGTACCGTCCCCACTCGCAACGTAGGCCGTGCCACCCACCAACGATGACTCCGTCGAAACCCTCGACCCGTGATGGGTTTCAGAGTCAGTGGCAGGTTGAAGCGACAACTGAGGAAAGTAACAATCTCGGGAGAAGTGCAACGTGGTCGACTGCCGCCACGACTCCTCGCTCGTCGTCGGTCTGACCCGACGACCCGAGGGCTTACCAATCCGGCGCATACGGGTTGTCGTACTGGCGTTCTTCGCGGTCTATCGAGTCGATTTTACGCACGTCTTCGTCGTCTAGAGCCAGTTCGAGCGACTGCCAGTTGTCGCGGATGTGGTCTTCGCTCGCGGCTTTCGGAATCGAAGACACCCCTTTTTCCCGTAACCAGGCGAGACTCACTCGGGCCGCGCTCACGCCGTGTTTGTCGGCGATCTCCTGTAACTCGGGGACTTCGAACATCCGACCGTTACCGAGCGGAGCGTAGGCGACTAGATCCATCCCGTGTCGCTCGCAGTATTCTCGCAGTTCCTCCTGCTGAAGTAGTGGGTGCATCTCGACCTGGACGGCCGAAATCGGCACGTCAGACACGTCACGGGCCTCGTCGATCAACTCCGGGGTCATGTTGCAAACGCCGAGGTGGTCGAACGCTCCTTCTTCGTCGAGGCGCTCACAGGCCTCGAAGGTCTCCGCAGGGTCGTACTCTCCGCCTGGCCAGTGGACGCCGTAAAAGAGATCCACCGAGTCGACGCCGAGGCGTTCCAAGCAGGCGCGTCCGTTCTGGACGATGCTCTCGGTCGCGTAGTCGTCGGTGAACTTCGGATGCAGGACTTTCGTCGCGAGGAAGACGTCCTCGCGCGGGATGCTACTGGCGGCTATGCTCTCACCGACTGCCTCCTCGTTCCCGTACGCTTCCGCGGTGTCTACGTGTCGATACCCCACCTCCAGGGCCGTCTGTACGCTCTCGGTACACTGATCCCAGTCGTCGTTCCGGTACGTGCCGAGGCCGAGATCTGGGACGTCGATAGGTTCTCCCCCCACCATACCTGCCTAGTCAATCAGTAACACATCGAAAAAAGATTGCGGGTGCGGAAGTGACGTGACGGTATCTACCGATCAGATACCGTTACGATTCGTTCGTAGTCGTCTCCTCTTGGAGGCAGGGAAAGTCCTCCGGGCTCGGCGTCTCTCCCTGCGGCCACGCTTCCAACGCGGCGTCCGGTGGATAGTGAAGGTTGCCGTTGTCGTCCCAACCCCAACCCGCTTCCTCCAGAAGTTGTCTCGCGCGTTCGACGTTTGCTGACTCTTCTCCGACTTGCGTTAGCACGTCCGGGTTGTGCCACGGATGGTCGTTCGAGTTGAAGGTCGCTTGCGTAACGATCTCTGACTCCCCGAAGGCGTACGTCTCGTTCAGCGCCTGCCGATCGATGAGGTGAGACAGTGCCAGCCGGAACTCGTGGAACTGTCCCGGTCCGTAGGACGCCTGCGGCATGACACCGAACGGGAGGTGTGCCTTCCCGGTGATAATCTGGACGCTGTCCCCCATGCTCTCCTCCAGTTGCTGGCCCGCTTCGGGATGAAGCGCCACCGCGAGGTTGAGTTCTCCCTCCTCGAACGCCCGAACGACGGTGTCGGTGCTCTCGAACAACTGGAAGAGAATCTGCGCGTTGGGGCTGAAGACGGGATGGCCGTCGTGGGGCTCCAGCGCCATGTTCTCCTGGTTGGTGTACGACGTGATTCGGTACGGCCCGGCCCCGATCATCGGGTCGTCGAAGTCCGTCGGGTTCTCTTCGATCCCGGCTTCGACGTACGGGGCTCTCGGCAGGACACCGTAAATCGAGAGGCTCGCCGTCAGCAGCGTCGGGGCCGGGTCGTCGGTGTTGAAGGCGACGGTGCTATCGTCGACGATCTCGACGGTCAGGCTCTCCGGAAGCGACGTCAACTGGTAGTTCCCCGCGTGGAACTGCTCGCGCAGGAACTCGTACGTCCACTTCACATCCTCCGGCGTGACCGGGTCGCCGTTGTGGAAGGTCGCCTCGCGCAGATTGAACGTCGTGGTCGTCCCGTCGTCCGACGTTTCCCAGTCTTCTGCCAGTACCGGTATCAACTCCCAGTCGGAGTTGTACATGAGCAGCGGAGAGTGGGTCAGACTCGTGTACAGGTTGAACGAGTCCGTGTCCGAAACGGTCGGGTAGAAGCTACTGGTCAGATGCTCGGACGGTAAGTTCGCGACGACCGCGTCCGTCCCGCTCGTCGTGTTCACTCCTGCTTCGACAAGTGCGGGCCAGTGAGTGTCACTCAACCCTGCCGCTCCGGTCTCGATCGGTTCGAGCTGATCGGTGTTGATGGCGGCCGTCGTCGGCCGTTCGATGGTGGGGACGAACGGTGCGTCCTCGGAGAACACCGACATCGCCTCGTCGACCACGGCTTGGCGTTCTTCCCGATCGCCGATCGTCGCCTGTTCGTCAGCGAGTTCGGAGAACTCGCAGTTGGCGTAGTTAGACATATTATACCGACCGTTGGCCCCGGCGTTCTCGATGCTGTAGCTTTGCAGGAGTTCGTCTGGATCCAGCCGACCGGGCGAGGGCCCGTGGCTGTTGACTGCGATGTGGAACGCGCGCGTGTCGTTCGAGACCTCGTCGATTCCTTCACCGGTCGTCATCGGCTCGGTCTCCATCTGGAACCCGAGTTCGCCGCTGTTGGCCTGGATGTTCGCGATCGTCTCCTCGAACAACACCGTCGGTGGGCCCTGATCCGACCAGTACTGGAACGTGAGCGTCGGAACCCGTTCACCGAGTTCTTGCGCCTCCCGCTCGACTGCGCCGGTGTCCTCGGCCATCCCCCCTTTGCTGTACCCCGCTAGCCCCGCGGTCGTCGCGACCCCGATGGTCTGTAACACCCGACGTCTGTTGACGCTCGACGACCGTTGTTTGTCATTTGTTGCCATATACCAAGGTTATTTGACCACTCAGGTCAGCAAAGCTGTTCCGGTCGGATGACATTCGGTGAAAAACTAATCCTTCAACGCAATAAGAATGGAATATAAAACGCTATCGGTGGAATATTCCTAAACTCTGTTTCGAGTTTCGTCTCGGCTACTCCTTTTCGCCCTCGACTGAGACTCGCGGATCGATAACTCCGTAGAGGAGGTCCACGAGGAAGTTCCCGAGGATGATCCAAATCGCCGCGACCAGGAAGACGAACTGGATAACCGGGAAGTCGCGCGCGAGGACGGAGTCCACGAGGAGCCGCCCGATACCGGGCCAGTTGAACACGATCTCGACCAGTACGAGTCCGCTAACCGCAGTGGCCAGTGATATGGGGTAGAGCGTGACAACGGGGAGACACGCATGCCGAATCAGCTTCCGCAGTAGCGCCAATTTCGGCAGTCCTTTCAGTCGATGATAGTGGAGGAAATCCTGACCGCTGACTTCCACGACGCTGTTGCGCATGATGAGAGTCGGATACTGCATGAAGTACAGCGTTATCGTCGTGAAGGGGAGCGCGTAGTGCATCCAGAACTCCTTCAAAAAGAACATCTTCCAAGTCGGCTCGTCCTGCATGAGAATCGACGTTTGGGTAGACAGCATCCCCGACGTGGGGAAGATGTGCAGGGTCTGGGAGAACCCCGCGATCAACAAGATTCCAAGAAAGAACTCGGGAACCGAGTGGAATATCGACACCCCGATGATGCTCGATTTCTCCAGCGGGCCGCCGCGGCGCTTCCCGATTACCGCTCCTAACACGGTTCCGATGATGTACGTCGCGGTGATCGCTGGCGCGACGAGTATGAACGAGTGGATGATACGGGGCCGAACGAGTTCCCAGACGTCCTGACCGAACCTGAACGACTCGCCCACGTCCGCCGTCAGGAGGTTCTGGATGTATCTGAAGTACTGTTCGTACAGCGGTGCGTTCAACCCCCACTTCTCGTGTAGCACCGCTATCTGTTCTTGGTCCATCCCCTGTTGTACGAGTAGCGACGTGTAGTCACCAGGCATGGCTCGAAAGAAGAGGAACAGGCCCGACGCGACGAGGAATATCAACACGACGGTGACGACCGTCCGCTTGGCGAAGTACCGGAGTCGACTCATGGGGCGTCACCGTCCGTGACTCGTACCGCGAGTGGCGAGTGCGTACAGCGTGCTCGTTTCGAATCCGAATCGGCGTCTCCTCGGCGGTTCACCCCGCCGGCCATCGTTTTCGTGGTAATTGTTCTCATTGTGCTTACTCCGTCGGATGATCGTAGTACAGATGACAGGCGACCGTGTGGTCTCCTCGATCTTCCAGGTCGATGTCGTACGGCCGTTCGTCGCAGACGTCCATTCGCTCCGGACACCGAGTCTTGAATCGACAGCCCTCGGGCATGTTGATCGGGTCTCCCGGCTCTCCCTTCAGTCGAGTTCGTTCCCGCTCGTAGTGCGGGTCCGGTATCGGAATCGACTGTATCAACGCCTGCGTGTACGGGTGTTTCGGGTTCCTGATGAGCTCCTTCGTCGGTGCCTGTTCGATGATACGACCGAGATACATCACGTTGACTTTGTCACAGACGTAGGACACCGTCGAGAGGTCGTGGGAGATGTAGATGATCGACACGCCGAAGTCGTCCGTGAGTTCGTTCAGGAGCCGCAGTATCTCCGCCTGCGTCGAGACGTCCAGCATCGATGCGGGTTCGTCCGCGAGTATGACGTCCGGTTCGGTAACGAGTGCTCTCGCTATCGATACTCGCTGTTTTTCACCCCCGGAGAGTTGGTCCGGGAATCGGTCGAGGTACTTCTCGGGCGGAGTCAACCCGACGGTGTCTAGCATCTCCTCGATTCGCTCGTCGTCGTACGCAATGTCGTGAATCTCGAGCGGTTCGGACACCGCTCGACGGACGCTAAACTTCGGATCGAGCGAATTGAACGGGTCCTGGAAGACGATCTGGACGTGTCGCCGAAAGTCCTTCCAGTCTTCGTCGGTGAACTCCGAAATCGGCTGACCGCGGAAGAAAATTCCTCCATCGGTCGGTCTGTAGAGACCGATTATGGTGCGAAGGAGCGTCGTCTTTCCGCATCCACTTTCACCGATAACTCCTTGGACCTGATTCTCTTCGAGTTCGAGATTCACGTCGTCGACAGCCCGGACCAAGGACGGTCCCTCGCCCAGTAACGTACGTTTGAGCGTGTCGTAGATTCCCGTCGACGTGTCGAAGTGTTTCTCCAGCGACCGGAGTTCCAGCACAGGCGTCTGTCTACTCGTGGTCTCTTCCTCGGTGTCACTTATCGACCGTCCTTCAGGGTTGCTCATAGACCATCCTCCAGTACGTTCGATACGTCGGCGGTCGATTCGAGGTGGTCAGACGCGAGCTCGTCCATCTCGTCGGCTCGAATGCACCACGCACGATGGGCCTCGTTTCCGTCGATCGTCTTCGCCGGTGGTGCACCCGCGTAGCAATCCGAGATGGCCCACGGACAACGATCGGCGAAGGTACAGTAGTCCGGCTTCTCCGTGAGCTGTGGAGGATGACCCTCGATGATAGCAAGTTCACGATCCGGATACCGGATATCTGGAAAGGCGTTCTGCAACAGAATCGCGTACGGGTGTCTCGGTCGGTCGAAGACGTCGGTGACGCTGCCCGCTTCCGCGATCTGGCCACCGTGCATCACGGCCATCGAATCACAGTTCTCGAACACGACCGAGATGTCGTGCGTGATGAGGAGCATACTGATGTCCCAGTCGTCTTTCAGTCGATTGATGTGATCCAGAATCTGGTCTTGCATGATTACGTCGAGCGCGGTCGTCGGCTCGTCGGCGATTATCAAACTCGGACGCAGAAAGAGGGCGAACGCGATGATGGTCCGCTGTTGCATTCCGCCGGAGAACTGATGGGGATAGTCGTGAATCCGCGACTCCGGAATCCCGACAACGTCGAACAGTTCACGGAGTCGGTCCACGGCTTCCGTTTTCCCCAGATCCGTGTGGTACTTCGCCATTTCGATGGCCTGATCGCTCAGTTTCATAACGGGGTCCAAGCTGTTCATCGACGACTGGGGAATGACCGAGACCTCTTTCCACCGGAGTTCCTCGTTGAACTGGGACTCGGAGAAGTTCTGTATTTCCTGTCCTTCGAACGTTATCGTGCCGGAAACGACTTCTCCGTTGTCGTCTAACCCGCCCACGATGGCGTCAGCGATCGTGCTCTTCCCGCATCCGCTCTCCCCGACGAGTCCGAAGTAATCGTGTTCTTCGATGGAGAACGTCGCGTCGTTGACCGCGTGGACGTCTTCGTCTCCCCGCGTCCGGTACTTTATGCTCACGTCCTCGAATTCGAGGATAGGTTCGGTCATTGGTTACACCACCACGTCGTCGTCACCGCTCGTCTGTTCGTAGCCTCGTCCGAGAAGATACAGTGACAGAACGGTCAGTGAAATCATGATTCCCGGCGGCAACGACCACCACCAGGCGTCGGCTATGCGTCCGGAGTTGTGAACGTTCCTGAGCATGATCCCCCACGACGGAATGAACGGATCCGTCACGCCGATGAACGAGAGTCCGGCCTGTTCGATGATCGCTAAGCCCACACCCATGGCAAAGAACAGGGCCGCCATGTTCGCGATGTTCGGGAGGATGTGTTTCGTGATGATCCACCTCGTGCTTGCGCCCGATGCCTTGGCCGCCATGATGTAGGGTCGCTGTTTTATCTGTAACACCTGCGAGCGGAGCACGCGTGCGATAAATCGCCACAACACCAGTCCGAGCACGGCTATCGTAGTGTAGAACCCCGTACCGAAGAACGTGATGAGGACGATGGCGAAGGGGATGAACGGGATTCCGTACATGAAGTCGACGAACCGCATGAGTAAACTCTCGGTCTTCCCCCCTACGTATCCGGCAGTCACTCCGACGAAGACGCCGATAGAGAGCATGATCGAACCTGCGAGGAGGCCGGTGACGACGGTGTATCGCGCGCCGGTCATCAGCCGAGAGAGTACGTCTTCACCGCGATTGTTGGTTCCCAACGGGTGTTCCAGAGATGGTTGCGCGTAGCGTTTTAGCTCGCCATCTGCAGTGCGTTGCTGGACGTTGTACTGATACGGGGCCAGTTCCGGACCGACGATTCCCAGGAGAAGTATAAAGAGTAACACGACGAAGGCGAACTTGGTGATTCGCTCCCGCAGTAACCGCTTGAGAGTGTTCGTGACGATAGTTCCAAAATCGCTTTCTGTAACGCTAGCTATTCTGCTTGTTACACTCATCTATAACTTTTGTTCGCACTCGTTATCCGTTTCCCCGTTCACGGAACGCGTCTGGAATTTCACCACCGACCCCCTTATGTGTGAGGTGATAACAATTCACGCATATTATTAAGATTTTCGGTGCAGACGACCTCGTTCTCTGAGATTTACGACTAGACCGCCGGATCGTCAGAAGTTCGATAATCAGTTCCGAAGCTCACTCACGAATTCGACCGAGCTCGGTCGTAATGACGTCCGTATCGTGTGCGCCGTAGAGCCTCGTCTCGACCCTCCCGTCGACCATAAAGAGCATCGCTGGTCCGGCAGTCACGTCGTACTCCCGAGCCAGAAACGCTTGGTGGTCCGGACCGTAAACGGAGAGCGGCAGTACCCCTTTCGTGTGGTCGAATATCGACTCGAGTCGGCGCTTCAGCGTGTCGCACGGTGGACAGTCGTCGAGCCAGACGTACACGAGAACCGGTGAATAGATCACTGCGAGCTCTGGCAGTTGGTCGCCGGGTACCGGCACGAACGACTCCGGACTCCCGTCGGTGTCGACGTCGTTCGCTCGAAAGAGTCGTAGTACGGGGAGCAGCGTTAGCTCGTCCGCTTTCGATCGTGTGTTCAGGTGGTCGCGGAGAGCACGCAGTTCTGCAACTGTCCGTGGATCTTTCTCTCCGAGTCGAACGAGCGGCTCGACGACTCGCTCCTCGTCGACGTACTCACTAACGAGACGAGCGAGTTCCTCCCGAGACGAGTCCGCTATCTCCCCCCGATAGTCGTCCACCGACGACTCGAACGATGGAGACAGCGACACGGTGTCGCCCGCTTCTACGAGTATCCCACTGGAGAAAAGCAGTTCGGCCCCCTGGTCGCTTCCCATGCCACTCAACACCACGGATGCCGACAAAAGGATTATCGATGGAGTAGCTCTCGGAGCGTTCGCGAAACACCCACTAACGCCTAGAATACCATCACCGAGGTTCGTCAGGTAGACTCGGACCGTGTTCTGACTGCCGGGAAGCGATCACGTGGACTCAGTCCGAGTTCGCGCGTAGCTTCTCGTACCGCGACCCAAGGACTGTCCGCACAGACGCAATCTCGTCACCGATACGCAGCAGTCGGTACCCCGCTTCGATCGCAGATTCGGCGTCGGAGGTGTCGTCGGTAACCCATCCCGCGGTGACGCCCGCGTCGAGACACGCGTCTCGGGCCTTCTCCATCGCCCGTCGAACGTCCGGGTGATCCTTCTCTAGGGAGTGGCCGAGCGAGATCGAGAGGTCCGCGGGACCGACGAAAGCGAAGTCGAGTCCGGGTACCGCCACTACCTCGTCGACGTTGTCGACCGCGGACTTCGTCTCTATCATGCACCCGACGGACACCGTTTCGTCGTGGTCCGAAGGGTCGACGGTCGAGACGTCGCCCCACGAGCTGTCTCTTCCCGCGCCGCCGCCGTACGTCCCCGGTTCGTCCTCGTAGACGAACCGTGATGCCCGAACCGCTCGACGGACGTCTGACGGCGATTCGATGCGAGGAATCAGGATCGTCTTGACGCCAGCGTCGAGCACTTTGCGAACGACAGGCGGTTCGCCGGACGGAAGTCGAACGAGGAGGTCGATTCCCGACGCGTCGGCCGCCCGCGTTAGCTCTTCGAGATATCGGCTGTCGTACGGACTCCGGCCCGTATGCTCGAGGTCTATCCACGCGAAATCCAGTCCCAGGCCCCCGTACACTTCGACGATCGCGGGATCCGTCGTCGAGACTCTGGCACCTAGCACGGCTCGCTCCTCGTCGAGGAGGTCGCCGAGATGTCGGCGTTCACCCATAGCCCCATCAATCCGGATAGAGTATTCAATATTGGGGACAGTCGGTCCGCAGGCCGAATATGTGTGTTATTACCTAACAAATACGTCTAAGGAGCCAAGACTGCGGAATTTACCGGGTTACTAATCTTTTTAGCCGAATCAGTCAGAGTATCACCTCGCCATGCAACGAGTTCGATTCCGGGACCCTGCCGGTTCGGTCCGTCTCGGAGAGTGGAGGGACGGGGAGGTCGTGTTCTCGAACCGACGATACGGCGTCGACGACGTGACGATACTGCCCCCAGTGGAACCGAGCAAAATCGTCTGCATCGGGCTGAACTATGCCGACCACGCCGAAGAGACCGATTCCGAAATCCCCGACCGTCCGCTGCTGTTCCTCAAAGCGCCCAACACACTCGCCGGTCACGGCGATACGATTACGCTTCCACAGGACAAAGAACGAATCGATCACGAAGCCGAACTGGGCGTCGTCATCGGCGAGCAGTGCCGGAACGTTCCGGCCGACCGAGCCGACGAGGTCATCGCGGGATACACGTGCGTCAACGACCTGTCGAATCGGGACGACCAGCGCCAGGAGCAAAACTGGGTCCGCGGGAAGTCGTTCGACAACGCCGCACCGATAGGCCCCGTCGTTGCGTCGCCCGACCGGGTTCCGGATGACGCCTCGATCGAACTGCGTCAAAACGGCGAACGCAAACAGCATTCGACTATCGACAACCTCATCTTCTCCGTCCCAGAACTCGTCGCAGAAATCACGAAACTCGTCACGCTCGAACGTGGTGACGTCATCGCGACGGGAACCACGTCGGGCGTCGGTCCAATAAGCGACGGCGACGTCATCGAGGTCGAAATTGAAGGAATCGGCACGCTCCGCAACGAGTTCGTCGCAAAAGAGTTCAGTGGAGAGGTAGAGCAGAACTTCATGCCCGACCAGTAGCTCGAACTCCGCACTGGTACGTGTACGAGTTTCGCCGACCGACTCCCCGTGAGGGTTACGTATTGCCGGGACGCGGTGCGTTCTCGTACTCGACCATCTTCTTGGGGTTGTCAGAGATAGTCTCGTAGATCCGTTGATGCGTCTCCTCCGCCTCGAGGAGGTTGTATTCGTCGACGGAACGTCGCTCTCCTCCACTGCCCGCTCCGCGGTCAGTTCGTGTTCGTAGTACGAGTACGGAATGTCCTCGATACCGACGATGGAAATGTAGACGAAGTTCGAGACGCTGGCGTCGGCCGCTGCGTCGAGCGGTCGGTTTGTTCCGTCCACGTCGACTGCCTCGGTATCACCGAGTGGCGAACTGGCAGTATGAATGACGACGTCGACGTCCGTGAGGGCCTCTTGGACACCAGTCCCGTCTGCTAAATCCATCCGTCTCCACTCCACCTCGTCGCCCGTCGGTGGCGAGCGACTCGTGGCGAGGACCTCGTGATTCTCGTCCCGCAATCTAGACAACAGCGTCTGGCCAAGCGTCCCCGTCCCACCGGTGACGAGCGTCCGGACAGTTGTGATCATGTCACTATAGACATCTAGGATTACCGATATTGTTTGCCTGCGTAAATAGAGGCCGTGGCGGAGCGACAGGACAGTGCTGGACAACTACCGAAGCCGGGTGAAGCCCGCTCCGCTACAAGTAACGAAGGACGGAGTAATAGGGCAAAAATACACTCACCAACCGGCCCTGCCCGAATTAGTTCGCCCGAGTACCTATGGGGGGAGATACGCCAGTTTCGTAGTGATGGAGTCCAACATCGATGTCTCCGACCAGTCTTACGCCCAACGGCGAGAACACGTGTTCGACCATCTCGACGAGGCTGACCCCGACGAAACTGTAGTCTTCACTGCTGACAGAGACGTCTACCCTTCACTCTGCCAGTACCGCATCAAACGCGACACCGAACTCGACTGGCAAACCGAACAGACGGGACCCGACAGTTGGGGAACTCGCGTGACGAAAACGGAAGCCTCCCCCGGCCCGGGGCTACCGGAGTTCGACGTTCGAGAAATGCCGCCTCAGCGGCGACACACGGTACTCACCGACACGTTCGAGCAACTCGACCCCGACGAGGGGTTCGTACTCGTCAACGACCACGACCCGAAACCGCTGTACCACGAACTCCGGTCGACACACGGGGACGTAATCGACTGGGAGTACGCGAGCCGGGACCCGAGCGAGTGGCGCGTCGAGATCGTCAAGACGGATACGAGCACAACTGACGTGGAAAGCGACGTCGAAGCGACGTTCGACGTTCGCGAGATTCCGAAGAAGGACCGTCACCCGACGATTCACCATCGATACGGGAATCTCGGACGGGGGCGAGACGATGGAACTGATCGCACCCCACGAGCCCCGACCGCTGCATCAGGAGTTCCGCCAACAATACGGTGATTCGTTTTCGTGGGACGTCCGCGAACGGGCGGCCGGCCGGTGCCGAGTCCGAATTACCAAAGAATCAGGGCCGGCAGACCAGACGGACGACGGCAGCGACGATACGCTGGAAGTCACGACCGAACTGGACGTACGTGACCTCCCGCCCGCCCAACGCCACGAGCAGATATTCGAAGCCTACGAACAGTTAGAGAGCGGTGAGGCGTTCGTACTGGTAAACGATCACGATCCAGAGCCACTCTACCACCAGTTCGAGGCCGAAACAGGCCCCGAATTCCGCTGGAACTACCGCCTGAAGGACCCTGGAGAGTTTCGAGTACGGATCGGAAAGACCGCGGTTACCGAGTCCGAGTCCACGTCGACTGGCAGTACTGAAACCCCGTTCTAACCCACGGACACCCAGACCCGTTTCCGAATCTGACGTCGCGGTCACCTCCCACCGCGAAGTCCTCGGTTGGTACGGGGACGCCTGTAGGTCCTGCTCCAGAAGGCGGCCGTCGTCCGACAGACGCGAAGAGAAGTAGATTCTTTGGGAACCGGTCGATAACTCGACCAGAGATCGGAACGACTGTGCGCTCACCGCGTTCGTGATGCTCGGACGCGCGATGTTCCACACGTACGAACTCGTCGTTTCGATATTCGTCGGAAACTGGCTCGATCGGTCCTCTACAGGCGGAGCAGGCCGAGTGCCTCGGGGTTTGACCCCGAGGCGGCTCACTCCGGCCCAGCGACGGATACGGTGGCTCGCCTCAGGCGCGTTCGATTTCGACGTGCCACTCGTCGGGCTTCGGATTGGTCGTCTCGTATTCGAATCCGCGCTGGGTGAGCACGTCGTACAGCGGTTCGGGCTCGAAACTGTTCACGAGTAGCAGCGACTCGTCGGTCGAGAGATCTTCGAGGGCGGCCATAATATCCTCGAACGGTTCACCGTCGATCTCTCGGACGTCGAGACTCTTGTCCGCCTTTTCCGGCTCTTCGAGGCTCATGCAGACGAGTACGCGGACGTAGTAACTATACGTTCTCCCGATGACGTTCGCACGAACGTTCCCGTCACGTTGGGACTTGGCAACTCTATCGTCGCAGGAATATATTCGTCTCAACGGCTATCCATTCAGCGACCAACGAACTACGTATGGCCTCGACTCGACCCGCGACAGTTCCGGAAGGGTGGCAACTCGCTAGAGACGCTACCTACGACAGCATCATGGAGAGGGAGTTCACGCGGATCACGTACACCGCAAGCGACGGGACGGTAGTCCGAATCGCAACCGTTCAGGGGTCCAATTCGCTCGGTGGTTGGGGTTATGTGGTCTGGACGGTCGGCTCTGACGCAGGCGAACTGGGACTCGTCGAAATGCTCGACGAAGCGACGGAACTCGCCGACGCCTACATGCAAACGTACGAGTGTGAGGACCGATGATCGCCGTTTCGAATCGCGTTCGAATCCCGGACGAACGCACCGATACGTTCGTCGAGCGGCTGCGGAACAGCTACGGTATCGAAGATCGAGACGGGTTCCTCGGTCTGAAAGTGCTCACCCCGATCGAGGCCGAACACCACGTTACGATGACCTTCTGGGAGTCACTCGACGACTACGAGGCGTGGCGAGAGGGCGAAACGTTCGAGCGGGCCCACGAGGACCGGTCCGCCGAGGACGTCTTCGAAGCGCCGAACGAAATCGAAGTTCACGACGTCGCGGTCGAACGTGATCCGACGAAATAGGGATCTTATCTTTTCGCGTACGCGGGGTGATTTCAGTTCTCTTCGGAATCGATCCGTGGATACGACTGGTGGTGACCCGACGAGTTCCGCGCGACGATTCGGACCACGGCACCGGAGCGTCCGTCGTCCCGGGTCTCCGTGCGCTCGTCGTAGTAGAGGACCGTCAGGTCGAGACAGGCGTGGAGGAGTTCGTTGGCGGCGAACCGATATCGGTCGCCACTCGGGCCCGACTGGAGGGAGTCCGACGACCGGAGGTGATGCTGGACGAAGAGCACGCCACCGGTCGTTAGCGCCTCTTTGATGTCCGGAAAGCGATCCACCGCGCGGTAAAAGCTGATAGTGACGACGTCGTAGGTCGATTCGGGGAACGCGTACGTCGGAACGTCCGCTCGAATCCAGTTGGTCCGCTCGTCGACGCCGCGATCGATTGCATTCTGCCGTGCGATCCGTAATCCCTCGCTGGACTGGTCGATGGCGTCGACCTGATAACCCTCTTCGGCGAGGAAGACGGCGTTACGGCCGGTCCCCGTCGCAATGTCGAGCGCCCGGCCGTCGGGGAAGGCGTCGACGTACCTGCGGAGAACCGGCGACGGGTCGGGGTCCCGTGGATAGTCCCCGTCTCGAAAGCGTTCGTCCCACGTTGGCATCGTTTGGCTCACCCGATTCGGGATAGTGCAGTCTCTTTGGCGGTGTCCCCTTCCGCCGGTTGGGTCTCCGTGAGTTCGATCTCTGACACCCACTTGACGCTCTCCCAGCAATCGGACTCGCCGTCACCTGGAATCAGGCGCGCCGGCCCGCCGTGTTCGGCCGGTAGGGGGTCGCCGTCGAGTTCGACCGCGAGAATCGACTCGGAGAGTCGGTCTAGCCGAAACGAGCACGCGTAGTCGCCGTCCATCGCGCGAACGAGCGCGTACTCGCTCCCGGCCGTCGGGTTCGCGCTGTCCAGTACGGTCTCGGCGCGGACGCCGCGCCACGAGAGGTC
Source organism: Halorussus salinisoli (assembly GCA_005239435.1). Classification (GTDB taxonomy): domain Archaea; phylum Halobacteriota; class Halobacteria; order Halobacteriales; family Haladaptataceae; genus Halorussus; species Halorussus salinisoli. Next base: position 503,161 of record SZNP01000004.1, on the reverse strand, counting down.
CTCCGCGACCCACCCTTCCACGCATTCGAAGTCGTCGGTGAACGTTTCGAGGGGAAGTGACGAGAGGTCGCTCTCGGTGAGTCGGAGCGGTCGTTCGACCGTGCCGGTGACGCGGAGGTTCCAGTCGGTCGTATCGACACCGTGTGGGATTTCGTGGCGTTTGAGGTGGTTCATCGTCTGCGAGTTGGATTCGGATGGTGTGCATCGAGTGACTCGATACGAGTCGTACCGTCGGCTATCACGTCGTTTCGACGTGTACTTTCCTTATTCCGTCGATTTCCATCGGTAGGCGGTTCTGAATCGCTCGCGTCGTCATCGGAGAAATCCCGCAATCGCCACACGTCCCCGAGAGTCGAATCCACACTGCACCGGTCTCGGTATCGACGTCCTGTATCGCGGCGCTCCCGCCGTGCATCGCAATCTGGGGGAAGTTCCGCCGGAGAAACGCGGCGACGTCGTTCGCGAGCATCTCGCCGTCGTTTTCGGGCGGTTCCGGTTCGTTCCGGTCGTCTGCGCTCATACAGACAGTATCGGTGGCGAGTGTCGTACTACTTTACCCGAATACGTTCAATCGAGCAGTACTCGCACTCGACCGTGTATCGCTCGCTACGCCGCTTCGACCTCGTTCAGGAGTTCGACGTATGGCGGTTCGTTGGTGGGATCGTCGGCAATCCAGTCGTACGTCACTGTGCCGTCCCCGTCGAGGACGAAGACGGCGCGGTTGGCGATACCGTAGAGCCCGAGTTCCGGGATGTCGATCTCGATATCGTACTCCCGAATCGCTTCCCGGTCCATGTCGCTCACGAGGTCGAATTCGATCCCGTGTTGCTCGCGGAACGCACCGAGCGAGAACGGCGAGTCTGCACTCACCCCGAGAACGGTCGCACCAGCATCTCGGAACTCGTCGTGTCTATCCCGAAGTGCGATCATCTCGTTCGTACACGGCGGCGTGAACGCGCCCGGAAAGAACGCGAGGACGACCGGACCGCTTCCGAGGTGGTCTTCGAGGTCGAACGATTCGTGGTCGCTGGTCCCGATAGTCGCCGAGAAGGTCGGTGCAGTATCTCCAGTGGACAGCATCGAGTTCGGATACGACTGTCAGACAAATAAAGAATTCCGCGAATATAGTCGACGGCTCGTTCGGTACGAACAGGTCCGCTACGCGTACTGCTTCGGTTGCGTGAACACAGGTTGGTTCCCGTCTTCGAATTGCTTGATGATCTGCTCTTCCGCCCGATGCAGTATTTCACTGCACGTCGACTTGGCCATATCGAGTTCGGTAGCGAGGTCTTCCTGCGTACACTCCCGCGGGGAATCGTAGTAGCCCCGTTCGAGCGCGGTTCCGATGACGTCCTGCTGGCGGTCGGTCAGTATCTGACCGAACTGCGCACTGTCCCAGATGTGTTCGACCATGTATCCGAGGTCGGACTGTTCCAACTCCGTCGCGAGCGTCGACAGGCGCGTTCGGGTCGTCGTCAGTTCCCAGCGGACTTGGCCGTCAGCGATTTCGAAGGGCATCTCGACCGGGACACCCGTTTTGTCGAGTAGCGTTAGCAGTATCGGTTCTTCCGCCTCGATCTGGACGAGCGCTCGTCCGTCTCTCTGCTGGAACACTTCTACCGTGTGAACGGCGTCGTATCGTTCGATCTCCTCGGCGACTTCGGTCGGATCCGACGCGACGAGTTCGACGAACCCGACCCCGATTCCGTTGCACGATTGGGCCGACCGTACCTGGAATTTCGCCTCCGGGAACTGTCGCGAGACGTTTCCGATCCAGGTGCGCTCGGGAATCGTGAGAGTGAGTGATGCTCGAACCATTTTAGGCTAACCTAAATCAGAGAGAGTATAAAACGTATTCCCGAACGTGTTCCTCCACATCTGGTGTCACGTCGATGCACATCGGCGAAGATGGACGACGTGCTGTGGAGTGGCAATCCGTCACGGCCAGAGATATCGACAGTCACTGCGACTACAACGACCGTCAGAACTCCTTGTCGGTCTCCCAGACCGTGAAGAGATCGTCGTCGGTGAGCACCGACCGGACGCGGTCGTGCCACGCCTCCCGGAACGCCTCGCGCTCGTCGTCTGACGCTTCGCCGTCGATGAGTTTCGGGAGGTACTGCGTCGCCGCGCCCGCCTCGGGGATGTTGCCGACGTGGTAGGTCACCTCCACGATACCACCGGTGTCCCGCCGGCGGAACGCGAACGTTGGCTCGTCGGCACCGAAATCGCCGAACGACAGCCTCTGCTTGCGGTCGCCGTGACCGCCGGCGAGACCGCCGAACCCGTCCGCTTCCGACGCCCCCGTGACGTAGGAAATTAGCCTCGACATGACGCCGTACGTCGCGTCCTCCTTTGGACCGCCCGCGAGGACCTCGATGTCGCCCCGGACGGGGTACTCGTCCGGGTAGAGTGCGTCGAGACCCACCTGTGCGATACGGAACGCGCCCGCGGCGGTCGGACAGGAGTGGCCGACGGCCTTGACCGCGTCGGCGTACGTGACGACGAACGGAACGCCTGGGTCGAGGACGGCGAGCGCCTCCGCGACCGGGTCCCGTATCTCGATCGGGTCCGTGTCTGCGTAGTCGACAGTCCAATTCGTCCGTTCGGCTGCGTCGGTTGCTATGGATTCACTCATGGTTCGGGTGCTAAGTCGTTGGGATTGGTTTCGGTCGGTAGCGTAACGATTCGATCAGTAGCGTAGCAGGCGCATCCCGTTCAAGATGACCAGCAGGACGCTGCCCTCGTGGACGAGCATCCCCCCCGCGAGGTGGACGTAACTCGTCAGCACGCCCGCGAGCAGGAGCGCCACGGTGACGACGGCGAGGCCGACGTTCTCGTAGATGTTCCAGCGGGTCGCCTTGCTCAGTTTCACTGCGTAGGGGATGCGTTCGAGGTCGTCGGCCATCAGCGCCATGTCGGCAGTCTCGATGGCCGTGTCGGTCCCGGCCGCACCCATCGCGATGCCCACGTCGGCGGTCGCCAGCGAGGGCGCGTCGTTGATGCCGTCGCCGACCATCGCGACCACGTCGCCCCCGTCCATGAACGACCGGATGGCGGTCTGCTTGTCCTCGGGCAGGAGCTCGGCACGGTAGTCGTCGATTCCCACCTCCTCGGCGACGGCGGCCGCGGTCCGCTCGTTGTCGCCGGTCAGCATCACCGTCTGGACGCCCGCGTCCTCGAGTTGCGAGACGACGCCGGGCGCCGCTTCGCGGAGTTCGTCGCGCATGGCGATGACGCCGATGACGTCACCGTCGAGAGCGACGTGTACCGCGGTCTCGCCGCGCTGCTCGCGCTGCCGGACGTACGTCGCTACGTCGTCCGGAATCGGGATGTCGCGCTCGTCGAATAATGCGCGATTCCCGACGGTGATCTCGCGCCCGTCGTGGTGCGCGATGACGCCCTTCCCGGCGACGACGTCGAAGTCGTCGGGGTCCGGAACGGTTACCGCCTGCGCCACCGCACCGCCGTCTGACCGCAGGTCCGACGAGGGTCGCCGTCCGTCGGTCGGCTCACCGCCATCTGCGGCGACGTCGCCGCCCGGCTCCCGGACGTCGAAGTCGTCGACCGCGTCGAGGACGGCCTGCGCGAGGTGGTGTTCGCTCTTCTTCTCGGCGACGGCGGCCAGTCGGAGCGCCTCCGCGGCGTCGTAGTCGAAGCCCTCGACCGCCGAGACGGCTGTCTCGCCCTTCGTGAGGGTGCCGGTCTTGTCGAAGGCGACTACGTCGATTTTGCCCGCCGTCTCGAGGTGTTCGCCGCCCTTCATCAAGACGCCCTTGCGCGCGGCGTTGCCGATGGCGCTCACGATGCTGACCGGCGGGCCGATGACCAGCGCGCCGGGACAGCCGATGACCAGCAGCGTGAGTGCCATCATCTCGTTCCGAGTGACCGCGTACGCGACGACGGCGAGCAGGATGATGGCAGGCGTGTAGTACGTGGAGAATCGCTCGATGAGCGTCTCCGTCGGTGCTTTGGCCTCCTGGGCCTCCTCGACGCGCTGGATTATGCGCTGGAGGGTGGTGTCGGTCCCAGTGCTGGTCGCGGTGACCTCGAGAGCACCCTCCTGGTTGATGGTCCCGGCGTACACCTCGTCGCCATCGGCCTTGTGGACGGGCGCGCTCTCGCCGGTCACCGGTGCCTGGTCGATGGCGCTCTCGCCGTCGATCACCTCGCCGTCGACGGGGACCTTGTCCCCGGGCTTGACGATGACCGTCTCGCCCTCGTCGACCTCGTGGGCCGGCACCTCGACCTGCTCGCCGTCGCGGCGGACGACCGCCGTGTCCGGCGTCATCTCCAGCAGTTCCTGGAGCGCGTTGCGGGTCTTACGCATCGTCCGGCCTTCGAGGTAGCCGCCGAGCGCGAACAGGAAGACCACGGCGGCGGCCTCCCAGTACTCGCCGATGGCTATCGCACCGAGTGCGGCCAGCGTGACTAGCGTGTTGATGCCGACCGACCCGTTCTCGAGCGTGTGATACGCCTTCTTCGCGATGTCGTAGCCGCCCACCACGGCCGCGAGCACGAGGACGACCGTGCTGACGGTGTCGTAGGCGGAGAACTCGCCGATGGCCCAGCCGCCTGCGTACAGCAGGCCGCTGGTGCCGGCGACGATTCCCTTTCTGTGTTTGCGGAAGTATCGTTTCCAGTTCACTCGTGTTCACCTCGGGTATAGGTACAGAACGTGAGTTGGGACGTAGGTAGGGTGGGTAAGCGGTGGGTAGGGGTGGGTAAGCAGTAGATAGGAGGTTACGCGGGCTGGGGCGTGTAACCCTGGTTCTCGATTGCCCGTTCGAATTCGGTCGGGTCGGCGGTCGCGTCGTCGTACTCGACTTCTACCCGGCCGGTCGTGTAGTGAACCTCGACGGACTCGACGCCGGTCGTCTGCTTCAGTGCTCGTTCGACGTTGTTCGCACACGTCGGGCAGTCGAAATCCATCACGCGGAATTGAGTCGTTTCTGTCATCGTCTGTGTCGTCTCCACTCTCACCTACGAACCACGCTACTAAAGGTATTGCTCAAATGATAAGTTTGGGCGGGTCCAGCTCCGGTATACGCGTTTCGACCAGGGATTCGACCGTTCCAATCGGTCGTTTAGGGCCTCCCGACGACTTCTGAACACCTTTGTACGTCCTGACCCAAGTAGCAGTAGAACCATGGCCGAATTCTCGACCGACGTCTCGCTCGAGGACGTCGCGGTACGCGACCCGCGTATCTCGTCGGCCGTCGACGAGCCGGTTCGAGCGATGATCCTCGACATGCTCGCCGAACGCGACATGACGATCCGGCAGGTCCACAGCGAGTTGGCCGACCGCGGGTACGACCGCACGGAGAACACCGTCCGCCACCACGTCAACGAACTCCGCGACGTGGGGCTCGTCGAAGTCACACAACTGGAGGAGCGTCGCGGAGGAACTACGAAGTACTATCGCGCCAACACCATCCTGTTGTCGTACTCCGTCCCCGAGGAGCACGAGGCGGCCGTCGACGAGATGGTCGACCGAATCCAGCCCGACGTGGCGGAACTTGTCGCCGTGCTCGAAGACGAGTTCGGCGAGACGTTGCGGGCGATTTCGGGGGAGATGAGTCCGTGCGAGCACTGTCGGACCCAGAAGTACGAGACGTTCCTCCTGCTGACTGTCCTGAGGCGGGCGTTCGTCAGGGCGCATGCACGGGACGTGCTCGGCGGCGACGAGTAGCGGAAGTCACTCACCACCGTCGTGACCGTACCACACCTTCTCGGAACTTTACTTATGGTACCTGGGATGGTACTGGGGTTCTCAATCGAAACGACCGTCGAATTCGATAACTGGACGCGAAGACACTTTTTCGACGACTACCGAGTAGCGTATATGCTAAAACCCACATCACGAGTCTCCTTTGGGGGTGGTGAGTGATGGCTACGCTCGCTCAACAGCTCGAACAACTCGCTGGTCTCGGAATCCTCGTCGTCGCAGTCGCACTCTTGTCGTTAAGCCTCCTCGCGTGGCGACGGGAGCGGGACCGCCGAATGCTTATCGTGAGCGTCGCCTACGGTCTGTTCGCGATACACGGATTCGTCGTGTTCGCGGAGTATTTCGTCCTCGAGTACGGACTGCTCCCGTTCGCGCAGGTCGAACTGATCGAACACGCTTCGGCGTTTCTCGTCCTGTTCGGCCTGCTCGCGTTCTTCACCGCTATCAGTCGGGAGTAGTACGATGGAGGAGCCAGACCTCGAATCGCGCCGCGAGATATACGGACTCGTCGAGGAGAACCCGGGAACCCACTTTCGACACCTCCTCGAGCAACTCGACTACGCACAGGGGACTCTCCAATACAATCTGCGGCAATTGATCGACGACGGACTCGTCGAGTCCTCCGACGATGGAAAGTACACCCGGTACTATCCGGCCGGTGAGTTCAGCGAGAGCGACCAGATCGTGATGAACGCGCTCCGTCGGAAGTACTCCCGGCACATCATCGCTCACCTCCTTGCGGACGGTCCGCTCACCACCTCCGACCTAAGCGACCGTCTCGAGAAGTCCAACTCGACCATATCGTGGCACCTGTCGAAACTCACCGACGCGGATCTCGTCACGAAAGAACGCGATGGGGTCGCAGTCTATTACACGCTCACGGATTCAGAACGAGCGAGATACCTCTACACGATACACCGCCAGAGCTTCACGGACAGACTCGTCGACCGACTCCTCGGTCTCTGGGAGTCCTACTGACCGACGTCGGTGCAGAAACGCAGGTCGGGGGACTCCAACTGAACCGCGAGCGGCCGAGGGGAGAACTCGATGTCCGGGCCACTCGATTACGGTGAGAACTTCGAGTACAGGTCAGCTTGTTGGGGCAGCAGTCTAGGTCACTCGCCCGAGTCAGGAACTTACGCCGTCGGCGGTCGAAACTATCCCAAGACGGGCCAGTGTTCTCAACAGCAGGACGTACACGAGGAAGACTACTCCCGCGATCAGACCCGGTCGGAGAAGTCCGACGAGGTCGGTACCGACTGCTGCGGCGTGGATCGTCCCGAATACAAACGCCCCGTACGTGAACGCGTGGACGACCCTCGGCGTCCACGGCCACTCGAACCGACGGGCGTCCAAGAACCCGAGAACGCCGACGATCAGTAGCAGAAATGCACCTGCACCGACAGCGACGCCGCCGAGCAGGTACGAGGCTCCATACGCGGGTGTCGGTACCTCACCGACGACGATGAACCAAGTGTCCACGACACCGAGTATGCCGTGGGCAAGTAACACGAGTAACGCGAAGACGGAGACTTCGATGTGAATCCGGCGGGCAGTGTCCGTGATCGATCCGAACCCCTCTGCGTTGTACAGGATACCCGTTAATACGGCGAGATAAAGCGCTGCGTAGCCGACCAGGCCGGCGGCGCGGTCGAGATACCAGACGAGGTCCATTACGACGCCCCCGTGGTCGTGACGATGTCCGGACAGCCGTCCCCATCCTGGAACCCGTTCTTCGTCTCCGGTCGAGTCGGACAGGCATCCTGCGAGTCGCCGATTCCGTCACCATCGTAATCCCCGGCCGCCTGTCTGGTCGTGACCTGGTCCGAGACGGCATCCGCTTTCTGGGCCTCGGTCGCCATGCGATTCCGCTCGCCAGCAATGTCCCACACGATCACGGTTGACAGCACGAGCAGGACGATTGCGAGCAGCGCGATCGTCCGATTAGTACTCCGAGACATGCTCAGTGAACCCCTCTGTCGGGTTGAAGACCCCGTCGTGAACGACGAGTGCTTCTACTCCGTCCCACTCGGCAATCTGTGCCAGCGCGTCGTCGGTCGGTAATACTGCCAGTGTCGTCGCGAGCGCGTCGGCCTCCATGCAGTCGCGCTCTGCGACGACCGTCACGAGGTCGTGACGACTCCCGATTCGCTCGGTCCCGGGATTGTAGATGTGGTCGGTGCCGTCGCGATGGCGGTTGTAGCCGGCGGACGTGGCGACGTTCCACCGAGTGTCGAGGGTCTTCAGCGGCTTCGAATCGCCGTACGGACTCTCGATGCCGACGGCACCCGTCGGGTGAGCGATGTCGCCGCCGCCGTCGACGAACCCATCGCGACCGAGTCCGGTGAGAGTGTCGTAGACCCGATCGACGATGTATCCCTTGGCGAGACCGTTGAGGTCGAGCGGGACGTCGGCCGTCACCCGCGAACCAGACACTCGAACCTCACCGGGTTCGAACGAGTCCGGAGGTGTATCCCGGTCCCGCTGGAGATACGCCTTCAGGTCGTGTTCGAATCGACCGTTGACGATGTCGAACGTCCCGTCGGTCCTATCGCAGTACTCTAAGCCGCGATGAACGAGTCTGGCGACGTGGTGATTCGTCACCTCGCCGGTCCGATTCAATTTTGCGACCGCACTGTCCTCGTTGAACGCGTTCAACTGTCGTTCGAGGGTACGTGCGGTTTCCTCTGCGCGATTCATCGCGCGGTCGCTCTTCCACCCCTGAACGTGAAGTTCGAAGGTCGTATCGCAGCATTTGAAGCGCCGAGTCCGGCGTTCGCGCTGCGAGACGATTTTTGACGTGAGACTCATGATTCCTGTTTCACGGCTTCGTGCGATTCCGAGTCGCCTCGCACCGATGGTCGGCGGGTCCGACCACCTCTAGTCATCATCACCACGTTCGTCGTCCTCATCTTCCTCGTGCTCCTCGTCTTCTTCGTGTTCTTCGTACTCTTCGTGCTCCTCGTACTCGCCGGACCCCGATCGAGTCTGGACCGCGGGGGTGAAGTCGGGGTTCGGCGTCGGTGTGTTCTGTGCGAACTGGGCGTTCGTGCTTCCGCTGTCATCGGGGCCGTCCGAACCGGGCAGTAGTGTCGGCGACATTAGACCGAACGACACGAGTCCGGTGAGCAGCGCCCCGACGAGGGTCAATGCGACGAGTCTGTTCGTTGGGACAGGTATTCGCATCGTACTCGTCTCGAACGAGCGACCCCTACTGAATAGGGCTTCGCGTCCATCCGTCGAATCCTCGTCCAATCGTCGAATCATCGTCTTTCGAACCGTTGGCCGACCGGTGACGTCTACGAGCGGGACGACGAGCCGACCTATATCCGCGAGCGGCCGTTCTTCGAGGACTTCTCGCTGGAAGCCCCCGGCGTCGCTGACGTCGACGGTGCGCGTTCGCTCATGTTGCTGGGCGACACCGTGACCACGGACCAAATCAGCCCTGCCGGGCCGTTTGGCGAGGACCTGCCCGCCGGTCAGTGGCTCGCCGAGCGCAAGGTCGAACCCCACGAGTTCGACACCTACGGCTCCCGACGGGGAACCACGAGGTCATGATGCGCGGTACGTTCGCTAACGTCCGAATCGAGAACGAGATGCTGGAGGGGAAGGAGGGCGGGTATACCGTCCACCGACCATCCGGCGAGGAGACCACTGTCTTCGAGGCGTCCGAGCGCTACGCGAGGAGGGCGTGTCGCTGGTGGTGCTCGCCGGCGAGGAGTTCGGCACCGGCTTCTTCCGATCTACCATTGCATCTTCGTTCCTCGTCGTTCTGAGCAAATAGCTGGCTACGTATCGAACTATTACTCCGAGGGCTGTACGTCCATCTGCTCCTCGACGAACCAGTGAACGATGTGGCCTTCCGCACGATGGAGAGTATCGCTACACGTGGCGTTTGCTATCTCGAGAACGTCGGCCACATCGCCGAGTGTCGCATCTCGCGGAGTACGATAGTACCCTTCTCGAACCGCTGTTAGCAACACCTCCTGCTGGCGTTCAGTCATCAACTGGTCTGCCGGATTCGCATCGATTGCGCGGACGTGTTCGATTGAGAATCCAATGCCAAGGTCCTCGAGTTGAGTGCGAAGACGGGAGAGGCTATTCGGTGACGTCGTCGACTCCCACATGGCCTGACCATTTTCGATATCGAACGGCGTCGTGAGCGGGACTCCGGCCCGCCAAACGGGGAGGAGGAGAATAGGATTCGACGTTCGAATCTGGAGAAGAGCTTCGTCCTCGTGTTTCCAGAGTAGCGCGAGATCCTCAACGTCTTCACGGGCCTGAATATCGGTGATAACGGGTAGCGGATCCGTAGCGATAAGGCGAACGAGGCCGATGCCCGTGTCTTCACCGGGCATGCTCGCAATGACCTTGAAAATTAACTCCGGGTTTTGAGCCGAGATTTCCCCGATCCATGTAGTTTCCGGGATGTCGATTGTGAGTTTAACGTGGGGCATCGAGCGTCAGTTCCTCGTAATCGTTCACGGGGAATAACTCCAACTACGAATATGTTAGCAATCGGCCCGATGCTTCGCACGAGTGACTAACCGACCGAAGCCAATATCTCGACTCGATGTTGGGAAATACTATACGTGCAGGCTCGGACACAACCGAAGCGCTCCTTCAGCCTCCACCGTTTCACGGAACCGGCGCACGCCCTATCTTGGGCGAATCGATGTCCCGTGCGTCTCGTAAGCCTACAGAGTTCACGACCTCCTGGACTGGTCAGCGATGATGCCCGATTTCAGCGAGTGGATCACGGACAATGCCCGCATCGTCATCGTAGTCATGCTCGTCGCGTCGGCAGTCGTCGCTGCTGGTGTCCCGATGGTCGAACGTTCGACCTCGCTCGACCAGTTCCAAACGGACGCGGACGAGGCCGACGCGCTCGATTACGCTGATGCGAATTTTTCCTCGGGAACCGCGGATACGACCACTGCACAGGTTATCGTCCAGGATGACGACGTTCTCGATCGGGAAACGCTCGTCTCCATGCTCGAATACGAGCGGTCCCTACGGAGTAACGAGACGGTCAACAAGACCCTCGTCGCGAACGACTCGACGCGGAGTGTCGCGAACCTACTCGCGACCACGTCGATTCGTCAGAACCAACTCGACGTACTTCGAAACCGCCAGAGGGAACTCTACGAAACGAAATCGGCGCTTAACGAGTCCCTCGAACGACTCACACAAAACCCGAACGCTAGTATCCGAGCGGAGTTCGAGAACGTCGACGCCAATACGTCCGTTAATCTCAGCGAGGAGGATTACGTGCTCTTCGAGGATAGTGTCCACCAGCGACGCGCGACCGGCGACCAGAATACGACCGGTGGCCAACGACACGAAACGGGGGAGGCGAATCAGAGCATCACCCAACGAATTCTCGCCGACGAGTATGCGGAATTGTCTAACGATAAACGAGCGGCTGAGAACCTCGATCCCTCTCTCGCTGCACAGATAGACCAGCTTCGGTCGATGAACAACTCTCAGGTCGACGCCCTCGCCGCGGATACGCTCGCCGGAAACGCGAGTCAGTCGTCGCAAGCGCTGGCGTTCATGCCCGACTACTACGAACCGGGGTCGACCGAGGTCAACGCTACGCTGATGGTAGTCACTCAGGAGACACCCGGTGGGTCGTTCGCTCCGGGTGATGCACCCGACGAAATCGAGGACGCCCAAGCGGCCATGACGGAACTCGTCTCGGACGACGAATCGATGTCCGTCATGATTTACGGGGACGGCATCGTCTCCACGGAAATCACCGACTCGATGGTGGACAGCGTCCTACTTGTCGGCCCGCTTGCCATCGCGTTCGTCCTTTTCGTCCTCGTAATCGTCTACAGAGATCTGCTCGACATTCTGCTCGGTCTTATCGGGATCGCACTGGTCCTCGTGTGGACGTTCGGCACGATGGGCTGGTTCGACATCGCGTTTAGCCAGCCGTTCATCGTCGTGCTCGTTCTGCTCATCGGACTCTCGATCGACTACGGTCTTCACGTCGTAATGCGCTTCCGTGAGGTCCGAAAGTCCAGCGACACGTCTCCCAATCGCGCCATGTCCGTCGCACTCGGAAGCGTTGGTGTGGCGCTCGTCTACGTCACCATGACGACTGCCATCGGCTTCCTCTCTAACCTCACGAGCCCACTGTCCATCTTCCGCGAGCTCGGAATCGTCAGCGCGATTGGAATCGTCGCTACGCTGTTCGTCTTCGGCGTCTTCATTCCGGCGCTGAAAGTCGAACTCGACGAACTCTTAGAGTCTCACGGAATTAACCGAATCAAACCCGCAGTCGGGACCGGTCGCGGGCCGGTCAACCGCGTCCTCGAAACCGGCGCGACGTTGGCTACGAAAGCCCCGTACCTCGTCATCGTCGTCGCGCTCCTCGTTAGCAGTGCAGGCGCCTACGGAGCGACGGAGATAGAAGCCAGTTTCCAGCAGTCGGACTTCCTCGCGGAGGACCCTGCCGACTGGCTGAAGGACCTGCCCGAACCGATCGCGCCGGGGACGTACACGGCCGAGTCGGCCATCGATACGTTGGATTCGGATTTCGTCAGACGCGACACGAAGGCGACGATTCTCGTCAGAGGAGACGTCTCCGACCCCGCGACGCTCGACCGACTCGATTCGGCGCAGGAGAACGCCAGCGAGATGGATGCTACGGAGACCTACGCCAACGGAGAGCCAGTGATTACCGACCCGCTCACGGTGATGGAACGGGTCGCGGCGGAGAACGAGTCGTTTAACGCGACGCTCGCGGCCGCCGACACGGACGGTGACAGGGTTCCGGACCGAAACGTCACGGGCGTCTTCGACGAACTCTACCGGGTTGCGCCCGAGGACGCGGGCGGGGTTGTCCACCGCGACGACGGGGAGTACCGGGCGCTCCAGATGGTTGTGACCGTCGACGGTGACGTCGAGGACGAGACCGTCCACGATCAGATGAACTGGGTGGCGGAGGACGTCGACGGCGACGGCGTCTCCGCGATAGCGACGGGAGACGTCATCGTCAACCAGATCACGGCAGCCCAACTGGCGGAGACTGCATTCATGAGTCTGGTTGTCGCGCTATTGGCGGTACTCGTCGTCCTCGCGGTCGCCTACCGGATTACCGAGGGGAGCGCCTCGCTTGGAGTCGTTACCATCGTCCCCGTCGCGTTCACCCTGACGTGGGTGCTCGGGACGATGGCGCTGCTCGACATCCCGTTTAACATCGTCACCGGGATGATCACTGGTCTCACGATAGGACTCGGCGTGGACTACAGCCTCCACATCAGCGAACGGTTCAACCAGGGACTCAAGAGTGCAGACACGATCGAGACGGCATTGCGTGAGACCGTGATCGGTACCGGCGGGGCACTGCTCGCAAGTGCCGCGACGACAGCCATCGGATTCGCGGTGTTGCTCGTCGCGATACTCCCCTTCCTCCAGTCGTTCGGCCTCATCACCGCACTTACGATCGTCTTCGCCTTGCTCGCTAGCGTGTTCACCCTGCCGAGTTTGCTGGTGGTCTGGGCTCGACGCGTCGGTCACGGAACAGGCATTGACTCGCACACGTCCGACGAGTCCCTCCCGGCTAAATACGACGTCAAACGAACGATAGATCGGCGATACGTGCTACCGAATCAGTCCGTCCCGGTGACAGTCTCGTTACGGGACGTTAGCGGTCGGGTAGCGCTCCAAGAGGCGGTTCCCGGTGAGATTGACGTGCTCGACGTCGTACCTGAACCGGTCGCCGTCGATCTACACGACGGAGCAGTGTCCGTGTTCTGGGACGTCCAGGAACCGTCGATGGAGGCAACCGTCTCGTACGCGACTGAACTCCCCGAGGAAAGCAGCGACGGCAACGAGTTCACCTTCGAGGGTGTCGTCGAAGACGGCGATGGCCAGCACACGATCGGCGGTGACGATACGGTAACCGTCGTCGACGATGTCTTCCAGCGCATCATCGAACGTGGTGAGGTCACCAATTCGGACGTCGAAATCGCCATCGAGCGCGAGGACATCACGTCCGAGGAGTTCGACCGACTTCGCCGAGCGTGGCTCCGAACAGATTGAGTAGGTCCATCGACCGTCAGTATTCGGACCGAGTCGGTCGATGTGTCGAACAGTCTCTCGTCCGTTCCGTACGATTCGACCCGAAAACACCGCAATAACCCGGATTCGTTCGGCAGAGAACCGACGGGTTCGATTCTGGGTCCGTAACCTCCGGGAGTACCAAAGCGCCGTTCTGAACGGTCGAAGCGTTCGCTCGGAGGAAAGACTGGAGTACGTGGCCGCCATCTGGGAGCGTACCACGAATGGCACGTCTCGAACGACTCCGAGTCTATCCCGTGAAGGGACTCGACGGAATCGACGTCGAAACCGCCGAGGTTCTCGACGGTGGAACGCTGGCCCGTGACAGGGAGTTCGCGCTCTTCGATGAGAACGGCGACGTTATCAACGGCAAGCGGACCGACCGGGTCCACGAACTATCGACAGACTTCGACCCCGCGTCGGGCGAGTTCTCGGTCGAGACGCCCGACGACGAGACGCGGCGATTCGACCTCTACGGCGACCGCACGTCCGCCGAGCGGTGGTTCAGCGACTTCTTCGATGCGGACCTGACGCTCCGGCGAGATACGTCGTTGGGGTTCGTCGACCGCCGGGAGATGGGACCGTCGGTCATCAGTACGGCTACGCTCCGGACCGTCGCGTCGTGGTTCGACGGGATGACCGTCGAGAGTGCGCGGCGGCGACTCCGGGCCAACGTCGAGGTCGCTGGCGTCCCTCCGTTCTGGGAGGACCGATTCGTCGGCGACGGGGCTCCGACCTTCGAAATCGGCGGGGTTCGATTCGAAGGCGTCACGCCGTGCGGTCGGTGCGTCGTCCCCCAGCGCGACCCGGACACGGGCGACCCGCTCCCCGAGTTCCGCGAGCGGTTCGTTCGGAAACGGCGGGAGACGTTCCCCGAGTGGGCCGACCAGAGCGCGTTCGACCACGATTACACGCTGATGCTCATCGCTCGGGTTCACGAGTCGGACCGCGCCCGAACGCTACGCGTCGACGACCCCGTCGACGTGGTCGACTGAGTTCGCGGTTTCACCGGATTCCTGCGACGCTTTCGGCAAGATTAATTGACTGCATTCACCCGTCTATCGGACCGGTCCGGAGGGCGAGACGACCCGTCGGGAACTGCGTGAGACGAGGAACGGGACTGGTGTGCGGGTCGAACGCAGTGTAGGCGAACGCCTGCCAGAGTACGCGCTCGGGATAGGGCCGGTTCGACAGGTCGACGCCGAGAGAGGTCGCGAGGGCGGCGTAATCGAGCTCCCCCTTCGTCGTCGGGACGGGAACGGGTCTCGAAACGGTATCGAGTTCGAGACCGAACGACGGGAACAGTCGGTACTCCGCGCCGGGGGCCGGATGGTGCAGTTCTCGTTCGCCGGGGAATCGAACGACGAGTTCGGGGGTAACGGACGCTGTCCCGCCGTCGCCGTCCGCACGTTCGACCGTTTGCTCCGCGAGCGAAACGCGGCGGCGCGTTCCTGCCGGAACGACGTACTCGGTCCCGTCGGCCAGTAGTTCGAGCCGTGATGCGGAGAGTTCGCGTATCCGAACGTCGGGAACGGAGTACGACCCGACGAGCGTCGTCGTCGAATCGCCGGCGACGGTTCCGCCCACGACGACCTCTGACTCATCACCCCGACGAGAAACGAGGTCGGGAGCGTGCGGACCACTCTCCGTGACGACCGAGAGCGCGTCCGTCGTCGCACAGATACCCTCCCAACCAGTCCGGTCGCTCGTCGATGCGTCGAGCGTCGGACGCCAGTAGAAGACCCGATGGTCACCGTCGAACTCGTAGGGAACCGCATCCGGAAAGAACGACTCGCCGTATCTTGTCGGGGCGAGGTCCGGGTGTTCGAGTTTGAGTTCGACGTAGGGGAACGTTCCGACCATCGGATTCGGCCAGTCGGTGTGGGGTGATTTCGTCCACCGGATTTCCGTGGTCTCACCGTCCGCCGACGCGGTATCGTTCATCAGGTCGAAACTCGGGGCCCAGGTACGAAACGCTGTCTGCATATATGTTCGGGCGGAGTGCGGTCAGTATTCGGATAAACTGATAGCCTGGGCAGAGGCCGACGGCCGACCCGGATGTCAGCGAGACGGCGGCACCCCACCGTCTCGTTATCTGGAACATCTACACAACTAAATATAGGAATACAATGCTTTAACAGATGAAAAAATTTCCAAAAAATGGGTGTACCGTGGGGCGGCGTTCGACTCGGGAATATATTCGGAGATACTGAAAGGGTCGTTCGGCAAGTAGAGCTATCCATGAGCGCTATCCCCGGCGGTCTCGATACCGAACGACAACCGCCGATGACGGTTCCGCTCCGTCACTTCGTGATCGGACTCGGATTCCTGCTGGTCGGAGTGGTCGTCGGTACCGGACTGGTCACCGGCACGGTCCCCGGACTGGGGACGCTGGCGCACGTCCACCTGCTATTGGCCGGATGGGTCTGCATCACCATCATGGGCGCGATGACGCAGTTCGTCCCCGTCTGGTCCGGGACGTCCATCCACTCCCAGCGACTCGCGAGCGTCCAGTTGACGCTCGTCACGACCGGGTTGCTCGGGTTCGTTCTCGGACTGCTACTCGGGGAGTTCCGCTGGTTAGGTCCGTTCGGTATACTGATATTGGTCGGCTTCTGGACGTTCGTCTACAACGTCGGCCGGACGTTAGCGACGGTCGACGGCCTCGACGTGACCGAGCGCCACTTCGTCTTCTCGTTACTGTTCTTCCTCGTCCTCACCACGTTCGGTGTTCTCCTCGCCGTGGATCTCGCTCGTCCGATTCTTCCGTCGCTGTCGGTGAGCCACGAAAATCTTCTCGGAGCACACGCGACGTTGGCCGTCTTCGGGGCGGTTCTGACGACCGTCTACGGCGCGCTGTACCAACTCGGAACGATGTTTACGCAGACCGAACTACACGGAATCGACAACTATCTCCGGCCCATCGAGGAGGTCGGGCATCCGGTGGGCGTCGTCCTCCTCGCCACCGGGCGACTCGTCGACGGTGTCGCCGTCGCTCGAATCGGGGGACTGCTGATACTCGTCGCCGCGCTCTCGTTCGGACTCGTCCTCGCACGGAAACTCTACGAGATGCAGGTCGAGTGGACCCCGATGCACAGCCGGTACACGGTCGTCACTCCGGCGTTAGTGACGTGGGCGCTGCTGTCGATTCCGGCGTGGCTCGACCGCCCGACCGCGCGAGAACACCTGTTCGGCGCGTCGGGGTCGATCCACTTGCTGGTGCTCGGCGTCGTCGGGTTCGTCGTCGTGGGCACGCTCTACCACATCGTTCCCTTCATCATCTGGGTGCATCGGTACAGCGACCTCCTCGGGTTCGAGGACGTGCCGATGATCGACGACCTCTACGACGACAGACTCGCGGCGACGGACTTCGTGCTCTTGCTCGTCGGAACCGCGGTGATCGTCGTCTCGGATGTGGGAGGATTCGGCTCGGCCCTCACCACCGTCGGGGGTATCTCGGTGGGTCTCGGCGTCGTCGTCTTCACGACGAACGTGTTGCTGGTGATCCGCGAACACAGTCCGCACTCGCTCGACCGGGTGGTTCTCGGGTCGATGAGTCCTCGGCGAGAAAGAGCAGAGAGCGACGAGACGATGACCCCGGACCGGCGACCCTAAAACGGTGCGTCGGGACCGTACCCCCGACTCGTGCCCCCGGTCCCGTCGGAACAACCGCTCTTGCCGCCCCGTCTTCCGGAACCACCGGCCCTCCCCTCGGGACCGTCACGTCCACCCTCGGGGACGTGAGTCAGCGTTCCGGTCTCCAGATACTCCGCTTCCAGTTCCTCGAGCGCCTCGTTGATTTCGTCGTAGCGGTGGTGCATCTGGTCGACGCGAACCCGGACGAGGTCGTAGTCGTGGCGTTCGCTCAATCCGTTCCACGCTCGGAACGAGCCCTTGGTGAGCGTGTCGCTCTGGGGGCAGAACGGCGTCGTCGGCGTGAACTCCGCCCGCAAGATGGACGGGTCGTCGGACTCTTCGGCGTATCGATACCCGGCTTTGGGGTGGCGCGTGTCCAGGTTGAGTCGCGCCAGGTTGTACCCGAAGGTCATGTCGTACACGCTCCGTTCCTCGAAGATCTCCTTCGTCACCTGGTGAAACTCGACGTGGTCCTCACCGGTCAGTACGTCGTGTCCCCTGAGGAACTGACCCGGAGTCGGGTTATGCTCTGCGTCGAACTCGTCGTAGTCGCCGAAGAGTCCGCCGCTGCTATCGTCGTCGTCGCCGAACGGTGATGGGAATCCGGCCATATCGGAACTTCGTTCCGTACTCATACGACGATACTCCCCAATATGTTCACGCCTCAGTATATAGCCGTCCGCTTCGAGAACGCGTAACCGAATGCCTTGTGACCTCAGCGGACCCGCACGCGAGTCACGTATCCGCCGCAATCACAGCGGCCGTCGTCGGTGATGTCGACGGACGTCCCACTCGACCGGAGTTCCGCGTACAGGTAGTCGGACGGATGCCCGTGTCGTTCGTGAGTGACGACGTCGAGGCGGGTTCCCGAGGCGGTTTGTTCGACGGCGTCGAGGGCTTCGGCGACTACCAGTCGACGGTTCTCCGCGTGAGCGTCCGTTTCCAGATCAGCCACCCACGGCCGGTCGTGGACGCGGCGCGTTACCGGCTCGCGGTCCTCGGCACCCTGCGAGTCCGACATGCTAATCACCTTCTCCGTTGGGGTCGGCTACTCCCGCCGCCGGCTTGGTCGTCGAACTCCGCTCTTCGAGGAACGTCTCCAGGTCGGCGAGTTCGTTCCGCCGCTGCATCTGGACTGCCGACTCGGTGACGAACGTCCCGAATCCACTCGTCGGTGGCTCGAACCGCGTATCGGTCGTGACGCTACATCCCCCGTCGGTTTCGGTGACGGTGTACCGCGTTCGCATCTCCCCGAAAACTCCCTCGACTTGTTCGTAGCTAAGTGTTGCATCGTCGTCAACGAGTCTGACCCTGAGTTCGATCTGTTTTACTGCCACCGACTTCGTGAGCGTCAGTGTCTCGCCGTCCCGATCTACCTCGAACCCGACGGCACGAAGGAACGTCTCCGCGTCCCGTATCGCTTCCCGTACGACGCCAGCCGGCGTGTCGAACTCGCGCGTCACCGAGACCGTTTTCATGTGTTCTGATTACAACTGTACGGGGGAGTAGATTGACGCGAACATATCCGTGACGAGACTTAGTTTCGGTGAGCCTAATTCAAAGATAGGGTGACTCCGGAATGACCGATCCACCGATGGAGGCTGGCGCGACCGTCTCGAACGACCTCTTCGACAAGTACGTACTTCCGAAAGTTGCGCTCGCGGTCATCCTGGCCGCCTCGCTGGTCGGTACCTGGGTGACCGGTCGTCTCGGCAGTTCGGGGACGGTCGCCGTCATGCTCGTCAAGTGGTCGTACTTCGTGGCTCTCGGCGTTCTCACCGGCGGACTCGTCTGGAAGCACCTCTTCGTTCGACCGCGGGACCTCGGGACGGACGCGAGCGAGTACTGTGCGGAGATGTACTCGCGGTTCGACAACGTGGCTACCGGCACCGTCGTCGTGCTCGTGTTGAGCGGACCGGTCGTCCTCGCCGAGTACGTCTCGTCTCTCGGAATCAGCCCACTCGTAGCCAGTCTCGGCGTGGTGTTCGCCACGTGGGTCGGAACGACGACCGTAACGACGGGTCGCTCGGCACCGGTCGACGAACAGTTTCGGAGTTTCGGCGGACTCCTCACGATGTCCCTCGCTCTGACGGTCGTCGTCGTGACGGCGCTCGCGGAGGTGAGTCTTCGAGGCTTCGATCCGATGGCGGCGGTCGTCCGGATACTGCACCTCCTCGCGTTCGCCGCGTGGATCGGCGGTGCGGTCTGGAACATCTTCGTCGCCGTCCCGACGGGACAGCGGCGTCCGACGACGGCCGTCGTTCGGGCCGCGGGCGAGCAACTCGAACGCTTTCGGTGGGCGGTTCGGTTCATCATCCCGACGCTGTTCCTGACGGGGCTGTACCAGGCCGTCGACGCACTCGGCGTCAGCGCCGGAAACTACCTAGGCAGTCTCGTGGGCATCGCCGTCCTCGCCAAGGTCGGGTTCATCGGACTGCTGTTCGTCATCTTCAAAACCTGCCCGATGTGGCGGGCCTGCTCGCCCATCGACGGCGTCTGTGAACTCGAAGACCTCGGGGGCGACCGACCGTCGAGCACTCCAGCGGAGGCGGAGGCCGATGACTGAGGTCGAAGTCCCCGAGACGGCACCGGACGTCGACCCGGACACGACGGTCGACAATCGGGGGCGCGGCTGTGCGAGCGGAATCGCTCGCGTCCAACGTGCGCTCGAGGACCTAAACGACGGTGCAGTACTGCGGATTCAGAGCACCGACCGGCGGGCGAAACGGGAGTACCCACAACTGGCGGCACAGACCGATCACGAACTGCTCGCGATCGAAACGAACCGGAGCGGTCTCCTCCGAAAGGAGTACGCGACGTATCTCGAAATACACCATGAGTGACCGACAGACAGCCGCGGAACGTAGCGAAGACGCACAGAACACCGACCGAACGCAGTGGGAACGGCTGGCCGACGCCGACCCCATTCGGATCCGCGACCCACTAGCCGAAGTACTCGGCATGGTTCCCGAGGGCGAACCGCTGGTCGTCACCTTCGACGAGGTTGCGAAAGCGGCCGGACACGCGTGTCCGGCCGTGGCGGGCGCGTATCGGAGCACGCAGATTGCCCTGGAGCAGCTCTACCCCGACGGACTCCCGGTCCGGTCACGGATTAGCGTCGTCGTCGGCGGTAGTCCCGACGAACCGGGACTCGGACCGATGGCGAACGTGATTCGGCACATCACGGGCGCTGCCGACCAGACCGGATTCGGAGGATTCGGTGGCTACGGTGGCCGCGAAAACCTCCTCTCGTACGACGATATCGACGCACCTGGACGGGCCTTCCGGTTCTCTCGCGAGGACACTGACGACTCCGTCCTCGTGACGTTCGACCCGTCGGCGACCGGCGTCGATCCGGACGACGGAGGCGGCACACCGATGCAGACCGTCGGCAAACTCGTCGCCGGCGAGGCGACCGATGCGGAGGCCGAGGATTTCTACGAGTCGTGGCACGGGCGAGTCCAGCGAATCTTGACTGCGCCGGTCGAAGGCGGGCCGTTCACCGTCTCCGTTTCCGAGTGACCACGGCCCGTAGTCGAAGTTACGTTTCTCGAAGCGATGGTCCGTAGAGAGCGAGGCGGGAATCAGCGATCTGCGTCGGTCACGTCCCGAACGAGGTTGAAAACGCCGACGGGCTCACCGTTTTCGTCGGTGACGACGCGGGCCCCGCTGGTCTCTATCTCGATGCGCTCACCGTTTTTGTGGAGCGCGGGGACCTGTGCGCGCGCCACCGGCGGACTGGACGTTTCCCCGGCGTCGAGCGCCTCGTCGTAGCCGCGCCAATGGGCGTCACGAAACTTCTCGGGGACGATGACGTCCAGCGTCTCGCCGACGGCTTCCGTACGCGAGTAGCCGAATATCTCCTCGGCAGCTTCGTTCCAGAGGCGGATAACGCCGTCCGCGTCCGCGAACATGACCGCTTCGCCTGCCTGTTCGACGATTCGCTCGCAGAGCCACTGTCGGTCGGCTGAAAGTCCATCAGTCATGTAGCTGCCGGAAGTTTCTACCTGCGAGTTATATTCCTATTCCCGAACAGCTACGCGTCGCTGCGTCGGACCCCGCCTTCTGACGAGCGAGACCGTCGTTCGGTCGAGACGTGCAACTTCCGATTCTGACCAGTACAGCGGAGAGCGAGACTCGGTGTGGCCGAAGACTCGGATTACGAACGATTCGTTCGAAATATCTGTCGAGAGTGTAAAACCGTGGCCTACTATCGACACTCTACTCGGGCTGATGGTATTTGTCTGAAGTAGATGGGCTCTTCCGGCTCGTCGCGGCGGCATCATCCCAGTAGCCTCCGAGCCATCAGATACGTGTAACCGGTCGTCCCGAACACGGCGAGGGAACTCCCCGCCTCGTGGAACCACGAGTACGCCGTGAACGCGCTGATAGCTTGGAGACCGACCCCGAACGCGAGGAGTAGTATCGTCGTCAGTGCCGTCCGTTCGGTTGCCCCGGGGAACTGGCCGTTCGTCACGGGGAAGAACTGGTAAGCGTAGCCGATGATAGTCAGTAGGAAGAATCCGCCGAGGACGACATCGACGTGAACGCCGACGAGAGTAGCAGTACCGACTCCGAACGCGACGAGGGTAACCGCTCCAACTGCGACGGCACCGCTCAGCGCCCCGAGGGCGATACCGTACAGTCCCGTTCGCCGTCGGTCCGTCCGGTACATGACGACGGCGACGAGTCCGACGTACCCACTCATCGCGACGAATTCGAGTCCCGCGCCGACGAGAAACCAGGGTGGACGCCAGAAGTTCAGCGCCAGTGTACCGGGTGCGACGGCTCCGCACAGGAGGACGACCCAAGAGAGATACCGGGGCGGTGACTCGTGGAAGAACCCGGTTAGTAGCCTCGCTCCGAGTGCGAAGATCAGCAGCGCCGCGAACCCGGCGGCATAGTAATGGACTACGGTGGGAAACGATCTGCCTACTAACTCCGGAAGCGAGGTGACCATCGAAAGGAGCGCGACCGTGCCGACGACGAGATACCCGACCGCGACCGGAAGTAGCATCGTGGCTAGTCGCGTCGAACGCTGGGGTCGGTCCGCGGACCGGAATACGATTTCGGAATCGGTTACGACCGCGGGGGCGACCGTCCACAGAAGCGTCCCGACGAAGATAGCGACGCCGAGGCTCCAGAGGGACTCTCCGAGTGCAACGAGAGACGGACTAAGCCCAACGAGACCATCAGTGACGAGAACTCCCGTTCCGGCGTACGCGGCGGCGAAGTGGACTCCCGGCAGCCGTCGGGTCGAGAGCGTACGGCCGACGTAGGAGGGGAGCAGGAGGTACGCCATCCCGAAGACCATCGGGAGTACAGCCCCGAAGATACCGACGATAGCCGTTGTTCGTAGAGAAACGTCGAAGAACGAACTACCCTGGAGAGCGACCATCGAGAGAGCACTCGCCATCGTAAAGTATCGCGTCCAGCGACTCGTTCCACCGGCCGTAGCCATGCGTCGGACTCGTTCGGCCAACTATTTCTGCGTTCTCAAAGGATGCCGGGCGCTGTCACTCGTCGTCGTCCACGACGATGGCAGTTCCGACTGCTACCAGCATCTCGACGGCACCATTCGGAGGTTCGAGGTTGTTGTCGGGCGTGCGGTCTGGTCGAGGCCAGACACGGAGACGAACGCGATTAAGGAGTCACTCTGCGAGGCAATCTGCACTGTCTCGAACCACGCTGTAATCTGTGGCGACGCTCGAACCGACGTGATGGGCGTCACAACGTCGAGCAAATCGGTCACCACCGGACTACTGAAAGTCGGTAGGCGTGTCGCGAAGTCGATACTCGAGAGTTCGTACAATCGCGAATATTGACACGAGTGACAGGCACTACGGAGGTGCTCCGGTCATGGCAAAGGCCTGTCTTTTGGGAGTGTATCTCACACAATAATGTATCTTTCCACTCCGGCAACGACGAGTTCGGCCTCGACGACGACCGCTCGATGGGCGGAGTTCGAATCGCAACTATCTCCGTTACTCACCGTTTCGGCACTTCTCGGACGGCTGCCACTCCTCGACGAGAGGGAACTCCGCTAACCGTATCGACCCGAGCGCAGTCAATCCACGTGTGGTGGTCGAGTGTGACCACCGTTCGTGGTGGCCGTCACTGAGGCCTTCCCGATCGGCAACCGGCACGGACCGAATCTCGGTTCCGAGGGGACCGACGGTAACGAGCAAGTACGCCTGGGGGAACGAACACGTCGTCGGGGTCATGACCTCCCACGTGTCGCCCGCCTTAGCGACGGACGGAAAGTGGAGGTGGCCCGTCAGGAGTAGCGGCGTACCCGACCGTTCAAGCGTCTCCTCGAACGCGTCCGTCTCGCGCATCACCGGGGGAATCGCCATCTCAGACTCGTAGGCATCGCGGTAGTCGCGTAACTGGTCGGCCATCGCCGGAAGGTTGTGGTGGACGAGAACGATTGGCGCGTCCGCACGCGCGACCGCTGTCTCCAGCCACTCGAGTTGGTCGGATGGGACGACGCCGTCGTGGGTGTCGGTCAGTCGCTCTTCGGTCCCAGAGCTGTTGATGCCGAGAACGTCGATTCCGCCGATCTCCGCGTGGAACGGAAGTTCGCCGGGCGTGTATCGCTTCTCGAACGCGGAGATAGGCGGCGTGTCGTGCTCGTCGTCCTCTTTTGGCACGTCGTGATTCCCCGGGACCGCGTAGAACGGGACGTCGAGGTCGGCGACGGCGTCGTCGACGGTGTCGTAGTTCCAGGGCTCACCGTCCTTCGTGAGGTCGCCAACCGAAAGGACGGCGTCGACGCCGCGGTCGGTCGCGTCCGTCAGCGCAGTTCGGAACGCCGATTCTGTGCGTTCGAACATCTTCATCGTCCCTTCCTCGCGGACCGATACGTGCGGGTCGGCGACGACGGCGACGGTCGTCTCTTCCTCGGCTGTCGGCCGCGCGAGGCGGGCCATCAACTGCCCGGATCGGTGGAACGGTCGTTCTGTCATCCATCGGTAGATTCGCATCCGCGTATAATTAATTGTTATGACCACTCCGACGGAGAATGATTTAGTTACTATAACTAACAAAGTAATAACTATTGTGAATTATATAACTATATCAGTAAGCTATAAGTCAGCAGATGGAAATATCTTGGTCGAATGGCTCGACGTACCACGCGTCGACGGTTCTTGCAACTCACCGGCGTTGGAACGGGCGCTGCACTCGCTGGCTGTGCTGGCAACGCACCAGACGAACCGACGACAACCGAGTCGACGACGACCGAACCGGCGGAAGACAGTACAGAGACGTCCACCGGGGACGATACCGAAACCTCACCGACAGGTGGGACGCTTCGGTTGGCATCCGCAGGGCCGATTCAGACCCTCGACCCGACGAACGCGAAGGGGTCCGGTGCCGGGTACAATCAGTACGCGGAGTCGCTGTTCCACTTCCCGAACGGCGACCTGCCGCCGAAGCCGAAACTCGCCAAAGGACACTCCATCTCCAACGATGGAAAGACGTACACCTTCGACCTCCGGGAGGACGTGACGTTCCACGACGGGCAGGAGTTCACGGCCCAGGACGTCGTCTACTCCTGGCGGCGACTCGCGGAGTCGTCGAACTCCCGGAACGCCGACGACATCGTCGGTAGCACCTTCACCATCGCACACGAGACCGAGACGTACACGGAGGACGGCGAGGAGAAAGAACGAATCGTCCCCGACTCACTCGCGGTCGAGGCCGTGGACGACTACACGTTCCGCTTCACGCTCGAACAGGCGTTCCACGGCGCACTCTCCCAGATCGCTGGCGGAGCGTTCGCCATCATCCCCGAGAACTCCGTGGGCGACATCGAGGGGTACGACGGCGAGTACGAGTACAACGAGTTCTTCAGCACCTCGGGCGATGGACCCACGTTCGCCGCAACGGGCCCGTTCGAGGTCGACGCGTGGAGCAAGGGGAACGAACTGGCGCTCTCCGCGTACGAAGACTACTACGGCGAGGGGCCGAACATCGACGGAATCACGTTCACCGTCCTCAACTCCGCGGACACCCGCTACAAGCGGTTCCTGAACGAAAACCTCGACATCGTCAACGGCATTCCGACCTCGAAGTTCGACCCCAATCGCCGAAGCATCGAGAGCGACGAGGGTGATTACCGCGTCGGGACCTACGAACTCGAGAACGGCAGGACGGTCAACTACGGCGAGGCGACAGTCCTCGACTCGAGTTACGTCCTGTTCAACTGTCAACGGACGCCACGGCCGGTCCGGCGCGCGTTCGCCTACCTCATCAACCAGGAGGCAATCGCCCGCGACATCTACAAGGAACTCGCGCGGCCCGCCTACCACATGACGCCGCCGCCGGTGTTCATGCACCGCGACGGTGAGGAACCCACCGAGAACTACGACAAGCACGCGCAGAACGGCTTCCGCTCGCAGATCGAGTACGGTGCCAACGGCTGGCCGTACGGCATGGGCGAGGCTCGCATCGACGAGGCCAAGCAGGTCATGGAGGAGTCCGACCTCGACACGCCGTACGAGGTCGAATTCACCGTGTTCTCGGGCGACAGCGAGTGGGACCAAATATCGAAACGCCTCCGCGACAAGGCCCAGGCCGCCGGAATCAACGTCAACATCCAGAAGGCCGACTTCGGGACCATCATCTCGAAGGCCATCAACGGCGACATGGACATGTTCTCGCTGACCGACGGGATGGAGTGGCCCGAGTCGGACAACTTCCTCCGATTCCTCCACCCGTATCCGCCGGACAGCGTCGGTAGCATGTTCACCCGGTGGACGTTCGAGGACAAATCGAAGTACACGGAGTTCATGGAGATCGCCGACGAGGCGTGGAACGACCTCTACGTCCCGAACAAGGGACCGGGTCAGCAGGCCCAGCGCAAACGGAACGAGGCCTACTACATCCTCGAGGAGACCAACTGGGCGGCGATTCAGCAACTCCCGACCGTCCACGCGACCTCCCAGCGGTTCTGGGACCCCTCGGTCGACGTTCGGATGTTCGGCACGATGGAGAACCAGTCGTTCAACACGGCTACGCTCGGAAACTGACTCCGCGCGACCGCCGACACCTCGTCGGCGTTCACCCTCTCGGAACTGAGAAATCGGACTATGACACGCTCTACTCTCGAACCGTGTGACCACGTTTCTGAGACCGCCAGCATCGCACGTAAACAACCATGAGTCGGTGGCGCTACCTCGGAAAGCGGTTCCTGCTCGCCATCCCGGTCGTGTGGCTCGGGATGAGCATGACGTGGTTCATCATCTTCATGGGACCGGTGGACCCGGCCGCGAACGTCCTGAACAACGCCGACCCGCAGGCGTCGGAGCGATACGAAGCCGCCCAGGAACGGCTCGGACTGAATACGCCGCCGCACGAACACTACGTCAACTGGATGTGGGACATGGCGACACTGGATCTCGGGCAGACCTGGCTGTTGTATCCTGGCTCGGACGTCGGGAGCCTCATCCTCGACTACATGCCGAGGACCCTGTGGCTGGGGTTCTGGTCGGTGACCATCGCCGTCTTCGTCGGCATCCCATTGGGGTTCTACGCCGGACTTCGGTCGAACACGCTCGCCGATTACCTCACGTCGCTGTCGGGAATCGTCTGGCGCGCCATGCCGAACTTCTGGCTCGCCGTAATGATCCTCTCGGTACTCGTGAGTTCCGAACAGATATTCGGGTTCGACTGGGACACGTTCCTCCTTCCGATGGACGCCGTCACAGGCAACCCGAACCTGGGTTACATGGCGGACGACCCCCTCGCGCTGTTCACCCAACCGGGGCAGACGCTCACCGCCATAAAGAAGATCGCACCGGCCGCCATCGTCCTCGGGTCGGCGTCGATGGGCAACGAGATGCGCATCGGACGGACCGCCGTGCTCGAGACGCGCAACGAGTCCTACATCGAAGCGGCGAAGTCCCGCGGGGTCTCCGGACGGCGTCTCGTGTGGAAGCACATCTTCCGGAACGCGCTCGTCCCGCTGGTTCCCATCATCACGAGCGAGGCGTTCTTGCTCATTGGCGGATCGGTGCTGGTCGAGACCGTGTTCGGAATCCAGGGTATCGGCTTCCTGTTCTTCAAGTCGGCAATCCAGGGCGACCTCCCGCTCGTGGGGACGCTCATGTTCATCTTCATCATCATGATCGTCGGCATCAACCTGCTACAGGACGTACTGTACACGATAATCGACCCGCGCGTCGGATACGAGGAGGCGTGAGATGAGCCGGGACACCACAACCGACGGGATGGCCCGCGAGTCGGCGTTCTCGTTCTCGACCCGTTCCGGTTCGCTCCGGGAGCGAGTTCTCGAAAATCCGATGCCTGCGTACACGTGGGCCGCGGTCGGCGCGGTCCTCCTCGCGCTCGAAGGAGGCGCGCTCGTCCACTTCCTCGCATCGCTGCTCGTCGACCTGGTCAACGCCACGCCCGGTCTGAGCGCGCCGGGACTGCTCGTCGACGTCAAGTCGGCCGCCGGCGAAATCCCGACGCTACTGTCGCGGGAGACGATTCCGAACGCCGGTCACTGGAACGGCAGTCGCTACGTCGGGACGTTTCTCGGTCTCTCGCCGGTGCAGGCGTGGGCGCTCCGCGTCGCGCTCGTGTACGGCTACGCGCTGGCGGTTGCGGCGTGGCTCTGGGCTGGCTACCGGCGGTACCGGGAACACTACCGGCGGGTCAAGTGGACGCCGCTGGACGACGCCGTGGATCGGTTCCGCGGCCACTACTGGGGCGAGTTCGGCCTGCTGGTCGTGTTCGCGTTCATCGTGATGGCCATCTTCGCACCTGCTCTCGGCCCGACCACAGTCCAGGCGAACATCCAGAACCCCTACGGTCACACGCTCACCTACTGGGACGGCTCCTCGGTTGCGGAGACGACTGTCGGGTCCGCGAACACGATGTCGACCTCGACGGGGAGCACGAACGTCGGGCCGATGACCTACGACGACTTCGGACGGTTCCACCCCTTCGGAACGATGCCGGGCGGAAAGGACCTCTTCACGTTCATCGCGGTCGGCGCACGCGTCTCACTGGTCATCGGACTGATATCGGTCGGCCTCTCGGCCGGTATCGCCGCCGTCCTGGCGCTCGTTTCGGCGTACTACAAGGGACGGGTCGATCTCGGTGTCGTCCTCGTCTCCGACGCCGTGATGGCTCTTCCACAGCTCCTGCTACTCATCATGCTCACGGTCGTCCTCGCAGACACGTGGATCGGGAACCTCTACGACGGAGCGTTCGTCCTCGCGCTCATCTTCGCGGGGACGGGGTGGCCGTACATGTGGCGGTCGCTTCGCGGCCCGGCGCTTCAGGTTTCCGAGCGGTCGTGGGTAGACGCCGCCCGCTCGTTCGGGCAGACGCCGCGGACCGTGATGCGGAAACACATGTTCCCGTACGTCGTCGGCTACCTGCTCATCTACGGGTCGATGACTCTGGGCGGTGCCATCATCGCCATCGCGGGGCTTTCGTTCCTCGGCCTCGGTGTGAATCCGCCGACCCCCGAGTGGGGTCGTGCGGTCAACGCGGGACAGGAGTACGTCGGCACCTCCTCGTGGCACATCTCGTTGATTCCCGGCGTCCTCATCACGCTCGTGGTGACGGGGTTCAACGCCCTCGGTGACGGCATCCGCGACGCCATCGACCCCGAATCGGACAGCGCGGCGGGCGAGGCCGGAAGTCGGGGTGGTGGCGCGTGAGCCTCCTCGAAGTCGAGGACCTGCGGACGGTGTTCCACACCGAGAAGGAGACCATCTACGCGGTCGACGGCATCTCGTTCGACATCGAAGCGGGCGAAACGGTCGGTCTCGTCGGTGAGTCGGGGTCCGGCAAGAGCGTCACTGCGCGGTCGCTTCTCGGACTGATCGACAACCCGGGCGTCATCGAGACGGGGTCGATTCGCTTCGACGGCGTCGACCTCACCGAGGGTCACTGGGACGAGTATCGCGGCGACATCGCCATGGTGTTCCAGGACCCGCAGGGGTCGCTCAACCCGGTTTACACCGTCGGGAACCAGATTCGCGAGACGCTCCGAATCCACCGCGGACTCCGCGGGCGCGAGGCCCGACGAACCGCCGTCGATCTCCTCGAACGCGTCGGCATCCCCGACGCCCCGCGCCGAGTCGACGAGTACCCCCACGAGTTCTCGGGCGGGATGCGCCAGCGCGCGGTCA
Source organism: Halorussus salinisoli (assembly GCA_005239435.1). GTDB lineage: Archaea > Halobacteriota > Halobacteria > Halobacteriales > Haladaptataceae > Halorussus > Halorussus salinisoli. The sequence goes on along the minus strand of SZNP01000004.1, from coordinate 473,569 downwards.
TCGCGACGGCACTGGCCTGTGACCCGGACCTACTCGTCTGCGACGAACCGACGACCGCGCTCGACGTAACCATCCAGGCTCAGGTGCTGGATCTCCTGAAGGAACTGCAGCGCGAGGAGGACCTCGGAATCCTCTTCATCACCCACGATATGGGCGTCATCGAGGAGGTCGCCGACCGCGTGAACGTTATGTACGCGGGAGAAATCGTCGAACGGGCACCTCTGGACGAACTGTTCGACCATCCCAGGCACCCCTACACCCGCGGGCTCATGCGGAGTATCCCCGCACTCGCCAGCCGAGAGGGGCGCCTTCCGGTCGTCGAGGGCGAGGTGCCGACACCGACCGAACGGGCCACCGACTGTCGGTTCGCCCCGCGTTGTCCGGCGGCGTTCGACGCCTGCACGCGCGAGCACCCCGAACACGTCGACGTCGCCGAGGAGGCCGACGAACACACGGCCGCGTGCCTGCTCTACGCCGACGGCTACGACCACGCGCCCGACCCGAGCACCGTCTTCGACGATGGAGGTGAGAACGCGTGAGTCGCGTTCACGGAGACGACGACGCCGTCCAGAAGTCCGACGTGGACAGTCACGCCGAACCGCTCGTTACCGTCGACGGCCTGAAAACGTACTACCACGACAGTAGACTGCTCGGCGATCCGCCGGTACGCGCGGTCGACGACGTGTCCTTCGACATCCGCGAAGGTGAGACGTTCGGCATCGTCGGCGAGTCCGGATGCGGCAAGACCACGCTCGGCCGTTCGCTCATCGGTCTCGAAACCGCCGATTCGGGGGAAATCGTCGTCAACGGACGCGACATCACCGGACTCTCCGGGGGCGAGAAACGCGAGTGGCAGCGGGACGCCCAGATGGTGTTCCAGGACCCCGAGGAGAGTCTCAACGATCGGATGACCATCGGCGAGATCGTCCGCGAACCGCTCGACGCACACGACTGGGGGACTCCCGACGAGCGCCGTGAGCGGGTCGCCTATTTCCTCGACCGGGTCGGACTGCAACCCGAGCACTACTATCGATATCCCCACCAGTTCTCGGGCGGCCAACGGCAACGCATCGGCATCGCCCGGGCGCTGGTACTCGAACCCGAGTTCGTCGTGCTCGACGAACCCGTGTCGGCGCTGGACGTGTCGGTCCAGGCGCGAATCATCAACCTCCTCGAAGAACTTCAGGACGAACTCGGCCTGACCTACCTGTTCATCGCACACGACCTCTCGGTCGTCCGGCACATCTGCGACCGAGTCGGCGTGATGTACCTCGGCAACATCGTGGAGCGCGGGCCGACCGAGGCCATCTTCACGGACCCCCAACACCCGTACACCGACGCGCTCCTGTCGGCCATCCCCGGCGACCGGACCGCCGGGGCTGCGTCGAATCGCGAGCGCGTCACGCTCCGCGGAACGCCGCCGAGTCCGAGGTATCCGCCGGACGGGTGTCCGTTCACCAATCGATGTCCGGCGAAGGTCCACCCCGACGAGTTCTCGGACCTCGACCACGAGACGTGGGTCGCCATCGAGGAGTTCCGCGACGTCCTCCGAGCCCGCGACCGGGCGGATACGAACCTACTCACGCGCCTCCAAGGTTCGCTGGGCGTGGACGTAGCGGGCGAGGAAGTCGACGAGATCGTGGCCGAACTGTTCGGCGACCGCTCACTCCCCGAGGAGGTCCGCACAGTCATCGACGAGGCTGCAGACCGGGCGCGAACGGGAGCGGACGGGGAGGCGGCCGACCACCTCGGAGACGCCTTCGGATCGGTGTGCGACGAAGAGTACCCCGAGGCGCACGAAATAGAGGCCGACCGTGTCAGTCGGTGCGTGCGACACCGCGAGGAGTACCGGGACATCGACACCGTCCTCGCCGAACGCCACCGGGGCGACTGAACGGTCTTTTTGAGCAGAGCTCCGTTTGATATCGTATTTCGGTCGAGCTGTCGTCCGTGTCCTCGAACTCCTGTTCGCCACGGATGAACTCATCGACGCCTTCGGTGAGCGCGACCTCGCCGAACCCGGTCGCTCGGTAATAGTAGATAGTCGAGCCGGGAAAGTGAGACGGCGTGTTGCAGGGGGATACCGTCGGTGGGAGTATTTTGGTGAACACCTAGCTAAGTACCCGATTTCCCTCGCGTATATGACAGTAATGCTGGTCTTCATGAGGGTACGCTCCCTAAGGAGTAGGTAATGGAGAGGTCGTCAACGTCTCGACCGTTGCCAACGTATGCAGAGGAGGTGCTCGAAAGCTTGCGACTCGAGATCGAGTCGACGACGGACGGACTCCGACGAGAGTCGGCCGAGGCGTATTTAGAGGCAGAGGGCTTCGAGGACTCGACGATCGAAGTAGCACTCGAGGAACTGCTGAACCGGGGGTACATCTACGTCGTGAACGAAGAGATGCGGTTGGCAAACAGCGATACGTAACTCTCGCCAGGCGATCACGGAAGTGCGACGAAAAAGCCCTGCGCGTTACGTGGTGAGGACGTCACTGATTCACGGCGTTCACGCCGTGGAGGAGGTCAAGTCGAGCGTGACTTCGCCGATACTCAGTCAGGAGTGAGCAGCGCCCTGAAAAAGGCTGTACTATAGTCTACCACACGCTTAATCCCAATTCTCTCTGTGGTATAGTCGTCAATAGAGTATACGACACTCGGTAACACGGGCATGGAAGTTAGCCGCCTCGCACTGGGCTGTATGAGTTTCGGAACGAGCGACTGGCGCGAGTGGGTTCTCGACGAAGAAGAGGGCCACGAGATAATCGACCGTGCAATCGATCTCGGCATCCATTTCTTCGATAACGCCAACCTCTACTCGCTCGGCGAATCGGAACGCATCCTCGGCGACGCACTCGAGGGTCGTCGCGACGACCGTCTGGTCGCGACGAAATGCTACTACCAAATGGACGACAGCGATCCTAACTCACAGGGGCTCTCTCGGAAGGCTATCGAACAGGAACTCGACGCGTCGCTCGAACGATTGGGTATGGACACGGTGGACATCTTCATGGCTCATCTCTGGGACTACGACACTTCTATCGACGTCAGTTTGCAAGCGTTCGACGACGCGATCCGTCGGGGGAAGGCCCGGTATCTCGGTGCGAGTTCGATGTGGACCCACCAGTTCGCTGAAGCGCTTCACACGAGCGAACGAGAGAACGAGAGAACCTCGAACGCTTCGAGATTATGCAGAACCACTACAACCCCGTCAATGCTGCCCGAGGTATGGGGGTGACCAACTGTGACCAACTGAGAGATCCTGCGGAAAATCCAGATTCCGCTGGCACTTCCGGTCGTCTTCGCCGGGATTTGGACGAGTTCCGTCATCAACGTCGGGACGGTCTACCTCGCGTTCTTCATCGGCGGCGGCGGTCTCGGCGTCTGGGTCATCACGGGAATCCAACTGTTCAACACCCCGCAGATGCTCGCTGGTGCCAACCCGGGCGCGCTGCTGGCAATCAGTGCCGATCTGCGCTTCGCCAGCATCGAACGCTACCTCGGCCAAGACGACGATGCACGGGTAGGTGTCACCGCCTAATTCTCCTCCATTTAAATTGCCCTGGCAAGTTGGGAATCACACCGATAGTGCGCCTAGCCGTAGTGAGGTGTATGTCGGACCACGAGTGCGCGTGCGGTAGTGGAAGCGACCGACAGGTAGTGAACGCCAACGCGACGGCCGAACGGTGGCTCGCAGACGACTCCGTTCTCGACGCGGAACTCCCCGCCGACGTTCGGACAGCGTTGGGGCGACTCGTCTGCGAGGACGAGATAGAGACCCTGAGCGGTTGGGTCGCCGAGGTCCGTCGTCGAACCGGCGGGGGAGCCGTCGGAATCGAGGACCTGTGTCACACAGGCGAAGAGACCGGCCACCGGGGCGAGTTGGACGGTGAGACGTACCACTTCCGATGCTTTTACGACGCAGTTATACTGTCGGCCCTCGCAGAGACGCCGGTCAGTATCCGGATCGAGAGCCCGGACGGGATCGTGATAGAGGCGCGGGCGGACAGGCCGGCTGACCTGACGGTGACGCCCGAATCGGCGGTGTTCTCGTTCGGCGTCGCGGAGTCCGTCGAGCCGCCTGCAGATGGCGAGCCATCGCACGCGGACATCTACGCGGCGGTCTGTCCCTACGTCAGGGCGTTCCCCGGTAGGGACGCCTACGAGCGCTGGGCAGAGACGGTTCCGGCGGCGACCGTCGCACTACCCCTCGAAGGTGCCACGGACATAGCAGCCGCTCTCGTCGAGTAGCCGTGGAGTCAGAGATGGTGGCTCAACAGGTTTCGCTCGGCACGCTGCAGATGTTCGGCGACCGTGGACGGATCGACGCCCAACTCGGCGGCAATGTCGCCGGTCGTCACCTCGCGAGGCACCTCGTAGTACCCTTCGTCGTAGGCCGTCTGGATTACCTCGCGCTGGCGGTCCGTCAGGTCGTCTATCGGTCGCTCGCGTCCCTCGTACACGTCGAGCTTCTGGAGATCCGGCGACACCCCGGCGGTTTCGTACTCGCTGACGGTCCCTGCGATCGCCTCCTGTGAGCCGACGAACGACAGCGTAGCCCCGCGCTCGTTCACGACCGGGTCACAGGTCCCGACGAGGTCGTCCATCTCGTCGGCGAGGTCCTCGGGAAGCTCCGGCGCAGTGAACGCGATGACGTACAACTGTGTGCCGTCTATCTCAGCGACGTGTTCCCACTGATCGACGCACTCGAGCGACGACAGCCGTTCCTCGTCCAGTCGCGTCTCGACTTCCACTCGCACGACGGCACCGACCCCACGACAGACGAGTTCCTCGAAGTCGCGGATTCCCGCTTCCTGACAGAGCGACACGAGCCCTTCGATGCCCATGGTCTCGAACTCTGAATCGCTGATCGATACGCGGGCTTCGCGCATGGCTCGACTCGATATCGATTGGACGTCCAATAAAACGTTGTGCCCAACATGCTGGGCAGTGATCGCCGGTCCGAAGTGGTTCCAAACACCGGAGTATAAAGCGTCCCAGCATCTTCGGAGGATAATCTTTGGCCCTGTTCCCGGTATCGCTACGACGATGACAGCTATCCAAACACGAGGCCTCACCAAGCGCTTCGGCGACGTTGTGGCCGTCGACGACCTCGACTTGCGCGTCGAAGAGGGAGAGGTGTTCGGCTTCCTGGGGCCGAACGGCGCAGGCAAGTCCACTACCATCGACATGCTACTGGACTACGTGCGCCCCACCGAGGGGACCGCGACAGTACTGGGACTGGACGTTCACGAAGAGTCGGAGGCGCTTCGAGAACGCCTCGGCGTCCTCCCCGAGGGACTCGGCCTCTACGAACGACTGACGGGACGGCGTCACCTCGAACTTGCCGCCGATTGGACCGACGCCACCACCGACTCCGACGCGATTCTCGACCGGGTGGGTCTGGCCGAAAGCGACGCCGCTCGGCCTGTCGGCAACTACTCGAAAGGAATGCAACAACGGCTCGCGCTGGGAATGGCGCTGGTCGGTAATCCCGATCTCCTCGTCCTCGACGAGCCCTCGTCTGGCCTCGACCCGCACGGGATTCGGCAGATGCGCGAACTCGTCCGCGAAGAAGCCGAGGACGGGACGACCGTCTTCTTCTCCAGCCACATCCTCGGTCAGGTCGAGGCCGTCTGCGACCGCGTCGCCATCCTGCACGAGGGCGAACTGGTGGCCGTCGATACCGTCGAAGGACTCCGGAAAGCCGTCGGGGCTGGCTCCGAACTCCGCCTGCGCGTAACTGGTGACATCGACATCGACGTAGCCGACATCGAGGGCGTCGATTCGGCCCGATTTGCGGACGGTGTTCTCCGAGTCACCTGTTCGGACTCGCGTGCGAAAGCGCGAGTCGTCACGAAGCTCACGAACGCCGGTATCGAGATCATCGACGTGGACTCCGAGGAGGCCTCACTGGAGGACGTGTTCACGGCGTACACGACGGAGGACGGTCGTCCCGACGCGGAGCGCGACGAATCCCTCGCGGTCGAGGAGGTGCGAGCATGACGGTGACCTGGGCGGACGTCGCCCGGAAGGATTTCGAGGACGCCGTGCGCTCGAAGATGCTGTGGGGGATCAGTTCCGTGTTCGTCGCCTTTCTGGTGATGTCGCTGCTGTCGGCCGAACAGCTGTTCCCGGATTCCATAACCGTCGATGCTTCGATGGCGCTGGCGGGCGTGGCGATGCTCGCGCAACTGTTCGTTCCGGGCGTCGCGTTGGTCGCCGGCTACCTTTCGGTGGTCGGCGAGCGCCGGTCAGGAAGCCTGCGCGTACTCCTGAGCTATCCGTTCTCCAGGTTCGACGTCGTGGCCGGAAAGCTCGTCGGGCGGGCACTGGTGACTTGCGTGGCACTGACCGTGGGATTCACCGTCGCCACCGTCCTCGTCGTGCCCCTGTACGGTATCCCGGACCTCGAAGCGTTCACCGGGTTCGTCGCAGCAGGCGTACTGGTCGGCCTGACGTTCACGGGGCTCGCCGTCGGAGGTTCGGCCGCCGCGGCGACTCGCGGGCGCGCAATGACGCTCACGATCGGATCGTTCGTGGGAATGGTATTCTTCTGGAAACCGGCGGTCGTCGGCCTCTACTACGCCGTCACCGGCTCACTCCCCGGGATTCGGGTCGAACGGTGGTACGTCTTCCTGCAACGACTCAATCCGCTGGAGGCGTACCGCGTGATTGCGGGCGCTGCCCTCGACCGGCCGGTCAGCGAGGTTCCCGAATTTCCCATCGAAGACGTCCCAGCGGGGGTGTCGGCGGAGAGATTGGAACTCGCGAACCGACTCGCGGGTGACGTCCCCTTCTACCTCACGGACTGGTTTTCGGTCGTCGTCCTGCTCGCGTGGGGACTCGTCCCCGTCTTCGTGGGGTACTGGTGGTTCGAGAAGGCGGACCTCGGGTGAGTGCGGAGATTCTCCTCCACGGAGGAGGCCCATGAGAGTACTGGAACCCGGCCCTGTTCGGCCACTCTTCGGTGCACTCACTGCAATCGAGGCCGCGACGGATGCGGAAGTCGAGACGGTCGTCGCGTACGAACCGGCGGCCCTCCCCGACGACTGCCGAGAGGAGACCGCTCTTGCCGACCGCACAGAGGCACTTATCGAGGAGGGTGAACGCCGTAAGACGGTGAATCGTTGTATCGAGCAGGTCCTCCACCCCGAGTGGATTTCCTGTTTCGGCGGCACGCTTTGTAGACACCGACCGAGTGTCGGTAAGAACCCCGTCGTCTACTTCCGGCGAGAGTACTGCGAAGATGCTGGGACCCTCCCGAGCGATTCTACGAGAAGACGTTCACTCTGAGGTATCGAGGACATAATCGTTCCCCGTGCCCTCCAACAAGCTCACGGCGAGCGTTCCTTTCACGTCCACCCGGATCCCGGTCAGGACAGCATCTCACGTGCGATGATGGTTTATTACTGTCCGAACTCCAATGAGATATTATTTCTAACTATTATTTAATAGTATTTTGGTCCTCAGATATCAATATTTTCCGTGCCGGTCGTGAATCCCCCTTGTCTGTATCAGACTCGGCGATTCAAGCTGGGGTCGTCTCCTCCGCCGGTATAGTCTTCGATGCCGGGTCGCGCGCGTGTAGCCGCTGGTCTCCGTACAGACCGTGAACATCGCTCACGGGATGTAGCTATGTGAATCCATAGCATAGTTAGGGAGGGTGAACCATCCGATGGCAGATCAACGGATGATCGGGCTGTCCAGCGGTACCACGTCCGACCGGAGACCGTCGCCACCGACCGCGGTGAAGGATCGCTCGTGGTCCTCTGTCACGGCACGTTCATGGATCGGACGATGTTCGATCCACAGATCGAGGCTCTCTCGGACGATTACCGCGTCGTCGCTTACGATACCCGTGCACGAACCGACCAGTTCGCCACTTCCTACGATCTCTACGATCTCGCTGACGACTGCGCCGCGCTCATTGACACCAAAGGAATCAACTCCTGCGCTCTTGGCGGTATGTCGATGGGCGGATTCATGGCGCTGCGGTTCGCCGAACGCTATCCAGAGCGCCTCGATGGACTGATCTTCATCGACTCGACGGCCGGGCCGCATCCGGACGACGAGATAGAGCAGTACCGGAGCATGATCGAGGCGACGCGCGAGGCGGGGGAGGTCCAGGAACAGTACGTCGACACAGTCAAGCAACTGCTCTTCGGGAACACGACTCTTCGGGAGAATCCGGAGTTAGCGGAAATGTGGATGGACCGCTGGTTCACGTACCCCGCTGAAGCGGTGTATCACGAGGTCAACTCTTGGCTCGAGCGACCCGACTTCACGGCCGAACTCGACGATATCGACGTTCCAGCGTTGGTAATTCACGGAGAGGAGGATCTGGCCCTTGACCCCGCTCGCTCGGACTCGCTGGCGGCGCGCCTGAACGCGCGACATGTGACGATCCCTAACGCCGGCCACTCTTCGAACCTGGAGAACCCCGAACCAGTCAACGAGGCCATCCACGAGTTCCTCGAAGTCGTCTACTGAGAGGTACCTGCGCAGACTCGGACTGACGGCTCGAACTTGCGGGATGACTAAAGGAATCGTTTGACTTTACATTACTTGTTTAACATATACCGATGAATGGTCGTGTGTATGAAACGAAAATTCGCGATACTCGCACTTGCGTTGCTGACCGTGACAGCTGGCTGTATGGGATTCGGACAGCCGAACGCAAACACAGCAGCGGCAATAGACAACACGCCGACACAGAACACTGGGAGTGGTCAGACGGTGAAGGTGGCGGCTAGCGGGCAAGTCCAGACTGCGCCCGACCGTGCGGTCATACGAGTCGCTGTCACCGCGCGTGCGGACTCCGTTGAGACCGTCCGAGAGCAATTGGCCGAGAACGCCTCCCAACTAAGGAACGCCCTCGAAAGGTCCGAACTCGACTCGGATCAAGTGACGTCGACCCGGTACGATATTGGTCAGAATCATCGCCACGACGAGAACCCGTCGGAACCAAAATTCCAGGGCCGGCACTCGTTCGTCATAACGGTCAACAAAACAGACCGAGCAGGAGATATCGTCGTCACGGCCGTCGAAAACGGTGCAACCCGTATCGAGGACATCCAATTCACGATCACACAGGACACTCGCCGCGACCTTCGGGAGAAAGCGCTCGCGACAGCTATCGAGAACGCTCGTGGTAAGGCGGTCGTGGCCGCGAACGGCACGGGACTCACACTCACTGGCATCCACACCGTCCAGACGGCAGACTTCTCCACGCAATCCGACAGTCGAACGAGAATCGAATACGCGGCGGCTAGCGCTGGCGCTAACAGTGCATCCACTTCCTTCGAGAGCGGCACAGTGACTGTCACTACAGACGCGTTAGTCGTCTACAACGCCACCGACAAATGATTGGGGCTCGACAAAGAAATCAATTCGAGCCGAATCCTATCTGAGCTCGCTCTGCAAAGACTCTAGTCATAATACGACTCAGTCACGATTGACACGTCCAGTCTCCACTCGTTTCTTAGGTTCGAAACACATCGTACTGGTCTACCTTCGTGGGGTAGTGTCGACTCCGACGCGACACCGCCGAGAAAATCGAGTTCGGATCACTACTGTCAGGTACGGCCAGGTGAACTACCCCGCCCTACTCGCTCGCTTGCGCTCGCTCCTTGAGGGCGGGGCTTCCTGCTTCCACGACGCGCTTTGCAGGAACCGAATCGGTTCCCGTAGGGAGCGCAGTCTCTACAGACGTTTCTTCGGAGTGAACCACTCCTAGTTCAGAGAGACCGCGAAAAAGGATGTTCCATGCCGCATTTGCATCCCTGTCCGCCTCAAAAACCGCAGGCGGGACAGGAGTGTTCGCGTACCCACCGTGGTTTGTTGGTTTCGACGCCACAGGATGCACACTCTTTGGTCGTTCCTTCGGGTTCGACTGCCACGAAGTGCGTGCCTTCACGCTCGCACTTGTATTCGAGCATCTGTTTGAACGTGTGCCATGCCATCGACGCCGTGTTCCGACTGTTCTTCGGGGATTCGAGCATCCCCGTCACGTCGAGGTCTTCAACAGCCACGAGGTCGTATTCCCGAGCGTAGTATGCCGAGAGTCGATGGAGAAAATCGCGGCGTTTCCGCTTGATTCGCTGATGGCATTCGGCTATGCGCTGGCGTTGTGTCTCCCAGTTGGCAGAGCCGTGTTCTTTTCGCGAGAGTTTCCGCTGTTCGCGTTCCAGTCGCTCTCGCTCATCCGAGAGGGTGAGCGACCCGACAGCAAAGCCGTCAGTAGCGTGGGCATATTTCAGAATCCCAACGTCGATTCCCACACACTGCTCCGGATTCTCAGGTTTGGCTGGTGGCTCGCAGTTGCGCTCTATGCCGAAGATGGCGAACCACTCGCCCGTCGGCTCTTTCTTGAGTGTGACTTCTTTGAGAGTAGCGTCGTCGGGCACCGGTCGGTGAAGTTGGATGGGAATGTCCGCGAGTTTCGAGAGTGACAACACGGTCTGACCACCCTTCTTGTCGAGTTCGAAGCCAGACTGGTTGTACGTGAATCTGCGGAACTCCCGAGGTGACTTCCACCGGAGTTCACCGACGTTGTAGCCCTGTTCTTTGAGTTTCCCGAGAGCTTTGATGTTGTGGGCCAGCCGCATGACCGTGGGCTGAAGCACTTTCGAGTACACGTCGGTCAACTCGCCCCACCACTCTTTGAGGTCGGGAAGTTCGTCACGGATTTTCCGCACACGCTGTTTGACCGTTCCCTCGTCTAAATCGTGCAAAAGAGACGATGATGGCGCTGTATCCCCTGCCTACTGCGCTACTCGGTCGCTCCGCTCCCTGCGTTGCTCCTTGAGGAAGGGGGACTAGCGCCTGCAAATTCAGCTAACCGAACGTTTCGATGAACTGATCTCGTTATCGATTGGCGTTCTGCAGGAGCACGTCGGTGAACACGGTCTCGTTCGCGTCGGTGGGGTCGGCGGACGTGGTCGATGTAGAAGGCCCCTCTATCCTTATTTTTGACGAGGGTGAATGGTCGTTGAGCCACAACATGGTAACCAGAGACACCGTGGAACTCACCCAACGACAGCGTCTGGTTCGTGATTCGATACGGGATATCTGTTCGGACTTCGACGCGAAGTACTGGCGAGCGAAGGACGAGCAGGGGGAGTATCCGACCGAGTTCGTCGACAGTCTCGCCGACCACGGCTGGTTCGGGGTGCTCATTCCCGAGAAGTACGACGGGGCCGGGATGTCGACCGAGGAGGTGGTCGTCATGATGGAGGAGATCGCCGCAAACGGCGGCGGTTTCAGCGCCGCACAGGCGGTTCACGGTGCAGTATACAACTCGGTCCCGCTGGTGAAGTACGGCAACGAGGATATGAAAGAAGACCTCCTTCCCGAGGTTGCACGTGGTGAAACGTCGATCCAGGCATTCGGTCTGACGGAACCGAACGCGGGATCTGACTCGACGTCGATAGAGACCCGTGCAGAGAAAGACGACGACGAGTACGTAATCGACGGGCAGAAAATCTGGATCTCACGGGTCGACGCTAGCGACTACATCGTCCTGATGACGCGGACGACCGCGCGCGAGGAGGTCGACGAGCGAACTCGTGGGATGACGATGTTCCTCGTCGATCTGGACGAAGCCTACGAGCAGGGCACCCTCCAGATAGAGCAGATCGACAAGACCGTGAGCAACTTCGTCCACTCCTACGAGATGTGGTTCGAGGATCTCCGCGTGCCCGAGGAGGCAATCATCGGCGAAGAGGGCGACGGGTTCCACCAGATGCTCGATGGTCTCAACGAGGAACGCCTCGTCATCGCCGCCGAGTGTGTCGGCCTCGGCGAAGCGGCCATCGAGGCTGGCGTCGAGTACGCTGACCAGCGGGAGGTGTTCGGACGGAAAATCGGGAAGAATCAGGCTATCCAACATCCCCTCGCGGAAGCGTACGCTCGGGTTCAGGCAGCGAAGCAGATGGTATACAGTGCTGCCAGTGCCGTCGAAAGCGGCGACGAGGACGCGAAGGCGATCGGTGCCCGAGCGAACGTGTCGAAGTTCCTCGCTGCAGACGCTGCGTTCGACGCCGCCGACGCCGCGGTGCAGACCCACGGCGGGTTCGGTGTGGCTCGGGAATACGACGTCGAGCGGTTCTTCCGCGAAGCAAGACTGACACGACTCGTACCAATCACCCAACAGCTCGCCCTGAACTTCATCGGCGAGAGCGTCCTCGACCTTCCGCGATCGTACTGAAGCTATCGAGAACGACGCACTACTACCGACACACTGCAAGACATCCCAGAGACCATGACCGAAGACACGACACCCGAACACGACCGACGGCTCGCTGTTGGCTGGCAGGGCCGCTACTACGAGGACTTCGAGGTCGGCGACGTGTACAAACACCCATACGGCCGGACGGTAACCGAGACCGACAACGTCTGGTTCACGAACGTCACCATGAACGTCAATCCGATGCACTTCAACGAGGCGTACGCCGCCGAGACCGAGTTCGGCGAGCGCCTCGTGGACGGACTGTTCGTCATCGCGCTGGCGGTCGGGATGAGCGTCATCGACGTGTCGATGAACGCCACCGCGAACCTCGGCTACGACGAAGTGCGCCACCACGCACCCGTCTTTCACGGCGACACCATCTTTGCCGAGAGCGAAGTCATCGACAAGCGCGAGAGTGAGTCCCGCGACCACGTCGGCATCGTGACCACCGAACTCCGGGCGTACAACCAAGACGACGAACTTGTACTCTCGCTCGAACGTACCCCGATGGTCCTGAAACGCGAACACGCGAACCCCTCGCCGGAACGACCGCCGGGATGGCCGGAAGGCGTCGGCACACAGCCGGAGGACGTCGAGTGATGGCCCGCCCGTAGGACGCACGCATCGAAGGCGACCCGCCGGTCACGTCGGCGGCCGACGGTCGAACGACGATGCGGTACGTCCGCTGTCGGTGCTCAAGTAGACGACTCAGTGAGTGATTCGCGGACGCGTCGTTTGATATGAGCAAAGTCGTACGGTGGGCGTGTATCGGGATCGATTTCCTCGACGTCACAGACGACGAGCATCGGCCCGTCGTGGGCTACGGCTTCGCGATAGGCGTTCTCGAAGTCTCCGTCTGAACTTACCTGTGTCGCTCGCACACCACAACTCTCTGCGGCACCGACGAAGTCGGTCGTCTCGGCGTGGGTTGGCTGTCCACCGGTCGTCACGTACTTTCTGTTGTTCCAGACGACGATGACGAGGTTATCTGGGCCGTGCGCTCCCACCGTCGAAAGCGCTCCCAGCGACATCAGTAGCGATCCGTCCCCTTCGAGGACGGTGACTTGGTCGTCGGTACTCAAGGCGAGTCCGAACCCCACTGGTGTCGTCACGCCCATGCTCCCCCACATGTAGAAATTCCGGTCGCGGTCCTCGACACCGGCGAGGACGTACGATGCAACGCCGAGATTCGACACGAGCACGGCGTCGGGCGTCACGTCGAGAATCGTTTCCGTGGCGATAACCTGATCGGCCAGTTGCTTTGTATTCGATCGGTCGGTCATGGTTACTGATTCTCCTCCTTGTAGCCGGTGACGGTCGATTCGAGGAGCACAGCGTACGGCGTCTCGGTTGCGAACGCCGTTTCCGCCGCCATCCGAACGCGGTCGTCGACGTGCTCTAGGTCGTCGATACAGTGATTGCGGACGCCGAGTTCGTCGAGCAGTCCCGGCATTCCGTATCCGGCGGGGACCTGTGCGAGGTTGAACTCGCCGAGGTCTCCGCGCCGTGTCGTGATCGTGAGGAACGGAATGCGGGCCGGGATGGCGAGCGACGCTATCGCGTTAAACGTGTTCGCGAGCCCGCTCGATTGACAGAGGAGTGCACCTCGCTTGCCACCGAGCCACGCGCCGGCCACGACACCGACTCCCTCCTCTTCACGGGTGACGAGGACCGTCTCGAATCGGTCGCGGTCCTCCGCAGCATCGATCAACGGCATCAGTTTGGTGTCCGGTAAATACGCGACGAGTTCGATGTCCGCCTGTTCGAGCGCGTCGAGCGCCTCGTCTGCCCATTCCATGAGAATATGTAACGTGGCCACTCGCATTCAGTCCAACTAGTAATATTTTAGTACGATATTTTGGCGAAAAGCCCCGACCGACAACCATCCGACATGAATTATAAATAGTGAAAGATGGAGGTTCTAGCTATGGGGGAGAAACAACGACGTACCAGTGCGGTGAACAGACGGCAGTTCGTCAAACTTGCCGGAGCCGGCGCTACGGTCGGGCTGACGGGGTATACGGGCAGACAGGATGGCGGCCAAGACACGGTGAAGGTCGGCGCCATCTACCCGCTCTCCGGCGCCGTCGGCGAGACAGGGACGCGCATCCAGCAAGTCGTGAACTCCGCGGCAGAGGACATCATCAACTCGGAACAGCCGAACCTCGAACCGCTCGCGCTAGCGTCGGAGGCAGGGCTGCCCGGCCTCGGTGGAGCGGAAGTCGAAGTCGTGTGGGCGGACCATCGCGGCGACCCGGGTCAGGGCCGGGCCGAGGCCGAGCGGATGGTCCAGGAAGAGAACGTCGATCTGCTTTACGGGGCCTATCACAGTTCGGTCTCGAAGACCATCAGCCAGGTCGCAGAGCGCGAGCAAGTCCCGCACGTCACGGGCGAGTCGTCGAGTCCCGACCTAACGGAGCGCGGTCTCGAGTGGTTCTGGCGCGTGGGTCCACACGACCAGATATTCACCGAGAACATGTTCGAGTTCTTCGACGGGCTCAACGAGAACCAAGATGCGGGCCTGGAGACCGTCGCCATCATCCACGAGGACACCGAGTTCGGTTCGGTCAGCGCAAACGTGCAGGAGGAACTCTGCAACGAACACGGATACGAGATCGTCGCAGGACCGATCTCGTACACCGCGGAGTCCATCACCTCCTTCTCCAGTGAGATCGGCCGTATCCGAGAGGCCGACCCTGATATCCTCCTCCCGACGTCCTACGTGCGAGACGCAGTGTTGATGGCCGAAGCGATGCGGGAGCAGGATTTCATGCCCGACATCGTCATGGGGCAGAACGCCGGACACAACGACCCCGGCTTCGTCGAGGAGACCGAACTCTCGAACAACTTCTGCTCGCGGTCGACGTTCGCGGACGACATGACCGAGTCGGTTCCCGAAATCGGGAGATACAACGACTTCGTGACCGAGCAGACGGGCATCTCGTTCAACGGCGTCTTCATCCGTTCGTGGGGCGGGTTCATCACCGCGATGAAAGGCGTGGACAACGCCGGAAGCACCGAACCCGATGCCATCAGGGAGGGACTGAACTCGCTGACGATGGACCGCCTCGAAACTGGGCTACCGTTCGGTGTGGAGTTCCAGGACAACGGGCAGAACGGCGAGGCGTCGGGCGTCCTCGTGCAGTTCCACGACGGTGCGTCCCGCCTCGTCTGGCCGTTCGATTTGGCCAGCGACGACGCGTTCACCTTCCCCGCCCCGACCTGGTCCGAGCGGTAGGAACCCTCCCACCTCGCACTATCGGAGAGCAGGCCGACCGACCGACTCGCTACGAGACCGAAGATTCGGTCTCCATCCATAGAGCCGATTACGCACGTCGTTTTCCAAAGGGTGGTAAAGAATAACATGGTAGGAGTGAATTGAGACACATGGCACCGCTGAACGGAGGTAATACAGTGACATGGTGCTAAACCCCCTGATACAGGACGCACTCGGGTTAGTCCCGCAGGCAGTAATCACCGGCCTGCTCATGGGTATGGCTTACGCGCTGGTCGCCGCGGGACTCGCGCTCATCTGGGGCGTGGTCGACATCGTCAACTTCGCCCACGGCGAGTACATGCTCGTCGCGATGTACGTGACGCTCGTCGGGGCGAACGACTTCGGCATAGATCCGCTCCTCCTCGTACCACTCAACGCCGTACTGTTGTTCGCCGCCGGGTACGTCACGTACCGCCTCGTCATCGCGCGGGTCATGGACGCCCCGATGCTGGCACAGATCTTCGCAACGTTCGGAATCCTCCTCATCATTCGCTTCGGAGCACTGTACCTCGCCGGGCCCTACACCGTCTCCGTCGAGGAGTTCGTGTTCAGTGGTCACTCGACAGTCGGCGGTATCGTCCTCTCGCACCCCGAGACGGCGACCGCGGTGGTGAGCGTGGTGACGTTGACCTTGCTGTTCTTGTTCATGAAGCGCACGAAGACCGGCAAGGCCATCCGGGCGACGTCCCAGGACTGGGAGGCGGCCCGCGTCGTCGGCATCGACCCGGACAGGGTGAACGCCATCACGTGGGGCATCGGTATCGCGGCGGTGGGCGTCGCCGGGACGATGGTCGCGACGTTCTTCCCGACGCAACCGGAACTGACGCCGACGACCTGGACGCTCATCGCGTTCGCGTCCGTCGCGTTGGGCGGCTTCGGGAGCGTCATGGGCGCTGTCGTCGGTGGCCTCGGTATCTCGCTGGTAGAGCACCTCGGCGCCACGCTCCTGAACCCGTCGTTCAAGGAACTGTACGTGTTCCTCGTGTTCATCGGGGCGCTCGTCTGGCGCGCCGAAGGCGGCTTCAACTGGAGGGCCCGCCGATGAGCATCGAACTACCCGGTATCGGCGATCGGCTCCGCCAGTATTGGTCCGGGCTCTCGTCCCGCCAGCGGTGGGCCGCCGCGGCGGGAATCGTCGTCCTGCTCGCGGCCGTCCCGCAGTTGACAGAGAACTTCTTCTTCCTGAACGCGATGGTGTTCGTCTTCCTGTTCATCGCCCTCGGCCACGGCTGGAACGTCCTCGGTGGCTACGCGGGACAGATTTCGCTCGGCCACGCGGTAATGTTCGCCACCGGTGCCTACACGACAGCTATCCTGTTCGTCGACTACGGCGTTACGCCGTTCGTAGGCATCCCCATCGGGGGGCTGGTCGCAGTAGTAATCGGGCTACTCATCGGTGCGATCACCTTCCCGCTACGGTACCACTACTTCGCGATGGCCACGCTCGCCGCGGCGCTCATCGCCCGGGTCGTGGCGTTCCGATGGGATTTCATCGGCGGTGCCACCGGCATCGAGTACCCGTTCGGCGAACTGTTCACCGTCTACTCGTTCACGTTCCGCGACAAGGCGCCCTACTACTACGTCACCGGCGGTTTCGCGCTGCTCGTGACGTTGTTCATGTACCGCCTCGACCACTCGCGGCTCGGCATCTATCTGAAAGCCATCAACATGGATCAGGAGCTCGCCGAGAACGCCGGTCTGCGAGCGTTCTGGTACAAGATGTACGCGATGGGGCTGAGTTCGTTCATCACGGGGTTAGCCGGCGGGCTGTACGTGCAGTACGTCCTCTACATCGACCCGCTGGCCACCCTGCGCGTACTCCGGAACATCGACATCATCATGGTAGCGATCATCGGCGGCGTCGGCACGGTCCTCGGTCCGGTCATCGGAGCCTTCGTCTTCATCCCCGTCCGCGAGTACACCCGGACGGCTCTCAGCGGGAACGCCACCGGCCTCGGCTGGGTGATATTCGGCGTCGTGTTGCTCCTCATCTCCATCTACAGGCCGGGCGGACTACTCAACGAGTACACGGGGAGGTGGGGCGAGTGAGCGAGACGCAACGAGTTCGCCCCGAGGCCCCGACGGTACTGGAGGTCGAAGACGTTCACAAGTCCTTCGGCGGTCTCGTCGCGCTCGACGGCGTGGATATCGACGTCAGGGAGGGAGAAATCGTCGGTCTCATCGGCCCGAACGGCGCGGGCAAGAGTACCCTGTTCAACTGCATCATGGGCGTCTATCGCACCGACGAGGGACGCATCTGGATCCGCGGCGACGACATCACCGGGGAGTACACGTCCCAGATCGTCCGCTCGGGCGTCTCGCGGACGTTCCAGATGGCCAGAGTGTTCCCGGAACTGACCGTCCGCGAGAACGTACTCGTCAATCAGGCTCACGACGACGAGAGCCTCGTCGGGACGGTACTCTCCGGAAGCGACGAGGAGACGGTTCGACGGGTGGAGGAACTCGTCGACTTCGTCGACCTCGACCACCTCATCGACGAACCGGCGGGCGACCTCTCGACCGGACAGAAGAAGCTACTGAACATCGCAAGCACCCTCGTTCGGGACCCCGACGTAGTCCTGTTAGACGAACCGACTGCGGGGGTAAATCCGGCCCTGGTCGACGACATCACCGACAGTATCCTCGAACTCAACGAAGAGGGACGGACGTTCGTCGTCATCGAACACGACATGGACGTCATCCGGAAGGTGAGCGACTACGTGTACGCGCTGGCGAACGGATCGAATCTCACGTCCGGGCCTCCGGAGGCCGTGCTGAGCACCGATGCCGTCCTCGAATCGTACTTCGGAGAGTGATACGCCATGCCGATACTCGAAGTTCGGGACGTACACGCGGGATACGACCAGTTTCTGGTCTTGCAAGGCGTCGACCTCGAGGTAACGGAGGGACAGATCGTCTGCATCATCGGACCGAACGGCGCGGGCAAAAGCACGCTGTTCAAGACCCTGTTCGGCCTGCTTCGGCCTTCTCAGGGATCGATCGAGTTCCGCGGTGAGAGTATCGTCGGCTTGAGCCAGCGGGAGTTGCTCGACCGCGGCATCGCCTACATTCTCCAACGCAACGCCGTCTTTCCGGACATGACCGTCGAGGAGAACTTAGAGATGGGTGCGTTCACCGCAAACGACGATTTCGACGTGGACGCGAAGTTCGACGAGATGTACGACATCTTCCCGGTCCTCGAAGAGAAGCGCGACCACAAGGCCAGTACCCTCAGCGGGGGTCAGCAACAGATGGTCGAGTTCGCCCGCGGACTGATGCTCGACCCGGACCTCTTGTTGCTCGACGAACCGACCGCCGGACTCGCGCCGAAGATCATCGACGACGTGTTCGCCAAGGTCCGACAGATCAACGACCTGGGCGTGACGGTCCTGATGATCGAGCAGAACATCAAGACGGGACTGCAGTACGCCGACCACGCCTACGTCCTCGAGAACGGCCAGACGAAGTTCGACGGTCCGGCCGACACCATCCTCGACCGGCCGGAGATTCGCGAGGCCTACCTCAAAGAAGAAATCGACTGAGGGTCGCGCATGAGCGACTCGACTCCCGCGGGACTCCGGTACGCTCCGTACCTCGTCGCCGCCAGCGTGGGATGGGTCACGTTCGGCTACGCCGCGGTCCCGTCGCTGATCGTCGCGCGGTTCGACGCCGACCTCGTCTCCGTAGGCCTGCTGATGAGCGCCATCCTCTTCGCGTACGGGGTCGTCCAGATTCCGGCTGGCCGCTTCCTCGACGGATCCGGAACGACCCGGCCGCTGCTGGCCGGCACCGTCGTCCACGCACTCTTCGCCGTGGCGTTGGACCTCGTACCCACGTTCGAGGCGGTGCTCGCGCTGCGGTTCGTCTGGGGACTGGTCGGCGGGTTCCTGGTCGTCGCCGGAGCGACCCACGTCGCTCGGCTCTACTCGGGTGGCACGGCGACGCGGATGCAGGGCCTCTACGGCGGCGCACTCACCCTCGGGGGAGCAGCGGCGTTCGTCGCGGTTCCGGCCGTGACCGCTCGGACAGGCTGGTTCGGTGTACACGCCCTCGGCACGGTTCTCGCGGTACCTGCGGTCGTCGCCCTCACCTCGTCCGTGCGCGGACCGTCCAGTGGTCGGCTCGCTCCGAGACCGGTCACGAACGGCGATAGCGCGGTGCCTCTCCGCACCCTGTTCCGGGAGCCCTCCGTCGCACTCGCGGCGATCTGCTACGTGACGATACTCAGCTCCTACATAACTCTCTCGACGTTCGTCACGGCTTACTTCGAGGATATTGGAATTCTCGCATCGCTGAACGCGACCGTCCTAGCGCTGGCGGGCGTCGCACGGGCGGGCGGCGGCATCGGCGCCGAGCGGTGGGAGGTGGACGACGCCCGCGCTATCGCCGTGGCCGCTACTGGAGGGGCCGTCGGCTTCCTCGGTCTGACCGTGGCCGGACATCCGGTGCTCGTCGCCACCCTTCCGATGGCGACGATGGTGGCCGTCTCCGCCCCTTTCGGCGCGGTCTACAACGTGGCGGCCGACGCGGATGCCGGTGAGGGAGGTGCCCTCGGCGTCGTCCTCGCGGTCGGCAACCTCGCCGCCCTCGTCTTCCCGGCCGTCACGGGCGCGGTCAGGGAAGTGACCGGCGGCTACGGGGCCGCGTTTCTCCTGCTGGCGGCAGCCAACGGCGCCGCCGTCGGCGCTGCACTCGCGCTCCGACGGGTCTAGTCAAGAGAGTCGAGTGGGGCCGACTGTTTACGTTGGAAGTCGGAGAGTGCTACCGTTGCGGCGGCGCTAGCCTCGCCCGGTTCCTCGCGTGTTGACGGCTGTAACCGATAGACGAGAGGCGGTAGACAGGGCCGACCTTCAAGAAGGGATGGGGACGTGTACTTTCGAATCGTGTTTTGGGCCACGCAGACGCCGAAACTGTACCTCTACTGACGGAGCAGGCCGAGTGCCTCGGGGCTTGACTCCGAGGCGATTCACTCACGGATTCTCCTACGGCTCGGCGACCATCCGAAGCCGGAGGGATTTCGACAACTCACTCCCGGCGATAGAGCACTCACCAGATTTTACGCTGGCGGCAACGTCACCCCCAGTCCTGAAAACCATTTGATTAGAAACATTGATTGACAGGGTCGTGCTCATAGGTAACATGGAACAAGAGTGGGGGAGAATCTCGCTCGACGACACAGATTCGAATAGAGAGAAACCGGGAACGCGTTGGGAAGTTTCTCCGAAGCTCGATATCGATGCGTACAACTACAACATCGCTGTCCTGGAACCAAGCGAGCGACTCTCCGCGAACGCCTATCACTATCACGAAGAGCAAGCCGAACTGTTCCACGTCGTAGAACAGCGATGTCGAGTCGAAACCGACGGCGATTCGTTCGACCTCACCGCCGACGAACTGGTCTACTTCCAACCCGGCGTTCCGCACCTCCTACACAACCCCTTCGAGAAGTCCTGCAAACTGATCGGCGTCGGAAGCCCACCGGAAGGACGGTACCCGGTTCACCAAGTCGAGTCCTACGAAGACCTCCTCGCGGAACGCTATCCGAACGGGGAAACTACAGAACCGAGTACGGAGGTGGACTAATGCCAGACCGCATGCGGGCCGCACGCTATCACGAGCACGGCGAACCAGACGTTCTGGCGGTCGAAGAGGTCCCAAAGCCGACTCCGGACCGGGAAGAGGTACTCGTCGAGACCCGTGCCGCAGGAATCAACCCTATCGACACCTACGTGATGGCGGGGGACAGCACGCCAGCGGACGGACTCCCGGCAATCGCCGGGTCGGACCTCGCGGGTATCGTGGTCGACGTCGGGGAGGACGTGACGAAGTACGAACTCGGCGATTGGGTCTATGCGACTGCGCTCGGGATACACGATCAGGGATCCCTCGCCGAGTACGTCCCAGT
Organism: Halorussus salinisoli; assembly: GCA_005239435.1. Lineage (GTDB taxonomy): Archaea > Halobacteriota > Halobacteria > Halobacteriales > Haladaptataceae > Halorussus > Halorussus salinisoli. The sequence continues at coordinate 452,158 of SZNP01000004.1, read as the reverse complement.
ACCGGTCGACATACTCGCACCCCTTCCCGAATCGGTGTCTTTTACCGACGGCGCTGCGGCCGCAATGGCGTTTGCAACTGCATGGCGGGGATTGATAACCCGAGGCGAACTGCGGCTCGGCGAGTCGTGTCTGATAGCGGGAGCTGCAGGCGGGGTCGGTCACGCGGGCGTACAGGTCGCCACAGAGGCGGGAGCTACGGTCATCGGCCTGGCACGGAAGGAGGGTACCGACGAATTCGTCCGCGAGCAGGGTGTAGATTCGGTCGTCGATTATCGGAGTGACGAACTGGCCGACGAAATCAGTGCGGCGGTAGGCGACGGGCTCGACGTGGCGTTGGAGACCCATGCCGACGCGAACTTGATTCCCGAAGTGGAAGCGGCCGCTCGTGGCGGACGAATCGTCGTCCTCGGCGAGGAGGGACCTATCGAAATCGATCCCGGCCTGTCGATGTCTGCTAAAAAGTCCGATCTCGACGTTCGATTCATGTCGATAGCCGCTTCACGCGACGACCACGCGTCGTTGTTAACCTCGGTCGCACCGCTGCTGGCCGAGGGGACCTTCATTCCCAGCATCGACAGCCAGTTCCCTCTGGACGAGGCGGTGGGGGCGTATCGACGGCTTTCGGAGTCCGGGGTTCGGGGTTGCGTGGTGGTTACGTTCGAGTGAGCGTGGCGAACGAGCGGTGAGTAATTACGTATGAATACGGGAGATGTTACGATTGCGGGCGTCGGAAACACGCCATTTACCGGTGGAACCGATTCGACACTCGTCGACCTCGCCGCCGCCGCAGCAACTGACGCGCTGTCGGACGCGGATATCGACGGTGACGAAGTGAATTCACTACACGTCGGAAACATGCTCGCCGAGTCGACGAACCGTCGAGCGGGCCTCGCGAACGCGCTCGCGTCAGCACTGGGACTGGAGGCAATTCGGGCTACTCGTATCGAAAACACGAGTGCGAGCGGGGCGAGCGCGGTCCATCACGGGGTAGAATCGATATCGAGCGGTCGGTCCGAGACGGCGCTGGTCGTCGGCGTCGAGCAGATGACTTCGAGGGGTGTCGCCGAAGTGACCGACGCCATCAGCCGACTGGTCCACGAGCGCGAGTACGAACAGGGATTGACGCTGCCGGCGTTCGCCGGACTGGCCGCAGACGCTTATTTGAATCGACACGGTGCGGACAGGGAATCACTCGCCCGCGTCGCGGTGAAGAACCACCGCAACGCTGTCGAGAACTCGATCGCCCAGTACCGCGAAACGGTCGCCGTCGAAGACGTGCTCGATTCACCTCTCGTCGCCTCTCCCCTCCGACTGTACGACTGCTGTCCGATGTCGAACGGTGCCGCGGCACTGGTGCTCGATTCGGACTGCGGTGACGTGGCCGTCACCGCGGTGGCGAGCGCGACTGGAACTCACGCGGTGGCCGAACGCCGTGACCCCCTCGAAGTCGAGAGCGTTCGGGTAGCAGGCAAGCGCGCGTTCGATGCCGCCGGATGCCGACCGAAATCGATAGACGTCGCCTGCGTCCACGATGCCTTCACCATCCTCGAATGGTTGGAGCTCGAGGAACTCGGTTTCTACGACAACGGGACCGCCTGGCGAGCGACGGTCGACGGCGAGACGGCCGTAGATGGAGCCCTCCCGGTCAATCCCGGTGGTGGACTCAAGGCTCGCGGCCATCCGCTCGGCGCGACAGGCGTCGCCCAGCTCGTCGAACTCGTCTGGCAACTCCGCGGCGACGTATCGCCATCACGACGCGTCGATGGGGCCCGTCGAGGTCTGGCGGTCAACGTTGCGGGGTTCGGAAACAACAGCGTCTGTACCGTACTCGAAACATGAACCGAACGAGCGCGACTGCGAACCCCGGCGAAGCGTTCCGCTGTGAGTCGTGTGACAGAAAATGGTATTACACGTGTCCGTTCTGTCCTAACTGTGGGAGTGAGGCAGTGACGACGTACTCGTTAGGTACCGGTGTATTGCTTGCGACGACCATCGTCCACGTGACGCCGGACGACGTTCGAGAACCGAACGAACTCGGCTTCGTGCGGTTCGACTCCGGTGTGCAGGCCATCGCACAGTTAGGCGACTCCGACCTCTCGGTCGGCGACCACGTGGTGTTCGCGGGCGAACACGTTCTCCGCTGTGAGGGGGGAGAATCCATCCGCGGACCGCGTCTCGTCGCAACCGAGGACCGAGAGCAGTAGGCGGGTGGTGGTTCGCTCTCGGCGCTAATCGTCGGTCCTAGCTCTGTCCGTCGACTCGTCACCGACTGCGGACACCTGTGATTCGCCCGTTCGCGCGACCGTCGAACCGTCGTGTCGGTCGAAGACGTATCCCGCAGTTCGATTTAGCTGGACGCCGACCCTCGTGTTCTCCTCTAACCGGGAGGTATCGTCTTCGACCACACGTAGTTCGCCGAGAGCAGTGTCTAGATAGCAAAGGTCATTTTCTCCCATTGGCTCGACAAGGTCTAGAATTGCCGTGAAATCGCCCTCCTTTGGAGAGGTGAGTGCCAACGCCTGCGGACGGAACCCCACTTCGATTCCCTCGTCGGAGCGCTGGTCCCAACTCGTTCGCTCCTTTCGCTCGGAGTGGGACGCCTCGTCTCGGATTGGAAGCCGTATCACGTCGTCGCCGATTTCGATTCGACACACTTCCTCGTCCACGTCGCGGTCGACCTCAGCTGGCCAGACGTTCATCTCCGGCATGCCGACGAACGTCGCTACGAACTTGTTGTTGGGGTGTTCGTACACCTCGTTCGGTGTTCCAAGCTGTTCAATCTCGCCGACGTTCATGACGGCAATCCAGTCCGAGAGCATCATCGCCTCCTCCTGACTGTGGGTGACGTACACGACGGTTTGGTCGGTCTCCTCGACGACCCGCTTCAGTTCCTTGCGCATCCGGACCTTCAGCTTCTCGTCGAGCCCCGTCATGGGTTCGTCCATCAAGAACGCGCGCGGTTGTCGGACGACTGCTCTGGCGATGGCGATGCGCTGGCGCTGGCCGCCCGACAGTTCGGCGGGGTACTTCTCGATAAGTTCCTCGACTTCGAGAATCGCCGCAACCTCGCGGGCTCGCTCGTACCTCTCGCCCTTCGGAACGCCCCGAACTTTCAACGGATAGGCGATGTTGTCGATGCACCGCATGTGCGGGTACAGCGCGATTTCCTGGAACACCATACTGATATCGCGTTCCTGGGCCAGTATGTCCGTCATCCGGTCGTCGTCGTAGTACACCTCCCCCGACGTGGGCGACTCGAGGCCCGCAATACACCGAAGCGTCGTAGTCTTCCCACACCCGGACGGCCCCAATAGCGTGAGGAAGTCGGTGTCCGGCACGGTGAGGTTGATATCGTCGACCGCGACTTCTTTTCCGCCTGGTACGTCGTACACCTTCCGCAAGTCCTCTACCGTTATCTCTGACATTGACATGCACCTCGTTGACGTAGTCGTTGCAGCACGGTCGCAGGGGACCGAGCGGTGTGGCGATGACGCGTCATCCCAGCCCTCCAACGCTGAATCCCCGGAGCAGGTAACTCTGCAGGAAGTAGACGAGCAGGAAGGCGGGCAACGCCATCATCACTGCCGCTCCCATTATCAATCCCCAGTGGACCGCCTGCTGTTCGATGAATCCGAGCATCCCGATGGGGAGCGTCTTCATCGGCTCCGCGGTCAGGATGAGGTTTGCAAAGGTGAAGTCGCTCCACGAAATCGCAAAGGAGAAGATCGCCACCGCGATAATGCCCGGCAACGCCATCGGAATGGCGACGTCGCGCAGCGCACGGAGCCTGCTCGCGCCATATATCCACGCGCTTTCCTCGTAGCTGATCGGCACCGTCTGGAAGAACTTCCACATGAGCCAGATGTCGAACGGCAGGGCGTGTGCCGTGTGGGCCAGGATGATACCCGGATAGCTGTTGAGCAGCTGCAGGTCCCGCCAGATCATGAACATCGGCAGACCGATGAGTAGCGGCGGGAACATGTACGAGAACAGCACTGACTGGGCCATCCGCTTTTTTCCCGGGAAGGAGAATCGGGTCAACGCGTATCCAGCGAGCGTGCTAGAGACGACGCTGAGTACCATCGTCCCGAGGGCGGCGACGATGCTGTTCCAGTAAAACCGGACGAACATCGTCTCGTTGAACAACTGCAGGAAGTTCTCGAACGTCGGATTACGTGGGATGAACCGATACGTGTTCGCGAACAGTTCCAGTTCCGGTTGAATCGACGCCTTCAGCATGACGTAGGTCGGGAACCCAACGACGACGACCGTCGTGACGACGAGCAACCGGAAGACCCATTTCGAGAGTTTGCGCTGGGTCTCGTGTGGAACCGTCCGGACGTAGTAGTCGATCACCCGTTCGAGTAGCGACTTGTTTTGGGTGTAGTCGGTCATTCGACGCGCACCTCCTGTTCGGGGTTGAACTTGACGAAGTAGACGAGAGCACCGATCACGAGGGTGAAGAAGAGCGTGGATGCGATTGCGAGTGCCTCTCCGAGCTGCCACTGATTGAACGCGACCTTGTACGCGTACACCGGCAACGTCGTGGTCGTAGAACTCGGCCCACCACGGGTCATGATCCAGATGATGTCGAACTTGTTGAACATCCAGATTCCCCGTAGCAAGACCACGAGGATGATCATCCCTTTCAGGTTCGGCAGTGTGATGTCGCGGAATCGCTGCCACGCGTTCGCTCCGTTGACTCTCGCGGCGTCGTAGTAGCCCTGCGGGATGGCTTCCAACCGAGCGAGCGTCATCATCACGACGAAGATAGACCACTTCCAGCTCGCGGCGACGATGAGCGAGTACATCGCGATGTCCGCGTTTCCGAGGTAGTTGATCGGCTCGTCGAAAATCCCGAGCTGCTGGGGCAACAGGTTCAGCACGCCGTAGTTGGGGTTCATCATCCACGAGAACACCAACCCGACGACGATGACCGGCACTAGGTACGGGAGCAACACAACGGCGCGGACGAACGCGTTGAACCGGAACGACCGCCGGAGGATGAGCGCGAATGCAATGCCGACGACTATCTGTAGCGCTACCGACCCGAATCCGAAGATAACGCTCTTGACGACTGCAGTCCAGTAGAACCCGTCCGCGGTGAAAATGTGGACGTAGTTCGAGAGACCGGTCCACTCCCAGACCGGATTGAACGCGTTAATCGAGAAGAGGCTCCCCGCCAGAGCCCACGCGATGGGGAAAACCGCGATGAAGACGAACAGCACCATGACCGGAAAGAGACTCCCGTATCCCAGCACGGTCTGGTTTTCGAGCAGGTCGTGGGCTCGTTCTCGAACGGTGTTGTACTGATCCTCTACGCCGAGATTTTCGACAATTCTGGATGTGACGCTCACGTTTTTTCCTCCTCTGAAAGAAAACGAACTTCCAACTATCCCTGTTGGAAGTTCTGGATGATGTTACGGGTCTGCTGTCCCGCAGTGTCGATTGCCTCGTCGATACCCATGTCGCCGTACAGATAGTTGAAGATCATATTGCCGAACACGCCCTCCGAGAAGACCGGCGACGCGAGAGCGTTGTTCGGATCCGTCTCCCCGACGAGCGTCTTCGCCGTGTTGACCATCTCGACGACGTCTTCGATGCGGATGTTGTCGTTCGGCCGCACCCACGTGTTGATGAACTCGTTGTCGAGGAACTGCTCGTCCTGGACAGCCTCCGGGAACGGCGGCAGGTTGTGCAGCGGCGCGATGTGGAGCAACTCGAACAGCGGTTCCGGCCGCGACATGAACCGGACGAACTCCCGGGCGGCCTCCTTGTTCTGGGACGGTTCGAACATGACCCAGCCCTCCGAGAACGCCTGATGGGTCTTTTCCTCGTTGTGCGGCGGGTGCATCAGCCCGGTGTCCTCCGCCACGGTCTCGTTGTTCGCGACCGCCTGCTGGAGCGGGCGCGCGCCGAAGTACTTGGTCTCGCTCACCTGCTCGCTCCAGTAGGACTCGATCTGTTCGTCGTAGGCGTACCCCCGTCCGTCGACGGAGTACTGGTTCGCCTCTTCGAGGTACTCTAGCACCTCCTGAGTCTTTTGCCTATTCTCCCCCTGATCCAACGCGACTTCGATGTTCCCCTGGTCGTTCCGCCGGAAGATCTGCCCGGCGTTTTGGAACATGTAGTCGATGTAAAACTCGGTACTCATCAGCGACTCGCCAGCCGGAATGACGTGTGCCCGACGGTCTTCCTTCTGATCGGTCTGCTCGAGCGCCGTCATGAAGTCGTCCCACGTTATCTCACTGGGCGTCATCCCCGCGTGTTCGTCCCACGTGGAGACTCGATACCAGTCCATCGTCATGTTGACCCAGATCGGGACGACGTACTGGTTGCCCTGCAGTTGGAAGAGGAAGTCGTTGTTGAACTCGTAGCCGTACTCGTTCTGCATCCAATCCGCTTCGGCACTCAGGTCCGCCAACACCCCCTGAAGCGCGAGACCGCCGCCCTTCTCGGGTGCCGTCGTCGTGAGCTCCGGCGGATTACCGGCCTGTAGCAGTTGAGAAATCCGCGAGGATTGACTCGATCCAACGCCGACGAACTCAAGCCGGACTCCGTGGCCCGTTTCGTCCGTGAACCGTTGAGCCCACTTGTTGTAGTAGTCCTTGAACGGCGTACTGTTCTCCGCGGAGAGGAAGTGGACCTGCTCTTGCTGCCCTTCGATGTCGTATATCTCTCCGGTTTCCGTGGTTCGGTGCGTCACTCGACGCAGTTTCGCTCCCGCGTTACCGACTAGTCCGGCCCCCATCGTTGCGGCACCCGTGTGCCGCAAAAAGCGTCGTCTTGTTTGCCCCATGGTAACACACACTAGGGGAAATGCGAGGCCCTATTATAATTTTTTACCATTGACTACGTAGCGTCGAGACAAAATTGGAGTTGAGCACGTGAATATTGAAATCCAGACGAAGCCGTACCCGAAGTTCGATGTCGAAGACCTAACAGAGTGACGGCACCGAATACTTTTGTTCAACGAAGTATCGTTTAACTCTGAGCCGAAGCCACGTCGGACGTCTCAAATATGAACGCTGATGACCGACCCATCGTGGGATTCACCATGCTCGCCCACGCGATGTTCCACGTATACGAACTATCGATACCAGTCTTCGTTACGGTCTGGTTGGACGTCTTTCCCACCTCGGAGGCAACGCTGGGCGTTGTCGTCGGCATCGGATACGCACTCATCGGAGTCGGAGCGCTACCGAGTGGAGTCCTCGCGGACACGTACGGGTCGAAGAGTCTCGTTCTCGTCTCGATGGCAGGGATGGGCGGAGGATTCGTACTCGTAAGTCTGGCACCGAACGTCGTAGTCCTCACGCTCGCGTTGATGGTCTGGGGTGCCGGAGCGAGCCTATATCACCCCGCCGGGCTTTCGCTACTCAGCAGGGGAGCCGAGAATCGCGGAACGGCGTTGGCCTATCACGGAGCCGCGGGTAACGTCGGTACCGTTCTGGGACCACTCACGGCGGCGCTCCTACTCGCTTTCTTTGAGTGGCGGGTCGTCGCAGTTCTCTTCGTCGCTCCGGCAGTAGTTGGGACGCTCGTAGCCTTCGGCCTCGACTTCGAGGAGGTCACCGAGAGCGATGCGAATCAGTCCCCGGAGGACGACAGTGGTATCAGTTCTCTCGGCGAGTTTCTCACCGATTCGAGGTCTCTGTTTACCCGTAGTTTCGCCATAGTCTTCGCTATCGTTTTGCTATACGGATTGTACTATCGTGGCGTGCTTACCTTTCTCCCGGAGATTCTCGGCGATCTCGTGATTTTCGAATCGTTCACCCTCTTCGGTAGGACGGTCACGCCGAGTCGATACATCTACTCTGGCCTGCTGGTCGTAGGCGTGTTTGGCCAGTACACCGGCGGGAAAATCAGTGACCGCGTCGAGACCGAACACGCTCTCATCGTCACGTTTGGAGCACTACTCGTTGCCGCGGGTGTCTTCGTCCCCGCGTCGGAGGCTGGCGCGCTCCCGCTTTTGACGGTGTGCGCCCTGCTCGGCTTCTTCGTTTACGTGGCCGCACCGGTCTATCAGACGAAGATTGCCGAGTCTGTAGCGTCCGACACACACGGTCTTTCCTACGGTTTCACGTACCTCGGAATGTTTGGTATCGGTGCAATGGGGGCCGCCGCCGCCGGCACAATCCTCACCTACGCCAGCACCGACACACTGTTCCTCGGACTGGCGACCCTCGCGGCGGTAGCGGCGCTTCTAAGTGTACTTCTCAGAACGAAAGAGTTCGTACCGTGAGACAAAAGATGTCTCGAACTCGTCGAGATAACTCAAAGGAGGATTCTTTCTATTCCGGTATCAAGGGGCCAGTCAACATTTTATTCATATACAGATTGACGACCGCCGGACAGTGACTCCGAGAACGTATTCCGACTGCGGACGGCGGCCTCCATTTCGCAATCTTCGGAAGCGCCAGTTTCCAGAACCGCCTGATGAATTGTATCCAGCGTGACGACCGACAAGTTACCCTGTTTCTGTTCGGAACCGCATGATACATTCGCACCACACGTCGATTCACATCACGAACTGAACACCCAACGACGGTCAGCCACGAAGGATTCCGACAAAGCCGGCCTTTCCTTCCCATGCAAGCACGATGATGTATGAATAGTTGCAATAGCAGTTACAGTTCGACGATGAGGCTACCAGCCTCGGTAACAGTGGCCCTTGTCTCCGGCGGGACAACGGCGGTAGACCCGCTCTCCTCGAGGACGGCCGGCCCCTCGACGACGTCGCCTGTCGACAGCGCGGTCCGGTCGTAGATGTCGGTCTCGACGTACCCCGCGTCCGGGAAGTACACCTCCCGGTCGCCCCGATGAGCGTCGCCCTCGTCGGCGGCGATTTCGTCTCGGAGGTCCGGAGTCGGGACCGTCGCGTTGGCGCGCAAGGTGACGAACTCGACGGGTTCGTCGCGCATCGCGTGTCCGTAGCGGCTGGCATGGGTCTCGTGAAACGACTCGACGATCGATTCCAGCGCCGACGCGTCGATCTCGCCGTCCGGGACGGCGACGGTGAGTTCGTAGGATTGCCCCGCGTAGCGGGCGTCGACAGCTCGCTCGACGTCGGCGTCGTCCGCGTCGTGTCCCTGCCCCCGGACGCGTTCCAGCAGGGCCGCCTCCAGATCAGCGAGGTGGTCCGCGAGGACATCGGCGTCTGGGGCCTCTCGGGCATACGCCTGGGCCTCGTCGATGCGGACGTCGGCCACGAGGAGACCGCGCGCGGACAGCACGCCGGGGTTCCGCGGGACGACGACGGAGTTCATGTCCATCTCCCTTGCGACGCGTGGCGCCTGGAGCGGGCCAGCTCCGCCGAACGCGACGAGGGCGAACTCGCCAGGGTCGTTGCCCCGCTCGACGGTCACGCGGCGAATCTCCCGCGCGAGGCTGGCGTTGGCGACCTCGGCGACGCTGAGTGCGGCCTCCTCGACCGAGAGGTCCAACGGCTCGGCGACGGCCTCGGCGAACCGGTCGCGGGTTCGTTCGACGGCGAGGTCCATCTCGCCGTCAAGGAAGTAGTCGGGATTGATGCGGCCGAGCAGGAGATTGGCGTCGGTCAGCGTCGGGTCGGTTCCGCCGCGGTCGTAGCATACGGGTCCGGGGTCGGCGCCCGCGCTCCGGGGGCCGACCCGCAGGCCGCCGCCTTCGTCGATCCAGGCGATGCTTCCCCCACCGGCGCCGACCGTGTTGACGTCGATCATCGGCGTTTTCACCGGCAGGTCGTCGATCTCGCCCTCGGTCGAGCGCACGAGTTCGCCGTCGCGGACGATACTGACGTCTGCGCTGGTACCGCCCATGTCCATCCCCACGGCGTTCTCGAAGCCCTCGTCAGCACCGACCTCGCGTGCGGCGACAGCGCCTGCCGCCGGGCCCGATAGCACCGTCCGAATGGCGTTCTCGGTCGCCTGCTCCGTCGAGAAGACGCCGCCGCCCGAGTGCATCACGTTCAGCGGTGCGTCGATGTCTCGCTCCGCGATGCCCTCGTCCAATTTGCTGAAATATTCCTCGACGGTCGTCTTGATAGCCTCGTTGAGGACCGTCGTGATAGTCCGGTCGTACTCGCGAATCTCGGGATGGACCGCCGAAGAGAGCGCGTAGTCGAGTCCCGCCTCCGCGAGGATGTCGCCGACGCGCTCCTCGTGTTCGCCGTCGAGGTAGGAGAACAGCATCGAGACGACGACTGACTCGACGCCCTCGTCGGACAGGTCAGCGGCGACCTCCCGTGCGCGTTCTTCGTCGAGCGAGTCGACGACCTCACCCGAGGAGTCGATGCGGCCGGGGACCTCGCGTCGAAGGTACCGCGGGACGAGCGCAGGCGGTTTCTCGGTCTGAAGGTTGTACAGTTCCGGCCTGGTCTGGTCACCGATCTCGAGCACGTCACGCAGTCCTTCGTTGGTCACGAGACCGATGTCGGGGATTTCGCCTTCCAGCACCGCGTTGGTGCCGACGGTGGTGCCGTGGCTCAGGAACTCGACGGCCCCGCCTTCGGTCTCCGTCCGGTCGAGTATCTTGTCGATACCCGTCAGCACGCCACGGTCGAACTCCGGCGGCGTCGAGGGCGTCTTCGTGATGGTGACCGCTCCAGTGTCGGTATCGTAGAGGACGACGTCGGTGAACGTACCGCCGGTGTCGACGCCGAGGCGCACACTCATCGCCGCTCACCCCCGTCGGTCGCGTCGCCTTCGGTCATCTCCGTCGCGTCGCTCCCGGCCAGTTCTGCTCGTCGTTCGCGGGTGGCCTCTTCGTCGACTTCGCGAGCCTCCAAGTCGACGACGACACCGTATTCCTCGCGGGCAGCTTCGACGGCCACCTTCCCGTTCACGACGTCTTCGAGGACCTTCTGGGGGTCGCGCTCGGTCGGGTCGCCGTATCCGCCACCGCCGGGAGTCTGCACGCTGGCGACGTCGCCCGGCCCGAGGGTCGTCGTGGACTTGGAACTAACTGGCACGGGGTCGTCGCTCTCCGGGTTGATGACGTAGTTTGCGGGTCGTGCGCTGTGGCCGCCGAACAGCCCCCAGGGTGCAGATTTCGCCCGATCGGTCAGCGCCGAGAACGTCGCGTCTTCGCCGTAGAACTCCATGTCACGGCGCACGCCGAGGCCGCCGCGAGTCCGACCGGCACCCGCTGAATCCTGGATGAGTTCGTACCGGCGGACGTACAGCGGGACCTCCGTCTCCAGCTCCTCGATGGGACTGTTGGCCGTGTTCTGGAAGTGCGTCTGGACGGCCTCCATGCCGTCTTTCTCCTTTCGAGCGCCGTAGCCGCCCGCGACCGTCTCGTAGTAGACGTACCGCTCGTCGTCCCGTGGGTCGTGGCCGCCGTACGCCAGATTGCAGACGATTCCCTTCGTGGCCGCGATGGTCTCGTCGGGCAGGGCGTCGGCCATCGCCTTGGTGACGAGATCGCCCGTCCGCATCGCGATCTCCCACCCGGCCGCGACCGGACGATTGTCGGTCGGATTGACCATCGTCCCCTCGGGGGTGATGGTCTCGAACGGGCGGTAGAACCCGTCGTTCTTGGGCAGGTCCTCGCCGAGCAGGGCCATGATGACCGCCATCGCGCCCGCGAACGCCATCGCCGGGGTACAGTTCAGGGGGCCGCGGTTCTGGGATGCCGTCCCGGTGAAGTCGATGGTCATCTCGTCGCCGTCGACCGTTAGAGTCAGGTGGAGTAGGACTGGCTCGTCGACGACGCCGTCGCCGTCCATGTGGTCCTCGGCTTCGTAGGTGCCGTCCGGGAGGTCCTCGATGGCCGAGCGCACCCGCCGTTCTGTGTAGTCCAGCAGTTCGTCGAGGTAGGTCACGACGGTGTCTTGGCCGTACTCGCCGAACAGGTCGGCGTAGCGGCGCTCGCCGATGTGGTTAGCGGCGAGTTGGGCGCGGTAGTCGCCCACGCGCATGTCCGCTCCACGGACGTTGCGCGTCACCAGACTCAGCATTTCCTCGTCGTATTCCCAGTCGCGGACGGCCTTGACGCCGGGCATGATGAGTCCCTCAGCGAACAGTTCGGTGCTGTCGTTGGGGATGCCGCCCGGCGTCGACCCGCCGATATCCACGTGGTGGGCGGAGTTCGCCGCGTAGCCGACGATTTCACCGTCGCGGCTCAGCGGTGAAATGAGCATCACGTCGGGGAGGTGTACGGCCCCCTGGTAGGGGTCGTTGACGAGGATGCCGTCCCCCGGTTCGAGGTCGCCTGCACGCTCGCGGACGTTTCGCGGGACGACCGAGACCATCGACCCGACGTGCTGGGGAGCGACGTCGTGTTGGGCGACGTGCCGAAGGTCGGTATCGAAGATGGCACAGGTGTGGTCCCGCCGGATCTTGATGTTCGTCGAGTAGGCCGTCCGCTGGAGCGTGACCCCCATCTCCTCGACGACGCTCTTCAGGGAGTGGCGGAATATCTCCAGGTCCCCGGGTGAAACCATACACACTCCAGCATATCCGACGTCATAAAGATACGGCCCGCTCTTTTAGACGTGAACGACCGACCGTGTGCAATGCAGAGCGTAGGTTTAGCGATTCGACTCGATTCTTTTGGGCACTCTTCAGTATGGCACGAGAGAACCCATTAATTATTAATAATAGTTATCGTCTTGGGAGTCGACGTTACAGATTGCGGTAGGAGACCCAAATGCGACAATCAACAGACGAACTGCCGGTCAGAATCGACACTCCGGACGCGGTGGCTCGCCAGCAGACGGACTTCGGCGACGCAACCGACTACGGCACACTTGGTGCAGAACGCTTCACGCTCACAGCGGGCACGGACATCACGGCCTTGTTAGAAGGGTTAGAGGACGACCTGTGTCAATCTCCCCATTGGGGCTACCTGATGGAAGGGGCACTGACGGTCACGTTTGCGGACGGCACGACAGAAGCAGACAAGACTGGAGATGTGTTCTATTGGCCGCCGGGACACACCGTCCGGGCAGACGAAGATTCGGATTTCGTCCTCTTCAGCCCCCAACACGAACACGGAGAAGTCCTCGACCACATTCGGACTAAACTGGATGAGATGGCGTAGGTGAAACCGATAGTTTTCCCTTCGGCTTGGGAACACCCTCGTAATTCGCACCACGCATTCTCGTCTCGACTACCGTCAGTACCGAAGGGTTTCGACAGAGACGTTAGTTCTTGCTTCTGACCGTCCGTGTCTCCGAACCGGCAGTCGCCGACCTAGATGTAGAATCGTCGAGACGGGTGGTCTATCCCGGCGGGTCGCTAATGGTGATGGTGATGCTGACTACTTCCCCCGCGCGAGAACTGTCCGGTGAACGCCCGCTGGACGACTTCCGGGAGCGCGGGGTGGACGTGGACCGATTCCCGGATGTCCTGCACGGTCCCCGACCCGGCTTTCATCGCCACTACGACCTCCTGAATCAGCGTCGAGGCGTCCGGACCGACGATGTGACACCCCAGAATCTCGCCCTCCAAATCGATGAGCACCTTCACGAACCCCTCGGCGTGCATCGCGTCGCCGCGGGCGGTGTCCTCGTAGCGGTAGGTGTTCGTCGCGTACTCGCGGTCGGCCGTCCGCAACGCTTCCTCGTGCGCGCCGACCCCCGCGACCTCGGGCGACCCGAACACCGCGAACGGAATCGCGGTGTAGTCTATCGGTCGGACTTCGTCACCGAAGACGTTCCGCGCGACGGTCTGGGCCTCGTGGTTGGCGTTGTGTTTCAGGAGGTACTCGCCGACGATGTCCCCGAGCGCCCACACGCCGTCGGCGGTCGTCCGAAGGAACTCGTCGGTCTCGACGAACCCGTCGGCGTCGGTTTCCACCCCTGCGGCCTCCAAGTTCAGCGTGTCTGAGTTCGGCGTCCGTCCCGTCGCGACCAGCAGTTCGTCTCCGGTGACGCTCACGGAGTCGCCGGGGTCCCCGCCCTGTTCGTCCGGCGGATACGTTCGCGCGTCCACGGTGAATCCTCCGCCAGACTCGGACGCGGTGACCGCTTCGTAGCCGGTGTACACGTCGAACCGCTCGGCGTAGCGCTCGGTGAACGCCTCCGCGACCTCCTCGTCGGCGGACGGGAGCAAGTGGGGCCGTCGGCCGATGATGGTCACGTCACTTCCGAACGTCCCGAAGAAGTGGCCCAGTTCCGCCGCGATGTATCCCCCGCCGACGATGACCAGGTGGTCCGGCGGCTCCTCCAGTTGGAGCGCCTGCTTGCTGGTGAGGTAGTCGACGTCCTCGATACCCTCGATGGGCGCGGTCCACGGCCGGGACCCGGCGGCGATGAGAACCGTGTCCGCTCGGAGGCGAGCACCGTCGTCCTCACCGCCCGCGACCTCGACCGTCCGCTCGTCCACGAAGCGCGCCTCGCCGTCGAACAGTTCGTGTTGGGGCGACGACTCCAACCCGTTGCGGATGGACGCCGCGTCACCGTGAACGTCCTCGTTGACCTTCCGGACGATGTCGGCGAACGCGACGTCAGTCACTTCCGCCGAGATATCGAACTCCTCGGCGCGCTCGACCGTTTCGACGATGTCTGCGTGGTATAACAGCATCTTCGACGGGATGCAACCGCGGTTCAGACACGTCCCGCCGAGTCGTCCCTTTTCCACGACGGCCACGGACTGGCCCCGATTCGCCGCCACGTTCGCCACGTCCAGGCCGGACCCCGACCCGATGACGAGAAAGTCGAACTCCTCCATGTTCTCCAATCAGGCGCGCGTGAGTGATGAAAGCTATCGCCGCGCCCGTCCTCGCCGGTACGTACTGAAAAACAGCGTCCAAAAGAATGCATCCGGTCCAAAGATGCCCTGCCGCGCGAGTACAGGCAATCGTCGAGACAGCAAACGTCCGGTGTTGTTCTATCTTGGTAGTACAGTAATCTATCCCGTGGCGTCTCACTCGGTATCGAGGAGGAACGAACTCAGTTCTTCCCGGTACGCCTCCGGACGGTCCTCCATCACCCAGTGTGTGGCGTCGTCCAGTCCGGTTAGTTCCGCGTCCCCAATATCGTCTCGGAGGCGTTCGGCGTACTCGATCGACTGGAACTCGTCGTCGACACCCCACAGCAGGAGCGTCTCAGCGGTTACCGCCTCGGGTTCGATTTCCGTGGTGTGGTTCGTGTTCGTCGCGATAGCGTTCCGGACGAGCGAAACGAGGCCCTCCTCGGACCGCCACGGCGTCGTCATCCCTTCCAAGAACCCCTCTCGGGGCTCGTCGCGAGACAGTGTTTCCGTGAACGTATCGTCGAGCATCTGCTGCAACTCCTCGACGCTCGTCTCTTCCACCGTATCCGGAAGACCGAGGTCCGTGATAAGCGGAATGGGCCACGAGTCGTAGGCGACGGAGTTCGACAGCACGAGTCGATCGACGGCATCCGGGTTATGTACGGCGTATCGAAGCAAGACACCGCCACCGAGGTCGTGGCCGACAAGCGACACCGTGTCTAAATCGAGTGCGTGAATCAGCTCGTCGATCATTACTTCCTGCGCGCGGATCGACCGATCGAAGCCGTCGTACATCGACGAGTTCCCGTAGCCGATCATATCCGGTACGATCGCCCGACGCTCTTCGGTGATCGGTTGACTCACGTCTCGCCACAAGAACGAGTTCGTCGGAATGCCGTGCAGAAACAGTACGGGGTCTCCCGATCCTTCGTCGTAGTAGGCGACGTCAAGATCGTGTCCATCGACCGATACCGTTTCAGCCTCTTGTGCCGCGGACCACTCGTCGTAGTTCACTCTTGTGTCCCCCATTGTGTCTCGTGGTCGCACCGGCAAACACCTACTGGCTACGGCCGTCGCCTCTCACTGACTCCGTTTTAATCGAATATTTCTCCGGTAAGAACCCTCTCGCGACTAACCTGGTACCGTCTCGAATTCCGAAGAAGTGGAGCCTCGGATACAGAACGGGAGTTAAGGGTTCCTCGACGGCTCAATCGTCGTCCGCGAGCGACTGCGAACGACCGTCCGGCCGATAGAGCGGGCCGTCCCAGCTTTCGTAGCCGCCCTCCATACTCGTGACCGTCGCGTCGTCGGCGTAGGCGTCGATGAGACGCGCCGCCTGTTGGGACGTCTGTCCGACGTAACAGGCGACGACGACCTCGTCGCTCCAGTCCCGCTCGTCGACGACGTCTTCGAGGTCGTCTAACGGGATGTTCTCCGCACCGGGTATGTGTCCTTCCTCGAAGTCGTCCGCGTCCCTGATGTCGATAACGTCGGCAGTCTCGGGGTCGACGTCGTCGGGGTCGGTCTCTGCGACGGTCATTGCTTCCAGAGGTAGATTCGATAGAGACCGTTTCCGCTGCGCCACACCTTCGCCTCGGCCGCGTCGCCGACCGCTCGCGGAACGTTCTCGGTCGACGGGACGTGGTCGGTCTCCTGCACGAGCAACTCGCCCTCGTCCAACTGTTGAACCGCCTTCTTCGCCTCGACCTGGGGATACGGACAGACCTCGCCGGTCATGTCCTGTACCTCTGCAGCGTCTTCGACCAGTTGCGTCGCCGTTTCGTCGTCCAGTTCGTCCGGGCTGTCAGTCACGTCGTCTAGTGATGGTCCGCTCATGATTGTTGTGAATTCTCGGTTTGTTAGTTATCTTGCGATACGTTACACGGCACAGCCGACGTCTCGGTAGATCCAGTGGGTCATGACGTACACGCCGGCGACGATGCCGACGGTCGCGATGAACGAGTGGACCGACAGTTCGGCGAGTCCCGAGTAGATGTTTCCGATGTTACAACCCGGGGCGAGGCGTGAACCGGCACCCATCAGGAACCCACCGCCGACGGCGTTGGGGATTCGCTTGCGCTTGGGGACGCGAATCGAGAAGTCGCCGCTCCAGAAGGCGGCGACGAACGCGCCGACGATGACTGCCGTGATCATCACCATGTCGACGGTGAGCCGTACGCCCTCGCCCTTGAACAGCACCGACCCCCAGTAGGTGTACGAACCGCTGTCCATGCCGGCCTTTTGGAGCAGGTACCCCGTCCACCGGGCTTCGGGGCCTGTGACACCGACGATGGAGACCTGGGTGAACCACAGGACGGCGATGACGGTGATGCCGAGGGCGGCGGTAATCGGGTTCCAGGGTCGCTTTGACGCGGCGACCCAATCGTCGATCTCCGTGAAGCCGCGGAGGTACTGCTTGGTCCCGCTGACGAGCGACTGGAAGCCCGCGACCGGCGCGGACGCCCGTTGCCCGCCGTCGGCGGCGACGGCTTGGTCGGCCGCGCCGCGCTGTCGCTCGCGGCCGACGACCGTCGCATACACGAAGACGACGCCGACGGTGACGAGTAGCGCGAGCACCGGCGCCGGAACCGGTGAGACGGTGAACAGCGATACACCCTCACCGAACGTCAGCGGCTCGAAGTACACGGTCTGAAGCGTCGGGAACAGTAGCGTGAAGACGACGTATCCGACGCCCATGGCGAACAGAGTGAGCCAGAAGTGTAGATACCCCTGTCCGGCCCGATAGAGCGTACCGCTGGCGCATCCGCCGGCGTACGTCATCCCGATGCCGAAGACGAAGCCGCCGACGAGGCCGGTCAGACCCCAGCCGGGGGTCCAGAAACCCTGGTAATAACCTAGTTCGTACGCGATGCTCCAGAACAGCATCGTGAGCGTCGTCGCGGCGAGGACGCCTTTCGTCACGCGCGAATCCTTGAACGCGAACAGGTCGCGGAACGCGTGAACGAAGCAGAACCGGCCTTTCTGGAGAAATATCCCGAGGCCGATGCCGACGACGGCTGCGATTAATAATTGGGACACCATTCGCTTCGATAGAAGCACTTCGTCCTTTAGTCACTCACTCTAAATCCTGTTTCTACCGACGGCTATGACGTTCGTATGGTATCGAGGTTCCGGACAACAGCGTGTTATTCCGGATTTTCGGGCACTACAGGTTAAGCATTCATCCAGTAGCGACACAGGTAACAACAATATTTGCCAATAGAGGGGCGGTCGTGCTACGCTCTGTCGAAAACACTTCTTTCGTCTTCTTCCGTCTGTTGGCGAACAGAATTATACCTAGCACCCGACTGTTGCTGACATCCTCCCACGGCTAAAGCCGTACGGCGATGCTGATCGGGCGTAAATGGCATCCCGTTATCATTCATCGACTGCTACTCAACAGTCCGTGTCGGTTCAGCGAACTCAAGGATGCGCACTCCGGGACTATTTTCTACCGAAAGAACCGTTGGTCGTCTCTCGATTCTATCCATGCACGGGACGCAATCTCCATCGCAGTATTTGTCCGCCTCACATCTCCTTGCCGTGTTCCTCGCGCGCGTGTTCTTCGAGTTCCTCTTGATCGACGAACGTTGCACCGCACATGTCGCACTCGTACTCGTCTGCCATACGTGTTCACATACCACACATTATTTATTAAAAGTGGTGGCAGACGGTCTATACGGCGTGAATGCAAACGTTTCGAACGACCGCGTTACGTTTTTTATGGGAGTCTCCTGTACCGCGTTGGGGAGTTTATGACTGACCACGACTTAGTAGTTATCGGTGGGGGGCGGGGAACAACCTCGCCGCGGCCGCGTCGCGTCGCGGACTGGACGTGAGCCTCGTCGAGAAAGACCCGTTGGTGGGGCATGTCTGACTCGCGGCTGCGGTCCGTCGAAGACGCTACTCCATCGAGCCGACAACGTCGAACAGATACGGCGCTCCGGCGAGTTCGGTATCGACGCCGAGGTGCGGAACGTGGACTTCGGACGCATCGTCTGATTCGGTAGTAATCCTACTGATTACGTTCGATTACTAAATCACTCATAGTTACCCATAAATATTATCTAACATATAGGTAGTGGCCTTGCAGGATGGAAACGGAGAACGTCATCGTCATAGGCCATCGACGAACGGGAACAGACTGCCGAGAACGACTCCGTAGATTGCGTGCCAAACGAGTAGCGGAGGCGTGACGTTCGGTATCGACGGGGGTGTCGGAAACCTGATAACGCCGAGCCAAATCGGCATTACGATTCCGGCCCCGGCGATAGCGAGGACGAGTCCGTATCCGACGGCCGCGATGATAGTCTTCGGTATCGAGTCGTTAACCCGGAAGAGTCCGGGGTCTGCCATCAGCCCGGCGAAGATAATTCCGAACAACGTACCGTGAGCGAGGTGGGCTATCCATCCCACAACGAGGCTTCCTTCGAGTCCGTACAGTCCGGCAATCGCCAATCGAAGCGTCGAGAGTTGGACGGCACTGATTGCCAGTCCCATCGCGACCGTTGCGACGAATCCCGCGATGGCTCCGCCCTTCCACGCCCATTTGGTTTCGAACGGCGAGACAGTCTTGGACTCTTCGTAGTTGCCTCGGGTCGACATTACTGTTGTACTCCGTTCTATCACCTCTACGATCGGCACTGTTCGGAAAAACACCGTCGCTGCTCTGCATAGCACGTGCATGAGCGAGTTCGTCTTACTTTTCTCGCCAGCGTATCCAGGGAGAGAACGCGATACGGCAAGCCACCCGTTGCTCTCGGATTATCCGTGACGTTGACAGTCGGCGCTGTTGGTCCGGTCGTCCTGGAACGTGGCTTGGTATCGAACCGTCCGTCGAGTAACCGGTCTCGATTTCGAAGCCCCTGCATATCGTGACGACATCACCGTTCGACGTATCGGAGTCCGATCGTCGCTCGAGTTCGTAGTCCGTAGACTCGCCACGTCCGGGGTAGTTAGTGAGTTTGGTTTGCTCGCCGTACTCTATCGGCGCGCCCAGCGTTTGTAGACTCTTCAATCGGACTGATGCTGCACGAGAACGGCGTCGTGAGTCAGGTAGCAGCCAGTTCGGTTTCACCGGAACCGGAATTCGGAATCGAACTGGTCGGCGAGACCTCCGTCTCGAACTCGACCTCCCCGACCACGTCCTTACGGGTGTCGTCGACGGCAACGACGTTCGTGAAGAGGGCCGTGAACAGATGTATCGGAAAGAACTCGACGCACTTATCGACGCGGTTGAGACAGATGATTCGACAACGATTCGATCGCCATACAGTGATGCGCCCCAAACGTTCGAACTGACGCTAGCGATCGACGAAGCGATCGAAAACGAGTAGTTTCCCACTTTCGTTTTCTCACTCCTGCAGTTCTGAGTGTTGTCTCACTCTCGACTACCTCTTGGACTCGAGGGTTCATCAGGGCCAGAGAAAACTACTTCCGGGAGTATTTACGGGTGGCTCACATATAATCACGTAACCGAAAGACGCGCTGTCCCGTGCACGGTCACGGGGAGTGCCGTTCGAGAGGTAGTGAGGAGAATTACGATTCTTCGATTCCCGCTTCATCGGACGGTACTCTACACAATACCGTCCTGACGACGTTCGGACCCGGTACTGTGCTCGTGGATTGCTATGATCGGCAGTAACTATGGAAATCGAAATCGCAACTATCGGTGGCTACGAGGAAGTCGGCCGCCAGATGACGGCAGTCCGTGCTGGAGACGACATCGTCGTCTTCGACATGGGGCTCAACCTCTCGAACGTACTGATTCACGACAACGTCCAGACCGAGAAACTCCACTCGCTCGACCTCATCGACATGGACGCGATTCCGGACGACCGCATCATGAGCGACCTCGAAGGCGACGTACAGGCTATCGTCCCCACCCACGGTCACCTCGATCACATCGGCGCAATTAGCAAACTGGCCCATCGCTACGATGCACCGATCGTGGCGTCGCCGTTCACCCTCGAACTCGTCAAAGAGGAAATCCAGGACGAGGGGAAGTTCAACGTCGAAAACGACCTGATTGTGATGGAACCGGGCGAGACGATGGGTATCGGTGAGCGCTGCGAACTCGAGTTCGTCAACGTCACCCACTCCATCATCGACGCCATCAATCCGGTCCTCCACACGCCTGAGGGTGCAATCGTCTACGGCTTGGACAAGCGTATGGATCATACACCAGTGCTGGGTGACCCCATCGACATGAAGCGGTTTCGGGAACTCGGTCGTGAGGGGAACGGAGTGCTGTGTTACATCGAGGACTGTACGAACGCAAACAAGAAAGGACGTACTCCGAGCGAAGCCGTTGCCAGAAGTCAGCTGCGGGACGTACTGATGAGTCTCGAGGACTTCGACGGCGGCATCGTCGCGACGACGTTCTCCAGTCACATCGCTCGGGTCACGAGTCTCGTCGAGTTCGCGAAAGATATCGGGCGTGAACCGATACTGCTCGGCCGGTCGATGGAGAAGTACTCCGGGACCGCTGAACGCCTCGGCGCCACCACCTTCCCCGACGATCTCGGGATGTACGGCCACCGCAAGTCCGTTGATCGTGCGTTCAAGCGAATCATGAAGGAGGGCAAGGAGAACTTCCTGCCGGTCGTCACGGGCCATCAGGGCGAACCGCGGGCGATGCTCACTCGAATGGGCCGCGGAGAGACACCGTACAATCTCGCCGACGGTGACAAGGTCATCTTCTCGGCAGGAATCATTCCCGAGCCGACGAACGAGGGCCAGCGGTACCAATCCGAACGTCTCCTGAAGATGCAGGGCGCCCGCATCTACGACGACATCCACGTCTCCGGTCACATCTCGCAAGAAGGTCATTACGAGATGCTCGACACGCTCCAGCCCCAACACGTGATTCCCGCACACCAGAATATGAGTGGGTTTTCCGGCTACGTCGACCTCGCAGAGAGTCAAGGCTACAAGCTTGGCCGTGATCTGCACGTGACCTCGAACGGAAATACGATCCCGTTGGTGTAAGCCGTCGCCGAACTCGACGAACAGGACAGCAAGGAATTTGACGGCTTCGATTGGAACGGTCGCCGACGGATAGAAAAAGAGGGTATCTCGGCGCACGCGACGCCCTATTGGGTCGTGGTGGTCTCGGCACGGGGGTCTGCAAGTTCGTCACGAACCGCACTGTACGGTACCGGCCCCTCGTCCTGAATTCGGGCGGGGTCGAGCGCGCTCGTGGTGAATATCTCCCTCGGCGTCGGAAACACCCACTCGACGTTCTCGGTCTCATCGCTGAACTGGACGAGGAGGTTTTCGAACTCCTCGCCGAAGGGTGGAATCTCTTCGGGCGTCTCCAGATAGTCCGGGTACTCGTCTTCGGCGACGTCGCCGACCACGACCCGCATCACCATCCCGAGGATGTGGTGGGGCCCGCAGTACAGGTCGTACACACCTTCGTGGTCGAACCGGTAGAGCCACGCCCCGCCCTGTGTGACGATTGGCGAGGAAAACGGTGGCGCTTCGGCGGGCACCCGTTGTTGGAAGCCGATGGCCTCGTGGTAGGCCGTCACCGTGTGGTCGGGCGTGTTGAACGTGAACTGCACGATGTCACCGCTGTTCACGTGGAGCCCGATCGGGTCGAAGAAGAAGAGGCTCACCGGCATCCCGGGTTCCGGGGCGGACTCGGCGCCTGCCAGTTGAACCTCGTGGTTCGGCTGGAGGCTCTCCGGGATGTCACTGGGGTTCTGGACTGGGTAGCCGTAGTTCGGATGGATTTCGTCGTTGTCTCGCTCCCCGGCAGCGAGCCCACTACCGAGCGAGACGGCGGCTCCGATGCCGAGTGCTTTCAGAAGCGGTCGCCGCTCCAACGCTGGCGTCGTAGGTATCGATTCTGTCGTCGGTTCTTCCGTGGTGGAATCCATGTTTTGTGGCATGGGCCCACCAATCCCTCATTATCTATAACCATATTGTTTATTGACCGGTTGATTTCACCTCAATTCTAATCTAACTGCTGTGTCAAGCGTGGAAAAGGCACAGACAGGGCGACTTCTTGTTTTCGTGAGCGAAACGAGGCAGGGAGGAAGTGAGAGTTACTCACAAGTTGTTTATAACTGTTGAGAGTACTCGGACCATCGAAAATGTCGTTAATCGAGGCCAAACCGACCAAATGGAGTAAGTCCCCGACACGCCTATCGGGAACTCGTGAATCGATACGAGGGTGGTGCCTCCCGGAGTCTCTGATAGTATGTACTCTGTAATGTGCATAGCTGTTTCAATCCGACTAGCAGAGTGGGATTTTATCAAATCCGGCAGGGATGAGGTCAGCGAGAAGCGGGAAGTCGAGGGTTATCGTTTCGTTTTCGATACTGTATAACCAGAAAACGTATTAGCTATGGTACAGATGCGATTGGTATGCCGCCCTCCACTCCACCTCGGCGGACGGTCCTCGCCGCCTGCGGGACCGCCATGTTCGCCGGATGTTCGAACATCCGAGCAACTACCTCCTCCCCACCGCCTATCGAGTGTACCACGTCGGAATACGCGTGGCCGATGTACGGATACGACCCTGCACATACGAGCCACGTCCCGGCCCGGAACCTGCCACCATCCGATGCCACCATAAGTCGGTTCTCACAAACCGGGACGCGGACGGGTGGTGGCGGAAGCGTCGAAGCCCCGCCAGTCGTCGATAGTGGGGTCGTGTACGTCGCCGGGGGCGTGCGGGTCGAGGCCCGCGATATCGACACGGGAGAGCGTCTGTGGGCGATCGACCCCGATGACGATGTCAATACGAGTCCAGTCCTCGCTTGTGGAACTGTCTACGTAAGTACGCTCAACGACACGCTCGCACTTGACCGGGAAGACGGGTCCGAGCTGTGGCGTACACACATGGGGTCACACGCTAGTCCATCCACCTCGCCGGTCGCGGTGGACGACACGCTCTACATTGCCGGGAGCGGAGTCGTTGCCCTCGATGCCGAGACCGGCATGGAACGCTGGCACGCGCAGACGGAACACAGCGAACACGGGATAGCCGTCGCCGACCGCATCTACGTCGGCGCAGGGAGCAACGGTAGCGGCGAGGTTGCTGCTTTCACGCACGACGGCGACGATTGGTGGCGCACGACTAAGCCCGGACAGATTTATGCTGCTCCGGCAGTCGCCGACGACACCGTCTATGCCGTTTCAAAGACAGGGACACTAACCGCCCTCGCTGCTGCCGACGGGAGTGTCCGCTGGCAGGCGAGTGTCGAATCCGGCATCCACGAACCGCCAGCGGTAGCCGACGGGCGCGTCGTCGTCGAGGCAGGTAATGGAACCCGGACGTTAGCCTTCGACGCGGAGACCGGCGACCGTCTCTGGTCGTTCGAAACCGGCGTCAGTAGGGGTGCACCGATCATCGTCGGCGACCGGGTACTCGCCACGGGCGCGAACACCGGGATTCACGTGCTGGACGCCGCGACGGGTGACCGTGTTCGCTACTGGGCCGCCGAGAATGTAGGTTCGCAGCCAGTCGTCGCCAACGGCCAGGTGTTCTACCGAGGGTGGAACGTCTCGGATATCTTCGTAATCGAGTGACTAGCGACGCGATTACCGTTCACCAGAAAGCATTCAACAGCGCTACAGATGGGATTTAGTATGAGTCATCGACAATCGACCGCGATTATACTCGCTGTCGGGAGTGTCATCGCCATCGTCGCTCTTCTCTCCCCAAACCTGCCACACGGTTCAGAAACGTGGCTTGGAATTGCCGGAGTCTATTTGCTCACAGGTATCCTCCTCGGATACCCTCGGTTCGTGCAGGAGACGGACAATACTCTATTCCGATACGCGAGTCTCGTAGCAGTAATCTCGACGCTCTTCCCCGTAAGCATGCGCGCATGGGCTGTTCGTGCCGCCCGCCCAGAATTAGCTCTCCCGGAAGTCTCGTTCATCCTGTGGCAACTTCACGTCCTCGTTCCGTTCGTCATCGCGTTTATGGCTCCACTTGGAATTGCGAAGAACCGAAGGGAGCAGTTCCTCACGGCATTTATTATCGTCGCTCCGTTTCTCGTCGCAACATACAGAGGACTCCTCGTCGACTTTGGTTTCGGTCACACATTTAGTGTCCTCTACTACGGTCTGTTGCTTCTCTTCGGCGCTCTTGCAGGACTCCCTCTGTATCTGTATGGCCGAAGTTTATAACGTAGATTTTCCCTGCTCTTCCAACAGATTTCCGCATGGTAATGAGAAAGGTGACCAATTCACATTCTACAATGATCGCTGTCGTTTCAATCCTATCAGCAGAGGAAGGTTTCAATAAGGCCTCGATATCCAGTTAAGTAGATGACGCATCAAGTCCCGACAACTAGATGGTAGTAGTTCCTCGGGAGTCAGTTTTGCCGTAGCAATACTCGTCGTCGTTGTTGAATCCTCGTCTCTAACGAGTTCAGCTTCTCTGACACCGTCGTCAGCGTCGGATTCCCTCATACCGTCCTCTCACCACCACACTTCTCCGTACTAAAACTGCGGGTCGGAAAGGTCGGTTCCGAGTTCGTACACGCCCGGTTCGCTGATCATTCGACGAGCATCGATGCTCTTCGCGACGGTGGCCCCGAGTCCGGGGGTAACGCCACTGACAGACGTTGTAGCGACGATTAGTCCAGAAATAGCTACTACGTGAAGTGTCCTGCTTTAGCACGAGGGCGGATAGGTCGTTTCTCCGAGACAGAGAGGGCGTGAATCAGTACGCCTCGGGGACGTACGAATTTCTTGAAAAGTTTCAATTATTTCGCACATCTAATTCTTGCCCCCAAATGAAAATACTTGTAAAAGCTATGTGGCTATTGGTTCGCTGAACACGGAATAGCGCGGTTGAAAGCCCAGTATTTATGGAATGAGAGAGCTTGTTCACCCTTAACAAAATGCACGAATGAACTATTCTACGAGGCGGAGAGCCAAAGTAGGAAGATACCTACAACCGAAAGAGCGCGTGAGAAGTCGCATCTCGGTCGGACAACGTTCTGTCGTTCGTCATTCGGTCGTAGCGTACGGAACGACGGACACTGTTTCTTCTGCCTCGAATCCGGACTCCGTCAGGACGAACCCGTCGGCGAGAGTCGCACGAGTGCTCGAAGAAAGGACGCTCGGGTCGAACGTGTCGCCGTAGACTGCGAGCGGCGAACTTTCGTGTCCGAGCGGTTCCGCACTGCTGTCACTGATGGTGACCGGAATGGCGTACTCGAACCCTTCGGTGGGCACGTCGACGTCGACGGTGGCGGTGGCGGACACTTCAGCGAGCGCAGACTCGCCGGTGAAGAAGGGGCGCATCACGAGCGTCGCGATGGTATGTGCGCCGACCGGTTTGCCGGGAACGGCGAACGCCACGGCGTCGTGGTCCGGCAGCACGGCGGCGGCGATGGGTTTCCCCGGCCGGACTCGGACCCGGTGAAACCGCACGTCGCCCAGCGACCGGAGTGCGCGAATGACGTGGTCTTTCTTTCCGACGCTCGTCCCGCCGGTGGTGACGACGACGTCGCGCTCGGCCGCGATTGACGCGATAGCGTCTTCGACGCGGTCGTACTCGTCGGGGACCGTCCCCTCGTACGCCGCTTCGTGACCCCACGTCCGTACCAGCGACGCCAGCATCGCCGAGTCTAAGTCCGAACTCCGTCCCTCGTGGATTTCGGTACCGGTCGCCAGCAGACCGACGTCGAGTCGCTCGACGACGGGGACGGAATCGTAGCCGAGGTCTCGGAGTACGATGGCGTCCTTCGCGGAGAGGCGGTCGCCGGACTCGAAGAGCGTTTCCCCGGCGGTGACGTTACTGCCGCGTTCGTACACGTACGTACCCGAGTCGATGGGAGGGCCGTGGAGTTCACCGTCTCGGACGGTGGCCTCCTCGATCTTCAGGACGGCGTTGGCGTCTTCGGGAATCGGTGCACCAGTTGCGACCCGGACCGACTCGTTCGGAGCAAGTGATTGCGGGTCGTCCTCGGGAAACACCTCGCCGTCACGGACGTCGAACGGGTACGACTCGTTCGCGTCGAACGCGAACCCGTCCATCGTAGAGTGACTGTGTGCCGGCATGTCGGATTCGGCGAGCAGGGACTCTGAGAGCACGCGCCCCTCGAACGCGCCGGAAATCGAGATGCGCTCGGTGGACTGCGCGGCGAGAGCGCGAGAACGGAGCGAGAACACGGTCTCGACAGCCTCTAATCGCCCAATCGCGTCCCGATGGTCGTGACTCGGGTCGCCGTGCTCGTGAGACATACCGAAATGTATCGAGACGGGACTATACTTGTTACGTCGTTAGTCGATGATATCCCAGCCGGACTGATACCGTTCGAGGACCTCGCGCGAGTGTTCGTCGAGGGGGTGATCTCGGTCCGGAACGTCGATTTCGTGGTCAGGTTCGAAGAGTTTCGTCGTGAAGTACCGATGGCCGGTGTCCGTGACGATGGTCACGACTTCGTCGACGTTGGGACGCTCACGGGCAATCTTTATCGCACCTTCGACGTTCGCTCCGCTGGAAATGCCGCAGAAGACGCCTTCTTCCTCGGCGAGTGAGCGTGCACGCTCGATTGCGGCATCGCTCTTCACGGCCACCACGCCGTCTAGGAGTTCCGGGTCGAGATTCTCGGGAACGAACCCGTCCCCGATGCCTTCGATCTCGTGGGTACCCCACTGGCGACAGGACAGCAGGGGCGCTTCCTTCGGTTCGAGGGCGTATACGTCGACGTCCGGGTCAGAGTCCCGCAGTCGCCGTCCCACGCCGGTGACGGTGCCGCCCGTTCCCTGCCCTGCGACGAACGCGTCCGGCGTCCCGCCGAGTTGCTCGACTATCTCCGGACCGGTGGTCAGTTCGTGAGCGGTCGGGTTGTCGGGGTTGCTGAACTGGTTCGGGAACCAGTACTCGTCGGGGGACTCCTCGAGCATCTCTTCGACGCGCTGTACGGACAGGTCGACGTCGCTCTCGCCGCCGGGTGTTTCGACGAGTCGCCCTCCATAGGCCCGGATGACCTTCTTGCGTTCTTCGCTCATGCCCTCCGGCATGACTATGGTTACGTCGTAGCCGAGCTGGGAGCCGACGAGCGTACAGGCGATACCCGCGTTACCGGTCGAGCACTCGACGATTTCCATGCCCGACTCGAGGTCGCCCCGGTCCTCGGCGGCGGTGATCATCTCGTGGTAGATGCGGTCTTTGATGCTACCCGACGGGTTGACGAACTCGAGTTTGGCATATATCGTTGCGTCGGCGTCGCTGCTCGCGGTCGGGAGTTCCACCAGTGGCGTCTCGCCGATATTCGAGAGGATGTCGGTCGTCGCAGCATCCGTGCTAGGGTCTGACGAACTCATACGTTATAACGAACGCATCCAAGAAGAAATAACCGACGGACCCGGCGAGAATCAATGTCTCACGGCGTTTTGAAGTTACTGCCTCCTCCTGCCGGTACGTCATCGAAATCCTCGTAGAACGGTTGTTCGAGAAGGTATAGATTGTTAATTGGGCACTTCGCCCTCGACACCTTCGACGTAGCTACCCATCTCTTGGAAGAGAAACGTCCCGTCTCTGTCCGCGAACTTGCTATCCGCCCACACGTCGAGATTACCCTCCTCGATTGCCGAGCGCTTCTCCGAGACGGTGTTTTTCACGTCCTCCGGGACGGATGGGCCCCACTCGGAGAGGTCGACGATACCGCTTTGGAGACCCTCCCAGTAGAAGTCCGACTCCCAGGAGCGATTGCGCACAGCTTCGAGCGTCGGTTGGTAAAACACCTCCCAGTGCCAGATGGGCGAGGTGAGGTAGTTGTCGCCTCCGAACTCGCCCATCGGTGCGTCGTAGCCGGTCGCCCAGATGTCCGCACTGTTCGCTGCTTTCACGGCTGCCGGTGAGTCCTGGTGCTGGGCCATGACGTCTACGCCCGCATCGATGAGTGTCTGTGCGGCCTCTTTCTCCTTCGGCGGATCGAACCACGTGTTCGTCCAGCGAACTTTCGTGGTTACTTGGTCGTTCACCGACCGGGCGCCGAGAGTGAACGCGTTGATACCGCGTACGACCTCGGGGATGGGGAACGCGGCGACGTAGCCGAGTTGATTCGATTCGGTCACGAGGCCGGCGGCGACTCCCGCGAGGTACCGCGCCTGATACATGCGGCCGAAGTACCGGCCCATGTTCTCGCTCGTCTTATACCCCGAGCAGTGTTCGTAGAGTGTGTCTGGGTTCTGTTGGGCGATCTGCAACATCGGGTCCATGTACTCGAAGGTGGTCCCGAAGATGATGTCGTACCCCTCCTGGGTGTACTGCTTGATGACTCGCTGGGAGTTTGCCGGGTTGACGGCCTCCGAGTACGACGACTCTAGCCAATCGTACTCCTCGGTTACTTTCTTCCGACCTTGGTCGTGCGCCCACGACCAGCCGAGGTCGCCGACCTCGGAGATGTAGATCCACGCAGCCCTGACCGATTCACGTTGGTCTTGGGTTGCGTCGTTTCCACCTGTACAGCCGGCGAGTCCAACTGCGCCTACCGTACCGATCGCCTTTATCGCGTCTCGGCGTGTTGAGTTCATGTCCATGGTTGTTTGGCTTTCGTGCTTGGTTCCGACTCGTCACGATTCACCGACTGGCCTCTATGCACGATCCGTGTTAACGTAACACAACTCAAATGATAAGAGTATCCATTATTAATGATTATATACGCGATATGTTCAATACCGTCGTTGTATTATTATTTTCCGAACTGACGATAATGCTTGTCTCCGACTTTCACACTCCGTGATAGCCCGCTAAGAACAAACATTATACCTCTGGCAGGTGCAGACATGCATGTGACTGACAACCATGGATGAGTCTCCATTCCTGTCGATGGAAGGCATCGTCAAGGAGTTTCCCGGGGTGATCGCCAACGATCACGTGGACTTCTCCGTCGAGCGTGGGGAGATTCACGGGTTACTCGGCGAGAACGGGGCCGGGAAGAGTACACTGATGAAAATCCTGTACGGTCTGTACTCCGCAGACGAGGGCAGCGTCTGGCTCGACGGCCGATCCCTCGATTTCGATTCCCCGCAGGACGCCATCGACGCGGGCATCGGCATGGTTCACCAGCACTTCAAGCTGATTCCCCGGTTGACCGTGGCAGAAAACATCGTACTCGGAGAACGCGAACCGGCGTCAGCGTTCAGAGAAGACAGCGAGTACGACGGGTGGCTCCCGGCGAACCTCCGAACGAACCCCTGGATGAGGGGACTGGCCCGACGATTTTCCCTCGGACTAAATGTTCCCGAACGCGAAATCGCCGGCCTAGCCGACGAGTACGGCTTCGACATCGACGTCTCGTCACGTATCTGGGAACTAGACGTGGGCCAGCAACAGCGCGTCGAGATACTGAAAGCGCTCTATCGTGACGTCGAACTACTCATCCTCGACGAACCGACCGCGGTGTTGACACCGAACGAGGCCGAACGACTCTTCGATACCCTCGAACGGTTAGCGGAACAGGGACTCTCTATCGTCTTCATCACGCACAAGCTCAAAGAGGTCAAGACCATCACGGACCGCGTGACCGTCCTCCGCGAAGGAGAGAACGTCGGTACCGTCGAGACGTCGTCGGTGAGTCGAGCGGACCTCGCCGAGATGATGGTCGGCCGCGAAGTCCTCTTCCAACTCGACAAGGAAGACGTGACGGTCGGTGAGATGGCGCTTCGCGCCGAAAGCCTCCACGCCAACGACGACCGCGGCATCGAGGCGCTGTCCGGAATCGACCTGACCGTTCACGAGGGTGAAATCGTCGGCATCGCGGGCGTGAGCGGTAACGGACAGAAGGAACTGGCCGAATCGCTCGTCGGACTCCGTGACCTCACGGCAGGGACGATAACGCTCGGAGAGATGAACCTCACCGGCGAAAACCCCCGCAAGTTCATCGATAACGGCGTCTCGTTCGTCCCGGAGGACCGGCTAAAGTACGGTTGCGCGGAGGATCTGTCGGTCATGTACAACGCGACGATGAAAGAGTTCCGCGACGGCCGGTTCAGCGACGGCGGGTTCCTCGACTACGACGCGTTGCGCGAGTACGCCGAAACGCTCGTCGAGGAGTTCGACATCCGCGGCGTCCACGACGTCGCCGAAATGCCCGCGGGTGATCTCTCGGGCGGTAATCTCCAGAAGCTCATCCTCGCACGCGAAATCAATCGGGACCCACGCCTGCTCGTAGCGAACCAGCCCACGCGCGGGGTCGACGTCGGCGCTATCGAGTTCCTGCGGTCGGCGATCCTCGACCAACGTGCACGCGGAACCGGCATCGTTCTCGTTTCCGAGGACCTCGACGAGATTTTCGACCTCAGCGACCGCATCCTCGTCATTTACGAGGGGGAGATCGTCTACGAAACCTCTCCGGAGGAAGCCGACCGCGAACGCGTCGGTCTCGAAATGACCGGCGGCACGGGGACCGCCTCCGTGGACGCGGCGGTTGAGTCCAGTACGGACTCGACCGACTCCGCGATGACCGACGGGGGGGAGGAGCGATGAACGTCGATATAGAACTCTCGGCCAGAGAGGACATCCCGCTCTGGTTGGCGTACGGGACGCCCGTGTTCACCATCGTCGCTGCCCTCGCAGTCAGCGCCGTCGCCCTGGTCGCTCTCAACGTAAATCCGGTGGCGGCCTACTCGCTGATGTTCTTCGAAACCGCAACGAGTACGTTCGGCCTCACGGAGACGTTGGTCAAAGCGGTACCGCTCATCCTCACCGGACTGGCGGTCTACGTCCCGCTCCGGGCGGGACTCTGGAACATCGGTGCAGAGGGCCAACTCTACGCCGGCGGTATCGCCGGCACGTGGATCGGGCTAAACGTCGGTCTGCCAGCGGTCGCACTGGTGCCGTTAGCATTCCTCGGTGCCGCAGTGGCGGGCGGTATCTGGGCCGGCATCCCGGGCTGGCTCAAGGCGAAGTGGGACGTCAACGAAATCATCACGACCCTCCTGCTGACGTTCGTCGCCATCCAACTCACGAACTACGCCGTTCGCGGCCCGATGCAGGGCGGGGCGGGGAACTTCCCCGTTAGCGCGATGCTACCCTCAGCAGCGCAGTTACCGACGCTTCTCGGCACCAGCGTTCACGTAGGACTGGTACTCGCCGTCCTAGTCGTGATAGCGACGTACGTCCTCGTCAACAAGACCCAGTTCGGGTTCGAAGTGACGTTCGTCGGCTCGAACCCCGAAGCCGCCAAGCAGGCCGGAATGAGCATCTACAAGGTGTATCTCTTCGTGTTCCTCCTCGCCGGAGCGTTCGCCGGATTCGCCGGCATCTCCGAAATCGCAGGCGTACAGGCCCGGCTCAGGCCGGACTTCTCGCCCGGCTACGGATTCACGGCCATCCCCATCGCCTTGCTCGGCCGGAACGGCGCGTTCCGCGTCCTGCTTGCGGCATTGTTCTTCGCGCTGCTGTTCGTCGGCGGGTCGAGCATGGAGGTGAACTTCGGCGTTCCGGCCGCGTTGGTCGACGTCATCCAGGCCCTCATCATCCTGTTCCTCATCACCGCCGAGTTCATCAAGTCGTATAAGGTCAACGTACGGATGGAACGCGAGCGGTCGAAACAGCCGACCGGCCGCGTGGAGGAGGTCTGAAATGGTGGGATTCCTCGCGGGCCTGCTCGATGCGACCGTGCGGGCAGCCACCGTGCTGATCTTCGCGAGTCTCGGCGAAATCATCAGCGAGCGCGGCGGCGTGCTCAACCTCGGCGTCGAGGGAATGATGCTCGTCGGGGCGCTCGGCGGATTCGTCGTCACGGTCGTCACGGGCAGCTACTGGCTGGGTTTCCTCGCCGGCATCCTGCTAGGGGCCGCTATGGCATCGATACACGCGTTCCTGACCATCTCGCTCAAGTCGAACCAGGTCATCAGCGGGATAATGCTGACGCTGCTCGGAACGGGACTGACGACGTTCTTCGGCCAACAATGGGTTAGTGAATCGATATCCGGCTTCCCCCAGGTGACGCTCCCGGTCGTGGGGAAGTACCTCGTGGAGATACCCGTCGTCGGCGAGGCGCTGTTCCGTAGCACGTTACCGGACTTCATCGCGCTCGCGATGGTCCCCTTCATCTGGTTCTTCCTCTTCCGGACGAACCTCGGACTGGAGATAATCTCCGTCGGCGAAGACCCGGAGACGGCCGACACCATGGGCGTCGACGTGTTCAAGATGCGGTATCTCTGCGTCCTCCTCGGCGGAGCCTTCGCCGGCGCGGCCGGAGCGCACCTCTCGCTCGCGTACTCCCAGCTCTGGGTGCCCGGAATGGTCGCAGGTCGGGGATGGATCGCCGTCGCGCTCGTGATATTCGCACAGTGGCGGCCGGAGCGGGCGCTCGTCGGTGCGTACCTGTTCGGGCTTCTGGACGCGTTACAGTTGCGCTCGCAGGCGATCTCGCTCCAGCTCGACCCCGGAACGCCGCTGGCCGCGTTCGTCAACCCGGTTCTGGAGTTCCTCATGCACCCGACGATCATGGCGACGTACCCCTACCTCGCGACGATCCTGGTCCTGGTGTTCACCGTGGTCCGACTAGAGAACAAACAGCTCGGCGTTCCGTCGGCGTTACTGAAACCCTACAGCCGCGAGAGCGACTAGCCGTGGTCGTCGGCGAGGTACGTTGCTCAGCTTTCGACGGTTTCGAGCGTCTCCGTCTCGAAGGAGGTGACGAGTCCGTGGGAGAACCGGTCGGTCCGTTCGAAGGTCGCCGAAACGATATCGCGCGCCCTTTCCCTCAGGGTGGGCGTGTCGGCTTTGTTGACCAACAGCACGACCGTCGCCCCGTCGGGCACGTTCTTGAGACCGCCGTCGTGGCTCGCGAGAACGGTCCCCATCACGTCGGGAGTGAGAGTCGTTCCGATATCGCGTCCGGCGATGGCCGCCACCCGGTCCGGCCTGTGTACGGTCGGCGAATCGAGAGGAGAACCGACCGCCCGAACCGAGGCGACCACGCTCACGACGGTGCTGGTTTTCGGGACGACCGGTTCGTTCTGACCGGGGGCCTTGAACTCGCGACCCCGTGCGCCGTCTGCCTTGACGAGAAGCCAGTCGAACAGGCCGGATTCGAACACCGAGTCCGCAACCGACGGATCGTATCCCCGTATCTTCTCGTCCGCACGCTCCGGGTTTTCGACCTGCTTGGCGGCGAACGCTATCGGGGTTTCACGGTCGACGAGAGCGCCGGGTAACTCGTTCGGGCTGACTACCACGTGCGGGAACCCGTCCGGGGGCGGTGTGTGCGTCGTCGTCGTGTATCCTACGGTAACGTCTCGGTGCGAGGCCTCGCCGACGAGGCGCTGCATCGCGGTCTTTTTACCGCCAGCGCCGACGAACGACACGAGTTCCTCGTCACCCAACCGGAGCGCTTCCGCGAGGTTCATAGTTCACGGTCCGGGGCCACGGACAATAGCGTTGTCCTCCGTCTCGTCGGGAGAGACGACACTGTTATGAATTCTCATGGGGAATGGGTGGACATGAAACGCGTCGACGTCACGGGCGAGATCTGCCCGCGACCGGCACTCATCGTTCGACGGGAACTCTCGGGGATGGAACCGGGCGAGGAGTTACTCGTCCAGGGAGACTACCCGCCAGCCGAACGAAACCTGCAACGGACGTGTACCAAGCACGGATACGAGGTTACCGCGGTCGACGACGAAGACGCGAGCGAGACGTTCGAACTCCGCATCACGCTTCCGGAGACCGCATCGGATTCGGAGGCCGAACGGAGATGAGCGACGCCGAAGCCTCCGTCGACGACTCGCCCGCGCTCACCGAGTACGTCGAACTCCACGGGTGTTCCTGCAAAGTCGGACAGGACGACCTCGACTCGCTGTTGTCGGAAGTCGGCCTCACCGACCCGCAAGACGACCTCCTTCTCGGCGTCGGCGAAGACGCCGCCGCCCAGCGCTTGCGCGACGACCTCGCACTGGTCTCGACGGTCGATTTCTTCACGCCGATAATCGACGACCCGTACGACTTCGGTCGGGTCGCGGCCTGCAACGCTGCGAGCGACGCGTTCGCGACCGGAGCTATCGACAACGTGAGCTGTCTCGTGGTCCTGGGCGTTCCCCGAGAACTGAGAGACCGCACGTCCGCGATTCTCGCAGGTATCGTCGACGCACTGGCGACGATGGACGGGACGGTCGCCGGCGGCCACACCATCCTGAACCCCTGGCCGTTCGCGGGCGGTGCGGTCACGGCGACTGTGGACCCCGACCACCTACTCGATACGCGCAGCGCCGCGCCGGGCGACCGACTCTACCTGACGAAACCGCTAGGAACACAACCCGCGATGGGTGCCCTGCGGGTCAAGGACGGCGAGTTCGCCGACACGATCGAAGACACCGCCGCGCGGTCGGTGGACCGAATCGGCGAAGAAGCGCTCTCGTGGATGACCACACCCAACCGCGAGGCCGCCGCGGCGACCCGCGAACACGCGACGGCGGCGACCGATATCACCGGCTTCGGCCTCCACGGGCAGGCGCGAGTACTGGCGAAGAACGCGGACGTCGGCGTCGAGATAACCTCCCTGCCGGTCATCGAGGGAACCGTCGAACTGTCGCGCCTGTTCGGATACGGTCTCGAAGACGGCGAGAGCGCCGAGACGAGCGGCGGGCTCCTGCTGTCGGTGCCCGCCGCTCGGAGTGAGGACCTGGAGGCCGCGCTATCGGACGCCGGGGTTTTCTATCGTCAAGTCGGCCGCGTGACTAACGGTTCCGGCGTCCGCCTCGCCACCCCCGAAATCGAGGCGGTTTCCCGCTAACGGAAGTGCAGAATCGCTTCGAGGACCCCGCCACCGAGACAGAGTGCCTTGTCCGATACGTTGGTGTGGTCGACCGACTCACCGCGCGGATCGATATCACCGAGTTTCGCCTCTTCCGAGACGTCGATTCCATCGTGAACTAATCCCCGAACGAGTCCGTCGATCGCTGTTTCCACGGGGTCGTCGTCCACGTATCCGACGACATCGCCCGCGGAAACGAGGTCGCCGATAGCGGCCGTCGTCTCCCAGCGTCCGTCGCTCGGCGCGCGGAGCACGCGTTCGTAGGTGTACCCCTGACGCTCGCCGGGTTCGCCGTCGTATGGGCTGGTCGTCCCCTCGTAGAAGACGCGCCCGAGTTTGTGGCCGCGGTCGGTCTCGACCAGGGCGTCGACGTCCTCGCCAGCCTCGAATCCCGGGCCGAGACCGACGACGACGTCGGCGTCGTCGCGAGTCGTCCCCGTGTCGCGACGGCCTTTGGCCATGATCGCATCGACGAGGACGGCGGCGTCGAGTTCGGCGGCGACCGCCGCGTCCGGGTCGTCGAGCACCGGCACCTCGTCGTCTGCGAGGATTTCCAACGCCTCGTCGACGTCGGAAGCACGCCGACCGACGACGCCCTCGACTGAGATCTCATCCTCGTACATCGCCGTGGCGAAGGCGACGGCACGTCTGACGACCGTCGGCCTCGCCACGTCGGTAACGATGACGGGGTAGCCCGCCTGATGGAGCCTGTACACGACGCCGCTTCCGAGATCGCCACCTCCTCGGACGACGACGAGGTCGTCGAGGTTCAATCGCGACGCTCGCCGTCCCGACGCGTCGTAGCGGTCCACGTTCATCTCCGCGAGAATGGACAGCGCGATGTCTTCCGGACTGCCGCCGCCGAGGTCAAGGCCGACGGGTGCGCGTACTCTCGCGAGGTCGCGGC
Organism: Halorussus salinisoli; assembly: GCA_005239435.1. Lineage (GTDB taxonomy): Archaea > Halobacteriota > Halobacteria > Halobacteriales > Haladaptataceae > Halorussus > Halorussus salinisoli. Next base: position 415,825 of record SZNP01000004.1, on the reverse strand, counting down.
GACTGTACCCTTCTTCGACGAGCGACTCGAACACGTGTTCGGCTTTGGTTTCGCTAGCGACGAGTCCGACGTACCCCGCGTTCCCGTCGAGCGCGGCCGCGACCGCCTGTTGGTCGAACGACCCGCTGCGCGTCGCGACGGCGACGGCCGTCTCGGACGTCATCGGATTGTCTCTGAGGACGTCGCCGTACCCGCCGTGGATCACGTCCGTACTCTCGGAGAACTGCTCCGGGTCGGCGTACTCTTCGCGGTCGTCGACGACGGTGACGTCGTGGCCCAGTCGCTCGGCGAGCGCCGCTAGCTCGACGCCGATGTGACCGCCGCCGGCGACGTAGAGCCGGGGCCGGCCGCGGATGCGGTCGATGAAGACGTCCATCTCACCGCCGCACACCATCCCGGTGTTCCCGCCGCGTTCGAGTTCGTACGACCGGACGCCCGGTTCCTCGTCGCCCTGCAACACCTCCCGGGCGGCTTCGATAGCGAGTCCTTCGACCGAGCCGCCGCCGATAGTCCCGTACTCGTCGTTCTCCGTAACGAGCATCCGAGTTCCGACGCTACGCGGGGCGCTACCGTTCTTCCCGACCACCGTCAGCATCGCCGCCGGTTCTCCCCGTTCGACGAGTTCGGTGAGCTTCTCGAAGGGGCTCATAGGAAGTTCTTCACCTCCTGTTCGAGCACGAACTGTATCACTGTGTCGTACGAGATTCGCTCGACGTTCGGTGGGAGGTCGACGCCCCTGACCTCGACGTCCTTCGCGACGGCGTACGTGGGAACGTCGAGGTCGGGGTCCAAGAGGACGCCGTCTTGGACGAGGACGACGCGCGCATCGTCGTCTCCCGCGGCGGTTCTGAACGCGACGTCTGCCATGGGTTTGTCTACGAGGTAGAGCATGGTTAGAAATCGAGCGTGCGGTCGGCGTCGCGAATCAGTTCGGCGACGGCTTCGCCGGTGTGGACCGCGACGTCGTCGGCTATCTCTTCGGACTCGATACCTCGCTCGGCCATCGCGGCGGCGTCCACGACCATCCGACCGTCTTCGGCACGGAGATCCGCGATGTGACCGGGCATGTTCAGCGCGTCTCTGTCGACGGCGGCGCGAGCGGCGTAGACGCCGTCACCGGTGAAGATGACCGTCACGTCGTGGCGGTCGAACCCCGCCGCGACCCCTCGGGCGGCCCGCAACCCCTCGGGAACGTGGACGCGGCCGTACGGCGCGCGCGCAAGCAACACGACGACGTCCTGCTTCATAGCGATATCACCCGGTCGGCTTCGCCGAGCATGTCCGCGAGATCGGGTAACAGACCGATTTCGACGCCGTCCGGGTAGTCGGTCTCGGCGTCGATGCCGCGTGCGTTCACGCAGAGTCCACAACAGATGACCTCGGCTCCGTCCGCGACGAGCTCCTGAAACTTCTCCGTAGGCATCTCGTCGTACAGCCCCGCGTCCGAGCAGTCCGGGAACTCTTGGTCGGCGACCGGGACGAGTGCGCCGTCGAGGTACTGGAAGTAGGTCACCTCGTGGCCGTCGTCGAGTGCCGCACGCCCGAGTTCGTAGGCAGTCCGCCACCGCTCGCTGTCGAACGGCCCTCCAGTGACGAGAAATCCGAGATGAGCCATATCTAAAACGTAGTGTAGTACTCGTTATTATGGTTTGCCCCGATTCCACGGCGCCACCGTCACTTCTCGCGAAATTTCCCCGTTCTCTAGAATCGCGCCGGGACGAATCTAATGGAACCGTGGAATCGTACCGAGACGAGTAAGGTGTGACCGGTGGCGGTCGGTCAGTCGTCGCGTTCCGCCAGCGCCTGCTCGACCTTCTCGGCCGTGATGGGGAGCGTGTTCATCCGGACGCCGACTGCGTCGCGAATCGCATTACTGAGCGCCGGCGGCACGCCGTTCGTCGGCAGTTCGGCGATCGACTTCGCGCCGAACGGCCCGGTCGGCTCGTGGGTCTCTACCAGAATCGTCTCCATCGGCGGATGGTCGGCGGTCGTGGGCATGCCGTACTGCCGGAAGCCGAGCGTCTGGGGTCGACCGTCGTCGTCGAATTCGAGGCCGCCGCTGGTAGCGAACTCGAGGCTCATGTGCTCACCGCCTTCGATCTGGCCCTCGACCTGAGGCGGGTTGATGGCGACGCCACAGTCCGCAGCGAAGACCATGTTGTTGATCTCGAATTCGCCCGTGTCCTCGTTTACGGTCGCGTCCACGAACTGCGCACCGTACGGCGGCGGGCTCTCGTCCGTCGAGTGGTGGCCTTTCCCCATGATCTGTTCGCGCTCGTCGTCTCCGTACGTGGCCTCGTAGCCGATCTCCTCGAGCGAGACGCTGTCACCGGTCACCCGACTGTAAACCTCGCCAGCGCCGGTCTCGAGGTTCCCTTCGGATTCGTCCAGCAACCTCGCTCCCCACCTGAGGAGGCGCTCTTTCGCGTCCTCGGCGGCCTTCTTCACGGCCTGACCGCTGATGTAGGTCGTCGACGACGCGTACGCACCGTAATCGAACGGGGTCAGGTCCGTATCGGAGGACGTGACGACGACGTCCTCGGGGTCACACCCCGTGACCTCCGCAGTAATCTGGCTGAACATCGTGTCCGTCCCCGTTCCGGTGTCGACCCCGCCAACCTGCAGATTGAACGAGCCGTCCTCGTTCATCTTGAGCTGTGCCGCGCCCAGTTCCTTGCCGGCGACGCCGCTCCCCTGTGCGATGATCGCCATGCCGACGCCCCGGTGGAGGTGCTCGGCATCCGGCTGCTCGAGGTCGTCGTACCCGATGGCCTCCTTGCCGCGCTCGATGCATTCGCGGATACCGCACGACCGAATCCGGCGGACGAACCGGTCGCCGTCCTTGAGAATCGCCACGTTCCGGTCGATATCCCCTTCGCGGACCGCGTTTCGTTTCCGGAACTCGACGGGGTCGAGGTCGAGTCGGCGGGCGACCTCGTCCATGTGCGATTCGACGGCGAAGTGGCCCTGGGGCGCACCGTAGCCGCGCATGGCCGCACCCATCGGTAGGTTCGTGTGGGCGACGTCACCCTCGAAGCGAACGTTGGGAACGCGCGGATACAGCGGGAGCGGTTTCGTCCCGACGTTGAACGCAACCGTCATTCCGTGCGTACCGTACGCGCCGGAGTTCGACAGGGTGTAGAAATCCATCGCCTGGAGGTCGCCGTCGTCCGAAACGGCCGTCCGCATCCGCATCCGCATCGGGTGGCGAAACCGGAGCGCGTAGAACTCCTCGCGGCGAGTCATCTCCACCTTGACGGGTATCTCCGCCTTCAAGTGGAGGGCGAGGGCGATCGGTTCGATGACCATCTCCTGCTTCGAGCCGAACCCGGCACCGATTCGCGGCTTCTTGACCCGGATGTCCCGAATCGGGATATCGAACACGAGCGACAGCTGTCGTCGCGTGTGGAAGGGTACCTGCGTCGCCGTGATGAACGTGTACCGGTCGTCCTCGTCGGTGTACGCTATCGTGGTATGAGGCTCGGGGACGCAGTGTGACTGATAGGGAGTCTCCCACTCGGTTTCGAGCACGCGTTCGTCGTCGGCTTCCTCGAACGCGGTCTCGACGTCGCCGTTCTCGCCCTCGAAATGCGACTCGAGGTTGCGCTCGTAGTCGGCACCGGTCTGTTTGTTCTCGACGTAGTCCGGTTCGAACAGTTGCGGTGCGTCCGTGGACATCGCCTCTTCTGGGTCGAACACCGCGTCGAGTTCCTCGTACTCGACGTCGATTTTCCGTGCGGCCCGGTCGGCGGTTTCTTTGTCTTTCGCGGCGACGGCGGCGATTGGGTCGCCGACGTACCGCACGTGTTTCCGGAGCACGCGCAGGTCCCAGGGACTCGGTTCGGGATACGATTGGCCGGAACTGGAATAGGCTTTCTCCGGAACGACGTCGTCCCACGGCGTGACGATAGCGTAGACGCCGTCCATCGCTTCGGCCGCACTCGTGTCGATATCTTCGACGTAGCCGTGGGCGATGTCGCTGCGGATCACTTTCGCCTCCGCGAGTTCAGGAAACCGTTCGTGGTAATCTGCGGTGTACCGCGCTTCCCCGGTGACGATCTTCCGCGCGTCGTACTTCTCGGTGTCTTCGCTGATGTTCTCTCGGTCACCCTGTTCCGACGACTCGTCCTCGGACTCTACGGCCCCCGTCGGGGACTCGTTCAGTCCCTCGACCGCTCCTCCGTCCGGTTCGGTTTTGTCGGCTTCGAGCCGTCTCTCCTCGTGCTCGCTCATTCGTCACCACCCCCGGACGAGTCGCTACACGAGCAGCTACAGCCACTCTCGAACGCGACGTCCGCAGGGAGTCCACCGTCGGCGGCCACTGTCTCGTCGTCGCTCATACGGTCACTCGCATCCAGGACGGCCTCGACGATCTTCTTGTAGCCGGTGCATCGACAGAGGTTGTCCGACAGCGCCTCGCGCACTTGCCGTTCCGTCGGGTCCGGGTTTTCGTCTAAGAGAGCCTTCGAGCGCATTATCATCCCGGGAATACAGAATCCGCACTGGAGTGCGAAGTTGTCGACGAAGGCCGCCTGAATCGGATGAAGGTCGTCCTGGCTGCCGAGGCTCTCGATAGTGCGAACCTCGGTACTGTCGGCCTTGGCGATCGGCGTTACGCACGATTTTTCGGGCTCCCCGTCGACTATGACCGTACAGAATCCGCACGCGCCGGTATCGCATCCCCGCTTCGCGCCCGTGTACCCCTTCTCCCGTAGAACGTCGAGGAGGCTGTCCGATTTCGATACCTCTAACCGTTTCTCCTGCCCGTTGATATGTAGTTCCACCTGCAAGTGAATCACCGTCCTGAGGTATGTTGTACTGTGACACTCAGGCTGTCGAGCATAAATAAACTGTTGAGGTTTCTACCCAGATTAGTGTGAAATAAAACTGGAACCCGGAGTATTACGGCAGTTTTGTCGCTCTACTCACACTAACTCGGAGAACGATGGGCCACGAAATGGCTTAGACGGGTACGGCAACCGGAAACGGTACGCAGATATTCGCCGCGACGGCTCCGTTGAACGACGTACGACGAGACGCGACGGGGAAGAGATAGATGTCGGAGCGACGTACTGGGTGATTCACTCGTCGGTCGCATCTTCGCCAGGAGGCGAAAAGCGGCGTCATGATGGACGTGGTGGACGCGAGCAGGCCCGCGTCGCCGAGGACGCAGACGCGAACGGGGTGGATAGCTTCGAGCGCCGTCACCGTCGATATCCGCAAGCGCGGCGGCGTCGGTTCGACGCGGATGGCCGACGCGGAAGATAGCCCGGTGATCGTCGGGGCGAGGCGCGGGGTCTGAACCGACGCAAATTATTAGCCAGTTCGTTTGTCAAAGTCACACATTCGGCCACACACAGTTTGTGGGAACGAGGGGTTGCCACAACTCGTCGGACGCCGGGTAGCACGTGTCGCTGAACGACGGCCACACGACAAAACCACGCCAATCCAGCCACCGACATGCACAATTAAGGGACGACGCGGTAATCCTCGGACATGAGAGTTGTCGTGCCGTTCGATCCGCGCGACCCGAAGACGCGACTCGACGCGATTCTCGACGAGGGCGAACGACGGGAGTTCGCGCGAGCGATGTTGACCGACGTCGTCGAGGCGATTGGCGGTACCGACATTACCCCGGAAGTGCTAACCACGACGCCCATCGACGTGCCTGGCGCGGCGACACTCGTCGACGAGCGTCCGCTGAGCCAAGCGGTCAATGCGGTACTGGACGTGACTTCGGAACCGACTGCAGTGGTAATGGCAGACGTCCCGCTACTTACTCCGTCGTCGTGTTCCAGATTGTTCGAGGCCGCGGGAGAGGTGGTCCTCGCGCGGGGAATGGGCGGTGGGACGAACGCGCTCGTAACTCGCCACTCCGATTTCCGGGTCGATTACCACGGTGCGTCGTATCTCGACCACCTCGAAGTCGCCGAGCGTTACGGGGCGTCGGTGACTGAACTCGACTCCTACCGGTTCAGCGTAGACATCGACGAACCCGGGGACGTCTCCGAGGTTCTTCTCCACGGACACGGAGAGACGTACGACTGGCTTCGGAACGCGGGGTTCCGACTCGATACCGGCGACGGGCGCGTGGCCGTCGAACGTGTACGAGAGTCCAACGACGTCGAGACGATCAGCACGTAACTTTCTCGGTACAGCGTGTCGGGAGAGGCCCGCGACTGTTTCGGAAGTGATGGGTGCGTTCTGTTTTGGGCCGACGATGGGAAGCCCCACAAACTACCCAAATGCCGCTATTTGTCTGCAAACGGGTTTTATTTCATGTATTTTGGGTTATAAAAAACAAACTATATAATGTATGGTGATAACGTTACTCACGTCACTCTATGTCAGGGGAGACAAGCCCGGACGACGTAATAGCCAGTGATGAGCCGGAAACCGGAGAGGTGGCGCAGGAGTCGTGGTTCGCCGAGTACTTCGGCTTCGAAGAGCACGGTACCGACGCACGAACGGAGATAATTGCGGGAATAACGACGTTCCTGACGATGTCGTACATCGTCGTAGTGAACCCTGCTATCATGGCAGGTATACCCGGGTCGAAACCGGGAATCATCATGGATGGATACACGCCGGGCGAAGTCCGGCAGATGTTGGCCGTCGTCACCGTTCTGGCGGCCGCAGTTGCCATCTTCGTGATGGCGTTCTACGCCAACCGGCCGTTCGCACAGGCCCCCGGCCTCGGTCTGAACGCATTCTTCGCGTTCACGGTGATCGGCGCACTCGGTATTCCGTGGCAGACGGCGCTCGCCGCGGTCGTGACCGAAGGCGTCCTGTTCATCGCTCTCACGGCCGCCGGCGCACGGAAGTACGTTATCCATCTGTTCCCCGAGCCCGTGAAGTTCGCGGTCGGCACGGGAATCGGACTGTTCCTCGCCATCATCGGCTTGGAGGAGATGCAGGTGGTCGTCGACGACCCGGCAACACTCGTAACGCTCGGCGGCGTCGCGTCCGACCCCATCGCTATCGTGTCAGTGTTGGGCCTGTTTCTGACGCTGATGCTGTACGCGCGCGGTATCAAGGGGTCCATCGTCCTCGGCATTATCGCGACGACGGTCGCGGGCTACGCTATCGAAGCCGCTGGCCTGGTCCAGGCTGGAACGTTGACGGTGGAAATCCCGAACGCACAGTACAACATCGCACCGCTGGTCGGCGCGTTCGTTCAGGGCTTCCAGAACCTCGACGCCTTCGCGTTCGCACTCGTCGTGTTCACGTTCTTCTTCGTGGACTTCTTCGACACCGCCGGGACGCTCACCGGCGTCTCGCAGGTCGCTGGCTTCCTCGACGAGGACGGTAACCTCCCCGACATCGAGAAACCACTGATGGCCGACGCCATCGGGACGACCGTCGGCGGTATGATAGGCACGTCGACGGTCACCACGTACATCGAGTCCGCGACCGGTGTCGAGGAGGGCGGTCGGACGGGCATGACCGCGCTCGTCGTAGGACTGTTGTTCCTCGCAGCGCTGGTAGTCGTGCCTCTCGCCGCCGCGATTCCGCTGTACGCCTCTCACATCGCGCTCGTCGTCGTTGCGCTGTTGATGCTGCAAAACGTGACTGACATCCAATGGGACGACCTCTCGCACGCCGTCCCGGCGGGGATGACCATCCTCATCATGCCGCTGACGTTCTCCATCGCCTACGGTATCGCTGCAGGAATCATCAGCTATCCGATCGTGAAGACTGCACAGGGCGAGTGGAGTGACGTCCGTGTCGGCCAGTGGGCGCTCGCCGCTGCGTTCGTCGTTTACTTTATCGTCAGAACGAGTGGCGTTATGCAGACGGTCGTCTGAATCGGGGCTCTCCCGCTTCCCTCGTTGGTCCGGGCAGCGATCGTTGGACGCGGGTGGTCCACGCCAGGCACTGCTGAACATTGGTTAGTCGAATCCATCAAATGGAATAGAAACGTACGCAATCTTGTTATATGTCGATTAATGGAAAGGTATATAGTGTGTTGGCATGAAATGACATGGCATGGCGGATAGTGACTCCAGCGTAGACATCGTCTACGGTATCGACGACGAGCCACCGATGCGCGAATCGATTCCGCTCGGCCTTCAGCACATTCTGGCAATGATTCTCCCCAACATCGCACCGCCGTTGATAATCGCGGGTGCAGTTGGGCTCGCGACGGGTCAGACGACGTTCCTCGTTCAGATGGCGCTGCTGTTCGCCGGGATTGCGACGATAGTACAGGCGATGCCGATCGGACCGGTTGGTGCCCGACTGCCGATCGTCATGGGAACGAGTTTCGCGTTCGTCGGGGCGATAATCGGGGTGGCGACGCAGTACAGCCTATCCGCGGCATTCGGTGCGTGTGTCGTCGCTGCCGTCGTCGAAATCTTCATCGGGTGGAAGTTCGAATGGTTCGAGGAGTATTTCACACCGCTCGTAAACGGCTTGATAGTCGTGATAATCGGCCTGTACCTCATTCCGGTCGGAATGGATTATCTGGCCGGTGGTGTCGACGCGTCGAACTACGGAGCACCGGTGAACCTCGCCGTCGGCGGTCTCGTGTTCGTCATCGCGATCGGTTTGAACCAGTTGTTCGACGGCTACCTTCGGGTTCTCAGTCTGCTCATCGGTATCGTCGCCGGATACGTCGCCGCTGCGGCCCTGGGGATCGTCGACTTCTCCCCGATCGCCGAAGCGGCTTGGTTCGCCTATCCGACGCCGCTGAAGTTCGGTATCGCGTTCGAGCCCGTTCCCATCCTGATACTCGGCGTCATCTACGTCACGACGTCGATGGAAACTATCGGTCACATCTCGGCCATCACGGCCGTCGAGGACCGCAAACCGGAGGAGAGCGAACTCAAGGGCGGACTGCTGGCCGATGGCGTGATGAGCGGCGTCGCCGGTCTGTTCGGTGCGTTCCCGAACACCTCGTTCGCCCAGAACGTCGGCGTCGTTACGTTCACCGGCATCATGAGTCGAATCGTCGTCGCCGTCGGAGGCGGTATCCTGGTCCTGCTCGGATTCGTCCCGAAGGTGAGTGCGGTGTTCTCGACGATGCCGAATCCGGTCCTCGGAGGTGCCACCCTCGTCATGTTCGGCATGGTCCTCTCCAACGGGTTCAAGATCCTCAACGACAACGTCAACCTCAACCAGCGCAACATGGTGATTATCGCGGCGTCCATCGGTCTCGGCCTCGGCGTCGCCACGCGACCGGAGATACTCCAGCAGCTACCCGAACAGGCACAGACCTTCTTCGGCGAGGCCGTCGTGGTGACCGCTCTCGTGTCGCTAATCCTCGACAACGTGATTCCGAAGTCTCCCGACGAAGTCGACGAGAGCACCACCACGGAGCTCGGTCCGAAGGCGACTGTGGACAACGACGATTAAGTCACCGCTTCGTTTTCGTTTCTCCCTGAGGACCGGACGTGATAGTGAATCGTCACAATCCGCAGAGCCCGACGGCTCAATCGCTAGCCAGAACGTCAACGTAGTCGAAAGCGTCCACGTCGACGAGTCCGTTATTAGTGAGACGGTATTTCGGAATGACCTCCAGCGCCAGGAAGGACAGTTCCATCATGCCCCCGTCGTGAGAAAGCCCGATATCGCGAGCGGCCTCCTCGACCGTTTCGAACTTCCTTTTGACGTCGGCGAGCGGTTCGTCGGACATCAATCCCGCGACCGGGAGTGAAAGCGACGTCAGTTCGTCCGACGTCGGGTCGTACGCCGCAACTCCGCCGTCTATCTCGCGGAGATGATTGGCGACACGCGCCATCGCGGCGTGGTCCGTTCCGGCCACGATGCAGTTGTGCGCGTCGTGCGCCACCGTCGAACCCACGGCACCGCGTTCGAGACCCAGTCGATAGACGAAACCGCGGCCGATGCCGCCATCGCCACCGTGACGCTCGATGACCGCCAGCGGAAGAACGTCTGCGTCCGTATCCGCGACGAGAGCGCCGTCAAGCTCCGCGGGCGAACCCGTAACGTCGACCGGCACCTCGGCCGTCATGCGGGCAGTCTGGAGGCCGCCTTCGGCGTCTACAACCCGGACCTCGACCGGTCCAGGGCCGGGATGTTCGATCGCCAGGTCTGCACCGGTTACCGGTTCGAATTCGACGGTGTCAGTCGCAACCTCCGAAGCCGGTGGTTCGCCCGCGCCTTCGGTCGGGTCGAGATAGCCGTCGACGAGGACGTGCTCTACGTCCCACGACTCGAGATTCTCGAGCAACACCAGATCGGCCGGTGCTCCGGGTTCGATTCGGCCGAACGGCAGATCGTAACTCTCGGCAGTGTTGATGGTGGCCATCTGGACCGCCTCGACTGGATCGACGCCCAACCGAATGGCCTTCTCGACGGCGAAGTCGACACCGCCGCACTCGACTAGGTCCTCGACGTCCCGGTCATCGGTACACAGAGACAGGCGGCGCGTGTCGACATCGTCGACTAGACCCACGAGATCTTCGAGGTTCTTGCTCGCCGAACCTTCACGGAGGTAGACGCGGAGGCCCGCTGCCACCTTCTCGTGTGCCTCGTCGAGAGCGATGCTCTCGTGATCGTTATCGAGATAACGGGCGACTTCCTGAAGGTCAGCCCCGGTAACGCGAGGCGCGTGTCCGTCGACCGTCAATCCGCGTTCACAGGCGGCCGTAATCTTGCTGTGCACTTCCTCGTCGCCAGCGAGCAGGCCCGGGATGTTCATAACTTCACCGAGGGCGACGACCCTGTCCGCGTCGAGTAGTTCCGCCACGTCGTCGGCGTCCATGGTCGCACCACCGTCCTGAAGGTGAGACGCCGGCACCGACGACGGGACGGTGAATCGGGCTTTCAATGGTGTGTGTATGGCGTCCTCGATGACGTCACGAACGCCTCGCGTGCCGAGTACGTTCGCGATTTCGTGTGGGTCGTGAATGACGCTGGTCACGCCCCGGGGAACCACGGCGGCACCGTATCGCGGGAGCGTCACCATCGACGATTCGACGTGCATGTGTGCGTCGATGAGTCCCGGCGTGACGTACCCGGTTTCGAGTTCGCGCTCCGCCGGCCGTTCTTCGAGAGCCACTATCTCACCATCATCGACGGCCACCGGTCGGTCCTGTAGATTGCCGGTGTTGACGTTTACCAACGTCCCCCGTATCAGCAAGTCGACGCGGTCACTCATCGTGACGGCCTCCCAGTCGGGTTTCGACGGGCCCTGTCGGTCCCTCTAATTCGTGTATCCGTGCCCCCAGCGAGCATATCCCAATAATGACACCACTGTGTACAAATATCTTGCCTCGTGTTGTCGTTCCACATGCCGTGCGCAGTTCGGGTCCAGCAAACGCGAGTTCGCTATCCTGTCGCCGTTCGAGAAAGATCGCCAGCGGAAGTACGGGAAACGACTACGTGCCGTTACTCGTCTCGCGCGTCCATTGCCCGCCGTATCTTCTCGGCCGTGATCGGCATCTCGTCGATGCGGACGCCGACGGCCTCGCGAATCGCGTTACTGAGCGCCGGCGGGACGGTGTTCGTCGGCACTTCGGCGACGGATTTCGCACCGAACGGCCCGGTCGGCTCGTGGGTCTCGACCAGGATGGACTCTATCGGCGGCGACTCGGCCGCAGTCGGGAACTCGTAGTCGTCGAAGTCCGTGACCTCGGCGCGCCCCTCGTCGTCGAACGTGATGCCTTCGTTGACCGCCATCTCGTAACTCATGTGGTTCGCCCCCTCGATCTGGCCCTCGGCCATACCGGGATTGATAGCGACGCCGCAGTCGACAGCCACCGCCATGTTATTGACGTCGAACTCGCCGGTCTCCGCATCGACCGTCACGTCGACGAACTGCGCGGCGAACGGCGGCGGGCTTTCCTCGGTACAGTGGGTGCCTTTTCCGAGGATGTGCTCGCGCTCTTCGTCACCGTAGGCGGCCTCGAACCCTACCTCTTCGAGTGAGACGCTTTCGCCGGTCTCCTCGCTGTAGACCTCGCCCCCGCGAGTCTCGAGGTTCTCCGCGGGTTCGTCGAGGAGCTTCGACCCCCAGTGGAGGATTCGTTCTTTCGCGTCTTCGGCGGCCTTCTTCACCGCCATCCCGCTGATGTAGGTCGTCGATGACGCGTACGCGCCGTAGTCGAACGGCGTGGTGTCGGTATCCGAAGACCTGACCACGATGTTTTCTTCGTCGACGCCGAGCACCTCCGCGGCAATCTGGATGAACGCGGTGTCGGCTCCCGTCCCGATGTCGACGCCGCCGACCATCAGGTGGAACGAGCCGTCCTCGTTCATCATGATCTGAGCGGCACCGAGTTCGTCGCCGGCGACGCCCGTCCCCTGTGCGGAGAGCGCCATGCCGATCCCGCGGTGGAGGTGGTCGGCGTCGGGTTGTTCGACGTCGTCCCAGCCGATGGCCTCCTTGCCGCGCTCGATGCACTCGTCGAGACCGCAGGACCGAATACGGCGTTTGGCACCCTCGCCACCCATCATGCCCGCGATCTCGTCGAGGTCACCGACCTCCATGTAGTGGCGCCGGCGGAACTCGACGGGGTCGACATCCAGGTCGCGGGCCACCTCGTCCAGGTGCCCCTCGAGTGCGAGAGTCCCCTGCGGAGCGCCGTACCCCCGCATCGCGCCGGTCTGGGGCGTGTTCGTGTGTACGATATCGGCTTCGAAGCGGACGTTCGGGACCTTCGAGTACAGCGGCATCGGCTTGCTACCGACGTTGCCGGCGACCGTCATCCCGTGGCTCCCGTACGCGCCGGTGTTCGAGAGCGCGTACAGTTCGATAGCTTCGATGGTGCCGTCTTCGGTGACCGCAGAACGGGCTCGCACCCGCATCGGATGACGCGAGCGCATCGCGGAGAACTCCTCCGCCCGAGACGCTTCGTACATCACCGGGCGGTCGGCCGCCAGCGACAGCGCGAGCGGAATCGGTTCGACGACCATCGCCTGCTTACCGCCGAAGCCACCGCCGACTCGGGGCTTCTTGACCCGGATGTCCCGAATCGGGATGTCGAACAAGTGCGCCAGCTGTCGCCGCGTGTGGTTCGGGACCTGCGTGCTCGTAATCACCACGTGTCGGTTGTCCTCGTCGGTGTACGCCAGCGAGGTGTGCTTCTCGACCTGCGCGTGTGATTGGCGAACCGTTTCCCATTCGGTCTCGTGGACGCGAACGTCGTCCCGTTCCATCGCCGCCTCGACGTCGCCGAGCTCTCCCTCGATATGGGACATCCGGTTGCGTGCGTAGTCGTGGCCGACGATCTTGTTCTCGACGTCGTCCTTGTCGAAGAGCTGCGGGGCGTCCTCGCTGAACGCCTCCTCGGGGTCGAGGACGTAGTCGTCCTCCTCGTACTCGACCTCGATCGTCTCGGCTGCGGTCGCGGCGGTCTCGGCAGTTTCGGCGGCGACGGCCGCGATGGGGTCGCCGACGTAGCGGACGCGCTCGTTGAGCACGTTCATGTCCCACGGACTCGGCTCGGGGTAGGACTGACCCGCGCTCGTGTACTTCGCGTCCGGCACCGCATCGGACCACGGCGTGAGGACCGCATGAACGCCGTCCATCGCTTCGGCCTCGCTCGTATCGACGTCGACTACGCGTCCGTGCGGAATTTCACTCCGGACGACCTCGGCGTGCGCGAGGTCCGGGAACTGTTCGTCGTAGTCCGAGGTGTACTTCGCCTCGCCGGTGACGAGTTTTCGATCGTCGTCCTTTTCGGACGGCTTGGAGACGCTCTCGCGCTCGTCGGGTGCTTTCCTGTTGTTCGCGGGCTCGTCCCACTCGAGGGGGTGTTCTTCGAGTTCTTCGAGTTCCTCTCCGATAGGTTGCGATGCCGCCCCGCCGTCCGCCTTCGGTTCGTTCGCGTCGTTACTCATGAGACTCACCTCCGCGAGGGGAGTTAGCTGACGTGCCGCCATCGGTCACGGCGGCCCGTTCGCCGCGCATGCGTCCGGCCGCGTCGAGAATCGCCTCGACCGGTTTCTGATAGCCCGTACACCGACAGATATTGTCGTCGATGGCTTCGCGGACCTCCGCCTCGGACGGGTCCGGGTTGTCCGCGAGCAGCGACTTGGCCTGCAGTATCATACCGGGGATACAGAACCCGCACTGTACTGCAAAGTGGTCCACGAAGGCCTGCTGGATGGGGTGCAGATCGTCCTGGCTACCGAGGCCTTCGATGGTGACGATCTCGCGACCGTCGGCTTCCTCGGCCGCCATGCCACAGGCCATCTCTGCTCCTCCGTCGACGAGAACCTTGGACGCGCCGCAGACGCCACCGTCACAGCCGCACTTTACGCCGGTGTATCCCTCCCGTCGCAGCACCGTCGCCAGGTCCTCCTCGCTACCGACCTCGACAGTGTTCGGTTCGCCGTTGATTGTCAAGTCAATCTTCACGATGTTGCCTCCGTTATGTGCACTACTGGCACACTCGTTGTACCGTAAAATGTGAGACCGCGATACAAATATCTATGGTTGCGGTTGACACGGGGTTCGACGCGACTGGCATCGGAGACCGAGACGGATCGCCGGTCGGTCCCGTGTGCCCGAGACGCCCCGATTCGCTCCGACGGAGACCACTCATCAGCGACCCATCCCCGTGACACGTCAGCGTCCCATCACCGTAGCACGTAACAGATCGTGTGGCAACCACCCGCCAAACGCCGCACTTCCCGACAGAACATTCTCCACAGCAGGTACATTTTTTAACGAGGATGTGAATCTCACCCGCATGGAGATAGCACTCCTCGGCGGTACCGGCGACATCGGTGAAGGACTCGCACTGCGCTGGGCTCACGACACGGAACACACGGTCCTCGTCGGATCTCGGAAGCCGGAGAAGGCAGCGAGCAAAGCCGACGCATACCAGACGCAACTGAGTGAGCGCGGCGTCGAACACGACCTTGAGGGATACGGCAACGAAGAGGCCGCGGCCCGCGCTGAAGTAGTCGTAGTGAGCGTTCCGCCTCAGTACACTTCGGATACCGTCGAAGCGGTCGCACCAGCGCTCGACGAAGGTGACGTACTCGTGAGCCCGGCCGTGCAGATGGCCCGCGACGCCGACGGGTTCCACTACGACCCACCCGAGTCGGGAACCGTCGCCGAAACCATCGCGGCAGCCGCTCCCGCCGGCGTCCCCGTCGTTGGCGCGTTCCAGAACCTCGCCGCAGGTGCGCTCAGCAACCTCGACAACGAACTTACCGCCGACGTCGTGGTTACTGGAGACGACGACGAGGCCAAAGGGATAGTCCGGTCGCTGGCCGAAGACATCGAAGGAATCCGTGCACTCGATGGCGGACCGCTCGCCAACACAGGCGTCGTCGAAAGCATCACGCCGCTGCTGATCAACCTCGCGATGAACAACGAGGGGATGCACGACCTCACCGTTCAGTTCCAGTAGGAGTCGGGGAACGTCTGCAGTGTCCGAACGACCTTGCCGACCAAGCGTAACTCATCTACTCAATTCCGCTAACGGCTGACTCACCGGTGAGTGACGCTGATTCGCTCACGCGAATGCGCAACGAGAACTCGTCCTCGGCGTCCGGCGGCGGTCCGTCGGACACGTCGTATCCGTGTTTGTAACAGGTCCGCCTGATGCTCCGCTCCGCCGGCGGATAGTCACCGACGACGACCAGTTCGTCTCCCGAGTCGAGTTCCTCCAGACACCGGCGAACGACGAGTACTGGTTGGGGACAGACCAGACCACTGACGTCGATTTTCACAGTTCGACGTTCGAGACCATCCCCCATAACGATTCGGTCCGTGACCATCCTCGAATTCGTCGGTGCGGGCGGTATCGGATACTACCTCGTCATCACCACTCAGCGCCTCCAATACCCTCATCTCGTGACGGCGTTTATATAATTATTCATACTTGTATTGATACCGACGCGCTCGCCTCGCGACTCCGTGCACGCTTGGTGTAGACAGCATCGTAGAGCGGAAAGATGGAGACCGGTGAAGGGACAGCGCTCTCGTCTTAGGGTTTGACCTGCCTGGCAGTCTCACGCGCTTCCACGAGGTCGAGGTCGACCTCGTCCGCCCGGCGGCGTACCTCGTCAGCGTCGGCGGTGACCACCTCGCCGTCCTCCATGAGGACGTTTCCGTCGACCATCGTGAAGACGACGTCGTCACCGTGCGCCGCGAAGACGAGGTGTGAGAGGACGTCGTGCAGTGGCGTCGCACGGGTGATGTCCGTTCGGACGCCGACGACGTCGGCACGCCAGCCTTCTCGGAGTTTTCCGACACGACTGAACCCGGCCGCTTCAGCACCGTTAATCGTCGCCATGTCGAATATGGTACTGGCCGGCGTCGCCGTCGGGTCGAGGTGCTCTACCTTCTGGAGGAGGCTCGCCTGACGCATCTCCGTGAACGGGTCCAGGGTGTTGTTGCAGGGCGGACCGTCGCTGCCGAGCGCGACGTTGATGCCCCGGTCGAGGTAGTCCGAGACGGGTGCGACACCCGAGGCGAGCTTCATGTTCGACGACGGACAGTGGGTGACGTGCGTGCCGGTTTCGGCGAGAATCTCCCGTTCGGACTCGTCGGTCCACACGCAGTGGGCGAGCACGACGTCTTCGCCCGTGAGTCCGACCTCGTCGAGCCAACGGATGTTTCGCATTCCGGTATCTTCCTTCACCGTCTCGATTTCGCTGCGGTTCTCGCTCGCGTGGGTGTGAATCCGGACGTCGTCGTGTTCGTCGGCTATCTCCCGAGCGCCTCTGAGACACTCCTCGGTGCAGGAGACCGCGAAGCGCGGCGTGACAGCGTACCTGATCCGATCGTCGTAGGACTTGTGGTACTGCCGGATGAGTCGCTTGGTTTCGTTCAGTGCTCGGTCGGTGTCCTCGAACAGGCCGTCCGGCGACCGGCGGTCCATCAGGACTTTCCCGATCACGCCCCGCAGTCCCATTTCGCCGGCGGCTTCGAAGGCGCGGTCGGCGTGTGCGACCGAGAGGTGGTCGATGACGGTGGTGGTTCCTGTCTCGATGAGTTCCAGGTAGCCCAACTTCGCGGCGATCTCCATCTCGTCCTCGGTCAGGGACGCCTCCATCGGGAGGACGTAGTCGAACAGCCAGTCGAGGAGTTCGGTGTCGTCGGCGATGCCACGCCCCAGCGATTGGACGGAGTGGACGTGTCCGCCGACGAGCCCCGGCATGAGAACGTCGTACTCTTTCCGCTCGTGTCCGGGGTAGCTGTCGACGAGTTCCTCGCGCTTGCCGACGGCTTCGATACGCGAGTCCGTGACGACTACGCTTCCGTCACGGATGATAGTCGACGAATCGGCAACTACGGTCCCCGATAGTATCATATCCACCGTAGAGTCTCGATCTACGTTCTAAAATGCTTTTGCCCGTCCCGTTTCGGTCGCGGGATACCGTCGAACGAGATGAGAGTTCCTGCAGTTCCGGGCCGTTACTCGTTCGCCTTCTTCTGGACGGCCCCGAGGAGCACTTCGGTCCCGATTCGGATGTCCTCCCATTCGGTGTACTCGCTCTCGCGGTGACTGATACCGTCGACGCTCGGAACGAAGATCATGCTCGTCGGACAGATCTTGTTGAGGTAGTTCGCGTCGTGGCCGGCCCCGCTGACCAGTCGGGTGTAGTCGTACCCGCGCTCTTCGATCGACTCGACGACCGTGTCGATGCAGTCCTTGTCGAACGGATCCGCGTCGATACGCATGATCTCCTCGAACTCGTACTCTAGACCTTCGCGTTCGGCAGCCATCTCGATCTCCCGTTTGATACCCTGGACGGCCGACTCGACGACCTCGTCGTCGTACGAGCGGAAGTCGATGGTGAACTCGACGGTCTCCGGAATCACGTTGATCGCGTTCGGCCAGACGTCGACGCTGCCGACAGTGCCGACGAGGTCGGTTCCTTCGGTAGCGGTGAGACGGCGGACGGCCTGGACGATATCACTGGTCGCGACCATCGCATCGTGGCGCATGTTCATCGGCGTCGGGCCGGCGTGATTGGCCTGGCCTTCGAACGTGACGTTCATCCACGAGAAGCCGAAGACGCCCTCGACTGCGGCGACCGGGAGATCCTGCTGGTCGAGGAATGGTCCTTGCTCGACGTGCATCTCGAAATAGCAGTGCAGGTCGCGGGGCTCGCAGGGTACCTCGCCCTTGTAGCCGATGCGTTCGAGTTCGTCACCGAAGGTGTTGCCGTCTTTGTCCGTACGCTCGTAGGCGTACTCCAGATCGAAGACGTCACAGAACACCCCGCTACCGAGCATGTCGGGCTGGAACCGGACGCCCTCCTCGTTGCTCCAGGCGACGACTTCGAGCGGCCGTTCGGTCGAGGCGTCGGCGTCGTCGAGCGCCTCGACCACTTCGAGGGCCCCGAGGACGCCGACGACGCCGTCGAATCGCCCTCCGTTGTACTGGCTGTCGACGTGGGACCCGAACATGACCGGGGCGAGGTCGGAGTTTGCACCCTCGCGGCGACCGAAGATGTTCCCCATCTCGTCGATCGTAACTTCCAGGCCAGCCTCGTGGAACCACTCGACGATCCTGTCGCGAGCCTCCTTGTTCTCGTCCGACAGCGACGGTCGATTGACGCCGTCGTTTTCCGTGGC
The DNA here is from genome assembly GCA_005239435.1 of Halorussus salinisoli. Classification (GTDB taxonomy): domain Archaea; phylum Halobacteriota; class Halobacteria; order Halobacteriales; family Haladaptataceae; genus Halorussus; species Halorussus salinisoli. The sequence goes on along the minus strand of SZNP01000004.1, from coordinate 397,314 downwards.
GCCGATTTGGCTGAACTCCTCGAATCGTTCCCGGTACCGCTGGTTGTCGATAGTGACGTCCGGCATGAACGAATCAACCAGCAGTATCAACTTTAACATTCCGACGAGATATGGCATCCACTGAGTTCTGCGCACGACGGTGATCTCTTCCCGTAGTTAGGTCGCGACGGAGACAACTGCCCCGAACGTGTCAAATATAATATCTACCGAAAGAACAAAACGGGTGATAAGCAATCTCAGTTTATGGCCTCACAGCGCAGCGGTTCGCTCGAATTTCGAAACGCGCGAATCCTCGACGGGAGCGGTCAGGACGGCTACGACGGACATCTCCTGGTCGCAGACGGACGAATACAGCGAATCGCCGACGAACCCATCGGCGCGAACCGCGTGATAGACCTCGACGGAGCCTACCTCGCGCCCGGTTTCGTCGACATGCACGCTCACTCGGACTTACGACTCCTCCACACGCCGGGGGCCGAAGAGAAGCTGACCCAGGGCATCACGACCGAGGTGCTCGGACAGGACGGCGTCAGCGTCGCACCAGTTCCGGCGGACCTGAAATCCGAGTGGGCCACGCGAATCCAGTCGCTCGACGGGACCGTGAACGGAGCGTGGCCGTGGGAGACTGTCGGCGAGTATCTGGACGAACTCGATGCGGCCGACCCGGCCGTCAACGCGGCCTACTACGCTCCACACGGAAACCTGCGGTCGCTCGTCGCTGGATTCGAGGACCGCGAACTCTCGGAACCGGAGGTCCAGACCGTGAAGGCGGAACTGCAGGCGGCTATCGACGACGGTGCGTTCGGGATGTCGAAGGGGATGATCTATCCGCCCAGTTCCTACGGTCGCGACGACGAACTCGAGGCGCTGGCGGAGAGCCTCGCCGAGCGCGACTCGTTCATGGTCTCCCACGTCTGGAACGAGACGGACTACGTCGTCGAATCTATCGACCGGTACATCGATATCTGCCAGCGCGGCGGGTGTCACGCGCACGTCTCCCACCTCAAGGTGGGCGGGCAACAGAACTGGGGGAAGTCCGAGGCGGTGCTCGGCCTGTTCGACGAAGCGGAAGCCGCCGACCACCGCGTCTCGTTCGACCAGTACCCGTACACGGCGGGGTCGACCATGCTGACCGCGCTCTTACCACCGTGGGCCCGTCAGGGCGACTCCGCGGACATCCTCGAGCGGTTACGAGACGCCGAAACGGTGACGCGAATCGCCGACGACATCGATTCGCCCGGCGAGTGGGAGAATCTCGCTCGGGCGGCCGGCACGTGGGACAACATCCTCATCACCAGGACCGCTAGCGGCACCCACCAGGGCGAGACCGTGGCCGAGATTGCGGACGAGCGCGATCTCGAACCCGTCGAGGCGATGTGCGAACTGCTCGTCGAGGAAGACCTCGACGTAACGATGGCCGACTTCATCATGTCCGAGGAGGACATCGAGCGCTTCCTCGCCGACGAGCGGGGGACATTCTGCACCGACGGCATCTTCGGTGGCAAGCCCCATCCGCGGGCTATCGCAACGTTCGGTCGAATCCTCGAACGCTACGTGTGCGACCGCGAGGTGCTCTCGCCCGAACGCATGGCTTACAAGGCCGCCGGTCGTCCGGCCGACATCCTGGGCCTGGAGGACCGTGGGTACGTGAAGGAAGGATACGTCGCGGACCTCGTCGTTTTCGAACTATCGGACGTGTCGGCCAACGCGACCTACGAAGACCCGTTCCAGTTGACGGACGGCATGGATTACGTGCTCGTCGGCGGGGAAATCGCAGTCGAAAACGGTGAGCGGACGGAGATTCGGAACGGGTCCGTCCTGCGTTCGACCGACGAGTGGGACGGTAACGCTCGACCGTTTTTCGACCGCAAAGCGACCGAACGAGCACCTTCTGAGTGAGTCTGACGCGGCCGGTGACCGCCACCGATTCTCGGTCCGACAAATTGGAGTCGGTGACCTCGACACACAGTGTGTCGAATCGCGTGGAGGGATATTGTTGTTAGACACACCCATAGTTATATATGAGATGTCGGTCTACTTCAAGAAGGACTCCATGAGTGATACGAACAGAGTGAGCGATCGAGGAGACCGTGTCGGACTTTATCTCCAGGACAAACATCCCATCCGGGAGAACATGGAACTGGTGCAGTACGCGGAGGAGAACGGCTTCGACGAGGCCTGGCAGGCCGAGTCTCGTCTCGCCCGCGACGCGATCACCCCCATGGCCGCCTACGCCGCGGTAACTGACGACATCAAGATCGGCTCTGGAGTAATCAACAACTGGACGCGTAACACGGCGCTCATCGCCCAGACGATGAGCACGCTCGAGGAACTCGCCGGGCCGAACCGCGTCCTCTGTGGCATCGGTGCGTGGTGGGACCCGCTCGCCGAGAAGGTCGGCATCGACCGCTCGAACCCGCTACGGGCCATGCGCGAGTGCGTCGAGGTGACGAAACGGCTCCTCGACATGGAGAACGTCACCTACGACGGCGAGTTCGTGAACGTCCGCGACATCGAACTCGACGTCGTCCACGGCGACTCCGGACCCCGCACGGTGCCCGTCTACGTCGGCGCAACCGGGTTCAAGATGCTGGAACTGACCGGCCACTTCGCTGACGGAGCGCTGCTCAACTACCTCGTCAGCCCTGAGTACAACCAGAAGGCGCTCGACGCCCTCGAGACGGGCGCCGAACGCGCCGACCGGAGCCTCGAGGACATCGACCGGCCGCAGTTGGTCGTCTGTTCGATGGACCACGACACCGACAAGGCGCTCGACAACGCCCGTGAACTCATCACCCAGTATCTGGGCCAACAGCCCCACATCATGAAGGCGAGCGGCGTGAGCCAGGACCTCATCGACGAGGTCGGCGAGGCCATCGGCGGATGGCCAGCCGACAAGGACGATATCAAGGAGGGAATGCACCTCATCCCCGACGAAGTAGTCCACAAGCTAACCGCCAGTGGGACGCCCGAGCAGTGCCGGCAGAAGGTCCGCGAGTACGCGGAGAACGGCTGTCAGTGTCCCATCCTCTACCCCCTCGGGGACGATCCCCGCCTCATGATCGAGGAATTCGCGGACGGATACATGTAACGCCGAGCGGACACCCCCTTTTGTATAGAGATAAACCGTTCGTCGAACGGAACGTGGCCTCACGCACAGACGGCTCACGGTCAGTGGCATCGCCTGGCGTTCTGCTTGCGCTCTTTTCACGTTCCACTGACCGGCAGGGATAGCATCGAGAATCCGCCCGATTCCGGGAGGCGCAGTCGCCCAAGAACCTTCGTCAAATCGGGCTCACGTCACGAAGCTACCGCCGAAGGACGACTGGCAGCACCGAATCTCCGGGTATTAGTCGTCCGCGACGGTTCCCTGGGCGTCACCGTAGAGGTTCCGGACTTCCGAGAGTTCTGGATCGATGCGTTCGACGTCGCCGGTCGCTTTCTTCGCACTCTCGGTGTCCTTCAGGCCGAAGCCGGTGGAGTTGACGACGACAGTTTCGTCGGGGTCGACGATACCGTCTTCTAGGGCTTTCCGAACGCCGGCGACCGGCGCCGCGCCGGCGGGTTCGGAGTATATCCCCTCGGTGCTCCCGAGCAGTTTTTCAGCTTCGAGGATATCCTCGTCGCTGACCAGAACGGACGTACCGTCGCTCTCCTCGAGCGCGCGACACGCTTTGACGGTGTTTCGCGGGCGGCCGACGGCGATGCTGTCCGCCAGCGTGTCGGCGATTTCGTCGACGTCCTCGTGCGCGTGGAACGCGTCGTGAATCGCGGAGGCGCCCTCGGCCTGCACGCCGAGCATCTTCGGCGTGTCCTCCACGTAGTCGAGGTCGTAGAACTCGCGGAACCCCTTCCACGCCCCCGCGATGGTGCACCCGTCGCCCATCGAGAAGACGACCCAGTCGGGAACCTCGCCGCGTACCTTCGACTGTTCGGCCAGTTCGTGGCCGACCGTTCGCTTGCCCTCGACCTGGAACGGGTTGATCGCCGCGTTGCGGTTGTACCAGCCGTACTCGTCGGTAACCGTGACGCTGAGGTCGTAGGCCTCGTCGTAGGAGCCATTGACCGCGAGCACGTCCGCACCGTACACCAACGGCTGGGCCAGTTTCCCGGCGGGGGCGTCTCCCGGAACGAAGATTCGGCAGTCGAGACCGCCGCGCGCGGCGTACCCGGACAGCGAGGCGGCGGCGTTGCCGGTCGACGCGCACGTGATGATGTCTCGACCCGCGTTGCTGGCCTTCGTCACCGCGATGGAACTCGCTCGGTCTTTGAAACAGCCGGTCGGGTTGCGGCCGTCGTCTTTCACGAGCGTCGTAACGCCGAGTTCGTCGCTGAGATTCGGTGCGTCGAAGAGATCCGTTCCACCCTCGTTGAGCGTTACGGGGTCTGCGTCGTCGTGAACCGGGAGGAACGCCTCGTACTTCCACTGGGTCGCGATACTGCCGTCGAGTTCGGCGTCGAAATTGTCGTGGATGACGTCGTAGTCGTATTTTACCTCCAGAATCCCTTTGACGCCTTCGTGCTCGGAGCAGGTGTAGATGACCTGGTCAGGGTCGTACTCCTTTCCACAGATGGTACACTCTAGCGTGGTTACGTGGTCCATCGCCATGCTGAATGAACAGAGCGATACTACTTAAATACCACGCCGTAGCGGTCCGGCGTATAGATCCACACGTCTTCTTGAGGGACGTTAACAGATGTCTCGTTTTCGTACACGCTCCGTTCAACTCTCTGTATACGCCCCCGGAGAGCGAAACGCTGGGAACCGTCCGAGCGGTCAACTTTTTTGTCAGCCGACAGTCGTAGTACAAGTATGGCCGATATCTTTCGCGCCGAAGTGACCGGTCCATCGGGGAAGACGGTGTACGAACATCGTCCCGAGACGGACCAGTCGTTCGAGAACGCTCTCGAGAAGGCAAAGCAGGGCGAACGCCTCACCGTCGCGGACGGAGTCGAACTCCTCACGACCGGAACCGACCGGCCGGGAGTAGACGGCGAGCGCAAGGAAGCAGTGCTCAGAATAGCCGACCGCCGGCGTGCGGAGATCGTCGGTGAGGAGGTCACGTTCGTCGCAAACATCAACAACAACGTCACAACCGCTTGCAACACCGGTTGTCTGTTCTGTAACTTCAAGAACTCCGCAAAGAAGTTCGAGACAGAGCACGCGGAAGACCACAACGGCTTCACGAAGACGCCCACGGAATCCCGCGAAATCGTGCGAGACGCCGTCGACCGCGGTATCTACGAGGTGTGTTCCGTCAGCGGCCTCCATCCCGCACTCGTTCTCGACGACGAACATCGTGAACTGCTGGCGGCGAACGGCCACGGCGACGTCAACTACAAGCCGGCTTCCGCGTACGACGACGACCCTGGAACGTACTGTGAACAGTTACGAGCGATGAGCGTGGACGACGTGCACGTCCACTCGATGACTCCGGAAGAGGCGTATCACGCCCGGCGCGGAACGGACTGGGACTACGAGGAGGTTTACGCTCGGCTGAAGGACGCCGGACTAGACAGCGTTCCGGGGACCGCCGCAGAGATTCTCGTCGACGAAGTGCGTGACGTGCTCTGTCCCGGGAAAATCGGGACGGACGAGTGGGTGACCGCCATGGAGGCCGCTGCAAACGTCGGCCTCCCCATGACGGCAACGATCATGTACGGTCATATCGAGAATGCGAAACATCGCGTTGAACACCTGCAGGTAGTGCGCGAACTGCAGGACCGAACCGGCAACATTACCGAGTTCGTCCCGCTCTCTTTCGTCCACGAGCAGACACCGCTCGCCGAGTACGGGGTGGTCGACGGTGGCGCAACCCGCGAAGAGGACGAACTGATGACCGCCGTGTCGCGACTCTTCCTCGACAACGTCGACCACATCCAGTCCTCCTGGGTCAAGTTCGGCGACGAACACGGACTCAAGATGTTGAACTGCGGCGCAGACGACTTCATGGGGACGCTGCTGTCCGAGGAGATTACCAAGCGGGCCGGCGGTGCCCACGGGGAGTTTCGGTCGTTTCGGGACTACGTCGATATGATTACCGCTATCGGGCGCGTACCGGTCGAGCGGTCAACCGACTACACCGAACGGCGTTCGATTCCGCATTCTGACGGAACGGTCGGCCCGAAACTCGGTCCGAAGGCCGACGGTACACCGCTTCTTTCGGAGTAATCCGGCAGCGATTTTCAGGCGGTTTTGCCACAGTTCTGTGGTGACCACCTTCGCATGCCAACATCTCACACACCCGGTGGCAGACGTGACAAACGACACGAAGTTTATACGGAACACCTCTGTTAATGAGGTCGTACGCTAGCCTACTACCGACGGAAGCGTCAGCGACCCGTACGTACGAATACGGCTAGTGCGGAGACAACCATGTACGGAAGACGGTTAGCAACGATAGAAGAGATAATCACGCTCGTGAGCCCCGATAGCGACGAAGAACTCGCCGAAATCGAAGCCTGGGCCGACGACTACGACGTTCGGGTGAACGCAGTTCCAGTCGGCGACGACATCGAGTCGGTGTACACGCACGGAACGGAGTATCTCGGGGTCACGCTCGGCGGCGACGGAACGTACCTCGAGGGCGTTCGGCAGTTCAGCCCCAGAGAGATACCGATTCTCGGGGTCAACGCCGGAACGCTCGCCTTCCTCGCTAGTATCGCACCGGACGAACTCACCGATGCGCTCGACGAAGTGATTCGGGGGAAGGCGAACGTCGACGAGCGCCAGCAACTCCAGGTGGAAGCGAACGGCGTCGACTGTACGGGCATCAACGACGTCATGATCGAACACGTCCCGCCGGAGAATCCGGTGGACCGCAAGATAACGCGGTTGCAGGTGTTCGCGGACGACGAGTTTGTCGGAGAGTACGAAGGCAGCGGCCTCGCAGTCGCGACGCCGACGGGGTCGACGGGCGTCTCGTTGTCTGCGATGGGACCGGTCCAGTATCCCAAGAACAACGCGTCGCTCCAGGTCGTACCGCTACATACCCACCGGATGGGCGTTCGCCCGCTCGTCGTCGACGCGGGAACGTCCATCACCGTCGTGTCCGACGGACCGGCGAACCTGCAGGTCGACGGCGGTCGAGCGTACGCGGAACTCGGCGAGGAAGACATCGTCAGAATCGAGGGCGCAGATACCTCCGCGCTCGTCGTGAACACGAGTTACGACGACGACTTCTTCACGTCGGTGTCGGAGAAACTCGGTTGGAGCGTTCGCGAAGACCGCCACGATACGGGGAAACAGCACCTGCTCCCGGTCGACACGGACCTGGCCGACGCGAAGGAAGACCTGCTTCGCCGCGCGAAGGAGGTGGCCGAGGAAGCAGCGCGCGCGGCCGGCGAACCGCTGCGTGAACTCCACGGGCAGACCGAGTCGGTCGAGTACAAGTCGGACAAGTCGGACATCGTCACGGAAGCCGACTACAAGGCCGACAATATCATCACGACCGTCATCGCGAACGAGTTCCCGAACCACGGCATCCGTTCGGAGGAAAGCGACGCGATAGAAGGCGACGGGGAGTACACGTGGCTCGTCGACCCGCTCGACGGAACCGGTAATTTCGCGCACGGGAACCCCAACTACGCCGTGTCTATCGGCCTCCTGAAGGACGATAGACCGGTCATGGGCGTCGTTTACGCGCCTGAAACCGACGAGATGTTCAGCGCAGTCGAGGGCGAGCAGGCACGCCTCGACGGGTCGCCGATTTCGACGACGGATCGCGACTCGCTCGACGAGTGCATGTTGCTGTCGGGGTACGACCCGGACGGCGCTTTCCTTTCGCACTGCTACCGGGAAACCCGCGGCGTCCGAAGTCTCGGGTCGGCGGCGCTGAATCTCTGTTACCTCGCCAGCGGGAGTGCCGACGCGGTCTGGGAGTACGACACCCATCCGTGGGACGTCGCGGCCGGCATTGTCATCGCCGAGGCCGCGGGAGCCACCATCTCGAACACCGATGGGAGCGCGTACGACCCGCTCCCGGACGACGGGTCGCGCAACGAACTGGTCGGCTCGAACGGCGCGGTCCACGAGACGCTCCTCTCGCACCTGGAGAGCGAACAGGACCTGCAGACGACCGAGAGGGGAACTGCCGACTGAGCGTCCACCAGAACCCACCGTTCTCACGTTCGTACTTGCCTATCGGCTACGAAAGCGGTCGGCCGTCAGAAAGCGGTCAGTCACCGGCGGACGCAGTGAACGGATTCGGTGCAGTCACCGCAACGGTTCGCGGGCGAGGAAATCACCATCGCCGGGCGAGGAGAGCACCCGATGGTTCCGGGCCGCGACCTCACCGTCCGCGATGACGGTATCCACCCGTGCAGTCCACTGGCGGCCCTCGTACGGCGTCCAGCCGCCGACGAACGCGAGATCGTCGGCGGACACCTCGTACGAGTCGCGGCGGAGCAGAACGACGTCCGCGTCGGTACCGACCCGGAGGCTACCTTTTTGCGGGTAGACGCCCGCTTCGCGGGCGGGGCGAGCGCAGACGAGTTCGGCGAGTCGTGGCCACGTGAGCCGGTCCTCGTGAACTCCTTCGCTCACGAGGAACTCGAGCATCGTTTCGATGCTCGGCAATCCGGCGTACGGTTCCCAGATGTCCTCCCAACCGCGTTCGCGTTCCTCTCGATAGGTCGGGAAGTGTTCGCTGGCGACGAGGTCTATCGTTCCGTCCTGGACCGCGTCCCAGAGTCGCTCGACCTCGTCGGACGATTTGAGGCTCGGATTCACCTTCAGGAACGGGCCGAGTTCCTCCACATCGTCGTCGGAGAACGCGAGGTAATGCGGACAGGTTTCGAGCGTGACAGGCACGTTGGCTCTGGATTTGAACCGGCCGCCCTCCCGGGCACCGCTTCCGCTGGACACGTGGACGACGTGCAGCGGACAGTCGGCGTACTCGGCGAACCAGCCGACCCGGTTGATGGCGTCGAGTTCCGCCTCCAGCGGCCGGGAGTCGGGGTACACTTCGGGGTTGGTGCCCTCGATCTTCGCGCGGGCGTGGTCTAGGATTCCTTGCGTCTCGCAGTGGACGCGCACTTTGCCACCGGCCGCGCCGACCTCTGCCATCAGTTCGACGATGGTGGCGTCGTCGGCGAGGTACGGTTCCGCAGTGAACGTCTTGAAGTCGCGCGTGCCCTCGTTCAGGATGCCGTCGATATCGATGGCCGCGTCCTCGACGTTACCGGCCACGAGACCGAAGTCGACGTGGGAGAGTTCCTCGCAGGTTTCTCGCTTCTCGCGGAACGCCTCGGGAGACGTCACCGGCGTCTGTGTCGGCAGTTCGACGACGGTCGTAACGCCGCCGGCGACCGCGCTCGCCGTCTGCGAGTCGAAATCGATGCCGTCCGGGAACAGGGCCTCGTCGTGCATGTGGTTGTGGACGTCCACGACGCCCGGAAGCGTGACCATGCCGTCGGCGTCGACGCGGTCGTCTGCGTCGTACCGCTGGCCGACTTCGGGTCCGATGGCGGCTATCGTTCCGTCATCGATGGCGATGTCGCCGGCCGTCACGCCCGTCGATTCCACGATACGAGCATCCGTGATGAGACGGTCTACCATGACCGAAGTCACACGCGACACCGGGAAAATTGTTGGCAAACATGTATGATAGGCTAGCTTAGTTCGGAGAGAGTCTGCCCACCGACGGGAACTCGGCCCAGAAGGCGAACGGTCGGCTGAGATAGTTTTTTGTACCATGCCAACATTCTGAATGGTGTGATACTCAACGCTGGTACGCTCGTCACGATGAACGACGAGCGCGAGGTCAGGGAAGAGGTACACGTCGTCGTCGAAGATGGCGAGATAACGGCCGTCGAGGACGGGTTCGAATCCGGTGACGACGTCGTCGACGCCCGCGACGAGGTCGTCATTCCGGGACTCGTAAACTGCCACACGCACATGTACGCGCTCCCGATACGCGGCGCACCGCTGACGGCGACCCCCGAGAGCTTCTACGAGGCGCTCGTGGACATCTGGTGGGAGGTCGACGAGGCGTTCACGATGGAGGACGCCCGACTATCGTCGCTCGGGTCGTCGGTCGAGATGCTCCAGAGTGGCGTCACGGCGTTCTGCGACAACTACTCAGGGCCGAACACGCTGCCAGGAGCGCTCGACGCTGTGGCGACCGGCGTGGCGGAGACGCCGATTCGGGGGATGATTACCTTCGAGACGACGGCCCGCAACTCCGATGACGAGGCCCGAGCGGGAATCGAAGAGAACCAGCAGTTCATCCGCGAGGACGAAGCCGAGTTCGACCGGGTGACGGGTCATTACTGTCTCCACACGTTGTTCACGAACACGGAGGACGTCGTCAAACAGACCGTCGAGGCAGCCAAGGCGGACGACCGTCCGATCCAGATCCACCTGGAGGAGGGACTCGTCGACGTCCACAGGTCCATCGAAGACTACGGGAAGCGTCCCGTACCGGCTCTGGAGGAGATGGGCTTTTTCGACGCCGACGTCATCGCGGCCCACTGCGTCCACTCGACGGAGACGGAAATCGAGATTCTGGCCGACCACGACGTGAACGTCGCACACAACCCGTACTCGAACATCAACAACGCCGTCGGCATCGCGAACGTCGAGAAGATGGAGGACGAGGGGATGACGATCGGCATCGGCGACGACGGCTGGGATCCCGATATGTTCGAGACGATGCGGTCGGCGGTCGGAATCCACAAGCTGAAGAAGAACAACCCGAGCGGCTTCGACATGGCGAAAGCGCTCGAATGGGCGACTATCGGCTCCGCGCGCGTCATGGGGATGGACGACAGCATCGGAAGCATCGAGCCCGGCAAGCGCGGGGACTTCGTCACGCTCGACCTCGGTCCGAATCCGGTTCTCCCAGGGAGCGCTCCCTACTACGTGGTGAGCGCTGCGAGTCGGGGTGACGTCACCCGGACCGTCATCGACGGCGACGTCGTCTACGAGCGGGGCGAGGGTGTACACGGCGTAGACGATTCGGACATGGAGGCTGTCGGCGAGGCCAGTGCCGCGCTCTGGGACCGGCTCTGAGGCGAGTGCTCGAACTGATTCTCGGCCGATTTTCGTTCGGACGCGACGCGGTCGTGTTTGTACCGTGGTCGACGCGCGTTTCCCAGCGGCCTCCTTTCGTTAGAAGACGAACTGTTACGCGTCTCTCTATGCGCCGGGAGTTTTCGGGGGTTGCTCGTTTTAACACACTAAGTCTGTTAATATCGAGAGCGTGTTCTGGCGAAGACCGAATCGGCGACCGAACCCGGTCTTAACAGACTGAGGGTGTTAATCACTTCACGCGGAAATCGGAGGCGTACACGTCCTTCGTGACAGCGAAAATCCGACAATTTCGAGGGAGGTGTGAACGGTACCTGTTGTACACACTCCGTTACGGTTATCAGGGACCGGAGAAAATATTCACCCGATGGAGTCAGACTCCGGATGTAAAGTTGACCGCGTAATCGAGGAGTACGAACTCGATACCGCGGATCCCCGCCACGACAGGATGGACGAAGGGTTGCTCGCGAGATGGCGGGGTGACGACGGGCACACTGCGGAGGGCTATCGCACACTGACGGAATGGTTCAACAAGCGCCTGCTGCGTCGGGTGTTCAACGAACACGGCAGGGACGCCCTCGGTGCGCGCGTGGACCACGACTACGAAATTCTGACTGGAGACGACGACTTGCTCCGGGAGGAGGTAATCGAAAGCCTCGAGGACGACGGAATCGACGCTGCGCGCGTTCTCGACGACACGGTGTCGTGGGGGACGATGCGGACCCACCTCCAGGACTGTCTAAACGGAGAGAAGGACGCACGCACCAGGGAGACCGACTGGGAGCGCAAGAGCGTCGATATGGCGACATCGTTCGCACGCGAGAAGATCGAAACCGTGCTTTCCTCACTGGCGTCGAACGGCGAACTCGACGGCGTCGAAACGTCGTCGGTGACGGTGCAGGTGAAGGTGAGCTGCGACGTCTGTCCGACGCGCGTCCCGCTCGACGTCGCGCTCGAACGAGGGTACGTCTGCGAGGAGCACGGACGAACGAGCACACAGGCAGACACGAGGACCAACACATGACTTGGGAAATCGAGATCGAGAACATCGCTGGCATCCTCGACGGGAGTGCAACGATAGAACCGGGGCTCAACGCCGTCCGGGCCTCGAACTGGCAAGGGAAATCGAGTTTCGTCGCGTCGATCAAGACGGCGCTAGGTGTGACGACGCCGCTGACCGAAGGGCAGGACGAGGGGCGAGTGCACCTCGACACGCCGGACCGCGACACCGAGGTCGAACTCGTCCGCGAGAACGGTTCCGTCAGTCGGCGCGGACAGCCCTACCTCAGCGACGAGTACGACATCATCCGGACGGACCTGTTCGCCTGTCTCGACGAACGAAACGAAATTCGACGGACGGTCCGTGAGGGAGACAACCTCGAGGACGTGTTGATGCGCCCGTTGGATTTCCAGAACATCGACGAGCAGATTGCGGACCTCAAGCGAGAGCGCGAGCAGGTCGATTCCGAGCTCGCGCAGGCGAACGAAGCCAAAAAGCGCCTCCCGTCGATTCAGGAGAAAGTGACGCGTCTCGAGTCCGAGCTCGAGGACCTCCGAGAGAAGCACGAGTCGCTCACGCGAGATGGCGAGACAGACGCCGAGTCGTCGGCGTCGACACAGAGCGAGTTGGCGCAGGCCCAGTCCGAGCGCGATCAGGCCGAGAACCAGATCGAGCGCCTCGAGCGTAGCATCGAGCGCACGGAATCCCGCCTGGAGGAGAGACGGAGGGAACTCGACGACATCGAACTGGTCGAAGACGAGAGCGTGGAAGCGGAGCTCGCCGAGGCACGCGACCAGTTGCAGGAGAGCAAGCAAGATATCGAGGTCCTCCAGTCGATATACTCGGCGAACGAGATGGTTCTCAAGGAGAACCGCCTCGACCTGCTTACGGAGGTCCAGCGGGAGTTGACCGGCGATACGGTCGAGTGCTGGACGTGCGGTAACGAGGCGACCCGGTCGGACATCGAGGACCACCTCGAACAGATCGGTGACAAGATAGCCAACCTGCGTGCGAAAGCCGAGTCCCGGCGCGACGCGGTCGAGGAACTCGAGGCACGGCGCGAGGAGAGGAGCCAGGCCCAGCGGCGCAAGCGGGACCTCGAAGCCGAGATCGCTGAACTCGAGGAGAAGCTGTCCGACTACCGCCAGAGTCTCGAGGACGCTGAGGAGCGACTCGAGAACGCCGAACAACGCGTCGAGGAGCTCTCGGACTCCGTACACGAAACCGTCGACGAAATCACCGACGTCGAGAGCGACATCAAGTACCGCGAAGCGGAGCTGAAAGACGCAAAAGACGAACTCGATGCCCTCGAGACGCGCGCCGACCGTGTCGAACTCCTGGAAGAGGAGCGTGAGAAACTGGACTCGGAGATCGAGGACCTCCGGAACCGGAAAGATACCATCAAATACGAAGCCCGCGAAGCGTTCGACGAGGCGATACGGGACGTTCTCGCGCGGTTCGACACCGGATTCGAAACAGCGCGATTGACGTCCGAATTCGATCTCGTCGTGGCTCGTGAAGGTAGGGAGGCGAGTCTCGACGCGTTGAGCGAAGGCGAACTCGAACTGCTGGGATTCGTCACCGCGCTGGCCGGCTACGAAGCGTTTGACGTGGGTGAGGCGGTCCCGATTCTGCTCGTCGATGGAGTCGGCGGTCTCGCCGACGACAACCTCCACACACTCATCGACTACTTGCAAGGACGCAGCGAGTACCTCGTGTTCACGGTTTATCCGGAGTACGCGTCGTTCGACGGGAAGGACATCAGTCCTGCGGAGTGGGAGGTGGCGACCGACCGAGAGGTGCCAGCGAACTGAGTTCTCCCGACGTGACTATTCTGACCTAAGCGCGTGATAATCGACCGAATGGACTCATCCGACGATCGGAACAGTTGGGACGTTACCGACGGTGACAAGGGATACGCATCGAGATGGACGCCTCCGCCGAATCTATCGCCGGTAGAAGAACTTCTTGACTGCGGCGTGGGAGATCTGGGTGACGTCACGCCGATCACCGACGACCGTATCAATCCGGAGTACGAGTGGCCCGAGCTACGGTATTTCGAAGAACTCGCAGTGAGCGCGGACGAGGAACTCGGCTAGCGACTCTCGGTTTACGAGCGGTACCTCGATGCGGAAACGCCGACGGTAGAAGAGTCCGGTCGCAATCAGTGGGTGTCCGACCGTGTTCAGCGCGCGATTGCCGCCGATGACCGCTATCGACGACCGGGAGCGACTCCCGACCACTTTTGTGCAGTCGTTCCCCGCGGTAGACCGTGGTGAAAACCAGCGTTACTGTTTCTGGCGAGTAATGTAGCCCGCGATACGGTTGCGCAGATGAATCGAGTTCACGTTCGTAAGCGTCTGTACGGCCTCCTTGTTCCGATTGAACTCCTTGGTGAACGTGTCGGGATACCGTTCGAGAAGCCGATTCCCGATGCTCATTACGTCGTTTGGGTCGACCGTCATTGAGTACGATACCATACTGGAAAAATCGATATAAGAGCTTTGGTTGTTTGCGTTCGAGACGGCCGAGGACAACTCGGTTGTGCACCGATTGTGCGGAGATGTGGCAGAAAACGACGAGGCAGGAATCCTGTTCGAGGTCGGCCGTACTGCTCGTCCGGCTATCGACTTCCCGTACGTTCTTCGGGACGGTCGAGGTAGCCGATTCGGCGGCAGACGTCGGTCGGTGTCAGTTCCGCTTGCGGCGACGAAAGACGATTCGTGACGATGTCGAGGAGGTCGAAATCGGTCAGTAGCCGCCGGGTCGAGTCGTAATCGGTATCCAGTCGTTGTGCGACCTCGTACACGGTACGGGACTCCTCGAGGATGGTGGTCAGTTCCCCGACGGTGCGGTTTCCCGGAACGCCGAGTCCGTCTGCGGCAGGCTTCTCTTCCGTTTCGTCCTCGTCCGCGGACGTGAGTGCTTCGGCGAGTTCAACGTCGGCGATCTCGCGCTCTCGCTTGCCGTCCGCTCCAGTCTCCGTCTCGCCAGTACCGTCCTCACCGTCGTCATTTGGACGGTGGTCTTCGTCCGCAGTTGGATCGTGGATATCGTACTCGACCATGTACCGACGGACCGTCTCCGAAGTAACGTCAACGCCGAGGGCTTCGGTCATTTCCGTGAAAGTATCGTACTCCTCGTAGACGGTCTGTAGTGCGTCAGGGTCCTTGTACGCCGGATTTCCGGACCCGGAGGTGTCGAGTGGTCCGACCGCTGAAGCACCGATCTTCGCCTTGGTCTCGTCGAAGGCCGAAGCAAACGGGGAGTCGTTCGAACGACCGTCAGTCGGCACCGTGACCGTAAGTTCGAAATCGTGCTTCTCCTGCGTGAGGTCCGTCCCGTCGGCTTCGATGGAGACGTCGTCAGGGACGTCGAGATCGACGAACAGGGGAAGTCCGACGCGAATGTCGGCGGAGATCGTTTCGTTTTCGTCGACTGCCCGCTCGTCGAGCGTGATGTCACGTACCTCGGCGTCGGTGAGCTCTAGACATTCCAGTATCTCGGCTAACTCCCCAAACGCGGCGCTCACCACCATACCAGATATTATTTCACAATTCAGATTATAAAACATCGTTTACCGGCATTATTGTCCTCTAATACGTATCTTGTATCCAGATTGATATTCTCCTCCGACTTTAGCCGGAGGAATTCCGAGCGTTGGGATTATTAGGGTTTGCAATCTCCCTATTCGCTCGGTGTGAACCGTCCGCTCTCGTGGACGAACAGGACAACTTCGGGCTGTGCCAACCAGCCGTTACTCATATCCCCTGTCGGGGGACTCTGAGTTATCTGTCTGCGAATGTTTACCGCACCATTCACGTCCGCGTTCATCGGTTTGAAGTAGAATATCCAGCCCTGCCGGTATCGATGGAACGTGACACTGAGTGACGGCGCGTATCCACGGCCTTCAGGCCGTGGAATTACGACTTTGCAGCATATAATCTCCAGCGAACCGTTCGAAATCGATATCCAGTTAGACTATGTGTTGGGGGCGGTCCGACTCCCCCCAGCACCGGGTCGATGGTGAAACAAGCGCTGGAGGACTCCCGCGAGAAAATCACGCCGGTCGAGCGAGACGAACCGGTGTTGCCTACCGTATCCGATTACGAACGTGGAAAGGAGCTGTCCACCCCTATTGGCATCCGCTATCGGTGAACCTGTAGGCGCTCCACTGAACGAGACGCGAACGATCGGAAGTACGGACTAGCTCATGCGGAAACGGAGCCGCTAGCACTCGAACCGTCGTAGGATACCGTGATGTACTCGGTGAATTTGATGACGTCGTACTGGGCGAGTTCGTCTGCCGCCTCCGATTCGATTCCGGCCGTCGTTTCGTCGTTCACGAGACGCGTGAGCGTACCCTTTGCCGTCTCCGACAGTTCGTCGAAGTGGCAGACGTCTCCACTATCCGCTATCGAGGTGGTCGAGCTGACCGTTATTTGCCGGGCCATGCTATGCTAACCCATGCCCCATTTCGAGACCGACCCCCTTCAATATATCGCCTGTTCTTTCAGTACGTCGCCTATTCTCGTCCGAGGAGGAATTACGTCTGAGGCACCGGCGGAATACCGGTCCCGATTCACTATTTGGAATTCACGTGAGCTTTCACGTCCGTCTATCGAGAGTTTACACCGTGTGGACCATGCTGTGTACGATCCGGTTCTCGATTTCCGTGCTCAGGTTAGCAATAGGGAGTAGTATCGACTACCTGTCAAACTGGCTTCCGGTGTACGACTAATGCTAAACAATAGCAAGGACTATTTGGCACATCCACAAACTCAGAGTATGCCGATCGACTCAGACAATATTATCAGTATCGGGAACGAACTGTTACAACGCTATCCAGACACATTCAGTGACGATTTCGAACAGAATAAGCGCGAGGTCGAACGGCTAACTGACCTTCGCTCGAAACACATCCGCAACCGGGTCGCCGGGTACATCACCAGGAACTGTCAGGACCAAAAGGCGAAGAGCATCGACGAAAAATCTTGACCAATCGGCAGACAAGACCTTTTCTGGGAAAAAATTAATAGGTTGTAAACAATCTATTCACGCAATGGCCACTATCCGGGTACGCGACTGGACGAAAGAACAAATCGAGGAGATTCGCGAGGCCGAATCGCATTCCTCGCACGATTCGGTCATAAAAGCACTCCTGAAAGACAGAGAGTTAGCGAAGTTCGCCGGCGCAGCAGTAACAACCGAAGAGAAAGATGCAGAGAAGGAAGAGGAAACTCCCGCAGAACCGACGGACAAGTTGTTCGACAATCTCACCGTACTCTCCGAGCTAGTTTCGGCCGACAACGGTGTTCTGTTCTTCTGGTGTCCGAACTGCAGCAACGAGGTTGCGCACGTCGTAACGGAGAACCCCGTCTCGATGTCCGTCTTCGAGGTGGAGTGCCAGCGGTGTCTCACCCGACTCGACCAGCACGCCATCGTCTGCATCGAAATCGGGTATCCGATCGAACAGCGAACCGTCGAGGAGACGCTCCACGATGACCTGAAAAAGTGCGTCATCGATTACTGGGACAGAGCGCTCGTCCGTCTGGCTGACGGTTCCTTCAACGACGACGTCGACCCGGAATCGCTGGTCACACAGTTCGATACGTACTTTCGAGAGTTCGGTTGGGAGTGGCCGACAGATGTGCCCGTTGTTGGTCTCGAAGTTGGCCGAACGTACCGGAACGAGGCGACGGGTGAGCGATTCGAAGTCCTTGAGGCGAGCTCCGGCAATCACGATGGTTTGAACGATTACCGAGTGCAAAAACGGACCGCTGACGGAAGCGAAACGGAAGAGGCCGAGGTGATAGAGGCGAACACGATCACGAACCTCGTGTTGAGCAGGAACCTGTATTTAGACGGTTATCAATGACGATAGAAAGAACAGACGGGAGTGACGGGCTGACGTGGTTTCCCTCCTGAGAGTGTTCGTACTCAAGACCTGAAGCTCGCCGCCTTACTGACGGTATTTTGAGGGTGTTTCTTCTCTCTGTACGGGGTCGTATTGGTCATCGTCTCGGTGATGCTTTTTACGGTAATCACGACGGAAGCCGGTCGATGGTACGTTCGAAGCTTCGATATCGTTCTATGGTCACGTTCGACCGAACTGATTTCACGGAATGAAGAGGAACGCACGCCGCGATTCGAACAGGTGAAGAAAAGTTGGATAGTGATTGGCGGGACTTGCGGGAAGCACGTCGAGTTGGCTAGTGCTGTCAAGATCGCGTCTGCAACACCGGGTCGACCCCCATCTTTCCTCTCCGTGATCGGTTACTCCTCGAAACGTTCTTTGCTAGTCGGGCAACCGTAGCCCTTCTAGTTTTCTTGGTTAATGTCCGTTTACTCCTTCCAGGTACGACCCCGGAAGCGGAATCAAACTCCTTCGAGGGCTGACGAGTAACGTCTATTGCGAAGATTTCACTATCGCGTTCGAGAGGAATCTCGCTTTGCGTATAATGTCGGTGCTTTCCCTCGTATCTGCTTAATATACGCCCGTCATCATGTATTTTCTACAATTTTTGTTCTACTGAAGTATATGCTACTAACTGAGCTCTTAGCCAACAGAACACTATTAAAAATACTTTCTACTACTGATTCTACGATATATAATTTAATATAACTATGTTTATTATTCCAATTTCTCTTGCAGAAGTGGACGTTTTTACAACATCTTATTTATTAATAAATTATTTAATATATTAAAAATATATTATAAATAGAGTTGAATAAAAGATGTGATTTCTACGGCAGTGTTGGCTATCCGGATTGGTACGTAACTTCTTCGCCGACAACACTGGTCTCTCCCAGTACATGCATGCTTCTACGAAGAACGTATTCCCATAACCAAAGACCACGAAACGGTGCCCGTGATGATACTTCACTCCCCGGAAGCGATAGATTCCGACAGAATCGCCCGCCTGATCGCATACTTTGCAGAGTATCCCGATTTTCTGATCGTGGCTCTACTCCAGGAGGACGCAAGCGCGATTGACGTCGATCATTAAGCAGTCGAACAAACTTAGAAATTCTTGAAATCGTCCCTAATACGAGGACAATGAGGAGTCCCCGACGGAGGATGTATCCCGTTCTGTGCTTCGAACCAAATTCCCGTGTTGGGGACCCCTCTCATCAAGTGTGTTACAGAGATAGGTATGTAACAACAGGGTCTCCAAAGGTCGAGACGAAAAGCAAGGTACCTTTTAAGCGTTCGCCTCTACGGAACAAAGCATCGCCCAACTTCTCGCATCACAGTAGGTGAGTTAGTGGAGAAGCATTGACCGGCCTACTATCGTGCTTCTCACGACAATTGAAGATAGGGCGTTCGCAAATTGATCCCCTCTGACCTAGATTTCCCCCTTCGCTTGAGTTCTTGTCACACGGTCTGCAAGCAGGGTAAACGAGGAAATGGGCTTACATCACCTGCTCCGTCTCGAGATCCTCTTCGAAGTCCGCCACGGTCTTCTGGAGTTCTTCGACTAATTCCGTTACGAGCTTGTCGTTAACACGGTATTTCGGGATATCTATGCTGATGGCACCACATACGTCGTTATTGGGGTACAGTATGGCGATACCGATCGAATACAGTCCCCTAATTGTCTCCTCGTCGTTAATGGCATATCCGCGCTCCTGTATTTGCTCCAATTCGGTGACGAGTGCCTCTGGTGTTGAAAGTCCCTTTTCCGTCTCATTGGGTAGTCCCCATTGTTCAACGATTCGGTGGACCTTTGCTTGGTCAACCTCGGCGAGAATTGCCTTACCAGCAGCAGTATTATGCATATAGAACGTTCGCCGATCTCCAAAGAACGCCTGTTGCGAATTGTAGAGGTCGCTATAGAGTGAGATCACGCGCCCATGTTCTTCAACACTGAAGTCCGCCACGTAGTCAATCCGATCAGTTAACGCATTCGTGTGTCGCTCAGCGATGTCGTACGCCGCTTTACGGGATATAACGTACTCTCCGAACTCGAAAAACTTCAGTCCTAAGTGATATTGACTGCCTTCTTTTGTGACGTACCGCGCGTTTTGCAGCGTTTTCAGGTGCGTGTGGACGGTACTCTTTGCAAGGTCCAGTTCTTCGGTGAGTTGCGAAGGGCGAGCACCGTCGTTGGCTCGGATCGCGTCGAGGATTGCGAGTGATGTTTCGGTAGTCGAGAGCAGGTCGGCATGCCCCGAGTTCGGTTTATGTCTGTTGCCCATAGGGGATACCAAAATCGTATAACTATAAGAAAGTTCGGCCCTACCAAACGGATTACGCCTTGAATCTGAGATTCAGACTGCATTAACAATCTGAAGCGTGATGCATCCAATTCACCCGCTTTTGTTCCGGAGAACCGGACGTTTATACCTCACGATGGCACAAAAAGCAGCGACTCGTTGGAGGAACGGTTAGAGAGGTGTTCATATCGGGTGAATCTTGAATCCCGAGGCGATTATATAAAAGAACGGCTTATCGGAACGTGTCAGAGATAACTAATTCAGAGACACTCTCAGAGAACTGTTCGAGCCCGCAAACCTGGTATCCCCGTAATTTTATATACCCGAGTCTGTTATCGTAGTTTGTCAGCATGTCACAACCAGATCGTAGTGACGAGACAGCGGCCTGTGGGTCTAGTGGCCGAACGGGGAGTCACTCCCGCCGCGGATTCCTCAAAACGACCGCAGCCACAGGTACCGTGATGGTCGGTTTGGCTGGCTGCACCAGTGATAGTGAAACCGAAAATACGACGACAACCGTTGGAGGCACGACTAGTTCTAGCGGAGGGAAGCAGGAATTAGCCGAAAAAATCAACATCTACACGTTCGGTGGTGCGAACGGAGAGGGAATCAAGGAAGCGTACATCGACGGGTTCTCCGACGAGTACGGCGTCGAGGTGAACCACCAAACCATCGCAAGTGGATGGGATCTCATCCCGAAAATCAAGAACGATAGCGTTACCGCACACGTCGTCGAGCAGAACCCCGGCAGTGTCCTCGGGGGAGTCTCCGATGTGTGGCAGCCTGTTCGTCTGGAGAACATCCCGACAGTCCAAGAGAATCTCCAGGACGATCGATTGCGCGGTGATGCGGATGCGTCGACCTTTGACCCTGGCGAGGACTGGCACTACGTTCCCAAAGAGGTCTGGGCCCAAGGCCTCGTATACAATCACAACGAACTCGACGAGCCATCGAGTTGGAAAGACATCTACACGTCCGAATTGAAGGAGAAGGTCACGAATACCGGGTTCGTCTCGCTCGCCATGGGTGTCGCTGCGAGTGAAGCAGAGGTCGACTTCAACCAGATCAAAGCGGACCAATCGGTTGCGGATGCGATCTGGAATCAAATAGAAGAACAGAACGAGTACGTGTATCAATGGTGGGAATCGGGCTCTTCGGCCCAACAGCTCCTGACACGTGAAACGGCACTGGCAGGGAACTTCTGGTACGGTCGCGTTGTTTCTCTTCGGGAAGACCAAGACGTCCCGATTTCCTACACCGTGCCGGAAGAAGGAACGGTCGGCGGCGTATCTTGTTGGAGCGTGGGCGTTGCAGAGGATCCGGGCCGGTACACTGCGGAGAAGTTCCTTGATTACCAAGCTCGACCTGAACCTTCTCGCGAGTACGCGACGAAGATTCCGTACTACCAACCCTACGAGGTTTCTGACCCACCTGAAGCGTACAAGCAAAACCCCGACAAAAAGAATATCGACAACATTAAGCTATGGGATTATAAGCTCGTTCAGGAGCATCGAGAGGAGTGGAGCCAGAAGTTCCAGAAGACGGTTCGTCGCTGACTACGGCCTATTTTTTCGACGCTGAATGATTCGACGAGATTTCGCTGATGTACCGTTCGTCACGTCAGTGGTCGAACAAGGTTCCGAGGCCGACCGACGAGTATTCGATCCCCATCGTTCGAAGTGCGTCCCAGAGTGTCGCTTGATTACTCGTTACGACTGGTTTACCGAGGTCTCGTTCAAGCTGAGTGATAATCTCAAACGTCCGCGTCCCCGTACAACTAATGAAGACGGCATCCGCCGCCGAACAATCGACTGCTTGCGCCTGCCGGTACGCAACTTCCGGTGATTGTCGCCCAATTTCACGGTCGGTCCCGAACCCTAGTCCTTCGATGGTGGAAACCTCGTATCCGGCCTCTTCAAGAAATACTCGTTCACGTTCGTCGAGAGCCTCAGTATACGGAGTCGCAACCGCCACCGATTCGACGTTTAGGGCGTCAAACGCCCGTTGAATCGACGCCGCCGTGGCAACCGCAGGCGTTTCTGCGGTGTCTGCGATTCGGCGTTCGATTTCATCCTCGTAGCCGTGACCTTTGATCAGACTTCCGGTCGTACAAGCGTAGGCGATCACGTCGACGTTGAGCGTGTTCAAGAGTCGTGCGCACCGTTCGGCGTCGTCTGCCATCTCTTCAAGCGTTTCGGGGGTTACTTGTCCGTCCTCAAGCAGCATCCGCGATGCGTGAAGTGACACTCCCTGGGGTAGGTATCGATTGTACTCCGCCTCTGTCGTCGGATCGGACGACGTAACCATGACTCCGAGTTTACCGCGCCAACCGAACATACATCCGGATTCACGATGCCGTGTGTTAATTGTTACGACGACCCGTAAGCTAAGACACCGCATGGAAAATTTTATTACGGTACCAGAGGTTTGTTGTGGTGTGCCATGACAGACGGGACAGTGAGAGTCGAGAGTCTTAAAAAGGAATTTGGGTCACTGACTGCAGTCGACGATCTCTCGTTCGAGATTAAGGAAGGGGAGTTCTTCACTTTCCTTGGTCCGAGCGGATGCGGGAAAACGACCACCCTCCGAATGTTAGCGGGCTTTGAATCGCCGACGGACGGACGCATCAAAATCGGGGATGAAGATGTGACCGCCGTCCCGCCGTACGACCGTGACGTCGGGATGGTGTTTCAGAGCTACGCACTTTTCCCCCACAAGACGGTTGCCGAGAACGTCGCGTTCGGGTTAAAGATGGAAGGAGTGGACAAAGCCGAACGACGATCACGAGCGAGTGAGGCACTCGAAATGGTCGACCTCGGAGGATACGAGAACCGATCGCCCACCGAACTCTCCGGTGGTCAGCAGCAACGGGTCGCACTCGCCCGTGCGATCGTCATCGAACCGGACGTTCTGCTCCTCGACGAACCACTCGCGAACCTCGATCTCAAACTTCGACAGCAGATGCGATTCGAGCTGAAACGCATCCAAGACGAACTCGGTATCACAACTGTGTACGTCACCCACGACCAGCAGGAGGCGCTTTCGATGAGCGACCGCATCCTGGTGATGGATGAAGGGCAGGGCAAGCAACAAGACCAGCCGGTCGACCTGTATAACGAACCGGCGAATGAGTTCGTGGCCGATTTCATCGGAGAAGCGAATATCCTCGAAGGAACCATCACTGCTACTGAGAGGTCTGAGGTCCACGTTGATCTCGACTCGGTCTCCAGTGATCCAATTCTCGTCCGTGAGTCAGCGCCAATGACTGATCTCGTTGAAGGCGATGAAGTACTGGTGAACGTGCGGCCAGAAGATATGCGCATCACTGGCCCGGACAGTAGCGAGAAGTCCGCACTTACGGGTACCGTCATGGAAACAACATTCTACGGGCAGATCACGACGATTCTCGTCGACATCGGCGAGCACGACGTCCGAGTCGACGTGTTCGGTCGCGCGACGCAATCCGAATACGAATCGGGAGACAAGGTTGCGATTGACTGGGATTCCAAGGACTGCGTCCTGTTACGGAGGACATCATGAGCCAGCCTGAAGCCACTGATCGCAGCGTTCAGCAATCCATAACCGTTCGAACCCGAGTCAACGAACTTGTTTCCCGGTATCGTGACCACCTTGCGTCAGCACAGTTGTTCGTTGGACTTACATATCTCCTCATTTTCTTCGTCGTTTCGTTCGCCATCATCGTGTTCTACAGCGTTCTGAAGACCGCTCCACCCGCGGATGCCTACGAATTCACCATCCAGAATTACATCGAGTTTCTCACCGACGAGTTCTATCGAACAGTGCTCTGGGAATCCATCTTCATCGGAATCCAGGTGACCGTGATAACCCTGGCAATTGCCTATCCAGTAGCATACTTTCTAGCGTTTACGGAGAGTGCGCACAAGAATTTGCTCGTACTGCTCGTGATCCTTCCCTTCTGGATCAATATCGTTATTCGGACGTACGCGTGGCGGCTTATTTTGGGCCGTCAAGGCGTCCTCAATTACCTTTTTGTGACCGTTTTCGGAGTAATGGAGCAACCGGGTGACTATCTCTTCAGTCAAGGATCGATCGTCCTAGGACTCGTCCACGTGTTCCTCCCGTTCATGCTACTTCCAATCTACACTTCGCTCAACCGATTCGACCGAACGCAGATCGAGGCTGCGAAAAACCTCGGTGCGAACAAGCTCCGTGCCTTCTACGAAGTAACGCTCCCACAAAGTCTCCCGGGAATCGCCGCTGGCGTCGCTATCGTGTACGTCCTCGCGTTTGGATCGTTTGTCGTTCCACTGCTTCTCGGTGGCTCGCGCAACATCATGATTGCCAATGTTATCAGTGAGATGTTCGGCCAGTTTCAGGCGTGGGAAGTCGGCAGTGCGATGGCCGTCGTCGTCACTGCGATCTCTCTGACTCTGGTCTTCGTTTTCAACCATCTCGTTGGTCTTGGTGGGTTGTACGGCGGTGAGAGCGCATGAACCCCGTTCACCGTGCACTCGGAGTTATGGAACTCTCCGATCGCAACAGCAAGCGGGCACTACGCTGGTTCACGTATCTCGTGTACGTGTTCCTGTATGCGCCGGTCGTAATCGTGATTCTACTTTCGTTCACCGAACAGAAAGTCCCGTCATTCCCAATGGAGGGGTTTACTCTGAAATGGTATCTCAATCTCATTCCCCCCGGACATGACGAACGAATCGTTTCCGCGTTCATTCAGAGCCTCCAAATTGCTATTATTACAGCGATTGGGGCGGGCGTTATCGGTACACTCGCTGCGTTTGGCATGGTTCGTAGCGACTTCGACACTCCATGGTTGGATTCCAGTGTGCTCTATACGGTGTTTCTCTCACCGATTGTCGTGCCGTGGGTCGTGACCGGCATCGCCGTTCTCACCCTCTATTCCATCATCGGCATTCAGGGGACGTTCCTCTCCGTCGTGATCGGGCATATCCTCATTGCACTGCCGTTCGTCATTCTCGTAGTTGCTTCGCAACTGTACGGATTCGACCGCGAGTTGGAGGAAGCAGCTCAAAATCTCGGCGCCTCGGAACTCCGAACCTTCTACGAAGTAACCCTTCCGCTGATCGCTCCGGGGATTATTGCGGGCATGCTGTTCGCGTTCACGCTCTCGTTCGACAACTTTACCCAGACGTTCTTCTGGGTGGGGAGCGACGTCGAAACTCTTCCGATCGTGATTTACGGCAAGATCAAAACGGGAATCGAGCCGACGATTAACGCCGTCGGGACGGTGATCATCATCTTCTCGCTCCTGATAGCCGCAGCTGCGGAGAAACTCTCTTCTCGGGTGGTGAAATAGATCCGTCCCTTCCAACCCCGATTAAAGTCTTAGCGGCTCCCAAATAACGGGATTTTAGTCTGTGAGGGAAGCCAAACACTAAATCCGTACGGCAGAACGAAATAAGGGATGCACGAGACGAAGTTTGAGGTGCTTAATACTATAGAAAACTAGAACTGTACGATAGATACAACTCGTATCCATTTTCCGTCCACAAATCGGCCAACAGTATTTAAGACTGGCAATCGAAACAATTGAGGCCGTCTTTGGCGAGTTTATCAGGTCAGCAAACAGCCAAGTATACATAATTAATTGTACTATTTCGCTGCATTAGCACTACCAGCTATCCTCGAATACTGACAGTTGGAGTCAGAATCGGACGACCGAAATAGATGCCGAATCTAGCCGTATGAATACGTGACACCGCATTTTCCTTTATTTGAACATTCCGTCGTCCTCGTTGAGGCATCGTAATCGGTCAAATTCGGAAACAGGTATAAAATACTCGTAGATTATCCATTTTTATTGCGTAAAGGTGGATAGTTGCCTAAGTATCAGTATACTGTTGCTAGAGGTTAGTATTATTAGGACGACATGACATCTGAAACGTCGTCTTTGTGTCTAAATGTAATCGATAGTGGTCTTGCGGTTTTCCGGGTGTGACGGCATCGTTAGCGTCGTGGAGATCATCGACAGTCACGGACGCGATCATTATCACAGAATAGAGCACGAATTCCCACCTGCGTGAATCTAATTACTTCTGCAACGATTCACGATATGATTTTATCTACATTATGTTTTTGGATATAAATTTTATTATTTTTCCATAATATGTTTATTGACATCCGTCTCTACTAGCGGCTCTTGACTGTCGCGCGGTCGTCATTTTCTATCTTGTAGGTTGACACTACATATAATGTATAAATAATTCTATAATATTATCTCATTTTCTCAACATGTAAAAGGAGTAGTAGTCCCGGCTCGCCGGATGCACTCAGTCTGTATTTCGCGGATGGCGACCCGAAGTGAGTTCGTCAGTCGACGGACTCACGGACACGGGCAAGTTTCCATTGGCTCGTCGATGAACATGTAGGCGTCGCAGTGCAGGCAGTAGTGGAAGCCGCGACCGGTACGGGGGAGCGGCGGGCCGGGGCGTGCGTCCCCGAGTCCCGTTACGAGGACGACTCGGTCAGTGAACACCATCCCGTCAGTCGTCTCGAGTCGGAAGCACTTGGAGGTTTTCTCAGCCGCCTCGATGGAGGTGACGAATGCACGCTCGTAATCCGCTCCGTATCCCTAGAGCTGGTCGATTGCTGATTGAAGATACTCGTTGCCGGAAACGGCTTCGGAGACGCCGATGAGGTTGTGAGTGTCTCGTATCATCGCCGCGCGGCCACCGCCGCAGTCGTACACTGCCGTGTCGTGGCCGAGTCGCGTCGTGTAGAGCGCTGTCGTCAATCCTGCGGGGCTACCTCCGACGACGTCGTCTTCAGGACTACTCTCGGTTTTCTCTCGTTGGTTGGTCACGTTTGGGGTCACCTACGGTAACTTAGTTCCGCCGGGTAGCTCATAAGTATTAGTTATCCTAGAAGTGAGTGAGCGGTAGAAACGTAACGGAGTTACTGTGCGGTTAGTGGCACGGAAAGACTCGAAGTCATTCTAGAACGGTAAGCCGTTCCCAAACGGACAAAAGTCACGGTGGAGCCTCCGCAGAAGTTCAATACCGTATCGCGATTCGATTTTACGAGACAAAGTCCGTTCGCAGTTTTGGAGTTACCGTGGCGTAAGCAGCTTACAGACTCCATGGCGCATCTTTATAGGTTACAAAGCGTTATCTAGTAACTATAGGTAGCCTAGGACGGCGACGGCCCTACCGAATCCGACCGGACAGACCATGACTCGAACTTGCACCACCCGAAACAATGCGTTCGCTGGATACGACATTCCGAGCGGTACCGACCTCGTGCACAAGACGTGGTATCTACTGATCGACCGTGGGTACGACACGTTCGAACCGACGGAAGTGTTCGCCAATCAACTCGGCGAGGCATTCCGGACTGCGTTCGTTCGCACTGCGCCAGTGCCGATCGTCCCAGAACCAGTCGACGAAGCGATCATCGACGCGGCTTCCATCACGGTGTACGAGCATGGCGACCAACCCGACGCAGACCTACGAACGGTCGTTTTGCCGAGTTTCTACCGAGCCGTCGCGGACCTCTACTGTGACTATCGGATCGGGTATCCGGACGGGGGCGTTGGCGTCTGGTTCGAAGCTAGCGATGACTCGCACGTCAACGGATGAACTATTTCGAATTGTCGAAAACCGAAGTCGCTGATGAAGATACATCCGTAACGAAGAATACTCCACCCTACTAGAACAATCCGAGGGCCCCTGTGGAACTCGTAGTAGCGGTTGTGCGTTTGTTGTACACCTCGCAATTACGCTTATCCATAGACACTACCTACCGTCTGTATGCATACGGTAAGTGTAAGCAGGACGATCGATGCGCCGATCGATGACGTCTGGTCGGTTCTAGACGATTTTGGTGATGTTGCGAACTACAACCCAAACATCAAAACATCGGGTATCGTCGACGGCCCCGATACAGGAATCGGAGCGACTCGAGAGTGTCGATTCTACGATGGCAACCGAATCGAAGAACAGATCGTCGAATACGAACCGAAGGAAGGGTACGCAGTTAATTTCCTCGACGTCGGTGAGTTCCCTTTGAAAACGAACGTTGTCGAAATCGACGTTGAATCGGTCGACGATAGCCGGTCGACGGTCACGATGACCGCTAATTTCACTCCGAAGTACGGACCGGTAGGGTGGGTGATGGGGCAACTGGTGATGAAATCGAAGTTCGAGGAGACGTTCGACGAGGTCTTAGATGGACTTGCGACGTACGTACAGACGGGGCAGAAGGTCGACAAAGGGCGGTAGCGGCCCATCGGTTCGTGTCGATATATCGCGATTTCCCCGACGTAACCACCTTACTACGGGGTTAGATTACGGTTATACGCATCGGGGTGGAGTGAGTTAGTGACGAGACTCAGCACGTCGAAGTTCGGCAACGGTGGTGCTCCCTGAAATCCGACCGTTTGCAACCAGATCGGCATGACGATTCCTGCAGCGACTATCCAGATGACGAATCCGTAGACGAGCCCGAGCCTCGTACTCTCGCCGACGCCGTCCGCGTACTCCCGTAGCGGTGGTCGAGAAACCAGTACCGCGAAGAGGATGCCGAATACAAGGCAATGCATTAGTTCAGCAGAGCGAGACGCCATTCTTGGGAATCTTATTAGGGAATAAGAAAGTCCGAAAGTCGCGCCCATCGATGTATGTTTATTTAATCTTTGTCGATTATATACTGCCGAATACCTCTAGGCCGGAGAAGGTGACATCGTATACCGCACCGGAGACTGGGAAAACCGTGTGGGACGCTTCGTCCTCGGCCCCAATCCATATCCACGACCGCGGAAGTAGACGACATATGGACGACAAACGGACGAAGTCGACCGGCGTTAGCACCCTCGTCGTCGCGTTGCTGTTCGCAGCGGTCGGCGGTCTCGCCTTCTGGGCGTGGCGGAAACGAGCGCCGCTCGCGCGGTCGTACCGCCGCTCGAAACGAGACACGAGTGAGGACCGCGACGCTCGGGGTCCGAACCCCGAGCGGAATCCCGGTACGGACCCGGTGTAGCTGGCCGAGTCGATTCATCCGAGGAGGTTGGCAGACTAAGGAAAGGCCACAACGTTTTCTGGCGTTCTCGGGGAAGTACCGATATGGATACGGGAGGAGATTTCTGCGACGATGCAGTCGTTCGGGTCACGGTCGACCACGGCGGACGAGACGACGGCGACGACGTTTGGAAAACGGACCGGTCTACAAGGGGAGGCGAGCGGAGGGAAACCGGGGGAGAACCGGAACGAGAGCGACGATTGCTGGAAGCTGCTCGGACTGCGAGCGATCAGACGACCGTCCTCGAAGTCGGTTCGACTGGCGTTCGCGCGCTTGAACCGCTCGTTCTCGTCACGTGCGAGGGGCGGACAGCGTATCACGTGTGTCCGTCCGCCGAACGGGTTCGCTCGCTCGTCGAGCGCGCCGACTCGGGAGAAGTCGGAGCCGACGACGCGAGGTGGGTCGTCGAACACGACCCGGACGCCGACGCGCTCCCCACGCCGTCGGACGGACCGCTCGCGGTCGGCGCTCGGGGCGTCCTCGGCGCGTGCGGCTGGACCGACCCCGATGGAGACGCGACCGGTGCGAGGGCGGCGACCTTCGCACGCAATGACCCCGAGCGCGCGTTCGACCGACTCTGCGACGTGGGGGTTCGCGGGCGGGGGAGAGGCGACGCGAGCAAAGACGCGCCGGTCGCCGACGAGTTGGAGACCGCCCGCGAGACGCCGGGTGACCCGGTTGTGGTCGTGAACGCGAACGAGAGCGACCCTCGCAACGACGCCGACCGCACGCTTCTCGCCGGGGCACCGGCGACGGTCCTCGACGGGGCGATCGCCGTCGCCGCCATCGTCGGTGCAGACCCGAGCGACGTCGTCGTGTACGCGAACGAGGGCGACAATCTCGCCCGGAACCGAACTCGCCGCGCGGCGCGGACCGTCGTGGACGCACTCGGCCGCGAGACGAATGGCGACGATGGCGAGACGAACGTCGACGGTACCGACACCCCACAGGTAGTCGCCGGACCCAGCGAGTACATCGCCGGAGAGCCGACCATGGCGCTCGAAGCACTGGAAGGCAACGACCGACTGGAAGCGCGTCTCCGCCCGCCCGGTCCCGCTCGGCACGGACTCTACGGGCGTCCCACGGTCGTCCACACGCCGCGGACGGTCGCCCAGATACGGCGTGCACTGCTCGACCCCGACGCGTTCGACGCCAGCGACGCCGACCCCGGTACGCGGGTGTTCACCGTGACCGGCGACGTCGAGACGCCGGCGACCATCGAACTGCCGACCGGCGGGTCGTTGGCCGAGGTCCGTGACGCCGTCGACGCCGACGGAGGAGTCGAGATGGCGTGCGTCGGCGGGCAGTTCGGCGGGTTCACGCGGTCGCTCGACCACGGCGCGAGTTCGGTCGCGCTCGCAGGTGCCGACCTCGGGACCGCGGGCGTGGTGGAACTGTTCGGCGAGAACCGGTGTCCGGTGGCGACCGCCGGGAAGCGCACGCGGTTCGCCAGCGAGGAGAACTGCGGGCGGTGTTTCCCCTGCCGCGAGGGATCGAAACAGCTCCTCGACCTGCTACGTGACGTCTACGACGGGAGCTACGAAGACGACATGATACGTGAACTGACGCGTACGATGGAGAGTTCGAGCCTCTGTTACTTCGGCCAGTCGGCCGCCCGAACGGTGGGGACGGCCGTCGAACGATTCGAGACCGAGTTCGAGGCGCACGCCGACGGCCGCTGTCCGAGCGGCGTCTGTGAGGTGAGCCGATAATGAGCAAAGACGACAGCCCCGGCCCGACCGAGTACAGTCCCACCGACGCGACGCCCGGCGTGCCGGACGTCGAGGACCCGCGATCGGACACGCCGCTGACCGAGGACTTCCGCACCGGGACGGCGAACGACCCCGAAGTGGGTGCCGAGGACGACGGCATGACGACGGTGACGGTCGACGGCGACCCCGTCGCCGTCCCGCCGGGGGCAACGCTCATCGACGCCATCGAGACGGTCGAAACCGAATCCGACGTTCCGGCGCTGTGTTACTACGACCGTGACACCGAGCAGGCAGACCAAATCGGCCCGCGGGGGACGTGTCGGACCTGCATGGTCGAGACCGACGAACACGGCGTCGTCCCGGCCTGTAGCTTCCCAGCCGAGGAGGGACTCGACGTGCGAACCGACGCGACTGACGCCGCGGAAGCCCGAGACGTGAACCTCGACCTCGTGCTGGCGAACCACAACCTGCGGTGTACGACGTGCGGGCAGAACGGTCGGTGCGAACTCCAAGACGTATCCATCGAACACGGCGTGAACGAACCGCGCTACGGGGTGTTCGACGAGCGAGACGAGTACGCGCCGATAGACGACTCGTCAGTCATCCAAATCGACCGCAACAAGTGCATCCTCTGCAATCGCTGCGTCGAGGCGTGCAACGACGTCCAGAACGCGGGCGTCCTCCGGATGTCCGGACAAGGCGACGACATCCACATCGACTTCCAGAAACCCGAGGCCGAGACGATGGCGGAGTCGACCTGCATCTCGTGTGGCCACTGCGTCACCGTCTGTCCGACGGGGTCGTTGGTCGAAGATGGTCTCACCGACGCGACGACGATTCCGCTCCCCGGATTCACCCAGAAGAACTCCATCGGGGAAGTCCGCGAAGCCACGCCCGTCGAAACGGCCGACACGGCCGAGGAGCCGAACCGTGACGTTCCGGAGACGGCGAGCGGCGCGGCCGAGGCCGATCGCGCGAGCGAGTCGGCGCGAGCAGCGGTCGATCAGGACGGCGTCGCCGGGTTCATGGCGCGGGCGAAGGAGCAGGCGTCCAAGGTCTCCGAGCAGGCCGCCAGCGAGACGCTCGAAACCGTCGAACACGCGGCCGAGAGCGTCGCCGAGAAGTCACTCACCGTCGGACAGTTGTTCGACGCCGCGGAGGTCGTCAGCACCGGGCGAAAGCGCGACATCACGGTGGCGGACACGACCTGCACGTACTGCGGAGTCGGCTGTCGGTTCGACCTGTACGGGAAGGGCGAGGAGGTGCTGGGCGTCCGACCGGCCGACCCCGAGCAGACGCCCGCGAACGACTTCTCGACCTGCGTGAAGGGGAAGTTCGGCTACGACTTCGTTGACTCCGACCAGCGACTGACGACCCCGCTCATCAAAGAGGACGGCGAGTTCCGGGAGGCATCGTGGGACGAGGCGCTCGATTTGGTCGCCGAGCGACTGACCGAAATCCGCGACCAACACGGGGCGAACTCGCTGGCGGTCACGTCCACCTCGAAGGGGACCAACGAGGAGAACTTCCTCGCCCAGAAATTCGCCCGACAGGTGTTGGGGACGCCCCACGTGGACAACTGCACGCGGCTCTGTCACTCCTCGACCGTCGCCGCGCTGAAAGAGACCGTCGGTTACGGCGCGATGACCAACCGCATCAACGAGGACATCGGGAAGACCGACTGCTACCTCATCACGGGGTCGAACACGACCGAGAGCCACCCGGTGCTGGCGACCCGCATCGTCCAGAACGTCCGCGACGGGGCGGACCTATTCGTGTTCGACCCGCGCGAGACGACCATCGCGGAACACGCCGACCAGTACAGTCGGACGAAGCCCGGCGCGGACATCGCGTGGCTCAACGGGATGATGCGCCACATCATCGACGAATCCCTCCACGACGAGGCGTTCATAGAAGAGCGCACGAAGCACTTCGACGAGCTGAAAGAAACGGTCGAGCCGTACACGCCCGAAGCAGTCGCAGAAGTGACCGACGTGCCGCCCGCGGAACTGAAGCGCGCGGCCGAGACCATCGCGGCGGCGGACACCTGCGTCTACGGCTGGGCGATGGGGCTGACCCAGCACTCCCACGGCACGCGGAACGCGCTCGCTATCGCCAACCTTGCGTTGCTCTGTGGCCACCTCGGCAAGCCGCGCTCCGGACTGTCGCCGTTCCGCGGCCAGAACAACGTACAGGGCGGCGGCGGTGACATGGGGCCGATTCCGAACACCCTTCCGGGCTACCAGTCCGTCGAGGACGACGATGTGCTCGACAAGTTCGAGGAGTCGTGGGGTGTCCGTCCGCCGGGCGAAGTCGGTCTCCGCATCACCGAGATGTTCAGCGCGATTCCAGGCGTCGAGAAGACCACCTCCGGGGGAGACGGCGACGACGCGTACGGCGGCGACGAGTCCGCCGACGAGCGAGCGCGCGGCACCGACGACCCGAGCGCCGACGAGGGGTATACGCCCGACAACACCGACTTACACGGGATGTACATCGTCGGCGAGAACCCTGCGGTGTCCGAGCCGGACCTCGAACACGCCGACCGGGCGCTGGAGGCACTCGACTTCCTCGTCGTCCAAGAGCTGTTCATGACTGAGACGGCCGAACACGCGGACGTCGTCCTGCCCGCAGCCTCGATGGCCGAGAAGTACGGCACCGTCACGAACACCGAACGTCGGGTCCAACTCGTTCGGCCAGCCGTCGAGTCGCCGGACGAGGCGCGGACGGACGCCGCCATCCTGCAGGACCTCGCCGGGCGATTTGGATTCGACTGGGAGTACGGGAGTCCCGCGGACGTGATGGACGAAATCAACGACCTGACGCCCATCTACGGCGGCGTCACGTACGACCGCTTGGAGGAGAAAGAGGACGGCCTCCAGTGGCCGTGCTGGGACGAGGACCACCCCGGAACGCCGTACCTGTACGACGAGGAGTTCAACTTCGACGATGGACTGGCGCGGTTCGTCCCGTCGGAGTTGCCCGACGACCGACTGCCCGCCGGGACAGAGTCCTATCCGTTCACGCTGACCACCGGACGGGTCCTCTACCACTGGCACACGGGGTCGATGACTCGCCGAGTCGAAACGTCGATGCGACACGTGCCGGAGAGTTTCGTCACGATTCACCCGGAGGCGGCCGAGCGACTCGGCATCGAGGACGGCGAGTACGTCCGCGTCGAGTCCGAGCAGGGCGACATCGTCGTGAAGGCGAACGTCGAGGAGACCTCGGAACCGGACGTGCTGTTCGTCCCGATGCACTTCGTCCACGGTGCGGTCAATAAACTGACTAAAGAGGAGTTCGACCCGACGAGCAAGATACCCCAGTACAAGGTGACGAACGTCCAGGTTCGGCCGCTCGGAACGGACCCCGACGAGGAACCGACCTCGCCCGCCGAGCTCGCTGAAGGTGGCTCGAACACCTTGGCAGGCGACGACTAACTCGCCACCGCTCGCGTATAGAGAACCGAAACGCCGCCTCCTCGTCGCAGCGCGTCGCGGTTCGTCACTTCGTGGCGGAGCCGTCGGAGGATGCATCGTCGCGTACGCGTGGACGGGTACTGCGAAACTGTCTCTTCTGTTAGGCGCAGCCACTTATCGAGGCGGCTCACGGACTTGAAGCAGCCGTCGAAAAAGAGTCTTAGAAGTCTATTGGCGTCTCTATCACAACTGTTGGCTCCACTGTAGAAACGAGAGCGGCGAACGATCGAGAAGCAGTGATTCCCTGCGGCAAAACGACGCGAGATTACACGAGGAGCGTACGGAAGGAACGAGACCTACAAGCGTCCGGCAGTGACGAGGCCCGTCAATAGTGATTTTGCGATGTATGAAATTTCTATAGAATCGTTTCACCGATGTATATAGATATACAGCAATTATTTAGTTTCGTATCTCCGATTCGACAGCGCCATTATCGTTCGACCTGCGATGCCTCGGGCGTCGTCCTTCGCGTGAGAACTGCACTTGCACTCGCTGGTCACCCGCCAGATTCGACTACTGTACCGGGGTGACATGAACGCCGTCCAGTCTGGTCAGCCGAAGATTTTTGAACAGTTCCGTCGAACCAAGACCGGATGAGGGGAGACAACTCGGCGACAGTTTCGCGACGGGGGTTTCTGAGAATCGCGGGCGGTGTGACCGGCGCGACGGTGGTCTCGTCGGCTAATGCGAGCGCACAGGAGCAGGTGACGATAGACATGACGGACAGTCTCGTGTTCGATCCCGACGAGACCACCGTCGCGCCGGGAACGACCGTCGTCTGGGAGAACGTGGGGAGCGTCGGACACTCCGTGACCGCCTACGAGGACGAGATTCCGGACGACGCGGAGTACTTCGCGTCCGGGGGATTCGACAGCGAGGACGCGGCCCGACAAGCGTATCCAGAGGGCGAGGTCGCCGGGGGTGAAACCTACGAACACACCTTCGAGGTCGAAGGCACGTACGGATACTTCTGCATTCCGCACGAACAGGCAGGGATGGTCGCCGAACTCACGGTCTCGGCGGACGCTGGTGGCGACGGACAGGGAGACGGCGGTATCGTTCCCGGCATTCCAGAAAGCGCGCGGGTGGTCGGCATCGCCACCGTCGCTACTATGGTGGCTATCGTCGGTCTCGCGTACTTCTTCCTGAAGTACGGTGGCGACTACGGCTTAGAATAGGAGAAAAGGCCGCGGCCGGTTACGACGGTACCGACTGAGCGTGGTTGATACACTCGACGTCTTTCGCCGTTTTACCCCCGTCGAGTGAGACGAGGCAGCGATTCTCGGCCGATAGGAAGGACGGTCCCGATTGAAATCGCTGTGGAACCAACGATTACGTGAACGACGATGTACGAGAACGTCCTCGTCCCGACTGACGGGAGCGACAGTGCGGAACTGGCTATCGAACGCGGACTCGAACTGGCCGAGACCTACGGCGCTACCGTCCACGCGCTGTACGTGGTCGAACCGGTCTACACGGCGGAGTACAGCGGAGAGCGAATCATTAACGCGCTGGAGGACGAAGGCAAACGAGCGACCGCCGCTATCGCTGCGCAGGGAGACGAACGCTGCGTCCCGGTCGAGACCGAGGTCCGTAGGGGACCGCCGCATAGGGAAATCCTCGATTACGCCGACGTGCGCGACGTCGACCTCGTCGTCATGGGCACGCACGGTCGGACCAGCGTCGAACGGTACCTCCTCGGGAGCGTCACCGAGAAGGTCGTTCGACTGTCCGACGTCCCGGTCCTGACGGTCCGGACGACCGACGAGCAGTGAGCGTACCGAGGACTCTACGCGTCGAAAAGGTGAACGGGGTCCCCACGACCAGTGGCCATTCCGAGCACCAGTTCAGCGACTGGGAACGACCGTCGGGGAAACCCCTGTAATGGTGGCGATAGTACGGAAGCAATGACCGAGATTCCGCTATTACCGAAGACTCGGTTGACACGAACGAGCACCCTGGTAAATCAGAACGACGAATCCTGCACTACCAACTGATGGATTGGCACAGCCCTTCACTGGAAGAAATCTACGAGGAACTCGACGCGACCGCTACCGGCCTGTCAACCGAGGCGGCCACCGAAAGACGCGAGCAGGTCGGTCCGAACGAGATCGAAAGCGACCAGCAGCGCGGGCCCGTGAGGATATTCCTCGCACAGTTCTCGAGCGCGCTCATCTGGGTGTTGCTCGTGGCGGCCGCGTTGTCGTTCGCCATCGGGCACGTCGTCGACGCGGTGCTCATCGGCATCATCCTACTGGCGAACGGCGTCTTCGGATTCATCCAGGAGTACCGGGCCGAGCAGAGCCTCGAAGCACTCCGCGAGTTGTCTACTCCGACCGTCACCGTCCGTCGGGACGGAACCGAACGAGAGGTCGAGGCGACCAATCTCGTCCCTGGCGACGTCGTTCTGCTGGAGCAGGGCGACGTCGTCCCCGCCGACGGCCGACTCGTCGAGGAGCGGAACCTCGAGGTGGACGAAGCCGCACTGACCGGCGAAAGCGTTCCCGTCGAGAAGACCACGGGGCAGGTGGACGCGGAGACGCCACTCGCCGAGCGCGAGAACATGGTTTACAGGGGGACGAGCGTGAGCCGTGGCAGTGCTGTCGTTGTCGTCGTCGCCACGGGCAT
The DNA here is from genome assembly GCA_005239435.1 of Halorussus salinisoli. Classification (GTDB taxonomy): domain Archaea; phylum Halobacteriota; class Halobacteria; order Halobacteriales; family Haladaptataceae; genus Halorussus; species Halorussus salinisoli. Next base: position 360,210 of record SZNP01000004.1, on the reverse strand, counting down.
GGACACCGAAGTCGGCGCTATCGCCACGGAGCTGATCGGCGCCGAAGATCCGCGCACCCCGCTCCAGCGCGACCTCGACCGATTGGGTCGTCGACTGGGATTCGGGGTCGTGGCGCTCTCGGCGCTCATCGTTCCCTTACTCGTATTCGAGGGACGAGGAATGGTTCAGGCCGGATTGACCGCCGTTTCGCTCGCGGTGGCGGCCGTTCCCGAAGGGCTACCCGCAGTCGTCACGCTGACGCTGGCGCTCGGCGTCCGCCGGATGGCCGGAGAGAACGCGCTCGTCCGCACCCTCCCGGCCGTCGAGGCGCTCGGCGCGGTCAACGTCGTCTGTACGGACAAGACCGGAACGCTGACCGAGGGCGAGATGCGCGTGCGTGCCGCGTGGGTACACGACGAGGTGTTTACCGTCGACGAGAACGGGTCGGAGGACCGTCTCGACCTCCTGTTCGAGATCGGCGCTGTCTGCAACGATGCCACGGCCGACGAGGGCGACCCGACCGAGCGAGCGCTCGTCGCGGCCGCCGAAGAACGAGGGTTCGACGTCGAGGCACTCCGTCAGGATTACCCTCGACGCGACGAGGTACCGTTCTCTTCGGAACGCAAGCGGATGGCGACAGTTCACGACGACGTCGTCTACGTCAAGGGCGCACCCGGCGTAGTCCTCGACCGCTCGACACGGATACTCACGTCCGAGGGGCCCGTCGAACTGGACGCCCGGACGAGAACGAGAATCGAGCAGCAGATCGACGCGTTCGCCGAGGACGCGCTCCGGGTGCTCGGATTCGCGTACAAGGAGCGGACGACCGACGGCGGGCAAGAAGAGAATCTCGTTTTCGTCGGCCTCCAGGGGCTCCTCGACCCGCCCCGCGAGGAAGTGCGCGACGCGATCGCCGACACGAAGCGGGCTGGCATCGACGTGAAGGTGATCACCGGCGACAATCCCGTGACGGCTCGCGCCATCGCCACGCAGGTCGGGGTCGAATCCTCGGTCCTCTCCGGTCAGGAGATCGAAGCACTCGACGACGCCGCTCTCCGAGAACGGGTCGAGGAGGTCGACGTGTACGCGCGGGCGGAACCGACCCACAAGGTCCGAATCCTCAAGGCGCTTCAGGCGAACGGTCACTCGGTCGCGATGACCGGCGACGGGGTCAACGACGCGCCGGCGCTGAAGAACGCCGACGTCGGCATCGCCATGGGCGTTCGAGGCACGGACGTCGCCAAGCAGGCGAGCGACATCGTCCTGCTGGACGACAACTACGCGTCGATCCGCACTGCCATCGAGCGCGGACGCACCGTCTTCGACAACGTCTGGAAGTTCGTCGCCTACCTGCTCAGCGCGAACGCCGCGGAGGTAGCGGTGGTGTTCGTCGCCTCGTTGTTCGGATATCTCATCCTGCCAGCGGTCCAGTTGTTGTGGATCAACCTGCTCACGGACGGGTTACCCGCGTTGGCGCTCGGGACCGACCCGACGGGCGACGTGATGGACCGCCAACCGCGGGACCGCACCACCGGAATCATCGACAGCGACATGCTCGGCTTCATCGGTGGTGCCGGCCTGACGGCGACGGTGTTGATGCTCGGTCTGACGTTCTACATCTTGGCAGGAGCCCCGGCGGTCACACCGTACGCGATGACGATGGTATTCACCGGATTCGTCCTCTTCGAGTTCGTCAAGCTGTACGTGGTTCGGTGGACGAAGGACACGCCCACGCTCACGAACGCGTGGCTCGCCGTCGCAGTCGTCGCTTCGCTACTCCTCCAGCTAGCCGTACTGTATACTCCGTTGAGCGAGTACTTCGGGACCGTCCCCCTCAGCGTCGCCGACTGGGGATTGTTGGGAGTCGTGCTTCTCGTCGGTACGCCAGCGTTACTGGTCGTCGGCTGGCTGATCAAGCGTCGCACGGGCGAGCGCCGCGTGGCGCCTAGCGCGACCGACTCCGAGGACGTCCCTGAGGCACACGTCGATTGATGGCGCGCGATTACGCGTCGTAGGTCTGGTCAACCGTCTCACCCGGGGAGGAAGAGATTGATGACCGCGACGACGAGGCCGGCGAGGGCCATCCGGACCGCCGATACGTACCATCGCTGTCCTGAGATCGACCCCATGTACGCCCCGAAGACGGCCAAGATACCGACGCCGAGAGCGACCCCGACCACGCCAGCTTCCGCCATGGTAAGAACCGACCCTTCGAATGCGAACGGTGCGAGCGGAACGAGGACGCCGATGAGCGGGCCCATCCCGCTCGCCGTCGCGTGGACGACGCGAGCACCCTGCTGTTCCCGTTGCACGCGGGTATCGTCGAGGTCCGTCAACATCGCCCGTTCGATGCGTCGAATCGCGGCTTGGGTCTCCGCGCGTTCGATCTCCCAGACGCTCCAGACGGCCGACGTTCCCAGGCCGACGGCCGCACCGAGTCCGATCTTGATGACCGTGATACCGTCGGGAATGCCCGAGAGCACCGCCCCAACGATGACTCCGATGCTCGTCAGCGTGCCGTCGAACCCGTTCGAGACGAAGTACCGGCGGGAGATGGCGCGGACGTCCTCTTTTTCGAGAAGACGGTCCAGGAGTTGGCGAATCGAACTCACGAGTCTTCAGTCGTCCTGTAAGGTTCGGCGTTCCTCGACGACGTACTCCCCGCAGGCGACCTGATCGACCGAGTGGACGGTCCCACCGAGCTGTTCGACCACCTCTCTAATTGTATCGAAATCAATATCGTTTCCTTCGAACGTGATTTTAATGTTTTGAACTTCCTGATCAAGTTCGATGAGCGACGCGGAGACGCTTTCGACGGTGTCGATCTCGCTCACTCGCTCGGTGAACTCGAGGAGGGGTGGTTCGTGGGGTTTCAACACGTCGATTACGAGTCGGCGGACGGAAGCCATGCTGGTACGTGCGGTGCGGTTCCACTAAAACGTCCTCCGTTCAGCTACCCCACTTTGCCCGCATCTGTCCAGTAACCTTTCGGAAGTTGGTCGCGTATTGGACCTACGGAACTCACAGCCAATGACATCCAACGAGGTCGAGCGAAACGGACTGCTCCACGACGCGACGATATATCTCGCGTTCGCTCTCGCAGCGATCCACTTTTTGATTGGTCTCTTCGTCGAAAGGCCCGGCAGTCCCACGTCCATCCAGTTCTTGCTCGTCGGCGCGGTTTTCCTCGCAGGAGTCGGAGTACACTTCACGCCGTACTTCCGTCCGATTCTGTACCTGCTAGGTTCACTCTTCGCGGGCTTTCTCGGGGTGCTCTGGCTCCTCGGCGGGATGCAGTACGTTGGCCTCGGCGTCCTGACCGGGGTCGTCGGGGGCAGTTTCATCCTTCTTACGACGTATCTGTTCGTCCGAGCGGAAGCCGCCGGCGCCGAATAACTCCTCGAAGCGGACGGGTCGGTCGTCACCTCGACGACACTCGCCGAAACCGTGCGACGGCGTATCCGAAGACGGCGACGAACACGACCACCACGACAGAGCCGAGCGACCGGTCTCGCACACGTCCGGGGAGAACGTGCCAGCCGGGAACGTCGAACCCGACCAGTAGCTGTGACGCGATGACCGTTACGAGAACCGGCGGAAGAAGATACTTGACCGAAAGCGATGTCGATCGTTCGACGCGTGATGGTCGCTCGAAGCCGTCCTTCGCGAGATGCCCGAAGGTGATCGAAACGACGAGGGCGGTCACCGGGAGACCGAGGGTTCCGACCGACTCGTCCAGCACGTCGAGGAAGGGCGAGCCGAACACGCGGAGCCGAAACGGCGTGTAGCTCAGCGCGGACGGAAGCCCGAGCAGGAAGACCAGCGCGGCCACCAGAACGGTCGCCTGCCGCCGCGAAAACCGTGTCGCACCGCGGACGCTGGCAACGCCGACCTCCATCATGGACACGGCGGACGTGATGGCGGCGGCGAACAGGAGTCCAAAAAATGCAACGGCGACGATCCGTCCGGCCGGGAGGAGCGAGAACGCCGCGGGGAGAGTCGAGAACGCTAGCTCGGTCCCGAGCGACGGTTCGAGGTCGAACGTGAACACGATCGGAAAGATCACGACGCCGGCGAGAACGGCGACAAAGACGTCCGCGACCGCGATGGTCAACGCCGCCCGGGGCACGTCCATCTCTTCGCTGACGTAGCTTCCGTACGTCAGGAGGATTCCCATGCCTGCCGAGAGTGAAAAGAACGCCTGACCGAACGCCGCACTCCAGAGAAGCGGATCAGCCAGTACGGACAAGTCCGGCGTCAAGAAGAACGCGATTCCGTCTGGAAACCCCGATAGCGTCATCGAGAACGCCGCCATCCCGACGAGAATGACGAACACGAACGGCATGAGAACGCTCGTCAGTCGTTCGATTCCTTCGCGCACCCCGAACGAGAGGACGCCGCCGCCGACGACGAGCGAGACGACGAAGGAGACGAGCGGCGCGTACGTTCCGGTAAAGCCCTCCAACGAGATCGTAGTGCCAGTTACGGCCGAGACGAGAAACGCCAGTATCCAGCCCGTGATCACGAGATAGTAGCTGAGGACCAGAAGGACGACCGCCACGACGAACCATCCGAGACTCCGGAGGTCCGGTCGGACTCCTCGAAACGCGGAGACGACGTCGGCGCGCGCCCGACGTCCGCTACCGATCTCGAGGATCATCAGCGGGACCGCGAAGACGAACACTGCGACGAGGAACGGGAGCAGGTACGCACCGCCGCCGTTCCGACCGACGACCGACGGGAACCGCCAGATGTTCCCGATGCCGACGGCCGCGCCGGTGGCGGCGAGGACGAAGCCGAAGCGGGACGACCAACGTTCCATACGCTAGCCTGTACGTCTCGCTTTGTGACCTTTCGGTACCGTTCCGCACCGCGAGTTCAGTACTGACCTCGACTGAGTGGATTCTTTCGTATCCTGAGTCGAGCGTTTGTCGAGAGTAGTCCCGTCACTAGTATCTTATCTCGGCGTACCGAGGTACGTCTCGCATGGAGACTCCACCCGACGACTGCGAAATCGCGACCGCAACCGACACCGTGATTGCGGTGTAGGAAACCCTCCAGCCGAGTACTGTACCGTACCGTTATGGACGTCGCGGCCGACTTCGCGTACGATGATCGAACTCCTGTTCGGTGACGAACTGAACGAGGCTGGCGGGTACATTGCGGAGGTCATCTACGGTGCCAACGACGGCATCGTCACGACGTTTGCAGTCGTCGCTGGCGTCGCGGGTGCCGCACTCGACACGGCCATCGTGCCAATCCTCAGCGTGGCGAACCTGCTCGCAGACAGGTTCCCGATGGGCACGAGCAATTACCTCGGCCAGCGGTCCGAACGGGATTACCAGGTAGCCCAGGACAATGCTACCGAGCGAGGGAAACCGCCGAGATACACTGCGGTAGTGACGTTCCTCGCGTTCATCGTCGCGGGCTGGGCACCACTGTTCCCGTACGCCCTCGGACTCACCTCGACGTTCCGGTTCTCCGTCGTAGTGACGGCCGTTGCGTTCTTCGCCGTCGGAGCCAGTCGGACCCTGGTGACGAACCGCCGATGGTACGCCGGCGGCGGCGAGATGCTAGTGGTCGGCATGTTCGCCGCGGGAGTTGCGTTCGCCACAGGGAACGCCCTCGGCGGGCTGGCGTAGATGGCCGACCGTCGCGCCCTCGCGGTCGCCGTTCTCGTCTTTGCCAGCGTCGCCACCGCCCCGATCGCCGGACTGGCCTCCCCCGGACAGTACGCGCTGGCGACGGCAGCCTTCGCGGGCGTCCTCTGGGTCACCGGCGGTCTGCCGCTCCCGATTACGGCGTTAACGATTCCCGTACTCCTCGCGGGGTTCGGCGTCGTTCCGGACGCCGGGGAGGCCGTCGCCGGCTTCGCCGACCCGATCATCTTCCTGTTGCTCGCCGGGTTCGTCCTCGCGGAGGCGCTCCAGAAACACGGTACGGACCGCCGCGTCGCGTACCACGTCCTCACTGCCGTCGGAACCTCCCCGCGTCGAATCGTCTTCGCCGTAATGCTCGCCACGGCGGCGCTGTCGATGGTGATCTCGAACTCCGCGACCACCGCGATGATGATTCCCATCGCGCTCGGTATCGCCGACCGAGTGATAACGGACGACGCAGAGACGAATGGAAGTACCAAACGCGACGCGGTGGCGGAGAACCCGCCCGCAGTAGAGCAGACGACACCGCGCGACGAGTCTGCACAGCTGACCGAACAGCCGAACTTTCGACTAGCGATGTTGCTGGGCGTCGCCTACGCGGCCAGCATCGGAGGTGTCGGGACCCTCATCGGGACGCCGCCCAACGCCATCGTGGTCTCCCAGCTCAGCGAGCAACTCGGTTACACGATTTCGTTCGTCGACTGGCTGGCTATCGGTCTCCCGTTCGTCGTGGTCGGGCTGCCGGTGACGTGGTACGTACTCACCGTCCTCGTCTATCCTCCCCAAGTCGACGATGCAAGCGTCGCACGCGAGGAAGCGAGGCGATACCTGCGTCGGACGGGAGCGCCCTCGGCGGCCGAACGACGCGTCCTCCTCATTACGGGCGCAACGGCCAGCCTCTGGTTGCTCGGTGGTCTCGGATTCCTCTTCGAGGGTGTTCTACCACCTCGCTTGTACGTGACGATGTTCGGCGGTTCGGGAGACCATCTTTTCGGCGTCGGAGACCATCAGGGTATCTTGTACTTCGTGACCGTCGGGCTGGCCGCGATTCCGGCGCTCGCAATCGCTGGAACCATCGACTGGGACGATATTCAACAGATCGACTGGGGAACGATCGTCCTGCTCGGCGGCGGTATCTCGTTGGCGAATGCACTCGCGACGACGGACGCGACGCGCTGGCTGGCCGAGTCTGTCGTCGGCTCGATCGCTGGTGCACCGATTCTGGTCGTCGCGCTGACCGTCGCCGCGGCGATGGTCGCCGCCTCGGAAATCGCCTCGAACACGGCGATGGCGGCGATTTCGGTGCCGATTCTCATCTCGATGGGGCCGCGATACGCGGAGACGTTCGGGTCCACTCCGACGGTGGCTAGCGTCTTCCTGGCCGTTACGGGCGGTATCGCGGCCAGTTTCGGCTTCGCGCTTCCGGTCGCGACGCCGCCGAACGCCATCGCGTTCGGGACCGGCCAGATGACGAAAGACCACATGCTCCGACCGGGAGTGATCCTGGACGTGGCGATGGTGCTGGTCACCGCGGTACTGGCGTTCGTCCTGTTCACCCTCGTCTGGCCGGTGGTGGCGTGAGCCGATACAGGGTAAACGCTTGTTACGGTGCTCGTCGTGACCGCCGATATGGGGGACTTGCTGACAGACAGCGTGGCAGTGGTGACGGGCGGATCGAGCGGTATCGGTCGGAGTATCGCCCGGACGTTCGCTGAACACAGGGCCGATGTCGTCGTCGCGGACGTTCGAGAGACGCCGCGGGAAGGGGGAGCACCGACGCACGAACTTCTCGAAGACGAGACGGACGCGAACGCGACGTTCGTCGAGTGCGACGTCACCGACGTCGAGGACATCGAGTCGGCCATGAGCGCGGCCGACGAGTTCGGAGGCGTCGACGTGATGGTCAACAACGCCGGTATCTTCCGAGTGGAGGAGTTCTTAGACGTCACGCCAGAGGAGTACGACCGGCTGATGGACGTCAACGTCAAGGGGACGTTCTTCGGCGCGCAACGTGCCGCCGCGCGAATGCTCGAAGACGACGGCGGCAGTATTATCAACGTCTCGAGCATCGCCGGTATCGTCGGAAACGGCGGGTACGTTACGTACTGCACCTTGAAAGGTGCCGTCCGCCTGTTGACCTACGCGCTCGCTCACCGTCTCGGCCCCGAGGGGATCCGCGTCAATGTGATTCATCCGGGCGGCGTCGAAACCGCGATGTCCGAGGACGCGAACCTCGGTCCCGAGGCGACCGAGGCGTTCGTAGAGATGATTCCCCAACGCCGAATGGGCCAACCCGAGGACATCGCCGGGGCTGCACTCTTCCTGGCGAGCGACCTCGCGTCGTACGTTACCGGCGAGTCGCTCGTCGTCGACGGTGGTTACACCTATACGGGGTGACACCGCCTCACTCCCGATGGAGATTACGTAGCTGTTCGAGGTGACCGACGCTGGCGGGGAGCGAGGCGCAGGAGAAACAAACCGGTGGCGGTCCGCAACCCGACGCCGAAAGCGAGGCTGGAGCGGAAGATACGTCCCAGTGAGCCCGCCGAATCGGGCGAATCGTCGGAACACGCAGAGACAACTACATATTTACTTTGAAAATATTACTATTTGCAAAACACCTCTATATGATTTCGGAGGCTCGCTCAGCATGACTGCCGAAACGCAGTCGGCCCTCGAACGAGATGGAGAGGGCGTGAGCGATTATCGGTGGATAGTTTCGATCTCAGTACGGCGGTGATTCGGCTTCGACGACCCCCGTAAGGTGTTCCATTTCGGTCGAGAGCAAGACGAGTAGGTCGTCTAGCGTCACGATGCCCGCGAGGCTCCCGTTCTCGTCCACGACGGGGAGTCGTCGCACGTTGTTCTCGAACATCGTCGCGGTCGCTTCGAAGACGCCGTCGTCGCTCTGCACCGTGACCAACGTCTCGGTCATGATGTCCTCGGCAGTCACCGCCGTCGGTTCCTCGCGCGGTTCGAGCACTTGCAACACGAGGTCGCGGTCAGTGACGATACCCACGGGCTCGTCGTCGTCTTCAATTATCACGCTGCCCACGTTCTCCTCTCTCATCACGGTCGCCAGATTCCCGGCGGTCTGGTCGCTCGGAGCGGTCACTACGCCAGTTCGAGCTACGTCTATTACTGTCACTGTCTCCCCCATTACGTCCCCAGATGAACACGGCTATAAATGTATGCTTACGCCAGATGGTCGGCGAACCAGTCGGCAGCGAGTTCGGACACTTCTTCGAGTTCGCCCTCTCCCTCGAACAGATGACCCGCACCCTCGACCACCGCCAGTTCCTTTTCGCAGTCGAGTTCTCCGAACGCATCGCGGTTGAGTTCGAGTACGTCGGTGTCCTCGCCGCCGACGACGAACAGCGTCGCGGCCCGAACGTCTCCGAGGTGTTCGGATGCCATGTCGACCCGGCCACCACGAGATACCACGGCCTCGACGTCTGAACCGCGTCTCGCGGTGGCCCGGAGCGCGGCGGCCGCGCCGGTACTGGACCCGAAGTAGCCGTGCGCGAGGTCGCTCGTCGCGTCGTGTTCTTCGAGCCAGTCCGTGACCGCGACGAGGCGGTCCGTCAGAAGCGGGATATCGAATCGGTTCTCGCGGGACCGGTCCTCCTCTTCGGTGAGCAGATCGAAGAGGAACGTCCCCAGACCACGCGACCGGAGGACCTCCGCGACGTAGTTGTTTCGCGGACTGTGCCGACTGCTTCCGCTCCCATGGGCGAACACCACCAGACCGGACGCGTCCGCCGGGACGCGGAGGTCACCCTCCAGTTCCACCCCGTCGACCGGAACGTGCACGATGTTCTCCTCCTCGGTCACCATCAACGAGAATTCGAGACTGCTCAGCATAACACCACCGGCACTTCTCTGGTTATAGAGAGGAGACAAGGTTGTTTTCTATCGGACGGTCGTATCACAGCGTATGTCAGGGGGACAAAGCGGGGACACCAATTCAAACGGGTTCCGCGACCGCATCGACGCCGGCCAGCGATTGGCGGAGGCACTCGGCGAACGCGACGTGGACGCCGACATCGTGCTCGCAATTCCACGAGGTGGCCTCCCCTTGGGTCGGGAAGTCGCGGACGCCTTGGGCCTACCGCTCGACATCATCGTCGCATCGAAGATCGGCGCGCCGGGCAACCCGGAGTACGCCATCGGCGCAGTGGCCAGCGACGGGAGTGCGTGGCTCGACGACGAGGCCATCGAACGAGTCGGCGCATCCGACGACTACCTCGAACGAGAGCGCGAACGAGAGGCCGAGAACGCCCGCGAGAAAGCCGAGACGTATCGTGGTGAGCGAGACGAACCGGACCTCGCGGGAAAGACGGTTCTCATCGTCGACGACGGGGTGGCGACCGGGTCGACTGCGATCGCTGCGGTCCGGTTGGCTCGCGAGAAGGGGGCCGAGCGAGTCGTCGTCGCCGTTCCCGTCGGACCGCCGAGTACGGTGGACGACCTCGAAGCGGAGGCCGACGAGGTGGTCTGTCCGAGGGTGACGTCCGCGTTCCGTGGAGTGGGCCAGTTCTACGAGAACTTCGAGCAGGTGACCGACGAGGAGGCGATGGCCTACCTCTCCGACGAGACGTAGTCGGGACGACCGCACTGACGGCTGGCCCGAACGTCGAATTTCCGTGACGCCCTGGCCAGACGACTGCACGCGAATCTCGAATACCCTCGAGTTCCTTACGAATGTCAAACCAATACAAGGGGACGTACGGCGCAGACGTAGTTGTCGTACACATCGACGCGCTGGCCGAGGAGGACGACGATAGTCTCTGGTGCTGAGCATTGCCCCCTCGTTTTTTCTCGTAGGCGTGGTAGGGCACGTGATGGTTAGTAACGATCAGAACGTATCGCGGCGTCGCGTGTTGCGCGTCGGAGGGGGCGCGGCGCTGTTGGGAATCACAGGAAGTGGGGGAGTGCGCGGGATTGAATCGGAGCCCGCCATCGGGTCCCAAGGGGAAGGAGGCGAGAACGGACAGGGCACGACTCTCGTCGCCACGGAAGGCCGGGTCGAGGTAGCGCCGGGTGAGACCGGCGACTCGTGGCTGTACGACGACCGGTATCCCGGACCGGAACTCCGCGTGAGCGAGGGAGATACGCTACGCGTCTCCGTCGAGAATCGGTTGCCGGAGGAAACGACGGTTCACTGGCACGGCGTTCCCGTCCCGAATCCTATGGACGGCGTTCCGAACGTCACGCAGGACCCGGTCCCACCCGGCGAGACGTTCACGTACGAATACGAAGCGTCGCCAGCGGGCACCTACGTCTATCATAGCCACGTCGGTCTCCAACTCGATAGGGCGCTCAACGGGCCACTGATTGTCGAGGAAGAGTCGCCCCACGTCGAGTACGATCGGGAGCACACGCTAGTGATCGACGACTTCTTCTCTGGCGATCCGAAACTCGACTCCATCGAGGCGCCACCTGGGGGAGGTCGTGGCGGTGGCGGCGGTGGTGGTGGTCCCGGCGGCGGTGGCGGTGGTGGCGGACCTGGTGGAGGAGGTGGCCCCGGCGGTGGTGGTCCCGGCGGCGGAGGCCGGAACGGCGGAATGGGAGGTGGCGGTCCGATGCAGGACCGCCGTCCCCCGTACGAGGGGATGGTCGTCAACGGACGGCTCCCCTCCGACCCGCCCGTATTCGACGTCCAAGAAGGCGAGCGCGTCCGACTGCGGTTTATCAACCCCGGCGGGGCTACGACGTACCAAGTGGGCGTCGGCGGCCACTCGATGGCTGTCACGCACGCCGATGGACGACCGGTCGAACCGGTGGAAGTCGACTCCTTCTACATCAGCATGGGCGAACGCTACGACGTGATCGTCGAGGCCGACTCCCCCGGGGACTGGGCCATCGTCGCGTCACCCGTCGTCGGAAGTGAGCAACCTGCGGAAGCGATGCTGTGGTACGAGGGTACGACCGGGACCAATTCTGCCGGACGACCGCAGTTCGACGGACGGACGCTGCAATACGGCGATCTCAGGGCACTCGAACCGCTCGACGTTGGCGGTACACCCGACCGGACGTTCGACCTCACCCTCTCGGGAGGGATGATGCAGGAACCCGGAGCGTGGACCATCGACGGGCAGGCGTACCCGAATGCCGACTCGCTACAGATCAGCGAGGGCGAGCACGTCCGAGTTCGGATGGTGAACCGCAGTCCGGCGATCCATCCAATGCACCTTCACGGCCACTTCTTCCAGGTCGGCGACGCAGTCAAGGACACCGTCCTCGTCCCGCCCCATCGGGGACAGGTTTCGTTCGACTTTCTGGCGGACAATCCCGGCGACTGGCTCTTCCACTGTCACAACAACTATCACCTGGAGCGTGGGATGGCCCGCGTCTTCGAATACGTCTGAGGAGTGTTCCCGGTTCTCGGACGTACTTCGTGAACCGCCTCGGGGTCAAGCCCCGAGGCACTCGACCTGATCCACCTGTAGAATAGGTGGCACGGAGCGACGAGCAGCGTCACTCGTCGCGAAGTGAACTCTAGGAAAGGCTTGTAGCAGTTTAGACTGTACAGAGGGGACAGGAATGATCGAGCAACTGCTCGGCGATGAGGTGGAGTCGTCCGGAGAGTATCTGGCGGAGATTATCTACGGCGCGAACGACGGAATCGTTACCACGTTCGCCGTCGTCTCGGGAGTTGCCGGAGCCACGCTGAATCCCTCGATCGTGCTGATTCTAGGCGTCGCGAACCTGTTCGCGGACGGGTTTTCGATGGGGATGAGTAACTACCTGAGTCGTCGCTCGGAGATGGCGTATCAGGCGACCGTCGAGGAGGTCCGGTCCGAGGCCAGTGATCCGAAGTCTCCAGCGAGTACGGCGTTCGTCACGTTCCTGGCGTTCGTCATCGCAGGATGGGCGCCACTCCTTCCGTACATCCTCGTCGTCGAACCGCTGTTTCCGATGTCCATCACAGTCACCGGGCTCGCGTTCTTCGCCGTCGGTGCGAGTCGGAGCCTCGTGACTCGACGACGGTGGTACGTCAACGGCGGCGAGATGTTCCTCGTCGGAATGCTCGCGGCGACCGTCGCCTACGTCGTCGGGAATCTTCTGAAGGGTGTTGCTTAGTCAAATCGCGCTAATTCTCACGCCACGGTAATTGACACGTCGCTTTATCTGGTGGCGCACCCTCGTTTCTACATGGGGGAACCAAAATGCCAATCGAAGATCTCGCGCGCAGTGACGTCGTGACTGCGCCGTCCGAAACGTCCGTCACGGAGCTCGCGACGACGATGGACGAACAGAACGTGGGAAGCATCGTAATCACCGAGGGAGAGACACCAGTCGGCATCGTCACTGATCGGGACTTGACCGTTCGCGTGTTGGCCGAGCAGGCCGATAGAGACGAGACTGCTGCAAACGTGATGTCCGACGATCTGTGTACGATCGATTCGGAGAATGGCTTCTACCAGGCGGCCCAACTAATGTCCGAACACGGGATTCGACGACTCCCAGTGTGTAACGAGAATGACGAGCTAACCGGGATAATTACGGCAGACGACCTGACCGAGCTCCTCGCGGACGAACAACAGCAACTCGCCGAGGCCATCCGGGCCCAACGGCCTCCGTACTGACTCCCGTCGTTTCGAGTTTCACGAACTCGACGGTCAGTCCACGGATCGGGCCTCTTTTTTGTGGGTTACCTCGTCGGGCGCGAGCCGAAAGAACCGGAACTGCAACTCTATCGGATGTCTGTCGTACACGTCCACGAGTGGAATTTCGACTCGCTGCATTGCCTCGGAAACGGTCGGGTCGAGCGCAGATTCCGTTACCTCTTCTAGCTTGCCGGTTGCGATGACGCTCCGCCAACCGCTGTCCGTGTTCCCGTACGTCACGAACGAGACCGGATCGTCTTCGTCGACGACGTCTTCCTTCTTGGTGTCGGGGCCGAAGGCGAATCTAAAGTAGAACCTCCCGGTCTCCGCGTCGTATCCATACGAGACCGGCAGCGAATACGGCGGCTCCCCTTGGCTGGTGTCGAATGAGATGACGCCCGTTCCACCACGGTCCAGAAATTCAGCTAACTCCTCATCACTCATCTGTACTGAGCGGACATCCTCCATGTCATCTATTACCATCCGGATTGGCAAAAAGATGTGTCCTCACCCTCTGTTTCCTACGAGTATGGACAGAAAACTCGCTGGCGTAGGCTAATTAGCTTGATTCAGATAGGGAGAACAGCCATCGCCGCACCGTTCACGAGTGGGACTTGACTTCTTTCCGTCCTGTGAGTTTTTCGGAGACCAGTCGGAAGTGACGGAACGGTATCTCCTCGGGTGGGCGGTCGAATACGTCGACCTCCGGAATATCGACCGCCCACATTCCCTGAACGGCGCTCGAATCGTACGGCATATCGGACACCTCTTCGAGTCGACCGATCGCGACGACGCTCTGCCACCCATCGTCCGTCTGCTCGTGTGTAACGAAGGTGACGGGACCGTCGAGGACCTCGGATTTCTTGCTCTCCGGTGGGAAAGCGAGTCGGAAGTAGAAATTCATCGCGTCCGGATCGTATCCGTACGAGACCGGTAAAGAAAACGGTGGGTCTTCAAACTCCGTCGAGAACGAGAGCGTTCCAGTGCCCCCGTTACCGAGAAACTCGTTCAATTCGTCCTCGCTCAGTTGGACCCAGCGGAGTCCCTCCATACCGAATGTATGCTACATGCGTAGAAATAGCTTCGGAGAGCGAAAACCGTGGCATCTCTTATATCCGGGTGTTTTCGAGGCTGGATTCCGGTGTCGAACAGAATCGTAGCCACCATACCGGCGGATGTCGACCAGTCACCGCACGACGGTCACCGGTATCTGCGCTCGACGTACCACACTCTCCGCGACGCTTCCCAAGACGACGCGTTCGACGCCCGTCCGGCCATGGCTTCCCATGACGATTTGATCTATTTCGTGTTCGTCAGCGTATTCGAGCATCGTCCGTGCAGGTTTCCCGACCTCGGTAGCGGTATCTAACTCGACGCCGTACTCGTCCGCAAACTCCTGAGCATCTTCATGAATCTCGCTCGCCCGCTCTTGAGCGTTGTCGTACCACTCCTCGGCAACGGGTAACCCTCCGGCTTCTACCGCGTAGACGGACTCGATCGGGTTGATAACGTGAATCGTGGTGACCACCGCGTCAGGAAACGTTTCAAGTGTATACTCAAGAGCTTGGCTGGAACATTCCGACCCGTCCAGCGGTACGAGAACTTGGAGAGTCATGCCCCCGCCAACACTAGCTAGCAGGAAATAGTCTTTGGAGAACCAAAATTGGAGACTGAAGGATTGCCCCCGTCTACTGTGTATCCTCGAGGGTCTGGACGGTTACCACCGGTACTGGAACCGTCTGTAGGACTCGTTTCGTCACACTTCCAAGGAACAGGCGATCGACAGCAGTTCGTCCATGCGTCCCCATGACGACAAGATCGATTTCGTTCTCTGCAACGTACGTTCGAATCGTCTGATGAGGCCGCCCGTGTTCAACACTCGTACGGACGGCAGAGAGCCCGCCCTTCTGTGCCTGTGCTTCGATTTCGTCGATAGCCGTCTCCGAATCTTCTTCGAGTTCGTCCTGAGCGACTTCTGAGCGTACATCGAACCCCAATGGCTGCGTATCGATGACCGAGAGTATATGCAAAGTGGCGTCGTATCGGTCTGTCAGTTCGATCGCCGTATCTGCTGCGTTCGTCGCAGTCTGGCTACCGTCCGTCGGTACAAGGATATTCTCATACGGACAGTAAAGCTCACCATTGTCCGCCATACGTACGGTGAGAACTGGCACGTCAGCTTCTCTAACGACGTTCGTAGTAACGCTTCCAATAAGAAAATCTTCGAGTCGTCCCTGTCCCTGCCGTCCCATTGCGATGAGATCAACGTCGTTCTGGCTCGCATACTTGAGAATCTCGACGTGCGGTATCCCCGATCGAACGTCGGTTTCGAGCGGAACCTCGTTGTCTTCCACTCGATCACCGACGGTAGCAACGATTCCTCGGCCAGCATCTTTCGCCGGTTGAACGTCACTTACCCGACCCAGCGCAACGAGGTTGACGACGTGGAGAACGCGGACGGTCGCATCGTACTTCTTTGCTAGTTCGATTCCATGGTCGACAGCGACATCTGCCTCGTCGCTCCCGTCCGTCGGAATGAGGATGTCATCGAACATATTTTGCCAATCAGTACACTACCTCACACAGCATTAGTATTGGGACAGAGAAGCCGACGCCGATTCTAAGCGATTCCAACACCCCTTGTGCGAGCGATGGTGGCACAGTCGTTCGTTCCTGTGGTTATTTCACCGCGAGCGTACTGTTCACGGAGCAGGTCCATCGCACGATTCGAGTCAGTCGTAGTGCTCCGCTGGATGAACAGATACGCTGCGCCGATCGCAATCACGGCGATGATGAGCAGTACGAGAAGCAGCCAGACGAAGCTGAATCCCCACATGCTACTCCCGCCCATTCCCCATCTACCCATTTGACTTCCATCGCTCCAGTAGGGGTAGGTCTGTAATATGTTGAATATCATTGTCTCTTCACAAGAGATAGTTAGCGAGAGACGAGTAAACACTAGAGAGGCATTTCTCACCTTCTGAGAATTGATGTCCGTACATCCCGTCCTACCCTGCGAGACTAAGCCGGTCTCACTCTCACGATTTCGACAAGGTCGTGGGATTCGAATTGTCTTGTATAGGATGAAATCCTTCGTCTCTGACAGTAGTCAAGATGATCGATGTGTGGTGCTAATCTATCGATATCGGCATGTAGGGCTCTTCTTTGGGCATCGTTTCTGTATTCACTTCATGTGCTCGTCTCCGAACAGTATCTGGAAATGTTCGACATGTAGGTAGCCGCGAAGACATTCATACGAACAAAAGAGTCCATCTTGCTTTGTGTGAGCCCACGGTTTGTGATGGACTACTTCGAAGAACTCAGCCGCTTCGTCGACTGCCTGACCACAGTATGAACACTCCATAGGAGTCCCCTATTCACCTACCGATTCCGCTCAGACTACTTCAAAATAACCGGGTTGTGGATGTATGATGCAGACTGGTACCCATGAACGACATTATATCTCAGTAATTTGTAATGATGTCCAATCGCTATCTGGAGGCAGTGGTGGACACAATACCGTGTATGCAGCACCACCGATGGTCTTTTATTGTGAAATGACGGTGCGGTCCGTAAGCAGTTCGAAGACGTAGCCACCTACTGTGACACCGATACCGGCAGGTACGCCAACCACCAAGACCATGGCAGTCACGCCTCCCAAGGCCACTGCGAACACTAATGCACCGAAGAACACCCCCATCGTAACTGTCGCTACGAGTCCAGAGTCTACGAACGTGCCTCCTACCACGAGCGCGAATCCAGCGAGTCCCAAAATGAGGGTAAGTACTGTCGGAACGAGCGTGAGAAGCGCCACCAACGTTGCTTGAGAGCGACGTGAGAGAGGGTCTGACGTCCGTCGGCGATGCAAATACCCCACGCCGAGTCCGACGATGAGACCGGGGAATACAAACACGACACCGGGGAGAAGCGCTGTCAGAACGGCGGGCCTTACCGTTCCACTCTGTACGCCGTAACGGAGCAGACTCACCCCGAGAGCGACGTTCGATTTGAGAACGACGAGCACCGCCAACTGTCCTGCGAGAATCACTCCACCAAGCAGTCCGAGACGCGATTCATCGGGCAGCACTCGCCCCATCAGGTATCACTTGGAATTCGTTATCAAATAACTTTTCTATGATACACGTCCGCGTCCGCGGATAGCTAATCGATAGGATAGGTCGCCGTGACTACGCGCCGATCAGTCCCGACCGAGTCCCAGTATGGGAAGTTCGAGGACGTACCTGACGCTGGCAGTTGAGAGTATTCTGGATACCGCAATAGCCGTCGCTCGTATTTGTTGAAGAGACGGAGTAGGTCAGTCAGCGGTCACCACACGTGGAAACCACGCGGGCTGAAAGGTCACTGCTGACCGTGCCGCCTACATAATACATTCGTTCATTAGTACAAAACACCTCCGATACGCAGATTGTATACGCGGCGGCCGTTCCGAGGCAGACCGTTCTACAGGCGGACCAGACCGAGTGCCTCGGGGCCTTGACCCCGAGGCGGTTCACACCCGTCACAGGCGTACTGAAGCAGATACAAGGCGCCCGATGTGGGCTACAGGATGCCGAATGGCTGGAAGCTTTTCGTACAGCTCCACTCGTCATTCCAGAGTTAAAAAATGAATCGATTCAGGTGGTGTTGCTTGTCATCAAGTGTTCCGGATGGCTTTTCAGTAATCGGTTCCTCTATAAATTATGAGTGAGAATTCAGAACGGCGAAATCTTCGAATGCCGAACGACGACGAGTTGTTCGGCGTCGTAACCGAACACAACGGCGGTAACCACGTGCGCGTCCAATGTGAGGACGGTCAGAATCGTATGGGCCGCATCCCTGGACGAATGAAGTACCGGGTTTGGATCGAGCAAGGCGACGTCGTCGTCGTCGAACCGTGGGACTGGCAGGACGAGAAAGCCAACGTCGAATGGCGTTACACCCAACAGGACGCCGACCAACTCCGCGCCGAAGGCCATATCGAATAGCTCCGCTCTACTCGGACGTGAGCAAAAGGACGCCGAGTTACGATACTAGTCGATAGTTTGACCCGGTGAATCGCCTCGGGGTCAAGCCCCGAGGCTTCCCGTGGCTTAGTCGGGCACTCCCATCCGACCATCGGCTTGAGAGCCTCGAACAGTCGGATGGGTCACGGTCGGGGCGTCCACTGCCCTCGATGCCTGCCGTCGCACCTTCCGAACAAGGGGGAGGCTGTTGAGAGCAGGCACATTCCAGTCCTGATGCGTCTTGAGGCCCACAGCCCCGGCACTTGAACCGCTTCTTGTTGCGATATATCGCCGACGACGTCTTCCAGGGCCTGGAACTGCCCCTGCAGATGGCCGTCGACGTCGTCTGCCTCGAGGCCATTCGCCAGTTCCGCAAGCAGCTGTTTCGCCCACTTGGAGTCGGTGTCCTCGCCACCGAATGTTCAGTCGAGCGTGCGTAGCTAGCGCTCACGGTACGTGATTCGGGATTATTATTCCTTCGAGTACCCACTCAACTAGCAATGCCCTCCGACTGCTCATCAGCCACTCTCCGAGAAAACCGAACGTCTAGACGACGGTTTTTTTGCTACTCTCGGGACTGTGTCAAGGACGACCAACGGTTGCACAGCGTCTTCCCGAATTCCCATACGCAGAACGGGGTCCAGGTCGCGAACGTGTCGGATACCACACGGAGTTCCTTCGCGATCGAGGTCACGCCCGAAAGTCCCCGAGCCCGTAGCGTACTCACTGGTTGTGGGGGCTTTCGCACGGAGGAAACGCTCGCGTATGACTATCGAACGAGTTTCCAGTGGACGAACGGCGGCGTTCTAGACACCAAGCGGCACTACGGCAGTGCGACGGGACGCGGTGAATGGAGCTTTGGAACGTAACTAAGTGGATCCGTTTGACGCCGTTACGCCTCACCCAATGCAATCACGGTCCCGTCTGCACCAGACAGGAAGATTGCCTCGGGAACAACGACTGCGCGGCCGACCCCCTTTGGGGTCGCCGTCCACTGTTTCGTTCCGTCTACTCGTGAGAGGGCCGTAAGGTGATCCTCACCTCGAACAAGGACCGTTTCGCCCGCGATAGTCGGCGTTCCGATCCGCTCTCCGGACGACTCGTAGACCCAAGCTTCTTTTCCGTTCCAGTTGATCGCGTACAGCGCATTTCGGGCGGCAACGTACACGTGTCGATCATCTACTGCGATTGGTCGAGCGGTTCCTTCGAGGACGTTGAACGACCACCGACGCGAGCCATCAGTATCGAACGCGATGACGAGCTGGTGACTCTGCACAATAATCCCGTTCCCGTGTGCGACTGGGCCGCCAGTCACGGCATGCGTAGATTCCGTCCACCGTCTCTCGCCAGTCGTGGCGTCCAGTGCGACCACGCCGGTCTTCCCGGACTGCGAGCCTATGTAGAGCGTTTCTTCGAGCACAGCGACTGATTCCGGGAACGTTCTCCCACTTCCATCCGCATCCACATGACGTGACCACAATACGGACCCGTCGGATACTGACAGCGCGTGGACCTGCCCACGCCAGTCGGGGATATAGACGACACCACCGTCGATCGTGGGGGGCGCAGTGAGTCTCGCGTCGATGTCGACGAGCCAGTCCTCCTCACCGTATCGTGTCTGAAAGCAGACGATGCGGCCCTGTTCGAGTGACCGCCGTGCAGTGACGACGATCCGATCACCACTCACGGCGGGCGGGCCGTTCGGCTCCGACCGGAGGGGAACCTGCCAGCGTTCCTCACCGGTCGCTGCGGTGAGCGCGTGGATTCGGTGGCGGTGTCGTGCCGTATCGGAGATGGCGTCGACGGAAACGTACAGACGGCCATCGACGACCGCTGGTGTTCCAGTTGCTCGGCCCTGGTCGAGTTCGGTTATCCACACGGTCTGTGGATCAGTCGGGGTCGCGGCAACCTCTCGGGTGTGGCTAGGGTTTCGGCCGACCATTGGCCACGCCCCATCAACCGCACCGAGATCCCCTGAGGGCGGGGACTGCGAGGGACAGCCGGCAAGGGCGACGCTTGCAGACCCGAAAGCTGCGAGGACCTGACGACGCGAATGGGAGGGCATAGGCGATGCTATTTCGAGCGAACAAGTAAATCTCCTGAGTTGGCTTCGTGTCGATACTCTACACTCTATTCGTTGATCGGCCTGAGACCGCTGAGATCTGCGTGGAGGACCTCATCGTCGCGAACGACGTACCGCTTCGCCAGCACCGGGAACCGGCACTTCGTGAACCCTATCAATTACGGGGTAGCGCAACAGTTGCCGTGCTGAATACAGAGGGTGTAATCAGCACGTGGTTTCTATTAGCTTCTGAGAATTTCAACGGAGCCGGGATTTCGAATTTTATGTGACGTAACGCTACTATCCAGGCCCGAAGGCCGCTATATCGGCTCCTACTGTCGCTAGTGCGTCGGCGGGGTTTGGGTCGCTGTCGGCCAGATGCGTGTACTGGTGTTCCGGGATGCTCGCCAGTGCCGCCGTGACGGCCTCGCTGTATGTCTCGACGCCCGGTTCCGTCGGGTCATCGCCACCCCAGACGTCTCGGATGACCGTCATTGAATCGATGCGCACTTCCAGCGTGCGTGGCTCGTAGCGAGCAACCAGTTCGGAGAGTCCGAGCTGGAGGGCGACGTACTCGGCGGTGTTGTTCCCCGTCCGGGAACCGACGGGTCGGCCGAGACGGGCGAGTTCGTCCTCTGCAGCGTCCATGATGACAGCACCCGCACCTGCGGGGCCGGGGTTGCCGCGTGAACTGCCGTCGACGTAGAGGACGAAGGTGTCGCTCGTCGGCTCGGGGACGGGTGGCCGGGTGAGTCCCGACGCTAGCAGGCTTTCGAGCGCGCGACGCAACTCGGCCGGGGTGGTCTCGGGGTCGAATAGACCGCCGTAGCCGGGGACAGCGTCGTTGATGGCGTCGGTGGCGGCCGCTACCTCGTAGCCGACGCCCGCGAGTACCTCGTCGACGAGCGTGGCGAGCGGCGAGAGGTGTTCGGCTGGGAGGGGGTCGTCGGTCACGCCACTTCCTCCTTCGAGCCTCGGTTCCGGGCCTTCACTCCCTCGCCCCCGGGTAATCTCGTTGGCTGGTCGCACAACTGCATATAGGTCCTCGGTGGTCAAGCGGGATAACCTCTTCAGGTGGCACCGGTGGCGGGCCGTTTTGAATCGGTCGACTCCGTGGAATCCTTAGCGGCTGATACAAACGGCCTGCTGAATACACCGGATGAATTTGGCAGGTCGGCATTAACGGGTTCAATAGGTCAAAGATACCTCTCTAAAAACACGCTTTCTATAGCTCGGAGTGGATGCTATCTCCACAGCGTTACCGACACACTGCAACATCATACTACTTCGAACTACCCTCGAATCAACTTCGTAGTACTCTCAAGCGTGTGCCCTGTCTCGAACCACCTCGATACCGCCCCACCCCGACGTAGTCATGCGGTTCTCGCTACTTCGAAGCATATGAACGCCGACTATACATAGCCCTGCTTCGATCCGGAGTTGGTGGTTTCGAGGTGGGTGGACATCCCCTGCGTGTGCGAAGTGAATCGAATTCCTGGGTGACGATGGGTGGTAGCGATGGGTGGTGGGTTTGGTTTCGGGAATTGTTGTGTTGGTTACTAGTTGGTTGTGGTGGGTGGGAGTGAACGGCCTCGGGGTCAAGTGGTACGAGAGCTTTGGTCTCTCGTCATCAGGTAGACGTAGGGTTTTCCGAGCGTCCCTGAGGGACTCGGCCTGCTCCGTGTGTAGAACTAGTTTTTCCGGCTGTTCGGTGAGAAACATGGTGTAGAGTTTGGAGATTCACCATTGAGACTTATTCGAGCCGGTTTCCAGGGAAGCGTTAGCACACTTGTTTGCCGATGTCTGTTTGCCTGTTAGTGGAATGGAAGAGCAGCTGAAGCGGCTCTTGTGGGAACATGGGGACGACTTGATCAACTCAGTTTCGATAAGGGTGCTTGCTTCATCTCAACGTAGAGCGAGACGAGAAGCGGCGGTGGGCGAGGACGTCCACGTCGTTGACGATAGGCGGGAGTATGATTACGAATAGGCTCCGAGGAGGGCGAGGAGAGGTACCTCTTCTCGGATGGTGTCTCGGAGAATCTTCCTCGTATCTATCCGTTGTCGCCAGAACGACTTAAGTGAATAGTGGAGAGCGGAGTCGTCAGCGGGAGCGGGTGGAGATTAGACTTCGACGCAAACGCCGACCTTCGGAACGCAGACTTCGTGAGTCCGTCTGGTTCGCTGTTGTGTCTGGTAGAACCGACGGAACGTTTGGACGGCGATGATGCCAGTAGCCGTGAGTGCAACGACGCCAGCGGTGGCGGTGGGGTACGAGAGTGCCAACACCGCTGCGAAGAGTCCGAGGATGGCCAGTGCCGACGTCGTGATGATAGCGCCGAAACTCTGCGCCGAGGTCGAGCTCAGATGCCGGGCCGTATCTTGGTTTGGTGTGTACGTCATCACAGATAGATGTAGGTGTGGCACCCGCATAAGTGTAATCTGAAGTATATTTTTGTAGCGGCGCTTACTGAACCACGGTTATGTAGAAATATTGGTGTATGTGGCTACTTCAGATGCATGGGCTCTCGTTCAACCATCGAACGAATCGACCTCTGAGGCGTGAGACGGCCGAGTTCGACCGTTTCAAGACCGTCATTTCTGGCAACTCGATTACGAGTGTATTTCTTCCGTGCAAGACACAGCACATATTCAGCGGATGGTCGTCTCCTATCTGGTCCGTATTGAGGTAAAGAGGACGTTGGATATCGCCAGTGACCCCGAAAAGATGTCCTATCGAAGCTAGTCCTGCGGAGCGGCCCGAGTCGGTTGCTCTGTCGCAGGGACAGGTGGCTCATGTGTCCCGAACTCGGGATGGGTTTCTTCCATCCAGAGATAGACAATCGCTCCCGAGACGAACATCAGAATCGCGGTCATGTAGAACGCGGCTTCGGCGCTCACGAACTCCATCGAGAGTCCAATTAGGATTGCACCGACGCCGTACCCGGAGTCACGCCACATCCGGTAGACGCCCATCCCGGTCGCACGCCACGTCGGATGGGCCGCGTCGCCGGGAACGGTCATCAGATTCGGATAGAGCAACGCCATCCCGAGACCGGACACACCCGAGAGCACGGCCCACAGGAGATAGCCCTCGACGAGCACCATCCCGAGGACGCCTGCGCCGGTGAGGAACATCCCGGCGATGACCGGCGGACGCCGACCGATTCGGTCCGCGAGCCCACCGGTCGCAATCTGGAGGAAGTACATTGCGCTGTGAACGCCGACGACAAATCCCACTGCTGCAATCCCGAGTCCCTGGCTTGTGAGATACAGCGGGACGGCGAGCCAGAACAACGTATCGACGAACTTCTCGATGTGACCCGCTTGAGCCGCGGCGAACAGCGTCTTGTCGCCATAGGTCGCCCGCTTCAGCACCTCGCCGAACGGCAGGTTCGCGTCGTGGTGGTCGTCGTCATCAACCTCTACCTCCGCGAGTTGGACGGTCTCCTTGATCAGGAAAATCGAGATGAGGAACGCCAGCACGACCACGGCAGCGAGGAAGTAGAACGGCTCGGGCCGGAGGCTCGTCCGGGCGGCGATGACGCCCGTAATCCACGCACCGACGGCGACGCCGCTGTACCCGAACGCCTCGTCGATGCCGACGGCTAACCCTCGCTGCTCGGGACCCGCAATGTCGATCTTGGCGTTAATGGCCATACTCCAGGTCAAAGCCTGGTTGATCCCAAGCAGGATGTTCCCGACGGTAATCCAGCCCCAACTCGGCGCGAAGATGAGGATGACCGGAAGTGGCAGTGCGGTTGCCCAGCCAGCGATCAGGACGGGCTTGCGGCCGTACTCGCCGCCCCACTTGCCGGCGTAGAGATTCAGGAGCCCCTTGACGAAGCCAAAGGAGACGACGAACGAACCGATGACGAGCAGCGACTCGACACCCAGCACGTCGCGGCCTAGCACGGGAACGACGGCACGTTCGGACCCGATGGTCAATCCGGTGGCGAACACCAGCAGGACGTGCAGCGAGAACTGCCCGAGGTGCTCGCGGATGCCCTGTTTGAGTTCAGTGTCCGTACTCATGGCTCACTCCGCTGCGCAGTTGTTGGGACCCAGCTCCAGGTCGGCCAACTCGTCGGTGGGAACGGATTCCTGTCCCACGTTCGTCCGCTTGACACGCTCGAAGTTCGGCGGGTGGTCTGGAATGTCCGACGCGAGCTCCTCAACAAATTTCGCACGGTCGCGTCCGAGGTCCTCGTTCCGTTCTTTGACTTCAGCGAGAGTCGCGCTCACCGGTGGTTCGGGTGACCCGGGATCGTGGGCCGGCAGGACGACAGCATCCTTTGGCCGGTCGAGCAATCGCTGGAGGCTCTCGTAGAGCGTCGCGGCGTTCCCTTCGACGTCGGAGTCTTCGATCCCGGCTTCGACGCCGAGTTCCACGCGGCCCACGCTCTCGTGGAAGACCGTATCACCCGTGAGCAGCGCTGCGCTGTCGATATCGAACGAGACGCTCCCTTCGCTGTGACCCGGAGTGTGGATGACCTCGATGTCGAGCCCACCGACCGTCACGGTCTGTCCATCTTTGAGGGGTGTCGCGTCGATGGCAAGCGCGTCCTTCGGGTGGAGGTAGTAGGGAACGCCGTGTCGGTCGGCAAGTTCCACAGCGCCGGAGACGTGGTCGGCGTGAGCGTGCGTGTCGAAGACGCCGACGAGCTCGGCGTCGTACTCGTCAAGAATCGCCTCGTACTCGTCGAGGTAGTGTGATGGGTCGAAGACGGCAGCTTCACCGTCTGAGATAAGGACGTGTGAGAGGCAGCCCTTGCCCGGACGTGCAACCTGGATAAGCGTCCCGTCGAGATCGACCTGAACCGGCGCGTGCCGGTGAACGCGGCTCCAGCCGTTCATTCCGTCCGTGAGCGTCTTCGCGGCGTAGTCCATCTCCTGGAGGACGTCAGCTGCCGTCGCCGCAGCGATGCCTGCCCCGCAGACGGTAACGATTTCCTTCTCTTCGGGGAGATCTGCGAGGGCGTCTTTTGCGGCCTCGGGGTTGTCGGTCAGTTCGTTGTAGACATCGACGTTGACGCTGTCCGGGATATTCCAGTCATTGTGCTCTTCCTCGTGGCGAATATCGACGACGAGCAAGTTGTCTTCGCCAGCCTGTAATTGGTCACTGAGTTTTTCGGGGCTAATCTCCGACATCAGTATTCACCGATAGGAGAAGTATTAGGAAATAGGTGGTGCCGGACATGACCGGCACCGTTAATTGACAGTAGCACAAATACACCTGTATGAGTCTGTACGAAGCTTCCTTCCGGGTCAAACACGAGTGTCCGTATCGAAAAATCTCGGAGCACTATCCGGATCTCACGATTCGTGAGTGGTATCTGAGCGACTGCCAGGTGATCGAAATAACATCTCCAGAATCGCCAACTGACGAACTCCTCGAAGAGATTGACCACTTGGGGACGATTCTCCACAAGTCGGTTAACGAATCCGGGCTCCATGTCGTCACGCAGTCCTGTCTCTGCTCGCTGGAAGACTCCATCATCGACCGGTTCGAGGAGTACAACTGCTTGTATCAACCGCCGACGATTCATCGTCAGGGCTGGGAGCACTACACGGTGATCGCATTCGACGAGAGTGACGTTCGGGCGCTCCTTCACGAGCTGGAGGCTGATCGTGATATCGAAGTACTCTCGAAGACGGCGATTACAGAGCAACAAATCCCCCACAGCATGTTGGCTCCGGTCGATCAGTTGTTCGACGACATGACTGATCGGCAGCTGGCGGCGCTTCAACTGGCGCTAGAAAGTGGATACTACGAGCAGCCTCGGAAGACATCGCTCCGGGAGCTGGCCGACCAGACGGGCGTCGCTCGCTCGACGTATGAAGAACATCTGCGAAAGGCGGAGAACAAACTTCTCACGAATGCGGGACAGTTCTTGCGACTAGTCATCGCGACATCGACGGGAGACCCATTAGGGGTAGAACAGACTCGGCAGGCCGAACAGGCAGCCGATTGACCACCAACACTCCGAATTTAGCTCTGTTAGCCAATGGTGAGTACCTTCTCGGCATCCTCAACGATTCGCAGGCAATCTTCCATCGTCCCCCGCGGTCTAAGGTCGTCCGCGTCAAGGTTTCGGGAGTCGAGACACGTCCCACAGGCAGCGAGTTCCCCGCCGTTCTGAGTGTACTTGAGCATCACACCGTGTGGATTGAATTTCTCGTGATCGAGATCCGGTGCCTCGACACCGTCCCCGAGAAGGAAGGTCTCGACCGTGTGATTTGCATCGAGTGCTGTGTTTGCGAGACGGAATGCGTTCCAGACGCGCTCGGGGTCGTTGGTCTCCAAGATGATTCCGAGGTCCATACAGAAGCCTCGGTAGGTGATGACTTGAGTCTCGGTGATGATTCTCCAGTGGATGGAACCACGACCACTTATTATGGTGTAAGATTTCGAGAAAGGGAGGCAGATGGGGGTCAAGACGCATTAGAGGTTATCGACGCAGCCGCTACGGCTTGGCGGTCTTGGGTTGACGTATCCAGCTATAAGTTCAGGAACGATGCAATATCGGGACACCGCATCATTCGGTAGTTGATTTTCTCAAAGGAGGCAGGTTTGGCTGTACGAGAATCCCTGTGAAAATCACTCCCCCGTTCGACCATCGAACGAAAGCGAAATCAGGCCCGTTCGACCGATGATCGCTACGCTGTATGGCGATTATTCCACCTCAAATCTGTGGTGTTGTAAGCTCCGGTTCGGCGGTCGAACGAATCGATTTTCGGGTGTGAGGCATCCAAATTCGCCCGTTTACTGATAGTCGTTTCCGATGTCTAATTGGCAGTCTTTACGCCCATGATATAGTGCACTTCTCATCCCTCGATATAGTATTGTGTTCGGCGTGCATTACTTGCGTCGTTAGCCACTACCTCATAGTGATGAACGCCAGTCTGCTTGTAGTCCTCCAGATGGGGAACGGAATGGGGCCGGGAGGATGGGGATTCGGCTACGGTTTCGTCGGCCTCGCCGTGATGTTGCTGTTCTTCGCCACGGTCGTCTACCTCCTCGCACGCGCCTTGGGTGGCGGAAACGGTAGGGGAACCGACGGTTCAAGCGAATCTGCCGTCCGCAGTCGTTCGACCAGCGACGAAGACCCAGCGCTCGCCGAACTCCGGGAGCGGTACGCCCGCGGCGAGATCGACGACGAAGAGTTCGAAAAGCGCGCTGAGCGACTCCGCAGTAACTCCGATTCCGTCAAATGACGGGGGAGAAAAAAACCCGAAGCGCCGGACGTTTCTCCAGTCGTTCGGCGGTCTCGGCGTCACGTCGCTCGCGGGTTATGTGTGGGGATCCATCCCCCCACGCGGCGAGACCGGTGACCAAGACAATCGGGACGTGACCGACGGCATGGTCACGCCTTCCGAGCCTGCCGACACAAAGATCCAACTCACCGCGAAGCAGGGGACGGTCCGGCCCGGTGACGGTTCGGGAACTGAGACGTGGCTGTACGACGGGACGTTCCCAGGGCCGGAACTCCGAGTTCCGGAAGGCGACGTGCTACAAGCGGACGTAACGAACCAGCTCCCAGAAGGAACGACGGTTCAATGGCACGGAGTCCCTGTGCCGAATCCGATGGACGGCGTGCCTGACGTAACCCAAACGCCCATCTCGAACGGTGAGACGTACACTTACAAGTACCGGGCCGAGCCAACCGGAACCTACTTTTACCACAGTCACGTCGGCCTGCAGTTCGACCGCGCACTCGTTGGCCCGCTGATCATCGAAGAGGAGTCGCCCCACGTCGAGTACGATTGTGAGTACACAGTCTTCCTCGACGACTACCTCGACGAGAAGCCCCGCTTGCCGTCGAATCTCCCCGCAGGGCCCGGCGGTGGTCCCAGAGGCGATGGTGGTCCCGGTGGTGATGGCGGAATGGGCGGAGACGGTCCCGGCGGTGATGGTGGCGGAAGAGGTCCCGGTGGAATGGGCGGCACGGGTGGGATGGGCGACTACCGACCGCCCTACGAGGGGATGCTGATGAACGGTCGGCTCCCCTCCGACGCGCCCACCTTCGAGGTGACGGAGGGCGAGCGCGTCCGGTTTCGGTTTATCAATGGAAGCGGTGCGACGACGTTCCGCGTTCGATTGGCTGGCCATCGGTTCTCTGTTACGCACGCTGACGGTCGGCCCGTCGAACCGGTCGAGGTCGATGCCTTCGACCTCGGGACCGGGGAGCGCTACGACGCAGTAGTCGAGGCCGACAATCCGGGTTCATGGGAACTCCGGGCAAATCCTGTGTACGGCGACGAAAGCCCTGCCCTCGGCGTAGTCAGATGTGGAACGGGCCAGTCAGGGTCGTCCCGACTTCCATCCGAGGGCGGTCGCCGACTCCAGTACGGCGACCTCCGGGCACTACATCCAATCCAAGGTATCGGAGGGCGACCAGACCGGACGTTCGACCTCACGCTGTCGGGCAACATGGGTGGTAGCTATGAGTGGTACATCGACGGGCAGGCGTACCCCGACGCCGACCCACTCCGTGTGTCCGCAGGTGACCACGTTTGCGTCCGGATGGTCAACCGCAGCCCTGTGGTTCACCCGATGCACCTCCACGGTCACTTCTTCCAAGTGGGCGACGCGGTGAAAGACACTGTGCTTGTCCCCCCCCACACATGGGCCAAGTCACGCTTGACTTCGCGACCGACAACCCCGGCGACTGGCTGTTCCACTGTCACAACATCTACCACCTCGAAGCCGGAATGGCACGCGTTCTCACCTACGAGTAAGGAGCAACGGAATCCGTCTTAAGGTCCACAAGGAGGCACCGAGAGATAGTGTATCAGTTCAGCAGTACAGGTCCGTAAGGTTGACTTCGCTACTGCACGCCGACCATACATGAGGAGATCGTCGTTCCCATAAGACGCTTTGATAATGGAATCGAGTAGTCGGTTGTACGCACCGGGACACTCTAAGGGGGCAATGTGGCCAGTTCGTTCCAGACGGTAGAAGACCAAATTTGGAAGTCGGTCAGCCGTCTCCCAGGCGAAATCCACCGGGACGACGCCATCAGCCGGTCCGTGGATCACGAGGGCCGAGGCTTGAATACGGTCGAGGTCATTGCGTCCGTCGTGCCCCAAAACGCCTCTGTAACCGCCTCCCAAGCCGAACGCCGGCAGGGCATCGGATTCGTTTCGAGGAAGTCCTCTACAATCTCCGTAGTTGTCTCTTTGTGGACGGCGGCTTAGTAGGCGAGTTGGCCCATCAGTCACCGGTTCGTCAGAAGACGATAAAGTCGGGTGTCATCACAGTCTTAAGTAAGGACGAAAACATTGTAATCGTCTGCTTCTAGGACCACCACAATCACCACCATCACCACGAGCACTAGGGTGCCCCACAGTTTCGGCGTCACTCCGTACCGAAGCTACACAAGGCAGCGCGGTCAATATCTTCTATAAAAAATACGGAGCTCTTCTTAGGTAATGGTACGAAACAGGGACAATACTCAATCACCGTGGTCGCGGTCTGTAAGCGACGTTCTGGAGCAACTCGACGTATCGAAAGACGAGGGGCTGACGGAAGAGGAAGTCAAGCGCAGACGAGAGCGGTTCGGTCCCAACGAGTTACACGAAGTCGAACAGCGTCGCTGGTTAGAGGTTCTAGTGAACCAGTTTACGAGCGTCATCGTGCTCCTGCTTGCAGTCGCGGCCGTGGCGGCATTCGTGATGGGGGATGTTATCGAAGGGACCGCGGTTCTCGCTGTTCTCGTCATTAATGGTGCCATCGGCTTCGTCACCGAGATGCGTGCTATCCGTTCAATGGAGAGCCTGCAGGAGATGACGGAAATCGAAACCAGGGTCCGTCGAGCGGGTGATGATCGGGAGATTCCGGCGGAAGACCTGGTTCCGGGCGATATCGTCATCCTCGATGCTGGTGATATCGTCCCTGCCGATCTGCGGGTGGTAGATCCGTCTAGACTTCAGGTTGACGAGTCGGCTCTCACTGGCGAATCCGTCCCCGTCGGAAAGACGAGCGAACCCCTCGATGGGGAGGTGCCGCTCGCCGAGCGAGAGAACATGCTCTATAAGGGGACGTACCTGACGCGGGGAACCGCAGAAGCAGTCGTCGTCGCCACGGGGCCGGACACGGAACTGGGTCAGATATCGGCATCGCTCCAAGAGACGGGTGAGAAGAAGACGCCACTCCAGGAGAAGCTGGACGACCTGGGACAGAAGCTCGTTCCATTACTTCTCGTGGTGGCGGTTATCGTCCTCGTGTCCGGATGGCTCAGGGGGCAGGATCTCTTCCTGATGGTCGAAACGGCCATCGCGCTGGCGGTTGCGACCGTGCCAGAAGGACTCCCCATCGTCGCCACACTCGTGTTGGCGAGGGGGATGTGGCGGATGGCCGACCGCAACGCACTCATCAGCAACCTCGCCTCCGTCGAGACGCTCGGCTCCACAACCGTCATCTGCACTGATAAAACGGGAACGTTGACGGAGAACAAGATGACTGTGGCCGCCTACGAGCTGGCGAATGGCTCGGTGGAGGTCACGGGGACTGGACTCGACACTGATGGGACGTTTCAGCACGGCGGCCAAGAGCTAGACGAGCCACAGGACCCCGCCATGCAGGAGGCGCTCAAAGTGGGTGTACTCTGTAACAACGCCTCCGTAACCGAGGACGGCGGCGATACGAACGTGACGGGCGACCCGATGGAAGTTGCTCTCCTGATCGCCGGGATGAAGGGAGGACTCGACCGGAACGCCCTCCTCGAATCGCTGCCGGAAGCCCGGGAGGTGTCGTTCGACCCGGCCGTCAAGATGATGGCAACGTACCACGACTCCGACGGACGATTTAGCGTGGCCGTAAAGGGGGCTCCGGAGGAGGTCATCGACTCGTCTTCTCGGGTGTTGACGGGGGAGGACTCCAGAGAGTTATCGGCGACCGAGAAGGACGAGTAGATCGAAAAGAGCGAGCGAATGGCCGAGGACGGGTTGCGCGTTCTCGGACTCGCCCGGAAAGACGTGGATCGTACAGAGGGCTCGCCGTACGAGGACCTGTCGCTGATTGGGCTCGTTGGATTGATTGATCCGCCGCGCGAAGAAGTCAGATCGACTATCCAGCGGTGTCAGGACGCGGGGATACGAGTCGTCATGGTGACCGGCGACCACGCGGGGACGGCCCAAAACATCGCCAGGAGCGTCGGACTGGTAGACTCGGACGACACCGAGGTCATCGAGGGCCGTGAACTTGACGACGTCGAAAACCTCACCCAGGCGGAGCGGGACCGGTTCGTGAACGCCTCCGTCTTCGCGCGAGTGAATCCCGCGAATAAGCTCGATTTGATCGATGTTCACCAGGCAGTAGGCTCTATCGTCGCAATGACGGGCGACGGCGTCAACGACGCGCCGGCACTCAAGAGAGCCGACATTGGCGTAGCGATGGGTCAGCGAGGGACGCAAGTCGCTCAGGAAGCGTCGGACATGATTCTGCAGGACGACAACTTCGAGAGCATCTATCACGCCGTCAGAGAGGGGCGAATCATCTTCAGTAACATCAGGAAGTTCGTCCTGTATCTCATGTCGTGCAACGTCAGCGAACTGCTCGTCATTCTGATCGCCGCGCTACTCGGCTTTCCGCTCCCATTGCTCCCACTGCAGATTCTCTTCCTCAACGTCGTGACAGACATTTTTCCAGCGTTCGCGCTCGGTGCCTGCGGCGGCAGCAGCGACATCATGGACCGCCCACCTCGGGACCCCGAGGAACCGATTATGACGCGAACCAACTGGACCGAACTGGGGCTGTTTGGAATACTGATTTCAGCCGCGGTTATCGGTGCATTCGTCATCGGCGGTGGGATGTACGCCGGTGGTATGGACACCGATGAGGCCGTCACGATCTCGTTCCTCACGCTGGCATTCGCCCAGCTCTGGCATGTGTTCAACGTCCGGGATATAACGTCTGGTCTCGTCAGAAATGAAGTCACGGAAAACCCGTACGTTTGGGGTGCACTGGGGCTGTCATCAGTAATCCTCTTCGGCGCAGTCTACTTGCCCGGCATCTCCTTGGCGCTGAGCACTACCCCCATCGGGGTCGAGGGGTGGCTGCTCGTCTTCGGAATGAGTCTACTACCCCTCGTGATCGGACAGCTAGAGCGCGAACTCCGACGGCGATTCGGAACGTACGACTCGTGACGATGCACGGAAACGGGATTCTCGATTCCAATTCGGGTTCGACCGAGCCAAGTCCCGACAGTGAGAGCGTCGTTCAAAACAGGCAGCCAAACGCCTATTCCTCCTGCGGAGTAATGACAGTTACACTATGACTTCGAGCGGGGAGGGGCGTATCGGCATCCTTTGTGCCACCGATCAGCCCGTGTTCGGCGAAGTCGCCGAACGCCTGCGAGAGCAGGGCTTTCCTGTTCGGTTCTTCGCTCCACGGTCGGCCGTTTCACCGACGCATATCGACGAACTCGCCCTGCTGGTCAACAAGCAGGTGTTCCCGGTCACGCTTCCTGCTTTGCGGTACGCTCACCGGACGGAAACCCCCCTCTGGAACAGTCTGACCATGACGATTGCGTTTAGCTCGCGGTTAATCACCCTCAACGCGCTCGAAGCGGTGGGATTTCGCACACCACCACTCTCTTTGGAGAAGCCTGCAGGCGAATACGTGGCTAAAGACGCCTACGTCTGGGACGGCGAGCCAGAGCTGAACGGCCAGGGCGATTTCTACCAAGCGCGAATTCCGGCCGACAACGTCGATTACAAGTACTACGCTGTCGATGATGGAACTCGCGTTCACACGGCGGGACGGCGGGTAACGTCGAAACTCTACGGACCCAAACGTTACATCGGTCCGGCAAAGCCCCGTCCATCGATTACGAACCGTCTCAGGCAACTGGTCGAACGAACCGACGTCAGAGGATTCGGAGTTGATTTCATTAAGGGATCAACTGATGGCACGTTCTGGGCGGTCGATCTGAATCTCGCGGCCGGATATCGAAACACGGGATTAGAGACAGCACTCTGTGCATCGATTCTCTCGTGTCTCCGTGAATCCGACCGTGATGGATGAGTAAATGGTATTCCGTAGCCACCTTCCAACGACTGGACGAAGACAATCGCCTGAGATCTGTCTACAGGTAAGCAAGCGCTACATTCGGTAGTTGACAGGAGGGACGGCAGGTCACTGATAACCACGGCGAATCCGACCCGCCCGAAGGATTGGATGGCCAACGTCCGGTGAGGTGGACTCGTGAACCGACGTCGTGAGCCGTTCGTCCGTTTCTGTCCCGTAGTTTGACGTTACACTCCCTCAAGTCTCTAATCGATGGTCGATCCCGCAACCGATTCACTCACCGAGGTTCTCTTGCATCTCTTCGTCGGCTTCGGACTCGGTGCGCTCATCGGATTGGAACGAGAGCAAAGCGAGTCCGGTGGGACGTTCGCCGGGAGTCGTACCTTCCCGCTATTTGCGCTCTATGGGGCGCTCGTCGCGGCATTTTTCCCGACGACGCTTTCCCTGGCTCTCGGTGTTCTCGTCGTACCGCTCACCGTTGCATACGCCGGGAAAATCTGGTACGAGCAGGATATCGGTCTGACGACGCTGATGGCTGCGCTTCTTACCGTCATACTCGGAGCGATAGCGATGCAATCTGACACCGGCGCAGTTATCGCAATTATCGTCGGCGGTGCCATCACAGTCCTCCTTTCGGTCAAAGATCCGATCCACGAATTCGCCGACCAGATTGATGAGACTGAACGGCTGGCCTCGGTGAAGTTCATTCTCGTCGTCCTCGTCGTTCTGCCGGCGCTCCCAGACCGCTCACTCGACGTTCTCTACGGACTCAATCCGCGCTTTATCTGGTTGATGGTTGTTTTCGTCACCGGACTCGGGTTCGTGGCGTACTTACTCGCCCAGTTCCTCGGGCCGGAACAGAGCATCGCGTTGACCGGGATCATCGGCGGGTTCGTCTCCTCGACGGCGACAACGGTGTCCATGGCGGAGAAGACGGCACAGAATGAGACGCTGTATCACGTCTGCGCGTTTGCGGTCGTTACTGCGTCCATCGTGATGTTCCCGCGTGCACTCATCGAGGTTGCGGTCGTCAATCCAAACCTGCTCTCACGTGTAGCCCTCCCACTGGGAGTCATGACCGTCGTTGGGATAGTCGCTGGTGGGACGCTGTACTGGCGGACTACGTCCGAGGCGACAGTCGAACCCGGCGAGCTGAAGAATCCGTTTCGACTTCGGCCAGCGCTCGTGTTCGGTGTTATCTTCGCGGTTGTACTCCTCATCTCCGAATACGCACACGAATGGCTAGGGACGTCAGGCGTGTACGCCACGGCATTCCTCTCTGGGCTGGCAGATGTGGACGTGATGACGATTACGTTGAGCAAACTTGCGGCCGAGGGGACGGTTTCGCCACGGGTTGCAACCACGGGGATCGTCATCGCGGCCATCGCAAACACCATGGTCAAGGCTGCGTTAGCGTGGCTCCTTGGCAGCTATCGACTCGGACGACTCGTCTCCATCGTTTTGAGCGTCGTCGTGGTGAGTGGACTGGTTCTTCTCCTTATTTAGGCTTTTAAAGCCGAGTACCGGCGTCGGAGGGGACAACCATTTGGGAGTATCCCTCGTAGCTTCTGGAAGTGTATGTACGAGGACATTCTGCTCCCGTTCGATGGAAGCGATGGAGCTGCAGAGGCGTTGCATCACGCTGCCGAGATTGCACACTGGGCCGACGCTACCATCCACATCCTCTTTGTAGCGGATACGACGCGGGATAGCGTCACCGTCGTCGGGACCCAGGTCGTCGACGCGCTCGTCCAGGAGGGCGAAGACATCGTCGAAGAAGCGGAGAAGACACTGAGCACGCTCGAAGTGAACTACGATTCCGACGTCGTACAGGGAAATCCAGCGCCGACAATCATCGAGTACGCCGAGCGATACGATCACGACTTGATCGTACTGCCGACGCACGGTCGGGAAGGCGTTTCCCGATACCTTCTCGGAAGCGTCACGGAGAAGGTCGTTCGTCTGTCTACTGTCCCCGTTCTAACGGTGCGGATGCAACCCGATGAACAACTGATATTCCCCTACGAGAACATCCTCATACCGACAGATGGGAGTGCCGGTGCGACCCACGCTGCCGAGCATGGCCTTTCCCTCGCAGCGTCTCTCGATGCGACTGTTCACGTGCTGTCCGTCGTAGACGAAACGTCGCTAGGTCTGGACGTTCGTTCAACAACTTCTGGACGGGAAAGTGAACAGGCAGCGACCGATGCCGTTGACGATCTCGTCTCTGAGGCGGAGACACACGGCATCGCCAACACCGTCCGACACATCGAACACGGCGCACCCATCGAGATAATCCTCGACACTATCGAATCGAACGACATCCACGCCGTCGTGATGGGGACGACGGGGAGACGCGGGACTGATCGAATCCTGCTCGGAAGCATCGCCGAAAAGACCGTCCGGTCCGCGCCAGTTCCCGTCATCACAGTTGGACGCGGAGAGTAGCGGCCCAGTGAAGGGTTTCGTGACCTGGAGAGACACCTCGTTTTCAGTGGTCTAAGTATAGCATCACGTATCAGACTCGGGGGCTCGGACGGTCAGTACAGGAATCGGCGACGTACGAACGAGGTAGTCAGTGACGCTCCCTAGCAAGTATCGGTCAGAACCTGTTCGCCCGTGAGTACCGACAACGACGAGATCGATGTCGTGCTCCTCGATGTACGTGAGAATCGCTTTGTGAATCGATGGCCCAGATTCGACTTCCTTCGACGGCACTTCGACGCCAGCGTTCACTGCGAACGCCTCGGCCTCATCGAGAAGTTCGTGGGCGCTTTCCTCCAAAATCCCCATCTGGATATCTAGACGAACATCGACTCCTAACGCCGGAATAGCAATGACCGAGAGGAGATGCAGCGCCCCCCCTCGGCGTCTGCCACGTCAACTCCGATAGCGAGCGCCTGATTGGCACAGTCACTCCCGTCGGTTGGGACTAGGACGTCCTCGTACGGGTGAGTGATCGTGACGTCGTCGTCCGGCCGAATCGTAAGCACCGGAACGTCCACTCGGCGGACGACCCGCTCCGTTGTGCTGCCGAGGAGAAATCGTTCGAGTCCTCTGCGTCCATGCGTCGGCATGCCAACGAGGTCCACCCCACGTGTTTCGGCGTAGTCGATGATTTCCCGGTACGGTTCTCCTTGAAGTACCTCAGTGACAACATCGACGCCACGGTCCCGCAAGCGATCAGCTGCTTCCTGGACGATCTTCTCGCCCTCTTCTTCGAGGACATCGATGACTTCTCCTTGAATTCGAGTCACGCTGTGCTGCGTTGTGTCCGCTACGTTGAGCACGTGGACCGTTGCGTCGTGGCTGGTAGCGATATCGAGGAGGTGATCGAATGCTACTGATGCACCGTCACTCCCGTCGGTCGGAAAGAGCAGTTGGTCATACATAGTCTGCCTCACGAGGCAGAAATACAAAATTGAGCAGGCTACTTACCGACGCAGTAGTACTGATACGATTTGGAACCAAATTCCACCCTGCTAACGGCAAAATAAGTGGGGTCTGAGATGAATTCACCAAAATTCATCTCTGGGAAAGGCTAACAGTTGTTAATTGGTATCATCCCGTTCTACGACCGGATGACGGCAGTAAAAATCATCAAGGTTCTTGGGACGTCAACGGAATCGTGGGAAGACGCTGCGCGTGAAGCAGTGAGCCAAGCGAGTAAGACAATCGAGGATATTCACGGCGTCGAAATCGAGGACTGGACCGCAAACGTAGAGAATGGATCGATCACCGAATACAAAGCGACCGTCGAAATCGCATTCCCCGTGCACGAGGATCAACAGGGGTGAGTTACTTCCGCAAATCGCGTGTAGAAAGTAGCCGCACAAGAGCTGGAAAAGTATTATAGAAGTTGAGAGAGGTAGAAGACTATCAAGCCAGCCGCGGACAGCAATCCGACGAGCGCGGTTAGCGAAACACGACCAACGTTTAGTGGGGCTCTAAATGCCGGTTTCGGCTCGGCATCTGACAGTCGGAGTTTCAACAGCGCCGCATTCACTAACGTAAACAACGTCAGCATCGCAAGGTTGGCCAACTCGGCCACATCGCCGAGATCTCCGATTACCGTAAACGAAAGCGTGGCAACCCCGATGAGCGCAATGGCGAGATACGGCGTGTCACGAGTCGAGTGTACTCGTGAAAAAATCTCCGGGAAGACTTGATACTCTGACTTCGAAACCCCATAGAGGACACGCGAGGTCGAAATGAGATTGATGAGTGCTGTGTTCGTCGTCGCAAATAACGCAATCACAGCCAGCAAGAGGGCCGCCCCAGATCCGAATCCCATCTGGGCGACGAGTGCCAATGGTGACGCCGATTGCCCGAGGACGTTCCACTGGACGACGGCCACGGCGGAGAACGCGACCATGAGATAGATCGTGGTAGTGATGACGATTGCGGACACGATGGCTCGCGGAATCACCGTCGTCGGGTCTTGCGTTTCCTCGGCAATGTTTACGACATCCTCGAACCCGACGTAGGCGAAAAAGATGAGAAACGACGCGTGTACGAGGCCGGTCAGTCCACGGGGTGTTTGAAATGCGTTGACTGTCTCCCATTCGCCAATTCCGATCCAGATAATCAGCAGTAACCCGAAAATCTCGATTCCAGTGAATACCACGTTCAAACGCGTCGAAAAGCCGATACCCCAAAAGTTGATGATCGAGAGGAGAATGAGCAGGGCAATCGCGGTTGGAATGAGCGGCACTGTCACTACGGAGGCGAGATACCCCGCAAACGCGAGGGCAACGGTTGCTGCCGCAATGATGCCGACGAAAAGCCGGCTCACCGCGGTAAACTCTGCTAGTAACTCGTTGTCGAATGCGTGGCGGACGTAGATGTAGTCACCTGCCGCTTTCGGGTAGCGCGATACCAGTTCAGCATAGCTTAATCCCGTGCATGCCGCAATCAGGGCGGCGAGCAGGAACGACAGTCCGATGGACTCCCCAGTTCGGCCCGCCGCTTCGCCCAAGATGGCGTAAATTCCAGCTCCGAGTATCTGGCCGACACCGTATATCGTGGCTCGCGGAAGATTGATCTCGCGTTTCAACTCCGGCATGGTAGCTCGGTGCCCGCACACTCCGTGTTCTAATTAGAAAATAGATGGGGCGATTGAGGAACGTGGTGTCTCGAAATCTGATCAACCCGTATGACCGGTCCGAAAGTGGATTTCGCCTATGCGAACTACTCGTTTCACATAGAACGTTCTTTGACGCCAGGAAACCGGCCTCGGGCCGTAATCTCTGAAATGTCCAGTTCATACCATACGGTCTCGTATTCTGAAATCGGACTATTAAATACCTCAAGTGCTGACTCTTCGCCAACGTCAGAGAACAGCGCAGCGACCTGAGCGAGGTCGTCATCTGATACCGGGCGAATCTGTCCTCTGACGACGACGCTCTTCCATTCATCTTTCCTGCGCCACTCGTACGCCGTGAGGCATGCAACGTCCGTCTCGGCGACGAATTGCCGTTTCATACTTCCCTCGCTCATGAGGAACCGGAAAACGCACCGTCCACCTTCGTCGTCGTAAGCGAACGCAATGGGAATCGTGTAAGCCTCACCGCCTTTCGACAGACCCAGTACGCCGAGGCCACGTTCTTTTAAGAATTCTTCCGTCTCGTACTCGTCCATTTCCACCCCGATCTCTCGTGACACGCTACCTACCCACGACTTTAGTTACAAAGAAAGTTCCGTGGCACGTTCTAGATTCTACCTATCAGCGAGAAATTCGTAGCAGGTAGTGGGTTGCATTAACTCAATTCCATCGACTGCCGTCCGGTGATCTGGTCGGGTTTGAGTTCGTAAATGGTCATCGTGACTTCTTCGATGTCCTCGTTGAAGAGGCGAAACGGAGGGAACTCCTCGTTGATAACCGTGTCCGTGAATTCTTGCTGTTCGGCCTTTGGCAGTTGACGGATTGCTCCGCGGATCAGAATACTCCACGTGGTGTCCTGGTCAACGTCGTAGACGACGAACGTTGCAGTCTCGGTTGTCTCTGCGAAGGCAATCTTTTCGCTTCCCGATTCGGTACTGACCCGGAGAAGCACACGCGATCCATCATAGTAGTAATTGAGCGGGACGGCGTAGCTGTCGTTGTCGTCGGCAAGTGCGAGAACACCGTGACCGTGTTTTCGGAGGTGTTGATCGACGTTCTCATCGCTCATTCCCTCCGTATATCTATAGTCTACGTGCTCCATATGACGACTACGGTGAGCAATCACATAACGTTCATCAGCGAATTGCTGGGCAGCGCAATTGACTATCACCTCACTTTTCCTCGACAATTGTCTGGTTTTGCATCAGAGTCATTTACCACGATAGAGGGTGTACCATCGACCATGGAGGGGCTTCGATGGGTGCAAATGAGCGAGAGCGAGATGAACGAGTTCCTCGGCACCGGCGGGGCCGGAACGCTGTCGTTTTCGACCGAGATAGAAGATTCCCCGTTTTCGCTGCCGGTGTCGTACGGGTACGACGCAGACGGGAAGGCGTTCTACTTTCGACTCGCCTTACCGCCAGAAAGCGGGAAAAAAGAGGTGATCGACAACCCGGTCACCTTCGTCACCCACGAGCGGACGGACGACGGGTGGCGGAGCGTCGTTGCAACCGGTCAGCTTACGGAAGTATCTGACATGCCGTACGATGCAACGGTCGTCCAGGCGATGTGGGCAGTCGATATACCGGAGGTGGACATTTTTGACCAGCCACCGGAAGACATGCAGTTCCGTCAATTCCGCCTCGACCCGCAAACGCTCACGGGGCACAAAGAAGTGAAACACGATTCTTGAACGGAGAGGCACGACAGCATCTTCGGGATGGATACTGCTAGGGTGTTCGAGCCCTCTCAAAGCTCTCAGCGGACGAGAAAAACCTTATTGCGTTGTCAGAAATTGTCTTTCAGTATGGAAGATGTCCGTTCGGTTCAGATGAACGACGAGGAACGAAACGAATTTTTGGGACGGGGTGGAACGGGCGTCGTCTCGTTCGATACGAGCGGTGACGAACCGCCGTACTCGCTGCCGATCTCATACGGATACGACGCGGAGACGGAGACGTTCTACTTCCGACTTGCCTTTGGTCCCGAAACGGGGAAGGACGACGTCTCGATGAAGACCGTCCTGTTTCGTTCGTCACGTACGACGACACCGAAAGTGGTTGGCGGAGCGTCGTAGCGACCGGTCATCTTGAAGAGATTACGAAGTCGGCGCTCAATCCCAATGTCGCCGAAGCGATGCAGCGAGTGGAAATCCCGCTCGTGGATGTCTATGATAGGCATCCGGTTGAATTGCAGTTCCGATTCTTCCGATTAACACCGACTGAAGTGACGGGAAAGAAAGAGGCCCGCACGATGGACTGACGAACGCACCGATATCAATGGTTCAGACGGTAGTTACGCGAGGTCTCGGTTCGGCCGAAGAACTATTGGACACTAAGTAGAACGGAATCTGGATGAGGGGGACGAACTGGGAAGCCTTTCGCGGCGAGAACTCCTATGAACGGCAGGTGGAGTAGCCGCTACGGCACCGATTTCCACCGGTAAGGTGAGCGCACAGGAACAGGTGACGATAGACATGACCGATGATCTGGTGTTCGATCCGGACTCGACGACGATTGCCCCCGGAACGACCGTGGTCTGGGAGAACGTCGGGACCGTCGGTCAAACGGTAACCGCGTACGAAGACGAGATTCCAGACGAGGCCGAGTACTTTACGTCCGGCGGATTCAATAACGAACAGGCGGCCCGTCAAGGGTATCCAGATGAGGGAAACATTCCGGGCGGTAAGACGTACGAACACACGTTCGACGTTGAGGGGACCTACGGGTACTTCTGCATTCCCCACGAGACGGCCGGAATGGTCGCTGAACTCACGGTGTCGGCTGACGCTGACGGTGAAGGCGGAGGAGGTGACGGTGGCGTTGTTCCTGGAATCCCGGAAAGTGCCCGTGTCGTAGGTATCGTCACCGTCGCTGCGATGGTGTCGATTATTGCTCTCGCGTACTTCTTCCTGAAATACGGCGGCGATTATGGTTGACCCGATTGACTCTGTTTACGCCGCCGAGGCTGGGGGTTTACCCGTCGCAGAGGAATAGTACGACGACGCGCAGGAACGTGCGACTAAGATTCACGCAGAGGCAGAAGAACATGCAGACGAATTCAGTGTTGAGATAGAGACGGTGACAGAGGTCGGACGACCCGCTCGGACGATACTCCAGTATACTGATGACCACGACATCTCCCAAATCGTCATCGGGAGTCACGGCCGGAAGGGAATCGAACGTGTTATTTTGGGTAGTATCGCAGAAAAGGTGGTTCGCCGTGCTGAAGTGCCGGTGACCGTGGTGGAGTAATCGACTATCCGAAACCAGTTGCCTAATCAATAGTTCATCGTATGAGTGGGAAGCTCCGTCATGTTCGACTCGGCGCTCGGCGCGCCCAGCAGCATCATCCCGCTCACCTGCTCATTTCCGACAGCCTCGACCGCGAGCGTCGCGGCGAGCGCCGAGTCCAGTCCGCCACTGATGCCGACGACGTAACCGTCAGCGCCAGTCTCCGAGAGCCGTTCGCGGAGGAAGCTGATGGTTCGTTTGACCGCGAGCTCCACGTCTACCATAGCCGAGGAGACGAATGCCAACGTCGTGTAAGGCCCGGAGCCGTCGCCCGTATTGTTTTCCTCTCGTGAGAATCAGGACGGGGGTACTTACGGTTAGCCAGCGAACACGCAGCTGATGGGGGACAAATCGTGAAGAACAAGGAGATTGCGGACCAACTCTATGAAATCGCCGACTTCCTCGAAATCCAGGAGGTGGAGTACAAGCCGCGGGCCTACCGGCGGGCAGCCCGGAGCGTGGAGTCGCTTTCCGAGGACGTCGAGGACATCTACGAGCGAGGCGAACTACAGGAGATAGACGATGTCGGCGAGTCCATCGCTGAGAAGATCGCCGAGTACCTCGAAACGGGCGAGCTAGAGTACTACGAGCAACTCAAGGCCGACCTCCCGGTGGACATCGACGCGCTGACCAGCGTTGAGGGCATCGGCCCCCAGACGGCCAAGACGCTCTACGAGAAACTCGGTGTGACCGACCTCGACGATCTGGAGCGGGCTGCCCGAGAGGGGGCAATCGCGGAGATCGAGGGGTTCGGCGAGAAAACACAGCAGAACATTCTCGACCATATCGGGATGGCTAAAGCGGGACAAGAGCGGATGCTCCTCGGCCGGGCGTTCCCCATCGCCGACGAACTCCAAGAGCGTCTCGATCAGGCCGATGAGTTCGAACGGGTAGACATCGCGGGGTCGTTTCGCCGTCGTCGCCCGACGGTCGGCGATCTCGACGTACTGGCCACGGCCGACGACCCGGAAGCCGCGATGGAGGTGTTCTGTACCCACGAGGACGTGAAGGACGTCCTCTCTCGCGGCCCGACCAAGTCGTCGGTCATCGTGTCCGGCGACCTCCAGATAGACCTCCGGCTCGTAGATCCGGGAGAGTACGGGGCCGCGCTCGTGTACTTTACGGGGTCGAAAGATCACAATATCGCACTCCGGAATCTTGCCATCGACCGCGATTGGAAGCTTAACGAGTACAGGCTGTTCGACGTAAGCGATGTCGAAGCGTCCGAATCCGGTCTGCGGAAGGGAGAACGTATCGCCGGTGGAACTGAGGACGATGTCTACGACGCCCTCGATCTTGCGTGGATTCCGCCCGAACTCAGGGAAGACACCGGTGAAATCGACGTGGCCGCGAACGACGACCTGCCGGAGTTGGTCGAACTCAGTGATATTCAGGGTGACCTCCAACTACACACCGACTACTCCGACGGGTCGAACACCGTACAAGAGATGGTGAACGCTGCCGACGAGCGCGGCCTTGACTACGTTCTCATCTCCGACCACGGCCCCTCGTTCCAGTTCGCCAGCGGAATCAATCAGGACGAGTTCGAGGACCAGCGCGACGACATCGAGCGTCTGAGGGCGGACGACGATGTAGAGGTGGAGACCCTCCACGGTATCGAAGCTGAAATCACTACCGACGGTCTCGATGTCTCTGAGGAGTGGTGCGACCGCTGTGACGTGGTGGTCGGCGCAATGCACAGCAATCCGTCGAATCCCACGGAAGTCGTTCAGCAGGCGTTCGTGGAGCATCCCATAGATATCTTTGCCCATCCGTCGAATAGATTGATTCACGAACGCGAACCGCTGGATCTCGACGTCGAAGCGGTCGTAGAAACTGCTGCGGAGGAGGGGATAGCGCTCGAAATCAATGCTCAGCCCGAGCGACTGGATCTCGATTGGCAGAACGTCAAGGAGTACCGCGACGACGCGACGTACGTGGTTTCGACGGACGCCCACACGACTTCCGAACTCGACTTCATGCACCTCGGCGTAGCTCAGGCTCGCCGCGGGTGGTGTACGACCGACGATGTCCTCAACACGAAACCGCTTGATGAGATTCGGTCGCTCTTCGAAGGCTGAGGAAGTCGGAAGAAAAGGTCAAGACATCACCCCGTATAGTACTTCTTCGGGTCGACTAACGCAGCAATCTCCATATCTGCCTCTATCGTCTGCACTCTCTCCGTGGCACTGACGGTGTGTCGGTCATCGTCGGTGTATTCGACGAGGCCGAGGTCGGCGAGTTTCGGTAGATGGCTATGATGTAAGGAGACACGCACCCGTTCTACTTGATCCTCTTCGATCTCGGTGGGCGAACTGCCCACTTCCCATGCGGTTATCTTACGGGCGAATTCGGTCAACGTCACGTGTCGGTCCTGCTGTCGGAGATACGCCAGAGTGAACTGTCGACGCGGATTTCGAAGTGCGTCGAAGACAACGTCGGGCGTTAATTCGGGTATGTCGATTGGCATCGTACATCACCTATGTAGATGTAGGATACGGACGAGAGTATACCCCCAGTTCGTTTCCCACTGACTGACAATATGCCCGTTGTTAGCTAGGTCGAACGAATAAACCAAGACAGATTCCGCTCAATACGCTCAAATTCATCCGATTCGTCGTCGGAGAGGACGACGAGCGACGAGCCCCCGAGCCCGAAATCGGACGACTCGGTCGCCTCTCGCTCCCGCCAGTCGT
Organism: Halorussus salinisoli; assembly: GCA_005239435.1. Taxonomy (GTDB): domain Archaea; phylum Halobacteriota; class Halobacteria; order Halobacteriales; family Haladaptataceae; genus Halorussus; species Halorussus salinisoli. The sequence goes on along the minus strand of SZNP01000004.1, from coordinate 315,769 downwards.
CCGGAACGTTCGGGGCGTCGTACCGAAGGCAGTTGTCGGTGGGGTCCCAGTAGAAGTCGGACACCTGAAACAGTCCGAGATTGCTGACGGCCGCTGAGAGGGTCTTCGATTTAGTATAGCGGCGTTTCAGCATTGACATCCTCCTCCGCGTTTACGCGGAGGAATCCCGAGCGGTGGGAGTTTCAGGTGTGCAGTTCACTCACCGGACTACCACACCTTTCGGGCACAGGGAGTCCCACAGCATCGGTGTGGTGGACTGCTGGCGGTGCCAAGCCGCCGTTACCCCTATCCTCGACCGTATACGGAGTCCACGTGTTGTTTTTGCCACAGGGACTCCGACAGGCGTCGGTGGAGTCGGGGTATCGTGATGCTCGCTTTGAGCAGTCAGCACGTGTCGGCACACCCTTCGGGGATGTGACGTTCACCGCCTGCTCTTTCGGATACTGCCTCATTATGGGGCGGCCAGGCCGCCTCCAAAGGACGGTTCGGAATCCGCTCCGTTCCGACCGATTCCTCTTTCAGTATTAGCCTGTCAATTATACGTTAGTGTTGGAAACTCAGGGCAGCGGCTCTGAACGGTGGATTGTTACCCTCAGTGACGGCACGTATCCACGCCGTAAACGCCGTGGTATTCTCGCCTGTAATCTCTATAAATCGAGGTCAATTTCAACTCTAGGCGCCGCTTCCTGTGAGATATCTCGCTGCTGTATATGCGCCCTGTATTCAGCACGGTCTCCGAGACCTATCACCGTTTGAGGGTTTCACAAGCCCGTGTAGGCGGATTTTGTCCTATCAGCAGAGGAGGATTTCAACAAGGCCAATTACTTCGATTCATTGTTCTCGCTGAGCCGAGTAGAGCCGTCACTACTTCCTAGAATGAACGGACCAGCCGCCAGTGTCTTGATAGCGATTGTGGCTGTCCGGAGTACGTACGCTGAAAAAAGCGTGTACGGAGCCATCCCAACAACGAAGATGAATCCAACAAACCAGATGATCGACGGAATGCCGAGGATAGAGAACTCCGGGAGTAATCCCGCTCTAAGCGAGAGTATTGCGTATGCAAGGAATATGATAGCAGGAAAGGAGATGACAAGCAGTCCACGAGAGAGGTTCGCCAGTTCTCGCTTGAAATAGAGCGTCTTGAAGTACTCCCGACCGATCGTGAAGTATTTGAGCGTTGTAAGAAGGTCGTCGATCTTCTCCCGCTGGCTATCTGTGAGCGTTTCTTCATGTTCAACTCGGAGTTGACGGATGGCATAGACCTGCCGTGAGTAGTCATACTGAATACCAGCGAACAGCACCTCTGACGTTCCAAATGCCCCTTTCTCTAAGCGGTCTTCAACTTCCCTCACCTGACTAATAATATCATTTTTTATTATTTCGGCTTGAGAATTGAGTGCCACGTTGTCGTTTGAAATGCTATTGTGAAGTTCTTGTACGTTGGTTCGAATTGCGTCGAAAATCACTTGAAGGAACTCTGCCGGGCGAACTGGACTAACATCTGCATCTGTTTGCTCTCGAACCGAATCACGAAATGAGAACGTCTCATCAATCTCCTCCTCTTGGTCACCAAGCGCAGTGATCTCCTGGGAAAGGACGATCGAATTCACCGAAACGGCGATTGATACGAGCAAAATAACCCCACTGAAAAGCGCCATAAGAATCGACTGAACCACTTGTCCCTCCGTGAATAAGGTCACGAGTTCATCCGCCCAGACCACTCCACTCCCGACGAATCCAAGGCCGACAAGTACTAACGCAACCCCAGAGACGACCCATCTGTTTCCGTTGACCAATATCCACTGCAACAGTGGGTTCGTCTCGACTGACACCGGTCCTGCTTCTGACTCGCCCATTCGCTGTTCGCTTTGTCCAGCAGACTCAGTGTGGGTATCTGTACTCGGCATAAGATAGCTACGACGGCACGCAGGAAAACCTCTAGTGAGAGTTCGGCCGGGTCAACGACGTGTACCTTTGCTTTAGGTGCGAACATCAATTGCTGAGAAGGCTCCGCCGGTGAAGCCACGTCGAGCCCACGACCAAGGAATATTCTAGAATTCTAGATCTACAGGGAGCTAGACCGTGGAAGTGCTTTCACTGCTGGTACCGTACCCCTCTGTATGGCCGATGAAACGCCAGACGACTCAGAGACGTCAGAGGAAGCCGAACTTGGCAACGAGATCGCCGATAACAGCACGGAGATGAGTTCAATATTGGGTGATGCCTATCGCGGAGAATTGGACCGGGAGACGACATGGCGATCACGCCTTGACCAGACGACTACGTGGGGGGTAACGGTTGTGGCTGCGATTCTCACGTGGGCGTTTTCCAGTGGCGATAATCCACATTATATCATCCTCGTCGGTATTCTAGCTGTCTCTCTCTTCCTGTTGATTGAAGCACGGCGGTACCGTGACTATGATGTCTATCGCTCACGAGTGCGTCTCTTCCAACAGAACTTGCTTGCGGACGCGCTTGATCCGTCAGAGGGGGTCGAACATGAGGATTGGCGGAGCAAACTCAGTCGGGATTATCGGACACCGACACTGAAAGTATCGACATGGGAAGCCACAGCAAACCGTCTTCGGCGAATTTACCTCCCGCTACTGGCTGTTTTACTCGTCGCGTGGCTGTTCCGAATCACGGCGTTCGCGCCAAACGAGAGCCCACTGGCGACTGCAACCATCGCCGGCGTCCCCGGAATTCTTGTCGCAGCTCTCATTGCTCTCTATTACATAGCCGCCATTATAATTGCACTCTGGCCTCGGGACCGGGAAGCTAAAGGAGAGTTCAGGGAAGGAGATCCAGAAGAATGGAAAGAGTCTAGTTGATAACATTTAGTGGTACTTGATTGTCCAACTACTCAGCATATCTTCGATGCGGTCGAACGCCTCTATCACGTACTCAACCGCTTCCGACTCCGTCTCGTCAGGGAGCTGTTGGCTGTAAGATTTGACCAAACATGGTGGGATTCCGTAGTTCGTGGGCAAGCATGCTGGCGAAGTTCTCCAATCGACTATTCTTTTGTTGCAGGTCCGCTTCGCGGTGGGTACGTTCGAGTTCGTAACTCATGCATTGGCCCCTCAATTCGAGGAACGTCTGCTCGACCTCGGTGAACTCCGCATCTCGTGGTGAGAGGTCGGTGAAGCAGATGATGCCGTAGGCGTCGTCGCCGACCGTCAGTTGCATGCCAGCGTAACATTCGAGCCCGAATTAGTGGTTAAGGGTGTCCCCGTCCCACACCTATCGCGGTATTTGATAACACGATGGAAATACGTTTTGACCAAGCGGAGGTACCAGCAGGATGCACTGGAGAGATACGAGTCGAAGCGAATCAAGAGATACTGCCCGCGACTGTACGGGTAACCCATACGACAACTCCTATAATCTAATGTATATACTATGGCAAATTTGCTCAATTTGAACCACGAATTGCGCGATTCAGCGCGTGAATTGAGAGAATTATTTAGACCATATGTTTTGAAAGTTTATATATGATTTCTTATATACAAGAGCGTATGAACACAGATAGACGGTCGTCCCGAGGAGTAGTGCATAAAGGGCAATACCGAACGGTGGGAGTATGGATGTGAGGTCAGCCACGGACGAAGAATACATGAGGAGTAGAAAACCTACCCACAGCACACTTGTAAATGTCCACAGTGGCTTGAGCGAATACTCCTTATATAGAAACCAGAGTCCAAGTAAAACGCCAATGATGATGGCGATTGTTCCAATGGCGTCGGTTGGTTGCATATAGGCGACGTTCCCGTGAAGGGCTTGGAGTGAACCGTAGAGGAGAACAAGAGCAGGCCAACTAGCCATATAGAATGCACTGGTGGTCAGGAGAAATTTACCAGTTGCCCTCATCCCCGCATTTCCCCATGTTAGGAAACGCAACCTCTTACGACTTCTTTCTTACGGCATTATTGACATACTCTACACGCTTGGTTTGCACCACCAACTGATGCGCTTCCAGGTGGGGAAACCCTTGTCGAATTCCCGAACACACGCCTCGAACGCATCGTCCCGACTCAAGACGCTGCACTGCCACTTTTTGGGTTCGCAGCGATGACCCAGACGCCTTCATCTTTCTGTAAGCAGGAAGCCCCGCCGTTTACGGCGGGTGAGGATGTCACTGACGATCTAACGCGTTTCACGTCGGTTGACGATAGCGTGCTCTGTCACGCAACGTGGGCTTCTGGCGCAGACATCCTCACCGATATCAAGAATCTCAACGCGACGATTATAGGCCACGTTCGGGAATGAGCATGCCTGCCGGGATGAGGAGGATGACGTGAAAACGCATGTCGGAACAGTCGCGAGGCAGTCCCCGGTTCGGGCGATGCAGTTATGCTCTGAGGGTGCCTGTTGTATCTATGTCCACGATAGCCACGTTTACTGTTTCTGCTGACGCCTTCCCACTTGGATACATCTTCGAGTCCTTCCCCGAAATTGCTATCGAAATCGAACAAGTCGTACCGACAAATAATGCCATTCTCCCCTATTTTTGGGTGCGAGAGGAGCCCGTTGAACACGTTCAAAAGGCCCTCAAAGCACAAGGGGCACTCAAATCATACACGCTTGTCGACGATCTTGGCGACCAGGGTCTGTTCCGTGCCGAGTGGAACCCAGATGTTGAAGGTATCCTCACCGGGATTATAGACGCAAAACTGACGGTACTCTCCGCGACCGGCACCGAGGATGAATGGAAGTTCGTGTTTCGAGCCGAGGACACCAACCAAATCGCGGAGTTCCAACAATACTGTGCCGATCAAGGCATTGATATCACGTTGGGACACATTCATTCGGTCGGAGCGCGAACCGTTGAAGGAGCGTACGGTCTCACGCCGGAACAGCGAGAAGCCGTATTTCTCGCCTACAAGAGTGGCTACTATGAGACACCCCCGGAAACAAACCTTAGTGAACTAGCGGAGGAACTCGGGATTTCCCATCAGTCGTTCTCTGACCGACTCCGACGAGGGATACATAACCTTATCGAAGAAACACTCGACGTGACGTAACCTTACCTACCAATGTTTTAAACCCCCTGAATATACTGTCTCTGGATTCAACCGAACCGAGTGTCTACAGAGTAGTAGGAGTCCTCAAAATTACTAATCATACCGAAGCTTCTTCAAGTAAGTCGTATACTTTCAAGAAAAAAGACGGGGCGACGTACTCTGTTCGGGAAGATGAATCGATCACCGAAGCTGTCGTCCGAGCCGTTAGTGCTGAGAAAGAATCCCACCCGACGGAAATCGAATCGCTCTACTCGGTCGTCGAAACTGACGCTCTCAATACGCTGTTCGCACCACGGATGAGCGACGATCGACGGATGGCGAACAGGGCGGTCGCATTCAAGTACAGCGAATGTGACATCCGGATCACGAATGACGGAGAAGTAATCATCAAGGAGAGTAAGACAGAATAAATATATCAACTAAATTGTGACTATTGCGGCGTGATGGTCGAAGGGGAAGCCGTAGAGCAGGTGAAAAGAGATGCGAAGACGCACCTCAAAGAGAACCACGCCGAAGGCGTGGTAACTAACCTGAAAGACCGGTACACAAACGTTTCATGCCAGAACGAGTGTGGATACACAGTCCCTATCGGCGTTAAGAACGTCGCAGGAATCGAGTGCCCGGATTGCGGTCACGATAACTTTTCACCGCTCTTAGAGCAATACGTCTTTTGGAGAATAACAGAAAATAAGTGAGAGACCGTGGTTTTCACTATCTGTCCAAGGATACTCGGTGACATCCTCCCGCGCCTTTAGGCGCGGGCCTCCCGAACCGCACAAGTGGCGGTTCCCGTCAATTCGGAACGGTGGGAGTCTCAGGTGTGCGACCGACGGCGCTGGCTCTGCCACGAAGCCGATGCTCGTACCCTGGATGGGGCTTCGAGGTATCTGGTTGTTTTGTGTCGGTCGGCGCGGTCGGCTTACCGTTTGGTTTCGGCTCTTGCCGTGGCAAACACCGAATCAACTGCCAGTTTCCCGCGCACAACCCATTACATACCGTATGGGACTGTGAAACTTCCGACACGCGCGAACGTGAGACGATGACGGCGATTCAGCCACGCCGTAAACGCCGTGGTATTCTCGCCTGTAATCTCTATAAAGCCAAAGAACACGGCGTCGAAGTCGTGCAGGTTGACCCGCGCAATACGTCGAAACGTTGCTCAACGTGTGGGTTTACCCACGATGACAATCGGTCAGGAGAGGCGTTCGAGTGCCAAAAGTGTGGGTACGTGAACTACGCCGACTACAACGCCTCGAAGAACATCGGTTTGCAGTATCTCCGTCGCAGGCAAAACGCAGACGATGGAGGCGCACCCGTAGATGTGCGCTTGAATCGCGGGACGCTGAACGTGAGTGGGGAATACGTCCCCCCTGCCGCTGGTGAGGCATAGAACGGGAGTCCACGCGAAAGCCTCGGGGCTTGACCCCCGAGGCGATTTACCCGGATATTCAATACCCAGTTCACGTGGTCGGCTCGATATTCTGGTTCATCCGGAATAGATTCTCAGGGTCGTACTCGTCTTTGAGCGTGACTAACCGCTCATACGCCGGGCCAAACGTCGTCCGCATCATCTCGTCGCCCTCCTCGTGGAAGCCGGGGAAGTTCAGGTAGACCGACCCATCGGAAAACTGGCGCATGTCGTCGAGGCAGTCTCGGACCCACTCAACGTTGGCGTCGTCGGTTTCTGGGTCCTTCCAGTTGGCCTCCACGCCGAGAAGGAACGGCGCGTGGCGGCCGGCAAAGGCACTCTCCTCGATGCCGACGTCCGTAATCGCACCCCCGAGCTGCCAGACATCGACCGTCGATAACGGCGAAGGAGCGGCTCGAGCCCAGTATGCGATGCGGTCGATGGTAGTGTCCGAAAGTCCGTCGAGGTACAGCGACTTCCAGTAGTACCGCATCCCGTCGGGGTAGTCCTCATCGAGGAGTTGCTGGAACTCGACGTAGGGCATCGTCCCGCTGAAATCAGCGATCGGGTCAGCGAACTCCCGTAGGGGCTTCAGTTCGGACTCCCCCTCGTCCGCAGGGCCGGCATAACAGCCCATGATGGCGAACTTCTGTTCGTGGACCCACTCGACAGGGAACATCTCCTCTTCGGGAAGCTCGCCGGCGAAGACGAGCGTACTGATCTCGTCTGGAGCGTTCGCAACAAACTCCCGGTAGGCCCGCAGCACCTCGGTCAGCCGGTCACCGGGATAAAACACGAGGCAGGTCGCTACGTCCGGACCGACAGGGTGAAGCTCGAACTCGAAGCCGGTGACGATACCGAAGTTGCCACCGCCCCCGCGAAACCCCCAGAACAGGTCTTCGTTCTCGTCGGCGCTGGCCGTCAGGTACTCTCCCCCCGCCGTGACCAGCTCGACCGAGCGGAGGTTGTCACAACTCAGGCCGTACTTGCAGCGCAGGTGTCCGATTCCACCACCGAGCGTCAACCCGGCGATACCGGTGTCCGAAACGACACCGCCAGGCGTCGCCAGTCCGAACGCCTGTGTTTCGTGGTCGAGATCTGCCCATGTGGCACCGGCCTGGACCCACGCCGTCCGCGCCTCTGGCTCGACCCGGACGCCGATCATCTTCGAGAGGTCGATGACGAGCCCATCATCGCAGACGGCCGTACCGGCAACGTTGTGCCCGCCGCCACGCACCGCCACGAGAATATCATTTTCGCGGGCGAAATTCACGGCACTAATGACGTCCGCGGCACCCGCACACTGCGCAATGAGTCCCGGCTGTTTGTCAATCATCCCGTTCCAGACGGCGCGGGCGTCGTCGTAGTCGGGGTCGTTAGGACGGATCAGATCGCCGTGGAATCCGGCTTCGAACTGTTCGAGCTGTTCGTCGTCGATTTCGTGCTTTGCCATATCATATCGAAGGGCAGCCTGGGTTTTGGCCTCACCTATCAAGCAGCGTTCGACGGCGTGAACAGCGTTTCAGCACGTGAGACGTGTTTCAATTCATGACAGGAAGCGTTACTATCTGTGCTCCCGTATCTTCCCAGCGGGATTCCCATGGAGCCCCACAAAGACGAAACGGACTCCGAAGACTCGACTCCGCCACCAGGCTCACCGATCCTAGAGGCTCTTCTGGAGAACGCGCGAAATCAACAGCATCTCGGCCAGCGACTAAACGCGGCGGGCGACCGCGTCGACACGGATCTGCTCGGCGACATTGTCCGGCATGGGCCAGTACTGGAAGCGCTTCGTCAGAAGCCACTCGACCGCGGAGAGATCGAGGAGCGTCTCGACGTCTCGCGGGCGACGAGCCACCGCTTCACCCAGTGGCTCGACGAGCAGGGTTTCGTCAAGAAGGTCGATGGCCGGTTTCAGTTGACCGGGCGTGGTGAGGCTGTCGCCGACGAGGTGCTCCGGTTCGAGGCGAACGTGCGAACCGTCCACCGAATGGCGCCGCTGCTGGATATTATCTGTGAAGACCACCAGGAGTTCGTCGTCGAACCGTTCGTCGACGCGACGGTCACCGTCGCCAAGCCGGACGATCCGTACCAACCGGTTGAGCGGTTTATCTCGCTGGTGGACGAATCGGACACCTTCCGCGGATTCAATACGACGCACATGGCACCGCTTGTCCTGGGTGAATTCCACCAGCGGGTGTTCGACAGAACCGACACCGAAATCATCTACCTTCCCCACATCGTCGAGAAACTCTTCGAGACGTATCCGACACAGGCGACCGAGGCGGTAGAGAGAGGCCACCTGACCCTCCGGACGCGCGACGATCTTCCCTACGGACTCGCCATCTTCGACGAGCGTGTGGGAATCGGTGGGTACGACGAGTCGACGGGCATGATGCAAGTGTTTGTCGACACAGAGTCACCCATCGCTCGGGAGTGGGCCGAGCGCGTCTACGCGTCGGTCAGAGCTGACTCCGAACCGCTCACTAACGATCGAATCGATTCGATCCACTGAGAGCTTCTCGTTGGGTTCTTCATATGTTGCAGGAGGAGAAGTGGATATGGCTCTGCTGAATAGAGCCTCTGTATTTAGCACGGCGCCGGTGAATAATATATTTTCTGATGGGATTAGCGCGATACATTTGCACTACGCATTAGACCTATATAGCGTAGTAAAGAAAATCAGAGCTATGCGGGACAGGGATTGATCTTGAACGCTATCTAAAAGAGTGGGCTATCGAAATCGGTTCCAGCACGACGACTGCCACTTCGGACATCAACTTGGCTTCGCCGATGCGGACGCGAAAATCGAACGAACCTGTTCCCCTCCGCCCATGTTTCGCAGTAATACAGTAGGTTTAAGCCAATACTGTACAATGGAAGTGTTAGATGGAACGACGTAATTTCATTTCAGCAGCTGGCTCTCTCGGTGTACTGCTCCTCGGGAGCAAGTCGGTGTCTGCGACGAGCGCGGATGACCATCAGCCACCGGATGCCGGTCAGCAGACGCAGGAGTATGCAGCCCTCTCGAAGGAAGAAGTGGCTGCACTAAAGGCCGGGAAAGGCGCTGTCTTCGGAGGTCTAGCGAAACCAGCGGAACTGAATGGTTATCCGGGACCCCGGCACACGCTTGATCTCTCTGACGAGCTCAACCTTACCGATGAACAGGAAGCTGAAATCAAATATCTGTTTGACGATATGCAGTCGGAAGCTCGCCTTCTTGGCAAAAGGTACCTCACATTTGAACGTCTGATTGAGGGTGGATTTGAAAAAGGAACGCTGACCGAGGAAAGACTTGAATCACTTCTCACGAAAAGTGGTGACTTCTATGGCGAACTAAGGAACACCCACCTTAAATATCACTTCCAAACTAAAAAGGTACTAACGGAAGAGCAGGTCGATAAGTACAACGAGATCCGTGGGTACACCAACGACGGCCATGATGGTCAGTCACACGACGGTCATGACGGCCAGTCGACGTATGCCGGTCAGCAGACGCGGGAGTACGCAGCCCTTTCTAAGGAAGAAGTAGCTGCACTAAAGGCCGGGAAAGGCACTGTCTTCGGAGGTCTAGCGAAACCAGCGGAACTGAATGGTTATCCGGGACCTCGACACGTTCTTCATGTCTCTGACGAGCTCAACCTTACCGATGAACAGGAAGCTGAAATCGAGTGTCTGTTTGACGATATGCAGTCGGAAGCTCGCCCTCTTGGCAAAGAGTATCTCGAAGTTGAACGGCAGATTGAGGATGGATATGAAGAAGGAACGCTGACCGAGGAAAAACTCGAATCACTTCTCACGAAAAGTGGTAACTTCTACGGCGAACTGAGGAATACCCATCTCAAGTATCACTTCCGAGCTAAAAAGATATTAACCGAAGAGCAGGTCGATAAGTACAACGAAATCCGTGGGTACACCAACGACGGCCATGACGGTGACCAGAAGCAGAATCACTAAAATAGACGGCCTTGTTGAAGGTCTCAAGCAGGAAGGCTTGATATAGCAGTGCCTTCGACTCGGATAGTCGCAGGACGGACTCCTCAACCAACTGAACTAGATTAGGAACGCCGAGGCGGACAAAAAGTAGAACGGTCTTCCGCGGCCGAGTCGTCAGGCAGATTCTACTCCTCGTTGCCGCCACGCCTGCACGAACGGGAAGAGCAGCGACACGACCGCGAGAATCAGTATCCCGAGCGTGATCGGTTCCGAGTAGAAGATGTCGAGCGACCCGCCAGAGAGTTTGAGGGAGCGACGCAGATTCACCTCGGCTATCGGGCCGAGAATGAGGCCGAGCACCATGGGGGCGAGCGGGTAGTCTTCGATTCGCATCACGTACCCGAGAACGCCCGCACCGAGGGCCACCCACACGTCGAGCACATTCCCGCGGAGCGCGAGCGACCCGATTATCGAAAGCACGAATATGGCGGGCCAGAGGTATCTCGCAGGGAAGTCGATGAGCCGCGCCCAGTAGCGTGCGCCGACGAGACCGAGGACGAGGATGACGACGTAGACCATGAAGAACCCGACGAAGATGGCGTAGACCAGCGCGGGTTCGTCCTGGAACAGGCCCGGACCGGGACGGATTCCATGGACCAGCAGTGCGCCGATGAGGATAGCGGTCACGGAGTCGCCGGGGATACCTAGTGTCAGCGTCGGAATCAGCGCACCGCCCGTGCTGGCGTTGTTCCCCGACTCGGCCGCCGCGATCCCGCGGATGTCGCCGTCGCCGAACGACGACTTCGTATCACCGAGCCACCGCTTCGCCTCGTTGTACGTCACGAACGAGGCGATGTCGCCGCCTGCGCCCGGAATCGCACCGATGAACGCGCCCGCGACGCTGGATCCGATGGTGACATTCCGGATGGCTGCGAGGTCTTCTCGGTTGGGAATCACGTTCGTCACCTCCTGCGAGACCTCTTCACTACCGATACCGCGCTGATATCGGAGCAGACCCTCGCCGATACCGAACAGACCGATCATCACCGCGATGAACTGGATTCCCGAGGTCAGCGTCTCGAATCCGAACGAGAACCGGGGGTACGCGAGGACTGGGTCGAGTCCGACGGTCGCCAGGAGCATCCCGAGCAAGCCCGATATGAGTCCCTTGACGAGTGAATCGCCGCTGACGCTGGCGATGATGGTCAGCCCGAACACCGCCAGTGCGAAGAACTCGGGGGAGCCGAACTGGATGGCGACCGAGGCGACCTGGGGGGCCAGCAGGGTCAGCAAGACGACGCTGACCACGCCCCCGACGAACGACGCGACGGTGGCGACGGCGATAGCACGGCCCGCGAGTCCGCGTTCAGCCAGCGGGAAGCCGTCGAAGACGGTGGCGGCTGCACTCGGCGTGCCCGGCGTCCGGATGAGGATGGCGGGTATCGAACCCGCGTAGAGCGCCCCGCCGTAGATGCCCAGCAGCAGCATCATCCCTTCGGACGGTTCCATCCCGAACGTGAACGAGACCAACACCGCGACGGTCATCGTCGCAGTCATGCCGGGAAGCGATCCCATCGTCATCCCGATGAGGACTCCGGCGACGATGAGGGTTAGCGCGAACGGTTGGAAGACGAGCGAGGCACCCTGAAGCAGGTTTCCGACGAGGCTCATCTACACGACCCCCGCTAGCGGGAGCGACGGGAGCCATCTGACTACCGACACGAGACTTCCTTCCGGGAGCGGGATGTGCAGGAATTCGCCGAACACGTAGTGGAGCGCGAGGCTGAGGCCGACAGCGAGTGCTCCTGACCGCCAGTAGCTCTTGACCCCGGAGTAAAGCGTCAACACGACCAGGAACGCCACCGTGTCGATGACGAACCCGAGAATCGGCATCAGCGCGACGTACATCACGAGGAGCGTGACCGGAACCGCGAACCGTCGCACGTCGGTCGCGGAAACGTCGTACGTTCGGGTCTCACTCGACACGACACTCCAGACGAAGAGGACGCCCGCGAGGAGCGTGATTATCGAGACGATGAGCCGCGGGAAGAACGCCGCGCCGGGTGAGTCCCCGAACCCGCTTGGGAAGTCCCGACTGGCGACGAAAACCCCGACCGAGAGGCCGACTAACAGTACCGCTGCCACCTTGTCTGTGTATCGTATCTGAAAAGACATTGTGAGTAGTTCGCCCCACCGCGGACGGGCGAGTTACGACGTGGTCGTCGTCTCTGTCTCGGTGGTCGTTGGCGTCGCGTCGTCCCCGCCGGGCCCGAGGCCGAGCTGGTTGACGATGCCAGCGAACCGGTCGAGTTCGCTCTGCATGAACTCGCCGTACTCCTGCGGACCGCGGTAGACCAACCCGAACCCGTTCTGGTTCATGAAGTTCTGGAACTCGTCGGATTCGTAGACCGACCTGTACGCGTCGTGGAGTGCCTGCACCCGCTCGTCCGGCGTTCCAGCGGGGACGCCTAGACCGCGCCACGCGCCGATGGTCACGTCGATGTCTCGCTCCTGAAGCGTCGGCACGTCGGGGAACAGGTCGCTTCGCTCCTCGCCGAAGACCGCTAGCATGTTGAGCGGGCCGTCCTGAACCTGTGGGGCGACCTCCGCTGGACTGGCAGTCGTCGCCTCGACCTCGCCGTTGACGACCGCCTGCGTCGCTGGTGCGCCGCCGTCGTAGCCGATGTGTTCGACCTCGATGCCAACCTCCTGTGCGAACTGGGCGGCCGAGAGGTGCCAGATTGCTCCGATACCCGAGTTGGAGATGCGAATCTCGCCGGGGTTCTCCTCGGCGTAAGACGTGAACTCCTCGATGGTGCTGTACGGTGCGTCCTGATGGACGGTCAGCGACGCTGGGTCGAAGTTGTACTGCATGACCGGCGCGAACGCATCGGGCGTGATGTCGGCGATACCGAGGTGTGAGATGGTGCATATCTCGACCGTCAGCACCCCGACGGTGTGGCCGTCCGGTTCGGCGTTCGCCGCTCGTCTGAAGCCAGCACTCCCGCTTCCGCCGGTCACGTTCGACACGAAGAACGAGGTATCCATGTAGTTCTCGGCCAGTGACGCGAGTTGCCGGCCGGTCCGGTCGGTGCCACCGCCCGCGGCCCACGGAACTATCATCTCGATGTCGCTACTCGGGAAGTCTTGCTGTTTCGCCCCGACGTAGCTAGGTATTCCGGCGAGGCCCGCCACGGCCCCTGTACCGACTGCCTTCAAAAGAGTTCTCCGCTCGGTCGTGCTCGTGTCTTTCTCTTTCCCCACCATGGTAATTGATATCTATGCACAATCCAAGCTAAGACCTTTTCGCACAAGTACAGCTAGATTGAGGCTGAATGAAAAGCTAGATTCATCAACCATACTTCCCAGCTAGTGTTATTAATTCCAGCCACTATATTGATGGACACAATCTCGGTATTCAGCACACTCACAGAGACCTATCGTGATGCTATCAATCGCAATGTGCTGAATACAGGGCGCGTATTCAGCATCGACGCACGTCCAAATTCAGACTGCCGGAATCGATTAAGGGAAATTTCGTAGCGCGTCACACGACCGTTTACACCGTGGAAGGAATCGATGGAGGTGGCTTGAAAATAGGACAATTTTCTGAATTCGTCCTGATTTGCTCCGACAGGCCTCAGTTACGGGATGGGTTCTGGTCTACGTTCGTGAACTCGAACTGTGCACCTCCAGTTGCGCTCTCGGTCACCGTATACTCCCATTCGTATACCTCAGCTAACTCCTGTACGTACGCCAATCCCAACCCAGTGCCGCCTTGCTCGGCGGCGGTCGTGTAGCCTGCTTCGAATACGGCATCTCGTTCGTCCACTGGAATTCCTGACCCGTCGTCGGCCACGTAGAACCCGACCGGAAGATCGCCGACCGTAATCGTGACGTCTTGACCGCCGTGCTCCACAGCGTTCTCGAAGAGATTCCGGAATAGGTGCTGAACGTACGTCTCGTCGGCCTGTATCGTCTGGTCGAACTCAATGTCGAGCGTCGCTTCGGGGGCTTCGACTTTCTCCCATGCTTTGCGTGCGGCGTCCGCAAGGTGGACTGGTGTTCCTTCATTGATTACTTCGCGACCACGGGTCAGCACCAACAGAACGTCGATCATGTCCTCTATTCGATCGAAGGCTTCGGTGACGTACTCGACTGCCTCCGAATCCGTCTCCGCTGGCAATTGCTGGCTGTATATTTGCCCGATGGTGACGGGGTTTCGGAGTTCGTGCGCGAGCATGCTGGCGAAAGTGTCGAGGCGTTCGTTGCGCTCCTGGAGTTCCCGCTCGCGTTCGACCTTTTCGGTGACGTCCTGGGCCGCCCCGCGGAACGAAACGACTTCATCGCCGATGGTCTCTGGAACTCCCTGAAGCCGAAGCCAACGCATCTCACCGGTGTCCGTCCGAATCCGCACCTCGACATCGAAGGGGTCGCCGGAGTCGAGCGCGTTTTCGACGGCGTCCTCAACGATCGGCTGGTCCTCCTCGTAGTACATGTCGAGGGCCTCGTCCAGCGGCGGTTCCTCGTCGCCGGGTACCTCCAGGAGATCGAAGATATGGTTGGTCCAGAACACGTCCATCGTGTCTACGTCGATCTCCCAGCCGCCGACGTCCGCGATGCGTTCGGTCCGTTCGAGGAGGTCGAGCGCACGTTCGAGTTCGCGCTCGCGCTCCTTGCGCTCGGTGACGTCTTGAACCACCCCCACTGCACGAACGGGCTTCCCTTCGCTATCGTCGTAGAATCCACCCTGAACCGAGATTACGCGTCGCTCGCCGTCGGCTCTCGTAATCCGACACTCGAAGTCCCACTTGCCGGTCTCGAAGGCCTCCTCGAAGCACTGCTGTACTCGCTCGCGGTCGTCCGGGTGGACGTGATCGAGAAACGTCTCTAGGCTCCAGTCGTCGAGCGGTTCCTCGTAGCCGAAGATTCGGTCGTGTTGTGGTGAGCGGATGGGTGCATCACCGGTCTGAAGGTCGAGTTCCCACGTGCCCATCTCTCCGGCCTTGAGTGCGAGTTGTAACCGCTCTTCGCTCTCCTGCAACTCCGTTATCGTTTCGTCGAGCTCTCGTTCGCGCTCGACCTGTTCCGTGATGTCCTGGGTGAAGCTTAGCCCCGCGAAGATCTCGCCGTCGGCGTTTCGTAACGGCGTCGCCCACGCCTGCCAGGTCCGGCCAGCGACCGTTGTCTGGGCGCTTCCGGTCTCGCCGTCCTCGATGGCAGCTCGGAACATCGGTTCGAGGTCCGCAGCGACGTCGTCAGAGTATTGTTCTGGCATCCTCGTTCCCTCGATTTCCTCTGCGCTGGGCAACGGATCGCCGACTTTCTCACCTGCCACCAGTGTGTACCGGAGGTCGTGGTCGTACACGCCCACGGCACCGTTCGGGAAATTCTCGGCGAGCGTTCGGTACCGGCGCTCGGATTCTTCGAGACGTCGCTGCGTCTCGCGGTGCTCGGTAATGTCCTCGAACGCGAACACGGTATGTTCCAGTTCGCCCGCCTCATTCCACTGTGGGGCACCGTTAACCGACACCCAGACCCGCTCACCTGAAGGCTGGCGGAGGCCGATGACCTGGTCGTAGATCGCCTCCTCGCGGGCGAGCACGCGATCGAAGGGCGCCTCACCCGTCTCGAGGGAGTCACCGTTCTCGTCGACGAGATCCCAGCGGGGATCGTCGTGGGCGAACTCGTTGAGTTCCTCGCGGGAGCGCCCGTATATTTTCTCGGCACGGTCGTTAGCGAACTGGATCATGCCGTCGGCGTCGACGACCGTGATTCCCACCGGGCTCGTCTCGACGATTTGATCCTTGAGATTGCGCTCTCGCCGGAGCTCCGCCTCCATCCGCTTTCGTTCCGTCACGTCGAGTAACGTTCCCAGGACGGCTGGGTCACCCTGATACTCGACCCGGCTGCCGTGGACTTCGAGTTCGATCCGTTGGCCATCTTTCCGGACGCCGGTGAACGTATAATGACTCGAGTCGGCTTCGCCTTCTTGGCGCGCCCAGAGTTTTTCGACGACCATTTCCCGGTCTTCCGGGGCGACGTGATCGAGCGGCTCGGTTTCCGAGAGCATTTCCTCCGGCGTGTAGCCGAAAATATCTGCGAATCTCGGGTTGACGTACTGTATCTCGCCGTCTTGGATGAGGTAGATGCCGAGGAGATTCTGTTCGACGAGCCGCTGGTATCGCTCTTTTGTGGTCCGAAGTTCGGCTTCCAACTCTTTGCGCTCGGTGATATCCTGCGACATCCCCAGGGCAGCAAAGACGTCGCCGTCATCGTCCCGGACCGGGACAACTTGGAATTCGAAGAGGCGGTTGTCGTACTCGGCCTCGAACGAGTCGGTCTCGCCCTTGAGGGCGGCCTCGTAGCGCAGGACGAGTTCGTCGGCTAGTTCCGGCGGCAACGCCTCTCGAACCAGGCTACCCTCCACTTCCTCGGCCGTGACGTCAGCGACGTCGAGGGGGTTGCCGCCGACGGTCCGGTAGTGGAGGTTCTCGTCCACGAGGGCGACCGCGCCATTGGGGAAGTTCTCGACGAGCGTCCGGTAGCGGCGCTCGGACCGTTCGAGTTCGTGCTCGCGTTCGACGCGCTCGGTCACGTCCTGGAAGTACACTGAGAGCCCCGTCTCGGAGGGGTAGGCGTGAATCTCGTACCACGCTTCGAGCGGGTCGGGGTAGTAGAACTGGAAGGAGGTCGGTTCCTGGGTCTCCATCGCAGTCCGGTACTCCTCGCCGAGGGTCGAGTCGGTCGCCCACTCGAACACCTCCCAGAAGTTCTTGCCGACCAGACCCTCGCCCTGGTAGTCGATCAACTCCTCGGCGTGTTCATTGACGTATGTGAATCGCCATTGGTCGTCGAGTGCATAGAAGGCATCTGAAATTCGACCGAACATCTCGTTGAGTTCGGTTTCGAGGCGCTTTTTGATGTCAGAGAGCGATTCTTCGGCTGTGATGGAACCGGGCTCGAGAGTGTCTTCGGCATCGTCTTGCTCGCGGGTAGAGCTAGGGTCGGGGGGGCGCCACCATACGCGGCTCCGAGCGCCGACCTTCTTACTCTCGATATCACCCCGGTCGGCCAGTTCGTCAAGTTTGTTGAGGGCGGCACGTCGAGTACATCCGAGTTCCTCCCCGACTTCGCTGGCCGTCACCGGTTCGCAGACCATCCCTGCTCGCTCACAGGCGGCGAGGACTTCTTCGAGAGTGATACGACCGGAACTCATTAATCCTTTTCCGTACTTGAACGGCAAAAGAATTTCCCTCGAAGGAACAAGCTGAATATAACCTCTGTATTCAGCACGGCAACCGACGAATTATCCCATCTCTGAGGGAAATCAGCGTGATATATTCGCACCAGGTGTTAGACCAACCCTATCTATGAGATTGTGGCCTTGTTGAAACCCTCAATCGGTGATAGGTTATAGAAGTCTTGCTGAATACACAGCGCGTATTCAGCACGAGGGGCCCTCGGAGGGATTCAATCCAATTGTTTCTGGCACTGGCAGTCCCACTATCGTTTGCATCGGAAATGGTGTGAAGCGTCATCTTCTCGAATCGTGGACTGTTCACTCCACGAACACCGTTCATCCCGTGATTTTATAGAGGATGATGGAGGCCCTCTATCTGTGGTATGGCATGGCACCTCACATCAATGGCTCGGGGGACGAGGAACAACCGGGAAGTGACCGCCGGACGTTCTTGAAATCACTCGCACTTGTCGCCCCCCTCGGACAGATAGACAGCCGCACAGTTTCACAATTACCACAGTCACCTACCCAATTGGAACTCCTGGGCACCCATCCGATCGATGGTGCCGCCGAAGTTGTGATACAAGACCAGTACGCGTACGTGGCCGTCTCTGGCGTATACAAGGAAACCGCCGTCAATGCTGGGGGACTCGCCGTCGTCGATTGGACGGAGCCAACAGAGCCACGCACCGTGTACTCACGGACGTTCGGGGCTCCGCTCACACCGGACGCGCCGCCGAATCTGCGCATCGACACGCCGGACGTAAAGGTGGCTGGCGATGTGGCGGGGGTCGCCAACGACGGCAATCCGGGCGGCGTCGCCTTTTTCGACGTGAGCGACCCGGAACAACCAGAACACGTGTCGTTCTACGACGTGAGTACAGAGGATCGCCCCCTCGGCACCGTGCATAACCTCTTCCTCGATGGCGAGTACGCCTACGTCGGAGTGAATGCGACTACTGCAATCGATTCGGATGAAGACGGCCAACCGGATCAGTTGCGACCCTTTGGCGAAACGGGCGTGGATATCGTTGACGTGAGTGACCCGACGACCCCGACGCGAGTGAGCACGTGGAAACTGAAAGAGTTCCCGGGTCCGGCCTTCGCAAAGGCCGGACTCGTTAATGGATTTCACGACGTGTACGTCCAAGATGGACTCGCCTATATTTGCTTTTGGGACGCGGGCATCGTCGTGTTGGACGTGAGTAATCCGAGTGCGCCCGAACTCGCAGCCCATTTCGGGGAGGCGCCCGGCGCCACCAAAGAAGTCCGATTCTTCGAAATTGGCGAGGAAGACCCTGAGGCGTACCTCCAAGAGACGGGGCAGTTAACCCGTCAACTGACGTTACCGGGGAACGCGCATTACGTCCAGCCCTCGCCAGATGGGTTGTACGTGTATGTCGGCGCGGAAGCCTTTGGTAGCAGAGAGCCAGGTGGCATCGACATCTGGGACGTCTCCGACCTCGGGAAGGACATCTTTGCTGGCCCAAACCGGATCGGTCATATCTCCCCACCTGACATCGACCTCTCTCTGGCTGATCAGGAGTACCTCGACGCAAACCCAGTGATTGACACCGACGATTCACGGGGTCGCGACTTGCTCCGTACGTCACACAACTTCGACGTGACCACCGACCGACTCTACACGTCGTGGTACGGCGGTGGCGTCCGCGTATTCGACATCACTGATCCGAGCACGCCGACCGAGATCGGTGTCTACGATCCGGAGGGTGCGTCGTTCTGGACGGCCGTTGCCGCAGACGAGACCATTGTCGCGAGCGAATATCGCACGGGACTCGTCTTCCTCAAAAACCCTAATTCCTGAGGGTGCTGGCGACAAACGTACCCCTTGTTTCGGGCTCTTGCAGCAACTTGACGTGAATATCGAGATGTTTTTTGTGCTGATGTACCGAAGCCATTGCTAAATACAGGCTCTGTATTCAGCAGTCTGTTCATCTCAGAATTACGGACAATCATACTCCTCGTGTGAAATAGCAAGGGTTCGTTCCAGGTTGTGAACGGTGCATTTGATGACGAGTTCGCGGAACTGCTTCCACCAAGGGCGTGACCGCACGAACGCACCGGATTTCTGTTTGATCCCCGTTCACTGTCTCGTTCATCTTCCGTCGATGGTAGAGTTGCTGTCCAGCCGTGTATTCCACGCCTTGTGGACTGAGGTAAATACGCGAGCGTGACGTTCACGAGAACCCGCCAGACGGCCATCTCCTGCCTTACGGCTGGTGGAAGCCTAGCCACGCCTACAGACTGGCAGCAACACGCCACGGTTCACGGAAAACCACCGCCGAACTGAATCCACGAACTCCTGAACTATCAACACCGTATGTGTTAGTGGGGTTGGGTAGCTGTAAGGCTGGTATTGAATAGCGGTGGTCTGCGGTGGTCTCGCTATCGGTCACGCAGTTGGTTGGTCTTACACCACGTGTAAGAGACGTTCCCTTCCTGTCTGATCGTCCCCGGATAATTGGAGTACGTGCAATTGAGGGTGTGTTAATCTCGGCGTCACAGTGCTGTGTTTCAGCGGGCTTGAACTCCGCGAACGTGAGGACTTCCTCGAAGAATATCTCTCGATTTCGGTTGCCGAATCCAAGTGAACCGCTGACCGACGAGGTCCTCGTCTAGACGGGGTGCTCACAGGTCACGCACGCACTCATGGCCGACGGTCCCCACTGTGAACAGCTCAAAATGTTCCAACACGTTGACTGTCAGGCCGTCGAAAGCATTATCGCCGCTGTGCTAACTGTTTCGAAGACACCGATGAATAGTCTGCTTCTCACGGTTATCATGTGTCGAGGATACACAATCTGAATGCTCAATCCGTGGTGCATATCTTGTCGAAGCCTCTTTCGGAACTATCCAGTTCGAATCGCACATTCAGTGAGCGATAGAGTCCATGTAGCTGAGTGGAAGGAACCCCTGCTTCAGGCTGCACGCAACCTCTGTATCTTGAACGTGCCGACTCGACTTACCCAATTTTCGAGAATCGACCGGAACTGTCCGACGCCTCGGAGAACGACGCGATTACCATCCACCACAACGGGACTGTCGAGTTAAAGAGTCGACCGGAGTGACGCCCCGTTCAGCCAACTGTTTCGTTCTCCGGCGGTGCCTGTTCGATGACGTACCGCTGGCCGACCATCGGGTCGAGCAAGCTGTCGACTGGCGCGCGGTTATCCTGGAGTATCGGCACGCCTTCGGTCGGTTCGTCGTTTCGGTAACTCCCGATCTCGCTACTGAGATCGATGCCGATGTCGCGATCACGGTTCCGTGTTCGGAGCTCGGACTCCGTTACCACCTCCGAGTTCTTTGTTGCAACGAGTTCGACGTTCTGGACGACGCCCGTTCTAGCGGTCGGGAACCCGTATACTTGCGGGAACACCTGTTCCATCGTCCGGTATTGGGCGCGGTAGAACTCCGAAGCGGGCCCGTTCGGTGCCGAGATGACGTTCGCAAAGAAGATGCCGTCCTTGGAGAGGCGGTCATTCGCTAACCGCATGAATTCGACGGTCGTCAACTGGAACGGCACCTTGTCCTTCTTGTAGGCATCTAACACGATGACATCGTAGGTGTTGTCCGTGTTTCGGAGGAACCGCCGGCCGTCTGCGTTATAGATATTGAGCTGTGCGGACTCCTCGACGCGGAAGTATTCCTTGGCGACATCGATGACTTCAGGGTCAATTTCGACCACGTCGACGGTGACGTCATACTCGGCTTCGAACCGCTTAGGACCGGTGAATCCGCCGCCGCCGATGAACAGCACCCGGTCTATCTCGTCGGGATCCTCGGCGAACAGGTACGGGATGTGGAAGTAGCGAGTATACTCGAAGACGTGACGGTTTGGATCGCTTAGGTCCATCGCGCTGTGGCGCTGGCCGTCGAGGAACAGCGTCCGCGTGTCGCCAAGGTCGGCGACTTCGAGTTCCTGGTACGGCGTTTGGGTCTGGTAGATGACCCGCCCACCGGTGGAGACGCCGAAAGCACCGCTACCGATTGCCGCTACGAGCAGTACCGTGACGCCGAGGACTGCAAACAGCGGTTTACGGTTCATCGACGGAAGCACAATCAATGCCGCCGTCCCGACGAGCAACAACCCGAACAGGAAGCCGATAGTATCGATGCCGAACGTTGGAATGAGAAGGAACGTCGTGCCGAAAGCACCGAGGATGCTGCCGACCGTCCCGAGGGCGTACACGCGGCCCGACGCCTCACCGACGTCCTCGGTGTTCGACAATTCGGCTGCATACGGGCTGACGAAGCCGAGCAGATAGGTCGGCGGGCCGAACAATAATATGATAGCGGGCAGCGAGGCGAACCGGCTCGGGAGCGGGAACACCGACCCTGCAGTCAACAGCAAATCGCCGGCGAAGACCAGTACTGCGATGTAAGCGGCTGTTCCGAGCAATAGCCATGTCAGGCGGTCGACGCTCGCCTGCTCTGCGGCCCGTTTGCCGCCGTAGTGGTAGCCAAGGCTCAACGCCGTGAGAAACACGCCGATGATGCTCCCCCAGGTGTAGATGCTGCTGCCGAACTGGGGAGCGACCATGCGGCCGGCGAGAATTTCGAGCCCCATACTCGCCACTCCGGAGACGAATACCGCGAGTTCGGGTGCAGTCACCCGGCCAAAGGACCGAGTTAGAGGGGAATCCATCTACGAGCCAGTACAGCTTTCCAGAACTAAATCCTGGCGAGGCAGCATTCCTTGGCCGTGTCGCACGTTGAGTCCCCGGTCAACGTCTCCTTCGACGATCTCTTGTTCCTGATTTGTCCGTTCGACTTTCGTTCGATCCACGCGCTTGATAGCTTCTTCGCGGTCGAGTTTGTCGTCGCGGTGCTGTGCGAGTACGACATCTTTCCATAAATCTTCGAGACCACGTTCATGGGGTCGTTTGAAAACCTCGGACTTGAGAAGGCCGCGTGCATTTGTGATCTGGGGCTTTTGGACGTCGCTCACGTGCTGTTGTGGAGTGAATATCCGGAGTATTGGTCTGACTTGACGAATGTATTGCCGTTGAGCAGGACGTATCATGCTGCGTTTGATCGGGAATTATTCCGATTGACCGGGAGTACCGGTCGCGAGTGAACTCGTCGTTCGAGACACAAAGCGAACTACTTCAGCGGACGATCATCGATCAAGCCGGTGAGCGAGTTCCACTACCCGACGAGAGTCTGAACCCCGAGTACCACGACA
Organism: Halorussus salinisoli; assembly: GCA_005239435.1. Lineage (GTDB taxonomy): Archaea > Halobacteriota > Halobacteria > Halobacteriales > Haladaptataceae > Halorussus > Halorussus salinisoli. Next base: position 292,952 of record SZNP01000004.1, on the reverse strand, counting down.
ACGCGCGAATTACGGCAGTTGTACGACACTAACCGCACAGATAGTTACTACGGAGGACGGCGCCCGACAGAACGACAAGTAGATACGATGCAACAACTCGCCGAGAGTATCCACGAACAGGTTACAAATCAAATCAGCGAAGGTGGTGTCTCCGTCTGTGATTCTCCAAACTGAGTAGTTATAAAAACTATAGCTGAGTTGGTCTGCACAAAGAATCACAAACAGTGGTCGGCGTCAAGTTCACGCTCTGAATTGGGTCGACGACTGGCCGACATCCCTCACACCGAGTCAGACGACTTCGATGATGAGCGTGTACGGGAAGAGTTGACTCCGCCAGTCGTACTCCTTCGCACCCTCGTACGTCGGCCACTTCGTCCAGATGGTGCCAAGTACCTCGTAGGTCCCCGACTGGAGAGGTTCATCGGCGCCGAGGTTATCGTGTCCGAGGCGGTAGGTCGCAGATTGGGTCTGGCCCGGCTGGAGGTCCATTTCCGTATGCGACTCCGGGACGATGCTACCGTTCTCGATGATGACGTTATCGGTCTGCTCATACACGTCATTCCAAAGGACGTGTTCGCCGCCAGGGCCGTACCCCCAAAGCACGCCAAATGGAGTACAGCCCTCCATCTGAAGCCGGACGGTGTCGTCGCTCGAATTCTGGACGGAGAGTTGGATGTCGATAGGGCCGGTCGTCCCATCGTTTTCGCCAAGGACGGTCGCGTCAAACGTGACCGGGAGGTCGTCCCAGTGGACGTGGCGAGTGTCAAACCCGAAGACTTCGTCGTCAACGCGAACGTAGTTGCTCCCGTAGTCGAGATCTCTGGCGAACTGCCGGGGGACGTCGTCGGGATAGAGAACGCGGATACGGTCCTGGTAGTTGCCCGGTGTCTTCCGGTCGCTCGCAAGGAGGCGCTCGATGAACTCTCTCGTCGGCGGGCCGTAGTCGGCGGTCTCCCGGATGCGGCGGCCGTAGAGTTCCTCATCTGTGGCTTCTTGGGCACGGACGGTGTGGGGTGGGGAGCGGTTTGTCCGGGAGACGGCGATTTCGCCGGTTCCTCTCGGCGTTTCGATGTAGTCGTATTGGTCGAGGAAAACCTGGACTTGCGGGTCAAGGCGGGTGGTCTCGTAGGGGCGTGGCGCGGTTTCGACACCGAGGGGTGCGATGGTTGACACGACATCCTCGATGGCATCGTTCGACCGAATGGCGTCTCCGTCGTGCGTGACGGTGCGCTCTTCGACAGGTTCGTCCTCAGAGATTTCGGTGTCGAGACGGACGGTCACCGTCGGGAAGGTGTGTTCGACGTCCCAGACCGTGTCTTCGTACGTCACGAGGTTGATATCGTCGATACCGTCTAAGAGGTCCTGTGACGCATCTTGGGTCGTGTAGGGCGGGGAGTCGATAGCGGTCCGAACGGCGTCACGAACTGACTCGTCGAGATCCGAGAGGGGTACGGAGTCGCCTTTCGGGAAGCGGAATCTGTCCTGTGGAAGTGTCCATGCCTTCGCCAGATACGATTCTTGGATGAGGTCAATGAATGCACGAGGATTCGTCTTGGTTTTCGAGGTGGTGGTTTTGCTGGACGTCGCGTTGGACGTAGTAGTTTGGTTACAGCCAGCGATAGTGGTGCTGATGGCGAGTATTGTCGTTGTTCGGAGGAGCTGGCGCCGAGTTGAGGAGGGCGACATACGCTGCAAAGCGAATTGGGAGAAGAAATGCCTTGTGTTAGTTCCAAATAAAAATGTCTGAAATCAACGTGTGTTTCTTGACCTCTGGGGTTGTATCAACGCACAGGGGATGGGTGTTCTATGGAGAGATCTCTAGATAGGTTCGACCGTTAAGTTGTTATTCTGTGTACTATCCCGATTACGTGATCGCCTGTCGGAGGATGGTGAAAGCGAAACTGCGTTCTGACGCGGAGTACCTGCACTTCCGGGAGTGGTAAGTCTCGTTTGAGCGGCGGGAGAACCCAAGTCGAAGCGTAGAATTGTGCCAGTATTTAGAGAGAAGGCCGGGACGTGGTAATAAAACCAGATTCTGAATTATAAATAGTGAAAAATTATAAATAGAGAATCAGTGTAGCAGGGTAGCATGGTAAAGTATACCAGACGGGAAGCACTCAAATCCGGCACTGCGGTGACGATCACAACTGGGTTAGCAGGTTGGTCACAACCGCACGACGACAGGGACAACGACGTCACCCTAAATCGGGTACAAGATCCCGACGGGGAACCTGTTGAAGAGGTCAGGTTGCTCAGCATCGCCCAGGGAGACGCTCCGGCACGGTTCGAGTACGGACGTCTCGTCGCTGACAACCTCCGAGAACTCGGCTTCCAAGTCAGTTACGACGCGCAGCCGACGGCACAGTACCTCGAATCACGTGCCGAACCGCCGTTTCCTTGGCACCTCCAAGTCCGAAGAGCAGGAGACGGATTCGAACCGGCGGAGGCGATCTTCCGATCGTTCTTCCATTCGGACAACATCGGACCCGGACAGTCGAATCTGTACGCGTACGAGAATCCCGAGGTCGACGAACTCATCGACGAACAGGCTCAGACGACGGACCCAGAACAGCGGACGGAACTGATCCATCAGATCCAGCAGATTCTCCGCGAAGACATGCCGGTCGTGCCCTTGCTCGTCCAAGAGCGGGTGATGCCGTACAATCAGGACCGCTTCCAGAATCCCGTCTCGATCCTCGAACAGGGGATCGGATCGTTCTGGAACTACGTAAATATCGAACCCGTGAATGAAGACCAAGCCAATCTCCGGACGTCGATGGCGGAAGATCTGAACGCGCTCAATCCGCTCGATCAGGTCGCTCGCGGGAACCGCGAGATGCTCAGGCTGATTTACGACCGGTTGATGCGCGTGACGCCTGACCTCGAACCCGAGCCCTGGGCGGCGTCGAGCGTCGAACTAGTCGACGAAACGACTATCGAAGTGTCGCTGCGCGAGGGGATGACGTTCCACGACGGCGAGGACGTGACCGCCGAGGACGTCAAGTTCTCCTACGAATACGGGGCCGAAAACTCGCCGACGCTCGAGACGCGGACCGAACCCATCGAGAGTATCGAAACCGAATCGGATCTCGATCTGGTGTTCAACCTCAGTAATCCCAGCGCCCCGTTCCTCACGAGCGCTCTCTCACGGGTGTTCATCATTCCACAGCATATCTGGGAGAACGTCCCGGAAGACATCGAAGCAGATGCGGCCATCGACTGGCAGAATCCCGAAGCCGTCGGGAGTGGACCCTTCCAAGTCGAGAGCGCGCAGTTCGACTCGCAGGTGCAGCTGACAGCCTTCGAGGACCACTTCAACCCGCCGAACGTGGATGGCCTGACCCGAGCGATCATTGCCGACATCCGCGCTGGCATTCGAGCGTTCGAAACCGGTGATCTGGACATGCTCAGCTGGGAACTCCCCGTCGATGATATCGCTCGATTCGAACAAAACGAGTCGGTGGGGTTAGAGAGCGCGCTGATGATGTCGATCCACCACATCGGGTACAATCTCCGCGAGGATCTGTTCGCGAACCGGGACGTACGCCGAGCTCTGGCGCATGCGATCCCGCAGGAGATTATTATCGATACGATCTACGGTGGGACGGGAAGTATCATCTACAATCCGATTTCGATCGGGTTCGAGAACTGGTACTGGGACGATGTCGAGCCGTACGAATCGAGTCTGGATGTTGCACGCCAACAACTCGAAGAGATCGGCTTCCAGTGGGACGGTGACGGTCAGATTCATTACCCGGCTGACTTCTCCACCATGGCGACGACTACGCAATCGTCCTAAGTTAGATACCATCGATCTCTAACTTATTTTTCTCCTGGACTCATTTTCCTAGCGGATAGCCGCATATATGGCTAAAGGTTATGCTATCTGGCCGTCTGCTATACGGTATCAATGCGCAGGTTTCTAGTTCGGCGCCTTGCGTATCTCGTCTTCACCTACTGGGCGTTTATCACCATTCTGTTTATCATCTTCCGAGTCACGCCGGGCGATCCGACGACGCTGTATATCCCCGAGGGGATGTCGGCTGCAGAACGCCAAGCGACGTTAGAGCGCTATGGCCTCACGGAGCCGTTACACGTACAGTACATCACCTACATGTCGCAGTTGCTATCCGGAGACCTCGGGATGTCGTACCGGTACAACGCCCCGGTCGCAGAGATCCTGTGGGTGAAATTCTGGAATACGATCTTCTTGATGGCTGGCGCAATGGGACTGGCGTACACGTTCGGCATCATGTTCGGTGCCTACATCGGCTGGCTTCGTGGCACCGTCAAAGAGCGGGTCGGCATGATAATCGCCCTCATCGCACGGTCGTCGCCCGAATTCTGGATCGGAATCGTGCTCTTGTCCGTCTTCGTCTTCCAACTTGGGTGGTTCCCGTGGGGCGGGATCAGGGCAATCGGAAGCGATGCAGCGACCAGTTTCTGGGCGCGGTATCTCAACTGGGAGTTCGTGTACCATCTCGTTCTGCCGGTCCTCACGGGCGCAATTTACTACATGGCGCAGCCGATCCTGCTCATGCGGAGCAGTATGATTAGTGTTCTCAATACAGATTACATCGAGATCAAGAAGGCGGAGGGGCTCTCACGGTACCGAATCCTCTACAAGCATGCTGCCAGAAACTCGATCCTTCCGATGGTTACCGTCGTTGCACTCGTTGCGGGGCTCTCCATCGGTGGGTCGCTGGTCATCGAGACCGTATTCAGTTGGCCGGGAATGGGCCGTGAAATGGTCGAATCAGTCCATCACAACGACTATCCGATGGCGATGGGGGCGTTCTTCCTCATGGGGAGCGTTGTGATACTGATGAATTTCCTGGCGGATATCGCGTACGTGTACCTCGATCCGCGAGTGAGATACGACTGACAATGAGTATCAAAGATCGACTAGAGGGGACGGTGGACGCAACGCGACTGGAAAGTATCACGGACCTCCTCGGAAGTGGTGTCTATCGCGCGATCGACATCCTTCGCGGAGAACACTTGGCGCAGCTGGGCATCGTAATCCTCACCGTGTTCGTGTTTCTTGGTGTTTTCGGGCCGTACATCGCCCCGCACGATCCAAGCCAAATAAACCGGGGAGAGGATGGACAGGTGTTGCGGTTAGCAGAACCCAGCGAGAACCATCCGTTCGGCACTACGAACCTGGGGCGTGATGTATTGTCTCAGGTCATTATGGGCGCACGTGTCTCACTCATTGTGGGCTTGGTAGCCGCCATTATGGCGACCGTCGTCGGGACGAACGTCGCGCTTCTTGCAGGCTATTACGGGGGTACACTCGACGATATTCTGATGCGAGCTGTCGATATCGGCTATGCACTTCCATTCTTACCGTTCGTGGTCGCGCTCGTGTTCATCTTCGGATCGAGTCTCATGAACATCATCATCGTGATTTCGTTGCTCATGTGGCGGTCGAGCGCTCGCGTTATCCGGTCCGAGGTGCTGACGCACAAAGAACGCCCGTACGTCGAATCAGCTCGTTCGGCAGGGGCGAGCGACCTCCGAATCATGTACAGACATATCTTGCCGAACGTGCTGCCACTCGTCATCCTCTATCTCACCTTCGGTGTCGCGTGGGCAGTGATTTATGAGGCCAGTATCTCCTTTCTCGGCTTCGGCGACCCAGAAATGTACTCGTGGGGCTCACTCCTGTACGAGGCGTACATCAATGGCGCAATTAGATTCGCGTGGTGGTGGGTTATCCCGCCGGGCGTTTGCATCATGCTCTTCGTCATGTCCGTCTTCTTCATTGGACGGAGTCTAGAGAAAATCACCAACCCGGACCTCAGACACAACTGACAATGCTCGAAATAAGGGACCTCGAAGTTCACTATCACACGGAAGACGGTGACGTCCACGCAGTCGACGGTGTCAATCTGACGGTCCGAGAGAACCAAACGATCGGGTTGGTTGGCGAAAGCGGGTGTGGGAAATCGACGCTCGCAAAGTCGCTGATTCGGTTGCTTGCCAGTAATGGCGAGATTGTCGAGGGATCGGTCACACTCGACGGTACGGAGATCACGGAGTTGAGCCTCAAAGAACTGAACAAAAATATCCGGTGGACTGAAATCTCGATGATCCCGCAAAACGCGATGAATGCACTCGACCCTGTCCAAACCGTCGGCGACCAAATCGTCGAGGTCATTCTCGCACATGAATCCGATACCTCGAAACGGGACGCGCGGAACCGTGCCAAAGACCTGTTCGAGAAGTTGGGCATCGATGAAAACCGGATTGACGATTATCCACACCAATTCTCCGGGGGAATGGCCCAGCGGGCAATCATGGGTCTCGCGTTGGCACTCAGTCCGACGATCATCCTCGCAGACGAACCGACGACCGCCCTCGATGTAGTGATTCAGGACCGTATCCTGCGCGTCATCAAAGACCTGCAGGATGAACTCGGCAGTGCGATGATTCTCATCACGCACGACATGTCCGTGGTCTCGGAGCGGTGCGACGACATCGCAGTCATGTACGGTGGTCGAATCGTCGAATACGCCGACGCAGAAACGATCATCAAAGCGCCACGCCACCCGTACACGCTTGGACTCCGGAATTCTTTTCCCGATATTACGGAGGACTCGCAGAATCTCATTTCGATTCCGGGCGCACCGCCGGACTTGATCGACCCGGACGAAGGCTGCAAGTTTGCTCCACGATGCCCTTTCGCCGAAGACGAGTGCTGGGACGTAACACCGGAATCCCGGGAGTTCGACGACGGCCATTTCGTCAAATGCCATCGAGCGGACGAAGCCGAACTGTTGCAGCGAGAGGCGAGTAAGCGGGATACATGGCTCGACGGAACTGACGAGTCTGCCGAACCAGCAACGCCGGAGGATGTCGATGACTGAACCGATGGTTCGGGCCGAGAACGTGAAAAAATATTTTGCCCAGGACGAGGGCGTTCTCGCTCGGATATTTTCGTTCGGTGAGCAGAAAGATGTCAAGGCTGTCGACGGCGTGTCCTTACAGATCGAACGTGGCGAAGCATTGGGCATCGCCGGGGAAAGCGGCTGTGGCAAAACCACGTTGGCGAAGACGCTGCTCTACCTCGAAGAACCGACGGCAGGTGAGATCTACTTCGACGGTCGCAACATCACGGACCTCGATCACAAGGAGATCAATAACCTCCGACAAGAGATTCAAATCATACACCAGGACCCGTACCAGTCGCTCAACCCGCAGTTCAAAGTGTTTCAATGGGTAAGAGAACCGCTCGATATCCACCAGATCGGGACGCGAAAAGATCGAGAAGCGAGAGTGTACGAAACGTTAGAGGAAGTTGGACTCGAACCGGCCGAAGCATACGCCGGTGAATACACGTCGGAACTCAGTGGCGGTGAGCGCCAGCGGGTCGGCATCGCACGCGCGATCGTCTCTGACCCGTCGTTTCTCGTGTGTGACGAGCCAGTGAGTATGCTTGACGTCAGTATCCGGGCAAGTATCTTGGATTTGCTCGAAGACCTTCGGGTAAATCGTGGTATTTCCTTCTTGTATATCAGCCACGACCTTTCATTACTGAAGCACGTCTGCGATCGTCTCGGTATCATGTATCTAGGAAAACTCGTCGAAACCGGGCCCGCAGTCCAACTGATAAACAATCCTCGTCACCCGTATACGAAAGCGCTCGTCTCATCGACGCCGATTATCGATCCAGATACAGATCGAGAACCGATCGAGTTGGAAGGCGAGGTTCCAGATCCAGTAGATCTTCCATCTGGCTGCCGATTCGCTCCGCGGTGTCCCGAGGTCATGGACGAATGTACCCTCGAAGAACCGCCGATGTTCGACGTCGATGAGGCACAGCAAGCCCGTTGTATCCTGTACGAATCGGACGACGAGATCGCTTGAGCGTCCTACCACCGATGTGTACTCGCATGGCATGCCGGGATGAATCCCGTATCTTCTTACTGGCACCCATCGAGAGTTGATGTGGTATGGGGGACCAACTCACAGACAAAAGCGCGCTCGTCGTGGGTGCCAGCCGAGGGATGGGACGAGCAGTAGCGGAGGCGTATGCGGACGCAGGTGCATCGGTGGCTGTGGCAGCACGGTCACGTGACGATCTGGAAGAACTGTCCTCGAACATCGATGGCCAGAGTGTTCCTATCGAATGTGACCTCCGTGAGATGGACTCGGTCGAGAGGACAGTCGAACAGACGGTCGATGACTTCGGTGGAATCGACGTGGTTTTTAACAGTGCAGGGACACTGGCACGTAATCGCATCACTGAGGCGACTATAGACGAGATGGAGACCGTCGTCGACGTGAATCTGCTCGGCGCTATTCGGCTCAGCAAAGCCGTCATTCCGGAGTTGTCGAAGACTGATGGCGTCCTGCTTCACGTCTCGTCCGAGGCCGCGGAGAAAGGGGTTCCGAACCTTCCAGCATATTGCGCCAGTAAAGGTGGTCTCAACGCGCTCGTCCGCCAACTCGCAATCGAATACGGGGAAGACGACGTCCGCGTCAACGGAATTGCACCGGGCACGACAAAGACGTCGCTGAACGAGGAGGTCCGACGCGACGACCCGGAGTGGGTGACGGAGCGACAGAAGAAGATTCCACTTGGCCGTCTCGGCACGACTGAAGATATCTGTGGGTTAGCCGTGTTCCTCGCATCGGAGGAAGCCGACTACATCACCGGCGAAACGATCGGTATCGACGGCGGAACCACGGCGTGACGGTTGGCTGTAGGGGCCGGACATCTACACAGACCTCTGCACTTCGTTGCATGAGGCGAATCCTGACGTGAGCGACGGACAGCCGTCGAATTATCCAGTAAGGTAATGTTTGGCGGTACAGACAAACTACCGTAGCATGGCCAGTAGGCTCTCCGAACAGACGGCGATCGTCACCGGGTCGAGTGCGGGTATCGGGGCGGCCATCGCCAAACGGTTTGCTGCGGAAGGGGCAAACGTCGTCACGAACTCGCGGTCGCGTGACCGAGCGGAAGAGACCGCGGAAGCGATTCGAGCGACCGGCGGGGATGCAGTCGCCATCGAAAGTGACGTGACTGACTACGACGCGATGGAGGCGCTCGTGGAGGCCACCGTCGAGAAATTCGGTAGTCTTGACGTAATGGTAAACAACGCGGGGGTGACCAGCATCGGCCCGGCAGAGGATGTCGACCCGGACGATTGGCAACGAATCATCGATGTCGACCTGACCGGCGTGTTCTTCGGATCGCAATTGGCCGGGCGACAGATGATCGAGCAGGGATCCGGTGGTAGTATTTTGAATATCTCGTCCATCATGGGTGACCTCGGCCTTCACGGGCGCGCACCCTATTGCGCGGCAAAGGCTGGTGTGAACAACCTTACCCGAACGCTCGCCGTCGAATGGGCACCGCACGGCGTTCACGTCAACGCGCTCGCCCCAGGGTTCGTCAAGACGGACATCACCGACCAAACGCAGTCCGCTGCGGACTACACCGACGAGGACATCCGGAATCGAACGCCTCTGGACCGATTCGGCACGCTGGACGAGATGGCAGAATGTGCGACCTTCCTCGTAAACAATAATCACTATGTTACCGGTGAGGTGCTCCACGCAGATGGCGGCTGGACTGCGTACGCCTGGGGAAGTGACGGAACGTGATCAACGACGGGACCGGCAGGTCTGAGAGGACAGGATTAGTTCGACGAATCGTCGGGAAACGAGACATCGTATTGCTCGGCAAGTGACCGCAAGCTCTCGACTGCCCCAGGTTGGAGTTCAACACCCGATTCCCGTTGCTCTCGGAGTTTTTCCGCCTCGATTTCACCGGGGAGCATCACCTCATCGAACCCATCCCGAGGTTCAACCGCTTTCAGCTGGTTGATGTAGTCGTCAACGTCCTGTTTGAATTCCTCCACGTCACGGAACGTCTCAATGTCGATCGCGCCGAGGAAGTGCCCGAGACGCATTGGCTCGTCGAACTCGTCGTAGAGTGGCCCGACAGTGGGACTCGGTCCTGCCCCCGAGAGGAGTCCACAGAAGACGTCGACCATTATCCCCAGGCCGTACCCTTTCGGCCCGCCGAGTGGGCGCACCGCAACTGCGTCGTGCGGATCGGTGGTCGGTTCACCGTCAGCGTCGACGGCCCACTCCGACGGGATGTCGGTATCTTCGCGGCGGGCCACCTCCTGGATCTTCCCCATGGCAACGACGCTCGTCGCCATGTCCAGCGTGATTGGGAATTCCCGGTTAGTCGGAACCGAGATCGAAATCGGATTCGTCCCAAGAAACGGTGCCGCACCACCGAACGGGATTACGTCCGGTCCGACGTTGGTCATAGCGATGCCGATATGCTCGTTTTCGGCAGCGTATTCCGTGTACCCCGCTGCCGTGCCGAAGTGGTTGCTGTTTGTCACGGTCACCATCCCGGCGCCTGCGTCCGCCGCGAGTTCCATCGCCGTGTCCATTCCGACGCGGGCTGCAGACTGGCCGGGCCCATCGTCCGCATCGACGACCGCAGCGGCGTCACTGAGCGGCGTCGTCGTGATCTCTGGATTCGGATTGAATCCCCCCGCTTCGAATTTCTTCATATACACTTCGAGCCGAGCGACGCCGTGCGACGAAATACCCCGCAGGTCTGCCCGCACGAGTCCCTCGGCGACCCGTTCGGCGTGCTTGTCAGCGACGTCACCCGCTCGAAGTATTTGTTCGACGAACCGGCTAAGTTCGTCATCGTCGATACGAATCGCTGGTTCAGTATCGCCCCCCACCATAGTACGTAACTCGGTAAGTAACGGTAAATGCGTTAGTGACATCCTCCCGCGCCTTTACAGTTGCTCCGAACGTCAATATGCGTGCAATTTTCCAAGTAAACCAAGAAACAGTAGTTGGATGCACGGCTTCTTTATAAGACTGCAGGAGACGATCTCTAGAAGCAACTGCAGTAAGCTTCATGTGCCTTCTCACGGGAACTGAATTCTCTCCTTCCACGTCGTGTCTCGGCAGGTATTCCACCGACGATTTCATATAATTATATATTATTGCTCAATATGAAGGATTTGCCCCAGCCGAAAATTCTCCCGCCATCCGCAAAGTAATTCGCAAGTCATTACGGGAACTCCGAGAAATCGCCGCCCACACGCAATCAACGTTGCTATCGTCTTTCATATCGCGGTGGGACGGTCAACGGCATTAAGTAGGATTGGCCGACAGTGCGTAATACAGATCATGTATAGGGCCGTCAGGTGAGAGTACGACGGGGTTCGACAACGGTTCTGTTCCGAAATCACTCCCGTGCGACCGATACTGCGCGTTTTTCGAGCCAGTGACGATATGCGACACGAACTCCGACGTCGGTCGTCGACTTTGCACTGCAATGACACGATTGCGCGGTCCACGCTCTATTTTCCGCTCAACGGCAACTCAGGCGTTCACCGTTTCGAGGTGGTCGATACCGCAAACCCGGGCGAATACAATCGCCGAGGCCCCCTACAGGCCCACGAATACCGACTCGGACACTTGGTCCGCTGGCCGCTATTGAAATCCTCAGCGTGTAATGCTGATCATCTGAATCCACCGATTCATATAGAACCTCCTCGCTACGAGGCGGAGATATCTCTCCACACACCTGCTTTCGGCCACGACGACCGTGAACACGATGTACACAATCTCCCCGGCTGGCACCGACCGACAGCCAATTGAGTGGTCAGAGTATCAGTGAATAGTTCCCATTTCGTAACGACCAGGGAGCGCATCATGTTCCTACTGGCGACTAGTTCCATGGCTGGTCGCGCAACAAAGGCTATCTGATTGCTCAGAATACTCTCGGTTTGAAACAGGATGTTTCAATGAGTTCTCCGGCAATTATGTAGTCTGACGCTGTCTATCAGGTTCGCTTGAGCCCAAGCCTCGCAGCTAACGTCGATTCGAATCCGTTCGTTCTCTGCGGCGACTACCGTTAGAGGCTCTGATTCGTCCAATTCGACACTCCACTTGGCGAGATGCGAGAGCATCTCCCATATCGGGGTCGTAACCGTGTTCACGTCTTCATCCCAGTATCGAGAAACAACTTCGGGATGATGAAGAAGTGCGATTTCCACTGGGGCAGAAAGTGTTGTCCCACAGTGCCGACAATCACAGACGATAAGTGCTGTTGCAGGATCGACTTTTGAGCCTGTGAGAACATCCAAATCGATGGATCCGCCACAGCGTGGACAGACGCCGGTAAGCGCGGTCCCGTATTCGGCACGCATCTGGCGGTCGGCTGCTTTCAGGGCTTGGAGTGGACTCCGGTTCTCTACGTGGGCAGGGCGCAAGTCGTATCGTAGAAGCGTGAACTCACAAGAAAGACAGTCCACTGTAGCAAGTTGACCATCGTACGTCGCTTCTGCTGAGGTCTCCCCGCAATACGGACAGTGCGTCGATACTGTGACCGGTTCAAAATCCGGCTGAAGAGTATATTCGCCTGCGTTCATCGACTGTATAATACGACGACCAGCGTCGCTTATGACGTATCCTTCTTCTGTCTGTTGGACGTATCGATCAGTGAGTTCATTCAGGTGATAAGAAAATTGTGATGTGTTGGACGTATCTACCGCCTCGTACAGGTCTGTAAACGAACGCGAAATGCCGTCAGTTTCATCGGCAAGCGCTTGCAAAATCTGGAGTCGCAAACTGCTCGCTAATACGGCAAACGCGTCTTCTACGTTCGGAATTTCTGGTTCCACTGGTTACCTCTGTAACGGCCACTCATCGAGTGACTTTCGATATACTTAGCACATATCTCTGAAGTCAGGCACGTCAGAAATAATCGCTTGAAAGGGAAGTTAGAAATCCAGCAGTTACCAAATGAATACGTAGATTCTATCTCGTCAAGCAAGACACTCTAAGTAACAAAAAGACTATACGTAACTGAACCTGATAATCACCTAATGAGTCCCCCGCTCTCCCGCCGCAAGATGCTTGCCCTCACTTCTACTACAAGTATCAGTTTTCTTGCTGGGTGCCAAGGTCTAACCGCACCTTTTAGCCGAGATACAGCAGACCCTCAGGAGAAAGAGGGCAAAAATAACGAAACTCTCGGACTTGCCTACTCAGAAAGCAAGGATGCGTCGTTTCCAAGTGAAGGTGAGTCCCATAGTGGATGGGTTCATATTGTTAGTGACGGAGAGTCAGCAGACCTTACGTTCGATGTCCGGTTATGTAGTTCATTAGGAGATGTTGAACCAGAATTGAGCAGTTCCATCGGAAACGAGTATATTCTGAGATTCAACGTTAGTGCTGAACTCAGCGGAAAATCCTTATCTGACGACTCGACCGATGAATCAACATGCGATTCTGTGACCCGCCTCATCGGTGGAGCAAACGTACCTAACGATTGGGAGACACTATTGGTCTACGTGAACAACACAGAAATTCAGTCAATCGAGAAATCAGGGACGATGCCGGAATTACGGCCACTTCCAGACCCTGTACAATTTGAATGACCTATAACCTATACATATCAACCATTCAAACCCAAATTCCGCCAATATAAGTACTATTTTATAGGTCATTTCTCGTGCTATCGAGTAGTGTCAGTCACACGACCTACTGAATCTCCGTTTGACCACGACAGGGACTTCACGTTCACCGTCAACGACGAGACCTACAACGGGAGCATCCACTTTCTCATCCAGTACGGCAGAAAGCCCGATTTCGTTGAAGTACTACGAAACGCCTTCTTCAGAGACGAAACCTACGGCGACAACCGTGCCGACTGGCATCGGAACACTACGTCGTTTTACGCGTGGGTGAAGGCGCATATGCTCCGGCTCGCGTGGGACTGCCGCGAAGAGTTCCTCCGCTACTACCTCCACTCGTTCCCCAACGTCTGCCGTGATTTCGGATTCCCAGTCGCTCACGACCGCGACCTGAGCGGAGCGCCGAGCCAGTCCCGGCTCTGGGAGATGTGGAACGAGGAGTTCACCGACGTACAGCGCGAGTTCGTGCGGACGGCTACCGAGGAAGCCCTCGCCTTCGCCCGCGAGCAAGGCATCCCTGCACCCGACCCTGTGTTTCGCCCCGAAGAGCGCGACATCACCTCAAACCGGAGCGAACAGCGGCTCGTCGCGGAGAAAACCAAGGAGGTCTGGCAACAGGCAAAACCATTCGTCACGGACACGTTCTACCTGAAGCGGGCCGAGAATACCGTGATTCACGAGAACGCGTTCTGGGAACAGCACGCCTACATGGGGATGCGCGAGAATATGTACGCCCAGAGCGGCCAGCACTCCTTCTACATCGACTCCCAGCGCGACCACACCCCAAGTGCATCAAACCACCGCTAACCAGATAGGCAAACTCTCCACCGAGGAGACGCGCTCGATGCTCCACGAAACCACGCGGATGCTCATCGCTCGCGCTCGACACAACGCCGAACTCGTCGGCAAACTCGTGGCCGCTATCGACATTACGAAAGGCAACCCGTGGACGGGAAAAATCGAGCGCGACGAGGACGACAACATCACCGAGAACTGGATTCTCGGCTACAAGGACGGTGAAGTGTACTATCAGTGGGCAACTATCCAGATTGTGGGCTACGACATCCCGCTCGTGCTTGACGCGATACCGGTCAAACGTGGGATGAAGCGAGCCGACATCGTGGACAGCCTGCTGGAGAACGCGCTCGACCTCGTAGACGACATCGAACTCGTGATGATGGACAGAGAGTTCGATAGCAAGGGTGTGAAAGACGCGTGCGACAAGCACGGTGTCTCCTACCTGAACGGCGCACGGAAGCACGAATCAGAGAAGGCAACGTGTACCCGGCTTCGCCGTGCTGGGAAGACGGTTCACATCGAGGAGGAGACGGTTGCAGATGGCCCGACCCGCAAGCGGATGTACCTCCCGACCAGTACGGATGACGACCCCGAAACGGGGGACACGGAGCAGAGTGAGAAATCCGTTGAGGAGAGGCCGAATATCCGCGAAGAAATGCGTGACGAACTCGCTGAACTCGGTATCGAACTGGATGAGGATGAAGCTCAGCATGGGTTCAGTGCCCTCACGAAGGAACTTCGAGAAGAGGAAGCAAACAAGCCGACGGTGGGGAGTAAGGAGAATGCACAGGCGTACGTGCTGTTCGAGACGAACCACCCCAGCGTGACGCTGAATGACGCTGATAGCGAGATAGAGCGCATCCATATGGTTGAGCGGATGGTTCGCCGCTACCGCCACCGTTGGGGCATCGAGAACGGCTACAAGCAAATCAAGACATTTCGCGTCCGTACGACGAACAAACGCCACACGTATCGGTTCTTCAACTTCGTGTTTGCGTGCGTTCTGTACAACGTCTGGCGGCTCGTGGACTTGCTGGTGAAACTCGCTATCGAGGGCGAGAACGCGACGTATGCGCCGCGTGTGGACGCGAACCAGTTCCTGACCGTTGCGAAGAAGTACTATGGTCTCGACCCGCCGGACTGACGCTGAGTCGCTCTGTGTTCGCTGACCACGGAGCGGCGGCACTGTTCTGTCTCCTCTGTTTTCGGCTGAGTCCCATCTGTTTCTGTACTGGCCACCTCATCCTGCTCTACCGTCTATTTCGTACAGGGTGAGTATAGTGAGAGGAACCTTCGTTCAACCGATTATTTGGTCATATGCCTGCCTTCAGCATATCTCGTTCTTCGTAATGGTCGTTCTGGTCATCTTACTATCTCTAATACGGTAACGTGATATGGCTGACAAAGTGTAGCCTATCCAATAGGTTTATTTGCTCACTCCAAAGTATCTCCTACTATGTCGAAAAGTCAGCTTCCCTTAATCGACAATCATCCAGTTGTAGCATTCTTCGCGGGTGCATACGCCTACACGTGGATTATCTCAGCACCAGCGTTGTTCATGGACCCGAGCTGGACTGCAGCGATTCTCATTTACGCCGGGAGTTTTGGTCCACCAGTAAGTGCAGCGGTGGTGACCTGGCTTCAAGGCGAGGACGTCACGGCGTGGGCACGGCAGATTACTCGATGGCGAGTCGGCTGGCAATGGTGGGTCGTCGCTTTTGGACTTCCGATTGCAATCGTCGGAATTGTCACCGCCATCCTCGTAGGCATAGGGGGACCGGTCGATCTCGACCAAGCTACGCCGTCACCCGTGCTGGTCCTCGTCGTTTTCCTGTTCGGGCTCACGGTCAGTGGCGGCCTAAACGAAGAACCCGGTTGGCGAGGGTTCGCTCAGCCCCGTCTGAACGATCGCTATAGTGCACTGACAGCGAGCCTCATCATCGGCGTGGTCTGGGCCGGATGGCATCTTCCGTACTTTTTCGCACCCATTACCCCTCACTCAGAGTTCACCCTCGTCAATCAAATCGGTTGGTTCTTTGGTATTCTTCTGTTGTCGGTTATCCTCGCGTGGGCCTACAACGGCACAGGAAGTGTGTTGATCGTTATAATCCTCCACGCCATGGCGAACACTGCTGACATCATCCTCCCGCTGGCTCCGGACCTGATCGTCGTCGATGGAGTAATCGACGAAACCGCCGTCGGAACGGTCGTGGTGGCACAACTTGCAGTCCAACTTCTCATCGTCGTCGCCATCGTTGCGTACTACGGCCGCGACACCCTCGCCCGCGGAGAGATTCCTAGAGCAGTTGATATCGGAGGAGAAAACCGATGAACACGAACACCATGTATCGTAAAGATAGCTGTAAGCGGACAATGGAGGTACTGTGAGAATGGCTGCAATCGAAATCGACGGACTGACGAAACAGTTCGGAGATGTCGTCGCCGTAGACGGCCTCGACCTCTGCGTCGAAGAAGGCGAAATATTCGGATTCCTCGGACCGAATGGCGCAGGAAAGTCAACGACTATCGACATTCTACTTGATTTCATCCGCCCGACCGACGGCACCGTGACAGTTCTCGGGCACGATGCACAGCGAGAGGGAGAGGCCGTCCGGCGGAAAACGGGCGTCCTTCCTGACGCCTACCACATCTATGATCGACTCACCGGCCGTCAGCATCTGGATTTCGTTCTGGAGATGAAAGACGCGAACGAAGAGCCGAGAGCACTCCTCGAACGAGTCCGAATCGCTGATGCCGCCGACCGAAAAGCAGGTGGCTACTCGAAAGGGATGCGTCAGCGACTCGTTCTCGCAATGGCCCTCGCCGGCGATCCCAACCTGCTCGTCCTCGACGAACCATCTACTGGACTTGATCCGAACGGTGCCCGCGAGATGCGTGAGATTATTCGAGAGGAGAACGACCGTGGGACGACAGTATTTTTCTCCAGTCACGTGATGGAACAGGTAGAGGCGGTTTGTGACCGCGTGGCGATCATCAATCGTGGCCAGTTGGTCGCCGTGGATACAATCGACGGGCTCCGTGACGCAACGGAGACAGGTGAAACGCTGTACATCTACGTCTCAGAGCTTGACGAAACGATCGTCGAACAAGTTTCCGCACTCGATGGCGTTGGAAAAGCCTCGATAGACGACGGTCGGCTGCGGGTCGCTGTTGACGGAGTCTCTAAGTTCGCCGTGTTACATGCCATCGACACCAGCGTGACGTCAGTACAGGATTTTTCGGTCGTTGAGTCTTCGCTCGAAGATCTGTTTGTCCGGTACACCAACGACGAACAGGAGGCCCGCTTATGACCTGGATTGCCATTGCGAAGAAAGACTTCCGAGATGCTGTACAGTCCCGGGCACTGTGGGCACTCGTCTCGGTGTTCGTCGTGCTATCGATAGTTTCTACGTTCGCCTACGTCCAGGTCCCTGAGATGTTTGGCGAACCTGCCGGTGCGACGCTTGCTGGACTGGTGTTTTTCACTGTTGGCCTCACTGGGCTGTTCGTCCCGCTTGCTGCGATCGTGGTCTGTTACAAGTCTCTCGCCGGAGAACGCGAAATCGGGAGTATCAAGCTATTACTCTCGCTACCAACCAACCGATTGAACGTCTTCGCTGGAAAGGTCGTCGGACGGGCAGGCGTTCTCGTATTCGGTCTCGGAGTCGGGCTCATCGTCGGACTCGGGTTCGGATCTGTGTTGCTTGGCGAACTGGACCTGCTTGCAACACTGGTATTCGTCCTCGTTACGCTGAGTTTCGCGGCTATTTACGCGGGGGTCATGGTTGGGCTCTCAGCAACAACGGGTTCGACGTCACGTGCTACCACGCTCGCGCTTGGTTTCTTCGTCGTCTTCGAGTTGTTCTGGGACGTCATCCCGATGGCTATCCTCTACATAGTCGAGGGATTCAGGCTCCCGTCTACGGTGCCCGATTGGATATTCCTCCTCGGCCAGGTGTCCCCGTCCTCGGCGTACTTCTCGACGATTGTTGCCCTATTACCAGAACTCGCCGAAACGGCTGGCGCAGCGCCCGCTCAGGTTGGTGTAGGGGTCGAAGTTACGCCTCCTGAACCGAATCCGTTCTACTTGAGTTCTGAAGTTGGAATCGTTATTCTCGGACTCTGGCTCATCGTTCCGTTCCTCATCGGATACTACCGGTTCAAAACCGCAGATCTATAGCGCTGAAACCGACCAACATCCACAGTTCAACAAACGATGGCACGTAAAATTCGTGGTATTACCGAGACGCAGCGGGGAAATAAAACGTCTGCTGATAACGTAGACATCTAGTTAGTTATGGCATCTTCAGTCAAGAAGTGGATTCGTGAGCATCGAATTGCGTCGTTTTTCCTGCTAGCATTTGCGCTTTCGTGGACTCTCGATTCCATTCCCAAGCTACTGGGAATGGAGCCTTCGTGGGGTCGATGGTTTATTGAGGGATTCTTGAGTCCACTATCTCCAGGAGTTGCTGCGGCAATCGTCCTTTGGGCGAGCGGCGAAAGCATCCATAATTGGCTACGGAGTATCTTCACTTGGCGTGTCCATCCGAAGTGGTACGCCGCCGCAATTGTAATCCCGTTTGCCATTACATATGCGGCAGGGGTCGCTTCGTGGGCTCTTGGTGGCCCAATCGACTGGGCATCGTTCGATTTCGACCCGATAACGATTATTATCGGAATCGTTCTCGGGACGTTCATTGGCGGTGGACAGGAAGAGTTTGGCTGGCGAGGATTTGCCCAACCTGAACTCCAAGAACGCTACGGGGGATTGTACGCAGCCCTCATCGTCGGCGTGTTCTGGGGACTGTGGCATCTACCCCAGTTCGTTCCAAGTGGATTTCGCGCGGATTGGCCGCTCGAACTCGTTATCGCCTATTTCGTGGGGATAGTTGCATTCTCAGTACTCCTTGGATGGGTATTCAACGGATCGGGCGGAAGCGTGCTGTTGGCCATGCTAATGCACGGGACGGACAACGCAACAACGGGACAGATCCCCCTCGATCTGAATGTCGTCATCGTTGGCGATGCCATCAACTGGAGTACGCTCGTCACGTTGAACGGTTCACACGCAATTATTACGTGGGTGGTCGTACTGATTATCGTAGCAAGTACTGGAGCGCATCTCTACGATCACCGCTCCACCCCGAGATAGAAACCCGAGAGATGAAATCCATGGACGAGGATACAGCCTGAATACTCGATAATGGGCTACTCGTTGTTGGATTTCTCTATTTCGTCGGTAGCGCCGCACTGCTTGCGCTGGGTTTTCTGGTTAATACTCCATATTTGGCTTTGGTTCGCTTGGACACGTACTCGTGGGTGTTGGCGCATCGGTTGCGGTTCCGTAATCAATCCTATACCCCCGTAACAACCGTTTCCGGTATTGTTCAGTCGGAGTGGCATTCTGAACGTTCAAAAAGACATCGTCAGGTCGTTGAAAGTTGTAGTAATGGACGAACACCGCAAGCCACTGGCGAACGCTCCGCCGACTGCCCACCCACAACGAATGAAAGCGGTCGATCCGCATCTTGAGGGTGTGAAACCACGTTCCGATGGGGTTTCGGTCGGCGTATTTGAGCTGACCGCTCAATCCAAATCGAGCGAGGCCAGTCAGGTAGCCGAAGCCCTCAGCCAGAAACACAGACTGTGAACAATCGTGTTTCTGGAGTAACTTCCGCATGGCTCATACGGTCGGGAAAAGCGAGGTCCTGTTCGAAGGATTTGTTCACGTCCCGTATCCTGCCGCGACCGAAAAATCGGGACGGCGAGTCCCTCAAAGCGTTACTCACAGGAGTCGGAAGTGGGTTGCAGGGTGACGCCCGGAAGTACGGGATCTGAGTGCTCGTCACTGCTTGCGTTGTCGTCGTCGATTACTCGGAGTCGAATGTATCGAGAGGTGGAGGACGACTTCGGAGTGGTCACGTTGATCTCCATGCCAGTTCGTTCGTAGGTCCTGTCGTCGTCGACGTCCCACTCGTAGGCCACCACTTGTCCGTCCACGTCAACCGATTCCGAGGCGTTCAGTGTCACCGTCTCGTTAGGTCCGTAGTCCGCCGGTGACACGTTCACGCGAGGGTACGGTGCCGTGTTGGACGACTGGAACTGGTGGGCCGGTTGGATCGGCTGGTCGGTCGCATTGAACGCGAACAGAACGTCCCCACCGGATATACCGATGTACGCGTTTACCGTCGCATACACGTGCCCGTTGGCAACCATCGGCGGTTCGCTCGCATCGTAGAGGGCTACCCCCTCGCGGGTGTGCGTGTAGTTCCACCACTCGGTCCCGTCGGTTGTATCAAGCGAGAACAGGCCCATTCTGCTGGAATGACTCAGGATGTTTTCCTTGGGCCCAGTGGGATCCTTTGCGGCGAGGTAGACCGAGCCGTTGGTCACTGACGGCCCGGAGAGATGGACATCCTTTCTGTATTGCCAGCGGGATTCGCTGCTCTCGGCGTCGATGGCGTAGATCGTGCTTCTCTCCAGCGGACCATACAATCCAATGGTCAGCTTGTCATACACCGTGACGTAGACGGTGCCGTTGTCGACCGCCAGCGCGCTCGTGGAGTCCGGGGGCTGGTCCTGGAAGGCGTCGAACTGCGAGTCGAACGTCTTCGACCAGCTGAGGCTCCCGTCTGTCGGGTCGTAGGCGAGTAATTTAGCGGAATCGGGGCCGAACTGCGGGCCGGTCGCGTACAGTCCGTCGGCGGTCGCGACGAAGCGGTCGAGATTCACGTTCCTCGAAACGGAGCGGTTCCAGAGGACCGTCCCGTTTGTCGCGTTCACTGCGACGAGACGCTTCTCCTCCACATCGTCGTAGCCGGGCCGCTGGACGACATACAGTTGTCCGTCCGCGACGGCGACGGCACGCCCGGACAGCGAGGTATTCCAGACGACCTCTCCGGTCGTCGTGTTTACCGCGACTGAGCTACCGTAGAGGTACTCCCCGTCGAAAGCGAGTGCTCCGGTCGTCACATTTTGGTCCCACCGGAGAGCACCGGTGGTGGCGTTGTACGCGAGGATGGTGTTTGGCTCAGTCGAGTAAAGGTCCGCGGTGGTCCCGACGTATACTGTCTCCCCAGCGACGAATGGGCCGCTGGTAATTCTGTACTCGGGATTTTGCTCCGTGTTGTTCGGGCGTGTCCATCGTTGCTCACCCGTGCTCGAATTCAGGGCTGCGAGACGGTTGCTGTCGTCGTCGACGACGGTGAACACCGTCTCGTTGCCGACGGCGATTGTAACTTCGTTTATAGTAGTGGCGCGGTTCCACGCGGACTGCGGGTAGGGCGTCGGCCCTGAATCGTCGGTCGCGCCGGTTCGTCCGCCGTCGGCGCGCGGAGCGGTCCACCCGGTGTCCGCGGTTGTGTTGTCTGTCTGGGTTGTCGAATTGTTCGCGTCGGCGGTTACCGGGCCGTCCACCGACGTACCGTCAGCAGTCTTCGACGTGTTCCTCGTCATCGCACTAGCGAATGCTGCCGAAGACACGAGCAGCGACACCGCCACCACGACGCCGAGGATGCGACGCCCGTGTACAGAAGTCATTGATTTGAAATACAGGTTAAAATATTAGTTCGATTGGCCTTATTACGAGGTTACTAATCAGATTTAGTCGAGTACATAAGCTATTTCACAATTGATTGGAGTCCTGCCAAAGTACGAGTGGTCTATGAGCTTTCTGGGCCAGCAAACGTTCTGTTAGTTGTGTATGAGAACGATACCATTCTCGGAGTGAAGTACGTATCAAATCGTCGGACTGTTGCATCCGACGGGTCGCCGATTCACCTCAACCAGTCGCTTCTAGCATAGACGTTCGTCTGCATGTTGTCTTGAACGAAGGGAAACGCCGGTACCTCATAGCAGCTAGCCTGTTCTGACTCTTGTCCGTCACTAGCGGTCGTCTCGGAGTCAGCCTCGCTCGTCATTTCAGAGATCGTCGACGCGGACTTCGACTCAATGTCTTTCGATTGCGCGCCAGCAGCCTCATCGAGATCCTCGAAGCCCATTACCGAACCACCTCTCCGACTTCGACGATTGCGGCGAGTTCCACGGAGTACGGAAGCTAGTCACATTCGGGATCACGGTCGCGGAGGGGTTTCCCGACATCGTGATCTTTGTCGATGGTACCACGGTGTCGAATCCCTGGGAGCGGACCATCGTAATCGCCAGCAGCGATGTCCTACCAATCTTCGTCCGTAATATGAGCGAAGTTCGGGATAATCGCGTCCGCATTTCCAAGGCTGTTCTATTCCTCGAGTAGACTCCGGTTCCGCGTAGTCACTGCGCGCGAAGATCGATCGGGACGACGTATCCGCCGATACCACAGGGATACCCGTGATTCTTCCAGGAGCCATTCCACGGCTAAATTACGGGTTTTCTCCCTGCTACCGATAACAGTACCCCCTACGTTTCCGTCGTCTCCGCCGGGCCCCACGTTTCCGACGTAGCTTTCGACCCCCCACGTTTCCGTCGTTTCTGATGTATCCTCCGACCCCATGTTTCCGTCGTCTCCCCCGAACCCCACGTTTCCGACGTCTCTTCCGACCCCCTTACGTTTCCGTAGCCTCTTTCGGTTCCGTACAGCCCACCCCATATTTCCGTCGTTCGGACACCGTCGGTGAAAGAAAGAAATTACTCGCGGGCCCAATCCTGCAACCGACTGTCCTCCAAGATCGTTTCGCGAACGACTTGAGGATCTTCGATAAGGCGGTTCTGAAGGTGGATGCCGCCCGCACTTCCTTTGTTGATTTTCTCGATTTCGACGACACCAAGGAACGCTTGTTCCTTCAAGATGTCTCGAAACCGGCGAACAGAGAGGACGTCCATATCGAGGTGCTCGCAGATCAGTTCGTACCGGTCATACACACGGCTCGTGAGAAATGCTTCGTCGTTGGAGTTGACGCTGAGTTCGGTCAATGCAAGTAATGCAGCCTTCGCCTGTGTGGGCGCTCCGCTCACGAGTTCTCGGAATCGGTCTTTTTCAGCGTGTTGCTGGGCTTGCCGAACGTGGTGTTCCGTCACTTGGTCGGCACCGTCTTCGTAAGCAACCTCGCCAGCGTGGCGGAGAATATCGATTGCCTTCCGAGCGTCCCCATGTTCCTGGGCCGCAAAGGCGGCGGACAGTGGAATCACGTCATCGGACAGGACGTCATCGTGGAAGGCGTCCTCCCGGTTGAACATGATCTCACGGAGCTGGTTCGCATCATACGGCTTGAAGAACAGTTCCTTGTGCTGGAAGCTGCTTTTCACTCGCTCGTTCAAGTTATCGACATACTGGATTTTGTTGCTGATCGCGATGATGCCGACGCTACAGTCGATTTTTCCGGCTTCTTCGGCTCGGGAGAGTTTCATTAGGACGCTATCGTCGTTCATCAGGTCGATTTCGTCGAGGATGATGATTATAGAGTCAAATTGTGCATCAAGTGTTTCCCAGAGGAGTTTATAGTATTTTGACGTGCTGAGGCCGGTGTGGGGGACGGTGATTCCGGTGACGGACTCGTCGTTCAGTTTGGCGGCGAGCGATGAGATGGCCTGGGTTTCTGTGTTGTCTTCTGCACAGTCGAGGTATGCCGTCCCGATGTCAACGTCACCATCTGCTGCGTTTTGGGCGCGTTGGGAGACGTGTCTTGAGACGAGTGATTTTCCCGTTCCGGTTTTCCCGTAGATCATAACGTTTTCTGGGGAATAGCCGTGGACGGCGCCGTTGAGTCGTTTCGCCAGTTTTGAGATTTCGTCGTCTCGGCCGACGATCCGGTCAGCTTCTGGAACGTGACCGATTTTCAGGAGATCTTTGTTCGCGAAAATGTGATGCCCGGAGTCAAAGAGCGGGTCATCAACAGAGTTGGATGAGGGGTCGGGCGTCATTGAATACGTCATGATGTGAGCGGTGGCCGTATAAAACTAGCGGGAGGAACCACCCCACGTTTCCGACGTTATTTTGCCGATATCGAGATGGTAAACACGTAAGGCGCCATAATTAGTTCTCCGACAGTATAGCCGAGTTTCCGACGTAGAACAGAAATGTGGATGACAGCGGTAGGAGAGTGATAACGGAGTCGTCCACCCACACACCCCACGTTTCCGTCGTAACTCCTGAAACAGGGACGGCGTTACTCGAAGGTATGGTTCACGGGCTAGAATCTACCATGAGAGACACAGAACACCAAAAGATTACGATGAAAAGTACGATCGGGAGAGCCTCTGTTTCAGCCGACGAAACGAAGCAACTAACGTTTCGTCTTGAAACGAAGTATACTTATTGGAATATTCTCAACCTACCCTCTTTAATCTAGGTGACTTGATTCTCAGATCACGGTTATTTACGTGCCACCTCAGTCAGATAGAGAAATGATTTGAAGACTATCCGTGTTCTCCCCTCCTGCTATTATAGAGAAACGACGGAAACGTGGGGTGTGGGTCCACCAATCCACACCGAGTATCTTTCACTCGCCCTCCGTTACGTCGGAAACGTGGGGTGGGGCCTTCCGCAACACCGCCGGTTATCATCGAACGAGACGATTTCTTGGAGTTTCTCAATAACTTCATCCGGGACGAACACATCGTAGTCGTCTAGACAGAGCGGGAACGGATTCGGAGTACTGTTCGAGACTATACCGAAGCTCACTAGGGCGGAAGTGTCCGCGACTAATCCTGGCATCTATAGGTCGGCGACTTCGTCGACGAAGCCTTCGTCCAGTTGCTGTTTCAACACACGAAGTTTGGCCGCTTCTTCGGCCCCGACGAGCGCTTTGAGTTGCTCGTAGCTGATCTCGTTGTCGTAAGGCGGCGGTTTCTTGCGTGAATACGTCGTCGTGAGCAGCGTCTTGGAGGTACCCACGGAGTGCAGTTACTAAACCGCTATACGAAGGCTGGCGTTTCTAGAGCTGATGTGCCGTTTGAGAAGTGCTGTTGCACTCCGTGGCTAACCTGACCGTTGACGACTCAAATATCTTCACCACTGAGGGAACATATGGAGTGAGCTGAATCTACTCCGCGACCATGGAATTGATGGCCGACATGACGACGAGCAGGCCCACTGCTCGTTTGAACTCAGCCATAACGAAACCCACAACTTCGGGTATCGGCTGAGAGACACCCTCTCTCTCTGCAGCACTACTTGAGTTGACGGGAGGATGGAAGGTCAGTTATCGCTGCGGTCGACCACCTCGGTCGGTGCGTACGGTTTTAATTCATGCTGTTTATGTGAGTCTATGAGCAATCGAGGCCCCGAAATCGTGCGCGTGTCTCCGCAAAAGCAGTTGACAGTGGATTATATGCGAATGGCGGGACACCGGAGTAACGTCCACGGACTCGTCGAAATCGACATCACCGATGCCAGGGAGCAGATCCGGACGATTGAGGAAGAGACCGGTACAAACCTCTCGTTCACAGCCTTCATCGTCTCCTGTTTGGCAGCCACCGTGGAGGAACAGCCACATGTCCACCGATACCATGATTGGCGGGGACGGATTTACGAATTCAAGGATGTGGATGTAAATGTCCTTGTCGAACGGGAGGTTGACGGCGAGCGAATCGGTGTCCCCCACGTCATCCGGGCGGCGAATCGGCGGACGGTCCGGTCAATTCACGATGAAATTCGACGCGTCCAGGCAGACACTACGACCCGTTCCGAGGCCAGAATCGCTAGGCTCGCCCGACGTCTTCCCGGTCTCATCCGCAGACAAATCTGGCGCCTCCCGCAGTGGTTCCCGTCACGGTGGAAGGACCTCGCTGGCACTGTCGCTGTCACCTCCGTCGGTATGTTCGGCACCGGAAACGGGTGGGCCATCAGTCCCACGAACTATACCCTCCAGCTCACTGTCGGCGGCATCGGAACCAAACCACGCCTGATCGATGGTGAACTCCGGTCCCGGGAGTACCTGAGCTTCACCGTCACCTTCGATCATGACGTCGTGGACGGAGCCCCAGCTACGCGATTCGTCCAGCGCCTCGGCGCACACCTGGAAGCCGGTACCGGTCTAGACGCCGCGTCTGCCGAGTGAGCAACCTCTCGACCGGTGGCCAAGACACCCTACCTCGTCCCACTCCCCAGAGTGCCTTAACGCTCTGAATTCTATATCTTGCACGGGCTTCTTCGACCTACCGGAATTCAGTAAAAACGCCGTGCTGAATAGAGGGCGCGAATGCAGCATCGAATCCAATTATACAGTCCCGACTAGCGAAACGGGGGTGATTCGGCCATCTCCATTAGCGATGTATTAGTCCCAGTATCCGGCTGCGAACGTCATCAGCGGAGTCGTACGTTTGGTTCTTGGTTAAGGAAAGCACTTCCTCGAGAGATTTCTCTCCGCTCTGAGTTTGGATCTCATAGTCGCCATAGGCCTCGACCAATTCATCCGTCGTGGTTGGATAGTCATGGGTTTCGAGTGCGTCATCAAGGTCACCAAGCTGTTCACTCGGGTCGCCGTGCTTCTGTTGGTCTTCAGTAGCACGGTTACGTCCCTCCTCTACCTCCCGCTCTGGCTGGCGTCGCTCTTCGTCATCCATTTCCCCGTCTTGGCTTTGATTGTCGTCTGCCATCCCCTGTCATAGGAGACCGATTCGGATAACGGTTCGGTTGCCCATCGGTGTAACCGCCGCGAGCAGAGTTTCTATTCATCTCTGAATTCACCCTCTGTATTCAGCACGCTTACAGAGACCTACCGAGATACTGTCAGTCGCGACGTGCTGAGTAGAGGGCACGTATTCAGCAATGAGGAACGAGGGGGTCTCGGGTTCGGTGCGTCACTCTCAACTCTGCTCGAACGGGACGATGAATGGTTTCAGCAAGCCTTTATCGGTAGGCCTGGGCACTTCGGAGACCCAGGCGTAGGCACCCGGGTTCAGGTCCACGTGGACGTACGCCGTTACGGGTTCACCCCCATTGCCGTCACCGCCATCGTCTCCTTGGCCATCGCTGTCTGTTCTACCCATCAGTTCCGGCGTTGAGATGTTTTGGACGCCGCCCAGAAACGTGCCCGGCTCGGTCCCGTCGGAGACGAGTTTATTCGGGTCCCTCCAATCCATCCAACCGTTCACGTCGTCGATGCTCGTGGTTTCGTCGAGACAGATCAGGTGAACGTCGTGTCCCACGCCGGTCGGGTACACCTGCGAATCCTCGAAGTGCACTGCCACCGTGTGCTGGCCGCCCCGCACATCTTCGTCAACGTCGATTCTACCTCTGCTCTCCTCGTCGTCACTAGTGTCGACCGACGAGAGTGAGAGTTCGATCGTTGCCTCTGGCTCCACCCCGTTCCGTTCGTCGGTGACAGTGAACTGGTCTACCATCCCGTTGTAGGAATGAAGCTCTCTATCCTCGTCTTTCATGTAGCACTCGATGATGTAGTCCCCGGGCTCCAGGTTCAGGGTCGTCCTCGCCGTCGTGGACGACTAGGAGTTCGTCGCTGTCCCCGAGTTGAGCGGCCAACTCCGCGCATTCGTCGGCCCACCTCGTCGTCGACAGGAGGACGCTCGTCGGCGGCCGGTCAGACATGACGGAAATTTCTGATGCTGAGTTGAAAATCGAACCGGTCACTGCCGTCCAGTACGTTCAGGACAAAACAGCTGTATTCATCACGCCCGTAGAAACCTATCACTCTGTGCGGGTTTCAAAAAAGCCACTACGGCCTATCGTTGCTGCACTCGCGCCCTCTATTCAGCACGCCGTTTCTGATAGCATGTGGGTAGGTCGGTAGCTGTCGTGCTGAATACGGCGGCTGTATTCATCAGACGGTCCAGGAATACAATTGTTCTCAAACTAGTCCAATATCTCCAAGTACTTCACACCACTTTTTTGACTTGATTACCAAACTGCATTGGAGATTACCGCGGTAGGGATGGAAAACCGCAACCAAATTCTAAATCTGCTTATATTAAAGTAATTGCCATTACTGTCCCTACACCCCTCAACCTACCTGAGTAACGTATTCGTGATATTGCTAAACAATAACACACATTTGTATTTGCTTGTGTTGATGGATTCGAGGCAGCGCGGAGTAACTGAACTAGGGGAGATTTGCAATGACACCACCCGACGAGGAAACGACCGAGGAATCAACCAACGGAACGACAGGCGAGTGGCCCGGCGTCGAGCGGCGACCGCTCCTGAAAGCGCTCGGTGTAGGGGCTGCGCTTTCGCTCGGCACCACCAGAACAACAGCCCAAGAAACGACGCCGTCAACCGACGAGGCCCAGATCGACGCGCTGTACGGTTACCCGACGCCGGACGCCAAGGACGTCCCAGCGGACCTCCAGCCGGATCACGAAGTCGAACTTCACATCGTGTTGAACGACCCAGAGAGCGGCCACGCATCGTTCTATGCCCACTTCGAGCCAACGGGCTTGCACGTGGATCCCGGCGATATCGTCCAGTTCACGTACGACTCCCCGGAGCACACCATCACAGCCTACCATCCCGGGCACGGCTTCCAACGGCGGGTGCCCGACGGTGTGCCGCCGTTCTCCTCGCCAGTCGTGAACGTCGACGGCGCCTGGCTCTACCGGTTCGAGGAAGCGGGCGTGTACGACCTGTTCTGTTCGCCCCATCACGTGTTCGGGATGAACATGCGGTTAGTCGTTGGCGATGCCGACGAGGGTGATCAGCCAGACTCCGTTGCGGAGAGTTGGGAGACTTGGGAGGAAGGCGATCCCTTCCCACCATGGGAGCCAGCGGGGCTCGAATTCGAACTCAACGAGTTCAGCGAGCAGAACGACGGCGCCGAGTGGGCGTGGCTGACACCGCAAGAGGTCCTCGACGCCCCCTCGCTTGACGTATCGCGGATTCAAGACCAGGGGACAGTGTCATTCGAAGCTGTGCTCGGCGATATCGATCGCTATCCTGATACACTCCCGGAGGCCGACGAAGCGGCGGCGACCGTCCAGGTCCGCGAACACTCTGAGCATGGTAGTATCTTGGTCGGCCCGGACGAGATGACGCTGTACATGTTCGACAACGACACTCAAGGCGCGGGCGAAAGCTCGTGTTCCGGCAGCTGTGCCGAGGCGTGGCCGGCGCTCACCGTTGAGGGTGAGCCCACCGCTGGCGAACAGGTCGAGGCCGAACTCACGACGTTCGAACGCGAGGACGGGTCGACCCAAGTCGCCGCGAACGGATGGCCGCTGTATTACTTCGCCAGGGATGAAGAGCCAGGTGACGCCAATGGGCAGGGCGTCAACGACGCGTGGTGGGTCCTCGGGTCGGACGGCACTCCTATTAAGTCTTAGTTACCGAACAGGGGAGAGTGGCGATATTTCTGCCAGGTCCCTCCCGCTTGGCCATGAGAATTGGTGGGGTTCTTCTATGGATATATTGTTAAGTATTACCATGATCCACTGAACTCGGGATTCGATTAACACCGATTGATAGATACGCGCCCTCTATTCAGCACGGCGTTTTTGACAGTTATTGGGTAAGTCGTTGTGGTGCGTGCTGAATAGAGGGCGCGAATTCATCATCAAAGCCAATAGTCAGTGGTATGTGGTAACTAATAACTAGCGGCCACAGTGAAGACGTAGAGGGGGCCACAATGACAGCAACACAGCGTACTGCCGAACACAACCGAACCGCTCTCATCACCGGCGCATCCTGGGGGATCGGGCACGAATTAACTAAACTGTTTACGAGCGATGGATACGATGTTGTGCTGGTTGCCCGGAGCCAAGACCGACTGGAGCAAATTTGCGCCGAACTTGAGGATGCTCACAACATTACGGCGACCGTGATCGCGAAGGATTTGTCCGTTCCGGGGGCGGCCGAAGAACTCTACGAGGCGGTCAGTGCAGAGGATATTCACGTTGACACGCTCGTCAATAACGCAGGGTTTGCGATATATGGACGGTTTTCCGAAACCGACCTGGAACGAGTCCGAGAATTAGTTCAGTTGAACCTCGTCACAGTCACAGAATTGACCAGACTTTTCGTCAGGCCCATGTGTGAGCGTGGGGAGGGACAAATCCTCAACGTCTCCTCACTCGCGGGCATGTATCCGATTCCAAAGGCGGCCATCTACGCGGCGACGAAGAGTTATGTGCTTTCGTTTTCGGTTGCGCTCGCCAATGAACTCGCCGAAGACGGCATCACGGTATCAGTTCTGTGTCCGGGAGAAACCGATACCTCAGTCCTCAAAAGGGGTGGGTTGCAGCATTCGGCGTTGCCCGAGAAGGACCTTCTCGATCCAGAGACAGTCGCAAAAACCGGCTATAACGGTCTCCAACAGGGACAAACAGTGGTAGTACCGGGAGGAATCAAGGAGAAATTGAGGCACCACCTGCCACGGATACTTCCGAAAACGAGGGTAGCAGCAACAGCGAAAGATTACTGGGAAAAGGAATGACTCTTCGCCGAACGTGAATCGTGCAAGATATACCCTCTATATCTTGCACGGGCTTCTTCGACATGCCGGAATTCAGTCAAAAACGCCGTGCTGAATAGAGGGCGCGTATCTATCACGCTGGCGATGACCAGACTGGCGAGTTGGTGGTGTGAATCAATTACCTAGCGCGTCAAACACTAGGGAAACCGGTCCAAGAGCAAATCCACGGTGTGTCCCTTGAACCTCACTCAAACTCTTCCGCCGATTCTCTATGACTAGTTCTGGCGGATTTCTCGGCGTGCCCGTTGATGGATTGAAGCAGCTGGTGGCACTCGACAAGCTCAGAGTGTGAGAATGAACTATTCGGCCTTGTCTCATAAGACCCGGTAGCGTTCTGATCCTGAATCGTTGGGCCACCACTTTCCCCCGGGTTCGTAACGCGGGCAACGTCGTAGACTAACCAGGGCGCAGCAACTTCCCAGACGATTCTACCGGTTGGCGTAACTTCGATTACACGATGGTTCTTCGTGTCTGCTATCAGCGTGTTTCCGTTCGCAAGGCGGTCCGCATCTCTCGGCCATTTCAGGTCGCCGGTAAGTGTCCACGTCCGGGTCCACCCGTGACCGTCAGTCAGGTCACAGTCTGGATTGGCGTATTCCACGATGCGGTTGTTGGTGCTGTCTGCGACGAGTAGCGTGGGCGTGTCGTTTGCGCTCTCGAGGTAGTCGGGGTTGTGCGGTCGGTTCAAAATCGTGTAATCGTTATCCGCCCCCAGACGCATTTCGATACGCTTCGTCGATCGATTGACAACGATGGCTTGGTCGAAGTTCCGTGGCGAAATCAGATATTCTCCCGGCCCAATCTTATCGACATCGTTGACGTGCGTCCATGCTCTCTCGTACGGTGCACCCTGTTGCTTCGTGAACGTGGTCTGCTCGTCGAACTGCCACTCCCAGACGATTTTCTCCTGCGACCGGTTATAGACGAAAATCCGAGCATCGTTCTCCTCCGTCGTCTCATTGTAGTTCCGCATGTTTGCGACGAGAATCTCCGTTCCATTATTAATGAGATCGGCATCATGCGTGTCGGCGATGTCGAATCTGGTCTCCCACACCGTCTTCTGGGTCCGAGGATTGAATTCGTAGACGACTGTTTTCCTATCTCGGATGGCCGCCGTGACGAAGAGATTCCCGTTTTCCATCGGGTCGACGTCGTAACTCCAGACGGCGTCATACTCCTCGGCATTGTGGTGGACCCACAGAACCTCTCCCTGTGGTCCGACTCCAACCAGCTTGGCGGGTTGTTTTCCACTCTCGTTATAGCCCTGAATGCTGAGAACGGTCGTTCCGTCTGCAGGTGATGTCATCGTTCCAATACAGGACTCCTCAGAAGAGGTAGGCAGGGCCATGACGGCTGACGCGGAAATGAAGAGAACACTGACAAAGAGTACCCCTACTCCCGAATGAAGGGTGGATCCCATACCACTGAGCTATCCATAATGCGAATCTTAGGCTTCACGGAAGGTTTCTGAGGGAAGACACGTTGATACCGCCACAGAGGTGTGGTGAATAACAGCTATGTTACGTGATTAAGAACGGAGATACGTATTTACGTTATCGCGGTTTCATCCTTCAGGCTATTCCTTCCATGGTCATCGGTAGAGTTCGAGTGGTTCACTTTCTCGTCCTTTTTCGAGGACCGACTGCCGAAATTACTATTGAGTTCGGTGACGGCTTGGTGCTAAGCGTCCGTTTTGAAGACGACGGACGACACGATAGTTCATGACTGGGGAAAAGGATCGCTTGACAGATGAGGGAATTAATCTGGAACCGTCACTCAATCGGCGTGATTTCTTGAAGTCTAGCGGAGCTACGGTTTCCTGTTCGTCACTTCGCCCGGGGGAAACCCGGCAATCGGAACAGGCCAACGACCAAGAAAGGGATAAACCCCCACAGCAGCCGCGTGAAGTTACTTCTGAGTGGTATGGACCAGAATCCGGCAAAGAGGACGTTTCTCCGCAAGAGGGTCATCGGTATACGGCACTCGACACCGGCTACGAATACTATGGGACGGGCTCAACGTGGAACACACGCTCCTTCGGAACTCCATTTCTGACTACTGACGAATTAGCTGTAACGCCCGTAAAAATCGGTCTCCTCGCTGATCCCCATTACCCCGGCCGTAACAAGGGGCTGGGGGCAGTCGGGGCTGAACAGACGGAACAGAAATTGGCGGAGTTCGTTGGCCATATGAACGACTGGGAGGCTGACCACGTCATTTTCATGGGTGACATGACGCATGAGCAAGGGACACGCGCGGACTCGCAGGCGGCAATCACCGCATTTCGTTCCCTCGTGGAAGAAACGCTGGATATGCCCACCCATATGGTCTGGGGGAATCACGAGTACGGCAACGCCGAGGACTGGGGGGCAGATTGGTCGTACGAGCCATGGGGAATTGCACAAACAGCGGAAACGTGGTACAGTGTTGACACCACTGTCGCAAAACTTCTCGTCCTCAATAACGGTTATTCCGAAAAGAACCGTGCGTTCACGCAGTTCCCGCAGGCAGAGATCGGCTGGTTGGAAAACGAGTTGCAAACCACCCGGAAACCAACCGTCGTCCTCTCTCACTTACCCCTTTCAATCGGGAACGGCGAAGCCTACGACCGAGCAGGAAACGAGGAGGAGGTCGCACAACTCCTGAGTCGGTACGACAACGTGATCTGTTGTCTCTTCGGTCATTGCCATCATGACAGCAATACGTCTACCAATCATCAGGGATTTTACCCGAACCCGTTCTTCGACCAACTTCGAGAACAACGGGCGTACGGGATGCGACACATCTACGTTCCGTGGATTCATCGCCTCCAGTGGAATCCGTCGTACACGCCCTACGGATTGCTCTACCTCTACCCGAATGGCCGTGCTCGCCTCGAAACACCGTATTCGGAGACCGACACGCGTGAAGTCGTGACGATTACGACCGGTGCCCACTCGGCGCAGTTCTCGGAGGACACGTATCTCCGCAACCCCGACAAGCACCTCCGATGGGAGACACACTTCGATTCCCTCGCCGGGTTCAGTCAAGAGACGACGGGAACGGGTCGAATCACGCTCACCGACCGTGGCGTGGAGCTCACTACACGACCGGTGACTGACGACCAGTCCACTGATACGAAGGCTACCGAAAGCAGAGCTCTACTCGGGAAACGCCGAGGATTTACGCAAACGCAAGACCCCGTACTCGGGGGGTGGACGAACTGTATCTGGCGGTGCTACGTCAAGTTCGAGGCAGTGCAAGACGCTACGGTCGAACTTCTCTGGGGGGCTCTCGAAACCGCATACGTCGGGTACCGAATCCGGGATGGAACTGTCATCGGTGTTCGTGAGGATGGCAGTGGAGAAGTGACTACTCGACCCATTAGACCGATTAAGAACGGTCAAACGGTACTCTTCCAACTCTACTATTCGGTCGAATTCGACCGTGTCGATTTCATCGTCGGCAAACGAGGGACTCGGCCAAAACACGGCTTAGCACTTGGGTCACCCCCGGATTCAGCCGCGACTGAAATCCTCTTCGCACGTATTTCGGCGCCTTCGTCAACCACGCACGAACAGTCCGTAATTATCGGTTGGGTCGAGGTCGATAAACATCCAGACCTCATGATTCGACAGTGATACGGGATATCGCCAGTTGGCAAACTACGGGTACCGAGCGTCAATAGCCGGCAGACTCGAAGATTGACACTGCGAGCGACCGGCCGACGATAGCCTACGATATCGGCCCAGCCGTCCGCTGAGGCGGACGCCCCGTTCCTTTTTGGTCTGCACCGTGGTTCCTTCGCCACATGCACGGTAGCGGTCCCTATCTGGTTTGGATAGGGATGCTTGTCATAGTGGGCTCGGGGGTTGCACAGCCAGTGACTGCTCCGGGTGTCTCCCCGCAGGGGGTGGACACCGCTTCAGGGCCCTCGAAGACAATTTCCGGCTGCACGACCGTCTCGGAGTCCGGCACGTACCGACTCACGAGGGACATCGTAGACGCTGACCTGGGCCGCAACTTCACGTTCAGCTCCGAGGCGTGCATTCGAATCGAAGCGAGCGATGTCCACCTTGACGGTGACGGCCACACCGTGAATGGTTTCGGAGTGACCGACACGACTGCGGTCCGGGTCGCCTCGTCACGTGAACTCGAAAACGTGACCGTTACTGACCTCACTATCACCGAGTGGAACCGGGCGATATACGTCCGAAACGCGAGCAACGTGACAATCAGTGACGTCAACTCAACCGGCAATACCTTTGGGTTCTACCTGGAGAACACTTGGAAGGTCACGGTTCGGGACTCGACTGCCTCAACTGGCTTCATCGGTGTGTACCTTCACAACGCCCGCTGCACATCACTCACGAATATGATGTTCGAATCCAACCATGCCGACGACGTCGTCCGGGAAGGTGAGTCACGTTGCTCACCGACGACGGCGCCGACGCGGCCGCCTGGGCCCCAACCGTCGCTACCCGTTCTTGACGGCCTCGGCCCACTCGGGCCACTTCTGTCGCTGTTCCCCGTGGAACTCTGAATCGCCCGACATCGCTTTAATCGCCCGGGCGTCGTCTAGACTCCATACCGCACCGTCTTCGTGGAATAAGCCGTTGAGCACGCCCTTGTGCCGCTGCGACCGATTGAACGCCGGTTTCACCATTAGCGACCAGAAGAAATTGCCGAAGCCTGCGGCATGGATATGCGGCGCCATCGAGGCGTAATTCGGGACTAGCTCGTCCTCTGCTGGCGCGGCGTGTGCGCCACGTCCGGAGCGGATGCGCTGCCACTCGGTCAACCACACGGGTGCCGCCGTGGACCTATCGACGATGGCGATTTGCCGAAGCGCGTCTGTGAACTCGCTCGCGTTAATCGGGAAGTTGTAGTGGAACTGCAGGATCTCGCACCCCTCATCGTAATACTCGATGTTGTTGATCATGCTCGTCGATCCGACGGTCAGCGGGACGCTCCCCCGATGTCGGTTGAGCGTCTTGAGCATGCTATGAGTGAATGCTGGCTTGTTCTTGAACCAACCGGGTTCGTTCATCACTTCGATGCCGAGCAACCGCTCATCGTCACCGTGACGGTCCATCACCCAGTTCACGAACCGCCGGGGTTCATCCCACCGGCGTCGGTTCTTGATGACCGAGGGGCCAGGCGAGGCGATAGACATCGCGGTTCGCGGATCCGTGTCCGTGAGGTTGTCGCGCGTCGGCGCGCCCCCAATCCCCTCGAACAGGATCAACAGCACTCGTAGGCCCTCGTCGGCGGCGGTCGACAGCAGGTGTTCGAGCTTCGCCGCGCAGGCACCCGGCTCTTGCTTCCAGTACTCGTAGTTCACCCAGGTGCGGATCGCGTTCAGGTTCACGCGGCCGGCGTAGCCGAAGTCGCGCTCGATCTCCTCGCGGTCGTAGTCGTCCCACATCTGATAAATATTGAAGGCGCGGGCCGGGACGTAGATCGCACCCCGGATGTCGACCGGCGGGAGGGAGGACCGCTGGTCATCCGTTGTAGCGGATCGCGGTGAACCGCTGTCGCGGCTGTCTCGCCCGTCGGAGGACGGGGGCTCAGTTCTCGACCCCCGGTTGGTCGGCGGTTCCCCCGGGTTCACCGCGGAGTAACCGCCGAGGGCGACGGAGAGACCGCTCGAAATCACCGAGCGGCGTGTGAATCGCTCCATGGCGCCCAGCCTACTACTGGTACGCGCAAAAGCCTATCTCGAGCTGTTTGACACGAATCTGTCGGCCGTCGCCATCGCGTTCATTGAGCAGAACTCGTTGCCATCTTCATCACCGAGAAATACCGTTCCTTCGTGCGGACCGACTTGATTCGTCTCTGTACGAGGGGTCTCAGTGATGAATATAGCCTCTGTATCTTGAATAGCCTTCCCCTACTTTGACATCTTCTTCCGGCTAAAGCCGGAGGAGGATGTCACGGTAGCGGTCGTACGCGGTTCAACTATCGACCGAAGGAGGAGAGGAAACTTCGACGGTGATTGCTGCCACCGTACCGGTGACGCTGCCGTACGTAAAAGCGAATTGTACGAATCTCCTGGGCTTTAAGATTCGTCCAAACTTTACAGTTCGCACGAGCTGTACGATTCGTAGAGTCCCGAGTTGACTAGTATAGTGTCGAAGCCGAACGAGATATCGACGGATATCGGTCGCTGGTTCGGTGGAGACGCGTTCGTAGAATCGAACGAGCACACGGCAACCGGTGTCTCGTATCGAGTCTCCGCTAACTCGTTTACTTCGAGCTCGACATCAGCGAGAACGCGATAGGAGTTTGCTACTCTTCGTCGCTGTCGATATCGACGCCTCGGTCGTCGAGGATGGCGCGAGCGAGTTCCTCCGGGTTGTTCGTTGCGACTTGAATTGCGGCGTCTTGAATCTCGTGTCCCGTTTCGTTTCGGACGCCGTGCTCACGGAGTAGCGGCTTCGCCTCGAAATCGACGGCGTCTTCGAACTCGGTCATGGGCCCGAAAGTTTCCGCCCATGTCCGTTGATGAAGCGTCGGTCTATACGACGGAAGCCATATAGATAGGAATTTTTACAGATACTCAAACTCTCTGTCGCCGCCGGACTCGAAGCCGAGTCGCCCGTCCGTCCAGTCGAAGACCCGGTCATCGGCGCGCGTCTTGAGGAACCTGACGATGCGTTCGCCCACGTCGCTACCATAGAGATTCTCGCCCGAGCGCATGCGCTCGCGGACCGCGTCCGTCTCGGCGACGTGGGTGATCATGTCGGCGACGAACTCGCCGTCGGTCGGCGGAACCAGGAGGTTCGTGTTAGCGTCGAACACCGTCTCCGGACGGTCGGTGTTGAAGCGGGCGGTGAGACAAATCGCCTCCTCAATGTGGTTGAGTTCTTCCTGCATGCTCCCGGAGTCGGTGAACTCGGCGAGACACTGCCCGGAGGCGAGGAACTCGTAGACATGGGCGTGTTTCTTCCAGAGCCCGGTGAACAGGAAGTTCCCGCGCTCGTCGGCCAATCGCTGAAGGCGCTCGCGGTATCCATAGTTGCGCAGGGCCTGCTCTGTGGCGGTCAACTCGACGAAGTTGACGTTGTAACCGCGCTCGACGAGTTCGATCACGCCCTCAACGATGGCGGTGAACCGCTCGGGTAGGAGGTTCGCCCGTCGGTGGATGTCGACGCGGATCCAGTCGTCGCGCGCCTCCAGCGCGGGGTAAACATCGAAGACGCTCTCGCCGTCGTGGTTGCGTTTCATCTCGATGGCGTCAACGACCGAGTTGCCGACCACCGGAATGCGCTCCTGCCCGTCCACCTCGCGGGGGTAGCCCTCGCGTTCAAGATGCTCGCGGTTCAACTCGACGGGCGCGAACTGGTAGATCGAGGCTGCGGAGCCGATGAAGGTATCGTACTGCTCGGGGAACGGTTCGGTCCGCTCAACGTGCCACTCGTTGTTCCACTGTTCGCTGATGACCGCTTCGGGGTCGGAGGTCGTCTCGTAGGTCGGCGCCATCCCGCGGAGACCGGCCTCGTTGTGCGCGACCTGCTGGTTCGTGGCGAACATCCACGCCTGCGGAAAGATGGCCGCGGCGTGGGTGTCGCCGTGGACCATCGGGAGGACGGTCGTGTCGGGCCACTCGTTGAGTTTCGCCGCCAGTTCCTTGACCGCGAGCATCATTTCGGCGGTTTTTTGGCTCAGATCACCTCGGATGCCGAAGTCGGCCGCGATGTGGGGTTCGAGACCGTACTCCTGAAGACCGTGGCCGAGCACCTCATCGTAGTGTTGACCGGTGTGGATCACGAAACAGGGGAGATCGTTGGCGTCGGCGGCGGCGACGACCGGCGCCTGTTTGTAGAAGTCTGGCTTCGTCGCCGTCACAACCGCGAGGACGAAGTCACCGCGGTTCATTTGCGCGGCGATGCGGTCCTCGTAAATCGTCGGAGATGCGTCCATAATGGTGGCTTTCGAGGAACCGAGTAATATGTTCCGTTATTGAAGGTAGCGTTTCACTAACCCCTGAGTCTGTATATGACGCTCTGCTAAACTTAGCCTCTCTATTCAGAACGTTATTTCTATTATTATATAGAACTCTGGATAAATTATAAGAAATCAACCATAACAGAAACCATTTAGAAGGTGTTAGAAACACCTACGCCTCGGGATGAAGACATCGACCGTGACCCCGAACCGCCCGCCCGTATCGAGGCGATATACGAGGCATCAGAGACGGAGTGCACAGTTGAAAGCGACGCCCACGTCCCGGAAGCCCCTCTCGTCACCGAGTCGTTTTCACCGGGGGCTAGATTGTCACTGATTATTGTTTCTTCCACGCACGAGGCGCGATGCCAAGTTGCTGTACGATGAGCCGGTATGCCAAGACAACAACAACTATAACCGCAAGCTCGATCCAGAAGCTCAACTCACCAACGAGTGCTCGCAGCCCAGTAATCACCACTAACCACATCAGCAGCATCGCGACGTAGTGTGCGGCGAGTTCGATCAGACGGTCTCTGTCCATACAGGTGTTTCGCGGTTGTTCAATAAAAATGTCGTCCGTTCGACCTGACCTAGGGAGCTCCGAGGCGACGGATGGAATTCCTGACTAAGCATGCCTGTGACCGGAGTACGGTGCGCACATCCGTCTAATATCGATTCGATACGCGTTTCCAGTATCAGTTGATACTCTGTCCGGAATCCGGACTAGTTGTGGGCGGTACGTTCAAACAAGGCATGCCAATGGCTGCCGAATACGCATCTTCAATTCAGCAGGATACTTCTGACATCGCCCGAATAAGTCGATGGAAGTCATGCTGAATACAGAGCGTGAATTGAACGGACACAAAAAGCATTTCCTGAGGGAATAAAGGAGAGAAATATGGAGATAACCCGCCGCTCAGCCCTCCGTTTATCAAGTACCGCTCTCAGTCTTGGAGTCGCAGGGTGCACTGCTTCTTCACCACCAGAATCGGACGCTTCCACTACCACACCGGCGGAATCATACCAGACACTCGCTGGAAAGCCATTCACCGAACTCCGTGTTGAGCCGACACCTGCTGACAGTCCGTTCCAGCACAGCGTCAAATTCCTCGCACAGCCGACGTCTGATCATCCAGCACGGATTCGCATCTCCATTCGGAACGCGAGCGACACTACCCAGACGATTCAGACAAACCACTGGAAACTGCCGTTTCCAAGCCCGCTTGCAGAGAGTCGTCCTGATACTGGTCTCGTTATTTCACAGGACGGCGACCCTTCGTTGACGGACGGTTGTTGGCGTGATCACGCGAAGACGTATCCAATGGTGGATACCCGGACACTCGCGGTGGGGGACACACTCACAAAACAGTACGGGGTGGCGAATTGGGTGAAGAACGACACCTGCTGGCCAACCGGTGACTATTCTTT
Source organism: Halorussus salinisoli (assembly GCA_005239435.1). Classification (GTDB taxonomy): domain Archaea; phylum Halobacteriota; class Halobacteria; order Halobacteriales; family Haladaptataceae; genus Halorussus; species Halorussus salinisoli. The sequence goes on along the minus strand of SZNP01000004.1, from coordinate 252,955 downwards.
CACACAGGGATACACAGTGAATCCGGAGACAGACGAATACAGCTACGGGTGGGGATTTACCCTCGTTCTCGGTCAGTGATTCGACAAATTCGCATCACAGGTTGCTCAATGTAGAGCGCGATCCTCCTGTATTTACTTCTCTGCAAGTTTCTTGATGATCGCTAGTCCAAGCCCGCTTCCTCCATTGTTTCTAATCTTCTATTTGACTATCCCCCCAAACGTGGTAAACAATCACAATCATGGGTGAGGAGAAGAAACAGCTAGTATGACCCAGTCATTTGAACTCCCGCAGAGATGTCAAAGAGAAGTTGGTAACGCACTACGGATAGCTGCAGTTTATACAGCGACCGGATTTGACAACCTGTATCTCCGTGAAGACCTTGACCAACAGTACACCCCAGCAGAGATCGAGACACTTCGGCGAGAACTCATCGTATTCGCGCTTGGGAAGGAGACACTAGCAGACGTGACTCATGCGGGGAAGTTTCGACGAATTATTTGTCAGACCGAGGATGCACTTGCGCTACAAGTTCCAATCGACGGACATTTCGGTGTCTTCGTCTCTATTGATTTCTCTGCAAAGGACAGCCTGTTTGACATCGGTGATATAGTTCAAGCATGGATAGAGCAAGAAGAACTCTCAGCAGAGGAGACGAACAAGCGATAGTATACGTGCAAGAGACTCACAAAGCGTGGATGGCACGACCCTGACAGCGACCTCTACAACAGACGGAACATGAATGAGACAGTGAATGCCGCTATCAAGCAGAAATTCGGAGCCTTCGTCAGATCATGCGTCTGGTGGAAGCAGTTCCGTGAACTTGTCATCAAATGCGTCGTTCACAACGTGGAACGAGCCCTCGCTATTTCCCGCGAAGAGTACGAGCGACTGTGATTCTGAGAGAAACGGGCTACTGAATACAGAGAGTGTATCGCTTACAGATTGAGTTCAATCTGTGGTCCTCCTTGATATACAAGTGCCGTTTTGAGTCTTGGGGACTTACTTATCGACGCTGTGATTTGATTCTGTATGGACCGTCGCTACTTGATCGGCCTCGTCGTCGCGCTCGTAGCAATCGGTATCGGATTGTTCGCTTTCACGACCTTCTGGTCTCCTCAAGTAACCCCACTTGGTTCTGACCAGACGTATCCCGCAGGGACAGGACCGGATCACATCAACTTCTCGGCGCTCGAGACAGACGATACGAACGTTTCGCACACTCCGCGAACGTACTGGGACTCGTACGCCATCGTCTACACCGCACCGCCCGACCGCCGACTCGTGGAAGGAGATTATTACATCAATTCCTCCACGGGGGAGATACTCGCCAAACGTTGGCACAACGCCACGGTCTATCGGAACGGGACGACGTATGCGTTCGTCCAGTCGGCCGACAGTATCCCGACCGAGCGCCAGCGAGAGCAACTGGAATCGGACGACAGATACGTCTACGACAACACCACCGACGCGTATTACCGATACGATCTACACTACGGACAAATTGCTCCCACGAACATCGGTCGACACCCCGACATCCTCGACGCGTACACGTGGACGGCCACCAACACGACGACCCACCATGGTGTCCCCGTCATCACGTACTGCATCTCGGGCGAACGTGCGACCGCCGCCGCCGATGTCCCACCGGCTATCAACGGCACGCTCCGGCTCGGGGTTGAGGATGGAATCGTCTACGCGTTCGACATCACGCTCGACGGGGACGAGCGCGACTATCGGTACACGTACGACGTGCATCCCGCTCCCTTCCCGGACCACAGCTGGGTCGACACAGCTCGGGAGGCCGCTTCTGTGAACAAGTCCTCTAACGAAAGTTCCGACCGTCGACAACTGCACCAGTCTCCGTAATCAGCACGGCCGCTGGAACTTATCACCGCTTGAGGGTTTCAACAAGGCCTGAAATTACGGTGTGCCTCAGTATCATCCACTTTGTATCGTGGTGGGTGGGAGTTCACCCCGGCCGATAATCGCACCTCGGTCGCAGGGTAGTCCAGTTGCTCACGCGGATTTTTACAGACAGTCGAGTTTCGCGGTCGTGTCTCTCGAACCGTCACAGGTCTCCGATTCCGCCGTGAACGCGAAGACGAACTGCGGGACCCACGTCCCGTCAGGCCCGGGCTCGGGTCCGTGGCTCTCGTCGTCGAGTTTGTATGCGCCGACGATATCCAGTTCGTACGGAGGTGCGGGGGAGCGCACAGGCGCCGACTTCACCTGCGATCGAGAGTTCCCCGGGTGGTGTGATGCCGGTGTACATCGCCTCACCGGTCTCGGTCGCCCGGAACGTACTTTGGCTCCCGTCGTTTGGACCGACCGCGCCGACCCCGATTTCGTGCGCGAGCGCCTCGTCGATGTCATGCGTGCCCGCAACGAACCCCGGCTCTTCGAAGAGGTCGATCCAGACGGTGTACAGGCCCAGCGGGACGAGATTCTGGAGGTGCATCGAGATGTACCTCCCCTGATCAACGCACTTAGCCACGATCGACCCCTCGACGGCGCTAAACTCCTCCCACGTCACGTGCTCGCCGTCAAGTTCGGCGGGAGCCACGCCGGTATCGACGGGATTTCCGGCAAACCGTTCGTAGAGTTTCGTCTCGTCGGCGAACAGCGGCCCGTTTCCGGCCTCGTCCTGGAGGTGCAGCGTGCAAATGTCGATTTCCGAACGGGTCGCTTCCGCCAGCGTCTGGGGGTGTCCTGGCGCTCCGGTGTCCTGTTTCGTCGCCTTGGCTTGCCTCGAAAGGTAGCCGAGTGGGGCGGCGACCCCGAGATGTTTCAGGAACGACCGGCGGTCGCTCCCGACCGGTTCAGTGGTAGCCAGCCCAGTGCGTTTCCGTGTCATTGTATGACACAGTGCATAGGATAATCGATAGCCCAATAAATATTAGATGAAAAATATTTCTATAAATGCTCGTACTGAACTCCGCATTCCTAACCTGACCAACAGGTCGTCGTACAAAGTCGTCGGTTGCCCCATCCCCTGGTACGATAATAGTTAACAATAGTCACGACATACTGGCCTACGATGCCACTATGCACAGTGACGCTGAAAGTCGAGGCGGACGCTCGCCAGAGGAGACGTTCGCCATCCTCGGCCACGAAACTCGGCTAGCCATACTCTACGAACTCTGGGACGCACAGGACCCCACAGCCCCCAAGCGCGAGGCCCTGTCGTTCGCGGAATTGCGCAAACGCGTCGGCATGCGCGACGGCTCGCAGTTCAACTACCACCTCACCCAACTCGTCGGGCCGTTCGTCCGTCAGACCGACGACGGCTATGAACTCCGTCGAACAGGTGGACAAATCATCAGTACGATGCTCGCGGGCGCGCTGACTGACGAGGTGGTCCTCGACACTGAGCCGATCGACGATCCCTGTCCCCTATGTGGCGGTCAGGTCGTTCTCGACCACGGGACGGACCGGTCTCCCGATCTGTTACTCGTCCGGTGTACGGCCTGCGAAGGAGCATGGAAGCATCCCGAACTCGGGTCGGGCGTACTGCGGGCGATTCCGTTACTGTTGCCAGCGGGGGTCCGCGAACGGTCGCTGGCCGAAATGTACCGGGTGCAGACCACGTGGGTCAAATACCGAATTATGTTGTTAATCGAGGGTGTCTGCCCACGCTGTTCGGGGACGGTCACCGCGACCCCGCTCATCTGTGAGGACCATACGGTCGGCGACGGCCAGGTCTGCCCCCACTGCGACCGCATCTTCGAGATCCTGTTCCGGCGCGTCTGTGACGTCTGTCAGAACAGCTTCCATATGCCCACCGGGCGACACATCCTCGTGCATCCGACGGTGGCAGCGTTCTATCACGACCACGACTTCGAAGTCTATGGGCACAACTGGCACCGCGTCGAGATGGAGACTATCGCCGACCAGACCGTCGTATCCGAGGATCCGCTGGCGATCGAGGTCACGGTCGTCATCGACGACGACGACCTCAACGTGACGCTCGACGGTGCGGGTGCCGTCATCGATGTGCAGACGTGAGTACGAACGGGGCAATGGTAAATACGTTCTCTACGTCTGACATATTTTATTCGAATTGAGTTTGGGTAGAATTCTCGACCATAATGGATGCGGCCTCTGAATTCAGCACGGCCCGAGAAGACTTAACGAGAAACTATCATAAGTAGCGTACTGCATTCAAGGCACATCGCTTCGATCGTCCCGCCGTTTTATAGACTGTTATGTGGTAGCCACCCACATGGCCAAAACGAATTCGACCGAGCCACCGCTCAAGGCGGCTGCGGGCGCTGCTGGGTCACGCGCGACTGAAGCCTTCTCCGTCTTAGGGCACGAAACCCGGCTAGCGATTCTGCTGGCTCTTTGGGAAGCATACGAACCGTTTACAGCCGAGAGCGCTGTTACGTTCGCGGAGTTGCGCAAGCGCGTCGGCATGCGCGACGGCTCGCAGTTCAACTATCACCTCAAACAGCTGGTCGGCCACTTCGTCCGCCAGACCGATTCGGGGTACGAGCTCCGGTCCACCGGCTTCCAGCTCGTACAGTCGGTCATCGCGGGCGTGGGTCTCGAAGATCCAGCACTTGACCCGACCGAGGTAGACCGGGCCTGTCCCGTGTGTGGCGCTCCCACGGCGATCACCTACCACGACGAGGCGCTCATGCACGTCTGTACCGAGTGCGAGGGGCGATTCGGGGATCGTGGTCAGTTTCCGGGAGGGATTCTCTCGTCGACGGGCCTGGATCCGGCTGGCATGACCGACCGGGGGCCAGAAGCACTGCTCAATGCGGCCTCTATCAGAGGAACCTGGAACACACAATCCGCGCTCGAAGGGGTTTGTACCGGGTGCTCGGGCCCGATAGACCGCTGGCTACACGTCTGTGACGACCACGCGGCCGAGGGAGTCTGTTCCACCTGCGAGCGGCGGTACGCCGTGATGGCTCGGTTTCGCTGCCCTGTCTGCAAGGCCTCCGCACAAATCGTGCCATCGTGTTCGTGGCTGGTCATGCACCATCCCGCAGTGGTCGCCTTCTACTACGACCACGATGTGCCTCTCCAGTACGAGGATGACGACGCCAAAAGTTTCCAACCCCGATATCGCGAGATCGACCTCAAGGAGGACATTGACCATGAACTCATCGCAACAGATCCACCTCGGGTTCGAGTCACGTTTCAGCATGAGGATGCCGAGTTAGAGCTGACGCTCGACGAGGACGTGAACGTCATCGACGTGAACGAGAAGGCCTGAACCAAGAGAGATCTGGCCGTAGCTTCGTCTGCGAAACAGCCTCTCTTTCGGTAACTATCACTCCGTTCTAGATGGGCGGGACGACCGCCGTCTTGACACGCCGACCTATTGGACTGGTTAGGCATACGGAGTTCAGTTCGAGCGCTTAGGGAAATATATTCCAGTTTGAGCGTTTATTGAAATGGTTTTCAGCTAATGTTTATTCTGCCCGTGAGCGTTGTCACCTCCTGGAGGTACACCTGTGGAACCTACGATTGTCCTACACGATGCGGGCCAGGCCGAGGCGGCCATCGAAGCGGCGACAGGGCTCCCCCAAGCTATCATTGCCACGATTCTTGAGCGGCGCGAGGAGTATCTCGCGGCTGTCGCACGATTTGGGGGTGGATAGCCCCATGCCCCCACAGATTTGCGCGAACGCGTCACTGCTCGTTGTTGGGTTGCTCATCCTCGGGGGGGTTACACCACTCGACCCGGCTCCCACCCCTCCGGGTTCGACTGTCGAACGCCCAGTGGAGTCGGCCACCACGATCGATTCGTGTACCACGATTACCGCCGCTGGAACATACGTCCTCACCACCGATCTCGAGACCCGCGACTACACCTGCCTTGCGGTCGAAACGAGCGACATTACCATCGAGGGTAACGGCCACACCATCACCGTGCACACCACGTTATTAGAGCGTGGAAAACACATGCTGGCGGCGTCACAAGGTTATTTCGGGGCTGGGATCATCGTCGGATCTCGGAATATGCCCGCGATCAGGAACGTGTCGGTCACGAACCTCACGGTCACCGGCCTCGACGTCGGCGTCCAGTTCGTGAATGTGCAGTCCGGAACGATGCGAGAGGTTACCGCCACTGATAACGCCGTCGGGATCAATCTCACCAACGCCACCGATGTCGCGCTCACCGCCACCACTGTGACCAAGCACGCCGAAGATGGTATCAGGGTGGGGACCGCCACCGGCATTCGGATTACCGACACGAACGCGAGCGACAACGGGCACGCTGGCATCGCCCTCCGCGACACCACACGGAGCAGGGTTCATAACACCACGGTCGCTGACAATATCGGGGATGGAATCGTCGTTCGGAATGCCAGCCGGGTCACGCTTACGGGAGTAACCGCCGCACGCAATACGGTAGGCGTCCTGCTATTCGATGCCACAGCGACCACCGTCACGGAGAGTCTGATCGATCGGAACGCGTTCGCGGGCCTCGCGCTCGCGAACGCAACTCACAACCGTATCTCGGGGACGGTCGTCTCGAACACGACGGCCACAAGACGGCTCTTGGAGGCGCCGAGTGCGATTTGGCTGCTCAATGCCACCCGGAACCGATTCGAGAACGTGCATGTGATGAACAACCAAGACTGGGGTGTCTACGCCCGTAATCAGTCGGGCACGAACAGGTTCACTAACCTCTGGATCGGGGGCACGCGCGTCCCCTCTATGACGGCAGGCAATCTCAGCCTTGCTCCAGGGACATCACAGCAGAGCGTCACTGCGCCCTGGCCAGCGTGAAATGTGCCCGTCGAACACGCCCGACGCTCATCAAGGCAAACTGACTGCTCCGACCAGTCGCACAGATCGGTCGTGCCTTCGCGCGCCCCCTTAGGGCGCGAGCGAGAGCGCACCCGAGACGGCGAGCGATGCGGGCCGTGGCAAAACACCCGTCCATCTGGTTCTGGCGCTCAGCGATCCAGCCATCCCCTGACGCACTCAGAATGGACGAGGCCGTCTCGGTCGTCCCTCAACCCGCAAGCACCGCAGGGATCAGGAGCGCAGCGGCGGTCGCGGGATGCCGAGCGGCCGAGGGATTTCAGGTTCCTCAAAGGGTAGCCATTGGCCGAGCGCATAGTCTCGATAAAGCAGAACCTATTCAAAATTAACGAAGCGCGTGAATCGATAACTCTCGATAGTAAAATCGTGATTAGTAAAATCGTGATTTAGATAATCACTAGTATTGTCTTCGTTCGGCTCGAAGGAGGGGTATGGCTCATCCGCGCTTCGTCAATCGGAAAGACGAACTCGAGATGCTACACTCACAACTCGAGAGCGATACCGCGGAACTACTCGTTGTGCATGGACGTCGTCGGCTCGGAAGAGCGCACTTGTTCGTAAGGCGATTCAGGATCGAGATGACACGATCTACTGGCAAGCGACCGAGGAGACATCAGAGGTACAACTCACGAACTTCGTCGAGACTGCAAAGGAAACGTTTCCACTCGTTGAAGACATCAAGCGAGACTGGGAGGCACTCCTCCGGGCCCTCGGCCGTCAAGATGCAGTTGTCGTCCTCGACGAGTTCCCGTATCTTATCGAATCGGATGATGCACTCCCTCGAAAATTCAGCGCGTTTGGGATATGCATCTCGAAGAAACCGAGATGACACTCGTCCTCGTTGGCTCCTCGATCAGTATCATGGAAGAGAAGGTTCTCAGCGGTGGGAGTCCACTCTACGGTCGACGGACGGCCACGATAGATCTGCCGCCGCTTGCACTTGGCGATGCACAAGTGTTCTATCCGGAGGATGACGCGGATTCGGTTATTCAAACGTGGGGCGTGTTCGGTGGAACACCGTACTACCTACAGGCGCTTACTCCGTCTGCATCACTCTCTGAGAACGTGCAATCACACGTACTCTCAGAACATGGCGTGCTCCATAACGAGCCGGAGTTCCTGTTACGCACGGAGTTCGGGATTCGTGAGCCCCAGACGTACTACACAATCCTTCGCGCAATCGCTACTGGCAAGCGTGAAGCGAACGAGATTGCTGACTTTGCTGGCATCGGTTCGAACGCGCTCGGGTCGTACCTCTCGAAACTCCGGCGACTTCGGCTGGTTGAACGAGATATTCCGGTAACTGCGAACCCGAACGCTACTCGGAAAAGTCGGTATCGGCTGAAAGAACCACTGTTCCGTTTCTGGTTCGGTACGTCTACGGGCAAGAAGGGAAACTCACACAACTTGGTGACGACGCCTACGAACAACTCGTCAGGCCGACGTTCTCAGAGTACATGGGGTCGATGTTCGAGATTATCTGCCAGAACAGGCTTCAATCGTTAGTTCCGAAAACGTATCAGGGAATCGGCTATTGGTGGCACAAACACAACGAACTCGACGTTGTCGGGTTAGCAAGCGATGGGACGCTCGTCGCTTGCGAATGCAAGTACACAACCCGAGAAATGACGGAGGGAGATCTGGCCGATCTCGAACGGACTGCGACACACGTCGAGTGGACGCCACCGAACGGCGGGTCGCCCGACTATCAGTACTGCTGTTTCTGCCGGTCCGGCTTCTCAGACGGACTTCAACAGACTGCCGACGAGCGAGACGATGTCTCGTTGTTCACGCCGACCGACATTGTAGAAGCCAGTCGTTGAGCTACCCACTACTACGTCCGGAGCAACGACGACGGCAACGGTGGGTTCCTCGAATTCCCCCGAGGAGGGCCCGTGCCGGTTGAACGTTGCGCTCACCAGAGCGCGAAAGCATCTCGGCCTCGTGAACCGCCTCGGGGTCAAGCCCCCCGAGGCACTCGGCCTGCTCCGCCTGTAGAGACTAGGAGGCGCTCTCGGCGCTCGTCACCAGTGAGGTCGTCACTTCCGATGCTCTGGCGCAGTTCGGTGAGTGACTCGATCTCGTAGGTGTCCTTCCACGCATTGATCTCGTCATCGATTGCGTTGAGTTCCTTCCGAACCATTGTTTCGTCCGTCCCCAAACGGACGCTGACTCAGACTCCGTGTCCTGGTCACCCACGTTGGCATCCTGCTGCTTGCGGAGTTCGTCTACCTCCTGTTCACAGTCCTCGATTGCTGCTTCTCACTGCTCAACCTCTATTTCGAGTTCGCCAATGCGGTCGTTCTTCCATTCGAGGAGCGTCTCCAGATTTTCAACACACTCGGCCAACAGCCGATTCTTCTCGGTCAGATATGCGCGACTCCGCTTAGACTCGTCACGGTCAGTATCGACAATGATAGTGTGAGAATACAATCAGAGATCGAAAGCGGCGAGTTGTCTACTGTGACGATCAAAAACTATCCACGATTTTTTCGAGGTCGAACAGTTGGAGATCGTCACGTTCGGCTGCTGCGTCTCGAACTGACTGTGTAAAGCCACTTCGGGCGAAAAGAGCGTACTTTTGCGTCACATCACCGCTATCAGGCGACCAGCGAATTTCCCGAGTGTGTTCTTCGAGCGATGCAAGCGCGCTATAATCGAGCGGGGTGTTCGTAAACTTGCACTCGCCCGTCACCATCGTTCCATTTGTAGTGAGGCCGACGACGTCCACTTCGTGTTCTTTGTACCACCAGCGACCAACGTCCGTGAACATCTCGTTGGGATACAGATCGTGCAGTGCATCTTGACAGAGCGTCTCGAACTCGTGACTCACGAAGTCGGCCATCTCTGGTTCGATAACGGCCTCGTAGGCGTGATCATTTAGTCGGTCGTACCGATCCTCGTTACCGTAGACGAACCGGAACCAGAAGCGGAACAGCGGGTCGAGAATCCGGTACCGACCTCGCCGCGACTTCGTCTTGTCTTCGGTGACTGGAACCTCACGTTCGACTAAACGAAGCCGTTCCAGTTTCTTCGTATACGTCGAAATTTGCTTCCCGTCGATGCCGATCGCCTGCGCGATCTCGTTTGACGTGGCGTTCCCGGCGGCGATTGCTTTCAGAATCGCAAAATATCGGTTCGGCTCGGTGAGTTCAGTACGGAGGACGTACTCGGGTTCATTGTGCAAGAACCCCTGCTGTGCGAGCAGTGACTGTCGAATAACCGCCCCGAGGTCGTGGTCGAGTTCGGCCCCGTCCAAGTAGTACGGTGTGCCACCGAAGACACCCCACGCGAACACTTGTTCTTCTGGTGTGTAGGAAGCAGGGAAGAATTCTCTCGCAGCACCGAAGTCGAACTGTCGCAGGTCCAGTTTCTCAGTGAACCGGCCGTACAACGGGCTGGTTCCGAGGAGCGTGGCTTCTTCCATCATGCTGATCGATGAACCGACGAGTACGAGTGTCGCTGCAGTGTCCCGAAGCTCGTGGTCCCACAGTCGCTGAATAACTGACGGAAGACTCTCGTCCGCGTCAACGAGATATGGGAACTCGTCCAGCACGATGACGGCATCCTGTTCGGCGAGATAGCCGAGGAGTGACTCCCACTCAGGTTTGATTCGGCTGACGCCGGGGAACGACTCGGAAGCGAGGCCGACGAACTCGTCGAGATGCACCTGTTTTGTCGTTTCGGTCGCTTGGTACATTACGACGTCGTCGCGGTCAGATAGCGACTGTCTCACGAGTTCGGTTTTACCGAGTCGACGGCGACCGAAGATGACGACCATCTCCGCATCTTCAGACTCGTAACAGTCTTGAAGACGCGCGAGTTCGCTTTCTCGGTCCACGAACTGGTCCATACTATCGGATGGACGGACACTGGCATAAGTCTATTGAATAACCAAATATAGAATAGGCTAATCCAGATTTGGCTATTCTGGATTTCCTATTACACAGATTAATCAGCACGTTGTAGAGTCGTGATACCGTTTTCAGTACGTATTCTCCAGAGAGACCAAGACTCCTCCAATGCGGCTTAACCAACGCACTTGAGTATCGAATGTATTGTTGGTTAATTCTCGAAGAGACACCGAGTGGCCGCGCCCTCACCTGTAACTGTGCGCCGCGATTCGTCTTAATCCGTGTTGCCGCAGGGAGCGAGGGCCATTTGTCGGCAAGTTGTGGTGCAGGCTCCTCGTCGAGGTCGTAGATCGGCTGGCAGTCGTCGACCGCGAGGTCCCTGTCGGCCTTCGAAAGGAGGGCGGCCGCAGCAGCACCCTTCGCGATGGCGCTGTAGAACGTAGAGGCCTCAATGACTAGATGGACGACGTGAAGGAGTGTCCATTCGGTAGCAGACGTAGACTGTTCCTCATCACGGCCTACCGACGCTCCTATTAAAAAGTGAAAGTAAAACCGCTGGGAAGTCTTGGACGAGCGACCGGCCGAGCAGTCTAACGAGCGATAATCGTGAGTTACTGCGTAATCGGCGGACATGGAGGTGGCCCTACACTCGCGGATTGGGGGCTACTGCTACGTCCAGCCTCGACTCTCCTGTACCGGGTTTCGGTCTCGGCCTGCCTCTATCCGTTCCGGTTCCACCGTCACGACCGCGTGGCCGTCCCCCTCTGTGACCTCGGACAGCACCGTCCCTGTCGGGTCCACAACGAGGCTACGGCCTGCGTGGTCGCGCCCACGCTGGTCCCCGGCGTGATTCGCCCCGACGACGTAGTACGGCCCGTCAAGTGCCCGTGCGCGCAGCAAGAGTCGCCAGTCCGCCTCGTAGCTGGTGCGCCACGCCGCCGACACGGCGAGGACATCACAGCCCTCGCGAGCGTAGTCGAGTCCGACTTCCGGGAAGTTGAGGTCGTAACAGAGGGCGAGGCCGACAGTGCCGAGGCGCGTCTCGACGGTTTGCGGGCCGTCGCCGGTCGCGAACACGTCCGCTTCGTCGCCCCAGAGGTGCTGTTTCCGGTAGGTATCGCGAACACCGTCACCGTCCACGACGACGAGGCTGTTGTACAGTTGTTCACCGTCGCGCTCGGGAACACCGGCAACGACGGTCACGTCGTGGTCGGCGATGATGGAGACGAGTCGGTCAGTCAACTCGCCCGGGACCGGGGTCGCTCGGTCCTGGGCAACGTCGAGGTCGTACCCCGTCACGCAGAGTTCGGGAAAGACGGCGACAGCGACGCTCGACGGAAGGCCATCGAGGGTCCGCTCGAGGGCTTCGAGGTTGCCGGCGACGTCACCGATGGTCGGTTCGAACTGACACGCGGCGACACGCTCGTTCGCGCTCATAGACACCAACGCACGGCCCGACCACTTCAGGCTATCCGAATACATGTTCACGCTTCTAAAACCCGCGCCATGTTCGACTGAACGACCTTCCCGCTTGCCGGGGCATGGACGACCATGAGCACAGACAGAGAGGCGGGACGGAGGTCCGTTCCGACCGACCTCCGTGGCCTCGACGGTGACGCCGACTTCGATGAGACGGCTCGGACGCTATACGCGACGGACGCGAGCATCTACCGGGTCGAACCCGCAGGAGTCGTCTGGCCGGCCTCCGTCGCAGACGTTCGTCGGACCGTCCGATTCGCCCGCAACACTGGGACGAGCGTGGTCGCCCGGGGTGGTGGGTCCAGCCTCAACGGAAACGCAATCGGGGAGGGTATCGTCCTTGACTGCTCGCGCCACTTCGATGAGGTGGTGTCGGTCGACCCCGAGGAGAAGACCGCCACCGTCCGGCCGGGCGTCGTTCTCGACGAACTGAACGACGAACTCGCCGCCGACGACCTGTACTTCCCGCCGGACCCGAGCACGTCGAGCACCTGTACCATCGGCGGCATGGTCGCCAACGACGCGGCCGGACCCCACTCGGTCCGCCACGGAACGACCCGGGATAACGTCGCCCGCATAGAGTGCGTACTCTCCGACGGTACCACCGAGGTGTTCGAGCACAAAGCGGGCGAGGAACTCGACGCCGAACTCGCCCGTGACGACCGTGTCGGCGAACTCTACCGGGCAGTCACGGAAATCGGAACCGAACACGCCGACGAAATCGAACACCGCTACCCCGACGTGGACCGTAACTCCAGCGGTTACGACCTCGAATCGAGCGTCGCCAGCGACGGTTCGTGGACTGACCTCTCGAACCTCCTCGTTGGGAGCGAGGGCACCCTCGGCGTCGTCACTGAGGTGACGCTCGAACTGACCGAACGACCCGAGACCCGAGCGGCCGCGTTGTTGTTCTACGACGATGTGCGAAGCGCCGCCGACGCAGTAACTGGCGCGCTAGACGCGGATCCGAGCGCGGTCGAACTCGTGGACGACGCGGTGCTTGGACACGCTCGTGAAGCGTGGGGCATCGACCTGGTTCCCGACGAGGCCGGGGCCGCGTTGCTAGTTGAAGTCGAGTGCGACGCGAGCGAGCAGGACCGTCGTCTCGACGAGGCGGTCGCCGCCAGCACGACCGAGCACACTGTCGCCGTCGAACGTGCGGCTACCGACAAGGAGCAAGATAGACTCTGGAAGGTCCGCAAGGCGTCGAACCCGCTACTCAACCGCCACCCGGGCGACGAGCAGGCCCTCTCGTTCATCGAAGACGCCGCAATTCCCCCGGAGAAACTGCCGACGTATCTCGACCGCGTGGCCGACGTACTCGCCGACCACGGCCTCGACGCCAGCGTGTTCGGCCATGCCGGGCAGGGCGTACTCCACGTCAAACCGTTCCTGAACCTCCAGACCGAGGCGGACCGCGAGCGACTCCGGTCGGTCTCCGAGGCGGTCCACGACGTAGTGCTCGACGTGGGCGGTGCCGTTTCCGGCGAACACGGTGACGGCCGCTTGCGCTCCGAACATCTCCCCGAGATGTACGGTGAGACGCTGTACGAGGCGTTCCAGACGGTCAAGCGCACCATCGACCCTGAAGACGTGTTCAATCCATCGAAGGTCGTCCCCGACTCGGAGGGGGACCTCGCCAGGGTCGATGAGGCTCTGCGGTACGACGACTACGACCCCCATGAGGTCGAGACGACACTGGATTTCGGCGACGAACGCGGGTTCGATTCGCTGATCGAGCAGTGCAATGGCTGTTCGAAGTGCCGGACGACCGATGGCGGCGTGATGTGTCCGTCCTACCGGGCGACCGGCGAGGAGGTTGCGAGCACTCGGGGGCGGGCGAACGCCCTCCGAGACGCTATCGACGGTGAACTCGGCGAGGAGGCGCTGACGAGCGCCTGGTTTCAAGAGGAAGTCCTCGACCTGTGTCTCTCGTGTAAGGCCTGCGAGACAGAGTGTCCGACCGGCGTTGACATGGCGAAACTCAAGACCGAGGCCAAACACCAGAAACACAGGGAAGAAGGCGTCCCACTCCGCGCTCGCTTGTTCGGCAACGTGAGGGCACTGAATCGAGTCGGAAGCGCCCTCGCGCCCGTGGCGAACCGACTCGCCAAGTTCGGACCCGGCCGCGTCGTCGCAGAGAAGGTCCTCGGTATCGATCGGCGGCGGGGTCTCCCTGAGTTCGCCAGTAAATCGCTGTTCGAAAGGATGGCCACCCACGACCCCGCGCCGACCGCGGGCGAGCACGGCGCGGTCGTCCTCTACCCCGACTGCTACGCGACGTACAACCACCCCGAGGTCGGCATGGCAGTGGTCCGCGTCCTCGAAGCACTCGGCTACACCGTCGAGATTCCGGACGTGAACTGTTGTGGCCGGCCCGCGCTCTCACAAGGGATGGTCGAGACCGCGCGGACGGACGCCGCCGAAAATGTCGAGACGCTTCGGGACAGAGCCGAGGACGTGCCAGTGATCAGTCTCGAACCCTCCTGCGCCAGTGCGCTGGAGGAGTACGACGACCTCGTGGCCGACCCCGGCCCGGTGCCCGACGCGGCCGACACTGTGGCCGGATTCCTCTTCGACCGAGTGGCGACCGGCGATCTCTCGATTCCCGAGGCCCCCGACTTCGAATGCGCCGACCGGTCGGTGGCCTACCACGGCCACTGTCACGCCACGGCTCGCGGCCGCGACCACGCGCCCGTCGGTCTGCTCCGACAGGCGGGATACGACGTGACGCCGGTTGATGCGACCTGCTGTGGCATGGCTGGCGCGTTCGGCTACGAGACCGACCACTACGAACTTTCGATGGACCTCGGAACGGACCTCGCGGCGAAACTCGACGCGGTGGACGCCGACGTAATCGCCGCTGGCGGTGCGTCCTGTAGCCAGCAACTCGCCGACTGCGACGTCGAGACGCGCCACCCGATGGAACTGCTGGCGGAGGTGGTGGCGTGACTGACGACGGGAGTCGAACGGGCGACGACCTCCTCGCGGGCGCGGTGGACCTGCACGTACACACTGCCCCGGACCTCGTCGACCGGTTCGAGAGCGACGTGGCCCTCGCGCGTGACGCCCGCGAGGCCGGAATGCGCGGCGTCGTGGTCAAGAGTCACGTCGTTCCGACGGCGGGACGAGTCGACTTGGTGAACGAGGCGGTCGGCGACGAACTGCTCTATGGCGGGGTCGCCTGTAACGGCACCGTCGGCGGACTGAACCGAGACGCCGTA
The DNA here is from genome assembly GCA_005239435.1 of Halorussus salinisoli. Lineage (GTDB taxonomy): Archaea > Halobacteriota > Halobacteria > Halobacteriales > Haladaptataceae > Halorussus > Halorussus salinisoli. The sequence continues at coordinate 237,608 of SZNP01000004.1, read as the reverse complement.
GAGACCGCGCTCGAACTCGGAGCCGAAATCGTCTGGCTCCCCACGGCGTGGAGCGCGAACCACGCCTCACAGGCGCGCGAGGATGGTATAGAGCGGTTCGTCGGTCAGCGCGTCCCGGACGAGGATGAGGAGATTCCGGTCGCTCGGGACGGCGAGGTGACAGCCGCGACCCGGACTATCATCGACCTGGTCGCGGAGTACGACGCCGTCGTCGGAACTGGCCACGCCACACCGGCCGAAGTGGAGGTCGTCGCGGCGGCCTGCGCCGACGCGGGCGTCGACTGTCTGGTCAACCACCCATGCTTCCGGGTCGTGGACATTCCGCTTGACCAGCAGGAGAGACTCGCGGAGCTGGGAGCAGTCATGGAGTACTGTGCGTACTCGGTCCAGAGCACAACGGGCCACACTATCGACCGAGTCGCCGAAGCAGTCGAACGGGTCGGCCCCGAAAATGCAGCTCTCGCCACGGACTACGGGCAGGCTGACAACCCGCCGGTTCCAGGACTGCGGGAGTTCGCCGAGAGCGTCGTTGACGCGGGCATCGAGCGCGGGACAGTGCGACGGTGTCTCGTCGAGACGCCCGCCGGTCTGCTCGGCCTCGACTGACATTCGGGATTTCTCCATTTCTACCGGACCCCATTTCAATGGTTTACACGTTGTAGTCAAACCTCATGCGTGGTATCCCCACAACAATCATTCGCAATGGCAGACTACCCCGTCGTCAACGGACACCACCACATCGGTAACGAAGACGACCAGCAGGACCGCACTTTCGAGTGGTCCGAGAGCGTCGAACAGATCATCGGCGCGATGGACGAGAACAAAGTCGACGCGACCATCCTCCAACCGCTCGGCGGCGAGACCGACAAGTCCGTCTCGGAGGTCCACGACCAAATATACGAGGCGAGCCAGGAGTACCCCGGACGCATCTTCGGTACCGCGGCAGTCAACCCGCACCTCGGTACCGACTTCGTCCACGACGAGATCACGCGCTGCGTCGAGGAACTCGACTTCAAGTTCGTCAAGCTTCACACTCTCGCCTGGGGTGTGGACCCGACCTCAGACATCGCCTACGACGTGTACGACGCCTGCATCGAAAACGACGTGCCCGTGATGGTCCACACCGGACCCCACGGGATGCCGTTCTCGGTTCCCGGTATGTACATGGACGTGGCGGACGACTACCCCGACCTCGACATCATCTTCGCGCACATGGGCGGGGCCTACACCCTCACGCAGGAGGCCATCCAGATGGCCGACCGCTGGGACAACATCTATCTCGACACCACGCTGGCGCTGAACATGTACATCCGCCGGGCGATGGAGCGCGTCGGCGCGGAGAAGCTCATCATGGCCGCCGAACACTCCTCGAACATCCCGGTCGCGCTGGAGAAGATCAACTGCATCGGGGCCGACGAGGAGCAGAAGGCTAAGATACTCGGACAGAACGCCATCGACCTCTACGGCCTCGACGTGGACAAGCAAGATTGGGACGAAGTCAAGGCCGCGCCCGCCGACGACGACTGAAGACGGCCACAACCCGCTTACCGTCCATTTCTCGTAGCTCTCTCGTTTTCACATGACAACCGATATCGCCATCTCGTTCGTCCACGACGCGACGATAGACGACTTCTCCGAGAAGGCGCGCGAACACTTGCAGCGGCGGGTGCTCGACACGCTCGCGGCCACGACCGCCGGGTTCCAGATGCCGACAACCGAAATCGTCCGAACCTACGCAACCGACCATCACGCCGGTGACGCCGCGACCCTGCTCTCCGGAGACGGTGGTTCTCTCTCGGAACAGGGCGCGGTGCTCGTGAACGCGACGGCGGCAAACGCGCTGGACGTAGACGACGGCCACCGCGAGGTGAAGGGCCATCCTGCGGCCGTGGTCGTCCCACCGGCGCTCGCCGCCGCGGAGATCACCGACGCGACAGTCGGTGAGTTCCTTACCGCGGTCGGCGTCGGCTACGAACTCGCGGTCCGTGCAGGACTCGCCATCCACGAAACCGACGACGTCTACACTGGAACCGGATCGTGGGGCGCGGTCGGGGCCGCGGCCGCAGTGACACGACTCCGGGGACTAGACCGGGAGACGACGGCCGCAGCCCTCGGGACCGCGGAATACCACGCGCCACGAACGCCGATCATGCGCGGCGTCGAGAATCCCGGTATGACCAAGGACGGCATCGGCTGGGGTGCGTACGCTGGCACGGCCGCGGTCGACCTCGCGGAGGCAGGGTTCACTGCGTCGGGAACCGTCTTCGACGAGACTGACGTCGACGCGACCGACGACCTAGGCGACCGTTTCTACCTGACTACGGGCTACCTCAAGCCGTACCCGTGCTGTCGCTGGGCACAACCCGGTGTCGACGCGGTGCTCGCCCTGCGCGAAACCCACGGCTTCGACCTCAAGTCGGTCGAGACGCTCCGCGTTCACACCTTCGAGGCGGCGACCCACCTGCGGACTCGACGCCCCGGGACGGCCGAGGCAGCCGAGTACTCGTATCCGTACCCCGTGGCGGCCGCACTGGTCTGCGGCGAGTTCACGCCCGCGGAACTCGCCGCTGTTCGGCGCGAGGACTCGACGATACTCGCGCTCGCCGACCGCGTGGAACTGGTCGTGGACCCAGGCCTCGAAGAGCGGTTCCCGGACGAGTGTCTCGCCCGCGTCGAACTCCTCACGAGCGACGGTCGCACCCTTACCTCGGACGTGACTCGGGCGAGAGGTGCTCGGGAACACCCTCTCTCGGACACCGAACTTCGTGCGAAAGCGGCCGACCTTTTCGAGCCGTCGGTCCCACCAGGTACCGTCGGCCGTGTCGAAGCCGAACTCGACAGTCCGGCGGCCACGGTAGAGAGACTCCTCGACCCGTGGCGCGCAGACTGTGGACAGACCGACACGGAAAAAGCGACCGACCACAGAGGGGTTTAATATTCCAGCCGATAGCGTACCGACAATGCTCACGGCCAAGGTCTCCGTCCGGTACGAGGAAGACTGGACCGCCGAACTCGCACGATACGGCGTTTTCGCGGAGTTCCTCGCGTCGACGTTTCGGAACCGGCGCTACATCGGCATCGTGGCGCTGGAGGCCGACGACCTTGACGAATCGCTTTCGGTCATCAAGGACCATCAGGCCATCGACGAAGTCGACGTCCTCGAACGGTACGAACTCCAACACTCCGACCGGGAGTCGGCGACGCTGTTCGTCCGCGGGTCGCTCACCGAGTTCACGCCGCTGCAGACGCTGCTCTACGAGGGGTTTCTCCCCCTCGGTCCGACCAAACTGGAGGATGGTCGGGAGTGCTTCGACTTGCTGTTGAACGACCGCGAGGAACTCTCGAAGGCGACAGAGGTACTCTCGGAGTTCGGTCCCGTCGCGGTTGAGCGCATCTCCAACGACTTCAGTCGGAAAGTAACGCCGAGCGCGGCCGAGTGGCAGGAACTTCTGGGTTCTATTCCGCCGCGTCAGCGGGAACTGATAACGCTCGCGCTCGAAGAGGGCTACTTCGACATCCCACGCCAGACCACGCTAGAGGAACTCGCCGAGAAGATGGATATCACCAAGACGACAGCCTCTAACCACCTCCGAAAGGCCGAACGCTCGCTCATGGAGTTTCTCGTGACCTACGTCAACCTCGCGGCGGACGACCGCTGACTTATATCCAATACATGTTGTACAATCGAATAATACCTTTGTCGGACGATATCCCGATATGAACAGTACCGTCCTGTTGCCGGTGAAGAATCACGCACGGTGGGCCAAACAAGTGGCAGAGGTCGTCACGAACGTAGAGGACGAGGACACGGAGGCCGTCGTCCTGCACGTCTTCGACGAGGACGAAGTGGAATCGACGCGCGCCAACCTCGATACTGGAGACACGCTCTCTGTGAACGACCTCGCCTCGCGGAAGACCGGCGTTCACGCGGCCGTAGACGTCCTGACCGACGGCGGACTCGACCCAACGCCACGTGGTGTTCGCGAAGACGACCGGACAGCCGACGCCATACTCGACGTGGCCGAATCGGTGGACGCAGACCGAGTCTATCTTTACGGTCGGAAGCGAAGCCCCGCTGGCAAAGCCGTCTTTGGTAGTATCGTTCAACGGATCGTCCTCAACGCAAGCGTGCCGGTGACTATCGTTCCGGCGAGGTCGATGTGACGACCACACTTAAAGACCGAGAATAGTTCGTGCCAATGATTAATCGGGATATTCGGGTTACAGTGAGGTAGGCATGCGAAAAGAGACCACACGTCGAGATCTACTCCGGAAGACGGGCGCGGCGGCTGGCATGGCAGGACTGACTTCGACTGCAGGGTGTAGCGCCATCCTCGGTGGTAGCGAGGGCAGTACCGGTTCTATCGCAGTCTCCTCGAAGTCGTTCACCGAGCAGAAGATCCTCGGGTACCTCACAGTCGAGTCGTTAAAGGCCAACACGGAGGTCGAAGTGAACGACAAGGTTGGCCTCGGTGGGTCCGTCACGAACTTCGAGGCACTCAAGAACGGCGAGTCGGACCTCTACTGGGAGTACACCGGGACGAGTTGGGCGACGCTCCCTCCGAAGCACGACGAGGTCATCACGGATTCAGAAAAAATCTACAACAACGTCAAAGACGAGTTCGAAGAAGAGTACGGCATCACGCTCCTCGAACGCTCTCCCTTCAACAACACGTACGTCCTCCTCACTCGAAAGAAGTGGGCCGAGGAGCAGGGAATCTCCTCGCTCTCGGACTTCGGAACGTGGGTGAAAGACGGTAACACGGACGAGACCGTAGTCATGAACGCCGAGTTCGAACAGCGCGAGGACGGCTGGCCCGGCGTGACCGAACACTATGGCTTCTCGGACGCTGCGAAGAAACTCAACGTCAAGAACGTTGGCTCGTCGCTCACCTACAAGGTCGTCGGGAACGAGCAGGCGGTCCTCGGTAGCGGGTTCAACACGAACCCCAAGATTCTGAAGTTCGACCTCACCTCACTCGAAGACGACCAAGGGTTCTTCCCAGTGTACAATCCTGCGCCGATGACCCGGCAGGAGATCCTCGACGAGAATCCCGAAATCGAGGAGCCGTTGAACGAGATTGCGAACTCCCTCTCGACCGACAACATCCGTTCGCTGAACCAGAAAGTCTCTATTCAGGGGAAAGATGCTCGAACCGTCGCGAAAAACTACCTGAAATCGGAAGGAATCGTCTAACGCCATGGCCACCAACGCTGTCACGTTCGCCGGCGAGCCCGCCTTCATCGTGCTGGGATTCTTCACTGAAGTACTCCAGTACTTCGCAGAGAACCAATCTCAACTACTCGGGTACACACGCGAACATGCCATTCTCGTCATCCGGGCGCTCGTGATTGCAGTGCCACTCGGAATCACCCTCGGGACGCTCATCACCTACAACGACAAGCTCGCAGCGGTGGTCCTGTGGCTAGCGGGCATCATGATGACGATACCCTCGGTAGCCCTCTTCGCACTGCTCCTTCCGTCGCTCGGCACGGGCTCACCGCCGGTTGTGATGGCGCTCATCCTCTACACGCAGTTGCCCGTCATCCGGAACACCTACGTCGGCTTAACCGGCGTCGACGAGGCCGCAGTCGAGGCCGGACAGGGACTCGGGATGACGAAGTTCCAGCGCCTGCGCAAGATTCAGATCCCGATGGCGCTGCCTGTGGTAATGTCCGGGGTCAGGAACGCAGTGGTCCTGCTCGTAGGCATCGCCGCTATCGGCGAAATCATCGGTGCTGGCGGTCTCGGCGTTCCCATCTTCGAGGGCTACCGGAGTTCGAACTCGGTCGAAATCGTCGGTGCGACCGTCGCCCTCGCCCTCCTTACACTCACCATCGACTACGTCTTCGGCGTCGTCGAACAGGTGTTCCGACTACGAAACGGCGAAGGCATCCAACCGAACCTCGGAACGCGAGCCGTTCAGGGCCTCGCCAGTATCGTCCTGTCACGATTCACGGGGCAGGCTGACGACACCGAAACCACGACGACAACCACCAATCCACGCCCATGATCGAATTTCAGAACGTCACGAAGCAGTACGACGACGGTACCGTCGCTATCGAGGACATCAGTTTCGAGGTCGAGGAAGGAACGACAACGGTGCTGGTCGGACCCTCGGGATGTGGAAAAACGACCACGATGAAACTCGTCAACCGACTCATCGAACCCAGCCAGGGCACCGTCTACTTCGACGGCACCGACATTAGCGAGAAAGACGAAATCGAACTCCGTCGAGACATCGGCTACGTCATCCAAGAAATCGGCCTGTTCGACCACATGACAGTTGCTGACAACGTCGGTACGGTACCGAATCTCAAAGGCTGGGACGACGACCGTATCCGCGAGCGCGTCCGCGAACTCCTCGACCTGATGGACCTTCCGGCCGCGGAGTACGCCGACCAACACCCGACGGAACTGTCCGGCGGCCAGCGCCAGCGCGTCGGCGTCGCACGCGCGCTCGCGGCCGACCCGGACGTGATGCTGATGGACGAACCGTTCGGGGCGCTCGACCCGATCACCCGTGAGGAGTTACAGGACGAGTTCCTCGCCATTCAGGACGAACTCGACGTGACGATCCTATTCGTCACTCACAGCGTCGAGGAAGCCCTCAAAATGGGCGACCGGATCGCCATTTTCGACGTGGGCGAACTCGTCCAGTACGACACGCCCCAGAACGTCCTCGAGAATCCGAAGAACGACTTCGTCCGCGACTTCATCGGACAGGACCGCGAGCTAAAGAAGCTCCAAGTCACACCGGTCAGAAACGTAATGTGCGAAGCAAACGGCAAGTCCGTCCCCGATGTCGAACCGATTACGCCGTCGGACACGGCGCAGGTCGCACTCTCGCGGCTACTTGAAACCGACGATGACCGGCTCCCGGTCGCTCGAGACGGGGAGGTCGTCGGCGTGGTCGAAGAGTCAGATCTCCGGGGGACGAGCGACCCGACGCGGAGGTCGGTCTGACATGGCCGCCGTCCCGCTAGGTGTCCTCAGTGAACTTCCGGTGGCCTACGACTTCATCACGAGCCACTGGTCGCAGTTCCTCCACCACCTGTGGACTCACGTCAAACTCGTGCTGGTCTCAGAACTGCTGGCGATACTGGTCGCCGTCCCACTCGGAATCGCGGCGACGCGGTTCCCCAGAGCGAAATCTAGTATCAAGGGCTTCGGGAATACCGCCCAGACCATCCCGACGCTTGCAATCATCTTCCTGTTGCTCCCCATCACCGGAATCGGATTCGTGACGGCAGTTGCAGGCCTATTCGTGTACGCTCTACTGCCCATACTCACGAACACCATCGCCGGTATCGAGGATGTCGACGAGGGGGTCGTCGAAGCGGCCAGAGGCATGGGGATGACTGATATGGAGGTCCTACGGAAAATTCAGCTTCCGAAGGCCCTCCCGGTCATCTTCGCTGGCATTCGCACGAGCTCGGTTATCGGTGTGGGTACCGCTTATCTCGCATTCTTCGTCGGGGGCGGTGGCCTCGGTACCTGGGTTCTTCAGGGCATCAAACTCTACCAGATGGAGATGGCGATTGCTGGTGCGATTCCTGGCGCATTACTCGCTATCACGCTCGACACTGGATTCGCGCTCCTCGAGCGATACCTCGGCGGCGACGTCCAGCAATCCGACGACCTCGCCAGCGCGTGAGCCTCGTACAGGTCTGTTCGCCGGGCAGACGTTAATCCCTCTTTAGAGTTATGTCCGTAGCTCGGTCGACCCCCCGTGTGCGAAGTGATTTTGCGGGGTGTGTTAATGGGGATACCCCGTGTGCGATATGAATTAGGAGACAGGTTCCCCGGGGTGTGAAACGATCGCGAAGTGGAACCACCCCGTGTGCGAAATGAATTTCTGTGTGGTGCTGTCTGACGTACGTAGTTCTCTCGATGCCAGAGGATAGACAGTAAGTCGATCGTGGTCAAGATGGACGGGCACCCCGTGTGCGAGATGAAATCCTGGACGGTGACAACCCGTGTCGAGCTACGATGCCTCGAAGAAATCCTCGATTTGAGCGTTGACGACGGACTCGATAAGATCCCCGTTGTGTTCGACCTCTTCGAGTCTGATATCAGCTTGGAGCGTTTCGGCGACCACTTCGGGGTCGTCGACGAACGTGTACTCCTTGTGGACGCCGCTTCCGTAACCCCGGCCTCGTTTCTCCGACGTGACGAAATTGTAGGTCTCCGCTTCGTTCATGTATCTGAGATAGGAGTCGCGGGACTTCTTGTCCACGTCCAAGAGGTCGGTAATGGACTGGTAGACTCGGTACGCGACGGTACTGGGAACGGCGTTCAGGTTTCGCTGTGAATAGACGGGGACGATCGCGGTTGCATAGAGCGAGATCTTCTTCTGGGTCGAAAGCCCCTGCATCTGTGTCAAGGTGCGGTCGCGCTCGGCCTCTTTCTGAGCGTCACGAACGTGTTCTTCACACACCGTATCCTCACCTCGACGGTCGGCGATTTCGCCGGCTTTCCGGAACAGATCGATCGCTTTCCGCGCGTCACCGTGGTCCTGAGCAGCGAACGCCGAGCTAAGCGGGATGATACCGTCTTCGAGAACGCCGTCCTGATAGGCGTCACGCCGTCGTTCCAGAATCGACTGCAGTTGATTGGCGTCGTAGTCCGAGAACACGACGTCTTGTGGATTGAACGAACTTTCCGCCCGTCCGTCGAGGTCCTCCATGAACCGGGGGTCGTTCGTGAGTGCAGCGACCGAGATGTGTCCGTCGATTCGTCCGAGTTGAGACGCGCGAGAAAGCTGGTAGAGTAGTTTCGAGTACGCTGGCTCGTCGTTCGGGTCACGCTGGCGGCCGGCGAGGAGGTCGACCTCGTCGAGGATGATGATGACGGAATCGAAGTTCTGACTCAGGAGTTCGTAGAATCGGTTCAGTTTCTGGTCGGTCGAGACGCCGCTCTCGGGAACCTCGATATCGACGCCGGCTTCGAGCGCAGCGTCTTCGACGAGTCGGTAGACGGCACGGTCGTGAGACTTGATCGTCTGGCAGTTGATCCGGATGACGCCGAACTCGTCGCCTTGGGTGTTCGCCAGTTCGAGAACTTGCTGGCAGACCGCGTTGATGATGAGCGATTTCCCGGTCCCCGACGGGCCGTAGAGGAGCATGTTCGGAGGACGGTTGCCCTGGAGCGCCGGTCGAAGGTACGTGATGATGTCGTCTAGTTGCTGGTCGCGACCGACAATTCTGTCTTCGTCGATGACGGCGTCCGGGTCGAGTAGCCCTTTGTCCCTGAACACGGAGTTTTGAGCTCCTTCTTGGAGACGTCCTTTGATGGATTGTGAAAGAGATTGTTCGTCGTCACCGTCGGCCATGTTATCGGAGTATATTCCAGACCATAAATAAATATGGGTACCGTGTGCGAGGTTAAATTCGCTGAATATAGCGGTTAGAAGGTCCGTATGGAGGGTGCGTTCGAGAAGCCGTCGGACCGCGGGCGAAATCAAATCGGGTGAACCCCACCCCGTGTGCGAGATGAAATCGAGCTGGTGACCCACGACGGCCGGAACTCCGGAGAGTGAATGATGAGAAGATCGGATACCAGGTGATCACGGAGGTAACAACGACGGAAACGCCGGTCGAGGAGACACTCGGCCGAGCGCCCGTCGACCCCCACACCCCGTGTGCGAAATGAATTCCGTGAATCTACAGGTGGTCTTCATAGCGGTACGGGAAAGAAGAAAACGGCAGGAGAAGCTTCGAGAGGACGATATGGTGGGTAGCTACCCGGACAAAACGCAGACTTACCTATAATATTACAAATAAGCAAAACGAAACTTGACGTGTCGTTTTACTTGATGTAAGTTCCAATACGGATTTGGTTAACCACACAACTATATAAAGGTTTGTACTAGTAAGGCATTTTTCTCCGAAATTCGCAGCAGAAAGTCTCTCCGGTGGAAATTCTCTCGTTGTACGTCTAGTCCGCCGTAATCCGACGGTACCTCGCCCCATCTCTTTCCCGATTTCATTTCGCACACGGGGTGTGGGGGTTCCCATTCCGCCCACGTCACGAGTGTCGAGTAACTCGATCTCCGACACCACGTCGGCTGGTTCTGTCTGAGATTCCCGTATCGGTGTTTACTCGACGTTCCTCACGAAATGGATGGGGTGCACGTGCCATTACGTGAAACACCGCCATCATAAACTCCTACAAACATGTCATATAATTAGGAAAATTTATGGCGATAGGATGAACACGGCACGATAGCATGGAGACACGGCGTAACCGAAGACGCTCGGCGTTCGGGCGCGGTCCGCGGAACGCGACGCGCCGGATCGAAGGACGGCGAGCGTCATGAACCGAAAACAGTACCTCACGTACCGACTCGCGTGGACGATAGTCAGTGTGTGGGGAGTCCTCTCCGCCATCTTCGTCGCCTTCGCTCTTACGCCCGACCCCAACCAGTACTGTCGTGGCGTTGGATGTCGAGAGTCGTACCGCGCAGCGAGGAACTACAACGAACCGCCCCTCGATAGGTACCTGACGTGGATGGAGGGCTTTCTGACCCTCGACCTCGGGACGACGGTGCGCGGGGAACCCCTCGCGGACGTACTCGCGGAGGCGGCCACCGTGACGCTCACGTACCTCGTGCCGTCTATAATCTTCGCGGTCACTATCGGTGTCGGCGTGGGGTTGTTCCTCGCGATGCGGCCGGAAAGCAGACTTCTCCGCCTCGTCCGAAGCGCCGCGTACGTGGGATTTGCGATTCCCACGTTCGTCGGTGCTTTGGCGCTATTCTTCTTCGCGACAGAACACTTCAACGTACACACGCTAGACTACGATCACGAGCAGGCGCTGTTCGCATCCCGGAATCTCGTCGCACTCATGTTGCCCGCTGGTGTCCTGACGGTGAACCTGCTCGCGGTCCAACTGCGGTACGCACGGTCGAAATCTACCGACATCCTGCAGGAGGATTTCATTCGGGCGATGTATGCCAACGGCGCGAGCACGGCGACGCTCGCCAAGCACGTCCTGAAGAACGCAACGTCGTCGTTGCTGTCGCTGTTCTTCTCCGAACTCGTGGGCGTCATGTTCGTCGTCCTCGTCGTCGTCGAAGTTATCTTCAATATCCCCGGATTCGGGCAGTTGCTCTATCGAGGAATCCAGAATCGCGACTCCGGTCTCATCCTCACCACCACGATACTTCCTATTTTGCTGGTTATGTTCGGAAATCTCCTTCAGGACGTCGCGTACTCCTTCATCGACCCCCGAATCGAATCGGAGGCACCATGAACGTCGGTAGCAACGGTTCGTCGGACGGCAACCCCCGCGCCGGAGCGTACGTCTTCGGTTTCGGGCGCGTCTCGTTCGCGGAAAGTAGCGCTCGTTCGAGGAGGGAACGATGAGTCGCCCGTCCATCACGAACGCGGAGTTGGCCGACCCCGACGAACGACGCTCCCGACTGGTACTGCGCGACTGGGCCTTCCTCGGAGTTCTCCTCGCGCTCGTGATACTCTTCGTCGCGGACCTAAAAGGAGTGTACCAGATCGACTACGCCCTCTTCTCGTACGACTTCACGGGACTGGACTGGTTGTTCCTCTACGCGCTCGACGTGCTCGTCTTCTACTTCGTCGTGCCGCTGGCCGTCGAACGAGAGCGGACCCGCGCGTACTGGCGGCGACTACGAGAAGACGTGTGGGCGACCGCGAGTTTCGTCTTTCTCGTCGCGTTCGTACTCCTCGGCCTCTTCGGGCCGCTCGTCTTTCATCCTGAACGCGCCGTCTTCGGTGAAGCCGGTCCGTACGGAATCCCGATAACCCAGCCCCCCGTCGGCTTCGAAATCTACAAAATCGGAGGAACCTGTGTCGGTCCCACTATAGACGGTCACTGCCACGGTACGTGGCAGTACCCGTTGGGGACCACGCCGGGCAAGAAAGACGTGGTCGGGATGATCGTCGCCGGAACGAGAGTCGCCCTGGAGATCTCGGCAATCTGCGTCGCGCTCATCGTCCCGCTTGCTACCGTCGTCGGGACGACCGCCGCGACCTACGGTGGCCGCGTGGACGAGTTCCTCATGCGGTACGTCGACATCCAGCAGTCGATTCCGGCGTTCTTCGTGATTATACTCGCCCAGGAGATACTCGCCTATACCAACAAAAGCACTGGCGGAAGCCTCCTGCTCATCGTTCTCGTATTCGGTCTCATGAACTGGGGCGGCGTCGCCCGAATCATCCGATCGGAGGCACTCGAACTGCAAGAACACGCCTACGTACGCGTTGCAAAAAGCGCCGGAGCGACCAGGTTCGGAATCGTCAGAACCCACATCGTCCCCAACACGCTCAGCGCCATCTTCACGGCGGTCACGGTCCAGATAAGTTGGCTCCTCCTCCTCGAAACGACGCTGTCGTTCCTCGGCATCGGCTCGAAGATTCACCCGTCGTGGGGGTACGTGATGACGACCAGCGTGAGATCCGACTTCTTCCCGACGTACTACTGGTGGGGCGTCTTGTTCCCCACGATTGCACTCGTAGCGACCGTCATCGCGCTTCAGGTCCTCGGAGACGCCCTCCGAGACGTGACCGACCCCCGGATGGAGTGACCGACCAGAGAGGCCACTCCGCCACCGAATAACCGGCCTTAGTATTTCGATTCTCTATCGGCTATAAAACGGTACGGTGGACGTCCTGATACAGTTCTACCGAGACAGCTACTTGGCGGGTTCGTTCTCCGCAGTCTCGTGCAGGTGACACGCGGCTTCGTGGCCGGCGCCAGTCTGGTCGAGTGTCGGACGCTCCGACTCACAGATCGTCTCGAACTCCTCGGCGAGCAACTCGGTCGCGGCGTCACTGTCGCCGTCGACCAACTTCGATAGCGCGCGCGACAGGACCGCCTCGGCGTCGGCGTGAGAGAGTTGCACGGGAACGTCGAACTCCTCTCGGACCGCGGCCGCGATGTCGCTCTCGTCGGACGCCTCGAGTACGCTCCGGTCGAAACCGTCGCGTTCGAGGGCTACCCGGAGGTCCATCACCCGTCGCCACTCGTCGTCCTCGAAGCTGAATCTCTCCGGCGGAATCACCTCGGGACAACGCGTGTGGAACCGACAGCCGCCGGGTGGATTCGCGGCGTCCGGAACCTCGCCGCAAAGTTCCACGTCGCGCGCTGGAGCCTCCGGGTCTGGGGTCGGGACCGACGCCACCAACGCCCGCGTGTAGGGGTGTTGGGGGTCGCCGAACACGTCTTCGACCGGCCCGCGCTCGACTATTTCGCCGAGATACATAACCGCCACCCGGTCACAGATGGTCCGAACGACGCCCATATCGTGGGTGATGAGGAGCATCGAGAGGCCGTAGTCACGTTGAAGGTCGTCGAGCAGATGCATGATTTCGGCCTGCACCGACACGTCGAGCGCCGACACCGGTTCGTCCAGTACGAGCAGGTCCGGGTCGAGGGTCAGCGCCCGAGCGAGCGCTGCCCGCTGCTTCTGACCGCCCGAGAGTTCGTGAGGGTAACGACTACGCGTCTCTGGGTCGAGACCCACGCGTTCGAGCAGGTAGGTCGTCACCTCCCGACGATCCCCCTGGTCGGCCATCCCGTGGATTCGGAGGGGTTCGGCGACCGACTTGCCGACGGGCTGACGGGGGTCGAAGCTCCCGTTCGGGTCCTGGAAGACCAACGCCGCTCGCCGCCGGAACGCCCGGAGTTGGGTATCCGTGTACTCGGTCACGTCGTCTCCGTCGAACCGAACCGTCCCGTCGGTCGGGTCCTCTATCCGAAGGAGACTCATCGCCGCAGTCGATTTCCCGCATCCGGACTCGCCGATGAGTCCGAGCGTCTCCCCGCGACGGACCTCGAAGTCGATACCATCGACTGCTCGAATTCGGCCGACTTCCCGTTGGAGCCACCCCTCGGTGATCGGATAGTGCTTGGTCAGTCCTTCGACGGAGAGGAGTGATGAGTCGACGGCATCATCCCTCGGCGTGGTGTCTTCGGCCGAGTCATGTTCGGACGTTCGTTCTTCGACCGAGGCATTCTCCGACACAGTGTCGTCGAACGTGTCGTTCATATGTCTTCACCTCCCGATTCGTCGAGTGCCGTAGTAGGGCGGCCCTCGGTTTCGTAGTGGACGCAGGCGACTTCTCGGTCGTCTTCGAGTTCGAAATGGGGTGGGTGGTCGCCGCTCCGACACGCATCGACCACGTGATCACAGCGGGGATGGAATCGACAGCCTGAGGCGTGGTCGGTCGGATTCGGCGGGGTTCCCCGGATTGGTTCGGGGAGGCTATCGCCGTCGGGCAAACTCCCGAGTAGTGCGCGGGTGTAGGGGTGAGCGGGGTCGGTGAACACCTCGCCGACGGGGCCACGCTCCATCACTTTTCCGCCGTACATGACCACGACTCGGTCGGCGATCTCTGCGACGACGCCCATGTCGTGCGTGACGAACAGGACGGCGGTATCGCGCTCGTGCTGGATGTCCGCCAGCAGGTTCAGAATCTGGGATTCGAGGGTCACGTCGAGGGCGGTGGTGGGTTCGTCGACCACGAGGAGGTCGGGGTCACCGGCGAGTGCTCGCGCGATGGCGATGCGCTGTTTCATCCCGCCCGAGAACTCGTGAGGGTAGTTGTCGGCCCGAACTGCGGGGTCGGGAATATCTACTCGGTCGAGGAGGTCCACAGCGTACGCTCTTTGGTCGATCTCGCTGTCCGCGTGTTCGGCGATCGACTCGGCCAACTGCTCTCCGACCGTGTACACCGGGTCGAGCGTGTTCTGCGGGTTCTGGAAGACGTAGGCGATTCGTGACCCCCGGTACTCTCGGAGGCGCTTCTCGGGGACTGCGAGCAGGTCGGTTCCCTCGAATCGGACGTCGCCTGCCACGTCGCCGTCGGTGAGTCGAGTAATAGCCTCGCAGGTGACGGTCTTGCCCGACCCCGATTCCCCGACGACGCAGACGGTCTCGCCGCGCTCCACGTCGAACGACACGCCGTCGACTGCACGAGCGGTCACGCCCCCAGTGGCGAACTCGACCGACAGGTTTGCAACAGACAGTAGGGTGTCGGTCACGCTGACTCACCTCGCGGGTCGAGAGTCTCCTGAACCGCGTCGAACTCGTCTCGGTCCACCCGTCCGATGGTTAGAAGCGTGCTGTCGGTACTCATGCGGATCGAGCCCACCTCAGCTCGACTCGAACATCTTCCATATTATAGATGTTAGTACTATGAAGGGACCAATAACTTACGGAAAATTCGAGGCGAAAGCCTCGCCCTTTAGGGCGGGGAGGATGTCAACGTGCCGTCCATCCGCCGTCAACAGCGGAAGTTCGCGCCCGTGATGTAGGAAGCCTCCTCAGAGGCGATGAACATTGCTAGCCCCGGCGATCTCCTCCGGTTGTGCAACCCGTCCCATCGGTGTCTGTTCGTAGACGTAATTATAGAACTCCTCCTAGCCGAAGGCGGGTTCGGTCATCGGCGTCTCGACGAAGCCCGGATAGATGCTGTTGACTCGAACGTTCTGTTTGGCGTAATCCGCGGCAACCGACCGTGTGAAGTTGACGATACCACCTTTGGCTGATTTCAAGCCGCCGAATTCCCCCGTCTCACGCCTGAAAGGACGATTCATTCGACCGTCGAACTGAAGCCTACCGCGCTCATTCATTTGAGGTGAAATAATCTCCAGACAACGTGGCGGTTATCGGTCGAACGAGCCGATTTTGCTTCCGTTCAATGTCGAATGTGGGTGGGTTTTCTATGACTGTCCCTCGTTTTGGCGGAGGGTTTCGTTAAGGAAGCGCAAGGTCTTCGCCCACGCATCTTTCGTCGCCTCCGGCTGGAAGCTCTCGCCGCTGGGATTGGCGAAGGCATGGGATGCCCCCTCGTAGATGTAAATCTCCTTCTCGACCCCGAGCTCCGACAGCGTTTGGTTGAACTCGCGGACGTTCTCGATGCCGACGACCTCGTCCTCGGCTCCGAAGATCCCCAGCACCGGGGCGTCGATGTCACGGAGCACGGACTCGTTCGTGGTCAGCGTCCCGTAGTAGATGACCGTCGCGTTCAGGTCCGCTTCGCTCAAGCTGAGTTGGAGGCTTTGCCCGCCGCCGAAGCACCAACCCAAACTGGCGACTTCCTGGGTCGTGTAGGGGAGAGTACGAACGCCCGCCACCGCGCGGCTCATCTTCGTTACGGCTTCGTCGGGGTTGTTCCGCACTTCGCTCGCCAGTTCGCTGGCGGTCGAGGAGTTGGTAGCCACCTCCCCGTCGTAGAGGTCAACCGCGAACACGACGTAGCCGTGGCCGGCGAGGATGTCGGCCATGTGGCGGATATTCTCGTTGAGCCCCCACCACTCGTGAATCATGATCACCGACGGGTACTCACCGTCGTCGGCCGGGCGGGCCAGGTAGCCCGGTGTCCCGTCGATCGTCGTGTTCTTCGCCGTGATCGCCATGAGGTTCTCAGCGCTGAAGATGTCGGCGTTCGACCCGGACGTGACGGGTTGACATGTGCCGTTCTTCTCGATGGCACCCGGCTGACAGCCCATGTGCGGCGTCTGCGTGTAGGAGGCCTCTGCCGTTTCGGTCTCGGACGGGGTTTGTGTCTCGGTTTGGGTGGTTTCGTGTTGTTCGACTGTAGTCGTCTCTTGTGCTCCGGCGGCGTTCGTTCCTACATCTACTGAAGTTCTTGCAAGCGACACGGTCAGCCCACTTGCAATGACCAACGCGAGTGCCATGAAGATGACAACAGTTACCTTGTTATATTGCGTCATTTGTTATCTCTTCCCAAATAGGGGCGGGAAATAGGATAAACAAGTACGACTGTTCACGTGTGTAATAGAATGTACCTCGCATTAGTGCCAGATTTGGCGACAGTAATCAGGTGACATCCTTGCGTAAGAATCCGTCCCTAATAACACGATTTCCGGCCTGAGGTTTTGGAAACGTTCGACTTTGGACAGGGCAGTGAGAACTGTACGCTCTACGTTTGCACTGGGAAGTACGGCGAACACCGAGTGGTAACACAGTGTACCGACTTCGAGGAGGCCAGGGTGTAGAAGTAGTGTAGACGAACGGGGAGCGCTGGTTCGTCGGCTCCCAACATCCAGCCGAGCTCGAATCGGCAATCGATCAAATCCGCATGCCGACAGAGCAATAGTCCTTCCATGGACCGTCTAACTGACCGATAGCGTGGGAATACTAGTGCGAACGGCTCATCTGTGGGTTCTGACTGACCACGGGTAGCAGTTAGCTATCAGTTGCACGGTGCTTGATAAACAGGCCGAACAGCGGAGTATGCTTGACCACTTTGTTACGCAATCGTCGAAGATGCTCGGATTCAAGAAACATTACGGCGGCTTCGAAACGAGCCTCGCGTTTCACGCTCTCTGCGGCCTCACTACGCTGCTGTTCGAACCGTGCAAGTGCTCTGGAACGACACTGGGAGTGGCCTGTAGCGAGTTCCTGTGCGAGAACTCGGGCGTCCTGCAGTGCGAGCGACGCACCCATCCCGGAGATCGGAAGGACAGCGTGAGCAGCATCGCCGATTAGGACAACCCGGTCGGTATGCCACGTCTCACATGTTACATCGCGGACGCGGTCGAAGAACGGGTCTCGTCGGTTCCATCTAGAAGAGCTGGTAAATGCCAGCCGATTGTTTCCGCCTGTGCACGTAACGCGTCACGAGCCGGTGGTTCCGGCGGAATGTCGAGTCGCGCAGCGAGATTGAATCCGACGCGGTCGCCAACACGGGTGACGAATCCCTCACTACTGGGACCCCACACGCTCACCATGTCACTGCCGATATCGATGTCCTGGGAGGTCCGCAGCGACCAGATGTACATGTCGTACTCTCTGAGCCTCCAGTCGGTGAAGCATTGCTCACGGACTGTCGAATGAACGCCATCGGCCCCGACAACGAGACTAAACTTCTCAGTCGTCCTGTCGTCGAACGTGACATCGACACGGTCCGTCTGCTCGACAATCCGCTCAGGTGAGGTACCCATCTGAATCCAATCGTCGGGGATACCTTCCCGAAGTGCCGTGTGTAAATCCCCTCTGTAAATCGCCAGCAAAAGCGTTTGCTCGGCCGGGAGCGTGGTTCGGGTGAGCAGACCTTCGTAACTGGACCGGACTTCGTATCCCTTGGGATCGGCCGCGTCCTCTCGAACCGTTTCGAGCCGACCGAGTTCGTCGAGAACGGCTAATCCGACCTCCCAGAGTCCGATGACGTACCCGCTGTCTCGCCATTGTGGAGCTTGCTCGACGATTAGTGGTTCGTGGCCCTGGTGCGCTAGATAGTCGGCAAGGGCAAGACCAGCGAGACCCCCGCCAACTATCAGTATCTCTGATTCGTCGGTATGCGTCATCTCATCCACCATTGTCGGTTTTCAACGGGCTTACAAAGGTATCCTCTTCATCCACCCACCTTCATTATTGACAGGGCAACAGTAACCGACGATAACAGGGGACTGTTCCGGGAACGATCTTAGCAACTCTCGTTCAGAACCTTCGGATTTCAGATTACCAAGGTCAGTCAACTCACGCCTGGAAGGTCGATTCGTTCGATGGTCGAACGAGAGCCCATGCCGCCCGTCGCACCCTTATCGGCTAATTTCGCGCTCGTTATGGCCTATTTCGTTAAATTTCTTATTCTCCTGATCGTCCTCTTCGTTCGGTAGTCGAACGGAATCACCGACGAGAGTCATCTATCGAGACTTGACAGAAGATTGGAAGCAAATCGCGTTTTCGGTTATTCACAGAGACAATCCCGCGTCCGCGTCAGCGCGACGACCTCCTCGTGGAGCGTCTCGGCGAGCGAGAAGACCGTCTCGGCGCGATACTCTCCGGCGATGCCCGTCCGATAGTACGATTTCGACCGGTTTTCGATCCAGAGTGCTTCGAGTCGGTCGGCGATGTCCTGCGAGAACAACCCGGCACGGACACCGACGTCGTAAACTTCGGTGTGGCGCTGACCGGCGACGTCGTATCCCTTCTCCTCGACGTAGAACTGAATCGACCGCTCGATGGCGACGAACGACGCTTCGATGATGACCGTGAAGTGGCCGTTGCGGTCGAGGAGGAAGCCCGCCGCGTCGAGGAGACGACACGCCTTCCGTAACTGGAGGACGGCCGAGTCAGGGACGTGTTTCAATCCGACTTCCGGGTTCTCTGGCTTGCGCTGAAAAGCGTCCTCCGCGTCGGCGAGTGCCTCCTCCAGTTCGTTCGAGGTCATTCGGCGTCCCCTCCGAACACGTCGCGCTTCACTCGGTCTAACGCCTCGGTCTCGTACAACACGGTCCCCTCCTTCAGAATCGGCCGGAGGTCATCGCCTCGATTGCGGGCGCTCTCGGTTGATTCGACGAACATCTCGAACTCGTAGCGCTGGCCGTCGATGGGGTCGGCTTCGAGGTCGCGCTTAACGTCCGAGACGGTCCGACGCGCGGTCACCAGTTCGTTGTCGTTTGCGACTAGCACGAACACGTCGATGTCGCTCACGCGGTCGGCTTCGCCGCGCGCCACGCTTCCGAAGCAGACGACTCCCACGACCGACGGTACCTCGTCGGCGACCCGGTCTACGAACGCGCGAAGCGGCTTCCGGAACTCCGCTTGCGGTATCTCCAGAAACGGGTCGTCGGCCTCGCGGAGTCGCGTTTCCTCGATTCGGTAGAGGGTCTTTCGACCGCTGTCACGTCGGACGACCAGCCCCAGCGCTTCGAGTAGCGAGAGCGATTTCGAAACGCTCGGTCCGCCGAATCCGGTGAGCTCCTGTAGCTCGCTGTTCGAGAACTCTTCGGTCGGATTCTGTGCGGTGATTTCGAGAATGTCGTCCATCGCTTCGTACCTGAATATCTGGTCGTCCGGAAGCGGAAGCTGTATCTCGACGCGCATCTGTTACATCTGATGTAATAGTTTATGCCACATATAACTGTTTTGCGTTCTGTCGAACCGAAGAACATCGACGCGGCGCGGTCGAACGTTACTCGTTCTGCGGGATGACGCGGAACCACTCTCACGTAGCCCGACCGAAACTACCATTTTCAACCAACCAACCAATCTGGTCGCCTCACGGCCGAAAGGTCGATTCGTTCGGCATTCAATTGAAAACCCATGCCGCCCGTCGGCAATTGAACGGCCAGTAATCGCAAGACAGCGGCGGGGTGTTCGGCACCGTCGCCGCAATCCGTTTCCTTTTGTTCGAAAGTCGAACGATTTCGGATACGGTTCTCGGTTCCTTCACAGCGGTTGGTCGCTGGATGCTCTCGGCGCTTACGCAGAAGGCCTAAGAATCAGTTTTCGAGAAACGTATTCAGTTCGCGGAATTCGTCCCGTGAGAGAATTATCTCGGTATCGAACGCCTCGAATCGGTCGAAATCATCGTCGATCGTCAGTACAGTATTCACTCCCTCTTCTATCGCCACCTGAGCATAGTACCCGTCCCAGCCACCGACGTTCGTCGCACTCGACCGAGAAAGTCCACTCCGAACGACATCTTCAGCGATCTCGTCGTACCAATGGATTCGCTTCGCGTCCAAGAAATTCTGTAGTAGTCGAGACGCCTCTGCGTTCGAACGCCCGTAGTACGTCGTCAAGACCGTGTGCGCTCCGAACACCGCTGGATACGGCACGACGGCTTCTATGTCGCCAGCGATAGCGTCCCGGACGTACGAAAGCGCGGTATCACGAACAGGGGCGTTTGTGTGTGCAAGTGCAATTACTCCGACATCGAATAGATATGGACCATCAGCATCACTCATCGCTATCTTTCTCCGCGCCTCTCCGAACAGCGTCTCTGTGTTTCCGGGTGATTGGGTCGGCTTCGGCGTCGAGCGGAGTCGTCTCCCCTCGCTTCGAAGACGTTTCCTCGACGAGCCGTTCCATCCGTTCGATAACCTGCTCTGGGTCGTCTTCGGGTTCGACGACCGCTTTGCCGTCTTCTTCGTGGATCTCTACTTCCGTACCGGGAGTGATACCGAGCCGCTCTCGCATCTCCTGTGGAAGAACGATTCGACCTTTCGAGTCTACCTTAGCCATATTCCCACTAGAAGTGGGAGAGTACATAATCGTTTCGCTCAGGACGCTACTACAAGCGATCTCGACTCGTTTGTTCCTGCGCGATGGAGATCCGAATCAGCGATTACGAGTTCGTCCAAACACCAACGGTATTCCTACTTTCAACTCCTCCAATTCAGTCGTCTTACGGCCGAAAGGACGATTCGTTCGACAATCGACCGAAAGCCCATGCAATCGGGGATATCATCGGTGGAAACGTGTTCGATACACTCATGATTGCGCTTGGTGACCTCGCCTATTCGGCAGCCCCGATCTATGGAGACGTAAGTCCTGAAGTGGTGTTTCTCACTGGGATAGCTATTCTCATGAACAGCGTCCTGATGATCATGTTGATCCGCCGAGAGACCGAGGACCTGGGAACGGACATCGGAACCGAAAGCTATCTAATTCTCGCCATCTATATTTCGGGCGTCATCTTCTTGTTAGCTTGAGATCGCTGCAACTCTGCGCGACGGCTGTTCACAAGGAGTCGATTTCCGTGATGGGTGATCGGTTGAAAACTCAGTGATCTTCAGGCGGTGAGACGGTCAGCACTGGGACATCTGCTACACGAACGATTTTCTCGGTAACGCTTCCGAGGAGGTACCTCTCTAAGCCAGTTCGGCCGTGAGTCCCCATCACGATGAGATCGATATCGCGTTCGTCGACGTAGTCCAAGATGCCTCGGGCGGGTGTCCCGCTAAGAACCGATGCCTCGACGGATCGTAGGTCCGCTTCGTCGGCACGGGCGATGACATCATCGACTGCTTGTTGACCTGCCTCCTCCAACGCATCCAGCACCTCAGCACTCCCGAACTCTCCCGACAGGACAGTGAGATTGACGACGTGAACGACGTGCAGTGCTGCATCGGTCGCCTCAGCGAGAGTTATCCCGTGATCCGCAGCGACATTTGCCGCGTCGCTTCCGTCCGTCGGAACGAGGACCGTCTCGAAGTCGGGGTTGAGAGGGGTGTCTTCGTGGACAGTGAGGACGGGTACTGGCGAGGTACGTAGCGTCCGCTCGGTGACGCTACCGAGGACGAGACGGTTCAACCCTGTTCGTCCCTGCGTCCCCATTACGATGATATCTACATCGTGGTCTCGTGCGTAGTCGATAATCGCTCGGTGGATCGGGTCAGCGGTTTCTATAACGTGAGTCGCCGCTGAAATACCGGCATCCGCTGCCTGATCCCTGAGTGTCGCCAGAATCCCCTCCCTACGCTGAGTTAATTCCTCAGCAGCTTCTGATTCGACGTTCGCCGGAAATTCATCGAGTTCAACGACGTTGATCGCGTGGAGCGAGGCGTCGAAGTGTTGTGCAAGGTTGAGCGCTGTTTTAGTTGCTGTTTCTGCATCAGTGCTCCCATCCGACGGAACGAGAATAGTGTCGTACATTGTTCCCGTTCGAAATCAGGAGCGGACAGACTAAGTGTCTATAGGGTGGGTGCGGTCAATCAAGAATCGTTACTCTCACCAGGCCTTGTAGTAGGGTCCCTGTTCTCGTTTCCATTGCTCGATGGAGTTACGCAATCCCCTATTCGTTCGACTCGGGTTCACGGACCCACATCACGGGAATCGGAAACGTTCGGACGATTTTCGCGCTGACGCCACCCATCACGTATCGGCTGAAATCCGTTTCCCCGTGCGTCCCTAGAATAGCGTGATCGATTGCATGCTCCTCCATATAAGAGCGAATCTCCTGCGACGGAACACCGTATTCGATGTCACTCTCGATGGCGTCGAGTGACTCCGCCTCTGCGGTCTCTACGGCGTCCGTCATAATCTCGTTCGCTCGTTCCGTCAATTCTCCCTCGTTCAGGACGAGTTGCGTATCGGGACCGAGGTTCCCTGTCTCGACGATGTGGAGAATGTGAAGCGTTGCACCGGTTGCTTTCGCTACGGTTATTCCGTTCGTTAACGCGAGTTCTGCACCACGGCTTCATCCGTTGGAACGAGCACGTGCTGACAGGGATACGTGAGTGGACGGTCTCTGTCAGGATTGACCGTGACGACGGGTACTTCTGCGGTGTTGATGACGCGCTCCGTAACACTCCCGATGAGAGACCGCTTCAATCCGCGACGACCGTGCGTCGGCATGACAATCAAATCGACGTTGGATTGCTTGCTGTACTCGACAATCGTCGTGGACGGATTACCCTGGAGCACCTCCGTCACCACAGCAATACCTTGTTCTGCGGCACTCTGTGCCGCCTGGTCCACGATTCGTCGCCCTTCCTGCTCCAGAACGTCGATCACTTCTCCTTGAACTCGGATGAGACTGTCTCGGCTGGTATCCGCGACATTGAGGATGTGGAGCGTGGCCTCGTGTTCGGCCGCAATCTGGAGCGCGTAGTCGAGGATCGATTCTGCCGGCTCGCTACCGTCCATCGGGAATAGGATCTGGTCGAACATTGTACTGAAATCTGTGGAGAATGGACGGTGTCACTCTTCCTTGGGACTGATATCTAACGTCCCCTCTTCCGGTGTCTGAGCGTCACGCCACCAGACTAATTCGAACTCAATGCTCTGTTTGGCCTCCGTATCGCCCTCCGCCCAGTCCGACTCGCCTTCCAATTTGAACGTCACTGGATTCGTCGGGGTCAACTCCACCCGCTGACCACCGAGTTCGAGTGTCACATCCCCGCCACTGTCAAGTTGATCTGCGAACTCCCGGAGGTACGAGGCGATTTCGGACCGCGTTTTCTCCGCTTCGGTTTCGAGTTCTCCCATAGCGTGTGGTACGCTGGAGAGTCCGATAAACGACGGGGATGATTCTTGGTCTTGAGGAATGACCGCCCCGTTGCCTCTGTTGAAATCCTCTGACTGCAACAGTTTTCAGCCCACGTGATGAATACCCTGAGACGAACGTCTTAATGGAATTATGCCTCGTCGGGCGGCGCGTTCGCGCCTCCTTTGCTCGTTGTGACTTCTAGCTACTATGGAGAACTGACCAACGATTCTCTATCTAAAAGCGCATTCGACTGACCACGAACGGTCGGTCAACCGATGTCCCCCTCGCTGAGTTGAGACCAGTTCTCTAGGCCGACGCGGAGAGTGGCTTTAAGCGCGCCGAGTACGACGGGACCGAAGAACAGTCCCATTACCCCGAATGCGTACGCGCCTCCGAGGATACCGAGGAGGATGACGGCAGGGTTGAGTTTCGCATACCTATCGACGGCAAACGGACGGAGATAGTCGTCGGTGAGCCCAACCACGATAACGCTGTAGACGAACAATCCAACGGCGAGTAACGATTCGCCCGTGAGATACAGGTAGACTACCGCCCCACCCCAGACGGGAATCGCACCGACGAGCGGAACCATAGCGAGAACGATCATGACGGCCGTCCAGAATACCGCATTGGGAACGCCAGTGACGGCGAGTCCGACCCCAGCGACGACCCCCTGGACGATGCCGACAAAAATGTGTCCGAAGAGAACGCCCCACATCACGTCGTTGATTTCGGCGTAGAGATCGCGCTGGATGTCCATCGGGAGGGGAATCGTTCGGTAAAACCAGTCGAGCAGTTCGGTGCCGTCTTTGAGGAGGTAGTAGATGAGAAAGAGCGCCAGCGCGATCCCGATGAGGTGGAAGGTGATCGTCCCGAATGCTTCGGTTGACCGTTCGAACACAACGGTCCCGATTTCTCGTCCTGAGCCGACGAGTTCGCCGGCTATATCGACCTCTCGTCCGGTGAGGTCCTCGATTCGGGCTTCGATTAACTCGATCTGCATCGCGTCAGCGTCGAAGTCCTGGAGGATTCGCTCGGCACTATCCGCAACGGTCCAAAAGACTACTACGAACGGAGCGACGAACCCCGCAACTGCCAGAACGACGAGAGAGAGTGCAGCCACCATCGGCGACGTGTACGCTTCGACGCGGACTTGGAGCGGATAGAGCACATAAGCGAGGAGTACGGCACCGAGGACGTACTGGAGAAACGGTTGGATCAGTACGACCGACAGCACGAGAAGGGCGGCAACGAGAGCGAGGAGAAATCCCTTACTGAGATTCACGACCGCGAATTCGTTAACCGATGACAAAAAGATTCACGCTCGGCCCGAAAACAGCGTTACGGGTACCGACGTTGGCGTACATACACAATCCTAGTTCGGCAGATAGAGCCACCAGCAAGTCTGGCTGGTCGGAAGGCATCAGCTTGAATGTCGTTGGTCTATCTAGTCTGTCTATGGTAGCCGGATCCGCAAGCGATGCTCTATCTGAACGTTGGGCCGTCTTCCTCGTTCTCCTGCCAATCGTAGGAGGCGGACTACTGTTTTTCCTGTTCGAGAGCGGTGTCGTCCATCGCCTCGGTCTCTTCATGATGGGTGCTGGGGTGATTGTCGGCAGCGTGCTCCTCTTATTGCGAATGCAGTAACGTTCTCCCGAGAGTAACTTCCTATCGGGGTGGATTTATGCTCCCCAAGGTCGTGAAAATCGTGGGGGAGAACAGATGAACTTTGATGAATTTACAGGGCAAGTACAGC
This sequence comes from Halorussus salinisoli, assembly GCA_005239435.1. Classification (GTDB taxonomy): domain Archaea; phylum Halobacteriota; class Halobacteria; order Halobacteriales; family Haladaptataceae; genus Halorussus; species Halorussus salinisoli. The sequence continues at coordinate 212,125 of SZNP01000004.1, read as the reverse complement.
ATCGACTTGAGCTTCCGGGGACTGCCGAGACGCTGCGGGCGATTCGGGCGACTCTCATGACGGTCGGGCAGCGAATACCGAAGGGGGCGGCCGAGGACCTTGCCGCTTCGCTTCCGATGGAGATCAAGTGGTACATGACGGGCGCTGTGCACGAACATGGTCAGCGATTCGACTGGCAGGAATTTCTCTCGCGGGTTAGCGAGATCGAGGGGATAGACCGACCGGAGGCGGCGTACCACGCCCGAGTTATCATGGATCTCGTGAGTACTGCGGTACCGGAGTCCGACTTCTGGCAGTTACGCGACCAACTCCCCGAAAGTGAAGACAACGAAGACTGGGGACAATTGTTCGAGGTGACCGACGCCGGTGGCTGGGGCGAGTCGCAGGAGAAACAAACCGGAGGCGGTCCGCAACCCGACGCCGAAAGCGAGGCTGGAACGGAAGATACGTCCAAGTGAACCCGCGGAGTCAACCACATATTTTCTAAGAAAACGTTCTTATAGGCGGATCAGGCGCCATACCATGGCGTTTACGCCGTGGATACGCGCAGTCACTGAGGGTAACAATCCACCGTTCAGAGCCGCTGCCCTGAGTTCCCAACACTAACGTTTAATTGACAGACTAACCGATACTGAAAGAGGAATCGGTCGGAACGGAGCGGATTCCGAACCGTCCTTCGGAGGCGGCCTGTCCGCCCCCACAACGAGGCAGTATCCGAAAGAGCAGGCGGTGAACGTCACATCCCCGAAGGGTGTGCCGACACGTGCTGACTGCTCAAAGCGAGCACCACGATACCCCCGACTCCACCGACGCCTGCCGGAGTCCCTGTGGCAAAAACAACACGTGGACTCCGTATACGGTCGAGGGTAGGGGTAACGGTGGCTTGGCACCGCCAGCAGTCCACCACACCGATGCTGTGGGACTCCTGTGCCCGAAAGGTGTGGTAGTCCGGTGAGTGAACTGCACACCTGAAACTCCCACTGCTCGGGATTCTTCCGCGTTTACGCGGAGGAGGATGTCAATGCGGACGAGTTGTTCGAATGTGTCTATTTTCTTTCCGCTTTGGTAATATGGCCATTGAGCCTCTAGAGGCAGAAGACCGTGCTCGGGTCGTCGGACGGGGCGGTCGATTTAACCGGTCTGGCGCCAAAGGTTTGGTATGGAACTACTTGTCGCCGTTGATGGATCAGAAGAGAGCAATCGGGCGCTTGCGTACGCAGCAGACATCGCTAACGCGACCGGCGGATCAATCACGGTGATCCACGCAATCGAACCGGATATCTATGACGCTGGTGGTGGAGAACCGATATCCGAGTCCGACCGCAGGGACCGGCTAGTCATCGATAGCCTTGACGCCGCAGAGGAGCACGGTCGAGCGATCATAGACGAGGCGATCGAATTTGCAGCGGAGCGGGGGCAAACCGTGTCTGGAGAACTACTCTACGGCCAACCGGCGAAGATAATACCCGAATACGCCGAGAAAGGAGAGTTCGAAACGCTCTACGTTGGTCACCGGGGCCGATCGGAACGAACTATTGAGTTCTTGGGCAGCGTGGCACGAAACGTGGTTGAGCGTACTACCATTCCGGTTACTGTCATCAGGTAACACCGACTGATTCAATACACGCTACCCATCACCTTGGCCAGGCTCATCTCGTGGAATCCCCGTGTGGCCGCCCATGGCGAAAAACACCGCAATCGTGATCCGAGCAGAGGAGTTTTTGGAGTATTCATTACCAAGCACTGGTTAACGAACACCCTCTCATTCGTCGGTTCTCCAATCGGTTTGTTTTTCCAGATAGTCTTTCAAACGCCCTACCGATTCGTCATTAAATTTAAATGGGCGCCAGTAAAGATACCCGGGTCGGTTGGAATCGAAGGTTGGTCCGATGCTGCATTCGCGCCTTCTATTCAGCATGACTTGGACCAACCTACCTATCCGCTGTCAGTAGCAGCGTGCTGGATACAGAGGATGCAGTCAGCATGGTTTCTATTAGCTTCTGAGGATCCCAATGGAGCCGGAATTTCGAATTTTAATCGGCGTAACTCTGCTATCCAGGCCGAGACCGACCGGCCGGGCGCCCACGACCAGGCCAAGAAGATGGCCAAGCGCGCCGGGGTCGACTTCTATGGCGACCCCGACGCCGGTTGCACAAGGGTTAATATTCTACTCTTGTAATTGTCGAGATTGATGGTGTTATCTGTACTCACAGCGGCATCTGAGGCCGGTATCACACTGTATACTGTGCCGGTCGTCGGGATTGAACTGGGGCGGACGGGAGTTACCGTGATCGGTATCCTCATGATTCTGATGCTGCTCGTGGGATCAGGGTTCTTTTCATCGTCGGAGATTGCGTTGTTCTCCTTGCCGGACCACCAGATCGACGCGATGGTCGAGGAGGGCAAGCGGGGTGCGTGGGCAGTCAAGTCCCTCAAAGACGATCCCCACCGCTTGCTCGTGACGATCCTCGTGGGGAACAATATGGTCAACATCACGATGTCCTCGATTTCGACGACCCTCGTCGGCTTCTACTTCGACCCTGGCACGGCAGTACTCGTCTCGTCGCTCGGTATTACGTCGATGGTCCTGATATTTGGGGAGAGCGCACCCAAGTCCTACGCCGTCGAGCACACCGAATTGCACGCACGACGCGTCGCCCGAGGGCTGAAGATCGTCGAGAAAGTGCTGTGGCCGCTCATCACCCTGTTCTATTACTTGACAACACTCGTAAACAAGGTCACCGGCGGCAACTCGGCCATCGAGTCGACGTACGTCACTCGCGACGAGATCCGGAACATGATCAAGACAGGCGAGCGCGAAGGCGTCCTCGACGAGGAGGAACGCCAGATACTCCAGCGCACCCTGCGGTTCACCGACGCCACCGCCAAGGAGGTGATGACCCCCCGCCTCGACATGGTGGCCATCTCCAAAGACGCGACCGTCGAGAAGGCAATCCAGGAATGTATGCAGGCAGGACACGCCCGCCTACCGGTTTACGCGGGCTCGCTGGACAACATGATCGGCATCTTCGACATCCGTGACCTGGATGATTCCAACTACGGCACCTTCGCGGACCTCGAGGTGGAGGACGTGGTCAACCCGACGCTCCACGTCCCAGAGTCCAAGAACGTCGACGAACTCCTGACCGAAATGCGCGAGAACCGGATGCAGATGGTCATCGTCATCGACGAGTTCGGCGCCACCGAGGGCCTCATCACGATGGAAGACCTGCTTGAGGAGATCGTCGGCGAGATACTGGTGGGTGACGAGGAACACCCGATCGAGTTCATCGACGACAGTGAGGTGCTGGTCCGCGGCGATGTCAACATCGACGAGGTCAACGAGGCCCTCGACATCGACCTCCCCGAGGGCGAGGAGTTCGAAACCATCGCGGGGTTCCTCTTCAACCGTGCAGGTCGCCTCGTCGAGCAGGGTGAGGCGTTCGATTACGAGAACGTGACCCTGCGAGCCGAACAGGTGGAAAACACCCGCATTCAGAAGGTCCGGGTGACCGTCGACCGCGACACCACCGACCCGGTCGAAGAAGAGTCGCTGGCCGGCGAAGGCGAAACCGATTGACCGGAAGTGTCTCAGCAGTCGGGACTTCGATCAGGTAACTCGGCTCCTATGGAAATCCCGTACTGACAATTTTCTCGGTGACTCTGTGCTGAAGTGGAGACTGGCTCTCAATACATGGAGACGCATGACCGGCGGTTGTTAGTACAGTCTCCTGAGGTTAGGAGCCACTACCTTGAGAGAATGGTGAAAACCATTAGGGGGCCAGCAAACGTAGCTTGTCTTATCGAGTCATGTACGAGAACATTCTCCTCCCGTATGACGGTAGCGAGGGCGCAGCCGAGGTGCTCCATCACGCCGGCGAGATCGCCCATTGGGCCGACGCTACCATTCAGGTGCTCTACGTTGCCGACACGACGCGCGACAGCGTCACCGTTGTCGAGGGCCAAACTGTCGATGTGCTCGAACGAGAGGGTGAGGACATCGTTGAGGAAGCCGCAAAAACGCTGGACACACTCGGGGTTTCGTACGACACCGACGTCGTCCAGGGCAATCCGGCCCCGACGATCGTTGAGTACGCCGAGCGGTACGACCAGGGTCTGGTCGTGATGCCAACCCACGGCCGCGAGGGAATCTCGCGGTACCTCATCGGAAGCGTCTCCGAGAAGGTTATCCGGCTCTCCTCGGTTCCCGTTCTCACAGTCCGCATGCAGCCCGATGAGACGCTCGAGTTCCCCTACGAGAACATCCTCATCCCGACAGATGGGAGTACCGCTGCGACGTACGCTGCCGATCATCTCGTCGAGCTTGCGGCGTCGCTTGATGCAACCGTGCACGTCCTGTCTGTCGTGGACGACACTGCACTCGGACTGGACGTCCGGTCGACAACTTCCGGCAAAGAAAGCGAAGAGGCCGCGACCGACGCTGTCGAGACTGTCGTCTCGGAAGCCGAGTCACGCGGGGTTACGAATACTGTTCGCCATATCGAACACGGAACGCCTGTTGAGGAGATTCTCGACTACATCGAATCGAACGACGTACAGCTCGTCGGTATGGGAACGACAGGGAGACGTGGCACCGATCGTATCCTGCTCGGCAGTGTCGCTGAAAAGACCGTGCGCTCGGCACCGGTCCCCGTCATGACTGTCGCGGAACCAGAGTGAACGGTAGGAATGGTTTCCGACGCCTCTGTTGACAGCATCTCTGCCAAGATATCATGTGCCATCTCGATTGCGAACGTGCTACGAGGATCGTCGTGTCGACTGACCTCGTCACCTGATCCGTTGTGCTCCTCAGCAGACGCTCTTTGACATCCTCGCCCTTCAGGGCGGGGAGGATGTCAACCACACTGTCTGCGGGCCACCGCAGCCAGCTACCACGCCTACAAGGGAGTGGCACCAGTGCCGCTGCAAGCGCTCATGGGCTGGAGCGACTTAGCTACGGCCCAGAAGTACATTCGGATTTCCGGCACCGCCACCGCTGACGCTCTCCGACGAGTTCATCACCGATAGCCGGACGCTCTCCCTCTTGGCAATTCCCAAATGCTGCATATAGAGGTTGCATACAGGAGATGGGTGTCCTCCGTACCAGCACGTCTACGACGAAATTCGCCGCTCGCTTTAATCGAGACTGAACCTTCTGATGCTGATCAGTGCTTAGCTCGGCTCTATCCAAACCAGCCATGTATCTGAATATTTTGTTTAAAATTCACTGACCTTTATTGATTGTGGTTGTCTAACATGGCACTGTATGGTGAACCCATTCAAGCGAAGAACGTATTTAAGAGGAATCGCGGGTGGAGTTACCAGCATCGGCATCGCTAATTCAGTGTCCGCACAAGACGTAAAGTCTGAATCATCGGAAGGGAAGTCAGAAACATGTCCCTCGGATCAAGCAGAACCCTCACCATACACTCCCGTTGTTGAACAAGCAGCCGTCACAGGAGGGGCTGCGGCAGAGAATCTCTTTCGGACAGGGCTCGAAGTTGAGTATAAAGAAGGTTCAAAAGCGGCCGTCGTAACAGATGCTGATCGTACTGCTCAGGCCACAGCAATTGATACACTCAAACGAGCCTATCCAGATGCACCCATCGTCGGGGAGGAAAAAGTCGGTGAGGCTACGAAAGAAGTACCCAGTTCTGGACTTGCATTTACTGTCGATCCCATTGATGGTTCGTATAATTACACCCGTGGTAATTCGTTGTGGTGTACCAGTGTCGCCGCGATAGACGATGCGGAGGCTGTTGCAGCCGCAACTGCCGTTCCAGAACGTGACGATATTTATACGGGCAGCCCTGCCGAAGTACAACGGAACGGCGAACCAGTCTCGGTCACTGACCGGACAGATCCAACCGGGTTCATGGTTGCACCAACCTACTGGTGGGGGATGGACAGTCGAGATCAGTTCGCAACCGCGACGAGCGAGGTTGTCAGACGGTTCAATGATCTTCGACGCTACGGTTCAACACAACTTGCACTCGCAGCGGTCGCCGCAGGCGAGATCGAAGCTGCCATCACCAACATCGATAACCTCAATCCGTGGGATACGATTGCAGGTGCTGCGCTAGTTGAATGGGCTGGCGGGACAGTCACTGACTTACAGGGGAATGATTGGGGCCATGACAGTCATGGCCTCGTTGCGTCAAATGGCGGTGCCCACGAGGAAGTCATCGAAGCAACACAGCAAATCGAAGCAGCAGCAGAGTGACATCCTCCTCGCCGTAAACGGCGAGGCTTCCCCCGCATGAGGAATACCAGTTAGTCGTCGCTGGCAGAGGGTTCCGACTCTCGAAAGGCCGTGAGCGTCATCTGCGCTGGTGCGCTCTTCTCACGGTGAGTCGTGGCGGTGTCACTACCGCTCCCATCCCGAGGCGAGTCATCGCGTTCCGCCTTGTCAAGCGGGACGCTCTCTCCCCACGGGTCAACCCGTCGTGCGATATTCGCGGAAGCGTTGATGTCGGCCTGAAACGTCGAAACGTGGCAGTCGTCGTTCGGACATCGGAACTCAGCCTGTGAGTCCCGCCGACCGATACGGTGGCACGAGTGGCACGTCTGAGACGTGTACGCCGGATTATCGTACTTGACCGGGATGCCTTCTTCCGTCGCCTTGTCCTCGAGGCGCCCTTGCAGTCGGGCGAACGCCCACGAGTGAAGCCGACGGTTCATATACTTCCCGTAGTCGAGACGTTCACGGATGTACGTCAAGTCCTCCATCACCAACACCGGGTTGTCGAACTGTTTGGCGTACTTGACGGCCTGTCGAGACGCCTTCTCCACGATGTCGGTGAGCGCGTTCTGGTAGTGCGAGAAGCGGTCGTCAATCCGCCACTCGGATGCGTCGCGCTCTTGGAGGCGTTTCAGGGTCGTGTGCATCTCTTTGCGGAGATGCTTCGCTCTGCTTCCGCTACACACGAACGGGTCAGTCGGAGAACCGTCCTTAAGGGCACAGCCCGTTATCAGGGCGGTTTCTCCGATGTCTAAGCCGATTTGCGTGGCGTCACCGTCTGTCGCTGGTTCTTCGACCGGGTACTCGACGGTGACGTGCAGTACCCAGTTCTTCCGGTGTTTCTGAAGCCGTATCTCGCCCGCCTTCGCGTCCTCAGATACGAGGTCGTGCCAGAGGCCTTCCTGTTCAGGGTTGATACGGAGTGGAATCCAGAAGTTCGTTCCCCGACCGGGACGGGGAACCCACCACGTGAACTCGGACTCGCGTTCCCCGGAGTGGTCGAACTTCGCGGCTTGGTTCGTGAGCCGTATCGGGTGTTCGTCGTCCAACTCCTTGGCGTGGTACGTCTTCCGAAGTTTCGGGACGTAGTTGCAGAGAGCGGCCTTGGTCTGGTACGGCAGGTCGTATGGCGTCACGATGTCGCTCACGCGCCGACCGACACAAAACAACCAGATACCTCGAAGCCCCATCCAGGGTACGAGCATCGGCTTCGTGGCAGAGCCAGCGCTGTCGGTCGCACACCTGAGACTCCTACCCTTCCGAATTGACGGGAACCGCCACTTGTGCGGTTCGGGAGGCCCGCGCCTTTAGGCGCGAGAGGATGTCACATGCACCACTCCAGCCTTACTGACGACATCCGAAGATAGAGAGGACAATCCGTGGGTAATAGTTATCGTCTCGTTCATGTACATTGTTACCTATGGTCACTGAACGCCCACGAGAAAGCCGTCACAAAGAGATCGACGCGATCGTAGAGGCACGGGCGGGCGGCGTGACAGAGACGCGAGACGAGGCTGACAAATATACGGTCGTCGGTGCGGCTCAGCGTCGCACCTTCGCGAATTGGTTAACACCCATCGAGGAACACTTCGTCTGTCACCGGAACAATATTCCGGACATCGACGCCGACGCATGGACCGTGTCTCTTACCGGGCAGGTTGAGGCAGACCTCCTGATGACCGATATCAGGGAGGAGTATCCGACGGTGGCGGTCGCCCATACGATGGAATGTGCAGGCAACGGGCGCGGCCAGCACCGACCCGAGACGGGAAGTGTTCAATGGGGCTTCGAGGCCGCTGCCACCGCCTTCTGGACCGGAACCCCAGTCAGTTCGATTCTCCGGGCGCACGGCGTGGACTCGCCTGACGGGAAATGGCTCACTGCGATCGGGGGTGACCCGTCGGATGACGACGACGTATTCGCGCGGTCGATTCCACTCGTAAAGGCGGTCAACGACTGTCTCCTCGCCTACGAAATGAACGGCGAGCAGCTCCCGCGAGAACACGGCTATCCCATCCGATTAATCGTTCCCGGCTGGTACGGCGTCAACAATGTCAAGTGGGTTGAAGAACTCAGAGTCATGGACACGATGGTGGTCGAAGGGTCACTCGACCGGCCAGGCGAGCACGGGTTCTGGCAGCAGAAATCCTATCGCATCCACCCCAAGGGCACTGACCCCGATACAAACGATACTATTGAAACAATCGACACGTGGGAGCAGCTTGAAGGTGCAGTCGAATACCCGTACACGTTTGACGCGACCGTAATGTCAGTGATTGGCACTCCAGCAGGAGAGTCGCCCGTAACACCGCGATCAGACGGTACGATCGAAGTGCGCGGTGTCGCGTGGGCGGGTGACGACGCGGTCGATTGCGTGGAGGTGTCAACCGATGGTGGCGAGACCTGGGATGACGCGGAGCTATTCGGCCCTGAGTACTCTGGTGCATGGCGACTGTGGCGTTTCGAGTGGGAGGCTGAGCCGGGGACGCACGTGTTGCTGTCGCGGGCGACTGACGAGCTGGGCCGCCGACAGCCAGCGAGAATTTCCAGGCCGGACGCTTGGCGTGACGCACTCGACAATAACGAGTTCCCTTGGAACGAGGGTGGGTATGCCGCGAACGCCTATGAGCCGAACTCTGTGGAGGTTGAGGTTGAAATCCAACCGTCTGAGTAGTCGGCCTCCGTCCCACGCGCCGCAACCACTGCGGATACAATAGGGTACAGTTGGCGACGAAACCTATTGTTTCACTTGAATAATCGGTTCTATTCATCGAGGTATCTTCACACGTGGTATGTTTCGTTACGTCAACCACCGACAGGTTATCGTCGACAGTCGGGTGAGTGTATCGTCATCGATGGAAAGGGTAAGCCGCACCTTGAATGGCTCCGTCGTCAAGATTTCCCCGCCAGCGGAAGGGATCAGAGGGATTGCACAGGACCGGTGATAAGGTTGATCCCGTGTGCGGTCAGAACCACGATTAGAAAGACGAACCTGTTCGCCGATCATTACTCCGCCGGTTCGATGTTCTGGTTCACGTGGAAGAAATTGTCCGGATCGTACTTGGCCTTGACTTTCTGTAACCGCTCGTAGTTGTCGCCGTAGGTGGCTCGAATTCGGTCCTCCCCCTCTTCCATCATGAAGTTGACGTACGAGCCAGCCGCCGAATGCGGGTGGACCGCCTCCCAATAGTCTTGCGCCCATTCAGTGATCTCCTCGCTTTTGGCCGGATCTGGATCGACGCCCACGATCACCATCGACCAGGTGGCATCGCGAGTCCCCCACGCCGTCTCGTCTGTGTCGACCTGATGGACAGCCCCGTCGATGGGATAGAGGTGCATCGTCGACTTCGGGGTCGGCACTTCGGCAAAGCGCTGGTGCTCGGCGATAGCATCGTCGGTCAGTTCGTATACGAAGTCGCCCTTCCAGTACCACTGGTCGCCCGGCGGGTAGAGGTCGTCGAACATACTTTGCAGCGCCGGATACGGCATCGGATCGATGTGCTCGAACAGCGGTTCGGCGACATCGCGGGCGGGCTGCATCGCAGCTTCGGCCTGTTCCTCCGGTCCCAGATAGCACCACATGAGTCCGCACACCTTCTCGCCATGGATCTCCTCTGGGAAGGGCTCGCCCGGCACCTCGGCGGTTAGATAGAACGCGTACACGTCCTCGGGTGCTTGAGGGAGCCACTCGCGATACCAGCGTATCGTTGGTTCAAGCTGGTCGATCGGCCAGAACATTGGCCCAGCGACGACGGTATCCACCGGATGAAGCTGGTACTCGAACGAGGTGACCACGCCGAAGTTGCCACCCCCGCCGCGCAGCGCCCAGAACAGGTCCGGATTCTCGTCCTCGCTCGCACGGACCAATCGTCCGTCGGCGAGTACGACGTCTGCGCTCACCAGATTGTCGATCGTCAGGCCGTATTTCCGAGTTAGATAGCCGTGGCCACCGCCCAGAGTCAGGCCGCTGACACCGGTCGTCGAGATGATTCCACTGGGGGTTGCCAGGCCGAAGGCGTGGGTCGCGTGATCGACGTCACCCCACGTGCACCCGGGTTCGACGCGCACGGTCTGCGCGTCGGGATCGACCCGGACGCCCGTCATCTCGGAGAGGTCGATAACCAGCCCGTCGTCCACCAGCGCCAGACCGGGACCATTGTGGCCACCGCCACGGATCGCCGTCTCGAGATCGTGCTCACGCCCGAAGTTCACAGCCGCGATTACGTCCGCGACATCGGCGCACTGGACGATCAGCCGTGGATACTTGTCGATCATCGCGTTGTAGACCGTCCGCGCGTCGTCGTACTCGGAATCCACGGGCAGGATCAGTTGACCGTGAAGCGTCTCCTGAAATTGTTTGATGGCTTGTTCGTTGAGGCCGGTTGCGGTTGGCAGTTCTTCAGCTGGCGATTCGACGACGCCGAGTTGCTGCATGAGGCCGAACAGGTCGCCGATGTTGGTCACTTCCACAATGGTCCCGTCTTCGAAGCGATAGAGTACAACGCCCGACACCTCGACCGAGACTCCGGTCGGTTCGATACCCATCAGTTCGCCCTCGTGGGTGCCCCGCGCCGTGTAGTGGACGACCACCGCGTCGTCCTCTGTGACGACGCCATTGACCTCGGAGGTCAAATCGGGGAACGCCGACCGGTACGCGTCGAGTGCCTCCTTGTACGCGTCGCGTCCGCGTACTTGGTCTGGGTACGCCATATCGGCGACCACGTCCTCGGCCACGACGTCGTCGAGCGCGTCCAGGTCGTCACCAGCCCAGACGTCGATAACCTGTTGGGCTGCTCGTTTGTTCGCCTCTCGTTGGTCTGGTGTTTCTGGCATAGGTACTCACCCGTGACGTGTTGTGTCCCTTCCTGTGCATCCCCCGCTGGCCGTCGATCACTCCGGCTCACTTGGATTTCGGATATCGTGGCTCGGTGCCTCCACCCCGACTCCCTAACTCATACCTCTCGTAGTGTGACTTGCTGGGAACGGCCTTGTGGTATGTTGACGATGGCCATATTATTACTCCGTGAAATTTGTTCACGGTGTGAACAGGACGACGTGTGCCGCGGAGTGGTCAGTGATGAATACACGCCCTCTATTCAGCACCCCGCTTCTAACAACTTCTGGATAGGTCGATACAGTCGTGCAAGATACAGAGGCTGGATTCAGCACAGCGGTATCTACAGAGCAGATTGGTGTTGTCTACAGGAGAATTCTATCCTGGTGTGCGCTGAAATACTGATATAACCTGGATTACTCTCCAGGCGGCTCGATGACGCCGAGCTGCACGAACAGTCCGAGCAGATCGGGGAGGCCATTCACTTCGACCACCTTCCCGTCGTCGAACCGGTAGAGCCCGAACCACTCGACCTCGACCTCCTTCCCCGTTGGTTCGATGCCCATCACCTCGCCTTCGTGGATACCCCCAAACGTGCAATACGCCATCACCGTATCGTTCTCGGCGACGACGTCGTTGGGTTCGAAGAACAAGTCCGGTAACGCCCCCCGAGACATACGGAGATTGTCCTTGTACGCGTCGCGTCCGTGTAGGGTCCCGCGGAGCGCCTCAGGGGTATGGAGGATAACGTCCTCGGCGATTACGTCGTTGAGTGCGTCTATGTCGCCGCCGTCCCACACATCGAAGATCTGTTGGGCTGCTTTTTTGTTCGTTTCTCGCTGGTCTTGTATCTCTGACATGGGCGAAATCACCCGCATTATCTTTGTTAAGGGATCACATAGCAACATCGGCTGAAGAATCTGCAGACGGTGAATAGAAGCGGCCTGCTCCCAGAAAGGACGTGAGCGATACGCGCCCTCTATTCAGCAGGAAAGCCCTTCGCTTCCGTCGTGATGAGGTGAAAATACATCTTTCCACGCTGCCTGTCTGGAGTGGATGGCTCACCATCGAACTGAGAAAAATGAATGGGCTGACCGCCACCGACAGGAACTAACCACTCGTCATTCCCACGAGGATGTTTTAACCGACCGCGAGTTCGAACTGCTGCTTGAGGCCTGTAGAGACATGCCAGCCCCACGGGGGTTCGAGGCGCGATTCATCTGTTTACTTGGTGGCAGGCTCGGTCTACGCGCCGGCGAGATTGCACATTTCGACAGTTCCTGGCTGGACTGGAATCGCAAGCTCATCCGAATCCCACAGCACGAACCGTGTGACTGTGGGTACTGCCAACGGCAGGCCCGTCAGGAAGCCGCCCATAACGGCCAACTTACCGAAACCAACGCTGTCGCGTCCCGCTGGCATCCCAAGACCGTCGCCTCAGCCCGATTGGTTCCGTTTGACCTGTCGTTGCGAATCGAGCTCTGTATTGAGCGGTTTGTAAATCGATACGAAGGCTTTCCACGGTCGCGGTCAACCGTCAACCGGCGCGTCCAGGAAGCCGCCGATCAGGCGGCTCTCCCGGGACGGATTTACCCACACTGTCTGCGGGCCACTGCAGCCAGTTATCACGCCTACAAAGGAGTGGCTCCAGTGCCGTTGCAAGCGCTCATGGGATGGAGCGACTTAGCAACGGCCCAGAAGTACATCCGGATTTCCGGCAGCGCCACCGCGGACGCCCTCCGACGAGTTCATCACCGATAATCGGACACCCGACCCCTTGGTATACTTAAATTTTGCATAGAGAGGCTCTATTTAGTACGACTCCTAAAACACAGACTAATACTTGCGCTGATTGGCGGAAATGCCGAGTTCATCGTTGAACGCGTCGTCCAGCGCGTCCCGAGCGTCGCGCCACTCGAAGAAGTCGTTGCGGTTCGCCGGATAATTGTTGTAGAGTCGCTCGTACTTCTCGACGTATCGCCGCGTCCGGACGAAGTCGAGGAGCGTTCGACCCACCGCTCGCTTCGTAGTGGCGAGTCGCTCGAGACGACCATCGCTGACCAACGGCAGTGCATTCTGCACCACGCCGCTCACGAGGCGAACCGCACTCCGAACGCCCAACGAGTTGCCGTCTGAGGAGACGACGTCCGCGATGGCATCCTCAGGCAGGAGGGCGACCGCCGCGCGCACGTTCTCCATCCCGGCGTGTGACGCGGCGACGTTGTACGGTTCCTTGACCGCGATATGCGTCCCGAGCCCGTGACGTACGTACACGTAGTGGTTATGGTCCCAGAGGTCGGCTTCCGAAATGAAACCGTCTTCGTCGTCGTGAACCGCCGCCGCGCCGTGTTTTCCGGCCGAAAAGCCCGTGACGGCCGCCCCTCTGATACCTTTCCCAGAGATGGGATGGGTGGTGCCGGCGTTACAGCCGACCGTGATGTATCCCGGCGCGACCATGGAGTCCAGCGGACGCCGAAGGCCGAGTGCGGCGCCCAGCTTGTTGGGCATGCCGTTCACGGTGTCGAAGTCCGCCTCCTGGTATTCGGGCCGCCCTTTGATATCTTCTTTCAGTCGGTCAACGAGTTCGACCGGTTCCTTGTTCATCTGGAGCCCCAGTCCGACGTTGATTTGGGTGGCCGTACGCGGGAAGTACCAGATGTACCCCATCTCCTCCAGTGGTTTCCCGACGAGCGCATTGTCGTACGGAACAGGCGCCTGCGTGTCGAGCACTTCCCGGTAGGCGGCCCCGAACTGCTGGTAGTTGGGTTCCTCGAAGCTGGTCTCGGGTTCTGCATCCAGGCTAACGAAGTCGACGTTGGCCATGACGCTCGACAACGAGCCGCCGGCGTCGATGACGAGTTTGGTGGTGTACCCGACGGGTTCTCCGTCTCTGACGGCTCGCACCCCCTCGACCTGCGCACCTTGGAGAACGCCGTTGACCACGGTGTTGAAGTGCTGTTCGACTCCACACGCAGCCGTCTGTTCGAGCAGCCGCTGCCCGAACTCGTAGCGGTCGATGACGTTACTATGACCCTCGTACGGCAGGACTTTCTTCACGTCGATTGCCTCGTCCCACCACTCGATCTGGTCGATGTTTCCGTTGATGAGCACGTCCTCGTCCGCCGCGATAGCGCTCATGTCGATGGGACCAGGATACTTCTTCGGGTCGGTCGGGCTCTTCATCGCGTCGCCGCAAGCGATGTGTCCCGCTTCTTCTGCGGACTTCCGTTCGAGTTGCACGACGTCAGCTCCCTGATCAGCAGCGGTTGCAGCCGCAAAACAGCCCGCCACGCCGCCCCCGACGACGGCGATGTCGTAAGCTTCGGAAACAGGCACGGTACTCGGAGTAAGGCCCCGACCTACTTGACGTTCACTTTGCCCGTACAGGCGAGCGTGTGGCGGGAACTCTCTACCAGTGAATAACTCCAGTGTGGCTGAGTTACTCTATTGTACGGTACACGGCTTCTATAGAGCCAGTTCTGAGAAAATTTTCAGAAAAGTGTCAAGAACGCCCCTCTATTCAGCACGCTGCTTCTGACAGGTTATAAGCAAGTCGGTCGAGAACGTGCAAGATATAGAGGATGAATTCAGCAGATCGGTAACGATAGGGTACAGCGTTAACGGTAAAATTCATGGCCAACAATAATCATCTGTGACCTTGTTACTTTATTCCATGGTCAAATGTGCTCGATGCGGCCGTGATGTAGATGACCTTCAAGGCATCACGCCAGATGTTATCACGAAAGAACTAATCGACTCACTCGATCACGGCGAAGAAGACCTTGCCGGGGAGGGTGATCTGAAAGTTTGCACCGAGTGTATGGATGAACTGAAAGGAGACTGAAAACGAAGCGGGTATCGTTACTGACGATTTCAGCACGATCTGAATTACAAGATTCGCGCCCTCTATGCAGCGCATGGCTTCTAACCGTGACTGAGCAGGTCTTTGTGGTCCGTGCTGAATAGAGAGGGCAGATGGGCGAATAAGAGCATAATATTACGGAAGGAGGTCCATTATTAGACACTCTCACATAGCCGCAATTGTTTCACCCGACACGCCTGTATTTCTTCGAGATGTGTGCCGGAGTCTCACTCAGCGAAAAGTGCGAGAACCTCTACGAACAGGTCGGGCTTGATACGTCGTATCTTGTTTTGATGACGATGTCCGGTGTGCTTGCTGGCGTGGCTCTCCTCACCAACTCGATTCCAATCCTCATCGGCGCGATGGTCGTTGCCCCGGCATTGACGCCTTTGGAACTCGTTTCCGCTGGCATTGCTGCCAACCGGTTGAATCGAGCCGGATTCGGGGCTTTGGTCGCGTTCGGCGGTCTTTTGGCTGCGACTGCTGGGGCGATGGTAACGACGGTGATACTGAACATGACAGGAATTCTCCCACCTGCGGAGAACCTCATTGAGAAACCACTACTTGAGGAACGCGTTACGCCCGGCTGGTACAGCGTCGTTGCTGCTGCCGCGGCAGGTATCGCGGCGGGGATAGCGACCGACGAAGAACGGACAGACACGCTAGTCGGCGTCGTCGCTGCCCTCGCACTCGTCCCGGCCGCAGCTGCTGGGGGAATAACATTACTGTCAGGAGCGCCTGCCAAGGCCAGTGGCGGCCTACTCTTACTCGTCGTAAATGCAGGCATGGTCGTGATAACTGGGACGCTAACACTCTGGCTCCACACTCGTGGCGATAGTAAAGCGCACACAGGCTAATAGGCATGTAACGTACCTATCGCCTGTTTCGATCGTCCATGTCGAAACGAACGTACTCCTATGCTAAACTCATCTTCTGTATTGAACGATTCCAGTAGCAAGCTTTGGACCATATCTTGCGAGATACGCGCTGTGTATGCAGTAGTGGCTTCTTCACCTACTCAGTGTCTGTCAATACCGGTGTGACCGATACAGAGGGTGTGTTGAGCGTGGACAGCATTCGTCATCTCGTCGCTTTGCCCCGTAGAGGTTCCAATTTCGACCCTGCGATGCCGGCACCCATGAGCAGGAGCCCGCCAACGACCAGAATGAATGGCTCGGCACCGAGGATAATCATGACAGTATATTCTTGAGAGCCGGGGGGCTGAAGCGAGTACTCTCGATAGAGGGGGTACGATGACCGGAACTGCCCGAGTATCGCTCGGAACGCATAAAAAAGGACGATACTACCCACCACGACTGGGATGCTTGCCAAGCGTTTCCACCGAAGTGCGGCAACCGCACCTCCGACACCAACAGCTCCCAACTGTGCGAGCAACACTTCATCGTGACTAAGATCTCCATCCCAGCCGGACATGATAGTTCCCTCGTACCCCGGCGCAACGTGTACTAATCCCTGGTGTATTCCGACTACGATGGTTACAAATCCGGCTGCCGCCATTACCACCGGAATGAGCCGATTGCTTTTCATATCTATCACGAGTCGCTGAATGTTAAAAATGTGCCTCTTCCAAAGGCCTCGGCGAAGCGTTCCCATTTAGAATACGGGTCTCATGTATTGCATCTGCTCTATTGCCCGACACGCGCCCTCTATTCAGCACGGTGTTTCTGACAGCTTTGGATAAGGTATCAGTCAGTGTGCTGAACACAAACTATGTATTCAGACGGTTCGACGGTACCGAAGGATACTGGCTACCACCATGATTCACAGATATCCGTCGCGCTGAAAGACGCTGTGGACGATTCAGATTGGTTCTGGTGTTGCGGCGAAGAACCGTCCGAGTTCGTCGGCAACAGCCTCCGGCTTGAGGACAGGGCCGAGGTGCCCGGCATCGGCAATCTCGCGTACGTGGATATCGGCCACGTGCTCGGCAACGTGGTTCGCACTATCGATAAACCAGGGATCCGGCATCGATTGCGTCCCCTGCAAGAGCAGGACCGGCACCGAGATTTTGGTGAGCTCTGATGGATCGGTTGGGCTGGTCCCTTCGGACTCCAAGACCTGCTCGAACTCCTGAAGTTGGATCGGGACGTTCGGCGCTAAAGCCTCGAAGAAGTCCAATTCCGCCGCGTCGGCCAGTTCGTCATCGTTAGCGACGAATTCGATCCAGGCTCGGGCTGCATCGACCAACCGATCCTCCTCCGCTGCCTCACCTACGCGTCCGATCGTATCCATCATACGTGCGGAGACGTCCTCACTCATCACCTCGAAGACGGGCGGCTCGTAGGCGGCAACGGCGGAGACCGCGTCGGTGTTCTCCGCTGTAGCCAGCGAGAGCAGGGCACCGCTCGACCATCCCATCAGCCCCACGGGTTCGTCGAAGCTTTCTACGAACGAGTTGATGTCCTGCACCAGCCGCTCGATCGAGAGGTCGGTGCTGTGGCCGCTCAGCCCCCGGCCCCGCGTACTCATGGCGTAGCAGGTGAACCGGTCTGTGAGCAGCGGCAACAGCGATTCCCAGACCGTCTCTCCATCACCCAACGCTCCTGGAACGAGGACCAGTGGCGGCCCCTGTCCGTGTACGCGTCCGACTATCTCGGTGCCGTCATCTGAGACAGCTCGGTGAAGTTCCATTTCCGTGCCTGTATCTGGTGGTGTCGCTTGGTCCATGGGATGGTTCCCTTCACATCACTATGGGGCACAGTGACATAGAGTTATCTCGTGATAAATTTGCACGTTCTGATCGAGATGTATCGTCTGACCAGAGACACGACGCATTAAGGATCAGCTCGCCGGTGAACGATACGCGCCCTCTATTCAGCACCCCGCTTCTAACAACCTCTGGATAGGTCGATACAGTCGTGCAAGATACAGAGGCTTAATCCATCGGATGGATTCACGACTCGGCTATTTCTCTCTCCGACTCGCTTACTCGATGAGGTCAGTTGCTCATCGAACGTCAGGGAGAGTTCGTCGTCGTTTGGGTACAGGGTGTAGTCCGGCGAATCAATATAGAACGTGGATGTTACACTATTCAGTAGCTACTTTCCGGGGGTACGTACCCTCGACCGCAGACTCTTCGATGGACCCGAGTGGACGTCGTACTGGGTGTGTCCTCCCCTCACCGTTTGGACGAGATGACTCCCACCCGTGCCGACAGGGTTGTCTCTCCAGGCCGTCCCCGGCGAAGTGATGCGCTGGTGTGACGTCACTGAGGCGTTGGTGAGATTGCCCGCCGTGAACGAGGGCGCGACCAACCCCTCGACCCAGAGGTTCGTGAACGAATTCGCCCTCGACTGATTCCGGGCGTAGACGGCCCAGTCCCGGTTGTCTATCGCATGCACGTCCTCGAATCGGTTCCGGGTGGCATTGAACAGCCAGATACCACTCGGCGCGTCCAAGAGGGACTTCGTGGCCGTCGTGTTCGAGACGACTGTCTCTGAGATGACGTTGTGCGCGGCGTTTGCGAGCGCGAGGCCCACGAACGCGTTCCGATCGATTCGACTCCCCGTGACGGTGGTCGCTGTGGCATCGAATAGCAGGACGCCTACCGTATTGCGTGCGGCGGTTACTCCCGTAAGCGTGACCCGGCTGGCATTCCGAACGACGATGCCATCACCGAAATTGCCAGCCGTCGTGGTGTTGTGAACCCCGCTCCGTGTGGTGTCGACGAGGGCGATACCAGCGTACCCGTTGTCGCTCGCGTTCGTGTCGGTGATCCGGATGCCGGTGACGGTCGCCACACTGATACCATCTTCGACGTGTTCGGTCGCCTTCGTGGCGGTGATCGTGACGTCGGTGGCGTCGGTGAGACGGATGCCGGCGACGTTATCCGTGGCAGTGACGCCCTGTACCGTGCCGGTCTGGACGTTCACGAACTGGACGCCGACGTCGAGGCCGGTGACCGTGAGGTTCGCGACCGACACGTTCCTGACCGTGGGCGTAACCCGAGTACCGACGGCGACCCCTGCCCCGAAATGATACGGCGACGACGTCACCAGGTGCTTCCCGCGCTCCCTAACCGTGGCATTCACGGTGATGGTGTGGCCGTTGCCGTCGATGGTGACGTCGCTGGTTTCGACCGCGAGACACGTGTAGATGTGGCTCTCGAGATTGGCGGTGAGAACGTACTCGCCGGGGGTGGTAATCGTGGTACACGAATCGATCTCGGTCGCCGACTCCACTGGGCGTTCGGCAGCCGTACTCGGAGGGGTGGGGGCCGGGGCGAGCGGTGCAAGCCCGCCGAGGATGAGTATCCCAACCACGAGCAGTGTCGCGTTCGCGCGGATCTGTGGGGACATGGCGCTATCCACCCCCCAACTGTGCGGCAGCCGCGAGATATTCCCCGCGCCGGTCGAGAATCGTAGCAATGGTAGCTTGGGGGAGCCCTGTCGCCGCTTCGATGGCCGACTCGGACTGCCCGGCATCGTGGAGCGCAAGCACCTGAAGCGCGACCGCGGTGTCCTCGTCGTATGCCGGAGTGGGGACTGAATCAGTGTCGGGCGACACAAGCCACCGTTCGATGGCGTTGAGACCCGTGATGAACGCCCACCGAGCGAGCGTCGGCGCGGCGACCATGAGCCCCAGCCCCACGGTGAGGATGAGGACGACGCCCAGCGGGCCCGAAGGCAGTACGGCTGCCGACGTGGTCACAACCCCGAGCGTAACCAGTAGGAGGCTCACGCCAGCGAATACGAAATACGCCGCCACGAGGACGGCGTGCCTGAACTGGGATGCTTGCTGGTCACCTCCCGCTGGGAACTCGTGGCTGGTCGTACTCTTTGACCGGCTATCAGTCTCTACCGTTTCGATGGTCGTCTCGGGTTGGCCCGTATCGAGCAGGGCAATCGTGGGTTCCATCAGTGATACCTCTCGGAGAAACCACGCTCACTGTCCGGATAAACGTTAGCTGAAAATCATTTCAATAAACGCTCAAACTGGAATACGTTTTCCTAAACGTTCGAACTGAACTCCGTATGCCTAAACCGACAAACAAGTCGGCATGCGAAGACATCGCTCGTGACCGACGCGATTCTTGACGTGCAGACGTGCGGACAACCAGGTCTACTGAGAGATATCCCCGTAGTCAATACGGAACTTCTAACAAAGACCAAGTGAGCCGCAAGCAGCCGTACAAGATAGAGGTTGTCTCTTAGACTCAGCCACGACCAAATACCCCGTGGCTTAGTCCTTCACACCCACGTCGATGACGTTCACGTCCTCGTCAAGCGTCAGTTGGAGTTCGGCATCCTCGTGCCGAAACGTGACTCGAACCCGGGGTGGATCCTCCGCGATGAGTTCGTAGTCGATGTCCTCCTTGGGGTCCACGTCTCGGTATCGTGGTTGGAAACTCCCACTATCGTCATCCTCGTACTGGAGGGGAACCCCGCGGTCGTAGTAGAAGGCGACCACGGCGGGATGGTGCATGACCAGCCACGAGCACGATGGCACTATTTCTCCGGAGGCCTTGCAGACGGGGCAGCGAAACCGGGCCATCACGGCGTACCGCCGCTCGCAGGTGGGACACACCCCCTCGGCCGCGTGGTCGTCACAGACGTGCAGCCAGCTGTCTATCGGGCCCGAGCACCCGGTACACACCCCTTCGATCCTAGATTGTGTGTTCCACGTTCCCCTGATAGAGGCCGCATTGAGCAACTCTTCAGGACTCCGATCGGGAACGCCAGCCGGATCCAGGCCCGCCGCCGAGAGAGTCCCCCCACGAAACTGCTCACGATCCCCGAATCGCCCCTCGCACTCGGTACAGACGTGAACGAGCATCTCGTCGCGGTAGGTGATCGCGGTGGGCGCGCCACATACTGGACAGGCCCGTTCGACCTCGGTCGGGGCGAGTGCGACATCTTCGAGGCCCGTGCCCGCGATGACCGTCTGGACGAGCCGGTGGCCAGCGCGTCGGAGTTCGTAGCCGTCGTCGGTCTGGCGGACGAAGTAGTCGACCAACTGTTTGAGATGGTAGTTGAACTGCGAGCCGTCGCGCATCCCGACGTGCTTGCGGAGTTCTGCGAACGAGACGGCGTTGTCTGCTGTAAACGGTTCGTAGGCTTCCCAGAGCGCCAACAGTATCGCCAGCCGGGTATCGTGCCCCAAAACGGAGAAGACCTCGGTCGCGCGTGGGCCAGCAGCCCCCGCAACCGCGTCCAGCGGTGTCTCGGTCGCATTCGCTTTACTCATGGGTGTCACTTACAAATACATGCTATGTAGTGGCATATCATTGCCCCATGTGGGGTGTTCACGGTGTGAATAGTGATACTGTGTCGTAGAGGTCGGAGCATCGATGAGTGCTAAATACGCGCCCTCTATTCAGCACTAGAAACATCTTTTATCCACACCGGATTTGGTGAATTGGCTGTTCGACCGAGCGTATTCACGTATCAGTATCGTCTGTTCGTATCTAACCATTAAACTGCAATGGGAATCTTATCGTGTAGTTCAGATACCATTTGTGGCGATAGTCATTATTGGATATAAGTGACGAGTCAAGAATGCATCACTCACTAACCAAATCTGCGATGTGTGGGTGTCCTTTGCGGAACAATCCGTCTGGATTATTGAGGTAAAGCCATACGTGGAGTCCCGTAACATCGTGGACGTCTGGAGCCGGGCTCCGATGCCACCCCTCCGCTTCCGTCACTTTGAGCTCATGGGGGGTGTCCTCATCAGCAAATAGATTCGGCGGATTACCTGTTTGGTCGCCCGAAACTGTATATTCGACGCCCGCCAAGACGAGGTCGGGCTCGTCACCGTCGTCTTCGCCGCTAATCGGCGCATAGAACAATAGTGTTGGAGGTTCCGCGATGTCCGTCTTCCCGATGAAATCCTTTCCATCCCAATACTCGGATTTTTCGTACACGTGGCCCACTGGTGGCTCAGCAACTTCACCGAACTTTTCGTACCCATCATCTTGGGCTACGTCTACATCCTGATATTTATGAGTCAAAGAAAGGACAGTGGTGAGTTGCTCTCTAAAGGTATCCTCATTGGCAGTGGTAGCGTCACTGGCAGCCACATTCCCAGTGACAGTTCCACCGAATACGATTCCTGCACCGAGTGTTTTCAGCACAACGCGTCTGGAAGTCGTTCTCGCTCCAGTTGACATGATTGGTCACCTTCCTCTGTCGGAATACCCCCACTTGGCATCTCTTTGCCACGACGTGACCTCGCTGGGGGTCAACTTTGATTTCTGCGACCGAGCATCATACCATTACTCTATGAAATATATTCACGGTGTGAACAGGGACGAAGTGTGCTACGGATTGAACGCGTCAGAGACTGCTGAATACGCGCGCTGTATTCAGCACGGTTGTTGAAACCTATCACTGCTTGAGTCGACGTGTATGGTTGGGAGTGTGTGGTGACAGAAAGTGCGGCCAGTGGTGCCCGGTTCGAGTTCAGGAACATGGACAACTGACTCGCCGTCAACCTGCGTACCAGTAAGAGAATCTTCAAGAAGGGTGAGGAATTTCCTCTCTACTCCTGTACGAATACATCCTTCTCGTCCAGGGGTAGCCCCGATAACTGTGTGCTCTTCTTTATATAGGTTCCCGGTGGCCGTGTAAGCCGGAGTTCTCAGTTGAATTGTTTCGCGCGAGTCTCGTTCAGTCTATCGAGGGGGCGGAGTCGAGGCTTTCGACCCACTCGCGAACCTTTGCCTGGGCAGGCGGCCCGGTGAGCAGGCTGACCGTCACAAAGGTGACGAGGCTTGTCGCGAGTCCGTAGATAATCGGTAGGTTCGAGGAGAACCCATGTGTCCAGATGGTCGCAATGACCACGACGCCGCTTACGGTAATCGAGGAGAGCGCTCCCTGCCACGTCGAGCGCTGCCAGAAGAATGCGGCGAAGATCGGAATGAAAATGCTACCGGTGAGCAGGTCGTAGGCGAGGATGAGTGCCTGCACGACGTTTCCGATGGCGATCGCTGCGTAGATCATGACGGCCCCGAGAACGAGGATGAAGGCGCGCGAGACGCGAGCGTAGGTCTTGTCGGAGGCGTCGGGATGGATGAAGCGTTTGTAAACGTCACTAGTGAAGAGCGTGCTAGACGCCAAGAGCGCGGAGTCCGCGGTCGACATCATCGCAGAGATGAAGCCCGCGAGGATGAGGCCGGAGAACCCGACCGGGACGATTTCGAGGATGAGGCGGGGAAGCGCGAGTTCGGGGTCCTGTAGGTTCGGCAGCAGGACGAGTGCAATCGTCCCGAGGAACGCAGTCGCGATTCCGTAGACGATCGCGTAGGTGCCCGCAGCGATGTTGCCCTTGCGCGCGACCTCGGCGCTCTCGGCGGTGAAGACGCGCTGCCAGATATCCTGTCCGATCATGATGCCGAGGACGTAGAGCAGGAAATAACTGGAAATCGTCTGCCACCCTATTGCTGTCGGCGAGAAGTAGGATGGGTCGAGTTCGGCAGTGAGTCCGGAGAGGCCGCCGACGGCGTTCAGTCCGAGTGGGAGCGCGAGGAAGAAGATCCCGAATGTCATGATGATCCACTGGACGAAGTCGGTCATCGTCACGGTGAGCATGCCACCGAGGGCGGTATAGCCGATGATTATGACGCCGGCGGCTATGATCATCGTTGACTGCTGGAAGGCAAAGAGTGCGCTCAGGACCTTCCCGATCGCAATCGTCTGGGTGATGGCGATGGTGAGTGCGTAGATGCTGGCAATCATTGCGCCGATAGTGCCGGAGTACTTGTCGTAGCGGCGTTCGAGTACCTCACCGAGTGAGAAGGCCTTGAGGTTAGCCAGGTTCGTTGAGATGAGGAGACCGAGCGCGATGGTCCCGATACCGAGTGAGATGACGAGCCATGCGCCGGAAACTCCGTGTTGGTAACCGAGTCCACCGCCGCCAACGGTGGACGCCCCGCCGAGAATAACCGCGGACATGACCGGGACGTACATCCAGATTGGGATGTTCCGGCCGGCGACCAGATAGTCATCGAGCGTCTCTGATTTGTGGTACCCCCAGTACCCGATCCCGATCATGCCGAGCAGGTAGAGTACCAGCAATCCTGTGTCAATGGGAGACACGACCATGGAATAGTGTTGCCACATTAGGGTACTTAACACTTTCTAATTTGGCAGAATCCACAATTGATAGATCACGAACGGATTGGAACACCCGAACGGAGGAATACGTTTATCGGACCGCGAGACTGTTGTACGTTCATGTCCGAGAATTTGGATCGACGGGCCTACGATCTCCTCCGGCTCATCGACGGCCACGGACCGATCGGTAGCATCCGACTGGTCGACCTGCTACGCCGGCATGGTTATTCCATCAAGGACCGCACTGTTCGCCTGATGCTTTCGGACCTCGACGAGGCAGGGTTCACTGAAAAAATTTCCGGGAAGGGACGACGGTTGACTCCAAAAGGCCGATCCGAACTCGAGCGCGGTCACGTCAGCGGTCGACTCGAACAAGTCCGTGAACGGATTACCACGCTCACCGGTCAAGTGACCTACGACCCGATTGAGGACACCGGCGAGGTGGTCGCATGCGCGGTCGACGTTCACGAAAGTGACCTCCAGAACGCACTGGATACACTATCTGTACTCAATAACACGCCGCTCGACCCCGTTCCAGTCGCCGTCGATCGAGAACCGATCGACGCCGTGTCCGACGAACACGCGCGCGTCTACGCACCGTCTAGTATTACACTTGACGGCGTGTTACTCTCTCGGGGTATCAACATCGAACTCCAAACAGCTGGGATCGTCGAATACCACCCGGACCCTGACCCCGAGGCCTTCTCCCATGACGGTGACCTCGTACCCGACAACGGCGGGGCGGTCCTTCGGTACATCGACGCGATTAGCGGCGAAGGGTCGACTATGGACGTCACCAGCTTGCTGATCGAAGCCGGCCGGCCATCGATCCGACCTGCGCTCGACGGCAACAATGGCGGCGCCAGTGACAGTCCGTCGCTTCTCGTAGTCGACAATCGAGAGTACCCACTCACCCGCTACGACGAGGCCGAAGACCTCGCAGTCGAAACCCGCGACCAGCTCGGCGGCGTAATCGATATCCGGAAACCACGCGAAGACGGGCCGTTTCCGAGCGAGAAACCCAGCTGGGAGTTCGCATCGATGACGTATGGCGCGGTCGGAGAACTCGTAATCGCACTGCTTGTAGGGGATAGCTATGCGGATTCGTGGGAGACGCTATACGGGCTCGTCCCGCGCTCGTCCTTCGAACCACTTCCCGCAGTACGGGCGCGAGAGTCGTAGTTACTCCGCGAACTTGCGTTCAAGCAGCGTGATGAGGAGATACGCGCCGAGCGTCTGGGTCGACCGCGTGGGATCGAAGTCGGGAGCGACTTCCATCAGATCCGCCGCGCCGACCGCGTCGTGTGTGCCGAGTGTCTCCATGATCGCGAGCGCCTGATGGCTGTCGAGGCCTCCGGGCTCGGGCGTCCCCGTGCCCGGTGCGATGCTCGGGTCGATCGAGTCGATGTCGAAGGTCACGTAGACCGCGTCGGTGTCTTCGGCAGCCGCTTCGATCGCCTCGGTGACAACGTCGCGGATTCCGCGTTCTTGCACGTCGCGCATCGTGAAGAGGTTTAATCCGACGTTCTCGGCGAATTCGAAGAAGTTCGGACTCTCATAACCGCGGATTCCGATCTGGCTGATGTGCTCGAAGTCGGCGTATTCGGACTCGGAGATTAGATGTGTGCTCGACCCATGGAAGTGCTCGCCGAAGATCGGGCTGCTCGCGGCAGTGTCACTGTGGGCGTCGATCTGAACGAGACCGACCGTATCGGCATCAATGGCTTCCGCGAATCCGCGGAACGCTGGATAGGTGCAGTAGTGGTCGCCGCCGAGCATTACTGGGAACGCCTGTTCGGCGACCGTGGCAACGTGGGCAGTGATGCTCTCGGCGGTTTTCTTCCGATCCATCGGGAAAACTGGAAGATCCCCGCAATCTGCAACCTCGAGGTCGGAGTAATCGACCTGTGTGCGGGTGTTCATATTGGTCAGTCCTCCCTTGTACCCAGAGAGGTACGCCCACCATGCGCTGGCCTCCCGAAGGGCATCAGGACCGTACCGCGTTCCTGGCCGGTTGCTGACCGCGGCGTCGAACGGTACGCCCAGCACTGCAGCGTCCACGTCGTCGAGGTCGTCTACGTCGCGAGCGTCACCTTTCAGGAAAGTCTTCTTGCCGGCGTAGGCGAGTTCAACGTCCGTGCCCCCGTGAGAGTCGCGGAACTCGTGGGCGCGCGAGGAATCGTCATTCATCCGCCGTCACCTCCGTGATTGCGGTGCGGAGTGCATCCAGCGTTCTGTCGAGCTGGTCTTGGGTGATCGTCAGCGGGGGCTGGAAACGGAGTACGTTCTTGTGGTAGCCGCCGACGCCCATAATAATTCCCTGCCCTTCAAGATGGTCGGCGACGGCGGACGCAAGCTTCTGGTCCGGAGCGGGAGAAACACCGTGCGGTCCTTCGACAGAAGGATCAACAAGCTCAACGCCCTGCATGAGACCGAGGCCACGGGTCTCACCTACCACGTCGAAGTCGGCTTCGACGTCAGTGAGCTGGTCGGCGAGCCACTCGCCGTTCGCGGCAGTGGCCTCCAGAATTCCGTCTTGGAGTTCGTCGATCGTTGCGAGCGCGGCCGCACACGTGACCGGGTTGCCGCCGAACGTCGAGAGATGGTCGCCAGACTCGAAGGCGTCGGCGACCTCGCTGGAGGCAGTGAACGCACCTAGCGGCAGACCGTTGGCAATTCCCTTGGCTTGGGTGAGTATGTCGGGGACCACGTCGAATTGTTCACTTGCGAAGAGCGTCCCGGTTCGACCGTAGCCGGTCTGGACTTCGTCTGCAATCAGGAGTGCGCCGTGCTCGTGTGCAATCTCCTGGACGCGCGCGAGCCACCCCTTCGGTGGCACAATTATGCCACCTTCGCCCATCACAGGTTCGACGATAATAGCGGCGAGGTCGTCACTCGTATGCGTACCGATAACGTGCTCGATCTCGGCGGCCGCACGCTTCGCGAACTCTTCCTCGGTGAGGTCCTCGTTCGTCCACCGGTAGCGGTAGGGCGCGGGAGCGTGGACCGTATCGTTCAGGGTCGGGGCCATCCCTCGCTTGTACGCCTTGTTACCGGTGAGCGCGAGGCTTCCAAGCGTTCGACCATGAAAGCCCATCTCGAGTGCAATGACCTCCGTATTACCTGTGTGCTTGCGGGCGAGCTTAACCCCACCTTCGACGGCTTCGGTCCCGGAATTACAGAAGAAACTCTTCTGGAGATCACCGGGTGTAACCTCGGCGATGCGTTCTGCGAGCTCTGCGACCGGCTGGCTCGGGTGGACGTACGAACAGCCGTGGACGAACTCGTCGAGTTGGTCCTTTGCGGCCTCCACGACGGCATCGTTTCCATGGCCGACGTTTGTCACGGATATCCCGGAGAACACGTCGAGGTATTCGTTCCCGTCGAAGTCCTCAACCACACAGTCGGACGCGCGTTTCACCGGTACGTTTAGCGACTTCCAAATCGGCATCACGTTCTCGTTGTACTGCTCCTCAATCGTCTCGTTGGATGGGGCGTAGTTGTGCGACATCAGCGGAACACTGTGGCAACACCTTGCCACCCCATTATCATAAATGTGTTCCGATTGGTCCCGATGTTACCCGAGGAAAAACATCACTATTCTAAGTGTATAGAACACGGAATACACAGCGAATTCCGGATATTCACTAGAACGAGATCAATCACTCCGACTTTTGTGAGGGTATTCGTGGCCGGGCACTGTCTAGTTAAGCGAAACCGATGGACGGTGGTACGATGATAGAGTCCTGAGCGGGTAGATACTCGTCGGTCAGGCTTGGGTGGCCGCGCCGTTTTTGATCTCGGTCGCTCCCTTACAGTCGAGACATGCGTGGACTTTGCCGTCTCGTCCGGAGAAGACACGTTGGAAGTCTCGGGTGACGAACTTGCCACAGTTTTCACATTCAGGCATAGCTAGTCCTCCGAGAGCGACCATAGCTTGGCGTTCCCCACCTTCTGGCTCTCAACACGACCGACCTCTTCGAGTTTGGTGAGTTTGTGGTGAGCGGTTCGGTAGGGACACCCGACTTCGTCGGCGATATCTCGCGTTCCGGCGCTCCCGAGTTCTTCGAGTGCATTGGTGAAGTCCTCGGGTGGATGTTTCTCAGTAAATTGCCCGGTATCGGTGTCGCGTTCGTTGTTGGGCATCGCATTTGTGTTGATAGCCATTGCGTATATAAGCAATGGCCGGCATATTCCATAACTCCTTTGCAGGGGTTTGCAAAGGTATTGCTCCATTGCGGATACAGGCGAAGAGTAGAGAAGGACAGTTCCCTCGAGTATTCTGCCTCTCGCAGAAACCCAAAGTGCTTGGAACACCTCCGGGAATCGGCTTCCTATCCGAAAGCCATGTCAATCCACGAACCCCCCGAATTTCAAATCTTAGGATTGGGTAGTGCGCGCCGGAGCCATGACAGTTAGCATCATGTGCTAACAATATTCTACGCCTGAATGGCGAAGAGGATCGATTTACCAAATCCCCCTATCCGAGAAGGACCGTATTCGTACGGGGGAACTCAGTGAGTTCCCGTAGGGATGGCGCTCATATTATGGTGTGAAATGCTTAGCTCCGCTGTGAGTCGTAATCAATATTCGTGAACTCGAACCGTGCCCCGTCAGCCGCACTCTCTGTCACCGCACACGTCCAGTCGTACACGTCGGCAACCTCGCGAACGAATGCAAGCCCAAGCCCAGTTCCTCCACTCTCGGCGGCTGTCGTATACCCTTCGTCGAAGACTGTGTCACGCTCCTCGGGCGGAATCCCTACACCATCATCGGCCACGTAGAAGCCAGTCGGTAACTCACCGACTGTAATCGTGACGTCACGCCCACCGTGTTCGACCGCATTCTCGAGCAGATTCCGGAACAGATGCCGAATGTACGTTTCGTCTGCCTGTATCGTCTGGTCTATCTCAATGTTGAGTACGGCGTCGGGCGCGTCCACGTCAGCCCACGCTGCCTGGGCCTCCTCGTTGAGAGCGACCGGCGCCCGCTCGCCAATTGCGTCGTGATTCCGGGTTAGCACCAGCATGACATCGATGATGTCCTCAATGCGGTCGAACGCCTCGGTGACGTACTCAACCGCCTCCGCGTCCGTGTCGTCGGGTAACTGTTGGCTGTAGATCTGGCCGATGGTGACGGGGTTGCGGAGTTCATGGGCCAGCATGCTGGCGAACTGGTTGAGGCGCTCGGTCCGCAGTTCGAGTTCCTGCTCGCGTTCGACCTGCTCGGTGATGTCCTGCGCGAAGCTCAGTCCGGCGAACACGTCGCCGTCTGCGTCCCGCAGGGGCGTCGCCCACACCCGCCAGTTTCGGCCGCCGAACTCGAACACGTCGCTGTCGGTTTCGCGGTCTTCGATGGCGGCCCGTAACAACGGCTCGAGGTCCTCGAGAATGTTCTCGGGGTACACCTCCGCAACCCTCCGATCTTCGAGCTGATTCCGACTCGGCAATGTCTCGCCCAACACGGAGCCCTGCGTCAGTTCGATGCGGAGGTCCTCGTCGTACACCGTGACCGCGCCGTTCGGGAAGTTCTCGGCGAGCGTCCGATACCGTCGCTCCGACTCCTCGAGGGCTCGCTCGCGCCGTTTTCGCTCGGTGATGTCGCTCGCCATCCCGATCCATTCGTCGATTTCGCCGTCCTCGTCCAGCATCGGTACCGCCCGCGAGAACGTCCAGCCGATGCTCCCGTCGTCCCGCTCCACCCGGTGTTCCAGCTCGAAGATGCTCTTCGTCCGAATCGCTTCGTCGATGGCCTCCATGACCCGCGGCTGGTCGTCCGGATGAATGTATTTATCGAGCCAGTCGCTGATCGATTCGTCTGTATCAGCAAGGAACTCTTTGCCCTCGAGCTCGTGCATTTCGCTCCAATCGGGGCTCATGCGATACACCACGTCCGAGCTCGCGTCGATCAGCGCGTGGAATCGTTCTTTACTCTTCTGGAGTTCCTCCTCGGCCTGTTTGCGTTCGGTGACGTCGCGAGTCGTCCCGGCGATGGCTTCGACGTTCCCGTCGTCGTCAAGCACCGGGGCGAAGATATACTCGTAGATGCGCTGGCCGTGCTCGGCGTGTGGGAACGCGACCTCGCCGCGAACGAGTTCTTTCGTCTCGATGACCTCGTCGATTTCGCGCTCGTGCATCTCCGCATGCCACGGCTCGTAGCCGATCTCCCGCAACGTTTTCCCGATGGACTCTTCGCGGGTGCGGCCCCACATTTCCAGCACTGCGTCATTGGCGAACGTGAAGCGGTAGTCAAGGTCGAAGGCGTAGATGAGATCAGGCGTGCTGGAGATGATTGTCTCGTAGAGCCGCTGCTGCTCCTCGGCCTCGGCAGTCACCTTCTTTAGCTCTGCCTCTGCTTCCTTGCGCTCGGTGATGTCAGCGGTAGCGCCATACATCCGGAGCGCTTCGTCGTTGTCGTCGTATTCGACTTCTCCGCGGGACATCACCCACCGCGTATCTTCGTCCGCGGTAGTGACGCGGTACTCGGCCTCGAACTCGCCCGTCTCCTCGACCGCTTCGTCAAGTCGTTTCCACACCCGTTCCTGGTCCGCCTCGTGAACCCGGGCGAGGAACTCCTCAACGGGTACGCCTGCAGTGGCCTCCTCTGGGTCCATACCGTACGATTCGGCGATATATTTGTCCGCGGTCACGGCGTCTTCTCGAACGTTCCAGGCCCAAGTGCCGACCAGCCCGGCGGACGCGGCAACTTCGAGTCGGGTTTTCGTCTCGCGGAGCTCCCGTTCGAACTCGTTCGTCGGCTTGCGGTCTGGCCGCTGGTCGGATTCACCGAGTAGCTGGTCCGGTCGTCTGTAGTCGGTGATATCGTGAACGATGCCGACGGTTCCCTGGACCGCACCGTCCACTTCGAGCGGGGACACCCGTACTTCACAGTGAACCCGGTCACCCTCGGCAGTCCGTACGGGGCACTCGAATTGTTCGCTTCGATCGGTGGAATTCGTGAGGAGCTGTTCGGTAGTCGATCTATCGTCGTCGAGGAGCAGCGAGACGTGTTCGCCGAGGAGTTCCTCGCGCTCGTAGCCCGTCAGCTTGACGATGCCGTCGTTGACCGCGACGAACTGCCCCTCGGTATCAAGTTGGTAAATCCCATCGTCAACCGCGTTCACGAGCATCCGATACCGCTGGAGGGCTTCGGTGTCATCGGCGTCCTCCCAGAACGCCGTCCCGGAGACCTCCGCTCGTTCACTCATACGCCCAATAGTGTGGTACGTCGGAAAAATGTTCATATGGTCAGCGTTCTTG
This sequence comes from Halorussus salinisoli, assembly GCA_005239435.1. GTDB lineage: Archaea > Halobacteriota > Halobacteria > Halobacteriales > Haladaptataceae > Halorussus > Halorussus salinisoli. Next base: position 180,852 of record SZNP01000004.1, on the reverse strand, counting down.
AAAGATACACGCCCGTATTCATCAGTGTCTTCGAAGCAGTTAGCACAGTGGCGATAACGGCTTTCGTCGGTCTGCCAGTCAACGTGTCGGAACGTTTTGAGCTGTCCACAGTGGGGACCGTCGGCCGTGAGTGCGTGCATGGCCTGTGAGCACCCCGTCTAGACGAGAACCTCGTCGGTCAGCGGGTCTCTTGGATTCGGCAACCGAAATTGAAAGATATTCTTCGAGGAAGTCCTCACGTTCGCGGAGTTCAAGCACTCGAAAGAACGCCTCCGCACAGAAATCCAGCAACTCCTCGCAGAACAGACCGGACCAGACGCAGAAGACGACTCCCCAGCAAACACCCTTCTCTCGAAACTCCACAAGGCACGCACAGCTACTGATCACGTCCAGCTCAACAGCAAAGAAGTCGAGGACATGATGATCACCATGGTCTTCGCCGGATACGAAACCACTGCCTCAGCACTCGGCTTCGCGCTGTACGTCTTAGCCACGAACCCCGACCTCCAAGCAGAGTTCCATGCTGAGCTCGACGAGGTCCTTGATGGCGACCGATCGACATTCGAGACTGTCGATGACTTAGAGTTTACTCGCCGCATTCTCAAAGAGACACTCCGCCTCTATCCGCCAATCCATACGCTCCCTCGACAGACCACGCAACCAGTCAATATCGGTGACTATCACCTCCCGGCCGACGAGGAGGTGCATCTGAGTGTACTGTCCGTTCACCGTGACGACTAGTTCTACGACGATCCATTAGAGTTCAAGCCCGAGCGATGGACGTCGAAGCTTGAAGACGACCTCCCCGAGTTCGCCTACCTGCCATTTGGTGGTGGCCGACGATCCTGTCTTGGCCGAGACTTCGCTCTTCTTGAGGGGACGCTCGTGTTAGCGACCATCGGCCAGGATTGGGAGCTAGACTGGAAGCGAGAGGATACGTCGGTAACCATCGAACCGGGGCTTACGATACAGGCGAAAAACGGGCTGCCAATAGGACTCACCCAGCGATAGTTCAGAGTCGCTGACTATACTGGCAATTTCATATATCGGGTGGGTCTAACACATAGTGCGAATATACCACGCTGATTTCCCTCAGAGGTGGGATAATTATCACTTGCCGTGCTGAATACAGAGGGTGAGGTCAGCGCGACACTCGTTCATTTCTCACAAAATATGGAGAACCAATCAGTTAGTAGAGATGTGAATCGAACATATTTGCGGATGAAGACACTGGTCAGAAAGGAAGAAAAACGGTTATCACAACTCTGCGTGTTAATTAGTAACATGCCACTGTACATGGACGTGCATAAGGACGTTGACGCGAGTGTCGAAGAGGTCGTTGAGGCGCATGAAAAAGACGTTGAAGTTCAAGACAAATACGGCGTTGAATACAAGCGGTATTGGGTAGACGAAGACGAGGGAACCGTCTTCTGCCTCTTCGAAGGACCGAGCAAAGAAGCGGGCGAAAAAGTCCACGAAGAAGCCCACGGACTCACAGCGGATGAAATCCACGAAGTACAAGAAGGCGAATAATAGTCATCGCTCATTTCTCTCCACCTAAATTGGGCTGGACGCAGTGGAACCTGGATATTCAATAGTGAACGGTTCGAGCTAACTGAATCTGGAACCCTGCTACTGCGAGATACGCGCCCTGTATGCAGCACACTGCTTCTGACAGCGACGGATTAGATCGAGATAGCTCGTGCGAGATACAGAGGCTGTGTGCAGCAGGCAATCAGAGTTTATTCAGACGCTTCCATCGTTACATCCACGGAATCATACGCCCAATACAGTCGAATTACCCATACCCACGCATTGAGAGACAAGACCAAGAGAACTGCAATCTGACCAATTGACTCCGTAACTGCGCCAGTAAGTAATTGGACAATGAGGATGGCTGGATAGAAGATGAAAAACAAAGCGAGACTAACCCTATCCCTTTCAGATATGTGAACAGACTTCCTTGCACTCCTCTGGATAATTCAAGAGCAGCCAAGTATCTTCAGTTTCGGTAATTAAACGCTCTACATCTACCAATTTTGGTTAGCAGAAAGACTATAAAATACCCGTGTTTGGCCTCACACAGAGACAGTCATCGCCTCTTGTTCAACCTACTATCAGTACTGTCCTCTCGGGCTGACATCCCGAACCTCTGCCCCCAAACTTGCTTCGGCCCTCCACCCTCATAATCAGGCAGTCGTTCCGAAAATCAGATTCATTGTAGACGTCATAGTTGCTCAATTGGTGGTGGTGGTGCATATCTATTAGTCGTGAAGACCGCTACGCTCGAAAAATGTTTCAGCTCTAATACTTATGTGGCGGTAGATACTGATAGTCGTATGGACAATAGACGTGTCGGTGTGTTAGCAGGCGTTGTCAGCGTCCTCGGACTTGCCATCCAGCACGTACCGTCGGTCATCCTCGACCGATGGATTTCTGGGGGGTTCGACGGTGCAATGCCGATGGTCGGGACGGCGGGACAAACAGTGGTCGTGTACAATCTCGTCACTGAGAGTGTGGGGCCGCTTGTGACACTTTTACTGGCACTTGGACTCGGATACTACGTGAGTCGCCGGCTCGACATGGGTCACGAGTACCGTCGTTTCGGTAGGGCAGTGGCGGTTAGCAGTCTGGTCAGCATGGTCGGTGTCTGGGCGGTGCTGCTGTACGGCGTTCAGTCCACGCCACTGGATGTGAGTGGTGTTTTGGTGAGTCTGGCTGTCTTCGTGCGGATAGTCGTCACAGTTTCGCTCGTTGTCACGGTCGGTGCCTTCGCCGGGGCGGCATTAGCTCACTTTCGAACGAACGAGGAAACCCCCACCCGCCCGATTGACACTGGTACTGGTGGCCCGTCCATGGGGACGCAGAAGTCCACGACTGATGACGCAGACGCCCAGTCTGCAACGGAATAAGAGGCGCTGAGTCTACTTCCGACACGAACCCTACACGTCTCACCGGGGAATTGTTCGATACACGCTCTGCATTGAGCAATTCGTGGCACAAACGTATTGCATCGTCAGTGGCCCGGAGAGGACACGCCCGAGGCTGAATTCGTCGGCATCGATGGTGAATTCCAAGATGACGCTCATGCTGGGAGTGTCCGTAGTGGAGCGGGGGTTGTAGGCGTTCCCACTGCCCATTGTCCCCGGGTAGAACGTTGGCTGTAGCAATCACATCTCTTGGTTGCACAAGGCTTACTCAATTCACGCACTGGATTGCTCGGTTCGTGGTGCGAATCTATCAATTCAAGCAGCTCGATTGTGCTTCATTTCTGCTCCAAACCACGGCCACAATACGAGCGAGACCAACCCAATGCCAAGGAATACAAGTTCGAACAGTCGGGGGACTCGAATCCCGACGGTATCACTGAACACTACCACAACGCTCGCGCTCGTCAATAGCGCAAGCGTCTTGTATAATTTCTGGGTCCTCGTCCAACCAGAATGTCGAATCCAGAAATTGTAGAGAGCGATAAGGAGCGTGACGAGAAGACCCAGCGTAAGGAGACGCCAGAGGTTTACCATAACCGTATTCATCTGTTCTACGACATGAACGGCAAATAACCGTTCTGACTGGTCAATTCATGCTCTATATTGCTCAACGGTTACACGGTCAGTTCTGAATAAAGAAATCGTGCTACCAACTACTGTTAGGGAGAGGTGTCAGTCGGTTCGTCGAGATGTCCCCATGAGCAGACACTCCCAGCCGTCACTCGAATGATGGGTCGGTCGTCAAGCGCATGCGTTGTATACTGGTGATACTTCTGCTGGAGGGCGGTCACCGCATCGGCACGGAGTGGGTCATCCGGTTCGAGATGCGTTCCGGAACCGACTGCCTTGTTGAACAGTAGGGTCTATGTTGGCAGTACCCATAGAATAATTTGGAATATGACCGACACTCCTCCGACGACAATCATCATCCCGACGACTAGCTGGACAACCGCTTGCTCTGATGTCGCCAACCAGATCGGCCCTAAAGACGAATTACTCGTTGTTTGTGATGACCAGTCGAACGATGTCGCTGCCCAGCAAGATGACCGAACGGACGGTGTCAGGATCGTCTTCGCAGGCGAACCTAAGCGTTGTTCAGGGAAGGCGAACGCGATCGCCGCAGGTATGCGTGCCGCAACGCACGACCGCATCGTCTGGACAGACGACGACTTCGAACATCCCACTGACTGGCTCGCCAACCTCCACGACAACTACGAGGAGAACGGCCCCGTCACCGAACTCCCGTTCTTCGTCGGGCGCGACCCACTTTCAATTCTGCTTGAACCGATGTATGCGATTGGTGGGACGCTTGGCGTGTACGTCGACGATATCGTTTGGGGCGGCGCTGTGATGTTTGAACGCAGCGACCTCAACGAGGCCGCGTTCCTACGGGAGCTTCAGCAGACAGTGAGTGACGATGGAATTCTCACCGAATACCTGGACGTGACGCCCCTTCGACGGACGCGACGCGTCCCAGTCGGTGGCTCGATACGTGAGACGCTCGAACGGCACGTCCGTTTCACGAAAATCGTCCGTTTTCACGACCCGAAGGGCTTCGTCTCCATGATCATCGTTAGCATACTCTCCCTGATCGCCGCAGTCATGTTTCCTCTCCCGATGGCGGTATTCCTAACCATGCTACAACTGGGCGTCTATCGAGCATTCGGCGTCCACCGCTGGACATTTCTGCTCGCATATCCGACGACACTCGTGCAAGTACCCCTGTTGCTGTATGGTCTCGCACGCCGATCCTTCGTCTGGAATGATCGCCGGTATCGATGGCGCTCGAAATTCGACGTGATGGCCATCGACTTGAAGTAAACACTCCGTTCTTCCCGGATTGCCAAAAGCTATCCCTGCCCTCGTTTACGGACATAGTACTCCCCACCGCCAAAGAGGAGAGAGAGGACTAAATACACAGGCGAGAGGGTGAACACGACCGTCGAATCGACTCTTGAGCGGAATGGGACGACGCTGTACAAGATTATATCGACTGGCCAAGCATCCACAGCCATCGCTACTGGGAACGCATCGAACGTCACGCTGACTGCCTACATCGCACCGAGTGGCGTTGGACATGAGTATACGGTCGCCTACCCGACGACGTGGAATGGCCACTACGCCCAGATGACAGAGCAGAGGCGGTACGTTGAGATTGGATCGACAGCGGTTCGCCTGCCTGCATGGGTGACAGGGGCGACTATCAACGAGACGAGAACGGCCAACTGACAACTCCACGCTCTGAATTGCTCAGTCTGTGGTGCGAATCTACTGGGAGCGTTCAGAGTACTGTTGAAGTTGGAACGTAGTAGAACGCTCAGGACTCACACCGTGAAGGAGTGGTTCAAAATCGCCGGTCTCCTCTGGGTCTTCTAGTACGTCCTCCATCATCGCATCTTCAGTATCATGCAACGGATGTGTTGAGGCTCTGCGCGCCTCAATTAGTTGCTCCATGGAATCGGCTTCAAGATACCAGACAAGATAGTCCCCATCTTCCGCATGTTCAATGAACAACGACATCGTCTGGAGGCTTTCTTCCTCCCAGATATCATGGACACCTTGACTGTCTGATTTGGCCTCTCCAACCAAGTCGTCTATCCACTCCTGAAGTCGTTCGGTCTTGCCAGAGTGCACCTTTTGTTTCCGAATGAAGACCTCTGTCATCGACGAATAGTTGGGCTGGAAGAACAATAACAAATATGTAAATATATATACACGCTCTGGATTGAGCAATTCGTGGTCCGAACTTATCGTATCCAGTTGGAGAGGCTGGATAACTGGCGGAACTGACGACCTCTCCGTACGTGGGCGGTTTTCTCGTTTATCCACTGCTTGCTAGCTCGACGGTGAGTTCGTAGCCCTCAGAGTCCGCGGCGAGAACCAGGTACGATTTGGAAGCGATTCGGCAGTGATTTGGTAACGAGTGGTAGAAGACTACGCCCAGAGTTTGAAAAAAGGTATTCCCTCCCTCGTGGTTCTCTTTCTCACAGTAGAGAGGGGCCACCCGGACACGGGCCCAGAAGCGACTACTCTACTGGGAGCATACAATGACCAAATCGAACCAGACACCAAATCCCACCCGTCGGCGCTTCTTGCGGACGACGGGTGTCGTGACCGGCGCGCTTACGCTCGGAATCACGGCAACCGGCAGCAGTGTCGCCGACCCATCAAACAACCCGGCGTTGCCGGGTCGCGTCTACGCCGACGGGAGAACGTTCGCGACCAAAGACGCAACCGACCTTCCGCCGCCGAAGGGCAACAACGAACACTCGTTCGACGAGATTTACCACTTCACTAACGGAGCTTCGGGGCAACTCGACGTCGCCGAGGCCGCGCCTGGCGAACAGGATTTCAACGGTGGTCGCTGGTCGGTCACCGTTGTCGAGTGGACCATCAGCGACCCTCCTGTGGTCAAAAGCGACGACGAAGTTCACGCCCACTCGAACGACATCGACGTAGTCGAAGAAGGTGCGCGGTACTTCGAGTGCCCGCTCGTCCCACTCGAAGGCTGACTTCGACTCCGCCTTGTTCTATCGAGCGGCAACAACGAGTTACTCCACCGCTCGCCGGTACTGAATCGGCCACTCCACACGGTCGTCCGCGCCCAACTTCTCGGCGGCGTGGAGCGCGAAGTAGGGGTTCCGGAGGTGTTCGCGTCGGTGGTATTGGAATAGCCGGATTGACCGCTGTGATGGATACGCGCCCTGTATTCAGCACGCCGCTTCTGACAAGCTCTCGGTATGTCGAGGAAGCCGTGCTGAATACAGGGGCTGTATCTTGTACGCACCACCGCGATCTGCCGAGATACTGTTAGAAGGAGTGTGCTGAATATAGAGCGTTCTTCTGTATGGACCAGTGACATCTTTCACACGATAATACGCGCGATTACACCGTGAAATCTCTCACGGAGTAATTATATAGACTCCTCTGTTCAACGTTACCATATATCATGGATTTCGACGGGAAGACAGCACTGGTAACGGGTGGCGCATCGGGGATTGGCAAGACGACGGCCAGGCGCTTCGCGAAGAAGGGCGCGAACGTCGTCGTGGTCGACACAGACGAGAGTGGTGGGCGAGACACGGTCCGGGCGATCGAGAACGACGAGGGCGAGGCGACGTTCGCCGCCGCAGACGTGAGCGACGAGGACGAGGTGTTCGGGGCTATCGACCAGGCCTACGAGACGTACGGCAGTCTCGAGGTCCTCCACAATAACGCCGGAATCGAGAGCACTCCGGGACCGCTGATCGAACAGGACACCGAGGACTTCGAGCGCGTGCTCTCGGTCAACCTCCTGGGTGTGTTCTTCGGCCTCAAACACGCCATTCCCCGGATGATCGAGGACGGTGGAGGCGCAGTCGTCAACACCGCGTCGATCGCCGGAATCGCCGGTGCCCCGACCATCGGCACCTACGGCGCGACCAAGCACGGCGTGGTCGGTCTGACAAGGACGGCCGCCGTCGAGTACGCCCCCGAGGGGATTCGGGTGAACGCAGTCTGTCCGGGCTTCACCAATACACCGATGCTCCAGCGATACGTGGAAATGTCGGCCGATGATGAAATCGTCGATTCGGACATGGCCGATGACGTAGGGATAGATCTTGAGAACATACAGCAACTGCAACTGAAGGGTCGAGTCGCACGGCCCGAAGAGATAGCCGATGCCGTCGTCTGGTTGGCCTCGGAGGAGGCGTCGTACGTCAACGGCGTCGCGTTCCCCATCGACGGCGGGATGGACGCGATGTAGGAGCGACCAGTCGTGTGACCGATCCGCGTGGGACCGAGTATGAAGCGGAGGAGACACTCTGATAGGTTGGTTCAGTAAAAAGAATTAGGGATATATTGACTGTATTCGTAGGGCTTCTTGAATACTCCCTGTTGTTCTCTCCCTATTACTATTGTTCACTCCCTTGTGGCCAAAATGACGGTAGCTGATTTCTGCGCAGTATTTTATATTTTTTGACTTCAACGAGTAAATAACTATACCCGCATACATCATTACGGTGTGTGGTGTTCCACCATGAACCTAAAACCGATTCTAGTTGCAGTTGTAGTCCTTGCTGCATTCACGCTGGCCGTTGGTAGTGCAGCAGCACAAAGTGACCAAGCAAGTGACTGCGTCGAAATACGCGGTGAAGGGGGAATCCAAGGGCCAGTCGTTAAGAGTGTCGCCACCGGACCTGGCGGGGAATTTCTTGCGAAGCAGATAGTAGTGCCCGAATCCGAAGAGTGCCCTGCTAACTAAGGACAAGCTCATAAAAGTGTAGCAGGTCCTTCTCTCGTCTTTCCAAACTCCTGAGCGAAAAGCCGAAGCAAGTTGCAATTTCAATGAATTGACTCCTGAACGAATACGGTCTCGTTCAGGGTCTACCGATGAATGTACGTTCTGTACTGACCGATTTGTGCTTCACCTGTACTATTCAAAAGCGACTGCAAGATACTCACCTTCTATTCAGCATGACTTGGACCGATCTACCTAGCCGCTATCAGTAGCAGCGTGCTGGATACAGAGTATGCATCCATCATGGATAGCGCCACGGATTGTTCAAAGATTGGGCATGATGAGGCCCACATACTCCTATCGACGCGCGACCGCTACAAAAGCCTCCATCGGGAAGACAATCCCGTGATCATCCGTGTACGCGTCCAAGGCTTCCTCGAGATCCTCAATGAGCGCGTCGCGAATGTCTGGATTCAACGCCTCAAGTGGTTCAGCCAGTGGAGAACTCGCGGCCTCCCGTCGCAGAAACTCTTCGACCGACGGGTAGCGCATAGTTCCAATCTCGATGGTGAGGCTTACATCGCGAAAGTCCGCGTCGCGAATGAGGGTGCGTAGGTGGGAGATGTCCCACTCGGGGAAGGGAGAGCGCATCATCGTCGCGGCCTCTTCATCAACGTGGGTCTCGAGAGCGTCAGCCATCACCTCGTAGGCCGGATTGAACTGAAGGGGGCGCCAGACACTTATCGCCATTCGGCCGCCTGACGCAAGTACACGCCGCATCTCTCGAAGAGCACTCCCCGGCTTCTGAATGAACTGCAATGCCTGCTGGCAGAAGACGACATCGAAGGATTCCTCGGAGAACGGTAAATCCGTTGCGTCTCCTTGCCGCCACTCGATCGGATGCTGTAATTGAGACGAAGTCGCTCTCGCGACGGTGAGCATTGTCTTGTTCAGATCAATCCCGACCACGCTTCCACGTTCACCCACCTTCGAGGATGCCCGTCGCGCCACGATTCCTGTTCCGCAAGCCACGTCCAATACGCGGTCACCTTCCTGGAGCTTCCCAGCTGCGAGGAGTTTGTCGGCCCATGGAGCGAACATTTCGGGGACAAGGTACTGTTCGTAGGCCTCAGGACCGCTCTTTTCTAATTGCCACCCATCTGAATAATTGTCGTGCTCGGACATAGGCATCATCGCCTCCGCCAGGGAGGCGGACTAAGTTGGGTACACCTCCATCAATAATCGCTTCTCGGTAACCCTCCAGTAGGTAGGTAGTGATTGGTAATCGATCGCTGTCCCCTGAGAGATTTGCGCCCTGTATTCAGCACGACCCTCAATAATGAAGGCGGTAACTCAGACATCTCCACTCCTCATTCTTGTAGGAGCTATCATTGGCGCCGTCTTCGTCATTTGACGCGGTATGAGCCGAACGTGTTGATCGGAACATACTAGAAAACGAATGAGGCGATGGTGAGGGAGACCACGCCGCGCATAGTGGAACTACACCGCAATTGGAACGACCCCAATGTCACTACCCAGATCTAATTGTTTTCGGTAATTATAATGGAGTATCTATTTTCAGGGTGGTGGAAGGTTATACTATTATTCAGCTAGAAAACATCGACATTATTATTTCTCGGGAGTGGTGGAAATTCGGTCGCAATGAAAGCACCAAAGTGTAATCGACGGACGCTCCTCGCGGGAGGGGCGACAGCGCTCGTTACCTCGACGGCGGGGTGCGCTGGCGGCCTCCTCAGTGGCAAGTCGAAGCTGCAGAAACAGCTCGATAAAGTGCGTGAGGCGACCAAGAAGTACACCGACCCCAAGACCGCACTCAAAGATGGGTTCAAGCCCGGGGGCCCATACGTGCCCGGAATGGGGTGGCACTTCAGCCATCCCAAACGGGGGCAGGAAGCCGCCAAGAACGGCTTCGACATCGAGAAGCCTAACATCCTCACGTACGTCAAAACCGACTCCGGATTGAAGCTCGGCAGCGTCGAGTACGGGGCCCCTGCGAAGGCAACTGATGAGAACCCAGACCTGTTCGCCGACGAGAACGCCGACGCCACCGAGGAGTGGCACACCCACAAGGCCGCCACGCACGTGTTCGCCACGGGTGACGGGTCGCAGAACAACCCCAAGAACGTCGAGTTTGAGACGTGGGTGACCAAGGACAACTGGGCCGAGTTTAGTCCGCCGGACAAGAGCATCTCGGCTGGTGATACGGTCGCACTCAACTGGGGTTCCGCTAAGGGCAAGCAGGGCGAGACCACCGAGCGCGTGGCCGACCTCGTCACTACCCACCCCAAGCTCCGGACACTTCACGCGTGGGTACATGCCGACAACCCAGACGGCGTGTTCAGTCCGGTGAATCCGGAGTACGGCGGCGACGGCCACAGCCACTGACGCAAATGAGTACGTTCCGAGACGCCGTCGCCGATGCGCAATGCGGTGACGTCGTTCAGTGTCGCGTCACTGATGGGACACGCGTCGTCGGTTCGTGCGCGACCGTTCGGCGAGATCAGGCCGGCGTACGTGTTGTGCTATGTCCGGTCGATGCGGCGCGCCACCCACGCCGAATGTGCCACCCTCGGACACCACGTGGTTGGCAACGACCCCATCTCGATCGGTGGAACAATACCGACGGGGAGTGGAATCAATACGGCGAAATCGTCGATTTCCAACTGAAGGACTGATTCCCTCCCCTTCCGACACACGACACCGTCACGCAGTTGTCGGTCGTGTACAGCCCTATCCGCCGGGTTGTTCTGGACATACTCAAGGCAATTATCTCCGTGAAATCTTGTGATACCGTAATTACCATAATGGGTACGTGAACTGTTACAGACACATGCTGGAAAACGTGGCGCACACGTACTCCGAGGTATTCGCTCCCGAATACTTCGTCCTCCTCTGTGCGCTTACCCTGATTCTGTACGAATGGTATTCAACAACGGACTCGCGAACCATTGACCTCGTCCCCCGACTCGGCGTTCTCGCGCTCGGGTGGGGCGTCGGTCTCCTCATCTACAAGATCGGCCCAGCGATGTTTGAGTCAGTTCCCTCATGGGGGCCGGACTTCACGGGTAGTCTCGGCCTTGGTGTTGGATTACTCGTCATCTGGCTCGTCTGGCACCTGCGGAAATGGGGCGAGTTCGTCCCCAAACTCTCGCTGTTACTCGTGGCCGTCACCGTCCCCCACCTCGTCATCACGCCGTTCTGGGACATCTCGAGTCACGTCATCTACGCGGTGGCGCCCGCCGGCTATCTGGCGCTCGTCGAACGACGGTTCGCGCCGTTCCTCATCGTTCCCGCGGGGATGGTGGTCAGCCGACCACTCGCCGATGCCCATACGTGGGCGCAATCTGTTGGTGGACTCGTACTGGCCGGCGTGTTCGTCGTCGGACTCCTCTACCGGCAAGCGCACGTTGGACAGCAGACCGACAGGGAATCAGCCACGACCGACGTGAAGCGACTCTAACTGGAGGGCCACGCATGAACCTACTCTATCCCGTGTTCACGGTCGTGATGTTCCTCACGTCGTTCCTCTGTGGATTGCACGCGTGGGGTGATCGCGACCGGCTGGTCTTCTATGGATCGGCCATCGTGTACGGCCTGCTGTTGGAGAAGCTGGTCATCCTGTACTTCCAGAACTATACCTATCCGGCCGCCAAGATGCTCGATTTCGCCGGTATTCCGATCGCCATCGGCTTCGGCTGGAGTGCCGTCATCTACGGTGGTTACACGACCGCGCGAGCCTTCGGTCTCGGTCGTCGATACCTGCCGGTGTTCGCCGGGCTGTACGCCGTCCACCTCGACCTCGCGATGGACGCGATTGCGATTCGCGTGCCGTTTTGGGAGTGGACGCCCCCGGGCGCGTGGTTCGGCGTCCCTCTCGGGAACTTCCTCGGCTGGTACCTCGTGGCCCTGTTCTTCACCTTCACCTACCAATGGGTGTCGGCGCGTACCGATGTCCCACTTGCGATAGGAATGGGAACGATCGCCGGGGCCGTGGCTCTCCTCATACCAACCCTCGAGGTCTGGACGCGTGTCACCGACGGTGTTGTGCTCCGGAAGGCCATCATTCTGAGTGGCGTCCTGCTCGTGTCCATGGTGTACGTCTGGACTGCCGAGTTCCAGCCTGCACCCGTCCCTCGGCTGGTGACTGCTTCCATCTTCCTCTTCCATGGGTTCCCCTTTGCGGTGCTACTCGTTCTCGGCATCTATGCGTCACAACCGCTGGTCGCGGTGGTGAGTCTGGCGATGGTCACCATCGGGGTGTACCTCCACGCGGGTGTGAAGACAACCGTCACCGAGCAAGTACCCGTCAAATCGGCCGACTAATTTGGTCTGGTTGAAATCCTTTACTGATGATAGGAGTAGCTCGATGGTGAGCAATGCAGAGCGTAATGTAAAGGAAACGATTCAAGCCTAGGCCGGGATCGTCGGTCGAATTTCGATAAAATATACCAGAATAGTTGGAAGTTTTCACTAATAGAGCACAGTTCATGGAGCGGACGTCCACTTCAATTAGTACCGGTGAACATCAACTTTTCGCGGGCGCTCCTCTATATCGGCCTCCCGTCGCTCTTGGTGGCGTTCTATGCCGCCCAGACGTACGACTCCGGCGTGTTTCCCGGCACGACGTTCGGTGTTGAGAATCGACTGTGGTTCGTCAGCGCCGCAGTGACCGTCACCTTACTGCCATTCATGACGCTCATTTCGTACGTGTCGCGGCTGGCAACCCTTTCCCAATCGACGTTGTTCATCGGACCGTTCGTCGTCGGAAGTCAACAGCACAAGGAGGAGTAGACCCCACAAAACAGGTAGACCGCAATCAATGCGACGATGGCAGCCCTTGGGGCTTCTCATAGTTCGATCCCCACCTCTTCCGTTTTCCAAAAGTGTGTTACGAAGATTCTATCCGTGTACCTTGCATCGCGGAACGTGTAGTGTGACATCGCCACCATCCGATCCGTCCGTGTACAGGGATGCTTATTGCCGACTGTTATCGGTGTTCCGCAGTACGCGCAGGTCTGTAGGTCCGCGTTAGGGCCATCTGATTGTTATAGGGGAAGAACGGACGTGACAGGAAAGAGGGTAGATTACTATGAACGATTTACACCACTGACTTATCGCAATCTAACTCTCAGGCGCGTGAAACTATACATGCAGAGCGTACACTTACTGATTACTTTCGAGTATACGTGGACTTTGTCTCACGCAGGGAGTAATGAATACTACGGCTGGAACGGCCAGTCGGCTTATTCTGCTTGGTCTCTACGTTTGAACTGGAGTTGAGAATTGTATGTCCAACGACAAAACCATTGGGGAGCGTATTTTGGGTGAGGAATCGCGGCGTTCGTTCATGAAAAAGAGTACAGTGGCATCGGTCGCTTTTGGGGCCGGTGTCCTCGGATCAGGGGTCGGCGGTGCTCAGGATTTCGACCTCGACGACAATTGGAAAGCACTCATTTTCGCGGACAGCTTCCATCCAGAGGCCCGGTTTACGTTCGTGTCCGGGGTGGTCGAATGGACGCCTAACTACGGCGATGTCCGCGACAGTTGGTTCTCCGACTTCAATACCTACCAGATCCGATGGCTGAACACCGACGAGGTCGTCCCGCTGTTCGTCGCCGAGGACGCCAACATCGGAAGAGAGTACGACCAAGAGCTCGGATTTATCCCTGACGCCGACGACGACGCCAATCAGCCCCAGTTGTTCGAGATGGAGAAGGAGTGGACGCCGTTCGGCGACAATCCCCGTCTCGTCGAGGTTGAGGCTAGCCCGGTCGCCGAAGAGCAGGAAGATGAGATCCTCGAAAACGAAGATTGGTGGCAGACTGGCGGTGGCAATCAGACAGCCACAAACACCACGACGACCAACGGCGGTTAGGAACCGCTGTTGCGCCGCTACACGGGACAGTGACCACTTTTCCGGGTAGAACGATTCGTTTCGACTCGTGTCTCCCTCCAGTACATCGGTCCCGATGCACTGAACAGCGTTTGCACAGTGGTCGTATACTCTCGCCCTTCATCACTTCCACCAACGTATACCAGGGTGTCCATATATGCCGTAATAACTCACGGGCGGCCCGTAGACGAGCGAGACGCCGACGGCGAGGGTGGATCGAGAGCGGTCAAAATACAGCGTCAGCTGACAGAACTCCTACAGCGCTGGAGTACCATTGTAGCGTATGAAAATGAACCATATACGTCGAGGGACGGGGATGCCGTTAGTCCTCGTTCATGGATTGGGCGGGAGTTGGCGTACGTGGACCCCCGTCCTCGACAAACTGACCGCCGAGCGGGAGGTGATTGCGGTGGATCTCCCCGGTCACGGTGAGACGCCGGCGCTATCCGGGGAAGTGTCCATCGACACCCTCGCCGATGCCGTTACGTCGTTTCTCGACGCGAACGACCTCACCGGCGTTGATGTGGTCGGTAACTCGATGGGGGGACGACTCGTACTCGAGCTTGCACGCCGGGGGACGGTCGGCGCCACTGTCGCGCTTGACCCCGGTGGATTCTGGAAGGGCTGGGAGCGGTACTTCTTCTACGCGACGCTCGCTCCTTCGATCCGTCTCGTTCGCCTCCTCCAACCCGTGATGGGCCAGCTTACGGGTAGCGCCGTCGGTCGGACGCTACTTCTATCGCAACTCTTGGCACGACCCTGGAATCTGTCCGCCGACGTCGCACGGGAGGAGATGCGGACCTTCGCCGACTCGCCGTCGTTCGATGAACTACTGCGTCGGTTAGCCTTCGGCCCCAGCCAACCGGGGACGGACTCCACACCGGGCTCGGTCGTAATCGGATGGGGTCGCAAGGATCGAGTTACCCTGCCCCGGCAGGCGAAACGCGCGCTGGACCGGTTCCCCAGCGCTCACTTGTACTGGTTCGAGGATAGCGGGCATTATCCTCACTGGGACGCTCCCGACGAAGCGACCGAACTAATCCTCACAAGCACTGCGAACGACGAGTGAACACAACTGTTCGGTGGTGTTCGGACGCGAGAGAGGGAGATGAACGATCACCAACTGCCACAGTTATGGCGCGGGCTTTCTCGACTATCTCATCGGAGAGTGCGAAAACCTCCTTCGAAGAGGTAGCAGGATGACTGCTCTCGATGCCCTCAAAATTGCGTGTCCAACCAGTGCCTGCACCGGAGATTGGTATCCAATTCAGAGTGTCACAGTATGAGGTTGACCTACAACAATCGTGGCGGTAGGTTGTGGGTGGACGTCCACTGGGTACCAGGATTCCCTCGACTAGTGCTGAGCATGCACTCAATGTCTTTCTCTGGAGTTTGCAGTAGTCGATGATAGCGGAATCTAGTAGTAATGAACGATACTCAAGGTAGCATATACTCAGCACGGAGTGCTTCCGCTCGGATCACCCTGGCGTGGCGTCGCTCACTTCGCTTGTGGTTCGCCGGGTCTGCAGTACATTTGAGGCACTGGAAACCCAATGGCCACCAAATGCGGACCATCGTCGAGACACTCCAACCAGAAGTCCCCTACCGCGTGAGACAGCGGCTCGGTCCCTGTATCACCCGACTTGCGCGAACGCTCGGGCAGCCCGAGTACCGCCTTCGTGATACTGGATACGTCGGCACCGTCCAGCAACCGCTGGACGAGTTCACAGAGACACTCGAGGAACACGGGTTCGAGTGGGACCCGCTGGCGTGGTATCACCAGCCGCCGGTTGGGGCGGAGCCAAACGGTAGCTGGACGTATCGACGGTCCTTGCTGGCCGACAGACAGATTCACGTCATCCTCATCGCCCACTCGCCGGAGTATATCGACGTTTTCGCCCACGAGGAGTACAATTGGCTGCGACACCCGATCAAACACTTCCGGCAGGTTGACATCGAGCGGAACACCGGTAGTAGTAAAATACGGCGGTGGCTCGAGAGTCACGGCATAGAGGTTGATGCCAACTCGCGTCGCCGGCGACGGGTCACACTTAAAGTAAAAGACCTCCGAAAATACCTTGGGTCCCTCATCCCGTAGCGTAGATACAATCACATACCTTCGAAGAAGAGTAGCAAGCCACGCCGCACGCGGTATTTTCCGGGAATTAGCCCTCGACGGCTTGGTGTTCGTAGTCGCCGGTTTGCCGATGATGTGGAAGCGGTGGCGGTATCGCTAATTTGGGGTGATCGAAGTTCCTGCGGCGACCCTACAAATTCGCCGAACGAAAATGGTAACACTGCTAGAGAGGAGGCGTCATGCATAACCGTCACAGACGCAAACTAAAGCTATGGCGTATCAGACCACAATCGGCTGGTCTCTCGTATCCTCAGGCGTCGTGAGCATCATTCTCTGGCTCATTCCTGGCGATTCGATCTGGTGGGGAGTCGGCCTGCTCGTCCTTGGGATTGCCGTGCTCTATATCCGCCGAGACGACGTCTCCGAGGCATTCTCGGCACTAACCGAGTCTTGATTTCTTATCGAACCGGCCATCATCAACGAAGGGCATTCGCCACGTTCATCTGCTAGCATTAGCCGAGAACGGCTACATCGAATGGGACCCAGAGACCCAGACCATTCGACGTGGACCAAACTTCGACGAGGTAGCCCCGGTCATTGAGGACCTCATCGAATAGGAGGACGCGGTTCCCGATGACCGACTCTCACGACCAACAGGAACTGAGAGAAGTACGCGAGACCGACCTCCAAGAGCACGTCGATAGACGGAAGTGAGTGAGGCGACACCTTATGATAGCGTTAGCGGCTGAATTGATTGACGAGACGGATTATCACATTTCATTCGCCCGCCAGCTGCTCATGAAGGCCACCGCCTCTGACACAGCACGGCAAGATAGCGGGACGAGAATACTCTACTACGACACGTAACGAGGAACAAACCCAGTTGTGAGCAATTTGCACTCCGCACCCATCACTTATTGCTCCGAAGTGCCAGATGATAAGTACAGGACGTAGATTGATCGGAAGTCACTGCTATGGGCGTGCGGTGGCACCTTGCCACCACATTTAGCTAGTCGAGACTGGTATCCTGTTGGGTATGGCTTCAAACGGACCGCCCGGCTGGGAGTATCGCGTCGTCGAACCGCCACGCGAACCCTCGCAAAAAGAAGCGCGTGACCCGACAGTCCTGCTCAACGAGATTGCTGACGACGGCTGGGAACTCGACGAGACCATCGACTACGTCGGCGGTGGGACCAAGTTCCTCGTCTTCAGGCGACCCACTGCCGAGGCTGACACGGAGGGCGACCATGAGTGACTCCGGCGGGTCGGACGAGGTTCGGACCGCGAACACGCTTCGGGAACGCATCGAGTTGAATCAGCCGTACAGCTGGTTCCTGTTCGGCGGCAATCGGCTCGTCGTCGCCAGCCTCGTGGCAGTCAGCGTCTTCGTCGCCTTCATCCTCATTAGTATCGTCACCTTCCCCTCATTGCCGGTCCTGCTTCGGTCGGCAGACACCATTGAGACCATGTTCTCAGCCACGATCGGCACCATCGTCACTGGGACGACCCTCGTGGTCACCATCAGCCAGCTCGTTATCTCGCAAGAAATCGGTCCGTTGGGCGATCAGCGCCAGCGGATGAGCGACGCGATGGACTTCCGGACCTACGCCACCGACCTCTTCGAGGACCCGCCCGAAGCCGACCCGGCGCAGTTCCTCGGCCAACTCCTCGAAGCGACCGAGCGTCGGGCCGACGCCCTCGACGCCCAACTCGCCGCCACCGACGACGAGGACCTCCACCAGCAGGTCGCGGCGCTCCTCGACAGTCTCCGGACCAACGTGGAGACAGTCGTGGTCGAACTCGACGAGGCGCAGTTCGGCACGTTCGACGTGGTCGATGCGGCACTCGACTTCAACTACGACTGGAAGATCTACCAGATTGAACGCCTCACCGACGAGTTCGCCGACAGCCTCGGCGAGGACGACCACGAGGCGTTCCATGACTTGGAGACGGCGCTGACCATGTTCGGGCCTGCCCGCGAATATATCAAGACGTTATACTTCCAGTGGGAGTTGATCGACCTCTCGCGGTACATCCTGTATGCGGCGGTCCCGGCGCTGGTCGTGGCCGGGTCGATGGTCGCGTTCGTCAGTGGCGAAACGGTTCCGGGCGTGACGCTCGGTGTCCCGAATATTACGTGGGTGGTTGGAGCGGCCTTTACCATCACGCTCGTCCCCTTCCTGACGTTCCTCTCGTACATTCTCCGCATCGTATTCGTGGCCAAACACACGCTTGCGGTCGGCCCGTTCGTCCTCCGGCAATCGTATACGAGCGATTGAGGAACTGACGCCGAGGGAAACAGAGTTCAACGGTTTCAGAGGCGACGAAATCGAGGCGAAACTGTCATCCCATTAGCATGCACAGGTCAATTGGTCTTGGCCAACTGTTTTCGCAGTCTGTTTTGCACAATACGCACTACGTACTGAGTAATGCTGAGCGTGGATTGAGCGCAGCAGAGGTATCCGTGCATACTGTCTGGGGAGAGACCAGTACTCACCGACTCGTCAAGTATTGCTGCTGTTACCAGCCTCATCCTAGGACGCATCCCAACTGCTGTCCCTCACAGCCGAACAAAACAGGGGGACTGGCGTCCGACTATTGGCCCTGTTCAGGCCGCTCAGTGAGCGTGACGTTGACCGTCTGTCGTTCCCCATCACGCACAATCGTCAACTGTACCGTCTCACCGGGTCGGGTCTGCGTGAACAAGTACGACAGGAGGTCTTCCCGCGACTCGACCGTCTGGTTGTCAATAGCGACAATCACGTCACCACCAACAGGCATCCGCTGGCCATCAACGACAGTAACGTTGGTCGCTCCCTGTAGGGCTTCGGCAGCAGGTGTTCCCTCCAGCATGTCAACCACATAGACGCCATTGGTCACATTCAACTCGTTCGCCTCCGCCAGCGGTTGAGTGAGCGTTGCACTTTGGATGCCAAGGAACGAATACTCGAACTCACCCTGCTGGATGAGGGCGGGTACAATCCGATTCACAATCGATGCGCCAATTGCGAACCCGATGTTTTCAGCCCCGCCCGCTTGGTTCACCCCGACCACGGCCCCCGTGTCACACGCGATGAGTGGCCCACCGCTATTGCCGGGATTGATTGGCGCATCGGTCTGGATGGTGTTTGGCAGTGGGAAACCAACCGGTGACGTGCGGTTGACGCCACTGACGATGCCCGAGGTGATGGTCGTCTCTAATCCGAACGGACTACCGATGGCCGCCACTCGGTCACCCGGACGCGGCGTCTCGTTCGCCACGGGGAGTGCCTCAACGTAGCTCGGCGTGTCGGTTACCCGGACGACCGCGAGGTCGGCAGGCTGGGTTGCCCCAATCACGGTGCCGGAACGGGTCTCTCCCCGAGCGAACTTCACGCCGACGCGGGTCGATTGATTGACCACGTGTTGATTGGTCACGATGAAGCTGGTTGCGTTCGCCTCGGCCACGTCGAAGACGAATCCCGACCCACTCCCCTGTGCGGTCTGGATTTGGACAACCGAATCAATCGTCTGATTGTATAACGCCGTATAGTTACAGGTATCGGCACCGGTCTGTTGGGCTGCCGGGACTCCACCATCGGTCGTTGTCGATTCGGTTGTCGACTGGCCACCCGCTGGGCCACCGCACCCAGCAAGCACTAGCATCGCTGCGAGCAGGACGCTCAGCAGCGGTAGTGTGTGTTTCCCCGCCATGCAGTCGCATAGCCAACGAATGTCTGGGTAAGGGTATCGGCCAGTCTCTGACAGGAAGGAGCAAAAGCCTTCCAGACGAAGCATTCGTATTAGTATGCCGGGGCTAGTAGCGTGCTTGATAAGTACCACGTATTGACCAAAACCACCGAGTCAATTACGGACTACAAACTGGATAAAAAACCGTGCTACCAACTACTGTTATAAATTACACTTTCGGGTAGTGTCCCATACATATACCGTTTAGAATCAGCGAATTTGTACACTGACGAAGTCGTGGTTGAAGAGGTCAGTGTCCAGCGGTCTATGACCGCTTGTCAATCCATCTTCAAAAAGGGCCAGCAAGTCCCTGCGGTCTATCGACCACTCGGGACCGTGAATTTATCGGTTCGTTTCTTTCCACTTGTCGTGGTCGCCTTCACGGAATTCACCTTTGGCGTGGCGTTCTCGCGGCCAAAACGCAACCCCCACCAGTATCACGTAAAACGCACCAACGAGAGTGACCACAATAGTTCCCGGGATGTAGGCTATTCCAGCGGCTTCGAGCAACGTCCACAAATCGAACTGCCGCAAGGCGCTCAAGATGCTGTTCAAATGGCGCCACCACGAACACAATGTCCCGGAATGAGAGCCCGCGATTGCCTTCAGCCTCGACGATAGCGCGTCGAATCCACGCGATTACTTGACCCGTGATGAACGACGGAAAATCCGAGAAGTCGCCTTAGAGTACGGGAGTATCCCGAGCTACAATAATCTCACGCCCGAACAGCGGAAGCGATGGCGTGCGCACTTAGCGCAGCGGTTCGAGAAACCGAAGGAAGACGTCCAACAAGAAGATTGGAAGCGGGCAAACGGTTGGAAGATCCCAAGTCTCGTGTGGACGAGTTTGGATGCCGGGTTGCGACCAATCGAAGTTGAACGCGTCGTCACCTCGTGGGTGGATACGGAGAACGGCGTGTTGCGGATTCCGAAGAGTGACAGCTCGAAGAACTACGACAATTGGGTTGTTGGGCTGCAAGGGCGAACCGCTGACGTTCTTGAACGGTGGTTGGAGGAACGTGACGCCTACAACAAGTACACCGATACAGACGAGTTCTGGCTTACACGCGAGGAGAATCGATATGGGTCATCAAGCCTGCGCTATCTGCTCCACCAACTCTGCAAGAGTGCGGGAATTTCCACCGAGAACCGCCAGATGAGTTGGTACGCCATTCGCCACTCGACAGGGACATACATGACCCGCCAAGAGGATCTTGCGGCCACACAGGCCAACTGCGGCACAAGAGTGCTGAGACGACGATGAAATACGATCAGACTCCCGTTGAGGATCGGCACCGTGCCCTTGACCGAATGGAGTAATCAAGACAGTTTCGCCAAATGTGTACGTTGAAAGCGGATTCAAAACGGGCAATAGTAGAGGAAATCCATTCTCCTTCGTGAGGAAGGGATTGGGGTAGAGGTGACCACTCCTGAAAGACAGACCTAGCTCTGTTGAAACCCTCCGCAGATGATAGGAATTGCGCGCTGAATACAGAGTGTGCGTTCAGCACCCCTACCTATATTCCGATTGCAAGAGGAGTTGTGTGGTCGCGGCACTGATCTTATCTTACTCCGCGAACAGCGGTTCGCCTGGATAGAAGCGTGCCTCGCCCTTGACGGAGACGCGGGCGAGCGCCCGGTCACTGACATCGAGTTCGCGAAGCGGTTCCGCGCGGTGGGATTCCCCGAGTGCCACCGTAACCTCGTCAGTGAACGGCCACGCACCTATCTCACCGTTTACCTTGTTCGGGACGCGCAGCAACTCGTCGTCCTTGACAGTATACGTGTAGCCCTCGTCCTGCGTCTCCATCGATGGCGGATGAGTGGTTTCGAAGGTGATGAACCGGTCGCCGTCGACGGTGACGGTCGTTCGTCGGCGGGTGCCAACGTCCTTGTGGGTAATGTCGGCTACGACCTTCGGGAATCCCCAGATGTCGACCCCGAGGGCTTTGGCAGATTCCGTCGTCACCGGAAGAAACCACATATAGCCACTCGCTCCGCGAGTCAGAGCCGACAGATACGGAATCGTCGTCGTCGGCTCGTGGACGGCTGGCAGAACGACGGCAAACTCGTTGTATGGGTTGATCTCGCCGTTACCGATGCGATGATACTCGACGCTTAGAAACGTCACCGCCGCTTTCCCACCTGCCGTCACCCGCATCGGTTGTAGCTCGTTGGGCAACAAGGCTGTGACTTGCTGTTTCGGTACCGCGAACACGGCCCCCAGCATCGTTGCCTCGGTCGACAACGGGAGGGTAATCGTCTCCCCCGTTGAGAGCGTCATCGGTTCCGTCCCACCGGATTCTGTTGGTGAGACTTGGTCTGTTCCCATGTCATGGTAAAAGGTGGCATGGGACAATAAAGCTGGATGTTGCAATCGAAGAGCAATTACGGCGATGAATACACGCCCTATATGCAGCACCAAATAAACGAACTATCTCGGTGCTGGCAGAAGCATCGTGCTGGATATAGAGGGTGTATCCATCGAATCGGATTAGGGATGAATATGCTTGAACACGCGAGATTCGATTTTCTGGGGATGCTCGCCCACGGTGGCAACAGAACAGTCCAGTCGTTCCGCGATATCACTATGGGTCGCCTGCCGTGGAACGTCGTAGTATCCGAGGGACAGAGCGATATCCAGCACTTCTCGTTGGCGGTCGGTCAACAGGGCCAAGATGTGCCCTCCAGCCTCCGGATACGGGCCAATGCGCTCGATAGTCACGTCGAGTTCCGGCGGCACGTCAGCAAGCGCCTCTCGTAACACATCGTTCGTCTCGCCGAGCATCTCCACGCTGAGCCTTCCGTCGCTGGTACTCCCGATCGGGAAATTGAAGAACACCTCGTGGATTCGGGGGAGCTCTAAGAACTGCTTCATGACAGGCGGTGGCCGAGCGTGTACATACACGAGCCCGTCCTGTGGCTCCTCGCTGGAGATGCTGTACCCGAGTACGTCCGTGTGGTCACCCAGCCATCGTCTCGCTTCGTCGAGGTCACCTCGGAGCCGACCAAGTAGGATGACAGTTTCATCCGCGAGGACGTTGAGATGATAGATTTGCTCTCGTTCGAATTCCGAGTCCGCACCGAACATTCTGTATGCGATGTGTGAACCGTCCGGTTGGTCGAGCGTGAAAGTGACTGCCCGCATGCGCTAGACGGCCTCCATTTCGCTGCTTTCTGGATTCATTACCCTTAGTTCGCTCGGCTTCGACTTATATACCACCGATAATACTAGGCAGTCTCCAGACCTGCCCCGTCACCATATTCACTGGTAGAACCATGGCTGTGTTACGAACAGACTCGACGGGAGACGAAACGACGAATCAAACGTATAACTACAGGCATTTCGGCCCGGAATACTACGACTTCAGAACCTTCGATGGGCCGGAGCCTGGCGACAACGCACCCGATTTCGAAGCAGTTACGCTGGAGGGGCAGACAGTCGAGTTTTCGGATTTCAGGGGAAGTTGGGTTGTCCTTGAGACCGGCAGCATCACGTGTCCCATCACGGATTCGAAAGTCCACTTGATGGACGAACTCCAGAAGCAGTTCGAAGACGTGGTGTTCATCCTGCTATATACTCGGGAGGCTCATCCGGGAGAACACTACGAGGCCCACGACTCGTTCGAAGACAAACTCGAACGAGCACGGACGTTTGCAGCCGAGTATGACGTTGAGCGCACTGTCTTAGTGGACGACGTCGAAGGAACCGCCCACGGAAAATACGGGGGGATGCCGAACTCGGTACACATCGTGAATCCCGACGGCGTGGTCATGATGCGAGGCGACTGGAACAACGTACGGACAGTGACGAAGGTACTCGAAAACAGGGACGAGAACAGGATTTACGAACGCGATATCTACCGAGGCCGCCCGGTATTCTTCACACAGAAGAAAGGGGTCATTCGAGTGCTAACCGATGCAGGCCCAAGGGCCGTTTGGGATTTCATCAAGTATGCGCCTGCACTCGCACTGATGCATCTGAAGAAAGAGTTCAGAAGTAAGCAATCGGAAAGATAGCCTAGGGGATACGCGCCGTGTATTCAGCATAACTTCTGAAACCTATCATCGTCTGAGGGTTTCAACAAGACCATATACCGGAGAATACCGTAGTCCGAACCAATGGAAAACGGTATCAGCGGGCGACAACTGGGCGGCCTTCTCGTAGCGGTGAGCCTACTGCTTCTCGGCTACGTCGGCCTGACCGGAACCCTCAGCCTGCGTCTGATTTTCTTTGATATTTCTTTATTACTGCTAGTCTGGTTACGTTCTACCTTGGGAAGCGTCATGGCAAGAAAGAATATTCCCGTGAGTAACCGGCTATGCCTTTGAGGCTGTTTTACCGCCATAAAACACAGTGAGGTGAGCTTGTTGAGACTCTCACCTGCTGATAGAATTGAATCGGCTGTGCGCAATATAGAGCGTGTGTTTATCACTTGCTTGGAGTGATATTCCCTCACGCATGAGATTCTTTCTGTAATCAGAGTTAAAACAAGGCATCCATTAGGGTAAGCCCTCGTGACCAACGCAGACAACGCTACCTCTCTCTTCCACCTCTTCAAGAACAAAGAGTTCATCGCACTCGCAAGCACCGCCTTCGCCCGCAGCCAAGCCTACTCCACCATCATCATCGCCCTCGCCATGTACGCCGACCTCTTCCAAACCACCGGCACCGTCGAGGGCCTCTTCGGCACTGTCTTCGCACTCACACAATTCCTCATCGTCCTCCCGCTCGGACGATTCATCGATACCGGCAACTCCAAACGCTACCTCCTCGCCGGCCTCCTCCTCAATATCGTCATTTTCACCGGCTTCATCTTCGTCACCGCCGTCGAACACGTTATCATCCTCCGCGCCCTCCAAGGCATCGGCGCCAGCCTTCTCTGGATCACCGGCAGTACCGTCGTCGGCGAAATCAGCCCCGACGGAAAACGTGGTCTTTGGCTTGGCAGCTACAACCAGGTGGCTGCCTTTAGCAGCCTCGCTGGCACTGTCTTCGGTGGGCTCCTCCTCTACACCTACGGCTTTCAAACCACCTACACCGTCCTCATCGCCGTCACCACTCTCGCTACGGTTTCCGTCTATCGGTATCTCCGAGACAACCCCGGTCAGCAAACCGAAACCACAGACTCATCCGGTCTAGATACGCTCAAAGTACTTCTGAAACGCCCCGCCATTCGTGGGCTTGTGTCGTTCCGGTTCGGGTTTAGCATCGCTAAGATGGCCGTCATCATTTTCCTGCCAATCTATGCGACAACGCAATTTGGCATCAATCCACTCGCTATCGGTGGAATTCTCGCCGGCGGGAAACTCACGAAATCCGTTCTCCAAGGCCGCATGGGAACCCTCGTTGATCAAGCTGAGCACCGGTACAAGTTCGTGTTTGCAGGTGCGGCGATCTACGCGGTCGGAATCGTCTTCATCCCGTTAGCCGGGTCTGCGTCGCAAATCCTTCCCGCTGTCTCCGTTTCGGCAGTCGGGAAATCAATGGTGCTCCCACCTGCGTTCTTCGGGCTGTTCACTGCCTATAGCATCCTTGGAATCGGTGACAGCATCCGGCTACCCGCCAGCATGACGCTGTTCGTCGAAGAGGGAGAACGACTTGACGCAGTTGCCGGCAGTTTCTCGCTCCGGTCAATATCGTGGAAGATCGGACAACTGATTGGGCCAGTAGGAGTCGGGGCGATCTGGGATGCGACTTCAGCGCTGGTTGCATTTTGGGTGGCTGCGAGCTGTGCTGGCGCTGCTGCGGTGGCGTTTGTGGCCATGGCGATTCGAGCGACTAGCCAAGAACAGTCGGAATCGACAGCTATCCAGCCTGCGGATTGACCCCGTTCGTTAACAGTAGTTGGTAGCACTATTTCTTTATCTTCCCCTACGCATGGTATCAAGGGGGTTGGTGGTCGATGGGCACATCCGTCGCTGCAATACCAGTTCCGATAGAGACCGCCTGTCGTCAATCAGAAACAGCAATTCGATGAGAAAGCCAACGGCTTTGGTCGTGGGAGGATGTCAGTCCGGGAATATCTGTTCTGGAAGGTACGCTGAGACTACCCAGTTTGGTCGGTCGACAACTTCGTTTATCTTCAAATCTACAATGGCGGAACACAACAGATATGCATCAGTGCGCGTCAGGCCGTGTTGCTCGTGGAGATGGTCGATCATGTGGCGGGTTGCTTTCTTCGTGGCATCCATCAAGTCATCGCTGATGCCGGTTGTGCCGTAAGCTGGGTTGTTTGGGCCGAACGCCGAAAACGGTCCTGTCGTCTCGAACTCCGGTTGATCTACGTCACGGTCTGGTTCGAGTCGAAGCCTTGCAGTCACCGTCATCGGGGCCTCAACGCCAGTTACGCAGACCTCACCGTCACCCTGTGCCGCATGACAATCACCGATGCTGAACAAGCCACCTTCGACCTCGATTGGCAGATAGAGAGTAGCACCTGCAGTGAGGTGTTTCACGTCAAGATTCCCGCCGACGCGCCGCGGCGGTGTAGTGCTGTGAGCTCCATCCTCAGCCGGTGCTACCCCTAGATTACCGGAGAACGGGTGAAGTGGTATTTCAATTCCCTCTACGAAGTGGCCAATATCTCCTTCGAGATCCCAGATATGGAGGCCTGGTTCGGGGAACTCCTCAGGGAGCAGGCCCCATTCCTCTTCGCCCGGATAAAAATAGGAAAATCCGATACCCTCGTGGTTGAAATCGAGTAAGTCGACTGCGAGTGTGTCACCCGGCTGTGCATCGTTAATTTCGACCGGACCAGTGAGTGGGTGCCCTGTGTTAGTCTCTGCAAGAGTCCGAATATCGTCGACGGTGGAGTCTTCGTCGAGTAAACCGTTCGTCGCATCGCGACACTCGAACTCAATAATGTTGCCCGAACTAACCGAAAGGACTGGGTCATGGGCGTTGTCCCAAGTTGTGTGTACATTGTCGTCCGAAGCAGTGAGGCGATGGTCTGCTGTTAAGTCATTCGTCATCCGATCTCACACTCGGTCAGCATTTTATAAAAAGGCTTCCTGGATTGATCATTTCTATAACCTTGATTGTTCGTCGGTTCAAATTGACGGGAAGCCAAGGGGCAGACTAGTGACGATGCAGCTACTCCTCCACCAGCCAAAACGTCTACAGAAATATACCGGAAACATTCTATAGCAGAATATCTCCACAGAATTCTGTAGGCGATTCTCCGAGTTTCTACAGACGATAATATCTCCGCCAAATTAACACACTCTCCAAAGCAGTTTTACGCCGAAGGATAGCAAAGCCACGAGTCACCAAAACGGCAGTCGATCTTACTCTCAAACATATCTGAATCTTGTTGATTCAGTTCAGTCGTTTCCCACCATCAGCAGAATTTCGACTGCAAATTCGACTACTGAAATTCCGCTGCTGAAATTCTGCAGCGGAATTCGACTGGTGATTTGACTGCGTTCTATAGCGGAATATCGCTACGTCGTATATATGAGTCGAAATACCTGGTTCCAAGGGACGATTCACGACCACTTTGGTGCTTACAGGTGGTGTAAGGAGGTACTCTGCTGTGACTGCCAGCGGTACTGCCGTAGACTGCCGATAGAGAAATACACATACAACTAATCAACCCTTGCTAGCAAGACCGCGGTTTCAGTGGACAGAGTGGTTTCTCTCCTAACGTGGTTGGCAGTTGTTCGGATTTCCGTGTTGGTTACACTGGTTGTGCTGTGTCGGGCTTACACCACGTGTCGGTCGACTCGTCATTGTGAGTCACTCCTGGCAAAGGATGGACCGCGACTATCGCTGAATTTCAATTCGAGGACGTACTTGCCCTCGTCGTTGTTCCCTTGTCTGAGCGAGAGTTGTCTGCCCTCAGCTAACTCATCGAGTTTCTCCATGGCGCGGTAGACTTCACCCCATTGGAACGAGCGGTCGAAGGCGGCTTCGAGGTGCACTTGAATACCAGATTGGAGTTACCTCTGACCTCTACGCCGACCTAATACTGAATGAAGGAGGACGTGACTCCCGGGGATTCCCTTGTCCCCACTTTCCCTTTCCCCCAACACACAACACCCCCCTATGTTATGGTGCGAGAACCGACCGAAGGCGCAACCCTTCGAACTACTGTAGAATGAAATCGACCGTGCCATTGATACGACGACTGTGGCCGCAAGTGGCGTGTAGCTGTGGCTACGCCTGCCTTCGGTTACCACCACACTTCAGGCAGCGATTTCACGGTAGAGACTCGTTATCAGCCAGCAGTTCCGGCGGAAGCGTCAAAGGCCGCACTTTGGCCGGGCGAGGGTCCGGCTCCCCGGTAGAGGAATTAGCAAAAGACGCCGTACATTTATTCTGTGTCCTTCCCGGTAGCTGTCAAAACCGTCATGCTGAATAGAGGGCGCAATATGAACCATCTCAATAGGCTTGGCGCTCTCTTCGATGAAATAGTGGATTGCGCTCAACCGGGGAGCGGTTGCAGTGTGACTAAGCGAAAAAGGTCTTAGGCCACCTTCTACGCAGTTGACAACCAAATTATATATAGGTATCCGGTAAACTCAAGTCATACTGGTTGGCTCCTTTCACATAGCGATACACAAATGGACATTTCCGAGAATTTACACTGTCTATTCAGCGCCGAAGTGGACGAGTATCAGGACTCCTACGTCATCGAAATCCCGAAGCACGAAATAACGAACGGGACTCTTACACCCGATGAGGTCTATCGAACGGCATTACTCTCCACAACGTCTGCGGACAAGGCCTACGACAACGCTCTGGAGGAACAACCAAAGACCGACACAGAAACTAGACCAAGGCAGGACCGAGGCGGTTCTGGGCCACCGGTGCAGGAAGGCGATATCCGTGAGGTTGACATTGATAGTCTCGGGGATGAAGGGGATGGCATTGCCCGCGTTGAGCGCGGCTATGTGATTATTGTACCCGATGTTGAGGAAGGCGAACGGGTCACAATCGAGATTACTAACGTGCAAGACAACGTCGCATTCAGTGAAGTTGTAGAACGGGAAGGACATTTCGAGTAACGAATTGCTAGCCAATTACTGTCTTGGCGCGTACTTCGAGAGAAAGAAAATGATATGAAGTGAGTATTTTAACTGTCTCATTCATCTTTGTAGAGAGGTGCGCCACATGCAGTGGAAGTAGAGAAGGTTTACAGGGCCGGACTGAGAGTCGGCGAGCATGAATCCCCGTCGTTCTCCGAAAAGGAGGACGACTACTTCGCCTTAGATCCGCCGTGGTTTTTTGCGAATAGTAACGTCATTGAGCGTCTTTTCCAATTACGTCATCATCAAACGCAACTCAACAATTCGTTTGACGAACTTGAGACTCTGTACGAGGAATGTCAGAAGCAGGGGACGGACGCCATAGCGAGTTCACTTGACATTAGCCGTCACATCACCGATATGATGGAATCCGCAGAAGTGTTTTCTTATAACTTCCCAGAATTAGCGAGGAAATCGTGGTGGGGCGGCTTTACAGAAGACATAGCACACGCCTACTGGCGGATAGAAAAGGGTCGGTTCAAAGGAGCCGCTTCCGATGAGGAGACCCTTGGTACGCTCCTCAGGGAAGTCGCTAGTATTCTCGAGAACTCTACAGCCACTAATAATAGCGTCCTACATCAGCTAAGGTTGTTTCTAGACCAGTACGGTTACGAGCTAAACCCAAACGATGTGCCAGAAGACTATCAGATTGACGTCTACGAAGCCCAAGATCTCTACTGTCTCGGATACTATTCGACAGCACTCATGGTATTGGGGAGAGCCGTTGAAAAAGCCCTCCTGGAGTTGGGACAAGTCCGTGATGTTAGGACCATCCGAACACACGATATAATAGAATGGGAGGACGCGAAATTCTACCATCGGAACAAGGCCCTACGTGAGGTCAATATGCCCGAAAGACACGGTAAGGTCCTTACAGAACGTGAGTACCACCAAATCGCTATCCTCATCAAATATCGGAACGACGTTGCTCACTCAGAATACGAGCAAGTGGGCCGAGAGCAGGCGCTTCGGCAACTGAAGGAAGCGTTCGACCTGCTGAACGAATTATCTGACAAGATAGAGTACCTAGAAGCGTTGGACGACCAGGAAATCGACCCAGTAGAAGGACAGAAAGCACACTAGCTACGCCGGAAATCGCTCCGCTTCCGCCTTCTCAATCCCCACCTCCCTTCCGCGACTATGCTCACTTTCAACTGCTGACCGTCGATCACGTTCCACTCCTCGTCGAGCAAGCCCACGGCCCGTAGTTCGCTCCATTGGAATGAAGGTCGGTAGTTCGACTGAAGTGACTTCGTGTTTTGACCGCTCAATCTAGCTCTTAAGTTCGCAATAGTGTGGAATGGCACCTGTGAGTGCCGCATCGCCTGCCTCTTCGAGCAGGTTGAGGGTGGTATGGCGGTCGTCAAGTAGCGCGTCGGCGTCGTCGCGGTCCATCGCTCGTCACCTCTCATGAGTGCGTGAGTCTGCCCGCTCTCTCGACAGCCGAGGAGTGGCTGGAACATCCTCTGGACCGGGACAGAGATCTTGGCGGACGAAGCACCGAATGTTGGACGGATACGGTTAGTAACTGTGCTAACCTATTTGATGGAGGCTTCGAGTGCTAGGTCATCGATAGCTCCGGAAGCGGTGGTGTTACTTACGGGGGGCACCTTGACTGTGTCGGGCGGTTCGTCTACTGGTGGCGGCTCCGACAAGCGGGGGAACCTCGCGATCGTAGTGACCAAACTAGTGCGTTGACGGGTGTCTTGGCCGATCGTGTGTCTAGTGGTAGTCATCCTCGCTGTTTGAGATGGCACTCCGTCGTGGAGAACGGTGGGGACTAAAGAGAGTCAATTCAAAAGTAGTGGTGTCGGGATACTAGCCCGGATGACAGATACTGCTGTGCCAGCAGTCTCTATGTGAGAAACACTCGCAGGGGTATATAATAAATATGGTGGTTAGGTAGAATCTTGCGGGACACGAATAACTCACCAGTCGTAGCGTCGGGGGCCACGACAGGGCGTACACCTCCAAGAGAAGTCTGAACCCCACCGTCACTACTTGCGGCCTGAGCCGGAGACCTCACCACCGAACCCATCAGAACGAACACCATTGTAGATAGAATTCTAACCACTGGGCCCCATCACCGCTACATCCAGCGAATTCGCCGAAAACACAGTGCAGCTTTCGCTTGTCTCGTCTTCTGTTATTGAAAAATATTTTCGAGCGTGAATTTGTTTGTTCTCGGTCCCGAGGAACTATACACTCCTCGTTATAGTAACAACAATATGTCCGCGCCAGTTGAACTGCTCAAGGAGACAGCACTGTCGGTACGACGGAGTGACACACTCCCTTTTGGTTCCAGACGAACCCGAGTAGGGTAGAAGTCCATGTGAATATGGTCAGAGAGGGGTTCCGGATGACCCCGAGTAGCATTGACTGCGTGCACACCCAACGACCATACTTCAATCCTATAAGAACGTCCAATACCATGCCCAATTCTCTGTCGTTGTCGGGTCTCGTGGCCGAACCCGTCCAAGTATTTTAGTCGACCCTCGATTCTGGCTCGTATGGATAAACAGAGTCATTCTACGTCGGGCACCATTCACAATGCAGTCCAACGCATCGTTTCGACGATGCCCCGGACTACACTGACACCGTCGTCAGCACCAAATCTGCTCCGACTGTCCCCCGCTTCCACTATTACTCCTTTAATCGCGTAACGGGGCTGTCCAGTCTTGCCACTAGAACACAGTTGTTTGCACGTGGGTTGTGTGTGGTGTGTTAGAGGTCGTGGCTCTCTCGAGCGTGGGTGCTGACGGGCATGGTTAGCTCTGTGCTGACGACGCTGTCACTCGAGTTGTCGACCCGTGCTGGGATGGGAACGCCGTGTGTTGTTTGAGCATGCGTCCATGGCGGTCGTGGTCGAAGAACGTCAACCTGCCCTCCGAGAGTTGTTCGAGGCGCTGGCACGCCCTGTAGACTTGCTTCCATGCGAGCTGTTCGTCGCATGCCGTCGACAACAGCGACTTCAGCGAGTCCGACGTTTTCAACAACTGTCCTTTCGGCGTCGTGGTCGACCATTCCTCCCAGTGTTCGAAGATGACGACTGCGCGGCGGTCGCTCGCCGACACATGATCGTCCAACGCAGCCTCGCCAATCACCGACAATCGCTCGATAGGCGTCCACTCCTCGTCGGGGGTCTGCTGGCCATCGCTGGACGTGTTCGAGCACTGGTCTTCGGTAGTGTCGAGGCGGTTGTCGAGGTCGCGCGGCGGTCGCTGTGGACCACCTTCTCGTCTCGCTTTAGAATCCAACATACGATGTTCATGGTCATAGCACGTTGACAATATTGTCCGTTGTTATGTGAGTGACTCCTTCACTAGTATCCGTGTCTGTATTGACGCCATCCGTACAAAGAATCCCGACGACCTCACCGTCTACTGCCTTCTCGCCGAATAGGTACTGGTCGTTCTCACGGACAAAGTACAGGTACTCGAAGAGTTCCCGGAGGCCACGAGAGAAGGTTGCTTTGGATCGCGTGTACTTCACTTCGCCGAGGAGTACGTCCGTCAGTTCACCTTCGTCTTCATCGGTCGGTCCAGAGGCATCCTCTTTCCGGTATACTAAAACAAGGAAGTCCGGCCTACCGCTGTAGAAGGTATGCTGACTTCCTCGTGAGAGGAAGTCTTCGACGGCTCGTTCTTGAGCTTCAAAAGCTTCCGCTTGACGCTGAACCATCTCGGGAACACCGAGTTTCGCTAATTCGTCGGAATCGGGGTACGCTTCGAAGAACGAGAGAGGACCATTCTGATCGTAATAGATTTCGACTCGGCGATTCGGACTATCCAGCCAAGCAAGAGCTTCCATCTCCGGTTTAATTGGCCGGAGTTCCAATTCGGAATACTGTTGCTGGAGTTGGCGAATGACCCCGAATACGCAGAAGAGTTCGAAGAGCTTGTAGTCCTTTGTCGGTGTGACGAGTGTTTCCGTAAGTAGATCTCGGACTTCCTGCCTGTCAAAACGGGAGTTCATCAAGTCGTCATAGAGTCGATACAGACGATAGCCCTCCGTATAGAGTCGATGCCGAGAACGTCGAGCTGTCGTCAAATCTCGGCTTGAAAGTGAGATTTCGTCGGACGAAGGAAGTGCATCGAGATAGATGTTATGTGCCAAAGTTTGTTGTAAGTTGACGATATCCCGGTCATCCCACATATCTCGCCATTCCTGTTCAATTGCTTCGATGTCTTCCGTTAAAGGCTCGGCAATTGCGGCAAGCAGCTTCTTCACCACCCGATTCTCTGGAATATCATACTCCACTTCCGAGTTATTGACGACGAATAACGTCGGATCGTCATAGCCAACATTCGCTCGTTTCTGGACTGTCTGTCGCCAATCGACTGCCCCCCGAACTTCGCCACGAACAACCGCATCATCGTGGTTTGTGACAGTCTTAATACGGCGGAGTCGTTCGGGGAGCATCTCGATGTAGTCAACGACGTCTTCGTAGAGGACGAAGTGAAGTTTCTTGAGCCGGTCGAAGTCCTCAATCTCCAGACCGGAGTAATCTATCGTCTTTGCATATTGGGCACTGTTCAGCGCTCCTTCACCGAGGTACGTAATCAGCTCCTCGGTTACGTACGAACTCAGTCTTGAGGTAGATGTCTTTGCCATACTCGCTCAGGTACTACTGTGGACGTCGATATCGAGATCGTACATGTCTCGAGCCTTCTGCCGGAGATACGGCACATCAAGTCGTAGTTCAACCTGTTTAGTACCGGACGGAGTCTTGATCCGACCGCCTTTAGCAAGATCTTCGAGGAGATCTTCCTGGTCTCCTTGTCGTAACCCTTCGAGTTGCGGGAAGACAAAATTGATGACGGCCAACGTAAGTGGTGCGTCGCGATCTCCACCCTCGAACGCCGCTATTTGCTCGAAGATATCGAGAATAATTGCGGGTCCGATCGACCGGTAGTCATTGATGATCGACCAGATGACCGCTAATTCGGCGTGGTAGTCGTTGATTGTCTCTTTTAAGTGTGAACGCTGACGTTGCCAGACCGTGGCGTAATTAGGACCTGTTTCGGGGTCGAGAAGTTCCCGGGAAACAATACCGTCTGCGTTAGTAAGTTCTGGGACCCCTACATGGATAAAGCTAAACCGGCGCATGAACGCGAATGAAAGGTCATACAGCGATGTCTTATCAAAGGTATTCATCGTTCCGATGAGTCGCCACGCAGGGGTCACTGGGAAGCGGTCGGGATTACGTGCAATTTCCGCAAGTTTATCATCGTCATCTTGGACCCAATCAACACTCACACGGCCCTCTCGTTCGTATGGTAGTTCCACGGAATCCTGCGCGAGAACGGAGAAAAGTGGGCCCAACGCTTTATCGATGTTTGCGCGGTTGAGTTCGTCGATGATGAGCCACCGATTCTGAACTGTATTGTCCTCGTCACGGAAACAACGGAGGAAGAGTCGGGGATCGAATTTGAGCTCGCTATCTGCCTGTGACGGGACATATCCACCAATCGTATCGAACGAACTCCACTCGGCTGTCGCTGTTGTGAACGTGTAGTCGTCAACAGACTCTACCTCTATTACTTGCTCTGCTATTTCCTTTGCAATGCGACTCTTTCCAGTCCCTGGCGGGCCGGTAAAAATTATGTGTTTTTCTGCATTTAACGCAGCATTGATTTGTTGCCGGAGTCGCGCTTCCTCGCCGTCATGGAAATAGAGGCCCTCTGGTAACGAAATAGAGATATGCGGAAGTTCAAGACGGTCCTGGAGACGCTCTGTATTCGATCCTTTCATTTGTCCTTTCTCAAGGAGATACTCGCCTGCTTCCTCACTCAGATTAAAGAGATATTGCTGATTGACTCCCGCTTGGTTGACTGGATAGTACTTCTCAAGACGGACATCCTCCTGCCATAGATACGGATAGATATCGACGAACCGGAGCGGTTCTGGGAATCGGTGGACATCGATATCGACTTTCCGCTTCTTTTCACCATCCACGTCTGTGATGTATGCCGGTTTGGTCACCTCTGAAAAGCCAAGGACCTTCCCGTCCGTATAGTTAAATACGATATCACCGTTCTCCAACTTCTGGAGGTCGTAATTTGGAAAATCAGAATGCGGTGCACGGAGGTAGCCCCCTTCAATCTCTTCTAAATTATGATTCACCCAGTAGTAAGGAGCAGTCTCTGTCGTTGACTCCAAAGACGGAGTATTATTCAATATATCCCGAACATCATCCTCGATCGTCTCACCTACAATATATTCGAAGAGTGCGTTCCAATTATCAACAGTTCCGTCAAAGGGCGCGTCATAACTGCCAGGATCCTCCGTATCGATCTGAACGTCGCCATTAGATGAGAGCTCGGTACGAAGGAGTTCTTCAGTAACGAGAATGAAATGGTCGTGGTTGAGATTGAACTTGTCTCTTGACTCCACATCTAACTGGACAGCAAATACTTTTTCATCCGGATTTTCAGCAATCCGTTCTTGTTCTCGGTTAAATCGTTGCCAGATATGGTCCTCCTTTCTGCCTACATATTCCGAATACCGAACCTTCCCGACAGCAGGTGAGTCACCGTCTGCATGAATATGGAAGATTTCATTCGGAGTAATTTGAACATCGATGTTAACTTTCTTTGCTATTTTTTGGAAGTGAGAGATCCAGTCTTTTACTGCTTGTGCAGGCATTAGATATTCCTCTCTCCAGAAGTACTAAAGAAGTTTTCTTCAGAGGCCAAGAGTCACACGTCAATAAAAACAGACTCCGAAGATTACAAACGGCGGCTACTCTCTCATCTAAATATCTGACAATTTCCTCCACCGACGATTCAATCGGAATCCCTGACCAGGATATTGAACCATTACGGCCAGCACTCGATTATGCATATGGCCGTCCCGAAGGGTACGTTCGTCGAGCTGATGGCACGGGCCGAGCGACAGGAAAGCGTCGCGGCCGAGGAGATTGTCGAGACTCTGGACACCGACGAGCTCCCAGTCGAGGCTGAGACCTCGTGGTCTGTCGGTGAGCAGTAAGCAGGTTTCTGGTCCGGTCATCTCGTCAAGTTCGTCTCTTGAGATCAGTCTGGTAATCACCAATATACGGAATTGGGGGAATCGAAGCAGGTAACGGAGACGGTTGTTCGCTCGAGTGTGTACGGGAGAATCTCGAGCACTACGACGTCACGCCGGACCGCCACATCAATCTCGCCGAGGAAGGGATACCTAAGGAGTACCAGGTGGACTTCGACGAGGAGCAGCAGAAGAACAATTCAACGAGTTCGTCCAAGAAGATGATTGCGTGGAACGACGGTCTGAGATTCAGCAGACTGTTACCGTCAGTGTAGTCAACAGCCTACTTCTTTGGAAGGGTCGCGATAAACTCATTCGGACCGATGCAGTCGACGACGTAGTCGTCGGCGTCGAACGACTCGACTTCGGCGACCATCTGGTGGTACAGCGGCGTTGGCTCGTGGTCGTTGACGAGCATAAGTGCTTCACCGCTCTCTAACTCTTCGAACGCTTCGAATATTTTTGGGTGTCGTTGAGGCGGAGGAATCTCGCGGAGATCGAGTTGCTGTTCGGCCATGGCGTTGGTATTGTGGACTCCAACTCATGTGGTGCTTTCCGCGAACATCTTCAAGACCCATGGAGATCTACGCCGGCGAAACGGTCTCAGCGGGTCGCTCCACAAGTCCCTGATAGAATATGTCGAGTAATAAACCACGACTCGGTTCGATGCTTCGCTCAACCTGTACAACGACACAGACGGATTCTGGCAGTTCTACAGCGAGACAGTCCGGGAATTAGAGAATGAGTTTCCTGACGCCGAACTCTATCATACTGAGCGAGATTACTCTACATTGGCAACCAAAGTGCTGGTTGATATATTTTCTTCAAGAAATAGGGTTCTTAAGAATCAGCTATCGGGGTTCGCCTGCTTGTGGCATTTTTCCAGTTTCGGATTCTCTTTCCGAACTTCCGGCTCTGACATGAATGCTTCCGAATCTTTGTACAGTTCCACGGCATCGATCACAGACCTGTCTATGTCTTCATAATCCTCGCCCATAATATCTGTGATGCTGATGGTTGTTGTGCCCGAGACCTGTCCCAGTGTGTCTTGATTATTGAGGATCCCGGGTATGTACGTTGACCAAAACACCATTGTGTTTTGATAGTCACCATGGATACGCACCGTGCTACAGTTAAGGAACTCGACGGAGGGGTTATCTGATGCCCTGTTAGTCTGGTTCTGGGTTTTCCGGTTCGGATTCGATGACTCTTGTTCGGTTTCTGCCGGAGTCGGGCTGGATGGATAACAAACCGCTTCACTACCTGGGTAATAACCGAATTCGTAAGAGGTCTCGGTTGCGAATACAGTCGCCGTAAGACCCTCCCACGACAGTTCTTGGTTAGCATATTCCCGCACCCACTCTCTTGGAATATACATTGAGCGATTTTGGAACTCACCGTCTCGCGGCCACTTAACGGACACCCGATTCACCGACTGAAATACTGATTCATCGTAGTTCAACATGCTGTAAAAGCCCTCAGTGATGACTGACGCATCCGAGAACCGGGTCGTTTGTTCTGAATCCGTCATCTCTACGTGGAGAACAACGCCACTAGGATGTTCTTCGGCACAGACAGAGTCTACTGCCAGTCCTTCTTGCTGAACATAGTTGTAAAGAAATTCTGCTGCCTCTGAATACAGCTGGTTCGATGCTGCTTGTGATGGTTCTTCATGAAACTGTGTGGCGGCAATCGGAGTTGATATGAGTAAAAGCACGGCCAACATAGCTATCGCTTGGCCGAACCACCGCCTGGTTTGTCGTCTGGATGGCGACCCTCTTTGCATGACTCCATAAGTCGTGAAACATGTGAATAGTTGTTTGTCTGACTTTTTGAATCCAATTACGGGGAATTATCGCGGAAATGTTTCAGTCTTAGAGGGATTCTCACCCGTTTTCATACAGCGTATCGAGTTCGTCGCAGAGCTCGTTGACTTCTTTCGCCAAATGCAGCAACATCCCCACCATCACAGTCCGCTCAACGTTGTCCGGATTCAAGGCTCCGCCAGCCATCGAGTACTGCTGTGCTCCATCATAGAGTCGGTCGAACCGTTGCTGAGAATCATAACGCAGGGCTCGCCGGTACGGTTGCCATTCGTCCTTCCAGAACATGAGCGTCGTCTGGACCATACCGTTCTCCATCGGGTAGACGAGCGTCTCGAAACCGCCGCCGACGAATCACGGCCCGAACTCGGTCTGCTGGCACCGGATCGTCTCGTCGCCCTTCGCTCGGAGGTGACAGACCGCGCTCACCTCGCTGTCAAAGGGCACTCGCTGCTCGAACCATTGCTCGTGGTCCGACGGACAGTCGCAACAACGTCACGTACAACAAGTCCTGCGAACCGAATCAGTCAGACGTCTCAGTACGATCTATCACGCCGGTCTATCTTCCCGAGATACGGCAGTCGACACGGTTGCAACAGTATTCGTACCCGTACGAATACTACGCCGCAGGACCATCTCGGGTGGTGACGGAAGATGGCATTTACCTCTGTGTCCAGTGCGGCGACGAAGACGCGTCCACGTTCACCTACTGTACGAACTGTGGGAGTATCAACTGCGAAAGCCACATCAAAACGGAATGAGTGGAAGAGACACCGGTCTGTACTGGCTGTGCCGTGACCGAGCGTTTTGCACTGAAGACGAAGTATTTCTACGACGAAGAGAACCTCAATACCTTCTATGAGGAGTACGAGGCGATGCCGATTCATCAGAAAGCGATGGAAAACCAGCCCCTGGCAATCGGAATGGTGGTCTCAATGATTATAGTCGCGACAGTTTTACTCACGTCGTCTGGCGTTCTCTGAAACCCTAATTAAATTTAATATAGATAACGATGGCTTGCTACTGTGATGCTTGCGGGGCCCGAATTCACAGTCCAGAAAATCTGAAGGTTTGCCTGAAATCGCACGACTGGATCAACGAGTACGAATCTGTAGATGTCCACATTGCGTGTCCCTGCCCTGATCACGGATGGGGACTTTGCGTACCCAAGAGATCAATAACGTCTGTATCGTCTATTGTTGCAAGGGCCTCAGCAGCGGCTGTAATACCGTTCGCAGAGTTCAGCGAAACCAGGAGGTCCGTCGAGGCACCTCTCTGCGGCTACCATCACTCCTTTGGCGTACTCCTCCAAATCTGTACAGTGCAAATCTTTTGCCCAGTCAGGTACCGTAACGTCGAGTTCTGAGACACGTTGCCTGAGATCCTCAGTGGAAAGTTCGGTTGACCCCGTCTTGACGACGTGACGGGCGTCCTTGAGCAGCGACTTAATCGCGTCTTGGCGGCGAAGTGCTCGTTTACAGCGGTAGTGAGAAACGTCAACACCGGCGGGTTGTGACGTGTTGAACGCGTATATTACAACGCCATTATGCCGGTGCAGGTCGCGAAACTCTTCGAGTGAGCCACAATCGAAGGCGTCACGGCGGGTGATCCAACCGCCAAAACGATACCGCCGCCAGCACTTCACGCCAGCAATATAGACAGGGTTCTCCCCGTAATCAGGCTCCAATTGGATGACGCCGGGTTCTGAATCCGGCCGCTCGTCTGGTGGCCATCCTTCCCATGGTTCATTCCCATCCTCGTTGACGGCGAGCTCATCACACGCACTACAGACCGGATTCGCATATCGAACCGGTAGATCGACGGCTTCTGCTTTCGGCGTTCCGCAGATGGAACATCGGAGCGTTGATGCTAATTCGTCGACACCCGGACCGCCAAAGTCGATGTCGTCTGAAGGTTGTGCGGCGTTAACGATACGGTCAATAGGGAAGTGTTCGCGCATGGATGAGGGTTGTACAGTTTAATCACGACCGTTTGTGGCCGTTCGTCCGGACCTTAATATATAACGTATAAATAATGTTTCTCTACTTTTTAGAATCTATACTGGGATTCCCACAGCAACCGGCTATGTGTTTAACGCCTGTTGATAGCGTCTGCTGTAATCGACATACGTATCCCATTTGAATTACATGGATTGCGCATGACTGAGGAGGTGAAGCGATGTACGTATACGCACGAAGTCTCCACAGAGCGGTTTGACGATTTGTCGACCGACATATGGCGATGCCCCCACGACGCTCATCCGAAAACGAATTATTGCCCGTTTCATCTTCCCGCTGACCACGGAGCACGATCTGAGATTGATTACGAGACGACATTCATGACAGTAGTCAGCGCGGCGGGAACCGACGAATATTCCGAGAAGCCTGAAAGAACAAGGATTATCGGTGCGAGATTCCCATCCCTTTCCCTCCGATTTACCGTAGTTGACGGTGATCACCGAGCTCCAATTGATCTCCGTGAGAGCGTCTTTGAGGGACGGATTGACGCGTCGAACACCACGATCGATCACGCCCTCTGGTTGTCCGGGAGCGAGTTTCATTCGACCGTCTCCTTCGCCGAAGCGACGATCTATGGGGCGGTTAATGTGAAAGACACTCGCTTTGCGGCATCGCTTCTATTTGACGAGGCGGAGTTGTACGCGCTTGACCTGTCCGACGCAGTGATTGAGGGAAGTGCCCGGTTTCGAGAAGCCAATGTCGACCAGACGCTCACCTGCCGGGGGGCGACGATTGATCGGTTCGATCTCGAACGCGTTGATGCAGACGGCGACGTCAATCTCACCGAACTTGAGACCAGTGCCCGTCTTCGACTTGACAATGCGGACATCGGAGGCCAAGTGGCCGCGAACCGGGCGATCCTGTCGAACGGGTTGTGGGCCGTTGACCTGACCGTGTCAAAGGGAGTCGCAATCGGTGACACCCATATCGGCGGGCCGGTTCACTTGGACGATGCGACTCTTGAAGGCCAATCGAGGGTGAACGCTGCGACCTTCGGTGACCGAACGTTCCTGCGTGACGCGACTGTAGAGACGCTATTGGTGAGTTCGACCACGTTCCAAGAGACCGCCGGATTTGACGGAACTACGTTTGATCGTGCCGAGTTCCGGGGTACGTCCTTTCACGAGACTGCGGAATTCGAGGCAACAACGTTCGAGACACTAGTATTTGTACCGAATCGAACCCCACGCTATGTTACCTTCCGAAGCGTGACAATCGGCGATGAAGTCCGTATTGCTCCAGAATCAAACCACGGTAACACCGATGTCAGGTGGCTTGATCTCAGAGAGTCAAAGTTGCATGAAGGGGCGTTGACCCAGCCCAAAAAAGGGTCGGTCGTGTATGATCTGGCTGGCGCGGAGGTCGGTGATGTGTCGTTCGAGGGGACGTCCCGGGGAAGCCTCTTGTCGTGGTATAATCTTCGACGAACAACGTTCGATGGGTTTGATTTCGGGGACTACCGACGCGAACTTGACGAAGCTGACTGGCGACTCCATGATCTCAATCCTTCGATGGAACAGGTCCGCCGATCTATCACTGCCGTTTCCGATTCTCCTGTCGATCGTCCGGAAGTTTTGGAAACGACCTATT
The DNA here is from genome assembly GCA_005239435.1 of Halorussus salinisoli. Classification (GTDB taxonomy): domain Archaea; phylum Halobacteriota; class Halobacteria; order Halobacteriales; family Haladaptataceae; genus Halorussus; species Halorussus salinisoli. The sequence goes on along the minus strand of SZNP01000004.1, from coordinate 139,428 downwards.
TGAAAGCGCGAACTGAGGCCGCGAATAGGGGGGACAACGAGGCAGCGTCGCGGTTCTTCCGCCATGAGATGCGATGGAGACGGAAACGACACTTGTCACAAGTGCGGTCGGGCCATTCGGTGAAGCGCCGCCTCCAAGGACTCGCTCGTGGTGTCTACAACTGGCTGCTCGGGGCGATGACCGGGCACGGTGAACTGTCTCGACGCGTCGTGTACTCATCAACCTTCATCATCGTTGTATTCGCAGTGGTGTACCGAGCTACGTACGCCGCTGCATTCGAGGGAGAAGTGGGAATCACCGACTACCTCATCTTCAGCGCCCAGACGTTCATTACGTTCCTTCTCGGAACAGCGCCCGCATCGTCTCCGCTCGGTCTCCGGATACTCACTGTCGTCGAAGGATTTGTGGGAGCGTTCTTTGTCGCATTGTTCGTGTTCACGCTAACGCGGTCAGTGAATCGGTGAACAGGACATGCATTGGAAGATGATAATCAGCTATTCATTGGTTGGTCCGCGCGCTCCTGAACCCGAAATCGATCGTCAGCTGAGTACGCGATTATTCGGATGTCTGTCAACGTCGGCGAAGCAAACCGGTTGATTTCGTTAAGCATAGTATCTGCAACCGTCTCAGTATCAAGACCGCCGACACCAGAGCCGAGGAGCGGCAGGACGATTGATCTGCAATTGTGATCTTCGGCTGTTTGAAGAGCGTTTCTGGTCGCAGCGCGAACTGTTTCTTCTGTCGCATGACCAGTGGCTGGTTTCGCTGCTGCATGGACGACGTACTCCGCTGGGAGATTGAAGCTGTCTGTAATGATAACGTCGCCGGGATCGACCGGTGCTCGTTCGACCGCCGCTTCGTGGATGCCCTCGCCCCCGCCGTCGCGGAGTGCTCGCGCTGTACCGCCGTTCATTGCGAGACTCGTATCCGATGCAGCTACGAGCGCATCAGCCCGTTGACTTGCAATATCGCCCTCGATGACAATGAAATCCATATTGACAATAACGGATGAAACCACCGACATCACAATAAGTTGTATTGGTTTCTATCAAATATCGAATTTCTTATCACACTATGATCTCTGAAAATACTCTTAACGTTACGGTAGATTTTTCTATCCAGCATCGGCAATTCGAGAAGTGTCAATCCCCCGGGCAACGCCTCTCGATAATCTATACGAGCAGGTCGCTGAATACGACCTTGTCCTCGTTCCCGACGCACCGCTTGCCAGCGCACTCAACCGCCGGCTCGACAGACCGCACCTCGGGACATTCGCAATCACCCCACGGCGTCTCGCTGCCGGCCGACGCGAGGAAGCCGAGGATCGGACTGCGTTCCTCGAACTCGTCGACCGTACCGATCTCGATTGGAAGCGCAGCGCCTACGCGATCGGTAATATCCTCCAGTGTTGGGAACATCAGGGCCGCATCGACTCCATCCTCGAGTACGGTGCATACGCCGACGACGTGACCGAAGCAGCAGTCGAGTATATGGACGACCTCGAAACGACGTCTAGTCAGCTTACTGAATACCGTGTTCCGGAAGCTCAAGACGTTGCCGTCGTTGGCGAAGATCAGCTAACGACGCTCGAACGGTCGGTACTTCCGGACGACTACGACACGTTCAGTCCGTTCAGCGACGACGAGTTCGAGTGCCCACCGTTCCACATCTTCGACTCGACGTTCGCTATCGTCGACACGCTCGTAGATGTGCTCTCAGAAGAGAATGCAGGTGATGTCGCCGTCGTTCTCGATAGCACAAGCGAGTATTCCACGCTAGTGGAATCGGCATTCGAGTCCACCGGGATACCCTTCTATGGTGGTCCAGGATTCATCGACGATTCAGACCATCGAGCGTTCAGCCAGTTGCTTCGCGTGGCACACCGAGGAACCGATACCCGCGTGCGAGACGTCAAACCAATTCTGAATAAACTCGGCGTTACGGTCGACGTCGAACACGACGAAAAGCGCCTGCACGACCTGGACATACAAGCAGTCGAATGGCTCCGCGAGTTTTGTGACTCCGTCGAAGCAAGGACCTTCGAGGAGTCGCTCGCAGCGTTCGAGCGACGCATAGGTCGGTCCATGGACGACTTCCGTGCCGAGTTAATTGCGCTCGGAATCGATGACACCTCGGTCACAGAGGCAGCAGTGAATCAACTCGAGTTCTACCTCCAGTCGTACGAGGTTCCAGTCGACCGTGAGAACGAGGGCGTCCTCCTCGCCGACGCAAAATCGGCCGCGTACGTCGACCGACCAGTCGTGTTCTGTGTCGGTCTCGACGAGGGATGGACACACTCCGCCCCGCGTCGCCCGTGGGTCGACCGAGACGACCAGTACGTCAGGAACGTCCAGCAGTTCCAGCTCCTCCTTCAGAGCGGCGTTGAACAGTACTACCTCGTGCAGGACACCAGCGGCGGCTCCCCAGTCACCCCATGTCTGTACTTCGAGGAGCTACTCGACGAGGAATTTGAGAGGTTCAGCGAGCTCGAGTCAGTCACTCACTCGAAAACAACCCGAGCGCGAGGCGATGGCTTCGAGAAAGAGCCCGTCGACGTCTCCCCCACCGAGGTCGAAACAGTCAGTCAATCCAGCCTCAGTACGTACGTCAACTGCCCGCGCGACCACTTCTTTGGTCGTCTCGTCGATAGCCCCGACAAGGACTACTTTAAAGAGGGGAATCTGTTCCACGACTTTGCCGAATTCTACGTCGCTCATCCTGATGCCGTGGACGAGGACGTGATCGACGAGGTCATCGACCTCATCCTCGACGAGACTAGACCCTTCGTTCGGTCGGTCGATCAGAAAACGCGCCGGACAAAGTACAGGGTTGGACTGCAGAACATCATGGCGTTCCTCGCCGAGAACACACCCGAAAACGGGGAGTTCCTCACTGCGGACAGCGGCTGGGGACGAAATACGTTCGCCGACCACTTCGACCGGCCGATCGAGTCTCCGATTACCGAGCGTTGGTTCGAGAACGACGACTTGGGACTCAAGGGGAAGATCGACCTGATTCACGAGCCGACTCGGCTTATCGACCACAAGAGCGGCAGCCGAAAGCGAGCGTCGCAGGTGGTAAAGAACTCGGCCGTCGACCCGCCGAGCGACTCGCCGAACTTCCAAGCGCTCTTATACCTCACTCACTGGCGGACCCAACGACCGAGTGAAAAACTGGAGTTCACGTTCTTCCACTTCCTCGAGACGCTCGACGACGTTGTCACTGGCGACGCCAATCTCGACGACACACTCACGACGGTTACCTACCACCCAACATCGTTCGAACGTCACGCCCGGTCGCAGGAACTGTTCGAGGAACTCCGGGAAGACGGGTCCGGGAACTGCCGGAAGACGCTTGGAAAGGTCGAGTACGACGACTACCGAGCGGTCTTCGAAGCGGTATCGATGCCGGACACGGGCGACAGCGACGAACTCATCGAGTCGCCATTCGGCCAGCAGTTGACGACTCGAATGAAAGAGTGCGTGGGCGACTACAAGTACGTCACGTCGGGATGCAAGCAACTAATGCGCCAGTTGATGCGGGATCGAAGTCGCAACTACTTCCGGGAAGACCTCGACGCATTCGAGCAGTTCATCGACGACCGTCTGGAAGAACTGAACCGGCGGCGACGGGGGGACGAACGATTCCCCGTCGACGGGATCGGCTGCGAACCGAACTATCGCTACGTGGACAACCGCGACCTGATTCTCGAAACTAATGACTGAACCTAACGACCAACAACGGGAACTGATCGACAGCACCGAAGGCATCTATCTCGTCGACGCCGGCGCAGGGACCGGCAAGACGTTCGCGATTACCCGCCGCTACGCCAACATCGTCGAGCAACCCGGGATCGAACCGGACGACGTCCTGCTCGTCACGTTCACCAACAACGCGGCGACCGAGATGAAAGAACGCATCGTTGGACGAAGCCACTACGGCATGCGAGAGCTCGCCGACGCGCCGATTCAAACGTTCCACTCGCTGTGCAACGATATCCTGCAAGAACACGGCCACGCTGCACCGACATACCTCGGTATTGACGATGCTATCACCGGCTCGACCCGAATCATCGAAGATGAACTGGTCGAAAGCGCACTGTTTAGGGAATTTATCGACGGATTCAGCGACGGCCACCCCGAGTACGACGACCTCTTTCGGGCGATCTCCGACCCCGGAGAGCTCCTTGATCTCGTCGAACAATTGACTGCGAAGGGTGTATTCCCGACCGCAGACGGCTGGTACCGAGACGGGAAAGAACATCTCGATGGAGACGTCGACGCGTTCGAGCAGTTGTTCAACGAGGTGAACGAAGCACGGAACGGCGGGAGCAAGCAGTCCCGACTACGGTCGAAGCTCAGTCGCTACGGAAAGAACAAGTGTTACCTCCCAGACGCGCCCGACAGAGCCGACATTCGTGGAAGCGGAAAGCAGGTTCCCCGAACGCTTGCCACTGACGTATTCGAGGAGGACCGAACGGAACTGAAGCAGTTCGTTCACGACGTCTACCACGAGTATCTCGCGTTCGCGCTTCGACGGAACTATTTGAACTTCGGATTCCTGCAACTGTTCGCGTTCGTCCTGCTCTGTGAAAACCACGAACTGCGCGACGAGGTAGCGTTCGAGTATGTGATGGTCGACGAGTTCCAGGACTCCAGCGAGATCCAGTTCAAACTTGCATTACTCCTCGCCGACACGGACAACCTCTGTGTGGTTGGCGACTGGAAACAGAGCATCTACGGGTTCCAGTACGCCGACGTCGACAACATCATTGAGTTTGAGAACCGAATAGACGAGTTCACGTCCCAATTGAACGAGGACGCAGAACGCGTCTCCTTCGAGACCAACGAGGTGAACACCATCGAGTTCGTCGAGAACTATCGGTCGACCCAGGAGATACTGGACTTCTCCGAACACGGCCTGCTGGTCCCGGCCGCTAACAATGATAACGTCAACCTCGAAGAGACCCGACGTCGAATCACGCCACTCCGGTCAAACACTGACCACGAGAACACAACGATTGAAGCCATCCAGAGCGAAGCGGAGCACGAGTCAATCGTGGAGAAGGTGCAGGAGATCGTCGGAAGCACCGACTACCAAGTCGAGGACGAAGACGGTACCCTTCGCCCGGCGGAGTATCGCGACGTCGCGGTGTTGACGCGGACGAGAGATTTCGGCCGCGAGTTGCTCCAGATCGCCGAGGAGTACGGGCTTCCGATGGCCTACGAGGGCGGTATCGAGTTGTTCCGGACCGACCAGGCGAAGCTGCTGCTCGCGTGGCTCAGAATCCTCGAAGACGATCTGGACCGGGGCTGGGCGGTCGTTCTCGAAGAAGCGGGGTACACCCTCGACGAAGTAGATCACATCCTCGACCGGGAAAGCTATCCTGAAAATATGGTCGAGTTCCGTGACGAACTGGCCACGATGGAAACACACGGCGGAATTGCACGGCGCGTGTTCGAACGATACGGATACAACGGCGCAACGGCCGACGTGGTCCTACACACGATTCAGTCGGTGCATGACGCAACGACCATGACGCGGGGAGACCTCGTCCGATTCATCGAGCGTGGAATCGAAGCCGGGAGTACCCACGAAGTTAGCGCAAGTGCGGGGGCAAACTCGGTGACAGTACAGACGATTCATTCCGCAAAGGGGCTGGAGTACCCCATCGTCGTGCTCGCGAACATGAACCGTGGTGGGTTCCCCCCGTCCGGCGGCAGTGGTGGCGTCATCACCTACAATGAGCCAGTCGGCCTTCGCCAGCGGAAAGAATACGCCGAGGATGCCCACGGCATGTCTCACGTCTACGACAACTGGCGAACGGACGTGATTCGGAAATGCCTCCCGCGAGACTACGACGAGGAACGCCGGCTCCTGTACGTCGCCATCACGCGAGCCGAGAGCCATGTTATCTTCACAGCGGGGGAGGACCCGAACACGTTCATCGACGAGTTACCCGTCGACGTTGAGTCGGTGATTCCAGACCCCGACGAAGTTACTGTGGACGAAACTGAACAGGCTCAGCTTCAGGTCGACATCCCGACCCCTGAGGGACCGACGGGACACACGCCACATACGCTGATGCAGGATGACGTGTTCGAGGACGTCGAAGAGGGGATGGGGAGCGACTATGGGACGAAAGTGCATGACTTCGCTGAAGCGTACGCGCTCGGTGATGACGTTACGCCGGAGAACGACGATGAACGGCATATTCAGCGTTTCATCGATAGTCTCGATGGAGAGTTACTGGTGGAAGAAGACGCTTATCTGCCGGTGACGGTCGACGGGAGCCGTATCACGATTTCGGGTATCGTTGACCTCGTCCATGTCACTTTTGACCGAGTTGAGATCGTGGACTACAAGACCGACCGTGGCCGCCACGCTGAGAGTGAGTACCGCAAACAGCTCAGTGTCTACTATCACGTCGCATCGGCACAGTACCCTGATCGGACGGTCACAACAAGCATCTTCTACACAGATCTAGGGGTACGACAAACGATCGAGGCGATCTCGATGGAACAACTCACGACTGTTGTTCGAGAAGCTGAAACAGACAAGTCGACTACTCCCCACCTCGCGGAATGATATCCTGATTCCGTTCGGTTGCTAATTAGCGGCTAACCGTCTACTGCTTCAACAAATTGACAAAGTATATTTACTGCATGGTGGAAAAGGGGTGACTTGATGAGTAAGAAATTTTCCCAAAACTCGACCCACCTATACTCAGTTGTCCTTTCTTAGATTCCAATTAATTGTAGAGCAATTACACCGCATACTTACATCAGTCTGACCCTCTTGTACGATATTGAGACATGATCCGCACTCATCACACCAAAGGGCGTTATAAAGGTCTTTGTATGCCTTGACAGCAGGTTTCAATTCCGCTGGTGTACAGTGGGCAAATTCTGATTCGGTTTCATTCCAATGAACGTTGGGATTTAATGCGGCCCCATCTTTCGAAACCCGATCATTGATGTCAGTCATTCGACCGTCAAGTTCTACGAAATGTTCGAACTTGTCTTCTATTCCCCAAGAATTTGCTGCGTCCTTTGCATCTTTAACTAGAGATTTATAGCGTGAGACGACACCTTGATAGAAATCACCTAAGATCCACCGACTGTTCGCTTTGAATGGAACTTTGGCGTTCAGACAGTCAGAAGCCTCACGTAAAAACCACTCAGCCATCCTGCGTGTTTGATGGGCCGCAATCGATACGTTACCGGCGTCGAGTTCCTCCTGAATCGTCTCCCACTCCATCTCTGGGCGATCTCGGACACGATCGTATATCCCGGCGAGGAGACCAGCACCGCAGCCACCCTCTAATTGGGAGACGATATATTCGTCCCGGGCCGAAAATTACGGTCCTTGACCTCGGTCGAAACCGTCTGGCGCCGGGCACCCGAAGGCCGGTGCGGCATACCCCTGATAGGTCTTGTCCTCGCAACAGGTCCATATGGGACCCATCCGCTCAAAAGAGGTGGCCGAAGCCGCCGACCTCCTCGCCGCTGTCAGTGCCTGGCCCGACGAAGAGGTCGCTGCCCTGCCCCGATTCTATCGGGAAAAAGCCCAGGAGTACCGGCAACGGGCAGCCATCGAGACAGAGTGACCACAATGGATGATTCGTTTCCCCGAGGGGTTTCCGCATGCAAGTCGACCGCGATTACCAACCAGCGACCAGTACCACCGCGTCGTCCCTGGACGAATGGGCAGACCCGGCGATCGGGGCGTATCTCGAACAGTCCCAGCAGGCCGACCTCGATCGCATCGATACTGCCCTCGCCCAGATTGATGCCCAGTTGGCCGCCCGTGAGACGCTCCACGACGATATCATAGCGGAGTTGGACTGGCAGCTCAAGAAGTACGAACAAGAACGCGACCGCCTGGCGAAACCGGGGTTGTCACGGACTGCCGAGTGTGACCACGTCTATGCCCGGCTGCAAGAGTGCCGGCAAGCCCGCCGGGATGAACGCCGGGCCCACTGGCGGGACCGCCAACGTCTCGTCCGTGAACGACGTAAATTGCTCCAGGAACGGGCTGCAATCCGCGATGAAAACCTCTCTGAGATTCTGTAACGGTATGGGTCAAATCCTGTGACTTCCTTTGGGAACTGCAGGGATTGTGTGTCCTGCATCAGATTGAACAGTTCAGGCAGATCGATGGAACCGAAGATACTCTGGGCGGTTAGAGGCTGTTAATCACAGTAATGCCAAAGTGAGGTATTCCAGCCTAACACCGTACCCGTATGGTCCGGGCCATTTTGGTGATTCTTTACTCGAGAGCTTTCAGCACACTCCGTTGTTGTTAGAAAGTCCGTCAATATGGCATCGGCACAGTCCGATTTGAGAATCCATCTTGTTTCCAGTAATCTTTGGACCCCTGGGTGGGTATTGCAGATGGAGCGAACGCCGCTTTGAGGTCAGTTACTTTGAGAATCCTATAGTTTTTACAAACAGCCTCTGTGTACTGTGGTAACTTTTAACACGATTAGTACACAAGAATTGTGTATGACGGGCACGCCAAATGAAGACGGAACGAGGACACCACTCGCCTATTCGTCCGACCGAGGCCGAGGTATCCTCACTCCGAGCGACAGAAATTTCCTGCTCGAACGTAAGACCGACTACACCAAACACTCCAAGAAGCAAAAACGAACGCGAATTCGACGCCGTATCCGGAACGCCATCCTCGATTTCACTATTTTGTTTGAACACCTCGAAGATCGGGACCGCGAAACCGTGTTCAACCCCGACGATGACGCCCGCGACGCTTACACGCAGGGCATCACCGACATGCTGGCATTCTTCCACCTCGGGACGATGGGCTATTACACCCCGTTCAAGGATATGCTCGCCCAGGGAGTCAACAAATCAGAACAACAGTTGGCCGGGTCGGACTACCGGATGGTGACCGTCGACTTCAATGTCGACCCGGTCGGCCGGATTGACGTGGACGAAGTCATCGACAAGCTTGTACTCGGAGACTTCGAGGAAATTACCGACGAGGAGCTCCGGGCGTTCGTCCGCCTTCTTGCAGAGTCCGACGACTTTTCCGCCACCTCACTCCGTTCAGAAATGAAAGAACAAATGAATAAGTTCATTAAGCAGGTGAACGCCGCCGCCGACCAGCGTGAGCAGGCCCTTGAAAGTCTCAATGATTGAGACCAGGTGAATTACTAATTCGCTATCTTCCAGCCTCACAACGAGTTCTGAACTGAGTTACTTCTGGTCACGTACTAGAGACCGCCAACATGGCGTGTTAAATGCGATAACCAAGGAGGTCATCAGCAGCATCACGAAGGAAGGTGTGTTGTCCTGTGATATGTGCTGTCCCTCCAACCTCAGTTGATAAAACGGGAAATCCCGAATCATGGGATACGTCAAGGAGTCGGCCTCTGTATTGCGTGCCAAGTATGCTTTCGTGTGGATAGGGCTCGTCAAGAGAAAGGTTGCCGTCCTCATACATCATCGCCATCTTTGCACTCGTGCCTGTTCCACACGGTGCTCGCCCGATCGCTCGGTCACCATAGACAATGACGTTCTGATCGGCCCGGTCCTCATGTTCCTGATAGAACATGGTCACGGCGATTTCCTTCTCCTCTCCGGCTAATTTCTCTTGGACTGTACCGATAGTTTGCCGGAGTTCCATTCCATAGTCAGCAATTCGTTCAAAATCGGTCTCACGGCCATGAAACTCGAGATTGGTATCATCGATGTTAACCAATGCGTAGAAATGACCAGCATAGGCAATAGATACAGAGATAGGATTCGTTTCTGATTCTTCGGTAAGTTCAACAGTCTCCGTTGAATGGTGGTACGCTGGAATCCCCTGGATATCCACCCGTTTGACATTCGAGTTCTCGGTATATTCCACTTCAATCTCGGCAAGTCCAATCGGCGTTTCTAGCTTAAACGCTTCTTTCGCAGGGAGACGCCCAGATTCAATAAACCCGGTGATGAGTCCGATGGTCCCATCTCCGCACATCTCAAGATAGCTCGTATTATCCGCGAAGAATGCCCCAGCATCCGCATCATCGTGTTCCGGTTCAACCGGAATCACCGTTACCAGATTATCATGCCCACGTGGTTCAGTATTCAGGAATTGACGGATTTGATCGTACGAATCTGCAAATTCATCTCGTTTAGCTTGGACAGTGTCTCCGTCAAGCACGACGTGGTCAAGGCCACTGGTGACGATTCGCACCGGTTGTCCGGCACTGTGAACGTCGACTGTTTCGACCGATAAATCAGTATCGACCCAATCGACGGTCATAATTTAATGGCCTCCCTCTTTAGCCTTGACCAGCGTCATGTCTTGTTGATCCCACACCAGCGTGACTGTATCGCCGGGCTCAAATTCAACTTCGGATCCAGCACTTTCGTTTTGCTGCTCCACCATGAGCTCGTCCCCCATCGCCGAAACGTAATAGGTGGTCGTCGACCCAGTGAAGATAGTTTGGTTTACAGTCCCAGGAATAGTCACTTCTGGGCCAGTGTATTCTGGACCCTCAAGACGCATCTTTTCCGGGCGAACATAGGGATTGACATCCTGTGGGGTACCCTCTGCTGCAGTCTCTGGATTTTGCTCGAGACGGAGTTCGTCCTCTATCTCAGCATTGTCCGTGAGTGCATTGGCATCGCCGATGAAGTTCGCGACGAAGTCTGTTTCCGGTTTATTGTAGATCTCTGTCGGACTGGAGATCTGCTCGATTGCACCGTCATTCATCACGGCAACCCGATCAGCCATCGTCAGCGCTTCTTCTTGATTATGCGTGACGTAGAGCGTCGTGATACCCAACTCCTCTTGAAGTTCAATAATTTCAACTTCAAGTTGGTCCCGAAGCTTCTTGTCTAGTGCCCCCAGCGGTTCGTCCATGAGCAACACTTTTGGCTCGATTGCCAGAGCCCGTGCCGTCGCGACACGCTGCTGCTGGCCTCCAGAGAGATTTGCCGGTTTGCGTTCCTCATATCCCGGGAGGTCAACCTTTTCAAGCACTTCTTTAATTTTCGGGCCTATTTCGTCGCCTGAAAACCCATTTCGCTTTAACCCAAACTCGATATTTTCTCGGACGGTCAAATGCGGAAAGAGCGCGTAGTTCTGGAAGACCGTCGCGGTCTCTCGGTTATGAGGTGGTGAGTTAGTGATATCTTGGCCATCGAGGAGTATTCGCCCATCGGTAGGAGTTTCGAACCCGGCGATCATCCGCAGAATTGTCGTTTTCCCTGCTCCAGAAGGCCCAAGGACAGCAAGGAACTCGCCTTCGGTCACGTCCAATGAGACGTCGTCAACGGCACGGACATCACCGAATCGTTTCGTAACGTCCTTTAATTCTATTATTGAAGTCATTGTCTGATGGGAGGTGATGATTGGTTACTTGAAAATCGATGCCCACCGCTTTTCCCACTTGCTCCGGTTGGCCCACATGAACTCGAAGTTCTGATAAGTGAGGCCGCTGAATGTTTCCGCCGTCGGAACGTCGATCTTCTTCGCAATCGGGGCCAGTTCAGCGTTTTTGTTGGTGACGCCTTGGACCAAGAATCGCGATGCCTTCGTTTGGAAGTCAGCTGCTAACGCTTCGTTGATGTACGCTAGCGCTGCTTTCTGCTTTTTCTTTGAATTGTTTTTCGTAACTGCCACCGACTGAGCATACGGAATGCCAGCGGGCTTCGGACGCCGCATCATTTCATATTCTTTCTTCCTCAGCCAGTGGGCATTGATATAGTCGAACCATGGCACGAATGCGTCTGCCGATTTGCTTGCGACAAGCTGCTTGAGTTGCTGGGCATTCTTCCATATCGCCGTAGTTTTCGGTGCAACGTTTTCCTCGAGGTATTGGAAACCGGCATCTATCTGCGATTTCTTCGAAATTGAACCGAATTCTGCATCCGAGGCGATTGCAGCGGCCATCATGAGGACCTGCGGTCCGGAAGACCAGGCGAAGGGGGTAAGCGCGATCTTGTTGCTTTGCTTGAACATCGCGTCCCAACTTTTCGGCGCGGAATCGAACGGGCCGTCACCTAATACAACAAGTGGATCAACTTCGCCTATTTCATAAGCAACACCGTGGCCATCGTCCCACTTGAACTGGTCATGGACTTCACTATAATTAGTGACCACGTCAGTATGGTCACTTAGTGGTACCAACATGTCCTCTTTCGCAAGTCGATGAATACCCTCACGGCCCATCATCACTGCGGCGGGAGGGTTTTTCCGATTTGCAAGGACCTTGGACGTCTGCTGTGACGTCCACATCGTCTCCGCGTTAATGTTGAGGTTATATTTTTCTTCCACACGCGGGATGACCCATCGCTGGAAAGACTGGGCGAATTTTCCAGTGTTGATTGTAACATTCAACGACATCCCGCCAAAATCGAGGTTTAGCGGCTCTTCTGTCGTCGTATCCTGATTATTGGTACTACTGTTACCGCCGGTGCACCCTGCTAGTCCTCCAAGAGCGGTCACGCCAACTCCGGTGAGGACCTTCCGGCGGTCTGCCATCGTCTGCGTGTCGTTCTCTGACATGGTAGCGCATATCTAACAACCCCGTGTCAGGACTTAAAGTTTTCGCTGGATTTCGTACCCTGTGTACACAAAATCTGTTAACACGAAGAAATTCTAACCAGCTTTTGACTATAATAAGAACAGACTTTGTTTACAGCAGGCTATAAATCGCTGAGCTTCAGAAGGAAAATAAACAGGGTTTCGCGCCTCTAAAGGTAATCACTAATGCCTACGAAGACCTCCGTAAAAAGAACCAAGCCAAGTTGCCCCACCATGAGGACAGTAGCGATGGCTGCGATTACAGCGGGCGAGACAATGCGAAGCAGATTGAAAATCAATATTGGAACGGTCTTTGTGCCGGCTCCCTTCAGGAACAGGGTGATGATGAACATATTGAAAGACAGGATGAATATTATCACCATGCTACTGACGATGCCGGGCTTAATGAGCGGTAGCGTGACTTTCCGGATTGTTTCCAACTTCGTCGCGCCAAGGTCGCGTGCAGCCTCATCTATCGATTTATCATAGTTTTCGAGACTAGACCCGATAGTCCGAATTCCATAGGGAATCGAGAACGTGATGTGCCCAATAAGAAGCACCCAAAAAGAGGTTTCTATGAACGGAATCCGCGAGACGAGCAGGAGAATTCCTAACCCAATCAATAGCCAGGGGAAGACCAACGGCGAGATCAATATCGTCTGAAGTGTAGTCGAATATTTGAACTCATGCCGAACGATGCCAAAGGCAGCAAGTCCGCCAATAATCGTCGAGATGGTCGCAGTCAAGACTGCGATAGTAAGGCTCGTTGTGACTGCTTCCCAAAACGAGAAGTTAGCAAACACCCGAGGCAGTTGCTGATACCATCGAAGCGTGAATTCCTGGGGGAGGTGGACTGCATATCGATTCTGCCCGATTGAAATGAGGGGGATAATCGCCAGTGGAAGCAAGAGGAAGATAATAAACGTGTAGACCAACGCTTGATACGCCAAACTGGTAACGTTCGATAAAAGATGGATATTTGACTGCTTTGACCGGTACTCAGATATCTGGCTCAGCATGTCAGAGCCCTCCCGACGAAGAATCGATCTTGTTCAACGACCACTGGTAGCCGAAGATAACCAACAATCCAACCAGCAACAGGAAGACAGCCATCGCCGAACCAAAGGGCCAATTGGCCGAGTTTAGGAACGTATTGGTGATCGTCGTCGCCATTACCCGATTGGTCCCTCCAAGCAAGGAAGGGGTGACGTACGAAGCCATGGCGATCGAGAACACCATCAGCGTTCCAGCAGCAATTCCGGGCAAGGAAAGTGGGAGTAACACCTTCCGGAAAACTCCGACCTGGCTGGCACCTAAGTCCCTCCCCGCTTCCTCGAGGGAAGGCGGGATTGTATGGAGGATATTGATCAGTGGGAACACCATGAATGGGAGGAGGACATGAGTAAGTCCGATAATGATTCCTAATTCATTATACATCAGTGAGGGAATCGCATCCTCCGGGAACACAAATGAAAGGATCAGCGGAACAAGCCCACCATCTTGGAGTAAGAGAAACCATCCGAATGTTCGTACTACGACATCAACACTCAATGGAGCAAGTGTTGCAACAACGATTAGCCGTCCTTGCCACTTTCCACCTCTTACGGCAGCGTACGCAAGTGGATAACCGATGAGGAAGTCGATTACCGTCACTATCAGCGCAATCTTTACTGTCCGGAAAATCGTTGATTGGTACTCCGTGAGGGTCCGGACATAATGTTCCAGGGTAAACCCTGCCCCAATACTTCCCCCAGCAAATGGTGAGACGCTAAGTCGTAAGAGGAGAAGGGATGGGACAACGAGGAACAGACCAATGATGAGCAAAGACGGTCCAAGCAGACCGTATTTGCCCGCTGGTGAGTCCTCTAATTGTTGTATGATTTTTGACATTGATCCCTCTGCTGTGTGGCCGCGGTTCTCTATGGGCTGTTCTGGGGAACCCATGCTATGTGTATGCAATGCACTATAGCCATTAAGCTTTTTGTGTGTGTCATAAACGATTTCTGTTACCATCTTTGCCGCTATCTTCTACCGTTGATTTGGGTTGGTTGGCGGCTTTTCACCCGAATAAACGTAGAAGGATGAATGGAGACCTTCACCAAGAGTTTTCTCCCCTCTGGTTTTCTCTTGCGAGCGGTTCTCAGCCAACGCGAAGTGGTAAACAAGATCTCGTCCTAACTTATATACAGTTACTGTATATGGTGGGTTCATAAATTATAAACCAAGAGAAGAAGAAGAGTGTGATTGTCACGCATGGACAACCAGATGTTACCCTTCGAACAGAAAGAATACGAGCGACGTGTCGAAGCAACACGTGACCGAATGCGAGACGAAGAGATTGACGCTCTCTTGATCGAAGATCCAGCGAACATGAACTACCTGACGGGCTATGATGGCTGGTCGTTCTACGTCCATCAGATGGTCGTCATCACCCGCGATGGAGACGAACCCGTCTGGATTGGCCGGGGACAAGACGCCAACGGTGCTCGCGCGACTACATGGCTGTCCGAAGAAAACATTCGGGCCTATAGCGACGACCACGTGCACTCCCCGTACGATAAACATCCGATGGATTTCGTTGCGAAGGTGGTGAAGGAACTCGGATATGGTGACCAACGTGTAGGGGTGGAGAAAGATGCGTACTTCTTCACTGCAAAAGCCTATGAACGACTGCAACAACACCTTCCGGAAGCAGAATTTGTCGATGCCGATCTCCTTGTAAATCAAGTTCGTTTGATCAAAACGGACCGTGAGATCGACCTTATTCGTGAAGCGACGAATATCTCCGAAGCAGCGATGCAAACCGGACTTGACGCCATCGAGGAAGGCGTCCCAGAATCGGAAGTGGCGGCCGACATTTACGAGACACTCATCGCTGGAACAGAGGCATACGGAGGCGATTATCCCGCAATTGTTCCGCTCATGCCGTCAGGTGACCATACTGGAACGCCACATCTGACATGGTCCGACCGGCCTTTCGCAGACGGTGATCCCGTTATCCTTGAATTGGCTGGCTGTCGTCACCGCTATCATTCCCCGCTTGCACGGACGGCATTTGTCGGCGACCCGCCCCAAGAGGTTCATGAAACTGCGGAGATCGTCATTGAAGGCCTCAATGCGGCACTTGATGCCGCTGAGCCTGGCGTAACAGCAGAGGAGGTAGAAGAGGCGTGGCGCACGACCATTGCAAAGTACGATCTTGAGAAGGAGTCCCGAATCGGGTATTCGATGGGACTTGGCTACCCGCCAGACTGGGGGGAACATACCGTGAGTCTCCGCCCAGGTGATACGACAGCTCTTGAACCCAATATGGTCTTTCACATGATCCCCGGCATCTGGTTCGATGACTTCGGATTTGAACTCAGTGAAACATTCCGAGTGACAGAAACCGGCGCCGAGCGATTCTCGGACTTCTCACAGGAATTATTCACCAAATAATCCATTTTCCCGCTACTTGGATTTGCACCCCGTACAGTAGATTATAGAGGACGTATATTTTGGCATACCATTTGCTGAAGTCCCGACAAATAAGAAACGGATTAGAATACTCTCAGAGGTCCTCTAACGGGGTCAGCCGAATCGACCGTGTCTTGCCCTGCTCGCCACCGCGAAAATAGTCCACCTGGATGAGGCCGAGGCATTCGAGGTGGTCTAGAAAATCGCTGATTCGCCGGACGGTCAGCGGCTGCCAACCACGGCACCGACACAGCGTGGCGTACCGGTCGTATACCGTGCCGGTATTGGCCGGGGCCGTTTCGGCGGTCACCTGCTCGATGGCTTTCAGCACGATATGGTGATGCCGCGAAAATTCCGCCAACGTAGACCGCCAGTACCGCCGAAGGGCGTCGTGGCGAAGCGGGAGGATGGTCGCTGCGGTAAGGACCGCTTCGAGCTCGTGGACTTCGGCTGCCCGGATCAGCCAATGAAGTCCCACTTGGATGTTCGTCGTCTGTTCGGCGATTCGCTCAACTGCGGTGGCGGTAACAGCCTGTGGTACAACATGACCCAAGCCGACGAAACCCTGGTGGAAGCACTGATAACTGACGGCGGCACCATCAGCCCCACAGAGGCCGCCGAGGAGACCGGCTACACCTACCGAACCATCCGCGAATCGATTAGTCGGCTGGAGGGCTTCATTCGCCACACATACGGCGAGATTGAGATTGCGAGCAAGGCCATGCGGGATAAGATGTTGCGCCGGATTCACGCCGCCGAACACGAGTTCAAAGACACCATAGGCAATACTGCTATGGAGATCGCCGATCTTGCGAACGAACGCGACCGTGGCCCGTGGAGCCGATGGAAACGCGACTACAATGTCACGTTCCGCGAAGCCGACGACTGCCGCAAGCTTCTGAAAATCCGGTACAACTCCGACGACAGGCAGGAACTTCGCGAGGTGCTACAGTCGGGCGTCAATGCCTATCGCGAGGTCTTTGGCGAGACCGTCGCAGGGATTCACGCCATGGTTGAATTCGCCGATGAGACTCGCGAGCGGATTCGTGACCTAACAGCTCAACTCAACGCCCGCACGTCGGCGACGGCGGTCGCAGAAGAAGCACGTCGCTGGGAGAACGTCAAGATTGAATCGGTCGATTGGGACGCCTGGGCTAAACAGGAGAGACAGCGTGCTACCAGATAGCGCACGACCGTTGAGTGGCAACACTGTCCGACGACAACGTTTGTCCCTCGTTTTCCTTTTTACCGGCCCTTTCTGACCTTACTCGTTGAACCGAATGGTGTATGAAGCACTTCTATCCGAGTGACTGTTTACCATCATACCGCAGAACCCAGAAGACAAGCTTCTGGTTCTGCGTTAGAGGGTGTGTCTAAGGACACACCTCCAAAATACCACCAAACAATTAGCCGAACGTATTCGAAACGGTACTGAAGGCAGGTACGGAATTCTGAACGGAAATACTTAGCCTGATATGAGAAATTAGAGACTTTCAGGATCGATTTTCAGCGATCTCCTCGGCGAGTTGTTTGATTTCTGCGCTGGAGATATCGCCGTCGGCGCTAATCGGTTTCAGCAAAGCGAGAAGCCTGTCCGACACATCGCTGACTAAACCTTCCAGTTCCGAGCGTGTAATGGTGCCATCAGCGGCGATTCGTTTGAGTCTGTCAACTAGGGTGTTCACCACTGTCTGATCGGTCGTGGGTTCGACTGTCACTGTGTCGGTAGCCCTACTCTTAAGTGCATGGCAATAATCCTCATCCTGATCGATGAAATACATTTTTGAGAACGGTTCTGAAGCAACTTTGGCCGCTACGATAGGTGAACCGACAAAGCATTGTCCGTTGTCGTATTCAGAAACACCTGATCCAGATAGAGCGTCAATATAGTAGAAATCACCTTTATACTCCGGAATGATCGTCGTATACATGTTCACCGCTGCTGAATGAAGAATCAATTTCAGCGCAGACCAACTATCGAAGCTATTGACTTCACTTGGCTCTATATCCCGAATCTCTTCTGAATACTCCGTAAGTCCTTCAACGCGAGTCTGAATATACTCCGTCGTACGGTTCGGCATTAATCAGGTAGTGTAATTATCAGTCTAAAAGTGTTTCTAATACTGTGATAGTCGATAGTCTGGGACATCAACCATTACTAGTCCAGTCCAACACGAACCAGTCTCGCTAGGGAGATGCTTCCTCCCTAGTCGTCAGCGGCAACTGCCTCAGCCTCCTCTTCACTGTCGCTCGTTTCTTCACTATCGTCTGACGACTCTAGCGACGTGTTGATGGCCTCAATAAGTGACTCAAACCGGTTCAGCGTCTCTTCATCGAACTTCTCTTTACCCTCCTCACTTGTCGCTAACTGCTGAATGTTACTGGCGATTTCGGTTTTCCGTAGTAAATCGGGAGTACCTTTCTCGTTGTCATCGTCAGAGTCGGCAGATTCTCGTGTCCAGCCTCGTGCTTTTTTAATCCGGTTATCGAGCTCTTTCACGATGCCGTCGTTCGGAGGTTCGTAGGCGTCCTCAAACTCTTCCGTAGTAATTCCATCATCGTCGTGAATTTCAGCCGCTATCTCACAGAATAATTCTACCGAGAGTAGATCCTCGATAGTGACACTGCTTCCCTCCGTATCGTCCATCACGTCACTCACGAGATGAATGTGATCATCACTAACCTCGCTATCGGTGAGGTCATCCGCTGCATCTTGTCCGGCATCATCGCCGTCTAATATGACAGAATAGTTATATTCTTCTGAATCCACAATTCGTGATAGGTAATCCACTTTCGATGCACCGCCACAATCCACAATTGTAGCTTCTCCATCAATCGTCACACGGTCGTGTTGTCCTAAGAGATCGGACATTCCTCTAAGATAAAGTCTATCGTCGTAGCCTTCCACAAGAATTGTTTTTTTGCCCACAAATAATGAATCTGAAAATCTTGCGCCTAGTGCTGTTCGAACAGATGAAAGACTATCATCTGCTGGCGAGTCAGCACCCCCTATTTTAGTTATCGTAGTCCCTTCTACTTCCTCCCCTTCTTCATCTCCTCTTTTATTTTCCACAACTCTGACGCTATTCAAATTGGTTTTCTCAATCATATATGGCGAATGAGTCGAATATATTATATTTCTACCATTTGCCATATTGAAGAGTGCTTTACGGAATTTTTTCTGAGCCTTAGGATGAAGGTGAAGGTCTGGATCGTCAATGAGGATTATATTTCCGCTTCCTCCTCGATTCTGCACATACTCAATCATAAATGATAAGAAGTGCTGGAATCCTTCACTACGTTGGGATACAAATTGCTCTCTACCATTTGACCCGGAGACAAGTAACTCAATGTCATCTCCAACTAGATCCAAATCAAACGAAACATCCTCACCTGGCCAAAATCTGTTGAATTTTTCGGCGAAGCTTTCTGTTCCTGAATTTATGGTTTCACGCCGTTTTGGAGAGGGGCGGTCTCGTAATTCATTCAATGTTAGTCCAATATTCTTCATTAGTTTTTCATACTTCCCGTCATCATCAGGTTCCTCTAGTTGTTCGTAGGGTACTCTGTCTGGAATATCCTCAAAGTCTTTGTAAAAAACAGGATTAAACACTTCATCTGCTATTAGTTCTCCAATCGGTTTGGCTCTTTGGAGTCGTCTAAGGTCATTATTTATCTCCTGATATAGTTGCTCCTCATCACCTTCTTTCACTTCTTCTGATTCTCGAATTGACTCTCGAGCATCTTCTAAGCCGCTAATTAATACGGCACGTGCTGTTTCAATCTTCTCATTCTCAACAGCTTCGCGAAATTCCATTGGATGATGATGGGTATGAGCTCGCCACTGTTCCCCTTTTTCTCGCCCCCACTTTGCAGCCATTCTATCAACGATTTTCCTCCGGTTAGATTGATATTCAGAAAGAGGTGTAGTATTATTTTCTGGCTGGAATTCATATCTCCCGTCTTTCAGTTTGTAAATAGTACCACTAACCTCACTGGCAACGTTTCCAGAAAAGCGATGATCAATATTCGTCTGAACGCGGATCTGAGCGTTTTCGAATCGAATCGAAATACGTCCATCTGGTATTTGTTCATCGCTATCACGCTGTAGCAAGTACTCGCTTAGGTCACCATCTCCAATTTGCTCCCCGAGAGTAAATCGGTTCAATGCCTCCAAAAAATTAGACTTACCCGCTTCATTAGCTCCTACAAGGACCGTTGCCTGAGGATGAATATCTACCCAACCAGTATCAATAATTGATTTGAAATTTTCTATGCGGACTTGAGTAATGCTACTCATTAAGAGACAAAATTGCGATGTATTTATATAATTTCTTCGGTACTAGAAGCGGAAAGCTACTAAAGAGAGGATGGTCTGCAATAGTCTCAAATCACATCTTAGATCGATTAATAGCCCTTGCCCAACTCGTCGCCCTCTAACTCGTTCGTGTTGAGGTCGCCAGCAAGGAAGGCTCGTCCTTTTTCTGAGAGTTGGTAGATAGACCCGGACTCGTCGTAATACTCGAGGAACCCACGTTCGAAGAGAGTGCGAGAACATGCTTACGAACTGTAGCGCGTTTCCAGTCCGTGTTCTCAGCGATGAGCCGTGGGTGGACAAACGAGCTAAGTACATCTTCAATAGAGTCGCTGGCAGCAGTCATAGTCAGATTTGCGCTAACCACCATATCAAATTACTGAATACCTTGTGAAATGGAAAATCACGTCCGCCATCCGAATCTCGAACGTGAACGCAAGCACCATTTCGTAACACGAGATGCTCTGGAACGGCATCTGGTCAACGTACCTCTGTAATTCATCCTTGAACTCCAGCAGGTCACACATCAAGAGTGCTGACGTCAAACGGACTCTGAACACCTGGGACCAGGAGGAGACACGTGTCGAGAGCAAGACCGTCGAGCGTGTCTTCGAACGACTCTCCTACTGGACTTACGGTGTTGCCGAGATTCGTTACAAAAACGGAGAACGTCGGCTATGGCGTCCTGGAGACTGGGAGGAGCAACGGAGAGACGCACGGAACGAAGCGGTCGCGCAGAATCACTCCTTAGCTGACGGTGTCGTCAGCGGAGGGAGGTGACCAAGGGGGCAGCTCTAGCCGACCGGCATCCACGGTAAGGTAAGATTCACCACAGGATTGGTTTGTAAGCATTGGTCGATTAGCTATGGGTAAACTTGCTACTGGCGGTCTACTGGCGGTCTATTTCTCTGAGATTGGTTCGGATCAGACTGTTACCCCTTCTGACGACGTCGCCAGATAATATCTCCCCAAACACGCGTGGCTGAGAAAGGTCTCTTGAGGATACGCAATATAGAGCGTGAATTGATTACGGTAGGTCTTGACCTATCTGGTGGCGGGTATAAACTCCGTGCTGAATACCGGGCGCGAATCTGACACGCGATCTTCTGTCTGGGATGTGGATACGCGAGCAAGGGCTAAGCAATGCATCCTACGGAACATTCAGAGTGACGCAGAGAGTTCGATGCGGTGATCACAGTGTGCCGAAGCAAGTCGGTACGGGACTGGTTTTGAGACTGCATCGTCGATGAGGGTATCGAGTCAGACCAAGTCATGTTGCGGACCTTCCGCGACTGCTTCTCGCTGGAAGAACTGCTACCCTGACCCTTGTACGGCGATCTCTGGCTCTGCAAAAGATAGGAGAATGTCCGGGAAACTGATATAGGAAGAAAATAAAACCCCCGCAAATGGGGACTAAAAATGAGTCATCTAATAAGTTAGATACCTACCTGTCCGTCGGTATCTTCTTCGCCGCCTCTCTGGCGCTCGGTGATTACGGGATTCGATTCTACGTCTCTATCCTGCAAGTGGAGGTTCCACACCAGGTCATCGCAGGGTTTACCGAACCGGTCACGACGAAACTGGTCCCGGCGATTGCGGTCGTCTACATCCATCAGCGATACGATGTCCCGCTCAACTACCTCCAGTCACGCCCCTACTGGTTCGCCTTCATCGGCGGCCTATCACTCGGTGTGTTCGAACGCGTCCTGTATATCGTCGTAAAAGGCGCGTCCATCTCTCCCGGGTTCGTCGTGGCACCGTGGATGCATGCGTTGAACGCAGTTCTCATCGCCGCACTCATCTTCCGGGAAGCTGACAGTCTAGAGGGTTACCGATTCTTCGGACAACTGCTCGCGGTCACGGTGCTAGCGATGGCTATCCACGTCTTCTGGAACACATGGGGTGTCGTCCTAGTCCACCAGGCATTCGCATGAGGTAAAGAGTCCAATTCTCAGGCTTGCTGCATACATCCTCTGTATTCAGCAAATCCCCGACTCAACTTGTCGAAGGGCTGTTAGAAACAGTGTGCTGAATAGAGAGGATGAAGTCAGCACGGAGCCGCCGATTATTTCAGACGTTTTCGACCGGATCACCTACTTAGTATATCTGTACATGTATCACTACGGGATATCACGATACAGGTGCTGTCTGCGGGCTGGGATGTTCACGGGGTGAAACTCTGTTCATACCGAAACATAATACAAGTCGCCACCGAAGCTTTGCTAGGTGTTAGCAAGTATCATGTCCTGGGTCAACAGCACCGAAACTAGACTTAAGCGCCGCGACGTGGTGAAGCACGGGGGCGTCGTAACAGGCATGTTCGTCGTTGGGGGAACGTTAGCCAGCGGACCCGCACGCGCAGACCACTTCACGGAGTCTGATGAGGCGCCAGAGGATCCTGACTGTAGTACAAAGGAGGATGAAGAGGACGAAGGGAAGGAGATGGAGACGTCACATCAGCTGACGGCACAGAGATTGCATTCGCCCGGTCTGGCACCGGACCCCCGCTCGTGTTGGTCCATGGAACTGCAGGCGATCATACCGTCTGGGACTTCGTGCGCCCTGCCCTTGAAGAACACCACACGGTCTACGCCATGGATCGCCGTGGCTATGGTGCAAGCGGCGACGCCGACGAGTACGCGCTGGAACGGGAGTTCGAGGACGTGGCGGCAGTCGTCGAGTCGATCGACGAGCCAGTGGTGCTGTTCGGGCATTCCTTCGGGGCGTTCATTTCGCTTGAGGCGGCCCTCTGGACTGACAACCTCCGCCAACTCATTCTGTACGGACCCCCCATCTTTTCGTACAGAGACCGCGAATCCATCCACGAAGCGAAGCTCCCCGAAATGAAGGCCCTGCATGACGCTGGTGAGTGCGAGCAGATGATCGTGTTCTTTCTCCGAGAAGTTGCCGAACTCCCGCCAGCGGCAATCGAGGAGATGCGGGCGGCACCGGATTGGCAGGATACAGTGGATTCAGCCCATGCCGTATTTCGTGAGATCCGAGCAGAGACCGAGTACGAGTTCGATCCCGCACGATTCGCGGACGTAGACATCCCGACGTTGTTGTTGTCCGGCAGTGAGAGCCCCGCACGCTTCCATGTGACGGTTGGAGCAATCGATGTTGCGCTTCCGGACAGCCGAATCACTACGCTCGAGGGACAAGGACACGCTGGGATATCTACCGCCCCTGACCAGGTTAGCGAGGAGGTCCTTGCGTTCATCCGCGAATCAGGCTAACGATTCGACTGGCTTCCGGCGTCCATCCTACCGCCCGGTCTCTGGGAGAGGCTCTCCGAACTGTTGGCTCGCTACGAGCCACGCAGGCTGGAAGTGCGCATCGATTCGATGACGGTCATCCGAGACGTCTGGGGTGGCGATGACCCGACGGAACCGGGCGTCGAGACATATAGCGAGGCCGTCACGGCGGCACTGGCGAGCATCCCGGAACACCAGTACACGCATCTGGCCGACAGCGACCCGAACCCCGCCGACGCGCTGGCGACAGTCGGAGCCGATATCGCGGCCTTCGGACCTGGATAGTAGCATTACACCGCTTAGAATCCGAAATCTCGGTGCTGGTGAAATATCCAGAAGCTAACAGAAACCACATGCTGACTGTGTCATCCGCGACCGTCGGGCGGTGATTTTTCACTCAGGCGACCGTCGGCCCACTCGTGGAGACCCATCGAATCCCACCGAAGAGCGGGAGTGCGTTCGCGGTCGACGCCGGGGAGACGTTCGAGGTCGTCACGCCGGAATCGCGACAGGTCGCCGACCTTGTGGCGTTCGTCCGCGACGACCCCGCGGAGACGTTCGCCCAGTCGTACACCCGCGACTGCAACGGCAAACTCCGCATCTCGACCGGAGACGCGCTCTACACGACGGCGGGCGAGAAGTTGCTTACCATCACCGAAGACGACTGCGGCGTTCACGACATCATGTTCGGCCCCTGCACCGACTGGATGCTCACCGACCGCCCGACCAGCGAGGGGTATCAGAACGAACCCGGCGGCTGTCGGGAAAACCTCTCGCTGGCGCTCGACGCCTACGGCCTCGACGCATCGGTACCCGATACGATGAACCTCTTCCAGCACTCGACGGTCACCGATCAAGTGTATTTCGACGTGCGCGAGAGTCCCGCCGAGGCTGGCGACGCGGTGACGTTCCGAGCAGAGCGGGACGCGATAGTCGCGGTCTCGGCGTGTTCGGCGAAGGGCGTCGCCAGCGGAACCACGCTCACGCCCATCGACCTGCGAACCCCCGACGGAACCGCGGTCGACCTCGCTTCCGTCCACGACGACCGGCCGTAAGCCATCGCCCTCGCGGCCCGGTTCGACGGGCAGGGAGTTTAACTCAGTCGTCTACTCTAGTACGGTTGTGAGCGGTCTCCAGACGAAATCTCAGATCGAGTCCGCCATCGACGACGGACTCGCGGAGTGGAAGACCCGACGCTACCGCGCGTTTCACGAGACGATGACCGACGAGGAGATGCCGTTTCCCTGCTACTTCGCGGTCGACGCCCACCAAGAAGGCGACCTCCGGTACCTGTTCGCGCCTGCCGCGACCACGGAGGCCGGGAAGGAAACGGTCGCCGACGGACTCGCGGACTACCTCGACGAAGCGCCGGACATCGCCGACGTCACCGCGCTGGCCATCTTCTTCGAACCGCAGGAGGAAGAGCGCTCGGTCGCGAAGTACCGAGACGAGGTGTGGGAGCTTCTTGCGTACCTCCACCGTAACGACCCGGAGCCGTGGCCCGAGGACGTACCGAGCGACCCCACCGACACCAGATGGGAGTTCTGTTACGCCGGCGAACCGATGTTCGTGGTGGCGCGCGCGCCGGCCTACGAGCGGCGTCACAGCAGGTACACGCCCCACGGTCTCGAACTCACGGTGCAGCCGAGGTGGGTGTTCGACGGACTCGGGGGTGACACCGAGGCGGGTCAACGCGCCCGCCGAATCATCCGCGAGCGACTCGCTGACTACGACGACGTTCCTCGACACCCGGACATCGGCGACTACGGCGACCCGGACGTCCACGAGTGGGAGCAGTACGTGCTTCCGGACTCGAACGACGAGCGGTTCGACGAGTTTCCCGTCTCCGACTGGACCGCTTGACGCGAACCGCGGCCCCACCTCTCTTCGACCATGGATCCGGCGGTCGCTTCAGTCTCCGAGTCTGGCGCTCGCGGGTTCGCCGACTTGGGGCCGGGTCATGTCGCGGTCGGTCTCCTCGCCCTCGATGTCGTATGGGTACTCGCCGGTGACACACCCCATGCAGAGGACGTAACAGAGAAATCATAGGCGAGAACCCGTCTCGATAGACAGAACAGGTTAGTACTTATCGCTAACCATGATTCATCCGTTCTTCTACCTGGTCACGTCGAATCGATTTCACTCTATGGGTAGGCAGGAAGTGATGAGATGATTGTTCTTGACTGGGGGACTGAGACAGTGGAACGGAGGGCCCACATTGAATCGTAAATGAAAGATTCGCACCACGAATTGATCATCGGTGAACCTACTTCTGACGCGACCACACGGGGATGCAATAACACAGAATCCAATCCCGAAAATTGCACATATCACCATCCGGCTGTGTGTGCAAACTCGGCGGTCGGCCAGTGCGACTCGGTGCGCCACTCGCCCCAATCACGGCCGACTCTGATTCCATTTATATACCCCACTGTTTTAGTAACCCAATAGAGCTAGGTTCTGGGAGGTCGTGTGCAAAAATGTGCGACTCCGAATGACAGACAAACGCGAGCGCCGGATGGACGCCCCGCTCGACGCAACCGACGAGAACACCAAGAGCAAGACTTTCGACCAAGCCGCTGAGTTCTGGTTGATCCGGCCTCTGTATTGTTGATTCGTCAATTATTGGAATGCGGGCGTTGGCTCCAGTTCAGTTTGGTACAGCCGCCCATCTTCGAACTCTTGGTATGCTAACTGTAATATTTCACGAGAGAGTTCCACATCAGCTGCGGTCATCGCTTCTTGTCCGCGCATGGCAATCGTTACGGCCCGTTCACAGATGGCCGCGATATCCGCTCCTGTCACCGTGTCAGTCATTTCGGCGAACCATTCTGGAGTCACCTCACTTGCCAGTACGAGATCAGTAGTGTGTTTCTCGAAGATTTCTGCCTGAGTCTCGTCTTCAGGTTTCCCAATTTCGAGGTGATAGTCGAAGCGGCCAGGGCGGAGCAGCGCTGGATCCAACGTTTTCGGCCGGTTCGTTGCGGCGATTACGACGACTTGATCAAGTCGTTGAATCCCGTCGAGTTCGGTCAGTAGGGTGTTCACTGCGTTCTCGTCGGCATGAGGCGTTCCTCGCCGTGTGCCTAGCGAGTCGAACTCATCGAAAAAGAGAATCGCCGGAGCGTTGCGTTGCGCTCGATAGAAAAGAGCTGGAATTTGGTTCGCTGGACCACTGCGCCCAGACTTCAACGCCGGTGCATTGACGGAAATGAATGTGTGATCGAGTTCGTTTGCCAACGCTCGCACTAACATCGTCTTCCCGGTGCCAGGCGGTCCGTGTAACAGAATGCCTCCTCCAAAATCCACACCGAGTTCGTCAGCTAAGTCCGTCCGCGTGAGGGCTTGTTGTACCTGCTCAATCAGTTTTCGTTTCGCCGTTTCGTGGCCCCCGATATCGTCGAACGTTATCTCAGGAACATCGACGTCAATCAACGTCGCTTCATCCTGGATTTTCTCAATTCGGTCCTCGTTAACCTGTTTGATGACCGTGGCGATATCGTCTTCGTCAAGCGGTGGGGACACACCATCGTTTGTTTGTGCGGTGACTGCCGCTCGACGACTAACCATTTCGAGATCATCCACGCCAAAACGATCAGTTTCCCGAGCTAACCGATTGAAGTCATATGCGTCGGCATTGATGCCAGCAATGTTCTGACTGACCGACATGAGTTGGTTCTGTAGAATCTTCCGGCGGCGGTCGATATCGGGCCGTTCCATCTCAAGAACGACATCCATGG
Organism: Halorussus salinisoli; assembly: GCA_005239435.1. Classification (GTDB taxonomy): domain Archaea; phylum Halobacteriota; class Halobacteria; order Halobacteriales; family Haladaptataceae; genus Halorussus; species Halorussus salinisoli. The sequence goes on along the minus strand of SZNP01000004.1, from coordinate 112,123 downwards.
CTCGAATATAATCTTGAATTTCTGGCCCATGCATCCGTTGGTTATCAACTACGCTGAGAGCCACGATATCGTCACCCTGTTGACGAGCAGAATCGATCTTGGTCTGGAACTTGCGGATAGCATCTGACGAGAGATAGTCATCGAAGCAGTCCAAGACGATGACAGCTGGCTGCTGATGAATTGCTTTCTCTAGAATCTCTTCCATTAGTTCGACTGGCTGTTGTTTGGAACGGGCAAGAGATTCGATATGCAGCCAGTCGTACTGGTGTGTAGTTAGTTCACCGACGGTTGCCTGGGCAAGACGTCGTTTGCCAGCCCCCTTTGGACCATAGAATAGTGCTGTCGTTGTCCGAAATTTGTTGGGACTGTTTCCGGTGGCGCTTTCCAAAATTGTTTCTCTGAGCTCAGTAAGTTGATCGTTAAGGCCGAAAATTGAATCAAAATCAATATCTGGGGGCGATTGGAGTTGGAAGCGTCCGTCCGAGTCAGTATCGCCATTCATACTCCACACCATTGTCTATTAACAGATAAGTATCATTGATTAGGGTTGGTGTTTCTGACTGAGTAACGGTGATTTGGCGAGAAACATCATTTCAATATGAGACTAAATCCTCGCCGGTAGAAATCTTCGCGGTTGCGGGTCGATATGGTAACCTCCCTCGCCTATTGACTTTCGTTATCCGCAACCAGTAGTTGGTGTCCGGGCAAGGGCTCGAAATTTGCTTGACCATTCCAGGTCCCCTAGTTATATTTGGAGGACATTACAACATCCCGATAAAATGGTTGTCGGGGAATTCATTACTGCTGCGTCAGCCGCTAAAACTGGCTATGTTCAGGTTCGAGACTGGGCCGACAGTCGACGAGACATTGAGGCATTTGATGCCTTCGAACAGCGGTTCGTCGAAACCCTCGAACGCGCCCTAGAGCAGCTAGCTCGCCAAGATATAGACTGTCAGATAATCGTCAATCGCTACGAAGCCCATCGAGAGGATGTCCTTCGTCAGCTTAAAGACGTGAACTTCGGCGACCAACAGAAGACTGTCGATTTGATGGTTGATGTGATGGTGGAGATCGTTCTTGAGGAACTCGAAGAGTACGACATTGATGAAGACGACCTCCGTAAAGCCGTTGAGACGGCCTACAAAGAGGCGCTCGAAGAGTTCATCCGGAAGGCCACTAGCGAAGACCAACGCCTCCAACTCGAAATGACACGTGACATCCAGGAGAATGTCGAAGAGCTCACTAAAGCCCTGAACGGATTTAAACGGCAATTGAATGCACGCCCGGAGTTAATCGGCCGACAGGAGAAGTACCGGCTGTTGTATCCACCGACGGACGACAACTGGATTGAAGAACTCGCATACGAGCTGGAAGTCCACACTGAGCGGCAGGAACTGCCCTTTCTCGAACCTGAAGGCTTCGACATCGTCACCGATTCGGAAACCGAACGGGTGCTGCTGGCAGGTAGAAAGGGCTCTGGCAAGTCCCAAACGCTGGTTGAGGGTGTCGCGGAGGTGGGAACGACTGTCGAGTTCAGCCGAGTGGTCGTGGTCACGGATAAAATTGGTGGGACGGAAGATCTAGCCAAAGCATTTCAGACTATCGACGGCGACGCGCTGCTGGTGTTCGACGACATCCAAAAGAGTGTGACCAAAGGGCTTGATATCGAGGATGCACTGACCGAACTCCAACAACGAGTCGATCCTTACGATCTGTACGTGCGAGCCACCGTCCGCAGTGAGGACCTCGGCGGCATACTGCCCGAGGGTTGGAACCTTGAGAATCTCACCGGTCGAACCGATCGCGGAGCGAAACACGAGCAATGGACGCGCTTCGAGGCGGAGCGGCTCCCACCGCTGGAGGGAGAGCGCCTCGAGCGATTCGTGGCGGAGGTCCTTGAACTCCATGACATCGACGTGGAGGACGATTTGCGCGAGGAATTCATCGAGGCGGTCACCGAGCGCGACCCGACGCCGTTCTACGTAACCTCCGTGTGTGAGAATGCAGGGTCGCGGCTTACTCGTCAAGATCTCAAACACCTTCCAGACACCGCTGTAGAACACTGGGAGCGAAAGTATGGGGAACTCGATGATGCTACGAAGGACTTACTGCACGCCATTATCGTGCTCGATACGCTCGAGGTCGAAAAGCGTGAGCGGGTCCTCAAGTCCCTCTATGAAAGCAAGGTGTTCGGTGGCGATCGGTTTTCTGCAGCCATCGATGCGGCGGCTAAACGGGGATGGGTGACGATCAAAGAGTGTAGACGGCGAGATACGCACGTAGTGATTCACGACATCCGGATGGAAGCAGTGGAGTTCGAACTGGAAGAGGTCTTTTTCGATCTCTCGGAGTTTTTGTTGAACAATCGCCGAGTGGATCGGTTCCCGGATGATCTCGGGGCAACTATGAATGCGGCCTTCGCCGAGCACGTTTTTGAGAATCAACTCGGTACACGTCCAGTCGAGGACGCAGACCGGCACTTTGAGCGAGCAATCGATTTGGTCCAAGAATCACCGAGGGTCTATACCGCTTACGCCGACTTCCTCGACTCGCAGAACGCGTCATTGAGTGAGATTGAAGACCTGTACGAAGAGGCTCTTGAACTCTCTCCCGGCGACAGCATGATTCGAAAGAAGTTCGCACTTTTATTACGTTGGCAAGGCGAGACCGATCAGGCGATTGAGGTTTACAAAGAGGGCCTCGAACAAGATTCCGGCGACAGTCTGATTCGCCATGGGTTTGCGGAGTTCTTGGCCGAGCAGGATGAGGTCGATCGGGCAATTGAGGTCTACGAAGAGGGCCTCAAACACGCCCCTGGCGACACCAACCTCCGCTGGTGTTTCGCGATTTTATTAGAGAGGCTGAATAAAGTCGACCGGGCGATTGAGATCTACAAAGAGGGCCTCGAACAAGACCCCGGTGACAGTCTGATTCGCCGTAGTTTCGCGGAGTTCTTGGCCGAGCAGGGTGAGATCGACCAGGCAATCAAAGTATACGAACCTATTATCGAACAGTCTTCTAGCAACACCAGGCTTCGAGAGGAGTTTGCAGAATTTCTTGAAGAGTGCGGACTGCCGGACCAAGAAAAAAAGGCCGCCGAGCATATGGAATAACGTCTTTCAGACACAAACACGTTAAGTGCTTTGAGGCGTGACTACGGTCAAAACCGGATGCATCGATACCGACGACACCGTTGGTCGGGAGAAGCGTAACCGAGAGGTTGAGCAGGACACGCCAAACCGCCATATCGAGCCGACTGAACGCCTTACATAACGTCGAAGGAGATGGGAGTTCCTCAAGGTCGATGGCACTCCGAATGCGGGGCATCTCGATGAGTTCATCGAGAAGCGTCCGGTACGTCGTATTCTTCCGAACCTTGAGGCAGAGCAAGACGATGTGCTGGTGGAGTGAGTACCGTCGTTTCGAGAACTTCGAGGAGTAACGAGCGACAGCTCGCCGAGCCAAGTGAAATGCCTGCTCAACAAACCGGAGTAACCGCGACTTTGGGAGGGCTTGCATCTGGTCAGACTACCGGACGAATCTGTAACTCTCCGAGGGTTTCAACAGAGCCACTGAGGTGACCTTGTTGAGATCCTCCCCTGCTGATAGGATTGACCGACTGTGCGCAATACAGAGGGTGCATTCATCGGGCGGTCTCAGATGTCGTGCCTTTCGTTACGTCAACCACGTCCAGATTGTCGTCGACGGTCAGAGTGAGCGCATCGTCGTCGATGGTGAACGTGAACCGCGCCTCGAACGGTTCTACCGAGAGGACATCTTCGTCGTAATCCGTCCAGACGCGCTGGTCTTCGGGCGTCGGAGAGACGGGGTTTATATCCTGAGCGACCAGAAACGCAACGAAATCAAAGTTGGTCAACAGGAAATCTGCGAAAAAGCCGCCCGCGGTGAAGATACATTTCGGACAGCAGTGTTCGATTTTGATGCCATGGCGGTAGCTACACTCGTCGCAAAGGCCGTCGGTGGTGTCGTGATTCGAGCAGATACTGACTGATGACTCGAGGGACGCAGAACAGCGGGGACAGAGGCCGTTCGCTGGTTTCAGTAGAAGCAGATGATTCCAAATCGTCGCAGCCTCTACCACGGCCTCGGGGGTGCGGTCAGTGACGCCGGCGGGCGGGAGATTCTTCTTGCCGAGATATCCACGGTCTTCCGGATCAATCGAGACGCCAGGCAAGGCTGTCTGCCCGTACGTGCCTGGACACGCGGTACAGTAGCGGTGGAGTCGATTCTGATGGAAATGCACCTCTATCGGGGAGCCACAGTACGGACAGTGGTGGTCAGTCTGGCGAGAGTCGAGTGCGGGGTTGTCGGTGACTGTCCCCGAGAGGACGGCTTCGACCACGCGGTTGCCCGCTGGGCGGAGGGCGTACCCATCGTCGGTCTTGCGGACGAAGTGCCCCACCAGCTGCTTGAGGTGGTAGGTGAACTGGGCGCCGTGGCGGATGCCGACCCGCTCGCGCAGTTCCGAAAAGGATAACGACTCGCCGAAGCCGGCCTCCCCCAGCGTTTGCAGGATTTTCATACGGGTTTCGTTCCCCAGCACGGCGAATGCCTCGTCGGGCGCCAGCGTCGTGGAGTCCTTCATCTTCTCTTTGCGTGTCATATGCAATCATACCCCAACCAAATACGTAAACGCTCCGAACCCTCGGATTGCTGTCTGAAGCGCGGTTAAGACACATGTTTGGCTGAAGTGGAGTTGAGACATACAATCGACTAAAATGTTTTTTAGCTAACACTTATTGGCACAGCAGGCGTCGTCCCGGATGGAGGTGAGAACATGACCCATCAGCTACCCAGACACTGGCTCCTGACGCTACTCATCGTGATCGGGAGCCTCGCGCTCGTGGGGGCTACTCCGGCACTGGCTGACGAACTGCCCGCGGACGGTGGCCCAGGTGACGCCTGCCCTCACCGCACTGCTGACGCCTTCGAGGCCATCGACGCCTACGAAACGTCACTGTCCGACACCGGAAAAGTACCAGAGACCGACATAATTCGCCGAATCCAGTCCATCGTCTCCCAACTCAATTTCGACCTGTCACGAATGGACTGCGCCACGGAAACGTCGCAGTAGACCGCTCCGCGGTCGTTGATTTCTATTTATACAAAAGTGGGGACGGCAGGTAATTGCTCACAGATACAGACGTTCATCGAAACGATTCGCAGTCTGAGAAAAGCGGGCGAACCGTATACCGCTCTGAGTGTATCGATGCGCTCCGTCTCTATTGGACGACGCCTCGGTGACAGATACGCGCGCTGTATTCAGTAGATTGTCTGAGAACTATCACCGATTGAGGGTTTCAACAAGGCCGGATTTTTTCACCCCCTGAGGGGTGCGGGGTGCTCGAAACGGCGTCCGCTAGCAAACAACTCATGACCGAATCAGAAACACCATGGAGAGACGAATCGCTCCTTCGCAAACTCTACTGGGAACAGCACCTGAGTACGAACGAGATCGCCGACAAACTGGGCTGTCGCCAAGTGACCATCTGGAAGTGGATAGACCGCTTTGAGATTCCGCGTCGCAGCGCATACGAGGCAGCTACAAATAGACGCCTTCATCCAGCCGTCTTTACCGACCGTGGATACGTGGTCTGCGCGTCGAATTACCGTGGAACAAATGATTCAGTTGGAATCCATCGACTGGTGATGGTCGCTGAACACGGCTTCGACGCCGTTGCCGGCAAACACGTCCACCACCGGAATGGTATATGGTTTGATAACCGGCTAGAGAATCTCAAACACCTCAGTCGAAGTGAACACGCCCAGCGTCATGGCTTTGGGACGGATATTCGGCCATCATCTGAGGAAATCGACTACTCACACCGAGAACGTGATGACCAGGGCCGATTCAAATGACATTCGAGGCCTACATCGGCGAACGGCAACAAGGACAGCTAGTCGTCACTTAGATGCCAGAAGGAACGCGGCTGACGCCTGAGCGAAGCCTGGAACTTGCAAATCACAGTCCGAGTGGTTTCGAGGTTGGACATTGTGGCAGCGGGCCAGCACAACTCGCGCTTGCACTCCTACTGGACTACACCGGCGACGAGGACGTCGCGCTAGCCCATTACACTGCGTTCAAAAACATAGTTGTGAACCAGTTGGATTGTACTCGTCCCGAGGGGTGCTGGCGACTCACAGGCACCGACATCAAAGAAGCACTTCGCGGACTGTCCGACGAAGCGGTCGCACCGCCCAACTGAACGATGAGCAGTATAAGTACACCATGGCAGAAAATAACGTACCTTCTCGTGCAGAGACCGACTCGGTACCGACCAATGACGAATCCTCACTAACAGATTACGTCGAGCGTAACGATGTTGGTGTCTCGCTCACGGTGAAACTCAAGTGAGGAACTGGGACGTGGGATAATGACGAGAAGATGGAGATCGCCCAAGGGTTAGTTCTCTGTCTCGCTACAGTGGTAGCACTCGAAGCACAGCAGGCCCTTACTGTCCGGGCTGGAACACCATAGACGAGGACGGCAGGGTCGCCGAGATCTCGAAATAGGTCTGCTACTATGACCGTGAGCATCCTGACGAATGCATCGTCGAGCGCGGAGAAGCCCCACTAGGGTCGTTTTAACAGGCATTCGAACTGCCGTAATCCCGATGGTAGCATGGTTGGGGCAACCCAATGGAACTGGTTCAATGTGGATGAATTTGTAGATGTACTTCGTGTCCGGGCTTGTGTTTGCTCAGGGCCGCATTCTGATAATAGGGAATATCAATGAGAAACATGACAATAACTGATAAAACCATTGATAATGTTTATATATGGAATGATTGTGGTGGAGAAGGTGAATATTCGATGGCACAAAAAGGAAATCGATTGGAAACTCTTGATCGACGTATATTACTGAAGGGGATTCTCGGAACTCTAGGGTTAGCGACTCCCAGAGCGAAGGGAAGTGAGGCGCAGAGTCGAAATGAAGAAGCCACTGCCGTCAGCAGATTTGATGAGGCATATACAATAAAGGAGAAAGTCGGTGGCGGTCTTGAGAAGGTAGATAGCCAGCATACCGCATTCATTAATAGAAACGGTACGGTTTTTGGACGGCATCGAATCGGAGTCGGATTTCTCGGTGCAGTAACCGTCGGAAGCACAGCTGTTGCCACCAAAAATTTCATTTCGCAGAATAAAGGTACAAAGCCGATTACGCTGGATTACAATCTGGCTGGGAGTTGTGTAATGAAACTTCCTTCTGCCGTAGGCCCAGTGCCATATAGCCAGAATGCCCTCCTTCTCTATGCGTCAATTTTAGATTCGAATGGAAGTGTTATAGATTCCTTACATATACCGATATACAATAAGGCAGTACCGGAGCCGAGTGACGCAATTACCGAACAAATTGTGAACTTTGTTCTCACAACGTCTAAGAAGACGGCTATGGAAGTGATAGATCTAGCGAAAACCACCAAAGATATCGTCAATACCGCGACAGGGATAGGAACGGCTGTGAATGAGGATTACGAGAAATCGGATTCTATTGTCTTGACACCAAACCTCGAGAAAGGAAGAAAATATACTCTCCAAGTGAACATGTATGCAGCTAGTGCCGCTCAAATAAGATCGCCTATTCCGATTCCAGGTGGTGCATTTACTGATTTCCTGTTTAACGGCGATCTCGGCTTTGATTTAGAATCAAACTCAGGCAATACAGCCGGAACGATAGAGTTCCTCGATTGCACTACTGTTCGCGTTACGGGGGACTTCGAGACCGGGATGATGTATTGGTCAGCATATGTTCCTGGGATAATCAACAATCAGGATCCCTTTGGACCAATTTCAGGGACAGAAACCATCACCATCAGTGATATCCAAGGGGTGAGCGATGATATTACGGAGAAATCTGTCATCGACGCTGTGGCGGTCTTCAAAGGGGAGTATGACTCCTCGCCAGACCTTCGAAAGGAAAATCCACGCTTAGACGACTGTCATACGCGAGCAAAGACAGACGAAGATGGAGGAAGCGCGACGAACACAATCAAGATAGAAAGTGACGGCGGTGGTGTTGCTCGCTATCAATTTACCGCGACAGGGAGCGTGAACCAGAAAGATTCTGGCGATGACGTCCGAGGAAATCAAGCTTCCGGACATGTTGGCCCTAAAAGGGGTACGGATACATTCGTCTTTAAAGGTGAAATCACTGATCTTAGCGTTGATGGACCTGCCACGGTGTATATCAACGATGAGGAGGTTACCCCCGAGAATATAGGTGATTCAAACGAGAAATCAGAGGGCACGATCACAATAAAAAGTGAAGGAGGTGGTGTTGCTCGCTATCGCATCTACGCGACGGGATATATCAACCAAAAAGATAGTGGTGATACCGCTCGCGGTCATGTTGCTGAAGGACACGTAGGGCCTGACCGGGGGACAGATACATTCGCCTTCGGAGGTGAAATTCAAACCATTTGGGTGGACGGTCCAGCAACAGTATATATTAACGGAAGACAGGTTAATCCAGATAATTACGGGGGAAACGATAGCACTCGACAACACACAATTCGAATCGAGAGCAATGGGGGCGGTGTCGCAAATTACGAATTTACGGTAACGGGGACCGTTCGACAGAAAGACAGCGGAGATAACGTTAGCGGGAATACCGCATCTGGACATGTCGGACCAGACCGGGGAACGGATACGTTCGTTTATACCGGTTCAATTACAGGATTCTCTCTTGACGGCCCAGCCACAGTCTATGTAGACGGTGAAGAAATCGACCCAGATTCACTTTGATGAGTGAAGGAGCAGCCTTGCTATTAACGAGGGTACGGTTTTCGTAGTTATTCAAAATCGCTTGTGCAACCGCAAAAACTGAGGGTGAAGGCGAGAGAGACCTACACGGTCGGACACCATCGTCCAAGAGTTCCGCAACGAAGTATACGACGGCACGGCCGAGTGAAACGGTGTACTGCCAGATAGTCATATAGTCTGGAGTTATAGAAAGTGCGAGGCGAAAACCAACGGCTTCAGCTGTGAGTAGCTTACTCTGAGGCAGATCGAAACTGGAATTCCTTCCGGTTTGCAGGTGCCTCCTTTGGGACCTCATGGTGGTTAAGAAGCTGATGGGGGTACGTTTCATAGGCCAATCCAATCAACAGTCCTTCCACTTCAGCTAAATACGCTGGATAGCCGTACGGTCCTGAATATTTTTGCGGGTCCCATGCTCGTATCCAGAGGTATGTTTGGTCTTTGAGTCGGTGGGTTCCTTGTTCAAATAGCTCGCTGGCCCAGCTGAGTTTCTTTGAATCTTCACCGAACACCGTTTCTGATAGCTCTCCGACGTGCCAGTAACTTCCATCACCCCAGCGAGCGAAACTCCGCGTTCCAGTTCGATCCTTTGCGATCTCCTTGAAGTTCGCACTCAGTTCGTTCTTTTTCCCGTATGCCTCTGCTTTGCCGATATATCGTGGGATGATATCGTCTGGTGAGGGATTGTCGGATGTAAGCTGGTACATGACGTATAACAGTCCGTGGGGGCCGTCTTTCACACCAGTTCTATGAACACAGCGCTTCCCTTCTTGGCGGATCTGAGTATCAATTGCGTCACTCCGCTTGAGTACCGTCGACGATCCAACATCCGTGAGTTCTACGACGAGATTTTCGTCCGTCTCGAAAAGTGGAATCGGATCCGCCTCTTCGGAGTCAAGAATCTCCTTATGGATTGTGTGTTCAACCCAGTTGTGCCAGAGATCTGCTTTGCCTTTGCCACTTAGGTCGCGACCTGTGTTGCCAGCGGCCATCTTTGCTTCTTCGTTTGGGGTATCGTTATCCAGGTCGACCCATTCGGGACCCACCTTCCCCATCTCGTGCGGGACCCTGTTTGGAACGAAATCTCGGTTGGCGAAAACCCGATTGAACTGTGGACTAGAGTGGACGAGACCGACGGTCTTCGCCTCAAGCTCTTGTCGATACGTAGGATACCCATATGGGCCAGTCTCAATCTCGTCAACATCAACTACCCATGCATAAAGCGGTGAATCTGCTCGCTCGTAGACCGTCGCGATGTGATCGTATTTCCCGTAACTCCCCCACGATCCATCGTCTTCCCATTCCAAGATTGGGAGGGCATCGCGCACCTTCCTGAAATGGTCCATGAGTCGGCTTGCGACATTGCTCGTCTCTCCAATGTAGACTGGAAGGATATCAGACGGCCCCTGAACAGGGTCGTCAAGGAGATACAACAGATACAGGTAATCGCCAGTACCCCGCCCTAAACGGTACGAGTCGTATGCATTAGTCATCTCCAACTCTGTACCGGAATCGTCAATCATTGGAACAGGGTCCGGCGTATCAGCTGTATTGATATCCGTGAGTACGGTCTGTGACACCCACTGGTCCCACAACCCGCTTTTTGATTGATTTTTCACCATCGGTCGGCTAACGAAGTGTGAACAGAACGACTACCTCAAAGCATCGATTTCACCGAATACTACAAACATCCGCTATCTCTACCGACATGGTTTCGAGTGGGTATTCACGTCGACTGTCCAGTTACAATCGAACGCCAAGACGTACATCAGTCTCCCTCCACGGTGCATAGGTCGGTAGCGAGGCGGCGGAGCTCGCGTTCCTCATCGATCTCGGCTACCCATCGGGCTGGGAGTTCGCTTGCGCCGAACCGAGCACCTGCGACGGCGCCAGCGACGGCACCGACCGTGTCCGTGTCGCCACCTCGGTTCACGGCGGTGACGATGGCGTCCTCGGCGGTGTCGGCCGTGAGTACGTCATGGAGGGCCGTTTGGAGTGTATGCACGACATACCCCGACGTCGAAAGGGAGTCCGGGCGATCGCCGTTGGCGAGTGGTTCAAGCGCAGCTTGCAATTCGGCTGGCATATCCGCGCCTAGTCGGTCGAGGGCTCCTGTAAGGGGGTTTGGCGCGTTGTTAAGATATCCTGCGATAGTGAGGTTCAGCACCGCACATCCATAGGTACACCGGGGATCGGCGTGCGTGATCTGTGATGATTGGCGGCTAACCCTGGCAAGTGTCTCTAGGTCGTCCGCGTAGGGAATTGCCAGCGGTGGACACCGCATGATGCTACCGTTGCCAGCGTTGCTTCCTTCTGGACTTGCTTCCCACACCTGCTGGCCAGCGACATCCCAGGGGTCTCCTTGCTTGAGACGGTTAATTGCTTGGGCGGTCATGTTGCCGATGTCAAAGGGGCCGCTGTCGTACCAGTCGACGAACCGGGACGCAACATCTGTCGGGTCAAAGTTGTCGCACTCAACGAGGCTTCGGGCGATGCAGAGTGCGAGGTCAGTATCGTCGGTAATCGTGCCGGAAGGCTTCCCCCACGTTCCGTCGCCTACCATCTCTGTGAGCGTGTCATAGTCGTGTGCGATTCGGTCGGGAGACCAGAATTCGACTGGTCGTCCAAGCGCGTCACCGCATGCCAACCCGAGGAGGACACCCCGGCCATCTAATTCATCAACAGCCATTCCTAAGTAAAATTGAGGGTTCAACCTTTAAGATAGCTTCCCCGGTACTCCTTTACAAGACATGCGTGACGCGACTCTCTGCTATGTCTTCGATGGCAACGAAGTCCTCTTCATCGAGAAGAAACGTGGACACGGCGAAGGCCGATACGTTGGTCCTGGGGGTAAGGTTGAGGACAAGGAATCCATCGCGGAAGGCGCAATCCGCGAGACACGCGAGGAGACGTCTATCGTCGTGGATTCTGTTGAGAAGATGGGTGAATTAGAGTTCTACTTTGCCGAGGATCCATTCATGCAGGTCCATGTCTTCCGCTCGGAATCATTCTCCGGTAAATCATCTGAATCCGAGGAGGCAACACCAGTTTGGCTTAACGCTGATGACCTTCCGTACGACGAGATGTGGGACGCTGACAAGCATTGGCTCCCCTACCTCATCAAGGGAACCACCTTCACAGGCACATTCTGGTATGACGAAGACGGCGACGACCTCCACGAATACACCCTAAAGACGGGCGTCGATTTGGAATTATAGGCCAACGGCTCTGTTAAATACTTAAATGGTGATAGGAAGTGCGTGGTGAATACAGAGGCTGTATTCGATACGAGAGACTTCTGTAGACCAAGACCTACTTATAAACACCACAACCCATCACTAATCCGTAGAAAGCAGTGATTCAGGGATGCCAGCCCGTATAGCCGGAATTATGACAGATGTTTTTATTCTTGGGTCCGACTTTGTGCGCCGTAACGCGCACGATAAATAGTAACTCATAAAAGAGACATAGTATTTGCGGATAGAGTAAAACTATCATCGGTATCCACCAAAATGCGAATAACGTTTTTGCTTTTATGAGATATTATGGTGTTAGGTGTATTGCTATCACCAGAAACATTAACTAACTCTGTAGTAATTATGCTCCATGGACATCGGCGTTCTCACCGTTCCGCTCGGCGGCCAGTCGCTGGACGACGCGCTGGCGTACCTCCACGGTATCGGGGTCGACGCGGTCGAACTCGGCTGCGGGGGCCACCCCGGCGACACTCACCTGCCGCGCGAGGAGTATCTGGACGACGATGAGGCCCAGAATCACCTGTTCAACCTGCTCGACGAGTACGAGTTGCGCATCTCGGCACTGGCGACGCACAACAACCCCTTGCACCCCGACGACGAGAAAGCCGAGCGGGCCGACACCGAGCTCCGAGAGGCTATCGAGCTCGCCGACCAGCTCGACGTGAACGCGGTCACGACCTTCTCGGGGCTGCCGGCAGGGAGTCCGAACGACGAGACACCCAACTGGGTGACGGCACCCTGGCCGGGCGAGCACGCCGAGGCCCACCGGTACCAGTGGGAGGAGGTCGCCATCCCGTACTGGCAGGACCTCGCGGAACACGCCGCCGACCACGGCGTGAACGTCGCCATCGAGATGCACCCGAACATGCTAGTGTACGAGCCCTCCGGGATGCTCCGGCTGCGCGAGGAGACCAACGAGCGCATCGGCGCGAACTTCGATCCCTCGCACCTCTACTGGCAGGGCATCGACGTGACCGACGCCATCCGGTTCCTGGGCGAGCACGACGCCATCCACCACTTCCACGCCAAGGACACCAAGGTGTACGACGCCAACGCCCGGTACAAGGGCGTGCTCGACACGGTGCCCTACGACGAGGAGGCCAATCGGTCGTGGCTGTTCCGGTCGGTCGGCTACGGCCACGGCGAGGACCACTGGAAGGACGTCGTGAGCACGCTCCGGATGGTCGGCTACGACGGCGCGCTCTCGATCGAGCACGAGGACTCGCTGACCAGCTCCAACGAGGGGCTGGAGAAGGCGGTGGCGATGCTCCAGCGCGCGGTGTTCCGCGACCAGCCCGGCGAGGCCTACTGGACCGAATGAGGTGACCGACGATGGCAATCAAAATCGGTGTCCTTGGTTATCGATTCATGGGGAAGGCTCACGCGAACGCGCTGGCGCGATTATCGATGTTCTTCCCGGAGGCGCCCGAGGTCGAGCGCCACGTGCTGGTCGGCCGCGACGAGGAGGCGCTGGGCGAGGCGGCCGACCGCCTCGGGTTCGAGCGGACCGCGACCGACTGGGCGAACGTGGTCGACGAGGTAGACGCTTTCTTCAACCTCGGGCCGAACCACGTCCACGCCGACCCGTCCGTCGCAGCGCTAGAGGCGGGCACACCGGTACTCTGCGAGAAACCCCTCGCCAACGACCTCGACACTGCCGAGCGCATGGCCGACGCCGCGGCCGAGGCGGGGGTGCCGACCGCCACCGCATTCAACTACCGGTACGTCCCGGCCATCCGGTACGCGAAGAACCTGATCGAGGCCGGCGAACTCGGCGAGATCCACCAGTTCCGGGGGCGGTACCTCCAGGACTGGTTGGTCGACCCTGAGGTGCCGTGGTCGTGGCGAACCAGCGAGGAGCTGGCCGGGAGCGGCGCGCTGGGGGATCTGGGCGCGCACACCATCGACCTCGCGCGCTTCCTCGTCGGTGACGTCGAGCGCGTCAGCGGGCACCTCCGGACCTTCGTGGACGAACGGCCCGTCGAAGGTGACGAGAGTGACGGCGACCCCGAAACCCGGCCAGTCACGGTCGACGACGCCTACTCCGCGCAGGCCGAACTTGAGGGCGGCGCGATGGCCACGTTCGAGGCCTCGCGGTTCGCCACGGGCCACAAGAACGACCACACCGTCGAGATTCACGGTTCCGAGGGGAGCCTGCGGTTCTCGCTCGAACGCCTGAACGAACTAGAGGTGCTACGGGGCGACGACAGGGGGTACGAGACTGTGCTGGTCACCGACGCCGACGACCCCTACATCGAGCACTGGTGGCCGCCGGGCCACGTCATCGGGTGGGAGCACACCTTCGTCCATGAGAACTACGAGTTCCTCTCGGCGGTCGACGCGGCCTGTGACGGAGGCGGCGCGGACGCCGGCAGTTCTGACGGCGACTACCACCCAAACTTCGAGGACGGCCTCGCAGTCCAGCGGATTCTGGCGGCCATCAAGGAGAGCGACGACCGTGGCGAGAGGATGGAAGTATAATACACGGTATTAGTATTCCGCTTAATTCACTTCTGTCCTTTAACCCTCCTCTGTTAAATGATAGAGATACGGTGTAGGGTTGGTCACGAGATTAGCAAGTCTGAGGCTGGGAAAGACCGAAGTATGAGTATAATATTTACGCCTCTAGCAAATCGCCAGTTCGGACTACAGAGGATGAATTCAGCACGTCCATCAGTACGAGACGGAAGACGAGTCGGAGTTCGACATTGCGGCGAGCCAGTCTAGGTAGGAGTATCTAAGAGCAGGTCCTCGTCGTTGATGGCTAAGTCTTCCATACCTGGTCCTCAAGTGGGTTGGGGACGGACCCCGCGGTTAGGCGTTGAATGTCTACTCGCCGCGGCCCGTCGCACTGCCGTAGTGCTGGTCCATGCCGAGGAGCCTGTCGCGCTTCCACTGGAAACTCGTGCGATGGACGTACGCGAGTCTGTTCTCTGCTTGAAGGCCACCGCAGCCAGTGAATGCGCTGTGGTCCCGCGGACGTGCTGGCGTAACCTCGATTGAGAACGTGCTTCGGGTGGTGTCCGAAACATTCGCGACTTGACCGCCGCTCTGCGTGTATGGGTTCGGTAGACTTCATCGAGGCCTTGGTCGTCCGGAAGGTCGGTTTCCCGAACGACTATCTCGACGGCATATCCGTCGTTCGCTACGGCTTGCAGTTTCGTCCGGAGTCGGACGAACCGGTTAGTGTCCTGCTGGCTGATCGACGCCTCTGAACGTGTAGCGTACGTCTCTCCGGTCGGGAGGCGGCCGACAATGTGCGCGGCGCCGGCGTACTCGAACATATCATCCTTGGAAGACTCCAGGACGAACGTGTCGTACTCGGGAACACGGCCAACGAGTGTCCATCCAGAGGGGTCGAGAACTGGTTCGTCCCACCCGCCCTCGGCGACGGACGTGTATGTTTTCACGGTGGCACCGCGTGGGTCCGCGACGACGACCCTTACGGGGCGCGCATTCACCGTCTCCACCTAATCCCAAGGCAGTTCACTGAACAGACATTGACTAGGCCCCTCGCCAATTCAGGACTCTAACGTCCAATTGCTGGCGAGCCGGGTGGATTCAGTGTGTGCAGTCGGTACTGTCAGTTGTCCTCAACCACGATGATCCTAAGGTCATTGACGTTCGTTCCCGTAGGGCCAGTCTCGACAAGCGTCCCAGCGTCTCGGAGTGGGGCTAATGCATCATTGTCGTGTAGTGATTCGACCGCTCGTTCACGATCGGAGGGAGCGATCGTTTCCGTATCGACGACGGCGCCTGCTGTCTCTGTCGCTCCATCGTGGCCATCAGTGTCGATACTTCCGATGCACACTTTCTCGGGTAGGTCACTTCTTTCAAGTTCGAGTGCCCCTGAGAGGGCAAACTCCAAATTAGGCCCGCCAGTGCCGTCTCCGGAGACAGTGACAGTGGTTTCGCCCCCCGAAATGAGCACTGCAGGCGGGTCGATCGGGCGCCCGCTCTGGAGGCACTCTTCGGCGATAGCGACATGGACCTTCGCTGATTCTCGGGCTTCACCGGAGATACGGGCTGACAGGACCAATGCGTCGTAGCCATGGTCGCGAGCGTGTCTGCATGCGGCGTCAATAGCAGTCTCGTTGTCTCCGAGCACGCAGTTTTCCACTATCCGATTGGTGTCGTCCGTGACGGCTCTCTGGGCTGGCTGCGCTGTATCACCTGCCGAATTGCTGGTCCCGGAAGTGTCTCCATCGGACGCTGCACTCAGGAACTGCTGGAGGTTGTCTGAGAGGGATACGTCGTAGCGTTGGAGAATAGTATGTACCTCGTCTGACGTCGTGGTGGCCGGAACAGTTGGTCCACTCGCGATAGCGGCGGGGTCACCGCCGACGACATCACTCAGGAGTAGACCAATGACATCGGCAGGTGCCGCAATCGATTGGAGGCCGCCCCCTTTGAGACGAGAGAGGTGTCTTCGAACTGTATTTACATCCGTGATGTTGGCACCTGCGGTCAAGAGATCGTCTGTCACCGTTCGGAGGTCGTCGATAGTACAAGGTCCGGCAGGCGCGGCCAACAGCGCGCTGCCTCCACCAGTTACCGGCGCAAGGATGAGTGTGTCTTCGGTAGCTGTTTGCGCGTCGTCAAGGAGATCGGCAGTTGCGGTGACATTGCGCTCCGTCGGTAAGGGATGGTCACCCTCGTGTACCGTTATCAGGTCAGTGTCGACGGGCATATTAGTGACGATACTCCCGCTGTCGAGGCGCTCGCCGAGTTTCTGCTCGAGTACCTTGGCCATCTCACCTGCGGCTTTTCCGCCACCCAAGACACGAACTTCGTCCCATCTGTCAAGCGAAACCTCTATTCCGTCATCGTCCGTCAGCGGGTTAATCACCAGCTGAGCTCCCTCGACGGTGACCGTTTTCTCGATGACTGTTTGGGGATGCGCGGCTGCGATGCCTGCCGCTAGGCAGTCGCGAACAACTGACTCAGGGGTAAGTTGATTGGTATCACGATTCGGCGGGTCGCTCACGATTGCATCTCACCTCGCTTGTGAACGACAGCGCGGGGTGGCCGGATGGTACCGGGCGGGTGGAATCTACCTCCAGTGCCTACTTTATAGGAGTGGTTATCACCCACGATGGCTGAGAGCAAAGTGGGCTGGTGCTTTCCAGATAGCGATTGCGCTGTACTATGTGAATTCCGTGTCGTCGTCATGTTGTGTAGTGCGTAGCGTTTCAAAAAGAGCGATTGCTGTTTGTACTCTCGAAATGGTATCGTTACGGCAATCTCAGAGGTATGGGGCTAACTCACGATACCCGATTTCGGCGCCTTTCCAGAACCGTTCCACACTGGTCTCGAACGTTGGGTCTTCATGCTCGATTACGAGCGCTCCGTCGAAGCCGGCGTCGTAGAGCGTTCGGATGTAGGCACTCCAGTCGATGTCCCCGAGTCCAGGGATCCGGTAGCGCCACCAGTGGTCCTCAGTCGACGCACGATCGGCCAAGATACCGATCTCGTCCCGGCGCTCGGTTCGGATTTCTGTGTCCTTCGCGTGCGCTTGAAAGATCCTATCACTGTATCGATTGATCATCTCTGTATGGTCGATATCGAGCCAGTAGAGATGACTGGGGTCGTAATTCAGCCCCAGGTAGTCGCTATCGATTGCTTCGAAGAGTTCGTCCCAGATGGCTGGGCTGTAGAAGAGGTTTGTTCCATAGGCTCCGTAATGGTCCATCGGACAGTTTTCGATCATCAGGCGAACGTCGTGACGCTCTGCGAACGCGACGATCTCGGGCCACTCTGATTTTGCGTCCTCTAATGCCTTATCGATCGGCATAGATGGATCACGGCCGATGAACGTTCCGACCAAATCGATATCCATGTTCGAGGCGGCTCGAATCACGTCTTTCAGGTGCGCCTGATTCCCTTGTCGCTCCTCAGGGTCCGGGTGGAGGTTGTTCGGATAGTACGCTAACGACTCAACCGTAAGGTCGTACGCGGCGAGTTCGTCCAGTACGCTTTGCCCGTGTTCTGGCTCTTCAGCGGCCCGACTTGGGGAAAACCGAAGTTCATCTGTGTTTCGCACGTCGTCGTCCGCCGGCCACGCCGCCAGTTCGAGCGTCTCATACCCGATATCGCTTGCTCGTGCGGCGATTGCATGGAGGTCTGACTCGTGGCACGTCGCGGTGAGGAGGCCGAGTTCCATTAGTCGTCTCCCTCCACCTGTGCGGATTGGACCGTTTCGCTCCGAGCGGTGTCGATTAGGTGTTGTACGTGGGCTCGCTGACCGGAGTCGGCAGCACGATATGCGGCTTCGGTTAACGCCGTTACTTGGAGTCCATATTCGCCGCTCACGGCTGGCTCGTCGTTTGCTCTGACAGCATCGAAGAAGTTCTCTAGTTTCTTTTGGGCCAACATCTCGAACGAGGGATCAGTCTCGACGGGAATTTTTTCTGCGGTATCGCGTTCTCCCTCTCCTTTGCCGTGCCGTGTGAGCCCCGATTTGGTGAACGAGAGTCGCCCGTCGGTCCCCCAGATGAAGAGCCCTTCCTCCGTTCCGCTCGTACTGGTCCCATCAGCCGTCACACTGACGCTCGCTGTCACGGGGTTGCCGTTGCGTTCGAGTTCGATTGCCAGCGACGAGTTCACGTCACATTCGTGCTGGCGGTAGTCCATCGTCGCAGCGACCGTCTGCGGTAGCGTCCCTGTCGTCCATAACAAGGTATCCAACAGATGTGAGCCGGAGTCGTATAGTTGGCCGCCACCGGACAGGTCGGGATTGCTCCGCCATGCGCTGTCGAATCGACGGATCCAGTCTTGTCCGAGGAAGCAATTGACCGTATGGAGATCGCCGATTGCACCATCATCGATGAGGGCCTTGATCTTCTGATACGCTGGATGGAAGTGGCGCTGATAGCCAACCTGTAGCGTCTGGTCTGTGGCGTTGATGCGATCAACAAGCTGCACGGCGTCCGAGATATCAGTGACCATCGGCTTCTCGAGGAAGATGTCGAGATCGTAGTCGAGGGCTTCCATTGCCTGGTCGAAGTGCAAGGTATGTGGTGTGACGATGGTGACGGCATCGAGAGCGTCGCCGTGTTCGTTGAGTAGCGATGTGCAGTCCTGATAGACTTCCCCACCGTGTGCCTTGGTGAAGGCTTCTCGGCCATCGGCTGCCGGATCGGCACCGGCGACGATGTCGACGTTATCGAGCTCCTCACAAAGCGCGAGTTCCCGCTGTGCGAGCCCACCGAGACCGATTGCACCAAGTGTAACTACGTCCTCGTTCATGCTTGACCAACCTCCGTAGCGAACTCCGATGGAAGGTTCTCGACCAAGCCTCGACGATTAACCAGCGCATCTCCAGTCGTGGTCTCGAAGAAGTGAAGCCGGCTTTCCGGGAAATGCAAGTCGACAGTTGTCCCTTCGGACACCAACTCGTCTTCTGCGAGCGTCGCAGTCAATTCAGTTCCGTTCAGGTCGAGATGGAGGATATTCCTGTCACCCATTGGTTCGACAACTTCGGCCGTCGCCGAAACGGTCGGTCCTGTTTCGTCGACAGTAGATGCTAGTTCAATGTCTTCTGGACGAATACCCATCGTAACTTGGGTTGCTGGTTCTACTTTCGTCACGAGTTCATCTGAGAGGGTGTACTCGATGTTCTCGCTTGTGAGTTGACTATCGTCTCGTTGTAGTTCTATGAAGTTCATGGATGGTTCGCCGATGAACCCTGCAACGAACAGGTTCGAGGGTTCGTGATAGCATTCGAGTGGTGTGCCGACTTGCTGGAGTTCTCCTTGGTCAAGAATGGCGATTCGATCGCCCATCGTCATCGCTTCGGTTTGGTCGTGGGTGACGTACACTGTGGTTGTGTTCAGTTCTCGTTGAAGTTCCTGAATCTCGGTTCGCATTTCGGAGCGGAGCTTTGCATCAAGGTTTGACAGCGGCTCGTCCATCAAGAAGGCCGACGGCTCCCGCACGATTGCTCGGCCTAACGCCACACGTTGTTGTTGGCCGCCGGAGAGCTGGCTCGGCTTGTCGTCCAGTAGCTCCTCGATTTCAAGCAGGTCGGCCGCCCACATCACCCGCTCTGAAATTTCATCGTCCGACATGTTCGTCGTCATCTTCAGCCCGAAGGCCATGTTCTGCCGTGCGGTTTTGTGGGGGTAGAGGGCGTAGTTTTGGAACACCATGGCGATGTTCCTTGCTTCTGGTTTTTTCTCGTTGACGACATCGTCCTCGATTCGGATTTCGCCGCCGGTCACCTCTTCGAGTCCAGCAATACAGTGAAGTGTTGTCGACTTTCCGCATCCTGATGGACCGACGAGGACGAGGAATTCGCCGTCCTCGATGGAAAGGCTCAGGTCGTCGACGGCGACAACAGTATCTCCGTTTGATTCTTGATACGACTTCGACATGTTGTTGAGTTCGAGTTGTGACATGGTTCTAGTTCGTGATCTTCGATGTTTGGTGGTGGTCTGTTCTAGTCGAGGTCATCCTTTCACGGCTCCTTCGGTCAACCCCTGTACGAAGTATCGCTGGAGAACGACGAACATGATAAGGAGCGGAAGGATTGCGACCATGCTCGCTGCTGCGATTGCTCGCCAGTTAGCGCCGTGCTGCCCTTGGAACGAGAAGATTCCAACCGCGATGGTGTAGAGTTCGGAATCGTTGAGGAGTGTAAACGCCATGACGAACTCCGTCCAGGAGAAGACGAAGTTGAAGATGGCGACGACGGCAATTCCTGGGAGCACGGCTGGCAGCAGAACGTGGTAGAGCGTCTGGAAGCGGCTACAGCCGTCGACACGTGCCGCTCGGTCGAGGTCCTCGGGGACCGTATCGAAATAACTCTTCATGAGCCAGATCGAGAACGGCAATTGGAGCCCGATGTACAGGAAGATAATACCGATGTGGGTGTTTAGTAGGTTCAGGTCTGCCATCAGGTTGTACATCGGGATGACGATGACTACTGGCGAGATCATCTGGAAGAGAAGGACCCCGAAGAGCGTTGCCTTCTTCCCGCGGAAGTCGAACCGTGAGAAGGCGTACGCGGACGGTACTGTCACGAGCACGACACCGACCACCTGCAGTACCGAGATTTTAATCGAGTTAGTCAGCCATTTAACAATGTCTGACCCCGTGAGGACTTCGCGGTAGGGTTCGAACGTGATCTCTGTCGGGATGAACCGCACGGGATACGAGAGTACTGCTCCCTCCGGTCGGATGCTCATGAGGGCGACCCAGAGGACTGGGAAGAGGAAAAACATGAGTGCCCCAGCATAGACGAGATATACCAGCCAATCAAGCATCCCGAGCGAACGCAGATACGAGATTGGCGAACGGGTTCGAAGGTTAACTGACGGAAGGCGACTATCTTCAGTGCTCATCTCAGATTTCCTCCTCTGAAAGCAAGTACCGAACGTACACAAGGGTCATCACGACGTTGACGCCGAGCATAATGACCGCAACAGCCGCGGCCCGGCCCAACTGGAACTGTTCGAACCCGAGGAAGTACATGAAGAGCGAGAGCACTTCTGTTGCCCGTCCGGGTCCACCCCCGGTCAGGCTCATTATCATATCGAACGTGTTGACCGTGTAGATAGTGATGAGGACGATATTGATGAACACGACTGGCTTGATTTGTGGCAAAGTTACGTGCCTAAACCGGGCGATCGGGCCGGCCCCATCTACCTTTGCAGCGTGGTAGAGCTGCTGGGGTACCTGTTGGAGACCAGCGTACAGCATGATCATCGAGAATGCGGTTCCACGCCACGTGTTTGCCATAATCGTCGAGAAGAGAGCCATCTGCGGGTCCGAGAAGAACGAGACGACGTTGAAGCCCAACTGGACCAGAATGTAGTTCACCAGTCCGTAATTCGTCTCGATGAGCATGATCTTCCAGAGAATACCGATGACAATTCCCGGAATCACCCATGCTGAGAGGACCGCAATGCGTATCGAGACACTCCCGTAGATGTGTTTCTTGACGCCGTAATTGATTGCTAACGCGAGAATCATCCCAAGTGTAAGCTGCGCGATGACACTCGCACCGACGAAAATGGCGGTCGTTCTCGCCATCGTCCGGAACGCCGTAGATGTGATGACGGCGATATAGGAGTTGAAACCGACGTACTCGTACGCCGGCTGGATTAGCGAGATGTTCGTAAAGCTCATCCGAACGACTTCTATCAGTGGATAGAGTCTGAACAGGAACAACAGCGCTATGGCTGGCGCGAGCCAGACCAGCGGGTGTTCCTGCACGTATGACGCCGTATTGGTGATTTTCGACCACCAATCAGCTCTGTGTGATCGGTTTTTGGTCTCTGTCGACATGGATTACGTTGGAGGGACGCTCAGTTCCCGTGTTCTGATTTTACGTTCTGGACCAGCGTGTTGGTCACTTGAGCCGGGGAGGCCTGGTCAGTGAGGACCTTTCCGGCCGCAATCTGGAATTCACTGGAGAAGGTTTTGTAGATCGGGCCGCCCGGGCGAGCCTGCGCGTTTTCAAGGAATTTGCCGAACTTCTGTTGATACGGGTCGTCTGCGAAGTAGTCGAACTCCTCGAAAATTGACGGCCGGGTTGGGAGATACCCGCCTGCTTTTGCATACGCGGCCATCTTGTCTTTCTCAGCGAACATCGTCGTGAAGTCTTTCGCTGCGCTCAGGAACTTGTTCTTTGAGGTGAACACGTTCTGTGTCCATCCACCACTCCCAGTCGCCGACATCTTGGCCTCGACCTGGGGAATTTCGGCGACCTTCCACTTCTCCCAGTCATCAACTTCCTGTTTGATTGAGGAGATCTGCCAGTTCCCACCAAGGAACATCGCCGTATCACCGTTGATTGCGGCCTTCGTGAGCAGGTTGTAATCTTTAATACTTGCGACACGCTTCGGCGCCACACCGCTGTCGACGGTGCGTTTGAGGAATTCGAATACGTTCTGGAGCTTCTGCTTGTTATCTCCCTTGGTGAGTGCCGGATTGCGTTTGTCGGTAAGGATTTCGCCGCCCTGCCCCCAGTAGTAGGCGAGGTTGTCGAAGGTAGTTCCTTCCCAGCGACCGCCATTGTACATGAACCCGTTCATGTCTTCGTTGTCGGCAATCTTTTTGCCGACTTGAATCAGCTCATCCCATGTTTTGGGGGCTTCCCCGGACCCGTGTTTGTCGATCATGTCTTGCCGGTAGTACAGGGCACGACAGTCGGTGTTCTGCCAGACCGTCCGCCACTCACCGTTTTGCTTGGCGACGTCTTTCACGAACGGGAACCAGTCGTCGGTGTCTGGAAGCTGTTGAGTGACCGGGGAGAGGTCCTTATAGTAGTTCGGCACCCAGAACGAGTCGGCGATAGAGATTGGCGGTGCGTTGTTCTTGGCGACAGCCTGGGCGAGTTTCGTCTGCAACTGGCCGTAGCTAGGCTGAATTTCGTAGTCGATTTTGAACTGCTTGTGGTTCTTTCCCCAGGGCTTGTAGAAATCGTTCGCGATCGTGTTCGCGAAGTTTTTGTTGTTATCTTGGTGGGAATGGGGTGTAATCGTCCAATAGGTCATCGACTTGCTGCCGGACCCAATGCGATCTTCTGTCACCAAGTCACCTGTTTTGCTTCCATTACTGCTACTATTGCCACCACCACTGCTTCCGCCGGTAGTACAGCCTGCGAGGGCGGTTGCTAGCGAACTACCGCCCAGTTTGAGCACGTTCCGCCGGTCGAGATCTTCCAAAGTGGTACCGTCCATCATGAGGCTACACCCCACAATGGAACTTTATTGTATATAATACTGTGGGTCTGTATGTATACACCAGTAGTGAACAGTTCCCCTGTACCACTACAGTAAAAATATTTCTGTATGCATTCCGAAGAGGGACTCAAGTATGGACATTGACCGCCTCAAAACGACACTGCAGAACGCGGGCTTCTCGCAGTACCAGTCCGACGCGTATCTTGCGCTCGTCAAGCAGGGGGCGTCCTCTGCCACGGACGTTGCCGAGGCCACTAGCATCCCGAAGTCTCGAATTTATGACGTACTGAGGGATTTGGAAGACGAGGGATACGTCGAGACGTTCGAACAGAATTCGCTGCATGCGCGACCGAGCGACCCAGAAGAATTCCTCAGTGAACTCCGAACCAAAGCACAGGACTTTGACGAAGCTGCCGACGAGATTGACGCGCTCTGGGAACGGCCATCGTTCGGCGACCACCAAATCACGTTGGTCAAACGTCACGAGACTGTACTGGAGGCGGCTGAGGAGGCGGTTCGTGACGCAGAGGATGAGGTCCAGCTCTCAGCGACACCTAGTCAGTTTAACGACCTCCGGCCAGTGCTGCTTGAAGCCTTCGACCGGGGTGTGATGATTAAGATCTCGCTGCACGAAACTGATGGGTCTTCGGCCCTCGATTTAGACGATGAAGAGTTCATGAATGTAGCTTCAGAGGTCAGATACCGGAATCTTCCTGCGCCGTTCCTTGCACTCATTGACCGGACGGAGACCTATTTCTCATCGCATACACCAGGAAATCGGTTTGGATTGCTCGTCGACAACTACACGCTTACGTACGTGTTTTACTGGTATTTCCAGATATCGCTGTGGGAGATCTGGGATGTCGTGTACTCCGATTACGACAGTCCAATCCCCAAGCAGTACGTCGATGTCCGTCGGTGCGTTCGTGAACTTGATTCGCTCCTCTCGGACGGTGTAGAGATTACTGCCACCGTCATTGGCTTAGACCGCGAATCGAACGAATGGAGAGAGATTTCCGGACGCATCGCGGGGACTGACTACGAAGGAACTACACCTGAGAATGGATCGCCGGCACTTTCTGAAGTTGCCGGAAAGGCAACGCTATACATCGATACGGGAGATCAGATTGTGAGTGTCGGCAGTTGGGGTGCTATTCAAGAAGATGTCGAGGGGCGGCGCATACACCTTCACAACATCGATCGATGAGGTGGACATCCAGAGACCTTGCCGACCGAGAATCGCGCTACCCAGTTACAATACCAATACACTGAGACCATCGATGACTACCGACGAACAGATTGACAATGCACTGTCCCGTGTTGCGGCCCGATTCAATGTTAAGTTATCTCAGCGTGATAGACGCCAGCTACAGGCTGACGTCAAGTCCCTCATTGCAGACAGCACCAGTCTTAAGTCGCGTGTCCCTGAGCATCCACCGGCACAGAATGTCAAAGAGGGAGAAGACCCCGAAAACGCGTTCAGATACCGATTTGAACTTGAGTCGGGGGGCGGCCCATTGAACGGATTCGAGGTCGCTGTCAAAGATAACATCACGGTCGCTGGCGTCCCGATGACGTGTGGGTCAGCGTCGTTTTCGGTTTCTTCACCTCACCACGCGACTGTCGTCCGGCGGCTCACGGACGCTGGAGCGGCCATGGTTGGAACGACAAATATGGACGAGTTCGCTGGCTACGCTACAGGAGAAACGTGTGGCCACGGCCCGACTCGCAATCCTCGCGTCGATGAGTGTGTCCCCGGCGGTTCATCAAGCGGCAGCGGTGCTGCTGTTGCAGCAGGCTACGTTGATGCAGCATTGGGAAGCGATACTGCGGGAAGCATCCGAATCCCTGCGTCCTTCTGTGGTGTCGTGGGTGTCAAGCCATCGCACAGCTTTGTACCTCGATTTGGATTCGTTGACACGGCTCCATCCGTTGATTGTGTCGGTCCTCTCGCAGTGGATGTCGAAACGGCAGCTAAGATGCTTACTGAGATTATGGGGCCGGATTCGTTTGATCCCTCAACAAGAGATGCACCCCACTCTCTCAATATCCAGCGTGCACTGGACTTTCCAGACGACGATGTCTCGATTGGACTCATTGAAGAATCATTCGACGTATCGACCAGCGAGGTCGCCACCAGCGTCACAACGACAATCGACAGTCTCACCCCGGAATCCGAGTGGCTATCGCTCCCGCCAGTCCTGGATGCGCCGGTGCTCACAGATATCATCAGCGGTATTGAGTTCAGTACGGTCCTCGTGAACCGCGGCCGACCTTGTTCGGAAGCGACCGGCTATAGCGAACCGATACGAGTCGCGCTCGCAAATGCGATTAGCTCAGGGACGTTGGGTGACCGTACCCAGAACCGAGCGATTGCAACACGCGCGTTCGTCGAAGCAACCAACGGCCGTCCATACGTCGTTGCTCAAGAGATGCGACGCACCTTGTGTGATGCCGTCGAAACAGCGCTCAATCAATACGATGTCCTCGTCACACCCACAGTTCCAGTACTCCCCCCAGAGTTTGATGCGGTCACCGAAACCGCCGACCTCCGTCAATTAATCGCGAACACATCACCGTTCAACCTGACGGGCCATCCAGCAGTCTCCGTCCCCTGCGGCACAGTGAACAACAAACCGGTCGGGCTCCAAGTCGTCGCAGCGCGCGGCGCAGAAGAAACCGTACTACAAATCGCACGAGCCATAGAGATTGCGACCCAATCCTCGTGACGAACCCGACTCGAACAACTTGACGGCATTGAGTTGCATCAGACGGCCGTTCAACCCGTCTGATTCGTCGTGTTCGTTGACTTCGACCTACGTGGCCTGCGAGCACAGCCCCGTAGTTGGAGTACCCGACCAATCTTCCTAGAGGTTGAGGACTGGGACCGACTTCTCGTCGACGGAACCGCCTACGCGACCGATTCGGAGCTTCCGAATGACGTATTCGAAACCGCTGATGCTGGCTTCCTATATCGCTGTCACGACCGTTCTCTCACACGAACCGTCCGCCTCGACGCTGATCATCTCGAATCAGTAGGCTTCAACGACCCGTCCCTCCCAGAAACCGTCATCACCGACGCGACGGCAACGACACTAGCGGTCAATGGCCTCGGTAATCTTCCGTGTATCGACGTGGAGTTCCCTACAGGGATCCTACCGCCGACCGACAGTATCGACTTCGAGACCACCACGGAGTCCATAGATCCGGTCGGTTGGATGGACACGTCACATGGCCGTCGCTACGCCTTCGACCCCGCCGCTTCGTCGCAGTCGATTACGGTGTCGCCGGGCCGACCGCTCGACGCACACTATCCTGACGAGCATCACAATTGTACCCTTCCGAGCCCTGACGAGACTGCACAGACTGAAGTCGAGACGACGACGAGTCGACTACGGCAGGTTCGCAGCATCTGTCCGCGGTACCACCTATCGGAAGTATCCGTTCCGGATATACCCGGCGTGGATGCGGATATTGACCTGTTCATCCACGAGGACTCGCCGCTCGAAATCTCTCTTGATGACGATGCCGTCGACGACCTTACTGTCCAGACACTCGCCTACGAATCTAGCCGAGAGGGGTACTTCTACAACCCACCGACCAAACACGACTGTACGGAAACGTTCACACCGCCTGTCCCCTACTCTAAAGTGACAATTCAAGGACTTCTAGGTGTCGAGACGGATACGGAACCGCTCTGGTTGTACACCGACACAGCAACGATCGATGCCCGAAAGCGCCTCATCACCGCCCTCCACCCTAGTGCTGACATTCCCAAGGAACTCTCGTTCTCTTCGCTTGACCCGGAGCAAGCGATCATGTGGCTCGGCTTCGACCTCGATGACTTAGTTATCGAGGATGTCGGCAACGACGTATTCGACAATTTCGTCTTCGAATGCTGGCGCGACGAGACAAAACTTGAGCAATCGCAGCCGATCCGTGCACTCACTGCGCCACCAAGATACTTCGCCGTGCCGCTGTTCCGCTCGCTCCTCGAGGAGTCCGTTACATACCGAGTTGTCGTCCGGCCAGCCGAGACAGAAACGAAATACGCTTGGTCCGCGGATGAGCACGAGGTCAACCTTGAGCGCCACTCTAGAGATACGCTAAAGCTCGCAATCGCGGGGGACAAGACGTTTGAGATTCGCGACGACGACGCGGCGCCTCGGCCGATGATTGATCTTGACCGCCTCTCGAAAGTACGTCTCGGTGAAGAGTTCCGGTATCACCCCTGTCTTGACAACGACAATGAATGGCGCCCAGAAACGATTCAACAAACGAGTGAGGTCGTACTCCAATTCGTCAAAGGAGAATAGCCGACGTATACTCACTGACGGTAATTGCGCGTACACCGAACAAAACGCTATAGCTCTCCCCAGTAACTTTGAGAAACAACCCATCGACTCCTTAACAACGCAAGTAGGAACCACGGTCGTACCCATGGCCATCTTGAGGTGGTAGCTCTAGCGAGTTCTGACGAACGTTGAAAAATAACGGGAAAGATATCCACGTCTAGATTTGATCATTCATCGTACGAAAATAACGAAGACAAGTATCTCTCTTGGACTCTGATGCTCGATTTCTGAGGTCTAATCGTCTGACGAAGACGGTGAAATCCCGCTACTTGATTGGCGAGGTGATGCAAGCTCTACCTCCTCCTTCGCATTAGCTGGCGGAGTTGTGAAGTAACACCTCGTCGGGACGCGCGAACCTCCGTTCCTCACCTCGAATGAGCGCACGCTGTGCGAACGGGCCGACGTTCCCGTCGAGTGGGGCGAGTCGTTCAAATCGGAGTGCAACCGCGAGGTCGGCAAGCAGGTCGGACAACTGACCGGAGCGATCGCGGACCTCGAGCGCCCGGACGTAACTCTAGTCCTCGATTTCGAGTTCGACAACGTCGATGTCCAAATTAACCCGGCGTTTGTGTACGGTCGGTATCGAAAGTTCGAACCGGGCGTTTCCCAGACGCGGCTCACCTGTCCGGAATGCGGTGGCTGGGGTGGCGTGTGGCGGGAAGGCGAACAGCAACCGTGCGAGCGGTGCGGCGGAAGCGGTCGCCTCGCCGAACAGAGCGTCGAGGAAACCGTGTCTCCGCCAATTCGAGAAGCGATGGACGGGGTTGAGACAGTTTTCCACGGTGCGGGCCGAGAGCACGCCGACACGCTGGTGCTCGGCACTGGTCGGCCATTCGTCATCGAAATCAAAGAGCCTCGACGACGAACGATCGACTTCGAAAGTCTCGAGTCGGACATCAACCAGTCCGCTCATGGAGTGATTGAGGTTGATGGATTCGCTCGAACGACCCGTGAGATGGTCGATCGGGTCAAACAGTTGCCGTTCCGACAGACCTACCACTTGACGGTGACCTTCTCAGAACCCGTTCTCCACCGTATTTTCGTCGACGCTGTAGCGAAACTAGAAGGAGAGCGCGTGCATCAGACCTCACGGCAGGACGGACAGTTGCTCGGGCGTGAGCGGATTCGGACCATCCATGGGATTCGCGGTGATCTCGAATCTAACTGGCGTGCGACCGTCGAACTGACGGTCGAAGCCGGAATCGACGTCGAGTCGATTCTCACTGGCGATGATGGAACGACGGAGCCAAGCCTCGCCGGGTTGCTCGGCGTAGACGTCTCCGTTCCGTCACAGAAGATTATCGCCGTCGAAGGAACGACAGAACCGTTCGAACTGCCAGAGTTATTGACTGAATAGACGCTCGGAGGACCAGAGCACAGAGGCTGACGAGCCCGGTAGTACGGCGACTAAAGACTCTTCTCGTCTGCCCTGAATCGGTTGGGTGGTTCCGATACAGAGTTATCATTCTGAACGTGGTCTAAGGAGTTATAAGTGAACTACTCACCGATGAAGTAGCGGTAGTAACCGGCGCATCGACGGTATCGGGCGTGCCATTGCGCGCGCCTTCGCCGAGAACGGTGCTGACGTGGTCGTCGCCGACGTTCGCGACACGCCGCGAGAAGGTGGGGTACCGACGCACGAACTCATCACCGACGAGACGGATCGCCAGGCCGCCTTCGTCGAATGTGACGTCACCGACGTAGCGGACCTCGAAGCGACCGTTGAAGCCGCCGACAAGTTTGGGAACGTCGACGTCTGGGTGAACAACGCCGGCATCTTCCGGACCGAGGAGTTCTTCGACGTCACGCCGGACGATTACGATCGACTGATGTCCGTCAACGTCAAGGGGATGTTCTTCGGTACGCAGTCCGCCGCCGAACGAATGGTCGAGAACGGCGGCGGAAGCATCATCAACGTCTCAAGTATCGCTGGCATCCTCGGGAACGGCGGGTACGTCACCTATTGCACCTCGAAAGGGGCCGTCCGGTTGCTGACATACGCCCTCGCACACCGACTCGGCCCGGAAGGCATTCGGGTAAACGCCATCCATCCCGGCGGCGTCGAAACCGCGATGCTACAGGACGCGAACTTCGATGACGAGGCACGAGACGCCTTCGTCCAACAGGTTCCGTCCCGTCGATTGGGCGAACCCGACGACATCGCCGGTGCTGCCCTCTATCTGGCCAGCGACCTGTCCTCATATGTCAACGGCGAATCGGTGGTCGTCGACGGCGGATACACCTATACTGGATAAGGGTATTCCATAAATCGGGTCCTGGACGGCTCGTCGTGTATGCTTTTGGTCGTAACTGTTGTATGTGTCCTATGGATTCCAAGCGATTTCTCTTCGTCTCGGCGGACGCCGCACTCATCGGCGACCTCGCGTGGCAGATCCACCGCGAGGGCCACGACGTAAAATACTACATCGACGCCGAGAGCGACCGGGAGATCGGCGACGGATTCGTCCCCAAGACCGACGACTGGAAGGCCGAACGCGAGTGGGCCGACGTAATCATCTTCGACGATATCTGGCGGGGGTCAGAGCTGGGGACCGGCGGACTCGCGGAAGACCTCCGAAGCGAGGGGATGGCCGTCGTCGGCGGCACCTCCAACACCGACCGACTGGAGGACGACCGCGGGTATGCGATGGACGTCCTCGAAGCGAACGGTATTACCACAATCGACCACCACGAATTTTCGGACTTTCAAGAGGGCATCCGCCACGTCGAGGAGAACCCGGGTCCGTACGTCGTCAAGCCGCTCGGCGAGGTCCAGAACGTCAAGCGACTCCTGTACGTCGGCACCGAAGACGACGGCAGCGACGTCATCGACGTGCTTCGGGCCTACGAGAAAGCGTGGGGCCACCGCATGAAGGGGTTTCAGCTCCAACGGAAAGTCGAGGGCGTCGAGGTGGCCGTCTGCGGATTCTTCAACGGCGAGCGGTTCGTCGAACCGGTCAACTTCAACTTCGAACACAAGAAGCTCTTCCCGGGCAACATCGGGCCATCGACCGGCGAGATGGGGACGTCGATGTTCTGGAGCCGTCGGAACGAGCTGTTCGAGCGGACACTCGGACAACTCGAAGACTGGCTCGCCGCGGAGGGATACGTCGGAAGCATCGATCTCAACTGCATCGTCAACGCAACCGATATCTACCCCCTCGAATTCACGCCTCGCTTCGGCTATCCGACGATTGCGTTGCAAGAAGAGGGGATGGAGTCGCCGACGGGGGAATTCTTCTACGAACTCGCCCACGGTCGCGTGCCCGAGCTGCGCGTCCACCAAGGCTACCAAATCTGTGTCCGTATTGTGCTGCCACCGTTTCCGTTCGACGATGAGAAAACATACGACGAGAACTCCCGAAACGCCGCGATCGTCTTCGAGTCCGACGACAGGGAGGGCATCCACATCGAGGACGTGAAGAACGTCGACGGGCAGTGGCGTGCCGCCGGCGAATCCGGAATGCCGCTGGTCGTAACCGGGAAGGGCGAGACGATGCAGCAAGCGCAGGCGGCGTGCTACGAGCGCGTCGACAACGTCATCATTCCAAACCTCTACTACCGCGACGACATCGGCGACCGATGGATCGACGGCGACGGCGATCGACTACACGCATGGGGCTATCTGGGTCCCCAGGGACCCGTCTGAACGCTCATCGCGATGAACTCGCATCACGATTCGCAGTAGACTCTTTATGGTCACCGTGGTAACCTTCTCGGGGTATTCCACCGTGACCGACGAATTTGAGCGTACACTCGATCGAGACTCGCCGGTCGACCGGAGCCCATCCGGGCTCGTCTCGCGAGACTACCAACCGCTAACCCGCGGCCCGGAACTACTCGCGTCGTGGCCGCTGGGGTCAACACCACGCCAATCTGAACCCGGCGATATCGACTGGGAGATCACGAGTGACGAGTACGTCATCGTCCAGAAGAACCGTCTCACGCTCCCCTACGCTGGCGATATCGAACGCGCACCGCTCTACCTCAACGTTCGCGGCCACGTACGAGTGACGACGGGGACGACGCTCACTGTCTACCTCCGGACGACGCATCTGCGTGACGGCAAGCCCTACGACGTGGAGATCGACCTCACACACGAGGAGGGTGACGACTTTCAGACGCCGTTCGTAGAATTCGCGCCCGAACGACCCGGCGACTACACTGACCTCGGCGAGGTGTTCGCGGGATACGAACTCAAAGCCAAGGCGACCGGCGGGACCGGTTATCTCGACCAAGGGACAAGCGTCGCTCTCTACAGCGAGTGAGCCCATGCGAACGATTGGTCTGCTCTTCGACCTGCACGTGATGTCGGACACCCACGCCGAGTGTGAGCGCCGCGAATACGACGGCGTCTCTCGCGCCAGACGTGCATGCGAGAAACTCAACGAGGTCGGCGTCGACTGGACCGTCGTGGGTGGTGACCTTCGTACGCTGGCGTCGCACTACCCCGAACGGACCGACTGGGGCGGCTGGCACGACGACCCCGACAACAAGTACTACCGAAAGGACTTCCGGCGAGCGAAAGCGCTGCTCGACGATGAACTAGACGGGGAGTATCACCCGATTCGCGGCAATCACGATCGGCCGCTGTCAGTGTGGAAGGAGTTCTTCCCACCCGAAGAGTACCCACAGTGGTTTCACTTCCGCGAGGACGGGGCGCGCTACGTCTTCCTCGACTCGAACCCCCATCAGGGCTTCCATCACCTCACGCAGACGCAGAACTTCGTCACTGCGCCACAGCTATCGATGCTGGAGCGCCTGATGGACGGTGATCCCGATGTCCCGACGTTTGTATTCTGCCACGCCCCGCTGGCCAAGCATACCGAACTCCACCCCGACTGGGAGACGGGCTACACCAGCGCCTACCGGTTCACCCTCAATTACCCGTCGGTCCAGCACCTCCTTGAGCGAGGGAACACGGTGTTCGTCAACTCCGGCCATTACTCCTCGGACCACGGACGGGAGACCACCGAGGTGAACGGCGTGAAGTACGTCATTGCACGCCACCTCGGCGGGAGTAACCCCTCATATGCGGGCGACGTGCGTTGGATGACTGTCGATACCGACGAACGCGAGGCAACGGTGACCTACTACGACCTCGCCACCGACGAGGAGGGCACTCTCGCGGAGGCGAACTGGTGACGAACTCGAAGTCACCGTTGGGACGCGTTTTTACGTATTGTCTTCCGGATGAAGGCCTCGTAGATATCTACGGCGTTGGCGACGCCTTCGAGGCTCACTACCGGATTCACGTCGATGACGTACAGGCTCTTGTGGATGACGACATCAAGTTCGAATATCCCCAGCTCGAACAGCGTGGCAACTTCGTCCGTTAGTTCGACGAATTGCCGCCGAGTATTCGTTTCCTTCGGCATTCCGTCCGGCGGTTCGTGTCTAGTCGTCCGAACGCGTTCACCGACTCGGAAAATCTTGTAACTGCGCCGGGGGACGACGTATCGCTCGACGAACCGTTCACCCTCGAATTCGATCGGCCCGGAGCGAACGAGACGAAACCCGTGGCCGTCTGAGCCAAGTTCGTGACGTGGCTTGACCAGGACTGGCGGTCGAAGTGTAATCTCGACGTCCCGTCCAAACTGAAACGCCGGTACGTGAAACCCGTGTTCTCGAAGCGTCTCACACCGTTCGAGTCGGTCTTCGAGTCGCGCCGCCCCGGAATACGAATTGAGCGTTGGGATCCCCGCAGCACACGCCCGTTCGAGGTCTGCGAGGGCCGCAGGATGCCAGCGAGCCATATGATACAAATCGAGGTCCCGTTCGGCGAGGTCGGGATGTTCTCGTTCCGGGTCCAGCAGTGCGAGGTCGGCCCAGGACCGAAGGTGATCGAAGAGCTCGCGCTTTACGGGATTACCGCGATTAGCGTGGTACGAGATGGCGATTCTCGGTCGGGGACCGTCGTTCGTCATCGGTCGCGATGGGCAAATTCTGTCGCTGTATGGACATCGGACATCTTGCCGAGTAAAATAATTCGCCTGCATTTGGACGCGCCGATTCCACTATCGACCCTCGGAACTATTAGTGATTCCATTGAGGGTGGCATCGGGGTCTCCATGGGAATGACACGGAAGACGTTTGGAACGGTTACCGACAAGAATCTCGCGCTCTTCACCGATTTGTACGAGTTGACGATGATGCAGGGATACATCGAAACTGGACACAACCCAA
This sequence comes from Halorussus salinisoli, assembly GCA_005239435.1. GTDB lineage: Archaea > Halobacteriota > Halobacteria > Halobacteriales > Haladaptataceae > Halorussus > Halorussus salinisoli. Next base: position 77,854 of record SZNP01000004.1, on the reverse strand, counting down.
CTGCGACGTTCAGCCTCTTTTACAGAGATCTCCCCCCTAACCGCGGCTATGTCGTCACCGCTGGCCTGGAACAGGTAGTCCAATGTTTAGAGACGGTATCGTTCGGCGACGAGGCGCTCGCGTTCCTCACCGAATTCGACTTCTCCGAGGAATTCCTCAGCTATCTCGAACAGTTCGAATTTTCCGGTGACGTGCGTGCGTTACCCGAAGGGACGGTTTCGTTCCCCAACGAACCGCTGCTGGAGGTAACTGCACCGATTCTCGAAGCCCAGTTGTTCGAAACTGTTCTGATCAACCAGATCGGTTTCCAGAGTTTGATCGCGACGAAGGCAGCCCGAATGCGTGACACCGTCAATGAACACGGCGACGACCAGTCACTCGTCGACTTCGGCTCCCGGCGGGCTCACGGGACGGACGCCGGGATGAAGGCGGCGCGGGCGGCGTACATCGGGGGATTCACCGGAACGTCGAACGTCGCCGCTGGCCACGAATTCGACATCCCCGTGTTCGGGACCATGGCGCACTCGTGGGTCCAGAGCTTTCCGACCGAACGCGAGGCCTTCGAGGCGTTCGTTGACGTCTACGGCGAGGAGTCCGTCTTACTCGTCGACACGTACGACACAATTAACGGCGCGCAGACGGCGATGGACGTCGCCGAAGCACGGGGGACAGATATCTCCGGGGTGCGGTTGGATTCCGGCGATCTCGTCGAACTCTCCAGGGAAGTAGCGGAGATTGTTGGCGAGGCTGGGATCTTCATTAGTTCGGGCATCGACGAGTACGAGATTCAGGACTTCCTTACGAATGGCGGCATTGCGACGGGGTTCGGTCCGGGAACCGCACTTGTGACGAGTGACGATGCCCCCTCACTCGATGCGGTGTACAAACTTGTTGCGGTCGAACGCGACGGCGAGTTACAGCCGAGCATGAAGCTCTCGACCGGTAAGGTGACCTATCCCGGGCAGAAGAGTGTTCGCCGGGTCGAAGATGATGGGCAATTCGAGCGGGACGTCTTGGCGCTTCATGACGAGGATGCACCGGGGGACGAACAGCTCGTTGACGTGATTATAGATGGATCGCTTGTATATGCACCTCCGTCACTAGACGAGAGTCGTGACCGGACGTGCAGACAGTTCCAGAAACTCCCACAGGAGACACGTAGACTTCAGAACCCTGTTGAATATCCCGTACACGTTAGCGATGGGCTTCAGTCGCAGACTGCGTCAGTTCGTGATGAATTATCGGCCCGATATCTCGATGCCCGATAACGCAGAAGAATGCAGTTCTATAGCGGACCTTCAGACGGGCTAAAATTGGTCGAGGGTATGGTGGTCGTCGTCTTGGAGCTGGGTATCGTCTTCATCCTGCTGGAGGATATCTGTTTGGTGGCCCCCGTCGGGACGGTCCTCTGGAGGGCCGTTGACTCGACATTGGTATCGATGTCATCGAGAAGAGATGAATACCCCCTAAGAAGAACGGCAGCGTCTTCCTGCGTCGACTCGGTCGCAGCTGGCTGTTGAATATGGAGAAGCTGCAGTGTCGCATTCCGTTGTGCTGCAATCGTTCCGGCGAGTTCGACAGCAAGCTCTCTATGGAGGGCCTCCTGCGACTGGAACGAGAATCGACTCGATATCGCCCGCGGGGGACTGGATACGTTTGACGAAGACGCCACAGGGGGCTTCTCCGAGGATATGGTCGAGAAAACTCCCCAATACGACATCGGGTCGTCGGGGCCGCCCGCGCCACCCCACTAAAAGCGCATCAGCATCGTGTATATCGACAGCTCCAACGATGCCTGTCGCAACATCTCGAGCGTAGCGCATCCGGGATTCGACGGTGACACCGGCAGCGGTGGCTTGTTCGACCGCATCATCCAGAAGTTGCTCTTCTTCACCGTGCTCTTCGATAAGGCTGTCTCCAGCAGAGAGCGGAAGCTGTGAGGGGACTTTGACGACGTGTCCTACGCCTCCTTCTCGTGAGTTTGCGAGGGGGACTGCCTCTCTGTCTCGGAGCGTGAAGGGTACCGTGCCTTCCAGCTCAGTTTGTGGAGTTCGATAGCGACTGCGATGGTCAGGGCAATGGCACCGAGAACGAGCCACTGTTCCAGACCGACGGGTGCCGTTCCGAGGACCGCTTGGGCAGGCGGGAAGTACATCGCTACAAGATGAATCAGAAACGCTGCAGTCGTCCCTGTAAGCAATATCGGACTCTGGAGCGGTGACAACTGGAACAGGGACGTCGTCTCGGATCGGGCGTTGCCGATGTTGACGATCTCGAACAGAACGATTAGCAGTAGCAGGTGATTCCGTGCGGCGGCTTCAGGGAGTCCCTGATCCAGTAACCAGACGAACGTTCCGAACCCGATTACACCGATCACGAGCGCGGAGACAAGCGTCCGTTCGATCATGATTCGATTGAAGATCCGCTCATCCGGCGAGCGCGGCGGTCGGTTCAACACGTTCCCCTCCTTGGGTTCGAAGGCCAAGGCGACGTCTTGAACCCCGTTTGTGACGAGGTTCAACCAGAGAATCTGGACTGGCAACAGTGGAAGTGGCAGGCCGACTGCGAGGCTCAATAGAACGAGTACCACTTCGCCAGCGCCGGTGGAGATAAGCAAGAAGATGACCTTTCGGATGTTGTCGAAGGCTACCCGACCCTGTTCGATGCCTGCGACTATCGTCGCAAAGTTGTCGTCGCTGATGACGAGGTCAGCCGCGTCACGGGCAACGTCGGTTCCCATCTTTCCCATGGCGATACCGATGTTCGCCTGGCGGAGTGCAGGGGCATCATTGACGCCGTCACCAGTTACCGCCACGTAATGCCCGAGGCCACGAGCTGCTTCGACGATCTTAAGCTTCTGGTCCGGCGAGACGCGTGCGAACACCCGAGTCGTTTCGAGGATTTCCGCGAGCTTCTCTTGGGAGACGTCCATCAGCTCGGCCCCAGTGGTAACCTCGTTTGCTGACTCGGCAAGTCCGAGATTACGGGCGATGGCGAGTGCCGTCTCAGGATGGTCACCGGTGATCATCGTGACTGTGATACCTGCCTGTTGCGCCGACGCAATCGCCTCCGCCACGCCGGACCGAAGCGGGTCGATCAACCCGAGAAAGCCCAGAAACGTCAGGTCGGTTGGTTCGGACGACGGCTGTTCCAGCTCTGCGTCGGTTTCTACTGTTCCTTCCGCAACAGCGAGCACGCGGTACCCGTCGTGCGCCAATTCGTTTGCCTGCTGCTGAAGCGCTGGCTGTGAAAATTCGCCCTCGCTCGCATCCGTACACATCTCCAGAACGCGCTCGGGCGCGCCCTTGACGAATACCCGCGTCTCGTCTGCTGTCCGGTGGAAGGTCGCTGCATAGCGTTGCTCCGGCTCGAACGGAATCTCGTCGATCAGTGGATGCGCATCAAGCGCCGCCTGGCGGGACCACCCGAGCTTGCGACCGAGCGCGAGGAGGGCGATATCGGTCGGGTCACCACGCCACGCCCATTCGTTGTCTCGTCGGGACAGGTGGCCCTCGTTGCAAAGTACAGACGCTCGGGCGAGACGAGACAACTCGTCTGCAAGATCGGGCTCCGGGGGGTGCCCGTCTTGAAGCACGTTTCCTTCCGGGGCGTACCCCTCGCCCGATACCTCGAACGTGCTTCCATCGGGGAGTTGGATCTGTTTGACGGTCAGTTCGTTGGCTGTCAGCGTCCCGGTCTTGTCCGACGCGATCATCGTACAGCTGCCGAGGCCCTCGACAGCCACCAGACGACGAACGATGACGCCGACTTTCGCCATTCGCCGGCTAGCGACACCCAATGCGACCGTGATTCCGACGGGGAGCCCTTCGGGAATCGCCGACACGGCCAGCGCCACGGCGAACAGGAACATCTCGACGGCGTCGTACTGCTGGACGAAAATCCCGAGAAGCGCAGTGATCACTGCGGCGACGAGTACGACGAGGCCGACGATGCGGGTGAACCGCTCCATGCGCGTCACGAGGGGTGGCTGCCCGCCTTCAACGGCCGTGACGTCCTCGGCCAGTCTGCCGACGACTGTGTCGGCACCGGTTTCGACGACCACGCCGCGGCCCCGTCCCCGATTAACCACAGTGCCAGCATAGGCCATGTTGCGTCGATCTCCGAGTGGGGCCCGGTCGTCGCCTGCCCACTCCTCGTCTTTCAGGACAGGGGCTGATTCGCCGGTGAGTGCTGATTCATCGATCTCCAGGTCGTGCGTGGAGACCAGACGAATGTCTGCAGGAACGCGGTAGCCCGATTCGAGGAGGACGACATCGCCTGGGACGACCTCCTCTCCATCGATGTCGCGTGTCTCCCCATCTCGGATGACCGTCGCGCGGGTACGAATGAGTTGCTGGAGTGCCTGGCTACTGCGCTCCGCACGCCATTCCTGAATCCCGCCGACCAGGGCATTGACCAACAGTACCGCAGCGATGAACCCAGCGTCAGTCTCCTCGCCAATAGCGAACGAGACGATTGCCGCGATAGTGAGAATGTAGATGAGCGGGTTCTTGAACTGACGAAGGAAGATCTGCCAGACAGTGACCGTCTTGGCTTTCGGCAGGCGATTTGGTCCGTGTTTAGAGAGGCGGTTTGTGGCTTCCTCGGTCGAGAGACCATCTGAATGGGCTTCAAGGGTATCGTAAATTTGGCCGAGTCCCCGCGAATACCAGAATTCGGTGTCCTTCGAAGCGGAGGCAGCCATTGGTTACGGGATGTACGCCGGGGGACGACTTAGTGGTCAGTGGAGAGTACAGGAGAGGGGAGCCCTGCACTTCGACCGGGGAGGGGCTTCAGTACGGGGCCAGTGTTGAGAACGATGGTCTCAATAGGTGGGATTGAAGTAAGAAGGCGGCTACACAGTGCTGAAATCCCGATTCACGTTTGTTGGCGGCTTGTCGGCTGGAGGTGATACTGCCTGTATTTTGGTGGTCCGTGATACAGTGGGTGTAGGCTGTACGGGAACCCGTATTTCGTACAGTGAAGAACCGATTTGGGGTGTTAGAATGCCGAACTGAGATGTGCATGTTACGGTCTCGGTGTAGCTATCTTCTCTTCAATGGTTTCGACGATATCAAGGAATCCACCACGCCGTTTTCAAAATCGGAATCACGCTTTGGTTTCAAGAACTCATTTTCACAACTGAACTCTTCATCCGGCTTCCCTTGAGTTGAGCCAAGCAAAACACCGAATTCATCTCGTATTTGTTCACGGAGTGACTCTTGATTCCGCTTTACGCTATACCCCCACAGTAAAAGTGTAAAGGATTCCGTCACCGAAGGAGGGATATAAGGAGCCATAGTAACGGTAGCCGCCGATGCAGGTAACGTTGATAGTGCTTCTAACCCCTTAGTTTGGATTTTGTCAATATCAATGAAGACATCTAGTCCTTGGTTCTGGAGTGACTTTACGATATTTTTCATGGAGTCGTAAAACCTAGAGAGTGATATTCCTTCAGCTAAGTCAGATACAAGCTCACCCCTTCCTCTGAAAAATCCCTGAATGCTCTCGGATATGTCTGAATGCAGAACTATTGACGGAACATAGGTTCCATATCTATCAATATCGTCAAAAACGGCCTTGAACTCATCAGACGAAAGAAGCTCCCCAAATTACTTTTCTAAATTAAAGTCGTAAGTGACTTCTCCAATTCATTTTAAACCTTCTTCGTGAGCTTGTTCTGAGAGGTTTCCTTGAGCGAATTCATTATCGACAAATGCTTCTGCATCACCACGGTCTACATCTATCAAAAAGGCCGAGAAATCCTTGACTGGACCGAAGATTACCTCAAAATCCTCACGGTGATACGATAATGCCCAATAATATGCACCTTCGGATGAAGACTCGCGGGAACGACGCATGGACGCCCTCCTCGACGCGACGGGCGAGAACACGAAGAGTAAAGCGATAGATCGGGCCGCCGACTTCTACATCGAGATGGCCGGGGACACTACGGCCGTCCCGAAGGGCGCGTTTGTCGAGCTGATGGCGACCGCCGAGCAGCAGAGGAGCGTCACGTCCCAGGAAATCGCTGAAATCCTTGATACCGAGGAGTTACCTGTTGAGGCAGAGATGGCGTGGTCGATTGGTGGTGACTGACAAGCCTACAGTATCTGGATGTGTGAAACTACTTCTCCTTCTCAACTTGTACGTCGTTATATTCCACTGCTCTGTCGAACAGACTCGACAGCGTCGCAAGCGTCTGGTCTGAATGCGCATCAGGCGTGACTTTATAGAACGCGCTCGCGTTTGCCGTCTGAACTCGGCCGACGAGAACATGGAGAAATTGGAACGCCGTTTGGATATCTTCTGTGTACTGGACTAACGAGGTGATGGAATCGAAGTAGATCTGAATTTCGTGTCCGTAGTAGATCTGAATTTCGTGTCCGTTCCCGTCCCATGCCGCCAGATACTCGCTGATTCGGATCCCGAGTTCGGTCAAATCTCGGGGATCGGCAATGCCGGTGATAGTGTCCGGGCCTTGTGCAGGACGTGATGATGATTGGGCAGCTGCCGCTGACCGCATCGTATCCCCGACGCGGATGAATCCAAGTCCGGCAGGATGCTCACCTGCTTCTTTCAGCCACGAGCGGAGCCAGCTATCCGGAGATTGGTGGTAGGAAACGACGAGAAGGTCTGTCTGAGTGAGATCTGTGTCAGAGAGTAAGTCGAAGCCGTCGGTGTTTTCGCCCATCGCTGGGGTCCGGAGAAGAACATTCTCCCCACTGGTCGAACTCCCTTGGTCGGATTCACTCATTCTCTAGCTCAACTATACTCGGTCGTCTCACTACCGTTACTTAAGACTTCTCTAATGTTCTTTGCTTTTACTTTTAGAGCTCGGTCTCCGTCAGGTAGTCTTGGTCAGAGCTATTCGTCGCTTAACCAGGACTGACAGTCATAGATGAACGAGTGCAAGCGCGAGGCGATCTCCGCATCAAGAGACAACAACACCCCGAAGTTTCCGGAACTGAGGAGGTTAATTATTACGGCATTTTGGAAAATCCGTACTGTAGCTTCCATCTCACCATGGGTGAACTGCCATTGGTCGTCCGCTCGTTCCATTAATTCCCGACGTGCTTGGGAGACTATCTGCTCGATGTCTGTTTGGGAGATTTCCTGTTGAACGTCGTCCCGTGCGTAGACAGACCGCTGATTAGTTTCCGAATAGAACCGGACTGCGCGGAGAGATTGCCCAGCCCGCTGCTGGAGAAAGGTGACGAACTTATCCGGGTTTCGCTCCATCGTACGAGGTGCTTTCAGAAACCGGTTCTAAATAGCTTTCCACTAAACAGCAGTGTTGGCCAGTGGAGATGCACAAATCTAAGTAGGCTGTGAGACTGGCATCCGGCCGGTCGGCGAGATACCGCATGATATCGTCCTATCGCCAACCAACCGGCGAGAGGGTGGATACTGGAGACCCCAATACCGCGGGATTCGTGGGGCAACTCGCTGAGATTTACGAGAGAGGAGGGGCAGCGAACTCGCTCGTCCTTGAGCGCTCTATCATTCCCTGCCGACCAGTCCCGGGGATCACGAACCTTTACCCGATGGGTGTGGGGACCGGGCTTGCACTTGTCTTCAACGAACAAGAAGCGATAATTCAGGTCCAGGGTGCCACGCTTGACCAAGCAAGTCAATTCCAATACGAGTTGCGGGCTAGCCGGTCCAAGTAGAGAGCATTAGAGCGGACCACGCGACCGCCTCGCCTTCGACCACCGTCGGAAGTCTCGGCGCTCGACGGAGCGTTCGTCGGGATGCTCACGGTCGCGGTTCTACATGCCAATATAGACGCAACCGCCCGGGTTCGACGCGAATGTATTCACCAGACGCGATCTATGCACAAATAGGCGCTCAGCGAATAGGTGATGTATATAGATTCCATCGGTACTGGTTCGGTTCATGTTTGAACGAGGGTGTTCGAATTGCCGGTTTATAACCAATGGTTGGTCCAACTACCGCAGAGAAACGCTCTCGACCTCCAGTGCATATATTGGTTTATGATGGGCTCGACCAAGCGCACGATGATCGACTCACTACTAAACGTCAACGGCTGCTCAAGCAGATCAAGGATATCGTCAGAAGTGACCAGTACGGCGATCCGCCAGGTAGTTCACTCATAAACGTTGAGACCACAGTACTGCAAAGCCAATTAGCGCGATGAGGGTCATCAGTCCCGTGAACCCCGGTACTCCAGACGTCCCAGTCTGATTTCCCTCCTTTCCATTCATGGTCACTTGCTCAGCGGTCGTCGTTGTCGAATTCTCTACCATGGACGTTTCAGGTTCTACCCGAGTTGACGTTGCTGATGTTCGCAGTTGTTCTGTGGACCTCGACTGTTCTGTCGTCAGTTGCGACCGTGGTTGGAACTCGATGATCGGACTTGATGGGACGGTCCCCCGAGACCAGTCGTCGGGGAGTTCGTACCCAAATTGGACTGCGTAGCGCTCTCCGCTGTCGAATTGCGTATTTCGAAGGACACGGCGATACTTGACCGTAAGGTTACCTGTCTCAACAACAGCGTACACTCTTGACCTAGTACGATAGACCGTCACATTCTTCGGACCCATCGACGCAACCTTTCTATTCGCCATCGTGGTCGGGTTCGTCTGGATGATGCGGAACTCTGCGTCTCCGTCGAGCGCCGTGAAGAACCTCGCAGTGGTCGAGCCGTTGGTGGTACTCATCGTGTCGGCGAGTCGCTCAGAGTCGATGACTACGACAAGGGTCTCTCCCACAGCCACGGTGTCTGCAGGTTCGATGGTACCGTTCACAATCGCCTCCTCGATACTCTCAACGCTTTCGAGGCTGGTGTTCGATGTCCGATACACGGTAAGGTTGTCACTTGTGGAATTCGGTGTTCGGGCCCGAGGTTTGCTGAGCTCGAAGGTTACTATATCAGCGACGTCTCCACTCCCGTCATGGACTGTGACAGTATAGGTTCCAGATTCGAATGAGCCGTCTCCGGTCGCGTTCATCGGGACTGAGTCGAGTCGGTCAGAGGTAACGTTGAAGACGGCTGAATCGTTGACATCGGTGTTTAGATGTAGTGTTACATGTCCGGAATGGTGTCCATCTCCGAGTGTCGCATTGCCGTGGTACCCCGGACCTTCGATAGTGACTGAGCCGGTGAAACAGAGCAGCATCTCGATGTCAACCACGTCTCCGACAGCCTCTCCTTGCTCTACCGAGTCAACGCTTGGGAAACACCCCATCGTCGTATTGGCCGTCCCGTGGACTATTCCGAACGAGGCGATAGCGGTACCCAAACAGACACAAATGAGAACACAGAACGCGAGAACTCGATAGGCGAGGCGTGGGGAGGGCATTGTTCGTCGATTCATACGACGTGACAAAAGTCTTCTGTGGAACAATGTCGAGGGGAAATGAACCCACAGAAATTGACATGGGAGAAGCACCGTTTCTGGCAGCGTATCGGTAGGTCCAATGGGACCGTGCAAGATACAGAGGATGTATGCAGCAACTGATTCCGTTTCTTCCGAGCGGTCTTCACTGAATATGCCGATCACTAGAGATGCGTACTGTTATGATGTTCTCCAGTACATGACACTCAGAGTACGCCGTCACCATACCTGCTTATGGAGCGAGGAGATGTCTCTCCCCTATGACCGATTCGAGTAGCGACGAGTTCGACCCAACAGCACCGGACCAGCGGGAGATTGGCCGCGAAATGGTTGACGACAGTACGGGACTCGGTTCGGTGATGGCCCACGCCTATCGCGGAGAGATAGACCGAGTGGGGACGTGGCGCCAGCGCCTCGACCAGACGACGACGTGGGCGGTGACGCTGATGGCAGCAATCTTGACGTGGGCGTTTTCGAGTGCTGATAACCCACACTACATCTTGCTGATCGGTATCGTTGTCGTCACCATCTTTCTGGGCATCGAAGCACGGCGGTACCGGGACTACGATGTCTTTCGCTCGCGCGTTCGGCTTCTCCAGGAGAACCTGTTCGCAAACGCCCTCGATCCGTCCGAAGGTGTCGAAAGCCACGACTGGCGGGTAGAATTGAGCAGGGACTATCGCAGGCCGACGCTGAAAGTCTCGGTATTTGAAGCACTCGCAAACCGGCTCCGGCGTGTGTACCTTGCTCTGCTCAGTGTCCTATTGGTCGCATGGGTCTTCAGGATTACCGCGTTCGCGCCGCGTCAAGACTGGCTGACAATCGCTGGAATCGCCCGTATCCCCGGGATTGCTGTGGTTGCCGTTGTGGGTGTGTTCTACGTCGTACTGCTGGGCGTTACCTTCTGGCCCCACGAGCGCCATGCCAAGGGTGAATTCCGTGAAGGAGACACGGACGACTGGAAAGAGACAGACCGATAAATCCGTTCTCCGTATAATGTACCATCTCGGTAGTGGAACGGGATATAGAGGGCTGCAGTACCTACTAGGAGTGATGTCCGAATCAGAGGCGACCCGCTGGGAGTACGAGACGCTTCGCCCGCCGCGCGATGAGACCCAAAAAGAAGCAGAGGATCCGAAAGCAGAGTTGAATCAACTCGGTGGAGATGGCTGGGAGTTTGTGGAGACGATCGACTACGAAGGAGGCGGCACCAAGTATCTCGTTTTCAAGCGACCTGCCCAATCGGATGAGCCAGTATGACTGACGAGACCGACATCAGTACGGCCAACACGATGCGTGAGCGCTCGGGCGAGAGTCGGATTAAACTCTGGTTGCTGCTGCGCGCGAACCGCCTTCTCGTCTCCAGCGTCCTGACCAGTGCAGTGTTCGTCGCATTCGTCATCGCCGTCGCTGTCCTCGATCCACCGTTTTCACGGCAAATCGAGTCCGGCGACATGATCGAGACGATGTTCTCGACGATGATCACGGTCATCGTGACTGGGACAACACTCGTCGTCACGATCGGTCAGCTCGTCCTCTCCCAAGAGAACGGCCCGCTCGGCGATCAACGCGAGCGGATGGCCAGTTCGATGGATGTCCGGGACTTTACTGAAGAATTAATCGGATCTCCGAGTCCTGCTGATCCATCCGAATTCCTCCGGCAGATCATCGGAATCACGGCACAACGGGCGACGGCTCTTCGAGAGTCTATTGACAAGAATAATAACGAGAACCTCCGAGAAGAGGTCGATGAATTCGCTGAAAGCGTCACTGGGAACGCTGACCTGGTCCGTGACCAACTTGAGGATGCGCAGTTCGGCTCGTTCGATGTGTTATTCGCCGCACTGAATTTCAATTATAGCTGGAAAATCTTCCAAGTTGAACGTCTCGCGAACGAATACGAAGAGAGCCTCACTGAGGAAGAACGCGGCTTACTTGACGACCTCAAAACAGCGCTGTCTCTGTTTGGTCCGGCGCGCGAACACATCAAGACGCTGTACTTCCAGTGGGCACTCATCGACTTGTCTCAGATGATTCTCTATGCTGCAGTCCCGGCATTGGCTGTTGCGGGTATCATGGTCGGAATCGTCGATGGGGGGACGTTCCCGGGAAGCACACTCGGTCTCGATCACATCATCCTCGTCGTGGGCGGTGCGTTTGCGGTGACGATCGTTCCATTCATGCTGTTCGTTTCGTACGTCCTTCGCGTCGTCACCATAGCGAAACGGACACTTGCCATCGAGCCGCTGATCCTCCGCGAATCACAACGCTAAGATCCGATGCAGTATCTTGTTCCTCTGTCTCTACCAATTCGTCTTCTCACCAACGGCTGAGATATCAGTGACCGATACGCGCCCTCTATACAGTACACCGTTTCTGATAGCTTCTCGGCATATTGGTATCGGTCTTGCAAGATACAGAGGATAGATTCAGCACAATGTGGGCGCTCGATTCAGTTGTAAACGCCTGAAACGGGCGATCCGTATGCTTGCGAAGTTATCGGACGGACTGCTTCACTCTCTGCCAGTGAAGGGCCCATGCGGACTTTTCAGTCGCCCCGTCCAAGGACACAGTATGGACGACAACCCACTCGACGACGTGGACCGAAGCATCTTGCACCAACTTCAGCTCAACGCCCGTCAGACCGATACGGAGATCGCCGAGAAGGTGGATGTGACCTCCACGACGGTCCGGAATCGCCTCGACAAACTCGAAGAGAAGGGCGTGATCCGGGGCTACCACCCCGAGATCAACTACGAGCAAGCGGGCTACCCCCTCCACGTCATGTTCGTCTGCACGGTCGATCCGAATGAGCTGGAATCGCTGGCCGAACAGATTCTCGACGTTCAGGGTGTGGTGACCACCCGCGATTTGCTTGGGGGCGAACGGAATGTCCACGTCGAGGTCGTCGCCGGCACGGTCAGGGAAATCGAAGAGATCCGCAACGAACTGGCGGGCTTGGGCATGACGATCAACAGTTCCGAGATTATCTCCGAGACGCAGGTCCAGTCATGGGACCACTTCTATCCACGGACGGGCCCCGACGCGCATCAGGAGGACGACACCGACGACGGGTCGGTCACCGATCAAGGATAGTCGGGGAATCGCTTGAAATTTTCAAATCCATCTGCGTCTATAGGCTCTCGGTCACATCCGAGTTTCAATATATCCACCGAGAAATGGTTTAGGTTGAATTTTCCAAATATGAGGGTTATATGGTAAAAAGGGCTTATTCGTTAGTACGTCGTTGCCACGGTATGGCCGTAACCCAATGAGCCGGCGTCTCCACTCGTGGCCTTCCCGACTCGGTGGGCGCACACAGACCGAGCCACAGTCCTCTCGTCAAAACTCCGAGCACGAAGTCACTACAGCCTTGTATTCATGCCCTGCCTGTGAGACGACGTACATTAGCGAGGAGATGGACGCCTGCTCGAAGTGTGGAGAGTCAGTCACCCAAATCCCGACCGAGCGTGAATTAGGCCTCTCAACCAGTCAAGCATGATAGGACCATCTAATGACCGCGGAACAACTTAAAGCCAAGACGGTGAATCTGTTGCAGGACCTCGGGCTCAAAGAGTACGAGGCGCGGTCTTTCCTGGCATTGACCCAACTTGCGACGGGGACAGCCAAGGAAATCAGCGAGCTGTCGGAGGTTCCTCGGACCCGGGTGTACGACGCCGTCCGCGTGCTGGAGTCAAAGGGGCTGGTCGAAGTGCAGCACTCTAACCCCAAGCAGTTTCGCGCGGTCAGCATCGAGGAGGCAACCGCGATTTTGCGTCAGCAGTACGACACGCGGATCGACACCCTTCAGTCACACCTCGAAGCGCTCGACCTCCAACCGGAGGACGACGACAGCGACCGGATGCAGGAGGTGTGGACGCTGTCCGGCCACGATGGAATCGAGGCCCGGACACACAATCTGCTGGCGGACGCCGACTCGGAGATCGTGCTGGTGGTCGTCGAGGAGGAACTCCTGACGGAGGCGTTGTACGAGCGGCTCCACGACGCGGTCGACCGTGGCGTGGACGTGATCATCGGTGGCGAGACGGACGCGATCATCGCCAAGCTCGATACCGAGATGCCATCCGTGAAGGTGTTCGAAACCGAACTGGACTGGCTCTTGGGGCCCGCGAGCGACGACGAGGTTGCCATCAGCCGCCTGCTGTTGGTTGACCGCACGACGTTGCTGGTCAGTTCGTTCTACCCGGACGCCGACCACGACGAATCACACGAGCAGGCGATCTTCGCCAACGGCCTGGAGAACGGTATCGTTGTCCTCCTTCGCCGGATACTCTCCTCGGGACTGCTCCCCGTGGCGAACCCGGTGAGGTAGCCAGTCAGAGGGGAGAACGGCTGTTCGCATCATCTCACGTGTATGTAGAAGGATTTCCCGTTTAAAGTTCTCCAGACCAGCAACAACAGCTTCGTTGAGATCTCAGTCAGTGGTAGGTTTCCGGCCATGGGTCGGGGGAGAATGTGGAATGGTTGGCATTGTCGAAACCTAGGTATCTGACACTTCTCGATGTTGTGTTGAAAACACTGCGTGTTTCTCATTCAGAGGGATTTGACCCGAGAAGTGACTACGACATGTGCTCAAGGAGAAGATATCCAAGGGCACCCACCACAAACGCAATACCGATGTTTGTCACCACGCCGAGCAATCCAATTCCAAGCGTGAGTGGCAAATGATCCGTGTCGAGACCTGCTCGCCCGAGTTCGATAGCAATCAAACCGAGGACAACCCCGAGCATCGGCAGGGGGAAATGCAGCCACAATACCGACCGCCAGAACAGCAGCAACCGCGTAAATCGATCCGAGAATCACGTTCGCTCCGGCGGTTCGGGCACCGAAGGCGTACTTTCCAGCGACACCTCCGCTTCCGTGGCACATTGGCATAGCCCCGAGCGGAATGGCGAACAGATTCATCACGCCCATACTCGTCGAGAGTTCATCGGCAGACACACCGGCGTCGTAGAAGTCCGAGAGAAGTAACGAGTGGCGACAGCGGCATTTCCGACAGTCATTGCAAGTTGCGCGACCGTTCCTTCGAGCGTCGCCACAGAGACCGATGACAGACTCGGAAGGCGAATCGTAAACACAGGAAGCTGTGGTGCTGGGATGCCAACTTGTGTCATTGTGAAGACGACACCGACACAGAGGACGACAAGTGCACTCGCTTTCTGATAGCCCGCGACAATCACGACCGCTGCGACGCCCAGCGATAGGAGTGCGAGCGTCAACCCATCGAGGCTCAGTTGAATGCCAGTTTCCAGAAGAATGAGCCCGACACCGAGTTGAACGCCTCGAATTACTGGCTGACCCACGTACAGCTCAATGCGACCGAGCGTACCGGTCCATCCAACCACGAGAAGAACAACGCCGGCGAGGAGACCCGCGACTGCGAGTTCGCTCGCCGTGAGAGCGCCTGCGATTACGAGCGCGGCGAGTGCCTTCATCGGCTCGACCGATACCGGAAGGCCGTAGTAGAGCCCCCAGACGATCTGGAATACTGCGAACCCGAGAAGGAGGTGGGTCAGCGAGAGCTCCGTAAGGGCAGCAATCGCGACGACCACTGGGAACACCGTAACTGAATCCCCTATCGCCCCGGTAAATTCACCCACGGAGAATCCGACCGAATTCTTACCCCAATAATCGCTTGAGAACGCCACTATTTCGGGTCAAGTCCTCGAAAGACATTAAACTGTCCAGCAACGAGATCTGGCTATCCCACTGGTCAAAAATAACCAATATTGGTTTCGCGTACGTACAACTGTGACTCACCCAATTGGAAATGGAGGTGTGCTACGGTTCTCCTTTGTGCTGTTCGAGATCGTCGAAGAACTGTTTAACGCGACGATTGAGTTCATCACGCTGATCACGGGTGTCAGCGGACTCCAGTTCCCAAACGTAACTTTCACCGTCCCAGTCGTCCGGACGGAATTGCTCGACTGAACAGCCCATCGTTATGACGTAGTCCACGTCTTCGATATCCTTAGGTGTGATTTGTCGTGGTTTCCGGTCACTGATGTCGATACCAATCTCGCCCATCGCTTTGACAACCTCGTCATGGACGCTCTGAGCCGGATCAACACCGCCGGTGATGATCTCCACATCCATACCCCGCTCAGCCCGCTCTCGCTCTGCAAGTGCAGTTGCCATCTGGCTTCGACCTGCGTTACCGACACAGACGAACGCAATTCCGGTCATCGTGGCGTCATTACGGTATGGCTGCACAAGAGCATACGGCTCGCCATCTACACACGTTATGTGCATCCTCTCAATCAACCACCCTCGTGTATCGCACACGTGATTACGGCGGTCACAGCGTTTCAGTCGCTCCGCACGAATCCAGAAATGGAGTGAGGTTCGGGAGCCGTTGGAACGAGCCACGCAGGCACGACGCGAGTGAGAACGACCATCCCGATTAGTTCTACCAGCGTCCTTCTATTGTCGACCGATTAGTCAAATCTTCTTCAGGCAGTTGCACTTTCCGTCGATGCTATTTGAGCGGAACACAAGACTATCACGAGAGTAGTCGCTGAGAATACCGCTAGCGGCTCAACGAACCCACTTGCAGTCGGATTTCCACTTCAGCAACACGAACCCCGCCAAGGTTACGAGGAATCCGACGAAGGAGAGTAGTTGGAGTGTTTCAATCAAGACCACCCTATGCGTGGCAACTTCGAAGCCGTCGATGACACGGATCTCCCTCCAGTGATACGATCAATGTGTGTGCAAATCTACCGATTTTCAATGCTGAGCAGTTGTAAGGCTTCCCGAATATGGTAGTCCTTTTCGTCCAAATCTTCAGTCTCGAGTGCCTTGGTGAGTGCTTCGACAGCTCGTTTCTGTTCGGTTACGTGCGTGCCATCGACGCGTGTGGAGTCGTTGGTCCTCATCGTGTGGTGGTTAGGGTCCTTCAAGTGGTGTTGGAAGCTCAGAATCCACAGCGAGAATCACCGACAGGTGGGACTCTGCTTGTTCAAGCTGGGCTGTTGGCTCCACCAACTGTCGCTCGGAATCGTATTGGATGAACCCGGCCTCAGTTAACTTCGGGAGATGGACGTGATGCAGGCCGGTCCGAATCCGGGTCACTACCTTGTCAGCAGCCTCTGACGGTGACGTGTGGTGATTGTGTCTGACGATTGCCTCTACAAGGTCGTCTATCGAGAGCGACTGGTGCTGATCTGCAAGTGCCGCAAGGACGATGCGGCGATGCTTGTGTTCACAGATGTCAAGAACCGTGTCCAACTCGGGTGTCCCAACCATACGCTTCTGTAATCTGCCTACGCGGTTCCCCTCTGCTGTTGGGTACACAAACCGTTTAAATGGTGCTCACTCTAATGGGTGGAGTTCGGCCAGCGAACTGCCGAGAATCGAACTAATTCCGCGTCGGAGTCGGGACGCGACCGCCTGCTGTGAGATGCCGAGTTCGTCGCCGAGGTCGGCCATCGTCACGTCGCGTGGGGTGTTGAAGTAGCCCCGCTCGTAGGCGAGTACCAGCGCCTCCTGTTGGGTGTCGGTAAGTGCGGTCCCGACCTCCGACTCGATGGGCGTGAGTGCGTGGAGTTCGGTGAGCGTAATCGGGATGTCCAACTCCCGACACCGCTCTTGAAACGCCGCGATGTCACGTCGGTCGTCGCCCCGAATATCGAACGTCCACTGCTCGCTCGTGCCGACGGCTTCGGTGAGGGGAACCCCCGTTTCCATCAGTGTGCTCAGCACGCCGTCGTACTCCAGCGTCCACTCGACGCGCAATAGATACTCGTCTGCAACGGAATCGACGAGGTGAATGTTCTCGACGCCCGGATGGTCGAGAAACGCACCCTCGATGTCGTCGACGTCAGTCCCGCGCACCCAGAAATAGGGAATCACGACGTCTTGGGCCGGAATGATTCGCTCAAGTTCGACCGTCACTCCTGGTAATCGTTGGAACACGGTTCCCAAGGGGAACTGGTCGGACGGCACCGTAAACGTCGCTTCGGTAGCCATTGGATGGTCTGTCTCGCTCCGTCAGTAAAGGGCTGGCGTCCGTACAGACAAGCCAAGAGTGAAATCCCAGAGATGGATACGTGACCATCACCTGGGGTGATTTTCAGTTTTTGTCCCCAGATTTGAGGGATGGGCGTTTTTTCTTGAATTGTGCCCCTCGTGTCACCTCGTCCTCTTGTCGGTCAAACTCAACCAAGTCATTTGTTTGTAGCTCGGGAAGATGGACATGGTGGAGTTCGTAGACAAGGGTGAGATACTCCTCGCAACTCAGGCTCTCATCATGCCGGACGATTGGTGTAGCGTTCAGCGTTTTCTCCTCGTTCAACCTAGCTAACACCCGTTGTTGTTGTTCCTGGAGAGCCATTTCGAAGTCTCCGTCACTCGTCGCTTCCCGCTCAGTCTTCCTCATTCTATCCAGCGATGCCAACTACGTGGTCTCCAGTGGGGTCGGCCTCTATCTTTCCGTCTCCGAACACGGTCACCTCGAACCCCTCGTAGTTGAACGAAATGTGTCCCTGTCCCCGCCGAGTGTCGGTTGTCTCTTGGAGTAGTCCCTCGAATTCATCTTCATCAATTGAGGAATACAGTGGAGCCAGATGGTCAGGTTCTTTGTCGAGGACGGTCGCTACCAGTGCGACCACTGCCAGACCCACCGAATCTTGATTTCTGTCGTACACCGCCTGAAACAGTTCTCGATTCGCATCGAACTCGATGGTCGTCATCGAGTCTACGAGTTCGAGACATCCGCGCGTATCTTGAGGTGAGTTCATTACCCTAGCACAGGCCTTACAACTGGTTGAGGGTGGCTGTTGCGTGCGCAACATTCCTTTATATGGTGGTTTAAGTGGTCACTCTTGCGGGGTAATGAGTGTACTTGCCACGAGTCGTCGAAGGCCACGCTGTAACCGCGAGGAGACCGCCTGCCGGGTGATTCCCAGTTCGTCTGCGAGATCATTTTGGGTGGCGGTGCGCGGCGTGTCGAAGTACCCTTTGGAATACGCTAGTGTGATTGCTTTGCGCTGGCCCTCGGTGAGGTCGTACTCTTGATCCGCCTTGAGTGATGCGAGCGCGTGCAGCTGGGTGAGTTCGATTGGGATGTCGTGTTTTTGGCAGTACGTTTGGAACGCGGCGAGTTCCTGTTGTTCGTTCGCGCGCACTTCAAATGTCCACTGTTCCTGATTTCCCATCCCGGAGAGGAGCGTGACGTCGGTATTGACGATTGCCGTGAGAACGCTCTCGTGGTCAAGGTTCCAATCGACACGAACGAACATCTGTCCCTCTACTTCGTCGATTATCGTCACCTGATCGATCCCGACGTCGTTGCTTAAGTCGGTGGTGAGGGTGGCGGTGTCATCGGCGTAAATCCAGAAGTAGGGGATGACGGCGTTACTCGTCGGGACGATTCGATCGAGTTCGATGGTGGCGTCAGTTAATTGTGCAAAGACGGTGCTCAACGGGAAATCGGCCTGGTCGATAGTGAAGGAGGCTTCGATGGCCATAGACCCGGGTTAGTCGTTCGGCCTTTTGAGTCAGTCGCTGCTGAACCTCGTCTCCCCAATTGGGTGGGGACTTTGCCGGTGACAGGGGATGGTTCTGAACGATATGGTAACCGAGGACGAAACCATACGGGTCTTCCTCAAGATGATAGTCACCAGACTCAGAGAGGAAGCGGAAAATGCACGAACTCGTGTTACGTGAGTTATCGAGTTGAACAAATACATTGAGCAATCAGTAGAAGTCTCTTCTCTGCAACAGCAGTCTCCATATTGGGAAAGTCATCACCGTACGAATCCGCTGAACCTGGTTTGGCGCCATGCCAACAAAGCGGGTATTTATGTACCTCGGTGGTGTTATCTGGCGTTGCCAGGGCTGGAACGCACTGAATGCGCGGTGGGGGTGAAGAGGCTAGTTGGTTTGTTGGCGGTTGTTTGGTTGGCCTCTCACGGCAAGGACTAGGGTTCAAACCCCTGACGGAGCACTCCCACTCCACTTCCCCCTACTATTTCCACCAGTGTCACATCGGAATAAACAACCATGTCACAGGGCAAGCTAATTCTCCGGAATCGTCACCGTGTCGGTATCTGGAGGTTCTCGATTCACTAGTTTCAGGTGGGCCAGCGATGACGGTGATACCGTACACCTCATCGGATGTATGCATGTTCACGCAACCCTCGATAGTGTTTTGAAGGGCGTTGGGCCGAGGAATCCGTCGAACAGCACAAAAATGTTCTTCCACGTGTTCGTGTCGGCGAGTTTGTCGAAGCTGTCACCAGAGTCTGCCATGCTCCAGTCGTATCTTCGATTCGGTGCTTCATCGAAAACCACGCCAGATACCTGCTTTTCTTGCTGGCTTACTTTCGATGTTTGTTATTAGATGGGAGTGCTCTTGTTTCGAGCTGCTTTGATTTGTAATGTATCTGATGTAGCCACATACGACAATATTTCTACATAATCGTGGTTCAGTAAGCATCGCTACAGAAATATAATTCAGATTACACTTATGCGGGTGCCACTCTTACATCTATCTGTGATGAGGTACACACCAAACCAAGATCCGGCCCGGCATCTGAGCTCGATCTCGGCGCAGAGTTTCGGCGCTATCATCGCGACGTCGGCACTGGCCATCCTCGGACTCTTCGCAGTGATGGTGGCACTCTCGTACCCCACCGCCACCGCTGGCGTCATTGCACTCGCTGCGACTGGCATCATCGCCGTCCAAACGTTCCGGCGGTTCTACCAGACACAACAGCACACTAGAGGGACTCAAGAGGTCTGCGTTCCAAAGGCCGGCATTTGCGTCGAAATCTAATCTCCACCCGCTCCCGCTGACGACTCCGCTCTCCACTATTCACTTAAGTCGTTCTGGCGACAACGGATAGATACGAGGAAGATTCTCCGAGACACCATCCAAGAAGAGACACCTCTCCTCGCCCTCCTCGGAGTCTATTCGTAAGCACACTCCCACTTGTCGCCAACGATGTGGACATCCTCGCCGACCGCGACAAGGACAACCTAGATGAGCGCGTTCGCGCAGTCGTCCGTGAAGAACTAGAAAGAGAACAATGACCCATGAGTCCGTACAGGGAGGTATCTTGCTTAAAAGATAGAGAATACGTACAGACTGTACAATTACGGTCGTTCTTGAACAAGGTGGGTTTCGTCGCGATAGATATAGCGTATCTCTCGATCAGTCGTCTGAAACATGGAGTGGGCTGTCGTCGTCGCGCACCCGCCGGAATTAGGGGGCCTCAAGGAAGACGAGACCGGTGCCGATATCGCTTGCGACGATGGTCTCGCCTGCGGCAACGGCCGCCCAGAACGACGCGTCCTCCGGATCGTAGACACCGATCTCGGTCGGTGCGCTCGGGTCAGTGATGTCGAACACGCGCACGCCACCGCCGTGCCAAGACGTGTACAGTCGGTCGTCGGTCACGTCGAAGTTGTGTGACGTATGGACCAAGGCGCGAGCCCGTGAATTGAAGACGTTAAACCTCTGTATTGTGTCGACGAATTCTTGATCGGCTTTCGAGAGTTCGATGTCGGGCGGGGAGATGTGACCGACGCGTTTGGGACCTGCAAGGAGGTCCTCGATGTCGGAGATGTCCCCGAGATCGGAGACGTCCCAGATGTCGATGCCACCCGGTTCCCCTTTTATAAAGGATTCCGCGCCGACGAACACGTACGTCCCATCCGGCGAGGGCTGGACGTAGTGCGCGTTCCCGGGTAAACGCTGTCGGTGGTCCCTCACCCCCGTCTCCTGGAAATATGCGCCCCGACTTTCCTCGTCTGTGTTCCGGAATCGGACTTCCTTGTCGGCGTCGGGTGCCTCCCCGAAGTGGCCCGCGAGTTCGGGCGCACTCGGATCACTTACGTCCAACACGACGATGCCCGCGTCCCAAAAACAGACGTACGCGAGTCCATCCTGAACGTAGAGGTCGTGAAACCCATTGACGCTGGCCGTTGCGAAGGCGGGACCCGGGAACTCTTTCAGTTGCCATGTGCTTACTCGCGTCGGGGTCGTCGGGTCACTCACGTCGACAATATCGACGCCATCTTCTCCAAACTGTCGTACCTTCTCTGAGACTCCATCGCCATCCGAATCGATTGTCGTTGCCGCATTCACCCCGACGTAGGCGTACTCGCCATCGATGAAGAAGTTATGCACCCGACCGTTGTAGCGATCCGCTGTACTCACGTCGTAGAACGACACGTGTTCTGGGTTTTCCGGGTCACTCGCGTCGAAAAAATCGACCCCGCCTACACCCGGTGCCGTGCTGGCGAGTCCCGCCACGTCGCCAGCCACCTTCACGTCCCACGTCCCGATGGCCAGATTCGGCGCCTCGTCCGAGTACACGGTGCGGGGCTGTGTGGGCGTCGTCCAATCGACGACGGCGAGTTCCCCAGGACTGCCGCGAATTTCCCTGAATCTGTTGGCGACGGCCACGTACGCGTACTGGTCCTGCGTCACGACTTCGGTCGCGCCATCAATCGGATGGGTGCTCAGGAGTTCCAACTGAGTGCGTGACTGTGGTCGTGTGGCTGTGCGTGTAAGCGTCTGTCCGAGGGGGGCGATGACTGCGAACGATTTCAGGAATGTCCGGCGGTCGCTCCCTGGTTGTTCCTTTTCTCCGTATCCCTTGGGGTGGGGTGCCATTATATACCACAGTTAAAAGCGCCCCGTCACTCCGTATACCATTACGGGGTGAACAGCGCTCACGGCGTGAACGGGATTGGCATCTTGGTTACACTGTGTCCCTCACGGTGTCAAATAGCCGTCTTGGGCTGATTACTGCACGTGGGGCTGTTAGATATGCACTACGAACAGAGTACGATATGAAATGGCGCCTCTCTCCCCCTGTACGAGTACGTTCCTTCTCGTGCAGGAACCTCTGCGCCGATTATGCTGTCCACTACGCGACATCACCGTGTCACTCTCCGAATCGTAAGGACACCCATAGCCTGCCGAGTTTAGTTGCTTAGTAGTTCTCCTGCACTTTATCCATCTGGCACTGAACACAGAGATCATCGGCGAAACACGACGGGCTGTCATACGGGCACTTCCGTTCCTCGATATCGGCGGAGAGGCGGCGTTTCGCGTGCTTCCATTCCCGCTCCCAGTCGCGGATATCCATCTCGGCCGACGTGAAGACGATCTCGTCATCCCGGTCCTCGATCTTCACCACGGTGGCATCCGACTGTCGGTGCTTTACCAGTTCAATTGCGTTCTTGTACGATGAACACCCGATGCGTTCATTATCTCCATAATCGTCTAAGATGTGGACCGTAATGGTCCCGTCATACTCTTCCGTTGGCTCCAACCCATCGGACATGCCAGCACCTATGGAGAAGTCCCCTAAAAGACTGACCGTGGAGCGGTGAACGCGACAGGACGAGCAAGTGTTCTCCGCTGACTTGTTTCACTCCCTGGTCTCTGCGCCGTCGATGAGATCATCGAGTTGTGTCTGGACGGAGTGGCCAGTCAATTCATCGAAGTCTATCCCGTCAGCAATGGCGGTCTGTTTCTTTACGCGATAGTTACCGCCACCGGTCTCGTAGAGGCCATCTGGCAGAAAAAAGTACCAGTTCTTGTGGTCGAACCGGACCCCAATCTTCGGCTCGGCACCAAAGCCGGTCGCGAAGCCTTAGAGCGAATGGGGTGAAATCGGTCACGATAAGGCCGTGTTTGCTTGTTCGCTGTTCGACCGGATTGGGATTTGTCCGATGGCATGGGGAAACTGGGCCGAATCTTTTTCTAATCCTAACCAATTATTATGGGCATTGAGGAGATCCGATGACCCAATGGGCGATTTCTGTCGACTCACTCTCCAAGTCATTCGGCCGTGAACACGTCTTGCAGGACATCAATCTGACCGTCGAGAAAGGGGAGTTCTGTGTCATCATCGGCCCCAGTGGTTGCGGAAAAAGCACCCTCCTCAAATGTATCGCCGGGTTGCTTGACTTCGAGATCGGTGAAGTCATGCTAGACGGAACCAATGTTAGAGACATATCGGTGAAAGACGCAAACATCGGGTTCGTCTTTCAGGAGTTCGAGGACACGCTGTTCCCGCACAAGACAGTCAGAGAGAACGTCGCATTTGGACTCCAACAACAGCCATCGGTGACGACCACCGAAGTCGAAGAGCGCGTCAACGAGATACTCGGACTGCTGGCAATCTCAGAGACCACGGACAACCTGCCGACCGAGCTCAGCGGTGGCCAACAGCAACGCGTCGAACTGGCACGGCAGCTCGTCAGGGAGTGTGAAATCGTCCTTCTAGACGACCCGCTTGCCGACCTCGACTACAAGCTCCAGAAGCAGATGGAACTGGACCTGCGCCGGATACACAGCGAGTCCGACAGTACGTTCGTCTACGTCACGCACAATCAGGAGCAGGCGTTGAAGCTCGGCGACAGACTTGTCGTCATGAATCGAGGCCAGATCGAACAGACCGGAACGCCGTTTGAAGTGTACGAACAGCCGAAAACGGCCTTCGTCGGTCGGTTCGTCGGTGATTCGAACGTCCTCCGGGGAGAGGTACTCGGAACGGATGGAGACGTGGTCACGGTCGAAACCGAAATCGGGACCATCACCGCAACCGCACAGACCAACTCGGATCATTTGAGCGAATCGGTCGTCCTGATACGGCCGGAAAACATCGACCTCGGTTCAGAAGCGGAAGAGCTGGACACGACCATCGAAGCCACGCTTGAGGGTCGCACCTATACGGGAGAGATAACCGAATTCACGGTCAGAGTGCCCGCGACGGATGGTTCGACTATCGCGTTCGAGGTCATGCAATCTGGCGAATCGATGATCGGGGAGGTTGGATCAGAGATTCGCATCGGCTGGGATATCAGTGACGCTATCTACTTCAATCGCCTGAGCGTGACCGAAGCGGTGACCATCGAAGACATCGAGGAGATTTGACTAATGGCCGATCACACGACCAAGGAGGAGACCAGCCAACCGAAGCCCAGCGAACGCCAAGCAGTGGAGCAGCCACGGGATATCCTTCAAGTTCGTGGACTCCGGAAGGTGTATCCCGATGGGACCCTCGCGGTCGACGACATCGACTTCGATGTCAAGGACGGTGATTTCTGTGTCCTCATCGGGCCAAGCGGTTGTGGTAAATCGACGACGCTGCATTCGATCATCGGGAAGGTTACTCCCACGAAGGGAGAGATACTCCTCGACGACGTCGACATCACGGGGACGCCGACGTACGAACGTGATATCGGGCTCGTCTTCCAGGATTTCCAGCTGTTCCCTCATCTGACGGTGGAGAACAACGTCCGGTACGGGCTCGACCGTGTCGGTGTCGAAGCCTCTACGAAAACCGAGCGTGTCGAGGAGATGCTACAGTTGATGCAGCTACAAGATGTCCGGGACCGGTCGCCTGAGGAACTATCTGCTGGACAGAAGCAACGGGTCGCGCTTGCTCGAAGTCTTGTCCTCAAGCCGAAGCTCCTGTTACTCGACGAGCCACTCGGAGATCTGGACTACAAGATGCAGAAACGGATGGAACGCGAGCTGTTACGCATCCACCGGGAACTCGAGACCACCTTCGTGTACGTGACCCACGACCAGAATCAGGCCATGCGATTGGGCGACCAAATCGTCGTCATGAACGAGGGACAGATCGAGCAATCCGGGACCGTCTCGGAGGTGTACAACCAGCCAGCCACGGCGTTCGTGGCTTCCTTCGTCGGTGACTCGAACATCTTCACCGGCCAGATCGTGGACGCTCAAGACACGGCAGCAACCGTCACTGTATCGACCGCCGTCGGCGAGTTCGCTGTCAGTACGGCGAACACGGGGGTCGAAGGTGATTCCCTTGTCGGAGAACAGGTATCGTTCGTCGTCAGACCGCAGCATCTTCGGCTCGACGCGGACTCACCGAATTCGCTCCTGTGTCGAGTTCTGGATGTCATCTCGCGGCCCGGACGTGGGACGCAACTACTTCTCGAGGCGGCCAGTGGTGAGGAGACGATGGAGATCCAGCTCAAATCGGAGTCACGCCTTGACATCGAGACGGAGACTGTCACGGTCGGATGGGACGTCGAAGATACGATTCTTCTCGAACGGACGAGTGTCGTGTCGGGCGTCGACCTCGAAACGGACGTTCTTGGCGAATGAGGTCGAAGGAGATGTGGTGAGGGCTATGAGGCTCAGCTCTGACCGATTTCGGTGATGTCGACAAGTCGGGTCAGACCGTAGACGACGGCAAAGATGACAAGGAGGAGTGTGATCGATAGCGCCGACGCAGCTGGATAGTTGAGACCGGAGTTCACTGACAGGTAGATGAGAGTCGTAATCGTGCTTTCGCCTCCGCTGAGGAACTGGGGGATGGTGAAGTTCCCGATGGAGAGCACGAAGACGAAGATCGAACCGATGATGACGCCCGGAAGACTCAGCGGCCAGGTGACGTGACGGAACGTCGCGATGGACCCCCCTCGAAGGGTCTCGGAGGCGTCGAGCAGGTCCGGGTCGATCTGTGCGAGTGAGATGTAGATCGGTGCGGCCATGAAGACGACGTAATTCTGGAGGTAGCCCACAATCTGCGAGAACGGGGAGAACAACAACCAGCTAATGGGTTCACTGATGAGGCCGATATCGAGGAGGATCCGGTTGATGACGCCAGTTCGACCGAGTATCGGTATCCAGCCGAGCGTCCGAATCACTCCAGACGTCCAGAACGGGACAACCAGGAACAACAGGAGGATGATGCCACCGTTCTGGCTCATGTAGAACCGGAGGAAGTACGCAAGCGGGTAGCCGAACAGGAGCGTGAGAAGGGTCACCGCGGTGCCGATGAGGAGAGTCCGGATGAAGACGTTGTACACCGTCTGGTCGAAGACGCTGATCCGCCAGGCTTCGAGCGTGAACTCGTGGATGACGTTGAAGCTCGAGTACGTCAAGAAGCTGTAGTAGACGATCACTGCCAGCGGGAGCAACAAGAAGACGGCGAACCAGAGAACCGTCGGCCCAACGAGTAGCTGGGTCTCGAAATCCCGGAGGCGGCGCCGAAAGCGAGACGACATAGCGGGCGATCAGGCGCTAGTGAAGTCTCGCCATCGCTGGGTCATGTAATCGGCGTTGCTGGGCCAGATCTGGAAGAACCCGATGCGGTCGATCCGTTCCTCGATCGGACCGGAGTCACGCTGCTGGCCGTCGGAACTCGGTTCTCCCTCCTCCATCGACCACTCGTAGCTCTGCGGGTCGAAGAGGTACGGATCCTCGACGGGTTCGTAGGTCCGTTCGCCCCGGTACGCCCAGTCGTAGTATTCCGGACCCATCCCCTGACCAGATTCGTCCGATCCGGTTCGGACGAGGTCGGTGTTCGGATACTGAGGCACGGAATAGCCCCATCCTTGGACGTATCCTGGGTACCACGCGCCGTAGTGGACGTCGTTGATGAGGGTGTTCACCTCGTCGACGTTGTTGCGTTGGCTGGCCCCAGGTTTCGTCGGTATGATACCGGCGTACCAGAACCGGTACCCTTGGATGCCTTCGCTCATCGTCGCGTACGTGCACGGCGTCCCGGACCGGCGCACGTCGAGGGCGGCCGGCTGCCAGATATCGCCAATGATCGCCTCTTCACTCGCCATCAGGTTCACGGAGTTACCGTACGCCGTCCACGTCGACCGGAACTGGCCCTCCTGCTTCTGTTTGACCAGGAAGTCAATGGCGGCGTCGAGCTGGTCCTCCGACGGGTCGTTCAGTTCGCCGACCTCTCCCTCGACCATGTCGTTGTCCAGCATGTGCATCAACGCCTCCGGAATCGCTATTGCAGCGATTGCGTCGAAGAGTACCTGACCCTGATACTCGTTGTCGAAGAGAGCAGACCATCTGGAGACACTCCCGGGATCGATGAACTTCGGATTGTACCCGATGGCGTCGAAGTTGTAGACGGTCGGCGGGAACCGGAGTTCGTTCTGGGCGTCCAGATCCATCCAGAGTTGCTCGTTGAGCGTCTCTGCCTGGGCACCGATCTGGTCACCGAGCCGTTCCTCTGGCTGTGTGAACAGGTCGGAGATTGTATCCGGATCCCACTTATCTAGCTGGTCGGTCGGCGTGGGTGCAGTGACGTCATTGTCCATCGTCAATGCGCCGGCACTGGACGTATCAACTGACACGGCGTCGAACGTCTCGTTCCCGCCGCCGATGATGCGCTGTTGGGTCGTTGGGAGATCACCAATCGTCCGTTCTAGATCAATATCGGTCATCTCCTCGAACTTCGCTTCTTGGCCCTCCCGTGCTGCGTACTCCGGGCCTGTCCATTGAACGGGGCGCTGTCCGTCTTGAAGACCATCTTGACCAATGTTTGTTGCGTCACCGGTGGTCTCTGCGCCAGCCCCGTCCTGTGCTGCGACCCCGAGGGATGCAGCACCGGCGTACTTCATGAAGTTTCTCCGGTTCAGTCCATTCCCCATGCTACCCCCGTTCGCCATCAATGACAATTATAGTTCGTGAGAGGTACTTCCCCGGCCAGATTTCAACTATTTGTCCAGATAGGCAATATTGAGGTGTGGTACCGTATGCCAAATCACAGGTGGCCGCAAAATTTTACAGCAACCAGACTTGACGGCGGCCGAAACGATAAGCCGACCTCCGCCGTGTAACCGATATGCCACAGCAAGTCTCCGTCCTTACGGAGATTGAGGAGAAAGCCCCGTGCTTTATCGCGGGGATGAATCAGGCAACCCCTCAACAACCGACATTAAGAAGTAGCCCGGCATCGTCCCGTAGTTCAAGCCAATCGCGTAAAGTCTCAATCGGAAGACCCGGGGTCGCTTCCCGTCGATACGGACGGTTCCACGCCTACCACGACGGTTCACAACGACGTGGGGAGTACGTGGTTGAGATTTGTTCGCCGTCCTCACAGAACCCGTACCTCCGCTGGAAACGGGCGGTAACGCCCGTGTACGAGAGCGGGTGACGGCTCAAATCAAAACACGCCCCGTTCGCGGTTGCACTTCGTCACGATCGTCGTGGTGAAGTATGGTCGATGGCACAGCCCGTGTCACTCCTGTCGAAACGGCGGGAGTGAATCCCTGCGTTCGCACAGTCTGTTTGGGGCTGGGCGTGGGGAGCGCCACAAGCAGGGCGACCCCATTGGGTCGGCGTCACCACGCGCTCACCGCCCTGACGTGGAGCGCATGAACCCGGTACTCCCTTCGTGGGAGGAAGTTGCCCCCCGGGGGCGTCAGGAATGGCCCGATGCCCCACGTGGGAATCCTCGCCCTTTAGGGCGGGGAGGATGTCAACACGGGGGGAACGATAGTCAGTACGGAAGGTAGCGAGGGTGCTGAACCGGACAAGCCAGGAGAGGAGTTACGTTAGCACTTGCAACGACCGACGACATGGCCGAACTTCGAGGGCTCTTCGGTGGGTGAGGGAGCATACCTTTTTGGAAATTGCATCAGTAGTGTTAGACATGGGGGCGGGGGAAATCGAAAACGAGTCAGATGCATCAGCTCCGGTGTTCCCGGACGCGAATATCGTCGCCGTGGAAGCGATAGCAGATGTCTTGCGGAAGGGATTGGGGCCGACGCCCCAAGACACGCTGGTCGTCACCCAGCTGGAGACCGAAAGCGGTGACGAGATGCGTGGCGTTCCGGGGACGGACGAGTTCGTCGTCACGAGTGACGGTGCGACTATCCTCGACGAGCTACCACTAGAACATCCTGTGGCGCCTGTCGTCCGGCGGATGGTCGGCCCAGAGCGACCAGGGGATACGGACATCGAAGGAGAAGACATCCCGGATGGTGTGACATCGACAGTCGTCCTCTCCGCGGAGTTGCTACACGAAGCGACATCATTGCTTGAGGACGGCCTTCATCCAGCGACTATCATCCAAGGTTACGAACACGCTCTCGAGAGTGCTCTGGAAACGCTCGAAGAATGGTCCCGCTCTCTTGACGAGTTTTCCGATTCGTCGGCGATGGCAGTCGGTGTCGCACGAACTGCGATGACAGGCAACGACGTCGGAGGAGCGAAGGACTCGTGGGCGCAGCTTGCGGTCGAGGCCGCTGACCAGATAGGGGTCCCGGATGAGGAGTCGTTCGTCGTCCGCCAGTTCTCGAAGGGCCGGATTGCAGATTCCCGATTGATACGGGGTGCTGTTCTCGACCGTCATCAGCGCGCGCACACGGAGATGCCCGGCCGGAAGGACGACGCGTCGGTGTTGCTACTGGATGGACAGGACGGCCATGGACTTCAACTGGACACGCCGGACGAAGACGTCAGCATCCAGATGGAGACGGCGGCTGAGTCCAATGATTACGTGGCATGGGAACAGGAGAGACGTCAGGAGGCCGTCTCACATATTCAATCGCTCGGGGTCGATGTCGTGGTAGTGCAATCGGGAATCGATACCGAGTATCAGCATCTTCTCGCAACGCACGACATCCTGGGAATCCGTGGGGTGACGAGTCTCGATTTCCGACAGGTCGCGCTCGCGACGGGGGCGACACCGGTTCTGAAGCCAACGGATGCGACAGCCGATCACCTTGGGCATGCGGAGACGGTGGTAGAAGAGCAGGTTGAGCCGCGTCGGCATCGCCGGAAAACACGGCGGATCATCGTCTTCGAAGGGTGTCCTGAACCGGATTCAGTCGTGATGATGCTTCGCGGGGTGACTGGACAAATCGAGGATCAGGCGACGCGGCAACTCCGGAAGGCAACAGCAGCTGTGGCCATAGCACGCGGATACAACAAGTACGATCCAGGGGTTGTACCAGGTGGAGGTGCAATCGAACTGGAAATCGCACGGCAGGTCGAACAGGATGCACGTGATCTCCCAGATCGGTCTCAGCTAGCGGTCGAACGATTCGCGAACGCCGTCAAGTCGGTCATCGCGACCTTGATACAGAACGCTGGGCGTGATCCGATTGCAGGCCTGTCAGACCTACGTGGCGTCCACGCGAATGGCCATGCACGAGCGGGAATCGTGTTTCCCGACGGTGAGGTTCAGGATACGATCGATGCGGGCGTCCTGGATCCGGTAGCAACGAAGCAACGGCAGTTCATCTGTGCAACGGAGGTCGCCGGACTGTTGTTGAAGGTGGATGATGCGATCGATGCGACGTTCACTGACGAACCGGCGGGGCCAGAGGAGGCGATCTATGACGAGCCTGCTCGCCAGCAGCAGCGCCATCTAGAGCGTGAGGATGGGAGCTGAGGGAGTTCGGTAATCTGTTTTGTGCGGTAGTATTTTATCGGGAATTCGTGCTACACCATGATGGCTCTTCATGTATATATTATAATACTTTTATCTGTAGTGCGAGGGTATTCGGTGCTATGCCAGATGCTACCGTTTGTCTGACGTACGATTTCGACGCAGTGTCGACGTGGTTGTGGTCGTACGACTCCTGGGACATGCCGACGCGACACTCCCGAGGTGTCTTCGGTGCCGAGAAGGCAGCACCCAGACTCCTCGATCTCCACGACAAGTACGACATCCCATCGACGTGGTTCATTCCCGGGCACACCATCGACAGCTTCGAAGAGGCGTGTGGAGACGTCTGGGATCGCGGCCACGATATCCAACATCACGGGTGGAGTCATACCGGACCAGCGACCTACGAGACGAAGGAAGACGAACAAGCGGACATCGAACGAGGCATCGAGAGCATCCAGGACCTCACAGGACGAGAGCCGACAGGCTATCGCTCGCCGGCGTGGGACTTCTCCCAACATACACTCGATATCCTTCTCGACCTCGGATTCGACTGGGACTCGAGCAAGATGGCGTCGGATTTCGAGCCACATTACGTGTACGGGAACTGGAGTGCGCCTGAGGATGGACCGTACGATAGGGGTGAACCGACGGACATGGTCGAACTGCCGGTGTCGTGGCAACGCGACGACTGGCCGCCGCTCACCTTCACGTGGTCACGGCCGCACCGCATGGGGTACGTGAGCGAAGACTCGATCTTCCAACGGTGGTACGACCAGTTTGACTGGATGTACGACCACAAGGATGGTGGTGTATTCATCCTCACGATGCACCCGCAGGTGATCGGCCAGGCACACCGCCTGCTGCGGCTCGAGAAGCTGATACAGCACATGCAGACGAAGGACGACGTCGAGTTCAAGACGATGGACGAGGTTGCGCAAGCATTCGACGGGTGACGGCGAGTTCGGAGACTGGTCGAGTACGAGCAGGGTAGCGACACTGGAGGATTCCATGGCGACAGATCAGGACACGTCACGGTCGCGAACGCAATCACCGTCAGCGGTCAATCGGATAACCGAGACGCTCACGGACGTCGGCCAGCGGGTCGGCATAAAGCGGATTCTCGCAGTGTACGTCGTCTTGATCTCGATCTACATCTATCTGCCAATGCTCTCGTTGATCGCGTTCTCGTTCAACGAAGGCGGCCTTACCTTCCCGTTCGTGGATTTCAGCCTCCAGTGGTACGGCGAGCTACTGGCAAGCGAGAACATCATCGAGGCCGTGCAGCGTTCGCTGGAACTGGCATTCGTGACGATGATCGTGACGACGGTGCTCGCGACGATGACGGTGCTTGCATATCGACACGAGTTTACCGGCCGTCGAGCCGTCCTCTACCTGCTCTTGCTCGGTATCATCACGCCCGGGATTACATACGGCATCGGGTCGACGCTGTTGCTGAACGAGTTGTTCGGCCTCAGCAAGGGGCTTTGGTTAGCGCTCACCGTCCACGTCGTGTGGACGCTCCCATTCGCAATGATCGTGCTGTTGGCTGGAATCCCACCGAACCTGCCGGAGAACGAGCAAGCAGCACGCGTGCTTGGCGCGGATGAGCTGACGGTCTTCCGGGAAATTATCCTGCCACAGATCGCGCCCACGGTGCTTGGCGCGGCAGTGTTCGCGTTCACATTGTCGTATAACGAAGCAACGCGCAGCCTGTTGCTGGTCGGACGGCAAAATACGATGCCGATCCAAGTGTTCTCGATTGCTTCTTCCAGACGTGCAACTCCCGAACTGTTCGCATTAGGGAGTCTCACAACCATCGTCTCCACGCTCTTACTCATCATTGCGGGTATGTTAGTGCTCTCCCGAGAGCGGTAGACAAGAGTGAATTCCCTGTCACGCTGGATATGCCGACGCGCGTCGTTGCCACGGGGAAGATCTAGAAGGTGGCTCGCCGCGAAGATGAGGAGATACCGTCGGAGTGGGCCGTCGATCATCTGTCGCCGGGAAATGACAGTACTATTTAAAGGAATACTCGGTCTGATCAGGATGGTTGGGAGACTTCTTGGAGCGTCCAAATCGAGACGTGCGAGGAATGAATCGGATTTATTATTCACAACAATGTTTTCCGTAAGCCGCACCCAGCATCAGAATAAGAGAGTGAGACCAAACATCAACCTGAACCACTCAATCTCACCTGAAGAGAGTCGCAGGAAACAGGCGGACCTTCATTGTCAGTATCCCGACCACGTCTGTTACACATCTTGAGGTGAAGAATGCTGCTTCCCCGCTCGGCTCTAGGCCATAAGTAGAAACAAACCACCCCAATGGCTTCTAAATCTATTCACCCTCTCTAATGTCGATTGAAAAGCCTTTGACATCCTCCCCGCGCTAAAGCGCGAGGATTCCTCACGTTGGGGGTTCGGCTACCGACCCACGGAGGCAACTTGCGGGTTTGTGCGCACTTCTTTGGGACTTTCGTGAGGGTGTGGTTTCCCCGACCAGTTGTGGTCGTCCCACTCGAATCGCACGGGCCGTGCCATCGGCCTGACTTCTCAATCGCTGTTTTCTCGAAGGAACGTCTCTGACGCCGTGAGGTCGGCGTGCCCCTCGAAACCACACGGACACGTCAGCGTATCCCCGTAGCGAACCGTCTCCTCGTGGTCGCCACACTCGGGACACATCTGACTCGTCCACGCTTCCGACTCGGCTTCGAGAGAGATGCCGTACTCCTCACAGACGCACGCGAGACGGTGAATGAACTTCTTGAACGCCCAGAAGTTGTGCGTCTTCTCGTTCACCCTGACCGACCAGTGTGTTTCCAGCACGTCGGTCAAATCGCCCACATACACCGTCGCCACGCCCTCGTCGTACAGTCGTTCAACGAGGTCGCGTACCAGCGCGTTCTGTGCGTGGTCACGGCGACGAGTTCGCTGTCGGTACAGCCGTCGAATCCGCTTGGAACTGTAGCGTCCTTCTCGGAGTTTCGATTGAAGGCGGGCGATTTCGTCTGTCGTCTCGCGGAACCGTCCGAACAACTCCCGACCATCGTAGAGGTACTGGTTTCCAGTAGTCGTGGAACAGGCGACGAGGTTGTTTGCGCCAACGTCGAGGGCGGCTTCGTGAGAAGCCAGTGGTGAATCCAGTCGAGAATCAGGGACGGTGACTGGTTGAAAAGCCCTGAACGTGTCGCTCACCTCGTCGTATTCGAGTTCCAGACGACCCTGTTTGCCGTCCCACTTCGGGTTGCCTCGGACTTCGAGGCGGAGTCGTTCGTGGTAGCCGAATCCGTATTCGTCTTTCAGTTCTTGCCCAACGGGGATTTCGAGACGCGACCGCTTGCCCCACTGAATCGTGTACTGATTGCACCGAATGTAGGTTCGGAGTTCGCGTCCGTCCTCCTCGTTGCCCCAGTACGACGGTGGGTTGGCGTCCTCGCCGTTCTCCTTGAGGGCGAAGAACGACCGCCACGCTTCGCTGTTCTTGCGCGTGACCTGTTGGACAGTCGCGCTTCCGACGACACCGTTGTACTGTCCACGGTACTCGGAAGTGTCCCACACGTCGCCGTCACCGAAGTAGTTGTGACGACGTTCGTAGGTCAGTTCGTTCCACAGCGAGGCGGAGGCGTCAAGTAGCCGTAGGAGGCACTCTTTGTCGTTCTCGGTCTGTGGGATCACCTCGAAGGGGTTGACGCGCTTCATTCGTCGCCACCTTCCTGTTCAGCAATGTAGCGTTCGACAGCGTCCTTCGAGGTGCTTCCCGCTGTTCCGACGTAGTACGAACGAGTCCACTTCACGCGGTCGTCATACCGCTGGTTATACTTTCGCGCCGAGATGCCCTTGACCCAGTTGACGATGAGTGACGGAGCGTTCTTCGGTGGACTCCCGATGAACAGGTGTACGTGGTCGGGCATGACCTCGGACTCGGCCAGTTCGAGGTCTTTGTCGTCACAGATTTCCTCGAAGATGGCTTCGAGACGTTCCTTCGTCTTCCCCGTCAGGCGCGAACGCCGATACTTCGGCACGAACACTATGTGGTAGTAGAGTTCGTATTTCGCGTGACGAGTACTCTTTACCATCTATGCATACTATCACGGTCGGATGCCTTATAGATTGCGTTGGAACCCCGTCTGTGCCATCGTCGGCGGTTGAATACTGTTGGTCGGCTTCATCCCCGCCCTGAAGGGCGAGGCTTTCGCCTCGAATTTTTCGTAAATTGAGCAGACGGCCAGTGTCTTGCTACTGATACTTGTCGGGGTGCTCCCCATCGTGGTCGTCCGGTGACTAGAAACGCAGAAATTCCTATGTCGCCGACGACAGGAGTGGGATTCCGGCGGGCGAGCGGGATAGGGTCTTCAAGGCCAGATATACGACTGTCACCGATACCGGCGGCACGGAGGTCGGACTAGCGTTCGTCGACGCACTCGCGGACGTGTACGGGTGGACATGCCAGGTGACAGAGAGCGACACTGGTGGGCACAGGTTGAGTTTAAGAATGTTGACGACGATTCGTAGCGTACCTGACTCGTTCGCCAACTTTGCAAAAACCCTTTCTCAGGGTGCCGCCTACGGAGAATCAGTATGCACGTTCCTATGCTTCACAATCAAATCGCTGGTATCCTCCATGATCTATTCCCACGTGAGAACCACATCGACCCGGTAGTCCGCGCCGACGAGAGGGCCCCGAACTCCACCCAGCAACAGCGCGTGTTGGCGGAGATCGCCCAGTTGGCGCTGGACGACCACCCACTCGACGACTTGTTTGACAAGACGGTCGAACGCGTGGCAAACACGCTCAATCACGACTACTGCAAGATCTTGGAACTCCGGCCAGACCATGACGAACTGCTGCTCCGGAACGGCGTGGGGTGGCGTGACGGCATCGTCGGGACGGCGACGGTCGAGACGGAACGGAACTCGCAGGCAGGGTACACTCTCCTCGAAGAGGAACCCGTGGTCGTTACCGACCTCCCGTCCGAAGACCGGTTCACTGGGCCAGCGTTGCTCACTTCGCACGGCGTCAAAAGCGGTATCAGCACCATCATCGGGACGCCCGACGATCCGTGGGGGATTCTTGGCGTCCACACGACGACCGTCGAAGAATATACCGACGACGACGTCGAGTTCATCCGGAGCGTCGCCAACATCCTGTTCACCGAGATCCGGCGACGGCAGCGCGAAGACGAACTGGCGGCGCAGAACGAACGCTTGGACGCGTTCGCGAGTATGCTTGCCCACGAACTCCGCAACCCCGTCACGATCGGCCAGATCTACAGCGAGCAACTCCCGGAGGATTCGGAGACGGACGCCGTCACGCACGTTCAGGAGGCATTCGACCGCATCGAGGATATGGTCGACGTTCTATTGGTATTAGCCCGTGGTCGGGACGCTATCGGTGAGAACGACGCCGTTGTCCTCGCGGATGTCGCCCACGAGGTGTGGATGCAGGTGAACGCCCCCGACGCGCGGCTGGTAGTGAATACCGACCGTGTCCTACAGGCCGAGGAAACATATATTCGGCATCTCCTCGAGAATCTGTTCGAGAATGCAGTCGAGCACGGCGGGAGTGACGTGACCATCACGATCGGAGACCTCCCTGAAGGATTCTACGTCGCGGACGATGGAACCGGGATTCCGGCAGACGACCGAGAAGACGTGTTCGACATCGGATTCACGACGGCTGCTGAAGCGGGTGGCACCGGACTGGGGTTGGCGTTCGTACAGGAATTAGCGGACGTGTACGACTGGTCGTGTTCGTTGTCCGAGGGTTCGACTGGTGGGGCCAGATTCGAGTTCGAGAGCGTCGATTTCGTGTAATAAACAGCTTGATTCGCACGTACAACGGATTGAACATCCTTCGAGTGGAGAAAGAGAATATACTAGCAGACTTCTGTCTTTCTGCTATTTGGGATAGGACTGAGAAAGGATTCGGTGAGGTCAACAAATCTCGTACCGGCTGATCTCAGTTGCTCCGCACATCGGGCATGTGTTAGCTGAATTTACAGGCGCTAATCCCCCTTCCTCAAGGAGCGAGCGCAAGCGAGCGAGTAGGGCGGGGTAGTTCACGCGGGTCAGACGTCGGCGGTGAGTGCTACAGGCGACGTCCGAGCACAAATCGGACGTCGGTCCTCTTCCGCCAACTGTAGAGAGACACCTTGCAACGGGCGCAGGCCGTCTACGTCGGCTCCCTGCCGGGGCGCTTCGGCAAATACACGAACAATGCGGTCGCCACGGCAGTCACTCCCGCCAAGAGGAAGAATGCTTCGTCGAACAGGCCGCGATCCGAGAGGACCCCCACGACGACAGCCCCGGTCGAACTCACCAAGAAGAAGCCTGTTCGCAGGAGCCCCCAGACGGCCCCCATCCTCTCGTCAGGCAGGGCCTCAAGGACGTATGCGTTTGCCACCGGGGCGACTGCGAGCCGCGAGGCCAGCACGACAAGCAAGCCGACGAGCGCCGGGACGCCGTGAACGACCGGCAGCGCGGCGAGCGTGAAGATGCCGACGAACGCGACGCCGACAAGGACGGCCCGCGTCCCGACTCGATCCGCTGCGCTGCCGCCCACCAATTGGAAGCCAGCGCCAGCGACGAACAGCACCGCAAAGAGGGCCCCCGCCATTTGCTGGGAGAGTCCCTTCTCCTGCACCAGATACGTCGGCAGAAACGCCGTCAGCGCTTGGAATGTGAACAGCATCAGTGTCAGGCCGACGACACCAATTCCGATTGCGCGGTCAGCGAGTGCGACTCGAAGCGGACCAAGTATGCGGTGGTGCGAGTACTCGGGCTCGCCGTCGGCATCTGCCGTCGCCGCTGGCATCACCCACCATGTTCCGACGCCCGTGGCGAGAAACAACGGCACCGACAGCCCGACAGTCAACCGCCATCCGATCTCGAGAGTGAGAACGCTGGCGAGAAACGGGAGGGCGGCCGAGCCAACGCTCCCAGCGGCGAGCGTGATACCGAACGCGCGTCCCGGATTCGGCGAAAAGAGATTCGAGAGCGCGATACCGCGGGACGTGCCGAACAAGCCGGTTCCCAACCCGAACAGCCCGGCGGCAACCACGAACACAGAGAAGACCGGCGCCCCGCTGATGGCTCCGAGACTGCCCCCGGCGAGTACGAGGCTCACACTCAGGAGCCTGCGTTCGCCGAGCCGGTCGACGAGTACGCCGGCCGGAAACTGCATGATCGCGTAGCCCGCCCAGATGACCGTGATGGCAAGCCCGGCGGTCGCGTTATTGATCGCGAACGCCACTTTGATAGAGGGCAAAATTGCAGGGAGCACGAACCGTAGTCCGAGGGTGAGAAACCAGCCGAATGCGATCACGGCCAGCGCTCCGGTCTGTGTCTCGGCCGCTCCGCTTCGGACCGCCCCGAGTGAACGCACTGTGTCTCTATGCTCGGCGCTGTACGATAAGAAGCATGGGAATCCGGAACCGGCGCACCGGACACGGCCACGCGCCATCGGAACACGGAACTGCGCGCCAGTCGCGTCCGCAGTACCTTTACGGGTGCCTGTGGCGTCTGCACGATCATGGCAGACCTCCGGATCGCGGTCGGTGATGTCACGTGCACTGCCTCGTGGACCGACGACGCACCGGCCACACGCGACGCACTCGCGGCCGCCCTGCCGGTCGCGGGTGACGCAACGCGCTGGGGCGACGAACTGTACTTCTCGGTCCCAGTTGACATGCCCGCCGAGAACGCCCGCGAGACCGTTCCGGTCGGCGCAGTCGCATACTGGCCCCCTGGGAACGCCCTGTGCCTGTTCTGGGGCCCGACGCCCGCGAGCACCGACGACCAGCCCCGCGCCGCCTCGCCGGTGACCGTGGTGGCCGAACTCGAGGATCCCAGCCCGCTCGAAGGCGTTGCCGGCGAGGCGTATGTCCGGGTCGAAGCTGCGTGACCATGTCCGCGAGTATGACCGACTCCGTACCGCTCTCCCATCCCAGTAGAGGGCCGTCATGACTGTCACAGAGGAGCCCGCAGACGATCGTGATCCGCTCGCGTACGAGGCAGGTGATCGCATCGGCGTTTGTCTCGACATCGACGGCACCGTCTACCGGTCTGGGTCCGTCTTCATCGAGACGCTCGCGTTCCTCCCGTACGCCGACAGCATCACGCTCTCGCCCAGAGAGCGACGCTACCGCCGCACCGCGCTGACGGCCGTCGCCGACTACCACGGTGGCCTCGCGGCGACAGCCAAATGGCAGGGCGTCCTGACGGGCCTCGATGCCCTGCGCGTCGCCGGGGCTGACCACCTGTCAGAGACAATTCTTACGACGCTTGCTCGACACCAGGCGGACCGCCCGACCGGACGCGAGGGCCAGACCGCGTCGCGAACACTGCCCGCCTCGGACATGGGCGACTACCAGGCGATGCGAGCGACCGTCCTCGAGGCGTACGGCGCCCTCCTCCGCGGCAAACGGCGGGCCGACGTGGCGGACGCGGTGGCCGAGGTGGTCGCATCCCGTTGTCCCGTCGATGCGCAGCTCCGTACGACCCTCGACCGGCTGGCACGGCACGACGACACCGACCTCTATCTGGTCACCGATGGCCCCGAACACATTGCGACCGCGTACGCGCGGCAAGTGAGTGGTGCCGCGCAAGTAATCGGGACCGCCTATGATGTGCGGTCGGAGCGGTACACCGGCAATTTCGACCGCGTCGACAAAGGGCAGACAGTCGAACGCCTGCGGGCTGCCCACGGCTGGACGTACATTGTGGCGGCTGGCGACGCCCCGGTGGACGTGGCGATGGCGCGCGACGCGAACCTCT
This sequence comes from Halorussus salinisoli, assembly GCA_005239435.1. Lineage (GTDB taxonomy): Archaea > Halobacteriota > Halobacteria > Halobacteriales > Haladaptataceae > Halorussus > Halorussus salinisoli. The sequence goes on along the minus strand of SZNP01000004.1, from coordinate 38,542 downwards.
TTCTCGCGGTCGACGGGCAAAGCAATCTCTCACGGCGACAGCTAGGCCTCGACGCGGTGCCGGTTCCCGACTCAGAAGCCGACCTCCGTAGCCAGCTCACCCCGGCGCGAAACGCCGTGCACGTCCCGCACGAAACGACGTTCGAGCGGGCGTTACGGACTGCACTCGGGGCGGTCGGCATCGCGCTCGACCAGGACGAGTAGGAGGTTGGGATTGCGCCCCTAACGAGTGCGACGCCTCCCGAGTCCAAAGGGATGTTCGGGAACGCGTTCACAACGTCAGTTGCCTCGCCGGTCAGCCAGCACTCGCGAAGGGTTCCCGCACAAACGCCGACAGTACCTCGTAATTCTCATGAATCGATACTTCCGTGAAACGTCGTTTCGAGTGCAGTATCTAGGACGTCGATCGCCTCTTCGATTTCGTCTTTCTCTATGCAGAGCGGCGGTGCTCCTTCCACAGGTTTACGGCCAAGACTTGCTGACGCTCGTGGTTGCCGTCCCCGCCCTGGCCGCGTCGTTGTACTTTGCCGTTCGCGGGTCGCTCCGGGGATACGTCGTCTGGCTCGGGGTGACGGGGTATCTGCTCTACACCTACGCGTCCTACGCGTTTATGACCGCATTCAACGGGCTGTATCTGGTATACACCACATTGCTCTGGTTAACGCTGTTCACGTTCGTCGGCGGAATGGTTCGACTAGACGCAGATGCACTCAAGTAATCAATCAGGGAAACTTCGGTCCGGATACACGTCGGGTTCCATCTGTTATTGGCCGTACTAATCGCATCGCTGTGGCTCTCGGAAATCCTCCCAGCGACCTTCGCGGGAAAGACACCGCCGAGTATCGCGGAAGCCGGACTTCCGACGTCGGTCATCTACTCGTTCGATTTCGTTAGTACAGTAGTACCGGAATCCGATTTCTGGCAGTTACGGGACCAGCTCCCGGAAAGCGAAGACGACGCGGATTGGGGGAAGTTGTTCGAGGTAACCGACGCCGGTGGCTGGGGCGAGGCGCAGGAGAAACAGACCGGGGGAGATCCGCAACCCGACGCCGAAAGCGAGGCTGGTGCGGAAGATCCGTCCGAGTGATCTCGGCGAATCGGTGGTGTCATCCGAGCACACAGAATGACCGATTTCTCAAGGAATACCACACTCCTGAAACTCATCCCGATGTTTTAGACGTCGGAAAGAGTATTGTGGATGGCTTCCATGCTTGATAACAAGGTCGCAATCGTTACTGGCGGATCGACAGGGATCGGCAAAGCAACTGCTGCGAAGTACAAAGAGTACGGTGCCGAGGTCGTTATCGCAAATCGGTCGGCTGATGCAGGAGAAGAAGCGGCCGAGGAACTCGGTTGTGACTTCACCCAATGTGACGTCGCAGAGTACGAGCAGGTCGAAGCGCTCGTCGAGGCAACCGTCGAGAAGTACGACCAGTTGGATGTGATGGTGAACAACGCGGGGATTGGCCGCGTCGGGACGGTCGAGGAGATGTCGCTCGACGACTGGCACGACGTGATGCGGATCAATCTGAACGGCGTCATGCACGGGACGCGGGCAGCGATGCCACACCTGAAGGAGTCCGAGGGGAGCATCGTCAACATCGCATCAATCTACGGGCTCGTTGCTGGCCCGGGAGCGACTGCCTATGCGACGGCCAAAGGCGGCATCGTCAACTTCACGCGGTCGGTCGCTGTCGATTACGCCAAACAGAACGTGCGAGTTAACAGCATTTGTCCGGGATTCGTCGACACGCCGATGACCGAACCCGCCTTCGGCCAGGAGGAGTTCTACGAATACGTCCACGGCCAGACACCGATGGGACGGGTAGCACAACCAGAAGAGATCGCTGGCCTGGCAATGTTCCTCGTCTCCGACGAGGCCTCGTATATCACAGGCGCGAACATCCCCGTCGACGGTGGGTGGACAGCACAGTGACGGGCAGCCCGAATAGCTATTTCGTCGTGGTTCAAGTCATTCTCTGTGGGTTCTCACCTGCAATTACGAGGGCAATTGGAAACCGGACGTATGCGAGTATAATGAACTCCGATTCCCAACTGAACTCGAGGTCTACCACTGGCTTTCTTATTCCTCAGGGGGAGTCTTCACCGGAGATCTCGTCGAGGGGAGATATCGTTTGATTGTAGAACCGATGGCGAGGTATGCGGGGAGGCCGATGACGAGTACAGCGCCAATGATTCCCCAGTCTTCGAGCTCAAGTGGTACTGTTCCGAAGTGTTGATTGACCGGGGTATACAATACGCCAAGCTGTAGTAAAATCGACAGCCCAACCGCGAGTGCGAGCCACCGATTCGAGAACGTCGGGGTTTCGCGGAGCCAGCGGATGACGTACAGTTTCTCGAACTCGAGGAAGACGAAGCCCGTGAACACCATCGTCATCGCGTACGGCGTAATCGCGGCCGCTCCACTGAGCACATAGAACATCAACCCGAGCATGAGCACGGTCGATACTGTCCCGGCACCCCCGATGAGTCCGAGCATGGGACGTCCGATAATGCCCCTGTCGGGATCGCGCGGCGGTCGCTCCATCACGTCGCCGCTCTGCGGGTCCGCACCCAGCGCCAGCGCGGGCAACCCGTCGGTGAGCAGATTGATCCACAGCAGTTGGACCGCCGGGAGCACGAGATAGCCGTACAGCGACGCGAGAAAGACGAGCGCGACTTCCGCCACGTTCGCACTAAGCAGGAAGGCGACGAACTTCCAGAGGTTGTCGAAGATGGCTCGACCGCGTTCGATTGCCCGCTCGATGGTGGCGTAGTTGTCGTCCAGCAGGACCATATCGCTTGCGTGTTTGGCCACGTCGGTCCCTCGGACGCCCATTGCGACCCCGACGTCAGCGTTCTTCAGCGCTGGCGCGTCATTGACGCCGTCACCCGTCATTGCGACGACGTGGCCGTTCTCCTTGAGCGCCTGCAAGATGCGCACTTTGTGTTCGGGAGACGTACGAGCGAACACGTTGACCTCCTCGACCCGTTCTGACAGCTCCTCGTCGTCCAGCTGGTCAAGCTCACGCCCCTCTATCACCTCCTGTTCCATTCCGAGCGACCCCGCGATAGCGGCGGCCGTGCGGACGTTGTCGCCGGTGATCATCTTCACGTCGATCCCGGCCCGCTCGGTCGCCGCGAGAGCGTCGGCGACCTCCGTTCGTGGCGGGTCGATCATCCCGACGAGTCCGACGAACACCAGGTCGTCCTCCAAGTTCTCCGGGTCCTCCGTGTAGGCGATCGCGAGCACGCGGAGGGCCTCGTCGGCGAACGTCCGGACTTGTTCGTGGACGCGGTCGGCTGCCTCCGGGGTGAGATCGGTCGGTCCGTCGTCGGTGAACACGCGAGAGGACTTCGAGAGGACGACCTCCGGGGCGCCCTTGACGTACCCTGCGTCGCCGTGGACGGTTCCCATCCACTTCTGCTCGGAAGAGAACGGAAACTCGTCGGTTCGGGGGTGCTCCTCGCGGAGAGCCTCGACGTCAATTCCGTGATCTTCGGCCGCCTCGACCAGCGCCTGCTCGGTCGGATCGCCCTCCTCGGCGGTGGCGTCGTTGCAGAGCGCTCCAGCCCGCAACAGGAGGTCGATGCGGTCGGACGGGGGTTCACCGGCAGTTTCGGCGAGTTCGACGACAGCGTCGTTTACCCACACCCGGCTGATGGTCATCTGTCCCTCGGTGAGCGTCCCGGTTTTGTCGGTGCAGATGACATCTACCGAGCCGAGTGCCTCGACGGCGGGAAGGCGGCGAACGAGCGCGTTCTCCTCGGCCATCGTCCGCACTCCCAGTGCGAGGGTCAGCGTCACCACGGCCGGCAGTCCCTCGGGGATGGCGGCGACGGCCAGCGACACCGCGGTGAGCCCCGCTTCTACGGGTGGCGTGTCCTGAACCAGCAACAGCGGGATTACGAGCGCGGCGAGTGCGAACACACCGAGACCGAGCCGACGGCCGAGCTCGTCCAGTTCCTCCTGGAGCGGTGTCTGTGTCTCTTCAGTAGCCGCAAGCTCTCGTGCAATCGAACCGACCTCTGTGTCCATCCCGGTCGCAGTGACAACGGCGACTGCCCTGCCGCGCGTGACATTCGTGCTATTGAATACCATGCTCTCACGCTCGGCGAGTGGTGTATCGGAATCGACTGGTTCGGGCGACTTCAAGACTGGCGCACTCTCGCCGGTGAGTGCCGCCTCATCAACTTCGAGGTCGATATCTTCGAGTAGCCGTCCGTCCGCGGGGACGACGTCGCCACTCTCCAGTTCGATCACGTCGCCGGGAACGAGTTCGGTCGCGTCAATCTCGATAGTCGTTCCGTCCCGGCGGACGGTCGCCGTTGGCGCAGTCATTTCACGGAGCGCTTCGAGACTCTGCTCGGCGCGGTAATCCTGGACAAATCCGAAGACACCGTTCACGACGACGATGACGACGATAAGAACGGCATCGACGGTGTGGCCGGCCCAGGCCGAGAGCACAGCTGCCGCCACCAGAACCCAGATGAGCACGCTGTTGAACTGCGCAACGAAGATCGCTACCGGCGTTCGCTCGCTGGCCTGAACGACCTCGTTCTCGCCGTATTCCGCGAGCCGTTGCTGGGCCTCCCCTGAAGTGAGTCCCTCCCTGGAGGTATCGTGGGCCTCCAGAACCGCTTCGGCCGAACGGCTGTGCGGGCGGTCGTTCATTACCGGATGTTCACTCCCGTCACACTTGGGAATTGTCGGAGAGACTCTGCCGACAGTATCGTCGACGAACGAGCTTGAACTATCATTACCTGTCGGGAACGTTGGTTTGAAGCGCGAGTACCGACCCGGGTAAGCCACAGCAGTTGGTGGCGGACTACTGCCCTGGGAACAACAGCAGGCGCCCGACCACGAATACGAAATACAATCCCAACAGATAGCCTCCCTCCGTCCGCGTGAGTTCTCCGTCTTTCACGTACAGCGTCCACCCGAGCAACCCAGCACCAGTCACGAGTTTGAACGGGAGGTCCCAGAGGATGACGGCCGATGGGACGTAGTAGGTGGAGATTGCGCCACCGATGCCGATGCCGACGAGGGGGTTGACGATGTTGCTCCCGACGAGTGTTCCGAGCGCGACGTTTGGTGACCGCCGACGGATAGCGTCCATCACGGCCGTCAACTCTGGCAGCGCGGCGGCCACGCCGATGGTCACGATTCCGACCATTGACCCACCGAGAGCAAGCATGTCGATGACCCCCTCGAGGACCGACAGCATGAGCGATGCAGAGAGCAGAACCAGGACGAGCAGACCTATTGCGACGACCGCATCTCTGCGAGGATTGACGCTCGGCGGTTCTCGAAGCGTCTGCGTCCGCTCCCGACGGGTGACACTTGCCCCGACATACACGAGGTAGAGAGCTAGGAACAGGACCCCGTCCAGCCGGCTGATAGTTCCATCCCAGGCGAGAACTATCGTCACGACGAACACGCCTAGCATAGGCAGGTAGATCTCGCGGACGAACGTTCCGGTGAGGTCGAGACTGCCGTACCCGATGAGGAGGATTCCGACAAGAAGAAGCTGCTGGACGGTCGAAGAGCCGGTGTTACCGCCGATGACGACGGCGGACGTAGTCTGGTAATCCAGAGTCCCGGAGAGGATTCCCAGTGATGCGATGAAATGGGAACTTATCTCCGGCAAGCTCGTTCCCACGGCGAGAATGGTCATTCCGACGAGTACCTCGTCGACATCGTAGTACTCGGCGAGCGCCAGCAGCCGGTCGATCGCACGACTCGCCGCAGTCACGAGGGTGTACAGCGCAACCGCGCCGATAGAGACCAGGGACACCAACTCACCCGAGACCGGCATGTCAGCGCTCGGCCAGCCAGGTATCGTCCCATTGTCGTTCGTAGTCGGGGTCGAACTGCTCCGCGGTCCAGACCGGACAATTCTCGCACTCCCAGATCCTGTAGACTGATCCATCCCGGGTCACTACGCCGACAGACGCCCAGGCGTGGCGCTCGCAGGTTTCAGCCTCGGACATGCGTGGGCGACAGGTCGGCCGACACCAAGAAAAACGTATCTATCGTCCTCCATGATTTGCTGTGTCCCTCGTACTCGTAGTTCCCGTTAGTCTCCAGCCTCAACTGAATGACTTGGACTCGGCTAGTCATCTCAGTCAAATGATGCCTGTATCGTTGGTTGTAGGAAAACTACCAAGCCACAAAATACGAGTACATTTAATGATTGATACCAAGTAGAGAGTCCCATGGACGTCCTCGTCCGGTAGATGGGTCGGACTGTAGCTTCCGTGCATTAGAGTTTGCTACTGAATTCGTACGACGATACGAGGGAACGCTTCACGTCGTACACATCACGGACTATCAGGGAAAGGAAACGAGTGAAGTCCTCAAACGAGCTGAAGAAGTTGTAGCCGATGCTGGCCTCAAAGACGAGCCGGAAATCGTCACGAGTCTCCGGCTGTCGGAGCCTGGCTACGCTAATCGTGTCGGAAAGGACATCCTGCGTCTTGTTGAAGAGCGGGAATACGACCACGTCATTATGGGCCACCATGGAACTGGTCGGATCGGTCGTGTGCTCATTGGAAGCGCCGCAGAGACCGTCGTTCGTGCTGCCGAAGTCCCGTCCACTATCATACCATAATTGGCGTGCTGAAATAGGCCCCTTGCGAAAATAGAAGCAAGCGTACTCTACGGCGTTGCGGACGAAACCGCGTGGTTGACTGTGAGAACATGAAATCTGTCCTATACAGGGCGACACCAGAACCAAATAGAGTGCGTCACGAGCGTTTTACGACCAGTACTGGAACGTCAACTGTCCGAAGCACGGTTGAGGCGACACTTCCGATAAGTTGACGCTTGAGATCCGATCGGCCGTGAGATCCCACTATGACGAGATCGACCTCGTTTTCCTCGATGTACTCACGGACACCGGCAGCGGCCCCCTCGAACGACGCCGTCCGTTCGACGGCAGTCTCCACAGTCAGATCGGGGGCAGATTCCTCGATTTTGTTTGCAACGCTGTCAATGGCCTCTTGCCCTCTCGCGTTGAGCCGTTCGAGGAACTCTTTTTCGAGACCCCCCGCGTTGAACATGCCACCTGCGGCCTGAAGATCCACGACGTTCAAAACGTGCACGTCTGAACCATAGCGCTGCGCGATGGCTGTTCCATGGGGAATCGCCACTTCGGCGTTTTCGCTGCCATCCGTCGTAATAAGGATTCGTGAATAATCGGCCTCTATCTCACCATCGTCGTCCCCGCCTGAGACGACGAACACGGGGATGTCGCTTCGATGGAGGACCTGCTCGGTAACGCCGCCCAAGAGACGCCGACCGAGTCCGGTCAATCCCTGTCTCCCGATGACGATGAGGTCTGCGTCCTGCTCGTTCGCATACTCGCTAATTTGGACAGCGGGCCTTCCTTCGGTCAGTTTCGTGGTAACAGGATGGCCGAGTTCTGACGCAAGGTTCTCGATTTCTGTGAGGGTCTCCTCACCACGTTCTCGTAGCTGGGTTTTCTCGTCGGACGTTTCTGTGAGTCGGAGTGCTTTTCGTTCGACGACAGAAAGCACGTTGACGGTCGCGTCGAAGACCTGAGCGAGTTGGAGACCACGTCGTGCTGCTCGCTTCGCTTCGCTGCTCCCGTCCACAGCGATCACAATCCGGTCATACATTCTGGGTTCTATTTGGGAGGCTACTCTCTTCATCGTTTGGCAGAGTGATTTCGACGGGCGAGATGTTACGAGCTTGTCCCGTAGTTCACGGAGCAATTCATGAATCTCGATAACATCACTGGCGGGGTACAGCACCGTCTCGAACTCCCGGGAACCGGCGAAGCGGTTCGCGCGATCCGGGCGACGCTGATATCCCTAGGCCAGCGAATGCCCGGGGTGCGGTTACCGCTTCGGAAACAAGCTCGTCCATCCAGTCCTCTCGGCAACCCGGTTCTGTCATCTGTGCGAACATCAATTGTGACGTGCGACGACGATATACGACAGTAATTCGATAATAGAGTCAGAAACCTAATCACCAACGCGAAAGATACACAAGACAACCGATGACACAGGAAGCGGGACAGCGACCTATATTTCTCGTCGTCGTCGAACCAGACAAATCGTCGGTCGGGACGGTCGAATACGCGCTCCGCAAGGCGAGGGACTCACGAGCCGAGCTCGGCGGCGTGATCGATTTCGCTGTACTGATAGTTAGCCGCTTAGACGATGGGTCAGCCGGTTCCGAGGTGGAATCGCGCCTCGAACGGACGATCGAAACCTTCGACGGAAAGGAACTTCGGACGAGGGTCGACACCGTACGACTACACGGGAGCGATTCGGCCAGTCAAACGGAGGCTGTACTGGAGTACATCGGTGATCAGAACATCTCGCGTCTCATCGTGCAGGCCGACACTCGACTGTCGGTAGAACGACTTCGTGAGCGGATTGGCGTATCTCGTCTCGAACTCGCTCCCGCCGAAGTCACTTGGGAACGGCGGCGACTGATCCATTCCGGTGGACTTCGCCGCCTCGGCGCGATATTCGGTTTCACGTACCTGTTCTATCTTGCCATCGGCGGATTCGTGGGCGGATTGGATTTCCTGACGGGTGCGGTCAGCGCCGGCGTCACGGCGGCGGCGCTCTTTCGTATCGCGTTCAGCGAGGAACCGACGCTGGCTCGAACGGGGCGGCGACTCGGTCGCTTCGTCGCCTTTCTCCCGGTGCTCCACTGGGAGATAGCGAAAGCGAACGTCGCCATTGCCTACGTCATCCTCCACCCGCGATTACCGATCGACCCGTCGATGAGGACTGTCGAGACGGACACCCGGGAGGGACTCGAGCGGATGGTACTGGCCAGTAGTATCACGCTCACGCCGGGAACGTTGGTGGTCGATGTCCACGAACGGGAGTTCACCGTTCACTCGCTGACCGCCGGTGCCCGGGGCGACCAGATCGGAGGACGCCTCCAGAGACTCGTCACCTGGGTATTCCGCGGCGGTGGCGTGACGGATACCGACGGAGGTGACGACCCGTGATCGGAGTTGGGGAGGGATCACTCGTCTCGACGGCGTTACTCGCGACTGCGGTCGTTCTCGTGGCGCTCACACTCCTCTTGGTGTATCGGGCCGCGGTAGGACCGACGACACAGGACAGGGTCGTCGCAATCAACGCCATCGGCACGACGACTGTCGTCGTCATCGCACTGGTGGCGGGGGCGCTCGACGAGCCCGGGTTTCTCGACATCGCGCTGGTGTACGCGATGCTGAACTTCATGTTGAGTCTCGGCGTCGCCAGGTTCTCGGTCGAACGCGGGGGGATGCTGTGACACCAATCGAACTGGCGGTCGTCGCGCTAGCCGCTGGGAGCGTGTTCTTCTCACTCGTAGCGGCGGTCGGCATCGTTCGCCTGCCGGACGTGTACGCCCGAGCACACGCGACGTCGAAGAGCGACACGATGGGGACTGGGCTCGCCCTAACGGCCGTCGCCGTCGTGCTAGACTCCGGCATCGCACGCCTCAAACTCGGGCTCCTCATCGCATTCGTGTTACTCACGAACCCGGTGGCCGCTCACGCGATCACGAGGTCGGCCCACTTTCAGGGAATCCCCCACTGGGAACTCGAGGCGGAGGAGGACGAATGAACGGGCTCCTCTTGGCGCAGGTGTTGACTGTCTTCCTGATTGTCGTCGCCTTGGTGGTGGCGTCGCTACGGGACGTCCTCGCGGCGACGATAGTGTTTGCGGCGTACAGCCTCGGAATGGCAATCGTCTGGGTAACGCTCCGGGCACCGGACGTCGCCCTGACGGAGGCGGCCGTCGGTGCGGGCGTCACGACGTCGCTATTTCTCGTTACCATCGCCAAGACCGGACGGTCGGTCGGCGACACAATAGTGACTCGGGAGGTCGATCCCAAATCGGTAATCGGCGTCGTGGCGATTCTCGCTCTAATCGGATCGACAATTCCCTCGCTCCCCGCCGTTGGATCACCAGACGCTCCACCGTTCCAGCGGATTTCCCCGTATTATCTCCAGCAGTCCGTCCCGCAGTTCGGTATCGAGAACGTCGTGACGGCGATCCTCGCTGGCTACCGTGCGTTCGATACGTTCGGTGAGGTCACGGTCGTGTTCGCAGCGGGGCTGTCGGTGCTCGTCGTCTTCCGGAAGGAGGTGCTCTGAGCGTGCGCGAAGACCGCCAGACCGAGAGCGTCGTCGTCACAAAGACGGTTCGACTGATCGCGCCGTTCGTCTTTACGTTCGGCCTGTTCACGATGTTCCACGGAGCGAAAAGTGCCGGTGGCGGGTTCCAGGGCGGCACGGTCGTCGCATCGGTAGTTGTTACGATAGCGTTCGCGTTCGGCATCGATCAGACCGGTCAGTGGCTCAACCAGACCGTCCTCACAGCCTTCACAGTCCTCGGCGTTGCCGTTTTCGCAGTCGTCGGCATCGTGACGGCTGTCTACGGCGGGACGTTCCTCGAGTTCACCGCCTATCCAGGAAGTAAGGGGGCACTCTACGCCATCGAACTGGTCGAAGTGGGCATCGGAGTGACCGTGGCTGCGACCATCGTCATCCTGTTTTTCGAGATATCTGGCGGGTTCGACGCGGAGGGGGAGTACGAGTGATCGATCTGTTCCTCGCCCGGCTCAACTACGTGGGGTTCGTGGTCCTCGTCGGAGTCGGTTTGTTCGTTCTCATCGACGACGACAACCTCGTCAAGAAAGTGATCGGGCTCAACGTTTTCCAGACTGGCGTTTTGTTGTTTTTCATCACCACCGGGTACCGCACCGGCGGGTCACCGCCTATCGTCGAACCCGGCGGAGGACCGTACGCCAATCCGCTCCCGCAGGTCCTCGTGCTCACCGCTATCGTCGTCGGCGTGAGCGTCACGGCGGTCGCGCTCGCGCTCGTCGTCCGCATCCACCGCGAGTACGGTACGCTCCGGGAAGACGTTCTCAGGGAGGGACGAATCGACGAATCACGGAACGGACCAGACGGCGAATCACAGGGAGGGTCGGCCGATGAGTGAAGTCCTTGCCGCACTCGTCGCGGTCCCGATTAGCGCGGCCGTCCTGCCGCCGATCGTTGGCCGAATCTTCGAGGATAGCGGCTGGCCGATTGCGACGGCCGCCCTCGTAATCCAGACGGCGCTCGCGGGCTATCTCGGCGTGCTCGTCGTCAAGGGCGGAACGCTCTCCTACGGGGTCGGTGGATTCACACCACCGGTAGGTATCGAACTGGTTGCGGACGGGCTTTCGGCTCCGTTCGTACTTCTCGTGGCAGTCGTTTCGGTCGCGCTCACAGCGTACACGCGGATCGGCGGTCCGCGGTCGAATCCTTTCTACAGCCTCTATCTCCTGCTGGTCGCCGGACTGACGGGAGTCTGTGTCACCGGCGACGTGTTCAACCTGTACGTCTTCCTCGAAATCAGCGGCCTCGCCGCTTACGCATTGGTCGCCCGCGCCTCCGGCGGACGGGCCGCGCTCGCCGCGCTCAAATACCTCTTGCTCGGAACAGTCGGCGCGACCCTGTACCTGCTCGGGGTCGGGTACCTATACGTCGCAACCGGGACGCTGAACATGGTCGACCTCGCCACACATCTTCCCCGGGAATCAACGCTGACACTCGCCGCGTTCGCGTTTATCGGCGTCGGACTGGCGGTCAAGATGGCGCTGTATCCGTTGCACGTCTGGCAGCCCGACGCATACGAGCACGCGCCGGCGGCGGTGAGCGTGCTTCTCTCGGCGCTCGTCTCGACGGTCGCCGGATACGCGCTGATCAGGCTGGTCTTCGGAGTGTTCACAGTTCGATTTTTCGCTGTCCATCCGATTGTTGACGAGGTGATTCTGCTTCTCGCGGGAGTAAGCGTCATCGCCGGGGGCGTCCTCGCGTCCAGGCAGTCGTCGGTGAAGCGTATCTTCGCGTACTCGTCGGTCGCACAGTTCGGACTCGCCACCGTGGGGATCGGACTTGGAACCGTTCCGGCAGTCGTCGGTGCCGTCGTCCAGTTGCTCGGCCACGCGGTGATGAAGGGCGGCCTGTTCGCGGCCGCCGGCGTCGTCGCGTCTCGGACCGGGGCCGCTTCCGTAGAGGAGTACGCGGGGTTGGGACAGCGAGCCCCGTGGGCCAGCGGCTCGCTCGCGGTGATCGGCCTCGGTATGGTCGGCATTCCGCCGACGGTAGGGTTCGTGGCGAAGTGGTACATCGCCGTGGGTGCTATCGAGGCCGGATCGTGGTCGATGCTGGTACTGGTCCTCGTGAGTACGCTCCTCTCGCTCACGTACTTCGGAACGCTGGTCCAACAGCTCTACGTGCGTGATGACCGGAATATCGGGACGGAGAGGAATGTCTCCGAAAGGCACGCCTCTTTCGGCATGCGTGCCGTAGCCGTCGGTGCAGCGGTAGCGACCGTCGGGCTCGGGTTCGCCGCCATCGGAATCGCTTCGCTCGTCGAACCGACCGTCACCGCACTCGTAGAATCATGACAGAAGTATCGTCACTGCTGCCGATTGTCGCCGTGGGCGCGTCGGCAGTCGCGGTCCCGCTGATCCTGGTAAGTCGGGCGCGGCCGAACGTCCGCGAGTCGTGGACGATCGCCTCCGCGCTCGTGAAGTTCGCCGTCGTGCTCGCGCTCGTTCGGGGCAGTCTCCGGGGCGTCACCTATACGACACCTGACGCGACGTTCCTCCCGGGAGCAACGCTCACGCTCCGGGTTGACGCGCTCGGAGCGCTTTTCGCACTGCTGGCGAGCGGACTCTGGATCGTGGCGAGCCTCTACAGCGTCGGATATGTGCGTAGCCTAGACGAAAAGTACCAGACGCGGTACTTCGCCGCCTTCGCGGCGAGTCTGAGCACCGCTGTCGGTGTCGCGTTCGCGGGGAACCTGCTCACGCTGTTCGTGTTCTATGAACTACTCACGATTGCCACGTATCCGCTCGTCGTCCACAAGCGGACCGAGACGGCCCGAAAGGCGGGTCACAAGTACGTCCTCTATACGCTCGGCGGCGGAGTCGCCGTCCTCGCCGGTACCCTCCTCGTTCACGCGCTCGCCGGTACCACTGGCTTCACCCCCGGCGGGCTCGGAGGGGCCCTGACCACGGAGCCGTTACTCGCTCGCGCCGCGTTCGCACTGCTGATCGCGGGCTTCGGAGTCAAGGCGGCGCTGATGCCGCTCCACGGCTGGCTGCCCGACGCGATGGTCGCCCCTACGCCGGTGTCGGGACTACTCCACGCCGTCGCAGTAGTCAAAAGCGGCGTGTTCGGCATCGCCCGCGTCGTCCTCTACGTGTTCGGCTCGGATAGCGTCAAGACGCTCGGCGTGGGTCTCCCGCTGGCGGCTATCGCGGCCGTCACCATGTTAATCGCCGCCGTCCTCGCGTTGCGACAGGACCGGCTGAAGCGCGGTCTGGCTTACTCCACGGTGAGTCAGCTCTCGTACATCGTGATCGGCCTCGCTGTACTGACGCCGGCAGCCGTCCGTGGCGCGCTGTTACACCTCTCTGCGCACGCGTTCATGAAGATCGTCCTGTTCTTCTGTGCGGGGGTCATCTACGTTGAGACGCACGTCGAACGTATCGACGAGCTACAGGGAATCGGGCGTCGCTTGCCGGTGACGATGACGGCGTTCGGCATTGCGAGCGCTGGCCTGATTGGGCTCCCGCTGGTCGCGGGGTTCGTCAGCAAGTGGCATCTACTGGTCGGGCTGTTCATGAGCGACTACCCGGTGTTCGGAGCCGCACTCCTCGTCGCGGGACTCTTCAAACTCCTGTTCTTCTGGCCGATCCTTGCCGAGGCCTTCTTCACCGACTCGCAACCCGCGGACGCAGGAGCGAGCGGGTCTCTTCATACCGATGGCGGTCACGACCGGGAGTCTCGGGCGTGGCGAGTCGAAACGGACTGGCGACTGCTCGTTCCGGTCGCAGTCGCGGTCGCCGTCGCCGTTGTGTACGGGATCGTTCCGACCGAACTCCCGTTCTATGACCTCGCAGTACAGGTCGTGGAGGTGACGGTCGGATGAGCGTGCCCCTCACCGGTCTCGCTCTAGACGCTCTCACGACCGTGCCGCCGGCGATCGCCCTGTTCGGGCTCGCCGTCGCCGTGGTGATACTCCCGCGGCGCGTCGGGCACGCCGTCGCCGCCGCTGTGGCAATCGGAACGTGTGGCTGGCTGCTCGCTGTCCCGGCGGGAACGTACGTCCGAACGTCGCTGTTCGGTTTCGAGGTGGTGCTGTTCAGCGTTGACGTCTATTCGCGTCTCCTCGCGGTCGCGTTCGGGTTCATCGCTGCCGCGGGGACCGGATACCTATTTGCAACCGGTGGGGACCGACGTCAGACGGCGTACGCGCTGGCGTACGTCGGTTCGGGGATGGGCGCCGCCGTCGCGGGCGACTGGCTGACGCTCGTCGTCTTCTGGGAACTGATGGCAGTATGGGCGACTGTCCTCGTCTGGCACCGGTCGAGCGACTGGAGTGTCGGTACCCGATACGCCATCTATCACGAGATCGGCGGTCTCGCGTTGATGGCCGGCGTCCTGCTCCACTACGCCGAGGTCGGTACATTCCTGTACGGTGACGGGATCACCGCGGGACTCCCGGCGACGTTCGCGGCCCTCGGTATCGGAATCAACGCTGGCTTCGTCGGCCTGCATGTCTGGCTCGTCGATACGTACCCGCGGACGCACGTCGCAACGAGCGTCGTCCTCGCTGCAATCACCACGAAGGTCGGTGCCTACTCAATCGTCCGCGCATTTCCCGATGGACACGTCGTCCTAGCGTACGTCGGCGGCGCGATGGTACTGTTCGGCGTCACGCTCGCCATTCTCCAGACGGACATGCGTCGGTTGCTCAGTTATCACATCGTTTCACAGGTAGGGTATATGGTCGCGGGATTCGGAATCGGAGCGGCGCTCGCTGACGCGGGAGCGCTCGCACACCTCGTCAACAACATCTTGTACAAGAGCCTCCTGTTCATGGTCGCTGGCGTCGTGATCCACCGTACGGGTGAGGAGAGCCTGAAGAAAATTGGCGGCCTCGGGCGAGCGATGCCTCTCACCGCGGGCGTGTTCCTCGTCGCGGCGCTGTCTATCGCGGGCGTTCCGGGATTCAACGGATTTGTTAGCAAAGGGATGGTCCTCGACGGAGTCGAGAAAGCAGGCTTTGATGTCCTCTGGTACGCCCTCCTCTTCGGCGGCGTCGGGACCGTCGTCTCCTTCTCGAAATTCGGCTATTACGCTTTCCTTCGGGGTGAGTCAGAGACGGAATACACCGATCTGCGATCGATCGAACTCGGGGTCCTCGGGAGCGTCGCTGCACTGTGTGTCCTCTTCGGGATGGTCCCGACGCTCCTGTTCGGACTACTACCGGCGGAGGGGGTCGTCAGCGCGAAACCCTTTGCGGGCAAGCAGTTTCTGAAGGCTGGGGGTGTGACCGCGGCGGGCGTCGTCGCATTTTTCGTTATTCGAACCCGCCTGAGCCATGTCACGCCCGTCGCCGATCTCGATATCGTCTATCACCCGGTCGGCCGACGTCTTGTGGCGGTAAGCGTCGCGGGCGCGGGAGCTGTGGAAGACGGCATCAACCGCGTCGGCGAGCGGATACGAGAAAGCCTCCGGTCGATTCTCGTCGCTCCCACCGGGCGGGACGGGAGTGCGCTCTCGACGTCTACCAGTCAGTCTATCGGCGTCGGAGTCCTCGCAGTTGTCCTCGTTCTCGTCCTCCTGTTGGCGGTGTTCGTCATATGACATTGGAATCGGTATCACGTCACACTATTTTTGACGACCGAGAAACTAAACACCGTATGGCCAAGTTCGATTTCGACGACTTAGTCTCCTTCCTCCGAGAACAGTACGGCGAAGACCTGCGATGGGTTGTGAACTACAACAGCAAGAGCTACGATTACCGGTTCCACCACGTTCGGAAGGACCTAGAAGGGGACCTTAAGGGTATACAGCTCGATTACGTAATTCACCGCTCATTGGCAGTCTACAACAAGCGACACGCGGAAGGGGTGTATTTCCATCTCGGCGAGTCCGATTACCTCATCGTGAACTACGAGCGGGGAAAGGCGATTCACCTCTTCCTAGACGATAAGCGCGGTGTCACGATCATGCTCGAACCGGACGTAGCCGCCACCCTTCCCGACTTCATCGATGCGTGCAAGGATAGGATCGAACTGGCCTGAGAACTCGAAACGTGCCTCGATCCAATTGTTCTCGTCGGCGTCTAGTATATTTCGGCCTGTTGAAAGCGCCCGAAGCTACTGGAGTCCACGGGAGAAGAGGAGAACTCGTCGGGCTTTATAGGAGCACCTGGAACAGATAGAAGGTAATCAACCCTAGGCTTGATACCAAGCCGACGAGTGCCGTAATCGAGAAATATCCAATGTTTAGCGGGGCCCGATATCCGCTGTCTCGCGGTTCACCTGCGTACCGGAGTTTCAGGAGGGATAGGTTCACGATGATGAACACGGCCAACAGAGCCAGGTTCGCTAGTCCGGCGACGAATCCGAGATCGCCGACCAATGCGAACGGAATCGTGACGGCTGCGACCAGTAAGACCGCCACGTACGGCGTCTTCCGATTCGAATGTACCCGAGCGAATACCGAGGGGAACGAATTGTATTCCTCCTTCGAGACGCCGTAGACGACGCGTGACGTCGAAATGAGTACGATTAACACGGTGTTCGCCGTCGCAAACAGCGCGATCGCAGAGAGGACGACGAACGCTCCTTCACCCCATCCCGCGAGCGCAACTTCGGCCAGCGGGGCTGGCGATTCGCCTAACACCTGCCAGTCTACGAGCCCGAGTTCAGAGAGTCTGACCAGCATGTAGACGACCGTCGAGAGGACGATCGAGATGCCGATGGCTCACGGAATCGTCTTTGATGGATTCTTCATCTCCTCGGCGATGTTCACCAGTGATTCGACCCCACGTAGGCGAAAAACAACAGAAAGGTCGCACTGAGAACGCCAGTCGTCCCTTGACTGAACTGGCCAAATTCGACCGTATCCCACGACCCGATTCCGAGGGCGATGATGAATAGGAGGCCAACGATCTCGATTGCGGTGAACAGCAAGTTCACCTTCGCGGAGGTCTCGATGCCCCAGAAGTTGATGATCGACATCACGACGAGGAGGCCGACTGCCATGGGCACAATCGAGAGGGGAACAAAGGCAGCGAGGTAGCCACCGAACGCGAGTACGACCGCTGCCGCGGAGATGATTCCGGTGAGTACGCGGAGGAGTGCCGTGACTTCCGAGAGCCGTTTGTTCCTGAACGCGGCCCACGCGTAGAGATACTCGCCTTCACCCTTCGGATAGCGTGACGCGAGTTCGGCGTAACTCAAGCCCGTGAAGGTAGCGACGCCGGAAGCAAGCACAAAGGAGACGATGATCGATTCACCGGTTTCTGCGACCGCCTCGCCCAGGATGGCGTAGATTCACGCCCCGAGAATGAGACCAACGCCATAGACCGACGCTTCGAGCAGACCCACTGCTCGTTTGATCTCAGCCATCATCAGGGATAACAGGCCTTCTTGGAAAAGAATGAGGCCTCGAATTGCAGCAATTCACCACTAGGAGCGGATGACTCGAGCCCTGGACTTCGATTAGAGGGTGTTTTCTATGGAAACTCGACGTTCATAAATGCTATCTCGAGAGGTAGACCACATAGCTCCCAGAACTACGTTGGTTGCCGAACCGTCATCACAGGCACCGGTGACGTACGCACTGTTTTCTCAGTGACGCTCCCGAGGAGATATCGCTCGATGCCACTGCGTCCGTGAGTGCCCATCACGACCAGATCGATATCGTGCTCCTCGACGTAGGAAAGAATCCCTCGATAGGGATTCCGGTGTTCTATCGCAGTTTCGACCGCAGACACCGACGCTTCGGTAGCTTGCTCCTCGATGGACTCTACCGCCGACTGTGCCGATTCTTCGAGTGCGTCGAGGATTGCCCCTGACCAGACGTCAACTCCCATCGCCATCGTATCGATGACGGAGAGTGCGTGTACGCGGGCATCGTAGGTGTGGGCGATATCGACGGCAGGGCCGACAGCGGCCTCAGCTCCCTCACTTCCGTCAGTTGGCACTAATATGTCGGTGTAGGGGTAGGTAACCTCACCGCAGCCTTCAGCTTTGACCGTCAGCACTGGCACGTCCGAGAGCCGAACGACCTTCTCGGTGACACTCCCGAGCAAATACCGTTCGACGCCGGTTCGCCCGTGAGTTCCCATCACGATGAGATCGATTCCTTGATCCTTTGCATACTGTAGAATTGCTGTATGGGGGACGTCGGTGTGAACGGCTTCTTTGGTCTTGACTCCAGTCATAGACAACTTCGCGCAGGTTCGTTCTGCAATTTCAGATCGCTCCTCTTTGAGTTGGTCGTACTGTGGGGCGTTTTCGAGCGCGCGCGGATCGACGACGCAGAGTGCGTGAACGGTCGCATCATACCGTGTCGCCAGGTCCTCGGCGTACTCGGCGGCCACCTCTGCACAGGGACTGCCGTCCGTGGGGACGAGGATGTCGTCGAACATCGTTAGACAGTATTCCGTTTGGTCGCCGACCTCATCAAGGGTTGGTGGCTGATTACTCGACATATAGAGGTTCAAGGTTCTTCGAAGAATCCGGTGAGTCGAGGTTGCCTAAGTGGCAATGAACATATGTTTTATAAGGGTCGGCATTGAGAATCAGCCTGTCATCAGTTCAGACCGGGAAATGGTGTGAGGAGTTCCGGTAATTTGGTCGGTTTGATGTGGCCAGTTGGGTTGGCCTCTCACTGCACTCTATTGCATGCCGATCTCTACGTAGTTGTCGGAATCTACGAGAGACTAGTATCCGGTAGACTCAAGGTATCCTGGTTGGCTCCTTCCACATAGCGATTCACGAATGGATATTCCCGACAATTTGCTCTGTATCTTCAGTGCTGAAGTTGACGAGCAGCAAGATTCCTACGTCATTGAGATCCCGAAGCACGAAATAACGAACGGGAATCTTACACCCGGTGAGGTCTACCGCACGGCACTCCTCGCTACTACAGCCGGCGAACCCAACGGCCGCTCTCCGGAGGCCCAATCGAAGCACAAAGCCAAAATTGAACCAAGACAGGAGGGAGACGCGTCTGGGCCACCGGTCGAGGAAGGTGATGTCCGCGAGGTCGACATTGATGATATCGGGGATGAAGGGGATGGCATTACCCGTGTTGAGCGGGGCTATGTGATTATTGTGCCCGATGCAGACAAAGGCGATCGAGTCACTATCGAGATCACCAATGTCAAACAAAACGTCGCTTTCAGTGAGATTGTAAAACGAGAGGAGTATTTCGAGTAGGGTAACACGATTCGATTGCAAGGACTTTGAGCGAGAAGATTGCGACGAATAGCCACACTCCAGACCAGAGGTGACACACGTGTTCCTAGCAGACGGTGAATGGGTCACCTGAGAGGGGCTGAATCCCAACAGAAGCTATCCACTCTACTGGAATCGCCTTTTCTACGAAATCGTGAGCATCGAGAGTGATGCATCATGGGTGGAAGAGCAACGGCCTCACAAGGCCCTCGACGCGGTCAAGGCAAACCACGGAAGTCGACGGACAACTCTCGCCTGTAATCAGAGAGCCTAAAAGTATCTTGCCAGAGGGGGCTAAGAGAAAAAGTCAGACAGAAATAATTGTATTTTTGTACCAGGACAATGCCCATACGTATATGGCCAAACTCTCCAATGTAGCGGTTGACGATCTGCACGCGGCGGTCGAACGCGTCTCGACCGGGAAAGCCGCAAAACGGCTGATGATCGCGCTCGCGTATAAAGACGGCGTCACTGTGGACACATTAAGTGAGCGGTACGATATTCCACGGTCGACCGTGTATTACTGGCTCGACCGCTTCGAGGAGCTGTCGATCGACGAGGCCATCAAGGATGACGATCGGCCGGGACGACCGTCAGCCTTGACGCCCGACGAAAGGGAGCAACTTCAAGCCGAGTTAGTCCAGTCACCAGCCGCATTTGGGTTTGACGCTGCGGCATGGACAACGGAGCTCATACGTGATCATATCGAGGAACAGTACGGTGTGACATACTCGTATGGCCACATCCGGCGACTCCGTCGCGCGTTCGAGACCGAGTCTGCCTAACGACTGCCGCGGTTTTGAGTAGCAACCTGTTCTTCTCCAACTATTTATGTTTAAAAGCACGTCTAGGTCGGATGTCTGCAATGGATACTTGGCTGCCGTTACGTGAGGAGTCATCATTGGAGATGCCCACATTCCGAGTCAGAGAGTCCGCTCGCGAGTTCAAGCGCCAATGGGAGTCACATGCCTTGGACCCTCGCCTCTCCGACCTCTTCGCTCAGTTGACGTACGTTGAACAGCCGCTGGCACGCGACAACGCGTTCACTGAAGAGACCAGAGACGTGCTCGAGAGCTGGGACGATGCACCGCCCTTCATCATCGACGAGTCAGACGGTCGCATCGATAGCGCCAAAACCGCCTTAGAGTACGGATACGAGGGGACGAGTCACAAGAACTGCAAGGGGATTTTCAAAGGGATAGCGAACGCATGTCTAATTGCTCATCGCAACCGGACAGAGGGCGACCGTGAATACGTGCTGACCGCTGTCGCGTCGAACTGTTCTTCGAGGACCGACTGCGAGACAAACAGCGAGGTCCGACCACACATAGCCACCTGTAGATACTGAACAGTAATAGTTGCTGGCTCCCGGACCGTGTGACCGAAGAATGCCTCTCCATTCGACAACGGCACTATTGTTGATGTGCCAACAGAATGGGCGAGTGTTTTTCCGGCCGAGGAGCGAACTATCGCTCCACAACTCAATACGAGGATGCCTACACCAAGATACGTCATTGTCGGCGGTGGAATCGTTGGCGCGAGCGTCGCCTATCACCTGAGCGAACGGACTGACGATCCGATCACTGTTTACGAGCGCACTGACCTGGCCTCAGAGACGACGTCCAAGTCGACTGCGATGATCGGGATCGGCGGTCCTGACCCACATTCTCGATTGAAACACTACGGGTTCCGCCTCTACAATGAGTTCTTCGCTGAGCCAGCGGCCTCTCCCCGATACCGGCAGGCGGGCCGACTCAGAGTGGCGACCTCCCCAAGTGGTGCAACGACGCTTGAACGACTCGCTGCTGACGAGTCCGAGCAAGCGGTGGCCTGTGAGTCGGTCAGGTCCAGTCCTGGGATATTCGGAGATGGTCTTATGGAGTACATTCCGGGCGACGAAGTGCGGAAATCGCTTCTCATCCCGCCCCTCAACACAGACATCGTCGACGGGGCGCTGTATCGCCCCCGGTATGGCTACATCCAGGGTGACAGCCGAACGCTCGGGCCGCGGGACTTGGCCTTCGAGTTCATTGAGCGTGCTAAAGAAAATGGCGTGACGTTCGAGACGAACACCACGGTCACGGATATCCGAACCAACGGCGACCGCGTGACGGGCGTCACAACGGATGAGACCGACACCGTTGACGCCGACGAAGTAGTTTGTGCCGCCGGCCCGTGGAACGCCCAGTTGGCCGAGACCGTTGGACTGGACCTCCCCGTCGAACACGTGCTGTCGCCAGTGTTTGCCCTGGAACTCGACCGCCCGTTCCCGTACACGCTGCCCGCCATCAAATCCCACGAGTCGTCCGTCGGCCTCCACCGGAAGCGGGACGACGTGGTCCTCGTCACGTACACGCCGGGCGAGAATGACGGGGCCACCAGGTACGACCCCGAGACGGTCGGTGACACCGCTCCCGATGCGGTTCGCCGGACGGCACTTGAGTGGGCCGAGCGGTTGGTGCCACAACTCCACGATGCAGAACTCGTGGACGAATGGGTAGGTGTCGGGACGAGTACACCGGACGGCAATCCGATCGTGGGCTGGACCCCTCTCGAGGGGCTGTCCGTGGCGGTCACCATGAGCGGTATTCAATTGGCGCCCGCTGTGGGCTCAATTGTCGCTCGACAACTCGTTGCGGGTGATCCGACCGAGTTCTATGACGACGTCTCCATTTCACGGTTCGATGGGTACACCGACGCCACCAACTGCTGAGGATAACTAAAGGAAAACGCCAGAGGACGCTACTCCCCCTCAATTCGGTCAAACGTTCCTGACACCGGGCGATAGATCCGGTCCCGGCTGGTGCCCTCGGCCTGTTCGACGTACGACTGGTCGTCGAACCCCAGGACGGCCATATGAGTGACACCCTTGTCGTGGACACCGCCGTAGTCCGGGGTCAGACCGAGGCGGTCGAACTCGGCGGTGATCTCGTCGAGGTCGTGCCACGCAAACGGCACGTGATCGAGCGTAAGGTGCATGCGACACAGAGCGCGCGCCAGTACAAAGAACGCTCGGGCGTGGGCTCGGCGCTTGAGGCGCTGCGGGACACAGCGAGTGGTCCACCGCCTACCGTGGGTGTTCAAGCACGACGTTCGAACGGCGGCGCCCGTTTTCGGGGACGGACCCACTGGCCAGCGTGACTGCTACTCGCTCTGAATGATTCAGCAGAACCGGCATAATCTATCGCCACGTGCTCTCGACACTGGTTCGGTAGCGAAGTCCGATGACAGAGGTGTTGGCGATGTCCTGAATGACGTTCGGCGGATACTCACTTCGGACAGCATCGATGTTCTCCTGACTTTCGATGAGATGGATCACCGCGGCGTCGATGACGTCACTGGTCGGTGGGTCATCGTGGGGATCGGCAGCGACAATCTGCTCGGCTTGTTCGATGGGCCGCTTCCGCTCGTCGCTCAGTCAGAGCGTGGTTCGTTTGGTGGCCATATGAACCGATGTATGCACTGGGAGTCCTAGAGCGTTGTACTGCGGGTACTGGAGGGGTCGCTCTTTAAGTACCCTCCCTGCAGACCGAGCCGATCCATCGTGACGAACTGAGAGAACGGGGTCATTCTATGCACATCGCGGGGTGCGGTGCATCCGATATCGTGCATACATCGCGGGAGCTGCATACATCTACGCGCGACCCCGGGGGTCGCGTCTAAACAGGCAATTAACGGTATAGGTGCGACAAAGAGAACGATTGGAGTAGCGAGCTTGTTCATCGACTGAGAGATGCCAACAATGACTCGGCTAATCCAGTTTCCATACCGTCATGTGGACAGTGTCCTCAGCAGAAAGAAATCCTCCAAGAGATAGTTGCTGCCCGGTCGGACGTTAAGTTCGAGAAAATCAATGCGACCGAGAAAGTAGGGGAGGCAAACAAATACGGTGTCCGGTCTCTCCCTCAACGATTGACCTTGATGACGATGGCAATATGGTGTCGAAGTTCGATGGTCTGACGCAAGCTGCCGAGATTACAAACGCCCTATAAACCTGAGCACCACTTCTGGGCCAGATCGCCCGTTCATTACGGGCTTCTCTGGAGAGTTAAACCGGTAACTAATATCGCGGTGTCGACGGTGTTCGACGGGTCATGAGGGGCGACTGCTGAAGAAATGGGGTAGTGACTCTGATTTCGGGCTCGTGGGGTGGACGGTCTCCCAATCGTTGGCCTGGTGCGGGTTGATGCCTCGGCGAGGAGCTCTGTAACCTGTGCATTCAGTTACTCTCCTAGAGAAATGTATCTATATCAGGAGGAAATAGCAGTATTTAGAAGTGTTAAGAATTGATGGGCCCGAAGTGCTCTTGAAGTCTTGGAATGGCGAAAGACAACCAGTTATCTAGCCCCGGTCGTCGAGAACGGTAGATGCCGGAAGCTCTTCCTCGGAAAGGACACAAGTAACATGTGAGCCGTCTGTGAGCTGCTGGGTTGGCGGGAATTCGGTGTCACACTCCCCTTCGATGTATCGAGGGCAGCGAGTATGAAACGGGCAGCCACTGGGGGGATCTATCGGTGAGGGGACGGAACCCTCCAGACGAATCCGCTCGCGTTCCACGTCGGGATCCGGGATGGGAATAGATGAGAGCAACGCGGCTGTGTACGGATGGTATGGCGGGGAGAACACGTCTTCGACGGAACCGATCTCCATGATGTGGCCAAGATACATGACGGCGATCCGGTTGCAGATATGCCTCACCACACTCAAATCATGGGCGATAAATAGGATGGTAAAATCCATTTCCTGTTGGATATCCATAATCAGGTTGATTATCTGTGCCTGGATGCTCACGTCTAGCGCGCTCGTCGGCTCATCGGCGATCATGACCTCGGGTTCGACGGCCAGCGCGCGGGCAATACCGATCCGTTGTTGCTGTCCACCACTGAACTCGTGTGGATACTTGGTCCTGTCTTCCGGTTCAAGTCCAACAGTTTCGAGCAACTCTTCTATCCGTTCTACCTTCTCGGTTCCCGAGGCTATCCCGTGCAATTCCATCGGCCGGCCAATGAGTTTTCCGACGGTCTTCCGGGGATTCAGGCTACTGTTCGGGTCCTGAAAGATGAACTGGACTTCCCTGCGGATCGATCTGAGCTCGGATTTAGATAGTTCAGTAATGTTCTGTCGCTCGCCGTCGTGGGTACGGACGAAGATATCACCATCATTGGCCTTCAGGAGTCCAATGAGGGTCTTCGCTGTAGTGGACTTCCCACAACCGCTCTCGCCTACCAGACCAAGCGTCTCCCCCGCTTGAATCTCGAACGAGATTCCGTCAACGGCCTTGACGTATTCCCGCTTGAGTCCAATCGGAAACCCATTGCGAGAGCCGTCGAACTCAATCCGGTCGATGATCGAGTCCTCTACCGGGAACCACTTTTGAAGGTCGTCGACTTTAATTACCGATTCGTCACCTGAGATGCCTCGAGTTAGCTCGGCGGTCGTCTCTTCCGGCCACTCAGTGTTTATCTCCCGCCAGCGGATGCACCGGCTTTGGTGCCCGCTATCGATGTCTTCCATAGGAATTTTCCCGCTCTTGCATTCCTCGATAGCGTAGGGACAGCGGGGGTGAAACCGACATCCTCGCGGGAACGAGCGTGGATTAGGGACCGACCCGTAAATTGTCGTCATTTTCGACGACCGGTCACCAGTAATCGAGGGGATGCTAGCTAGTAATCCCTGTGTGTATGGGTGACGCGGATTTTTGAAAATTTCGGACACAGGACCCTTCTCTACGAGCTGGCCTGCATACATGACTCCAACGGTATCACACACTTCGGCGACAACGCCGAGGTCGTGGGTGATCAGGAGGACGCTCGTGTCGAACGACTCAGAAATCCGGTCCAGGATGTCGAGGATCTGTGCTTCTATTGTTACGTCCAGCGCCGTCGTCGGCTCGTCGGCGATCAAAAGATCCGGTTCGCAGGAAAGCGCCATCGCGATCATGGCCCGCTGAAGCATTCCCCCGCTAAGTTCGTGGGGATAGCTATCTACCCTGGTTTCGGGGTCGGATATCCCGACTTCTGCTAGCATGTCGATCGCGATAGTCCGCGCTTCCCGCTCCGACACGTTCTGGTGGAGCTCTATCGCTTCTTGTATCTGACTCCCGACGGTGTATACCGGATTCAGCGACGTCAACGGATCCTGGAAAATCATCGAGATTTCACCGCCCCGGATCTTCCGGAGTTCTGCTTTCGACTTTGTCCGCAGGTCGACGCCCTTGAACTCGATCGTTCCCTCCGTAATTCGGCCCGGAGACTCGATGAGTTGGAGGATCGAGTGAGCAGTGACGCTTTTTCCTGCACCGCTTTCACCGACAAGTCCTAGTATCTCGCCGGTCTCGATGGAGAGATCGACGCCATCAACTGCGGTTATCACCCCGTCTTCCGTCGGGAACTCCGTCGTCAGCCCGGAAATTTCCAACAGGGTGCTAGAATTCTTGGACGACATTCCGGATGGTCACCCCCTGGATACTTTTCCAAACCATTAGTTCGGCTATATAGGATGAAATCACGTTGGTCAATACGAAAAACTTGTTACGTAGAATTAAAGGTTCCGACGGTTGGGGTCGGTCGTTCAATGTGCCCGCTAGTGGAACTGTGAATCTTCTGAACGAGGCACGCTCACCTACACGCGGATAAGATACTGTAATCCAAGATACAATGGTGGATTCCCGAAGGACGCGACACAAAGGTAAATACGAGGGTAGTGCCTAGGAGGCGATTCCTCATCGCGAACGTTCATAACCAAGTGGCATCACCGGTAGACCCATGTATATCGGCGTCGCTTCCACAGTTACGAATGAAGCGTGTAGTAACCGCTGACAGGGTGTTAACCCCCGATAGAACGATCGAACCGGGCATGGTAATCCATGAGGGGGGACGGATATTGGACGCGGGAACGGCTGGTGAGATTACGATACCGTCGACCGTAGACGAGGAGGTCAACCTCGACGGGTATAGCATTCTCCCCGGCCTGGTCGACGGTCACGTCCATCTCACCGGAACCGGCGTTGATGTTGTCCCCCCACGCGGCCCTTTCGAGGAATCCATCGCGGGATCGACTATTCGAGCAGTCGAGAACGCACGTCGAACGCTCCACGCTGGCGTGACAACGGTACGGGATTTAGGCGGTCCCAACGAGGTTGTCTTCGAGCTCCGCGATCGAATCGATGCCGGGGATATATCGGGTCCCAGAGTTATCGCTGCGGGCCAAGGGTTGAGCACCACCGGCGGTCACGGCGATACAGTCCCCGAACGGATTGCAACGGACGAGATGAGAGAGCAGTCCGTAACTAAAAGTCGCGTCGTCGACGGCCAGCTAGAAGTACGTCGCGCGATACGGTCGCAACTGAAATGGGGGGCCGACGTGATCAAGGTGTGGGCCACGGACGGCGTAACTGATGAGTCCGGCGGTCACGAACTTCATTTCACCCCGACAGAACTGACGGCAGCGAGCGAGGAGGCGCGTAACCGAGATGTCCCTGTCGCAGCCCACGCACACTGCCCTGAGGGGATTCAGGCGTGTCTCGACGCTGGCGTCCGATCTATCGAGCATGGCATCTGGATGGACGAAGAGTCGATGAATCGCATTGCCGAGTCAGAAGTTTACCTAACGCTGACATACGCCACGATGTTCGCACTGGTCGAAGACGAGAGGCGGCCGGAGTGGATGCGCGACAACGCCGACCGGGCCCTGGACCATCACCTGTCAATGCTCCCACGGGCGCGAGAACGAGGCGTCGCGTTCGCAATGGGGACCGACGCTGGAACCGCTCTCCCGAACGGCCATAACGGGAGAGAACTCGAACTCATGATTCGGGAAGGAGGGTTCGATCCCGAGGACACCATCGAGGTCTGCACCGAACGGACGGCGGCGATGCTCGGTTTGGACGACGTTGGGCGGATCGAACAGGGCTACATTGCGGACTTCATCGCTGTAAAGGGGGATCCGATTGAGGACGCCGAACTGCTCTCCGACCCCCAAAACATCCATCTCGTCGTGAAGGATGGTGAAGTCATGAAAGACGAATTGGGGTAGCCGCCACGTATGGCCGAAGTCACGCCAGTCTGGCGTACTTCTCCCGCAACGATTTGAGAGCCTCTTGGTGGGCGGTGATAACAGCGTCGAGCGTCTCCTGCAAATCATCAACGGGCGTAGTGGTCGCGTCAATCCTGACGTCATGACTCGCCGGTTCCATAATCGGGTAATCCTCTGTGTCCCGGATCAGAATCGCACCACTCTGGATTGAGAGTTCGTCCCGAGCATCGCCACCTACCTCCTCACCAGCGCGCAGAACTGCGAGTAATCGCTGTGCGAATCCGTCGTCTCGCTCGCCATCAACGTACGCTTTCTCCATCGACTTGACGACCGCTTCAGAGCGGAGCAGGTTACCAGCAATGGAGTAGTTCTCGCCGACGAGATGCCCGGCCCATCCGTCACAGTCTTCTCCAGTATGAGCGAACGCAGACTCTTGGTCTACACCGTGTAGTTGCCGGTGAGAGGCGTTTGGATCGGCGTTGAGTAGCGCCGGCAATGCATCCCCGACCCTGAGACCGTCGGCAAGATACGCGACGCCTTTGCGTCCGAGTTCAACGTTGAGCCTGCTTTGAGTCGAGACGGCTCCCGACTGATTTGCGAACGGACAAAGTGCGCCCACTCGTGGAAGCCGCGTGACGACTGCTACGCCGTACCGGATTTGTTCTCGCTCCTCGTCGTCGAGATACGATTCTCTCGCACAAATGCTGAAGGTCATCCATCCGAGAGTAACCGTCTAGAAGGATAAAGCTACGCTAACCGTCCGTCTCCTCTATGAGGTAGAATTAACGTACCTACGGACGTGGTTTCGTTATGGTATCGTCTGACAAGTGGGCCGAGATAACCCAATCCGTTGAAGATAATCGCGGGGAGGCTGTGGACTTCCTCACAAAATTGGTCAAGACGCCGAGTGTAAATCCGCCGGGTGAGTATGATCGAATCCGGTCCGTGTTAGAAGAGCACTACGAGGTTGTCGGGTGGGAACACCGGACAGTTGACGCCCCAAGAGACCTTCTGGAGTCGCTTGGTTTACCGGAACCCAGGCCGAACGTTTTGGCGACGCCAGATAAGCACCACGGACCCACGCTGGGTTTGATCGCTCACTTCGATACTGTCCCGGCGAACGCCGAAGAATGGAAGTGCGATCCCTTTGGCGCGGAGATCGTTGACGGTCGGCTGTACGGGCGGGGAGCCAAGGACTGCAAAGCCCGAATTGCTGCCTACACCTTGGCAGTGCGGGCTCTGGAGGCATTGGACTTGCTCCCGACGAAACTGAACGTGGTAGTGGCGGCCACAGCAGACGAGGAGACGGGAAGTACTGCCGGTGCGAAGTATCTCGCAGAGTCCGGCGAGTTCCGGCCGGAGTACGCCATTCTTGAAGGGAACGTCGACCGTATCTGGTATGCCACGGCGGGCGTCCTCCAGTACGAGGTGACGATAAGCGGTAAGTCTGCACACGCAGGGTTAGATCCCCAGAAAGGTGCAAATCCGATCTTCGGTCTAGAACCGTTACTACCGACCGTGCGGTCGTTGAACGATAAGCTCTCTACCGTCAACGTGTCGATCCCGGGCATGACACCACCGACGTGTATCCCAACGATGCTTGACGCGGGTATCAAAGAAAATGTTATCCCATCTACCTGTAAAACAACCATTGACATACGAGTGCCGCCGAACGTTGAGAGCGAATGGCTGGACGAGAAGTTCCTGAATACGATCGAGGATCTTTCACTACCCGATGGATTGTCGATTTCCTCGAAACAGACTCACCGTATTGATGCGTACGTCGCTGACTCGGAAGGGATACTGGCACGGACGGTCAGGGAAAACGCCATTCGGGGGTTGAACGGCGACGTGCCGATGGAGGGCGTCATGGGTCCGACAGACGCGCTATGGTTCGGGGGGTACGGCTGTGAATGCGTCCACTTCGGTCCGGGCGATGCCGAGTCAAACCAGCATGGCCCTGACGAGAACGTTTGTCTGGACCAAGTAATTGATGCGGCGACTGTGATAGCGGCCAGCATCCTTGACCTTGCAGATCAGATTGACCGGGACTAATCGGGCTGATAGTTCAGGCAGGAGGGATGCTTAAACCCCACCGGATGCATCGACTTTCGGATCCATATAGTCCCGGAGTGCGTCGCCGAACAGGTTCAGGCTGAGGACGACAGTACCGATGGCCATCCCTGGCGCGAGGACCATCCATGGGCTCCTAGCAAGGTAGTCACGTCCTTCGGCAATCATCAACCCCCATGAGGGCGTCGGAGGTTGAGTCCCCATTCCGAGGAACGAGAGCGCCGCTTCGGAAAGGATGGCGAACGCGAAAGTGATGGTGGCTTGGACAATGAGTGGTGGTAGCGTGTTCGGGAATATTTCGTAAACCATTAGATACTTGTCAGACTCGCCACGGGCGCGTGCAGCGTCGACGAAGTCCTCAGTGATTGTTTCCAGTACGGCACTCCTCGTGACTCGCGCGAAAAACGGGGTGTATACGAGGCCTAGCGCGATCAGCACGTTCGTCAATTCTGGTCCAAGGGAGGCCATAATGACGAGTGCCAGCAGAACCGGTGGAAAGCTCATCAAGGCGTCCATCAGGCGCATGATCGATTCGTCGAGCATACGACCGTAGAACCCCGAGATGATGCCCAGTGGAACTCCGATCCCCGCCGCGATGGTTACGCTGACGGCACCGACGTATACGGAAGTCCGCGTGCCCATGATGATGCGCGAGAGGATGTCGCGGCCGAAGTTGTCGGTCCCCATCGGGTGTACGAAGCTGGGTGGTGCTGCCCGGTTCATCACGTCTAATTTAAAGGGATCGTATGGCGTGATATACGGCGCGAAGGTAGCGACGATGACGAACGTAAGCAACCCGAACGTTCCGACGAGGAACTTCGGGTTGGACCACATCGCCCGGATGGCCTCTTGAATCTGCTCAAGTCCTCGCTCCCACCGCGAGTCTCGTACGACTTGTTGGCTCATCGGTCACCTCCGTACTTGATCCGTGGATCAACGACCGTGTACAGGATATCCACTGTGAGATTGGCGAAGATGAAGACTGTCGCGATCACCATCACGGCTCCTTGGATTAGGGGAAGGTCTCTGTCAAGGATCGCCTGGTACGTGAGACTGCCCACGCCGGGATACGCGAACACGGTTTCAATGACGATGACACCACCGAAGACGTAGCCGACTTGGAACGCGATGACCGTCAAGGTGGGGAGCAACGCGTTCCGCAACCCGTGCTTGTAGACGACGTTTCGGGTCGTGACGCCTTTCGCTACAGCGGTTCGAATGTAGTTTTTCCCCATCACCTCCAGCATTGACGACCGAGTCATTCTTGTTATGTATGCCATGAGATACCACGTTAATGCGACGGTAGGGAGGGTCAATCGCCGTACAAACTCTCCGAAGTTCTGTCCCGGGTCGACGTATCCGGATGGTGGTAATAATTCCAGGGTGCGTGCAAAGACAAGGATAAAGATTAGCCCCCAAAAGAAGTTTGGAATGCTGATCCCCGCGAAGGTGAATGAACTGACCAAAAAGTCGATCCACCCATCGCGGTGCCGACTTGCGATGACGCCCAAGGGGATAGAAAGGGAGACACCGAGGACAACCGTCGCCGTCGCAAGATAAGCCGACCGCGGGATTCGCTTGGCCAGAACCTCAATCACAGGTTCGTTGAAGATGAACGACCGACCTAGGTTTAGTGTTAGGACCCCGATTAGCCAGTCGGCATACTGGACGTAGAGGGGTTCGTAGAGACCGAGGTTTCTACGGATCTGTTCCAGTCGCTCGGGCGAGGCTTCCTTGCCTGCAATCATCTGTGCTGCGTCGCCGGGGAGGATTTGCGTAAAGAGGAACGTAAAGAAGCTCACGATGAAGAGGGTGAGGAACGACGTGAATACCCGTTTAACGATGTAACTTCCTCGCCCCATGTATTAGTCGTCGAACCAGTTGTTCCACAGTCGAAGTTCTGACGGTCCCCAGACAAGGTCGCCTTTCACACTGTTGCGCCGGCCGTACAACTGGTCCCAGTAGAAGACATTGATGAACGGAACGTCTCTACGGTAGATTCGCTGGGCCTCAAGGTACAACTCTCGTTGTTCTTCCGTGTCGGTCGTCCGTGCTGCGTTTTCGACCGTGGTGTCCATCTCATCGCTCGCGTAATTAAAGTAGTTCAGCGACCCCTCCGAATGACAGATTTTGTTGAAGGCGCCAAACGGGGTTGCATGCGTCCCGAGGAACGGGAACGAGGTCATGTCATACTCACCCGTACTGAAGGTCCGTTCGAGCACATTATCCCAGGTGGTAACTTGGAGTTCGCAGTCGATACCGACTTGGGCGAGCCACTGCTGCATTGGCGTTCCTAGTTCTACACTCGGAGTGTACACTTCTGGTAGGAGGAACTCCATCTCGAAGCCGTCTCCGTATCCAGCCTCTTCGAGTAATCGGGTTGCTTCCTCGAAGTCCTGTGGAACGGGGTCCGCGTCGATCGCGTAGGCGTGGAACGCCGGGAGCACTGTGACCGCCGGAGATCCGAACCCATCAAGGGCGAACTCGATAGCCTGTTCGACATCGATCGTGTGGTTGATTGCCCGCCGTACGCGAACGTCGTCGAAGGGTTCCTTCGCGTTGTTGAACGCCAAGAACTCGTTGACGAACCCGCTGTAGGATATAAGTTCTAAAGAGTCGTCGTTTTCGACGCGGTCGGCGTTGTTGGTCGGAACATTGACGACGACATGAGAGTCACCGGAGAGCAGTCCATCTAGTCGAGTACTGTTTTCAGCGATTGGGTTCGTCTCGATTTCGTCGAAGTACGGTACGCCGTCCATACGGTAGTCGTCGAACTTCTCGAGCCGTGCGAAGTTCCCCCGCTCCCAAGTGTCGAACACGTATGGCCCAGTTCCGACCGGTTCGGCGTCCTTGTCTAGGTGTTCCCTGGGAAGGATGGCTGTGTCCGTCCTCGCCAGCACCGACGAAATGAGGGCGGGGTAAGTGTGGTCCAGGGTTAGCCGCACGGTGTAGTCGTCGACAGCTTCAATCCCATTCACTGGAGCCATATCCTCGCTCGCGACGGTTGCCTGGTCGTTCTTGACCTGCTGTAAACTGGCCACAACGTCGTCGGCGACCAGTTCTCTGCTTACCGGGGGATGGAACATGACACCCTCGGGGATCTCGAAGAGGTACGTCTTTCCGTCGCCCTCCGTCTCGTAGCTTTTGACCAGTCGCTTCTCGGGAAGCAGTTCGTTGTTCAGGATGAACAGACTCTCGACGATGTGAACGGCTAATTGCGTGTCAACGATAGCGATTCTATAGTGGGGGTGTAGCTGCTGTACCGCCTCGCTCGTCGAGTACACCATTTTCCCCCCGGATTTCGGTTCGCTCGTCGGAGTGGTATCTCCACTATTTCCAGTCGTCGTTTCGCCAGCAGTCGTGGTGGTTTGCCCTCCCCCCGTACATCCGGCTAATGCTAGCGCTGAGTATGCGCTCATCCCAGCCAAAAGTTCCCGCCGCCTTACGGGATGATCCTGTTTGTTAGAGCTTGACATACGCAGATAAGGAAGTGAAGCAGTCACATAATGATACCGATAGAAATAACGCATCTGAGTGATTTCACGTACGATTAATGAAAATAGTGGTTTCTTATTTTTGCCGTTTCACTAATTACATCGTCGTACAGCAACGTGCATCGACTTCGTGCATACGCTGGTGCGAGAGCTTATACTGTATTGGAGAACCCCGCGGACGTCTCTCGAAACGGTAGTCGCTAACAATCGTGCCGACAATTAATTACGCCCCTTCGGACAGGACGGGCTCTTTCTCACGCCGGATGAGGTCTCCGCTACCGTCGAAGAGGTACACGTCCTCGCCGTCGACGCTGAGCGACACCGGTTCGTCCTCGGTGATAGAGGTGTCACTCGGTATCGTGGCTCGGATATCGTCGTCGGGGCCCTCGATGTACACGAGCGACCGGTCGTCGATGCGCTCCAGCAGGATGACCTCAGCCTCGTAGATGCCTTGCGAGCGGTCGGTCGAGATGCGGCCGTCCTCCGGGCGGAAGCCTACGGTGACGTCCTCGCCCTCGTACGACGCCGGCAGGTTGTCGACGCTGAACGAAATCGAGCCGTCGGAACCCTGGATAGTCGCCTCGCCGTCCGAGACCGACGCGACGTGGCCCGGGATGAAGTTCATGCTCGGATTCCCGATGAAATCGGCCACGAAGAGGTTCGCTGGCTGTTCGTACAGCTCGTCGGGGGTGCCGACCTGCTCGACGTTGCCGTCGTTCATGACGGCGATGCGGGTGCTCATTGTCAGCGCCTCCTCCTGGTCGTGGGTGACGTAGATGGTGGGCTTGCCCAACCGCTTGTGAATCCGCTGGATGACCTTCCGCATCTCGACCTTGAGCTTGGCGTCGAGGTCCGACAGCGGTTCGTCCATGAGGAACACGAGGGGGTCCTGGATGATGGTCCGGGCGAGCGCGGCCCGCTGGCGCTGGCCGCCGCTGAGCTCGCCCGGGTACTTGTCCAAGAGTTCGGGAATCTGGACGATTTCGGCGACCCGCTCGGTCTCTTCGTCCCGTTCGGCCTTGTTCATGTGCCTGAGTTTCAGCGGGTACTGGATGTTCTCCCGAATCGTCATGTGAGGGTACAGCGCGATGCTCTGGAACATCATCGCGATGTCGCGTTTGTTGGTCGGGATGCTCGTCACGTCCCGTCCGTCGAAGCGGATCGCTCCCGACGTCGGCGTCTCCAACCCGGCGATACAGCGCAGGGTCGTCGTCTTCCCGCAGCCCGAGGGGCCGACGATGGTGAAGAAATCGCCCTCCTCTATCTCGAGGTCGATATCCCTGACCGCGACTTCCGTTCCGCCGGGGACACTGTACTCCTTCCGAAGCGATTCTATTTCGATGACTGACATTTGTTGCCACCAGGACTAGTTTGATAGGCGTTATCTATTCGCAAGGACGGGTAGGGGTATAATTCTTATGCGTCTCCGTACCGCTGGCCGGGGTAGCGGTGCCGGAACGGTCGTTACCCAATACCACCGGCCCGGAAGCCCCGCAGCAGGTACTTCTGCAGGAAGAAGACGAACACGAACGCCGGGAGGATGATGAGGGCGCTCGCGGCCATCACCTGTCCCCAGTAGACGTGCTGCTGCTGGGTGAACGAGTAGACCCCGATGGTCAGCGGCCACTTGCTCTCGCTGATCATCAGCACCTTTGGCATCGTGAAGCTGTTCCACGAGACGGCGTACGAGAAGACCGCCACGGCGATCATCCCCGGCTTGGCCATCGGTAGCGCGACGTCGTAGAACGCCTGGAACCGAGTCGCGCCGGCGGTGATCGCAGACTCCTCGAGCGAGACCGGGACCGTCTGGAAGAACTTCCACATCAGCCACAGCGAGAAGGGAAGCGAGATGGCCGTTTCTGCCAAGATGAGGCCGACGTAGGTGTCGATGACGCCGAGTCGCTGCCAGAAGATGAACATCGGAATTGCCAGCAGAATCGGCGGGAACATGTAGCCGAAGAGGATGGTCCGGGCGAACGTCTTCTTCAGCGGGATGTCGAGTCGGGTGAGCCCGTACCCACCGAGCGTTGACGTCACCGTCGTCAGAAGCACGACGCCCAGCGCGACGATGATGCTGTTCGCGTAGAAGGTGAGGAACATCGAGTCGGTGAGGATCGTCTGGAAGTGCGTGAGCGTCACCGACTCCGGCAGGAGTGGCACGGGCCGGGTGAACATCTGGCTCTGCGGACGGAACGCCGTGCTAAACATCCAGAACAGCGGGAAGATGATGACGGCGAGGCCACCGAACAGCGAGATGTAGAACGCGACCTTCTTGACGCGCCGCCGCTGGTCGAACGAGAGCTGTCGCCACAGCGGAACGTTCCCCCGGTAGTCGACTTCCTGGGTGCCGTGCCCCGTGTCGGTACTCATTCGACACGCACCTCCTCTTCGGGTTCGAGGACGGTGAAGTATAGGAACGCGCCAATGACGAGTATCAGGAAGAGCAGCGCCGACGTCGCCGCCGCCCTGCCGAGGCGGGTGCTATTGAACGCCACTTCGTAAGCGTAGATGGGCGCCGTTGACGTGACTTCCTTCGGTCCGCCGCGAGTCAGCACCCAGATGATATCGAACTTGTTGAACATCCAGATGCCACGCAACAGCAGCACGATAAATATCACGCCCTTCAGGTTCGGGAGCGTGATATCTCGGAACTTATGGTACGCGTTCGCCCCGGACACGGTCGCGGCCTCGTAGAACCCCTCCGGGATGCTCTGCAACCGGGCGAGTACCATAATGGTCACGAAGAGGGTGAACTTCCAGCTGCTGGTGAGAATCACGGCCGGCAGGGCCCACGTCGTTGACCCGTACCACGGAACCGCACTATCGAGCGCGCCGATGCGAACGAGCAGGTCGCTGATGATGCCGTACTGGGAGTTCCCCATCCACAGCGCGATGAATCCGAGCACGGCGGTCGGGATGAGGTACGGCAGCATCGCGACCGCGCGCGCGAAGTTCGCGAACTTGAACGACCGGTTGACGATCAGCGCCAGCGCCGTGCCGGCGATGAGCTGGAGCACGACCGACCCGCCGGCGAACAGCAGCGACCGCCACAGCGATATCCAGAAGCCGCCGTCGGTGAGCACGGCCTGATAGTTCTCGATGCCGCTCCAGGTCCAGTCCGGCGAGTAGATCGAGGTGGAGTGGAAGCTGGCGTTGATCGCCCACGCGATGGGGAGCAGATTGACGAACACGAACAGCGCCATCACCGGAACCACCGTGATGCCGATCAACACCCACTTCCGCGACAAGAACTCGAACACCGCGTCCTGCGCGGCGTGATACCGCTGGCCGAGAGTTCGCGCGCCGATCTGCTTGTCAGCCAGACTCATAATCAACCTTGCTGCGCTTGGTCCACCACGTTCTGGATCTGTGGTGCGTACTCGTCGACGATCGCCGCCGGGTCGCGTTGGTTAATCGTCGCGTCGTACATGATGTCCGAGAGGATGTTGGACCCGTAGATGGCCCCTGAGTACGGGTTCGGCGGGTCGGTCTCGTCGGCGAGCGTCGTGTAGTTTTCCGTCGCGTTCTTCATCGTCTGGATGTCATGGTCGGTCCAGACGTCCGGGAGTTCGTTGAGCTGCTGCTGGACCGCCGGCAGTTCGAAGATACCGGGGAACGGCGGAATGATGTGAATCGGCGTGATCGCCATGATCTGCGTGAAGTACTTCGGCTGCGCGAAGAACTCCATGTACGTCTGGGCCGCCTCGACGTCGGCATCCTGGAACGTGATTAGACCGTCAGTGAGACCACACGTTAGCGCACCCTCCGTCCCGGGGCCGGGCTGTTGAACTGCCGCGACGTCGCCGGCGAAGGGTCTGTCTTGGACAACGCACTGGTTCTTCGGCCGCGACCCCACCCACCAGGCGTGCGCGGAGTTCTCGTTGGCCAGCACCGTCGAACCCTCACAGCCGATGTCCTCGTTGCCTCCGGAGAAGGACTTCAAGTCCTGCAGGTACGACAACGTCTGAATCCACCTGTCGCGATTCGAGCCCTCGGCCATGATGACGTTGATGTCGCCGTCGTTGTTCTCCGCCACATTCGCTCCCGCCGAGTACGCGAAGCTCATCAGTTGGAGTTCGGTACAGAAGCTGGTCCCACCCAGAAGCGCCGTCCCGTTCAGGTCGGTGTTCTCCTGGACGTTCTGGGCTCCCTGAAGCAGGCTCTCCCAGGTGGTGGGCGCCTCGTCGTAGAGGTCGGTCCGGTACCAGAACATCCCGATGTTGCTCCCGAACGGCATCATGTATTCGTCACCCTGGTACTGCATCCGCTGGCGCGGCTCGCCGTACCGATCGGTCGCCGCCTGGAACGCCTCGTTGACCGGAGCCGCGATGCCGCGGACCGCAAATAGCGCCGACTGGGACACCGACGACAGCAGGACCTCCGGCGGGTCACCCGATTGGAGCAACTGGGCGAGACGCTCCTCGGCGCTCCCGCCGGTGGCCTGGTACTCCATGCGGACGGTGGCGCCGGTGGCCGCCTGGAAGTCGCTGCCGACGTTCGAGAAGAAGTTGCGGAACGCGTCGCTGGTCTCGTCCACCAGGAAGTGGACCTCCTGCCCACTCAAATCCGGCCAGTCGCCCTCGACCGTCGTGGTCGTTTCCTGTCCGACGGAGGCGCCACCCCCGGTACAGCCGGCGATACTTCCGAGGCCTGTCACGCTCAGACCCTTCAAGACGTTCCGGCGATTCACCTGATCACTCGTACCCCTCTTGTCATTTGTCATCGTACCACAAGATATGTAATCATCTGTTATAACATATACCTTGCCCGGAGCATCTCAGCCAGATATATAAAATGCAATCAAACTTCCTCCTCGGTGTAGATTGAGAACCGAGTGAGTTAAGATATCGCCGCGAGGCGGAGATAATGGGTAAGTGGATGATTCCAATGCCGCGACCAGTTCAATGGATCGCGAGCGACGCGGTTCGGCGAGCCCCTGTTGGTCGCCTCTGAAGACGGTAGCAAGATTATTATCAAACGCTAGTGTCTAGTATCGCCATGTACGAAGTCGGGCTAATCGGGACCGGAGCACTAGGATCGAAAGTAGCTGGACACCTCGTGGACGGACTGGTGCCCGGGGCACGGCTGTCGAGCGTGTACAACCGAACGCCGAAGCGGGCCCGGGCTGTCGTCTCGTCGCTGGACTCGGAGGCCGACGTCAACATCGCGTCCGACCCAGTTGAGGTCGCCGAACAGGTCGACGTCGTAGTCGAGACGGCAAGTCAGGCAGTCGTCGCGGAGTCGGCCGTCGATATCCTGTCCACAGGCGCGGACCTCGTCGCGCTGAGTGTGGGGGCGTTTCGCGACCCGGACCTCCTGGACGCGGTTCGGACAGCGGCCGACAAAAACGATTCGCGGGTCCGCGTCCCGTCGGGCGCTATCGCGTGCCTGGACGGCGTCGGCGCAATCAGGCACGGAACCGTGGACGGGGTTTCGTTGCGCTGTTACCGGCCTCCGGAGTACCTCGAACCGTACGTCGACGACGCTGTGGACGTAACCGAATTGCCGGACGGGGAGCCGATATTCTCGGGGACGGCGGCGGAAGCCGCCGCGACGTTCCCCGCGCACATGAACGTGGCCATTGCCCTCACGCTGACGGTCGATGTCAGGCCCGAGGATGTCACCGTTGAGATCTTCGT
>ML241305.1:395288-894402 GCA_005239435.1 Halorussus salinisoli | reverse complement strand
AGTAGACCCAATCGTCGGGGTCGTCGGAGTCGGTGTCGGAGTACTCCGCCCAGTACTCGTCGACGTACCGCTCGTCGTTGTTGTAGAGGGTACGCAGCATCCCCGGCCACGGCTTCTGGACCGTGAGGTGGCCAGCCTTCCCCGGTTCGACCTCGTCACCGTGGGTGTCGACCACCTGCGCGTCCACGCCCGGAAGCGGCGGCCCCGCGCTTCCGGGTTTCATGTCCCTCACGCCCGGGAGGGTCGTGACCATCATGCCGCCGGTCTCGGTCTGCCACCACGTGTCGATGATCGGGCAGTTCTCGTCGCCGATGTGCTTGTAGTACCACTTCCACGCCCGGGGGTTGATGGGTTCGCCGACGGTGCCGAGCAGGCGCAGACTCGACAGGTCGTGCTGGTCGGGGTAGTCGCTCCCCCACTTCATGAACGCCCGGATGGCGGTCGGCGCGGTGTAGAGTTGGTCGGCCTCGTACTCCTCGATAATCTCCCAGAGGCGGTCTTTCTCCGGATAGTCGGGCGTGCCCTCGTACATCATCGTGGTCGTCCCGAGCGACAGGGGGCCGTAGACGATGTAGGAGTGGCCGGTAATCCAGCCGATGTCGGCCGAGCAGAAGTACGTGTCCTCGGGCTTGACGTCGAGGACTGCCTGCGAAGTCCAGGCGGTCCACGCGAGATAGCCGCCGGTCGTGTGCTTGACGCCCTTCGGTTGCCCGGTCGTCCCCGACGTGTACATCAGGAACAGCATGTCCTCGGCGTCCCGCGACACCGGTTCGACCTCCGCGCCCGACTGCGCTTCTACGAGGTCGGCGTAGGCGTGATGACTCTCCGCCATCGGGTGGTCGTAGGCGTCGCCGAGTCGGTCCACGACCACCACGTCCGACACCTCGTGTTCGACGCCGTCGAGTCCCTCGTCGGCCTTGGCCTTGTGTTCGAGGGGGTCGCCGCGCCGGTAGTAGCCGTCGCAGGTCACGAGGTATTCGGAGTCGGCCGCGTTCATCCGAGTCGCCAGCGCGTCGGCCGAGAACCCGGCGAAGACGACGCTGTGGGGTGCACCGATGCGGGCGCACGCCAGCATGGCGATGGGTAACTCGGGAACCATCGGCATGTACATCGTCACCACGTCGTCCTCGCCGACTCCCATCTCGTGCAGGGCCGCCGCGAACTCGTTGACTTCGCGGTGGAGTTCCTCGTAAGTGTAGGTCCGATTCTCCTCGTCGGTCGGCTCGCCGATCCACTCGATTG
This sequence comes from Halorussus salinisoli, assembly GCA_005239435.1. Classification (GTDB taxonomy): domain Archaea; phylum Halobacteriota; class Halobacteria; order Halobacteriales; family Haladaptataceae; genus Halorussus; species Halorussus salinisoli. The sequence continues at coordinate 893,160 of ML241305.1, read as the reverse complement.
CGGCCTCGTCGCCGCGCTCGTCCAGATGCCGGTCGAGGCAGTTCGCCGAGGCGTTGAGTTCGCCGCCGGTGAACCACTCGTAGAACGGCGGGTTCGAGTCGTCCAGCACCGTCTCGTACTCCTCGTTCCAATCGAGCAGGTCCGCGGCCTGCTCCCAGCACTCGGGCCACTCCTCCTCGAACGTCTCGTAGACGGAGTCGTCCGAGACGTTCGCGCCTTCCACGAACGATTCGGGGGGTTCGAATCGCTCTTGGTCTTCGAGTCGGGCTTCGAGTTCCACGTCTTGTTCTTCCTGCATGAGCCACATTCACAATCCAATCACTCCCCTATAAGTGGGGGAACTAACTATCCCAAGACCCGAAAATATGGCCGTAGAGGCTTCGCAAGGAGTACTGGTAAGTTTTTCCACTGTTCGGTAGGCGTTTCACCGACCCGAACTCGTCCGTGACGCTAGACAGTTAGTGTTGGTCGGCGTCCACGACTCGGTGGTCCGGCCCCTCGAACACGGCGTCCAACACCTTCTGCTGGGCCTTCCGGAGGTGGTTGTGGAGCGTCGGCGACGAGACGCCCATCGAGGCCGCGAGTTCCTCGGCGGTACTCCCGCGGGGCCACTCGAAGTACCCGGCGAGGTAGGCGGCCCGGAGGACGGTTCGCTGGCGCTCGGTCACGCGGTCGTGGACCGTCTGCTGGACGTTGGCCGCGCTCCGAACCGGTTCCTCGACCTCGCGCTTCGAGCGCAGGTGGGTCTCGGGGAACGCCGCCTCGACGGCCTCCACGACCCGGCGAACGTCCACGCGCTGTGAGAAGACGCCCGACACGTCGGCAACGCCGCCTTCGACCGACAGCTCGCGGACGGTGCCGCCGCGCTCGACCAGAATCGGCGCGACGGACTCGCCCGAGACGGCGAACTCGAAGAGCGCGCCGTCGCCGTAGTCGCGGATGAGGCGGGCGTCGTCCACGGCGTCCGCGCCGGACACTCGTTCGAGAACGTCCCCGACCGCGGCCCCGCTCGCGGTGACGAAGTAGAGCAGCGAGTGGTCCTCGACCGGGACGACGCCTTCGAGTTCGAACCGGCAGTCGAGGTCGGCCGAGGCGGCCACGAGGAACACGCCCTCGTCGGTGGTCCGAAGCGAGAGGGCGACGCCCGTGTCGGCCAAGAGCAACTGCTTGCGCGCGATGGCGGTGAGGGTCCGGCCGACGCGCCGCCCCACGTCCGCGAGGAAGGTCCGGTCGGCCGTCGAGAACGTCTCGTGGGCGATCCAGAGCAGGCCGTGGACGGTTTCGCTCGACCGGAGCGGCGCGACGGCGAACGAACACTCCGACAGCACCCCGTCGGCCGGTGCTTCGACGAGGGTCACGTCGGGCACGTCGGGTGCGTCGTCCGGCACGTCCGCCGCGTCGAGAACCTCGCCGGGAACGTCGTCTGCTCGCTCCGGCGCGGCGCTCGCCCGGGTCGCACCGCGCTCGTCACAGACCCAGACGGCGCGGTACGTGTCGGCGAGGCGGTCGCACGCGGCCCGTTCCACGTCCTCGCTCGTGGACGCGTCCGCGAGCGCCTCGCCCAGCGCGCCCGCACACGCGAGGAGGTCGTGGGTGTCGCTTCGCGCGTCGGGATTACGAGACGGTCGCGCAGGTCGCGATGGGTCGGTCCGCGGACGACCGCGCCCCGGGGACCGGTCGGCGAAGGCGTCCACGACCTCGGCCGTGGTCGGTTCGTCGAGGTACGCCGCGAGGCTCTGGAGGCTCTGCCACCCGCCGACGCTCTGGACGACCCGGGGAGCGACCTTTTCCTCGGCGAGGAGTCGCCACGCGAAGTGCTGGCGGAGGTCCCGGCACGTCACGTCTCGGAGGTCGTCGGTCCGGTCGGCCACGTCGCGGACCAGCATCTGGACGCGCCGGGCCGACACGTCGACGAGGGGGTCGTGGCGGTCCACGTCGTTGACGTTGGCGAACTTCCGGAGGTCGTGGACGACCGGCGACGGCACGTACGCCTCGCGGGCGTCGCCGTTGCGTTCGCGCTCCGCGCCGTCGGGCACCGTGAGGAGATGGTGAACCTCGCCGCCGCGTTCGAGCTCTCGGAGGTCCGCGGGCCGAACACGGACTATTTCCGACGCTCGGAGGCCGACGCGCCCGGCCAGTTCCACCACGAGGTCCTCGCGGTAGGTCTCGGTTCGCCGCCGGAGTCGCTCGTACTCCGCAGTCGTCAGAAAGTCGTCGCGTGCCTCGCCACCCATTTCGTTTCGCCTTCTCGAAGGAAGGCGAATAAATCTTCGGTAACGAGCTTCGAGTTGGTGGAGCGGTCGTCGATTTGAGGAGATTTCGCAGGGGTCGGAGAGACGGTATTGGTTCAGGAAATCCCTGTTCGCTAGGAACCGCACGACTCTGAGACGTGATGACGTTCTCGAAAGCCTCCGCCCGAGGGTGATTTGGTCGGCCGATCGTGGCTCGGTGGAAGTCTTCACCCGGCGTGCGCTGGCGCGACCCCGTGTCGCGCCAACCGTGCGAGGGACGACCGAACGAAGTGAGGGAAGAGGTTGGGGAGGTGTGAGGCCTGTAATCGCGGTACAGGGCGGTGCGAGTGCGGTCCGATTGGCTCGAGTAGTCGTTCGCTTCTCCCGTCCTTCCGTATTTGCGGTGCTGTACACCGGTGACTGATTCCCGCAGGTCGTCCCCGAGCGTGATACCGACGAAAATCGCATTTCAATTGCCCTCGGGTTCCTATATATGTCTTAAATACAATAATATAATTCTATACAATTAGGAATCCTATATCTCCCTGGTGGATTTCACCTTCTCAGAAAAACACGAAAATCGTCCGAACGCTACCTGTCGAGAAGCGACTCCAGTTCGCCGACGACCTCCGGATTCCGGAGCGCGCTCGTGTCGCCGAGGTCCTCGCCGTTGGCGATGGCCGCGAGATACCGGCGGACGACCTTGCCCGAGCGCGTCTTGGGGAGCGACGGCGCGAACGTCACTACGTCGGGTGCCGCGATGGGGCCGATGGCCTCCTCGACCGCCGCGCGGACTCGCCCGCGGAGCGCGTCGTCGCCCGCGACGTTCGACTCGGGACTGACGAAGGCGTGTATCTCCGACTTCCGCACGGCGTTGGCGTCCTCGCCGACGACGACCGCGGCCTCCGCGACCCCCTCGACGCCGACGATGGCCGACTCGATTTCCGTGGTACTCAGCCGTCGGTCCGAGACCTTGAGCACGTCGTCGGCCCGGCCGAGGAGGTGAAGATAGCCGTCCTCGTCCCGGACGGCGTTGTCGCCCGTGGCGTACTGCCACTCGCCGTCGACGGTCCGAGTCCGGCGCTCGCCCCAGTCGGTCTCCTCGCAGAGCGACCGGGCCATCCCCGGCCACGGGCGAGTGAGGACCAGTTGCCCCGCCGCTCCGGCGGCGACCTCCTCGCCCATCTCGTCCACCACGGCCGTCTCGATGCCCGGCAGACTCTTGCCTACTGCGCCGGGTCGCATCCGGTCGACGCCGGGGAGCGTCGAGAGGACGATGCCGCCGGTCTCGGTCTGCCACCACGTGTCCACCACCGGACACTCGCCGTCGCCGACGTGGTCGCGGTACCAGTGCCACGCCGTCTCGTCGATGGGTTCGCCGACCGTCCCGAGCAGGCGCAGACTCGACAGGTCGTGGCTCTCGGGATGCTCTTCGCCCCACTTCATGAACGCCCGGATGGACGTGGGTGCCGTGTAGAACACGTCGACTTCGTTGCGCTCGATAATCTCCCAGAGGCGGTCGGTCTCGGGGTGGTCGGGCGTCCCCTCGTACAGGACGGTGGTCGCCCCGAGCGCGAGCGGGCCGTAGACGGCGTAGGAGTGGCCGGTGATCCATCCCACGTCGGCCGAACACCAGTGTGTGTCGCCGGGGACCAAATCGAGGACCGCGTGACTCGTCCACGCGACGTGGGTGAGATAGCCGCCGGTCGTGTGTCGGACCAGCGTGGGTTCGCCGGTCGTTCCGGAGGTGTAGATGAGAAAGAGCAGGTCGTCGGCCGCGCGGGAGACGGGGTCGACTTCCGCGCCCGCGTGGTCGGCCACGAGGTCGGCGTAGGCGTGGTGGTCGCCCGCTGGCCGGTCGTCTTCGAGGCGGTTCACCACGACCGGTTCGACCGCGTGGTCCACCGAGACGCAGGCGTTGTCCGCCCTGCGCTTCAGGTCGAGCGCGGCCCCGCGCCGGTAGTAGCCGTCGCAGGTCACGAGAAACCGGGATTCTGCCCCCGCGAGCCGAGTCGCCAGCGCGTCGGCCGAGAAACCGGCGAAGACGACGCTGTGGGGTGCACCGATGCGGGCGCACGCCAGCATGGCGACCGGCAACTCGGGGATCATCGGCAGGTAGAGCGTCACCACGTCGCCCTCGCCGACGCCCAACTCGCGCAGGGCCGCGGCGAACGCGTTCACCTCGTCGGCGAGTTCCCGATAGCTGTACGTCCGGGTCTCCCCGAGTTTTCCCTCCCACGTCACCGCCGTCTCGTCGCCGCGACCGGCCTCGACGTGGCGGTCGACGCAGTTGTACGAGGCGTTCAGTTGCCCGCCGGGGAACCAGCGAGTCGTCCCCTCGTCGTCCAGCATCGAGTCGAATCGGCGGTCCCAGTCCAACAGGTCGGCGGGCCGCTCCCAACACTCGGGCCATCCGGCCTCGCGGAACGCTTCGCGGTCGGCCGCCGTGACGTTCGCTCCCTCGACGAACGACTCCGGCGGCGACACCCACTCGCGCTCGCGGGTCGTCTCGTCTCCGCTACTGTGGACCATCCGTTTCGGATTTCGGGCAAATAGGGAAAAATCGTTCGCCTCGCCGGACGACCTCGGACTGCTCTCAGGGACGACTCAGACTCCCGAATCGGTAACTCGATACTGCTGGCCGGGCGACCAGCAATCCGCTTCCCGCCGACTCGGGGGAAAATTGAAACGCTCGTCGTGAACACGGAGCGATCTGTTCGACGCCGACGACCCCGGCACGGTCATCAACGAGTTTCTCGTCAGCCTCTTCGTCCCCGGTATCCTCCTGCTCACGGCGGTGTGGGCGTCCTTTCGACTCGTGTTCGACGACGCGCTCTCGGCCGCTGGACTCGACCCGATTACTCCGGCCTACGGTGCGGGCGCCTTCGCGGACGGGTTCGGTCGATTTCTCCTGCTGATAGTCGTCACGGCCGTCCTGTTGGTTCCGTACTTCGCCGCGTACGCCCGGTTCCTCCGCGGACCGCTGCGCGAGCGCGGACTGGTTTAGCGGTTCGTGGTCGCGAATCGAGTTATCGCCGATCGAGTTTCGTGCAGATTACTCGGACCTCAAGCGCATCCTGTCGTCAGGACCGCATTCACAGGCCCTCTATAACAATGGAACGTCACGTGGAGTCGGTGGTAGATGAATAGACGTCACTTCATCACCGCGACTACCCTCTCTTTGAGCGCCCTCGCCGGTTGTACGGGTGGTGGGAACGACTCCTCCCAATCTAGCCAGACGACTGCGGAGACGGAGACCGAGCAAGAAGGTTCGACGGAGACGACGTCTACACGAGAACGTACAACTGAGGAAGGGGAAGCCGAATTCGAACTGGTCTCCTCGGACGTTCCCGAGAAGGTCGAACTCGGGGAGGAATTCGCGATTTCGGCCGAAATCAAAAACGTCGGTTCTGCCCCTGGGGAGTTCGATTCTGCCATCAGCGCGAAAACCGCCAGTAGCGATTGGCAGCAGGCCGGTGATGCAGAGACGGAGGAAATCGAGCCTGGCGAAACGGCAACCTGGACCAGCGAAACCGTTACGTTCGAGTATCTAATGCGGGTTACGTACCGAATCGAGAAACTAGAGCAGGAGTTCACGATTCAAGCGGTCAGTCGGAAACTGTCGCTCGGTGAGTCGTTCACTACGCCCGAGGGAGTCGTCGTCTCGGTGCAGAGGTTCGACCTGAAGAGTTACTACGAATACGAGGGCTACGACGGAAGCACCGAACAAAAGCGGGCCGGAGACGGAAAACGGTGGGCTTTCGTCTATCTGAAAGCCGAGAACACTGCCGGTCAATCGAACTTCATCCCGCTCGAGACGGACGTGAACCTCATCGCAAGAAACAGCCAGTACGATCAGAAGTACGTCAATAAAGAGGAGAACCGCTACGAGGGCGGCGAAGTCGAAGCCGGTATCGTCCGAAAAGGGTGGCTCGCGTACGAGATTCCGAACGACCTCTCGAAGACCGATTTGACCGTCGCTTGGAGTGACCGGGACGGAACCGGAGAGTGGTCGGTTCGGTGGTCGGCTTGACTCCCTCTAGATAGCTGTTACTTTCCCTTGCGCATACGGCCGCGCTACGCACGCTCGAGGGCGAACACGCGCGCTTCGCCTGCGCGTGTACGCGAAGGTTAGTACCGCGGGTTCAACGTGGGTACTGAACTACTAGAACAAGTCGTGTCTGCTCGAGCTAACTCACTCGCTGTTCAACTGCTCCTTCCACTCTTGGACTCGGTTCATCAACTCCACGGGCGACGTCTCGTGGACCTCGAGGTCTTCTAACTCGTCGAGGACGGCTTCCGTGTCCGAATCGAGGGTCCGGTCGTCACTACCGGTCGCTTGCTCCGGAGTAGACTGTCTCTCCGTTCCTCCGGACGCCCCGGACTCGTCGGTATCCGAACGACTGTCGGTTCTGAGCCGACCGGACCCGACGTCGAAAACGACCTGCTTCGTCCCTCCCTCCGTGTCGCCTCCACGCACCTCGATGGCTTCGTCGTCTCGGAGTCGGTCGAGGACTTCGCGCGACCGGTCGACTACGGGTTCGGGAACGCCTGCGAGGTCCGCGACGTGGATACCGTAGGAGCGGTCGGTCGGTCCGTCTTCGATGGTTCGGAGGAACGTCACCTCGCCGTCGTGTTCGTCGGCCGCGACGTGGACGTTCTCGACCGCCGGAAGCTCGTCGCCGAGCGTCGTCAACTCGTGGTAGTGTGTGGCGAAGAGCGTTTTCGAATTGATTTCGTTGGCGATGTACTCGCTGGCGGCCCACGCGATGGAGATTCCGTCGTAGGTCGCGGTGCCCCGGCCCACTTCGTCCAGAATCACCAGCGAGTCCTCGCTGGCGGAGTGGAGGATGTTCGATAGCTCTTGCATCTCGACCATGAACGTAGAGCGACCCTGCGCGAGTTCGTCCAGCGCGCCGACCCGGGTGTAGATGCCGTCCACGACGCCGACCTCGGCGGCGTCGGCCGGTACGAAACTCCCGATCTGGGCGAGCAGGGTTATCAGGGCGGCCTGTCGCATGTAGGTCGACTTCCCCGACATGTTCGGCCCCGTGACTATCAGGAACTGTCGCTCGTCGGCGTGCCCACCGCCACTCTCCCGGTCCGGCAACGAGGCTGACTCGCCCATCCGGAGGTCGTTGGGGACGAACTCGGTCGTGCGCTCGACGACGGGATGTCGTCCGGCCTCGATGCGGAGGTCGCCCGACTCCCGCAACTCGGGGCGAACCCAGTCGTTCTCGACCGCGTGGACCGCGAGGCTGGCGAGGGCGTCGAGTTCCGCGAGAGTGCGACCCACCGACTGGAGGAGGTCGGCGCGGGCGGCGACCGACTCGCGCAGTTCCGAGAACAGTTCGTACTCCAGTTCGCCGCGGCGCTCTTCGAGGCGGAATATCCGGCGCTCGCGCTCGTCCAACTCGTCGGTGGTGTATCGCTCGGAGTTCTTCAGGCTCTTGAGGCGGTCGTAGCGGTCCGGGACCTTCCCGGTGTCGGAGTTGCCGACCTGGATGTAGTAGCCGTCGGTCTTGTTGCGGTCCACCTGCAGGTGGGTGATGCCCGTCTTCCGCTTCTCGCGGTCGTCCAGCGTGGCTATCCACTCCCGAGTCTCCTCGTGCTGGTCGATGAGGTCGTCGAGTTCGTCGTCGTGGCCTCGCCGGAACAGACCGCCCTCGGTGACGGTACCGGGCGGGTCTTCGACGATAGCGCCTAGCTCCTCGCGGAGCGCGGCGGCCGCCTCGCGGTCGGGCCGACCGGCGATTTCGGCGAGCGGCGAACTCGACAGCGCGGGATTCGAAGCGATGGCGTCGGCGACCTCCGGCAGGAGCGCCAGCGTCTCTCGTACCCGCAGGAGGTCGCGAGCGTCCGCGCTCCCGTGGGCCGCCTTGCTCGCCAGTCGTTCGAGGTCGTAGGCTCCGCCGAGGGTCTCGCGGACGGTCTCGCGGGCGAGCGCGGAGTCGGCGAAGGCGGCCACGGAGTCCGCTCGCTCGCGGAGCGTCGGCAGGTCTTGGCGCGGGCGCTGGAGCCACTCCTTCAGGAGGCGCTTGCCCGGACTCGTCACGGTGTGGTCGATGGTGGCGAACAGCGACCCGTCGCGGTCGCCCTGCATCGTCTCGGTGAGTTCGAGGTTGCGCTGGGTCGTCGCGTCGAGCGACACGTGGTCGTCGCCCTCGTAGGACTGGAGTCGGGTCATCGAGGCTTTGACGCCGGTACCGGTCTCCTCGACGTACGAGAGGAGCGCGCCCGCGGCCTGCACTCGCGGCCGTTCGTCCCGATTGCTTGCGCTCTCGCCCGCCAGGCCGAGGCTGGTGAGGGTCTCCTGGCCGAACTGCGCCTTCGTCTCGTGGGTCGCTCGACCGGGCGCGAACGCGTCGGCGCGGTGGAGCGTGAGCGTCGCGTCGGTGCGCTCGCGGACTCGCTCCAGGAAGGCGTCGTCGTTGCGGACCTCCGGGCCGGGAAGCACCTCCACGGGGTCGAAGCGGTAGAGTTCGGTGAACACGCTGTCGGCAGTCGCGTCGGCGTCCGCTCCCGTGACTTCGGTCACGAGGAATCTCCCCGTGGTCACGTCGGCGAAGGCGAGACCGTAGCGGTCGTCGTCGGCCCGGACGACTCCGGCGAGGTACTGGGCGTCGGCGTCGGTCGTTTCGAGCAGGGTGCCGGGCGTCACGACCCGGGTAATCTCGCGGGCGTGGCCGTCGGCGGTCTCGTGCTGGTCGGCGACCGCGACCCGGTAGCCGCGCTCGACCAACTGCTTGAGATGCGGCGTGAGTTTGTCCACCGGCACCCCGGCCATCGGATAGTTCGAGCCGTGAGACGACTTCTGGGAGACCTTCAGGTCGAGGAGGTCCGCGACTTCTTCGGCGTCGTCGCCGAAGAACTCGTAGAAGTCCCCGACCTGCATCACGAGATAGTCTGCGTCGGTCTCGGCCTTGAGCGAGAGGAACTCCCCGACGATGCCGCCCACCTCGGCGTCAGGTCGGGACACGGCGACCACCTCCCCGGAGGGACGAGCGCGCGAGCGAATTCATAGTCGAGTTGGAGGGGCCTCGGCGACTAAAACGGTGCGGGTTCGGGTGCGAATCGAGGCCGGGCCTCGTGACGAGCGAACGATTGCGACAATCCACGGAACCGCGGACTGTCGCAGTCTCCGAAACCACGGATTGTCGCAATCCACGGAATCACAGATGTCGCAATCCACGGAATGCGGGCCGTGAGCGCCGCAGGCGCGAACTGCTCGGGGTGGCACGGGGCGCGATGCGGTCGCGGAGCCGTGCGGAAACTCCCTTGCACCCGCAGTAGCTAGCGTTGCCGTCTCCGTTCGAGCAGTAGACAGTCCTCCAGAGAACCCGCTATACGTCCTCTAAAGAAACAATATTATTGCTGAAGAAAACGAATATCGTTCCCTGATTAGGCCTTCGCCGTGTAACCCGCGTCCTCGACCGCGGTTACGATGTCCTCGTCCGACGCCTCGCCTTCGATGGTCACGCTGTCGGTTTCGTTGTCGGCTTCGGCGTCGGTCACGCCCGGCAGGTCGCGCAGTGCGTTCTCGACGTTCTCCTCGCAGCCGCCACAGCTCATGCCTTCGACGGTAATCTGTTTCGCCATGTCCGTTACTTCGGTAGCGTCCTTTTTCCGACTTTCCCCTGTGATTTCGCTACTCTCGCCCGGATTCACTTCGGAAACCAAAGTCGCTGCCGAGAAATCCCGAAGAATCTCCTGGAGAGCGTCCGCGACGGGATTGTATCTTAGCCGCAATCCCGTAAAGCCTGAATCCCGTACCCTCGGACATGGGAATCCAGCAGGCGCTCCAGAACGTGCTGACGAACCCCACCTACCTCGCGGCGTGGGGCGGACTGGTCGCCGTCTCGCTCGCGGTCCTCGTCCGGGACCTCCGGAGGAACAACTCGGAGCTAAAGAGCCTGATGCAGTTCGTCTGGGCGTTCACGGTGCTGTACTCCGGGCCGCTCGGTCTCGTCGGCTACTGGTACTCGGGGCGGACCCAGATCGACCACGACTCGTTCTGGCGTAAAGGATTCCGGTCGGTCAGCCACTGCTACTCGGGGTGTGGGACCGGCGAGGTCCTCGGCGTCTCGATGGCGGTCGGTCTCTTCGCGTTCAAGACGACCGGAACGGTCGTCCTCACCTTCGCGCTGGCGTACCTCTTCGGCTACCTGATGACGGTCGGACCGCTGATGCAGGAGGGTATCGGTCTCCGAGAGGCCCTCTGGGACGCCTTCTACTCGGAGACGGCGAGCATCACCGTGATGGAAATCGTCGCCATCAGCACCGACGTCTGGCTCGCGGGCGAGGCCGGACTGGGCGACGTGCTGTTCTGGACCTCGCTCGTGTTCTCGCTGACCCTCGGCCTGCTGGCGGCGTACCCGGTCAACCTCGCGCTCATCTACGTCGGCGTCAAGGAGGGGATGATGAACCCCGCGAAGATGGGGACCGAGATGGGAACATAGCCGTAGTTTTGGGACGCGTGGCCACAACCATCTTCCGTGTTTCTACCGTTCTTCCTGTGTCATGGCATTAGCAGAACTCGAACTGAGCGACACCGCGGACGAGTGCATGGACAACTGCCTCGAAGCGATGCAGGCCTGCGAGTGGTGCGCCGACGAGTGCCTCGACGAGGACGAGGACATGGCCAAGTGCATCCGGCTCTGCCGGGACGTGGCCGACCTCGCTAGCGAACACGCGCGGTTCATGGCGCGCAACTCGAACTACAGCGCCGAACTCGCGGAGGCCTGCGCCGGGGCCTGCGAGGAGTGCGCCGAGGAGTGTCGGCGTCACGACCACGACCACTGTCAGGTCTGCGCCGACGTGGTCGAGCGGTGCGCCGAGTCGTGTCGCGAGATGATGCAGGCCGCCTAAAGTCGCGACTCGATTTCTTCGACCAGTTCGCGCGCCGCGGCGACGTGTTCGTCCGCGGTTTCGCTTCCGGTATCCTCGACGCTCGAGAGCAGCATCCGGACCTGCCCGACGCGCTTCTTCACGACCGCTTCCGATACGTTCGGTCTCGCGGCGTCCTCGCAGACCGCCTCGGCTTCGCCGAGCCACTGGCTCGCCCGGGCCTCGACCGGCAACTCCGCGGTCGCTTCGAGGTGGTCGTGCAGGTCGGCGACGAGGTCTGCGAGGTCCGAGCAGGCGCTCGAATCGGTCATACCCGCCCTTCGTCGCGCTCTCGTAACAGTAATGCGGTCGTAGCAAGCCCCTGATGGTATGAGCGACGAGGACACCGACGGGGCCGAGGAGAGCGAAGACGCCGACGACCACGCCCTCCCGCCCGAAGACCTCCGGTACCCCGAGTTCGTCTTCGAGGACGGCGGTATCGCCGACGACGGGAGTTTCGACCTCGACGCCGATCTCGACCGCGAGGAGTTGCGCGAGTGGGTCGAAGACCTCACCGGAGGGCTGGCGAGCCACGACGTCGCGGTCGAATCGCCCGATGGCTACGTCACGTTGGGGGTCGCTCCGGACGGCGTGCGGATGTCCTTCGACCCCGACGAGTCGGGCGTGGGCGACTTCGAGGTCACTGTCGAGATGCGCGTGAAGGCGATGTTCGTCGCCGACGACCCTGACGGCGAGAAGGTCGGCGCTCGCGGCGGAAAGGGGTTCGTCCCGGTCAAGGCGCTGACCGAGGACGGCGACGGGGATGGAGAGTACCGGTGTTACAACTGGATAGACGACCCGACGGACCCCTAAAGGGTTTCCGACAGGGCCACCACTCGCTCGGTCAACTCCTCGCCACTCTCGGCGACCACCTTCGTCATCGCTTCCTTGCCGACTTCGCCCCTATCGACCACGGCCACGGGCGTCCCCTCGACCGACTCGAACGCCCGCCGCGCACCCCACTGCATCGTGGACCCCTCCCGCTCCTTCACCTCGTCGGGTTCCGACCCCCTGTCGTACTCCGCGACCGCCCAGTCCAGCGACTCCAATGCGGCCTCCACGTCGGCGTCGAACCGGCAGTTCGCGGCGAATCGCAGGTCGGGGTCGAACTCCCGGCAGGCCAGCAGGAAGCGCGCGACGTGGCTCGACGCGCCGAAGCGCACGCCGCGGTTGGGCTCGACGCCGGAGAACGTCCGAGCGATTCGCCCCTCCACCGCGGCGGTTTCGTCCACCGTCTCGGCGTAGGGAGTCGCACCGACCACGTTCGTACCGACCTCCGGCACGAGCGCCGACACGTCTTCGGCGACGAACTCCCGGACGACCTCATGGACCTCCTCGGCGGTGGGTTCGCGGGCCGCGCGATTCCGGCGCTCGACGCCGTGGTGGACCGCGCCCGGTCCCTCGCCCACGTCGAGGGGGTAGCGAACCGCGCGAGTCACGAACTCGACGCCCGACTCGACTGCATCACTTAGGTCGTTCCCGCGCGCGAGTTGGGCCGCGACGGCCGCCGAGAGCGCGCATCCGGAGCCGTGAGTCGCGTCGGTCTCGACGCGGGGATGCTCGAACGCCCGCGTCTCCTCGGCAGTCACCAGCACGTCTCGGACCGACTCGCCGGGGACGTGCCCGCCCTTGACGAGGGCGGCGTCGGCACCCATCGCCACTAGTCGCTCGCCCGCCTCGGTCGCCGACTCGCGGTCTTCGACTGTCACGTCGGTCAGCACCTCCGCCTCGTCGGCGTTGGGCGTCACGAGCGCGGTCTCGGCTACCAACTCCTCGTACGCTCGCTCGGCCTCGGGCGCGAGCAGGCGGTCGCCCGACGCGGCGACCATCACCGGGTCCACGACGAAGGGAAACTCCGCGCTCGCGGCGCGGTCGGTTACGGTCTCCACGATTTCCTCGGTGGCGAGCATCCCGGTTTTGGCGGCCCGTACGTCGAAGTCGCCGGTCACGGCGTCGATCTGGGCCGCGACCTCCTCGGCGGGCAGGACGTGTGTCGATTCGACCCCGCGGGTGTGCTGGGCCGTGACCGCGGTGACTGCACTCGTCCCGAAAGCGTCGTGGGCTTCGATGGTCTTGAGGTCGGCCTGCACGCCCGCGCCGCCGCCGGAGTCGCTGCCCGCGATGGTGAGCGCGACGGGCCTCTGTACCGGTGCAGGTCGTCGGGTGTCGGTCGTGGGTGTAGGCTGCTGGTCGCCCATTTACCAAGTGGTAAAACAGAGTGGTACTTAGAGGTGGGTGGTAGGTGGTGAGTCGGTACCCGCCGACTCCCACCGACGTTGCCACCCCTATCGAACTACCGACTCCTCGAAGCGCTCCTACGCTCGTATGGACGCCCTTTTAATGTCGCGAGACCTATCTACGTGCATGATTTTCGAGAACCTGCCGACGACCCCAACGTCGGAGGAACTCATCGACAAGGCCTTCTCGCGGGCCGCACGGGCAGGCCGGGCCAAGAACGGCGCGGAGGCCCAACAGTCGATGCTCCAGACCGCCTCCAACATCCTGAGCGACAACTTGCAGAACGTCGCCGCGGAGTGGCCGGACTTCGACGAGGTAGACCCCTTCTACTACGAACTCGCCGACGCCATCGTGGACGTAGACGAGTTGCGCCAGAGCCTCTCCGAAATTCAGTGGGCCAGCAGGAAGACCCACGACATCGGCCGGGAGTATCAGGGCAAACTCACGGGCGACGCCGACGCCGACCGGAAGTTCCGCAAGCAGGGGTTCGCCCGCCTCGCGGACGTCGTGGAGGAGGTCGAAGACGACCTCCTGCGCGTCGGCGAGGCCCATCAGGACCTCCGTCGACTCCCCGACATCGACCCCGACGAACCCACCATCGTCGTGGCTGGCTATCCCAACGTCGGCAAGTCGTCGTTCGTCAACGAGGTCACGAACGCCCGGAACGAGATCGCCGAGTACCCCTTCACGACCAAGGGCGTGCGGGTCGGCCACTTCGAGCAGGACCACATCCGGTATCAAATCGTGGACACGCCCGGCCTGCTCGACCGGCCGGAGGACGAGCGCAACGACATCGAGAACCAGGCGGTCTCGGCACTCACCCACCTCGCGGACGCCATCCTCTTCGTCGTGGACGCGAGCGGCTACTGCGGCTACCCCCTCGACGCCCAACTCGAACTTCGGGACGCCCTCGCCGAGCGATTCGAGGACGTGCCGGTCCTGACGGTCTGCAACAAGTCGGACCTCTCGACCGACGTCGACGCCGACGCCTACATGAGCATCGAGAGCGGCGAGAACGTCGACGAGGTTCTGGACGCCACGGTCGAGGCGGTCGGTTACGAACCGGAACTACCCTTCGAGGACGAGTGAATCGTCACGCGGCCGCACTCGAGTGCGGAACTCCGAGCGACTCCTGCGAAGAGTTCGCAACTTCGTAGTCCACGAAGTGGACGCGGACCTCCGGGTTCTGATTCGTCCGGTCGACGACCTGCCGCTGGAGTCTATTCGGCAGGTTCGGATACTCCCGGTCCGACGTGCGACTGATGGTGACGGTGACGGTCTCCGGTTCGAATAGATTACCGGTGAATCCGTACTCGACGCTGGTCTGGACGAACGTGAGGTTCGCGTACTCCGAGTCGTCGAGGATGGAACTGACTCCCTGATTGATACTGCGCTCGTAGGTGACCTGCTGGTAGGTGGCGAACACCGCGCCGCCGACGACGAGAAGCAGTGCCACCACCGAGACGACGAACACCGCGGTTCCCGTCGAATCGCGGGGGTTCCAGAGCTTTCGGTCGAACCCGTTCGGCCGGTAGCCGAGGTACCAGAGCGTGACGAACGCCGCGACGTTGATACCGATTATCGATATCAGCAGGAGTATCAGCGACCCGACCGCGATGACCGGATACCCCCAGATGGTGGCGATGCCGGTGGTCGCGGCGGCCGGAATCAGGGCCGCGGCGATCATCACGCCGATTAGCGAGGTCGGTCCCTTCGTCGATAGTCCGAACGCCGAGGCGCTCCCCGCCGCCAACCCGACCGCCACGGTGAGCAGACTCGGCGCGACTCGGGAACTGATCTGGCCGAGCGCCGTGATCTGCAACTGGGGGACGAGCGAGAACGTCCTGAGGAGATAGCCGAACGCCAGCGAACTCACGATGGCGACGACTATCCCGACCGCCTGCAACCAGATGCTGTCTCGAAGCATCTCTCGGTCGCCCGTGACCCCGCCGACGCCAGCGGTGAGAACCGGCCCCACGAACGGCGCGATGACCATCGACCCGACGACGACGGCCGGAGAGTCGACCAGCAGGCCCGCGGTGGCGATGATGGCGCTCAGGAAAATCATCCAGACGAACGAGGTCGTGTCGTGGGCCATGTCGCGGGCCTTCGACCGGAGTTCCTTCCGGGTCAGCGGGTCGAAGTCGTCGGCGTATCGGTTCTCCAGCATCTCCATGTTGGGCGTGGAGGCGGTCTCGGCGTTCCCCATGACGGTGTACTCGTCTTCTTCGAGTCCGGCGTCTCGGAGCGCACTCATCACGTCTCCGACCCCGTCGCTTGGGAGCGGAAACTCCACGAGTACCTCCTGGCTGGTTCGCTCGTCGGTTTCGAGGACGGCGTAGTCGATCTCCTTCTCGTCGAGCGCGCCCAGAACTGGGCCACGCCGTTCGTCCGAAATCAGGACGTGTATCAGGCGCACAACGAAGTCACGGCGTACCGACGCAAAAGGATTCAGGCCGCCGTGGACCGCGGTCGGCGGCGTTACGCGCTGGCGTTGTACGTCACCGACACTTGCGCGGAGACGGTCACCGGCCCGGACTCGATGCTCGTCCCGGCCTTCCCTTCGGCGTCGGCCGTGAGAGCCTCGGCCCGGACGGGTCTGAAACTCTGGTCGCCGGTCGCGGCGCTGTGGACGCCAGCGATCGTCAGATTCGCGCTCTCGGCGATGACGTCGGCGTTAGTCCGTGCGTTCTCCATCGCGTCCCGGAGCGCCTCGGCCCGAATCTGTCGTCTGCGCTCTTCCGACAGCGTGAGTTCGATGTTGTCCACGCGGTCGGCCCCGTTCGCCACCGCGGTATCGACGACGGCTCCCGCCCTGCTCACGTTCGACAGCGTGATCTCGAAGGCGTGGACTCCCTGGAAACCGGCGGGTCGTCGCTCGCCCTCCTCCTCGCGGTACTCCTGGTCGATGCGGAACGAGACGGTCCGAATCTGGTCGTCGGCGATTCCGACTCGTCGGAGCGCCTCGCGCATCTGCGTGGCGTTCTCGGCGAGTTGGGTTCGGACCGCGTTCGCGTCGTCACCGCGCGCGAGGACCGCGACCTGCAGGACTGCCTGATCCGGCTCTGCTTCGGCCTGCCCGGTCGCGGAGACGCTGATCGTCTCGCCGCCGCGGTCGGCTTGCTGTGTCTGTGCGGTCGCGTCGGAGGTCGGCGCGAGACTCCCGACGCATCCGGCAGTCAGCAGTAGGAAGGCGACCCCCACCGTCGTGAGTATTCTGCTGTGCATCGCACGTCGGATACGACAGCTCCCGGCAAAAATCCCCGCATAAGTGAAACGGCGACTTGACTCACGGTTCGACGCGCTCGTACTCGACGAACCGGACGTCCACGACGATCTCCTGGGCGGTGTTGCGATTGATGCGCTGGCTCAGGCGTCTGGGGAGGTCCGGGTACTCGACGCCGGGTGGACGACCGACCGTGATGACGACGCGCTCGGACTGGTCGAACGGGAGATTACTACTCCCGACGAACTCCATGTCGAAGAGCCTCGCTCCCTCGTACTCCTCCTCGGTGAGGACGGTGTGAGCCTTCTCCTGGGCCCGATTCTGGAACGTCGCGTTCTCGATGGTGGCGAACGTCACCCCACCGAGGAACAGCGAGAGGAGGGCGATGGCGACCACGAGGACGCCAGCGCGCTTGAACAGTACCGACCGGGTCTGGTTGAGTTCGAACCAGTCCTTCGGCCCGTAGTCGAGATACCAGAGAACGACCAGTCCCGAGAGGTTGATCGAGAGGATGTTGACCAGCACGAGGACGAGCGAACTCACCGCCGCGAGTGGCTGTTGCCACGCGATTCCGATGCCGACGGCGGCGGCGGGCGGGACGAGCGCCGCGGCGATCATCACGCCGACGATGGCGACCGAGACGCCCGACGCGAGGCTCAGCGCGCCCGCCGCGCCCGCTCCGAGCGCGACGGCCAGCGAGAGGAAGTCGGGCGTCAGTCTGCCGCTGACCTGCGAGATGCCGAGGACGTCCGTCCCCGGTGGGAGGAGGAAGCCGTACCGAACCCCGACCGAGAACAGGGTGGCGGCCGCGATGGCCGCGAATCCGCCGATGAACTGGTACTTCACGCCGCGACGGAACAGCTGTCGGTCGCCGAGGACGGTGCCGACGCTCGTCCCCATCGCGGGCCCGATGAGCGGCGCGATGACCATCGACCCCACGACGACCGCCGGGGAGTCGAGGAGCATCCCCGCGGTGGCGACGACCGAACTGATGACGGTCATCGTCACGAAGGTGGGAAACTCGGGGGTCATCTCGCGGGCCTCGGTACGTATCTCCTCGCGGGCGATGGTGGAGGGGTCGTCGTTCTCCTCGGAGAATCGCTTCTCTAACTCTTCGTACTGGCGGGAGGTGTCGGTCTCGGCGTCGATGACGACCGCGTGGGGGTCGTCGCCCAGTCCGGCGTCCTGCAACTTGTCGAGAATCGGCTGGACGGCGTTGGTCGGTAGTGAAAAGTAGGCGATGGCGGTGTACTCCCGGCCGCTGGTCTCGTCGGTCAGCATGTAGTCGACGCCCTCGGATTCGAGCACGTCGGAGACTAACTCTCGCTTACCTGCCGGAATCGAAACCTGCACGAGCCGCATACCTGCGGAATGGCACGGGAGGTGTAAATAAGTCGCGGCACGGCGACGGGACGGTTTCGGACGCGCTCGGCCTCGCAGATCACGGACGCGCCCGAAACCACAGACCACGCCCGTTAAACCTCGTCACCGGCTAGACAGCGTATGTTCGAGAACCGCCCGGGCCGGGCCGACGAGATCATCTTCGTCGGCCGGTCGAACGTCGGGAAATCGACGCTGATGCGCGAAATCACCGGCCATAGCTTCGACACGGGGAGCAAGCCGGGCGTCACTCGGTCGCCCAACCACTACGACTGGGCCAGCGACGACTTCATGCTCACCGACCTGCCGGGGTTCGGCTTCATGTCCGGCGTGCCCGAGGAGCAACGCGAGCAGATAAAGACCAACATCGTGCACTACATCGAGGACCACGCCGACGACATTCTGGTGGGCGTACTCGTCGTGGACGGCAAGAGCGCCGTGGACATCATCGACCGACACTCCGGCGAGGACGAGATTCCCTACGACGTGGAGATGTTCTACTTCCTCCGGGACGTGGGCATCCCGGTCGTGGTCGCGGTCAACAAGATGGACAAGGTAGACGACGAGGACGAGCGCCTGAACGAACTCTGCGATAGGCTGGGTCTGCACCCGCCGTGGAAGCAGTGGCGCGACACGATTGCTCCGATTAGCGCCAAGCGGGGCAACATCGACGCGCTGAACGAGGCCGTGAAGACGGAACTCCACGAGCAGAAGCGCGACGACCTGATGAAGTTCTTCTCCTAGTCGTCGGTTCTGGTCTTGGGTACCGGGGCTCTGAGTCGCTACGCCTTGGCAAAGGGAATCGAGGGGACGGATTGTTCGGAGTAGAGAGACTCAGAAAGCCCCCGCCCGGTCGCGGTCGCTCTGCGGGATGTTCGCGGTTCTCTCCGCACCGCCCGAACCTCGAATAGTGGCCCGCAGCGACGACTACGTAAACGCGACCGGGCGGCCCCTTTCAATCCACCCAGACGACCGCGACAGCCCCGAACCTCCCCAACCTCCTCGCTCGCTTCGCTGTGCGGGCTGCGACTTCCGAGCCGTCGGTCACGTCCGTTCCCGACGACCTCGCGCAGTTGGTGCGACCCAAACCGCGGGTCGCACCAGCGCGCGCCGAGATGGGGTGTCGGACGGCATTAATAAGTTAGTGATAGGAACGGAGAAAAGTTGACAGATATATGTAAATACGTGTTGGATAGTGTTTTATATTGCTATACGTACCGCGAACCGCGGCCCAAAGTCCGAACTATCCCACGCCCGTATCCGGGGTAATGGCTCAGACCCCCGCCTACGAGGTGGTCGTCGTCGGTGGTGGACCAGCGGGACTCACGACCGCGCTCTACGCGACCCGCCTCGGTCACCGGACCGCGGTCGTCGACCGCGAAGGCGGCCGGTACGAGTCGGTCGCGTCGGTCCACAACCTCGTCGGCGTCTCCGAGGACACGTCCGGCGGCGAGGTCACGGAACTCGCTATCGACCAACTCGAAGAGTACGGCGCGGACTACTATCGGGACGACGTGCGCGAGGTCGAGCGGACCGACCGCGACGACGCCGACTTCGAGAACGAGAGCGACGACGTCCAGTTTCGCGTGACTTGCGAGAGCGTCGCGCTCCGGACCGACCGCGTCGTCTTCGCCACCGGCTTCACCGACGTTCCGCCGAACGTCCGCAACCTCCGGCAGTTCACCGGCCGGGGCCTCCACTACTGTCTCCACTGCGACGCCTACACCCTCGGCGACGAACCCGTGTTCGTCCTCGGCCGCGACGACCACGCGGCCCAGATGGCGATGATGCTCCTCAACTTCACCGACGACGTGGACCTCCTGCTGAACGACGAGACTCCCGAGTGGGACGACGCCGCGGACGAACAGGTCCGCGCTCACCCCGTCGAGGTGGTCGAGGACCGCGTGGACCACGCCTTCGCCGAGACGGACTCCGGCCACGGAGACGACGGTAACGGAGGCGACAGCGACGACCCGTGGCTCGGCGGCTTGGAGTTCGCCGACGGCCACACCCGCGAGTACGGCGGCGGCTTCGCCGTCTACGGCAAGGAGTTCAACAACGACCTCGCCGCCGACCTCGGGTGTGAACTCCGCGACGACGGTGCCATCGCGGTGGACGACGACCGCGAGACCAGCGTCGATGGAGCCTACGCGGTCGGCGACGTGACCCACGGCCAGAACCAGACGCCCATCGCCATCGGCGACGGAGCCTACGCCGGCATCGCGCTCCACAAGGACCTCCGGCAGTTCCCGGTCGCGCCCGACGACCTCGACCGCCTCGACGACCTCGGGGTGCCCGCGATGGCCGACGACCTCCGCGCTCGGATGTGGCGCGTGCGGGACGCCGACGAACACGCCGGGATGACGCCCGAGGACCCGGAGTAGCCGCGAGCGACGACCTACAGCGCGTCCCGCACGGCGTCGAGCAGGTCGGTCGGACCGCTCTCGTCGTAGACGTTGGCCGCCGGAATTCCCCACTCGGCCGACTGCGCGCCGGCGTCGCCCCACGTCGAGAGCGCGGCGACCGTCGTCTCGGCGTCGGCCACCGACTCGATGGCGGCGACTTCGCGCTCGACGCCCGCGACCGAGAAGCGGTCGAAGTCGGCCCGCCCCTTTCGGTCGGGGTCGTCAACCAGCACTACCGCGTCCGGGTTCGCCCCGTGGAGGAGCGAGAGCGTCACGCCCGAGTAGGCCCGATGCGAGAGCGCGGCCTGCCCCTCCACGAGCACGAGGTCGTGTTCCTCGGCGACCGCACAGACGAGGTCTTCGACCACGCCCGCGGTGAAGTCCGCGGGCACGCGGTCTACGACGACGCCGCGGTGCGCGCCGACCATGATGCCTGTCTGGCCGGTGGCGACCCACCCGGCGTCGAGACCGGCGGCCCTCGCCGCCCGGTAGAGTTCGAAGGTGGTCGTGCGCTTGCCCACGGCGCAGTCGGTGCCCATCGTCAGCACCACGTCGGCGTCCGCGTCGTCCACTCGACCGTCGGCGACTCGCAGGTCGTCCTCGGCCGGCGGCTTGCGCACGTCGAAGAGTCGGACGCCGAACTCCTCGACGAGTTCGCGCCACTGACAGTCCTCGGAGAGGAACGTGTGGAGACCCGAAACCACGTCGCAACCGGCTTGCATCGCCTGCCTGATGTCTTCGACCCACTCGTCGGGAAGTTCGCCGCCCGCGGGCGCGACCCCGACGACCAGCGCCTCGGCGTCGGGGGCTTCTCGGAGGGCGTCCTCGGTCGAGGCGACGACGGGAGCGTCCGGCACACCGTCGCGGTCGAGTACCTCGTCGGCGGTCTTCCCGGCCTGCGTCGAATCGACCACCGCTCTCGCCTCGAACAGTTCGCTGTGCATGACGACTCCGTTCGCGGTCTTCCCCTCGGTGGTCCCGAACTCGCCCTCGGCGAGGACGACCGCCGGGACCGGTGCGTCGAAGGCCTCGTAGAGGTCCATGCCGAGGACCCACGGACGACCCGAGCAAAACGGTACCACCGTTCATGAGAGGGGCCGAGAGACAGCTATTTAGGCGGTGGTTCCATCGATAGGGCCGAGGGGAATGGCAGCTAATACCACGGGTGGACTACGACTCACGCTCGACATCTGGCATCCCGACTGCTGGACGCTGGAAGTGACCGAGCGAACTGATGGGGGGTTGCTCGGCCACGGCGTCCACCGAATCGACGGGATGGCCAACGGTCGGTTCACCGCCTACGGCGACGCGACCGAGGAGGTGGACGAACTGGTCGAAGCCGTCCGGGCGTCGGAGCACACCGAGTCCGTCTGGGAGACGGCGAGCCCCCACGCCGAGGCGGACACGCAGGTCCCGGGGAACGCGAGTCGGGGCATCGTGGTCCAGTACGACATCGACAAGAGCATCAACGACGCGTTGGTCTCGCGGGGGTTCATCCCTGACGAACCGGTCCGGATGTACGACGGCCGGGAGTACTGGACGGTCATCGTCAACGAGAGTCGCAACGCGGTCCACGAGCGCATCGACGCGCTCCGCGAGGAGATGGACGCCGACGTTGCGGTCGAACTCATCACCGCGCCGAAGGCCGGAAGCGGGATGTTCCGGACCGACGACCTCTCGGCCCGCCAGCGCGAGGTGTTCGAACTCGCCCGCCAGCGGGGCTACTACACGTGGCCCCGCGAGGTGTCGGCGACCGAACTCGCCGACGACCTCGACGTGTCGAAGGCGACACTCCTCGAACACCTCCGGAAAGCCGAGGTCAAACTGCTCGGCGAGGCCTGACCGCACCTCTTGCTCGCGCTTGCCTGTGCGCGGCCACTATTTCGAGTGCGCAGAACTGCGCGCCCGAAATATGCCCCCAGGCGACGCGAGCGCGTGCGGGCTTTCTACACAACTTCTCTCCCACCGTCCCCGTTTCTCGGATTTCCCGCCCAGAACGCGACGATTTCCCCCGTGTCCGACCCTTCCATTCTAGGGACGGGGGATTTGCACGAGTATTTAGAGATATGATATCGTATGTCAGACCAATCCAGAGACGACCGGAGTCTCTCGCGGGACATGGGACCGCTCGGCGCGATGAGTACCGTCGTGGCGGGTACCCTCGGCGCGGGACTGTTCGTCACCTTGGGCACGGCCAGCGCGACCACGGGGCCGAGCGTCATCCTCGTGGTCGTCCTCTCGGGTCTCCTAGCGATGAGTATTGCGATCAACTACAGTTGGATGGCCACCATCTTCCCGGCCGCCGCCGGGTCGTACGCCTACGTCTCCAGAACCTTCGGTTCTCGACTCCCCGGCTTTCTGGTCACGTGGTCGAAGTGGCTCGGCTATATGGCGGCCGACGCCGTGCTGGCCATCGGGTTCGGGAGCTACCTGCAGGTGTTCTACCCCTCGGTAGACCCCGCACTCGCGGGCTTCGGCCTGTTGACTGTCCTCTTCCTCGTAAATCTGGTCGGAACGAAGGGATACAGCCTCTCGCAGAACGCCATCTTCGGCGTACTGATGATGTCGATTCTGGTGCTGGTGATTCCGGGGTCGGCTAACGTCGACATGGCGAACTACCAACCATTCTTCACGGGCGGCCTCGACGGGTTCGTCGCCGCCGCCGTCCCGCTGTTCTACGCCTATATCGGTATCGCCGTCGCCGGGCAAATGGGTGCCGAGGTCAAGAACCCGTCCCGGAACCTCCCGCTGGCGATGGCCGGCGGGACGCTCGTCCTCATCTTGCTGTACGTCTGGACCGCGGCGGTCATCTACGGCGTCGTCGGCGACTACACCACGCTCGCTAACTCGGCGCGTCCGCTGGCCACCGCCGCCGAGGCGTTCCTCGGCGACGCCGGCACCGCGGTCGTCGCCTTCGGCGGCCTGCTCGCCACGGCCTCCTCGGTCCACGCGGTGATGGCCGCGGGCATCAAGATGCCCTACTCGTGGTCGTGGGACGAGGTCTTCCCCGAGCAGTTCTCCGCGGTCAGCGACCGGTTCGGCACGCCTCACTGGTCGCTGGTCACGCTGTACGTCGTCGCTGCCAGCCTGACGTTCTGGAGCGCGGGCCTGAATCAGGCGCTGGCCATCGCCACGTTCAGCTACCTCATCGCGTACGCTTCGGTCGCAATCGCCGCGGGCTATCTCTACACGACCAACCCCGAGAAAGCCGCGACGGCAGGGTTCGACCCCGGCGCGTGGCTCTACCTTCCGGTGGTCGTCGGTGGTCTCGGCTCTCTCGGCCTCCTCACGCAGGCGGCCAACTGGAGCGCGCTCGTCTCGCTCGACTTTGCGGCCCTCTCGACGCTCGCCATCTATCTGCCGTGGCTGGCCGTCGGTATCGTCATCTTCAGCATCTACTGGTACCGCGGCCAGCAGAAGGGAACCGACGTGGAGGCTATCCTCGACACCTTGCCGGGGGTCGCCTCCGACGAGTACGACCCGAGCGTCGGGATGGACGAGAACGTCGGAGGTGCGAGCGATGACTGAGAGCGAGACGAAAGCCGACCCCGCATTCGACATCGACCCCGACGAGACCATCGACCTGCTCCAGCGAATGGTCCGGATTCCGAGTCCGTACTTCGAGGAACACGACCTCGCGGAGTTCGTCTACGAGTGGTTGGACGACAGGAACCTCGACCCCGAGTACCACCACGTCAGCGAGCCGGAAATCACGGAGTACGAGGGCGACAACGTGATCGCCCGACTGGAGGGGAGCGACCCGGACGCACCCACGCTCCTGCTCAACGCCCACATGGACACCGTGAAACTGGTCGAGGACTGGGACGAGGACCCCTGTTCGGGCCGCATCGAGGACGGGAAACTCTACGGACAGGGTGCCTGCGACATGAAGGGCGGTCTCGCAGCGGTGATGAAGGCGTTCGAGGCGCTCGCCGAACGCGAGACGGACCTCCGAGGCGACGTACTCCTGACCGCGGTCGTAGACGAGGAGGGGCCCTACGGTCTCGGGACCGACCGACTCGTTCGGGACGGTCTCACCGACGACTGCGACGCCGCCATCGTGACAGAACCCGGCCCTGTCCTCGCCCAAGAAGACCTCGACAACCCCGCGCTCCTGCTCGGCGCAAGGGGTCGGTATCTCTACGACGTCACGGTCAAGGGGAAGGCGGCCCACGGCTCGCAACCCCACGAGGGCGTCAGCGCGCTGGTGGACGCCGGACGACTCGCCGAGGCCCTGACCGAAATCGAGGTCGGGAGCCACGAGAAGTTGGGCGACGGGTCGGTCTGCCCCCTCATGCTGAACTCCGGCAGCCAGACCCTCTCGGTGCCCGAGCGCGCCCGCCTGATGGTGGACCGCCACGTCGTCATCGGCGAGAGCCAAGAAGACGTTCGCCGGGACGCCGAGGCGGTCGTCGCGGACCTCGACCTCGAGAGCGAGGTCGAAATCAGCTTCCGGGAGGCCCCCGTCCCCGGCATCGAGTACGGTCCCTACGTCACCGACGAGGACCACGAACTCGTCGGGGCCTTGCAGGTCGCGACCCGCGACGTCGCGGGCGTCGAACCCGCAATCGGCTACTTCGCCAGCGTCGGCGACTTCAACTATCTGGGCGACCGGGCGGACCTGCCGACTGTCATCCTCGGCCCGGACGGCGAGAACATCCACGGCGCGGGCGAGTTCGTCTACGCCGACGAGGTGGTCGAGATTGCGGAAATCGTCACGGAAGCGGCGACAGAACTGCTGTCCTGAGTTTCAGACGACTCGATTCGTCATCTCCTCCCCCGACTCCGCTCGCTCGACGTTCTGTCGGACCAGTTCCGCGATGTGTCGGTAGTAGTCGCGCTCGGCCGCGGCGCGGTGCGGCGTCACGAGAACCTCGTCCATCTCCCAGAGCGGCGACTCCTCGGGGAGCGGTTCCTCCTCGAACACGTCGAGGCCCGCGCCAGCGACGTCCCCGCTCCGAAGCGCGGCGACGAGTTCGTCCTGCTCGACGACCGGCCCGCGGGCGACGTTGACGAGGTAGGCGTCCTCGCGCATCGCCGACAGCTCCTCGGTACCGACGAGTCCTTCGGTCTCGTCGGTCAGCGGGACCGCCAAGGCGACGAACTTGGCGTCGGCGACGGCTCCGTGGAGACGGTCGGGCGTGTACACCGTCTCGGTGTGTGGCGTCGGGTCGCCCGAGCGCCGGACTCCGACGACCTCCATGCCGAGCGCGTCGGCGCGCTCGGCGATGCCCCGGCCCAGAGTGCCGAGACCGACGACGCAGAGTCGCTCGCCGTCGAGCGTGAAGGGTTCGTCCCACGCGGGATGGCTCCACTCGTGGTCGTCCTGCGCGCGGACGTAGGTGTGGAGGCGGCGCGCGAACGAGAGCATCAGGCCGACCGCGAACTCGCCGACGCTGGTGTCGTGGATGCCGGTGCTGTTGGTCAGCACGACGCCCTGCTTCTCGAAATCGTCGAGGGGGAAGCGGTCGTATCCGGCCTGAATCGAGTGAATCCAGTGGAGGTCGGCGTCGAGGAAGGCGTCGGAGTGTGCGAAGGTGACGAGTGCGTCACAGTCCCCGAGTTCGTCGTCGCCGACGACGGCGACTGCCGGACCGAGGTCCGACAGTTCGTCGCGGAGTCGCTCGGGCGGGAAGACGGCGCTCACGGACTCGTGGATACCGATGCGTCGTACCTGCATGGCTGAACGTCCGGAGTCTCGGTGGTTGAATCTTCGGGTGGCGGAACGCGTCGGTTTCAGTAGCGGTCGCTGTGCGGCGACGATAGAAACATCTACCTTTACTAAGAAATCATATACATTTCTTTACTGATTGTGTATGTGTCCGCGTGCGTCGTTACTCTGGAGAGAAGGCGTCGTTACACCGAGAACGTCGGGTTCGCTCGGAGCGACGGCTCGGTCGTTTCGAACGGTGGCTCGGTGGAAGGTCCTCGTCACAAGGGGCTCGGAGGGGGTAAGACAGGAACTACTAATAATAGTAATTTGTACTACGGTTTCTTTATCCAGAATCGTTGGCGGAACCGTCGCGCAATACAGAGCGTGTACTTATCGAAGCAACCCCGCCACTAACCCTATCAGATACAAGTTGGTATATTTACCGTACCGGATGTGCTGACGAAGAGAGAAAGTAACCGGTACGGGTTTAGGTTCTTCCGTAAACGAGTAATGGAGGGATTGGGGTGAAAGCTATCACCGCACATGAAACCAAAGGGAAAATTCAGGATTGTATCACCTCCTGAATGAGGTAGAGACCGCAAGTTTGTGTGGTTCAATAAATGAGGAGAGTCAGTTCGCCGCTGATGTCTCAGCGGTGTTATCGCAAGAATCGGCTGAACTAAACGGACTTGAACTTTGTGGACGATGTGCGTATATTGCTGGCCAAAAATGAATGCAAACTCAGCTGTGGGTGGATGATCATTTTCGTAGTGCTGGTGGCCAGTTCCAGTCGAGTGTATAGCGAACCTCAAGAATTAGGCATCACGGTTTAGGTGAGGACTGTTAGAATTGCAGATAGATGTCTGACGATGATTTCCAAGTAGAGGACGGGGAAGTAAAGGGGGGAGACAATCATCCTTCTGTAGGGAATCGCTATCCAAGCGTTACCGACAATCTTGATACGGTCTTTAGCCTATTGAGTAACTCTCATTGTCGCTGTCTTCTTTATTACCTGTTTACGATGGAAGGGAAAGTCGCTGAATTTGATGACGCTGTGGAAGGCATAAGCAAGTACAAAGCGGCTGGAAAAGAGACTGGCAATCAGGTCAACCAAGAGAAAATCCGAATCGAACTCCATCACTCCCTATTGCCTCAACTTGGAGATGCAGATGTTATTGATTACGACCAACGTCAAGGTACCATTCGGTTTACAGGCAATTCCGCACTTGAAGAATGGGTCGACCATGCCCAACACAAGGAGGTAGAATGAGCAATTTGCACCACGTATTGAGCAATGCAGAGCGTATACTTACCAATCGCCTCTCATCTCCGGCGACGGTATCATTCTTGAGTTTGAGCCAATGTGGTATTGTTTGGGGCGTAGAGTTGTATTTGATAGACCACTAATCGGCTCCATTCCTAAATTCTTCGCGAGCTTGTTCGGGCAATCGATTCAACTGATTCGATACTGAATTGGACGGCATGGTTGATGACCCACTGAACAACCTTGACCGTCGTATCCTGCACTTGCTCCAAGTGGACGCCCGTGATGCCACCGACACGTCCATTGCCGAGGAAACGGACGTCACTGGGACGACAATCCACAATCGAATCAAACAACTGGAGGAGCAGGGAATCGTTCTCGGATACAATCCGGAAATCGACTACGAGCAGGCGGGCTATTCGATGCGTGTGTTGTTCATCTGTTCGACCGACCTCTCCCAGCGGTCGGAGATGGCGGAGAAGGCCCTTGAGGTGCGGGGCGTCGTCAACGTCCGGGAGATGCTGGCTGGCGAAGAGAACCTCCACGTTGAAGTCGTCGCCGAAGGCTCGTCCGACGTCAAAGAAAGCACCGAGCAGTTAGACGACCTGGGCCTGCGAATCATAAGTAGCAATATTCTGGCGGAGGAACACGTCCAACCGTGGAACCACTTTCACCAAGAGCTCGCTGGCGAGGATGCCGACACGCCCTCCGAAATTGGCTCCTCGGAGGAGGAATGACCTACCTGAACCGCCAGCGATTTAGATTCTTGAACTGACACCACCAATCCGCTGGTCAGTGCACCTCCTTTTGTTTGGGAAAGTCAAACAACAAACCGTCTCCGCACAGGATTGTAAAATACATAATGGTATCGTAAAAAAGAGGTTAAGACGGTCTAACCCAATCAATACGTGATGGCAGAACTGACCACGGCACGACTGGGCGACGTATTCGATCTCTTGGTACATCCGTACCGGCGGTACGTGCTGTATTATCTTACCCACGAATCCGAGGTGGTCACAATCGACACCCTCGCAACCGCGATATACAAGTGGGATAGAGACGAGACGAAGGCAGATTGGGGTGCCAAGAGCAAAGATGTGGAGGCCTCCCTTCGACATATCCACCTCCCGAAGCTTGCCGACGCCGGCATCATTCTGTTCGACACGAACGCGGACTCCATCGAACTCAAAGAAACAGGCCAGATTGATAAATTCGTCAAGCACATGGCACATATCGACAGCTACACGGAAACCGCCGCTCACGACTGAACGTGTGAACGCACACTTTTCCGAAACACTTCCTTCAGCACGTTCTCTTACGACGGAAAGACAACGTCAAGGTACAGAAATAGTTTCAGATTCACTGCTAAACTCGCACCACGTACTGAGCAAAATCGCCGAACCAATTACAGGTTTCAGACTGAATAAAGAATCGTCTTGCCAACTACTGATAATGAATTCAGTGTGTTGTACGTTCGGAAATGGTGGCTCGGTATAAATACCTCATCACAAAGGGCTCAGAGGGGGTAACTTTCGTCACTGCCACCGGGTCGGTCTACACTCCGGAGCAAGAAGAATCCATCCTTGTGTTTCGAAGTCCCGCAGTCGGGGTTCGAGGCGGTAATCCTATGCCGAGTCTGCGCGCTGGCAGTAGAAGTTCGCGAACGTTCGTTCCGGCGACACCGTGTTCACCGACACCGACTCGACGCGAAACCCGGCCGCGTCGAGCAACGCCCGTGCCTGCTCCTCGGAGACGTGATACTCCATCGTCGTCGCACCCCACTTCTCGACTTCGACCGGTCCCTCGCCCAGTTTGAATCCGATTCGGGCGACCCCACTCGGCCGAAGCACGCGGGCAAACTCGTTCAGTGCGGTCTCCATCTCTTCGGTCGGCACGAAGAAGATGGTCGCCGGACACCAGAGTCCGTCGAACTGGTCGCTCTCGAACGCCAGATTTCGGATGTCCATTTCGAGATACTGACCCGGGCGATGCGCCCGAGCGTACTCGACCATGCCGCGTGCGAAATCGATGCCGACCGGGTCGAGGCCGCAGGTGTGGAAGTACTCGGTGTCGCGGCCGGGACCACATCCCGCGTCGAGAACGTCCGGACCGGTGAGGCCATCGACGAACGACTCGAGGAGTGCGTTGAACTCCTCGGGTAGCTCTTCGAGGGCCGTGTGAGCGTCGAAGTCGTCCGCGTGCTGGTCGTAGAGTTCCTCGGCGGGTACCGGCATCGGTAGAACTTCGGGCGACGACGTGTTGAGTATTTGGCCGATTACGCCCCGTCGCGCCACGTCGAGAGTGCCCGAAGTTCGACCGCGACTTCCGAAATTCCGTCGTCGTCCAGCACGCCACGCTCGGTAATCACGCTCGAAACGGACTCGGCGGGCGTCACGTCGAAGGTCGGGTTCAGCACCTCGACGTCGGCCTCGCCGTCGTAGATCGCCTCCGAGTCACCCTCCTCCAGAGACACCGCGTCGTCGGTCCGAATCTTGTCGCTGGCGGCGACGGCGTAGACGGGGACGCCTTCCCGACTCGCGGCCAGCGCGGCCCCGCGAGTCCCGGTCTTGTTGACCACGCGACCGTCCGGAAGCACGGCGTCCGCGCCGACGACCACCGCGTCCACGTCCTCGGACGCCAGCACGTCCGCGATCGCGGCGTCGGTGTGGAGCGTCACGTCGGGTCCGTCCTCCCCCGACTCGCCGGGGTCGGCGGCCAGTTCCTCCGCGACTCCGACGCCCTCGCGGGCCGGGCGCGACTCGGCGACGAACACCGCCCGGGTCGCGGGGAGTGCGTCCAGCGCGGTCCCCGAGCGCGAGAGCGTCAGGACGCGGTCGCCTCGAATCTCGGCGGCCGCGTTCTCGGCGGCCTGCTCGTCCACCCGGAACGCGCGCTCGACGTTCTCGCGGGCGGCTTGCTCGACGGCCTCCGCGCTGGCGTCGTCGCTGGCGTCGGCCATCGCGCGATTCACGCGGTTTCCGACCACGGCCATGCTCGGCCGGGCGTCGAGGAGTGCTTCCGCCATCCTCGTCAACTCGGGCCAATCGCCGCCTCCCCGTTCCCTGAACGACCCCGCTCGATCGCGCAGGAGTTCGAGCGCCCGGACCGAGAGGTACGCCGACCCGTGGTCGGAGTCCTCGGCGACCTGCTGGACGGTCGGACCGACCCGCGAGTAGGAGGCCCAGAGCTTCGGAACGGTGTCGCGCCGGAGGATTTCGGGCGCGTGGACCCACTCGGTTTCGGCGGTCTCCCAGTTGATCTCGGCGTCCCGGCGCTCGCAGTCGAAGAGGTAGGGGTGGACGACCCACCGAGTTCCCAGGTCCGCGTCTTCGAACTCGAAGGTGACACCGGCTCGAGCCAGCGTGCAGGCGTCGAGCAGCCCGGTCTCTTCCTCGATTTCCTCGCGGGCCGCGGCGTCGGGGTCGCCCTCGGCGTGGCCGGCGACGCCGCCCCACTGCCCGGCGTAGGAGCCGACCTCCTCGGAGCGCCGGAGCAACAGCACCTCGCCTCGATTCCGGAGAAAGCAGGTGACGACGTGGGTTTCGTCCATACCGGACACGTCAGCCCCGAACGGCTTGAAACTCGGGTTCGGACCGAAGAAAGAGCAGTTTTCCCGACCTACGCAGTCGTGGTGGTTTCGTTCGCTTCCACCTCGACGGTCGCAGTCGCCGCGAGTCCGGTCGTCTCGGTCGTAGCCGTCTCCTCCGTGGTCGCCTCACCCGTAGTCGTCTCGGTCGCCTGCCCGGTCGCGGCGACCTCGACGCCGGACCGGACCTCGGACAACTGCCCGACGGTCGGCGCGTTCACGATGGTCACGTTCCTGCCGTCGATATCGACGTAGAAGGCGTCGGCGAAGCCACCTCGCTCGATTCGCCAGACGTTCTCTTCGACCTGCTCGCCGCCCCAGTATTCGAGGACCTGCTGGTAGCCATCGACGAACTGCTGGGCGTTCTGCGGCGAGTCCCACGCCAACTTCCAGACGTAGCCGAACTCTCCGGCGTCGTTCTCGTAGACGTGGAGTCGGTCGCCGTCCCACCCCGTGGAGTAGTCCGACTCGTAGTTCAGCGGGTCGACGTCACTGAGGTTGCCCGACCGGTTGTAGTTGAACCACTCCTCGGGCGGAACTAACTCCGTCTGGCCCTGACTGTCGTAGTACGGGTAGACGAACATCATCATCACCGCGGCCTCGCCGAGTCGACCGTATCCGGCCCGATCGGGCGCTCGCACTCGCTCCCAGTCGTCGGTCGCGGTGTCGTCGAAGGTCACGTTCGTCGGCGGGTCGCTCCGATACCGGAGCGGGTGGATGACCTGCTCGGTGCTGGCCGGCGGGTTCTCGTACATCGCGTCGACCGCGCTCCACCCGCCGACGTCGCGCACCATCCGGACGAACGCCGGACCGTCGCTGTACGGCTGGAACTTCAGGAGGTAGACGCCGATGTTGGCGAGTTGGTCGCCGCCACCGTCACGCTCCGGTGCGTCGAGACACTCCCACTCCACGCCGCAGTTCTCCTCGTAGAGCGTATCGGTGTAGCTGGCGTCACCCTCAACGAGTCCGCTGATGGCGTTCACTTCGTCGCGGAAGTCCGAATCCAGTTCGGCCCCCGAGAGGTTGAACTGCTCGTCCTGCCAGGCGTGGACGAGTTCGTGAGCCAGCGTCAACTCGTCGATGCGGAGGTCCTCGGCACTCTCGGCGACGACCACGATTTCGTCCTGCTGTGGACTGTAGTACCCGAGGACGCCAACTCCGCGGTTCTCGTTCTGGACTTCGATGGAGTCTTCGTCTTCGCCGATGAGGAGCAACGCTTCGAACTTCACGTTGTCGAACTTCCGAAGTCCCTCGGAGGTATTCCGGTTCAGTTGCTGTTCGCGGAACTCCTGGCGACTGATGACCGAGACGGGGACCGACTGGTCGAACTCGATGCACCGGACCGCCTCGACCCGGGCCATCGTGCGCGAGACGATTCGCTCGCGTTCGTCTTCTTGCACCCCGTCGTCCTGGTTCACGTCGATGGACTCGTCGTACCAAATTCCGTTCTCCCATCCCTTCACGTCGGAGCCGGGGTCCGCCCCGTCTTCGGGCGGCGTCGCCGCACACTCCGTCTCGGCGCTCTCCTGTCCGTCCTGCGCGCTCGCGGCCGGGTTCGTTTCGACCGGGTTCGGTTCGACCGGGTTCGGTTCGACCGGGTTCGGTTCGACTGGAGCCGTTTCGGCCGACGTTCCGCCGAGGGTCGCCCCGGCGATTCCCGACGCGAGCAGTACGACTGTGAGTAGTATCGCTGTCGATTCTTTGCCCTCTGATAGCATCTCCCGCAGTCCCCCGTGGATAGCCACGGACCGATTCGGCAAAAGGTCACCGCTCGGAAGCATCGTGGTCGAAGTCGCACACTCACCTCCACGCTTTTGCCGAATGGCGTCTAACGAGTCGGCATGGTCGAGATTGCCATCATCAGCGACACGCACGTTCCCTCGCGCGCAGAGCGAATCCCCGACTGGGTAGCCGAGCGCGTCCGCGAGGCCGACCACACCATCCACGCGGGCGACTTCGACAGCCCCGAGGCCTACGAGACGGTCGCGGACCTCGCGGGCGAGAACTTCACCGCCGTCGCCGGGAACATGGACCCCGGGTCGCTCGACCTGCCGACGGTCGCCACCGCCGAGATTCGCGGGACCACCTTCGTCGTGACTCACGGCACCGCCCCCACCCAGGAGGAGTACGAGGCGACCATCGCCGAGGCGGTCAGCGAGGAACTCGACGGGCCGGGCATCGCCGTCGCCGGGCACACCCACGCTGTCGTGGACGACGACATCGAGGGAATCCGGTTTTTGAATCCGGGGAGCGCGACCGGGGCCGACCCCGCCGTGACGCCGACGATGATGACCGTCGAAATCGTCGAGGGGCAGGTGAACGTCGAGATACACGCGGACGACGAGCGGGTCGAGAACCCGGACGAGTACCCGGGGAAGTAGGTCCTTTCGTCGGACTTGGCGGAGGAGGGAGAGCTACTCCTCGAGCGCTCTGGCGGGGACTAGGTGTTCTGCCGGAGACGACATTCGTTCTCAAACAAACAGTCTATTCTCGGCGGGACCGAGTGTCGTCTCGCTTGCCCGTTTCGGGCGGGTTTTTACCTCCGACGGGTCAATCTCCGTGTATGGACGTGTTCGCAGTGCCGGGACTGCCCGAGGTGCGGCCGGGCGACGACCTCGCGGCCCTAATCGAATCGCGGGCCGACCTCCGGGACGACGACGTACTGCTGGTCGCCAGCACCGTCGTCTCGAAGGCCGAGGGCCGACGCGCCGACCTCGACGACTTCCCGGCCGGACCCAGAGCGAAGGAGATAGCCGAGCGACTCGCCGATATCTCCGGCGAGGAGAAAGACCCCCGATTCGCGCAGGCCGTCCTGGAGGAGAGCACCGAGATTATCATGGAAGCCCCGTTCCTGCTCACCGCCACCAAGTTCGGCCACGTCGGCGTCAACGCGGGCATCGACCGGTCGAACGTCGGAGACGGCGGGGCAGATTTACTGCTCCTGCCCGAGCGCCCGAGCGAGAGCGCCGACCGGATTCGTCGGAACCTCTCGGCCGACCCCGCAGTGGTCGTGACCGACACCTCCGGCCGGCCGTTCCGGCACGGCCAGCGCGGAGTCGCCATCGGGTGGTCGGGCATCCCGGCCTCCCGGGACTGGCGCGGCGAGACCGACCGCGACGGCCACGAACTCGAAGTCACGGTCGAGGCGGTCGTGGACGAACTCGCGGCCGCGGCGAACCTCGTGACCGGCGAGGGCGACGACGGCCTTCCCGTGGCGGTCGTGCGCGACTGGGAGTTCGGCAACCACGAGGGAAGCGACAACCTCTACCGCGACGTGGACGGCGACTTCGTGCGACAGGCTCTGAGGGGGTGGGAGTTTGCGCGGGATTGAACTCACGCCCGAGCATCCGATAGCGGACCTCGTGGAAATCGGCGAGCGGGTCGAGGAATCGGGCTTCGACGCGCTGTTCGCCAGTTGCCACTACAACAACCGCGACCCGTTCGTCGTCCTCGACAGAGTGGCCGCCGCGACCGACGACCTGCTGGTCGGCCCGGGCGTGGCCAACCCCTACGAGAGCCACCCGGTCTCGCTCGCCTCGCGCGTGGCGACGCTGGACGAGACCAGCGACGGCCGGGCGGTCTGCGGACTCGGCGCGGGCGACCGCTCGACGCTCCGGAATCTCGGATTCGACCGCGACAAGCCCCTCCGGCGCGTGCTGGAGACGATGAAGGTCTCCCAGAAGCTCTGGGCGGGCGAGCGCGTGGACCACGACGGCACCTTCCGAGCGACCGACGCCGGTCTGAACTACGAGGTCGGCGAGGACGGCGAGGGCGACATCCCGGTCTACGTCGGCGCGCAGGGCCCACACATGATTCGGATGTCCGCGAAGCACGCCGACGGCGTGCTGGTCAACGCCTCGCATCCCGACGACTTCGCGTGGGCCGACGAGCAGGTCGAGAAGGGACTGGCCGAGAGGCCCGCCTCTCGCGGCGACCGAGAGGCGTTCGACTTCGCGGCCTTCGCCAGTGTCAGCGTGGCCGAGGACGCCGACGCCGCACGCGAGGCCGCACGGCCTCCAGTGGCCTTTATCGCGGGCGGGGCCGCACCGCCGGTCCTCGACAGACACGGCATCGACCACGCACGCGCGGAGGAGATCGGCGAAGCCATCGAGTCGGGCGACTTCTCGACGGCGTTCGAGGCGGTCACGCCCGGGATGATAGACGCCTTCTGCATCGCTGGCACGCCGGACGCCGCCGCGGAAAAGATTTCGGGAGTGCTGGAGTACGCCGATAGCTTCGTCGCCGGGTCGCCGCTCGGGCCCGACCCGAAACGAGCGGTCAGCCTCGTTGCTGAGGCCTGCGACCGAGCGACTCGGGAGTGATGAGGTCCACGACCGCGCCCGCGGTGAGATACGCCATCACGAGCGACGACCCGACGACCAGCACGAACCCCACCGCCAAGAGGAGTATCGAGGTCGGGAACGCGAACGCGGCGTCGGTGAAGTAGCCGACCATGTCCACGACGTCCTGGATGATACTTGCCATGCGTAGACGTGTGTAGCGGGGATACTTGTTTGCTCCGTCTGCGGGCGAGTCGGGACCCGCGATTCGGAGTCGTACCTCCACTTCGCTCCCCACAGTCGCGCAACTTCGCCAGTCGAGTTCCTCGACTTCGTTCCGGCTATCGCTGCGGTCGTGAATGGGTCTCGAGGGAGCGAGAATTGTATACCCGTCTATAAAACGTAAGTGAAGTAGTTTAGAAATCATATTTCTATCCCAAACACGTCTTCCGTTGTCCGAGTGGGCGAACGCACGACCTGCCTTCCCAAGCGTGGCCGGCGCTATCGAGACGACGCTCCGGCACGCTTACCACGGGGGCCTCCGTAGTCCGGCGCGTGACCGAAGACGCATCGCTCGATACGTTCGCTTCGACGGACGCGTCCGAGAGCGACGACGCCGGACCGGACGCCGACTCGTCGGCGTCCGGTTCCGACGATTCGGCCGCCGAGGCTCCGAGGTCCGACGACTCGGGGACCGACAGTTCGGAAAGCGCCGACGGGGAGATTCCCGACGCGGCGACTTCGGAACCGGCGTCTGCCGACCCCGCCGTCTCCACCTTCGAGTGGTCGCCCGCGGGCGGCGAGTGCGCCGCCTGCGGCGAATCGGGCGAGCGCCGCTGGCGGTCGGACGGCGAGCGAGGCGGCGCGCTGGTCTGTCCCGAGTGCAAGGAGTGGTGACGCGGGTTTCGATTTCGGCGATTCGAGTGCGTAGCGGTCGCTCTCCGCATCTGGATTCGCCTCGCGTCGGGATTCTCCCCGCATCGGGACTCCCTCGCGTCGGTCGGTGTTCCGGCGTCAGTCGGCGAGCAGTCGAGCGTCGAGGTACTCGTCGAGTTCCGCCTGCACCCGTCGAACCGCCTCGGCGTCGGTCGTGATGCGCTCGGTCATCGCGCCGTTGGCCAGCGTGACCAGGAACGAGGCGGTCTGCTCGGGGTCTACCTCCCGGAAGGACCCCGTCTCGATTCCCTCCGCGACGACCGCCGCGATTCGGTCGCGTAAGAACTGGTCGCTCCGGGTGAAGTAGTCCCGGTAATCGGGGTCGTTGACCGCCTGCGCTCGGAGTTCCACGACGATACCGACGAACTCCTCGTCCGATTCGGCGTTCGCGGAGACGAGCGCGGTGACGAGTGTGCGGAGTCGCTCGTCGGCGCTGTCTCCGTCGCCGAGCGAGACGCCGCCCTCGAAGTGGTCGAGCGTGAATTCGAGGAAATCGACCAACAGGTCGTCCTTGCCGTCGTAGTGGTGATAGAGCAGGGAGTTGCTCTTGTCGAACTCGTCGGCGATGCGCTGAATCGAGAGGTCGGCGTACCCGTAGTCGGTCAACGCCCGGTACGTGGCTTCCATGATGGCCGTGCGGGTGTCGTCGGCCGATTCTTCGAAAAGACCCTCGGGCGGCATGTGGTTCGATATCTACGTACGACCAACCAACGTATTAAATCTCGGTCTTTCCCGACCACATACCTATAATCTGACTGTCACGATATCTGCGAGAAACCGACGGTTTCCGCGACGGCGAGGTAGTCGGCGACGCCGAGGACCGATTCTCGTCGGGACAAAAGTTTCAAAGGTGGACGCGAAAGGTACACGATAGCACACGCACGCCTCCGGCGGCCGACCCTCCGTTCGCCGACTTTCTCGCCCTCCGCGTGCAGACAGAGCTACCCATGACGGAAGCCAACCCCTCTCAGCGCCGAACCGATGCGTCACCAGACCCCTTGCCGGTAGACGAAGCCGCGAACGTGGCCGAGCGAGTGGTCGAGAACGTCGAGCGGGTCATCGTGGGCCACCACGACGTGACCGAACACATCGTGACCGCCATCCTCGCGCGCGGTCACCTCCTGCTGGACGACGTGCCCGGCGTCGGCAAGACGATGCTCGCCCGGTCGCTGGCCCGGTCCATCGACTGCGAGTTCTCCAGGGTCCAGTTCACGCCCGATCTGATGCCGTCCGACGTGACCGGCGTGAACGTCTTCGACGAGCGAACCCGCGAGTTCGAGTTCCGGCCCGGTCCCGTCTTCGGCAACGTGGTCCTCGCAGACGAAATCAACCGCGCACCGCCGAAGACCCAGTCGGCCCTGCTCGAAGCGATGGAGGAGGCCCAGGTCACCGTAGACGGTCAGACCTACGAGCTCGACCAACCCTTCACCGTCATCGCCACCCAGAACGACGTGGAAGCCGACCGGACCTACGAACTCCCCATCGCCGAGGTGGACCGATTCGCCAAGCGCCTCACGCTCGGCTACCCCTCGCCCGAGGACGAGTCGGAGGTCCTCCGCCGGGTCACGGGCGGTCACCCCATCGACGAACTCGAACCCGTGGCGACCGCCGAGGAGATACTCGCGGCCCGCGAGACGGTCGCCGACGTGACCGCCGAGGAACCGGTCCGGGCGTACGTGACCCGACTGGCCAACTACACCCGCGACCACGCCGACCTCGGCGTCAGCCCCCGCGGGTCCATCGCGCTCCTCAGGTCGGCCCAGGCCAGAGCCGTCCTCGACGGCCGGGACTACGTGATTCCCGACGACGTGCAGACCGAGGCCGAGGGGGTCCTCGCTCACCGCGTCCGAACCGGCGCGGAGTCGGGCGGCGAGTCGGGCCGCGCCCTGATAGCCGAGGCGCTCGACTCGGTTCCGGTGGAGTGAGATGCTGACGCGACGCGGATGGGCGCTCGCGGCCGTCGCGGTCGGCGCGTTTCTGATGGCCGCGTGGTTCAGCGCCCGCTCGTTGAACGCGGTGGTCGGCCCGGCGCTCGTCGCGCTCGCGGCCGGATGGTTGCAAGTCAGACGGGCCGGACAGCCGGAACTCCGGACCGAGACGCCCGACTACGGCTTCGCTGGCGAGACGGCGACGGTCTCGCTCGACTTCGACGCGACGCCACCGCTGGCCGCGACGGTCCGTCTCGACGCTGGCGACGGTCTGGAAATCGCAGACGCCGAGGTCGAGACGACCGTGGCCGACGAATCGGTCACCTTCGACGTGACGCTTCGCGACCGGGGGTTCCAGTCGGTCGGCCCGGTCGAGGTCGTCGCCGAGGACGTGCTGGGCGTCTGGGAGGAGACCTACACCTACCCCGTGGCGCGCGAAATCGTCGTCTTCCCCGAGATTCACCGGCTGAACGACGCCAGCGACCTCGCGGCGCTCCACCAGCGGTTCGGCGTCGGCGGCCGCGACCGGTTCGACCAACTCAGGGAGTACGAGCGCGGCGACCCGCTTCGGGACGTTCACTGGAAGTCCAGCGCCAAGCGACCGAACGAGGACCTCGTGGTGATGGAGTTCGAGGCCAACGAGGAGCGCGAGCAGGTCGAACTCCTCGCGGAGGCCGACAGCGGCCGGATGGACGACGTGGCCGAGGCCGCCGCCAGCATCCTGAGCTACCTGCTCGACGCCGGGTTCGCGGTCGGACTGACCGTCCCCGGCGGCCGGGTCGAACCCGGCGCTGGACCCGACCATCGGACCGACCTGCTGACCCTGCTGGCCCGGACCAACCCCGGAACGGTGGGCGAGAGGCGCCGGGAGGGAGCCGACGTGCTCGTGCAGGGCCGAACCGACGAGGACGACGTTCGGGTCACCGTCGGCGACCGCACCGTCACCTTCGGGCAGTTGTCCGGCGACGCCGACCGCTCCGGCGGATCGACGACCGACGCCGACGGGCGAACCGCGCTCGCGGACGGCGGCCGCGGCGGGGACCTCGACGGTGACCGAGACGGAGCGTTCGACGATTACCGACGTGCGGGAGGCGAGCGCCGATGAGCGCAGACGGTGCGAGTGCGGACGGCGTGGGCGCAGGTGGTCGGGTCGGCCACGAACTCGACCTCGGCGACGTCGAGGTGTCGTACCACTGGCTCGCGGTCGGGTCGCTCGCGGTCATGATGGCCACCTACCTCTGGGTCCTCCATCACGTCACCGACATCGTGGGCGGGACGACCGCACTGCTGGCGCTGGTCGCCGCGACTCTGCTCGCGGCCACGGCGACCGCTCGTCGGCTCCGGCCGCTCCAGGCCGCCGTGCTCGCGGTCGGCCTGCTCGCGGTCGGTCTCGTGGCCTACTA
The DNA here is from genome assembly GCA_005239435.1 of Halorussus salinisoli. Classification (GTDB taxonomy): domain Archaea; phylum Halobacteriota; class Halobacteria; order Halobacteriales; family Haladaptataceae; genus Halorussus; species Halorussus salinisoli. Next base: position 853,744 of record ML241305.1, on the reverse strand, counting down.
TCTCGCGGTACCGAGCGCCTACCTCGTCGCGGTGTCGCTCGGTAAGGTCGTGGCCGACAACGTGGCCCTGCTGACCGGCCTGTCGGTCCTCCGGATGACCGAGGTCGGCGCGTGGGCGCTCGGGGTCGCACCAGCCATGGTGTTCGCGCCGTGGTATCTCGTCCTCCGGCGGCGCTACGCGTTGGCGGTCGGCGCGGCCGGCGCGGCGTTCGGCTTCTTCGTCCTGACCGGCGACCTCGGTAACTTCGCCACGCTGGTCGGGATGCTCGGAGCCACGGCGACCCTCGGCTTCGGTACGCTCGCGCGCCGAGGCGGTACGTCCGCGCAGGTCGACACCTTGGCGGTCGTGCTGGTGGCGATGATCGTCCTCGCCTCGACCGCCAGCGTCGTGCCTGGCGGCGGCGCGAGTCCCATCCTTCCCGGCAGCGGCGCGGGCACGCCGACCGTCGAACAGGCGTTCGTCAGTAGCGGCGACCGGGTGTCTATCGTCGGGTCGATTCGGCTCTCGCCCAAGGTCCGGTTCACCGTCGAGTCGACCGAATCCGACTACTGGCGGGTCGCGGCCTACGACCGCTACGACGGCGACGGTTGGATTCGAACCGGCGAAGGCAGAGATTACCGTTCTCAGTCCGCGCCACCGGGGCAGACGAAGACCGTGGAACAGACCGTCGAGGTCGAAGCCGAGCGGATGGGCGCGATGCCCGCGGCGTGGAAACCGACTCGGTTGAAGTCCGGCGACCGCGCCAACACTCGCGTCACCTCGCTCGGGGCGTTCGAGCCGGTTGGCTCGCTCCGCGAGGGCGAGAGTTACACGGTCGTCAGCCGGGTTCCGGACCCCTCCACGAGCCAACTCCGGAGCGCCGGGACCGACTACCCCGACCGCGTCGAGAGTCGCTACCTCCAACTACCGGGGAGTTCGGCCGAGCGCATTCGGACGCGGACGAACCGGATTACCAGTGCGGCGGGTGCCGAAACGCCTTACGCCAAGGCGAAGGCCATCGAAGGGTGGCTCGAAGGCAACAAGAGCTACTCGCTCGACGTGTCGCGACCCGACGGCAACGTCGCCGAGAGCTTCATCTTCGAGATGGAGTCGGGCTACTGCACCTACTACGCCACCTCGATGGTCACGATGCTCCGGTCGCAGGGGGTTCCGGCCCGGTTCGTGGTCGGCTACACCCCCGGCCAGCGAGTCGACCGGAACGAGTGGGTCGTCCGCGGACTCGACTCCCACGCGTGGGTCGAGGTCTACTTCCCGGAGGTCGGGTGGGTGAAGTTCGACCCGACGCCGGGCGGTCCGCGCGAACAGGCCGAACGCTCGCAGGTCGACCAGGCCCGCGAGGGGAACGTCTCGGACGTGGACACCGACGAGAGCGACGAGGGGACGTGGACGCCGACGACCACGGCGACGACTACTCCCGACGAGAACGAGACGTCCGGTCCCGACGAGAACGAGACGACCGGGCCGAGCACGTCCCCGCCGGGACTCGGCGACTCACAGCCCATCGACCCCGGCGAGGACGAACTCGACGGAACGGTCGACGGGTTCACCACCGCCGGAAACGGCACGGTCGGCGGGGAGTCCGGCGACGGGAGCGGCGGACTCCCGGTCGGTACGCCGTCGCGCGAACAGGCGGTTCTGGGCGCGCTCGTGGTCGTGGGCCTGCTCGCGGCCGCGCGCCGGGCCGGGCTACTCGTCCGCCTTCGCCGCGCGGTCTGGTTGCGATGGCAGCCCCGGCAGGACCCCGAGACCGACGTGACGAGAGCGTTCGACCGGCTCGAACACCTGCTCGGTCGGGAGTACCGCGAGCGTCGGCCGGGCGAGACGCCGCGCGAGTACCTCGCGGCGCTGGCGACGACCGACGACTTGGACGACCGAGCCGAACGCGTCGGGACCATCTACGAGCGCGTCCGCTACGCCGGAGAGGTCGAAGACGGTCTGGCCGAGGAGGCGGTCTCGCTGGTGGACGAGTTGGTCCGCGAACGCCCGGGCCTCCGCGGCGACCGGTGACGACAGGCCTCCGTCGGACCGACCTCCCGGTTGCTTCGGTCGTTCGCCGTCGAAATCGCGTTCGGAATCGCGGTTGGCGGTCGCGTTCGGTTTCTATCGTGGGCCAACGCGGTTAATTAGCGACACAGTTTTGTACCCCTACGACCAATTCCCGAATTGTAATGTCGGAAGTGTGCTCGACGTGCGGGCTGCCTCAGGAGCTCTGCGTCTGCGAAGACGTTGCCAAAGAGTCCCAGCAGATCAATATCCGCATCGACGAGCGACGCTACGGTAAAGAGGTAACGATAATCGAAGGATTCGACCCCAAGGACGTGGATCTGGACAGTTTGTCCTCAGACCTCAAGTCCAAGTTCGCCTGCGGCGGGACTGTCGAGGATGGCCAAATAGAGCTCCAGGGCAATCACACCGGGCGCGTCGAGGATTTCCTCCGTGACAAAGGGTTCAACGTAGCCTAATCTCACGTCGGTTTTGTGATGTCGTAGAGGGTCACTGAGTGACTTCTGCGGCTCGAATCGGCCCCGAGTTCGGGAGACACGCGCGCTCGTCTCGGAGCTTCGGAATCCGAACGAAAGAACTATTTTTATTTCTCTAACGAGTGTATTGCAATCGCTACGAAATAAATAGGCATGTCTTAGAAACGCATTTATTGGTGCGTTTCCCGCTCGAAACGTCGGCGACTCGAAACGCTCGCCGCTCAGAACGGCGCGCCGGGACCGTCGGCGACTTCTTCGTCGTCTCCGCCCGCGCCGTCTCCGTCCGCTTCGCCTCCGCTCGCGCCGGACCGCTCCAGTTCGTACTCCCACTCGGAGAGTCCGCCTTCCATGCTCTCGACGCGCGCGTCGTCGGGCACGCCTTCGTAGGAGGCGACGAGTCGAGCGGCCTGCACGCTGGCTTTGCCGTGCGGGCAGACGGTGACGACGCGCTCGGCACCGTCGAGCCGCTCGATTTCGTCGGCGAGCGCGTGGAACGGGATGTTCTCGCTACCGGGGATGTGCCCGCGGTCGAACTCTGCTTCCGAACGGATGTCCACGACGCGGACCGCTTCGTCCGCGTCGAGGAGTTCGTCTACCTCCTCGGGGGAGATTTCGGCGTCCATCGACTCCCCTTTGGCTTTCCGGCCGAATAAGCCCCGCGGTGCTTCGAGAGTGGACGTTCGGGGTCGAGACAGCCGGGCAGTCGCGGAACGGTTGGGCCGCGGGTCGCGGTGGTGGACCGGCGAGACTGTCGCGAGAGGCGGTCGGAGTTAAGCCCCCGTTACTTTCGCCGGAAACCGCCCGAACTTACCGGTGTGTTGACCAAAAACCGCAAGTAATCGTGTCCCGTGGGTACGAGTATGTGGGGTTCCCGGAGTAACCGGGGGAACGACTCGGTCGACTGCATCGCGTGCGGCGAGACTATCCGTCGCGCCGACGCCCGCGAGTACGACAAGGAGGGCGACCGTTGGGACCGGAAAGGTAAGAAATTCGAACACCTCTGCAAGGAGTGTCACACCGACCTCTGCCACCAACCACGTGACGAACTCGAAGACCTGCTGGTAGACATCGACGCCGGGGGACTGACCGAAGTCGAGTTTCTGGACCGGTACTGTCGGGCCGTAGAGGAGCGGTACGGGCCACTCGACCACGAACGCTGAGCGACTGCCCCATCCGGAGGCACTGCCGCCGTCCGGAGGCATCGCTCCCGTCCGTGGCGGTAGACTGCGGGCCGAAGACGGCGTCCGGATTCCTCCGATACGCCTAACTACTCGACTCCGTTAGTCAACAGCATGACGAGCGACGCGCAGGCCGAGGCTGGCACTCCCGAGGGGCAAGGCCCGGTCGAGATTTCGCCGGAACTGGCCGACCGACTCGAAGAGAAGCGCGAGGAACTCTTCGAGAAGTTCGAGATTCGTGACGAGTTTCCCCAGGCGGTGTTGACCGAAGCCGAGAAACGCACCGAGGACATCCAACAGGAGATTCAGGACGAGGTCGACGAGCGCCGGGACCTCCGGGACATGACGACGTGGACCACCGACCCCATCGACGCTCAGGACTTCGACGACGCCCTCTCCATCGAGGAGCGCGACGACGAGTACGTCCTCTGGGTCCACATCGCCGACGTGACCCACTACGTCAACCCCGAGACCAACATGTGGGAGGAGGCGGTCGAACGCGCCAACACGGTCTACCTGCCCGCCTACACCATCCACATGCTCCCGCCGGTCCTCGCGGAGACGGTCTGTTCGCTTGTGCCCAACGAGGACCGACTGGCCCACACCGTCGAGATGCACCTCGACAAGGAGAATTTGGGCTACGAGGACATCGAGATCTACAAGTCGGTCATCAACAGCGACGAGCGACTCACCTACACGCAGGCCGAGAAGCGCATCGACGACGAGGACGCCGACCTCCACGAGGAGAACCAACTCGCGTTCGAGTTGGCCGACAAGATGCACGAACAGCGCAAGGAGGAGGGGAGTCTCGTCCTCAACCCCCGGCGTGACCGGGCCCACACCATCATCGAGGAGTGCATGCTGAAGGCCAACAAGGCCGTCACGCACACCCTCATGTGGGACCGCGGCGTCGAAGCCATGTATCGGGTCCACCCGCAACCGAGTCCCGACGAGTGGAGCGAAGCCCTCCAGGAGATTCAGGACCTCGACGGCGTCTCGATTCCCGGCTCGAAGTGGGACGACCCCCGGCAGGCGGTCAACGCCACGCTCGAAGAGGCCCCCGACCGTCAACTCGACAAGATCCAGTGGGCCGTGATGAAGGTGATGCCCCGCGCTCGGTACATGAACGACCCCTTCGGCGGCCACCACGCGCTCAACTTCGAGATTTACGGCCACTTCACCAGCCCCATCCGACGCCTCTCGGACCTCATCAACCACTGGATAGTCTACACCAACGACGTGCCCGAGGACCTCGTGGCGCTCTGCGACCGCGCCAGCGACAAGCAGGCCGACGCAGAGGCCTGCGAGCGCGAGTACAAGAAGTTCCTCGAAGAGGTCGGTCTCGACGCCGCCGCCGTCAACAACCGTGGTCTGGAAGTGGTCGAAAAGTAACTACAGCTCTTTCTCGCGGACGTAGTCGGTGACGGTCTCTCCCGCGAACTCCGATTCGCGGGAGCCGACCGTCCGATAGCCTCGCCTCTCGTAGAAGGCGTTGCCGACCTCGTTGTCGGCCAGCACGACGAGGCGGAGTCGCTCGGCCCCGCGCTCGGCCACCCACGTCTCGATCCGGTCGATAATCGCGGAGCCGACGCCCTCGCCCCAGTGGTCGGGGTGGACGTAAATTCGAGGGAGTTGGGCCGCCGCGTCCTCGTCGTCGAGGACGCCCTGTCCGAATCCGAGTAGTTCCGTTCCCGCGTCGTCGTCCACTTCGCGCTCCGCGACCAGAAACACGCCGTCCTCGCGCTCGACCGACTGGCGCAGGTCGAAGAGGTCGTACCAGTCGCTCACGACCGACTCGACCGTTTTCGCGCCCAGAACGTCGTCGTATGCGGCGTGCCACGACTCGCGGGCGACGCGCCGAACGTCGGCCACGTCGCCGGGCGTCGCCGGTCGAACGCTCACCTCGTCCATGGTTCGTGGCTGTACGACCGGCGGCAAATAGCTTCCGCGAGCGTGGGATTGAGTACCGTCCGTCGCCACGGTCGAGACGTGACCGAGTATCCCGACCCCGACTCGCGGAACGTCCTCGAACCGGGGTGTTCGCGGTGTCCCGCGCTGGTCGAGTCCCGCGAGTGCATCTCGTGGGGAAACGGGTCGCTCGACGCCGACGTCGTGGTCGTGGGCGAAGCGCCCGCCTTCGGCAACCCCGACGCCGACCGCTGGCAGGGCGGTAACTGGACCGGGATGGCCTACACCTCCCGACACTCCGGCCGGACGGTACGAGACCTGTTCGCGGACGCCGGGCTCGCCGACGAGGAACTCTACTTCACGAACGCGGTGAAGTGCTTCCCGGCGGTAGCGGGCGAAGACGGCGGCCGAACAGACGGTGACGAGTCACCGTCCAACCGCGAACCGACTGCGGGGGAGCGCGCGAACTGCCGAGACCACCTCGCGGCCGAGATCGAGCAGGTCTCCCCTGCGGTGGTGGCGACGACCGGCAAGCACGCCACGTTGGCGCTGTCGGGTGAACTACCCGGTGGCTTCCTCGATTCGGTCCTCGAACCGCGGGAGGTCACGGGGTTCGAGGCGACCGTCCTCCCGTTGTTGCACCCGTCCTATCAGAACGTCTGGTTGCCCCGAATCAGACTCTCCCGCGAGGAGTACGTCGCCGAGATTCGAGCGGTCGTGGCGGCGCGGCGCTGAGGGCTCGGACATCTGTTTCAATATATGGCGGGTTTCTTTTTAACGAAGCGCGTTCATATGCGATGTAATGAGTATCATCGCGGAGTTTACGACGCCCGCGGGAGAGTTCGCGCTGGGTGACGCACTCGCCGCTCATCCGGACGTGCGGGTCGAACTGGAGAAAGTCGTTCCGACGCGAAAGCAGATTCTCCCCTTCTTCTGGGCGTGGGGCAACGACCTCGACGCGTTCGCCGAGACGGTCCGCGACCAGTCGCTCGTGGAGTCGCTGGAGGTCGTAGACGGCGTGGACGACCAGATACTCTACCGAGTGGAGTGGTCCGACGTGATGACCGACCTCGGGCGCATCATCCGGCAGACCGACGCCACCGTGCTGGAAGCCAGCGGACAGTCCGACACGTGGCAGTTCGAACTCCGGTTCGCGTCCAACGAGAGGGTGCGGTCGTTTCAGGCCGACTGCACCGACCACGACATCTCGCTGGAACTCCGGCGACTCCACTCGCTGACCGAAATCGACACCGACGACAAGTACGACCTGACGTCCGAGCAACGCGACACCCTGCTGACCGCGCTCGAACACGGCTACTTCGAGGAACCCCGCGACATCACGCTCGAAGAACTCTCCGAGCGTCTCGGACTCTCGCCGACGGCGGTCTCCGGTCGGATGCGTCGCGCCGAGGCGAAACTCATCACTCGGACGCTCGTCACCGACACCTGAGAGACCGCCGAGCGACTCAGAGCAGGCCGTCCTCCTCGGCGAGCAGCAGCGCCTCGATGGTGGCGTCGTTGGCGGGGTCCTCGCGGGCGGCGTCGAGGGCGTCCTCGACCGGCATCGGTCGGACCGAGAGGAACTCGTTGCCGTCGAGGTCCCGCTCGACGGGCGTCAGGCCCTCGGCGAAGACGATACCGCGCTCGTGCCGCAGGACGCCGGTCGCGCAGTAGAAGTCCTCGAGCAGGCTGACGCCCGCGGGGTCGAAGCCGGTCTCCTCCCGGAGTTCGCGCGCTCCGGCCTGCGTGTAGGACTCGCCGTCCTCCACGATTCCGGCGGGACACTCCAGACACTCCTCGCCGATGACGGGTCGGTACTGCTCGACGAAGACGACCTGTCCGTCGGTGACGGCCAGAATCACGACCGCGGGCGGGAGTTCGGCCCAGTAGTACTTCTTCGTGGAGCCGTCGGGTTGCTCCACGAGGTCGTAGCCCCCGGTGTACCACCCGGTTTCGTACTCCGCGACCGACTCGATGACGCGCCAGTCGTCGCTCATGTGGGGTCGGTCGCCGTCTGGAAGCTAAAACGTGGCTACTCGGACGTGGAATCGGATTCGGTGGGCGACTCCTACCTTCACTACCTGCGGTCGGCGCGTGCTGGCGCGACCTCGCTGTTCGAGGTCGCGCCCATGCGCGCGAGGGACGAGTAGCGCACGAAGAAGCGACCGAAGGGAGCGACGACCGAGCAACGCAGGCGGTTGGGGAGGCGTGAGGCCCTCGCAGTGCGGTTGCGGTGCTGTGCGGAGCGGTGACCTCTCGGTGTCGGCAGTAGCTAGCTATCGGCTGACCTTCCAACTTCGCTCCACGCCGTCCACTTTTCGGTACCGCAGAACGTCGCAGGTACCCGGAGAGAACGCCGAAGATGACTGGGAACAAGCTTATACTCGCCCACACCGACCACTCACGTAGCATGACCGAGGTATCCGAGAGCGTCGGGCGCTACCTCAGCACCATCTACCTGCTGACAGCCGACGCAGACCGGCGGGCCCAGACCAGCGAACTCGCCGAACTCCTCGACGTGAGCGCCGCGAGCGTCACCGGGATGGTCACGTCGCTGGACGACCGGGGCCTCGTGACCTACGAGAAGTACGAGGGCGTCAGGCTCACCGACGACGGGACCGAGGCGGCCCGCGAGTTCACGTGGCGGCGGTGCGTTACCGAGAACTTCCTCGAAGACGACCTCGGTCTCGACCTGGCGGTGCTACGGGACGACGACGTCGCGGACGACCCCCTCGCCATCGGACAGGCGCTCTCCGACGAGGCGGTCCACCGACTCAAGGACCTCGTGGACCACCCCTGCGACGGGAAGTGTAGCGGCCCGAGCGCCGAGTACGACTCGTGTATCGACGACGTGCGGGAGACGCCCGGGGACGCCGACGCCGAATCGTAGCGACCGCTCGACGGAGGCGATACTCGGAAAGGAGTACTGGAGAAATATTCTCGTTCGGAAGAGAACCGAAAACGTTTCCTAGGGAATCGAATATAATTACTAGAGAAACAAAAATCGTTCTCGAGGCTCACAGGAGGTCGCGGTAGACGCGACCGAACGCCTGCCGTCGGAGGGTCGCCACCGCCGCGCGCCGTTCGCTCTCGTAGGTCGCGGCCACGACGGTGTCACCGAGTGCGTCGTGCCACGCCACCTGCGAGACGTTCTCGTTGCCGTGTACGATGACCTCGCGGTCGCGGTCGGCCAGCCACTCGTCGTACTCCGCCCGACTGCCGGTCCGGACTTCGAGGAGCGAGGCGAAGAGGGCGTCTCGGGCCGTCTCGACCACGTCGCCGGTCACGCGCTCGTCGTACTCGTCGGCGTCGAACGCCATCGCTTTCGCGGCCTCCTTGACGACGGTCTGGGCCGCGGGACCGACCGCTTCGTATCGGTCGCGGGCGTCGGTCTCGGTCTCGGGTGCGAGAAAGCCGTGCGTGTTCATACTCGGGAGTTGGCAGGCCGGGGACTATTCCTTTTCGTCCTCGGTGCGTTACGAGTTGATCCGCTTTGGGAAAACGTGAGCCGAACCGCAGCGAACCGAGTTGGAGTGTCGTCTTTTGAAGCCCCGCGCGCTCGCGGTCGCTGAGCGACATATCCGACGGACGTAGTTGCGTCGGATAGGGGCCACTCAGCGACTGAACTGTACGCGACCGCGCGGCCCCTTCATCCCACCCGGAAGAAAATTGGCTGAGCGTTTCCGGTGGGTTGTGTCGCCGAGCGTTTGCCGGTGGCTTGGTCAGTCGAGCGTTTACCGGTGGTCCGTCTCACTCCTCGCTATCGCCGGTCGTCTCATCGTCGCTCTCCTCGTCGTCCAGCATCTCCTCGGTCATCTCCTGGGCTTCCTGAAGAATCTCCTGTGCCTCGCCGCCGAGCGCGCCCGCACCCGCGCCGCCGCGGCCGTCCGCGTCGCTGGCCATCGACCCTCGGCCCTGCGTGTTGGCGCGTTCGATTTCGTCCTCGAAGAGGTCGCCACCGCGGGGTTCGTCGCCGTGGCTGTGGTCGTGACCCGTGGTATCCTCGAAGACCTGCGGGAAGCCGACCTCCTTGGCGTACTCCTCGACGCGGGCCGCGAGTTCGTCTTCGCCCTGTTCTTGCCATCCGGGCGCGTGGTCGTCCAGCCACGCCTCGTGGTCGTCGTCGCCGAGCATCGCCGTGAACGCGAGGTGGTTGGCGAGGTGTTCGGCGTCGGACTGGGGCGTCTCGCAGACCGGACAGGCGTATCCCATACTCGGGCGTAGGTCGCCCGCGCCGAAAAGCACCACGCTCGAGGTCGTGGCGAAGTCGCTCGACTACGAACCGCAGAGTTCCTACTCGTCAACGTCCACGACCAGAATTAGCGCGTCTTCGCCGTCGTCGTAGTACCGGGGGATGGTCCGGAGGTACTGGAAATCGAAGCTCCGATACAGCGACAGCGCGCGGTCGTTGCTCGCCCGCACTTCCAACTTCACGCTCTGCGCGCCTCGGACCTCCAGCACGTGGAGCGCACGCTCCAGTAGTTCCGCCCCGACGCCCTCACCGCGGTGGTCGGGATGCACGGCGATGTCTTTGATGTGTCCGAACGACCGCCCGTGGTTCGGGACGAGGTTGGCGACGACGTAGCCGACGACGCTCTCGTCCGCTCGCGGTTCGCCCTGCTCGTCGGCCAGCGTCCCCGTCGACTCCCCGCCGGTGACTGCTACCAGAAAGCCGGGGTCGCCCAGATATCGCTCGAACGCGGAGAACGGCCACGGCTGGTCGAACGAGGCTCGTTCGATGCGTAGCACGGCGAGCAAGTCGGCCTGCACCGCCTGCCGAACCCGCACGTCGCCGTCGTCTTCCGCGTGAGTCGTTGTCACTGCCCGCGGTTTCTCGCCCGACGCTTAAGAGTGTCATGCCCGACGCCTACCCCGTAATTCTTTAGTAGGACGAATCATAAGAATGAATTGCACTCTCCGGCCGGAGGTGCAAGCTCCCGAAATCTCCCCCACCCACCCCCCACCTTTTGCGAGCCACGATACGACCGTTTCAACCACTCAGCACCGCTAGCGGCGGTGATTCGCTTGCAGAGCATCGACCGGAGCCCCCGACGCGAACGTCGTCCGCGTCGGTCAGCGAGTTGGTCGCTATAACCGTCGTAATCGTTCGGACGGCCGAGGGTAACCCCGCCATCTTCGGAGCAATTCGGTGATTTCGACACAGCTACCGCCGATGGAGACGCGAAAAAAGGGAGAAGATTGCGTCGATTAGTCGTCTGCCGGGGTCGCGCCGGAGCTACCGCCTTCGGCCTGCTTCTTCGTGTGCGAGAGCTTGCCACCGTCGGCGAGAATCTCGCGCTCCCGGGCGGAGGCGTCGAGGTGGGCCGTCGCTTCCCACTCGTCGTTGACACGGACCGTGAACTCTTCCTGGCCGGAGCGAACTGCTTCGGCCACGTCGTCCACGATTTCGATGTTGTCGCCCTGGTCGATCTTCTCGTAGGTCTCCTCGTCGATGGTCAGCGGGATGAGACCGAAGTTGAAGAGGTTCGCCTTGTGGATGCGGGCGAAGCTCTGGGCGAGGACGCCCTCGACGCCGAGGTACATCGGACAGAGTGCCGCGTGCTCGCGGGAGCTACCCTGACCGTAGTTCTCGCCAGCCACGAGGAAGCCGCCGTCGGCGTCCAGCGCGCGCTGGGCGAAGTCCTGGTCGACTCGCGAGAGGGTGAACTCCGAGAGCTTCGGGATGTTCGACCGGAACTTCAGGATGTCGCTGGTCGCCGGGATGATGTGGTCGGTCGTGATGTTGTCCTCCATCTTCAGGAGGTTCGGGCCTTCGAGTTTGGCGCCGAGTTCGTCCTTCAGGGGCACGTCGCCGATGTTCGGGCCCTTGATGAGTTCGTCGTCGGGGGCCTCGTCGGGTGCGATGAGGTCGGCCTTGCTACCCGTGTACTCGTCGGGCATCTCGAAGCCGGGGTCCTCCAGGTCGCCGAGTTCGTCGGCGAGGTTGCGCGGGTCCACGATTTCGCCCTTGATGGCGGCCGCGGTGGCGACTTCGGGCGAGCAGAGGTAGACGTTGTCGTCTTCGATACCGGAGCGACCCTCGAAGTTGCGGTTGAAGGTCCGGAGCGACACCGAGTCGCTGGCCGGAACGTGACCGATGCCGATACAGGCACCGCACGTCGCCTCGGAGAAGTTGACGCCTGCGGCCATCATCTCGGAGACCCAGCCCTCGCGGGCCAGCATCTCGGAGGCCTGCTTGGAACCGGGCGCGACGATCATCTCGGTCGTCTTGTTGGTCTCGCGGCCTTCCAGCATCTTGGCGGCCGGGAGGATGTCCTCGTACGCGCCGTTGGTACAGGAACCGATCATGACCTGATCGACTTCCGTGCCCTCGACTTCGCTGACGGGCACGACGTTGTCGGGCATCGACGGCTTGGCGATGAGCGGTTCGATGTCCGAGAGGTCGATGACGATCTCGTCGTCGTACTCGGCGTCCTCGTCGGCCGAGAGTTCGACGTAGTCCTCGCCGCGACCGAGGCGTTCGAGGTAGTCCTTCGTGTTCTCGTCGGTCGGGAAGATCGAGGACGTGGCACCGAGTTCGGTACCCATGTTGGTGATGGTCGTCCGCTCGGGAACCGAGAGACTCTCGACGCCCGGACCGGTGTACTCGAAGATTTTGCCGACGCCGCCCTTCACGCTGAGGCGTCGGAGCATCTCGAGGATGACGTCCTTGGCGGTGGCCCACTCGGGGAGTTCGCCTTCGAGGCGGACGCTGACGACTTCGGGCATCTCGATGTAGTAGGCACCGCCGCCCATGGCGACAGTAACGTCGAGACCGCCGGAACCGATGGCGAGTTCGCCCAGTCCGCCGGGGGTCGGCGTGTGGGAGTCCGACCCGAGCATCGTCTTACCGGGCGCGGCGAAGTTCTCCTTGTGGACGTTGTGACAGATACCGTTTCCGGGCCGGGAGAAGTGCGCACCGTACGTCCCTGCGGCCGACCGGAGGAAGCGGTGGTCGTCGGTGTTCTTGAAGTCGAACTGGTAGGTCTGGTGGTCACAGTACTGAGCCGCCAGTTCCGTCTGTACTTCGTCGAGGCCCAGCGCCTCGAACTGGAGCCAGACGAGCGTCCCTGTCGTGTCCTGCGTGAGAACTTGATCGATCTCGATTCCGATCTCCTCGCCGGTCGTGAGGTCTCCCTCGACGAGGTGGTCCTCGAGGATTTTCTCCGTTAATGTCTGTCCCATATCGAGCGAATATCGACCCTCCAAGGGTATAAATCCCGCGTGTTTCCGTTCTTTCGGCCGATCGTAAATCCCGACGCTGTGTGGCAAAAACTGCGGGAATTACCGGTCCGTGGCACTCCGGAATCGACTCCGCCAACGCTATATTCTCCCAGTGAAACCGGACGTACATGTTCGAGAGCGGTCCCTTCGTGGCCGAACACGTTTCCGAAACCGACGACGATCAGGTTCAACCCAACGGCGTGGACCTCACGCTGGAGGCGGTGTACGAACAGCGCGAACCCGGCCGAATCGGACAGGACGGCAAGGAGATAGGCGAACGACGACGTCTCGAAACCGAGCAGGTCGCCGACGACGCCCCCGAGACCTACTACCTGACGCCCGGCGGCTACGTCGTCCAGTACGCCGAAACCGTCCGGATTCCCGAGGGGCACGTGGGCTACATCTACCCCCGGTCGTCGCTCCTCCGGAACTCCTGCATGCTGAACACGGCGGTCTGGGACGCCGGATACGAGGGCAAAGGTGAGGGTCTCCTCGAAGTCCACCGCGACATCGAAATCGAGACGGGCGCGCGCATCGCGCAACTCGTTCTCGCCGAGGCAGACCACGAGGGCACCTACGCCGGGTCGTACCAGGGCGAGAACGTCGGACTGGACGAGTTTTGAGCGTCGGACTCGGTCTCGAGGTTCGTCGGCCTTCGCGGAAGTTGTACACTTCCAACCGTTTCACCCCTTAAAATTTCCGCCGATTCGATTTCGACCACTGAAACAGAGATACGGTTTTAGTTGCTTGCGGCGGTGAACCGAAGTCTGCATGCCCGAACGTCGAAATTTCAACAGGCGAGACGTTTTGAAAACGACCGGCGCGGCCGGCGTCGCCACGATGCTCCCCTTCAGCGCCACCGCCGCGACCACGAGCACTGGAGACACCATCGACGACACCTTCGACCTCACCTCCTCCGGCCTGAAGGAGGCGCTGGTCGTCTTCGAGAGCAACGGTCAGGTAGATAGGCTTCGGCACCTCGACCTCGAAAGCGGCTACCACAGGTTCGACGTACTTCCTATCGGGTACACCGAACTCACCAACGACCAGATCGAGACGGTCGGTGACTGGGCGGAGGTCCGCTACGTCCAGAAGAACGTCGAACTGGAGTACTTCAACGACGACGCACAGGAGACGACCCGCTCGGACCACGTCCACGCCGACTTCGGCCACACCGGGTCGAGCGTCCACTCGGTCGTCATCGACTCGGGCGTGGACGGAGACCACCCCGACCTCTACGACGACCTGCAGGCAAACTGGCGGTACGTCAACCCTCTCTCCAGCAGCGACGACACGACGTGGGAGGAGGTCGGCGAGGTGGACAGCGACGACAACGGCCACGGGACTCACTGCTCGGGGTCCATCACCGGGTCCGGCAAGAAGAGCGACGGCCAGTACGAGGGGATGGCCCCGGACGCCGACCTCACGGTCTACTCGGCCGGGCTGACCCTGCTCATCGTCAAGCCGGTCGCCGCCTACGACCACCTGCTCAAGCGGGTGCGCGACGGCGAGGTGGACGTGCAGGTCGTCAGCAATTCGTGGGGCGCGTCGGGCGGCCCCGACTTCAACCCCGACGACGCTGTCAACGTCGCCACGTGGCACGCCTTCCGGGAGGGAATCCTGCCGGTGTTCGCCGCGGGTAACTCCGGGCCGGACACCAACACGCTCAACCCCTACGCGCTCGCGCCTCACGTGCTGGGCGTCGCGGCGACCGACGACGACGAGAAGATCACCGACTTCTCTTCGCGGGGTCGCTCGCCCAGTTACGACGGGCCGACCAACTACGACCGCAAGAAGGCGCTCGACAACCTCTACGAGTACCACGCGGCCGACAAGACCGAGACCGAAGTCGATTCGGGGTCGTACTCCGGCACCGTGGGCCTGACCAGCAGCGAGTTCCACCGCTGGGACGCCCCGAGCAAGGCGGGCTACGTCGAGGCCACGTTGTCGTGGAGTCCGAGCGCGGAAGACATCGACTTCTACCTCCGCGAGGGTAGCAAGGACGGCGACGTCGTCGCCTCCAGCGCCTCGCTCGACGAACCCGAGGAACTCGTCGGACAGATAGAGGGCGGCCAGACCTACTACTTCGAGGTCCGACCGTTCATCGACGTGGCCGCCGACTACAACGTCGATTTCACCGCCTACGAGGGCATCACCCGCGACGTGACCCCGATGGGCGTCTATCGTCCCGGCGTGGGCACGCCGGGCAAGCTCGTGATGAGTACCCTCGCGCCCGAGGACCCCTTACAGGGCTACTACGAGGACACCGAGGAGTGGTACGGCCGCATCAGCGGCACGAGCATGGCCTGTCCGGTCGCCGCGGGCGTGGCGTCGCTGCTGTTCGACGCCCACTACCAGCACAACGGAAGCTTCCCCGACCCCATCGACGTGCTGAACACCGTCGAGGCGGAGGCCGAGGACGTTCACGACAGCTACACCATCGAGAAGACTGGCACCGGATTCGTGGACGCCTACGACGCGGTCCGGCGCGCCCAGGAGGGCGACTGGGCCAGCTTCGGCGAAGTGAAGCTGGTGGACGAGTAGCTTCGCCGACTCCTCACTCGGACGTATCTGGAACCGACGCGAAACCAATCGAGATTCGAACCAACAGCTATGACAGACGATAACAGACGACAGTTCCTCAAAGCCACGGGCCTCGCCGCCGCGCTCGGAGCCGCGACCGGGACGGCCAGCGCCCACGACCTGAGTAGCGACACGAACGACAGCACGGACGACTCGGCGCACGACCACACTGACGCCAGCCTCCACGGCGCGACCAGCGACGTGGAACTGCTGGACTACCACAGCCTCGGCGACGTGGGGCCGTCGAGCGAGAGCGGGTCGCCCGACAGCCCCCACTACGGCGGCATCACCGAGATTCGGGTCCGGGACGACTACGCCTACGCGGGCTTCTTCTCGTCGGACAACCCGACCGGCGACCGCGGGATGGCGGTCCTCGACGTGAGCGAGTTCAACGCCGCCGACAGCACCGACGAACTCCGGGACGCCGAACTCGACGTGGTGTCGTTCCTCCGTAACGACAACGCGGCCGCGGCCGTAATGGACGTGAAGGTCAGCGACGACGGCGAGTACGCCTTCATCAGCAAGCAACCCTACACCGCGCTGTTCGAGGAGACCGACCCCAAGCCCGACGACGACGGCGACTCCATCAGCGCGAGCGCCAGCGCCTTGCAGGCGGTGGACGTGTCGGACCCGGCGAGTCCCGAAATCGTCGGCACCTACGACGTGTGGGACACGGGGCCGCACAACGCCTTCTACCACCGCATCGACGACACCGACTACGTGTTCGCCATCAAGGACAACGACGACGGTACGGCGGCGCTGTACGTCTTCGAGTTCGAGCGAGCGACCGGGGTGCTCGTGCTGGTCAACAAGTGGACGAAGGACGGCGACATCGCCGACGGCAACGTGGTCGGCGGCGGCCTGACCTACATCCACGACGTGACGATTCGGGACGACCCCGAACTCGATAGACCGGTCGGCTACCTCTCCTACTGGGACGCCGGTCTGTACGCCCTCGACCTCTCGGACCCGACCGACATCTCGGTGTTGGGGCACTTCGACATGGCTCGCGCCCACTACGCCGAGCCAGCACCCGAGCTCGTGGACGGCAAGCGCGTGGTGGTCGCGGGACAGGAGACCCCGAGCCAGACAGACGGCTCGACGGGGAAGCTAAAACTGCTCGATGCCGACGGTCTCGGCACCGACTGGAGCGGCGAGGACAACGTCGCGGAACTCGACTCGTGGGAGTGGCAGTCGAACGCCACCTTCGACGACTTCCTGCTGAGTCCGCACAACTTCGACGTGACCGGCGACGGGTGGGTCCACGCGGGCCACTACCACGGCGGGACGCGGTTCCTCCGAATCCACACCGATGACTGGACGCTCGAAGAGAAAGGCTACTTCCAGGCCGCCAAGGACGTGCCCGAGGACTCGAAGATGGAGGGGCTGAACCACGCTTCGCCGTTTACTTGGGCGGCCGTCTCGCAAGAGGGAGTCGTCTACGCCGCGGACATCAACACGGGTATCTACGCCCTGCGGTACAAGCCCGACAGCGATAGCTCCGCGTCGAGTCTCGGTTGGGCGGCGGGCGGCCTCGCACTTGCCGGACTCGCCAACCGATACGGCGACCGGGCACGCGAGTTGCTGGGTGGGTCCGGGTAAGTCGGGCCCGCTCAGCTCAGCGCACCGCCGACGAGCGCCCCGACCAGCAGAATCCCCGCGTGGACGACTATCACCAGCGTCGTGGCACCTCCGAGGAGCGCCCCGATAAAGGGCATGTTGAGCCACGCGACGACGGCGAACACGAGCAGGCCGAGTACGATTGCGGGGAGAATCGCCGCCAGCAGGGCCTTTCCCACACTGCCAGCCTTCTGGCCGCCGACGAAGCCCGCGACGAACGGCCCGAGCGCGGGGAGCCACGACAGCAGTATCGAGAGGCCCGTCATCCACAGAATCGCGCTCAGGACGCTCCCACCGGTCCGGGACCGAGTCGGCTCGGTTTCGCGTCTTCGTTCGGTTCCCATCGTACCGACTCGAAGAAGGATAGCCAGCGTCATAACGCGTCGGGCCGAATTCCGGCGGACCGGCCGTCCGCGTATGGAACTACTTCGCGTTTTTCCGCATCCGAACAGTCGCCGAACGATTGCGCCGAATTTAGTAACGGCGGAGAAACGACGACGAGGTGAGCCGACTACCCGAGGTCGAACATCTCGGCGGCCTGCTCCACGTCCTTGTCGCCGCGGCCGCTCAGGTTGACCAGAATCACGTCCTCGTCGTCCATCTCCCCGGCGAGGTCTCTCGCCAGCGCAATCGCGTGGCTGGATTCGAGCGCGGGGATGATACCCTCCAACTCCGAGAGCGTCCGGAAGGCGTCGAGGGCGTCGTCGTCCTCGACCGCCCGGTAGTCGCACCGGCCGACCGCCCGGAACATCGCGTGTTCGGGGCCGACCGCCGGGTAGTCCAGTCCCGCCGAGACCGAGTGGACTTCCGTGTCGTCTTCGAGCGTACGGGTCTTCATCCCGTGCATCACGCCCTCCTCGCCCTCCGAGAGCGGCGCGGCGTGCTTGCCCGACCCTTCGCCCTCCCCGCCGCCCTCCGCGCCGTAGAAATCCACGTCGTCGTCCCGGAAGGCGTCGAACAGGCCGATGGCGTTCGATCCGCCGCCGACGCAGGCGACGGCCGCGTCGGGGAGTTGCCCCGTCTCCTCTCGAACCTGGTCGCGGGCCTCCCGGCCGATGACCGACTGGAACTCCCGGACCATCCGCGGGAAGGGGTCGGGACCCACGACCGAACCGACGAGGTAGTGGGTGTCGTCCACGTTCGCCGCGAAGTCCTCCAGTGCCACGTCCACCGCGTCGGCGAGACCTGCCCCGCCGCGGGTGACTTCGTTGACCTCCGCGCCCAGCAGGCGCATACGGAAGACGTTCATCCGCTGGCGGTTGGCGTCTTTCTCACCCATGTAAATCTCGGTGTCGAGTCCGAGAAGCGCGCCGACCATCGCGGTGGCGACCCCGTGTTGACCCGCGCCGGTTTCGGCGACGAGTCGGGTCTTCCCGGCCTCCTCCGCGAGGAGTGCCTGCCCGAGGCAGTTGTTTACCTTGTGCGCGCCACCGTGGAGCAGGTCCTCGCGCTTGAGGTAAATCTGTGCGCCGTACTCCTCGGAGAGGCGCTCGGCGTGGAAGACGGGCGTGGGTCGCCCCGCGAAGTCCCGGAGGTAGCTTCGGAAACGCTGGCGAAACTCGTCGGTGTCGTGAATCTCGTCGAACGTCTCCGCTAACTGGTCGAGCGGTTCTTCCAGCGGTTCGGGGACGTGGCGGCCGCCGAATCCTTCGAAGTCGCCGAACTGTGTGTCTTCGTCTGCCATACGCCACCGTTGGCCGTCACTGCATATAAATATACGATTCCGCACAGGACGATCGCGTCACCGAATCGGTTCGCCGAGGTACGCCTCTATCACGCGCTCGTCGTCCAAGACGGCCCTCGGTTCCCCCTCGGCCAGGACTCGGCCCTCGTTCAGCACGACCAGTCTATCGACCAGTGCCGCCAACGATTCGATCTCGTGTTCGACGATCAGGAACGTCGTCCCCTCGTCGTTGAGCCGCTCGACGTGCCCCGAAATCTTCCGGGCCAGCGTCGGGTTCACGCCCGCGAGGGGTTCGTCCAGCAGGAGCAGGTCGGGGTCGAGCATCAGCGCCCGGGCGAACTCCAGCAGTTTGCGCTGGCCGCCCGAAAGGTGACCAGCGTACTCGTCGGCCAGTTCGCCGAGGTCGAAAAAGTCCACGAGTTCCGTGGCCCGCGCCGCGACTTCCGTCTCGCGCTCGTGGGCGCGGTCGGTCCGCACGAGCGCGTCGAGCGCGCTCTCGCCCGGGTGGTCGCCCGCGGGCAGGCGAACGTTCTCGGTGACGGTCAACGTCTCCAGTTCACGGGTGTGCTGGAACGTCCGGACCATCCCCCGGCGCGCTCGCCGGTAGGTCGGCAGGTCGGTCACGTCCTCGCCGTCGAAGTGGACCGTCCCGGCGTCGAGGTCGGTGACTCCCGAGAGGCAGTCGAAGAGGGTGGTCTTTCCGGCACCGTTCGGCCCGATGAGACCGACGAGTTCGCCCGCTTCGACGGTGATTTCGGCTCCGTCGAGTGCCTGTACGCCGTCGAAGGACTTGTGGACGTTCTCGGCTTCGAGGAGGGTCATCTGAGTGGAGTTTCGATATATCGTGGCTTCGGCAATACCTGTATTTCTTTGCAATTTGTTCGTATTTCTTTCAGCAACTTTCGTATTTCTCTCTGTGCGCTCGCTTCGCTCGCGCGCGCCGGGATGGACCGCCGAGTCGTGACGGAGCGTCGGAGTCTTCCGGTCATCGCTCGAACCCCAGTTTTTCCGCGTCACCCCAGATACCGGCGGGCCGGTATCGAATCACCAGAATCAGCACGAGACCGACCAGCACCAATCGGACCGACGCGAACTGGTCCTGCGAGACGAACGGGAGCTGTTGGTTGAGGAACCGGGTAGCGAGTCGCAGGCCCAGAATTATCGCCAGTCCCGCGAGGACGGCCCGGTTGTTACCGGCACCGCCGACCAACATCCCGATCCAGACCAGCACCGTGACGTTCAGGCCGAAAAAGCCCGGCGCGACCGCTCCGTTGTAGAACCCGAAGAGCACACCCGCCAGTCCCGCGAGCGCCGCGCCGAAGACGAACGCCTGCAACTCGTAGCCGAAGACGTGCTTGCCGAGCGCCGCGGTCACGCGGTCGTCGGCCCGAATCGCCCGCAGAACCCGGCCGTAGGGGGCTCCGGTGAGTCGCGCGACGGCCGCGTAGGTGAGCAAGAGCGTGCCCGCGAACAGGAACACGGTCGCGACCAGGTTCGTGTCCGAGTCGCTCGCCAGCGCCGCCACCGGTTGCGGGACGCCGAGGATACCGATGTCAGCGCCGGTAATCCCCTCGAAGCTTCCGAGCAGGTCGTGGAGGATTTCGGCGACGGCGAGCGTGGCGATGGCGAGGAAGTCGTCGCGGAGACGCAGGGTCGCCACCCCGATGAACGCCCCGAGGAGCGAAGCCGCGACGATTCCGGCCGCGAGACCGACCGGCCACGGGTAGCCCAGTCCGATTCCCACGAACGGGTCGCTCGCGGTCAGCATCGCGGCGGCGTAGGCTCCGACCGCGAAGAACGCGACGTGCCCGAAGTTGACCAGCCCCGTGAAGCCGAACTGGAGGTTCAGTCCGAGGACGAGCAGTCCGTAGAGGAGGAAGGTGACGCCGACCTCCAGAAAGACGATGGCCCACCCCGGAAGCGGGACCCCGAAGGGCGCGACGAGCAACAGGAGCGTCAGTAGTATCAGCAGGACGCCCGCGGCCTCCGGCGAGACCGGCAGGTCGTCGGCCCCGAGGCGCTCCAGTCGGTCGGTGACGCCCATTCAGACGCGCACCTCCGTTCCGGCACGAATCGCCATCAGGCCCGCACCTCCGCTCCCGCGATGCCGCCCGGCCGGACGAGCAGGACCGCGACGAGGACGACGAACGCCATCGTCGTGCCGAGCTGGGTCGCCCAACTCGGGAGCAGGCCGACGGTCAGCGAGATGGTGACCCCGAGGAGATACGACCCCATGATGGCTCCGTAGACGCTTCCCGCACCGCCCAGAATCGCGGCCGTGATGACCAACAGGAGTTGGTCGAACCCCACGGTCGGCGTGGCGGCGCGCTGGACCGCCAGCAGGTAGCCCGCCAGTCCGGCCAGCCCCGACGACAGGAGCCAGACGACCGTCCGCATCCGGGCGGTGTCGATGCCCGTCACCAGTGCGAGGTCCTCGTTGTCGCTCATCGCGCGGAGCGCGGTGCCGAGTTTGGTGTACTGGAGCAGGACGTGCATCGTCAGGAACGACGCGACCGCGACTCCGATCACGAAGACGTGCTGGCTGGTCACGAACACGTCGAGCGACTCGAACCGATACACCGAGGTCGACCCCAGCGCGAACCGCCGGGGTTTCGGCCCGGTAATCAGCCGAATCCCGTTGCGCATCACCAGCCCCAGTCCGATAGACGTGAGCAGTAACGGAATCGGCCCGGTGTCGCCTATCGGCCGGAAAACCGCCATGGCTATCGCCCACCCGGCCACGGCCGACACGACCACGGTCGCCGGAACCGCCGCGACCGTCGGTAGTCCCAGCGTCTCCGCGAATCCGAACCCGACGAACGCGCCGACGGTCACGTACTCGCCGTGCGCGAAGTTTATCATGTTCACCAGCCCGTAGACGAGCGTGAACCCGACCGCCGCGACCGCGACGTAGGAGCCGAGGACGAGTCCGAACACCACGTCCTGCACGACCATCAGCGGCTCACCTTTCCCGGAACCATCGGAAGACCACGCCCTGCCCGACCATCAGTAGGTTTCGACCAGCGGTTTCAGGTCGTCGGTCGGAATCCGGTCTACCTGCTCGAAGCCGTCGGGCGTGACTCGCTCGACGCCCACGTCACCGAAGACGTTGCCGAAGTCGGTGAAGTCGGTCGGCGTGGCCGCGCCTTGGTAGTTGATTTCGTTCCCGTCGGCCAGCGCCTGCTTGCCCTCGGCGAACGTCTGGACCGTCGTGCCGCCCTCGCGGGAGACGGGACCGAGATTTCGCTCGATGGCCTCTCGACTGGCGTCTCCGGCTCGTTCGATGGCCAGCGCGGTGACGTTGGTCGCGTCGTAGGCCGCCACGCCCCACGCGTGGAGGTCGGCGTCACCCGCCTGCTGGTACTTCGAGAGGAAACCGTCGTAACCCGGTCCCTCTCCGGCCGCGAGAGCGATCCACGCGCCGTCGGCCGCCTCTCCGGCGTTTTCGATGAGGTCGGCACTCCGAAGGCCGTCTTCGAGCAGGAGTTGCCTCCCGTACCCCGCGGTGGACCACTCGCGGACGATGGTCACGGCGTCGTCGAGCGCGACGGCGAGCGCCCACGCGTCGAAGTCGTTGCCGAACAGGCGATTCAACTCCGACTGGTAGGTGGACTTGCCCTCCTCTACTTCGACGCGGGCCGCGACCGTCCCGTCGCCGTTCTCGTAGGCCCGCTGGAAGGCGTCGGCCCACGAGCGCTCGCCCTGACTCGTCCCGTTTATGATTCCGACCCGGCCCATGTCCTCGTCTAAGAGTTTCCGGGCCGCGCCGATGGTGTGAACCGTGTCGCCGATGATGGTCCGCCACACCCAGTCGTCGTCCGAGAGGTCCTGTGGGGTCCCCTTGTCGCCACCGCGGCCGTCGAGCGCGGTGCTTCCCGGCCACGGGGTGACGATGGGAACCCGTTGGCTCTTCAGGAAGTCGAACAGCGGCGTGATTTCGCTGGAGAAGAGCCCCAGAATCGCCATCGCGTCGTCGTTGTTTTTCAACTGCTGGACGACCTGCCGGGCCTGCTGTGGGTCCACGGCGGTGTCCCGGCGCTGGAGGTTCACCTGCCGGTCGAGCGGCCCGCCCGCCTCGTTGATCTCCGACAGCGCGAGGTCGGTCGATTGGGAAACCGCGGGTTGCAGGAAGTCCCACTTCCCGGTCAGCGAGGCCGGTTGGCCGAACGTGATGGCGTCCTGGGCGCTCGCACGGCCGACCAGCGATAGCGTTCCCCCGGCCGACACTACCCCCACTCCTCCGACCGCCTTCAGGAACGTTCGGCGGTCGGCTGATGTGTCATTTGTTCTCATGGCACACTGAAAAGTCCCCGCGGGACGGCATAAGGGTGGTATGTGACTTCTGGAACAGGTCGTCGTTGGATAATGAGCCGCGGTCGTTAGTTTAGCTCCGGGGACGCGGAGAGCGTCACGCCACGTTGCGCTCTTCGAGCAACTCCCCGCGCTCGAATCGCTCGCTCCCGAGCGCAGAGACGTCCACCAGCGAGGCCGCACCGTCCAGCACCAACTCGGCGACGAGTTGGCCAGTGGCGGGCGCGTGCTGGAAGCCGTGGCCAGAGAACCCGACCGCGTTGACGAATCCAGGCGCGGTTTCTTCCACGATGGGGTGGTGGTCGGGCGTGACCGCGTAGAGTCCGGCCCACCCGCGGCGAATCTCTGACTCCGGGCCGAAGTAGGTCGCGCAGTCGCCAGCGCGCTCGATCGCTTCGGCCGCCCAGTCGAGGTCGATCTTCCGGTCGAACCCGTCGGGGTCTGCGTCTGACTCTCCACTCTCGCTCCCGAAGTACCCACCCACGAGCGCCGCGCCCTCGCGTTCGGGTCGAAAGTGCGACCCGGTGTCGAGGTCGATGGTCAGCGGCACGTCCTCGGGAACCGGCGTCTCGGGTTCCACGACGAGCATCTGGCGGCGCTTGGGCGCGACCGGAATCTCCACGTCGGCCATCGCGGCGACCCGGCGCGCCCACGGTCCGGCGGCGTTGACCACGAAGTCGGCGTCGTGGCGTCGGCCCTCGGCGGTCAGGCCGGTGACCGGGCCGCCGTCCCGATGGATTTCGGTCACGCCGGTCTTCGTGCGAATCTCGGCCCCGGCCTCGCGGGCGGCCTGCGCGAACCCCTGTAGCGCGAGGTGCGGGTCGGCGAAGCCGTCGGTCGGCGAGTAGGTCGCGGCGACGAACTCCTCGGCCCGGAGTCCGGGGCAGTGTTCGGTCGCCTCCTCGGGGTCGAGGAGGACGCTCGGGACGCCGAGGTCGTTCTGCATGGCGACCTGTTCCTCGAAGGCGCGGGCCGTCGCCTCCTCGCGCGCGGCGAAGAGGTAGCCCGGCCGCCGGTAGGCGATGTCTACGCCGAACTCCGCCTCGAAGTCGTCCCAGACCGCCATGCTCTCCAGCGACAACTCGACGTTGACAGGGGTGGAGAACTGGGCGCGGATGCCGCCGACCGACCGCTCGGTGCTTCCGCTCCCGAGCGACCCCTTCTCGTAGACGGTCACGTCGGCCCCGCGCTCGGCGAGGTAGTAGGCGCTGGCGAGTCCGACGATTCCCCCGCCGACGATAGCGACGTTCATACCTTCGGGTGGGCCGCACGGAGGTTAATCGTTACCCTATCTCACAGCGACTCCGGTCGGAACGTGACGGAGCCGACCGATTCCGGCGCGCGCTGGCGTGACCCGCACCGCGGGTCACGTCCATGCGCGCGAGGGATGACTGAGCGACCGACGGGAGCGAAGGAATCGGCTGGGGAGACGTGTGGCCCGCGGTCGCGGTGCGGGGCCGTGCTGGGCGGTCTGATTGGTTCGAGGGGTAGCTAGCTTCTCTCACCGTTTCAGTCCATTCTCGTAGTTCGGACGTCCTCGTAGTACGGAACCTCCGCAGGTCGAGCAGAAGCACCCTCTGCACCCTGCCACTTCCGAGAGGCAGAAGCGAGGCCGGTCCTCCGCGCCGTCGATTCCCGACCCCGTCGATTCCCGACCTCGCTCGACATCTTCGACCAACTAAAAAATAATAAGAGAAATATAAACAAACACGAAGGAAACAAAAATATGTCTGCGAACGGCCACTGAGGTTATCCGCGAGAGTCACTAATCAACGACCATGACAGATTCGCACCGCGAGATGGGAGTCGAGTTCGGCGAACTGGCCGGGAACCTCGATAGCCACGAGTACCCCGCGACCACACGAGAGATCGCCGACGCCTTTGGCGACCTCGAAATCACGTACTCCGACGGGTCCGAGACGCTGGCGGCGCTGCTGGCTCCGATAGACGACACCTACAACTCGGCGGCCGAGGTCCGTCAGGCCGTCCTGAACGCCGTCGGAAGCGGGGCCGTCGGGCGGAAGGGGTACACCGACCGCGGTTCGTTCGCGTCCACGCCGAACGACGTTTCGTTTTGAGCGTCAGCGATTTGGTTCCGAGCGACTACCGTTTCGTTTCGGGTGCGGTCTCGGGGAAGCTAGTTTCTACTCGTGCCAATCGTACCCGCACAGCACCGCGACCGGGGGTCTCACGCGACGGGCGCGGTCTCGAACCACGAGACACCGGCAGACGATACGGGTCCGACGAGCAACCGGTCACGTCCGTTCCCGACGACGGCGTCAGCGCGCCAGAGAGGAGGGCGCCGTCGAGCGACGTCATCGAGTGCGGACCGAAAAGGCATCATTATCGAGTGCGCGCTGAGGAAGTCCGTGTCACCGAACCCGCGAAATGCGCCCGAATGGTCGCGATTCGGTGGTAACGAGGGCTTACCCGGTCGCAAACGCGGCCTAAATCCGGTCGATAACCGGCCCCATGAAAGTAGGGGGTCGTTCCGTGGGTCGAACGTTCGTAAACGGACCTGAACGGACGACTACATTAACAGTGCGTATCTGCAATCCTCCGATAGCAGAATTCGCCGACGGCGGACGTCCGGTCCGCCGAGGGAGACGGGAGACATACCTTCAGGATGACCACGAACACGACAGGGGCGACAGCCGAATCGGCCGCAGAGACAGTCGCAGAACTTTGTAACGACCGCGAACTCGTCGTCGTATCGAACCGCCAACCGTACAGTCACGGCTACGAGGACGGCGCGCGTACCACCGGGGACGATGCGAGCGAACGAACGGACGACCCGAGCGACCGCACCACCGACTCTATCACCGTCGACCGCCCGGCCGGGGGTCTCACTGCGGCGCTCGACCCCGTGATGCAGGCCGCCGCGGGGACGTGGGTCGCGTGGGGCGACGGCGACGCCGACCGGGACGTCGTCGGCCCGGACGACACCGTGGCCGTCCCGCCGGAGGACCCTGCCTACGACCTCCGGCGCGTCTGGTTGACCGACGAGCAGGTCGAGGGCTACTATCGAGGGTACAGCAACCAGGTCCTCTGGCCGCTCTGTCACCTCGACACCGCGAAGATGAACTCCCGCGAGGAGTTCTGGCAGGCCTACCGCGAGACCAACGCCGACTTCGCCGACGCGATTCTGGCGGCGACCGGCCGCGACCCCGTAGTCTGGTTCCAGGACTACCACCTCGCGCTGGCACCCCGAATAGTCCGCGACTCGCGCCCGGACGCCTTCCTCGCGCACTTCTGGCACATCCCGTGGCCCTCGCGCGACGTGTTCCAGGCGTGCCCGCAGTACGAGCAACTGCTCGACGGCTTGCTCGCCAACGACCTCGTGGGCTTTCACACCGACGACTACTGTCAGAACTTCTTCGACTGCGTGGAGGCCGCGACCGACGCCCGCGTGGACCGAACCAGCGGGAGCGTCTCGTACCGCGACCACCGGGCGTTCGTGCGGTCGTTCCCGCTCGGCATCGACGCCAGCAGGCAGGCCGAACTCGCCGAGTCCGACACCGCCGACCGGTGGTGGGCCGAGTTCCGCGAGACCCACGACATCGACCCGGACGACACCCTCGCGGTGGGCGTCGAGCGCCTCGACTACACCAAGGGTATCGAACAGCGTCTCGCCGCGCTCGAACGCTTCTGGGCCGACAACCCTGAGTGGCGCGGCGAGTTTACTTACGTCCAGAAGGGGACCGAGAGCAGGTCCGGTATCCCGGCCTACGCCGACCTTCAGGACCGCGTGGCCGCCGAAATCGACCGCGTCAACGACCGATTCGGAACCGACGACTGGACGCCGGTGGTCTACACGACCGACCACCTGCCCGAGGAGGCCATCGCCGCGCTCTACCGCGAGGCCGACCTGGGACTCGTGACGCCGGTTCGGGACGGGATGAACCTCGTCGCCAAGGAGTTCGTCGCGGCCCAGACCCGCGACCCCGGCGTCCTCGTCCTGAGCGAACTCGCGGGCGCGACCGACCAGTTGGGCGACGAGGCGGTCGTCGTCCACCCCTACGACACCGCTGGTTTCGCCGACGCCATCGGCGAGGCGGCCTCGCTCTCGCTGGTCGAGCGCCGCAAGCGCGTCGCCGACCTCCAGCGCGAGGTCCACGCCGAGGACGTGTACGAGTGGCTCGAATCCACCTTCGAGACCGCCGCCGCTATCCAACGCGGTCGGCAGTCGGTTCACCGACCCCGGCCCACGCCTGACGACTGAGACGTGACGCACGGGGACGAGACCTGCCGAACGAAGACGAAACCTGTAGAACGAGGACGACAGACCCAAACGATGACAGACACCTCAGACATACCAGACTCGCTTCGGGAGAACCTCTACGTCGTAGTGGAAGAACTCGTCGAACACGACGGAATGTTGGTCGCGCTCGACTTCGACGGTACCCTGGCCGCCATCGAGAACCGGCCCGAAGACGCCACGATTCCCGACCCGACCCGCGAGGCCGTCTCGGCGCTGGCCGCCGAACCCAACGTCGAGGTCGCGGTCGTCAGCGGCCGGGAACTCGCCGACGTGCGCGAGCGCGTCGGCATTCCGGGCATCTCCTACGCCGGAAACCACGGCCTCGAAATCCACGCCGACGAGTACACCGTCCACCCGACCGCGAGCGAGGCCGAGCAGGACATCGCCGAGCTCTGTGACCTGCTGGCCGAGGAACTCGCCGAGATAGACGGCGTCATCGTGGAGAACAAGGGCGTGACCGCGACGATTCACCACCGACTCGTGGCCGACGACGAGGTACCCACGGTCGTGAAGGCGGTCGAAACGCTCGTGGCCACCCGCGACGACGTGCGCCTGACCACCGGCAAGGACGTGCTCGAACTCCGGCCCGCGGTCGAGTGGGACAAGGGCGAGGCGGTCCGGGAACTCTACGACGAACTCGTGCCCGACGACGAGGAGTGGCTTCCCATCTACGTCGGCGACGACACGACCGACGAGGCGGCCTTCAGTTTGCTGGGCGACCGCGGTCTCGGCGTCAAGGTCGGCGACGACCCCGGCACCGAAGCGCCCTATCGCGTCGCCGACCCGGTCGCGGTCCGGGCGATACTCTCGTGGCTGAGCGAGTACGGCGTCGAGTTCCTGCGGAGCGACCACTACGCCGTCCCGGTCGGAACCGCCTGAACCTCTCGATTTCCGCGTCCATTCCGTCGCTTCGTTTTCGTTCCGCCGGTCCCGTAACGCCGCGTTGAATCGCCCAGCGGCGGTGCGAACGATGTGAACGGTCGCGCCGGTTTATTCGCCGAATCGGTCAACCCACGCACGGAACTATGGCAACCGACGACCACGACACCGACGACGAGTACGGCGAGGAGCGCGCCGAGTCGGACGACCGCTACGAGTCCGAAGGCTCCTCCGAATCCGAGGCTCGCTTCGACTCCGAGACCGACTCTCGACGCGTGGACCGACCCGACCGCTCCGCCGAGGGGAGCGGCGGAACCTACAGCAACGCTGGCCGGGAGAGCGCCCAACCGAACCGACGAGGGTGGAACGCCCGCCGCGACGAGCCCGGACGGCCGACTGACACGCCCGAGCAACACTCCGATGCCCGAGCAGGGCGAACGGACCAGCGGACGCGACGATACGGCTCCCGGCCGCCGGGGGAAAGCGGCCAGTCCTCGCCGCGAGGAGGCGGCCGACCCGAGGTCTCCCGAGGACCGCCCCGAAGCGAACGAGGCCGGGGCGAACGACCGCGAAGCGAGCGACCTCAGAGCGAACGCCCACGGGGCGAACGAGTCGGAGACCGAGAGGCTCCGGAGCGACGCGACCCGAGTACCGAGGAGACCGAAGGCCGACGCCCCCCTGCCGAAGCGACGCCGAAGCGAACGCAACCCCCGCGAGAACCGTCGGAAAGGCGCGACCGACCCGAGCAGAGCGCGCAGGAAGGCGGTCGTTCCGAGCGCGGCGGTCGGCCTTCCGAGACCGGCGTCCGCGGAGAAGACGACCGCGAAGGGGAGACCGACGAGGCGGCCGACGTCCCGAAGTACGGCGGGCCGCGCGACCCCGACTGGGAGCTCACTCGCGGCGAGGCGGCCGGTCGTACCGGAGCGCAGGGCGGTCGCACCGGAGCCCGAACGGGTCGCTCCCCCGACCCCGCCCGACCGCCCGAGCGCGAGGAGTCACTGCGCGAGTACGAGCGTCGATTCGACCGCCAACGGAGCCGACAGCGCGACTTCCAGCGGGACAAGAGCGGCGGAAAATATCGGCGGAAGTAGGGCCTCGAATCGGTCGGTGGCGTCGGTTCTAATCGTCGGCGTCGGTCCTCGCGGTCCGGCGGGCCGCGCGCTCGATGAACTCCTGCGGAAGTTCGTCTATCTCACCGGCCTGCACGCCCCAGAGGTGTGCGTAGAGACCGTCCCCGTCGAGGAGTTCGCCGTGGGTCCCTCGCTCCACGATTTCGCCGCCTTCGAGGACGACGATCTTCTCGGCGTCCTTGATGGTCGAGAGACGGTGGGCGATGGCGAACGTGGTCCGGTCTTCCGTGAGGTCGTCCAGACTCCGCTGGATGAGCATCTCGGTCTCGGTGTCCACGTCGCTGGTCGCCTCGTCCAGCACGAGGATTTCGGGGTCCTTCAGGACCGCGCGAGCGATGGAGATTCGCTGGCGCTGGCCGCCCGAGAGTTTGACGCCGCGCTCGCCGACTTCGGTGTCGTAGCCCTCCGGGAGGTTCTCGATGAACTCGTGGGCTTCGGCGGCCTTCGCGGCCTCCAC
This sequence comes from Halorussus salinisoli, assembly GCA_005239435.1. Classification (GTDB taxonomy): domain Archaea; phylum Halobacteriota; class Halobacteria; order Halobacteriales; family Haladaptataceae; genus Halorussus; species Halorussus salinisoli. The sequence continues at coordinate 824,028 of ML241305.1, read as the reverse complement.
GATTTCCTCGTCGCTCACGTCGAAGGTGCCGTAGGCGATGTTCTCCTTGACCGTCCCGTAGAACATGAACGTGTCCTGACTCACGTAGCCGATGGCCTGTCGGAGGCTCGGCAGGCTCACGTCCCGGAGGTCGGTGCCGTCGATGCGAATCGCGCCGTCGTCCACGTCGTACATCCGGAGCAGGAGTTTGAGAACCGTGGACTTGCCCGCTCCGGTGGGCCCGACCAGCGCGAGGGTGTCGCCGCCCTCGACCTCGAAGGAGACGTCGTCCACGATAGTCTCCTCGTCGTCGTAGCCGAAGGTCACGTCGTCGTAGACGACCTCGCCGTCCTCGACCACGAGGTCGTCGGCGTCGGGTTCCTCTCGGATTCGGCTCGGTTCGTCCATCAGCCCGAAGATTCGGGCGCTCGACGCGTACGCGCGTTGATACATGTTGATGATAGAACCGAACTGAGCCATCGGCCAGATGAACCGCTGGGTCAACAGGATGAACACGACGAACTCACCGCGACTGAGATCCCCCGTGAAGAACCACGGCCCTTCGCCGTTGAGAACCCACAGACCGCCGACGATGAACGTCAGCGCGAAGCCGAGACCCGAGAGAACCTGGAGTGACGGGAAGAACTTGATGCGGGTGACGATAGCGCCCCAGTTCGAGTCGAAGTAGTCGTTGGACACGTCTTCGACCCGGTCGGACTCGTAGCCCTCGGTGTTGCTCGTCTTGATGACCTGGATTCCGCCGAGGTTGTTCTCGAGTCGGGAGTTGACCTTGCCGACCGCAGAGCGCACGTCGGCGTACTTCGGCTGGATTATCTCCACGAACTTGTAGGTGAACAGCGCGATGAGCGGCACCGGCACCATCGCGACCAGCGCGAGTTGCCAGTTGATGCCGAACAGGATGACCGCGATGGCGACGACCATCACCGAGAGTCGGAACGCCGAGTTCATCCCGTCGTTGAGGAATCGCTCCAGTCGGTTCACGTCGTTCGACAGGATGGACATCATCTCGCCGGTCTGCTTGTCGGCGAAGAAGTCCATGTTCAGTCGCTGCATCTTGTCGTACGTGTCGGTCCGGATGGAGTGCTGGATGTTCTGGGCGAAGGAGTTCCACCCCCAGTTGCGCGCCCAGTGGAACGCCGCACCGAAGGCGAACGCGGCCGCGACGATCGCGACCGAGAACCAGAACTGGTCGGTTGTCGCCGCGGGCGAGATTACCGTTGCGAGATTTTCCGAGACGAACGGGACTTGGCCCGCGAACGCCTCCGGATACGGGACTTTGGCCGCGTCTTCGGAGAAGAGCGCGTCGATGGCGACCCCGAGGATAATCGGCGGGAGCAGGTTGAGCACCCGCGCGAAGATGCTCGCCACGACGCCGGTGACGAACGCGAACGCGTTTTCGGACCCGTATTCGAGGAACAGCCGTTTCATCGGATTCTCGGCCTGCTCCCGTTGTTCCTCGAACGGGTCGTCTTCTTCGTCTGTGAAACTCATTATCACTGTGAAAAGGTTCGGATGTTGAAAAGCTTTCCTTCGAATCGAAACACCGGTGTCGGGCCGTCGAGTATCCTCATCGGACTTCGAAATGATGCAGAGACTGAACTTATGGGTATCGATAGTGTGTTACTCGATGACGGGGTGACGAAAACCGACCGTCGAGGAGCGCGACAGTGCTACAGTGACCGTGACTCGACCTCGGGGTCGATACTCGCCTCGGCCAGGTCCTGCCGGATGCGCTTGCGGAGCGGGTCCGGCACTGTGTCCCGGCCCACCGGCACCGCGGTCTCGCCGTCGCCCTTCACTTTCCAGTAGACGACGCACTCGCTCGGCGCGTAGTACTCGATGCTGTAGTAGTCGGCGCCGCCCTGATAGTGAACGCGGGCGGCGAACCCCTCGGCCTGCCAGCCCTCCTGTTCGGTGAGGGCTTCGACGCGTTCGTCCATGATCGGAGGTGGTCGGCGGCCGTGGTAGTGGTTACGAAACGCGACCGAGAAGGTAACAGTTATTTTCGGCGAGCGATTTTGTCCCAGTAGCGGGTCTGTGGTCTAGTTGGTTATGACGCGGCCTTTACAAGGCTGAGGTCGGCGGTTCGAACCCGCCCGGACCCATACGAAATTCTCGCATCTGGTCTCTAACGCGAAACCAGTTCGACCCGAAGTCTGTGTACGTTCCATCTTTTCGACTCGGATCGTGCTCTCCGGCGACGTTTCGACTCTGCCACTCACCCCGACATCGATTATTACAGAAATTAATCGGTAGATACAGAAGAGTGACCGAACGTTGGTCTCGTCCCCAGAAGGAGGAAAAATGGGACGAGTGGCCCCAATCAAAGTACTTCAGGTATTTGTCCAAAACCTCGTCCCTTCAGATTCAGTCGAAGGAGCCTTACGAACCGGTGAGTGGCGAATCACACATGATTGTAAAAAAATTCATCATTAGTCTCGGATAAAGTGTGACTGATGTCCGAAACGTCCCCGCTACAGATAGAGGTCGGTAGGAAAATCGATGCAGGTCTACACCTGATCGGGGCTGTAGCTGTCATCGTAGCCGCCTACTACACAGGGCAAACTGGAAACTGGGAATCGTTGTCAGTGGCAAGTATGGGAACCGCACTTATCGTCTTGTTCGTCACGTCCGAGTGATACGTACGCCTACCTATCGATTGTTCCGATACAGATAGTATCTAACAGGGTTTCAACAGAGTCTGAGGGGGTCTATTCTCTCTGCTTCACCGTTGTCGTCGCTTCAAATCGCTCCTTCGTTCGACGCCCACTCCGCGAGAGCAACGAGTTCCACGAGGACGAACAGTGCGACTCCGAATTTCACTGCCGACGAAAGTTTTTCGCGCATCGTGCAAGACTACGTTCGAGGCGTAGTTATGGCCGTCGAATTCGGCCGACCTGTCCGTCGTCTCCGAGCCATCAAACCTATACTGACCTGCGAGAAACGCCACGGCCATGCGCTGGCACGGCAGCTTTGGGGTGGTGTGGTGAATCGACGCGTGCTGGTCGCGGTCGTCGTCCTGCTCGGTCTCCTCGGCGGCGCCCTGTTGGTCAACGGCCCGGACCCCGGTGAGACGCTCGACGCTCCCGTGGGCGATGCGACGACCACGGAGACGACCGACACCGAACCGACGAGTTCGGCAACCCAGACGGAATCGACTGGCGGTGACGCCGGGGAGACGACGATGGAGAGTACCACGACGACCAGTGACTCGAACTACGCCTTCAGCATCCTGTCGGTCGAGAAGTGCGGGGATACCTGTCGGGACGTGACGGCACGACTGACGAACACGGAAGCGACGGCCCGCGAGAACGTCGACGTCACGACGAAGATGTACGCCGACGACGAACTGCTGTGGTCGGGTAACGAGACGGTCGGCACGCTCGCCGCCGGGGAGAACCACACGTCCACCAAGCGCGTGGACGTGGGCTTCTCCGGCGGCTTGGCTATCAACGCCAACGACGGCTACGCAACCATCGTCACGGTCGTCGAGTCCGACAGCGGGACGGAGCGATTCTCGGAGCGCCGGAAAGTCGCCTGATTCGCGCCTCGTTCAGTTGAGCGTCGCTCCGCAGTCCGGACACTCGTCGTCGGCGATAGTCACCTGTGCGTCGCACTCGGAACAGAACTCGAGGTAGCAGGCCGGGTCGCCCATACGTCCGTGGTTCGGTACCGGTGGTCAAAGAGTTTGTCCCGCTCCCGTGGTGGTGTTTCGAAACGCTTTTCTCTCTCATGTGCCTCGTACCGAGTGCGCCGCCTTAGCTCAGACTGGGAGAGCACTCGACTGAAGATCGAGCTGTCCCCGGTTCAAATCCGGGAGGCGGCATACCGTTTCTACGCGATTCCCATTCACCGGACAGCGTAGCTGCCGTACGGTTTGGCCGCGTAATCCGCGATTAGATTTGAACCGGGATTTAGCGGTGGTCGCCCCCGTCTGGTGTCCACTAGAAGTCTCACCCTCGACACTCGAACGAGATGGGCTCCATCTTGACTGCTGTGACCTCGCCGTTTGCGTTCACCGTTCTGTGGAAATGGAACTCGATTGCGAGGTTCTCACCAGGTCCCTTACTTACGAGACGCTCCGTCACTCTTGTGGTGAATGTCGCAGGCCCTCTTGGGTGAGTATCGTTGAACGTGCTGGAAAACCGATACTCGGTCCCCGTCGCAACACCGACGCCCTCTCCATGGATAACCCCCGTAAAATGGAAGTGTCCCTCGTCGTGGTCACCCTGCACTGCTATGTGGATAGTTACCGACACTTCCACGTCCTCTCCGAGGCACGTCCCTCCTGTGCCAAGCGTAAACTCGTCAGTAAATTTCTGCGTTTCTGCGTTCTCTGCCACTGCACTCCCGATGAGCGCAGTCCCCCCTAGTACGACGCCGCCCGCCGTGAGTCCCCCTCTTCGGAGAACGTCACGCCGAGTCCAGATCGAGTTGGTATCGGTCATGTGTTACCACCTCTACCTATTCCGTGACTCACATCTTAGCGTCTCGGACTGAACATTGTTAATTCCGTGACCACCACATCCAGCCGTTCACACCGTGAACCCCTGATACGTTCGGACCACGAACTGTCAGTGACGACGTTCTCGGGGACAAACTCGGTTAGGAGTGAGCGATTGAGCCTTGACGAATATCGTGAGGAGAGACGTTGACCGGGCACTTGCGGTAGTTCAGGTAGGTGTTAGACTCACACTTCTCCGGGTCGCGTCCCTTTTCCGCATTCCGTTCCGTAGAAGCAGAGACAAGTCGCACGCTTGGACCGTCTCGGCGAAATTCAAATTCGGGAATCAACACTCTCATTTCTTACCTTGTTCGCAGGAAAACACTCACGACCGAACTCTAAACCGGCAGTCCGCTAAACAGAAATCGCACTCCTGTGCTTAACTGGCCAACTCCGCGCAGTCGTCGTGAACGATCTCGTCGTTCGCGTTCGGACCGCGGCGCTGTCCCGGGCGTATGGGTTGGCCACACTCTGCGCAGTGCAGGTCCGCCTCTTCGCTGGTCGTGTCGATACCGAGCGTCTCCGTCAGTTCGCTGGACTCGCTAGTGGCGTCGTATCCGAGCGCGAGTGCGCCGACACCTGCCAGTATCCCGCTCAGTCGCTTTCCCTTCCGCAACGAACTGATCGCTACGACCGTCAGAGCGATAGCGAGGATTCTGCGGGCGAGTCGACTACGACCACCGACGTACTTACTCAAGTCCATACAGGGGAATCGGTCTCCGAGCCCTTGTAGTTCATCGCCGACGACCCGGAAGCGTTGATGGTGTGAGTGGCCGAGGGAACTGCCCTCGGAGCCCGTACGTCGCGATATCGGTGACTCGACGCCGTTCTCGGGTTGAGGCCTCGCGTCGACCCGTTCTGTCGGCAGCGGGCGCTGTCACTCGTTTCGAGCCAAGACTTATACTTCGGATTTCGCTAGCAGATGGTGATGGAGTCCCCGTTCGACGTGTTGCTCATCGACGACGACGCCGACGAAGAGGAGATAGAGCAGGCGTACCGGAGGCGGGTGAAGGAAGCGCATCCCGACCAAGGCGGTTCGGTCGAGGAGTTCAAAACGGTTCGAGCGGCCTACGAGAGAGTCAAAGCGGGCTATCAGGGGTCAGCGGAGGTGAGCGAGGCCGATTTCGAGGACGACCCGGAGCCGGAACAGCACACCATCTCTTCGGAGGTCACGTACCTCAATTACGACGTTCTCTCCGACTTCGGGTGGGAAACCGACGACGAGGACCTCTTCGAGAAGGCGGCCGCGGCAGACCTCGCCGAGGTCGATTACGGGCAGTTTCGGGTTCAGCCCGACGAGTTCCTGCTCGAAGCCGCCGAGGACCGCGGCTTCGCGTGGCCGTTCGCCTGCCGAGGCGGGGCCTGTGCAAACTGCGCAATCCTGCTCCTCGGGGGCGAGCTATCGATGCCGGTCAGCCACGTTCTCCCGGCAGAGCTGATGGAGCAGGGGTTCCGGTTGTCCTGTAACGCGATGCCCATCACGGACGAGTTGCAGGTCGTCTACAACGTCAAGCACATGCCCGAACTCGACGACCTGCTGTTGCCTCCCCAGCCGTTCGAACGGACGTATCCCAACAGGTGAGCCGTTTCTCGATAGGCGAGTTGGTGTTCTCCCCGAAGTCGAACGAATTAACAACCGGGTCTGTGAATCGCTCGCACATGAGAGCAGGGGTACTCGGCATCGTCCGAGACGACTTCGAGGTCGTGGACTCGTTCTCCGACACGATTCGAAACGGCGAACGGGAGCTAGAGCGCGTACTCGACGTACGGCGCGTCTTCTCGCTCCCCGGCGGCGAAGTCGCGTTCGAGGGCCGGGCGGCGGTCGAGCGCGTCGTGAACCGAACCACGACCGAACTCGACTTCGGCGAGGTGCGCGTCGAAGAGACTCCGCAGACCGAGACGCTCGTGACCGACCTCGTCGGCGTACCCGGCGAGTTCGTGGTCGCCGGGAGCGGGAAGGGCACCTTCGCCTTCGACCTCGTGGGCCGTGACACTGACGCCGACATCGAGCGGGCGACCCTCGACCTGAGCGCGTTCCTCGACGCGCAGGCCGACGCCGAACCGTGGCGGGCCGGATTCTACGACAACGACGGGAACTGCGAGAACGGCGTGCTCCACGGAAGCGACCTCCTCGACGACGACCGATTCGCCGGGCTACTCGACGACGCGGCGTTCAATCAACTCGGTCTCGACTGCTCGTACGACGGTCGGTCGCTGAAGATGACCGCCTCCGAGAGCGGTTACGTCGAAGTGTACCGACCGGCCGAGTTCGACACGGCCGACTTCCTCCAGTACCTCCTCGAAGAGGTCGTTCCGCACGCCGAGTGACGTGAGAGTCGTACGATGCCGAGTCGTTCACGCGCGCTGCTACTCGCCGCCGACGAACACCGTCTTCAGGCGATTCCCGCACTCCGGACAGCAGAGCGTCTGCCACTTCTTCGGGTCGAGGTTCCCCATCGTCTCGCTCCGGCGGGCCTCCTCGAACGGGACGACGGTCCCGCAGGTGTCGCACTCGAAGGAGTCGTCGGTGGTAGTCACGGTAGAGGCTACGGCTCGGGCGGACTTGTGTTTCGTCCTCGCGTCCGCTGTCGCGGACGCGACCACCAGAGAGACGGAAATACAATTATATAATAAACAAAATTATTTCTCTAGTGTGGGCGGTGAAGCCTCCGAGGCCACCCGACGAACACAGTTACGACGAAATTAAGACCGTACCGCCCGACCCGTCACGTATGTCCGACCAGGTGCTTCTCGACCTCTTGGACGGGAACCGCGAACACGTCGAATCGCTCCCGGAAGACCACTTCGCCGACGTGCAGGACGAACAGCATCCCGGCGTCGTCTCTATCTGCTGTTCGGACTCGCGGGTCTCCCAGGAGGGGATGTGGAACGTCACGAAACCGGGTCAGTTGTTCACTCCGAGCAACATCGGAAATCAGGTCTGGGACGTGTACGAGGGCGAGCGCGTCGTCAACGGGAATCTGCTCTACCCCGTGGCACACACCGGAACCGAGACGGTCGCGGTCGTCGGCCACACCGGTTGCGGGGCGGTCACGGCGGCCTACCGGGCCGTCACCGACGGCGAAGACCCGGACCATCGCGGTATCGAGAAGTGGGTCCGAAGCCTCGTTTCAGTGGTCGAAGCGGGCCTCGAAAGCGAGGTGGTAGACGCCGACGCCGCCGACGAGTCGGTCGTGAACCAACTCGTAGAGTACAACGTCCACCGGCAGGTCGCGTTCCTCCGCGAGGCCGACGCGATTCCGAACTCGACGTCGGTCTACGGGTTCGTCTACGACTTCCAGCGCGTCTACGGCGACGACTACGGCCGGACCTACCTCGTGAACGACGACGGCGAGACCGACCCGGACGCCATCGCCGACCGACTGCCTCCGGCGTACGCCGACTTCGCGAGGAGTCTGCTCTACTGAGCGCGGTGGGTCTGCTCTACCGAGCCGTGCGTGGTAGCCGTCTCCGTGATAGCCGTTCTCTCGGAAGTCTTATCCGTGACCCGGTCCTTTCTGTAGTTGCAATGGCGAAAGGTACGGTCGACTTCTTCAACGACACAGGCGGTTACGGCTTTATTGACACTGAGGACGCGGACGAGGACGTTTTCTTCCACATGGAGGACGTTGGCGGCCCGGACCTCGAAGAGGGAACTGAAATCGAGTTCGACATCGAGCAGGCTGACAAGGGTCCGCGAGCGACCAACGTCCAGCGACTGTAATTCGGTCGAACTTTTGCAATAACCAATTACTTCATTTTTCGAGTGGTGAGCGACAGCGTTCGCTTCCGTAGTGACTGATATTTTATAAGCGACGGCGAACGACGTTCTCGCATGGAGTTCGACATCCGCAAGCGTCCGAGCAACGCGATCCTCGAAATCACGCTGGACGACGGCGAGCGAATCGACGCCGAAACCGGTGCGATGGTGAGTCGGACCGGCGGGGTCGAGACGGACACCGAAATCGCGGGCGGCGAGGGCGTGACCGGGATGCTCTCGCGGGCCATCTCCGACGAGCGCGAGATGACTGCCAACGCGTTCACCGCGACGGCCGACGGCGAGCAGGTCGTGCTGGCACCCGACGCACCGGGCGACGTCACGCCCATCGACCTCGCCGAGACCGGTCGCATCAAGGTTCAGTCGGGGTCGGCGCTCGCGTGGACGACCGGCGTCGAGAAGTCCACGGCGGCCAACGAGGTCGGAAACCTCTTCTCGTCGGGCGAACTGACCGTCCTCGCGATGGAAGGCGACGGCACCGCGTTCCTCTCGGCCTACGGCGCGGTCGTCTCTCGCGAGGTGGCCGACGGCGACCCTCTCGTGGTGGACGAGGACCACCTCGTCGGGTGGACCGACGGACTCGACCTCTCGCGCGAGAGCGACGGGTCGGTCAAGTCCACGCTCCTCGGCGGCGAGGGCTTCGTGACCCGGTTCACGGGCGACGGGACCGTCTGGCTTCAGACACGTGACCCGCTCGTGTTCCGGCAATCGGCCGGTGGGGACTAACCGCCGCTCACTCGCTCAGTCGCGCCATCTCCTCGTCGGAGAGTTCGAGCGCGGAGGCCGCGACGTTCTGCTCCAGATGCTCGACGCTGGAGGTGCCGGGAATCGGGATGGTCACGGGCGAGTGCTGGAGGAGCCACGCCAGCGCGACCTGCCGAGGCGTCGCGTCGTGGTTCCCGGCCACGTCCTCCAGGACCGACCTCTTCTCGCCTAACTCGCCGCCGCCGATGGGGAAGTAGGTGATGAAGCCGATGCCCGCCTCTTCGCAGGCTTCCAGCACGTCCTCGTGGTCGCGGTTCCCGACGTTGTACTCGTTCTGGACCGTCGCCACGTCCACGATGTCGCGGGCCTCGTCCAACTGCTCGACGCTGACGTTGCTCAGGCCGACGTGGTCGACCAGTCCGTCGTCCTTCAGTTCCGCGAACGTCTGTACGGCGTCTTCGAACGAGCAGTCCACGTCGGGGGTGTGCAACTGGTAGAGGTCGATGCTCTCGACGCCGAGTCGGTCGAGGCTACAGAGGACCTGATTCCGAAAGTAGTCGGGACCGCCGTGGGGAATCCAGTCGCCCGACCGGTTCCGCAACAGTCCGGCTTTGGTCCCCACCACCGCGTCGTCGGGGTCGATGGCTTCGCGGATGATGCGCTCGCTGACGCCCGGCCCGTAGGAGTCGGCCGTGTCCACGAAGTCGACGTCCATCTCGACCGCGCGCTGGAGGACCTCGCGGGCCTCCTCCTCGTCGTCGGGCCTGCCGATGATGTCCTCGCCGGTCAACCGCATCGCGCCGTACGCGAGGCGATGGACCGTCAACTCGCCGCCGATGTCGAACGTGTCGCTCTGGTTCTCACTGACTTCGACCATATCGTTCTCACCTTGGGTTCGTGGGTTCAATAGTTGCCCGGCAGACGAGGCCGACGCTTTTGGTCGTCGCCCACGAATTCGACTTCGAATGAGCGACGCCTCCGCGAGATTCGACCCGTCCGCCGAGTCCGAAGCGTTCGGCTACCCTCGGTCGGCAGTCGCGGCCGACCTCGCGGCCATCGCCGTCGTCGGCGTCGTCCTCGTCGCGGTACAGGTTCTGCTCCCCGCGGCGACCCACGACCGCCTCGCGTTCGACCACGCCGCGTTCGCGCCCGAGACCCTGTTCACGGCGGCCTACGTCCACGCCGGAACCGACCACCTGCTGAGCAACCTCGGGGGCTACGTCTCGCTGTCGCTGGTCACGTACCTCGTCTGCCTCCACGCCGACCGCCGTGCGTGGTTCCACCGAACGTTCCCCGCGCTCCTCGTGGTGCTTCCCGTGGCGGTCAACCTCACGAGTTACGTTATCCTCGAAACCCGGTTTCCCGGTGCCTCGCCGGTCTCGCGGGGGTTCTCGGGCGTGGTCGCGGGCTTCGGCGGTTTCCTGCTGGTCGCGGTGGCGGTCCACCTCCGGCGCTCGTACTCGCGCGAGACCGTCTTCTTCGTCGTCCAGTTCGCGGTCCTGCTCCTGCTCGGGGAACTCCTCTGGATTTACGCCGCGCGAGTCACTCTACTCGAAGGTGCGGCCGTGACCGGGGGACTCGCGCTGGCGGTATCAGGTATCGTCTCGCGGGCGCGCGGCCGGACGTTCGGCGACGACCACTACCGGCAGGTCGGTCTGGACCTGCTGTACGTCGGACTCGTCCTCGCGCTCCTCGTCTGGCTGATTTACGGTCTCTTCCCGGCCGACCCCGTGGACCACGGCCGGTTCACGAACGTCTTCGCTCACGGCGCGGGGTTCGTGGAGGGCGGCCTGCTGGCGGCGTTCGCGTTCGTCGCATTCCGTCCTCGAGCCGGCAACAGGTTTGAATAGCCGCGGTGCGTACTCCCGAGTACGATGATGGCGACGACTCACGCCCTGTTCGGGATGGCGCTCGGAGCGGTGGCGCTGTTCGTCGCGCCCGAGTACGCCACCGTCGCAATCGCGGCGGGCGGGGTGGGCGGTCTCTTTCCCGACCTCGACCTCGCGGGCGACCACCGGAAGGACCTCCACTTCCCGGTGTACTACTCGCTCGTGGCGACTCCCGCGTTCGCGCTGGCGGTCCACGCACCCTCTTCGGTCACGGTCGCCGCGGCGGTCTTCCTCGCGTCTGCGGCGCTCCACTCCGCGAGCGACGCGCTCGGCGGCGGTCTGGGGCTCCGGCCGTGGGAGGCCACTTCGGACCGGGCGGTGTACGACCACTTCAACGCTCGATGGGTCGCCCCGCGGCGCTGGATTCGCTACGACGGGGCGCCCGAGGACCTGCTCGTGGCCGCGGCGTTCGCCGTCCCCGGCGTGCTCTACGCCGAGCGGTTGCAGGTGGTCGTCCTCGCGCTCCTCGGGGCGTCGACCGTCTACGCCCTCCTCCGGAAGCGACTCGTGGACTTCGGCGAATCGCTGGCCGACCGACTTCCGGCCGGACTCGCCGCCTACGTGCCGGTCGAGTGACGCTCCGGCCGACACCGTGGGAGGCGTTCCCGAGGGTTTCGGCCCCGAGCGACGCCGAATCGCACTACCGCGCATCGAAGGGTTTATCCGCCGCGTGACCCTCAGACTCCAGTAATAACCATGTCGGACAAACCCGCCTCGATGTACCGGGAAATCAACAAGCCACCGTACACCCGACGCGAGTACATCACTGGCATTCCCGGTTCGAAGATCGCACAGCACGCGATGGGCAACCTCGAACGCGACCAGGACGAATACCCCGTCCAGATCAGTCTCATCACCGAGGAGGAGTGTCAACTCCGCCACGGTGCGCTGGAGGCCTCGCGCCTGTCGGCCAACCGCCACCTCCTGAAGGAACTCGGTCAGGAGAACTACAAGATGATCCTCCGCAAGTTCCCCCATCACGTCATCCGGGAGAACAAGCAGGCGACCGGTGCGGGTGCGGACCGTGTTTCCGACGGGATGCGACAGGCGTTCGGGAAGGTCGTCGGGACGGCCGCCCGCATCCCGCGCAACGACCGCATCTTCACCGCGTGGTGCCGGCCCGAGGACGCCCCCGTCGTGAAGGACGCGCTCCGTCGCGCCTACAACAAGATCTCGCCGCCGTGCCGCATCAAGGTCGAGAAGGGCGAGAAGCTTCTCGTCGCCTGAGACGGTTTTCCGGCGTCTTTCTTTCGTCGTTCTCGTCGGTCGTGAGTCGTGAGACCGGAGTGAGGGCGTCTCGGCACGTCGAAGGAAACCGCTCTCGTCTCTACAGGCGGAGCAGGCCGAGTGCCTCGGGGCTTGACCCCGAGGCGATTCACGAAACGCACCTTTTTACCCACACGCTCCCACCAAGCGCGTATGTTGGACCTCGCGGTCGCCTACCGAGAGGAGACGTTCGAGCGCATGCGCGACCCACTCGCCGAGCGCGGTATCGCGGTCCACCACGTCCCGAGCGAGCAGCGTGCCATCTCGCTGTCGGACCCGCCCTGGGGCGGCGACGAGTTCGACGCGGGATTCGTCTACCCCTCGCGAGCGATGGAAGGCGGCGTGCTGGACGCCCTGATCTCGGTCCCGTGGGTCAACGACCGCGAGGCCGTCCTCACGTCGCGGAACAAGGCCGGAGTTCTCGCCCGACTGGAGCGCGCCGGGATTCCGGTTCCCGAGAGCGTCCTCGTCTCGAACCCCGCCGACGAATCTGACCTGCTCTCGGCCTTCGACCGATTCGACCCGCCGGTCGTACTCAAGCCCAACTCCACGACGCGCGGCGTCGGCGTGGCCAGGGTCGGCGACGCCGATTCGTTCCTCGGCGTGACCGACTACCTCGATTTGGTCCACGACTACCGCGCCACGGGCGACAAGTCGTTTCTCGTCCAGGAGTACGTCCCCGACGCTACCGACTACCGCGCGATGGTCGTGGACGGCGAGTGCGTCGGCGGCGTCGAGCGCCGACTGCCGGACGCGACCGACGACGGAGTGCGACCGGACCGCTGGAAGCACAACGTCCACCGCGGGGCGGAGGCGACCGGAGTCGACCTCCCCGACCATCTCCGAGACCTCGCCGAGCGCACGGCCGACGCGCTCGGCATCGACTTCCTCGGCGTGGACATCCTCGTCTCCGGGGACCGCGCGGTGGTCAACGAGACCAACGCTCGACCGACCATCGACGCCGAGACCAAGTACGACGCGGGATTCTACGACCGGCTGGCCGGACTGATTCGGACGACGGCGACGCAGTGAGCGACCGGCAGTGGCTCCACGATGTACGACGAATCGGCGAAAACAGCCTCACGGTGGGACGGTCGGCGGAACCCCCTTCGAGCGGCCGGGTCGAAGCGACCTCGCCGCACGTAGAACCGGTCTTCGGGTACCGAACTACTGCACGTCGATGTCGGCGGAGTCCTCGGACTTCTCGAACGTGACTTCGAGGACGCCGTTGTTGTAGGTCGCCGTCGCGGAGTGTTCGTCTACCTGCGCGGGCAGGCGGACTTGTTCGTCGTACTCGCGGTGGTCGCTGGCCGCGCTGATGGTCAGCATCTCGCCGTCGCACTTGAGGTCGATGTCGTCTTTCTCGACGCCGGGGAGGTCGGCGATGACTCGGACCACGTCGTCGGCCTCGTGAATGTCGACGTGCGTCTCGGTTCCGAATCCGGTCTGACCGCCGGTCTCGCCGCGCTCTACGTGCATGTCGAAGTCGTCGCCCATCATCTCGTTCATCATGCGCTCTATCTCGCGGAAAAGGTCGTCGAAGGGGTCGTCGCGGTCGTCTCTTCGCATGTACGAGGGTAAGGCGCATGCAAGCAAAAGCCTTTGGCACTCGGACTTCGCCGCTGGACTTCGGTTTCGGCAACCGAACAGTGCAAAAATATAAGTCATTTCGAGTGATAATTCCGGCCGGAGAACTATGAGTCCGATAACCTACTAAGCGAACCCGTCCGAAGAATCGTCCCCGCTAACCGATCCCGAAGTCATTTTTTCGAGAAGCGCTCGGAACGCTACCTCAGATTCCCATGCCGAGCGACTCGTTGGTCGTCTCGATGCTCTCCTCGGCGTCGGCGGCGTTCGTGACCGCGCGAATCGCGTCCACGTTCTCGGGCACCACGTCGCTCTCCTGGTGGATGGCCTGGAACAGATAGAGGTCGTCGCCTTCGGTCGTAATCGACTCGCCCCAGACGCAGTTCTCCCAGATGTCGGCCCGCGGGCGACCCACGTCCTGCGCGTACTCCTTGAGTTTGCCCGCTCCGTCGATGTCGAAGTGTTCGGGGATGACGAACAGTCGGGACTCGCCTTCGAGCAGTTCGCGCACGTCTGCGGCGTCGGGTTCGGATTCGAGCGTGACGTTGACGCTGTGCATGTGCATCAGCGTCGCGGGCACCTTCAGGCCGAGGGTATCGATGTCGAGGTCCGGGAAGATGGTGTTCACGTCCGGCCCATGGTGGGAGGGAAGCGTGACCGGGTTCGGCACGATGTCGTTGATGGGACCTCGGCCGGTCTGTGCGGGGTCGCCGCCGCGCCGGACCAGCGTCGTCCGGACCTTCTCGACGCCGTACTCCTCGCGGAGCGGCGCGACGAGTCGGGAGAGACCGGTCGTGTTACACGAGACGACGCGAACGTGGTCGGCACCGTTGGCGTCCGAGAAGTTCGACCGGGCGTTGAAACTGGTGTCCACGAAGTCGGCAGACTCGCCGCCCTGATACAGCGCGGGCGTGTCGTACTCGTCGTACATCTCGGCGTTCTGCTCGCCGATTCCGGAGGGGCAGGCGTCCACCACCACGTCGCTCTCTTCGACCAACTCCTCGACCATCCCGGCGAGTTCGATGCCCGCCTCGTCGAACAACTCTACGCGGTCCTCGACGGCGGCGTAGAGGGGGAACCCCTTCTCGACGGCCTGCTCTGCCTCGAAGTTCGGTCGCGTCTTGGCGACGCCGACGACTTCCATGTCTGGTTGTGCGCGTACCGCGTCCGCGACGCGCTTGCCGATAGTCCCGTAGCCGTTGATTCCGACCCGTAGCATGTACGTGGATTTCCGACACCGACGCGCATAATGGTTTCGAGGTAGGGTGCCGAGAATGTAACTCTCGACCGAGTAAGCATTCGATTTCCTCCAGTCACGTCCGACCGATTCCGGGAAGGGAAAACCTAACCGCTCCCCGGCCCACCTGCCGAACATGAGCCTCCGAGACGCGGCCGAGACCGCCATAACGCAGTGTCTCGCTCTCGAAGAGACGGAGTCCTGTTGCATCGTCACCGACGACAAGCGCCAACCCATCGGCGAGGCCCTCTACGAAGTCGCCAGCCAAGTCACGAACGACGCGACCATCGTCCGATTTCCGCCGGGTGCGAGCCACGGCGCGGAACCGCCCGAACCCGTCTCGGCCGCGATGGCCGCCAGCGACGTGTTCCTCGCGCCGACGACCAAGAGTTTGAGCCACACCCGCGCCCGCGGCGACGCCAACGAGGCCGGAGCGCGCGGAGCGACGCTCCCCGGCATCACCGAGGAGGTGTTCACGACCGGACTCGACGCGGACTACGAGACCATCGCCGACCACTGCGACGACGTACTGGCGCAGGTCGAGGACGCCGACGAGGTTCGCGTGACCTCGCCGCAGGGCACTGACATCACGTTCGAACCCGGAGACCGCGAGTGGCACGACGACACCGGAATCGTCCACGATGCGGGCGACTTCTCGAACCTCCCGGCGGGCGAGGTGTTCGTCAGCCCCGAGGACGCGAACGGCACCTACGTCGTGGACGGGACGATGATGCCCCACGGCCTGCTGGAGGAGGGCCAGACCCTCGAGTTCGACGTGGAAGGCGGGCAGGTCACTCGCATCTCCGACGACGAGATTCGCCAGAGCGTCGAAGACGCGGCCGAAGAGGTCGGCGACGCGGCCTACAACCTCGCCGAGTTGGGAATCGGAACCAACGTCGCGGTCACGGAACTGGTCGGTTCGGTCCTGCTGGACGAGAAGGCTGGCGGCACGGTCCACATCGCCATCGGCGACGACGCGGGCATCGGCGGCGACACCGAGGCTCCCATCCACTTCGACGGCATCCTCCGCGAACCGACGGTCTACGCCGACGGGGAGGTCGTAGACCTCCCGTGATTCGAGCGGCGGAACCGCGAGACGGCGAGGAAGTCACGCTTCCGGAACCCTGAACTCCACACCGATGGAGCGCGAGATTCACGGACGACTCGTCCGCGGCGTCGAAGTCGGCCCGGAGACGCGATGTGCCCACTACGACACCGACCGCGACGTAGTGGCCCTGCGGTTCGCCTGCTGTGAGGCGTACTATCCCTGTTTCCGGTGTCACGAAGCCGCGGCGGACCACGACACGGCGCGACTGCCGGTCGAGAGCGACGAGTCGGCGGTTCTCTGTGGCGTCTGCGGTGCGGAACTGACGCCGCGGGAGTTCGTGGAGGGCGAGCATCGATGCCCCGAGTGTGGAGTGGAGTTCAATCCGGGCTGTGCCGACCACTACGAACTGTACTTCGACTTCGGAGAGTAGTTGTCGGCTGTTTTTCGAGGGCGGTCTGTGGACGCTAGAGGGTCGTCTGTGGACGCTAACTACTTCGAGAAAGCTAGCTACTCTCCTTGAGCCAAGGAAGACCGCAACCGCACCGCGACTACGGACCTCACACCTCCCCAACCTCGGCGGCCGCCGTCCCTCGCGCGCATGGGCGCGACCTCAAACCGCAAGGTCGCGCCAGCGCGCGCCGGAGTGGTGAAATCTCCCCTGCACTCCGACCGTGGTCTCCACGAACGCCAAACTCCACGCGTTTTTACGCGCGGACCACGTAGCCGACCATAGTATGAGCGAAACTGCGGAGCGCGTTGCGGTGACGTGCCCGTCCTGCTCGCCCGACGTGGAGACGGTCCACGAGGTGCTAAAGGACGGGAGCGGACAGGTCACCGTGCGCTGTACGGAGTGCAGTCACGTCCACAAGACGAAAATCGAGCAGGAAGAAGAGGTCGAGCGCGACGTAGTGGTCTCTCAAGACGGCGACTCCTTCACCGCCACCGCGGACGCCCCGCCCCAGGAGACGGTCGCGGTCGGCGAGGAGTTCGTCCTCGAAACGCCCGAAGCCATCATGGTCGTGCGAATCACCGACCTCCAGTTGGGCGACGAGGCCCGGACCGACGAAGCCAAAGTCGAGGAGGTCGAGACGTTCTGGACCCGCGCCGTGGACAACGTCCGGGTCAACGTCACCATCAATCCGACCGACGGTAGACGCGACGACTCCCGAAGCGTCAAAATCGACGTGCCGGGCGACGACGAGTTCGAAGTCGGCGAGACCTACGAGTTCGGCGACGAGGAGTTCACGGTCAAGTCCATCGCCCTCCGGGACGACGCCGTGGGCTACGACTTCAACCCCCTCGGCGAGGAGGGCGACACCGCGGTGGCGAAGGACGTGAAACGACTCTACGGCGACGACGAGACCTCGTCGGCGTGGTCGGCGTGGTGAGATCCGAATAGCGGAATACCATGTTTGGGGGAGGGAAAGACGACCGCGAACGAGACGCCGACTACGACCACGCCCGCGAGAAGATGGTCGAGCGACTCTCGCAACGCGAGAACCTCGACGAATCGACCCTCGCGGCGATGCGGGCGGTCCCGCGCCACGAGTTCGTCCCACCGTCAAATCGGGACCGCGCCTACGAGGACCGACCGCTTCCCATCGGGAGCGACCAGACCATCAGCGCACCCCACATGGTGGCGATGATGGTCGATCTGCTCGACCTCCGGGCGGGCGAGGAGGTCCTCGAAATCGGAACCGGATGCGGGTATCACGCCGCGGTCACGGCCGAGGTCGTCGGCCCGGAGAACGTCTACAGCGTCGAGTATCACGAGTCGCTCGCTCGGGAGACCCGCGATCGACTCGACCGACTCGGCTACGGTGACGTCTCCGTCCGCGTCGGCGACGGCCACGAGGGATGGCCCGAGTTCGCACCTTACGACGCCGCGTATCTGACCTGCGCCGCGACCGAGTTCCCGAGCGCGGTGGTCGAACAGGTCCGGCCGGAGGGGAGACTCCTCGGGCCGATAGGCTCCGCGACCGGTCGCTTTGGCGGCCAGCGACTCGTCTTCGCTCGCCGACGGCCGGACGGATCGCTCCACCGCGAGACCCACGGTCGGGTGCGGTTCGTCCCGATGCAGGAAAACTAAGCCGACGCCGACTCACGTTGCGGACATGGACTACCGCGAAGCCTTGCTTCTCTGGGCCGCCCGCGAGACGGGAGTCCTCGAAGCGGTCACGACCGACGCGGAGACGCCCGCGGAAGTCGCCGACGAAACCGGCGTCACCGAGCGGGCCGCCCGGATTACGCTCGACGCGATGGCCGAGTTAGGGTATCTGGAAGTGGTCGGTGACGAGGACGTGGGAGGAGGCGACCGGACCGACGCCCAGTACGAAATCACGAATCGCGCGCTCGGCTTCGTCGCCAAGGCCGACGTACGCTCCATCGGGTCGGTTCCTCACGCGCTCGACTGCGTGGACCGATGGCTCGAACTCCCAGCGACCATGCGGACCGGCGACCCGCCGGACCCGGAATCGACGTCCGAAGACTGGACGACCAACTTTATGGGCGCGATGGCCAGCGTGGACGACGCCGCGGTCCGGGCCAGCGTCACTGCCGCAGTCCATCGAAACCCCGACGCCGAGCGCGTGCTGGACGCTGGCTGTGGGCCGGGGGTCTTCGCCAAGGAGTTCGTCCGCCGGGGGTTCGACGTGACGCTCGTGGACCGACCCGAAGTAATCGACATCGACCGACGATTCCTCGAACACGAGCCAATCGAACTGGTCGAGGGCGATATCACCGAGAGTCTCCCCGACGGTGGATTCGACCTCGTGTTCTGCTCGCGGGTGGCCCACGGCCTGAGTCCCGAGGCGAACCGGGCGTTTCTCGCCAACGCCTTCGACGCCCTCGAACCCGGCGGTGCGGTCGTTCTGACCGACAAGGTACGCGGTCGGGCCGAGGACGCCGCCCTGTTCGGCGCGCACGTGCTCGCCCAGACCGACGGCGGCGACACCTACACCGAGTCGGCGTTCACGGAGTGGCTTCGTGACGCCGGATTTACCGACGCGGAAGTCCGGGACGTGCCCGGTCTCGACCAGCAGGTCATCGCCGGACGGCGGCCGGGCGATTGAAGTTCTCTCGTCACTACGGGGTGCGTATGGACCTCGCGGTGCTGCGCGACGATATGGTCGATAGCCTCGAACACCCCTCGAAGGGTGTCGTCTCCAGCGAGAGCGTCAGCACCGCGATGCGGACGGTCCCGCGCCACGAGTTCGTCGAGGACGACCGACTGGCTTACGCCGACCGGTCGTTCGAGCACCGGGGCACCCGCGTTCTCGGCCCGAGTACCGCGGCCCGCCTGCTGGAAGCCCTCGACGCCGAGGAGGGCGATTCGGTACTCGTCGTCGGCGCTGGCGTGGGTTACACCGCCGCAGTTCTCGCGGAAATCGTCGGCGAGCGAAACGTCCACGCGGTGGACATCACTCGGAGCGTGGTGCTGGACGCCCGGAGCAACCTCGCGTCGGCGGGCTACGAGGGCGTCTTCGTGGACTGCCGCGACGGCGCGGACGGTCTGCCCGAGTACGCGCCCTTCGACCGAATCCTCGTAGAGGCCGCCGCGGCCGACCCGCCGCGACCGCTCGTGGAGCAACTCGCCTCGGACGGCAAACTGGTCATCCCGGTCGGGGTCGGCGAGCAGTCGCTGACGGTCGTAGACGGCGACGAGACGGACGACCAAAACGGCCGTCAGCTCGGCACCGTGGCGTTCGCGCCGCTCCTCGTGGAGGGCGAGGACGCCGACTCCATCGAGCGCAACCGGACCGTCCGCGAGGACCGCGAGCGCGCCGAGCGCGCCCGCGAGCGCCGGCCCGGCTGGGAACGGGACTGGATAGATTGGGACGGCGACGGGAGTCTGTCGGACTGACTCCCTCGGCCACCCCTTTCGCGGTATCCGCGGCGCGTCAGTTCCGAATGACCAGTATCGCGGTGTTCTCGCGCTCGTCGGCGTAGTCGCTCCCGGCGGGTGGTTTGATACGCATCTCCAGCGTGCCCTCCTGCTGGTTCGGGCCGAGTTCGGGATCGACCGTGACGCTGACTTCGCCGTCCTCGCCGGTAGTCCCGGTCTTCACGCCGTCGAGAGTCGCCGTGTCACCCGTGACGACGACCGTCGCGTCGCTGACGGGTTCGCCGTCCGGGTCGACCACTACGACGTCGATTTCCTCCTCCGAGGGACCGATAACGTCGGGCGCGGGCTTGGCGTCGAGTTCCGTCACGGTGAGACCGCCGAGTCCCGAGAGCATGTTCATCATCACGCCGAGGCTGGCGACGCCGACGACGAGGGCGATGACGAGGCGGATGGGGAGACCCTCGATTGCGCGCTCGTCGCTCCGGAACGTCTCGACGTAGCCGAGTAGCGTAGGCATGGCCCGGGTTCGTCCCGTCCTCGGATTTAAACCCTCGGAGTCAGTGGACCCTTCCGGTCCGGAGGCGACGATTCTTCCATCTCGGCGTGTGCTGGCGCGACCTCACACCGCCAGGTCGCGCCATCGTCGCGCGAGGGCTGAGTACCGCAGGCCATCGGCCGAGGACCGCAAGCGGTTGGGGAGGCGTGAGGCTGTAGCGGTGCGGGGCCGTGCGATACTCCGTGGCTCGAGTAGTAGCTAGCTTCGCGCTATCAGAGGACAGAGAGAAGAAGGTTTACCAATCAAAAATACAGGTTTGAGATGACTATAGGTGTTTATAACCCGTACAAATAAACTCTGCCGTACCGTCCCCTCCGGCCACGACGGTCACGAGATTCCCGTGGACCCCTCCCGAAGGTTCAAATGCGAGAACGGAACCAACCATCCCCGTGACTCACGTCCTCGGTCGCCGCGAATCTGACGGCGGCTACGAAACCGCTCCGTCGGGTCGCCTCGGGGCCTACCGCGCCCGTGACGGAAGCCCCGGCGCGCAGGTCCGAATCGACCTCGACGGTCCGCACGCCGGACTCGTCGTCGGCAAGCGCGGCTACGGCAAGTCCTACACGCTCGGCGTCGTAGCCGAGGAACTCGCCCGCGCCGAGGGAGTCGTCCCGGTCGTCGCCGACCCGATGGGCGTCTTCCCGTCGCTCGCGGAGTGTGGTGCGGAGGTCGTCGCACACCCCCGAGTCACCGCCGACGCGCTCGCGCCGCGGGCGTGGTGCGACCTGCTCGGACTCGCTCCCGACTCCTCGGCGGGCGCGCTGGTCTGGCAGGCCGCGGCGGCCCGCTCGACGCTCGCCGGGATGCGCGAGTTCGTCGCCGACGCCGACACCAAGGCCGACCGCGCGACCCGCCGGTCGGCGGACAACCACCTCGCGCTCGCCGAGTCGTGGGACGTCTTCGACCCGGACGGACTGACCGCCGAAACGTTGCTCGCGTCGCCGGCCGAGACCGGGACGAGCGCAGGGTCCGTGCTGGACCTCTCTGGACTCGATTCCGCCGCCGCGAACGCGGTTCTGCGCGCGGTCGCCGGCGACTTGTACGACCACTGCGTCGCCGGACGTCCGACCCGACTCCCGTGGCTGCTGGTGGACGAGGCTCACGCTTTCTTCGGTGGAGTCGCGGCCCCCGCGCTCCGGACCGTCGTCACGCGCGGTCGCCAACCCGGCCTGAGTCTCGTCGCGGCGACCCAGCGCCCGAGCGCGCTCCCGGCGGTCGCCATCTCCCAGGCCGACCTCCTGTTGGCCCACCGACTCACCTCCCGCGCCGACCTCGACGCGCTCGGGGACGCGCGGCCGACCTACCTCGCGTCGTTCGAGGACCGCCTGCCCGACGCGCCGGGCGAAGTCCTGCTCGTAGACGACGCGACCGAGAGCGTCCACGCGGTCCGAGTCCGAGAGCGCGAGACGCCCCACGGCGGCGGGAGTCCGAGCGCGACCGACCGCTGAAGACTCACTCCGAAACCCGTTTGGCCGTCGCCGCGCTGGTCTCCGACGAGTAACGAATGTCGGAGACCGACGCTCGCTCGACGACCGAAGAAGCAGGCTCTCGCTGGCTCGAACGGCTCGAACCCCTTCTGCTCGTCGCCGTCGGCGGGTTCGCCGGAGCCGTCCTCCGGCACGTCGTGGCCGTGGCGCTCCCCGGCGGCTTCCCGTGGGGCACGCTCGCGGTCAACGTCGGGGGAAGCTTCGCGCTCGGCGTCTTGCTCTACGAGGCGAAGTTGGCGGGTCGGCTCGGTGCCGAGACCCGACTCGTCCTCGGAACCGGCTTCCTCTCGTCTTTCACGACCTACAGCACCTTCGCGCTTCAGACGAGTGCGCTCTCGCCGACGCTCGCGGTCGTCAACGTGGGTGCGAACTACGCGCTCGGATTCGCGGCCGTACTGGCGGGTCGCTTCGCGGTTCGCTCGCTCGCGGGTCAGGAGGCGGCCGGATGAACCCCTTCCTGCTGGTCGGTTCGGGCGGCGTCCTCGGCGCGCTCTCGCGGTTCGCGGTCGGGTCGTGGATACCCGACCGCCAGCGCGACACGCTCGCGGTGAACGTCCTCGGAAGTTTCGCGCTCGGCGCGCTAACCGCCGGACTCGCCGCGGATGCCGCTCTGCTGACTCTGTTCGGAACTGGCTTCTGCGGCGCGTTCACGACGTTCTCCAGCTTCGCGGTCGAGACGGTGGAACTGTACGAGAGCGGTGCACGACAGGAGGCAATCGGCAACGCGGCGCTGAATCTGGTCGGCGCGCTCCTCGCGGTCGGATTCGGTGGTTGGCTGACGACGATGCTTCGCTGATTTGCGACGGTTCACCGCACGAGGTCCCACACCCACAGTCCGACGCCGAGGCTCACGAGGACGACTCCGAGCGTCGAGGTGACTGGTTCGGGGAAGAGAAACAGTAGGATGCCGACGATGAGAAGGACCGGAATTAGCTCCTCGTGCAGAAAACTGTCGCTCTCGTCGGAGCCTTCACTGGTCATGCGACGACAAACGAGCGACTGGGAGTTACGTTTTCGGGGGACTACTCGCTCGTCGGTTTAGTCTTCGGAGAAAACGCCCGAGGCGGGATTTGAACCGGAGTCAGACGGTCCGGGCGTGCGGCCTTCGGCCGTTCCGGGCGTGCGACTGACAGGGTTCAACTCCGTTCGAAGTCGTTTCGCCGACGCCAGTGTTCGCTCGTCGCTACGCTCCTCGCTCACGAGTTGGCGTCGGTAAAAGTACGCCCGAGGCGGGATTTGAACCCGCGTCACGACCGTGACAGGGTCGTATGATGGGCCACTACACCACCCGGGCTTCCGAGTGCATTCCATCGTTCCCGCCGCGATTATTAATGGGTGTCGGTTTGGTCGCCCATTGGTAGAAAATGCCGTGCAGAGAGTAGTAAAAAACACCCCGCAGAGCTACTCGAACTGTTCCGCTATCGCGTACCCGCTCGCCCAGTTTATCTTCGACTCTGGAGCTTTCGGACGTGGGACCTCGACTCGGAGTCGCATTTCTCCGTGTCCGGTCGCTTCGATGGGTATCCAGTACACCGAATCGGTGTCCGACGAGTACACCGCGTACGAATCGATTTCGTCCGGCGTGTGGTCCGAATCGACGCGACCGTCCGAGCTCACCGTCGACGTGTAGAGATTGAATCGGACTGTGCCGTTGACCCAACTTCCGGTTTTACACTGGACGCGGTAACGTCGATCTCCGTCGTCGGCGACGAGGTCGTATCGGTCGCCATCCCCGAACCGAGACCGAGACGCCGACCGCCATCAGTCGACTGAGAATCGTTGCTTCGGTCTCGTCTCCCTTCCGCGACGTGTTCATGGCGTAACGGGGTGTGCCGTCATCGTATCTAAAGGATAGCTCGCCGACGCGAGGGTTCGCTCGTTGCTACGCTCCTCGCTCGTCGGTTTAGTCTTCGGAGAAAACGCCCGAGGCGGGATTTGAACCCGCGTCACGACCGTGACAGGGTCGTATGATGGGCCACTACACCACCCGGGCTTCCGAGTGCATTCCATCGTTGTCCCCGGTTCGACTTAAGGCTTCTCAAACGGGGCCGCCGCGTCACGGTGTCCCGATGTCTCCGTCACTGCGACGTGTGCCCTTGCCCCAAACGATTTATACCTCCGCGAAGTCGGTGACACTCGTGGGCATTCCCCCGCGGCGCGTCCCGGCGTGGGTGGGTCGAACAGCTAGCCGTGCGCGGGCTACTTAGCAAGTCTTAAATGATCTCCCTGTGTATTGCCCTGTAGTATCTCGTGATAGCCATTTCTTCCTCTTGCCAGACAACCCACCACACATGGTAGACGTAAGCCAACACGACATGGTTCCGGACCACAGCATCGTCGACGACGAGGAGTTAGACGGTGTGATGGAGGAGTACGACATCAAACCGACCGACTTGCCGAAGATCAAACGCACCGACGCCGCACTGCCCGACGACGCGGAGGTCGGTGACGTGATCAAGATCGTGCGCGATTCCCGAACGACAGACACCGCGACAACATACCGACTCGTCGTTGAATAATAATGAACCGAGAAGACAGACGAGCCATCTCCCGAGAGTACTTCTCGAAGGAACGGCTCGCCGAACACCACTACCGCTCGTTCAACAGCTTCCTGACCCGCGGCATGCAGGAGGTCGTAAACGAAAAAGGAACGATAGACACCGACATCGGTGACAAGGAAGACGAGGAACCGGTCCACGTCGAACTGGGCGACGTCCGAATCGTGACCCCGCGCGTGCGGGAAGCCGACGGGAGCGAAGAACTCCTCTACCCACAGGAGGCCCGCCTGCGAAACATCACCTACGCCGCGCCCGTGTTCATGGAGATGTCCATCGTCAAGGGCGAGGGCGAGGACGAACGCGTCGTGGACGCCACCGAGACCAAGGTGGGCCGGATGCCCATCATGGTCGGCTCCGAGAAGTGTAACATCGCGGGCTTCTCCGACGAGGAACTCATCGAAATCGGCGAAGACCCCGCCGACCCCGGCGGCTACTTCATCGTCAACGGCTCCGAGCGCGTCCTGATGACGAGCGAGGACCTCGCTCCGAACAAGATCCTCGCGGAGTACGACACCAAGTACGGCGACGAGATTCAGGTCGCCAAGACGTTCAGCCAGCGCCGGGGCTACCGCGCGCTGGTGTTGGCCGAGCGGACCCGCGACGGCCTGCTCGAAGTGTCGTTCCCCTCGGTCTCGGGGAGCGTCAACTTCGTCACGCTGGTCCGGGCGCTCGGGCTGGAATCCGACGAGGAGATCGTCCACCGCGTGTCGGACGACCCGGAAATCGTGAAGTTCATGCTCGAAAATCTGGAGGAGGCCGACGTCCAGACCGAGGAGGAAGCCATCGAGAAACTCGGCAAGCGCGTCGCCTCCGGACAGGGCAAGAACTACCAGCTCAAGCGCGCCAACTACGTCATCGACCGCTACCTCCTGCCGCACCTCCACGAGGAGGGCGTCGAGGAGGAGGACGTGCGCATCAACAAGGCGTACTACCTCTGCCGGATGGCCGAGGCGTGCTTCGAGCTCGCACTCGACCGGCGCGAACCCGACGACAAGGACCACTACGCCAACAAGCGCCTCAAGGTCTCGGGCGACCTGATGAAGGACCTGTTCCGGACCGCGCTGAACAAGCTGGCCCGGGACGTGAAGTACCAGCTCGAACGCGCCAACATGCGTAACCGCCAGCTTTCGGTCAACACCGTGGTTCGGTCCGACGTGCTGACCGAGCGACTCGAACACCCGATTGCGACCGGGAACTGGGTCGGCGGTCGGTCCGGCGTCTCCCAACTGGTGGACCGCACGGACTTCATGGGTGTCCTCTCGCACCTCCGACGGCTTCGCTCGCCGCTCTCGCGGAGCCAGCCTCACTTCGAGGCACGAGACCTGCACGCGACCCAGTGGGGTCGCATCTGTCCCTCGGAGACGCCCGAGGGACCGAACTGTGGGCTGGTGAAGAACTTCGCGCAGGCGATGGAGCTCTCCCAGAACATCGACGACGAACAGGGTCTGAAACGAGAACTGGCGTCGATGGGTGTCGAAGGCATCCCCGGTATCGAAGGCGTCGAACCAACTGCAAGCGCGGACGACTAACATGAGTCAGGGACGAGAAGCGAAAGTATACGTGAACGGTAGTCTGGTCGGGACCCATCCCGACCCGGAACAGCTCGCAGAACAGGTCCGCCACGCCCGCCGCCGCGGCGACGTGAGCGAGATGGTCAACGTCTCCATCAAGGAGCGGACCCGCGAAGTCATCATCAACGCCGACGCGGGGCGCGCTCGCCGACCCTTGCTGGTCATCGAGGACGGCGAACCCCTCGCGACCGACGAGGAGGTCGAGGCGCTCAAGAACGGCGACCTCGACTTCGAGGACCTCGTCGAGCGCGGCAAGGTCGAGTTCATCGACGCCGAGGAGGAAGAAGACATCTACGTCGCGGTGGACGAGGAACACCTCACCGAGGACCACACCCACCTCGAGGTCGACCCGCAACTCATCTTCGGCATCGGTGCGGGCATGGTCCCGTACCCCGAACACAACGCTTCACCGCGGATTACGATGGGGTCGGGGATGATCAAGCAGTCGCTCGGGCTCCCGGCGGCGAACTACCGCATCCGGCCCGACACGCGCCAGCACCTCCTCCACTACCCACAGCTCTCGATGGTCAAGACCCAGACCACCGAGCAGATCGGCTACGACGAGCGACCTGCCGCCCAGAACTTCACGGTCGCGGTCATGTCCTACGAAGGGTTCAACATCGAGGACGCGCTGGTCCTGAACGGCGGGTCCGTAGACCGCGCGCTGGCTCGCTCGCACTTCTTCCGGACCTACGAGGGCGAGGAGCGACGCTACCCCGGCGGACAGGAGGACCGATTCGAGATTCCGAGCGACGACGTGCGCGGCGCACGCGGTGAAGACGCCTACACCCACCTCGACGAGGACGGCCTCGTCAACCCCGAGACACGGGTGGACGAGAACAGCGTCCTGCTCGGCAAGACCAGTCCGCCGCGGTTCCTCGAAGAGCCGGACGACATGGGCGGTCTCTCCCCGCAGAAGCGCCGGGAGACCTCCGTCACCATGCGCTCGGGCGAGTCCGGCGTCGTGGACACCGTGACCCTGATGGAGGGCGAGGACGGCTCGAAGCTCTCGAAGGTCTCGGTGCGCGACGAGCGCATCCCGGAACTCGGCGACAAGTTCGCGTCCCGGCACGGTCAGAAGGGCGTCGTCGGCCACATCGCTCCCCAGGAGGACATGCCGTTCACCGAGGAGGGCGTCGTGCCCGACCTCATCATCAACCCGCACGCCCTGCCGTCCCGGATGACGGTCGGCCACGTGCTGGAGATGATCGGCGGGAAGGTCGGCGCGCTCGAAGGTCGCCGCGTGGACGGGACGCCGTTCACCGGCGAGGACGAAGAGGAACTCCGCGGTGGACTCGAAGAACAGGGCTTCAAGTCCTCCGGCAAGGAGATCATGTACTCCGGCATCACCGGGGAGAAGATCGAGGCCGAGATTTTCATCGGCACGATTTTCTACCAGAAGCTCTACCACATGGTGTCGAACAAGCTCCACGCCCGCTCGCGCGGGCCGGTGCAGGTGCTCACGCGCCAGCCAACGGAAGGGCGCGCCCGCGAAGGAGGTCTGCGCGTCGGCGAGATGGAGCGCGACGTTCTCATCGGACACGGTGCCGCCCTGACCCTGAAGGAGCGACTGCTGGACGAATCCGACCGCGAGTGGATCTACGTCTGTGCTAACTGTGGAATGAGTGCGGTCGAGAACGTCGAACAGAACCGCGTCTACTGTCCGAACTGCGACGAGGAGACCGACATCCACGAAATCGAGATGTCCTACGCGTTCAAGCTCCTGCTCGACGAGATGAAGGCGCTCGGCATCGCACCGCGACTCGAACTCGAAGACGCTGTCTAAACCATGTCAACAGGACAAACACCCAAGGAAATCGGCGAAATCAGCTTCGGGCTGATGGACCCCGAGGAGTACCGAGAGATGTCGGCGACGAAAATCATCACCGCCGACACCTACGACGACGACGGCTTCCCCATCGACATGGGGCTGATGGACCCGCGACTGGGCGTCATCGACCCCGGACTCGAATGCAAGACCTGCGGCAAGCACTCCGGGTCGTGTAACGGCCACTTCGGCCACATCGAACTCGCCGCGCCCGTCATCCACGTCGGGTTCACGAAGCTCATCCGGCGACTCCTTCGGGGGACCTGCCGGAACTGCTCGCGCCTCCTGCTGACCGACGACGAGAAGGAGAAGTACGAGTCCAAACTGACCCGGACCAAGGAACTTGGCAACGACGTCAACGACGTGACCAAGGCCGCCATCCGGGAGGCCCGCAAGAAGGACCGATGTCCCTACTGCGGCGAGATTCAGTACGACATCAACCACGAGAAGCCCACGACCTACTACGAGGTCCAGCAGGTGCTCACCAGCGAGTACTCCGAGCAGATCGCGTCCGCGATGCAGGGCGACGAGGAGGAGGACCGCGAACCGGTCGCTCCCCAGGAACTCTCGGACATGACCGACATCGACCTCTCACGCATCAACGACATCATGTCGGGCGAGTTCCGGCCCCGAGAGGACGACCGGAAGGCCATCGAGAAGGCCCTCGACATCGACCTCACCGAAGAGGACATGAACAAACTGATGCCCAGCGACATCCGCGACTGGTTCGAGGACATCCCGGACCAGGACGTGGCCACGCTTGGCATCAACGCCGACCGCTCCCGACCGGAGTGGATGATTCTCACGGTCCTGCCGGTACCGCCGGTGACGGCCCGGCCCTCGATTACGCTGGACAACGGCCAGCGCTCCGAGGACGACCTGACTCACAAACTGGTGGACATCATCCGCATCAACCAGCGGTTCATGGAGAACCGCGAGGCGGGTGCCCCGCAACTCATCATCGAGGACCTCTGGGAACTGCTCCAGTACCACGTCACCACCTTCATGGACAACGAAATCTCGGGCACGCCGCCCGCCCGACACCGGTCGGGGCGACCGCTCAAGACCCTCAGCCAGCGCCTGAAGGGCAAGGAAGGTCGCTTCCGCGGTTCGCTGTCCGGCAAGCGCGTCAACTTCTCGGCGCGGACCGTCATCTCGCCCGACCCGACGCTCTCGCTCAACGAGGTCGGCGTCCCCGAGCGCGTGGCCCGCGAGATGACCCAGACGATGAACGTCACCGAACGGAACAAAGAGGAGGCCCGACGCTACGTCGCTAACGGTCCCGAAGGTCATCCGGGCGCGAACTACGTCAAGCGTCCCGACGGCCGCCGCCTCAAGGTGACCGAGAAGAACTGCGAGGAACTCTCGACCAAGGTCGAGGCCGGATGGGAGGTCAACCGCCACATGGTCGACGGCGACATCGTCATCTTCAACCGCCAGCCGTCGCTCCACCGGATGTCCATCATGGCCCACGAAGTGGTCGTGATGCCGTACAAGACGTTCCGGCTGAACACCGTGGTCTGTCCGCCGTACAACGCCGACTTCGACGGCGACGAGATGAACATGCACGCCCTCCAGAACGAGGAGGCCCGTGCGGAAGCGCGCGTCCTCATGCGCGTGCAGGAACAAATCCTGTCGCCGCGCTTCGGTGAGAACATCATCGGTGCGATTCAGGACCACATCTCCGGGATGTACCTGCTGACCAACGAGAACCCGCACTTCAACGAGACGCAGGCGCTCGACCTCCTGCGGGCGACTCGCATCGACGAACTGCCCGACCCGTCGGGCACCGACGACGACGGCGAACCCTACTGGACCGGCCGAGACATCTTCTCGGAACTGCTTCCGAGCGACCTCAACCTCGAGTTCACCGGCACGGTCGGCGACGACGTAATCGTCGAGGACGGCCAACTCGTGGAAGGCACTATCGCCGAGGACGAGGTCGGCGAGTTCGGCGGCCAGATCGTCGACACCATCACGAAGGTGTACGGCAACACTCGCTCGCGCATCTTCATCAACGAGGTGGCCGCGCTGGCGATGCGCTCCATCATGCACTTCGGGTTCTCCATCGGTATCGACGACGAGTCGATTCCGGCGGAAGCCCAGAACCGCATCGACGAGGCCATCGACAACGCCTACGACCGGGTGGAGGAACTCATCGAGACATACGAGAACGGCGACCTCGAATCCCTGCCCGGCCGGACCGTGGACGAGACCCTGGAGATGAAGATCATGCAGACGCTCGGCAAGGCCCGCGACTCCGCGGGTGACATCGCCGAGGAACACTTCGCCGACGACAACCCGGCCGTGGTCATGGCCGAGTCCGGCGCGCGTGGGTCGATGCTCAACCTGACCCAGATGGCCGGTGCGGTCGGCCAGCAGGCAGTCCGCGGTGAGCGAATCAACCGCGGATACGAGGACCGCACTCTCAGTCACTACAAGCCCAACGACCTCTCGGCCGAGGCTCACGGCTTCGTGGAACACTCCTACACGGGCGGTCTCGACCCCCGGGAGTTCTTCTTCCACGCGATGGGTGGCCGCGAAGGACTGGTGGACACCGCAGTTCGTACCTCCAAGTCCGGCTACCTCCAGCGGCGTCTCATCAACGCGCTCTCCGAACTCGAAACCCAGTACGACGGCACGGTTCGGGACACCTCCGACACCATCGTCCAGTTCGAGTTCGGCGAGGACGGCACGAGTCCCGTGAAGGTCTCCTCGAACGAGGAGAGCGACATCGACGTCGAGCAAATCGCCGACCGCGTCCTCGAAGAGGAGTTCGGCAGCGACGAGCGCAGACGGGAGTTCCTCGGCGAGAAAAAGCCGCCGACGAACCTCTCGGAACACGTCGACGCCCGACAGGCCCAGAGCGACGACTGACGCTCCGCATCCACCCCGACCCACACCCAACCCACACCCACGCCAAACATGACAGATTACGACGTATCCGAGGACATCGAGGCCGTCGTCGAGGACACCGACCTCCCCCGACGGCTGAAAGACGAGGTGTACAGCACCGTGGAGGCCCGCGACGGCGTCACCACCGAACAGGCCGACCAGATCGCCCGCGCGGCCGAAAACCGATATCTCGACACGCGAGTCGACCCACTCGACCCCGTGGGGACGGTCTCCGCCCAGAGTATCGGTGAACCCGGAACCCAGATGACGATGAACACGTTCCACTACGCGGGCGTGGCGGAGATCGACGTGACGCAGGGTCTCCCGCGACTCATCGAACTCGTGGACGCCCGGAAGACCCCCGACACGCCGATGATGACGGTCCATCTGGAAGACGAGTACGCGACCGACCGCGAGAAGGCCCACGAGGTCGTCTGGCAGATCGAGGCGACGAAGATTCTCGCGCTGGGCGACATCTCCACCAACGTCGCCGACATGGTGGTGTCCATCGACCTCAACGAGGACACGCTCGAAGAGCGGATGATAACGCCCGACGAGATCGCCAACATCATCGAAGACGAACTCGGCGTCCAGACCACCCAGCAGGGAGCGATCATCGAGTTCGGCCCCGACGAGCCGAGTTACCGCGACCTGCTCCAGCTGGTCGAACAGCTTCGGGACATCGTGTTCAAGGGCATCGAGGACATCTCCCGCGTGGTCATCCGAAAGGAGCAACTCGAAGACCGCGAGGAGTTCATCCTCTACACCGAGGGGTCGGCGTTCGGCGACGTCATCGAAATCGAGGGCGTCGACGCGACCCGGACCACCTCGAACAACATCCACGAGATTCACAAGAACCTCGGCATCGAGGCGGCCCGGGAGTCCATCATCGAGGAGACGATGAACACCCTCGAAGAGCAGGGCCTGGACGACGTGAACATCCGCCACCTGATGCTGGTCGCCGACATCATGACCAACCGCGGCGAAATCGAGTCCATCGGTCGCCACGGTATCTCGGGTAGCAAGGAGTCGGTGCTGGCGCGTGCGGCGTTCGAGGTCACGGTCAACCACCTGCTCGACGCCGCCATCCACGGCGAAGTGGACGACCTCAACGGCGTCACCGAGAACGTCATCGTCGGCAAGCCCATCAAACTCGGGACGGGCGACGTGGACCTCCGGATGGGGTCGTCGACGAGCACCGAACCCGAAGCCTCGGACTGACGAATGCGCGTCACGCTCTCGGACACGGCCCGCCAGTACATCGCCCTCTTCGAGGACGAGACGGGGGCGACCGCCCGCGACTGCGTCGTCTTCGAGGACGGCGACGACGAGGAGCGCGTGGTCTTCCTCGTCAAGTCCGGCGACATGGCGAAAGCCATCGGTTCGGGCGGCGAGACGGTCCGGAACGTCGAGACGCAGTTGGGTAAATCCGTAGTGCTGGTCGAAGACGCCGACACGCCCGAAGCGTTCGTCGCCAACGCCCTCGCTCCGGCGGCGGTGTACAACGTCACCGTCAGCGAGGACGACGAGACGGTCGCCTACGCCGAAGTGGACTCGGAGGACACCGGTATCGCCATCGGCGAGGGCGGTCGGAACATCGCGGCCGCGGAGAAACTGGCCAAACGCCACTACGACATCGACGACATCCAGTTGACCTGAGAAGGTTTCCGAGTTTTCGTTCTCACCGACGCCGCGCGGGAGTTCCTCACGCGGGTCCACCTGCGCGACTCCGGGACTGTTTCCGACGGTACTCGAACCGAGGAGACGTGACCGTCCCGAGTCGAATCGAACAGTGCGAGTTAGTGTCAACGATAGTCATGAAGCCGGTAGGGAGTGTCGTTGGCTGAATCCCGGAAAATCCGGCCGACGAGCGACTGGACATCGTCGTCTCCCGCTCGCTCTGACGACTCTCCGACGAAATTTTAGCTCCGTGTGACGCGTTACCGAGCGAAAAGCAATTTTCCGATAGTCGTGACGTTCCCGTGGGGATGGGAATGGGAACGAATGACACGATAACTGACGGCGTACCGGACGTAGACGAACGCGACCGGCGCAACTTCCTCAAGATACTCGGCGTGACGGGGAGCGTCGGCGCGGCTTCGGAACTCTCGCTGTCGGACCTGCGCGGGGCGGTCGGCGAGGAGTCGGCCGACGAACTGGCGACGTACGGCGAGCGCATCCGGACCGACCTCGCGGGCGGACTCGACGCCGGACTGCTCACGGAAGCGGTCGTCGGCATCGAATCGAGCATCGCGGAACTGCCCGAACTCCGGGCCGCTGGCTTCCCGGCCGAGCGGGGGACCGCGTATCACGAGGTGGCCGCGCCCGCGTGGGAGGCCTACGACCACCTCGCGGAGGTCGGCTTCTTCTCGGCGGCCGAGCGACACCTGCCGGAGTTCTCGCCCGACCACGTTCGAGCGACCGCCGCCGAACTGATTCGGGCCGAACCGCTGACCGCGGCGCTCGCCGAGGCGGGATTCGACGGGCGCGAGCGGACCGCGCTGGTCGTGGACGTCGTGAACGAGAACGAACGACTCGCTCAGTGGGTCTCGACCGCGAAACTCCCGGCCGACCCCGAGAGCTACGACCCGGCCGACGTGGCACCGCTCCACCAGCGCGCGCTCGGCGGGGCGTTGCTCTGGATAGACGAACTCGACCAGCACCTCTGGCAGCGCGAGGCGATTCTGACCGAGGCGATGCTCGACCGAGGCATCTGGGACGTGAAGGCGATGCTCGGCGGAATCCACCTGTTCGTCTCGGCGGCGCGGGACCTCGCCGGGCCGGAGGAACTGGCGGACAGCCAACTGACCGCCGCGCTCGCGGGCGGGTCGGCGATAGCGATTCGCGGGCAGGAGGACGTGGCCGACGACCTGTTCAGGATAACCGACGCCGAACGCGCCCCGCGAGGGGGTGACCGAGCATGAGCATCGACCGACAACACGCCGAAGTCAAGCGGACCGACGAGGGGATAGCTATCGAGTATCTCGCCGACGGGCCGACGACGGTCCGCCAGAGCGACCAGCAGATTCCCCGCCTCAACGTCACCCAGGAGATGCTCGCCGAGTCGGGCGACGACCCGGAAAGCTGGCTCATGTACGGCGGCGGGTACAGTCAACAGCGGTTCACGACCGCCGACGTGATAACGCCCGAGAACGTCGACCGACTCTCGCTGGAGTACACCATCGAGGCCGAATCCGACGTAGAGCGTGGGAAACTGGAGGGGACGCCGGTCGTCGTGCCGTCGGACCCGCCCATCATGTACCAGACGAACGGTCCGGACGTGCTTCGGGCCGTCAACGCCCGGTCGGGCGAGGTCGTCTGGACGTATCGGTACGCGCCGGAGGACGACGACGGGCAACCGGCGCTCCTCTGTTGCGGGTCGAACAACCGCGGGGTCGCCGTGTTGGGCGACACGCTCTACATGACGACGCTCGACGCCAACGTCGTCGCCATCGACAGGTACACCGGCGAACAGCAGTGGGTGTACGATTCGGCGGCCACCGATCAGGGCTACTCCGCGACGTGGGCGCCGGTCGTCTACGACGGGAGCATCCTCAACGGAAGCGGAGGCGGCGAGTACGGCATCCGCGGGTTCATCGAGTCGATAGACGCCGAGACCGGCGAGCGAGAGTGGCGAAGGTGGACGACCCCGAAAGACCAGTGGATCGGCGACTCGTGGGAACACGGCGCGGCCCCCAACTGGATGACCATCACGGTCGATTCGGACGCCGACACGCTGTACGCGAGCATGGGCAACGCCGGGCCGGACGTGAACGGTATCGTCCGACCGGGACCGAACGTCTACACGGTCTCGGTGCTCGCGCTCGACACGAACTCCGGCAGCGTCGAGTGGTACTTCCAGGAGAGTCCTCACGGCTGGTGGGACTGGGACGCCTCCGCGCCGCCGATTCTGTTCGAGACCGAGATGGACGGCGAGAGCCAGAAGGTCGTGAGCCACGCCGGGAAGACCGGGTGGAACTACCTGCTCGGTGCCGAAGACGGGAGGCTCCACGAGCGCAGCGACGAGTTCTGCCAGCACCTCAACATGTGGTCGCTCCCGCAGGACAATCTGGAGGACACGCCCTGGATCATGCCATCGGCCGACGGCGGGTCGGAGTGGAATCCGACCTCCTACAGCCGAGAGACGGGGAACGTCCACGTCAAGGCGATGAACTACCCGAGCAAGTTCCAGTGGGACGAGGACCCCGAGTGGGACCTCCCCTCCCAGTACCTCGGCGGAAGCTTCACCGTCTACCCGGCGATGGACGACCCCGGTCCGGCACCAGACGAGTGGAATGGCCAACTCGCAATATTCTCGGCCGTGGACCCGGTCAGCGGGGAGGTCGTCTGGCAGGACGAGTGGGAGGACCTCTCGATGGGCGGGTCGATGAGCACGACGACCGGCCTCACCTTCACCGGGAACGGAGCGGGCGAGTTCATCGCCTACGACTCCGAGACCGGCGAGCGACTCTGGCAGTACCAGTTCGACGCGTCGGTCAACGCCTCGCCGATGAGTTGGTACGACCCCGTGGTCGGCAAGCAGTACGTCGCGGTGCAGGCCGGCGGCGGTGGTCTTCGGTCTGCGCGCGACGGGAACACTATCGGCGTGTTCTCGCTGGAGGGGTAGCAGTTCCGACGCCGATTTTTCGTCCACGAGCGAATCTCCGGACCGAACCGAACCTAAGCGGCGCGCAGAACTGTTCGCTGAAACGCGCTCAGATTCCGTAATCGGCCCCTCTTGAGCGATCTGCGCCCGTTTCGGCCGCCTCGAAAGAGGGAGGCTTAAGTAGCTCGGACGGATAGCACACGGCATATGGCAAACGGCAAGTACGCAGCGCGGAAGCTGAAGAAGGACCGCCAGAACCACCGGTGGTCCGACTCGAAATACGCCCGACGCGAGCGCGGACTCGAGGAGAAGTCCGACCCCCTCGAAGGCGCACCGCAGGGCCGTGGCATCGTTCTCGAAAAAGTGGGCGTCGAGGCCAAACAGCCCAACTCCGCGATTCGGAAGTGCGTCCGAGTCCAGCTTATCAAGAACGGCAAGCAGGTCACCGCCTTCTGTCCCGGCGACGGTGCCATCTCGTTCATCGACGAACACGACGAGGTCACCATCGCGGGCATCGGTGGCGCGAAGGGTCGAGCGATGGGCGACCTCGGTGGCGTCAACTACAAGGTAGAGAAAGTCAACGGCGTGAGCCTCGAAGAACTGGTTCGCGGTAACGCGGAGAAGCCGGTGCGATAACAATGGCAGCAGAAGACCAACCCGAACCCGACAAGCCTGCGGGCACGGACGAAGAGGGAACCGCCGTCGCGAAGCTGTTCGGCGAGTGGGACATCACCAACATCGAGTACGACGACCCCTCGACCGAGCGTTACCTCACCATCACGCCGGTCGCGCACACGATGGGTCGCCACGCCTCCAAGCAGTTCCAGAAGAGCGAGGTCTCCATCGTCGAGCGTCTCATCAACCGCCTGATGCAGACCGAGGAGAACACCGGGAAGAAGCAGAAGACGATGCAGATCACCCGCGACGCGTTCGAGGCGATTCACGACCGCACCGACGAGAACCCGGTGCAGGTTCTCGTGACCGCGGTCGAGAACGCCGCCCCGCGCGAGGAGACCGTCCGCCTGAAGTACGGTGGCATCTCCGTCCCGAAGGCGGTCGACGTTGCTCCCCAGCGCCGCGTCGACCAGGCGCTGAAGTTCATCGCCGAGGGCGTCCACAGTTCGGCGTTCAAGACGACGACCGACGCCGCCGAGGCGCTGGCCGACCAACTCATCGGCGCGTCCAACTACGACGTCCAGACCTACGCCATCAACCAGAAAGAAGAGAAAGAGCGCGTCGCGGCCGCGGCCCGCTAAGCGGTTTCTTCTCTCCGCTCTCTCGTCGTCGGTAGTCGCTACGCCCTCGTCGGAGAAACGCTCGTCCGAGCGCCGTCTGCGCGGAAATCGACATTTTTAGGGTAGCCTAATTTAATCGCTCGGTATGGACGGAAGCACGGCTGGACGGACGCGGCGGCAGTTCCTCGCCGCCGTCGGCGTCGCCGGACTCGCGGGTTGCGGACGGTTTTCGGAGCGGGGGCCGAGTCTCGAATACGAACTCGACCACACCGCCGAGGAGTGGTCGCGGTACGACCCGGAGTGGGACGCACCGTCGAACTCGCCACTCTCGGTGTCGATAGAACCCGAGGTGCTGGTCGAGAATCTGGAGATTCCGTGGGACCTCGCGTTCGCGCCCACGGGCGAACTGTTCGTGACCGAGCGGACCGGCCGCATCCATCGGTTCGAGGACGGCGAACTCCTGCCGGTCGCGGAACCCGACGCCGTCATCGACGCCGAAGCGATGGCCCCCGGTCCCGACGACGACCCCTACTGGGAGACGTGGTTCGTGGAGGGTGGCGAGGGCGGGATGCTCGGGGTCGCGGTCCACCCGAAGTATCCGGAGGCCCCCTACCTCTTCGTCTACTTCACGGCCGACACCGACGACGGCACGGTGAATCGCGTCGTGCGGTACGACGTGGACGCCGAGGACCCGGCCGAAACGGGCGCGACCATCGTGGACGACATCCCCGCGAACAGCGTCCACAACGGCGGACGAATCGCGTTCGGTCCCGAGAACTACCTCTGGATCACGACCGGAGACGCCGGCGAGGGACCGCTCGCGCAGGACACCTCGTCGCTGGCCGGGAGCGTCCTCCGCGTGAACGCCGTGGGCGACCCCGCGCCGGGGAACCCGGACCTGCCGGGCGACGACCCCGACCCGCGAATCTACACCTACGGCCACCGGAACCCCCAGTGCGTCGCCTGGCTTCCGGACGCGACGCCCGTCGTCGCCGAACACGGTCCCGACGGCCACGACGAGGTGAACCGCCTCGTTCCCGGCGCGAACTACGGATGGCCCGAGGCGCGCGAGCGGGCGGAGTACGAGGCGTCGTCGGAGTTCCACCGACCGCTCGCCAACACGCCAGAACCGTGGGCGCCGAGCGGCGGCGTCTTCTACACCGGAGACGCGATTCCGGAGTGGCAGAACCGACTCGTCTTCGGGTCGCTCGTCGCCCAGCGAGTCAACGTCGTCACGCTCGCCGACGACGCCGCGGACCTCCCGCCGGTCGGCGACGGGGAGCGCGGGATGGCCTTCGACGCGGCGTGGCACGACGACGCCTACGCCGCGACCGCCCACTGGACGCTGACCGACGTGCTGGGTCGGGTCCGCCACGTCGAACAGGGACCGGACGGCCACCTGTACGCGATTACCTCGAACCGCGACGGCAGGCCGAAAGGTGAGTCGTTCCCGCGCCATCGCGACGACGTGCTGGTTCGGCTAACCCCGACGGAGTAGCGGGCTCGGAAACGAAATTGATTCTTTTAGACCATCGTTCGTTTGCTAAAGAACGGAAAATGTGTCTACACCTCTCGGAGTCGTCGCTCTACGGTCTCACTCCTCGTGGGACGCGCCGACCAGAACGAACCGGCTCTCGGTGTCGCCGTTGTGAATCTGGCGGGTCGCGTCGGCGGGAATCCGGAGGGCCTCGCCCGCCTCCAGTTCCACGTCCTCGCCCTCGACCGTGACGGTGGCCGACCCTTCGAGCAGGACGTACACCTCCTCCTGCCCGTCGTCGGCGTGGTCGTGTTCCTTCCCGGTCCATCCCGGGTCGGCGTCGAGGACGGTCACGCCCAACTTCTCGCAGTCGAGGGGGTCCCGGAGGAAGCGCATCCCGTCGGCGATCGGCTCTACGTCGCGGGAATCGACTTTCGTGTAGGACATCGGCGACAGTACGACGGGACGGATGTTTAGTCTTGGTGACGGCGAACCCCCGAGGTTGCGATTGGCGTTCGGCGAGCGTGGGAGTGGAAAACCGGGGGCTAGCTTCTGCTCGGGCCACGGAGTTTACTCCAACTGCACAGCACCGTCAGAGCGACTACGACCGCAAGGAAAACGACACGGAACTAGCTCCTGCCGACACCGAGGAGTCTACCGTACGGCCCTGCACCGCGACCGCGGGCCACGCGCCTCCCCAACCGATTCCCTCACTCGCGCCTCCGGCAGTCGTTCGGTCACCCCTCGCGCCAGCACGCGCCGGGGCGAAATATCCGTCCGAGCGAAAACCTGCTGGCGGATTCGGGTCTCGAAGGCGTCGTGACGTGGCTGTTCCGACTCGTCGGGTCGGTCGCAGTCCTCGCTGGCGTCGGTCTGTGGCTGTTCACCGAGACGGGTCTGGTCGTCCCGGCGGTGCTGATACTCGTCGGTCTCGCCCTGCTGGTCGCGCCGAGCGTCCTGCTCGCGCTGCCCGAACTGGTGCGACGCCGACTAGTTTCTCTCCGTATCGTCAAATCTATATAATAGCCCTTATAAAGAATGTGAGTAATCGATGGGTCCCCGGAATAGCCGCTCCGCGGCCGAGAGTCGCGGACTCGACTGGCGCCGACGGTCGGTTCTCGCAGGTATCGCCGGAACTGCGTCGGTGGCGTCCGCCGGGTGCGTCCAACAGGTACGGAGCATCGCCAACCGCACGCCCTCCGAGCAGGTGTCGCTCGACGTGAAGACGGTTCCCGCGGACGAAGACCCGCGGGCCGTCAAAATCGCTCGCGTCGTCACGAACCACCTGAAGGCGGTCGGCGTGGACGCGCAGGTCACGCTGATGGACGAACAGGAACTCCTCCGCGACGTCCTCATCAACAACGAGTTCGACCTGTACGTGGCCCGCCACCCCTCGTACGACGACCCGGACTTCCTGCTGTCGCTGCTCCACTCGCGGTTCGTCGAGGAACCGGGGTGGCAGAACCCCTTCGGGTTCACCGACCTCGGGGTCGACGAAAGTTTGGAGGCCCAGCGCCGCACCCGCGGGGCAGAGCGGTCCGAGCAACTGGCCGAACTCCAGCGAATCGTCGCGCGCCAGCAACCGTTCTCGGTCGTCGCGTTTCCGGACGACCTGTGGGCGGTTCGTCCCGACGGCTACGCGGGGTGGGAGGAGTTCGGACTCGGACGGCCGCTCGGCTATCTCGCGCTCGACGCCGACGGCGACCCGCCGGAACGCCTCGAAACCGTCGTCACCGACGACAGGGTGACCGCGAACCTGAACCCGATAGCCAGCGAGTTCCGGAGTCGCGGAACGTTCACGGGACTGCTGTACGACTCCCTCGGACGGGATGTGGGCGACGGCGTCGAACCGTGGCTCGCGGCCGACTGGGAGTGGCGAGACGAGGGCGACGACGGCCCGACCGCGACCGTACGCCTCCGCGAGGGCGCGCGCTGGCACGACGGCCGACGAGTCACCGCGTCCGACGTGGCGTTCACGTACGAGTTCCTCACCGACACGTCGCTCGGCCGTGAGGAGTCGCCCATCCCTGCTCCCCGGTTCCGCGGCCGGATTTCGCTGGTCGAGCGCGTCCGGCAGTTGGACGACCGCACGGTCGAGTTCGACTTCGTGGCCAGCGACCCCGCCGTCTCGGTACGGGCGTTCACCGTCCCCGTGCTTCCGAAGCGCGAGTGGAAGGACAAGTCCTCCTCGACCGACGTGGCCGGAATCGCGGTCGGCGACCGGACCACGAAGGCGCTGGTCTGGGACAACCCGGACCCGATAGGGAGCGGGCCGCTTCGGTTCGAGGAGAAGACGGTCGGCGAACGACTCGTCTGCTCCCGGTTCGAGGACCACTTCCTCCACGACGCCGACGGGGACCACTCCCGATTCGGTGCCGACTTCGCGGAACTCGTCGTTCAGGTGGCACCGTCCGCCGACGCCGCCGTCAACTTCCTCGAAACGGGACGCGCGGACGTGACGTCCTCGGTTATTCCGCCGCGACTGGCCCCGTCCGTCGTCAGGCGCGAAGGACTCGACCTCGTCGCCGAAACGTCGCGGTCGTTCTACCACCTCGGATTCAACGTCCAGCGGTCTCCGCTGGGCAACCCCCGATTCCGTCGGAACGTCGCTCGCCTCCTCGACAAGGAGGCCCTCGTCGCCGACGTGTTCGACGAGTACGCCGTCCCCGCGGCGACTCCCCTCGCCGTCACCGAGTGGTCGTCGCCGGACCTCGCGTGGGACGACGGGGACCCGGTGGTGCCGTTCTTCGGAGAGGACGGGGAACTCGACGCAGAGCAGGCCCGCGAAGCGTTCCGAGAGGCGGGATACCGCTACGACGACGGCGATCTGGTGAACAGGTGATGGCGTGATTCCGGTTCGCGTCCTCGCGCAAGTGGTGGTGGTCGTCTCCGGTCTGCTCGGCGTCGCGACCGTCGCGTTCGTCGGGCGCGAGCGACTGGGTCGCCTCCCGCGGGCGGCACCCGAGCGGATCCGAGCCGTCGGCCCGCATCTCGCCGCGCTCGGTGCCCTCCTCGTTCTCAACAGCGTGGTCCGAGACCTTGGCCCGCAGTTCTCGTGGATAGTCGGCTGGAACGTTACCGGCACCATTCACGCGATAGAAGGGCCGTTCGTCGCGCACCTCCAGTCCGCACTCGCCCGACCGGCGCTGACCGCGTACTTCTCGATGATCTACGTCTACGGCTACGTCTTCCTGCTCGTCTTCCCGCTGCTGGCGTACTTCGCGCACGACGACGACGGGCCGCTCCGCCGGACCATCGTGGCCTACGGCGTCAACTACGGTCTCGGCGTCGTCTGTTACCTCGCGTTCATCGCCTACGGGCCGCGGAACCTCATGCCCGAACTGGTCGAGTCGCTGCTGTTCACGACGTATCCGAAGTACCAGTTACTGACGAGCGAGGTCAACAGCAACACCAACGTCTTCCCGTCGCTCCACACCTCGCTGTCGGTTACGGTAGCACTGCTCGCCGCCCAGACGAGAGACGTCTATCGCGGATGGTTCTACGTCTCGACGCTGGTGGCGAGTAGCGTCGTCGTCGCGACGATGTATCTGGGAATCCACTGGGGAACGGACGTGGCTGCGGGAGCCGTCCTCGCGGTCCTGAGCGTCTGGGTCGCCGACCGATACGTCTCCGAGTGAGGCTCAGTCGGCGGCCTGCTCCCCGCCGCCGACTGCGTACTCTCGGGTCGCTTCGACCAGCGACCGGCGATACTCGCTCTCGCCGGGGTCCGGACCGAGCGACTTGAACCGGTGTTTGAACTCGGCGAGGCTGACCTCGGTCGCGTCGTTTCCGGCCGCGTGCGCGAGGTCGTACAGTCGATGGTCCGAGTTCACGAGGTCGTGACGCTCGACCAGCGCGAGGGCGAACGCGGCGTTGACCGCGGTCATCTCGGGGTCGGCGGTGCCGGTGAGTCGCAGGCCGTCGCGGGTCCGTGCGGGACCGTCCCGCTCGCGGGCGGGCCGGTCGGCGACGGCGGCCGCGAGTTCGGATTCGAGAAAGGAGACGAGTTTGTCGGTCGGGCCGACCCGCAACGTGATGTCGTCGGCGTAGATGTCCTTCATGTGGTTGGCTATCTGGTAGCAGTGGACGACGCGCGTGCGCTCGACCGACTTTCCCGAGAGCGCGAGAAACAGGACCTCCTCCGTGGACTGGGTGTGCGAGGGGTGGTCCTGCTCGTGGCGAGCCATGTGGGCGAACTCGTGGAGCGCGAGTTCGCGAGCCATCGCGCTGGTCGCGGCCTGCCGGGAGATGTTCAGAACGTGGTCGTCGGGATGGGCTGTCCACGTCCGTTCGTCGGGGTTCTCCCGGATACGGACGTGGACGGGCGAGTCGAGGTCGTGTTCGGTCTCGAAGAGGTCGCGGGCGCGGAGAAACGGCGCGGCCGGACCGGGACCGTGTACGTGAACCTCCATGCGTATCTGTGGCAAGGGTTCGTCGGACAAGACTCTTGCGCTGGTTGGGAGCGATTGACAGGGCTCTGGCGGAGCGTACGCCAGTTTAGCCGGAGCGAAACGCCCTCGGACGCGCTTCGCTCGCTCGACACGTCGCCTCGCCCGTGATTTACTTCGTCACTCGCTCACACGGTCTCTCGTGGCGAAACACTACGCTTTTCAACTTCCTACAGGTAGAACACCCATAATGGGAAGACGAAAGAAGATCGTCGAACAGTGCGAGCGACTGATGGACAAACCGGAGCAAATCCGGAACATCGCCATCGCCGCACACGTCGACCACGGTAAGACTACGCTGACGGACAACCTTCTGGCCGGTGCGGGCATGATCGCCGACCAGGGCGAGGCCACGCAGCTGATGATGGACACCGAAGAGGACGAGCAGGAACGCGGCATCACCATCGACGCCGCGAACGTGTCCATGACTCACGAGTACGAGGACCAGGAGCACCTCATCAACCTCATCGACACGCCGGGCCACGTCGACTTCGGTGGCGACGTGACCCGAGCGATGCGCGCCGTCGACGGCGCGCTCGTCGTCGTGGACGCCGTCGAGGGCGCGATGCCCCAGACCGAGACCGTCCTCCGGCAGGCGCTCCGCGAGGGCGTCAAGCCCACGCTGTTCATCAACAAGGTCGACCGACTCATCTCCGAGCTTCAGGAAGGCCCCGAGGAGATGCAGCGCCGCCTGCTCAACGTCATCGACGACGTGAACGAGCTGATTCGCGGCATGACCGAGGAGATGGACGACATCGACGACTGGACCGTCTCCGTCGAGGACGGAACGGTCGGCTTCGGGTCGGCCCTCTACAAGTGGGGCGTCTCGATGCCGTCGATGCAGCGCACCGGGATGGACTTCGGCGACATCATGGAACTCGAACGCGCCGACAAGCGCAAGGAACTCCACGAGCGCACGCCGCTCTCGGACGTCGTCCTCGACATGGTCTGTGAGCACTTCCCGGACCCCATCGACGCCCAGCCCCGTCGTATCCCGCGCATCTGGCGCGGTGACGCCGACTCCGAACTCGCCGACCAGATGCGTCTCGTCGACGAGGACGGCGAGGTCGTCCTGATGGTGACCGACATCGGTATCGACCCGCACGCCGGCGAAATCGCCGCCGGACGTGTCTTCTCCGGAACGCTGGAGAAGGGCCAGGAACTCTACGTCTCCGGTACCGCCGGGAAGAACCGAGTCCAGAGCGTCGGCATCTACATGGGCGGCGAGCGCGAGGAAGTAGACCGCGTTCCTGCGGGTAACATCGCAGCAGTAACCGGTCTGAAGGACGCCATCGCGGGTTCGACCGTCTCCAGCACCGAGATGACCCCGTTCGAGTCCATCGAGCACATCTCGGAGCCGGTCATCACGAAGTCCGTCGAGGCGAAGAACATGGACGACCTGCCGAAGCTCATCGAGACGCTTCGACAGGTCTCCAAGGAGGACCCGACGATTCAGATCGAGATCAACGAGGACACCGGCGAACACCTGATCTCCGGGCAGGGTGAGCTTCACCTCGAAGTCATCACCCAGCGCATCGAACGCAATCAGGGCATCCCGGTCAACACCGGCGAACCCATCGTCGTCTTCCGCGAGGCCATCCGAGAGCCGACCGAGGTCATCGAGGGCATCTCGCCGAACCGCCACAACCGGTTCTACCTCGACGCCCGACCGCTCGAGGAGGAGATCGTCGAGAGCATCAAGCTCGGCGACGTGTCGATGGACATGCCCGAAC
Organism: Halorussus salinisoli; assembly: GCA_005239435.1. Taxonomy (GTDB): domain Archaea; phylum Halobacteriota; class Halobacteria; order Halobacteriales; family Haladaptataceae; genus Halorussus; species Halorussus salinisoli. The sequence goes on along the minus strand of ML241305.1, from coordinate 779,776 downwards.
AGGAGCGCCGCGAGGCGCTCCAAGAGGCGGGCATGGACAAGGACCTCTCCCAGAACGTCGAACACATCCACGGGACCAACATCCTCATCGACGACACGAAGGGTATCCAGCACCTGAACGAGACGATGGAACTCGTCATCGAGGGTCTCGAAGAGGCGCTCGACGACGGTCCGCTGGCTGGCGAACCCGTGCAGGGCACCCTCCTCCGACTGGAGGACGCCAAGCTTCACGAGGACACCATCCACCGCGGTCCGGCGCAGGTCATCCCTGCAGTCCGGAACGCGGTCCACAACGCCCTGGTTCAGGGCAAGGTCGCGCTGCTGGAACCGATGCAGAACGTCCGCATCGACGTGCCGAACGACCACATGGGTGCGGCCTCCGGCGAGATTCAGGGTCGCCGTGGCCGCGTCGACGACATGTACCAGGAGGGCGACCTCATGGTCGTCGAGGGCATCGCGCCGGTCGACGAGATGATCGGCTTCTCGTCGGACATCCGTAGCGCCACCGAGGGCCGCGCCTCGTGGAACACCGAGAACGCCGGCTTCGAGGTCATGGCCGACAACCTCCAGCGCGAGACCATCATGGAGATTCGAGAGCGCAAGGGCATGAAGCTCGAACTGCCCGAGGCTATCGACTACTTCTAATCGCTCGCCGTCTCTCGCGCGGTTCGTTTTTTTGCCGGATGCAGACCGACCCTGAGTCCCGTCTCTCACCACTTGCTGACTTCGTAGGCAGTGTATAATCAAGTCACTCGTTACCATATACCGATTTCGAGAACGATGATTTCCTTGGTGGTCCTCCTCTGGGTCGGTATCGTCATCCTCCTGTGGGTCGGCGTCCTCGCAGGAGTCTGGGCACTGGTGTCCGCGAGTCGGGAGTACTCGCCCGAAGTCTCGAAGACCCCAGCCAACGAGTAGCCGACTACCGTCCTTCGTCGAACCCGGACGACGTATCGAACCCCGTCCGGCGTCGGCTATCGCGCGCCGCGCAGAACGACGGTCGCGTCGCACGACGGACAGGCGGTTCGCTCGCTCACGTCGAACTTCTCGCCGCAGAACACGCAGACGTGTTTGGCCCTCTCGGTTCGCCCTCGTTCTGTGTATCGGTCGCCCGCTCCCATGCATCGGCCATCGCTGTTGGTGGATATGGTTATACGCCGTCTATGAGCGTGTCAATTGTTACCTTTGAACGATATGGGGCGGTTACTCTTGGACACGCTACACTTCCGAACTCGGTTTCGCTCGGTCGGCCAGTATTGCAACCGCCTGAAGCCTTATACCCGCCGCCGCGTGAAAGAAGACCAAGATGAGTGACGACGCTACTGCCTCCGATTTGCGGGCCTACACCGTCCGCCTCGAACTGGTAGACGAACCCGGGGAACTGTTGGGTGCGCTCGAACCCATCGCCGACAACGGCGGCAACCTGCTCTCGGTGTTCCACGAGCGCGGGTCGCTCACTCCGCGAGGCCGTATCCCGGTCGAGGTGGACCTCGAATGCCCGCCCGACCGGTTCGACGCTCTCGTCGCCGCCCTCCGGGACGCGGGCGTCAACGTGATTCAGGCGGGCGCGGAACGCTACGGCGAGGAGGTGTCGGTCCTGCTGGTCGGGAACGTCATCGAGACCGACTTCTCGGAGACGCTCTCTTCTATCGAGTCGAACGCCGACGCCTCGGTCGCCGACGTCTCCCTCTCCGCGCCCGGCGGCACCAGCGAAGTGGCCAGCGCCCGCCTCCGACTCGCGGCCGGGACCGGGAAGACCGGCGAGGTGGTCGCCGCGGTCCGCGAGGTGGCCGAACGGAAGGACCTCCGCGTGGTCGAACCCCTGACGGAACTGGAGGGGTCGGCGTGAACCTGGCCATCCTCGGCGCAGGTGCGGTCGGTCGGTCGGTCGCGGAACTCGCGGGCGAGTACGGCCACCGGGTCACGGCGCTCGCGGACTCGACCAGTGCCGCGGTGAACGACGAGGGCATCGACGTGGCGGCCGCACTCTCGGAGAAAGACGAGGCGGGCCGGGTCGGTTCGGCCGACCCCGCTGAGGCGCTCGACGCCGAGTACGACGCGTTAGTCGAGGCGACGCCGACGACGCTCGGCGACGCCCAACCCGGATTCGACCACGCGCGCGCGGCGCTCGAACGCGACAGCCACGTGGTGCTGGCGAACAAGGGGCCGGTCGCCGAGCGGTACGCCGACCTCCGCGAACTGGAGCGCGACAGTGAGGGGCGAGTTCGATTCGAGGCGACCGTCGGCGGCGCGATTCCGGTCCTCTCGACCATCGAGAGCTACGGCCCCGACACCATCTCGGCGGCGCGCGGCGTCCTCAACGGGACAGCGAACTTCGTCCTCACGCGGATGGCCGCCGAGGGACTGGGCTACGAACACGTCCTCGCGGAGGCCCAGGACCTCGGCGTCGCGGAGGCCGACCCCTCGTTCGACGTGAACGGGACCGACGCCGCCCTCAAGTGCGTGATTCTGGCGAACGTCCTCGGAGACCGGGAGTACTCCCTGAGTGACGCCGAGGTCGAGGGCATCGCGGACCTACCGGGCAACGCGCTCGAGATCGCCGCCGAGGACGGCCAGACGATTCGACTCATCGGCGAGGCGACGTCAGCGGGAGTTCGGGTCGGACCGCGACTCGTCCCCGAGCACGGGACCTTGGCGGTCTCGGGCACGCGCAACATCGTCCAACTGGAGACCGACCACGCGGGCCGACTCAACCTGAGTGGCCGGGGTGCGGGCGGCCCCGAGACGGCGACCGCCGTTCTCGCGGACGTGAACCGTCTCGACCACTGAGCGATGGTCCGTTCCGGCCACTGACAGAGAGGGAGTTCGTTCCGGCCACTCGCTTCCGATTGATTTTTCGTCGCTCGCGGGGAATCGTGCGATGGTCTAGCAATAACCGCTATACGGCGGTGGGGTGGACAGCATAGCGTATCGAAATGGTTTTAACCGCTTCTGCCAAAAGATTCCGACAGAGCGCGTCTGCGCGTGAGATACAAATGAGCGAAGACAAACCGCACCAGAACTTGGCCATCATCGGCCACGTTGACCACGGAAAGAGTACGCTGGTCGGGCGACTCCTCTACGAAACGGGGAGCGTACCCGAGCACGTCATCGAACAGCACAAAGAAGAAGCCGAAGAGAAGGGCAAGGGCGGCTTCGAGTTCGCCTACGTCATGGACAACCTCGCCGAAGAGCGAGAGCGTGGTGTCACCATCGACATCGCCCACCAGGAGTTCGACACCGACGAGTACTACTTCACTATCGTCGACTGTCCGGGCCACCGCGACTTCGTGAAGAACATGATCACGGGCGCGTCCCAGGCCGACAACGCGGTCCTCGTCGTCGCCGCCGACGACGGTGTCGCGCCGCAGACCCAGGAGCACGTCTTCCTGGCCCGTACCCTCGGTATCAACGAACTCATCGTCGGCGTCAACAAGATGGACGTCGTCGACTACAAGGAGTCCACCTACAAGGAGGTCGTCTCCGAAGTCAAGGACCTGCTCAACCAGGTTCAGTTCAACACCGACGACGCGGAGTTCATCCCGATTTCCGCCTTCGAGGGCGACAACATCGCCGAGCGTTCGGACAACACCGACTGGTACGACGGCGAGATTCTGCTCGAGGCTCTCAACAACCTCCAGGCTCCGGAACCGCCGACGGAGGCCGACCTGCGCCTCCCGATTCAGGACGTCTACACGATCTCCGGTATCGGTACCGTCCCCGTCGGACGTATCGAGACGGGTATGCTGAACACGGGCGACAACGTGTCGTTCCAGCCCAGCGACGTCGGCGGCGAGGTCAAGACCATCGAGATGCACCACGAGGAGGTGCCCAAGGCCGAACCCGGTGACAACGTCGGATTCAACGTCCGCGGCATCGGCAAGGACGACATCCGCCGTGGCGACGTCTGTGGCCCGGCCGACGACCCGCCGTCGGTCGCCGAGACGTTCACGGCCCAGATCGTCGTGATGCAGCACCCGAGCGTCATCACGGACGGCTACACGCCGGTCTTCCACGCCCACACGGCACAGGTCGCGTGTACCATCGAGTCCATCGACGCGAAGATCGACCCCTCGTCCGGCGAAGTCGCCGAGGAGAACCCGGACTTCATCCAGTCGGGTGACGCCGCGAAGGTGACCGTCCGACCGCAAAAGCCGCTCAGCATCGAGCCGGCCTCGGAGATTCCGGAACTCGGAAGCTTCGCAATCCGCGACATGGGCCAGACCATCGCGGCCGGTCAGGTCCTCAGCGTCAACGAGCCATAACGCATGCAGCAAGCACGCGTTCGACTGGCCGGAACCAGTCCCGAAGACCTCGACGACATCTGCGACGACGTTCGCGAGATCGCGAACAAGACGGGCGTCTCGCTGTCGGGTCCCATCCCGCTGCCGACCAAGACGCTGGAAGTGCCCACCCGCAAGTCCCCCGACGGTGAGGGGACCGCGACGTGGGAACACTGGGAGATGCGCGTCCACAAGCGTCTCATCGACATCGACGCCGACGAACGCGCGCTCCGCCAGCTGATGCGGATTCAGGTGCCGAACGACGTGAGCATCGAAATCGTCCTCGAGGACTGAGCTACCCTCCCGGGTGGCTGACAGTTCGAGGAGCATCGAACCGCCGCTCGACCGGCGGACGTTTTTCCATTTCTTCGCTTTCGGATAGCCGCGCACGCGCGACGCTCCCCGGTCTTTTTGACCGCTCCGGACGAACTGACGTGCGTGCGACGGCCGACGCAAGCGGTTCGACGGACCGGAGGGAGTGAGTCGTGAGCTACCAGTCGAACGAGCGCGATTCGGGCGGTATCCTCGCCGGGAGTCCGACGATTCAGACGCTCGCGGTGTTTCTCGTCGTCTTCGTCGTCCAGCAGGTCGTCAGTCTCGTCTCGCGGCAACTCGCGTTCGGACTGTTCGTCCTCGCACCGCCGGTGTCGGTTCGGCCGTGGACCCTGCTCGCCAGCGTCTACGCCCACGCTGGCGTCGCGCACCTCGTCTCGAACGCAGTCGTCCTCCTGGTGGTCGGCTTCGCCGTCGAGCGCGTGACGACTACGTGGCGGTTCCACGCCTTCTTCGCTGGCGTCGGGATGCTCGCTGGCGTCGCGCAGGTAGCTATCACCGGACTCGTCGGTCGGGGAACACCGGTCCTCGGCGCGAGCGGTGCCGTCTTCGGCCTGCTGGGCTACCTGCTGGCCGGTAACCCCGTGACCGACGCAGTGGTGGGATGGCTTCCGCTCGGCGGCCGTGCGCGCGTCGCGCTCCTGTTCGCGCTGGCCGCGGGCGCGACCCTGCTCACGGCGTCGCCGGGCGTGGCGCTGGTCGCTCACTTCACCGGCTTCGCGCTCGGCCTGCTCGCCGGGCGGGTTCGACTACTCCGGGTGTGACTCGGCGAAGGACTGGACGTCCGTTCTATAGCACGGTATTCGTAGTCAATGAGTAGATATTTATTTGTTTAGGAATTAGTTATGTGTCTCACCCGGCCTGTGAGCGCTCGGTGACACGACGCGCCCGCCCCGAAACATAAGGTTCTAATAAGTGGGTGCGCTACGAACTATTGCGTTCGAGGGCTCGTAGATCAGCGGTAGATCGCTTCCTTCGCAAGGAAGAGGCCCTGGGTTCAAATCCCAGCGAGTCCATGCGGCTGACGCCGCATCCGCAATTACCACACGGCGTCGGCATCCACGCTTTTGTTTAAGTCCTATACGGGTCCAATCAGGAACGAACCGGCAAGGCTTACCGTTTGCAATTGCACCCGTTTTGGTAGCGGCACCGGCACCGTCCGTTGGTGGCTACAATTACTGTCGGAATGTCGTGACTTAGATGTTCCGGCGATAGCGGTACAAGACCATGTGCGGATAACGTCAGGAAGCCCGGGGGTTCCCGGTTAGAACATCAATCACTTGGGGTAGTCTCTCTCAAACGTTACCTCACGCGAGAATTTTGGTGATTTCACAACGTGCGTTAGAGCCTATGGACTTGCCGCTTCAATCAGTTTAGCGACTACGGCTACTAACACAAGCACTATGATTCCTTGTACGACCACACCAATGTTTCCCGCCCATGCTGCTGGCTTTACGGTATCAACTACATCGAGGATAATCAGAAGTAGGGAAACTACTGTTCCGACCGCTGAAAGCGCGAGCAGTAAGATTATTCGACTCTCCATCAATTAAGTGGGGGTATATTTCAATACGGTATAAGTTTTCGGTTAGGTGTCATAGGTGGTGTCCACGGTGACCATCTCTTGGCAACGGGGGGACCCTATATAAACCGTTGTCTATTGTTTATAGTGAGAGGGCGGTGAGGAACTCCCGTCTGAAACTCATATCGTTGCAGAAACCCCAACTGGTGTAGTCGGTGAAAGTCCGGCTGAGCAGTATGTCTGCTTGAGGACAAGGACCGTATCCACGGGTGCGGTTCTCGCACCGCTGTCTTGGGTGGTGGCCAAAACCATACAGAGGTAGAGACGGGGAACACAACCCGTTGACACCGTTGACGTGCGGTGGAAGGCCTTAGGACGTAGCCCGAACACAAGTGCGGCCGAGAGACATGACCCCCAAAGAGTGGGGGGAGAGTGCAACTGTAAGTTGCCAAGAACGGTTCCTGTCTACGGTTACCAACGTCGGTTACTCGCTGCGGTCAAAATCGGGAAGCGCGACACCGACAGGAATTCCCAGTAACGGGAAACCAAGCGGTGATGTTCTTGACGGTGACCGTTACGGTTACTCATTGCGATGAACGTCAGTACTGAGCCAGGTACTGGGGGTGGTCGGCTTCCCGCTTGTAACCGCGTTGGTAAGCAGAGTAGTTACCTGAGGTCTGGGACGTCATAGTGGGTTTTGCGGCGGTCGTTCCTGATGGTACCCGCAATGAGTACCCAGGTTGGTTACCAACGTGAATCACCGCGAATGAGCCTGGAGGGCTTCAGTTTCGTTCACGTCAAGTGCCAAAAAGGACCAGATAGCATGGAGGGAATTACTCATAGTTATCGGGTGGTGGAATTGCTTCTTGTGGTGTTCATCTACGTTCCTTTGGGTATCCAAATACTCCTCTTGTTCCCATGGTGGTATATACACATCCTGTAGCCGCTTCAACTCATCAGAAGTTCGTACTATTGAGGAGTGGGCTGATGCTCAATGCGTGGTGCGTACTACTCAGTGAACTCCTCCGGTCAGTCCTCATCGTCTCGAACACGGCGTTGTTTCGCTCCGGTTTGCAAACCGATAAGACTGGCTCCGAGGAGCATACTGAGTATCCCAAGGAGGATGAACCCCAATGCCACCGTCGCGGTGGTTGTCGTCGTGGCAAGCATGAGTTTCCCGACAACGATAACACCGCCAATGAGAAACAGCCCCATCCCGGCGGTCGTTATCGGGACTGTCCAGTGCGTATATGGCATCTCAGATTCGACCACCATTTGCAGGAGGATGGCGAACGCAGGGAGTGAGAGCGCCACTAACTGCAGGATGCTGAAGGCGAGTTGCCTGTCAACCATATCCGCACTATCAGCGCCACGAAAATCGGTCTATCGGTCAATTCACGCTCTACATTGCTCAATCCGTGGTGCAAATCTATCGTTTTTCAATGCTGAGAAGTTGTAAGGCTTCCCGAATATGGAAGTGTTTCTCGGCGGAGTCAGTCGCGTCCAACGCCTCATGCAGGTGCTGACGTACCCGTTTTCCGTGATGCGAGTTATCTGACTCCATCTGCTTGGATGCCATTATAGCCACCCTTCTGGCAACTCATCGCGGTGGTCATCCACCAGTCTGAGAAGTGGTGCAATTTCGTCAAAGTTTGGCCCACGCCATATCGTCTGTGTCTCCGCGTCCCACTCAATATAGCCTTGCTCGGCCAAGTTCGGCAGATGAACGTTGTGTAACTCCGTTTTCACTCCATTGCGGTCGCCATCATCTGCCTCGTCTGACACGAGACTCTCAGGGGTGAACTCGTCTTCGGTGCGTGGGTTCTGGCCTGCGACCGACACCAAGATGCGATGGCGGTGGATGTTCCACAGCTCGTCGAACATGGCGTCGAGTGACGCCGAATCAGTGGGGTGTGTCATGGTGTGTATTTCGTGGGTCGGACTGCTCAGGCTGTGACTCACATTTGCCAACGTGGGGAATCTGATTGCTATCGGTATCAAACCCCGAGATTTTCATTCTCAGCTGCGTTTTGATTATCTGGGTCAATCGTCCCACATCATGATTCTGCACAAAGCCATTTCGATAAATGTACGCTCTATATTGAGCAATGACCGTGTTAGAGTTACGCTATCCGAAAAGAAAGATGCGGCCCGGTTACCTGCCTACAGGCCGTCAAGGTACTTCTGTCGAGTCTCCATCTGCTCGTCTTTTGACTGCTTATTGTAGTGCTTATCCAGTACCTCTCTGCTCACGTCCATCCGGTCGCTGATTACGTCCTTTGGCGTCTCCTCGTTAAGCGAGTAGGTGATGGCTCCTTTTCGAAGGGGATGTGGTGAGAGCGACGAAGGACACTTGCAAGCGAGGTTGTAGGAGTTGGCCTCGCAGGTATCCGGTTCTCGGTCGTGCGGGCACTCCTTCCCGATGTGACACGGGCGGGTAGCCGTATAGATGACTCGCTGAACAGTGGTGCGAGAGATGTGTGTGTTCCTCGTAGCGAACAGCGGGCGACGTCCGTGTTCGTCCAGCACGTCGGCGCGGTTCTCGTTGATGAAGTCCTCTATGACCGTCACCAGTTCGTCCTTGATGAACACGTTACGCTCGCCGTTCTCCTTGTTCTTGAGCGCGGTTCCCGTGTTCGGTCGGTGGCGGATGCACAGTTTGTTCTCCTCGGGATGGAAGTCCTTGAGGTCGAGCGCAAGAAGTGAACTGCTCCGCATCCCTGTGTGCCACAGCGTGAAGAACACAGCGTGCCGGAGCGAAGCGTACTCGAACTGCTCAAGGTAATCGAGGATGTCCTCGGCGTCGCTCGCTCGGATGAATGAGTCGTTCACTTCGTCGGCATCGGTCGTCTCGGGGATGACCACCTTCTCGCTGGTCCCCTCGACTACGGCGTCCACCTGCTCACAGAAGCGGATGAACTTCTTGACGGTCCAGAGGTTGTGCTTGAGGGTGATGGGCTTCACTTGCTTGCTCCGCCACGTGCGGAAGTCGGCTAACGCCCGTCCGGTCGTGTCGTTCATGTTGGTAACGTCGCGCTCGTCACACCACTGCTTGAACACCTTGAGGTCGGACTTAATGTTCTGCAAAGACTTCTTCGTCACTTCGTCCTCTCGGCTGGTCAGGTACATCTCAACGGCCTTCTCCGGTCGTAGTGGTTCGAGGTTCGTCATGGTTGGCTGTCGTAGGTGACCACCAACCAGACGGAACGGTTACCGCGCGTGGCTCCGGGCAATGGTATCGCCCGGCCTTCAGTTTGCGGTGCGGTGAGGCCCGTTGGGTTCAAATCCTAGCGAGTCCACTACTCTTCCTCGACTTTCGGAGCTCCTCGTTCCACGCGACAGATACGGCATACTGCGGCGTTCTACTCGCCAGTATCTAGAGGAAGGAACTCCGTCTTCTGGCGAATCACGGACTGGCTTTCTTCTACCCCGCTGCAGTCGGGCGCTCAGGGAGGAGGAAGCCGGCTCCTTGCTTACTACCTTTACTTCGCTATCCAAACAACCGAGGCGTTTCACCAGAGTACCCCCTTCGAGTATACGGGTCGTCAGCGTGACCGTGACGACCATCACGACCGACGCCAACGGGTCGTCGCCGACGTCCACGACCGGATGCCCGTGACGTTAGAGCAGGGCGACGAGGAGACATCCCTCTCGCTCGGCATCGGACGAGGAGGAGGTCCTCCACGGTTCGCTCGACCCGTATCCAGCGGACAGACTTGGAGTGTTCCCCGTCTCGAAGAAGGTGAACAGTCCTGCGAACGACTCGGCGGAGGTCGTCGAAGAGATGGACATCGGCGAGCAGGTCGGCTTCGACGGATTCGCGAACTGAGGCTTACGAATCCGAGTAGGCCGCCAGACTCGCGTCGGTCCGCTCGGCGAGATACTTCTCGATGTCCTTCTGTCGCCAGCCGAGCGGTGAGACCACGCTCTCCCCCGCCCGAAGCAACTGCTTCGAATAGAAGTCAGCGTCGTATCGAGAGGCTTCGCTCGCCAACTGGACACGTGCCCGAGACCGCTTCGAGTCGTCGACGACCACGTAGTCGATCTTCTGTCCAGGGGAGAGTTCCCGGCCGCTGTCACCGGCACGCTCCAGAGCTGCGACTGTTCGCGTCGAGTGGGCGTACTCCTCGGTGCTCTTCGAGGTCCGCTGTTCGATCACCAACTCCTCGAGAGCCACGTCACCCGTCTGTAATCGGTCCAAGGCCCGTCGTAAGCGGTCGCAGACGGCTTCCGGAGACCGATACTCGTCGAAGGTTTCGACGAGCGCCTTTTGAACGTCGGCGACGAACGGCGGGGTGCTCCGTTGGCGGCACTCGATTCCGCGATACTTGTACTCCTCGCCGGCCAGCGACCCGAAGTATTTCGTCAACGCGCCTGCGTCCGAGTTCCGTTGCGGGACGAACGCGACCCAATCGTACGTCGCTTCGCGCTCGAGGCGAATTCCAGCGTCGTCGCTAATCTGCCTCGCGAGCGTGTCCAGCGCGGTCTGTTCCGTCTCGGGGCGGGCGGTGACCCAGATACTGTCGACGATTCCGTGGACGACCTCCCAGCCGCCGTTCTCCAGGACCTCTTTGGCGTCGAGGAGGATTTCGCGAGCGAACGCGTTGATGGCTTCGTGGCACTCGATGCGGCCGAACTTCGCGTTCGAGAAGCCCTGATACCCGAAGCACGAGACGAGAATCCACTTGATCGCTTCCGACCGGCCTTCTAGATCCGCCAGTCGCTCGGGGTCGTCGGTCTCCCGAATCCCGGCCTTGATCTCGTCCCGGTCGTCGACGAGCGGTTGGAGTACGTCCGGCAGATACCCACGGTCGTCGCAGATGCAATAGCCGAGTCCAGGGACGTCTTCTCGGTCGGCGTGGCACTCACATCGTATCTTCTCCGGCGAGACGTTGTACTCGCAGATGATATTGGGGTACAGCGACGAGAAGTCGAGTTCGTGGACGTCTTCGTGGACCCCGACGTTCGGGGCGAACGTGAACCCGCCGCGGTCTGCATCGTGTAGCTGGCGCATCGTCTTGAACTGCTCCGGTCGCCACGCCTGCCACGGGACGAGAACGTTCCGCGACAAGGCTTCGCGGATTTGGATCGCCGTCAGGACGTTTCCGATCGACGCCCACGAGAGTTCCTGTAGAGGCTTTCTGGAGCGTCGCACGAGGTCGACACAGCCAGCCATGTTCGTGACCCGGTAGAAGAACGTGTTCGAGCGGTCGAGGAGTACACGTCCGGGGACGTTGTATCGGGCTGGCGAGTGACCGACTCGTCCGTAGCTCGCGTACGCCGAGGCGGTGGCGAGCTGCTGGAAGCCCGGCCGTCGCCCTAGTTGGAGGTCGTAGTTCAGTCTGTTCGCGAGGTCGTGCAACTCGGCGAGGAGTCGAGCGGAGTCGACGACGAGAACGTCCGGGTCTTCGCGAGCAACGATCTCCTCGATGCGCGGCAAGGCGATATCTGGCGACCGGCCGACCTGCTTACTACCGACCGTTAGCGGTGGTAGCTCTCGGTCGTCGAACTCGTGGGGACGGCCCTCGATGGAAAGCGTCGTGAGCTCTCTTGCTGGTGTCGGTGAACAGTTCTCTTCGACGCAGTATCGGAACTCCCGCGAGAAGTCGACGTTGAAACAGCGGTACTCGCCGGGAGCGCCCCACTCGCGGACCCACCGTGCGAGGCGAGTGACCTCCTCGATGTCCGTACAGTCGACGCGAAGCGTCTGTTCGGCGTCGTGACGGAAGCCCGGCCGCCACTCCTCGAAGCTCGTCCGGGCCACCGTCGGAAACTGCTCCAGCAGCCGCTGGACATCCGGAAGCGACTCGTCGTCTCCCTCACCGACACCCACGTAGAAGGTGGGCGTGTAGTCCAGCACTCGCTCGCTCGTCGCGCCGTTATCGATAAGCGACCACTCGACGACCTCCCCGTCGAAGAAATCGATCTTGTAGGGCATCGTCTCCTACTCGGCCGAGTCGTCCGTGTCGTCGCCGAGGTCCTCGGTCCGTTCTGCCTCCAGTTCCGCCTCGAGGTCTTCGATACGCTTCTCGTGGGCGAGCACCATCGAGAACAGCACGACGACCATCGGACTCTGGTGGTTGAGGTAACCACCTGCGTCGGCGTACCGGCGGGCGTCCTCCCAGAGGCGGTCGAAGCGGTCTTGGTCGGGCCTCCGGAGTGCTCGGCGGTAGTCCTGCCAGCTATCTTCGAGCGACCGGAGCACGTCGCGGAACGTCGGATTAGTACGCCCCATCGACGGTCACCTCCGGCGTCGGCGTTTTTGCGGTCTTCTGGACCGACACGCGAGCCTGGAGCACGCGCTTCCAGAACGTGAGCGTCGTCTGTACCGTGCCATTTTCCGTCGGGTAGACGAGCGTCTCGAACTCGTCACCGACGAACCGCGGTCCGAATTTGGTCCGCTCACATCGGATCGTCTCTCGGGCGGCCGCGTCGAGCGGGTCCGAGAACGAATCCCGCGTGGAACGCGTCACGAGGACGGGGACGTCGTGTCGGTTTGCGAGGTTCGCAACCGTCGCAAGCGCCCGGAGCAGAAGGTCTTCGCCTTCGTCGGCGTACGCTTCAGCGTCGCGGTAGAGGTGGTCGAACGCCGGACAGACGACCAGCGAGGTGTCCTCGCCGAACTGGTCGGGAAGCGCTCGGACGAGCTCGTAGTGCTGGTTGGCGGTGAATCCACGGGCGACGTGAATCCGGTCGAGGATCCGCATACTGGGCGTGAGCGCGGCGAGGGAACGCGTCACGGCGTGGCCGTCCGCGTCCACCCAGACGGCGCCCCCGTCGTTCAACAGCAGATGATCGAGGACGAGCGAGTGAAGCGGTCCGGTCTCCCGGTCGTCGCCCTCCACGTCGAGGAGTCGAACACCCGGCTCTAATTCGGGTAGCTCCGGTTCCGGTACCCCACCGTTCTGTCTCGTTGCTCGCATGTACACTGCTACGTGGAGTATCAGGATAAGCGTCGGCGCGCGCCTTCCGGAACTTCCAGAACGAAGCCTATCGTCTACCACCGGTCGATACAGTAGATCAGACTGCTACCTATCGGTGTTTCCAGATGGTTCCGAAACTAGTGCTTCGTCTCTGGTGGTACGGTCTGTTCACTTCCGGCTCTGACTCGAACCGTGGAATCGCTGAACCGCGCCATTTTCGACTATCCCAGTTACCGCCAACTATCCGCTACAGAGATCCTGTTATCGTTTCCCTCTGTTCTTTCCGACGATCTCGAAGGTCTCCGAAAGAGGGAACACCCATGGCATGTACCGGTCACCCGGCTCGTACTGCATCTCTCTCCACGAATCGTAGTAGGAGTCGGTGAAGATCGCATCCCACGTCACTTCGATCAGGTCCCCTTTCGGGTACGGTGGTTTAGTGTGTGAGAACTTGTAGGTATTCTCACCGTAGCCGTCTCTTTCCCAGTCCTCCTCGCTGTCCAGAACGAACGATTGGTCCCCGTAGGTGAACGTTTGGCGCGTCTTGTTCACCAGTTCTGTCATCGCTTCGAAAGTCTGTTCTTCACCGACTTTCCATCCGCCGTGAAGTGTGATGAACTGTCCGACTTCTCGGGTATCCCCTTCCGGCATGAACGGTGTGATCGTTGCCCGAGGCACGTTCTCGTTAGGGACGTCTCCCCCGACTGGACGAACCCCCTCGTCCGTTTGCTGGGCACCCGACCCTGCCGCAGGCAGTACTGACAGCGACGTAATCGATGCACCAACCGCCTTAACCATATCTCTCCTGTACATTTCAAAATACAAGTAAAACTCTAACTTCATAAATATGATGGTGTTTAATCGAACAACGCGTTCGGCATTCCGTATCTAAGAGAGAAGAGCGCGGGAGCAGGATAAGTATCGTAGTTACTCGATACGGTCGAACGTCTCCGAAACCGAGCGGTACGTCCGGTCTCGGCTCGTCCCCGCGGCCTCGATTACGTCGTACTGGTCCATCTTCGAGAGGTAGTTCCGGACCGTCCGGTCGGTCTTCGGGTCGTCCGTCCGCTCTTTGTACTCCTCGTAGAGGTCGTTCGGCGAGATCTCGTCGTGTTCCTCGATGATCTGGTAGAGCGTCCGCTGGTGCGGTGTGAGCGTGTCGACGTCCTTCTCGTGACGCTCGGCGCGGGCTCGCGGCATTGCCGATTCCAGAACCTCGTCCGTAATCTCCGACTCGTAGTTCTGGTGTGCCTGTCGTGCTGCTGTCCGGAGGATGCTGAGCGCGACCCGCGCATCGCCCCCGGCGGCGTCGGCGATGGTCGCGAGCTGGTCGTCGGAGACGACGCCCTCCTCGAGGCCCCACTTGACCCGAGCGTCCATGATCGAGACCAGTTGGTCGGCGCTGTAGCGGTCGAAGTGAACGCGCTCGCTCCCCCGAAGGCGGCTGGTGAGGCGTTCGTCGGCCCCCGCGAGCAGTTCGCGTTCGCGGTTGGCGATGAGGAGCATCGAGAACTGCGGCATCTCGTGGAGATGGTAGAGGACGCTCTCGTCCTCGAGCTGGTCGGCCTCGTCCAGGATCACGACGCACGGCGGACCGTCGTACTGGCGGAGGCGTTCGTAGAGTTCGTCACGTGGTGTCGACTGGCGGTGGATGTCGACGGTTTTTCCGAGGCCATCGAGGACGCGGTAGAGGGTACGGAACTCGGAGAAGTTCTGCCAGCAGTTGACGTACTGGTACTCGACGTCGAGGACCTCCTGGCGGAGCTGTTCGGCAGTGTACTTCGCCAGACACGTCTTGCCGACGCCGGAGGGACCGAGGAGGAGGGTGGTGTCGGCGGGGTCGCCGTCGATGAGTGGAGCGAGGATTTCGGTGAGGTGGGTGACTTCGGCGTCGCGATGCTCGACTTCTCGGGGGACGAAGCCGGTCCGGAGGACGCGAGCATCGGTTATCACAGATAGCTGTATCAGGTCGGTAGTACTTAACTTGGCGGGCTCGTTTCCGGAATTTCCAGAAACGGTCTCACTCACCTCCTGTGACGAGGGAGGTGAGCTTCTCCTCGCCTTGTTCGTACGCGACCGCCTGGGGTTCGACGCGAATAGTCGAATTATTGCAAATCGAGCACGTCTAAAACCCGGTCAATATAACCGTTCGTCTACCACCACCGTAACTCCCTACAACCATCGGAGTCGTTCACGGCCTCGACTCGTCGCGTCGATTTCGGGCACGGCATCGTAAACGGTTGCCGTCTGACGCCCGTCACACGCAGAAACACAGGGTTTACCATTCATGAACGTAAGGAAAAGCACAATGAGTCTCAGGTGTTCGCTACTCGGCCACAGCTACGGGGAGGCAGAAATCGAACGGGAACGCGAGGAGCAGGGGAGCGAAGTCGTGGTCACGGTTCGGGAGTTCGAGGAGTGCGAGCGGTGTGGCGACCGGAAGATAGTCACCGAGAACAAGGAGGTCACTGCGCTCGAATCGCCCGCACCGGACCTCGAAACTGCGGAGGAAGACCCGGCGGTGGACGCACCCTCGTCTGGCGCAGGAGGGGGTACGACTTCCGACGCGAGCGCGGGGGCCGACGCGAGCGCGGGGGTGGGTGCGCCCGCCGACGGAGACGACGCCGAAATCCTGACCGACTCGCCGAGTTCGGACGGGTCCTCGGATCCGAGCGCGTCGTCGAACTCGGGCGCGTCGCCGAACACGTCGTCGGCGTCGGCCGACGCAACCGAGAGCGACACCGCCGACGACTTCGAGGAACCCCCGTCCGCCGCGGACGACGACGGCGTGATTCTGGACGACGACGAGGATTCGAGTTCGAGCGACGACGGACGCACTCCCGGCGAGTGGCCCGAGGCCGAGACCACGCACCCGGCGGACGCCGACGAGAGCGGTCCCGCCGACTGGCCCGAGGTCGGCCGCGAGGACGAGGGCTACGACGCCGAACCGGGCGACGGTGCGAGTACCGACGTGGAGTTCGGCGGCGGACTCGCCCCGGAGTCCTCGCCCGACGTGACCGACGACGAAAGCGACGAGGTCGAGTTCGTCAACGCCGACGGCGACACCCTGCAGGCCCCCGACGACGGCGGGAACGACGCCGAACTCTCGTCGGGCATCTCGGCCGGCGCGGAGGCACCGACGCTCTCGGGTCCGGCCGACGACCCGGACGTGGACGCGGAGTTCGTCTGCCCCGAGTGCGAGTACCGCGTGAGCGTCTCCGGATCGTCGCTCCGCGCGGGCGACATCTGTCCCGAGTGCGCTCGGGGCTATCTCGCCCAGGAGTAGAGAGACGGATTAAGGCGATAGAAACGTCGGATTCAAGAAGGGGAACGACGCGAAAAGGGTTTACCACACCCTGTCCAAAGGGAGATTACCATGAAGGAGTACAAGATGCGACGCGGCGAACACCTGGAGGACCGAATCCCGGACATGAAGGCGAAAATCGAGGACTACTTCGGCGAAGTCACCGGGACGGAGGAACACAACGGTCACGAACTCTACGTGGTCGAGGACCCCGACAACCCCGTCTTCGACCGCATCCTCGCCGGTGCGGCCGAGTACAGCGGCAAGAAGGACAAACTCGCGGTCCACTTCGAGGAGCGCGACGCCGAGGACGTCATCGCCGAGGGTAACGCCGACGCCGCCGCCGACGCCGTGGACAAGAAAAACGACTTCCTGCTCGAAGCCACGGGCCGTGACGCCAAGGCCCGCCGAGATTCGATGAAGCGGCAGGTCGAGGACGACGCCGAAAAGCCCGACGGCGTCTCGTAACTTCGCGGCCCACCTGCAGTTCTTTCTTCTTCGACGCCGAAACGAGCGTAGCGACGGTGGCGTCCGAGGCGACTGCTATCGGAGCGACTCGTCTCCCCAGCGGTACTCCGACTCGTCAGAACTGATTGCCTGCTCAGAAGCGGTCGCTGTTCGGCGACCCCTCGCCGCGACCCCCTCGTCCGCCCTCGTTTCGGTCGATTCCCATGACGCTCTCGGGTTGGTCGATGTCCCAGTCTCCGGTTCCGTCGTCGGCGACTCGGACGGTCACGTCCTCGACTTCCTCGAAGTCCTTGGCGAGGTCGAGTTTGATGTTCTGGGCCGTTCGGGGGCTGATGGCACACCCCGAGCAGGCACCCCCGAGTTCGACGACGACCTCGCCGCTGTTCGGGTCGGCCTTCTGGACGGCGCTCTCACCGCCGTGCATGCTGATGATGGGCATCTGCCCGGTAAGCCACCGCTCGACGCGGGCCTGCAGGGAGTCGTCGTCATCGGTCATTAGGAGTAGGTAGGGTCTTCCGGGGTGGTAGGACTTTGGGTTTATTTCCGGAGCGTTCGCCACGCGCCTGCGCCGAGGAGTGCGGCGAACGCGGCCGGAGCGCCGAAGCCAGGCGTGCTTCCGGTGGCCGCGTCGGAGTCGGACTCGCTGGTCGTGGTCTCGCCGGCCAAGGCCGCCTGCTCGCTCGTCGTCCCGGTCTGCCCGCCCTCGGTCGCGTTCCCGGTGGCTTCGGCCGTCAGCGACGGCGGGTCCTTCTGCTGCCCCTCGTGGTTCGGGAAGGTGTAGAGCGCGCCCATCCCGTTCGACTGGCGACCCATGCTGCTGGCGACGAAGAAGTCCCCCTGTGCGCGCTTGGCGGTCCAGAAGGAGGTTTCGTCCGGATTGCGCCACCACGCCAACTCCCGTGGGTTCGCGGGGTCGGAGATGTCGTGAATCTTCACGCCGCCCTGATACCACGAGGAGTAGAGTCGCCCGTCTACGATGTCGAAGTTGTGCGAGGTGGTCCACGTCCCGCCGATGGTGGGGTCGGGCGAGGGCGGAGCCTCGACGGTCGAGAGTCGCGTCGGGTTCTCCGCGTTCGAGATGTCCCAGAGTTCGACCGCGCCGGGACTGCCCTGCCCGCTGGCTTCCCACGCCTCCTGGTTGACGCCGAGCAGGGTGCCGTCGTCGTTGGCCATCGCGTAGTGGGCGTTCCCCGGCAGGCGGATGCTCTCGGTGCGTGCCTGCTCGTCCTGGACGGAGCGAAGCGTTTCGAGCGACTGGCCCCCGATTCGGGAGACCAACGACGGATCGGACGGGTCGCTCACGTCCACGATGTAGGTTCCGGCGTCCCAGTACGCGAGGTACGCCCGACCGTCCTGCACCCACACGTCGTGGACGGTCCAGAGTCCCGAGGCCACCTCGGACCACGCCTCGTTACGGTCCGCGAGCGACCAGCGCCCGACCTCCTCGGGGTCGCCGTCGCTCACGTCCACCATCACGAGCGAGTTGGTTTGACTGCCGTTGGCGGTGAGGTAGACGATTCCGTCCCGGATGAAGCAGTTGTGAATCGGGAACTCGGTCTCGTAGAACGCGACCTGCTGTGGATTCGCGGGGTTGCTCACGTCGTATAGCAGGAACCCCTGTAGCACGTCTCCCCGGAGCGGGTTCGCGGGGCCGGCGACCACCAGTCGGTCGCCTTCGACTTTCACGTCCTGAATCAACCGGAGCGGCCCGGTTTCGCGGTCGGCCAGCAGGTCGCGCTCCTCGAAGACGACCTGCGGGTCGCTCGGAATCTGTACGTCCACCGTGGCGAAACCACCGGTCGCGGCGACGTAAGCGAACTTCCCGCTCGGGTCCGGAACGGTCTCCTTGGCGTTGGTGACCGACACGTTCCCCAGCGGTCGGTACGGTCCGGGATGGGCCGCCGCGGTCCCGGTCGAGGAGACGACTCCGACCGACGAAAGTGTGACTGACCCCGTGACCCCCCGAAGAAACTCGCGGCGATGCATGGCTGTATCCAAGGGACGGAGGAGGATAAAAGGTGGGCGGAAAGCGAGTTAGACTATCGAACTCGTTCGGTCGCCGGTACCGCCGGTCAGGGCGCTGGCGATGGCTCCCTTCAACACCACGTCGTCGCCGAGCGTGGTCAACTGCACGTCGGGGACGTTGTTGAACACGAGGTCGTCGAGACGCTCCCGAATCGGGTCCACGACGAGGTGTTCGTTCTTGAGCGCCACTGCACCGCCGACGTAGACGACCAGCGGAGCGTACGCCTGCGCGATGTTGGTCACGCCGAGCGCGTTCCAGTGGGCGAGTTGGTCCACGACGTGGTCGGCGAACTCGTCTTCGCCCGCCGCCTCGAACACGTCCACCGCGGAGAAGTCGGGGTCGTCGAGGGGGAGTTGGGTGTCGAGGCTCCCGGCGTCCTCGGCGAGCAACTTGGCGTACTCGGGGATGTTCTCGCCCGAACAGTACGCCTCCCAGTGACCCTCTCGGCCGCACCCGCAGGTGCGTCGGCCTCGCGGGTCCACGACCATGTGGCCGACCTCGCCCGCGTTGCCGTCCCACCCCGAGAGGACCTGTCCGTCGACGCTGACGCCCGCGCCGATACCCGACGAGATGGTCAGATACACCATGTCGTCGGGGTTGCGGTCGCTGTAGAATCGTTCGCCGATGACGCCAGCCACGGTGTCGTTGTGGAGGTAGACGCTGTCGCTGTCGATTAGTTGCCCGACGGGACCCGTCAGCGGGATGCGGTCGATAGTGTCCGGAAGGTTCGCCGGATTGTCGACCGCGCCCTCCGCGAGGTCCAGGGGTCCGATGGAGCCGATACCCGCCGCCCGAATCTGAGTCGGGTCGAGGTCGGCGGCATCGCAGGCCTCGCGGAGGCACTCCAGCACGGCCTCCGTGACCGCGATGCCGGTCGGACCGTTGGGTGTGTTCGCACGGTGGACGCTCACCACGTCCCCCTCGTCGTCGGCGACTGCTGCCCTGACGTTCGTCGCGCCGAGGTCAACGCCCGCGTAGTACGCCATTCACCCGGGTAGGACGGTCCGGTCGCACTTAACTACAAGCATTTACTCGGCAACGAGTATGCCACAGGGTACCGTATTTCGGCCGAACTGTCCGGCCGAACTGTCCGACGGAACGGCCCGGCGCGACAGCGTTATTGTATGTCGGGTGGTAACGATGGGCATGAGCTCAGACGACGACGCGCTCGACGCCGACCCTTCGGAGGTAGACCCTTCGGATGCGGACCCTTCAGATACGGACCTCTCGGACGCGGACGTCGAGGCGCTCCACGAAGTCGAACTGGGGGTGGAGTGGTTCCACCGGGCCCACGGCCACCTCGTCCAGTTCCACCACGCGACGGGCCACGCGATGGACCACCTCGCCGAGGCCGAAGACCACCTGCGCGAGGCCGGGTACGACGAACTCGCCGACTGCCTGCGCGACGACCTGCTCCCCCACGGCGTCGTCGGCGATACGTGGTCGTACGGCGTGCTGGAGGCGTTCCAGGACGGCCCGCTCGCCGAGGCCGAGCGGTTCGGCACCGACGCCCGCGAGTCGGTCGCCGACGGCCGCCGTCACGTCGCCGAACGCCGACAGGAGCGCGAGTGGAAGGGCCGGTCCCGGAAGTGACCCTCCGCGAGAAAGCGGCCGTCGACCCTTCGGCGCTCGGCCGACCAACCGCCAGTAGCGCGCCCGCGACGCAGACTACCGGCAGACGCTCGGTGTCGCAAACCAACGTTCGGGTGGACCGAAAGGGCCGCCCGGTCGCGGGCTTTCTACACCAACGTCTCCGATCTCTCCGACTCGGGCAGTCTATAGCGACCGAAAAGGGACGTTCTATACCGAAAGAACGAATCCGCGAAGTCAGTCGCCGCGGACGAACGTGACGGGACAGGGTGCGTTGAGCATTACTTCCTGGGCCGTACTCCCGAAGACGGCTTTTCCCGCGGGCGACCGCTTGCGACCGCCGACGACGACCCGGTCCGCGCCGACCTCGTTCGCCAACTCCACGATGGTCTCGCCGTGTTCGCCGACTCTCCCGCGCACGCTGTACTCGACGCCCGCCTCGTCGAAGTCGCCGGTGAGATGCCGGACCGTAGCGTGACGGGACGCCACCTCGTCGGGGTCGATTTCGCCCGCCGGGTCGTAGTCGAGTTGACTCACCACGCCGTCGAACTCCTCGTCGGTGAAGACGTGGGCCAGCACGACGTTCGCGCCTGTCGGTCCCGCTACGTCGATGACCGCCCGGGCCAACTCCTCGGTGCGGTCGGCGTCGCCCGGGCCGACTGCGAGCAGTATGGTTTCTAGTGCCATACCGGATGTTTTACCGTCTCGATATTAATGGTATGTGGCCGCGACGATTTTCGCGGGACTGCTCCGACCCGTACGTCGCCCGATCTCCGTTCTACTGCGTAGCGAACGGGCCGATTCTCGGGTCGGACACTCGTTCGCCTCTCGGGAAACCGACCGGTCTTCGAGTATCTGTACAATCGAACAAGAAATAGAAACAATTGCAAAGTGAATTTATCCACGTCTCTAACGAGCGTATTTCTGTCTCTCATGCGTGCGGACCGGGAACGACCGTGAACGCGAACTCCGAAACTATTCCCCGACGCGTCGAAGCGAACGGATTGGAAACGTCCGGAACTCGACTCGTCGGAGCCGAAGCCTCAACGTAGAAATACGCCGCCCCCGAATCGGCGACCATGATACGACCCGACCTGAGCGGGCGAACCGCGCTCGTGACCGGAAGCGCGAAGGGCGTCGGCCGGGAGTTACTGCTCGCACTCGCCGAGGAGGGCGCGTCGGTGGCGGTCCACTACCGTACCAGCGGGGACGCCGCCGCGGAAGTCGCCGAGGCGGCCCGCGAGCGCGGCGCACCCGCGGCGACGACCGTGCAGGGCGACGTGGCCGACCCCGACGACGTGGACGAGATGTTCGACGCCGCCGAGGCCGACCTCGGAACCGTGGACGTGCTGGTGAACAACGTCGGCCCGTTCGCGCCCGACCACTGGGAGGACATCTCCTTCGAGCAGTGGAACACCGTCCTCCAGGCCAACGTCAACGGGACCTACCTCTGCTGTAAGCGCGCGCTGGCGGGGATGCGCGAGCAGTCGTGGGGCCGAATCGTGAACGTCGGCTACGCGAGTTCCGAGAAGGGACTGATCAACCCCAAGAACGCGCCGTACTTCATCGCCAAGCAGGGCGTGCTGATGTTCACGCGGATGCTAGCCGCGGACACGCAGGACGACGGTATCACCGCGAACGCGGTCTCGCCCTACGTGGTCGAGAACTCCGACGAGTTCCCCGAGGACCTTCCTCGCGGCCGTCCGGCCGACTTCGAGGACGTGGCGCAGGCGGTACTCTTCTTCTTGGACGAGGAAAGCGAGTACATCAGTGGAGAGAACGTCGAGGTGGATGGGGGTTGGTTGCCCGAAACGGTCTGATTCTTCGATTACGACCCCGACAGTAGCTTCTTCAGATGCTCCTTGGAGAAGAAGGAGGTCGGCTTGTCCATGTGAACCCCAATCTCGCCCGAAAACGCCGACAGTCCGACCTTCTGGACGCCCTCCGGAAGCGAGTAGGCCTTCCGAATCCAGTGACCCAGCCGAATCTCCGTACTCAAGTCTTCCCGCCACGCCTCCTCGTAGTCCTGCAGAGTCCCCGGCCTCTCGGGGTCGATTTCGCGGGCGGCGTGGTCGGCGGCGGTCATACCGTAGAGGATTCCCCCGCCGGTGAAGGGCTTGGTCTGGGCCGCGGCGTCACCGACGAGGAACCCGCGCCGACTCGTCACCGACTCGGCGGGACCCACGGGAATCATCCCGGCGCAGAAGTGACTCGTTTCCACGTCGTACTCCGCGGTGAACTCCGAGAACAGTTCCTTGGCCGAGGGGTCCGAACCGGGCGGGGCCGCCAGGCCGTACTCGACGCCGGAGTCGCCGCGCGGGATGCGCCACGCGAAGAACCGGGGTGCAGTGAGGTGAACGTCCACGTAGTCGCCGGGGTCGTCCTCCTCCGAGAAGGCCAACACGCCCTGTAGCTTCTCGCCGGGGTCGGGGAGACCGAGTTCGCTCCGGACCCGCGAGACCGGACCGTCACAGCCAGCGACCATCCGTGCCTCGAACGTCTCGGTGCCGTCGGGCGCGTTGGCGGTCACTTCCACGTGGTCGCGTTTCTCTTCGACCGCCGAGACGCTGTGGTTCTCCCGGAGGTCCGCACCGGCCTCGCGGGCCGCCTCGGCCAGTCGCCGGTCGAGACCTACGCGGTCGATGACGTTCGAGACGACCTCGCGCTTGTAGAAGGGGTAGTCGTCGCTTCCCGGCCCGCCGACGTGGAAGCGCGCGCCGTACACCTCGTTCTGGAGGAGGTCCTCGCGTGCGCCCTCGGGTGCGAACTCCCAGATGTCGGTGCTGACGTGGCCCGAACAGGCCAGCGGCTTGCCGACTTCCCCGCGTTCGGCGGTCAACACGTCGTACCCCCGCTCGGCCGCCCGTCGGGAGAACCGCGACCCGGCCGGGCCTGCTCCGACGACTACGAAGTCGTACATCGCTCGGGCGTACGACCCTTTACGCCAAGTATTCTCCGCTCTCTACTCCCTGCTCTCGACGCACTGTCCGCTCCTCGACCTACTGCTACCCCTCGACGTTCGGGGGTGCCTCTTGCTGAGCGAGTTGCCGCCGTCGCAGATAGTGAGTTGCCGCCGACACTGCGAACGCGGCGACGATGAGAATGCCCCAGATTTCGTCGGGAATCGCGTCGAACGGTGGGACGCCGAGCAGGTCTCCGAGGACGAGAATCGCACTCACGACGGCGAGACCGAGGTAGTACCGAATCCACGGGAACTCGTCCTGCGGCCGGAGATACCCCTCCAACTGCGCGGCGTTCTCCGACAGCTCTACTACCCCACGATTCTGGTTGTAATCCACAATACCTGCGTCCGCGAGTTTCGGGAGATGCGTCTGATACAAAGAGGTGTAGACCGACTTGCGCTCGTTGGCCGATAGCCCCTCGACGGTCGTGTCGTTCTCCCACGCCGCGACCTGTTCGGCGAGCTCGCTCAGTTCGACCGGACGGTCCTGCTGCTTGAGGTAATGCAGCGTGTATCGCCGCCGCCGGTTCTTCAACACGTCGAAGATCAAGTCCTCGGACAGTGTTTCTTGTCCCGGTGAGTTGTCAGCCGAACTCATACTACCGAAGTCGCTCAATCGCTTGTTGCGCCGGTGCCACCGCCACCCATCCCATCACGGTACGCCAGTTTCACCCGGGCCACACTTTGTTATCCAGTACTTAGCCCGCCGCCATTATCAAAAATGCGTCACCTCTCGACAGTAACACGAGGATTCCCCGAGTTAACGTGACAATACGACTCCTGAAACCGGGGAATACGAACGTATCTTCAGTCGTCCGTGGCGGGCGCGGCCCGGCGGTCGGTCCGCGGTCCGTCCAACTCCACCTCGGGAAGCATGTCCCGGAGGTATCGCCCGGTGTGGGAGTCCTCGTTTCGGGCTACTGCTTCGGGCGTCCCGGCCGCGACGACTTCGCCGCCGTTCTCGCCGCCCTCCGGCCCGAGGTCGATTACGTGGTCGGCGTTCTTCACGAGGTCGAGTTCGTGTTCGATGACGGCCACGGTGTTGCCCTTGTCGGTCAGGCGCTGGAGGACCTCGATGAGTTTTCGCTCGTCTTCCTTGTGGAGACCCGTGGTCGGTTCGTCGAGGAGGTAGAGCGTGTCGCCGGTGTCCTTCTTGCCGAGTTCCTCGGCGAGTTTGACGCGCTGGGCCTCGCCGCCCGAGAGGGTGGTGGAGGGCTGGCCGAGTTTCATGTAGTCCAACCCTACGTCCTTCAGTAGACCGAGTCTGCGGGCGATTCGCTGGTCGTGTTCGAAGAAGTCGTAGGCCTCCTCGACCGACATGTCCAACACGTCCGCGATGGTCGCGCCCTTGTAGGTCACGTCGAGCGTCTCGTCGTTGTAGCGCGCCCCGTCGCACTCCTCGCAGGGGACGTACACGTCCGAGAGGAAGTTCATCTCGATTTTGACCGTCCCTTGACCGCCACACTCCTCGCACCGGCCGCCCTTGACGTTGAAGGAGAACCGGCCGCGCTCGTAGCCGCGCTGTTTGGCGAGTTTCGTCGCCGCGAACAACTCCCGGATGTAGTCGAAGACGCCGGTGTAGGTCGCGGGGTTCGACCGCGGGGTTCGGCCGATGGGCGACTGGTCGATAAGCCGGACCTTCTCGACGTTGTCGATGCCCTCGATGCCGTCGTGGTCGCCGGGGTCGACCGAGGTGTTGTCGTTCATCTCGCGGGCGAGTCCCTTGTAGAGGATGTCGTGCATCAGGGTGGACTTGCCCGACCCCGAGACGCCCGTGATGGCGGTGAACTGGCTGACGGGAATGTCCACGTCGAGGTCCTTCAGGTTGTGCTGGCGCGCGCCGACGACTGTAAGGGACTCGTCGCTCTCGCGGCGGTCGTCGGGCACGGGAATCTCTCTGCGTCCCGCGAGGTAGTCGCCCGTGAGCGACTCCTCGCAGTCCACGACTTCGTCCACGTCGCCCTGCACGACGACTTCGCCGCCGCGCTTGCCCGGGCCGGGACCCATGTCGATGACGTTGTCGGCCCGGCGCATCGTCGCTTCGTCGTGTTCGACCACCAGCAAGGTGTTGCCCAAGTCGCGGAGTTCTTCGAGCGTGTTCAGCAGTCGGTCGTTGTCTCGCTGGTGGAGACCGATGGACGGTTCGTCCAGCACGTAGAGGACGCCGACGAGACCCGACCCGATCTGGGTGGCGAGTCGGATGCGCTGGCTCTCGCCGCCCGAGAGGGTCGAGGCCTCGCGGTCCAGCGTCAGATACTCCAGTCCGACTTCCTCCATGAAGCCGAGGCGGGCGCGAATCTCCTTCAGGATCTCCTCGGCGATCTTGGTCTCGCGCTCGTCGAGTTTGGCTTCGAGGCCCTCGAAGTGGTCCAAGGCGTCTCCGATGGACATCTCGTTGACTTCCGTGATGGAAGTGCCGTCGACGTACACCGACCGACTCTGGTCGTTGAGTCGGGTTCCCTCGCAGACCGGACACTCCGTGACCGCCATGTACTCCTCGATGTGGTCGCGGGTGCTGTCCGAATCGGTCTCGACGTAGCGTCGTTCGAGGTTCGGGATGACGCCCTCGAAGCGTTCGTCCTTCTCGCGGGTGCCGTTCTTGGTCGTCCACTCGAAGTGGACCTGCTCGTCGGTCCCCCAGACGAACGCGTCCCGCACGTCCTCGGGCAGGTCCTCGAAGGGAGTGTTCACGCTCACGCCGAAGTGGTCGGCCACGTTGTCCAACTGTCGGCGGTAGTACGTCCGGTTGTAGCTCCACGGCTCGAAGACGTGCTTGAGCGGCTTGCTCTCGTCTACGACCACGAGGTCCTCGTCCACCTCCTTGGTCTCGCCGATGCCCTCACACTCCGGGCACGCGCCGTGGGGACTGTTGAACGAGAAGCTACGGGTCTCTATCTCGCGGAAGTCGATGCCGCAGTGGGTGCAGGCGAGGTCTTCGGAGAACTCCACGACGAGTCGGTCGTCGGCCTCGCCTGCGAGGTCCCCGGTGGAGCGCGCAGTCGCGCCGCCGATCTCGTCTCGGGCCTCCTCGGGCGGGTCGGGGAGGATGACCTTCAGCGCGCCGTCGGCTTCCTCCAAGGCGGTCTCGACGCTGTCGGTGATGCGACTTCGGGCCTCGGGCGAGACCTTCACCCGGTCCACGATGACGTCCACGTCGTGGTCGTAGTTCTTGTCGAGGTCGGGTCTGTCCATCGTGAGGTCGAACTCCTCGTCGTCCACCTCGACGCGACTGTACCCTTCCGAGACGAGGTCGTCGAAGAGGTCCTCGAAGGCCCCCTTCTGGTCGCGGACCACCGGGGCCG
The DNA here is from genome assembly GCA_005239435.1 of Halorussus salinisoli. Lineage (GTDB taxonomy): Archaea > Halobacteriota > Halobacteria > Halobacteriales > Haladaptataceae > Halorussus > Halorussus salinisoli. The sequence goes on along the minus strand of ML241305.1, from coordinate 753,064 downwards.
CGACCTTCGCGCGGGTGCCCTCGGGGAGTTCGAGGACGCGCCTGACCATGTTCTGGGCGCTCTGCTCGCCGACTTCGCGGCCGCACTCCGGGCAGTGGGGCGTCCCGATGCGGGCGTAGAGCAAACGGAAGTAGTCGTGGAGCTCCGTGACGGTGCCGACCGTCGAACGGGGGTTGTTGGCGGCGTTCTTCTGGTCGATGGAGATGGCGGGCGAGAGGCCCTCGACGTTCTCGACCTGTGGTTTGTCCATCTGTCCGAGGAAGTTCCGGGCGTAGGCCGACAGGCTCTCGATGTACCGGCGCTGGCCCTCGGCGTAGACCGTCTCGAACGCGAGCGACGATTTGCCGGACCCCGACAGTCCCGTCACTACGTTGAACTGCTCGCGCGGGATGGAGATGTCGAGGTCCTTGAGGTTGTGTTCCTCCGCTCCCTTCACGTCGATGTAATCCTTACTCATCGTTTCGGTGTGGAAATAAATGGCTGCTTCGCGCGTTGTGCCGTCTCGTTCATCAACAGGTAACAGGGATTCAGGCCACTTAACGGAACTGTAATGCGACGCAGTACCACTGTGAGACCGGTCCGCAATCGATCGCCCGGTAACCGGTCGCTCCGCCGGAGAACTTTTTTTACGGGTCGCCGTTCCTGTTCGGTATGGATGCCGAGAAGGCGTTCGCCCTCCTCCTGCTCGCGCTCGCACTCTACGCCTCGCTCCTCGTCGTCTGGCCCTTCTTCACCTACGTCGCGCTCGCGGTCTTCCTGGCGTACACCCTCTATCCGCTCCAGCGCCGGTTCGCACCCCGCATCGGCCCGCGGAAGTCGGCGGTCGTCCTCATGGTCGGGTCCACTCTGCTGTTCATCCTGCCGTTCGTCCTGATGCTTCAGGTCGTCCTCCAGCAGGCGCTCTCGTTGGTCGAGGGCGTACAGTCCGGCGAAATCGACGTGGGATTCCTTCAGGAGTTCCTCACCAGCGACCTCGGACAGGACCTCGTGGGCGCGGTCCGGTCGGGCGCAGGGCGAGTGGTCGAGGAGTCGGTCGGCGTCGTCGGCGGCGCCTCGACCGCCGCGGTGGGCGTGACGATTCTCGGATTCGTCCTCTACTACCTGCTCGTCGGCGGCGACGAGGTGGTGGCGTGGGTCCGCGACGTGACGCCGCTTCCGACCGGCGTGCAGGACGAACTCCTCTCCGACCTCGACCGGCTCACCTACGCCGTCCTCATCACGCAGGGCGTCATCGCGGTCGTACAGGCCGTTCTCACCGGACTCGCCCTGTTCGCCCTCGGGTTCTCGAACGTCCTCTTCTGGACGGTGTTCGCGGTCGTCCTCGGTCTACTTCCGTTCGTCGGGTCGATGTTCATCTGGATTCCCGCGGCGGTGTTCCTGCTCGCCACCGGGGACCTCCTCGGCGGAGCGGCCCTCCTCGCCTACGGATTCGGCGTGGTCAACATCACCGACAACTACCTCCGGCCGATTATCGGCGGTCGGAGCGCGAACCTGAATCCCGCCGTTCTCGTCGTCGGCATCTTCGGCGGTCTCGTCACCTTCGGATTCACGGGTATCTTCGTCGGTCCCATCCTCCTCGGCTTCACGAGGACAATCGTGGCCGTAGTCGCCCGGGAGTATGCTTGAAATTTCTTTTAGCAATGAGTACGATTCCTTCCAGTGTGTGATTCTTTCTCTTACGTTTCTCTTTGTAGGTGGCGAACGTGCCGAGGACGACATCCCGCTGCGGACGTACTCCATCGTAACCGCACCGCGAACAGAGGTGTCGAAGGTGAGCTAGCTACTCCTCGAACCACGGAATCACCGCGACCGCACCCCACTGCATCTGCATCGTGACTGCATCCCACTGCAACTGCACCGCGCCGCACAGCACCGCAACCGCGCCGCGCCGCACAGCACCGTACCGCAACCGCGCCCCGTTCCTCCCCGCGCGGGTCGCGCTCGGCCGCGTCCGCACCGCAGATGCGGCCGAGCGCAGGCGCGGCGCGTCCCGTGGTTCGGGTCACTCGGCGCGTCCGGCGGTGGACGTCTTCGACCGCTCTCGCGCTTCGATCAATCGTCGCCGAGAAAGTATTTAACCCGGAGTCGGGAATTCCGTGGTATGGCAGACGACGCTATCGCCGCCCTCGACCTGACCGACGACGAGTACCGAGTCGTCCAGTCGCTGATTCGAAACAAGTACGAGGCCTTCGATGGCGATGGAAACGTCGTCCTCCGGGGCAAACAGAAGATGTTCAAACTCAAGGAGGAGTTCCCCTTCGTGGACGCCGACGGGAACCCGGTATTCACCGTCGAGGCCAGCGGCGTCCTCGACTTCGCGGGCGACTACGCGCTGGTGGACGACCGGACCGGCGAAACCGTGGTCGTGCTGGACCGCAACTTCACTCTCCTCGCGGACAGGTGGACCCTGCGCGACCCCGACACCGGGAATCCCATCGCGGAAATCGCCTCCAAGAGCAAGGTTGTCTCGCTCCTGCGTCACGTCCACGCCGTCTTCAGCCTGATTCCCCACGAGTACGAGATTACCGACGCCGACGGTCGCCACGTCGGCACTATCGACGGCCGGTTCTCGCTCAAGGACACGTACGACGTGACCATCGACGACGCGACCGGCGTCCCGAAGGAAGCGGTCGTCGCGGCCGCGATGGTCGTGGACGCTATCGAGGAGAACTGAGTTCCGAGGCCGTCGAAGTCAGTACTCCGGAATTCGGGCCGACCGGTCGCTCCCCTCCACGAACGGCAGGTTCGAAGTCTCCGCCGGGACCTCCTCGCCGCCGACCCGGACCGTCAGGTCGGACGCCGCCCCGCCTTCCCCTGCGCCCACGTCGAACTCCACCACGGCGAACGCGATAGGCTCCTCGTCGGTCGGACTCTCGACTGCGCGCGTCACCTCGCCGACCGCCTCGTCGCCGCGGAAGACGGCCGCGCCCAAGTCGGGCACTGCTTCGGGGCGAAGCCCCACGAGTCGCTGGCTCGGTCGTCCGCGGTTCTCCACGCGCGAGACCACCTCCTGGCCGACGAAACACCCCTTGTCGAAGTCCACGGCGTTCCGGAGACCGACGACGTTCGGAATCCGGCCCCGCAACTCGGTCTCGAACAGCGGCGTCCCGGCTTCGAGCGTCAGCGACTCCCACGTCCGTCTGCCGAACGGCGCGGCGTTCAACCCCTGGGTCAGGAGCGTGTCGAAGACGAGTTCGGCGTTCGCGCGCTCGTCGCCGGTCTCGTTGACGGTCGTTCCGGTGGCACAGACCACCTCGAACCCCTCCTCACCGGTCAGCGCGTCGGTCCGAATCACCGTGACGCCCACCTCGGCCATCCGCCCGCGGACGAACGAGAGGTGGCCCTCTGGACTGCTCGCGCCGTTGAGGACGCTGGCTATCTTCTCGGTCGCCTTCGGACCGTGGACGCCGAACACGGCGAAGTCGTCGCTCGCGGTCTCTATCTCCACGTCCTGGATGAACACCTTCTCGCGCCACTCGTCGGCGAGCGCCGCGGCCTCGCCCGGCGGCACGAACAGCAGGAGTTGCTCCCCGGCGTTGTAGACGTACAGGTCCAACTCCACGCCGCCCTGCGGGTCGAGCAAGAGGGCGTAACACCCCTCGCCGTCCTCGTCCGGCACGTCGTTCGACACCACGTTGTCCACGTACTCCACTCGGTCGTCGCCGCGAACGACCACCACGCCGTACGGCATCTCGGTGACGCCGACGACCTGCCGAACCGCGCCGTGAGCGCGCTCGGGTCGGCCGTAGTCGGCCGGGATTCGTCGGTCGCCGACCTCCGTCCACTCCGCCCCGAGATCGGCCTGCTCGTCCTCGATGACAGTCATCTCTACGTCGGATTCGGGCCGGGACGGGATTAAAGGGTGGGAATCCGGAAGCCCCGGCCGACGAGGGGGCAGTTCGAGGCTCTCGCGGATGCGGTGCCGTGCGGGGCGGTTACGGTCTTCCGTTGCTCGAGGGGTAGCTAGCTTCTCGCCGACCGTTCGACTGAACCGGGCACTCGCCGACCATCCCTTTCGTTCCGAGAAGAACGTTCCCACTGCGTTCCCGAATGTGCTCCGGAAAACACCGCTCAAAGCGTCAGTCGATCGATGATCTTGTCCACGAACGAGGGTTCTTCGACCTCCTCGTCGGGGTCCGGAATCACGCGGTCGTCGGGTTTGATGAGCGTCCGGTGGTCGCGCTCGGTGGCGGTGATGAGGTCGTCTTCCTTGAGGTTGGCCAGCGCGGTTTCCAGTTCGTCGATGCCGACCTCGACGTGCGAGCGGAGCTCGAACACCGTCATCCCCTCCTCACTCCGGTCGACGAGGGCGTCGAGGACCGCGACTTCGACCTCCCCGCGGTCCCGGTACTCCCGCTTTGCCTTCATACGTGGCAGTATGACCGGTGGGTTTTTACCTTTATCTGAAACCGGGAGTCGTCACGCGAAAGGCGAGAGTATTAAGCCCCGAAGCGACACATGTCCGGGTATGGAAGTCAAGTCTCGTCACCACCTTCGGAGCGACGAGGTGGACGACATCGAGCAGCGACTCGCCGACCAGTTAGGCGTCGAGTTGGACGCCGACGCGTACGAACTCGTGGAGTTAGAGGACTCGGAGTTCGACCTCGTCCTCGTAGACGGCGACCCCGCGGTCCTCTACTACGAGGACGAACCGTTCGTGACGGTCCGCGGCGCGAACGACTACCCGCCCCAGAATCGCGTCGTCACCGTGGACGCCGGCGCGGTCTCGTTCGTCAGCGACGGCGCGGACGTGATGCGCCCGGGCATCACCGAGGCCGACGACGACATCTCGGCGGGCGACCTCGTGGTCATCGCCGAGGAGTCCCACGGTAAGGTGTTGGCCGTCGGCCGGGCGAAGACCTCCGGCGACGACATGGTGGGCGACGAGGGGAAGGTCGTGGAGTCGGTCCACCACGTCGGCGACGAACTGTACGAGTTCACCGTCTGAATCTGCTGTTCTTCGGTCTCTCCGTCTCGTTCCACCCCCACCAGCCGAGCGCCGCGATTCCCGCCCCGAGCAGGACGCCGGGTCCGACCGGCACGACCGCCTCGTCGGGGACGACGCCGCCGACCGCGAGCGCCAGCGAGACGGTCAGTCCGGCCGGAAGCGCGACCGTTAGCAGTACGGCCCCCGAGCGCGGCGGAACCTCGTCCCGGAGCAGTCCCGCGCCGAACCCGACCGCGCCGACCAGCGCGAGGAAGTACGACCACACCGAGAGCGTCCACCCCGTGAGGAGTCCGCCGACAGCGTAGGCGGCCGACCCCGCGAACGTGCCCAGAAGCCCCGCGAAGAACGCGACGAATCCCGCGGTCGTTACCCCACTCCACGCTACTTGCGTCCGGGCGTAGTGGCCCACTACGCCCACGACAGCTAGCGCGAGTGCGACGGGGACGAGCAGGTCCAGCGTCCCGTAGCCGAGTACCGACGCTCCGCGGTCGGCCGCGAACGTCAGCACCGCTCGCGCCGACCACCCGAGACCGCCTGCGATTCCTGCGACACCGGCGAGGCGAAGGCCCACGGCCGACCCGACCCGAGACATGGCCTCACTCGGCGTCGTCCTCGACCCGCTCCGACTCGTCTTCGACTCCGTCTAACTCGTCCTCCTCGTAGGCTTCCTCGTATCGTTCGACCGCCATCTCGAAGCCCTCCCTGGCGAGTTCGTAAGTCTCGCGCAGGTCCTCGACGGGCGTCTCGGTGGCGTCCACCCGGAGGTCGTCGTAGTAGGGTTCCATCTCGCGGTCCTCGGTCGATTCCACCAGCAGGGCCGCGCTCTGGACGTGGAGGTCCTCGCGCTTGTCGCCGCCCTCGGCGTGGCCCGCCGCGAGTGCGTCTATCAGTCGCTCGGCGAGTGGAGCGTCGTTCTCGCGGTCGTCTCGCGTCTCCGCGCCCGACGTTTCCGCGCCGCGTGACGGCGCGCTTGCCTCGTAAGCGTCAGCGGTCGCCTCGATTACCGACTCGCCGGTCAGCAGGTTCCCGGCGACGGTGTAGTTGTCGCCCTCGATGTGGCCGTACCAGTCCTTGCACTCCTCGCCCGAGAAGACGAAGGTCCCCTCCGAATCCACCCCGTGGAGTTGGCGCTGGGCCGCTCCCTCGTCGGCGTTGAGCAGGGCTTGGAGGGCGTCTTCGACGGCGAGTCCGTCGTCGAGGTACTCGACCCCCTTCCGGCCGAGTTCGACGTTGACGAGGCTCTGGGTCGCCACTGCACCGTTCTCGCTGGCGAACGGGCAGAGCGTCCCGACCGCGGGCAGACGAGTCGTCACCGCGACGCCGAATCGAGTCTGTGAGGCTTCGTTCTCGTCCTCGTACTCCTCGCGGACGCAGATGCTGAACGTCATACGCCGACCGAAGACGCGCCGGGTCAAAAAGCTCGGTTTTGCGGAAGGTCTGGCGCGGTCGCGCTCGGGGGAGACGGCCGCGGCTCTCGGGCAGTCGAACCTCCGTCAAAAAAGTGTGCTCGTCTGGAACGCTCGACGGAAATCGAGCGTCCGGGGAGTCGTCGGCTTACTGGACTTCGATGGTGAAGTCCTGCACCTCGCCGTACTCGTCGGTGGCCGTCGGACCGTAGAACGAGCCCCAACTGAGTCGCAGGCGAGCGAGGGTCTGACCGGTCGGAGCGTCGCTCGGCACGTCGACCGTGGCCTCGTAGGTGACGGTGTCGTCGTTCACGCTCTCGAAGATGCGGGTCTCGGTCGCGGTGGACCAGTCCTGGTTCTGGTCCCAGTCGACGAAGACGTTGCCGTAGTGGTCGTCGTAGCCGTTGTCCTCGAAGTCGACCGACACGGTGAACGAACCGCCCTGACTGACTTGGACCTTGCCGTCGCAGGTGAGGTCGTAGTAGGCGTTGTCGGACGTCGAGACCACGACCTGCCCGTCCATGTCGGTGTCCGTGATGTGCTCGTAGCCGGCGTAGCCGGTTCCGTCGGGCCAGTTGCTGGCGTCGACGCAGTCCGAACTACCGCCATCGTCGCCGCCGAGGTCGTCGCTGGAGTCGTAGCCCAGCGCGGCCGCGGTGTCGAGCAGTCCGTAGCCCTGTTCGTTGTCGCCCAGACCGATGTCCTCGGCCGTGGACTGGAGTTGACTCCGAGCGTCCGTGTTCGAGTAGCCGTTGGCCATCAGTTGGCCGCCGGCACCGGAGACGTGGGGCGTCGCCATCGACGTGCCGTTGAAGTAGTCGTAGCCGCCGATGACCGTCGAGTAGATGGACGTGCTGTCGTTGCCGTCGCTCGCCCCGCCGGGTGCGGCGAGTTCGACCTCCGGGCCGGTCGACGAGAAGCCCGACAGGTTGTCGTCCTTCGTGGTCGCGCTGACCGCGATGCACTCGCTGTAGGCGGCGGGGTAGCCGACGCAGTCCGAACAGGGGCCGTCGTTACCGGCCGCGGCCACGAGCAGGACGCCGTTGTCGTAGGCGTACGTACAGGCGTCCTTGAGGGTCTGGTCGCCGGAACTCGCGCCGAGGCTGAGGCTGCCGACGTCCCAGCCCCGGTCGGCGACGTACTCGATACCGGCAGCCACGTCCGAGAGCGAACCGCTACCCTGGTCGTCCAGCACCTTCACGGCGTGGAGGGTCGCCTCGGTCGAGACGCCGATGACGCCCTCGGAGTTGTCGACGCCGTCGGCGGTGCCCGCGCAGTGGGTGCCGTGGTCGTTGTCGTCGGACCAATCGTAATTGCAGTTCGACCCCGAGCAGGCCACGTACGCCTTGCCGGCGCCGACGTTGGCCTCCAGGTCGGGGTGGTCGTCGTCGATACCCGTGTCGATGATGGCGATGTCCGCACCGTTGCCGGTATCGCCGTTGGAGTGGGCCACCTCGGCGTCCACGCGGTCGACGCCCCACGGCAGTGTTTCGGCGAGCGCGTGGTAGGTGCTGTCCTTCTCGACGTAGCGTACGTCGCGCTTGCTCCGTAGTCGGTCGAGCGCTTCCGCCGAGAATCGCCCCGCGACGGCGGTGCCGATGTCGCCGAAATCCAACTCTCGGTGAACCGACCGCGCTCTCTGCGTGGCGACCTCGGTGTCGATTCCCGGTCGGAGGCCGACGATGTGACGCTGTCGTTCTGCTGCCGCTTCTCCGGTCATGCCCGTTGCCGCGGCTCCAGCTGCGACGCCCTTGAGGACGCGGCGACGGGAAACGTTGTGTTCTGTCATGAGGACGAACCCCGTCGTTATTTTCGGACCAAACAACCTTAATATTTTTTCTAGGTTGGGTACCATGAACGAAAGTTCAGCCGAAGGCTACGTTCTGAAGTGTGGCTTCACTCGATTACTCCACGCGTCCCACCGTACGGTGGGTACCGGTCTCGGCGGCGCGGCAAAAGTAGTACGTCGGACGTTCGGCGTCTCAGATGGACTTCGTGTTCGCGGACGAGTTTCCCGCCTCGTCGGTCACTGTCAGCCGAATCTCGCTGGCGCTCCCCTTGGTCTTCAGATAGTCGGTGCCGGACGCACTGGCACCGCCGACCGCGTTGCTCTCGGAAGCGACGACCGACCCGGACGAGTCCAGCATCTCGGAGGTCACGTCGGCGAGATCGCCGTCGCCGTCGCTGACGGACCAGTCCACGTCGTAGCGCGTCCACGCCGGATTGCTATCGTCAGTCGGTACGAACTGATCGATACTCGGAGCGTTGTCGCTGGCGGTGTTGTCCACGGTAACGGATATCCGACTCGACTCCGTCGTCGCGCCGTCGCTGTCGGTCGCTCGCGCCTGAACGGTGTGGTCTCCATCGCTGACGGCCGTGCTATCCCAGTCGTACTCGTAGTAGCCGCTGGTGGAGTCGTAGGTGGCGCTCTGCCACGCTCTGCCGTCGATAGACACGCCCACGTCGAGGTTGGTATCGTCGTCCTCGCTGTCGCTGGCGTCGGCCCGAACCGTGACGGTTCCGCTAACCGCGTCGCCGTCGCTCGGTTCGACGAGGGTGCACGAGGGCGAACTGTTGGAACCGCCGTCGCCGCCGAGCGCCGCTTCCACGTCGAGCAGACCGGCACCCTGCTCGTTGCTGGCGAGACCGATGTCCTCGGCCGTGTTCTTCAGCGTGCTACGCGCCTCGGTGTTCGACGCACCGTTGGCCATGAGTTGGGCACCTGCGCCCGAGACGTGCGGGCAGGACATCGACGTGCCCGAGAGCGTGTCGTAGCCACCGCCGGCGTACGTCGAGTAGATGCTTCCGCCCGGCGCGGCGAGTTCGACCTCCGAACCGGTCGAGGAGAAACTCGACAGCGAGTCGTCGCTGTCGGTCGAGGAGACGGCCATGGCATCGCTGTAGGCGGCCGGATAGCCCACGCAGTCTGTACAGGGGCCGGAGTTCCCCGCGGACGAGACGACGAGCACGCCGTTGTCGTAGGCGTACTGCACCGCGTCTTGGAGCGTACTGGACCCGGAACTCGCACCGAGGCTCAGGCTGGCGACGTCGTAACCCTGGTCGGCGGCCCACTCGATACCGGCCGCGACGTCAGAGAACGACCCGCTACCGTCGTCGCCCAGCACCTTGCCGGCGTGGAGGGTGGCTTCGGTGGAGACCCCGACGACGCCCTCGCCGTTGTTCACGGCGTCAGCAATCCCGGCACAGTGGGTCCCGTGGCCGTTTCCGTCGTCCCAGGTTCCCTTGCCGGTGAAATCTTTTCCCTCGCCCAGATTGGCTTCGAGGTCGGGGTGGTCGTCGTCGATGCCGGTGTCGAGAACGGCGATGTCCGCGCCGTGGCCGGTCTCGCCGTTGCTGTGTGCCACGTCGGCGTCCACGCGGTCGACGCCCCACGGAAGGGTCTGGGCGTGAGCCTGAACCGTGCCGTTCTGCTCGACGTAGCGCACGTGGGGGTTCGTTCGGAGCGCCGACGCCGCCTGCTGGGGCAGACGAATCGTCATCGCGTCGATGGAGTCGAACTCACGGACCGTCTCGTTCGCTTCGTCGAGTGCGGCCTGTCGGCCGCGTTCGGACGAGAACCCGACGTTGACCTCGACTTCGCCGCTCGCACTTCCGAGCCCCGCCGTCCCCATCGCGGCGATGGACCCGCCAGCGACCTTCAATACGTTACGCCTCGAAAAGGTATTTTCCTTATCAGACATCTGGTGGCAAACTACCCGCAATCGTGTTAAGTGTTTCCATGAAAACTATAATATTACAAATATAGTAGATAACTTTATCCATCCGTCGTGGCCGGTGGTGAGCTTTCGTCTGACGTAAGAACTATACCGTTTCGCTCGGCCCATATCCCTATGGGCTTCATGAGCAAAATTCTCGGCGACCGGGACGCACACACCGCCGAGGACTACGTGGAACTCAACCTCGACGACTTCGATACGGCGTCGGGTGACGCCGCGATGCAGGTCCACATCGCCGAGATACAGGGCCAGCAGGACGTCATCGCCATCAAAGACGCGATCTACGACGGCGACCTCGTGGTCGCCGACATCACACGCCTCCGAACCGAAGACACCACGGTCGAGCGAATCACCAACGAACTCCAGCAGGTCGCCCGCGAGGTCGACGGCGACATCGTCCAGAAGGGCGACGACCAGATTCTCGTCACCCCGACCGGCGTCAACGTCAGTCGGGAGAAACTCACTCGCTGAGGGCCGCGGACTTCTTCTTCTTCTTCGAGGTCGCTCCGCGTTACTCACCTCGAAGCGCGCTTCGCGCTACTCACTTCAGAGCGCGCTCTACGCTACTCGCCACGCTCCGAGCTTTTTCGGCGAGGTCCGGCGCGACGTCGCCGTCTTCGACGGCCTCGTCTAGTTCGTCGTCGTCCACGCGTTCGACCTCGCCGTCGGGAAACTTCACGACGTCCACGTGGAGGTCCACGTAGCGCGCGGCGTCGGGGAACAGTTCGACCGGCGTGCAGATGTTGACGTAGGTACCCTTCCGCTCGCCGTCGTCGCTCCGGTAGACCGTGGGGTACCACCACCGACCCTCGCGGAACTTCGTGACTGCCACGTCGCCCGACTCGCGGGCGGTCCCGAGGGCGTCGTAGGTGCCTCGCCCGGACATCTCGCGGCGGACCGTGACCTTCCCCTCCTCGGGGTCGCACGCCGTGACCTCGCCGCGGCCGAGCGAGAAACACCGGCCGTCGGGCTTGCCGTGATGGATTTCGAGTCGGTCGTCTTCGCTCGGCCCGAACTGTCGGAGGGCCGCGCCCGTGGGGAAGTCGTCGTCCGCGTCGCCGAGACACTCGGTCTCGGCCCAGAGGTCTTCCACGAAATCGACCGCGGAACTGGCCGACGCGTGGGCGGCCTTCACCCGGTGGTGGCCGGGCATGGTGGTCGTGACGGCCCGGCGGTCGGCGTCCAGGCCGAATCTCGACGCCCGGCCGAACCAGAGCCACGTCGTCGCCTCGGGCGCGACGAGTCGCCGAGGCAAGTCGGCGCTGGCCGCGTTCTCCGGCGAGTCGGGCGCGTCGGCGAGTCCGGCGTCGATGGTCTCCGCCTGCGCGACCGCCCCTCCGAGCGCGTCGTCCAACGCGTCCATGCCCGCGTCCTCGGCGGCGTACTCCCACCGGACGCCCCAGTCGTCGGGTACCTCGGTCGGGAGCATCTGGGTCGTCCGGGCGAGTTCGGTCCGGGTCGCGTCGTCGCCCGAGGCGACCACCTTGTCGATGCCCTTCGAGAGGCTGGCGACCCCGCCGAACGCCTGCACCTCGGTGCCGAGTACCGGCCGGTGGTCGACCCACGGGGCCGCGGCCTCGTGGACCTGTACCCGGACGCGGTCGCCCTCGTGGACGCGCCGGTCGGTCTTCCCGAACGAGAGGTAGCCCTCGCGCTCGCCGAGGTCCACGACCGCGCCGCCGCCGAGGGTGTCGGTCACGGCGGCGTCGAAGACGGCACCGCGCGGGGCCGGGTCCGACCACCGGAAGGTGTCCACGCCCACCTCGGCGAGGTCGTCGGCGATCGGTGCGACCGCCTCGGGGTCGCCGACGACGCCCGCGCCCTGCCGGTCGTCGGTGGTCTCGACGCTGACGTCGTACTCCTCGCTGGGGAAGTCGGCGTCGAAGCGCCGCCGAATCGGTGGCGAGGCCTGCACGACCTCGAACTCGTCGCGGAGGCGCTCGGTCAGTGCGGTGGTGTAGATACCGCGAATTCGGACCCTACTCATAGCTCCTCGCGAGCGGTGGCGAACCGTACTCTCTCGTGGACCGTCGGGCCGAGCGTCAACTCGACCACTTCGTCGCTCAGCACCCGGCCGCCCTCGACGTAGACGCCCCACGAGTCGAACCGGAGCCAGCCGCGCACGTCGTCGCTGTGCGTGAAACAGTCGGCGTACTCCACGGAGTGTTCGGGAAACTGGGCGGTACTGTGGGTCCGGTCCATGTCGGAGTAGACGACCTCGCGGTCCTCGAAAAACGACTCCAACTGTTCGGCGGTGCGTTCCGCGTCGGTCGCCGCGGCCTCCGACGCCTCTCGTAAGGTCTCTTCGGAGACGCCCGCCTCGCGGAGCGCCCGGCGCGTGCGGGGGTCGAAGCTCATACCAGACGTCTCGGGCGGCGGTCCCTTCGGTGTAGCGATTCTGGCGAGAAGAGTCGGGGTCTGTCGAGTCGTCTCCCCGTCACCTCGGACGCGCGCGGGTCGGTCTCTCAGTCGTCGGCCGGGACGGTGCCGGTCCAGTTGGCGTCTGTCGTCGCGCTCGTCGTTTCGAGATTCGGCATCTCGCGCTCTTCTGCGGCTGGTTCCTCGGCTTCGGTCGTCTCCTCTGTCGAGTCGCTCTCGTCGCCGCTCGGGGGTGCTGTGTACAGGATTCCTCGGCTCTCACTTCGGTACGTCATCTTGTCGAACTCTGTGGCCGATTCCTGTTGTTAAACATTCTCCTGCTAGTCTTAACGGTATATTATCACGATTAAGGTGTTAAAGGGGTTCGGGAGCCAGATAATTGGTCCTGGGATTCGTAGCGTTCGGCGATGGAACGCGACCCGATAGAAGAAGGTGCGACCGACTCGGCGGACCTCTACGACATCGCGACGTGGGAGTCTCGGAGTTGGCTCGACAGGTTGTCCAGCGGCGTCTACCGCGGCTTACACCGGTTGGGACACGCAATCGTCCTCCTGCTCGCACTCGTCATCCTGGTCGCTCAGTTCGCACTGACCGGACTGGCGGCCATCAGCGACCCGATTATCGGCGCGTTCGTCCTCATGTCGGTCGTCCCGGCGTTCGGGTTGGCGGCCTACATCTGGTACGCCGACGTGACGACCTCCGAACCGCTCTCGTTGCTGGTCGCCACGTTCCTGCTCGGCGTGCTGTTCGCTGGGTTCGCGGCCATCATCAACACGCTCGCAGGCGTGATTACGCTCGTCCCGGTCGTCGGCATGGTGCTGTTCTTCTATCTGGTCGTCGCGCCGGTCGAGGAGGTCGTGAAGTGGCTGGCGATTCGGCTCTACGCCTTCCGGAGCGACCAATTCGACGCGGTCATCGACGGCGCGGTGTACGGCGCGATGGCCGGACTCGGTTTCGCGACGATCGAGAACGCCATCTACATCACCCAGAGCATCGCCGACGTGGGAACCATCGGCTCTCAGCAGATCGCGTCGGCGGGCCAGACCGCCGCGGTCCGCCTGCTGGCCGGTCCGGGCCACGTCATCTACTCGGCGTTCGCGGGCTACTATCTCGGACTCGCGAAGTTCAACCGCGAGAACGACGGTCCTATCGTGGTCAAAGGTCTGCTAATCGCGGCGTTCATCCACGCGACGTACAACTCGCTGGTCACGTATCTCGGTCCTCTCCTCGACTTTCTCGGGATCGAAGTCGCGCCGGGCGTGGCGTTCCTCGCGTTCGTCATCGTCTACGACGGCGTCTTCGGCTACCTGCTCTATCGGAAAATCTCGCGCTACCGCCACGCCTACCGCCAGACCGACATGGGCACGAGCGTCTCCTTCGAGGACGAAGGCGTCGAGCGCGACCGCGCCGACTTCGAGGAGTCGGCCGACGGACTCGATGACTACGAGTCGTCCGAAGCCCGTTCCGAACGTCGGGATACCGAAAACGAGTCTCCCGAAAATCAGCACGCGGAGAGTCGGTCCTCGGAGGGTAACTCCGAGTAGTCACGCGAGGTCGGTTCTCGGAACCGGTCGGCCCCTCCCGGTCACTGCTCCGGCGCTCCGAGAACCTCCTTCCGGCCGACCTCGAATCCAGCGTCGTCCAGCAGTCGTTCGGCGTACTTCGCGATCACGTCCACTTCGAGGTGAACCGGGTCGCCGACTTCCTTCTCGGAGAGGTTGGTCACGGCGTGGGTCTCGGGGATGATGGCGACCGAGAAGGTGTCGTCGCCGCGCTCGGCCACCGTCAAACTGATGCCGTCCACCGTGACCGACCCCTTGTCCACGACGTACTTGCCGAACCCTTCGGGGATGGCGAACTCGTACTCCCAGTCCTCGCCGACCTCGCGCACGTCCGCGACCTCAGCGGTGGTATCGACGTGGCCCTGCACGACGTGGCCGTCGAAGCGCCCGTCGGCGGCCATCGCTCGTTCGAGGTTCACCGAGTCGCCCGCCTCGACCTCGCCGAGGTAGGTCTTCTCGACCGTCTCGCTGGCGAGAAAGACCTCGAACCAGTCGTCGGCGAACTCCTCGACCGTCAGGCAGACCCCGCTGACGCTGATGCTCTGGCCGCGTTCGAGGCCCTCTGTGACTTCCGCGCCCTCGATACGGAGGCGACGGCCCCCGTCGGTCGCGGTCACGTCGCGGACCGTACCGGCTTCCTCAACAATTCCGGTAAACATACCAGATTTGTGGAGCGGTCGGGTGAAAAGGATTGCGGAGTCCGAGAGTCGAGTCGGGGTTTCCCGTGCGCGTAGTCTCCGATCCTCGCCCCGGTTCGTGCGAGCGACGGGCGAAATCCTCTGTGACACTCGACATGGTAGAGAAAGCTTAAACGAACTTGCATATATTCGAGAGAAATATACAAACAGCTGTCAGAGCTCGTCTCGCGCCCGCGGGGTTTTTCACTGGCCGCCGAAAATCGCTACGTGATGAAGAAACCGGGTATCATGGGCACGCTCCAACTCGCGGCGACGCTCGTCTTCGCGCTTCCGGTCGGTCTCCTCGGCGTCCAGTTCCTCCTCGACGGCGAGACTCTCCTCGGCGGCGGATTCGTCGCCGTGGCGGTCGTGATGGTCGCACTGGAGGAGTACCTGACCACGCCGACCGACGTTCCGGGCGTTATGGCCGAGAAGACCATCGGAAAAGTCGTGAAGACGCCCGACGACGAGGAGTGACCCGGTGGGGCGAACGGCGGCGTGGTTCGGCGAGAAGTGACGCGCCGGGGACCGAAATCGGTCTACAGGCTTATACGGGTCGATGCGCTATTACGTGACGTGAATTGTTTCCATTGTGACGACAAAATCGACAGACGGACCGAACATTACGAACTTCACCACTACCAACCGGAGTCCGAACCGATCTTACAGCACACCTTCTGCTCGGGTGAGTGTTTACACGAGTACGTTCCGGATAGTCCCGAGAGCTGACCTAGAAGTCCGCCGCGAGTCGACCCGGTCGGAAACCCCCGAATCTCACCGCGCTACTGCGGCGTCGCTTCCGAGACTTCCGCCAGCGCGTCCTCGATGTCCTTCTCGTTGCGCTCGTTGTATAGCAACACGTCGATGGGGAGCGTCGGTGCGCCGCTGACGAGGTTCTCCATGATGACGAGGCGCTCGCGCGCACGCGACATTCCGACGTAGAACACCCGGCGCTCGTTGTCGGTCAGGACCGGTACCGGGTCGGTCGTGGACGTGAACTCCTCGCCGTTCACTTCCCCGTCCATCGTCGCGGCCATCTGCTCGACCACCTTCTCGGTCAGGTCGGTTGCGACGAACACGTGGTCGGCCTCGCGGCCCTTCGCGGAGTGGATGGTGCCGAGGCGCACGCGGTCGGCCGCCGTGTCCTGATAGTCCCCCTGGAAGTAGGCCCGCATCGAGTTCTTCTGGAAACTCGTGACCTTCCGAACCATGTCGGCCGCCGACGCCGGGCCGGGCATGAACGGCGCGAAGTCGGTCACGAAGTCGGGGTCGACTTCGATTTCGGCGAGGTCGTCGGTGTCCGCCTCCTCCTTGCGCTCGTCGATGGCGTCGAACAGTTCGTCACGCTCGTTGGTGCCGAACGCCGAGTCCTGAAGCATGTCGGCGAATCGACGCGCCTGGAGTGCCGTGATGGGTTCGTCTTCGTCCACTTTCTCCACGGCGTCGACGTACTGCTGGAGGCGGTCGGTCCACATCCGCTGGTCGGTCAGGCACTTGAACGGGATGCCCTCGTCGATGAACTCGTCGATGAACCGGAACATCTGGTACCGCGCCCGGAACAGAATCATCAGCGTACCGTCGTGTTCTTGGACGGTGTACCGGACGTTCCGGACGAGTTCGAGCATCGAGGGGCTATCGACCTGTTCGACCGACCCACCCTCCTTGCGCGGCGAGAGGTTCTTCTCCTGGCGCTTGTCGATGTGCTGGACCTCCTGCTGGACGACCTGCAGGATTTCGGAGGGAAGCCGGTGGGAGGTGTCGAGAATAACGTCGTTGCCGCCCTCGTCGAGCAGGAGACCGGGGTCCGCGCCCTGCCACGCGTAGACGACCTGGTCGTCGTCGCCCGCGATGAGGACCTGCTCCATGTGGGGCTTCCACTCCTCGTACACGTCGTACTGGAGGCTCGTGATGTCCTGGAACTCGTCGATGACGAGGTAGTCGACGTTCGGGAGGAGCGACCGCTGGCGGACGCGCTGGAGCATGTCCGCGAAGCCGACGAGGTCGTTTTCGCCCTTGTAGTTGCGCCACCCTCGGATGGCCTCGGGCACGTCCAGGCGGTCGTCGTCGCTGGGCCACGTCGGGGTGTACTTGTTTCCTTCCTGGGATTTCTCGTCTATCTCGGGCGGAAGCCGAACCTCCTCGTCGTTCCACTGGAAGGGCACGTCGTACCAGTCGGCCACGTCCCGGCGAGTTCGCTGAAGCCACTGGCTGGTGGCGATTATCTTGTTGCCGAGCGTGGTCGAGCGCGCGGTCCGGCGACCAGCACCGCTGTACTCGTCCTCAAACTCGATGCCGAACTCCTCGCAGAACTCCTTCTTGTCGGACTCGCCGACCACGTCGTTCCGCGAGAGGTCGAGCAGTTCGTAGGCCTTCGCGTGCATCGTGCAGACCGAACCCTGTAGCGAACGGGGGTTGAGGTCGCGGCGCTCGGCGAGGCGCTCCCGGACCTCGTTGGCGGCCGCTCGGGTGTACGAGACCAGCAGAATATCGTTGACGCTGACGCCGTCCTTGTCGAGGAGATCTTCGACCCGGTCGAGTAGTTCGGTGGTCTTCCCGCTTCCGGGTCCACCGAAGAGTCGGGTCACGCGTTCGTCCGTGTCTTGACTCATTACACCACTCCATGGCCCCCGTACTCATAAAACGATGTGAATCGAAGCGACCGCCCTGTCCGCCGGTCTCGGGGCTAAACGGGAGTCGCCCGTTCGGAGGGAAAACGGTCGGTCTACAGCACTACGAAGTGTTTCGCGGCGACCGCGCTTCGCGGACTTCGCTTCCGTCTCGAATCTTGTCTTCGCATTCGGGACACACTCGCGGATCGTCTACCTCGCGCGGTGTGAACACTCGTGCGTAGGCGTCCGTCACGAACGAACCGCAATTCTGACACTCTGGCATTTCTCTTGTTCCACTACGGAAATCTTACACTATATTTCTATCGACACTGACTCGAACGTCTCGAACGTCCGAATTCACTACGTTGACCGCTTGGTGACGGTTCGGGATAGTATGAACAGTAAATTTATAATAGAAAGTTCCGGACTGCTTCGAGACTCGACACTGCCGCGATACGCGAGGGCCGGAGGTCCTCCGATTTCGTCGATAGCACCTGCTCACGTGGTTCGGCCGGGGCGGTCGGAGTCGTGGACCGCCGCCGACACCGCGGTGCTCGTCGCGAGAGCAGGGCCGATACCCGGAGTGTAGCCCCGCGTGGGCGATTCACTCGACTGGTCTCAGCCGAGCAGTCTCATCACGACGCCGATGGCAATCGTCACGATGCCGAGGATGGTCGCAACCGGCGGAATCGGAACGAACAGCAGCACGATTCCGGCGAGGATGACGAGCGTCGAGAATCGGACCATACGCTCGGTACGGTCCGGGGTCGGAAACCGATTGTCACCGTGTACGGTGCTTCGACCGTCGAAAAAAGTGGACTCAGGCCGCCTTCGAGTCGTAGTAGTTACGCGCGATGCGACACCGAGACGGAGGCGTCCGAAACTACGGTCGCCAACCGCATACCGAACATTCGCTCGCGGACGTATCGTGGAGTCCGCCGCACTCCGGGCACTGTTTCTTGTTATAGTCCTCCTGCCAGCCGACGGTTTCCGTTTCGTGGCCACGCTCGGACAGGAATTCGTCGAAAACGTCGTCGTCGCCGGTCGGTGCGGTCGCCATACATGGTATGCTAATGCACACCATCCTTATAACCGTATCGGTGTAACAGGTAGATTACCGACACGTCGCAACGTTCGATTTCTCGCGTGTGAGTTCCTATCTCAGGGAGTAAGATAGGCCTAACCGACGGGTGAACCGAGGAGATTCCGGGAGAACAGGGTCGGTATCGTCGGCGTCCGGATTCGCTACTCGAACGTCACGCCCACGTCGTGCATCCCCTCGTTCTCCATGGCGATGTTGATGAGTAGGGGCGTCATACTCTCGACCTCTGCGGCGTTGGCTACGCGGCCGGCCTTCAAGGCGCGGAGTCCCTCTATCTGCTCGGCCAACTGGGCCACCGTCTCCACCGCGTCACCGTCGTCGCCGACGACCAGCGTGTCGAGGCCGAGTTCCACGTCCAGATTGGCGAGCCGGTCGGCCGAGAGGTTGTGGAACGCTCCGACCACGGGGACGTCCTCGGGCGCGGCGTCGGCGACCAGTTCCGTGACGCTTCCCGCTTTCGGGGGCTTGTAGTGGAACCCGTCCTCGTCCCGGTCCATCCCGACCGCCGGAGAGACCAGCACGTCGGCGTCCTCGATGCGGTCGGCGACCGCCTCGACGGTGTCTTGGACGTGGAACGCGGGCACCGCCAACACTACCACGTCCGACCGGTCGGCGGCCATCTCGTTGGCGAACCCCTTGACCTCGCGCTCGACACCGACGCTGTCGAGTTCGGTCTCGTACTCGTCGGCCTTCTGTCGGGCCTTCTCGGGGTCGCGGGAGCCGATCAGAATCTCGTGGTCGGTGTCTCGCGCCCACCGGAGCGCGAGGGCCTGTCCGATGTCGCCGGTCCCGCCGAGCAGTGCGATTCGCATACCTCACAGTCGGACCGGGGCCGGATTAAAGATTCCCACTCCGCCGTAGTACGAAATCTGACTGCTTCGGACCCGAGGACGGGAACGAGAAGTTCCCTACGCCAGCAGGT
Source organism: Halorussus salinisoli (assembly GCA_005239435.1). Classification (GTDB taxonomy): domain Archaea; phylum Halobacteriota; class Halobacteria; order Halobacteriales; family Haladaptataceae; genus Halorussus; species Halorussus salinisoli. Next base: position 733,722 of record ML241305.1, on the reverse strand, counting down.
CCGGCAGGTCGTTCACGGAGTCGATGACGGCGTCCGCACCGGCCTCCTCGTACTTCCGGCGACCTTCCTCGCCGGTCAATCCACCGGTCAGGACGCCGACGCCGAAGTAGTCGCGGGCCGTGTTCTCGTCGTCGGCGTTTCGGGCCGTCTTCACGTCGTCCAGCGTGTCGCCGACGAAGACGACCGACTCGGCGTCGAACCGCTCGGCGAGCGTCACGAGTGCGCGCGGGTGGGGTTTGCCCTCCTCCCAGTCGTCCATCGTGAACCGACGGTCCTCGGGCACGTCGAGACCCGCCCGGCGCTGGGCGATGTCGGCCTCGTCGGACGGGCGACCGGTGACGACGCCGAGTGGGCGGTCGGCCAGCGCGTCGAGCGTTTCGGTGTCGAGCAGGACGGGTTCGTCGTGGATGTAGCCGGGGGTGTCGAGTTCCGGTTCTGCGCCCTCGACGTCGGCGTAGAGGTCCGCACCGAGGTAGAGTTGCTGGAACACCTCGCGGAGTCGCTCGGGGTTCCAGTCCGCTCGGGCGCGCTCGCGTGCCTCCGGGGGCAGGGCGTCGTCCACGACCGCTTCGGCGGCGTCGAGACCGTCTGCGGACTCCGCGTCGTCGCCTTCGGCCCGGCGCTCCGCGATTCGGTCGGTGAAGGTCCCGAGGTCCATCTCCAGTCCCTCCCGGCGTGCGAGGACGAACAGGGCCGCGGCGTAGGTGAGTTCCCAGTCGTTGTTGAACCCGCCAGCGTCCTTGAACGACTGGATGGCCTCCTTCTCGATGGTGTCGCCGTAGACGCGAGCTATCGACTCCACGATTGCGCGTCGGTAGGAGTCGGCCACGTCCACGAGTACTCCGTCGATGTCCAGCACGACCGCGTCGGCTTGCATGGGAGGGTGTAGTCAATCGCGGTTCAAGGCTCTTCCGCAGTCCAATTCACGATTACGACTCGTCGCCTTCGGTCGGGTTCAGCTCCTCGATCTGCCGGAGAATTCGGCTCAGGTCCGCTCCAGTTTCGGTCAGCCGGTACGACGTCGAAGGCGGTGCGGTGTGCTCGACCTCCCGCGAAACGATTCCCTCCGATTCGAGCTGCTTGAGTCGACGAGAGAGCATCGTCGAGGTGATGCCCGCGAGCTTTCGCTCCATCTCGTTGAACCCGTGTTCACCAGTCGAGAGAAGCCGAATGATGTGGAAAGTCCACTTGCAACTGAGGATGTCCCAGAGGCCGTGCCAGGTGCGCTGCCACTCGGGCGTTTCGGGACCCGTCTCCATGTCCGGTGATACGGGATGCTACGACATGAGTAGGGTGGTATCGGAACTGATACCTCCTAAGTGATAGGATACTTATATTTATTTGTGGCCTCCGCACCGACGTAGGTCATGGCACATGACGAAACTCACTCTGGACGGATGGACGGCGGATCGGTTCCGAGATCGAAATCGAGCCGAACGAAAGTATGGGTCATCGCGTCCGAAGACGAATCCTGTGATCACCCCGACCCGGACCTGCAACGCGTCGGAAGCGATGGCATTAACGCGTACTACCAGTGTGCTCGCTGCGAGGCCGTACTCGTCTCGCAGGACGAACTCGTTCGCGCTGCACAGGCGTCGTTGAATCGGTCGGACTGATTCTACCACCACGGGGTCCCGGCGACCTGACGCGGTTACTTCGAGAACTGGCTTTCGACGTCTCGCGCCAGGCACAACGTCTCGCCCGGAACCTCTCACTCCGAACCGTCGAACCCGCTATCGAAACGTTCGCCCTCGGTGTCCCAGTTCTTCACGCCCGAGCAGTCGTGCTTCTCGGGGAGTTGGTGTTCCGGGCAGTAGCTATTGCCGCAGTACGAACAGTTTCGCTCCCCAGTCATTTTCTCGCCGCATCGCTTGCAGGTGCCCATGCGACGACTACGCAATTCTCTGCTATAACGTTGGGGTAGTGTTCACACACCACTTTTAGGCCGCGTCTTCCGGGTCACTCGTCGGACTCGCGCGCTCCCTTCGCCTGCGCGACGTGCGTGAGCGTGACCAGTCCGAGACCACCGACGAGGTTCCCGGCCGTGACGACCGCCGTCGTCTCGGCCAGCGCGCCCAGGCCGATATTCGCCTCGAAGAGGACGCCGAACAGGACGTGAAGTATCGTGACGATGACGTGGTCGAAGGGACCGAGCGTCAGCAGGACCCCGACGACGTAGGACAAGGTGATTCGACTTCCGACGCTGTTGACGGCCGCCAGGAGGAACGAGAGCAACGCCACGAGCGCACCGCCGACGATGCCCTTCACGAACTCGGGGGCCGCACGCCGATGCACGATTTCCTCGGCGGTGTGGGACAGCACCTCCGGCGTTCCCGCGGGAAGCGCACCCTCGACGGTCAGGACGGCGACGAAGAGACCGCCGCCGACGAGATTGAGCGCGAAGGTGACGACCCATAGCCGGGCGAGCGAGCCGACCATCCACGAGTCGTCGGCGTCGACCGCCTTCGCGGTCGGGTCGAAGAAGTTCTCGTTGAACAGTTCGGCCCGGCCGACGACCAGGAACACGACGCCGACGCCGAACGCGAGCGAACCTGCGATCTTCGCGACTTCGCCGTAGCGCGGCCTCACCACGGCTTCCGCGATACCGAGCGCGACGATGCCGAAGACGATGGTGAACCCGGCGATGAAACTCGTCGAGACGAGTTCGAGCATCGACTGGTCGAGGCGACGTTCGCCTTCTTCGACCGCCCGGTCGAAAATCTCGGAAGGGTCTGGAGCGACGGACACGCCTGATTTGTCGTCCGGCGCGTTGTTAAGCGTCTTGGCGGCAGAACGCCCGACCGTTCACTCCCGCGCCACGAAGATAGTCTCGCCCGGAACCGTCTCGCGCTCGACCGGAATCGCCGGTTGGTCGCCGCCGAGGGTCGTGAACAGGAACGCGGCGTCGTGGTCGCGGGCCGCCTCCAGCGCCGGACGATGCAACTCCGGCGGGAGGTTCAGCGCGTAGACGGCGTCGGCGTCCCGGTAGACCGCCGGGTCGGGGTCGAAGACGTCGTCTGCCACGAACCCGACCGCGTCCGGGACCTCGCGGGGATGCACGTCGGTCGCGGTGACGGTCGCGCCGGCGTCGGCCAGCGCGGCGGCCACGTCGGTCCGGTTGCCGACGCCCACCTCTACGAGGCGTCCGAAGTCAGACAGTCGGCCGACGATTGCCCGACGGGTCCGGTGTCTCATGGCGGGAAGTTTATGGGCCGCTCCCGCATAGTGTTTCTCATGCTCGTTGATGTCGTCCCGGTCGGGGACGTGTCCGCGCGGGTCAAGCGGCAAGCCTCGACGGCTCTGCGTTCCGTCTACGACTGCGACGTTACGATTCACGACTCTCAATCGGTCCCGTCCGGGGCACACGACGAGAAACGCGACCAGTACCGCGCCGAGGAGTTCATCGAACTCGCGGGCCGCGTCGGGTCCGGAGAGAAGAACATCGCTATCACGCCCAAGGACCTCTTCTATCGCCGCCGGAACTACGTCTTCGGTCTCGCCTACCTCGACGGCAACGGGAGCGTCATCTCGACCTATCGACTCCAAACGTCGAGCGACGGCGGGTTCTCCAACCAGAGCGCGAGCGAGATCTTCTCCGACCGGGTCCGCAAGGAAGTCGTCCACGAAATCGGCCACACGCTCGGTCTCGAACACTGCGACAACAAGCGATGCGTCATGAACTTCTCGCCGACCGTCCGCGAAGTGGACGTGAAAGAAGAGAACCTCTGTGGCACCTGTCAGCGGAACGTGCTATAGACGGGCCTCGGGGGAGTATACGTTCGCTTGAGAAACATTTTTATTTCTTAAACAATCGTATAAATTCGACAGCGATTGGCGTCGTGACCGAGAGCCGTCTCGGTGAACCGTCGGTTCCTACCCCCGAATCCCGCGCCACCTGACGCCCTCTATCGCCGCGGCGAGGAGCGAGACGAGCGCCACCGCCAGCGGTAGCACCTGTCCGCCCATCCCGGTCGGAAGGACGTACTTCGAGATGGCGACGACGTAGCCGAGATACTGCTCGACGACGGACTCCCGGCCGCCGTCGGCCAGTCCCGCCTCGGTAGCCGTCGGGTGGTCGCTACTCCCCTCGCCGGGGAGTCGGTCGGCCTCGTAGGGGAGTCGGCCGGTCTCGACCGCCCAGACTATCTCGCCGTCCTCGTTCACCTCGACGACCCGGTCGTTGTACGAGTCGGTGACGAGCGTGTGGCCGTTCGGGAGGCGGTCGGCGTCGCGGGGCCAGTTCAGGGTGGCGCTCCCGCCGAACGTCCAGACGACCTCGCCCGACCGATTCAGTTCGACCACGCGGTCGTGTTCGCTGTCGGCGACCAGCAGGTGGCCGTCGGCGAGTCGGTCGGGGTTGTGCTGTTCGTAGAGGACGTCGCCCTTCCCCTCGAACTGGTTCGGGCCGACGACCGGTTCGACAGCCACGGCCCGGTCGCTCGGTCCCGACCCGTTCTCGACGTGGAGTTCGACTACGGTGTCGAAGTTCCGGAGACTGACCTGGAACACGCCCGGCCGGAGTCGGTCCACGTCGTTCATGTGGGTCCAGTCGCTCTCCGGTCCCATCCGGTCGGGTCGGTCGTAGGTGTCGGTGGCGTTCCACTGCCAGACGATTTCCTTCTGGCGGTTCACCGCGAACACGCGGTCGTTGCCCATGTCCACCATGACCCAGCGGTCCTCGCCGTCGACCGTGTAGTGGTCGGCGTCGTGGAGTTCGTGTTCGTGGAGTTCCGCGTCGTACCACGCGTACTCCCAGACCACCTCGTTGTTCGATTTGTTCAGAATCCGGAGGCTGTTCCGAACGCAGTTCGAGTACCCGTCGTTGCGGTAGCGGTCCGGACACTCGGCGTCGGGAATCTCGTCGGCGGTCGACACCTGCACGCGGTCGGGACCGAGCGCTTCCACGTCGAAGACGTCGTCGGGGTCGTCGTACTCCCAGACGACCTCGCCGTCGGGGGCGAGTTCGACTGCTTTCCCTTCGCTCTGGTACCCCTGTAGCGCGACGAGCGTGTTGTTCTCGGGCGACTCGTCGGCGACGGTTCGACGCGGTTGGTCCGGGGCCGCCAGCACGCCGACGGTCGCGACTGCGAGACTGACGACGGCGAGACACGCGAACAGTTTCGTTCGGCGCTCGTGGCCCGTTCCGAGCCAGTCGGGGAGGCGTGTCACTGGAAGGGGCTATGAGTCCGTTGACGAAAATCGTTCGGTTCTACGTCCGAACCGAATCTTGCCACTTCTTCGCAGGCAACTCGGGACGAGTCCGGGCGAATCGACCGGCGTCAGGGCGCGTAGTAGTACTCGCCTTCCTTCTTCTGCTCGCGGTCGAGTTGACTTCCGGGCTTGTTGATGCGCGGGCGACCGACGTTCTCGTCGCGCCGGAAGGTGATGTCGAGGTTGGCGAGGAAGTCGTTCATCCCCTCGCGCATCCCCTTGGGCTTGCTCGCCCGACCGTGGACCGCGGGTTCGCCGTCGAACACCATCAGTCGGTCGGCGAGCAGGTCTATCATGTAGATGTCGTGGTCGATGACCATCACGGTCGCGTCCTGCTGTTCGGCGAACCGCCGGATGGCGTTGGTCGCGCGCACCCGCTGTTCGACGTCGAGGTACGCCGACGGTTCGTCCAGCAGGTAGAGGTCGGCCGTCTCCGAGAGCGCGGCCGCGATGGCGACCCGCTGGCGCTCGCCGCCCGAGAGGTCGGTGAGCTGTTGCTCCATGATGCGGTCGAGTTGGAGCGGTTGAGCGATTTCGGTGTTCCAGTACGAGGAGCCGACCCTGTCGGTAATCGAGCGCAGGAAGCTATCGACCCGCATCGGCTGGTCGATTTCGATGTACTGGGGCTTGTAGGAGATGTCGAGGTCGAAGTCGATTTCGCCCTCGTCGGCTTCGAGTCGGCCCGCGAGCAGTTCGGCGAACGTCGACTTCCCGATACCGTTCGGGCCGACGATACCCAGCACCTCGTTCTCGTGGATGGTGCCGCCCTCGACTTCGAGACCGAACTCGCCCTCGCCGTAGGACTTCGTGAGGTCGGGGTAGTCGACGAGCGCGTCGGAACGACTCGTAACCCGCGGGGCGTGTTCCTCGAACTCGATGGCGTTGGGCCGGATGCGCATGTTCTCGTTGTCGAGATACCCCTTGAGGTACTCGTTGATGCCGTTCCGGACCGACTTCGGGGAAGTGATGACACCGTACGCGCCGGGTTCACCGTACGCCACGTGGAGGTTGTCGGCCACGAGGTCGAGGATGGCGAGGTCGTGTTCGACCACGAGCATCGACTTGCCCTCCTCCTCGGCCATCTCCTGAATTAGTCGCGCGGCCTTCACGCGCTGGCTGATGTCGAGGTACGGCGTAATCTCGTCCACGAAGTAGAAGTCCACGTCGCGGGCCAGACACGCCACCAGCGCGACTCGCTGGAGTTCGCCGCCCGAGAGGCTGTCGATGTCCTGGTCTCGGACGTGTTCGATTTCGAGTCGTTCGAGCAGGTCGTCGAGCACGCCTCGCTCGTCGACGTTCTCCAGCAGTTGAGAGGTCGGCCCGTCGAATCGGTCGGGAATCCTGTCCACGTACTGGGGCTTGCGCGCGACGCTCACGTCGCCGTCCTTGACCGCGCCGAGGTAGTCCTGTAGCTCGGTGCCTCGGTAGGCGTCCAGCACCGCGTCCCATCCCGGCGGGTCGGCGTGCTGGCCGAGGTTCGGCGCGAGTTCGCCGGCCAGAACCCGGACCGCGGTGGTCTTCCCGATACCGTTCGGCCCGAGGATGCCCGTGACCTGTCCCTCCAGCGGGACCGGCAGGCCGTACAGCGAGAAGGCGTTCTCGCCGTACCGATGCACGGGGTCGTCTTCGAGTTCCTGCGGGAGGTTGATGATCTCTATCGCGTCGAACGGACACTTCTCGACGCAGATACCGCAGGTCTCGCCGAGGCAAATCTCCTCGCTGATGTGTATTTGGTCGGGGTCGCCCTCCTCGGCGTCGTCGCCGCGCAGCGTGATGCACTCCTTGCCCGTCCGATTCGGCGGGCAGTAGTTCTTACACTCGTAGTTGCATCTGTCGGGTTGACACCGTTCGAGGTCCACGACCGCGATACTGTCGTCCGCCATGGGTTAGAAGGTTACTCCGTTCGTCAGGAGGATGGTCCACGTGACGAACCACAGCGAGAAGGTCATAAACAGCACGTAGAGGTGGTCCTTCGTGGAGAAGTCCTCCACGTCGATACCGAGTACTTTGAGGACGGGCAGTTGCGCGAAGACGAACGCAGCCACGACCACCAGCCCTAACTGGTCTTTCGCCGCAGTTCCGAGGAACGCGGCCGAGACGAGCGCCGCGGCGACGCCCGCTAACGTGGCGACGGACGTCACCGTAATACCCCTGATGTGGGATGACCGTCGCTCGGATACCTGTTCGGTCGCCATGACTGTTCGTCGGGGCCGCTCCCTCAAAAACCCCCGACTTCTGTCGCGCTCCGAATCCCGACGGCGATTCCGCCGACGGAAACGGGTCGAACCCGTTACTCCGCCGCGAGCGAACCACCCGTTTCCGTCGCCGCGTCTTCCGGCGCGTTCGGCCGAGCGTGTTACAAGTTGTAATGCAAAGGTCGTACTTTTATGACGATGGCGTGTTTCGATTCGTAACGATGGCAACTCAGTCCGAGTTAGAGGACATCGACGACCTGCCGCCGAGTGCGAAACTGGTTTTCAAGGTGCTCGAATACAAGGGTGCGCTGACCCAAAAGCAGATAGTCGAGGAGTCGATGCTCTCGGCGCGCACGGTTCGGTACGCTCTCGAACGACTGGAAGAACTGGACGTCGTGGAGGAAGACGTGTACTTCGCCGACGCTCGCCAGAATCTCTACGAGATAAGCGTCTCCTGTGACACCTCGGCGGACTGTGCCGACGCTCAGAAGTGCGCCGAGTAGCGCGACCGTTTTGAGCCGGGAGGAGACGAACTCAGCAAGTCGACGACACCCTCTGTAGGACGCGAATCGGTAATCCCTCTCAACGTTACGTTCACGTGGCTGGTCACGCTTACAGGCCGGTTCGACCACTAACTGCTCGCCGAACTTTCTGCGCTTTCGTCGGACTCGCCCGACTCTTCACTCCGATAGAGGTGACACGCGACCGTCCGACTCCCGGCCTCGTGCGCCTCTGGACATTCCTGCACACGGACCGACGGGAACGCTTCGCGGAGTCGCGCTGCCGCGGTTTCGACTGCTCCGGCGGCGGCCCCATCGACCGCCTCCGAAAGCGCGCGCTCGGCGGCCTCGTCGTCGAGTTTCGCGGCAGGTCGTGCTCGCGGCGGATGGCCTCGCGTAGCTTCGCTCCGAAACCGCGCCGTCGGCCGCCTCGCCGTCGGCCAGTCGTTCGCGCACGGTGTTCTCGCTGTTCTTCGCGGACCTCCTCGGCGTGCTAGTGGTGGAGATTTTCGTCCTCGAAGAGGTACTCTACATCGAGGGAATCGGTAACGTCGGACTCACTGCGATTCACCACCGCGACCTGCCGCTTATCCTCGGCGTGACGATGGTTATCGCCTTCGCAGGTATCGTCGGGAACCTGATTCAGGACCTCGCGTATCTCATCTCGCGTTCGACTCTCGCGTCGATTCGGACTGACAGGCCGAGGGTTTCTCCGGTCGGTTTGTTGACGCAGCGGACCGACCGGTCACGTCGTCGGTCTCGTTTTCGGAGACGCGGGTGACTTCGCCGCGAACCGTGACGCTGGTCAACTCCGGTCGTCACACGTCGGGAAGGAGGAACGTCGCCGTCGTATCCGAACGACGTCGGTACCGAGTGGGCGACCCCGCCGTCGAACGGCGGCCGCGACGGTCCGTGCGTCGACGCGAGACTCCCTCGGAGAACTACGGCTGTCGATTTACGATAAGAGTGGTCGTTCAAGAACGCAAAAAGATGTTCACAGCGGGTATCTCTGTGGTCTACCGGGACAGAGAGATTCGTTTACGACCGTCTTCAGGCCCGAATTACGGTGATCTGCTGTTCGCGGTCGATTGCTCGCTCCAGTTCTTCGGCAATCGCACTCCCGCGCGAGACCTGGATGTCGCCGCCGCGGCCGACCGTCGCGGTAAACAGGTACTCGCCGTCGGCCTGCACTTCGACCGTCTCGCCCGCGTGGCCGTCGGTCGGGAGGACGATGTGGCGGGACGTGATGTCCGGCGTGACGGTTTCGCCTTGCGTGGCCGCACCGCCTGCGCCGCCTGCACCTGCGCCGCCCGCGTTCGAGCTCGCGCCCGAGACCGACTGCGGTTTCTCGTCGTGGGTCCGCACGTCGATGTCGATGCCGAGGCGGTTCTCGATGTCCTCGATGCGGCCGCCGCCCTTCCCGATGACGTAGGAGATGTCGTCGTCGGTGACGTAGACGGTGGCGCGGTTCTGACCCTGTACCTCCACGTCCACCGAACCCCGGGCGACCGACTGGATTTCGCGCTCGATTTCCTGCTTCGCGAGCTTCGAGACGCCGCTCTCCTCGCGCTCGCCCTCGTTGAGCGGGACGGTGACGACCTGCCGGTTGAAGGTGTAGATCTCGTACTCGGGGCGACCGGTCTCGAAGTCCTGAATCATGATGACCGGGCGCGCGAGGTCCTCCTCCATCAGGCCCTCGGGTACCTTGACCTGCGTGGACACGTCGTACACCTTCTCGACCTTCCCGGCCTCGATGTAGACGACGGTGTCCACGATCTGGGGAATCATGCCGAGTTCGACCCGGCCGACGAGGCGCTGGAGCGCGTCGATGGCGCGGGTGGCGTGGACGACGCCGACCATTCCGACGCCGGCGAGGCGCATGTCGGCGAACACCTCGAAGTCGTCGGTCTTCCGAACCTCGTCGTAGATTGTGTAGTCGGGGCGGACCATCAACAGCGAGTCGGCGGTCTTTTCCATCTCGCCGCCCAACTCGGTGTACTGGGTGATTTCCGGGCCGACCTGGAGGTCGCGGGGCTTCTCCATCGTCTTGACCGCGAAGTCGCTGTCCGCGAGGAACTCGCCGACCGCCTGCGCGAAGGTGGACTTCCCGGCACCGGGCGACCCGGCGATGAGGACGCCGCGCTGGCGTTCGAGGAGTCGGTCTTTGAGTTCGTCGGCGTGCTCGTAGTCCTCCAAGTCGGTCTTGACGATGGGCCGGACCGCGGTAATCTCCCACGCGTCGGCGAACGGCGGCTCCGCGATGGCGATACGGTAGTCGCGGAACTGGACGATGGTCATCCCGGGTTCGTCAAGTTCGATGAACCCCTCGTTGCTCTCCTTCGCGCTGTCGATAATCTCCCCGGCGATTTCGCGGACCTCCTCCTCGTCCATCGCCTCGTCGCCGATGGTCTGGTAGTGCATGTCGCCCACGTCGCCGCGCTTGGCCATCGGTTCGACGCCGGCCTTGAGGTGGACGCTCATGGTCTGGTCGTCGAAGTAGTCCTCGATGGAGAGGGTTCCGATGTCCGTCTCGTCCACCCGGGGAGAGACGTACTCGACCTCGATGCCCTTCGCCTGTGCGACTTCGCTCTGGACCACGTCGCTGGTGACGAACACGGCGTCGTGTTCGGCCGCGAGTTCCCGAATCAGGGCGTCTATCTCGCCCTCGCTGGCCCGCCCCTGCTCGTCGGCGTCGGGTCGGTCGCCGACGTACTCCAACTCGATGGTCCCCTCGTCGGCGAGGTCGGCGAGTCGCTGGAGTTCCGACAGGCCGTTCCATCCGCTCTCGGCACCGCCGTTGGCCTGCGCTTCGAGTTCGGCCACCACGGCCTCGGGCACCAGTACCGTCGCCCCCTCGAAGTCACCGTCTTCGACGCGCTCGGAAACTCGGCCGTCGATGACGACGCTCGTGTCCGGAAGTACGTTCATGATATCCTTTTCGTGTGGCGCGTTGATACTCTTTACGAGGGAGGGACTCCAGAGAGGTGCGGAACCGGTTCTGGGCAACAAGTTTCAATCGGGTCGGTGTCCTGTACCTGATATGGGCGTTCTCGAATCGTTGGCCGACGATGGCGGCGGAGTGAGTTGGGCGCTCGTGGGAGTGCTGACACTGGCGATACTGGAGAACCTCGTCGACGGCCACCTCATCTGGACCGGGTTTCTCGCAGTCACGTTCGTCGTCCTCGTGTTGCCCGCGGCGGTGTTCCGGGACCGCTCGGCGATGCTCCCGCCGGAGGTGACGGCGATGGCGGTCCTTCCGGGCGTGACGCGGGCGCTGGGTCCCGAGTGGGTCACCGAGTATGCGACCTACGTCGGAGTCGCCGCGGTGGCGCTCGCGGTCGTGGTCGAGTTGGCGCTGTTCACCGAGGCGGAGATGTCGCCGTGGTTCGCCGACGTGATGGTCGTGTTGACGACGATGGCCGCAATCGGCGCCTGGGCCATCCTCCAGTTCTACTCGGACCAGTTCCTCGGGACCGAACTCCTCGGGTCGGCCGACGCCGTGATGTGGGAGTTCGTCAGGGCGACCGCCGCGGGTATCGCGGCCGCCGTCGTCTTCGAGTTCTACTTCGAGTACAACACGGCGAGTAACGCGACCCTCGCGGACCTGCCGGAGGGCGATAGCGGATGACCGACCTGCTCGACGACCGCCAGGAGCGACTGCTCGTCCGCCTGCTTCAGGCGGGTCTGTTCGCCATCGCGGTCTACGGGCTCTACCGGGGCAAGATAGGCATCGTCGTCAACGCTCTCGTCTCGCTGGCCGTCACGTTCGTTCCGGCGCTCCTCCGGCGGGACACGGACATCTCGATGGACACCGGCTACGTGCTGGCGATTTCCATTGCGGTGTTCGTCCACGCGGTGGGAGTCTTGGGACCGTACAGTTCGATTCCGTGGTACGACTCGGTGGCTCACAGTCTCTCGGCGGCTATCGTGGCGGGCGCGGGCTACGCCACGGTGAAGGCGATCGACCGCAACTCCGAGCGGACGAACCTCCCGGCCGAGCTCCAGTTCGCGTTCATCCTGATATTCGTGATGGCGTTCGGCGTCCTCTGGGAGATAATCGAGTTCGGAACCGGACTGGCGTCCCAGTTGTTCGGCGGCCAGGCCGTGTTGGCTCAGTACGGACTCAGCGACATCATCAACGACCTCGTGTTCAACCAGGTGGGTGCGGTCGTCGTCGCCGGGGTCGACGCCGCCCGGCCGAAAGACGCCGCCGACGAGGCGACCGAGGCGATGGACGACTAGCTTTTGGCTTCCCGTCCCGTATCGCGGTCCATGCGTCACGAACACCTCATCGTCACGGTCGAATCCGGGACCAAGGAGCGAATCGACGCCGACCTCGACGCGGGCGAGTCGCTCGAAGCGTGGGTCGCCGACGCGGTGGAACTGAAGTTGGCCGAAACCGAGCGCGAGGACGAAACCGACGAAAAACTCGACGCGCGCCACGACCGAATCGATGCGGACGAGGACGGGACGGACGACGAAGCGACCGACGACTACGACGAAGGGTTCGAGTACGTGGACGACTGCGCTATCTGACTACTCCGACCACGTGACGTTCCGACTGAGGACGAACACGAGCAGTGCCATCAGGAGTTGCCCGAGCAGGGCCTCGCCTCCGGCGATGGCTCGTGCCAGACCACCAAGCGGTTGGATGTCGCCGTATCCGAGGGTGGCGAACGTGACGGTACTGAAGTAGAGGCTCTTTCCGAACACGAAGAGGAGCCAGTTCCACTGCGACGTTTCGGGGTCGGACACCACGTATTGGATGGGCGTACCGGTCTCCTCCAACACCTCCTGTATCCCGCCGGTGACGGGATACAGCAACGCACAGAGGACGATGACGAACGCGGACGTTGCCATGACCCGCCACGGGTTGCTCCCGTACCCGGTCGTCCACCGCCACGCCTCTTTGGCCAGCGCGCGGGAGTACGACCCTCGGTCCCAGGCCTCGCGTCTCCGCACGTCCTTTCGGTCGAGATAGTACCCCCGCGAAGCCTGCGTCAGGCCGTTCTCCTTCGTGAGTCGCTGGAGTTCGCCGTAGGTCCAGTAGGTAGCCTCGTACCGTTCGAGACGCGAGGCGAGGTCGTCGCTCTCGGCGATCTCTTCCTCGTAGACCACTTTGTCGCCGAACGTCGTCGATTCGGCGATGCGGGCGTCCTCGAAGACGACGTAGTACAACCGCGCCCCGCAGAGGTCCGCCTCTCGAAGGTCGGTGCGGTCGAACTCCACGTGTTCGAGGTTCGCGCCGCGCAGGTTTACCCGCTGGGCGTCCACGCCCTCGAAGTGGGAGTAGCGGAGGTCGGCACCGCCGAGGTCGGTCCCTTCGAGGTTGCAGTTGACGAACCGCGAGTCCGTGAGAGTCATTTCGGCGAGCCAGTCGGTGTCGGAGAGTTCGACGTCCCGGAAGATGGCCCCGTCGAGGCGCTCCCCTACCGTGGGTGCGGCGTCCTCCAGTTCGCGTGTCGGCTTCTGGGCAATGTCGGCGTGCCAGATGCATCGGTCGGTGTCGCCCCAGACGGGTCGCCAGCAACAGACGCCACCGAGACCGGAGATGGCGCTGGCTTCGTGGGTGTGGCCGCATCGCTCCTCCGGGCTAGAGCGTCGTTCCCCCGCCGCGTTCGTCGCGTCCCCCGTTGTAGACTGCAGTTCCTCAGACATGGCGGACGTAGTACGTCTACGCTCTTTCAGTTTGTGACCGTCGGGCCGAGTCCCGCGGTCGAACGGCCCCACTACGTCCCCGCTGGCAGGGTCACCACGCCTCGACTGGCCGAGCACTACGCCTCGACTGGTCGGGCCACCACGCCTTTTCTCGCGCGTCCCGTTCGCTCCGACATGACCGACCTCCAATCGATACACGAGGAGATACGCCGAATCCGGGAGGAGACCGACGCCGACCGCGACGTGCGCCTGTCTCTCGACTCCATCGAGGAAGCGATGGCGGGAATGCGGTCGGAAGAGAACGACCCGAGACCCGACCGTCTCAAGGAGATCCGGGCGGAGATCGACCGTCTCGCCGACGACGCCTCGCCAGCCGTCGCCGACGAACTGACTCGACTGCAGGAGCAGGTCCGGGAGTACGAGCGCGAGAAACTGTAGCCGACCGGTGGGTGGTCCCGTGCAGTAGTCGCTCGCGGTTCGAAGACGTGTTTCTAACGCTTAGGTGCACATCTTTATTGTTTAAACATATACGAATATGTCCGGGCCGGGAAATCGTGCTCCCGCAGCGACCACCGATTTGAAGCACGTCGCGCTCCACGCCTGACGCATGAGCGAAGTCGTGGCGTTGACCCGCGAACTCGTCTCGATTCCGAGTCACGACGACGAGACCGAGGCGGGCGACGTTATCGAGAACTGGCTCCGCGAGGAGACCGACGCCGACGTTACCCGCGACGAGACGGGGAACGTGATAGCCAGACGAGGCACGCGCGGGGCCGACTCGCTCGCGCTCGTCGGCCACCACGACGTAGTGCCTCCGGGCGACTCCCAGACGACGGCGGAGGGTGAGTACGTGGTCTCCGAACGCGACGGCCGCCTCTACGGCAGAGGAACCGCCGACATGAAGGGCGCAGTCGCGGCCGCGATGCTGGCGTTCCGGGATGCCGACCCGAACTGCCGACTCGTCTTCGCCAGTTTCGTCGGCGAGGAGCAGGGCGGCATCGGCGCACGCGCCGCCATCGAAGACGGATTCGCGCCCGACTACGCCATCGTCGGCGAAGGCTCGACCGGTTACTCCGCCGAGGGCGTGACCGACGTCGCTATCGCGCACAAGGGTCGTCGGGGGAGTACCATCACCGCCCGCGGCGCGTCGGCCCACGCCAGCGAACCCGAAGCGGGCGAGAACGCGGTCTACCGGGCCTGCGACGCGGTGGACGTGGTTCGGGACCTCGACTTCCCCGCGACCGAAGTGCTCGGCGAGCGGGTCCGGGGGAGCGTCGCGGTCACCGAAATCGACGGCGGGAGCGCGTGGAACGTGATTCCCGAGACGTGTGAGGTGACGGTGGACGAGCGGACGGTCCCCGGCGAGCGCGCCGAACTCGAGCGCGTCGAAGCGATAGACGGCGTCGAGTGGCGCGTGGACCAGGACCTCCCGCCGATGCGGTGCGACGACGAGGCGTTCGCCGAGACGGTGTTGGCCGCCGCGACGGACGCCCAGTCCGGGTCGCCCGAACTCGTCTCGAAGCCCCACGCCACCGACGCCGGATGGCTGGCCGAGGCCGGAACGACCTGCGTGGTCTGCGGACCGGCCGAACCCGGCGAGGCCCACACCGACACCGAGAGCGCGAGTGTCGCGGTGGTAGAGCGATGCTACGAGACCTATCGCGCGGCGGCAGAGAACGTCTCGAAGTAAGTTTCACTTCGATTCGAAATCCTTCTTTTGATATCGGGTGACACCTTACGAACTCACGATGGCAAGCGAAGCCGCCGCCGACGAGGCGTCCGACACGTACTCGAAGTTTCTACAGCACGTACAGCGACTATCGAACGTCAAACACGCCGGGATGGTACTGAGTTGGGACCAGGAGGTCATGATGCCCGAAGGCGGCACGCCCGCCCGCTCGAAACAGCGCTCGGCGCTCTCGACGGTCGCCCACGAGATGCTCACGTCCGACGAGATGGCCGAGATGCTCGACGAACTGGAGGACGAGGACCTGTCCGACGACCGGCGAGCGGTCGTCCGCGAAATCCGACGCAAGCACGACCGGCAGTCGAACGTCCCGCGGGAACTCGTGGAGGAGATCTCCGAGGTCGCCTCGGAGGCGATGCCGGTCTGGCACGAGGCCAAGGAGGAAGACGACTTCTCGGCGTTCGCGCCGACGCTCGAAAAACTGGTCGAACTCAAGCGCGAGTACGCCGAACACGTCGACCCCGACCGCGACCCCTACGAGGTCCTCTTCGAGGAGTACGAACCGTATCTGGGCGTCGAAACCGCCGAAGAGGTACTCCAGTGCCTGCGCGACGAACTCGTCCCCCTCGTGGACGCGATTCGCGAGTCCGACGCCGACCTCGCCACCGACACGTTCGACGGCGAGTTCGACACCGACACGCAGGAGGACCTCGCCCGCGACGTACTCGACGAGTTGGGCTACGACTGGGACCACGGCCGCCTCGACACCGCGCCACACCCCTTCTCGTCGGGCAACCAGTTCGACGCTCGCGTCACGACGCGGTTCAGCCCCGACGAACCCCTCGGCGCGCTGATGGCGACTGTCCACGAGTTCGGTCACGCCACCTACACCCTCGGTCTCCCCCGCGAGGAGTACGGCACCCCGCTGGGCGAGTCCCGCGACATGACCGTCCACGAGTCCCAGTCGCGCCTCTGGGAGAACCACGTCGGTCGGTCGAAGGCGTTCTGGGAGCGATTCCTCCCGACCGTGAAAGAACGCTTCCCCGAAAAGCTCGGCGACGCCTCGGTCGACGACGTGTACGAGGCCGCCAGCGAGGTGTACGAGGACAACCTCGTCCGGGTGGAGGCCGACGAACTCACCTACCACATGCACATCGTGGTCCGGTTCGAAATCGAGCGCGACCTGATTCGCGGCGACATCGAGGTCGAAGACGTGCCGGAACTCTGGAACGACAAGTACGAGGAGTACCTCGGCGTCCGGCCCGACTCCGACGCCGAGGGCTGTCTCCAGGACATCCACTGGAGCCACGGCGACTTCGGCTACTTCCCGACCTACTCGCTCGGGAGCGTGCTGGCGGCCCAACTGTTCGCCAACGCCGAAGACGACGTCGAGAACCTGGACGAGAAGATCGCGGCGGGCGACTTCGATGACCTCCACGACTGGCTGACCGAGAACGTCCACCGACACGGGTGCCAGTACACCACCGACGAACTCGTCCGGCAGGCCACGGGCGAGGACTACACCGCCGACTACTTCCTCGATTACGTGAAGTCGAAGTACGGCGAGTTGTACGAACTGGACGACTACCAGTAACGACTGCTCGCGCCTTCGAGCGCGTCTCTTACTGTCTTCGGGAGGGAATGCGAGGACGTTACTCCACTGCCGTCTCGAGCGCTCCTCGAATCCCGACAACTGGTGACGAACACCACGCTCCTCGCCGCCACCCTCATTTTGATACGTTGGGGATGTGAGGGGAACGTATGGCCGAGGCTTACGACGACTTACTCGACCGGTACGAACGACTCACCGCGCTGGAGGACGGCCGCGGCGTCCTCTACTGGGACCAGCAAGTGATGATGCCCGAAGGCGGCACGCCCGCCCGCTCTCGGCAACTCTCGGCGCTCTCGACGCTCGCCCACGAGCGACTGACCGCCGACGAGACCGGCCGACTGCTGGACGCGGCCGAGAGCGAGGACCTGACCGACGAGCAGGAAGCGGTCGTCCGCGAGATTCGCCGGGAGTACGACCGGAAGGCGAAGGTTCCCGACGAACTCGTGGAGGAACACACTCGCCTCCAGTCGGAGGCCCAGGACGACTGGCGGGAGGCCAAGGCGAACGACGACTTCTCGGCGTTCGAACCCGCGCTGGAGCGACTGCTGGAACTTCGAGTCGAGAAGGCCGAACACGTCGACCCGTCTCGGGACCCCTACGAGGTGATGTTCGAGGACGGCGAACCGTACCTCGGTCTCGACACCGTAGAGCGAATCTTCGAGGAACTGAAGGACGGACTCGTCCCCCTCGTCGAGGACATTCGGGCGAGCGAGGACGTCCCCGACGTGTTCGAGGCCACCTTCGACACCGACGCGCAACTGGCGCTCTCGGAGGACGCGCTCGACTTGCTTGGCTACGACTGGAACCGGGGCCGTCTCGACACCTCCGCCCACCCCTTCACGTCGGGCAATCAGTTCGACGCACGCGTCACGACCCGGTTCGACGAGTCGGACCTCCTCGGCGCTATCGGTTCGACCATCCACGAGTTCGGCCACGCGACCTACGCGCTCGGACTCCGGGACGACGCCTACGGGTCGCCGCTCGGGAACTCGCGTTCCCACGGCGTCCACGAGTCCCAGTCGCGGTTCTGGGAGAACCACGTCGGTCGGACCGAGGAGTTCTGGGAACTGTTCCTCCCGACCGTGAAAGACCACTTCCCGCAGGTCTCGGACGTGACGCCGGAGGAGGCCTACCGGGCAGCCAACCGGGTGAAGGAGGACAACGTCATCCGGGTGGAGGCCGACGAACTCACCTACCACATGCACATCATCCTCCGGTCGGAGATCGAACGCGAGTTCGTCTCGGGCGACCTCGGTGTGAGCGAGATTCCGGCCGCGTGGGACGACAAGATGGAGCAGTACCTCGGCGTCCGACCCGACTCCGACGCCGAGGGCTGTCTCCAGGACATCCACTGGACCGGCGGGTTCGCCCGGTTCCAGAACTACACGGTCGGGAGCGTCCTCGCGGCCCAACTCTGGGCGACCATCGAGGACGAACTCGACGACCCCCGCGGCCTGATTCGGGAGGGTAACTTCGACCCGCTTCACGACTGGTTCCGCGAGAACGTCCACCGACACGGTCAGCGGTACACGACCGACGAACTGATTCGGGAGGCAACGGGCGAGGACCTGACGGCCGACTACTTCCTCGACTACGCGGAGGAGAAGTTCGGCGACATCTACGACCTGTAGCCGTCGATACCGGACTCTTCTACTCGGTCTCCTCGGCGCTTCCCTCGCGGACGATGACCGTGTTCGCGGCGAGGTCGCCGAGGCGTTTCCGCCGCTCCGTGAGCGCCATGCTGACGAAACCGAGGAGGTAGCCAGCGGGAAGCCAGTCCACGAATCGGAACGCGGTCCGTATCGCGGTGCTGGCGTAGGAAGGGCGCTCGCCGTCGTCACCAACGACGGCGATTCCGACCCCTCTCTTCCCGACCGTCTGGCCGGCACTCCCTTCGAGAACGACGTGATACAGGTTGGCGACCGCGAGTCCGAGCAGACCGACGAGGCCGAGGCGCTCGCGGCGCGAGCGCCCCGATCGGCCTGCGACGCCGACCACCGCAACACCGACGACGAGCAGGTCGAGGGGGTAGGCCCCGACGCGCGCCCGAACCGTCGCGGTCTCGAAACGGGCGGCGTTCACGGCCCGGACGACGGCCTCGGTGCAGATGTATCTACTCGCCGGAGGCCACAACGACTATCGGCCGACGGAGCGTCGAAGGCGACGAAGTAGCGTTCTCCGTCACGCGGATTCCGACGATGGTCGTCCCGCTTCACATGGGGTGGCGCGACGTGCTGTTCGCCAACTGGTCGGTCGACCCGCACGTCGTCGCCGCTCACGTCCCCGATTCGGTGTCGCTCGACACCTACGACGGCCGGGCGTGGCTGTCGGTTGTCGCGTTCACGAACGTGGACGTGCGCCCCTACTGGTTTCCGAGAGGTATCCGAATCCCTGAGGTGAACCTCCGTACTTACGTCACGCGCGAGGGACGGCCAGCCATCTACTTCTTCAATCTCGACGTGAGCGACCCGTTCACCGTCCTCGGCGCGCGCCTCCCTCACTTCCTGCCGTACTACTTCGCGACCATCGAGGTCGAGTCCCGCGACGGCCGGGTGCGATTCGAGAGCAGACGCCGCACCCCCGGCGCTCGCCCGGCGGCGTTCGTCGGGGAGTACGGCCCGGAAGGCGACCAGTTCGAGTCCGAGCAGGGTTCGCTGGCCGAGTTCCTCACCGAGCGTCACCGCCACTACACCGAGTCGCCGAGCGGACGGTTTCGGTACGCCGACGTTCACCACCCGCGCTGGCGGCTTCACTCCGCCGACGTGACCATCGAGGAGAACTCGCTGTTCCGCGCGAACGCTTTCGAGACGCCCGACGGCGACCCGGTGTGTTACTACAGTCCGAGCGCCGACGTGCTGGCCTCCCCGAATCGTCGCTGGAAACCGCCCGGGGTCGGGGAGGGCGCGAGCGACGGCGACGAGGACCGCGCGACGAGACGGGAACTCGGACGGGAGGTCGGGCGAAGGTCGTGACTACCGGCCGATAAACCGTCAGAAAACCGCCTCTTTGGAGCGGTTACGCGCCGGCTTCTTCGAGCGCGTCTTCGAGATCGTCGCGTTGAGTGACGCCGACGAATCGCTCCACGACGCCGTCGTCGTTCTCGACCACGATGGTCGGAATGGACCGAACCTGGTACTCGTTGGCGACGTCTTGGTGTTCGTCTACGTCGATCTTCTCGAACTCGACGCCGTCCCAGTCCTCCTCCATCTCTTCGAGGATCGGGTCCTGAGTCTTGCACGGGCCACACCAGTCCGCGTAGAAGTCCTTCAAGGTGACACTCATTGGTGTTCTGGCTGAACTATCTTCGCCGCGCGCATAAGGGTTTCCCACCAGCGCAACTTTTCCGCTTTCTCGATGGCACGGTCGTGCCGCGTTTCCCGAGTCGTAGCTACGTCACGTTCTCCAGGGCGTCGTTACGCCACGCTTTCGATGGCGTGGCGTCGCCACGCTCCGAAAGGTTTAGGCAATCGGCGAACGCACCGTCGGACATGAGCAGTGGCCAGAACTCCGGCGGACTGATGTCCAGTGCCGGACTCGTCCGGTACTTCGACGCCGAGGACCGCAACGCGATACGCATCGACCCCAAGACCATCGTCGCCTTCGGCGTCCTCTTCGGTGTCTTCATCGAGATTCTGAACATCCTCGGACTGTAGTTTCCGGACGCTTTCGAACTCCGCGACCGACTTCTCGTTTCTCGACGGCCGCCAGTGCTATCCGGGTCGGCGTCGCCGCTCCTCTATGCGAATCCCGTTCGTCAGTACCGCCGACGAGGAGCCCAACCGACGAACCGATTCCGACTCCGGGGCCGATTCCGACCGCGAGGCAGACTCTGCCCCGACCATCGGACTCGCCGCCCGACTTACGGAGGGTTCGAAGGCCGGACTCGTCGCCACCCTCGTGATGACGGCCTACCGCCTGCCGGTCTCTCGTTCGCTGCCGCCGACCGCGCGCTTCTGGTCGAAGTTCGTCTCCGGCGACGACCCGGACGACCACCCGATAGCGGCGCTCGCGTTGCATCTTGTGTACGGCACCGTCGGCGGGGCCGTCTTCGGCGCACTCACGCCCTTCGATTCGCGCCGCGGTTCGCGCGGGTTCCGACGCGCGAGGAGCGACGACGGTGACTCCCGAGAAACCGCCGCCCACGAAGCCCTCGGCCTGCTGTGGGGCGCGGTCTACGCACTCGCGCTCTCGGTCTTCGGCGAGCGCGTCGTGCTGGAGCGCGTCCTCGACATGGACCCCGACGTGGACGAGCGCCTCGTCTTCCACGCGGGCCACCTCGTCTACGGTCTCAGCCTCGGCACGATGTTCGGGTCCCGGACGAGCGACGACCGGTAGAAAGTATATCACGCGAGTGACCGTAGCGCCGGGCGTGCCAGCGAGCGACGAGGACCACGACGACGAAGTCCGAGCGGTGGTCGCCGCCGACCTCCCCGACGCCGAGGTGCGCGAGGTGACGCCGGTCGAAGACGGCGAGAACTCCGTCTACAGAATCGTCCTCAGCGCGGAGGAGGACCGCCGCGGACTCTTCCTGAAGGTCGGCGACCACCACTTCGCGGCCGGGTGTCGCGCCGAACCACACCTGCTCGACGCCGTGGCCGAGCGAACGGAGATTCCGGTCCCGACGGTCCGGGCCACCGGCCACCTCGATGGCGACCCCTACTTCCTCGCCGATGCGGTTCCGGGGCTGAACCTCCACTCCGGGCCCGAGGGACTCGCGCCGGAGGTCTTCGAGCGGGTCTGCGCCGACGGGGGTCGCTACCTCGGCGACCTCCACGCCGCCTTTCCGGCCGACGGCTGGGGGACGTTGGGCGTCGAGCGCGGCGCGGACGACCTCGGCTACGTCCGGGAGTTCTCCGACTGGCCGACCTACTTCGAGGCGTGGCTGAATCACAACGTCGAGCGGCTCGAAGACACCCGATTCGCGGACCTCCGCCGGGAACTCGAATCGCACGCTCGAATCCTCGCCGACGAACTCCTCGAGTACGGCCCCTTCGACCCCGTGCTCACCCACGGCGATTACCGACTCGGCAACCTGCTCGTGGACCCCGAAACCGGAGCGACCAACGCCGTCATCGACTGGGCGACGCCCACCGCCGTGCCCGCCGTCCACGACCTCGCCGTGACCGAGGCCATCCTGCTCGACTGGCCGGAGGTCGGCGAAGACCGCCAACGCCACCTCCGCGAACGCTTCTACGACGCCTACCGGTCGGTGAACCCCGACGTCCTCGACCGGCAAGGGTTCGAGACTCATCGCCGTTGCTGTCGGTTCGGCGCTCGCCTGCGACTGATGGTCAACCTCGACGAGGAGATGGCCGGTCGCGGGCAGACGGCCGTGGACGCTCGCGCCCGCGAGCACCGCGAGGCCCTGCGCACGTATGGGGTCGGGTGACGCGAAGACGCGCCACTTTTGCGCCCCGAATCCCTACTCGCGGGCATGACTCTCAAAGCGGGCGTCGTCGCGGTGCAAGGCGACGTGAGCGAACACGCCGAGGCCGTCCGGCGCGCCGGCGCGGCCCACGACCGCGAAGTGACGGTCGAGGAGATACGGACCGCCGGGACGGTCCCCGACTGCGACCTGCTGCTGCTGCCCGGCGGGGAATCGACCACCATCTCGCGGTTGCTCCACGACGAGGGCATCGCCGAGGAGATCGTCGCCCACGTCGAGGCCGGAAAGCCCGTGCTGGCGACCTGCGCGGGCCTCATCGTGGCCGCGACCGACGCGGGAGACGACCGCGTCGAGACCCTCGGAATCGCGGACGTGACGGTCGAACGCAACGCCTTCGGCAGGCAGAAAGACAGCTTCGAGGCCCCGCTGGAAGTCGAGGGGCTCGAAGAACCGTTCCCGGCGGTCTTCATCCGCGCGCCGCTCATCAGCGACGTGGGCGAGGGCGTCGAGGTCCTCGCGGAGTGGGACGGCCGACCGGTCGCGGTCCGGGACGGGCCGGTCGTCGGCACCTCGTTCCACCCCGAACTGACGCCCGATTCCCGGATTCACGGACTCGGACTGTTCGAGGCGGAGGGCGACGACGGCTCGACCTCCGATCAGTAACGCGAATTTCGCCCCACCCTTCGGGATGCGCTCGGCCCCACAAACGCCAGTTTGGGTGGACTGAAAGGGGCCGCGCGCTCGCGTTTACGTGGTCGTCTCTGCCGGGCCACTATTCGACGCGCCGAACCGCAGGTGAGGCGCGAGAATATCCCGCAGAGCGACCGCGACCGCGCGGGGGCTTTCTAAAACGCGTTTTCGACTACGGTTTCCTCCTTGCCGTCTGTTTAGTCTCGAAGCGGCGGGGCTTTCGAGAAGGCGCGTTCGCTGTTCTCGGCGGTCGTTCCGATTACGGTTTCCAGTAGGGCAGACTTTTCTTTCTGGCTCTCGTCGGTACGCACATGGACGCCGACATCGACGCGGTGCGCGTGGCGATGACCGACGACGGGCCGATTCCGGTCGTCGTGCTCGCACCCGACGACGAGGAGGGCGTACTCCCGATTTTCATCGGCTTCGAGGAGGCCGTCAGCATCGCTCGCGGGATGGAGGCCGAGGACATCGGCAGGCCGTTGACCCACGACCTGACGCTCGACCTCGTGGAGGAACTGGGCGGGCGCGTCACCAGCGTCGTCGTCTCGTCGCTGGAGGACAACACCTACATCGCGGATCTCCACATCGATACGCCGCGCGGTGAGACGGTGGTGGACGCCCGACCGAGCGACTCGCTGGCGCTGGCGGCCCGGACGAACGCTCCGATCGAGGTCGAGGCCGACGTGTTCGAGTCCGGCCGCCGAGAGCGCGAGGAGTTCGACCAGTTGCAGGACATCCGAGAGGTGGCGGAACTGGGACCATGAGCGAACGATCGACCGCTTCCGAAGACACCGACGCCGTACTCGACGAACTGTTCGCAATCGTCGAAGACCGCAAGGAGAACCTGCCCGAGGACTCCTACACCGCCTCGCTGTTCACCCACGAGAAGGGCGAGAACGCGGTGCTGGAGAAGTTGGGCGAGGAGACGACGGAACTGCTGCTGGCCGCCAAGGACGACGACCGCGAGGAGATCGCCCACGAGAGCGCCGACATCGTCTACCACCTGTTGGTCCTGCTCTCGATGAAGGAGATGGACCTCGCGGACCTGCGGGCGGAGCTACGCGAGCGCCGCTAATAACTCCGCAATTCTTTCGGCAATATATCCGTTCCTTAGATAAACAAATAGGTTTGCTTACGGTCGGTGCGCCCGCTCGCGCGTCGGCCTGTAGACGTAGACTCCTTCGAGTTGGAGACGTACCGATGCTCTACGCCACCTTCTCGAATCGGTGCAGAACCACGTCGCTGTCGTCGGACCACTCGAAGTCGTCGTGGACCCGGTTCAGTATCTCGCGGTACTCCTCCAGGTCGGCCATTCCCTCCTTTCGGGCGTCCTCGTCGGTCAGGTCGCCGAGCGTTCGCTCGCGGACTTCCACGACCTCGAACGACTCGCCGTCCACCTCGAACCGGTCGCCTTCGTCGGCGTACCGGTCGCCGCGGTGAATCTGGGATATCTGTCCGGCCAGTGCGCCGCGGCGCATCCGCTCGTTCGGAAGCAGGGAGTCGGCGTCGATTGTCGCCATGGCCGGGGGTTCGGACCACGGACGCAAAACCGTTGGGTAGGGCTACGCCTCGCGGAAGTCGCGGCGGCAGGTCACCCGCCGTTCGAGAGTTGCGCCCGAACGACGGCCGTCGCCTCGTTTCTCGACAGGTCGCCGAGACGCGAGTCCTCGCGGAGCGTCTCCATGATGGTCTCCGGTTGTTCGTTGAAGGTGAACTCGATGAACATCCCGGAGGAAGGACCGTGGCTCTTGCGCTCGGATTCGACGATGGAGTAGGTCGTTAGCTCCTTCATCTTGTTCACGTAGGTCTCTTGGTGGTACTGGTCGGTGTCGAGCGTGTCGGTGAGGAAGCGATAGACCTGATACCCCGTCGTACTCCTGGCGGAACTGTTTCCGCTCTCGTTTGCCACGGCCGCAGTCGCGTACAGACAGAGCTTCTTCTGGGTGCTGATTCCGCGCGTCACTTCGAGGACGCGATTTCGTTCCACCTTGTCCTGCGCTTTCCGGATGTGCTGTTCGGTGACGCGGTCTGCCCCCTCCCGTTCCGCGAGGTCGCCCGCGACCCGCATCAGGTCGATGGCTTTCCGCGCGTCACCGTGAGTCTGGGCGGCGAACGCGGCCGCGAGCGGGATGACGTCGTCTTCGAGAACGTCGTCGTAGAAGGCGTCTTCTCGGTGGTGGAGAATCGCTCGCAACTGGTTGGCGTCGTAGTCGTCGAAGTGAACGTCCTCGGGGGTGAACGAACTCAGCGCCCGACTCCCCACCGATTCGAGCATCTTCGTGTCGTTCGTAATCGCGGCAATCGAGACCTGCGCCGTGATGTCGTTGCTCGACCCGGCCCGCGAGAGCTGATAGAGGAGGCGCGAGAACGCGGGTTGGTCCTTGTCACGCCGACCGACGAGCATGTCGAGTTCGTCGAGGACGAACACGACCGTATCGTAGTTCTGGTTGACCAGTCGGTAGAGTTCGCGCCACTTCTCCTTGGTCGAGACGCCGTGCTGTGGAACTTCGAGGGGCACGTCCGCCTCGTCGGCGACCTTCCGCGCGAGTTCGTAGACGGCCGACCCGAGCGTGCCGATGTCTTGGCAGTTCATCTCGATGACGCCGAACCGGATTCCCCGGTTGTCACAGAGGCGGCCGATGTTCTTACACACCGCGTTGATGATGAGCGACTTCCCGGTCCCCGACGGACCGTACAGAAAGAGATTCGGCGGTCGATTGTCGCCGATTGCGACGCGAAGCATCTTCGTGACCTGCGTCAACTGTTCGTCGCGGCCGACGATTCGTTCCTCTTCGACGACCTCGTTCGGATTGAGCAGCGACCGGTTCCGAATGAGCGACTGCTGCTCGTCGAAGTCCAGAAGCATCTCCTCTATCGACTTCGACCCGTTCCCGGTCTCGGACGGTTCTTCGACTGCATCCGCGTCCTCTTCCGAGACTCGCGGTTCCGTGGAGAGCGAATCGACCTCGGTGTCGCGTAGAGAAGCGTCCCCCTCTTCGATATTTCCAACTGGGGCGTCGGAATCCATGCTTCGGGCGTCTCGGTCAGCCCATTAAACGTTGCCGTTATCGATGTGTTTTCCGCGTGCATACTTCGCTCCAGTACAGGATTCTCCTCTCTCGGTGGCGTAGCCCCCGAGTTTCGGTCGGGTCCGACGATGTGTTCGCTGCCGTAGAACCGGTCCGGTTGTCGTAGACCGTGTCTCCACGGACAGAGACACCTCTATCGAAGTGTTCGTCCGGGTCGGGTGGGGTGGAGGGACGGGTCAGGTCGCTGGTCGCCTTCTCGAGCGTAAACTCTGTGGTGGTCGGCCGGGAACGCCGTCGCTCTGCTGTAATACCACCGCTCGAACTCGAAGACTTTCACAGACCTCACAGTCACCTCTATCGAAGTGTTCGATGTGTTCTACTCCGTGCGTAACGACTGGTCTACCCTGTACGTAATCTCGAAGTAAGGGACACGAATCGGAGTCTGTCCGACTGCTCGCCCCGACTACGGAGCGTATCCCGATTTCGAAGCGTACCCTCGACTCCGGAACACATCGATAGAGGTGTCTCCGTCCGAGTTCTCCCCCGTTTCCAACACTTCGATAGAGGTGTCTAGCCGATAGAACGTCTCCTCCGGCGAAACACTTCGATAGAGGGGCGTGCCACGTCCTACCGGACTCGCGCTACGACGTCTCGTCTGATCGGCGCTACAAATCGATAGAGGTGAGGTCCACCGGTTCGCCCTCGACACGGAGAGACCGACTTTCGCTCACTCCTCGGCGACCCACGCGCCCACTGCCCCGGCGAGCGCGCTTTCGAGGCCCATCACCAGCGTGATGGCGACGCCGACGACGAGGACGCCACCGCCGAGCAGTGGGCCGAACGGTCCGAGACCGGCCGTGCCGAGGACGGCCACCGCGAAGCCGAATATCAGCGCGACGGCGATACCGCCGAGCGACCCGGCGACGAGGCCGTGCCACGCCCCTCGGCCCGCGCTGCCTGCCGCCATGTATCCCGCGACGAATCCGCCGACGAGACCCGCAGTTAGCTGACCCAGACCGGGGATAGCGAGACCGACGACGCCGACCACGGTCATGACGACGAACCCGACCACGACTGCGTACCAGTTGGTCATCTCCGCAGATATACGTTCTGCGTAGACATAAGGATTGAAGCCGAGCGCGACGACCGAGAGGTCACTCCAGTCGCGTCTATTCCAGTCCTACCTCCCGCAGTCGCTTGTTCCAGTCCGACCGACTACAGTTTCACCTACTCCAACCCTACCTTCTCGGCGTACTCCTCGAAGACGGCCCACGAGGGGTCGACCTCCGGATGTTCCACCTGCTCGCCGTCCACGAAGACGCCGTCGCCCTCTCGCACTGCTCCGATTTCGGCCGCCGGGATGCCCTCCGACTCCAGCGCGGCCAGCACGTCGCCCACGCCGTCGGATTCGACCGTCAGGACGAGCGTCCCCTCGCTGGTCGCGGCCCACGGGTTGATGCCGAAGAAGTCGCACGACTCCTCGACGCCGGGGAGAATCGGCACTGCGTCCGAGTCCACGTCCAATCGAACCCCACCGGCCCGCGCGAGTTCGACCAGCGCGCCCTGAAGTCCGCCTTCAGTCGCGTCGTGCATCGCGGTGACTGGGCCGGCCGCCGCGGCGGTCAGCGCGTCCCGGACCGGACTCATGTCCCAGAATCGCTCCTTGGCCTCGGTAATCGTCGCTTCCGGGAGGTCCACGGCGTCCTCGAAGAGCGTCACCAGAAAGCCCGCGACTTCGACCGCGGGACCCTTGGTGACCAGCAGGCGGTCACCCGGACTCGCGCCGTCGGGTCGCACGAGGTCCGCGGGGTCGCCGACCGCGAGGGTGGTCGCGCCGCCGACCCACGGGTACCGACATCCGCCGTATCGGGCGGTGTGCCCCGTGACGATGCTGACGCCCAACTCGCTCGCCTCGCGGTCGAAGGTCTCCCAGACCGTAGCGAACTCGCCGTCGGTCATCTCCGGCGGGAGGGTGAACGTGACCGCGAGGTGGGAGGGCGCGATTCCGGACACCGCGGCGTCCGAGAGCGCGACGTGGACCGCGAACCACGCCGCCTTCTCGAAGCCGAGCGCCGGGACCAGCGAGAGCGGGTCGCTGGCGAGGACGACCGCCTCGCCGCCGACTTCCACGACGCCGAAATCGACGCCGTGTTCGGGGCCGAGGCGCACGTCGTCTCGGTCGGCTCCGAGGTGGGGGTAGATGTGCCGGTCGAAGAACTCGCGGTCTACCTTGCCAAGGTCGGTCATTGGCGGAGATTGCGTCGGCGCGGACAAATCGGTGGTGATTTGGACGGAACTAGCGACGACGTTGGTGGAACGGGAGTCACCGTGGTCTCTACTCGACGGCGTCTCTCCAAGTCGGTTACTATCGGTAACTAAATGAGTGGAGGTAACTTTTTAACTATCGCCAGAGTACCCTCGTCTATGACCGACGCGACCGACCGACTCCCCGTCTGGTGCGCTGGCCAGGAGTGGTGTCCGATTACCGCGACCGCGATGCTCATCGGCAAGAAGTGGCACCCGGTGGTCATCCATCGACTGCTCGAAGGCGGACCGATGGGGTTCAACGAACTCAAAGAGGACGTAGACGGCATCTCCAGCAAGGTCCTGTCGGACAGTCTGGAGGATCTCGAAAACAAGCAGTTAGTAGACCGAGAGATAGTGAGCGAGAAGCCGGTTCGCGTCAACTACTCGCTGACCGAACAGGGCGAGTCGCTCGAGACCCTGATCTTCGAGATGCTCGACTGGGGGATGGAACACCTCCACTCGGCCGAGGACAAAGACGAAGCTATCGCCTGAGTCAGACCGAGCGTCGTTCCGGCATGGGTCGCCAGCGACTGTCCAGCGACAGTACCTTGGGTTACTCTCCTCTGGTATTTTAAATAAGTACTTCGCGCGCCCGCGAGAAGCACGCTTCTCACGCGATTCCGTATCAGCGCGCTCCCGAGACGGCTCGGTATTGGGGTGTGGACACAAATCGAGTGCCTCTTTCGACGTCCCGGAGGCTATCGACTCCTTTCCACGTCCGATATCCGATAGGTTATGCCTTGGATACGCGACGTGATGCCAATCCATCGCGAATACTATATTGCACGAGTTCCACAAAACTATTAAACGACCGTGGCTTGAGCCGTAGATATTCATGGTTACGACACAACCGTACACAACTACGGTGACAGAGCGATGATCGGTCTCGAAACGCTCGGTCCGGCCGAACGGGCCGTGGCCGACGTCGGCACGGTTCTCGGGGAGGCGATAGCCCTCTACGCCGGCTATGGAGCGATGACGACCGCACTGAGCGGGACGGTCCGACGGGTCCTCGGAGGAGGATCGTCGTGACGATGGAACTTTTCGGCATCGCGGCGACTGAACTCGGTCTCTTCGTCGGCTTTGGTCTGCTCGTCGGGACGCTGTTCGGATTCTTCGGGATGGGTGGGTCGTTCCTCGTCACGCCTGCACTCCTCGTGATGGGGTACGACTCGACGACTGCGGTCGGGAGTGGACTGGCCTTCGTGTTCGGAACCTCCGTCATCGCGGCGCTCCGGCACCGGGACCACGGACAGGTAGACTACAAACTCGGCCTGATGTTCATCGTGGGTATGACCGCCGGCATCGAGGTCGGAAAGGAGTTCGTCTACCTCCTGAAGGAACTCGGTTCGGCCGACATCGTCGTGAGCCTCTCGTACATCGGCCTGCTGACGACCGTCGGTCTGTTCATGCTCCGAGACGCCCGCGAGGAGGACGCCGACGGGGCCGACGACGAGGAGTCGGCGCTCGCCCGGAAACTCCAGTCCGTTCGGATTCCGCCGATGGTCTCCATCAAGGGCGGCGCGGAGGTGTCTCTCTGGTTGACGCTCGCCATCGCGGTGTTCATCGGCGTTCTCTCCGGTTTCCTCGGCGTCGGCGGGGGATTCCTACTCATGCCCGCGATGATGTACGGCCTCGGCGTCCCTGCCGCGGTCGCGGTCGGAACAGACGTGTTCCAAATCACCGCCTCGGGTGCGTTCGGCGCGTTCACCTACGCCGAGTCCGGCGCGGTGGACCTCTCCATCGTCCTGCCCCTGCTGGCGGGGAGCGCGATGGGTGCCCGCGTCGGTGCTGCCGCGACGACGCTCGTGGACGAAGACGAAATCACGGAGTACTTCGCCGCGATGCTGTTGGCAGGTGGGGCCGCCGTGGCGAGCAAGAACCTCGGCAACGCCTACGGAATCGAACTGCTGAACCGACTCAGCATGGCGCTCATCTTCGGGTCGGCGCTGCTGGTCAGCGGGGCCGTGGTCTGGGCGAGCATCGAGAGCCTGCGGGAAGACGAGACGACTACCCCCGCGACTGCCGACTGACGCTGCGAGACAGATTTGCTATCGCGTCAACTAATTTATCACACCGTACGCCAGTCGACGGGTACCGCCACCCGAGACCGAACGCTTTCCGAGCGACCTTCCGGGCGAGCACGGCGCGTCCTCCGAGAGAGTGCGGAAGTTAGTCGAAATCGAGCGGCGCACGGGCGGCACGCCTCGGCTGTCAGGGGACGAGTGCCGGGAGAACTTTCCGGACCGAGGCCGCCACTGCGGGACCGGTCTTCGAGAAGATGTTGAGCGAGATGACGAACAGCAGGCCCACCACGAGCCAGTTGAACCGGTCTTCGTCCACGCCCGTCCGGCGGAGATACGTGCCCGCGAACAGGCCGACGAGGGTCACGACTGCGAGGGCACAGCCGAGCCAGAGGCGATAGGTCGTCAGCAGGTCGGTGAACAGCGCCATCTGAACGATACGGGCGGTGAAGACGAAGGTGAACACCATCGAGAGGCCGCCGACGTACTGCTCGGTGTCGCGCTCGAAGGTGTGGAGATACGCAGGCAGGAGCGGTCCGAGGTTGGCCGCGGCGAGGAGAAAGCCCTCCAGCAGGCCGACGCTCCCGAGCGCGAGCGGGTTGTGGGCCTTCTCGACCGTGACGAAGTTCTTCGCCACCTCGAAGCCCACGTAGCCCAGAATCAGCAGGCCGATGAGGAACGGCACCACCGGATGCGTGCTGAACGTGTCGAGGAAGAACACGCCGACGATGGAGCCGACCAGCGCGAGGAGGATGAGCGACCATCGCTCACGGACGTAGCCGAGTCCGGTGTCGGTCTCGCCCACCTGAAACACGTTTATCATCCACGGCGGAATCGCAAGCACCACCACGGCCATCGTCGGGTCGATGACCGTGGCGAAGATGGGCGTCGTGATGAGCGCGTAGCCGAAGCCGATGGTGCCCTTTATCGCGCCTGCTGCGACCGGCAGGAGGACGAAGAGTGCCAGTTGCCACGCGGTCAGGTTCCCGTCGATACCCTTCGAGACGCTTTCGACGCCGGGAAACAGCGCGACTGCGCCGACGACGATGGCGGCCGTCGCGCCAGTCATCAGTACTTCCCGGTACCGGAAGTCGGTGAGATTGCCGACGAATCGCTCGGCACTCGTAGTCGTAGACATGAGCGGTTACTCCGGACTACGCACCGAACGTCAAAAGGAGAGTAGCCGTCGGAAACCTTCTCCGAGAACGGGTACGAAGGAACGACGGCGCAACCCGCGTCTCGGCGGGTCCGCGGCGTCGCCGTCCGGAATCGATGCGAATGCCGCGTCGTAGACGCCGGCAGTCCTTTCCGTCTCTCGGCGAAGTCACTGGTCGGATGGAGCAATCTATACAATCTTCTAATGAAAGAGTATACGTGTTTAAGACATATTTAGCTATCTTCTGGCGGGATAGTTCTCGTGCGTGCTCCGACCCCGGACGAACGTTTAAATCCGAGGACGGGACGAACTCGCGGCGATGGGACACCGCGCACTCCTCGCGTACCGCCGCGACGACGACCCCGCCGACTCGACCGACGAACACACCGGTTCGACCGACGATAGCCACGATTCGACCGACGATACGGACCCCTCGACCGGCGACCGAACCGACTCGTCCGACGACCTCCCGACCACCTGCGACGCCACTTACGACCTCCACCGTTCGCACTGGGGCGGGGCCGACTTCGCGCTCTCGAACCGCCTCTCGGCCGACGACCCCTTCGCCGCGGAGACCGCCTTCGCGGTGGACTCCGAACCCATAGCAACCGACGTCTCGCTGTCCGACGTCTCCGCGAACTATCTCGATTTCCTCCACCACGAGGCGTTCTATCGCGTCGGGACCGACTACCGGACGACGGCCTTCCACGTCTGCTGGTTCGGCCTCAAGTCGACAGCGAGACCGTCGAGCGGAGCGAGACGGTCGGGCACGGCGCACTCGTCGAGGCCCGCCCCGGAAACGCCGACTACTTCCGAGGCTGGTTCCGCGGGACCAAGGCCGTCGTCGGCGAGATGGTCGACCGGAGTGCGCTCGCCCGCGAGCAAGCCACCGACTGCCTCTCCGAACGCGTCGAGACGTGGGCCGACGACCGGACGGTGATACTGCCCGACTGACGCTACCGGGAACCTTCCATCTCTGCGACACGGGCCGCTTTAGTGCGCTCGTCGCCTACTCGGACCCAGTGACAATCGCAGACGGCGACTCGGCGAGCGGGACTCTCCACCGGCCGGACCCCGCCACGGCACGCGACCGCGTCGCCGCGGCGATCGACCGCGGGGCCATGACGACCGTCTTCGGCCGGTGTACGGTCGAGTACGAGGGTCGGGCCGCCAGCACGCTCGGTCCCGGCGACCGACTGGTCGTCCTCAAGCCCGACGGTACCGCGCTGGTCCACACGGACGAGGGGCAAAAGCCGGTCAACTGGCAACCGCCGGGGTGTAGCCACGAGGTCGGCGTCGAGGACGGGGAGTTTCGGATTCGAAGCCGCCGGACCTCGCCCGAGGAGCGACTGGTCGTCGCGTTCGAGCAGGTCGAGCGGATTTCGACCTTCGACGTGACCGACCGCAACGACCTCGCGCTGACGGGTACCGAGGAGGACCTCCGCCAGCGCATCCTCGACGACCCGGACCTTGTGGAAGCCGGGTTCCGACCGCTCGCCATCGAGCGCGAGACGCCCGCTGGCGCGGTGGACATCTACGGCGAGGACCGCGACGGCGCGACGGTCGTCGTGGAACTCAAGCGCAAGCGGGTGGGTCCCGATGCAGTTGGTCAGCTCTCGCGATACGTCGAGACGCTGGACCGCGAACTCCACGCCGACGCCGAGATTCGCGGGTTCCTGGTCGCGCCCTCCGTGACGGAGCGCGCCCGGAACCTGCTGGCCGAGAACGGGTTGGAGTTCGTCTCGCTCGGCCCGCCGGAGTGACGGCACCGCTCAGGTCGAAAACTCGTCGGGTTCGAGCGGGGCCGCCGTCCGCCAGTAGTGGTCGAACGTGTCCTGTGCCCACGAGTACACGGCCCGGTCGTCGGTGTCCACGGACGCCTGCAGGACGCCGTTCCCGTCGCGCAACAGCAGGTGGACCACCTCGTCGGCGACCGTCACCGCGAGCGGAATTCCCTCCTCGCGGACCCGTATCGCTACACCGTCGGCGTCGAGTAGCGACGATAACTGCTCGCGCAACCCCGGATCGTCGGCGAGCGCGCCGATGGCGCTCCGCGAGAAGACGCCCCGGAACGTTCCCTCCCCGGCGGTCGTCCGCTCGCGAATCCGCGCGAGGCTCTGTTCGTTGAACGCGTGGGAGAACACCCGGATCTCGTCGGCGCCGCCGAGCAGGTCGAGTACGCGCTGGACGGGCGCGTTCGGCCGCGTCTGACTCGGGACGGTGATGGTTGCGTCCGCGAGTCGCCGGAGGTCGAAGTCCATCGCGTGGGTCGGGAGGTACCGCACGACGTCGCGGAGTTCCCCCTCGATTTCGAGGATATTCAGCAGGTCGGTGAACCCCTCGGCGACGAGTCGCCCCGTCGCCGTCGCCGCGTACTCGCCGTCCTCGCGGCGTATCCACGACCGCTCCTCGAAGTCGCCGAGGATACGGCCGAGCGTCGCCTGCGACGCGCCCGTGGCCGCCGCGAGGTCGCTCCGCGTGTGGCGGTCGGCGGCGAGCAGTCGCAGCACTTCGACTCGATTGGGCGAGAGCGCGAGGAACTCGATTTCCTCCAGCGCAGACTCCATAGCCGATACTCGGTCCCCTCGCAGTAAACCGTTTTCGCACCGTGAAAATCTTTCACGACTCGAAGCCTCCGGCCGACTCACGGTTATTTCTTGCCGTGAAATAGTTTCTGAACGAAACTATAACCCCGGCGCTCCTACAGTACTCTATGATACGCTCTCTCGACGCGCCGCTCCTCGCAGGTCCGGCGCACGCGATACGCAGGGAGGTGGCGTGAACGTGGTCGAACGCCGCACCCTCGTCTTCTTCGCGGCCGTCAGCGTCCTCTTCGGCGGGACGTTCGTCGCCGCGAAGGCCGGCCTTGACTACTTCCCGCCGCTGTTGTTCGTCGCGCTACGGTTCGACGTCGCGGCCACGGTGCTGCTGGGGTACGCAGTGCTTACGACGTCGCGCGACGAGTTACTCCCGCGGACGCGGGGTGACGCTGCTGGCATCCTCGCGACCGGAGTTCTGGCCATCGGACTGGCCAACGCCCTGCTGTTCGTCGGCCAGCAGTACGCCACCAGCGCCGTCGCCTCTATCGTTTTCAGCCTCAACCCCATCCTGACGCCGGTGTTCGCGGCCGTTCTGCTGGCGGACGAGCGTCTCTCGGCTCGCGGGGCCGCGGGAATGCTCCTCGGTCTCGTCGGCGTCGGTCTGGTCGTCAGCCCCGACCCGGCGAACCTGCTCGGCGGCGACGCGGTCGGCAAGGCGATCCTGTTCACGGGCGCGGTGAGCGGCGCGCTCGGGAGCGTCCTCATTCGGTGGGCCGACGGAGAACTGTCGAGTACGGTCCGCACTGCGTGGGGGTTGCCCTTCGGCGCGCTGCTCTGTCACCTCCTGAGCTGGTCGGCTGGCGAGTCGGTCGCGTCCGTCACGTGGACTCCGGAGGCGCTGGCCGCGCTCGGGTACGTCGGCATCTTCGCCGGCGCGCTGGCGTACATCGCCTACTTCGGACTCCTCGACCGCACCGGCGCGATTCGCGCGAATCTCGTCTTCTACCTCGTGCCGGTCGTGGCGACGCTCGGCGGGTGGGCACTGCTCGGCGAGAACGTCTCGTCGCTCGCGGTCGCCGGTTTCCTCACCATCTTCGCCGGGTTCGCGGTTCTCGGCAGCGAGTCGATAGACGTTCGAGGACTCTTCCGGTCTCCGTTCGCCGACCGCGCGCTTACCGACGGCGGGCGTCCGACCGACGACCAGCACGTCTGCGAATCCGACTGACCGGGCGGGTCACTCCACTTCGCGTTTCAACTCGGCCAGTTCGTTCATCGCCTCCAGCGGCGTCATCGTCGCCACGTCCACCTCGCGGAGGCGGGCGGCGAGTTCGTCCTCCGGGCCGTCGGCGATGGCCTGCGGTGGCGGGTCGGACGCAGAAGCCTCCACGTCTGCGGACTCCGCCTCCGCCAGCAGGTCGCGCGCTCGCTCGACCACGTCGTCCGGGACTCCGGCCTCGCGGGCGACCTGCACGCCGTAGGAGGCCGTGGCCGCGCCGCGGCGCACGTCGTGGTCGAAGACGACCTCCTCGCCGGTCTGGTCGGCCGAGAAGTGGAGGTTGAACGCCCGCGGGAGTTCGTCGGCGGTCTCGGTGAGTTCGTGGTGGTGGGTGGCGAACAGCGTCAGCGCGCCCACCTCGTCGTGGACGTGTTCGGTCACGGCGCGGGCGATGGCGAGACCGTCTGTGGTGCTGGTTCCCCGGCCCACCTCGTCCAGCAGTACCAGCGACTCGTCGGTCGCGCTCTCCAGAATCGAGGCGAGTTCCGTCATCTCGACCATGAAGGTGGAGCGACCGCCGGCGATGTCGTCGCTCGCGCCGACCCGGGTGAAGATGCGGTCCACAGGGTCGATTCGGGCCTCGGCGGCCGGGACGAAACTCCCGGTCTGGGCCAGGACGGTGACGAGCGCGACCTGCCGCATGTACGTCGACTTCCCCGACATGTTCGGGCCGGTGATGACCGCGAAGGAGGCCGTCGAGTCCAAGTGGGCGTCGTTGGGCACGAACGACTGCTGAGTGCGCTCCACGACGGGGTGGCGGCCCCGCTCGACGTGGATGCCGTCCCCGCCGATTTCGGGTCGGGCGTAGTCGCGCGTGGCGGCGACCTCCCCGAGGGCGGCCAGCACGTCCAACTCGGCGAGGGCGTCGGCCACGGCCTGCACGCGCTCGGACTCGGCCGCGACCGTCGCGCGGACGTCGCGGAACAGTTCGTGTTCGAGGTCGTCGGCCCGACTCTCGGCCCGCAGAATCTCGTCCTCGCGCTGTTTGAGTTCGGGAGTGTAGAACCGCTCGGAGTTCTTGAGCGTCTGGCGGCGGTTGTAGTCGTCGGGCACCGAATCCAGGTTCGGATTCGTGACCTCGATGTAGTAGCCGTGGACCGAGTTCTGACCCACCTTGAGCGAGTCGATGCCGGTTCGCTCGCGCTCCTGTTCCTCCAGGTCGTCTATCCACGCCTTGCCCTCGCGCTCGGTCCGTCGGAGTTCGTCGAGTTCGTCGTCGTACCCCGACCGAATCACGTCGCCTTCGGTGATTTCGCGCGAAGGGTTCTTCCGAATGGCGCGGTCCACGAGGTCCCGAACGTCGGCGAGTTCGTCGAGACTCCCCCGGAGTTCGGCCAGCAGTTCGGACTCGAAGTCGGCCATCGCGGCCTTCAGTTCGGGCACCACGTCGAGTGTGGCCTTCAGCGACCGCAAGTCGCGGGCGTTGGCTCGTCCTCTGGAGATGCGGGCGACGAGACGCTCGATGTCGTACACGTCCCTGAGCAGGTTCCGGGCCTCCTCGCGGGCCTGCACGTCGTGGGTCCACTCCTCTACCGCGTCGAGTCGGGCCTCGATTCGGTCGGGGTCGAGCAGTGGGCGTCGGAGCCAGTCCTTCAGTTTCCTGCTTCCGAGCGCACACGAAGTCTCGTCCAGCACGCCGAGCAGGGTCACGTCGGCGTCGCCGTGGACCGTCCGGCGCTCGAACAGTTCGAGGCTGGAGAGCGCCACCCGGTCCAACAGCATGTACTCCCGCGGTTCGTAGCGCGTCAGGTGGTTGAGGTAGTCGAGGCGGTCGTCTTCTCCGCCGCGGGTGTACTCGGCGTAGGCGAGCAGGGCACCGCAGGCCCGGACCTCCGAGTCCGCCGCGAGCAGGGTGTCGGGCGACCCGAAGTACGCCTCGACCTTCTCGGTAGCCGCCTCGTGGTCGAACGCTTCGGCGTCGTAGGGCGAGACCATGCAGTCCGCGTCGAAGGGGTCGGCGTCGGTACCGGGTTCCACGATGGCCTCGGCCGGGCCGAACCGACTCACCTCGTCGGCGATTGCGTCGGCCCGGCGCGCGCTGGTCGCGTAGAAGTCGCCGGTCGACACGTCGAGCAGGGCGAGACCGTAGCGGTCGGGGTCCTCCGTGAGGCAGGCGACGAAGTTGTTGTCGTCGGTGTCGAGGAGTTCGTCCTCGGTCAGGGTCCCGGGCGTCACGATTCGCGTTACGGCCCGGTCCACCACGCCGGAGGCCTCCTCGGGTTCCTGGACCTGGTCGGCGACCGCGACCCGGTAGCCCGCGTCGAGCAGGGTCTCGATGTACGACTCGGCGTTGTCGATGGGGATGCCCGCCATCGGGTAGGTGCCCGTCGAGTCCTCGCGCTGGGTCAGCGCGATTTCGAGCAGTCGGGCGGTTCGCTCGGCGGCGTCGCAGAACGTCTCGTAGAAGTCCCCCACCTGAAACAGCACGAGCGAGTCGTCGTACTCTCGGCATAGCTCGAAGTACTGACTCATCATCGGCGTCAGGTCGTCCTCGTTCTCGGCCATCTTCTCGGGTGGCCCCAGCGCCGCGTCCATGAGTGAATCTAAAGTGGCCCGAGCCAAAAATAGGAATCGGAAGCCGACGAGGGGATTGGGTTTTCTCGTCCAGCGCGGCGGGTGTTTCGAAACGGGGAGCGTGCTCGACTGTCACCACGGAAAAGACGCACGAAATCGGCCGTGGGCGGAAGGGCTAACAGTTACCGACGACGTACGACTGAACATGACCGACGCAACTTCAGCGGCCTCCGAGAAGCCGGTCCACCTCGACGACGCCGACGACCTCGACGCCTTCGTCGCCGACCACGACCTCGTGCTGGTGGACTTCTACACCAAGGGCTGTTCGCTCTGTCAGGCTATCGAGCCGGTCGTGGGGAACGTGGCTCGCGTGACCGACGCCGCGGTGGGAATGCTCAACCCCCGCGACGACCCCCGACTGGTCGAGGAGTACGACGTCCGGAGCGTTCCCACGCTCCTCCTCTTCGAGGACGGCGAACTCGTCGGACGACTCGCCGAGGGGTTCCAGCAGACCGAGGCAGTGGTCGAGTTCGTAGAGTCGAGAGGCGAGGCGTAGTCGCGCGATTCTCGAAATCGGCGTCCGTTCTCGAAACTCGAGTAATTCACGACGAACAGCCACGACGGGAGGACACCGGACGCGTGCTACCGTCTGTTCGGGTGATATCAGTTCTCGTGACTTCGTTGGGACACCTGACGGAGTACGGGTTCGGCAAAGGTCACTCGATTCAGAGGGAAACGAATCAGAAGTCGGAGGAGCGATACGGTAACTGAAGTCGTCTTTCAGGGTGATTTTATAGGTCGAGCAGTCTACTACGGCTTATGGGAACGTCAGGGCCCTCGAAACACACACTCGACGAGATACTTACTGTGTTCACGAGGGACACTTCAGGAACGCCTCTCACGACGTCCGAAGTCGCTGACGAACTAGACGCTACTCGACGCGTTGCCGCCAGCAATCTCGAAGAACTGGCTGACCGAGGCAAACTCGGGACCCGGACAGTCGGTGCAAACGAACGAATCTGGTGGCGACCGACCGAGCAACCCCAGACCACTCCGGACGGTGACGAGTCTCGAATCGAACGAGTGCAGTTCGACGAGTTCGTCGGGGCAGTCACCGACTACGCGATTTTCGTCCTCGACCCTGATGGTTACGTCCAGACGTGGAACGAGGGTGCGAGACAGCTCAAAGGCTACGAGAAAGACGAGATCGTCGGCCAGCACTTCTCGACGTTCTACACCGAGGCGGACAGAGAAGCGGGCGTCCCCGACCGGAATCTCGCGATAGCGGCTGACGACGGCCGTGTCGAAGACGAGGGCTGGCGTGTCCAGAAGGACGGTTCGCGGTTCTGGGCAAACATCACGCTCACCTCCCTCTACGACGGCGACGACCTCCAAGGGTTCCTCAAAGTTACCCGGGACATGACCGAGCGCCACGAGTACGAACAACGACTCCGCGAGCAGAAAGAACGATTCGAGACGCTCGTGCGCGAGGTCAAAGACTACGCCATCTTCCTCCTCGACACCGACGGAATCGTCCAGACGTGGAACGAGGGTGCGAGACAGCTCAAAGGCTACGATGACGACGAGATCATCGGTGAACACTTCTCGACGTTCTACACCGAGGCGGACAAAGAGGTAGGCCGTCCCGAACAGAATCTCGAAAAAGCACACGAAAACGGTCGAGTCGAGGACGAAGGCGAACGCGTCCGCAAGGACGGATCGACGTTCTGGGCCAACGTCATCATCACGGCCCTCCATGACGACGACGGAGACCTCCGTGGGTTCGCAAAAGTCACCCGGGACATGACCGAGCGCCACGAGTACGAACAACGACTCCGCGACCAGCGCGACGAGTTAGACGAACTCAACCAAATCAACGCGGTCATCCGAGACATCGACCAGGTGCTCGTCTCGGCCACCTCGCGCGAGGAGGTCGAACAGGCGGTGTGCGATCGGTTGGCGGCGTCTGAGCCCTTTTCGGCCGCGTGGACCGCCGAGTACACCGCCGACTACGAAGAGGTTACGCCGCGAGCGTCGGCCAGCATCGACGAGGCGTATCTGGACGCGATTCGGACGGCGGACGCGGACACTGCCGAGCGAACGGAGAAAGGCGTCGGAGCGACCGCACTCGAGACGGGGACGCCCCAACCCGTACAGCGACTCCAAACCGACTGCGGCGGCGAACCGTGGCGAGAGGCCTCGCTCGCAGCGGGTTACGGGTCGGCGCTTACGGTCCCGCTCGTGTACAACGAGGCCGAGTACGGCATTTTGACGGTGTACGCCGATAGCGAGTCCGCCTTCGACGAACGCAAAATCGCCGTGATGAGCGAGTTGGGCGAGACAATCAGTCACACCAT
This sequence comes from Halorussus salinisoli, assembly GCA_005239435.1. GTDB lineage: Archaea > Halobacteriota > Halobacteria > Halobacteriales > Haladaptataceae > Halorussus > Halorussus salinisoli. Next base: position 693,580 of record ML241305.1, on the reverse strand, counting down.
CTCCGCGATCAGACGGAAGGAACGCGAGCAGACGCTCACCGCGCTACAGGAATCGACGCGCAGATTGCTCAACACGGAGACCGAGACGGAGATCGGCGACATCATCGTAGAAACGCTGACGGACGACGCCGCACTGTCCGACGCGGTCGTGTACCGCTTCGACGCGGCCGAGAGCGCGCTGGAACCGGTGAGTTCGTCGTTCGAGGCCGAGTCGGATACGAACCGATTGGCGTCGCTCAGTGCCGGAGCAGACTCGCCCGTCTGGCGGAGTTTTCAGGAAGGCAAAACGCAGTTTACCGAATCTATCACGCCCGAAACGGTGACTGGCGACCGCCGAACGATGTTGGTTCCGCTCGGGAGTTACGGCGTCCTCGCCGTCACAGAGGCAGATCAGGAGACGTTCGAGATGAACGCTCAGGACCTCGTGCAACTCGTCGCGGCGACTGCGGAGGCCGCACTCAAGCGGACTGAGCGCGAGCGTCGCCTCCAGCGCCAGAACGAGCGGTTAGATAAGTTTGCCAGTATGCTGGCGCACGAACTCCGGAATCCCGTCAACATCGGTCAGATCTACAGTCGACAACTGCCGAACGAGACGTACCCGGAGGCGGTCGAGTACGTCACGGAGGCGTTCGACCGGATCGAGGAAATGATCGACGTTATGCTGGTGTTGACCCGGGGCCGCGAGGCCGTGGGCGAGCGCACGCCGGTCGAACTCGGGGACGTTGCACACGATGCGTGGGACGACGTGGATGCGCCCGACGCGGCGCTCGAGGTCGCGATTGACGACACGATTCACGCGGACAAGACGTACGTCCACCACCTGTTCCGAAACCTGTTCGACAACGCGGTCGAGCACGGCGGGAGCGACGTCACGGTCACGGTCGGCGAACTCTCGACTGGATTCTACGTGGCCGACGACGGAGTTGGAATCCCGCCAGATGAGCGTGAAACCGTCTTTCGGGAGGGCTATACGACCGCGTCCGAGACGGGGGGAACGGGGCTCGGACTGGCGTTCGTGAAGGAGTTGGCCGAGGTCTACGGGTGGGACTGCCAGGTGACGGAAAGCGACGCTGGCGGGGCGCAGTTCGAGTTCGAGAACGTGACCACGACCGAGAGCGGAACCGATTAATCCACACCACAACTGAATCGCCAACTACTCTCGAGCCCGAAGGAATCTGCAGAGTCAACTATTCCTCTCCTCAAGACCACTACTACGAGACGAAGCCGGCGGTGTATCCAGAACGACCGTAATCAGCGACCTTCTGCTCCGTTGACGAGTCGCTCGAATTGATGTGGCGGAATCGCCCCGCGAGCGGCGTGGCCGTCGTACGCGAACGTGGGGATACCCGAGACGCCCCGTTCTTTCGCCTCCTCGAAGCGCTGTTTCATCTCGGCTTCGAGTTGGTCGTCGTCGATAGCGTCGTACACTTCGTCTTCGGGAACGCCGACGCCGTCAGCGATGTCTGCGATGACGACGGAATCGCCGATGTCACGGCCGTCTTGCCAGAGTGCCTCGAACGTGCGCTCGTGGAACGCCTCGAAGGTCTCCTCGTCGTACGCTTGCTCGACGTACAACGAGACCTTCTGGGCGTCCCACGAGTCGACCTCCAGTGAGTAGTCGAGCGTCATCTCGACGTCGTACTCGTTCTTGAGACGTTCGACGTTCTCGCGGACCTGCGCGAAGTAGTCGTCGTCCTTCCCGTCGTCTACGTCGTGGTCGATGCTTCCGTCGGGTTGACGCTTGTAGCCCCGGAGGTCGAAGACGTGCCACTCGACGTCCGGCGGATCGTCGGCTTCCTCGAGGTACTCCTCCATGGCCGCTTTCCCGAGATAACAAAAGGGACAAACGTAGTCCGAGAAGACGGTGAGTCTGTCTTCGTCGATCGTACTCATACATCCGCGTTACGGCGCGAGAGGGAAAAGCCCATCACCCGAAGCGAAGCCTTCCGGTTGCCTCTCCTCACGAGGACAGTCCGTGTAGAGGGATTCTACTCCGAGCGGACCGTTCCCTGCTTGCCGAGCAGTTCGAGGATTGCACCTGCCGAACGATGCCGAAGGCCTCGTCTAGACGATCCACTTCTGACGGGGTTGGATCGGATGTGCGAACGTCTTTTAGTCAGCACTCTGTTCGGGCGCTTCTGACCGTTCAACTTGTAATGGATTGACGGCAGAGGTCGCAGTCACCAACCGTAAGAACTGACCCGCATTCGTGAGCAACTTGTTCTCCGCCTTCCGAAGGTGTTCTTCGTAGGTCGACCGGGCCACGGACGTCCGTTCAGCGAGTTCCCGAAGTGACGTTCTTCGGGGCTGTTCGTAGTACCCGCTCTCGAGGGCCAACTGGAGTGCCGCCAACTGTCGCTCGGTGATGTCGTCGAACAACTGGTCGACCGGAGCTAGCATACTGTGCGGGATCTGTTGTTCCGTGATGGCGGTCTTCGAGAGTACTTCGATGTCTCGATCTGCTTCCAAGTCCGAAAGCAACGCTCGGACGTCGGCTTCGTCGAAGGCGATTACCGTGTAATGCTCCCACCCTTGTTGGTGTATCGTCGGCGGTTGATACAGGCAGTTGTGTTCCTCGAATCGGTCGATAATGGAGTCCTCGAGCGAACAGAGGCAAGACTGCGTAACGACGTGCAGACCGGTACTGTCGACCGACTGGTGAAGGATACTCCCTAGCTTCGTTATCTCCTCGAGCAGTTCGTCTGTCGGTGCCGCTGTGGAGGTGATTTCGAGGACTTGGCAGTCGCTCAAGTACCACTCGCGTATCTTGAGGTCGGGATACCGTTCCGAGATTTTCCGGTACGGACACTCGTGTTTCACCCGGAACGAAGCCTCGTACAGACTCATAGAAACAGATTCGGTCTCACCCGAATTAACGGTGCCGGTCATGACCGGCACCACCTATATCCAGATACTTACCGTACAGAGGAGTACCGATGACTGAAATCAGTCCGAACGAACTCGCCGACCGGTTGCAGGCCGACGAGGAGGGTCTTCTCGTCCTCGATATTCGCCACCAGGCTGACTACGACGACTGGCACGTTCCAGACAGCGTCAACGTCGACGTGTACGACGAACTGGTCGACGATCAGGACGCAGCGAAAGACGCTCTCGAAGAACTCCCCAACGAACCGGAAATCGTCACCGTCTGTGCCGCAGGCGTCGTCTCGCGGACCGCGACTGACGTTCTCCGAGAGATGGGATACGACGCCATCACGCTCACGGACGGAATGAACGGGTGGAGCCGCGTCCACCGGAACGCAGCCGTGTCCGTCGACCTCGACGGGCAACTAGTTCAGGTCGCCCGTCCGGGCAAGGGCTGTCTCTCCCACGTTCTGATTTCGGACGACGAAGCTGCCGTGTTCGACCCGTCTCGCTACGTCGAAGAGTACGAGGAGATCGTCGACGATTACGACGCCGAACTCGTCGCCGTGTTCGACTCACACGCTCACGCCGACCACGTCTCTGGAGGCGAGGAACTCGCCACTCGTCACGGCGTTCCGTACTTCCTCCATCCGAAAGACGCGCTCGCTATCGACGCAACCCCACTCGAAGACGGCCAGATTATTCGAGTCGGAAACGCCGACATCGAGGTCGTCCACACGCCGGGGCACAGCGAAGGGAGCGTTTCGTTCGACGTCGGTGGCGAGGCGCTCATCACGGGCGATACGCTCTTTCACGAAAGCGTTGGACGCGTCGAACTCGGCGTCGAAGCCGGTATCGAAGACTCTGACGTCGAAGGCAACGCGGCGACGCTCTACGAGAGCCTCCAGCGACTCCGTGACCGGGCAGACGACGCAGTCGTTCTTCCGGCCCACGATTCGGGGTCGCCGGAACCGCCTGTGACGGCGACGCTGAGCGAAGTCGAAGCGCAGAACGAGGACCTCGGACGTGACCGGGAAGAGTTCGTAGAGACGCTCGCCTCGGACGTCCCGGATCACCCGCCGAACTTCGAGCGCGTCAAGCGAGCGAACGTCGGTCGGGAATCGGTGCCCGACGAGGAACTGTCCGACCTCGAACTGGGACCCAACCGCTGTGCGGCCGAATAACTCATGAGTGAGACGAAGACCCTCGAACAAGGTATCCGCGAACATCTCGGCCAGTTCTCGCTACACATCCTGCTGGTGTTCGCGACCGGCCTAACTATCGGGTCCGAACGCGCCGTCGTGCCCGTACTGGGTCGCGACGTGCTTGGCGTCGAGTCGCTGTTCGTCATCGGCTCGTTCGTCGTCTCGTTCGGATTCGTCAAGGCTCTCCTCAATCTCTACGCGGGCAAGTGGGGCGAAGAGTACGGCCGCAAGCCCGTCCTCATCCTCGGGTGGGCGACTGCACTCCCGCTCCCGGTCATCCTCATCTTCGCGCCGAGTTGGGGCTGGATCACCGTCGGGAACGTCCTGTTGGGCGTCAATCAAGCATTGACGTGGAGCATGGCGATCAACGCCAAAATCGACCTCGCTGGCCCTGACCAACGTGGACTGGCTGTCGGCATCGACGAGGCGTTCGGTTACACCGGTGTCGCCGTCGGTGCGTGGATCACGGGTGTCATCGCGAGCCGGACGAGCCTCCGACCCGAGCCGTTCTACTTCCTCGCCGCCGTCGTGGTGTTGGCGTTCCTCATCTCCATCTTCCTGATCAAGGAGACGGTTCAGTACGCGCAGGCCGAGGGCGACGACGATCACCACGACGCGAACCTGCCGTTCAACGAAGTCTTGAAGCGGGCGACCTACGGCGACAAGACGCTGTTCGCCGCGGCACAGGCTGGACACGTCGAAAATTTCGTGGATACGTTGTTCTGGATCGCAGTACCGCTGTATCTCACGAGCCAAGGTCTGGGAATCGCGGCCGTCGGCGTCGTCGTCGGCGTCCACAGCGCGATGTACTTCCTCCAGATCGCGACCGGTGGACTCGCCGACCGCATCGGTCGACGCCCGCCGGTCGTCGTAGGCATGTTCGTCGCTGGAGCGGGAGTCCTCGGGATGGTGTTCGTCACCGGATACCTTCCGTGGGCGATTCTGGCCGGTATTTCCGGATTGGGAATGGCGCTGCTGTATCCGAACCTGATGACGGTTCCGAGCGACGCGGCCCATCCGACGTGGCGGTCGGCAGGGATGGGAGTCTATCGGATGTGGCGGGATTCGGGCTACGGCGTCGGCGCGATTCTGATCGGACTGTCGATGGAGTTCGTGAATGCCGAGGCCGCCTTCTACATGACGGCGATCCTGATGTTCGTCTCGGGTGCGGTCGTGTACTTCTGGATGGAAGAGACTCATCCCGATTTCGGCACGCACGAACCACCGGCACCTGTCCCGGAATCACCGGCACAGACGACGTCCGACGACTGAGAGGAGTAATCGACAGTAGTTCGCCCCCGCCTGTTCAACCCGTTTTTGACGGTTCCGATGCCTCGATGTCGCGCCTTTCTCTCCAATCGCCGGACCGTGATGGTGTCGGTACGTAACGTTACTCTTGCCGATCGTAAACGCGAGAATAGATTTCGTCGTCAGTCTGCCAGACCGTCACGGTAAAACCCTCGATATCGAACTCGACGGACACGTCCGAATCTCCGGCGTGGCTGACCAGGCTATCGAGCGCATCTGTATCGACGAAATCGTAGAGGGTCGAATCCCGCGACTCCCAGTTGACGTGCTCTTCTAACGCTTCGAGGGCGATCACACTTGCTTTCCGTTGGCTCCTTTCTATTCCGTTCACAGCGTGGACAGCCGTCATCTCGTGTACTCTTCGAGAGAGGCGATAAAAGAGCGTTGACGAACATATACAGTACTGTCGGGTGTTCCTGGGCGGTCGGTGGTTGGCCCGAGACCGATGCGGTACAACAGTCTGCTGGACACTCCCCGGACTCGCTTGCCATCGTGAGCCACCACGTTCTCGGACTGGATAGTCAGCAGTCGACGGACTCGGGATCTATCGACTCCGTCGCTGGTTCCCCCTCGGGAATGCCCAGGAAGATCACGTAGGCTCGCGCTCCGTCTTCGCTGTCCGCCGTGTGGACGGCACCGGGATCGATCCACGCATCACCCGCCTCGTAGGTGCGGGTAACGCAATCATCCGCTATCGTGAACTCGATTTCCCCCTCGACCATGTGGACGATGGACATCCCGGGATGCTGGTGCCAGCCGGACCTCGCTCCCTCCGTCCACGTCGCCTCGGCCACGATGACGTTAGACGCATCGTCCATCTCGATGACGATGGGTTCCTCGTCCTCGGCGTCGGCGAAGGTGAGTTCGAACGTCGCAGCCACGTCGTCGGAGAAGGCTGCGGGCTCTCCGAGTATCTCGACCTCGAAGCCGTCGTGGTCGTCTTCGGTTTCCGTGGTCGTCTCCTCCTGTGCGGTTGCACTGCTGGCCGTCAGCCCTGTGAGACCGAGCAGGCTGGCCCCCGCGCTTACTCGAAGAACGTCGCGCCGTCGCGGTGATTTCTCTCCTCTTGACATCTCTTCCAGCGACTATCCACGACATTTTATAGCGAGCATATCGTTCACCCGAGTCACGGTAAATTGTCTCGAGGAAAATCGTCAATACTAACGGGTAACTACCGTTTCCGCCGAGACGGGGGAGATTTCTCTCTACCCTTTTCGATCGAAGAGAGTTTCACGGAGCCGTGTAGTCCAACGTCCCCGGGCTACCGGTAGTCTCGACGTACTAGAGGACTCCTGCTTCCCTGCTACCTCGGCGAGGCCGCGGTGGAGCAGTACCGCAAACGGGCCGACGACCCGCCCGAAGTCGAGTGGTGCTTCTACGACCGTCGAGGGTAAAGCGCGACGAGTCTCAGGCGCGAGTTCCGGCCCGAACGAGATTCCCGACCAGTAGGGCGATGCTCGCCACGAAGAACAGCGCGCCGAGTGGCGACGCGAGGTCCACGAAGAGCCAGTAGAGCGGCGCGGCCGCGGCGGGACCGGCCGATGCGACGGCCAGTTCGGCGACCACGGGGCCACAGCAACAGCAGGCGTTCGGGGCGGCCACGGCCGCAGAGCCGGTGGTCACTTCCGCACCGCCGCCTGTGGCGTTCGCGCGCCACTGGTAGGCGAGGAGCGCGGCGTTCAACCCGACCAGTACCGCGACCAGTCCGACCATGCCGCCCATCCCGACCGACAGGACGCCGCTGAGTGGCGTCGTCCCGAGGAAGTCGTGGAAGTGGAACTCGACGCCGGGCCAGTAGACGAGGGGATTGGCGACCCGCGCGGTCGTGACGAAGCTCCGGCTCAGGTCCACGCCGCCGCCCGCTTCCGGCACGAACGTCAGCATGCCCATCGAGAACATGAAGAACAGACCGGCCACCACGCCCGTGCCAGCCCCGAACCACCTGCTCGGTCGGTCGGCCAGCGCCCGGCCGAGCAGAACCTTTCCGTCGCGCCAGACTACGTAGCCGACGGTCGCCAGCGCGGTCGCGGCGAGCAGGTAGCCGACCGGGTTCGTGAGCGACCCCGGCACGAGGACGGGGTAGGCGACCCAGAGGCCGAGGACCATCCCGAGCGCGGCGTACCGCGGTCGGTCGGACCAGCGCACCCGGCCGACGACGAGGCTCCCGATTACGATCGCGAGACCGATGCCCAGCGTCAGCGGGCCGAACCACGCCCGCGAGATGGCGGGTTGGCTGGTCGCCAGCGTCTCGACCGGAGAGAGCTGGACCAACCCGACCGCTCCGACTGCGGCCACGACGAGCCCCGCGAACGCACCCCCGAGCGCGGCCGTCGCCGAGGTCCAGCGCCGCGCGTACGCGCTCCCGACCGTCGCCGCAATCCCGACGACGAGAACCGCGAGCGCCAACCATTGGGGCATCGGCGGGGTCGCCTCGCCGCCGTGGGCCGAGGCGACCGGCACCGCGCCGAGTGCAGTCAGGAGCGTGGCTCCCCGCGCCACCGAACGAGTGTGCATGCGCGAGTATCGGTTTCGCGGCGATTTGTATCCGTTGCATCCTTCCGACGGCCGCTACTTCCTCGACTCCGCGGGCACTCGGGCGACCACTCTACCGTGGGTGGGACTGAAAGGGGCCGCCCGGTCGCGGGCCTCTGGCCCGTGGTCGTCTCAGCGGCCTCTATCCGAGACAGCGAAGCGAGCGAGGATACGTCGCTGAGCGACCACGACCGGGCGGGGGCTTTCTGAACCAACGTCACTCCTCGTTCACCAACGCTGATTCCACCGACTCCGATGTCGGAGACGACGTAAAACGAACGTTCTAATCGGTCTCCTCGGCGTTCTCCACGCTCGGGTGCATCTCCGGTTCGTCCGGATGCGATTCGTCGAAGTAGTCCTGCATCGCCGAACGCGAATCGTCCTCGCGGCTACGGCGCTCGTCGTCGCCGATCTCCTCGCATCCGGGCGGCACCTCCCGGCCGCGGCCGGTGAAGTACCCCTCGGGAGCGACCCAGTCGTGGTAGAAGGGTCGGTCGTCGTCTTCGAGGAGCGTCACCGCGACTTCGGCACCGTGTCCGGCGTTGACGATTGCCTGATGGGGTTTTCCGGCGAGTCGCCCCGCCGCGTATAGTCCTTCGACGCCGGTTCGCCCCTTCTCGTCGGTCGCAACGAACGTCTTTCCGCGGTCCACCAACTCCGGGCCGTCGAGCGGTTCGAGGTAGTCGGTCGCGTTCTTCGTCGCGGCGACGACGTACTGCGACCGGTAGCGACCGCCGTCGGCCGTCTCCGTCACGAATCCGCCGCCGGTCGCTCCGACTCGACTCCCCTCTGTCGAATCGCCGCGACTCCCGTCGGGTCGTCGGACCCGCGTGACCTCGGTCTCTCGGTACTCGCAACCGGCGCGTTCGGCCTGGTCCAGCATCATCTCCAGCAGGAGTCGGGCGTCCACGCCCGCCGGGAATCCGGGGTAGTTCTCCAGATTGGCGTTCCGACGGAGAATCGACCCGCCCGCGTCCAGAATCACCGTTTCGAGACCGTTTCGCGCGGTGTAGATGGCCGCCGACCGGCCCGCGACGCCGCCGCCGACGACGAGTACGTCGTAGTGCTGGTTGCCGTCGCCGTTCTGTCGGTCTGTCATGCTCGTGTTGTCTCTCGGAGTGCCGCCGCAATAGACCGTTCGCTGTGACGTCGACCCGCTTGGAATGGTCTGTAAGATTGGTTTCTATTTCCCAAACATGTGATATAGTTTCTTTAGTATAGACATTTCGTTCTATGACGTGTGAACGACCGTCTGAATACGGTCGAAAGGCTGATTCAGGCTCGGAACTCTTCGAGAGGAAGCGAAGAAGCTAGCTACTCGTGAGCCATTCGTACCGCAACTGCACCGCTCCCGCAACCGCACCGCAACCGCACAGCTTACCGCGGGCCTCCTCCACCCCAGCCTCCTCCTTCGCTTCGCTCAGTCGTCCACCGTCAGAGGCACACTCTGACGAGCCTTCAGTCACTCCGCTCCTGAAGACCTCGCGCGGTTGGCGCGGCGCAGTCGCGCCGCGCCAGCACGCGCCGGAGTTAGGTGTCGAGAGTCGTGCGCAGGGGGAATATCGAGAGATGTGTACCGAGGCAGAATCGAGAGAGGCGTACCGAGGCAGAACGCCGAGGGGAGCGCACGGCCGGGGACGTCCGCCGAAAGCTACGTCACCGTGGGGGCCGAGCGTCCGCTATGGACGCAGACGCCCTCTCGGAGTTCGGACGCCGCGACTGGCAGACCGAATCGGACCTCCAACCCGTTCGATTCGCCATGATCGGACTCGGGTGGTGGACCCGCGAGGAGGCCATCCCCGCGACCGAGGACAGCGACTGGTGCGAGACGACCGTGGTGGTCAGCGGCGACCACGACAAGGCCGAGGACGTGGCCGAGGCCGCCGAAACGGCGATTACCTACGACGAGTTCCACGACGGCGAGGCCACCGACGAGTACGACGCCGTCTACGTCGCCACGCCGAACGCAAAGCACCTCGAGTTCGCGGAGTCCGCGGCCGAGTTCGGCAAGGCGGTCCTCTGCGAGAAACCCATGGAGGCGACCCCCGAGCGCGCCCGCCGGATGGTCGAGACCTGCGAGGAGGCCGACGTGACGCTGATGGTCGCCTACCGGATGCAGACCGAACCCGCGGTCCGACGGGCGCGCGAACTCGTCGACGACGGAGCCATCGGCGACCCGGTTCTCGTCCACGGAAGCATGTCGCAGGACCTGCTGGAGATGATTCCGAACCCCGACCAGTGGCGACTCGACCCCGACCTCTCGGGTCCCGGCGCGTCGGTGATGGACCTCGGCATCTACCCGCTGAACACCGCGCGCTTCGTCCTCGACGCAGACCCCGTGGCGGTCTCGTCGTTCGCGCGCTCGGAGGACGATGCGTTCGCGGACGTGCCCGACGAGGCCGCCACCTTCGAGATTCGATTCGACGACGGCACGCTGGCGGCCTGCTCGGCCAGCCAGAACGCCTACCGGTCGAGCCACCTGAAGGTCGTCGGCACCGAGGGCGAGGTCCGTATCGAACCCGCGTTCTTCGACCGCCAGGACCGGCAGTTAGCCCTCGAAGTCGAGGGGACGACCGCCGACGTGGACTACGAGCAGGTAGACCAGATGCTCGAAGAGTTCGACTACTTCGCCCACCAACTCCGGACCGGCGGAGACGTCCACCCCGACGGCCGCCACGGTCTCACGGACCTGGAGGCGATGGCCGCCATCTACGAGAGCGCCGAACAGGGGTCGGTCGTGGAGTTATAGAGTCGGCCGCGGAGTTATAGCCGAAACTCGTCGCAAGCGCCGCGAACGAGAACGAGAAGAGTAGTTCGTCGCTTTCACGTTTCGAGAAAAGAGCGTTCAGCCGAGGACGTAGCGCAGTTTGGGGTAGCGCTCGACCAGCGCCTCGCCACCGAGGTCGTACTGCTCGATGATCGCGTCCAACCCGAGGATGCGGCCCGCACCGAACGCCGCGACGGCGAGGAAGACGAGCATGTACGCGAAGTCCCCGTTGATGAGGCCGTGGGCGACGTCCCAGTTGCTGAAGTAGAACATCAGCATCATGAACGCGCCGAAGAACGCCGCGAGGCGGGTCAGCGCGCCCACCAGCAGGGCCAACCCGATGAGGAGTTCGCCCCACGGCACGGCGATGGTGAGGAAGTCGGCGAACCACGGCGTGCTACCCATCCAGTGGAACATGTCCACCAGCGGACTCTCGGCCGGAACCGCGTTCATCAGGTAGCCGGTCGCGCTGAAGGGTTCGGCCGCCGTAATCTTGTCCCAACCCGAGTAGAGGAAGGCGTAGCCCATCATCAACCGCAACGCGAGAACGAACCACGCGCTCAGGCTGTGGGCCTTCCCGTGGACCGTGACGCCGCCGATCGTGCTTTCGAACTCGTTCACTCTGGTTTTGATTTCGTTAGTTGCCATCGGAGTTCACCTTACAGTTGAACAGACGCGCCTGTAGGGTATATAAATAGAGAGTGGTTCCCAGTTTCAGAGAACGATATACTCCACGCCGAACAAGTTCGCGGGCCGGTCGTTCAGTCGGCGTTCACCGGACAGGACTCCTCGGCGTACTCGACCTGCGAAAGCGTTTCGATGGGGTCGTCGCCACACACCGGACAGTCGGGATTCCGGCGGAACTCGACCTCCTCGAACGTCATGTCCATCGCGTCGTAGAACAGCATTCGGCCGTCGAGCAGTTCGCCCTCGTCGAGCAGGTACTTGACCGTCTCCGTCGCCTGCACGCATCCGACCGTGCCGGGAAGCACGCCCAGCACGCCGGTACTCGCGCAGTCGGCGACCATCCCCTCCGGCGGCGCTTCGGGGAACAGACACCGGTAGCACGGCCCCTCCGTGGTGAACGTCGTGACCTGTCCCTCGAACTTGTAGATAGCGCCGTGGGAGAACGGCGTGCCCGAGAGCGTGCAGGCGTCGTTGACGAGGTAGCGCGTCCGGAAGTTGTCGGTCGCGTCCACCACGAAGTCGTAGTCCTCGATTAGCCCCGCCACGTTGTCGGGTTCGACTCGGACCTCGTGTGTCCGGACCGTCACGTCGGGATTGAGGTCGGCCACGAAGTCGGCCGCCGACTCGACTTTCGGGCGACCGACGTCGTCGTTCCCGTGGATAATCTGGCGCTGGAGGTTGCTCAACTCCACTTCGTCGTCGTCGGCGACTCCGAGGGTGCCCACGCCCGCGGCCGCGAGGTACTGAATAATCGGCGCACCGAGGCCGCCAGCGCCCACGACCAGCACCGCGGCGTCGAGCAGTGACTGCTGACCCTCGGGTCCGACCTCGTCCATGATGATGTGCCGGGAGTAGCGGTCGAGTTGGGTCGGGTCGAGCGAGAGACTCATGTCCGGGGGTTGGTGGTCTCGGTGTAAAAACCCGCCGCTGGTCGGTTCGAAAGAGTGAAAAATTCGCTCGGGCACGGCGCGTGCGGTCTGCTTACTTCGCGCGACCTTGACCGCTGTTGTTGCTCGGGCGGTTGTGTTCGGTGCCCTTGCCCTTCTGCTGGAGACCGCGGTTGCTCTGTCCGGCGCTGGTCAGACCGCGGTACGCACGGCCCTTGTGGGAGTCGTCGCAGATCCAGTTCAGGTCGTCGTCGTTCTCGATAGCCGGATGCTCGGGATCGAGCAGGATCACTTCGAACCACTTCTGGCTACCGTCTTCGCCGACCCAGTAGGAGTTCAGCACGCGCAGGTTGCGGAACTTCCGACTCGAACGCTCCTCGGCGATGCGCTGGAGGTTCTTGCGTCGGTAGATCCGGTTGACACCCTGCCGCTTGCTGCGTCGGCCAGCCTTGAACCGCTTTTTGCGGGCCGACCCCTTGCGCACGCTGACGCGGGCGACGACGACGCCCTGCTTGGCCTTGTAGCCCAGTTCGCGGGCCTTGTCGAGGCGGGTCGGTCGCTCGATGCGCTCGATAGCGCCCTGGTCGCGCCAGTCCTGCTTTCGCTGCCACTGGAGTTCGGCGAGATCGCCGTCGTCCGGGTCCTTCCACGCGTCCTTGATGTGGGAGTAGAAACTTTTTGCCATGGTTGTCACCACGGGCGTTGTGTGGTTCAGCCTGCGAGACGTATCGAACCTCGCAGGCCACATTCCGTCCTGCGGCCGCGGGCGGGCGGAACTGCCCGCCCGCGGCCCACAGGTGCCCGCTGGTGCCCGTCTACCAGCGAGTTAGCCCGAATTTCACGTCGTTCGGGTTTAAGGCCTTCGTCTTCGTCCTCCGTTTCGAGCGTCCGATTTCGGTTGCAGACCGTTCCATACGTCCCGTTTCGACTGTATTCGACAGTTAATCGATTAGTCGGCGGATAACAAAGAGCCTCGGTCCACTACGTCTTTACATGGCATACGAGATAGCCAGTGACCGACTCGACGACGCTCGACAGACGCGACCTTCGGGGGGTCGATAGCATGGCCATTCTCGAACTCGCTATCGGCTTCTTCGTCCTCGCCATCATCGCAGCGGCACTCGGTGCAGGTGGCGTCGCGGGCCTGTCGATGGACATCGCAAAGTGGCTGGTGATCGCCTTCCTCGTGCTGGCGGTGGTCTCGCTGGTGCTGTGACGGCCAATTGCTGACCGCGGTCGTCAGTGGTCACGCCGTCGGTCGTTCGAGGAGGAGACCCGACTCACCGACCAGCAGAAGGAAGCCGACCGACAGTTCTCTACTCCGCGGAACCGTACTCGCCGACGGTCTCGAACGCTCCGTCTGCGAGCGCTGACGCCAGCGCCGCGGTGTCGATGTCGTCGGGCACGAGCTGCGGGTGTTTCCGCCGGAAGTAGCCGACCACGTTGTCCACGTCGCGTTCGAGGAACTCGTCGGCGTTCTCGTGGTCGGTCGGAGTCGCCTGCGGCCAGTCGAAGATGGTGATGCCCTCGTTGTTGACGAAGACGTTGTACTCGCTCATGTCGGCGTGGACGTAGCCCTCCGCATAAGCGTCGCTCATCTCCGAGAGGATGAGGTCGAGAATCGGCATCACCTGCTCGTCTTCGAGTTTCGTCCGCGAGAGCTCCACGCCGTCTATCTTCTCCATCACGATGGCGTGGCGGTTGTGGTCGACCGGTCGGGGAACCTTCACGTCGGGGTAGAGCGATTCGAGCGCCTCGTACTCGCGCTCGGCGGCCTTCCGGGCGGTGTAGAGCCACGAGACGTGTTCGCGGTCGGACGTGTAGTCGCGCTCTTTCATGACCTCGCGGAAGTTAGTGTACCCCTCGCGGTGGTACTTCAGCGCCAGCGGCTTGTACGACTGGACCTCGTACACGTCGCTCTCCTTGCCGACGCCGAGGGGTGAGCCGAACCCCTCCAAGGTGTCTCGTTCCGCGAAGGTGTGGAGCGCCAGCGCGTCGTACCCCTCGAACTTCAGGCTGTAGCCCTCGTACTGTATCGTCTTGCGCTCGATCAACTCGCGGTCGAGACACCTGTCGAGGCGGTAATCGACCTCCTCGGTGGTCAGCCGCGAGAACTCGGGAATCTTCTCGCGGGCGACCCACTCCGAGAAGCGCATCCCCTGCTCGATGCCCGACAGCAAGTGGAAGTCCTCGGCTTCCAACTCGGTCAGCATGCCCGCGACGTTCTGGACCATCACCGCCACGTAGTCGCTCGCCGGATAAAAGCCCCGCGCAACGCCCGACCGCGGTAGTTCGATTCGAATACAGGCCGTAAATGGATACTTGGGTGACGAACTCTATCCCGGTTTCGGATAAGCACATCTGGCCACCAGATATAAACCAAGTACGGCGATACAAAACGCAGAATTCGAGGCAGATTGTGGTTTCGTAGTTAAACACTCGAAAAACTGCGCCGGGAGATAGTTTACTTGACTAACACGAATTTTCTCACCAACAGGGGAGAAGTAGAATCTAGAAGGGTACACCAAGTTGCAACGGTGGACAAGACGCTAGTCGTCGTTCGTTCTTGGCGGCGGACCGGGAGTGCGGCGTCGGTCGTCGCGGCGTCGTCTTCACACTCGCGCGAAGGTCCCGGTGAACTGGTCGGAGTCGAGCGTCTTGGCGTCGAGTTCGTCCTGGACCTCCGGCCGGAGCGCGCCCGCGTCCGCGTCCAGTCGCTCGTCCAGCGAGTAGAGCGTGAACCGGTACTCGTGGGGACCGTCGCCCTCCGGCGGACAGGGGCCGCGGTAGCCGACGTCGCCGAAGTCGTTCTCGCCTTGCTTCGCGTCGCCGAGGTCCGGGACTGTTTCGCGTCGAGGCACGCCCTCCGGAATCTCCACGGTGTCGGCGGGCAGGTTCCAGAGCAACCAGTGGGTGAAGGTTCCGGCGGGCGCGTCGGGGTCGTCCACCACGACCGCCAGCGCCGCCGCGTCGTCGGGCACGTCCGCGACGGTCAGTTCCGGTGACACGTCGTCGCCCTCGCAGGTGTACTTCTCGGGAATCGATTCCCCGTGTGTGAACGCCGAGGTTCGCATCGAGAGTTCGGACATCGTTCCCCCCTCGGACCTCGCCGCCCACGTCAAAAGCCGTGACGGCTACTGGGTCTCGTCGCGCTCCTCGGACGCGGGATCGCCGAACAGACCCGCGCACACCGCCGCCCACGTTCGAGTTCGCTTCGCGCGCTTCTTGCCGAATCGGTCCAGTCCCATATCTAGTTTAGGGTGGCCTAAACTACTTAGTTGTTCGGCTTCGCAATCCACTTGGTCTCCTCGCCCGAACGTCCCGACATGGCGCTGTCCGACCGCGAGTGGCGGCTGATTCGAGAGGAGTCCCGACGCGGCCCGCTCAACATGGCCTTGGACGAAATCGCGGCGGAGACCGCGGCCGAAGGCGGTCCCCGGACGGTCCGAGTGTATCAGTGGGACCCGAGTACGCTCTCGCTGGGCTATCGTCAGGACACCGACACCGTGGCGTGGGACTACTGCGACCGCGAGGGAATCACGGTCACGCGACGGCCGACCGGGGGCGGTGGCATCTACCACGACCGATACGGCGACGTCTCCTACTCCATCGTCGCGCCCGCCGACGAACTGCCGGGCGACCTGATGGACACCTACGAACTGCTCTGCGAACCCGTCTTCGACGCCTTCGAGCGACTCGGCATCGACGCCCAGTTCACCGACGAGAAACTGCCCGAGATTCACCAACCGGCCTGCTACCTCCGGGAACTTCACCCGGCCCACGACGTGGTAGCGAACGGGCGGAAAATCTCGGGCAACGCCCAGTATCGCCGGAAGGACGCGGTCATCCAGCACGGGTCGCTCAAGTTCGACCTCGACGCCGACCGCCACCTCTCGACCTTCGCCGACCCCGACACCTCGCCCGCGGAGTTCCGCGAGCGCGTGACGACCATGAACGAGCAGGCCGGAGTCGGCCGGCAGGAGGCCGTCGAAGCGGTCGAAGGTGCCCTCCGCGACTGGGCTGACGCCGACGAGGGCGGTTGGACAGACGACGAACTGGCGCGCGCCGAGGAGCGCGCCGAAGCGAAGTTCGGGAGTGAGGCGTGGGTCCGCCACCGCGAGGACCCGACCGAGTGAGTTAGAACCCGAACGTCTCCGGCCCCTCGTCGTCGAACTCCTCGGCCACGCCGCGTGAATCTCCGAATCGGGGACTACACCGCGCGAGTGTGGTAGTAGCTTCGTTCGCCCTCCCCTGCGTCGACGACCCGACGCTCCAGCGCACCGTGGTCGACGAGTTGGTCCAGAATCGAGCTTACCGTGGCGAGGTCGAGGATACACCCGATCAGTTCTCCGTTCTCGATGGGGTGGTCCACGTTGGACTCCGACCACCCGGTCTCCATCACTGCTTCGGTTATCTCCCGGACGTTGTACGCTTGCTGGTCGTTCTCCCTGAGGAACTCGACGATCCGGTCCTCGATGGAGTACCGTTCGCCGCCCTCCTCGAAGGTGTCGATGGCGATGGGCACACCCCGCGTAAGCCTCGGAATCCAATAAGCGTGTGGATTGGTAGAATACTGCACGGCATACGGTGGTGGTCCCGACTCGACGGTAATCCGGCCCCGGTTCCGAAGCGCCTTTGACCCTCCCATTCCTGCCCGAATACATGAGAGTTGGCGCGCACGAATCCATCGCTGGCGGCGTCTACAACGCCGTAGACGAGCAGGTCGAGGACGGCGGCAACTGCGGACAGATCTTCACTCACTCCCCGCAGGTGTGGCAGGACCCGAACATCGGCGACGACGAGGCCGAGCAGTTCCGCACGCTCTCGGCCGAGAACGACGTGGGGCCGTGGGTCATCCACTCGTCGTACCTCGTGAACCTCTGTACTCCCAAGGACGATCTCCGCGAGAAGTCCATCGACTCGATGCAGAAGGAGGTCGACGCCGCGGACAAACTCGACGTCCCCTACGTCAACGTCCACCTCGGCGCACACACCGGGGCGGGCGTCGACGGCGGTCTCGACAACGCCGCGAGCGCGCTGGACGAACTGGACGTCCCGGAGGGCGTCACGGTCCTCGTCGAGAGCGACGCCGGGTCCGGGACGAAACTCGGCGGTGACTTCGAGCATCTCGCGGAAGTCCTCTCGCGCTCCGAGCAGGACCTCGACGTGTGCCTCGACACGGCCCACATGTTCGCCGCGGGTTACGACCTCTCCACCGAGGAGGCGGTCCACGACACCATCGCGGAGTTCGACGACGTGGTGGGACTGGAGCATCTGACGTGCGTCCACCTCAACGACTCGAAGCACGAGTGCGGCACGAACAAGGACGAACACGCCCACATCGGCGAGGGCCTCATCGGTGAAGAGGGCATGCGGGCCTTCATCAACCATCCGGACCTCGAAGACGTGCCCCTCGTCCTCGAAACGCCTCACGAGGACGGCAAGGGCTTCGCGTGGAACATCGAGCGCGTGAAGGAACTGCGGGAGTAGTCGGTCCCGTCCTCGCTTTCTACCCGAGCGCGAACGTCAACAGCCAGAGGCCGGCCATCCCGGCGACGAGCGTCGCCAGAATGTCTTCGGTTCGCCACGCCACCAGCACCGCGAGCGCGCCCGCCAGCAGTCGCGGGTTCGCGGGCGAGAGCGCGACCGACCCGTCCGAGAGGACCAACTGTGGAGCGACCAGCGCCGCCAGCACCGCCGCGGGAACGAACCGGAGTGCGCGCTCGACTCCCTCGGGAACGTCGTCGAGGAGGCCGAACAGTCCGATGAAGGAGAGTCGGATGAGGAAGGTCCCGACTCCCGCAGTGATGATGACGAGCCACAGCGTCGGCGTGCCGTAGTCGGTCGCCATCTACGCTACCTCCTCGGCCAGTAGCCCGGCCGCGATGCCGACGACGGCGGCGACTATCAGTCCCAGATTGAACGGAAGTCCGTTGGCGGCGACTGCGACCGATCCACCGACGAGCGCGGCGGTCCCGGTCGCACGGTCGGTGACCGCCGGGACCAGTACCGCGAGGAACACCAGCGGGACCGCGAACTCCAGTCGCCAGCCGTCGGGGACGCTCGCGCCGAGGACGATACCAACGACCGTGGCTATCTGCCACGTCACCCAGAGCGCGCTGGCGACGCCGAGGTAGTACCACCGCCGGGAGACGTCCTCGTCGTTCTCGAACCGTAACAGAGAGACTGCGTAGGCCTGGTCGGTGAGTAGGTACGCCAGCGCGCCCTTCCACCGGGTCGACTGGCGCTGGAAGTACGGCGCGATGGAGGCGCTGTACATCATCATCCGGAGGTTGATGACGAGGACGGTGAACACGACCACGACGGCGGGCGCGTTCCGACCGACGAGCTCGGCCGCCGCGAGCTGGGAGGCTCCGGCGAAGATGACGACCGACATGGCGAACGCCTCGATTGCGGGGATGCCCGCACCAATCGCGGCGACGCCCGCCACCATCCCGAACGGGAACACCCCGAGGAGAATCGGTAAGGCGACTCGAACGCCCGAGAGGAAGTCGGCACGAGGAGATGACACTGCCCGTTCGTAGGCGGGGCCAACGATATTATCCTTGGTTTTCCGGCGAAGCGTTCGGGCCGAACGCCCGGGGACTCGCTCGCCCGGACCGCCCCGTTTTTCACCGCGCACCTCCAACCCCGACCCAGAATCAGCCGTGCGACAGTTCTCCGCCGACTACCTTCGAGACACGCGCCGCGGAATGTGGGACGACCGGTCGGCGCTGGCCGACCTGCAACTCGACTCCCGAGAGCGAGTCCTCGACGTGGGATGCGGCACGGGCGAACTCTCGCGGGTCCTCGCCAGCGAGACGCCCGGCGAAGTCGTCGGCGTCGACGCCGACCCCGACCTCCTCGCGGTCGCCCGCGACCGGGCGGGAGTCGAAACCGTCGCGGGCGACGCGCTCCGTCTGCCGTTTCCGGACGACAGCTTCGACCTCGTGGTCTGTCAGGCCCTGCTCATCAACCTTCCCGACCCCGTCGCCGCAGTTCGGGAGTTCCGTCGGGTCTCGTCGGACCTGGTGGCCGCGGTCGAACCCGACAACGCCGGAGTCTCGGTCGAATCGACCGTCGAGTCCGAGAGCGACCTCGCGGCCCGCGCGCGCCGGGCGTACCTGCGCGGCGTCGAGACCGACGTGACGCTGGGCGGCGAGGGTACCCGCGAGGCGTTCCGCGAGGCGGGCCTCTCGGACGCGACCACGCGCCGTCACTACCACACGCGGACGGTCGAACCGCCCTACGCCGACCGCGACCTGCACTCGGCCCGCCGGAAGGCCAGCGGCGAGGGGTTGGCCGACGACCGAGCGACCCTGCTCGCGGGCGACCTCTCGGTGGCGGAGTACGACGACCTCCGGAGCGACTGGCGCGAGATGGGCCGGGCCGTCGTCGAGCAGATGAGCGACGGCGAGTACCGACGCGCCGAGGTCGTCCCCTTCTACGTAACCGTCGGGTCGATTTGAGGCCGTAGAACCGTCTCCGCGCTCCCGAGTGCTAACCTCTTTGTTATTCCTCGCTAATGTTCCAAACGTCATGTTCGAGGACATTCTCCTGCCAGTCGACGGGAGCGACGGGGGCGACGCCGCTATCGAGCACGCCGCCGACGTCGCCGACCGCTTCGACGCGACGGTCCACGTCGTGTTCGTCGCCAGCACGAACCGGGACAGCGTGACCGTGGTCGGCGGCAACGTGGTGGACGCCCTGGAGAGCGAGGGCACGGACATCGTGGACCCCGTGGAGGACGACCTTCGGACGCGAGGCGTCGACTGCGCGTCGGAGGTCGTGCAGGGCGACCCCGCGACGACCATCGCGGACTACGCCGACTCGCGCGGGATGGACCTCGTGGTGATGGCGACGCACGGCCGGACGGGTCTCTCGCGGTACTTGCTGGGGAGCGTGACCGAGAAGGTCGTCCGCCTCGCGGACGTGCCGGTCCTCACGGTGCGGACCCACGAGGAGGCCCGCACGTCGTTTCCCTACGAGAACGTCCTCGTGCCGACCGACGGGAGCGAGACCGCGAACGCGGCCGCCGACCGCGCGGTGGACCTCGCGGCGGCCGTGGACGCCACCCTCCACGCCGTCTCGGTGGTCGACGACGCGTCGCTCGGGTTCGACGTCCGCTCGGTGTCCGTGAACGACGAGTTCGAGGCCGTCGCCGAGGAAGCGATAGCCGACGTGGCCGCCAGCGCCGACGACGCCGGCGTCGAACGCGTCGAGAAGCACGTCCTCCGCGGGCGCGTCCACCAGGCGATTCTCGACTACGTCGAGGACAACGACGCGGACCTGATCGTCATGGGTACCCGCGGCCGAGGCGGCACGGACCGAATCCTCCTCGGGAGCGTCACCGAGCGCATCGTCCGCACGTCGCCGGTGCCCGTCCTGACGGTGCGCCGGTAGCGAGAGCGCAGGCGTCGGTCGCGCGACTCGAAAAGACGTATCAGACCGGTCGACGTCCGTGTTCGTATGGACCCGCGAATCCGAACCCACGCGGATATTCTCGTCGACCACTGTACCGACCTCGACCCGAGCGACGACGTGCTGGTTCGGGCACCACCGGCCGCCGAGGACCTCGCGGTGGCCGTCGCCGAGCGAATCGGCGAGGTGGGCGCCAACCCCTCGATTTCGCTCCAGAGCGAGCGCGCGACTCGGGCGTACCTCCGGGCGAGCGACGCCGAGGACTTCGAGACGCCCGAGCACCTGCTGGCGATGACGGAGGCGGCCGACGCGTTCGTCCTGATCAAGGGAGACCGGAACACCGCGGAACTGAGCGACGTTCCGACGGAGACGCTCGCGGCCTTCCGACGCGCCCGGCGACCGGTCAGCGAGGCCCGCATGGGCAAGCGCTGGGTCGGGACGCAGTTCCCGGCGTCCGGTAACGCCCAGAAGGCCGAGATGAGCACCGAGGAGTACGAGGCGTTCGTCTACGACGCGATAGACAAGGACTGGGACGCCCAGAAGGACCATCAACAGCAGATGGTCGAGATTCTCGACCCCGCCGAGGAGGTCCGCGTCGTCTCGGGCGACACCACCGACCTCCGGATGAGCGTCGCGGGCATGAAGGCGGTCAACGACTACGGCGAGAAGAACCTCCCCGGCGGCGAGGTGTTCACCGCGCCGGTCCCCGACTCGGTGGAGGGCGAAGTGCTGTTCGACAAACCCCTGCTCCGTCACGGCCGCGAGATACAGGACGCGTACCTCCGGTTCGAGGGCGGCGAAGTCGTGGCCCACGACGCCTCGAAGAACGCCGACCTGCTGGCCAGCATCCTCGACACCGACGAGGGTGCCCGCCGCCTCGGCGAACTCGGCATCGGGATGAACCGCGACATCGACCGGTTCACCTACAACGTGCTGTTCGACGAGAAGATGGGCGACACGGTCCACCTGGCCGTCGGCAAGGCCATCGAGGAGACGGTGCCCGAGGGCCAACCGCTCAACGAGAGCGCGGTCCACACCGACATGATAGTGGACATGAGCGACGACTCGTTCATCGAAGTGGACGGCGAAATCGTCCAGCGCGACGGCACCTTCCGGTTCGAGGACGGGTTCGAGGGGTAGGGACGCAGTTCGACCGCGAACGCAGTGAGCGAGCGGCGTTCGCCGCGTCGACGAGAACGAACTCCACCAAAGAGACCTTTATCATTCTTTAAGAAACGAAAATATTGCTTAAACCCGAGTTTCCGCCGCGAATCGCGGCGCGACTATCGGCGTGCCGTGCAAGGGTATAGGTACCAGAACGGAACGAACCTCGCCCGTGACCTGAAACCCGTCGCGCGGGCGGCCGAGGCGGGTGCGCTGTGGACCCTCGCGCAAACTCGGACACAGTCTGTTCGCCAACCCCACTCCGCGCCGATTACTGCGAGTGGTTACACCACGTCGCCGCGCACGGTAGCGCCTTCTTGGCGCTTCCGGTAGGATTCGACCGCTTCGGCGGCCTCCTGGGTCTCCTCCTCGTCCATGCCGAGCATCTCCAGCGCGGAGGGGAGCGTCGGGAAGGCGAGTTCGCTCTCGCGGAGTTTGCGGAGAGCCTCGTCGCTCCGCTGGCCCTCTGCCCAGAGGCAGACGCCGCGCGGGTCCAGAATCTGCTCGTAGGCCTCACGGTCTATCGCTCCCTTGAGTCGCTGGGTCACGTTGTCCTCGAAGCTGGAGTTGCAGACTTCGAGGTGGACCGGTTCGTCCTCGGGCAGGAGGTGGGCGGCCAGACACTTCTCCGGCGCGGCGTGGCCGCTGTCGTTGGCGCGGATGAACTCCGGGTGCTCTTCGGCCCACTCCGCGCGAACGGTCTTGCCGACGCCTTCGACGCCGTGGGACTTGCGGAACCGTTCGGCGGCATCGCCGTCGTCGCCTCGCAGGAGGATGTCCTTGGTGACGTACACGTCCAGTCGCTCCACCGGGTCGAGTCCGAGCGCCACGTCGCCGTACACCCATAGCTCCCGGACCGGGACCGGCATGGTGTCGTTCTCGACGGCGGCGAGAATCTCCTCGACGCGTTCGATAGCCTCGTCTCGATTCATTACTCGTCGGTTGGCGTTCGGACGGGTTAACGGTGGTGTGTCTGGGTGCGCCGTGAAACGCGGAGCGTTGGGACGCCACCGACTGCCGACGTCGGGTTGGAAGTCGCGGTCAGTTCACGTCGAGCGATGGTTACGAACCGGAAGCTGTCGGGCCGAAAAAATAACGGTTCTCGCTATCGCCAACGAGGAAAGCTGTCGCCGGTCAGTTCTCGACCGCGACGGGTTGCTGGTCGTACTTGTCGCGGAACTCCTGAAGCAACTGGCCCATCTTGGCGTACCAGTCGTTGAGCATCCGCTGCATGTCGTCGGCCACTTCGTCCGGGTCGGTCGGCCGGTAGACGTGGTAGTAACCGCCCTGCTCGTAGTTGACCTGCTCTTTCTGTACGAACCCGGACTGCAGGAGTCGCTGGATGGAGCGATACGCGGTGGAGCGTTCGCGGTCCACCCGGTCGGCCACCTCGTCGATAGTCAACGGCTCTTCGGTCTCTACGAGTGCCTGGAAGCACTCCCGGTCGAGTTCCTTCAGGCCGTGGATGCACTCCAACAGTCCCTCACACTCCATGTCCTTCTGAAGGTATTCAGCCATCGAGTCTGCCATTATACCTGTCGGTAAGAACCAAGCACGTAAAAGGTTTTGCATAGCCCGCACAACACTGCCTCACACGGCCGCGTCGGGTTAGTCACTGGCCGACGCGACGGGTTCGCTGGTCTCGGCACGGAGTTCCCGGATGGAACTCACGACCACTGCACCGCTCACGAGCAACGCGGCACCGACGATGATGGCGAGGCTAACTACGTCGAGGACGGGCATCTCGATGACGCCACCGACCTTGCGCACGGCGACGGCGATAGCGCCCAGCAACAGCATCACGCCGAAGTACACCTTGATGTCGCCCTCCTCGACGAGGCTCGTGGCCGCGGCACCGAGTCGTGCCCCGAGCGCACTTCCGGCGAGGAGCGGAGCCACGATTGTCAGGTTGACCGCGCCGTCCATCGCGTACAGGAAGCTCCCGAGACCGCCCGAGAATACGATCTCGAACAGGTCGGTCCCGACGGCGACCGGGACCGGAACGCCGATGAGGTAGAACAGGGCGGGCATCCGGATGAAGCCGCCACCGACGCCGAGGAAGCCAGACAATAGGCCCGTGGCGAACGCGACGCCGAGAATCATCCAGAGCGAGACTCGCACGCCACCCCTGAGCTTCATCATCGGCGGGACCCGGTACGACTGAATCGTCTCGGCGATTTCGGGGATGTCGTCTGCGTCGATTTCACCGTCGCCCTCGGCGTCGTGGCCGACACCGCCGCCACTGTCACCCTTGATCGCATTGTAGGTGATGAAGACGCCGATACCGCCGAGGAGTGCCACGTAAGCCACGCTGACTACCGTGTCGGCGAATCCGATGTCCTGTAGCCAGTGGAGTCCTATCTTCCCGACTTCGATACCGGCGGTCGTTCCGGCGATCATCAGGACCCCGAGTTTGTAATCGACTTGCCCGAGGTCACGGTGTTTGAGCGTGGCGATGACCGACGTTCCGAACACGAACGCGAGTCCGGACGCGACGGCCACGTCCGTCTTGTACCCCATCACGAGGAGCGCGGGTGTGACGAGGAACGACCCACCCATCCCGAAGAATCCGAACAGGAGGCCGATGAGCAGTCCGAACCCGGCGAACATTCCCAGCAGGGACGCCGCGACACCGAATATCTCCATCGTCACTCACCCCGGAGGAGTTCCGTGATGGTCGGCCCGAACAGGCGCTCTAAGATTCCGTAGCCGACGTACAGCAGAATCGCCTCCAGCAGTACGACGCCGATCAGCAGTGCGGCCCCGGCAGGCCCCGACACGGTTTCAATCCCGAACATGATTCGACCCTCGATACAGTATTGTGGATTTCATGTATTTCTGCGCAACTGTAGCTAACCGACTACTCTACTTAACGGTTTTGGGATTAGTGCACAATACCATATTCCGCTATCCTACGCGTGGTTAGACATACGTTATGCGTGACTACAGCTCGAGCGCGAGTCGAAATCGGTCGGCGGCTGTAGCCGATTACACACCGCGCACGACGACGGGGGACTCACGCACTGCTCGCCGGTGCGTCGATAGCTCGAACCACCGCTCACTGGGCGATGAGTCTTGTAGAACAGTTCAATATCGGTGGCAGTTGGCACTCGGCGGGTCGAACAGCCACGCCTCACCGAAGGCGCAGTGGCTCTCCGAAACTACGGATTCGAGAGAACGAGTCGAAGTCGGTCGAAAGTCGATTCAGTCGCTGGTCGAAGTCGCGGCGGGTTCGTCGCTGGTTCGGGCGCGCCAAAGTCCCTGTGCGTACGCGCCGATGAACATCCCGCCGATGGCTATCAGGATGGGATAGTTCCCGATACCAACGCTGGCGTAGGCCGCACCCGGACAGATGCCCGAGATACCCCAGCCGACGCCGAAGATGACTCCGCCCGTGAGGACGCTCCGATCGAACGACTTCAGCCGCCGGGCGTAGGGTCGCCCCGTCAGCGGCGCTCGGTCGAGGAAGTTGACCCCGATCGCGAACGCGATGCCCGCGACGATGGAGCCGACGCCCAACACGAACACCAGGCCGAAGTCCTCGAACTGGAGGAAGTCCAGTACGACCTCGGGCCGAGCCATGTGGCTCAGGCCGAGACCGAAGCCGAACACCAGGCCGCCGACCACGACGAGTGGCATGAACAGGGGATGGCGCTCCTGCCCGTCCCCTGCTTCGTCGCGTCGGCTCACGGCGACACCCCCGCGGCCTGCATCAGTTGAGCGGTCACGATAGCGACTCCGAGGAACGTCGCCACGTTGACCAGCGACGTGGGAGCCACCGACCCGACGCCGCAGATGCCGTGGCCGGATGTACATCCCTTTCCGATTCGAGTGCCGACGCCGACGAGCACGCCTCCGACGAGGAGTCGCGGCCACGAAACCTCGGTCGTCCACCCGAACTCGCCGAACGCGAGAGCGTAGATGGCCGCGCCCGCGACGATGCTCAGCGTGAACGCGACTCGCCAGTCGCGCGAGGCGACGTACTTCGCGCGGTTGAACCGCGGTACGTCGGAGACGTACGACAGCGTCGATTCGAAGAACGTACTCGCTCCGGCCGGAATCGCGGTGCCGAGGTAGATGGCGGCGGTGCCCAAGCCGATGAGCGCCCCGCCCGCGGCGTACCGCCAGACTCCGTTCGGGAACAAGTCCGCGAACGTTACGAGTGGTTCCATGATGCTATCTCAGTCCTTGGTAGTTTAGTCGCTGGTCATCGCGTCGGAACTCGCCGCACAGTTGTTCGGGCCGAGTTCCAACTCGAACGCCTCTTCGTCGGTCTGGTCTTCCTGTCCGAGGTTGGTCCCGATGACCTCCTCGTAGTTGGCGGGCCGGGGCGGCATGTCCGAGAGGACGAGTTCCACGAACTCGTCTTCGTCCATCGTCAGTGCGTCCATCGTCTCCTTCAACTCGCCGATGGTCGCGGTGTAGGTGCCGTCGTCGGCCGTCTCGGCCGCGTCGCTGAAGTGCGCACCGCCGACGATAACGCTGTCGTCGTGTGCCAGAACGCGCTCCTGTAGCGACTCGTAGAGTTGGCGGGCCGCGTCGGGCGCGCCTTCGTCGCCGCCCTCGAGGTCGGGCCGGGCCACGCTCTCGGCGAACAGGCCGTCGCCCGTCAGGAGGACGGCGTCGTCCACGAGGTACGAGGTCATTCCGGAGGTGTGGCCGGGCGTGAAGACCGTCTCGATGTCGACGTCGCCGACCTCGAACACGTCGCCGTCCTCGGCCTGCGTGACCGCGTCGTCGTAGGTGACGCCGCGCTCGACTGCGGCCGCCGGGAGGATACCCTCGACGCCTTCGTCCGCGAGAGCGCGGACGCCGGAGACGTGGTCGGCGTGGACGTGCGTGTCGATCGCGTACTTCAGGTCCGCACCGAGCGCCCGGGCGTCCTGCTGGTACGTGTCGGTGAACGCCCGCAAGGGGTCGACGACCGCGGCTTCGTCGCCGGAGACGACGAGGTAGCTCATGCAGCCGCTGGACGGGCGCTGGTACTGGGCGATGGTGGCGTCCGAGTCGGCGTCTATCTCCTTGTACTCGAAGACGCGCGCCCAGCCCTGCATGCCGTTTTCGAGGTGTGCGGCGTCGTAACCGCGCTCGATCAGCTGGCCAGCGACGTACTCGCTGGATTCGCCTTTCGCGCACAGCGTCACGATTTGCTGGTCGTCGGGCAACTGCTCGAAGACTTCTTCGTCGGGTTCGCCCGCGAGGAACTCGAAGTAGGGCACGTTGAGAACTTCGACGTTCTCTCCTTCGATGGCCCACTCCTCTACGTCGTCGGGCACGCGGTTGTCGAGGAGGAAAATCTCCTCGCCCGCGTCGATGCTCTCTTTCAGCGTTTCGGGTTCGATTCCTTCGACGTCCACGTCGGGAGTCGGGAACTCTGAATCACTCATTACGAATAGACCTATTCGGACGCTCCCTCATAAGGGTTTGCATAGTATTGCGCAATACCAACAACATAGCGTTCCCCGTAGTTCGCCCTCCTCCGAGTCGAAACAGGTTTTCGGAGACAAACGGCCTCAGAGAACTATTATAATCCATCGCGCGTACGTTCGAGGGACTTCGATCACGAACTTGTCTTGCTCGATTGGCCCAAGAACCAACAACCTTTTATCCCGGCACCCGGTATTGCTCAGTACGCACAAGATAGAAGATCGGTGTTGACAATGAATACAGAATACGACATTACCGAAACCCTCGACGTGAAAGGACAGTCCTGCCCAATGCCCGTCGTCAAGTCCAAGCAAGCGACTGACGGCCTCTCCGAAGACGAAGTGCTGGAGGTCGTCGCTACCGACTCCGGTAGTATGAGCGACATTGAAGGGTGGGCGAACACGACCGACGGCGTCGAACTCCTCGACCAGCAGGAGACCGAAGAGGGCGGCGAAGCGGTCTTCAAGCACTACGTCCGCAAGACCGAGTAAAAAATGAGTACGGACACTCCGCAGAGTCCCGACCCCGCCGCGAACGCCGAAGACGTGGCGGACCTACAGGCTCGAATCGAGGAACTGGAAGAAGAGTTGTCGGCTGTCAGATCCGACGTCGGTGACGACCAGAAGAAGATGACCATAATCGCCACGAAGGGCACGTTCGACATGGCGTACCCGCCGCTCATCCTCGCCAGCACCGCCGCGGCGTTCGGCTGGGACGTGGTGGTCTTCCACACGTTCTGGGGACTCGACATCCTCCACGAGGAGAAGTCCAAGAACCTCAAGATGAGCGCGGTCGGCAACCCGAGCATGCCGATGCCCAACGCCGTCGCCACGCTCCCGTTCATGGACTCGATGGCGACCAAGATGATGGAGAAGAAGATCGACGAGCAGGGCACCGCGACCATCGACGAACTCATCGAGATGTCGCTCGATACCGGCGTGGACCTGCAGGCCTGCCAGATGACGATGGAACTGATGGACTACGACGAAGACGAGATGTACGACGACGTGACGACCGGCGTCGGTGCGGCCACCGCGCTCGAACACATGGCCGACGCCGACATTCAACTGCTGGTCTGATTTTCCGGCCGGATTCGCCGTTCCATCGACCGCCGCGACGTGGTCTTGCACTGTTTTCACAGTGGCAATCAGCATTAAGGGCGCAGACGACCTCGCTCCCAACGAACTATGCCCGCGAAAGTAACTCCTCGACGGTTGGCAGACATGCTCGACTCTGACGAGGACTTCGTGCTGTTGGACACTCGCGGCGACGAGAGCTACGAGTCGTGGCACGTCCGCGGCGCGAAACACTTCCCGTTCGACGCCGACGAGTCGCTGACCGACGACCGGAAGGCCGAACTCGATTCGCTCGTGGACGGTCCGGACCGCGTTCTGACCATCTGCGCGAAAGGCATCACGTCGGACCACTTCGCCGACGAGATGAGCGAGGCAGGCTACGAGGACGTGGCGGTCGTGACCGGCGGGATGGAAGCGTGGAGCCAGGTGTACGATTCGGTCCCCGTCGATACCGGCGGAACTGCCGAAATCGTCCAAGTCCAGCGCCGAGCGAAGGGGTGTCTGGGATACGTCGTGGCCGACCCGGAGTCGGGCGAGGCCGCGATCGTGGACGCGACTCGGCACGTCTCGGAGTTCCGGGCCGTGGCCGACGACCGCGACTGGGAGATAACCCACGTCTTCGACACCCACGTACACGCCGACCACGTGTCGGGAGGCCGCGGCCTCGCCGAAGAACTCGGCGTGCCCTACCATCTGAGCGAGGCCGCCCGAGAGCGCGACGTATCCTACGATTTCGAACCGCTCGAACGCAACGAAGTGGTCGAGGTCGGCGACGTGCAACTCAAAGCGATTCGCGTGCCGGGCCACACCACCGAGACGATCAACGTTCTGGTGAACGACGAAGCCGTCCTGACCGCCGACACGCTCCACGTCGAGTCGGTAGGTCGAACCGAACTGGAGTTCAGCGGCGAGGAGGCCCGAGAGGGTGCCAGAATGCAGTACGAGTCGCTCCACCGTACGATTCTGGCCGAACCCGACGACGTCACGGTCCTGCCGGGCCACGTCAACGTCACCAGCGACGGCGAGTTCGAACGCGGCGAACCGGGCGATCCCGTCTGCTCGACGGTCGGCGAGGCTCGGACGACCTACGACTTACTTCGACTGGGCGAAGACGAGTTCGTGGACCGACTGACCTCGGGCGACCACGAGAAACCGCCCAACTACGAGCGGGTCATCGCCATCAACCGCGGCGCGGAGGCGGTGGAGATGCAGGAAGCGACCGAACTGGAGATGGGGCCGAACCGCTGTTCGGCCTGAGTACCGAAAAGAGAGGCCCCACGCCGTTTTTCTCGGGGTCGCTCGGCTCTCGGGGGTTTCCACCTTCACAGTACGATACATCGTATGACGATATAGAAAATCTCCTCTCATCCGTCCGTCGCGTACTCCCGAAACCCACCGGAAGCGGTCCTGAAAGGCCCACAGTATCGGGTCGCGGTCGATTTCACCGAATCAGCAAGTCGAGTTGATGCGCGACGTACACCAGTTCCCCGACGTCTATCTGGTCGTGGCGGCGGGACGCCCACTCCGAGATGCGACCGTCGTCGATTGCCGACTCCGAGCGGACCGCGCCCTCGACCATCTCCGTGATGCAGTGGAGGAAGTAGGCTTCGTCGGCGGGATAGCCACCGTCGCGGGACCGGACCAGCCAGTCCGACCCGCCCGCTGCGAGGATGCCGTCGTCACCGCCTACGCCGTCGTCGCCGCCTCCGTCGCGGGCCAGCGAGAGCAGATGACGGCCCGCCCTGCTGTCGCCCGACCGGTCGAGATGAGAGTGGAAGGAGTCGAGGAGTCGCTCCTCGAACT
The DNA here is from genome assembly GCA_005239435.1 of Halorussus salinisoli. GTDB lineage: Archaea > Halobacteriota > Halobacteria > Halobacteriales > Haladaptataceae > Halorussus > Halorussus salinisoli. The sequence goes on along the minus strand of ML241305.1, from coordinate 663,438 downwards.
CGGCGTCGGCTACCGGTTCGAAGATAGTCTCGCTGTCGAAGGTGATGGGGCAGTACGCCAGACCGTCGGGGGCGAGCGTATCTCGGAACGCCGCGAGGGCGTCGGCGGGGTCCACGAGGTCCACGAAGGCGTGGGCGACCAGCAGGTCCACCGCTTCGTCGGTCGCGGCGAGGAACTCGAAGGCGTCGGCGGTCCGAAACGCGACTTCGACCCGGCGCTGGCCCCGGGAACAGACGAACCGGTCGCCCGCGCGCCGGACCGCGTAGCCGAGCGCGGCGGTTCGCACGGGCAGGCGAATGCGCGCGGACGCGACGTTCCGTTCTTCGATGTCGAGCGCAGTGTAGGTCACGCGGTCGGGGAGCCACGGTCGGGCGAGGAGTCGGGTGACCGTCGTGCCGACGCCCGCGCCGACCTCCAGCACGCGCAGACGGTCTCTCTCTCGGAGTTCGTCGGCGAGACGGTCCTCGACGCGGCGGTTCAGCGCCCGGTCGTCTACGGTTCGCTTGGCCGAGAGGTACCGCTGGAAGTTCACGGCCGCGCCTCCCCGGTCGATTGCTCGGCTCTCGGTTCCGATTCGCCGGCGACGCTCCGGAGGAACGCCCGGACTTTCTTCGTCGACTCGTCCCACCCCGGGTGGCGTTCGAACCGGCGTCGGGCGGCGAGACCCATCTCACGGAGTCGGTCGCGGTCGGACGCCACGGTCCCGACTGCGGTCGCAACCGCCTCGCTGTCGCCCGGCGGGACGAGGAAGCCGTCTTCGCCGTGGGTGACGAACTCGGTCGCTCCTCCGGCGGTGGTGGCGAGCGCTGGCAGGCCGAACCCCATCCCCTCCAGGTAGACGATGCCGTAGCCCTCGAGTAGCGAGGGGACCGCGAGCAGGTGGCTCTCGGCGAGGCGGTCGGCGAGCGCGGCGTCCGAGAGTCGGCCCTCGAAGCGGACCCACTCGGCGACTCCGAGGTCGCGGGCGCGCTCGCGGGTCCGTCGGGCGTACTCCGGGTCGGACTCGCTTCCGACGACCGAGAGACGCCAGTCGCCCGAGACGCGGGCGAGTCCGTCGAGCAGGACGTGGAGACCTTTCCGCGGGACGAGGTTCCCGACGAAGACGATTTCGAGCGGGTCGCGCTCGGCCCGAGCGGCGATGGCGTCTCGGTCGATATCGGGGTCGAACCGGTCGCCAGCGGGCCGGGCGACCACCGACCGGCGGGGGCCGGCGAGTCGCTCGGCGTCGCGTCGGGTCGCGTCGCTGACGTAGACTGCCGCGTCGGTACTCCGGAGGTAACGCCGCTCGACTGCCCGATAGACGCGCTTTTGCCACGCGGGCCACTGCTCGCTGGCCCGGAGGTGATGGACGACGGTGACGACCGGCGCGCCGATAGCGTGGTTGTGGCCGACCAGCGAGGGGTGACAGAGTTCGTCTTCGACCAGCAAGTCGAAACCTCGGAGTCGGCGTCGAGTCCGGAGGTCGAAGCTATCGGCGAGCGCACGGGGGTAGTCGTGCCACGCCAGCGAGACCACGGACACGCGGTCGCCTCCGTCGCGGAGGGCGGCGGCGAGTTTCCGGTCGTAGAGGAACCCGCCGCTCGTGGTCCCGGGGTCGCCGTAGACCACCAGTCCGACGTGCATCGCTCCTCAGACCTCTCGCTCGTGGGAGGCCCACGCCACGTCGTCCTCCCGGAGTTTGACCGTCAGGTAACCGACCTCGGGTGCGTCGAGGCCCTCCCAGAATCGCTGGCCGAACAGGCGCGCGAAGTGTTCGACGCTCGGGTTCAGTCCCTCGAACTCGAGCAGGTCGTTGAGCGTGGCGTCCCGGTAGTAGTCCACCGTGGCGTCGAGTCGCCGCTCCACGGCGTCGATGTCGGTGAGGTAGCCGTACTCGTTCAACTCCTCGCCCGCGAGTTGGACCTTCGCGGTGTAGTGGTGAGAGTGCAGGTCACCCTCCGGACCGGGGTCTGGGACCGTCAGGAAGTGCTGTGCCACGAAGTTGCGCTGGACCGTGACGGTGTACATTCCACGTAGGGCACGACGGCCATCGGCTTGAAAGTCGGGGGCTAGACTCGCTACGTATCGCCACCGCCACGACGAGAATCACGGCGACGGACCTCTCGAAAGCCCACCCCATTATCCCCCGACGTGGAGTGGTCTGTGCTATCGCGCGACTGAACGCCGGAGCGTCTGCGACGAGAATCGTAGATACGTTTTTAGAAACGATATTTGTTCGTTTAGGAACGGAGAACCGTTCTAACAGGACGACGCCCGGTGCGCGCTGGCGCGACCTCTCGGAGACTCGCCAACGCGCGCGGTCGTCGGGAGCGGAGTCTTGTCGAGCGAAGCGAGTGCAGGCTCGGCAGACGCGGTTCGTCTGCTGGTACCTGCGGGAACGGAGGTGACCGCAGGTTCGGAGGACGCCGTTTGTCCTCCGGTGTCTGCGGGAACGGACGTGACAGCACGCTCGTCGGAGGCACGCACCGACGGTGGACGAGCGAACGAGCGGAGCGAGTGAGCGAATCGGTCGGGGAGGGGTGTGGCCTGCGGTCGCGGTGCAGTTGTGGGGTTGCGGTGCTGTGCCGTGCGGTCTTCCGTGGCTCACGGAGTAGCTAGCTTCCCTCCGTTCTATCGAGTAGCTAGCCCCAAACGCGTCCACGAGACGACCGGAACTCCCGTATCGAAACCGATCTCAGTACCGAAACACGACGCCAAGCGTCTCCTCCGGGCGCTCGTCCAACAGCCGATACGCCTCGCCCGCCTCCCCGATTTCGAACTCGTGGGTCACGAACTGCTCGGGGTCCACGTCCCGGAGTCGGTCCCACGCCACGCTCAACCTGCGGTCTTTCGACCACCGGCCCCGGAGTTCCGGGTCGATGGTGCTGACCTGACTGCTTTCGAGGCTGACTCGACTCCGGTGGAATCGCCCGCCGAGGTCCAGTTCCGTCGGTTTAGTGCCGTACCACGACCCGACCACGACCCGGCCGTCGTAGCCCGTCGCCGAGATGGCAGAGTCGAGCGCGTCTGGACACCCCGAGAGTTCGTAGGTCAGGTCCGCGCCGTCTGCTCCGTCGCCGTCGGTACCTCCCAATCGCTCTCGGATGCGCTCGCCAGCGTCTACCGCGTCGGGGCCACGCTCGTCGGGGTCGAGCGCCGAATCGGCTCCGAGTTCCAGCGACCGCTCGCGGCGGGCGGCGTGGCGGTCCACCGTCACCAGCGACTCCAGCGGGCAGTCGGCCAGTAGCGCGGTGGTCAGCAGGCCGACCACGCCCTGCCCGAAGACGGCCACGCGCTCGCCGAGGCGCGGCGCGCCGTCCTGGAGGAAGTTGACCGCCGTCTCGACGTTCGGCAGGAAGGTAGCGGCCACGGCCGAGCAGTCCTCGGGCACCGCCAGCACCTCCGAGACCGGCGCGCAGAAGTGACTCTCGTGGGGGTTGAACCCGAACACGCGCCGGTCCTCCCACGAGCCATCGACGCCCGGCCCGGTCGCCGTCACCCGGCCGACGACCGCGTAGCCGTACCGAAACGGGAACTCGAAGGTCCCCGTCAGGGCGTCGAGTTCCGCGTCGGTGGCCATCCCCGAAGGCACTTCGCTACGGTAGACCAGGAGCTCGGTCCCGGGACTGATCGCCGACCGCTCGGCCCGGACCCGGACCTCCCCTTCGCCGGGGTCGGCTATCTCGCGCTCGCGCACTTCGACCTCGCGATCTCCCGTAAAGTAGAGTGACCGTGCTGACATGCTCCTCGTTCCCGTTCCGACGGCGTTCGGCCGTCCGACCGGGATACGACGGGCCGACTTATCGTTCTTTGGCCACGAAACCCCGCCAGCGGACTCCGGAGACCGAAGATAGCCAGCTACCGATCGAACCGCCAGTCGAGGAGACTCTCGACTGCCCCGCAGAGTCGCTCCGACAGTGGTTTCGCTACGCGATTGCTTCCGACGCCCAGATACGCCCGCTGTGGCGAAAAATCGCCCGAGCGCATCCGGAGCGCAAGCGCCACCGCGCGGTGGTTGCCGTCGGCCACGAATCGCGGGACACATCCCTCCCGCGTCGAGAGGACCAGCGGTCCCTCGGGCATCTCCTCGCGGAACTCCACCACCGTTTCCACGTCCACGCCCGTCTCGGCCGTCAACTCGTCGGGGTCGCCGCGGGCGATTCGGTCGGCCGCACCGCGGACCGTCCCGTCCGGCGAGAGGGCGCGCCAGCGGAGATCGGGCGGTCCCTCGACTAACTGGAGTCGCTCGAAGTCCTCGCGGTGGAGCGTCGTCTCGTACCACTTCACCGGGGCGTCGCGCCAGATGAACCCGGCCGCACCGGGCTTCCGGTCCAGCAGTTCGTCGAGTGCCTCCCGCTCGGACAGCGATTCGACGGGGAACCAGTCCTCTTCGGGGTGGCTACGCTCCACCCGAAGCCACTCGTGGAGGACTCCGATCTGAGATACGCGGCGCATGAGGGCCGGAACTCACTCGGCTCTGGCGTCGGAGTCACCCGCTTCGTCGCGCTCCTCGCCGGGAACGTCGCCCTCCTTCCGGAGCAACTCGTGGATGTCGTCCTCGTCGAGCAGTTCCAGTAGGCTCTCGCCGTTCTCCCACGCCACGAGTTCCTCGTCGGTCAACCAGTTCGAGGGGTCGCGGCCCTTCGCGTCCATCAGGTCCGAGAGCTTCTCGTCCAAATCCTCGGGGTCGTACCCACCCACAGGCATGCACCGTCGTACGCGCTCTGTGGCCTTATTCCTCGTGGTGGCCTTATTCCTCGGTGTGGACTCGTCGGAGTCGGTCCGAATCACGATCACCTCGAAATCTCGAATCAGCCTTGGAGAGGGTCGTAAATGCCTCTAGAGTCAGTTATCGGGATTCGAGGGGTTTCTGCCGTATAGGGTCCCTGCCGTCTCTCGGCCGAGAGAACGGCCACCGCATTTCTGACCTGCCGCAGATTTGATATCGCGCTATTTCATTTATAGGTTCGAGGCGAAACCGACAAACGCCCGGAACCGAAACCTCCACCCGATGGACTGCGACAAATGCGGCCGGGAGGCGGTGATGAACGCCGCCTACTCGGGGCTACATCTCTGCGAGGAACACTTCGTCGCCTCCGTGGACAAGCGAGTTCGGCGTCGAATTCGGGAAGACGACCTCGTTCCCAGCGACGCCACGCCCGAGAACCCACAGACCTGGGTCGTCGGCCTGTCGGGCGGCAAGGACAGCGTCGTGCTGACCGACATCCTCTATCGAACCTTCGAGAAGGACCCTCGAATCGAACTCGTCGCGCTCACGATTCACGAGGGCATCGAGGGCTACCGCGACCAGAGCGTGGACGCCTGCGAGGAACTGACCGAGGAGTTGGGCATTCGCCACGAACTCGTCACCTACGAGGAGGAGTTCGACGTGCAGATGGACGACGTAGTGGAGAAAGACCCCGAGGGGATGGCGGCCTGCGCCTACTGCGGGGTGTTCCGGCGCGACCTGCTCTCGAAGTACGCCGAGAAGTTCGACGCCGACAAACTCCTCACGGGCCACAACCTCGACGACGAGGCCGAGACTGCATTGATGAACTTCCTCGAAGGCGACGTGTCCCAGATCGCCAAGCACTTCGACGCGAGCCTCGGCAACTTCGAGGAGCGAGGCGAACAGGACGACTTCGTGCCCCGCGCCAAACCCCTCCGGGACGTGCCCGAGAAGGAGGTCGCGCTCTACGCCCACCTCGAAGACCTCCCGGCCCACATCACGGAGTGCCCCCACGCCAGCGAGGCCTACCGCGGCGAAATTCAGGAACTTCTCTACCAACTCGAAGAGAATCACCCGGGAACTCGTCACTCTATCATGGCCGGCTACGAGGAACTCGCGTCGCTGGCCGCCAGCGAGTTCGGCGCGCGCGAGGAAGGCGACACCGACCTCGGCGAGTGCGAGCAGTGCGGAGCCTCTACCACGCGCGACGTCTGTCGGAAGTGCTCCCTCCTCGAATCGATTCACGCCGTCTGATTCTCCAGGCCACCGCCGGGCGGGACGCGCTCGGTTCCACAGCCACGACCGCAAGCACGGGGAGACTTTCTACCCCGTCACGACTCCATTTCCGAACGTCACGCACTCCTCGATTCTGGTAGTCGCACTCTCGGTCACGAGCAGCGCTCTCGAAACGGTGGCTCCGCGTTCGAATTTCCTCCCGAAAAAGGACGCGAACACGTTCTCCGACGGCACCGACCGAAAATCGACCGCGGTCAGCGAATTACGTCGAGACCGTTGTTCCGCTCTACCTTATCCTGTCCGCCGTCACTCTTGGCACCCCACGAGTCACCCGATTCGTCCGCGCCGTGGGTTTCGCCGAGACCACCGACGTCGTCGACGTTCTGGCTGGCGTCGAACGACTTGGCGTCGACGTCGCCCATCTGCTGGCGGGACTTGTCGGCCTGCTTCTGGGTGCTCGGGCCGAGGACCTGTGCGCTCTGGACGCCGGTCATGATGGCCATGACCCGGACCTTGCCCTTGTAGTTGTCCTGAATGCGCGCGCCCCAGATGACGTTCGCACTGGCTTCGAGGCGCTCGGTGATGTTGCTGGCGATGGATTCGGCCTCCTTCAGCGTGAGGTCCGGTCCGCCCGTGATGTGGACCAGTCCGCCCGACGCGCCCCTGTAGTCCACGTCGAGAAGCGGGTGGTTCATCGCGTCCCGGACGACCTCCTCGGTCTTGTTCTTGTCCTGGGTCTCGCCGACCAACATCACCGCAACTCCGCCCTGATTCATGATCGAGGTCATGTCGGCGTAGTCGAGGTTGATGAGCGAGGGCTGAGTAATCGTCTCCGAAATACCCTTGACCGTCTCGGCGATGATCTGGTCCATCACCGAGAACGCCTTGCCGATGGGCAGGTTCGGGACGTAGTCGAGCAGTCGGTTGTTGTCCAGCACGATGATGGAGTCGGCTTCGTTGCGGAGCTTCTCGAGCCCCTCTTCGGCCTTCACCGTGCGGGCGCGCTCGACGTTGAACGGCGTCGAGACCATCCCGACGACGATTGCGCCCTGCTCTTTGGCGATCTTCGAGACGACCGGCGCGGCTCCGGTACCGGTGCCGCCGCCCATCCCGGCGGTGACGAACACGAGGTCCGCGTCGCCGAGTACCTCCTTGATGGTACCCTGGGCCATCTCGGTGGCGCGCTCGCCCATCGAGGGGTCGCCGCCAGCGCCGAGACCGTTGGTCAGGCTCTTGCCGACCAGAATCTTCGTGTCGGCCTCGATCATCTTGAGGTGCTGTTTGTCGGTGTTGATAGCGACCGTATCTGCGCCTTCGACGCCGATGTTGTAGAGTCGGTTGACGGTGTTGTTGCCTGCGCCTCCACAGCCGACGATGACGATTCGGGGGTCCCCGAACTCGTCGCCGTCCATCGAGGCGTCCATCTCGCGGCTCTCTTCTTCGGCGTTCGCCAAGGCGTCTTGAACGATGTCCTGCATAATCTACACCTTCGCCCACGACCGCTTGTTCGTCGTCTGTTCGGTCGTGCCCTCCTCTTGTTCGTTCAACATATCTCGAACAGCGGCCCGGATCGCTTCGCTCCGGTTCGGGAACTCTCCCGTTTCGACCATCTGTTCGACCTCTTCTATCTGCTGTTTCGGAATGCGGAGTGTCACACGCTCCATGTTCTGTAATTTCCCCTGTGTTAGTAAGACGGCACGCAACTTCCCGCGCGTCCTGTCTTACACCGTGAAACCGCGGGAATCGGGCAGTTCGCCCGTTCCCCGACACTGTGTAAGACGACCGTCTTACGCGACCATATCCACATAGTCAAAACTTAAATAATTAACGCCCGGTGTAAAACGCTGTCTTACGACCGGTCGAGAACGTCGGCGGCGGGCGTTCTGCGACCGCAGCTCGGGCAGAACCCCCAGTCGGACCGCACCTCGTCGCCGCACTCGCAGAAGACGCGCCGGGCGGCTTTCTCCCCGCAGTTCGGACAGTAGACGTGGTCGTCGGACAGCGACTCGCCGCACTGCCCGCAGTCCTTTTCGGTCTCGGCCGGTCGGCCGCTCTCCTCGGCGTCCGGCCGGTCGCCGGACCCGCGGTCGTCGGACGGTACGTCCGACGCGCGAGTTTGTCGCGTTACCGCCGGGTCGTCGGTCCGAGCGGCGTCGGTTTCGAGCGTGACGTTGACGTTTACGTCCTGCGCGCGCTCGGTTGCGCGCTGGCGCTCCCGCGCCTCCCGCGCGGCGAGTCGCTCCGCGACGAGTTCGTCCACGCGCTCGGCGAGCATCGCGTCGAGGCTGTCGGCGCTCCGACGCTCGCCGTGCCCCGAGTCCTGAGCGTCCGCGTGGTCGCCAACGCCCCCCGCACTCGCGGCGCGCTCTGCGCCCGCGTCGCGTCCGCGCTCGGGACCGTCGAGGTACGCGCGAAGGGCCTCGCGCATGATCTCGCTCTTCGAGGCGTCGCGCGCTTCGATGCGCTCGACGAGTTCCTCGTCGGCGCGGAAGGTTATCTTGCTCATGTGGCAGTTCGACTCACACTATTACGACCATCCTATTTCAATCTTCCCAAACATGTCTGACTCGCGGGAGACGTTGGAAGACACGGCGCTCGATTGCGGTTTCCGGGACCGGAACGTCCGCTTTCGGACTCGCTTCAGTATGATAGATGGGTGATGAGTTCCGGTAGTCGGACGGACTCGGCTTTCGGACCTGGAACGCGACTCCCTGCGAAGCGTCCGACGGGTTCGCCCGCGTTCGAGCGAGACGCGCCGCCCAAACGTGGCACTCGTAGAGACACCCATATATTGCTGATAAACATATAAACATTCGTTTGCGAAATGTCTACATTGACTAGATAGGCCGATCGACGTGTCTCCGAGTACGGCCTTCGGCCGTGAGCGCGCCGAACGAGCACGCACGCGGGCGTGACTGCCTACGTGCCTGTCGCGGGAGCGCACGCGTCGTCCCTTTTGTGGTTCGCTGGAAGGGAGCACGGTACCAATGAATAATAACCCTTAAGTCCGGTAGGGCACCTACGTGAAACCACGTGCCCGCCCTTAGCTCAGACTGGTAGAGCAGTCGACTGTAGATCGACTTGTCCCCCGTTCAAATCGGGGAGGGCGGACTACTTCTCGCGGCGTAACACTTCGGAGAGCGCAGACCACTTTCCGACTGTCCGTCTCCACGAACTCGCTTGCTCCCTGAACTATAAATTTCATCTGCCCGTACAATCCCGTATGGAGTACCAGCAGAACGTCGGCGGTATCGACCGCATCGTCAGAGGCGTGCTGGGTATCTGGCTGGTCGCCGTCGCCATCAGCGCGTACCTCGACGACCAGCGCGTGACCGCGGCGACTGCGGCCATCGCAGGGGCCGGGTTACTCCGGAACGCCCAGAGCCAGCACTGCGGCGGGAACGCGCTGCTCGGCATCGACACGACTTCGGGCGAGTCGACGGAGTGAGGGCGAACCGACCGAACGGCGTAGAACCAACCGTCCGTCTGGATTCGGGCTCTGTACCTCGATACTCTCGGCGTTGCCGGAGTAGTCCTCGGCGTCGCGGTCGGGGTCACGTCTCCTTCTGACCGCACCGTGGCGTCTTACACCGCACCGCGGCGACTTACACCGCACTGCGCCGTCTCACACGCCCCAGATGACAGCGATGCCGAGCGTCGTGACCACCGCCAACAGCAGTTGTAGCGGCGCACCCACCCGAACGTAGTCGGTGAACCGATACCCGCCGGGGCTGTAGACCATCAGGTTCGTCTGGTAGCCCATCGGCGTCATGAAGGCCGTCGAGGCCGCGAACGTGACCGCCAGCGTGAACGCGAAGGCGTTCGCGCCCACCTCGCTCGCGGTGCTGACCGCGATTGGGAGGACGAGCGCCACGCTGGCGACCGGCGTGATGAGGTTGGCCAGCACCCCCGTCAGGAGGTAGAACAGTCCCAGCGTGGCTATCGCGGGCAGCGTCGCCGACGCGTCGGTCACGTAGGACGCGAGGAGTTCGGCGGCCCCGGTCTGGTCCATCGCCAGTCCGAGCGGGATGACGCCCGCCAGCAGGAAGACGACCTCCCAGTTCACCGCGTCGTAGGCGTCGGCGGGCCGAACGACGTTCCCGACGACCATCGCCACCACGCCGCCGAGCGCCGCGATGGCGATGTGGAGCAGGTTCGCCGCCGCGACGGCGATAACGCCGACGACGATGCCGATGGCGAGCGCGGCCTCACGCCGGTCGATCGGTTCGGGTTCGATGTCGAGACCGCCGCCGACGCGCTCGGTGACGAGGAGGTCGCCCGACTCTTCGAGGTGGTCGAGACCGGCCCGGGTCGCGTGGACGAGCAGTCCGTCACCCTCGCCCAGTACCTCGTCGGCCACGTCCTCCACGACGAGTTCGCTGCCCCGTCGGACCGCCAACACCGTGGCGTCGAAGCGGTCGCCCATCTTGGTCTCGTCGACCGCCTGCCCGAGCAGTCCCGAGCCTTCGGGGACGATGACCTCCGCCAGCGTCCCTCGACCTTCGCCCAGCGCGAGTTCCTCCTCGGTCACCTCCGCCCGCGGGAGGCGGCGGAGGTCGGCCGCCTCGACGAACGCTCGAACCGACTCGTCGTCGGCCCTGACGGTCAGCACGTCGCCCGCCTCTATCTCCCGGTCGGTCCGGGAGGCCACGAGCGTCTGGTCGCCGCGGATTATCTGGAGGATCTTGAGGTCGTCGCGCCGGGCTTCGGCGACGGTCTGGCCCACGAGCGACGACGACGGCCGGACGTACACCCGCGCGAGTCGGCCTTGCAGACCGAACTCCTCGGTCAGGTCGTGAGGGGCGATGCGGGCGGGCAGAAGCCACTGGCCCACGGTCAGTAGGTAGAGCGACCCGACGACCAACACCACCACGCCGAGAGGCGTGAACTCGAACATCGAGAACGGCGTGCCCGCCACCCCGAGGTCGGCGGCGATGGAACTCGCCACCAGATTCGTCGCGGTGCCGACCAGCGTCAGCGTCCCGCCGAGCATCGCGGCGTAGGACAGCGGAATCAGCAGTTTCGACGGCGAGGTGTGGGTCCGGTCGGCGAGGTCGGTAATCATCGGGATGAACAGCGCGACGACCGGTGTGTTGTTGACGACGCCCGCGAGCGGTCCGGTGATGCCGACCGTCGCGGTCAGGAGTCGCCCTCTGTCCCCGCCGGTGAACCGGGCGACTACGACCTCCAGTCGCTCGACCACCCCCGTCTCCTCGACGCCGGCACTCAGGATGTACATCGCCACGATGGTGACGGTCGCGGGACTGGCGAACCCCGAGATGGCCTCCTCGGCCGAGACGTGCGTGAACTCGCGGAGGACGACCAGCGAGACGAGGACCGCGAGCGCGGTCGTGTCGGTCGGAATCGCCTCGGTCACGAACAGCACCACCGCGACCGCGACGATGGCGAAGACGACGAGTACGTCGGCTGTCAGCGGCGGCCCACCCTGAATCATCGTCCGAACCATCGGAGAACAGTCACGTTAGCGTTGCGATGGCGTCGTCTCGGCGAGTTCACGCGAACCCGAAACTCTCCGGTTCGGGCCTTCCGAGGACGTCCATCACGACTTCGTAGAGGTCCCGAATCTGGGGGTGGGCACTACCGCTCCGGTCGCGGTCGGCGACCCACCGATACCGCACGACGCCGTCTTCGTCCACGAAGAAGCAGGCCCGGCGCGCCCGCGGTGCGATTCCGAACGCCCGGTAGGTCACGCCGTAGGACTCGGCTATCGAGAGGTCGCGGTCCGAGCAGAATGGGTAGGTCACGTCGAGGTAGTCCGCGAACTCCCGGTTGGTCCGGGGTCGGGCGCGATTGATACCGACGACTCGAACCCTGTCGTCGGCCGTGAACCAGTCGTAGGTGCCGAGCGCGTGGCGCTCGGCGAACGTTTCCAACTCGAAGTTCGTCGGTTGGAACACCAGCAGGACCGCACCGTCCGCGAGCAGCGACGACAGCGACACGTCCGACACCGACCCGTCGGGTGCCGCCAGTGGCGCTGTGAACGCCGGGGCTCGCGAACCGACTGCCGGACCACCCGAGTCTTCCATCGTCCCGCCTTTCCACCGGCACCCGTTTAAATTTTCGCCGGATTCCACGTTCCGACTGCTTTATGATGGGGGGACGAGAACGCGATTTCCATGGCGACGCCGTTCTTCACGGACACGCTGGTCATCGTGGCGCTGGTCGGCTTCTACGCCGGGCTCGCGCGCGACCTCGGCGCGACCACCGAGGTCCTGGACCGGCGGGTCGGTCTCGGTCTCTCGCTCGGAGTCTACGTCGCGGCCGGGGTCGGCGCACTGCTGTCGCTGGCGACGGTCGCGGTCGAAACGTGGCGGGCCGACACCGGCCTGCTCGCCGCCAGTCTCTCCGCGCTCGGACTGGGCCTCCTGTTCGCGGTGATGTTCGGTCTGTTCTTCCGGTTCGGAATCGCGGTCTACGCGGTCCTGCTCCGTATCGGCCTAAATCTACCGCGTAATTGAGGCCGCTGGGGTAGTTCCGTCGAAGCCGACGGCGTCGATACGGGACGAAGAACGCGACCGGTCGTTGTCCTCTCGGCCGAGTCGGTCCGACGATCAGAGCTTCTCGGATTCGCGCGCCTGCTCCGAACGACGCCGTGCCTGACCCAGTCGTCGCTGGGTCGCTCGGGACAACTCGTCCGGGAGGTCCCCGCTGGCTTCCGACAGCCTGTCGGCGACCCGTCCGAGACGGGTTTCGACGGTTTCGAGACTCCTGTCCGTCTCTCCCCGGTCGCCGGACTCGGCACGCTCGGCGGCGCGTCGAGCGGCGTCCGCGACGGCGGCCAGCGCCTGCGCGAGACCGCGAACTGCGTTCTCGGAGCCGCCGCCTCGCGCGCCGTTTCCGGTATCGTCGTCATCGCCGCCATCACCGTCATCGTCGCCATCGTCGTCTGCTACCGCAGAAACCTCGGCCCGCGTCTCTTCGGCGATATCCGCGAGGAACGTCGCCAGCGATGCCTTCCCCGTCCGTGGCTCGTCGATTCGGACCCCTGTCTCGTCGTCCGGATTGACTCGGAACGCGCCGACCTCGTCGTCGTCGTCCCGGACCTCCGTCGTGTAGGCACCGCCGCGGTGGACGTAGACGGCGTCGGGGCCCGATAGCGGCGCGTCGTACAGCCGACCGGCGAAGTCGTCTTCGACGGCGAGATTGGCGAGGTTGCTGTCGGCACCCGCTGGATCGACTTCGAGCTTCGTCGCGTTCTCGCGGGCGACGAGCGGGATTTCACCTTCGGTGCCAGCTACTGTCGGGCCGTCGTCTGTCGAGACGGACACCGTTTCGCTGTGCGGAGCGACGCCAGCCCCGTTGACCGTCAATCGGTGGTCACCTTCGGGAACGTCCTGAACGACCGCGATACCGCCGAAGGTCGGAACTGCTTCCGGCTCGCTCTCCAGTAGTGCGACCGCCTCGACCGTCGAGTCTTCGGTCGTCAGTCCCTCGTCTTCGGGAGCGTCGTCCGACGTTATTGCCTCGGTGACGGTAGCGACGACGTTGTTGACTGGGGCTCCCTCGCCGACGACGTCGTATCGGTCGGCCAGCGACGCGCGGTGGTTCGGTTCCGAGATGTCCGCTGCGGGGTTGTCGTAGCGTGGCTGCTCCCACGGCTGTCCCGTCGTCGTGATGTGGCCTGCGACCGCGTCCTCGGCGAAGTCGGGAACGGTGAACTCGAAACTCAGTTGCGGGCCGGTGAACCCGTCGATGTGTTCGAGTTTGCCGGAGGGTATCAGTTCGTACTCCACGTCCGACTCGGCCTCGCCTCGGGCGGTGTACTGGAAGACCACTCCCGTCTCGCGCTCCGGCAGGTCGGTCGGCGGCGAAACGAGGTCGTCGAACGACCTGACGGTCAGGTCCTCGTCGATCAGGTCCGACCGTTCCACGGAAGGGAGTCGCTCGTGTTCGTAAATCGGCACGCCGTCGAGTTCCGGCACGACGTAGGGTAGCCGCGAACCCTCGTCGCGCGGGAGGCCGTAGGCTACGGGAATCTCGGCGAGGTCCTCGATACTCTCGATGGCGCTGTTGGTGATGTCGGCCAGCGTGCCGTCGGAGGGGAGTCGCTGGAACTGGTCGCGCTTGTCGTTGACCGACAGCGCGCTCGAATGCGACCCCAGTTCCGTGAGGATGCGCGGTACCTGCTCCCGGTCGGGGTCGAGGAACTCGTTGTTCGGTACCTTCCGGGAGTGGGAGCTAGCCACGTAGAGTTGTGGCTCTACGGCGTCGATATCGTCGGACTCCGTCTCGTTGCCCGAGGAACTCCAGTTCTCGGTGTCGACGAACACGTGTAGCACCTCCCAGTCGTGCCAGTGGAAGTTCGTCGTGAACTGGTCGAACACCGAGTAGGACCAGTACTGGACGACGGCCAACGAGGAGTTCTCGTACTGGACGACGTGATAGAACACCGTCGGGTCCGGCGGCGTCTCGCCGATTTCGTGGCGGTCCGTGTATCCGTCGAGCGCGTCGAAGCCGTCGACGACGGTTTCGCCGTCTCGCTCGGACTCGTACGGTCGCGGGTCCGTCGGGAACCACCGCTCGTCCTCGTCGAAGTACAGCGTCGGTGCGAACTGCACCGCCAACTCGCGTGCCATCCCATCGTCGACGGCCGTCGTGTCGCCGTCTGACTCGGCTTCGAGGAGCGAACAGCCCGCTAGCGAGGTAACTCCGGTCCCGGCGAGCGCCCCGAGGACGGTCCGGCGGGTTACCGCCGAGCGGTCCGCGTCGGACGCGGAGGTGTCGATATCCGGTCCATCACGGCCCGCGCTCGTTCTTACAGGGTCGGGTCCGTGACGAGACGCCCCGGCGTTACCCCGTTCTCGGTTCATGTCCACGCCTTCCGTCGGTGGCGGAAAGTTCTTTCGGAGGGCCGAAACCACCGAAACCAGCTGTTACTGACCTTCTGAACTGTTCTCCCCCGGGACAGATATCGTCGGTCACGAACCACGTCGTGTCCAACCGTTTCGGACCGCCCAGCAGTCGGGTCGCGACTCCGTCGTCATCGTCTTCACCCACACGTCGATATCCGTCTCCCCCACACGTCAGTATCCGTCTTGCCCACACGTCAATATTTAACCCGGCGGGTTGCGTGGTTCGGCGCATATGCCGACGCGAGTACCTGACACCGAGTTTCGGGACCGACTCGCCGCCGTCCGTGGTCGAATCGCGGACGCCGGCGCGGACGCGGGAGTCTGGTTCGGCGCGACCAGCATCGAGTATCTGACCGGCTTCGACCACATCCAGACCGAGCGCCCGGTCGTCCTCGCCGTGACCGACGACAGAGTCGAGATTACGGTGCCTCGTCTCGAAGTCGAGCGCGTCGAGCGCAACCCCCACATCGACGGGGTGCGTCACTACTTCGACTACCCCGGCGGGAAGCCAATCGAGACCGCGGCGTCGATGCTCTCGGACCTCGGCGTCGAGTCGGTCGCCACCGACACCGACGGCGCGCCCGGCGTGATGGGCTACGAGGGGCCGCAACTCTCGGAGTTCGTGGAGGTCGAGACCCAGAGTTGGATAGACCGGATGCGGTGGGCCAAGTCCGACGTGGAGGTCGAGTTGGTCCGCGAGTCGGCGCGGTGGGGCAACCTCGCGCATCGCTACCTCGCGGACTTCACCGAGGTCGGCGAACACCCCGCGACGGTGAGCCAGCGCGCGTCGATGGAGGCCTCGCGGGCGATGCTCGACACGCTGGGCGACGAGTACGTCCCGCGCACCCGCGCCGACGGTCCCGCGATGGCGGGGTTCATCACGGGCGAGCAGACCGCCCTGCCCCACGGCCACACCGCCAACCGGCGCTTGCAGGAGGGCGACGTGCTGGTCACGGGCGCGAGCGCCAACGTGGACGGCTATCACTCCGAACTGGAGCGCACCATGTTCCTCGGCGAACCCACCGACGAGCAGGCCCACTACTTCGAACTCATGCTGGAGGCCCAGACCATCGCCATCGACGCGCTCGGCCCGGACGTCGAGTTGTCCTACGTGGACGAACAGGTCTGGGACTACTTCGAGGAGCAGGGCGTCTCGGACCTCGCCCAGCACCACGTCGGCCACAACATCGGTCTCGGCGCGCACGAACCGCCGTACATCGACCGCGGGTGGACCGACCACTGCGAGGAGCAAGACGGCCGCGAGGAGCGAGACGCCGAGATGGAACCCGGCCACATCTACACCATCGAACCGGGCATCTACACCGACGAGTACGGCTATCGCCACTCCGATACCATCGCGGTCACGGAGGAGGGCGTGGACTGGCTGACCTACTTCCCGCGGGACCTGGAGTCGAACATCATCAGCGTCGAGTAGCGATTCGTCGTTTTGGACTCATCGACTTTTCTCCCCGGAGCGCTCTGGCTGTCTTTCATCCCGGCGCGTGCTGGCGCGGCGCGCAGAACTGCGCGCCGCGCTCGACCGCGCGAGGGAGGAGGCCGCCTCGTGCGGCCGACGAGGTCGGGGAGGTTCGAGGCTCTCGCGGTGCGGGGCGGTCGCCGTGCTGTGCAGTCGCGGAGACTCCGTTGCTCAAGCCTGAAGCTAGCTTCTCAGCCCGTCTTACTCCGTCGCTCGGTTCGAGTATCTCGACCTTCTCCACTTCTGGGCCAGAAATCCCGTCCACGCTATCGGAAACGACCACGCTATTGGAAACATGTACAAAACCTTAGCAAATGAAGACATTGCCTAAAGAATTGAAAAAGCAACTCCATAACCGTAGGTCCGACCGATTCAAGTCCGTTTGCACTAACCACGACGTAGTGGCAGTATCGTTCGACCTGTTCGGAACCCTCGTCGCGGCCGACCGACCCGACGACCCCGCCAGCGCCGTCGCCGCGGAACTCCGGGAGCGCGACGTGGCGGTGCCCGACGACTGGGCCGAGGCCTACCGCGAACCGCACATCGACGCGCCCGAGGGCGCGGAGGTCCCGCTGATGGCCCACGTCAGCGCCGCGCTCGCCAGCAGCGGCGTCGATGCGCCCGGCAACGCCGCCCGTCGGGCGGTCGTCTCGGCGTTCGACCCCGAGGTCGAAACCCGGGAGGGCGCACTCGAAGCCGTCGAAGCCGCGAGCGAGCGCGGTCCCGTCGCCGTCCTCTCGAACTGCGCGGTGCCGCAACTCGCCCGGAAAGCCCTCGTCCGCTCGGACCTCGACCGCGAGCGCTTCGACGCCATCGTCACCAGCGTCGCCTGCGGGTGGCGCAAGCCCGACGCCCGGGCGTTCGAGACCTGCGCCGACCGACTCGGCGTCCCCGTCTCGGAACTCGTCCACGTCGGCGACGACCCGCGAACCGACGGGGCCGTCGCGGACTGCGGCGGAACTGCGGTCCTGCTGTCGGACGTTCCCCTGACCGAGTTCCCCGACTGGCTGGAGGGTCGGCGATGACCCCGGCCAGCGCGGTCGGAGCGACCGCCGGTGGTGCGCCTCCGGCGGTCGCTATCGCGCTCGCGCTCCTGCTCGACGCCGCGGTCGCAGAGCCACCTCGAAACCTCCACCCCGTCGCGTGGTTCGGGTCGCTGGTCGCCGCCTTCGACCGGGAGTGGTCCCGGCCCCGACTCGCGGGCGTAGCCGTCGCCGTCGCGCTCCCCCTGCTCGCGGCCGCGGCGGTCGCGCTCCCGGTCGAACTCGCGACCAGACTCGACCTCGTCGCTGGCGTCGTCGCGGCCGGACTCGTGGTTTTCGCCACGACCAGTCTCCGGATGCTCTCGGAGACGGCCGCCGAGGTGGTCGCCGCGACCGAGACCGACCTGCCGACCGCCCGCGAGCGACTTCGGTGGCTGGCCGGCCGGGACGCCGCCGACCTCTCGGCGGGCGAGGTCCGGAGCGCCGCGGTCGAGAGCGCGGCCGAGAACCTCGCCGACGGCGTGGTGGCGGCGCTGCTCGCGTTCGCGTTCCTCTCGCCCGTCTCGCTCTCGCTGGCCGCCGGGGCCGCCGCGTGGGTGAAGGCGGTCAACACCCTCGACTCGATGCTCGGCTACCCCGACAACCCTCACGGCACCGCGAGCGCCCGCCTCGACGACATCGTAATGTGGGTTCCGGCACGCGCGAGTGCGGTTCTGCTCGCGCTCGCCGCGCTCGTCCCGGGCGCGAGCTCGCGCCGCCGCCTCGGGTCGCTGTCGGCGGGACGCCGGTGGGCCGACGCTCCGCCCTCGCCCAACTCCGGGTGGCCGATGGCGACGCTGGCGGCCGCCCTCGACGCGCGCTTCGAGAAACCGGGCGTCTACGTGCTGAACCCCGACGCCGCGCTCCCCTCGGTCGAGACCTCGCGGGCCGGGATCCGAGTCGTCTCCGTCGCGGGCGTGCTGTCGTTCGCGGTTGCGGGCGTACTGTCGTTGGCCGTCGCGGGCCTCGGTGCGGGAGTTGCGCCGGCGGTCGCCTCGGAGGTGGTCGCGTGGCTCTGACCGCGACGAAGGGTGCGCTCGGCTTCCTCACCCGGATTCCGACCGGCCGGAGCGAGGCGGCGTGGACCGCCTTCCGCGAGACCCCGGCGGCGTTTCCGCTGGCGGGATGGGTCGTGGGCGTACTGGCCGCGCTTCCGCTGGTCGCCGCGGAACTCCGGCCGATTCCGGACCCGACCGCCGCGTTCGGCTACCTGCTCGCGCTCTACGCAGTCACCGGAATCAACCACGCCGACGGGGTGGCGGACCTCGGCGACGCCGCGGTGGTCCACGGCGACCCCGACGACCGCCGGGCGGTGCTGAAGGACACCGAGGTCGGCGTCGGCGCGGTGCTGGCGCTCGGTCTCGTCCTCGCGGGACTCGCGCTGGCCGCGCTGGCGCTGGCCCGACTGCCTCCGGTGGCGGCGGTCGCGGTCGTCGTCGCCGCGGAGGTCGGCGCGAAGGTCGGGATGGCCGCGCTGGCCTGCCTCGGCGACCCCGCCTTCGAGGGACTCGGCTCTGCGTTCACCGACAACGCGCCGACCGAACTCGCCGCTCCGGCGCTCGTCGCGGCCCCGATCGTCCTGCTCGGCGTCCCGGCGGTCGCCGTCCTCGCCGGAGCAGTCGCCGTCGCGCTCGCGCTCCTGTCGTGGGCCGAGCGGAACCTCGGCGGCGTCAACGGCGACGTCTTCGGCGCGACGAACGAACTCGCCCGACTCGCGGGCCTGCACGTGGGGGTGGTCGCGTGGACGCTCTCGTGATGTGCGGCGGCCGGGGCACGCGTCTCGACTGCGAGACCGAGAAACCCCTCTTCGAGGTGGGCGAGCGCCCGATGGTCGCCCGAGTCGCCGACGCGCTCGCCGAGAGTCGAGTCGAGACCGCCCACGCGGTCGTCTCGCCGCACGCGCCCGAGACCCGCGAATTCGCCGAGGAGCGCGGCTCCCTCACCACCGTCGAGACGCCCGGCGAGGGCTACGTCGAGGACTTGCAGGCCGCACTCGCCGAGGTCGAATCCCCGGTTCTGACGGTCGCGGCCGACCTGCCCCTCCTCGACGCCGACGCGCTGAACGCGGTCCTCGACGCCTACGACGACCCTGACGACGCACCCGGCCGCGAACCGCCGTCGCTGACCGTCTGCGTCCCGGCCGCACTCAAGCGCGCGCTCGGCGCGAGTATCGACACCGCCTTCGAGCGCGACGGCCGGGAACTCGCCCCGACCGGGGTCAACGTCGTCGCCGAAACCGACACCGAAACCATGTACGAAACCTACGACGCACGACTGGCCGTGAACGTGAATCGACTCTCGGACGCCGACCTCGCGGAGGGTCTGCTGTGAGACTCGTCGTCTTCGCCGGGACGACCCGAACCGCCGAAATAGAGGGGCTGAGCGCCGCCGGGGCCGACCCGGAAGCGATGGTCCACACGCCGAGCGCCGACGCCGAGATCCTCGAATACGGCCAACCGGTCCGCGCGCCCGTCGTGCCGGTCAGTCCGTCAGGATGCCCGACTCCGGCGGTCGTGACCCGCGCGGTCCGCGAACTCGCCGACTTCGAGACGACCGTGGTGGACGCCGGACTCGCCGAACCCACCGCCGCGCCGACCGTCACCGTGGGCGCGCGACCCGGCGAGGACGTTCGGGAGTCCGACCCCGTGCCGACCGCGCCCGGAGCCTTCGCCGCCGCCCGGGAGTTCGGACGACAGATTCCCGACCGAGAACTCCTCGTCGCCGAGACGATTCCGGGCGGAACCACCACCGCGCTCGGCGTCCTGACCGCGCTCGGCGAGGAGTGTGGCGTCTCGTCGTCGCTCCCCGACAACCCCATCGAGCGAAAGCGCGAGGTGGTCGCCGACGCGCTCGAAGCCAGCGGACTCGAGCCCGGCGACGCCGCCGGAGACCCCCGTCTGGCGCTCCGACGGGCGGGCGACCCGGTGCTGGCGAGCGCCGCGGGGTTCGTCGTCGGGGCCGCCCGGTCGGGCACCGCGATTACGCTCGCCGGCGGGACCCAGATGCTCGCGGTCGCGGCCCTCGCGCGCCACGCCGGACTCGACGGGCCGCTCTCGCTCGCCACGACCCAGTTCGTCGCCGACGACCCCGCGGTCGACCTCCGCGGTGCGACCGTCGACTTCGACATCGACTCCACCGTCACCGACCCCGGATTCGAGGAGACCGACCACCCCGCGATGGCCCGCTACGTCGCCGGAGAGGCCAAGGAGGGCGTCGGCATGGGCGGTGCCTTGGCGCTCGCGGAGCGCGAGGGGATTCCGATGGCGCGCGTCCGCGACCGAGTTCGGTCGGTGTACGACGAACTGGTAGACGGCGAGAAGATGGATGCGGAGGACGTCGATGGAC
This sequence comes from Halorussus salinisoli, assembly GCA_005239435.1. Taxonomy (GTDB): domain Archaea; phylum Halobacteriota; class Halobacteria; order Halobacteriales; family Haladaptataceae; genus Halorussus; species Halorussus salinisoli. The sequence goes on along the minus strand of ML241305.1, from coordinate 642,777 downwards.
CGCGATAGCGTCCGGAAGGTCGGGCGCGTGCCCCACGGCGGGAGCGACGACCCCGACCTGCTGGAGTTCAGCGCGAACACCAACCCCCGGACGCCCGAGGGCGTCGAGTCGGTCTACGCCGACGCGCTCGATTCGGCCCGGTCGTACCCGAACGACGAGTACCCAGACTTTCGAGACGCGGCGGCCGACTTCGTGGACTGCGATCCCGACGCGGTCGTTCCCACGCCGGGCGGCCTCGCGGCACTCCGACTCGCGTTCGCCGCCCGAGTCTCGCCGGGCGACTCGGTGCTGGTCCCCTACCCCAGTTTCGGCGAGTACGCCCGCGAGATTCGCTTGCAGGGCGGGGAACCCGAGTTCGTCCCGTACGACGAACTGCTCGACGCCGACCCCCGGCCCCACGCCGCGGCCGTGGTCTGCAACCCCAACAACCCGACCGGCGACGCCTACGCCCCCGGCGCACTCCGGGAGTTCGCGGCCCAGTGCCGAGAGAGCGACACCCTTCTGGTCGCCGACGAGGCGTTCCTCGGGTTCACCGACCGACCGTCGCTCGTCGGTACCGAGGGCGTCGCGGTCGCGCGCTCGCTGACCAAACTCTTCGGGTTGCCGGGTCTCCGGGCCGGATTCGCAGTGGCGACCGGCCAACTCGGTGCGGACCTCGCTACCGCCCGGCGAGCGTGGAGTCTCGGGACGCCCGCGGCCCGGGTCGGCGCGCACTGCCTCCGACGGGAGGAGTTCGTCGCCGAGACCCGCGAGCGCGTCCGCCGGGAGCGCGCCCGGATGGCCGACGCGCTCGGCGAGCGGTTCGACGTCCACCCCTCCGAAGCCCCCTTCCTCCTGCTCGACGTGAGCGAGTGCGTCCCGGACGCCGGCGAGTGCAGTCCCGAAGAAATCGTCCGGCGCGCCCGCGAGCGGGAGGTCGCGATTCGGGACGCGACCACCTTCCGAGGCCTCGACTCGCACGTCAGGGTCGCGGTCCGGACTCCCGACGAGAACGACCGCCTGCTGGAGGTCCTCGGCGGTGTTTGAGACGGCCGTCCGCGAGGGCGTCCTCCGGGTTCGCCGCGAGGGTGCACGCTGGCTCTCGACCGGATGGGAGGGCGGGCGCTGGGCGGCCGACGCGGCTTACAACGTCTCGGTTCCCGAGGAGTTCGACCGGACCGACCTCGACGCTTACCTCGCCGAGCGCCGCGAGTCGGCCGGGTTCGGCGAACCCGGACCCGCCCTGCTCACGGGCGTCGAGTTGCGACACGCTCGCGGCGCGCGGTGCGGCCCGGTCTCGGCGGTCGCGACCGCTGGAATCTCGAACCCGGCCGCGCTCCCGATGGACCCCGCGGCCGAGTCCGCGGAATCGGCGTCGCACGACGCCGATTCCGCGGTCGGCACCGTCAACGTCGTCGTCGGAACCGACCACTCGCTCGCGGCGGGCGCGCTGGCGAACCTGCTCGCGGTGGCGGTCGAAGCCAAGACCGCGACCCTGCTGGCCGAGACCGGCTTTCCGGGCACGACCAGCGACGCCGCGATTGCGGCCTGCGACCCGGCGGGCGAGGAGGTTCCCTTCACCGGGACCGCCACCGAAGTCGGGGCCTGTGCGCGGGCCTGCGTCCGGGACGCGGTGCGAGCGAGCCTCGAATCGCGCTACGCCGACGGGACCGACGCGACGATTCCCGAGTCGGTCGCGGACGCCGACCACGGAGTCGTGACCGACCGGCGCGCAGTAGTGTTCGAACCCTGAGCCACGACGGGAGTCCACTCACGCGAGTCACGATACGGAACTGTTCACTCCACGGCAGCATCGACCCGTCGACCCATCGACCCCCGACGAGTCCGGTCTCGTGCAGGTCCGGTCGAGCGACGGCGAGGGCAAGACCACCGCGGCGCTCGGCACGGGGTTCCGGGTCGGCCGCGTGGAAGAACGACGGAGCGAAGGGAGAGCCAGAAGAGGAGAAGAGAGCGCGAGAGCGACGTCAGTCCTGGTGTCCGGCGGGCGTGGCACCCGAACTCGACTCGGCGTCGGCGCTCGCGTGGACGTACCGCGTCCACACGAACAGCAGACTCGGCAGGACGAAGATGCTCACGACGAACGAGAGCGTCAGCGCCAGCACGACGAGCGTGCCGAAACTCCGGAGTTGCGGCGAGGGCGACAGCAGGAGCGCGCTGAACGCGCCGGTCGAGGTGAGCGTGCTACCGAGCAGTGCGCCGCCGGTCCCGGTGACGGCCTCGCGGAGCGCCAGGTAGGCGTCCCGGCCTCGGTCGAGTTCTTGAGCGAACCGGTCGCTGACGTGGATGTTGTAGTCGATGCCGAGTCCGACGACGAGGCTCATCAGGAGCGACGTGAACAGCGTCAGGGGGACGTCGAGGATGTACATACCGCCGACGACGAGCGCGGTGACCAGTGCGATCGGAATCACCGTTATCGCGCCGAGCGACGCGCTTCCCTCCGCAATCCGGTAGACGACCATCAGCATGACGAAGACCGCCGCGAGTGCGACGACGAGGGTGGTCAGGATGCTCTCGGCCGTCTGGGCCGACTCGGCCGCGTTCACCGTCGCCGCCCCGACGGCCGTCGCGGTGAGCGTCTCGCCGTCGTCGACGGCGGCCGCGACGTCACGCATCTCGTCGGCCTGCTCCTCGTAACTCGCGTCCGGTTCGATGGGAACGACCATCCGGACCGACCGGTACTCGCCGTCGGTTCGCTCGACGACCCGACTGGCCTGTTCGGGGGCCGCGTCGTAGAGCGCGGCGTACACCGCTTCGAGGTTCCGGTCGGGCACGCCGTCGTCGTCGGTGTCGGCCTCGCGGAGCGTACGTGCGAACTCCTCGTCCCGGGCGGCCACGGACCGCATGACCGTGACGGGGCCGACGAACGGAACCGACCCGGACTGCTCGAAGACGACGTCGCTGTCGGTCGCGCGCTGGCGACCCTCGGCGAGTCGTTCGAGCGTCTCCGGGTCGGTCACGTCGCCTTCCACGAGCACCTGTGACATCCGGCGGTCGCTCTCGTCGGCCGACCGGTAGCGGTCGTCCACGAACTCGCTGTTCTCGTCGTACTCGGTGACTCCCCACGCGAACGGTTCGGGGAGGTCCTGCTTCCACTGAGCGACCTCGCCGTCGCCCTGCTGGAACGACTTGCGGTCGAGGTCGCTCCACGCGAGTCCGCCCGCCGCACCGACGACGAGCGCGACGACGACGACGAGCGGCGCGGCCTTCCGCGCGAGGTCGGCGCCGCTACCCAGGAGCGGTTCGAGGAGTCGGGTCTTCCCGAGCGGCCGTTTTCGTCGGTCGAACCCGTACCCTTCGAGCAACCCGTCGATGCTCACCTTCAGCGCCGGAACGACGGTCACGAAGATGACGAACGCCGACACGACGCCGAGGGTGATACCGACCGACAGGTCCCGAATGACGGTGAAGTCGTTCGTGGCGTTCGACATGAAGCCGACGCCGGTGGTTATCGTGACGAGTCCGATCGCGACAGCGACCGACGACAGCGACCGACCCATCGGTTCACGGACGCCCTCGCCGTCGCCGCGCTCCTCGCGGTACCGCATGAACACGTGGAGTCCGTAGTCGACGCTCAGTCCGATTATCAGGACCGGACCGATGACGAGGGTCATTCCGGCCGGGACCTGTAGCCAGCCGAGGATGCCGAACATCCAGACGACCGAGAGGACGACGCCGGTGAACCCGACGAAGACGTCCACGAGGTCGCGGTAGGAGAACACCAGAACCGCGAGGATGGCGGCGAGCGCGACCGGGAGTATCAACTCGAACGTGTCCTGTTGGGTCTGTTCGAGCGAGACGGTCTGCGCGTGTGCGCCGATGGTGAAGTATCCGGGCGTCTCCTGGGCGCGTTCGTAGAGCGCGCGGGTCTCGGGTCTGCCCTGCGTCTGGGGACCGCCTTCGGTTTCGGTCTCGAACCGGAAGACCATCCGGCGACTCGTCGCGCTCGCGGTGCCGGGTTCGTAGTCGCTGGGCAGCAACTGGCGCGCCGACTCGCTCGTGAGGGTCCGTTCGACGTACCGTTCGACCTCGGACTCGCTCGCCGATTCGAGCGCCGTTATCTGCTCGTCGAGGGTCGCGTCCGGACTCCCGGCCGCTCGCTTGGCGACGAGGTTCGAGACGCCGACGACGCCGCCTCGGTCGGGGAGCGCCGCCGCCACCGTCTCGTTCTCGACGACCGACTGCTGGTATCGGAGCGATTCCAGCAGTGACTCCTTCGAGAGGACGTTGCCGCCGTCGTCCCTGACGTAGACGGCCGCCGGCGTTCCGTTCCGCTCGTTCCGGCCGCCGTAGTGGGTCTGGACGTACTCCTGCTTCTGTGCGACCTCCGTGTCGCCGATGGCCTCGCTCCCCGTCGCGTCGCTCGCTAACTGGAGTTGCGTGACCCCAGCGCCAACTCCGGCCGTCAACAGGAGCATGACGACGACGACGAGGCGGTTGTGTGCCGTGACGAACCGGGCCAACGTCGAGAACAGCTCTTTCATCTTTCGACGCGCTCCTGATATACGCCGATCGGGTGCCGGTGCTGTCTCCGTACTGTACCGCCGCGTGTCGAGTCGAGAGAGCGATACTCGGTTCTCATGGCGTTCTATCTTGACCGTCGAACCGTACGTCCGTATAAGGGAACCCGGAGTTGTGACCGCCGCAACTGTGGAAAAGATTTATATATAATTTCTCGGCTTTCGCCGACGGAGACGCCCCCGAGCGCCGACGCTACTCGCCGTCGAACTGGGTCAGGTGTTCGACTTCGCTCGGGTTCAGGTCCTCGAACGCCCGTCTGGCGATGACTCGCTTGTGAACTTCGTCCGCCCCGTCCACGATGCGGAACTGGCGGACGTTCTCGTAGAAGTCCGCGAGCGGGAGGTCCTTGCCGATGCCGTTCCCGCCGCATATCTGGACGGCCGTGTCGATGGCGTCCTGAACGACGTTCGCGGCGAACACCTTGCTCGTCGCCACCGCGACGCGGGCCTGCTCCCCGGCCGCGATTTGGCGGGCGGCGTGCCTGACCATCGTCCGGACGGCGTGGAGGCGCATCTCGGTCTCGGCGACCTCGAACCGTATCGCCTGCTTCTCCGAGAGCGGGCCGTCGAACGCTCGGCGCTCGTCGGCGTACGCCTTCGCGATGTCGAGCGCGCGCTCGGCCATGCCCGAGTAGCGCATGCAGTGGGTGAGTCGGGCCGGGCCGAGGCGCTGTTGGGCGATGGCGAACCCCGCGTTCTCCTCGCCGAGCAGGTTCTCTTCCGGAACGCGAACGTCGTCGTACCGGATTTCCGCGTGACTCATCCCGGTGACTGCGCCGCCGACGTGCGGGATGTCTCGGACTACCTCCACGCCCGGAGTGTCGGCGGGAACGAGGAAGATGGAACAGCCTTCGTAGGGGTGAGCGTCCTCGTCGGTCCGCGCCATCACCAGTAGCACGTCGGCCTCGCTCCCCTGCGTCGTCCACCACTTGTGGCCGTCGATGACCCACTCGTCGCCCTCCTTCTCGGCCGTGGTCCGAATCATCTTGGGGTCCGACCCCGCGCCCGGTGCGGGTTCGGTCATCGAGAATCCCGACCTGGCCTCGCCCTCGACCAGCGGCCCGAGCCATCGGTCTTTCTGCTCGTCGGTTCCGACGAGTTCGAGCGTGTGCATGTTGCCCTCGTCCGGCGCGTCGACCCGGACGGCGGTGGGGCCGAGCAGACTCCGCCCGGCCGCCTCGAAGACGGGGAGCATCTCGCGGAATCCCATCCCCATGCCGCCGTACTCCTCGGGAATCTGTGGCGCGTACACGTCGTACTCCCTCGCCGCCTCGCGGAGTTCGCGGACCGTCTCGTCGGAGACCGGCCCCTCGCCGAGGCGGTTCCGTTCGACCGGGAGGACCTCCTCCCGGACGAAGGTCCGGACGCGTTCGGCGACTTCTCGCCCTCGTCGGGGGTCGTCGTACTCCATATCACCACACTCTCCGCAACGATGTAAAAGAATTTCCCCGATTCTATTTCCCTCGTAAGTTCTATACCGGAGTTATCCGTACAACTGACGTGAGAAGCCGCGGGCCGACGCGACGTTGCGCGGCGGTCCGGCGAAACCGCCGACCGACCGAACCCGGAAGGACGAACCCATGACCGAGGACGAACGCGACGCCACGACCGAGGACGAACGCGACGATTCCACGACCGAGGACGAGTCCGACTACTTCGAACGACTCGTCGACCGGAACGCGCTCCGGGACTACCTCGCCGAGCGGTTGGGAACGGTCGAAGAGTACGCCGTCCGACACCACCCGGAGGGCCACTCCAACGAGACGCTGTTCGTGACGTGGGGCGACCGAGAACTCGTCGTTCGGCGGCCACCGCCCGGTGAGACGGCCGACACCGCCCACGACGTGTTGCGGGAGTACCGGGTGATGGACGCGCTACAGGACACCGACGTTCCGGTTCCGCGGACCGTACTGGCCTGCGAGGACCACTCGGTCGTCGGGAGCGACTTCTACGTGATGGGTCGAGTCGAGGGCGACGTTCTCCGGGACGGCGAACCGGACCGCTTCGGGACGCCCGACGCCCACCGCCGAATCGGCGAGGAGTTGGTGGACACGCTCGCGGCGATTCACGCGCTCGACTACGACGACGCGGGTCTCGGCGAGTTCGGCCATCCGCCGGGGTACACCGAGCGACAGGTCGAGCGCTGGACCGAGCAACTCCACTGGGCCTCCGAGCGGACCGCCGACGAGCGAACGGTGCCGGAGCTACGGGAGGTCGGCGACTGGCTCGCGGACAACTGCCCGAGCGACCACGACCACGCGCTGGTCCACGGCGACTACAAACTCGACAACGTGATGTTCGCGCCGGGCACGCCGCCCGAACTGGCCGCGGTGTTCGACTGGGAGATGGCGACGCTCGGCGACCCGCTGGCCGACCTCGGCTGGATGCTCTCGTACTGGCGCGACCCCGGCGACCCGGACCCCGCCACGCCCGAACTGACGGCCACGTTCATGGAGGCCGAGGGGTATCCGACTCGGCGGGAACTCGTCGAGCGATACGAGCGGGCGACCGGCATCGAGTACGACCACGACCGGTTCTACCGGGCGCTCGCGGTGTACAAACTCGCCGCGCTGGGCGAGATGTTCTACCGGCGGCACCTCGAGGGCAACAGCGACGACCCATTGTATCCGCTCATGGAACAGCGGGTCCCCGCCCTCGCTCGGCGCGCGAAGCGAATCATCGACGGCGAGGAACCGCTGTGAGCTGTTTAGGGATGGTAAATCGTTTCTTTTAGGAATGTTATGGTTGTTCTTGGAACGGTGTAGTTGTCTCCCCGATTGATGTGCGAACGGTAGCGTCGAGTTTACGGGATTTTCGAGTTTTCACCCGTTCGCTACGAAATCGGGACGCGGCGAGAACCACCACCGAGCGAGGGTAGAGTCTTTGTTGGAACCCTCACCTTCCAAGAGGAGCGAATCGGCTGTGAGCAATACAGAACACGAATGTATCACATCCGGCAGTAACCTCCCTCGTGGCTGGTAGAAATTGCGTGCTGAATACAGGGCGCGTATTCACCGTTCTCTTTCCGATCGAGATAGCCGCTCTGGCCCGGGTATCAACGCGTTTTCGATGTCATACCGCATAGCGACCACAACGTTATCACTCTCATTCTCCTCTGTTACAGAATGGCAGACACGAAGAAGAGCCGAGACAAGCAAGCCCGTGACACAGAGAATCGCCAGCGAGAGCGGGAGATCGAAGAGTCGCGCGAGCGTGCCGACGAAACCGAACCACCACGCGACGGGCAGGACGAAACTCGACGTGAAGAGGGCGAACCCTCAGACTCGCCTCGGAAGTGTCATCGTCGTGGCTGCGACGAACCCGCGACGTTCGTCGTCCTCGAACGATATCAGGAAGAAACCGGCCACGGCGCCGTCGAGGCGGAAGCCTTCTTATGCACAGAGCATACTGCCGAAGAGAGTCCTACGAACCTCGATAAGGCCTATGCTGACTACGTGTTTCGTGTCGAGCCTCTCGCGTAGACAGTCACCCGGACACAGCGTAACTGATAGGGAGTATCGTAGGGATTCGGAGATTCATCGACCGGAATGAGGGTACTGTCGCTAGATCACGTCGGAACCTGTCGCGAGAACCCATGACGTGCGACGATAATCCCCATGAGCGTGCAGACCTGCGCGCGCTGAACAGAGCCGGCGGAGGTGGCCGAAGTGAACGCCAGCGGCCCCTCTATCCACCCACGGCGGTCTGTTCGGTCGGTCGTCTCCGGTGGACTGGTCGGCCGGTCGTCCACAGCGGTCCGGTCGGCCTGCCGCGGTACCGAATACGGTTCCGCAGTGCGACCCAATCGTTTTGCCGTCGCGCGTCCTCTCCGGATACCATGCCAGACCTCGACGCCTTCGACCTCTCGGGAACCGTCGCCGTCGTCACCGGGGGTACCCGCGGCATCGGCCGCGCCATCACCAGAGGGTTCGCAGACGCCGGGGCCGACGTGGTGCCGACCTCCCGCACCGAAGCGGCGGTCGAGGACGCCGTCACGGACGTGCGCGACCGCGGGGCGACGTCGGTCGTCCATCCGACCGACGTGACCGACGAGGGGTCGATTCGGAATCTGTTCGAGCGGGTCGAAGACGAACTCGGAGGAGTGGACGCAGTGGTGAACAACGCGGGCGTCAACCCCGACGCCGCGCTGGGACCGCCAGAGGATATCGACGACGAGGCGTTCGAGTTCACGACGGACGTGAATCTCCGCGGAGCGTTCCGCTGTGCGCGGGCGGCGGCCGAGTCGCTTGCGGAGCGCGACGGGACGCTGATAAACGTCGCCAGCGTCGGCGGGGTCGTGGGCCTGCCCCGCCAGCACCCCTACGTCGCTTCGAAGCACGGCCTCGTCGGCCTGACCAAGAGCATGGCGCTCGACTGGGCCCCGGACGTGCGGGTCAACGCGCTCGCGCCGGGGTACGTGCGAACCGACCTCACCGAGGAACTCCGGGAGAACGAACGTCTCCGCCAGTCCATCGTCGACCGGACGCCGATGGCCCGGTTCGCCGACCCCGAGGAGATCGCGGGTCCCGCCATTTTCCTCGCCAGCGACGCCGCCTCGTTCGTCACCGGCGAGTGCCTCACCGTGGACGGCGGGTGGACCGCGCGCTGAGTCACGAGTCAGTCCGACTCGGCGACGGAGACCGAGAGGTACTCCTCCAGCAGGTCGTCGCGCTCGCGGAGTTCGGGCACGCTGCCGTCCCAGACGTTCGACCCCTTCTCGATGACGTAGGCGCGCTCGGCGAGGTCCAGCGCGAACTGGACGTTCTGCTCGGTCAGCAGGACGGTCACGTCCTCCTCGACGATTTCCTCGAACACCCGCCGCAGGTCTTCGACGATGACCGGCGCGAGCCCCTCTGTCGGTTCGTCCAACAGGAGGAGGTCGGGGTTCTGGACGAGCGCTCGGCCGACCGAGAGCATCTGCTGCTCGCCGCCGGAGAGGTCCCGGCCTCGGCTGTCCCGCAGGTCGTCGAGCGTCGGGAATATCTCGTACATCTCCTCGACCGGCCGGGGGTCCACGGCGGTCTCGGCCGCGACCTGCAGGTTCTCCTCGACGGTCAGCGTCGGGAATATCCGGCGGTCCTCCGGGACGAGTTTCACCCCCATCCTGCTAATCCGGTCGACCTGCGCGTCCACGATGTCGGTGTCGCGGTAGGAAATGTGTCCCTCGCGGCGGGGCACGGTGCCGACGATACTCCGGAGCGTCGTGGTCTTGCCAGCGCCGTTCCGCCCGAGTAGGACGACGACCTCGTTCTCCTCGACGGCGAGCGAGAGGTCGAACAGAACGTGGCTGTTCCCGTAGTAGACGTTCACGTCCGCCATCTCCAGCAGTGCCATCACCGCTCACCTCCGAGGTAGGCCTCGCGGACGCGCTCGTCGGCCATCACCTCGTCGGGAGTGCCGTCGGCGATGAGCCGACCGTTGTCGAACACGAGGATTCGGTCCGAGATGCCGAGGACGACCTCCATGTCGTGTTCGGTGACGAGGAACGTCGTGTCGGTGTCGTCGTTCAGGTCGCCGATGAGGTCGACCATCCGGCGAGTCTCGGTCGCGTTCATCCCCGCGGTCGGCTCGTCCAGCAGGACCACCGACGGGTCGGTGCCCAGCGCGAGCGCGATCTCCACCTTCCGAACGTCGCCGTGCGACAGGTTCGCGCACCGCGTGTCGGCCACCTCCACGAGGTTCGTCAGTTCGAGTACGCGGCGCGCCTCCTCGTTGAGTTCGTCGTCGTCGGCGGCGACCGACGTGACGTCGAGGGTCCGACCGTCTCGGCTGATCCGGGCGATGCGGACGTTCTCCAGAACCGTCAGGCGCTCGAAGACGTTGTTGATCTGGAACGCCCGCGCGAGCCCGAGTCGATTGATCTCGAACGGCTCCATCCCCGTCACGTCGACCAGCCCGTCGCCGCCGCGTCCCGCGTCGGCCGCAGTACCCGCGCTCCCGCCGGCCCCGCCGTCGGCGTCGGTTCCGTCGTCGGTGTCGGTCGCCGTTCCGCCGTCGGCGATAGTGTCGGTCCGACGAGGGCGGATGAAGACCCGCCCCTCGGTAGGCTCTAACTGGCCGGCGAGCAGGTTGTAGAACGTGGTCTTGCCCGCGCCGTTCGGGCCGATGATGCTGGTGATGTCGGCGTCGTCTATCGCGACGCTCACGTCGTCGACGGCGACGAGCGCGCCGAACTCCCGGGTCAGGTTCTCGGTTTCGAGGACGGTCGCCACGTCAGGCTCCCTCCTCGGCCCCGAACAGGCCCTGCGGTTTGAGCACGAGGACGGCGATCATCGCGAGGAACGGGAGGAGTTGGCCTGCGCCCGCGATGACGATGCTCCCGACGGCGATGAGTATCCCGATGACGTACGCGCCGACGAACGCCCCCGTGAACGAGCCGAGTCCGCCGATGACCACGACGACGAACGCGTTGATGATGACCTGATTGCCCATCGCTGGACTGACCGCACCGACGGGGGAGGCGAGCGCACCGCCGAGACCCGCCAGCACGGCCCCGACGAAGAACACGCCGGTGTAGAGCCGCGAAACGTCGATGCCCAGCAGACGGGCCATGTCGCGGTCGCTCGCGGTCGCCCGGACGAGGCGGCCGACGTTGGTGAACCGCAGGACCGCGAACAGCCCGCCGAGTACGGCCACGGAGGTGAGAATCAGGAACACGCGGTAGGTCGGGGCCGCGAGCGAATCCGTGAACCTAATGGTGCCCTGGAGCCCCGCCGGGGGCGAGATGACGAACTGCCCGGTTCCGAAGGTCACTCGCGTGAGGTCGGTGAGTATCAGCACGAACGCGAACGTCAGGAGCAGTTGGTCGAGTACCTCCTCTTGGCGACCGTAGAGCCTGCGAATGAACCCGACCTCGATGAGCGCACCGACGACGCCGACGACGAGTAGCGCGGCTACCACCCCCGGCCAGAAGCCGAGTTGCGGAACGGCCACGCCGAACACGTCGAGGCCGTTGACCAGCGTCACGGCCACGTAGGCACCGATCATGTAGAGCGCGCCGTGGGCGAAGTTGAGCACGTCGAGGACGCCGAAGATGAGGCTCAACCCGACGGCGACGAGAAACAACTGGGCTCCGATGCTGAGGCCCGTGATAACCTGATCCGCGATCAGGTCGATGTTAACCATACACGAATCTCGACAAGAACGTGATTAAACGTTTCGCCGATTTATGCACCGTTTCTGAGCCGGTTTAGCCAATTTGACGTTTCTTATGAAGGCTATTAGGTGAGATAACTTTAGAAAGTAAAAGTTGCTCGGATTCGTGATAGAATGGAGGGAAGAGGCCCCTCGTACTCAGACGAAGGTATATGTTAGATTCTATCATCAAGGATTCGTGGGTTTCATGACATCCGACAACATTCCCCATCTGGAAGGGGACGAGAAGACCGAAACGACGGGGTGGAATCGCCGCGCGTTCCTCGGCGCGGCCGGTGCGACCGGGGTGGCCGGACTGACGGGGCCCGTGGGGAGCGTCGCCGGACAGGACGGGCCGATTCGGATCGGAGCGGTGTACCTCCTGTCCGGCCTCGGTCAGTCGCTCGGGGCCGCTTCGGTCGCCGCCGCGGAACTCACCGTCAAGCGAATCAACGAGGCGGGCGGCATCTTGGGCCGCGACGTCGAGTTGGTGGTCCGCGACCACGAAGGCAGCGCATCCACCGCGAACCAACACTTCCGGGACCTCGTTCAGCGCCAGAACGTCGCCGCGATGATCGGCCTGACGTCCTCGGGCGTGACGCTCTCGACCGCACCGACGGTCGCCCAACTGGGCGTGCCGCTCACGCTGACCGACATCGGGACGCCGTTCATCACCGAGCACGACGAGGAGACGTACGGCGACAACGCCCAGGGGACGAACGTGCACTTCCGGACGAACGCCAACACGGCGATCAACACGTACGCGATGGCCCGGTACGCCAACGAGAACCTCGACGTCACGCGCGTCGCCAATCTCGGACCCGACTACGCCTACGGCCAGCAGTGCTGGGAGTACTTCAAGGCGTTCTCGAACGCGCTCGGGGCCGACTACGAGTACGTCGCCAGCCAGTTCCCGGAGCTGGGTGCCAGCGACATGACGCCACAGATCAACACCGTGACCAACGCGGACCCCGAACTGGTGTTCACCTCGTTCTGGGGCGGCGACGCGGTCACCTTCGTCCAACAGGCCACCCAGCAGGGCCTCTTCGAGCAGGCTACCGACGTCTTCGACACACTCGGGGCGGACCCGACGGTGTTTCAGGCGCTCGGCGACGCCATGCCCGAGGGCGTCAACTACTCGTCGTGGTACTGGCACTCCACGTACGACAACGAGAACAACCGGAACTTCCTGCAGGCGTGGAACGACGAGTACGCGAACACCGACACCATCGGAATCCCGTCGTTCACGGGGCCGAGCGCGTGGTCGGCGCTCTGGATGTACAAGCGGGCGATGGAGAACGCCGAAAGCACCGACCCCGGCGACTACATCCCCGAGTTGGAGGGCATGGAGTTCGCCGACGACCCGCGAGGCTCCATCACGATAGACGCCGACTCCCATCAGGCGCAGGCCCCGACCGTCATCGGGACCACCAGCAGCGAGGACGACGTTCCGTACGACGGGGTGGGCCTCCAGCCGTCGCAGTCCATCAGCGCCGACCGCCAGACGCTCACTGACCTCCTGAGTCAGGCCGACACCGACCTCCCGCCGGGCGTCTGAGTCGGGACCCTCCTCACAGTTCCAGACCACCCTCACATGAGCTACACAGACGCGGTACGCGACCGGGTCCGGAACGGCGACCTGTCGGTCGTCGCCGCGGGCATCGTCGTCGTCGCTGCGCTCGCCAGCGCACCCCTGTTGTTGGGGCCGGTCGAGACTTCGCTGCTGATCACGATGCTACTCATCGCCATCTTCGGGACGGCGTTCAACCTCCTGTACGGCTACACGGGACTGCTCTCGTTCGGCCACGCGATGTTCCTCGCGGTGGCCGCGTACGCGACGGCGAAGGTGTTCAACGTTGTCGGCCCCCTGCTCGGCTTCGAGGAACTGTTCGGCGGTGCGAGCGTACTGGCGACGTTCGGGCTCGCCGTCCTGCTCGGGGTGGTGCTCGCGACGCTGCTGGCGATTCCGATAGGCTACCTCAGCGTCCAACTGGAGGAGATCTACTTCGCGATGATCACACTGTCGTTCAGCATGGCGATATTCGTCGTCCTCTTGCAGGACATCACGGGACAGTTGGCCGAAATCCTGCGCCTCGGCGAGACGGCGACGGAACTGCTCGCCACGAACGGCGACGACGGACTCATCATCTCCTTCCAGGCCATGGGCGAGGTGGACCTGTTCGGTCTCGCGTTCACGTTCATGAACATCAACGACTACCTCGCGTTCTACTTCGTCGTGCTGTTTTTCTTCGTCACGTCGATGTACGCCCTCTGGCGGGTCGTCCGCTCCCCGTTCGGGCGGGTCTGTCTGGCGATCCGCGAGAACCCCGAGCGCGCCCGGTCCATCGGCATCGACGTGACCCGCCACTCGTGGGCGACGTTCGTCGTCAGCGCGGCGTTCACCGGACTCGTCGGGACGATGTGGGCACCCCTACAGAGCAGCGTCGTCCCCGGCATCGGCCACTGGACGTTCTCGGCCACGCCCGTGTTGGTGACCGTCATCGGCGGACCGTACTCGTTCCTCGGCCCGACGGTGGGCGCGTTCGTCTACGAGTACCTCCGGTTCACCATCGATCAGTACCCGGCGCTGGCGGCCCGCTGGCAACTCGTCTTCGGTGTCATCCTGCTGGCGGTCGTGATATTCTTCGAGAACGGCGTCACGGGCGGCATCCGGAGGCTGTGGAACTGGATTCGGAGCGGTCTCGGGTTCGGCGAGACCGTGACCGGCGACGTTCGCGGAGGCGGTGAACGGGAGTGACCCGACCTGCCCACCGAGATGGCCGTCCGCGCGTTCTTCCGGGTCGAGTCCGGCGACCCCGGTCTACGTTTCACAGGCGGTACGAGGCGGATGCCCGACCCTTGAGGTCGGGGAGGAAGCCGTCACTCGATGATACAACCCACGTCACGATGGTTGGCCGACTCCCACTGTATAAGCAACACCAATACTATATGTGAAAAATAGTGGAATACCGTCGTACCGCCGTCATCAAACTCGATGCTCCCGAAGGTGCCGACTCGCTTCTCCGAGAGACTGTCGAGCAATTCAAACACTGCGCCAACACCGCAAGCGAGTGGTGCTGGCACGGCGACGACGGCTACCACGTCACCTCAAAAGCCAAAGCCGAACGCGCCCTCTACGACCGACTCCGCAACGAAACCGACCTAACCGCGAATCCCGTCCAGAAGGGAATTCGGCGGGTAGTCGAAGCCGTCAAAAGCGGAGTCGAACGCCTCAAACGTAATGAAAACACGTCGAAACCGCACTTCTCGGCAGACAGCGCGGTCTATGACGAGCGGAGTGCAACCTTCCACCGTGACCACGTATGGCTGTCCACCATAGACGGGCGCATAGAGTGTGACTACATCCTCCCCGACGACTCGGAGACACCGCCGACGAAGTACGTTTCGGACGAGGATTTTGAGTTTCGGATGGCTCACTTGCAGTACCGTGACGGTGACTGGTATCTCCACGCTTCAATGCGGAAGGTCGAAGCAGACGAGGAGACCCCTAAATCACAGTCCAAGCACAGAACAGTCCTTGGTGTGGATTTAGGCGTCAACAACCTCGCAGTCGCTTCGACAGGGCGATTCTGGTCGGCAGACGAGTTCAACCACTGGCGTCGGGAGTACGAGAAGCGTCGTGCATCGCTCCAGCAATGTGGCTCTCGACACGCCCACGAAAACATCGAGAACGTCGGGCAGAAAGAGTACGGTCGGTTCGAGATACACTTGCACACAGTGGCGAACGAACTTATCGAGGAGGCCGTCAAGAACGACTGTTCGCACATCGTATTTGAGGACTTGACTCACATTCGGGAGAACATTCCCGAGGCGACGTGGCAACACGTCTGGGCGTTCCGACGCCTCTACGAGTACGTCGAATACAAAGCCAAAGAACACGGTGTCGAAGCCGTGCAGGTAGACCCACGACAACAATCGGTCAGGAGAAGCGTTCAAGTGCAAGCAGTGCGGGTACGAGAACCACGCCGACTACAACGCCTCGAAGAACATCGGTTTGCAGTATCTCCGTCGCAGGCAAAACGCAGGCGACAGAGGCGCACCCGTAGATGTGCGCTTGAATCGCGGGACGCTGAACGTGAGCGGGGAGTACGTACCCCCTGCCGCTGGTGAGGCATAGAACGGGAGTCCACGCGAAAGCCTCGGGGCTTGACCCCGAGGCGATTTACGACCACGTTGCGAGTACCGAGAAGAACGTCCCCCCAACGAGCATCGTGACTCCGCCGACAGCCCAAAATAGCCGACGTGCGAGCGTGCTATCGTAGATGCCCGCCAGCCGGAACAACGTCCGAAATCCGCTGCCCGGTTCGACCGATTCGTAGCTTCCCCGAACGCTGAGCCACAGAGCGTACCACCCGCCGACGAGGGAAGCGACGCCGAGGAAGCCGTAGATAACCGTTCCGAGCATGAGGTCACCGAGTCGAAACGAACGTCCGACGCCCATAATAATTCCGAGTAGATTCCGGTCGTAGGGACGGTACTACCCACTGCCAGTAGGCAGTTCGGCACGGCTGATAGACATCTGTAGGTGGTCTTCAAAATCTCATAAAATGTTATAGAAAATATAAATATAGCTCTTAACAGCATATAAATGGTCAGAAAGAGCCTTCAGGCACTTCTCACCCTCCGTCGGAGCAAGCACCTTCCCGGCCGGAACCGGCGACCTCCGGCCCCGGCGAAGGTGACCGACCAGACGTTAACAACGATTCCCATATCTGCCGTAGAAGGCACCGATGTTGGTTGCTGGGCCACGCTGTTTTACAGGAGTAACTCGTCCCCGGTGGAGTTAAGACGGCATGTCACGAACCGGAGTATCGTATGACAGTTCCTGACGTACGGCGAGTGGCCGTGCTCGGCGCGGGGAACATGGGTCACGGAATCGCGGAAGTCGCCGCGATGGCCGGCTACGACGTGACGATGCGCGACGTCGAGGAGGGCATCGTGGAAGACGGCTACGACGACATCGAGTGGAGTCTGGAGAAGTTGGCCGAGAAGGACCGACTGAACGAGTCGGTCGAGGAGATACTCGGGCGCATCGACACGACGACCGACCTCGAATCGGCGGTCGAAGACGCTGACCTCGTAATCGAGGCCGCGCCCGAGCGGATGGACCTCAAGAAGGACATCTTCGGCGACCTCGACGAGCTCGCGCCCGACGACGCGATTCTGGCGTCGAACACGTCCAGCCTCAGCATCACCGAGATGGCCGAGGCGACGTCGCGGCCCGAGCAGGTTGTGGGGATGCACTTCTTCAACCCGCCGGTGAAGATGGACCTCGTGGAGGTCGTCTACGGCCAGCGAACCAGCGACGAGACCGCCGAGACCGCCTACGAGTTCGTGGAGTCGCTCGGCAAGACGCCCATCTACGTCCGGAAGGACGTGAACGGCTTCGTGGTCAACACGGTCCTCGGGCCGTTCACCGACGAACCCGCGTGGATGGTCTCGAACGGCGAGGCCACCGTCCGCGAGGCCGACGCCGCCATGGTCCACCGACGAGGCTACCCGATGGGGCCGTTCGAACTCGCGGACCTCACCGGCATCGACGTGGGCTACCACGTCCGGAAGGAGGCGGGCCGACCGATTCCGCCTATCACCGAGGAGAAGGTCGAGAACGACGAACTCGGCCGGAAGACCGGGAAGGGATTTTACGACTACGAGGACGGCGACGGCGCGGACTACGAACCCGGCGACGGCGAGGCGTTCGACACCCTGCGCGTCGAGGCGCGGATGGTCAACGAGGCCGCCAGTCTCGTCGGCGACGACGTGGCGACGCCCGAGGAGATAGACACCGGTGTCCGCCTCGGTCTCGGCTTCCCGGAGGGTATCTGCCGGCGGGCCGACAAACTCGGCCTCGATACGGTCCTCGACGAACTCCGGACTCTGCACGAGGAGACCGGCGACGACCGGTTCGAACCGGACGACTACCTCGTCGAACTCGTCGAAGACGGGCGGACCGGCGAGGAGGCGGGCGAAGGGTTTCACGAGTACGACGAGTCGGGCGGCGCGAGTGCAGGACCGGGCGACTACCGCCTGCTGAACTACGACCTCTCGGACGAGGGCCTGCTCGAAGTCGAGTTGGACCGTCCGGAGCGGATGAACGCCCTCTCGACGGACCTCCTCGGCGAGATAGACGACCTGCTCTCGTCGGTGGACGCCGACGACGTTCGGTGCGTCACGTTCGAGGGCGCGGGCGACCGGGCGTTCAGCGCCGGGGCCGACGTCGGCGAGTTCGGGGACCTCGACCCGACCGACGCGATGGACGTGACGCCCGCCTTCGAGACGGTCAACGACTTCGAGCGCCCCGTCATCGCCAAAGTGGACGGCTACTGCCTCGGCGCAGGACTGGAGTTGGCGCTGGCCTGTGACCTCCGAATTGCGACGGTGAACGCCGAGTTCGGCTCCCCGGAAATCGGACTGGGTCTCGTCCCCGGCGGCGGCGGCACCCAGCGACTCCTCCGACTGCTCGGCGAGACCCGCGCGAAGGAACTGGTGTTCCGCGGGAACCGCATCGACGCCGAGCGCGCCGAGGAGTGGGGACTGGTCAACCGCGCGGTTCCCGCCGAGGAGTTCGACGAAGTCGTCTCGGAGTTCGTCGAGGACGTCGTGGAGGGGCCGCCAATCGCCCTGAAGGTGGCGAAGAAGCTGATGAACGAGGGGGCCGACGCGAGCCTCGACGCCGCGCTCGCCATGGAGAGCCAGGGCTTCGGCCTGCTGATGAGCACCGACGACGTGCG
The DNA here is from genome assembly GCA_005239435.1 of Halorussus salinisoli. GTDB lineage: Archaea > Halobacteriota > Halobacteria > Halobacteriales > Haladaptataceae > Halorussus > Halorussus salinisoli. The sequence continues at coordinate 624,374 of ML241305.1, read as the reverse complement.
CGAGGGGACCGCGGCGTTCCGGGACGACCGCGACCCCGAGTTCCGAGGCGAGTGAGATGGGCGAGGACTCGTCCGCGGAGCGCGACGCCGCGACTGCCTCGTTCGAGGAACTCGACGTGGGCCATCGAGTCACGACCCCCTCGCGGACCGTGACCGAGGCGGACGTCACGAACTTCGCGGGCGTGAGCGGTGACTTCAACCCGATTCACACGAGCGAAACCGAGGCCGCGGAGTCCGACTTCGGGGAGCGAGTCGCCCACGGCGCGCTCGTGTTCTCGATGACGACCGGTCTCGCGCGGCGCGCTGGCGACCGGCGGGCCGACGTGGTGGCGTTCTACGGCGTGGACCGACTTCGCTTCAGGGCCCCGGTTCGACTCGGCGACACGATTCGCGCCGGGTTGGAACTAGTCGAAAAGGAGGAACGCGAGCATCCGACCGCGAACGGGGTGGTCCGGTACGAGGCCGAGGTGCTGAACCAGCGGGACGAGGTCGTGCTGTCGTGCGAACTGCTCTCGCTGGTGAAGTAGGCTACGCCGTAGGCGGGACAGAACGATTTCCGCGGCGACTCACCGCGGGCGGAATACGCCGAACCGTCCGGGAAGTAGACGCCGCGAATTGGGAAAGTGTTTTATATAAAATAGAGTAGAAGTAGGGATGTGAAAGCAATAGCAACAGTGCTGATCGCTGGCGTCCTGTTCGTTTACCTGTATACGTTCCTTCGCTCGTATCTGAAGGGTAACGACGGTCTCAACGGCGAACTGTTCGATTGAATCCTCTCTCTCGTAGTGGACGCTCCGTACTCCTCGTTTGTCAGGTAACCGCGTCGAAGGGTTCGTGAACTCGTCTGTGGCTCCCGCTACTCCCCCTGCTCGTCGTTCAACCCCTCGAATATCTCGGGGTCGGTGCCGAACTTCAGCACGTTGTGGATGACCGAGTTTCGGATGTTGGCGATGACGTCGCCGTGTTCCTTGTAGCACTCGTGTATCCACCGCGACTCGGCCTCTCGGGTGGGGAACATCATCACGGTCTTCCACTGGTACTCGCCGTCGGAGAGGAAGTAAAAGAGGGTGTGAGGGTCGTCGCGGATGTACTCCATGGCGTCGCGCCACCCCTCCTCGAAGTTCTCGGCGTTGAACTTGAACTCGAACAGGCCGAAGATGTAGTACTCCTCGTTGGGAATGACGGCCTCGCGGAACACGCCCTCGTTGCGCATCTCCCGGATGGACTCGCTGACGGTGACGTGAGACACCTCGATGTCGTACTCCTCGGCGAGGATGGCGGTGAGGTCGCGCGACGATAGCTGGGGGTCCCGGGTCAACTCCCGGAGGATCGCGATGTCGCGGTCCTTGAAGTCCCACTTCGGTGAGTCCGTTCCGTCGGTCATACTATTGCTTTCTGAGGACCCAGTTATCAGGGTTCTCCTTCGGCGAGGAACGATTCGAGTCGGTCGCGGTACGCCTCCGGGCGGTCCTCGACGACCCAGTGGTAGGCCCGATCCAGCACGGCGAGTTCCGCGTCCCGCAGGTCGTCGGCGAGTCGCTCGGCGTACGAGACCGGTTGGAGCACGTCGTCGCCGCCCCAGAGCAGCAGCGTCTCGGCGGTGATGGCCTCGTAGTCGATCTCGGTCGTGTGGTTGGTGTTGGTCGCCACCGCGTTTCGCGAGAGCGACACTCGGCCCTCCTCGGTCTGCCACGGGGCCTTCATCCCCGCGACGAACTCGTCGTGGCCCTCGTCGTCGTACAGGCCGTCGGCGAACGCGAAGTCGAGTTTCGCGTCGAACTCCTCGTCGCTCAGTTCCTCGACGGTCCCCGGTATCCCGAGTCCGTTGACGAACTCGACCGGCCAGGAGTCGTAGCAGACCGCGTTCGACAGCACTAGCTTCTCTACCGCCTCGGGGTCGTGTGCAGCGTACCGCGTGGCGACCCCGCCGCCGATGTCGTGGGCGACCAGCGAGACGGTCTCGATTCCGAGTCGGTCGAGCAGTGCGTCGAGCATCGCCTCCTGGGCGCGTATCGACCGGTCGAACCCGTCGTGCATCGCGGAGTTACCGTAGCCGAGCAGGTCGGGCGCGACGACCCGGCGCTCCTCGGCGACCGTCGGGGCAATCTCGCGCCAGAGGAACGACCACGTCGGGATGCCGTGGAGGAACACGACCGGCGGGTCGTCGTCCGGCGAAGTGCTCCGCGCCTCGTTCTCCTCGTAGTACGCCACGTCCAGTTCGTGACCGTCCACGGTCACGGTCGCCGTCTCCTGTCGGTCGCTCCACTCGTCGTGTCCGGGCATGGTCATTGCAGATTGTCCGCGATGATGTTCTTCTGGATCTCGCTGGTCCCCTCGTAGATCTTCGTGATGCGGGCGTCGCGGTAGTAGCGCTCGACCGGGTGGTCGGTGACGAACCCGGCCCCGCCGTGGACCTGAATCGCCTCGTCGGCCACGTCCACCGCGTGCTCGCTGGCGAACAGCTTCGCCATGCTGGCGAACTGGGTGGCCATCTGGTCGTCGCCCGACTCGACGTACGACGCCGCCCGATAGGCCAGCGAGCGCGCGGCCTCGACGTTCGTCGCCATCTCCGCGAGTTTGTGCTGGATGGCCTGGAACTCGCCGATCTTCTGGCCGAACTGCTCGCGCTCGTCGGCGTAGTCGAGCGCGGCGTCGAGCGCGGCCTGTGCGGTGCCGACGGCCTGTGCCGCCACGCTCGTGCGCCCGGACGCGAAGAAGTCCATGAGCTGGTAGAAGCCCTCGTCGACCTCGCCGACGACGTTCTCCTCTGGGACGCGCACGCCGTCGAGGATGACCTCCGCGAGGTCGGAGGCCCGGATGCCGAGCTTGTTGTCGATCTTCTCCGTCTCGAAGCCGTCGGCGTCGGTCGGGACGAGGAACGCGGTGATGCCGCGGTGGCCCTCGTCGGGCGAGGTCTTGGTCATCACGACCGCCACGTCGGCGACGGTACCGTTCGTTATCCACATCTTGTTGCCGTCGATGACGTACTCGTCGCCGTCGCGTTCGGCGCGGGTTTCGATGCCCGCGACGTTCGAGCCGTGGGCCGGCTCGGAGATGCAACTGCAGCAGGCCGACTCGCCCGACGCGATGCGGGTCAGCCACTCCTCCTTCATCCACTCGTCGCCGTACTTCCGGATCATGTTCGAGCCGAACCCGCGGCTCCCGATGGCGCTCCCGATGCCGGGGTCGGCCCGCCAGAGTTCTTCGGTCACTATCGTCGCGGACAGCACGTCCATCCCCGCGCCGCCGTACTCGACTGGGATGGACGGAGCCACGAAGTCGAGTTCCGCGGCTTTCTTGACGAGGTCCGCGGGGTACTTCTTCTGCTCGTCGTGCTCGCGCGCGACCGGTCGTATCTCCTCCTCGCCGAACGTCCGGACCGCCTCGCGTATCGCCCGCTGTTCGTCTGACAGTCGGAATGCCATATCCGAACGTCACCTTCCAATAAAAAGTATTTTGGGCAGAGTCGGAACTACTGTTAACGAAATATCGGATTTCTGCGTACAACCGGGCGTAGATTTATGTGCGAGAGCGTCCAGCGACTCGGTATGCGCGCCGCAGTACTACGCGAGTACGGCGAACCCCTCGAAATCGAAGACGTAGAGCGTCCCGACCCCGATTCGGACGGCGTCGTGATAGAGACCGAGGCCTGCGGCATCTGCCGGAGCGACTGGCACGCGTGGCAGGGCGACTGGGACTGGATCGGCGCGAAACCACCGAGAGGCCAGATTCTCGGTCACGAACCCGCCGGACGCGTCGCCAAGGTCGGCGAGGACGTGACCCGGGTCCGGGAGGGCGACCGCGTCGCGGTCCCGTTCAACCTCAGCGACGGGACCTGTCCCGAGTGTCGGGCCGGCCACTCGAACGTCTGCGAGAACCTGCTCCCGCTGGGGTTCGCCGAGGCTGCGCCCGGCGCGTTCGCCGAGGAGGTCCACGTCCCGGCGGCCGACCAGAACGTCGTCACGCTTCCGGACGGCGTCTCGCCGGTCACGATGGCCGGACTCGGCTGCCGGTTCGTCACCGCGTTCCACGGACTCGTCCACCGGGCCGACGTGGAGGCGGGCGACTGGGTGGCGGTCCACGGTTGCGGCGGGGTCGGCCTCTCGGCGGTCCACGTCGCCGACGCCGTCGGCGCGAACGTCGTCGCCGTGGACCTCACCGACGAGAAGTTGGGAAAAGCCGAGGAGTTGGGCGCGGACGAGACCGTGAACGCGGCCGAGGCCGAGAACGTCCCGCGGGCCGTGATGGCGCTCACGGACGGCGGCGCGCACGTCTCGGTGGACGCCTTGGGCATCGCCGAGACGTGCCGGAACTCGGTGAGGTGTCTCCGCCGCCGGGGCCAGCACGTCCAGATCGGTCTCACGTCGCAGGACGAGCAGGGGACGGTCGGTCTCCCGACCGACGCGATGGTGATGAAGGAGGTCGAGTTCCTCGGCTCGTTCGGGATGCAACCGCCGCGCTACGACGAGATATTCCGGATGGTCGAGACGGGGACGCTCGACCCGAGCGCCGTCGTCTCCGAGACGGTGACGCTGGACGACGTGTCCGACCGACTCGCGGCGATGAGCGACTACGAGACAGCGGGCATCCCGGTCGTCGACGAGTTCTGAGCGACGGAGCCAACTCGGGCCGCTCCGTCGCCGATTTCACCGTCCGCGCTCCGGCAGACCCGTCGCTCAGCGGTCGAGGGTGCAACACGTTCCCTCGACGAGATTCTCCTCGTCGATGTGCGCCGACAGGCAGGCGTAGTTACAGAACTGCCCGGCCCGTTCGCGCTCGTCGCCTCGCTGCTCGGCCACGAACAGCGCGTCGTGTTCGTACACGTCGCTTCCGCAGTACGTACAGTCGGTAGTCACGTCCGTCGAGAGGGACCGAACGCAGTAAGGCGTTTTCCTGTACTGTTCGCCGACCGCCCGATCGGCCGGGGAACGCGGTCGTCCGGTCGACCGGGGCACGCCGTCGTCAGGTCGGCCGCGGGACGCGGTGCCGGAGGAAAGAAACATCTACAACTTCTTATCGTGCATCTTCCTATGTCTGAGAAACGAATACATTGCCGAAACCGGGTCGAGACGGTTACTCTGCGTCCGCGTTCCCGCGTTCCACACTGCCGCGGCCCCGGATGCGGTCGGCGAACGCCGCCCGGTTCACGACCGCGTGGCGCAGTTGGCCCGTGGCCGCCAAGCCCCGGTCGTCCTCGACCCTGGCGGTCGAGACGAGTCGCCCGCTCTCCGCATCGACCTCCTCGACGGTTATCGAGACGGTGACCTCCTCCCCCGCCGGAGTGGAGGCGCGGTGTTCGCAGTCGACTCGCACGCCCACGATGCGGTGGCCGTCGGGGAGGTGCGGCGTCACTCCGTCGCGGAGGGTTCCTTCCATGAAGCCGACCATCTCGGGCGTCGCGGCGACGGCGAGGTCGTCCACGACCGTCTGGGGTTCGAAGGCCCAGGCCTCCCACTGCGCTTCGTATTCGAGTCCCTCGGGGACGTCCGAAAGTGGGCCGTCGTCGCTCATGCGGGTCGTCGAGTGCGTAGCGGGGTCATTCGGCGGCCGCCTCCGTCTCTCGCTCCCGGAGTTCGAACTTCTGGACCTTGCCGGTGGTCGTCCGGGGGAGCTCCTCGACGAACTCGACCTCGCGGGGGTGTTTGTACTCCGCGAGGTTGTCCAGGCAGAACTGCCGAATCTCGTCGGGCGTCACGTCGGCGTCGGGAACCGGGACCACGAACGCCTTGACCGTCTCGCCGCGGCGGTCGTCGGGGATGCCGACTACCGCGGCGTCCGCCACCGCCTCGTGTTCGAAGAGCAGTTCCTCGACTTCGCGCGGGTAGACGTTGTAGCCGGCGGTGTTTATCATGTGCTTCTTCCGGTCCACGACGTAGAAGAAGTCGTCCTCGTCCCAGTAGCCGATGTCGCCCGTGTGGAACCACTTCGTTCCGTCGCGCTCGGTGAACGCCTCCTCGTTGGCCTCCGGCAGGCCGGCGTACCCCTTCATCACGTTCGGCCCGGCGACGACGAGTTCGCCGGTTATCTCGTCCAGGTCCGTCTCCTCCTCGTCTACCGGCCCGCGCTCGACCCGCGGGCGCTCCTCGAAGTCCGAGTCCACGATTTTCGCCTCGACGCCGGGGAGCGACTTGCCGATGCTCCCGACGCGTCGGCCCTGTTCGGGCGAGTTGAAGTGGGTCACGGGACTGGTCTCCGTCAGTCCGTACCCCTCGTAGAGCTTCACGTCGTACATGTCCTCGAACCGTCGCAGCACCTCGACCGGGATGCCGGACCCACCCACGCCCGCGAGGCGGAGCGACGAGAGGTCGAACTCCTCGGCGTTCGGCTGGTTGATGACGTCGTTGTACATCGCCGGAACGCCGTGCATCAGCGTGAGTCCCTCCTCCTCGACGAGCGAGACGGCCTCCTGGGCGTCCCACTCCGGGAGCGGGTAGTAGGTCCCGCCGTTGAACAGCGTCGCGTTCATCACCACCGTCATGCCGTAGATGTGGAAGAGGGGGAGCACCCCAAGTTGCTTGTCCTCTGGCCGGATACCCTCCGGCACGAGGTCCGCCGCGGTGTTGGCGTTCGACGCGAGGTTTCGGTGCGTCAACTGGACGCCCTTGGGTTGGCCGGTCGTCCCGCTGGTGTACGGTTGGACCGCCACGTCGTCGTCGGCGCGGTCGACGACCGCGGAATCGGCGTCGCCGAGGAACGCCTCGAAGTCGGTTCCGGCGCCGGACTCCTCGCCGACGGTGACGACGTGTTCGAGGTTGGTGTCGTCTCGGACCTCCTCGACGAACGGGACGAGGTCGGACAGCGTCACGACCGCCTTCGCGCCGCTGTCGGAAAGGAGGTGGCCGATCTCCCGCGACTTGTACTGGGGATTCATCGGCACGACGACCCCTCCCGCCCGGAGCGTCCCGTGGAACGCGGTCACGAACTGGGGAACGTTCGGCAGGTAGACGGCGACTCGGTCGCCCTCTCCGAGACCGCGGTCGTTCAGTCCGGCCGCGAACTGACCGGTTCGCGCCCAGAACTCGGCGTAGGTCGTGTCGTGACCGCGGTAGGAGACCGCGACTTCGTCCGGGTGTCGTTCCGCGACCGATTCCACGTTCGTGGTAAGGTTTGGCATATATCACAGATATCGTACTTCAACACCTAAAGATTTGCCCGTGAAGAACCGATTTTGAGCCGAGCTCCGGAATTCTCTAACAGCTGTAGAAAAGACAAACGGAATTCTTACGGTGGAAACCGAAACGCCGAACTACCCGCCGAGGTAGGCTTCGCGGATGTACTCGTCGCCGCGAAGCGTCTCGGGCGTCCCTTTGCGCTCGAACCGGCCGTTCTCTAGCAGGAATATTCGGTCGGCGTGGTCCATAGCGAACGTCACGTTCTGCTCGCACAACACCACAGTGACGCCCGCGTCCCGAATCTCTTCGATGCCGTCGCTGATGTCGTCGAGAACGACCGGTGCGAGTCCGAGCGTCGGTTCGTCGAGGAGCAGGAGGTCGGGGTCGCTCATCAGCGCCCGGCCGATAGCCAGCATCTGCTGTTCGCCGCCGCTCATCGTCCGGGCGTTCTGGTCGGCGCGCTCTTCGAGCGTCGGGAACAGGTCGTAGACGAACTCGCGCCGCCCGTCGAGGTCGTCGCGGTGTCGGTACGCGCCGAGGTCGAGGTTGTCGTCCACGCTCATGTAGCCGAACAGGTCTCGCGTCTCGGTGCAGTGAATCAACCCCCGAGAGACGAGGTCGCTCGCCCGCGAGTCCGCCACCTCACGACCGCGGTAACTGACGCTCCCCTCGTAGGGCAGGTGGCCGGAGACGGCGTCGGCGAGCGTCGACTTGCCCGCGCCGTTCGGCCCGATGATGGCGACGATTTCTCGCTCCTCGACGTGGAAGTCGAGGCCCCGAAGCGCGGCCACCTCGCCGTACGAGACGCGCAAGTCCTCGGCCCGCAAGACCGCACGCTCCGGGTCGGTCGCCGACGAGCGGCCCTCCGCGTCGGTGCTCACGGCGTCTCACCTCCGAAGTACGCCTCCTGAACGCGCGGGTCGCGTTTGATAGCCTCGGGTCGTCCCTCGGCGATTTTGGAACCGAACTGGATGACGACCGCGCGGTCGATGAGCGAGAGGAGTCCCCGCATGTTGTGGTCCACGACGACCATCGTGATGCCGTCGTCTCGGAGCGACTCCAACAACTCGGATATCCCCGCGACCTCCCGGTTGGAGAGGCCCGCGAACGGTTCGTCGACCAGCAACAGGTCGGGGTCGGTGGCGAGCGCGCGGCCGAGTTCCAGTCGCAACAGGCCCGCGTGCGGTAGCTCGTCCGGGCGTTGGTCGAGTCGGTCGCTCAGTCCGACTCGCTCGCAGATGTCGGCCGCGCGTCGTCGGGTCTCCCCTCGGAGACCCGAGAGGGACGCAATTCTATCCGGAACGAGTGCGAGCGCGACGTTCTGGACGATAGTTCGGTCGTGGAGCGGTCGGAACGACTGGAACGTCCGGGCCATCCCGCGCTTGACCATTCCGTGGGACGACTCGCCGGTCACGTCGTCGCCGCGGTACCACACCGTCCCCTCGGTGGGCGGGTACGTCCCCATCACGCAGTTGAACGTCGTCGACTTGCCCGCGCCGTTCGGCCCGATGAAGCCCAGTATCTCGCCGTCCTCCACTGCGAACGAGAGGTCGTCGACCGCCGTCAGTCCGCCGAACCGCTTCGTCAGACCGTCCAGCACGAGGATGCCGTCGTCCGGCCCGTACGACTCCGTCGTCGCCTCCGCGCTCTCGTCCGTGGAACTGTCAGCACTCATCGTCGTCCTCCCGTGGAGACCCGTCGCTCAGCGCCTCTCGATACGAGGTCGCGGTTCGTTCGAGTGGCGTGGTCCCGCCGTCCGGGACGACCCGTCCGTCGCCTCGGTCGCCGCGTCGCCACGCTCGCCGCCCGTTCCGTATCGTCCACCGAACGATGCCGCCGGGGAGGAAGAACAGGAGCGCGAGCGTGACCATCGAGAACAGGAGCAGGTCGAGTTCCGACACCGGTACGTCGAACACCGGCACGGTCCACGCGAGACCGCCGAGGTAGTCCCGGAGCATGAAGTAGAACAGGCCGCCGACCGCCGGGCCGACGATGGTCCCCATACCGCCGAGGACGCTGGCGATTATCACCTCGATGCTGACGGTGAGGACGAGGAGTTGGCTGGGTTGGGGATTGCCGACCGGGGTGTGGACGAACGCCGCTCCGGCGAGACCGCCGACCGCGGCGCTCAGCACGAACGCGAACACCTTGAACTTCGCCGGGTTGAGGCCCGCCGCGGCGACCGCGTCCTCGTCCTCCCGGATGGCGGTGAACACCGCTCCGGCGTCCGAGCGCGTGACCGCCAGCAGGACGAGTAACACGAACGCGAACAGGCCGAGCGCGAGGTAGTAGTTGGCCGTGATGGCGGTCTCGAAGCTCTCGAACGAGAGCAACGCTTCGGGACTCGACAGCCCCAGTTCGCCGCCGAAGGTGTCGCTGAACACGATGAACACCTGAAGCAGGATGAGCGGCGCGACCAGCGTGACGAGCGAGAGGTACGGTCCCTCCAACCGGAGCGCGGGCACGCCGACGACGATACCTGCCAGCGCCGCGAGCACCATCCCGACCACGACCGCTATCGTGGGTTCGACGCCCCAGTTCAGGTTGAGCAGGGCCGACGAGTAACCCCCGACCGCGAAGAAGAGACCGTGGCCGAAGCTTATCTGGCCGGTGTATCCCGAAACGACGTCCCAACTCATGGCGAACATGGCGAAGTACAGCGCGCCCGTGAGCTTCAGGACCATCAGGGGGCCGAGTCCCAACGGGAGCAGGCCGAGTGCCACCAGTCCGAGGACGCCGAGTTGGTGGCGCAGCGCCAGCGAGGTCGGGTCGAGCAGGTCGCGGTAGGACTCGCGTTCGGTGGTCTCGGACATGGTCAGGCCTCCGCGAGTTCGCGGCCGAACAGTCCTTCGGGCTTTACCAGCAGGACGACCACGAGTACGACCAGCGCCGCGAGACCACTCAGACTCGAGTCCACGTACGTGACTACGAACACTTCGAGGAACCCGATGAGGTACGCTCCGATCACGCTCCCCCGGATGGACCCGATACCGCCGATGACCACGATGGAGAACGAGAGTATCAGCGGCCCGCGACCCATCGCCCAGCCAGCGGTTCTGACCGAGGCGAGGAAGACGCCGGCGACTCCCGCGAGTGCGCCCGCGAGAAACCAGGTGTAGAGGTACATACGGTCGGTCTCGATGCCGACGAGCGCGGCCCCTTTCGTACTCATGCTGGTTGCGAGGATGGCCTTGCCGGTCTGCGTGTAGTTGACCGCCACTATCAACGCGCCGATGAGGAGCCACGAGAGCACGAACGTCAGGGCCTGATTCGTCTGGACCGTACTCCCGGCGACCGTGAGTTGGCCCCGAAGCAGGGAGGGAACCGCCTTGGGTTGGGTGCCGACGACGACGAGGAAGAACTGCTCGATGGCGATGGCGGAGACGAGCGTCAGTATCATCACCATTATCGGTTCGTCCTGGACCCACCGAATCATCCCGACGTACAGCACCGCGCTGAACAGTCCGGCGACGACGAGTGCGGCGACCGTTCCGGTCCAGATGCCGAGGCCCAGCGCGCTCGTGGCGTAGTACGCCGTGAACGCGCCGATGGTGAGAATCGCACCGTGCGCCAGGTTCAACACGCCGCCGACGCCGAATATCAGCGTGAATCCGATGGCGACGAGTGCGTACAGCGCGCTAATCGTGACGGCGTTGATAGCCGTAGTGAGAGCGTCAACCATGATTGAAGAGCGAGTGGGCGTCGGTCAGACCCACGGCGGGGACTCGTACTCGGTCGTCGCGAGGTCGTCGGGCCAGATGACCTCTTGACTGCCCGTCCCGTCGGTCTCCTTCCACTGAAGCCAGACCGGCCACGCGTGGTTCTGTCCGTACTTCACGTCGTGCGGGAACTGTTCGTCCCGTCCGTAGTATTCGAGCGCTCCGGTCGTGGTCCCAGTGTACGACATGTCTTCCAGCACCGGGATGACTTCTTCGGCGTCCTTGCTCCCGGCCTGCCTCACCGCCTCGGCGTACTGCTTGACCGCGTCGAAGGTGATGTAGCCGGTGTAGACGGGGAACTTACCGTTCGCCTCCCTGTACGCGTTCGCGTACGGCACCGTCTTCTCGGTTATCTCGCTCGTCGGCGTCGCGGAGTTCTGAGTCACCGCGTACCGGCTCGCCCCGTTGACCGACTCGTAGTACGAGGGCAGTTGCATCGGCACGTGGATGCCGCCGAACCCGAACGGTCGCTGCTGTTTCGCCCACTGGACCACCGCGGCGGTACCGGTGTGCGCCATCACGACGTACGCCGCGTCGACGCCCGCGCTCGCCACCTCGTCGTAGATGGGCGAGAAGTTCTCCGTCCCGCTCGCGTAGCGTTCGTTGACCGGCACGTCGATTCCCACGTCGCTCAGCGAACCGTCGAGCGCCTCGGATATCGGCTCGGTCCACTTGAAGTCCTCGGCGAGGATGGCGACCGAGTTCCACCCCATCGACTCGAAGTTGGCCTCGGCGAAGTCCACCATGTTCTGTCCGAGAAAGGTCGAGTTGACCGGCCCGGTCCGGAAGTAGTACTTGAACCGGTCGTAGTCTTCGGCGACCCGCTGGCTCGCTTCGGGCGTCGCCGCCCCGGTACTCATGTGGAGCGTCCGCTGTTGGGCGATAGAGGACATCAGGTTCATCAGGACCTCGCTCGTGAACACGCCCGTCGTCAGGTCGACCTGCTCACCGACCGTCAACTCCTGGTACTTCCGTTGGCCGGTCGCGGGGTCTTCCTTCGTGTCCTTCACGACGATTTCGACGTTCGCGCCGAGGACGCCGCCGTTCTCGTTGAGTTGGTTCGCCGCGAGTTCCGCCGAGTTCGCCATCGACGCGCCGATGGGATTGTTCGCCGGTTCGGGCGCGAGTACGCCGATTTTGATGGGTCCCTGTACCTGCTGGGTCTTCGCGTCGTTCGACCGGCTCCCACCCGTACACCCCGCGAGCGACGTCGCCGCGACGCCGGTCCCGGCAACGTGCAGGAATCGACGCCGACCGACGTCGGAACCCCCCGGCGTCTTTTTATCATTGTTTCCCGTCCCCGAAGCTATCTTTCCATTCCCTCGTTTCTCAGGGTCTATCCTACCATCGTTAACCATCGTTCGTGTGGATTTTCCATAACAATCCACATAAATGTGTGGGGTGACACCAATGCCCTACGAGGGCGTTCGAGTTCTACTCGACGGTCGTTTCCGGCGTCTTCGGCGGAGTGGTGGCACCGCCGCCTTTCTTCCACAAGCGTAGGTTTTTAACACATCGGGCGCAACGTCGGCGTGATGGTCGAGGCGTTCGCGGTAGCCAGCGGGAAGGGCGGCACCGGCAAGACTACCACGACGGTAGCGCTCGGCATGGCGCTGGCCGACGAGTACGACGTGACGATAGTCGACGCCGACACGGGGATGGCCAACCTGCTCTTCCACACCGGCCTGACCGACGCCGACGCGACGCTTCACGACCTGCTCGTCGCGGACACCGACGCCGACGTCGCCGACGCCGTCTACGAGCGATTCGGCATGTCGGTGGTCCCCTGCGGAACCAGTCTCGCCGCGTTCGAGGAGGCCGACCCCGACAGACTCCGCGAGGTGGTCGCGCAACTCGCGGACGATACCGACGTCCTCCTGTTGGACTCGCCCGCCGCGCTCGGGTCGAAGAGCGCGGTCCTCCCGATAGTCCTCGCCGACCGCGTCGTGGTCGTCCTCCAGCCGACGATTCCGGCGCTCAGCGACGGTCTCAAAGTACAGGAGTACGCCCACTCCTACGGCACCGACACCGCTGGCGTCGTCTTCAACAAAGTCCACGAGGCCGAGGGCGCGAGCGGCGTCGCCGAGAAGGCCGAACGCTACTTCGACGGGCCGACGCTGGCGACGGTACCCGACGCCGACGCCGCGCGGGCGGCCCGACGGGACGGCGTTCCCCTGCTCGCGCACGCCCCCGAGAGCGAGGCGGCCCGCGCCTACCGCGAGGCCGCGACGAACCTCGACGTTCGGGCGGGCGAATCGGACGAGGTAGCCGACCGCTTCCGGAGCGCCGTCGTCCCCGACTCACCATGACTTCGGCGGAATCGCTCGACTCAGGCCCGTCCGGCCTACCCGACCTACCCGACGGGACTCTGCTTCGCTCGCGGGTCGAGTCCGACCCGGCCGACCCGCTCGTAACCGCGCTCGACCGCGAGTTGACGGGCTACGCCGTGTTCGAACCGCAGGGGTCGCTCCTGCTCGACGCCGACGGGGTGGGCGTCGTCGGTTTCGAGGACGGCGTGCCCAGATTCGCGTATCACACCGGCACCGACCGCGGCGGTCCGGAGGCGCTGGCCGACCTCGCCGCGCCGGGACCCTACGACGTGGAACTCCGGGACGCCGACGGCGCGCTCTCGGAGTTCGCGCGGTCGGACCGTCGCGTGCCGCCGGGACTGGTCGCCGACCGACTCGCGGGCGACTCGACCCTCGCGGAGCGCACGCGCGAGGCGGCACCCCCGGAGTGGAGCGACGACGGGGAAGACGGGCGCGAAGCGGGGTCGATGGACGCGGTGGAGGCGTTCCTGGACGACGGGGAGAAGATCGCCGCGATTCGGGACCGCGCCCGAGAGGAGGCGAAAGAGCGGGCCGAGCAGTGGGGATTGGACGGAGAGTTGGAGTAACCCATTTCTCCGTCGAATCCGTAGCTTCTGGTGCCATGACCGGGCAAGTGTCTCGCATGAAAGGCCGGACGCCGAACAGCGAGATGGGCGTCATCGGATACGTCATCGCGGCGGGCGTCGCGGTGGTCCTCCTGCCGATTCTGCCGTTCGTCGCGGTGCTGTGGCTCGTCGCACAACTCGGGGAGACCGACCAACGCGAAACGGAATTCGCGGGGTAGGGCGCGACCGAGACACCCTCGGTACGACTCGGAGTCGACGTCGTCGCCGTGGTCGTCGTAGCGGTAGTCCGTGTCGCCGTCGTCGACCGCGCGTGGCCGTGGTCGCTCGGAATCCCGTGTCTTTAGCGGTAGTTGGTAGCACGGTTTCTCTATTCAGAATCGCCCGTGTAACCGCCCCTCAGTACAGAGCGTGTATTGAGCGTTTCAGAGAATTGGTATGTCAAGATACATCTGTCCATCTCATCAGATACCCATTCTACCTAATCGCCGACAAAATCGTTTTGGTTCTCACTCACAGTGGATGCTTCTTTCCCTCAAAATGGTAATTCAAAATAACACAGATGGTTGGAACACAGCGATACCATAGCTAAGGCGAGTCCGATGACGAAGAATAGCAAGCGGAAGTGGTCGGCTTATGATTGGCTGACTAGGGTGTCGTCCTCGAGGTAGTGATCGATGACGTGGACGTGCTCTTCGAGCTCGACGAGTTGCTGGCGGAGCATCTCGCCAGTCGCGTGATCCCCCAAATTATCGGCGAGTTCAATGTGCTCCCGGTAACTCTCCATGATGCTCCCATACATCTCGATGTCGTTTTCAAACGAAGTCCGGATGTCGTAGACGTCTTCGTCTTCGGGTTCGACCGTTGCTGCATCCGAGAGCGCCGTCATACTGGCGTGCGGGACACCTCCGAGAGCTTGAACACGCTCGGCGATCTCGTCAGCAGCACGCTCGACATCTTCGTAGGCTTCTTCGAGGAATTCGTGGATACCGAGGTGTTCAGCCCCCTCAACGTTCCAATGGTGCTTGTGGAGCTGGTGGTATAGGACGTACGCATCGGCGAGGTCGGTGTTGAGTGCGTCGATAATCTGTTCGGCCTTGTCCTCATCGAGACGTAGTGGATTCCCTCCGGTGGTATTAGCCTCTTGACGGACTTTCTGTTGTGCTCCCATGGGCGACGCTACACCGTCACGCCTCTTATAGTTTCACAGTTGACAGATAATTTTGACATGAGGGGAAAATATCTTTCTATATATTACAGTTTGTGCTACACGTTATCGATTGTTACTGTGGAGGGAGAAGTGGTTGCGGTACCGCGACTCAATGGGATCGATGGAGTTCATCCAAGGGCACGTGCCAACTTGAAAGGCAACTACCACTGAATAAGAAGGAATAGAACGAGGAGACGTCTCCGAACCCATAACGAATGCCGGAAATAGGTGACTTTAACCAAGCACGTACCGACTTACGAGCCGGAATGGCGTCACACCAACACGTTCGCCAGCAAGCCGGGACAGTCGGCGGGAATTCTGTGCGTATGGACGTGGGAAAAGCTAAACACGTTGTCGAAGCCCTCAACATCGACCTTGCCGCGACGGTTGTCCTCTACCACCAACTCCGGAAACATTACTGGACGATCACTGGAGCACACCATCACGGACTCACCAGCTTCTTCCGCGA
The DNA here is from genome assembly GCA_005239435.1 of Halorussus salinisoli. Taxonomy (GTDB): domain Archaea; phylum Halobacteriota; class Halobacteria; order Halobacteriales; family Haladaptataceae; genus Halorussus; species Halorussus salinisoli. Next base: position 608,971 of record ML241305.1, on the reverse strand, counting down.
TGCAGCCGACGATATGAGAGGCTTTGCTGACGCTCTCGCCGACCGGATTCACACTCTCGGCGGTGTCCCCAGTAGCGGGCCCGCCGCTCTCGAACAACAGAGCCACGTTCCATTCGAAGGTGCAGACATCTATGTCAGCCAGAGGGCATTGGCAAACGACCTCCAAGCGTATGGCGATCTCATCGAACAGGTGAGCAGTCACATCGAACTTGCCAAGAGCTACGGCGATCATGCGACGGGGGAAATACTCCGCTATCACCTCGTTATCCTCGAGGAGTACGCCCACCTGTTCAGTCAATTCCTTCACGAAGATTCTCTTACCTTTTCATAGCAACCCCGCTTCAACAGGACGACGAAACGAGGAGGTCGGTACCGGGCCGACTAGAGACCGGAGGGCGTTCCGTGTGTCAAGGTGTCGCAACCAGAACCTTTAAGATTTAGGTCTGCCTAAACCTCGCGCATGGTCGCATCTTCGGAGACGAACCACGACGAAACTGTTGCAGAAACCGACGTAGAGGCGGACATCCCCACGCTCACCTTGCACGAGACGCGGCCCGGACGGAACGTACTGACCGAGGAAGGCAACACCGACGGTTGGATTGCGAGCGACTTGACGGTTGACGTCCCGGAGTAAGTCGGTAGATCTCTACTTCTGGGTCAAAACGACGCTAGTCCTCCTATTCGTACGAACTGTCTTCGACCTCGACCTCGAGGTCAATCTCTGCGGTCACGCCGTCCGCTTCGAGTTCGGCCTCTGCCTCCGTCGCATCACCGACCTCTATCTCGAGTTCGTCGGGTTCGATCTCAACCTCCACCTCTACGTCGACGTGAACGTTGTCGTCAGACACGCGTATCACTCTCGTAGCCCCTGCAATAGACTTGTCGAAGTGCGAAGCGAATGCAATACGTAACCAAATCTTAGCATCCAATATCCGGTAAGATATTATATTCAAAAGGAAACGCATCGTAACACAGGATTCCGCAATACATTTTTAGGTGTTCCTAAAAACCATGAGTATGCGGGATGCTGTCCGGATTGCCGTTGAAGCAGGCGACGATGAACAGAAAGTCCGTATCCACGACGACGAAGGAGAGGTCGAAGTAGGAGACGCGACGTTCCGCTTCAGCGTTACATCGTCGGGGAGCGACAAGACCGAATATGAGGATAGATACCAAGCCGAAACTGAGAGTGACGATGGTGACTCATTGAAGGATGACGATCCGCGCCGTATTGCTGCGGTCGACGAAGTACCCACAGATGGGACACTCCGGTGTGAAGCGATTGACGGACGTCGGGGAACGGAATTCATTCTCTGGCGTGAGGAAACTACGGTGTTTGCGTGGCGCAATTCCTGTCCGCATAAACCGGAAGTCCCACTTGATCCCGGTGGGGGAGCTATCGTAACTGATGAACACGTCGTGTGTCACGAACACGGTGCTCGGTTTAAGCGCGGTGACGGGGTCTGTACGTCCGGGCCGTGTCAGGGGAAGGTTCTCGATGAAATCGAGGTCGATGTTCGGGACGGTACCGTCTATCTGATGGACGATCGATTTGAGGCAGGATACCAACTGACCGGCAGTTACTAATTCTACACTACCACGGACTGGAGTCGTGAGTCTACGCACACAACGCGGCTTCTTTCACTTCGGAGTCTTCGCACCAAATTTTGAAAAACCTAATAAAGGCGTCACCTCCCGTCACCGTCGGGTATTACTGGTCTGTGAGGGGCGCGTTGGCCGCGCGTGTGACCAATTTCCAACACGCATTGAGCAAAATCACCGAATCAGTTACGAGATATCAACTGAATAAAGAAACTGTATCATAAACTACTATTAGGGAACTATATATGTACCTCTATGCAATGTTTTCGTGTCTTTACGACTTCAAATTCGTTCCTAACTCTAGGTCGACCAGCGTCGGTTCCGCCGGATGCAGTACGGTACGTCAGTGCATCGATGCGGTCGGATACGTCGGTCCGTCCCGATGCGGTCGGAGAGTCGCCGTCCGTCGACCGGGGTGACGCGGACTCTCGTCCGGGGAAGTTATTGGGTGTGGCGGGTGAACGAACCGTATGGAGTCCGCCGAACTCGTCGCTACGCTGGAGCGATACGGTCTCTCCCCGTATCAGGCGACCGCGTACGTCACCGTACTGGAGCGCGGAACGCTCGCCGCTCAGGAGGTCGCCGACCGCAGTTCCGTCCCTCGGCCTCGCGTGTACGACATCCTCCGAGACCTCGAAGAACAGGGGTTCGTCACCACGTACGAGCAGGACAAACTCTACGTTCAGGCGCTCGACCCCGAGAACGCCCTGAAAGACGTTCGGGCGCGGGCGGCGGAACTCGAAGCGGCCGTAGAGGAAATAACCGACCGGTGGCAACAACCCGCGGTCAAAGAGCACACCATCAGTCTGGTCCAACGGGGCCAGACCGTGTTCGAGAAGGCCCGCGACGAACTCGACCACGCGGTCGACCACGCCCAACTCGTCTGCACGACCGACCACCTCGAGGCGTTACGGCCGACACTCACGGCCGCACACGGACGCGACGTGTTCGTGGACGTCTCGCTGTACGACGTCGAGGAGGACGAATCGCTCTCCGAGTACGACTTCTCCGAACTGTGTACTCACGCGCGAGTCCTGCGCCGTCCGCTCCGGTCGGAGCCCTTCGGCGCGCTCATCGACCGCGAGCGCGCCTGTTACTCGTGGCACCCAGCGACCGACAACGAGTACGGCATCTACGTCGACGACAGCGCCCACGAGAACATGGTCTGGAACTACATGATGGACCTCCGGGACGCGGCCGAAGAACACTACGTCGCCACCCCTTACGAACCGCCGCTCAGGTTCGGTGCGCTCCGGGACTGCCTGCACGCCGTCGAACCGCTCGTCCGCGACGGACGGACGCTCACGGCCGACGTGGAGGGAACGTGGGCCAAGGACGGCCGACGGTGTGCAGTCTCGGGGACGATTGTAGATATCGACTACTCGGGATTCGAGTCGGACGAGTCGGCGACGCCGCTCCAGATGTTCACCGACGCCCGTCTCACGCTCGACACCGGCGAAGAGACCCACTCCGTCGGTGGCTTCGACGCCCTCGTCGAAGACATCGAAGCGACTCGCGTCGTCGTGACGGACATCGAGTGAGGCGGCGTCCGTTCTCCGTTCAGTTCGTCCGGTCTCCGACGGCTCGCACGACCAGCGTCAGATCCATCTCCGAATCCTCGGTCGTCACGCCCACGTCGAACGCGACCGCGAGGACGTGCGTCTCGCCCGCGCGCTCCTGGACGACGACGCCCTGTCGGGCCTCGCAGTCGCCGAACTGTCGGTCGGTGTCGGGGCCGCCTGGACAGTTGGCCTGCCGCCACGCGCTCGCCGCGGTCTGGTTGTAACCCACCTGATAGACGGTGCCGGACTCGACTCGCGAGGACCGGAGCGCCTCTAATCTAGGCCGCATGTCGGCGCGAACTGCGGACACGGCCGCAGTCCGCTCGTCCCACGCGAAGTCGCCGGTTGTCTCTATGAGAGACTGCTTACACCAACCCATTGGAACTTCCCGTTCCGTCCAGCCATGATTACGCTATAATCCGCGACAGTAAGCTGATAAAGGTCGCTCTCAGATTTTGTTTGTCTCACATGCTCAGCTGATTGGAATCCGTCGTTGACCTTTCGGTTGTAGATTTGCCAGATGCCTCTCCGACGCGTATACCGTGGTTTGATTCCGAGCTCAAGACAGAGCCGCAATAGATCATCCGCCAATCGACTACTCGCCGTGTAGTACGTCTGGCGTTCATTTCCATCTCCAGCTATCAATACGTCCAAGAGTAGTTGTTGTTGCTCCTGTGGAAGGTTCCAAACGAAATTCGGTAGGTGTTTGTTTTTACTTCCCGCTCCACAGAGGTCTTCGAGTAACCGACCGAACACTTTTGACCCAAACGCGAATCGTCGGTCATTACTGTGAACCTCTAATCCCATTCGGTCGAACAGTGACGCAATCGATTGACGATGAGGTTCCGTCTCCTGTGCCAATTTCACCTGCGCGGTATCACTACTAGTCGACCAATAGATGCTTCCTTCAGTGATGTACCACCCAAGGAATTCAATGAAGTCGTCTCCGCTAAATTGGTATGGACGACGATGGTGATTAGGCCCAGTCCGAATCGTAACCTTGTCTGCTTCAGCTTCGATGGCCGCCTGGAACTGCTTGAATGTGTGAGCGTCGAAATGATGGCCCGTATGCCCATTGTTCCGGACTGGCTCGCATCCGGCCGGAAGTGCTGCACGAAACGTATGGCCATGTACGTCGGCCGACGCACAGACTTCATAACCATCTATATAATCAGTAATATCGACTAATTTGAGACGTCTCCCGGGAAGCGTCTGCCAGCTATTGATGAACTTGTAGTATCTACGCTCAGCTAAGTCACTCGCACGCTGGAACCGTATTTTGTGATTGGCCTCCGTCCGAAACGGTATCCGATGGTCTGTAGCCACATGAATGTCTGCACGCCGCGTCTCGATTGTGACGACTTTACCATCGTTCGGGATTGCCTTGATCGCTGTAACAGGCTTCTGTTTAATGACTCGAGAAGTCGGGTTGAGGGCGTAGACCTGATTTCCGACAGAAAGATTCGTGACGCCGACTGGGCCTTCGGTAGTCATGACCTTTGTGCCGGGTGTAAATCCCCCGTTCGACAGCTTGACTCTACTTCGCTCCGATAATGGCCTAATTTCACGATTTGGTTCTTCTCCGTCCTGAACTGCTTCGTTCTTTGATTTCATTCGGGGCACCCATGTCCCCGTATATAAAACAAACCGTGTCGGAGAAGCAGGTGAAATCACGGCTTCGCCGTCAACTGTTCTTATCCTGGTTGTTGTAGCATGTCGAGATGTGCTCAATAAATACCCAGCCCTGAGAGGGACATGACGTCCAGGGACACGAGACTACCGCGTCCATCCTAACTCAGTGTTCTTCCACACAGTCCTACAGAATTACGGGGGGAGGGGTTAGCCAATTCTACACCCCTATCTAACTACGTATTCTACGTCCCGTTACAGCTACAGACGACAGGACGGCAGTTAACAAAGCAGTTGATTCCCGGGAGATGTGCTGTGCTGTAGGGTGTAGAGTGCTGTTTTCGTATTCTATTTCCGGTGGACTCCTGACGGTTCTGGCTAACTATCTCATTGCTTGGTTTGACGATAGAGGACGGTTCTATGTCCTGGTTTGGTCTTCGGTTGAGGTGCTGTTTTCATCCGTAGGGCTCCCTACTTGCGTTGGTGTTGCCTCGAGAAAGCGGATTTGACGGTACATCTCGGGTTTTACGGTCGAATTCGGTCGTTTCACTCGTTAGAGGACATGAGGTGTGAGGATCTGATTTGAACTCTAGAATCGGGTCGAGAAGACCTCTATCTCAGGTGTACAACGAAACTGGCGTTGTAGCTCGACAACACAGTATCTGACTTGTAGTTTGTGGAAACGAGCGAATATACGAGTACACCTGTTTTTACCCGTCAAATCGGGGTTTTACGCTGTGGAGATTCAACTACTTGGAGTTCCTATTTTGTTGTTTGACGCTCTCTCCTCGTTGTTTTCTGAATAGTGGGGTTTGCCCCTGTGGACAAGCGAGAGCCAACATAGACGAGAAATCCTACACCTGTCCACGAGAACCGTTCTTTCGGATTGTTTAGTGGGTGTAGGTGAAGCGAGCGCTCGCTAGCACGTCTATCGTGGTCGCTAAACTGTCGAGACCAATGAAGAGACGTTGTAAATTGGTTCTCGCGAAGAGCTATTTGAGCAATAACGTGTCTGTATACGCGTTGAAATCGACATCTAGTACCATCAAGTGCCGCGGTTACATCTGTGATGGTACTCTCCCGCCGAACACTCTGAATAACCATCCCATCAACTTTGAAATTACAACGTGCCCGAGTGCCTCCGATATTCCTGCATCGTTTCTTGAATACGACCAGTGGGTGTGCTGGCGCGAACAGACTCGTGGAGATAAACCGACGAAGAACCCGGTCAATCCTTGTACCGGCCGGTTTGCATCTGCAACCGACGACGAGACGTGAGGAAGTTTTGAGACAGCACGCGAGTATGCAGTCGACGGGTCAGCTGAAGGATTAGGGTTTGTCTTCTGTGATGAAGACCCATTCGTTGGTGTCGACCTTGATGATGCGCGTGACGCCGATACTGGAACCCCGGCTGACTGGGCCGCAGATATCATCAACAATCTCGACTCCTACACCGAAATCAGTCCATCTGGGACTGGGTATCACGTTCTCATCGAAGGCGAACTGCCTCCCGGTCGAAATCGACGGGGTGACGTCGAACTCTATGAGACTGCTCGATTCTTTACTGTCACCGCAAACCACGTCGAAACGACTCGTGCTGAGATAGTCGAACGTACAGAGGCTCTGGCTGGGGTGTACGCGGATCACGTCGCCGAGGAAGAGACTCTTACCGAGGAGGAACGTACGAAACCAGACCCAGAGGCCCGTGACCCTGATACTAATGAACAGAATGACTCTGAGGACTCCTCATTAGCGGATGAATCGCTGTCGGACGAGGAGTTGCTCTCTCGGGCACGAGCAGCGTCGAACAGCGCGAAGTTCGAGCAACTCTGACGTGGTGATACCCACGGGTATGACAGCCAATCTGAGGCCGATATGGCGTTTGTGTGCCTGCTCGCATTCTGGACCGGTGGCGATAGGACAGGCAGATGGATCGGTTATTCAGACGGTCGGGTCTCTTGCGTGAGAAGTGGGACGCCGTCCACTACGCTGACGGGAGTACGTACGGCGAGAAGACGATTAAACGTGCGTGTTCCGTGACGACCGAATACTACACACCGAGCGATGGGCGGGGCCAGAAACCATCTGGAGCTGAAGGCGATTCGACCGTGGATTCGCCATTCACTGTATCGCCGAGTGTCGACGTTGACTCTGCTACAGATGGGAACACAGTTTATGAGCGTGAGCAGGCACGCATCGAAACGATAGGGTCACTCGAATGTCGCCTCCGTGAACTCGAAGCTGAGAATGAACGACTTCGAGACAAACGTGCAAAACGGAAAGCACTCGAAGACAATACCTCACAGGAGTCTTCGCCTACAGGAATCATCCACCGACTTAAACAGATTCTATCTGGATAATAGAGACGGTTGAGAATCTCGGAGATGGATGTATACAGAACATCTCTAATCACATTCTTTCTTCAGATCTTTCAACACGCGACTCATTCTCCATCGCGATAAGTTGGTTATAGGTTTGTGCGACGGTGGCGAGGAAGAAGACGCCGAGAAACGCAGATCCAAGTTGTGCAATCAAAAATCCGAGAATATCGGGGAGAAAGACCACTGGGATTCCGAAACCGATGCTGACTAACAACGCGATAATTACGATGACGATGCCCAGTCCGAATAATCGTAGACGATGGCCGCGAGTCAACCGCCAACTGTTCTGGAACCCCTCAATGAAGTTCTGATCCTCTACGGCAACATAGATCTCCCAGAAGAATAGGCTCACGAGGAGGAATAAGCCTGGAACAACGAGAAAGATGAATCCGATAGTGATGGTGATTCCGAAGATTATGCCTCCGATGATGAGGTTTAGCCCCGCCCACAAGAGGTTGTGTCTGAAGTGCTCTTCGGGTAGCTGCTCTGTTTCTTCACTTACAAATGTACGTAGTGCACCAATTGTAACGACTATAGAGATGATTCCAAGAAGGAACGATAGGAGGCTAGTGACCACCGGTGAGAGACCCAACGATGGTGCGTAGGGCTGCATCCCGTCCGCAGGAACAGGCCCCATACCCGGCCTACCTACTGGGTCCGGAAGCGTAGTCGGTTGAGCCGGAGCGGGCGAGAACAATCCATCGAGAAGAGAAATCAGATAGAAAATACCGATGAAGAGTAATCCGTTTCGTGCTACAGTCCGTTCGTATCCATCACTCACAACGCCTCCAATATCAATTGGCATCTGTGTCTCCCCAGAACTACGCCAACTACGAAAAAGATGGTACCCGATGAAAAGAGCTCAATAAATAGAACCTTAATTTTGTAGACGGCTATTATGAACTCTCGTACCGGTTCGGACCTGTTATTTGTATACCAGAGCTGGTTATCCTCCAAAGTGGTCTTCTGCAATAGCTTTCAGTGAGTCGTGCTCTTGGAACCTGTATGGTAGCGTTACGGTATCTGTTTGTGCACCCATCGATCGGCCAGTTACCTGGTTATCATTAACAAAAATCTCGGCAGATGCTTGCTGAAGTATCCCGATTTCCGCGCTGAAGCGTATTTCCATCCCTCAATAATTAGCATCTTATCACGTTGTGGATTTCTCTGTACCATTCCGACCATACCCGACAAGATTGACATACAATCGCCTAACTCTTGATATTCACCCCTAATTTAATCGGCTCGCCCCGCTCACCACGTGCCGCCCTTCGCGTCGCTCGCGACTGACCATTCCGGGCATGCGACGCAAAGCGCCGTTCCGGGCTAAAATGAATGTGCCTTCGACGCCAGCACCAAGCTCGCTCTCGGTTGCGTCTCGCTTCGCTTGACGGACGCGAAACCGGCTTGTGTGCTGGGCGCTCGCTCCGGGCGGGTCGGCGCGCGGTGCTGGATGAATCGCCTCCGATGTGGCTCTCGCTCGCGCCCAGCAAGCTGGGCGAAGGCGCGAGCGAGAGCGTAAACGTCGGAAGAGTAGGTCTGAGAGAAGGCCACGGCTGGAGAGTCATGGTGTCGGAAGAAGACGCCGAGTGAGCGCCTTCGATGGTACCAAGGTAAGATACCAATGTCAAGTAAGAACGCTCGTAGCAAGGTTGTTTCGGTCGATGAACGGGCATACGAACAAGTGGACGAGCAGGAGGTTGAGGCGGAGTTCGAGGTCGTCGATGAAACGCCGGAGTTCCGGGCGACGGTGCAGATGGAGATTCAGGCGAAGGTGGATATGAACCACCCAGACGGGGTCGTTGAGACGAGTGATGAACGAATCGAGGGCGTGACCCTCGAACAGGAAGAGCGCATCAGGGCGCGGGAAGCCGAACTGGAGTACATCAGTGCAAAAGCCAAGCTCGGAACACAAGATGGCCGGGCGAAACGGACGCGAATCAGTGCGGCAGCAGGGAGCACGAAACGTCGGAAGGAGTTCCAGAAGCGAGCGGCGAGCGTGGACCCACTGGCGGACCCCGATCGGCCGGATCCCCGTGAAGAGTTGACTCAAGCTGAACTGGCGAACGTGAACAAGCAGACGAAGAGATTAGACGAGAAGTTAGAGGGCTGGTCGAAGGCGGCGATTAGTCGGCGATTGGCCGAGCGGATGGTCGAAGGAGCGGACATCATGAGTGCGGTCGTCGGTGTGTACGAGGAATTGCGGACGGCTTCTGGGCACGTGATTCCGATTGCAGAGGTGGATGAGGTGAACCGGAAAGAAGTGAGCATTGAGGGTTATATTGAGACCCTTTGGGAATCAAGATCGCCAGCGATTCAGCAAGTCGGGCTAATTGCAGATGAGAGTGGTCGGACGAAAGTGACAGTCTGGCAGACGTCAAATCAACCGTGGATGAAGGAAGGCGAACGTGTGCAGATTCGCGGAGCGGCCCGGAACTGGTACAATGGGCGTGTCTCATTAGCTGTGACCGGCTGGTCATCTATCTTCTTCCCCGAGCGCGGTCGGTGGTGGGAATAGCGCACGACGCGGAAACTTTCTTTTTGATACCGTCCACCCAACGCCCGCCGCCCCACCCACCGCTCCGTGCTCGCTCGGTGAGACTCATACGTTTGTCTCACTCGCTCTCGTTCGCAATGCTCACGAGAACGTCGCTGCGCGCGCAGCCACGACCTTCTGGACGAGGACAGGGAAGACTCCCGAGAATCGTGTTCAGAACTTGTGAGCGTCCGTCAGGAGGAAGAAAACCAGCCAACCAATCGTCAAACCTTCATGACTGTCTAAGCAATAAGACTATCACGATTGTGGGCGTCCGCATTGGCAAGCGATGGACGAGAACGAATTTGATGAGCTTGTTTCGTCATTGACACCGTATGAATCCGCAGATACGGTTACCACCTACCGCAATACGGTCAGTATTTCGTGTCCCGCCTGCGGGGAACCGTTTGACGATTTAGTCGTCTGTGAGGGATCTTATGATAGCCTTGAGTTGAGCAAGGTCCTCGACCTCTGTGTGACGACCGTGGACGATGAGGTACTTCTCTTCACTCATCAGCACTAATCCACCTCATAACTCTTCTACTTCGATTCAGGACTCATCTGCCTTATCCTAGGGCCAGTTGTAACACCGTTGTTGACGACTACCACCGGTCTTTGGACCTGATGTCTCTGGCCTGACCGCCGATTAAAATCATAATCGAGTGGTAGGTTTTCATGCGCCAGCAAGGAATGCTGGCGCGAGTCGAATTCTCGAGAGTAAGTCGAAGGTGGCGAAGAGCTGCGTCGGCGTGGTGAGTCTCATGCACCAGATAATCTACGCTCTTGTTGAAGCATCGACTCAGGAAGAAGCATTGGCAAAAGCGAAAACGTCGTTCAGTCGTCTCGTCGGCGTTGGACCAGAGGCAGGTGGTGTTTTCGATTACTACGTGACCTTCGACGATGACACTTCGATGGTCGCAGGGAAAGCTCGCTGGGGTGAGTTACCTGTCGTGGCATTACTCGAATCCCAAGAGGGTGCAGAACTCCTGAAGCGAGGGTGGAACGCGACGAAGGAGGAATTCAAGGAGAACCTGGAGCAAGTACAGGAGGCTGCCGAGGAATTCAGTATCGAGGAGTTCATGCACGACAAAAATCTCGCCCGGCACGCCTGCCACTGTCTTGGTGCGTATTCTGGACCGTCAATCTACCTTTACGACGAGTTCGGTGATGGCATTCGCAATCGAGAACACCTCGATCACGTGCTAAATAAGGAAGGGACACTCTGGATCATTTCCGCAGACGTTCACTACTGAATTGACGAGACACCCGGTGCGGCGGCCGCGAACGCGGTCGAGGAAGTGCGGTCGGCCCAGCGAACCGTCGCCGAGAAGCACTCGTCGGTGCGGTCGGCCGCAGTCGAGGCGAACTTCGGGGCCGTGCTGTCGCTCACCGGCGACAGTACGCTCGCGATTCCGAAAGGTAACGACCTAGAGACGCACCTCGGACTCCAGAACGTCGGAACGGAGCCGGCAACGTCGATTCGATGTTCGGCGCAGGGACAGCAGTCGCTCTCGGTGACCCCGAGCCGAATCGAATCGCTTGCAGACGGGGAACGGGAACGACTGACGGTCGCTGGAACGCCCGAACGGGACGGTGCCGTCGTCGTGTCCGCCGCGACCAACGACCGGTCGGTCGAGGAGACGGTCGCCATCTCCGTCGTCTCGAAGGCGGAGTACATCGCTCGCGCCCGGCAGTCCATCGACAGACTACGGTCGTTTGTCGCCGAAGAACTCGACGAGACTGGCAGCGGAGGTCGCGGTCAGAAGGGCAGCGACGGGCGCGACGCTGGCGGCCTATCGGCGAAACTCGACGCAGCCGTCGAGAAGTTGGACGATGCCCGGGAACACCTCGAAAGCGACCGACCCGAACCAGCGAACGGGAACCTCAGAGCAGCACAGCGGCAACTGGGGGCATTCATCAATTCGGTTCAGGCCAGACGCGGCAAGTCGGCCGACGAGAAGTCTGCGACGCTGCTGACGACGAACGCAACGTAGACCATCGACACGCTCGAAGACGCGGTTGATGCCGAAATCTGACGTGACGCGGGCGACCGGAGAGAGCGAGTCGTCGCGAACACTCACGCTCACGTTTTCGGATCAGACGGCGGGGCAGCATCTCGTCGGCGTCGTCGGTATCGCACTCTGGTGTTCCTGCTACGCGGGCTACCTCGCGACAGTCGGGAGTACGAGCGACACGGTCTGGTCGTCGATGACCGCCACTGTGGTCCACTCGCGCGCAACAGCCGCAACGATAGCGACCCTCGTTTGCGGGTGTTACTTTGGCGTCCTCGTCGTGAAGGGCGTCGGCGGGCCAGTCCTGAATCTTCTCTACGCCGGCACGACGGTCCTGATCCTTCCGAGGATACTCCATCGCCTCGTCGGACGCGTGCCCGAGGGCTACTTCACCGCCGTGAGTCCGGTCAGCCGCTTCGCGTTCCGGGGTGTCGCGGTCGACATCGTCCTGCCGGGCATGGTCGCGGTTCTTCTCATCCCTATCGTCTGGTTCGCGCTGGTCTGTAGAGACGACGCCGAGAGGCACGAGTGGGTGCGTCGGAACATTCCCCGAGTTCCTCCCCGACGACGACCGGTAGGGAACTCGATCGGCGGGACTCACTCCTCGACCGCCGACCTCGCCACGCCACCGAGTGCTCCAGCGACCGCGTTGGGAAAACTGCCGGATACGACGACCAGAGCCGCCAGCAGGACGCCGACGACACCGACGCCGAGCAGGTCGGCGACGACGGTCGTAGGGAACCCTCCGACAACGGCACCGAGTGCGACGAGACAGGTCAGCCCCAAGATACCGCTCAACCCGCCGTGCCACGCGCTACCGCGAACCGAGCGGTCACAGAGATACCCTGCCGTGGCCGACCCGACGAAGATTCCCGCACCGGTCGGCTCTTGGGTCACCAGGAAGTACCCGACGTCGAGGCCCAACGTCACGGCCGCACCGAGGAGGACGGCCCGCCAGTCTGTACTCCTCGGTAGGTCGTCTCCACGATGGAGACCGGGCACTATAAATCAGGCGGTAGATTGAGAAAGAATGGGGGGCGAGGTACCCGAAACTCCGTGTTTCTCTGACGACGGAACCGGAATCCCTCGACGGCAATGTTCTGACCACGACCGTCCGGCGAAGTCTTGGTCGCCCGTGGAAAACTATTCGCTCGGAAATACTACATCGGCAGCGACGCGAGTGACGTCGAAGACCTCGACCTCGTGGTCGAATCGGCGTCCGTGAGAAAGCGCGCCGTTTCGGCCGGTGGAAGAAGCACCAGCCGGCCACGGAAAAATCTCGCGGGAGAATCTCGGAAAACTGAGGGGAACTTTGAGGCAAGACGCGTTGAAGTGAGGCCATGGCCGCTATTCAGACGAAAGGCCTGACGAAGCGTTTCGGCAGCGTGGTCGCAGTCGAGGACCTGGACCTCGTGGTCGAGGAGGGCGAGGTGTTCGGCTACCTCGGGCCGAACGGCGCGGGCAAGTCCACGACCATCAACGTCCTGCTCGACTACCTCCGACCGACCGAGGGGTCCGCGACGGTCCTCGGCTACGACGCCCAGGACGAGACCCAGCAGATTCACCGCCGAATCGGCATCCTGCCGGAGGGCTTCGACCTCTACGACCGACTCACCGGGCGCAAACACGTCGAGTTCGCGGTGGACTCGAAGGAGTCCGACGACGACCCGGACCGGGTTCTGGACCGGGTGGGGTTGGGTCCGGAGGCGGCCGACCGGAAGGCCGGTGGCTACTCGACCGGGATGGCCCAACGCCTCGCGTTGGGGATGGCGCTGGTGGGCGACCCCGACCTCCTGATTCTGGACGAACCGTCGTCGGGACTGGACCCCAACGGCGCGCGTCAGATGCGCGAACTCGTCCGCGAGGAGGCCGACCGCGGCACGACCGTCTTCTTCTCCAGCCATATCTTGGGGCAGGTCGAAGCCGTCTGTGACCGCGTGGGTATCATGAGCGACGGCCGACTCGTCGCCGAGGACACCATCTCCGGCCTCCGGGAGTCGGTCGGCACCAGTTCGACGCTCGAACTCACGGTGGACCGCGTGCCCGACGACCTCCGGTTCGACGACGTTCCGGCCGTCTCGGAGGTGACGGTGGACGGCAGCGTCCTCCGTGTCGCGGTCAGCGACCCGAGCGTCAAGTCCGAGGTGATAAACCGGGTGGAAGCGCAGGGTGCGACCGTCACCGACATCTCCACCACGCAGGCCTCCCTGGAGGACCTCTTCGCGGCCTACACCACCGAGGGGGTGACGGCGTGAGTTGGCTCGTCGTCGCGCGCAAGGACTTCGCGGACGCGGTTCGCTCGCGGATGCTCTGGGCCATCACCGCGGTCTTCCTGCTGTTCACCGTCGGGGCGGTCTACGTCCGGAAGGCCGTCCTCGCCGACGCGCCCGGTCTGCCCGACGCCACGCAGTTCCTGACGGCCCCGTCGGGTCTCATCATCCCCCTGACCGCGCTCGTCGTGGCCTACCTCGCCATCGCGGGCGAACGCGAGTCCGGCAGCATCAAGATTCTGCTCGGCCTGCCCCACACCCGCGGCGACGTGGTGTTCGGCAAGTTGGTCGGCCGAACCGCGGTCGTGACGGCGGGCATCCTCGTCGCGTTCGCGGGCGCGGCAGTGACCCTGCTCGTGCTGTTCGGCGAACTCGCGGTCGCGGACTTCCTCGTCCTGACGCTGATAACCGTCCTCTTCGGTCTCACGTTCGTCGGTATCGCTATCGGAGCGTCGTCGCTGGCGGCCACGCGCTCGCGGGCGATGGCGCTGGCCATCGGCACGTTCTTCCTCTTTCAGGTCCTCTGGGACTTCGTTCCCCTCGGTGTCTACTACCTCGTGGAGGGCGCGCTTCCCAATCCGACGACCCGACTTCCGGCGTGGTACTACTTCCTACAGGTTCTCAACCCGAAGAACGCCTACACGCAGGCCTCGGACATCGCGTTCTCCGGGGCCGGTCCCATAGTCTCGGCCGAGGCGCTGGCCGGGTCGTCGGTCCCGTTCTACGTCCAGAACTGGTTCGGACTCGTGATTCTGGCGATTTGGCTAGCCGTGCCGGTGGCGCTCGGATACTGGTGGTTCCGGCGGGCCGACATCACCTGAGTCTCTCTGCCTCTCGCGGTTCCTCCCCGAGCGCCGCGTCCTTCCGCAAGCACCAACTATTACGCCCTGTAGCGAAATCCCATACCCATGAACCACCGTCACACGGACCACCACGAAGGAGGCACTCGGCCGTGACCGACGAAATCCGAGTCGGCGCGGACGTGGGCGGCACCTTCACCGACGTCGTACTCCTGACCGAGGAGGACGAACTCGTCACCGCGAAGGTCCCGACCACCGACGACCAGAGCGAGGCCGTCCTCGAAGGCGTCCGGAAGGCCTGCGAGAAGGCCGACCTCCGACCCCGCGACGTCGACGCCTTCTCGCACGCGATGACGGTTACGACGAACGCCCTCCTCGAAGAGTCGGGGGCCAGAACTGCGCTCGTCACGACCGAGGGGTTCCGCGACGTGCTGGAGATCGGCCGACAGGACAGGCCCGCGCTCTACGACCTGAACGCCGAGAAGCCCGACCCCCTCGTCCCCCGCAGGCGGCGATTCGAGGTCGCGGAGCGCGCCACGCCCGAGGGCGTCGAGCGCGCCCCCGACGAGGCGGCGGTCCGTGACCTCGCGGACGAAATCCGCGAAACCGACACCGAGAGCGTCGCGATTGCCCTGCTCCACGCGTACGCCGACCCCGCCAACGAGCAGGCGGTCGCCGAAATCCTCCGCGAGGAACTCGACGCGTCGGTCTCGGCGTCCCACGAGGTTCTCGCCGCCTTCCGGGAGTACGAGCGAACCGCAACGACCGTCGTGGACGCCTACGTGACGCCGAAGATAGACGCCTACCTCGGTCGACTGGTCGAACGCGCCGTAGAGGCCGAAATTCCACCTCCGCTGGTCATGCAGTCGAACGGGGGCATCGCCGACGCCGAGACGGTCCGGGACCACGCCGTCACGACCTGTCTCTCCGGTCCAGCTGCGGGGGTCGTCGGGGCACACGCTACGGCGGAGGGGGCTACCGATACCGCGGGAGTCGTCACCTTCGACATGGGCGGAACCTCCAGCGACGTGAGTCTCGTCAGGGAGGGCGACGTCGAGCGCACGACCGAGGCCGAAATCGGTGGGCGGCCCGTGGGCGTCCCGATGGTGGACGTGACGACCGTCGGCGCTGGCGGCGGAAGCATCGCGTGGGTGGACTCGGGCGGCGCGCTTCGCGTGGGGCCGGAGTCGGCGGGCGCGAACCCCGGCCCGGCGTGCTACGGCCGCGGCGGGGAGCGACCGACCGTCACCGACGCCACTCTCGCTCTCGGCTATCTTGACGGCGACACCGCCCTCGGCGGTGAACTCTCGCTGGACACTGACGCCGCGCACGACGCGCTCGCCGACCTCGCCGACGAGGCGGACTTGGCGGGTCCCGTCGAGGCCGCCCGCGGGGTCTACCGGGTGGCGAACGCCAACACGACGCGGGCTGTCCGAGCGGTCACGGTCGAGCGCG
Source organism: Halorussus salinisoli (assembly GCA_005239435.1). Lineage (GTDB taxonomy): Archaea > Halobacteriota > Halobacteria > Halobacteriales > Haladaptataceae > Halorussus > Halorussus salinisoli. The sequence continues at coordinate 592,724 of ML241305.1, read as the reverse complement.
GTCACGACCCTCGCAACTTCGCGTTGGCAGCGTTCGGCGGCGCGGGACCGATGCACGCCGCCGCGCTGGCCGAGCGCCTCGACGTGGGTCGGGTCGTCGTCCCGCGGGCCTGCGGGGTCCTCTCGGCGTTCGGCCTGCTCGCGGCCGACGAGAGTCGGGACGCGGTTCGGACCTACCGCACGTCGCTCGACGCGGCCGATTCGGCGGAAATCGAGGGTGTCCTCGCGGAGTTGGCCGACGAGGTGCGGGCCGACCTGCGCGACCCCGAGGCCGCCGCAATCGCGCGGCAGGCCGACCTCCGGTACTCGGGACAGAGCTTCGAGTTGCCCGTCGAGGTGGGCGAGTCGTTCGACCCCGAGACGGTCGCCGAACGGTTCCACGACGCCCACGAGACCGCCTCCGGCTATCGGATGGACGAGGCGGTCGAACTCGTCGGCCTCCGAGCGCGTGCGACCGTGGCGCGCGAGACGCCCGCAGTCGCGTACGAGAGCGCGGGCGAGGCCCGGGTCGGCGAACGCGAGGCCAACTTCGGCGGGGAGTTCCGCGAAGTCGCGGTCAACCGCCGGGAGGCGCTCGCCGCAGGCCGGGAGGTTTCCGGCCCGGCCATCTGCGAGCAGGCCGACAGCACCGTGGTCGTCCCGCCGGAGTGGCGGGCGGGGGTGCGCGAGGACGGGACGCTGGTGCTGGAACGGGAGGGAGACTCGTGACGGCGCTGGACCCCGTGGAACTCGAAATCCTCCGGAACCAACTGGAGAGCGTGGCCGAGGAGATGGGTCAGGTCCTGATTCGCGGCGCGTACTCGCCCAACATCAAGGAACGTCAGGACTGCTCGACCGCGCTGTTCGATTCGTCGGGTCGGATGGTCGCGCAGGCCGAACACATCCCGGTCCACCTCGGTGCGATGCCGGAGGCGGTGGCGGCCGTGCTGGATTCGGACCCGCGGCCGGGCGACACCTTCGTCGTCAACGACCCCTTCGCGGGCGGCACTCACCTGCCGGACGTGACGCTCGTGTCGGCACTCGCGCCGGAGGAGAGTGAGGGAAAAATCGTCGGCTACGCCGTCTCGCGCGCCCACCACGCCGACGTGGGCGGAATGACGCCGGGGAGCATGCCCGCGGGTGCGCGAGAGATTTACCAGGAGGGCTTGCGCCTCCCGCCGGTTCGCCTCGTCTCGGGCGGCGAGGTCGTCGAGGACGTGCGCGACCTCCTGTTGGCGAACGTCCGGACGCCCGACGAGCGCCGCGCCGACCTCCGTGCCCAACTGGCGGCCAACGACCGGGCGGAGGAGCGACTCGGCGAACTGCTGGCCGACCACGGCGACCGACTGCTGGCGGCGTTCGACGCCGTCATCGACTACTCGCGCGAACGAGTCGAGACCGAACTCGCCGACCTGCCGGACGGTCGGTACTCGGCGACCGACTTCGTCGAAGGCGACGGGGTAGAGGACGACGACGTACCAATCGAGGCAACGGTCGAAATCGACGGTTCGTCGCTCGCGGTCGATTTCGCGGGCACGGCCGAGCAGGTACCGGGCAACCTCAACGCGCCTCTCGCGGTCGCCAAGAGCGCGGTCTACTTCGTGGTCCGGTGCGTGACCGACCCCGAAATCCCCCCGAACCACGGGTGCTACGCGCCGGTGTCGGTCCGCGCGCCCGAGGGGAGTCTGCTGAATCCGACGCCGCCCGCCGCGGTCGTCGGTGGCAACGTCGAGACTAGCCAGCGCGTGACCGACGTGGTGTTCCGGGCGCTGGCCGAGGCGGTGCCCGACCGCGTGCCTGCGGAGGGACAGGGTACCATGAACAACCTCATCATCGGCAGTCGCTCGGGCGAGTTCACGTACTACGAGACCATCGGCGGCGGGTCCGGCGCGCGGCCGACCAGGGACGGCATGGACGGCGTGCAGGTCGGGATGACCAACACGCTGAACACGCCGGTCGAAGCCCTCGAAGCCGAGTATCCGCTCCGGGTCGAACGCTACGCGCTCCGACCGAACAGCGGCGGCGAAGGCCGCCACCGCGGCGGTCTCGGACTGGAGCGCACGGTCACGGTCGAGGCCGACGCGACGGTCTCGCTGCTCACCGAGCGCCGACGCCACGCGCCGAAAGGTCTCGACGGCGGGCGATCGGGCGCGCTCGGCGAGAACCGCATCGACGGCGAGCGCGTCGGCGCGAAGACCACCGTGGAGGTTCCGGCCGGAACGACCGTGACGGTGCTGACGCCCGGCGGTGGCGGCCACGGCGACCCGCACGAACGGGACGCCGCTGCCCGCGATCGTGACCTGAAGGACGGGAAAACGACCGACGAGGAGTGAGCCGAGACAAAGGTACTTATTCTCTAAAAATCGAAATATCGATATCAAGTATAGGGATTGAAGTGTTAGAGAATTATTTTTATTTTCCACGTCCGGCGCGAGCTGGCGCGGCGCTCACCAGCGCCGCGCCAAGGCGTGCGAGGTCTTCAGGAGCGGAGTGACTGAGGGTTCGTCAGCGTGTGGCTCTACCGGTGGACGACCGAGCGAAGCGAAGGAGGATGCTGGGGAGGTACGAGGCCCGCGGTCGCTGTGCAGTGCGGGGCCGTGCTGTGCAGTGCAGGGCCGTGCTTTGCGGTTACGGTACTCCTTCACTCAAGAATTTGATAGCTTCTCTCCGGACTCCCTGCTGTTCGCGGTCGCGGTGCGGTCTGATTGGCTCACGGAGTCGCTAGCTTCCCGGTTCTTCCCCGACCGCGTTCCGCGATAGCGACCCGAATCGCTGGCTTCCGTGCAAAATGGACACCGCTTTTTCCCGACGATGCGAAGCGAGCGACCGGAGCTCCGAACCGTTTTCCGGCTCCAAATCGACGGAAAGAAACGCCACGTCCCGCAGACGAGGCAGAACCTCTAAGTTATCAATCCCGCTACCTACTTCCGTGGACCGTGATACCGTACGCCCCGTCGCGCTCGCGCTGTTGGCAGTCGTCGCCATCGGATTCGCCGCCGCGACGCTGAACTCGGCCGTCCTGACCGAGTCCTCCGGCGGGTTCGGCGTCGGGCCGCCGAGTTCGGAGGCGGGCGCACAGAACGGCAGTCAGCCCGATTTCGGATTCGGTAACCAGTCGTCCGGCCCCGTCTCCGGTGCGGTGAACCTGCCGTGCTACCCCGTCCTCGACGAGTGGTGGGCTATCGCGCTCGTCCTCGGCGCGTTCTCGCTCGGCGGCTACCTCGCCTACCGTCGCCTCGGCGGTCTCGGCGTCGTCGCGTACGTCGGCCCGGTGGGAATCCCGTTGCTGTTCGCCCACGCCCTCCTGACGGTCTGTAGCCAACCCATGCCGAACGCCAAGTCCTCGCTGTTCGAGGCGGGCAACATCTCGGTCGTGCCCGAGGGCGGGAGCGGCGCGCCCGGCGGTGCCACCGGGACGAGTTTCACCGACCCCTCGTTCCTCCTGATGGCCGGTCTCGCGGTCGCGCTTCTGGCCGCGGTCGCCCTCCTGTTCGTCTCCTCCAGCGGCGACGACCCCGACGAAACCGAGTCGTTCGCGGAACCCGACGGCACCGAGGACGTGCGGGCGGTCGGCCGGGCCGCGGGCGAGGCCGCCGACCGCATCGAGACCACCACCGACGTGGACAACGAGGTGTTCCGTGCGTGGCGCGAGATGACCGACCACCTCGACGTCGCCAACCCCGCCTCCAGCACGCCCGCGGAGTTCGCCGGGGCCGCAGTCGAGGCGGGCATCGACCGCGACGACGTGGCCGAACTCACCTCGCTGTTCGAGGAGGTCCGATACGGCGGCGAGTCGCCGACCGAAGACCGCGAACGGCGGGCCGTCGAGGCCCTCCGGCGCATCGAGCGCGAGTACGCCGGTCGGCGACCGAACGCCGACGCCGGAGGTGACGCCGAATGACCGACGGCAACGACCACCCAATTTTGACCGTCGTCGGTCTGGCCGCGGTCGCGCTCGGCCTGCTGATGGCGTTCCGACCCGGCCTGGCGGCCGCAGTCGGCACCGGCTACGCCGCGGTGACGGTCGTCGGCCTGCTCGCGCTGGTGCAGGGAATCAGGGTCGCCCGCTCGCGGCAGACGTCCGAGTTGCGGGCCGCCACGACGCCCGACGTGGAGACGGTCGAGACGGTGCCGACTCCCGGCGAGGCGTTCGACCGGACCGTCGCCGAACTCCGGTCGGGGCCGCGCCGGGTCCTCGTCCGCGAGCGGGCCGACCTCCGGGAGACGCTCGAAGAGGCGGCGTTCACCGCGGTCGCCGACCGGGAGAACTGCTCGCGCGAGCAGGCCCGCGAACTCGTCGCGGCCGGAACGTGGACCGACGACGCTCACGCGGCGTCGTTCCTCGGCGGTCCCGACGCGCCGACGCCGCCCATCTTCGACCGGTTGAAACTCGCGGCCAGCAGCGAGTCGCCCTACCAGTACCGGATTCGCCGGGCCGCCGACGCCGTCGCTCGGACGGCGGGAGTCGAACCGGACGACGCCGAGAAATCCAACGTGGATACGACCGCCGGAACCGCCGACGACGAGACCGCCGGAAGTTTCGACGGCGAGACCGCCGGAAATCCTGACGACGCCGGAACCCCCGGCGATACCCGCAAGGAGGCCGAAGCGTGAAGTCGATTCGCCAGACCAACCGATGGCGCGGCGTCAGCGCGGTCGCCCTGCTGGCGGGGTCGCTCGGCGTCCTGTTCAGTCGGCCGCTGGTCCTGCTGTCGGGCGTCGTCGGAGTCGCGTTCGCGGCCTACGCCCGGACTGCGGGCACCCCCGACCCCGACCTCGTCGTGTCCCGGACCGTCAGCGACGACGAACCCCTGCCCGGCGACGAGGTGCAGGTGCGACTCACCGTCGAGAACGTCGGCGACTCGACGCTGGCCGACGTCCGACTCGTGGACGGCGTGCCCGACGCCCTCCCCGTGACCGACGGGTCGGCACGCCTCGGGACCGCGCTCCGACCGGGCAAGACGGCCCACCTCTCGTACACCGTCGAGGCCGAGCGCGGCGACCACGAGTTCGACCCCGTAATCGCCATCGTCCGGGACTTCAGCGGCGCGATCGAGGTCGAGACGGAGGTCGAGTGCGAGACGACCCTCCAGTGCGTGCCGAAACTCGGAACGACCGTGGACGTGCCCCTCCGCGCCCAGACCACCCAGTACACCGGCCGGGTCACGACCGACGTGGGCGGGTCGGGCGTCGAGTTCCACGCGACCCGGGAGTATCGACCGGGCGACCCGCTCTCGCGGGTGGACTGGAACCGCCTCGCGCGCACGGGGGAACTCACTACCGTCGAGTTCCGCGAGGAACGGGCCGCGAGCGTGGTCGTCCTCGTGGACACCCGCGAGAAGGCGTACCTGTCACGCGGCGACGAGGAGCGCAACGCGGTCCAGTACGGCGTGGACGCCGCGGGCAAGATACTCACGAAACTCCTCGACAGCGGCGACCGCGTTGGACTGGCCTCGCTCGGTCCCGAGACCTGCTGGCTCGCGCCGGGTGCGGGCCACGACCACCAGGCGCGGGCACGGGACCTGCTGGCGACCCATCCCGCGTTCGCGCCGGTCCCGTCCGGAGGCATGTTCTACCCGACGACCCGGCTGAAACAGCTTCGCAAGCGACTCCCGGCCTCCTCGCAGGTCGTGTTCGTCACGCCGGTCTGCGACGACTTCGGCCCGGAAGTCGCCCGCCGGTTGGACGCCGAGGACCACCTCGTGACCGTCGTCAGCCCCGACCCCACGGCGACCGACACCGCGGGCCAGCGGTTCGCTCGGACCCAGCGCAAGCACCGCATCTCGGAACTCCGTCAGAGCGGGATCCACGTCGTGGACTGGGACACCGACCAGACGCTCGGGGTCGCGCTCGCTCGGATGGCCCGCGTCGGAGGTGGGTTCGCGTGACCCGCGAAATCGACCGGTCGCCCGCCCGCCTGTCGTCGGCGCTCGCGGTGACTGCGGCCGCACTCGCGGCGGGAACGAGCGCGCTCACGGCGACCCTCACCCTCACGGTCGGTGCGGCGGGTTTCCTCGTGGTCACGTTCGGGGTCGTCCGTGGCTCTCGGCGCGCGGTCACGCTCGGCGCAGTGGCCCTGCTGGTCGGCGCGCTGGTCGGTGGTCTGCTCTCGGGTGCCCCGTACCTGCTCCTGCCGGGCGTCATCGCCACGGTGCTGGCGTGGGACTTCGGCGAGCAGGCCATCAACGTCGGCGAGCAGTTGGGCCGCGGGGCCGACACGACCCAACTGGAGGCGACCCACGCCGCCGGGAGTACGGTGGTCGCGGTGGGCGCTGGCGGTCTCGGCTACGGCATCTTTCTGGCGTCGTCGGGCGGCCAGCCAGTGACCGCGCTGGTGTTCCTCCTGCTTGCCGCGGTCGTCCTCACGTCGGCGCTCCGGAACTGACCTCGGCTTCTCTCGTTCGGTGCTGATTCGCCGACCGGTCGCGCTCGGTGAAAATTCCAACCCGGCGCGCGCTGGCGACCTCCACCCACTTGGCGCGTGCTGACGCGGCGCGCGCAGAACTGCGCGCGCCGCGTCAACCGCGCGAGGGACGAGCATCGCAGGCCCGTGGCCGAGAAGCGCAGGCGGCTGGGGAGGCGTGAGGCCGTCGCGGTGCGGTGCCGTGCGGTCGCGGTAGACTCCGTGGCTCGAGGAGTAGCTAGCTACCCCGAAATCACCCTCCGTTCGTCGTACGGACCTAAAAAACGACAGTTCGGAAGCGTTCGATGTTACGACGACGCGAGGAAGAAGATGAGCATGCTGACCGCCATCGCGGCCATGACAACGGTCGCGGCCAGCGCCGCGCCCATCGAGATGACCGCGTTGGCGTGACTCGCCAGCGTCTCGGTCCGGTCGTTGCCGAACACCGTCACCTCGGCGCGCTCGGTGGCCATGCCCGCCTCGACCGGTTCGAGGTCGGCGGTCGCCTCGCCGACGAGACGTTCCACGACCGCGACGAGTTCGTCGCCGTCGATAGCTTCGCCGACCTGATTCGAGGCTTCGACCTGATTGACGACGTGGGTGTCGGTGGTCATCACCTCGGCCTCGTCGGCGGCCGGAACCCCGGCGTCTGCGGTCGAATTTCCGGAGCCAGTTGCGCCGCCCGACTCCTCGCCCGTGAGTCGTCTCACGAGGCGGTCCCGCAGGCCGGGTTCCATGTTGTTGCCGTCCACGAGGACGTAGACCGTGCGGTGGTCACCGACTTCCAGGACCGACACCCGGACTCCGAGCGGGCCGATTCCGTCGAGGGGTTCCCACTCTGTCTCGTCCCACGCGACGCCCATCCTGACCGGGGCCTGCTCGGCCGTGGCGAGGCGGTCGCCCGCCTCGCCCGCGGCCTGCATCATCTCGAACGAGCGCTCGCTCCCGGGGTAGACGTGGCCGAGGTCCGGGCCTTCGAGTCCGTTGTTGCAGTTGTGGGCGTCCACGAGCATCACGTCCTCGACGCCCGCCGACCGGGCCTCAGCGGCGGCCGAGAGACCGACCGCGTACTCCACGTCGTCGGCGAAGTTCGGTGAGTAGGTGGCCACCAGCAGGGCGTCGTCGCCGAACGCCTGCCCGACCACCTTGGCCTCGCCCTCTCGGACCCGGACGGCACGGGTTGCGGTGTCGTGATACTCGATCTCCTCGAAGGCTTCGTCGGCGGTCTCGATCAGCGTATCGACCTCGCGCTCGGTGACGAGGTTGAAGTCGTGGCCCGCGGTGGCGTGCGGCGGGAAGGCGACGCCCTCGGCCGACTGGGCCACGCGCTTGGGGAGGTTTCCGCCGCCGATTTCGCCCATCGGTCCGGGATGAATCATCGGCAGGACGAACCGGGCTTTCTCGCTGCCGTCGTCCGGGCGGCGGAACGCGAGGACCGTCACGGGCACGACGGCCTGCTCGCCGATGTCCTCGAAGAAACTCTCGAGTTCGTTCGTCCCCTCGGCGATGTGGCCGATGAATCCCCGGATGAAGTCGAGGACGCTCACGCCGAGACTTCGCTTCCACGGCCGGTCGATGAACTGGACGAACGCCCAGACCGCGAAGCCGTAGACGAGACATATCACTCCGAGCAGGGCGAAGTCCACGGGGACGATGACGCCGAGTTCGGGCGGTGCCTCGTCGGCCCGCATGAACACGACGTCGACGAGCGGGCCACCGCCGACGTAGAGATACTTCATCGTCCCGCTGTAGATGAAAAAGAGCAGGGCGGCCGTGCCGGTCTGGAGGCTGGCGGGGATGGCCGCGACCAGCACCGACTTGCCCGAAACCGCCATCACGACCAGCAGGCGGAGCGCGAACACAGACGCGAGGCCGACGATGAGCGAGTCGAAGACGAACTGCTGGCCGAGGTGTCGAGTGAGGGTCGCGATCGCCCCTGCGGCCGCCATGATGACGACGATAATCGCCTCGCAGGTCAGCGCCAGCAACGACGACCGGTTGTAGGTCAACTGACCGCCGAGTCGTCTGTCGACCGGCGTCGTCAGGAGACTGGCCGCGACAGTCGGGACGCCGATGAAGAACACCCCCTGCCACGCGTCCTCTAGCACGAACTGTGAGTCGAACGCGCCGACGCCGGCGATGGCGGCGATGAGGAGCGCGAACGTCACGCTGGCGTACCATCGCGGCGCGCGAAAGATGTAGCGCGACAGACTGGCGAGGTCGCCCTGCGTCGCTGTCATACTCGGGAGTTTCGTCGCCGAAGGATAAAAGGTACTACTCCTCACTTACTGCACGAAAATTCTGACAGAAGACTACTCGGGGTTCGCGTCGGCGTTCGGGTCGAAGGCCTCCTCGACGACGAACTGCGTGACCTCGACGTCTTCGACGCCGCCGTCGAGGACGTCCGGGAGGGCGTCCGTCCACGTTCGGTAGTGGTCGGTCCGCTGGTGGGCTTCGAGCGCCGCTTCGTCCTCGTACTGCTCGAAGAACCGGACCACGTTCGGTTCCTGTACGTCGGTCGTGGCCGCGTAGTCGAGTACCCCGTCCTCCGCTCGCGTCTCGTCGGCGAGCGTTGCGACGCGCTCGAGGGCCTCCTCGCGGCGTTCCGGTCGAACGGGGACGCTCGCGTGAACGACTATCACGCCTGTTCGCAGACGGCTCGGAAGTTCTCGAACACTTCCTCGCCCTCCTCGGTGTGGGCCACCTCGGGGTGCCACTGGACGCCGTAGAGGTCGCGCTCGGGGTCGGCCATCGCCTCGACGCCGCACACGTCGCTGGTCGCGGTGCGCTCGAACCCCTCGGGGACCGCCTTCACCTCGTCGGCGTGGCTGGCCCAGACGCGGGTCTCGGGTGCGAGCGACCCGACGAGTGGGTCGTCGGCGTCGAGAATGTCGACGGTGACGTCGGCGTAGCCGCCGTACTCGCCCTCGCCGACCTCGCCGTCGAGGATGTGAGCGATGGCCTGCATGCCGAGACAGATGCCCAGCACGGGCACGTCGAGTTCGAGGTAGTCGGCGCAGTTGCCGATGTCGTCCATGCTCGGACCGCCCGAGAGGACGAGTCCGTCGGCGTCGATATCTTCCGGTGGCGTCGCGTTGTCGACGATTTCTGTGTCGACGCCCATGTCGCGGAGCGCCCGATGTTCGAGGTGCGTGAACTGCCCGTGGTTGTCAACCACGACGATACGAGTCATTGGCGAATCGTAGTCAGTTGGCCTACTAAAGGAGTTCGAAGACGAGAGGTAGCCCGGCCGACAACCGAACCTCGTCGCGTTGGCGAGTTCGATTCGGACCGAAATCACTCCCCGAGCGATTCGGGGTCGAACCGGTCGTTCCGACCTCCCCACTCCTCGCGGTCGTTCTCGGCGCGCGTGTCGAGATACACCTCCAGTCCGTTCCCGTCGGGGTCGTCGAAGTACAGCGCTTTGCTAATGGCGTGGTCCACGGGTGCGACCTCGACCCCGCGCTCGCGGAGTCGCAGGTGCGTCTCGCGGAGGGCGTCAGCGTCCTCGACTTCGAAGGCGGCGTGGTACATACCGACGCCGGGGCCGGGACCGGGCGCGTCGGGGCCGACGCCCTGTAAGGCGACGTCGTGGTGCTTGTCGCCCCACGAGAGGAAAGCGTAATCACCGGCCCGTTCGGTCACGTCGAGTCCCAGCACGTCGCGGTAGAACGCCACTGCTCGGTCCACGTCCCGGACCTTGAGGTGGACGTGGCCGAGTTCGGTCGCTTGGTCCATGTCAGTGTGATTGGGGCGCGAGGACGAAATACCCGAGGGAGTCGTTCGTCGGTCGGGGTCGTGGACGCGCTCGGTGATACGTTTCCGCGTCTGGGTGGACTGAACGCGACCGGGCGGGGCTTTCCAAAACGAAGTTCCCCCGACTCCGGTGTTCGTTCTCGTTAGTACTCCGATTCGTCAGTTCTCTCGTCCTCCAGGTCGAATCGCTCGGCGGCCGACTCGAAACTGGCCTCGGACTGCTCGCGCGACCGTCTGCCCTCTTTCTCGGCGATGGCCTCGGGGTCGGGGTTCACGTCGTCGTCGATGCGCGCCCACGACTTGTGGACCTTGGCGTGGCACCACCGACAGAGGTAGACCGTGATTTCGTGGCTCAGAGTCTCGCCGCCGCCAGCGTACGAGAGGTGATGCTCTTCGAGGAGCGGTCGCTCGTCTGAGTGGGCCATCCGGCGCTCTTCGAGGCCACACCGGATGCACTCGCGGTCTCTCTTTCGACATCGGTAGTGGGGGCAGGACTCCCAGTCCCAGTCGCCATCGGGGTCCGCGGCAGGGCACCGCAGGTCGTCGCGCCTGCGCTCGCGGGCGAACTCGGGGTCCTGCTCGGGATGCTCGAAGGCGTATCGGCACTTGCCCTCGTCGGTGAGGTGGTCGCAGACCCCCGCGTGGTCGTAGGGGTCGTCCACGCCGACCGGGGTTCCGGAGGGCGTCTCCTTCATCGCACGACCGTTGTTCGTCTTCGGTTAAAAGGGTACGGCGATGGAGTTCGTCGGAACGATGGTGAGGAAACGACCGAGTTACCCCTTGCACGGACGGAAACGCTTTTCGTGCCGCCGCGAACACCTCCCGTCGTGCGACTGATACGAGAGTCAGACGGCGAGCGAGAGACCCTCGCCACCGAGGTCGAGACCGCCGACTCGTTCCTCTCGAAGGCCCGCGGCCTGATGTTCCGGCGGTCGATTCCCGACGACTTCGCCCTCGTGTTTCGCTTCGACGGCGTGGCGACCCGGGACGTGCACATGGTGTTCGTCCCCTTCCCGCTGGACGTATTGTGGCTTCGGGACGGCGAAGTCGCCCGGAAAGAACGCCTCTCGCCGTGGACGGGACTGGCGAAGGCCGAGGCCGACGAGCTCGTCGAACTCCCGGCGGGAAGCGCGGACGAGGTGTCGGTCGGCGACGAGGTACGGCTACTGGAGTAGCCAACCGCCACGGCGACTGCGTCCGCACCGCCGGGGGCGGGACGACTACTGCCCGCGCTGTACGGGACGACCCTTTTATTACGATTCTGCCGATTCGGTCATAACAAGACGTTTTAGCGGTCCCGCGGTCGTCCCACCAAATGGCAGGCCACGAACCGCCCGGTCGTCTCCCCGGTTCGACCGTACTCAAGTACTACCTCTACAAGGCGACGAAGGCGGTCGAGTTCTACCGACCCGTGATGTATCTCTTCTTCCTCGCGCAAGGGTTATCGTTCACCCAAATCGCACTCCTCGAAGCGGCTTACAACGTCACGACGGTCCTGGGTGAAGTGCCGACCGGCTACGTCGGTGACCGTATCGGTCGCCGCAACAGTCTGCTGGTCGGGACCGGACTCATCGCGGTAACGCTCGTCGGAATCGGCTTCTCGGGGTCGTTTCTCGCGCTCGTCGGTCTCTACGTCTGCTGGTCGATGGGCTACAACTTCCGGTCGGGGAGCGAGGACGCGTGGCTCTACGACACCCTGACCGACGACCTCTCGGCGGACCAGTTCTCGCGTGTCCGCGGGCGCGGCGAATCGGTCTCGCTCCTGACTGGAGTCGTCGCGGCCGTCATCGGGGGGTACCTCGGAAGCGTGGACCTCGCGTACCCCTTCTTCGTCGCTGCCGGAGTCACCGCGCTTGGGTTCCCGGTCTTACTGTCGCTCTCGGAGTCCGACACCTACGAGCAGACCGTCCGGGACGACCTCTCGCTCCGGCGGAGTCTCGGCATCGTACATGAGACAGTGACGAATCGTCGGATCCGGGCATTCGTGGTCTACTACTACGTCTTGTTCGCCGCGGTCCTCTACCTGGTGTTCATGTTCGTCCAGCCCATCTTCGAGTCGGTCGTCGTGGACACCGGGGTCGCGCCGAGTCGCGTCGAATCGCTGTTGGGGTGGTACTACGCGGCGATAAGCCTGGTCGGCGCGGGCGTCAGCTACTACGCTGGCACCATCAAGGAGCGGGTTGGGCTTCGGACGTGGTTTTTCGTTCTGCCGTTCGCCGTCGGCGCGGCGCTGGTCGGGATGTACGTCGTTCCCCTGCTGGCGCTCCCCGTCCTTCTCCTCGCCCGAGGAGTCGCGGACACGACCCGCGCGCTCGCCAGCCAGTACGTCAACGACCGCACCGAGTCGCTCGGCCGGGCGACGGTCCTGAGCGCGATGGCGATGGTCAGCGGTCTGACTGTGATTCCATTCCAGTTAGCGAGCGGCGCGGTCTCGGACTTCTCGTCGCCACTACTGGCACTGGCGATAGCGGGGCTGGTCCTGATAGCTGGCTCGCTGGCCGTTCTCGTATGGGAAGTCCCGGTGGCCGCCGAGCGGCCGTCCACCGAGCTGGGCGAGTGAGTCGGTCCGACAGACCGGCCTGTCACAAAGGCCCCCTTAACTACACCCGGGAAAAACGAGAGGCGTGGTCAAGCATGGCCAGTGAACGATTTATTCGGGGGCTTCCCCGATAACACATCTCCCTCGAACCGCGACGTACAGCACTCAGAACGCGACGTGCGACTTCTCGACACCACGCTCCGCGACGGCGAGCAGGCACCCGGCGTCTCGCTCACTCCCGACGAGAAAGCCGAGATAGCGACCGCGCTCGACCGGGCGGGCGTCTCGGTCGTCGAGGCCGGAAGCGCCTGCACCGGCGACGGCGAGCGCGAGACCATCGAGCGCGTGGCCGACCTCGGGTTGGACGCCCGCGTCACCAGTTTCGCCCGCGGCGTCCGGGCCGACGTGGACCTCGCGCTCGACTGCGGCGTGGACGGCGTGAACCTCGTCGTCCCCGCCAGCGACCGCCACGTCGAGGGGAAGGTCGGGACGACCCACGACGAGGTGGTCGAGACGACCGCCGACCTCGTGGCCTACGCCCGCGACCACGGCCTCTGGGTCGAGGTCATCGGCGAGGACGGCTCTCGGGCCGACCTCGACTTCCTCGAACGCCTCGCGCGCGCCGCCCACGACGCGGGCGCGGACCGCTTCTGCTTCGCCGACACCGTGGGTCACGCGGGCCCCGGGCACGTCTCCGAGGCGGTCTCCCGACTCGCCGACCTCGGGCCGACCAGCACCCACACCCACGACGACCTCGGACTCGCCGTGACCAACGCCCTCGCCAGCGTCGCGGCGGGCGCGGACCTCGTCCACGCCACGGTCAACGGCGTCGGCGAGCGCGCGGGCAACGTCGCCCTCGAAGAGGTCGCCATCGCGCTCGACCACTGCTACGGGGTCGAGACGGCCGAGACGACTCGACTCTACGACCTCGCCCGAACGGTCGCCGACGCGACCGACGTTGCGCTCGCGCCGAACAAGGCGGTCGTCGGCGAGAACGCCTTCGCTCACGAGTCGGGCATCCACACCGACGGCACGCTCAAGGACGAGCAGATGTACGAACCCTACCCGCCCGAGAAAGTGGGTCGGGAGCGTCGCCTCGTCCTCGGCAAGCACACCGGCCGGGCGGGTGCGAAGGCCGCACTCGCCGAACACGGCGTCGAAGTCACCGACGACGAACTCCGCGAGGTGGTCGCCCGCGTGCAGGACCTCGCCGAGCGGAACAAGCGCGTGACCGACGCCGACCTGCTCGCCATCGCCGAGGACGTGCAGGGCCGCGAGCGCGACCGGCGCATCGAACTCCGGGAACTCACCGCGACCAGCGGCGGCGGCATTCCGACCGCGAGCGTCGAACTCGACGTGGACGGCGACGAACGCGTCGCCAGCGGCACCGGCGACGGGCCGGTGGACGCCGCCGTTACCGCCGTGAGAGAGGCCGTCGGGTCGGCCGCCGACGCCCAACTCGAATCCTACCACGTGGACGCCATCACCGGCGGCACCGACGCGGTGGTCACGGTCGAAGTCGAGATGCGCCGCGGCGACCGGTCGGTCACGGTCGCGTCCAGCGACGGCGACATCACCCGCGCGAGCGTCACCGCGATGGTGGACGCGCTCGACCGCCTCCTCGTCGTGGACGAGGAGGCCGAGACCGCTGTCGCCGACGACTGACGCCGGAGGCTACGAGAGGTCGCGATAAGAAATGTTTCTATTTCTTTAAAAAATGTATAGGGTTCTTAGAGGGTTCTGTATATTGCTCTCCGGGTTCGGGGTAGTGCCCGGTCCAACAGACTTCCAGCAAACGCTCGACTGGACGGACCTCCAGGGGGACCGAAAGGGCCGGTCACGCGAGCAGTGCGCGACGCATCGCGCCGCGATGCGAGCGGTGCAACCGCGGGCGGGGCTTTCGAGAGCCTCGTCGTCTCGGCGGCGGTTCTCACGGCAATTCGAAGTTACTCCTCGTCTCGAAGCGCGGCCGCGATAGATTCGAGTTCCGCCTTCCGGAAGGGACGCTGGGCACTCTCCGGGTCGTCGTCGTCCGCGACGCCGATCTTCCACAGAATACCCGCCCGCATCTGCGGTTTGGAGGGAAGACGGTTCGTATCGACGTCGTAGTTGACGGCGGTACAGATTGCCGCGAGGGCCTCTTTGGTGAACGCGGTCGATTCGACGCGTTCGTATCTGCCCACGGCCTTTCGGATTTCGTTCCGGAGTTCGTCGACGGTCCGTGTCATACGTGCGAGGACGAAGGGATTCGTTCTGTACGTTCCGGTCGAGCGTCGAAACTCACGCCCGGACCTCCACCTCTTTCCGCGTCGGCGACCTACGGACTTGCATGAGCGTCCTCGACAACATCCGTGGCTCTCGCGGCGAAACGGGCATCGACTGGGTCGTCCTGTTCGGGAGCATCGCGGTCTGCGAACTCGCGGGAATCGTCCCGTCGATTCTGACCGCCGAGGACGTGGCGACGTGGTACCCGACGCTGGCCAAACCGGCGTTCACCCCGCCGAGTTGGGTGTTCGGCCCGGTCTGGACCACCCTCTACCTCCTGATGGGCGTGGCGCTGTACCTCGTCTGGCGGAGCGACCGCGGCCGACTCCGGCAGGTCGCGCTCGCCGTCTTCGGCGTCCAACTGGTCCTGAACGCCGCGTGGTCGCTGGTCTTCTTCGGGTCGCAGGCCGTCCTCGGCGGCCTCGCCGTCATCCTCGCCCTGCTGGCGGTCATCCTCGCAACTATCGCGGCGTTCGCTCGCGTCGACCGGCGGGCGGCCGTCCTGCTCGTGCCCTACTTGCTCTGGGTCGGGTTCGCCACCGCGCTGAACTTCGAGATCTGGCGACTCAACTGAGTGGCGGCAGCCGAGGAACCGACGGGAGGTCGAGGAGAAACCGGTGGGCGGAGAGAACTCGACGGGCGGCCGCACGCGGGAAAGTATTCCGTCGTTACTGGGCGAGTGCCACGGACAACGAGCGCCTGACGGTGGGTTGGCCGACGGTTACCCCGCGCTTGTGGACTCTATAACAAAGGGCGGCAGTAGCGTCGAACGGAACGTGTCGAACAGTTCGGTTCCCAGTTCCTACGCCATCGACGGCGGTCGATTCGGGGTCGGGGCGAACCGCTACACGCTGTTCGTAGTGTTGTTCGTCGGCAAAGCCCTCGACGCCATAAGCACCGTGACCGTCCTCTCGCTCCGCGAGAACGTCTACGAGTCGATGTGGCTGACTCGCACGCTGATGCGGGAGTTCGGGATGGTCACGGGCGTCCTCATCACGGTCGTCCTCGCCGTCGCGGGCGTGGTCCTACTGGCCGAGAGCGGCGAAGTCGTCGCCCGGCTCGCACCCGACGGATGGGCTCCCGACGACTATCCCGCCGCGTTCCGGGTCGTCACCTACTGCTCGGCGGGCCTCTGGTACGGCTTTCTGGGCGTCCACAACTTCATGTTCCTGTTCTGAGCCGGTACTGCGGTTCGGGAACGTCGGAGTACTCGGGTAAACGCGTTGGTCTGAATAGAAACGACTCTTTCGTCGTAAAACTGAAGAATTTTTGGAGCGCCGAGGAGGAGATTTGAACTCCTGTGTCCGTAGAGGACAGTTGCTCTCGAAGCAACCGCCTTGGCCAGGCTAGGCTACCTCGGCTCACTCCAACCTTCTCCCCTCTCCGTCTTAGGGATTTCGATTCCCGGCGCACAGTTCAGTGGACCGTCACCTTGAAGCGAGTGCCCCGCCACCGAGTAGGGTATGGACGTAACCGAGGCGAACGAGCAGAGCAACGCCGTCCTCGATGCCATCGGAAACTCGGTCATCGCCGACCGGGAGTTCCTCGAAACCGTACTCTTGGGGGTGATGGCGAGCGGACACGCCCTCCTCGAAGACGTTCCCGGAACGGGCAAGACCCTGACCGCGCGGAGTTTCGCGTCGGCGCTCGGTCTGTCGTTCTCCCGCGTCCAGTTCACCCCCGACCTGCTCCCCGCGGACGTGACCGGAACCCACGTGTTCAACGAGCAGAGCCGCGAGTTCGACTTCAACGAGGGTCCCATCTTCGCCAACGTGGTGCTGGCCGACGAGATCAACCGCGCGCCGCCCAAGACCCAGGCCGCCCTGCTCGAAGCCATGGAGGAAGGGCAGGTCACGGTGGACGGTGACACCCACCACCTTCCCAAGCCGTTCTTCGTCATCGCCACGCAGAACCCCGTCGAGCAGGAGGGAACCTTCCCCCTTCCCGAGGCGCAGGTGGACCGCTTCGCGGTCAAGTCCTCCATCGGCTACCCCGAACTCGAAGGGGAGTACGAACTGCTCCGCCGCCGCGCGGGTCGCTCGACCCAGAGTCCATCGGTCGACACCGTGCTGGACGAACAACTCGTGACCGAACTCCGCGAGGTACCCGAGACGGTCCGGGTGGACGACGACCTGCTGGAGTACATGGCGAACGTGGCCCGCGAGACCCGCGAGGACCGCCGCGTCGAGGTCGGAGTCTCCCCGCGCGGGACCCAGCGTCTCTTCGAGGCCTCCCGGGCCTACGCCGCCATGCAGGGCCGGGAGTTCGTCACCCCCGACGACGTGAAGCGCGTGGCCCAGCCCGTCCTCGCCCACCGCGTCGTCCTCACGCCCGACGCGCAGGTCAACAACGTGGCGAAGTCCTCTATCGTCGACCGGGTGCTGGACAACGTTCCGGTGCCGACGGTGGAGTAGAACGAGCTTTCGACTCGGCCTTACCGTCGGGTGGATTCCGCGACACCGACGCTACATTTTCACTTTCACTCCACTTGGCTCGGCTTTACATGAGTTCCGCTCCCATGCGGAAGCATGGACGGAGACGCCGAGGGGGACGAGACGGTAGAGTCCGACGTCGAGGAGGCCGAAGACGACGGGATGGAACTCGCGGACCTCGACCCGAACGCCGAAAAACAGGCCCGCCGCGTCGAGCGACAGTTGCGACGACTCCAGCGCGAGACGCGGTGAACCGACGGTCGGGGAGGACCGGCAATTCGGGGAGAGAACCGACAGTCGGAGACAACCAGCAATCGGGAGGTCCGGCCCCGATTCAGGGGTCCGGGTCGTAATCTTCGCCGACTTTGACCCGGAGCGCACCCGGTCGGGTCGAGAGCGTCACGCGCTCGAACTCCCGAATCTCGCCGTCGAGGCTGAAGGTAACTGGCTCCCCGTCGAGGCTCTCGAAGTCGAGTCGCCTCGCGTGGAGTTCCGTGACGTGAGGCGTCTCCCACTGGAAGGCGCGCTGTTCGACGTACTCGACGAGCGCGTCCCGGGCCGGAAGTCGCTCGACGATGGTGACTTCCAGCAGGCCGTCCTCGGCGTCGGCCTGCCCGCCCTCCTCGGCGAACTTCCGGGCGTTGCCGACCAGCACCGCCGCGGCCTCGCCCGACCACTCGCGTCGCTCGTCCTCCGGCGTGACTGCATCGATTTCGACTCGGAGACCGTCGAACTCCAGTGCCTCCTCGATGCCCGCGACGACGAACGCGACGGGGCCGAGGCTGTTCTTGCGCTCGTGGGTCGCCGCGGCGCTGGCGTCCGCGGGCAGGCCCGCGATGGCCGACAGCACGAACGGTTCGTCGCCCGCCACACCGAGGTCGAGTCGCCGGGTCTCGCCGCGGTCGGCCACCTCGAAGCCGTCTTCGACCGACTGGATGCCCAGGTCCCCGGCGAAGAAGTTCTCGGTCCCGGCCGGGACGACGCACAGCGTCACCGCGTCGAGAGCGTCGGCCGCGACCAGTCCCTGCACCACCTCGTGGAGGGTTCCGTCGCCGCCACAGACCGCGAGCAGGTCCACGCCGTCCTCGGCGGCCTGCTCGGCGAGGTCGGTGCCGTGGCCCGCACGCTCGGTCTTCACGACCGGAAACCCGTGGTCGTCGGCGAGTCGCCGGACTCGCTCGACGTGCGCGCCGCCGCCGCTCGTCGGGTTCAGAATGAGTCGCCGCGAGACCGTCTCGCGGGTCTCCGATTGGCGGTCCATACCCCCTTCTACGGGCCAGTCGCGTAAATGCTCCGAGGCCGGAGATTCGCGTCCGACGACTGGTCGGGTTCCCGACTCGTCGGCGACCGACGGTGCAGACGCCTCGGCGTTTCGCGGTGTCAGCAGACGCCCGATACGGCTTTATCGTCCCCTGCGTCGTACCGTCGCTCGGAGGGGGAAATGACAGCACACGCTATCGAAGCAGACGCGGTCTCGACGCTCGCGGCCGATTTCGCGGGCGAACTGGTGACGCCAGACGACGACGAGTACGAACAGGCCCGGCGTGTCTGGAACGGGATGATAAACGAGCGACCGGCGCTGGTCGCCTACTGCACGGGAGTCGCGGACGTACGGACGGCCGTCGGGTTCGCCCGCGAGCGCGACCTGCCCGTCACGGTTCGGGGCGGTGGCCACGGCGTCGCCGGAAACGCGGTCGAGGACGGCGGTCTCGTCGTGGACCTCTCGGCGATGGACGAGGTTCGAGTCGACCCCGAGGAGCGAACCGTCAGGGTCGGCGGCGGCGCACAGTGGGCGGACGTGGACCGCGAGACCCAGCAGTTCGGACTGGCGGTCCCCGGCGGCGTTGTCTCGGACACCGGGGTCGCCGGACTCACGCTCGGCGGGGGACTCGGCCACCTCCGCCGGAAGTACGGCGCGTCCTGCGATAGCCTCCGGTCGGCCGACGTGGTGACTGCGGACGGGGAGTTCGTGGTCGCCAGCGAGGACCGCAACCCCGACCTCTTCTGGGCGCTGCGCGGAGGCGGCGGCAACTTCGGCGTCGTCACCTCCTTCGAGTTCGACTGCTACCCGGTCGGTCCCGAGGTCGAAACGGCATTCGTCTGGTATCCAGGCGAGGCGGCCCGCGACGTGTTGGCGTCGTTCCGGGAGTACGCCGTGGACGCTCCGCGGGAGGTCAGTGCCCTCCCGTTCTACGCGTGGGTGCCCGAGATTCCGGAGTTCCCGGCGGAGTCGTGGGGCGGCCCCGCAGTCGCGGTCCTCGGCTGTTACGCGGGCGACTCCGAGGAGGGTACGGACGCCCTGCGACCGGTTCGGGAGTTGGCCGACCCGATTGTCGACCTTAGCGGGCGGATGCCCTACGTCGAACTCCAGTCGATGCTCGACGAGGACTACCCGCACGGTCGGTACTACTACTGGAAGTCGGTGTACTTGGACGAACTGACCGACGAAGTCGTCGACAAGGTGCTCGCACACGCGGACGACTGCCCCTCGGCGCTGACGACTATCGACCTCTGGCAGTTGGGCGGCGCGTTGGCCGAAGTCGGCGAGGGCGCGACCGCGTTCTCGAACCGGGACGCCGCCTACCTCCTCAACTACGAGGCCAACTGGGACGACCCGCGCGAGACCGAGGTCAACGTCCGATGGGCGCGCGAGAGCGTCGAGGACGTACGGGAACTCGACGCGGTTCGGGGCCAGTACGTAAACTTCCCCGGCATGGGCGAAGACGCCGCCGAGGTCGCCTACGGGGACAGCTACGACCGCCTCGGCGCCGTAAACGCCGAGTACGACCCCGAGAACGTCTTTCGGGGCCACCAGGACGTCGTTTCCGACGAGTGAGCGACTGCGGTCTCCGTGCCCGAATCGTCACTCGTCGTGAATCAGCGTGTTCTCCACGAGATTGGCGTACCCCCGGTGGAGGCGGGCCGAGGCGGCGTTCTTCGAGATGTCGAGTTCGTCGGCCAGTTCCCCGAGCGACACCTCGCCGGGCACCTCGAAGTACCCCTCTCGATAGGCGGTCACGAGCGCTTCGCGCTGCTCGTCGGTGATATCGAACTTGCCGAACGCCTCGGGGTGGGCCGACTGATGGAACCACTGGAGGTCGAAAGAGAGGTCGTGGGCCGCGGCGTAGTCCTGAAACTCCGAGACGACCTCGTCGTCGGGAAACAGCAACTCGACCGACCAGTCGGTGCCTTCGCTGGTCGCCTGTAGTATCGTCGCGTCTGCCTCGGAGACGGCGTAGACGATGCCCTTCGTGTTCCGCTTCCACCGCACCTGATAGAGTCGCTCGTCGTCGTGTTCTTCGAGGACGACGCTCTTCTCGACAGTCGGGTCGTCGGCCAGCGCGGTGTCGAACGTCTCGAAGTCGCCGCCCGCGGCCCAGAAGTACGGCGTCACGTTCTCGTCTTCGACGGCGACCCGCTCGATTTCGATCCGCATCTCGGGGACGGCTTCGAGCGTCCACCCCAGAAGGAAATCGTCACCCGGTACGGTGAACCCGGTCAAAACGCTCATTGGTACGTTCTCCGTCGCAGTACGGATTAAGTACTCGTTTTCGTCGAACGGGACGCGTTCGACGGCGGGTACCTCCGACGGCCGGCGCACTCGGCACAGAACACACACGACAGTCGGTCTGCCGAGCGATTCGACTACCGAATCGGGTCGAAAGAACACCGCAAGGTACCCCTACCCGCGGTGTTTCATCGCAATTCGGGGGTCAATGATAGGTCTTGTGGTGTTTGACGAGTCGGTGACTCCTCGTCCGCCGAGACCGACTACGGATTCACGGACTGACGCGACCGCCACGGATTCCGTCGCCGAAGGCCCCGTTCGCCGTCCCCGCTCCGATAGCCGCTGGAGAATTAGCCGCAATTGCCAAGCAATTATATAGACGTGTCTGACGTACGGATACCTTGGTCGACTCGGCGATCTCGGGCGTCGAGAAACGAACGACCGAACGGCGAGAACGAAGTCAGTCCTCGTCTTCGGCGAACAGTTCGTCCACGGCCGAACGGGCCGTCAGCGCGGCGTCCTCGGCGATTTCCTCCTCGTCGGGCGCCTCGGGCGCGTTGAGGTACACGTCCACGTCGAGGATACCGTCCTCGAACGAGACGGTCACGTCGAGGTCCTTGACCTCCGAGTTCCTCAGGCGAGATAATATCAGGCCTTCGGCGGCTTCGGCGGCCGTCTGGACGACTTCGTCGTCGCTCGGCATCTATGCGCCGCCGGGGCCCATGCCGGGACCCTGCGGACCGCCGGGACCGCCACCGCCGCCGAGCATCTCCTGAAGCTCGGACTGGAGGCTCTCGAACTGCTCCTGTACGCGCTCTTCCTGCTTTTCGAGCGTCTCGACGCGGATTTCGAGGCTGTCGACCTTCTCGTCGAGGTCGTCCTGAGCCTGTTCGAAGTCGGTCTTGACGAGGAGTTCGCCGACCTCGCGGTACATCGTGGTGTCCTCGTCGATGTCGTCGAGTTCGTCGAGAGCCGTCTGGGCCTCGTTGAGCTGGGTCTCGGCCTGGTTCTTCTGCATGGCGACCTGCTGTGCGGTCTCCTGAAGGTCCTGTAGCTCTTCGAGTTTCTCTTGTGCTTCCGGTGGCAGATTACCCTGCATACCTACGGGGAAGCGGCCCGGACAGAAAAACCCCCGCTTTCGGTTTTTTGCCCGCGTCGGAGCGCTTCGATTCCGCAGTCCATCGGCGTCGAAACGGGTGGGAGCGCGGCGTTCGTGAGTACCCGAACGGGGCGGACGACGAGGAAACAGCTACTGTTCGGAGTCGTCGGAGAGCGACCGACGATCGACTCACGCGAGTCCGGACGTTCGCTCGGCGACTTCCACCAGCGACCCCCACGTGTTGCACCCGGCGCGGAGCGCCACGAGGTCGTCGGCCACGACTCGGACGAGGACCGAATCGCCGTCGCGCTCGACGGTCGCCGCCGAGCGGTCGCCGTCGATTTCGCCGACCTCCTGCGCGACTGCGCGGGCGATTGCGCGGGCACGCGCAGGTGACTCGTAATCGAAACGAAGCGTCGCGTCGTGCGGTCGTCGGACCGCATCGTTCGACGGGCCGGTCGCGTCGCGGGAGTCGCCCATGAGAAAAACGAGGAGTCGAGTTACCGCACACCGACTTCCTTCACGTCGCGGCTTCGCTCCTTCAGGAGGACGCGATGACCGCAGTACGGGCACCGAACGCCGCCGTACTCGTCGAGTTCCACGTCGCGCTTACACCGCGAACACTTGTAGCTCATTCTTCGTCTTCGCCGAGGGCGGCGCGGATGGAGCGTTTGACCGTGCGACCCGCGGGCGTCTCGGGGCGGTAGGTGCCGCCAGCGTACTTGTAGCCACAGTTACTGCACTGCCAGATGCCGGTACCCTGCCGGCTCACGTCGTCGGTCCCGCACTCGGGACACGCGTGGTCGGAGTTCATGTCTCGCTCGATGTCGGCGACGCGCTTGCGGGCCACGCGCCCGTATCGCGCTCCGAATCGACCGGCACTGCCGGTTCGACTCTTGGTGTTCTCGGCCATAGTACTGCGAATTTACTCGGGGTCGCTGATAAAGCCTTTGAGTTCGGGTCACTCGCGGTCAGCCGTTCGTCACCGTCGTCGTCTCACCTCCCTCGTTTCCGCCGGGGACGCTCGGGTCCAGCGGCGCGGGGTCCTCGCCGTCTCCGAATCCGTCGCCGTCGGTGTCGGGGTTGGCCGGGTCGGTCCCCTGCTGGAGTTCCTGCCCGTCGGTGAGTCCGTCGCCGTCGCTATCGGGGTTCAGCGGGTCTATCGACAGCTGAAGCTCTTGGCCGTCGGGGACCCCGTCGCCGTCGGTGTCGGAATTCAGCGGGTCGGTCTCCACGTCCTCGACCTCCTCGCCGTCACCGAGACCGTCGCCGTCGGTGTCGATTTCGAACGGGTTCGTTTCGAACTCGACGACCTCCTCACCGTCGGAGAGACCGTCTCCGTCGGTGTCGGGATTCAGCGGGTCGGTGCCCGCGTTCAGGATTTCGCCCCCGTCGGTGAGACCGTCGTCGTCCGTGTCGGCGTCGGTCGGGTCGGTCCCGAACTCGACTGCCTCCTGTCCGTCGGTCACGCCGTCGTCGTCGGTGTCGGGATTCAGCGGGTCGGTCCCGACCGCATCCACTTCCTCGCCATCGGAGAGACCGTCGCCGTCGGTGTCGGGTTCGGTCGGGTCGGTACCGAGTTCCCGCTCGCGGGCGTCCGAGAGACCGTCGCCGTCCGAGTCCGTCGTCGCGTCCGCAGTCGTGATCGTGGTCGTGCCCGTGGTCGTCGTCGTGGTAGTTTCGGCAGGTGTGGTTGTCGTGCCGGTGGTCGTCGTATCGGCAGTCGTGGTCGTCGTATCGGCAGTTGCGGTGGTCGTGTCGGTGGCCGTCGTCGTATCGACAGTCGTCGCCCCCACTCGGTCGCCGACTGGGGTACTCTGGGGGTCGAGCGGGTCGGTTCCGGCCTCGACCTCGTCACCGTCGGTGAACCCGTCGCCGTCCGAGTCCGGGTTAGCCGGGTCGCTCAGAGGTTCTTCGAGGAGTTCCTGCCCGTCGGAGCGACCGTCGTCGTCCGTGTCGGGATTCAGCGGGTCGGTCGGGTCGAGACCCAACTCGGGCAACTCCCCGACTTCGGTGAAGTCCGAGAGGCCATCGCCGTCGGTGTCCGGATTGTTCGGGTCGGTGCCGAGTTGCTGTTCGCGGGCGTCCGAGAGACCGTCGCCGTCGGAATCGGCCTCGCCGTCGGAGTCGACCCGTCGGTCGCCGTCGGCCGTCGTGGTCTCGCCGTCCTCCGGTGTCGTCTCTACTCGCCCGTCTTCCGGCGTACTCTGGGGGTCGAGCGGGTCGGTTCCGGCTTCGACCTCCTCGCCGTCCGCGGCGCCGTCGTCGTCACTATCTGGATTGGTCGGGTCGCTCAGGGGTTCTTCGAGGAGTTCCTGCCCGTCGGAGAGTCCGTCTCCGTCGGTGTCGGCGTCGGTCGGGTCGGTCGGGTCCAGTCCGAACTCGGTAATCTCGTCGACCTCGAATCCGTCGGAGAGACCGTCACCGTCGGTGTCCGGTTCGTTCGGGTCGGTGCCGAGTTGCTGTTCGCGGACGTCCGAGAGTCCGTCGCCGTCGGAATCGGCTTCACCGTCGGCAACTGTGGTGGTCGTGGTCGTTTCGGTGGTGGTCGGCGTCGTAGTCGTTTCGGTAGTCGTGGTAGTCGTTTCGGTAGTGGCGGTGGTCGTTTCAGTAGGAGTGGTAGTAGTGGTCGTTTCGGTAGGCGTCGTAGTCGTCTCTGTGGTCTCGGTTGGAGTGGCAGTCGTGGTCGTCGTCACCTGTTGGACGGCCGCGAGACCGGGGTCGTCGGGGTCGAGCGGGTCCGACCCCTGCGCGATTTCCTCGCCGTCGAAGAATCCGTCGTCGTCCGAATCGGGGTCGTTCGGGTCGGTGCCGAGGTCCTGCTCCTCGTCGTCGGCGAGTCCGTCGTCGTCGGTGTCGGTCTCCTCGGGGTCGTTGGCGTCGAGCGGGTCCGACCCTTGCGCGACCTCCTCCCCGTCGGGGATGCCATCGCCGTCGGTGTCGGGACTCGTCGGGTCGGTCCCGTAGGTGTCGAATTCGGTGAAGTCGTCCAGTCCGTCGCCGTCGGTGTCGGGGTTGGTCGGGTCGGTACCGAGTTCCTCTTCCTCCGTGTCGGCGAGTCCGTCGCCATCGGAGTCGGCCGACTCGGGGTCGCTGGCGTCGAGCGGATCCGACCCCTGTGCGACCTCCTCTCCGTCGGGAACGCCGTCGTCGTCGGTGTCGGGACTCGTCGGGTCGGTGTTGTACCGGTCCACCTCCTCGGAGTCGTTCAGGCCGTCGTCGTCGGTGTCGGGTTCGGTCGGGTCGGTGCCGAGTTCGTCGGCTTCCGCACCGTCCTGTAGCCCGTCGTCGTCCGAATCGGGGTCGTTCGGGTCGGTGCCGAGGTCCTGCTCCTCGTCGTCGGTCAGTCCGTCGTCGTCGGCGTCGGTATCCTCGGGGTCGTTGGCGTCGAGCGGGTCCGACCCCTGGTCGACCTCCTCACCGTCGGGAACGGCGTCGCCGTCGGTGTCGGAGTTCGTCGGGTCGGTGTCCCAAGAGTCGACTTCCGGGCCGTCCCGCAGACCGTCGTCGTCGGTGTCCGCGCTCGTCGGGTCGGTGTCGTAGACGAACACCTCGTCGCTGTCGCTCAGTCCGTCGTCGTCGGAGTCGGCGTCGTCCGGGTCGGTGCCGAGTTGCTCTTCCTGAGCGCCGAGCAGTCCGTCGCCGTCGGCGTCGTCGTCTCTGTACGCCTCGTTCTCGGGGTCGAGGACGGCGACGCGCTTCTGCGCGCCGTAGTAACCCTGTTCGAGAATCCGGTGGGGATTCGTCGTTCCCTTGCGCGCGGCCTCCTTCGCGGTGACGGCCGCCGTCTGCTGGACGGCTATCTGGATCTGGACGATGTTGACGGTGCTGATCTGTATCGTCGTCCCGACGCAGACGGGACAGTACGTGAGTGCGCCCTTGCAGGCACCCTGCGCGGCGTACTGGATCTGCTCGACGTTCGCCACTTGCGACTGGGAAATCGCACCTTTCGCGGCGGCTTGCGCGGCGATTTGCTGTTGGTCGACGTTGGCCGTCTGACTCTGGGACACCGCGCCCTTCGCGGCCCCGTATCCGGCGGCCTGCACCTGCTTGACGGTGGCTTTCTGGCTCTGCTCTATCGCGCCAGCACTCCCGCCCAGCGCCGCGACCTGTACCTGCTTGACGTTGGCCACCTGACTCTGCTCTATCGCGCCCTTGGCGGCCCCGAGCGCGGCGTACTTCTTCTTCTGTTGGTTGCCGGACTTCCCCTCGTCGAGCGACCCGTACGACCCTCCCTGTGCGGCCTCTCGTATCTTCGCGGGGTGGTCGATTCGCTTCTTCTTGGCGCCCTCGACTGCACCGGCCGCAGCGCCCTCTGCAGCCTTCTGTATCTGGGTCACGTCGGCCTTCTGTTTCTGGGCGACTGCGCCGTGACTCGCGCCGTATCCCGCCGACTGCAACTGCTCGACGGTGGCCTCCTGTCGCTGATTCAGGGCTCCCTTACAGGAACCTGCGACGCCGGCCGAAATCTGTCGCTGGTCTACGTCCGCCGCCTGACTCTGTATCAGCGCGCCCAGCGCCGACCCCTTGACGGCCGCCTGTATCTGCTCGACGGAGGCCTCCTGGTTCTGCGTGACGCCCGAAACCGCGCCTTCCCTGGCGGCCGCGACCTGCGCTTGGCTCACGTCGGCCCCCTGCTGTTGGGCGAGTGCGGCCGCCTCCCGGAGTCCGCGCCGAATCGCTTCTCGCTTCTCGTCGGGCAGTTCCTGGGCCGCCGGGCCGAAGGTGACGGTTGGCACGTCCGTGGCGATTACCGCCTCCTTCGTCTCTGCGTGTTTCGCTCCGGCGTCTCTCGCTCCGGGCCCTTTCTCTCCGGCGTCCCTCTCTCCGGCGTCTATCATCGCGGGAAGCGTCCGGATGCTCGACAACGACCCGGCGTCGAGAGTTATCATCGACTCGCTCGCAGTTGCTTGCGCGCGCTCGACTACTGCGGCGTCTTCGACAGTTCCTGCTGAGTCTCCGGTATCGGGGACGTCCCCACCGGGGAACGCGAATGCGGGCGCGGCGGTCCCGACCACCAGACACGCCACGAGTGCGAGCGCAGTCCGAGTCCTCGTCCGCCTTGACGGTCTTCTCTCCGAGTCCATGAATGTGGATA
The DNA here is from genome assembly GCA_005239435.1 of Halorussus salinisoli. Classification (GTDB taxonomy): domain Archaea; phylum Halobacteriota; class Halobacteria; order Halobacteriales; family Haladaptataceae; genus Halorussus; species Halorussus salinisoli. Next base: position 565,646 of record ML241305.1, on the reverse strand, counting down.
CCTGACACGATACACGGTGTCAAAAGTGAGCGAGACGATTCGGAACCGTTTTCGCCGGGAATTTCGCCCTTTCGCTGACCAGTCACTGGCCGGAGCGGTCTCGCTACGGTCGTAACGACGACTACCAGCCAGTTTCGTCGCGGTCCCCCTCTGTCTCGGAGTCCGTGACGACCGGTCGTCGTATCGGGTCCGAGAGTCCCACCGTCTCACGATGGTCTCGAAGTCCCGATGGAAGCCAGTCGATACGGAAAACCGCGGCCGAACTTCTGCTCGAACCTCTCCTCACTCCTCGCCGTCACGGAACGGCGGATTGAAGAGTTCGTGACCGATGACCGCGAGCGAGGCCACGAGACCCGCGACTGCCCCCGGCAACCCCGTCAGTTGGCCGACCAGATACCCTCCCCCGGAGAGTAGCGGTATCAGCGCGAGTACCGCGTCGTAGTGGCTGACCATTGCGTAATTAGATATAATTAGATGCCCAAAGAAGCTTGGGGCTCCCGTCGGCCGTCCAATTCGTCCCTCTCGAAAGTTCGGTCCGAGACCCAAAACTACGCGGTACGTAACGAAGACTACCGACCGATTTCGGCGAGTAACCCCGGCGTAACGCGACTGATGACGTTCCGGCGTAACGCGACTGGCGGCACGCCCGCGTAACGCTACTGGAGGTCGGTCTCGGCCAGCGCGTCGTTGAGGTCGGCCCGGACCTGCTCGCCGCGTTCGCGGTCCATCGCGGTCGTGACGACTCGGTTCTCCTGAACGCTGGACCCGTCACGGAGGAGCAGTCGGACGTTGCCGTTCTCGTCGGCGCGGGTCGCCTTCGCCCGGACGCCGGTCCTGCTTCCGGACCCGCCCGCGTCGATAGGGCCGGGAATGATCTTCTTGACGTGCGGGTGGCCCGCGACGGTCTGGATGGCCGTCCGGCCCGCCCGGTTGCCGATGAGCGTCGAGTGACTCCCACCCAACTTCTCGGCGGGCGCGGCCTCGACGACCTCCAGGGCGCGGTCGTCTCGGCGCGCGAGGACGGCCTCGACGGGACCGTCGCCGTCCGCGCCGTCACCGATTCGATAGAACGAGTAGTGGAGCTGGTCGCGGGTCGCTCGAAGCACGTCGCGGTCGCCCGCGGCGTACACCTCCTCGGGGCGCTTGCGACGCACCTCGTCGGCGACCCGGCCCGCGAAGTTCCGGAGTTCGACCACGCCCTCCTCGCCGCCGTCCTCGGGCGTGGTCGTCACGTGGGTCTCGCCGAGAACTTCCTCGTCGTCGAGCATCGTCAGGGTCGCTCGGTCGCGGTCGAGTTCCAACACCACGGCGTCGGCGTTGGGCGTCCGACAGACCAGACAGTAGTCGCCCGGTCGTTCGAGCGGGGACGCACACTGCCGACAGTCCATGGCCGGTTCTAACTCGGGGGCGGATTTAGGTCCCGCGCTTTGGTCCGGCGGCAATTCGCCCGCCGCGCCGGTCCGGCTGTGGTCGATTCGGCGGTGGTCAACTCGCGCTCGTGGTTTCGGTTTCGACCGTCGTTCCGGGAAGTTCGGTGCCGCAGTTCTGGCAGTAGGTCGCACTCGGCGAGACCGACGCGCCGCACTCGGGGCAGGCCTCCCCTTCGCGCAGGACCCGACGCTGGGAGTCGTTCAGGTACTTGTACGCGCCGTAGACGAGGTTGATGACGCCGAACGACCACCATCCCGTCAGGAGCGCGATTATCAGGTGGACGCCGAGGCTCCCGAAGTTGCGCTTGACGAGGACGACTCGCTCGGGCGTCTCGGACTCGATTCGCCACCCGTCGGCGATGGCGTCGTCTATCTGGCGCTGGAGGCGTTCGGTTCTGTTGGCGTAACTCATCGTGGTCGGAACGGGGTACGCCGTCGCGGCGGATATGATTTGAGGCTCCCGCCGTGACCAGCTCAGGACTAAATACGATTCCCTGACAACGAATTCCGTTTCCTAGGGAACTGTATTCATGTCTCGGTTGGGGGTAGACCATTTTGCTACTGCTCGAACCGACGGCCTCTGCCACCGGCCGAACCGCCGAGTAACCGACTTCTCGCCGATGACCGTCTTCTCTCGGAGTTACCTCGACCGCTACAAACTCACTCGTTCGCGGGGTCGGTCTTCAGGAACTCCCGCAGGACCACCGTCGCGTACGAGCCTTTCGGGAGCGAGAAGTCGAAGGCCACCGACTCGTCGCCCTCGCGCTCGATTTCGAGGTCTGTCCGAACTAAAATCGCCCGGCGCGTGCCGGTCGAGTGGAACTCGCCCGGCAGGTCGAAGTCGGCCGGTTCGAGGTCCAAATCGTCCAGTACCTCGCTCTCGACGTCTCCCTGCTCGCCCTCGGCGAGTTCCGTCTCGGTCCCGACCAGCGGCGCGGTCACGAACGCCCGGCCGCGCTCGCAGTGGCGCGCGACCGTCTCGACCCGGCGCTCCGTGACTCGCTGTTCGCGGTCGGGGTCCGGCAGGGTCACGGAGTCCACCGAGTCGGCGAAGCAGGCCACGTCGCCCGCGACGGGGCGGTCGAAGGGGAGGCCTCGCTCCAGTCGCTCGCTCAACATGCGGTTGAAGGCGTACGACTGGGCGGCGTTGACGAACAGGCGCTGGAGGTTCGACGGGACGGCTTCGAGGGCGGCCCGGAAGTCCTCCGGGCCGTCGCCGCCCGACTCGACCAGCGCGTTGCACATCGCACGCTCGAACCCGAGTCGCTTGGGCGTGGCGTCGAGTGCGGCCTGCCAGTCGCGTTCCTCGAAGGCGTCGGCGACTTCGCGGCGGGCCTGCTGGCTCCCCTCGGGTTCGGTGTCGTAGGGGTTGGCGACGTAGGCCCGGACGGCCTCCTCCCACTCGCCGCGGACGACGTGGAGTCCGACCTCGTGGGTGACCGGCCGCCGACTGCCGAATCGCTGCTGGCCGAAGAAGTTCGGGACGCCGAGGGGAGTCCCCGCCCAGTCGAGGAGTTCGTCGCGCACCCGCTCGGCGTTCTCGGGGTGCTCGGCCTCGCTGACCACGATTTCGAACTCGTTGCCCGCGAGGTCGCCGAACGTCAGTCCGCGCCCGGCCCGGCCCAGCACCTCGACGTCGGCGTCGTAGATCGACACGTCCGCGAGGTCCGACTGGTCCACCTTCCGGAGGGTGAACAGTTGGGTCGTGACGGCGTACTTGTCCTTGGTTCCGGCCCACGAGACGCGCTCGCGGCTGATTCCCAGCGCGTCCGAGAGTCGCTTGGCGAAGTCGTTGGTGTCCCACTCCCGGAGGGTCGCTCGGACCACGAGGTGGGGGTACGCTCCGGGGTCGGCGTCCGCGGGTTCGGCCTCGAATCGCTCGACCTCTCGAACCCGGAAGTCCTCGGGCGACGCCCGGAGTTGGCCGCCGGTACCGTCGCTGTCGCTGACGAAGTGTGCGATGCCGACCGCCTGCTCGACTGGGTACGCCTCGCGCATTCGACCGTGCTTGGTGGCCGGGGCGCTTGTATCTGACTTCCTGCGATGGACGGGAGTTGGAACTGTAAATGATGCTCCAGTCAGCGAAGCCACGACCGCAACCACCGAGACGAACGCTTAGAAAGCCCCGCCCGCTCGCGGTCGCTCAGCGGGATATTTCGTGCGCGCAGAACTGCGCGCACGAAATACTGGCCGCGCTGAGGCGACTAAACTGAACGCGAGCGGGCGGCCCCTTTATCCTACCCACGGTGGATTGTTCGACCAGCGCCCTACTAGTGGTTAGGGTCCTCGAGCGCCCTCGGACAGAAATCAGTACAGCGACAGATGGCCCGTCACCTTGTCGACGAGGTCGTCGTCGGCCGGGCCGACCGCCAGCGCCGTCACCGTGCCCGGGTCGAGTTGGGTGTGGCCCGCGTCGCGGACGATGGCGTGGGGAATCCCCTCGGCGCGGGCCTTCTCGGCGAGTTCGAAGAGTTCGCTCTCGCCGTTTGCCTGCACGACGACTTTCTTCTGGCCTCCGCCCTTCCAGCGTTTCCGGGCCTTCGTACCGGTGTCCTCGTAGGCCGACAGCGAGGCGTGGGCGACCTGCGCGGCGAGTTTTCCTTCGCCCATGCCGAGGTCGGCCCGGGCGACGATGGTCTGCTTCATGGCTCGAAATCCGGGCGCGTCGGGTATAGACTTGATGATGCTCGACGTCGCGCGCTCGGAGTCTCCTCGTCGGTCGGCCGAGTCGGGTCCCGCCAGAATCGGACCGCCACGTTTTACCTCCCTCCCGTCAGTTCTACGCACATGATACTCTCCGACGCCGACATCCTCGACCGGATGGAGGCCGGCGACCTCGTGGTCGAACCGCTGGACGACCCCGACCTCCAGATTCAGCCCGCGAGCGTGGACCTCCGTCTCGGTCGGGAGTTTCTGGAGTTCCAGCGCACCAACATCCCCTGCATCCATCCGGACAGCGAGCAGGAGGTCTCGGAGTACGTCACCGAGACCTACGTGGACGAGGGCGACGAGTTCATCCTCCACCCCGGCGACTTCGTACTCGGGACGACCAGAGAGCGCGTCGAGATTCCGCCGGACCTGCTGGCCCACGTCGAGGGTCGGTCGTCGTTCGGGCGACTCGCGGTCGTCATCCACGCGACAGCGGGCGTCGTGGACCCCGGCTATTGCGGCCAAATCACCCTCGAACTCTCGAATCTGGGCACCGCTCCGGTGGCGCTCAAACCGGGCACGCGCATCTCTCAGCTCATCTTCACCGAACTCAAGAGTCCGTCCGACCGACCGTACGGGGCCGAACGCGGGTCGAAGTATCAGGATCAGTCCGGCCCGCAGGCCTCGAAAATCGGCGGCGACGAGGAGTTCGGCGGCGACCAGAAGACCGCGACCGAGACGAGCGACCGAACGCGGTCTGCAGAGGGCGACGACAGATGAGGTTCGCCGAGGAGATCGTCGTGGAGGAGTTCCTCCCGACGGTTCGGTCGATGCTGGCCGAGGACCTGCGCGACCGGGGACTGACCCAGAGCGAGGTCGCCGACCTGCTGGGCATCAGCCAGAGCGCGGTGTCGAAGTACGCCAACGGCGAGGTAGACCGCAACGACCGCTTCCTCGACGACGAGCGCGTCCTGAACCTCGTCGCCCGACTCGGCGAGGGGTTGGCCGAGGGGACGATGAGCAGGGTCGAAGCTCTCGTGGAAATCGAGATCCTGATTCGGCGACTCGAAGACCGCGACCTCGTCGCCGAGATTCACGAGTTGGAGATGCCCGAACTCGCGGGCCACGGCGGCGACTTCAACGTCCACGACCCCGAGGGCGACCTCCGGACGACCGAGCGAGTCCGGTCGTCGCTCCGCCGGGGCCTGACCATCGTCGAGAGCGCCAGCGGGTTCGCCTCGCTCATCCCCGCGGTTGGTTCGAACCTCTGTGAGTGTACGCCCGACGCCGACGGCATCGACGACGTGGCCGGCGTGCCCGGCCGCATCTTCGACGTGAAGGGGCAGGCGACCATCCCCTCCGACCCCGAGTTCGGCGTGAGCGAACACGTCGCGTCGCTGCTGCTCGCGGCGCGCCGGAACGGAAGCGACGCCCGCGCCGCGCTCAACATCCGCTACGACCCGGACCTCGTGGCCGCGCTCGAAGACGCCGGCTACGAGTCCGCGGAGTTCGACGCCGAGTACGACGACCTGGACGCCGTCGTCGGTGCGGCGCTCCGCGAGACTCCCGACGCGACGGTCCTCTATCACACCGGCGGCTACGGCGTCGAACCCATCGTCTACCTGCTCGGCGACGACGCCGAGGAAGTCGCCGAGATGGCCCGCAGTCTGCTTTGAGCGTTCTTCGGCAGTCTCGCTACCCCTGCGGTCGATTTCTCAGCAGAATTTCGCCGTCCTCGATGTCGTCTATCCACTCGGACTCGAGGGCGTAGGCGTCCCTGTCTGCCTCGTGGCTCCCCCAGTCGAGTTTCGCCTTGAGTTCCTCGGTTAGACTGGGTTCGGGTTCGACGTAGGCGTCGCCGTCCCGGACTTCGACGACCACGCCGATTTTCTCGCGGTCGGCGTCGAACACTGACGCACCCTCGTCGTCTTGGGTGAACTCCATGCCGCTTCTTCGAGGTCCTCGGAGAAGACCGCTGTGGCCTTCAAAACCGTGATATTTCGTCCCGGAGTGTGGAACTCGTGAACTCCGCTTCGGGACGGTGACTCGTCGGCTTTCCCACCGACTCGAACCACGACGTCCTCGAAAAACCGCCTACTCCCCGAGGTCCAGCACGATTTCGTCGTCGGTGATTTCGGCGATGCTCTCGTCGTGGACCGCGTAGGTGTCTTCGTCGATACCGCCCTGCGGGAGGCGGGTCTGCATCTCCTCGACGGTTTCGTCGTCGGCGCTGACGTGGGCCGCGCCGTGGTGGACGTCGACCACGGTTCCCATCTCCGTTCCGTCGCGGTCTACCACCGTCTTGTCCACGTCCTCCTCCGTGATTGCGACCGTCATGGTGGTGACTTACGACGTCGCGGTCCTTCAGGTCGGCGGCCGCCGTGGAACCGTCGGTGGAGACCGCGGAGGCCGTCCTACGGAAAGAACGGTACTCGTTCCTCTAAAATTCATAAACACTGTGTAAACGATCGATTTTATTTCCCTCTCCCCGCTCGAAGAACCGTTTCGCTGTCGCTTGCCGCGAAGGGGGTCCGGCCTCACCCGTTTAGTTCCCGGCCGTCGTACGACGTGGCATGTCAGGCGACGCGACGGCGGCGGCACAGCGGTTCTACGGGCGGTGGGCCGACCTCTACGACGTTCTCGCGCGCAGGACGCCCGGCCTCGGGCACCTCCGCGCGCGGGCGGCCGACGCGCTGGCGCTCGACCCCGGCGACACCGTGGTCGAGATGGGGTGTGGCACGGGCGCGAACTTCCAGCACCTCCGCGAGCGCGTGGGACCGACGGGCCGGGTCATCGGCGTGGACTTCACCCACGGGATGTTGGCCCGCGCTCGGAACCGCGTCGAACGCGAGGGCTGGCGGAACGTCCACCTCCTGCGGGCCGACGCCACCGACGTCGAGTTCCGCGAACCCCCCGACGCCATCCTCGCCACCTTCGTCGTGGGGATGCTCGCCGACCCCGCGGCGGCCGTGAATCGGTGGGCGGACGCGCTCGCGCCGGGCGGCCACCTCGCCCTGCTCGACGCGGCACAGACGACCCGGTGGTTCGGTTGGCCGGTGAATCGGGCGTTCCGGGGGCTGGTCGTCGCCTCGTCGCCGACGGGGACCGACGGCTACGAGCGCGCGCCGTGGTCGGTGCTGGACGAGCGCGTCGAGACTGCCCGACGTGCGCTCCGGGAGCGCGCCGACGAGACGACCCACAGCGAACACGCGCTCGGCGTGGTTCGGGTGACTGGCGGGAGAATCGAGTAACGGGGCACCGAGTAACGCGACGTGAATCTACTACCGAGGAGAGTCCAGTTGGGTGGTAGTGATAGGGGATACCAGCCCCGAACGACAGATACTGACGACCAGTGTCGCCGGTTACGTCTTGGTGTTCGACCGGCGTAAAGGAGGGTTATCGAACAGACTGGTCTGTCAGAGCACGCGCTCGTAGAACTGCCCTCTCGTGGCCGCTACCGGAACGTCTCGACTCTCGACGACGACTGCCGACCGCTCGCTTCCGGAGGACCGACGACGTTTTACTCCGAGTAACGTGCGGCGACCTCTCGGTGGACCAATCGGCGTCGTTCGCTCGCGTTCAGCGTCTGATAGGTACCGACGTGCGACCCCAACCGGGCGAGATCCGGAACCTCACCGAGTGAAAGGGCTACCGACCCGGCAAGTCCCCGCTCCTCCGGTTCCTCGGGATGAGTAACGTCTCGATCGCTCCCGACGAACCCGGCGGGTGACCACGAGTTCCGGAAGGATGTACGTCCATCCCGATGAGGAGTCGCCAGCAGAGGTCGAACGGGGACGTGGCGGTCTCTACTACCGAATAAACCGATTTACTTCTACTCGATTACCGCCGGAGGCGATCGGTCCACGGTGGCCGCGTCACGTTCACCGGACCGACGTGAGTTAACTCGAACTCGTAGTGCAGGGAGACGCGCTCGTAGTCCGACCCCTCGAAGTCGAACGAGAGGTGATGGACACGTCCTTTCTCGTCCACCACGAGAGTCGCGTCGTACGTCGAGACGTTCTCGGGCTCGACGTAGAGAACGTCGCTACCGTCGTACTCGTCCGCTTCGAGCGTGAACAGAGATCCGTTCTCGGTCTGCTCGGTCTCTGCGACCTCGAACTGACCAGTATGGAGCGTGTAGTTCACGATGTCGGCCTTCGTCAGAGTGGCGTTGAGGTCGCTCCGAGTGAGGTTGAAGGGGTTCTCCCCGCCGTTCTCTACGAGGTCAGTCCGGGAGAGGAGGAACTGATTCGGGAACTCGGTGCGACTCAGCACGACCGTCTCGTTCGCCCACGTCTCGTCGCGGTACGCCTCTCGGTAGTCGTCGTATTCGACGTACCCCTCAGCGACGACCAGACTCGGTGCCAGTCCGCGGGCCACGGTGCCGTTTTCGGTAATCACCGTAGTGGTGTTGTTGAAGAAGTAGCCGTCCCAGAACGACCCGTTTCCTGCGATACTTCCGTTCCCGACGGTGGTCTGGATTTCCGGGACGGGCTCAGTTCCGACGGCCGTCTCGGCTTCTGCGGTGGTCTCGGTCCCGACGGCGGTTTCCGTTCCGACCGTCGTTTCGTTTCCGAAGGACGTGCCGTTCGGTAATGCAAAGTACGAGATGTTCTCGGAGAACGTGTACTCGAACCCGGTCTGGGATAGTGTTCCCTGATGGGCAGCGACGAGCGCGCTTACGTTCGTGACGCCCTCTGCGGTCACCCCCGGCGGGTACTGCGTGGATTCGTTCGTCTCGTTCGCTTGGCTGTCGAGAAGTCGGGCGTCGGACGCCTGCCTCGGTTCCGTGGGCGCGGCGACGCTCGGACCGGCGACGACTCCGAGAGATACAACGACCAGTAACGCGACTCCCCAAACGGTTCTTCCGTTCGTGTGCATCTCGGTCCTACTTCCGTCATCGGCCGAAAAAATCGTGGCGTCCGTTCAGCGGAGTATCGGCTAGCTACCCCGATTACGGTGGTACTAACCCGTCTTCTCGTCGTGAGCCCCCGCGGAATCTCGCCCGTACAGTTCGGCGTGCTCCTCGCAGAACTCCGGTTCTCGCAGTTGCGCCTCCATCACGCCCGGTTGCCGGTGGGGGTTCGAGAGCCGACACCCCTCCGTCTCGCAAAACCCCTCGCCGGTTCGCCAGCAGTGGACCGCTTGCATCACGTACCCCTTCAGCGCCTCGGTCGTCCGGGGGTCGTCTTCGACCAGAAAGTCGCCTTCGACCTCGTTTTCGAGGACCTCGCGGGGTGGTGCGTCGCCCGACAGCATGGCTTGCTTCTGCTTTTCCTCGTAGTACGCCTCCGGTTTGGCCGGCGCTTCGTAGAGACCCGGCACCGAGACGACTGCGGGTTGACCGAGGACGTTGACGCGCTTGTGCCACCGACCGTCGTGGTCGCCCCACGTCCCGACCGCGCGGTCAAGCAGGACGACGTGGAGGCGGTCGAGGCTTCGCTCGGGCTCCGGAATCGCCTCGTTCAGCGCGCGCTGGACCGCCACGCCGTCGTAGAGGACCCCGCCCGCGCGCTCGGGGTTCTCCAGTACGCGCTCTTCGTACCGAACGATGCCGAGCATGGTGTTGCCGGTCTCGCGCTCGTAGGGTGAGAGGACGCGCGAGTCGGCGAACTGCTCCGGTAGTTCCTCGGTGCGATGGGCGTCCAAAAACCGGTCGCGGACCTCGACTTCGCGTCCGCCGGCTCGGTCGAGGCGCTCGCGGAGCCAATCGGCGATTTCGTCGGCGTCCGCTTCCGTGGTCGGCGCGCGGTACAGCGAAACGGTCTCCATGCTTTCCGGGTCAGTCGTCCGCCGAGGCCGCACGGGTGGTAATCTCCACGGGGTCGGCGTCCACGCCGAGTTCGTCGATGGCGCACTGGGCGGCGCGCTTGCCCGAGAGGAGCATCGCGCCGAAGGTCGGACCCATCCGGGGCAGGCCGTAGGTCGTCGCGGTCGCCATGCCGGTGGCGACGAGACCGTCGTGGACGAGACCGGTGTGTTCGACCACGGCGTCCTCGCTCTTGCCGACCCACATCGAGTCGTGGCCGGGCGAGTCGTGGCCGGGCGCGCCGTAGGAGTCGTCGCCGGTCTTGTCCATGCCCGTCGCGCTCTCCTTCGCGTCGCCGATGCCGGGAGCGTCGAGGACGCCGCGCTCGTCGAGTTTCGAGACGGCCATCGCGTCGTGGCCCGTCGCGTCGATGACCAGGTCGGCCTCGACCGCGATGGGGTCCACGCAGGTGATCTCGCGCGGCAGGGCGTGGACCGGAGTCCAGTTCATCACGATGCCGCCGACCCGGTGGTCCTCCCGGATTACGATGTCGGTGAACTCGGTCATGTTCTGCATCTTCGCGCCCGCGTCGCAGGCGGCCTTGATGAGCGCCGAGCAGGCGTGGGGACCGTTGGCGACGTAGAGGCCGTCGCTGTCCTGGGACTGCTTGAAGTCGACGTCGAGGTCGTCCAGCACGTGCTGGGCCGGGTCCCGCACCGTGACCTTGTTCATCAGGAAACCGCCGAGCCAGAACCCCCCGCCGAGGTAGTTGTTCTTCTCGACGACCATCGTCTTGACGCCGCGCTCGGAGAGTTCCTTCGCGGCCATCAGTCCGGACGGGCCGCCACCGACGATGATTACGTCGGAGTCGCTGAAGTCCATGAACTCCTCGGTCCACTCCTGTCCGATCGCGCGGGTCACGTCCGCTTCGCCGACGTCGCTGAATTTCTCGAACTCGCTCATACAACTCAGTGGTATCACGGCGTGGTTGAAAGAGGTTGCGGAACGCGTTTTCGGGGAGATGGTGGTTTTTCGACCGATCCGAGTGCGCTGACTGATCTCTACACCTCGGCGCGTGCTGGCGCGGCGTCGTCGGGAGCGAAGCGACCGAGAAGCGCAAGGGGTTCGAGGCCCGCGGTTGAGGTGCGGGGCAGTGCTGTGCCGGGCGGTACGGGACGGTGCTGTGCGGGGACTCCTTTGTGACGGTAGTAGCTAGCTTTCGTGTCACCCTCGACTCTGTTTCACACTGGGAACGAAAATAAATTGTCTAAGCAAGAATTAGAATCCTCTCGAAGTGTGATTCACCGCCGACCGATAACCCTACTCAAATCCAAGACCCGTGATACCTCGACTCTCGGAAGCGTTATCCGTCCGTCCGGCCTCTCTATAGTTGCAATGGCAAACGGAACTGTTGATTTCTTCAACGACACAGGCGGCTACGGTTTCATCTCTACTGACGACGAGGACGACGACGTGTTCTTCCACATGGAGGATGTCGGCGGTCCGGATCTCGAAGAGGGAACTGACATCGAATTCGACATCGAACAGGCCCCCAAGGGCCCGCGCGCGACGAACGTCGTCCGCGCTTAAGTCGGAAAACACGTCGCACCGAGCGACATTAAAACTGCGATTTTTCGGACACATCGAATCCCTACAGTCGAGACTCTCGTTCATCGTCGGTCGAGGCCGAACGCTACTTCTCGGAGGTTACCGATTGCGATAGACCGGGTGCGAGTCACCGACCACCGCCTTGAACAGGTACAGGACGACCGCGTGTACCTCTACGAGGACGACGACGCTCACGACGATTATCACGACCTGCACTGGCGTCGAGAGCAGTCCCAGCGAGACGATGAGTGTCGTCGCGCACGCCGGTGCGTGGTTCATGTCGGTCGCTATCATCCCCCAACTCGTCAGGACGACCGAGGTGAACCCGCTCGCGGCGAGTCGAAGTCCGTCTACGGAGAGTCCCGGAGGCGTGGCCGTGAGTGCTACGCCGTTCGCAAACAGCAGGTACGCGAGGAATCCGGCAACTCCGCCGATGAGGTGACTCCCGATGACGGTCCGCTCGGTCCGTTCGACCCGACGCTCGAACGCGAGGATGAACGCCGAGGGACCGAGACTCGGGAAGATGAACGGTTGGCCGCTCGCCCACGCGATGAGTCCGAGAACTGCGAACAGAAATCCGGCGTACAGGCTCGTTCCGACTCGCCGTCGTTCCATGTCGTCTCCTCCGTCGCTCCGTCGCAAAAGCCTGACTTATCGCGGTCGCCCGGAATCAGAAGTAACCGGTCAGTCGAGGTCGCCCTGCCGAATCGCTCTCTCGGCTTCCTTCAGCGCCTCTTCGCGGTCGAACGTCGCGACGATTTCCTCCAACTCCTCGCGGGAGGCGTCCCGCAACTCCCGAGCGTGGTCCGTGACGTTCGGAATCGCCCGGACGATGTTGTCGATTACCGGAATCGCGGCGGTCCGTGGCGACCGGGACAGGGGATTCAGGTCCACGACGATTTCGGTCTTGCCCATCTCCGCGAGCGCCTCCGCCCGGTCGCCGTCCTCCAGCGGAACGAGGACCACGTCGGCGTCGTAGATACCGTCTTCGTCCACCTTCGCGCGCTCGTGGTCGAGCCCCGGAATCCGGGCGTCGGCCGCCAGCCCCTTCACCTCGGTCGCGCCGTGGTCGCGCAGGTGGTCGGCGATGGCCTCCATGCGCTCCTCGGTCCGGTTGAACAGGTTGACTTCGATATCCGCACCGACTACCTCGGCCAACTCTACTATCTCCTCGGGCACCAAGGCGGCGACGTTGCCGTTGACCGAGAGGACGGGGTGGTCGGCCAGCAGGAGTTGCGCCGCGGCCGCACGCTCGGCCGCGTCTGCGCTCGGGATGGTCTCCTCGCCGAGCAGGTAGTCGTAGGCCTCGCCGCGTCCTTCGGCGATGAGTCCCTGTTTGCTGGTGATGCCCTTCTCGACGCCCGCTTCGATTCGGTGTCGGGTGCGAAGCGACTGGGCGCGCGGGTGGTCGTCGGGAACGTCGGTCATACTATCGGCTGAGTGTCCCACTGTCAAAACTCCCGACGGTTCGCTGTCGGGTCGAAAAATCGGTTCGTCGGTCGATTACCGTTCCCAGCACTCCTCGAACTCACCGTCGTATCTACTCAAAGCTCTGGTCGAAGGACCGCACCTGACGGGTGAACGTGACACTTCGCCGCGTCGTATCCCGCCCGCGTCAGGCCGTTGCCGAGCGCGAAGACGGTCTCGCCGAGCATCGCCATCGCGGCCTCACCGTCCTCATCGCGCACGTCTTCGAGGACCTCCTCGACTTCGGACGTGAGCAGGTCGGCCTCGCGGGCGAACTCGCGGGAGGTCTCCATCAGCGTCGCCAGCGTCGGTTCCTCCACGAGGCGGACGAGTTTGTCCACGCCGACCTCCGAGAGGCGGTCGGTGTTGCGCGATAGCACCGCCGACGTCGAGCGTTCGCCGAGCGTCAGGTACTCCACGCGCGTCCGAGCGGGGACGCCGTCGAGGCGGTTGTACTCCGGCGCACCCGGGTCGAGGCGAATCGGTACGCCGCCGCGGGCCTGAGCCACCACGTCGCCGAGACCGGTTCCGGCCTCAACCTCGGCGGCGTGGGCGATGGCGACGAGTTCGTTCTCCGAGCGACCGCAGTCGAAGGCCCGATTCGCCGCGAGTGCGGTTCCGAGCGCGGTCCCGCCCGAGACGCCGAAGCCAGCGCCGACTGGCAGGTCGGTCGTCGCGGTCACGCGCGCTTCGACGCCGAGGTCGCCGAGCACTCGCGTCACGGCCTCGATGGCGGCCGGTTCGTCGTTCAACTGCATCGCGGTCTCTACGGCGGGTTCGACCTCGACGGTCACGCCGTCCGAGAGGGTCAGGCCCGCACCTCTGGACCCTGCCTGCTCGGGGTCGTCGGCCTCGTGGACGCTGAAGAAGCCGGTGACGTGGCCCGGCACGAACGCCCGCGACGAGTCGTCGGTCATTACCCGAAGATGGGGGTTACGGGGTTTTAACGGTTGTAGTATCGGTTCGGGTGCGTCCCGGTGGTTGGCTCGCAGAGCGCACTTTGGCCAGTCGAAACTCCGCATTCGGAGAAACGACTTCTCACCTCTCGACCGACGACATCGAAAAAGACGCGAAAACCGCAGAAAGCGCCGAACCTCAGGGACTCAGACGCTGACGGTCCCGCGGGAAGAGGACGGCCTCGCGGATGTTCTCCAGTCCGAGCATCGTCATGACGAGGCGCTCGCCGCCGAGACCCCATCCGGCGTGCGGGGGCATGCCGTACTTGAACATCTTGGTGTAGTACTCGAAGGCGTCGGGGTCGAGTCCCTGCTGCTCGAAGCCTTCGACCAGGTGGTCGTAGCGGTGTTCACGCTGGCCGCCCGAGACGAGTTCCATGTTCGGGTGCATCAGGTCGAACCCGGTCGAGAGTTGCTCGTCGTCGTCGTGGTCCTTGATGTAGAAGGGCTTGATCTCGCTGGGCCAGTCGGTGATGAAGTAGTGGCTTCCGACATCGTCGCCGAGCGCCTTCTCGCCCTCGGTGGGCAGGTCGTCGCCCCAGACCAACTGCTCGTCGAGTTCGCCCGTGGCGTTGATGCGCTCGATGGCTTCCTCGTAGGTGAGTCGCGGGAAGTCGCCCTCCGGAGCCTCGAAGTCCTCGTAGCCGAGCGCTTCGAGTTCGTCCCGACAGTTCTCGGCGACGCCCTCGTAGGCGGCCTTCACGACGGTTTCGCAGGCGTCCATCGCGTCCTCGTGGTCGAAGAAGGCGCTCTCGAAGTCGATGGAGGTCGCCTCGTTGAGGTGTCGCGGCGTGTTGTGCTCCTCGGCCCGGAAGATCGGGCCGATTTCGAAGACGCGCTCCAGTCCGGAACCGACCATCAGTTGCTTGAACAACTGCGGCGACTGGTTCATGAACGCTTCCTGTCCGAAGTAGGTGATGGGGAAGAGTTCGGTGCCGCCCTCGGTGCCCGTGGCGACGATTTTCGGCGTGTTGATCTCGGTCGAGCCCAGGTCGCGGAAGGCCTCGCGGACCGACCGCAGGACTTCGGCCCGAATCTCGAAGATGGCCTTGGTCTCCTCCTTTCGGAGGTCGAGCGTTCGGTTGTCCAGGCGAGTCGAGAGGTCGGCGTCGACCTTGCCCGAGGGGTCCAGCGGGAGTTCGGGGTCGGCGTCGGCGACGACCTCGACCGACTCGGGGACGATTTCGACGCCGGTCGGGGCGCGCTCCTCTTCCTCCACGTCGCCCGTGACCTTCACGACGCTCTCGCGGTTGACGCCCATGCCGGTCTCCACGAGGTCGTCGTCCATCTCGTCCTTCTCGAACTTGACCTGAATCTTGCCGGTCGTGTCCCGGACGATGAGAAATGCGATGCCACCGAGGTCGCGGATTTCGTGCGCCCATCCGGCGACCGTCGCGGTCTGGCCGGGTTCGGCGTCCGCCGTGTACGTTCGGTCTTCCATACCTCTCGGTTCTCGTGGGGCGTTCTTAAACGCGGTCATTTGAGTCGGACGAAACTGCCGTCCGAGCTACGAAAGGGTTATTTGATGTTTGTTACCAACCATCGTATAGAGGCGGGAGGCCCACATCGCGGTCGAGGTCCGGCGTCAACCCTGCCGAATCGGTCCTGCCGTGTCAACCCTTCCGCGTCAACCCCGCGGCGACCGTCTCGACGAGCGCGTCCCGGACCGCGCGATAGAACGCCTCGTCGTGGAAGTCGTCCTCGTGGTAGGCGACGAACTTCACGACGCCCATCGCGGCGGCGAGGACTTCGGGGTCGCCTTCTCGGAACTCCCCTCGGGCCTGCCACTCCTCGACGTAGGGGACGACGTAACTCAGCGACTCGGCCTGCTCCGCTCGCAACTCCTCGTCGCCGAACTGGGCCATCAACCGCGAGAGGTCGTCGTCCACGACGAGTCGCCGGACGAGGGGGTTGGTCTCGATCTCCTCGCAGCGGAGCGTGAGAAACGCCACGATGGCGTCCTCGGGGTCGAGGGCCTCGTCGTCGTCCCCGACTCGATCGAACGACTCGGCGATAATTTCCTCGGCGAGACGCTCGCCCTCCTCGCGCAGAATCTCGACGTAGAGTTCGTCCTTCGAGTCGTAGAACCGGTAGAACGTCCCGTTGGCGATGCCCGCCGGTTCGGTGAGGTCCGCGACGGTAGTCTTGTCGAGTCCGTAGCGCGCGAACAGGTCGCGGCCGGTCTCCCGGAGTCGGCGGCGGATTCGCTCGCGCTCGTCGGCGTCGAACCCGGCCATCAGATGTCCTTCCTCCGGAACCACTCGGCGCTGACCGCCACGAGCGCGACGGTCCCGGCGAGCAGAATCAGCGCGCCCGCCCAGTCGTACTCGCCGCCGACCAGAATCGCGGTCGGGTCGTAGTACCGGGTCGGGCTAATCGCGCCTAACCACCCGAGGTCGGCCGACTGGCTGACGGTCTCCAGCAGGAAGAGCCCGAAGATGGCTCCGAGACCGCCGCGCTTGGCCACGTCGGACTCGTCGAACGCGACCGACAGGAGCAGGCCGATGCCGCCGCAGGCGAGCAGGTAGGGAACCGACAGCAGGTGGACCGCGACGAGGTCGGCGACCGGGATGGACTCGCCGATGGCCAGTACGGTGGCGTAGACGGCCACGCCCACCACGAGGTTGAGCGCGACCACGACCGGCACCAGCGAGCAGAACTTCTCGACCACGACGCGCCGCCGGGAGATGGGTGCCGCGAGCAACACGTCCATCCGGTCGCGCTCCACGTCGCCCGCGACGAGTCCGCCCGCCAGATACGCGGCGTAGATGCCCAGCATCAGCAACCAGAAGAACTGGTAGAGTTCCACCGCGAGAAACCCCTCGATGGTGGCGATGGAGAACGCTCCCGACGCGCCGAACGCGGCCTGCATCGCTGGTGGAAGGCTCTCCATGTAGGCGTCCAGGTCCGCGCCGGAGTTGGCGATCGACGGGAAGAGGGCGACGAACAGCAGCGACATCAGCGCCAGCAGGACCGACAGCACCAGCGCGCCCCTGATACGTCGTTCGGACTCGTACTCGGCGATTTCAAGCATCGGTCTCACCTCCCGGCGGGTTGTGCGACTGAGGTGGCGTCTCCGACTCCGAGGAACTCGCCGTCTCGCCGTCGTAGAACTTCATGAACACGTCTTCGAGCGGCGCTTCCTCGATTTCGAGGTCGCGGATCCGGTAGTTCCGGAGGTGGTCGAGCAGGGCGTCGTACTCGCCGGTGAACATGAACGAGGCGTCGCTTCGGTCGGGGTCGCTCTCGAAGTCGTGGACGCCCGGCAAGGCGAAGTCGTCGGGGTCGAGCGTCCCCTCGACGCTGATGTGGACGCGCTTGCCGCTCCGGTCGAGCAGTTCCTCGACGCCCTCTTGGGCCACGAGGTGGCCGTCGCGGATTATACCCACGCGGTCGCAGACCTTCCGAACCTCGCTCAGGACGTGACTGGAGAAGAAGAACGTGGTCCCGCGGGCCTGCTCGTCCTCGATGAACTCGTAGAGGCGCTCCTGCATCAGAGGGTCGAGTCCGGAGGTCGGTTCGTCCATCACGACGAGGTCGGGGTCGTGCATGAACGTTAGCACGATGGCGAGTTTCTGCTCGTTGCCGGTGGAGTACTCGCCGATTTCGCGGTCCACGGGCGCGTCGAAGCGTTCGAGGAGTTCGTCGCTCCGCTCGTCGCCCTTGAGTTCGGCGTGGTAGCGAATCAGCCGTCGGCCGGTCACGCCCTCGTCGAACCCGGGGTGGCTCGGCAGATAGCCGATTCGGCGCTTGGCCTCGATGAGCGCGGACTCGTCGGTCACGTCCCGGCCGAGGACCGTCGCCGACCCGCCGGTCGGCGCGACGAACCCGAGCAGGGTCCGGATGGTCGTGGTCTTGCCCGCGCCGTTCGGCCCGAGGAAGCCGAACACCTCGCCCTCCGCGACCGAGAACGAGAGGTCTTCGACGCCGCGGGTGTCGCCGTAGTATTTGGTCAAACCGCTCGTTTCGATTGCGCTCACCGCCGATAGTTCGAGCGATGAATAGATGAACGGTTCGGTTGTTCGTTCACGGCCTCCGGAGACGTGAGGGAGAACCGCCAGCGTGCGGGAAATCTGCCGGGCGGTCGAAGTGGGAGGGGTGCCGGAACGTTGTGGCTGCGGAGCGCGTCGGACCGTCGGCCCGCTACAGTCACTTCAGGGAAATAAAAACGATTACTAAAGGCCGCGCTCTAATTCCCAGACGAACGAGAAAATGTCTCCTGGCGGGCGAGGAACCGTCAGTCGATTCGGGGAACCGACAGTCGACTCGGGACGCGACGACCGCACTCGACGGGCGAGACGACAACAGTTCTTTGAGTACCCGATACGACGACGGGAATATGGGCGACGAACGACTCGACGACCTCGACAAGTACATCATCCACTCGCTCCAGCAAAACGCCCGCAAGACATCGACGAGCAGTATCGCCGAACACGCCGACGTGTCGGCCAGCACCATTCGACACCGAATCCGCCAACTGGAGGACGCCGGTATCATCCGCGGCTACCACCCCTCCATCGACTACGAGGAGGCCGGGTTTCAACTCCACACGCTCATTATCTGTACCGCACCGATACCGGACCGCGAGGAGTTAGCCCGCAAAGCGAGGGAGGTCGAGGGCGTCGTGGCCGTCCGCGAGGTGATGACCGGCCACGAGAACATCCACGTCGAAGTCCTCGGGACCGACGGCGACGACCTGAGCCGAATCGGCCAGGAACTCGACGGACTCGGCCTCGAAATCGAGGACGAGGACCTGATTCGGAACGAATACGAGAATCCCTACGAGGGGTTCCGGACCTTCGAAGCCGACGAGTCCTGACTGTTTCTCCGCTCCCGTGGCAGTTCCGGTAGTGGCAACGCGACGCCGATTCTCGCCTCACGGCGTGCGCCGAACGGTCATCTCCGGTCCGGTAATTATTTGCCTAATTTTGAACGAACCGGTGATTAATCCGGTTAGTTTATTGCCTTCCGGGGATAACCGGCGACTGGAGAGAACATGAGCTTACGACACGTTCAGCAATCGGTAGTCGTTCGCGGACCCGCAACGCCGGTCTCACGGCGGCAAACTACCGCTGTCCAGCACAAAGGAGGTGATTCCGCGTGCCCCGAGAAGGACCGACCGCCGGGATAACGTCGGTCGTCGAATCGGTCAGCGGTATCGGGATTTCAGGGAGTCAGCACGCGCTCGTCGTCGGTGGTGGGCACGTCGGTAGGACGGTAGCGTCGCACCTGAGCGACGACTACGACGTGACGTTCGTCAGTCGGAACCGTCAGGTGGTCGAACGCACCACTCGCGGCGGCGTCACCACTCACCACGTCGAAGAAATCGACGCCAACGCGTTAGCCGAGGCGAACGCGGTCGAGGCCTCGCTCGCCGTCGCCGCCTCGGCGGACGACGGCATCAACTTCCTCGCATCGCAGTTGCTACGCACGACGTTCGGCGTCGAGAACGTCGTCATCCGGGTCGACGACCGCGAAAATCTCGACTCGTTCGACGACCTCGACGTCGAGACGGTGTGCGTCCCCGAGTTGCTCGTCGCGGAGATGTCCACTCGACTCGAATCGGTCGCAGACGACGTCGCTGAAATCTGATATCAATGGCCAAAAAACTCGAACGAGACTTGGGACTGTTCGCAGTAATCGCGATTAGCATCGGTGCGATGGTGGGCAGCGGTATCTTCATTCTCCCCGCGCTCGCGCTCAAGATGGCCGGGCCGGCGGTTATCCTGGCCTATCTGGTCGCCGGGTTGCTCGTCCTCCCCGCGGCCCTGAGCAAGGCCGAGATGGCGACCGCGATGCCGGAAGCGGGAGGAACATACATCTACATCGAGCGCGGAATGGGTCCGCTCCTGGGAACCATCGCCGGACTCGGTACGTGGTTCTCGCTGTCGTTCAAGGGCGCACTCGCGCTGGTCGGCGGCGTCCCCTATCTCGTCGTGCTGTTCGACCTGCCGGTGAAACCCGTGGCGCTCGGCCTCGCCGTCGTCCTCATCGCAGTGAACATGTTCGGTGCCAAGCAGACCGGTCGCCTGCAGATCGGCATCGTCGCCGCCATGCTCGCCGCGCTCGTCTGGTTCGTCGGGGGCGGAGCCGGGTCGATAGAGGCCGTCCAGTACGACGGTTTCTTCGCCGAAGGGCCGGGCGGTCTGTTCGCCGCGACCGGACTGGTGTTCGTCTCCTACGCGGGCGTGACCAAGATAGCGAGCGTCGCCGAGGAGGTCGAAAACCCCGGTCGGAACATCCCGCTGGGCATCCTCGGGTCGCTCGGATTCACCACGGTGCTGTACGTCCTCATCGTCGCCGTCGTCGTCGGTATCGTGCCCGGCGAGGAACTGTCCGGGTCGCTGACGCCGATGGCCGACGCCGCGCAGGTCGCGCTCGCGGAACCCGGCGTCGTCGCCGTGGTGGCCGCGGCGATACTCGCGCTCGTCAGCACCGCCAACGCGGGGATACTCTCCTCGTCGCGCTACCCGCTCGCGATGAGCCGGGACAAACTGATGCCGCCCTCCCTCAGCACCATCAGCGACCGCTTCAACACGCCCACACTCGCCATCTCGCTGACCGGGGCCGTCATGCTCGCGCTCATCGCGTTCGTCCCCATCCTCGAAATCGCGAAACTCGCCAGCGCGTTCCAGATCCTCGTCTTCGTGCTGATCAACGTGGCGCTCGTCGCGTTCCGCGAGAGCGACGTAGAGGAGTACGACCCCGAGTTCGAGTCGCCGCTCTACCCGTGGATGCAGGGCTTCGGCGCGGTCGGCGGACTCGCGCTCCTCACGCAGATGGGGACCGTCCCGCTGATAGGTGCGGCGATCATCACCGCCGGGGCGGTCGCGTGGTACTTCGCGTACGTCCGCGACCGCATCGACCGCGAGGGCGTCGCCAGAGACGTGGTGCGTCGGTCCGTCGGTCGCCGCGCCGTCGAACAGACTCGCTCGACCGTCACGGACGGCGGCGGGTACGAGGTGTTGGTGCCCGTCACCGAGGAGACGACCGAAGACCGCGAGGCCTCGCTGTTGGGAATCGCGGCCGACATCGTCCGGGGGGGAAGCGGCACGGTCCGGGTCGTCCAGTTCGACGAAGTCCCCGACCAGACGCCGCTCGAACGCGCGTCCGCCGAGCAGTCCCCGGCCGACATCGAGTTCGAGGAGCGAACCGACCGACTCGCGGCCGACGTGGACGCGCCGGTCGAGTACGGCGAAGTCGTGAGCCACGACACCAAACACGCCGTCGTCAACTTCGCGAAACACCACGATTCGGACCTCGTCGTCCTCGAACGCGACTCGACCGAGCTACGGTCGGGGCTGTTCAGCGACGACTTCCGGTGGATTCTCGACCACGCTCCCTGCGACGTGGTCGCGGTCAGCGGGGCCGACCTCGAATCGGTGGAGACGCTGGGCATCGTCACCAACAGAGGCCCGTACGACTCGCTGAAGATAGAGATCGCCGACGCGCTCGCCAGCGAGGCGGGCGCGACGATAGAACTCGTGTACCCCGTCTCGCCGGACGCCAGCCCCGAGCGCCGCGAGACGCTCCGGGACTACCACGACGAAATCGCGTCGGTGTGCTCGGCCCCGGTCGAGTCGACCCTCGTCGAAACCGACGGCGAGACGGTGGACGAACTCACCGACGCGACTCGGACGGTGGACCTCGTCGTGGTCAGCGACGACGGCGGTCGGGTCCGACGGTCGCTGTTCGGTCGCAAGCGCGACCGCCTCGCCGACGAGGTCGAGGCCGCTTCGATTCAGGTCCACCCGCACAGTTCGCGTCGGCCGGGAGCCCTGGGTCGCCTGGTAGAACGAGTCGCCTTCTAGGCGTCCGAAACAACCGCCGCGCCGCGTTTCGCGGCGCGGCGTAGCTCCCCAATCGGGGGTCCCAACCGGGACGTTCAGTTGGGGCGAATCGTCGTCGATAGTGACTCAACGCCGACTGGAAAACACGTATTTTGGTCTCTTGACCAACTACTGACGTCTTTAAAAATTCTAAATACGTTCCAAAGAACGCTATAGTTTGATCGTTGTCGATTCGGGGACGCTCGACTTAGCTCGTCTTCGTCTGGGGAACTTTCGCGTCCTTCGCGCCTTCGACCGTCTCGCGGACAGCGTCCACGCCGTCGTCGTGAACCAGATCGCCGACGACCACGACGTCGGCGTGTTCGGCCATCGTGTTCGCCGACTCGTAGTCGTGGATGCCGCCGCCGTAGAACAGGGTCGCCTCGTTCAGCGCGTCCGCGGCGGCCTCGACGGCCTCGGGGTCGCCGAAGGTGCCCGAGTACTCGACGTAGATTATCTCTTGGCCGTACATCTGCTCGGCGACCTCGGCGTAAGCGGCCACGTCCTCGGGCGTCTGGTCGCAGTCGGCGCTGGTGAGGTCGGCCACGCTGGCGTCGGGGTTCATGATAATGTAGGCCTCGGTGGTCGTCTGCTCCCAGTCCACGTCGCTCGTCTTCACCCACTCCTTGTGGAACCCGGTCGCCCACGCGATGTCTCCGGCGTTGAGGACGGTCGGGACGAGGTAACCGTCGAGCGCGTCGTGGTCCACCACGACCGCCGGGTTGCTCGGTTCCTGATACAGCGGCACGTCGTACTTCGCGCAGGCGTCGATGACTCGTTGCATCTTCGCCTGGGTCATGTCGAGCGTCCCGCCGATTTCGAGGGCGTCGGTGCCGGTCTGGCAGACGTCCTCGAAGGTCTCGCCCTCCACGAGGGTCTTGTCGGGGTCCAACTTGACGATGTGGTCCCAGTCAGCCCACGGTGCAGTCATTACTCGTGTAAACCAGAGTGGGCGCTAAAACCGCTTCGAAACCACCTTTTGCTGCGGTCGAGCGCGCCTACCGCGCGCTCTCCCTGGCAAAAGCTGGACCAAAAACACGGCCTCACCCCCTCAGGAGGCCGCCAACGCCGGCCTCCTTCGAGGGATTCCTTGGTCCGCTCGCTCACGTTCGTTCGCTCGCGGTACAACTGCTGGGAGCCGAAGTGGAGTTGGGAGGTGACGTGGAAAGTGACAGTTCGCGAAACGCGGTTGACGACTAATCTGCTTTCGCCTGCCACCCTCTCAGCCTGTCCTCGCTCACACCGCTGACCTCCGAGGCCACCGTCTCGACTTCGGCAGATTTCAAGTCCTCGATGCTCTCGATACCGGCGTCCGAGAGCTTCTCGGCGGTCTTCGAGCCGATGCCTTCGAGCGATTCGAGGTCGCTTCCCGACTCGCTCTCGCGGGCCTTGAATTCCCGGTAGTTGCAGATGGGACAGCCGAGTTCCCACGGTTCGTCGCCCGAGTGGACGACGAGTTCCGGCAGGTCGTGTTCGTCGCATCGCTCGTCGGTGACTTCGATGTCGCCGCGCCGGGGGAGCGGGAGCGAGTAGTCGCAGTCGGGGTACCGGGTACAGCCGACCAACCGCGAGCCGTTCTGGAGGTGCTTGATGGCGAGTTCGCCGCCCTCTTCCTCTCCGCATTCCGGACAGCCCCCAATCACTTCGTCCTCCTGCTCGTCGGCTTCCTCGGCCTTGCAGAGCGGACAACCGTGGACGAACGTCTGGCGTCCGGCGAGCATCTTGACGTGGCGAAGCCCGTGTTCCTCGCACTCCTCGTCCAAGATGAGGGGCTTGCCCGTGTTCGGGAGTGGCAGGGTGTACTCGCAGTCGGGGTAGCCGTCACAGCCGACGAAGTACGACCCGTTTCTGCTCTGACGAACCAGCAGTTCGTGGTCCGACTCGGGACAGGGGCCGAGTTTCTTGTCGGCCTTCAGCGACTTCTGCAACAGGTCGCCGACCTCCTCGCGGGAGTCGCGCAACTCGTCGAACACCTGCTGGAGGTACTCGCGGGACTCGTCGGCCACCTCGCTCAGGTCGGCCTCGCCCTCGGCGATGGCGGTCATGTCCTCCTCGAGTTCGCGGGTCATCTCCTCGCTGACCACGAGGTCCGCGAACTTCTCGGCGGCAGTGACCACGGCCTTCGCCAGTTGCGTGGGTCGCGGCGGGTCGCTCTCGACGTAGCCGCGGTCGTAGAGTTTCTCGATGGTGTTGTGGCGGGTGGATTTGGTCCCGATTCCCATCTTCTCCATGGTCTCGATGAGCCGCGACTGGCCGTATCTCCGCGGCGGTTGGGTCTGCTTGTCCTCGATGCGGGCGTCCGTGACCGCGAGTTCGTCGCCCTCGGCCACGTCCGGGACGTAGTTCTCGCTGGTGTTGTAGTAGGGGTAGACCGCGTGGTAACCCTCCTTCACGAGGCGCTTGCCGTTGGACTTGAGTTTGTGGTCGCCGATCGCCGTGACCACCTTGAGGTGTTCCCACGTCGCGGATTCGGCGACGGTGGCGAAGAATCGCCGGACGACGAGTTCGTATATCTCCCACTCGTCGTCGCTCAACTCGCCCTTCGTCGGAATGTCTTCGGTCGGGTGAATCGGCGGGTGGTCGGTGGTCTCCTCGTCGCCTTCGGTGGGCGAGAGGTCGTCCAACTCCAGCAGGTCGTCGGCGTCGTCGCCGAAGTGGTAGTCGCCCGAGAAGGTGTCCAGCAGTTCCTCGGGGTCGAGGTCGTCGGGGTAGACCGTGTTGTCGGTCCGGGGGTAGGTCATGTACCCCGCGGTGTAGAGGTCCTCGGCGATGCTCATGGCCTGCTGGGCCGAGTAACCCAGACTCCCCGCGGCCCGGATGAACTGCGTGGTGTTGAACGGCGCGGGCGGGTCGTCTGTCCGGGTCCGGCGCGAGACCCTATCGACGGTCGCCGTGGCGGCGGATTTGAGCGCCTCGAAGACCGCCTCTGCGACCTCTTCGTCCCAGACGCGCTCGGCTTCGTTGTCGTCCTCGTCGCGGTAGAAGTACTGGGCCTCGAACTCCGCGGTCTCGTCGTCGGTGTCCTTCAGCAGGTCGGCGAACAGTTCCCAGTAGTCCTCGGGGTCGAACGCCTCGATTTCGCGCTCGCGGTCCACGATGAGCTTCAGGGTCGGCGACTGGACGCGCCCGACCGAGATGAAGTCGTCGCCCAGTTGGCGGGCCGACAGCGAGAGGAACCGGGTCAGCGCCGCGCCCCAGATGAGGTCGATTTCCTGGCGGGCCTCGCCCGCGGCCGCCAGGTCGAAGTCGAGGTCGTCGGGGTTCTCGAAGGCTTCCGTGACCTCGTTTTCGGTAATCGAGGAGAACCGGACCCGGCGAATCGGCACCTCGTCGTTGACCTCGCGGACGAGTTCCCACGCCTCCTTGCCGATGAGTTCGCCCTCGCGGTCGTAGTCGGTCGCTATCGTCACCTGATTCGCCTTCCGCGCGAGGATGCGGAGGGTGCTGACGATGTTCTCTTTGGTGGCCTTCTTCTCGATGGGCGCGTCGATGAGTTCGACCGGTTCCACGTCGCGCCAGTCGTTGTACTCGTCGGGGAAGTCCACGCCGACGACGTGGCCCGAGAAACCGATGCACCGCCGTCCGCCCCACTTGTAGACGTTGACGCCGTTCTTTCGTTCGGCGTCGGCCGACTCGCCGCTCAGGATGTCGGCGATTCGGCGGGCGGCGTTGTCCTTCTCGGTGATTATCAGCTCCATACCTCACCTCCGGCTCCGGGGGAGTGCCCGGCGGTCGGGGGTCGCTCTCGGGGGCGTCCCGCACCGCTCGGGAGTCGCTCGTCGTCCATCGTGTCCCCGCTAGGACAAGTGAATTGGTAAAGCTTTCGCCGCGAAAATCGCCGGACGGCGGCGGTCCAAGGCGCGTGCGCCGTGTGCGGGTCCGGGCGCGGACGAGCGTGCGACGAACAAAACCCCCGACTCGGGAACCCGGCAGAGCCGAACGGAAAGAGTGCGTTTAATAACCACTCTCACGATTTCCCACCGAGAACGTGTCGAACGAGCAAGATAGTCGCGTGGATATGACGACGGGAGCCATCACGCCCAAACTCGTCAGTCTCGCGTGGCCGCTGGTCGCGGGCAACCTGCTCCAGACGTTCTACAATCTAGCCGACATGTTCTGGGTCGGCCGAGTCGGGCCGGAGGCGGTCGCGGCCGTCTCGCTGATGTTCCCGACCGCGTGGATGTTCGTCTCGGTAGCGATGGGACTGACCGCGGCCTCCGTCGCGCTGGTCTCCCAGCACGTCGGCGCGGGCGACGACCGGAAAGCCGACAACGTGGTCGCTCAGATCACGATGCTGACCGTCGCAGTCGCGCTGGTTCTCTCGGCGTTCGGCTTCGTCTTCCGCCATCCCTTACTGTCGTTAATCGGCGCGCAGGGGCAGGTGTACGCCTACTCGCTCCAGTACATCGAAGTGCTGTTCGTCTCGATTCCGTTCACCTTCCTCTTCTTCGTCTTCCGGGCGGTCCTCCGTGGCGCGGGCGACACGCGGACCGCGATGTGGCTGATGCTCCTCTCGGCAGGTGTCAACGTCGTCGTGGACCCTTTCCTCATCCTCGGCTACGGTCCCTTCCCCGAGTGGGGCGTCCGCGGGGCTGCCATCGCCACGCTGATCTCGCGGGTCATCGCGGCGATTATCGGCCTCGCCATCCTCGTGAAAGGCGACTGGGGCGTCCGACTCCGACTCGAAGACCTCCGGCCGGACTGGCCGGTGATGAAGAAACTCGTGGACGTCGGCTACCCCGGCACCGTCGACGGCCTCGCCCGGAGTTTCGCGGCGGTGGCGATGGCGGCGCTGGTCGCCCGATTCGGCCCGATTCCGACCGCCGCCTACGGCGTCGGCCTCCGCCTGATGTCGGTGTCGTGGACCGTCTCGGGCGCGGTCGGGCAGGCCACCGCGACCGGGGTCGGCCAGAATCTCGGCGCGGACACGCCCGACCGCGCGGCCGAGGTGACGTGGACGGCGACCCGCGGCACGATGGCGGTGCTGTTCGGCGCTGGCGCGCTGATGTACGTCTTCCCCGCCGGGGCGATGCGGATCTTCATCGACGACCCCGAGGTCGTCGCGGCGGGCGTGAACTTCCTCCGCATCATCGCGCCGTTCCTCGCCTTCTTCGGCGGCCTGATGGTCGTACAGGGCGGGTTCCGCGGCGCGGGCGACACGCGGACTGCGATGGTCCTCTCGTTCCTCTCGCGGTGGATACTCCGGATTCCGGCCGCGCTCGTACTGGCCTACTCGTGGTCGGTCTCGCTGTTCGGCGTCCCGCTCGCGGGCCTCGCGTGGGGCGTGGACGGTCTCTGGTGGGCGTGGTCGTTCTCGGCCGTCGCGTCGTTCGTCGTCGGCGTGGCGTGGTTCAGTCTCGGACGCTGGCGGGAAGGCGTCGTGGAGAAGGAACCGAAGGCAACCCCCGGTGATTAGAAATATAAGTATTTCTTAAAGAATTAAAAAGATGTCTCTAGAGCGTATAAAAGTTGCTATAGCTGAGGATAGCTGTCGGTAGAGAAATTCGGTGACGCTACCTACTCCTCGAGCAACGGAGTATCGCGACTGCACGGTACGGCATCGCACTGCGACCGCACCGCAACCGCGCCCCGTGCCTCCCCGCCGCGCTCGCGCAGAACTGCGCGAGCGCGGCGCGTCCCATAGTCTGCGTCAACTTACGAAAACCGTGGTTTGTCCTGATTCGCGAAACTGCTGAGAAGCGTCCGACGCGAGGGTTTAAGTCCGAAGCCGGGACGAACCCTGCGCGTGACCTGAGAACCGCCGCGAGGGGTCGAGGCGGGAGCGCGGCGCGCCCCTCGCGGCCGAACTCGCTACGCGCCGCCTGTTCGTCTACTCCATTACCAGTTCGGGTGCTATTCGTCCAGTCGTTCCCGGAGCAGTTGGTTCACCGAACCGGGGTCGGCGCTCCCGCCGGTCTTCTGCATGACCTGCCCGACGAGGAAGTTGAGCGCGCCGCCTTCGCCCGAGTGGTAGTCCTCGACCGCGTCGGGGTTCTCCTCGATGGCGTCCGACACCGCGCCCTCGATTTCTCCCTCGTCGGCCTTGCCGAGGCCCTCGCGGTCGATGACCGTCTCGGGGTCGTCGCCCTCGTCTAACATCTCGCGGAGGACGACCTCCTCGGCGTTCTTGGTCGTAATCTCTTCGGCGGCGACGAGTTCCACGAGGCGCTTGAACTCGCCGAGGCGGTCGGCAACGTCGGTAATCTCCATGTCGCGGTAGTTGAGTTCGCCGAGCAGGTTGTCGGCGACCCACGTCGCCGCGAGGTCCGGGTCGTACTCGCTGGCCACGTCCTCGTAGAAGTCCGCGACCTGCTTCGTGGAGGTCAACTTGCTCGCCGCCTCCTCGCTCAGGTCGTACTCGTCGCGGAACCGCTCGCGCCGGGCGTCGGGCAGTTCGGGAATCTCCAACTTCTGCTTCCAGTCGCTGACCTGTAGCGGCGGCAGGTCGGCCTCCCGGAAGTAGCGGTAGTCCTTCTCCTCTTCCTTCGAGCGCATGGAGACCGTGATTCCCCGCGATTCGTCCCAGTGGCGAGTCTCTTGCTCGACCTCGCGGCCGCGCTGGACCGCGTTCTTCTGGCGCTGTGCCTCGTAGGACAGTGCCTTCTCCGCGCCCTTGTGGCTAGAGATGTTCTTGACCTCGGTCCGGTTCGCGGATTTGAGCGTCTCGTCGCTGACCTCGCCGTCGTCGCCGATTTCGCTGGCAGCGACCACGCTGAGGTTGGCGTCGATGCGGAGGCTCCCGTCGCGCTGGCTGTCGAAGACGCCGAGATATTCGAGGACCTCTTCGAGTTTCGCCAGAAACGCCCGGACTTCCTCGGCCCCGCGGAAATCCGGTTCGGTCACGATTTCCATCAGCGGGACGCCAGCGCGGTTGTAGTTCACGAGGGTGTAGTCGGCGGTGTCGATGTTCCCGCCCGCGTGCTGGAGGCTCCCGGGGTCCTCTTCGAGGTGAGCGCGCTGGATGCCGACGCTCCGGCGCTCGCCCTCGACCTCGATCTCCAGCTCGCCGTCCTGACAGACCGGCGCGTCGTACTGGGTGATCTGGAACCCCTTCGGGAGGTCGGGGTAGAAGTAGTTCTTCCGGTGGAACGTCGTCTCTTCGGGGATGTCGGCGTCGATGGCTTTGCCGACCTTGACGGCCGACTCGACCGCGCCCTCGTTCAGGACCGGAAGCGCGCCGGGCAGACCGAGACACACCGGACAGGTGTGGGTGTTCGGTTCGGCGTCGGCCACGTCGGTCGAACAGCCGCAGAAGATCTTCGTGTCCGTCTCCAGTTGCACGTGGACCTCCAGTCCGATGACGACCGCGAGGTCCGATTGCTGGACAGCCTGTGCAGTCATTGACCGCCAGTTTGGGGCCGGGCCGCTAAAGACTAACGAACGACGGTTCAGCAGAGTTCATTACCCCCGAGTGTGCAGGTGGGGAAAAGTGAAGGTCCGGACGAAGTTCGCGGTACTGATGGTGGTCGTGACGCTCGTGTTGAGCGGCGTCGTCTACGGCCAACTGGAACTCGCCAAGGACCGGTCGGTCTCGCAGATGCAGGAGAACGTGGACCAGACCGCCGGTCAGACCGCCGAACAGATCGACGCCCAGATACGACAGGAGAAGAACTACGTCGGGTTCTACGCGTCGCGGCCGGTGGCGAGCAACTTCAGTCGGACCGACCGGTTCCTCGAGCAGTTCCTGACCAACCCGCACGTCTTCGCCGGACAGGTCGTCGCGGCCAACGGCACCGTCGTCGGCTTCCGCGGCGACGTGACCGACGAGGTGCGCCACGAAACCATCGGCGACGACGTGGAGAACCAGACCTACGTCCAACGTCCGGTCCGAACCGGCGAGATACACGTCACCGACCCCGAGCGCGCGAACGGGACCGACCAGAACGTCGTCGTCATCAGCGCGCCCATCTTCGAGGACGGGGAGGTCGTCGGCGTCCTCGCGGCGGCGCTCCCGGTCAACGAGTTCACCGTCTTCACGATGATCAAACCCTTAGAGACCGACGTTCGGACCGTCTCCGTCTGGGCCGACGACCAGGTTCTCCACGCGCCGCAGGCCGCGTTCACCGACCCCGTGTCGAGCACGGCGACCGTCGATTCGACCGGGTGGTCCGTGCGCGTCAGCAGGGACCGGTCTACGCTCGACGCACGTCTGCGGGAGATGGCGATACTCCAGGCGGGGGGTCTGGCGCTAGTGCTGTCGCTCGTCGTCGGCTTGGCAATCTGGGAGTACAACGCCAACATCCGGCAAGCGGAGAAGTTGTTGGAGGGGTTCGGCGCGCTCCGGGACGGTGATTACGACTACGTTCCGAACCTCTCGTCGGGCGAGGAGTGGCACCAGATTCACGACGGGTTCGCCGACCTCGCCGACACGCTGGCCGAGCGCGAAACCGAACTTCGTGAGCGCGAACAGCAGTTGCAGGTGTTCAACCGTGTACTGCGCCACAACCTGCGAAACGACGTGACCGTCGCGGTCAACTACGCCGAGTTCGTTGTCGAGGAGTCCGACGACCCCGAGATTCGGGACGCCGCCGCGAAAATCGCGTCGCACGGCTGGAACCTCGTGGAGATGAGCGAGAAGGCCCGCCGCGTCGGGGCCGGCGAGGGCGACACTACCGGACCGGTCGAGACGGACGTGGCGTCGGTCGTGGACGACGCCGTGGCCGCGGTCCAAGACGACTACCCCGACGCCGACATCTCGGTCGAATCGTCCGGCCAGAAGGCCGTGCGAGCAGTTCCCGCGTTGGACGCCGCGGTCGAGTACGTCTGCGAGAACGCGGTCGAACACAACGACGCGACCGACCCCACGATGTCGGTCACGGTGGAGTCCGTAACCGACGACGGCGAGGAGTGGATCCGCATCGCGGTCGCCGACGACGGCCCCGGGATTCCAGAACACGAGCGAGCCGTCCTGACCGAGGGCGAGGAGACCGCTCTCGAACACGGGAGCGGTCTGGGCCTCTGGCTGGTTCACTGGGTGGTCGAGCGCTCGGACGGCCGGTTGTCCTTCACCGAGAACGACCCGAGCGGGTCGGTCGTCCGGATGGACCTGAAACCGTAGACCAGGACTGAACGAGATTCGATTATCGCTGGCGTCGGCCCACCGCGTACAGCGCCGCGAGCAGTCCGGCGACCCCCGCGGCGAGACAGAAGCCGGGAACGCTCGCGGTCGTGTCCGACCGCACGTCGGCGTCGGTTCCATCGCGGGCCGACGCGTCCGAATCTGTAGCCCGTTCGCCAGTCGCTCCGCCGTCGGTCGGCCCTGCGCTGGTCGAGCCATCGCCGGTCGGTGTGGTTCCGTTCACGTTCACCTCGCCGACTCGGAACTGGTTGACGTACACGTCGTACGTGCCCGCTCGGGCTATCGTGTGCTCGAAGGTAGTCTGGCGCATGCCGCCCGCCGCGATGGTGAGTTGGCGGTCCGCGACCGACTCGCCGTCGAGGACGAGTTCGGCGCTGAACGTCCCGTCGGCGTCCCCGCGGTTCGTGACGCGGACCCGGACTTCGAGCGCGTCACCGACCGACAGCGTGGTGAGTTCGACCGTGGCGTTGGTGATCTCGAATTGGGGAGTCTTCTTTCCCGCCGCGAACTCCGAGAGGCCGGGCGACCGAACCCGGTAGACGTAGTGGCTCTCGGTGGTCGCTGTCAGCGTCGTGGGGAGTTCGTTCCACGACTCGTCGTGGTAGCGGTACAGCGAGATTTGGTCGCGCTCGGAGGCGTTCACCCGGTCTCTCCGGACGCGGAACGTGAAGGTGACGTTGCTGATATTCCGGTCGGAAATCGAGTGGTCGACGCTCAGGAACGATAGCGGTTCCGTGCCGTTCGAGAGGGGTTCGGTCGGCGTCTCGTCGGCTATCGGCTCCTCGCTGGCGGTGACGTTCAGCGTGAAGTTGGCGTCGCGGGTCGGCGTCACGCCGATAGTCGAGAACGACACGTTACGGTCGCGTTCGTCGGGCGTCGAGACGTTCACCGACACCGATTCGTTCGCGTAGGCGTTCTCCACGGAGACGTTCACCGTCTTTGCGTCGCTACGGCCGGGTGGTGTCCCGTTTCCGCGGTCGGTCGCGTTCGGGGCTCGATCCCCCGGATCCGCGGTCCGATTTGCGGGGAGGCCCGCTTCGCTCTCGGTCGGGTCGCCGAGCGGCCCAGTCCGGTTCTGCGAGTTACCGGGGTCGGAGGGTTCACCGGGGTCGGTGGGGCCACCCGGGTTGGACGGCCTGCCCGGGTTCGGGTCGATGCTGGTCGTTCCGTTCGTCGTCTGATTGGAGAACGGGAAGACGCCGGGTTGCTCGTCGTCGAGGTCGTCCGACTGCGTCGTGGTCTCGGTCGGCAGAAGCACCTCGTCGCTCGAATCGTCGGTCTCGTTGTCGGTCCCGTTCGGCATGTCCGGTCCGGACTGTTCGCCCGACGGAACGAGTCGGTCGCCGGCCGAACCGGTCGGGTCGCCGAGTGCGACGCCGACCGTCGCGGTGACGCTCGCTCCGACGACGAGGACGACCGCGAGCACCGCGAGTATCTGCGTCGATTTCGTCAATCTGCACCCGGGGTCCGGTTTACTACCCCCAATCATCTGTTCGGAATAGAAATTTTCTCTGTAGTTAACATTTATATTTACCGGAAAGAGTCCACCGTATGTGAGTCGAATGTACTCCAAATATTATAAATATTCTTATATGTGTCTGACGTACGTTTATAGTCCTGCCGTGGCCCAACACGGACATGAGCGACCAAGACAAGCGCGTCGAGGAACTCGAATCCAAAGTCGAGCGACTCGAAGCCACGATACAAGGTCTCACCGAGGAGTTAGTGGAGGTTCACGACCGACTCGAAACGCTCGAAGCGGCCGCCGAAGCGTCGGCGGCGAGCACGGAGTCGGCGACGGAGCAATCGACGGAAGCGGACGACGCGCGCCCGCAAAACGATAAAAACGACGAGGCTAAAAGCGACGAGTCCCACGAAGAAGACGAGACGGGGGAAGACTCCGGGTTGGGCGACGACATAATCGTCGCGTGACAGGGTCCCCACGTACGAGCAACCATGCACATCAAAAAGCTCGTCTTGGATAACTTCAAGAGCTTCGGACGCCGGACAGAAATCCCGTTTTACGAGGATTTCACCACCGTTTCGGGTCCGAACGGCTCGGGGAAGAGTAACATCATCGACAGCATTCTGTTCGCCTTGGGGTTGGCCCGGACGCGAGGCATCCGCGCCGAAAAGCTGACCGACCTCATCTACAATCCCGGCCACGCCGACGGGAGCGAGGAGTCGAGTGGCACGCGAGAGGCCAGCGTCGAAGTCGTCCTGGACAACGGCGACGGCGTGTTAGAGCGCGCGCAGGTCGTCAACGCCGCCGGGTCGGAGAACGTCGGCGACGTCGAGGAGATCACCATCAAGCGCCGGGTCAAGGAGACCGACGACAACTACTACTCCTACTACTACCTCAACGGTCGGTCGGTCAACCTCTCGGACATTCAGGACCTACTGGCGCAGGCGGGCGTCACGCCGGAAGGGTACAACGTCGTCATGCAGGGCGACGTGACCGAGATTATCAACATGACGCCGTACGAGCGCCGCCAGATAATCGACGAAATCGCGGGCGTGGCGGAGTTCGACGCCAAGAAGGAGGACGCCCTCGAAGAGCTACAGACGGTCAAAGACCGCATCAGCGAGGCCGAACTCCGCATCGAAGAGAAGCAGGACCGACTCGACCAGTTGTCCGACGAGCGCGAGACCGCCCTCGAATATCAGGGCCTGCGCGACGAGAAGCAGGAGTACGAGGGCCACTTCAAGGCCGCGGAACTCGAAGAGAAGCGCGAGGACCTCGCACACACCCGCGAGGACATCGAAGACCGCGAGGACGAGTTGGCCGACCTCCAGCAGGAGTTAGACGAGAAGCAGGGCCGGGTCATCCGCCTCGAAGACGAGTTGGAGGAACTCAACGCCGAAATCGAGCGAAAGGGCGAGGACGAGCAACTCCGCATCAAGAGCGAGATCGAGGAGGTCAAAGGCGAAATCTCGCGGCTCGAAGACGCCATCGAATCGGCCGAGGAGAAGATTCAGGACGCCGAGAACACCCGCCGACAGGCGTTCGTGGAGATAGACCGCAAGCAAGAGAACGTCGAGGAGTTCGAGTCCGACATCCGCGACATCAAGATCGAGAAGTCCTCGGTCAAGGCCGACGTCCAGCAGAAAGAGGCCGAGTTGGAGGAGGTCGAGGCCGAAATCGAGGCCATCGACACCGAGTACGACGAGGTGAAGGCCGAACTCGCCGAGAAGAAAGAGGAGCGCGAAGAGCAAAAGAGCGAGAAGAACGACCTCCAGCGCGAGAAAGACCGCCTCATCGACGAGGCCCGACGACGTTCGAACGCCGAGAGCGAGAAGGAGGCGGAGTTGGACGAGGCCCGCGAGAGGATTCCCGAGTTGGAGACCAAACTCGACGACCTGGAGGACGAGTTGGCCAAAGCCGAGCGCAACCGGGCCCAGATCGACGACGTGGTCGAGGACCTCAAGCAGGAGAAACGCGAGTTACAGGACGACCTCGACTCGGTGGAAGACGAGATTCAGGCCAAACAGCAGGAGTACGCCGAACTCGAAGCCAAGGCCGGACAGAGCGGTGACTCGTCGTACGGCCGGGCGGTCTCGACCGTTCTGAACGCCGAGAAACCGGGCGTCCACGGCACGGTCGGCCAGCTGGGCGGCGTCAACCAGAAGTACGCCACCGCCTGTGAGACCGCGGCGGGCGGCCGGATGGCCCACGTCGTCGTGGACGACGACGGCGTCGGCCAGTCCTGCATCGAGTACCTCAAGTCCCGAAACGCCGGGCGAGCGACGTTCCTGCCGCTGACCGAGATGCACGACCGGAACCTCCCGTCCGCGCCGTCCGCGCCGGGCGTGGTGGACTTCGCGTACAACCTCGTGGACTTCGACTCGCAGTACTCGGGGGTGTTCGCCTACGTCCTCGGCGACACGCTGGTCGTGGAGGACATGGAGACCGCCCGCGACCTGATGGGCGACTACCGTCTCGTGACCCTCTCGGGCGAACTGGTCGAGAAGAGCGGCGCGATGACCGGCGGGTCGAAGTCCGGGTCGCGCTACTCGTTCTCGAAGTCCGGGAAGGGCCAACTGGAACGGGTGGCCCAGCGAATCAACGAGTTAGAGGACGAGCGCAAGTCCGTCCGCGAGGACATCCGCGACGTGGAGAGTCGACTCGACGACGCCCGCGACCGCAAGAGCGACGCCACCGACCAAGTGCGCTCCATCGAGTCCGACATCGAACGCACCGAAGACGAACTCGACTCGGTGAAACGGCGAATCGACGACCTCGAAGACGAACTCGTGGCGATGGAGGCCGAGCGCGAGGCCGTCAACGAGCAGATGCAGGAGCTGGAAGACGAAATCGACGAGCGCGAGGAGGCCATCGCCGAAATAGACGACGCGATTACGGAGCTCGAAACCGAACTCGCCGACTCCCGGATTCCGGAACTCACCTCGGAGGCCGAGGATATCGAGGCCGAAATCGAGGAACTCGAAGACCGGATAGACGAGTTGGACGGCGAACTCAACGAAATCCAGTTGGAGAAGCAGTACGCCGAAGACGCCATCGAGGACCTCCACGACGACATCGAGCAGGCCCAGAACCGGAAGGCCGAACGGGAGGAGGAAATCGACGAGTTGGAAGACAAAATCGAGGACCAAGAGGCGCTGCTCGAAGAGAAGCGCGAAGCGGTCGCGGAGCTCGAAGACGAACTCGCCGACCTCAAGGACGAGCGCAAGGACGTGAAGGACGAACTCCGAGAGGCCCAGCAGGCCCGCGACGACAAGAAGTCCGAGGTCGAGACGGTCGAGAACCGCCTCGAAAGCCTCCGTCGGAGCGCCGACCGACTCGAATCCGACATCGAGGACCTCCGCGAGCAGGTCGGCGAGTACGACGCCGACGAGATCCCCGACCTGAACGAGGTCGAGGAGAACATCGAGCGCCTCGAACGCCAGATGGAGGAACTCGAACCGGTCAACATGCTCGCCATCGAGGAGTACGACGACGTGAAGTCGGACTTGGACGACATCGAGGAGCGCAAGTCGGTCCTCGTCGAGGAGCGCGAGGGCATCCGCGAGCGAATCGACTCGTACGAAGACCAGAAGAAAGCGACGTTCATGGACGCCTTCGAGGCAATCGACGACCAGTTCGAGGACATCTTCGAGCGACTCTCGAACGGGACCGGCACGCTCCACCTCGAAGACGAAGACGACCCCTTCGACGGCGGCCTGACGATGAAGGCTCAACCGGGCGACAAGCCCATCCAGCGCCTCGACGCGATGTCGGGCGGCGAGAAGAGTCTGACCGCACTCGCCTTCATCTTCGCCATCCAGCGCTACAACCCCGCGCCGTTCTACGCGCTGGACGAGGTGGACGCCTTCCTCGACGCCGCCAACGCCGAGCGCGTGGGCGAGATGGTGGACGAACTCGCGGGCGACGCACAGTTCGTCGTCGTCAGCCACCGGTCGGCGATGATGGAGCGCTCCGAGCGCGCCATCGGCGTCACGATGCAGGGCAACAACGTGAGTACCGTGACGGGCATCCAGTTGGGCGAAGGCGAGGAGGTCCCCGCCGATGACTGACGACGAGAGTGACGTGCCCCTCAACATCGCGGGCCACGAGGAAGAAAAGCGAAAGCGCGAGGGCGAATCGTCGGGTCTCTTCGGCGAGACCGACGAGGACGCGGCCGAGAACGCCGGGGAAGCGGTGTCCGACGCCTCCGAGAACGCGAGCGAGGCGTCCGGCGGCGAGGACTCCATCATCAGCGAGGAACTCGACGTGAACCCGGAGCCCGAGGACGACGAGGCCGAACCCGTCGAACTCCTCGTCCAACTCGCCGAGGACGGCGAAATCGAGCCGTGGGACATCGACATCGTGACGGTCACCGACAAGTTCCTCGACCGACTCGACGGGGCCGACCTCCGGACCTCCGGCCGGGCGCTGTTCTACGCGAGCGTCCTCCTCCGGATGAAGAGCGACGCGATGCTGGCCGACGACGACGAGGACGACGAACCGGACGACCCGTGGGACGAGTGGGGACCGGGGATGGACGCGCCGATGGACGGCGACGGCGAGTTCCCGGCCCACGACCCGGTCGACCAACTCGAAGCCGAGATGGAGCGGCGACTCGACCGCAAGACCGCCCGCGGGACGCCCGAGACGCTGGACGAACTCGTCCACGAGTTGCGCGAACGCGAGCGCGGGTCGTGGTGGAAGGAGTCACGAAGCTACGACACCAGCGACTCGCCGAGCGGATTCCAGCGCGGGACGCAGACCCTCGACTACCGGATGGACGACGACATGCGAGTGGACGAGGAACCCTCCGCGGACGACGTGACCGGCACGGCCCACGAGGAGGACATCGAGGCGGTCATCGACGACGTGCGCGAGGAGTTGCGGACCCACTACGACAAGGGTCGGAGCGAGGTGCTGTACGCCGAAATCCAGTCGGTCGGCGGGTCGCGCATCCAGACGTTCCTCGCGCTCCTGTTCCTCTCCCACCGCGGGACCGTCACGCTGGAGCAAGACGACATGTTCGGTGATTTGTGGGTCGAAGACGCCGAGGCGGCGGACGACGCGGAGACGCCCGAAGCGATAGCCGACTAGTCGCAGTACAGTCACGGTCCTGTCGGCCGGTCGTTCCGAAAAGCCGATTCCGGTTCGACGGAACTCTCAGGCTCCGTTCACGAAGACGTCGAGCGTTCCACCTTGTCGCCGAGTCGCTATCTTCGCGCCCACGTAGTTCCCGCTCTCGTCGGTCACGTACGAGACGTCTCCGACTCCGCCTCCGGTCCGACCGAACGTGAGTTGCGGAGGGTGAGCGTACGCCCGCTCGAACTCTACCCGTGCGGTCGTTCCCGAGTCCGGGGAGACGTCTCGATGAACGTCGGTCGGCGGAGTGTTGTTCCGGACGCGGGACGTCGGACTCGCGAACCGCCACGGCTGTTTGCCGTCGGCCCAGTTCCCCTCGTAGACGTTGCCCGTCGAGTCAACGGATTCGGCGATGGCCGACGACTGATTCTGTCTGATGCTGTTTCCGCGGACTCGGACGCCGTCGTCTCGGACCAGAATCGCCGGGGACGGTTTCGAAGAGTTCTGGTCGTTACCGGTGACGTAGTTGTCCTTGAGTTCGTTGCCGGTGGGCGACTCCGAACCACCGACGATTACTCCCGACGTCCCCGCCTCCCGAACGTAGTTACCGCGAACGACCGTGTTCGACACGTTTTCGAGTCGAATCCCCGCCTCCCCCGCGGCCGTGACGAGATTGCCGTCTATCAGGCCGTTCGTTCCGCTCACGAATCGGATACCGGAAAGGTCCGGCTTGTCGACGCTGTTGTGCTGGATGGCGAGGTCCGCGGCGTCGCTGTCGACGCGGATGCCGTGACCGCTGTAGTTGTACAGTTCGTTGTTCTTGATGGCGAGGTTGCGTACCTTCGCCACGTCCACGGCGATGCCCGAGAACTTCGCCGTCTCCTTCGTCTGGAGATCGTCCGTCTTCTGAAGACTGACGTTGTTCTGGACGTTGATGTTCTGGAGGGGTTTCGGGCCGCGGACGTGGCAGAACGACTTGTGCGAGCCGAAGCCGACGTTCCCGAAGATGCCGACGTACCCCTCCCTCGACGACGAGGACGTGTTTCGCGCGATGCCGACGAGACTGCCCTGCACGCTGTTGCCGAGGAGGTTACCGAAGATAGAGACGCTCTGTGCCGAGGGGTTCTTGGCCTTCGACGACCAGAGGTCGCACGCGATGGGCCGGTCGAGTCCGAACGTGATGACGTTCCCGAAGACCATGTGGCGCTTGCCAGCGAGTTGGACGCCGCGGTCCCCGAACGCGTGAATCTGGTTGTTGAAGATTCGGATGTCCGAACTCTCCTGGGTGACGCTGATGCCGCTCCCGCCGTTGCCGTGCTTGACGGGGTAGGTCCGTCGGATGTGGTTGCGCTGGATGGTTACGTTGTTCGCGTTCCGGACCGCGATACCGTGGAGGCGTTCGGCCTTCTTCGGTTGGCCGGACGGGTTGCCGTGATAACCGACCCCGCGAATGTCGATCTCTTCACACTGGTCGTTGGACCCGATGCGGAACCCGCCCGCGTCGGCGTTCTCTGCTGGCTTGATCAGATTCTGCACGCCCGGTCCCACGACCGTCACGCCGTCCACGTCGACGTCGAGCCACTGCGTCGTG
The DNA here is from genome assembly GCA_005239435.1 of Halorussus salinisoli. Classification (GTDB taxonomy): domain Archaea; phylum Halobacteriota; class Halobacteria; order Halobacteriales; family Haladaptataceae; genus Halorussus; species Halorussus salinisoli. The sequence continues at coordinate 526,744 of ML241305.1, read as the reverse complement.
CGGTAGGGTGCGTTCTCGTCCGTGATACGGATGGTGTCCCCCGCCGAGAGGTCGTCGAAGGCCGTTTCGAGTTCCTTTCGAGTCGTCACGACGGTAACGTTTCCTTCGTCGTTCGATTGACTCGTTCCCGTTTTCGACTGTTGGTTCATTGCGGCACACCCCGAAACGGTTCCCGCCGACGCTGCCAGCATCGAGCAGAACGTCCGGCGCGGAAACTCGTCCATGTGGGTAGTAACCGGTGAAAGTGTGGTAGCTTCTTCGGCCACGAACTGGCGTTCGCGTCACCCCGACGTTTCCCGACGACGAAACGAGTCGTCGAACCAAATATATGGGGTTCTGAGAAATGTATTTATTTACTAGGAAAACAAACCTATTTCTCCATCGCTGGTCGTGGCTGTCGGGCGGTCTCCGGAAGACGCGCCGAGACCTCGCAGCGGCCGTCAGTCCAGATACTCGCCGACGAACGGTTCGACCCGCTCGCGGGTCTCGTCGGGAATCGCCTCGGTCGGCGTGTTGATGGTCCCCTCCAAGGCGTGCCCGCAGTCGCACTCGCGTTCGTCGGGCATGTTCCGGACCGCGTGCTCGACGACCTCCTTGATGGCCTCCTCGTTCTCGGCGGCGTTGTCCAGCACCTCTTGGAGCGTGACCTCGCTGTCCTCCTTCCACACGTCGTAGTCGGTGACGCCGGTCACGGTGGCGTAACACATCTCGGCCTCGCGGGCGAGTTTCGCCTCCGGAATCGTCGTCATGCCGATGACGTCCCAGCCCTGGTCGCGGTAGAACTCGCTCTCGGCGCGGGTCGAGTACTGAGGTCCTTCGATGCAGACGTAGGTGCCGCCCTGCTCCGAGTCGGCGTCGGTCGCTGTCTCGCAGGAGTCGGCCAGATGCTCGACCATGTGGGGGCAGTAGGGGTCCGCGAAGGGCATGTGAACCACGATGCCGTCGCCGAAGAACGTCGAGTCGCGGTGCTTGGTCCGGTCGAAAACCTGGTCGGGGACGAGTAACGACTGGGGTGGCAGGTCCTCGCGCAAGCTCCCGACCGCGTTGCTCGACAGCACGCGCTCGACGCCGACCTGCTTGAGTGCGTGGATGTTGGCCTTGTAGGGCGCGTTCGTCGGGGTGTGCTGGTGGTCCGGGCCGTGGCGCGGCAGGAACGCGACCTCTTCGCCCGCGAGTTCGCCGATGGTGACGGGCGCGCTCGGGTCGCCGAACGGCGTCGAAATCTCCTCTTCGCGGGTGTCTTCGAGGGGCAGGGCCTCGTAGATGCCACTTCCTCCGATGAAGCCGATGGTCATGGAGTACACTCGTGGGGGTGGCTACTAAACGGCTATCCTTCGAAGTTACGTACGAGAGTATTTCGGGCAGAAAGGAGAGCAACGGAGAAATTCGGATTTACGCCGTCAGCCCTGCACGCCGCTCTCGTTCTCGACCAGACGCCACTCCTCGCCCTCGTCGGCCAGCACGTCCCGGCGGACCATCTCGTTCAGCACCTCGTCCATCCGGTCGGGTTGGGCGATTTCCATCTCGATGCGCTCGACGTCGTGGTAGTCGCTCAAGAGGTGGCGAATCTCCTCGGTCGTGAAGACGTCGCCGTCGGCCTTGTCCATCACGCCGCTCGTGATATCTATCATGTCCTCGATGAAGTTCCACGGGTAGATTATCCACGCCCACTCCTCGAGTTGCTCGCCGATGTAGTCCGGTTCGAACTCGCTGGTCTGGAGGAGTTGAAGCGTCGCGGTCCGAACCTCTCCGGCGTCCCGGTCGGTGACGTACTCGTAGGCGCGCTCGATGGAACCCCCGGTGTCGGCGATGTCGTCGATGATGAGCACGTCCTTGCCCTCGACGCTCCCCTCGGGCATCGGATAGCGCACCTCGGGTTCGCCCGCCTTCTCGGCGGTCCCGACGTAGTGTTCCATCTTGAGGCTCGTCAGGTCGTCCATCCCGAGGAAGTCACAGATACACCGCCCCGCGAACCACCCGCCCCGGGCCAGCGCGACCACCACGTCCGGGTCGAACGAGTCTCGTTTGACTTGGTCGCTGACGTCGCGGCAGAGACCGTAGATGTACTCCCAGTTCGTAATCGTGCATTTGAACTCGTCGGGGAGGTCGCTCATACCACCTCGGGAGTCGGACTTCTGCACACTTAACGGTTTACAGGTGGATTTCCGCCACGTCAGACGGTCACTCGACTGTCACGAGCGTCCGACCGTCACGACGTCTCGCGACCGGGAATCAACAGGTCTCGCACGACCGCGAGTGGCGGTAGTAGACGAGTCCCCCGAGCAGACCGACCGCGACGACTCCGAGGACGGGCCGGAGCGGGTCGAAGTACGTCATGAGCGCGGAACTACCGAACAGCGCGAGCAGGACGACGTTGCAGATCGGGCACCCGAACGCGAGGAACCCGCCGACGGTGCCGAGGGCGGCGGCGCCGTCGTTGCGCTCCTCCTCGGGGACGCGTTGGACGCTGTAGAGGCCGAGCAGGACCGCAGTGAGCGTCAGAAAGAGGTAATCGAGCGGCGTCCGAGGAACCATGCGAACGTAGAACCCGTTCGGAATCAGGCCCGTGACGACGCCGAACAGGACGAACGCCCCGACGCTCACCGCGAGACCCTTACCGACGCGCCTTCGAGCGAATGCCATCGTTCGACTACGGTTACCGGTCCGATGACTTAAATCCCGTCTCGGTCGTTCAGGCGAGACCGGCGACTTCGCCGGCGCGAAGTGACCTCGTGGGCGAGACCCCGACCAAGTCGGAGGTCGGGCTCGCGCCGACGAACCAATTACTAAGAGTGGCGCGTTCTTCGATGCGACCATGGAAACGCGACGTGCTCTACAGGTAGACGCCTTCGCCGACGAACCGTTCGCCGGAAACGCCGCCGGAGTGGTCCCCAACGCCGACGACCTCACCGAGGCCCAGATGCAGGCCATCGCCACGGAGTTGGCGGTTAGCGAGACCGCATTCTTCCGTTCGAGCGACGAGGCCGACCGCCGGGTTCGCTACTTCACGCCGACGACCGAGGTGGACCTCTGTGGCCACGCCACCATCGCCTCCCACGCTCACCTGCTCGAAGACGGCGTAATCGACCCCGGAACTCACAGCCTCGAAACCAACGTCGGCGTCCTCGACATCGAGGTGGACGAGGACGGCACCGTCTGGATGACCCAGGACGCCCCCGAGATTCGGGAGGTGGACCTCGACTACGAGCGAGTCGCCGACGCCCTCGGCATCGACCACGCCGCGCTCGAAGACGTGGGCGCGGACTTCCCGCTGGCGGTCGCTTCGACCGGTCTCCCGTTCCTCGTGGTGCCGGTCAACTTCCTCGAACACGTCAGCGCGATGGACCCCGACCACCGGAAAATCGAGGACCTCAGCGACGAGGTGGGCGCGACCGGCATCTACGCCTTCTCCTTCGACACGCTCGAAGCCGATTCGACCCTCCACGGCCGGATGTTCGCGCCCGCGGCCGGAGTGCCCGAGGACCCCGTAACGGGCACCGCGAGCGGCGCGACCGGTGCCTACTTGCGCGAGGTCGAAGCCTTCGACGGCGACTTTCCGAACGAGATGACCTTCGAGCAGGGACACTTCGTGGACCGTCCCGGCTACGTCCGCGTGCGGGTGGACGAGCAGGTCCGCGTGGGCGGGCAGGCGGCCACGGCGCTCGACGGCGAGTTGCGGGCTCCGGCAGTCGAGGACGGCGACGACATCATCGAGGTCTAGTTCCCCGTCGCTCTCGGACCGACGGTACTCCGACGCGATGACAGGTCGACCAGTCCACCGTCACGCTCGGCCGACCACCCGACAGGGGCCGCCCGCTCGCGGGCGGTTCACTCGCTGGAGCGACCGCGAGCCGGGCTTTCCACGTCGACTCCCGAAAGCCTACGTATCGGGGCCGATAGTTCGACGGACGATGAACTGGCAGGCGCTCGGCGTCGGATTCGCGGTCGTCCTCGTGACTGCGGCCGTCGGGGTTCTGACGGGACCGTGGCTCCTGTTCGTCTCGGGTTTCTTCGGCGGGGCCGTCGCTGGCTACGTCGCGGGCGGACTCCGAAGCGGTCTCGGACACGGCCTGCTCCTCGGATTCGCGGTCGCGGCGCTCGGCGTCGGACTCGGTTGGTGGGTGCTGTCGTCGCCGACCCAACGGCCGTATCCCGGTGCCGGGATGGCCCTGTTCCTCTGGTGGGTGGTCGCTGGACTGCTCGGCGTCGAAGTCGCCGTCGGCGGACTCGTCGGTGGCGCTCTGAGTCGGTTCGGGAGCGAGTGAGAACCCCGACTATCGAGCGAGCAGGTCGCGGACCGCTCGTCGGTGTTTCTCGACGGTCGCCTCGCGCTCCGACTCGGGTCGATGGCCGTACCACAGCGAGAACCAGACCAGCGGGAAGAGACGAGTGACGGTGAGGTAGAGTTCCCGGCGGCGTTCGGCGTCGGAGTCGTCTGCCAGTTCGCCCACTTCTCGGTAGCCCTCCCGCAGGGCCGCGCGGACGCGCTCGCGGAGCGGGTCGTCGTGAGGTGCCCACCCGCTGAGATACTGCTCGGCGAGGACGAGGTTGTACTGGGGTTCCAGCGTGTTGGCGTTCCCCCAGTCGAGAACCGCCCGGGTCTCGCCGGTCGCCGGGTCCACGAGGAGGTTGCCGAGTCGGTAGTCGTCGTGGCCGAGCACCGGCGCGAACTCGCGGTCGAGCGCGTCGAGGCGGTCGTCCACGAGCGCCCGGAGGTCGGATTCGAGGTCGGCGAATCGGTCGTGGAGGTCGCCCAAGCAGTCGTCGGCCGTCGCTTCGACGCGGGTGCGCCACGAGTCGCTGGCGGTCTCGTCCGTGGTCAGGGCGCGACCGTCCACCGTAGGCCGGTCTCGGTCCGCCGCGATGTGGCCCTCGCCCACCGTCAGTTCGCCTCGGTCGCCGTCCACGTCCCGCGCGAGTCTGACGCCACCGAACGCCTCGAACTCGCCGAGCGCGTGCAACTCGCCGATGTGTCGGCCCGCGTCGCGGGCGAGGCGCTCCATCGCGTCGGCGGGCAGTTCGCGGGCCCCGTTCTCCCTGACCTCGCCGTCGCGGCATTCCATCAGGAAGAACGGCGCGGGCAGGTCGTCGTGGTCGTCAACCGCGCCGACGACGCTCGGTACGGGAATCGAGGTCCGGCGGTCCACGAGGGCCACGAGGTACGGTTCGGGCCGGAACGCCTCGGGGTCGAGGAACTCGCAGGCCTTCAGGACGCACTCGCGGGGTCCGTCGGGCGTCTCGACGGTGACGAAGTAGACGACGTCGGTTCCCTCGTCGGCGGGCGCGGCGTCGCGGAGCGACCACTTCGGGCGAATCTCGCGGACCATCCGCCGGAGGGTCGCGTCGGCGAACTCCTCGGCGTCGTCGGCGTCGTCCATGCTCGCCAACTCGGAGTCGTATGATAGAAATCTTGTCCTTCCGTGCGTGGTGCTGGCATTCAAAGAACGATATACCTTTCTTTTAACCATAAATATGGACTATAAACACTATATATATTCCACTTCGGCATTACTGACCTATCTCTCTCGGTGCGCGCGACCGACGTATGCGAGGTCGTCGCGGCTCTCGGAGAAACGAACACACCCGAAGAGACCAGGACTCGCCCGGTAGCGACCGCCCTCTGCCGACCCGATTCGCTACTGTTCGCCGAACTGGAACTCCTCGGCGGTCTCCTCGCGCTTGAGTTCCGACAGTTGACGGCGCGTCTCCGACACGTCGTGTTCCACGTCCGAGAGGCGGTCGTCCAGCACCGACAGAATCTCGCTTTTGACCTTCTCGCTGTCGAAGCGCTCGCGCATCTGCTCCTCGACGGCGGCGGTGAAGACCCGCACGAAGGCGGTGACGCTTCCGACGACCCAGACCAACACGCCGAGGGCGGCGACTACCAGGCCGGGCGCGGCAGTCGTCAGCGCCGACGAGAGCGCCGCGCCGTTCTCCAACTGACTGTAGCCGTCTGCGATGCCCAACACGACGCCCGCGCCGACGAGTGCGCCACCGAGGAGGGTGGCGACCCCGGCGAGGACCACGTAGTACACTGCCCACCGAAGCGAACGACTCGCGTCCATGCGTGACTGGCACGAACGCGAGCGTATAAACTCACCCGTTTCGTGTCGGGGAACGAAAACGTCGGGGAGTACCCGTGCGTCCGGAGGTCGGCGTCAGCGAGTGCTTCCGGTGATAATCGGTCGTCGCCACGGACTCGTTCGGGTCGCGGCAATTTTTCCGAATTCGAAGATAGAATCCGGTTTCGAGTTAATATTCTCGGCACGAGGCGGTCGGAACATTCTTTATTCGCCTTCCTGTTCTCCCACATGCACCAATGGCTGTACTCTGGCTGGACGAAATCACCGCGGACGACCTCGAACTGGTCGGCGGGAAGGGCGCGTCACTGGGGGAACTCACCGGCGCGGGCCTGCCGGTCCCATCGGGGTTCGTGGTTTCGGCTGGCACCTATCGCTCGTTCATCGAGGAAACCGGCATCGCGGAGGAACTGTTCGAGACCGTGGACGTGGACGCCGAGGACTCCACGGCGCTCGCCGAGGCCCAGTCGCGGGCCAAGGAACTCGTGCTCGAAACCGAGATGCCCGAGGAGATTCGACAGGAGATCCTCGACTCTTACGACGACCTGAAAGACGGTGAAGCGTTCGTCGCGGTCAGGTCGTCTGCGACCGCCGAGGACTTACCAGACGCGAGTTTCGCGGGCCAGCAGGAGACGTTCCTCAACGTCACCCGCGAGGACCTCGTGGACCGCGTCAAGCGGTGCTGGGCGTCGCTGTTCACCCAGCGCGCCATCTACTACCGACAGGAGAAGGGCTTCGCTCACCACAAGGTCGACATCGCGGTCGTCGTCCAGCGCATGGTCGACGCCGAGAAGTCCGGCGTGATGTTCACGAGTCACCCATCGACCGGGGCACCGCGAATCATCATCGAGGCCGCGTGGGGTCTCGGCGAGGCGGTCGTCTCCGGGTCGGTCTCGCCCGACAACTACGTCGTGGACCGCGAGACCGGCGCAGTGGACGAACTCACCATCGCCGACAAGAAGACGATGATGGAGAAAGACGAGGCGACCGGCGAGACCGTCGAGCGCGAGGTCGCCGACGACCTGCGCGAGGCCCAAGTGCTCGACGAGCGCGACATCGAACGCCTCGTCGAACTCGGCGAGCGCGTCGAAGACCACTACGACACTCCCCAGGACGTGGAGTGGGCCATCGTGGACGGGGAGGTCTTCATGCTCCAGTCCCGTCCCATCACGACTATCGACGACGCCGAGAGCGAAATCGAGACCGACGCCGACGCGAGCGCCAACGGAGCGAACACCGCGGAGACCGACGGCATCGCCGACGGGAGCGGCGCGGTCGAGGCCGCGGGCGGCGGTAGCGACTCCGGAACCGAGACCGGCGGAAACGGTGACGTACTCGTCTCGGGTCTCGGCGCGAGTCCGGGCATCGCCTCGGGCGCGGTTCGCATCGTCGACCAACTCGACCAACTCGACAAGGTGAGCGAGGGCGACATCATCGTCACCGAGATGACGACGCCCGACATGGTGCCCGCGATGAAGCGCGCGGCGGGCATCGCCACCGACGAAGGCGGCATGACCAGCCACGCCGCCATCGTCTCGCGGGAGTTGGGCGTCCCGGCGGTCGTCGGCTGTACCGACGCCACCTCGTCGCTGACCGACGACCAGCGCATCACCCTCGACGGCGACAAGGGGACCATCACGGAGGGTCGCCGCGAGACGAGCGAAGAGCAGCGCGAACCCATCGAGGAGGCCCGTCCGAAGACGCCGGTCAAGCCGATGACCGCGACCGAGGTGAAGGTCAACGTCTCGATTCCCGAGGCCGCCGAACGCGCCGCGGCCACGGGCGCCGACGGCGTGGGGCTGCTCCGGATGGAACACATGATTCTGTCCACGAACAAGACGCCCGCGAAGTACCTCGACGACCACGGCGTCGACGCCTACGTCAACGAAATCGTGGAGGGCGTCCGCGGCGTCGCCGACGAGTTCTACCCCCGTCCCGTCCGGGTCCGGACGCTCGACGCGCCGACCGACGAGTTCCGCCAGTTGCAGGGCGGCGAGGACGAACCCGACGAACACAATCCGATGCTGGGCTACCGGGGCATCCGCCGGAGCCTCGACCGGCCCGACGTGTTCGCCCACGAACTCGAAGCGTTCGCCCGCCTCTACGAGATGGGCTACGACAACGTCGAGATCATGCTCCCGCTGGTCAACGACGCCGAGGACGTGATTCAGGCCCGCAACCTCATGGAAGAGTCGGGCATAGACCCCGAGAAGCGAACGTGGGGCGTGATGATAGAGACGCCCGCTTCGGCGCTGGGCGTCGAGAAGATGGCCGAGCAGGGCATCGACTTCGCCTCGTTCGGCACCAACGACCTCACCCAGTACACGCTGGCGGTGGATCGTAACAACGAGAACGTCGCCGACCGGTTCGACGAACTCCACCCGTCGGTCCTCCAACTCATCAGCCAGACCATCGAGACCTGCCGCGACCACGACGTGGACACGTCCATCTGCGGACAGGCCGGGTCGAAACCCAAGATGGTTCAGCATCTCGTCGACGAGGGCGTCAGTTCCATCTCGGCAAACATCGACGCGGTCCGCGACGTCCAACACGAGGTCAAGCGCGTCGAACAGAAGCTTCTGCTCGACTCGGTGCGCTAGACTCGAAGCGTCGTCGCCGGTCCCGCGGCGGTCCCTTTTTGCGATTAGGAACCCGGTAAGCACCGTTTAACTCGCATAATTCGTAGCTAATTCAGAAAACGCTACGGCACGATACTGCCGGTTTATGGGTGACGCTACCGGAGTAGTAGACAATGGTTTCCCGTCGAGCCGCGCTCGTCGTCGCCGCGATGATCCTCCTCGCCGGATGTGCTGGGAGTGACGGTACGACTCCGACGACTACTACTGCAGAGACTCCGACGACTGTCGAAGATCGGACGACTACGGAGACGACCGCGACGAGCGTCACGTCGCCGAACGAAACGACGACGACGACGATGAACGCCTCCGCGAACGAATCGCTCCCGCCGGGCGTGAACGCCTCGGGCGTCGAAGACCCGTCTGTGCTGGTCGAGGCCCACCGGAGCGGCCTCAACAACTCCAGTTTCGCCTTCGAGTTCCGGTCCAACGTCACGGTGGGGGAAACGAGCCAGTGGACCAGACAGCGAGGGACCGTCGAAACGGGCCGGTCGCCGCTCGTGGTCCACTCGGATAGCGTCCGGAATCTCACCGAAGGGACGACGCGAGTCGCCACCGACCTCTGGGCCAACGACACGTCGGTCGTCGTCCAGTACCGCCGAGAGGACCGGACCGAACTCCGGCGGTACAACCGAAGCGGCGGAAACGTCGCCGACGAGACGTGGGCCCACCTGCCCCGGGCCGACCTCGACTCGCAAGTGACGCAAGCGTGGCTCGTCGAACTCGCGCTGACCGCCGGGAAGTTCGACCTCGCGCGCGTCGACGACCGGGACGGCCAGCGAGTGGCGGTCCTCCGAGCGACCGAGGCCGTCGACTCCGCCAACCTCACGGACCTGAACGCGACGGTGGTCGTGGACGCGGAGGGCCGAGTTCACTCGCTCTCACTGACGGCCGCCTCCGAGGGCAACGACGAGAGTCGAATCCACTACGAGTTCGAGTTGACCGAGGTCGGGACGGTCACGGTCGAGCGCCCGACATGGGTCGGTGCCGCGACGCCGCCGACCGAGACTCCCGAAAACGAGACGACTCCGACTCCGACAGGCGACGAAACTACGTCCGAAAGCGAGGTCACGACGACCACTGCCAGCTAATCCGCTTTTCGAAGAATCGATTCCGACAGAGGGCGAACGGACGAGATTCGGATTCGTCGCACGATTCGTCACATTCGCCACGTTCAAGCCGTCTCGCTGCAAGCGTGGGAACATGACACGCTCCGTGTGGCTCAAGGCCGACGACGCGGTCGGCGACTGGGACGCTCGCCGGAAACGAATCACGGCGGGACTCGAAGCAGGCGTCGATTGGGTACTGGTAGACGCCGCCGACGTAGAACGCGTGCGGGAACTCGGCGACGTGAACGTCGCGGCGTTCACCGCCGGCGACGCGAAGGTGATAGACGAGGCCGAACCGCAGGTCGACCCCGACGTCTTCGTCGTGGGCAAGGACGGCGAAGGCGACGGTACCGTGGACCTGCCCACGGACTTCTCGGGGTCGGCGGACCTCTCGACGCTCCGGCGCGACGACAACCGGGCCGAAGGAGCGTACGTCCGCATCCTGAGCGAGGACTACGAGGCGTTCGCGGAGGAGGCGGCGTCGGAGGCCGACTACACCATCGTCGTCGGCGAGGACTGGACCATCATCCCCCTCGAAAATCTCATCGCGCGCATCGGCGAGGAGACCGACCTCGTCGCCGGGGTCACGTCGGCCGAGGAAGCCAAGACCGCGTTCGAGACGCTCGAAATCGGGAGCGACGCGGTGCTGTTGGACACCGACGACCCCGACGAGATTCGCCAGACCGTCGAGGTACGCGACGAGGCCGAGCGCGAGACGCTGGACCTGGCCTGGGCCGAGGTCACGGCGGTCGAACGCACCGGGAGCGCCGACCGGGTGTGCGTCGATACGGGAAGTCTGATGGACCACGACGAGGGGATGCTCGTCGGGTCGATGTCGCGGGGCCTCTTCTTCGTCCACGCCGAGACCGCCGAGTCGCCGTACGTCGCTTCCCGGCCGTTCCGAGTGAACGCGGGCGCGGTCCACGCCTACGTCCGGACGCCCGACGGCGGCACGAAGTACCTCGCGGAACTCAAGTCGGGCGACGACGTGCAGGTCGTGGACGTGGACGGCCACACCCGCGAGGCCACGGTCGGCCGGGTCAAAATCGAGAAGCGGCCGATGTTCCGGGTGGAGGTCGAGTTCGAGGACGGCGACAGGGTGGAGACGCTCCTCCAGAACGCCGAGACCATCAAGGTCCCCACCCGCGACGGCCGGAAAGCGGTCACGGACCTCGAAGTCGGCGACGAACTCCGGGTCTACCGCGAGGGCGGCGCTCGCCACTTCGGAGAGACCGTCGAAGAGAGTATCATCGAGAAGTAGTTACCGCGAAACTGCCTCGCTTTCGGCCGGGCCGTTCGGGCCGTCGCGCTCGGGGAGCGGGGTCGTACACCACTGACAGAAGTCGAGGTCCTCGTCCACGGCCTTGCCGCAGGACGGGCACTGGTCGCCTTCGTCGACGTCGTCGGGCGTGCGCTGGAGCGCCAGCCAGTAGGCGTCGATGGCGCTGAACAGGCGGACGACCCAGATGGGGAGCAGTGCCTCCAGCGGGAGGTCCTGAGTCGCTTCCAGCGCGGCGTCGAACGCGGCCCCGACGCCGGTCGCGCCGGTGGTCGCGGCGTCCGGAAGCGGGACGAACAGCAGTACGGCGCTGACCGCGAAAGCGAACCACATCAACGAGCGAAGCCACTCCCTGAGATAGACGTGGCCGAGTCCGGGGAGGAAGAACGCGAGTAGGGCGCCCAGCCACGGACGCTTTTCGGATTTCGTATGGGTCACTACTGGCGGGTAGCCGACCGACGTTAATAAATGCTGTCCCTGCGACGCTTTGCTGGCTGAACACGTTCGGCGGGCTATCCGCGTAACCGAAGCGGATTAACGGGTTCTATCGCGGGTTTTCTCGCCCGCTCGTCGAAACGTCCCGGGGCAGTGTTAGACGAGTAGTAGTTCGAGCGACAGTTGGCTTTTAAATAGTACTCGGTCGCCGTCAGGCCAACGTCTCGACCAGTTCGGCCAGCGTTTCGAGGTCGTACTGGCCCGGTGCGGTGGCGTCTTCCGGGTCCACCGGCGCGTAGCCGATTGCCGACCCGTAGAGCGGAGCGACCGCCCGCGAGTGGCGGCCCGCCGCACCCATCGCCATCGTCGCCACGCGCTCGCCCGCCGACGCGAACTCGTGAGTCACCGTGAGCAGGTCGAGCACGTCGCCGCGGTTCTCGGCAGTGACCGCGAGCTTGCCCACGTCGGCGCGGTCGGTGGCGGCTTCGAGGTCTCCGCGCAGGTCGGGTTCGGGCGGCGTGCGCTCGAAGTCGTGAACCGACGCGACGACCGCCGTGCCGGTCCGGCGTGCGCGCTCGGCCACTCGCTCTCCCTCGCCCGCGGTCAGACTCTTGAGTTCCACGTCCACCGCGCCGACGCAGGCGAGTTCGGCGGCCTCCGCGAGTTCGGCGAGACGGGTCTCGTCGTCGTCGGCCTCGCCGCCTTCCCACGCCGCGCGATTGGTGGCGAGGACGGGCAACTCGCCGTCGTAGTCGTCGAGCGCGGCGAGCGGGTCGTCGGCGAGGTCCATCCGGAACTCCACCGCGTCGGCGTGCTGGCGCGCTCGGGGTTCGGCGCCGAGGTCGGTGACGCTGGCCGCGAGGACGAACTCCTCGAAGTTCATGTCTTGGTGTCTGTCGGGTGCGTGGAAAAGTGTACTCGTTCCGGAGACCGAACGATAGGCCGACCAGACCACGCCGTCTGGGTGGACTGAAAGGGGCCGCCCGCTCGCGGTCACACTCGCTTCGCTCGCGTGACCGCGAGCGGGCGGAGGCTTTCTAACCGGTTACTACTTCGACTTTGCCTCGACCTATTTCCGACTCTGACCCCGTCCGACCTCGACCCACTTCCGACTCCGACCACTCACGACGAAGACGCGTGACGAGGTGAGAGGTAGCGACTCCTCGAACCGATCAGACCGCACAGCACGGCACCGCTACCGTACCAGCACGTGCCGGTTTGAGGCACAAACACATTTCCTAAATGAACGAAAATAGTGTCCTAAGGAACGAAAATACGTCTACGTCTCGCTCGACGCCCGAAGACTACTCGTCCGAGAACGGCCGGTGGCTGACCACGTAGCGGTCGCCGTCCTGACGATACTCCTCGACGGTGTACAGTTGCAACTGGCGCTCCTGCTTGGTCTTGACCTGGAAGTCGTAGTTCTCGGACTCGTAGCCGAGTTGTTGGTCCGCCGCGAACTCCCGGTGGACGGCCAGTCGCTCGCGGTTCTTCTCGTCGGCGAACGCCCCGATTTCGGTGAGGCGGTCGTCGAACACCTCGCGGAACTCTCGACTGAGTTCGTAGCCCACCGAGTTGCGCCCGGCGACCATCGCCGCCAGCGTCGTGGTGCCGGTCCCCCAGAAGGGGTCCAGCACCGTGTCGCCGTACACCGAGTACATGTTGACCAGACGGTAGGGCACCTCGAAGGGGAACGCCGCCGACCGCGTGCGAAGTTCGTCGTGGTCGAGTTGCTGGCCCTCGCCCTGCACGTCGGTCCAGAGGTCCGAGAACCAGTCGTTGCGCTCCTCCCAGAAGTACGCCGCCTCGTACCGGCGCTCGGCCCCGGTCTCGAACGACCGCGACTCGCCGCCGTTTCGGAACAGCAGGACGTACTCGTGTTCGAGGGTCGCGTAGGCGTTCGGCGGCACCATCCCCGACCCCATGAACTTCGTGAGTCTGTTGGCCGGCTTGCGCCACAGCACGTCCGGCAGGAGGTCGAACCCCCGTTCGCGGAACCGGGTGATGAGTTCGGCGTGGTTCGGGTAGAGTTGGAAGCCGTCGCCGACGCTCCGGGTCGCGTCGCCGACGTTGACGGCGGCCACGCCGCCCTCCACGAGGACGCGGGAGAGTTCGTCCCACACTGGGTCGAGCGCGGCGTGCATCGCCTCGAACGCGGCCTCGCCGTCTCCCTCGGCCAGCAGGTCCTCGATTCGATGGTCCAACTCCGCGAACAGGTCGTCCCACATCTCTATCATGGGGTACGGCGGCGAGGTCACGACGAGTTCGACGGAGTCGTCACTGAGCGCGGCCATGTCGCGGGCGTCGCCGACGTGTATCCGATGTTCGGTCTCCATCCGCTCTGTAGCCCCGTCTCTGGGGGGACAAAACTCTCTTTCGGTTTTGAACCGTCTGTAACTTTGCAGAACGAGCGAACGCGGGTCGTCGGGCCGAACTCAGGCCATCGCGGGGGCCTCTTCGGCCTCCAGCAGTTCGTGGTAGCGGTTCCGGATGGTGACTTCGCTGATGTCGGCGACCTCGCTCACTTCGGCCTGGGTCGTCTTCTCGTTGGTCAGGAGCGCGGCGGCGTAGACGGCCGCGGCCGCGAGACCGACCGGCGACTTCCCGCTGTGGACGCCCTTCTCCTTGGCGGTCTGGAGCAGTTCGCGGGCGCGGTGTTCGGCCTCGTCCGAGAGGTCGAGTCCCGAGGCGAACCGCGGGACGTAGCTCTCGGGGTCGGCGGGCTTGACTTCCAGGTTCAGCTCTCGGACCACGTAGCGGTAGGTCCGGGCGACCTCGCTCTTCTCGACTCGGCTCACGTCGGCGATCTCGTCGAGGCTCCGCGGGACGCCCGCCTGTCGCGCGGCGGCGTAGACGCAGGCCGTCGAGACGCCCTCGATGGAGCGGCCGGGGAGGAGGTCCTCGTCGAGCGCCCGGCGGTAGATGACCGAGGCAGTTTCGCGGACGTTGTTCGGCAGACCGAGCGCGCTCGCCATCCGGTCGATTTCACCGAGCGCCTGCTTGAGGTTGCGCTCCTTCGAGTCGCGGGTGCGGAACCGCTCGTTCCACTTGCGGAGGCGCTGCATCTTCTCGCGCTGGCGCGACCCCAGCGAGTTGCCGTAGGCGTCCTTGTTGCGCCAGTCGATGTTGGTCGAGAGACCCTTGTCGTGCATCGTGTTCGTCGTCGGCGCGCCGACCCGGGACTTCTCGTTTTTCTCCTTCGAGTCGAACGCGCGCCACTCCGGCCCGCGGTCCACCTGGTCCTCGTCCACGACCAGACCGCACTCCTCGCAGACGGTCTCGCCGTGTTCGGTGTCGGAGATGAGATTACCGTTGCACTCGGGGCAGGCGGTAGACTCCTCTGATTCTTGTTCGACTTCTTCTTCTTCGGTTCGTTTGACTCTCGTGCTTACGTCTGACATGTTGACTCCTCGTTGACGGAGATGGCGCGGGCTACCGGGCAGGGAGAACCTGGAAAACCCCGGACTCAGTTCCTTGACCTTGCGTTGTTCCGAAAGGTATTTAGTATTTTCGGAATTTAATTTCGCGCGTCTCGTGAACGGGTGTCACACCGGCGCGAGACGGCGGTCTGGCTCTCCACCACCAAAATTTTAAACACCCTTATTTTGGGACGAGTGTGTCAGTCGGTCGATTTAACCTACGGGGGTTCTAACTCCCGGCCGATGGTAACTCAGACCGAGCGAGTCGTCTCGTTGGCCCCGAGCGCGACCGAGACCTTGCGGGAACTCGGCGCGACCGACCACCTCGTCGGCGTGACTCATCACTGCGAGGCGGACGTTCCACCGGTCGGTGGCTGGCTCAACCCGGACTACGAGGCGGTCGCCGACCGCGACCCCGACCTCGTTCTCACCGCCGACGACCTACAGGCCGACATCGCGGCCGACCTTCGGGAGCGCGGCCACGAGGTGTTCCACGCCGCCCCGGCCACGCTGGACGAGGTCGTCGCGTCGTTCGCCGACCTCGGAGCGGCGGTCGGTCTCCCCGACGAGGGCGCGGCGCTCGCTCGGCGCGCAGAGAGCCGCCTCGACCGCGTTCGGCGTCTCACCCCCGACTCCGGTGCCTTGCCGGTCGTCTACTGCGAGGAGTGGTCCGACCCGCCGATGGCCGCGGGCAACTGGGTGCCCGAGGCGGTCGAAACCGCAGGCGGGCGCTATCCCTTCGTCGACCCCGGCGACCGCTCGCGGGAGGTTTCGACCACGGAGGTCGAGGCCGCCGACCCCGACCACGTCGTCGTCCACGTCTGCGGCCACGGGGCCTGCGCCGACCCCGACGCCATCTTCGACCGCGAATGGGACGTCCCGGCGCTCGCCCGAGAGAACGTCCACGTCCTCGACGACTCGCTCCTGAACCAGCCGAGCCCTCGCCTCGTGGAAGGAGTCGAGACGTTGGCCGGAATTTTCCACCCCGACGCGCTCGACGCCTAACTGTTCTGCCGCTGGCCGCTTGCTCGAACCCACGCTTTCGTAACCGCCAAGTCGGCCGAGCGTCTCCTCACGGCCATGCGAGTCGGCGTCGGGAGTACGAACCCCATGAAGCGAGACGCGACCGAATCCGCCCTCGCGGCCGTCGCGGGCGCGTCCGTCGAATCGGTCGCGGTCGAATCGGGCGTGAGCGAACAACCCTTCGGCGAGCGCGAGACCGTCGAAGGCGCACAGAACCGTGCCCGTAACGTCCTCGACGCGGGCGAGTACGACCTCGGCATCGGTCTGGAAGGCGGTGTCGCCGAAGTCGAAGGCGCGGACGGACTCTTCTTGATCATGTGGGCGGCCGCGACGGACGGCGACCGGACCGGACGCGGCGCGGGACCTCGCCTGCGACTCCCCGAATCCATCGCTGTCCGCGTCCGGGACGGCGAGGAGTTGGGTCCGGTGATGGACGACGTACTCGACGTGGAGAACGTGGCCGAGAAGCAGGGCGCGGCGGGCGCGTTGACCGGCCACGCCATCGACCGCGAAGGCGCGCTCCGGCAGGCGGTCGCCGGAGCGGTCGGTCCCTTCGTGACGGACCTGTACGAATAAGAACGGCGTCGGTCGTCAGTCGTCGGTCGGTTCCGCCGAGTCGGCGACGGTCCGTGCGTCCCTGCTCTCCTCGACTGCGGTCGTCAGCGAGACGTTCAACACGAACATCGAGACCACGCCGCCGACCAGCGTGACGACGTTCTTGACGGCGTGGTCGAGGATGGCCGCGCCGAGCGCGACGGCGGGCGAGAGCGGCGTCAGGCCGACGACGAGCAGGGTGAACGCGCCCTCGTAGAGACCGACGCCGCCGGGCGACAGCGGCAGGACCTTGGCGAGGTTGCCCACGCTGACCGCGAAGAAACACACCGCGACGAGCATCACGAGCGAGAGCGAGACGTTCGGGAACGCGGTCAGCACGAGGAGGGCCGTCACCACGTCGAGCGTCCAGATGACGAGACTGCTCGCGCCGACCGTGAGGAAGGCGCTTCGATTGCCCGCGACCGTCTGGACGTCGCCGGTGAATCGCTCGATGACGCCCGCCACGTAGTCGGCGTACGAGTCGTTGCTCAGTCCGGAGACGGCCCCGCGGACGAAGTTGCGGTCCGACCGGGCGCTGGCGACGATGACCACGACGGCCAGGATGGCCGCGAGACCGACCCCGCCCGCGACGTACACCGCGGTCTGTCCGCTACTCCCGACTTCGCTCCCTGCGGGACCCGACCCCAGTAGCGTCGATTCGAGACCCGATGTCGTCCCCGTCACCGCGAGGCCGACGAGGACCACGCCCGCGAGCGTGGTGATGGTCAACAGGTCGAAGACGCGCTCGACCGCCAGCGAGGCGAACCCCGTCGGATACGGAATCGAGCGCCGGGCCTTCACGACGTAGGCGCGCACGGCGTCGCCCGCGCGGGCCGGGAACACGAGATTGCCCGTCTGACTCACGAAGATGGCCCCCGTCAGGAAGCCCGCGTCCTCGGTGTAGCCCAGTTCTTCGAGGATGTCCCTGTACCGGGTGCCGCGCAGGGGCCACGAAATCAGGTAGACGAGCGCGGCGAGACCGACCAACGCGGGGTCGGCACGGCTCATCTGCTCTAAGACCTCGCCGAGCGGGAGGTACCTGCCCATCAGGAGAACCGCGACGATGGTCAGGAAGATACCGGCCACGATGGAGACGCGCTTGGTGATGTGCGGTTGAACGCTGAACTCCCACCAGCACCGCATGATCTGGCTCCCCATGCCGAACACGTCACGGACGATGTCCACCTTCGAGTCGCCCTTCGGTTCCCAGTCCACCGCGAACTCTTTGACGTCGTAGCCCCGGCGCTGTGCGCGCACGAGGACCTCGGTGTCCCAGAACCAGTGTTCGTCCTCGACGTCGTCCAGCACGTCGAAGAGGGCGGCCCGGTCGAACGCCTTGAATCCACACTGGTGGTCGCGCATCTCCGACCCGAGAAAGCTCCGAGTCAGGCCGTTGAACCCCCGACTCGCCACGTCACGCTTGGCGGGCCGGTCGGCCGTCTCGCCCGGCATCCAGCGCGACCCGGTGGCGAAGTCGTACCCCCCCGACCGGACGCTCTCGACTAGTTCCTCGAGGTGCTTCATGTCGGTAGCGAGGTCCGTGTCGAAGTACACCAGCGTATCGCCGTCGGCGGCCTCGAACGCGCGATTCAATGCACCCCCTCGGCCCAGTCGCTCGTCGCTGTGGTAGTGGCGTACTCGCTCGTCCTCTGCGGCCATCCTGTCGGCGATTTCGGGCGTACGGTCCTCGCACCCGTCCTCGGCGACGATGACTTCGAACGTCCCCTCGGGAAGAAACTCGCCTAACGTGGCGAGCGTCGTCTCCACCGTGTTCTCGATGGTCGCCTCCTCGTTGTAGGCAGGAAGGACGACGCTCACTTCGACTGTACGACCGCTCATTATCAAAGAGAGTCTTCGCGGCCGCCTAAGTACCTTCTGCTCCGTTCCGGTAGTCTTAGGTGTCTAGGCTCCGCCTTGCGGCGTCGTTTACCCGAATTCACGCCGAAAACGCCTCGTGGAGACGAGACGTGGCGTCGTTACGCTCGGTAATCTCGGATTACTCCCCGACGCGGCCCGTAGTCACACCGGACGTTCCGTCGACCGACCCGCGGCGACGGCCAGGTATCGTCACTCGAAACTCTCGATTAACCAGCTGTACCAACAGGCCCCTTGGGGGTCCTTTAGTTCAAGTAGAACAGCTATGAAAACGCAAGAGGGAAGCGTGTTAACTCCACGTACCAAATCCCCTAAGGCGGTTTCCGTCCAAGTGAGAAGTACGTCATGAGCACGACCGCAACTGCTGGCACGACCACCCTGACCGACAAACAACAGCGCATCCTCCAGTTCCTCCGCGAGAAGGGCCAGATGAAGACCTACTTCAAGTCCCGACTCATCGGCGAGGAACTGGGCATGACCGCCAAGGAAGTCGGTGCGAACATGACCGCCATCGCCGAGGGCGAGTTCGACGTGGACGTGGAGAAGTGGGGCTACTCCTCTTCCACGACGTGGAAGGTCACGGTCTGAACCCGGGACGACGCTCCCGAACGCGACGCAGTTGCTGGCACGCGCTCGGGGAGGGGTTTCTCGCTTTCGCCGTCCTTCGGTCCTCGTTTTTCGTCTCCGTTCCGCCTGCTACCCCGTCAGAGTTCTCGCCACGACTGCTCGGGCGACCAGTCGAGCATCGACTCCGCCTTCCCTCCGTCGATTAGGCTCTCGTACCCCTCGAACGAGTTTCGGAGCTCGGCGTCGTAGTGGTCCACTAACTCGGAACTCGGCGCGTCCACGGTCGTATCGCTGGCCGCCCCGAAGAACACCTCGTGACCCGCGAAGTCGGCCTCCAGCGCCCGAATCGTGAGTGCTACCGCGTCGCCTCGGTGGAGGTACGCGAACAGCGTCTTACGGGCTTTCTCGAAGAAGCCAGCGTCTCGCACGGCCTCGGGCGTCCGGTCCGCCTCGGCGAAGACCGTCCGGAGGTGTTCGTCGGTCGTGACGAGCGGAAATCGGAGCGAGGCAATCGTCGTCGGCGCTCGCTCGCGCCGCCCGAACCCGTCGGCGACCACCTCGGCGACCTGCTTGCCGAGACCGTAGGGATTGCTCGGGGTCAGGGGATGGTCCTCGTCTACGGGCAGATAGCGCACGCCCACCTCGTCCTCGAAACCCCCGCCCATCGCCGAGAGGCTAGACGCGAGAACCACCGTCTCGACGTCGAGGGCCTCGGCGGCCTCCAGAACGTGGTACGGCGTCTGGGCGTTGCTCCGGAAGGTGACGTGGCCGGGAGTCCGGTCGGGGCGGGGAATCGTCCCGAAGTGGGCTACGGCGTCGGGGTCGGCCCGGGCCAGCGACCCGTACACCTCGCCCGGGTCGAGCAGGTCGGTCCGGAGGTACCTGTCTGCAATCCCGTCGTCGGGCTTCCCGCGACTCAGATTGACGGTCCGGTAGCCCCGCTCTCGGAGCGCCGAGAGCAAGGCGGAGCCTAACTCGCCGTTACCACCGGTTACTGCGACGGTGTCCATGAAGAGAGACGGTGTGCGGGCGACCGAAAAGCTACGGGTCGAACGAGATGAAGCCGTCGGCCTGTGCGGCGAACGTCGCTGCCTCCTCGCCGAACGAGTCGGCGTACCGGACCAGAAGCGTGATGACCGTCTCCGGCTTTCGGACCGAGTAGCCGTCCTCGCGGTCGAGCAGGCCCGCCTCTTCGAGGCTGGCGGCGTACTTGCTTACGGTCGGTCTCGACACGTCCAGTGCCTCCGCGAGGTCGCTACCCGTCGCGTCGGGGTCGCGCAGCAACTCGATGAGCATCCCGCGCGGCGTATCCCTGCGGAGATACCCCAGTGCGACTTGCTCGAACGGGGCGAACTGCTCGGCCGGATAGAACCGCCGGTAGTCGCCGTCGCGGCGACTCTCGACCACCTTGGCTTCGAGCAACTGTCTGAGGTGGTGCTGTGCTTCACCGGTTCCCAGTTTGAGGTCGTCGCGGATCTTCGAGAAGTGCGCGCCCGGCGTGGTTGCGACGTAACCCGCGATGGCGTCGCGGGCCTCGCTCTCGCCGCCGTCGTCGCCGCCGAACTTGGCGAGCGGTGTCGCGGCCCCCAAGACCGCGAACCGGCGGAGGGTCGCCCGCTTATTTTCATCCACTTCGGAGCGCTCAACCATCTACGTATATAGGTCATCATCGACACCTAAAATACCTTCGTTTGGGGGAGCGTCACACGCCCGAGTGGTCGGCGTTCACCCGGAGCGCGCGCTACGAGCGTACTCGCGGCGACTCGAGGCGACCTATTTCAATATAGGTGAACTAATTTATAACAGTTGGTCACGGCTCGCGGTGTCACGAATCGGCGGTACCGTGACGCAGAAAGAAACCGAACGGCGGTTCGACTCACTTCTCCAGCTCGGCGTCCATCTCGGCCTGCACGTCTTCCAGGTCGGGGTCCTCCTCGTCCATCTCCTGGATGACCTCGTCGGCGCTCTTGATGTTCGCGGGGTCTTCGCCCTCCTTGATGGCCTGGGCCTCCTTCTCCATCGCTTCCACGTCCATCTCGGCCTCCTCGTCGATCTGGCCCAGAATCTCCTCGATGTTGTCGAGACCGATGAGTTCGCGGGTCTCGGCGTCGAAATCGAGGCTGTCGAGTTGCTCGCCATCGGTCTCCACGTCGCTGCCGGTCAGGTGCTTGCCGTACCGGCCGACCAGCGACGATAGTTCCTGGGGCAGGACGAAGGTCGTGGACTCGCCCTGACCGATGGATTCGAGGGTCTCCATGCCCTTGTCGATGACCGCGCGCTCGCCCATCGACTCGGCGGACTTGGCGCGCAGGACGGTCGAAACCGCGTCACCCTGGGCTTCCAGAATCTGGCTCTGCTTCTCACCCTGGGCTCGGATGATGTTCGACTGCTTGTCACCTTCGGCGGTCTCGATGGCGCTCCGGCGCTCACCCTGCGCTTCCAGAATCATGGCGCGGCGTTTACGCTCGGCGGAGGTCTGTTGCTCCATCGCCTGCTGGACGTCCTTGCTCGGGTTGACTTCCCGAACTTCGACGCTCTCGACGCGAATCCCCCACTCGTCGGTGGGTTCGTCGAGTTCGCGCCGGATTTTGGCGTTTATCTCCTGGCGCTTGTTGAGCGTGTCGTCGAGTTCCATGTCGCCCAGCACGGCCCGCAGGGTGGTCTGGGCGAGGTTGGAGACGGCGCGCTTGTAGTCCTCGACTTCGAGGAAGGCCTTCTTGGCGTCCATCACTTTGATGTATACCACGGCGTCGGCGGTCACCGGCGAGTTGTCGCGGGTGATGGCCTCCTGCCGGGGCACGTCCAGCGTCTGGGTCCGCATGTCGAAGCGGTGGGTCGCGCTCACGAACGGCGGCACGAAGTTGATACCGGGTTCGAGGAGCTTTCGGTACTCGCCGAACACCGTCAGCGCGCGCTTCTCGGTCGCGTCTACGATTTCGACCGACTGCCAGATGGTGATGACGGCCAGTGCGAGAACCAACAGAGCGACTACTGTGAAGCCACCTACGGGGGCGGCCTGTAGTGGAACCAACATACTTGGACTGTTAGCAAGAACGAATGTTAAGCGTTCCCCTCACCGTCGCCTCTCGAACGCCGAAATTTTATCAGGTGCCTTCTGTGTCCGTCTCGCGTTCACCCTCGGGGTCGGTCTCGACGCTCTGTCGCCCCTCGCGCAACTCGCGGTCGATGGGGTCTTCGATGGCCTCTAAGGCCTCGACCGTGACGACGTTGCCCCCGCCAGGGTCGACGACCATGACCTCCGCGCCCTCCGGAATCTCGTCGCGGACGCTCCGCGCGGCGTAGTAGGGGTTGAAGCCGCCTTCGTGGAGCTTTATCTGTCCGTCCTGTGGCGAGACTCGTTCGGTGACTCGGCCGGTCTGGCCCTTCAGCGAGTCGGAATCGCGGGTCCGCGCGACGCCCTTCCCGCCGTAGAGGTCCAACTCCCGGTAGGCGTACAGCGAGGCCGCACCGAAACCGAGGACCAGCGCGGCCAGCACGAGCGGCGAGGCGGCCGGTCCCAACAGCACTCCGACGAGTCCCGCGAGCGCGAGCGCGACGCCGAGGACGATGAAGTGCGCGCCCGGAATCAGCGCCTCGGCGATAGCGAGACCGATGCCGGCGACGAGGAGCAACAGCGGGAGCGAGTCCAACAGCGGTGCCATGTCTACGTCTTAGAATTCAGACGGGTTAACGTTTTGCAGTCCGCGTACGGGGAGTGGCCCGATACGCGATGGCAAGTCGACCAGTCCACGGGTTTCGCTCCGCCGACCAGTCTACCGTGAGTGGGACGAATGGGCCGGGGCTTTCTAAACACCCTTGCTGAACCGCTGCCGTCCGTTGTCACCGATGAGCTCGTTCGTCGCTCCCTGCCGTAGCCAACCCTTTTGCCGATGGGGCGCGTACGTCCGGCCATGTCGGACTGGAAGTACGAGACTGACGAAGTAGGCGAAGACGGCTACGAACCCGAGGAACCGGACCCGCTAGAACCGGGGTCGCCGTCGGTCGAGAACGCCTTCTTCGTCGCCCTCGGCGTCGGAACGATGCTGTTCGTCTTCGCTCGCATCGTCCTCCTCGCCGGGTGAGGCCTTCGCGTCGCGCTCCTCGGCCCGTTTCGGTCGACCGCACCGTCACGTCTTCGCACGGAGAGAAACGAAACTCTTTGTTTGATTACTATATTTATTGTTCTAACAGTCGTGTACGTTTCTGGACTCGGCCGTGACGTTCGTCTACGACCGTTCGGCGTGGGTCACGTCACCGTCGTAGACGACCCCGCGTTCGGCGTCGAGGGTCACCACGTCGCCGTCCCGGACGGTGGGGTCGAGCGGCGCGCCGCTCACCATCGGGATGTCGAGTTCCCGCGCGACCATCGCGGGGTAGCCGGTCATCCCCGGCCGGGCGTCCACGATGCCGACGAGTTTCGAGGGGTCGCCGGTGAACTCGCCGTCGAACTCGGGGTCGATGGCCAGCACCGACCCGTCTGACACGTCCGAGAGGTCGCCGTCTTCGGTCCGGACGACGGGTCCGGCGATGCGACCCCGGACGACGCTTCGACCGGTCGCAATCGTCTCGGCCGCGACGTGGACCTTGAGCGTGTTCGTCGTGGACGTGCCCTCCAGTTCCGACATCATACCGGAGAGGACGACCACGGTGTCGCCGCTGTTGGCCACGTCGGCGTCGAGTGCGGCCTGCACGGCGTCCTCGATGACGTTATCGACGCCCGAGGACAACGGCGTGTACTGGGCGTTGACGCCCCACGACAGCGCCAGTTGGCGGCGCACCTCGTCGTTGGGCGTGGTAGCGACGACCGGGACCTGCGGTCGGAACTTCGCCACCTTCAGCGCGGTGTATCCGGATTCGCTCGCTGCGACGATGGCCGACGCGCCGATGTCGCGGGCGAGGTAGCGGGCCGACCGCGCCAGTGCGTCGGTCCGGGCGTCCTCGGCCGCCGGGACGCGCTGTTCGCGGATTTCGTCGTACTCGCCGCTCATCTCGACCTCGCGGACGATGCGGTCCATCGTGTCGACGACTCGCACCGGGTCGTCGCCGATGGCCGTCTCGCCCGACAGCATCACCGCGTCGGTGCCGTCTAGCACCGCGTTCGCCACGTCGGAGGCCTCCGCGCGCGTGGGCCTGCGGGCGTGAACCATCGAATCCAGCATCTCGGTCGCGGTGATGACAGGCGTGCCGGTCTGTTGGCACTTCCGGATGATGCGCTTCTGGATCATCGGCACGTCTTCGAGCGGGCACTCGACACCGAGGTCGCCGCGTGCGACCATTACGCCGTAGGCGGCGTCCACGATTTCGTCCAGGTTCTCCACCGCGCCCCTGCGCTCTATCTTGGCGACGATGGGGATGTCCGCGCCCAACTCCTCCAGCACTTCGTTGACCGCCAGCACGTCCTCGGCGCTCCGGACGAAACTCGCGGCTACGAAGTCGGCGTCCTTCTTGGCGGCGAGTTCGAGGTCTTTACGGTCTTTCTCCGTCACCACGTCGAGGTCGAGGTCCACGCCGGGGACGTTGACGCCTTTCCGACTGCTCAGGTCGCCGCCGCTCTCGACGTGGGCGACGACCACTCCGCCGTCACCGTCTGGCCCCTCCTCTACCTCCTCGACGGTCGTCTCGATGCGACCGTCGTCCAACAGCACCTTGTCGCCGGGTTCGACGTTGTTGATGGAGTAACTCAGTCCGACCTCCTCGGGCGTAGCGGTGTCGCCTTTCACGAATCGGACGGTCGAACCGGTGTCGAGGTGAATCGGTTCCTCGACCTCCGCAGTTCGGATTTCCGGCCCCTGGAGGTCGACCATCACCGCGAGCGGGTCGGCCGTCGTCTCGTCCACCTCTCGGATGTGGTCGATGAGTTCGGCGCGGTCCTCTCGCGTCCCGTGACTGGCGTTGAGTCGGGCGACCGCCATTCCAGCGTCGGCCAACTCCCGGATCGTGCGTCGGGAGTCGGAGGCCGGTCCCAACGTACAGACGATTTTCGCGTTTCTCATGGGTCCGGATAAGTCCGACCGGGCCAAAAACCCCCGGTGAACGCACCGAGATTCACTCGCTTCCGAGTTGTTCTGATTACGGGTCGTTCCACTAGCCACAACCCCTTATTGTACCGCTCTCGAAGAGAACAGATATGCCAGAATACGCCTCCCTCGTGGACGTGCGGACGGACTTTCAGAACGTGCAGGAACTCACGTCGGTCTGGGGGGACATCCGGTCGGACCTCGAAGACCAGAACGCCGACCTGAAACACACCTACGCCATCCTCGGCGAGTACGACTTCCTCGTCGTCATGGAGGCTCCCGACCGCGACGCGGCGTATCAGGCCGGAGTCGCGCTCGAGCGCCACGGGCTGAACGCCCAGACGATGGAGATAATCCCGACGGAGGAACTGGCGCAGGTCGTCGACGACCTCTGACTCGTTCGCGCTCGGTTTTCCGCAGTCTCCTTCGAGAACGACGAAGCCTCGGCTATCCGCGACTGAAGAACTGAGAAACTAGTGCCGCAGAAGTACAGAACGCTTACAGCAGACCCGTCTTCTGGAGCTTCATGAGGTCCTCGGTGTCGAGGGTCTCGCCGTCCTTGAACTGCTGGTAGATCTCCTCGGCCTCTTCCTTGGCCTCTTCGCGCTCCTTCTCCTTCTCGGACTTGCGCTCTTCCTCTTCCTGCTTGTCGAGTTCGCGCAGGCGCTTCTGGACGCGCACGAAGTCCTCGTGGTGCTGGTCGGCCGCTTCCTGGGCCTCGACGAAACTCTCGTGCATCTCGTCGGCCTCGTCGCGGATCTCGTCGGCTTCGCGGTAGGCCTCGATCATCTGGTTGTGATGCTCTTGGGCCTTGTCCGCGAGTTCCGTGACCTTCTCGTGGTGACGGCTCGCTTCGGCGCGGACCTCTTCTGCTTCCTCGACGAGTGCTTCGAGGTCTTCGCTCTCTTCGAGCTTCTCCTTCCGGGCCTGGAGCTTCTCGCGCTTGTCCTCGATTTTCTCGATGAGTTCGCGCTCCTCCTCGGTGGAGAGGACCTCGGTCTGTTGCTTGAATTCGAGGTCCTCGATTTCGGATTCGAGTTCCTCGATGTCCTTGCCCTCGTCGAGTTCGAGGTCGGACTTCTTCTGCTCGACCTCGTCGAACAGTTCGTTGGCCTTCGCGTTGAGCTCGTTGCGGCTCTCCTTGTGTTCCTGAACCTGCTCGTTGAGCTCGTCGCGCTTCTCGCGGTGCTCCTGGGCCTCGTCGACCTTCTCGCGGGTCTTCGCGTTCAGGTCGTCGCGCTTGGACGCGCGCTTGCTGGCCTTCTGGTTCAGCTCGTTTCGTCGGTCTCGGAGCTGTCCTGCAAGTTTGATTAGTTCGCCTTTCGACTTGTTCTGAAGTTCCTCTTCTGTTACACTTACCATGCTAATTTAACCTCGATTCCATGCCCGCCTCGGCGTTCGGCGTTCCAGTAAACGACAGCAACTGCTGTCTACAACTGGCAATCGACCGGTGACAATAGTCCCATGTCATTTGTCGCGCGATGCTTGCCGAACGCTCGTGGCGTTCTGGTATCTGCAAATATTGGCTGTGGCTATATAAATGTTGCGTCGGTTCGAGGCGTGAAAACCGTTCACACGCCCGCTAACGCCCGTGTAAGGCCTTCCCACACTCTTCGGTGGGTTATAAACCTGGCTTGGGGCTACAGCCGGTAGACGTTTCGGACGGCCCCGTCGGCCCGCCCGAAGGACATTTCGACCGACTCGGCGTCGGCCGGGACGGTCATGTTTCCGGCGCCTTCGCGGCCGTATGGTTCGACCTCCACGTCGGTCCCGCCGGTTCGGTCGCCCGCGGACCACGAGACCGTACCCGACACGGTTTCGGGCGTGTCGTTGAGGACCGTCAACTCTCGCGTCTCCCCGCCCGCCGGATAGGCGTCGAGGACGACTTGCACGGGTTCCAGCGAGGCCGCCATCGCCTCGTAGCCGGCCTTCTCGCTCCCGTCGGCCGACAGTACGCCCATGCCAGCCCCGGCGTCGGCGTCCCGGAGCGCGTCGGCCGCCAGCAGACCGGTCCCCCGGCGGCGGAGCGTCTCGGTCACGCTCTTGAGGACGCGGGTCTGATACGCCTGCGAGGCTTCGACCGCGGAATCGCCGTCGCTGGACTCGACGTAGGCGTCGTGGGCGTCGGCGTCGAATCCGGCGGCGTCGTGGCCGTCCTCCGCGGTGAGCGACCCCGCACCGAATCCGCCGACCGCGCCGTCGCAGTCGTACCTGTCGAGAACCCACTCGGCGTCGCTCTCGTCTCCGTAGTCCCACCCGGGATAGACGTGGGCGGCGTCGGGGTCGATACCCGGCGCGCCAGAGACGGGGAACACCACCGCGTCGTCGGGGAACGCCTCGGCGAGATCGCGGTCCGCGGCGGCGTCGTAGCCCGCGCGCCACGCCCGCCACCGAACCTTGTAGCGAGCGAGTCGGGACGGGCCGACGCCCGCGAGGTGGTCGGTCGGGTCGGACCGGACGCCGAACGCGGCCACGCAGGGGTGGCGTTCGACCGACGTCGAGAGGGTTCCGGCCAACTCGGTCGCGCGGTCGGCGTCGCTTCCGGCCGACTCGCCGGACCCGTCTGAACCGACGAGCGGGAGGTCCTGCCAGACCAACAGTCCCGCCTCGGCGGCGGCCTCGTAGAACTCCGCGGGCGGGACGTGGCCGTACGCCCGGACGAAGTTGGCGTTCGCGTTGGCGGCCCGCTCTACGTCCCACGTCGGGTCGCCCGTGGGGAGGAGCGAGAACCCGCGCGCTCGGACCTGTTGGCCGTTGACGAGTAGTCCGTCCTCGCCGCGTCGAACGTCCGAGAGGCCGGTCTTCACGACCCGTTCGGAGTCGCCGAGTCTCGCCCGGACCGCGTATCGGTGCTGGGGACCGTGCCCGGCGGGCCACCAGTAGGCCGGGTCTCGGAGTTCGAGGCGCTTCTCGACGGTCGCTCGCTCTCCGGCGTCGGCCTCGATTCGGGCGCGCTCCATCACGCCGCCGCCGCGGAACCCCTGCGGGCGCACCGATAGCGAGACGCGGTCGTCGAGCGACTCGCCCGCTTCGACCGTCAACTCGGCGTCGATGACCGCCCCGTCGTCGGTTCGTCGCGGCGTCAGCGAGAGCGCGTCGATGAACGTATCGGGATGGGTTTCGAGGTCGGCGGCCCACCAGATGCCGGGGACCGCGCACTCGTCGGGCACTCGGTCGGTCGCGTAGACTCCGCCGAACGTCTCGGGTGCGCGGCACTCTACGACCAACTCGTTCTCGGCGTCGAGGTCGAGTTCGTACCGTGCGGGGACGAAGTAGGCGTCGTGTTCGCCGAGCGACTCGCCGTTCAGCCAGATGCGGGCGTGGGCGAACAGCCCCCGGAGTTCGAGGGTCGCGCGCTCGTCGGCGTCGCGGGGGTCGGAGAACTCGGTTCGGTAGGCCACGGCGTCGGCGTCGGCGAACCGCTCGGGGCGGCCCGGGACCTCGACGGGGTGCCACTCCTCGGGGGACGGCGGACCGTCGCCCGCGGACGGTTCGACTGCCGCACCCGTCCAGTCGGTCAGAGACATACAGGGGGAACTAAACCCACACCAGATAGGTTTTACGTCCCGCGGCGCACCACTTTCACTTTCACTTTCACTCCGGCCTTGGCTCAATTTAAGTAGGATGGCGGGACAACCGTCTGGTATGCTCGAAGACCTGCGGTGTGTCTGCGACGCGCGCAACTGCCAGCGCACGCTCGGTGAGAACGAGTTGATGCTCCGGATGACGACGGAGGCGGGCGAGCGCTGCGCCTACGAGTGCGCCTGCGGCGCAGTCACGGTGACCGTGGTTCGATAAGCGCCGAACGCCGCCCGAACCCTCCACGGCGTCCTCGGCAGTCCCCGGCGGTCAGTCCTCCCACCTTCGGTCAGTCTTCCGACCGCGCCTCCAGCAGTCCCGCGAGTTGTTCGGCGAACCCGGACAGCACTGCGGTCCCAAGCACTGCGACGACGAGCGCGCCCGCCGAGTCGAACACGAGGTCGAGCATCGTGTCGTCGAGACCGTACTGCGTGAGGATGCCGGGAACGCCGAGCGCGGCCGCCGCCAACCCCGTAAAGAACTCCACGAGTTCCCAGAAGACGCCGAACGCCATCACGAACAACAGGAGGTAGACGAACAGGAACTCCGGCGTGAGGTCCACGTCCACCGAGTGCTCGTCCACCGCGCGAGCGCCAGCGTACCCGGCGGCGGCGACGACCGACGACGAGAGCGTGTGGGTGACGTGGTCCCACCACCAGAGCGACTGGTAGAGACTCGCGTCGATGCCCGGAAGCGGGACCGTTCCGAGCGCGTGGAGGAACACCGCGGCGGTTATCCAGAGGGTGAGTCCGACGCCGAGCGTGAGTCCGTAGTCGCGCTCCAGAATCGCCGGGAGTTGCGTGACCGCGACTCCGACCACCGCGTTGACGACGACGCCGAGGTTCCGATGCCAGAGTCCGACGGCGAGGATGGCGACGAGAGCGAGTTCCATCGCGCGGACCAACTGGCGCTGGCGGGACTTCCCGAGAGCGAATCGCTGGCGCACCGTCATTCGACCGCCTCCTCGGATTCGACCGTCGCACCGAGCAGGTATCGCTCGAAGACGAGCGCGCTGAGGACTCCTGCGACCGTCGCGGTCACGAACCCCCACATCAACTGTTCGTTGGTGTCGAGAAAGCCACTGTCGAAACTCGAGTCGAGCGTCCACTGGAACACGGCCCAGAACCCGGTCAGTCCCATCGTCGCCACGACGACGAAGAAGGTCGTGAACGCCGTCGAGAGTCGAACGTCGGTCAGGAGATGTACGTCGAGGACCGCCACCAGCGCCAGCGTCGCCACGCCGACGAACACCGCGAACGTCACGGCGACGCCCGACCCGTACGCCCTGACGAACGCTGGCGAGGCGCTGATAGCCAGAAGCCCCCACGGATACGTGCGGGCCCAGTCGCCTTCGACGAACGTCGGAACGGCCGCCACGCCGGCGAACAGGAGCGCCATCGCGGCGGCGACGAGTCGGAACGACGCGAGACTATCGAGTGCAGTCACCGCGAGACTCCCGACGACGACCCACGCGAGCGCCGCGTTAGCCCGACCGTCTCGGACGAATCGCTCGGGTTGGAGTTGTGGCACGGTCGTCACCTGATGCGCGACGAGAGAACGACGCCTCCCAACAAAACGATACGGATTGGAAATCCTGGTGACGTGTCGAAGCTGTCGGCCAGCGGAGCAACGGTCTCGATGGATTTCCGGCGGTTCAAGTGCCTGCTGTCGGAACAAACGTCCATGAAAGAGGTCATTCACGCGCAGGGCCACGAGAACGTCTCGGCCGCCCACGCCAGCACGTTCGAGGTGACGACCGACGACTACCTGACGCCCGCGGGCGACTGCATCCTCGGTATCGAGGCCGACCGCGCCCCGGCCGACTTCGACACCGAGTTCGTCGCGGCCTGCCAGCACGCGGACGCGACCATCACCGCCACGTTCGAGGCCGACGGCCACCGCGAGACGGTCACGGGCCGAGGCGACCCGGACCTGACCTTCGAGAACGACCGGAGCGCCGTGGGCCGGACCAGCGACTACGTGGACGACCGTACGGTTCTCGTCGGTGCCGAGTTCGCCGCAGAGGGGTTCGACGGGGAGTTGGTCGCGGCGCTCGCCGAGGGGGCCGACCTGACCGTGACGCTGACGGTCGAACGCGGCGAATGAACCGACAGACGTGGGCGGTCGTGGCGAGAGTCGTCGCGCTCGCCGGGGCCGCGGGCGTCGCGGTCGGTGCGTGGCTTCCGTGGCTGGTGGTCCGACCGGGCTACGACGGTCGGGTCCCGGCCGTCCACCTGTCGGGGATGGACGCGGGTTTCGCGGGACTCGACTGGTTCGCGCTCCTCGCGGCCGCGATTGCCCTCCTCGGCGTCCTCCCCGTCGAACTCGCGCCCGTCTCGATTCCCGGACTCGGCGGCCCACGGGCCGCGGTCGTGACGACGATTGCGGGCGGGTTCGTCGCGGCGCTCACGGTGTTCTCCCTGCTCTCGAACGGCTTCTTGGGCGTGTTCGTCCCGGCCGCGGGGTTCTACCTCACCGCGCTCGGGGGCGTCCACCTGTCGGTCGGCGGCGCGCTCCGCCTCTACGCCATCGGTGGTTGATCGGCCGAGACGAGCAATGTATTCGAGCCTTTGAGGCTCATATTCATTTCTTTGAAGTGTGTTTAGGAGTTCCATCTTCGGGTTCGACCACGACCGAGAACTCCGTCTCCGACCCCGCCGGGAAGTTCGACTCTAGTCGGGGAGACGCTGTTCGAGGCCGAACTCGACGTCAACTGGCAGGGCGTCGAGCTGACCGACGAGTTGCTGTTCGTCTCTGGAAGCGACGTCTCCGGGGAGTTCGTCGGTGCGTTCCGACCGGAAAGCGGAATCATCGAGTGGGAGACTCGAAGCGAGGTCGGTGAGAAGTCCCTCGAAGCGGGTAGAGAGATTCTCACCTCCACCGACTGGGGGCCCGGAAGACGACCGGCCGGATACGTTCACTGCTCGCGGTCCACTTTCGGGGACGAGTGGCGGTCTGGCTGTTCGTCGTTCCCGCACTCACGCTCGCCCACGAGTTCGGTCACGCGGCCGCAACGCTCGCATTCACCGACGGGAGCGCCACGTTCGTCGTGGGTGGCGAACGCTGGCGGTGGACGAGAGGCCGTATCGCGGTCAGATTCGGCCTTGGCGGCTGGCGGCGGTGGTGGTACGGGTTCTGTCGGTACGAGACGCTCCCGAACGGGCGGTGGCGGGAACTCGCCGTCCACCTCGCCGGACCCGCCGCGACGACGGCGGCCCTCTCGGTCCTCGTGCTCGCCACTTCGGTCGCAGACGCCGCGTGGGCACGGTTCGGGCTCCACGCGGCGTTCTGAAACTGCCTGTTCACGCTGGTCGTGACGGTCGTTCCCGTTCGCTATCCCGACTCGTGGGGACCGTACGGCGACCATCCGAGCGACGGGTTGCAGGCGTGGCGGGCGCTCGCGGGCGACCCGGGCGAGTAGCCGACCGTTTTAATCTCCTCGCGTCCCCAGTTTCGACCATGAGCGAGGAGCCGGACGCAACCGAGAACGCCGAACCCGCGGAGAACATCAGCGGTGGCGACGGCGAAGCGAGTTCGCTCGCGGAGTTCGCCGCCGGAGAACCGGCCACTCGCGCCGAGGCGGTCGTGGACCGACTCGGGGGCCTCTACTGGCAGAAGACCTACGGCGGACGCGACGCCTTCGAGTGTCTGGTCCGGACGATTCTGAGCCAGAACACCAGCGACGTGGCGAGCCAACCCGCCCACGACGCGCTGATGGACCGCTACGGGTCGGCAGACGGCGAGGAAATCGACCTCGCCGTGGCGCTCGCCGACGCCGACCGCGACGAACTCGCCGACGTGATTCGGCCCGCGGGCCTCTACAACCAGAAGGCCGACGTGCTGACTTCGGTCGCGGCGAGAGTGCTGGACGAGTACGGAAGCGCGGCCGAGTTCGACGCGTTCGTCAGGGAGGCCGACCCCGAGGAGGTCCGCCCCGCCCTGCTCGACATGGGCGGCGTGGGACCCAAGACCGCCGACTGCGTGCTGCTGTTCTCCGGCGGGCGGTCCGGCGTCTTCCCGGTCGATACCCACGTCCACCGCATCTACCGGCGCTTGGGCATCGCGCCCGCCGACGCCGACCACGAGGCGGTCCGGGCCGTGCTGGAACGGGAGGTGCCCGCCGAAAAGTGCGGGTTCGGTCACACAGCGAGCATCCAGTTCGGCCGGGAGTACTGCTCGGCGCGGAGACCAGCCTGCTTGGACGGCCTGGACGAGTGCCCCGTATCCGACCTCTGCGACCGGGTCGGCGTGAACGTCGAAACCGGCGCAGTCGTGGACCCCGCGGACGCCGAGTGAACTATCCTCCCCGTCCGCTTCCTCTCGTTCGGCCTCTTTCTATTCAGTTACTCCCGGTTCGGCCCCTTCCCGTCCGGCCTCCCCACGTTCGGTCTCGGCCAGCAGATGGTCCCGGAGGTGGCGCACGTCACGGCGCTCGCGGTCGCGCCACGGCAGAAAGAGGAGTTTCCGCGCCCGCCTGCGGAGGAACGACAACAGATACGCCACCTGTCTGTCGGTGAGCGTGACGGTCCGGGTGGCCCCGGCGGTTTCGGCCGTCTCGTCCTGCTGGCGCTCGATTCGCCGCCGGAGGTCGTGAACGAACTCCCACTCGGCGGACTTCGACCGGAGCGCGTACTGGAGTCGGTTCTCGCGCTCGCGGAGCCAGTTCGTGAGTGCGTACCACTCCTCGGCTTCGAGGGTCAGTTCCGCCATCGGGTCTGATAGGTTTTCGAGGGCGGGACTTTTGCCGTTTCGGGCGTTAGAGGATGCAAATGCCCCCGGAGGTCACCATAAGTATCGACCCCCACGTCCACTCGGAGGGGTCGTACGACGGCCACGAACCCGTCGAACTCCTGTTAGCGCAGGCCAGCGACATCGGTCTGGACAGTATCGTGGTGACTGACCACGACACGATAGACGAGTCGCTCCGGGCGGCCGAACTCGCCCCGGAGTACGGACTCGTCGGCATCCCGGGCGTCGAAGTCTCGACCGCCGCGGGCCACCTGCTGGCAATCGGCGTCGAGGAGCGGCCCGAACCCCACCGACCGCTCGCCGAGACGGTGGCCTCCATCCGGGACGCGGGCGGGGTCGCGATCGTTCCCCA
Organism: Halorussus salinisoli; assembly: GCA_005239435.1. Lineage (GTDB taxonomy): Archaea > Halobacteriota > Halobacteria > Halobacteriales > Haladaptataceae > Halorussus > Halorussus salinisoli. Next base: position 493,030 of record ML241305.1, on the reverse strand, counting down.
CCCGTTCCAGCGGACCCGCCACGGAATTCGCAAGGGCCGAATCTCCGACTGCGACGCCATCGAAGTGTACAACGCGTGGATATTCACGGGCTACCGGAACCGGCGCGCGCGCCAGTTCGCGGTCCGCAACGACTACCCCGGCGTCGCCGCGAGCGACGCCCACTCCTCGAAGTATCTCGGCCGGGCGTACACCGAACTCACCATCGAGGGCGCGTCCTCGACGGCGGAAATCGACCGCGACCGGATCGTGGCGGCGCTCGCCGACGGCGACGCAGAGATTCACGGCCGACGACAACCCTTCCGGCGGAGCGTCCGTCACTACGCGTGGGGTGCCGGACGGAAGGTCGGCCACGGCGTCGCCGCCAGTATGCCGAGCTTCGCGCGATTCTGAACGCGGCTTTCCGGGAGTCGTCTCGGTTTCCGGTACGTTCGCCGTATCGCTCTCGACTCCGCGTCTCCGACTCCTCACCCCGAACTCCACGTCCGCTGTTCGTACCTCAGAACCCGGTCACGTTCCCGCGAGCACGAGGGTTTTTAACGCGGGACCGTCTGGATTCAGATACGCGACATGAGTACGCTGGTAGTGTGCGTCGACCGCGACGACGACATCGGGCTCAAGACCGGTCTCGAAACCCCGGTCGCCGGGTGGGAAGCGGTCCGGTCGCTCGTCACCGAGGTCGGTCTCGCGGACCCGGAGGACTCCAGCGTCAACTGCCTGCTCGAATCCCTGCGGGTCGCTCGCAACTTGCGGGACGACGACGAGGAGGTCATCGTGGCGGTCATCTCCGGGGCCGCGGAGACGATGGTCGGCCGCGACCGCGCGGTCGCCGACCAGATGGACGACCTCATCGCCGACTACGACCCCGACTCGGCGGTCGTCGTCATCGACAGCGCGCAGGACGAGCGACTGGTGCCCATCGTCGAGAGTCGGGTGCAGGTCGACGCAGTCGACCGCGTGGTCGTCCGGCAGGCCCGCGACATCGAATCGACCTACTACCTGCTCAAGCAGTTTCTCGCCGACGAGGAGTTGCGCCAGACCGTCCTCGTCCCGGTCGGGGTCGCACTGCTGGTGTTCCCCATCCTCCTGATGGCGGCGGGGCCGGCGACCGCCATCGCCTCCATTACCGCGGTCATCGGCCTGTTCGTCCTCTACAAGGGACTCGGCGTGGACGAGTACGTGGCCGACCTGCCCGGCGAGATCAAAGACGCGCTCTACTCCGGCCGGGTCTCCATCGTCACCTACGTCGTCGCGGCCGGCCTGTCGCTCATCGGCGTGTTCGCCGGGGCGCTCCGCCTCTCGAACCCCTCGGCTCCGACCGGTGGCGTGCTGATGCCCGCGATGGCGTTCGCGTTCGCCAGCGTGCCGTGGCTGGCCGCGGCGGCGCTGGCGGCCTCGACCGGCCGACTCCTCGACGAAATCATCCGCAACGACCGGGTTCGCAACTCCTACCTCAACCTCCCGTTCGGCGTCCTCGCGGTCGGACTGGTCGTTCGGGGATTCTCGGCGTACTTCCTCCAGCGCGAGGAGTACGTCGAACCGGTGGTGGTGCCCCACATGGAGTTGGGCAGCCTCTCGGTCGAGCGCATCGTCCTCCTTCCGGGGACGCGGATGGCGCTGTTCGTCGTCGCGGGCGTGGTGGTGAGCCTGCTCGGCGTCCAACTCTCGTCGTACCTCACCGGAACCGCGCTCGGCGAGGAGTTCGAGGACGAGGAACTGGCTGAGTAGCGAATCGTTCTCGTTTCCTTTAGAAATATTCTTAATTGGTAGACAACGAATTATATTTCCGAACAGCCGCGTGTCCGCGATTCGCCGCACCTAAATCCGCCCACCACCGACTCACCGCCATGACCGAAGCACCGTCGTCGGCCGACGACTCTCCCACGAGTGACGGGTCGTGGGTCAGCCTCTTCTCGGGCGGCAAGGACTCGTCGTGGGCGCTCTACCGCGCCCTGGAGGAGGGCCTCGACGTGACGCGACTCGTCACGGTCCACCCCGAGGGCGACTCCTACATGTACCACGTTCCGGCGACTCGACTCGCCTCGCTCGCGGCCGAGAGCGTCGGCATCTCGCTCGTGGAGGTCGAACCCGACGACTTCGAGGCCGACGACGCCGACGAATCGGGCGCGCAGGGCGACGCGGAACTCCGACCGCTCGAAGCGGCCCTGCGGGAACTCGATAGCGACCTCTCGGGCGGCGTCGCGGGCGTGACCGCGGGCGCAGTCGAGAGCGAGTACCAGACCTCCCGCATCGAGGCGATGGCAGACCGCCTCGACGCCGACGTCTTTGCGCCGCTCTGGCAGGAGAACCCCCGCGAACTCGCCGACGCGATGCTCGACGCTGGCTTCGAGATTACGATCATCAGGGTCGCGGCCTACGGACTGGGCGAGTCGTGGCTCGGCCGGACCCTCGACGAAGCGGCGATTGCCGAACTGGAGGACCTGAACGAGAGCCACGGCGTACACATCTTGGGCGAGGGCGGCGAGTTCGAGACGCTGGTGACGGACGGCCCGCACATGGACCGAGCTATCGAACTGGAGTACGAGACCGAGTGGGACGGGACGCGCGGGACCTTGCAGATTACGGACGCGTGGCTCGAAGAGTAGGTTCCGGAGTCGTCTTTTGGGACGGTGTTCCGGTGCGCCCGCAGTAAACGGTCGACGGTCGCCCGTAATCCTTCTCCCCCTGGCTCGTCTTCGAATCTACGATGACCGTCGAAGACCGCCTCCGCGGCGACCCGGAACCGGTTTCCGAAACCGAAGTGATGCGCTACTGGCTGCACGAGGAACTCGAAGACGAGGACGCCGGCCCGAACCCCGACGCGCTCGGCACCGAACCCGCGCTCCGCGAGGAGTTGTTCGAGCGCAAGCCCATCGCCGAGCGCGTGTTCATCCCCGAGCAGGTCGACTGGTACCGCGCCGACCTCTCGGAGGAGGCACTTCGAGACCTCCGGGTAGTCGTCGGCCCTCACGACGAAGACTGGCGGTCGCTCGCCGACGACAACCGAATCGAGTCCATCGCCGAGCGAATCTACGAGACCGACGACGTGGCCGCGCTGGAGGCGGAGTCCGGCAAGGACCTCCGCGAGGTGGTCGAACTCGCCGACGAAATCGAGCGGTCGGGACCGGAAGGTCGACTCGTCGTCCTCGAAGAGGGCGACGACCCGGCTTACGTCGCCGACGGGAACCACCGCGCGACGGCCTACGTTCTCCACCTGCTCCGCGGCGGGGAGTTCGAGGGACAGGAAATGTATCTGGGCGTCAAGGAGTAGCTAGCGTCGGAACGGAGTCGCCACGAGCGGGATTTTCGGCGGCTCTAATCGCCGTTCAGAAGCTGAGTGTGCGCCCCGATTAGGGCACCCGAGAGGTCCATGTTCTCGACGCGGGTCTTCTCGTCGATGATGGAGTCGCGGATGTCGCAGTCCCGAATCGTCGCGTTCGGGAAGACGATGGAGTTGTTGACGCTGGAGTTGACGACCTCCGCGCCCGGCATGACGTGGACGTTCTCGCCGATCGTGGTGTTCTCGACGGTGGCGGAGTCGGCGATCTGGTTCTCGCCGTCGAGTTTCCACCCGACCGCTTCGAGGTAGCTCTCGGGCGTGCCGATGTCGAACCACGCCTCGTCGAAGGTGTAGGCGTACACCGAGTCGCGCTGTTGGAGCCACTGGACGAACCAGCCTGGTTCGTCGGGGTTGTTCCCGCTTTCGAGGTACTCGTCCAACAGCGGGATGTTCTCGGCGGTGAAGGCGTAGCAGGCGATGGAGACCAGCGTGCTCTTGGGGTCGTCGGGTTTCTCCTGGAAGTCCACCACCTCGTCGCCGTCGAGTTCGACCAGTCCGTAGGACTTGGCGCGCTCGCGACTTCCCACGTCGTAGGCCGCCAGCGTCGGCGACTCTTTGGCCTGGAAGAAGTCCACGAAGTCGCTGACGCCGAAGCTGATGAGGTTGTCGCCGGCGATGACGAGGGTGTCTTCGGTGATGTTCTCGCGGTCGAACAGTTGCGCGAGGGCACCGACGACGCCGAACTTCTCGTCCTCCTCGGTCGTGTCTTCGACCGTGAGGCGCGGTTTGTCGAACTCGCTTTCGGCGAGGTGGTCTCGGAAGTCGTCGGCGAACCGCTCGTTGGTCGAGACGTACACCTCGTCGATTCGGTCGTCGGCCTCTAGCTCGGTGAATATCTGGTCGATGACGGTCGAGTCGCCGACCGGCAGGAACATCTTCGGTCGGTGTTTCGTAATCGGCCAGAGTCGCGTCGCGTACCCACCCGCAAGAACGACGGCTTTCATACGACGAGGGACTACCCGACGCGGTAAGTCCTTTTTCATTTACAGAGTCGGACACGACTCGACGGTGCGTCGAGACGCTCACGTCCGTTACAGGCGCGATTCGTGGGACAGTGCGAGTTCTACCCAGTCCGCGACGACCGGCCCGCCGCGGTATCGAACCGTCTCGCTCCGCAGGTCGTACTCCACGACGTTCGCGTCTTCGAGTTTCGGTATGTGATTGTGGTGGAGATTCATCGCGACTCGCTCGTGGTCGTCGGTCGTTTCCTCGGCCAAGTTGTCGGCGACGTGTTCGACGAGTTCGGAGAAGGCCGCAACCTCGTCGTCGATGCCGGTAAGATAACCGAGGACGTGGCGTCGATGTCCGTCGGCGAGGACCTCGAAGAGTTCGTCGAGGTCGGTCTGCGTCGTGATTTGCTCGTCCGAAACGGACGGGCCACCGTCCGGCGTTACCCCCTCTCTTCCCGTCGGTGCGTGTTCGTTACTCATGTTGCGGCGCGCCGACGAATACTTTCTACCGGACCACAAAGAACAGTGGACCTAAACAGCTAGGGTCGGTCGGCGTCTCGGTCGAAGAACGTACAGAGAAGTTCTCGCTGGGCCTTGCGAATGTGTTGATGAAACGTCGGCGACGAGATGCCGAGCGAGGCAGCGATGTCCTCGGCGGTGCTGTCGCGGGGCCACTCGTAGTAGCCCGCGAAGTACGACGCCCGGAGCGCGGTCCGCTGGGCGTCGGTGAGTCGCTGGTCGAGGTCGTGTCGGAACTCGCGGGCGGTCTGGACGTTTCGCTCCGTCTCGCGCTTGGCGGCCAGTTCCACCTCGGGGAACCTCGCCCGAATCTGCTCGACCACGCTCCGCACGTCGGCGTCGGCCGGGAGTTCGGCGACGACGGTGGCCTCGCCGCCCTCGCTTATCGCCTCTTTGGGCTTCGCGCCGTACTCCGAGAGGGTGAGGACGAGCGACGACCCCGACACGGTGAACTCGAACAGCGCGGCTTCCCCGTCGTCATTGACGAGGCGAGCGTCTTCGACCGCGTCCCAGTCGTCGGCGAGGTCGCGGACCGCCTCCGGGTCCACACCGGATATCGCGTCGTAGAACAGGAGGTTTCCCTCCGGCCCCGCGGCCATGCCTTCGAGTCGAATCGTGCAACCCAACTGCTCGGAGGCGACGACGTAGAACGACTCCGAGCCGGTCAGCCGAAACGTCAACTCGACGACGGTGTCCGACAGCGCGAGCCGTCGGTGCTTGACCGCGTTGATAGTGAAGCCGATCACCTCCCCGAGCGCGTCGAACGCGTCGACTTCTCGGTCGCTGAACGCGGAGGGCCTGTCGGTCCCGACCCCCAGGAGTCCGTAAGTCGTGTCGCCGTACCGTATCGGGACGACGATGCCAGAGTGATAGCCGAGGTCGAGGAGCCCCTCCCGAACGTCCTCGGGGAGCGTGGCGTCGTCTCGAATGCTCTGAACGGCCTCGGTCTTTTGGTCGTGGTAGGCGCTGGCTGCCGGTTCGCCGCTGCCCTCGCTCGGGTCGATGGCGTCGATGACCGCCAGCGCCTTCTCGCTCAATCCCGAGCCTGCGACCCCGGTCAACTTCGAACCGGAGGGGTCGGGTTCGCCCGTCCACGCCGTCCGATACAGCTCCGTGTCCACGAGTCGGTCGCAGACGGCCTGCTCTATCTCCGCACGGGTCGGCTCCCCGATGAGGGTCCGGATGACCTCCTGGACGACCTCGTTGATGCGGTCGAGGGTCGCCAACTCGTCGCGTTGGTCCTCCAGCGTGCGCTCGCGGACCTTTCGGTCGGTCACGTCTCGACAGATGGACATCGTTCCGGCGAGGTCGCCGTCGGCGTCGTAGTACGGCGAACACGTCGTCTCGAACACGCGTTCGTCACCGCCGTCGCCGACATCGCCCTCTATCGGAAGCGATTCCTCGAACGTCTCGGTGGTCTCGGCGTCGAGAACCTGCAACTCCTGTTCGCGGAGGTCGCGGGCGCTCACTTCGCCGAAGAGGTCGGCGTCCGTCCGGCCCAGCACGTCCGCTACGTCGCGGTCGAGGAAGTCGGCGGCCGCTTCGTTGGCGAACTGGTACCGACCGTCGGTGTCCTTGACGAGGAGTGCGTCGGGGCTACTCTGGACGATGGCCTCTAACTGTCGGGTGTGTTCCGAAGGCGAGTTGCCGGAGTCGGAGTCACTCATCGACCGATCCGAAATTAAAGAGTCACTCGCAATACATAAAACTACGGCCGCGGGAAAGGGTTATGTCCGACCAGTGGCGACGAGGAGACATGCGCGAGGCCGACGAAACCACCCGCGAGCGAATCGCCGCCCACCTCCGCGAGACGGCCGCCTCGCCGAGCGCGCTGGCCGTGGAGTTCGACGTGACGGCGGGAACCGCCATCGACCACATCCGGCACGTCGCCCAGTCGCTCTCTGCCAACGACGAGCAACTACTGGTCGCACCGCCCGAGTGCCGAGAGTGCGGATTCGACGACTTCGACGACCCCGCCAACCGCCCGTCGCGGTGCCCCGAGTGCAAGAGCGAGTCGGTAGACGAACCGGCGTTCAGAATCCAATAACGTTGCAGTTGCGGTCTGCTGTGGCGGTTTGCGGTCTGTCGTGGCAGTTGGTGGTGCTATTGCGGTCTGCGGTCTGCTGTGGCGGTTTGCGGTGCTGTTGCGGTCTGCTGTTGCAGTGGCGGTGCTGTGACTCCAAGGAGTTGGACCGCGAGCGAGGGAGCAAAGCGACCGAGCGAGCGGACCAAGGAACCCTCGACGGAGCGCCGGAGGTGCGCAGAGCGCACCTCCGAGCGACGGAGGGGGTGACGCAGGGTTTTCATGAAAGTTTTGCCAGGGAGAGCGCGCCTACGGCGCGCTCGACCGCAGCAAAAGTTTCAGTCGAAGCCCAGCGACCGATTCGAAGATAAATCGTACTCCTTGGAGGAGCCGATTTCCACGAATTCGTAGTCGTCGTCGGTGAGGTAGACTGCGCCGTTCTCGACGGCGACCTCGATTTCGCTGAGGACTGCGCCCTCGCAGGGACCGTAGGTGCAACGGCCCGAATCGTCCTCGAAGAGCGCCCCGTGTTTGCCACAGACCAGTTCGCCGTCGCGCTTGGTCGCGCCGCTACCCTTGTCGAGACGTACGTCGGTCCAGTGCTGGCAGTAGTTCTCGTACGCAGTCACCTCGCCCGCCGCGGTCTCGGTCAGAATCGCCTCGCGCTCGTCGAAGCCGTCTCGGACGGTGAACAGGAGCGTCGAGTCGTCGGGAACCTCGGCTACGTCGGCGATACGACTGTCCTCGTCCATCTACTCGCTACTTTCCGACCCGCGCTTTTCAGTTTTCTCATCGCGTACTCCCGAGGCTTCGTAGTAGTCGCGCTCGACGCGAGCGTCGAAGGCGTCGGCGAGTCGGTCGGTGACTGGGCCGGGGCCGAGTTCCGTCGTTTCACCGTCTCGTCCCTCGACCGCCGCGAGCGGCCGAATCTCCCACGTCGAGTTGGTCAGGAACGCCTCGTCTGCGCCTCGGAGGGCGTCGGAACCGTAGGTTCTCTCCTCGACGGGAATCCCCGCCTCGTCGGCGAGTTCGAGGACGACCCGGCGGGTGACGCCCGGCAGAATCGGCCCGTCGAGACTCGGGGTGTGGAGAACGCCGCCTCGGACGAAAAAGAGGTTGCTCGTCGCGCCCTCCGCGAGGTTCGCGTCTGCGTCGAGCATGATGGCCTCGTCGGGCGCGTCGTCCGGGTCGGCACCCGTTTCGTCCGAGTCGGAGTCTGCCCCGTCAGACTCGGCGTCTCCGTCGCCGAGTTCGAGACGTGCGAGAATCCCGTTCAGATAGTTGTGAGTCTTCGCGTGCGCGGGGAGCGCGGCGTCGGGAATCCGGCGGGTCTCGACTACCGCGGCGGTCGCCGGGCCACCCCAGACCGGTCGGCCGCCGCGGTCGGCGCGGCCGCCTCTCGGGAGTTCCGAGACGACGACGACGACCGTCGGGTCCTCGACCGGGCCGGGCGCGAGTTTCCCGGGTTGGACGCCGCGCGAGATGGAGAGTTTGACGTAGGCGTCTTCGAGGTCGTTTCCGGCCAGCGTGTCCCGAATCCGGTCCCTGAGGTCGGCGTCCGACAGACCGTGGTCGAGCGAGAGAGCGCGGCAGGTCCGCCGGAGTCGCTCGGCGTGGGCCTCCCACTCGAAGACGCGGCCGCCGTAGGCCCGGACGGTTTCGAAGGCGGCGTCCCCGTACATGAACCCGCGGTCGCGGACGCTGACGGTGGCGTCCTCGGCGGGCACGAGTTCGCCATCGACGTGGTACTGCATGGTTCAGGATTCGGAGGCGACGGCTTGGGTTTTGCGTTGATGGGTTCGGTCTCGACCAATCCACCGGCAGGCGCTCGGCGACGGAACAAATCGCCGGGTGGAACTGGAAGGGACCGCCCGGTCGCGCCCGAAGGGCGGGGCTTTCTACCGAGTCACTACCGAACCACTCGTGTGCGGAACGAGCGTCCCGTACCTTCATTCAGGTGCGGACCATCAGCCTCGGACATGGACGACGACTCGCCAGTCGAGGAGCGAATCGGGGACGCCCTCCGCGAGGACGATCAGGCCATCGCGGTCGCCGAATCCTGCACCGGCGGACTAATCGGGTCGATGCTGACCGACGTACCGGGGTCGAGCGACTACTTCGACCGGGGGTTCGTCACCTACTCCTACGACGCCAAACTCCGAGACCTCGGCGTCTCCCGCGAGGCGCTGGACGAACGCGGAGCGGTCAGCGAACCCGTCGCGCGCCAGATGGCCCGCGGGGTCCGAGACGCCGCCGGGACGACGTGGGGTGTCGCCACGACGGGCATCGCCGGCCCGACCGGCGGAACCGACGAGAAACCGGTCGGGACGGTGTTTCTGGGAGTCGCCTACGCGGGCGACTGGGGGACCCAGGAGTCCTATTCGACGGTCTCGCGCTACGAGTTCGACGGTACTCGGCAGGAGATAAAGGCGCAGATCGCTCGGCAGGCGCTTCGGGACGTACTGGACGAAATAGAGTCGCAGTAAACTTCGACTCCGCTGGAGTCGTGTCGGTTCCGAATGTCCGTGGTCGGCCCCTTTCGGCCCACCCGGACCTGCGGATGCATCACCGAGCGCGACTCGACCGAACGCCCCGAATTCGTTCGGATTGAGCCGGGAACCGCAAGACGCGCGTCAGACATCGGAGGGAAAGCCTTGAGTCGTCTGCTGAGAAGGAGTCGGACGTGACCGAGGAGAAGCAATGAACAAGGAGGGCCACGTTCTGAACGCAGTGCTGTTGAGTATCGGTCTGGGGTACGTCTTCCACCCCTCGGGCGACGTGCCGACGTTCCGGGCCATCGCCGAGATTTCGGTGCCGGTCGTCCTCGGCGCACTGTTCCCGGACGTGGACACCGCCTTCGGCAAGCACCGCAAGACGCTCCACAACCTCCCGGTGCTGGCGATTTTCTACGCCTACCCCGTCTACTTCGCCAATCTCCACTTCGTCTGGATCGGCGTGGCGACTCACTACGTCCTCGACCTGCTCGGGAGCAAGCGCGGCATCGCGCTGTTCTACCCTTACTCCAAGGAATACAACCTCCCGGTCGGCGTTCCCGTGTCGAGCAAGTGGGCCACCGTGGTCACGGTGGCCGTCTCGGGTGTCGAAGTCGCACTCGTCGCTGCCGTGGTCCACCTCGAACTGCCGATTCAGGACCTCTCGACCACGGTCGCGGGGCTGATCTAGTACACGCCGTCGAACCGGTCGTCGTAGGCGATGTGGTCGGGGTGGGTCGGCGTCATCCCCGAGAGAAAGAGTCGGTCTATCTTCTCGTAGGAGTTCTCCCATCCGAGGTGGGCGAACTCCGCGGCGCACCGAAGCGTGTGGCTCAGTCCCGACCGGCGCACGATTCGTCGCGGCACCTCTTCTTTCAGCGCCGTGACCAGTTCGGCCGCGGAGTCGAACGACCGGTCGAACTCGGTCCACGCCTCGCCGACCGACCCCTTGAGGTGGGCGTACGACGAGGTGAATCCCGGCAGGTCGAACTCGGTCGCCAGTTCCCGCGCTCGTCGGTTGTTGTGCGGCCAGTGCTTGGGGTTGTACGTCTCGACGGCGTCGATTAGGTCGCGGTAGGCGGCTAGGTCGTCGGCCGAGACGCTGACGTTGAGAAATTCGGGGTGCGGTGCGAGAACCGCAGCGTCCTGTCGGGCGAACTCGTCCATCGCGTCTTCGAACGAGATGAAGTCCGGAACCGGGGCGTCGAGACCGAGTACGACGAGGTGCCTGCGGTTCCGCCAGTCTCCGGTGAACACCTCGCGGGCGGGGACCACGAGCAGGTCGTCGTCGGAGAACCGGTCGGCCTCCTCGCGGATTTTCGGCAGGCGCTCGAAGTGCGGCGCGTAGACGATAGCGTCCAGTCCCCGAGCCTTGGCTCGCGCTACTACCTGCTCGTCCAGCACCTTCGCGTGGAAGTCGACGCGGAACGACTCGGCCTCTGTCACGTCTGTGTATTCGTTGCTAGACCCCGCTGTTAACGATTCTGATTTCGGAGGATTAGTTGTCGAACTGTAGCAAATCATAAGGTGGCGAAGCGAGGACGAAGTGTATGGGTGGAACTGACCCGACGCTTCGACCGTTTCTCTGGCGCGCGACAAAACTGTACCCGGACACCGAAATCGTCTCGCGGACCGGACAGGGAATCGAGCGATACGACTACGCCGAGTTCGAAGACCGCACGGCCAAACTGGCCAACGCGCTCAACGCGGCGGGAATCGAGCGGGGCGACCGCGTAGCGACGTTCTGCTGGAACCACCATCGTCACTTCGAGACCTACTTCGGCGTACCGAACTCGGGCGCGCAGTTGCACACGATCAATCCCCTCCTGCCCGACCACCACATCGAATACATCGTCGAGAACGCGACCGACCGACTCCTCTTCGTGGACCCCTCGCTGGTCGAGAAGTTGGAGGGGCCGGCCGACTCTGAGGCGTTCGAGAGCGTCGAACAGTTCGTCGTGATGGGCGACGCGGTGCCCGACACCTCGCTGGAACCCGTGACCGACTACGAGTCGTTCGTGGGCGAGGAGTCGGCCGACTACGACTGGCCGGACCTCTCGGGCGACACGAAGGCCGGGATGTGCTACACCTCCGGAACCACCGGCAAGCCCAAGGGCGTCGAGTACACCCAGCAGATGCTCTGGTCGCACACGTTGGCGACCCTGACGCCGCAGGGCCTCGAATTCGACGAGTCCGACGTCATCATGCCGGTCGTGCCGATGTTCCACGTCAACGCGTGGGGGATGCCGTACTCAGCGACAGCGGCCGGGGCCAAGCACGTCTACCCCGGTCCCGCGCCGGAACCCGCGGACCTCGCTTCGCTCATCGAGGAGGAGGGCGTCACGTTCACGGCGGGCGTCCCGACGGTCTGGCTGGGTCTGCTCGAGTATCTCGAGGAGAACGACGCCGACCTCTCGTCGCTCGAAACCATCGTCATCGGCGGGAGCGCCGCGCCCGAGGCGGTCATCCGGCGATTCGACGAGGAGTACGACGTGGACGTGCTGCACGCGTGGGGAATGACCGAGACCTCGCCCATCGGGACGGTCTCGCACCTCAAGGCCGACATGGAGGACTGGGACGCCGACCGACGCTACGAGAAGCGCGGCAAACAGGGTCTGGTCGTGCCCGGACTGGAGTTCAAGGTCGTGGACGACGACGGCGAGGAGGTGCCGTGGAACGGCGAGGACTTCGGCGAACTCTACATCCGGGGACCGTGGGTCACTCGGGAGTACTTCCAACGTCCCGAGGCCAACGAGGAAGAGTTCGAAGACGGGTGGCTCAAGACCGGCGACGTGGTGACGGTGGACCGCGACGGCTACATCAAAATCGTGGACCGCGCCAAGGACGTCATCAAGAGCGGCGGGGAGTGGATTTCCTCGCTCGAACTGGAGAACGCGCTGATGGGCTACGACGACGTGGCCGAAGCGACGGTCATCGGCGTGCCCCACGAACGCTGGCAGGAGCGCCCCGTCGCGTTCGTGGTCCCGGTCGAGGGTGCCGACGAGGACGCCCTGAGCCAGACCATCATGGCCGACATCCGCGAGGAGTACCCGCGCTGGTGGGCACCCGACGAAGTGGTGTTCATCGACGAGGTGCCAAAGACCGCGACCGGGAAGTTCGACAAGAAGGTCCTGCGCGAGGAGTACAGCGACGAGTCGCTCGTGGAAGGGTCGGTGCCCGAGGAGGCCGCGCCCGGGGAAGACGGCGAGTAGGTCGGACTCGAAAGTCCTGCTCACCGACTACTCTCGACATTTTACCGATCGTCCGACGCGCGCTGACGTCGTCGGAAGCGTAGCGACCGACTGCCCGGAAGACACGGTTCCTCTTCCGACGTGCGCAGTTCTGCGCGCGAGGGAAGCGGGCGGCCGCGGATGTAGCCGCTTGAGGGGGGCAGTGGGAGGCCCGCGGTTGCAGGGCGGTGCTGTGCGGTTGGGGTGACTCCGTGGCTCAAGTCCGAAGCTAGCGTCCGCTGGCTCTCCCATTTTCGCCCTCAAGTGTTCACACCGTCACGTATTCTGAGATAGCCCCGAAGTATATCCTCGCGCAGGCCTTCCAATCCCCATGGAACTCCTCGTAGACGACATCGTTCCCGAGTACGCCCGCGAAGTCAAGCACGAGGCCCGCGAGTTCGCCGACGAACACGTCGCGCCCAACGCCGAGGAGTACTTCCGCGACGCCACCTATCCCGAGGACGTCCTCGAAGCGGGGCAGGACGCCGGACTCGTCGCCCAGGACATCGGCGAGGAGTGGGGCGGCCGGGGCCTCGACGTGGTCCAGATGCTCGCCGTGGCCGAGGAGTGGTTCCGGGCCGACGCCGGAATCGCGCTCTCGCTCCAACTCGCCAGTTTCGGCGCGGAAATCGTGGAGAAGTACGGCACCGACGACCAGCGCGAGGAGTACCTCCGGCCGGTCGCGGAGGGCGAGGCGATTACGGGCCTCGCCGTGTCGGAACCCGACACCGGAAGCGACCTGTCGGGGATGACCACGACCGCCGAGAAGAGCGACGACGGCGACGAGTGGGTGCTGAACGGCGAGAAGTACTGGATAGGCAACGGCGTCGAGGGCGACTGGCTCACGGTGTACGCCCGGACGGGCCACGACGAGGACGACCGCTACGGCAACCACTCGCTGTTCATCGTGCCGACCGACGCCGCGGGGTACGACGCCGAGCACATCCCCGAGAAGATGGGGATGCGCGCGAGCAAGCAGGCCCACATCGTCTTCGACGACTGCCGGATTCCCGAGTCGAACCTCGTGGGCCACGAGGGAGCGGGGTTCATGATGCTCGCGGAGTTCTTCAACTTCGGTCGGGTGGTCGTGTCGGGCCACGGTCTCGGTCTCGCCGCCGCCGCAATCGAGGAGGCGTGGGCGTTCGTCCACGACCGCGAGGAGTTCGGCCGCACTATCGCGGACTTCCAGGCGGTCCAGCACGGGTTGGCCGACATGCGCATGGAGTTCGAGGCCGCCCGCGCGCTGACCTACCGGGCCGCCGAGAAGGTCCGCGACGGCGAGAACCCCAGCCTCTGGGCCGCGATGGCCAAGACCAAGGCCACCGAGACCGCCACCGACTGCGCCGAACAGGGGATGCAGTTCCACGGCGGCCGCTCGATTCTGACCGACCGCCGCATCGCACGGGTGTACCGCGACGTGCGCATCCCGGTCGTCTACGAGGGCGCGAACGAGATACAACGAAACCTCATCTATAGACAATCGTAAATATTTCTTTCGGGAGTATCTTCCGTCGTTAAGTGATGGTTTTGTTTGTTCGTCTCGGCGTTATCGTTTCCGAGGCCCTGCTGGTGCGACTCCGGTCCGATTGGCTCTACGATAGCCGTCGTCGAAGAAGTCACAATCGTGAACGGCTTTCGAGGTGGTCGGTGTCGTCGTCGCGTTTCCGGCGGATTGCGTCACCGAGCGCCCTATCCTGCCACCCGGTCGTACACGACCCTTATCCTTTTTCACGAATGACCGAGAACCCTCGGATATGCGAGCAGTCTTCTTCGACCTCGACGGCACGCTGGTCGAACTCCCCGACGACTTCTTCGGTCTCTTCGAGGCCGCGCTGGCCGACCACGGCGTCAGCGCCGACCTGGAGCAGTGCGAGTTCTACACCGAGGCCTTCTTCGGCTATCTGGACGACTGCCACGCCGAACCCTACCGGGCGGCGATGACCGACCTCCGTGCAGAGTACGACCTCGCCGCGAGCGCGGAGGCGCTCGCGGAGACCTACACCGAGCGCGAGGCGGCCGCGACCGACCTCCGGCCGGGCGTCCGCGAGACACTCGACGCGCTCGCGGCCGACGAGTCGTCGGACTCGGCGGACGGCGACGTGTCGGCGGCCGCCACGGACACCGCTCTCGGCGTACTGACCAACGGCGCGGCGCGCGCTCAGCACCACAAACTGGCCCACCACGGCCTCGCGGACCGATTCGACGCGGTGGTCGTCTCCGGCGAGGTCGGAGCGGCCAAGCCCGACCAGGAGATATTCGCGGCCGCGACGGAGGCGATTCCGGCCGACGAGCACGTCTTCGTAGCCGACGACCTCGAACGCGACGTGCGTCCAGCGCAGGAGGCCGGGTTCACCGGAGTCCACGTCGCCGAAGACGAGGACGCGAGAAGCGCGGCCGGTGACGAGAATCGTCCGGCCGCGACCGATAGCGCCGACTTCGCGGTCACGTCGGTCCGCGACGTACCCGACCTGCTCGGGTAACCAGTCCTCCCCGTGTATCTCCTCGCCCGAGGCAGTCGGTCGAAAGGTTGTTGTCGCGGCGATTCGACCACCCGGTAATGACAGACTGGGAGTGCGGCATCGACGGTTGCAGTGAGGCGTTCGACGACGTGGAAGAGGCCATCGTCCACCAGACCACAGACCACAAGCGCCGGGAGTGCAAGGTCTGCGGGTCCGTCGTCCCCGACGGCTACTTCGCCATCCGACACGCGTTCAACGAACACTCCCGAGCGGAGTACGTCCGGGCCTACGGTGCGAGCGCCGCGGAGGTCCGCCAGCGCGAGCGCGTCCGCGACGCCATCGAGGACGAGGCCGACCTCCAGCAGGTCGTGAACCGACTGGACGAAGTTACCGGCGGCCTGTAGCGACTCCCCGCGTAGCGCCACACCTTTTTACGCTCTGACAGCCAAGCCACACCCATGTACGTCCGGGACGCGAAAAACAGGGAGGAGGTTTGGCTGTTGGACCACATCGAGGCGATGGGTCTGGACGAAACCGCGTTCCGCTCCCGCGACTACGTCGTGGCAATCGACGAGACCTCGGGCGAGAAGGCGGGATTCGGCCGTATCCGGATTCACAAGACCGACGACGGGGAGCTGTGCGAACTCACCAGCATCGGGGTGCTGAACTCGTGGCGCAGGCAGGGCGTCGGCGCACACGTCGTCGAGCGACTGGTCGAACACGCCCGCGACCACGGCTTCGAGGAGGTGTACGCGTTAACCAGCTCGGCAGACTACCTCTCGCAGTTCGGCTTCCGCGGCGTCAACACGAGCGACCTGCCTGACCGACTCCGCGAGCGCCTCGACGCCAAGCGCGACAACATCGACCCGGAAGCGGTCGGGATGGTCCTGACCGTCGAGGAGTTCGCCATGCCCGACCGACTCCGCGAGCGATTCAAGTCGGCCCGGCCCCGCGAAGAGGAGCCGGAACCCGAGGAGTCCGCCGAGGACTTCGGTATCGACCCGAACAGCGCGACCTACAAGTACGACACCGGCGGGTAACTCGCCCCGCAACTGCGGCGGTTCCGATTCGACCGCCGTCCGGGCGAGACCGACTCCGAGCTCGGTTTCGGCCGACCGACGGGTGACGTCGGTGACGTGCCGGATTTCGGGGGCCTCCTCGAACTTGTCGCGGTCGGAGGGATTCCACCCAAATCCAATCCGCCAATTGTTAAGACAGAGCCACTCGTCAATCTACACAATGTTCGACGCCGACGACCTCGAAGAGATACGCGAGGCACGCGATGAGTGGGAGGAGGAGACGGTCGGTCCCACGGTCGAGCGGTTCGGCGAGCGCAAGGAGGAGTTCACCACCGACACCGGCGGCCAAGAGGTCAAACGCCTCTACACCCCCGACGACGTAGCGGACCTCGACTACGAGGAGGACCTGAGTTTCCCCGGCGAGGAACCGTACACCAGAGGGCCGTACTCCACGATGCACCGGGGGCGACTCTGGACCATGCGCCAGTACGCCGGGTTCGGGACGCCCGAGGAGACCAACGAGCGATTCGAGTACCTCATCGAGAACGGTTCGTCGGGTCTCTCGATGGCGTTCGACCTGCCGACCCAGATGGGATACGACTCCGACGCCGATATGGCCGCGGGCGAGGTGGGCAAGTCCGGCGTCGCCATCGACTCGCTCCACGACATGGAGACAGTCTTCGACGGCATCCCGCTCGACGAGGTGTCCACGTCGATGACCATCAACGCGCCCGCCTCGGTCCTGCTGGCGATGTACATCGCGGTGGGCGACAAGCAGGGCGTCGATAGGGCGGAACTCCGGGGAACCATCCAGAACGACCTCCTGAAAGAATACATCGCGCGCAACACCTACATCTACCCGCCGGAACCCTCGATGCGCATCATCACCGACATCTTCGAGTTCTGTGCCGACGAGACCCCGAAGTTCAACACCATCTCCATCTCGGGCTACCACGTCCGCGAGGCGGGCGCGACTGCGGCCCAAGAGTTGGCGTTCACGCTCGGCAACGGCATCGAGTACGTCGAAGCCGCGATGGACGCCGGACTCGACGTGGACGAGTTCGCGCCTCAGCTATCGTTCTTCTTCAACGCCCACAACAACATCCTGGAGGAGGTCGCCAAGTTCCGCGCCGCCCGCCGGATGTGGGCCCAGATCATGGAGGAGCGATTCGGCGCGGAGAACCCCAAATCGAAGCAACTCAAGTTCCACACCCAGACCGCGGGGTCGACCCTGACCGCCCAGCAGGTGGACAACAACATCGTCCGAGTGGCGTATCAGGCGCTCGCGGCCGTCCTCGGCGGAACCCAGAGCCTCCACACCAACGGGAAGGACGAGGCGCTCGCGCTCCCGACCGAGGAGAGCGTCCGGACCGCCCTCCGTACCCAGCAGATTCTGGCCCACGAGTCGGGCGCGGCCGACACCATCGACCCCCTCGCGGGGAGTTACTACGTCGAGAGTCTGACCGACGGCGTAGAGGAGGACGCCTTCGACATCCTCGACACCGTGGACCGGAAGGGCGGCATGTTGCAGGCCATCGAGGACCAGTGGGTCCAGCGCCAGATTCAGGACGTGGCCTACGAGCGCCAGCGCGAAATCGAGGAGAAAGAGCGCGTCATCGTCGGCGTCAACGAGTTCGAAGTGGACGAGGAACCGGAAGTCGACATTCAAGAAGTCACCGAGGAGGACGAACAGCGCCAGATAGACCGCCTGAACGACGTGAAGGCCGACCGCGACGACGAGGAGGTCGAGGCGAAACTCGACGCCCTGCGAGAGGCCGCCGAGGGCGACGACAACCTGATGCCTTACATCGTGGACGCGGTGAAAGCCTACGCGACCGTCGGCGAAATCTGCGGCGTGATGCGCGACGTGTTCGGGGAGTATCGGCCCGGCGCGGCTGTTTAGGCCCGACTCCGGTACGTCGTCACCCCATCTCTCGCCGACCCGCGGCGTCGAGCGTCGTCGCGTACACGGGGAGCGCCGGGAGGACCGTCTCTATCGGTCCTCGGTTGAACGTCTCGAACAGTTCCTGCAACTCGCTCACCTCATCGTCGTCCATCCCCTTCGCTCGCAGGTCGTCGGGCGAGAGTTGCGGTTCGTACGGAACTGAATCGACGAACGCCTCCGTCTCCTCGCTCGCGCGCTCGCAGGCCCGGTCGAACTCCGCCGATTCCATCGTCGGTTCGAGGTCGTCCCACGCCGTCCGAAGGTAGGCGGGCCACTGGGCGAGACACCGGTAGATGCTCGGTAAGTTGTCGTCCAGCCCGTGGAACGCCCGGATTCGCTCGACGGTGTCGTCCAACTCGTCCGGGGGCGCGTCCACCATCGTCGGTGACAGACCTCGGTCGCGGTCGAGCCACGCGGGCATCGGCTCGGTCGCCGCCGCGTCCTCGTCGGGGTCGTCGCCGACCGATTCATCCCGCAACGACCGGTCGGCTATCTCGAACAGCGCGGCCAGACGCGGGGCGACCACGTCGAAGGTCGCTACCTGTCCGCGGAGTTCGCGGAACTCGGCAGGCTGGAGGTCGAGGTCGGCCCGGCGGTACGCGGGACGGCCGGAATCGTGGTCGGGAGCGTCTCCGTCGTCGCTACCGGTCTCGACCGTAGAGAGGACGGCGTCGCGGTACGCGACCGAGTACCGGCCGAAGGCCCGCGTCTGGAACGTCGGCTTCACCTGCCCCCAGAGATACCGGGTGAAATCCGGCTCGTTGGCCATCAGCGTCCGGAAAATCCAGTTGACGACCGGCGCGCGGAAGGTCGCCCGAACGTCTTCGTAGAGGCCGCGTCGCCATCCGGTCGCGTCGGACTCGTACAACTGTTCGTCGGTGTCCATATCGGACGTGCGGCGAGGCGTCGTATCAGTCTTCTCGCCGGAGTTCGGTGGAATCGAGCAGGTCGTGTTAGAAAGAGCGGCGGGCTACCTTACGAGAACGCCTCGACTGCCGTCGTCGAGGGGTAATCGTGGCGACACGAACCGGAGCGAACTCAGATGTATTTTACCAGTTCGTCCACGTCGCTCTGGGAGTTGAAGACATGGATCGACGCCCGGACCGCGTTCTCTGGGAACGGGAGCGACCGAATCCGAACCCCGTCGTCGGCCAGTCCCTCAACGAACGCCTCGCCGTCGGGGTCCTCGATTGCGAACGTGACGAGTCCGGACTCGTACTCGCGGGGACTCAGCAGGCGGGCGGTCTCTGCGTCCTCGATACCCTCTTTCAGCCGGTCCGTCAGGTCCCGAATCCGATTCTGAATCGTCTCGTACCCCACCTCCTCGATGGTCTCGATGGCCTCGCACAGGCCCGCGTAGGGCGCGGGCGAGACGGTGCCGACCTCCAGTCGGTGTGCGCCGGGTTCGTAGGCGTACTCCTCGGCGTTGGGGTCCTCGACGCTCCGGTAGCCGATGTGGGCCGGGTCGAGGTGGGTCTCCGCGCCGGAGTCGACGTAGAGGAATCCCGCGCCGAAGGGACCGAGAAGCCACTTGTGGCCCGCGCCGGCCACGAAGTCGGCACTCCAGTCGTGCACGTCCACCGGCATCTGGCCGGGGCACTGCACCGCGTCCACGAGGACCAGCGCGCCCGCGTCGTGGGCCATCTCGGTGACTTCCTTCACGGGCAGGAGCGTGCCATGACTCCACGTCAGCGAACTCAGGACGACGAGTTCCGCACCCTCGACGGCCGACTCCATCCGGTCCGTGTCGATGCGACCGGCCTCGCTCTCGACCACCTCGACTTCGATGCCCCGTCGCTTCAGGCGCTTCCACGGCAGGATGCCCGACGAGTGTTCGAGGTCGGTCCGGACCACGGTGTCGCCGCGCTCCCAGTCGAGGGCGGCCGCGACGCGATTGATGCCGTCGGTGGTACTCTGAGTCAGCGCGATTTCCGCAGGGCTCGCCCCGAGGTGGTCGGCGACGACGTCGCGCGTCCGGTCGAAGACGTCGAACGCGCAGGGGTACATCCCCTCGTCGGCGGGCGACTCGTACTCGTGGCGCTCCACGCAGTCCTCAACGGCCTCGACTACCCGGGTCGGACTCGGCCCCGCGGCCCCGGTGTTCAGGTAGACCGTGCGGTCGAGCGCCGGAATCTCGGCTCTGAGGTCGGTCGGGTTCACGTCTCTGGACACGGGAGGTCGCGTGATAAGTGCTGTCGGCGCAGTGGTTTCGGACCGGCGGTTTCCATTCCGTCCGGGGTCGTGGTCGGCGGCGTCGATGGGCTACAGATTGCTCACAGACAACTGTTTCGTTGTTAAACGACCGAAATAGTTTCTTTAGAAATCGTATACCAGACCTCCGCGCTCTCCTCACCGGATACCCGCCGCGTGCTGGCGCGGCGCTCGTAACGCGAGCGCCGCGCCTTCGTCGCGCGAGGGACGAGTAGCGCAGGCCGGAGTCCTCGTGAGCGAAGCGAACGAGGGCACGGAAGACGCCGTTTGTCAGCCGGTGTCTGCGGGAACGGACGTGACCGCAGGCTCGGAGGAGGTTGTTTGTCCTCCGGTAGCCGAGCAACGGAGGAGGTCGGGGAGGTGTGAGGCCCGCGGTCGCGGTGCGGTGCTGTGCGGTCCGCCTTTGCGACGGCAGTAGCTAGCTTCCCTTCACGAACCTCGTTTCGTGCGGAGTAGCACAGGTCAGTGGCTCGAGCAGTAGCTAGCTCTCCCGCTGTTCTCCCACCGGAGAGGACGGAAACGGACGCAGACTTCCCACGGGAGTACCGCCGAAATTATATCAGACACGACCGAACCGCCCCGCATGCACATCGACCACGTCGGAATCGCAACCGACGACGCCGCGGATCTCGCCGACCTGTACGCCGACCTGTTCGACGCGCCGGTCGTCCACGAGGAGGAGTTCGACGGCCTCCGCGTCGTCTTCCTCGAATTCGGCGACAGCTACTTCGAACTGCTCGAACCCCTCGAAGACGGCACCATCTCGCGGTATCTCGACCGGAACGGGCCGGGTATCCACCACGTCGCCCTCGAAACCGAGGACGTCGAGGCGGCGCTCGACACCGCGCGCGACCACGGCGTCGAACTGATAGACGACGAACCGCGACCCGGCGCGTGGGGCCACGACGTGGCCTTCCTCCACCCTAAATCGACCGGCGGCGTGCTGATAGAGTTCGTGGAGCACTGACCGGCCCCGCACGATTTTCCCCGAACTAGTCGCCAGCCTCTGGCGTCCACGACTCGGCCCGGCGCTCGTTGGCCGGGAGCATCCGGGCCGGCGGGTCGGCGAACCACGCCGCGCCGTCGAGTTCGCCGGGTTGGATGGCAATCGACCCGCCCTCGTACGTCGCGTCGAAGAAGACGTAGAGGAAGTGGACCCGGTCGGTCTCGAACTCCGCGGCAACACTCTCGGACTCCGGAACGGCGGTGACGTGGCGCAGCAGGAACAGGTCGGTCACGGCGCACTCGATGCCGGTCTCTTCGCGGACCTCGCGGCGGACCGTTTCCTCGAACGTCTCGTCACCTTCCCGCCCGCCGCCGGGAAGCCCCCACTTCTCGTTCGCGCGATTCAGGATCATCAACGCCTTGCGCGCGTCCGGCCTCGCCTCCCCGGGCATCGAGTCCGTGAGCGGCGCGGCGTCCTCGGATTCTCGGACGACCCACGCGTACGCCCCGCCGAGATAGCCGTTCTCGGCGTGTTCGATGGCGCGAGCGAACTCCGCGGCCGAGTCCTCCCACGTCTCCTCCTCGACCGGCGCGTCACCGTACTCCTCCAACAGGCGGTCCGTCCGTCGCTCGACGACCTCCTCGTTGATTTCGGTCGGCATCGCTTCGCGGAATCGTCTCGGAAATTGATAACTTCCCGGGGTTCGATGTCGGAGTTCGTTACGCGTCCGAGTCGGGAGCGGGACCGAAGTTCTCGGTCTTGGCGTCCTCGACGTCCACGTTCGCCGCGTTGAGTGCGGCAGTCGCCCGGTCGAGGAAGTCGGCGAACCCGTAGATGAACGTCTGACCGTGCGCGTCCGCGAGAACTTCGAGTACGTCCTCGCTGCTCACGTCGTCGGTGACGACGACCGACGCGCCCGCGTCGGCTAGCGCGACCAGTCGGTCCTCGTGGGCCGGTTCGTCGTCCTCGTAGACCACGGTCACGGCGGCGTCCTCCGACGTCGCGCGCTCGCCGATACCGACTGCGGGGCCGACGCCCGGCCCGCCCGCGAGGACGACGACGCGCTCCTCGCCCTCGTAGTAGGAGTCGCCGAAGGGCCCCGCGACTTCGACCGTCTCGCCGGGTTCGAGGTCGGCGAGATACGGACTGAGCGCGCCCTCCGGGTCGACTTCGACCGTGACCTCGAAGGTCGGGTCGGCCTCGGGCGACGAGAGGGTGTAGTGGCGCGTAATCTCCTCCCCGTCGACCGTCGCGGCGAGCTGGACGAACTGGCCCGGGCGGGCGTCGAACCCGTCGGGCGTCTCCAGCGTCAGCGCAATCGTGTCGGTTCCGACCGTCTCGACCGCCCGGACTGCGACTTCGGTTCCGTCCATGCCCGTCCCTTGCCGGGGCGCGACTAAAGAATCTACGACTGACCGGGAGAACAGTGGCAAATATCACCGCGGTTCCACTACTCACAGGGTCGCTTCAGAAGGCTTTTGATTTGGCATGGGCAACTGACTAGTTAGGAATGCCAGACGACCTCAACTGGGCCATCGGCGGTGAGGCTGGCGATGGCATCGACTCTACCGGGAAAATCTTCGCACAAGCGCTTTCCCGCGCAGGACGACACGTATTCACTTCCAAGGACTTCGCGTCCCGAATTCGCGGGGGGTACACCGCGTACAAGATCAGAAGTTCGACCGAGCAGGTCGAGAGCGTGGTCGACCGCCTCGACATCCTCGTGGCGTTGACCGAGCGAACCATCGACGAGAATCTCGACGAACTCCACGAAGGGAGCGTCATCATCTACGACGGCGAGCGCACCGAGATGCAGGACGTGGACGTTCCCGAGGGCATGATCGGTCTCTCGGTACCGCTCCAGCGCCTCGCCGAAGAGGCCGGCGGGGCCATCATGCAGAACATCGTCGCGCTCGGCGCGGCCTGCGAGGTGACGAACTTCCCCATCGAGAACCTCGACTCCGCGCTCGAGAAGAAGTTCGGGAGCAAGGGCGAGTCCCTCGTGGACAACAACAAGGAGGCCGCCCGCAAAGGTCAGGAGTTCGTGGCCGAGGAGTACGACCACGAGTTCGACTACGACCTCGACACCACCGACAACGACTACGTCCTGCTGAACGGCGACGAGGCCATCGGCATGGGCGCAATCGCGGCCGGATGTCGCTTCTACGCCGGGTATCCCATCACGCCCGCGACCGACGTGATGGAGTACCTCACGGGGCGCATCGAGCAGTACGGTGGCGAGGTCGTTCAGGCCGAAGACGAACTCTCGGCCATCAACATGGCGCTGGGCGCGGCACGCGCCGGAGCGCGCTCGATGACCGCGACTTCCGGGCCGGGCATCGACCTGATGACCGAAACGTTCGGCCTCGTGGCGACCAGCGAGACGCCGCTGGTCATCGCCGACGTGATGCGCTCGGGTCCGTCGACCGGGATGCCGACCAAGCAGGAGCAGGGCGACCTCAACATGACGCTCTACGGTGGCCACGGCGAGATTCCGCGATTCGTCGTCGCGCCGACCAACGTCGCCGAATGTTTCCACAAGACCGTCGAGGCGTTCAACCTCGCCGAGAAGTACCAGACGCCCGTCTTCCTGCTCGCCGACCTCTCGATGGCCGTGACCGAACAGACCTTCGAACCCGAGGAGTTCGACATGGACGCGGTCGAAATCGACCGCGGGAAGGTCGTCGACGATGACGAAGTGGAAGCCTGGACCGACGAGAAAGACCGGTTCCAGCCTCACTTCCCGACCGCCGACGGCATCAGTCCGCGTGCGTTCCCGGGCACGACCAACGCCGCCCACATGTCCACGGGTCTCGAACACAACTCGCTCGGTCGCCGGACCGAGGACACCGAGGTTCGCGTCGAGCAGGTGGACAAGCGAAACCGGAAGGTCGAGACGGCCAAGGAGCGAGAGGACTTCGACGTGCGGGAGTTCGGCGACGCCGACTCGGACAACCTCGTCATCTCGTGGGGGTCGAACGAGGGCGCGATGCGCGAAGCCCTCGACTTCCTCGAAGAAGACGACGTGTCGGTCCGGTTCCTCTCGGTGCCGTACATCTTCCCCCGACCTGACCTCACCGACGACATCGAGGCCGCCGACGAGGTCGTCGTCGTCGAGTGTAACGCGAACGGACAGTTCGCCGACCTGCTCGAACACGACGCTCTCACCCGCGTCAAACGCGTGAACAAGTACAACGGCGTCAGGTTCAAGGCCGACGAACTGGCAAACGAAATCAGAGAGAGTCTCCAGAGCGAGGAGGTCACAGCATGAGTTCAGACGTACGATTCACCGACTTCAAATCCGACAAGCAGCCGACGTGGTGCCCCGGATGCGGCGACTTCGGCACGATGAACGGCATGATGAAGGCGCTGGCCAACACGGGCAACGACCCGGACAACACCTTCGTCGTGGCGGGCATCGGCTGTTCCGGCAAGATCGGCACCTACATGCACAGCTACGCGCTTCACGGCGTCCACGGCCGCGCCCTGCCCGTCGGCACGGGCGTCAAACTCGCCAACCCCGACCTCGAAGTGATGGTCGCGGGCGGCGACGGCGACGGCTACTCCATCGGCGCGGGCCACTTCATCCACGCGGTCCGCCGGAACGTGGACATGACCTACGTGGTCATGGACAACCGCATCTACGGGCTGACCAAGGGACAGGCCTCCCCGACCTCGCGAGAGGACTTCGAGACGTCGACCACCCCCGAGGGTCCCAAGCAGCCGCCGGTCAACCCCCTCGCGCTCGCCCTCTCGGCGGGCGGAAGCTTCATCGCCCAGTCGTTCTCCACGGACGCCCAGCGCCACACCGAAATCGTCCAGAAAGCCATCGAACACGACGGCTTCGGCTTCGTGAACGTCTTCTCGCCGTGCGTGACGTTCAACGACGTGGACACCTACGACTACTTCCGGGACTCCATCGTGGACCTCGCAGACGAGGATCACGACCCGACCGACCGCGACGCGGCCAAGGACAAGATTCTGGACGCCGACAAGGAGTATCAGGGCATCCTCTACCAGAACGAGGAGAGCGTTCCCTACTCGGAACTTCACGGCCTCGACAGCAACATGGCGGACATTCCGGACGGCGCGCCCGAGGACGCGATGGACCTCGTGCGCGAGTTCTACTGACGGCCCATTAGCGATTCTCCAGTTCTCGTCTGCGCTTTCTGCGTCGGTTCTCTTCAATTCTCGTAGAGAGCATCCGTGAGTGCACTCCGAGGTGTACACTCTCGACCGAAACCCGAAACCGGCCCGCAAAGCGTATCCCCGGATGCGTCGTGACGTACTCCATGAATCGACGGGAGTTACTGGGGACCGTCGGCGCGGGGGCGACCGGGATGGCGGGCCTGCTCGGGGCGCGAGCGCGCGCGTCGGGACAGGAAACGGAGACGACTACGACCGCGAGCGACGGGCAGGAGTTCACCGGTATCGACTCGTCGGCAGACCGCCCGTTCGCCACGATTTCGGTCGGCAGTCGCGAGGGCGTCCGGAACCCCGAGAACAACCGACCGCACGCCATTCGTATCTGGAACGACAGCGGCGAAGCGCGGACCGTCGGTCTCCGCCTGTTTCGGGGCGGCGAAGCCGGGACTGCGATACTCGACCGGCGCGTCGAGTTCCCCGCCGACGGCTACCTGACGCTCCGACTGTCCGAACCCGGAGAGTACGCACTGCCGCTCCGACCCGGTGGAGCGACCACCACCGCGACGGACGGTGCGTCCACCGGCGGGACCGTCGCGGTCCCTCGCTCGCGCTTCGACTGCAACGACTCGCGAACCGACGTGCGAGTCGCTCCCGACGGGGCGGTCCAGTCAGTGACGATTTCGACCGAAATCGGCTGTCCGCCCGAGGTGGTCGACCGGACGTTCACCGCCTTCAGCGGGTCCTGCGGGTCGGCCGACGAGGCCAGCGTCGGGTTCGGCGAAGCGTCGGTCCGAATTTCGGGATCGATACGCGCACCGACGCCGTGTCACGGCGCGCGACTGGCCGGGGTCGCGCTCCCGTCCGCCGACACGCTCCGAGTGACTGTCGCCACCACGGAATCGGAAGCAGACGTCTGCGCGCAGTGCGTCGGGACCGTCGCGTATCGGGCCGACCTCGGGTTCCGCGACCGAGTTCCGGGGACCGTCGAGGTGGTCCACCAGCGCGGCGACGAGGCCGAGACGGTGGCGACGGTCTCGCGCGGCGAGGGGAGTACGACCGAAGCAGGGACGACCTCGGTCCGAACGACGACCGACGCAGAAGCGACAGAGTCCGAGACGACACCGTCGGGGACGACCGGAGCGTAGTACCGGAGCTATCGATTCAATTTCAGTTTGAACCCTCTCCGGGCGAGACGACGCCGGAACGCCGGAGACGGCCTACTGTGCAGTTAGATAACATCCCTCTATTACCGGTCTCTCACGTCGCGTTTCGTTTCTGAAGTCGGGTTGAGTTGGCTGAAGTCGGACTGACCCCGCCGAAGTAGTTGAACGTTTGGCATCCGTTAACACGACGGGCGTCGGCGTCTCGAACGAGTCATGCCAGACGAAACGCACAGCACCTCGAAAGAAGTTTCGCGTCGTACCGTCCTACGAAGCGGGGCGACGGCCGTCGCGGGCGGGTCGCTACTGACCCCGCTCTCGGGTCGCGCGCGGGCAACGTCTCACGACGAGAGCCACCGACCGCTGGACGTGCGCACGACGGACGTGGAGATCCTCGGCGAGGACGGCGCGGAGACGACCGGCAAAGCGAAGACGACGGGCGCAGTCGACGGGATGGAGAAGGTGGACTGCGAGCGATGTAAGGTCGGCGCACAGGTCGCTCACCACGGCCACGACGAGTGGTACGGCGGTCTCCAGCGCGTCGTGACCGCCCGCACGAGTTTCCGAGTAGCGGTTACGCTCGCCGGACTCCGCCCGGGCAAGTACCAGTTCCGCCTCGTCGCGTGTCCGATAACCCACGACGCCCTCTGTTTCGGCAACTCGATTACCGTCGTCGTCCGGGGGCACGGCCGGAAGAAGGAGAAACACGGGAAGAAGAAGCACGGGAAGGAGAAGAAGCACGAGAAGAAGAAAAGGAAGAAACGCGGGAAGAAAGACCGGTGTCCCTGCGGCCGTGACCACGGCGGGAAACACCACCTCACGCTCTGTGGCGGCGATTGGAGGTCGGCCAACGAGTACGCCTTCGAGGTCTCGGGTGGCGGTATCCGGCGGTCGGGACGGAGTTGCGCACCGAGCGTCGTCGGCCACGACGCCATCTCGGTGGACCGGAGCGACCGCATCCGCGACGACATCGTGACCGGTGCGCTCGCGGGAGGCGGAGATAGCTTCCTGTTCTCCGGCGACCTGACCGACTTGCGGTGCGACGACGGTGTGAGCGTCTACCTCGACGGCCAGCGATTCGACGGATACTGAGACGGCCACTGGTCGAACGCGCCGAAAGACGTGTCGGCGGACCTCCCCGCACTCCCCTCGAACGCTCCCCGACGGTCACGGAGGGGCGACTCGATTCCCCGGTGACATATATAGTCTTTTGCCCGCGCCACGCCAACAGAATACCCGTGCCAGAGCGTTTGCGTCCGTTTTTTATGGGAGAGGTGTCTACCAGAAGTAGAGATGACTGCGGACGAATACGACACCGGCGAGGGACCCTCGCCGACCACCCGGACGCGGTCCGGTGACATCGTCGCTGGGGGGACGACGGGGAGTCGCTCCGCGCCAGCGACTCTCTCGAACGAGAGTTCTACCGCCGACCGAACACGTCGGAGGCCCGACTGCGGACGAGATTTCGACGGCAGTTCGGTCCCTACTCCAGGAATCGTGAGCGAGACGCCGTCTCCTGTTTCCATCGGGGCGACGCGCTATGACTGAGAAGTTCGACGTCGTCATCGCCGGTGCCGGTCCGGCGGGCGCGCAGTGCGCCCGCGACCTCGCCAGACGCGACTACGACGTGGTCGTCCTCGAAACGGAGGCCGAGGACGACTTCCCCGCCCAGAGCAACAAGTCCACGGCCGGAACCTTCCCGTCGATGATGGGCGGATTCGGCATCCCCGACGACGTGGTGATGAACTACACCGACGACGTGGTTCTGGAGTCGCCGAACGAGCACTTCGTCCGGCACCAACCGGGTGCGGTCCTCGAATTCGCCGACTTCAAGAACTTCCTCGTGGACGACGCCCGCGAGGACGGCGCGGAGTACTGGTTCGACTCGCGGGTTTCCAAACCAATCATAGAGGACGGCGACATCGTCGGCGTGCGGTACGACGGCGACAAAGAAGTGTACGGCGACATCGTCATCGACGCCACCGGCCCGGCCGCGCCGCTCGCCAAGAAACTCGGCGTGACCGACCTCCAGCGCGAGCATCAGGCCATCGGCGTCGAGTACGAACTCGAAGGCATCGACATCGACGCCGACGGGTACGCCGACCTCACCGACGCGATGATGCTCCGACTCGACCACGACCTCGCGCCGGGGGGCTACTCGTGGATCTTCCACACGGGCGAGGACACCGCGAAGGTCGGTCTCTGTTACATCCAGAACGCGGCCCACCGCGACTACGCCCAAGACGGCATGGGCATCGACGACTACCTCCAGTACTGGCTCGACACCGACCCCCGATTCGAGGAGGCCGAGCGCATCGCCGGGAAACAGCACCGGGGGTCGGCCCACATCCAGATGCCCGACGGCTTCAGCACCGACAACTTCATGGCAATCGGTGACACCGTGCCGACCATCGACCCGCTCTGGGGCGAGGGTATCCACACCTGCATGAAGTCGGGCCGGGCGGCCGCCGTCACCGCGGACCGCTGTTTCATGTCGAGCGACCGCGACACCTCCGCCGAGAAACTCTCCATCTACGACGACCTCTGGCACGAGCGCGTCGCCCCGAAGATGCGGACCCGACTGCTGATGACCCAACTCCTCTATCTCGTCCCGAACGAGCGCTACGACACGCTGATTCGAGACCTCAATCGAGTGGACGCCGACGC
Organism: Halorussus salinisoli; assembly: GCA_005239435.1. Taxonomy (GTDB): domain Archaea; phylum Halobacteriota; class Halobacteria; order Halobacteriales; family Haladaptataceae; genus Halorussus; species Halorussus salinisoli. The sequence continues at coordinate 463,925 of ML241305.1, read as the reverse complement.
CCTGAGCAAGGCCAACGCCGGGAGTACTCGCGGCGTCATGAAACTGCTCCACGCCGAGGACGTCCCGACGATCGCTCGGTTCGTCAAGGAACGTCTTCTCTGAGGGCTCCCGAGGCCGGTCGGTTCGGCCCCTGCGACGGCAACGCCGGTCGCCCGTCAGGCCAACGAACTGGGCCGACCGCGGAGTCCGCGCACGAGTTTTCGCAGCAGTTCGAGCGCCCGAACGACGCTCCGAACGTCGTCGAGGATTCTGACGAGTCGTACGAGTCGCCGAAGTACCGAAGCCATGGGAACGAGTTGCACGGTAACGGTAATAAGCGCGGGGGCTACCCGGCGTTCCGAGTCGGTCACTCCTCGCCGAACTCGTCGTTCACGGCCTGCCGGTCGATTTTCGAGGGGCCCGACGTCGGCATCTCCTCGACGAAGGCCAGATGGCGAGGTCGCTTGAACCGGGCGAGTTTCCCGTCCAAAAACCCGGTTAGCTCTTCGAGAGTCAGCGACTCGTCGCCCTGCACGACCGCCTTGCCCACCTGTCCCCACTGGTCGTCGGGAACCGGGACGACGACGACCTCCTCGACCTCGGGGTGGTCGGCGATGCGGTCCTCGACCGCGGCGGGGTAGACGTTCTCGCCGCCCGAGACGTACATGTTCTTCTTCCGGCCCTCGATGTAGACGTAGCCCTCGTCGTCGCGTCGGGCGAGGTCGCCGGTCGAGACCCATCCGCCACCGAACGTCGCCTCGGTCTCTTCCTCGTTGCGCCAGTATCGGTCCGCGGCGTGGGGACTCGACAGTTCGAGTTCGCCGATTTCGCCCGCGGGCAACTCTTCGCCCGCGTCGTCCACGACTCGCGCGTCCACGTGCATCGCGGGCACGCCCACGCTGTCGGCCTTCTCGCGGGGCCAACCGTCGGGCATCGTGAAGTTGTTCGGGCCGCACTCGGTCAGGCCGTAGCCCTGCGAGAGGTCGACGTCCCGGGACCACCACGCCTCCATGACCGACTCCCGGCAGGGGCCGCCGCCCGACTTGGCGAACCGGAGCGTCGAGAGGTCGGTGTCGGCCCAGTCGTCGTGGTTCGCCATCATCCGGAGGACGGCCGGAACCGCCACGAGGACGGTCGCGCCCTCGTCCTCCACGAGGTGGAGGACCTCTCCGGGTTCGAACTCGCGGGCGAGGACGACCGTCGCCCCGAGGTGGAACAGCGGCACGGTCAGGACGTTCCACCCGCCGGTGTGGAACATCGGGAACACCATCGGCGTCGCGTCCTCGGGTCGAAGCCCCCACGCCGTGATGGTGTTGAACGAGTTCCAGAGGATGGAGCCGTGGGTCACGACCGTCTCCTTCGGAACCCCGGTCGAACCCCCGGTGTGGAGGAACAGGTGCGGGTCGTCCATCGACACGTCGGCGGTCTCGACCGGCGAGTCGTCCTCGGGGAGGGCGTCGGCCCACGGCTCGAACGCCGACGCGTCGGCGTTCGAGCCGTCCGCGGGCAACGAGAGGACCGAGCAGTCGAACTCCCGGGCGTCGTGAGCTAGCACGTCGGCCGCGAGTCCGTCGAAGGGGTCTTCGACCACGAGGAGTGCGGGGTCCACGTCGTTCAGCATCTCGACCAGTTCGCCCGCCGCGAGCCGATGGGAGAGCGGTGCGAGAACACCGCCGGTCTTCGCGGTGGCGAAAAAGAGGTCTACGAGTTCCGGACGGTTCCGCGAGAGGACCGCCACTCGGTCGCTCCCGGTGACGCCTCGGTTCCGAAGGAGTCGCGCGGTCCGGTTTGCTCGGCGGTCCAACTCGGCGTAGGTGAACCGCTCGCCGGTCGTCGCGTCCACCAGTCCGACCGACTCGGGCGAGAGGCTGGCGCGCTTCTCGCTCCACGCTCCCACCCAGTCGTAGGGGGTTTCGTCGTGGCTAAACATGGGTCAGGAACTCCACGAGGCGGTCGTTGACGGCGTCGGCCTGCTCGACGAAGAAGAGGTGCGAACCGCCATCGAAGACGGCGAGTTGGACCTTCGACAGCTTCTGGTACAGGAGGTCGGCGTTCTCGACCGGAAGCACCCGGTCGTCGGTGCCGTGAGCGACCAGAACCGGTACGTCGACGTCGCCGAGGCGGTCGCTCGAATCGAACTGCGCGACTCCGGCGGCCTGGGCCTCTCGGGCGGCGTCGCTCGCGTCGCCCTCCAGTCGCCAGTCCACGATGTCCGAAATCAGGTCGTCGTTCTCGGCCCAGAACTCGTCGGTCGTCGCGGGCTTCATCTTGTACCGGATGGCCTCGCGCTCGTCGGCGTCGTCGGGCACGGAGAACATCCGGGCCTGGGTCTCCTCGGGCACGTCGATAGCCTCCTCGCCGCCGTGGCTGGTGCAGAGCAGGCCGAGCGACTGTGCGCGGTCGTAGTCGAGCGCGTACTGCTGGGCTATCATTCCGCCCATGCTCGCGCCGACGACGTGGGCGCGCTCGACGCCCGCGTCGGCCAGAACCGCCTCCAGGTCGCTGGCCATCTGTTCGACGGTGTACGGTCCCTCGGGTTCGTCGGAGTCGCCGGTGCCGCGGTTGTCCCAGACGACGACGCGGTAGCCTTCGTCGGCCAGTCGCTCTCGCTGCCAGCGCCACATCCACCGGCCGTAACCGAGTCCCTCCACGAGCGCGACGGTCTCGGGGTCGCTCCCGTTGGTGGCCGTCTCGGCCGGAGCGGTGGTCTCGTAGTAGAGCGAGACCCCGTCGTTGTCCGCGTATGACATAGGTGAACCCACGAAGGAATCCGCCTTGAAAACCCCGTTTCACATGTTAACCCCCGGATTGATTCTACGCGCGCCGCGATGCTCGTACATGCCAGTCGCAACCGTAGACGACACCGCCGAGGCCTCCCTGACGGTCACCGAAGATACCATCGACGCCTACGCCGACCTCACGGGCGACGACAACCCCATCCACCGCGACGACGAGTACGCCGCCGAGACGTTCTTCGGCGGCCGAGTCGCCCACGGGATGCTCTCGGCGGGCGTCGTCAGCGCCGCCCTCGCCGACCTGCCGGGCGACGTAATCTACCTCTCGCAGGACCTCGACTTCGAGAACCCGGTTCGACCGGGCCAGACCGTGACGGCGACGGTGACCGTAGAGGAGGAGTTGGGCGACGACAGACTCCGAGTCGAGACGGTGGCGGAGGCCGTCGATGACGACTCGGAGGACGACCCCGAGCAGGTGCTGTCGGGCGAGGCGGTGGTCATGTCAGTGCCCCACGACAACGGGTAGATAACTATACATTTCTTTAGATTGGATTCTTCTTTCCTAAAGAACGAGTTCCGGTTCTCTGAACCGGCGCGCGTGGGCGCGGTGCGCAAGCGCACCGCACCTCGCGCGAGGGAGGACTGGGGGGTGTGAGGGCCGTGCTGTGCGGTTGCGGTGCGGTCGTCTCCGTGGTACCGGTAGAAGCTAACTCCAGCGAACCAAGCAATCTGCTGTCACGGTGCGGTCGTAGGTGGCTCACGCATGAAGCTAGCTTCTCACCGTTCTCTCCAGTCTTTCCACGATTTCCCGTCCGTACTCCTCGACCAACCCCGCGACAGCCAGCAGAAAGTATTTCCCCGACCGGTCAGCAATCCGACCTATGTCCGCCGCCCTCCCCAAGCGACTGCTGGTCTCCTGTCTAGTCGCCCTCCTGCTCGTCAGTAGTGGAGTCACGACCGCCGCCGTCACGGCCCCTGCCGACTCGACCGCCGACGCGTCGCCCCCTTCCGCCTCGCACTCCGACACCACCGCAACCCCCTCGCCGCCAGTCAGCTTCCACTCGTCCATCCTGACCGACCAGCGCGGCGACGTGGTGGAACTCGGGATCCACTTCTCGGACGCCGAGAACGCCACCGTCAGGGTCGGCTCGAGCGCGACCCACGTCGCCACCGTCGTCGTGCGCGACGCCGACGGCGACGACGACGCGACGCTCCAGTTCGACACCTACGACGGGTCGCTCGCCGCGGGCGAGGGCGACGCACTCGCCGTTCGCGAGCAGTCGAACGCGACGACGCCGCTCGCGACCGGCACCTACGAACTCGACCTCTGGGCCGAGAACGACACCGCCGGAGAGCGCTGGGACGTGGCGAAGCTCCTGCTGGAGAACCGGACCACGGGGGGCCTCCGGAGCTACGTTCCGTCGGCCGAGACCGACCTCTCCGAGCCGAACGACGTACCGAAGGCAGCCGGAACTGGCGACCTCGTACGGTCGCGCGTCGTCACGCTGAACGACACGTTCGTCCTCGAACTCCGGGCCTCTGGGCTCGACGGTGCCATCGCCGCGCAGAACGGAACGAACGCGACCGACCGCTTCTTTCGGTTCCTCGACGGCGACGGGGCCAACCTCCGCATCGAACAAATCGATCCGGGTACGTCGTTCGAGGCGGCGCTGATGCACCCCGCGCCCGACTCGACCGACCTCGTGGCCGACGCCCGGAACGACACCTACTACCTCGTGGTGGACCTCGCCGAAGTGAACGTCACGCGCGGCTGGGACGACAGACTCGCGGCCGGACAGCACTACCGCGCGAACCTCACGCTCTCGCGGGCGTCCGTGCTCGCGGACGCCCGCGAGTCCGCGACCACCGAGTTCGAGGTCCACGAGCCCGAGGCCGACCTCGTGACGACCGACCGGCTCGGCGAGCGCGAGTTCGACCTGGACGTCACCCCTTCACGCGCTCGGGTCGAGGCCGCGCCGAACCAGACCGTCGCGGTCGAGACGTCGGTGCCACCCGGCTCGGAGCTGACGGTCGTCGTCGAGGGCGAGGGCGACACCTTCCAATTCGAGGCGACCGGGCGCGTCAGGAACGCCAGCGAGGGGTTCGTCTACGCGCCGGAGTTCGACTTCTCCGACGTGCCGCCGGGCACCAACTTCACCGTGACCGTGCGCCACCGCGGCGAGGCCATCATGGGGTACGGCGGCCCGGACCCCGGCGTCGTGGTCGAACCCACGCCCACCGTGTGGCTGGAGTCCGCGAACGCGACGGCCGCGAACGCCAGCGCGGACCTCCCGTTCGGGGGCTTCGTCGTCGTCCACCGGAACGCGACGAACGGCCAGATTATCGGCACCTCGGGGTATCTGGCCCCCGACGAGTCGGCGAGAGCCTCGGTCGCGTTCGACTCCGCTCTCGAATCGAACGCGACCCTCGTCGCGGTGACGTACCGCGACACCGACGGCGACGGCGCGTTCGACCCCGAGACCGACGAGCCGTACACCGACGGCGAGGACGACCACCGGGTCGCCGCCTCGGCGTCGGTGACGGTCGAGGAAATCCGGGAGACGACCGCGACGACCCGCGAGACGACCGAATCTACGTCGTCGTCGCCGGCCTCGCCGGGCATCGAACTCCCGGGCTTCTGCGCGGGGACGGCGCTGGTCGCACTGCTGGCATGTCTCGCGCTCGCGCGGAGAAGATAGCGCGGAGAGTCGCGCGGAGAACGTAGCGAGGTTCGCGTTCAGTACGACTTGGCGAAGTAGGCGGTCTCCTCGGCCTCGTCGCCGCAGACGCCGCACTCGTCGCCGATAGGTTCCTCGTCGCGGTCCATCGGAGTCATCACGATTTCGGCCGCTATCTCCTCCTTGATGACCTGCTCGCAGGCCTCGTCGCCGCACCACGGCGTCTTGACGTAGCCACCGTACTGGCCGATGGTGCCCAGAATCTCGGAGGTCTCGTAGGCCTCGCGGACGTTCTCTTCGAGGTTCTCCTTGGCGGCGTCGTAGAGCTTCGCGTACACCTGGTCGAAGTGGGTCCGGACGGTCTCGCCGACGTCCTCGCGGTCCTCCACGACGTCCTCGCCGTCGGGTCGGTGGACCACGGTGAGTTCGTCGTCTTCGACCTCGTTGGGGCCGATTTCGATGCGGAGGGGGACGCCCTTCAGTTCCCACTCGTTGAACTTGAAGCCGGGGTTGCGCTCGTCGCGGTCGTCGAGTTCGACGCGGACGCCTTCGGCTTCGAGGTCGTCAGCGACGCCCTCGGCGTAGTCCAGCACTTCCTCGCGGTTGTCCTCGTTCCAGATGGGGACGATGACGACCTGCTCGGGCGCGATCTTCGGGGGCACGACGAGCCCTTGGTCGTCGGAGTGGGTCATGACGAGCGCGCCGATGGCCCGCCACGAGAGGCCCCACGAGGTGGTGTGGGCGACCTGCTCTTCCTCGTCCTCGTCGGTGTAGGTCAGGTCGTAGGCCTCGGCGAAGCCCTGGCCGAGGTAGTGGGAGGTTCCGCCCTGCACCGACTTGCCGTCGGGCATGAGGGCCTCGACCGTCGTGGTGGTGTGCGCGCCGGGGAACTTGTCGTGTTCGGGCTTGCGACCCCGGAGGACGGGGATGGCCAGCACGTCCTCGTAGAGGTTCTCGTACTGGTCGAGGCGGGTCATGGTCTCGTCCCACGCCTCGTCCTCGGACTCGTGGGCGGTGTGGCCCTCCTGCCAGAGGAACTCCTTGGTCCGGAAGAACGGCTTGGTCTCGGTGGCTTCCCACCGGATGACGCTACACCACTGGTTCAGGCGCAGGGGCAGGTCGCGGTGGCTCCGGACCCAGTTGCTCATGAACGGCGTGATGATGGACTCGCTGGTGGGCCGGAACGCGAGTCGCTCTTCGAGTTCCTCGTGGCCGCCATGAGTGACCCACGCCACCTCGGGGTCGAAGCCTTCCACGATGTCGCTCTCGCGTTCGAGGTAACTCTCGGGGATGAGCGCGGGGAAGTAGGCGTTCTGAGCGCCGGTCGCCTTGAACCGCTCGTCGAGGTGGTCCTGCACGCCTTCCCAGAGGGCGTACCCCCGGGGTCGGGTGACGATGAACCCGCCCATGGGCGCGTAGTCGGCGAGTTCGGCCTTCTGTACCACTTCGGCGTACCACTCGCCGGGACTGTACTCCTTTCGCTCGGTGATGCCGAGTTCCTGCTCGTCGTCGCTCATTGGGTACTGGTTTCTCCGAAGCGGTCTTAAAGGCGATGAACCTGTGTGAAGGGTTCAGACGAGACCGTGGTTCGCGGAGTGACCGTTTCGTCGGGATGCTGTGGAGACGAGTCGTGCGTCGCTTCAGAGGTCCGCCGCATCCACCGCGCTCACGCCGGCCTCGACCGCCCACTCTCGCAACTCATCGCCCTCCGAGTCAAAGACGAACTCCCCGGCGAACGTCTCGTCAGCGAACAGGTGAGGCATCCAGTAGCGGTCGTCCTCCCACATCTCGTCGTAGGGGACCGACTCGTAGTCGAACCACTCGGGGTCGGCCTCCGAGGACTCCTCCGGGACGCCGACGAACTCCTCGGCGCGGAAGACGTGGACGAACATCTCCGACTCCTCGCCGAAGACGAACTCGAACTCCCCGACCTTCTCGGGGTCGCGAGGCGTCACGCCGATCTCCTCTTCGACCTCGCGCACGACGCACTCGCGGGGGGTTTCGCCCTCCTCGACCTTGCCGCCGGGACCGACGAACTTCCCTTCGCCGAGGCCACGCTTCTTGCGGATGAGGAGGACTTCCGCGTCCTCCGGCCGCAGGAGGTAACAGAGCGTCGCGGGTTGCATGGTCGGCGTATCGAAGTCTTGGGGGATAAAATCCGACGTTCGGTCGGCCATCCGAGTTATCCGGCCGTCGGTCGTACCACCGGCAAGCCCCTATGACCGACATCCACGAGGTCACGGTCACGTCCGTCCATCAGATGACGCCCAACGTCAAGCAGTTCGTGCTGGAGTCCGACGGCTACACCTTCGAGTTCGACCCCGGCCAACACACCCACGTCCACTTCGAGCAGGAGAGCGACGACGGCGAGAGCGAGGAGGTCGTCCGACCGTACACCTCGACGGCAATGCCCGGGTCCGAGAAAATCACGCTCGCCATCAAGCGGTATCCCGACGGAACTGCTTCGACGTGGATGCACGACCGGACGCCGGGCGACACCATCCACGTCGAGGAGCTGGGCGGGAACCTCTACCTCCGGGACCTCGATTCCGACGTAGCCTTCGTCTCGACCGGGACCGGCATCACGCCGATGATAGCGATGGCCAAGCAGTACGTGCGGGAAGGCACCGGGAACGCCCACTTCTTCTTCGGCGAGAAAGACGAGGAACACGTCTTCTACCGCGAGACCCTGGACCAGTTGGCGGCCGACTATCCGAGTTTCGACGTGACCTACGTCCTCTCGGAGGCAGACGAGGAGTGGCGGGGACCAGAGGGCCACGTACAGGACCACCTCGCGGAGTATCTGGACGACTTCGAGGAGCGAGACTTCTACGTCTGCGGGGTTCCGGAGATGGTCGTCGAGACGCGGGACTATCTCGACGACCGGGGCGTGGACGACGACCGCGTCTACGTCGAAGGCTGGGAAGGCGACGAGGTTTCGGGAGCGGACTAACCGTCGTCCGTCACCGCGAACGGACTCCCGCTTTCCTTCCAGTCCCACCCGGGAAGTCGCGTCTGGAACCCGGCCGCGAGGGCGGCGTCGAGGTCGTCCGCGCCCGCGGTCTCGCGGGCGTCGCCCGCTCGCTCTCGCGAGGCGCTTCCCGCCTCGCGGTCCTCGTCGGCGTGGACGCCAACGTCCGCGAAGTGGAAGGTGGCTTCGCCGAGCAGTCTGAGGGGCTGATTTCCCGCGATAGTCCCGGCGAGTTCGCGGCCGAGGAGTTCGTCCACCACGAACCCCGGATAGTCGCCCTCCACGTCCAAATCCCGGAGGATGGCGACCAACGCGGCGACGTTGACCGCGCGGTCGCCGTCGGCGAAGACGGCGTCTACCTCCTCGCGGTAGGCGTCGGCGCTCACTTCGTCTACCTCGGTGTCGAACAGGTCGCCGAGGTCGTCGCGCACGTCGTTCACGAGGGGGACCACCACGTCGGCCCGGCCACGGACCCACTCGTACTCGTCGGCGACTCGTTTCGGAGTCAGTCGCATACCGCGGAGAACGGCCTGCGCGGACTTGGCTTTGCCCACTTTGAGAAGGCTTTTATAATATCGGGGACTAATGCCGCATAAGCGGGTTTTCCTGCGTCCCCGAGTGAGCGTCCGGTCCGCCCCGGTATCCCCGGGGACGAGGACGACTCGCCGACGCGAGAGTTTCAACATCCCGCGGAGAAGCGAAATCTATGCTGTGCTGTACTCTGCATCGTAGTCCTGATGGCTTTCCGACCGGTTCGACCTGCCTCCGCGAGCAGGTAGCCCGCGGTGGCGTGGACGGGTCGGCCGTGACTACCCAGAGCAGGGGGCAACACCGACAGACGAAACGACTTTTTCACTATGAGTAAAGTAGATCAGCAACTCGAGGACCTGCGCGCAGAGATTACGAGCGAGTTACCGAGCGACATCTCGGTGTCGGACGTGAAGTACGAAGGCCCGGAACTGGTCGTGTACACGCGCGACCCCAAGAAGTTCGCCAGAAACGGCGACCTCATCCGGCAGTTGGCGAGCCAACTCCGAAAACGCATCACAGTCCGCCCCGACCCCGACGTGCTGTCGCGCCCCGAGGACGCCCGCGAGGACGTGCTCGACGTCATCCCTGACGAGGCTGGCGTCACCGACCTCGACTTCCACGCCGACACGGGCGAGGTCGTCATCGAGGCCGAGAAGCCGGGGATGGTCATCGGCAAGCACGGTTCGACGCTCCGGGAGATAACCAAGGAGGTTGGCTGGACGCCCGAAGTCGTGCGGACCCCGCCCATCGAGTCCTCCACGGTCTCGAACGTCCGGAACTTCCTGAAACAGGAGCGCGACGAGCGCCGCGACATCCTCGAAAAGGTGGGTCGCCAGATTCACCGCGAGGAGATGTCCGACGACGAGTACGTCCGGGTCACGACGCTCGGCTGTTGTCGTGAGGTCGGTCGGGCCTCGTTCATCCTCTCGACGCCCGAGACCCGCATCCTCATCGACTGCGGCGACAAGCCCGGTGCGGAAGGTGAAGTGCCCTACCTCCAGGTCGAGGAGGCGCTCGGTGCGGGTGCTCAGACCATCGACGCGGTGGTGCTGACCCACGCCCACCTCGACCACTCGGCGCTCATCCCGCTCCTGTTCAAGTACGGCTACGACGGCCCCATCTACACCACCGAACCTACCCGTGACCTGATGGGCCTGCTCCAGCTCGACTACCTCGACGTGGCCGCCAAGGAGGGCCGCGCGCCGCCCTACGAGTCCGAGATGGTCCGCGAGGCCATCAAGCACACCATCCCGCTGGAGTACGGCGACGTGACCGACATCGCGCCCGACGTGAAACTCACGCTCCACAACGCGGGTCACATCCTCGGGTCGGCCGTCTCGCACTTCCACATCGGCGACGGTCTCTACAACGTCGCGTTCTCGGGTGACATCCACTACGACGACACCCGACTGTTCAACGGCGCAGTCAACGACTTTCCGCGGGTCGAGACCCTCATCCTCGAATCGACCTACGGCGGTCGCAACGACTACCAGACCGACCAAGAGGACTCCGAGGAGAAACTGAAGGAGGTCATCAACGAGACCTACGAGAAGGGCGGGAAGATCGTCATCCCGGCGTTCGCAGTGGGTCGCTCCCAGGAGATGATGCTCGTCATCGAGGAGGCGATGCGCAACGGCGACATCCCCGAGATGCCGGTCCACCTGGACGGCATGATCTGGGAGGCGACCGCCATTCACACGACCTACCCCGAGTACCTCCGTGACGACCTCCGGGACCGCATCTTCCACGAGGACGAGAACCCCTTCCTCGCCGACCAGTTCAACCACATCGACGGCGGCGAGGAGGAACGCCAAGAGGTCGCCGACGGCGACCAGTGCATCATCCTCTCGACCTCCGGCATGGTCACGGGCGGCCCGATAATGTCGTGGCTCGAACACGTCGGCGGCGACCCCGACTCCCGGATGGTCTTCGTCGGCTATCAGGCCCAGGGAACCCTCGGCCGACGCATCCAGAACGGTTGGGACGAGATTCCGATGAACCGCGGCGGCGGTCGGAACGGTACGCTGAAACTGAAACTCGACGTGGAGACGGTGGACGGCTTCTCCGGTCACGCCGACCGGCAGGGTCTGATGAACTTCGTGAAGACGATGAACCCCCGGCCCGAGAAGATTCTGTGCGTCCACGGCGACGAGTCGAGCGTGCAGGACCTCTCGTCGTCGCTCTACCACGAGTACAACATGCGAACCTTCGCGCCCAAGAATCTGGAGACCTTCCGGTTCAAGTAGTCCGGGGTACCGACTCGGTCGGTTCGCAGGTTTCGCTTCTCCGTCCTTTAGAGACGTCATCCTGTGGTATCGGTGGCGGAACTTGTCGGTGCTGTAGTCGGGTTCGTGATCTCGGTGGTCGGTTCTGCCATTCTCACAAACCGAAGCGGAGAGTCGTGACGTAGCTAGCTACTGCCGACGCCAATCAGACCGCATCCGCACGGCACGGCACCGGACAGCACGGCACCGCGACCGCGGGCCTCACACCTCCCCAACCGCCTGCGTTGCTCGGTCGTCGCTCCCTACGGTCGCTTCTCCCTGCGCTACTCGTCCCTCGCGCGGTTGGCGCGGCGCGCAGTCGCGCCGCGCCAGCGCGCGCCGACGTGGGAAATAAAAATATGCCTCATGAGGCTACTAAACCACTTTTAGAAATTGTAAAGATTGTCGAACCGAGCGCACCCTCACCGCAGTTCGAACTCGAACCCGTCTACGTCGCCGCGGTCGTCGCCGGCGATGGCGCTGGCGATTCCAGCGCCGAAGGCGTAGGCGACGGCCTGGGACCCGCCGCGGAGTCGTTCCATCACGCCGCGCTCCGGTTCGAACTCCTCGACCGTCACCTCCTCGACGCCGAGGTCCGCGGCGAGGCGGTCCTCGACCTGCTTCTTGGTGGCGAGTTCGTCCACGAGACCGATGGACTCGGCGTCGTCGCCGAGGTAGACGCGGGCCTCGGTGTCTCGGACCTGTTCGTCGCTCAGCTCTCGGCCGTCGGTCACGCGGTCGACGAACTCCTCGTAGTAGCCGTCGATGATACCCTGAAGGTACTCGCGCTCGTCCTCGGTCATCTCCTTGAGCGAGGTGCCCGCGTCCTTGTACTTGCCCGCCGCGAGGCGCTCGTACTCCAGACCGAGTTTGTCGGCCATCCCCTTGGCGTTCACGCGCGAGCCGATGACGCCGATGGACCCGACGATGCTCCCCTCGCGGGCGTAGACGGCGTCACAGCCGCTGGCTATCCAGTAACCGCCGCTGGCGCAGACGTCCGTGGCGTAGGCGACCGTCGGACCGTCGAACCGCTCGGCCGCGAGTCGGATGTCGTCGCTGGGCACCACCTCGCCGCCGGGCGTGTTGAGGCGCAGCAGAAGCGCCTGCGCGTCGTCGTCCTCGTCGGCGTTCTCGATTTGCTCCACGACGTCGTCGGCGGGCGTCCCGCCGGGCCGGGGCGGAATCGAGCTACCGCCGCCGTCCCGGGTGATCGGCCCTTCGACGGCGACCTCGGCCACGTCGTACGCGGCGACCCATCCCGACGCGATGCGGCCCGCTGCGCGCGCTCCGACGACGCCCGTGAGGACCACCAGGACGACCCCGAGCAGTCGCGCGAGACTCCCTTCGGGCACTTCCACGAACAACAGCCAACCGACCGCGACGGTCACGGCCACGCCGACCAGCACGACGAGCGTCTGTGCGACCCGCGAGCTATCGACCACGGTCGCTCACCTCGATAAATTGCATACCACCGAGTGGGGCCGCGCGCGTCGTTAACCCTTCGCTTGGGACCGTCCAACCCGCCACGAGACCGGTTCAGAGTACGGCGACCGTCGACCCGACGAGAAAGAGCGTCACGAGGAGTCGGCCGACGCTCCCCGCGAACGTCGCCAGCGCGAACTTGGCGTAATCTTCTTCGAGGACGGCGAAGGCGTAAATCGAGATGGTGTCGGGGAAGAAGGGGACCGACAGCGCGAGCGCCATCCCGAGGTAGCCCCACTTCCGGGCGACTTCCACGGTCTTGTTCTCGGACCACTCGATGACGTCGAACCGGGACCGCCGGAGGAAGCCCACGATGGGTCCGGCCTCCTTGGCCTCCTGTCCGATGTGGAACGCGAGGATGCTTCCGGCGGCCTTGCCGACTCCGCTGACGAGGATGATGAGGCCGAGTCGGCCCGCCCGCGTGAGACCGAGGTCGAGCGGCGCGGCCAGCACGACTTCGCTCACGCCCGGGAGCGCGAACGCGATGAGAAACGAGTAGACGAAGATGATGCCGAGTCCAACCCACCCGGTCGTCGTTTCGACGAGGTGTTCTAACCACTCGAACGACCCGAGTGCGGCGGTGTCTACGAACGCTGGACCGGCGGTAGCAAACACAGTCAATAGAGGTCAAAGCACGACTATGAGCTTTTTGTCTTCGTTCCGGCACGACGGCCCGATAGCTCGACGACTCGGGAGCGGAATCCGAGGACGTACGGCAAACAGACTCATCCCTATCCGGACGCTATCCAGTTGCATGTTCGACCACGAGTACACTCTCGTCGCGCACCCTCGCCTTCGCGCCCGACTCTCCTACCGGAGCGACGACGGCGACCTCGCGGCGGCGACCGTCCGTCTCGACTACCGGCGCGACGAAACGTGGACCGAGGAGGGGACCGCAGTACCCCTGCCCGAACACCCCGAGGACGCCGGAATCGAGTGGCAAGGGCTGTCGATCTCGCTGTACCGAGACGACGAGCGCGTGCTGGCCCGCGAGTTCTCCACGTCGCTGGTCTCGGACGCCGTAGACGCGGTGGACGCCGTCGAGTCGGTCGCGCCCGCGCTCGTCCGCCGCGGGCGCGACGCCGCGAAACGAAACGCCAGCAAGCGGTCGGACGGCCGGGTCGAGATGACTCAACTCGACGGTTCGACCGTGGAGGCGCTCGCACCGCCCGCCCAGGCCTCGTTCGAGGTGTACGAGGGCAAGGACGGCAAGTGGCGCTGGCGACTCGTCCACGACAACGGCAACGTCATCGCCGACTCCGGGCAGGGTTACTCCTCGCGGCGGGCGGCCGAGAAGGGCCTCCGGAGCGTCAAGCGCAACGCGCTGGGCGCGGCGGTCGAACGAATCGGCGGCGAAACCGAACGCGACGTGCGGACGAGTTCGGACGCCGAGAGCGACCCGGAGTCCGGTGCTGGACCGGAGTCTGGAACCGGGTCGGACTCCGGAGGCGACACCGAATCGGCCGAGTCCTGAGAGACGACGGAGCGACCCGAAAAGGGGGAGTCGCTCAGACCGCGTCGAGGTCTGCCACGAACGATTCGAGCATCTCGCGGGTGACGTGAGGCATGCAGACCACCCGTAGCTCTCCGGCCGCGGTGGGCGAGACCCGCCAGCCGTCGGCCTGCAACGCCTCGATCTCTCCGCGCGGGACGTCGGCGGCCACGAGGGGGAGAACGGGGTCTACGACCGAGTACCCCCGGGATTCGAGCGCGTCGGCGACCCACTCGGCGTTGGCCTGCCCCCGCTCGAAATTTCGGCGATAACCCTCGGGCCACAACGCCTCCATCGCGGCGTGCGCGCCCGCCACGCCCGCGCCGCTCCGAGTGCCCGTCAGGGTCGCCTGCGAGGTGGATTCGAGGTACGGTGTGTCCACGGCGAGCGCGTCCAGGACGGCTTCGTCGCGCACGAGGAACCCTCCGGCGGGGACCGGCGCTTGGCCCATCTTGTGCGGGTCGATGGCCATGGTGTCCACGGGCGCGTGGTCGAAGTTCCACTCCCGGTCGGTGAACGGGAGGACGAACCCGCCCCACGCCGCGTCGACGTGGAGCAGCGCGTCCACGTCGGCGGCCACGTCCGCGAGGGCCGGAATCGGGTCTACGCGCCCGTACTCGGTGGTCCCGGCCACGCCGACCACCAGGGCGGTGTCCTCGTCGGCGAGTCGGCGGACCTCGGCGAGGTCGCCCCGTCGCTCGTCGTCGGTCGCGGCGAAGCGCAACTCCACGTCCAGCACGTCGGCGGCCTTCTGGAAACTGAAGTGGGCGCTCTCGGGCGCGACCACGTTCGGGTCGGCCGACTCCGAGAGGTTTCGCGCGGCCCTGACCGCCTGTAGGTTCGCCTCGGTCCCGCCGCTGGCGACGTAGCCCTGCGGGTCGGCGAGACCGGTCATCTCGCCGAGTGTCTCGACCGCCTCGCGCTCCATCTCGGCGACTGCGGGGTAGGTAGTCGGGTCGCCGGGGTTGTCGGCGAGGTACCGCGCGGCGGCCTCGCGGGCGTCGGGATGGGGTTCCGTACACATCGACGAGAGGACCCGCCCGAAGTCCTGCGGCGCTCTCTGCATAGACGAAAAAATTGCCGGGGACCGTTTATTGGTTCTGTTATCGGTTTGGGGCCGTATCGAGGGAGGGAGAGCGAAACGGGAAGGCTCGTTGGAAGCTAGCTACGGGCTCGTGTGAAGGAATACCGCAACCGCCCGGTACCGCCACTGCGGTTCTCGTCCCTCACACACGGTTGGCACGGCGCTCGTGAACGCCGCGCCAGCGCGCGCCACAGAAGTCGCTGCACTAACCGAATCCGTCCCCTAGAGAAACAATTTCCTATGCTAAACACGCAATAACGTTGCTCGAAACCAGCGCGCGTAACTCAGACTTCGACCGCGAGGCCAGCGTCACGGAGGGCGTCCTCGGCCGAGCGACCGTCGTGAACGACTCCCGAGACTGCTTGCGTGATGGCCTCGGGGTCGTCGTGCTGGAAGACGGACCGGCCCATCGAGACCCCGGCGGCCCCGGCGTCCATCGCGCCGCGGACGGCTTCGAGGGTCGCTTGGTCGCCCTCCGGTTCCCCGCCGGCGATGACGACCGGGAGTCGGGTCGATTCGACCACGCGCTCGAAGCTCTCGGCGTCGCCGCTGTAGGCCGTCTTCACCACGTCGGAGCCGACTTCCTCGGCGAACCGGACCGCGTGGCCCAGACTCTCGGCGTCGTGTTCGTCCACGCCCGGCCCGCGGGCGTAGGCCATCGCCAACACGGGCACGCCGTACTCGTCGGCCGTCTCGGTGACTCTGGCGAGGTCCTCCATCTGCTCGCGCTCGTACTTGCTTCCGACGTTGACGTGGACCGACACCGCGTCCGCGCCCGCCCGGACCGCTTCCTTGACGGTGCCGGTCATGCGCTTGTCGTTGTTGTCCGGTCCGATGGAGGTAGACGCGTTGAGGTGGACCACGTAGCCCGCGTCGTTCTTGTTCTCGTGGACGCGCGGCGCGATGCCCTTCTGGGTGAGGACTGCGTCCGCGCCGCCGCGAGTCACGGCGTCGATGGTCGATTCGATGTCCACGAGGCCGTTCACCGCGCCGAGGGTGATGCCGTGGTCCATCGGGACGATTACGTAGTTTCCGTCTGTGCCGATTCGGTCGAGTCGTGCCGCAGTTCCTACGTCCATAATATGTGAATCTGTAGCAAGGGTTCGTTATTTGCCTTCCGGTTCCGGTACTTCGCCCGCGCCGTCGAGCGCGCCCGCCTTGAGTTCGCGGGCTTTGGCTTCGAGTCGGTCGGGAACGTCCTCCTGGGAGGCCACGATATCGACGAACGCGCTCCCGACGATGATGCCGTCCGCACCGCCGGCGACGATTTCCCGGGCGTGTTCGCGCTCGCTGATGCCGAATCCGACCGCCTTCGGGAGGTCGGTCTCGTCCAAGCGACCGAGGCTGACGTGGGTCTCGCTGCTCACGTCCGAGCGCGCGCCCGTGGTGCCGAGTCGGCCCTGGACGTAGACGAACCCGGACGCTCGGTCCAGCATCCGACCGAGGCGCTCGTCGGTCGTCGTGGGCGCGACGATGAATATCAGGTCGAGTCCGTGCGCGTCGCACGCTTCCTTGAGGGGGTCGCTCTCGTCCACCGGCAGGTCCGGGACGATGATGCCCGAGAGTCCCGCCTCCGCGGCGGCCACCACGAAGGGTTCCGGACCTTCCTCGCCGCCAGCGGTTTCACCGTTCCCGTTCGAGGCGCTCCGCGCCTCGCCGTCCCCGTACTGGTAGATGAGGTTGTAGTAGGTCATGCAGACGAGGGGCACGTCCACGTCCTCGCGCAACTCCGCCACGAGGTCGAAGTAGCGGTCGGGAGTCATGCCGGCGTCGAGCGCCCGGCGAATGGCCTGCTGGATGGTCGGTCCCTCGGCGATGGGTTCCGAGAACGGCAGGCCGAGTTCCACCACGTCGGTCCCGCCGCGGACCAGCGCCCGGACGTACTCCTTCGTGGCCTCCGCGTCGGGGTCCCCGGCCGCGACGTACGAGACCAGCGCGGGGTCGTCGGCGAAGGCCGCCTCGATTTCGCTCTCACTCCCCATTCTCGAACACCTCCATCGATGGGGCCGCGTCGAGATTCCGCCTGTCGCTCTCCTCGATTACCGTGTCGAGGTCCTTGTCGCCGCGACCCGAGACGTTGACGACCACGAGGTCGCCGAGGTCGTCGGCCTGTTCGCCGAGCGCGGCCTCCTCCAGATACGCCAGCGCGTGACTCGATTCGAGCGCGGGGATGATGCCCTCCAACGTCGAGAGTCGGTGGAACGCTTCGAGGGCGGCGTCGTCGCCGACGTTGACGGGGGTCACGCGCCCGTCGTCCACGAGGTAGGCGAGTTCCGGGCCGACCCCCGAGTAGTCGAGTCCGGCGCTCACGCTGTGGGACTCGAGAATCTGGCCGTCCGGGTTCTGGAGGAGTTTGGTGCGCGCGCCGTGGAGGACGCCCTCGTCGCCGACCGAGAGCGACGCCGAGTGCGGCGCGAGACCTTCCTCCTCGTCGATGGTGAGACCGGACCCGCCGGCCTCCACCGCGACGAGGTCCACATCGTCGTCGCCGACGAACTCGTGGAACGCGCCCATCGTGTTCGATCCGCCGCCCGCGCAGGCGACCACGCTGTCGGGGAGTCGCCCCGCGTGGTCACGCACCTGCTCGCGGGCCTCCTCGCTGATGACCGCTTGGAAGTCTCGGACCATCTTGGGGAAGGGATGGGGACCCACGACGGAACCGATGACGTAGTGGGTGTCCTCGACGTTGGTCGCCCAGTCGCGCATCGTCTCGTTGATGGCCTCCTTGAGCGTGCCCGACCCGATGTCCACCGGGTTGACCGCGGCGTCGTGAAGTCGCATCCGGAACACGTTGGGTCGCTGGCGGTTGATGTCGGTCCGGCCCATGTAGATCTCGCAGTCCACGTCGAGGTGGGCCGCCGCCATCGCGGTCGCGGTGCCGTGCTGACCCGCGCCGGTCTCGGCGACGATGCGGTCTTTGCCCATGTATTTGGCCAGCAGTACCTGTCCGAGGGCGTTGTTGAGTTTGTGCGCCCCGCCGTGGAGCAGGTCCTCGCGCTTGAGGTAGACCTCGCGGTCGTAGCGCTCGCTCAGGCGGTCCGCGCGCTGGAGCGGCGTGGGTCGGCCGCCGAACTCGCGCAGACGCTCGCGGAACTCGTCCATAAAGCCGTCCTCGTTGTCCAGTACGTAACGCTGATACGCGTCCGTCAGTTCCTCGATGGCGGGCATCAACGCCTCGGGGACGTACTGGCCGCCGTAGTCGCCGAACTTGGATTCGCTACTCATGTTCGTGTCAATCTCCGTGTGTTCTCCGTCACGATTCCGAGGGACTCCGCCCCTCGACTTCCGGAGTCCGACTCCGGAATCCCGTCCATTATCGCCGACCCGACGAGGAGACCGTCGGCCCCCGCCTCGCGCATTCGTCGGGCGTCGTCGGGCGTCGAAATGCCGCTCTCGGCAATGAGGGTTACGTCTTCCGGAGCGGACGGTGCGACCCTCTCGAAGGTTTCGAGGTCGACCTCCAACTTCGCCAAGTCGCGGTTGTTCACGCCGATTAGCTCCGCGCCCGCCTCGACCGCCTGCTCTACCTCCGCGGCGTCGTGGGCCTCCACGAGTGGTTGGAAGCCCCGTTCTTTCGCGGCCGCGACGAGGTCCGGCAGGTCGTCGCCGACGAACCGGGCGATGAGCAGCACGGCGTCGGCCTCTACGGTGTCGAGTTGGGCCTCGCGCAGGAGAAAGTCCTTCCGGAGTACCGGCACGTCCACGGCCTCGCGGACCCGCCGGAGGTTCTCCGGAGAGCCCTCGAAGTGGTCGGGTTCGGTCAGCACCGAGAGCGCGGCCGCGCCGCCTTCGACCATGCGCTCGGCCAGTTCCACGGGGTCGGCCGCTCGCGTTCCCTCGGTCGTCGGACTCGTCGGCTTCACCTCTGCGATGACCGGGACGCGCCCGTCGGCCTCGGCCCGAGACAGGGCGGCGGGGAGCGACCGGGCGTCGACCGAGAGCGTCCCGTTCCGGGGGTCGCCGCGGGCCTCCGCCGACCGGAGGATGGACGCTACCGCGGGCGCGAGTTCCTCGCTTTCGTTCATCATTGTGCATTAACGGACGGAATTGTACATAAGACTTGCGCCGCGGAGTCGGTCGCCCGCGGAATCTTCAAGTCCGAACCGCCCGAAGCGCCGGACATGAACGACACGGGCGACGCCGACGACGCTGGCATCTTCGCGCGCGAATCACCGTATCTGGGCCGTTACGTTCAACTCGGAGTGGCGAGCGGACGCGTCCTCAGCGTCTCGTTCCCGGACACGCCCGACGAGGAGGCCCGGGAGGACCACGACCTGCTCGACCGCATCTTCGACTACCTGGACGGCGTCGAGGACGACGACTTCGAGGACGTGGAAGTCGCCCTCACGGTGCCGACCGACCAGCGCAGCGTGTTGGAGCGCGTCCGCGGGATTCCCTACGGAGAGCAGGTCAACGTCGAGACGTTGGCGCGGATGACCAGCGGCATCGACCACACCGACGAGGACGACCTGAACGTGGTCCGGACCGCGCTGGACCAGAACCCCGCTCCCCTGCTGATTCCGGACCACCGGGTCCGAGACGGCCCGAGCGCCGCACCAGCGGTGGTCGAGCAGAAACTTCGGTCGCTGGAGGAGTTGTAGGGCCGGTCGCTCGAAGACGTGTGAGTTCGGTCGCCGAGGATTCGGCCGGTCGCTGACGAGGCCGGAGCTGATAGAGATAGGTATTCGATTGCTTAGGAAATACATTCAATTACTAAAGATGTATATTTGATTCCCTCGGTGGTCGGCGCGGCGCACCTGTGCGCCGCGCCATCAGCGTGCGCTGGAGAGGTCGAGGAGGTAAGGAAATCGAGGAGGGAAGGAGGTCGAGAAAGTCGGCGGTCGCAGTCGCGGTCGTGGTCTGCGGTCGCAGTTGTGGTGTGCGGTCGCGGTGCTGTGCGGTCGCGGTTTGATTGGTTCAAGCAGTAGCTAGCTTCGACGAACTATCCGAACTCACCGTTTCGATGCTGGACGGTACTATGTGGCCCCAGTACATCGTGGCACAACTCGAACAGTGACGAAAAACAGTGACGACGACGTTACCGCTCTTCGCTGTCCAGCACTCGAATCTGGTCGCCGCGGACCGTCACGGGAATCGGAACCGTCGCCTCGTACAGTTCCACCGTCACCTGGTCCTTGCCCTCGTCGATCCGCTGGACCTGCGCCTTCTCGCCCTTGAACGGCCCGGCGATGAGCTCCACGATGTCGCCTTCGGCGATGCCCTCCACGTCGGGCGTGGGCGACAGGAAGTGTTCCACCTCGGAGATGTCGCTCGCGCCGGGCACCATGCTCCGAGCGTGCGGAATCTCTTCGAGGACGCGACTGATGACGGCGTCGTTGTCGGCTTCGACCATCACGTAACTCGTCAGCGAGTCGGGCGCGAGCGCGGCGTGAATCTCCGGCTCTTCCCGGTTGATTATCATGTCCGCAACGGTGCGCTCCTGACTCGCGGTCGTCTTGACTGCGTACATTGCCATTCTGGGTCACCTACGCTGGGAGGAAACTCATGATGGCGAAGATGATAAAGCCGAGCAGGCCCACGAGGATGATTCCGGCACCGGCGATCTTCGAGATTTTCGAGAACTCCTCCCACGAGGGCGTGCTGGCGAGTTTCAACACCCGCACGTACGACGAGAGGTCGAGCTTGACGTCCATGTTACCGGAGCTAAGAGGCCGTCCTTTTTCTATCTATTGCTATAGTCGCGACGAGTCGTCGGTGCGGTCTCCGACCTGCGTTTGGGGGTCCCGGTCGGCCCCTTCGGAGTAACGGTAGATTCTGCGACGACGATGGTCTCGAAAGCCCGCACGCTCGACGGTGGTCTGCTCGGTAGAGCGCGTTCCGTAGCTCGTTCGGTTAGAGCGCAACCGGCGGGCCGGCCGCGATACGACGGCACGACAGAAGCGAAAACGGTTCCGAGTCGCCGCTACAGTAGTCGCTCCCGAGACTCCGAGCGAGGGGAGAACGGGGCAGGGCGGCCCCTATCTGCTCCGGAAATCGTGCGAACGCGTCGGACTACTCCACGTAGTCGATGTCCTGAAGCCGCTTGTTGGCCTTGGCCTGCTGGGCCTCGTTGCGGCCGTAAATCTGCGGGGACTCGACGCCGGTGACGACTATCATCGTGCGCATCTCGCCGTCGAGTTCCTCGTCGATGGAGGTCCCCCAGATGATGCGAGCGTCGGGGTCGATGCGGTCGTATATCTCCTCGACGACGCCCTCGGCCTCCTCGATGGACATGTCGTTGCCACCCGTGACGTTGACCAGCGCGGAGTTCGCGCCCGAGATGTCCACGTCGAGCAGTGGCGACCGGAGCGCGGACTTCACCGAGTCCTGCGCTTTGGCGTCCGAGTCGCTCTCGCCGAGTCCGATCATCGCCACGCCACCCTTCTCCATGACGGTGCGAACGTCGGCGAAGTCCAGATTCACGAGACCGGGCTTGGTGATGAGTTCGGTAATCCCCTTCACCGAGCGCATCAGTACTTCGTCGGCGACCTTGAACGCCTGCCGGACGGGGAGTTTCCCCACGGAGTCGAGCAGGCGGTCGTTCGGCACGACGATGACGGTGTCGCTCACGTCGCGGAGTCGCTCCAGACCGGCCTCGGCGTTCGTGCGCCGGACCTCGCCTTCGGCGGTGAACGGCGTCGTCACGATGGAGATGGTCAGCGCGCCCGACTCGCGGGCGGCCTTGGCGACGACCGGGGCCGAACCGGTGCCGGTACCACCGCCGAGTCCGGCGGTGACGAACACCATGTCCGAGCCCTGAATCGCGTCGTAGATCTCCTCTTGGCTCTCGATGGCGGCCTCTTCGCCGACCTGGGGGAGCGAGCCGGCACCGCGGCCCTGGGTCTTCTGCTCGCCCATCAGAATCTTGGTGTCGGCCTCGATCTCCACGAGGTGCTGTACGTCGGTGTTGGCGGCGACCAACTTCGCGCCGTGGATGCCCTCTTCGGCCATCCGGTTTACCGTGTTGCCACCGGCTCCGCCACAACCGACGACGGTGATGTCGGTCTGGAGGTCCTGGAGAACGTCCTTGAGTTCCTCGTCGGTCATCGTCCCCGACGCGTTCGCGGCTTGCGTCTGCGACCCAGCCCCCGAACTGGGCTGTCGGGAATCCTGTCCCCCCTCGGCTTCCTCGATGGCGTCTTCCACTAACGAGTCCATGCTGAAGTTGGCTTGAGAACGGAGCGTAATTATCTTTCCCCTCTATGTCGGACGCACGTATGACGTTAGGTGACATTTAGCACGTTGCTAAGCCGAATTCAGGTCGAAAATCGGCGAATTCGTTCGGACCGAACAGTTTCCGGGGCGATTTCCTCGCCGTCTACCGTGACCGACTGGCCCGCCGAGAGTTTGCCGAACGCCGGCCCCTCCTGAATACCCAACGTTCTGGCCTTCTCTGGGTCGAACGCGGTTTCACGGGCCACGACCTCGCCGTCCTCGCGCGCGACGGAATCGTACTTGGTCCGGAGAACGTCCGCCAGGGCGTCCACCAGCGCCTCGCGGTCGGCGGGTTCCCGAACCGCGGCCCGGCCCGCCGCTTGGGTTCCGCTCTGTTCGGTCTCGAACGCGACCGCGTGAGACTCGACCGCCTCGCGCGCGGCCTCGGCGTCGATGCCCTGCGCCTCCGCGAGCAGGTCGGCCGGTAGGTCGGTGCGTTCGTAGTCGCCCTCGTAACCCGGCGCTAAGTCGCCGAAGCGCAGGCCCTCGGCGACCGGCGAGAGGTCGGCTTCGAGGTCGGCGACCAGTTCGAGCGGAACGTCGGTGGTCTCGTGCGTCCACGTCTCGCTCACCACGTCGTACCCCAAATCCGCGACGACCCGTTTCAATTCCGGACAGTCGCCTTCGACGACCGCACGCTCTGCGCGACTCTCCTCGAAGGCGCGACGAACGACCTCGCGGTTCTCGTCGGGCGACCCCATCGCGTCCAGCACCCAGTCGGCCGCGATGTGACCGACCGCCCAGTCGGTCTCGCGCTCGATGCGGGTGAACCGCGGGACGTAGTGGCCTCCGCCGAAGCCCACGATCTGTCGCTCGCGGTGGGGTTCGACTCCCGCCAGGTCGAGGATGGCCTGCGCGACTGCGCGCGCGGCATCGGGGTCGTCCCACTGGGCTTCGTCGCTCCCCAACTCCGCGAACAGCGAGGGGACGCCCACCTCCGAGGGACCGTGGTGTGTACACTCCATGCCGACTTCGTACGACTCGGGCGCGTACTCCTCGAATCCTTCGAGTAGGCGCGCGTGAGCGTTCGGGCACGCTTCCGCGAGGCCGCCCTCGACGCCGCCGTACTCGGCCGGGCCGAAGTTCCCCGTGAAGTGGGCCGTCAACAACTCGCCCGTGTCGCCGGAGTGGCGGGAGGCGAACACGAGCAGGTCGGGGTCCGAAAACGCGGCACCGGCGTCCTCGATTTCGAGGTGGAGGGCGTCGAACTCGCGGAGTTCGAAGTTCTGGCGGTAGTACACCGTTCCACCGCCCGCTTCGTCGGGCCGCGTCTCGTCCTCGCGGGTCTCCCACTCGGCGAGGTCCAGCAGGTGGTCGCCGATGTGTTCGGAGGCCGAGTCGGCTCTGCTGACGACGATGGCAATCACGCCAGAAACTACGACGGGACCGAAAGAAAAGCGCGTCGAATGGGAGTTAGTCGGCGTGTTCGACCGGTTCGGACTGTCCCGGAAGGGCGTTGCGGGCGTTCGTGGCCGTGCGGTCGAAGATGCCCCGAAGTTCGTCGCGCCGCGCGACGAACAGGATGACACCGAGAACCACGTAGACCGCGGTGTAGGCGTAGAGGATGAGCATGCTCAACTCGCCTGCCTGCGCTTCGCCCATCGTCTGGATGACCCAGAACTCGGCGACGACCTGCGAGACGAAGAGGACCAGGAGCACGACCGCTTCCCGGACGCTGATCTCGAAGTTCGCCAGCACGCCGAGGGCGAAGAAGCTCTGGGCCGCGGTAATCCATATCTCGGCCGCCTGCTTCTCGTCGAAGGGGAGCGACCCGACGGCCCCCGCCGCGATGCTGTAGACCACCGCGAGCGTCCCGATGAGGAGCGTCCACTGGTTGAGCTTCGAGGAGATGAGCGCGTTGAACCCGGCGGTCGAGCGTGCCTTGTTGACGAGGTACGCGACCACGATGAGTTCGGGCGACTCGGAGGCCAGCGGCGCGATCCACTGGATCATGAAGAACGGCGGGATGCCGAACTGGAGGCCGAGGCTCTCCAGTCCGTGCGCGAACGGGTGGACCGCGGTGTAGATCATCCCACCGGAGTAGCCGAACAACAAGAGGACGCTGGCGACGCGGGGCAGTCTGGGGTAGTTCTGGAAGTACGCCGGAACGCCGACCTGCTCGTCGTGTTCCTCGACGTCGCCCCGGATGATGATGCCGATGTAGATCGCGTACAGACCGACGAGGAAGACGGTATCTATCATGCCGATGCCGCCGCCGAGCGGCACGAAGAAGGCGTAGGCGGTCGCGGCGAGCAGGAACGCGATTTCGGTCGCGAGGTCGCGGTCTATCTGGATCTTGTTCCTCAGGAACCCGGGCTGCTCGACCACTGCGGGGTCCGCCGCGCTCCCGGCGCGATACACCGTGAACAGCGCGATGCCCGACCAGCCGAGCCCGATGAGGATGCGGTTCGCGCCGGTCATGTTCGCGACCGCGAGGTTCGCGGCCTCCATGCCGCGCTCGGTGCCGACGTTGGCGCCGGCCGTCCACGCGTAGAGCGCGTCCACCGCGTACTCGGGGGCGACGGCGAGGACCGCCAGCACGGCGATCGCGAACGCGCGCGGCACGTCCTTCTCGGCCGTCTCGGCTGCCCACGCGAGCATGAAGGAGGCGCCGAGCACCGCGAGCCCGGTGATGGCGACCGTCTGGAGGTGACTCAGAGCGTGCGTGCTCCCCGTCGCCCAGACGAAGACCCACGGGAGCGTGAGCGCCGTCGTCGCACCGACTGCGGAGAGCGGATGACGTAAACGACCCAACATTCTGTCCGTGCATAGCTCACCGCGAAAAGTAGGTCTTGCGTTACGCCTTAGGGGAGCAGAAGATAGACGAAGCCGCCGTACGCTCCGACGAGCGCGACGCCGCTCGGCCGCGAGATGCGGCGGTCGACGGCCATCAGCGCCATCGCGCCGATGGTGAAGGCAATCATTATCGGGAAGTGGAACGACTGGACGTTCGCGCCCACCGACAGGGGATTGACCACCGCGAGCAGGCCGATGACCGCGAGGACGTTGTAGATGTTCGACCCGACGACGTTTCCGATGCTGAACTCGGCCTCGTCGCGGAGCGAACTCACGAGCGAGGTCGCCAGTTCGGGCAGCGACGTGCCGAACGCGATGATGGTGATGCCGATGAAGAGGTCGCCGAAGCCGAACGACCGGAGGAGGCCGGTGCCGCCCTGTACGAGACCGGCCGAGCCTCCGAGCAGACAGGCCCCGGCGCCCGCCAGCACCGCAACTTGTCGGGCGCTGACTGATTCCGCGTCCACCTCGACTTGCATCTCCTCGGGGACGGCCTCCTCGTCGGCAGTCCGGGACTGGTAGAGCATGTACCCGGTGAAGACGGCCAGCAGGGCGAGCATCCCCACGCCGTCCATCTGGCCGAGCGTCCCGTCGCTCCCGAGGACGACGAGCAGGACCGCGGCCGCGAGCATGAACGGGCCGTGTCGCCAGAGCACCTTCGAGTCGACCGACAGCGGTTGGACGAGCGCCGACGCGCCGAGGACCAACCCGATGTTGGCGATGTTCGACCCGATGATGTTGCCCAGTCCGATGTCGCCGGAGATGCCGATGCCGCCCACGAAACTGACGAACAGTTCGGGTGCAGTCGTCGAGAACGCGACGACGGTGACGCCGACGGTCGCGGGCGCGATGCCGTAGCCGACTGCCAGCGACGAGGCGCTGTCGACCAGCAACTCCGCACCGAGATACAGCAGGAGGATGCCCCCCAAGAGATAGAGCGTATCGACCGAAGCGAACGAATCTGCTAACGTTTGGAGCGGTATCATCTGTTCTCTATTGGCGTCCGAATCAGAGAAGCGAAATAAGTACTTGGATAATTATATCTTCTGAGAACCGGTCACACGGTCGCGGAACCCAGTAGTTAACCCAGTCGCCGACTTTGCGCCGGACATGGACGTGTTCGGACTCCTCGGCAACCCCGTGGGCCACTCGCTGTCACCACCGATGCACGAGGCCGCATACGACGAACTCGGAATGGACGCGCGGTACGTCACCTTCGAGCCGGCCCCCGACGACCTCGGCGCGGCGATCGACGGTGCGCGGGCGCTCGGCGTCGCGGGCCTGAACGTCACGATTCCGTTCAAGGAGGCGGCGCTACCCCACGTCGAAGCCGACGACCTCGCGGCCCGCATCGGCGCGGTCAACACCATCGACTTCCCGGACGGCGACGCGGCAGACGACGCACCGACCGGGCACAACACCGACGCCGCGGGCGTGCGCCGGTCGTTCGCCCACCACGACGTGACGCTGGCCGAACGGGACGCCGTGGTCGTCGGCGCAGGCGGTGCGGCCCGCGCGGCCGCGTTCGCGCTCGCCGACGCGGGCGCGGCGGTTCACGTCGCCAACCGGACGGTCGAGCGCGCCGAGCGACTCGTCGCCGACGTCGGACGCGAGACGCCGGACGTCTCCGAGCGCGTCACTTCGGGGGGGCTCGACTCGCTCGGAACGCGCGTTTCGGACGCCGACGTGGTAATCAACGCCACCAGTGTCGGGATGGAGGAGGACCGCTCACCGGTCCCGTCCGACGCGCTCCACGCCGACCTCGCGGTACTCGACGCGGTGTATCGGCCGCTCGACACTCGCCTCCTCCGGGACGCCCGCGAGCGCGGCGCGACGACCATCGACGGCGCGTGGATGCTTCTGTATCAGGGAGTCGAAGCGTTCGAGCGGTGGACAGGTCGGGACGCGCCCGTGGACGCGATGAACGAGGCGCTTCGGGCACGGCTTTAAGTACCACGGCCGTCTACTGTCGCGCAAATGGGACTGCTCACGAAGCTGAAGTCGTTGCTTGGTCTCGAGGACGACCGCTCGCAGGTCCGTCGGAGCGAGTCCGGCGTCACCATCGAGCGCGAACCCGACGAGTCGGTCGAACCGGATTCGGAAGTCGAGAGCGCCGTCGAAGGCGTCGACACCGGCACGGAGGAGTCCAGCGAGGCCGAGGAACCCGACGAGACTGCGGCGGAGCGCGAGGAACCCGACGGAGCGGAACGCAGTGCGACCGACGAACCGACTGCCGAAACCGCCGACGCCGAAACGGCGGCGGAAGCCGAGGCGAGTACCGGGGAAGTCGAAGAGAGTACCGAGGAAGCCGGAGAAGTCGAAGCGGACATCGAAGAAGCCGAGGCGACCGACGACGAGTCCGAGGCCGAGACGGGTATCAGTACCGAGGACGTGACGACCGCTCCGGAAGCCGAGAGCGTCGAGGGCCAGCGCGACGACGCGACAGAACCCGCGGAGGCGGTCCAGCCGTCGATGGACGCGGCCGAACCTTCCCAGAGCGCGGGCGACGAACCCGAACCGACGCCCGAGGAGAGCGAGAGCGAGGAACCAGACGCGGCCGCCGACGAACCCGTCGGAGAGGGCGAACCCCTCGAAGACGTGAAGGGCATCGGTCCGGCCTACGCCGAGCGACTCCGCGACGCGGGCGTCGCCGACGTGACCGAACTGGCGAAGGCCGACGCCGAGCAACTCGCCGAGGAGACCGGTCTCTCGGACAAGCGCATCTCGTCGTGGATAGACCGAGCGCAGGCGCGGTAAGCCGGTCGGTCCGTACTCCTTCGGTCCGATTCGACCGCGGAATAGCCGTGAGTCCGTGACCCGCTCCAGTCTGGAACTTTTCTACGAGACGTCTTTCGGCGATTCTGCGACGACCCATCGTTCGGCGAAGCGATGGCAGGCCGAACTAACCTCCGGGCGGTGGCTTTCGAACCAAATCAGTTCTCCATCGGGGACCACGACACGCTCGCCTCGAAGCCGCATTTCTCCGTCTCTTAGATAACTGTGTAATCGGTAGAAACACGAGTGTATTGCTGAAAGAATCAATAATGCACCTCGAACAATCAATTTTCTTGCCGAACGTCGGCGTCGGGGTCTACCACTCTATCGACGGTCTCCGGCGCGCGCCAGTCGGTCGTCAACTCCAGCAGTTGGACCAGAATCCGGGCCGTCGCGCCCCACACCGTGTAGCCGCCGACGTGGAAGAAGTGGACGATGGCCTCGCCGTACTGGGGGTGTTCTCGGCGCTCGCTCTCGTAGTTGTCCAGGTCCAGCAGTTCCGTGACCGGAAGCACCGCGATTTCGGCGACTTCGCGCTCGTCGGGCGTGTACGTTCGGTCGGGGACGGTGGCGACGTAGGGCGTGACCGCGTACCTGCTCGTGGTCCGGATGTCGTCGAGTCGGCCCACCACGTCGGCCTCGTCGGCGCGGAGTCCGATCTCCTCCTCGGCCTCGCGGAGCGCGGTCGCCCGGAGGTCGGCGTCGCTCGGTTCGCGGCCGCCGCCCGGAAAACTCATCTGTCCGGCGTGTTCGCCGAGGTGGTCGGCCCGCTTGGTGAACAGGAGGTAGTGGTCGCCCTCCCGCTCCACCACCGGGGCCAACACCGCCGCGTCGTGGTCCTCGTCCGGAACGTCCCGCGGGACGTGGTCGGCCACGCGACCCAACTCCATACCCCGAACGTCGTACCCCGGCGTCTTAATTTGCCCGTCCTCGGTTCGCCGCTGACGGGAGGTCCTCCCGGTCGACGGGGAGTTCGGTCGGCGTCCGAGTCGATTCTCCTCGCCACTCGAACCGCTCCGCTACTCGAACGCCCGGTCGAGCGTCTCGCGAACGTCGTCGGTTTCGACGGGTGCCCACGCTTCGAGGTCGTAGCTCACGTCCAGCAACTCCTCGGCGCGTTCGGCGTCGCCCGCGGCCGCGACCGTTCGACTCTCCTCGTGCAGGCGCTCGGCGACCGCCTCGCCGAGTCCCTCGCGGTCCAACTCCCTGTCGGGCACGTCGAGGATGTGTGGCAGGTCCTCGCCGTTCTCGGGCACCGTGGGGAAGGCCGCGGGTCCGGCGACGAGAACGGTTTCGGTCCCGTCCTCCGAGTCGTCGCCCTCGTCGTCCCCGGTTTCGTACTCGGTTTCCACGAGATAGTACGCTTCGACCGCACGCTCGATTTCGGCCGTGAACGCCTCGCGTTCGACCTGCTTGCCCTGCTTGAACGCGAGTTCGACCAGGGCCTGTTCGAGTTCGTCGCGGGCGAGTCCGCCGAAGAGGTCCACTACCCCGGCGAGTTCGTCTCTGGTGTCGGCCATTCGTTATGCGGTAGCGGTCGTCCCGGGGGCTTAGTTGTTCGGAACCAGGGTGACTCAACTCGAACTCGCCTCCCGGTCGAGTCGCTCTTCGAGTTCCGCCGCGAGTTCCTCGTCGATTTCGCCGACCCGTTCGACGAGTTCGGACTCGACTTCGGTCGAGACGCGGGTAGACGTACCGGCCGATCATGACGGACGCCCAGAATCCAACGACGGGCGAGAGGAGCCACCACGCCAGAGTCTCGCCGACTACCGCCCAGTTCAACTCCCCCGTTGTGAGCCCCAATCCCGCAATCGCGCCGACCGCAGTCGTGGACGTAGAGGCCGGAGCGCCGGAGACGTTACCGACCAGTAGCGCACCGCCGATGAAAAACAGGACGACGATGCTGACCGGGAGCGTGAACAGCGTCGGGTCGCGGACCAGTTCTCGGCCGAGAGTATCGACGACCCGTCGGCCGATCGTCCACGCGCCAGCGAAGAAAAACAGCGCCATCAGGCCCGCGGCGGTGACCTTGGTGACGGCTCCGGAACCGACTGCGGGGCCGAACGCCGGGCCGGTAGTCGCACCCCCGATGTTGTACGCGACGAAGCAGGCGATGAACGCACCACCGAGCAGTAGCACGTCGGTCACGGTTCGGTCGCCAGTACGTACCTGAGGCTATTAACGTCTTGTCGGATTCGACGGTCCGAACGACCGTCGGTACGACCACTTCGCCGACACGAAGGTTCAAATACGAGGACGGGGCCAATCCCGTCCGGACGTTTCGTGCGGTCGCTCGAACGTCGGGGTCGAGGACCGCCAGTCCGACTACCCGGAAGCGGCTGAGCCAATCCGACGACCGAGAGCCACGCCTACGCGAAGTAATCCGCGAGTCTGTCGGCGGCCTCCTCGACTCGGGGACTCACCAGCGCGAACCGGAGCCAGTCGTCGCGGGACTCGCCGAACGCCTCGCCCGGCATGCCCGCGACGCCCGCCTCGTCGACGAGTCGCTCGACGTTCTCCAGCGTGCCGGGGAACCCGGGGAAGCGGGCCATCACGTAGAACGCGCCGTCGGGCGAGGAGTAGTCGGCACCCGCGGCGTCCAGCGCCGAGGTGAACGTCTCGACGCGCTCGCGGAGGAGTTCGCGGTTCGCCTCGTAGTAGGCCGGGTCGGTGTTCCGCAGGGCGTGGAGGACCGCGTACTGGCCGGGTCGGGTAGTGGCGACGTTGGTCAGCATGTGGCGGGTCTTGGCCACGTCCACCAGCGACTCGGGGAAGACGGCGTACCCCACGCGAAAGCCGGTGATGGCGAACGTCTTCGAGTAGGAGTTGGTGACGACGCGGTGGTCCGAGTCGAACGACAGCGCCGAAGTGAACGTCCCGGAGAAGTCGAAGTGGTCGTACACCTCGTCGCTCACCAGCAGGGCGTCGTACTCCTCGGCGATTGCCACGAGTTCGCGCATCGTCTCCTCGTCGTAGACCGCGCCAGTGGGGTTGTTCGGCGTGTTGACCACGATTGCCGCAGTCTCCTCGCTGGCAGCTTCGCGCACCTCTGCAGGGTCGAGAGAGCCGTCTTCGGCGGTGGCGACGTACCGAGCGGTCGCGCCGAGCATCGTCGTCTTGCCCGGATAGTAGGGGTACACGGGGTCGGTGAGGACGAACTCCGACCCGCGTTCGCGCTCCAGCGCGCGAGCCATGGCGAGGTAGTTAGCTTCGCCGCCGCCGTTGGTCACGACGACCTGGGACTGGTCTACGTTCCGACGCTCGGCGATCTCCTCGCGGAGTCCCCGGAGACCCTCGCTCGGCGGGTACTGGAAGTCCCTACCGCCGAGGTCGGCGTACTCGTGGAGTCCCTCGCTGACGGCGTCGGGCGACCCCCAGTCGGGGTTCCCGCTCACCATGTCCACTACGTCTCGGTCGGCCTCCGCGGCGTACTGCATCACGTGGAAGAACAGCGGCGTGTCGTATTCCATGGTGAGACGCTCGCGCGCCGGGTAGGTCTTTCTTTCGTTCGGTGCCACCCCGTCGCTCCGAAAGGAACTACAAACCGGGCGTCGATGGTTCACCTATGGACACTGCGAACCCGGAGAACGTTCGGACGTACTACGATTACATCGACGCCGAGGACTACGAGTCGGTGTTCTCGCTGTTCGCCGCCGACGTGACCTACGAGCGCCCCGGCCAGTCGAACCTCTCCGGAATGGCGGAGTTCCGCGAGTTCTACCTCGAAGACCGGCCGCTCGAAGAGGGCAACCACGAGATTCACGACGTCACCGCCGACGGCGACACCGTCGCGGTTCGAGGCGAGTTCACCGGCGTCCAGGACGGCGAGGAAGTGTCGTTCGGCTTCGCCGACTTCCACCGGTTCGACGAGGACGGACAGATCACCGAGCGCTGGACCTACACCGACCGGGACGAGGTGTGAGTGACGGCTTCGAGAGGGAGAACCGTTTTCGAGCGCGAACTCGGGCGGGATGGTAAGAATCGTGCGTGCCGATACGTTTTTCACCGTCCCGCAGGTACAGGTGGCTACATGGTCGCACAGACGATGGATCGCGTTCCGCACGGGCAGTAGACGAGTAGCACGAGTGACTATTACTGAAGGTGTTCGCAGATGCTGACGACTGGAAAGACTATCATCGAGACTGGACTGGATGCCGCGGCGCTCAAGCCCGCAGAGTGCGACGTGTCGCGCGCGGTCGAACTCCCCTTCGAGACGGTCGCCATCGACTACGAAGGGCGCGAACACCTCCCCGACGAAGCGACGTTGGCCGGAATCGCACGGGAGAAGGAGGTTCGCCTGACCACGCCCGTCAGGGCCGACGGGTTCGACCCCCTCGGCGACGACGCCAACTACGACCGGATTCCCGAGGGCGTAAATCGGGTCGCGGTCGCCGGACACGCCGCCTATCTCACCGACGAGGAGCGCCGGAAAGCGGTCGCACCTCGACTCCGGGCCGCGGTCGAGCGCGACTCCACCGCGTGGGTCGGCACCGAGGGCGTCGAGCGACTCGCGCTGGCGACCGGGGCGACCCAGTTCGAACTCCTCTCTCGAACCACCGAGCGAGACCTGCGGTCGCTCAGGGCCGCCGGATTCGACGGCGAACTCGCGGTGTACGCACCCACCGTCCTCACCGACGACGACGACGAGGTGCTGGACGCGGTCGGCGGCTACGCCGCCCGTAGAGGTCCCGTCGCGAGCGCGCTCCCCGACGGAGCAGAGACCGACCGCGCCGCGACCGGTCGGGCGCGTGAGGTCCTCTCGGCCGCAACCCGGGACTACGCACTGGTCGGAACGCCCGCCGAAATCGGCGAACAAGTCGCCCGACTCAAGGAAGTCGGAGCCGACCTGGTGGTCGGCTACCCCGCCCGCGGCATCGAGGAGTTCGTCGGATAGCGCGTATCGGCGTTGTCGCGATTCGGCTCGGGTCGATACTCCTTTCCCGGGCGATTTCGAAGGCGAGGTATGCGATTCGCCCGCCTGTTGACCACGGACGGACCTGTCGGTGGCGAGTACGAGGACGGTTTCGTCTACGCCGACGACGGCACCTACGAAGTCGGCCGAGACGGGAGACTACTCCCGCCGTGTGAACCGTCCGCGCTGTACTGCGTCGGCCGCAACTACGCCGAGACGCTCGACCAGATGGACTACGCTCGCCCGGACGAACCGGACTTCTTCGTCAAGCCGCCGGCGTCGTTGCTGGCCCACGGAGAGCCGATTCCGTACCCGACGTTCACCGACGAACTCACCTACGCGGGGGAACTGGCGGCGGTCGTCGGTGAGCGCTGTCGGAACGTCGCACCCGACGAGGTGTCCGAGGTCGTCCGCGGATACACGATATTGAACGACGTGGACGCGCTCGACCAACAGGGTCGGACGGCCCGGAAGGCGTTCGACGGGTCGGCACCGCTCGGGCCGTGGATAGAGACCGACGTGGACCCGACTGCCATCGACGTGCGGACCGACGTCGCCGGTGAACGCCGACAGGAGGCGAACACGGAACTGATGCTGTTCGGTCCCCGCGAGGTCGTCTCCTTCCTCTCCGAGCGGTTCACCCTCCGTCCGGGCGACGTAATCGCGTTCGGTAGTCCGGCGAATCCGGGACTCGTCGAACCGGGCGACGAGGTCGAAATCACCTACGAGGGCGTCGGAACGCTCCGAAACGAAGTCGTCGCGCCGGAGTAGGTTCGGACGTTTCGGTGGGTCGCCTTCACCGTCTCGTTTTCCGTCGGGCACATCTCTAAGTGCCCGGTCGCCCTTCCCCCGGTCATGAGTCGTACGTACCTCCACGAACACACCACGACCACGGCCGCCGAGGCCTTCTCGGATGCCGAGGTCGCGGTCCTGCCGACCGGCAGCGTCGAACAACACGGTCCTGCGCTTCCCCTCGGGACCGACCTCCTCGCGGCCCGCGCGGTCGCCGAGACGGTGGCCGACCGCTCGGACGCGGTCCTCCTCCCACCGATTCCGGTCGGGGTCAGCGCCCACCACCGCCAGTTCGACGGGACGCTCTGGACCGACCCCGGGACGTTCGAGGCTTACGTCGCCGACGTCGTGGCCAGCGTGACCGAACACGGCGTCCGGAAGGCGGTCGTCGTCAACGGTCACGGCGGGAACTCCGACGCCCTCCGGCGTGCCGCCCGGAATCTGCGGGACGAGAGGGTCGCCTTCGCCACGCCGTGGAACTGGTGGTCGAACCTCGACGCCCTCGTCGAGGAGGAACTCGACACCTCGCTGGGCCACGCCGACGAGGTGGAGACCAGTGTGATGCTCGCCGTCGCGGGCGACCTCGTGCGGGAGGCCGCTCTCGAAGACGCCGAGGAGCGCGGCGGCGACTCGTGGGGCAAATCCGTCCGTGGCGCTCCGGTCGGCTTCGACGCCATCGACTTCACGGAGAGCGGCGCAGTCGGGTCGCCAACCGAGGGATCGCGGGAGGTCGGCGAGAAACTGTTCGACCACGCCGGAGACGACCTCGCGGCGCTCGTGGAGTGGCTAGCCGAACAGAACCTCGACTCCCTCTGGCCGCGGGGGCACAGATGACGGACGTTCCCGAGCCAGAACCCGACGCGACCGAACCGAGGGTCGCAGTCGTCGGCGGCGGCGCGGTCGGCGTCACCGCGGCCTACGACCTCGCGCGGCAGGGTGCGGAGGTCGTCGTCTACGAGAAAGACGGAATCGGCGGCGGAAGCACGGGCCGGGCGGCGGGCGTCCTCTACGACGCCTTCGCCGCACCGGAGGACGCCCGGGTCGGGAGTCGGGCCATCGAGCGCTTCCGCGAGTTCTCGGGCGAGGGCGACTTCGAGTTCCGCGAGACGCCGTACGTCTGGTTCGCCCGCGAGCGAGACGACGAGCGCACGGCGGCCATCCGCGAGCAGGTCCCTCGAATGGCCGAACAGGGCCGAGACGTGTCGTTCGCCGACCCCGCGGACCTCCGGGAGCGATTCCCCGCGGTCGACTGGAGCGACGTGGGCGTGGCGGCAGTCGCGGAGAACGCCGGACGAACCGACCCCGGAAGCTACGCCGACCTGCTCGCCGGGAAGGCCAGCGAGGAGGGCGCGACGGTCCGGACTGGCGTCGAGGTGCGAATCGACGCCGACGACCTCCGGGTCGAAGCCGTAGGCGACGAAATCGAGTCCGAGACCTTCGACGCAATCGTGGTCGCCGCGGGCGCCCACACCAAGCGCCTGCTCGCTATCGCCGGAATTCCCGTCTCGCTCAAGCCCTACCGGGTGCAGGCGGTGACCGTGGGGTTCGACGGCGAGCGACGGGCCGACGTGCCGATGTGCTACGACGCGACCGGCGGGTACTATCTCCGACCGCATCCGGAGGGACTGCTGGCGGGCGACGGCACCGAGGAGGTCGAGAGCGACCCCGACGACTGGGCGCGCGAAGCCGACCGGGAGTTCTGCGACGTGACCCGCGAGCGACTCGCCCACCGCGTCGGCGAGTTCGGCGCGGTCCGGGAGGCGTGGGCGGGGCTCTGCGTGGCGACGCCCGACCGCGACCCGCTTCTCGGCGAGTTGCGCGACGGCCTCTTCGTCGCGGCCGGGTGGCAGGGCCACGGATTCATGCGCGCTCCGGCACTCGGCGAGGCGGTCGCCGAGGCGGTTCTCGGCGAGACTCCCCTGCCGGAGTTCGACCCGACTCGCTTCGACGGCGACGAGACGTTCGCCATCGTGGAGGGGATGGCGATAGAGTAGCGTGGTCGTCGATGGAGCACCCGACACGTTCGTCGTCCGACACGGAAAAATCTAAAATAATATGGGTGTATTGGATCGAACTGACGTGGGCGAAAGTCCAGACGACCGGGACTTCGAACGCGAACTGCGAGACCTTCTGTTGACGGCGTTCGCCGAGAGGGAGGAGATTACCGGAGAACGGGACCTGCGAACGATTCCCGACCAGTTACCCGACTGGCGGGTGACGGTCGAACGGTGCGGGGACGAGCGACCGACGAGCGCGAGTCCGTCGGACGAGTCGCCCTAAACTTGCGGCGATTCGGTCCTGGACTCGTCTGTTTTCTCGGTCCGTTTCGGTACTCGAACCCGGAGCGTGCCGTGTTCGGTCAGGGTCGCAGACGCCTCCTCGGCATCGACTACGGCGTCGGCCGGGAGGTCGGCCTGTCCGTCGAGCGAGAGGCCGCGGCCGGGAAACAGCATCTCGAAGTCCTCGTAGAAGTCGCGGAAGCGGTCGATGCGGACGTGGACCGCGCCCTCGGCGTACCGGACCTGAACGTCGCTTCCGGTCGCGCCCGGCGCGTCGAACACCACGAGGTAGGCGTCGTCGCTCTCCAGCAGGTCCACGGGGAGCGGTTTGGACTCCTGGACCTTACTCGCGGCCCGGCCGATGCGCTGGAGGACGGCGCTTCCGACCGACCGACTGATGTCGCGCAGGGTCATAGCTCGATTTCCCGGAGCGTGTCGGTTCGAGTGCAGTACGGGCACTGGAAGTCCGAGACTCCCACGTCGTCGGGCATGTCGTAGGTGTAATGCATCTCGAACATGTCCAGCTCGCACTCGTCGTTCGTACACTTCACTTCGAGCGTCGCGGGCATAGTCGAATTTAACGCCCGCGTGACCATAAACGGGAGGGCTTCGGCGATTCTGCGTTACGGCGGCGGCCGGTGACTCCCCCGAAACTTGGCCCGGCCGACCGTCTCGAGCGTTCCGACTCGGTGACCTCTCCACCCCGACGCGCGCTGGCGCGACTGCTTCGGGTCGCGCCGATTCGCGCGAGGTCGTCGGGAGCAGAGCGAACGAGGAGGTTGGGAGGGGTGGGGCCCGCGGTCGCGGTGCCGTGCTGTGCGGTTGCGGTACGCCGTGGCTCACGGAGACGCTAGCTTCCGAATTCCTTTCGCCCTCGCTTTCGTATCGGAAGTCGGAGACTCGAGCAGACGCTATCACATCTCCGGAATACGCAAACGCCGACTCACGACTAGTCGTCCTCGTCGCGTTCCTTCTCCTCCCCTCGACCCCTCCCCCGGCCCTTTCCGTTCCCGTAGCCTCGGCCCTCTCCGTTCTCCCTCCTCCGACCCCTGCCGCGTCCGTTCTCGTCACCGCGACCGGGGTGTTCGTCCTCGTCGTCCTCCTCCTTTTCGTCCTCCTCCTTCTCTTCCTCTTCTTCCTTCTCGCTCTCCCCCTCCTTTTCGTCCTCCTCGGCTTCGTCTTCTCGCTCGTCTTCGCTGTCGTCTTCGTCGTCCTTCTCGGCGTCGCCAGTCTCCTCGGCGTCGTCGTCTTCGTTCTCTTCTCGCTCGGCCTCCTCCTCGGCGTCTTCGTCTTCGCGTTCGTCCTCGTTTTCGTCGTCGCCGTTCGGTACGACCCGAACCGCGGCCGACCCCTCGACCTGCCGACCGTTCTCGGTCTCTCCGGTCAGTCGCACTCGGTCGGTGTTCCAGTCGATGCCCGTCGCGTCCATCCAGAAGTGGAGTTTCAGGTCCGTGCGACCGTCGCCGTCGGCGTCGGTCCCGATTCGCTCGACCGGACTCGCTCGCTTCGTCCCGCCCTCCGGCCCGAACGCGACGCTTCCGGGCGCGAGCGTCGTGGCGTCGAACTGGTCGGTCGAGTGGACCACGACCGGCAGACGGCCGTGACTCCTGGGGTTCACTTTGCCGGGGACGATTTCCACGTCCGCCGAAATCGGGCCCGACTGCCGGTCGTCTCGCTCGGTCGTGGTCTCCTCTTCCGTCGTCTCGCGGTCGGTCGTGGTCGTCGTAGTCGTACCGCCACAACTTCCCACGCGAATCGTGAGCGGTTCGTCCATCGCCAGCGAGAACCGCTCGGGGTCGTCGCGGTCGCCCGAGAGGAGTTGCCAGTCGGTGATTTCGCCCTCGTAGGGGTCGCCGTACAGCGCCGCGGCCTCGTTGAAAGCGGGCCGAATCGTCACCGCGAAGTCGTCACCGAGCGGTTTGTAGACCCCGCCGTCGGACCGGCGGTCGGTCCACGTCCAGTCAACTTTCCACCCATCGCCAGTCTGGCTGAAGCTGTCGTAGTTGCTCGGGGCGTCGTAATCGTCGTCGCCGACGACCCACGACCCTCGGTCGGGGTTCTCGAACGCGAGGTCGAAGGTGACCGCGCCGCCCGAGGTTCCGTCGTTCAGTTTATCGTGGACGAGGACCAGACTCAGGCCCTCCGGCCCGTCGTAGAGGAAGCAGATGCTCGTCTCCGGGCGCTGGAGGTCGGTCGTACCGTAGGAACTGTAAGCCGCGCCCGACGGGGAGGTGTAGGGCGTCCGGTAGTCGTAGAACGCTTCGGCGGTCTCGTCGTCGGAGAGCGGCGTTATCGGGATGCAACGGTCGCCCTGCTCGACGACGAATCGGGTCGCGTCAAGCGCCTCGACGCCGATTTCTCGGGCGAGTGAACTGCGCGCGAGGCCGACGCCGCCGAGTCCGGTCGCCAGTGCCGCGAGGACGCCGCGTCGCTCGATACCGCCGGTGGAGGAGTCTCGTTCGGACATGCGAATCGTTGCCCGTTCCTTGGACCGAACCGGACATTGTTCCACGGCGCTTACTCTCGCAGTTCTAACAGATGTGGCTCCACGGGAGAAACGGCGTCGTGTCAGCCTCCGTTCGAAGTCGGCGAACGGTCCGGACTGTCGGCTTAGGTCGCGTACAACGACGGTCTGAAATCGCGTTTCGGCCGCCAACGAGGACGAATTTCCGCCATTCGGTAGACTCGCTGTGCCACGGGCAGGGACGAGCGCTCTCGGGTTACTTCTCTGCGAGTGAACAGGTAGTACACGGCGTCTACTCCACGTCGGCTTCTACTCCGTGTAGTCATCGTTTTACCCATCGAGAAGCAACTGCTCTACATGACCGACCTCGCGGACCTCGACGTGACCCTCGTGGACGGGTACGTCGACGAACCGGCCCACTTCGGCGTGCCGCCGTACATCTCGACGTATCCACGGTACACCGCCGGTGCCATCGTGGACGCGGGCGTCCCCGACGAGAACGTGACTTACCACACCATCGACGAACTCCGCGACGATTCGCACAAGTGGCGCGACGTGGAGGACGCAGACCTGTTCGTCTACATCGGCGGGATGACCGTCCCCGGCAAGTACGTCGGCGGTACTCCGGCCGAACCCGACGAAGTGCGGAAGATGGCGTGGACCGCCGACGGAACGAGTCTGATGGGCGGCCCGGTCAAGTTCGGCGTCGGCGACGAGAACGCGGGCGCGACCGAGACCGAACGCGACGATCTGGACTTCGACTTCGTGGCGAAGGGAGACGTGGAGGCGGCGGCCTACGACCTCCTCCGGAGCGGGATGGAGGGGTTCGACAACCGGATGCGCGACAACGAGGAGATAGACCGGTGGGCCGCGAAGGGGGCGTTCGTGGTCGAACAGCATCCCAACCACCCCGAGTATCTCATCTGCGAGATGGAGACCTCGCGGGGGTGCCCGTACAGGTGTTCGTTCTGTACGGAACCGCTGTACGGAAACCCCTCCTTCCGACGACCGGAGTCGGTCGTCAGTGAGGTCGAGGGTCTCTACGAGCGCGGCGCGCGACACTTCCGACTCGGGCGGCAGGCCGACATCCTCGCTTACGGCGGCGACGGCGAGAAGCCGAATCCCGACGCGCTCCGCGACCTCTACGGAGGCATCCGAGAGGTCGCGCCCGACCTCGAAACGCTCCACCTCGACAACATGAACCCCATCACGGTGGTGGAGTGGCCCGAGTTGGCCCGCGAGGGCATCCGCGTCATCGCCGAACACAACACGCCGGGCGACACCGCGGCCTTCGGTCTCGAATCCGCCGACCCCCTCGTGCAGGAGGAGAACAACCTCAACGTGACCGCCGAGGAGTGTTTCGAGGCGGTCGAAATCGTAAACGAGGAGGCTGGCTGGCGACCCGGCGAGGACCCTGCGGACGCTCCGACCCACGGCAAATCGGCCGCCAACCGTCTCCCCAAACTCCTGCCCGGCATCAACCTGCTCCACGGTCTGAAGGGCGAGCGCCGGGAGACGTTCGAGCACAACAAGGAGTTCCTGAACCGGGTGTACGACGAGGGCCTGATGCTCCGCCGGGTCAACATCCGGCAGGTCATGGCGTTCGACGGCACCGAGATGAGCGACGTGGGCGCGGACATCGCCAACGACCACAAGAAACTGTTCAAGCAGTACAAGACCGAGGTCCGGGAGACTATCGACAATCCGATGCTCCAGCGACTCGCACCGCCGGGCACGATTCTGCCGGACGTCCACCTCGAATACCACCAAGACGGCAAGACGTTCGGCCGACAACTCGGCACCTACCCGCTCCTCGTCGGGATTCCGGGCGAGCGCGAACTCGGCCGAACGGTGGACGTGGCGGTCGTGGACCACGGCTATCGCTCGGTGACGGGTGTAGTCTACCCGCTGGACGTGAACAGCGCCACGATGGACGAACTAACCGCGATTCCGGGCCTCGGCAAGCAACGCGCCGGAAACATCGTCGTCAACCGACCCTACGAGTCGCCCGCAGACCTCGACGCCGACGTCGGCGTGGAACTGACCGAGTTCACGACCGCGGAACGCCCGGAAGGAGCGGAAGGCGCGGACTGAGAGCTTTTGCTCTGCGGTAGCGGTGCAGTGGCGATGCGGTGGCGGTGCGATGGCGATGCGGTAGCGGTGCTGTCGCGGTGGCGGTCCACAGCGAGTGCGGGAGCGGAGCGACCGACCGAGCGGACCACCGATTCCTGCTGATACCGTAATCCGCCGCGAGCGAGGGAACGCAGTGACCGAGCGAGCGGTCCAAGGAACCCTCGACGAAGCGCCTGCGGCGCTTCTGAGGGGGTGACGCCGGATTTTGATCGACCTTTTGCCAGCGAGGGAGGCCGCGCGCCGCTGGCGCGCGGCCCACCGAGCGCAGGAAACGGTCGTTGAGTAAAACTCTTTACGCGCTGACCACTTGGGTCTAAACGGAGGCATATAGCCTTGGAGATCTCTGACAAACTGCTGTGTCTGTTCAGTGCTGATGTGACTATCGAAGACGACAAGTACGTCGTCGAAGTACCGCGCAGAGAAATCGAGACCGGGTCGGTCGAACCCGGCGAGACCTATCGCGTCGCGCTTATCTCCGACGACTCCGACTCCTCGACGCAGTCCGAGTCGCAGTCGCAGTCCAAGAGTAGCAGCGCGCCGTCGGAACCGCAACCCCCCGTCGAGGAGGGCGAGATCCGCTACGTCGAGGTCGAAGACATCGGCAAGCAGGGCGACGGCATCGCTCGCGTCGAGCGAGGCTACGTCATCATCGTCCCCGACGCCGAAATCGGCGAGCGCGTAAAGGTCGAAATCACGGAAGTCAAGTCCAACTTCGCGGTCGGCGAAATCATCGAAGAGGACTTCTAGCGCGACTCTTTTCCGTGTGACTTTTTGGTGGTGTCTCCGAGAAGCGGTTCGGAGTGGTCGCTGGCGTCTTTTGGAAATAATATCGTTTCCCATACCAAGAAATAGGTATGCTAAAGAATCAACATCAATTCTTCTGGCCGTAGAAATCGAAATCGGCCCGCACTAACCGGAACTCCGGAGTCGAATTTACCCTGCACCCGGACGTTCAAATACGAGAACGGGACGAACCCTTCGCGTGTCGCACTCCCGACCGAAAACCCGTCAATTCGCCGTGGGCGTCGTCGCGGCGGTCCTGCGTGCGGTCCGACTCGCCGCGGTCAACCCTCGTAGGCGGACCCGTCCGGGCGCTTCGCGCCCTCGGAGTCGTGGACCACGACGCCTTCGTCGGGGTCGGCGGGCGCGTACTCGTCGCGGACCGCGATGGCCTCCGCCAGTTCCCGGACCGCTCGCTCCTTGAGCGCCGCCGCGAGTTCCTCGGCGTCCTCACGAGAGATATCTCTGCCCAACCCCTCGCACTCGTGGGCGCGGACCATCCCCGCCTCGTCTACGGCTTCGCCCATCGGCTGGCTCGTGCCGCCGAGCGCGACGGAGAAGGGGTAGGTCTCGCAGATGAGCGGCCGGTCGCCGTGGACCGAGCAGGCCCCGGTCCCGTCGTCGGCCTCCTCGTAGAACGCGCAGTCACCGCAGGCGTCGGTCTGGAGCGCCCACTCGAACGTCTCGCCCGTTGGTTCGGTCTCGGACTCGGATTCGTCGGTCTCGGCGTCATCCTCGGCGTCGTCAGTGTCGGCACTCTCGCCGTCGTCGAGACCGTAGGGCATCGGCCGAGCCACGTCTCGCCAGTCGTACTCGGTCGCGGCTTGGAGGTCCCGCACCTCGTCGGGGAAGACGGTCGCGGTGTGGGGGTCGTCGGCCTCGGCTTTACAGCACGCGCCGCACCGGGTACACTCGAAGCCGATGGACTCGATGGCGTCCGCGAGGTCGGCGGTGTCGAGTTCGCGGGCGCGCTCTAACTCCGCTTCGAGGCTCTGCACGTGTTGGGGTTGGTCCTCGCGGGCAAAAGGGTGTTTATCGTGTCGACGGGGGTTGCTGAGACAGTCGACTATCTGCTAGGGTCGGAGTCTGCCTGCTGAGACGACCACGTAGAACGCGACCGGGCGGCCCCTTTCAGACCACCCACGCCGGTTGCGTCACCGAGCGTTTGCCGGTGGTTCGTTTCACCGAGCGCACCCGTCAGGTCGGGCGCGCTCGGTCGCCGTCCCACTCGACTTTCCCCTCGACGGCCAGTTTGTCGAGGTGCGCGGCGGTCGTGCTTCGGGCGAGTTCGCGGACGCCCGAGAGGTCCTTCTCGTAGGCGGCGTCGAGGATTTCGTCCAGCGCGGTCGCGCCGTCGTGGACCGCGTCCAGAATCTTCGCCTCGCGGTCGAGTCGGTGGCGAAGCAGGCGCTCGATTTCGGTCCGGGGGTCGTCGATGGTGGGACCGTGGCCGGGACAGAGCCGGTCGGGATTCCGGGCGTAGAGTCGCCGGAGCGAGGTCAGGTACGCCCGCACGTCGCCCTCGTCCGCGCCGACGACCACGCTCCCCGCCGATACCACGAGGTCACCGGTCAACATCGTCCCGTCGGCCGCGAGCGCGACGTGGTCGGGGGCGTGGCCCGGCGTTTCGAGAACCGTCGCGCCGGCGATGGCGGTTCCCTCCCGGAACGTCCGGTCGGGCGCGATACCCGTCGCTCGCTCGAATCGCTCCTCGCGGCCCGCCCGTGCCCAGACGGTCGCGTCGCAGGCGTCCGCGTAGTGGGCGACCGCGCCTACGTGGTCGGGATGGGCGTGCGTGACGAGGACGTGGCCGACGTCGCGCGATTCGACCGCGGCGTCGAGTTCGTCGGTCCGGCCCGCGGGGTCCACGAGGAGCGCGTCCCCTCGCCCGAGAACGTAGGCGTTGGTCGCTCCCGTCGGTGCGAGCGTCTCGGTCGGCACCGAGACCTGACGAAGTTCCATGCCGGAAGCGTCGCGCGCCGACGAAAAAAGCGTAGTCGGTTCTGCGGCAGAGTAGTAGCCGAGACGACCGCAGTCAGCGGTTGAGGAAGTAGACTTGCTTGCGGGCGTCCTGGAAACTGTACCGCGAGTTCACGAGGTCTTCGTCTTCGAGGCGGTTCAGCGCGTACCGGACCGTACGGTCGGGAAGCAGCGACTCCTCCGCGAGTTGGCCCTGCGAGAGCGGGGAGTCGGTCTCCAGAACCTTCGCGACGAGTTTGGCGCTCGGGGGAAGTTCGCGCAGGCGGTCGCGGAAATCGTCTGATAACGGTTCGGTGACGGGCGGCTCGTCCGTAGTCGCGCTCATACCTATGTCACCCTGCAACTCACGGGTAAAGCTTGGCTATATGCACATCAGTACACTCAATACTCCTTAAGGATGTATTATCTCACCTTAAATTCACTTCTCCCGGCCGCGGTCAGCCAAAAGTTACGTCCGCCGAGGACCAATCCCGGATATGGAATCGATTCCCGGGGAGTTCCACGACCTGTTCGAGCGCGAGACGTTCGCCAACTTCGCCACCCTGATGGACGACGGCACTCCGCAGGTGACGCCGGTCTGGATCGACCGCGACGACGAGGACCATCTGCTGGTCAACACCGCGCGCGGTCGCCAGAAGGTGCGCAACGTCGAGCGCGACCCGAAGGTCGGCGTCTGCGTGATGGACCCCGACGACCCCTATCGGTACGTCTCGGTCCGCGGCGAGGTGGTCGAAGTGACCGAGGACGGCGCGGTCGAACACATCGACGAACTCGCGCGCCGCTACATGGGCGTCGAG
Organism: Halorussus salinisoli; assembly: GCA_005239435.1. Taxonomy (GTDB): domain Archaea; phylum Halobacteriota; class Halobacteria; order Halobacteriales; family Haladaptataceae; genus Halorussus; species Halorussus salinisoli. Next base: position 419,785 of record ML241305.1, on the reverse strand, counting down.
GAGTACCCCAACCACGGCGAGGAGTCCGGCCCGCGAGTCGTCGTTCGAATCCGGCCGGACCGCGTCGTCACCAGCGGCGAGTAGCTACTGCTCTCCCAATCGGTCGGTCTGGGGGTCGTCGCCGTGGCGGTTGTACCGGCCGAGCAGACACTTGCAGTCCGGACAGTGGACGACGACGAATCGACCTCGCTCGTGGCGAACGAGACTCTCGGCGTCGAGATGCCGTCCGCATCCCTTGCAGGTCGTCATGTCTTCCCCGACGAGGTACGACCTCGACGTGCAAAGAGGTTCGTCCCGAGATGCTGAGAGGAGCCGATTTCGAACCACTACGAGAGGTCAGTCCCGAGACGCTTCCAATACCGTTTTAGTCCCCCCGCGGACTACAAGGAAACGAGAAGCGTGAAAGGAGCGGAGTGGTACCAGACGGACGAAGTCGCCGAGGAGTACGAAGAGAAGCGATTCTCCCGGGGCGGACGGCTCATCGACCGCCGCGAGAAGCAGGCCGTCCTCGACGCCATCGGCCCGCTGGAGGACCAGAAGGTTCTGGAGATAGCCTGCGGAACCGGCCGATTCACGGTCATGCTGGCCGAGCGCGGTGCCGACATCGTCGGACTCGACATCTCGGCGGCGATGCTCCAGCAGGGTCGTCAGAAAGCCCAGGACGCCGGAGTCGCGGACCATCTGGAGTTCATGCGCGGGGACGCCGGACGGCTTCCGTTCCCCGACGACTACTTCGACACCGTGTTCGCCATGCGGTTTTTCCACCTCGCGGACACGCCAGCGACCTTCCTCTCGGAGATGCGCCGGGTCGCCAAGGAACAGGTCGTCTTCGACACGTTCAACGCCAGAAGCACCCGGAGTGCCTACAACTGGTTGCTCCCGATGGGGTCGCACCTCTACTCCCGAAGCGACGTAGAGAAGTTGCTCGACGAGGCCGACCTCCGACTCGTGGACGCCGAACACGACTGGATACTCCCCTACGGGTTCTACCGCAAGATTCCGGGTGGGATAGCCGACCAGATTCGGGACGTAGACACCGCTATCGGTGAGTCGATTATCGGCGACTACTTCGCGTCGGTCTCCTACTGGAACGCCAGCGTCGAGTAACGTCGGGAAAAACCTCAACCGAGTGAACCGAGGCCGAACTGCTTTTAAGGCTCGGGTGGAAGATTCGGGGGTATGGAGCTATCCGTGGTGGTCCCGACGCTCAACGGGCGCGAGCGCCTCGCGTCGTGTCTCGACGCACTGGCGTCTCACGCCCGCGACGTGGAGGTGGTCGTCGTCAACGGCCCCTCCGCCGACGGGACCACCGGGATGGTACAGGACCGCGACGACGTGGACGTGTTAATAGAAGTCTCCGACCGGAAACTCAACGTCGCGCGGAACGCGGGCATCTCGGCCGCCAGCGGCGACGCAGTCGCGCTGGTCGGACAGGACTACGAAGTCGAAGCGTCGTGGACTGAGGGAGTCCGCACGGGCCTCGCAGACGCCGACGTCGTAACGGGTCCGGTTCACCGGTCGGTTCGGGCGGGCGTGACCACCGAATCCGAGGAGAGTCGCGTTATCGACGGCAGGGAAGTCACCTACTTCGACGGGGGGAACGTCGCCTTCACCCGCGAGACCATCGAAGCGATGGACGGCTTCGACGAGTATCTGGCGACCGGCGGGGCGCGCGACTGCGCTCACCGACTCGCCGCGAACGACCACGAGGTGGCGTGGTCGTCGGACGTGTGTGTGACCCAGACCGACGAGGACGACGAGGACGGCGACGACCGCGACTGGGGGTGGAAGTACCGCGCGCTCGCCTACCGGATGGTGAAGAACTACGGGCCGCGCCCCGGTGTCTTTCGGCGAACGTTCCGCGACGCGGTGTCCGACGCCGTCGAGAACGCTGTCGAGGTAATTCGCGGTGAGGAGACGCCCTCCGGATGGATGGGGAGTGGCAAGCGCGTGGCCCAGAACGTGGCCGTCGGTTCCAAGGACGGTCTCTGGGCGCGACTCAAGGACCGGAGCGACGCCAGAAACCCCTACGGTCTCTCGGCGAGGGCCGACCGAGCGGTCGAGCGATACGACTGGCGGACCGACGTCGAAGAGAAAGAACGATCGGAGGAACCCGAGCAGTAGTTCACCCGTCTTTTTCGGACTTCTCGCGGTCCGGTTTCTCGGAGTCGCGGTAGATAGTCGCGCGAACCAGTGTTTCGGTCGCTCGCCGGAGTCGCTCGGAGACCGCCTGCCGAGAGATGTCCAGCGCGTCGGCGAGGTCCTCCAGTTCGACCCGTCGGGGGACCTCGAAGTAGCCCCGCTCGGTCGCGGTCCGAAGCGCCTCGTATTGGCATTCGGTCAGGCCGAGTGAATCCCCGCCGTCGTAGTCGTCGGCGGCGTAGAGTTTCTGGAGGTCGAACGTCAGTCCGTGTCGCTCGCAGAACTCGACGTACTGCTGAAGGCTCTCCCGGTCGGGAAACCGAATGCGGGTGTTCCAACCGTCGCCGACGCGCTCCGACGAGATGAACACGGCCCCGAGGTCCGCCCACGAGTGGTAGGTCATGTGTTCGTCGGCGTCGTCGGTCAGTTCGACCTGATACAGTCGCTGGTCTTTCAGTTCTGCGAGGACCATCACGTCGTCGACTGTCGGGTCGTCGGCCAGTCCCGTCTCGAACGCCTCGAAGTCGCCGTCCGTCGCCCAGAAGGCCAGGGCGAACGGCTTCGTCTCCCGCGAGGTCTGCTGTTCGATGGCGACACTCATCTCGGGGGCCGCTCGCAGGGCGGTCCGGAGGATGGGAGTCTCCAGATAGTAGTCCGCAATCAGCGTCATAGTTTCAATACCCCATCCAATGGTTTAAGTATGCCGTCAGTTCGACGCCTTATTCAACGAATCAAAACGGACACAATGGTCATCTAGCGTATCCATGAAACGGATGGGAACGAGACTATCCCTTAAGTGGGTCGTGGCGGTACACGAAGGCGATGGTAGGTGGATACGATAGGTGGACCGACCACGAGCAAATCGACCGCTCGTGCGACCTGCTCGGTAGCGCGTATCGCCGCTGTGTAGTCTACACCCTCCAAGAAGACGGTCCGGCGAGTCTCGGCGAACTCGCCGACGCGGTCGTCTCCGCGGAGATCGCTACCGACCGGAAGCGAGCGATGGCCTCGCTCGTACACACGCATCTCCCCAAACTCGCCGACTCCGACGTAGTGGAGTACGACGACCCCGAAGTCGCGGTGTCACTCGACGACGGCGTCGAGGCGCTCGAACCGTTTCTCACCCTCACCGCTCGACAGGAAACCGACGGCGAGCAACTGCCGTTCTCGGGATACGACGGTCCGGACGCCGTCGCGGGGAACGCCCCGGACTAGCCGTCCTTCTGGTTCCGGATTCGGTCGTACCACTCTTCGAGTCGGTCGCTTCCCCAGTACCGAATTTCCTTGTTCCGGGCGTCGTAGTCGATGACGCCCGCGTCAGCCAGTTTCGGGACGTGGACGTGGTGGAGCGTCGACAGAACGTGGTCTCGGCCTGGTTGCTCGCCGGTCTGTTCGGTCTTTTTCGCGACGAGGTGGTCCACGAGTTCGTCGATGGTCGCGGTGTCGTCGGAGGTGTCTCTCAGATAACCCAGGATGGCTCGTCGATCGTAGTGCGCGAGCAGTTCGAGCGTCGCGTCTAGCGAGAGCGAAACGCCAGTTGCCGGTAGTTGGTCGCTCGACGCCTCTGGCCTGCCGCCCGCGGCGCGGTCGTCGCTGGTGGCGGAGTCGTCACTGTCGTCGGAGTCTCTCTCGTTCCCGCCGTTGTCAGACATCCGCTCCTACCTCGAAGGACAAATCGAGAGCCACCAACTAAGGCGTTTGCCCGGCGAGTGCGGAGCGTCGCGTTCGTCCGAACAGTGCGAGCAGGCCCCTGCGAGCAACTCCGGGAGGCTCAGAAATCGCCCGGGAGCGAGTCGCCGAGGAGTCGCCGAGCATTCTTGTCGAAGACTTTCCGCATCGCGTCCTCTGGCACGTCGAGCGTCAGTATCTCCATCACCGCGACGTTCGGGTGGGAACTCGGGGCTCCGCTACCGAACAGCACGCGGTCGGGATGCTCCATCACCGCTCGCTCCAGCAGGTCTCGGTAGCGGACGTAACTGGTGTCGAGGTAACAGTCGTCGTTGCGCTCGAGCAGGTCCACGGCGTCGGTCATCAGTTCCCGATTTAGCGGGTGGCCGCCGAAGTGTGCCAGAACGACGGGAAACGACCGCGAGAGCAGGGTGTCTTCTGCCGCGGCGGGTGAGAACTCCTCGCCGGCGTGGACGAGGACGGGCAACTCCACGTCCTCCAACCGGTCGAGCGTCTCGTCGTCGGGTAGCCCGTCTTCGGCGGGATTGAGCTTGAACCCGTGGAACCGGTCGTCGTACGCGTACTGCTCTACGTCCTCCGGCGAGGTGTGGTGGTCCTTCCGGCGCGCGGCCAGATTCCGGAGGCGCGAGGAAGCCCGTTCGCCGGGGTCTCGCGGCCCGTTGATGCGAGCGAACGTGAGGAACGGCCGGTCCACGCTCCGGCGGGCGACGGCGTTGTTCGCGCTCACGTAACTCCCGCCGTCGCGCGCGCCGGGGAAGACGACCGAGCGCACGACTCCGGCTTGATGCATCTCCCGTTCTAACCTGTCCGGACTGATGGCCCGCCCGCGGGTCTGGACACCTCCGGCGTCGGCGTTGAGCCTGGCGTGTACGTCCACTACCCGAAAGCGATGCTCCAACTCCAGCATCGTGGGTGGCTTCGGAACTACCCTATTTTTTATTGTCGGTTGCTCGCTCGTACTACTCGGACGAACTGTCGAAACGGTAGTTGTGGTCGCCTTGGAATCAACTGCCGGAATATTGATTGTAACCTCGAAAGCCCTCGCACGGTTCGCGGTCACTCCGCGGGATATTCGGTGCGCGCAGACCTGCGCGCACCGAATAGTGGCCCGCCGGAGATGACCACGGGCCTGCGGCCCGCGAACCGCGCTCGCCCTTTCAGTCCGCCAGGGCAGTACGTGATTCACCGGCCGAAACCGGCCGACGGATGCGCCATTTCAAGCAATTCCCTCGACCAACCGCCAGCGTACGCTCGTCTGACCATCCGGCACAGGAGGGGTTTCAGTAGATATTCTCGATTCTGCTATTCCTACTCACCAGAGCTTCCTATATAATATCCAAAGACAACAGAACAATTCCGAAAGAAATCAAAATACGTCTACCGAACGCGAAGTCGATTATTCGAGGTCGAAGCGGTCGAGACTCATCACTTTGGCCCACGCGTCCACGAAGTCACGCACGAACTTCTCTTCCCCGTCGTCCGCGGCGTAGACTTCCGCGAGGGCTCGGAGTCGGGAGTGCGAGCCGAAGATGAGGTCCACGCGCGACCCCTTCCACTTGAGTTCGTCCGTCTCACGGTCGCGGACCTCGAACACCTCTCGGGACTCCGAGACCGGTTCCCACTTCGTGTCCATGCCGAGCAGGTTCACGAAGAAATCGTTGGTCAGCGTCTCCGGCCGGTCGGTGAAGACGCCGAGGTCGGAGTTCTGGTAGTTCGCGTTCAGCGCGCGCATGCCGCCGACCAGAACCGTCATCTCGGGAGCGGTCAGGTTCAGCAGTTCCGCCTTGTCGACCAGCAACTCCTCGGCCGGGTGGTCGACCCCGCTCTCGATGTAGTTCCGGAATCCGTCCGCCTTCGGCTTGAGCGCCTCGAACGACTCGACGTCGGTCTGCTCCTGCGAGGCGTCCACGCGGCCTGGTTCGAACGGGACCTCCACGTCGTACCCGGCGTCCGCCGCCGCCTGCTCGACGGCCGCGTTACCGCCCAGGACGATCAGGTCGGCGAGCGAGACCTTCGTCCCGTCGGACTGCGAGCCGTTGAAGTCCGCCTGAATCCCTTCCAGGGTCTCCAGCACGGTCGCCAGTTGCTCTGGCTCGTTCACTTCCCAGTTCTTCTGCGGTTCGAGGCGAACACGGGCCCCGTTCACGCCACCGCGCTTGTCGCTGTCGCGGTACGTCGATGCCGCCGCCCAGGCGGTCTTGACGAGTTGGGAGACGGAGAGGTCCGAATCGAGAATCTCCTCTTTGAGTTCGGCGGCCTCTTCGTCCCCGATCGGGTCGTAGTCGGCGTCGGGGAGCGGGTCCTGCCACAGCATCTCCTCGTCGGGGACCTCCGGCCCGAGGAACCGCTCCGGCGGTCCCATGTCGCGGTGGGTCAGCTTGTACCAGGCCTTCGCGAAGTTGATCCCGAACTCCATCGGGTTGTCCTGGAACCGCTCGACGATCTCCCGGTAGTCGGGGTCGCGCTTCAGGGCGATGTCCGTCGTGAGCATCATCGGGGTCTGCTTCTCAGACGGGTCGTGGGCGTCCGGGACGGTGTCGTGTAGCTCCTCGCCGACCGGCGTCCACTGCCAAGCGCCGCCGGGTCCCTTCTGGGCCGCCCACTCGTAGTCGAGCAGGTTGTCGATGTAGCCCGTGTCCCACTGGGTAGGCGCCTGGGTCCAGGGGCCTTCTATGCCACTGGTGATGGTGTCGGAGCCCTTGCCGGAGCCGTATTCGTTCTCCCAGCCGAGACCCTGCTGCTCGATGGGGGCCGCTTCGGGCTCGGGGCCGAGGTTGTCACCGGAGTCAGCACCGTGGACCTTCCCGAAGGTGTGTCCCCCGGCGATGAGCGCGACCGTCTCCTCGTCGTTCATCGCCATGCGGCCGAACGACTCTCGGATGTTCTCCGCCGACGCGAGCGGGTCCGGGTTCCCGTCCGGGCCTTCCGGATTCACGTAGATGAGGCCCATCACGGTGGCACCGAGCCCCTCGTGGAGTTTCCCGTCGTCGTCGAAGCGCTCGGACGCTTCCATCTCGTCCTCGGGCCCCCAGTAGGCGGACTCGTCGGGTTCGAAGGCGTCCTCGCGCCCGCCAGCGAAGCCGAACGTCTTGGCTCCCATCGACTCTATAGCGACGTTCCCGGCCAGAATCATCAGGTCCGCCCACGAGAGCTTGCGGCCGTACTTCTGCTTGACCGGCCAGAGCAGTCGGCGCGCTTTGTCGAGGTTCGCGTTGTCGGGCCAACTGTTGAGCGGCGCGAAGCGTTGCGTACCCTCGGACGCGCCGCCGCGGCCGTCGCTGGTGCGGTACGTGCCTGCGCTGTGCCACGCCATCCGGATGAAGAGCGGCCCGTAGTGGCCGTAGTCGGCGGGCCACCAGTCCTGCGACGTGGTCATGACCTCTTCGATGTCCGCTTTCACCTCTTCGAGGTCGAGTTTCTCGAACTCCTCGGCGTAGTCGAACTCCTCGCCCATCGGACCGACTTCGCGAGCGTTCTGGTCGAGGATATCCAAGCTCAGTTGATTCGGCCACCAGTCTTTGTTAGAACCTCTCATTATCGAGTACCCTCCAAGCTATCGTCGTTCTGCATATCGTCCACGCCGTGATTGCGATTATATTCTGACATTCGTTTAGCTCACTCGTTCGGAGACGGGAACCGCTATTACAAAAAAGTAGGTGGTATTAGACGGCCTTAGTTTTCTAAAAGAGCAATATTTTTTGTGGAAGTGGAAATTCGCCCGGAGGTAGTGCCACCAATGGCGTCTTACACTTTCGCAGCCTGTATCCTCGACAACACTTGGCACGAAACGCGGGTAAAGTTTATATAGAAGTTTAAACATCTTTTGTATGGGGAGTAACCATGGCAGAATCAGCATCCGGACAGCGACGCATGGGAGGCCGACCGATGTTCATCCTCGCGGAGGACACGGAGCGAACGCACGGCGAAGACGCCCAACGGTCGAACATCTCGGCCGGGAAGGCGGTCAGCGAGGCCGTACGCACGACGCTCGGGCCTCGCGGGATGGACAAGATGCTGGTGACGGACACGGGTGACGTGACCATCACCAACGACGGCGCGACCATCCTCGAAACGATGGACATCGAACACCCCGCGGCCCAGATGATAGTCGAGGTCGCCGAGGCCCAGGAGGACGAAGTGGGCGACGGCACGACCACGGCGGCGGTGCTCGCGGGCGAACTGCTCTCGAAGGCCGAGAATCTGCTGGACGACGACGTGCATCCGACGACCATCGTGGAAGGCTACGGACGAGCGCGCGACATCGCCCTCGAAGCCATCGACTCGCTCGTCCTCGACGAGGAACTCGACGACGACCTCCTGAAGCACGTCGCCGAGTCCAGCATGACCGGCAAGGGGACAGGCGACGTCACGACCGAGACGCTGGCCGACAATGTGGTCCGGGCGGTCCGCCACGTCGAAGGCGAGGAGGGCGTCGTCCGGGACAACGTGCGGGTCCACACCCAGACCGGTGGGTCCTCGTCGGCGACCGAACTCGTGGCGGGCGTCATCAGCGACGCCGAAGCGGTCCACACCAACATGCCGCGAGAAATCGAAGACGCCACCATCGCGGTCGTGGACGAGGAGTTCGGCGTGCGCTCGGCCGAAGTCGACGCCGAGTACAGCGTCGAGAGCGTCGACCAGTTGACCGCGGCGATGGACGCCGAGGACCGCGAACTCCGGGAGTACGCCGACGCGCTCTCGTCTGCGGGCGTCGATGCCGTCTTCTCGACCGACTCCATCGAGGACAGAGTTGCGGCCTACCTCGCCAACGCGGGCATCCTCGCGTTCGAGAGCGTGGACGACGACGAGGCCCGCGCCATCGCCTCCGCGACCGGTGCGAGTCGCACCTCGAAGGTCGCCGACGTCGAGGACGCCGACCTCGGGAACGCCGAGACGGTGCGGGTCCGGTCCTTCGGCGACGAGGACCTCGCGTTCGTGGAGGGCGGAGCGGCCGCCGAAGCGGTCACGATGCTCGTCCGCGGCGGCACCGAACACGTCGTGGACGAACTCGAACGCGCGCTCTCGGACGCGCTCGACGTGGTTACGGCGGCGCTCGACACCGGCGGCGTGGTGGCCGGGGCAGGCGCGACCGAAATCGTCGTCGCCGACCACGTCCGTGAGGAGGCCGCGGGCGTCGAGGGCCGCCAGCAACTCGCGGTCGAAGCCTTCGCCGACGCGATGGACGTGCTTCCCCGGACGCTCGCGGAGAACACCGGGATGGACCCGATAGACGGTCTGGTAGATCTCCGCGCCGAAAACGAGGCGAACGAGGGCCGCGCCGGAATCATCGCCGAGGGCGAAGACGGCGAAGTCGGCGACCCCGTGGAAGCGGGCATCCTCGACCCCACCGCTGTCAAGCGCGAGGCGGTCGAGTCCGCGACCGAGGCCGCGACGATGATCGTCCGCATCGACGACGTTATCGCGGCGGAGTAGCTTTCGAGTTCCGCTCTTCTTTGGCGGCGGTTCCTATCGGGACGACGGCGGAACCGAACTAACGGTCCGCCTCCGCTCGGACTCTCGCTCGTCCGCTTCGTCTTCGCCGCGTCTCGTCCTGTAACGAGCATACAGCGCCAGGCCGAGCATCCCGAGACCGGCGACTGCGACACTGGTCAGCGACCGGCGTTGCGAGGCCTCGGTGTAGGCGCTCGTCTCGGAGACGTGTCGGTCGAAGTCACCGCGCTCTTCGAGGTCTCCGGTCGGCCCGTCGATGTTGTTCTGCCCGTTCGAGCGCGGACGGTCCTTCTTTTGCATCGGGACGAACGCCTTCTCCATGATTGTGTCCGCGAGGCTCGACGCGTAGTAACCGAGCGCGGACATTCCCTTTGCACCACCGCCGACGAACACGTCGCGCTGGGGGTGTTCCGCGGCGTGCAGGATGGCTCTCGCCACCGTCTCCGGCGAGTAGATGGGCGGTGGGAGCGTCGCCTCCTCGTCCATGTGATTCTTCGCGTGTTTCGGATACGGCGTGTCGATGGACGCCGGTTTGACGAGCGTCACGGACACGGGCGCGCCCTCTCGGTCCAGTTCCATGCGCAGGGTGTCGGTGAAGCCCTTCACGGCGTGCTTCGAGGCCGAGTAACTACCCTGGAGTGGAACGGCGCGGTCGGACGCGAGGCTACCGACGTTGATTATCGCACCGCCGTGGTCTTTCAGGTAGTCGGTGGCTTCCAGCGACCCGTACAGCAACCCCCAGACGTTGGTGTCGAACTGCTCGCGCATGTCCTCTATCGGGGTGTCCTCCAGTTTGCCGTAGAGGAACGCACCCGCGTTGTTGACCCACGTGTCGAAGCCCCCGTAGGCGTCCCGTGCCGTCCGCGCGATTTCCCGCACGTCGTCGCGGTCGCTCACGTCGGCGACGACGTACGTCGCCTCCCCACCGGACTGCGTTATCTCCTCGGTCAACTCCCGTAACGCGTCCTCGCTCCGGGCCGCGAGTACCACTCGCGCCCCGCGTTCGGTGGCCATCCGCGCCGTCGCCAGTCCGATGCCGGACGACGCGCCCGTGATGACTACCACCTGCTCCTCGAGGGGTTTCAGGTCCGCGTTCATGTCCTGCCGTCCTCGATTCGAGCGGGTGAGTCGGTGCCTGACGAGCGGTTCGGTTGCGACCGTACTACCGAACTGGTAGTGAACGTTGTCTGGTCCATCGTACGTTCTCCCCCGATTACGTACTACGGATTCATACGAGAGCGACGACGGCCTTAATCTCGGTGGCTACCTATCGGCGAAATCGCATCGCCATCGCTCACCGGAGTTCCGCGCCGTCCGGACACACCTCGGTCCGATTCGGAAGGACGCCCTCGACGCCGACCGCGAACACGGTCTCGCCGACCATCGCCATGCTGGCGGTCCCCCCAGCCGATTCGACCGCCTCGACCGCCTCTCGTACCTCGTCGGTCGGCAGGTCGATAGCCTCGGCGAACGCCCACGCTTCGCCGGTCAGGTCGGCCAGCGAGGGGTCGTCGGGGAGCGCGTCGAGGGCGGCCGTCCCCTCCCGCGCGATGGTGGCCATCAGGTCGTCGTCGGCCAGCGCCTCCTCGGTGGCGATGGGGCCGAAACTGACGTACTCTATCGGCGCGTCGCGCTCGAACGACCGGGGTTCACCCCCGTCGCCGACGACCAGACCGCCGCGATTCTGGACGAACACGTCGCCGAGACCAGTTCCGGCTTCCACCTCCGCGCGGTGGGCGACCGCCACGAGTTCCTCGCGCGAGTGGCCGAGACCGAACTCCGCGTTCGCGGCGATGGCGGTGGCGAGGGTCGCGGCCCCGCTCGCGCCGAACCCGCGCCCGATGGGAACCTCGGCGGTGAGGTCCGCGCGGGCGGTCACGTCCAACTTCCGGAGGGCCAGTTCCACGGGTTCGAAGTCGGTGGGGTCGCCCTCGACGGTTACGGCCGGTTCGTCGGCGTCTCGGCCGTCGGCGGGCGTTACGTCCGCAATCACGCCGTCGGCGATGGCCACGCTCGCGCCCTTCGATTGGTCGGACGTCTCGCCCGGCGCGAAGACGGCGGTGACGCTCCCCGGAGCGAAGGCTCTCATGACCGGGGGTTGGGCGGAATCCCTTTTGAACCCTCGGGACGACCGGTCGAACTCTTACCGTCGAACGAGGAGGGTTCGCGTCGGGTCGGTAGAGTCGAGTTGTGACGTGGAGTTCGCCATAGGCCGGACGGACGGAGTTCGCTAGCTACCACCTGAGCCGACGAGTACCGCAACTGCACCGCGACCGCACAGCACGGCAACCGCGGGCCTCACGCCTCCCCCGCCTCCTCCCTCACTCGCGCACGTTGCTCGCGCGCGCCCACCGCAAGTGGGCGTAATAGACGCACGTAGACGTAATAGACGTATTCGGACATAGTAGACACATTTAGACGCCCCAAACACGTTTAGATATTTCTTTAAAGATTGTATAGTTATGTTTCTATCGCGGAGTCGCGTGAGATTCGACGCCTTTGTATCCACGCCCCCGGAACCCCGGACCAATGACGACGTTCTTCGAGCGACTCGCCGACCGAATCGACGAGATAGACAGCATCGTCTCGGTCGGACTCGACCCCGACACCGACCGCCTGCCCGCCGAGGTCCGGGACGCCGACCTGCCGCGCTGGGAGTTCAACCGCCGAATCATCGACGCGACCCGCGAACACGCCGCCGTCTTCAAGCCCAACGCCGCGTTCTACGAGGACCCCGACGGTTGGCGCGCGCTGGAGAAGACGGTCGAACACGCCCGCGACGCTGGCGTCCCCGTCCTGCTCGACGCCAAGCGCGCCGACATCGGCAACACCTCCCGCCAGTACGCGGCGGTCCTCGACTCGGTTGACGCCATCACGCTCAACCCGTTCCTCGGCCGGGACTCGCTCGCGCCGTTCCTCGACCGCGAGGACGCGGGGTGTTTCCTCCTCTGTCGGACCTCGAACCCCGGCGGCGCGGACGTGCAGGAACTCGAACTCGCCGACGGCGACCTCGTCTACGAGCGCGTGGCCGACCTCGCCAGCGAGTGGAGCGCGACCGGAAACGAAAACGTCGGTCTGGTCGTGGGCGCGACCACGCCCGACGAACTCCGGACGGTCCGCGAGCGCGTGCCCGACCTCCCGTTCCTCGTCCCCGGCGTGGGCGCGCAGGGCGGCGACGCCGAGGCCGCCGCGACCTACGCCACCGCCGAGAACGGCGCGGGACTGGTCAACTCTACCCGCGGCATCATCTTCGCGGGAGAGGACGCCGACGAACCCTTCGACGAGGCGGCCGCCTCGGCCGCCCGCGACCTGAAAGAACGACTGAATCGGTATCGATAGTCCTAATCGAAACGAGCGCTAACCGTCGGCCGTGACCACTGACGCGACCATATCCAGCCGACCCATCTTCGCCGCCGTCGCCGTGATAGTCGTCCTCGTGGCGGGCGGTCTCGGTGCCGTCGTGGGTGCGTCCGGACAGGAGCGAGCGGTAGCGATGGACCTGCTCGGGGTCGTCTCCTTCCAGATGACGCCGGTCTCGATGGCGGCGTTCGGGATGGTCGTGACCGCGGGCGTGCTGGCGCTCCTCTTCGGTCTCGTCAGCGTCGCGTCCCGGTACGACGACGCCGGCGAACGAGCGTAGTCGCTGGACGGCCTCGTCGGCGAAAAATCCTTCCGGCCGCTTTCCGAGACCTCCAGTATGCCCGAGAGCCGCGTCGAGGAACTGGAGACGGAGGCCGAGTGGACCGCCGCGCTGCCGATTCTACGCCAGCTCTGGACCGACGCCGACGAGGAGTTCGTCCGCTCGTGGGCCGACGAAGACGGGTATCGGCTATTCGGACTGCTCGCTGACGGGCAACTGGTCGCCGTCGCCGGAATCTCGGTCCAGCGCGTCCTCCACCACGCCCGCCACGCGTGGATTCACGACTTCGTCGTCGACGAGGACCACCGCGGCGAGGGGTTCGGCGCGGAACTGCTCGAATTCGTGGAGTCGTGGGCAGCGGACCGCGACTGCGAGTACGTCGCGCTGGCGGTTCGTGAGGGCAACGACGACGCGCTCGGCTTCTACGAGACCGAGGGGATGGAGCGATGGGGGCACGTCGTGGAGACGGAACTCTGAACGGCCGAGCACGCCCGGACCCGACGAGACCAGCGCGAGAGGCGACCGACCGCCGAGTTCTCTCACTCGATTCGAATCTCGTCGCCGACCGAGACGCCGAAGGCCTCGTCACCGCGGCCGCGGTTGACCGCCAACTCCACGTTGCCGTGGCTCCCGACCGTGACGAGTCGCTCGCCCGGTCCGACCTCGGCGTAGGCCCGCGCGACCGGTGCAGATTCGCCGCCGACGCTGACCGTCTCGCGGCCATCGAGCAGTTCGCCGGGCAGGTTGGTCACGGCGTTGCCGAACCCGTCCACCACGAGAATTTCGCCGACCGCAACGTCGTCTTCGAGTTTCGGCTCGGGGAATCGGAGGTCCTCGAACTCCTCGACGGGGGTCACGTCGTCGCGCTCGTGGAAGTCCTCCACGCCTTCCTCGTGGATTTCGGCCGCGGCGGGCGCGAACACGTCCCGGCCGTGGAACGTGGAACTCGCGGGGTCGGCGTACTCGACCTCGAAGACCTCGATTTCGGTCGCGTCGCCTCGGGCCGCCAACTCGCGGGCCGCCGGAAGCAAGACGCCGTTGTCCGGCCCCACGAGCGCGTGGTCGCCCGCCCGGACCGCGAGGGCGGCCCGGTCGGTGCCGACGCCGGGGTCCACGACGACGAGGTGGACCGCGGGCGGGAAGTACGGCAGGACCTCTCGGAGCCAGAACGCCGCAGTTCGCACGTCCTGCCGGGGGAAGTCGTGGGCCACGTCCTCCAGTCTGGCGTCGGTTCGCTGTAGCACGACGCCCTTCATCGCGGCCGGGTAGGGTGTGCCGAAGTCCGAGGCGAGTGTTATCATCGTCGAACGTTGGTCGGCGAGTTCTAAAAGGTCGGCACTTTCGAGTCGACCGTGACGGGCCTTCGAACGACGACGGTACACCCTCCTCTGCACGCCGTTTCCACTCTCGTTCCGGCCGGTTACAGAAAGCATATTGGGTGTCTCGCCGACACTGAACTCGTGCCTGGAGCACGCATACAGAGTGGTGAGCGAGTCACGCTACGGACGGTCGAATCGGAGGACGTGCCGTTCGTCCAACGCGCGGGCGCGAACCCCGAACTCCGCTATCCGGTGGGCAATCCGCTGATGAGCCGAGAACAGTGTGAGGAACACCTCGAAGGCGATACGTCGGACCGGTTCCTCGTCTGTCTCGACGAGGACGAGGCCGGTCCCGGCCAACCGGACGAAGGCGACGTGAGACGAATTGGTGCCGCGGCGGTGGAGGACGCCGACTGGAAACGACCAGAAATCACCTACTGGCTCGTTCCGGAGGTCCACGGTCGAGGCTACGGCAGAGAGGCCATCTCCATGGTCGTCGATTACGCCTTCCGGGCGTACGACACTCCCGCCGTGGGTGCGGAGGCTTACGATTTCAACGACGCTTCCCGCGGCTTGCTCGAATCGCTCGGATTCGCCGAGGAGGGACGCCGCCGCAAGTTCATGTTTATCGACGGCGAACACCGCGACATGGTCCAGTACGGACTCCTCCGTCGAGAGTGGCGTAAGCGAGACTGAGCGTCACTCTCGGGTATCGAACGCGTCCGGGACTCACTCGCCGTTGCTGTCCGAGTCGCTCACGCGCTGAATCCGCTCCAAACCGCCGGTCTCCTCGACGACTTCGACGACCGCGTCGGGGACCAGTTTCTCCCAGTCGTCGCCCTCGATCATGCGGTCGCGGACCTCGGTTCCCTCCAGCACTTCGCGGTTGTACATCGGGGACTGGCGCACCTCGACGCCCGCCTCGCTGAAGAGTTGGATGACGAGGGGGTTGTTCGAGTAGGCCACGTCGAAGTCCGGACTCATGCTCTGGACGTGGCTCACCCAGACCGAGTTGCGGTCCAGGTCCTCGATGGGGACCGCGTAAGTCACGAGGTCCGAATCGACCAGCGACTTGGTTATCATCATGATGCGCTCGCCCGCCGTGAAGGGGTCGTGCTGAGTGTGAGAGTCGCCCGCACTCCCGATGCCGAGGACCAACTCGTCTACCTCCTCGGCGATGCTCTGGACCACGTTGTGGTGGCCGTTATGATAGGGTTGGAACCGACCGATGTAGAACCCGCGAGTCATACCTACTGTTGTGACGTGAGGTTTTATAAGGGTGGCGAGACGTCGCTTTCGGCCCGAACGCCGATTTCGACCGCTCTCCGGCCTAGTTCGACGTAGCCACTGCTGGCGAATCGAGGGAGAAAGTATATCAATTCTCCAGCCCTCAATTCAGGTACGTACAGGACAGTTCTATGAGTAAGGACACCGATAACGACGCTCCGCCGCCGGAGCAGACGACCGAGCAAGATAGCTCGGGATTCGAGGACCTCGGCAGCGACGTCGAACCCGACGTCGAGGACGACGAGGCAGTCGAATCTGATCTGCTCGGCGGACTGGAGATCGAGACCACCGACGAGATCGAGATTCCCGACCGGCTGGTGGACCAGGTCATCGGTCAGGACCACGCCCGCGACGTCGTCCAGAAGGCGGCCAAGCAGCGCCGCCACGTCATGATGATCGGCACGCCCGGGACGGGCAAGTCGATGCTGGCGAAGGCGATGAGCGAACTCCTGCCGAAAGAGGACCTACAGGACGTACTCGTCTACCACAACCCCGACGACGGTAACGAACCCAAGGTTCGGACCGTCCCCGCGGGGAAGGGCGAGCAGATAATCGAGGCCCACAAGGAGGAGGCCCGCAAGCGAAACCAGATGCGGTCGTTCCTGATGTGGGTCATCATCGCTATCGTGGTGGGGTATTCGCTTCTCATCGCTACTCGGCCGCTACTCGGTATCCTCGCGGCTGGCGTCATCTACCTCGCCTTCCGCTACGGGTCGCGGGGCAACGACGCGATGATTCCGAACCTGCTGGTCAACCACGCCGACCAGACCACCGCGCCCTTCGAGGACGCCACCGGTGCCCACGCCGGTGCCCTGCTGGGCGACGTTCGCCACGACCCCTTCCAGTCGGGTGGGATGGAGACCCCGAGCCACGACCGCGTGGAACCGGGGGCCATCCACAAGGCCAACAAGGGCGTACTGTTCGTGGACGAGATAAACACCCTCGACATCCGGTCCCAGCAGAAGCTGATGACCGCGATTCAGGAGGGCGAGTTCTCCATCACGGGCCAGTCCGAGCGCTCTTCGGGCGCGATGGTCCAGACCGAACCCGTCCCCTGCGACTTCATCATGATCGCCGCGGGGAACATGGACGCGATGGAGAACATGCACCCCGCCCTGCGCTCGCGCATCAAGGGGTACGGGTACGAGGTGTACATGGACGACACCATCGACGACACCCCGGAGATGCGCCGGAAGTACACTCGGTTCATCGCCCAGGAGGTCGAGAAAGACGGTCGCCTGCCCCACTTCAACGAGGAGGCGGTCGAAGAGATTATCCTCGAAGCCCAGCGTCGGTCGGGTCGCAAGGACCACCTGACGCTCAAGCTTCGTGACCTCGGCGGACTCGTTCGCGTGGCGGGCGACATCGCTCGCGCCGCGAACAAGGACCAGACCGAGCGCGAGGACGTGCTTCAGGCCAAGCGCCGGAGTCGCTCCATCGAACAGCAGGTCGCCGACGACTACATCGAGCGCCGCAAGGACTACGAACTCACCGTCAATCAGGGCGAGGTCGTCGGCCGCGTCAACGGCCTGGCGGTCATGGGCGAGGACTCCGGTATCGTCCTGCCCGTGATGGCCGAAGTGACGCCCTCGCAGGGGCCGGGCGAAGTCATCGCCACCGGCCAACTCAAGGAGATGGCCATGGAGGCGGTCCAGAACGTCTCGGCCATCATCAAGAAGTTCAGCGACGAGGACATCACCGAGCGAGACGTTCACATCCAGTTCGTGCAGGCCGGCCAGCAGGGTGTAGACGGCGATTCGGCGTCCATCACGGTCGCCACCGCCGTCATCTCGGCCCTCGAAGACATCCCGGTCGCGCAGGACCTCGCCATGACCGGTTCGCTGTCGGTCCGCGGCGACGTGCTGCCGGTCGGCGGCGTCACCCACAAGATAGAGGCCGCTGCGAAGGCGGGACTGGACCGCGTCATCATCCCGGCCGCCAACGAGGACGACGTGATGATCGAAGCGGAGTACGAGGAGCAGATCGAAATCATCCCCGTCTCCCACATCAGCGAAGTGCTGGAAGTCGCCCTCGAAGGCGAAGCCGAGAAGGACAGCCTCGTGGACCGTCTGAAGAACATCACCGGGTCGGCGCTCGAACGGCAGGTCGGCCGGTCGGGCACCGGCAGTCCGAGTCCGCAGTAACTCGGACCGTTTTCTTTCCGCTCTCGATTCGAGAGTCGCGTTCCCGACGACCGAAAACGATAGACACCTATTTCAATCGACCTATCGTGCTCGTAGACATGGGACTCAAAAAGAGCCTCCTGAGCGGTGTCGTCGCGTTCGTGGTCGCAACGCTAGCCGTCCGCGCGGTCGGCGGAAAGGGGACGAAAATCGGTCTGCTGACCGGCGGGTCGGTGGCCGTGAGTACGTGGCTGTCGAGCGGGACCGACGGCGCCGAAATCGAGTTCGAGGACGAAGTTCCGGCGGAGTAAGCGTCGCGGTCAGTCTTCTCGTCGTCGGTCCTGGTTGCGGAACGCGACTTCCTTCTCGTCGATAGTTCGGCCACTTCCCGCGTAGAACACTTGCAGGTGTCTCGAATCGACCGTCTCGACCGATTTTCGCTCTCGACTACAGACAACGAAATAGTCATTTAACAATCGTAGATGTTGTCGTGACCATCGAAAATACGCCTCTAACCGGCGAACCGACGCGACTTTTCCGACGCGCACCGAATCCGCGACCATGGACGTACTCGGCGACCTCGTGACACGCGACAGGCGAAGCGACGACCCCGCCCTCGTCGCGCCGAGCGAGAACCGGAGCTACGACTACCGCCGATTCTGCAACACGGCGTGGAAGACCGGCAACTTCTGGCGGCGGTTGGGAGTTCACGACGAGACCACGGTCGCAGTCGCCGACGACCCCGAACCCGAAGCCGTCTTCTCCTTTTTCGGGGCGGTCCTGCTCGGGGCCACCACTCGGTTCGGCCTCACCACCGGCTCGTCGACGCACTCCTCGGCGCAGGTCGTGGTCGCTCCCCACGACGAAATCGGCGACTACGAGGTTTCGCCGGGGACCCAGCGAGTCGGTTACGGTGGTCCGCCCGACGACCCCGCAGTCGCGCACTTCGAGCGCGACGTGTGGAGCGAGAACCCGGCGTTTCCCGAGACGCCACTCGACCCCGAAACCGTCGCGCTGGTCGCGGGGTCCGACGACCGGCGCGAGTTCTCGCACGCCGACCTCCTCGCGGCGGCGCGCGAGGCGGCAGACGAGTGGGGTCTCGAACCCGGCGACGAGGTGGCGGTCCGGGCCTCGCTCGCGGACCCGGGCACTGTCGTCGCGGGCGTGGTCGCGCCGCTGCTGGCGGGTGCGGCGGTTCTGCTCCCCGACGACGACTCGACCGGCGACTTCGCGGTCGCGACGGGTGACGCGCCGGAACGGAGGGTCCTGCGACCGACCGACGTTCGGTTAGACTAACTGCCCCGGCGCGAACGAGACGGTATGAGCGACGAACTGCGACGACTGGAGCCGAAAATCGGGCTCGGAACGATGGGCATCGACGACGCCGAGACCGTCGCGTCGGCCATCGAAGCGGGGTATCGACACCTCGACACCGCCCAGATATACGAGAACGAGGCGGTCGTAGGGCGCGGAGTCGAGCGCGCGTCCGTCGAACGCGCGGACCTCTCGCTGGCGACGAAAGTGTGGGCCGACAGCCTCGCGCACGACGACGTACTCGCCAGTACGCGCGAGAGCCTCGACCGACTCGGCGTCGGATACGTCGATTTGCTTTACGTCCACCGACCCATCGACACCTACGACCCCGAGGAGACCCTGGCCGCGTTCGACCGACTCCGCGACGAGGGTCGAGTCCGCGCCGTGGGCGTGAGCAACTTCGACGCCGAACAGGTCGCCGAGACCCGCGAGATCCTCGACGCGCCGCTCGTGGCGAACCAGGTGGAGATGCACCCGCTCTACCAGCAGGACGACCTCCTCGCGGACGCCCGGCGTCACGACTACGCGCTCGTGGCGTACTCCCCGCTCGCGCAGGGCGAGGTGTTCGACCTCCCCGAGATACGGACGGTCGCCGAGAAGCACGACGCGACGCCCGCACAGGTCAGTCTGGCGTGGCTCGCGGGGAAGGAGAACGTCGTCCCGATCCCGCGGTCGACCAGCGACGACCACCTCCGGGAGAATCTCGCCGCGCTGGAACTCGAACTCGACGCCGAGGACGTGACCGCAATCGAGTCGATAGACCGCGAGAAGAAACTGTTCGAGTGATTCGACGGAACACTTACCCTGTCCGACCGACGACCCGAACGAAATGACCGACTCGACGTTCCGGAAGGGACTGGCGGTCTGGCTCTCGGTCTTCGCAATCCTCGCGGTCGTCGGGGCGGTCGTGGCGTTCGGATTCCTCGGTCTCGGTCGGGCCCCGCCGCCGATGGACGACCTCCACGTCTCGAACCACGACGACGCGAACCACACCGTCCGGGTCGAGGTCGTCGCCGCGAACGACTCGGCGACGACCTTCGAGGGGACCGTCACCCTCTCCCCCGGTGAACGGGTCTCGTTCGACGGAACGACGGCCTACGACAGGGAGTACCGACTCCTCGTCGCGGTGGACGGCCGGGAGTCGGAGTCGTTCGATATAGAGGGACCGGACGACCTGTGTACGACGGAGGTTCGGGTCGAGTCGAGCGCGACGATCGAAGTGGGAACGGGATGTGCCTGAGGCGGTCTGCGTGCTACCGGGCGTCTTCGAGTTCGTCCAGCGCCTCGGGGTTCTCGATGGAGGACATGTCGCCCAGGTCCTCGCCGGTGTAGGTCGCCTCGATGGCCCGTCGGATGATCTTCCCGCTCTGGGTCTTGGGGAACTCCGAGACGAACAGGACCTCGCGGGGGCGGAACGGTTTGCCGAGTTCGTCGCCGACCTGCTCGCGGAGGTCCTCGCGGAGGTCGTCGCTCGCGTCGAAGCCGTCTTCGAGGATGACGTAGGTGACGACGGCCTGCCCAGTGGTATCGTCCGGGACGCCGACCGCGGCGGCCTGATTCACCGCCTCGTGGTCGATGAGCGCGCCCTCGACCTCGGCGGGACCGACTTTCCGGCCCGCCACGTTGATGGCGTCGTCGGCCCGGCCGTGGAGGAACCAGAAGCCGTCTTCGTCCTTCTGGGCCCAGTCGCCGTGGTCCCACAGCGGCGGGTCCTCGAATGACGACCAGTACTCGTCGAGGTAGCGCTCGTCGCCCGACCAGAGGCTCTTGGTCATCGAGGGACACGAGTCGCGGGCCACGAGGAAGCCGCGTTCGTGGGTGTCGGCGATGGACTCGCCCTGCGAGTTCACGATGTCGATGTCCATGCCGAGGCCCGGCCCGCCGAGGGTACAGGGCTTGAGCGACTGGATAGGCATCGGCATCAGGAAACAGCCCATGATTTCGGTGCCGCCGGAGATGTTGATGATCGGTGCCTCACTCCCGCCGACGTTCTCGTAGAACCACATCCACGATTCGGGGTCCCACGGTTCGCCGGTCGAACCGAGCAGGCGGAGCGTCGAGAGGTCGTGGCCTTCCAGCCACTCGTCGCCGTACTTGCGAAGGGCGCGAATCGCGGTCGGCGAGATGCCGAACGTCGAGATGCCGTGGCGGTCTATCATCTCCCAGAAGCGGTCGGGTTCGGGGTGGTCGGGCGCGCCCTCGTACATGAAGACGGTGCCACCGAGCGCGTGGTTGCCGATGAGCGTCCACGGACCCATCATCCACCCGATGTCGCTGACCCAGAAGAACCGGTCTTCGGGCTTGTGGTCGAAGCCGAAGTAGATCTCCTTGGCGGCCTGCATCAGCGCGCCGGCGTGGGTGTGGACGATGCCCTTGGGCTTGCCGGTGGTCCCCGACGAGTACAGCAGCATCGACTCGTCGTTCGAGTCCATCGATTCGGTGTCGTAGTCGTCCGACTGGGTCTCGACCGCCTCGGACCACCACTCGTCACGCTCGTCGTGCCACGGAATCTCGATGTCGCCGTCACCCTCGCTACTTCCGAATCGGTCGTAGACGATGGTGTGCTCGACGTGGCCCGCCTGCTCGATCGCCTCGTCGGCGGTGCCCTTCAGCGTCACCTCGCTTCCCCGTCGGTAGAAGCCGTCCGCCGTGAACAGCACCTCGCACTCGGGGTCCTCGATGCGGGTCGCGGTGGCGTCGACGCCGAACCCGGAGAAGATGGGGACGGCGATGGCGCCGACCTTGAACGCGCCGTAGAGTATGGAGATGACCTCCGGCACCATCGGCATGTAGAGTCCCACGGAATCACCCGCCTCGACGCCGCGCTCTTCGAGGGCGTTGGCGACCCTGTTCGACTGGCGGGCGAGTTCGTGGTAGGTTATCTCTCGGACCTCGCCGTCTTCGCCTTCCCAGATGCAGGCGACCTTGTTGCGGGTCTCGTTGTCGGGCGCGGCGTGGCGGTCCACCACGTTGTGGGCGATGTTGAGTTCGCCGCCCGCGTACCACTCCGAGAACTGCGGCCCCTCGGTGTCGTCGCGGACCGTGTCGTAGTCCTCGTAGAAGTCGATGCCGAGGTAGTCGACCATCTCGTCCCAGAACCAGTCGACGCCGGACGCCTCGACTCCCGGCACCTCCGAGGTAGTTCGCTCGACGAGTTCGTCGTAGTCCTCGATGTCGTACTCCTGCATGAACTGGTAGACGTTGGTCGACTCCACGAACTCGTCGCTGGGTTCGTGGACGACCTCGTCTACGTCTTCGAGTGTATCCATGGTGTGCTCCGTGTGGCAAACGTTGCGGGGGTGCGACAAGTAATTTGCTTCCTCGTCGCACGGTCCGGCGACTACGCTCGCAGCGGGAAGAACTTCCCGAGCGCCGCGGCCACCTCCTCCGAATCGTCGACCGCCTCGGGGTCCCGGCGAAGGTCCCGCAAGCCCCACGCCGACCACCCCGCACGTCGCACCACGATGGCGTCGTCGGTCACGTCGTAGCTCTCGAAGGCCGACCACGGCCTGAATCGCTTGTAGGCGGGATTGCCCGTGACTACTCCGGCATCGCTAACCACGACGTTTCGGTCGGTAGTCGAACCCCACAGGCCCGGGGCCATCGGGACGAGCATCTGGAACAGCCACCGGAGCGGGTCGAAACCGATGGCGGCCCCCACGGCGAATCCGAGAGCTCCTGCGACGAACAGTCCGGCTACGACTCTCTCGACGACCCGCCGGTCGCGGTTCGGTGCTGGGGCGGTGAAGCGAACGAGTTCCTCGGCGTCTGCTGTCATCGCCTTCGTGTGTCGGTTGTGGGACGCGGCGACGAAACCGATGCTCGTGAGAAATCCGGCGAGCGCCCCGACGATTGCGAGACCAGCGACCACGCCCGGTGGGTCTTCGCCGCGAACGACGCCAGCGCCGAACAGGCCCGCGAAGTAGAGAAACGGGAGACCCATGGCGGCCCATACCCACCGCGAACTCCCGAGGCGGACCGCCAGCCTCTCCCAACGAGCGACCCAACCGACGCCGCCGGTCACGACGACGGTGGTCCCGAGCAGGTGAAGAACAGCACGCCGTGGTCGGTCGTCGCGCCGAGCGCGACAGCGATGGCGATTGCGGGAGCCACGAGTGCGGCCGCGTACAGGCCCACGACGAACCCAAAGAGGGCGTCGGTTTCCTCGCCCTCGGTCGAGTTCTCGGCCATAGTATCTATAGCTGTCGTTACATATAAAGAATAAAAACGCTCTCTTTTCAGACCCACTCGATGTCCAACCCCTCGTGGACCACGAACTCCAGCGCGTTGACGACGTAGTGGGCGACCACCACGACCAGCAGACTCCCCGAGAGGACGAACGCGACCGCCAGCGCGAACCCGAGGAGACCGGTGACGGCGACTCCGCCGGGCCCCTGTGCGCCGTGGCCGATGGCGAACGCGACGGTCGAGAAGACCGCGAGCAGCCACGGTGAGAGACCGAACCCCGCCGAGAACGCGCCGACGAGCGCCGCCCGGAACAGCAACTCCTCGAACCCGGCGATGACGGGAAGGACGACCGCGAGCAAAATCGCCCACCCTCGGAGCGTGTCGGGAGCGAGCGCCTCCCGGAGGTCCTCGGAGTAATCGACGTCCGCGGTGTCGGCGGCTTTCGCGGAGAGTTCGTTGGCGAGATAGAGCGCGACGCCGACGCCGACCCCGACTCCGACCGCGGGGAGGCCGACGTTCCACGGATTGCCGACTTCGACGCCGAGCGCGCCGAGCGGCACCGCTGCGAGCCACGCCGCGGCCACGATGACCGCGCCGAAGACGCCCTGACTCAGCGCGACGTTCGTCAGCAAGGCCCCGGTCGAGAAGTCGAGGTTCTGCTCGCGGGTCGGCTGCTCGCGCTCACCCGTCGGTCGGTCACGCCCTTCCGCTACCTGCTCCTGCTCGCGCCCGCGTTCGTCCGTCGCCCGCCCGCTCTCGTCGCTCGCTCGCTCGCGCGCTCGCCGGGCGTCGGTCTCGGCCTCGTCGTCGCCCCACGGCGACGAGTCGCCGGCCTCGTCGCTCCACGGGTCGGCGTCGGCCTCGTCGCCGTCGAGTATCTCGCGTTCGATTCGCTCGGCCCGCGTCCGGCCGGTCTCGGCGTGTCGCTCGATTCGGGCCGCGCCGGTCGCGGGGACCCGGGACTCCGACTCGGCGTCGGCCCGCTCGTCGCTCTCCTCGGAATCCTCGAACATCGCCTGGGAGGCCCGCGCGAGGACGATGAGCAGTCCGAGGACGAACATGGTGACGGCGGCGAACGACGGGTACTGCGGCGCTGGCGGCATCGGTGGAGGCTACGGACGGCGGGGACAAAAATCGGTGGTCCGTGCGGGACTCCGCGAGGGCGCGGCAGTCGGGCCGGGAGGTTCGGTCGGTGGCATACCCCGAGTTGGTCCCGCCTTCGTTCGTAAACCTTCGCGCTGGTCGGAACCGACCGGTGGCCCCGAAAGTGCGGTCGTGGGGGCGCGGGGCCCCCCCCCCCCCCGGGGGGCCGCCAAAACGGAAAGGGAATGTAAAACAAAAGGG
>ML241305.1:0-395278 GCA_005239435.1 Halorussus salinisoli | reverse complement strand
CCTTGGTTCTAACCCGGGGGGGGGGCCCCCACCCGCGGGGGCGCCCATTTGGGGGGGGGGGGGGGCGGGGGCCCCCCCCACCGCCGGGGCGTCACTCGATACGGTATCGGCATTCTATACCAACGGGAAGGATTGATATATGAATCTAAAAGAAATAAAAATATTTCTTTCGCTCGGCGATTCGAGTAGCAGAAAAGTGAGCGACCGAAAAACGAGCAGCCGACAAGCGAGCGACGCGCTGCGTCGCTCGCCCGAGTTCACCCGACGCCGAAAGAAGGTGGTCGTCGAAAGGTGGAGTTGGAAGCCCGTTCAGAAGGAGTTCTTGATCTTCTCGAAGAAGCCTTCCTCGACGCTAATCTCCTCGCCGCCGGCTTCCGCGAACTGCTCCAGCGCCTCCTTCTGTTCGTCGTTGAGGTCCGAGGGCGTCACGACCTGCACCTGCACGTAGAGGTCGCCCTGCCCGCGTCGCCGGAGGCGGGGCATGCCCTTGCCCTGTAGGCGGAACGTCTCGCCGCTCTGCGTGCCCGCGGGAATGTCCATCTCGACCGTCCCGTCGAGCGTCGGAATCTCGACGGTGTCGCCGAACGTCGCCTGCGGGAACGAGATGGGTTCCTGTCGCCGGAGGTCGTCGCCGTCGCGTTCGAAGTCCGGGTGGTCCTCGATTTCGACCTCGATGAGCAGGTCGCCGTTCGGCCCGCCGTTGGGACCGGGCGCGCCCTCGCCTTCCATCTGGAGGCTCTGGCCCGACTGGATGCCCGCGGGCACCTCGACCGAGAGGGTGGCCTCCCGGCGGACGGTCCCGTCGCCGCCGCAGGTCGAACAGGTCTCGGCGTATATTTCGCCTTCGCCGCCGCACTGCCGGCAGGTCTGGGTCTGCTGGACCCGGCCGAGCGGCGTTTGCTGGACCTGCGTGACCTGCCCGCGGCCGTTGCACTCCTGACAGGTGTGCGAATCGGTACCCGGCGGGTGGCCCTCGCCGTCGCAGTCGTCGCATCGCTCGGGCCGACGGACGCTGACCTGCTTCTGGACGCCCTCGTAGGCGTCTTCGAGGTCGATGGTCAGTCGCGTCCGGAGGTCTTGGCCCTTCTGCGGCCGGTTGGACTGGCGGCCGCGACCGCCGCCGCCGAAGAACTGCTCGAAGATGTCGCCCATACCGCCCTGTCCGCCCATGCCGCCGAAGGGGCCTTGCCCGCCCATGCCGCCGGCGCCACCACCGCGACCGCCGTCGAAACCGCCGCGCTTCTCGGCCTGCTCGAACCGGTCGTGGCCCATCTGGTCGTAGGCCTGGCGCTTCTCGTCGTCGGTCAGCACTTCCTTGGCCTTCTTGACTTTCTTGAACTTCTCCTCGGCGTTCGGGTCGTCGCTCACGTCGGGATGGTACTCGGTCGCCTTCTCTCGGTAGGCGTCCTTGATTTCGTCCTCGTCGGCGTCCCTGCTCACGCCGAGTACGTCGTAGAAGTCCTCGCTCATTCGTTGTTCGTCGATAAAAGATGGAGTTACTTGAAGGGTCCGTTGATGCGCCGCGATTCAGACGGACGAGCGGAGTTACTCGTCGTCTTCGTCGTCCACGTCTTCGAAGTCTGCGTCCACGTACTCGTCGCCTTCACCGCCCGCGCCAGCACCGCCGGGTCCGGCCTGTCCGCCCATACCGCCGGGTCCGGCACCTGCCGCGCCGCCGGGACCCGCACCGCCGGGACCAGCGCCAGCACCGGCCTGGGCCTGTTGCTGGTACATCTGCTTGCCGATCTCCTGAAGTTCCTCGCTCAGACTCTCGGTGGCGTCTTCGAGGTCCTCCTTCGTGGCGTCTTCGTCCTGTAGGACCTCCTCGACGTTCTCGATTTCGGCCTCGATGTCGGCCTTCAGGTCGTCGTCGATCTCCTCCTCGTTCTCGTCGAGGAGGGTGTTGGCGCGCTGGACCGCGCTCTCGGCCTCGTTGCGGGCCTCGATGCGCTCGCGGCGCTTCTGGTCCTCTTCCTCGTGCTTCTCGGCTTCTTCCTGCATCTGTTCGATCTGCTCGTCCGAGAGGCCAGCGCCGCCTTCGATGGTAATCTCCTCGGAGTTGCCCGAGCCCTGGTCTTCGGCCGTGACGTTGACGATGCCGTTCTCGTCGATGTTGAACCCGACCTCGATCTGCGGCGTTCCGGCCGGAGCGGGCGGGATGCCCGTCAACTGGAACTCGCCGAGCAGTTCGTTCTCCTCGGCGATTTCGCGCTCGCCCTGGAACACTCGGACCTGTACCGAGGTCTGGTTGTCCGCGGCCGTGGTGAACACCTTCGACTCCTCGGTGGGAATCGTGGTGTTCTTGTCGATGAGCCGCTCGAACAGGCCGCCCTTGACCTCGATACCGAGCGAGAGCGGTGTCACGTCGAGCAGCACGATGTCATCTACGTCGCCCGAGAGGACGCCGCCCTGAATCGCCGCGCCGAGCGCGACGGCCTCGTCGGGGTTGACGTTCTTCTTCGGCTCCTGGCCGGTCATCTCTTCGACCTGCTCTTGGACCTGTGGCATCCGGGTCGAGCCACCGACGAGAATCACTTCGTCGATGTCGCCCTTCGAGTAGCCCGCGTCTTCGAGGGCCTGCTCGGTCGGGCCGACCGTCCGCTCGATGAGGTCCGAGGTCAGCGACTCGAACTTCGCGCGAGTCAGGCTGTCTTCGAGGTGGACCGGCCCCTCGTCGGTCGCCGTGATGAACGGGAGGTTGATGTCGGCCTCCTTTCGGGAGGAGAGTTCGATTTTGGCCTCTTCCGCGGCGTCCTTCAGTCGCTGGAGGGCCTGACGGTCCTCGCGCAGGTCGATGTTGTGTTCGTTCTCGAACTCGTCGGCGAGGTAGTCGATGATGGCCTGGTCCCAGTCGTCGCCGCCGAGGTCGTTGTCACCATTCGTGGCGACGACCTCGTAGACCCCGCCGCCGAGGTCGAGGATGGACACGTCGAAGGTGCCTCCGCCGAGGTCGTAGACCAGGACGGTCTGGTCGGACTCGTCGTCGAGTCCGTACGCCATCGACGCGGCGGTCGGTTCGTTGACGATGCGCTCGACCTCGAACCCGGCGATTTCCCCGGCGTCCTTGGTCGCCTGGCGCTGTTTGTCGTTGAAGTAGGCGGGGACCGTGATGACCGCCTTCTCGATGTCGTCGCCGAGGTACTCCTCGGCGTCGCGCTTTATCTTCTGGAGGATCATCGCCGAGATTTGCTCGGGCGTGTACTCCTCGTCGTCGATTTCGACGGTGTAGTCCTCGTCGCCCATGTGGCGCTTGATGGACTCGATCGTGCGCTCGGGGTTCTGGACCGCCTGGTTCTTGGCGGGTTTCCCGACGAGACGCTCGCCGTCGTCGAAGGCGACGACCGAGGGCGTGGTTCGCTCGCCCTCGCTGTTGACGATGATCTCCGGGTCGCCGCCCTCCATGACCGCGAACGCGCTGTTCGTGGTGCCGAGGTCGATGCCCAGAATTTTGTTGCTCGCCATCTTGTTCGATACGTTGCGGGTTCTGCCGTTTAAGCCTTGCTAGTCTCGGCGTTCGACCGCGCGCGAGCAACCCTTCGCCTGCTTGCGGTTTTAGAAACCCACTGTGACGATAGATGGCATACTTATATATCCGACCGCAATTCCACTCTTTGTTTAGTGATACTTCCCACCTGAAGGCGCTCGGTGACACCGACCATCGGAATAGAAACGGTGACACCCTCTCCCGCTAGGTGGACTGAAGGGGCCACCCGGTCGCACGAGCGAGCGGGGGCTTTCGAGAACGAAGCCGCGTCGACTTTCTCACCCTGACGAACTGCTTTCCCGATTCTCTCCCGCCGTTCGCTCCTACTCGCTTCCTTCGCTGACGGTGACCTGAGCGGCACGGAGGACCTTCTCGCCCATCTCGTAGCCCGGTTGGTACACGTCGGCGACGGTGCCCTCGGGTTGGTCGCTCTCGACCTGCATCATCACCTCGTGGCGCTGGGGGTCGGTCTCGGTGCCGGGTTTGGGGTCTATCGTCTCGACGTTCTCGTCCTCGAACACTCGGTCCAGTTCCTTCAGGGTCATCTCGACGCCCTCTTTCAGACTCTCGACGTTCTCGTGGTCGTTCTCGACGGCGCGCTTCAGGTTGTCGCGCACGTCGAGGAGATTCTCGACGAGGTCCTCGGTCGCGCGCTCTTTCATCTGCTCTTGGCGCTTCTTCGCGCGCTTCTTGTAGTTCTGGAAGTCGGCCCTGTTGCGCTTGAGTTTCGATTCGAAGTCGTCCGCACGCTCGCGGGCCTCCGCGCGCTCTGCTTCGAGTTCCGCGAGGTGGCCTTCGAGGTCGGTGGCGAGTTGGGCGTCCTGCGTGGCAACTTCCGCGACGAGTTTGGTGCTGGTCGGGCCGAGGGGGTCCGCTTCGGCCTCGGATTCCGCTTCGGCCTCGGCAGCCACTGATTGCTCCTCGGCTTCGCTGTCGGCGTCCCTCTGCACCTGCTCGGTGGCTTCCTCGTCGGTCATATTCGGTACAAACGGTTGGGCGCGTTTAAGGATTCAGAAAGCGGACCGGCCACCGACTCTCCGGGTCGAGGTCGCCCAGTTACGACTCCATGACCCCGCGCCGTTCGAACGCCGCCCGCACGTCCTCGCTGACTCCTAACTCCTCTAACTCCTCCGTAACGTCGATTTCCTCGAACTTCTCGGCTCCGGCGGGCGTCTTCTTCAGGTTGTTGACGTGGTAGAGGTACGACAGGCGCAGGAGCCAAATCGCCTGTTCCACGTCCTCGTCGTCCTCGATGTAGTGGGTCGTCCACCCCGATTCGGGGACGACGTGGTGCTCGGCGGTCCTGCCCTCGTCGATGAGCGTCTCGCGCAGACGCTTGGTGAACGGCACGTCCACGATGCCCCACCGATGGACGTGGCCGGCCTCGCGCGGGCCGAGCGTGAACTCCCGGCCCTCGAAGCGGTGTTCGTTGGTGTTGACGTGGGGCCACGCGGCGACTTCCTCGATGACGCGATCTACGAGCCGCGCCGCCTGACGCTGGTCTTGGTCCCCCATAGTCTCTATCGGAGAAACGCCGTCCGGGAACTTAATCTACGTGCCCGACTGTCCCGGAATCGTCGCCGGGAGTGTCAACTCCGGCGACAGGAACCACCGCGAAAGAGACGTTCACGCGAAGGTGTCGATTAGCAGATCGGCTTCGGGTCGAGTCCCATCCCCTGCAACGTCTCGGCGTAGTCGTCGTAGGCGATCTGGACGACCTCCTCGGCGACCTCCCGCGCGCGCTCCCAGTCGTCCTCGCCGTCACAGTGGGCCGCCAGCAGGTCGGTCCCCACCGTGACGCCCTCCTGCGTGTCGTCGCGCAGGTCCCGGAAGAGGTCGGCCCGGCGCTCGTCGGCCTCGTTGACGAAGAAGTTCACGACCTGCAACTGGGTGCGGTCGGTCGCCAGCGACCGGCCGACCAGTCCCGCCGCGCGCTCGACGGTGGTGTCGAGACCTCGCAGGTAGTCGTGCATCGGGTCCGTCTCGTCGGTGGGCGAGAACTCTGCCTCCAACTCCGCCACGACGCGCTCGTAGTGGTCGGCCTCCCGTTCGGCGAGGCCCGCGAACGTCTCGCCGGCGTCCGCGTTCTCCTCGCTGTCGGCCCACCCGGCGAACGTCTCGCGGGCGGTTTCCTCGCTCCGGGCGGCGGCGCGCAGGACCGTCTCGGCGTCGAGGTCGGCGTCCGTGAGTGCGACGAGCGCCTGCTGAGAGCCGAGGCGGTCGAGTTCGGTCGCCTTCGCGTCCTCGATATCGTCCGGGAAACTGGCGGCGTCCATGCGAGGGTGTATGGTGTCGGCGCGCTTGAAGATTTGCGGGGTCCCTGCTTCTCCTCCACTAACTTCTCGTTTCTCTACACCATACAGATGAGTCTTAGATATTGTACTTCCTGTCTGAGTTGGGGCGGGCCTTGCTCCTACGGCGTTCGACGGGCTACTGCACTGCGGCCGCGAACGGGAGACGGTCCGCGAAGCGAACTACTGCACCGCACGACACCGCAACCGCACCGCGACGGCCTCCGCCTCCCCTCCTCCTGGGCTTCTCGGCCACGGGCCTGCGATGTCTGCGAACGACGTTCGCAGATCAGCGAGACGCGTGGCGTCTCGCAAGCCTCGTCCATCGGAGGACAAACGACGTCCTCCGAGCTTGCGGTCACGTCCGTTCCCGCAGGCACCGGCAGACAAACGGCGTCTGCCGAACCTTCAGTCGCTTCGCTCCTGAAGACCTCGCACGCTGTGGCGCGACCTCGCGGTTCGAGGTCGCGCCAGCACGCGCCGACCCGGAAAGGGTAGTCAACGCGCGCCGGAGCGGTTCCAGAAATCGGTAGTCACCGGTCCAGTCGGCCAGTCGGAACTCGGGCGAGGTCGACCCGCCACATCGTTTTCTTCCGGCGGTCCCTATTACAGAGCATGACCGACGAGAACGCGGACACACCGTCGATTTCGCCCGACGACCTCCACCAGCGAATCCAGCGCGGAGAGCGCGTGACCCTGCTCGACGTGCGCAACCGCGACGAGTTCGAGGCGTGGCGCATCTCCGGCGACGGCGTGGCGGCCACGCAAGTCACCTACGCCGAGCTTATGGCCGCGAAGGCCCGCGGAGACGTCGAGGAGTTCGTCGCAGACCTCGACCTCCGAGAGCCGGTCGTTGCAGTCTGTCCCCGTGGCGAGGCCAGCGCAACCGTCGCCGACGTCCTGCGCGGCGAAGGAATCGAGGCCCGGAATCTCGCCGGAGGCATGCAGGGTTGGGCGCGAGTGTACGTCTCGCGCGAGCTACCGGGGACTCCGGACGACGCGACCGTCCTCCAGTACGACCGCCCGGCCACTGGATGTCTCTCGTATCTGGTGGCCTCCGGCGACGAGGCCGCGGTCGTAGACCCCCTGCGGGCGTTCGCCGACCGCTACGCCGCCGCTGCCGACGAACTGGGTGCAGACCTCCGCTACGCCATCGACACCCACGTCCACGCCGACCACCTCTCGGGCGTCCAGCGACTCGCCCGCGAGACGGCCGGGCAGGCAGTTCTGCCCGCGGGCGCGACCGAGCGCGGCCTCGCGTTCGACGCCACCTTGCTCCAAGACGGCGACCAACTCCGCGTCGGCGATGCGACCCTAACCGCGCTCCGCGCGCCGGGCCACACCACCGAACTGACCGCGCTCCGCCTCGGAGACGTGCTGTTCTCCGGCGACGCGCTCTTCGTGGACAGTTTCGGCAGGCCCGACCTGGAGCAGGGCGACGACGGCGCGGCCGACCTCGCGGGCACGCTCTACGACACGCTGACCGACCGCCTGTTCGCGCTCCCCGACGACACCCTCGTCGCGCCCGGCCACCGGACGCCCGACGCCGAACCGAACCCCGACGAGAACGACACCTACGCCGCCAGAATCGGTGCTGTCCGGGAGCGTCTGCGCGTTCCCGACGAGAAGGAGGCGTTCGTGGAACGGGTCCTCGACTCGCTTCCGGCCCGCCCCGCCAACTACGAGGACATCGTCCCGGCGAATCTGGGCCGGGAGGAGATAGGCGACGATGCCGCCTTCGAGATGGAACTCGGGCCGAACAACTGCGCGGTCGGGGCCGAGGGTGACTGACGGGACGCTACTCGCTGGCGCTCGGCCTCCGACGACCTCCAACGTCGAGAAACAGCGACGACGCCACGACGAGTATCCCCACTGCAAACTGGAGTGGATACAGAGTGAGTCCGCTCTGACACGGACCGACGTCCAGACACGCTGTTCTCGGACGAAGGCCGAGAAAGATGGTCACGGCGAATCCGAAGACGACGCCGGCAGCGCCGAGTCTCCGCGTCCACCCGTCCATCTGCGTCGCGCGAACCAACTGCAGCACCCCGGCACCTGTCAGTACCGCGTACGTCCCGAGTACGATGAAGAGGTGGTATCGGGGGTTCGCCAACTTCCAGACACCGACGTAGACGAGTACGAGTCCGAGCGTTACTCCGATGCAGGTGCGCATCGAAACCGCCGTTTCCCGGCCTGTCAGTCGCCTGTCCCGATTCATACGGTAGTTCTCGAAACTCCGAAGCCGACGAAGAAAAAGGCGTTCGGTGTCCGCCGAGAGTGGTTGGTCAGCCGTCCTCGTCGCCCGAGGTCTCGACGTGTCGGCCGTCCTTGCGGTCGTGGTCGCCCTCCTCGTCGTCCGGCAGGGTGGCGGCGTCGGACTGCTCGGTCTCCTCGGGGTCCATCTCCTCGTCCACGCGCTCTAACTCCTCCCCGACCTCCTCGTCGCGCTCTGCTTCCATCTCCTCGCGCCGGTCACTCTCGCTCGCCGCGGTTTCTTCGTCTCCCATGGTTCGACCGTGGCCCGCGATAGCCTTTGACCTGGTGGCCCGCCGTCGGTCGCTTTCGGCACCTCGCTGGCCGGGACCACAAATCCTTCCCCAGCTCGTCCCGTTCCGTCGACATGGAAATCGACCCCGACGAGATACCGTCGATGTACCGGACGCTCGCGGGCGCGGTCGTCCCCCGACCCATCGCGTGGGTCAGTACGACCAGTCCCGAGGGAGTGGACAACCTCGCGCCGTACAGTTTCTTCAACGTCGTCGCCATCGACCCGCCGGTCGTGATGTTCGCGCCCGTGGACGACGACGAGTCGCCCGACGGACTGAAGGACACGCCCCGAAATATCCGGGAGAACGAGGAGTTCGTCGTCAACGCCGTCACCGAGTCGGTCGCGGAGGCCATGAACGAGACCAGCGCGACCCTCCCCACGGGAGAGAGCGAGTTCGACCGCGCCGGGATATCGCGCACGGACACCCGCGCGGTCGCTCCGCCGCGAGTGGCCGAGTCGCCAGTCGCCTTCGAGTGTTCGCTCTACGAGATGCTCGACGTGGGCGGGTCCACGATGGTTCTCGGCGAGGTCGAGTGGGTCCACCTAGACGACGAGGTGACGACCGGCGGGAAGTTGGACGTGGATAAGCTGGATGCTGTCGGACGACTGTCGGGAAGTTTATACGCGACGACGGAAAATCGATTCTCGATGGAGCGACCACCGTAATGAAAGAACGCATAGAGCGCAGTGACGAACCGATAACGCCCGAACGAATCGCCAGCGACCTCTGTGACCTCGGCGTCGAACCCGGCGACACCCTGCTGGTCCACTCGTCGCTCTCGTCGCTCGGGTGGGTCACGGCCGGTCAACCCGCGGTAGTGGACGCGCTGATGGAGGTCGTCACGTCCGAGGGGACGATAGTGATGCCGACCCACTCGACCCAGTACAGCGACCCATCCCGCTGGCGGAACCCGCCGGTCCCGGACGACTGGGAGGACGTGATTCGGACCGAGCGTCCGGCTTACCGGCCGGAGGTCACGCCGACCTGGAACGTGGGCGCGATTCCGGAGTGCTTCCGGACGTATCCCGACGTCCGGCGAAGTCGCCACCCGTCCTACTCCTTCGCGGCGTGGGGCGCGGACGCCGAGTCGGTCGTCACCGACCACAGCTACGACCACGGGTTGGGCGAGGAGTCGCCGCTCGCGGAGGTCTACGACCGCGACGGCACGATTCTCATGCTCGGTACCGACCACGACACCAACACCTCGTTCCACCTCGCGGAGCATCGCGCCGACCGCGATCAGGGCGTCTCGACGCAGACCACGCCGGTCCTCGAGGACGGCGAGCGCGAGATGATTACCTTCGAGCAACTCGAATACGACGCCGACGACTTCCCCGAGGTCGGCCGAGACTTCGAGGACGACCGTCCCGAGGCGGTCACTCGGGGCACGGTCGGCATGGCCGACGCGAAACTCGTCTCTCAGCGGGCAATCGTGGACTACGGCGCGGAGTGGTTCGAGAAGAATCGGGACTGAGTTGTCAGTCGTCGGCGGCCGGGGCTTCGCCCTCGCCCTCCATCGCCGTGGCGTCGTCCTCGATGCTCGGCGGGTACTTCCCGCGGTCCAACTCGAGGTCGCTCTGGGGACGGGCCATACAGGTCAGCGCGTAGCTTTCGGCCTCCTCGTCGGTGAGGCCGCGGGCCGCGGGTTGGGTCACGTCACCCTCTACGATTTCGGCCGAGCAGGCCAGACACATCCCGACGCGACAGGAGTACTCCTGGGCGATGCCCTCCTCGATACACTTGCTCAGGATGGTCTCTTTGTCCGAGACTTCGATGCTCTCGCCCGTGCCGACGAACTCGACGGTGTACTCGGTCATGCCTCGTGCTACGAAACTACCTCACTAAACTCTTTATTCGCGGTTCCGCGTCGTCTCTGGAGAAACAGGATGCCGATTAGCGTATAAAGAGTTTTGCCCCCTCCGTCTCGTAGCCGAATGCATGGCTACGCACGAGTGCGACATCGTCGTCGTCGGGGCGGGTACGGCTGGCTGTTACGCCGCCGCGACCGCTGCACGTGAAGGATACGATGTCGTCGTAGTGGAGCGCAAGACCGAGGAGGAAGCGGGCCACATCGCCTGCGGCGACGCCCTGAAGGGCGCGGACGCCTTCCCCGAGGCCATCCCCAAGTCCCAACTGGAGCCGTCGTTCACCAACACCGGCGTCGACCACGGCCGGTTCGAGATACCGCAGGAGAACACGGTGCTGGAAATCCCCGTGCCGGGCGAGTTGGCGGTCATCGACCGGTGGGAGTACGGCCGACGCATCATCGAGGGTGCGGAGCGCGCGGGCACGGAGTTCCACTACGACACGGTGGTCAAGGACGTGACCCAGCGCGAGGACGGCCGCGTGACCGGCGTCCGGGGCAAGCGCAAGGGCGACATCCAGCGGTACGACGCCGACGTGGTGGTTGACGCCGCGGGGTCGCTGTCGATTCTCCAGGACAAGGCCGACCTCGAAGCCCCCACCTTCGACACCAACGTCACCTACTCGCAGTTCTGCTCGGCCTACCGGGAGATCGTGGAGGTAGACGAACCGGTGCCGTGGGACGACGCGCTCGTGTTCAAGCCGACCAAGCGCGCGGCGGGCTACCTCTGGTACTTCCCGCGGACGGAGACCGAAATCAACGCCGGACTCGGCTTCCAGATGAACGAAGAACCGATGCAACTCGTGGAGGACCTCAAACGGGACCTCCGAACCCGACCGGAGTTCGAGAACGCGACGGTCGAGGACAAGTTGGGCGCGGCCCTCCCCACGCGGCGACCCTACGACTCGGCGATTGCGCCGGGGTTCATGGCGGTCGGCGACGCGGCCGGACACGTCAACCCGACCACGGGCGGCGGCATCGCTGGCGCGGCGTACGCGGGCAAGTACGCGGCCGAAGCCGCCATCGACGCCATCGAAGACGGCGACGTGGGCGAGGCGAACCTCTGGGAGTACAACCAGCAGGTGATGGACCACTTCGGAGCGCGCTACGCCGGCCTCGACGTGTACAACATCTTCTCGACCGCCGTAGACGTGGACGACCTGATGGGCTTGCTGGGCGCACTCCCCGCCAACAAATTGGCCGAGGCGCTCTACTCCGGAAGCGCGAACGTCGGCTGGTGGCTCAAGATTCAGACCGCCATCAAGTCGTTCGGCCACTGGGACCTCATCTACGACCTCTACGAGACCAAGAACCTCGCCGACGACCTCATCGACCACTACGGCAAGTACCCGAGTCGGCCGCAGGGCCTGGAGGCGTGGCAGCAGAAGCGCGACTCCATCATGGACGACATCTACGCGACGACCGGGGCGGAGCCCAAGTACTGAGACGCCGCGTCGCTCGATTTCTCCTCAGATTTGCGGCAGAATCTCCCCGATAGCACCGAGCGAGTCGATGACGTAATCGGGTCGGGTGGACGCTCCGTCGAGGTCGGTGCGGTCAGTGACGCCAGTGAGGACGAGAACCGTGGTCATTCCGGCGCGGTTCCCCATCTCGACGTCGGTTTCGAGTCGGTCGCCGACCAGCAGGCACTCCGCCGGGTCGAGGTCCAGTTTATCCATCGCAGTGTTCAACATCGTCTCGGAGGGTTTGCCCATCACGCGGTCGAGTTCCCGGCCCGTCACGCCCTCGATTGCACCGACCATGCCCGCGGCGTCGGGGATCTCCCCGTCGGCGACGGGGCAGGTCCGGTCAGGATTCGTGGCGACGAACACCGTCTCGTCGTCCATGGCGTCGAGCGCGTCCGAGAGGGCGGCGTAGTCGAACTCGCGGTCCATCGACGCGACGATAGCGGTCGTCTCGTCGGGGTTGTCGGTCACCGCGAGGCCAACGTCGCGCAGTTGGTCGCGGAGGGGTTCTTCGCCGACGACGTAACAGACGCGCTCGGGGTGGTTACGCGCGAGAAAGTCGGCCGTCACCGTCGCGGACGTGACGACGTCCGCAGGTTCACAGGGTACGCCGAGTCGGCCGAGCGTTTCTGCGTACCGCTCTCGGCGTTCGATGGCCTTGTTCGACACGAACAGCACCGAGACGCCCCGCTCGCGGAGGGTCGCAATCCCGTCGTCGGCTCCCGGGAGGAGAGCGTCCCCGCGGTACACGGTTCCGTCCAAGTCGAGGATGGCTCCACGAACTGTCATGGCGATGTGTCGGTCGATGCGGTTGTGCAGGGGAATCCCACGCCCTGCACGACCCGCATGCCCGAACGATAGTACGAACAGTCGACCCGAACGGTGTTAAAAATACGGATGTCTTAGGTACGGCCCGATCCGCGGATACTCCCCGTGTTTCCGAGTACTTGATTCCCGCGTTGCCGGAGGTACAACTCGAACGACTCGAAGGAGGAATCTAGTGACGTAGGGAGTATCGACGGGTACTTGCCAGAAAAGAGGAAAAGTTGCCTCCTCCGAAACCATAATATCAATAATTATAATTATTGTGGGCGGGGGTTGCGGATGACAGAGAAATCATCACGGAGGAAATTCCTCCTCGGCACGACGGCGACAGCCGCGACGGCGATTGTCGGACTCTCGGGAGCGGGAACTGGACAGGAGACGACCACGACGGAGGGTGAACAGACGACCACGGCAGAAGGCGGAGAGACGACCACGACGGGTCAGCAGTTCGACTTCCCGGTGACCACCGACGTGTTGCTCGAAGCGGGGTTCGAGACCGGGAACCTCTCGGACCTCCAGCAGATGGAGGAACGCGAGGAACCGCGATACGGCAATTCGGTACGGGAGGTCCCGAGCGACGAGAGCGAGTTCATCGACCCGAACACGCTCGCGTTCTCGCTGGCTCCGACCGAGGACCCGTCGGTGTACCGGGACACGATGCAACCGTTGCTCGACAACATTGCCGAGGAGACCGGAAAGGACGTGCGGTTCTTCCCGCTGAACTCCTACGCGGCGCAGGTCGAG
This sequence comes from Halorussus salinisoli, assembly GCA_005239435.1. GTDB lineage: Archaea > Halobacteriota > Halobacteria > Halobacteriales > Haladaptataceae > Halorussus > Halorussus salinisoli. The sequence goes on along the minus strand of ML241305.1, from coordinate 382,055 downwards.
GCGATGCGGTCCGAGCGACTCCACATCGGGGGCTTCTCGACCGGGACGGTTCCGTTCGCAGTCAACCTCGCGGGCGCGATCCCGTTCTCGATACAGGTGTCCGAGGAAGGGGACTTCGGCTATCGGCTCTGGGCGATCACGCAGGCGGACAACGACGAGATAAACAGCGTCGAGGACTTCGCCGGCAAGAACATCGCTCACACCGAACCCACGTCGAACTCCGGAAACCTCGCACCGCGGGCGATCTTCAAGGACCGGTTCGGCATCACTCCGGGCGAGGACTACGAGGTCTCGTTCTCGGGCGGCCACCAGCAGAGCGCGCTCGGCGTGGCCAACGGCGACTACGCTGGGGCCCCGGTGTGTAGCACGTGCTACGCGAGGGTGGCCGACGCCGGACAACTCGACCCGTCACAGATCAAGTGCGTGTTCGCCAGTCGCCCGTTCCCGACGACCGGGTTCTGTCTCCGGTACAACCTCAGACCCGAACTCCAAGAGGGTATCAAGCGGGCGTTCCTCGACTACGACTACTCCGACACCTCGATAGCCGAGCAGTTCGAGGGCCGGGGCCGGTGGATAGAGATCGATTACGCGACCGTCTGGGACGTCATTCTGACGATTCAGGAGGAGAACAACGTCGAGTACGAGGAGGGTGAAATCGGCGAGTGAACCGGCCCGACGCGCTCCGGCTTTCGGACGCGTCAGGACGCCCCGACCGATTCCGACCGGGACGACCGACTGATTCGAAACGAAGTCGGGGCGCGGAGCAACGTGTGGAAATTATATACGGCATAAAATCGTTATATTCTGGGTAGCAGGTACGGTACGCCTTCCGGGGAGGGGTCGAATGCTTCGAGTAAACGAACTGCACAAAACGTATCCGACTGGTGACGAGGCACTGAAGGGCGTCTCGATGGAGGTTTCGGGCAACGAAATCGTGGCCATCGTCGGCCCGAGCGGTGCCGGAAAGAGTACGCTGATTCGCTGCATCAACCGACTGACCGAGCCGACCAGCGGCGAGATCTGGCTGGACGACACCGAAATCACGTCGCTCGGCAAGAACGAGTTGCGACGCGCCCGGCGGGACATGGGGATGATATTCCAGGAGTTCAACCTGGTCGAGCGACTCACCGTCATGGAGAACGTCTTGTCGGGGCGGTTGGGCTACGCGAGCAACTGGCAGGCGCTCCGGCGCAAGTTCACGGGCGACGACGTACAGCGGGCCTACGAGGTGCTGGACCGAGTGGGGCTCGGCGGACTGGAGAACAATCGCGCCGACGAGTTGTCCGGGGGCCAACGCCAGCGGGTCGGCATCGCGCGGGCGGTCATCCAGCGACCCAAGATACTGCTCGTGGACGAACCGACCAGCAGTCTCGACCCCGAGACCTCCCGGTCGGTGATGGACCTCCTGACGGACATCGCCACCGACGACGACATCCCGGTGCTCATCAACATCCACGAGATCGAACTCGCCATCGAGTACGCCGACCGACTCGTGGGGCTGTCGGACGGCGAAATCGTCTTCCAGGGACCGCCCGAGGAACTCGACGAAGGGGCGCGGGACGTGATATACCGGGGCGCGATGCAGGACGAGTCCGTGACCGCGGGGGCAGGAGTCGGCGACGCCGAGACCAGTTCCGTCGCCACGGAACGTAAGGAGTGACACTATGGCACTAGAGGAAGAACGCCAGTCCGGATACGGCACGTGGGAACGGCCGACCGTCTTCTACAACAAGTACGTCAAGTGGGGACTGTACGCGCTCGTCGTCCTGTTCGTGGTCTGGAGCATGTGGGACATCCGCATCTCACTGGAGCGGTTCGTCGTGGGCATCGACGCGGCGGTCGAACTGGTCCAGAACATGTTCCCGCCCGAACTCACCCCGCGAAAGCGGGAACTCCTGATAGAGGGGCTGTTCGAGAGCATCAACATGTCCATCGTCGCGACCGTCCTCGGTATCATCGTCAGCATCCCGGTCGGGTTCATGGCCGCCGAGAATCTCGCGCCCCGGTCGCTCTACTACGTCAACCGGGGCATTATCTCGGTGACGCGGGCGTTCCACGAACTCATCGTCGCCATCATCGCGGTCAAGGCCGTCGGATTCGGGCCGCTCGCCGGCGTCATCGCGCTGTCGTTCAAGACCATCGGCTTCTTCGGCAAACTGCTCGCCGAGGACCTGGAGGACATAGACGAGGGGCAAATCGAAGCCATCCGCGCCGTCGGTGGCAGTCGGTTTCAGGTGCTGGCCTACGGGGTACTGCCGCAGGTACTGCCGCGAATCGTCGGCCTCAGCATCTACCGGTGGGACATCAACATCCGCCACAGCACGGTCGTCGGTATCGTCGGTGCCGGCGGAATCGGCGTGACGCTGCTCAACTCGTTCCAGAAGTACGACTACGACTACAGCCTCACCATCATCTTGGCCATCGTTGCCATCGTCCTCGTCGGTGAGGCCGTGAGCGCGATCGTCCGGAGGAGGGTCCAGTGATGGCGGTCGATACCGAGGACCGCGAGTGGCACCGGTTCTCGCCCACGAAGCGGTTGCTTCGCCTGCTCTCCATCCCGCTGGTCGTCGGCATCTTCGTCTTCTCGTGGCGGTCGCTCCGGTTCAACTACGAGTACGCCATGACTGCGCCCCGAGAGACGTACGACCTGATCGCCCGGATGTATCCGCCGGACCTCGCGTACACCGGGGAGATTCTCGGTCCGCTCGTGGAGACGATCCACATCTCGATTCTCGGGACCGCGTTCGCGGTCGCCCTCTCGATTCCCGTGGCGTTCATCGCCGCCGAGAACACGACGCCGAACAAACTCACCTACGGTCTCGGCAAGTTCATCGTGTCGTTCACGCGGTCGGTGAACGTCATCATCTGGGCGCTCATCTTCGTCGTCCTCTTCGGTTCCGGCGCGCTCGCCGGCGTGATGGCGGTCGCAGTCAGGTCCATCGGGTTCACGGCCAAACTCATCGCGGAGGGCATCGAGGAGATCGACCGCGGGCAAGTCGAGGCAGTTCGTGCCACCGGTGCGAACCCGGCGCAGGTACTCATCTACGCTATCGTTCCACAGATCAAGCCCGCGTTCGTGAGCGTGTCCACCTACCGCTGGGACATCAACGTGCGCGCTTCGACGATTATCGGGTTCGTCGGCGCGGGCGGTATCGGAGTGGCGCTCACGACGAGCATCAACACCTTCGCGTGGGACAAGGTGCTGACCATCCTGCTCGCCATCCTCGGCGTCGTCATCTTCAGCGAAGGCTTCTCGGCGTACGTCCGGCGAAAAGTCCGGTAGCCGGGACCCGCTCGACCGCCGGTTTTCGCTACTCCGTCTGCTCGCGCAGTTCCTCGATGTGATTCTCCAACCGACTCATCGCGGCGTCGGCGTCCATGTATCCTCGGTCGTACTCTTTGTAAACCGTGTCCGCCTCGCTCAAGAACTCCGAAACTGCGTCTTCGAGGTCTGTCATACTGCTACCAACGAGGTTCGCCGAGAAAGGTCTGATGAATCACGTCGGTCGCGCCGTCCGACGTTCGAGGCATATCAAGCCACATTAGACAGCCAAGAATAAACACTAAGGAATCATTTTTGTTTCTTCAGCACGCAGATAGAAGTGTCCGAGCTTACGGTCACGGTTGCGGTAGCGGGTGTAGTTGCGGTACGGTGCGGTCGCAGTAGCGGTTGCGGTGCTGTTGCGTAGCGGTCGCAGTAGCGGTTGCGGTGCTGTTGCGGTGTTGTTGCGGTCGCGGTGCTGTTGCGGTGTTGTTGCGGTCGCGGTGCTGTTGCGGTGTTGTTGCGGTCGCGGTGCTGTTGCGGTGTTGTTGCGGTCGCGGTGCTGTTGCGGTCGAGTACCAGCGGTTCTACCGCGAGCGAACGAGCGTAGCGAGTGAGCGAGCGGACCGAGGAATCCCTCGACGGAGGAGCGAAGCGGCTTCTCCGCTTCGCCTCCGACGGAGGGGGTGACGCCGGGTTTTCATGAAAGTTTTGCCAGGGAGAGCGCGCCTACGGCGCGCTCGACCGCAGCAAAAGTTTCATTGGAACATCCGAATCGACTGGGCTTGGGAACTCTCGTCGGGGTCGGCCTCCTGCATGCGTTGGGCGAGTTGCTCTTTCTGCTCGCTGATCTCCTCGGCGCGCTCTACGAGGTCGTCGGTCGCCACGTCGATGTCGGTGAGGGGTTTGATACCGCGTTCGACGAGGATGCGCGCGGCCTCCGGGTCGGGGAACTGCGGGTCGCTCTCCACGATGAGGCCGAACGCGTCGACGTCCCGCGCGCCCGCCTCGTACAGGAGCGCGCCCGTGGGGCCGCTGACCGCGCCGCGCTCGGCAGGCCGGTCGATGTCCTGCTCGTCGAGTCGGCCGCCCGCGTCGCCGGTTGCGACGCCGTAGAGCGACGGAATCCGGTCGGCTTCCTTCTGCTTGGGAAGGCCGCTCATGTAGATGGCCGTCCCGTCGTGGTCGGTGATCCACTCCGTGATGCACGCGGCGAAGTCCGACGCCGCGGACGCCGACACCGGAACGTCGCTCTGGAGCGCCACGAGGTCCCGACTCTCGTCGGCGTAGAGTCGAACCGGCGGCCGGAGGTCCCGACTTCCGTCCTCGTAGACCGAAATTCGGGGCAGGCCCTCGCAGTCGATGCTGGCGTAGTACGTCATGTCGAGCGTTTCGACCATGTGATCGACCGCTATCTTGCCGACCAGTCCGATTCCGGGGAGTCCCTCGACCAGCGTCGGTCGGTCCAGTGCTACGTCCTCGTCGTGAATCGTGACGCTTTCCATGTCGGAGACTTGCGCCAGCGTCCGCATAAAGGTCCGGGCCGTAGTGGCCCTACGTCTCGGACTCGGGTTCGGCGGTGTACGCCATTTCGAGTCGGAGGACCGCCGAGCAGGAGACGTTCTCCAGGTCGAAGTCGATGCCCTCGACCTGCTCGTTCAGATAGCCGTTACACCGGCCTTCCTCGATGATGTTGTCGATGGTCGCCGGAGACCCGCACTCCGGGCAGTCGAAGTAGTAGCCGTCGGAGGACTCGTGGATGGCGTCGGGTTCGAGTTCCATTCGTGCGGCGCTTTCCCAGTTGATGTCGTTTGGTTCGTTTGCCATACCACGTTCGACGGGACCGCCACAGGTAATTGCGACGGCCGGAATCACTTCCGCGTGGCGGGCTTGGTCGCCTGCACCAGCGAGCTCCCCGGTCCGGCCCGCCGAATCGAGGTGCGGTTCACGCCCGAGAATCCGGCCGCCCGGAGCCACTCGGCGACCGACTCGTAGGGGTAGACCCTCGCATCGAGGGTGACCAAATACGTCAGGTCCACGAACCGGAGGCCTACCGACCCGACCGGCGAGAACGCCGTCCCCTCCAGTTGGTCGAGGACCGCGATGCGCCCGCCGGGTGCGAGTACGTCGGCCACCCGACGGAAGAGGCGGACGTTCTCCTCGGGGTCGTTGGAGTGGACGACGTTGAACAGGAGCGCGAGGTCGTATCCCTCCCCGAGGTCGTCGGTCCAGTAGTCGCCGCCCCGAACTCCCACCCGGTCGCCGAGACCCGCGTCCGCGATCTCTGCGCGCGCCACGTCGAGCGCCTCGGGATAATCGAACACGGTCGCGGACAGATCGAGATGGCGGCGGCAGAGTTCGACGGCGTAGAGACCGTGACCGCCGCCGACGTCGAGCAGTCGGGTCGCACCGTCGGGCACGTCTACCTTCTTCGCCACCTCCGAAACCAGGACGCTCGCGGCGGCCCGGAACCCCTGCTGGGCGAGATTCCATCGCGACGGCTCCTCGTCGAACCACTCGTAGATGGTTTGGGGTGGCTCGCCTTCGCGGACGACCGTTTCGAGGTGGTCGTTCCAGAAGGGAAAGACGAGCTCGTCCCAGAACACCAGCCACGGAGCGATGTTCGTCTTCGAGTCGGGAGTCAGCCACGTCCGTGTCATCGCGGTGGTGCGGTAGCGACCGCCGTCTTCGGCGACGTACCCCTGTGCGTCGAGGTAGCCGAGGAACGGAGCCAGTCCCCGCTCGTGGGCGTCGAGTTCGTCGGCGAGTTCGTGCAGAGTCAGTTCCTCGTCGCCGAGCGTCTCGAAGAGGTCTAACTTCGACGCGAGCGTGACGGCCTCGAACCCCGCCGCGCCGAACAGGTCGAGCATCGGAGTCGGAGCGCGGTCGAGGCCGAACAGCAGGAGTCGTTCGATGAAGTTGGGATTGATTGGCACAGGACCGAACCGGACGACGCACCGAGCCAAAAAGCTACGTTCCGGAACCTCGACCTCGGCACTCGGTCGCCCGCCTTCCGAAACCCACAAACGCGACTCGCCCGAACTCACCGCCAATGGAGACACTGGAGCGCTACGAACCGCTGGTCGAGGAGTTCGACGCCTTCCTCGACGCCTGCCAGCGCCCGCTCCCTTCGGTCGTCCGAGTGAACACCATCGAGGCGACCCCGGAGCGAGCGAAGGCGGCGCTGGACGAGGAGGGCGTCGGGTGGACCGGCCGCGAGTGGTCCGACACGGTGCTGGAGTTGGACACCGACAACCCCGGCAGTACGTGGGCCTCGTACCACGGCTGGATTCACGGGCAGGAAGAGGTTTCGGCGATTCCCGCGGCGGTCCTCGCGCCCGAGTCCGGCGAGCGCGTCTGGGACGCCTGCGCCGCGCCGGGGAGCAAGACCACCCAACTCGCGGCGCTGATGGACGACGAGGGGCTGGTCGTCGCCAACGACAACAACCTCGGCCGACTCTCGGCGCTGCGGTTCAACACCGAGCGACTGGGCGTGACGAACACCGCCGTGACGAACACGGACTCGCGGAACTTCTCGCTCAAACCCTTCGACTTCGACGCCTTCGACAGGGCCCTCGTAGACGTGCCCTGCTCGTGCGAGGGGACGATTCGGAAGAACCCGACCACGCTGGACGAGTGGACGATGGACCACGTTCGGAGCGTGGCGGGCGTTCAGAAGGGCATCCTCCGGCGCGCGGTGCAGGCCACGAGGGAAGGCGGTACCGTGGTCTACTCGACTTGCACCTTCGCGCCCGAGGAGAACGAGGCCGTGCTGGACTACGCCCTCGAAGAGGAGGACTGCCGACTCGTGGAGTTCGACCTGCCGCTGGACTCCCGGCCCGGCGTCACCGAGTGGGACGGCGAGACCTACGACGAGAGTGTCCGGAAGGCCCGGCGATTCTACCCGCACCACAACGACACCGGCGGGTTCTTCTGCGCGAAACTGGAGGTGGAAGGATGACGGATGCGGGCGAGGAGCAAACGGGCGAGGAGCGACCGACCAACGACGGCCAGCAGTTCGATAGGCTTCCAGAGACGGCCGAGGACCGCGAGGTCGAGGGTCGCGCGACCCGCGAAGAGGTCGTCGAGTGGTGGGACGACCGATTCGACGTCCCGCCCGAGACCTTCGAGGGCTACTCGTTCTGGGAGAAAGGCAAGGGCAAGGTCTGGATTCTCCACGGCGAACTCTCCTCGCCGCTCCGCATCGAGGCGCTCGGCATGAAGTTCCTGCGCACCCGCCAAGAGCACTGGAAGCCGACCACGAACGCGGTCCAGCGGTTCGGTCGGGAGGCCACGAAGAACGTCCTCGAACTCACCCGCGAGCAGGCCCGGCGGTTCGTCCGCGGCGAGGACCAGGAACTGGACTGGGAGGGAGACTGGGGGTATCTGGTCGTGGCCCACGACCTCGCCGGGGAGTCCGAACCCCTCGGCGTCGGCCTGTTCGTCCACGGCGAGTTACAGAGCGTGGTTCCGAAGGGTCGCCAGCGGGACCTCTGAACTACGAAATACCCTGCATTTTGTACCCGGCCTGCGAAGCCCGGTCTACGCGGTCCAGTACTACTGTTAGGACTTCTCGACCACCGTCCCGCCGCTCAGTCCCTCCCACTCGACCGCGAAGCCGAGTTCGGAGAGGACCGCGCTCGCGTCTTCGACTCCCACCTCGTCCAGCACCGCCTCGGCCTCGGAGAACGCCATCCCCGACTCGATTTCTTCGGCGAGGTCAGAGAGGACGGCGGGCCGCACGAGCGTCCGACCCACGCGCTCGTGGTCCGGGAACGACTTGTCCGCTATCGCGTCCTCGCTTACGCCCTGTTCTCGGGCGAGGGCTTCGAGCGATATCACGTCGGTCTCGGGGACGAGTTCGTCGGGGAGGTCCGCGACGCTCTCGGCGACCAACTCGTCCTCGTAGCGCCGCAGGGCGTCTCGCACGTCCTTGAGCCGAATGGTTCCGGAGTAGGGAATCGCGCGGTGGTCCCTGGCCGCAATCTCTTCGCCGACGCCCAGACTCTCGTCCACCGCGACCAGCAGTTCCACGTCCTCGACGGTTTCGAGTTGCGAGAGCTTCTTCTCGACGTACTCGGGCGTCCAGAAGCCCATGATCTCGAAGAAGACCCGGAAGTCGGCGTGGACACCGTCGGACGAGTCCGACGAGCCCCCACTCGCTACGCTCGCGGGGAGATAGTCGAACGCGAAGTCCGGAATCATCACCCGCGCGCCGGTTTCGAGTGGTTCGGGTTCGCGGGTCAACTCCCAGTCCAGGTCGAGCGACTCGAACCGGGCGGCGAAGTCGGCCTCCACGCTGCTGTCGAACATCACGTCCGCGACCGGTTCGGTGCCCGGCACGCGAACCGGGTCGTCGTCGGACAGCGAGAGCGTGCGCTCGGTGCCGTAGTCGTCGATGGCCGCCGAGACCGTCCACTCGTCGGCCTTGGCGACGGTCCGGAGCAGGCGGGCGAACCGGGTGCCGTATCGCCGGGTCGAGCGAAAGAGGGCGTCCGGGCCGGTGACGACGACTTCGCGGTCCGACACCCGATTTTCCCCCTCGGTCTTTCGAATCTCGTACATCAGGCGCAGGCGCTTGACCGCCGAGACGAGTGCTTTGGGGTCGGACGTGCGGACCCGCAACTCGGTCGCGTCGAAGAGGGCGGTCTGGCCGAGCGAGAGGTTGTACTGGGCGACCAGTTGGTCGGGGTCCCACCGCGAGTCGAACTCGGCGAGGACCTGTCGCTCGTCCAGGTCGGCGTAGAGCGAGGTGGCGACCGAATCGGGCGTCGTGCCGAAGTGCTGGCCCGCCTGCCGGAGGGCCTCGGTTCGCTCGGCCTCCGAGACGACACCGACCGATTCGGCCGCCTCGAAGGCGACCCGGCGTGCGCGCTCGGGGGAGACCGCGGCCCGGGTCTCGAAGACGGCCTCTCGGTCCAGCAGTTTGGCGAACCCCCGGACGAGTTTGAAGTCGTCGGCCTCGGTTTCGAGGTCCTCGAGCGCCGCGTCGAGTTTCTCGCGCGGTTCGCCGACGTGACCCTGATACGTGCCGAGGACCCGCGCGGCCAGCGGCCGGTGTTCGCGGCCCGCGAACCGGGGACGGTAGCCCCCGCCCGCTCTGGAGACGCGCAACAGGGCCTTGGTGAGCATACCGGTACGTCGGGGTGGCGCGTACAAAAATCGTCGGAAGACAGAAGACTCATTCCGCTGGACTGGGACACTCGGCTATGCACAGACGCGACGCACTCCGGAACTGTCTGGCTGTCGGGGCGACCGCGAGCCTCGGGACGCTGGCTGGTTGTTCCGGGGGAAGCGGGGACTCGGGGTCGGAACAGTCGGGAGCGCTCTCCAAGGAGAGTTTCGACTTTCGAGAGGGCGAGTCGGGCAACCTCGTCGTCTCGGTGACGGTGAAAAACTCGGGCGACGCGGAGGGGACAGGCAACGTCTACGTGTCCGTGACCGCCAGCGAGCGGACCAGCGAGACCGGGACCGACGACGATGACGACGACACGGTGTCGGCCCGCAAGTCGCGGGACGTGACCGTGCCCGCGGGAGAGTCGAAGACCGTCACGCTGGCGTTCGATATCGGCTACGACCAGTTCGCGCGGAAGGGCAACATCGACGTGGACTTCCGGACCTGACGGAGCGACGGTCTCGCTACCGCCTGCGCTCGGCCACGCGCTCTTCGGCGGTCTCGGCGCTGACGACCTCGTAGAGCAGGGCGGGCCGCCCGTCGGATTTCGGGCGGAGGATGCGGCCGAGTCGCTGCGTGAACTCGCGTTCGCTCCCGCTCCCCGAGAGGACGACCGCGACGTTGGCGTCGGGCACGTCCACGCCCTCGTCCAGCACGTTCGAGGTCACGATGCGGGAGTAGTCGCCGTCGCGGAACTTGCTCAGAATCTCGCGCCGCTCGGCCGCGCCGGTCTGGTGGGTCACTGCCGGGAGGAGGAATCGCTCCGAGAGGCGATACACGAGGTCGTTGTGCGCGGTGAAGACGATGACCCGGTCGTCGCGGTGGTCCGCGAGGATGGATTCGAGGGCCTCGACCTTCGCGTCGCTGTTCATCATCACCTCGCGGGCCCGTTGCTTGGCCAGCAGTGCCTCGCGGGCCTCGGGGTCGGATCCGGAGCGTTTGACGAGTTCCTGGTAGTCGCTCCCGCTCTGCATCCGGATGTTCGACCGGACGAGGTAGTCGGTGAACACCTCGTTGGCTTCCTCGTAGCGCTCGCGTTCGTCGTCGGTCAGTTCGACTTCGAGGCGCTTGATGTCGTAGGGCGCGAGGTGGTCGCCCGCGAGTTCGTCGGGGTCGATGGCGTAGACACGGTCGCCAACGAGGTCCGCGACCACCTCGTGCGCGCCGTCCGGGCGCTCGAACGTCGCGGTCAGGCCCATGCGGGCGGGCGCGGCGAGGAGTCGGGCGATGTCCCGGTAGCCCTCGCCGCCGAGGTGGTGGACCTCGTCGAAGATGGCGAGACCGAACCGGTCGCCCAACCCGTCGGCCCGGAGGTAGGCCGAGTCGTAGGTCGAGACGGTGAGAGCTTCGACGTTCTGCTCCCCGCCGCCCAACTGGCCGACCGGAACGCCGAACTCCGATTCCAACTCGCGCCGCCACTGCTCCAGCAGGTCGATGGTCGGGACGACCACGATGGTCGCGGTCCGGAGGTCCTCGATGGCCTTCAGGCCGATGACGGTCTTGCCGCTCCCGGTCGGGAGTTCGAGGACGCCCCGGCGACCCGCCTCCTCCCACGCCGAGAGCGCGTCTCGCTGGTACGCCCGGAGTTCGTAGGACGAGGCGAGGTCGGGCAACTCGGGCGCATCGAGGACCGAATCGGCGCAGGAGACGTCCCGGTCGTCCAGATACTCGCGCAGGGCGGCGTACCGGAACGCGGGCGCTCGCCGGGTCTTCGACCGGACGTCGGTCTCGGTGTGCGGGAGGTCGAGGGTCGGTTCGGCGTCGAGGTCCGTTTCGACTCGGATGGTCCCCTCCTCGAAGGTGAGCGTCACGTCGGCCACGGGTTGGTGAGTTCTCGGTCCTCCGTCGCCTTAAGGGGTGTGTCGCTCGTATTGTGGAAATATTTATATTTCTAAGACACGGTTATTTATGCCTATTTAGTACACATATGATTCCATAACATAGAGAAATAGATGTATCGGAAAACGTCGGCGCGCGCTGGCGCGGCGCTCTTACGCCGCGCCAACCGAGCGAGCGGTGAAACCGCGAGCAAACGAGTGTGACGTCGTCCGGTGAGCGACGCGAACGCAGACTCGACGGACGCGTCCGTCATTCACGCTCTACGGTTATCCCGAGCCGCTGGAAAATCCCGACCGAGAGAACGGTACCACCGCGAGGTGACACTACGTTCAAGTAACGTTCCGGAACTCGAACCGCGCTCCACCGGCCGCGCTCTCGGTTACCGCACAGTCCCACTCGTACACTTCGGCGAGCTCCTGGACGAACGCCAGCCCGAGCCCGGTCCCGCCGTTCTCCGCGGCCGTCGTGTACCCTTCGTCGAAGACCGCGTCGCGCTCGTCGGCCGGGATGCCCACCCCATCGTCGGCCACGTAGAATCCGTCAGGGAGGTCTCCGACCGTGACCGTGACGTCACGTCCGCCGTGCTCGACCGCGTTTTCGAGGAGGTTCCGGAACAGGTGCCGGACGTAGGTCTCGTCGGCGTGTATCGTGTGATCGACCGTCACCTCGAGCGTCGCGTCGGGAGCGTCCAGTTCGTCCCACGCCCCGCGGGCGGCCCCCACGAGTTCGACCGGGGTGCACGTGTCGACCGCCTCGCGGCCCCGGGTCAACACCAACATGACGTCGACCATGTTCTCGATTCGGTCGAACGCCTCCGTGACGTACTCGACCGCCTCTACGTCCGTCTCGGCCGGGAGTTGTTGGCTGTATATCTGGCCGATAGTGACGGGATTCCGGAGTTCGTGGGCAAGTAGGCTGGCGAAGCTCTCCAGTCGGTTGTTCTTCCCCTGGAGTTGGTCCTCGCGGTGGTTGCGTTCGAGTTCGTAACTCACGCACTGGCCCATCAGGTCAAGGAACGTCTGCTCGGCCTCGGTGAACTCCACGTCCCGAGGTGAGAGGTCCGTGAAGCAGATGGTGCCGTAGGGCTCGTCGCCGACGGTCAGTTGCACCCCGGCGTAACATTCGAGGCCGAACTCGTGGTAGAGGGCGTCTCCGTCCCATCCGGCCGCCTCGGCGTCGGCGACGCTGATCGGGTCACCGGTATCGACGACCTGGCGGCAGTAGTTGTCCGTCATCGGCGGAGTGCGCGTCCCCTCGCCGAGATCGGGGTGGGTGCCGTGCATCTGCTCGATCTCGAACTCCTCGCCGTGGTTTCGGGTTAGCATCCCCACGGGAAGGTCGAGGCGCTCGCACCCTAGCTCCAACAACTCCGCGATTTTCTCGTCGGTCCCGAGTTCGGTGTCGGCGGTGACCTCGTACAGTTCCCGCTTGTCTTCGTTGTGTTCGCGGCGCTCGATCTCGTAGCTCACCCATTGACCCATCAACTCGATGAACGTGCGCTCGGTGTCCGAGAACGGGCGGTCGCGTTGCTCCGTACTCCCGAACCAGAGCGTGCCGTACGGCGTGGCCCCGCTCGTGACCTTGGTACCGAGGTAGCTCGTCAGGCCGAACTCTCGATGAATGGTGTCTTCGACCCAGTCGGTACCGGTGACGTCCGGCATACTGACCGGCTCCTCCTGCTCGATGGTCTGTCGGCAGAAACGGCCGTAGCCCGGGTCCGTCCAGAGTTCCTCGTCGCCGTCGACGCCGAGGCCGAGCCCCTGCTCCAGACGGAACGGTCCGTCCCACGACGGGAGGTGGTTCAGCCCTGCCATTTCGAGATCGAACCGTTCGCGTCCCAACTCGAGCAGTTGCTCGAGTTTCGTCTCGAACGATAGGTCGGGATTGGACGTAATCTGATAGCTCTCCCGAAGGAAGCGTTCGCGTTGCTGGCGCTCCAGTTCGTACTTCACCCACTGACCCAGCAGCCGTTGGAAGGTTCGCTCGTCGTCCGAGAACGCTTTGTCGCGCGGGTTCTCGGAGACGAAGAAGAACGTCCGGTTGAGGTCGCCCTCGACTTCGATGTACGTGCCGAGATACGCTTTGATGCCGAACTCGTCGTGGACGTAGCTGTCGTCGTACCCGGCCTCGACGGGGTCGTTCACGCTCCCCACTCCGCCGGCGTCGGTGGCCGCTGTACAGTACGTCTCCGACAGCGGGAGCGCGAGGTCGGGCTCGAAGTGCTCGTGGTCGTCGCTCACGTATTCGACTTCGAACAGGTCGTCGTCGGGGTCGACTGTGGCCATCGCACCGAGTTCGAGGCCGAACTGCTCGCACCCCAACTCGAACAGCGACTGCAACTTTTCCTCGAAGGACAGCGCGGGGTCGGACGTTATCTCGTAGCCCCCGCGCAAGAACTGCTCGCGCTTGCGGTGCTGGAGTTCGTACCCCACCCACTGGGCCATCAGCCGGTGGAACGTGCGTTCTTCATCGGTGATCGGGTCGTCACGCGACTCCTCGGCGACGAAGAAGAACGTCCGGTCGTGGCCGCCGTCGACGGGGATGCGGGTGCCGAGATACGCCTGCACGCCGAACTCGGTGAAACAGGCCGCGTTCTCGAACCCGCTGTCGATGGGGTCGGTGATCTCGACCGGTTCGGCGACGGCGCCGCCCCCGTCAGAGGCGACGGTGACTCGGCAGTAGGTCTCCGAGAGGTCGACCTGCGCCCCGGGAACGAGGTGGCCGTGGTCGGCGCTGACCGCTTCGACCTCCCATCGGTCGCTGTCTGGGTCGACCTTGGCCAACCCCCCGAGGTCGAGGTCGAACCACTCACAGCCGAGTTCGAAGACGGCCTGAAGCTTTTCGTCGAACCCGCGGTCGGTGGCAGACGTGGTCTCGTGGAGGTCCTCCAGGAACCGTTCGCGCCGCTGGAGTTCGGTCTTCGCCACGGTTCGGTCGCGGAGCGTCCGGAGCATCCGCTCGTTCTCGCGGGTGGGTTCGTCGGGGCCGAAGAACTCCTCGGGCGGCGTGTAGTAGAAGTTGTGGCAGGCCACACCGTCGTAGATGAGGTGGGGATGCGTCTGGACGATGTTCCGGACGATCTCCGGCGGGAATCCGTTTCGGTCGTACTGACAGAGCGCGAGGCAATCTTCGCCGGCGAAGAGGTCGTTCACCTTCGACTCGTACTCCATGAACTGCTCGACCGTCGTGGCGTCGTCTCGGAGCCACGTCGTTTCGGCGACGATCCGTAGGGCCTCGTACTCTGCAGTGGCCTCTGTGACGGTGTCGTCGTAGAAGTCGATCATCTCGTCGGGGTCGAACGACCCGTTCCGGAGGTACGTGTCCTGGACGGTGTGGAACGAGAGCTGTCCGGTGTCGAGCGCGGCGTCGATGTCGACGCCCCCGTCGTGTAGCGCCGTCTTCACCTCTGCTTCACTGCTCTCGTCGACGACGTACATGACGCGCTCGTCCCCTTCGAGCCCGTGGCGGACGAACGGGACGGCGGAGGTGAACTTCTCCTCGCTCGTCTCGTAGATGTGTGCGAAGTGATTGTTGCAGTCGTGCCCGTCGAGCGACTCGACAGGCCCGTTAAACTCCGGACTCGACTGGAGCGCCTCGAGACCGGTCTCGAGCGTTACTGGCTCGCCTCCCGCGGTGATCGGAGATGCACGCTCACTCATGTAGCCCCTCCTCTGTACCGTGAGACCGCGACACTCGACCACAACTTCGCTCGTTCATTAGTGTACGGAGACAGCGACTCGACGGGGAAAAAGATATTGTACGCATTATGAGGGAGATAAGTTCGCAAGTATATTTGAGACGAGAAATACGTCTCGTTCGGTCTACGCGTTGTATCTCGCACAGGCGACTCGATTCTATCAGAGGTCGACGGTTTCAGCGAAGCCAGAACGAGGTGTGATCGGTCGACCGCGTTTGACCGTACGTCACATACATAGGCCGCGATTGCTAATCAATTAGTGATGACTGAATCAGCCAAGGCAACGTTTGGCGGCGGGTGCTTCTGGTGTACCGAAGCGGCGTTCAAGGAACTCGACGGCGTGCACGAGGTCACGTCCGGGTACGCGGGCGGCCACGTCGAGGACCCCACCTACGAGGAAGTCTGCTCGGGCGACACCGGCCACGCCGAGGTGGTACAGGTCGAGTACGACACCGACGTGCTGAGCTACGAGGACGTGCTGAAGGTGTTCTTCACGGTCCACGACCCGACCCAACTCAACCGGCAAGGCCCCGACGTGGGCACCCAGTACCGGTCGGCCATCTTCTACCACGACGACCGACAGAAGGAGGTCGCCCAGCAGTTCCTCCGCGAGTTGGACGCCGAGGGTGCCTACGACGGCGACGACATCGTCACCGAGGTCGAACCGCTGGAGACGTTCTACGAGGCCGAGGAGTACCACCAGGACTACTACGAGAAGAATCCGAACGACCAGTACTGCTCGATTCAGGCCGAACCGAAGGTCCAGAAGGTGCGCGAGAAGTTCGGTGATAAGGTAAAATCGAGTCAGTAAACCCCCCAACGTGGGTAAAATGTTATGTTAAAGCAGGAGCAGCGGCAGGCCGATGGTGTTGTCAGCCATCAGAGGACTCAGTGAGTCCACAGATTGGTCGCTTACTCCCCGAGATCGACAACCATCTCAGCAGTGCTCTGCACGGGATACCCCTCATTCGTTTTCCCAAAGAGTCGACTCTCCGTGCTCTGGTTGTCGAAGCCCGCATCGGCCGCCTCGAACTCAAGGAGGAGATCGGCGGTCTCGATCATGTCCTCATTCACGGGGCCCGCATCAACTGGCGTCGCACCCCCGCCCTGATCGACGACGGCAGGCGGCCCGAACCGGACCGTCTCCAGATCCAGCTCGGTCTTCGGGTCGAACGCCTCGGTCCGGCGGATCACCACCGGAATTCGTCCCTCGCTAAGTGACGTAAGACGCGTGATGTCCATGTCGATGTCGAGGCGGAGCGCCCGCGCAGGCGGCAATGCGCGCAGTTCAAGTGGCGGTACGAGATAGTTCCCGCGGCGCTGGGCAGTGATGAACGCAAGGAACCCGTCGTCTTCGATAGGGAGCTCAACGTCCTCGTGAGTGATCCGTGTTCCCTCAAGCTCGCCTGGTTCAGATGGCAGCTCGGTCTCCGAGTCGAACCTGACGCCGTTCATTGCCCGGCGTGTGTACACCATATACCCATTAAAGCGCATGAGGGCGACGAAGTGAAGGCCGGGCTGTTGCTGGTCGGTCGTGTCGAAGTCACGGCGCAGGATCGTGGTATCGAGCGAGCGCGTCGGGTCACGTTCGGCGTCCGTTTGCCGGAGATCCACGTCGAACCGGGCACGGGCGAGTTTCTGGGCGTGGCCGACCAACCCCTGTTCCTCGGCGTCCTCCTGGGTATGCCGGGCGATGGCGTCGTCGGCCCGGTGGTCGCGCATTGGCATTTCGTCGGTGCCGCTAGTCGAACCAAGCTCCTCACCGACCTCGCCGACGTCCGACTCGGTGTGATGCGGGCTGAACATCCGGTGGATGCGCTCTTCTTTCGTCTGGTCGTACCATCCGTCAAGGTCGAGGTCCAGTTTCGAGACGTGTTCGATGGTGCCCTGGGCGAACACGCCGGGCTGTTCGAAGTCTCCGCTGAGCGTCTGGTCGTGTACCAAGGAGACTGCTGTTTCGTCCGGCAGGTTGTCGTCGAGTCCGGATTCGAAACCCATCGACAGCGGTGCATCCCCGTGGATCGCGTCGCCGAGGTCTTCGTCAACAGTATCGTGTATCTCTTGTTTTGGAAGGCTCGCCCCCACAAATCCAGTCCGGCGACCTGGGAAGGTCGTCGGCTTTTCGAAGATGCCCTCGAACGTATGTTCGATGTGGACGCCGTTAAGATGGTCCCGGTCCTGGCCGGGAAAGCCCCACAGCGCTTCTTCGGCGGCCAATAGATGGACGGCGTTGTTACTGCTGAGATGCATTATGATCTCGTAGGGTTCGGGTGTCGGGTCTTCATCCCCCACTTTGATGGCGTCGATGACCTCATCAGCGGGCCGGAGGTCAATTCCAGGTGGAAGCGGTTCGTCGAACCGGTCGAAGTATCCCGGCGCGTAACCGATGGTGAACAGCAGGCCCCGATTGCTCCACTCGAAGGCGGCTTCGAGGTGGCCAAGTGCGCCGGCAACGGCCTGCCGGTCGTCCGATGTCGGCTGTCCCGGTTTGCGATAATCGAGACAGAGGAGCAGGTGATGGCGAGGCGGTGCGAGGCCGTGTTCGTCGTCCTCGAGGATGAAGTCGTCCCATGCGTGCTGGCGGTTATTTCGTTCAACAATCGTAATGGGGCCGGACTCGTCATGGTCTCCGGATACGGCTGCGGCGTCGTCCGACAGTCCATACAGATTCATGGCGGTGGTCAGTGCACCGGCTCCACCGATTGTGAGTGCCGATTTGAGGAATTCCCGGCGGTCAAGCCCACGGGAGTCGTCCGAATTTCGATTCCGATTTGTGTGCCTACATGGCATAGACAGGGCATACCTGAGGAAGTGGCTTTGTTATTTGCCAAGAACAATTTTGCAACTGGATGTTTTTCACACGCGCTGAAATACGCCAAAATAGTAATGGTGGTTACGGGACTGGAGAATGAGCGCCCCATATCACGTACGCATCACAATAATAGCGCACAATACCAGATGCAATAGTTTAATTCTGTTCTCGAAAGTTCGATTCTGTTCAATGCAGGGCGATTCTATCCAAGAACGGTCGCTCAAGTACGCCCCTGGCCGTAATACCGCTTCACCAGTCCCGACGCGCTAAGGCTCCCGTCCGAGCGACTGGCCGAGAGCACTAATCCATATTGTATCAACAGGATGAATGCACCGAATGTGATACTCAGACGCTTGTCTAGGCTGTTCTCAAGACGGGCATCCGAGAGACCCCTAAACGACTACGTCCGTTCCCGTACAGGGGTGGAACCGATAAATATTCGCTGCAGGCGCCCATGAACAATCCCGACCAAGGTGTAGACATCGTCCTACAGGTTACCAATGGCGTAGGCGATATGATAACCTCTATTGGGACAGTCACTTCCGGAGCAGAATCGGCTCGGGGTCGTAGGCCGTCACGACCGCGATTCGCCCGGTTTCGGTGTCGAACTCCACGGTCCGGCCGCGACTGCCGCCCACGTCGGTTCCTTCGACGGACACGTCGAGTTCCGCGAACTCCTCGCGGGCCGTGGCGACGTTGTCGTCGCTGACCTCGCGGGGCAGTTCTTGCAGGTCGAGCAGGTCGCTCCCGCCGACGACGTACCCCTCCAGCGCGCTGTAACTCGCACCGGCCGACACAGCCTCGCGGAGCATCGTCTCCACCGCGGCGTCCACGTACTTGCCGTCGCTGGTTCCGTCGCCCTCCGACTGGCGGGGGAGCATCGCGTGGGCCAGTCCGCCGACCGCGTTCTCGGGGTCGTAGACCGCCAGTCCGACGCACGCGCCGAGACCGTAGGCCACGAGGGTCGAACCGTCGTTCACCACTTCGTACTCCGAGACGCCGACGAGTCGTCGCTCGCGGTCGGGTTCGTCCGGGTCGCTCTCGTAGGTGTCCATCAGTCGATTACTCCGAGTCCGACTTCCGATATCTTGGTGACGAACTCCTCTTTGCCGGGGAACATGTAGATGGCGGCGTTCACGTCGTGTTGGGGGATTCGGAGCCGCGACCGGATGAACAGCCCCACGCCGTACTGCTTGAGGATGCGGGCGACGAGCGTTCGCTCGGGGTCCTGCACGGCGACGGGCGACCCCGTGTCGATGGTCGTGTCGAACAGTCCGGCCCACTCGTCCACGAACCCGTTGGCCATCATGTTGCAGAGTTCGGTCAGCGCGTCCCGGCCCATCTCGGTCGAGACCGACGAGAGGTCTTCGACCGCACGCTGGAGCATGAGCGCGGCGGCCTTGTTCGCGCTGTCCATCGGGAAGACGACCAGCACGTTTCCGACGAGGGGTTTGCTCAGCAGGACGCGCGCTCCGGCGCGTTCGCTCGCCCGGAACTGGGTGGCGACGGTCTCTTGGTCGGCGTAGCCGATTTTGACCTGCTCGGTCGTCACGTCGAGGTCGTCGTCCAGCACGTCGTTGAGGCGGGCCTCGACGCCGGTAACTCCCTCGTCGCCCAGCCAGTTCAGGACCGCCAGCGTCTCGAGAGGTATCGCGGGTTCGGTGCTGTCGTCTGCCGTCGCCACCGATTGGGCACTCGCGGACTCCGCCGCGCTCTGGACCTCCTCGGCCTGCTCGTCCTGCCCGTGGCTGTCTGCTCGCCGCGCGCGCTCGTCGCCGTCGCCTCGGGCGCGCCCGGTCGCATCGTTTCCGGGCGTCATGCTTGGGCCCTCGCTTTGGCGACGAGTACGTCGAGGTCGAACACCCCGATGGGTTCGCCGGGTCGGTCGGCGTCGTCCACCACGGCCCGGAACCAACGTCGCCTGACGGGCGGTTCCCAGTCGCTGTCCTCCGGCGCGTCGATGTTCTCGACGTGGTGGGCGTCGATACCGGCAACGTCGTCCACCAGCAGGCCGGTCGGCCGACCCTCGCCGCGGTCGAGAAGCAGGAGGGCCGTCTCCGCGTCGGGCGCGCGGGCGGGGAGTTCCAGTAGCGCCCGGCCGTCCACGACGACGGGAATCTCGCTCCCGAGGTTCGTCACGCCCGCGACGGCGGGACCGGTCTGGGGCACCGGCGTCACCGTCGGGTCGTCGAGTATCTGCTCGACGCGGCCGAGTTCGAGTCCGTAGTCGTCGTCGCCGAGGTGGAAGCGAACGAACTCGACCCACTCGTGGCGGTCGTCGGTCGTCTCCGGCGTCGTCGGTGCGCTCGAAAGCTCGCCACTCATCCGAGTTAGACCTCCTCGTCCCCGACGAGTTCGGTCGGTTCGCCGCCGTCGGGTTCGGGCGTCTCGGCCGACTGTTCGGAGTCGGGCAGTTCCGCTGGCGACTCGGTGTCGGCGGATTCGGCCGCCGGTTCGGTTTCGGAGTCGTCCGCGGTAGACGAGACTGCCACGGACCCGGTTTCGCGGTCGTCGGGATGCGCGTCGAAGTCGGAGACTTCGGAACCGTCAGTGTCGGCCTCGGAGCCGTCAGAGCCGGTCTCGGAGCCGTCAGGGTCGGCCTCGGGGTCGTCTGTGGCGGACTCGGAATCGTCGGGAGTCGAGTCGGATTCCGACTCGACGGAAGCGGTTTCCGACTCGGTGGAGTCGCCGAGTATCGCGTCGTCGGTGTCGAACGAGTCCAGCGCGTTGCTGAGTCGGGTCGCCTGCTGGGCGAGGTCGCTCGCGCTGTTCGAAACCTGCGAGAGCGCCATCGTCTGGGATTCGGCGGAGGCCGCCACGGTCTCGGCCTCGTCGGTGATGCCCTCGCTCACGTCCGCGGCCTCTTCGACCATCTCCAGTGCCTCCTTCGTGGAGTCGGCCTGCTCCTGTGTCGCGTCGGAGATCTCCTGCACGCCCGCGTTGGTCTCTTGGGCGTAGCCCGCGATGTCGGCCAGTGCCTCCGCCGCGTTCTCGACCGAATCGGTCTGCTGGGAGATGCGGTCGCTGGTGTCTCGGACCTCGTCTACGGTCCGGTCGGTCTGGTGCTGAATCTGCTTGAGGCGCTGTTCGATGTCGCCGGCGGCCTCCTTGGTGCGCTCGGCGAGTTCCTTGATCTCGTTTGCGACTGCCGCGAAGCCCGCGCCCTGCTCGCCGGCGCGCGAGGCCTCGATGTGGGCGTTCAGCGCGAGCATGTTGGTCTGCTCGGCGATTTCGGAGATGAAGTCGATGAGTTCGTCCACCTGCTGGACCTCGGATTCGAGGCTCTCGATGGCCTCGACGGTCTCCTCGGACTCGTTCTCGATGTCGTTCATCCCCTCCACCGCGTCGGTTGCGGCCGCTCGGCCCTCGCGGCCGGTCTCGGCGGTTCGCTCGGCGATGGACGCCACTTCGTCGGTGGAGGCCGCGACCTCCTGGACCGCGGTCGAGAGTCGGTTCATCTGGTCGGCGGCCGCCTGCAGGTCGCCGGTTTGAGTCTCGGCGTCGACCGAGATGTCCCGGAGCGAGTCCACGACACGGGCGCTTCCGGTGCTGACCTCCTCCGTGCTGAGCGTGACCTCCTGACTGTAGGTCGCCACCTCGTTGGCGAATCGAGTGAGGTTCTCGACGGTCTCCTCGAACTCCGCGATCATCTGGTTGAACTCGGTCGCGACCCGGTTCATCGCCTCGCTCTCGGAACTGGGGTCCATGCGCTCGCCGAGGTCGCCGTCGGCGCACTGGCGCATGACCCGGCCGTACTCCTCGGCGGTCTGCTCGACGTGCGTGTTGAGGTCCTCGGCCCGGAGTCGCGCCCGGTGTTCGTCGATGAGCGTCTCGTGGGTCTCGGCCATCGAGTCGGCGACCCGACCCACGCAGTCCACGCGGGCGGAGTCGAACGAGGGGTCTTCGCCCTCGGCCCGTCGGTCCGCACTCGCTACCAGTCTGTCGAGCGACCGACTGGTCCGCCACGAGACGGTCGTTCCGACGACCCCGGCGACCAGTGCGCCGCCGAGCGTCGCACCGACGACGGTTCGGTCGAACTGACCACTCGCGTACACGCCTCCTGCCGCGATTGCGCCGACCACTACCATCGTCAGGCCGAACTTCAGGGAGTACCGCCGCCTGACGAAAGTAGGGACGACCGCGCGCGCAAAGTTAGACATTGAGCGAACCCAATCAGCATAGCGTAATAAATCTTCACACAACATGAACGATAAGTTATAAAATATAGGAGAAAAGAAAAATCAACTGACTGCGCGCCTTTTTCAAGTGGTAGAAGAACTCGGAGTAGCAGGGAGGCCGTCACCAGAGGTCGGAGGTCACCGGCGGACGACGAGTTCGCACTGGTCGTCGCCGTCGTGCATGCACGTCGCTTCGGTCACGGTCAACTGCTCGCCGTAGTGGTCGGCCACGCCGAGGACGATGCCCTTCGCGACGAAGCAGAGCCGGCGCGGCGAGCGATAGTAGACCGTAATCCGGGCGTCACCGTCCCGGCGGCAGACGAGTTCCGGCGGGTCGAGGTCGGGGTTGTGCGCCCGGAGGACGGTGTGAATCCCCGTCTCGGCGTTGGCCACGAGGTCGAGGGCGTCCCAGTCGTCGCCGACGACGTTTCCGTACGTGTCGAGGAGGTTCCCGGCCGCGAACCGGCCGAACGACTCCAACAGGTCGGGAATCGACGCCTCGGTCAGGTCGGTGGCGGCCTCCACGAGACCGACGAGTTCGCCGTCGTCGTAGGTGTCGATGGGCAAGTAGACCCGCTGTTCGAGGTCCGCCTCGTGGCGGATTTCGTCCCACGTCTCGTGGCCGTGGTTCGTCACCACGAAGTCTTTCAGCGACTTGAAGATGATTCCGTGCATGGGTGGACTCCGCGGAGGGGTTCGGCAGGGGACCCGTCGAGGGGGTCGAGGCCTCGGTCGGCGGGTAGTCCTCGACTGGCGGACGAACCTCGGTCGTCGTCACGACTCGACCGAACTGGCGACGAGGATTTCGCACTCGTCGTCGCCGTCCAACATACACGTCTCCTCTTCGATTTCGAACGTCTCGTCGTAGTAGGACTCGATGCCCCGGAGCAGGCCGATGGCCAGCGGACAGAGTTCCCGCTCGGAGTCGTAGGTCACCTTCACCCGGTCGTCGCCGACCCACTCCGAGGAGAGGGCGGGCGGCGTGTAGGTGGACAACTGCTTGGCACGCAGGGCCTCGTGGATGTACGTCTCGACGTTCGCGACCAGCTCGAGGCCGGTCCAGTCCTCGTCGACGTGGACGCCGTAGGTTTCGACCAGCGGTGGCACGAGGAACCGACCGAACGCGTCGAGCAGGTCCGGCACCTCCTCGCCGGTGATGGCCGACGCCGCGTCCACGAGTCCGAGTACGTCGGCGTCCTCGTACTCCGTGACGGGGACGTACACCTTCCCTTCGAGACCCGCACCGTCCTGTATCGCCTGCCACGCCTCGTGGTCGTATTCGGTGGTCACGAAGTCCTTCAGACCCTTCAGAACGATGCCATGCACGGCTACCACCACCGTCCAGAGACAGGTTTCCGAACCTTCCGTCGCTTATACATATCGAATCGGATTCGGACAGATACCATAATCGTTTTGGCCGTTTCTCCGGTGAATTGTTCTATCCGAAGGTTCGTGGGTGGTCGTTTCGAGCGTCCGTCTTCGGCGGCGCGTTCGTCGGTGAGTCGAGTGACTGGGAACTGCGGTTCGGGTTGTCGTCATTCGACCACCCGAGCGACGAGACTGCGAACAGGGGAGTCTTCGAGAACGGTAGCTACTCCGTGGACCACGGAGTACCGCAACCGCACCGCCCGCGCCGAGTGGAGAGTTCGGTCCGGAGCGTGCCGGGCGGGTGAGACACTTCCTGATACGTCTACTAACGAAATTAGATTGCTAAAGAATTATTTTTATCGCTCAGAGCGATTCCCAGTAGTCCAGGTCCACGTCTTCGTCCGAGAGGTCCGTGTCCGCCTCCGGTTGGGTCTCGGCGACTCGGCCCATGTCGAACTCTCCGAGTGCGGCCCGGAGGTCCGCCTCGTCGGGAATGACGTAGATGTCGAGGTCCACTTCGGTATCGACCGCTTCGATGCGCGTGTCGAAGACGAAGGCGAACTCCTGGGATTCGCCGAGGCCGACGACGAGGGGGTCTACGACTGCCGCGCCCATGTCGTGGGCGTAGGCGGGCGTCGAGTGGTCGATGGTCGTGTCGAGCAGATTGGCCCACCCGTCGAGCATCCCGCTGGCCATCACGTTCGAGAGTTCCTGAATCGCGTCACGCTCGAACTCCCCAAGTCCGGCCGCGGTCCTGGTCTCGACGCTCCGACTGACCAGCCGCCGGGCCGAGTCCTCGTCGAACAGGAACAGGAGATAGCCGCTGGGCATCCCGGCGAAACTGAACGCCACGCCGACCATGCGCTCGGTCGAAACCTCGCTCGGAATCGCGTCGAGCGAGATGAAGTTGATGCGCCGGATGTCCACGTCCATCTCGATGTCGGTCATCTGGGTCAGGTTGTTCGCCACCTGCGTCGCGCCGCGCTGGGCGATGCGGTCGAACCCGACCAACTTCTCGAACTCGATGGCGCGGTCCTCCGAGCGTGCCCGAAACAGGCGCTCAACGGTGGCCGCGTCGGGCACGAGATAGTGGCGGAACGTCAACTCCTCGCCGACCGCTTCGAGGTTGTTCCGGAAGAGGACGGCGAGTTCGTCACTCGCGTGCTCTCCCTCCGACCCGTCGCCAGCGAGCGCGAGCGCCGACTCGTCGAGGAACTCGTCGGGGTGGTCGGCCGAGACGTAGGTCGGGGCCGACACGTCGATGTTGGTGTCCAGCACGTTGGCCCACCCGTCCACGAACCCGTTGTTCATGATCTGGGCGATTTCGGTCACGGTGCTGTCGTGGAGCGTCCCGTCCTCGACCGTCGGGATGTCGTCGATGACCGCCGACGCGATGGTGGCGGCGCTCTCCCGGTCGAACAGCAACAGTGAGGTCCCGCCGAACCCGTCGGAGAGTTCCACCTGAATGCCGACCCATCCGGTGTCGGTCAACTCGCGGGCGATGGAGGCGTCCCGCGTGAAGTTGAGGTGGGTGACGTTGACCCGTGCCGGAATGCCGGTCATCGAACTCAGCCGATTCGCGGCGAGTCCGGCCCCTTCGCGGGCCATCTCGTAGAACGTTCCGAGGGTGTCTACGTCGAGTTTCATAGTGTTGCCACGTCCAGCACGTTCACTGCCTGGCCGTCGCCGAGGGTCGTCGCCCCGCTGACGCCGGGCACGTCCCGCAGCAGGTCGCCGTAGGGTCGGACCACGACCTCCTGAGACGCGACCACGCGGTCACACCGGACCGCGAGTCGGCCGGTCTGGGTCCGAATCCAGACGATCTGGCTGTCGTCGGTCTCTCCGTCGCGGGCCTCTCCGTCGTGGACCTTCCCGGCGCGGACCTCCCCGCCGCGCCCGGCGGAAACGCCGGACTCGCCCGGTTCGTCCAACCCGAGCGCCGACTCGAGTCGCACGAACGGGTAGGCGTCGTCCGCCTCGACGTCCTCGGGCAGGCCGCCCACGAGGTCGAGGTTCGACCGGCGAACCACCTCGCCGTCCTCGGTCGATTCGACCGGCGGCGCGGCGGTAATCTGTTCGACCGCGGTCATCGGGATGCCGAACGTCTGGCCGGCCACCTCCACGAACAGCACTTCGGTCAGCGCGATGGACACCGGGACCGTCAACCGAACCGTGGTTCCGACGCCCGGGTCGCTCTCGACCGTCACGGTACCGTTGAGGTCGGCTATCGTCCGGTTCACTACGTCCATGCCGACGCCGCGGCCGCTCACGTCGGTCACTTCCTCGGTCGTGGTGAACCCGGGTTCGAAGAGCAGGTCGTAGGTCTCGTCGTCGGTCATCGCCTCGGCTTCCGCGGGCGCGACGACGCCGTTCTCGACGGCCTGTTCGCGGACCGCCTCGGGGTCCACGCCGCGGCCGTCGTCCGAGAGTTCGATGACCACTTCGTCGCCGACGCGCTCGGCCGAGATGGCGACTGTGCCCTCGGCGGCCTTGCCGACCGCCTCGCGCTCGTCGGGCGACTCGATGCCGTGGTCCACGGCGTTGCGCGCGAGGTGGACCAGCGGGTCCCGCAGGCGGTCCACGATGGAGCGGTCGAGTTCCACGTCGGCGTCGTTCACGACGAGTTCGACCTCCTTGCCCTGCGAGCGCGCCACGTCCCGAACCGTCCGGGGAATCGCGTCGATGGCGGTTTCGAGGGGCATCAGACGCACGTCCATGACCGTCCGGCGGTACTCCGTGACGACCCGGAGCAGGTTCGAGACCTCCTCGCGGATGGCGTCGTCGGTCTCGGGACCTACGGCCTCGTCGAGTCGGAGGTGACTCAGCGACAACTCCTCGGCGACGTTCAGGAGTCGGTCGGCGGTGTCCACGTCCACGGTCATCGACTGGAGGCGGTCGAACTCGCCGGTCGCCTCCGAGCGGTCGGCCCGACCGCCGGTCGGGAACTCGTCGGCGTCGAGACTGCTCTTCTCGATGGTCGCCACCGCCGACCGGAAGACCGCGCCCTCGTCCCCGGCGTCGTCGGCACCCGGCCCGGTGCCGAGCAGGTCGCCGAATCGGGACTCGAACTCGGCCATCTCCTCGTCCACGGAGACGTCCATGCCGACATCGCCCGCATTACCGGCGTCGTCCGTCGCGCCGCCGAGGTCGGCGTCGAACTCCCCGGACAGGTCCACGCCGAGGTCCGCGTCCGGCACCGAATCGGCGTCCAGTGCCGAATCGGAGTTCGACTCGGTCTCAGAGAGAGCGCCGAGTTCCGAGACGTCGTCGGGCATCGAGTCCGCGTCCAGCACCGAACCCGCATCGGGAACCGAATCGGCGTCAGGTGTCGAACCGTCGTCCGGCACCGACTCCGACTCGGTGGCCGCGTCGGGCGTGCCTGCAGATGCGTCTGCGTCCGCGGGTTCAGGTGTATCTGCGTCCGCGGGGCCTCTCGCTTCGTCGCGCGTCGATTCCGACTTCGATTCCTCTGGCGAAACCGCCTCGCCGCCGGATTCGGCGTCAGGAGCGTCGTCCGCACCATCGTTTCCGAAGACGAACGTGCCGGTCCCGTCGGCTTCTGTACCGTTCTCGCCGGCTTCGTCGGTCGTCGCGTCAGACCCGGCGACCGACTCGCCCGGGTCCGGGTCTGACGGCGTCGCGTCGTCCGGCGACAGGTCGTCGTCGGCCAGACCGAGCGGGTCGCCGACGGGGTCGGTGGCGTCGGCGGAATTGCCGGACGTCGAGTCGTCCGTCGCGCTCGGTTCGGAGGTCCCCGAACCGAGCAGGTCGGCCGACAGGTCCAGCGGGTCGTCGCTTCCCGCGGGCGAGGCGTCGGAATCCGCGGTCGGTGACGGGGGTCGGTCCTCCGGCGGACTCATTTCGCCCGTGGGCGTTCCTCCTTCCGCCGGACTTCGTTCCTCCGGCGAGGTCGCTGCGGGACCCTCGTCCGGACTCTCGTCGGGTTCGAGGTCCATCAGTTCCTCGATGGTGAAGTTGTCCTCGTCGTCGAACTCGCCGAACTCGACCGCGTCGATGTCCTCTTGCAGGGCGTCGATGTTCGAGTCGTCGGCGATTTGCTCTTTGGTCTCCTCGAAGAACGCCGACGGTTCGTCCGGGGTCTCGGCGGAGTTCGGTTCTCCGGACGACTGCGGGGAGTCGGCGGACACGTCGTTGGCGGGCGCGGCGTCGTCGGCCGCGTCGGTTCCGTCGCCGACCGCGTCCTCGTCGCCCAGCATGCCCCATCCGTCGAGTTCCTCGTCGGCGTCCGGCGCGTCCATCCCGTCGAGGAGCGAGTCGATGTCGTCGAACTCGGCCGTGTCTTCGAGAACCGCGACCACGTCGTCGCTCAGGTCGTCGTCGGCGGGGTCCCACTCGTCACCGGAGTCGTCGAGGCCGGACTCCGAGGCTCCGAGCGTTCCGTCCGAATCGGTCGGCGGCCGCGCGCGCACCTCGTCGAGGGTGGCCCGGAGCGACGCCCTGGCGGCTTCGGGGTCGCCTTCGACCTCGCCGCCGATCGCGTCGGCCCGGACCGTCGCTTCGAGCAGGTCCACGGTTCCGAGCGCCTCGTCTATCAGCGCCGAGGTCGGTTCGACTTCCCCGCCGCGAATCGCGTCGAGAGCGTCCTCAATGGCGTGGGCGAGTTCGCCCGCCTCGTCGAGTCCGTGTGTCCGACACGACCCCTTGAGCGAGTGGGCCACCCGGAACAGTTCGGCTACCGCCACGCCCTCGTCGGCGTCGTTCTCGACCGCGAGCAGGCCGTCGTTCAGCGCCCGAATCTGGGACTTGGCCTCCCGATAGAAGGCGTCGTCAGTCGGGGCCATACCTGCACCTCCGCGAAGTTCCGCGTCGAAGGCGCTGGCTATCGTGGGTCGCGTCCGCGGCCATCAGACGACCACTCCGTCGATGGCGTCGGTGAGTTCGTCGTCCTCGAACGGTTTCGTGATGTAGGCGTCGGCCCCGGCCCGCGCGGCCAACTGTATCTTCTGTCGCTGGCCCACGCTGGTACACATGATGACCCGAACGTCGTCGTCGAGTTTCTTGATCGCGGCCGTGGCCTTCAGGCCGTTGGCCTTCCGCATCACGATGTCCATCAGCACGAGGTCGATGTCCTCGGCGTTCTCCTTGTACTTCTGAATAGCCCACGCGCCGTTCGGCGCTTCGGCGACGATCTGGTACTCGTCGTCCGCGAGCGCACTCTTCACTCGCTGTCGCATGAACTCCGAGTCGTCCACGATGAGAATCCCGGTCTTCATGGCGTGTTACTCATCATTTATCCGCTTCCATGCGAAGTATAAAATACTATTCCCCGACGAGAAACCAAAGTATCCGACACTTCGACGACTCTGACACTTTCTCTGACAACTCGAATCGACGAAATGCCAATAGTCGGCCAATAAATTTAATCATCTCGATTATATGCGATTAGGTACACATGACGGGGACCCTCTACGAGCGCCTCGGTGGCCGAGAATCCATTTCAGCCGTCGTGGAAGTGTTCTACGAACGTGTCCTCGGCGACGACCGCGTCAATCACTTCTTCGAAAATACCGACATGTCGGCGCTCCGCGCCCACCAGACGAAGTTTCTCGCTTCCGTGACAGGGGGTCCGGTCGAGTACGACGGCGAGGACCTCTCGTCGGCCCACGCCCACCTCGACATCGACGGGGAGGAGTTCGAGATAATCGCCCACCACCTCGACGCGGCGCTCGCGGACCTCGACGTTCCGGAGACCGAACGCGAGGAGGTCGTCGCGGCGGTCGCCGAACTCGAACCGGCTATCGTCTCGGCGAAGTGACCCTCTCGGGAGAGCGAGGGGTTCGGTAGCGTCGGCGGAGCGAAAACTTCGGAGCGGTTCACCGCGAGCGCGTCGAGAGACCGGGTGTGCAGTCGCCGGGCACGTCCGTAGAAGCGTTAACTTTCCCCGAAGGCTACCGAACGACATGGAACCGACTTCGAGACGCAAATTCGTAGCCGCGGCAACGGGGGGCGCGCTCACGGGACTCGCTGGCTGTATCGGCGGCGTGGTCTCGGGGGGTAACGATGGACGGGACGAGGGCGACTCCCAATCGACCACGCGCGGTCCGACGATGAAGGGCGTGCCGGTGCGAGCGTCGGCACTACCGGTCGAGTACGAGTTCGCCGACCTTCGGGAGGACGTTCTCTCGGGTGGCCCGCCGAAGGACGGCATTCCCTCTATCGACGAACCGAAGTTCTGGAGCGCGGAGAAGGCCGACGAGGAGTTGCGCGACGCCGACGTCGTGTTCGGATTGGTCCGGAACGGTGAGGTCAAGGCCTATCCGCAGAAGATTCTGGTCCAGCACGAGATAACCAACGACGTGGTGGGCGACGAACCGGTCTCCGTGACGTACTGTCCGCTGACCGGGACTGCGATGGGGTTCCGGCGCGGCGAGACCACCTTCGGCGTCTCGGGCAAGTTGCTGAACAACAACCTCGTGATGTACGACCGCGAGACCGACAGTCGGTGGCCGCAGATACTCGGGACCGCCATCTCCGGCGAGTTCGAGGGCGAGTCCCTGCAGGAGTTCCGACTCCTCTGGACGACGTGGGAGGAGTGGAAGGCGGTCCACCCCGAGACGCAGGTCCTCTCGGATGACACGGGGTCCGTCCGCAACTACGACCAAGACCCCTACGGCTCCTACGTTCCGAATCCCAGCGGGTACTACGCCCGGGATTCGACGCTGTTTCCGCCGCTCCGGGAAGACGACCGCTTCCCGAACAAGCACGTCGTCGTGGGCGCACGCACCGACGAGGGCCGAATCGCTTTCGACGAGGAGGCCCTGCGAGAGGCGGGTCTCCTCGAAGGAACGGTCGGCGGAACGTCGCACCTGTCGGTCTTCGATTCGGACCTCGACGCGGCCTACGTCTACCGGAACCCTGACGGCGCGTCGTTCAGCTACGAGGACGGACAGGCCGTCGCGGACGACGGGACGACGTACGACCCCGCGGACCTTCCGCTCGACCGGGTGTACGCCTTCGACGCGATGTGGTTCGCGTGGTCGGGCTTCTACCCGAGTACGGAGGTGATGGCGTAGTGGCGACCGAGACGACTTCCCGCGGGCCGGTCCGCCGGACCGTCTCCCGGACCGGGTTCGCGGTTCGGGCGGCGCTCGGCCGTCGGGACGGCTTCGCGGTGTTCTCGGGGGTCACACTCGGCTACCTGCTTTCGTTCCTCTGGTTCAGCAATCTACTCGCGTTCGGGGACGCCGACGTGGGACTGACCGTGGCGCGCGACCCCTTCGCGCGCTTCTTCCAGCCAGCGAACAGCGCGCTGTCGTTCGAACCGGTCGCGCTCGTCGAGTTCGGCGTCGGCTCGTACCTGTTCTCGCTGAACACGTTCGTCGGACTCGGTATCGCGCTACTCGTGGGACTGAACCTCGCAGTGACGTACCTCGCGTGGCGACAGCCCAAGGCCTGCGGCATCGGGTCCTCCTCCTCGGGACTGCTGGCCGGGGTTCCGGCACTGCTGTCCGGGGCGGCCTGCTGCGGGCCAATCGTCCTCATCATCTTCGGGATCCAGGCGTCGAGCACGATTCTGACCGTGTTCCAGTGGCTGATTCCGGCCGCGGTGGTGTTGCTCGTCGGGAGTCTGCTCTGGGTCGGGCGGAGGGTCGACCCGGCGTCAGTCGGAAGTTAGCGCCACCGTTCCGACGACTCCGGCGAGAGCGACGACTCCCGCCGCGAACAGGAGCGGTCGATAGCCCGTCTCGACCGCGATACCGGCGAACAGTACCGGGCCGACTGCTCGCCCGAGGAACGTGACGCTGTTCCGGAGGCTCAGCGCGCCCGCTCGGTACTCCGCCGACACGACGTCGCTCAGGAGGGCGTCTACCGAGGGCATCGTCAGGCCGACGCCAGCGCCGAACACGATGACGCCGGCCACGAGACCGGCGACAGACGACGCCCACCACGCGACCAGCAGGCCGACCCCGTAGCAGGCGTAGCCGAGCGCGATGAGTCGCTGGTCGGAGAGTTGCCGGGCGAACCGTCCGTTCGCCGCGGCGACCCCGGCCGAGACCGCCTCGGTCGCGGTGATGGCCCCACCGACGAAGACGGGCGAGACGCCGTAGGTTCCGAAGAGCAGGAACGGGAGCGCCGTGATGACGGCCCCGAACAGCAGGACCTCCGTCAGGAACGCGGTGCCGTACGGAATTACGGCGGCCCGGCGCGCGAGGAGTCTGGCGGCACTGCGCAAGTAAGCCGTCCCCCGATTCGCCACGTCGGGTTCGATAACCTGTTCTTCGAGCGTGACCCACGCGAACGCCGCGACCGGGAGTCCGAGCAGGTACGCGAGGAACGGCGCGTTCCACGAGACGGTGGCGAGGGCGCCGCCGAGCAGGGGGTAGACCGCCGCGCCCGAGGCGAGAACCGCCGTGTTGACGCCCAGAACCGCGTTCCGCTGGACGCCCTCGAAGGCGTCGCCGATGAGCGTCACCGTGGTCACGAAGATGCCCGCGGCCGCGGTCCCCTGCACCAGTCGGACCGCCAGAACGATCCAGAACTCGGGAGCGAGCGCAATCGCGCTTCCCGCGAGGCTGAAGACGACGAGCGAGGGGACGAGGACTCGCTTGCGGCCCACCCGGTCGGCGAGCAGGCCGATGAACGGCGAGAGGACGATGCCGGTCAGGAAGTAGACGGCGACCAGCAGGCTAGCCGTCGCGTCGGTCAGGCCGAAAGCGTCCCTGACCACCGGGAGCGCGGGGCTGACCAGCGGGACTCCGAGCGGTGCGAGCGCCGTGGCCGCGAACACGACCCTGACGGTGGGCGAGCCCCACGGAACGGCGGCGGGGTCGCGGGTTTTGGTCGTCACGGTGTATCACCCCGAATCTGGGTCCCTCTACTTTCTCAGTCTCGTCGTCCGGCTACGAGATTCTTACGCGCGGCGAAGTTCGTCTCTCGCGTGACGAACTCCACGTTCGCGTTGGCCATCGGTACCGCGTGGCTGGTGATGCCGCTGATGGCTGTCGCGGGACGGACGATGGACGGCCCGAGAGCGCACTTCGTCCTGGCGGCGGCCGCGGCGGTGGCGCTGGAAGCCCCAGGTTTCGAGGTCGAAACCGGAACGCACTGGCGGTTCGGCGGGACGGCGTTCCTCGTCGGAACTGTCGTCCATCTGTGCGCCGGGACCGGTGCGAACTCGGGCGAGGCCTCCGTCCCCGTCGTCGTGGGCGTCTGGGTGCACTCGGTCGGCGTTTTCGGCGTCGAGTGAGCGAGCTGCTGCCGACGCCCAGCGGACGGGAACCGATTCGCGCGTGAGAACGGAGGGTGGGCCGAAACGACGGACTCGCTGACGAAAAGAGTGAGAAGCAGTTCGTAGAATCGAGATACAGCGGCGAGAGACGAATTCGACGCCGGTCAGACGTTCAGGCTGAACCGGACCGTGTCGCCGTTCTCCAGCGAACTCGCGGTCGAGAGCGTCTCGGTCGAGTCGAACGACTCGCGGACGACCACGGTGTCCGAGCGGAGACGCTGGCCGTCGAGCACGCCCGCGCGGACCTGCGTGCCGTACTTGTCTGCGAGTCTCTCGACCACGTCGGCGACCGTCGCGTCCTCGGGCACGGCGACGCGGGCCTTGCGCGTGCCGGTGCGTGCGACGAGGGTACCGGTGAGTTCGACTGTGACGTTCATACACTCCACTCGCATCGCCACTCACAAAAAGTTTACTCACACGCGAAAAAGTCCTGCCGAGACGAAATCGCTTAAGGAGACGGCTCCCGACGACTCTCGTATGGTGGACCACGCACCCGACCCCGGAACGGGCGACTCGCTCGGCGTCCACGGGGTCGTCCCGCCGACGATAACCGCATTCGACGAGGACGAATCGGTCGACTACGACGCGACTGCCGCACACGCGCGGTTCGTCGTGGACCGAGGCGCACACGGCGTCTTCCCGCTCGGGACCAACGGCGAGTTCCCGCTGTTGACGCCCGACGAGCGCGACGGGGTGGTCGAAGCCGTGGTCGAGGAGATCGGCGACGACGCGCCGGTCATCGCGGGCGTCGGCGCGGCCAGCACCCGCCAGACGGTGGCTCACGCCGAACACGCCGAGCAGGTGGGCGCGGACGGCGTGGTCGTCGTCACGCCGTACTACTACCCGCTGGACCACGAGGCCGCGGTCTCTCACTACCGGCGGGTCGCCGAGGCGGTCGAGTGTCCGGTCTACGTCTACCACATCCCGAGCAAGACCGGCAACTCGCTGTCGCTCGACACGCTGGACGCGCTCGCCGACATCGAGAATCTGGTCGGGCTGAAAGACTCCAGCAAGGACGTGCCGTGGCTCGGTCAGGCCATCGACGCGCATCCCGAACTGACGTTCCTCGCGGGGTCGGACTCGCTTCTGTTCCCCGGCTTGGAAGTCGGCTGTTCGGGCGTGGTGAGCGCGGTCGCCAACGCCTTCCCCGAACTCGTGGTGGACCTCTACGAGGCCTACGACGAGGGCGACGAAGACCGCGCCCGCGAGTTGCAGAGCGAGGTGTACGACGTGCGGTCGGCGCTCAAGCGAGGCCCCTACATGGCGGGCGTCAAGACCGCGTTGGGCCTGCGCGAGGTCGGCTTCGACCCCGGCCCGCTTCGGAGTCCCCTCCGGACGATGGACGACGAGGACCGCGAAGCCTTGCGGACCGACCTCTCGGAACTCGGCCTGCTCTGAAGGACGCGTCGGTCCGGACCGACGGAACCTTCAAACTTTTACTCTGGGCGGAGTAATCGCTTTGCATGGTTCGTAACTACGAGTCGCTACACGACCCGAACGCCGAGTACACGATGCGGGACCTCTCGGCGGAGACGATGGATTGTGGCGGGGAGCGCGGCGGAAACCGCGACGTAGAGATCACCGACGTACAGACGACGATGATAGACGGCAACTTCCCGTGGACGCTGGTCCGCATCTACACCGACGCCGGGGTCGTGGGGACCGGCGAGGCCTACTGGGGCGCGGGCGTTCCGGAACTCATCGAGCGGATGAAACCCTTCGTCGTTGGCGAGAACCCCCTCGACATCGACCGCCTCTACGAGCATCTGATTCAGAAGATGTCGGGCGAGGGGTCCATCGAGGGCGTCACCGTCACGGCCATCTCGGGCATCGAGGTGGCGCTTCACGACCTCGCGGGCAAGATTCTCGACGTGCCCGCCTACCAACTGCTGGGCGGGAAGTACCGCGACCGGGTTCGGGTCTACTGCGACTGTCACGCCGGAGAGGAGGCCGACCCCGAGAGCAACGCCGACGAGGCCGAGCGCGTGGTCGAGGAACTGGGCTACGACGCGCTCAAGTTCGACCTCGACGTGCCATCGGGCCACGAGAAGGACCGCGCCAACCGCCACCTCCGGAACCCCGAGATTCAGCACAAGGTGGACATCGTGGAGGCCGTTACCGAGCGCGTCGGTGACCGCGCCGACGTGGCCTTCGACTGCCACTGGACCTTCTCGGCCGGGAGCGCAAAGCGCCTCGCCAGCGCGCTCGAAGAGTACGACATCTGGTGGCTCGAAGACCCCGTCCCGCCGGAGAACCACGACGTACAGAAGAACGTCACTCACTCCACGACCACGCCCATCGCGGCGGGCGAGAACGTCTACCGCAAGCACGGCCAGCGCCGCCTCATCGAGGAGCAGGCCGTGGACATTATCGCGCCCGACATGCCCAAGACCGGCGGGATGCGCGAGACCCGCAAAATCGCCGACATGGCCGACACCTACTACATTCCGGTCGCCATGCACAACGTCTCGTCGCCGGTAGCGACGATGGCCTCGGCCCACGTCGGGGCGGCCATCCCGAACTCGCTGGCGGTCGAGTACCACAGCTACCAGCTTGGCTGGTGGGAGGACCTCGTGCAGGAAGACGTGATTCAGGAAGGCTACATCGAGATTCCCGAAGAGCCGGGTCTCGGCGTGACGCTGGACATGGACGTGGTCGAAGAGAACATGGTCGAAGGCGAAGAGCTGTTCGACGAAGCGTAGGACGCCGCGTTACGGTCGCGTTCCGGAGTCGGAAGCGTGCGTCGACCCCGCTTCCGCGTCCTCGTTTTCGGGTTCGAGAATCGAACTGGACCGTCCTCGGTGTCGGATAGAAACGGCGATACGTCCCCTCCGCCGACCGGTACCGGAGCACCGTCCGAAAGAGAACGACACCGACGGTTTCAGTCGTGCCACTCCAGCACGGTCGCGGCCCACGTGTAGCCGGTTCCGGCCGCGAGGAAGCACAGCAGGTCGCCGGACTCGACCAGCCCGCGGTCCAGTCCCTCGTCCAGCGCCAGAATCTGGTCGACGCTCTGGACGTGACCGTACTCGTCGAGGTAGTAGTCCTCGGCGTCGAGTTCGTCGGTCAGCAGGTCGTGGAACGACCGCTTCATGTGGGTCAGCGCCACGAAGTCGAGGTCGTCGCGGTCGTATCCCGACGACGCCAACGCGTCGTCGGCCACGTCGAGGAAGTTCTGGAGGCTCACGTCGGCGAGTCGCTCCTTCATCCCCTCGGGGTCGGGCACGTCGAGGACGTGGAGGCCCTGCTCGACCGTGGTGTGACTCGGCGGATTTCTGGACCCGCCCGCGGGCATCACCACGTCCTCGGAGAAACTGCCGTCGGTGACGGCGGCGCTCTCCCGGACGGTTGCCCGAGTCCGGTCGTCGTCGGGGTTCGCCTCCAGCACCATCGCGCAGGCCCCGCTACCGAAGTTGAACATGAACGACGAGTCCTCGTTCTCGTAGTCCACCAGGTCCTCTTCCCGACTCGCCGAGACCAGCAGGGCCGTCTCGGGCGCGTCGGCCAGCAGTTGGGACTTGGCCTGTCGGACGGCGAGGGGAGCGCCCGCACAGAGCGCGTAGCTCTCGACCGCGAAGGCCCCGTCCGCGCCGATGCGCTCGGCGACGTTGGCGGCGGCGCTCCAGACCACGAAGTCCTTGAACTCCGACCCGTGGTAGAGCACCACGTCCACGTCCTCGGGCGCGACGTCGGCGTCCGCGAGCGCGTCCTCCGCGGCGTTCACGCACATGTCGGTCGCGTGGTCGGCGTCGGGCGGACAGACCCGCTTCTCGCGGACGCCCATCTTCTCGACCACGACTTCCCGGGGAATCCCGCTCTGGGCCGCGATTTCCTCGCCCGTGACGGTTTCGTCCGGCACGTAGGTTCCGTAGCCGGTCAGGCCGACGTGGGAGTCCGCTCGGGTCATCGGTCGTCACCCCGGAGTCGCGCGGCGACCTGCTTGCCGACCGGGCCGCCGAGTCGGTCTCGGACCGTCCCGAGCAGGCCGTTCGGCACGAACAGCACGAACAGCACGAAGATGACACCGATGTAGAGCTCGGCGTGGCCGTTCAGGAACGTGTCGATGGCCTGGCCGACCGTCAGGCCGTTGTAGAGTTCCGTCGTCATCGTGGCCTCGCCGAGGTTGTCCCGGAGGTACGGGAGCAGACCGCCGCCCTCTCCGGACTTCGAGAGGAACTCGGTGACGGTCTCGTCGAACAGCCACCCGTACAGCGGCCCGGCGAGCGTGCCGAACCCGCCGATGATGGACGCCAGCAGGGCGTCGCCGGTCACGAGGAAGTAGAAACTGCTCTCGGGCGAGACCGACCGCTGGAACCCCGCGAACAGGCCGCCCGCGACCGCCGCGAAGAAGGCGCTGATCGCGAACGCGCCGAGTTTGTACCAGAAGGTGTTGTAGCCCACGGCCTCGGCGCGCTCCTCGTTCTCGCGGATGGCGACCAGCACCCGGCCGAACGGCGAGTGGACGATGCGCTGCATGGCGAAGTAGCAGACCAGCACCACGAGACCGATCATGTAGTAGGACACTTCGGTCGTCCCGAACGAGAGGAATCCGAGGAGTCCGTCCACGCTGTCGCCCGCGAGTTGGCCGATGGCGAGGTTCAGCGAGTCCACGCCGGGGACCCCGACGCTGAAGGGTTCGGTCCGCTCCAGCACCGCGGGACCGTCCCGCGGGTTCGAGGCCGCGAAGTCCCAGTCGCGGACGAACACGTACAGCACCTGCGAGAAGCCCAGCGTTATCATGGCGAAGTAGACGCCCGACAGCCGGAACGACACCGCGCCGATGAGGACCGCCAGCACCACGGCGACGAGTCCGCCGAGGACGAGCAGGTAGACGAACGGCGTGCCCGGCCCGAGCAGGGGTATCTTCCCGTTGGCGACGAGGATGACGAAGTACGCCCCGGTACCGTAGAAGGCCGCGTGGCCGAAGGAGAGGTAACCGGTGTAGCCGCTGATGAAGTCGAAGGACATGGCGAACAGTCCGAAGTAGAGGACGGTAATCATCGTCTCCACGTCGGGCAGAATCGTCACCATCTCCGCGCCGACCGGCGAGTTGATCAGCGCCGAGTGGAGGATGGGGTAGACCGCGAAGAACGCGATTACCGCGACGTGGGCGAACTGCTCGCGGACGTAGCGAACCGGCCACGACGCCGCCGACTCCGATTCGGTGTCGGACGCGGTGGCGTCCGCGGTTTCGGTGCTAATGGCCGCCCACCTCCTCGACGCCGAACAGACCCTGCGGGCGCAGGACGAGCATCACCACGAGGATGAGGAAGATGGTCATCTCGGGCAGACTCGCGAAGTCGATTTCGTTGACGAACCACCACGTCGTCGTGGCGTCGGCCATCCCGACGATGACCGCCGCGACGACGGTGCCCCGGAAGGTGCCGAGACCGCCGATGATGACGACCACGAACGCCGGGAGCAGGGTGTCGGCGGCGAGGGGGACGCTGGCACCCCACGAGGGGTCCCACATCAGGAGCGTCCCGGCCACGCCCGCCACGCCCGCGCCGAGCGCGAACACGACGGTGAACACCCGGCGCACGTCGATGCCGAGCGCCTCGGTCATCTCGGCGTCCTCGCTCCCGGCCCGGATGACGAGACCGTAGCGCGTCCGGGTGAGGAACGCCCACAGGCCCGCGACCGTTGCCGCGCCGATTACGATCTCGAACAGCGAGAGACCGCTGACCGAGATGAGACCGAGGTCCACCGATTCGGCGAGGAACGACGGTTTGGTCCCGAGCGCGGCCTGCCAGTCGCTGGTGGGTTGCATCCCGTAGAACAGGACCGCGATTCGGACCAGTTCGTCGAGGATGAGCGTCAGCCCGAACGTCAGCAGAATCTGGTAGACCGGCGGTCGGTCGTAGAGGCGTCTGATGAGTCCGACTTCGACCACGCCGCCGAGACCCGCGAGGACCGCGAACGTCGCGGCCAGCGCGAGGAAGAAGGCGAGCAGGCGCGTCCCGGGGCCGGTCTCTCCGCCGATGGCGAACACCATCAGCAGGCCGCCCAAGTAGGCACCTATCATCGTCATCGACCCGTGAGCGAAGTTCAGCACGCCCATCAGGCCGAAGATGAGGGTGAGACCGCCCGCAATCATCACGTAGATGGCGGCCTTCGCCAGTCCGTCCACGAAGACGGAGGCCAGATTCTCCGGGCGGAGGAACTGGCCGAGCGCGTCGATAAATCCGGCGAGAACTATCTCCATCATGCCGAGAGATACCTCCTGAGTCGCTCGTCGTCGGCCGAGGTCTCGTCGGCGTCGCCCTCGTCCACCACCTGTCCGTTGTCGAGGACGTAGAACCTGTCGGCGAGGTCGAGCGCCAGCGGCAGGTTCTGCTCGACCAGCAACAGCGTGGTGTCCTCGGCCGCGTCGGCGAGCGCCTCGGCCACGCGCTCCACGATGAGCGGCGCGAGACCCTCGCTGGGTTCGTCCACCAGCAACAGGTCGTTGTCGCCGACCAGTCCGCGGGCCAGCGCGAGCATCTGCTGTTGGCCGCCCGAGAGCGTTCCGGCCTCCCGATCGCGGTGGTCCCGGAGGTCCGGGAACGTCTCGAACGCGAGGTCGAGCGCCTCGTCCACGTCGTTGCCCTTCGGCACCGCGACCCGGACGTTCTCCTCGACCGACAGTTGGGTGAAGATGCGCCGTTCCTCGGGAATCCACCCGACGCCTTCCTCGGCGACTTCGTGCGTCTCGCGCCCGGTCAGGTCCTCGCCGCGGTAGCGGACCGTCCCCTCGCGCGGCGGCGTCAACTGGAGGATGGTCCGGAGCGTCGTGGTCTTGCCGACGCCGTTCCGGCCGACCAGCGCGACCACCTCGCCCGCCTCGACTTCGAGCGAGACGCCTTCGAGGATGTGGCTCTCGCCGTAGTAGGTGTGGGCGTTCTCGACTTCTAGAAGTGTCACTTTGTAGCCTCCTTTACGTTTCTATTGGAACGAAATTTGATTGTTTTAGAATGGTCCGCGTTTCTCTTGGCAGCGGGAGAATGGCGACCACGTTTCAGAAAGCCCCCGCCCGCTCGCTGTCGCTCCGCGGGATATGTCCGCGCCTCTCTGCACCGCCCGGCGCGGAAATACTGGCCCGCGGAGACGACCACGGGCCTCCGGCCCGCGAGCGGGCGGCCCCTTTCGTCCACCCGGACGGGAGAATGTGTCACCGAGCGTCCGCTGGTTGATTGGGTCACCGGGCGCGCCCCGGTGGTCCGTCGCACCGAGCGCGAGCGTGCCGAAGGTCGGCGAGTCGCTCTCACGCCGCGCCCTCCTCCGGTTCGGTTCCGGACTCGGCGTCCGACTCGGCGTTGAGGCTCCCGGCCTCGTAGCCGCCGAGGTACGCCTCCTGGACCGTGGGGTCGTTCCGGACCGCTTCCGGTTCGCCCTCCGCGATGACCGCGCCCTGATTCAGCACGACCACGCGGTCGGAGACGTTCATCACGATGTCCATGTTGTGTTCCACGAGTAGGACGGCGTGGTCGGTCGCCACGTCCTCGATGAGGTCGATGATTCGACCGACGCTCTCCGAGGAGACCCCCGCGTTGGGTTCGTCCATCAACACCACGTCGGGGTCGCCCGCCAGCGCGATGGCGACCTCCAGTTGGCGCTTCGCGCCGTGGCTCAGGCTCTCGGCGGTGGTCTCGGCCTCGTCGGCGAGACCCACTCGGTCGAGGATGGCGTACGCCTCCTCGACGTGTCGCTCGAAGGCCCCGGCGTTGCGCCAGAACTTCGCGGCGTCGTTGGTGGCGGCCTGTGCGGCGACCCGGACGTTCTCCAGCACCGTGCTGGTCGGAAAGACGTTCGTGATCTGGTACGACCGGTGGAGACCGATACTCGCCGTCTCGTACGGCGTGGCGTCGGTCACGTCGCGCCACCCGCCGTCAGCCTGCTCGCCGCCGTCGCGCACCTCGATGGTGCCCTCGGTCGGGGTCAGTACGCCGGTCAGCAGGTTGAAGAACGTCGTCTTGCCCGCGCCGTTCGGCCCGATGAGCGAACAGAGTTCGCCCTCTTCGAGCGCGAAGTCTACGTCGTCGACGGCCGTGAGACCGCCGAACTTCTTCGTCAATCCCGAGGTTCGCAACATGGCCTACAGCGAGCAGTCCACGCTACCTTTCGGAACGGTCGCTTCCTTCGCGTCGATGGTGGCCAGCGGTTCGCTGGGCATGATGGCCGCCTTCCAGTTGTCGGCCCACTCGTCGGTGGTCGGAACCGGGTCCGCCACGGTCATCGCCGACCGGGCCTGGTTGTTGTACTGCTGGAAGGTGTAGCCGTTCTCGCCCTTCGGGGTGTCCGTGACGGTCATCCCGCGAAGCGCCTCGGCGATGTCCGCGCCCTCGGTCGAACCGCTCTCGCCGACCGCTTGCGCGATGGCCGACGCGGCCGTGAACGTCCCGGAGGTGAACAGGTCGGGCACCGAGCCGTAGGTGCTGGTGTAGGTGTCCACGAACTCGTTGTTGATGTCGTTGTCGTACTGGTTCCAGTGGTAGCGCGTCGTGAACGGCCCGAGGTTGGTGCCCTGAAGCTTCTCCTTCGTCAGGGGGTTGCCGAGCGCCTTCTGGAGGGTCTGGCCCACGATACCGTTGGTAATCCGGGTCGCGAACCCACCGAAGACGCGGTAGTCGTAGTCGCCGTTGAGGAACGACGTGAACAGTTTCGGCAGGGTGGCGACCGTGAAGCCGCCCACGATGCCCTCGGCGCCCGCGCTCTGGGCGTTGTCGAGCAGTCCCTTCCACTCGGAGTGGCCCTGCGGAACGAACTTCTTGCCGACGATTTCGACGCCCTCGTCCTTCAGGACCTGCTCGTAGTTGTTCACGACCGCTTTCCCGAAGGAGTAGTCGGCACCGAACAGGTAGACCTTGCTCACGTCGGTCTCCTGAGCGACGTACTTCCCGCCCGAACGGGCGTCCATCGCGGTGTTCTCGCTCGCGCGGAACACGAGATCGTCGCAGGTCTCGGAACTCGACGTGATGTCGGCCGACGCCGCGGGGCCCACCATGTACGGGACTCGGGCCTGCTTGACCACCGTCTTGATGACGCGGTTGGCCGCGCCCGAGGAAGCACACCCGAACAGCATGTCGACTTCCTCGTCCTGCACGAGGTCGGTCGCCAGCGACTGGGCCTTGTCGGCGGCGAACTGGGTGTCTCGGACGACCAGTTCGTACTCCGTGTCGCCGACCGTCGCGGTGTACGTACCGGTACTGCCGCTCTCGATGGGGTCGGTGTCGCCCTTGTACGCCAGTCCGGAGTAGAAACCCCAGAGACTCTGCTGGCCGTAGTACTTGAGGTCCCCAGAGGTCGGCTGGAGGACGCCGATTTTCACTTTGCCGGAGACGTTCGCCTGCTCGGTCGTCTTCGCCGTGGTTTCGGTCATGCCACCTTCCGTCGTGTCGCTCGCCGTAGTCGATTCGGTCGTCGTATCCTGTCCACCGTCACCGCCTGTACATCCGGCGAGACCCGCCGCTCCGGTCACCCCGAGCGCAGTGAGCCATCGCCGTCGTGAAACGCTGTCATCTGCCATAACAGATTAGAATGATACCTTCCCCCCCGGCAAATACTGC
The DNA here is from genome assembly GCA_005239435.1 of Halorussus salinisoli. GTDB lineage: Archaea > Halobacteriota > Halobacteria > Halobacteriales > Haladaptataceae > Halorussus > Halorussus salinisoli. The sequence continues at coordinate 339,929 of ML241305.1, read as the reverse complement.
TGGGTTAATATGTGAACAGGCTCGCAAGACGGTCCCGAAACACCGCCGAGAAGCGCGACTCCTTAATACGTTAACCTCCGGTTTTTCACTGGTTGGGGGTGTATTTCGGATATGGCCGAAGAAGTCACTGCCCCGGAACTCTCGCAAGACGACGTACTCGTCCTCGACGACGACCGATTCGCTCCGGAGAACGTCGCGCTCGTCACCGGCGCGGCCTCCGGCATCGGTCGCGCGACCGCCCTCGTGTTGGCCGCGAACGGCCTGACCGTGGTCGGCACCGACGTAGACGAGGACGGACTGGCCGAGACCCGCGAGAAGGCCGCAGACCTCGACGTCGAAGGGACCGTCGAGACCGTCACTGGCGACCTTCGGGAGGACGTGCCCGAAATCGTGGACGCGGCCGCCGAGTACGGGAACGTCGCTTTCCTCGCCAACGTCGCCGGGATGCAACACATCGACCCCATCGACGAGTTCCCCATGGAGGCTTACGACCGAATGCAGGACGTGATGGTGCGCGCGCCGGTCCAACTCGCCAAGGAGTGTCTGCCCCACATGCGCGAGATCGGGTTCGGTTGCGTCGGCAACATGGCCTCGGTCCACGGCCACTACGTCACCAGCGACAAGGTGGCCTACAACGTGGCGAAGTTCGGACTCCGCGGACTCACCCAGTCCATCGCCGCGGAAGGCGAGGGCGACGTCCGGTCGTTCTCGGTCAGCACCGGCTACGTCAAGACGCCGCTCGTCACCGACCAGATTCCGGACACCGCCGAACAGCGCGGAATTTCCGTGCAGGAAGTGGTCGAGGACGTGATGCTCGGCCAGTCGCGCACGAAGGAGATGATGACGCCCGCCGAAGTCGCGAACCTGTTCGCCTTCGGGTTCTCGAAGCACGCCAGCCACCTCAACGGCGGCGACTTGCGCTTCGACGGCGGGATGACCCTGACCTACGAGTAGCCGGCGATTTCCCGCCGGACGCCCCACAGTAGGACGACCCCACAGGCCGAAAGCACCGCCATCGCGGCCCATCCGACCCGGTATCCCGCGGTGTCGGCGAGGTAGCCGAACGCGGGCGGGGCCAGTAGCCCGCCGAGATTGATGGCGGTCTGGCCGCCCGCCGTCGCGGCACCCAGGTCCTCGCTCGGCACCAACTCGCCCAGACAGGAGTAGTAGACCCCGGTCATCCCGAGGACGGTCAGGCCGAGTCCGCCGAACACCGCGGCGGCGATCGGAAGCGAGGTGACCCCGGCACCGAGAGCGCCGAACAGCGCGACTGCGCCGCCCAACTGCACCAGCGAGACGGTCGCCGCGCTGTCGGCACTGCCGAGGCGGTCGGCCAGCGACCCGGCCCCGACCCGGCCCGCGCTCCCGGCGGCCTGTGTCAGCGCGAGGACGACCCCGCCAGCGGCCGCCCCGGCACCCACCACGTCCTCGACGTAGAGGATGACGTAACCGAGCATCGAGAAGATGGTCGCGCCGACGAACAACCCCGCGGCGACCAGCAGGAGGTACGCCCGGTCGCCCGTCAGCTTCGAGAGGTCGGGCAGTTCCCACCGGCCGGTCCCGCCGGTGCCGGAGTACGCGAACCAGAAGACGGCGACGTACCCACCGGCCACGACCGCGATGACCCAGAAGCCGAGTCGCCACGCGAGAACGGCCGCGACGCCCGTGACGACAAGCGACGCCGCCCCGCTTCCGGCGGTGACGCCGACCTGCTTGACGCCCATGGCGAGGTTCTCGCGGCCCCGCGGCGCGGAGGCGACGATGCCCTTGTTGGAGGCCGGCATCGCAGTCGCGTAGGCACCTCCGAGCAGGACCGCGGCCCCCAGCAGGAGGAGGTAGTTCGGCGCGAGCGAGACCGCGACGGCTCCGCCCGCCAGCGCGAGCAGACTGGCGACCATCATCCGGCGCTCGCCGAACCCGTCCACGGCCGCCCCGCTCGGAAAGAGATTCAGCGTGTAGCCCAGTAGCGCCGCCGTCAGGAACACGCCGACGAGCGTCCGCGAGAGGTCGAAGTCCTCGCGGACGAACGACGTCGCGGCGAAGATGCTGTAGTAACAGAGGCTGGCGGCCGTCTGCCAGCCAGCGATGACGAGCACCGGTTTCCAACCACGCTCCACGGGTTCACCCCCCCGGAATCCGGGGAACGTCCGGCGAAAATCGGTCGCGCTCCGAAATCATCCTACCGGCGTGTGGCCGACGAATCTGGATAAATCTACTGCAATCCGCAAGCCGGGACGGCGATTCCTACTCCAGTTCGTCGAGGGCCTCCACGACGCGCTGGATCATCTTCTGCTGGCCCCGCCGTAGGTTCTTCGAGACGGCGGGCTTGGACACGTCGAACTCGTCGGCGAGGTGGCCGAGCGTCGCGCCGCGGGGGTTCTCGAAGTAGCCGTCCGAGACCGCGGTTTCGAGGGTCTGGCGCTCGACGTCCGAGAGGTCCCGACAGCCCTCGATGAGAGTCATCGCGGCCCCGGCGTTCTGGACGAACCCCTGCATCTCGGGGAGTTCGGTGTCGTTGCGGTCCAGCACGTCGTACTCGTTGTCGCGGTCGAGTTCTGCCAATGTCGTGTCCTCGTCCTCGATGGTGTCGAAGCCGACGTGCCAGATCTCGCTCCCGCCCTCGATGTAGAACGGTCCGGTGATGTAGCCGTCGTGGTCGCGGATGGTCGCCATCGCGTCGGTCTCGGCGATGACCGTCCTGATGTGGGCGACGTTGTCCCGACGAGTGAGCAGGTCGTAATCGCGCATGTTCTCGTGGTCCCGAAGTGCCGACAGGCCGTTCGAGAGGGTCCCCCGGTCCTCGCCCTCCACCATCATCCGGGTCTCCAGTTGGTCGTTCACCCGGTCGAAGTCCCACTGGATGGCCGAGAAGCCGACCTCGTGGTCGTCGGTCGTGTCGATAAATGGGCAGTCGTACTGCTCCACGTCCATCGTGATGTCTATCATGGGCCTGCCCTTGCTATCAGGCCACATATGAGAGGTAGGATAAAAGACTTTTCTTCCGGCAACCTTCGCCGGTCGGGGCGACCCACGAGGATTTCCGGCGCCGAAACCACTTTCCTCACGGTCGCACTACCTACAGACGTTATGTCTCAGCGCGAAGCACTCGGCGAGGCGCAGCTACTCGACGGCATGCCACGACTCGGACTCGGAACGTGGGAGAACACCGACGGCGAAACGTGCGCCGAGAGCGTCCGGCAGGCGCTCGAAACGGGGTATCGTCACATCGACACGGCCCAAGCGTACGACAACGAGGAGTACGTCGGCGAGGGCATCGCGTCGGCAGACGTGGACCGCGACGAGGTGTTCCTCGCCACGAAAATCTGGACGAGTAACCTCGCCTACGACGACGTGATTCACACCGCCAAGGAGAGTCTGGACAAACTCGGCGTCGACTACGTGGACCTGCTGTACGTCCACTGGCCGGCCAACGAGTACGACCCCGAGGACACGCTCCCCGCGTTCGACCAACTCTACGACGACGGCCTCATCGAGAACGTGGGCGTGAGCAACTTCGAACCCCGCCATCTGGACGAAGCGCAGGAGATTCTCGACGCGCCCGTCTTCGCCAATCAGGTCGAGATGCACCCGATGCTTCCGCAGGACGAACTGGTGGAGTACGGTCGAGAGAACGACATGAACCTCGTGGCCTACTCGCCGCTGGCCCGCGGGCAGGTCTTCGACGTGCCCGAGATTCGGGAGGTCGCCGAGAAGCACGACGTCTCGGCCGCGCAGGTAAGCCTGGCGTGGCTCCTCCAGCGCGACGGCGTGGCCGCGATTCCGAAGGCCTCCAGCGAGGACCACATCCGGGACAACTGGGGTGCGCTGGACCTCGAACTCGACGACGAGGACGTCGAGAAGATAGAGAGCATCGACCGACGCGAGCGACAGGTGGACCCGGACTTCGGTCCGTGGAACTGACGGGATAGGCTCTTCCGCCGGAGTTTCGTATCAAATCGCAAATCACAGTCTTTTACTGACACGTCCCGGAGTATCCGGACGATGAGCGAGTCCTCCGACAGCACCTTTCGCGCTCTTCACCGACTGGTCGAACACTACACGCCCGACGGCACCCTCGGTCGCATCCTACTCGGCGGGACGGCGCTCGTCTCCGGGCCGTTCCTGTTTTTCGTCGGCGTCGCGGGACTGGGAACCGCCGCGAACTTCGCCGCCTTCCTGCTCGCCCTGCTCGCGTCCGTCCTCGGCATCCCGGCGTTCGTCCTCGGCGTACTCACGCTCTGGCCGGTGTACCTCTCGCTCATCGGCAACGTCGGTTCGCCCGCGGCGTATCCCGACGGGGCGAGCAAGCCGCGAGGAGGCCGCGAGAGCACGGAAGCCGTCCTGAAACGACGGTACGCCGCCGGGGAACTCTCGCGCGAGGAGTTCGAACGCCGACTCGGCGACGTGATGGGAATCCACCGGGCGGACGGGAGCGAGGAGTCGAAAACCGGCGACGACGGGGACGCGCGACTCGAACGCTCTCGAAGTCGGTAGACGCTCCCTACTCCCGACAGGAACCGAACTCCTCCGAATTCTGGCAGTAAAACAACCCCAAGACTTCATAATGGCCGTAACGTATTAAAACGCAGATGCACGGCGGAACAAGCAGCACCGGTCTCGTCGGAGCCGTTCGATACGACTTGCAACGACTACACGAGAGTTGGATGGCGCTGTTCTTCCCGCGTCAGCGCGGAACCCAGAGCGGCGTCCTCGGCAAGTGGGAACCCTCTACCACCACCGGGAAGGTCGCCTACCGGGCGTGGAGCGCGGTCGGAACGCCGGTCGTCGGAGTTCTCTACCCCCTCGCGCTGTTCGGGTTCGCGGCCCGGTACTACACGCGGAAGATAGACGGGACCGCGACCCGACTCGGCGTCGTGGGCGTGGTCCTGCTGTCGCTTCTGGTGTGGGGTGGCCTGACGGCGCTGGCCCGACTTCGCTTCTCGACAGACGGCTTCCTCGCAGTCGGGGCCGCGGGCGGGGTCGCAACCGTCTCGGCGGCGCTCGCGTACGTCACGGGCACGCGCGGCGGACGATTCAGCACGGTCCTGTTCGCCTATCCGTTCGCCATGACGGCCGTCTTCCTGCCGCCGGTCGTCGCGGCGCTCTACTCGCCGACGCTCTCGTCGGTCATCTTCCCGAAGAGCTACACGCTCGCGGTCTGGCTCCTCGAAAACCCCCTCGACTTGTGGGGTCTCAACACGTTCCTCCGCGAGCAGTTCACGCTCGAAGGCGCGAACTACGTGGCGATGTGGTTCGGTCTGTCGGTGCCGACGGGGTGGCTCCTCGGCTCTCTGGTGACGCTGGCCGACGTGGTGCGGCCGAAACGGGAGTGAGCGGTCCCCGCGAGCCTCACCCGCGTAACCTCACTATAAATGGCTCTGAGAAAGGTCCTTTTGTTTTAGACGAACCTATAGAAGTGCGAGCCGTCGAGCGCGGCCGACCGAAGGGGACAACGCTTTTGCTCGCTTCGTCCCGACGTTCGGACATGGAGTTCAATTTGCCCGTGACCGCCGCGGTACTGCTCGGAATCGTCGCCCTCGGTACGGCCGCGCTCATCGGGATGGGATTCATGGCCACGAGTACGGTGTTGATGATGGTGACTCCCTCGATGCTGGTGTTCGGCCTCGTCGTGCTCCTCGTCGGCGTCAAGCACGGCGAGTACCGGGCGACGCGGTGATCTAAAGAAAGAACGACGAAACAGGGTCAGTCTCACCACCTGCGGTCGTCTCGACCCTTACCCAGTCGCGTACCAGTGGACGACCGCGAACGAACGAGCGGACCGAGGAACCCTCGACGGAGCGCCGGAGGTGCGCTCTGCGCACCTCCAAGCGACGGAGAGGGTGACGAAGCGTTTTTCATGAAAGTTTTGCCAGCGGAGGGCCGCCTACGGCGGCCCGGAGCGCGGCAAAAGTTTCACATGTAGCCGAGGTCGCGCAGGCGCTCCATCAGGTCTTCCTTGTCCTGGGCGCGGCCCGCGCGCTCGGTCGTGTCTTCGAGGTCCTGCAACCACGCAGGCTCTTCGTCGGACTTCTCGGTGCTGACCTCACTGCCGAGCGAGCGGAACCCGGCGAAGTACTTGGGACTGACCGGGATGTCGTCCTGCGTGAGGTCGTTGGGCAGGTCGTCGTCGGTCTGCGGGACGTGGCCCTCGTCCGGGTACTCCTCGACGGTGTCCGGGACGACGAAGTGCCAGAAGGTGTCCCAGACCGCGCGCTCGTCGAAGTGGAGAATCGGCTGAACGCGGTCGTGCGGCGGGTAGATGTCGGGGTCGTGGCGCGGGGAGAAGAACGTCTCGTCGGCGCGGGCCTCCTGTTCGTCCCAGCGGACGCCCGAGATGATGCCGTCGATGTCGAGTTCTTCGATGGTGTCGTTGAGCGCGACCGTCTTCAGCAGGTGGTTGCCCACGTAGGTGTCGAGCAGGAACGGGAAGGTGTCCTCCTCGTACTCAAGAATCTCGCGGACGTGGTGCTGGTTGTGTTCGTTCAGCGCGTCGATGGGGATGTCGTCGCCCGGCGTCAGGTCGTTCTCCTCGGCGTACTCGCCCACGTCGTCGTTGCTGGCGTAGACGACGTCGAGGTCCCACTCGTCGGCCCAGTGGTCCACGAAGTCGTGAATCTCGTCGAAGTGCTGGAAGTGGTCGATGAAGACGGCGGTCGGCGTTTCGAGGTCGTACTTCTCGGCGACCTCCTTGATGAAGTAGAGGGTGAGCGTCGAGTCCTTGCCGCCGGTCCACATCACGGCCGGGTTCTCGTACTCTTCGAGACCCTGTCGGGTCACGTCGATGGCCTTCTCGATCTTGTGCTCCATCGAGGGGTAGTCCTCGGGGTTTTCGCCTTCGCCGTCGCTGTAGTCTACGTCGACGTAGTTCGGGAAGTCTTCGGGCATCGTTCGTAATTACATCTAATTACGACCCTAAAGTGCTTTTCGGCTCTTCGCGTTCGCAGGCCGCGCCAATAGACGCGAAAGCGGCGTGTACCGGGGTTACAGGCCTCGATTGGTGACACTGATTGCCGTGATAAAGGGGTGCACGGTCGGGAGAAATCGAGCAGCGAACGAGAGCGGAGCGTCCGGCGCGTAGCGACCAATCGTGACGTCCCTGCGTCAGCGAGTCGGAGGCACGGGAACCGGCAACTGTACTGCGAGCGAAAGAGCGTAGCGACTGAGCGAGCAGGTCTTCTTTGATCCACATTTTTCGAGGAGTGGTGCCCGCAGGGCGCGACCGAAGGGAGCGCCCGAGGACACCCGACGAAGAAAAACGGTGGGTTCAGATAAACTCGTTGTCCCGCCAATCGACCCCGCTGGACCCGGAGTCAGAGGAGGTCGGACCTTCGACGACCTCGATGGACGCGGGTCGGTCCTCGCCGTCCACGATGCGGGTCGCCTGGAGTTCGCCGTCCACCTCGGTGATGGCGGTGAGCGTCCCCTTCTCGGCCAGGCGAGCGATGTCGCAGAGGACGAGAAACATCGGGTACTGGAGCGCCGTGTTCTGGAGGACCGTCTCGCGGTCGCCCTTGAACGCGGCGACTTCGATGAGTTCGCCCATGGGTTCGTCGTCTTCCTCCTCCTCGTCGACGTCGTCGCTCCATCGGGGGCCCTCGCGTCGTTTCTGTTCCTCCTCGGTGTAGACGCGGGTCTCCGAGATGCTGGCCTTCAACTGTGCAGTCGGCGTGTACTTGCTGATGCTATCGTCGTCGGCCACCGCGCTGATGATGAGCGTGTTCTTGCGCCGGGTGATGTCGACGCTAGTTATCTTGGGCGGAAGGTCGGGGTCGCCTTCGAAGTAGTCGTAAACGTTTTCTAACGGCAGTTCGAGCGTCGAATGAAGTCGATATACTTGCCCCGTCATTTGTAATTTACATGCAGGTTCCCGGCTGACGACACGGTACACGGGAGTGTAGGTGGTCCGAACATATATGACCTACTCTTTTGGTCTTCGTTTCTACCGACGTAACGAGTACTTACGCCGACAGCTTCTCACCCAGTTCACCGCGCTCGTCGAGCTCGGCGAGAACGTCGCTTCCACCGACGAACTCACCGTCGACGAACGTCTGTGGGATGGTCTCCCACCCGCTGTGGTCTTCCAACGCAGTCCGGAACTCGGCCAGCGCGTCCAACACGTCTACGGTCTCGTAGTCGTCGCGGTGTTGCTGAACAAGTTCGAGGGCCTTCTGGGAGTAGCCACACTGGGGCATCAGTTCGTTCCCCTTCATGAACAGGACCACGTCGTTGTCCTCGATGGCCGAGTTCACGCGCTCGCGGGCTTCTTCCTCGGTCAATTCACTTTCCGGCTGGAATGTCATACCCTGTGATACGCACCCCGCGCGCAAAGAAGTTGTGTTACTCGTCGTTGCCCACCCGAACTACGTTGATGAGCGAGTGGACCGGAACGCCCTCCACCTCTTCGACGCCCTGCTTGTCCACGAGGACGACGCAGGCGACGGGCTTGCCGCCCTCCTCGCGGATGGCCTCGACCGTCTCGGTCATGGTCGTGCCGCTGGTGATGGTGTCGTCCACGACGTAGCACTCGCGGTCCCGAATCTGGGCGAAGTTCCGCGAGAAGGTTCCGCCGAGGTCGTCGATGTCTCCCTCCTCCCACTGGTGCTTGCTCGGCGCGTACGTTCCGAGGTCGGTGTCGAGTTCGCGCGCGACCGACGTGGCGAGGGGTGCGCCGGCCTTCTCGATGCCGATGGTCAGGTCTACCTCCTCGCCCTGTTTCTTCAGGAGGTCGGCCATCGCGGCCCCCGCGTGGTAGAGTCGGTTGCTGTCCCGGCCGAGCGCCGACCAGTCGACGTGGATGTCGTGGGGGCCGCCCGTGGGTTCGGGTCTCGGGGTGGTCGTGGGTGCGCCCGTACCGCTTCGCTCGACCAACCAACTCGCGGTCTCGCGCGAGACGTTGAGTTCGTCGGCGATTTCGCCCTTCGATAATCCTTGCTCGGCGAGTTCTGCCGCGCTCTCGATGAGGTCGTCTACGTTCTTCATATCTGGTTAAATTGGAGTGCGGTCTTTATTGTCGTTTCGTCCTCCGCAAATGCGGCCTCGTAGTCGGCGAGGTCGTGGACCGCCGTCACGAGATCGTCGAGGAACCACGCGGGGAGGCCGCCGAGCGTCCGGACTGCGGCCTCGAAGTGCGAGACGTTCGAGTTGACGCTTCCGACCAGCGCCTTGTTGTTCATCACGAACTCCTTGTGGAGTCGCCCGCCGTCGATTTCGAACTCCCACGGTTCGGGCACGCCCAGCAACGCGCCGACTCCGCCGGGCGCGAGCGCCTCGATGCACTCGAAGGCGTGTTTCGCGTACCCGGTGGCCTCGTACACGAAGTCCATCGGTTCGTGGGCGTCGGGAATCTCCGCCACGGGCGTCGCGCGCGAGTCGACGTACGACGCGCCCAGTTCCTCGATGATGTCGATGGTGGGGTCGGGCCGGTCGCGCCGCCCGAGACAGTACGTGCGGTCGTAGCCCCGATTTTCCAGCATGGCGAGCGTGAGGAGGCCCAGGCTTCCGTTGCCGAGGACGAGACCAGTCTCGGGGTCCCAGTCGAACGCCGACCGAGCGGCGTAAGCGTGTTCGATGGCTTTCTCGGAGATGCTGATGGGTTCCACGAGGAATCCCCACTCAGCGACCTCCTCGGGCACGGGCACGAGATACTCCGCGGGACTCGTGAAGTACTCGGCCATGAACCCGTGCGCGCCGTCGATGCCGCGCTCGACGCACGCCTCGGGCGGAGCCATGTCGGGTTGGCCCTGCTCGAAGTACTCGTTCGGCCCCTCGGCAGGCGGTCTGCGGACTGTGGGAGCCACCACGTCACCCTCCTCGAAGGCCGTGTCGTCGGCCTCGACGACGACCCCGACCGCTTCGTGACCCAGAACGAGGTGGTCCTCGCCCGCCGGAAAGCCGCCGTGGCTTCCCGCGATGACCTCGCGGTCGGTTCCGTCCACACCGACCCGAAGCGTCCTGACCAGTACCTCGCCCGGCCCGGGGTCCGGACGCTGGAGTTCGGTGACCGTCGGCGAAGTCTCGCCCCGCCGGATGACAACTGCTTCCATGGAAAGGGGTTAGTCCGGGAGGGGCAAAAAGATTTATTCTACTACGAGTAAACATCTCCGTCGGGTGGCTCGGTCGAACTCGCTGCCTGTCAGTTCCACCCACCGCGCACGTTCCAGCGTCCACGGCACTCGACTCGTTCTACTCGTGGTTTCAGAGTATCGTTCGCTCTCCTACTCCCAGAGGTCGTAGAGGTCGTCCCGAACCGCGCTCCGAACGAGTTCGCCGTCGATCTCGACGCCCGCGTCGTCCCCGTCGACCGCTTCGACGGTTCCGATTTCGCTCGCCGGGATGCCTTCCGCTTCGAGGGCCGCGAGGGCGTCGTCGCTGGCTTCCGGGGGAACCGTCGCCAACAGCGCGCCGGACCCGAAGATGCGGAACGGGTCCACGCCCATCGCCCCACAGATTTCGGCGGTCTCCTCGCGGACGGGGACCGCGCTCCGGTCGACTTCGAGGCGGACGCCCGAGGCGGTCGCCATCTCGACCAGGCCGTTGAGGAGTCCGCCCTCGGTCGGGTCGTGCATCGCGGTGGCCGACTCCCGGAGGATGTAAGCCTCCGGCACGACGCTAATCTCCGCGAAGAACCCCTCGGCGCGCGCCAGCAGGTCGTCCGGCAGGTCGAGGTCGTCGCGGAAGTCGGTCGCCAGCACCGCGGTCCCCTCGACGCCCGTGCCCTTCGTGAGGACGACGCGGTCGCCCGGCTCCGCACCGCCGGTCGGGACGTACTCGTCGGCCAGTCCCATCGCGGTCATCGACACCATCGGGCGCTCCAGCGCGGGGGTGTACTCGGAGTGGCCGCCGACGATAGCGATCCCCAAATCGCTGGCCTCGTCGTCCATCTGGCGAGTCAGCACGTCGAGCGTCTCGGGGTCGTCGTCGGGCAGGAACATGACGTTCGTGAGCCACCGGGGGTCGGCCCCCGAGGCCGCCACGTCGTTGCACGCGACGTGGACCGCGAGCGTGCCGAGTCGCTCCTTCGCCAGCGAGAGGGGGTCGGAGTTCACCACGAGGACGCTCCCGTCGCCGAGTCGCATCGCCGCGGCGTCCTCTCCGTACTGGGGTCCCATTACTACCGAATCGTCGTGCGCGCCCGTGCGAGCGAGGACGCGAGCGAGGGCTTCGGGGTCGAGTTTCCCGATCATGTCTCCCTCTCGGAGGGCCGGGACCTAAGGTTCGGCGAATAATCGAGGCGCGGTGCCGTGCGGTTGCGGTCTCATCGGCGTCGGCAGTAGCCAGCGCCCCGTCTCTCCTCGTCGGGGTCCGCGTTCGGGCCACGTTCGGAATCCTGCAGTCGCTCCTGATGGACGCCTTCCGACGTTTTGCGCCGACCCCGACCTTTATCCCCGAGAGCGACACAGTTCCGGCATGGAGCGGTACGACCAACTCTATCGACTCTACGACGAGTTCGACGCCGGGACCCTCCGGGCGTTGCAGAACTTCGTTGACCTGTTTCCGCCGGTGGACTCGCGCATCGCCCTCGAACACTGGCAGGAGGTCGGCGACGAACTGGACGAGCGCAAGGCCGAGGTCCGAGACGCCTTCCCCGCCACGGGCGAGACCTTCTGCGAACTCGCGGCGCGGGCGTCCCGCGACCAAGCGTTCACCGCGCTCGACCTGTACGCGAAGTACGACCGCGGCGTGAACGTCCTCGTCCTCGACGTCGACGAGACCCTGCGGTCGGCGGGCGGCACCGACAACGAGATTCCCCGGGAGACCCTCCACCTCCTGACGGAGTTCCACGAGGACGGGATGCCAATCGTGGTCTGCACGGGCCAGACCCTCGAAAACGTCAAGGGGTTCCTGATTCAGGGCCTCGGAAACGAGATCGTCCATTCGGGCGACCTCTCGGTCGTCTACGAGGCCGGAACCGGCGTGTTCACGCCCGGCCACGGCGCGGACACCAAGCGACTGCTCTACGACGACCTCGATTCGGACGTGCGTGCCATCTTCGACGCGGTGCGCTCGCAGGTCCTCTCGAAAGCCCCCGAAGACCTCCGGAGAGGGTGTCACTTGCAGGGCAACGAGTTCAACGTCACGCTCAAGCCCAACTTCGAGACCGGAAGCCAGCGGGCCCGCGAGGTCATCGACCACGCGCTGGTCTACGAACTCGACCTCCTCGGCGCGGCAGTCGCCGAGGAGGTCGGCGACGACGCGGAGGACGGTTCCGAACGGGCAGGCGACTGGGCGCGGGCCTACTACGCGAATCAGGACCCCGAAATCCGCGGCGTCCTCGAAAGCGAAGGCGAGGTGCCCGACGCCGACCCGGCGGACGTCCCCGAGTCGGTTCGGACCGCCTTCGAGCGAATCGACGTGGCCTACTACGAGGCCGACGCCGCGGAAATCGGGAGCCTCGAACTCAACAAGGTCGTGGGCGTCGAGGCCGCGTTCGACGTACTGGACGTCGACGACCCCTTCGCGGCCGTCCTCGGCGACAGCAAGAGCGACCTCCGGGTGATGAAGTGGGTCGCCGAGAACGACGCGGGCATCGCGGCCGCGCCGGAACACGCCTCGCGCGACGTACTGGACCACGTCGTCGGGACCGACGAGCTGGTCTTCGATAGGGGGAAGGCCGGAGACGTGTTCCGGACCATCTTCGCGCTGAACCGGCTAGCGAATCTGGGGTAGTCCGCTCTACCCCGCCCTGGGAATCGAAAACGATGCCGAAGAAAACGATACTACACTGCTGAACCGTATTTGTATGTCTTGAGGAATCTTTCCGTTCGGGCGTCCGGCCGGTCAGTCGCCCGACCGCTCTGCACACCGAACTATCGGCTCACCGCAGACTGTCGAGGGCGTCCACCACGCGCTCGTTGACCTTCCGTTGGGCGCGCCGGAGGTTCTTCGAGACCGCCGGGCAGGAGACGCCGAACTCGTCGGCGATGTTCTCGAGCGTTCCGTTCCGCGGCGTGTCGAAGTAGCCGTGTTCGACCGCGGCCGCCAGCGTGTCGCGCTCGACCTTCGAGAGGTCCGAACAGCCTTCTACCAGCGTGGCCGCGGCGTCGGCGTTGCGGGCGAACCGCTGGAGTGTGTCGAGGCGGAGGCGTTCGCGCGAGACGACGTCGAACTCGTTGTTGCGCTCCAGTCCGGCCAGCGCGGTGTCGGTGACCTCGGGGCTGTCGAAGCCGACGTTCCACGTCTCGGAACCGTCTTCGATGTGGAACGGCCCGGTGATGTAGCCGTCGTGGTCGCGGATGGTCGCCATCGCGTCGGTCTCGGCGATGGCGGTCCGGACGTGGGCGGCACCGCCGCGCTTCGAGAGGAGTTCGTAGTCGCGCATGTTGTCGTGGTCGCGCAGTGCCGACAGGCCGTTCGAGAGCGCCCCCCGGTCCTCGCCGTCTACCACGATTCGGGTCTCTAGTTGGTCGACGCTCGGGTTGAAGTCCCAGTGAAGCGTGGTGAACGTCACGTCGTGGTCGTCGCTGGTGGCGATGAATGGACAGTCGTACTGCTCCATGTCCATAGAAATTGTTATCATAGTTCCCGAGAGTCCGTCTGGGGGAAGGATTGTAACTCACCCACATAGGGCTTTCCCTTCGCCGGAACCGAGTTCTCGACGTTAAGTGATTAACCCCGGGTTATTAGCAACGAGAACGAGGCGTATTGATACATGGTATTGATGCGCACGGGAAGCGTGCGTGTGGCGGTTCGACGCGGTGTCGCGCCGACCGTTGCGCAGAGAAATACTAGGTGATTTCATGACGAAGGACGAGACAACTTCTGGTAGCATCGAACGGCGGACCATGCTGAAGGCGGCGGGCGGAACTGCACTCGCGGCGGCGCTCGCCGGGTGTAGTTCGCTCCTCGGTAGCGGACAGGAAGACAGCGGTCAATCCAGCAGCGACGTTCCCGACGAACCGATCGAGGCGGGACTCCAGACGTTCACGGAGGGCGCGGCGGCCGTCCTCGGGTTGCAGGCCCGGTACGGTGCAGAACTCGCCGTCCAACGCATCAACGACGCTGGCGGGGTCGCCGGGCGCGAGATGAACCTCGACGTGGTACACGAGGGCGACTCCCACGTCGAGAACTACAATCAGTTCGTCGAGGAGGGCAAGGACGTGACCTTCGGACCGATTTCCTCGGGCGGCCACGCCGCGATGGCTCCCGAAGTCGAGTCTCAGGAGGTCATCAACGTCAGCACCGACGGCACCGTAACCACCCTCTACGAGGAGACGGTGACGGACCCGACCTACTCGTTCCGGTTCCAGAACTACGACGTGATGGAGTGCGTCTCGGCCGCCCGCGAAGCGGTTCAGCGCCTCGGCGCGGACAACGTCAACACCATCGCGGGCATCAACCCCAACTACGCCTTCGGGAAGGACGAGTTCGGCGTGTTCAAGCGAGCCATCCGGAAACTCGCGGGCGACGTGGAAGTCGTCTACGAGGGGTACCCCGACCTGATGGCCGACGACATGTCCACCCACATCACGCAGGTCAACGACGAACAACCCGACGTGACGTTCTCCAGTTGCTGGGGCGGCGACGTGACCACCCTGATGAGTCAGGCTGCCGCGAACAACATGTTCGAGAACACTCAACTCGTCGGTTCGGTGCTCTACAGCGCCGTCAACGACCTGAGTCAGGACGTGGTCGAGCAGGCGAGCGCCATCTCCGGTTCGCGGAACTACTACTGGGGCGAACCCACGACCGACCGCTGGCAACCCGGCAAAGAGCTTCGAGACGAAGCGATGTCTCAGTGGGACATCGTGCCGAGCGCCCACTTCATGAGCGGTTACGGCGCAGTCGCCGCGTGGGCGACCGCGACCCAGAAGGCCGTCGATATCGTGGGTGGCTGGCCGTCTCAGAGCCAGATTGCGACGGCGCTCGAAGGTCACGGTTTCTACACGCCCGCAGGCTACCACGTCATGTCCGAGGGCCATCAGGGCATGTCAAACAGTTACTACGGTGAGATGAACTGGTCGTCGGACCTCGGCGCGGCCGTCCTCGAAGACGTGAACATGTACGACCCGCGAGAGGTGTCGCCGCCGCCGGGAACCAAGTCCGCCAACTGGATCGACAGTTGGTCCTGACCACGGTCGGCGGTCGAGCACGCTAACTCGTACTCGTAAACACGACGATTTCCATCATGGTTGCACTACAAAATTTCATCACACACACGCTCCACGGGGTGCAGTACGGGTTCATCCTGTTTCTCATCGCCTCGGGGCTGACGATTATCCTCGGTATCCTGGACGTGCTGAACCTCGCGCACGGCGAACTGTTCGCGCTCGGTGCGTACGTGTCGTTCAGCGTCCTCGGCTATCTGACCGGACTGGTCGGTCCGCCGACCGGTCCGGCCTCGCAGGCGGTGTTCCTCGCACTGGTGCTGGTCGGCGCGGTGGTCGCCGCGCTGGTACTGGTCCCGGTCGGGGTCCTGCTCGAATCGACGCTGTTTCGACCCATCTACGAGCGCGACGAGGTGTACCAACTCGTGTTGACGTTCGGGTTGCTCCTCGTCATCAAGGACTTCAACAAGTTCGTGTGGGGACCCTCGCCGCAACGGATACAGGGCGTCTACAGTGGCATCAACTCGATTCCGGTGGCGGAGTTCGTCGGACTCACCTACCCGACGTACAACGTCGTCGTCATCGCGGTCGGCGCGGTGGTGGTCGTTGGACTGTTCTGGTTCTTCGACCGCACGAAGACCGGCCGCATCATCCGGGCGACCGCCATCGACCGCGAGATGGCGACCGCGATCGGCGTGAACACCCAGCGGACGTTCACCCTCGTCTTCGCGCTCGGCGCGTTCTTCGCCGGATTCGCTGGCGCGATGGCGCTCCCCCAGTCGTACGCCAGTTTGGAGATGGGCGCGAACCCCCTCGTCCTCTCGTTCGTCGTCATCGTCATCGGTGGTCTCGGGAGCCTTCAGGGGGCGTTCGTCGCGGCCCTCCTCGTCGGCGTGCTGAGCAAGTGGGCGACGTGGCAGGTGCCCGCGCTCGAACTCGCCGCGCCGTTCGCCATCATGGCGCTGGTCCTACTGGTCAAGCCGGAGGGCCTGTTCGGAACCTGGGGTGAGACCGAATGAGCGACGGTACCGGAAAGCGCGCGTGGCCGGGCCTCGTCAGCAGAGACGGCGAGACCCGAGTTCGCGTGATGAAGGGTCTCGAACTGACCCGCAAGCAGGCCGTACTGGCACTGGTCGGTCTCCTCGTCGCGTTCGCGGTGCCGGACCTCGCGCGACTGAGCGCCAGCGTGCAACTCAGCGTCGTCCATCAGGGACTCGCGTTCGGTCTGGCCGCGGTCGGACTGAACCTCCTGCTTCGCCACACGAAACTGGTGTCGTTCGGCCACGCCGCGTTCTTCGGGACGGGCGCGTACGCGACGGCCCTGCTCGCCGCGAAGTTGGACGTGGCGATGATGTCGGTGCTGGTGCTCGCCGCGGTTCTCGCGGCGGCGCTGATGGCCGCGGTAATCGGCTATCTGTCGCTTCGCCACACCGGCCTCTACTTCTCGCTGCTGACGCTGGCGTTCGGCCAACTGCTGTACGCCCTCGTCCAGGGCCAGGGGTATCTGGGGTCCAGCGACGGACTTCCGGTCCGGCCGGGCGAGGCGAATCAGCCACTCATCTTCGGACTGGCGCTCGACGCGGACGCCTACGCCGTCCTGCTGTACTACCTGACGGTCGTCTTCGCGGTCGTCTCCCTGCTGGTGATGTACCGACTCGTGAAGTCGCCGTTCGGGGCCGCGCTGGACGCCATCGGACAGGACCGAACCCGGGCGGAGTTCATCGGTATTCCGGTTCGGCGGTACGTCTGGACCGCGTTCGTCATCTCGGGCGTCTACGGCGGTCTCGCCGGGTCCATCTACGCGCTGGTCCAACAGCACGTCCGGCCCGGCCCGGTGCTGTACTTCCTCCGGTCGGGCGACATCCTGTTCATGGCCATCCTCGGTGGATTCCGGACCCTAATCGGCCCGCTCGTGGGCGGCGTCGTACTCGTCTTCCTGCAGGACGCCGGGAAGGACTTCACGAACTACTTCGACGCGCTGACCGGCGTCGTGTTGCTGATAATCGTGTACGGGTTCCCGGAGGGAATCGTCGGGTCGCTCAGGCCCGACGGCAACGTCCGGGAGCGCGGCCGGGAGTTCGTCGACGACCCCAGCGTCGTCGGGTCGTGGTTCGCGGGCGCGACGAGCGCGCTCGTGACGGCCCTCGGCGACTGGGCGAAGAACGTGCGGGCGATGTTGGGGGTGCGATAAGATGCTGGAAGCCAAGAACCTCGTGAAGTCGTTCGGCAAGGTACTGGCGACCGACGACGTGACCGTCGAGTTCGGCCGCGAACCCGGCGAGATGGTGTTCATCGTCGGTCCGAACGGAGCGGGCAAGACGACGCTCGTGAACCTGCTCACGGGCCGTCTCGACCCCGACGAGGGTCGGGTGTTGCTCGACGGCGACGACGTGACCGGGATGGCCTCGGAGCGGCGGGTCCACGAGGGCCTCGTCCGGAGTTTTCAGGTCGTCAAGTTGTTCGAGGAGATGACGGTCAGGGAGAACCTCCGGACCGCGGTCCTCTCCGAGCGCGACCTCACGTCGAGCATGTTCAGCCTGCGGGACGAACACGCCGAAGTCGAGTCGAGAGTCGAGGACCTGCTGGCGCGGTTCGGCCTCTCGGAGGAGGCCGACGCGGTGGCCGAGGAACTCCCCCACGGCACCCGAAAACTCCTCGACGTGGCGATGTCGTTCGGACTCGACCCGAACTACCTCCTGCTGGACGAACCGACCGCCGGTGTCTCGACCAGCGAGAAGGAGTACGTCATCGACACCATCGCCGACGTGAGCAAGGAACAGGGCGTGACGACCGTCACTATCGAACACGACATGGACATCGTAACCGAGTACGCCGACCGCGTCATCGCGCTCCATCAGGGGCAGGTCCACGGCGAGGGACCGCCGACGATGATAGAGACCGACCAGGACCTCCGCCGCCTCCTGCTGGGGGTGGAAGAATGAGTCTACTCGAACTGACCGACGTGAACGCCGCGGTCGAGGGGTTCGACGTGACACACGACCTAAGCCTCGACGTGAAGGAGGGCGAGGCGGTCGGCCTCGTCGGCCGGAACGGCGCGGGCAAGACCACGACGTTCCGGTCCATCATGGGCCTCACGGAGGTCCTGAGCGGGTCGATTCGCTACGACGGCCAGGAACTCACCCAGATGGACTCCGACCGGATTCCGGGGCTCGGACTGGGCTACCAACCCGAGGACCGGAAGCTGTTCACCGGCATGAGCGTGGACGAGAACTTCCGTCTGCCCATCTGGACGGTGGGCGACGAGCGCGGGGTCACCGACGAGGACGCCGTCGTCGAGGACGTGTACGACGTGTTCTCGGAACTGGACGACCGCCGGGACGCGAAGGTCGAGAACCTCAGCGGCGGGCAGGCCAAGATGGTCTCCATCGGCCGCGCGCTGGCGCTCCAACCGGACTTGCTGCTGCTGGACGAACCGCTGGAGGGACTGGCCCCCGTGGTCGTCTCGAACCTCAAGGAACACATCCGGGCTATCAACGACCGCGGCATCGCGGTGCTGGTCGCGGAGTCGAACGTGACCCACGTCCCGGACATCGTGGACCGCATCTTCGTGGTCGAGCGCGGCGAAATCGTAGACAGCGGCGACCCCGAGGAGTTGGCCGAGGACGAGGAGATTCAGGAGTTGATGCAGGGAAGCGGCCAGGAGTAGTTCGTCTCTACTCGGTTCTTTTTTCGCGCTTCCGAAGCTCTTTCCGCTGAATCTTCCCGGTCGTGGTCTGGGGGAGCGACTCCACGAACTCGATTTCGCGGGGGTACTCGTACTTGGCTAACTGGTCGCGCACCAACTCACGAATCTCCTCGCGGAGGGAGTCGCCGCCCTCGACGCCGGAAACCGGTTGGACGAACGCCTTGATGATCTCGCCGCGGGTCTCGTCCGGGACGCCGACGACGCCGACCTGCTCGACGACCGGGTGTTCGAGGATGGCCGCCTCGACCTCGCCGGGGCCGACGCGGTAGCCCGAGGTGATGATGAGGTCGTCGTCGCGGGACTTGAACCAGACGTAGTCATCGTCGTCCTGTACCGCGATGTCGCCGGTCAGGTGCCAGTCGCCGACCCGGACGCGCTCGGTCTTCTCGGATTCGTTCCAGTAGCCCTCGAACTGGGCCGGGTTGCCGTCGCGCCGGACTGCGATTTGACCGGGTTCGCCGCGCGGAACGACCTCGCCGGTCTCGGGGTCCACGATTGCTACGTCGTGGCCCGGTACCGGCTTGCCCATGCTCCCCGGTCGGGCCTCGAACCAGTCCCGACAGTTGACGACCGAGAGGTTCGATTCGGTCTGGCCGTAGATTTCGTTGACGACGACGCCCGCCAACTCGTCGTCGGCCCACTCCAGAATCTCGGGCGTGAGGGGTTCGCCGCCCGAGCAGATGGCGTCCACGTCGAGGTCGTACTGCTCGGTCGGGTTCTCGACCTCCATCATCATCCGAATCGCGGTCGGCGGGAGGAACGCGTCGGTGACGCCGAACTCGTCCATGATCTCGAACGCCTCCTCGGCGTCGAACTTCCCCATCGGGTAGCCGACCACCGGACGGCCGTAGTGCCACGCCGGAAAGACCAGGTCGCCGAGCGCGCCGATCCACGCCCAGTCGGCGGGCGTCCACGCCACCGTCTTCTCCAACACGTCGCGCTCGAAGTACATGTAGAACGCCGGACAGTGGCCGAGCCAGACGTCGTGGGTATGGAGCGCGCCCTTCGGCGGTCCCGTGCTCCCGCTGGTGTAGATGATGATGGCGGGCGTGTCGGCATCGGTGTCGGCGAGGCCGCGCTCGCGGGAGTGTCCGGCCACGAACTCCTCGAACGATTTGGCCTCGCCCCAGCCGTCCGCCTGGTGGTCCCCGTCGCCCGCCCGGCCGTCGTTTTCGTCTCCTTCCGCGTCGCCGTCAACCTCCACGACGGTCTCGAGGTCCGGGCAGTCGTCGCGGACCTCCGCCAGCGTCTCGCGCACGCTCGCGTCGGCGACCACCGCTTTCGCGCCGCTGTGGCGGAGTCGGTAGCCCAGTCCCTCCTCGCCGAACAGAACCGACAGCGGGACGGAAATCGCCCCGAGTTTCCAGCACGCCAGATGGGTGATAGGGTTCTGGGGCTTCTGCGGAATCACGACGGCCACGCGGTCGCCGAACCCGACGCCCGCGTCGGCGAGCGCGTTCGCCACCTGATTCGACCTCCGGTCCAAGTCGTGGAACGTGTAGGTCTCGCGCCGCCCGTCGGGGTACGCTTGGAAGAGGGCCACGCTTCCCTTCGGGTCGTCGTGCTTCCGAAGGACGTCGCGGGCGATGTTGTAGTCGTCGGGGACGTCCCACTCGAAGTTCTGCCGGACCTGCTCGTACGTCTCGTCGTCGAGCGTGAGATGCCAAGCCATGACAATACCTGCGTCCCGTGGCGTCTTCTAACCGGGCGTTAATATATTGCAGTCGGCCGATTTTCGGAGACGGGTGGATATCGCTTACCGTCTGGAGACAATATACAGCGTTGCTATAAGAACAGAAATATTTGTGAAAGGAATACAAATGTGTCTCCTATCGCTCCGCCCGCGTTCCGAAACGGCTTTTCCGTCGCCGGGAGCGTTCCCTGTGTGAACGAGGACAGATTTCAGTTCTACGCGCTCTACCTCACCCGGTTCGCGTCCGGGTTCGGATTCGTCACGCTCCTGACGCTCCTACCGAAGTACATCTCGCTGTTCGAGGCTACCGGACTCGTCGTCGGCCTGTTCACGACGGCGTTCACGGGTGCCCAGACCCTCGCCACCGTCCCGCTGGCGTGGGCGGGCGACCGCGGGGACAAGCGACTCGTCCTCGTCGGCGTCCTCGGCGTGAGCGTCCTGAGCTACGTCGCGTTCGCGCTCGTCTCGACGCCCGCTGCCGAGTCGTGGCAGTTCATCCTCGTCCGTGGGCTACAGGGCGTCGCCGTCACCGGGTCGGGGCTGATGTCGCTGGCGCTCGTCGGCGAACTCGCACCTCGCGACAGTCGGGCCAACTACATCGGGAAGGCCAACTCGTGGCGACTAGCGGCGGGCATCCTCGGGAGTCTCGCGGCGGGCGGACTGTACGGCTGGGGCGGTTTCGACGCGGTGTACACCGTGCTGGTCGCGCTTCTCGTCCCGGCGATGGCCGGCGTCTGGTATCTGCTCGACGCCGACGAGACCCGGATTCGGGGCAACCCGTTCGCGGGTCTCGCGTTCAATCGCAGACTGCTGACCCTGACCAGTTTCCGCGCCCAGTACGCCGTCGCGGTCACGCTCGTTCGGACGTGGGTGCCCATCTACGCGGGCGTCAGCGCGGGTCTCGGCTACAGCGCACCGCTCGCCGTCGGCCTCGTCCTCACCGCCGAGAAGGTGACGAACATGCTCTGCCAACCGTTCACCGGCCGCTGGTCCGACCGCGCAGGGCGCTCGCTGTTCGTCTTCGTCGGCGGCGGCCTCTACGGCCTCGTCGCAATCGCCGTCCCCTTCACGCCCGACGTCGGCGCGGCGCTCGGCCTGCCCGCCAGTTTCCCCGTCGTCGGAAACCTCTCGGCCGCCTTCCTTCCGCTGCTGGCGTGCAACGCCCTGCTCGGCGTCGCCGACAGCATCCGCGAACCCGCGAGCATGGCGCTGTTCGCCGACGAGGGAACCGACGACGGAAGCGTCGCGTCGAGTTTCGGCATCCGGGAGTTGGTCTGGCGACCGGGAAGCGTCCTCGCGCCGATGCTCGGCGGGGCCCTGATGTCGATGCAGATAGAGTGGGTGTTCTTCGTCGGCGCGGCCGCCGCCTTCAGCGGCGTTCTCACGTTCCTCGGCGTTCTCTCGCACAACTACGGGACTCGGGCGCTGACCGAGTGGTGAGCGAGGTTCCGGCGGACTTAGAGATACGTCGATGAATATACCCGTAGTACGACGGCAACTCGGCATCGTCGTTCGATATCGGCATCGTAGCTGAAAACGAGATGAATATAAGGCCCCTTATTTGGCATTAACATACCCTTAGCCATTCAGGGGTATCCTCTTGTAGCGGTTCGCGAATGATTCGTTCATGAGCGAGTACCCACCTTCTGACTCCGGAGACCGAGGCCAATCGGACGGTCGAGACCAGCAGTTGCTCGCCGACCCCGACGACTACCGCGCGAACTGCGGCGTCGGCGTCGTGATGAATCTCGACGGGACGACCGACCACGCCGTCCTCGCCGACGGACTCGACCTGCTGGCGAACCTCGAACATCGCGGAACGACCGGCGCGGAGGAGAACACCGGCGACGGCGCGGGGGTCCTGCTCCGGAAGCCTCACGACTTCTTCGCCGACGAAGTGGCCGACCACCCGAACGAGTTCCCCGACCCCGACGAGTACGCGGTCGGAACCGTCTTCCTCCCGAAGGACGCTACCGCCCGCGGACGACTGCAGTCGCTCGCGGAGTCCGTACTCGCCGACGAGGGACTGGACCTGTTCGCGTGGCGCGAGGTCCCGACCGACGACGCCGACCTCGGGCAGACCGCGCTCGACGCCGAACCCGAGATTTGGCAGTGTTTCGTCCGGCCCGCGGACGGCGGGGAACTCGACCCCGAGACCTTCGACCGGAACCTCTACGTGGCCCGGCGCGCACTCGAACGGTCGGTCGACGGCGTGGACCTCGCGGGGTCCGACCGGTTCTACGTCTGCTCGCTCGACCGCCAGACCGTCGTCTACAAGGGGCTGCTCAAGGGCGAGCAACTCCCGGGCTACTTCCCGGACCTCCGGGACGACCGCCTCGAAACCACCTTCGCCATGGTCCACGCCCGGTTCTCGACCAACACCCTCGGCGCGTGGCACCTCGCCCACCCGTACCGTCGCGTGATTCACAACGGCGAGTTCAACACCATTCGCGGCAACGTCAACTGGATGCGCGCCCGGGAGAACGACCTCGAATCGGAGGCGTTCGACCCGGACTCCGTGACCCCGATCGTCGCCGACCCCGAGGGGAGCGACACCGCCGCGGTGGACAACGCCCTCGAACTCCTGCTTCGGGGCGGGCGCGAACTCCCCCACGCGCTCCGGATGATGGTCCCCGAGGCGTGGCGCAACGACGACCACATGGCCGACGACCGCAAGGAGTTCTACGACCTCCACGCCTCCCTGCTCGAACCGTGGGACGGCCCGGCGCTCGTGGCCGCGACCGACGGCGAGCGCGTCGGCGCAGTCCTCGACCGAAACGGTCTCCGGCCCTGTCGGTACGACGTGACGACCGACGATTGCCTCGTGATGGCCAGCGAGGCCGGGGCGCTCGACACCCCCGAGACCGAGATTCGGGAGCGCGGCCGACTCGAACCCGGCCAACTCTTCCTCGCCGACCCCGAGGAGGGCAGAGTCGTGCCCGACGCCGAGGTGTTCGACGACCTGACCGACGAGCGATACGGCGAGTGGGTCGAGTCCGAGCAGGTCGAACTCGACGCGCCCTCCGGTCCCATCACCCGGAAGTCGCCGGACGACCTCCGCGAGCGCCAGACCGCCTTCGGCTACACCCACGACGAACTGGACAACCTGCTCGAACCGATGGCCGAGGCGGGCAAGGACCCCGTGGGGTCGATGGGCGACGACACGCCGTTGTCGGTTCTCTCGGGGTTCAACCGACCGCTGTTCTCGTACTTCAAGCAACTGTTCGCGCAGGTGTCGAACCCTCCGATAGACTACATCCGGGAGGACTGCGTGACCAGTCTGGAAAGTCGGTTGGGGTGCCAGCGCAACCTGCTGGACGAGTCGCCCGACCACGCCCGCCAGTTGGTCCTCGACTCGCCGGTCCTGACCGACGCCGAGATGGACGGCGTGCGCGACTGCCCGATTCCGACCGAAACCGTGGACCTGACCTACGACTCAGCGACCGACCTCGAAACCGCGGTCGGGCGCGTCCGCCGGGAAGCCAGTGAGGCGGTCGAGGGAGGGGCCGAAATTCTCGTCCTCTCGGATCGCGATATCGGACCGGACCGCCTCGCGGTGCCGAGTCTGCTGGCCACGGGCGCGGTCCACCACCACCTGGTCTGGGAGGGCCTGCGGAATCGTGCCGGACTCGTCGTGGAGTCGGGCGACCCCCGGACGGTCCACCACCTCGCGTGTCTCGTGGGCTACGGCGCGGGCGCGGTCAACCCCACGCTCGCCTTCGAGTCCATCGCGGACGTCGTGGCCGGACCCGACGGCACGGACGAGTCGGAGGCCATCGAGGCCTACGTCCACGCGCTCGAAGACGGTCTCCAGAAGACGATGGCGAAGATGGGCATCTCGACGGTCGAGAGCTACCGCGGTGCCCAGATCTTCGAGGCCGTGGGACTCGACTCGGAGTTCGTGGCCGAGTACTTCGAGGGCACCCCGGCCCGGACCGAGGGCGTCGGAATCCCGGAGGTCGAGTCCGACCTGCGCGAGCGCCACGCGAAGGCGTTCGGCGAGGATGGCGAACCCGGTACCGACCCCGAACCCGAGCGCCAAGGCGAGTTCGAGCATCGCTCGGACGGTCGTCGCCACCAGTGGAACCCCGAGACGGTGGGCACCCTCCAGCGCGCGGTCCGGCGAGGCGACGAGGCGACCTACGGCGAGTTCGCCGAGGCCGTCAACGACCAGAACGGCGACCTCCAGACCCTCCGGGGCCTGCTCGACTTCGACGCCGAGGGCCGGGAGTCGATTCCGGTCGAGGAGGTCGAACCGGTCGAGAGCATCGTCAAGCGGTTCTCCACGGCCGCGATGAGTCTCGGGTCGCTCTCGCCCGAGGCCCACGAGAACAACGCGATTGCGATGAATCGCCTGGGAGCCAAGTCGAACACCGGCGAGGGCGGCGAACCGCCGGAACGCTTCGACACCGAGCGCGAGTGCAACGTCAAGCAGGTCGCCTCGGGCCGGTTCGGCGTCACCAGCGCCTATCTCGCCAACGCCGACGAGTTGCAGATCAAGATGGCCCAGGGGAGCAAGCCCGGGGAGGGCGGCCACCTGCCGGGGAGCAAGGTCGACGAGATGATAGCCCACGTCCGGTACGCCACCCCCGGCGTCGGTCTCATCTCGCCGCCGCCACAGCACGACATCTACTCCATCGAGGACCTCAAGCAGTTGGTCTTCGACCTCAAGGCCGCCAACCCGGACGCCGACGTGAACGTCAAGTTGGTCTCGGAGGACGGCATCGGCACCATCGCGGCGGGCGTGGCGAAGGCCAACGCCGACGTGGTCCACGTTTCGGGTCACTCCGGCGGCACGGGCGCGAGTCCCCGGACCTCCATCAAGCACGCGGGCCTGCCGTGGGAGTTGGGGCTGGCCGAAGCCAACCAGATGCTCCGGGAGACCGGTCTGCGCTCGCGGATTCGGGTCAGCGTGGACGGCGGCCTGAAGACCGGCCGAGACGTTGCGGTCGCGGCCCTCCTCGGCGGCGAGGAGTACGTCTTCGGCACCGCGAGTCTCGTGACCTCGGGATGCGTGATGGCCCGCCAGTGCCACGAGAACACCTGTCCCGTCGGGGTCGCCACCCAGCGCGAGGACCTTCGCAAGCGATTCCCCGGCGAACCCGAACACGTCGTCAACTACATGCAGTTCATCGCCGCGGAACTACGGGAGATCATGGCCGAACTCGGCTTCGAGACGGTCGAGGAGATGGTCGGCCGGGTGGACTGTCTCGAACAGCGCGACACCGACCACCCGAAGGCTCGCCGTCTCGACCTCGATTCGGTCCTCGCCGAACCCGCAGATCACGACCCCGAGGGCGGACCCCAACGCACGAAGACCCGCGAGCAGACGCACGGACTCGACGACCACCTCGACCGCGACCTGCTCGCGGCCGCCGGGTCGGCGGTCGAGGACGCCGAACCGGTCGAAGTCGAGACCGAAATCGGCAACGAGGACCGCGCGGTCGGCGCCATGCTCTCGGGGCGAATCTCCGAGGAACGCGGTGAGGCGGGCCTGCCCGACGGCACTCTCTCGTGTTCGTTCCGCGGCACGGCGGGCCAGAGCTTCGGCGGGTTCCTCCAGTCGGGCGTGGACTTCCACCTCGAAGGCGCGGCCAACGACTACCTCGGCAAGGGGCTGTCGGGCGGCCGCATCGCGGTCTCGACGCCCGACTCGGCGGCCTACGATCCGACCGAGAACGTCGTGGTCGGCAACGTCGCGCTCTACGGCGCGACCGGCGGCGAGGTCTACGTGAACGGCGTCGCTGGCGAACGCTTCGCGGTCCGCAACTCCGGCGTGAAGGCGGTCGTGGAGGGCGTCGGCGACCACGGTTGCGAGTACATGACCGGCGGAATCGTGGCGGTCCTCGGCGAGACGGGCAAGAACTTCGCCGCGGGGATGAGCGGCGGCGTGGCGTACGTCCGAGACGAATCCGGAGATTTCCGAGAGAGCGTCAACGAGGGGATGGTGAGCCTCGACTCCTCGCTCTCGGAACGCGACGAGCGCGTCCTCCGCAGACTCGTGGAGAATCACGCGGCCTACACCGACAGCGAGCGCGCCGCGGAACTGCTGGAGAACTGGGACGCCGCGCTGTCGCAGTTCGTGAAGGTGATGCCCGAGGCGTACGAGCGCGCCGTGACGGAGGAAGGCCGCGAGGACGTTCGGAACTCGCCGCCGCCGCGAGCCAGCGTGCGCGAGGAAGGCGGTCGGGTGATGACGAGCGAGGCGGATTGAGCGCGGTATCGGAAATGGTGTTATTTCTTATAACTATATCTGTATTTCTTTAACCAGTGTATTCGTTTGCATCGGCGGTTGTCGGCGGGTTCGACGCGGTCGAACCCACGGCTCACGCTCCGGCCACCGTTCACATCTCGGCCACCGTATCGACGAGGACCTTGGTTGCAATCGTCTCGGGAAGGCTGGTCCGGCGGTCCGCGTCGGCGACGGTGACGTTCACCATCCCGAACGGTGTCGTTTCGTCCAGAACGAGTACCGCCGACGGTTCGATGCCGTTCGAGACGAGGTGGTCGAGAACCTCGTCGTCCTGCGTCAGAATGCGGACCACCTCGACGCGCGACGATTCGGACACCTCCGCCAGCGAGCGCGTGCCGTCGTCCTCGGAAACGGCGAGGTTCACGTCCGGAATCGGGTCCCCGTGCGGGTCGGTTTCGGGCGCGTCGAGTATCCGCTCGACCTCGCGGCAGAGTCGGTCGCTGAGGTGGTGTTCGAGGACGTCCGCTTCCGAGTCCACCTCGCTGATTCCGTAGCCGAAGATTTCGAACAGCATCGTCTCGGCGAGACGGTGCCGACGCACGATATGGAGTGCCGCGGTCCGACCCTCGTCGGTGAGTCGCACCGGGCGGTACTTCTCGCGCTCGATGAGGTTCCGCTCCGCGAGCGCCTCGAACATGCTCGTCACCGTCGAGTTGCTGACGCCGAGGCGGTCGGCCACCGTCGAGTTGGCCACCCACTCGTCGGTCTCTCGCTGGAGTCTGTAGATGTGACGGAGGTAGTCCTCCATGGTCGGCGTCAGCGACGTGGCGGACTCCGAGCAGTTCGACGCCTCTCGGTCGTGGCGACCCATCTCAGTCCGACCCGGTCTTGGTGTTCTCGGCCTCGATACTCCCGATCTCTGGGGTCGTCTCCTCGCCGAGCGTCGTCTGTAGCTTCCCGAGGAAGACGGCTACCACGTAAATCGCGACAGCGACGAGGACGATGACGCCTCCGGCCGTGGCCTGCCCGTAGTACGCGACCCCGATGCCGAGCAGGACTGCCAGTTCGGCGAGGACGACGGAGACGAGCAGCGACTCGGTGAAACTCCGCGAAACCTGCGCCGCACCGGTGACCGGGACGACGAGCATGGCGGCCACGAGAATGACGCCCATGATTTGCATCGCACCGACGACCACGAGTGCGGTCAACATCACCATCACGCGGTTGTACCAGTCCACCGACAGCCCGGACACCTCCGCGGCGGTTTCGTCGAACGTCACGTAGAGCAACTGATTCCGGGTGACGCCGACGGTCACGACGACGATGCCGAACAACACGAGCAGTATCGCCGCGCTCTCCTTCGAGACGGTCGAGAGGTTACCGAACAGGTACTGGTTGACGCCGACTGCCAGCCCACCCGCGTTGATACTGATGAGCGTCGTCCCGAGCGCGAACCCCGTCGAGAGGACGATCGCCATCGACACGTCGTTGTAGGCGTCGGTCGCCTCCGAGATGAGTTCGATGAGCAACGCCGAAATCATCGCCACGACGACCGCCGTCAGGTAGGGCGAGATGCGGACGTTGAGGACGGCGTTGATGAACAGTCCGACCGCGACGCCCGCGAACGCCGTGTGCGCGAGCGCGTCGCCGATGAGCGCGAGTTGTCGGTGGACGAGGAAGGTCCCGATGAGCGGGGCCATCACGCCGATGCAGAGCCCCACGAGGATGGCCCGATGCATGAACTGATACTGGAGCATCTCCAGTCCCGTCACTCCCGCGAGCCAGAACACGAACCCCGACCAGAGTTCGAGAATCACGTACAGCGGTTCGAGGACCGAACCGAGCGGGGACGCCTGCAACGGTCCGACCAGGGACCCCTGCAACGGCCCGACGAGACTGGCCATCATCCGCTATCACCCACGAAGTTCGCGGCGGTCCCGAACGCACGGCGGAGCGCGTCGCTCTCCACGAACTCTCCGGTCGGCCCGTCGAAGTACACCTCGCGGTTGAGACAGACGACTCGTTCGGCGTGTTGGGTGACCGCACTCAGGTCGTGTTCGATGAGGAGAATCGTAATTCCGGCCTCGTTCAGCGATTCGAGGAGGCCGTAGAACGCCTCGACCGATTCGGCGTCCACGCCCACCGTCGGTTCGTCGAGGACGAGGAGGTCGGCCTCGCCGGCGAGTGCCCGAGCGATGAACGCCCGCTGGCGCTGGCCACCGGAGAGTTGGGTCACACGACGGTCCGCGAACGCGGTCATGCCCACCGTTTCGAGCGCCCCGTCCACGATTTCCCAGTCTTCCTCCGAGAGGCGTCCGAAACCGACGTGCGGGAACCGGCCCATCTTCACCACCTCGCGCACGGTGATGGGCATCTCCTTGGCGGCGTTCGCGTGCTGGGCCACGTAGCCGAGACGCGACCCGTCGTCGAACCGATGTGCCGGTTCGCCGAACAGGCTGGCCGTCCCCTCGTCGGGGCGAAGGAGTCCCAGCATGAGTTTCATCAGCGTCGACTTCCCGGAGCCGTTCGGTCCGACGATGGCGACGTACTCGCCGTCGTCGATTCGGACCGAGATGTCCTCGACGACCGGGGTCGCGGTGTAGCCGAACTCGACGTCCGAGAGGACTATCGGCGGAGTCGGTGGCTGGTCCGACGCCCCCGCTCGGGTCTCCGTGGCGTTCATTCGAAGTTCCTCCACTCGTCGCTCCAACCGTCGGGACCGGCCTCCTCGGGAGCCTCGTTGCCGAGGACGACCTCGAAGGTCGGCATGTTGATGTTGTAGGCGATCTCCTCGTATCCCCAGTCGTTCTCGACCCACTCCTCCCGGACGCCGGCGTACGGCGTCACCGGGAAGTACGCCTCGACTCGCGTCTCGCTAACCAGTTGCTTCGCGGGCTTCCGGGACTCGAAGACGCCGTTTCCGATGTAATCGATGTCGTTCTCCTCGATGACCGTCTTCGCCTCCACGATGTCCGAGGGCTTGACGTCGCCGCTGGCCGCGAGGTTCACGACGAGCGGACGCATCTCGACGCCGTAGCGCAGGCCGATGTACTGGAAGGCGTTGTGCGCGGCGAGTTGGACCACGTTCCGCGAGGCCTCGTCGAAGATGGCTCGATAATCCTCGTCGATTCGCTGGAGAACGTCGGACTTGTACGTCTCGGCGTTGTCCCGGAGTGCGTCCTCGTGGTCGGGAGCGAGTTCGACCAGTCCGTCGGTGATGTTGTCGACGGATTTCTTGGCGCGCTGGGGGTCGAGCCAGAAGTGCGGGTCCTTCCCCCGACCCTCGCCGACGCCCTCCTCCTCGGGGTCGAGTGTCGCTGCGAGATCGGCCAGTTCGATGCCTTCGCGGCTATCGATGAGATTCGTATCGACGTCGTCGTCCTCGATGGTCTGTATCGCTCGGTCGGCCCACGGCTGGAAGTCCGGCCCGACGTGGATGAACGCGTCCGCCTCGATAATCTCCCTCGTGATGCTCGCGTTCGGTTCCCATCCGTGACCGTGCAGGCCGGTCGGGACGAGGTTCCGCACTTCGACCGGCGTGTCACGCGCGACGGTCCGAGCGAAGTCGTAGAAGCTGAAGAACGAAGCGACTGCGACCGGACCGTCGTCGGAACCGCCCGTCGTCGTGTCCCCGTCTGTTCGACCGCCGCTGACGCTACTGAGACAGCCAGAGAGACCGGCAGCGACGAGACCGGAACCGGCAGCGATAGCTCGTCTCCGCGAGAGAGTACGCCGAGTCGGAGAGCGGATCGTATCGTCCATAGTCGTTCGAAGAAGAACCTAATATAATAATGTTGGCGGTTGAAGTTCAGGTTTAGACTTATCTAATCCAGTTCGACCGCGACGGGGCGTCCTCCGAGTAGAGCCGCGCTATCGCTCGGAAAAAGAACAGAAGTTCGCAGTGTATTCCGGGTAAAACGGTCGGAGCGGCGAAGGTGCCTACAGATACGACGCGTCCCACCGCACCGGCTTCTTCTGGTTCCCGCAGTCGTTGCACTCCAGTCGCTCCATAGAGTCCATCGCGGTGTCGAAGCTCTCGCAGTTCGAGCAGAAGTAACCGTAGAGTTCCTCGCCGTCCTCGTCGCTGTAGGCCGCGTAGAAGGGGGCCTTCGACCCGCGGTTGCTCTCGGCCCAGTTGACGTAGAGGGTCTGGTCCTCGAACTCTCGGGTCTCGAACTTGGCGCTCCCCTCGTGGGTGTAGACGTTCTCGACGAAGGTCTCGTCGCCGATCTCGCGCTCTCGTTCGTCGGCCTTCTCGAAGCCGTTGGCCTCGTAGAAGGTGCAACCGCGCTCGTTCTCCGCGAGGACCTCCGCGGCGATGCGATCGACGCCGCGCTCAGAGAGGTTCGCCATCGTCTGGTTCAGCAGGGTCGTCCCGACGTTCTTGTCGCGGTTGTCGGGGTCGACGTGTAGCCAGAGGATGGTCCCGGTTCCGCCCTCCTCCGACAGGAGGTTCTGGGAGAACCCGACCACCTCGCCGCCGGCCACCGCGACGAGATAGAGCATCCCCTCCTCTTCGAGTTCGGCGTCCATCGCCTCGTCGGCGTACCAGTTCTCGACCGCGGTCTCGATGACCTCCTCGTCGAGTACGTCGGCGTAGGAGGCGCGGAGCGACTCCAGTGCGACGTCGCGGATACCCTCGCCGTCTCCCGATTCGGCTTCGCGGATTTCGATTCCGTCTGAGTCGGCCTCTCTCTGTCCCATGCTACGTCTATTCGTCGTTTTCACTGATAAACGTTGTACCCGATTCCGGCAAATTAGCCAAAAACCGAACGACCGATTCGATATATTCAGGAACCTAAAGCAATCGTTTCGATTTTTACTCAGAAATGATTGTTCGTGAAGTTCTCGCTCCGGCGAAGTGACGCTCCGGTTCGGTGGAGCGATTTCGGCCGAGACCGGACGCCTCGACTTCGGTCGGCGACGACGGATTTCCGACTCCAGTAGGCCTTTCAGACACGGCGACCAAGCGCGGACATGGACACCGCACTCGTCGTCGGTGGCACGCGGTTCATCGGCCGCCACCTCGTCTCGGACCTGCTCGACCACGATTACGACGTGACCATCTTCAATCGCGGGAACCACGACAATCCGTTCGAGGAGACCGAGGGCGTCAGCCACTACGAGGGCGACCGGTCCAACGAGTCGGCGCTCGAACAGGCCAGACGCGAGGTCGAACCCGACGCCGTCTTCGACTGCGTGGCCTACAAACCCCGGGAGGTCCGGGCCGCCACGGAGATCTTCTCGGACGTGGACGCATACGTCTACATCTCGTCGGGCGACGCCTACGGCAACGAGGAGATTCCCAAGCGCGAGGACGAGACCGAACTCCGGCCCTGCACGATGGAGCAGGCGACCGACGACTCGGGCGACACCTACGGCAACCGGAAGGCCGAGGGCGACCGAGCGATTCGGGCGGCCGCCGACCGCGGCGTCAACGCCTACAGCGTCCGGCCCTGCATCGTCTACGGCCCGTACGACTACACCGAGCGACTCGACTACTGGATTTCTCGGGTGGCCGACTACGACCGCGTGGTCGTGCCCGGCGACGGCGACAACGTCTGGCACCGCGCCTACGTCGAGGACGTGGCGAGCGCGCTCCGCGTCGTCGCCGAGGAGGGAACGCCCGGCGAATCCTACAACGTCGGGGACCGCCGTATCGTGACGATAGACGAGATGCTCGAACTCGTCGCCGAGGCGCTCGACACCGACATCGAAATCGTCCACGCGGGCGAGCGCGAACTCGCGGCCGCCGACCTCTCGCCCGACGACTTCGTGCTCTACCGGGACTACCCTCACGTCCTCGACACCGACAAGCTGGCGAATCTTGGGTGGGACTCGACTCCGCTCTCGGAGGCGATGGAAGCGACCGTCGAGGAACACCTCGCTAGCGACCGCGACGGTCGCGAGTACGACCCCGGCCGCGAGACCGAAGAGCGCGTCCTCGGCGTGCTGGACACGCTCTGAGCATTCGTGTCAGGTTTACTTTAAACACGGTCCGAAAACACGCTGTTCGCACGGTTAATCCCGATTTGAGACCACTCGCAGGTCCTCGCTACCGTTTTCAGGAGGCTGATAACAAACACCCCGGAGGCCCACTGTCACTACATGCCACTGCATCGTCGTCACCGAACGTCCGTCTACTCGCCGCTCCGACGATGATACGGGAGATGATTCGGACGACCGTCAGGGGTATCGGCGTCGTCTGTCTGACGGCGGTCGAGGTCACTGCGCTGTCGGTCTGGCTCGGACTGGTGGCCGACGCCGACCCGCTCTCCGCGTCCGCGCTTATCGGTGTCGTCGCTCTCTCGGCGGGGATGCTCGTCGAAGGACTGCTCGCTCACGTCACGGTCAACGGGTGGAGTCGCCCGGTTCCGGCGCGGGCGGTCGCGGCGCTCGCGCTGGCCGAGACCGCGCTGTGGGTCGGCTGGTTCGCGGCGGTCCGGTGGGCCGACGGCCTCCTCGTCGTCGTGGGCGCCGGACTGGCGTTCGCGGTCGCGCTCGTCCCTCGCCACACCGTGATGGACAACGCCGTCCGCGGCCGGAATCCGCTCGCGTCGCTGGTCCAGCGCGCGACCATCGGACTGGCGGTCCTTCAGGCCGCGGGCGCGACCGCGTGGTTCCTCGTCGTCTCCGGACTGGTCTTCCTCCCCGAGTGGCTCGTCACGGTCCCCGTCGGGGGTTTCTCGGCGAACGCCGTGGTCGGCGCGGCGCTGCTGGCGGGTGCCGTGTTCGCTCGCCACCTGCTGGCGGTCCGCCACGCGCTCCGAACCGTCCAGCGGTCGCCGAACTCCGGGTGGCGGTCCTCGCGCGGGACCCTCCGGAAATAGCCGGCAAACGTATTTAGGTGTCTTTAGGAAATTTTAATATTTTCTCAAGACGTATTTTTATTTCCAACTTCTTCCGAGTCGGCGGTCGCGGTCCGCAGAAAACGACGACCTTCTAACTCGCCGGTCGTCTCCTGTCGAGAGCGAACACGTTCCAGAAGAGAGGTAAACTGTTTTCCCCGCCCGCGAGAGAGTAGCGGACATGTTCGACAAAACGACGTGGATTCGGCTACCGCGCAACGTCGTGGTGGGTCACGGCGTCCTCGACCAGACCGTCGAGGCCGTCTCCGAACTCCACCTCGCCGGGCGTCCGCTGGTCGTCACCAGTCCGACGCCGCGGCAGGTCGCGGCCGAGCGCGTGGCGGCCGACTTCGAGGACGCGGGCGACGACCCCGCGGTGGTCGAAATCGAGGAAGCGAGCTTCGAAGCCGTCCAGCGGGTCATCGAGGTGGCCCGAGAGGTGAACGCGGGCTATCTCGTCGGCGTCGGCGGCGGGAAGGCCATCGACATCGCCAAGATGGCGAGCGACGACCTCGGCACCGGGTTCGTCTCGGTCCCCACCGCGGCGAGTCACGACGGCATCGTCTCGGGTCGAGGGTCGGTCCCGGAGGGCGACACCCGACACAGCGTGGCCGCGGAGCCACCGCTCGCGGTCGTCGCCGATACCGAGATTCTGGCCGACGCGCCGTGGCGACTCACGACCGCCGGCTGCGCCGACATCATCAGCAACTACACCGCGGTCAAGGACTGGCGACTGGCGAACCGACTCCAGAACGTCGAGTACTCCCACTACTCGGCCGCGCTCGCCGAGATGACCGCCGAGATGCTGGTGGACAACGCCGACTCCATCAAGCAGGGTCTGGAGGAGTCTGCGTGGGTAGTCGTCAAGGCGCTGGTTTCGTCGGGGGTCGCCATGTCCATCGCCGACTCGTCGCGGCCCGCCTCCGGCGCGGAACATCTCTTCAGCCACCAACTCGACCGGATGGTCCCCGACGCCGCGCTCCACGGCCATCAGGTCGGCGTCGGCACCATCGTCGCGGAGTATCTCCACGGCGGCAACTGGCAGGGCGTCCGCCGCGCGCTCGAAACCATCGGCGCGCCCACGACCGCCGACGACCTCGGCATCGACGACGAGACGGTCATCGCGGCGTTGACCGCGGCCCACGAAATCCGGGACCGCTACACGATTCTGGGCAACGGGATGAGCGAAGCGGCCGCCTTCGAAGCCGCCGAGACGACGGGCGTCATCTGAACGCTAAAACGCCACGACTACTCGCTCGAACTGTTCAGTCGTCCTGTCCGATGCGGAGGAACGCGAGCGCACCGCCGAGGAGCGCGACGTTCTTCAGGAAGTGGATCATCTGCTGCTGTTTCTCCTGCTCGTCGTCTATCGTCCAGAAGTCGTGCATGATCGGCGTGGTACCCACGAAGAAAGTGGCGACCGCACCCGCCGCGAGGCGCGGGAGTTTCCACGCCGCGATGCCGAGGCCGCCGAACAGCAGGCTCCCGCTGATGAACGGCACCGAGGTTTCGGCTATCGGTGCGCCCTGACTCTCGGCGTACTCGATGGTCTCCTCCAGGTTCCGGAAGTTGTCCACCGCCATGAACGCCAGCACGCCACCGAACAGCACGCGGGCGAGTTTGAACGACGTGGAGTGGGTCTTGGGCGGCGACTCCTCGGTCACCTTCTCCTCGGCTTGCCGTGCGGTTTCCGCGACGCTCCCGGTCGATTCGCTGCCTAGCAATGGCATGGACCAACGTAGTCCGGTGAGAGACTTACATCTGTCCGCCGCGCTCGGAACTGCCGATAGTTGGCGCAACCGTCTGCCCCCTCACTCCGCGGCCGGAATCGGAAACTCGGCCAACTCGTCGTACAGCAGGTCCTCGGGTCGCTCGCCCCACCAGCGCACCTCGGCAATCTCGCCCTCCCGAGGCCGGATTTCGCCCGAGACGTGTTCACCGTCGAAGATGACGATGAGTCGGTGGATCGGCGGCTTCTCGCTGGCGTCGTCCAGAATTTCGAGGCGGTGGACCTGCCGGACGCCCGTGATTTCGGCCTCGACACCGGTCTCCTCTTTCGTCTCGCGCAGGGCCGCGGTCTCGATACTCTCGTCTGGTTCTTGCTGGCCCCCGGGGTCGCTCCACGCGGACTCGCCCTCGTGGCGCACGAGGAGCACCCGGCCCGCATCGTCAGTAATCCACGTGCCACCGCCACCGAGGGTTCCGGCCTCGAACCGCTGGCGGACCTGCCGGTAGGCCTCCGGTGGGTGCTCCCACGTCTTCTCGACAACCTCGACCGGTCCGTACTCGCGTTCGAGGCGGTCGAGCGCGTCTCGCACCCGGCGGCGCGAACGCTCGGCTATCGTCATGGCCGACGCTTCGGCCGTCCGGAAAAAGGAGGTGTCGGTCGCTATCCGAGATCGGCGCGCTCGAAGCGCAGATAGCCCACGAGTAACGGGAGGACGACCCACGCCGCGAGGACGACCAGCATGAACTCGGGTTCGAGGTAGAACGGCGTCGAGGGGTCGGCGGGCGGCAGGTCGCGGTACCCCTCGGGGAACGCGAGTCGGAGCGACTGGAGGTACGCGGTCGCGGGACTCAGACTCTGGACGAGTAGCTCCGTGTTCTCGGCGATTTCGACGCCCAGCGTGTCCTCGAAGACGAACCGGAGCGCGCCCACGACCGAGAACGCCGACCCCTGAATCCAGAGGACGTTGAACACGAAGAAGTAGCCGATAGCGCCGCCCATGGCCCGCGACCGGGAGGCCGTCAGCGCCGAGATGCCGACCGCGACCGAGACGTAGGCGAGCGCGAAGAGGAGCGTCAGACCGACCACGCGGGCGAACGTCGGGAAATCGACCTCGGGGTACCACACCGTCGAGAGCACTGCGGCGACCCCGAACGCGAGCAGGATGGCACCTGCCACGAGGCCGGCCCGCGAGAGGTACTTGCCGAACACCACCTCGCCTCGCCGGTTCGGTATCGAGAGCAGGAACTTGATGCTCCCGGACTCTCGCTCGCCAGCGATAGAGAGGTAGGCCGCCACGAGCGCGACCAGCGGGATGAACAGCACGGCGAGTCCCGACATGTTCCAGAGTTGGAGCAGGACGCGGGGGTCCTCGCCCGTACTACCGGTGTAGAAGAACAGCACGGCGAACAGGGTGTAGATGCCGCCGACGAACCACAGCAGCTTCGCCCGGCGAACGTCCTTGAAGTCCTTGCGGACCACCGCGAGGAGACTCACGCCGTCACCCCCGGCAAGTCGCCGGTCTCGCTGCCGGTCGAGTCACCCGGGTTCTCGTCGGTGTACCGGTTGAACAGTTCTTCGAGCGAGGCGTCCTCGGAGTGGATGTCGCGCACCGTCGCCACCTCGTCGATTCGCTCGAGTACGTCCATCTTCGCGCCGGGGTTCGAGCAGACCGCGGTAATCGCGTTCCCGTCGGCGCTCCACCGCTCGACGCCCGCGAGCGCGGCGAGGTCGAGGTCCGCGGGCACGCGGTCCACCGTCGCCGAAATCTGACTGCTCCCGCCAGAGGCCTCTCGGAGCCCCTCGATGGTGTCCTCGGCGACGAGTCGGCCGTCGTTCATGATGCCCACGCGGTCGCAGACCGCCTCGACCTGCGGCAGGATGTGGCTGGAGAAGAAGACGGTCGTGCCGCGGTCGGCCTCGTCGCGGAGCAGGTCGCGCATCTCCTGAATCCCTGTCGGGTCGAGACCCGACGACGGTTCGTCCAGAATCAGGAGGTCGGGGTCGCCCACCAGCGCCATCCCCAGCGCGAGGCGCTGGCCCATCCCCTTGGAGTAGCCGCTGGCCCGGCGCTCGCGGGCCGCCGGGTCGAGTCCCACCCGGTCCAGAATTGCGTCCGGGTCGGCGTCCGCGCCCTTGGTCTCGGCGACCCACGCGACGTGTTCCCGTCCGG
The DNA here is from genome assembly GCA_005239435.1 of Halorussus salinisoli. GTDB lineage: Archaea > Halobacteriota > Halobacteria > Halobacteriales > Haladaptataceae > Halorussus > Halorussus salinisoli. Next base: position 302,546 of record ML241305.1, on the reverse strand, counting down.
TCAGTCGGTCGTAGAGCGTCGCGCCCTCTGGGAGGACGCCGACCCGCTCGCGGATGGCCTGCGTCTCGCGCTGGGCGTCGTACCCCAGCACCTCGGCCGCCCCGTCGGTCGGTCGGATGAAGTCCAGCAACACGTTGATGGTCGTGGACTTGCCCGCGCCGTTGGGACCGAGGAAGCCGAATATCTCCCCCGTCTCGACCGTGAGGTCGAGCGAATCGACGGCGAGTACGTCGTCGCCGAACCGCCTGGTCAGGCCGCGAGTCTCTATCGCCGACATGACCCGCGTGCCGTCGTGGCGTCAGTTCGGTTGTCTCGAACGGTTCGCGATACCCCGAGTCGGTGCGTCACGGCGTCGGAGGCGGACAGCGGGTGTCTGGGTGGTCTCACGGGTGGACGAAGGGCACGGCGAACATAAAAGCTCCCGGACAGTTGCCGACTCGGAAATCGCGCCCGGTTTCGATACGGAGACGTCTCCCCCCGCCCTACGTATCGTCTCTCCGATACGTATTTGGCGGCGGCGTACGCGCGAGTGAACGATGGACTCCCGACAGTGGGTCACGCTCGACGGAACGCCGTTCGAGGGTCAGGCCGACCAGTTCTACTGGCTCTGGATCGTCGCCACGACCACCTACGGCGTCGGCGACGTGGTGACGACCGTCGCGCTGCTGTACTTCGACTCGTCGGTCGGAGAGGCGAACGCACTCGTCCGGGCCGCGGTCGGAGAGTTCGGACTCGCGGGACTGGCCGGCCTGAAGCTCGGCGTGTTCTGCCTCTGTCTCGGCCTCCAGGTGGTCGCCATCCGGGACACCGACGACCCGGTGGTCGTCTACGGCCCGCCCGCGATTCTGGCCGTCTTCGGCGGGTTCACGACCGCGTTCAATCTCAGACTCCTGCTCGGGTAGGGGTACCGTCGGTTGGCGGTACCGACATCGACGCGACCGTAGCGTTCGCCTCCGCCTGCACGTCCACCTCGACCGATTCGTCCTCCTCGAACCAGTCGTCGGTATCGTCGTCGGTCCCGTCGGCCGTCGTGGTCGAGTGGGTCGCCGTGGTCGAGGTGGTCGTCGGCTCGTCGTCGGTCGACGACCCGAGCCCGTTCGCGTCCGACGGTTCGGTGGTCGTGGTCGCCGAGGCGGTCTCGGCGTCGTCGGTGGTCGTTCCGTCGCCAGGGCCGTCGTCTGAACTCGTCTGCGCCGCTGTTGTCGGTTGGGCCGTTTCGGTCGTCGGTCCCGCAGGACCGTCGGTCGGGCCGTCGAGCAGTCCGGGCAGGAACCCGAACCCCGCGCCGAGGAGTCCGGCACCCACGACGAGCGCGACGATGACTCCGCGCTTGGTGAGCGTGGCCGAGAGGAGCGTAGTTCGGTTCATGACCGCGTCGATCACTCCCCGGCGGTCGTGGTGGTCGAACCGGTTCCGTCGCCTCGACCATCATTTTCCTTTTTCTCCCCGTTATCTTTCTTGCTTCCGTCGGTATCGTCGTCGCCGTTTTCGTCCTCCCCGTTGCCGTTTCCATCCTCCCCGTCGGTGCCGTCTTCACCATTCCCGCCGTCGTCGTTGTCTTCGCTCTCGCCGTTCTCGTTGCGGTCGTCTCCACTACCTCCCTTTCCATCATCTTCGCTGTCGTCACCACCGTCCTCGCTCCCTGCCTCGGCCCCGGTGTTAGCGTCGCCGTCGGCGTCCGCGCTCTCGGGGAGATTCTCGACCGACACCTCGAACGTCGCGTCTGAGTGTCCCGAGGTCAGTTCCGTGCCGTCGGTCCCGGTGACGGTGACGACCAGTCGGAGGCGGACCGTCCGAGTCCGGGTCTGGCCGTCGCCACTCGGCTCGAAGTCCCCGGCCGAGAACGCCGACGTGGCGAGCAGGTTCCGGGTTCCGAAGGCGTAGTCGGTCTCGCCGTGGAGTCCGGACGCGCCGAGGCGCTGGCTATCGAGACGGTGGTACTCGAGGTCGGTGTCGAGCTTCGCGTACATCACGATCGAGACCTGACGGGCGGGCGCTTCGAGGCCCGACCACGAAGTGGTTCCCGCGGGCGCGACCGTCAGCGCGCGCAGGCTCCCGTCGTCGGATTCGACGGTTACGTCGCTCGCGTCGAAGGTGGCCCCGGCGTTCGCACTGCCGGACCGCGCGAACGCGGACGCGCTCGCGCCGCCCGCGGTGACGCCCGCGAGGACGCCCAACAGCCGTCGTCGGTCGAGATTCATGGAGGACCCACCGGGGGAGTCGAACCCCCGCGAGGCCGTCGTGGGTCGGGTCGGATGACAACTAATCCGCTGGGTTTAGTATGACTCGCTCAGGTAGTCCTCGCTCGAAGTGAAGTAGTTGTTCGCCTCGTGGTACGGAACGGTGTACATCGCGAAGTTCGTCCCCGCTGTGTCGTCTGTCGTGCTATTGTCCGTCCCGGCGGACGCGGGATACTGCTTCGCAGTTCCCTGTCCGGCGTACGCCAGCCTGAAGCCGACCCGGAAGTTCGACGCGAGCTTCGACTTCTTCACGCTCACGGTGACTGCGTCCGTGCTATCATTGATGTTAACCTCGAGATAGTCCGGAAGGTCCTGTCCCCAGTGCGGACCGGACCAACCGCTTCCGTCGTACGTCTTGTAACCGATGCCATCTGAAGAGTGGTACATCCCTTGGAAATTCGGGGCACCGTTAGCGCCCTTGTCGAAGACGACGCCAATGTTGTCCTGCGACCCCGACGCGAACGCCGCCGGGAGCCTGAAGACGTACGTCACCCAGCTCGGGTCGTTGTCGTAGTAGGCCTCGACGTGGAGCCTCCCGCCGACGACGTCGACGGACGAGTAGACGTCGTTGTCTGACCCGTCTCCGTCGTCGTCCTCACCGTCGCTGTTGAGGTTCGGATGACCGCCTTCGGTGAACGTGTAGAGTTGGTCGTAACTCGACGCGCTGGCGGTGGAATCGCCTTCGACTTCTGCGTTCGATTCGGCGTTCTTCGTGCCGACCCACATCCGGCTATCTGCGCTGGCGGTCGGGTTCGGATCGCCAGAGCCAGTCGAAGTCACCGTGACAGAGATTTGCAGGTCGATAGCCGTTGGTTGCTTCTCGCCGTCCGTTTCCGACTCGAAATCATCGTCGCCGAAATAATCGGTGTCGGTGAGGTCGACCTTGTCGAGATCGAAGCTCCGCTCGCCGGAGAGTCCATTGATGCTGTAGGTCTTTGTCGCAATTGGATTGTAGCTGGAACCGTTCTTCGCCTTGGCGCTGAGGGTCACCGTCGCAGACTCCGCGGCCGAGTCGAGGTTCTTCCACGCGAACGAGCCGGTCGTATCGACCAGCACCTTCCGGATCTTCCCGTCCGGAGTCGTCACCGTGCCAGTATTATGGGCCTTGAATTTAGTTTCGACTTCCGCTGCCGCACTCCCCGTGAACGCCGCGAGCCCGCTTCCCGCGAGCGCGAGGCCCCCGACTGTACCCAGTACCTTCCGCCGGTCGAGTTCGATGTTCCGCTTCATGGTTCGATCGTTCCGTGCCCGCCGGATCCTCGCTCGGTCGGGAGCACTTACTTCGACACGATGAGAGCTCCCCGGTTATTCATACACTCCGTCAAATCTCACAAACGGTTCGAGAAGGGAGTGCATACGCTACCAGAGCGAGCGTTAGGCTCCGCCTGAGCCGACACAAACAGGTCCAGAACCGCACGATATCGAAGGGTCTCGATAGCGTACAGATGATTTCCGTAGCGGAGCACGTGTAACTCGTCGGAAGGTAAATAATAGATTACAATTATGTGTAACGTGCCATTGGCCAACGGTGGAGACTGGCTAGGGAGAACGTATCAAAAATGTCCGCCGAACTGCTCGAACGAGAAGAACGCGACGGCCCCACCGACGAACCGGGAGACTTCTCGCAAGAGGTCGTGTTCGAGATGCTCAGCAACCAGCGTCGTCGGTACGTCGTCCACTACCTGCTCGACGCCGAGGAGGAGTCGGAACTGCGAGATCTCTCCCGCAAGATCGCGGCGTGGGAGAACGACAAGCGACCCGACGAGATTACCTCACAGGAGCGCCGCCGAGTGTATAACGCCCTCCAGCAGGCCCACCTCCCGAAGATGGACGACGCGGGCCTCGTGGAGTTCGACGCTTCGCGAGGCACCGTCAAACCTGGCGAAGACCTCGCGGAACTCCAGGTGTACCTCGAAATCGTCCCCGGCGACGAGATCTCGTGGAGCCAGTACTACTTCCTGCTGGGAGCGTTCTTCGGGTCGGTGACGCTGGCGTCGCTGGTCGGACTCTACCCTTTCAGCGCGATTCCCGGAACCGCACTCGCTGGCGGGATGGCGGCCTTCCTCACGGCCTCGGCCGTGGCCCACGTCTATCACGGCCGGAAGATGCGACTCGGTGCCGACGAACGCCCACCGAGTGCGTGACCGTCGGACTCTACGACTCTCGGACTACGGTTCCTCAGACGTGCGTGTCGAGGAACTCGGCGACCGTCGTGTAGGCTTCGATGCGGTTTTCCAACTTCGAGAAGCCGTGGCCCTCGTCCTCGAAGACGAGTTTCTCGACCGGGACGCCCTGCTCGGCCGCCACCTCGGCTATCTGCTCGGCCTCGCCGACCGGGACGCGGGGGTCGTTCGCGCCGTGGAGGACTAACAGGGGTGCTTCGATGTTCTCGATGTTGTTGGTCGGACTGATGGATTCGAGGAACTCGCGGTCGTCTGCGAGCGACCCGTATTCGGCTTCGCGGTGTTCGCGCCGCCAGTCGCCCGTGTTTTCGAGGAACGTGACGAAGTTGGCGATGCCCACGATGTCCACGCCCGCGGCCCACAGGTCCGGGTACTCGGTGATGGCCGCGAGCACCATGAATCCGCCGTAGGAGCCGCCCATAGCGACGATTCGGTCGGGATCCACCGCGGGTTGGTCGTGGAGCCACTCGACGCCCGCCTCGACGTCGGCCACCGAGTCCATCCGCTTCTCTACGTCGTCCAGACTGGCGTACGCCTTGCCGTACCCTACCGACCCGCGGACGTTCGGCTCGAAGTAGGCGTAGCCGCGATTCAGGAAGTACTGCTTGACGGCGGAGAACGTGGGTCGGCGTTGGCTCTCGGGGCCGCCGTGGATGTCCACGATGACGGGGGTCTCGCCCGCCTCGGCGCTGTCCGGCACCGAGAAGAAGGCCGGAATCTCGCGACCGTCGAACGTCTCGTACCGGACCAGTTCGGGTTCCACGAACGACTCCTTGGGAAGCCCCGCGGTCGCCGCGTCGGTCCACTGCTCGGTCTCGCCCGTCTCCACGTCCACTACGTAGACGTTGGCGTTCTCGGTACTCCCCGTGACGGTGAGCGCGAACCGCTCGGCCTCGTCGTCGAACGTCGCAGCGCTCGCGCTACCTCGCGGGAGGTCGGGCGTCGAGAGCTCTCGGTAGGTGGTCTCGCCCGTGAACTCGGCCGCGGTCAGTTCGGTGTAGCCGTCGACGTTCCGGCCGAAGACGAACCGGCCGGTGTCCTCGTCCACGGTCAGACTCTCGACGTTCCAGTCGCCGGCTTCGACCACGGGTTCGAGGTCGCCCGACTCCACGTCGAGGCGCGCGAGGTACTCGGTGTCGGCCCCCTGGTCGGTCGTGAGATAGAGCGCGTCGCCCTCGGGACTCCAGTTCACCTGCCCGTAACGCACGTCGTCTTCGTGTGGCGTCAGGTGGTTCAGGTCGCCGGAGGCCACGTCGAGTACGTACACGTCGTAGTCGGAACTGGACTGCATCTCGACGACTGCGAGGGCGTCGTCGTCGGGGCTCCATCCGGCGACCGTGAACCAGCCGTCGCCCTCGTATATCATCTCGGCCTCGTCGTCGTCGCGGCCCTGCACGTACACGTCGAAGACGGATTCGTCTCGGCGATTCGACGCGAACGCGAACTTCGACCCGTCGGAGTTCCACCCGCCCCAGTAGTGGATGGATTCGGATTCGTCGGTGAGCGGGGTGACGGTCTCGCCGTCGCCGTCGAGGCGGAACAACTGGGTGCGCTCGTCGCCGCCCTCGTCCATGCCGAAGACGAGTTCGTAGCGCTCGGGCGACCACGAGGCGAAGTTGATCGCCTCCTCCTCGAAGGTGAGTTGCTGAGGCCACTCGCGGGGGCCGTCGAGTCGCCACACCTGCGGGACGCCAGTGGTGTCCATCAGGAACGAGAGGCGCTCTCCGTCGGGACCGAACGACGGAGTGTGTGCGCTCCGCACGTTGAGATAACGCTCGAAGTCGTACGTTGTCATGGCTCGTGATTACGACCCGACAGTCAAATCGCTTTGGACCTCGGCAGTCGGCAGCCAACCCTGGCGGGAAATCGACGGTCGGCAGGGCCCCGAGCCCCGTCGTCAGCGTCCAACCCACTCACCCCTCGAAACGGTCGGTTACGCCGGTTCACCGGGCGATTAACGAAACGAGAATCCGCCGAAACCCGACCGAGAACGAATCGGACTCGGTCTTGGGCGGTTACGGTCGTAACGTTACTCGTGGCGGCAACTGCCTTCGGCGTCGGCGGTCGGGGCTCGCGCCGAGCGACTCCTGCGACGAGTGAACCTTTCGAACGCGGCCGCGACCGCCGTCGGCGTGGTTCCCGGCGACCGAGCGGGCAGTTCGGTCGCCAGCGGGGACCTGAACGACGACGGCGCGGGCGACCTGCTCGTGGGTGCGCCGCGAAGCGATGCGGGCGGCAACGACTCGGGTGCGGCGTATCTCCTCCAGCGCGACTGTCCGGCGAGGCGGCGACCGCGACGGAGGAGACGACGACCGACGAAGACGACTGATTCCGGTCGTAGCCGAATCGGAGCGGACCCGAGTCTGCTTCGATTCGGCAACGAGGTACGCAGTTTCCACCGTCGGGACGGCCCCGCTGGAGCGGTGCAGTATCCGACGACTATAGGCCGAGCAGAGGCGAAACATCCAATGGAAGACCCAGTAACGGAGGGTTCCGAGAACGGTTCGTGACGACATGTCGTCGAGGTTCGCTCCCACGAGTTGGGTTCCGGAGTCGGGCCGACCACTCGGAACGACTGGTCGGACGATCCGCCGTCCGGGTTTCGGCTACGGGTTCGAGTCGTACCGCCGCGCCAGAACGGTGAGTTTCTTCCGAACCCTCGCGAACAACTTTCGGTTGAAATCCTGAACGATTCGAGTGAGCGCGTAAACAGTCAAATCGGTTTATGAGCGTTTCTATCCTCCGTTTTCACCAACGAGCATGGCATCTGAAACCACACGCACATCTCGGGAGGAAGTCTTCGACGCCGTGAAGAACCTCCGCCGTCGCTACGTCCTCTACTATCTCCAGCGATACGGCGGCCCGGTGAAACTCGGCGAACTCGCCGAGCAGATCGCGGCGTGGGAGAACGACACGTCCGTATCGGAGGTCTCCCCGAGCCAACGGAAGTCGGTGTACAGCGCGCTCCACCAGACTCACTTGCCGAAACTTCAGGCGGCGGGCGTCCTCCGGTACGACTCCGACCGGAGTCTGGTGCGCTCGACCGACAAGGCCGCAAGGCTCGACCTGCAACTGGCCAGCGACCCGCAGACCTCGCTCCCGTGGCACCAGTTGTACCTCGGACTCGCGTCGTTGAGCCTCCTCGTGCTGGCCTCGGTCTGGGTCGGACTCTACCCCTTCACGCTCCTCTCGGGCGTCCAGTACGCCCTACTCGTCATCTCGGTGTTCGGAGTGACGGCGCTGTTCCACACCTACGACCTTCGGCGCTGGCGACGACGCGCGAACAACGCCGCACCGGACTTCATCCTCGAAGTGAACGACTAGAGAAATTTATATGGAGTCTCGGGACGTAAATAGACTGCTTAGGGGTTGACATAGTTGTTCCTGAGAATTCTAAAGATGGCTACAACGTCGGGGGCGAGATTGCATCGCACAGCCCTCGTGGGACGGGCGAGCGAATCGAGCGCCGATTACGACCGAGAGACGGGAGCGCACCAGGAGAGCGCGGGGAGCGAGCGCGGAGACGAGAAAGGTTGGGTTTTTAGTGGGTCGCTTCGTGGCGCTTCGTATGCGCGTCGCGTTCGTCTCGGAGACGGTGGCCCAACACCGCGGGACGGGGGCAACGCGACGAATCCGGCGCACCGCCGAGGCGCTCGCTGACCGGGGCCACGACGTGGTCGTCTGCTGTGCGAAGTGGTGGGACGGCGACCACGACTCGTTCGAGCAGGACGGCGTGACCTACCGGGCAGTCACCACGGAGGCACCCGGCGAGGGCCGATTCGCCGTCTCGCTCCCGGCCGCACTCCGGGCCGTCGACCCGGACGTGATTCAGGCCACCGCCGCCGACCCGACACACGTTCTCGCCGCGAAAGCCGCCAGTCTCGTCCTCCGCGCGCCGCTCGTGGTGGACTGGTACGAGTCGCCCGACACGGGCGACGCCGACGACCCGCGGTGGCGACTCGCCGCGAGCGTCCCCGACCTCGTTCTCGCACCCTCCGAGACCGTCCGGACTCGCGTCCGGGAACTCGGCGCGGACGGCGAGGCGGTCCGGGTCGTCCCCAACGGCATCGACGTCGAAGCCATCCGGGCGGCCCCGTCCCGCGACGTCGCCGATATCGTCTACTCCCGGCGACTCGACGCCGACGCCAACCTCGAAAGCCTGCTGCTCGCGCTCGCCGAACTTCGGGACCACGACTGGTCGGCCGTCGTCATCGGCGACGGTCCCGAGCGCGACGTGTACGAACGACAGGTCCGCGATTTGCGTATCGAGGACCGCGTCTCGTTCGCGGGCGACCAACCGCTCGAAAACCGGCTCTCGGCGTTCAAGGGCGCGCACGTCTACGCCCAGACCGCCCGCCGGGAGGCGTTCCCGACCGACCTGCTCCGGGCGCTGGCGTGCGGGTGCGCCGGCGTCGTGGAGTACCACGTCGAGTCGAGCGCCCACGAACTGGTCGAACAGGAGAACCGGGCGTTCCGGACCACCAGCGAGCAGGAACTCACCGACGCCCTCGTCACGGCGAGCGAGATGGAACCGATGGACTACAACGGGAACTTCGCCGAGTACGACGAGGAGCAGGTGCTGGACGAGTACTTGACCGCCTACGACGAGGCCGAAGACCGAATGAGCTGGATCGAACCCGCCGCGGTGGCGGGCGGCGTGCTGGTCGTCGTGGCACTGGTCGCGCTTCTGGTCGTATTGCTGTGAATCGATCGGCGGTTCACGCACGGGTTCGGCGTCGGCCACCGGACGGTCGTCACAGAGCGAACTCGAACCGTGCCCCACCGCTCTCGCTCTCGGTCACGTCGATGGTCCAGTCGTGCGCGTCTGCGATCTGTCGTACTATCGCCAGTCCGAGACCGGTCCCGGTTTCGTGGGACGAGTAGCCGCCCTCGAAGATTCGCTCGCGGCGCTCGGGCGAGATACCGCGACCGTCGTCGGCGACGTAGAATCCGTCCTCGAACTCGCCCACGGTGACCGTGATGCCCTCGTCGCGGTGCTCGGCGTCGCTCTCGGACTGCTGGTCCGGGAGACCGTGTTCCACCGCGTTTCGGAAGAGGTTCTCGAACAGCGACTGGAGTCGTCGCTCGTCGACGTCGATCGTTCGGTCGGTCCGGAGGCGCAACTCCGCGTCGTCAGTCGGAACGTCGGACCACGCCGTACGTGCCACAGACTCGACGCCGACCTCGTTCGTCTCCCCGATAGCGTCGCCCCGACGGGAGAGGTCCAACACGTGTTCGATGAGTCGCTCCATCCGGGCGTGTGACTGCTCTATCGTCGCTATCTCCTCCTCGTTTCCGCGTCGGTCGAGTTGCCCCAGATACCCCTGCGCGATGTGGAGCGGGTTTCGAAGGTCGTGGGCGACGATACCGGCGAACTCGTCGAGCCGACTCACCTCGTTCGCCAACTGCTCGGTTCGCTGCTGGAGGCGAACGCGGTAGACGCCCAGGAGCGTCCCGACGACGGTCCCGATGCTCGCGTTGCTAAGCACGAGATACCGGTACTCCGCGACGCCGCCGCCTTCGAGGCGTTCGACAGCGAGCGTGAACGAACTCACGACGCCGAGGAGGACCATCCCAGTCAGCCCCGAGACCGCGACAGCGGCGACGCGCGTGGCTCTCGTCTCGCTCCGGAACAACCCGACGCCGAGCGTAATCACGGCGAGCGAGAGGAAGAGCGGAATGGCGAGTTTCAGCAGGTCGAACGGTCGGCCCGTCGACTCGAAGGTGTAGTAGAGGACCGCCAGCAGTCCCTGACTCGTACCGAGTCCGACGACCGCGGCGCGAGATATCCGTTCGGTAATTTCTCGCCCGTTCATCGACTCCAACAAATAATCGAAGAATCATAACTCTACTTTCAGTTATCGCGATTGGTAACGAGTCTCTCGCCGCCCCACGTGCGAAAGCGGAGACACGAAAGAGCCGGGAGAAAGGGGTACGTTACTCTTCGAACGTTTCGGGCGAGTCCGCCGCGTCCACCGCGTTCACGGCCGCGACGTTCTCGGCCACGTCGTGAACCCGAACGACGTCGGCCCCGCGCTCGGCGGCGATGGCTGTCCCGGCCACCGTCGCCGCGGTTCTGTCCTCGTCCTCGCCGATGAGGTCGAACATCGACTTGTGGGAGTGGCCGACCAGCACGGGACACTCCAGCGCGTGGAACTCGTCGGTCCGGCCGAGGAGTTCGAAGTTCTCCTCTCTCGACTTCCCGAAGCCCAGACCGGGGTCCACGATTATCTGCTCGCGGTCGAGACCCGCCTTCTCGGCTAACAGGACCTTCTCCTCCAGTTCGTCTATCACGTCCTCCACCACGTCGTCGTAGTGCACGTCCCTGTCCGGCACGACCGGGGCGTCGATGCTGTGCATCACCACGATGGGCGCGTCGTGGTCGGCCGCGACGAAGCGCATCTCGGGGTCTTCGAGGCCCGATACGTCGTTGAGTACGTCCGCGCCCGCTTCGAGGGCGGCCTCGGCGACTGCGGCCTTCCGGGTGTCGATGGAGACCATCGCGTCGAGGTCTGCGATTCGCTCGACGACCGGGACCACGCGGTCTTTCTCGTCTTCGACCGGAATCTCGTCCGCGCCGGGTCGGGTGGACTCGCCGCCCACGTCGATGACGTCCACGCCCGCCTCGACCATCTCCTCTGCCCGGGCCACCGCATCTTCGACCGCCTCGTACCGTCCGCCGTCGTGGAACGAGTCGGGCGTGACGTTCAGGATGCCCATCACGGCGGTGCCCTCCTCCCACGGGTAGCCCCGCGTATCCGGGTCCGTCCGGATGCCCAGCGCCTCGCGGAGTTCGTCGGCGAACACCGACAGGCCGTACGGTTGGCCGTCGAGTTTCTCGGCGAGGCGCTCGAACTGCGCGAGGGTGCCCATCAGCACCACGTCGACGTTCTGGTCGTCCTGTTCGTTGATACCCGAGACGGCACACTCCCCGCCGAGCGAGAGCATCTCCTCTTTGAGATACCGGGCCTGTCTGACCTGCACGCGGGTTTTGAGGACGCGGTGGACCGCCTTGCCGCGCATCCGCCAGACGCCGGGGTCGGTCACGTCCGCGCCCGACAGCGCCTCGCGGGCGTCGTCCAGATTCCGGATGCGCTTGGGAATCTCGGCCCGGGTCCACCGCGACCGGGCCTCCGCGACCGCGAACAGCGACCCCGCGACCAGTACGAGGTCGTCCTGACTCGCGGCGTTCAGGGCGTCCTCCAGCGCGCCCTCGACCGAGTTGCGGGTCAGGACCTCGCCCGCCCCGGACTCCTCGAAGGCACGGGCGACGACCGCCTCGTCCTCCGCCCTATCGAGATTCGGCTGGCAGGCCACCACCCGGTCGGGAGTCGGAAGTGCGTCGGCCATCCCGCGGAGGTCCTTGTCGTGCATCGCGCCGAAGACGAGGTGGAAGTCGTCGACCTCGCCGTCGAACTCCGAGAGCGTCTCGGCGAGGGCCTCGCACGCGCCGGGGTTGTGCGCCCCGTCCAGGACGACGACGGGGTCTCTGCCCATCACCTCGAACCGGCCGGGCCAGTCGGCCTTCCGGAGGCCGCGAGCCAGTTCGGAATCGCTCACGTCGGCGACCTGCCGGGCGAGCGCGGCCGCCACGCCCGCGTTCCGGGCCTGATACTCGCCGAGCAGGGGAATCTCGGTCGCGACTTCCCACCCCTCGCCAGCCAGCGAGACCGCGGCCTCAGTGTGGTTGGTCCGGCCGCCGTACTCGACTCGCACGTCTGGCGCGTCGGTCTCGTCGTCCGCGTCGGCCTCGCCGACCCGTATCACGTCGCCCGCCTGCTCGCGGACCGCCTCCAGCGCCTCGCCGGTCGTCGCGGTCACGAGGGGTACGTCGGCGGGCGCGACGTGGGCCTTGTCGCGGGCGATTTCCTCGATGGTCTCGCCGATGATACCCGTGTGTTCCAGAGTGACGCTCGTGACCGCGCTGGCGACGGGGTCCACGACGCTGGTCGCGTCGTACTTCCCGCCGATGCCGACCTCGAGGGCTGCGACGTCCACGTCCTCGCGGCCGAAGTGCCAGAGCGCCAGTCCGGTCATCACCTCGAAGAAGGTCGGTGCTTCGCCGTCCGCGGCCCGGTCCTCGACGTACTCCCGAATCGACTCGACGTACTCGGTCAGCGCGGCTTTCGGAATCTTCCGGCCGTTCACCCGGACGCGCTCTCGCACGTCGTCGAAGTGCGGGGAGGTGTAGAGTCCGACGTCGAGGTCCGCCTCCCGCAGGGCGCGCTCGGCCATTCTGGCGGTCGAACCCTTCCCGTTCGACCCGGCTACCTGCACGAAATCGACCCCGTCGTGGGGGTCGCCGAGGTGGGCGAGTAGCTCCGCGGTCGATTCCGTCCCGGGCTTCGGGCGGAACCGACGCAGGTCGAACAGGAAGTTCGCCGCCTCGTGGTAGTCCATATCTGCGTGAACTAACGCGGCGCGCTTAGGCGTGTCGGAGTCGGAACTGTGCAGGCGAACTCCGGGCGTCACCGACCGTTTGGAATTCGGTCCTCGGGCGCTAACTAAACACCTATATCTATGTATTAGAATTACATGTCGGTATTATAGAAATGTATAAACTGCCGAAGTAACTGCTTAGATGTCTCCGCCCTACCACTCGAACTCGCGGTCGCGCTGGCGGTCGGTCCGGTCGCGCTCCCGGCGAACGCGCTCGTCGCTGACGCTCTCCTCGCTCATCAGGTCCTGCAGTCGGCGCTCGTACTCCAGTTCGGTAATCTCGCCCTCGACGTACTCCTGCTTGAGGTCCTCGATGCGGTCCTCGGTCGTGGATTCGAGTCGGTCCGAAAGCCCGAGGTCCCGCGCTTCGGAGGAGTAGCGTTCGAACAACCGGGCGAGTCGCGCGAGGCGGTCGTTTCGGGGCACCGACGCGCTCCGGACTACAGCGACCGCGAGACCGACCAGGAGGAAAACGGAGAGCATCCCGACGAGCGCCGACGCGACGAGGTACGGCACGACGGCGTTCAGCAGGACGAAGACGAGGGACGCTTCCGCCGGGGCCGTGCCGAGCGCCGACAGCGCGGCGAGGAGTCCGACCCCGGCGATGCCGACGAGCGCGAACAGCGAGAGGACGAATCCCCCGAGGAGAAGCTTGACCTTCCCGTCGTCTAACAGTCCCATCGTCTCGTGGTTGGTGACGACCACACTTCAATCTCTTCTTCGGGCCGAGGACGGGAGCGGTCAGTCGTGCCGGAAGCACCGTCAGAAGCAAGTTCTGACGAGCTTTAGACGACTCCTTCCTTTCGGTCAGTCGTGCCGGAAGCACCGACTCCCGGTAAAGACCATCGCCATGTCGTGTTCGTCGGCGGCCTCGATAACGTCGTCGTCGTTGACCGACCCGCCGGGTTGAACCACGGCCTCGATGCCCGCCTCGGCGGCCGCCTCGATGGCGTCGGGGAAGGGGAAGAAGGCGTCGGAGGCCATGACCGCGCCCTCGGCCGACTTCCCCTCGGCGTCCTTCTCGGCTTTCATCTTGGCGATTTCCACGGCGTCGACCCGCGAGACCTGTCCCGCGCCGACGCCGACCGTCTCGGTACCGTCGGCGAACAGGATGGCGTTGGACTTGACGTGTTTGATGGTCTGCCACGCGAACAACAGCGAGTCGAGTTGGTCGTCGGTGGGTTCGCGGTCGGTGACGACCTCCAACTCCTCGCGGGTCGGGGTTTGCAGGTCTCGCTCCTGTACGAGTCGGCCGCCGACGAGGTCCTTCTCGGTCGTGCGTTCGGTAGTCTCGCCGAAGTCTTCCTCGTCGCCAGCGTCGAGGACGCGCAGGTTGTCCTTCTCGAAGAGGGTGTCGAGCGCCGAATCGGTGTAGCCCGGTGCGACGACGACCTCCTTGAACGAGTCGGTAACTTGTTCGGCGGTCGCCTCGTCGCACTCCCAATTCAGGGCGACGATGCCGCCGAACGCGCTCTTTGGGTCGGTGGCGAGCGCCCGGTCGTAGGCCGCCGCGAGACTGTCGGCTGTGGCGCATCCCGCGGGGTTGGTGTGCTTGATGACCGCGGCGGCGGGCCGGTCGAACTCCTTGACCAGGTTCAGCGCGGCGTCGGCGTCGTTGTAGTTGTTGTACCCCATGCCCTTCGCGCCCTCGTTCAACTGCGGGGCGTCCACGACGCTGGCCTCTTCGCAGGTCGCGTCCCCGTAGAGCGCGGCGTCCTGATGGGGGTTCTCGCCGTACCGCAAGTCGGCTATCCGGTCGGTCGTCTCGACGCTCCGGGCCGGGAACTGGCCGCCGTCGTCGGCCTCGACGCGGACTTCGGTTCGGTCGTCCGCGACCGCCAGTTTCCCTTCCGCGAACCACCGGACAGCACGTGGGTAGGCCTTGAACTCGCCCTCGTAGAGGACGCGCTCTTTCAGGTCGCTCTCGTCGTCGCCATCGTACACCGGAATCGGCTCTTGAGTCACGATTGGGCCGCCGTCAACGTCGTCCTCGACCACGTTGCCCTCGTCGTCGGTGGCGTCGGTGACGACGTGGACCGTGCAACCCGTCGTCTTCACGTCCGAGTCGAGGACCTGCGCGTGGGCGTCCATGCCCGGGAACGACGGCAGGAGCGAGGGGTGGACGTTCAGCGTGAGGGGCATCTGGTCGAGGAACTCGTCCGAGAGGATGCGCATGTAGCCGTCGAGACAGACGAGGTCGAAGTCGTACTCCGCGAGGGCGGAGACGACGCGGCGCTCGTGTTCGCGGCGCGTTTCGTCCTCGTCGCGTGCGACGACTTCGGTCGGGAGTCCGCGCTTCTCGGCTTTCTCCAAGACGGGCGCGTCGGAGTCGTTGGTCAGGACGACGCCGAGTTCTGCGCCGCCGGGGGCGCGGTCGGCGAGGTGCATCAGGTTCCGTCCGCGGTTACTGGCGAGTCCAGCGATTCGCGTCATGTTCGAAGCCGCGCCGTCTCGGCAGAAATGTATTGCGATTGCGACCGAGCAGATATCCACGAACGAGCATACATTCGGGCCATATCATCTCCTCTTGCCACGCAGTATGCAAGACCGTGACGACTTCGACCGACACGCTTTTGCCGCGCGCCCGGGCAGATTCGGGTATGAACTCCCTCTACGCCGTCTCGCCGCTCGACGGCCGATACGCCGGGCGAACCGAACCCCTGCGCGAGTACGCGAGCGAGGCCGCACTCGTGCGCGCTCGCGTGCAGGTCGAAGTAGAGTATCTCGTCGCGCTGGCCGACCTCGACGCGACCCCGCTGGAACTTGACGACCGCGACCGCGCACACCTCCGAACCCTCTACGAGGAGTTCGACGCCGACGACGCCGAACTCGTCAAGCAGATCGAGACCGAGGGGTACGGCGACTACTCGGCGACCAACCACGACGTGAAGGCGGTCGAGTACTTCGTCCGGGAGAATCTCCCCGAGGACCTCGAATCGGCCTCGTCGTGGATTCACTTCGCGCTGACCAGCGAGGACGTGAACAACCTCGCCTACCGCCTGCTCGTGAAAGGCGCGGTCGAGGACGTACTCCTGCCCGAACTCCGCGAAGTTCGGGCGGCGCTCGCGGACCTCGCCCGCGAGTACGCGGACGTGCCCATGCTGGCGCGAACCCACGGCCAGCCCGCGACCCCGACCACCTTCGGCAAGGAGATGGCGGTCTTCGCCTCTCGACTGGGGAGAGCCATCGGCCGTGTGAAGGACGCTCGCGACGGGTTGCAGGGGAAGATGGCGGGGGCCTCGGGTACTTACGCGGCCCACGTCGCGGCCTACCCCGACGTGGACTGGCCAGCCTTCGCCCGGGAGTTCGTGGAAGGTCTGGGACTGGAACAGGCCCCGCTGACCACGCAGGTCAACCCATGCGACGACCTCGCGGAACTGTTCGACGCGCTCCGCGGCGCGAACAACGTCCTTCTCGACCTGGACCGAGACGCGTGGCGCTACGTCAGCGACCGCTATCTCGGACAGGAGACCGCCGAGGGCGAGACCGGCTCTTCGACCATGCCCCACAAGGTCAACCCCATCGACTTCGAGAACAGCGAGGGCAACCTCTCGAAGGCGAACTCGGACCTCGTGTTCCTGGGCGATTACGTCACCAGTTCGCGGCTCCAGCGCGACCTCTCGGACTCCACCGTGAAGCGGAACATCGGGTCGGCGTTCGCCTACTGCCTGCTGGGCTACGTCAAGCTACAGGCGGGACTCGGCAAGGTGGTGCCCAACGAGCAGGTCATGCGCGACGACCTCGAATCCACGCCCGAAATCATCGGCGAGGCCGTCCAGACCATCCTTCGACGCGAGGGCCACGACGACGCCTACGAGCGCGTCAAGGACCTGACCCGCGGTCGGCGCGTGACCTTGGAGGATTTCCGGGACCTCTTCGCTGACCTCGACGTGGACGAGGAGACCCGCGAGGAACTGCTCGACCTGACGCCCGCCGGGTACACGGGCGTCGCCGGCGGGATGGTCGATAGCCTCGATTAATTTTAAGTACCATACCGGGACGAATCCCGGCCCGTGAACTGGAGTAGTTTCCTCGCCTTCTACGTGGCCGTGATGCTGTTGTTCGGGTCGTTCGCAACCGGTATCGGTGCGCTGGAGTACGAAGTCACCGCCGAGGGTCCCATCGACCACACCCCGACAGAGTGGAACGGGTTCGAGGACGCCGAGGTGACGAGCTATCAGTACCAGGACCTCTCGGAGCGCGATCAGCGGATCGTCGACCGGGCCATCGCGGGCAGTCGACTGGTCTTCAGAGCGCCCGGAGACCTCCCGACGAATCTCGACAAGGGTAACTTCGTCGTTCGCCGGAACGGACACCGGTACCTGGTCAGAGAGAGCCTCTTCTTCAACTACGAGACGAAGTTCGCTGCGGCATCGGGGACTCTGGGATTCGCCGGACTACTCGTGTTCCGAATCGCTCTTCGGCACGAACACGGCTGGTGAGAGGGTGCAACGAACCTGGTTTGTGGGCTGGCTCACACGTTCACTCCGTGACCGACAGCGTCCACTCCGCCCTCTTCTTCGTCGGCGTCTTCCTGATAACCGCCGCAGTCGTCGTCGGCGTCGGCGCGTTCGAGTACGAGGTGCGGTCGCTCGGGGCCGTCGAGGAGATCCCCGAAGTCACCGAGTCGCTCGTCTCCTACGACGCGCTCTCGGAACGCGACCAGCGGACCGTCGACCAGATACTCGCGGGCGAGCGACTGGTGGTCCGCGACCCGGGGTATCTGCCGGGGCCGCGCGAGGCGAAGGGGCAGTTGGCGGTCGAACGCGACGGCGAGACGTATCTCCTCACCCGGCGACTCTTCTTCGACTGGCGGACCCGGTTCGGCGCGAGCGCGGTGACGATGGTCGTGGCCGGAGTCGTCGCCATCAGCGAGGCCATCCGACGCCATCACTGCCCGCATCGGAGCGTCTTCTGGACGTGACGGCTCCACTCAGGGAAAACGATATGTAGAAGAGGGGACACGAACGAGGTATGGGAAAGAACCTCCAGTTTCTCCTGTTGGTCGCCGGCGTCTTCCTCCTGGTCGGGTCGGTCATGGCGGGCATCGGCGCGTACGAGTACGAGGTGAAGAAGGTCGATACGGTGGAGGGCCAGGCCCCGATGCTCGAGGAGTTCGTGACGTACGAAGACCTCGTCGGTCGCCAGAAGGAGATCGTGGACCGGGCCATCGCTGGCGAGGCGGTCGCCGTCCGGCGGGCCGACGAACTCCCGGGGAAGAGAGAGAAGATGGGGAAACTCGGCGTCGACAAGGACGGCACGTACTACGTCCTGACGCGGCGGATGTTCTTCAACTGGCGGACGAAGTTCGGGATGGCGTCGCTGGCGATGGGATTCACCGGAGTCGCGGCGATTTCGGAGGCCATCCGCAGACGCCAGTTCCCCCATCGCCCGGTCTACTGGATTCGGCGGTAGTCGCAGTGAACGTGTAGTGGTTCTCTCTACTCGTCCCGTGGACTAAAGACCAGAGATAAGGTTCCGAGGGACACATTTTAGAACTTTTAAGCAACAAATACCTATATTAAACAACGGACTTCGATTCTCCTCTCACGACCGGACGCTACGACAGGAGCGACGTCAGCGTCGTCTCTATCGCGTCGGCGGCGCGCGTCACGTCGGCCACGCGGACGTGCTCGCGCGGCGCGTGGGCCACCGCGCCCTCGTCGTCGGCCAGCGCTCCCGGCCCGAACACGACCGTCGGGGCCATCTCCGCGAAGTACGACGCCTCGGTCGCGGCACCGAACGGCCGGACTTCGCCGCCGCTCGCGTCGCGGAGCGTCTCGACCAGCCGGGAATCGGCGGGCGTCTCGAACGCCGCCAGAAACGGTGTCGTCCGCTCGGCGAGCGAGACCGACACCTCGACCGGGATTTCGGGCGGGACGTGCGCCCGGAGGTGGTCCTCCAGCGCGGCCCGGAAGCCGTCGGCGGTCTCGGGCGGGACGCTCCGGCGGTCCACGACGAACGAACACTCCGCCGGCACCTGATTCGTCGCGGTGCCGCCCTCGATGGTCGTCGGCGTCAACGTCGCTTCGCCGAGCGCGTCGCTTTCGTCGGGCCTCCCTTCGCGGTCGTCGAACGAGTCGAGCGCCGCGAGGAGGTCGCCAGCCGCCCGGACCGCGTTGACGCCCGCCTGGGGTTCGGCGGCGTGGGCGTTCGCGCCGCCGACCGTGACGGTCGCCTGAAATCTGCCTTTGGCGGCGTTACACACGTCGAGTTCCGTCGGTTCGCCCACGAGTACCGCGTCGGGTTCGCGGTCGAAGTCCAGCGCCGCGGCCCCGGTCGAGTTCGTCTCCTCGTCGGGCGTGACCGCGAGCGTCACCCGACCGCGTTCGAGGTCGGCGGCGAAGAACGCCGCGAGGATGGCGGCGAGTGGCCCCTTCGCGTCGCAGGAGCCGCGACCCCGAATGGTATCGTCGTCGGTCCCGCGCGCCTCGCGCTCGAAGGGGACGTGAGGCGGCACCGTGTCGACGTGCGTGTTGAGGACGACGTGCGGTCCCTCGCGGCCCGACTCCCGGACCGCGAGCGTGTTCCCCGCGTCGTCTACGTCGACCGAAACCTCGGCGTCGGCCGATTCGAGCGTCTCCACGAGTAGGTCTCGCATCTCGGTCACGTCCTCGTGAGAGGGCGTCTGTACTGCGCGTTCGAGGAAGCCGATAGGGTCGAAGCTCACGAGTGGAAACCGTCGTGGCCGAAGCTCATGCCTTGGTAAGCCGTCTGGGTTCGGGCGTCGAAGCCACCTCGCCCTCGAACTCCCGCTCGGCCGGGCCGGTCAGGGTCGCGCGACCGTTCCGGAACGCCACGTCGAGGCGGCCGCCCGGCGGGAAGACGGCCACGTCGTCGCACTCGAGTCGGCCGAGTCGTCGCGCGACCGCCGCGATTGCGACCGCTCCGGTGCCGCAGGCCCGGGTCTCGCCCTCTACGCCGCGCTCGTAGGTTCGCTGGTCGAACCCGGAATCGTCGCGCCGAGACGCGAAGGTGACGTTCGCACCCTCGGGGAAGGCGTCGGCGTGGCGAATCGCGGGCGCGACCGTTTCGAGGTCCACGTCGGCCACGTCCTCGACGAACGCGACGGCGTGGGGGACGCCCGTGTTCACGGCGGTCAGTTCGACGCCCGCGACCGACTCGCCGACCAGCGGTTCCTCGCGGTCGGGCGCGAGGGGAACCTCGCCGGGTGCGAACGACGGTTCGCCCATCTCGATGGTCACGTCTTCGCCACGGATCTCGGCCCGGCGCGTGCCCGCCTGCGTGTCGAGCATGATGGCGTCCGCGCCGGTTCGCTCGGCGGCCCACTTGGCCGCACACCGCGCGCCGTTGCCGCACATCGCCGCGGTCGAACCGTCGGGTTGGACCAGCGTCATCACCACGCGCGGCGGTGAGAACTGGGATTCGAGCGCCAGAAACAGTGTCCCGTCCGCCCCTACCGACTCGCTTCCTTCGCTCGCCGCACCGCCGGCGACGTTTACGCCGTCGGTGCGGTCGCACACCTGCCGAGCGAACGCGCCCCGGTCGGGGACGTACTCGTCAGCGTCTACTACTACGAAATCGTTGCCACTGCCGTGAAACTTCTCGTACTCTATGCTCATGCTTCGTCCTCCGGTTCGACCGCCGTCACGTCCGCAATCGTCTCGCGCCGTCGCGCCAGCGAGGCCGTCCCGCCTTCGAGGACGACCGACGCCGGGCGCGGGCGGGAGTTGTACTGACTCGCCATCTCGTAGCCGTAGGCCCCCGAATTGCCGATCGCGAGCAGGTCGCCGCGTTCGGGGTCGGGAAGCCAGTGGTCGCCCAGGGTGTCGGCGCTCTCGCAGACCGGCCCCGAGACCACCACCTCGCGCTCGGGGCGGGTTTCGGCCCCGGACGCGAGACTCCGGATCTGGTGGTGGGCGTCGTAGATGGCGGGCCGGGCGAGGGTGGTCATCCCCGCGCCGACGCCGACCACGACCCCTTTCGGCACCTCCTTGACCGTGTTTACCTCTGTCAGCACGACTCCGGCGTCGGCGACGAGGTAGCGGCCGGGTTCGACCGCGAGGGTCGCCTCGACTTCCCCGAGGGCTTCGCGGGTCGCCTCGGCCACGGCGTCCAAATCGAGGGGGTCGTCGTCCGGACGGTAGGGGACGCCGAAGCCGCCGCCCACGTCCACGAATTCGATGTCGAGTCCGCGCTCGCCGACCTCGCGCGCGAGGTCGCCCATCCGCGAGACGAGCTCGCGGTGGGCCGAGAGGTCCTCGCCCGAGATGCCGCTTCCGGCGTGGGCGTGGAGACCGACGACTTCGAAGTCCTCGGCGGCCGCGTCGAGAACTTCGACGGCGCGGTCGTAGGGCACGCCGAACTTGGCGTCCGCGCCGGTCGCCACCTTCTCGTGGTGGCCCGCACCGACGCCCGGATTGACGCGCAGGCAGACCCGGCCCGAGTATCCGCGCTCGGCCAGTCTGTCGAGGGTGTCGGCCGCGCCCGCCGTAATCGTCAGGCCGGAGTGCTCGTCGGCGAGTCGGGCCGCCACGTCGAGGTCCCGGGCGGGCGGGTTGACCGCGGTGTAGTGGACGCGCTCGGCGGGTACTCCGGCGTCGAGGACTCTCGTGAGTTCTCCCGCGGAGGCGCACTCGACGCCCGCGCCCTCGTCCGCGAGCGTTCGCAGGACCGGCCGGGTGGTGTTGGCCTTCGCGGCGTAGTAGACCTCGGCTTCCGGGAAGGCGTCGGCCATCCGGCGGTAGTTCTCCCGGACGCGGTCGGCGTCGAGGACGTAGAGCGGCGTGCCGTACTCGTCGGCCAGTCCTCGGAGTCGCTCGGCGGGCCAGTCGGCGAGTCGTCGTACCGGCGGATTTCGGACCTGCGCGGCGCTCATTCTCGGAGCGCCTCCTCGCGCTCGACGCCTTCGAGGGTCGTCTCCTCGACGTCCATCGCCACGACCGCGGGCTTGTACGCCCCGCCCTCGAACAGGTCGTGGTCGCCGACCGACGACTCCACGAACCGGGTGAACGCCCGGCGCTCGGGCGGGAGGCGGCCGTAGACGACTTCCTCCTCCACGAGATCGTAGACCGGGATTCGGGGGGTGAGGAGGGTGTTCTCGGCGACGACGCTGTTCTCGCCCACGACGAATCCCGACGTGACTCGGCAGCCCGCGCCGAGCGACGCGCCGTCCTCGACCACGACCGGGGCGTCCTCCACGGGTTCGAGCACCCCTCCGATGAGGGTGTTCGCGCCCAACTTCACGTCCGCGCCGATCTGGGCGCACGACCCCACGGTGTCGCAGGAGTCCACGAGGGTACCGTCGCCGACGTGCGCGCCGATGTTGACGAAACTCGGACTCATCATGATGCAATCAGCGCCGACGTAGGCACCCCGACGCAGGACGGTTCCGTCGGGCGTGTTGCGGGTTCCTCGCTCGGGCAGGTCGCCCGTCTCGCGCAGGGGAAGCACGTCGTGGTAGGTCACGTCGCCGTACTCCCGGCCCGCAATCTCGCGCAGGCCGAAGTTCAGCAGGATGCCCTGCTTGACCCACTCGTTCGACTCCCACTCGCCGTCGCGCTTCTCGGCGGCCCGGACCTCGCCGGTTTCGAGCGCGTCGAGGAAGGCGTCCAGACGGTCGAGTTCCTGCCGGCCCGCCGCGTCGGCCGAGAGGTCCCCGTCGTCGTAGCGATGCCACAGGTCTTCGATGTCGGATTCCAGACTCATTGCGTATCACTTCCTGTCACGACGTCCGCGAAGTCGTACCAGCCCGGGTCCCGGCCCGCCAGCCAGACCGCCGCGTCCAAAGCTCCCTCGGCGAAGACGCCGCGGTCCTCGGCGCGGTGGGTCAGTCGGACCTCTTCGTGGTTGCCAGCGAGCAGAACCTCGTGTTCGCCCGTGACGGACCCGGCCCGGCGGGCGTGGACTCCGATTTCTCCCTCCTCGCGCGGGGCCTCGCCCTCGCGGCCGTGGACGCGCTCGCTGGCGTCGTCTTCCCGCGCGTCCTCGATTCGGTCCAGAATCGCGTTCGCGGTCCCGCTCGGGGCGTCGCGCTTGCGGTTGTGGTGGGTCTCCGTGACCTCCACGTCGTAGCCCGGTAGGTCGGCGACTGCCGCCTCGACCGCCGAGAGCAGCGCCTGCACGCCGCGCCCGAAGTTCGAGGCCTTCAGGACGGGCGCGTACTCGGCCAGTTCGCGGAGCGCCGCCTCGCCCTCGTCGTCGAATCCGGTCGTGCCGACCACGCTGGCGACCCCGGCCTCGGCGGCCACCGCGACGTAGTTCTGACTGCTCGCGGGGCCGGTGAAGTCGACGACGACGTCCGGGTTGTGGTCGGCCAGCAATTGGTCGAACTCGCGGGTCGGTTCGACGGGGACTCCGGCGACTACCTCCTCGCCGTCCGAGTCGCGGTTGACGGCGAACGCGACGTCCACGTCCTCGCGGGCGCTGGCGGCGTCGAGGACAGCGCGGCCCATCTGGCCGGTCGCGCCCGTGACTGCGACTGATACGCTCATGGTCGTTCCTCGGTTTCGGCGACGGTCGTGGTCATGAATGTATCTCAGTCGGTTCCCCGTCTAACTCTTCGAGGATACCTGCAAGTTCTGCGCGCGGTCCCTCGGAGAGGCGAGTCAGCGGCGAGCGCAGGTGGGCCGGGCCGTACCCCCGAATCTCCATCGCCTCCTTCACCGGGATGGGGTTGGTCTCGGTGAACAGCGCGCGGACGAGCGGTGCGAGTTCCTCGTGAATCTCGCGGGCCTCGGCGAAGTCGCCCGACCGGGCGGCCTCGACGAGCGCAATGGTGCGCTCGGGTTCGACGTTCGCGGAGACGCTGATGGTGCCCGTCGCGCCGAGCGACAGCATCGGGAGTGTGAGGAAGTCGTCGCCCGAGAGGACCGAGAAGTTCCGGTCGCGGGTGCGCTCGATCACGTCACCGATTCGGTTCAGGTCGCCGCTGGCGGCCTTGTACCCCACGATGTTCTCGTGTTCGGCGAGCGAGACCGCGGTCTCGACTGCGACGTTGCGGCCCGTGCGCGAGGGGACGTTGTAGACGATTTGGGGAACGTCCACCTCGTCGGCGATCGTCCGGTAGTGGCGCTCCATCCCGGCGGGTTCGGGCTTGTTGTAGTACGGCGAGATGAGGAGCAGGGCGTCGGCCCCGGCGTCGGCCGAGCGACGCGAGAGGTCGAGTGCCTCGCGGGTGGAGTTGCTCCCCGCGCCGGCGATTACGGGAACGTCGACGGCGTCGGTAACCGCTTCCACGACTTCGACGTGTTCGTCGTGGCTGAGGGTCGCGCTCTCGCCGGTCGAACCGACCGCGAGGAGACCGTCCACGCCGGCGTCTGCGAGGCGCTGGGCGTCGTTTCGTAGCTGTTCGAAGTCGATGCTGTCGTCGGATTCGAAGGGAGTCGTCATCGCCGGGTAGACCCCACTGAAGGGTTCGTCGGTGCGTGTCATGGTGTGTTTGGGACTGGTTCGCTGGTGACTGGTCGGTGAGTGATACAGAACGAGTACGGCCCGCGACGGTTCGCCACGCCGCCGAGGACCTGTCAGTAACCGCCTTTTGTGCGTTTCAGCCCCGAAAAACCGACCGACCCACCGCTGGCCGAGTTCGAGAAGACGGCCGCGGTTGCGTCGGGGTGCATATGCGTCCAACACTCTCCCGGAAACTTAGTCTTTGCGTCGGATGCGATACCTGCCACGTACCGTCCGGGTGGTAGGTGCGTTCGACTGACGTTCCGAGTCGGGAGCCACGGTTCGTCCTCGGCGGGTCGGTCGGCCCGCCTGACGTCGTATTCGACGGGTCGGTCGCCGTCGCGCGAGAGTGGGTTTTATCTTTCCGACCGTAGAATCGATGATTAATGCTCGTTCTCGGAGACGCCCACGCCGACGACCCCGCCAACCGGCGCGCGCTGTTCGCCGCCTACCGGGACGCCGACGCGGACGTGGCGTTGCAGTTAGGTGACCTGCTCTACTACGACCTGCCGATTCCGACCTACTTCATCGCCGGTAACAACGAAGATTTCGACACTATCGACGCTCTCCGGCACGGTTGCGTCGAAAACTCCGTCGTCACGAACGCCTTCCTGTTGACCGACGAGGCGGTCGAAATCGAGGGCCTGCGAATCGCGGGCCTTTCGGGTAACTACGCGCCGACGCAGTTCGAGCGCCCCCGCACGAACCTCCAGGGCGAGCGCAGGCGGCACTTCGTCCGCGGCGACGTAGAGCGCCTGAAGCAGGTCGAGGACGTGGACGTGCTCCTGACCCACGAAGCGCCGCACGGCCTCCCGGTCGAGGAGTCCTACGAGGTAGGGTGCGAGCACATCGACGAACTGCTGGAGGCGCTCGACCCCGACCTCTGTCTGGTCGGCCACCACCACGAACACGCCGAGATGGAGTACGGCGAGACGCGCGTCGTGAGTCTCGCCGCGGTCGGCGAGCGGTACTACGAACTCGACCCCGCGACGCTGGAACTGAGTTCCTCCCCGACACCTTCGTCGTAGATGGCTCTTAGAAACGTATCCAATTATTTGGGAAATATACACGATGGTATTCCGGTCGTTTTCATTGTATAGCCGTGGCTAGTCCGTTGTTCACTGACAACAGAAGCAGCTAGCTACTCCTCGAGCCAAGGAGTACAGCACTGCACCACTACCGCACTATCACCACTGCACCACCACCGCACTACCACCACACCGCGCCCCGTACCTCCTCGCCGCGTTCGCGCCTATCGGCGCTCACTCGGCGCATTCCGTGGTCTGTGACAATCCGCGGACCGGAGTGGTTTGGGACAGTTCACGGTTCCGCCCGGCGACGCGAATCACTGGCTCGACCAGTCGCGCAGTCGTCCGGCACTCTCACGGTAGCGGTCCCAGTGCGGCCGCGGTGCAGTCACGGTGCTGTCGAAGGACGGTCGTGAGACGCTCACGTAGTCGGAGCGCCGACCGTCGTCTCTCGGTCGTTCGGTGACGACGTTCGGTCAGACGACCGACTCGAAACGCTCCTCTCGCCGAGCCACAGCCCTTACCTCGTCGCCGACCGAGTATCAGCCGATGCTCGTTCTCGGAGACGCCCACGCCGACGACCCCGCCAAGCGCCGCGCGCTGTTGGCGGCCTACCGCGAGGCCGACGCCGACGTTGCGCTTCAGACCGGCGACTTACTCCACTACGACCTGCCGACTCCGACCTACTTCATCGCCGGTAACAACGAAGATTTCGACACTATCGACGCCCTCCGGCGCGGCGACGTCCCCGAGGACGTGACCGTCCGGAACGCCACCCTGCTCGCCAGCACCGTCGCCGAGGTCGCGGGCCTCCGAGTCGCGGGCCTCTCGGGCAACTACGCGCCGACCAAGTACGACCGTCCTCGCGCGGACCTCGCGGGCGAGCGCAGGCGGCACTTCGTCCGCGAGGACGTAGAGCGCCTGAAGCAGGTCGAGGACGTGGACGTGCTCCTGACCCACGAAGCGCCGCACGGCCTGATATACTACGGCTACGACGCCGGATGCGAACGAATCGACGAACTGCTGGAGGCGCTCGACCCCGACCTCTGTCTGGTCGGCCACCACGAGCGCCACGCCGAGACCACCAACGGCGACACTCGCGTCGTCAGCCTCGCGCCCGCGTGGGAACGATATTATCGTCTCGACCCCGAGACGCTGGAACTGTCCGAGCGAGCGACGCCCGCGGAGTAGACCTCCGAGGACCCCTCGACGGACCGAGGACGAGCGCGGGAGACGGTTGTGCGGACCTTTTTATCGCAGGGGGTACCAATCTTGGCTCATGACCGAGATACACTCTCATCAGCGAGTCGCGGTCCTCGCAGACGCCCAAAATCTCTACCACACCGCCCAGAGCGTCTACAGCAGAAACATCGATTACTCTGCGGTCCTCGAAAAGTCGGTGCAGGACCGGGAACTGACGCGCGCCATCGCCTACGTGATTCAGGCCGACAGTCCGGACGAGGAGCGGTTCTTCGAGGCGCTCGCGGACATCGGTTTCGAGACCAAGATAAAGGAACTCAAGACGTTCGGCGACGGGTCGAAGAAGGCCGACTGGGACGTGGGGATGAGCCTCGACGCCGTGACGCTGGCCAACCACGTCGATACCGTCATCCTCTGTACTGGCGACGGCGACTTCTCGCGGCTCTGTTCGCACCTCCGACACGAGGGCGTGCGGACGGAAGTGACTAGCTTCGAGGAATCGACGTCGGAAGAACTGATTCAGGCCGCAGACGCGTTCATCGACATGTCGGAGCGTCCCGACACGTTCCTACTGTAACTCTCGCGGACTGCCCGCGAACTGTCGCTCCGGACGACCGATTCAGACCGGACGGCCGTCTTCGTCGGCGGTACCGCTCAGGAGTGCGCCCGCCGCCATGGCGAGGACCGCGACGGCCGAGACGACGTAGGTCGTGAACGTCTGGGTGGTTGCGACTGCGAAGATGATTGCACCAGCGAGGACGACGAGTGCGAGGCCGAGGTTCGCTTTCATTGTAGTCGCCCGTAATCGCTCCAAGGATATAAATCAAACCGAAGCCGCCAGTAACCATCATGATTTACAATCAAATTGTTCCTGAGGGACGCGGTTAGTGTTACCTCTTGACACGCTGAGTGTCGGCGATGGGTCGTCGTCTTCGTCCCGACTCCGAGACGGCTCCGGGCCGAAGAGCCAAGGCTTTTCGCCGGGCGACCCGAACCCGCGTGCAATGAGTTCGAGTCAGACCGACGACCTCCCCCGACTCCGGACGACCGCAGACTACCAGTTCGGGGCTGGCGTCGGCGCGGCGCTGTTCCCCGAGGACGAAGACCTGGAGGTCAAGCGGTCCTCGTCGGGGCGGCCACAGCAGGTCGTCGCCGACGCCGAGCGACTCGTGACCTACGGCACAGACGGCCGATTCACGCTCGGACTGGAGGGCGGCCGTCGAGTCGCGGCCGCGCTCGAATCTCCGGCGGGCCGGGTCGTCGTCGGCGACGAGAGCGAACCGTTCGTCCGAGACGGCAAGAACGTCTTCGCCAAGTTCGTCTCCGCGACAGGTCCCGAGATTCGGCCCGGCGACGAGGTTGCCATCGTCCACGAAGACGGTTCGCTACTCGGCGTCGGTCGGGCCGAACTCTCGGCCGACGCGATGGCCGACTTCGACACCGGGATGGCCGTGATGGTCCGCGAGGGCGCGGGCGAGGACTGACTGCTCTAGACTGGCACCGCCATCCCCGCCCCCCGACCATCTCCGACCACCGCCTCGGACGCGACTGGTCCGCCAACCTTATTTCTTCACGCTCCGACGAGTCGAGTATGTTCGGAGGAGGCGGCGGGGGACTCGATCCCCGTAAGATGAAGCAGATGATGAAGCAGATGGGTATCGACGTAGACGAACTCGACGCCGAAGAGGTCGTCATCACCAAGAGCGACGGCGAGCAACTGGTGTTCGACGATCCCGACATCACCGTGATGGACGCCCGCGGCCAGGAGACGTATCAGGTCGTCGGCGAACCCGAGACCCGCGACGCGGACGCGGGCGGGGTCACCGCGGTCGAGTCCGGCGAGGCCGGAACGTCCGGCGACGAGAGTTCCGGCGCGGCCATTCCCGACGAGGACGTCGAGATCGTCGCCCAGCGAACCGGCGTGACCGAGGACGACGCCCGCGAGGCCCTCGAAGCGACCGACGGCGACCTCGCGGCCGCAGTCGAGCGCCTAGAGTGACGGTCCTGCTGGTTCACGGCGATCGGGAGTACCTGCGCGAACCCGGCGAGGAACTCCAGACCGACCTCGGAGTCCTCGACGTTCCCGAGGACGTAGAGCCGGGTCAGACCCTACAGACCCATCTGGGCGAACCGTTCGAGGTCCGGGGGCTTCGCGGCCCGGACCTGTTCAACCACTTCGACCGCACCGGCGCACCGATGATGCCCCGCGACGTCGGTCTCATCGTCGGCCACACCGGCATCGCGCGCGGCGACCGCGTGCTGGACGCCGGGACCGGAACCGGCGTCCTCTCGGCCTACCTCGGCCGGATGGGCGCGGACGTGACCACCTACGAGCGCGACCCCGACTTCGCCGAGGTGGCCCGCGAGAACATGGAACTGGCCGACGTGGCCGACGCCGTGGACGTGCGCGTCGGCGACGTGACCGAAGAGATTGCCGACGCGAGCGAGGGCGAAGACGACACCCTCGGCGAGTTCGACGTGCTGACGCTCGACACCGAAGACGCGCCGGAAGTCGTCTCTCACGCGCCCGACCTACTTGTCCGGGGTGGATTCGTCGCGGTCTACTCCCCGTTCGTGGAACACACCCGCGAGGTGGTGGAGTCGGCACGCGAGGTCGGTCTCGCCGACGTGGAGACCCTCGAAACCATCCAGCGTCGGATGGACTTCGACGACCGAGGGTCCCGTCCCTCGACCGCTGGCGTCGGTCACACCGGGTATCTGACGTTCGCTCGTCGGCCGTAGTCCGGTAGGTCGCCGACGAACCGCCGAAAATCACCGACGAATCGCCGGCCACTCGCCCGCCCGACCACCTGTCCAGCCGGGCGACTGCGACCGGAGCAGACGCGGTCTGTTCTTCCGTAAGCGGCACCTTCGCCAGTCAGTCGCCGCATAACAAAGCCGACCGCGGGCGTCCTGACCGACGACGACCCTATGTCAGACACGCTCGAAGTCGCGTTGTTAGTCCGCGGGACCGACGTTCCTGCGTGGCAGGCCAACGCCGTCGAGGCGATGGTCGCCCGAACCGACGCCGAGGTGAGTCACGTCATCCGAAGCACCGGGTCGGTCGCCGGAAGCGACGGCGGACTCGGCCACTACATCGACCGGGTGCGCGAGTACCCGCTCTGGACGCCGGTCGGCGCGGCGTACCGATTCACCGACCTGCCGGAGTACCGCGAACCCCGTGACGTGGCCGGCATCGCGGGACTGGGCGACCCGGAGACGTTGGCGGTCGAACCCGAACCGGCACCCGACTTCGGCAACGTTCTCCCGGACCACGCGGTCGAGACGGTCGGCGAGGCCGACACGGCGATTCGGTTCGGATTCGGCATCCTGAAAGGCGACGTGCTCGACGCGCCGGAACACGGCGTCCTGAGCTTTCACCACGGCGACCTCCGGAAGTACCGCGGGATGCCCTCGGGATTCTGGGAGTACCTCCACGACGAGGACACTGCCGGCGTGACCCTCCAGAAGCTCTCGGAGACCCTCGACGGCGGGGAGATTGCGGCCTACGAACCGGTAGACATCGCCGACGCTCCGACGTGGCCCGACGTCCGGAGACGACTGTTCGCGGTCTCCGACGACGTGCTGGTGAAGGGCATCCGGAACGTCTCGCAGGGCGTCGAACCCCAGTCGCCCGACGACCTCGGCGACCTCTACTCGCTCCCCGAAGGCGGCGACGTGCTGAAGTACGTCGTCAAGGAAGGGAAGGGCCGAGTCCGGCAGGTCGTGGGGTAGCGCGGCGCGAGTCAGCGGAGAGTGGTTTCTAGTTGTCGTCTTCGCGCCACTTGTGCTCGCACTCGGTACAGATGAAGAATCGCGTCTCGCTCTCGTCGGCCGCGCGAATCTGTTGCAGGTACCACCGGGCGCGGTCGTTGCCACACTTCGGACAGTGGGCGTCGGTGGTCGGAAGCGCGCTCTCCTCGTCGGCTTTGCTGGTCTCGATGACCTCGCTGTCCTCTTGGCCTTCGGTCACGGTGTAGCTGTCGCTGTCGCCTTTCGGCTCCTCGTAGCCACAGCTTCCACAGACCCACATTCCGTCCTCGGCCTTCATCATCGAACCGCACTCGTCACAGAACTCCATTGTTGTTACGCCGTAGCTGACGCGGTAAGTTAAGCGGCGTGTTTTATCCTTCGCCTTCGGACTGATACGGTTCGCCCACCGCCTCTCGCGGCAGGGCGTTGTTGATTTCGGACTGGAGTTCGTCGTTCGAATCGAACTCGTCGGCCGGAACCTCCGAGATTACCTCCCCCAAGTTTCGCTCCCCGTCGGCGAGCAGCAACGTCACGTCCTCGAACTCGCTGGCGGCCTCGTCCCGAGTGGTCGGGTAGGAGAGTTCGCCGAGGACCGATTCGACGTGGCTGAGTTTGACTTCCCGTGCCATGGCGTTCGATACGTCTGGTCGCACCTTCAGTGTTGTCGGCAGTTTCCGCATTCGGCGTCGGTGAAAGCTCCGCCGGGTCGATTCCTCTCCGAGCAGAGAAACTTTGTGGCGCGCGGCCGAACGTCCGGCCATGACCGACGTCGTCGTCGCTGGCGGTGGACTCGCCGGACTGGTTGCGGCCCGTCACCTCGCCGAAGCGGGCGCGGACGTACGACTCTTCGAGCGCCACCACGACCTCGGCGGGCGGGTGCGGTCGCTCCGGCGCGACGGGTTCGTCTTCGACCGCGGGTTTCAGGTGTTCTTCACGGCCTACCCGGCGGCCCGACGGGAACTCGACTACGACTCGCTCGACCTCCGGTACTTCAAACCCGGCGCGGTCGTCGCCCGACCCGGCGAGCGTTCGACCCTCTCTGACCCCTTCCGAGACGTGGACGGCGCGCTGGAGACGATTCTCAATCGAGACGTGACGCTTCGAGACAAACTCCGGGTGTTCGAACTCCGGCGGGAACTCGCCGAGAAATCCGACCGCGAGATATCTGCGGGCCCGGACGAATCGACCCGCGAGTACCTCCGCGGCCGGGGGTTCTCCGACCGGTTCGTCGAGAACTTCGCCGCGCCGTTCTACGGCGGCATCACGTTAGACCGTAGCCTCGCAACCTCGAAGAAGGTGTTCGAGTTCACGTTCAAGATGCTGACGACCGGTCGCATCGCGGTCCCGGCCCGCGGGATGGCCGCGATAACCGAGCAACTGGCCGAGTCGGCCCGCGAGGCAGAGGTCGAACTCGTGACCGACGAGACCGTGACCGACCTCGACGCCTCCGACACTCCCGAAATCGAACTCGGGCGCGAGTCCGTGACCGCCGACGCCGTGGTGGTCGCCACCGACCCCGAGCAGGCCCGCGAGTTGACCGGCGTCGAGTCGATTCCCACCGACGCGAAGGGCTGCGTCACCCAGTACTACGCATTCGACGGGCCGGAACTCGACGCCGGCAAGCGACTTCTGCTCAACGCCGACTCGCCCGCGCCGAACCAGATCGCCCAACTCTCGGCGGTCGCGCCGGAGTACGCGCCCGAGGACCGGAACCTGCTGAGCGCGACATACCTCGGGGTGCCCGACGACCCCGACGAGGACCTCGCCGCGAAGACGGCCCGAGCCCTCGACTCGTGGTATCCCGAGCGCCGACTCGACCTCGAAACGCTCCACACAGACCGAATCGAGTTCGCCCAGTTCGCCCAACCGCCGGGCGTCCACGACCGACTGCCCGACGTGCGCGCGCCCGACGGCCCGGTCTACCTCGCGGGCGAGTACACCGACGCCTCGTCGCTGAACGCCGCGATTGGGAGCGGCCGGACGGCCGCCAAGCGAGTCGCCGACGACTTCGACTTGGCGTTCTGAGCGCCGCGAAGCTTCGGTTTCGTCTCTCGAAAGAGGCCGCGAAGCGCAGGCGGTTGGGGAGGCGTGAGGCCCGCGGTCGCGGTGCGGTCGCGGTGCAGTTGCGGTGCTGTGCGGTAGACTCCTCCGTTCGAGGAGTAGCTGGCTTCGCCTCTGCTTCTGATGATCGGTAGCTAACTCCGCCCTACTCCCGACGACGCAGTAGGTCCCTCGACGAGTTCCGAAGGAAATCGAACACTACCAACTCAAAGCAACCGCCGGAACTCACCCAGCGGCGGAAACGACAGCATCTCCTCGCCGTCGGCGTCCCACACGACCGGCCGGAGGGCGTCCGCGTCCCCGACGACCGGCGTCTGGAAGTCCCGCGCCGACATCCCGTTGACGGTCGTGCCGGGCGCGAGTCGATTGAAGGCGGGAAGCACCAGCACGTCCGCGCCGCGGAACGTCTCCGGCCCGAACAGCAGGCAGGGGTGGCGCGTCCCCTCGATTTCGATGGTCGGGTGGTCGTGGCCGACGACGTAGCGGGCCGCCTCGCCCTCGGGTTCCGCGTGGCCGTGGTGGACGAGCGTGTCGCCGACGCGGTACTCGTCGCGTGAGTCGAAACGTCGGGCGTCCAACACCGACTCCAGCATCGAGTCGTGGTTCCCGCGCACGACCACGAACGTCGCGCCCGCCGCTTCGACCGTCTCGCGGAGTGCCGCGACGGTCTCGGCGGTGCCCTCTGGCACCCGGTCGAAGGCGTGGAGCAGGTCGCCCGCGACCACGACCTCCGCGGGGGAGAACGCCGCGAGCAGGTCGGCCAGTCGCTCGGTCAGGTCCTCGCGCTCGCCGAGCGGGAGTTCGACCGCGGAGGCGGCGTCCCGGCCGACGTGGAGGTCGGCGACCACGAGTACGTCCTCGTCGGGGAGATACACCGCCCGGTCGCGGAACTGCGCGTCCATCGGCCCGTGGTTGGGGCCCGTCGGTCTTCGGGATTGCGGTCGTGGTATCGAGCGTCCGGCGGTTTGGTCGGTCGGCGACCACTCCGGATAACTAAATAATAGCTAAAAGGATAGATGCAATGCTAAAGAAATTGTATTTGTGGCTCGAGTCCAGCGCACTCACTCGCGGTCGGCGCGACGGTCGAGAAACGTCTTCCGGGAGAGAACGTCCACGCCAGCGATACCGTCGAGGTTTCGGAGGTGGTAGTCGTCGGAGACCACTGCGTCCGCGGCGGCCGCGACTGCGCATTCGAGAACGGCGTCGTCGTCGGGGTCGTCGGCGGCGTCGATTCGGACCGCGGGTTCGACTACGCGGGCGAATCCGACCACGCGCTCGACCGCCTCCGCGCGGCGCTCGGGTGCGAGCGCGGCGAGCGGCAGGTGGTCGTACCGGAGGACCGCGGCGAACTCTCGGAGGAGTGCGGGCGAGACGGCGACTTCGACCGCGCCGGACTCGGCCAACGCCACGCAAGCCAGTGGCTCGTCGGGGAAGGCGAGTTCAGCCACGAGGACGTTGTTGTCGAATACGACTGTCCGACGGGGCACGGCGGAGACTGGCACTCGCCCGCGAAAAACGTCTCGGCTGTGCGTTCTGCTTTTCCTCCGACATTTCCGAACCAACTGCATCTCGGGGGCCTGAAGCTGTCACTAGCCGGCCTACTGAGCGATTTAACCCGTCGCGGGACGGACAACCGCCGGGGATTTATGGTCGTCGTGGTGAAACTCCGTACACATGGCCGACGTACTGGAGAACAAGCGCGCCGCGACCCGGTTTCGCATCCTCGCCGAAATCGCGGAGCGCCAACCTGCGGTGAGTCAGGGCGAAATCGCAGACGCGGTCGGCGTGACCAGTCAGGCCGTCAGCGAGTACATCCGGGCGCTGGTCGAGGACGGACTGGTCGAGAAGGAGGGTCGCTCGCGGTACAGCGTCACCAAGGAGGGCGTCGATTGGCTCCTCCAGGAGGCGACCGACGTGCGCCGGTACGCCGACCACGTCACCGACGACGTCCTCGGGAACGTCCAGGAAGAGGCCGCCATCGCCACAGACGACGTGACGGAGGGCGACCCGGTCACGCTCTCGCTCCGAGACGGTCTCCTCCACGCGACGCCGGGCGAAGCGGGGCCAGCGACCGGCGT
The DNA here is from genome assembly GCA_005239435.1 of Halorussus salinisoli. Classification (GTDB taxonomy): domain Archaea; phylum Halobacteriota; class Halobacteria; order Halobacteriales; family Haladaptataceae; genus Halorussus; species Halorussus salinisoli. The sequence continues at coordinate 268,152 of ML241305.1, read as the reverse complement.
CGCCACCACCGACGCGGACGCGGGCGCGGACGTGGGCGTCACCGGTTTCGAGGGCATCATCGACTTCGACCCCGGCACCGTCACCGTGTTTCAGGTGCCGCCAGTGCGCTCGGGCGGCGCGTCGTCGGCCGACACAGACGCGCTGGCCGACGCCTGCGAGTCGGCCGACCTCGTGGCCGCCGCGGGCGTCGAAGCCGTCGTGGCGCTCCGGCGGGCCGACTGCGACCCCGCGACGACGTTCGCCGCGGGCGAGGTGGCCGCCGAGGCGGCGGGCCGGGGTCTCGACGCGGTGGTCGTCACCACCACCGACCTCGCGGGTAGGGTCACCGACGCGCTCCGCGACGCCAACGTCGCGTACGAAGTCTCGGAACTGGAGTGACCTACTCCTCGACGAGTTCCGCCTGCTCTTCGAGAACCGCTTCGTGGGCCACGACAGCGTCCTCGTGGGCGCGAACGTCGCTGGCGTCGCGCTCCGAGAGTTCCCGTAATCGGTCTTCCTTTCCGTAGAGTATCACGGTGTCTTCGGGCCGCAGTTCGTTATCGGGACCGGGGGCACCGACGTACGTGCCGTCTCGCCTGATTCCGAGGACCAACACGCCTTCTGCACCGAGATTCAACCTGTCGAGCGTCTCGTCGGCGAGCCAGTCCCCTTCTCGCACGTCGATTTCGGCGACGCGATACTCGCTCTGGAGACCGAGCAACTGAGCGCAGTCCCGAACGTCGAGGTCCGTCGCGCGACTCAGCGACCGCTCGATGACCGGCGTGACGACTCGGTTGAACCACGAACTGCGTGCGACGAGGAGGATGGCGGTGACTCCGACGACGACGTAGACCAAACTCCGGAAGTCCTCGCCACCGGTGTTGACGAACGAGACGATGAGCGACGCCATGGCACTGATGAGGCCCAGACTGCCGAGGCGAATGAGCGCCTTCACGATTTTCCGTCGTCCAGCGGTCGAAACCGCCTGCTCGGCCTCCTGTGTCGTGTATCCGGCCCCGGAGAACGCCGACGTGGCTTGAAACGAGGCGACCTCCGGCGAGAGACCGGTCATCTGGAGCGCGACCGACCCGATTCGGATGATGAGCAACGAGAGTGCGAAGATGACCAACAGCGAGAGAATCGGATATATGGCCACCATGGCCGTGGCTATGATTCCCGAGTCGGGTAAACGTGGCTGCCACTCGCTAACTCGCGCGGTTCTTCGCCGCGGTGTAGGCCTCGCGGACCTGCTGGAACTCTTCGCGGTCACCGCCGTGGTCCGGGTGGACCTCCTTGATTTTCTCGCGGTAGGCGCGCTTGACCTCCGGGAGGGTCGCGCCGCGGGGCACCCCCAGAATCGCGAAGGCGGCATCGGTCGGGTCCATGCGCTCGTCGTCCTCGTCTTCGGAGATATCGGGCGTCTCGAACGGCAGACGGTCGCCCAGATGCATGCCGGGCATCTCGTGTTCCACGAGGACCGCGTAGGTCGGCGACCGCTCGATGCGGAAGTAGGCCCGCGCGTCGAAGGTGATGGCCACGTCGCGCTCGGGCAGGTAGAACGCGACGTGCTGGCCCTCCACGAAGTGTTCTTCGGCGAACTCCTCGCCGATGGCCGAGAGATACTGCCGAATCTCGATGCGGCGTCGGCCCTCGCCCGTGGTGTAGGTCGCGTTCGAGGATCGGTCGGGGTAGAGTCGCGCTCCGGCGACGAAGATGACTCCGATGAGGACCCCGACCGCGACCGAGAGCCAGAGGCCGACGACCAGCCATTCGGGCAACACGCGAGGGTGTTGGGTCCGTACGGTAAAGAATCTCCCGCCGGCCATCTCGGACCACTTCGCCTCGGAATGGGGATAACATTAATGTCCGTTGCCTTAGATTGACCGAACGGTATGTCGCGTCGGTATCGTCTCTAACAGCATGACAGTACAGGACCAGAACCCAGAGGGCGAGCTCGAACCGAGCGAGATACACAACGTCCTCCGGAACGACCGACGTCGGCACACGATACAGCATCTGAGGGACGCCGACGGGCCGCTTTCGGTGGACTCGCTGGCGGAACACATCGCCACGGTCGAGACTGGAGAGTCGCCGCCGCCGCGCGACGTCCGCAAGAGCGTCTACGTTTCGCTCCACCAGACGCATCTGCCGAAACTCGACGACCTCGGGATAGTCGACTACGACCAGCGCGAGCAGGTTCTCGAGCTCCGGGACCGGGCCGAGGAGGTCGAGGTGTACATGGAGGTGGTATCGGAAGACGACATATCGTGGGCGACGTACTACCTCGGCGTAAGCGCCCTCGGTGTCGTCACGCTCCTCGCGGTGCGGTTCGACCTTCTCTTCGTCTCGCAGTTCGGTATCGAGTTCTGGTCGTGGTACTTCGTGGTGTTCTTCGCGCTCTCGGCGACGTACCACTACTACCTGGAGCAAAAACAGCGCGTGTTCGGGTAGTGAGAGTCGGACGCTTCAGCCGATGTACCGCAGGTTCTCGTCGCTCGGCATCCCAGACTGCTGGTTCTCCATCTCCTGAATCTTGTTCGCCACGTCTTCCATCTCGTCGGCGCGCTCCTCCAGCGAGTCGAAGTTGACCTCGAAACCGAGCGCGTCCTCCAGCACTTCGAGGACGGCCCGTGCGCTCTTGGGGTCTACGAGGTAACCGCTGGTCTCGCCCATCAGACAGGTCGCTCGGAATCCCCGGCGCTCGCCGAGACCGAGCAGGAGGCCGCTGGTGCCGACGATGCCGCCCGCGGGTTGGTCCTCGCGGAACTCGACGCCGACGTCCTCCAGTTCCTCGATGAGGTCGGCGTCGGTGGCCGCACCGACGACCGCGTACTCGTCCATGAGTTCGCCCGTCGGGACGCCGCCGAGCGCGTAGACGGTCTCTACCTCGAACGCCTCGGCCACGTCGAGGAACGCCTCGGTCAGTCGGTAGTGGCCCGCGTTGTCGCTGGCCTGATGGTCGCCCACGAGGACGAGCAGGTCTCGGTCGTCGAGTTCGACCGCGTGTATCTCCGAACAGACCAGTTCGGCCGTGCCGTCGTCGGAGACCGACACCTGTGGCGGGAGGTGTTCGGAGTAGATTCGGCGCACCAACTCGCTGTCTTTCTCTTCGACGAGGTGGTCGGCCGCGAGTTTTCCGACGTGACCGACGCCCGGCAGTCCCTCGACGAGAACCGGGTCCCGCAGGTCCGGGTCGGCGACTGCCTCGATGTCGAGTTCGTCCATATGGCTTATTCCCGGGCGCGCTCCTTAAGTGCCCGTCGGTATTCTCCATGCGGATCCTCGGGGTTGAACGGTGCGGGCGCGCTGTTGACGGCGTCGGCTCCGCACTCGGGACAGTTCGAAGAAAGGGTGTAAACCGGACGGGCGTGGCGGTCGCGCCACGCCGAGCAGACGCGAATGTCCGATTTCATGGTCCGTTCGACCTCGGCGTTCGTCGGTTCACTCGTCTTCGGTCTGGCGCTCGCGGTGGAACGACCCCGTGCCGCCGATCGACTCGATGGCGGACTCGGCGCGGGCGGCGCTCTCCTCGAGCTGGGACTCGGCGGTCTTGTAGTTGGGCGCTTTCACCCGGATGCGGTACTCGGGCGCACCCACGTAGGTCACTTCGAGTTCGATTTCGTCGGGGATGTCGCCGTTGCCTTCCGCGGCTTGCAGGGCCTCCTTGATGTCGTCCACGCCGTCGCTCGACGGGCTTTCGAGGTCCACGTAGCCCGTGACCGTGACGTAGGGCACCGAGACGTTCTCGCGGGCGGTGTCCACGATTCGCTCGACTTCCTCGTCGGTGAGGTCGGTCGATTCGAGCGCTTCGGGACCGTGAATCGCGGCCTGCTCGAAACCGCCGTAGAGACCGCCGAACTCCGCGAGCATCTCGTTGGCGACGTGCGAGTACTTCTCGTCGTCCACGTCCTCGCCGAAGGCCAGCTCCATCCAGTTGTCCGCCTTCTGCTCGTTCTTCCACTCCTGAATCTTCTCGGAGTGCTGGTGGTCGTTGACGTCCTTCAGCGAGAGGTCGATCTGCTGTGCGCTCTCGTCTACGTCCAGCACTTTGCAGACGACCGTCTGGCCCTCGTTGACGTGGTCGCGCAGGTTCTTGATCCATCCGCTGGCGACTTCGCTGACGTGGATGAGGCCTCGCTTGTCCTCGTATTCCGAGAGGTCCACGAAGACGCCGAAGTCCTCGATCTCGTCGATCTTGCCGACGACGAGTTCGCCGGGTTCGGGCCAGCCGCTGTATTTCATCGGGCCTGTACCGTCTCGGTGACTTCGCCTTCGAATTCGGCGTCGCCGCCGGTCGGCCGGGCGAGGGTCGCGCCGCAGACGGCGCAGGCGACCTCGGTCGCGGCCTTACCGAAGACGGTCTGTTCGTTGTCGCAGTCCGGGCATTGGACCGTGTAGAAGTTTCCTGCCATGGTATCAGTCCTCGAGTTCCAGTCGGCCGGCGCGCCATCCCTCGCGGAGGTGGGCCTTGCCACACTCGCTGCAGAGGTACTTCAGGTCGGTCTTCTTGGTAGGCTTGTCGCCACCGGGCACCTTGGAGAACCGACCGCGGTTCCCGATACCCTTCGAACCTTCCCGTTGTTTGCGCTGGTCCCACTTCATACCGGTCGAGCGACCGGTTCGGACTTTCTGGACTTCGTGCTCTTCGTGTGCCTTACAGTGCGGGCAGTACGTATTGAACCGTCGTGGCATCTGCATAGATATCTACCTTGTCGTGGTGTAGGGCCACGGGGCTTAAAACCCGTTTGGTTCACATTCGCCGTCGGCGGGTCCGGCCCCGACCAATCGTCCTGCGCCGGCGACCCGCGCCACTTTTACTTTCGCCGCGCGTGGAGCGATTTTAAGTCTCTATCCTCCGAACGATTAGGTAACGACCGCGGAACGGCGGGACGTGGTGTGCCTCGACGGTCCTGTCCCCCGACTCGCGGTCCCCGGAGGAGACTATGCAAACCTGTTACGCGAATCGACTCGTGCGATATGGAATGGACGGTGCGGGGTCGCACTCGCGCCAGCGTCCGAGGCGTCGGCGAGGAGGTGCCCGATGACCGGCGTCGCCGAACTGCTGGCGTCGGCCGGGGCGAGCGCGCCGGTCCAGCGCGTCCGGAACTACTACCTGACCGACCGCGAGGCGAGTCCCCGCACTCGGGACTTCCTGACCGCGATGAAGCGGACCGAGGGTGCGGTCTGCGTTCGATGGGCCTGCCCGCCCGGCGACTGCGTCGTCCGGTACGCGGACCCCGGCTGGCAGTGCGCCGAGCACGACCGCTTGCGCGGCCGAACGACGGTCGAGACGGCCGACCGCGCGCAGGTGCGAGAGTGGCTACGGAACAGTCGCCCGGAACTGGTCAGCTACGCCGAGGTTCGTGGTTCGTTCGAGGCGTCACCGCCGAACGGGGACGCCACGTCCGGAACCGGCACGGTCGCCGCGGACGGCGGTTCGGTCGCTGGCGGGACGGTCAGCGTCGAGGGGTACGCCGACCTGCTCGCCGACCCGGCGCTGGACAGGCACGACGCGGACGCGCTCGCGGCCGCACTCCCGGCCGCGCCGCGCGAAGCCGTCTTCCGACTTCCGCTGGTGCTGGCCGAGGAGTCGGTCCTCGAATCGGTCGCCGGAAGCGACTGCGTGTTCGCCGCCGAGGCGGTCCCGGAGCGCGAGACCGACCGGGCCTACTACGTCCGGCAGGACCGCCGTAGCTGTTGGGTTCCGAAGAGGGAGGCGTGCGTCTACGAACTCGCCGAGGGAGCGGTACTGAACGCCGAACGGGGCGAGACACCCGAGTCAGCATAATGGTCGAACATCGCTTCGAGTGCGTCCACTGCGACTACCGCGTCCACGCGACCGGCGAAGACAGCGCCGCCGCCCGGCAGAGCGCCCGCGAGCAGGCGGTCGACCACGTCAACGCGGTCCACGCCGACCGACTCGTGCGCTCGACCCACTGGCCCGACGAACTCACGCCCGCGGAACTACTCGCCGGCGAGGCGGCCTACGGGTCGCTCAGGGGTTGGCTCGTACCTGCCGACGAACTGCTGGTGTGTGCCGACTGTGGCTACTACTTCGGCCGAGACGACTCCGAGCGCGCGCCGGTCGGTGACGCCGGTCTCGTCTGTACCGCCTGCTACGAGCGCCGGGTCGAGAAACGCGACGATTCGATGGCCGACGTCATCGAGGACTTCGTGCGATGACCGATTCCGTTGGATAGTCCGTCTCATTTTTGTTTCGTTATTAGATAAAGGTAAGTAAACCCAGTTAGTTATGGATATTATGGCGTTCAATCGGCGAACGTTCCTGAAGCGTAGTGCAGTGACCACCACCGGGCTGGCCGCGCTCGTCGGTTCCGCCGGCACCGCGGCGGCCTCGGACGTACCGCTCGTCTCGACTCGTGGCCACTTCGACGACGACGGGAATCTCGTCTCCGGCAAGGGGACGTTCACCTACGACACCAGCGGCGACGTACCGGGCGTCGACACGAGTTGCGTCGGCGACCTGACCGTCTTCGTCCACGGTTGGGACAAGAACAGCGACGACCCCGAACAGGCGGCCCACGACAAGATCAGCCACGCCCAGAGCGAACTCGCCGCGGCCGGATACGACGGTACGGTCGTCGGCTACACGTGGGACAACGACGTGGGCGGTGGGTTGGACTACGGGTGGAGCGAGGCCAAGGACGCCGCACAGGGCAACGGTCCGAAACTCGCCCAGTTCGCGGTCGACTTCGCGTACGACTGTCCCGACGCGGACCTTCGATTCGTCAGTCACTCGCTCGGCGCGCAGGTCCTGCTGAGTTCGCTCCGGTCGCTCGACGAGTCGTCGTGGTGGAACGACGGCGGCTACGAGATAACCTCGACCCACCTGCTCGGTGCCGCACAGGACAACGAAGCGCCCACCAAGGAGTCCGTCGAGGGGTCGTGGGACACCTACGGAGCCATCACCGACCAGACCACGGGGTCGTTCGACTACCACAGCCACGAGGACGACGTGTTGCAGTGGATCTACAACTCCTACGAGTTCGACCAAGCCCTCGGCGAGACGGGCTACGAGGACGGCAACACGCCCGCGCCGAACTACACCGAGTTCGACGCCACCTCCCAGGTCGGCGACGACCACTCAGGCTACCTGTCGAATCTCTCGGACGAAATCGTCTACCACATGAACCACGTCGACGCGTACGTCTGAACCCGCTTCGCCTCTCGCTGGCGTCGGTTTCCTGTACGGCGAATCCGTTCGAGCGAATGGAGAAAGACATCTATCTACGGCTTTCAAAATCAATTTTCCACCTTAGAAATGCGTACGCCTTTCTCGGAGTCGGTGGTCGTCTCCTCGGGAGTTCGTGGAAAGACCGACCGTAACCCCCGAGACCCTTCGCCGAAGTATTCCCGAAGCGTTTAACCCCGCGCCTTCCGAATCGCCGCGCATGAAGCGACTCATCATCCACGGGAACCCCGGCATCCGGAAGAACGCCATCATCAACTACGACGGCGGTGAGCGCGTCTGTTTCGCCATCAGTCGACAAGGCGACTGGCACGGTCCGGACGAACCCCAGTTGTGGTGCGTCATCGGTACAGAGGACGAGCGCGAGGACTTCGAGAAGCGGAACTACGTCCCCCACTGGCTCGAAACCGAATCCACCGACGCCGAAGACGTCGACATCGTGAAGCGCGCCGACGACATCGCGGTCTCATAATCGGGGTCCAGAACTCGCTGGCTGGTTTTGTCGCTCTCCGCCACGTCGTCAGTAGCCCTATGTGGATGACTCACTAACCCACTGTGAATGACCGCAGGTGAGTTACGTCCGGGCGGGTCGTACGCCCCGCTCGAATCCTACGGTGTGGTGGGGAATCTGGAGACGGCCGCACTGGTCGCCGACGACGGAAGCATCGACTGGTTCCCGTTCCCGCACGTCGAATCGCCCAGCGTCTTCGCCGCGATACTGGACGCCGACCGGGGCGGCCGCTTCGCGGTCCGACCGACCGTCGGTTTCGAGTCCGAACAGCGCTACCGCGAGCGAAGCAACGTCCTCGAAACCACGGTCCGGACCGCCGGAGGTCGCGCGACCGTCACCGACTTCATGCCGGTCGTGAGCCACGACTACTCGGTTCGGACGCCGAGGCGGGCGATGTACCGCCGCGTCTCCGGCGACGCGGGCGAAGTCTCCGTTCGGGTCTCGTTCGCGCCCGCGTTCGACTACGCTCGGACGAGTCCGTCGTTCGAGCGAACCGACGCGGACGGGCGAGTCGACCTAACGGTTCGAGCGACGGGCACGGAGAACGACCCGACCCTGTTACTTTCGGGAGCGACGGATGGGACGAGGACGGACGCGTGGGAGTTCGAGATTCGGGACGACGAAGTCCGGGGGACTGCGACCGTCGCGGCGGGTGAGACGAAGTGGTTGATTCTGAGCGGCGACGGTCCCCCGGACGACGCCTCGCCGACCCCCGTTCGGCCAGCGGACCTCGAAACCGTCCTCGCGGAGACCGACGACTACTGGCGCAGGTGGGCCCACGACTGCCCCGACGAGTCGGCCTGCGTCTTCGGCGGCCCGTGGCACGACGAGGTAGTCCGGTCGGGCCTCACCCTGAAACTGCTCGCGCACGACGAGACGGGGGCCATCGCGGCGGCCCCAACGACCTCGCTTCCGGAGGATATTGGCGGCGTCCGCAACTGGGACTACCGGTATAGCTGGATTCGGGACGCGGCGTTCACCGCCCAGGCGTTCTACAACCTCGGGCACGAGGACGAGGCGAAGGTGTACTTGTCGTGGTTCTTGGAGCTCTGTGACGCCACCGACCCCGAGAACCTCCAACCCCTCTACGGTCTCCACGGCGACTCGGACCTCGACGAGCGTCTCCTCGAACACCTCTCGGGGTACCGCGACTCCGCGCCGGTTCGGGTGGGAAACGCGGCCGAGGATCAGCTCCAACTCGACATCTACGGCGAGATTCTGGACGCCGTATACGAGATTTCACGCTACGGACTCGACGTGGACGAGGACGACTGGGAGGCGGTCCGAGCGGTCGTGGACTACGTCTGCGAGGTCTGGGACCGGCCGGACGAGGGCATCTGGGAGGTCCGGTGTGATCCCCAGCAGTTCGTCTACTCGAAGGTGATGTGCTGGGTCGGGCTCGATAGAGGTATCGAGATGCTGGACAACGGCGGGTTCGACGGGCCGCGCGAGAAGTGGGCGAGCGTCCGCGAGGAGATCCGCGAGACCGTCCTCGACCGCGGGTACGACGAGGAAATCGGAAGCTTCGCCAGGAGTTTCGACGGCGAGAACCTCGACGCTACGGGCCTGTTACTACCGATTATCGGATTCCTCCCGTTCGACGACGACCGGGTGCAGGGGACCATCGACGCGACTATCGACCGACTCGTGACCGACCGCGGACTCGTGCATCGCTACGAGGGCGAGGACGGGCTTCCGGGCGACGAGGGGGCCTTTCTGCTGTGTTCGTTCTGGCTGGTGGACGCGCTGGCGCTCTCGGGGCGGACCGGCGAGGCCCGCGACCGGTTCGAGAGCGTGCTGGAGTACGCGAGTTCCGTCGGTCTGCTCGCGGAGGAGGTCGACCCGAGGACCGGGAGCCACCTCGGTAACACGCCACAGGCGTTCAGTCACATCGGACTCGTCAACAGCGCGCTCTACCTCGGCCGGACCGCTGGCCGCGAGCAGAAGGGACCGGAACCGAAGGGCGTGCAGGAGTCCTCGGCGGTTCCGGAAGACGAGGAGTGAGTCACTCCAGTACCTCCGCCGAGTCGTCCCGCGGTCGATAACCCAGTTTCCGCGTCGTCTCGGTCAGCGAGAGGTACCGGTCGTCGTTTCGGGAGACGGCGTGGGCGGTCACGGACGACTCCGGCAGGTCTGCCTCGACCGCCGACTCGATGGCCTCGCGGCAGTCGCCGGGACTCAGCCACATGGCACGAGCGAACCGGGCGCGGGCCTCGCCGGTTCCGTCTCCGCCCGCGTCGTCCTGCGTCTCGCGGAGTTCGTCCTCGTCCATCAGCCAGCCGATTCTGAGATTCACGACCTCGATGCCGTGGCAGTCGGCGTAGAAGTCGCCGATGGCTTCTGCCGCGACCTTGCTCACGCCGTAGTAGGAGTCGGGCCGAGTCGGGTCGTCGGGACGCACCGTCTCGGCGTCCTCGCGCATCGACTCGGGTTCGGCGGGGTCGGCGACGTTGTGCATCTGGACCGCGTGGTTCGACGAGGCGAACACGACTCGGTCGACGCCGTTCGCGCGGGCGGCCTCGTAGGCGTTGTAGGTCCCGCCGACGTTCGGTTCGAAGACGCCCTCCCACTCGGCGTCGGGCGAGGGGTTGCCCGCGAGGTGGACCAGTACGTCCTGTCCGACGAGCGCGTCGGCGAAGGCGTCTCGGTCGGTCACGTCGAGCGTCGGCCCCTCCAACTCGTCGTGTTCGTGGTGGGTGATAGGCGTCACCTCGTGGCCACAGAGCGCCAGCAACGCCTGTCGGCCCACGTTGCCCGCCGCGCCTGTGATTGCGACATTCATGGGCGGCGGTACGACGACCGCCGGGAAATACGTGGTCGCCGACCGCGTGGCTTCGGCGTTCGCGGCAGTCCGGGTTCTGCGATAGTTCGGTTTCCCGTCAGTCGTCCGTGAAAGCGGCCACCTGTTCGGGCGCGGCCTCTGCGGTGAACAGCCACGCGAACACGCCCGTCGAGACGACGATGAAGGCCGCGGCGGTCCAGAACGCGACGAGGAACGAGGTCGCGTCCCAGATGGCCCCGACGAGGACCGGGCCGCCGACCTGCCCGACCTTCCACGCGATGGAGCGTAGCGAGAGGCTAGACCCTACCGCGTCGAAGTACTCGCCCTCCTCGACGAACAGCGCCATGCTCGCGGGAAGTCGGAGGCTGTCGCCGATGCCGAGGACGCTGTAGGCCGCGAACAGCACGAAGAACGCGCCCGGCAGGACCATCTCGTGGCCCAACCCCGCGATGGTCACGCTCGGGACGACGCCCGCCGCGAAACCTGCCATCGGGATGAGCGCGGTCCCGAGCGCGTAGACCAGCGCGCCCGCGAGGATGAACCGGGACTTGTTCCCAAACCGGTCGGTCAAGTCGCCGACCCAGCCCTGCGTGAGCGACTTGGTGAGTTTGCCGCCAGCCATGATACCGCCGATGAGGAAGGCGTTGATGCCGAACCCGGTGCGGGCGTAGATGGGCAGGAAGATGATGACCGCCATCTTGCCGACGCTGAACGACCCGCGGAAGAAGACGAGCGCCTGAATCGCGCGCCGCCCGAGCAGGTCCCCGAGCGTCTCCATTCCCGACGCCTCCTCGGGGTCGGCGGTTCCACCGGGGTCGTCGCGGAGGAAGACGTAGACCGAGACGAACGCCGCGATGGTGAAGAAGCTGAGGACGGCGTAGGTGAGCTCGAAGTCGTAGAGGAAGAGCAAGAGGCCGCCGAACACGTCGCCGAACAGACTGGAGAACGCCCCGACCTGATTGTACGAGCCGATCCAGAGCCCCCGTGACTCGTCGGGGCTTATCTCGCCGACGACGGTCGTGCCGGTCAGCCAGAGGATGCTCGCGCCCAACCCCTGCACTGCGCGGAGCAGGATGACGTGTTCGACCGTGTTGGCGAACGCGAACCCGACGAAGACCGCGACGTTGAGCGCGAGGCCCACGAGCAGGAACTTCTTGGAGTCCTTCAGGTCGATGTACCGGCCGAGCGGCAGGACGATGAGCAACTGGACCGCGGCGAACGCGGTGCCGAACAGCCCCTCGACCGTGCCCGAGGTGTCGAACATGTCGGCGTACAGCGCCAGCGCAATGAGAATCGTCGAGTAGGCCTGACTCCGGGCGAACGCGGTGCTGGCGAGCGCCACGAACTCGCGGTTCCCGAAGAGGCGGAGCGACCCGCTGCTCGACTCGGCCACTGTTACGAATCGAAATAGCAGATGGGCCGGTAATAAATCCATGGCTCCCGGAAACAGCTGCGGAGATTCGACCGGAAGACGGGCCTCGTACCCGGGACGCGGGCCGAGAGCCACCGAGACGGTCACGTCCGAGAGACGCGTCTGGGACCGAAAACCTATACGGAACTCCGAGTTACGAATCCCCAATGACCGAGGTGGAGATTCGGCGGGCGACCGACGCCGACGCCGAAGCGCTCGCCCGAGCGTACCGAAGCGCCTACGAGGAGAACCGCCGACTCGGATTTCCGGCCAAAGCGGAGTCCGCGACGGAGCGCGACGTCTCGGAATGGATTCGAAAGTCCCGCGTCTACGTCGCCGAGGCAGGAGACGAAGTCGTCGGTGGCGTGCGACTCGAAGCGACGGACTCCGAGCGCGTCAAACTCAGCCGTCTCGGGGTTCACGAGAACCGGAAAGGGGAGGGCGTCGGGAGTCGCCTGCTGGACCGCGCAGAGCGAGCGGTACGAGACTGGGGGTACGCGACGATCTGGCTGACCACGCCCGAGGATCACCCGTACCTTCCCGACCTGTATCGTCGGCGCGGCTACGAAAAGACGGGAACGCACCCGCTGGAGTATCGGGAGTACGACGAGATCGTCATGGAAAAACGAGTTCGGGAAGGCCGATGAACGCCTCGTTTCGCCGACCAACTGGTCGAACCCGTCGCTCGCCGGAATCTCCGAAGTAAGTAAAAGTCGAGTCGGCGCGGAACGCCCGGGACGTCAGTCGTCGAGGTCTTCGACGGCGTCGGCGATGCGCTGGAGCTGTCGGGTCGCGTCGCGGACCTCGTCGCGGAGCTGTCGAACCTCACGGACGAGTTCCTCGTTTCCGCCGCTCTCGCTCTCGCCGGGTCGGCCGCCGGGCCCGGCGCCGCCCGGTCCCGCACCGGGGCCGCCGCCCATCATGCCGCCCATCATCTGCGCGAAGGGGTTGCCCCCGCCCATGCCGCCGGGGCCGCCACCGCCGCCCATCATCTCTTCCATCTTCTCGCGTCGGTCGCCCTCGTCGCCCTCGCCTTCCTCGGCGCGCTTCTCTCGAATCTCTTCGACTCGCTCGCGGAAGGACTTCTCCTCGCCCTCGCCGTCTTCGGATGCAGTCTCGTCAGGTGAGTTCTCGTTGGGATCGTCGTCTGCCATGCGTCGGGGTTCGGGTCCGACGGGCAAAAACGTGGTGTCTCGGCGGAGCGTCGGAGCGGTCGGGCGTCTACGCGGGACGAACGGTGGAGTGGGAAACGATATCGTTTCCGAAAGAAACAACGAGTTATCTTTGGGCTTTGTGTAGTTGTCTAAACTGGCGCCGTCGAGCTGTCGCCGCGCTGTCACCACGCCGCCGTCGCGCCGTCCGCGCGTCGCTCGGCGGACGCGGGTCGTTCTTCGTCCTTGCAATTCCCGGCGCGCCACACCCGCCTGAGGTACCGCCTCCGAAACACGTCAGAACGGACGACGAGCGTCTGACGCAACGTTTACTTGATAGCGTACAATTACCCGGGCATGACAAGCCTCGCGGACGCCTACGAGAGGAACGTCGGCGAAGTCGGGAACGTCCGACTCCTCTACCTCGGGGTCGGCCTGTTCGCCGCCGGGGCGCTGCTCGTCGTGCTGGCTATCGTGTTGTCCACGACGGGCGTCGAATCGGCGTTCGGACTCGAATGGTGGCAGGGACGCGAAGCCGCCGGGGTACTCGCCGGCCTCGGCGTCCCGGCGGTGTTCGTCGGCATCTTCAGCGTCCTGCCGGCCAGCCCGCGCGTTCGGGCCGCGGCCGCGATCGGCGCGGGCGTCTCGGTGCTGGGCGTCGCGCTGTTCACCTACGCCTATCCCTACAAGTGGGCTGGCGCGTCCGGGCCGGTAGACTACACCCTTCCGGTCGTCGCCATCTACTTCTTCGGCGCGCTGGTCACGTTCGGGTGCCTGTTCGTCGCCGTCGTCAACTTCAAGACGCGCAACGACCCCGGCGGGACCGTCACGCTCGAAGTGAGCCACGAGGGCGAGGTCCGGACCGTCGAAGTCCAAAAGGGCCAACTGGAGGAGTTCGACGAACTGGACGAGGTGCGCGCGCTCCGGACCGGACTGGTCGACTCGGCCGCGGGGGACCCGGACAACGACCCCGACCCCGTCGAGACCGGACTCGGCGGCGTCGGCTTCTTCGGCGACACGCCCGACGGCGAGACGCCGACCCAGACGAACCAACCGGGGCAGGGAACCTCGGGTCGGGGAGCGCCGGGCCGAGGCCCGGCGACCAGCGACGGGGGTACTGCGACGGACGGCGACATCCGGTCGCCGCTCGACGACCCCGACGCACCCGGCCAACCCCGCCAGCAGACCACCGACGCCTACTGCGGCAACTGTCGGTACTTCCAGTACGTCCAGACAAACGAAGGGATGCAGCCTCACTGCGGCTTCTACGGCCGGCAGATGGACGACATGGACGCCTGCGAGGAGTGGGACCCGAACAGCTAGCTGTCGAGTAGGTTGTATATCTCGATTTTGCTCAGTTGAGGCCCTGAGTCCTGCTCAAAAGCATACTCCGGGGAAGGTGACAGTAAGACCGCTCAAAACCAGCTAGCGGTACTTAGCCAAACAACGACGAATCCTGCAAACATCACTGCCACACCTTCGAACAAGCCAAGTCCTGGGAGGACGCCGGAGATTTCCGTCGGTAACGAGACCGAATACCCGTACAGTCTGAGGAATGGACTGAAGAAAGAGTAGATTCCGTAAGCAACGAGAGCGAACCCGGTGAGTTGGACGACGGTGTAAAAGAGATTCCGAACGCGAAGACCCCATACCTCGGCTGTTACTTTTATACGGTCTTCTTTCATATCGACTCGAATCCAATCGGAGCGTGATAATTCTAGGGAATGCAAATCGAGGCGATACTCAGATACGCGATTGCCGTCCGACCAAACCACCTCGGGCGGGACTGAAAGGGGCCGGTCGGTCGCGTTCAGTTCAGTCGTCTCAGCGACCTCTATCCGGCCGGGCGGTGCGGAGAGGCCGGATATGTCGCTGAGCGACCGCGAGCGACCGGGGGCTTTTGAAACCAGCATACCATCGCTCTCGGTTCTCACTGACGCGACGTATCTGAACCTACAATCAGAGTGAAACCGAGAATTAGAGCCTCGCCAGCGTCTCCTCGACCGACTCCCAGTGGCTTCCCTTCCAGAAGTGTTGCCCGCACACCGGACACCGCCAGACCCGCCTTTCGTCGGTGTCGGGCGCGTACTCCGGCGTCGCTGCTCCGTCCGCGACCACTTCCAACTCCGCGTTGCACTCGGCGCACCTCGCTGGCTCAGAGAGTTCCAGCGCGAACCCCGCGGCCGCCAACTCCGCGAGTTGGTCGGTCACGGCCTTCGTCTCCAGCAGGAGACCGTCGGCGCGCCTGGCTAACTCCGCGTCTCGCGTGACCAGCAGGCGACCCTCCGACTCTGCGAGGTCCAGCAAGGCGTCGTCGTCTTCGATTCCTCGCGGGTCGTCGCTCCGCTCCTCCTCGCCCGGCCGTTCCGAGGCGCTCCGTGCCTCGCGGTCCAGCGCGTAGGCGGTATCGTACCCGCACATCCGGAGGTAGGTCGCCAGCTTTCCGAGCATCGCGTCGAGCAGGAGCGCCGAGTTCGCGGGCGAGTGCGGTGGCATCTCAGTGGAAGAACTCTCGCACGCCCTCGGCGTCACGGGTGTTCAGGACGTCGTCGGCTTGCGCCCACCCGCGCCGGGCGGTGTGGACGCCGTACCGGACGTACCCGTACTCCGGCGGGGAGTGGGCGTCGGTGTCGATGGCGACGGTCGCGCCCTGTTCGACGGCCTGTTTGACCGCGCTCCCCCAGAGGTCGAGGCGGTAGGGACTGCTGTTGATTTCGAGCGCGGTGTCGTGGTCGGCCGCGGCGCGGGCCACCACGTCGATATCCAACTCCACGCCGGGCCGCTGGTGAATCAGCCGACCGCTCGGGTGGCCGATGACGTCCACGCTCGGGTGTTCGATGGCCGCCACGATGCGGTCGGTCGCGTCGCCCTCCAGCGCGCTGTGCGGCGACGCGACTACGCAGTCGAGGTCGGCCAGCAGGTCGTCGCAGACGCTGATGGCCCCGTCCACGTCGATGTTCGCCTCGACGCCCGCGAAGACGGTTACGGGCAGGACGTCGGCCAGTTCTCGAATCTCGGCCAACTGCTCGCGCAACTCGGCGTCGTCCAGTCCCACGCCACCGACCATCCCCGGGCCGGTAGCGTGGTCGGAGACGCAGATGTACTCGTGGCCGAACTCGGCGGCGGCCTCGGCCATCTCCTCGATACTGTACTCGCCGTCGGACCACTCGGTGTGGAGGTGGAGGTCGCCGCGAACGTCGCCCTCCTCTATCAATTCCGGGAGTTCTCCGGCCGCGGCGGCGTCGATCTCCCCGCGGTCCTCGCGCATCTCGGGTTCGATGAAGGGGAGGTCGAGCGCCTCGTACATCCCCTCCTCGGTCCTGCCCGCGACTCGCTCGCCGACTCGCTGGCCCGCGTCCTGGTCCTCGACTTCGCTCACGTCGAACACGCCGTACTCGTTGATTTTGAAATCGCGGTCGATGGCGTAGTTCCGGAGTCGGATGTTGTGTTCCTTGCTGCCGGTGAAGTACTGGAGCGCGCTTCCGAACTCGTCGGGAACCACGACTCGCAAGTCCACGCGCTGGCCGTCCGAGCGCACGCTGGCCTTGTCGGTTCCGGCCTCGATGACCTCGTCGGCCTCGCTCCAGTCGGTGAAGGCGTCGATGACCGCCTGCCGGTCGTCGCTCCCGACCAGCACGTCGATGTCGCCGATGGTCGGCTTCCATCTGCGGAGCGACCCCGCGAGTTCGCACCGGCCCGCCTCCGGGATGGCCTCGAAGAAGTCGAGGGCGGCCTCGCCCACGGGTCTGGCGTCTCCGAGCAACTCGCGGCCCTGCGAGTCGCGGGCGAACTCGATGCCCGCCAGGATGTTCTGCTCGGTCTTCTCACCGAACCCGGACACGTCCCGGATTTCGCCCTCGCGGGCGGCGTTTTCGAGGTCGTCCAGATTCTTCACGTCGAGCGCCCGGTAGAGGTCTCCCACGGTCTTCGGGCCGACGCCCTCGACGCTGGTGAGTTCGGCCATCTCGACCGGCATCTCGGCGCGCTCGTCTTCCAGTTGCTCGAAGGTACCGGTCTCGACCGCTTCCACGACTTTCTTCGAGATGGACTCGCCCACGTCCTGAATCCGCTGGACCGCTTCTGGACCCTCGGCGGCCAACACCTCGATGTCCTCGGGGGAGTCCCGGATGCTCTCGGCCGCCCGGCGGTAGGTCCTGTGTTTGTAGTCCACGCCCTGGGCTTCGAGGAGGTCGGCGTACTCTTCGAGTAGGTCGGCGATTTCGGCGTTTCGTCTCATGTTTTGGGTCGTCTGGGTTGGAGTCGTCTGCGGTCAGAGTCGTCCGCGGTTGCTCGCGTCTTCGCGGCCGAGCGCCTGCTTGAGGAACGACATCCAGCGTTTCTGGTCGGCGGCCTCCTTGGCCTGACTCTCGCGTTCGAGGTCGGTCGGCCCGAGGCTTTCGAGGGCGTTCAGCGCGCGGTCGATGCCCACGATGGCCGAGACCAACTCCTGGCCTTCCTCCCTCGTGATGTCGCCTTCTTCGAGCAGTTGCTTCCGCTGCAGTCGCTCGCGCCGGAGGTTCTTCTTGGCCTCGTCCACCCGGTCGCGCTCGCCCGCGGGCACGGTGTCTCGGCGCTTGATTTCGAAGACGAACTCCCGGAGGTCCAGCGACTCGCCCTGCACGTCGATGGTCTCGGGGATGTCCGCGCCGACCGTCGCGCCCTCGCGCTCGACGCGCTCCAGCAGTTGTTTTCGCTCGTACTCCTTCACGTCTCCACGTCGGTGCGCCAGCGTCAAAAATTCGCCGGGAAGACGCCTCGGGGACCAATCGAGGCGGGACTCCGAGCCAACCCGACCCCGAGCGCAGTCGCGTCACAGATGCGGGCGGGTACTGCCGGAGCATGCGCTCGGGAAATAATCGCAGGGCGGCGCTATGACTCGGTTCAAAGCATACATGCGTGGAGTGAATACGGGAGGTCATGAAGAAGCCCGGCGAAGTGTTCGAGGACGCGAGCGTCTACGACCCCGGCATCGAGGCCATCGTGCCGCGGTACGACGAACTCCACGACGCGATTCTCAACTCCCCTCCGAACGACCGCAACGACCCCGTCAACGTCCTCGAACTCGGCGCGGGGACGGGCGAACTCACGACCAAACTCCTGACGCGATTCCCGAAGAGTACCGTCTTCGCGGTGGACCACAGCGAGCAGATGCTCGACGAGGCCGAGCGAAAGTTGGAGACGTTCGGCGACCGGGCGACCCTCGACTGCGGAGCCTTCCCGGACGACTACCCGGCGGCGGAAGACGAGTACGACCTCGTGGTCTCGTCGCTGGCGGTTCACCACCTCGACGTGACCCAGAAGCAGACCCTCTTCGACGCCATCTACGAGTCGCTGACCCCCGGCGGGTGGTTCATCAACGGCGACGTGATTCGGTTCGACGCCCCGCACCTCGAAACGCTGTCGGGCGAGATGATAGAGAACTGGGTGCGCTCGAAGGGGTGGCAGGAGGAGGACTTCATGGACGAGTGGCAGGCCAGCGACGACTACGACGACCCCTCGACGCTGACCGACCAACTCGTCTGGCTTCGGGAGACCGGATTCGAATCGGTCACGTCCATCTGGCAGTACTACAACTTCGCGGTGTACGGCGGAAAGAAGCCGGAGTGAGTCCCGAGTTCGAGCCCATCCTAGGAAACTGACAGGTCCGATTTCCGGTCCCGTCGTTCCGGCACGACGCGTGACGACCCAAATCCCTTTCAGGTCCGACCCCCAAGTGACCGACAATGGCGCAGTGCGACGAGTGTGGCGAGCACGAGAATATGCCGTACAACTGCCGGAGATGCGGCGGTACTTACTGTTCGACCCATCGACTCCCGGAGAGTCACGACTGTCCGGGCATGAACGAATGGAACGACCCCGAGGGCGTGTTCGACAGCGGGTTCGACGACAGCGTGAACGACCGCGGCCGTTCCTCGGGCGGCGTCACCGACCGAATCGGCGTCAACACGGGTCCGGGTGGCCCGCTGGGCTACTTCCGGGAGAACATGACGTTCGTGTTCCTGGGCCTGATGTGGCTCACCTTCGCCGCGCAACTCGTGGTCCAACTCACGGCTCCGCGGCTCGTCGGGCCGATATTCGTCCTCCAGTCCACTCACCTCTTCCGAGTCTGGACGTGGGTCACGTCCATCTTCGCTCACGGTGGCTTCGGCCACATCGCGCTGAACTCCATCGTCCTCTACTTCTTCGGGCCGGTGGTCGAGCGCCGAATCGGGTCGAAGAAGTTCGTCGCGCTGTTCCTCGTCTCCGGGATGGCCGCGGGTCTCGCGCAGGCGGGCGTCTCGGCAGTCATGTCGCCCGGCGTGGCGAGCGGCGTCGTCGGCGCGAGCGGTGCGATTGCCGCGATTCTGGGCGTGCTGACCGTGCTGAACCCCAACCTGACCATCTACCTCTACTTCATCCTGCCCATGCCGCTCTGGCTGGCGACCACGCTGTTCGTCGGTTACTCGGTGTTCGTCAGTGCGACCGGTGGCATCGGCGCTGGCGGTGTCGCCCAGTTGGCCCACCTCGCGGGCGTCGCGATCGGTCTCGCCTACGGCGCGAAACTCAAGCGGGAGGGCGAGCGCGCGCCACAGGAACTCCAACTCGGCGGTGGCGGCGGCCCCGGAAGGGGGCCGGGCGGTCCCGGCGGCCCGGGCGGACGATTCTAACGCCTCGAACTCGTTTCTCTTTCCATGCCCACGACGCCAGTTCATCCCGAGTTCGTCCCCGACGCGTCGCTGTCCCGCGAGGAGATGGAGCAACTCCAGCGCGACATCGCCGAGGTCGCGGTCTTCGAAGACCGGTTCGACTTCGACCCCACCGCGGTCTCGGCGGGGTCCGGTGAGGCCGAGCAGACGACGCTCGGCGAGCAGCGCGCGGGCGAGTCCCCGGTCGTCGCGGGCGTGGACCAAGCGTTCACCGCCGACGGCGAGCAGGCCGTCAGCGCCATCGTCGCGGCCCGCGACGGCGAGGTCGTAGAGCGCGCCCACGCCGTCGAACCGACCGACATCCCCTACATTCCCGGCCTGCTCTCGTTCCGCGAGGGCGGGGCCATCCTCTCGGCGTTCGAGAAACTCTCGGTCGAACCGGACCTCGCGGTCTTCGACGGGAGCGGGCGCATCCACTTCCGGCAGGCGGGCATCGCCACCCACGTCGGCGTCACGCTCGACGTGCCCGCCGTCGGGGTCGCCAAGAACCTGCTCTGCGGGCGGCCCCGCGAGTCGCTGGACGGCCACCTGCCCCAGGGCGCGCGAGTCGCCATCGAAGCCGACGACAGCGTGACCGCGCCGGAGGGAACCGTCATCGGCCACGCCTACCAGTCTCGGCAGTACGACGACCCGAAGACCCGCCACGTCAACCCGCTGTTCGTCAGCCCCGGTCATCGCGTGAGCGCCGAGACCACGACCGACCTCGTTGGCCGACTCTGCGCGGGCTACAAACTCCCGGAACCGACTCGGCTAGCTGACAGCTACGCCGACGAAGTGAAACGGTCGCTCTGAACCGCGTAGACGACTGGCGATTCCGGTCTCGGCGGCTCTCGGCCTCTGCCTGTTCGCCAGTTCGGGCGACGGACGACTACGGGAGCGGACGGTTTCGACTATCGAACTCCGGAGCGACGAAATTTAACTATCCTCGCCGTGACAGTGGGAGTGTGACCGAAACCGTTCTCATCACTGGTTGCTCGTCGGGCATCGGACGCGAGACGGCCCACGCCTTCCTCGAAGACGGGTGGGAAGTGTACGCGACGGCCCGCAACCCGGCCGACGTGCAGTCGCTCGGCGACGCGGGTGCCAACATCGCCACGCTCGACGTGACCGAAGACGACGACGTGGAGCGAGTGGTCGAACGCGTGATAGACGAGGAGGGCCGCATCGACTGCCTCGTAAACAACGCGGGGTACGCCCAACTCGGCCCGGTCGAGGACGTGACCGTCGAGAGCGTCGAAGACCAGTTCGCCGTCAACGTCTTCGGCCCGCACCGTCTCGCCCGCGAAGTCCTACCCCACATGCGCCAGCGTCAGACCGGCACCATCGTCAACGTCTCCAGCGTCGGCGGCCGAATCGCTACGCCCGGAATGGGTATCTACAACGGTTCGAAGTTCGCCATGGAGGGTATCAGCGACGCGCTCCGGCCCGAGGTCTCGGAGTTCGGCATCGACGTGGTGCTGGTCGAACCCGGTCCCGTCGATACGGCCTTCGTGGAGCGCGCGAACGACGAAGTCGAGGGTATCGAGCGGTCGGACGCCTACGAGACCCTCTACTCGATTCTGGACGACACCGAGACCGTCGGCGGCGGCGGTCCCGGAGCGGTGTCGCCGCGGCGCGTGGCCGAGACGATTCTGGACGCCGCGAATCTCACCGACCCCGCCGCGCGCTATCCGGTGGGACAGGTGGCGAAGGTGGCGATGCTCGGCCGGTTCGTCCCGGCGAAGTTGCGCGACAAGTTCTACGGACTCGCGCTCTCGCTGGTAGCGAAGAATCCGCTCGGGGACTGACCCACCTCGGTAGGGCGGTCGGTCGTCCGACGGGAAACAGAATTAACTTCACGTCGAGTGAACTGCTCTCACACGAACCCAATGATCGAGAACTACGACGAGTTGGCGGGGTCGAAACCGAGGGAGACGGCGCTCTCGTGCGTCGAGGCGGGCGTCCGGGCCGCCCATCCGCGAGAAGTCGTCCGCGACTCGGTCACCCTCGACGGAGAGACGCTCCGAGTTCGCGACGCCGAATACGACCTCACGGAGTACGAGGAGGTCGTCGTGGTCGGGGGTGGGAACGCCGCCGGACACGTCGCCGCGGCGCTCGAATCCGTCCTCGGCGACCGCATCGCGCGGGGCGTCGTCGTCACCGACGACCCGGTCGAAACCGAGCGCGTCGCAGTGCGCGAGGGCGACCACCCGGTCCCGAGCGAGCGCGGCGCGGCGGGGGCACGGGACGTCCTCGACCTCGCCGAGTCGGCCGACCGGGAGACGCTCGTGCTCGCAGTCGTTACCGGCGGCGGAAGCGCCCTGTTGCCAGCGCCGGCGGCGGACGTGACCCTGTCGGACCTCCAGTCCGTGACCGACGCCCTGCTCGAGAGCGGCGCGGACATCCACGAGATAAACGCCGTCCGCAAGCACCTCTCCGCGCTGAAGGGCGGGCAACTCGCTCGCGCGGCCGCTCCAGCGACGGTCGCGGGACTGGTCCTGAGCGACGTGGTCGGCAACGACCTCGACGTCATCGCCAGCGGGCCGACCGCTCCGGACGGGTCCACGTTCGCCGAGGCGCGCTCGGTGCTCGACCGATACGGAATCGACGCTCCCGAGAGCGTTCGGACCCGACTCCGGCGAGGGGCCGACGGGGACGTTCGAGAGACTCCGAGTGCGGACGCTCCGGTCTTCGAGCACGTCTCGAACTACGTCCTCGCGGACGGATTCGCCGCGCTCGACGCCGCCCGCGAGGTCGCCGCCGACCGCGGGTACGAGACGCTGGTACTCTCCTCGCGGGTGCGTGGCGAAGCCCGCGAGGCCGCCAAGACCCACGTCGCGGTCGCCGAGGAGGTCCGCGCCACGGGCAACCCCGTCGAACCCCCTGCGGTCGTCCTCTCGGGTGGTGAGACGACCGTGACCGTCCGCGGCGACGGCCGGGGCGGTCCGAACCAGGAGTTCGCGGTAAGCGCCGCGCTCGAACTCGACGCCGACCGCGTCGCACTCGCCTGCGTCGACACCGACGGCATCGACGGGGCGACCGACGCCGCGGGCGCGATCGTCGACGCCGACACCGTCACCGACGAGGACGACGCCCGCGAGGCGCTCGCGAAGAACGACGTGTACCCGTATCTGGACGAGCGCGGCGAACTGATAACCACGGGGGCGACGGGGACGAACGTCAACGACCTCAGAGTGCTGGTCGTCGAGCGAGCGCCCTAGACCAGCATCTGAACCGCGCTCTGGACGACGCTGATCCAGAGGATGCTCGTGACGCCGAGTGCGAGCGTCGCGAGCGTCCACGCCTGATAGGCCGTTGCCGCTTCCATGTCGGTGAACTCGGTGATGATCCAGAAGTAGGAGTCGTTGGCGTGGCTGACGGTCATGCTCCCCGCACCGATGGCGAGGACCGCGAACACCTTGCCCCACTGCGTGGCGAGGCCGAGCGGTCCGAGCAGCGGCGCGATGAGGCTGGCGGTGGTCAGGATGGAGACCGTCGACGAACCGAGTGCGGTCTTCATCGCCGCGGCGATGACGAACGCCG
Source organism: Halorussus salinisoli (assembly GCA_005239435.1). Classification (GTDB taxonomy): domain Archaea; phylum Halobacteriota; class Halobacteria; order Halobacteriales; family Haladaptataceae; genus Halorussus; species Halorussus salinisoli. Next base: position 244,899 of record ML241305.1, on the reverse strand, counting down.
CGAACAGTCCGATGCCGAGGCCGCCGAACGCGTTACTGACGAAGTCCTTCAGCGGGAGCGCTCCGAGGACGTTGCCGAACGCGCCGCCTGCGCCGGTCACGGCGATGATGACTGCCGCGCTCTCGATGCCGTCGGTCACCCACTCCTCGGTTATCTCGTCGGTGAACTCGGGAACGGCCGCGAACGCGACGAACGACCCGATGACGAGCGCGACCGCCGGGTCGCCGAAGAACAGCAGCCAGCGCTGGAGCGCGCCGGTGACGAACGCCGGGTCCTCCGCCTCGGGGTAGGAGGCGATGCTCCCGAGCGTTATCAGCGCGATGGGGACCAGCAGCGGCGCGAACGAGGCCGCCCGCGACGGGAGCGTTCCGTACTCTTCCTTGATGTCCTCCATCGTCGTCTCGGGCGCGGGGTCGATGTGGTACTTGGACGCAACCGTGTCGGCCCACTTCGCCGCGACGAAGACGACCGGCACGCTCACAACGATGCCCGCGAGCATGACGAGGCCGACGTCGGCCCCGACGATGGCGGCCGCGGCGATGGGACCCGGCGTCGGCGGGACGAAGACGTGGGTCACGTACAGTCCGCCGGCGAGCGCGACGCCGAGCGTCGCCAGCGACAGCGACGACCGCTCGGCGAGCGACCGGTTGAGGCCAGACAGGATGATGAATCCGGAGTCGCAGAAGACCGGGATGCTCACGACGCTCCCGGTGATAGCCATTACCTCGGTCGTGTGCTCCTCGCCCACGAGGTCGAGGATGGTCTCGGCGATGACGATGGCCGCGCCGGACCGCTCCAGCGCGGTCCCGATGATGGTCCCCGCGAGGATTACGATACCGATGTATCCGAGGACGCTACCGAATCCGTCGGTGACGAGCGACGCCGCTTTCTTCGGGTCGATACCGGCGAACAGCGCCGTCCCGTACGCTGCGAGCAGCAGCGTCAGGAACGCGTGCAGATCCAGCTTCGCCGTGGCGACGATGATGAACCCGACCGCCGCCGCCAGCAACAGCACGAGCGGTATACCATCTAGCATACATCAGCCGCAGACGCAATTTCACGATGTAATATTAATCGTTTAGGAAATTACTACAGATATTTCTACACATTTGGTTAATTTTCTTAACTGTGTCGAACAATCGATAGCGGCCAGCGGCTCGGACAGCGAGGAGCGTCACTCCAGACAGTTCGCCACGAGCGCCAGCATGCGGTCGCCGCGCACCTCGTCGGCCAGCAGGGGGACGCGCTTGACGTCGTGGCCCCGGAAGACCTCCTGTGCCTCCGCGAGAGCGCTCTGCTGGACCTCCCACCGCCGCTGGCAGAACTCGCAGGTGTCGAGGTCGGGCGAGACGAAGGCGTCGGTGTCGGTGTCACCGCGCGCGACGTCAGCGAGGTCTTCCATCACCTTGTTGACCACGACGGTCCCGACCGGGACCTCGAACTCCGACAGTTGGTCGAGCAGGCGCTTGGACTCGAAGACGCTCATCTCTTCGGGAACCATCACGACCCGGAAGTCGGTCTGGCTCGGGTCCCGCAGAGTCGTCCGGAGACGTTCGATGCGGTCGCTGAGCTCTTCGAGGTCGTCCAGTCCCTGCTCGGGGTCGGCGTCCTCGCCGCCGAACATCCCCTTCATTCCCTCCATCATGCCCTGAAACTTCTGTTTGAGCTTCATGATGCGGCCGACCATCGAGTCCATGAGTTCCGGGAGTTCGAGGAGTCGGAGGGTGTGGCCGGTCGGCGCGGTGTCCACGACCACGCGCTCGAAGCGCGGGTCGTCCATGAACTCCAGCAGTTTCTGCATCGCGGCGGCCTCGTCCGACCCCGGCATCGGCCCGCCGAGCATAGCGTCCATCGGGTTCTCGCCGCCGAGCATCCCGCCGAGACCGCCGAGCGGACCGGACTGGTCGTCCGCGCCAGCGCCCATCGGGTCGGCAGTCGCGGTGTCGTCCGCGCTCTCGCTTCCGTCCTCGCCTCCGGCGGCACCGCCGAAGACGGCCTTCCCCTCTTCGAGCGCGGCCTCGGGGTCTATTTCGGCGGCGTAGAGCGGCACGTCCTCCCGGATGCGCTCGGGATTCGCCGGAATGTCGGTCTCGTAGGTGTCCGACAGCGAGTGGGCCGGGTCGGTCGAGACCACGAGCGTCGGAGTCCCGTCCCGGGCGCTGGCCATCCCCGTCGCGGCCGCCATCGTGGTCTTGCCGACGCCGCCTTTGCCCCCGTAGAGGACGTACTCGGGCGCGTCGATGCCCTCGGGTACGTCGCTCTCGTCGATTTGCTCGACTGCCTCCACGTCGAGTTCGGTCATTGCGGGAGGGTTGTGAGTCGGGACTTGTGTACCCGTCGGTCTCTCGCCTCGTGAGGTCGGAGGGTGGTCTTGGAATTTATTTATATTCGCTAGAGAAGCGTCTTTGATTGTCTTGGAAATGTATTGCTATTCTTGAGAGCGACAGAGGTTGGTGACGGTTCGCGTTACTCGGGGCCGCCCGCTACTGCGCTGCACGGCCCCGTACCGCGCTCCCGTTCCTCCCTGCGTGGTCTGCGCTCGCACAGAACTGTGCGAGCGCAGACGCGGCGCGTCCCGTGGTCTGTCACGGCCCGCGGTTTCGTACGGCCGACTGCGACCGTGCGGGCTCTCGGTTCGTTCACGGCCCTCACACTGTATCCACGATTCCCCGACGTTTCCTGCCCGCGGTTTTCCGAATCTTCCACGAACGTTCTGGCCGAGGGCTTTTTCCGCTGGGCCACGAGGTATCCGGTATGAGCGATATCGAAGAGACCGAGCAGTCCGACGACGAGGGTCGTGAGTACGACCCGCAGGCCGACCACGCCTTCCCCGACCATCGACTCAACGAGGTGCTGGAAGTCATCCACGACGACGTCGAGATTCAGACCTACCTCGACGCCCAGAACGTCAACCCGGTCGTCCGGAAGGGGTACAACGACCACGGGAGCAAGCACATCGAAATCGTCCGGAATCGCGCGCTGTCGCTGTACGAACTGCTCAAGCAGGGCGGCGTTGAGTTCAACGGCGCGTCCGAGCAGGGACTCGACGAGGCCGACGAGAGCGTCATCATCGCGCTGGCGGCGACCATCCACGACATCGGTCACGTCGTCCACCGCGACGAACACGCCTACTGGTCGATTCCGCTCGCGGCCGACGTTCTCGACCGCATCCTCCCCCAGTTCGACTTCTACGGCACCGAGGAGGTCGTCCGCGTCAAGGGCGAGGTCCTCCACGCTATCCTCTGCCATCACACCGAGGAGGACCCCCTCACGACGGAGGCGGGCGTCGTCCGGATCGCCGACGCCCTCGACATGGAGAAGGGTCGCTCGCGGATGCCCTACCAGAAGGGTGGTCGGGGCATCGACACCGTGTCGAGTCAGGCCATCAAGGGCGTCTCGCTGATGCAGGGCGACACGGCCCCGGTCCTCGTGGAGATCGAGATGTTGAACGCCGCGGGCGTCTATCAGGTCGATAACCTCCTGAAGGCGAAACTCCGCGACTCGGGACTCGAAGACGACATCCGCATCGTCGCGGTCAACATCCGCGACGGCGAGAACAATCTGGTCGAGCGCGTGGAACTCTAACGAATCGAGTCGTACACGTCCCGGAGTTTTTCGATAGCGTGTTCGACGCTGACCGCGTCACGGCGGGCGAGACACGCCTCTCGGAGTTGTTCGCGCTCGGCCAGCGTCCGGCGAATCGCGTCCCGGAAGTCCTCCACGTCGCCGCTCTCGTAGTGGTACCCCGTCTCGCCGTCGACGATGGTGTTCGAGAGCGCGCCCGCGTTCGCACCCACGACCGGCGTCCCGCAGGCGTTGGCCTCCAGCGCGACGAGGCCCTGGGTCTCGACCGGACTCGGGAACGCGAACACGTCGAGCGCCGAGTAGAACGCCGCCATCTCATCGCGGTCCAGAAAGCCGAGGAAACGGGCGTCCGCGCCGAGTTCCTCGACCTGCGCTTCGAGGCCGTCGCGGGCCGGACCGTCGCCACCGAACACCAGCGTCACGTCCATCTCGGCGGCGGCCGCGACGAGTTCCGAGAGGCGTTTCTCGTAGCCGTGACGCCCGGTGTAGCCGATTAGCGGCCGGTCGCCGCGAAGGTCGTGACGGTCCAGAAAGTCGTCGGTCTCGACCGGTTGGAACCGCTCGGTGTCGATGCCGTTCGGCACCACCTCGACGGGCGTGTCTATACCGACCTCCTCGGTCAGGTGGTCGCGGGTCGCCGCGGAGGGTGCCAGCACCGCGTCGGCGCGCCCGAAGAACCAGCGTTCGTACGCCTCCGACACCCGGCCGACCAGCGAGGCGATGGAGTCGGTGGGCGAGACGTAGGCGGCGTACTCGCTGGTCGGCGTGTGGTACGAGGCGACCAGCGGGATATCTCGGTCGCGAGCGAGTCGGAGACCGCCGAGACCGATGCTGAAGGGCGTGTGGGCGTGGACGACCTCCGCGTCCCGGACTGCGGTCGGAATCTTCGGCGTCCCGAGTCGGAACCCGTCGTAGAACGGAAACGGGAGGCTTCCGACCGGGTGTTCGCCGTCGCCCGGTCGGTGGCCGTCGGCACCGGGGTAGACCACGTCCATCCGCCCGCCTGCTCGTTCCCAGCGGTCGCGCCACGACGCGATGGTGTAGGTCACGCCGTTGACGGTCGGCAGGTAGGTGTCGGTGAACGCGGCGACCTGTTCCATTGTTGGCCCCTTTGGGAAGCGATACTTAAGACCTTGTGAAGTTCGGCCGCCACGGAACAGTCGAAATCGCGGATTTCACCCGGCCAAATCACGGTACAGAATCACGAGGTCGTCGCCCACCGCGTTCAGTTCGAAGTCATGACTCTTCTCCGTCGCGTTCGCGCCGAGTCGCTCGCGCAGGTCCGGGTCGCGGAGTCGGTCCAACTCCGACGCGAAGTCCCCGACCGCGCCGCTCGCCTTCAGGCAGTGGGTGCCGTCTTCGAGCCAATCGTAGGTCGGGATGTCCCGAATGACGAGCGGTTTCCCGCAGGACATGGCCTCCAGAAGCGCGATGCCCTCGTTCTCGTTCTTGGACGGCCAGAAGAACACGTCTCCGGCCGCGAAGGCCCCCCGAACGTCTTCGACGTAGCCCGTGAACTGGCAGTTGTCTGGCGCGCTCTCCACGAGTCGCTTGGTGTCCCTGCTCTTGAGGAATCGGTCGAGTTCGCCGCCCGCGGGGTTGAGGTAGCCGAACCACACGAAGTCGAGGTCGGGCATCTCCCGGGCGGTCTCGACGAAGGCTTCCAGTCCCTTGCGCTTGATGACGTGGCCGACGTTGAACACGACCGGCGGTTCGAGGTCGTAGCGGTCGAGATACTCCTCCCGGAGGCCGTCGTCGTCGAACCCCTCGACCTTCTCGGGGTCGAACCCGTTGCTGATGACCGTCTTGGGCGCGTCGGCGTACTCCTCGACGACGTTCCGGTTGTGCTCGGAGGGACAGACGAGGTGGTCGGCCAGCGAGTAGGCGTACCGGAGATACGGCTTCATCGGCTTGGCGAGGGCGTTCGAGAGCGCGAAACTCTCCCGGAAGTCCTCGGCGGTCTGGTGGGCGTGGACCAGGACCGGCACGTCGGCCCGCTGGGCCTTCTTGGCGTAGTAAATCGACTTTGGCCCCATGTTGTTGAGGTGGAGCAGGTCGGCGTTTAGGGTCGGCTTCGTCGTGTACTCGACACCGCGCCGGTCCATAATCTTGCGCTGGTTGTCCACCGATTGGGCGTGGCCGCCCGTGATGTACTCCTCCCACTCGAAGTAGTGGCTCACCTTCATCGTTGGAGTCCGAGTGCAGGCCCGAAAGCGCCGATTCCGGGGTCGTTGCGCGCGCTCACTGTCGGACGGAAAACGCGGGCGTGACAAAACCCTACCGGAACGCGGTCGGCGGGTCCTCGGAACATAGTCGGTTTCGCCCGGAATAAACCAAAAACTATTTTACCCATTCGGAGAATCACCCCGATGGGGCAACACAGGCACTTTCTATCCTTGTCCTGTCTCGCCCCGGAAACCCCCACCCCCCCATTCCCATAATGAACATCGCCGAAGAGCGCATCGAGCGTCTCGCATCGCTCGCCCGCGAAGCCGCCGCCGAGTGTCACGACCAGCGCGCCCGCGAGTACGTCCGTCTCGCCCGCAGACTCGCCGAGCGCAACCGGGTCTCGCTCCCCACGCGGTTCAAGCGATTCACCTGTGACGCCTGCGATAGCTACCTCCGCCCGGGCAAGAACGCCCGGGTCAGACTTCAGAACGACCACGTGGTCGTTACCTGCGACTGCGGCGAGCAGAAGCGATACCCCTACGAGTGAGGATTCTCCCGCGACCTAGCTGGCGAACTGGCGGGCGAGAAACGCGCTCGTCGCCATCTCCACGATACCGAACAGTACCGCCGGGAGCGACGCGCTCGCCGGGAACCCGGCCGCAGTCACCAGCGCGGCCGCGACCGCGAAGTCCCGCATTCCGACCGAGAGCGCCCCGGCGACTCGCACCGGGTTCGCGGCCGACCTCGTTCCCATCCAGCCGAGCGCGTACCCCGCGAGGTTGACCGCGAGCGTGCCCGCACCGATGCCGACCAGAAGGTCGGTTTCCGCACGAATCAGCGAGGCGTTGGCCGCGGTGACGCCGCCGATGATGAGGACGACCATCACCGCCGAGACGGACGTGTAGTAGGTTTCGTACTTTCCGACGTGCTCGCCGTACCGCGTTCGCGCACCGACCGCGAGCGCCATCGGGACGACGACCGCGACCACCAGACTCTCGGCGATGCGCCACCCGTCGATTTCGATGCCGGAACCGAGTAGAAGTGTGACCGCGAACGGCGTGAAGACGGTGCTTCCGACCCCGATGACGACGAGCGCGGCCGAGGCGAGGGCGGTGTCGCCGTCCGCGAGCGCGGTCATCGTCGGCGTCACCAGTTCGGGCGTGACCGCGCCGAGGAGGACGAACCCCGCGGTCAGATCGGGTGAGAGTCCCAGAGCGCGCGCGACTCCGAGCGCGACGACCGGCATGGCGGCGTGGCCGAGGAGGATGCGGCCGAGTGCCGACCGGTCCACCGACAGGAACCGCGACGCCGAGAGGGTCAGCGAGACGCTACCGACCATGATTGCGAGGATGACCGTCGAGAATCGGACGATTGCGGCCAGTTCGGGAACCGCGACCCCGAGGGCGACCGACACCAGGACCCACCCGAACAGGTGGTCGTCGACGAGACTCGTCACACGCATCGAGCGACGATTGGGCCATCAGCGGGAAAAAGCCCGCCGACAGCTCCGGTTCATGCGTTTTAAGGCTATTCGCTCCCCAGACGGAGTATGACCGACGAAGACCTGCGCAAACAGGCCCACGACCTCGACGTGACCGTCTGGGTCGGCAAAGCCGGTATCGATTCCGTCACCGACGAACTCGCAGACCAGTTGGCCGACCGCGAACTCGTGAAAATCAAGTTCCTCCGGGCCGCCCGCGGTGGCACCACCACCGAGGAACTCGCCGAGGAACTCGCCGAGCGAGTCGACGCCGACCTCGTGGAGACGCGAGGGAACACCGCGGTACTGCACTGATGGTCGAACCGCTTCCGATTTTGGAGCGCTTGCTCGGTGATTCCGGTTACGCGATAGCCGTCACGCAGGCGCTGTACTTCCTGGTCTCGTTCTTGGCCGTCTACCTCGTCGGCCGAGCGACGCTGGTCCCGCTCGCTGGACGGTTTCTCGACCGCCGAGACCTCGACAGACACGCCAAGACGCCGCTTCTGAAGCTCACGAAGTTCGGCGTCCTGTTCGTCGCCATCTCGGTAGCGTTCGGATTCGCCGACTACGGGAACTTCCTGACCTCGCTGGCGACCATCGCGGCCGCGGCCACCCTCGCCATCGGGTTCGCCATGCAGGACGTCATCAAGAACTTCGTGTCGGGCGTGTTTATCTACACCGACAAGCCGTTCAAAATCGGCGACTGGATAGAGTGGGACGGCGGAAGCTACTCGGGTATCGTGGAGGACATCGGCCTGCGCGTGACCCGGGTGCGAACCTTCGACAACGAACTGCTGACGGTGCCCAACTCCGCGCTGACCGACGGCGTCATCAAGAACCCGGTCGAGGGCGACAGACTCCGCCTGAAGTTCCTGTTCGGCATCGGCTACGACGACGACATCGACCGCGCCACCGAGATTATCGTAGAGGAGGCCGAGGCCCATCCCGACGTGCTGGACGACCCTGCACCCTCGGTCCGACTCACGGAACTGGGTGACTCCTCGGTCGGTCTCCAGTCGCGCATCTGGATTGCAAACCCGAGTCGGAGCGACTACGTGAAGACCCGCGGCGAGTACGTCACCGCGGTCAAAGAGCGATTCGACGAGGAGGACATCGACATCCCCTACCCGAACCAGACGCTCGGCGGCGGTCTGGAGTTGACCAACGTCGAGCGGATGGTCGAAGCGACCGGCGACGACTGACGACGACCCCTTTCTGCGGTGCTGTCGAACACCAGATACTGTACCGCGAGCGAACGAACGTGAGCGAGCGGACCAAGCGACGACCGCAGGGAGGAGTGCCGCGTTTTTCATCGAAGTTTTACGAGCGAACGACCGGCGAGCCACTGGCTCGTCGATCTCGAGCGCGGTAAAAGTTTGTTATGAATGGGTGGACAGCCGGAATTGCCCGGCGTTCCGTGCCGGGGAATCCCGGGCGCGTCCTCCACCCCGCGACCCTGCGAGCGATAGCTGTCCAGTGGTCCGCTGCTCGCTTCCGCGCCTGACGGATTACCACCGGCTAACTCCGACTGCGGCACTCCTGCGAGTGCCCGCCGGAGACCGCTATCCCCGTAGGACGAGGCTTCGAAGTCGGCTTCCGGGGCCCGGCACGGTCTGACCGGACTCCTCCGGGGTTCGGCCCCCGCTGAAGACCATAGTGCGGGTGACGAGCAGGGCCTAACTGCCCGACCTAGTCCATCTCTAAGTAAGCGGCCACGGACTTAAGGGTTTTTCGCAAATCGCGCGACAGCGGGGAATCGTTCGACGACGAAGAATCACGCGACGGCGACGATGGCCCACGCGTTCGCCGCGACGACGAGCAGGCCGACGAGGAGGTAGACCGCGCTCCCGGCGCGGAACGTCCGGCGGGCGTCGCCCGTCACGCCCGGCAGGACGAGAAGGACGACTGCGGCCATCGCCTTCAGCAGGACGAGACCGCCGAGACCCGCTTCCGCGATGACCGCCGCGGCGACCGGGTTCGCCTCGTCGAGTCCCATCGCCATTCCGACGCCCGTGGTTATCACGTCCCCGACCATCACCGCGACGACTGCGCCGAACAGGAGCGGCGAGACGTAGTCGGTCCACGACCGGCCCTCGTCGCGGAGGACGTACTCGCGGTCCTCCTCCAGCAGGAACTCGTCGTCCCGGAGCATCCAGCGCTCTCTCGCGTCCTCCGACTCCGCGAGGTCGCCCAAGCCGCCGTCTCCGGCCGCGGCGGTCGCGGGCGTCTCGGTTCCGGACGCGTCGTTCTCGGACACGCTCCGGAGTACCGGCGCTTCGGGCTTTGTTATGCATCGGCTGATAGCTCTTCACGCGCCGTCTGTGGCCGAGTAATCGGTCGATACCGCGACGGCATCGACACAGCACCTACTACAGCACGTCTCGGGCGAACCAGCCAGCACTGGCCGCGAGCGCGACCGACGCCGCGAGCAGTAGCCAGCGGTGGTAGTCGAACGCCGCGACTTCGGTCAGACTCCCGACGAGACCGCCGACCGCGACGGTCCACCAGAGGACGAGGAGCGCGACGAACCCGCCGAGGACGACCGCCGCTCCCGCCGCGGTCTGGGGGTCGGTCCGGCCGTTACGCCCGGCGGCGAACACGATGATCGCAATCGTGGCGAACAGGCCAGCGACGAGGTGGACCGGAACGAACGTCGGCGCGCTGTAGTAGACGCCGACCTCCGTGGCCCCGATGAGGAAGTACGGTGCGACGACGGCGGCGAGGACCGCGAGCGCGGCGACGACGCCGACCGTCGGCGCTGGCGTCTCGGGCAACCGTTCCTGCGACATGCCGGGTACTTTCCACGGGGAGTCAAAAAGGCCAGCGGTCGAGTCGGAAAAGTCACGTATCGGGCGACATAACCATCGTCCATGGGATTCGGAAGCACGGCCAAGAAAGTCCAGAAGTTGGCCGACACCGCCGAGAAACTGTACAGCAAACTCAACGAACTCCGCGAGCAGGTCGCCGAGATGCGCGAGCAACTGGATTCGACCAGCGAGCGCGTCGAGCGACTGGAGCGGGAGAACGCCCGACAGCGCGCGCTCCTCGAAGCGATCGCCGAGGAGCAAGGCATCGACCCCGAAGAAATCGAGGTCGAGAGCGTCGACGGTGACGAGGCCGAGAGCGTCGAAGACGCCGAGACCGAGGAAGCACAGGCGTAGCGTCGCGGAAACCGACGTCGATGCGTAGCGAGGTGACAGTTTCGCCAGCGCGCCGAGCGCCACACAAAAAAGATTAACCGCCTTCCCAACTTTTGCCTACCCGATGACAGACCACCGGACGCCACTCGGTTCCGTGCTGGACGCGGTGGGCGAGACCCCACTCGTCGGCGTGGAGGCGGCACCTGACGAGGTGCCGGTGTACGCCAAACTGGAGTCGTTCAACCCCGGCGCGAGCGTCAAAGACCGCATCGGCAAGTACATGGTCGAACGGATGCTCGAACGCGGCGAGCTGGAGCGAGGCGGCACCGTAATCGAACCGACCGCGGGCAACACCGGCATCGGGTTCGCCATCGCCGCGGGGCAGTTGGGCGTCGACGCGGTCTTCGTCGTCCCCGAGCGGTTCAGCGTCGAGAAACAGCAGTTGATGGACGCGCTCGGCGCGGAGGTCATCAACACCCCGACCGAAGACGGGATGGGCGGTGCCATCGACCGCGCCCACCAACTCGCCGAGGAGATGGACGACGCCGTGGTGCCACAGCAGTTCTCGAACCCCCTGAACGTCGAGGCCCACTACGAGACGACGGGACCGGAGATATTCGAGGCGCTCGACGGCGAGGTCGGCGCGGTCGTCGCGGGATGCGGCACCGCGGGCACGCTGATGGGCATCGCGGAGTACGCGCTGGAGCAGGACCCCGACACTCACGTCACGGCGGTCGAACCCGAGGGGTCGCTCTACTCCGCGACCAAGGGCGAGGACGTGGCGGAAGCCGAGTACAAAATCGAGGGCATCGGCACCCACGACCCCGCCACGAACGAACTGTTCGACCCCGACCTCGTAGACGAGGTGCTACAGGTCTCGGACCGCCGTGCCCACGACGAACTCAAACGTCTCGCGCGCGAGGAGGGCCACCTCGTCGCGTCCAGCGCGGGTGCGGCCAGCGCGGCGGCCCGGCACGTCGCCGAGCGGATTCGGGACGGCGAAATCGACGCTCCTCACGATTCGGTGGTGACGATATTCCCCGACTCCAGCGAACGCTATCTCTCGAAGGGCATCTACCGCTCGTTCGAGGAGTGGGAAGGATAATTCTACAGTAGGATTACTTATATCCACATTCGAACCTCATATACATTTCTTAGGACAATTTGTAACGATATATGGCGTGTACGGCGGCCACCTTCGACTCGGCGCGTGCTGGCGTCGTTGCGCCGTCGGCGCGACTGCTCGGCGGACACGGTTCGTCTGTCGATGTCTGCGGGAACGGACGTGACCGCAGGCTCGGAAGATGCGGGTTGTCTGCCGGTGTCTGCGGGAGCGAAGCGGAGATTGCGGAACGAGTGGTACGAGCGGTAGGTGGCTGTTCTCGTATTTTAGCGCAGACGACGGAGGCCGACGGCAACGCTACGTCAGGCTTGAGCAGAGGAGTCTCCGTACCGCCGGTGGAGTCACCGCTGGAGAAACGTCACGAGCACGCGAGTCGCGGACGACTGCCGTTCACGCCCACGGCGGTTCGTGCAGGTCGTGCATCGAGTCGATGGTGTAGTGCGGCGAGGGGTCCGCCGTCGCGCTCGACTGTTCGAGCCACACCGACGCCACTCCCGCGGCGTGCGCGCCGGCTACGTCCGCGCGCAGGGAGTTGCCGACGTGGACCGCCTCGTCGGCCGAAACCCCCATCGCGGAGAGGGTGCGATGGAAGTGGTCCGGGTCGGGCTTGACCGGGCCACCGGGTTCCGTGAACGTCGCCGCGTCGAAGCGGTCGGCGATGTCCAGCGTGGCGAGTTTCGCGGTCTGAGTCTCCCGGTCGCCGTTCGTCACCAGCGCGAGGTCGTAGCGCGCGCCGAGCGTTTCGAGCGCCGACTCCGCGCCGGGCAGGAACTCGACCGTGGTCGGGTCGGGGTCCTCGTAGGCGCGTGCCACCGCGAGCGCGTCGTCGGGGTCGCGGTTCTGCTCGTCCGCGATGCCGGTGAAACACCGCTCGCGGAGTTCCAGCGTCGTGTCGGCGCTGACGTTCGCCAGCCACCGCCGGAAGTCGCCCACGTCGAAGAAGGGTTCGACGCCCGCGCTGTCGAAGGCGTCGGCGAGTCGGTCGGCCGTAGAGCGGGGATGCTCGCAGATGGTGTCGTCCAAATCGAGGAAGACGGTGGAGGGTTCCGCATCGTTCATCGTCGGTTTCTACGCTCTCGGTCGGGAAAAGTGGTTCGTCGGGCTACGAGTCGCTACTCCTCTCGTTTCACGAGACGCTGGTATTCGACCTTGATGCACTTGTCCTGTACAACCCGCCGCCCGGCGTCCTCGGCGCGTTCGGCGGCCTCGGCGTCGGCGATGCCGAGTTGGGTCCAGATAACCGCCGCGTCGTCCCGGTCGAGCGCCTCGTCGACGATGCCCGACACCTCGTCGCTCGGCCGGAACACGTCCACGATTTCGACCTCCTCCTCGACCTCCGAGAGCGAGTCGTAAGCCTCCCGCCCGAAGATCTCGTCGGCGGTGGGGTTGACCGGAATCACCTCGTAACCGTTGTCGAGCAGGTACTTCGGAATCTCGTGGGCGTCCTTGCCGGGCGTGGCCGAACACCCGACGACCGCGACGCGCTCCATCCCGAGGATTTCGCGCAGTTCGGCGTCGCTCTCTACGGGCATACCCTATGCGAGGCCGTCTGCGTCCAAAAGGGTTGAGGTAGGGGAAACCTCCGCTGGCCCGCTGTACCTCAGCTTTATACCGGACGGCGAACAACTCCGTAATATGACTATTCGCCGGAGCTACGTCGTCGGTTTCGCTCTCGTAGTGGCCTCGGCGGCCCTCAGCGCCCTCGCGTACCCCGAGATGCCCGCAGAGATGGCGACCCACTGGAACGCCGCGGGCGAGATAGACGGCCAGACGCCGAGACTCGTCGCGCTCGCGTCGTTCCCGGCGCTCTCGGCTGGGTTGCTCGCCGCGTTCGCCGTCCTCTCGCGAATCGACCCGCTCGGCGAGAACGTCGCCGAGTTCCGCGACCAGTACGACACGTTCGTCGTCCTCCTGCTCGCGTTCCTCGCGTACCTCCACCTGCTGGTCGTCGCCGCCAACGCTGGCTACGAGTTCGAGATGATTCAGGCGGTCGCACCCGCCATCGGCGCGCTGTACTACTACGTCGGCGTCCTCTCGAAACACGCCGAGCGAAACTGGTTCGTCGGCATCCGAACCCCGTGGACCATCTCCAGCGACGAGGTCTGGGACCGGACCCACGAGCGCGCCGCCCCGCTGTTCAAACTCGCGGGCGTCGTGGCCGCACTGGCCGCGCTCGTCCCGACCTACGCCGAGTTGCTCGTCGCGGCCCCCGTCGCAGCAGTCGCGCTCTACACCACGGTCTTCTCCTACCTGGAGTACCGTCGAGTCACCGCGTAGGCACCATCGAACTGAACCGTCCTCCGCGCCGTCAGCGCAGCGACGCCACGAGCGCACGCCACGCCGAGAAGGAGACGGTCCCGATCCCGGTCACGACGAGCGCGAACGAGAGCGGCGCGTCGCCGTGGAAGAACGCAGTCGAGCGAAGCGCCAGTCCGATTGCGGACGCGAGGACCCACGTCCCGGTCACTCGCGTGACCGCGGTCTGGACCGTGCGCGTCGCACCGGGCGCGTACGCGCCCACGACGAGCGCGGCGACGACCCATCCCACGAGGAACGGAGCTATCGTGCCCGCGACGCGACCCGGCATCGTGATGGGGTCGTATCCGTGGCTGAGCGACCCGGCCGTGAGAAAGCTCGCGAGCACTAGCAGGTCGCCGAGCGCGAGGCGCGCGGTGCCCGGCGAGCGGTCCACCCGCGAACGAAGGAACCCTTCGGCGTTGCTCATGCCGTCGGATAGGAACTGCGTGATTATGATTCCCGCGATGCACGCTCGGCGAGTCAGTGGCCCTCGACCGCGTACTCCCCGAGGAACCAGTCGATGATCTTTCCCTCGGCCCGCTGGAGGACGTCGCTCGCCGTCGCCTTCGAGACGCCGAGCGACTCGGCGACTTCGGTGAGGGTCGCGGTCCGCGGCCGTTCGTAGTATCCGTGGTCGGCCGCGGCGCGAAGTACCTCCAGTTGCCGGTCGGTCAGAAGTGTGTCCGCCGGTCCCGACTCGACGCCGCGGACGTACTCCACGTCGAACTCGACGTCGAGGTCGGCCAGCGCCTCGCCGAACGCCGACAACCGCTCGTCGGTGGTCGTCGTCTCCCAGGTCGTCCGGCCGTCCCGAATCTCGAACGGGGTCCGGAGCGGAACGCCCGCCTGCCAGACCGGCGCAAGCAGTAGGGGGTCGGCGGTCTCTATCTGGAGGAGCGCCTCGTCGTCGTGTTTCCAGAGGAGCGCGATGTCGGCGTCGTCCTGTCGCTCGATGTCGGTCACGACCGGGACCGGGTCGGCAGTGACCAGTTCGACGAGCGCGACGCCGGTTCCCTCGCCAGCGAGCGTGGCCACGACCCGGAAGGTGGCGTCGGGGTGTGCTTTCGACAGCGAGTACATCCACGTCTCCTCGGGGAGCGTCACCGTGAGTTTGGCCTGTGGCATCTGGTCGGTCTCCGTTTGGAGGTTACTCCGCGGGCGATTAAGAACACAGTCTAACATGTTAGAAGGCGGCTGTCTGGTTCGCACGAAGTGCTACCCGACGCTCGCCCGAAGTGACGCCCGTGACAGAGACAATGCGCACTCGGACCAACCCGTTCTTCCTGATGGCGGGCCTGTACCTGACGGTCGGCCTGCTGGCGGTTGCCGGAAAGCTCGCCGTCGAAACTGGTGCGGTGGACGCACTCCCGCGACTTCGGTGGCTGACTATCCACTTCGTCACCATCGGCGCGATGACGCAGGCGCTGTTCGGCGCGCTCCCGAACCTCGTTGCCTCGGTCGGTGACGGCCAACCGGTCCCCTCGCGGGGGCGCTGGATACAGTGGGTGACGCTGAACGCGAGCTATCCGTTCGTCCTCGTCGGAATGGCGACCGGTTCGTCCACGACGGCCGTGGCCGGTGCCACGGGCGTACTGGTCGCGCTCGCACTCCTCGTCGTCTCGGTCTATCGGACCAACCTCGAGTCGGCCGCCGGGCGGAACGAGGGGCTGGTCCGGTACTACGCGGTCGCGCCGTGGTTCCTCGTCGTCGGCATCTTCGCGGCGTTCGGGATGCTGTTGGGCGTCCACGGTCCCGGCGGCTACTTCGGGAGCATCGAAGCCCACGTCCACGCGAACGTCTGGGGATTTCTCGCGCTCGTGGCTGCCGGGACGCTACTGGCTATCGTACCGAAGATGGCCGGGTCGGAGTTGCGCTACCCGCGGCTGAAACCCGTCACGTTCTGGGGGGTGACCCTCGGGGCGACCGGACTGGTCGCCGGGCCGTGGCTGGCGGTGAACGCGCTGACGATGGCCGGTCTCGGGGTGTACGTGGTCGGGACGCTCGCGCTACTGGCGAATCTCGTCGGAACGTGGCGACTGGGCGGTTGCACTACTGACGCCCGATTCGCCCACGTAATCGGCGCGTACGTCTGGCTGGTGTTCCCCGTGCCGTGGGCACCGCTGGTGTTGCTCGTCCCCGAGGCGGTTCCCGCGACCGGCATCGAGGCGGCCGCTATCGAAGGGCTGGTCTTCGGCTGGATGCTCCAGTTGGCGATGGGCCTGCTCCCGAGCGTCGTCGTGGCTCTCCGCGAAACACCGGCCGACCTGCGGTCGTCCATCGGAGAGAGCGCCCACCGACCGTCGTGGCTGGGCGTCGGTGCCGTCAACGCCGGGATGGTCGCGCTCTGGCTGACCGCGTTCCCGACGTTCGGAGGAGTCGAGGGCGCGCTGACGCTCGGCGGGTACGCGCTCGTCGGTCTGGCGTGGCTCGGATTCCTTCCCGGCCTGTGGCGGGCCCTACTGGACCGGTCCGAGGGCGGCCGTCGCGGAGACGCCGGGGTCGTCACGCCCGACGGCGAGCAGGTGCTCGACTGACCCGGGGTCGCTACTCGCCGTCCGGTACCCGTCCGACGACGGTGTACTCGAACCCCGCCGACCGGAACTTGGCGTCCAACCCCGCGTCGGCGACCTGCCGGGCGAGGATTTCGGGCGGGAAGAACGTCGAATCGAAGCCGTAGAGGTGTTCGCCGACCTCGACGAGTCGGCCGACCAGCGCCGTCGGGTCTATCTCCCGAATCACGAGGACGCCGCCGGGTCGGAGGACGCGGGCCGCCTCTTCGACCGCTCGCTCGGGGTCGCCGAAGTGGTGGAGCGCGTCCACGACCAGGACGGCGTCCACGCTCTCGTCGGCGAACGGCAACCGGGCCGCGTCTGCACGGACCGCCTCGAATCCGTTTCGGCGGGCCTGTCGGGTCATTCCCTCGGCGGCGTCGGCGACGATTCGCTCGCGGACGCCGAGCGCCGACGACCCGCGGCCGGTGCCGCCGCCTACGTCGAGTGCGCGCTCGACCTCCCGGTCGGCGAAGGCGAGCGCCTCCCGGAACTCGTCGGAGTCGGGCGTCGGCGCGAACCAGTCGTAGAACCGGGCCACCCGGTCGAAGGTGGCGGTGTCGCCCAAGGCGTGGCTCATGGCTACGACGACGGTACGACGAAGCAAAAAGGCCGCACCTCCGCGCGTCGGGTTCTCACCGCGTCATTGCGACCCCGAGCGAAGCACAGTTATCGCGCGAGACCGAAATCGGCGTCATGGAGTACGCGCTGGTCGGGTGGCCCGAGGACGGTCCGCAGATACGACTCGACCACCGCGAGTTCAGCTACGCCGGGAAGTTCGTGATGTCGAACACCGGGAAGGCCGTGGCGCGCGACGGAACCGACGCCCCGCCGCGCGACGAACTCGGTGGCGACGACGATAGCGGGGACCGCGACTGGATCGAAGACGACCGAATCGCCGCCGCCGTCGCGTTCAACGAGGACCGGACCGACGCGGCGACGGCGTGGCTCCGGTACGTGACGGTGCGGAACGACCGCCGCGGAGAGGGTATCGGTGCGCGACTCTCCGGATTTGCGACCCGGAGGCTCCGCGAACGCGGCTACGACCGGGTGAAAATCGCGGTGAACAACGCCTTCGCGTACCACGCGCTCCACAAGGCCGGGTTCGGCTACACCGGCGATCAGACCGGCCTCGCGGAGTTGGTCCTCGTCGTTCCCGCCGAGCGCACCGCGGCGGAGTACCGGGCCGGTCTCGACGTCTACCGGGAGCGAGACGACCTCGCACCCGAGGAGCGCGAGTTTCTATCGGCGAAGGCGGGTGAAGGGCCACCCGACGTGATTTCCGTCCCCGAGTAGCTCGGTGGCGGTCGGCGTCGATTCCGACGACCTGTCCCGCGGTCTGCTTCGAAATCCACTCCGAAGGGCCACCGGGGTTAAGCGCGGTGCGGTCGAATCCGAATGCGATTCGGGGGTTCAGAATGGGCGACAGGGACACGTTACCGGGGACGGACGCATCGCTATGGCTGGAGACGACCGAACGGACCGACTATCCGGCGCTCGACGGTGACCGCCGAGTCGACACCGCGGTCGTCGGCGGAGGAATCACGGGCGTGACCGCCGCGCTCCACTGCGCGGAGGCCGGGCAAGAGGTCGCGTTGCTCGAATCCGACCGCATCGTGGAGGGAATCACCGGCAAGACGACCGCGAAAGTCACCGCCCAGCACGGTCTGATCTACGACGACCTGCTCGACAAGCACGGCCGGACCGCCGCCCGGCAGTACGCCGCGGCCAACGCGGCCGCCATAGAGGAGGTCGCCGACCGTGTGGAGCGCCACGATATCGACTGCGACTTCCAGCGGCTCCCGGCGTACACCTACGCCGCGAGCGAGGACCAGCGCGCCAAGGTCGGGCGCGAGGCCACGGTCGCCGAGGGGCTGGACCTGCCCGCGACCTTCGTCACGGACCCGCCGTTCCCCGAGGAGACCCACGGCGCGGTCGAGTTCGAGGCGCAGGCCCAGTTCCACCCGCGGAAGTACCTGCTTGCGCTCGCCGACGTGCTTTCCGGCGAGAGCGACGGGGGGTCCATCTTCGAGCAGACGAAAGTGACGGGAGTCGAGGACCGCGACGAGGGAACGCCCTGCCGGGTGGAGACCGAGCGCGGGCCCGTGACCGCCGACTCGGTTCTCCTGACGACTCACTTCCCCATCGAGGACCCGGCGTTCTACTTCGCGCGCCAGTACCCGAAGCGGTCGTACGTGCTGGCGGTCAGACTCGTCGGAGACCCTCCGGAGGGGATGTTCTACCGCGACGAGTCGCCCTACTTCTCGGTCCGGCCGCATCCGACCGACGACGGCAGTCTGACGCTCGTCGGCGGCCAGAATCACAAGACCGGGCAGGGCGGTTCGACCGCCGACCGGTATCGCAAACTGGAGCGACAGGCCCGCGACCACTTCGACGTGGAGTCGGTCGAATACCGGTGGTCCACGCAGGACTACGTGTCGGTCGACCGCATCCCCTTCGTGGGCGAACTCGGCCCGACCACCGATGGCGTCTACGTCGCCACGGGCTTCGGCGGATGGGGCATGACCAACGGCACCGCGGCAGGCCGGATGCTCGCGGCGTTCGCGCGCGGCGAGTCGCCGCAGTGGGCCGAGGCGTTCGACCCGAACCGAATCGACCTCGAAGCCTCGGGGAGAGACCTCCTCTCGGAGAACCTCGACGTGGGCCGGGAGTTCACCCGCGACTGGGCCAAGTCGCCCTTCCGGGGGAAAGACCCCGAGGTGGCACCCGGCGAAGGCGAGGTGGTCCGGCGCGGCGGCAAGCAACTCGCGGTCGCCCGCGACGAGGAGGGCGACCTCCACGTCACGTCCGCGGTCTGTACTCACATGGACTGCATCGTCCACTGGAACGACGCCGAGCAGTCGTGGGACTGTCCCTGCCACGGGTCGCGGTTCTCGATGGACGGCGAGGTGTTGGACGGCCCCGCGGTGGAGGACCTACCGAAGCGCGGGGAGTAGGAGAGAGGGCGACTGAGGAGAGGGAGAGTAGAAAGGAGGCGACTGAGGAGAGAGGGAGCAGGGAGAAGGCGAGTCAGAGAGAAGCGTCGGTGTCAGGACCGCCGTTCGCCCTCCACGAGTTGGCTCAACCAGAGTAACGTCGCGAGCGTCCGTGTCGGCTCTCGGAAGCGGACCATCCGGCTTCGAGGGTCGAACTCCACGAGTCCGTAGTCGGCGAGTCGCGGCAGGTGCTTGTGGTGGAGGTCCGATATCGCGCGCTCGTACTCGGCTTCCGAGAGGGCAGACGGCGACCGTCCGGTCTCTCGCGCGACGACGTGACGCGCGAGTTCCTCCTCGCTCGCGGTTCCGTGTCGGCTTAGATAGTACAGCGCGTAGCGCCGACGTTCGTTCGCCAGCGCGTCGAAGTACTGGTTCAGTTGGGGGAGTCTCCCGCTCTGGTCGCTCTCGTCCGAATCGCTTCCCGCCCCGGCGTCAGACATACCTACGCTGAACAACAGTACGCGAAAGTAAAGTCCTAGTCGAACGTCGTCGGATGCTGGTACGTTACCGTTTACGACCTCGGTGTCGTTCATTACCGATTACGACCTCGATGTCGTTCACCTTCGTAGAAAAGCGTCGGGACCTCCGCCGGAGCGTTCGTACGGGACGGTAATCGTCTCGGTTCGCGTCGGCGACCGCGAGCAGTAGCTTTCAAACCCCCACGATACCTACCGTCGGGTAATGGGAAACTCCGATTTACGCCAACTCGCGGTCTTGGAGGAGGTCCCCTTCGACGAACTGGAGGGGAGCGTCGTCGCCGTAGACGCTCACAACTGGCTGTACAAGTACCTCACGACGACCGTCAAGTGGACCCGGGACGAGATATACACCACCGACGACGGAACCGAAGTCGCCAACCTCGTCGGCGTGGTGCAAGGCCTACCGAAGTTCTTCGAGAACGACCTGACGCCCGTGTTCGTCTTCGACGGCGCGGTCACCGACCACAAGACCGCCGAAATCGAACAGCGCCGCGAGGAGCGCGAGAAGCGAGAGGAGAAGTTGGAGGAGGCCCGCGAGGAGGGTGACGCGGTGGAAATCGCGCGACTCGACGCCCACACACAGCGCCTGACCGACACGATTCAGCAGACCACGCGCGACCTGTTCGACCGACTCGACGTGCCCTACATCGAGGCCCCCGCGGAGGGCGAATCGCAGGCCGCGCACATGAACCGAACCGGTGCGGTCGATTACTGCGGCACCGAGGACTACGACGCCCTCCTGCTCGGGGCACCGCTGACGCTCCGCCAACTGACCAGCAAGGGCAACCCCGAACTTATGGACTTCGAGGCCACCCTCGAGGAACACGACGTGACGTGGGAGCAACTGGTGGACATCGCCATCCTCTGTGGCACGGACTTCAACGAGGGCATCTCGGGCGTCGGCCCGAAGACCGCCCTGAAGGAGGTCAAAGAGCGCGGCGACATCTGGGCCGTGCTGGAGGCCCGCGGCGCGAGCATCGACAAGGACGTGGACGTGATTCGGGAACTGTTCCTGAACCCGACCGTCAGCGACGACTACGAGTTCGACGCCACGATGGACCCGGACTTGGACGCGGCCCGGGAGTACGTCGTGGACGAGTGGGGCGTCCACGCCGACGAGGTCGAGCGCGGGTTCGAGCGCATAGAGGAGTCGGTCGTCCAGACCGGGTTAGACAACTGGTCGTAAGGTCCTCGGATAGATATTCGTTTCCTTTAGATGCATTTCAATTTTCCTTAGCAACATGGAAAATGCCGACGGCGAGACTACCTGCGCACGTCTCGGACACCCAGTCGCGCAGACCAACGTTTATGTGACAGAGCGCACCACTCCGGGGTATGACCAGCGCCGAGCAGGACCACTGCAAACCGACTTCGGGAAGCCCGCTCCGGATCGACGAGTCACGGAATGCCTTTAGGCCCCGGACGCAAACGACGAATCGATGACACGGGTGATACACACGGGGGACACCCACCTCGGGTATCGACAGTACCACTCCCCCGAGCGACGGGAGGACTTCCTCCGGGCCTTCGAGCAGGTAATCGACGACGCGATCGCCGAGAACGTAGACGCCGTGGTTCACGCCGGCGACCTGTTTCACGACCGTCGCCCCGACCTCGACGCCCTCCACGGAACCATCTCGATTCTGGGCAAACTCCGGGACGCCGACATCCCCTTTCTCGCTATCGTCGGCAACCACGAGGGGACCCGGGGCCGCCAGTGGCTCGACCTCTTCGAGATGCTCGGTCTCGCCACGCGACTCGGCGACGACCCCGAAGTCGTCGGCGAGACCGCGTTCTACGGTCTCGACCACGTACCCAAGTCCAAGCGCGACGACTTGGACTACCAGTTCGCGGACCACGACCGGAACCACGCCGCCCTCGTGAGCCACGGTCTGTTCGAGCCTTTCGACATCGGCGACTGGGACGCCGAGGAGGTGTTGACCGAGGCCAACGTCGATTTCGACGCGATGCTGCTCGGCGACAACCACAAACCCGACACCAAGGAGGTCGCCGACACGTGGGTCACGTACTGCGGTTCGACCGAGCGATGCAGTTCCGACGAGCGCGAGGACCGGGGCTACAACATCGTGGAGTTCGACGGCGACGCGACCATCACCCGCCGGGGACTCGACGCGACCCGCGACTTCGAGTACGTCGAAGCGACTCTCGCCGAGAGCGAGGGCATCGACCGCGTCCGCGAGAAAATTCGGGAGCGAGACCTCGAAGACGCCGTGGCCATCGTGGAAATCGACGGCGACGGCGAGCAGGTCACGCCCGCCCGCGTCGAGGAGTTCGCGCTGGACCGAGGCGCACTGGTCGCCCGCGTTCTGGACCGCCGCGAGGTCGAGGACGACGAGGACGAGGTCGAAGTTTCGTTCGCCGACCCCGACGACGCCGTGCGCAAGCGCGTCCGCGACCTCGGCTTGAGCGAGGCCGCCCGCGGCATCGACGAGACCGTCCGCGCGAGCAAGATAGCCGACTCGAACGTCCGCCAATCGGTCCAGAACCGGGTCGGCGAACTGGTCGAGGACGGCGACCTCTCGGCGTTCGAGTCCGCGCCGGACGCCGAGTCCGACTCCGACGCCGAATCCGGTTCCGACTCCGAGTCCGCTGCCGAACCCCCGGACTCGGCGACTGCCGAGACCGAAGTCACCGAGACCGACACCGCCGAGTCCGACGAACGAGCGACCGACGAGGCGGAACCCGTCGAGGCCGAGACGACGGCGGACGCCGGGAGCGACGGGAGTCTGGAGGAGTTCCTATGAAGTTCGACCGCGTTCGCCTCCGGAACTTCAAGTGCTACGCCGACGCCGACCTGCGTCTCGACCGCGGCGTGACCGTCATCCACGGCCTGAACGGGAGCGGCAAGTCCTCGCTGCTGGAGGCCTGCTTCTTCGCGCTCTACGGCGCGAAGGCGTTAGACCGCACGCTGGACGACGTGGTGACTATCGGCGAGGAGGAGACCGAAATCGAACTCTGGTTCACCCACGACGGCGGCGACTACCACGTCCGGCGTCGGATTCGAGCGACCGGCGAGCGCGCGACGACCGCCGATTGCGTCCTCGAAACGCCCGACGACACTATCGAGGGAGCGCGAGACGTGCGCCGGGCGGTGACCAACCTCTTCCGGATGGACTCGGAGGCGTTCGTCAACTGCGCGTACGTCCGGCAGGGCGAGGTCAACAAACTCATCAACGCGACCCCGGGCCAGCGCCAGGACATGATAGACGACCTCCTCCAACTCGGAAAACTGGAGGAGTACCGCGAGCGCGCCAGCGACGCCCGTCTCGGGGTCAAATCCGTCCTGGACGACAAGCGAGGGAGTCTCTCGGAACTCGATTCCCAGATCGAGCAGAAGGAGGAGAAGGACCTCCACGCGCGTCTGAACGACCGCAAGTCCGTCCTCAAGGAGACCCAGAGCGAAATCGAACGATTCGAGGACAACGAGGAGACCGCCGAGAAGACCCGCCAGCAGGCCGTCGAGATTCTGGAGACCTACGAGGAGAAGCGCGAGGAGTTGGAGTCACTCGCCGACGACATCGAGGACCTCGAACGCGAAATCAGCCAGACCGAGCAGGAGCGTTCCGAACACGGCGAGCGCGTCCGGGAACGCCGCGAGCGAATCGACGACCTCGAAGCGACGGTCTCGGACCTGCTGGCCGAGACCGACCTCGATTCGGCCGACGAGGACGCCATCGAGAGTCGGTTGGACGAACTCGACGCCGAGGACGACGACCTCCAGTCGGCCCTCAACGACGCCGAGAAGCAGGCGATGATGTTCGGCAATCAGGCCGACAAGTTGGCCGAGAAGGCCGACGACCTCGAAGCGCGCGCCGGAGAGAAGCGCGAGCGCGCCGAGAAGTTGGAAACCGAGGCCGACGAGGCGGCCAGCGACCTCGATGCACGCCGAGATAAACTCGAGCAGTTGGGCGACGACGTCGAGGCCGAGAAGGCGGCGTTCGAGGACGCGCCCGTGGAGTTCGGCGACGCCGACGCCCACCTCGAAGACCGCCGCGAGGCCCAGACCGACGTTCAGAGTCGCATCGAGGACGCGAAAGCCGACCTCCAGAGCGCCCGCGACAGCGTGGCCGAGGCCGAGGAACTGCTCGAAGAGGGCAAGTGTCCCGAGTGCGGCCAACCGGTCGAGGACTCACCGCACGTCGATTCGCTGGCCGAGGACCGCGAGCGCGTCGCACGACTGGAATCCGAACTGGCCGACCTGCGCGAAAAGCGGGAAGCCGTCGCCGAGGAAGTCGAGGAAGCCGAGCGATTGCGCGAGGCCGAACGCGAGGTCCAGAACCTCCGAGATCGCCGCGAGAACTTCGAGCAGTTGGTCGCCGACAAGGAGGACGCAGTCGCCGAGAAGCGTGAGGAAGCCGACGAGTTACGCGAGGAGGCCGACGAACTCGAAACCGACGCCGAGGACAAGCGCGCCGACGCCGACGAACTCCGGGAGAAGGCCGACGGTCGCCAAGAGACGGTCGAAGACCTCGAAGCCGAGCGGGAGGCGATCGACGCCAGGCGCGAGCGTCTCGAGGAGATTCTGTCGGTACGCGAGGAGATTTCGGACGCCGAGGACGACGTAGAACGCCACCGCGAGAAGCGCGCGAGCCTCGAAGAGAAGAACGACCTCCGCCGGGAGCGACTCGAAGACAAACGCGAGCGCCGGAGCGACCTCCGGGAGAGCTACGACGAGCAGAAAGTCGAGACCGCCCGCGAGGACAAGCGGGAGGCCGAGGAGTACCTGGAGAAAGTCGAAGTGAAGTTGGAGGAACTGCGAGACCGGCGCGACGACCTCCAGAGTACGATCGGCGGTATCCAGAGCGAAATCGAGGAACTCGAACACCTGCGCGACCGCCGGGAGAACCTCGCCGAGCGCGTCGAGTCGCTGGAGTCACTCCGCGACGAGACCGCCGACCTGCAGGAGATGTACGGCGACCTCCGGGCGGAACTCCGCCAGCGCAACGTCGAACACTTGGAGGAGATGCTGAACGAGGTGTTCGACCTCGTGTACCAGAACGATTCGTACGCACGCATCGAACTCGACGGCGAGTACGAGTTGACCGTCTACCAGAAGGACGGCGAACCGCTCGACCCCGAGCAGTTGTCCGGCGGCGAGCGCGCGCTGTTCAACCTCAGCCTTCGGTGTGCCATCTACCGACTGCTCTCGGAGGGCATCGAGGGCACCGCGCCGATGCCGCCGCTCATCTTGGACGAACCGACCGTCTTCCTCGATTCGGGCCACGTCTCTCAACTCGCGGAACTCGTCAACTCGATGCGCGAACTCGGCGTCGAGCAGATCGTGGTCGTGAGCCACGACGACGAACTAGTCGCGGCGGCCGACGACGTGGTGTGGGTCGAGAAGGACTCGGTGTCGAACCGCTCGACGGTCGAGCGCCGGGAGACGCTGTTGGAGGCCGCCGACTGAAGAGAACGGTAAACGTTTCTTCGAGAACCAGATATCTGTCTTCGAGACTCAGAAATATTGCTACTCGTCGGTGAGGAGCGCGAGTCCGTCGTCGGCGCGGTCCGTGGTCGCGTAGCCGCGCTCGCCCAGCACGCGGGTCTCCTCGACCAGTCCGGCGGCTCGAAACTCGGTCAAGACGCCGAGCAAGTCGCTCTCGCAGAGGTCGGTGGCGTCGAGGAGGTGTCGGACCGAGTGGGGGCCGCGCTCGCGGAGTTCCACGAGCAGGCCGAGTGCGCGCTCGTCGGGGGTCGCGGTCAGGACGCGCCGGGCCGGATCGGGGACGGCCCGCGCAGTCGTCGCCAACGCCGACTCGCCGGAGGCGAGTTCGAGTTCGTCTCGGTCGCGGTAGGTCTCCTCGCCGGTCTCCGGGTCGCGGACCTTGCAGGAGTCGCTCGACTCCTTGACGAGCAGATAGAGAGCTCCCGAATCGTCCCGAACGGTTCGCATGGCCGGTCGTAGGCGCGGCGCGGGGTTAGTCCTTCTGGAGTTCTTCGTCCGCGTCGGCGGATTCGTCGGCGGGAGTTTCGTCGTCCACGGTGGATTCGTCGTCAGGAGTCGTCTTATCGGGGGTTTCGTCGGCGTCTTCTCCGCCGACTTCTTCGTCGGGACCGCCGGAGTCGCTAGTCACCTTCCGATAGCGCCGCCACCCGCGGGCGAACGCGAACGCGCCCACGGCGAAGATCGCGCCGCCGACCTTCCAGCGGCCTTGGAAGCCGAGTATCATCACGCCGAAACTCATTCCGAACAGCGCGACGTTGAATATCAGGACCAGCGACCAGAACTGCTTTTTGAGCTCGGGACTGGCGTCGTTGGTCGCGGTGTCGGGTACTCGCGGCGGATCCGGAGCGAGACCTTCGGAGGGGTCGTCGGGAAGGAGTTCGGCCTCCGCCTCCGGTGGGTCTTCGGGGAGCAACTCGGCTACCGGGTCGTCGCTGTCCTCGCGCTTCGAATCGTCGGGAGCCACTGTTCGAAAGTCGAAACGGAACGAGCAAAAGCGCTTCGTCCCGGACGTCCTCAGATTTGTTCCTTGAGCGTAAGCGGTTCGCCCGTCTTCAACCACGCCAACGGATTGTCCGCGTCGTAAAATACGACGCCGTCCTCGGTCTGGTAGGACTCGACAGTCGCTTCCGTCTCGGCGGTCTCCGGAAGCGCCGCTTCCGCACGGTCCAGCTCGTCGTCGGGGTTGACGTGGTCGGACATTGGCGTCACCTACCACTGTGGTAAGTGTTAACACATTATATGTCTTTCCATTCAGGAAACGATTCCCGGTGGCCGAGACCCACCGTGGTCCGGCGAAAGCGAGGGTTTTTAGCCGGAAGCGCCAAATTCCGAATACATGAGCGATTCGGGGTCTACGACACTAACCGACTTCTCCGACGCTGGTGACGACCAGCGCGACGCCGAGGCCGAGGCCCGCGCGGTCGCCGGAGGCGACCACCAGCGCGCCGACTCGGTCGTCGGCGACGACGACTGGCTGCCCGACCCTGACGGCGAGGTCGAACTCTCGGTCGTGCAGGTCGACTACACCATCGAAGGCTCGGGCGACGACGAGGAACCGATCGTCCACGTCTTCGGCCGCACGCCCGACAACGAACTCGAACACGTCCGCGTCGTCGGCTTTCGTCCCTACTTCTACGCGCCGACCGACTCGCTGGACGCGCCGCCCGAAGAGGAGTACGACAGTCTCACGGGAAGCGAGACCACCGACGAGAACGGCGACCTCTACGAGAGCATCCGCGGCGAGAAACTGACCAAGATATTCGGTCGAACGCCGCGCGACGTGGGGAACGTCCGCGACGAGTTCGACCACTACGAGGCCGACATCCTGTTCCCCAACCGCTTTCTCATCGACAAGGACGTCAAGAGCGGGATTCGGATTCCCGAGCGCAGAGACGACGACGGCGACCTCTACTTCCACGACCAGATAGACGAACTCGACCCGGTCGAAGTCGAGGCCGACCCCCGCGTCCACTACTTCGACATCGAGGTAGACGACCGCTCGGGTTTCCCCGAAGAGGGCGAAGAACCGATCATCTGTCTGACTACCTTCGACTCCTACGACGACGAGTACGTCGCGTGGCTCTACGACGCTCCCGAGGGCGACGCCGATACTCCGAACGACCTCACGGGGTACGACCCCATCGAGGAGGTCGACATCGACGTGCGGACCTTCGACGACGAGCGCGCGATGCTCGAAGCTTACCTCGACTACGTCGTGGAGACCGACGCCGACATCGTCACGGGGTGGAACGCCGACGACTTCGACGCGCCGTACCTCCTCGACCGACTCGACGAACTCGCCGGTCCCCACGAGTACGACCTCGACTCCGACCGCCTCTCGCGGGTGAACGAGGTCTGGCGCTCGGACTGGGGTGGCCCCTCGATAAAGGGCCGGGTCGTCTTCGACCTGCTGTACGCCTACAAGCGCACCCAGCGCACCGAACTCGAATCCTACCGCCTCGACGCGGTGGGCGAGGTCGAACTCGGCGTGGGCAAGGAACGCTACTCGGGCGACATCGGCGACCTCTGGGAGAACGACCCCGAGCGACTGCTGGAGTACAACGTCAGGGACGTGGAACTCTGCGTCGAACTCGACCGAAAGCAGGACATCGTCTCGTTCTGGGAGGAGGTCGCCTCCTTCGTCGGGTGTAAACTCGAAGACGCCACGACGCCCGGCGACGCGGTGGACGTGTACGTCCTCCACAAGGCCCACGGCCGGTTCGCGCTCCCCTCGAAGGGCAAACAGGAGAGCGAAGACTTCGAGGGCGGCGCGGTGTTCGAGCCGATTACCGGGGTCAAGGAGAACGTGACGGTGCTGGACCTCAAGAGCCTCTACCCCATGTCGATGACCACCATCAACGCCTCGCCAGAGACCAAGGTGGACCCCGACGAGTTCGACGGCGAGACGTACGTCGCGCCGACGGGCACCCATTTCCGGAAGGAACCCGACGGTATCATCCGGGAAATCATTGACGAGACGCTGGACGAGCGCGAGGAGAAGAAGGCCCTGCGCAACGAACACGACCCCGAAACCCGCGAGTACGAGCGGTTCGACCGCCAGCAGGCGGCGGTGAAGGTCATCATGAACAGCCTCTACGGCGTGTCGGGCTGGGACCGGTTCCGCCTGTACGACAAAGAGGCGGCCGCCGCGATTACGGCCACCGGTCGGGACGTCATCGACTACACTCAGGAGACGGCGAAGGAGATGGGCTACGACGTGGCGTACGGAGACACCGACAGCGTCATGTTGGAACTCGGGCAGGTCGAAAACAAAGAGCAGGCGCTCGAGCAGTCCTTCGAAATCGAGGAGTACATCAACGACGCCTACGACGACTTCGCGCTCGACGAACTCAACGCCGCGGAACATCGCTTCCAGATCGAGTTCGAGAAGCTCTACCGGCGGTTCTTCCAAGCGGGCAAGAAGAAGCGATACGCGGGCCACATCGTCTGGAAGGAGGGCAAGGACGTAGACGACATCGACATCACGGGCTTCGAGTACAAGCGGTCGGACATCGCGCCCATCACGAAGGACGTTCAAAAGCAGGTCATCGACATGATCGTCCACGGCGAGGAGTTGGACGACGTGAAAGACTACGTCCACGACGTCATCGAGGACTACCAAGCCGGAAACGTGAATCTGGACGACGTGGGCATTCCCGGCGGCATCGGCAAGCGCCTCGACGGATACGACACCGACACCGCACAGGTCCGCGGCGCGAAGTACGCCAACCTCCTGTTCGGGACCAACTTCCAGCGCGGGAGCAAGCCCAAGCGTCTCTACCTCGAAGGAGTTCACCCGGACTTCTGGCAACGGATGGAGAACGAGGAGGGGTTCGACCCGAGCGGGAACTCCCGCGAGGACCGCCTCTATCGAGAGTTCAAGAAGGACCCGGACGTAATCTGCTTCGAGTTCGCCGACCAGGTACCCGAGGAGTTCGAGGTCGATTGGGACAAGATGCTCGACAAGACGCTCCAGGGTCCCATCGAGCGCATCCTCGAAGCGCTCGACATCTCGTGGGACGAAGTGAAATCCGGCCAGGAGCAGACCGGACTCGGGAGTTTCGTCTGACCGGAGTCGGGTAGCGTCGACTCCGGACGCCCGTATCTTTCGTGGTGGTGTTTCGCATTCCAAAAAGTATTTTTCACGTTCTACGAAGCCATTTACGTGAGAATGCGAAAGCATTATGCGTCGGACACCCCTTTTTGCGAACGTCTTAGGTGAACCTAACAATGGCAACGCTCGAACTCAAAAATCTACATGCTGAGGTCGTTGAGGCCGACGAGAAGATTCTCAACGGCGTCGACCTCGAAGTCAACACCGGCGAAATTCACGCCCTGATGGGCCCCAACGGAAGCGGGAAGTCCACCACGGCGAAGGTAATCGCTGGCCACCCGGCCTACGAGGTGACGGAGGGTGAAGTACTGCTTCACCTCGACGACGAAGACGTCCCGGAAGACAAGCGGTCGTGGAACTTGCTGGACCTCGAACCGAACGAGCGCGCGGCGCTCGGCGTCTTCCTCGGGTTCCAGTACCCGGCCGAAATCGAAGGCGTCACGATGGTCAACTTCCTCCGACAGGCACTGAACGCCAAGCTCGAAGAGCGTGAGGAGCTCTTCGAGGACGAAGAAGCCGAGACCGAAGAAGAAGACGACGCTGGCTACGAGACCAGCCCCATGGAAGGTCCCGCCGACGAGGGCGAGGTCGGCGTGGCCGAGTTCCAGCAGATTCTCTCCGAGAAGATGGAACTGCTCGACATGGACGAGAAGTTCGCACAGCGCTACCTCAACGCTGGCTTCTCCGGCGGCGAGAAGAAGCAGAACGAGGTGCTGCAGGCCGCCATCCTCGAACCGTCCATCGCGGTCCTGGACGAGATCGACTCCGGTCTGGACATCGACCGACTACAGGACGTGTCGAACGGCATCAACGCCCTGCGCGACGAGCAGGGCACCGGCGTCCTCCAGATTACCCACTACCAGCGGATTCTCGACTACGTCGAGCCCGACCACGTCCACGTCATGCTCGACGGCGAAATTGCGATGAGCGGTGGCGCGGAACTCGCCGAGAAACTCGAAGACAAGGGGTACGACTGGGTCCGCGACGAAGTGTACGAGGCTGCGTAAGGTGATAGCATGAGTTCCGAACAAGATCAACTAAAAGAGACAAACACGGAAGAGCGCTTCGCGTTCAAGAAAGAGGAGAGCGCGGCGGTCAAGTCCGACAAGGGGCTGACCGAAGAGGTCGTCCGTCTCATCAGCGACGACAAGGACGAACCCGACTGGATGCTCGACCGACGCCTCCGGGCGCTCGAACATTGGCAGAACATGCCGATGCCGACCGACTGGCCCGGCCAACCCGACCTGACCGAACTGGACGTCGGCGAAATCGTCCCGTACATCCGGCCCGACGTGGACAAGCGTGCGGGAGCCGACGACTGGGACGACCTCCCAGACGAGATTCAAGACACCTTCGAGAAACTCGGAATTCCGGAAGCCGAGCGCAAGGCACTGTCGGGCGTCGGCGCCCAGTACGAGTCGGAGGTCGTCTATCAGAACATGCAGGAGCAGTGGGAGGAGAAAGGCGTCGTCTTCTGTAACATGGACGAGGCCGTTCGGGAACATCCCGAACTCGTGAAGGAGTACTTCATGACCTCCTGCGTTCCCCCGAGCGACAACAAGTTCGCCGCACTTCACGGCGCAGTCTGGTCCGGTGGCTCGTTCGTCTACGTCCCCGAGGACGTGACGGTCGAAATGCCGGTTCAGGCCTACTTCCGGATGAACTCCGAAGGGATGGGCCAGTTCGAACACACCCTCATCATCGCCGAGGAAGGCTCGGAAGTCCACTACATCGAGGGATGCAGTGCGCCCAAGTACGGCAGCCACAACCTCCACAGCGGAGGTGTGGAAGTGTTCGTCGGTGAAGACGCCCACGTTCAGTACTCGACCGTCCAGAACTGGTCGAAGAACACCTACAACCTCAACACCAAGCGCGCCATCGTCGAGAAAGGTGGCCGCATGGAGTGGGTCTCCGGGAGCATGGGCTCGAAGGCGACGATGCTCTACCCCTGCACCATCCTGAAGGGTCGCAACGCGAGCGCGAACAACATCACCATCGCGTTCGCTGGCGAGGGACAGAACATCGACACGGGCGCGAAGGTCTACCACAACGCGCCCCACACCAAGTCGACCATCGAGTCGAAGTCCATCTCGAAGGACGGCGGCCGCACCAACTACCGCGGTCTCGTCCACATCTCGGAGGGAGCCGAACACTCCTCGACCAGCGTGGAGTGTGACGCGCTGATGTTCGACAACGAGTCGACCTCCGACACGATGCCCTACATGGAAATCGACGAGTCGAAGGTCGACGTGGCTCACGAGGCGACCGTCGGCAAAATCGGCGACGAGGACGTCTTCTACCTCCAGTCGCGGGGACTCGACGACGACGACGCCAAGCAGATGATCGTCTCGGGCTTCATCGAACCGATCACGGAGGAACTGCCAATCGAGTACGCGGTCGAACTCAACCGACTCATCGAACTCGAAATGGAGGGGAGTCTCGGATGACTGCGACGCAGGTACACGAGACCATCTCGGAGGAGACGGTTCGACAGATATCCGACGACCTCGGGGAACCCGACTGGCTGCTCGAAACCCGCCTCGACGCGCTCGACGCGCTCGGCGAGTTGGAGATGCCCGACGTGATTCGGACGCCTGGTCGGGACTGGACCAACCTCGACGCGCTCGATTACGAGAACTTCGTGGACCCGTTGAACGCCGCCGAGGAGAAGGACCAGGTCGGTCCGGAAGAGGCAGAAGTCCTGCCCATCTCGGACGCAGTCGAGGAGCGCGAGGACCTCCTGAAAGAACACTTCGGGTCGGTCGTCGACCCGCAGGAGAACTACCTGACCGCGCTCTCGACCGCCCTGTTCAGCACGGGCACGCTCGTCTACGTCCCGAAGAACGTGGACGCCGAGGACGTGACCATCCGGACCACGCAGAACTCCCAGTCGCTGTTCAACTACACGCTGGTCGTCACCGAGCAGTCGAGTTCGGTAACGATTCTGGAGCGCCAGGACACGGGCCAGGCCGTCGAGGACGAGCAGTACTACAGCGGCATCGTAGAGGTCGCGGCCGGCGAGAACAGCCACGTCCAGTACGGGTCGTTGCAGGACCTCGACGAGCAGACGTACAACTACACGCTCAAGCGCGGCGAGGCCGACGACTACGCCACGGTCAACTGGGTCGAGGGCAATCTCGGTTCGCGGCTGACGAAGTCCTCGGTCGAGACGAACCTCGACGGCGAGGGTTCGGAGACCAAGACCGTCGGCGCGTTCTTCGGTCACAACGACCAGCACTTCGACATCGCGGCCCGCGTCTGGCACAACACGGCTCACACCACCGCAGACCTCGTGACCCGCGGCGTGCTGGACGACGACGCGCGCTCGGTCTACGAGGGCGTCCAAGACGTCGGGCGCGACGCGTGGGACACCAACTCCTACCAGCGCGAGAACACCCTGATGCTGAGTGACGAGAGCGAGGCCGACGCCTCCCCGAAACTCATCATCAACAACCACGACACCGAGGCGAGCCACTCGGCCACGGTCGGCCAGATCGACGAGGAGGACATGTTCTACATGACCTCTCGCGGTGTGGACGACGAGTCCGCCCGGAACATGCTGGTCGAGGGCTTCTTCGTGCCCGTTCTCGAAGAGGTCGAGGTTGAGGAGTTGCGGGACGACCTCGAAACGCGGATTCGGGACCGACTGCACGAGTAGATCTCGCTTCTTTCTTTTTCGTTCGTCGGACAGCGATAGCTACCGGACCAAACCTGTTAAGTCGCCCAACTCCCGACAGTGTTGTAATGACCGTTGTATCGAAGTACAGCCACGGGTGGTCGGAATGACCGTCAACGACCGGGTATCGACCGACACCCAACTCGCGCGCCTGCTCCAGATCGGCATCGTGCTGGAGGAGGTCGTCGAAGTCCGAGCGGCGCGCCACTACGAAACGCTGTCGCCCGACGAGCGCGACGACGACATCGAGGAGTTGCTCGAAGACGCCCGCGAGGAGTCGGCCGACCACCGACAGCGACTCGAGGCGCTCATCGACCAGTTGGACGCCGAGGCGGTGCCGCTCGAAGAGGTCGAGGCGCTGGTCGAAGCAACCTACGCTCAGACCGGTCCGGAGGACTTCGACGGCGTTCTCTACGACCAACTCCACGGCGAGGAGACCGCGTACAAGTTCTACGACGACCTCATCGGCGCCATCGAAGCCAGCGACACGGCGTTCGCGCTCGACCGCGAGGAGTTGCTCGCTACGTTGAAGTCGATTCGGGAGGAAGAGGCCGAAGGTGTCGAGGAAGTGACCGAAGTCATGGAGGCCCGAGAATGAACACTGCTGACCAGTATCTGAAGGCGATCTACCTCGTACAGCGGATGGAAAACGGTCCGGCTTCGACCGGCGCGCTGGCCGACCGCCTCAACGTGAGTCCGGCCAGCGTCAACGAGATGATCGGCAAGCTACAGGACCGGGGCCTCGCCGACCACGAGAAGTACAAGGGCGTCTCGCTGACCGACGACGGCATCGAACGGGCCCGCGAGGCGCTCCAGACCTACTGCATCATCGAGCGCTTCCTCCACAACGTCCTCGAAGTCGAGGAGTTCCCGAGCGAGGCGAAGGCGCTCGAAAGCGTCATCGACGAGACCGTCGCGGAACGACTCGACACTATCATCGACCGCGAACCCCAGTGTCCGGACTGCTTCGACGCCGAAGCGGACATGTGCGCCGAGTTGATTCAGGAAGGCGAAGCGGACTAGGTTTGCGGAGTCTTTCTTGCTGTCCTCTCTCTGCTTTTTCCACTCGATAATACGAAACTTGAAGGCGAAATAGTCACAAATCCCACCTAATGGACTGTCCAACGTGCGGGAAGTCGTTCGACTCCGAGCAGGGAGCGCGAATTCATCGCGGGCACGAACACGACGGTAATCTCCCGAACCGCACCTGCACGACTGTGGAGTGGAGTTTTACGACCCGAAATCACGGCTGAACTACTGCGACGACTGTGACCCGAACGCGGGCAAGAACAATGGGAACTGGAAAGGAGCGAAAGAAATCGGGACGTGTCAATTCTGTGGGGCGGAGTTTCCGTATTACCCGTCCAATAAAGTGGGTAAGTACTGCGCGGACTGCGTCGAATCCGCAGACGGTTTACTTCCCGAAAATCCCGCCACAGAAAACCGCATCGCTACGCCGTGTTCGTACTGTGAGACGACCATAGAGGTCTGGTGAAAGTCACCACCAGTGGGAGGGTGGTAGTCTCAGTTATGGACAGAAATGGTGGCGGATTCGGCGGGAGGCACTAGAGCGTGACGAACACACGTGCCAAAATTGCGGTAGAACGAGGGTCGATACTGGGCGAAATCCGGACGTACACCACATCGAGCGCGTCCGCGACTTCGATAAACCCGAAGAAGCCCATACGTTGAAAAACGTGATTACCCTCCGCCGAAGGTGTCACAGAAACGTCGAAGCGGGAAACGTCAGCGTTTCCCGACCGCCGGACGAAAAGTAACACTATTGTACGAGGAAAGGCTACGACCTGATACGCTCGATTTCAAGAGCGAGTGCAGTCCCGTGGTGTAGTGGCCAATCATATGGGCCTTTGGACGTAGCGGGTTACGAGCCGTTACGGAAGCGAGCCTATGACGGCGGTTCGAATCCGCCCGGGACTATCTTCGATACACTCTACAGTTTCAGTCCGAGTGACGACGACCGAGTTCGTCCAGCGCCACGGACCGTTCGACCCACGCGTCCGCTCCCCAGCGTCAGTTTTCGAGTGATGCTCGTGGACAACCTCCTCCGATAGAGAACGAAATATAACTACTAAACCCATATATAACGTTCTTTAACACGACTGATTCATTCCCATGCCGCAGTAACCTATTTCGTGCTCAACGTTGACTAGTATCACTCCATGTCCCTCCCCGTGAAACTCGGCATCGGACTCGTCCTGCTTACGTGGGGGTTCGCGGACTACCTGTTTCCACAGACCGTCCTCCGGACCCAATCGAACCTCCTGAACGTCCCGCCCGAACCCGAGGAGGGTCTCGCTCGGCACAAGCGCCGGGTCGGACTCGTCTGTATCCTCGCGGGCGTGATAGTCGTCGTCACTGCGCTCGGTTGAGGGTTCCTAACCGGGTACAGACACTCTTTACCGCCCGCACAATCGTTTCCAGATGGAAGTGGGGAAGTTGCGAAATTTAATCAGGCGGTACATAACAAAGCCATTACGCACCGCGGTTTCGTGTGTATGGTCCCCACTCGTACGTATCGATTCGTCGACCGCTCCGAACCCGGAGAGCGATGGAACTGACCTGGCTGGTAGCCTCCTCGATACTCTTCGTCGGCGTCGGGTACGGCTTCGTCCAGCGCGCCCAGCGAACTCGCGCCGTGGGTTGGACCCTCCTTGGCGCGTCGCTGTTCGCTCTCGCCACCCGCGATCTCTTCCGGTCGCGCGAACAGGGTCGGCCCGTGGCGAAACCGGCCAACGACTCCCCGACCCGGCCCCCAGACCGACCGCGAACCGACCGAACGCAGACCGACGACGAGCGACGACGGACACCGCTCTTCGGGCGACTCCGACGACGAGTTGCCGGGTGGCTCGACTGAGTTGGAGACGTAAGAGGATTCGAGACGTAACTGATGTTACTGGTGCGACCAGAACTGTAACGGCGAACGGTCGAAAAGCCCCGGCACTCGCTACGAATCGCTGGAGTCGATGTAAGCGACGATATTGGAAAGCAGAGTTGAAGGCCCCGCCCGTTCGCGGTCGCTCAGCGACCCCTATCGGCAGCAGTCACGCTCGCTTCGCTCGCGTTCCCTTGCGGATAGGGGTCGCTGAGACGACCAAGCGTTGCGCGACCGGGCGGCCTCTTTCAGTCCACCCAGACCTGCAGCATCGCCGAGCGCGTCCCAGTGGTTGGTTTCCTCGAGCGCACGCGATTCGACTTCGGCCTTTTCCGCCAGCCAATCGATTAAGCCGCTCGGTCGCCTTTGGCCGACTGTGACCGAGCAACGCTACCTCCCCGACGCCGACGACGTGACCGAGTTCGAAGCCAGCGTGACCGAGGCGACCGACGAGTACGTCGTCCTCGACGGGACGTACTTCTACCCGGAGGGCGGCGGCCAACCGGCCGACCGCGGCGAACTGTCGTGGGACGGCGGCCGGGCCGCGGTGACGAAGGTTCGGAAGAACCACGGCGACGTGCGCCACTACGTCGCGGAGGTCGAGGGGAACCTGCCCGAACCTGGCGACGAGGTGCAAGGCGAAATCGACGCCGAGCGCCGGGAGGCCCACCGCCGGATGCACACCGCCCAGCACGTCGTCTCGCGCGTGGTGCTGGACGAGTACGGCGCGGAGACCGCGGGCAACCAGATTCACGCCGACCGGTCGCGCATCGACTTCGAGCCAGTCGACTTCTCGGAGGAGGACGTGGAGAAAATCGAGCGCCTGTCGAACGAGGCCATCGAGCGCGACCTCGCGGTTACCAAGGACGAACGCCCGCGCGAGGAGGTCGAAGAGCGCACCGAGGAGGGCCGCGCCCTGCTCGACCTCATCCCCGACCACGTCGACCCGCTCCGGGTGGTCGAAATCGAGGGGTTCGACTACTGCCCCTGCGGCGGTACCCACGTCGACAGCCTCGGCGAACTCGGGCGCGTCGAGATAACCGGCCGCGAATCGAAGGGCGAGGCGACCGAGCGCGTCGAGTTCGTCCTGAACGAGACGTAAGGCGATCGGCCCGCGAAGCGGCGGGTCGGTTCCGAAATCACCGACCAACTGTCGTGGAAAAAACACGCCGAGGCGGGGACCGTCGGGACGAGAAACACGAACCGTGTTTCGAACGTACGCGGGAAAACCGCCGAGTCGCCGGGAGTCTCTTCGTCGTAAGTCTAAAGAGTCAATCATTCGTTTATACGAGTAAGAATGAACACGGACATTTGCGAATCGAGGTGGTTCTGTGGGAGTCGAAATTAAGGAGTCGCCCGTCTCTGAGACCGAGTTCGAGGAGATGAAAGACTTCGTGTACGAGTATCTCGCCGCCAGCGTCGAGAACGAGGACGGCGGCGGCCGGATGCGATGGTACCCGTGGCACTCCGCGGAGTATCGGTTCAACCACATCCTCAACGTGGTGGACCTC
Source organism: Halorussus salinisoli (assembly GCA_005239435.1). GTDB lineage: Archaea > Halobacteriota > Halobacteria > Halobacteriales > Haladaptataceae > Halorussus > Halorussus salinisoli. The sequence goes on along the minus strand of ML241305.1, from coordinate 207,419 downwards.
GCGGGCACCATCGCCGAGCGCGAGGGCGCGAACGAGGACGTGGCCCGGGTGGCAGCGCTGTTCCACGACATCGCCAAACTCGACGCCGACCAGGAGGTCCACGCCGAAGAGGGCGCGCGCATCGCCCGGAAGTACCTCGAAACTCACGGCGACTTCCCCGAGTCGTTCATCGAGGAAGTCTGCAAGGCGGTCGAGAACCACTCGTATCAGGGCGACCTCACCGACCTGCCGAAAGAGACCCAGTGTCTCATCGAGGCCGACCTGCTCGACAAGGTGGGCGCGAACGGCACCGCGCTGATGCTCCTCCGGATGGGCTACGAGGCCCGCACCCACATGGACGCCGCCGAGATGATCGACCGGGTGATGGAGCGCGGCAAGGACGCCACCAAGCGCGTCCAGAGCGAGACCGCCGAGGGCATCGCCCACAAGCGTCTCAAGCGCGTCAAGTGGTTCCGAGAGTGGCTCGAAAGCGAGGTGCCGGAGATGGACCGCGAGGAGTCGCCGGACCGCCGAACGCAACGACGACCCTGACGACGCTCCGAGCGGGGCTCGGAGTGACCTCGCGGTGCGAACAGGGACAGCTCTGTCCCGACGAGCGCCCCGTAGCCACTCAGTCGCCGCAGGAGTACGTCACGCGGAGTTACGTTCTACGCCAGAATCTCGGTCGCCTTCGAGAGGAAGGAGAGACCGGCCAGCGCCAACACGATAGCGCTGAGGTAGGCGACGACCGGTGCGAAGGCGTCCACGCGCCGCCCGACCGTCACCAGCGCGGCCGGGAATCCGGTAATCCAGAGCGCGATACCCGCGAAAAAGCCGACGACGATGACCGGGCTTCCCGTCGAGACGGTCAGGCCGCCGAGCGCGTCGAGGGCGAACGTGCCGGGGTCGAGCAGACCCACGCCGGCCGTGAGCCACCAGAGAATCTGGTAGGGGTTGGTGAGCGCCAGCACGAACGCCTTCCGGAAGCCCTTGCTCTCCTCGTCGGTCGCTTCGCCGGCCCCGTCCGTCGCGGCGTCGCCGCCGAACGCGGCGTTGGCGTCGCTGGCCGCGCCGTAGGCGAAGTAGAGCATCAGCAGGCCGCCGAGACCGAACAGCACCTGCTGGACGACGGGTACGTCGCGGACGACCGTGACGACGCCGAGGAGCGCGAGGACGAAGAAGCAGGCGTCGGCCGACATCGCGCCGAGGCCCGCTCGGAAGCCCGACCCCCACCCGCGGAGGACGCTCTCTTCGGCGATGATGGCGTTCATCGGTCCCGGCGGGGCCGCCAGCGAGAGGCCGAGGGCGACCCCGGCCAGCGCCGAGGCGACTTCCTGAAGCATCGCTCGAAGGTAGGGACTCGGGCCGAGAAAAAGCTATCTCTCCGATAGGACCGCGGTGGGCGGGTCGTTATCGGGACCGCAGGGGAGTCTCAGGGTTCGACGCCCTGCGCGCTCCCGTTCGGTCCGGGTTCGGCGTCGTCGTCGCCTGTTTCGTCGTACTCGCCCGCGGGTCGGACCCGAATGGAGCGGGCGACGTTCTCGGGGAGGCTCTGTTCGGGACCGTCCTCGTCGTGGAGTCGCACCGTCACCATCCCGAACGGGGCCACGTCCACGACTTCGAGTTCCGTCTCGGGCGCGACGCCCGCGTCCGCGAGGTAGCGCAGTTCCTCCTCGTCTCGGTCGCTCACCCGCGCGACCACGAGTCGGTCCCCGGGGTCGTACTCCGAGAGCGGCGTGGTGTCGTCCTCCTCGGGCGGCGTGAGGTCGGCGCTCGGGATGGGGTCACCGTGGGGGTCCACCTCGGGGTCGCCCAGCACTTCGGCGACACGCTCCTCGAACTCCTCGCTGATGTGATGTTCGAGGGTGTCGGCCTCCTCGTGGACCTCGCTCCACGAGTAGTCCAAGTGTTCGGTCAGGTACGACTCCAGCAGGCGATGGTGGCGTAGCACTTCGAGCGCCACCGTCTCCCCCTCGGCGGTGAGTTCGACTCCCTTGTACTTCTCGCGCTCGACTAGCCCTCTGTCTTCGAGTTTCTCGACCATGCTCGTCACCGTCGGCGGCGTCACGTCGAGGTAGTCGGCGATAGCCGAAGTCGAGACCGGCCCGCCGTCCTCCTTCTGGAGGGCGTAGATCGACTTCAGGTAGTCTTCCATCACGTCGCTCAACATTTCGTGTTCGGAATTAGCCGCGTCTAAAACTTATATTTGTCCCGGTACGCGTCGCTGGTTCGACGCCGGTCCCGATTAGGAACCTCGTATCGGAGTACAGGCTCTGAAATCGGTCGAAAGCCGGAAGCATCCGGTAGCTACCCGAGAATTACTCGGTGGATACCCGGGAATCACTCGGTGGCTACGTCGCGTCTGCTCGCGGAAACGCCCGGTCTACAGGCCGACTAGCGGGTTTATAACTAACCACCGGGCCGCCCTATGACAGACCATGTCGAACGCAGAGATGAGCATCGGGTGTCCGAACTGCGACGGTCAAGTCGTCGAAGTCGCCACCGACGGCGGCGACCCCGACTCGACGTTCCGAGACGCCGATCGACTCACGGGAACGACGGTGGACTGTACTAACTGTGGCGACGAGTTCGAAGTGTACTACTACTGATTTTCGACGCCCCGTTTTCGCAGGCCAGTTCGGGCTTACGGACGAGTAGACCGGACGTATCGACGTGTAGACCGCCTGTACGGCCCGCGTAGACGCCGTATAGTAATGGCCGGGTCTCGCGTAGCGACCGACACGATGTCAGAGACCGAGACGAGCGAACGGATCACCGCCCACTTCCACGACGGGAGTCTCGAACTCCGGTCGAAGGAATCGCCCGACGCGTGGATTATCGCCGAAGACCCGGTGAGCGTCGAACGGTAATCAGATTCCCTTGCTCATCAGGTGGCTTCGGAGCACGTCGTCGTCCTTGTTGCCCGCGCCGGTGTTGAGCAGGACCACGGTGTCGTCGTCGTCGAACTCGCCGCGTCGGGCGAGTTCCCACGCCCCGCTGGCGGCCGCGGCGCAGGTCGCACCCATCTCCAACCCTTCGTGTTGGGCTACCGTGACGGCGCTGTCCAGGATGTCTTCGTCGCTGGTGGCGACCGCACCGCCGTCGCTCTCACGGAGGGCGTCGAGAATCAGCGGACTCGCGCCGGGGTCGGGAATCTCGATGCCGCCACAGATGGTGTCGGGCGTCTCCCAGACCTCGTGAACGTCTTTTCCTTCCTCGAAGGCCTCCACGACGGGCGCACACCCGGACGACTGGGCCGCGTACATCGACGGTAGTTCGTCAGTCAGACCCAACTCGCGGAGTTCCTTGGCGGCCTTGTGCATTCCGACGAGACCGACGCCGCCGCCGGTCGGGTAGACCACGGCGTCGGGAACCTCCCAGTCGTTCTGCTCGACCACTTCGTAGAGCATCGTCTTCTTGCCCTCGTGGCGGTAGGGCGTCACGAACGTCTTGACCGAGTACCAGTCGTCGTGTTCGGCCATCGCGTCGGCGTAGGCCGCTCCCGCGTCGCCGATTCGTCCCTCCACGACGGTCAGGTCACCGCCGTGGACGTTGACCATCGCCTTGCTGGTGAACCCGGCCCGCGAGGGCAGGAAGACGTGGGAGTCGATGCCCGCACGGGCGGCGTAAGCCGAGGCGGCCTGTCCGGCGTTGCCCGCGGAGTTGAGCGCCACGTCGGTCGCGCCGTGTTGGGCGGCCGCGGTCACGGCCGCCGTCTGCCCGCGGTCCTTGAACGTCCCGGTCGGGTTGCGACCCTCGTCCTTGAACAGGACGCGGCCGACGCCCAGCTCGTCGGCGAGCGTCGGGCACTCCACGAGTTGGGTCGCGCCCTCGTCCATCGACACCGCGGCGCTCTTCGGGAACGGCAGGAGTTCCTCGTAGCGCCACATCGACTCGAACGGTCGGGACTGGAGGTCCTCTCTGGAGAGGTCGATTTCGTCGTAGTCGTACTCGGGGTCCAGAATCCCGTCGCAGTCGGGACAGCGGTGGGTCGTCTCCTCGGCGTCGAACGTCTCGCCGCAATCGACACACGTCAGGCCGACGAAGGCGTCGGTCGTTTCCATGCGCGGGGGTTCGGAACCGAGCGACTAATCGTTGCCCCTTCGGCCGCGACTCGCGAGTTCGTGAGGTAGATTTTTGCCCGCGGACTGCGACACCGATTCCGTGAGCGATTCCGACTCGCCCAACCCCGCCGACGTGTTCGGGGTCGTGGCCGACGAGACCCGGATGACCATCCTCCGGGCGCTGGCGGAGGCCCCCTACGAGGAGTACGAGGGGACGCTGACCTTCTCGGAACTCCGGGAACGGGCCGGGATTCGAGACTCCGGCCAGTTCAACTACCACCTCGACACGCTCGTCGGGCAGTTCGTCGAGCGGACCGACGACGGGTACGGTCTGACCTACCCCGGAGAACTGCTCTACCGGACCATCGTCGCGGGACTGTTCACCCGTCGAACCGAACTGGAGTCCCGCGACGTCGACAGCGAGTGCCTCGACTGCGGGGCACCGCTCGAAATGGCGTACGACGAGGCGGTCCTCCGCATCGTCTGTTCGGACTGCGACCGGGAGTACATGAGCGTGGAGTTCCCGCCGAGCGCGGTCGAATCTCGCGGCGACGATTGCCTGGAGACGTTCGACCAGTGGGTTCGCCACCACGTCCTGCTGATGAACCGGGACGTGTGCGTCTGGTGTGCGGGACCGATGCCCGGCGAACTCCGCTACCGGGACGACGACGAGGCGCCCTACGTGGCGCGCAACTGCGAACACTGCGGCGGGTTCATGTGGACCACGCCCGGTGAGACCGTCCTCTACCACCCCGCGGTCGTCTCGTTCTTCTACGAGCGCGGCGTGGACGTGACGAGTCGGCCCCTCTGGGAACTGGAGTTCGTCGTGAGCGACGACGCGGTCGAGGTCCGCTCGGAAGACCCGTGGGAACTCGTCGTGACCATCACCTGCGAGGGCGACGAGATGCGGGTCGTCCTCGACGGGGACGCCGAGGTGGTCGAAATCGAGGACGGGGCAGTGTAGACAGGTATTCAATTCCTTTACAATCGAATACGATTGCCAGGCAATCACATTTCTTCGTCTCCCGGTTCGACCGCCCGACGGCACCCGCGCGACCCCTGTGAACTACTTGGGACTGGCCGTCGAAGTACCGATATGACACCCTCGCACGTCCTCGTCCCGCTGGACGGGTCGCCGCTGGCCGACGACGCGCTGGTCTTCGCCCTCGACACCTTCGACTGCAAAATTACGGTACTGAACGTGGTGACGCCGCTCGACGCGGCGATGAGCGAGGGCGGCGTCCTCGAATCCGGCGAGGAGCGCCGCGAGGCGGCGCGCGAACGCGCCGCCGACCTCGTGGACCGCGCCAAGCGCCGCGCCGCGGAGGCCGACCGGAGCGTCGAGACGGCGGTCGAGACCGGCGACCCCGCCGAGACCATCCTCGACTACGTCGAGGCCCGCGACGTGGACCACGTCGTCATGGGCGGCCACGGCGGCGAGCGCAACGAACTCGCGCGTCGGCTTCTCGGGACGGTTGCGACGAAGGTCGTCGGCGAGGCCCCCGTGTCGGTGACGGTGGTGCGGTAGTCCGGGGTCGTTACACGTCGGAGCAATCGACAGCAGCGACGGGACGATCGGAGTGACGTTGGCTTCGAAAGCCCCGCCCGGTCGCGGTCACGCGAGCGGTGGACGGCGCGCCGCGATGCGAGCGGTACAACCGCGAGCGAAGCGAGTGTGACCTCGGAAGACGCGGGTGGTCTTCCGGCGGTCGCTGAGGCGACCACGCCCTTCGGGCACGACCGGGCGGCCCCTTTCAGTCCACCCAGACAAGAGATTTGGTCGTTCGAGCGCGTGCCGTGGTTCGGTCGTTCGAGCGCGTCCGGCCGGTCGGCCTGCCACCGCGCATCCGGACAGTGCCGTTCTTACGTTCCGAACGGACTCTCGGCCTCGGTACCGCAGTCGGGACAGACGACTAGCGTTTCAGGGTCTTCGCTCGGCGAGTCCGACGCCGCGGCGTCGGACTCGCCGAGCGTGACTCGCATCTCGGTTCCGCAGTCGGGACAGCCTCCGGGGACGTTCGCCGTTCCGCAGTCCGGGCAGACGAGGAGCGGTCCGTCCTCGTCCGCCTCCGGGCGCAGGTAGTCGTGGCCGCACTCCGGACAGTCGAGGGGAATCCGCACGTCGTCGCTGTCGCGGGGTGCCCCGAGCGCGAGCGCCACGAGGTCGCAGTCGGCGTCGTTCCGGCCCGACTGGTACTCGCCGGGCGCGAATCTGACTGCCTCGCCTTCGGTAAGGGTGATTTCGTCGGCGTCGTCTCGCTCCGGCGCGAGCGTCTCGAAGGTCGCCTCGCCGTCGAGGACGACGAAAATCTCCGCTTGGTCCCCGTGGGCGTGGAGGCCGCTCGGGAACCCTTCGTCGGGCGGGATTCGGTAGTGGACGACCGCGAGGCCGGTCGCGCCGAGGGGGTCCGAGAGCCTCCGGCGGTCCACGCCGTCCCCGAAGTCGGCCGGTTCGACCTCGCCGATAGTGACTCTCTCCATGCCCGACGGTTCGGCCACCGGTGACAAATCGTTTCGGTCGCCGGGGACTACCCACCGAGGACCTGCGCGAACGCCCAGTACACCCCGTATCCGACCGCGACCGACGTGACCAGCGTGACGAGCCAGAACGCCAGCGTCACCCCGATCTTCCGCCGGGAGACGCCGGCCGACCCGCCGGCGAGACCGCCGCCGATGACTCCGGAGATGATGATGTTGTTGAACGAGATGGGGATGCCGAGCGCGATGGCGAGTTGCGCGATGACGAATCCGGGGACCAGCGCGGCGATAGACCGCCGAATCCCGAGTTGGGCGTACTCCCGCGAGGTCGCCTGCAGCAGACGCGGCGCGCCCATCCACGCGCCGGCGAGGATGCCGGTCGCACCGATTGCGAGCAGGACGACTCCCGGTAGGCCGAGTTCGGCCCGGTAGAGGTTCTCCAGCGGTCCCGTCGCCAGTCCCACCTGACTCCCGCCGCTGGAGAACGCGACGACGCTCCCGAGGGCGACCAGAAACGTCTTGACGCCCGCGTCGACCGAGACCTCCGTCCGTCGCCGGATGAACCGAAAGCTCGCGGCCGCGACGAGGAGCGTCACAACGCCCGCGGCGACGTCGAACCCCGCGACGACCGGGGTGTTCACGACTCCCGCGAGGAACCCGGCGACGGACCCCTGCTCTTCGCCGGGCGGCGCGGGGATGATGCTCAACTCGACGTTCGCCACGATAGCGCCGACCAACCCCGCCAGTAGCGGGACGCTGACCGTCTCGGGGATGTCGTCGCGCCGGAGAACCGTGGCGGTGAGGTACGCCAACCCGCCGGATATCGGCGGGACGAGCGCCCAGAACGTCACGATGCGTCGATACGTGTCGAACGCGGGCGTGCCGCCGAGCGACAGTCCGACGCCGACCATCGCGCCCGTCGTGGCGAACGCGGCCGGAACCGGGTAGCCGGTGTAGACGCCGAACGCCATGAACGCGGTGGCGGTCAACAGGCCCGCCGTCGCCGCCAGCGACGTGATAGCCACGCCGTCGATGAGTCCCGCCCCGACGGTGTCCGAGATACTTCCGCCCTGCGTCAGTGCGCCCAGCGCGGCGAGGATGCCGATGAGGAACGCGGCCCGCATCGTCGAGATGGCGTTCGCGCCGATGGCCGGAGCGAAGGGCGGGGAGTTGCTGTTCGCGCCGAGCGCCCACGCGGTGAACAGTCCCGTCACCGTCGCCAGCACGACCAGGGTCCAGAAGACGAGTCCCGCCACCGTCTCACCAGTGCTCCGAGTCGGTTCCACAGGGAATCGGTAGGCGTCCTCCCACGGCTATTCAGGTGAACCAGGTGCGCACGAGACTTCGGTTATCCAGTGGACGGATAACTCACCACTCATCGCGCGGCGGGAGTTCTTCGCCACACCGCCGACAGTACCGCATCGGTGCGCTCGACGCTCGCTCTTCGCTATCGACGGTGGCCTTCCGCCCGCAGTTCTCGCATTCTATTTTCGTCATCGTTCACGTCCCCGTGGTCGGCGGCCCGCGCCGCGACCGAGTGTAGAATATCACACCGTACGACCCCGGGCATGATAAACTTACGCACGGTCCGGAACGCGCCCTTTCGCGTCGAGTCCACGCGACCGACGCTCACCGCTGGTGCCACAACCGTCTTGGCCGTACGTGTCCTCGTTCCGGCGAATGGCGCTGTTCGGAACCGACCGGCGAGTGTTGACCCTCGCGTTCGCCCGGATGATAGACGCGGTGGGCAACTCCTTTCTCATCGTAGTTCTGCCGCAGTTTCTGGACGAGGTGATTCTCGACGCACCGGGCGGTGGGGCCGAATTTCTGGGCATCTCGGTCGCTCAGTCGATTCTCATCGGCGTCGCGCTCTCGCTGTTCGGTTTCCTCAACAGCTTCGGCCAGCCGTTTACCGGGCGTCTCTCGGACCGGACCGGCAGGCGCAGGGCGTTCATCCTCGCCGGTCTCGCGCTGCTCGGGGTCGCCAGCGGGGCCTACGTCTTCGCAGAGAGCTACGCCGCGGTCCTTCTGCTCCGGATGTTGCAGGGCGTCGGCGCGGCACTCGCCATCCCCGCGACGGTCGCGCTGGTGAACGAACTGGCGACCGACGCGACCCGCGGGGGTAACTTCGGCGTGTTCAACACCTTCCGGCTGATCGGCTTCGGCTTCGGCCCGCTCGCGGCGGGCGTCCTCCTCGAACTCGGCCCCTACTCGACGCCGGCGGGCACCGTCTCGGGGTTCGTGGCCGCCTTCGGGGTCGCCTTGCTCGGCGCGGCGACGAGTTTCGCGCTCGTGGCCGTCTTCGTCTCGGACCCCGAACGGACGCAGGCCCGGGCGGGCGACGAACTCGCCGTGTCGGTCAGCGACCCCGAGGACAGCGGTCTCGACCCCGTGTTCACCCTCGGCGTGGCGACCCTGTTCATGGCCATCGGCATCGGACTGTTTGCGACCTTGGAACCGCAACTCTCGGACCGACTCTCGCAGGGGTCGGTCCTGTTCAGTGTCGAGTTCGCGGCGGTCGTCATCGCCAACGTCGCCTTTCAGGTTCCCGTCGGTCGGGCCAGCGACACCTACGGCCGACGACCCTTCCTCGTCGCCGGATTCGCACTGCTCGTCCCCGCACTCCTCACGCAGGGAGTCGTCACCACGCCGACCGGGATGGTCGCGGCCCGGTTCGTGCAGGGAGTCGCGGTGGCGATGGTGTTCGCGCCGTCGCTCGCGCTGGCGGGGGACCTCGCCGAGGAGGGCGAGTCGGGAACGAAGCTCTCGATTCTCACGATGGCGTTCGGTCTGGGGACCGCCGTCGGCCCGCTGGCGTCCGGGTTCCTCGTGATCTTCGGGTTCGTCTGGCCCTTCGCGTTCGGCGGCGCGCTGGCGGCCGTGGGACTCGTGCTGGTGTACACGCAGGTCGAAGAGACGGTTTCCGACGCCGACGAACTCGTCTCGCCGACACCGCAGGACTGAATGGGCGTCGTCCGCGAGCGCGTCAGGCCACCAGTTTCAGGAAGAAGAGACCCCTACCGAGTATCAGCCACGCGAACACGAGAACGTTCCAGACCGGGCCGCCGAGCCAGACGAGACCGACCAGACCGCCGACCGCGAACAGGAGGACGCCGCCAGCGACGACCCGATTCACCCGCCGGAAGAACGCGGCGCGCTCGGCGGTTTCGGCGTCGATTGGCGGGTCGGCGGCCAGTCCCACCTCGAAGGCCGACCACGCCGTCTCGAACACCCGAGTCGGAATCGCGTAGAACCCCTGTATCGCAGTTCGTTTCTCGACGCCCGGCGCGACCGAGAGCCAGCAAATCGTGAACGAACCGGCCGAGACCTGCCGGACCGACGTGAGCGTCCGGAGGTCTACCTCGCGCCAGTCGCGGTATCGAGGAGTGGCGAGCGTCAGCGAGTCGGCGTCGATTCGGCCCTCGGAACTCAGCAGTTCGCCGAGTGCGGAGCAACCGACCGCGAGGAGTAACGCGCCGAACCAGAGCGGATGGTCGGTGAGTGTCGCCCCGCGTCGGGAACGACCGCGGCGAGTCCTGTCCCGACGACGGCTACGACCGCCAGAGGCCACCGCCACTGCTGGTCGCGGGTCCACGTCGCCATCGCCGACTGGTGGGTCCGCGCCGCCGAATCGCGGGACTGGTCGGCTGTGACCCTGACGATGGCGTAGAACCAGACGAGGCGGCCGAGTACGAGGAGGACGAACACCGCGACGAGTCCGGACGTCCAAGGCTCGACGACGGTTGCGGACGGGAGCAGGTCGTCGGCCGTCGAGAAGAGTGCCGAGACGAGCGCACCGCCGAGCAGTCCCTCGGCGAGGTAGAACAGGCCTCGAATCGCCCGGGAGTCGGCCGGGCCGACAGTCCACGAGAGACGCGCCGCGGAGACGGACATCTCCGGGGTCCACGACGCTCGGCGGCAAAAGTATGTGGCGCGTATCGGTTCCTCAGCCGTGCCTCCGGGGATTACTCGAAGTCGGGCGCGCGGTCTTCGAGGAACGCCTGCATGCCTTCGCGCTGGTCGTGCGTGCCGAACAGGCCGCTCCAGAGGCGGCGCTCGTAGCGCAGGCCAGCCTCCTGGGAGGTCTCGTGAGCCTGGTTCAGGGCCTCCTTCGCGGCGGCCAGCGCGTAGGTCGGCTTGGCCGCGAGGTCGGCGGCGAGTTCGGCCACGTGGTCGTCAATCTGGTCGCCCGCGACGACTTCGCCGACGAGACCGTGTTCGTGGGCGTCTTGGGCGTCGATGCGCTCGCCGAAGAATATCAGGCGGCGCGCGATTTCGTCGCCGACGAGTCGCGGGAGTCGCTGGCTGCCGCCCCAGCCGGGGATGATGCCGAGGTCGATTTCGGTCTGGCCGATGACGGCGTCCTCGCTGGCGACCCGGAGGTCGCAGGCCAGCGCGAGTTCGCAACCCCCGCCGAAGGCGTAGCCGTTGATGGCCGCGATGGCGGGCGCGGGGAACTGCTCTATCTTGTCGGCGACCCGGTGGCCCAACTCGGCGTAGGCCTGGGCCTCGGGCGTCGAGAGGTCCTGCATGTAGCTGATGTCCGCGCCAGCGACGAAGGCGTCGTCGCCCGCGCCCGTGAGGACGAGCGCGCCCGCGCCCTCGGCCTCCGCCTCGTCGAGCGCCTCGTCGAGGGCTTCGAGGGTATCGACGTTCAGGGCGTTGAGTCTGTCGGGCCGGTCTACGGTCAGGGTCGCGACGCCGTTCTCGTGGTCGAGCGTGATGGTCTCCCAATCGGACATACGGAACACGACACCCGCCGCGCGGAATAATCTTTCCGAGGCTCGGGTGCGCGTTTCTTGGCTCTCTACCTCGACGCGATAGTTTCGCTTTCCATCCCGGCGCGTGCGGGCGCGGCGCGCAGAACTGCGCGCCGCGCCCATCCGCGCGAGGGACGAGTAGCGCAGGCCCGTGGCCGAGCAACGCAGGCGGTTGGGGAGGCGTGAGGCTGTCGCGGTCGCGGTTGCGGTGCTGTGCGGCGTCGTGCAGTGCGGTTGCGGTCTAATTGGCGTCGGCAGTAGCTAGCTTCTTCACCACTTTCAACAGAGATAGAACTTCTTCGCCACGTCCCACAAAGACAGACCACCCCAATCATCCCGACTCACCGAACTCCACCCGTCCCAGCGACACCGAACCACTTTCTCACTTCCGGAAAGCGGAAATATCACCCCGCCGTAGCGCCGACCGATGACTCTCTCGGAGGAGGCCCGCGAGCGACTCGCCGACCTCGTGGAGCTACAGCCGACCAAGAACGCGGAACTACAGGAGCGATGGGGTCTCGAAAGCGGGAGCGAGGTCCATCAGTATCTCGAGAACGAACTCGGAGACTACTACTACCGGGACGACAACAGCCTCATCCGCGCGACCTCCGAGGCCGCGGAGATGGTGGACGTGGAACCCGGCGTCGTGGACGACGAGGGCGGAGGCGTCCCCGAGGCCATCCGGGTGCCGGAACTCCAGCAACAGGTGTTCTCGGTCGTGGCCGGCCCCGACGACGAGTCCGAGAGCGTGGTTTCGGTGCTGAACAAACTCCGCGACGAGTACGGCGTGAACCCCGCGGCCGAGGACGTGCGGAGTGCCCTGCAAGCCCTCAAGCGCAAGGGCGTCGTAGAAGTCGTCTACCGGACCGTACCGACGTTCAAACTGGCCGTCGAGCGAGATTCGGTCGAGGTGTCGGTCTCGGAGTAGTCCGGCCGACGACTCCGCCTGACGACTCGCCAGACCGACGACTACCCCGGCCGATTCCGCTCCCGCCTATCCTCTAACAACTCCCGAATCCCCTTGCCCGGCCCGCCCTCGATCGGCCAGCCCTGCGTCCGCCACTGCGGAGGTTCCGGCGAGAAGTCGGGGCACGACCCCGAACACTCCGAACTCGTCTGGTGGCAGTCCTTGGCGGCGCAGTAGGGTAGGAGCGTCCGACCTTCCCGGCGCAACTGGAAGTGGCGACAGTCCGGGCGCATCGTCTCGGCGTAGGCCCGCCACCCCTTCTCGTAGGCGCGCTCGGCGATTTCGAGGCGCTTGTGGGCCTTCCACTCGGGGTCGGCGTACTCGAACCGCGCGGCCGACTGGCCGTACTTCGTCTCCTCGCCGCGTTCCAGAATCCGAGTGCCGGGGGCGTCGGCGTCGAGACTTCGGGGGAACCACTCCACCGCGGCGCTTCGCCCATCGCCGGTTCCCCGGGAGTCGGGGTCGAGCGTGAGGATGCCTGCTTCGACGGGGACGCTTTCGAGGAGGGCGGGTTCGACGCTCTCGCCGGTCGCGCGCGTGGCGACCCACACCTCGTCGGCCAGCGCGAGCGCCACGTCGTACTCCAGTTGCGCGGCGAGGTGACGGGCCGCGCTGGCGTCCAGGTCGGGCTTGTTCTCGACGGCGACGATGCGGTCCATCCAGTCGGGATAGGCCCACTTCCGGCGGATTTCGATGCGGTTGTTCCGCTTTCGGGTGTCGAGGATGCCGCGGTCGGCGGCGCGATGGATGGACTCTCGGACGTAGCGCCACGGGTAACCGGGGTCCGGAAGCGCGTCCTGATACCACTGCCAGTCCGGCGGCGCGTGGGGAATCACGTCGAGCAGGTCCGAGTCGAGTCGCCGGGGACCGAAGTTCGCTCGCTGGCGCAGGGCGTCGGGGTCTACCTCCATGACGATGGTGTCCCATCGCCTGCGTTTGGTGCCGAGTTGGCGGGCGACGATGGCGGGGCAGTCGTCACCTGCTCCGTCCGCGTCGTCGGCGTTCACGCCGGGCGGCCAGTTGCGCTCGGCCCACCGGCAGGCCCGCAACTCGAAGACGAACTCGGGGTCCTGCTCGGCGATCGCGTCGGCGTCCGCGTTGCTCACGGTCGGCGTTCGAAGTGGGTCGGCCTAAGTAGTTCGGTAATCGACCGGTCGTCGCTCGCGTGGCCCTGTTCCGCGCGGCGGCACTGCTGACTGGTCGCCGGTAGCGTCTCGAAAAGTGCGGTCGACGCGGCGATTACACGTCGCCGTTCTCCTCTTTCTCGTTCAGGAACTCGTGGGCGTCTTCGAGGATTTGTCGCGGGCCGTCCTGCGTGATGGTGTTGATGGCCTGCTCGTAGTCGCGCCACTGATGGTCGCGGTGTTCGTGGGAGAGTTCCGCACTCGCCTCGTAGGACTTGGCCACGAACAGGTGGACCGTCTTGTGAATGGTGTTTCCGTTGGCCTCGAAGACGTAGTCGTAGTCGTCGCGGAAGCCGTCGAGGAGGCGGAAGTCCTGAATGCCCGCCTCTTCTTTCACTTCCCGTATAGCCGTTTGCTGTAGCTCTTCGTCCCCCTCCACGCCGCCTTTGGGGAACTCCCAGTCGCCTGGACGCGACTTGAGGAGGAGGTATTCCCGGCGACCGCGGGTATCCCGGTAGAGGATTGCACCCGCGCTCGTAGCTTCAACCGTCATTTACTGGAGTATATACGGCGGTGCGTTAAGAGAATGTCGGAGGATGGTTTTCGGGAGATAGTTCGAAACTTATTAACAGTTGTCGAGGAACTCGATGGCAGTTGTCACGTTCGTGGTCGGTGCGACCGGGGACGAACGGCGGTGCGAACTGTCGGGCGAGGGCGACCGAACCGAGGTGGTCGGGTCACTAACTGACCCCTGTAGTTCTTCCCGACGGCCCGGTCGTCGTCCGGAACGCCCGCGCGAAGAACAGACGTTTTACGTACCTCGATGCTGAAGACGTTCGACACCGAACTCCCCAGCCATGACCTTCGTAACCAAAATCCGGCTTCAGAGTGGGAACCGCCCCGCGCTGGAGCAGGTCGTAGACGAGATTCGCTCGACAGCAGAACGAAAAGGCGCGGAACTCCGCGGGCCGCACTCGGCACCGCCGGAGCGACTCGAAGTTCCGCAGTACAAATCGACGGCGGGCGACGAAACCCGACAGTTCCGCTCGTGGGACTACACGGTGTACACCCGCCAGATGGAAATCGTCGGCCACAACGACCTGGCCCGGCAGGTCACTCAATTCGACTTCCCGGACGGCGTCCACATCGAAGTGGAACTGAAACAGGTCGAGCAGATGGCCTAATCGTCTCTTTCTCTCTCCACCTCCCGTCGCTTTCGATGGGTTTCGGATTCGTCTCGACTTCTTCGGTGGCTACTGGTCGAACCGATATCTTACGACACGCTGACGGAAGTGCTGGAGGGTAACGAGGACGCTAACTACTCCGTGAGCCAATCGTACCGCACGGCACCCCACCGCGACGGAAGACGACCCGCGCCTTCCGAGACTGCACTCGCGTTCGCTCGCGCAGACACCGCGACCGGGGCCTCACGCCTCCTCACCCTCTTCCTTCGCTCCTTTCAGTCGCTCGGACATCCACCGTCAGAGGCACGCTCTGAGACCTTCAGTCACTTCTCTCCTGAGATTTGGCAGACCTCGCGCGGTTGGCGCGGTCTCGAACTTCGAGACCGCGCCAACCGCGCGCCGAAGCCAATAGATAAGCGCTCTTGAGATAGCTACCCCTTTCTCAAGAAGTTATATTTGTGTTCTAAAAACAGGAAAAATGGTCTCGGAGTCAGAACGACGACTCGCCGACCGTCTCCAGGTACGTCGCCGTCCCCTGGTGGTCGTTGTCGTCGAACTCCTCGACTCGGAGTCTGACGCGGGTGTCGAGCGCGTTCTCCGGTGCGTCCTCGATGCGGAGGACGGTGTCGCCGACGCGCACGACCGCCGTGCCGCCGTGGTAGCCCGTCACGAACGCCGAAATCTCCTCGCCCGGTTCGAAGCTGGGCTTGTTCGTCCGGAAGCCCAGACCAGCGAAGTACTTCTTTCTGAGACTCATACGCGCGCCACCTCCTCGGACTCGCGGTCGGTAGTGTACTCCAGACCGAACCCGGTCAGCGCCGAGATGATGAACACCGCGAAGAGGAACCAGCCGTGGAACACGAACGGCCAGACCTCCGCGGGATTGACCAGCATGGCCTGCGTGAACCAGTCGAACTCGCCGACCAGACCGCGCATCTCGGTGTAGCCTACGAGGACGCCGCCCGCCCACGGGAAGATGTACCCGAGTGCGGCGGTGTTGGCGTCGAGGATGTTCGCCCGGCGATAGGCGTTGATGTTGAACCGCTCGCCGATGCGCGCGATGTACGGCGCGATGGCGATTTCCGCGGCGGTGTTGATGGTGATCATCGCGTTGACCGACGCCGTGCCGAGGACCATCGTGGTCTCGGCCCGCCGGACGTTGGTTGCGACCCGTTCGAGCAACCAGTTCTGAATCGCCTCGAACCCGCCGCCCTGGATCATGATTCGCGCTCCCGCCACGATGAGCAGGGTCAGGACGATGAGGGGGAAGAACCCGGCCGCGCCCGAGTAGATGGTGCCCGAGACGCCGATCTGGTCCGACGTGGCCGGGACGGTCGCCACGAACGGCAACACGTCGAGCGACCGAGCGATTGCGACGCTCTCGGGAGCCGTGAACAACAGCATCTCCGAGACCGGCGCGAGGTCGAACAGGAGATTCGCCGCGATTGCGACGACGAGACCCCACGAGATGGCCTCCACGATGTGGCGACCGCTGATTGCGGTGGCGATGACGACGCCGATAGACGCGAGGTGGACCAGTCCGAGCGCCTCGGTCTGTGCGCCGAGGATGTCCGCGCTCCCGGCCACGTCCGCGCCGGGCATCACCGACCCCGCGACGAGATAGCCCGTGAACGCGAGGACGGCCGCGACGATGGCGTACTTGAACCGCGAGGCGACCACGCCGCCGATGTCGGCGTCCTGCGTGACCGCGCTCACGATGGTCGTGTCCGAGACCGGCGCGAGGTTGTCGCCGAACACCGCGCCCGACAGGATGGCTCCGAACAGCAGGATCGGGTTCGCACCGATGAGGACGCCCGCCGGGAAGAACAGTCCCGTGAACGCGATGACCGTCCCGTAGCCAGTGCCGATACCGGTCGCCAACAGGGCCGCGAGGACGAACGTGATAGCCGGGAACAGCGTTGCACCGACCGAGAGCACGTCTGCGGCCCAGACGAGGCCACTGACGAACTCACCCGCCTGTATCGTGTTGGCGAACATGCCCGCCCAGAGCCACGCCACGATGGCGGTGGCGGCCACGCGCTGGGTCATCCCCTCGAAGATGGTGTTGGCGTAGGTCTTCCAGTTGCCCTTGGCGAAGAACATCCCGACGACGAGCGAGACCAGCATCCCGGCGACCAGTCCCGTCGTGTCGCCGATTCGCAGTACCCCGCTCTGGAAGATGGCCCACCCGATGAACAGCGCGATGGGGATGGTGCTGGCCGCGGGTCCGCCATAGAACTCGATTCGCGGTCCGCTCCGGGCCTCTCTGGCGTCTGCCAATTCCTCTGCGACGGACTCTTCCGGTGACTCTTCGTCTCCCGTGTCTACCATGCTCTCGGTACGTTCTACCGAACCTGGGTATAAGAAGCCACTTGATGAGAGAACCGTCACTTTCGCAACCCGAACGTGAACGGAAGCGGGGTTTGCCGCCCCTCAAGCACTTAAGGTCTCTGCGTTCCTCCGAACCCACATGAGTCAACAGGCCGAACGCGACCGACTGGTCGAGATTCGACGCGACCTCCACCGCCACCCCGAACCCGCGTGGCGGGAGTTCTACACCACCGCCCGAATCGTCGAGGAACTCGAACGAATCGGCGTAGACGACCTCTACGTCGGCCCCGACGCCATCGCCGAGGACGAGCGCATGGCGGTCCCCGACGACGACGAACTCGACGAGTGGTACCAGCAGGCCCGCGAGGCGGGCGCGGACGACGACGTTCTCGAGCAGTTGGAAGGCGGTTACACGGGCGCAGTTGCAGTCCTCGAAGAAGGCGACGGCCCGACCGTCGGCCTCCGCGTGGACATCGACGGACTCCTCCGCGGGGAATCGACCGACGTCGACCACGAACCGGCCGCGGAGGGCTTCCGCTCCGAACACGAGGGCGCGATGCACGCCTGCGGTCACGACGCCCACGCGACCATCGGCCTCGGGGTCGTCGAGGCCGTGAAGGACGGCGACTTCGAGGGCACCCTGAAGGTCTTCTTCCAACCCGGCGAAGAGATGATAGCAGGCGGGAAGTCGATGGCCGAGAGCGACCACCTCGCCGACGTGGACTACCTGCTCGCGGCCCACATCGGTCTCGACCACCCGACCGGCGAAGTCGTCGCGGGCATGGACGGCTTCCTCGCGGTGAGCCACTTTCGGGCCGAGTTCTCCGGCGAACCGTCCCACGCGGGCGGCCGACCCAACCGGGGCGAGAACGCGGTGCAGGCGATGGCGACCGCGGTCCAGAACCTCTACGCTATCGCCCGCCACGAAGACGGCGCGACCCGCGTGAACGCGGGCAAGGTCGGCGGCGGGACCGCGACCAACATCGTCCCCGAGGAGGCCTTCGTGGAGGGCGAGGTCCGCGGCGAGACGACCGAACTCAAGGACTACATGAAAGAGCGCGCCGAGCGCGTCGTCGAATCCGCCGCCGAAATGCACGGCTGTGAGGTCGAGATAACGACCAACGGCGAGGCCCCGAGCGCCGAGAGCGACCAGGCACTCGTCTCCGTCGTCGACGACGTGGCGGACGACACCGAAGGCGTCGAGAACGTGGTCGAGCGCGACGAACTCGGCGGAAGCGAGGACGCGACCTACCTGATGCGGGCGGTCCAGCAAAACGGCGGCAAGGCGGCCTACGTCGGCGTCGGCACCGACCACCCCGGCGGCCACCACACTGCGACCTTCGACGTAGACGAGGACTCTCTTCCCGTCGGTATCGGACTGCTCGCGGGAGCAATCCGGGAGATCTCCGCAAAGCGACCCTGAGTAGAGTAACCCATTCGATGGCCGGTACCGAGTAACGTATCGATGGGAGGAAACAGTCCGACCGCGATATCTCGACGGCAGTTCCTCGGCGCGGCCGTAGGGACTGGGGCATCCTCGTACGCCTCGGGCAAAGCGGCAACGCGAGCGCAGGAGAACCGAACCACGATAGACGTGACCGACGGACTCGTGTTCGACCCCGACGAGACGACGATACCGCCGGGGTCGACCGTCGTCTGGAAGAACGTCGGGAGCGTCGGCCACTCGGTGATCGGCTACGAGGACGAGATTCCGGACGAGGCCGAGCACTTCGCGTCCGCCGGATTCGATAGCGAGCAGGCCGCTCGGGACGCCTATCCGGAAGGGGAAGTCGCTGGCGACGAAACGTATTGTTGGCCTGCTTCTTCTTGAAGTACGGCGGAGACTACGGATTAGAGTAGTCGAGCCGCTGATATCAATAAAGCAACCTCTTCAATTTGATGCGGTGATTTTTTATAGATTGCTACGCCAACGTTGGGTATCGTCAATCGAACCGAGGGAGATGACAAATGAGTGAAAATGCCGCCGAGAACCCGAACGAGACCGACGATATCACCGGAAGCGCGATGTACGACCGAGACGAGCCGCTCAGCACCGCGGTTATCCACGCGGTCGCTGACGCCGCCGACGTGGACCCCGCCGAACTCGGGACGCCGCTCTACGACCAGATAGACCCCGACGCCCTCGATAATCTTTTCAGCGATAAACACAACGGGATGCCCCGCGGAAGCGGGCACGTCGTATTCAGTCTCCTCGATTACGAAGTTACCGTCTATAGTGACGGCTACGTCGTCGTCCGTGAGTGATCGACGCTCGAACGCTCCACGACGACTGCGATACTGGAACAGACCGCACTCGACGTGGCCACTATGAGGCCCACGTCACGTCGAATCGACGACCCGCCGAGATAGAGCGCACGAAAGGGTCGTTCCGAAAGCTCTAATCCCGAGGGATTCGAATCGCGGCGTATGGCTGACGACAACGAGGAAGAAGCAGAGCCTGCCGTCGAACTCGGCGAAGGCGAAACTGTCGAGGGTGCGCCGCTCGTGCGCGTCGCCTCGCGGCTCCACTGGCCGGTACAGAAGAGCGAAATCCTCCGGAAGGAGGAGGCGACCATTCGGACGCCCGACGGCCCGCGTGAGCTGGCCGACCTCCTGGAACAAGTCGACGAGTCCTACTTCGAGAGCCGTCAGGAGTTTCTCGAACTGGTCCGCGGGGTGACCGGCACGGGACCGGTCCCGACGGCCGACGAGTAGCGTGTCGGTCGCTCGGTCGGTCCGCCGGGGGTTCGCCCGGCTGAGTTGGGTCCAGCGCGCGCTCCTCGCCGGAGCAGTCCTGACCGGGGTCTGGATGGCGTGGGAGGTGCGCGGACTCAACGAGCGACTCGTCCGAGACACCGTCGTCTACATTCTCGCACCCCTCGCGCTCGGCGTTCGGCACGGTCGTCACCTCGGATACAGGGTCGACCGGACCGCGATTCGCAACACCGTCCTGTTGTCGCTGTTCGTCCTCCCGTTCTACGTCGTGGGGTCGTCGCTACCGACGATTCGGACCTACTACCCGATGTGGGAGACGAGTTCCGCGCTCGGGCAGTTCCTCCCCCACGCCGTCATGCAGTTTCTCATCGCGCTGGCGGCCGAGACCTACTACCGGGGCCTGCTCTGCGTCGGCGTGCGCGAAATCGGGTTCAAGAGCGTGTTCATCAGCCCCGTAGTGTACGCCTTCCACCACATGTACAAACCCCCGATAGAACTGATGCTGTCGGGACCGACCGACGTGCTGTTCGGCGCGGTGGACTACAAGAGCAACTCGATACTCCCCTCGGTAGTGGCCCACGGCCTCGGACTGGGCCTGTTGGACTGGTTGGTACTTCACCCGCCGCTGTTGCCACCCGAGCAGGTCGTCCGGTGGCTTCAGTGGCTTCCGATTCCGGTGTGACTACCTCGCAACGACGGCCGGCGGGCGCGGGCTTTTTACTCTCCGACGCGAAGGTAGTATTGCATGAGTCTTCCAATAGACCCTACGCAACTCGGCGGCGAAGACATCGGCGAGAAGCGAGCGACGCTCGAAATGGACCACGAGGAAGCGGTCGAACACGTCCGCGAGGCGTTCACCGACGCCGGTTTCGGCGTCGCCACCGAGTTCTCGGCCTCCGACATGCTGGCCGAGAAAATCGGCGCGGACCGCGACCACTACTACGTGTTGGGTGCGTGCAATCCCAACATGGCGAACCGGGCGCTCGACGCGAGCGACAACCGAATCGGCGCGCTGTTCCCGTGTAACGTGGTCGTCTGGGAGGAAGAACCCGGAAGACAGACCGTCTACCACGTCAGCATCATGAAGGTCGCGCGACTCGCCGGGATGGCTCCCGACGACGACGAGTGGGAGTCGATCGTGAACGAGACCGGCGAGTTCGTCGACGAGGCGTGGTCGAACCTCGACACCGCGTAGCTACTTCTCGTCGTTTAACTGGTCGATGTCTTCGCGGAGGCGCTCGACTTCCCGTCGGAGCGCCTCGACTTCCTCGCTGGCGGGTCGGTCGGACTGGGACTGACGATAGAGGTAGAGACCGCCGCCGATCAACACTACCGGGAGACCGAACACGAGGAGCGCGACGAGGAGGATTATCAGCAACTCGATACCGCCGGGGACGCCGACCTGCAGGGGAATCACGTTCGGAACTGGTTCGAGTAGCATCATAAGCCTTCTCACGCGAACGACGACTCGCCCTCCGGACGACGCTCAGGAGAAGTCCGCGAGGTTCGCCTGCAATCCCGAGAGCATGTGGGATTTGCGCCGGAGTGCGGCCAGCGAGACCGGAAGCTGTGGCGCGATTTCGCGGACCGCGCCGTGGAACGTCTCAGCCTCGCCGTGCTCGCCCTCGAAGGCGTTGCGGACGCTCTCGCGGATCTGCCAGACGCCGACCGGTGCCCAGTAGTCGTCCGAGACTTCCCTGAGGACGAGACACTTGGCCTGCCGTCCGACCGATTCGAGGTGTTCGAGGACCGCGAGTCGAGAGGCGTAGTACGCGCCCGCCGTCTCGTCGACGTATCCGGTTCGGCCCTCGAACCCCTCGTGGGCGCTCCCCATCCACGTCTCGCCGTTCGGGTCCTGGTTCCAGATGCTCCCCGGTGCCTTCATCTCGACGAGTTCGTACTCCCACTGGCCGGGCGTGAGTACGACCCAGTAGCGGTTGCCGATGTACTCGTTGACCCAGACCTGCGTTTGATCGATGCTGGGGCGGGTCTGAATCTGGCCGCGCAGGAACTTTCCGATGGTGTCGTCGACCGCGGTGATGGACCACCGCGTCGGGACGAGTCGCCGGTTCTGACCCCGGCCGAGCGCGCCCGCCGAGAGGATGTCGTTTATCTCGTACACGTCGAACCCCCGCCGGTAGAGATAGGTCATCGCGCCCTGTGCCTGCCAGTCGTCGTCTTCGAGGGTCTTCTTCACCGGGCGCGGTACGTGGGGGTTCTCGGTGAGATCCGCCGAGGTAGCGCGGGCCGAGGGGCCGGTCGGGGTCGTAATCTCGTCCACGTCCACGTCGAGGTCGATGGAGTCCGAGAGGCCGATTTCCACGTCTACCGGGCGGTCGGCGATGGCGACCTCGCGCTGGGTGCCGACGAACCCGTCCCACACGTCGTCGACGTTGTCCACGTTCGCCGAGTGGTTGGAGTTCAGCAGGCCGGTCCGGTACTGGAGCACGTTGTCGATGTCGAGGCCGCGCTCGTACCACTCGCTACTCGTGGTGAACTCGGAGGCGCGGTCCTCCTCGCCGACGGGCGAGAGGATGCCGGTCGAGACGTCGGGGTAGTTCGACCGTCCGACGAACACCGACGGAGAGGTGCTGCCGACCAGCGAGTCGCCCTGCGTGACTTCGGAGAAGCGGTCCTGGAAGTCGTCAACGTAGTCGAGAATCTCGTAGGACTTCTCCTCGGCGAGGCGACGTTTGCGGTCGGTTTCGTCCGGGCCGAGGCCCTCGATGTACTCGTCGAGACGCATTCGTCGCTCCTTGGAACCCGAGCGATTTGAACCTTACTCGCGCTGTGGCGTACAGGTGGTGCTGTCCGGTCGCGGGGAAGCCGCACCGCCGATTTCGCTTACCTCCCCCGCGGCGACTCTCAGAGCATGGACGGGGTTCGTCCCGTCTTTGTACTTGAACCTACGGGCGACAGAGTGTTCGGAGACGCGGTGGCAAGCCAACCGACCCTCGTCAGGTGGACTTCCGAAATCAGTCCAGTTCCATCAGCCACGACCGCCGTACGTGCTCCTCTCGACGCCACCGATCGGAGGCCTTGTCTCACGTCTCGCGTTCGGATATTGCCCGAATCGGCGGAACTTAGGTTCGGGCCGGGCGTGGCGTTCGACATGGGCGACGACACGAATCCCGATAACTACCGCTACGACGCCATCGTCGTGGGCGTCGGCGGGATGGGAAGCGCCGCCGCGTACCACCTCGCGGACCGCGGCGCGGACGTACTGGGCTTGGAACGCCACGACGTGCCCCACACGCAGGGCTCGTCGCACGGCTACACGCGAATCGTCCGGTTGGCGTACTACGAGCATCCCTCGTACGTCCCGCTCCTCCGGTCGGCCTACGACGAATGGGACGCGCTCGGCGACGACTACGGAGAGCGACTCGTCCACGAAACCGGGTCGGTCGCGGTCGGCCCGCCGGACAGCGACATCTTCGAGGGCGCGCGCCGGGCCTGCCGGGAACACGACCTCGAACACGACGTGCTGTCGGGCGCGGAGTTGAACGAGCGGTTTCCGGGCTACGACGTACCCGGGGAGTTCCAGGCCGTGTTCCAGCCCCGCGGTGGGTTTCTGGTGCCCGAGGAGTGCATCGTCGCACACGTCGAGGGCGCGCAGGCCCGTGGAGCCGAGATTCGCGCCCGGACGCAGGTCCGAGACTGGCGGGCGCTCGACGACGGCGGCGTCGAAGTCGAAGCCGCGTCGGCTATCGCCGACTCCGACGAGACTACGACCTACGAGGCCGACTCGCTCGTCTTCGCGGCGGGTGCGTGGACCGGCAAGCTTCTGCCGGAACTCGCGCCGGTGCTGGAACCCGAACGGCAGGTCCTCGGCTGGTTCCAGCCCGATTCGCCCGACCAGTTCGCACCCGGCGAGTTTCCCGTGTTCTCGATGCGGTGTGACGAGGGGTACTTCTACGGCTTCCCGATTCACGGCGTCCCCGGGTTCAAGGTCGGCAAGTACAACCACCGCCACGAGACGGTGGACCCCGACGAGATGAACCGCGAACCGACGGCGACGGACGAGCGAATCCTTCGGGAGTACGCCGACGACTACTTCACGGACGCCGCGGGACCGACCATGCGGTTGGAGACCTGCATGTTCACCAACACGCCGGACGAGCGGTTCGTCATCGACACGCATCCCGAGCATCCGCAAGTGACCGTCGCCGCTGGCTTCTCCGGCCACGGCTTCAAGTTTTCGAGCGTCGTCGGGTCGGTCGTCGCGGACTTGGTGACGGACGGCGAGACTGACCATACCATCGATCAGTTCGGCATCGAACGGTTCGACAATCTAAACATTTCTTAAGTAACTGAAATCGTTGCCTCTGCGTTCCTATCCGTTTCTTTAGAACGTATTTTCCGGTTCACGTGACTCTCGCCATCAGCAGAAGGAGAGAAGCAACGTGGCCAGCGACTGCTCGAGTCGCGGAATCTCCCGCGACCGCACTGCGACCGCAACCGCACAGCATCGCGACCGCACCCTAACCGCACAGCACCGCGACCGTAACCGCGGGCCTCACACCTCCCCAACCGCCTGCGGTCCTCGGTCGCAAAGCTCCCTTCGGTCCTCAGCCCTCGCGCGCATGGGCGCGACCTCAAAACCCCTAGATCGCGCCAGCGCGCGCCGGAGGTTCGTGTGGCACCGAGCGCGTCCCGGTGGACTGATTCACCGAGCACGTTACAGTCGCCGCTGGCGACCCACGAAACCCGCCGTAGCGCCGATTCACGCCGCGAATCCGGCTCCGACGAACCCCGCGAAGAACGCCCCGACCGCCGACAGGAGCGCGAGTCCGACCCGGTAGCCGACCAGCGCGCGGTCGAAGCCCCGTTCCAGTCCGGTCGCCAGCGCAGGCAGAATCGCCGCTAGCAGGAGGACGTACCCGCCGACCGCGAGACCGAGCGCCGCAGTCGGGAGCGGTTCTCCGAGCGTTCCGGCGGCCATCCCGTCGGCCAGCGCGACCGTGGCCCCGCCGACCAGCGGACCGAAGACGCCCGCGGTGTTCCGGAGCGTCCCGGTCACGCTGGCGGGTTCGCGCCGGGCCTCGCGCTCGACGCGCTGGAGGTCGTCCACGTGGTCGGCCATCGAGACGACCGCGCGTCCCGCGGGCCGACCCTCGCGGGCCACGATCGCCAGCAGGGCGGCCACGCTCCGGGCCTGCGGACTCGGCACGTCGGCGAGCGCGCCGTAATCGCCCAGAAACGCCTCGCAGACGCTCACCCGAAGTCGCCGCTGAACGCCCGCGGCCTCCGCCAGCATCTCGCCCGTGCGTCCGGCGACCTCGGGCGCGGCCTCTTCGATTGCCGACTCCACTGCCGCGCCGTCACTCACGCGCCTGCCGACGAGGTAGAGCGCGTCGGTCAGGTTCGCCTCCACCGCGCGAGCGTCGTCACGGACGCGCTTGACCGGCCGGAATCGGACGACGAGGGCCGAACCGACCACCGCGCCGACCACTGCGGGCCAGCGCGTCCACGCCGGGAACGGCCCGGTCGCGACGACTGCGACCAGTCCCGCACCAGCGCCCACCGCGGCGGTCGGCCAGCGCCGGTCCGGAACGTCGGGATGGTCGCGCGACACCTCGGGCGGCGGGAACGCGGCGGGTCTCCGCACGAGCAACCACGCGCCTGCACCGACCAGCATTGCCGGCAGGAGCAGGTCGTAGAGCACCACTAGCACCGGAATCGAGAGCGGAAGTCCGGCCACCCTCGCGGCAGGCAAGACCGCGACCAGCGCGAGCGGAAGCAGGACGCCGAAGGCGTAGAGCGCCGTGGTCGGTCCCCGGACCTGCTCGGCGAACGCGGCCATCCGGTCGCGGGTCCCGTCCAACATCGCCTCCATCGCCCGGTCCAAGGTCGCCCCACGCTCGCCTGCGGGAGCGTCGGCCGCCGACTCCACGAGCAGGGCGGCCCGCCGGAGCGGCGGGTTCCAGTCGGCCCACGCCGCGCCGAAGGCCGCGAGTCCCGACCGAGGGGTTCCGGCGGCCTGCCGGACGTGTTCGGAGAGGTCGGCCGCGAGTCGGCCCTGACCGCGCGCCGCGAACGCCGCCGCGCGCTCGCTCGCGGGTTCGACGCGCATTCGCAGAACTGCTCGCGCGACGAGCGCGGGCGCGGCCCCAAGCGCGGCGGTACGCCGAGCGGTCGCCACCGCAATCGGCCCACGGCGGGCGGCGTGGACGACGCCGAGCGCCAGCGCGAGGACGGCGACCGCGACCGGGAGGCGAAGTCGGCCAGGTGCGACCACTACCGCGAGTAGTCCGGAGACCGCGACGAGTGTGGCGGTCCCGCGGCCCGCCCGGACCGTGGTCTCGGCGTCCACCTCGGCGTCGAGATAGGCGAGCGCCCGGCGGAGGTCGGCATCGTCGACGGTCTCGACCGGCCACGGGTAACATCGCGCGAGGAGTCGCGCGATGCCGACGAAAGTCGCGCGTCGCGCCGGCATCTCACGGCTCCCTCCGGTCGGCGTAGGCCGACACCACGTCGTCCGGACTCGTTCGCCCCTCGCGCGCCAGGTCCGCGAGCAGATTCGCGCGCTCGGCGAGTGCCTCGCGGACGTCGGCGTATGTTTCGTCGGCCTCGGCGAGCGCGGCGACGGGCGCGCTGTTCCCGCGGTCGATGCAACCCGTGGCCGTGATTTCGCCGGTCTTGCTCGCGGTTGTACCGCTCGCTTTCGAGGTGCGTTGCGCCTCGCCAACCTCGAAGAGCGTCTCGAACCGGTCGCCGTCCACGACTTCTTCGACGGTCTTCACCCGGCGGCGCTTTCCCGCGGGCGTCTGGACTGCTTCGAGCGTCACCACGAAGTCGGTCGTGGCGAACGACGAGGTAGGGACGCCGAGGTCCGAGACGACGCGCTCGCGGACGCCCGCGCCGCCGTCGCCGTGGATGGTGCCGAGGACCGCATCTCCGCTCGCGCCGACCCGCATGGCTTCGTAGAGGACCGCGGCCTCATCGCCGCGGACTTCGCCGACGACCAGGGCCCCTTCGCCGAGGCGGAGCGCGGTTCGGAGTGCTTCCGGCGGTGCGAGACCCGGCCCGTCGCCGGATTCCGTGCGGAGCGGTTGCACGTCCCGGCCGCCGCGCTGGAGCGCCGAGACGGGGAGTTCGGGCGTGTCCTCGATGATTACGGTTCTCGTGGCGGCCGGGAGTTCCCAGCAGAGCGCGCCCAGCAGGGTGGTCTTTCCCGCACCGCGAGGTCCGGCGACGAGTCCGGCCCCGGCGCGCTCGACGGCGAGCGAGAGTAGCGCGCCGGCGTCGGGGGCAGAGTTCGGTTGGCGACGAGCGCGGGCAGGGTCCACGGGGTCGCGTCGTGGGCGCGGAAAGCGAACCCCGGCCCGTCGCTCACGGGGTCGGTGACGCCCGCGACGCGGACCGTGCCTTCCTCCATCGCTGCGATCGCGTCGAGGGTCGGAGACGCGCGCGAGAAGGCTCGGCCGCTGGACCGGCGGAAGCGCGAGGCGAGTGCCTCCGCGCCGGAATCGGTGAGGCGGACGTTGGTCCGCATGCGCTCGCCGTCGACGGTCACGCGAATCGGATTCTCGCCGACGGGCGCGGTGGCGAACACGTCCGAGACCTCGGGGTCGGCGAAGAAGTCTGCCAGCACGCCGTAGCCGCGGGTGTGCTTGTGGAGCGCCGCCGCGAGGGCTTCGACCGGCGCGTCGGAGTCGGCGACCTGCCGGACCGCCCGACCGGGCGCGCTCTCGCCAGCGGCGACGTTCCCCTCGGCGAGCAGTTCGTAGGCCCGCGCGAGGGCCGCGAGAGCGGACTCCCCGAAGGCGTGCTCGACGGGTTCGAGGTGGTAGGTCCGGAGCGCACTCTCGTCCTCGTAGACTCGGACCGTCGCGTCCGTGGCGAGGTTGCGCGTCTCGGCGAGGGTCGCGTCCGGTGGGGGTTCGGCGGCCACGCGAGCCTTCGCAATCGGCGGACCGACGAAGGGCCGGAGTGCGTCGGCGTAGCCCTCGACCCGGTGAGCACACTCCGCGAGTCCGGTCTCGGCGGCGAGTTCGCCGACCGGCCCCGCGCGCCCGACCGCGGCGCGGGCGGCACCGAGCGGGTCGCCTTCGGCGCGGTCCGCGAGGTGCCGGTCGTAGAACGCCGCGCGCTCGGCGAACCGTCCGGCAGCGACGAGGAGCGCGGCCGACTCGCCCTCGTAGGCGCGTTCGAGGTGGTCGGTCCGGGTCACGACCGCCTCGGCCTCGCGGTCGGCCAGGGCGCTAATCGCCGTCCCGCGGCAGGCCGGTTCGGCGGCGAGGTCGCCCGCGCCCGGGCAGTCCGTGGCGTCGAGCAGGAGGCGGTCGCACTCGAAGGTGGGGTGGCAGGCGCAGTCCGGGTCGGGGTCGCGGAAACGCGCCAGTGGGTTTCGCATGGGCCGGGTTCGTCCCGTCCTCGGGTTTAAACCCTCGCGTGGGTAGATAGATTGGCTCGGGGATGCCGTTTTCACCCTGCTCGGACCGGTAACGCTTTCATTTCGGCGCGTGCTGGTGCGACTCGCGGTTTGGGTCGCACCACGGCGCGCGAGGGGTGAGGACCGAAGGGAGCTTTGCGACCGAGGACCGCAGGCGGTTGGGGAGGTGTGAGGTCCTCGCGGTGGCGGTGTGGAGGCAGTCGTGGTGCTGTGCGGAGGCGGTTGTGGTGCTGTGTGGAGGCGGTCGTGGTGCTGTGCAGTACGGTGTGGTTACGGTCTTCAGTGGCTCAAGAAGTAGCACGCTCGCTCAATACATCAACAAGTGACTGAACATGGCTAGTGATTGTTAATAACAATGCATATAGTTACAGAATAATTAAAACCACCGCCAAAAGAATCATCTATTTAGTTCAGCTCTCCGGACCGACACGACCACCGTCCGACGCTCGGCCGAGCGAACGACCCGGAGCGTCACTGCGTAGGTCTCACCGCCGCGGAGAATCGACGCCTCCGAATCCGACTCGGCTATCGCGCCGTCTCGAATCACGCGCAGGTCGGTCCCGACGCGGTGGACGTGGCGGCGGCCACCCCGTACCCGGAAGGCGAACACGTCGCGGTCGGCGGTGTCGGTCGCGGTCGGTTCCCCGCTCGGCAGTCCACCGAGCGCGACGAACGCTAACCCGGCCGCAGTCGGCGAATCGTCGGGGAGCGACAGCGTGAGCGTCCGGCGCGCGCCGGGGGCCTCCTCGCGGGCGAGGGTCGCCGCGGCCGTCTCGACGCGTCCGAGTTCGCGCTCGGTGAGGCGTTCGGTCCGGGTCGTTCGCGCGTCTTCGAGCGCGGGCGTCGCGGCCGCGACCACCGCCACCGCGAGCGCGACGCCGAGGACCACCCGCAACACTACAACGCCTCTCCGATGCGGGCGAGGAGGCCGGAGTCGTCGGAGTGGGAGTCGTCGTCGGTGACAGAGCCATCGTCGCCAGCCTCGAACTCGGTTTCCGTCCGGTTCGACCCGGCAGATCGCGGCGATCCGCAATCGCACGGTCGGGTCGACCGAGGCGGTTGCTCGTCGAGGGTTCCTCGGCGTTCGCCGGGACCCCCTCGCCGTTCACCGTGGTCGCCCCGTCGACCGTCGACGTCGAGTTCGGCTTCCAGCGCTTCGGCCTTCGCCAGCGCAGCGTCGGCGCGGCGCTCGACGGTCTCGTTGACGCCTCTGACGTTGCCGACGTAGCCTCGGAGCGCCTGCGTCGCGGCGTCGAGTTCGTCGAGGCGGCCCTCCACGTCGTCGAGTCGAGCGGAGAGTCGTTCGACTTCGCGCGTCAGTTCCGCGGCGTCGGCGAGGTCGGTCAGGTCGCTCTCGTCGTCGGTCAGGGCGCGCTCCACGGCGCGGAGTCGCTGGTCGAGTGCGTCCGGGTCGGACATGGCCCGAATTCGTCGCGTTCTCGTACTTAAGCGTACGGTCGATTCGCGAGACGGCGTTCTAAACGACAACTGCAGTTCGAGACGGTGAACCGAGCGAAATACCTGATCTCGGAGGTGACAACCACGAGACGGCTCGTACGCCGGAAGGTTGATTAACCATCAATTAGACCCAACGTGCATGAAAGTCGTCCTGATTGGTGTCGGACAGGCCGGGGGTAAACTCACCCAGCGACTGGCCGAGTACGACCAGCAGATGGGATTCGGAGCAGTACAGGGAGCTCTCGCGGTCAATTCGGCGGAGGCAGACCTCCGCGAACTCGACCTCGATACCGTCCTCGTGGGACAGGACCGCGTGAAAGGTCACGGCGTCGGCGGCGACAACGAACTCGGCGCGGAGGTGATGCAGAGCGACGCGACGGAGGTGATGGACGCCCTCGACGGTCGCATCACCGCGCAGGCCGAAGCCATCTTCGTCGTCGCCGGTCTCGGCGGTGGCACTGGGTCGGGCGGCGCGCCCGTCCTCGCGCGTGAACTCAACCGCGTCTACGAGATTCCTGTCTACGGTCTCGGTATCCTGCCGGGCCGCGGCGAGGGCGCGATGTATCAGGCCAACGCCGGACGCTCGCTCAAGACCCTCGTTCGAGAGGCCGACGCGACCCTCCTCATCGACAACGACGCGTGGCACACCTCGGGCGAGAGCATGGGAGAGGCGTTCGACAAGATAAACCAGAACATCGCCCAGCGCGTCGGCCTGCTGTTCGCCTCGGGCGAGGCCGTCGAAGGCGTCGGCGAGAGCGTCGTGGACTCCAGCGAAGTCATCAACACCCTCCGCTCGGGTGGCATCGCCACCCTCGGGTTCGCCAGTGCCGAGGCCGCCGAGGACGCCGAGGAGAACATCAACACCGTGACCTCCACGACCCGCCGCGCCCTCCTCAGCAACCTCAGCCTCCCGAACGCCGTCGAAGCCGACTCGGGACTACTGGTCGTGGCTGGCCGCCCCGAAGCGATTCCGCGGAAAGGAGTCGAACGCGCCCGGAAGTGGGTCGAAGACGAGACCGATAGCTTGCAGGTCCGCGGCGGAGACTTCCCGCTCGACAGCGGTCGTCTCGCGTCGCTCATCCTGCTCGGCGGCGTCGAACGCTCGGAGAGAATCGACGAGTTCCTCGAACGCGCCAAGCGAGCGAATCAGCAGGCCGACGAACCCGACGAAGACCCGGCCGAACAGTTCCGAAGCGACGAACTCGAAGACCTGATTTAACGAGTCCGACTCTTCGATTCCGTTCTCCTCGAAGTCTAGAAAGAGTCAGTATCGTTACTCGTCGTTGTCGAGCGACTACCGTATCCGACGCTGGTCGCCACTACTGTCAGAAACCGCAGGGAGTCGGTCGAGGAACGCGCGGGTTAGCTGTGGATGCCCATCGCTTCGATCTGTTCCTGATATCGGTTCCGGATGGTGACCTCCGTCACCTGCGCCACGTCGGCGACTTCGCGCTGGGTCTTCTTCTCGTTACAGAGCAGGGAGGCGGCGTAGATTGCCGCGGCCGCGTACCCCGTAGGCGACTTGCCGGAGAGCAGTCCTTCCTCGGCGGTGGTCTCGATGATTTCGTTGGCCTTGGTCTGGACTTCTTCGCTGAGTTCGAGTTCGGAACAGAATCGCGGGACGTACTTCTTCGGGTCCACCGGCTTCATCTCCAAGCCGAGTTCTTGAGAGATGTAGCGGTAGGTTCGACCGATTTCCTTTCGTTCGACGCGCGATACTTCCGAGATTTCTTCGAGGCTTCGCGGGATGCCCTCTTTTCGACAGGCGGCGTAGAGCGCGGAGGTGGCGACGCCCTCGATGGAGCGTCCCCGAATCAGGTCCTCCTTGAGCGCACGCCTGTAGATGACGCTCGCCACCTCGCGGACCGACCGCGGGACGCCGAGTGCCGAGGCCATGCGGTCGATTTCACTGAGTGCGAACTGGAGATTGCGCTCGCCTGCGTCCTTGGTCCGGATGCGTTCCTGCCACTTGCGCAGGCGGTGCATCTGGCTTCGTTTCTTCGAGGAGATGGATCGACCGTAGGCGTCTTTGTCTTTCCAGTCGATGGTCGTCGTCAGGCCCTTGTCGTGCATCGTCTGCGTGGTCGGGGCACCGACGCGCGACTTCTCCTGGCGCTCCTGATGGTTGAACGCGCGCCACTCAGGACCGGGGTCGATTTGCTCCTCCTCCACGACGAGCCCGCAGTCTTCACACACGAGTTCCGCCCTGTCGGAACTCTTAACGAGGTTATCAGAGTTGCACTCGGGACATTCCCGTACACCCTCTGACTCGTCCTCCGTTTGCTCCGCCTCGGCTTGGCGCTCCCGCTGGCGAGTGGACCGTGTCATCGCACTTTTATAGTAGTAGCGTCGACGCACTTAAACCCTTGGGCGATAATAACACCTTACTCGAAGGTCAGAAAACGCGTCGCGCGGCCTTCGTTCCGAATCCCGGCGATACTTAAACTGATTACCGGAAACCACCATCGGAAAGCGTTTATGCGGCTATCGAGGAGGAACGTTCATGCCCGTCATCGAATGCGACGTGGACGCCGCGCGCCAGAAGCTAGTCGACGCGGGTGCCGACGTGTCGGCGGGCAACTCCGAACACGAGGAGTGGCGCGCGGAGTACGGCGACGCGAACGCCGTCGCGTACGACGAGAAAGTCGTGGTTCAGGGGGCCAATCCCCAAGATATCGAGTCTCTATTGCGCGAGGAAGGCGGCCACGCCTACGTCTACTTCGACGGTGGCAGTCGCGGCAACCCCGGTCCTGCCGCCGTCGGTTGGGTCATCGTCACCAGCGACGGCATCGCCGCCGAGGGGAGCGAGACCATCGGGCGCGCGACGAACAACCAGGCCGAGTACGAGGCGCTGATTCGGGCGCTCCGGGCGGCCCGTGACTACGGCTTCGACTCCGTGGAGGTGAAAGGCGACTCCCAACTCATCGTCAAGCAGGTCACTGGCGCGTGGCAGACCAACGACCCCGAGTTGCGCGAACGGCGGGTCACGGTCCGGGAACTGCTGACCGAGTTCGACGACTGGGAACTCAGCCACGTTCCGCGAGAGATAAACGAACGCGCCGACAAACTGGCCAACGAGGCCCTCGACGATGCCTGATACCGACAGTTCAGACGATGCTCCTGAGGCCGGTACCGAACTCCCCGAAGCGACGGTAGAACGCGCCGAGCGACTGACTCGTCTCGCGCGCGAGGCCGTGGACGACGCGGAGGCCGACGCCTACCGCGAAGAGCGGGCCGAACTGCTCGCCGACCACGACTTCACGGCTCGCGTCCGGAACGAGGACGCGGGTTCGACGCTCGTCCTCCATCCCGACGAGTGGACCGAAGACGGTACGATTCGGACCGACCGAATCGAGGACACCGACCGCGCAGTCGAGATATCCCTGTCCGGGCCGGGCGACCCCGACGACTGGGAGACGGTCGAGCAACACAACCGCGAACTCGCCGAGAAGGTGCGACGCGAACACGGTTCAGTCCACGGCGACAACGCGGCCGCGTTCGCCGACTTCATGGGAAATCACTACGCCCGGCCGATGGAGTCGGCGAGTAGCGGGGAGATAGAGGAGTTCCTCGCGGAGTATTTCCCACGGAACGCGTGGCCGACCGAAAAACAACGTGCGGTCGTCGAGGAGTCTATCGACCTCGTCTTCGAGGCTGCCGACGAGTAATCGTCACTTCGTCCTCGAGAGTCGAGGTTACTCGTTGTCTGCGACGAGTTCTCGAATCTGCTCGGCACGCTCGTCGTCGTTCACGAACTTGGAGAGGGTCCACTGAAGAACGTCTACGACCACAGCAAGTCCCTCGTCGGTCAGTTCGTACTGGTTAGTTCGCTTGTCGAGTTCGCTCTTCTCGACGTACCCCTTTTCGACCAGCGTGTCGAGGTTGGGGTACAGACGGCCGTGGTTGACCTCTTCCCCGTAGTAGTCTTCCAGTTCTCGCTTGATGGCGAGGCCGTACATCGCCTCTTCCGAGAGGATGGTCAAGATGTTTTTCTGGAAAGCGGTAAGATTGCGTGCGGTACTCGTCTCTGTGAGTGTCTGTGCCTCTGACATAGACTCTGACACCCTGCGATTTGTCACGATGGTATTTAATCCTTCCTCACTCGGTCGGAGGGTCCACGGTTCATCCGCCGGTTGTACCACTACTTGTTACGAAACTTAAAGTGAGGGCCCGAAATCGCTTCTAGGTGTCACGCGAACTTCCTCTTTATTCCGGTAGAATCCACAAACCGATGCCGAAAGGACTTTCCGGACTTCGGACGGATTCTCGGACTGCAACATGGCGAACCTCTGGGAAGATTTAGAGACTGGACCGAACCCGCCCGAGGAGATCTACGCGGTCGTGGAGTGTCTCAAAGGCGAGCGTAACAAGTACGAGTACGACAAGGACATTCCGGGCGTCGTGCTCGACCGCGTCCTCCACAGCAACGTTCACTACCCGAGCGACTACGGCTTTATTCCGCAGTCCTACTACGACGACGAAGACCCCTTCGACGTGCTGGTCCTCGTGGAGGACCAGACGTTCCCCGGCTGTGTCATCGAGGCCCGTCCGGTCGCGCTGATGAAGATGGACGACGACGGCGAGCAGGACGACAAAGTCATCGCCGTCCCCTCGGAGGACCCCCGGTACGACGACGTCCAAGACGTGGACGACCTTACCGACCAGCAGAAAGCCGAAATCTCGGAGTTCTTCGAGACCTACAAGAACCTCGAAGCGGGCAAAGAGACCGAGACCCTCGGTTGGGAGGACAAGCAGTCCGCGATGGACGCCGTCGAACACGCGATGGACCTCTACGAAGAGAACTTCGCCTAGCCTCTCTACGAACTTTTTCTGACAGTCTCAGCCGTAGGATACCTCCCCGAAACTATTTGAAGTTGGCCTGAACAAAGCCGAATCGATGGCTCTCGGGTCCGCGTTCAGCAGTGCTGAGATGGTCGTCGTAGCAGCGACGCTCTTGCTCTCGGGTGGATTGGTCTTCTACGCCGCCCAGTCGGTCAACGGTTGGCGGCGAGACGATAGAGAGGAACCGGTAGACGCACTTCGGACCACGGTTGCGGGACAGAATCGCGTCGCGCTGGTGATTCCGGAAGGGCCGAGTATCGACGCGCTGGCCGCGGCGATCGGTCTCCAGGCGCTCTGCACGGAGTGGGGCGTCACGGCCCAACTGTTCGCAGAGGGCCCGGTCACGGGCGAGGACAGCAAGACGTTCTGCAACATCTTCGACCTCGAACTCGAGGTCATCGGCGACGGGGCCGAGAAACTGACCGACTCCGACGCCGCAGTCGCGGTCGGTGGCGGCGGCGGCGTCCCCAAACTCTCGAACAATCCGCCCGTGGTCGCGGTCGTGCGCCACCGACCGACCGCCGAGGAGAACATCCTCACGGTGACGCCGACCGACGACGGCGCGACTTCGACCACGGTCACGCGCCTGCTCGAAGCGGAGGGCGTGGTCCCCGACCAGCGGGTCGCAACCGCGCTCCTCCACGGGATTCGGGCCGGAACCTACGAGTTCCGCCGGGCGAACGGGACCCACGACTACGAGGCCGCCGGATTCCTCCACACTTACGCCGACCTCGGGCGCATCGAGGACCTCCGGTCGCCGGGCATGAGCGGCGACACCTTCGACGTCATCAGCGACGCCATCGCCAACCGCGAGCGCCGCGCGAGTTTCGCCGTGACGAACGTCGGGGCGGTCCCCTCGGTGTCGTCGCTGGAGGAGGCCGCCGACACCATGCTCCGACTGGAGGGCGTCTCGACCGCCGCGGTGTTCGGCATCCACGAGGAGACCATCGTGGTCTCCTGCCGGGCCGAGGACGTGCGAACCAACGCCTTCGACATCCTCGACTCCGCCTTCGGCACCAGCGAGACGACCGGAGGGAACACCGACGCCGCGACCGCGCGCGTCCCCCTCGGCCTGTTCGCGCAGGTCGACGGCGACCACGAGGAGACGCTCGACATGCTCATCGACGCCAGCACCCGGAAGGCGTTGTTCGAGGCGTTCGAGAGTTCGTAGTCGATTGAGGAATATATAGGAATGTTTAAGCATTATTTTTATTTCTTTAGTATACTGTTTCCGTTCCTCGGTGCGAAAGTTTCGGATGGAATGGCAGGCGAAGAACCGACGGGGATGACGATGAGGCTATCCCCGAAGCCGACGACTCGTGTCAGCGGCCGAATCCTGCCGGACGTTCCACCGGTCGAAGCCTGTGGACTGTTCCACCGGCCGAAACACCTGCCAGTGCCCCGACCACCGACGACGTATCCCGACCTCCGAATCCTTCATTATCGTTCACGTCGAAGGCGGCCCCTACGAAAAGAAATTTCTTGTAGGCCGTTCTCGTATCGTGGTACATGGGTCTCTTCGATAGGCTCCGTGGTGACGACAAGCCGCGTGTTGCCTTCTTCGGAATCGACGGCGTACCGTATAGTTTTCTCGAGGACAACTTCGACGAGTTCGAACATCTCGGCGCGCTCGCCGACGAGGGGTCGTCGGGCGCGATAGACAGCATCGTCCCGCCCGAGTCGTCGGCCTGCTGGCCCGCCCTGACGACCGGCGTGAACCCGGGCCAGACCGGCGTCTACGGCTTCCAAGACCGCGAAGTCGGCTCCTACGACACCTACGTCCCGATGGGCCGCGACGTGCAGGCGACCCGACTCTGGGACCGCGTGCAGGACGCGGGCCGGGACGCCACCGTGATGAACGTCCCCGTCACGTTCCCGCCGCAGCGCAACGTCCAGCGGATGGTCTCGGGATTCCTCTCTCCCGGCGTCGACAAGGCCGCTTATCCCGACGAGATGCGCGAGTACCTCCAGTCGACCGACTACCGCATCGACGCCAACGCCAAGTTGGGCCACGACGAGGACAAGTCGGAGTTCATCGAGAACGCCCACGAGACCCTCGACGCCCGCTACGAGGCGTTCAAGCACTACCTCCAGGAGGACGACTGGGACCTCTTCTTCGGCGTCTTCATGACGACCGACCGCGTGAACCACTTCCTCTACAAGCACTACGAGGAGGACATGGAGTACAAGGAGGAGTTCCTCGACTTCTACCGGAAGGTCGACCGCTACCTCGGCGAAATCCGCAAGAACCTCCCGGACGACGTGACGATGATGGTCGCCTCGGACCACGGGTTCACCAGCCTCGACTACGAGGTCCACTTCAACCAGTGGCTCGCCGACGAGGGCTGGCTCTCCTACGAGGACGACGACCACGACGAACTCGGCGACATCAGCGAGGACACCGAAGCCTACTCGCTCATCCCCGGCCGGTTCTACATCAACCTCGAAGGCCGCGAACCGCGCGGGAGCGTCCCCGAGAGCGAGTACGAGGCCAAGCGCGACCAACTCAAGGAAGCCCTCGAAAACCTCGAAGGGCCGGACGGCCGGAAGGTCTGTGACCGCGTGGTCGAGAAGGAGGAGGCCTTCCACGGCGACCACGACGACA
This sequence comes from Halorussus salinisoli, assembly GCA_005239435.1. Lineage (GTDB taxonomy): Archaea > Halobacteriota > Halobacteria > Halobacteriales > Haladaptataceae > Halorussus > Halorussus salinisoli. The sequence continues at coordinate 170,517 of ML241305.1, read as the reverse complement.
TCGCGCCCGACCTCGTCGCCATCCCGAACTACGGCTTCGACCTCAAGGCCGGGTTCAAGGGCCACGACGACGTGTTCGGCCACGGTCCCCGCAACGGGATGCACAGCTTCGACAACGCCTCGCTGTTTGTGGACGACCCCGAGGCGACCGTCCGCGACGTGGACCTCTTCGACATCACACCCACGATTCTGGACCTGATGGAGATGGAGTACGACGCGGCCGAGTTCGACGGTCAGAGTCTGGTCTGAGCGATCGGCGATTTCGACTTTTGTTTTCGGATGGATCGACGAAGTGGCTCCGGTTCGTGTATTCGGTTTGTGCGTCCGGTTTACGGCTTCTCGAGGTTGGCCCGAAGCTCTGGGATCGAAGAACAATCTGGACACGAAGCCCTCAGTTCGAGCAACAGGAGAGGACACGAGTAGCTACCTACTCCTTGAGTCTCGGAAGACCGCACCGCCCTGCACCGCAGCGCGACCACACCGCAACAGCACCGCACCGCGACAGCCTCACACCACCCCAACCGCCTGCGTTGCTCGCTTCGCTGCGCTACTCGTCCCTCGCGCGGTTGGCGCGCGCCGAACTGCGCGCGCCAGCACACGCCGGACTGGAGCGGTCACGACCAGCGCGCCGAGGGAGATACGAGACGACGACTTTCCCCACGAAGGTTTAAATCCGAGGACGGGACGAACCCGGGCCATGTTCGACGCACCAGTCGAGACGTGGTATCTCTGGGTCGGCCTCGCAGTGGCGAGTACCGCCGCGGTCGGTCTCGCCGCGACGCTCCCGCGCTCACCCCCGCCGGACGCCGCGAGCGCGGCCGAGACCGTCGATTCCGTCGCGGCGAGCGCCCACCCGACGACCGGCGTCCACCCGCTGTCGGCCGACGCCGTGAGAGTCGGCCCGTATCGAATCTGGCTCCGAGACGGCGGCGTGACCGGGCACGCGACGTTCGCCTACGGTCCCGTAACTCCGGTCCGCCGGGACACCGCGCTCTGGGACGTGTTGCGGGGCGCGCCGCCCGAGAGCGTCTTCGGAACTCCGACCGACTTCCGGCAGGTCGCGGCCGACGCGCGCGACCGGACGCCAGCGTGGCGCTCGCACGACGAACTGACCGCCCGGCGAGTCACGTGGGAGGGCGTCGATGTCACGCTGGTCGGGTAGACTCCCACTACGAGACCGAGCGCAGGTCGAACCGCTGGCCGCGCTCGTCGCCGTCTTCGCGGTGGGAGTCGCACTGACGACCTACACCGGAGTCCTCGACGCCACGCTCCCGACGCCCGACCGGAATCTCGCGGGTCCCACCGTCGAGCGCGCCGAGCGCGCAGTCGGAGATACGGGCGTCGCGGACCCCGAAGCACTCCCCGCGGGTCTACACGCCGGACCCGACGGCTACGACCTGAATCTCACGCTCCGGTCGGCCGGGCGAACGTGGCACGCCGGACCGACCCCGCCGCCGAGCGCCGACGCCGCCGACCTCGCGGTGAGCGTCCGAGTCGGGCCGGGCCGGATACGCCCCGGTCGACTCCGCGCGGAGGTGTGGTCGTGAGGGCCATCAGCACCGTCCTCGACGTCTCGCTCTGTCTCCTGCTCGTCTCCGCGAGCGCACTGACGCTCGCGGGCACGCCGTCCGCGGGAACCCCTCTCGCCAGCGAGTCGGGCGCGACTCTCGGTCCGGACACCGCCGACGAGATCGCGGAACAACTGGCGGCGAGTACCGCCCGCGTGACCTACGACGCCGGGAATCGTACCCGGACCGCCCACGATACCCTCGCGGGTCTGCTCGCCAGCGCGGCAGTCGCAGACGCTCGGCGGACTGCTCGCACGGGTTTCGTACAGGCCGCCACGACGAGAGTCGGCCGTGCTGTTCGGCGTCGAGCAGTCCGACAGGCCGCAACCCAACACGCCGCGGTCCGAAACCCTGCGGTCGGGGTGCAGGTCGTCGCCCGCCGCAGTTCCTCGACAGCGAACTCGACTACGCGCGGTCGAGTCGTCGCGGGCGACACCCCGCCTCCGGCCGCCGACGTTCACGCGGCGACCTTCGAGGTCCGGGGAGTCGAACTGACCGTCAGGACGTGGTCGAAGTGAACCTCGCGGAAGACCGCCGGGCGCGGGTCCCCTTCGCGCTCGTCGGCGTCCTCCTGCTGGTCGGAAGCGCGGGACTCAGCGCGACTCTCGCGGGCGGTCCGACGCCCACGACCGACGAGTCGGTCGGCCTCGCCGTGGACCGGGCCACCGCCGCCACGAACACCGCCCTCCGCGGAGCAGTCGCTCGCGCCGGACGGCAGGCGGCGCGCGCACCAGTCACCGACACCGCGAACACCACCGCGGGCCGGGTTCTGAACGAGTCGACGCCCTTCCGAGACGCCCTCCGAATCCGGGTCTACCTCGCGGCCCGTGACGCCCTCGATTCGGTGGACGCCAGGACCCGAGTCACCCGGACCGACGGCGTCCGCGCCTCGGTCTCGCTCCCGCCGATTCGGAACGCCTCGGACCTCCGGGCCGCCAAGCGCCGAGTCGAAATCGAACCGGCGGGCGGGGCCGACCGCGCCGAGAACGCGGGTCTCCGCGTCCGAATCGAGAACGTCACCGTCACCGCGACACGCGGTGGACGCGTCGTCGAGCGCGAGCAGTTCTCGCCCGAACTGGTCGTGGCGACGCCCGCACTGGCGCTTCACGAGCGAGTCCAGCGATTCGAGTCGCGGTTGAATCGCGGACCGCTCGCATCGGGTCTGGGTCGTCGACTCACGGGCCGCCTGTACGCCGTGGCGTGGGCGCGGGGGTACGCCCAGTACGGTCGAGCGCCGATTCAGAACGTGGTGGCGAACCGCCACGTCGAACTCGCCGCGAACGGTGCAATTCTGCGGGAGCAACGCGTCGCCTTCGGGCGAAGCGACCCGCGCGGTCGGCGCGCGCTCGGCTGGGCGACCGCCAGAGTCGGCGCGACGGACATGCTCGTGGCCGCCAACGAGCATCGCGGGACGAGACGGACCGAGCAACTGCTGGCGGTCGCCCGACGCTACCAGCGCGAGAACCCCATGCCCGGCGGCGTGACGAGCGACACCGACGCCTCGCGATCCACGCTTCGCGTCGGCGTCAATCGGACTGCGGACCGGGCCTTCTCCGATGTCGTCGCCAGCGAAAACGGACCGGGTCTCGACGGAATCCTTCGGTCGGCCTACACCGCCGACGTGCGCCTCGTGGCCGCCGTACGGAAGGTGCAATCCGAGAGCGAGCCACGTCCGTCGCCCGATTCGCCCGGCGCGAACTGGACCTTGCAGTCGAGCGAGGTCCGGACGACGACGGCGGTCGAAGCCACGACGGGGTCGCCTCCGGGGACGCCACAGGGGTCGCATCTGCTTCGCCACGAGTCTCGCCGGGTCGTCCGGACGCATTCGCTCGTCTCCGAGTGGACCCGCGACGATGGGAATCGCCGCGATGTGAATGGCGGCGACGAGACTCGCCAGACCGTCCAGCAGTGGACCGAGACGTTCGACGTGCGCGTCGGTGTCGCTGGCGACCACAGCGCCGGGTCGGCCGGTAGCACCGAGAACAGGTTCGCACCAGCACGGCCAGTCGCGGAAGTCCACGAGCGCGGCGGGGCACTCGGCGGTCCGAATCTGCGAGACCTCGCCGGAGCGGCGACCGAGCGACTGGTAACGGACCGCGGCGGATTCGACGCGCTGGCCCGGCGGGCGGTCGCTGGCACGGTCGACACCCGGACCGAACAGGTCGCGGGTCGGCGTCCGTCGGACCTCCGGCCGTGGGTCTACCGGGACCTCGCGGCGCTCCGCGAGCGCGTCCGGAACCTCTCGGTGGAAGTCTCCCGAACGCGGGCCGTCGATGGCGACCCGCCCGCCGCAGAGTTGGCCCGGGCGATTCGGAGTCGGCGCGCCGAACTCGTCGGGGCGCCCGGTCGGTACGACGGCGCGGCCGACCGGGCGCGCGTCGCGGCGCGGGCCGCGTACGTGGACCGCGTGGTGGCGCGACTGGGTTCGCGTGCCGACCGGGAGACGGCGACCCGGACCGGCGTCGAGCAGGCGCTCGACGACGCCGGGAGTTCCCTCGAACGGGTGCGCCGGATTCTGCGCGCTCGGACGACGCCACGGACCACACCGCCGCGGCCGATGCCCGCCGACGGCCCCGGACGCGCGGTCGACCTGAGCGTGGCGGGTGCGCCGCCGTATCTCACGCTGGCGGCGCTCGACCACGAGCAGGTGGCCGCGATACCCGAGGGTGAGCAAACCCATCCGCTCTCGGCCCGGAACCGGAACGTCTTCGCGGTGCCCTACGGCGACGCCGCGGAGACGGTGGCCTCGGAGCTCGTCGGGGAGAGCGAGTCCGGACACGCCGACCTCCGGACCGCGGCGCTGGCGCTCCGGGCCGCGAACCGGACGCTCGCCGAGGAGGAAAACCGGAGTCTCGCGCGTCGTCGGGACGCCCTCCAGGCCTCGCTCGCGCGGTCGATGCGGGAGGTGCGAGACGGTCTGGTCGCGGAGTTGGCGATGCCGCGCTTCGACACGACCGAGGCGGAGCGACGGGCGGCCGTCGCGTCGGGGCTGGCGCGGTGGAACACGACCGCCGGGCGAGCGTTGGCGGTGGCGAACGGCTCTGCCGCGGAGGCCATCGCGGCGGCCGCAGTTCGTCGTCGGTCGACTCTTCGGCGACCCGACCGGCGCGACTGGGTGCGGGTTCGGACCGAGTTGGCGGTCGAATCGGTCCGGCAGGGCGTAGCGGGGCCGCCTCGGTCGGAGGTGAACGGAACGGCGACCGTGGCCCGGAACGTGGCGAAGTCCGCGCTGAAAGACGCGGTCGCGGCGGGTCTCGGCAACGCGACCGAGGTCGCCAGCGAGCGGTGGTTCGGCGGGGTACTGGGCGCGGTTCCGGCCGGACTGCCGGTCGCGCCCGTGCCGGGCTACTGGTACGCGACGGTCAACGTCTGGACGGTCTCGGTTCGAGGGGAGTACGCCCGCTTCGCGGTCAGTGCGCCGCAGGGGCCGCCCGGCGAGTCGGTCGTCTACGCCCGCGAGGAGGCGACGGTCCGACTGGACTGGGACGGCGACGGCGAGCAGGAGGTGGTGGGCCACACCACGCCGGTCTCGTTCGAGACGGAGACGACCGTCGTCGTTGTCGTCCCGCCCGGTCCGCCCGGCGTCGGGGATAAGGACGGGAACCGCGACGAGACATCGCCGGGATGGTCGTGGGGGTGACGGAAGTACTTCCGGCGACGGACGCCAGCGAACCTGCTGGAAAATTGACCGACGCAATCGGCGAGCCATCCATCTCGGCGCGTGCTGGCGCGACCTCGCGGTTCGAGGTCGCGCCCAACCGCGCGAGGGATGAGCATCGCAGGCCAGTGGCCGAGAAGCGCAATCGGGTGGGGAGGCGTGTGGCTGTCGCGGTGCTGTGCGGGCTGTGCGGTACGATTGGCTCAAGCAGTAGCTAGCTTCCCGCCGCGTTCGGGGTTCAGAGCCCGAAAATCGAACCTCGTCTGGCGCAGGCAGTAGCTAGCGTCTGCTCGACTCTCTAGTCTCCCTCGTTCTGTGCGCGGAATAGCTAGCTCCCACTCGACTGTTTGTACCTCGGTGAGTAGCGAACTCGCTGGTGGTCCCTTCGACCCCGGAGTCGAACCCCCGTATCGAAGTGAAACCCCTTTCAATCGCCGGGGCGTCGGTTCGGGTATGCTCTACGACGACATCGAGGACCCCGATTCGACCTCACCAGCGGAACTTCGGGCCGACTACGTGGCCGAACTCGCCGCGGTAGTCGAAACCCACGGGGTCGATTCGGTCGCCGACGAGACCGGCGTGGACCGCGAGACGATTGCGGTGCTGGCCGAGGAGGACGCCGGCGTGGCCGACGAACTCACGCTGGAGGATGCGGCCGCCATCGCGGCGCTGGCCGACGAGGCTCCGGCGCAGGACGCCATCGTCGCGGAGGTCCGGGACAACCTCCTGATGGGGATGACGACTGCGGTCCTCGATGTGGACACCATCGGGGCCGAAATCGACGCCGACATGGATGGGAAGCAGGTCCACCAGAAGGTCGAGGGCCGCGCGCCGATGACGCTCACCGAATACGCGTTACTGCATCACTTCATCTCCAGTCGTCAGCGGTGAAATCGGAGTCGTTTGTACCCGCGTTTTGGTTTGGACAGCAATTTTTCGACTTGAAGCTCTCGGTCTGTCATCGTAAGTCGGAAGCTAGCAGGTGCTGATGACGAGGAACTACCGCGACGAATGGCCGGGTGGAACTGTCGGAGCTAGCTACTGCCGACGCCAATCGTACCGCAACAACCTCGCACGGCGACTGCGGGCCTCGCGCCTCCCCACCCTCCTCGTTCGCTCCGCTCACTCGTCCACCGTCAGAGGTACACTCCGACGAGCCTTCAGTCACTTCGCTTCTGAAGACCTCGAACGGTCGGCGCGACCCAAACCGCAGGTCGCGCCAGCGCGCGCCAACTGACGTAGTATTTTTTCCTATGGTAAAGACAGAAGATAGTATGCTTAGGAAATAAATACCTGTCTCTAGGTCCCATCGTCGCGGGAGTTATCCCGCTCTCGCACCAACCCGAGCGCATGAACGTGGCGATACTCGGTTGCGGCTACGTCGGACTCGAACTCGGCCGCCAGTTGGTCGAGCGCGGCCACCGACCAATCGGCGTCAGGCGCTCAGAGGAGGGCGTCGCCGCCATCGAGGACGCGGGATTCGAGGCGGTACGGGCCGACGTGACCGACGCCGACTCGCTCGACGCGGTGCCGGACGTGGACGCCCTCGTCTTCGCGGCGAGTTCCGGCGGTAGGGACGCCGCGGCCGCCCGCGAGGTGTACGTCGAGGGACTGGAGACCGCCATCGAGCAGTTCGGTGGGCGCGAGAACCCGCCGGAGCGACTGGTCTACACCTCCAGTACGGGCGTCTACGGCGACCACGGCGGCGACTGGGTGGACGAGGAGACGCCGCTCGAACCCACGACCGAGAAGACCGAGGTGCTGGTCGAGGCCGAGCGCGTGGCGCTCGAAACGTCGGCCGACCGCGGTATCGACGGGACCGTCGCGCGACTCGCGGGAATCTACGGTCCCGGCAGGACCCGACTGGAGCGGTATCTGGAGGGGCCAGTCACCGAGGGCTACCTGAACATGATTCACCGCGACGACGCCGCGGGCGCGGTGCGGTTCCTACTGGACGAAGACCTCGCACGAGGCGACGTCGTGCTGGTGGTGGACGACGAACCCGTCTCGAAGTGGACGTTCGCCGACTGGCTCGCCGACGAGTGCGGCGAGCAGCGCCCGTCCAAGCAGACCACGGAGGAACGACTCGAAGACGACGACCTCTCCGAGCGCGCGCGACGCCGACTCCTGACAACCAAGCGATGCTCGAACGAGACGTTACGCGAACTCGGCTACGAGTTCAGCTACCCGACCTATCGAGACGGATACCGGAGCGAAATCGAGGCATATCGAAACCAGTCCAAGTGAAATCTCAAATTTCTACGTATCGGGAAAATTTCTTGTCGGTCCGGGTAGTCAGGGATTGACATGCAACTGCCGGGCATTCCGGAGATGCGACTTCGGGAGGTGGTTCGGGCCGCCGAAACCTACGGCCTGAGTTCTCCCGAACTCGCAGGGGCCGCCGTCCTCGGGGCGATTGCGCTGTTGGCGTCGCTGTGGCTAATCGTCCGGTGGATTCGGCGGCCGATGGGTGCGCGACTCAAGCGCGCGCTGTCCAAGAGCGACGAAGTCGCGGTCCTGATGCACCCGAACCCCGACCCAGACGCGATGGCGTGCGCCATCGGTATCGCCCACCTCGCCAGCGAGGTCGACACCGAGGCGTCGATCCAGTTCGCGGGCCAGATTCGACACCAGGAGAACCGCGCGTTCCGGACGGTCCTCGACCTCGAACTCGACCAGATCGACCACGTGAGCGAACTCGCGTCCGAGGACGTGATTCTGGTCGACCACAACACGCCGCGGGGTTTCGAGGGGGCCGAGCGACTCGAACCCTACGCGGTCGTGGACCACCACCCCGGCAACGGCACCGGTGAGCGATTCACCGACCAGCGAACCGACTACGGGGCCTGCGCCACAATCGTCGCCGAGTATCTGGAAGACGTGGGCGGTACGCCGGTCGGTCCGGACGACGAGAGGGACGCCGACGGGTTCGTGGTTCCGGCGGACGTCTCGACCGGCCTGCTCTACGGTATCCAGTGCGACACCAAACACCTCACCAGCGGGTGTACCGAAGCCGAGTTCTCCGCGGCGGCCTACCTCTACGAGGGCGTCGACGAGGACCTGCTCGACCGCATCGCCAACCCGCAGGTCAGCGCCGAGGTGCTGGAAGTCAAGTCCCGCGCCATTTCGGGCCGGGACGTGCGCGGGTCGTTCGCGGTCAGCGACGTGGGTCGCATCAACAACGTCGACGCCGTCCCGCAGGCCGCCGACGAACTCCTCCGACTGGAGGGCGTAACTGCGGTGGTCGTCTACGGCCGCCGCGACGATACGGTCCACCTCTCGGGTCGGTCGCGCGACGACCGGGTCCACATGGGCAAGGCGCTCGAAACCGTCGCCGACGAGATACCCGGCGCGAGCGCGGGCGGCCACGCTCGCATGGGCGGCGGGCAGGTTCCTGTCGAAGGCGCGGCCTACGCCAGCGGCGCTGAGGCCGCGATGTGGTCGCAGGCCGAACTCGGCGAGGACGTCTTCGACGCCCTGAACGGCGACGTGTGACCGTCGACCGGACCTCCTCGTTCGGGTCGGAATCTTCGGTCTTATCCCGATAGAACCGCTACGTCCGGACATGGCAACCGACGACGGAACCTACGAGTACAAACTCGAACACGGCGACGACTTCGGCCGGACCTACTTCAGACTGTTCGACGGCCGGGCCATCTCGTCGCTCGGCGTCGGGACGTACCTCGGGGACCCGACCGACGAGGTGGATTCGAGGTACCGTGACGCCATCGCCACGGCCCTGGAGGGCGGGGTCAACGTCGTGGACACCGCCATCAACTATCGGTGCCAGCGGAGCGAGCGCGCGGTCGGGCAGGCCATCGAGGACGCCGACGTGTCCCGGGACGCGGTGTTCGTCTCCACCAAAGGCGGTTTTCTCCCCTTCGACGGCGAACGTCCGGAGAACCCCGGCGAGTACGTCAAACGGGAGTTCGTGGACTCGGGTCTCGTGGACCGCGAGGACCTCGCGCGGGGAAGCCACTGCATCGCGCCCGAGTTCATCGACGCCCAACTCGACTGGTCGCTCGACAACCTCGGTGTCGAGGAAATCGACCTCTACTACGTCCACAACCCCGAGACGCAACTCCACGCTCGGTCACGCGAGGAAGTGTACGACCAGTTGGAAGCGACGTTCACCCGCCTCGAAGAGCGCGCCGCCGAGGGCGACGTCTCGAAGTACGGCGTGGCGACGTGGAACGCCTTCCGCGTGCCCCAGAGCGACGACCAGTACCTCTCGCTGTCGGAAATCATCTCTCGCGCCCGGAAGGCCGCCAAGGCCGCCGAGAACACCGCGACCCACCTCCGGGCGATTCAGTTGCCCTTCAACGTCCTCATGGCCGACGCCTTCACGGTCGAATCCCAGGAGGGGCCGGAGGGACCGCAGAGCGCGCTCTGGTTCGCTCACGAGGCGGGCCTGAACGTCTTCACCAGCGCCAGCATCGCGCAGGGTGACTTGGCCGCCGAGATCCCCGACGAGGTCAGCGACCGTCTGGAGGGCGACACCACGGTCCAGCGCGCCATCAACTTCGCCCGGAGCGCGCCCGGCGTGACCAGTTCGCTGGTCGGGATGAGCGACTCCGAACACGTCGAGGAAAACATCGAAGCGGGCCGATTCGATCCGCTCGGCGCGGACGCCTTCGATCAGGTGTTCGAATAGTACTGCTAACTCGACTGAGAGGTCGGTTTCTTCACCGGATTCTCGTCGCCGGGACGTCCGTCTACGCGGACTGGTCGGTACGCTGGGACGTTCCGTGGTATCACTACCGACCGGCCGTTCGCCACCGCGCGGACTCCCTCGTCGTCCACGCCCGACCGCAGTCCGGACACGCCTGAACCGTCCCGTCGTCCGAGCCGCTGGCCGTCAGCGACTGGCGGCAGATACGACACGAGAACCTGCCGTGGGCGTCCTTCCCGACCTCCCCGTCCCAGAGTCCTCGTCGAATTGATTTCATACCCTCATGAATACGACGGAACGACCGAAAAACTTGGGGGCCACTGTTCCGGATTCGGAAGGTTTGACTACACCCTCCAAGTAGTTACGTTCGTGTCTCGTGGTCGGGTCTTCGCTTCGATGTGTTCGGTCGTCTTTCTGGTCAACCTCGCCCGCGTGGTGTTCGCACCACTGCTCGAACCGCTGTCGGCCGCGTTCGCGCTGACCGAATCGACGGCGGGGTTGATAGCCACGCTGGCGTGGTTGGGTAGCGCGACGCCTCGCATTCCGACGGGCTACCTGCTGACTCGCGTGGACCGCCACCGGGTCGTCCTCGGTACCGGCGCAGTCTTGACCGGTGCGTCCGGGTTCATGACGGTCGCCGACTCGCCGGTGATGCTCGGACTGGGCGCGTTCCTCATGGGCGTCGCCAGCGGCGCGTACTTCATCGCCGCGAACCCCCTCATCACGGAACTCTATCCCGAGCGAGTCGGCCGCACGCTCGGGATTCACGGCACCGCGAGTCAGGTCGCCGCGGTCGTCGCCCCCTTGTTCGTCGGCGCGGTCCTGGTCGCTGCCACGTGGCGCGAGGTCTTCACCATCATCGCGGTCGTGGCGGCCGGAGCGACCGCGGTCTTCTACTGGACCGCCCGCAAGACGGAGATGCCCAACGCCGGGACCGAGGACCGCGACCTGCTCTCGGCCGCACGCAAGCAGTGGCCTATCATCCTCAGCGGCATCGCCATCCTCGGCGCGACCGGGTTCGTCTGGAACGGCCTATTCAACTTCTACGTGAAGTACGTCACCGCGACGAAGGCCGTAGACCCCGGAACTGCCAACACGCTCCTGACTGTAGTGTTCGCGGCGGGAGTTCCAGCCTTCTGGATTACGGGCCGTCTCGCCGACCGCGTGCCCCACGTTCCGCTGATGCTGACGATTCTCGGCGGGTTCGTCGCCTGTCTGTTCGCACTGACCGCGGCGCAGGGTCTGGTCGCCATCGCGGTCGTCACCGCCGTCCTCGGCTACGTCGTCCACAGCCTCTTCCCCGCGCTCGACACCTACCTGCTCGACTCGCTTCCGGACCAGAACCGCGCGAGCGCCTACTCGCTGTACAGCGGGTCGATGATGATAGTCCAAGCCACCGGGAGCGTGGCCGTGGGTTCGCTGGTCGACGCGGGGTTCGGCTACGACACGGTGTTTCGGACGTTCGGCGGTGGACTGGTGGCGATCTTGCTGGTGCTGGTCGTCCTCTGGTCGGCCGACAGGCTTCCGACCGGTGGGCAGGACCCGACCGTGATTCGGGGGGACTGACCCCCGTCGACTGCGGGCCCCGTGTCACACGGCTTTTCAACCCCTCCATCCCAATCCCCACGCGATGGAGTACGGACAGGAGCGAATCGCCACGCTACACGACCTGACGGGCACCGTCCCCGACGCTCCCACCGACCGCGCGGCGGTGGTCGTCCCGATGACCGAGCGCGAGTACGCCGGACTGGCCGCCGAGCGCGTCCTCTCGGAGTTGGAGTCGGTCGTGCCCGGCGAGGTGGTCGTCGCCCTGCGCGCGCCCGCCGAGAAGGTCGCGCCGTTTCTGGATTGGCTCGCGGGGTTCGACCTGCCGCTGTCGGTGGTGTGGTGCAACGGGCCGGCCGTCACCGACCTGCTCGACCGCTACGGACTCGACGGCGGGACCGGGTCGAGGGAGGCCGGGAAGGGCCGGGACGTGTGGCTGGCGCTCGGAGTCGCCGCCGCGCGGAGCGAGTGCGTGGTGGTCCACGACGCCGACGCCGAAACGTACGAGGCGGGCGACGTGGCGCGCCTGCTCTACCCGCTGAGTCTGGGCTACGAGTTCTCGAAGGGCTACTACGCCCGGGTCGAGAACGGAAGGCTCTACGGGCGGCTCTGTCGACTCTTCTACGCGCCGCTGGTTCGGGCGCTGGCGGACGCGACCCCCGGCGCGGCGGTTCTCGACTACCTCGCCTCGTTCCGGTACGCGCTGGCCGGGGAGTTCGCGGCCAGCGCCGAGTTCGTCCGCACGCTCCGGGTCGAGCGCCACTGGGGACTGGAGGTCGGCACCCTCGGCGAGGCGTTCGGCTACGCCGGGTTCGAGGGCACCGCGCAGGTGGACCTCGGTCGCCACGAACACGACCACCGGGCGGTCTCGGGGCCGACGGGCCTCTCGGACATGAGTCGCCACGTCGGGCGGGCGCTCCTCCGGGCGGTCGAAGCCCACGGCGTGGTTCCCGACTACGACACCCTGCCCGACCGCTACCGCGGAGTCGCCGAGGAGTTCGTGGAGCAGTACGCCGCCGACGCCGGGTTCAACGGTCTCGGCTACGACCGGAGCGAGGAGCGCGAGCAGGTGGGCATCTACGCCGAGGCTATCGCTCCGCCGGGAGAGGACCGGCGACTTCCGGCGTGGCGGGAGGTGGACCTGAACCCCGACGAGGTCCTGGCGGCCTCGCGCGAGGACGTTTCGGATGTCCGCGAGCGATAGTCGGCGCAGTCGCCGGGTTCGGCGCGGAGCGGACCGTCGCCGACCACGAGATTTCGCGAATCGTCACCGACCACGGGACGCGCCTGCGAGCGCCGACAGGCGCGAGCAGGCGGGGAGGCACGGGGCGCGGTTGCGGTCCAGTTGCAGTACCAAGCAGTTGCGGTGGTGCAGTGCCGGGCGGTCGCGGTGCTGTCCTCCTCGGTTCAAGCAGTAGCTAGCTTCCCGTCTCCAAACGTAGCGACTGGAACGAACCTTCCGTGAGAGCGACCGAGACCGAACCGTCAGTAACCGAAAGCCCGTCTTCGGTAACAGCAACCGAGAGCGGACCCGGAACGACGGAACCAAAAAACGGTGCTGACCAGTCCGAGGACCGCCAGCAACGTCACGCAGTCGTTGTTCGTAGTAGCGTTACTCGGCTGCTTCGGCCGCTTCGCGGACTTCCTCGTAGTCGGGTTCGACGCCGGGGTCGTCGCTGACCCACTCGTAGGTGACTTCGCCGTCGCTGTCCACGACGAAGACGGAGCGCTTGGCGACTCCGTAGTAGCCCATGTCCGCGAAGTCCATCTCCGCGTCGTAGGCGTCGATAATCTCCTTGTTGGAGTCGCTGATAAGGCCGAAGCTCAGGTCCTCCTGGTCGCGGAACTCGTTGAGCGAGAACGGCGCGTCAACGCTGACGCCGTAGACGGTCGCGTCGGCGTCCTCGAACTGGTCGAGTTCCTCCTCGAACGTCGCCATCTCCGTCGTGCAGACTCCGGTGAACGCGCCGGGGAAGAACGCGAGGACGACGGGCGCGTCGTCGAGGTTCTCCGAGAGGGTGAACTCCTCTACGTCGCCGTTTGCGAGCGGTGCAGTGAAATCAGGTGCGTCGTCGCCGACTTCTACCATGTACGCGTACAACTACAGGAGCCGGTGGAAAGACATTTCCGAATCCCGCTCGCCGACAGCGAAACCGACCGTCGCGACCCGAATCGGTCGCGGACGACGCCCGTATTGCCCGAAAACGGCACTGTCGCCGACAGTATCGTACGCTCGACCGGACGTGTTCGGTCTCGTCTCGCGCTCGGAGAACTAGCAAAAAGCCTATAGTCCAGAATCGGCTATCTTCGGTTAGAGATGGCACAGATGATTCCACTGTTCGGACCCGTGCCGGGCGGGATGGAGATGATGGTGATTCTCCTGATCGCCGTCCTGCTGTTCGGCGCGAACAAGATTCCAAAGCTCGCCCGCTCGACCGGTGAGGCGATGGGCGAATTCAAGAAAGGGCGTCAGGAAGTCGAAGAGGAACTTCAGGAGATGCAGAATCCCGACACGAACACCGAGAGTCGAAGCGTCAACGACGCCTCGACCGACGTCAACACCGACACGGCGACGGACACCGAGACAGAAACGAACACCGAATAATCCGCTTTTTTCGCTCGGGGCGTGTGGCCTAGTGGATAGGGCAGGAGGTTCCTAACCTTCTGACCGCGGGTTCGAATCCCGTCACGCCCGTCAACCTTTTACTGCGCTCCGGGCCGCCTACGGCGGCCCTCCGCTGGTAAAAGGTTGATCAAAAACACGGCGTCACCCCCTCCGTCGGAGCCGAAGCGGAGAAGCCGCTTCGGTCCTCCGTCGAGGGTTCCTTGGTCCGCTCGCTCAGTCGCTCTGCTCCTTCGCTCGCGGTAGAATTGCTGGTGCGCTTCCGCACTATGCCCTCACTATAACCATATATAAGTAACTAAAATTGATATTTAAAGCACAATCTCATATCTTAGAGGAATTGAAATATTGCTCGAACTCACGATTCAGGACGAACATCGCCCGGTCGACGACCAGAAACGAGCGACCACGATTCACGGCACCGCATCTCATCGCTAGTTATCGAACCCCCCGTCACCGACTGGTCGAATAAGTATACGGGCCAGCGTTACGCCCGTGTCGCACCTACGAAGGAGTGATGAACGCGTACTCTCTACCGATGGTGGTATCGTGATGTGGCAAGATTTGGTCTTCCTCGCGGGAAGCGTCTTCTCGATACTCTTCCTCGCACCGACGTTGAAAGACCACACGGCACGGGTACCGCTCGGGACGAGTCTCCCGTCGGCCGCGCTCGGCGTCGTCTACGGCGCGAGTTTCTACAGCATGGGGATGGCGTTCTCGGCGTCCGGGTCGTTCCTGACCGGCGTCCTCTGGGCGGGTATCGCCGCGTTGCGCTCGCCGTCCATGTCGTCGACGCTCTCCGACGAAGTGTCGGAGGTCCGGGCGCGATCGTCCGACTGATTCGCATGGCGCTCCCCACTGTTGCGGTTCGCGCTCGAACTGTACTCGAAAAGAGTCGTCTCGGTGGCGATTAGAGGAACGCGAACTGCGTCGTTCGCCGCTCGACGCGACCGTTCTTTACGTCCGCTGCGGTTCGACCCGTCCGTGATTGGGAAACCACGTACATTGTATTTACACCTTCGCAGTCGAATGATATGAGCGTTCTCGGAGAATCATACACATACGCACACGGTACGCATTCACATCCCTGGGCCGCAAATCGGTCGTTGACGAGTCTGCGCGAGCGCCCCCGGCGCACGCTCGCGAAACGCCGACGAAAAACGTAGATCGCCACCGATTAGAAAGAGGCCTACCCGTCGCCGTGTTCGTCGGTGATGACGACTTCGCCGTCCACCACGTCCACGTTGATGAGCGTCTTCACGTCGTAGTCGGTGTCGTCGAGTTCGTTCGGCCCTTCCTTCTTGATGACCGCGAGTACGTCCGCCACGTCCGCGCCGATGTGTTCGAGCGCCTCCGTGATGGCCTTCATCGTCCCGCCCGTGCTGAGTACGTCGTCGAGCAGGAGCACGCGGTCGCCGTCGCGGACGTTGTTTACGTACATCTCGTTCTCGGAGTAGCCGGTCTGCTGAGAGAGCGCGACCTCCCCGTCCAGTCCGTACTCGCGCTTGCGGATGACCACCAGCGGAATGTCGGTCATCAGCGACACCGCGGTCGAGATGTGGATGCCCATCGCCGCGGGCGTGACGATTTTGTCCACGTCCTCGAGTTCGGCCTTCCGAATGATCTGGATGACGATCTCCCGAAGCAGACTCGGCTCCAGCATCGGAATCCCGTCGCTGATGGGGTGAACGAAGTAGTGATACCCGTCTTTCTCGATAATTGGCGCGTCGAGCAGGGACTGCTTCAGTTTCTCCATGTTGGGGGTACTCGACACGACAATAAAAACTGACGGAATTGCGCGGCTACTGCGTGGGATTCTCTACGCCGCACGACCGCATCTCGCTCGAATACGCTTGTATGTCTCGCACGCGGGCGCACCCGACGGCCCCGATTCGCGTAGACCCCGGGTCGCCGTGCGCTTCCCGTCCGAGCGCGACCCCGATTTGAGAACTGTTAAGTCCGGTCCGAAGTCACTCTCGGACGTGCAACCGACACCGGACCCGGCAGCGTCGGCGGTACTCGCCGTCGTGTTTCTGCCGTTCGTGGCCGCAGGACTGGTGCCACTCGTCTACCGCGCACTGGGCGAGCGCACCGCTTATTACGCGGCCGCGGTGGCGCTGGCCTGCTTCGGACTCGTGGCCAGCCAACACGGCGCGCACGGCGCGGTCTCGTTCCCGTGGATTCGCTCGCTCGGGGTATCACTGAGTTTCTACGTCGATGGCCTCTCGCTACTCGTCGGCTTTCTCGCCAGTGGCGTCGGCGTCCTCATCCTCACGTACTCCGGCGGATACATGCACGGCGAACCAGGCCAACCGAAGTACTACGCCGCGTTGCTCGCGTTTATGGGGTCGATGCTCGGCGTCGCCTTCGCCGCCGACCTCGTCGCATTGTTCGTCTTCTGGGAACTGACCAGCCTCTCGTCGTTCGTCCTCATCGGTCACTACCAGCGACAGAAGAGCTCGCAGTACGCCGCACGGAAGTCGATGCTCATCACCGTCTCGGGCGGCCTGTTCATGCTAATCGGCTTCCTCCTGCTCCACGCGGTCACGGGCGAGTTCAGCATCGTCTACATGCTGGAGAACCCCGAACTGGTGCAGGAACAACTCCGCGCGGAAGGGCTGTTCCTTCCGGTCCTCGGTCTCGTCGGAGTCGGCGCGGCCGCCAAGTCCGCGCAGGTCCCGCTCCACATCTGGCTTCCCAACGCGATGGAGGCCCCGACGCCGGTCTCGGCGTTCCTCCACTCCGCGACGATGGTGAAGGCGGGCGTCTACCTGCTCGGGCGCTTCCGACCGATTCTGGTCAGCGACGAGTGGCAACTCGCCTTCGCCGTCCTCGGCCTGACGACGATGACCGTCGCCGCGATTCTGGCGGTCGGCGCGACCGACATCAAGGAACTGCTCGCGTACTCGACCGCCAGCCACCTCGGTCTCATCGTGGCCGGGTTCGGCTTCGTCTCCGAACTCGGCGGCGAGACCGGGGCCTTCCACATCATCAACCACGCGGCGTTCAAGGCCGCGCTGTTCCTCGTGGCCGGAATCGTCGCCCACGAGGCTGGAACAAGGAAGATAGCGAATCTGGGCGGCCTGAAAGACGACCTCCCCATCACCGCGGCCATCGCGGCCGTCGCCTCGCTCGGGATGGCGGGCGTTCCGCCGTTCAACGGTTTCTACTCCAAGGAACTCCTGTTCGAGGCCGCGTGGGAGGCCGCCGCGCACGCGGGCGGCCTCGCGTGGCTCTACCCCGCAGTCGCGGTGTTCGGGAGTATCTTCACCTTCCTCTACTCCATCCGATTCCTGATGCTGTTCTTCGGCGAGAAGCCCACGGGCCTCCACAAGGTCCACTCCCCGCCGAAGACGATGCTCGTACCGCCGCTCCTGCTCGGCGTCGTCGCGGGCCTCATCAGCATCGGCGGCGTCCTCGGTACCTTCGGGATTCACTTCGCACCCTTCGACCACTTCGTCACCGAGGTCTGGGCCAGCACGCTCCTGCCGGACGCCGACCTCCACGGTGGTTTCAGCTACTACTTCCCCGACCACCTCACTCCGGCCGTGGCGATGAGTGCGGTGACGCTCGTCGTCGGCGCGGCGGTCTACCCGTTCTACGGTCGGCTTCACCGCGGCGTGAATCGACTGACCGACGTGAACCTACTCCGCGCGAACTGGTACTACGACTCGACGGTCTTCGGCCTGAACGACTGGAGCGACACCGCCGCGGCCCGGGTCCAGAACGGACTCCTCCGGACCTACGCGACGTGGGCGATGGCCTCGGTCGCGGCGCTCGCGCTCGCGGGCTACGCCGCCACGAACGTCGCGCTTCCCGAGTTCACGAGTTTCGCCGTCACGCTCCCCATCGTACTCGTCCTGCTAGTCGCAATCGTCGGCGCGGTCGCGGTGTCCATCGCGCCCTCGCACATCTCGGGCGTGCTGACCCTCTCGATTCTGGGCTTCATGGTCGCGGTGTTCTACGTCCTCGCGGACGCGCCCGACTTGGCGCTGACGCAGTTGGTCGTCGAGACGCTCCTGCTGGTCATCTTCCTGTTGGTCCTCGACAAACTCCCGGCGTTCTACGGGAACGCGGGCCGGGCGAAGATGGTGCGGGACGGTGCGCTGTCGCTGGTCGTCGGCGCGACCGTGTTCGTGACCGTTCTGGTCTCGACCGCGGCCACGCCCGAGCAGGGCATCGCCGATTACTTCCTGGAGGAGGCGGTTCCGCAGGGTGGCGGTGGCAACGTCGTCAACGTCATCCTCGTGGACTTCCGGGCGTTCGACACGCTGGGCGAGATTTCCGTCGTCGCCATGGCCGCCCTGTCGGTGTTGACGCTCGTCGCAATGCGCGAACGAGGTGAGACCCAATGAGTACAGTCATCGCACGAACCGTCACTCGAACAGTGGTACCGATAATCCTCGTGACCGCCCTCGCCCTGCTCTTGCAGGGTCACAATCTCCCCGGCGGCGGCTTCATCGGCGGGGTGTTGACCGTGACCGCCTTCGCCCTGATTTACGTCGTCTACGGGCTGGACTACCTCGAAGAGGAGTTGCTCCACCAGAACCGCGAACCCCTGCTGGAGTCGTTCCAGCACGGCATCGTGGAGAACTACCAACTCGCCTTCGCGGTGGGTCTGGCGGTAGCAGTCGTTGCGGGACTGGTGCCCATCCTGTTCGGTTTGAACTTCCTCTATCAGGACTTCTGGATTCTCCACCACCTGCCGATTTACGGGGAACTCCACGTCGCAAGCGCGCTCGCCTTCGACCTCGGCGTCTACTTCGTCGTGGTCGGGGCGCTCCTCACGATTCTCGCGGTGGTGGGAACCGAATGACGCAGTTCGTCCTCGCCGCCGTCCTCGGCACGCTCTTCGCTCTCGGCACCTTCCTGCTCCTGCGCCGGGACGTGGTCCGAGTCGTCTGGGGCGTCACCATCATCAGCCAGTCTGCGAACGTCTACCTCGTGACGATGGGCGGTCTCTCCGGCGGCGTTCCCATCCTCGGCCACGGCGGTCACGGCGGCGGTCACGGAGCAGTCACCGACCCCCTCGTGCAGGCGCTCGTGCTGACCGCCATCGTCATCGGCTTCGGGACGACCGCGTTCGCGCTCGTCCTCACGTACCGGGTGTACGAGGAACACGGAACCATCGACCTGCTCGAACTGGGTGATCGCGCATGAGTCAGCAGTTCGTCGTCGCGCCGCTGTTGGTCGCGCTCGTCACGGCGATCGCCACCTTGCTGACTCGGCGGTTCGACCGGGTGCAGGTGACGCTCAGCCTGCTCGGCGGCGTCGGCTACCTCGTGGCCGTCGCGTGGTTGGTCTCGAAGGTGGACCCCCTCGGCGCGAGCGAGGTGTTCAGCTATCAGCTCTCGGGCTGGCAGGCCCCGTTCGGCATCACGCTGGTCGCCGACTCGCTGTCGGCGTTCATGCTCGCGTTCTCGGCGGTCATCGCGCTCGCCGCGCTGGTGTTCTCGTCGGCCTACGTCGATAACTTCGGCCAGCGCGTCTCGTACCATCCCCTCTACCACTTCATGCTGGTCGGAGTCACGGGGTCGTTCCTCACGGGCGACGTCTTCAACCTCTTCGTCTGGTTCGAGGTGATGTTGATGTCGAGTTACGTCCTCGTAGTGTTCTACAGCGGTCCGGAACACACCCGCGCCGCGCTCCAGTACGTGGTCCTGAACCTGGTCGGGAGCGCGGTGATGCTGCTGGCCATCGGCGGCCTCTATTCGACCACCGGGACGCTCAACATGGCCGACCTCTCGCGGCGCGTGGCCGACCCCGCCGCGTACGGCGACTTCGCCATCGCGCCGGTGCTCGGTCTGTCGGCCCTGCTGTTCGCGGTGTTCGCGCTGAAGGCCGGACTCGTCCCGTTCCAGTTCTGGGTGCCCGCGGCCTACCGCGCGGCCCCGGCACCGGTCTCGGCGATGCTCGCGGGCGTCGTCAAGAAGGTCGGTATCTACGCCATCATCCGGGTGTACTTCACCGTGTTCGGCGCGGCCGCGCTCCCGGGTCTCTCGCTTCCGGGCTTCTCGGTCCCGGCCGACGGAAGCCCGCTGTTGGCGTTCTACGGGCCGATTCTGTTCGTGATGGCCGGGGCGAGCATCGTCGTCGGCGGACTGGGTGCGGTCGGCCGCGACGACATCGACGGCCTGCTCGCGTACTCGTCCATCGGACAGGTCGGCTTCATCGTCCTGCCGCTGGCGATTGCGGCGACTGCGACGACGGAGGAACTTCGCGTCCTCGGAATCGCGGCCGCGCTGGTCTACGCCCTGAACCACGGCTTCGCCAAGAGCCTGCTGTTCATGGCCAGCGGCGCGGTGTACGACGCCGTGGGCAGCGAGCAGTTCCCGGACCTCGGCGGTCTCTCGGAGACCGCGCCGTGGCTCTCGGGCGGGTTCTTCGTCGGCGCGCTGGCGCTCATCGGCATCCCGCCGCTGTCGGGCTTCTTCGGCAAGATGCTCGTCTTCGACGCGGCGGGCCGGGCGGGGTCGACCGTCGCGCTGGCGGTCGCGCTGTTCGGCGCGATACTGACCATCGCGTACTTCTCTCGCGCCTGGAACCGGGGCTTCTGGGGCGAACCAACCCTGCTCGTCCAGCACGGTGAGACCCGGTTCACGCTGGTCGCGGTCGTGGTCTCGCTCGCGGTCGGTATCGCGGTCCTCGGCGTCGGCTTCGACGTGGTGTTCCGCGCTGCGGAGGCGGGTGCCGAGGCCGCACTGAACCGGCAGGAGTACGTCGATACCGTCCTCGGTGGAGCCGGGAGTTCCGGCGGAGGTGGTCACGCGTGAGACCTCGAAAGTGGCCGGTCGTCGGCGTCCTGCTGGCGCTTCTCTGGCTGTTCGTCCGCGGGGTCGCGCTCGACCCGGCCGCCATCCTCGGCGAGTTCCTCATCGGACTCGCTCTGGGTCTGCCCATCGCGTTCGCCTTCCGGCGGTTCTACACCGAGCGAACCGCACTCGGGCGAAACGTCCGGGCGCTCCCCTACGCGGGACTCTACGTCGGGGTGTTCCTCAAGGAACTGGCGACCGCGAACGTGGACGTGGCCTACCGCGTCCTCGCGCCCAGCATGCCCATCGAACCCGACGTGGTGGTCGTCCCGCTCCGGGTCGAGACCGACGCGGCCATCACCACGATTGCCAACTCCATCACGCTGACCCCCGGAACGCTCACCATGGATTACGACGACGAGAACAACATACTGTACGTTCACGGTATCACCGGTCGGAACCACCAGGCCGTCCTCGAACCCATCAGGACGTGGGAGGACTACGCGCTGGTCATCTTCGACGAGGAGCGCAAGCCCGGCGACCCCGTGCCGGAGGTGCCCACCCCGTCGCGAAGCGGGCGCGCGGACGGCGGAGAGAGACCCGACGCGCTTCGACCGTCGGAGGACGAGCACAACGAGTCCTCCGGAAGTCCGAACGTCGAGGACGACGATTCGGACGGACCCGCGGGGGGTGAGACCGATGGCGAGTGACCCGGCGCTCCTCGGGACGGTCGTGAACGGCGCGCTCGTCCTCACCGCCGCGCTCACCCTGCTCGCGGGCTACCGCGTCATCGAAGGGCCGACGGTCCCCGACCGGGTGGTCGCGCTCGATACCATCGCCACGAACGTCGTCGCCATCGCGGCGCTGTTCGCGCTGGCGACCGGCGAAGGCCTGTTCGTCACGGTGAGCCTCGTCCTCGCCATCATCGGGTTCATCAGCACCATCGCAGTCAGTCAGTACGTAACCGAGGGTGACATCATCGAATGAACGTGATTCAGCAGTTCGTCGTCGCGGCGCTCGTCGTCGTCGGGGCCTTCTTCCTCCTGGTCGGTACGGTCGGCCTGATTCGGTTCCCCGACGTGTACAACCGGATGCACGCCAGCAGTAAGGCGGCCACGCTGGGGGCCTCGTCGATCCTCCTAGCGGGGTTCGCCTACTACGGCCCGCAAGGGGCGGGTCTGACCTCCCTGGTCGGCATCGTCTTCCTGTTCATCACCGCGCCGACCGGCGCGCACCTCATCTCCCGGTCGGCCCAGAAGATGGGCGTGCCGTTCTTCGGGCAGGAGGCCGAGTGGCCCGAGGAAGGGTCCGAGGAGACACGGTCGGACTGAGAAACTCACAGCGTCGTTAAAACAACGTATAGGAATGTTACAGAAATTTACAGTTCGTCGGCCAACTCCTCGGCCACCTGCCACCCCAACTCCGATTTCGTCCCCCGGTACTCCCGAATGCTGTTCTCTCGGACGAACAGCGTCCGAGTCTCGTCGTCGCCCATCACGCTGGCGTCGTTGGCGACGACGAAGGAGAGGTCCGCCCGCCGGAGCGTCTCGCGGGCCTCTCGAACCATCGCCTCGTCGTCGGTCGTCGTTTCGGCCTTGAACCCGACGACGGGGAGGTCGCTCGCTTCTCTCACGGCGTCGATGAGTTTCGGCGTCGGCGTCAGGTCGAGCGTGAGGTCCTGGCCCGACCGAATCTTCTCGTCGGCCGACTCGACGGTGTAGTCCGAGATGGCCGCGGCCGAGACGAGGGCGTCTGCGGCCCCGCCCTCTACGCGGTCGAGGGTCTCCTCGGTCATCTCCGCGGCCGTCTCGACCTGCACGACGTCGGCGTAGGGTGCGTCCTCGCCGTCGTGAACCAGCGTTACGTCCGCGCCGAGCGCGTAGCACGCGCGGGCGACCGCCCGCCCGGTCTTCCCCGAGGCTCGGTTGGTCAACACGCGCACCGGGTCGATGGGTTCGCTAGTCGCGCCGCTAGTCACGACGACGTTCGCGCCCTCGAACAGGTCGGGCGAGGCGGCGCGCGCGACGTCCAGCGCGATGGCGTCCTCGGTGGCGATTTTGGCCTTCCCCTCCTCGACCCGGGGATCCACGAACTCGACGCCCCACGACTCCACCCTGTCGATGGCGTCGAGGACGCCGGGGTGGTCGTACATGGGTTCGTGCATGGCGGGCGCGATTACGACCGGTACGCCCGCACCGAGTGCGGTCGTCGCGCACGTCGTGACCGGCGTGTCGTCGATGGCCGCCGCTATCTTGCCGACCGTGTTCGCGGTGGCGGGCGCGACGAGGAACACGTCGGCCCACCCGTCCCGGCCGCACAACTCGACGTGTTCGACCTGTCCGGTAATCTCCGTGACGACCGGGTTTTCGGTGGCGAACTCGACCGCCCACGGGTGAACGATACTTCGAGAGCTACTGGTCGTGACCGCGCGGACCGACGCGCCGCGGCGGCGGAGTTCGTGAGCCAACTCGACCACCTTCACCGCCGCGATGCTACCTGTGACCCCGAGCGCGACGTTGACTCCCGCGAGCATTACTCTCTCTTCGGTTCCTGATAGGTTAAAGAGGTACGGGTTGCGGTCGTCCATCTTCGAGAACGCCGACGACGATGGTCTCTAACAGGGTTTAAAAAATATTAATACGACATTGAAACAGTTGCAACGGTCGAAACGAATTCGTTGCAATCGACGGGAGCGACGGCCCGGTTAATGTACCCTGCACCCCACGAAATTATCGTATGTCGGACCAACCCCGAAACGAGACCATCGACGACGTAAGTGCGGCTTTCGACCTCCTCCGAGACGCCCGACGTCGCGGCGTCCTCTACGCGCTCGAGCGCAACGGCCGAACCTCCGTCGAGGAACTCGCTCGCCGCATCGCCGCGTGGCAGTCGGACGACCGCGACGAGACCGACTCCCAGTCGGTCGAAATCTCGCTGATTCACTCCCACCTGCCGAAACTCGCCGCGGCCGACGCAGTCGAGTACGACCGAGAGGACGGCACAGTGGAGCTCGCGGACCGAGGGGCCGAACTCGGCCCGCTCCTCCGGTGTACCCGCGAGCGCGAACCCGGCCCGTCCCACACCGCTCGAACCTCGAACTTTCGCACGCTCGGCGTCAGCCAGTAAGTCACTCGGTCCGGAATCGTCGTGGCGAGTGCCGTAGAATTCGTCTTCTTCGCTCGCTATCTCGCCAGCGACTGCGGTCGTGTCGACTCGTCCGCCGAGAGCGATACTCTCGACTACCGAGCGAAGTGAAAGCAGGAACGAGAGAGTCGCTATCTATGCTTCCGCTTCTGCGAGAAGGACGTCGTCGTACTCGCCGGCGTCCACCTTCTCCTTGAATTCGCGGGCGTCGTCGCCCTCGATGGTGACGCCGAGCGAGGCGCAGGTGCCGACGATCTCCTTCGCGGCGTTCTTCGTGTCGTACGCGAGCAGGTCGGGGTGTTTCTGCTCGGCGATCTTCTTCACTTGGTCGATGGAGAGGTCCGCGACGAAGTCCTTCTGGGGTTCGCCGCTTCCGGTGTCGAAACCGGCCTCGTCCTTGATGAGCGCCGCCGTCGGCGGGACGCCCACTTCGATCTCGAAGCTACCGTCGTCTTCGACAGTGATGGTCACGGGGACCTCGGTACCGTCGAAAGCTTCGGTCTGGTCGTTAATCTGGTTGACGACCTCCTGTACGTTAACCGGGGTGGGTCCGAGTTCCGGACCGAGCGGCGGACCGGGGTCCGCCTGCCCACCGGGGACGAGTACTTCTATCGTCTCAGCCATACCTAAACGAACCCCCGGAGCAGTTTTAAGGCTTATCTTTCGGTCGCCGGCGAACTCACCGGATACTCACGCCCTGCCGACTCAGAAACTCACTGGCAGCTTTGATTTCGACCGGGCTCCCGATGAGGCGGACGTAGCCGCCGGTTTCGCCGTTTTCGTCGGCCCCACCGTTCTCGTCGGCACCCCCCGTTTCGGGCTCTCCGCCGCCACCGACGTCCATCTCGAAGAACGTCAGCGTGAACTGCTCGTCGAGGTCCTCCCGGAACCCGTCCAACACGTCGGCTGCTAGAACGATTTGCGTGCTGTCCCGAAGCGTCGAGGGGTCCGGCATCGTCGTCTGCGAGATGTTCGCCACCACCGTATTAACGTGTCGAAGTCACGGAAGAGTACGGCGTTGGCGCGACGCCCCACAGAAAGAAAGGCTTTTTCGGCCCGCACGGCCGACTCACTGGTAATGGGACTGGAGGAAGAAATCGAGGACCTCCGCGAGGAGATAGCCGAGACTCCGTACAACAAATCCACGGAGGCGCACATCGGACGGCTGAAGGCCAAGCTCGCGGAAAAGAAGGAGAAACTCGAAAACCAGTCCTCCGCTGGCGGAGGCGAAGGCTACCACGTCGAGAAACACGGCGACGCCACCGTCGCGTTCGTCGGCTTCCCGAGCGTCGGGAAGTCCACGCTGCTGAACTCGCTGACCGCTGCCGAGAGCGAAGTCGGGGATTACGAGTTCACGACGCTCAACGTCAACCCCGGGATGCTCCAGTACAACGGTGCGAACATCCAACTGCTCGACGTGCCGGGCCTCATCGAAGGCGCGGCCCAGGGCCGCGGTGGCGGCCAGGAGGTCCTGTCTGTCGTCCGCGCCGCGGACCTCGTGGTGTTCGTCCTCTCGGTGTTCGAAATCGACCAGTACGAGCGACTCAAGAAGGAACTCTACGCGAACAAGATTCGACTCGACCAGGAACCGCCGAGCGTCAAAATCTCGAAGAAGGGCAAGGGCGGTATTCGCGTGACCGCCAGCGTGGACCTCGACCTCCCGAAGGACGTAATCAAGGAGGTACTCCGGGAACACGGCTACGTCAACGCAGACGTGACCATCCGCGAGCAGGTCGACATCGACCGACTCGTGGACGGCGTGATGGACAACCGCGAGTACATCCCCTCCATCGTCTCGGTCAACAAAGTGGACCTCATCGAACCGGACTACGTGGAGACCGTCAAGGAGGACCTCCGCGAACACGACATCGACCCGGAGGAAGCCATTTTCATCTCCGCCGAGGAGGAGAAGGGTCTCGACTCGCTCAAAGAGACCATCTGGAAGGAACTGGGCCTGATGCGCATCTACATGGACAAGCCCGGTCGCGGGGTCGACCGCGAGGAACCGCTGGTCCTCCCGAAGGGTTCGACGGTCGGCGACGCGGCCCGACGACTCGGCGGCGAACTCGAAGACCGGTTCCGGTTCGCGCGCGTGAGCGGGCCGAGCGCCAAGCACGACGAGCAACAGGTCGGCAAGGACCACGAACTCGCCGACGAGGACGTACTCCGACTCGTCGTCCGGAAGTGATGGCCGACCGGACCGACCCTCGGCGACTGCTCGCGCTTCTCGCCATCGCTGTCGTTCCGTGGTCGGTCCTCGCCTCGGGCGACCTCGTGTTCGCGTGGGGACTGATGACTACGACACCGGTCCACGTCACGACGCTGACGGACTACCTGCTGGTCCACACCGCGGGGCTTCCCCGGCGACTGCTGGCGTGGCCCGTCGCAACGTTTCTGTACTCGCTCGCGGTCGCCAACGCTTTCGTCGGGTGGATCGCGCCGGACCGGGAGGACCGGCGAGTGACCGGCGGCCTCCTCGTCCTCGCGGGTCTGAGCGACCTCTGGTTCTCGGTCGGCCTGTTCCGGCCGGACTCTCCGGTGATTCCAGTCGGGACGGTCCTGCTCTGGACTGCAGCGTGGTGGTTCCACTGGCCGGACGTCCGGTCCATACTGTAACAGAGTCGCCCGCGCGGTCACGTGCCCACGTTCCGACGTGCGTGTCCGCGTTCCTACGTCCCCACGTACCCCCGTGACCACGTCTCCGCGTACTGAACTGGTTAGGGACGCCGCGTTTCCGCGAACGGTATCCTTTTCGCTTCGGAACCATCTACTTCGAAGCGTCATGAACGCCACGCTCGACCACGTGATGATGCGCGTAGAGGACCTGGACGAGACCCTCGACTGGTATCAGGATCACCTCGACTACGAAGAGAAGGGTCGCTGGGAGGCCGACACGTTCACGAACGTCTACCTCGGTCCCGAGGACGTTCACGACGAGGGCGCGGTCCTCGAAATCACCTACAACCACGACGGCCGGTCCTACGAGATGGGCGACGGCTGGGGTCACATCGCCGTGCGCGTCGACGACGTGTACGACGCCTACGAGCAACTGATGGACGAGGGCGTCGAGGACTACCGCGACCCCGACTCCTGCGGCGGTTCCTACGCCTTCGTCACGGACCCGGACGGCCACGAGGTCGAGATAGTCGAGCGCGATTACGGCGCGCGCTGGAGCCTTGACCACACCATGATTCGCGTCGAAGACGCCGACGCCGCGCTCGGGTGGTACACCCGAAAACTGGAGTACGAACACACCGGCCGCTGGGAGTCCGACACCTTCGCCAACTACTTCGTGAAACCCGAAGGGGCGGCCGACGAGGCGATGGCGGTCGAACTCACGTACAACTACGACGGGCGCACGTACGAGTTGGGCGACGCGTGGGGTCACCTCGCCGTCCGCGCCGACGACCTCCAGGACGACTGGGCGACGCTGATGGAACGGGACGCCGAAGACTACCGCGACCCCGAGTCCTGCGACAACCGCTACGCCTTCACCAAGGACGTGGACAGTCACGAAATCGAGGTTATCGAGCGCGACGAGTAGGACGGCTGTATTTTTCATCGACGTTTTGCAAGCGAGCGACCGGAGGGAGCGAGCGCAGTAAAAGGTTGCACGAAATCGAGGTTATCGAGCGCGACGAACAGACGGACGTTCTCGACGAGTTCCTCACCTGCTGGCTTACCTCTTGCAGTCCGAGTCTCGAACCGGATTCGTCCGTCGCCGGTGCTCCTCTGCTTCGAGGTTCTCGCTGCGGCGCGCTACCGAACAGTCGTTCTGCGTGAACATCGGAGGAGCGCTACAGTTTTCCGTCGTGTCGTCACGGGTAGTGTGGAAACCGGTACCATCGAAACCCGGTAATCAGCGGTTACTGGCGTTCTAACGGATGATTCCCGGCCAACGTCGCCACAAGGCACTTATAAATTGCGCTTAACTCTTGAACTGCAACCCCTACCCATGGCGACAGCAGCGAGTACAGGTGTTCTCCGCCCAGTGCGGTTCCGGGTTTCCCAACGGGCACGGGAAAGGTGCTGACGCCGATGAGTACTAAACTAACCATGACAACGACAACTGGCAAACTCCGGAGCGTCTTCCTGACAGCGATGCTCGTCGCGTCCGTGTTCGCGGGAACCGCTGTCTTCGCCGGTACGACCGCCGCGAACTACGGCCCCGACGATGGCGAAGAGTTGCAGGAAGGCGAGCGGTACTGGCAAGGACAGAGGCTGTACTATAACAACGTACAGAGCGAAACGGACGAACGCGCCGACGATACGAAGTTGGAGATCGTCGTCGCTGGGGGCGACAACGACGGTGACCTCGCCAAGGAGATTTTCACCAACGAGACGGGCGACGTCAGGTTCGATACGAGCGACCTGGAGGGTGACTACCGACTCCAGATTGCTCAGACCGACCAGCCGATCGCGAACTTCTCCGTCGCGTCTCAGGACCTGAACGCGTCCTTCGAGGACGATTCCGTCGACAATAGGTTCGACACTTCGACAACGCTTACCCTCGAATCCAGGCGCGCCGGATACAACGCGACCGTCTCCGCCGAAGGACTGACGCGAGGCCAGTTACAGAATATTCTGGACGAGGGAGATCAGTCTCCAGTTCCGACGGATAGCGCAGTCGCCATCGAGAACATCCGGACGGACACCCTCGAGGCGAACTTCAGCGGTATCGACGCCGACAACTACACGTTCACCGTCGAGGTGAACGACACTGGCGCGACGGCCGACGCCAGCATCAACGTCACCGAGGGCGGCGATGCGACGTCGTCTTTCACTGGTGACGGTATCGTCTCGGAGCAACGCGGTGACAACGCCACGTTTACCGTCGACCTCTCGAACACCCCGAGCACTACCGTCACAATCGGTGGCGACGCGGTCAACTGGATGGCTAACTTCACCGTCTACGACAACAACAGTGACGGAGAGGTCGCTCTCGACTTCAACACCTACGCGACCGCTGGCAGTGCCGACCCGACCGAGTTCGTCGACGCCGCGGGCGAAGACGCCGTACGGGTGCACGGCAACCAAGGCGTCTACTCGGGCAGAGACATGACGCAGGGCCAACCTGTTCGGGACCCCATCGCGTCGGGTACCTACGAGATGACCGTCGGCGTCGGTGACTCGGTCCAGGACGTCACCCAACTCGTGCTTGAGCAGGGCTCCGTCGACGGTGCGAAGGTCTGGGCACACCCGCGAACGGGGACCGGCAACCTCCCCGACGAGGTCAGCGGTCTCCTCGAGAACGTCGCCGACGATGACTCCGTCGCCGTGCAGGACCTCGCGGTCGTGCAGGTCCGCGCGTCGGGCCTCTACGGCAACTTCACCAGCCGGGCCCAACTCGACAACAGTACCGACGACAACTACGCGTTGAACTTCACGCAGACGAACCCCGGCGCGAACGCCGACGGCAACACGTTCGACGGCTCGTCCGCCGAGCGAGTGTACTTCGACGAGGAGAACAACACGTTCTTCGCCGTCGTCGACACTCAGGCCAACGACATCGAGGCCGGTGACGTCTACGACGTGGAGTTCAAGATTCACGAGAGCAGTCCGCTCTTTGACGAGACCCAGACTGCCAGCACGAGCTTCAGCGTCGAGGAGCGTTCCCTCGAGTTCACGGGACTGAACGAGAGCGACCGGCTCACGCTCCCGTCCAGCGAGACGAACATCTCGGGCGAGACCAGCATCACCGCCGGCACCACGTTCAACGTTCAGGTCCAGTCGGACCAGTTCGTCCGGACCGCGACGGCGACCGTCCAAGACGACGGTACCTTCGTGGCTCCGTTCGACTTCAGTGACGTGGAACCCGGAACTGACGTCACTGTCTCGGCTTCGGCCAACGGCGCATCCGACGAGGTCGGCGGTGTAATCGCTGAGGCCGGTGCTGCAGAGCCGACGACGACCACGACGACTGAAACGACGACCACGACCACGACGACCACCACGACCGAAACGACGACGACTGAAACGACGACGACCGAAACGACGACCACTACGGAGACCACCACGACCACCCCCGGCGATGGTGGCGACGGTGGCATCCCCGGCTTCGGCATCGGCGTCGCGCTCGTCGCCCTGGTGGCGGCCGCGCTGTTGCTAATTCGTCGGAGTCGCTGACGAACAGCGGTCTCCTGCTCGGTGTTCTTTTCCCATCGTTCGGACGACTCGCTGTAGATAGACACGGCCGGATGTCTCGATTCTTTTATAAGCGCGTCGCGGTGTCCGACTACTCCCGAAAATCACCCCGACGGACGGGCGAAATACCCCGTTATCCGCTGGTATCGGCCCATAGAACTTCGAGAACGGCGTTCTTCTTCTATCGTACGGCGTGTTGGGAGTCATTGGCACGTATCGGCGGTTTCGACCGCCAGAGACCCCGTTCAACGCGTCGATAAATTCGCGTGGTATGGAGTAACGACCCACGTCTCAGACCACAAAGCACTTATAACCACGGCTTAACCTTTCATCCGTACCCCTACCCATGGTGGCAGTAGCGAGTACCGCGGCCCATACCCGATGCGGTTTCGGGTTCCCCCGACGGGCACAGGAAAGGTGCTGTCGCCGACTGAATAACCAATCCAAACCATGACAACGACAAATAACAAACTCCGCAGTGTTTTGCTGACTGCGATGCTCGTCATGTCCGTATTCGCCGGTACCGCTGCCTTCGCTGGCACGGCCGTCGCGAACTACGGAGATGCTCAGGGCACCGAAGTCGCAAACGGCGATCGATACTGGCAGGGACAGACCCTGTTCGTGAACAACGTTCAGGACGCAAATGGTGACCGTGCCGACAATACGAAGCTCGAAATCGTCATCGACAGTGACGATAGCGATGACGGCGACCTCGTGAAAGAGGTCTTCACCAACGAGACTGGTGACGTCCAGTTCGGTACGAGCAACCTGGACGGCGACTACCGCCTCCAGATTGCTTCGTCCAATCACGAGATCAACAACTTCGAGGTCGCGTCGCAGGATCTGACTGCGTCGTTCGACCCGGCAGATGTCGACAACGAGTTCGACACGACGTCGGACCTCACACTTGACTCCGCTCGCGCGGGCTACGACGCTTACATCACCGCTGACAGTCTCAGCGACGACCAAGTGGCGTCGATTCTCGACGACGCGAGTGAGAACGACGTGACCGACAACGGTGTCGAAGTCACGGAAATCCAGTCGGATACGCTGGGCACTGACTTCAGTGACGTCGACGCTGGTAACTACACGTTCACCGTAGAAGTGGTCGACACCGGTGCGACCGCCGACGCGGACATCAACGTGACCGAGGGTGGCGACGCGTCTGCCTCCTTCGCCTCTGACAGCGTCGTCTCCGAAGAGCGCGGTGACACCGCCGAGTTCACCGTCGACCTCTCGAACTCCAAGACGTCCGAAGTCTCCATCGGTAGCGAGGACGTCAACTGGAAGGCTAACTTCACCGTCAGCGACGACGACGACGACGGCGAGGTTACCGTCCAGTTCAACACCTTCAACACCAACGTGGGTAACGTCGACGCCGACAACGGTGGCTTCATCAGTGTCAGCGACGGCGACTCCTTCTCGGTTGACGAGAGCGAAGATTCGCGACAGGGCGTCCACACCAACTGGGACAACCAGCCGAGTGAGGACGACGCTTCCCTCGATAACCCCATCGCTGCGGGTCAGTACGAGATGACCGTTGGCGTTGACGGCAACGAGCAGGACGTCACCCAACTCATCCTCAACGAGGGCTCGGTCGACAGTGCGCAGGTCTGGACGCATCCCGACGCCGACGCGCCTGAAGAACTGAGCACCGTGCTCGAGGGCGTCACCGAGGACGACTCGACGGCCATGCAGGACCTCGCGGTCGTGCAGGTCAGCGCATCCGGCATCTACGGTAGCCTCGATGCTGACCAGAGCAAACTCGACAGTTCGGTTGCAGAAGACGACTCCTACTCGCTGAACTTCACGCAGACGAACCCCGGTGCGAACGCTCAGACCAACGATTTCCACGGTGCTGACGTGACCCAGACGTACTTCGACGCGGAGAACAACACGTTCTACGCCGTCGTCGACACCAGCGGTGACAACGGCATCGAAGTTGGCGACGAGTACCGCGCGACCTTCACCCAGCACGCTAACAGTGCGCTCGTGGACGAGGCGCAGTCGACTAACACCACGTTCTCCGTCGAGGAGCGCACCCTCGAATTCACTGGCGTGAACGAGAGCGACGTGCTCCCCGTCGACGGTAACATCACCGGTGACACCAGCATCGCTGCTGGCTCCGAGTTCACCGTGCAGGTGAAGTCCGACTCCTTCGTCCGGACCGCGACGGCGACCGTCCAGGACGACGGTACCTTCGTCGCTCCGTTCGACTTCAGCGACGTTGACACAGGTACGGAACTCACTGTCTCTGCCTCGTCCGGCGACGCTAGCGACGAGGTCAGCGGCGTGATCGTTGAATCCGCCGACGACGGCGAGGACAACGAGACGACGACTACGGACGAGACGACGACCACGGACGAGACGACGACGACCGAAGAGACGACGACCGAAGAGACGACGACCGAGGAAACCACCGAGGAGACCACGACCGAGGAAACCACCACGACCGAAAGTGACGGTGGCATCCCCGGCTTCGGCATCGGTGTCGCACTCGTCGCGTTCGTCGCTGCCGCGCTGCTGGCTCTCCGCCGCAGCAACTGAGCATAGCTAACTAATCACCGGACGTTCCGGTCTTTCGCAGTTCCCATTTTTCGTGCACTCGACCGCGTAGCGACTGCTACCGCGCGGGAGAAACCAGACGTTTCCGTACCGCTAAGCCGACGTTACCCGTATCCCACCGGAGCCGTCAACTCTTTATCCCGGGGGCGCTTTCACTCTCCTAACAGTGACTACGGCGTTGACAGATGGACTGGCGTGGCTCGCGGTCGGACTGTTCGCCGCCGCCACCGCACTCGACTGGTACGACGGCGACCACGGACGCGGACGGGCGCGCTACCTCGCGGCCGGTGCGTGGGTCGTCTTCGGCGTCTTCTGGCTCGCGCTGTTCCCCCACTTCGCCTTCGAGCAGAAGAGTTTCATCGAGGGTGCGCTGAGCCTCGCCGCGCTCCCGGCCTGCCTGTACGTCGGCTACCTGCTCCTGCAGGGCCGTGAAACCCTCTTCCTGCTCTCGCGGGCCGTCGCGTTCATGGGACTCATCTACATGCCGTTCACCATGATTCCGCCCGCGAAGGAGTGGCTCATCGAGACCGTCACGTGGCAGGGCGAGTTCGTCATGCGGACGCTTGGCTACGAGTTTCAGGTCATCCAGCGCGAGGAGACCATCCGTGGCGCGTACTTCTTCGCCACCGAGAACCACGGCGAGTTCACGATCAACGTCCTGCTCGCCTGCACCGGTCTCGGGAGCATGGCGATCTTCGGCGGCCTCGTCGCCGCAGTTCGCGCGCCGATTCGCCGAAAGCTTCGGGCCCTCGCGATCGCCATCCCGGTCATCTGGTTCCTCAACCTCGTCCGGGTCGTGTTCATCACGCTCGCGTTCAGCCAGCAGTGGTTGCAGGTGTTCGTGGACCCGACGATGGCGCTCGTCGGCTACGAGAATCCGAACATGGTGTCGTACTTCATCTCCGACCGGGTGCTGGCTCAGAGCCTCTCGGTCGTCGCGCTGGTGGGTATCGCGTGGGCGGTCGCCCGCGAGGTGCCCGAACTGCTGACCGTCGGCGAGGACGTGCTCTACATCGTGACCGGCGACGAATACGACCTCCACGACGCGGTCGGGACCGAGCGGCCGGTCGCCGCGGACGGCAAAGGCGAGTGACTCGACGATAGTCGGTCGGGGCTCTCTCGGGTTCTTGGAGGGGAATCGGGCGAGTACGCGTCGAGAGTATCGCTGACTTTCGGAATCGTATTTGTTTCCTAAATGAATGAAAATGTTGTTCTTAGGGATAAATAGTCACCGCTCGAACTAACGACTCGCGTCATTTCGCCGAACGATGGAAAGTCGAGGGGAAAGAGAACGGGGAAAATCGAGGGGAAGCCCGCTATTGCCGACGCGAAGGAGGACCGCAACCGCACAGCACCACTCCACACCGCCAACCTCGGACCTCACACCCCCAACCTCGGCGGCCGCGGATGCGGCCGCCGTCCACCGTCGGAGGCACGCTCCGACGAGCCTGCACTCGCTTCGCTCGCGCAGACCTCGCGCATGGGCCCTCGAAAGGGCGCGCCAGCGCGCGCTGAGATGATGGAACGAATAAGCGCCGCCTCCGGGGTTACTCCACTTCGAGCAGTTCGCCGGGGGCGCCAGCGAGTTCGGCGAGCGCGTCGGCCTCGATGTGATGCAGGTCCCCCGGCACTACCAGCAGGTGGAGCGGGTCGCCGAAGTCACGGTCGGCGAGCGCCGAGATGCGGTCTGCGGCCACGAGCGGGTCGGGACTTCCGGCGCGCGCGACGACGACCGCCAGCACGTCGCCGTACTCGTCGGCGAGGAGGTCGGCGGCGTGGTCGGCGGTCATGTACTCGTCGTTTCTGACCTTGATGTCGAGGTAGACGAGGGTGTGGAGACCGCGCTCGCGGTTCTGGTCGATGGCGTCGGTGACGCTGGCGGGGACGCCGTCGGCACCGTGAGCGTACTCGAAGGGGAGCGTGGTCGCCTTGCCGAACCGATAGTTCTGAAGTCCGGTGAGACCGCTGGCCGCGGATTCGGCGGTCGGCGCGTGGACGACGCGGGTGTCGACGCCGCGCTCCTCCGCTCGGAGGCGGAGGTCTACGTGCGTAGTCGAAATCATCGTGTCCCCCGCGGTGAGGAAGACGGCGTCGCCGTCCTCGCCAGCGCGGAGGATAGCCTCGGGGTCCTGCTCGACGCCCGCGCGGTCCCGGACCTCGATGTCGGTGTCGTGGTACGCTTCCAAGTCCGAGACGGTCGCGCCGAGGAGTTTGCTGGTGTAGAACTCGGCGAAGACGCTGTCGGCGTCTCGGAGTGCGTCCCGGCCCTCGACGGTTATCGAGCGCTCGTCGTAGAGACCGAGACCGACGAAAGTGAGCATACCCGTGGTAGGAGTCGAGGGGTGCTATAGCCTTTCGAGTCGGGGGCGCGTTTCGGGTCGGGCGCGCAGGCCGAAACGTCCCGTCGATCTGCCACTCGGCCCACGGACATTTACGTAAAAATCCTGTATATCGTGACGAATGGCTGCTTACGAAGCTGCACTGCTACTCATCGGTATTGCAATATTCGGGGCCGTCGTCTTGCCACGCGTCCTCTCGGACAAGCCGATGTCGTTCCCCATGTTGTACGTCGGTGCCGGGATAGTCCTGTTTTCGCTCCCGCTGGGAGTCGAGATACCCGACCCGGTCGAACACGGCGAACTCGCCGAGCGACTCACCGAGTTCGTCGTCATAATCGCGCTGACGGGCGCGGGGCTGAAGCTCGACCGCCCGTTCGACTTCGACCTGTGGTCGAGTACGTGGCGTCTACTCGGTATCACGATGCCCCTGACCATCGTCGCCACCGCGCTCCTCGGGTGGGGCGTGCTGGGGACGCTCTTGCCGACCGCCGTCCTCCTCGGGGCCGTCGTCGCGCCCACCGACCCGGTGTTGGCCTCAGACGTGCAGGCGACGCCTCCGACCGAGGAGGTGGACGAGGAGGTAGACCCCGAGCAACAGGAAGGCGAAGTCAGGTTCGCGCTCACTTCTGAGGCAGGCCTCAACGACGGACTGGCGTTCCCGTTCACCCACTTCGCCATCGCCATGGCGGCGGCCACCGGCGCCTCGTCGTTGGGATGGGTCGGCGATTGGTTCCTCGTCCACTTCCTCTACGAAATCCTGGTCGGCGTCGTGATGGGGTACCTCGCCGGACAGGTGCTCGCGCGCGTCATCTTCAGCGAGGGCGTCACGACCCAGTTGGGCAAGGTCATGGAAGGCGCG
Source organism: Halorussus salinisoli (assembly GCA_005239435.1). GTDB lineage: Archaea > Halobacteriota > Halobacteria > Halobacteriales > Haladaptataceae > Halorussus > Halorussus salinisoli. The sequence continues at coordinate 134,649 of ML241305.1, read as the reverse complement.
GAGGCACTGGCAGTTACGCTCATCACGTACGGTGCGACCGAACTCGTCCACGGCTACGGCTTCATCGCGGTGTTCGTCGCCGCGGTCGAACTCCGCCACTACGAGTGGGAACACGAGTATTACACCGCTCTCCACGACTACGCCGTGATGATCGAGCGAATCGTGATGGCGACGGTACTCGTACTGTTCGGCGGAGCCATCGCGGGTGGCTTGCTGGCCCCGCTAACGCTGCTCGATGCCGCGGTCGGTCTTGCGCTCATCTTCGTGGTTCGTCCGGTCGCCGGGGTACTCGGACTGTTGGGCACGTCGATGCCGTGGAGCGAGCGGCTCGTCGTCTCGTCGTTCGGTATCCGGGGCATCGGTTCGTTCTACTATCTGGCGTTCGCGCTCAACGAGGCGTCGTTCGGCGAGGTAGAGCTACTCGTCGCCGCCGACAAGCTCTGGGCGTTAGTCGGGTTCGTCGCGCTCGCGTCCATCGTCATCCACGGTGTCTCGGCCAACTGGGTGATGGGTGCGCTCGACCGGGCACGCGACGACGAACGCACCGCCAGCGAGGCGACTGATGCCGAAGCTTCGTAGTCGGTCCCCGACCTCGTGGCGATTTCGATGGCCGCGACCTCCCGCTCGTGACGAACCGGAAGCGTCACGCTTACCGACCTACCCCGAAAAGCGAGGGTATGGAAGCGCCGTGCGTGCGCGTCGAGCGCGAGCAGGGCGAGGAGACCCGCAAGCGGTTGGCCGAGGCGGGCCTCCTCGCGGACGAATGGAAAATCGAGGTCGCGGAGGGCTACCTCTACCTCCCGGTGACCGACCCCGAAGCGGTCCCGGCGGACCTGCAAGTGGTCTCCCGGTCGGTCGGTGAACGCGACACGCCGGACACACCTACGGACCTGCTGGGTTTCGAACCCTCCTACGAGCGACTCGGTGACATCGTGATTTTGGACGAGGACGACCCCGAGCGCGCACGCGAAATCGCCGACGCCGTGACGGCCTCCGACATCCCCGCGGAGACGGTGGTCAATCGCGCCTCGAAGGTCAAAGGCGAACTCCGGGTCCGCGACTGGGAGGTGCTGGTCGGGGAGAGTACCGAGACGGTCCACCGGGAGTACGGCAGTGAGTTCCTGCTCGACGTGGCCGAGGTGTACTTCTCGCCGCGCCTCGCCACCGAGCGCCACCGGGTCGCCGAACAGGTCGAGGCTGGCGAGCGCGCCTTCGACATGTTCGCCGGAGTCGGTCCCTTCGCCATCCCCTTCGCCAAGCGCGGTGCCGAGGTCGTCGGCGTGGACCTGAACGAGCGCGCGGTCGAGTATCTCCGGGAGAACGCTCGTCGGAACGACGTAGAAGATCGGGTGACGGCGATTCGGGGGGACGTGCGCGAGGTTGCGCCCGACTACGCCGACTGGGCCGACCGCGTGGTCATGAACCTGCCCCACAGCGCCGACGAGTTCCTCGACTCGGCCGTGACGCTCGCGGGCGACCAGTGCGTCGTCCACTACTACGACATCCAGCACGAGGACGACCCCTTCGGGCCGGGCGAGGCCGCGATTCGGGCGGCGGCAGAGCTGGAGTACGAGGTCGAAGTCGAGACCCGCCACGTCGTCCGGTCGTACGCGCCTCACGAGTTGAACGTCTGTCTCGACGTGCGACTGTCTCGCTAACGGCGGGCGATTTCGGAACGCTTAAGCCGATTCTGACGTCTATGTTTGGATGCGAAGAGCCACACAGTGCCGGTGTAGCTCAGACTGGCTAGAGCGATTCCTTCGTAAGGAATAGGCCGAGGGTTCAAATCCCTCCACCGGCTTTCGCAAGGCGAAACGTCGTAAATGCACCTACGGGGTGGTGTCTCTATAAACTTCTCTCCGAGATGACCTAACATTTGATTAGGTTTCCCCGTCGGTTTTACCGTAACATTTGATTCCGTGACCGACACGGGACTTCCGCATCTGGCTGTTTCAGAAAAGGGTCGTTCTGCTGTCGTTTGCGGCCCGCGCCTTTCACAGCGGGAAGGTGGCTATCTTTCATGTTTCTCAACGGAGTACGAGGCAACGCTGAATTCCGAAACGACGGTCCTTCCTAGGCCATCCAAGTGGACTTGCTAGTCGGTAATCGGTCTCTCTCCGTCCCAATGTTCGATGACGGTCTCGCCGGTATCAGGGTCGGTGTATTCCTTGTAGCCGCCAGTTCGTTCTGTCGTCACGTCGTGTTGGCGGATAACTCGGTCTAACTCCGCCGGGTTTCTTGCTGATTCGGCTATATCGAAGTCGAAGGGTTCTACCTCAACTTTACCTAACTCGGTACCAGCGTCGTCATACAGCCACATTACCCAACCCGTCTACCTTTCCTTTGCCGGGGATTAGCCTGAGGGTTTCTTCGGGTTGCCCCTATCCAGCGGGAACGAGCTGGCCTCTCTGAAAATCCGGCTCTGTGGAAACCCTTCAGCTCTGACAGTAGGTGGCGTGAGTAATTTGTGGTGCGAATTGAGCAGCGGGCGTTACTCGGACGGGGCAATCCCGCAGGGGCATTCCTCCAGCAACCGCCGCTATTGATGAATAGCCCCGAGTGCTACCGGCACTCGGTCGTGTCCTCAACGCTGAGCAGGACTACTTCACCGTTCGCGTTCACGCGGAGCTTGAAGGTGGTATCGAACGCGATGTTGGGTGCTGGTCCTGGGGACACCCACCGCTCGCGCACATTGCTCGTCAAGACCTGCGGGTATGGCGGCCGAGCCTGGGTACTTTGTGTCGCTCCACCGACAGCCCGGTAGGTCGTACCGCTGTCGAGGCCGACGAGTTCCGCGTCACGAATCTTCTGCCGGAGGACGAAGTGTATCCCACCGGCTGCGTCCGTCTGTTGATGGACCTGGACTTCGAGCGTCCCCTGTGTCGCTTCCAGCGTCTCGCCGACGCAGGGAACGAATAGTTGGAATCCCGTCAGGTCAAAACTGAACCGCTGGACTCCGTTCTTGGCAGTAACACCGGCCGTCATCGCGGGTAGTCCAAGTCCGAACACGGCCGCTCCCAACGCGGCGTTTTTCAGTATTGTTCGTCGGGTGTGTCCTGTATCGGTTGTCCTATCATCCGAGCGTCTGTTCTGCTGGTTTTCTGGCATCTGTGCTTCCCCAGTCATTTCTATTTTCCTCTTTTTCGACGAACGACCCAAAAGAAAATTGGTCCTATCGTCGTTCTAACGTTCATCGATGAAACATATAGTTGTTCGTAAATTAAAGCCAAGGAATGCTCATCTGCAGTAAAGTCGGTGCTATCACTAACACCGTTACTTCTCAGGTAGTCATCCACTACTTCATGAATCTGGGGAATTCGATAACAGGACGTTACTGTATAAGAAACAGAAACGGCAGGAATTTCTCCACCGGCTTCCTTTTCCACGAATCCCGTCAGCCGTAACCGGTCACTCCTCCACGCTCATCCCGACCTCCGAGAACTCGCTCGCGTCCTCACGTTCCACCCCGTCGAACTCCAGCACGTAGTCCGGCCCGAACGCCGAGGCCGGAGTCTGGAACCCAGAACCGACCTCGCCCGCGACGACGCGCCGGGCTGACTCCACCGCGGTCTGGGCCGTCAGGTCGTAGGTGTCGGGCGTCCGGAGACGGGCGGCGAACCGATTGCCCTCGTCGTCCTCGACCTCTCCCCAGACGCGACTCACGCTCTGGGCGCGCTCCTCGGCGGTGGGTCCCGAGACGAGGGCGTCGATGGCGGCCTTCAGCGCGCTCTGGACCGGCGTCGAACCGACGAGGGGTGCAATCGGGCGGGTCTTGCGCATCACCGTCGCGGCGTACTCCGGGACCGTGGCGTAGGTCTCGATGTCGGGAATCCCGGTCGTGTAGAAGGCCGACGACACGTCGCCCCACGGAATCGTCACCGCGGGCTTGGGACCCTGCCCGAAGTCGAGGCGGCGGGTCTTCCACGCCGCCGGGACCGACCGAATCTGGCCGTCCTGTCGGACCGCGCCGGGAGTCGAGAGGCCTTCCACGATGGACTTGGCCGTGCCGGGCGAGAAGGTACCGAGACCGTCGATAGCCAGCGCGAGGTGGGTCGCCGACTCCAGTTCGGTGTGGAGGTACGCGGCCAGACAGTCGGTCGGCACCACGTCGAAGCCCACCGCCGGGAGCAGGGTCACGTCGGACGCCTCGGCCTCCCGGTCCCGCCCGGCGATGGCCTCCAGCACGTCGATCTCGCCCGTGATGTCGAGGTAGTCGGTCCCGGCGTTCAGACACGCCGAGTAGAGCGGTCTCGCTGTCTTCGAGAACGGGCCGGCGCAGTTCAACACCGCCGAGAACTCCCCGACCTGTCGCTCGACGACTTCGGGATGCTGGAGGCTGAACACTCGGTGGTCGAGTCCGAGGTCGGTCGCCTGTCGCTCGACCTTCTCGGCGGTGCGCCCGGCCAGAACGGGCGAGAGGCCCTCGTCCACCGCGGTCTGGGCGACAAGCGCACCCGTGTACCCGTACGAGCCGTAGACGAGCAGTTCGTCGGTCATGATTCCGAATTGGGCAGTGAAGCGTAAAACTCGCGGGGCCGACGTCCGAACGCGAAGCAACTTTTCGGTATCCTATAGGAATAAAAATGTGTTCTTCAGAAACGTTTTTGGTTTCCGAGTCGGTGATCGGTCCCCGACGGGTTCGGTTGCGCTCGGTGGCCGACGCCGGTCACTCCGCGGATTCGGTCGCTGTCGGTCCGTCGGTCTCTGTCGGTTCGTCGTCCGCCGTTCGCCCGTCGGTCTCGGCGTCGTCTCCGACGTCGGTCGAACCCGTCACGTCGCGCTGGTCCACGTCCCCGTCGTCCGGGTCAGTGTCGAGGTCTGCGGACGTCCCGACCTCCGGCGCGGTGTCGGACTCCTCGACGTCGGCGTCGGTGGTGTCTACGACTTCCTCGCCCGTTGCGTGGTCGGACTCGCGGCCGCCGGGTTCGACGGCCTCCTCCACGTCCGGCGAGGTGTCGGCGACTTCCGAGAGGTCGGAGTTCGAACGGCGCTCGCTCGACCCGCCGGACTCGCCGGACCGTCGCTGGGCGACCGCGACTCCGATCCAGAACAGACCGCCGAGCGCCTGCAAGACCCCGCGCTTTCGGTTCCCCTTCAGGAAGGTTCGCCCGGCGCGGACCAGCGAGACCACGCCCGACACGGCCGCGAGGTTGCCGGAACCGGCATGGCGCGCCAGTTTCGCCCCGACCGTCTCCAGCGACCCGACCCGGTCCGCGAATCCGTTACCACCCTCGGCTAGCGTCTCGGTAATGGCGTCGGAAGAACTCATGCGTACGAACCGAGGGTAGCGACGCAAAAAGGCGTGGTGGCAGGTGCGCCATCAGCGTTCGCTCGCACCGAGCAGGCGGTCGAAGCGGTCCCGTCCGTACGCCGCGTACTCGTAGTCGAACGTCTCTACCTCGTGGGTACAGGTTCCGGTCCAGTCGGTTTCGCGGATGGCGTCGGCGAGCACTCCGAAGTCGAGCTTGCCGAGACCGACCGGGAGGTGTTCGTCCTCGTCGTCCCTGCGGGTGTCGTTGACGTGGATATGTGAGATTCGGTCGCCCCAATCGCGGAGCAGGTCCGCCTGCTCGTCCATCGTCTGTCCGGTCACGTGCGCATGGCCGGTGTCCAGACAGCCGACTGCGTCGGTTCGCTCGAACAGATCCGGGAAGTCGCCCGCGTCGAAAAACGGCGTCTTGAGGTTCTCGACGCACGCGGTGAACCCCCGGTCGTTGGCGTAGTCGTCTACCCGCCGGACCGACTCGCAGATTCGCTCGCGCATCTCTCGGGCGTCCCACTTCTCGGGATGTGCGAGCGAGACGGCGTGGAAGACGCCCTTCCGCGCACCCATCTCGACCGCGGCGTCGATTGCCACCTCCAGTTCCCGGTTGGCACCTTCCCGAACGTGCGCGTGCGGCGACGCTGAGGCGAGTCGGTACGGCAGGTGAACGAGCAGGTCGACGGTGCGCTCTTGGGCGGCCCGTCGGACCGACTCGGGATTCACGCGCTCACGCTCGAAAGCGTAGTCCATGTTGAGTTCCACGTAGTCGAAGCCGTGTTCGACCGCCACGCCGAGGGCCGTTTCGAGGTCTGCGGGCCACTCGACGAGGAACCCCTGTCGAATCGTCATGGTCTGGCGTTCAGGAGACTGCCGTATCAAACTGTCCGTCCGACGAACGGTTTCCGACCTCGGTCGTGCAGTCCAGACGCACACCCCTGACGGACTTTAGCCTCCCGACGACGACCGACCACGTATGGCGTCGCTCACGCGCCGGTCGTTCCTCCGAGCGGGACTCGCGGGGACCACCGCCAGCGCCACCGCGCTCGCGGGATGTGCGGCCCCGACCGCGTCCGAACCGCCGGGAGACGACTGGCCACAGTACCGATTCGACGCCGGGCACACGGGTTACAACTCCGACACCGCGGGACCGGCGGGCGACGTGGACGAGCAGTGGACGTTCCCGACCGCCGACCGACTGGTCTCTCCGCCGACGGTCGCGGAGGACAGCGTCTTCGTCAACTCGGACTCGTTCGCCGCACTGGACGCTCGCGAGGGCGCGAGCAAGTGGACCAAGAGCGTCTTCTACCGGAGCGGTTCCGCCCCCGCAGTCGCCGACGGAACCGTCTTCGCCGCGAGCAGGTTCGCGCTCTGGGCGCTCGACGCCGCGGACGGCACCGAGCGCTGGTCGGTCACCTTCGGCGAGCGCTCGCTCGACGCCCCGACGGTCGCCGACGGGACGGTTTACGTCGTCAGCACGTCGACGCGTCTGCCGGTCGACGCGACGGTTCACGCGCTCTCGGCGGACGACGGCACCGAGCGCTGGCGCGCGCCGGTCGGCGAGATGAACCTGCCGCCGTTCGTTCCGACGGTCGGCGACGGTACCGTCTACCTCGGCAAGGAGAAACTGTACGCGCTGGACGCGACCGACGGCACCGAACGGTGGACCGCCGACCCCGGCGGTAGCTTCGGAACGCCCGCGGTCGCCGACGGGGACGTCTACGTCGGGTCCCGGCAAGCGGGAAATCGCGGCGCAGTCTTCCGTTTCGATGCGGACGACGGCACCGAGCGCTGGCGATTCGACACCGGCAGGAGCGCCGAGTCGCTCGCGGTGGCCGACGGTGAGGTGTACGTCGCCAGCGACGCAGTGTACGCCCTCTCGGCGGACGACGGCACCGAGCGCTGGCGATTCGATTCGAACCGCTACGTGTTGGCCTCTCCGGCGGTCACGACCGACCGAGTCTACCTCGCGGGCCTGCTCGGGACCGTGCAGGCGCTCGACCGAGCGGACGGGGCCGAGGCGTGGCGGGTCCGAACGCAGGGCGTCGTCTTCTCGGCACCTGCCGTCGTCCCGGACGCGGTCTACGTCGGGGGAAGCGACCAGAAGGTGTACGCCTTCAGTTGAGCGTCCCGCCGCAGTTGGTACACTCGACCTGCTTCTTGCCGGTCGGCGTCCGCGAGACGGTTAGTGCCCCGCCGGTGTCGCACTCCGGACAGACGCTTTTGCCCGTCTCGGCGGCCTGCTGGCGGGCCATCCACGCGACGAGATACTCCAATCGCTCGACGCGCTCGGCCAGTGCTTCGACGGACTCTTCGGACGGCTCGAGTCCGTCGTCGCCGGTCGCCCCGGCGTCGTCGAGTCGGGCGGTCTCGTCGGATGGAGTCTTCCGAGCAGGCGGTGAATCGTCGAGGTTCGAGCTGTCGTCGGTCGAGGGAGAGTCGGAGTTCGTCATGGTTGGGGGAATCGGCTACGAGTCTCGTTGACATCCGTCACTGTCCAGCGGGAAAAAGGTACGTCCGGAGACTGTCCGCTCACAGGGACTTCATCGACGCCAACAATTAACCCGGAGGAACCCCTATTCGGAGTGCTGCGAGGCGCTGCTGTTCGGCCGGACTCTGCACAAACACGGGAGATAGCATGGTCACCGACCGACAACTCCAACGAAGCAAGACGATTCAGCAGCGAACCGGCAGAACCTTTCATTTCGCTACGCGGTTGCTCCCACGGCGGATTCGCCACCCGACTTACGTCCTCTACGCGTTCTTTCGCGTCGCCGACGAGGTGGTGGACGGCGAGACCGACCTCCCGCCCGAGGAGCAACGCGAGCGACTCGAACAGCTCCGGGCGGAAGCGCTGGGCCGGGAAGAGACCGACGACGAAATTCTCGCGGCCTTTCGGGAGGTGAGCGAGGAACGCGGGATTCCCGACGAGGAGATCGAGATTTTCATCGACGCGATGCTGTCCGACGTCGAGAAGAGTCGGTGGGAATCCTACGACGAGTTGGCCGACTACATGCGCGGGTCGGCCGCCGCGGTCGGCGTGATGATGCAGTCGGTGATGGGCGTCGAGGACCCCGAACGCGCGAAACCGCACGCCGTCGCGCTCGGCGAAGCGTTCCAGTTGACGAACTTCCTGCGCGACGTCCGCGAGGACATCGTAGACCACGACCGCATCTACCTCCCCGGCGACACCCGCGACCGCCACGGCGTCACGGAAGCCGACGTTCGGCGTTGCAACCCGACCGACGGCTTCCGGGCCGCGATGGCCGACGAACTCCGCCGGGCCGAGCGAAAGTACCGCGAGGGAGTCGCGGGCATCGAGTATCTGCCCGACGACTGCCAGTTCGCGGTGTTGTACGCCGCCGTACTCTACGCCGAACACCACCGACTCATCCGGGCGCTCGACTACGACGTGTTCTCGTCGCCGCCCGAGGTGGGTCCGGTCCGTGCGGCGTGGCTCTGGGCGAAGTCGCGGTGGCACTGGCAGAAGTCACGAGACCCGGTGACGGTGTTCCGGGCGGTGAGCGCCATCCCCGACGAGGAAGGAGTTTACTCGAGTCCCTACCACGCGGAGGGGACGCCGCAGGCCGACTGACTCCCTTCCGACCGTCGCCCGGTCAACTCTGCTCGGCGGGCTCCCGACCGACTCCCACGAAGTCGAAGCGGTCGGTCCGGACCAGTCCCGCCGTCAGGCCGACGGCCAGCGCCACTGCGACCCAGTTACCGAAGTAGACGTTCATCGCACCCCAGAGGACGACGAAGCTCACGAAGTCGTCGAGGGCGAACTCGCACTCCCGCAGCCGCGCCGAAAGCGCCTCGCGGTCGAACCCCCACTCGACCAACGACACCGCTATCAGGCCGCTCAGCACCCACCCCGCGAAGTTCGAGAGGGGAACCCCGTAGTAGAACCCGCCGCCGACGTAGGCCCAGAAGCCGAGACCGACCGCCGCGGGGTCCAACACCAGATCCACGGCCAGCACGACTGCCAGCGCCGCGAGCGTCCGCCGAATCCGACCGGCGCGCGGCAGGAGGAGCGAGACGAGCAGGTAGCTGTTGACCACCAGCGGAAGGAAGAACACCGGCAGGCCGACGGGAACGCCGCCGACCATCGGCCCCAACTCCAGTTGGTAGCTGAACTCGCCGTAGGGGACGCCGTAGTGAATCCCGACGTACTCGATGGCGTAGCTGTAGGCCGTGACGGCCAGGAGGCCGAGTCCGACCCGCCGGTCCACCAGCGGTGCGAGACCAACCACCAGTGGCAGGCGCATCACGAGCGTCCCGAAGAGGACGAGCGCGGGGTTCATCGCCAGCCATCCCGGAAGCCACCCCTCGTGGCTCGACACGAACAGCGCGGCCCCCACGAGCGGAAAGACCACAGCGATGGTGAACCGGTTCTCGCGGACCAGCGCAGCGAGGGCCGCCTCGACTCGCTCTCTGTTCGAGCTATCCACGCACGACCCCCCAGAGACCGCCGAGCGTCAGCACCATCCCGACCAGCGTGTTGATAGCCGGGAACCACCAGTAGGCCCGCGCCGGGTCCACGTCGGTCTCGGCGACTCCCGCGGCGAGGAGAGGGTAGAGCAAGAGGAGCGCCCCCGCACGGGCGTCGAGAAGGCCGAATGCCCCGGCGGCGGCGAGCCAGCAGACCGCACAGTACGCCAGGGTCGCGCGCTCCCCGAGGACCGTCGCGGTGGTCCGAATCCCGGCCCGGCGGTCGGGTTCGATGTCGGGCACCGCCGAGAAGGTGTGCATCGCCATCGCCCAGAGCCACCCGCCCGCCAGCGCGAGTGCCGGAGGTTGGCGGCCCGCCAGCGCGACGTAAGCGGCCGCGCCCGGCAGGACGTAGAGACCGTTCGAGACCGAATCGAGCGGCGGCACGGTCTTGAGTCGGAACGGCGGCGCGCTGTAGGCGTAACCGAGGACGAGGAAGGCGACGACCCAGAGGGCCGCGCCCGTGCTGGCGCTTGTAGGTACGTCTGCGCCTGCGAGCGCACCCGTGGCGAGCGCGACTGCGAGCGCGACGCCCGCGAGACCGCAGACCGCGACGATTGCTGCGACTGCCGCGCCGCCTCGGAACCGGACTTCGGGGGCCTCTCGGCTCGTCTTCTTCGGGTTCTCCGCGTCTACGTCGGCGTCGAACACGTCGTTGACGCCGTAGAGGTAGACGTTCGCGGGCACGAGGAAGTACGCGAACAGCGCGACCCCGGCCGGGGCGAACAACTCGGAGACGGTGGACGCGCCGTAGGCGACCCCGACGAGGACCGGCCCCGCGACGTAGAACCAGAATCGAGGGCGAGAGAGTTTCAGGAGGTACTTCAGCATAGGACGCTACTCGCCGTAATCTTCCAGCACGGCGTTCGCGGTGTGCTGGCCGCTGATGAGACACATCGGGACGCCGATGCCGGGCGTGGTGAACGACCCCGTGAAGTAGAGGCCCGGAACCTCGGAGGAGCGGTGGCCGGGCCGGAGCGGGCCGGTCTGGCGGAGGGTGTGGGCGAGTCCGAGCGCGGTACCCTCGCTGGAGTTGTACCGGTCGGTGAAGTCCGAGACGCAGAAGGTCTCCTCCACGACGATGCGGTCTCGGAGGTCTACGCCCGTGTTCTCGGCGATGTCGTCCAGTACGAACTCGCGGTATCGCTCGCGGGTCTCGGGGTCGTCGTCGAGTCCGGGCGCGATGGGGACCAGCGCGAACAGGTTGCTGTGACCCTCGGGAGCGACCGTCTCGTCCGTCTCGCTGGGCACGCAAAGGTAGTAGGCCGGGTCGTCGGGCCACGCGGAGTCCTCGAAGATGGTATCGAAGTGGTCGTTCCACTCTGTCGGGAGGACGAGGGTGTGGTGTTCGAGGGGGTCCACGTCGCCCTCGACGCCGAGATAGAGCAGAAACGCCGAGGGCGCGTAGGTACGGGAGTCCCAGTAGTCGGCGTCGTACTGGCGACTCTGCGGCGGAAGGAGTTCCTGTTCGGTGTGGGCGTAGTCGGCGTCGCTGACCACGAAGTCGCTTCGCAGATACTCGCCCTCGCCGTCTTCGGCGTCCACCTCGACGCGGAAGTCGCCCGCCGACCCCCGGATGGCCTCGACTTCGCCGTCGGTCAGGTACTCGACGCCCATCTCCGCGCCCAGCTCCGCGATGCCGTCCACCACGCCGCCCATCCCGCCCTCCGGGTAGTGGACGCCGAGGTTGAAGTCCACGTGGCTCATCAGGTTGTAGAGCGCGGGCGTGTTCTTAGGAGAACCGCCGAGGAAGACGAGGGTGTACTGCATTATCTGCTGGAGTTTGGGGTGGTCGAAGTACTCCTCGACGTGGCCCTGCATCGACCCGAGGAACGTCAGGCCGCGGGCGTGCTTGAACACGTCCCAGTCCACGTAATTCCGGAGTCGGGGCCGGTCGGTGTAGACGAAGTGTTCCATCCCGATTTCGTAGGTCTCCTCGGCCTCTTCGAGGTAGGCGTCGAGGGCGTCGCCCGCGCCCGCTTCGTACTCCTCGAAGGCGGCCTTGGTCGCCTCGCGGTCGGCCGTGACCGTGACGCTGTCCCCGTCCTTGAAGAAGATCTTGTAGTGGGGGTCTAACCGCTCCAATTCGTAGTACTCGTCCGGACTCCGGCCGAAGTGGCCGAAGAAGCGCTCGAACACGTCGGGCATCAGATACCACGACGGTCCCATGTCGAATCTGAAACCGTCGCGTTCGAGCACGCTCGCCCGGCCACCCAACTGTTCGTTCTTCTCCACGACAGTCACGTCAGCGCCGGCGTCGGCGAGATAGCAGGCGGTCGAGAGACCGCCGAAGCCACTCCCGACGACCACGGCGGACCGGTCGGCGAGTTTCATGTCGGGGTCTGAGGGCGCGAGTCACATAAATCGACGGCCGGTCGGCCTCTCGCGGACGGTTTCTGTCGGTCCACGGTCGTGTACATTTGGAAACGTATCATCGGTACACTTATATCTAAACCGTTATCCTATTGCAAATAGGAGATGAACCCTGCGAAGTTCGCCCTCCTTCTGGGCGTCGGCTTGCTCGCGTTTCTGTTCGTGGTATCTCTCTACGTAGTCTGGACTCGCATCGTGGGTCTCGACCCGACGCTCGCCCAGCGGTGTGCGGACCTCTCTCGGCCCGCCCGGATGGTCATCGCGCTGGTCTCCGGCGTCGTCCTCGGCACCGCGAGTCTGGCCGCGCCCAGCGTCGAGGTGGGTATCGCCGGGATGGTCCTGCTCGCGGCCAGCACCTTCGCGGCGTTGATGCTGTTCGAGTTGGCCCAACAGCGCGATTACGCGGTGGCTTAGCGTTTCTTTAGCGTGACCCGGTAGTTCGGCGCGCCCTCGTCGGACACGTCCTGCGGTCGCGTCGGATACCGCGATCGAGTCGGATACCGCAATCGCGTCGGGCGTCGTGACGGGCTCGAGGTCGCCGAGGAACCGACGGAGACCGTCCATCCCCCGCCAACCCCAACTGCGCCGTCGAAAGTGGCCCGTCCTTCCGTCGAGAATCTCTCGTAAAGGAAACGTTTTGTCGACCGTGTACCTCTGTTCGTTCTATGACAGGTGACAGCGACGTCGACGTTCTCGAAGAGTTGGCGGGTCTGCCGGAGATGGCCCATCCGACCGCATCCCCGGACGGCGGCGAAGTCGCGTTCTACCACGACGACACCGGCCGCAACGAACTCTACGTCCTCGACGTGGCGACCGGCGAGTGCGAACGGTGGAGCGACGGCGAGGTACCCCGGAACAACCGGTGGCCGATAGCGTGGGCGGCGGACGGCGGCCGAGTCTTCTTCCACCTCGACGAGAACGGCGACGAGCAGAACGACGTCCACGCCATCGCCCGTGACGGGACCACGGAACGGGTGGTCGCGGACGGCGGACAGATCAGGCTCTGCGACGTGGGTACCGACGGTGAGACCCTGCTACTCGCTTCGAACCGTGACGGCCAGATGAACCTCTACCGCCACGACCTCCCGACCGGCGAGACCACGCGACTGACCGACTACGACCGGGCGGTCTGGGGAGCGTTCCTCTCGCCCGAGTGCGACCGCATCGCCTACGCCACGAACGAGACCGACCACCCGAGCAACAGGGACGTGTACGTCGCGGACCTGGCGGAGCGTGGTCCCGACGGCCGGTCGGGGACCGGAGACGGGTCGGGCGCTCGGACCCTCGACGTGAGTGCCACCGGCGCGGAAGCGATGCCCGTCGACTGGGGTCCGGACGGCGACCGTCTGCTCGTGTTAGACAACAGCGAGGACCGGTCTCGATGCGGCGTCTACGACCTCGAAACCGACGACGTAACGTGGTACGGTGACCTCGAACGCGAGGAGTCGCCCGCCCTCTTCCTCCCGGACGGCGACCGGTTCTTGGCGACGCGCGTCCGCGACGCTACCACCATGCCGGTCGTCTACGACGTTACCACCGGCGAGAGCCGAGAACTCGACCTCCCCGAGGGGTTCGCCGAGTTCGGCTGGAACGCCGAGCGCGTCCTCGGCGACGACCGGGTGCTCGTGACCCACGCGACGCCGACCCGTCGGACCGAACCGCTGGCCTACGACCTCGAAACAGACGAGTACGAGACGCTCTTTGAGCGCGAGTACGGTCCGTTCGCTCCCGGCGACTTCGCCGACGCCGAGTACTTCACAGTCGACTCCGACGGCGTCCCCGAGACCCCCGCTCGGGCCGTCGAACACGACTCCTACGAGACGCTCGAAATCGGCGCGCTCCTGTACGACTCGGGCCGGCGACCCTCGCCACTCGCGGTCAACCCCCACGGCGGTCCGCGGGCGGCCGATTGGAAGGCGTTTCACTACCGGACGCAGTTCCTCGTCCAGCGGGGATTCTCGGTCCTGCAGGTCAACTATCGAGGCTCGGCCGGGCGGGGTCGGACGTTCGCGGAGGCGCTCTACGGCGACTGGGGCGGTGCCGAGCAGGGCGACGTCGCCACCGCGGTCGAACACGTCCTCGAAACCCGCGATTGGCTCGACGAGGACCGCGTGGTCGTCTTCGGCGGTTCCTACGGCGGCTACTCGGCCTACTGGCAGTTGGTTCAGTACCCCGACCTCTACGACGCCGGGGCCGCCTCCGTCGGCATTACCGACCTCGGGGACATGTACGAGAACACGATGCCCCACTTCAGGACCGAACTCCTGGAGAAGAACCTCGGGACGCCCGCGGAAAACCCCGACCTCTATCGGGAGCGAAGCCCGGTCGAGCACGTCGAGAACCTCTCGGCACCGCTGCTAGCGGTTCACGGCGTCAACGACCGGCGGGTCCCCGTCTCGCAGGCCCGCGTCCTCCGCGACGCCTTGCTCGACGCGGGGTTCGAGGAGGGAGAGCGCGGGCGCTTCGAGTACCACGAACTCGGCGACGAGGGCCACAGTTCGTCGGACGTCGACCAGAAGGTCCGGTCGCTCGGACTGCTCGACGAGTTCCTCGAACGCCGACTCGGGACCGCTACGGGAGACGGCGAGAGCGACTGAGGCGACACCTCACTCGGCTTCCGCGGTCGTCGGTTCGTCGGCCGCCACCGCGTCGCCGACGGCCGAGAGGAGGTCGTCCGGGCCGACGACCCGCCCGCGCTCGCAGAGGTCACGGTAGAGCGCGGCGGCCTCGCTCCCGGCGTAGTTGCGTTCCTCGAAGGGTCGCTCCTCGACCACGACCACCGAATCCGCCTCGCGGGCCGCCCGGAGGTTGGCGAGGTTGCCCGCGCCGACCTCGACGTCCGCCAGCACCGTCACGTCGGCGTCCCGGATTCGGGACTCGACCTCGCGGCGGGCGTCGTCGCCGACAGGCGCGAACGGTTCCTCGGTCACGGCGTCGAGTCCGAGCGACCGGGCGGTATCGAGGTCGGAGTCGCCCTCGTTGAGGACGCCGACCGACACCTCGTAGCCCGCGGCCGAGAGCAGGTAGAGCAACCGAGATACCGTCCCGCCGCCGCCGACAACGTGGACCCGGCCCTCGCTCTCGGCGGGGCGCTCGGGCAGAGCGGTGACGTACGTCGAGCCAGTTACGGGGTGGCTGGACACCACGGCCCGCGTGTCGAAGGCGGCTTCGAGGTGGTCCTCTCGGAGGACCGCCTCGGGGTCGCCGCTGGCCCGAATCCCGCCACCGGCGAGCAGACGGAGTTCGTCGCAGTAGTGGGCCGCGAGGTTGAGGTCGTGGATGGCCGCCACGACTGTCTTTCCGTCCTCGTCGGCCAGTTCGCGGACGAGTTCGAGCGTCCGAACTTGGTGGTTGATGTCGAGGCTGGCGGTGGGTTCGTCCAGCAAGAGTGCGGGCGCGTCCTGGGCCAGTGCGCGCGCCAGCAGGACGCGCTGGCGCTCGCCGCCCGAGACCGCCGTAATCGAGCGGTCGGCGAGGTGTTCGACCTCGGTGCGCTCCATCGCGGCCGCCACGCGTTCGCGGTCGGACTCGCCCGCGGACGGGGAGTCGGAACCGGCGACCCCCACGCCACCGAACCGCGACCGATACGGGTGGCGACCCATCGCCACCACCTCTTCGACCGGGAAGTCGAACGAGAGCGTCGTGTCTTGGGGAACGACCGCGACCCGGCGACTGGTCTCCTTCGAGGAGAGGTCGGCCACGGCGTCGCCGTCCACTTCGACACTTCCAGAGTTAGGTTTGAGAACGCCGTGGATTGCTCTAAGCAACGTCGTCTTGCCCGCGCCGTTGGGTCCGACGAGTCCGACGAACTGGCCGTCCTCGATGGTGGTGGTTACGCCGTCGAGAATTTCGGTTTCGCCGAGCGTGACGGAAACGTCGTCTATCTCTATCATCGGTATCGGTCCTCCCGGTTGGTTCTGTTCTTGTTGGAGTCGGAGTCAGAACTGGTGGTGAATCGGTTTCGAAAGCCCCCGCCCGCTCGCGGTCGCTCAGCGACGTACCGCGGGCCTCTCCGCAACGCCCGGCCCGCGATAGAGGTCGCTGAGGCGACCACGGGCCTGCGGCCCGCGAGCGACCGGCCCCTTTCAGTCCTCCCGAACTGTGATTTGTCGTGCCGGGCGCATTCGAAGCGGTTGGTCGGCCGAGCGCACCCATGGCGGTTGATTAGTCGGGTGCAGTCGTATCGGTTGACGGACCGAGCGCGACCGCGTGGCAAGTGTCGCCGGGCGCGGCGATTCCAAATCCAGTTCATAGCGCGTGTACCTCCCGCGTGCGGAGCAAGTAGAGGAAGAAGGGCGCGCCGAGGAAGGCGGTCACGATGCCTACGGGGAGTTCCGCCGTGCCCGAACGCGCCACCGTGTCGGTAGCGACGAGGAAGGTCGCACCGGCGAGCGCCGAGGTCGGCAGGAGGATTCGGTGGTCCGGGCCGACCAGCAGTCGCATGACGTGCGGGACGACCAGTCCGACGAAGCCGATGACCCCCGAGACCGCGACCGCCGCGCCGGTCATCACGCTGGCGACCGCGAGCAGGAGGCGCTTGGTTCGCTCCACCTCCACGCCGAGCGCGTGGGCGTCCTCCTCGCCGAGCAGGAGGACGTTCAGGTCCCGCGCGTACGAGAGCAGAACCACGAAACCGACGACCGCGACCGGGAGGACCATCGTCACGTCCTCCCACGACGCGAGGTGGAGGTGGCCCATCAGCCAGTAGACCGCCCGACGCAGGCTCTCGCCGGTCTGGAGGAGCAGGAACGAGACCACCGCGCCGAGGAACGTCTGGACCGCCACGCCCGCGAGCAGGAGCGTGGCGACCGGGGTCCGGCCGTCCTCGGTGGCGAGCAGGTAGACGCCGAAGGCGGCCAAAACAGCGCCGACGAAGGCCGCAGTCGGGAGCGCGAAGGGCACCGCGAAGGGAATCGCGATGGTCGCCACCGCGCCGACCGCCGCGCCCGACGAGACCCCGATGATGGAGGGGTCGGCCATCGGATTCCGGAAGAACCCCTGCATCACGACGCCGGCAGTCGAGAGCGAGAACCCCACGACCGCCCCGAGCGCGATGCGGGGCAAGCGGAGCGTCACGACGATGGTACGGGCCGTGTCCGGAACCGCGAAGTCGAATACCGGCGCGAACTCCACGGTCGGTCCGGGTACCGTCACCGCCAGCCCCGCGATTCGGAGCGTCCGGTCGGCGACTCCGAGGCCCACAGGGACCGCGAGCGCGTTCAGCAGCGCCTTCCCGACCACGAGGTAATCGAGCGGTACCGGACCGGTCGCGGCGCTGGCGACCACCACGACCGCCAGCGCGGCGAGTAGTCCGACCGACCAGCCGACGACCCGGGCGGAGTCAGCCATCGTGTGAAAGCCAGGTTGCTTTAGGTAAGTACTTATTGCAAACGCTTGGAATTGAGGACGTATGAGTAAGAAGATTGCGAGCGTATTCGCAGTACTGCTGTTGCTAACGGCCGGCGTCGCGCCGGTCGGGGCCGCTTTCGGAGTCGCGCAGAGCGACGCGAACGCGACCGAAGCGATGCAGACGGACTGTTCGTTCCCCGTCACGAGCACGGACGCGACGGGAACAGAGGTAACCGTCGAGCAGAAGCCAGAGCGGGTCACCACGCTCTCGCCGAGCGCGGCCCAGACCATGTGGGAAATCGGCGGCGAGTCGCAGGTCGTCGGCGTCTCCCAGTACGCGACGTACCTCGACGGCGCTGACTCCCGAACCAACGTCTCGGGCGCGGGCCAGCAGTACGTCAACGTCGAGAAAATCGTCTCGACCGAGCCGGACCTCGTGCTCGCCCCCAACGTCATTCCGAACGAGACGGTCCAGCAGCTCCGCGATTCCGGACTGACCGTCTACAAGTTCGAGTTCGCCACCTCCGTCGACGACATCTACGCGAAGACGACGCTGACGGGTGAACTCACGGGTAACTGCGAGGGCGCGGCCGAGACGGTCTCGTGGATGGAGGACCGAATCGGCACGGTCCGCGAAGCGGTCGAGAACTCCGACTCTCCGCGCGTGTTCGTCTCTGTCGGCGGCGGTTGGACCGCCGGACAGGGTACCTTCGTCAGCAACATGGTGGAACTCGCTGGCGGCAACAACATCGCCGCGGAGGCCAACGTCTCGGGCTACGGCCAGATCAGCGAGGAGGTCATCGTTGAGCAGAACCCCGAGTGGATCGTCCAACTCGGCGCGTTCGGCGCGTACCCGAAGACCGACGCCTACAACGGGACTGACGCGGTGAAGAACGACCAGGTCATCACGGTCAGCGACCAGAACATCAGCCAACCCGCGCCGCGAGTCGTTTACGCCATCGTGCAGATGGCCCAAGCGTTCCACCCGGACGCCTACGCCGAGGCGAACGCGACGACGACCGAGACGACGATGACGACCGAGGAGGACCAGCGGACGACCACGACTGACGCGACCGAGACGCCGACCGAGGACGCGATGCAGGAGCAGGAAGGAACGACTACGGCGACGGAGGACGACTCCTCCGGAGCCATCCCCGGATTCGGCGTCCCCGCCGCAGTCGCGGCGCTCGCGGGCGCAGTCCTGCTCGCGCGCCGTCGCTGAACCACTTCGAGCGTCCCTTTTCCTAAGGTGTTTAATGGCCGGGGCAAGACGTTGACGTATGGTCGAGAAAGTGCTGTGGCCCGCCTACTTCGACGCGGAGAAGTCCCGCAACGAGGGACGCCGGGTTGCCGCCGAGATGGCCGTCGAGGAGCCGACGGTGGACGAGATAGCTCAAGCGGTCCAACAGGTGGGCTACGACGCGATAATCGAGCGCGACAAGGCGTACTCCCGCGAGAACTGGAACGAGCGCGGTCGCGTGCTGGTCCAGAATGCCGACGACTCCTCGAAGAACGACTTGATTCAGGCGGTCGCGGCGTACGTCGCGGCACTCCGCGACTGATGGCGATGCAGAAACTCGGCGACGTCGTCCGGACCGCGCAGGGTCTCGCCGTCGTCAGGTGCCCCGACGACGAACCTCCAGATGTGGGCACCGAGGCGGTGGACGAGCAGTTGAACAGCGTCGGCCGCGTCGTGGACGTGTTCGGCCCGGTCTCCCGGCCCTACGTCGCCGTCTCGCCCGACGAGGGGGTCGCACTCGCACCGCTACTCGGAGCGAAACTCTACGCGCGATAGGTCGGCTTCGACCCGGATGAGGTCGGGCGCTACTCGCACCGACGCCAGTCGTCGGCGTCGGCGAGACGCGAGCGCTTCGCGTCGACGTCGTCTTTTGCCGCACCGAAGAAGCGTTCGCGCCCGACCGGCGTCCGGACGCCGAGGACGACCGTGTGGTCGGTCACGTCGTAGACTGCGAGCGTCCGTCCCGAGGTGACGTGTTCCCACTCGGCCAGTAGCGTCGCGTCCGAGACGACCTGCGACCCGAGTTCCCAACTGAGTCGGTTCAGTGCGGACACGGTGAACGGAACAGCACCGGGAAGCCGGGTAGACTGCGGCGATTGCCCTCGCGTCCCGTGACTTGACATACCATCTCACGGGTGGGCCAGTAGCAAAAACGTATCGGTTAATCCCGGAATTAAAACGGACGACGGAGCGGCAATTTAGCCGAATTCGGGCGGTGAGACGCCCGACGCCGGGTCGGCCGCGGAGCGAGGGGAGACCACAACCCCAAAGGCGGAGGCGGGCCACCCCTCCGACATGGAGAATCGAACGCGCGTGTTCGCGGCCACCGGGTTGACCGTCGGGATGTTTCTACTGGTCCAACTCGGCGCGTTGGCGCTGGTCGAACCGTTTCAGCAGGCGGGCTACCAGCAGGTAGAGAACCCCTCCGACCCGACGAACAGTCTTGTCTACGTCGGGGCGATACTGGTCCTGACCGCGGTGATGCTCGCCGTCATCAAACTCGACGTGGAGTGGTTGCTCCGCGGTGCCCTCATCTTCACAAGCGGCCTGCTCTCGTGGTACGTCTTCTCGGTCGTCGTTCCGGCGTGGGTCGTCGTGCAGGCGGGCGGTGCGCCGGTCAACGTGGTCGCACTGGCCGCTGCGGGCGTCGTCGCGTTGGCGCTCGCGGTCTACCCCGAGTGGTACGTCATCGACGCCGCGGGCGTCCTGATGGGCGCTGGCGCGGCCGGACTCTTCGGTATCAGTTTCGGCCTGTTCCCGGCCATTCTCCTGCTCGCGGTGCTGGCCGTCTACGACGCCATCAGCGTCTACGGCACCGAACACATGCTGACGCTGGCCTCTGGCGTGATGGACCTCAAGATTCCGGTCATCCTCGTGATTCCGATGACCCTCTCGTACTCGTTCTTGGACGACGAGGGGATGGCGGGCGACGCGGACGGCGGCGAACCGGACGCCAGCGCGGCGGACGGCGGGAAGACCCCGGAGGCGGACGCCGACGAGACGCACGCCGAGGCCGAGCGCCCGGAGATATCCGACCGCGACGTCTTCTTCATCGGTCTGGGCGACGCCGTGATGCCGACCGTGATGGTCGCCAGCGCGGCCTTCTTCGCGCCGCCGGAACCCCTCGTCTCGGGCATCGCGCTGAACCTGCCCGCGCTGACCTCGATGATAGGCACCATCGCAGGCCTGCTGGTCCTGCTCTGGATGGTGATGAAGGGCCGAGCGCACGCGGGACTTCCGCTTCTGAACGGCGGCGCTATCGGCGGCTATCTGGTCGGTGCGCTTGCGAGTGGGATGACGCTGATGCAGGCGCTCGGGTTGTGACGACGCGATTCTACCCAAAATCGGTATACTCCGAAACTCGTAACCGACGACACTCGAACGCTTCAGGTTCGACCCGGATTTTCGCTCGCTGCGAGTCGTGACATGCCATCACAAGTGATTTGTGAGCCGCTGACAGAGACGTTACCAGAACAACATACTCAAGTATGAGTAAATATTTTGTACGGCTATGCGATGGCAACATCCCCGAAACCTGACCGACGTAGAGCGCAAGAAGAACGAAACCAAAGCCGGTACTGACTCGTGGTTCGTCGCGGCGATGATGCTCGCGGCCTGAGTCACACGCTTTCCCCTCCTACGTTCTTCACCCACTTTCCCTCCGTTTTCTTCTCTAACTCTCCTTCTCCCCTTCTCCCCTTCTCCGACCTACTACCTTCACTCTCGTCTCCGACCTACTTCCCGGTGAGCGCCTCGCTCGCTGGCGCGAGCGAGATGTCCGACCCGAGTCCCTCCGCTTTCGCTTTCTCGTATAGCATGTGGGCCGCGGCCACCGTCTCGATGCCGGTGCCGCCGCTGTCGAAGACCGTGATTTCGTCGTCGGACTCGCGGCCCGGCGCGTTCCCCGCGACGACCTCGCCGAGTTCGGCGTGGACGTGGCCCTCGGAAATCGCGCCCTCGTCGAGCGCCGCGATGAACGACCCGGCGTCCTGCGTGACGCGCTCGCGGAGGTCGGGGACGTACTTGGCGCGCTCGACGGTCGTGGTGTCGAGTTCGCGCTTGTTGGGGTGGTACTGCCCCATCGCAGTGACGTGGGTACCGTCGGCGAGCAGGTCACCGTCGAAGACGGGTTCGCTCGCAGTGGTCGCCGTAATCACGACGTCGGCCTCCTCGACCGCGGCGGCGCTGGAGGCGACTGCGGCGACCGAGGGGTCCAACTGCTCGTTCATCTCGGCCGCGAACGCCTCGCGGGACTCCTTGGTCGGCGAGTAGACCCAGACGCTCTCCAGGTCGCGGACGGTCGCGGTCGCTCGGAGTTGACCGCGGGCCTGGGATCCGGTCCCGATGAGCGCGAGGGTCTGGGCGTCCTCGCGGGCCAACGCGTCGACGCCGACCGCGCCCGCCGCGCCGGTCTTGAACGGGTTCATGCTCGCGCCGTCGAGGAGCGCGAGCGGTTCGCCGGACTCGGCGTCGAAGAGGGGTGCCACGAACCACGCGTCCTCCGCGCCGAACCCGGCGGCGTACATGTAGCCGCCCATCGCGCCGGTCTCGGGCAGGACGGCCGAGTAGTCGGTCAGCATTCCGGGTGGTTCCTCGTTGGTGAGTTTGGCCCGAGGTCGTGCGGGCGCGCCCTCGCCGCGCTGACGGTAGCCCTCGCGGACCGCGTCGACGTATTCGGCGGGCGAAGCGAGTCCGGCGACGTCGTCGCTCGTCAGAAACATCGCGTCGGTCATGGCCGTGACAACACAGTCCAGCCTCAAAACCGTTGAGGCATTGCCGCGACGCGCGGTGGAAATTCGGGGACGCTATCGGGGAGGACCGCCGTAGGTGACGACCGAGAGACCGACTGTGCGCCCGGCCGTCCGCTCGTCGCTCATTCTAACGCGCCGACCGTGACTCATCCTAATGCGCCGACCGTGACTGTTCCACCCCGGCGCGTGCTGGCACGGCGCACTCGTGCGCCGCGCCTTCGTCGCGCGAGGGACGAGTAGCGCAGGGAGAAGCGACCGAAGGGAGCGACGACCGAGCAACGCAGGCGGGTGGGGAGGTTCGAGGCTGTCGCGTTGCGGTCACGATCGGCTCACGGAGTAGCTACCTCCCGACGCTCTCCTCCGCGTTGCGGCCCAGAGCCGGTATCGTCGACTCACGGAGCAGGCAGTACGTCGAACGTCTCCAGGGTCGGCACCGAGTCGACCTATCTCGGCATACGGTACGAAACGTTTCTCGATAGTGAAAGACAACGATACGATTCCTAAAGAAACGAAAACGTTCTCCAGCCACATACAGAAACACCTCCAGAGCTACTATCTAGAACCACGAAACGAACGAACAGAAACCCAACGCAAAATCGAGCGAGAAGAATCAGAGAGAGCAGCGTTCAGTCGGCCGGGTCGAAGGAAGCCGAAGACGAAGTCGAGTCGACAGTCTCCGTCGGGGACTGGGTGTCGTCGACGGGACTGTTGACGAAGAGGGCGTGGCCGATGAGTCCAACGGGGATGGCGGCTGCGAGCGGCACGGCAGACGTTATCGAGAAACCGACGACGCTCAGCACGGCGGTTACACCGATCAACGAAAGTGGAATCAGTCCGAGGATGAAGTCGTAATACCCAGTCATAATCTATTACAAAATATGCGGTATGGGTATATAACTCTTTCCCGTAGTTGAGCGAGGAGTTTCTGATAGGCGAATCTTATGCACTCCATGAGATTCCCATAACTTATAGCTATAATACTGGTCTATTTCCAACGATAGAAACTCCGAAAGTGGCTTCTCGACGGTTCTCAGAGTCGGTCGAAAATTCCCACCAGTAATTCGGTCGAGGCGGAATCGGCGACGAGAGGCGAACGGTTAGAAACCCCCGTCCAGTCGCTACGAACCAGAGGCTTTCCGAAGACGTGAACGGTTAGAAAGTCTCCGCTCGGTCGCGGTCGCTCGCGTCGGAGTGGGGTCGTTACGCGGTCGGTTCCCGGAGCAACAGCGCGGCGAGACCCGCCAGTACTGCGAGCGCACCACCGACGGCGAACGCGGTGGGCCAACTGGTCTGGGTCACGAGCCAACCGGCGACTCCGCCGCCGAAGATGCCGCCCCACATCTTGCCGGAGTAGAGGAGCGCGTAGTTGGCCGAGGAGTGCTTCTGGCCGTAGTAGTCGCCGACCACGCTCGGGAAGAGGGTGTACTGGGGACTCCAGAAGAACGTGGCGAGAACCACCGCAGCGAGGAACCCGAGCGAGGTGTTGGTCACGCCGAACCAGACGACAGCGAACAGGCCGAGACCGCAGAGGGTGAAGGAGACGGCCATCGCTCGCTCGCGGTCCACTCGGTCCGAGAGGTCGCCGACGACGAGGCGGCCGACCCCGCCAGCGATGGGGAGGACCGTCGCCCCGGCGGTCGCCGTCACGGCGGTCAGGCCGACGTTCTGGGCGAACGATACCACCTTCGCGGTCAGCATCAGTCCGGCACCGCTGACGAAGACGAACATGACGTACATCGTCCAGAACTGCCACGTTCGGAGCATCTCGCGGGAGGTGTACTGCTTGCTGGAGGCGTGAGTCGGGTGGATTTCCGTGTCAGGGTCGCCCTCGGTCTCCGCCCCACTGTCGCTCTCCCCTTCGGTCCTACCGTCGCTCTCTCCGCCGTCGGTCGCGCCGACCCAACTGGTCGGCGGGTCCCGAAGGACCAGCGCGCCGACGAGGATGCCGACGCCGATGAGCAGGCCCATGTTCCGCAGCACGTCGGGGTAGCCCGAGACGGTCGCGTTCGCCCTGACGTAGGGGACGACGAGCGCGCTTCCCCCGGCGAACGCCATCGTCCCGAGACCGGTGGTGAGTCCCCGCCGGTCGGGGAACCACTTCAGCGCGGTGTTGACCGCGACGGTGTAGACGATGCCGACGCCGACCGCGCCGAGCGAGTAGAGGACGTAGAGGTGCCAGAGTTCGGTCGCGTAGGCCAGTCCGAGGTAGCCGCCGCCCGCCAGCACCCCCGCCAGCAGGGTCAGCCCTCGCGGGCCGTGACGGTCTCGATACCACCCGACGGGGAACTGCGACCCGGCCTGGAAGATGACGAACAGCGTGAACACGAACCCGAGCGAGGTCGGGTCGAGTTCCAGCGACCGCGCGATTGGCGACTCGATGGACGACCAGACGTACTGATACGGACTGATGAGACCCATCATCACCGCGGCAGCGGCGACCTGCCACCACCGCGAGAAGCCCAGCACGTCCCGCGCCCGAGCGGCGTAGTCGACGTCGGACTGCGACGACGCTGTCATTGGTTGGAGGTTACGGTGCGGTTCAATCAGCGTTGTGCTTTCGGCAGTTCGCCGTCGGAGTTGCGCGATCCGCGAACGACACGTGACCAACCTGGGAGTGACTTCGAACGGCCCCCAAGATTCAGTCCGGCGAAAACGGTCGCCAGTCGGTACCGCCGCCGACGCCCTTCACGCGGAGTTCCGACCCGCCGCCGTCGGCCTCCCGGACCTCTATCTGGCCGTCGAACAACTGTTTGAGGGTACTCATGGTCTGCCGGTCGTGGGCCGTCGCGTCGATGACGAAGATGCCGAGCGCGTCGGCGCTCTGGACCCGACCGGTGAAGACGTGGAGGAACCGGAAGACCGTCTGGAGATTCGAGTACATCAGCAACGTCGAGAGCGAGTGTAACAGGATTCGATTGCGCTTGACGCCGCCGTCCTTGTAGAACGCCTGGAGGAACTCCGAGAGCTGAATCCCGATGCCGGTCATGTCCTTGGGCGAGGAGGCGTAAGTGATCTCGTCGCTCCCCGAGGGGCTCGTCCCCTGTTGCTTGGAGACACAGTCCACGATACCGAGCGGACCGCTCTCGCCGCGGCCGAGTAGCTCACGGAGGTTCGCGCGCACGTCCTCGCCGCCGTCTTTGGTCGTGACGACGATTGAACCGTCACCGTGACGGCTACCGTGCGCGAGAATCTCCAGAGCGAGAGTTCGTTTGCCCGTCATCGGCGGTCCGGTCACCAGGAGATTCGTTCCCGGTTCGACTTCGACCCCCGGACAGACTTCACCCAATCCGTACATGTCAGTTCCTCGCGGTGAAGTTGCGACCGGAACGGAGCCTCGGCCAGACTCGTCCCTGGTATCGTCTGGCAGTAAAATATCCTGTTCCGCTTATATTCTTTTTGATTACTATCGGATGGTTGTTACGCTCCGGAGGCTCCCGGAGTCACGCACGCAGGCCCTCGATTCGGTCGAGCGACTGCTGGCGGATGTACTCGACCGCGATGCGGGTCAGATGGTCGTCGTCGTCGGCGCAATCGTCGGCCCGGTCGAGATACGCCTCCACGATACGTCGGATGCGCTCGACTCCGGCGGCCCGGTCCTCGGCGACGTTCAACTCCGCGGTCACTGGCGTGAGCTGAGTCCCCCTGTCCTCGGGGTAGTCGTCGGTGTCGTCCAGTCCGATCTGCGCGCCGACGACCATCAAGACGATAGCGCGCTTGAATCCCTCGCCCAACTCCACGCCGAGGTCGGCCTCGTACATGTTGAGCATGTCCTCGTAGAGGATACCGACGCGAGCGTACTGGGTGGCGAAGTACGGGAGGTCGGTGGCGGTCTCGAAGAGGTCGGCCTCCTCGGCGTCGGCGAACTTGTACTGGTCGCGGATGGCGTCGGCGGCCGCCGCGCGCTCGTCGGACCCGTCGGCGTCGTGGAACCGGTCGAGGAGTTCCCGAAACGCCTCGTCCTCGTCCTGATGGCGCTCGGAGAGTTCGACCGCGTGTTCGTACGAGTCCCGAACCGCGTCGGGGGTGTCCTCGCTGTCGAACCACGCCTCGACGCCCTCCTGCAAGCTCTGCTGTGCGAGTTCGGCCACGCGCTCGCGCGGGCGGAGGTTCGTCTCGAAGTCCTCGTACTCGTCGTCGTTGATGGCGTCTCGCATGTCTCCGTCCAACAGCGCCCGGACGACGTTCCGGGTGGTTTCGCGCCCGCGTGCGACGAACTCGTGGTCCACCTCTCGGCCGATACGCACGAGGGGCACGTCTCCGGCCTCGACGTGGATACGTCCGAGCGTCAGCATCGCGGGCAGGACGAGGCGCGTGTCGTATCCGAACCGGGCCTGTTCGTTTTCGGCACCGGGAACCGGCTCTAACTCGCCCCCTTCGCGCGCCTGCTGGAGGTCCCGTTCGACGCTCAGAAACAGGCGTTCGGTCATCGACTCGATTTCGGCGTCCGCCTCGTTGCGGAGCAACACCATGGCGACCACCCGCGGGTCCATGGTCTCTGCGAGGTGGTTCGCCAGCGCCCGTGCCGTCGCCGGAATTCGTGACCGAACGCGACCCATGTGGTCGGAGAGTCGCCCGCCGCGGTATATCAGGGTTGTGGAACCGTCGCCGCTGGATTTCACGTCTCGCCGAAACGAGCTATTTATCTACCTGACGCCAGGTCTTGGCGTGTATGACGAGTCTCGACGGTATCGCGCGTCTGCTCGGTCGCGTCGGCCGCGGGGTCGCGCTGGCCGCCCGAACCGTGTTGCCGGTCGACACCAATCCGGTCCCGGCCGACTGGACCCACGTCACCAAGGTCGACCCCGAGGACGCCAAGAAACTCCCGTTGCTCTATCCGGCCTACCTCCAGCACACCAGCGCGGTGTCGGTCGGTGGGTCGGCCGACGTGACCGCTCGCAACACCGAGGAGACGTTCGACCTGCTCGCGCCCGCCTCGGTGCCGGTGCTCCACGAACCCAGCGGTCCGCGTCACGTCACGCCGCGGACCCGCGAGCGGGCCGACCTGCTGGCGATTCCCGAAGTTCTGAACGGCGATTCGGAGTCGCTAGTGGGGCAGTTGGGCGAAGGCGTCGAGTACATCCGGGAGGAGATGGTGCCCGACCTGGTAGGCGACGAACTCCCGTGGCTCCCCGACTTCGCGGCCGACGCGCTCGCGGACGTGGCCACCTCGTGGCTGCTCGCAGAGGCGGTCTTCGAGGCATACGTCATCCAGAACCCCGACAGCGCGGCGGCCCGCGAGGCCAACGTCACCGAGTCCGACCTGCTGTCGCCCCGCGAGGCCAAACAGCGAGCCATGGCGGCCGAGCGCCACCTCGAAAGCGAACTCGTATACCTCGAATACTCGGGCACCTACGGCGGCGACGAGGCCGCCGAGACGCTCGCCGCCATCTCGGAGAACCTGTCGTGGTCGCGGCTCTGGTACGGCGGCGGGCTCGACTCCCGCGAGCACGCCGCGGCGATGCTCGACGCTGGCGCGGACGCCGTCGTGGTCGGCGACGCCTTCCACCGCGTCGCCGACGAGGAAGCCGACGTCTGCGAGCGCGCCGTCGAAGCACTCGACCCCGACGCCTCGGTCTCGGCGGTCCGCGAGTGGGTCCGAGAGAGCGTCGCAGTCGCCGACTCGCACGCGGCGTCCTACCTCGCGACGATTCCGTCGGTCGCCGACCCGGAACGGCTGGCGCTGCGCTACCTCACCGCGACGGTCCGGACGTGGCTCCGCCTGCGCGAACTCGCCGAGGGGAACGGGAACGAGCGAGCGAAAACGACGACCGAGTCGTCGGCCTCGGTAGGCCTTCGGTCCACGCTCGGACCCGACGCGACCGACGATCTCGAACCGAGCGACGCCACGCTGGTCCGGCAGTGCCTGCTCGCGCTCCTCGCTGACGGGAGCGACGCCGACGGGTCTCGGACGGACCGCACTGCGTCCCGGACGACTCCCGACGAGGTGCCGGTGGACCACTTCGGGCTATCCCTATCCCGCCGGTAACGAGGTTCAAAGGCCAGCTTGCGGCCCTCTCAGAGGATGCGAAGAGGAGGGTTTCAGACCGTCTACACCGGGTTCTCCTCCGAGTGAATGGAAAACGTCTTTACGTAGTTCACAGAAACGGATGTACACGTGGTGGTACACTACGAATGAGTCTCGCCGACAAACTCGCACGCGTGGTCACCGACACCGACGCCGACTCGGAGGAGACCTACGAGTGCAAGGACTGCGGCGAGTCGTTTCCACTCGACAGGCAGACGTGCCCGAACTGTGGCGGTTGCGTCATCGACCGCATCGACTGGGACGGCGTCGTCTGCGACTGACTCCTCGTCACCGTAGCACAAGCCCGGTCGAAACCACGGTGTTTAAAACTACCCGGCCAGTACAGACGGGTGAGGGCGCTTAGCTCAGTCTGGACAGAGTACTTGGCTTCGGACCAAGCTGTCGCGGGTTCAAATCCTGCAGCGCCCACTCGTTTTCCGAACGGTATCCCTTTGTCATACGGCGGCGAGATAATTCGTCGGTATCCGCGTTTGTGCGTCCTTTATCCGTCCTTTGAGCGGTGCAGGTAAGACGTGCTCTCGTTCGACGGTCGAAAGCGAGACAGGGCGTCGTCGGGATTCGCGTACATTCCTGCGTGCGTTCATCGAGGAGACAGCGACGACGTCTCCACCATCCGATGCGAGCACGGCCGGCAACGCGGCGTGGGTCGTGTTCGTCACTCCCCGCAAGTTCACCTGGTCCTGCTTCCGGAAATCGGCCCTGTCAGCGTCGGTAACAGGGTCGGGACGGAGTACGCCAGCGTTGTGCACGAGGATATCGATTCTACCGAACTCCTCCATCGTTTCCTCGACCGTCGCCGTAACTTCGTCCTCGTCCGTGACGTCCGTCGGAACGACGAGTGTTTCACCATCGTCGATCTCGTTGGCGATTCTTTCAAGTCGGTCTTCGCGGCGAGCTACAAGCACGACGGCACAGCCCTCTCGCCTCAGTGCTTTGGCCGTTGCCTCGCCGACTCCCGATGTCACGCCGGTCACCACCGCGACCCTATCCGTCACGTTCATAAGCGACTTGCTGAGAGAAATTCAAACGACGATTTCGATATGGGTGAGTGCTTTTATGTAACCCAGCAGTTTACGTCGGGCTATGACCGGTAATGGTGCGGATATTGACATAGCGGAACTCGAATCGTACCTCTCAGAGGAGTTGGGCGTAGTTGTGACCGGAACCGAAGTAGTCCACGATGGACTCAACCTGTCCATCGCGATCTCGACCGAGGAAGACGGACGAGCGTACGTTCTGAGACGGCCGAACAAGTTGAGACACACCGAGTCCTTCAACGAGTTGAAACAGGAGTACAGGGTGATGCAACGACTCCGAGATACTGCCGTAAACGCTCCGGAGCCGGTTTTGGTTCGTGACGACGATTCGGTCGTCGGTGACTCGTTTTTGGTTATGACGTATCTCGACGGTGAGACGGTGCCACTGGGCTCCGACCTACCCGAGCGATTTCGAGACGCACCAGCACGCGGTAGCGTGGCTACTCTCCTGATAGATACACTCGCCGAAATCCACTCGTTAGACGTGGCACGATTCACGGACGTCTGTGAACGACGAACCGTGGGGGAACAAGTCGCTCGCGTTATCGACCAACTCGACGAGGCGACGAGGGTGACCGGACACGAGCCCCCAGTCCTCTGGGAAGTCGCGGACTGGCTTCGGCAAAACGTCCCCTCGGACTCGAATACTACCCTCGTTCACGGGGATTACAGACCGAGCAACGTCCTTTTCGCGGGGGCAGACCGCCCCGAAATTTCCGGGGTCCTCGACTGGGAAACGGCATTTCTCGGCGACCCACTGACCGAGCTTGGATACCTTCTACTCCGATGGCGAGACGACGGCGACCCGACGCCGCAACTCGCCGAACTCGAAGCACGGTATTCGAACGAAGAGGTGATACGTGATTTGAAAGAGACCAACGAACAGGGGCTTGCTCCGTTCACCAACGAACCCGGTAGTCCCAGCCGCCGGGAACTGGTCGCTCGCTACGAGGACGAGACCGGAACCTCCTTCGAGAACGAACGGTTCTACCGAGCGTTCTCGGCATTTATGCTTGCGACGGTTTGGGAGAACCTCCATCGGCACCAGATAGAAGCCGGGGCGAAGTCGGACTGGGAGCCGTACGTCGATTACATGGCGATGCTCGCTGACAGTATCGTCAGGGGGGAGTTCCAACTCTAGGTAGCTTCCTCGTACTGTACTCCTCGATTCTCGACTACCAGCTCGCTGGTCGGTGAATACCGAAACGACGACCTCCTTCTGCCACATCCGCAGGTACTTCTTGCGAACTTGACCCCTCGAATTTGAACGCCTCAGATTTGAACGCCTCAGACTGGCTCGAAGCAGTTCGGGTAAACGCTTGCCGAACAGACGACGCAGCCCTGCGTGAGGAGTTTGTCGCGCACGTCTCGGTCCACGATGACGCGTTCCTCGCAGGTAGGGCAGGCGAACCGATACTTCTGGGCCATCTCGACTTTGGACACGACTGACCGACCTAAATCGACGCCCTCGCTTTGTAGGGTCATTAAGGATTCTCGTCGACGGAACTACTCGCCGAGCAAGCGGTCGAGAAGTTTCCGCTGTGCCGTCGAGAGGTGTTCGGCGAACGTGGTCCGCGCGATACCCAGCGAGGCGGCAACGTCGCCCGCGTTCGCCTCCTTCGGGTGGGCGAAGTAACCCATCTCGTACGCAGTCCGGAGGACCTCGCGCTGGCGTTCGGTGAACAGTTCGCGGTCGATGTAGACGATGTTCCGCGAGGACTTCTCGCCCGTCTGATAGAGACACTGGAGGTGGACCCCGTCCGAGACGTCTTTCAGGTCGGCGACGGCCCGTCGAATCGTCCGGAGGTCCCTGGCGTAGAAGGTCAACGACAGCTGTCCACCCTCGGCGTAGATACTGCGAACCGGACAGTCGTGTCGTTCGATGAGTTCGCAGGCGCACCCCTGACCGACCGGGCGTCGGAGGCGGAACACGCCGTTGGCCTCGTCCACGGGGTTCGCCGTCGGGTCGGCGTCCGACGAGGCGTCCGCCAGCTCCAGTTCCTCGGTGACGTCCTCCTCGTCGTTCGCAGGCACGGTCCGCGACACGCGGTTCACCGTCGCAGTGGGTTCGGACGCGGTGGCGACCTGACACACGGCCGGGTCCCGAATCTTCACCTCTGCAAAGACGCTCTCCCCCCTCATACTCCACGTAGACTTCGCCGACCTCCATAAGTCGTTCCTAACTAATCTGCCATATTCTACTTAAAGAGGCTACATATAGAGGGACAGCGCATAATCACGTTTACGGTGATTCCCCGTCTGGCCTTTCGATTCCACGAAGCTGGGACTGAAGGCAAAACGGGGATACGAAGGATGGAAACGAATCAGAGGGAGGTCCAGCGGTGAGACGAGAGACGCTCGTCGTCGGAGTACTCGTCGCGTTAGTCTTGCTTCCGATGTGGTACGTCGCACTCCACGGAGAACCGGCGAGCGAAGAGATAACCATCGACCCGAGCGTCAGCGACGTGCGACCGCTCGACGGTCCGGTAGACACGCCGAGCAAGCTCTCGCCGAGCCAAGTCGGCGTCATCGTGTGGGTCGCGCTGTTCGGACTCTACGGTGCTCTCGTCGGGGCACACCGGTTCATGAACAGCGCCGTCAGGCAGTCGGACGCCGACGCCGAAGTAGTCGTCTCCGACGGCGGCTACTCCGGTGACCGCGACGCCGAACGCGACTCGGAGTCGGCGGACGAACGGGCGGACGGCGGCGTCCGTCGGCCCTCGTGGCTGAGCACGGAGGAGCGATGGCTCGTCGAGTACCACGACGCGACCGGGTCGAACGAAGGCATCGTCGTGATGGCCGCGCTGACGATACTCTCGATCGTGTTCTCGGCGCTGTTCACCGGCGAGTACCTGACGCTGGCCCGGACGCAGTACTTCGGTCTCTACGCGGCGGGGCTGTTTCTCTCGCTCGCGGCGCTCACCGTCGCGTACTACGCGTGGTTCATGCCGCACGTCAAAGTCGCGGAGAAACGGGGACACTAACCGATGACAGACAGGAACCAACCGACCGACTCGGAACGACCGACGACCGACGACCCACCGCCCGACTCGTCGGACGAACTATCGACCGACCCGTCGGGCGGCCCACTGACCGACCCGCCCGAGGGCTGTCCGTGCGCCCGCGCCGACGGCGGCCGGCCCGACGACGACCGAACGGCCCCGTCGGACCGGAACGCCGACGGCGAGCCGGAAGCGGCGACGTCCGGCACCGACGACCGTCCGAACGGAGACGGCCGACTCGAACGCCGAGACGTCGCCAAGGTACTCGCCACGGTCGGCGGATTGGCCGCGGTCGGGAGCCTGGCCGCACCGCTCGCAGGGTTGACGCGCGTGTTCGAGCGGACGTACACCGGTCCGATATACTCGGACGCCACCGCGCTGGTCGACGGAGAGGGCGAGCGAATCGAGGAGAACAGACTGGAGAACGGCGAGACCCTCACGGTGTTTCCGGAGACCAACCCCGACATCAGCGACGCGCCGACGCTACTCGTCCGATTCCCCGAGGAGGAGTACGGCGGCGAGACCGACCTCGAATTCACCGTGGGCGGCTACGCCGCCTACTCGAAGGTCTGCACCCACGCGGGGTGTATGGTCTCCGACCAGGAGGACGAGACGCTGGTCTGTCCGTGTCACTTCGGGAAGTTCGACGCGCTCTCGGGCGCGACGGTGGTCGGCGGCCCGCCGCCGCGTCCGCTCCCGCAACTCCCAATCACGCTGTCGAGCGACGGGTATCTCGTCGCCACGGGTGACTTCGAGGCCCCCGTCGGGGTGCAGGAGTGATACCGGATGTGGCGCTCGATTTACGACTGGTTCGACGCGCGCTTCGACCTCGACCGGGGGAGCGCGTTCCTCGGCAAGGCGTTCCCGGCGGAGGACTCGTTCCTGCTGGGCGAAGTCGCGCTGTTCTCGTTCGCCGTGCTGGTCCTGACGGGGATGTTCCTCGGCTTCTTCTTCGAACCGAGTACGACCACCGTGACCTACGACGGGAGCGTGGCCCAGTATCAGGGCGAGGACCTGCCCGCCGCGTTCGTGAGCGTCCTCAACATCACCTACGACGTGCCGTACGGGATGTTCCTGCGGCGACTCCACCACTGGGCAGCCCACTTCTTCGTGGCGTCCATCGGTCTGCACATGCTCCGGGTGTTCTTCACCGGGGCGTACCGCAACCCGCGCGAACCCAACTGGGTCGTCGGCGGTCTGCTGGCCCTGCTCGCCATCTTCGCGGCGTACACCGGCTACTCGCTCCCGTTCGACGAGTTCGCCAGCACCGCGACCGGAATCGGGTACAGCATCGCCACCTCGGTCCCCCTGCTCGGCGACCTGATAGCGAAAATCGTCTTCGGCGGCGACTACCCGTCGAGCGCGACCGTCCCCCGCTTCTACTTCCTTCACGTCTTCGTCATCCCGGTCGCAATCATCGGACTCATCGGTGTCCACATGGCGATACTGATACGCCAGAAGCACACCGAAGGTCCCAGAAGCGGCGACGTGGCGGGCGAACTCACCATCGACCGCGGCGACGACACCTACGTGGTCGGTCTCCCGGCGTTCCCGAACCAGGCCGCGGTCAGCGTCGTGGTGTTCTTCCTGACGCTGGCGACCCTCTCGCTGCTGGCGGGGTTCCTGCCGGTCCACAACGTCGCCCAGTACGGCCCGAACGACCCGTCGGCGACGCCGTCGCTCATCATGCCCGACTGGTTCCTGATGTGGGTGTTCGGCTTCCTGAAACTGATGCCGGCGTGGATGGGGTTCACCGTCCCGTTCACCGACGTACACGTCTCGACCGAGTTCCTCAGCGGCGTCGTCCTACCGGGAATCGTCTTTGCGATAGTGTTCGCGTGGCCGTTCATCGACTACCGGGAGGAACCGACCCACTTCACGGCGGACCCGCTGGCCCGGCCGTGGCAGACTGCGGTCGGAGTCGCGGCGGTGATATTCATCATGATAGCGTCCATCGCCGGGATGAACAACATCCTCGCGGACATCGTGGACATCTCGACCGACCTGATCAACACGGTGCTCATCGCGGCGGTCATCGTCGGCCCGGCCGTCGCGGGCGCTATCACCTACCTCGTGCTCAAGGGGAACGACCGGACGCGGGCGCCCGAGCGCGGCGAACCCGCCGCTGACGGAGGCGGCGAGTCGGCGGCCGAGCGACCCGTAGGGAACGAAACAGATGTGGAAGACGAAGGGATAGAAGGGGTAGACGAACATACAGAGAGTGAAGAGCAACCTCTGGAAGGGGATTCGCGTGAGTAGACCGCTCGTCGCGGTCCCGACCCGGACGTATCGACTCCTCGACTACGCCACGAAACTCGGCGGTCTCGGTCTCGTCGCGGTCGGATTGGAGGTCGGCGGCGCGACCCTGCCCGGCCTCGCGCTCGGCGCGTGCGGGGCCGCTCTCGGAGTGAGTACCGTCTTCATCGAAACCACCAATGAGTGACCACGACCCGAACCTCGACGCGGAAGACGAACGCGAAGCGAACGACAGGAGCATCGGTCGCCGAGGCTTTCTGAAGGGACTCGGCGTGACGGCCGCGGTCGGCGCGGGCGGGACGACCGTCGCCGACGAGTTCACCCAGATGCGGGGGCTCGAAGCGGTCGAGGGCGACGACTACATCGGCAACTACCCCTACCGGGACTGGGAGGACTTCTACCGCGAGAAGTGGGACTGGGACTCGGTCTCCCGGAGTACCCACGGCGTCAACTGCACGGGGAGTTGCTCGTGGAACGTCTACGTCAAGAACGGGCAGGTCTGGCGCGAGGAGCAGGCCTCCGACTATCCCGAGATAAACGACGAACTCCCGTCGTCGAACCCCCGCGGTTGCCAGAAGGGCGCGTGCTACACCGACTACGTCAACGCCGAGCAGCGCATCAAGTACCCGCTCCGCCGGGTCGGCCAGCGCGGCGAGGGCAAGTGGCGGCGCATCTCGTGGGACGAGGCGCTGGACGAGATCGCCCAGAAGGTCGTGACCGAGGTCGAGCGGGGCAACTACGACGCCATCTCGGCGTTCACGCCGATTCCGGCGATGAGTCCCGTCTCGTTCGCCTCGGGGACGCGGTTCATCAGCCTCATCGGCGGCGTGAGCCACAGTTTCTACGACTGGTACTCCGACCTGCCGCCGGGCGAACCCCTGACGTGGGGCACCCAGACCGACAACGCCGAGAGCGCCGACTGGTACAACGCCGACTACATCATCGCGTGGGGGTCGAACGTCAACGTCACCCGCATCCCGGACGCGAAGTTCTTCCTCGAAGCCGCGTACAAGGGGACCAAGCGGGTCGGCGTCTTCACCGACTACTCCCAGACCGCCATCCACTGCGACGAGTGGCTATCGCCGAAGGCGGGGTCGGACGCCGCGCTCGCGCTCGGGATGGCTCGAACCATCGTCGACGAGGGCCTGCACGACGTCCCGCACCTCAAGGAACAGACCGACATGCCGCTGCTCGTCCGCGAGGACACCGGAAAGCTCCTCCGGGTCGCGGACGTTCGGAACCTCTCGACCGACGGCGACGCCGAGAAGGTGTTCGTGATGGCCGACCAGCAGGGAACCCTCCGGCAGGCACCGGGGTCGCTCGGGAACCGCGACGGCAAGCACGACCACGACGCCAGCATCGAACTCGGCTTCGACCCGCAACTCGGCGTCGAGCGGAGCGTCGACGTGCAGGGCGGCGGAAGCGCGAACGTGCGAACGGTGTGGCTGAACCTGCGGGACGAACTGTCGAACTACACGCCCGAGCGCATCAACGAAATCACGGGCGTCGGCCGGGACACCCACCAGCAGATAGCCCGGGAGTTCGCCCAGTCCGACCGGGGGAAGATAATCCACGGCAAAGGCGTCAACGACTGGTATCACAACGATTTGGGCAATCGCGCCATCCAGTTGCTGGTGACGCTCACCGGCCACATCGGGAGACAGGGAACCGGGTTCGACCACTACGTCGGCCAGGAGAAGATCTGGACTTACCGCGGCTGGAACCGACTCACGTTCCCGACGAGCGGCACCCGCGCCGTGCCGACCACCCTGTGGACGTACTTCCACGGCGACATCCTCGGTAACATCGATCCCGACACGCGCCAGCGCATCCAGACCGCCGTGGACGAGGGGTGGATGCCCGTCTACCCCGCCGAGCGCGAGGACGGGTCGCGTCCCGACCCGTCGACGATGTTCGTCTGGCGGGGCAACTACTTCAACCAGTCGAAGGGCGGCGTCGCCATCGAGAACGTCCTCTGGCCGAAACTCGACCTCGTCGTGGACATCAACTTCCGGATGGACTCGACCGCGCTCTACAGCGACATCGTGCTTCCGGCGGCCAGCCACTACGAGAAGCACGACCTGTCGATGACCGACATGCACTCGTACGTCCACCCGTTCACGCCAGCCATCGAACCCCTCGGCGAGTCGAAGTCCGACTGGGAGATATTCCGTCTCATCGCCGAACGGGTGCAGGAGGTGGCCCAGGAACGGGGCGTCGACCCCGTCGACGACCGGGAGTTCGACCGCCAGATAGACCTCACCTCGGTCCACGACGACTACGTGCGCGACTGGGAGACCGACGAACCGGGCGCGCTCGAAGACGACCGGGCGGCCTGCGAGTTCATCCTCGAACACTCCGAGGAGACGAACCCGGAGGACAGCGACGAGCAGATAACCTTCGAGGACGTCGTCGAGCAACCCCGGCGGTTCCTCGACGCGGGCGAACACTGGACCTCGCCGGTCGAGGACGGCGAGGCCTACACCCCGTGGAAGCGGTACGTCCAGGAGAAAGAGCCGTGGCCGACGTTCACCGGCCGCCAGCAGTACTACATCGACCACGACTGGTTCCTCGACTTCGGCGAACAGCTTCCGACCCACAAGGAACCCGAGGAACTCCAGTCGTCGGAGGACTACCCGCTCCGGTACAACACGCCACACGGTCGGTGGTCCATCCACTCGACGTGGCGCGACAACGAGCACATGCTCCGACTCCAGCGCGGCGAACCGCTCGTCTACCTCAGTCCGGAGGACGCCGAGGAGCGCGGCATCGAAGACGGCGACACCGTCCGCATCTACAACGACCTCGACGACCTCGAACTCCAGGCGAAGATCTACCCGAGTAGCGAACCCGGGGTCGCCCGGATGTACTTCGCGTGGGAACGGTTCCAGTTCCCGAGTCGGGGCAACTTCAACACCCTCGTCGGGATGTACATGAAGCCGACCCAATTGGTGCAGTACCCCGAGGACACCGGCGAACACCTCGAATTCGTCCCGAACTACTGGGGACCGACGGGAGTGAACAGCGACGTTCGTGTCGAGGTCGAACGCGTCGAGGGACAGGACGGCGGCGAGACGACGACCGGAGGTGCGGAGACGACCGAAAGCGGGACGGCGGACGAAGACGGTACGGAACCCCGCGAGACGACGACCGGAGGTGCGGCGACCGACGCGACGGAGGAGGGCGAAGCGACCGACGCGACGGGCGAGGAGTCGCCCGGAGGTGATTCTCAGTGAGTTCCCAGAATCAGCAAGACGAGACCACCACGACCCAGTCCGACCAGCGCGGCATCGACGTCGCGGACGGCATCGACCACCAGGTGGCGATGGTGATGGACCTCAACAAGTGCATCGGCTGTCAGACCTGCACCATCGCCTGTAAGAAGCTCTGGACCGACAGCGGCGGCCGCGAGTGGATGTACTGGAACAACGTCGAGACCAAACCCGGCGAGGGCTACCCCCGCAACTGGGAGGAGAAGGGCGGCGGCTACGAGTCGCCCGAGCAGGCCGAGAACGACGCCCACGGCGAGCGCGACCCCGGCGAACTCCCGTCCCAGGAGGACTGGGGCCGGGCGTGGGAGTTCAACCACAGCGAGATCATGTACGACGGGAGCGACGACGCGCTTCGACCCCAAGGTAGCGAACCGGAGTGGGGTCCCAACTGGGACGAGGACCAGGGCGCGGGCGAGTACCCCAACTCGTATTATTTCTACCTCCCGCGAATCTGCAACCACTGTACCCATCCGTCCTGCGCGGAGGCCTGCCCGCGGAAGGCCCTCTACAAGCGCGAGGAGGACGGCATCGTCCTCGTGGACCAGGAGCGATGCCGCGGATATCGCTACTGCGTGGAGGGGTGTCCGTACAACAAGGTCTACTACAACGTGATGCGCAAGCGCTCGGAGAAGTGCATCTTCTGCTACCCCCGCATCGAGGGCGGGGATACTGGCGAGGGGAACTTCAACCTCAACGACGGCGAGGCGGTCCCGCCCGCCTGCGCCACCGAGTGCCCGCCACAACTGCGACTCGTGGGCTACCTCGACGACGAGGACGGGCCGATATACAAACTGGTCGAGGAGTACGAAGTCGCGCTCCGACTCCACCCCGAGTTCAACACTCAGCCGAACGTCTACTACATCCCGCCGTTCGCGCCGCCTCAGCACGACGAGGAGACCGGCGAGTCCATCGACGTCGAGCGCATCCCGCGGCCGTACCTCGAAGAACTGTTCGGCGAGCAGGTCCACGAGGCGCTCGACACCATCGAGCGCCACCGCGACCGGGTCCGGCGCGGCGGCGAGAGCGAACTCATGGACCTGCTCACGACGAACAACATGGCCCAGCAGTATCGACTGGAGGTGTTCGAGTAGTGAGACTCGACCGGACGGGACCCGGCACGAAACTCACCGTG
Source organism: Halorussus salinisoli (assembly GCA_005239435.1). Taxonomy (GTDB): domain Archaea; phylum Halobacteriota; class Halobacteria; order Halobacteriales; family Haladaptataceae; genus Halorussus; species Halorussus salinisoli. Next base: position 95,661 of record ML241305.1, on the reverse strand, counting down.
GCGCTCGCGCTCGTCGCCGTGGTCGCCGTCGTCCCGCAGTTCGTCGTGGGGCAGGACCCCGCGGGCGAGATTCCCGTGTTGTCGGCGTCCCAGTCGCAGGCGTCGTCGCTGTCGGACCCGACTGCACCGGTCTGGAACGACGCCGCCACGGTCACGGTACCGCTTTCGAGCGCGCCGAGCAATGCCCCGAACGCCAACGACACCTCGATAGAACGGATGAACGTCCAGACCGCTCGCTCGGAGGGGACGCTGTTCGTCAGGCTCACCTGGAGCGACGCCACCGAGGACGGCAACGTGACGCCCTCGCAGTACGAGACGCCCCGGACCACCTCGTTCGGCGACGCCGTCGCCGTCCAGTTCCCGGCCAACGCGAGCGCCGAACCCGGAATCGCGATGGGCGGGCCGAACGCGATGGTGAACCTGTGGTGGTGGAACGGCGCACAGGGCGACGAGGAACTGCTCGCCGCCGGACCCGGGACCTCGACTCGGTTCCCGAACGCGAGCGTCGAGGCCAACGGCACCTACCGGGACGGTCGGTGGCACGTCGTGTTCGAGCGGAAGTTGCCCGCCGACGCCGACCGACGAACCGACCTCGACGTGAACGAGAACGTGAACGTCGCCTTCGCGGTCTGGAACGGGTCGAACGCCGAGCGGGCCGGACGGAAGTCGGTGAGCGACTGGCAGTATCTCCCGTTCGGGCCGGAACCGGAGGGACCGCCGTACCAGACCATCCTGTGGACCATCGCCGGTATCGCTATCGTCGTCGTGGTGGCGGTGTCCGCGATGGCCGTCCAGCGAGGTGGAAGCTGATGGGAACGAACTCGGACGACGCCGACGCCGCGGGGCGACTCCGCCAGGCCGACCTCGACGCCGACGCGGCCGCCCGCGGCGGCCTGTACGCCCTGCTCGCGCGGGCGTTCGAACACCCGGACGAGGCGTTCTACGAGGCGCTCGCTGACGCCGACCTCCGCGAGCAGGTCGAGTCGCTGGTCGAGCGAACCCCGCTGTCGGTCCCCGTCGAGTCGCTCGACACCGACGACGACTTCGACACCCTTTGCGCCCGCTACAACGACGTGTTCGTCCTCGGTTACGCCGAGTACGAGGACCGGACCGACGGGTCGCTCTCGACCGACGAACCGCCGGTGCCGCTCTACGAGTCGGCCTACCGGCCGAACGCGTCGTGGAACGACGTGAACCTCGACCTCGCGCGGGCCTACGACTACTACGGGTTACAGCCAGACGAGTCCGACCGAGAACACCACGACCACCTCCGACTCCAACTCGAGTTCGCGGGCTACCTCGCCCGCCGGGAGGCCGCGTTCGACGGCGACGACGACGCAATCGCTCGGTTCGACTTCCTCGACCGCCACCTCCGCATCCTCGTCGAGGGCGTCGTCGAGCGCACCCGAGACGAACCGAACACGGGCGCGTACGGCCAGTTCGCGGAACTGCTCGACGCGTTCACCGCCGCAGACAGGCGGGACCTGGCGGCGCGACTCGACGGAGGGCCGCCGTGAGCCAGTCGCGTCCCGCGGTCGCCTGGGTTCGCGCGCTCGTCGGCGCGGCCGCCAGAGCGGTCGCTGCGGTGGCTACCGACGTCACCTCGCGTTCGCGGAACGTCCGCGTCCGCGCTCTCGCGGGCGCGGCGGCCCTTCTCGGTGCGGTTCCGCTGGCCGCCACGCGACTCGTCGTGAACAGTCCGCTCCACGTTCCGGGCGCCGCGTCGGCGGGGTGGTACGAACTCGTCCGACTCGCGGCGCTTGTCGGTCCGGCGACCGCCGCGGTCGCTCTCGGCGTGACCGCGGACCGCGAACTGGAGCGGGTCGGCCTGCTCTCGGTCGGCGTGTTCGGCCTGCTCTCGGCCGTGACCTCCGCGGTCGCGGTGCCGACGGTCGGCGCGCTCGTCGCCGGGGGCTGGCTGGTCGTCGCCGGACAATTCGACCGGCGGCCCGGCCCGCGGGAGGCGGTCGCCGGCGCACTGGTCGGCGGTCTGACGCTCTCGCTGGTCGGTGCCGCCGGGTATCGCCCGGTCGCGTTCCGGTCGGCCGGGACGACCGCCGCGCTCCTCGGGATGGCCGCGACCCCGCTCGCGGTCCGGGCCGGGCGGCGAGGACTCGCGGTCGGCGGTCTCGTCGCCGTCGGAGCCTACGCCCTGATATTGGAGGCTCCGTTCGTCAGCGGTGCGGTCGCGCTGGCCGCCGGGGCCGCCATCGACCCGCCGAGTGTACTGCTCGCACTGGCAGTGGGCGGAACGACGGCGACGGTCGCCGACGGCCTGTCGGACCGGCGCGTCTCGGCCGCGGTCGGTGGAACGCTCCTCCTCGTCGCTGGCGTTCCGGCCAGCATCCCGCGGGGCGTCTCCGTGGCGGTCGCAGTCGCGTTCCTGCTCGCCGCGGCGTCCGGAGGTGATTCCACGTGACGAACCACGATTGTAACTGTACCGACGACAGCGGTTGTAACTGCTCTCACGGCCACGACGAGGATTCCGTGGACCACGGCTGTGACTGCACCAGCGACCACGGCGGCGGTTCCGAGAGCCACGCCTGCGGGTCCGAGGAGGAGACCGACGGGCCGCCCGACCCGCAACTCGACCCGACGCGGAGTCCGGGATTCGGCGAGGAACCGTTCGACAGCCTCGCCGACATCGAAGTGGGCCGGGACGTGACCCTCGGGGAGATGGACCCCGAGGAACTCACCGCGAGCGACACCGACCCGGTGGCCGACGCCTCGGCGCGCGACCTGCTCGACGACCTCGACGCCGGGTCGAAGACCGAGCGCCGCCGGGCCACCCTCGCGCTCGCCGACACCGACGGCTCCGAACCGGTGGTTGCCGCGCTCTCGCGGGTGGCGCTCGAAGACGACGACGCGGACGTCCGACAGTTCGCGGTCGAGTCGCTCGGCAAACTCGGCGGCGAGCGCGCCGCGGAGGTCGCCCGCGAGGTCTCGCACGACGACGACCCGTGGGTCCGCGCGGAGGCGGTCGTGACCCTCGACCGACTCGACCGCGAGGCCCACGCCGACCGGATGGAGGCGGCGCTCGACGACGACCACCACGCGACCCGGCGCAACGCCGTGATATCGCTGTTCAAACTCCGCGGCGAGGACGTGCTCGACGACGTGTTACCCCTCGCTGGCGACCCGAGCGAGCGCGTCCGGGAGTGGGTCGCCCACGTGCTGGGCGGCATCGACGACGACCGCGCCCGCCGAACGCTGGAGGGGATGGCGTTCTCCGACGACAGCGACATCGTGGCCGTCACCGCCAAGCGCGCCCGGTCGGTCGACCCGCACCGCTTCCGGCGGCAGTTCACCGGCGCGATGGCGGAGTCCGAGACGCTCCTCCCCGGCGAAGACCTGCTCAACAGACAACCGAACCTCTGAACCCCGAAACCAACGTCATGAACTCCGAAACGCAACTACAGGACGACGTGGAGACCGCGCTCCGAGCGGTCGAGGACTCGCGCACGGGAACGAACGTCTTCGAGGCCGGACTGATAGCCGACATCGAAGTCGAGGACAACGCGGTCACGGTCGGGGCTGACCTCCACCAGTTCGACCCCCGGACGACCGACGAGGTGATGCGGACCCTGCTCGCGGCGGTCCACGACGTGCCGGGCGTCGAGAGCGCCCACGTCGAACCCGCCGGGCCGGACACCGACGGCCGGGTCTCCATCGCGGAGATAGACACCGTGGTCGCCGTGGCGTCCACGAAGGGCGGGGTCGGCAAGACCACCGTCGCTACCCAGTTGGCCTGCGCGCTCGCCGCCGACCGCGAGGTGGGACTGTTTGACGCCGACATATTCGGGCCGAACGTCCCCTCGTTGCTGGACGTGGACGGCCCCATCCTGTCCGACGACGAGGACAATCCCATTCCGGCCACCGTCGGGGGAATGGAGGTCATGAGCGTGGGCCTGATGACCGAGGGCGGGCCGCTGGCGTGGCGCGGCGCGATGGCTCACGACGCGCTCTCGGACCTCTTCGCCGACACCGCGTGGGACGACCCCGACACCCTCGTCATCGACCTGCCGCCCGGTACCAGCGACGTGCTACTGACCACACTTCAGGAGGTCCCCATCGACGGCGTGGTCTTCGTCACGACGCCGTTCCACACCAGCGTCGAGGACACCCGGCGGAGTCGCCGCCTGTTCGAGGAGAACGGGGTCCCGGTCCTCGGGACGGTCGTCAACATGGACCACTTCGTCTGCGAGGGGTGCGACCGGGACCACGACATGTTCCCCGGCCAGTCGCCCTCGGAGGGCCTCGACGTGCCGGTGTTGGCTCGGCTTCCGTTCTCGCCCGACTTGCAGACTCGGCCGGAACCGGAGACTGCTCCGGAGGCGTTCGTCGCACTCGCCGAGACGGTTACGGACCGGTTGGAAGCCGTCGAGCGTCTCGAACTCCCCGACGACCCGGTGGATATCCGCGGCCTCGAAGCCCAGAAACGAGTCGAGCGAGTCCGCGAAGCGTTCGAGGGTCTCGACTCGGGCGAACCGCTCTACCTCGTGAGCGACCGCGACCCGACTCCCGTGGGGGAGTTCCTGACCGACCTCGCGGGCAGGGAGGGCGAACCGACCGACGCACTCCCGGAGTTCACGGTCGAGCGACGCGGCCTCGAGAAGTGGGTACTCCGGGCGGTTCACCCCTGAGCGCCATGACGGGAGACGCCGGTCGTCCCGCGGACTCCCCTCGTTTCGCAGACTCCACCTCTCCCCCGTTTACCGGCGTCGTCCTCGCGGGCGGTCACAGCCGACGCTTCGGCGAGACGAACAAGGCGGTCGCAGTCGTGGACGGCGATACCTACGTCCAACGCGCCGTCCGAACCGTTCGCGCCGTCGCGGACGACTCGCCGCTAGTCGCGGTGAAGGACGACGACCAGCGCGCCACCGTCGAAGCGGGACTGGAGTCGGCCGCCGACGCGAGATTCGCTTTCGACGCGACTTCGTTCGGGGGACCGCTCTCGGGGCTGTACGGGTCGCTCTCCGCGGTCCACACCGAGTGGCTGTTCCTGACCGGGTGCGACATGCCGCGACTCCGCCCGGCGGCGATAGCGTGGCTCGCGAACCGCCTCCGGACGACCCGTTCGCCGCCGGACGCGCTCGTCCCGGTGCATCCGGACGGAGGGCGCGAACCGTTGCACGCGTTCTATCGACGGGACGCGGTGGCCGACGCTCGGAGTCGGCTTCGGCCCGACGACGGCCTCCAGACGCTTCTGGACGCGCTGTCGGCCCCGACGACCGTCCCGATTCCGGCCGCCCCGTCGGACGTGTCGCTCGCAACCTCGGTCGAGAACGTCAACACGAAGCGAGAGCATCGACGAGTCCGGCACACGGTCGAACGATAGAGAACGAGATTCCGCTACGTCGAGTCCGGCGACTCGACGGGTCGTTCGTCGGCGTCGTCGCGTTCGTCTCCATCGCCCGCCTCGTCGGGTTCGTCCTCGTCGCCCGCGTCGTCGCTTTCGTCTCGACTCTCTCCGTCGAGAATCGCTCCGGAATCGGTGTCCGCCGGGAGCGCAACCCCTTCGTCGGCGGCGATTTCGGTCGGCAGGTCGGTCTCGTCGGCGAGCGACCTATCGACAGTGGCGTCGGTCGTATCGACGATAGCGCCGGTTCTATCGACGCTGGCGTCGGTCTCGAAGCGGGCGAGGGCCTCCGACAGGCCCTCGGCCTGCGCGGTCAGGTCGTTTGCCGACCGGGAGACTTCGGTCAGGGCGGAGGTCTGCTCTTCGGCGGCCGCGGCGACGTTCGACGCCTCCGCGGTCGTCTCCTCGCTGATTCGGGCCACCTCATCGAACATGGCGACGACTTCCTCGGTCGCGTCGGCCTGCTCTTCGGTCGCCTCGCTGATGTTCTGGATGCCGGTGTTGGTCTCTTGGGCGTAGTCGGCGATCTCTTCGAGGGCGTCCACGGCGCGGGCTATCGAGTCGGTGTGTTCCGAAATCTTTTCGCTCGCCGACTGGACCTCCTCGCCCGTGCGCTCGGTCTGGGCCTTGATGCGGTCGAGGCGCTGTTCGATGTCCTCGGCCGCGATTTTGGCCTCCTCGGCGAGGTCCTTTATCTTGTTCGCTACCGCCGCGAACCCCTCGGGATTCCCGCCGTCGGTACTCGACCGCGACACCTCGATGCTGGCGTTGAGCGCGAGCATGTTTGTCTGGGTGGCGATCTCCCGGATGAACTCGATGAGTTCGTCCACCTCGGTCACCTCGTCTTCGAGTCGCTGGATTTCGGCGACCGCTTCGTCGGACTCGGCCTCTATCTCGGCCAGACCGCGAATCGCGTCCTGTGCGGCCTCCTGCCCCTCGCGGCCGGTCTCGGCGGTCTCGGCGGCCAACTCGGCGACCTGGTTCGAGGAGGCCGCTATCTCCTCGGTCGTCGCCGACAGGCCGCTGAGTTCGTCCGCGACGGTCTGCAACTGCTCGTTCTGGCTGTCGGCACCGTCGGAGATCTCCTGAATCGACTCGGTGACTTGCTCGCTGGCCGAGTACACCTCCTCCGAGGAGGCGGTCACGACCTCGCTAGCGTCGGCCACCTCGTCGGCGAACGCCGCGAGGTCGGCCATCGTCGTCTCGATGTCGGCCATCATCTCGTTGAACGCCTCGGCGATGGCGGTCATCGCCTCGTTGTCGCTATCGGGGTCCATCCGCCGGGTGAGGTCGCCGTCGGCGCACGCCTCCATCACGCCGTGGTAGTCGTCGGCCTTGCGTTCGAGGTGGCTGTTGAGTCGCTCGGTCGTCCGAATCTGGTCGCGCAACTCGTCGCGCATGCTGGCGAACGCCGCGTAGAGCCGACCGAACTCGTCTTCGCGCCGGGTCCGGAGGTCCACGTCGAGTTCGCCCTGCTCCATGCGCCGACTCCGCTCGCGCAGGTCCGCCAGCGGTCGGACGGTCCGCCGCCCGAGGACGAGTCCGACACCGAGGAGCGAGAGCAGACTCGCGCCCACGAGGAGTCCGATGTTCCGCCCGACGGCCGTACTCAGGGCGTAGGCCTCCTGCTTTTCTATCGCGGTCGCGGCCACCCAGTCGGTGCCTTCGATGGGCGAGTAGGCCAGAACGTAGTCGCCCTGCTCCCGAAGGCCGACCTCCGAGGCCGTGCCGCCGTCCCCGCCGGTCGCGGAGTCGTCGCCGATTTCGGAGACCCCGCCGTCGCCGCCGGTCAGCATTCCCGCCGAAGAGACGTTCGTCTCGTCGCTCTCCAGCACGGTCTCGCCGTCGGTATCGACTATCCACGTCGTCTGGTTCGTCGCTGGCTGGTGGAGTTGCGCCACTCGGTCGTCGATACCGCCCGCGACGACCAGATACGCGTCGTCGTCACCGGCGACGGGGCTGGCGACCGCCATGTACTTGTGGTCGTCCGTGTACCACGGCGAGTCCTCGTCGGTGTACGACGTCGTCTTCGAGACGTAGGCGTGGGAGGTCCACACGTCGTCGTCACCCTCGAACGACGCGGCGACCGACTCGTTCGACCACGGCATCTCCACACGGTCGAGCGACCAGCCTTCGACGGTCTGCTTCGTGCTGGCGACGACGATACCCCGCTCGGTGTCGACCAGATACATCGCCTTGGCCCCGTTCGACGACCGATTCATCGCCGCCTTGAGCCGCTGTCGTTTCTCGGTCCGGTTGCCCTCGGCGAGCGACGTCCGCGCCGAGAGCGTCCGGGTCTGGGTCTGCAGCCCCTGTATCCAGCGACTCAGCGAGTCGGCCTGTAGCGTCACCGCCGATTCGACTTCCGCGGCCGCCTCGTCGCGCGCCATGTCCCTCGCGTCCACGTAGGTCGTCGCGCCCGCCGCACCGACGACGAGGATGATCAGCGTAATCGAGAGCGTGAACTTCGCCGCGTACCGCCGACGAATCGCCGCTGGCGTCACCCACGCGACGAATCGACTCCACAACGAACGGCCCCCGGAATCGGCCGCCTCCCTTTCGGCTGTCGCCTCGCTACTACTTTCATCTCTCATTTATGTATTGGTCTTTCCGATAGTCTCGGTATAAATCTAATTGCCGATAGATTATTTAAAATTTCAGTAGAGTATGCGGATATTCCGCCGTACTCGTCGGTTTAGGCGGTGATTCCGCGGTGGCCGACGCGTCGCGTCGGTGACGAGTGTCACGGCATCGTCGAAGTATCAGACACTCGTCTGTTCTATCCGCTGAACTATATACTCCTATTCTTAACTACTATATCTATGTCCGAAAACTATTCTTAGATGGGTGGGTCGTCGGAGAGCGGAGTGAGACCGTCGGGGGTGCATCGCGGCGGGATGCGAGCGGTGCAACCGCGAGCGAGCGTGACCTCACACCGTCTTCGCTCGAACACGATTCCTTTAGATGGTCGGCGTCCAACGCCGTCACATGGTCGAAGACCGCGACGAACTGCTGATGACGCCCGGACCGACCGCCGTCCCGCCGGACGTGCGGGAGGCGATGAGTCGCCCTATCGTCAACCCCGACGTGGAAGCCCGGTTCTCGTCGTACTACGAGGAGTTGCTGGAGAAGGTCGGGCGCGTCTACGACACCGACGACGACGTGCTCGTGTTGAGCGGCGAGGGGATGCTCGGACTCGAAGCCAGCGTCGCCTCGCTGGTCGAACCCGGCGACGAAGTGCTGTGTCTGGCCAACGGCATCTTCGGCGAGGGGTTCGCGGACTTCGTGGAGATGCACGGCGGCGAGACCGTGGTCCACGACGCGCCCTTCGACTCGGGGTTCGACGTGGAGGCGGTGAAAGCGGTCGTGGAGGACCACGACTTCGCCGCCGCGACGATGGTCCACTGCGAGACGCCGACCGGTCTCCTCAACGACTTGGGAGAGATTCTGAACCTGTTGGACGAGGCGGGCGTCGTGACGATTGTGGACGCCGTGTCGTCGCTCGGCGGGACCGAGGTGCCGACCGACGCCATCGACGTGTGTCTGGGCGCGTCCCAGAAGTGCTTCAGTTCCCCGCCGGGACTGACGACGCTCTCGGTCAGCGACCGCGCGTGGGCGAAGGTCGAGGCGACCGAACAGGACACCTTCTACACCAGCCTCGAACCGTGGCGGGACGTCGACCTGCCCGACGACGACCCGCCACACCTGCCGTACACCCACGCGATCTCGAACCTCTACGCGCTGGAGGCGTCGCTGGACCGACTGCTCGACGAGGGCGTCGAGAACGTCTACGACCGCCACGAGGCGGTCGCCCGGCAGTGCCGCGAGCGCGGCCGGGACCTCGGTCTGGAACCGTTCGCCGACGCCGAGGCGCTCTGCTCGCCGACCGTGACCGCGTTCGAGGTCGAGGGCCGAGCGGCCGACCTCCGGCGACGACTCGAAACCGACCACGGCGTCGTCGTGGCGACCGGCCTCGGCGAACTCGCCGACGACGTGCTTCGAGTCGGTCACATGGGCTACAACGCCGACGACGAGCGCGTCGAGCGGACGATGGACGCGCTGGCCGACGTCCTCGACTGACTCGCGTTTCGCTCACCTGAGGCCGCTGGCGGGTTCCTCGAACAGCGCGCTCAGTAGCTTTTCCTCGGCGAGTCGGACGTGCTGGTGGAACGTCGCGTCGGCCACGTCGAGCGAGTCGGCCACCTCTTGGGCGCTGCTCGCGCGCGGCCACTCGAAGAACCCGGCGAAGTAGGCGGCCTCCAGCGCGTTGCGCTGGCGGTCGGTCATCTCGTCCGCCAGCACCTCGTCGAGTCGCCGGAGCGACTCGCCCGACCGGGAGACCTGCCGGCGGGTCACGACTTCGACCGTCGGGTAGGCGTCCCTGATTCGCTCCACGACGTTCCGAACGTCGACGGCCGGTGGGAAGTGGAGCGTCATGTGATAGTCGTCCTCGATAGTCGCCTCGTCGATGTAGCCGCCGTTGGACGTGACCACCGAGACGACCGGCGGTTCCGAGAGTCGGGCCTCGAACGTGGTGGTGCCGAACTCCTCGCGTATCACCGACACGTCCTCCCAGTGGGGGAGTCTGTCGGTCAGTGCCGTCAGCGTCTCCATCGCGTCACCGGTGGCGGTGCCGTACACCACGAACTCGCCGTCGCCGACCGGCACGGTCCGGTCGAACGAGATGGCCCCCTCGGTCTCGGGGAGACCCACCGTCTCGAACAGGTCCCGAATCCGGAACTCGAGTTCGACCACCTCGTCGCTCATCAGCGCCCGCTTGCGTTCGATGCTGGCTATCGCGTGGCCGACGACTTCGCCGAGTTGGCTGACGACCCGGCGCTCCTCGCCTTCGAAAGCGCCGACCCGGTCCGCGTACACGCCCAGGACCCCGTACAGCGTGTTCTCGTACACGACCGGAATCGCGGCCGAAGACCGGAAGCCGTGCTCTTTGGCCTGCTCACGCCAGGGAGCGAAGTCGGGGTCGTTGAGGCAGTCGGTCGTGACCTGGATCTCTCGCGTTTCGACGGCCCTGCCGGTCGGACCGCGGGCCGTCTCGTCGTCCGGGTCCACCGAAATCGTCACGTCGTCGAGGTAGCCTTCGACCCCGGCCTCGGCGCCGAGGGTCACGGTCTCGGCCCGGGGGTCTACCTCGCCGAACCACGCGAACGCGTACGAGTCCGAGTCGGCGAGGCGGTCGCAGACGACCTGCTCGACCTGCTCGCGGGTGGACTGCTGGACCAGCGCCTCGTTGATGTCGCGGACGACCGCGTTCAGGTTGTTGAGCGCGGTCAACTGCTCGCGGTGGCGCACGAGTTGCTCCTCGCGTCCCACCCTGTCGTAGGCCGCCTCGGCGTTCGCGGCGAGCAGTTCCACCAACTGGCGGGTCCGGGGGTCTAACTCGCCCACCTCGTTGGACCCGACGACGAGGATGCCGTGGTCGCCCATCGGCGCGAACGACCCCGCCCGCATCTCGGTGTCCGCCGGGTCGACGCTCAGGTTCGGGACCGTACAGATGTCGTCGTAGTGAGCGGGGTCGCCGTCGGCGAAGGTGGTCCCGGTGATACTGCTGTCGTCGGCCGGGATCTCGGGGAAGTCCTCGCGCATGACATCGGCTTCGACCGACTGCTCGGCGGGCCGGAGTCGGCCCGCGTCGTCGTCGTAACGGTAGACGAGGACGCCGGAGAGGTTGAGAACGTCGGTCGCCGCCCCGACCACGACGTCGCCGACCTCGGCCTTCGACCCCGCACCGAGCAGTTGACGCGAGGAGTCGTGAAGCGCCTTCAGCGTCTCTTCGAACTGTCTGCGCTCGGTCACGTCCCGAACCACGCCGACGCGGTGCGTTCCGTCGTCGGCCGGGAGGTGCGAGAACGTCGCCTCGGTCGGGACGCGCTCGCCGTCGGCGGTTCGGAGGTCGGCCTCGGCAGTCGTCAGGTCGTCGCCGTCGGATTCGAGTTTTCGCTCTATCTCGCGGCCGGTTTCGAGGCCCTCGTCGTCGGCCACCAGCGAGACCGGGCTTCCGAGGAGTTCCTCGCGGTCGTAGCCGACCATCTCGGCGTAGGCGTCGTTGACCAGCACGAACTCGCGGTCGTCGTTCACGACGTAGACGCCGTCTTCGACCGTCTCGACGATGCGCTCGTACTGTTCTAACTCGCGCTCGCGCTCCTTGCGCTCGGTGACGTCCCGGAAATAGACTGAGAGGCCGGACTCGGAGGGGTAGAGGTGGAACTCCAGCCACGCGTCCAACGGTTCGGAGAAGATCTCGAAGTCGGTCTTCGTCTGGGTCGCCATCGCTCGTTCGTACTGTTCGCGGAGGGTCGGTTCGACGGACTCCGGAATCACGTCCCAGATGCGCCGACCGAGCGGGTCGATATCCAGCGATTCGAGCATCGTCTCGGCTCGGTCGTTCAGATAGGTGAACCGCCAGTCGTCGTCCAGCGCGTAGAAGGCGTCGTCGACGCGCTCGAACACGTCGTCGAGTTCGCGCCGCAGGTCCTCGCGCTGGCGTTCGAGTCGCCGGGTCTGTTCCTTGAGACGGGTCACGTCGTTGGCGGTGGCGACGACTCGCTCCAGTTCGCCCTCGTCGTCTTCGAGGGGGACGGCAGTGACCGACACCCACCGAGGTTCGCCGTCCGGCAGTTCTATCCGGACCTCGCGTCGGACGACGGACTCGCCCGTTTCGAACACCTCCCTGACCGGTTTCTCCTCCAGGCGAACGGTCTCGCCGTCGCGGTTCGTCATCTCGCGTTCCCCCGCGGTGTAGCGCTCCATCTCGTCGAATGGCACGCCGACGACGTCGGCCATCCGCCGGTTCGACCTGACGACGTTCCCGTCGGCCGAGAACACCGAGATGCCGGTCTGACTCGCCTCCAGAATCCGCTCGGTGAGTTCCGTCTCGCGGTCCAGCGCGGTGGCCGCTCGCTGGCGTTCGATCAGTTCGCCGAGTTCCGTGCAGACCGACGAGAGGAGTTCGACCATCCGTTCGTCGGCGGAACGCGAGTCGGTCATACCGAGGACGAGAACCGCGACCACGCCCTCGTCGGTCGTGATGGGGACCCCTAGCGCGGATTCGATGCCGAAGCGGTCGGCCTGCCGGACTCGCGGGGCGGTCGCCGCCGAGTAGTCGGTCACGTCGCGCATCCACTCCGGTTCGCCCGACGCCCAGACCCGACCCGGGAGACCCTCACCGCGCTCGAAGGTGAACGACTCCGAGGCCGCCGCGAACGGTTCGAGGTCCTCGCGTTCGACGTAGTCGGCCGAGGCGCGTTCGAGGGGACCGTCCCCGTCGGGCACCCACGCCTCGCCGAACTCCCAGTCGGTCGCCTCGCAGACCTCCTGGAGGGTGGCGCGCAGGCCGCCCTCGAACGTCTCGGCCGCGGCGATGGAGCGCGTGGTCGAGTAGAGGAGTTTGCGCTCGACCTCGGCGTATCGGTCTTCGGTCATGTCGCGGGTGACTTTGGCGTACCCGACGAGCTCTCCGGCGTCGTGGATAGCCGTGATAGTGACGTCGGCCCAGAACCGCGACCCGTCGGCTCGGATCCGCCAACCCTGGTCCTCGACGGTTCCCCGGTCGGCGGCGTCGGCGAGGTTCTTCTCGGGGACGCCCGCGGCGGCGTCCTCGTCGGTGTAGAACGTAGAGACGTGGTCGCCGACTATCTCCTCGCGGTCGTACCCCTTGATGCGCTCGGCCCCCTGGTTCCAGCTTACGACTCGGCCCTCCGGGTCGAGACGGAAGATGGCGTACTCGTCGACGGCTTCCACGAGCGACCGGAAGCGCCACCTGCTCTCGCGGAGTTCGTCCTCGGTTGGCTTCTGGTCGGTGCTGTCGGTCACGGCCCCTTCGACCGCCGTCACTCCGGACGACTCGCCGGGAGGTCGCCACCAGACCCGGCCGCGAGCGCCGACCTTCTTGGTTTCGAGGTCGCCGCGCTCGACCAGTCGTTCGAGTCGGTTGTAGGCGGTCCGGCGCGAGCAGTCGAGAGCGTCGGCGACCTCGTTCGTCGTGTACGGGGCCGAAGGCGAGGTTCCGCGGTCGAAGACCGCGAGGGTGTCGGCGAGAGGGTCCGCGGCGTCCATGTGCGTTCGAGTGGACGACAGATATAAAATCTTCCGTCAACGGAAATAGAAGCCTCGCGCGCGCACCGGCTACGTAAAAATCAGAATTGCCGCGTAGGCCGCGGCCCCGCCGCCGAACGCCCAGAAGCTGCTCTGGCGCTCCTCGGGCAGTTCTTCCTTGACCGCGTTGAGGACTATGCCGCCCGCGAGGAAGGCGAACAACGCCGACACCGCCGTCTCGGTTATCGTGGTCGCTACTCCGACGGCGGTTCCCGTGACGACTCCCCCTGCGAGGAGCCACCGGCCCACGTCGTCGTAGGCGTCGTGGTGATGCTCCCGGAGACCGTGGTCGTTGGCCACGAAGTGGAGCGCCATCGCCACGACGAACAACGTGAGACTCGACAGTCCGCTCTCTTCGCGGTGGACGAGCAGGTAGCCGACCAGTGCGTTGTACGCCGTGAACGAACCGACGTGGAGCCAGAAGACGCCCGAGGTGGTCTCGGTCCTCGCGCGGCCGACCGACTCGGGACTCCGAGACTGGCGGACGAAGCGTTCGAGTCCGTAGAAGACCGTGAACCCGACCAGCGCGAGGAGGTAGACGTGGTGCTCGACGAACCCGATAGCACCGGACTCGAAGGTGTGCTGGCGCTCCTGGAGTTCCGGCAAGACGTGAACGAACACGTACGCTACCGACACCCCGCCCGCGCCCGAGAGCCAGTAACTCCGCGGAAACGCGCGGAGTCGGAGTTGCCCCGCGAACAGGTGGACGGTTACGAGGACGAGCGCGAAGGCGACTGCCCGGGAGACGACTGTTTCGGCCACGACGATGGTTGGGTATCGCCGGTCTACCTACCTTACGGCCGTTCGCTCCGTGGCTCGCGGTCCCGCGTTCGCCATTGCTTCGACGGGTTTAAGTTGCGGATGACCTTTCGTTCGGAACGAGACAGGCGTTTACTGTCCACTGTCGTTCGGTCGCGGATTCGCCGTGTTGGCGACCCGCGACGACGGCGACGACAGACAGTAACCTGTTTCACTGACCCGTAGGAGCGTCCTGCGTACTACGGAGGTGAACAATGGCAGATCAGGAGATAGAGCAAGCAGTCTCTCGCGCACTCGAGGATGCACCTGAGCGGAACTTCCGCGAAACGGTGGACCTCGCGATCAACCTGCGCGACCTAGATTTGAACGAACCGTCGAACCGCGTAGACGAAAGTATCGTTCTCCCGTCCGGGACCGGACAGGAGACGAAGATCGTCGTGTTCGCGGAGGGCGAAACCGCCCTTCGCGCCGAAGACGTTGCCGACGAAGTCTTCGATGGAGACGACCTCGAAGACCTCGGCGACGACGACGACGAAGCCAAGGACCTCGCCGACGAGACCGACTTCTTCATCGCCGAGGCGTCGCTGATGCAAGATATCGGTCGCTACCTCGGTACCATCCTCGGCCCGCGAGGGAAGATGCCGGAACCGCTTCAGCCAGACGACGACGTCGTCGAAGTCGTCAACCGGATGAAAAACACGGTCCAGCTTCGGAGCGGCGACCGACGCACCTTCCACACTCGCGTCGGTGCTGAGGACATGGGCGCGGAGGAGATCGCCGACAACATCGACGTGATTCTCCGCCGACTCCACTCCGACCTGGAGAAAGGTCCGCTCAACATCGACAACGTCTACGTCAAGACGACGATGGGACCGGCCGTGGAGGTGGCCTAAGATGTCAGCCGAAGCAGAACGAAAGACCGAGACCATCCCGGAGTGGAAGAAAGAAGAGGTCGAGGAAATCGCCGACCTCATCGAAGGCTACAGCAGCGTCGGCATCGTCAACGTGGCGGGCATCCCGTCGCGCCAGCTTCAGACGATGCGTCGCAACCTTCACGGGAGCGCCGAACTCCGCATCAGCCGGAATACGCTCGTCGAGCGCGCCCTCGACCAAGTGGACGAGGGCGTCGAAGAGCTGAAGCAGTACGTGGCCGGCGAAATCGGTCTCATCGGTACGAACGACAACCCCTTCGGGCTGTTCCAACAGCTCGAAGCGTCGAAGAGCCCGGCCCCCATCGGCGCGGGCGAAGTCGCACCTAACGACATCGTCATCCCCGAGGGTGACACTGGAGTCGACCCCGGCCCGTTCGTGGGCGAACTCCAGAGCATCGGTGCCGCGGCCCGCATCATGGAAGGGTCCATCCACGTCACCGAGGACAGCGTCGTCGCCGAGGAAGGCGAGGAAGTCGACGAAGACGTGGCCAACGTCCTCGCGGAACTCGGCATGGAGCCGAAGGAAGTGGGACTGGACCTTCAGGGCGTCTACTCCGACGGCGTACTCTTCGAGGCCGACGAACTGGCCATCGACATCGACGAGTACCGCGCGGACGTCGAGGCCGCCGCGGCCCGCGCCCGCAACCTCTCGGTCAACGCGGTCTACCCGACCGCCCAGACCACGCCGACGCTCGTCCAGAAGGCCGAAGGCGAGGCCAAGAGCCTCGGCCTGCAAGCCGAAATCGAGAGCCCGGACGTCGTGCCGGACCTCGTGAGCAAGGCCGACGGACAGCTTCGCGCGCTCGCTGCACAGATCGACGACGAGGAGGCCCTCCCCGAGGAGCTTTCCGACGTAGAGGCTCCCGCCGAAGGTGCCGCCTCCGAAGACGAATCGACCGACGAAGACACCGAATCCGACGCCGACGCCGAGGACGAAGCCGAAGCCGACGAAGACGACGATGACGACGACGAGAGCGGCGACGCACTCGGCGCGATGTTCGGATAACCAACTCCCCCAAAACTACTACCCATGGAATACGTTTACGCTGCACTCATCCTGAACGAATCGGGCGAAGAGATCAACGAAGACAACCTCACCAACGTGCTCGACGCTGCCGGCGTCGACGTCGAGGAATCCCGCGTCAAGGCGCTCGTCGCCGCGCTGGAGGACGTCGACATCGACGACGCCGTCGAGCAGGCCGCGGCCGTGCCCGCCGGCGGTGCCGCCGCAGGCGGCGCTGCCGCAGAGGGCGGTGCCGAGGAAGAGGCCGCCGAAGAGGAGGAGGCCGCCGAAGAGGAAGAGGCCGCCGACGAAGACGACGACGACGAGGACGAAGAGGCCAGCGGCGAGGGCCTCGGCGAACTCTTCGGTTAAACTCGACGCTCCAGAACTCGATTTTTCTTTCGCGTACTAACCGGCCAGCAACGGCTGTGACGCTCGATTTCGTTCCCGGAACTGGGCAAACAGTTCCCTGTCCTACCATAAGTTGCGAGAGTATCTACGAACGGAGGCGAGTTCCGACTATGCTTGCTACTGCGAGCAGTCACTCGCTGCCACCGTCTCCGTCACCATCACCGCCGTCACCTGCTCCGCCGTTGTCGCCTCCATCTCCACCTTCGATAACGCCCTCTCCGTCTCTCATGGCGTCGACGACGACGGTAACTTCGTCACCCTCGGCTTGCTCTATCTGGACCTCGTAGACGAGCATGTCCTCGTTTTGCTCGCTGAGACTGACCGACGTGACCGTCCCGTTCGCGTCCGTCGCGTTCTGTGCGAGTTCGACCGCTTCGGTGGCATTGTACAGCGCGCTCAGGTTGATCGGTCTGTCCGGCACGTCATCTTCTCCGAAGATGCCTTCGAGGAACCCCGTGCTCTCTTCTTCCCTATTTACGACCGACCCGTTCGTGGCGTTGACGGCTACTGCGATGTGCGTTCCGTTGGCCAGCAGCACGTCGACGGTGTACACGTTTTCGTCGTCACCGACGTCGAGGAGGCCACCAGACCGCCCCAGTTCGGCTCCGACGACGGTCCCGTTCGGATCTTCAGTCTCGTTTTGCGCTGCCGCCATCGCTTCGGTTATCGGAATCCGCTCGCTCTGTTGTTCCGTCTCGTTGTCCTCACCGTCCTGCAGACCTGTCCGGTCGGCGTAATCCGCGGGTGCATCGCTGGCAGTCGTTGCCGCGACGCTGAAGGCCCCACCGCCGACGACACTGAATAGCATCACTCCTCCGAGTACTACCGCGAGTGTTTTTTGTCGATCCATGATTCCCATCCTCAATCACCCATCAGTACGGAAATGTCAAAAGCCATTGTGGCCGAGTGAGACGTTTTTCCGCCTCTTTTCGGCCGATTCGATTCCGGAAACCGGTAGCTGATGTCCGTCGGTCCCCGCACGAACGTTTAAATCCGAGGACGGGACGAAAGTGCCCCGATGGAGGCGCTGGGCGTCCGACTCGCGTTCGGTCCTGTCGCGTCAGCCACGGCGCTGGCGTTCGTCCTCGGCGGAATTGCGCTCGGAACCCTGAGCGGACTCACGCCCGGCCTCCACGTCAACAATCTCGCGCTCCTGCTTGCGTCGGTCGCGCCCGCGGTGCCCGGCCCGCCGCGGTTCGTCGGCGCGGCGATGCTCGCGGCCGGGGTGGTCCACTCGTTCCTCGACGCTGTGCCCGCCCTCGCTCTCGGCGTACCCGACGCCGCGATGGCCGCCACCGCCCTGCCGGGTCATCGACTCGTCATCGCCGGACGAGGCCGGGAGGCGGTCCGACTCTCGGCGCTCGGGAGCGGGTTGGCCGTCGCGTTCGCGGTCCCGCTGGCGGTTCCCGTCACGCGCGGGATGACGGTCGCCTACCCGGTCGTGCGCGCCCACCTCCCGGTCGTCCTCGGCGTCGTGGTCGCCGTCCTCCTGCTCACGGAGCGGTCGCTCCGTGCGGTCTCGGGCGGCGTAGCGGCCTTCGCCGGGAGCGCGACCCTCGGCTACGCGACCCTCGACCTCGCTCCCGCCGCGCCGCTCGACGCTGGCGGGATGCTCACGCCGTTGTTCGCGGGCCTGTTCGGCGCGCCGGTCCTGCTGGAGGCGCTGTCGGGGTCGGGCGTCCCGGAGCAGGACGACGCTACCGTGGCAGTCTCCCGGCGAAGCGTCACCGTCACGGCGCTGGCCGGGAGCGTGGCCGGCGCGGTCGTCGGCTACCTGCCCGGCGTCTCGGCCGCCGTCGCGGCGGTGCTGGCGCTCGCGCTCGTCCCCGATTCGACCGAGGCCCGCGGTTTCGTGGTGGCGACCAGCGGCGTCAACACCGCGAATACGATTTTCGCGCTCTTCGCACTCGCCGCGCTCGGCACGCCGCGGACCGGCGTTATGGTCGCGCTCCGAGAGGCGAACGCGCCCGTGGACCTCCCGCTCCTGCTCGCCACCGCCGGAGTCGCTGGCATCGCGGGCTTTCTGCTCGTCCTCGGAGTCGGCGACCGATACCTCCGTGCGGTCGGGACGCTCGATCAGTTCCGACTCTCCACGAGCGTTCTCGTCCTGCTGGCCGGGGTGAGTTGGCTGTTCGTGGGATGGGTCGGCGTCGCGGTCTTCGCGGTTGCGACGCTCGTCGGTCTCGTCCCTGCCCAGTTCGGTGCCCGGCGCGACCACCTGATGGGGGTGTTACTCGGACCGCTGATGGTCGGTGCGTGAGCGGTCGCCCGACTTCGAGCGCGCTCCGTCTCCTTCCAGAATCCGCTTGGTCCGACGATGACGGTTCCGAAACATCGGCTCGAACCCTATCCACCCGAGCGGACCGAGTAGGTCGCCGACGACCGGGAGTTCGTACTCCACCCGGTCCCGGACGAGGGTCTCGTCGTCGGCGACGGCGTAGAAGGAGTGGCTGTGGTGCCACTCGGGAAACGGACCGTCCTCCATCAC
Organism: Halorussus salinisoli; assembly: GCA_005239435.1. Classification (GTDB taxonomy): domain Archaea; phylum Halobacteriota; class Halobacteria; order Halobacteriales; family Haladaptataceae; genus Halorussus; species Halorussus salinisoli. The sequence goes on along the minus strand of ML241305.1, from coordinate 76,597 downwards.
GTCCTCGAAGACCGCCGTGCCGTCGCCCTCGTCTCGACGGGTGATGCGCGAGGTCCACCGCTGGCGGGGACCGACGCCGAACGGCCGCATCGACATCCGAACCGTCGTTCCGGTCTCCAGCACCCCGTCGTCGCGCGCGCTCCCGTCCGGCCCGCGGACGCCCTCGACCCGGAGGTTCATCCAGTCCGGCGTGAGCGCCTCCAGACCGTCGATTCGAGAGTGGAACGCCCACACCTCGTCGAGCGGCGCACCGACGCGGACCTCCCGCTGGTAGATAGCCATCTGTCGGACGTTGGGGCTCTAGCAACCCAATCCTTGCGGTCGGGAGGACCGCTGAGTCGCTTCGGTCGCCGGAGCGCGCGAGACCAACGTCGCCGGTCACTCGCGGGTCAGAAGGACGAACGCGCTGGTCAGTATCGCACCGACCCCGACCGCGATGGCGGTGGCGTACGCCCCACGGAGGTAGCCGACGAGTGCGACGGTGGCGAGCGCGACGGCGAGGACGAGCAGTGGCGACGCTGCCGAGCGAAGTCGCCGTCCGAGTCCGCCGCGTCTCGAACTCGACGTCATCGCTCCGTCGCCACCGGGTCGGCCGCGTCGGACTCGGGTTCGGAGAAGGTCAGCGACTCGCCGGTCGCGGGGTCGAAGTAGTGGAGTTTCGACCGGTCGAACGCCACCCGAATCTCCTCGCCGACGCTCACGTCCACGTCCGGTTCGACCGAGGCGTTCAGCGAGCGGTCGTCGCCGACCGTGAGTTCGAGGACGGTCTTCTCGCCCTGTGGCTCGACCACTTCGACCGTCGCGGGGTAGCCTCGCTGGGCGACCGAAATGTTCTCGGGCCGGACGCCGAGTAAGAGCGACTCCCCGACGTGGCTCTGGACCGTGGACCGGTGGGCGTCGGGAATCTCGTGTTCGAAGGTCCCGTAGTCGATGACGAGTCCGGCGTCGCCCTGTCGGAGGTCGCCTTCGAGGAAGTTCATCGAGGGACTGCCGAGGAAGTCCGCGACGAACGTGTTCCGCGGGTTGGCGTAGACGAAGGTGGGTTCGCCGACCTGCTGAATCTTGCCGGCGTCCATCACCGCTATCTGGTCGGCCAGCGTCATCGCCTCTATCTGGTCGTGGGTGACGTAGACCGTGGTGGTGTCGAGTTCGTCGTGGAGTTTGTTGAGTTCGGCCCGCATCTGGACCCGGAGCTTCGCGTCGAGGTTCGAGAGGGGTTCGTCCATCAGGAACACGTCGGGGTCCCTGACGATGGCCCGACCGAGCGCGACTCGCTGTTGCTGGCCGCCAGAGAGTTCCGACGGTTTCCGGTCGAGCAACTCACCGATCTGGAGGAGCTGCGCCGCCTCTGCCACGCGTTCCTCGATGACCTCCTCGTCGGTCCCCTGCTGTTCGAGACCGAATCGCATGTTCTCTTCGACCGTCTTGTGGGGGTAGAGCGCGTAGTTCTGGAACACCATCGCGATGTCTCGCTCGTACGCACGCCTGTCGTTGACGACCTCCCCGCCGATCTCGATGGTGCCGTCGGTCGCGCGTTCGAGTCCCGCGACGAGTCGCAGCGTGGTGGTCTTTCCACACCCCGACGGTCCGACGAGGACCGTGAAGCTCTCGTCGGGAATGTCGAGCGTCACGTCGTCTACCGCCCGTACGTCTTCGAACTCCTTGACCAGTTGATCGAGTAGTACTTCAGCCATGGGCGTCACCTCTCGGTTCGTATCCGTGTTCGCTCATTCTTTGACAGCTCCTTGGGTCAGTCCGCTGACGATGTACCGCTGGAAGAACAGGCCGAACATGATTCCCGGCAGGGCCGCAATCATCCCGCCCGCGGCCAGATGCGCCCAGTCCACGAAGTCGTCGGCGACGAACAGCGAGACGGCGATGGGGAGCGTCTGGGCCTGCTCGGACGACGTGAGCACGAGCGCGAAGACGAACTCGTTCCACGAGAAGATGAACGCCAGAATCGCCGTCGCGGCGATGCCGGGCTTCGCGACGGGGAGGATGATTTTCACGAACCCCTCCCACGTCGAACAGCCGTCCACTTGGGCCTGCTCGTCCAGACTCCGGGGGACCCCGTCGAAGTAGTTCTTCATTATCCACACCGCGAACGGCAGGTTGAAGAACGTGTACGTCAAGATCAGCGCGATTTTGGTGTCGTAGAGACTCCCGGTCAGGCCGCCGATTAGCGGCGGGTTCGACATGATCTGGAAGAACGGGACGATGAGCGCGATGGGCGGAATCATCCGCGCCCCGACGATGGAGAGGAGCAGCGCCTTGTTCCCGAGGAAGTCGTACCGACTGAACGTGTACCCCGAGACGGTGCCGAGCGAGACGACGATGACGGTCGTGACGCTCGCCACCACGAGGCTGTTGAAGGTGTACAGCTCGAACGGTCGGTTGGCGAAGATCTCCACGTAGTTCGATATCGTCGGTTCGGCCGGCAGGAACGTCACTGGAAGGTTCACCACCGCCGAGGACGGTTTCAGGCTCGTGATGAAGATGTAGTAGATGGGGAACCACACGACAAACACGTAGAGACCGAGCAGGCCGTAGGCGACCAGACGCTCCCGAACCACGCTCGGCCACTCGTTGTCGGTGTCGAGCCCGAAACTGTCCTGCAGTCGGTCCAGATAGGATGTTTTCGTACTCATGTTTCGTACGGCGACCCTCCGAAGACGCTGTAGAGGACCGCGACGATAGCGAACGTCGTCGCGAGCAGAACGACGCCGAGCGCCGCGCCTTCACCGGGATTGTTGAACACCATCGCCGTTCGATACAGCCAGGAGGCCCAGACCTCGGTCTCCTTGCCGGGGCCGCCCTGGGTCATGACCCAGACGAGGTCGAGCGCGCGGATGTCGAAGATGATGCGGATGGTCAGCGCGACCAGAATCGAGGGTTTCAGAAACGGATACGTGACGTTCCAGAAGCGCGACCACCGACTCGCACCGTCGACCTCCGCCGCGTCGTAGAGCTGTTCGGGCACGTTCTGGAGGCCCGCGAGCAGGATGATGATGATGAACGGCGTGAACACCCACACGTCCGCGACGATGAGCGCCATCATCGCCAGCGTTCCGTCCGACAGGAACGCGATGCGGTCGGCGATGAGACCGAGACGTGTCAGGATGGCGTTGACGGCACCGTACTGGGTCTGGAACATCCAGCGCCACATCAACCCGCTCATCACGTACGGCAGAATCCACGGCACGATGACCGCGGTCCGCAGCCACCCGCGTCCCTTCAGGTCCTTGCTCAGCAGGAGGGCGATGCCGAGTCCCAGCAGGAACGAGATAGTCACGCTGAACCCCACGTAGACGATGGTGTTCCAGGTGAAGTTGACGAAGTCGGGACTGAACGTCCCGAGCAGTCCGTCGCCGAACAGCAACTGCTCGAAGTTCTGGAGGCCGACGAACCGCCGTTGGCCCGTGATGGGGTCGGCGAAGAACAGACTCGACCAGAACAGTTGGAGCGTCGGATAGACGATGATAGCGGCTATCCAGAGCAATGTCGGCCCGAGCGTGAGCGGGACGAACAACCTATCTAACAACCGCCTGAACCGTTTCGTTGACGCTGGCACGGGTCGAAATCACCTCGAAAGGGAAGTTCTCGGCTGTTACAGGATGCCGAGGTTCTCGTAGAGCGACGTGACCTCCTCTTGAGCCTGCTGGAGCGCCTCCTGGGGCTCTTTCTCCCCGAGGAGCGCCGGCGTAATCTGGTTCGACAGCATGTCGTCGACCTGCGGTTGCGCGCGATAGATCTCGCTCTTCGCGTTCTGCAGGTTGTACTTGTTCACGTCGAGCCACTTGCTGGGATACTTCTCGCGAATCTCGGAGTCCTCGTACACTTCGGGGACCGCCGCGGGGTTGCCCTCCACGAGCATGTCCGTCTTGCACGACTCGGTGGTGCTCATGAACCTCGCGAACTGCTTTGCGGCCTCCTTGTTCTGTGAGAACGCCGAGACGCTGACCCCGTTCGTGTCCTGGAAGGTCGCGTCGGACTCGGAACCCTCCGGCGGGCGGGCGACGCCGAGTCGTTCGGCCCCCCAGCCGTCCTCGCCCAGTGCTCGCGCTCCGAGCGGAGTCCACGACTCCACCGTCGCGAACTGTCCGCCGATGAACGCGTCGCCGACGCCGCCCTCGCCCATGCTCTGGAGTCCCTGCGGGATGACTCCGCGCTCTCTGAGCGGATTGATCAAGTCCTGGAAGACGCTGACGGCGGCGTCGCTGGTGAACTGCGGTTCGTTGTTTTCGTTGAACAGTTGGCCGCCGGCCTGGTAGAGGAACTGTTTGAACGTGAATACGTCCTTGTTCGCCCACGTGAAGCCGAACCCGGACTTGTCGTCGCTGCTCAACTGCTCGCCGACTTCGATGACCTCGTCCCACGTACTCGGCGGCGAGTCGACCCCCTGATCGCTCAGGTACTGCGCGTCGTACACGTACGCCCCCCACTTGCCAATTTGCGGGGCCATGTACGTCTGGCCGTCGAACGTGACGAGGTTCCGGAGGCTATCTGGGAACTTGCCCATGTGGTCGTCGCCGAGGTCGAGTGGTTCGACCCAGTCGGCGGCGACGAAGTCTCCCAGCCACCACGTCGGCCCGTTGAACGCGTCGGCCTCACTGCTCTGGTTGCGCCACTGCGTGATGAGCGTGGTCTTGAGGTTCTGCCACGGCACCTCGTTGACGTTGACCGTGATTCCCGTCTCGTCCTCGAAACGGCTGATGTTCTCCTCGGTTCCGGGGTCGAACTCCAGACTCCCGGCGTTGAAGAAGGTGATCGAATTGTTCTGAGCCAGTGCGGAGCCGCTCCCCAGTACACCGGCAACACCCGTTGCTCCAGTCGCTTTCAAGAACCGTCTTCGTGTCTGTTTCATGGATTCCCCCAAATCCCACACCCCGCTACAATCCCCTCGTTTTTAACTCTCTTGGTCAAAGTTAACAGGGAACACGTAATATTATCGGTCGTCCAGACCCACGACATTATTATAATTTTAATTAATGACTTACAATTCGACGGCCGGCAAATACTGACTGTCACATCGAAGCTTTATATGCGTAGTACCGTTCTCCACTGCACATGGTTTCGGAGCGCGCGACCCGGACGACCCCGTTCGCCGCGATGGACGTGCTGGAACGGGCCAATCGCATGGACGACGTTGTACACCTCGAAGTGGGCGAACCCGACTTCGAGACGCCAGCGGCAGTCACCGACGCGGCAGTCGCAGCGCTCCGGGCGGGCGAGACGGGGTACACCTCCTCGAAGGGGAAACCCGAACTTCGACGCGCGATCGCCGACTACTACGACCGGCGGTACGGTGTGGACGTGGCCCCCGAGCGCATCGTCGTGACTTCCGGGTCGTCGCCCGCGCTCTTGCTGGCGTTCTCGGCGCTGGTTGACCCCGGCGACGAGGTGGTGCTGACCGACCCCTACTACGCCTGCTACCCCAACTTCGTCCGTCAGACCGGCGGCCGGATTTCGACGGTGGGTCTGTCGGCCGACGAGGGATTCCGTCCGCGCGTGAGCGAGTTCGCGCGCACGGTGAACCGGAATACGGAGGCGCTGTTACTCAACTCGCCCGCGAACCCGACCGGTGCGGTGCTGGAGGGTTCGACGCTCCGAGAACTCGTGGCGCTGGCCGACGAGGCCGACGCGACGGTGATCTCCGACGAGGTGTACCACGGCCTGACCTACGAGGGCGACGACCACACCGTGCTGGAGTACACCGACGACGCCTTCGTGATAGACGGCTTCTCGAAGCGGTTCTCGATGACGGGGTGGCGACTCGGGTGGATGGTCGCGCCGCCGGAGTACGTCGGCCACGTCAACCGCATCGCCCAGAACACGCTCATCTGTGCGCCCAACTTCGTCCAGTCGGGCGGCACCGCGGCGCTCGAATCCGGCGACGACTTCCTCGCGGAGGTACGGGACACGTACCGCGAGCGCCGGGACTTCCTCGTGAGCGAAGTCGAGGACTGGGGCCTGAGCATGGGGTACACGCCCGGCGGTGCGTACTACCTGCTCGTGGACGTGAGCGACCTTCCGGGTGACGCCTTCGACGCCGCGGACTTCTTCCTCGAAGAGGCGGGCGTGGCGATGACGCCCGGTCCGGACTTCGGGTCGAACGCAGAGGAGTGTCTCCGGGTGTCCTACGCCAACAGCGCCGAGCGACTGACCGAGGCCTCCGAGCGCATCCAGCGCGCGCTGGAGAGCGTCGAGATTTCGGCGGCGGACTGAGACGATTCGCAGGCGGGTTCGGACAGGTTCTTATTTCTCAGACGCTCTCAGATATTTCTCAAGAGATTATTATCGTTTCCCTCCCGCGTGTTGACGGGGTCGTCGGGAGCGGCGCAGTCGTCGGGAACGGCGTGGTCGTCGGGAGTACGCTCCCGACGAGCGAAACGAAGAAGATTCGGCAGGTGCGGTGCGTCCTTCCGGTGCGGCCGACTGTTCGGCGACCGCAGGTACGACCGCCGAGGGAGTACGAGGCCCGTGGTCGGAGTGCGGGAGTGTCCGGTTCTCGGTACCCGTAGGAGGGTCAGGCTTCGACGTTGCCGACGTACTCGTCGTTGATTTCCCACTCGCCGTCGTCGCCCTGCACCATGTACTCGCCGTAGTAGGGCACGCGGTTCGCAACGGTCTCGCGGAACGTCTCTCGAATCTCGTCTCTGGTCATCTCGCCCATCGACCGGAGGTCGTCGTTGCGATTCAGACACCCTTTCAGGTATCCTTCGTGCGTGACGCGCACGCGGTGGCAGTTCGCGCAGAACCGCGGATTCTCGACCGGGTCCACGATTTCGACCATTCCGCTGGACTCGTCCGACGCGGTTCCGCCCACCCAGTACCGCCGTCTGTCGTGCATCTCGCGAGTCTCCACCTCGTCTGCGATGTCGGCGAGCCAGTCGTGGACGCGCTGGATGTCGATGTTCCACTCGGGTTTGCCGGTCAACTCGGGCATGTACTGGATGAGTTGGAGTTGAAGCCCGACGTTCTCGGCGACGTGTTCGACCATCTCCTCGACGTAGCCGGCCGTGTGCTCGAACACGACCATGTTCAGTTTGACGGGGGTGAGTCCGGCGTCCACGGCTGCGTGGACTCCCTCGATGACCTTGTCGTAGGCTCCGCTCTGAGTGACCTCCGCGAACGCCTCGGGGTCGAGCGCGTCCTGCGAGACGTTCACCCGCTCCAGTCCGGCCTCCACGAGGTCGGGGGCCCGGCCGGGCAGGAAGGTCCCGTTGGTCGTGAGCGACACCTCCATCTCGTCGGGCGTTCGCCGGATAATCTCCTCCAGGTCCTGCCGGAGCATCGGCTCACCGCCCGTGAACTTGACCTTCTCCACGTCGAACTCTCGGGCGACCTCCAGAAAGCGGACGACTTCGTCGGCGGTCATCTCGTCGTCTTGGGGGTCCATCGGACCGCGCGTGTCGCCCAAACCCTCGTTGTGGCAGTAGACGCAGTCGAAGTTACATCGGTCGGTGAGCGAGACCCGAACGCCAGAGACCTCGCGTCCGAAATCGTCCTCCAACATCACTTCTGGAGGTTTCACATGCGCGTCCTTAAATTCGCCGTCGAAACCCCGCTTTGCGTAACTGAATTTGGTTACGTTATTCGCCGGAGTCGCGCCTCTCGTCGGAGCGTTGCTCGTCTTCTTCCTCGTCCACGACCGACGCCGTGGCGTGGCTCCCACCGACCTCCTCGATTTCGATGTCCACGCGTTCGCCGAGTTCCGTGTCCGGTACGAACACGACGAACGATTCGATGCGGGCGATACCGTCGCCTTCGCTACCGAGGTCCTCGATTTCGACTGAGTATCGCTCTCCGGATTCGATCGGGGCAGTCTCGCGGTCTGCCATGGCGCCGTCCACGACCTACTGTCGGTTAAGTAATCGGTGCGTGACCGGGAGGATGGACGCAACCGAAGGGACGAAGCCGACCGAGAGGACGAACGCGGCCGAACCGACTCATAGTTGACAAGGCTTATCGACTCGTCCGACCGTACTATCGATATGGACGAATCAGAGGTACGTGATCTGCTCCGCGAGGTCGAGGACCCCGACCTCGGCGACGACATCGTCTCGCTGAACCTCGTCAACGACGTGTCGGTCGAGGGCGACACCGCTAACGTCTCGCTCGCGCTCGGCGCGCCCTACTCGCCGCACGAGACCCAGATAGCCAATCGCGTTCGAGAAGTGCTCTCCGACCACGGCATCGAAGCCGAGCTCTCGGCCCGCGTGGACGACTCCGTGTCGGCCGACGAGCAAGTCCTCCCGAACGTCAAGAACATCATCGCCGTCGCCTCCGGCAAGGGCGGCGTCGGCAAGTCCACCGTCGCAGTCAACATCGCGGCGGGCCTCTCGCAGATGGGTGCGCGCGTCGGCCTGTTCGACGCCGACGTGTACGGCCCGAACGTCCCCCGGATGGTGGACGCCGAGGAGGTACCGAAGGCCACCGAGGACGAGACGATGATCCCGCCCGAACAGTTCGGCGTGAAACTCATGAGCATGGCTTTCCTCGTCGGCGAGGACGACCCCGTCATCTGGCGCGGTCCGATGGTCCACAAGGTCCTCACCCAACTGTGGGAAGACGTCGAGTGGGGCCATCTCGACTACATGGTCGTGGACCTCCCGCCGGGAACCGGCGACGCCCAACTCACGCTCCTTCAGAGCGTGCCGGTCACGGGCGCGGTCATCGTCACGACGCCCCAAGAGGTCGCCATCGACGACGCCCGAAAGGGACTTCGGATGTTCGGCAAGCACGACACCCCTGTCCTCGGTATCGCCGAGAACATGGCCACGTTCGTGTGCCCCGACTGCGGCGGCGAACACGACATCTTCGGCCGCGGCGGCGGTGCGCGATTCGCCGAGGCGAACGAGATGCCGTTCCTCGGGTCCATCCCCATCGACCCGTCGGTCCGGACCGGCGGCGACGAGGGGAAGCCGATCGTCCTCGACGAGGACAGCGACACGGGCGACGCGTTCCGCGTGCTGACCGAGAACGTCGCCAACAACGTCGGTGTTATCAAGCGCCGCCAGCAACGCTGAACCATGTCGCACGACCAAGGCTCATACGGACCCGACGTGGAGCGCGCCAAGACGCTTCGAGAGATCGCCGAAGATATTCGCGGGGAGTCCTCCGAGAGCAAGATGGTCGCCGCGATTCTCTACCGCATCAGCGACCTCTACGACCCCGACGAGGAGACCTCGCCGCGCGACATCTACGTCAACATGCGGGAGATAATCCGGACCAAGGAGTCGTAGAAACTTTCAGCGGAACTTGCGGAACCCGAACAGTCCAAGCAGAATCCCGGCGCAGAGATGCGCGATTGGGATTCCAGCGAATTCGTGCCCGCCGCTGAGTTTCGTCCCGGGATCCGGGGCGTAGCTGTCGTTTTGGTACTAGTTTTGTCGGATAACCACTTGTTCAGAGTACAGAGCCTAATAGCAACAGCATTAGGAGAAAGCCGAGTGCTGTTGATGATGTAAGGCCCGTCACCTCACTATAATCATCTACATAGCCGTAAGTCCAATAGAGGTACCGAGAAGTATCAATTATAAATCGGATAGCGAGCAAAGCACTAGATGCAACTATGACAGACTCATAAATAGGAAGTGATAATAAAATAAGAGGACTGTGAAAGAGTAAAATTATTAGTAGTATTGGAAAAAGCAAGAAGAGAGAAGTTATCTGTTGTTTCCTACTTACTTTTCCCTCTTTTACATCCTCAGAAACATCAGACACCCATAGAAATAGAGGCCGGAGATAGCTATTTTCTGTCTGGTTCTTAAACACTTCTCTCCACCTACCCAGGTATTCTCTTAGTAGAGATTCGTCAAATAATGCGATTGCCAAATGAAGAACAAGACTCATGATCGCGATTATAAATATCGGGTTGGTTGGTAAGGTAAAAAAGTCTTTCAACCAGCTAGAAAGGAGTATGAACTGGTAAAAAAGACAAATTCCAAACAAGAAAATACTCCACCGGGTTGTCCAGTTCACCACCGTCGTTTCGCGAGAATTTGGAGCTAAGTAAGCAGTAGTACGTATTAGCAATAGAATGGCAAGAAATACGGATGACAGTTGGAATACCAGATAGTACGAAGATGGTATTGAAAAACCCCAGACTGTCAAAGATATAACTGTAAATAAAACAGCTTCAGACCCAAGAAGTGCAGAGCCACCACTCTCTTGGCTGAGATTTTCCATTTGCTGAGTCATTATTAAGAACGTATAAGAAACCGCCGATAATAAATCTCTTCAAAAAATCATTCGGAGAAACTTGCCCTTACCGCCAAACCCTCACGAAAGATGCTTGCTAATCAATAGCAAAGGCTTTACTGATTCCCCGGTCTATCTTCAGACACTGGGCCTAACGGCCGTGAGCTACAAATATGACGGATGACGAACTCATCTGGCGAATCGCAGGCGGTTCCGGCGACGGAATCGACTCGACGAGCCAGAACTTCGCCAAGGCGCTGATGCGCTCGGGCCTGAACGTATTCACGCACCGACACTACCCGTCGCGTATCCGCGGCGGCCACACGTACGTGGAGATCCGAGCGAAAGACGAACCGGTAAAGTCGCGGGGAGACAACTACAACTTCCTGCTGGCGCTGGGCGACAGTTTCGCCCGGAACCCGCAGGAAGAGGCCTACTACGGCAACGAGGAGATAAAGCCGTTGTCGGAGAACTTAGACGAGCTTCGGGAGGGCGGCGTCATCGTCTACGACTCCGGCCTGCTAGACGCTAGCGAAATCGAGAACTTCGACGAGCGTGCCGAGGAGAACGACTGGCACGTCTACGACCTCGACCTGCGAGGACTCGCCAAGGAACACGGCCGGGAGGTCATGCGTAACACCGCAGGCGTCGGTGCGACCGCGGCGCTCCTCGACATGGACCTCGAACACATCGAGGGCCTGATGGAGGACGCGATGAGCGGCGACGTGCTGGAGGCGAACCTCCAGATCCTCGAAGAGGCCTACGAGTCGGTCAACGAGGACTACGAACACACCCACGACCTGCGAGCCCCGAGTGGGACGCAGGACGAGGAGCAGGTTCTCGTCTCCGGGTCCCACGGCATCGCCTACGGTGCCTTGGACGAGGGCTGTCGGTTCATCTCGGGGTATCCGATGACCCCGTGGACCGACGTGTACACTATCATGACCCAGCATCTGCCGGACATGGGCGGCATCTCCGAGCAGGTCGAGGACGAAATCGCCGCAGCGTCGCTGGCAATCGGTGCGAGCCACGCTGGCGCGAAGGCGATGTCCGGGTCGTCCGGTGGCGGGTTCGCGCTGATGTCCGAACCGCTCGGACTGGCCGAGATTACCGAGACGCCCATCGTCCTCGTAGAGGCGATGCGCGCCGGTCCCTCGACCGGGATGCCGACCAAGCCCGAACAGGGCGACCTCGAACACGTCTTGTACACGAGTCAAGGCGACTCGAACCGCGTGGTGTTCGCGCCGGGCGACCCCGCGGAGTGTTACGAGCAGACCCGCAAGGCCTTCGAAATCGCCTACGAGTACCAGATTCCGGCCATCGTCCTCTACGATCAGAAGCTGTCTGGTGGCCACCAGACGGTTCCCGAGGTCCACTTCGACGAGGAGCCGAACCCGGACATCGGGAGCGTCGTGACCGAGAAGGACCTCGAAGAGGCCGTGCAGGAAGCCGGTCGATTCAAGCGGTACATGTACGACGACGAGGGAGAGCGCGGCGGCGTCAGCCCGCGCTCTATTCCCGGCCAGAAGGGCGGAAACTTCCTCGCCTCCGGTAACGAGCACAACGAAGTCGGGCACATCAGCGAGGACCCGAACAACCGCGTGCTCCAGATGAACCGCCGGATGTCGAAACTCGACTCGATCCGGGAGGAACTCGACGAGAACGCCGACCACCAGCCCGTCTACGGTCCGGAAGACGCCGAGTACGGCATCCTCAGCTTCGGTTCGACCAAAGGCGTCATCGAGGAGGCCGTCGACCAGTTGAACGACGACGGCCACTCGGTCAAGGCGATGAACGTCAGCGACATCATGCCGTTCCCGAAGGACGAGGTGACGGCATTCCTGGAGAGCGTGGACGAGTCGCTCGTCGTGGAGATGAACGCGTCGGCGCAGTTCCGCCGTCACATCCAAGGGCAGCTCGGTCGCTTCGGCGAGAAACTGTACAGTTTGCTCAAGTACGACGGCAACCCCTTCGAGCCGGCGGAGGTCGTCTCCGGCTTCGAGAGTCGCATCGGCGGGGACGCCGACCTGAGCCAGTACAACGTCCGCATCGAATCTGCAACGGGTGATTAATCATGAGTGCATTCAACGCAATCGGTGAAGAACGCGAGATAGACAGAGACGAGTTCACCCCCGAAATCGAACCCCAGGCGACGTGGTGTCCGGGCTGTGGCGACTTCGGCGTCCTGAAGGCGCTGAAACAGGCCATGCCCGAAGTCGGGCGCAACCCCGAGGAGACCCTGCTAGTGACGGGTATCGGCTGTTCGGGGAAGCTATCGAGCTACTTCCGGAGCTACGGCTTCCACTCCATCCACGGCCGTTCTCTGCCGGTCGCTCGTGCGGCGAAGATGGCCAACCCCGACCTCGAAGTCATCGCGGCGGGCGGTGACGGAGACGGCTACGGCATCGGTGGGAACCACTTCATGCACACCGCCCGCGAGAACCACGACATGACCTACATCGTCTTCGACAACGAAATCTTCGGGCTGACGAAGGGTCAGACTTCCCCGACCAGTCCGAAGGGTCACAAGTCGAAGACCCAGCCCCACGGGAGCGCCAAACAGCCCATCCGACCGCTGTCGCTGGCACTGACCTCCGGTGCGTCCTACATCGCCCGGACCGCGGCGGTCAACCCGAACCAGGCCAAGGAGATCCTCACGGAGGCGATGGAACACGACGGCTTCGCCCACGTGGACTTCCTGACTCAGTGCCCGACGTGGAACAAGGACGCCAAGCAGTACGTCCCGTACATCGACGTGCAGGACAGCGACGACTACGACTTCGACATCACCGACCGCAGCGAAGCGTCGGAGATGATGCAGAAGGCCGAGAACGCCCTCTACGAGGGCGAAGTTCTCACGGGTCGCTTCTACCACGACGAAGACCGGCCGTCCTACCAGCAGGAAAAGCAGGCCACGGGCGACATGCCCGAGGAACCGCTGGCCGAGCGGTACTTCGACGAGGACTACGAGTGGGAGCGTAGCTACGACCTGCTCGACCGCCACAAGTAAACCGAGTTCGTCAACCCCGTCGTTTTCTTTCTATTTTCCGTCCGACAGCTACGGCGTTACTCGTCGGACCCCTGCCTGCTGGGGCCCGTGGGCGCGGCCCTGCTGTCTTCCTCTTCCTCACCGCCGCCCTCTTCTCCACCCTCTTCGCCTCCGCCTTCTTCGCCTCCGCCTTCTTCGCCTCCGCCCTCTTCACCTCCGCCTTCTTCATCCCCGCCGGGTATTCCACACCCGGCGAGAACGGTGGTGACTCCGGCGAGCGAAATCTGTAGGAATCGTCGGCGCGAACGTCGTACCATGCCACCGCGTAGACCGTAGGAATCCGAAAAGACCAGCGGCCGTCCCGCATCGTTCGACGGGTTCCGTTCGTTCGGCGAGCGTAACGAGTCGTTCCCTCGTTTCTCGGTCTGGTTATGCCCGGCCGAACGGCGCGAAACCGGATTCGGTCGGCATTTAGACTCTTTTCCTATTCGCAAGGTATTTTTTCCCGTATCCGAAATACTCTGTCAATGAGTGCCCAGTCAACAGAAGATAGAATTCTATCAGTTCTAGAGGAGGACGCCCAGGCGTCCTACGCCGAGATTGCCGAACGGGCGAACGTCTCGAAGCCCACGGTCCGTAAGTACATCGAAAAGTTAGAAGACGAGGGGGTCATCGTGGGGTATACTGCCGAAATTGACCCGAAGAAGCTCTCTAGCAAGTCTATCGCGCTGGTCGGTGTCGACGTGGCCAGCGAGCAATACGTCGAAGCGACCCGCGACCTCAAGCAACTGGACGAGGTCGAGACCCTCTACTCGTCGTCGGGCGACCACATGCTCATGGCCGAAGTCCGCGCCGCGGACGGCGACGCCGTGGGCGAGGTCATCAGCGAGAAGATTCTGGATATCGACGGCGTGACTGCGGCCCACCCGTCGTTCCTCCAGGAGCGACTGAAGTAGCGGCTCGGGGTGCCCGGGGTTGGCTACGGTCTCCGGTCGTTAGACGAGGGGGTCAGGTCAGTGAAGGACTAGTTACTCGGGCCGAAAGGTTAGACTACGCTCCCGACGACAGCCGACCGAGTCGAGGAGCGAACGGTGGCGACCGAATCGGACTGGCCCGCACGCTTAACCCGGACTCCGGTGAAGGCCGACCTGTGAGTCAGACCGAACTGATCGAGCGTCTCGGAGATGCAGAACAGAACGACCACGTAGAGGTCACTCTCTCGGACGGGACCACCTTCGAGGGGCCTGCAAGCCCCATCGACTACGTGCCCGAGGAGTCGCTCCGGGTCGAAGTCCGGCCCGAGGGCGGAAGCACCGAGCGGTACGAACTCTCGGCGAAGTACGACGACGGGTGGACCGAGTTGACGGTTCGCTACACCAACGCTGCCGACGACGTAGAGGGGTGGGAAGAACTCGGGGAGGTCCGAGAAGTCGAGGTGGGTGGCGACGAAGACGACTGAAATTGGGGAACCGAGTAGTCGGAGGGGGATCCAAACTCGGGGACTTCGGAAGGGTGAGACGGTACCACGAGAGTGGAGCGTTTCGTTGTATTTATATACCCGCCGCCGGTACGTTCACTTGCAAACCTGTAGGGGCGTCGGGTCCCGAGTCCGAGAGGGCGACAGTGAATGCAAGCGTGTCGAGGTAGCCTAGTCTGGCCCACGGCGCAGGGTTGCTAACTCTGTGGCGTCAAGCCTCGAGGGTTCGAATCCCTCCCTCGACGCTTTCCAGTATCCAAACCATGAGTACGGAAGAACCACAGGAGGAAGACGAGGACCTCCGATACTTCGTCCGCATCGGACAGACCGACCTCGATGGGACGAAGTCCGTCGAACGATCCCTGACCGAGTTGAACGGGATCGGTCGCCGAGCGGCGCGAATCATCGCCGACAAGACCGGCGTAGATCGCACGGCGACGTTCGGACGCCTCGAAGACGACGAGATCGATACCGTCGTCGAGGCCGTCGAGAACTTCGCCAACGAGGTCCCTGAATGGCTCGCAAACCACCGCAACGAGTACTTCTCCGGAGAGACGACCCACCAGACGGGCAACGACCTGAACATGACCCGTCGGCAGGACATCAACCGGATGAAGATGATCGACTCGTACAAGGGCGTCCGCCACAAGCGCGGTCAGAAGGTGCGCGGTCAGCGGACCCGTTCGACGGGCCGTACCGAGGGCACCATCGGCGTCAACGTCGAGGAGATCAAGGAAGAACAGGCCGCGGAGGCCGAAGAAGAGGGTGGTGAAGAATAATGGCGCTCGGACAGAATACCAAGTTCTACGAGACGCCGAACCACCCCTACCAGGGCGAGCGGATCTCCGAGGAGAGCAGTCTCCTCGACCGCTACGGTCTCCAGAACAAAGAAGAACTCTGGCGAGCGCAGTCGCAACTCCGCGGCTACCGCCGCGAGGCCCGCAACATCTTGGCCCAGCGCGCGCAGGGTGACACCGAAGTCACCGAGGGCGAGGAGTTCGTCGCCCACCTCCAGCGAATCGGCGTCCTCGACGACGGCGACGAACTGGACGACGTGCTGCTGCTCGACGTGACCGACGTGCTGGAGCGTCGCCTCCAGACCGTCGCCTACCGGAACGGTCTGGGGAACACGCCCAACCAGGCGCGCCAGTTCGTCGTCCACGGACACGTCAAAGTGGACGGACAGCGCGTGCAGGCCCCCTCGTACAAGGTCGAAGTCGCAGAGGAGGGCACCGTCCAGTTCGACGAGAACAGTCCGCTGGCGGACGAACTTCACCCCGAACGAGCGGAGGGTAACGAATGAGCGCAAACGACGACGAAAAATGGGGCGTAGCCCACGTTCACGCATCGTTCAACAACACCATCATCACGGTCACTGACCTGACCGGCGCGGAGACCATCGCGAAGTCCTCTGGCGGGACGGTCGTCAAGCAGAACCGCGACGAGTCCTCGCCGTACGCCGCGATGCAGATGGCCGAGACGGTCGCCGAAGAGGTCAAGGCCGCAGGTATCGAGGGCGTTCACGTCAACGTGCGCGGTCCCGGTGGCAATCTCCAGCAGAACCCCGGTCCGGGCGCGCAGGCGACCATCCGTGCGCTCGCTCGCGCTGGACTCGAGATCGGTCGCATCGAGGACGTGACCCCGATTCCGCACGACGGTACCCGCGCACCCAAAGGCAAGAGTGGATTCTAACCCATGACAGAACAGTACGAGGTCGAGTTCGTCGAACGCGGGGACCGGGAATCCCGGTTCCTCGTTCGAGGCGTGACCCCGGCGTTCGCCAACGGGATTCGCCGGGCCATCGTCGCGGACGTGCCGACGCTCTCTATCGACACCGTCAGGTTCGTGGAGAACTCGTCGGTGATGTTTGACGAGCAGATCAGCCTTCGACTCGGTCTCGTCCCGCTCAGCACGCCGCTGGGCGAATTCGAGGAAGGCGACACCGTGACCCTCAGCCTCGACGTGTCGGGGCCGGGCACCGCCTACTCGGGCGACCTCGTGAGTTCGGACGGGATGGTCCAGCCGGCGGACGACAACGTTCCCATCATCGACCTGAAGGACGACCAGCGCCTCGAACTCGAGGCCGACGCCGTCCTCTCGACCGGGAAGGACCACGCCAAACATCAGGGCGGCGTGGCCGTCGGCTATCGACACCTCCAGCGCGTGGAGGTCGTCGGCGACCGAGACGAGTACGACGAGGAGGAGACCAACATCCTCCGCGGCGTCATCGAAGACGACGGCGAACTCGTCCCGACCAAGGAGTTCGACCACGACCTGACCAACCGGTTCCCCGGTAAGGAGGTCGAGGTCCACGACGTGCCGAACGCGTTCGTGTTCCACGTCGAGACCGACGGATCGCTGTCCATCGACGAACTCGTCACTGCCGCGGCCGCCTCTATCGGCGACCGCGCAGACGAACTCGAAGAAGCCGTACAGCTTTAGAACCATGCAGGGCACTTCAGACCACGTTTCGGCGCTCGCGTTCCCCCGAAAGTCGCACGACTCCGCGGGGGTCGGGAGTCATACCGAAAGTGGTTTGAAGGGCCACCCACAACACACTGTTGCCCGCGACGGGCTGCACGTGTGTTCTACGTGCAGGGATAGCCAAGTCAGGCCAACGGCGCAGCGTTCAGGGCGCTGTCTCGTAGGAGTTCGCAGGTTCAAATCCTGCTCCCTGCACTTCAGTTCTCATTCCCATCAGGAGGAAGTATTATGAGTAAGACGAATCCGAGGCTTAGCAGTCTCATCGCCGACCTGAAGTCGGTGTCCCGCGATTCGGACGCCGACGTGTGGAGTACTGTCGCGGACCGCCTCGAGAAGCCCCGGAGCACGCACGCGGAAGTCAACCTCGGTCGCATCGAGCGATACGCCGAGGAAGACGAGACCGTCATCGTGCCCGGCAAGGTTCTCGGAAGCGGAGTCCTGCAGAAGACGGTTACAGTCGCCGCCGTGGACTTCTCGTCCAGCGCGGAGACCAAGATCCAGCAGGCCGACGGTGAGATTCTCGAACTCGAACAGGCAATCGAACAGAACCCCGACGGCTCGAACGTGCGGGTGATCCGATGAGTCTCGCAGAATTCGACGCAGACGTAGTGGTCGATGCCCGTGACTGTATCCTCGGTCGCGTGGCGAGCCAGGTCGCACAGCGCGCCCTCGATGGCGAGCGCGTCGCGGTGGTCAACGCCGAAGACGCGGTCATCACCGGGAGCGAAGAAGACGTGATGTCGACCTACGAGAAGCGCGCCGAACTGGGTTCGGACAGCGGTCCGTACTACCCCAAGCGGCCCGACATGATCTTCAAGCGCACGATTCGCGGCATGGTCCCCTACAAGGAGGACAAGGGCCGCGAGGCGTTCGAGAACGTTCGGGTCTACGTCGGCAACCCTTTCGACGAGGACGGCGAAGTCCTCGACGGCACGTCGCTGGACCGACTATCGAACATCCGCTTCGTCCAACTGGGCGAAATCAGTGCAAATCTGGGTGCTAACGTCACATGGTAACGAACACGAGCGGCAAGAAGAAGACGGCCATCGCCCGCGCCACCGTCACGGACGGCGAAGGCCGTGTGCGAATCAACTCCCAGCCCGTCGAGCTGGTCGAACCGGAGATGGCTCGCCTGAAGATGCTGGAACCGTTCCGCATCGCCGGCGACGAGAGCCGCGACGCCGTGGACGTGGAGGTCGACGTCCAGGGCGGCGGCATCAGTGGACAGGCCGACGCGGTCCGCACCGCCATCGCTCGCGGACTGGTCCAGTACACGAACGACGCCGAACTTCGGGACGCGTTCATCGAGTTCGACCGGTCGCTGCTGGTCAACGACTCGCGGCGCTCCGAACCCAAGAAGTGGGGCGGACCCGGCGCACGAGCGCGCTACCAAAAGTCCTACCGCTAATTACTATGACAGGAAACCCGCGGTTCCGAACGGAGGCACGATAACGCATGATGGTACCAGTCCGCTGTTTCACGTGCGGCAAGGTCGTCGGGGAGTACTGGGAAGAGTTCAAAGCACGGTCGGCGACGAAGGAGGGCGACGAGGACCCCGAGAAGGTCCTCGACGAACTCGGCGTCGAACGACAGTGCTGTCGCCGGATGCTCGTCGCGCACAAGGACCTCGTGGACATCGTCGCACCCTACCAGTAATGGCTCAGCAACGCTACTCCCGCTACGAGAAAGCTCGCATCATCGGGGCACGCGCCCTGCAGGTGTCGTACGGAGCGCCCGTACTGACCGACACCGACCAGACTGAGCCGATACTCATCGCGGCCGACGAGTACGACGCTGGCGTCCTGCCGTTCACGGTACGTCGAGGTGAGAAATGACGCTCGTCAGCGAGGTTCGGCTCCGGCAGATTCTCGACTCCCGTGGAAATCGGACGGTCGAGGCCGACGTCGTCACCGAGAGCGGTGGCTTCGGCCGCGCGGCCGCACCGAGCGGTGCCTCGACCGGCGAGTACGAAGCGATAGAACTCGACCCGAGCGAGGCCATCGCCTCGGCCCGGGAACACGCCGTCCCGCGACTCGAAGGGAAGGTCTTCGTCGGCGACCAGCGCGACGTCGACCGCACCCTGCGGGCCGCCGACGGCACCGACGACTTCTCGGAAATCGGCGCGAACAGCGCGGTCGCTATCAGCATGGCCGCCTCGAAGGCGGCGGCCGACGTGACCGGTGCGCCGCTGTATCAGCACCTCGGCGGTGCGTTCCGCGGCGAGGAGTTCCCGACGCCGCTCGGTAACGTCGTCGGCGGCGGCGAACACGCCGCCGACGCCACCGCGATTCAGGAGTTCCTCGCCGTCCCCATCGACGCGCCGAACGTCCAGGACGCGGTGTTCGCCAACGCCGCGGTCCACGGGGAGGTCCACGACCTCCTCGACGAGCGCGACATCGCCGCCGGAAAGGGCGACGAAGGCGCGTGGGCCCCGTCTATCGACGACGAGCAAGCGTTCGAAATCGTCGACGAGGCCACCGAGACGGTCGCCGACGAGTTCGGCTTCGACATCAAGTTCGGACTCGACGTGGCCGCCGCGGAGATGTACGACGCCGACGACGGCGAGTACGTCTACCGCGAGACGACCCGCGACACCGACGAGCAGATCGAGTACATCGCCGACCTCGTAGACGAGTACGACCTCGCGTACGTCGAGGACCCGCTGGACGAAGACGACTACGAGGGATTCGCCGAGTTGACCCGGAAGGTCGGCGACCGGACGCTCGTCTGCGGTGACGACCTGTTCGTCACGAACGTCGAGCGGCTGGAGACGGGCATCGAACAGGGTGCCGGCAACAGCATCCTCGTCAAGCCCAATCAGATCGGCACCCTCTCGGACGCCGTCGACGCCGTGGAACTCGCGGTCGAGAACGGCTACCAGCCGGTCATCTCCCACCGAAGTGGAGAGACCGAGGACACGACCATCGCACACCTCGCCGTGGCGACCGCCGCCCCGTTCATCAAGACGGGCGCGGTCGGCGGCGAGCGAACTGCCAAGCTGAACGAACTCATTCGCATCGAGCAGAACGTTTCGAGATTATGAGCGAGAACGACCCCGAACAGGTAGACGAAGGAGAAGGCCTCGACGCCGCGGAATCCGAAATCGACACCGAACCCGAGGGCGCTGGCGGCGCAGAGCCGTCCGAGCAGCCCGACGAGGACGTGGCGGCGCAGGCCGACGACGAAGAAGCAACCGAGGACGTCGAAGACGAGGGACCGAACCTCGACGAAGACGTGATGGAGAACCAGGAGGAGGCCGACCTCCTCATCCCCGTCGAGGACTACCTCGGCGCTGGCGTCCACATCGGTACCCAGCAGAAGACCCAGGACATGGAGCGGTTCATCCACCGCGTCCGGACCGACGGACTCTACGTCCTCGACGTGTCCAAGACCGACCAGCGGATTCGGACCGCTGCGGACTTCCTCGCCAACTACAACCCGGAGCAGATTCTGGTCACGAGTTCGCGCCAGTACGGTCGCTTCCCCGCCGAGAAGTTCGCGGAAGCGGTCGGCGCGCGCGCCCGGACCGGCCGGTTCATCCCCGGTACGCTCACCAACCCCAAGTACGAGGGCTACATCGAACCCGACGTGCTGGTCGTCACCGACCCCATCGGCGACGCTCAGGCCGTCACCGAAGCCATCACGGTGGGAATCCCGGTCATCGCGATGTGCGACTCCAACAACAACACCAGTAACGTGGACCTCGTGGTCCCGACGAACAACAAGGGCCGCAAGGCGCTGTCGGTCGTCTACTGGCTGCTGGCCAACGAGACGCTCGACCGCCGCGGTGCCGAGCCGACCTACTCGCTCGACGACTTCGAGAGCGAGATTTAGACGGTACGTTTTCGGTTTCTGTTTTGCACCGTTTCGGCTTCGAGTGCGGTAGCAGGTAGCGACGGCGACAGCGAAAAGAGCGACCGCGGGTTACTCTCGGAGTTCGTCCAGACAGTCCTCGATGGGTTCGAGGATCTCGTCGGCGACCGAGTAGGGGTCAGTCTCGCGCCGGCCGACGCGTTCGACCAGTTCGTCCATGCCGCCGTGGCGCTCGAGTTCTCCTTCGAGCAGTCCGCCCACGTCGTCGCGGAGCAGATTTCGAATCTCTTCGGCGTAGCGCATCCGGACCTTCTCTTCGAGGAGACCGGACGCTTCCAGATAGCCGCGATGCTCGGCGAGCGTCTCGACCAGTCGTTCGACGCCCTCGCCGTCCTTGGCGACGGTCTCGACGATAGTGGGTTCCCAGTCTTCGTCGTCCTCGTCTCCGCCTTCGACGTCCTCGTCTCCGCCTTCGTCGTCGCTCTCGACCGCGCCCGCACCGTGGTGGCCGGTAGCGAGGTTCGCGGTGTTGTCCGCCTGCATGTGGATCATCTCGCGGAGTTCTTGGACCGTTCGGTCCGCGCCCTTGAGGTCGGCCTTGTTGACGACGAACACGTCGCCGATTTCGAGGATGCCCGCCTTGAGCATCTGGACGTCGTCGCCGCTCCCCGGCGGGACCAGCACGGCCACCGTGTCGGCGGATTTCACGATGTCGATCTCGTTCTGGCCCGCGCCGACCGTCTCGATGATGATCTTGTCCTTGCCGAAGGCGTCGAGGGCTTTCACGGCGTCGGTGGTCGCGGTCGAGAGGCCGCCGAGCGTGCCGCGGGCCGACATCGACCGGAAGAACACGTCCATGTCGCCGACGTTGCTCGCCATCCGGATGCGGTCGCCCAGTACCGCGCCGCCCGTGAACGGCGAGGAGGGGTCGACCGCGATGACGCCGACGGTCTCGCCCTGCTCGCGGTAGTAGTTGGCCATCTTGTCCACGAGCGTCGACTTACCCGCGCCCGGGCTTCCCGTGATGCCGATGACTTCGGCGTGGCCGGTGTGCTGGTGGAGGCGTGAGACGAGGTCACGGTAGCCCGTCGCGCGGTTCTCTATCTTGGTGATGACGCGAGCGAGGGCCCGATGCTTGCCAGCCAGTAGGTCCTCGACCAGGTCCTCGTTTTGCTGCTCCGCGCTCATCGCTCGGGAGCGTTCTCGCGGACGAACTCGATGGTCTCCTCCATCGGCGTGCCGGGACCGAACACCTCGGCGACGCCCATCTCCTTGAGTTCCGCCTTGTCGTCGTCGGGCACCACCCCGCCGACGAGGATGAGAGTGTCGTCGAAGGCGTCGTACTCTTTCAGACCGTCGATGACCTTCGGGACGAGCGTGTTGTGCGCCCCCGAGAGGATGGAGATGCCGAGGACGTTCACGTCCTCCTGGACCGCGGCCTGCACGATTTCGTCGGGCGCGTTGTGCAGGCCCGAGTAGATGACCTCGAACCCGGCGTCCCGGAACGCCCGGGCGATGACGTGCGCGCCCCGGTCGTGTCCGTCGAGTCCGACCTTGGCGACGAGACAGCGGATCGACTGCTGTTCCTGATCTGCGCTCATACCCCACTGTTCTTCCCGTCTGACTTTGACAGTTACGGAAACCCTGCTGAAAGTTCGTTTTGGTTCGTGCAAACGTGGTTGACTCGGTGGCGTTCGTGAGCGTCGGAGACGGGAGACGGAGGGTCGTCCTCGAAAGCCCGCGCTCGCGAGCGTCATCGCGCCGTCGGCGCGATTGCTCGGAGGATGCGGGTTGTCTTCCGGTGTCTTCAGGAGCGAAGCGACTGAAGGCTCGGAGGACGTCGTTCGTCCTCCAGTGCCTCGCGGCTTGGGCCGCGCCCATGCGGGTGAGGGATGAACATCGCAGGGAGCGTAGCGACTGAGAAGCGCAAGAGGGGTGTGAGGTCCGCGGTCGCGGTGCGGGCGATGCTGTACCGTTCGGTTGCGGTAACGATTGGCTCGAGAAGTCGCCAACTTCGATGTATCCCCTCCGTTTCCAGTGCTGTGCGATTGCGGTGCTTTGAGGACGCGAAGCGGCGGTGGTCTCGGTCGAGGGGGAGTAGCGTTCGGCTTCCACTTCCCTCTCACCACTCCACCTCCAATAGAATTACATGCAGTTCTGTAACATCGATACACAATACTCTATCAATCGTATTTGTTGCTAAAAGGCACCTCTCGAGTGCTCAGACAGAAGACATTTATCGGAGTCCGGAAGACGACCAACCGTGCCTTCGCGCCCGTCCACCGACCTCCCGCTCGCGGCGCTCTCGCTGGCCGTCCTCCTCGTCGTCTCGGGGTGTCTCGGCGGTGGCTTCGCGCCATCCGCGCCGACCGCCGACCCTTCGACCGACGTACCCACGACCAGCGCACCGACGAGTGACACTGCCACCGAGACTGCGCCGACGGCCGACGACACCGAATCGTCCACCGCGACCACCCGACCCTGCTCGCTCGACGCCGAGGCGAACCTGACCGTCCGGAAACCGACGACTCTCACGGCCGAGACCGCCCGGCAGGTCGCCGAGACCGTCGAGTCGCGCTACCAATCCGCCCGCGTCGAGGATCACTCCTACTACAACCATCACGTCCGAGTCAGCGGGGACGTCGAATCGACCGCGGACGGTTACCGGGTCGTCCTCCGCGGCGAACTCGAATACGACCGGCGCGGCGGTGAGAACGCCACCGTGACTCACGTCCACCGACCGTACCGCGTCACCTACCGCGTGACCGACCGAGCGGTGGTGCGACGCGGCGAGGCCGGGACGACCGGCACCGTCGTCTGTCGGTAAGACGCGACGTAGAGAACGCGTCGGGCACTGCGACGCGCGTTCCGCTGTAGCGTCGTCAGTAGCCGATTTCGACCAGTCGGCGCTCGATTTCCGCGGCGTAGCTCTCGTCCTCGAAGTAGAGCAGGTGTTCGAGCAGCGGTATCAACTGGTACACGTCGCGCCGACCGTCGAAGAATCCGGCGTCGATGCCGCGCTCGTCGTCGTAACCCTCGAAGAAGGCGTCGCCGAACGACCCCGCGAAATCGACGTAGGCGAGTTCGACCTCCGCGTGGCCGAAGTAGCACGCGGGGTCGAGGAACGCCCGAACGCGGCCCTCGCCCACGACGAGGTTGTTCGCCCACACGTCGCCGTGGATTAGCGAGGCGGGCGGCGAGTCGGGGAGCCACGAGTCGAGATTCCGCGCGAGCGCGTCGATGCGGTCGGCGAGCCCCGACGAGAGAACGCCCGCCTCGCGGGCCATCCCTGCGAAGTGGCCGAGACGCCGGTCCCGGACGAACGCCACCCACGACTCGGTCCACGGGTTGGGCTGGCGGTACGGTCCCGTCAGGGTGTCCCGCGGGAACCCGAACGACGGATTGGATTCCCGTGGCCGCTCCCCGTGAAGTTCCGCGAGGTGGTGGGCGGCGTCGCGCTCGACGGCCGGGGTGAACTCGGCGTCTCCTTCGACGTACTCCATCACTAGCAGGTCGTCGCTCCGGTGGTACAGGTCGGGGACCGGCAGACCGCGGTCGGCCAGAAACGACAGCATGAACGCCTCCACGTCGAGCGGCGTGTCGCCGGTCTTGGCCGCCACGGTCCGGCCGTCGGCGAGCGCCACCCGGTGGACGCGCCCGACCTCGCCGCCGTCGAGTTCGGCGATGGCCTCGACGCCGACGCCGAGCGAGTCGCCGACTCGCTCTCGAATCGACGACTCGGTCTCTCGGTCGTTCATCGCCGCCGGACGACTGCGAACGGAGCGAGCGCGGCCATGTACTCCTCGACGCCGTAGACGTGGTTCAACATCAGGTAGGTCACGATGCCGAGTGCGAGGCTGAGCGCCCACGCACCCGCCGCCCAGCGCCCGACCCGCGCGTGGGCCGTGTCGCGGAGTTCGGTCGGGGTGTGAGTCAGTCCGAGAACGACGGCGTAGAGGACGACTGGGACCGCGACGACCGACAGCAGGATGTGAATCGCCAGCATCACGAGGTAGGCGTAGTAGACCGCTCCCGTCACCGCGATGGACTTCTCGCCGCCGCCGCCGACCTTCACGAGGTAGAGCGCGAGAAAGCCGAGGATGAGCGCGAACGCGGTCAGCATCGCGGCGCGGTGCTTCCGGACCTCGCCGCGCCGAATCCACCGCCACCCGGCCAGCAGCGCGGTCAGAGCGACGGTGTTGACCACCGCGATGGCGTGACTCAGCAGGTCCACTGTGCTTCGGGTGAGTTCCGGGTAGATGGGAAGCAGTCCCGCGAACGTCCCGAGGACGAGGACGTATCCGAGTATCGAGAGGACCGCAGTCGCGGCCCGCGGGTTGTCCTTGACCCGCCGCTTCGCGTTCGAGGTAGCCATGTGCTGTCGTTTGGACTATCGACTCAAGTGTGTTGCTGTCCGTCTATCGGTGGTACGCTGTGTGAGGAACTGAACTGACTACTGCTTGACTGTTCGAAGGTGACGGAAGCTAGCTACAGCCTCGAACCTTCCCAACCGCTTGCAGTCCTCGGCCACAGGCCTGCGGTCCTCAGCCACCGTCAGAGGTACGCCCTGACGAGCAGTCGGCGCTCCGCGCCGACGACCTCGCGCGGCATGGGCGCGGTCTCAGTCCGCCTCAGTCCGTCCGGGGAATGGCGTACGCCCCGGCCGCGAAGAAGACAAGCGTGAGGACCGCCAGTACCGCGAGGTTGGACTCCCATCCGCCAAGCGGCGTGTCGATTAGCAGGAGCGTTCCGGTCTCGGGCGGGCGGTAGGTCAGCTTCCGGACCCCGCGAGCGAAGTAGGTCAGCGGCGAGAGACCCATCGCGGGCCGGAACCACGCCGGAAGCAGGCCGGGCGTAATGAACGTGTCCGAGAGGAAGAGCAGGGGAAGCGCGATGGTGTTGCTCGCGGCGATGACGCCGTCCTGAGAGTCGGCCAGTCCGCCGAGGACCGCGCCGAGACCGCAGAACAGCGCGACCGCGAAGGCGACGAAGACGGCGACGAGCGCGAGAGTCGCCGGGCCGAGCGCGAGGGTCGCCGTGCCCGTCACCAGCGCCATCAACCCGAGGATGAGCAGGCCAGCGATGCCGATGATGGCGACGTTGACCAGCGTGTGCGCGAGTAACCACTCGGCGCGCGAGAGCGGCGTGGTCGCCAGTTTCTCGAAGCGGTTGCCCTCGCGGTGGCGCGCGACCTCCGACCCGACCCGCGACAGCGGCGTGAACATGACCACGACCGCGAGATACCCCGGCAGGTAGTAGCCCGGCGGTTGGGCGAACAGGCCGCCGCCCGCGGGATTGGTCTGGACTAGCACCGCGAAGATGAGGATGAGGATGACCGGGAAGAAGAACGTGAAGAACACCGCGGTCTGACGCCGGACGAACGACCGCCACGCCGCGCTCGCCTCCGCGCGGACCCGACCCGTGGCCGTCATGGTTCACCTCCCGCGAGCGCGGTCTCGCCGTCGGTTTCGGCCCCCACCGAGACGCCTTCCCTGCCAGCGACCGACCGGCCGGTCAGTTGGAGGAAGGCGTCTTCGAGGTCCGGTCGCTTCCACGTCAGCGCCTCGTAGGCGACGCCGCGGTCGTTCAGCGCCGCGACGACCTCGCCGATGTCCTCGGGTCGGACGCCGGCGACGACCAGTCCCTCGTCGGTCGCCTCGACCTCGAAGCCGAGGTCGCTCACCGACTCGACGCTGGCCTCGGTCTCGACCACGACTCGCGTCCGGCCGCCGTGGTCGGCCACGAGGTCCGACGGCGACCCGACCGCCGCGAGTTCCCCGTCGGCGAGCAGGCCCACCCGGTCGGCGAGGCGCTCGGCCTCCTCCATGTAGTGGGTCGTCAGGAAGACGGTCGTCCCGCGGTCGGCGAGGTCCTCGATGAGACTCCAGAGCGCCCGCCGACCGGCCGGGTCGATGCCCGTGGTCGGTTCGTCGAGAAACAGCACGTCGGGGTCGTTGACCAGCGCGGTCCCGACGCAGGCACGGCGTTTCTGGCCGCCCGAGAGGTTCTCGTACCACGTCTCGTCGGCGTCGGCCATCCCGACCTCCGCGAGGACCGCCGCGGGGTCCCGGGAGTGGTCGTACAGTCCGGCGTAGTACTCGACCAGTTCGCGGGCGGTCAGGCGCTCTGGCGGGTCGAACGATTGTGGGAGGAGACCGAGACGCTGTGGGTCGGCGGTCTCCGGGGCGGTCCCGAACACCGACACCGACCCCGAGTCGGGGTCGGTCGTCCCCGTCAACGCCCGGACCAGCGTGGTCTTGCCCGCGCCGTTCGGTCCGATGAGCGCGAACACCTCGCCCTCGCCGACCGACAGCGAGACGCCCGCGAGCGCCGCGGTGTCGCCGTAGGACTTCCTGAGGTTCTCGGCGACGAGTACGTCGTTCATGTGCCGGGATTGTGGCGGTTCGCTGGTAAGGAGTTCGGTTCGGACGCCAGCAGGTATTTGTGTAAGCGGTCGGGTAGGAACGGTATGGCCGACGCGACCGACCACTTCCGAGGAGACGTCGAGACCAAAGTCGCGGCCGAGTTCGGCTCCGAACGAGACGCCGAACGCGTCGCCGACGCCGCGGTTCGCCTCCGCGAGTCCGAAGGCGTCGAGTGGAGTCCGTCGTTCGTCGCCGAGCGCATGGCCGACGCGCCGAAGGAACGGAGCGTTCTCGGAAAGTGGAACTGGTTACTGGAGTACGCGACCGAATTCACCGATTCGAGCGAGTACGCACTGGAAACTCGCGAATTCGACGTGGGTTCCGATTCCAGCTAGTCCGGACTCGTTTCCGACCGGCCGAACCGAGGCAAGTGAGGTGGCGACGATTCGCCATCCACTCACTTCCCCAGTAGCGGCTCCTTCCGGCGTTGAAACTCCTCCTCGTCGATCAGCCCCCGCGACTTGGCGTCTCCGAGGCGTTCGAGTCGCTCCTGGAGGCTCTGGGGACCGCCCGACGACCGTCCTCCGCCGTCGGTGTCGGGCCGTTCGGCCGTTTGCCGGTAGGTCACGTACTCGGCGGCGCGAACCACGTCGTCGCTGTCGAACGTCGCCGAAATCCAGAGGAAGTACACCGCGTCGGAGACCGCGAGGTCGATGCGGTGGCACCCCCGTCCTTCGTGGTGGCGAACGTCCGAAACGTCCGCGTAGGGGACGCTCAGCGACTTGTCGTCCTCGTCGACCCCCAACTGGAGGTACACCCGACGGTCGGTGAAGAGGTAGACGCCGCCCCGCGCGGGTTCGACGGTGGCCTCGGGGTTACCGAGACCGACGCCCTTCTCGTGGGACTCGAAGCAGAACTTGGGTTCCTCGCCGTCCGCGAGGTGCGTGACCACGGCGGTCTGGAGGTCCGAGAGCGCGTCGGCCGTCCCCGCCAGTCACTCCGTAGTCACCGACTCGTGGTCGGCGCGGTCGGCGAGCGTCGACGCGTAGCGCCGGGACTCGTCGCCGGGGGTTGGCATGAGTTGTCAGACGAACGTCCGGCGTGGGACCAGTTATACCTACTCCGTATTATCACGGAAAATAACGCGTCGGGCGAGCAGCGACCCGACTGCGGTCGAAATCGAGTACGGATGATTGGAATCGAGTACGGACGGTCAGAACCGCCCGCCGAGGGACGGCCGCCAGCGCAGCAGCGCGACGGTCACGACGAACGCGACGGTGCCGAGGGTGTAGGACCACTCGCTGGCCGCGGCCGCCACCGCGGTTCCGCTCCCCGCGAGTCCGGCCGCCAGCGTGGCGATGACGGGCCAGGTGCAACTCACGCACGAGACCAGTCCGAGCAGACCCGACACCGCCGACCCCGCGGTTTCGAGAACCGTGTCGTAGACGAGGTACGCGAGGGTAAGGTAGCCAGCCAGTTTGTACGGCATCAGCGTCGCTTGCACCAGTCCGCCCGAGTACAGCAGTGCCGGTCCCCATCCCGGCGGGAGCCACGCGACCCGGAGGCCGGACGGGTGGGCGTGCGCGCCCGCGGACCCGCCAGCGTGGCTGTGGAAGATCAGCCCCGGCTTGAGGAGTCCGCCGACGGACGCCAGCAGGACGAAGTAGCCGACCGCGATCGCCGCGCCGACGTAGCGTGCGCGGTCGGACCCGGGTTTCGGATTCGTCCGAATCAGCGCCCACGCGCTCACGTTTATCCAGACGAACGGGAAGACGAGGTAGCGCCACTCGGTCACGGTCACGTCCGCGAGCAGCAGGTACGCGAAGGTGAAGACGAGTTCGGTGTTGACGAGAAGCCCCGCCCACAGCAGGGCGTCACGACTCGGGCGAAGTCGGTCCACGTCGAAGTCGAGTGTTCGGGTCATGGTCGGGAATCGCGGGTCGGTCAGAACACCAGTGCGTCGGCGACGACTGCGAGCAACAGCGCGCCGAGATACGCGTTCGAGGCGTGGAACGACCGGAAGGCCGCCTGCTCGGTGCGCTCGCGGTGGAGTCGGACGACGGCCCAGAGGAAGAGACCGCCGAACGCGACGCTGGTTCCGGCGTAGACCCACCCGAGCGTCGTGACCGCCGAGAGCAGGACCGCCGAGAGCAGGGTCGCCCCGAGGTAGAGCAGGATGTGCTTGCGGGTCACGGCCTCGCCGCGGACCACGGGCATCATCGGGAAGCCTCCGCGGGCGTAGTCGTCCTTGTACGCCAGCGCGAGGTTGTAGAAGTGGGCCGGCGTCCACAGGAAGATGATTCCACCCAGCACGAGTGCGGGCAGGCCGATTTCGCCCGTGACCGCGGCCCCGCCGATGAGCGCCGGGAGCGCCCCGGCGAATCCGCCGATGACCGTGTTCTGGACGGTGTTGGGTTTGAGCAGAAGGGTGTAGATGACGCTGTAGAACAGGATGGCGAACATCCCGAGCGCGGCCGCCAGCACGTTCACCGTCAGGAACGCGACCAGCGAGAGCGCGGCCAGCAGGACGCCGAAGGCCACCGCGTTCCGAACCGGTATCTGGTCGGTCGCGGCCGGCCGGTCTGCAGTCCGATTCATCTTCTTGTCGATGTCGCGTTCGAGAACGTGATTGAACGTGCCCGACGCGCCGATGGAGAGGACGCCGCCGGTGAGGGTGGCGACCACCGTCTCGACCCGCAGGGCGGGACCGGCCGCGAGCGCCATCCCCGCCGACGCGACCAGACAGAGCAGCCACATCAGTCGGGGCTTCATCAGTCGGAAGTAGGCGAACCCGACTCGCTTCGCACGAGCCACCGGCCCGCGGGGTCGGCCGTCGGTCGGCGACGGGGCCGGGTCGTGGGCGTCGGGAACCTCCTCGGGGTCCTCGACGCCGGTGGGTTCGTCGAACGTCTCGGGTTCGAGCGTCCACGCGAGCGCGACGACGATTCCGCCGAAGATAGCCATCCCGACGACGAGGTGAACTGCCGACAGCAGGGCGGGCGTGGCGGTGGTCGCCGCGAACGCGCCGAGGCCGACCTGCGCCGGGTAGAGGACCGCCGAGGCGGTGAGCGCGGCGCGGACCCGACGAGAGGTGTCGGTCCACCACGCCAGAACGGTCGTCCCTATCAGTGCGAGTGCGACGCCGAGTGCGGCGACGCGGTGGCCCCACGCGACTGCCAGTTTCGGGTCGTCGAGCGGGACGAGCCAGCGACCGTTACACGCGGGCCACGTCGGACAGGCGGCCGCGGCGTCGGTCAACGCCGTCGTCGCACCGACGACCACCAGCAGGTAGACGCCGATAGCCGTGCCAGCGAGCATAGAGACGAACCGCCGAGACGTGTGTTCGGTCACGCGAATCTCCTAGTCGATTGTGTGAACTCGCCGTATTTAGAAGAACCGAATCGACCGGGCCGCGAGCCACCGAACCCGCCGACCGAACAGGAAAGTCAGTAGGTATTTATGAGTCTCGTCCTAATTCGTGACCAGCATGAGTTCAAAGCGGACAGCGTTCGCAACGCTACTGGGGATCGCGGCGCTCGCTCTGTTCGCCGACCCGGCGCTGGCGTACGAGTCCACCACGGAGGAGTTGATTCAGTCGCTGAACACGCAACTTCTCTACATGGCGATTCCCATCACGGTGTTGGTCGAGGGTATCCTCATCTACACCGTGTGGAAGTACCGGAAGAACGACGACCCTCAACCCACCAAGGAGAACCGTCGTCTCGAAATCTCGTGGACTATCGCCACCGCGCTAGTCCTGCTGGTCGTCGGATACGCCTCCTACGGCGTGATGGCCAACGAGTACGTCTCGAACGCCCAGGGTGAACTCGAACCGAGCGAGGACGCCGTCGAGGTCGAAGTCGTCGGCCAGAAGTACCTCTGGAACTACAACTACCAGGGCGAGAACGTCTCGTCGACCGGCACGCTCGTCCTGCCGAAGGGACAGAACGTCTATCTCAACATAACCTCGACCGACTGGTTGCACGCCTTCCACGTTCCGGAACTCGGCCTGAAACAGGACGCCATTCCCGGATCGCACAACACCATCAAGACGAAGCTAACCGAGGAAGGCACCTATCAGCTCTACTGTGCCGAATACTGTGGCGTCGGCCACTCTAAGATGCTCGGTGAGGTCGAAGTCGTCTCCCAGCAGGAGTACCAGGACTGGCTCGACGAGCAGCAGGGTAACAGTTCGGCCTGACCGGTCCCGCCCGTTTCGACTCGCACCGTCCCGACTCGGAACTCGTTTTCTCGGTGATTAAACGCTGGATTTTAGCTTACGCTGGGGTTATTTGTCGGCCGAACGGAGTTGTGAGTGGTATGAGATGTCGCCCGTCTCCGCTATCCCGAACGTATCGTTCCCGACCGACCCTCCTCGGTCTCACGCCGAAGACGGCGGAGGAGCGTCGATGACGCGAGCGAGACTGCTGGCCGTCGCGCTCGCACTCGCTCTCGTAACGTCGGCAGTCGCCGTCGGCGGCGTCCTCCTCACCGCCAGCGACGTCGCCGCCGACGAGGGGACGCGGATCGCCGACGGCGACCGGCTCACCCTCCAGTCCGGTCCCGGTCAGGCGATTCGCGGCCGGACCAACTTGCAGGCCGGAACGAAACTCAGCGTCCGGGTCGAGTCCGAGTCGGGCAAACCGTTCCTGATGACCGACGAGACCGTGGTGGACCAGAACGGGACGTTCCGGACGGTGGTGGACCTCTCGGACGTTCCGCCCGGTACCGAGTTCACGGTGACGGTCCATCGGGACGGAACCGACCTGACGGCGACCGAGGGGACCGTCGTGGAGTGTACCGACGCCTGCGAAGGCCAGTCCACCGACGACGCCGCGACAGAAACGGCGTTCACCTTCGCGGGCGACCGTCTCGCCCTCCAGTCCGGACCGGGCCGAGCGGTCACCGGCCGAACCGAACTCCCCGCCGGAACGGAACTCGGGGTCCGTCTAGAGTCCGAGGGAGAGCCGAAATTCTACAAGTCGAGTACGGTCACGGTCGACTCCGAGGGGCGGTTCCGCGCGGTGTTCGACCTCTGGGACCTCCCGCCGGGGACCGAGTTCCGGGCGACCGTCGACCGAGACGACGTGGACCTCGCAACCACGAAGGGAACCGTCGTCGCGTGTTCCGTGGACTGCGGGTCGCCTCGCTCCTCGGACGACGGGTCGTCCAGCAACGACCGAGATTGGCGCGGCGTAGACGACCTGAGCCTCTACGAGACCACGCCGGGCGAGGTCGCCCGCATTCCCCTGACCTTCGGTGAGGGCCAGACCGCGAGGCTCTCCGTCGGGGGGCCGCACATGACCTACGGCCTCGACGTCACGGTCGAAGACGGCGACGGCGACGGAAACGTCACGGTTCTGTTCGATACGGGTGCCGTCGGCACCGGCGAGAAGCCAGTAACCGTCGCCGACGCCGACGACAGCGTTTCGGTTCGAGACGAGTCCGGCCCTTCCTCCGGGCGGAACGTCCTCGACGAAGGCGAGTACCCGCTCGTCCAGTATCAAGGCGACCGGCCGACGGGCCTGCCGTCCGAGGACCGCGGCGCGCTCTTGGTCCGCGATGCGTCGGACGGGTCCGGCGACGAGACGGGCGTCTCGGACTTCGGTCTCCGGAACGCGTCGTTCGGCGAGGCCGTCTATCGGTCGGACTCGGCGGACCGGGACCCTCCGGACGCACACTCGGTCGAGACGCGACTGGGCGAGACGGCCCGAATCGAACTCCGGACCGACGAGGCCAAGACCGCCACGGTCACGATAGGCGAGTTCGACCACAACTACACCCTGTCGGCGACCGTCCGAGACGGGGACGGTGACGAACGAGTCGTCCTGCTGTTCGACACGACCGCCGCCCAGTCCGGGGGCGAGACGCCGACGCTGACCGCGGCCGACCCCGCCGACGGAGTGACAGTGACCGCCGAACGCGGGTCGCTCTCGGCGGCGGAGTACGACGTCTTGGCCTACGTCGGGCCGGAGGTCGAACTCGGAGCCGACCTCGACGGAAGCCCGAAGCGGTACCGGCTTCTCGACGCGGGTGGTCTCATCGTCACCGAGGCCGGAACGACGCCCACGCTCGCAGTCACCGACGACCCGGCGGACGGCTCCGGCCCGCCGCTGTCGGCAGTCGGCGCGTTGGGTCTCGCCAGTCTCCTCGCAATCGTCGGCGTCGCGCTTCTCGTCGGCGTGTTCGAGGTCGGCCGGTGAGGTGAACGGTTATCGCTCGGCGACCAGCGCGGCGACTCCCGCCGCGACGAGACAGCCGAGGAAGAAGAGAAGTCCCGGTTCCAGCACCCCGAAGACCAGCCACGCGAGCGTCTCCGGGGACGCCGGGTCCGCGGGCGCGTGGCTCGCGGGCCCGATGTCGTCGGCCGGGAGTCGGGCGCGGACGAGCCGCTCTCCGGCCCACTGGACGAGGAGGCTCGCGGCGGCCAGTAGCCCGAGACCGCCGACTACGTTCAACAGCGAACGCCGGATTCCCGACACGCGGTCGTCGTCGCCGACGAAGACGAGTGGGTCGCTTGCTGGCCCGTAGACCGTCATCTCGTTGCCTTTCTCGGAGTAGACCGTGTCGACGGGTTCGACCAGTCCCGTCTCCTCTAACTTCGAGAGGTGGTGGTGGACGTTCTGGACCGAGGTGTCGAGGCGGTCGGCGAGTTCGGACGTGGTGGCCGGTCGCTCGAACAACGCCCGGAGGGTACGCCGTCGGGTCTCGGGAGCCAGCGCGTCCAGCACCTCGTCGGCGTCGCCCTCGGTCATCTCCAGAATGCGGGGTTGTTCGTCCGCCGTTCCGGTCCGGTCTCGGAGTTGGTCAACGAGGCTCGCCATACGTAGTCGAAGTGGTCGGGGCTTCGAAGACCGGTTAGTAATAGCTGTCCATAGCTAAAACCCGGCTTTGAGCCCGATTCGGCGTGATGTTTCGCGCACGCTCGACCGCCCGCCGAGGCGCGACCAGACCGTCGCCGACGACGAGGTCGGCTCCCGGACGACCGACGTCGCGGGCGGTTCGTTCGAGGACCGTCTCGGCGTCTCCCGGTTCGAGGTCCGGATTGGCGTCGAGGACGAGCGCGACGACGCCAGCGGCGTACGGCGCGGCGGCCGACGACCCGACGAGACCGCCGGGTTCGCCCGCTGCGCGGAGTCGGTCGGGCGCGACCACGTCCACACCCGGCCGACCGTCGTCGAGCGGTCCGGCAGAACTGAACGGTTCCACTCGGTCGCGTTGGGAGTCGTACGCGCCGACTGCGAGCGCGTCCCGGGCGGTCGCGGGTGCGACGACGCTCCCGGCGCGCTCTCGGAACTGGAAGCGGTGGGTCGGCGAGGACGCTTCGATGGGAGTCGCCGTCGCGTTCCGAGACCCTCGAATCACGAAGTAGTAGGTCGCTTGCGGGTCGATTCTGGCGACGATTCGCTCGTTCGGCGTGTCGTCGCTCGGGTAGGGCCGGGACCGGGCGACGAGTCGGGAGTCGGTCCCGTCGGTTTCGCCCGACCGAGGGCCGTCCGACCGATACAGTTCCATCGAGAACTCGCAGGGCGACTCACACTCCTCCCACGAGAGCCAGAGCGTGAGCCTCCGCGAATCGCCCAGGAGGTGGTTTCGCGTCCCGCCGTCGAACCCGTGGACTCCGCGGTCGGTCGGCGCGAACCGGCCCTGCCAGTGACCCTGTCCGAGATTACCGACCGGCGCGACGAACGCGACGCCGTGGTCTGCGGCGAGGCTGGCGACTCGCGCCACCGCCGACGAACCGTCTCCGGCCTTGCCGTAGAACGAGACCGGCGCGACGATAACGTCCACGTCGTTGCGAACCAACCACGCCACCGCGTCGCGGAAGCCGTCGGCGGTGTCGAACGACGCGAGATGGAGGTCGGCGCCCGGGGCGGTCTGGGCGACCAGCGACGCCGCGGCGGTGCCGTGGTCGTTCCGGCCGCCGTTGCGAATCGTCTCGCCCGCCGCGAACGACCGCGAGTCCGCGACCCGGCCGTCCAGGTCGTCGCTGTCGGGATCGAACCCCGTCACGCCGACGACGCCCACGCTGACGTTCTGGCCGGTGACGCCCGCGTCGTGCAACCGGTCGAGCCCGTCGGTGGCGTCGAGCGGGGCAGACGACGATACGTCGTCGGTTCCGGTCGGGACCGACGTGGCGGCTACTCCGATGCCGGCGACGAGGACCGCGACTGCGACTGCGATGACGACGACCTGTCGCCGAGCGTCGTCGCCGCGAGACCGAGCGGGAGTCGTCATACCTATCGCACGAAATCACAGTCTACCGACAAAACTGTGTGGGAACTCGAATCCGCTCGGAGTGACCGTCGGGTGTCGAATCGAATCTCGCGGGCGAAGAAAACGAACGGGAAAGAATCGGTTCAGACCGTGATTTCCGCGCCGGCGTACAGCACGACGACGAGGAATATCCAGACCGCGTCCACGAAGTGCCAGTACATCGAAACCGTCGTCACCGAGACGTGTCGCTCGGCGGTGTACTGCCCGTAGAGCGCCCGGACGAACACGATACCGATGAGGACCGCGCCCATCGAGACGTGGAGTCCGTGGAGGCCGGTGAGACCGTAGAACGCGCTGGCGAAGATGCCCGACGTGAGGTCGAAGCCCTCGTGCTGGATGAACTCGTAGTACTCCAGCACCTGCCCGCCGATGAAGACGATGCCCAGCAGGAGCGTCGCCGCCAGTCCGACGAGGAAGTTCTTCCGATTACCCTTGCGGAGTTCGACGTGGCCCCAGTGGAGCGTGATACTCGACAGCACCAGCAGGGCGGTGTTGACGAGGACCAGCGACCCGAGCAGTTTGGGGAATCCTTCGGTGGACCACGTGCCCACGCGAATGAAGAAGTAGTAGACGAACCCGGCACTGAACGTGGCGAGTTCGGAACCGAGGAACAGTATCATGCCCCATCGGAGCGCGCCGCCGCCGTGACCGTCGCTCGACCAGAACGCCTTGACGAAGGCGTGGTAGACCCATCCGTACAGGCCCGCGAGGAACAGACCGACGGCCCCGACGAACACCACGGGTCCGAAGATGGGGTCGATTATCGGTTGCTGTCCCTGTGCGAGGAGGAACAAGGCGGCCCCGACGTAGATGCCCGCACCACCGAGTGCGGTGATGAAGGGCCACCAGCTCGCCTCACCGAACCCGCGAGGCCAGTCCTCGACGGCCGGCAGGTGATGGCCGTGCTCTTCTGTTGAATCGTCCGCTACTGTCATACGAGATGGTTGCGGGTCGAATAGTAAAAAGGCACCTGAACGCGTCCGCGAAGCGGTTCGGCTGACCGGGGGTCGCGTCGCGAAACTATCGCTCGACCTGCGGTTCGTCGACGACCTGCCTGCGCTGTCGCCGGAGGAAGTCGGGCGTCTGGGCGTAGACGTGTTCGAAGATGTCGTCCACGTCGAGACCGGTGCGGTCCTCGACGTTTACGACGGCCTCGGCCACGCGGTCGTCCGCCCACGACCGGAGCTCGCTGTCGTCTTCGTCGGTCCAGTCGTGTGCGTCTTCCAGATACTCCCGGGTTCGCTCTACCGGGTCCTTCTTGCGCCACTCCGCTACTTCCTCGTCGTCGCGGTACTTCGAGGGGTCGTCGGTGGTCGTATGTGCGCCCTGGCGGTAGGTGACGGCCTCGATGAGGCGCGGCCCCTCGCCGTTCTTCGCGGCTTCGAGGGCGTCCTCGACCGCACCGTAGACCGCCAACACGTCGTTGCCGTCCACGCGGACGCCCTCGAATCCGTAGGCTTGGGCCTTCTGGGCGATGGTGGCGGAGGCGGTCTGGCGCTCGCGGGGGACCGAGATGGCCCACTGGTTGTTCTGGCAGAAGAAGACGGTCGGCGTCTCGAACACGCCGGCGAAGTTCATGCCCTCGTGGAAGTCGCCCTCGCTGGTCGCGCCGTCGCCGAAACTGACGAGGGTGGCGCAGTCGTCACCGCGATAGTCGGCCGCCATGCTCGTCCCGACCGCGTGGGGGAGTTGGGTGGCGATGGGGATGGTCGGCGGGAAGGTCCGAAGCCCCTCGGGGTCCTCGCGGTCCACGTAGTTGCCCTCGCCGAGCAGGTAGACAAGTACGTCTTCGAGGTCGAGACCGCGCGTGAGATACATCGCGTGGTCGCGGTACGTCGGGAAGCAGTAGTCCGACTCCGAGAGGGCGTAGGCCGCCCCGACCTGTGCGGCCTCCTGGCCTTGGAGCGGCGCGTACGTGCCGATGCGACCCTGGCGGTGGAGTTTGACCGCCTTCTCGTCGAACGTCCTGGCGAGTACCTGCTGTCGATACAGATCGGTCACCGCCGACGCCGGCAGGTCGGGGTCGGTTCGTTCGTCAACGGTACCGTCCGGAGCGACGACGCGGGTGACGTCAGGTGCCTGTATTGCCATTGTCGTCAATCACCGACTCTCTATCGGAAGAACGTGAGCCAGCGTTATAAAGTATTGTTGGAGCGTCTAAATGTCGAAAATTGGCCACCACGTTTAAAAGCTGGATTTCGATTCGTCTACGAGACACCCCGAGAACCCCCCGTCGAGTGAAAGATCGTCGGACGTTTCGATTCGAAAAACTTACGCCCTCCCCGGATTCATGCGGTCGTATGACACAGTGGATAGGCGAGACGTTCACCAGCAATACCGGGTGGAACCATCTGGAATCGCTCGTGGACGTCGGCGACCGAATGGCCGGAAGCGACGGCGAGCGCGAGGCCGCGGAACTGACCCGCGACGCGCTTGAACGCGCTGGCGCGCGCGACGCTCGAATCGAGGAGTTCGGCATTCAGGGTTGGACGCGCGGCGACAGCAAAATTCGGGCGGACGACACGGTTCAGTCGTCAATCGCGCTCCCGCGAAGTCCCGACGCGACCGCGACGGGCGAACTCGTCGACCTCGGCTACGGACTGCCCGAGGACTTCGAGGAGACCGATTTCGAGGGGAAGGTCGTGATGGTCGCCTCGAACGTTCCCGACTACTACGACCGGTTCATCCATCGCCGCGAGAAGTACTACTACGCCGTCGAGGGCGGCGCGGCCGCGTTCGTCTTCCGGAACCACGTCGAGGGGTGTCTCCCGCCGACGGGAAGCGTCGGCACCGACGAGGACCCTATCGGCGACGTGCCCGCGGTCGGCGTCTCGAAGGAAGTCGGCGCGCGCCTCTCGCGGCGCTGGGACGGCGAGGAGGTCGAAGTCGCGGTCGAGGCCGACAGCTACGACGCCACGAGTCAGAACGTCCACGCCGAGCTAGGACCGGACACGGACGAGGAAGTCCTCGTGACCAGCCACATCGACGCCCACGACATCGCGGAGGGCGCGATGGACAACGGCGCTGGCACCGCGATGGTCGTGGAGATGGCCCGCGCACTCGCGGCCCGCGAGGACGAACTCGACGCGAGGGTCCACTTCCTCGCCTACGGCGCCGAGGAGGTCGGTCTCGTGGGGTCGGGTTACGACGCGGACCAGCGCGATTTCGACTCCATCAAAGCCATCGTGAACAACGACGGCGTGGTCCGCGGACGCACGCTCTCGTTCCACACCCACGGCTTCGACGCGCTCGAATCCGCGGCCCAAGCGGTCGGCGACGACCTCGGCCACCCGGTGAAGGCGATTCCCGAGCAGGGCCCTCACAGCGACCACTGGCCGTACGTCAAGTGGGGCGTGCCCGGCTACCACGTCATGAGCGAGACCGGCGACGAGGGCCGCGGGTGGGGCCACACCTACGCCGACACGCTCGACAAACTCGAAGTTCGGGACCTCCGAGAGCAGGCCATCCTGCTGACGGAACTGACGGTCCGACTCGCCAGCGACGAGTTCGAGGTCGCGCACAAGGAATCGTCGGAAATCGCCGCGGCGCTGGAGGACGAGGACCAAGCAGAGGGCATGAAGATCATCGGCGACTGGCCCTACGACGAGTAGGGTCGGGTCGCGGACTCCGGACACTTTCTCGAGTCAGAGGACCGTCGGTCGTGAGCCGCTCGACTTTCGGCCAGCGGCGGGTCGCAAGCGATTATATCTTTACTTTAGAAATAAATAAATTGTCTTAGAATCTGTAGATACTTTTTAGACATAGAAATAGCTATCCCGCACGGACGTTACACCACGGGCAGACGGAAGGTCGGAGAAGCTAGCTACTCCTCGAACCACGGAGTCGCCGCACCACACAGTGCTGCCCCGCATCACACAACACCGCCCCGCACCACACAACACCGCACTACACAGTACCGCCCCGCACCGCACGACACCGCACCGCAACCGCGACGGACTCACGCCTCCCCTCGTCGGCCGCATCCGCGACCGTCGTCCATCTTGTGACGACCGGCCGACCAGTCCACTGTCGGGTGGATGAAGCGACCGCGAGCGGGCGGGGGCTTTCGTGGACGACACGGTTCCGACGATTTCTCCGGTGCGTAGCGAGTAGACAGCAACTTTTCGAACGTCCTCTCCCCCCGATGCTCCGACGACCGTTAGCGAACGGACCCCCGCGACCGCGACCAGTCGCGTGACTCCGTACCCTTTTCACGGATGGCGGCCCAAGGGCAAGCCGATGGGTAGCGCGAACGTCGAGGGGGTCGGAGGCGAATGACGCTCGGAATCGTGGGCGAGGGCACGCTCACCGAACGGATTCGCGACGCAGTCGCGGCCGAGACCGGCGTCACTCGCGGTCCGGCGAGCGACGTCGTCGCGGCCGACCCCGAATCGGTCGTCGCGGTGGGCGAGTCGGCCCTGCTCGCGCTCGTGCGCGAGGGCGTCGACGCGCCGGTTCTCCCGGTAGACGCCGGACCGGGCTACGGCGGCGTCGCGTCGTCCGACGCCACGCTGACCGACGAAACGGCGACCGATACCGACGCCGAGTCGTCCGTCGAGACCGACTCGGACTCCGCCGACGCCCAACCGGAGTCGGTGTCGAGCGCACTCGACGCCCTGCTCGCGCGGGAGTTCGAGACTGACTCGCGGGCGGTCCTCGCGGTCACGGTCGACGGCGAGCACGTCGGCCGGGCGCTGGCGGACGTGACGCTCGTCACCTCCGAACCCGCTCGCATCTCCGAGTACGCCGTCGAGTCGCGCGGCGAGCAGGTCGCCCAGTTCCGCGCCGACGGCGTGGTCGTCTCCACGCCGACCGGAAGCCACGGGTACGGCCGGAACGCGGGCGGACCGCTCCTCGAACCGGGGACGGGCGTCGTGAGCGTCGTCCCGGTCGCGTCGTTCGCGGTGAACGTCGACCACTGGGTGCTGTCGGTCGACCGGTCGGTCGCGCTGACGGTCGAACGCGACGAGGGCGAGGTGTCGCTTCTGCTCGACGACCGGAACGTCTGCACCGTTTCGACGGACACTCACGTCGAAGTGGTCGAAGACGACGTACTGGAACTGGTCCGCGTGCCGGAGAGTCGCCCGTTCTTCGAGCGATAGCCGAGCGCGTCGGTAGGTCAGGCCGACGAGGGAAGGCGGTACGAGACGCTATCGACGGACGCAGAAATCAAGGTTTAATACGTCGCCTTTCCGATTATCGTGTATGGAACCGCTGTCACTGCTCGGACCGGTCGACGCGCTCTTCGCGGACGTCATCGAGTACGTGGTGTTCGCCCTCGTGCTGGTCAACATGGGCACGCGCTGGTGGGCGTATCGGGACTACCGCAAACAGGCACGGAGCGACGACCACGACGAAGAACTGAGTCGCAACTGGCTTCACGAGTTGTCGAACGTCGTCCTGGTCCTCGGGTCGTTCTACCTCCTGACTCTCCACCATCACGCGGGCATAGTGCTCTCGACGCTCGTCCTCGGACTGTTCATCACGGACTTCTTCGAGTTCGAGGCCAAGGAAGTCGAACTCCGTAGTGACGAGAAGCTTTCGAGTCCCAAGGGTGCGATGACCGCCTCCGTCGTCGTGTTCCTCTACGCGGGCTATCTCAGCCTCTTCTTCCTCGTCGAACCCATCTGGAACGCCATCGTCTGATTCGGTCGTAGGTCTTCTCGTCGCTTTCTCGATTCGCACGGAGTCGTTACTCGCGTCTTCTGACCGGGTAGTGTCGTCCACCTCGAACCTCACGGCACTGCGATACGGTTCGACGTTCGACTGGCCGTGCCGACGAGATACCGGACTCGACGCCCTTTCACGGATTCGACGATGGAAGCGGCCATCTACCGAACCACCTCGTTCTCCGAACCCCGTGCGGTGGCACGACTACGAGAGCGCAGGGGAGGCAACCCCCATCTTCTCAGCCTCACCGAGCGAAGCGAGATAGAGACGCTGGAGGACGAACCGCACCCGCCGAGCGACCGTGCCGACGGCGCGACGACGACGCGACGGCGCGACACCAGCACACGCCACCCGACGAACCCCGATTTCGAGACGCCGACTGCGCCCGAGTTGCGAGAGAAGCCCGACGGTTCGTGGGCGAGAACGAACCCCGAGCGAACCGTAGCCGTCGCTCGAAGTCGGGCGTAGAAACGAGAAAGACGGGACCGGTCTTCTACGACGACGCTTCTCGCAGCTGGTCGATCGCCGGGATGACGACCCAGAACGTCAGGACGCCGAGGACGACGAACCAGAACATCACTTCGC
Source organism: Halorussus salinisoli (assembly GCA_005239435.1). Taxonomy (GTDB): domain Archaea; phylum Halobacteriota; class Halobacteria; order Halobacteriales; family Haladaptataceae; genus Halorussus; species Halorussus salinisoli. The sequence continues at coordinate 34,734 of ML241305.1, read as the reverse complement.
GGAGCATGATGGCGGCCTGTCCGTACGTGTCCAAGTTACCGGGAATCTCGCCGAGGAGTTGCGTGTCCTCGAACCCCGGCGTGGTGAACCAACCCGATAGCACCATCCAAATGAGGCCACCGCCCGTCAGGATACCGAGCCCCTTTGCGAATTCGTCAGCCATTGTTTGATGGTTCGTCGGAGCCGTCTTTAGGTTTTCCCATTCCTTCGGCGCGGAACCGAGTGGAGAACGCGTAGACGAGCGCACCAGCGGCGATCATCGCCACACCGAGGATGGCTACCGGCAGGTCCATCTCCGCGAGCGAGAGCTGTGCGCGCTGGGTCGCGGCGTCGAGGGCGATGAACCCGCCCACGACGAACGTCACGGCGAACATGGTCGAGAACACCGTCACGACCTTGTAGAGTCGGAGCGGTACCTCGACTTCGCGCGCGCGAGACTCCCCCTCGGTGTCGTCTGAACTGGAATCCATGGAAAAATCGCTACGGCGTTACTTCGGCGGTCGAAGCCGGTAGTACCGCCGGTTGAGGTCGAACATGTACCCCTCCCGCATCGACTTCAGCACCGCGTACGTGATGGTTCCTGCTATGATAGGCACCAGGAACGTCAGGTCGAACAGCAGGTGCGAGTCGATGGGAGCGAGGTTCTTGACCGACAGCGCGCTGATGGTCCACGCGAACACGAAGCCCGCCATGCCGACCGCGGCCCAGAAGGGCTGTTCGACGGGACGCCGCGCGCTCCCCTTGTTGAGGAACGGCACGATTGCGATGAACCCGACCACGACGATGTTGGCGACCACGCCGTACGTCCGGTCGGCCATCAGCTTGTCGCCGCCCAGAATCGCCAGTTCGGGGTTGAGCGGGCCGAGCTTCAGAAGGCCGAACGACCAGTAGAGATACCAGTCGGGCAGGATGACCGCCGGGGTCGAACTCGGGTCGGCGGGCGGCCCGAGGTGCGGCGGGAGCGTCGCCGAGAGGAAGATTATCATCCCGACGAAGAAACTCGTCAGCGAGAGGTTCCGAATCATCTCGTGGGGCCACACCGGGAACGCCAGCACGTCACGCTCGACGTAACTGGACTCCTGTCGGAGGTCCTGGTCTTCTCGACGCGCACGCTCGAAGTACTCGTAAGTCAGCCGGGAGAGACCCTGAGTACGCTCCTTGCGCTCGCTCCACGTCGGAGTCTCGTCGTCCGGCGGGACGATACCGGTGCCGCCACCGTCTGTCTGTGCCTCGCCGCTGCCGTCGGTTTTTGCTTGTTCGTCTGTCATAGTTAGTGAGGTTCAGCGATACCCTGAATCCACACGATACCGATGTGGACCGCGATGAGCGTCGTCACCACGAACGGGAGCAGGAACACGTGCAGGATGTACATCCGTTGTAGCGTCGCCTGTCCCAGACTGAAGCCACCGAACAGCAGTTGGGCGACCCACTCGCCCGCGAGCGGGATCGAGAGGCTCATCTCGACCCCGATCTGTCCGGCCCAGAACGCTAGCTGGTCCCACGGAAGCAGGTACCCCGTGTACCCGAACACCATCGTGAGGCTGATGAGGATGATGCCGATTATCCAGTTCAGTTCGCGCGGTTCCTTGTACGCGCCGGTGAAGTACACTCGGAGCATGTGGAGGAACACCGCGGCGACCATCACCTGCGCCGACCATCGGTGGATGGACCGGAGCATGAAGCCGAAGTTCAGGTCGGTCATGATGAACGCCAACTGGTTGTACGCCGCGGAGGCGTCTCCCGACGCCGAAACCGTCGCTGGCGCGTAGTAGAACCCGAGTAAGGCCCCACTCAGTGCGGCGACGACGTACGCTATCGTCGAGAAACTCCCGAGCGCGTACAGCGGATACCAGTACCAGAACTTGTTGTCCAAGCTGTATTGCTCGGTGTGGCTCTTCGGCATCTGCATGTTGACCCTGTAGTAGAGGGTCTCGAGTATCTCGAGGTAGTCGACGATGCGGAATCGCTTGTCCATCCAGATGAGCGCCGTCAGGAACGTCGTCTCGACCGGCGTGAGTTCCTTCGTCCGCATCCACTCGCCGTGGTCGTGTTCGTCCTTGCGTTCGATACTCATGTTACTCGCCCTCCGGTCGCGGGAGTGCCACGAACGATTTCTTCACGACGTTGAACGGGTCGTACACCGACTGGTGGCACTGACAGTAGATCTTGTCCTGTGCGTTGGCGACCCTCGACCCGGGTAGTCCTTTGAACGTCGGCACGCAACAAAAGTGCGTGCACTTGTTCAGGTTTGCGATAAATCCTTCTTCGGTACTGGCCTCGATCCAGTCGTCGCGCTTGGCCATCTGTTCGACGCGCTTGCTACGGATGACCTGAACTGGCATCGTTCCGCTCGGGGGCACGTCCTGCGAGCGCCACGACCCCTGGGCGGGTTTGCCGAGGCCGCTCTGGCCGATGCCGTTGCCCCACGTCTCGTAGTCGCTGAAGTCGTCGACGTGGATTTTGTCGCCTTCGCTGACCTCTTCGTTCTGCCACTCGAACTTCGAGTTGCCACTGTAGCGGAAGAAGTTGTCCTGGTCGGCGTCGGGTTTGACGCCGGGATAGGTCTGGACGCCGCAGTACTGGAACCACTCGGCGGAGTAGGTGACCCCACCGAGTTCCATCTCGGCGATTTTGACCTCGCGGCCCTGCTGTGTAACCGTCTTCACTTCGGGCCAAATTCCTTTGAGGTAGCCTTCCGAGTCGATTTCGACCGGAATCTGGGGCATTCCGCGCGGAGCGGGACCGGAGGTGTTCTCCATCGCCATGAACTGCGTGATACCACCGCCCGCGCCCGTGGGCGCGGTGGCGGAGTTGATTCCCGCCGCGGCGGCGGTGCCGACCCCGGCGAGCGAGGCGCTTCCGACGACGCCCTTCACGAAGCGGCGACGACCTGTGCTTTTCGGATACTTGTCGTCTTCTTCTGGCATGGTTATCGTTTGTAGTAGGGATAGACGGCCTGCTTGAACTGGTCCCACGCGTTACCGAGCGACTCAGTTCCGTACTGCTGTTCTTCGCGGATGTAGAGGTCTTCCCACTTGCGACGACGCTTCTTGACGATCATCACGTCGGGGAGGAACTCCTTGCGGTACAACAAGAGGATGAACGCGAGGTCGATGAAGATGACCGCGAGGATGAACCCGAGGTACATGTTACCGATTTCGCTGTACCCCCAACCGCTCACCAGTCCGTAGGTGAACAGACCGACGAACACGACCTCGACCACCGTCAGGAGGACGATGGCGATGGCCGCGGCCGTACTCTCTCTGGCCGGTTCGTAGCGGTGAATGTCGCCGTACGTTGAACCTGTGGATGACATGGTTATCGATTACTCCCACTCGCGTGCGGTGATTCGCCGTACTTCAGGAGGAAGAACGTGTAAATGAGCGAGACGGCCATCATCAGGAGGGTGGCGAGCCCGACGAAGTGGGCCTGGAACGGCACGCCCATGTGTTCGGGGTCGGCTTCCGCTTCACCGCCACCGCCTCCGCCGCCACCGCCGCCCTCTTGGACGGTGATGGTACCGACCATGCCAGCGGTCTTGTGGGGCTGGCAGAAGTACTCGTAGGTGCCGGTGGTCTCGAACGTGTGGCTGTACTCGTGGCCGGTGTCGTACGTCTTGCTCTCGCCGCCCTCGGTTCCTTCCCAGTTCGCACCGTCTGGTTGGCTCTCGGGGACGACGTTGTGGTTGTCCGACTCCCAGACGAAGTTGACCGTCGTTCCGGGTGCGATAGTCAGCTCGGCGGGCTCGAACACGAGGCTCCCGCCTGGACCGACTACTACCTCTTCTGTCGGACCGCCACCGCCGGACGCGTCTCCGCTCGTCGTCCCGTTGGCGGCGGTCGTGGTCTCGTTTTCGGAGGCAGTGGTATTGCCGGACGACGTGGTAGTCGTCTCCTGTGCCGAGGCGGCCGTTACGCCCGCCCCAGCGCCGCCAGCAACACCGGTGGCTGCCATCAGAAAGTCCCGCCTCTTCATACAGATGAAAGTCAGGACAGGAATTGCTTAAAGCCACCGATGCCGCCGTAGCGGGGTTTCGGCGGCCGACGCGCCGAGTATGTCCCTAGTTACCACTGTCGGAGGCCGACGACACTTCGGTCTCGGTCGCGTCGTCGTTCGGCCGCTCGTCGGGGAGCGAATCGCCCGACTCGGGCGCTTCGTCCCCGTTCGGGAGGAACTCGGGCCGCTCGTCGTCCTCCAAGCCGACCGCCCGGAGGCGGTTGCGGTACTCCTCGGCACGGAACCGATCGGAGAGCCGGGCGTTGGCCACCAGCAAGAAGACGAACACGCCGAAGAAGAAGAACCCGAACGCGGCCACTGCCGCCACGAGGGGAAGTCCCGTCGCGATCCACGCGGCGAACAGCGCGACTCCCGCGAGGACGTGGACGGCGGCGACGACCTGCATCAGTTGATTGCCGAGTTTACCCGAGCCCTCGGGTACCTCGGCGGGGTCGGGGAGTACGTTGCCCTCGGGCACGTCCGGCACCTCGTAGCTCTCCATCGACGCCAGCGCGACCGAGGGTTTCACGTCCCGGAGGACGGTGCCGCTCCCCTCGACGGTCCCGTCCGGGTAGACCACGGCGTACCCCTCGTCGGAGTACGCGAGCAGTTGCGGTTCACCGTCCTGTTCGATGCGCTCTACGACGGCGAACACGTCGCGGTCGGCGACGCGGCTCTTGAGGTCGGCCTCCACCCTGTCGAGGAGTGGTTCGCCGGTGATCCACGAGTCGTGGTCGAACGCGACCTCCCACTCCTCGTAGCTCATCTCGGCCATGTCGCGCGGGCCGAAGTCCTCGAAGTCGTACTTCTCCTCGATCTCCTCGGGGGTGAGTTCGGCGTCCTCCTCGTCACGGGAGGTCGCCTGTTCCTCGCGGTCCTCGTCGGCGGGGGCGTCGTCGCGTCTCTCGGGCGCGTCCCCGTCCCGCGGCTCTGCGGCGTCCGCGGGTCGTTCGCCCGCCGGATCGTCCGAGGCGTCGGTCATCGTCCGAAACTCAGACCTGAAGCCGCATAAGCGCCCCGACGTTACTTCGCGGGCGCGAAATCAGGCGCGACCGCTTCCGCACCCCTTAACCACCCTCGTTCCTAACCGCCGCGCATGGCGAGCAAGACGCTGGTTGCGACCGTGGTCGCCCTCGTCGTCACTGCCAGTTTCCCCTTCTACCTCTACGGCGCGTGGTACATCCTCGACCAGGACGTGGTGACCTGGGACGTGCTGATACACCACCTCAAGTTCATCACGGTGGGGCTACTGTTGACCACGATACCAATGGTGACGTGGATGGCCCCGCGCTTCCTGAACCAACTCGGTGGGTTCGCGGCTCTCCACGCATTTCTGGGGTTGCAGGCGTACGCCATGCTCGTGGTCGCGTTGACGGGCATCGTCCGCATCTTTCAGGTCAAACACCAACACGACCTGTACGAACGCGACGCGACAGAACGCGAGGTAGACATCGGTGAACTCCACGAGAACATGGGCGCGTGGCGAGGTCGCCTCCGCATCGGCGTCGCGGGCTACGTCCTCTTCTGGATACTCGCGTGGATTCTCGGGATGGTTCGGTTCGTCATGGACTACCTGCTACACTGACGGATTTCGGCTTCGTCGCTACCGCTCCACGGGGTTCTATCTACGCGTCCCACGCCTCACCGCTGGCGAGGTCCACGTCATGGTCGAGTTTCGAGGACGGACAGACGTCCTCCAGCACGCAGTTCGAACAGTCGGGGTTCCGCGCGGTGCAGGTCGCCCGTCCGTGGCTGATGCAGAGGTGAGTGTACTGCTGCCAGTGTTCCTCGGGGACGATGCCCATCAGGTCCTCCTCGATGGCCTCCGGGCGCTCGTCTTCGGTGATACCGAGGCGGCGCGAGAGTCGCTGGACGTGCGTGTCCACGACGATGCCTTCCACCACGTCGTGGCCGTGCTGGAGGACGACGTTGGCGGTCTTGCGCCCGACGCCCTTGAGTTCGGTCAACTCGTCCATCGTGTCGGGAACCTCGCCGTCGTGTTCCTCCAGCATGGTCCGGGCCGAGGATTTGATGTAGTCGGCCTTGCTGTTGTGGTAGGTGATAGAGCCGATGTCCTCCGAGAGTTCGTCCTCGTCGGCCTCGGCGTAGTCCTCGACGGTCTCGTACTTCTCGAACAGGTGTTCGGTCTCCTCATTCACGCGCTCGTCGGTACACTGGGCCGAGAGCATCACGGCGATGAGGAGTTCGAGGCGGTTCGAGAAGTCGAGCGAGATGGTCGAGTCGGGATACTCGTCGTAGAGTCTGTCGATGACCTCCTCGGCCTGGGCTTCGCGGGTGTCGAGTGGCTCTCCCATGTCCGTTTCGTGGTGTGGCCTGGGTTTGAATGGTTCGCTACTCTCCGGGGAACGCCGTGAAGTCGACTCGACGACACCGACGAATCTGTTGCCCTTGCGCGGGAATCCTCCGGGTTAGTCGTTGGAGCTACTTACTCCCGTCACAGAGGAGTCACCGCCCGCGACGGCCTCACACCTCCCCGACCTCCTTCGCTTCGCTCAGTCGTCCACCGTTAGAGGTACACTCTGACGAGCCTTCAGTCACTCCGCTCCTGAATACCTCGCCCGAGTGGTCGCGCCACGAGGGCGCGACCGCGCGCGCCGAGGTGAGGGAACGATTGAGCGAAGATTATCAATCTACTGTGGCGCGCGCGAGTAACGTGCGCGAGGGACGAACGACCCCGCGAAGCGGGGAGTGAGGAGATCGGGGAGGGCCGAGGCGCGCGATGATTGGCTCGAACCCGAAGCTAGCTTTCTGCTCGACCGAATAACTCTATCGGATGCTCTAGAAAATACGTACGATTGCTAAATAATTACGTATGTTTGCCTCTCGCTCGTCGGACGCCACTATCTGAGTACCGAGAGTTTTAACCACCAGAACCACCCCCGTCAAAGCATGAAGGCGACCGCGAAGGCTCACCCCATCCAAGGCTTAGTCAAGTATCACGGGATGCGCGACGAACAGTTGCGACTCCCCTACCACGACAGCATCAGCCTCTGTACCGCGCCGAGCCACACCAAGACCACCGTCGAGTTCGACCCCGACCTCGACTCGGACACCTTCGTCGTCGGCGGCGAGGAACTGGCCGACCACGAGGCCGACCGCGTGGCGAACGTCGTCTCGCGCGTGCGGGAACTCGCCGACGCCGACCACGCCCAGTACCCCGTCCGACTGGAGAGTCGGAACTCCTTCCCCTCGAACGTCGGACTCGGCTCCTCCTCGTCCGGATTCGCCGCCGCGGCGATGGCGCTCGCCGAAGCGGCGGACCTCGGTCTCTCTCGGCCGGAGATTTCGACCATCGCGCGCCGCGGGTCGTCGTCGGCCGCCCGCGCCGTGACCGGCGGATTCTCCGACCTCCACACCGGACTCAACGACGAGGACTGTCGCTCCGAGCGACTCGACTCGCCGCTCGAAGACGACCTCCGAATCGTCGCGGGTCTCGTGCCCGCCTACAAGGAGACCGAACACGCCCACCGCGAGGCCGCCGACAGCCACATGTTCGAGGCGCGACTCGCACACATCCACGACCAACTCGCCGAGATGCGCGACGCCCTGCGCGAAGGTGACTTCCACCGCGTCTTCGAGACCGCCGAACACGACTCGCTGTCGCTGGCGGCGACCACGATGACCGGCCCGTCCGGGTGGGTCTACTGGAAGCCCGACACCATAGCCATCTTCAACGCCGTGCGCGAACTCCGAGACGAGGGCGTTCCGGTCTACTTCTCGACCGACACGGGCGCGAGCGTCTACGTCAACACGACCGACGAACACGTCGAGCGCGTCGAGGAAGTCGTCGCCGACTGCGGCGTCGAGACGATGGTCTGGGAGGTCGGCGGCCCGGCCGAGATTCTGGACGAGAGCGAAGCGCTGTTTTAACCCCACTTTCAAGCCGTCTCGCTCCTAAGCTCCGACCGAATGCGAATCGCTGTCCTCGGCGCGGGCTACGCCGGACTGACCCTCGCCCGAAAGTTAGAGCGCACCGTCCCCGACGACGTGGAGATCCTGGTGGTCGAACGGACCGGCCAGCACCTCGTCCAGCACGAACTCCACCGGGCCATTCGCCGACCGTCGCTGGCCGACGAGATCGTGGTGGACCTCGAAACCGTGCTGGACCGCGCGGAACTCCGGCAGGCCGAAGTCGCCGACGTGGACCCCGACGCGGGCGTCGTCTCGCTGGCCTCCGGCGGGACCATCGACTACGACTACGGCGCGGTCTGTCTCGGGGCCGAAACCGCGTTCTACGACCTGCCGGGCGTCGAGGAACACGCCACGCCGCTCAAGACGCTGGGTCACGCCGAGCGCATCCGGGCGGACTTCCTCGACGCACTCGACGCCGACGGCGGAGGGAACTCCGAGAGCGACGGAACCAGTCGAGTCGTGGTCGGCGGCGCGGGCCTGTCGGGGGTGCAGGTCGCGGGCGAACTCGCGGCGTTCGCTCGGGAAGAGGACGCCCGGGAGAACGTCACTATCACCCTGCTCGAACAACTCGACAGCGTCGCGCCGTCGTTCCCCGAGAACTTTCAGACGGCGGTCCGCGACCAACTCGAAGCCCGCGACGTGGAGATTCGGACGGGCACCGCAGTCGCCTCGGCCGACGCCGACTCTATCGAACTCGGATCCGACGGGCGACTCGACTACGACCAGTTCGTCTGGACCGGCGGCATCCGCGGACCCGCCGCACTCGACGGCGAGCGACCCGAGGTGAAGAACACCCTTCGCCTCGGCGACGGCACCTTCGTCGTCGGTGACGCGGCGCGCGTGGTGGACGCCGACGGGGAACCGGTCCCGGCCAGCGCGCAGGCCGCAGTCAGGGAGGCCCGCGCGGTCGCCGAGAACGTCGCCAACCTCGTGGCGTACGACCGCGAAGGCGACGACATCTTCGAACCGCGACTCGAACCCTTCGCGTTCGACTCGCCGGGGTGGCTTGTGTCGGTCGGCGACGGTGCCGTCGCCCAGATCGGTCCGACGGTCCTCACCGGCACGGCCGCGAAAGCCTTGAAGGCGACCGTCGGGGCCGGATACCTCTCGTCGGTCGGTGCGATACGAAACGCCGCAGACCTCGTGAGCGAGGAACTGGGCTACGAGCGATAGAGAGTACGAGTTGCAGTTCGATTACGAGCGATAGGTGGAGTACGGACAGTAGTTAGAGACCGGGAATGCCGAGCGCACCGGTCGCAATGAGGCCGACCGAATTGAGCAGGACCAGCACGACCCAGACCGTGACGTAGGCGACCAGTCCGATTCCGATGGCGCTGCCCCAACCGCCGGGGTAACGTGCGTTGATGACGTACACCCACGCCAGCAGGCCCAAAACCGACCCGATGAGGCCCCCGACGAACGGGATGATGCTGAACAGTCCGGCGACCAGCCACCAGACGAGCGCACCGACCAGCGCGGTGAGTATCGCGTACTCGTAGTCGTTCCGGTCGGCGATGACCCGCGCGCCGACGTAGATGCCGAACGCCCCGATGAGGAGGCTCACGACGAAACCGATGACGAAGTTCAGGAACCCTACCATGTTCCTCTGTTTGCTCCGACTGGAATTTATATGTGGCGTCTGGCGGTCGGCGCTCGGTCGCTGGTCGGCCATCGGTCGCGTCGACCGGGAGAGAATCACCTGGCGCTCTCGTCGGTTTCGAAGCTCCCGTCCGCGAGGTCGCGGGCGTCTGTCGAGTCGCTCTCGCGCTCGATGCGCCTGCGCGCGCTCTCGGGCGTCTCGGTGTCGAGCAGGGCTTCGACCTTCCGCTCGAACTCCGACTCGGAGAGGTCGCCGCGAGCGTATCGGTCCCGAAGCGTGTCGAGGGCGTCCTGCGTCGATTCGGGTTCGTCGGCGGTCCGATTCCGCTGTCGGTGGTCACTCTCGTTCGAGGTCGGGCCGACGCCGAACGTCTCGGTCACGACCTTCACCATCGGGACGAGTACCGCGAATCCGAGTGCGAACACGAGCCAGAACCGGTCGTAGCCCAGAAAGAGTCCGGCGAGTCCGACGCCGAGAACGAGAAGCGAGGCGAGTTTCACCAGTGCGTTCTCGTCGTCGTCGAGTGGGTCGGCCATGCGACTGGCTACCGGCGACGGTGACAAAAAGGTTGCAACTTTTCCGACACGACAGATTCTGTTGTATTTCCGGCGTCAATGGGTTTAAGTTTGTGGGCCAACCTCGGGAGCGCATGGCACGCGAGACCGCGCTGATCGACAAGGCGCTCGCAGGGGCTGTTGGCATCGCCGCCGGAGCGGTTATCGGCACTCACGCGCTGCGTCACTACCGGGACACCGAGACTACGAGCATCGTCTGTACGGAATGTGGCGAGGCGATGCCGGTCGACGACGTACTCGACCCGACCGAGACGTGCGCCTGCGTCGCGCCGCGGGACTCCCACGACTTCTGGTAGCGAGGCGTTTACCCGCTTCGCGCTGTACCACCGAGTATGGACGACGAGGACCTCCGCGAACGACTCGAACAGCGACTGATGAGCCACGGCGTCTACGTCACCGACCTCGAAACCGACGACGGGACGCTCCGAATCGACTACGAGACGGCCACGCCGGGCGACGGGATTCCCCACCGCGAGGTCGGGCGCGTTCTGAATCGCCTGCTGGCGCTCTGCGACGACGGCTGGGACCCGACCGACGTGGCAGGCACCGTCTCCGACATCGACGGTAACCGCCTCGGAACGTGGCGGGCGGACGGGGAGTGGCTGGTCGCCCACGACCGCGGCGAACTCTCGGACGTGGACCTCTCACAGCGCGTCCTCGACACCATCGAGGAGACGTGACGGCGGAGGGTCGCCGAGCGCGCTCGGCGTGACAGACCACTAGCGGTGGGGACTTTCTGTCCGCCGTTTACCGTGACTTCCGTCTACCCGTTGGCCACTGTAACTTCCGTGGTGTTCGTAGCGATTCGTAGCGAGCGAAGAGCTTTCGAAACCAGAGCCGCTCCGTCAGTAGCGACGTTCACTTCTCGGTCGACCCCGACACGATAACCGGCCGGTCGGATTGGAGGATAATCGACTGGGAGACGCTCCCGAAGATGGCTTTTCCGGCGGGCGAGCGACTCCGGCCGCCGACGCAGATGCAGTCGGCGGCCTCGTTCTCGGCGAAGTCGAGGACCGTCGCGGCGGGTTCGCCGCTCCGCTCCGCGATATCGACTTCGACGCCCGCGTTTTCGAGTATCTCCTCGGCGCGGCGGACCGATCCGACCTGCGTCGCCGACGCGCCGCCGGGGTTGTCCGTGAAGACGTGGAGCAGGGTCGCTCGGACCTCGTCGGCCGAGCGAGGCAGGTCGGCGACTGCACGGGCCTGTCTGCGCGCGCGCTCGGACTCTTCGTCGACGGCGATAACGACGTGGTACATATTCACAACGACGGGGAACGCCGCCTTAGATGTTGGCCTTGGAACGGGGGTAGTGTTCAGAGACGCAGGCGGAACGAGGGTTACGTCCTCGAAAGCCCACCAAGACCGGCGGTCGATTCACTGGGCCCAACTGGAAACTGGTCGCGCTCATCTGAACGCCGCCGGAACGAGTGTTGGAGCGCACGACCGCTATCAGTCCACCCGGCGTCGTTTGTCGAACTGCTGTCCAGCGTGGCCGGTCCGACTTCCGTCCAGAGAATCGGTCGAATCCGCGCGTCAGAAACCGAAGGGTGCGGGGACCAGCGTTCAGGTGTTCTCGCCGGGGCGTTCGGCGTCGGCCTTCTTCGAGACGAGGACGACCAGCACCAGTGGGACGCCGAGCGCCAGGCCCACCGTGACCATGCCGTAGACTGCGAGACCGAGCGGCGTCGGCTGAAGTTCGACCAGTCCGAGAAGTTTGACCGCGGTGAGGTCGTCGGGACCGGCCACGCCTAGCACCGCGCCGACCACGCCGGTGATGGCGACGATGAGGGCGTAGAACCCGACCACGAACGACCGTCCGCCGAACGTCTCGCTCACGTCCCGGAGTCGGGGCGGCGGAAGGATTAGCCTTTTCATCCACACGGCCCCTACCTCCGGTATGTCCGAGAAAGACATGCTGGCCTATCTCCTCGGGGGCATCGCCGTTCTCATGTTCGCGATGGGCATCGTGCTAGCGGTAACGTGACGACCGACGCGCCGAGCGCCACGTCCGGCGCGGTCCTCGTCACGGGTGCGACCGGTACCGTGGGGTCGCACGTCGTGAGCGCGCTCGCCGACCGGGACGCGCAGGTCCGCGCGGCCGTACGCGACCCCGCCGGCGCGGCCGACGAGTTCGCCCGGACCGTCGAACTCGTCGAATTCGACTTCGAGCGACCCGAGACGTGGGGGCAGGCGCTCGCCGACGTGGACCGACTGTTTCTGATGCGCCCGCCCGCCGTGTCCGACGTGAAGCGCCACCTCACGCCCTTCGTGGACGCCGCGGCCAGGACCGGCGTCGAGCAGGTCACGTACCTCTCGGTCCTCGGCGCGGAGAAGAACCCACTGCTCCCGCATCGCCGGGTCGAGCGACACCTCGAATCGACCGACGTAGCCGCCACCTTCCTGCGGGCCTCCTTTTTCATGCAGAACCTCCACGAGGTCCACGCCGAGGAGGTCGCGTCGCGCGACGAGATATTCGTCCCGGCGGGCGACGGCGCGACGAGTTTCGTGGACGCCCGCGACGTCGGCGAGGTGGCCGCCGTCGTCCTGACCGACGCCGACCGCGGGTCAGGCCGCCGGAATCGCGCCTACGACCTGACCGGTCCGGTCGCGCTCGACTACCGACAGGTCGCCGCCGTCTTCAGTGCGGTGTTGGACCGCGGAATCGAGTACGCAGACCCCTCGGTCCCCGAGTTCGCGTGGCGGATGCACCGCCGCGGGTTCGACTGGGGGTACGTCGCGGTGATGGTCGGAATCTACACCACCGCACGCCTCGGACTCGCCGACCGCGTGACCGACGACGTGTCGCGCGTCCTCGACCGCGACCCCCGAACGCTCCGGGAGTACGTCGCCGACTACGCCGACGAGTTCCGGCGATAGCCGTCGCTACTCGCCGAGAAAGAACTGAAAAGCGGTGTCGTTCGTTTCTATTCGTCTGCGACTTCCTCACCGCCGTCGGTAGTGACCTCCTCGCCACCGTCGGTGAGAGCAGTCTCGCGCTTGCGCTCGAACCACGCCCACTCCTTGGTCTTCATGCCGTCGTCTTCGAGGTCCCACGGGTCGCCGCTCTCGACGCGGGGGCCTTCGAGCCACGAGACCAGCAGGTTGTAGACGAAGATGAGCTGACCGAAGGCCATGATGAACGCGCCGACCGTGGCGACGAGGTGCATGTCGGTGAACTGCGGGAGGTAGGTGGCGTAGCGCCGGGGCATCCCGCCGTAGCCCAGCAGGAGCATAGCGATGAACGTCACGTTGCTCCCGATCATCGTGAGCCAGAAGTGCCACTTGGCGAGGGTGCGCTGGTACATCCGGCCGGTGTACATCGGGAACCAGTAGTAGATGCCCGCGAACCCGGCGACTGCAATCGCGCCCATCACGATGAAGTGGAAGTGGCCGACCACGTAGTAGGTGTCGTGAAGCACGAGGTCCACCGGAATCGAGGCGAGGAAGACGCCGGTGACGCCGCCGATGATGAAGTTCTGGACGAACCCGATACAGAACAGCATCGGCGCGGTCAGTCGAAGTCTGCCGTTCCACATGGTCGTGATCCAGTTGAACGTCTTGACCGCGCTCGGTACCGCGATCGCTAAGGAGACGGCCATGAACGACGCCCGGATGCGGGGGTCGATGCCCGTGGCGAACATGTGGTGGGCCCAGACGCCGAACGAGAGGACCCCGATTGCCAGCGTCGAATAGACCACGAACTTGAAGCCGAACAGCTTCCGGCCCGAGAACCGCGGCAGGATGAGGCTGACGAGACCCATCGGGGGCAACACGAGGATGTACACTTCGGGATGACCGAAGAACCAGAACAGGTGTTGCCAGAGGATGGGACCGCCGCCTTCCGTGGCGAAGAACGTCGTGGCGAAGTTGCGGTCCATCAGGAGCATCACGAGCGCGCTCCCGAGCAGCGGGAACGAGAACAGGATGAGTCCCGACTGGGTGATCATCGTCCACGAGAAGATGTCGAGGTTCTCCCAACCCACGTCCTCACCGCGTTCGGTGAAGATGGTGGCGATGAAGTTGATGGCACCCATCGTCGCCGAGACTCCCGATAAGTGGAGGCCGAGCAACATCAGGTCCACGCCCGGATTCGTCTGCTCCACGGAGAGCGGGGTGTACATCGTCCACGAGGTCTGAGCCGGGTCGATGCTGTTGGTCAGCGACGCCAGCGGGAAGCCGGCCCAGATGAGGACGGCCGCGGGCGGAAGCAACCAGAACGCGATGGCGTTGATACGGGGGAACGCCATGTCGTCCGCGCCGATGAGCAGCGGCACGAAGTAGTTCCCGAACGCCGCGATGATGGGCGTCCCGAACAGGAACAGCATCGTGATGCCGTGGGTGGTCAACAGGGCGTTGTAGAAGTTCGCCCCGATGAAGTCCTCCGCGGGCGCGGCCAGTTCGGCCCGCATCAGGAGGACGGCGATGCCGCCCCACGAGAACGCGATGAGACCGTAGAGACCGTAGAGAATGCCGATGTCCTTGTGGTCCACGGTCGTCAGCCAACGCACGATTCCGGCAGGCTTCTCGCTGTGTGCCTGCCCGGTCTGTTCGCCGACGTATCCGCCGCCGGTCGAGAGGGGTGTGTAGGAGCGCCAGTCCTCGAGACGGGAGAGGAACGCGGCGACTCCGAAGAGGAGCACCCCCATGACGACGGTGAGTGCGATTTGCCCGGCTTCTACCATACGCCTTGGTCAGGACTACAAGGTAAAGAAAGGTTAGGATACGCCCCCGCGTCGTCACGGGATTTCGTGTGAACGATTCACAAAGATTTCCGCGGCGTGTTCCGGACGAACCACTGCCTCGTATGCGACAGTTGACCGGCGTTCGGCGGGACGAACGAGAAGGAAATCGGCCGATTCACTCCGACTCGGCGTCCTCGATGAGGCGGGCCGCGAAGTAGGTCAGGTACGCCAGCAGGACGAACGGGACGATTAGCAGGCCGAATCCGACGGCGGAGGTCAGCCCCTCGATCGCCCACGGCGATGCGACCACGAACAGCGCGACGAAGAAGCCGATGATGCAAAGCGGGATGATGTTGACCGAAATGTCGAGCCACGTCTCCCGATCGAAGATGGGGGTTGCCATGTACGACGGTAGCCACGGGGGACCCAAATAGGTTGCCGATTCGCGCCGACGTCCGAACGTCACGCTCCGCGCCTGTAGGTGCGATTCGGGCGCGCGAGGGAAGACCCACCAGTCCATCGAGGACGCTCCGGCCGACCACTCCACCGCGAGCGGTGCGCGGCGCACCGCGCCGCGATGCGAGCGGTGTAACCGCGAGCAAGGCGAGAGTGACCTCGGAAGTCGCATGCCTGCAAAGCGAGCAGGACCCTCTTCCGGCGGCGACCGGGCGGAGGATTTCGAAACCAGACTCACTCCGCTTCCGTCGTTCACTACTCCGACGGCACCAGTTCAGAGCGGGCAACGAACTCCACGACCACGCCAGACACAACTACGAACGTATCTGAGAAACGTATACAATTCCAAGAGAAACGATATCCGAGGTCAGACGCCCTTCGGTTGCCAGAACGAGCCGAACACGCCGCCGAAGAGGAAGATGACGCCGCCGACGAGGATGGCGACCCCGCGGAGGTGGACCGACCCGGTGGTGAAGTACGCGATGACGCCGCCCGCCGCGAGACAGACGACCGACGCGGCGACCAGTCCCTTCCACGGGTCGGCGATGTAGCCCGACTCGCGGAGGATGCCGACGACGCTCCCGACGAACAGCAGGAGACCGCCGACGGCGACGGGGAAGAGTGGCCACACGATGCCGACCTCGAAGATGGCGAGTCCGAACGCGACGAACAGCGGCCACGGGCTCGCTTTGCGGTATTCGTCACTCAGTCCGGGTTGTTCGTCCATACCTCCCACTCGGGAGGGGCGAGACTAAAGGGCACCGCTACGGGATTGTGGCGTCTTAAGGCGTCGTCCGAACGTCTTCGGTCGGGCGAAAGGTAAGTGAGGGCGGCTTCTCGGAACCGGCTACTGGCGACGCCGAGGAGACTACCGCCGACCCGAAGAGTCTCGACGGCAGGATGTTGGAACGGCTTCTCGGCGCTAACTACTGCTCGAATCGAGGAAGACCGCCACCGCACAGCACCGTACCGCCACCGCGTCCCGTGTTCCCCGAGCGCAGACGCGGCGCATCCCGTGGTCTGTGACGATTCGAGAAACGCGGCAGTTCGGGAACCGTCAGTAACGTGGAGGTCGGGCGGCGCGTCTCCGTCGCGGGTACTCAGACGAAGCCCACCGAAATCACGCTGTAGGGGTCGGTGGACTGCCACGAGTAGATGAACAGGAAGACGAAGTACACCACCACCAGCAGACCCAGCATCTTCAACCTGAACGTTCGTAGGTCGTCGTTCTCGCGCTCGTACGTCTCGCGGAACGCCTCGCGCCGGTCGTCGCCGAGGCGCTCCCAGTGGTCGAGTCCCTCGTGGAGAACGAGCAACTCATCGCTCTCCAGCGGACGACCGCAGAACTGGCACTCGGCGGGCGATTCGCCCGGCGGCACGTCGGTCTCGTAGGTGGTGGCTTCTCGGGTCATGGGGTCAGACGAACGGGGGTTCGGCACTCGGTGCGGACACTATCCAGAGGCTCGTCATGGTGTACAGCACCATCACGACGACGAAGGGGTACTGGCTCCGGACCGCCTGCAAGCGACCCGGGAACACCTCGTACGCGCTCGCGTGCGCGACCCAGACCGCCAGCAGGTGCCCGAGCAGGACGAACGCCACGGCGAGCATCCCGAACCAACTCGGCAGGACGACCACCGAGGGGTTTATCGGCGGGTTCAGCGGGTTCGACAGCGCGGCGACGAGCGCGGGCGACAGCGACACGAACAGGCCGATGAAGTGCGCGAGGTGGTAGCCGGCGGCGATGGGCAACAGCGAGGGCGCGAACCGGCGGGCGATGGCGTCCGGTGTCAGGTACGTCTCGGCGGTCTTCCGGGAGTACCGGGCCGCGAGCCAGTAGACTCCCAGAAAGAGGCCGTAGCCAGCGAGCAGTCCGGCCGGATAGAGGACGACCGGGGGCACGCCCGCGCCGACCGCGCCGCGCGCGAGGTCGGTCCAGAGTGGCGTTCCGACGAATCCGTCGTACGTCGTGACCCAGAGAATCGCAACCACGAAGGCCACCTCGTCCCGACCGTCGGCGAGTCGGGCGTCGGTCAGCGCCATGCCGGGCGCTCGGAGTTCGAGGCCGCCGTCCTCGCTCCGCTGAATCGGTGCGACCCGACCGTAGTACCGGAACAGTCGCGCCACGGGGTCGACGCTTCCGAACCAGCGGTCCGGGCCGAAGGCGAGCGCGCCGGCCAGCGTGACGATCGAGTAGCCGACCACGACCCACGCCAGCAGTCGCGGGTCGTCGGCCAGCGGACTGACGACCTCCAGCCAGACCAGCGCGAGCAGACCGACGACGCTCGGCCACGCGCCCAGTCGGTCGGGGTAGTCGCGGTCGAGCGACGGAAGCCACTCGGAGACCGCCCGCCACGGGTTCAGCGCGGGCCAACTGTTGCCCACGAGGTAGACCGTGGCGACGTAACCGGCCCACCAGCCGACCCAGACGAGGAGGATGGCGGCGTTCCGGAACATCTCCTGCGGGCCGACGAGACCGACGTAGACGACGCCGAGCAGGGCCGCGACCGAGAGGACCCGCGTCAGCGCCACGACTCCGTCGAGTCGGGTGCTGGCGACTCGTCGCCAGCCGTGGACCGCGCGGATGAACGCCCGGTCCGTGACGAAGCTAGCCAGCAGGAACGACGCGCCGACGACGCCGCCGCCGGTGAGCAGGAACAGCCACGTCGGCACCGAGAGGCTCCCGGCCGCCGCGCGCAGGCCGCCGCCGTGTGCGAGCGCAGTCCCGGCGAACAGCGTCCCGGCCAGTAGTGCGAATCCACCGAGCGCGAGCGTCCGGACGGTCGGCCGTTTCATCGTCGGCTCTTGGGCCGGTCGGAACTTGTCGCTTCCGGAGTTCTCACGGGGTCTCTACAGTCCCGTCGGGTAATCGAACCCGCTCCTCGGCCGCGCCAGCAGGGTTTTATAGAACGCTGTGGTACGAGCGACGGGGAGATTACCGTGGAACGTCAAGGCACACCGACAGGTCCGGGGGAGCGCGAGATGGGAGAACAGGCCGGAACCGCGCGACCGGACGACATCGCCGAGATGGACATCACCGAGCCGACCGTGACGTGGCTCGAAGTGTCCCACCCGCAACAGCCGATTCCCATCGGCGAGAACGACCGGGTGCTAGACAGCGAGTTCAACCACCAACACGACGTGTGGGAAGTGCTGTTGGTCGCGCTTCCCGAGGACGAGGAAGGTGAAGAAGACGAGTAGCTACAGCATATCCTTCTCGTGCAGGCCTTCGATGAGGTCGTCGACGAGGGTCTCTACGTCGTCGTAGGGGAAGTCCTGAACGCCCGAGAGCTTCGTAGACAACTCCATCGCGGTGAAGCTAACGTCGCCCGCCTCGAAGCGCGTCCCCGGTCCGTCCGGGAGCGCGGGCACGAGGTCCATCGGATTACTGACGGGGAAGTCGGCACCTTCGAACGCCTCGGTGAACTGTTCGCGGAGTTCGGCTTCGGTTTCTTCGTCTGCCATATCCATTGATGTGTGTCGTTCCGGGCAAAAGCGTTCCGGAACAACAGGGAACTCGTTGACCGTTTTCCACTCGTCAGCGCCGACGTTCGACGCGACGGGGAGCGTCCGAAGTGTAGTTCGCTCCCCGTCGAGTGAACTCCGACGAGTGACCCGAAAACGGTCGTCCTCTGCCAGCGATACGTTCGAGTTGTGGCCTCGATCGCAAGCTTCGATTACCGTCGTAATTGCCTCGTTAATCACCTCCTGGACGTGGTGTAGGCGGCCTGTAGATGTCGAAAACGACGTTCCAGACGTTCGTCCGACAGTTCCGCGAGTCGGCCTCAGCGAGGGGCGGTCAATCAGCACATAAATGACTATTCGAGCATTGAAGCGAAACCACAAAGCTTGTAATATAGCAACTCAGCCTTGAAATTGGCATGGCACGCGACAAGACAGCACGCGAACGCGAACAGCGAGAAGCAACAGTAGACCGGCGGTCCTTCTTGGGAGTCGCCGGAGGCGGCGTCGCCGCCGCGCTCGGCGCCGGAACGCTGACGAGTGCGAGCGACGTGGCGAACGCGGCAGAGTATCGAACGGTCACGGTTTCGGCAGGCGAGACCCGAACCTTCAGCGTCGGAAGCGGCGAGACGCTGGAGAACCTCCTCATCGACATGACCGCCGACGGCGCGTCGGCGAAGATATACGCGAGCGGCGACGGCTGGACGGTCCGGAACGTCGCCTTCAAGGGGAACCACCCCGGCGGACACTACCTGTTCACGCCCGCGGTCTCGAAGGGCGGCACCGCCACGGTCGAGAACCTCTACATGGGCGACGGCCAGACCGCGAAGACCGGCAAGGGTGGTATCTGGGTCAACGCTAACGCTCACTACGGAACGCTGAACTTCCGGAACGTCCACATCGCCCACTTCATCGACAACGGACTGTACGGCACCGGCCCCGGCGCCCAGGGCCACGGCGGCGTCGTCAACGTCTACGACAGCTACTTCGACAGCAACAACATCTCCAACATCCGGGTCGGCTCGCTCGACGGCCGGACCTCCCACGTCGAGAACTGCGTGGTCAAGGGCGGAACCGCCCGGCCGTGCGGCGTCGGTTGTTCGAGTCCCGGCTCCGTCAACAGTCGCGGCGTCTGGGCGTGGTGGGGACCGGTCGAGGTCCGCGACTCCGACATCGGCAGTTCGCCAGCGAAGCGCGAGCAGGACAGCAGGGCGGGCGACCCCGAAATCATCTCGAAGAACACCCGCTGGGGCTCGAACGCCGACACGAGCAGAGTTCCGGCGGGCGTCCCCATGACGGCCGAAGAGGCCGCCAGCGGAACCTCCAGCGCCAGCGGTGGCTCCGATTCCGACTCCACGACCAGTGAACCCGACGACTCGGAGGCCGAGGGAACGGTCCTCGAACTGGTCGCCGGGTCGAACACGTCGAGCATCTCCTACGAGTTCACCGTCGAGGGAAGCGCCAAGAAGCGCACGTCCGCTGGCGACGTGGCGGCCGAAGGCAACGACAGCATCACCGACAACGGCGACGGCACGGTGACGGTCACCGGCGTCGCGGGCAACGGTTACGGTGACTCCTTCCTCGTGGACGGCGACGTCGTTTCGATGGACCTCGACGAGAGCAAGTGGACGATTCGGTACGGCGGCGAGGAGGTCAGCGTCTCGGACCTCTCGCTCCCGAACAAACTGGTCATCGACGGGAGCGACGCGCCTCGGGCCGCCAGCACCTACACGTTCGAGGTCAGCGGGTCGGCCCGCAAGAGCGCGGCGCTCGGGTCGGTCAACGCCCACGACACCATCTCGGACGGCCAGATTTCCGGGCGAGTCATCGGCGGGAAGGACGGCTTCCGGTTCTCCGGCGAAATCACGGCCTTCAGGCTCGACGGCCCCGCGACCGTCAGAGTCGAAGACGGGTCCTGACTCCGCCTCGCTACCAGTAACACTCCTTCTCGACGGCAAACGTCTTCTTCTCGACCGAGGCGAACGGTCGTTCGCTCGAATCTCGACAGGACGCGATTACTACTGCGTCAAACCGGACGTACTTCCCCCCGAGAAGTCAGTTGTCGGAGGCTGAAGCGACGGAACGCGCCGTAGAACAATACTCTCACTGGGCCGATGTATGGCCGAGACATGAACTACCTGTTCTTCACGAACACCCCGGCCCACGTCCACCTCTATCGCAACGCCGTCTCGGAGTTGCAGGAGCGCGGCCACGAGGTGCTGGTGCTGGCCCGCGACTACGGATGCACTCTCGACCTGCTCGACTACTACGACCTGCCCCACGTCGTCTACGGCCAACTGGCGACCAACAAGTACTCGCTGGCCCGACGACTCCCGAGCCACTACGTCACCATCCTCCGGAACGTTCGAGCGTACGACCCCGACAAGATATTCGGAGTCGGCGCGTATGCCGCCCACGCGGGGGCCGCCACGGACGCGCCGGTCGTACTCATCACCGACTCCGAGAACACCCACGTCGACCACGCCATCTCGCGGCCCTTCGCCGACGCCTACCTCACGCCGCACACCTTCGACAAGGACCTCGGCGAGAACCACCACGTCTTCCGCGGATTCAAAGAGTGCGCGTACCTCCATCCCGACGAGTACGAACCCCAGACCGACATCCGCGACGAGTTGGGGGTCGGCCCGGACGAGGAGTACGTCATCGTCCGACTCAACGCCTTCGGCTCGCACCACGACGTAGGGCAGGACGGGTTCACGCCCGAGAAACGTCGCCGACTCGTAGCGGAACTGTCCGAGCAGGCGACGGTCTTCGTCTCCGACGAGGGCGGCGACATGGACTTCTCGGAGACGCCCGCTCGGCCCTTCGACCTCCACCCCGCACTCATCCACGACGCGCTGGCCGAAGCCTCCCTGCTGGTCGCCGACACCCAGACCATGGTCACGGAGGCCGCGCTGTTGGGCACGCCAGCGATTCGCTCGAACTCCTTCGTCGGCGACGACGACATGGGCAACTTCGCCGAACTCGAACGCGAGGGTCTCATCTACAACCTCCGCGAGCTCGACTCGGTGACGGAGACGGCGACCGACCTGCTCGCGGATCCGGGCGTCGCCAGCGAGTGGGCGCGCAAGCGCGAGACGTTCCTGGAGGACAAAGTGAACCTCACCGACCTCGTGGTGCAGGTGGCGACCGACCCGACCAGTCTCAGGTCGCTACCCACCAAGCGCACCCACGAGCGGATGCCGACGGGCGCGTCGGTCTGACTCCGAAAACGAGATTTTTCCGTCTACGCGTCGTCCCCACCGGCCACTCGTAGCTCCAGCGCCTCGTTGTTCGACTTGTCGCTGTACATGGCGAGTCCGAGCGACAGGAGGCTTCCGACGACGAGGACCGCGAGCAGGCCCGACCCGGCGACCAGTCCGGCGACGACGGCCGCGACGAGTCCGATTGCGCCGAGCGCGTACCCGAGTGCGGCCGTCCAACTGCCGGACTCGGTGAGTTGGGTTCGCTGTCGATGGAGGAAGTTGATCAGCAGGAGCCACGACAGTTTCGGGACGAAGCTACGGTACTCGATGGTACTCTCCTCGTCGCCGTAGATGGCCGGAATCGCCACGTCGGCGACCGCCATCCCGTGACAGTTCAGCCTCACGAGGAGTTCGTTGGCGAACCCGTAATCGTCGTAGAGGCTCTCGACGTCGAGTTCGTCGAGCGCCCGGTGGGAGATAGCGGTGTAGCCGTTCTGCGGGTCGGTGGTGTGCCAGTAGCCGCTGGCGACCTTCGTCAGTCCCGAGAGCAGTCGATTGCCGAACAGGCGAAAGGCGGGCATCTCCTCGCGGAACTCGGAATCGAGGAGGCGGGTGCCCTTGGCGTAGTCGGCCTTCCGCTCCACGATAGGGTCGAGGAGTCGGTCGAGCTGGTCGGGGTCCATCTGGCCGTCGCCCGCTATCACGGCGGTCACGTCCATGCCGTCGTCGTAGGCCCGTCGGTAGCCGGTCTTGATCGCACCGCCGACGCCGCGATTGGTCTCGTGGCGAATCGGAACGACTCGCCGAGAGGGGTCGAACCCGCCGTCAGCGAGTTTCGGCGCGGTCTCGGGCTCGCCCACGACCCGGTTGGCCTGCTCGGCGTGTCGCCGTATCTCCTGCCACGTTTCGTCGGTAGACCGGTCGTCCACGACGTAAATCCGATCCACGAAGTCGGGGATGGAGTCGATGACCTCGCCGACGAGGCCCTGTTCGTTGTACGCCGGTACGACGACGCCGACTGTGTTTCCGTTGTACATTGTTCGGTGTCTCGCTGGGAGTTGCTGGCTGTATCGACGTGCGACGGGAACCGAATCGCACGGTCGCGTAGGTCCACGATATAATTTCAACAGGTCGGCCTTTGTTATACGCCGTCTGCCGAATCGCCGCCGTCGAGCGACTCGAAACAGGGTCGGCCGTCGGTTCGGTACACGCGCCCAATCGAGCAGGTAATCACCGCAAACGCCGGGGAAACTCCAGTCTCACTCGAAACTGGACCACGAGCAGGCGGGGCTTTCTAACCGTTTGTTACGACGTCTCTTTCAGGGGTTCGCAGCGACCGGACGGGGCTCTCGAAACCAGAACCACTCCGTTTCCGTCGTTCACGTCTCCGACTTCACCGATTCGTAGCAACTCGGTGTCCCACGCGGTAGCCACACTTTCCGACCGAAACCCCGGAAAGACGGGATTTAAGCCGAGTGAGCCGTCAGTATTCGTCATGAACTTCGACTTCGACCTGCTGCGGGAACTCACCGAGACCAGTGGCGTACCGGGGTACGAGGACCGAGTGCGGGACCTCGTTCGGCGGGAGTTAGAGGGCGTGACGGACGCGGTCCACACCGACGCGATGGGGAACGTCGTGGGGACGGTTGAGGGAGCGAGCGACTACGAGGTCGCGGTCGCGGCACACATTGACGAAATTGGATTTATGATAAAACACGTCACCGACGACGGCTTCCTCGAAGTCGATACCCTCGGCGGGTGGGACCCCGACGTACTCCGGGCCCAGCGCGTGACCGTCCACACCGAGGCGGAGGATCTGATCGGCGTCATCGGGTCGATTCCGACCCACGTCCAGGACGACGACGAGGAGTTCTCCATCGACGACGTGACCATCGACCTCGGACTCCCGGCCGAGGAGGTCGAGGAGCGCGTCTCGGTCGGCGACCTCGTGAGCATGGAACAGACGACGGTCCGGGTCGGCGACAACGTGACCGGGAAGGCGCTGGACGACCGGGTGTGTCTGTTCGCCATGCTGGAAGCCGCGAAGCGAGTCACGGACCCGGACGTGACCGTCCACTTCTGCGCGACGGTCCAGGAGGAACTCGGCGTCCGCGGGGCGCCCGCACTCGGCGTGGACCTCGACCCGGACCTCGCGGTGGCGCTCGACGTGACGGTCGCCAACGACATCCCCGCGGTCGGAAAGGAGAGCGAGTACGTGACCGAACTCGGCGACGGCGCGGCGATAAAGCTCAAAGACTCCAGCGTGGTCACGACCCCGAAGGTCCACCGCCGGATGCGCTCGGTCGCCGAGGACCGCGCCATCGACCACCAGATGGAGGTGCTTCCCTCGGGGGCGACCGACACCGCCGGCTTCCAGAACACCCACGGCGCGAAGCCGGTCGGAGCCATCTCGGTCCCGACTCGGTACCTCCACACCGTCACCGAGAGCGTCCACCACGCCGACGTGGAGGCGGCTATCGACCTCCTGACGGCCTTCCTCGAGACCGAGACGGGCGACCACGACTACAGTCTGTAGGTTCGAGACCGGTCGTCCGAGCGGGGCGACGCTCCGGAGACGCCGGCCGCAGCAATGTCCATATATATTTAGGAATCAAAATTCCTTCTTTCGTTATTGATATCATTTCTCTGGCGGTGAGCGACTGAGCAGGAGCGACCTGGAGAGCCACCGTTGGCACACCACCACGCTGACGAACCCGCGATTCTACCGCGAGCGAGCGAGCGCCCTCCGGGCGTCTGACGTCGAAAAGATGTGGGGTCGTATCGAAAGTATAGAGTACCCACCACCGCTAGCCCCGGGTATGAGTACGGAAGGAAGCGAGTCGGTCACGCGGCGTGGATTCATGCGGGCCGCCACGGGGACCGCGGCGGCCGCGGGCGCGGCCGGAACCGCCGTCGCGCAGGAAGAAGGCGGCGGTGGCGGCGGAAGCGAGGAAGTAATAGTCGGTCCGGGCGGGAGCCTCGTGTTCGAGCCCGCCGAGCTGACCATCGCCCCGGGAACGACGGTCAACTTCGTCTGGGAGTCGGACAACCACAACGTCGTCCCCGAGAGCCAACCAGACGGTGCGAACTGGGAAGGAACCGAGGGCGGCGAGAGCAAGACGTACGACACCGGCCACGAGTACAGCCACACGTTCGAGACCACCGGCACCTACGAGTACTTCTGCCAGCCCCACAAGACCGCTGGCATGGTCGGTACCATCACCGTCCAAGAGGGCGGTGCCTCGTCGGGGAGTAGCGGTCCGGCTATCCCGAGTAGCGCGAAGACGCTCAGCATCGCCACGACGGCCGCGCTGGTGTTCACGCTCGGTCTGGCCTACTTCTTCATAAAGTACGGCGGCGACTACGGACAGGCCGAGTAGAACGGTCGCAGTTTCGCTTTTTTCCTCCTCACTGCCGAGCGATTGCTCCATCGCGGCGAACGCTCGGCTACACGCTGTCGGGCGACTCGTGGAGCGTGAGCTCGACCTCCCGGTGCTCGCCCTCCAGGTCCTCCACGATGCGCGCGACGACGCGCTCGGCCTCCTTCAGCACGAGCGGTCGCACCTTGCCGATTACCCAGTCGAGCGAGACGAGTCGCGGCAGGTCGAGCACGTCGGAGTCCGCCGAGTCCGCGTCGAACTCGACGACCAGTCGGACCCGCGAGGCGCTCTCGCGGTCCGGCGGGGCCTCCTCGGGCGCGGGTTCGACCAACCACTCCCCGTGCGCGTGAAGGTCTTTGACGATGCGCCATCCGATGCGCTCGTGCGGTTCGAAATCGGTTACCTCCGACCGGACGACGTAGTTCAGCTTCCACCACTGGAGGTGGATGTCGTACTCCGTCCCGGGACCGCCCTCGCCGTGTCGCGTCACCTGGTCGAGGTGTTTCGAGTAGTCGGCGTACCCCGGGAAGTCGACGAGGAAGTCGTAGGCTTCCTCCGGCGGCACGTAGACGACGGTGCTGAGTTCGACGCTGTCCACGCTGGCGAGTTTGGGACGAACGCGGCGTAAAACTTCCGGCGGACGCGCTACGCACCGTAACAGCGGAGACGCGACTTCGTCCTCGAAAGCCTCCGCCCGCTCGCGGTCGTGGCCTACCGAAGTCGCGGCCCGGCCGACGGGCGGTCAGTCTGCGTAGACCGCTCGCAGGGTCTCGGCCACCGCGTCGGCGTCGCTCTCGCAGACCGTCCTCCGGTCCGGGCCGTCCACGACGACGAACCCCGGCGCGGACTCCACCGCGTGGGTCTCACAGAATGCGACCGCGACCTCGCCGTCGATGCCCGCAATCGCGGCGTCGTCGGGCGTCGCGTCGAGGATCGTCGGCAGGTCGGCCTTCGTCGCCTCGCAGGGGTCGCAGAATCGCTTCCAGACCGAGACCACCGCGCGGTCCCGGCCCGCGAGGAACGACTGGGGGTCGTCGGTCACGTCCGCGATTTCGGGCGGGACCGGCGAGTCCGGGACGGTCTCGAACACCATCACGGTCATCGCAGCGAGGTCCTCTGCCGGGAATTCGCGCTCTACGTGCGATTGGACCGCCAGATAGCAGACGAACTCGGCGCGCGAGACGCCGCGTTCGGCGACGAGGTCGGCCGCGGCGTCCGCATCGGGCAGGCCGAAGGTCGCCGCGACCGCCTCGTGGAACTCCGAGTCGTCCACCCCGACGTACGAATCGTGGTAGATGGCGTGGGTGTCGTCGAACTCGTCGGTGGTTCGGACGCCGGCGTCGCCGACCGCCAGAACTCTCTCCTCGACCAGCGCGTCGAAGAGCGCCTCCGAGTCGCTGGTCGTCGCCGCTCGATTCCCTCTCGCTTCCTCAGACGCCGAGGTATCGGTCTCTCGTTTCGTCATCTTCGCGTAGTTCCGCCGCGGTTCCTTCGAAGACGATGCTCCCTTGGTCGACGACGTAACACCGGTCGGCGACGCCCATCGCGGCGACGGCGTTCTGCTCGACCAGCAGAATCGTGGTGCCCGAGTCGCTGATGCGCTCGATGGCGTCCTCCACGTCGGCGATTATCTGGGGTGCCAACCCCTCGTAGGGTTCGTCCAGCAGGAGCAGGTCGGTGTTCTGCTTCAGCGCCCGGGCGATGGCGAGCATCTGCTGTTCGCCGCCCGAGAGCGTCCCGGCCTGCTGGGTCTTGCGCTCGCGCAAG
Organism: Halorussus salinisoli; assembly: GCA_005239435.1. Taxonomy (GTDB): domain Archaea; phylum Halobacteriota; class Halobacteria; order Halobacteriales; family Haladaptataceae; genus Halorussus; species Halorussus salinisoli. The sequence goes on along the minus strand of ML241305.1, from coordinate 7,677 downwards.
CGCGGGAACTCGTCGTACACCTCCTCGGTCGTCATCCCGACGTGTTCGACCTGCACCTGTCCGAGCGACCGCCCGACAGTGTTCGACCGGTTCTCCGAGACTTCGGCGAGGTGGAGGTTCTCCTCGACCGTGAGGTTCGGAAAGATGCGCCGCTCTTCGGGCACCAGCGAGAGACCCCGCGCCGAGACGTCCTCGGGAGCCATCGCGGTGATGTCCTCGCCCTTGAACGAGATGCGGCCTTCGCGGACCTCCGGCGGGCGCGCGCCCGAAATCGACCGGAGCGTCGTGGTCTTGCCCGCGCCGTTCCGACCCAACAGAGCACAGATTTCTCCCTCCTCGACGGTCAGGTCCACGTCCCGGAGGATGTGGCTCTCGCCGTAGAAGGCGTCCACGTCGGTCAGTTCCAGCAGACTCATCTCGACCGCCCCCACGTCGCCGTCCGCGACGCTCGTCTCACGCCTCGACACCTCCGAGATACGCCTCCTGCACGTCGGGGTCGCCCTGGACTTCCTCGGGCGACCCCTCGGCGATGACGCTCCCGCGATTCAACACCACGATGCGGTCGGCGACGTTGAACACGACCTCCATGTCGTGCTCGACCAGCAGGACGGTCAGGTCGAGTTCCTCCTTGACCTGCTCGATGAGTTCGACCGTGTCGGCGGTCTCCTCGGGCGACATCCCCGCGGTCGGTTCGTCCATCAACAGCAGGTCGGGTTCGCTCGCCAGCGCGATGCCGAGTTCGAGTCGGCGCTTGTCGCCGTACGGCAGGTCTTCGGCGACCACGTCGCGCTGGCCGAGCAGGCCCACGGCGTCCAGCGTCCGGCGGGCCAACCGGTCGACCTCGCCGTAGTTGTTCCGGTGCCGGAGGAAGTTGAACCGGAACGAGCCGTGTTCGGCCGCCAGCGACGCGATTTGGGCGTTCTCCTCGACCGAGAGTTCCGGGAAGATGGAAGCCGTCTGGAACGACCGGCTCACGCCCTTCTGGACCACCTCGTGGGGGTCGTCGCGCAGAATCGACTCGCCCTTGAACGAGATGTCGCCCTCGGTCGCGTCGAGCATCCGGGTGACGAGGTTGATGAGCGTGGACTTGCCCGCGCCGTTCGGTCCGATGATCGAGATGGACTCGCCTTCCTCTATTTCGAGATCCACGTCGTCTACCGCCACTAGACCGCCGAACGACTTGGTGAGACTCCGGGTTTCGAGCAGCGCCATCAGCGACCACCTCCAAGTCGTCCGAGAGCACTCGCCACGTCCTCGAACAGTCCCCAGATGCCCCGCGGGAACAGGACGACGACCGCGACGAACACCAGTCCGAGGATGAGGTGCCAGTACGCCCCGAACCCGTCGAGCAGGACGATCGGCTCCTGGACCAGCGTGACGTACTCCGAGGGACCCGTGAACGGGACGGTCAACTGCTGGACGCCGCTGACGATGTTCTCGACGTAGAGGTACACCCCCGCGCCGAGTATCGGGCCGAACAGCGACCCGACGCCGCCGAGTACCGCCATGATGACCACCTCGCCACTGGTGGTCCAGTAGAACGACGACAGGGGGACGTAGGCGCTGTAGATGGTGAACAGGCTCCCCGCTATTCCCGCGAACGTCCCCGAGATGACGAACGCCATGAGTTTGTAGCGCCAGACGTTCAGGCCGACGAACTCGGCGCGCTGGTCGTTCTCCCGAATCGCCCGGAACACCATCCCGTACGGCGAGTGGAGGATGCGGTTGGCGGCCGTCACGCAGAGGACCGCTATCGCGCCGACCAGCACGTACTTCCACGTCCCGACCAGCCAACTCAGCCCCGGGACCGGATACCGAAGCTGGAAGACCCCGAACAGCTTTCCGATTTCGACCCCCGTGAAGCCATTCTCGCCGCCGGTAATCCCCGCCAGCGGCGACAGCGCCATGTAGTAGGCCATCTGGCCGAACGCCAGCGTCAGGATGGCAAAGTAGATGCCGCCGCGCCGGAGCGAGACGAACCCGAGTATCCACGCCGACAGCGCCGCGAACGTCGTGCCCGCGAGGATGACGAGAATCGGACTCGACGACACCTGCGCGCTGAACACCCCCGCGGCGTAGGCCGCGCCGCCCCAGAAGGCGGCGTGACCGAACGACAGCAGGCCGGTGTACCCCAGCAGGAGGTTGAACCCCATGGCGAAAATGCCCCAGATGAGGATGAGGGTGGCGAGGTCCTGATACCCCTGTAGCACGCCGCTGACGACCGGCGCGCGAGCGAACAGCCACGGGAAGACCGCGACTGCGAGCGTGGTCGCCGCGACGACGAACCACTCGCTCTCCCGGACGCGCTCCCACGAGGGGAACTGGCGCTCCGCTCGCTCGACGACGGTCCCGGCGTCCTCGGTCGCGTCGGCCGTCTCGGTGGGTTCGTCGCTCACGGTGCCACCTCCTCGGCCCCGAGCAGACCCTGCGGTCGCGCGAGCAGGACGACCGCGGCCAGCACGTAGATGCCGACCTGCGACCACTGCGGCGCGATGGCCACCATAACCGCCAGCGTCTCGCCGATGAGAATCCCGCCGAGGACCGCGCCCGTGATGGAACCGACCCCGCCGATGACGACGACGAGGAAGGAGGGGACCAGTATCTCGGTGCCGATGTTGGGATTGACCGCGTACAGCGGCCCGCCGACCACGCCCGCGACGCCCGCGAGCGCCGCGCCGACGCCGAACACCATCAGGTAGGGCCGCGAGAGCTTGATACCCAGCAGTTCGACCATCTCGGCGTCCCGCGTCCCCGCGCGCACCACCAACCCGAAGTCGGTGTACTCGATGAGACCGTAGACCAGCACGACGACTGCGGCCGTAATCCCGATGATGTACAGTCGCCACTCGGGGAACGTCCCCACGATGGGGAGGTTCACCTGTCCGCTGGCCCACCCGGGCCGCGCGAAGTTGTAGCTCTGGCCCCCGAACAGGATTTTGAACACCTCCTGAATCACGATTGCGAGTCCGAACGTGAGCAGTATCTGGTCGGTGTCGGGCCGGTCGTAGAACGGCCGGGCGACGAATCGCTCCATCAGCAACCCGACGACGAACACCAGTACCGGGACGATGACCAGCGCGGCCAGAAAGCCCCATTCGAGTCCGATGGGCGTGTAGCCCCAGTCGGCCAGTTTGCCGTCGGTGACGTTGATTTCGAGCGTAATCAGCAGTCCGGTGTACGTTCCTATCAGATAGAGCGCGCCGTGAGCGAAGTTGACGAACTTCAACGTTCCGAGAATGATGGATAGCCCGATGGCGACTAACACGTAAATCGCGCCCTGCTGGAGACCGTTCAGGAACGTCTCCACGACCGCTTGGACGAACAGCGGTTCGCCGACGAGCGTCACGCTATCACCTCTATTTCCCGTTCGACCCTCCGACTACGATTCCCCACCACATCTGTTTGATATTCTCTCGCAAGCATAACGGTTGGTTCCCTCCTTTCGAACCCCCGACTGGGGGTCGAACCGAACTACTCGTACGGTCCGAGTTCGCACTCCGCGGCTGGTCCCTCGTCGCACCCGTAGCCGAGTTGGTCCCTCGACGTGACGTTGACAATCTCGTAGAACTGACCCTGTTGCTGGTCGCTTTCGGCCAGTCCCTTCACGACCGGGACCGCGCGCTGGGCCTGATGGTCGCAGGCCCGCATCGTCTCTTGGCCCATCCCGATGTTGTCGTACTGTCGGCCTTCTAGTTGCCTGATGACCTCCGGCGGGTAGAAGGTGCCCGCTCGCTCGACTGCGGCGGCGTACTGGAGCGTCTGGGCGTACGCCAGTTGGGCGACCCCGGACGGGATGCGGTCGTACTGGTTCTGGAACACCTGCGTGAACTGGTTCGACGGCGGATTGTCGATTTGGGAGTCCCACGCGACGGTGCCGTACACCCCCTCGATGGCCCCGCCCGCGGCCTGCGCCATCGGCCGGTTGTACAGCGGGACGATTATCTCCATGTCCTGGTCCAGTCCCATCTCCTTGGCCTGAGTCAGCGAGTTCGACCCGTCGAGGCCGTAGTGGTCCAGGAACAGCACGTCGGCCTCGTCGCGCGGGACCTGCTGGAGGTACGACGAGAAGTCCTTCGTCCCGAGTGGCGTGGCGACGCTGTCGAGTTCGTTCCACCCCGCTTCGCCGAAGAACTGGCTCATCGACGACTGGACGGTCTGGCCCCACGTGTAGTCGGCGTACAACTGGTAGAAACTGTTGTTCTCGCCGTACTCTTCGATGACCGGCGGGACGAGCGCCTGCGCGGTCATGTAGGCGTTGAACATCTCCCGGAACGAGTACCGGACGCAGGACTTGCCCGTGGTATCGTTCGAGTGGGTCAGACAGCACATGTACTGCACCTTCTCACGCTGACAAAGCTCCTGAATCGCGATGGCGACCGCGCTCGACGAACCACCGGACAGCATGATGGCTTGGTCGCGTTGAATCATCCGGCGGGCCGTCTGGCGGGCCGTGTCGGCGTCGGTCGCGGTGTCACCCGAGACGGACTCGACCTGATTGCCGAGGACTCCGTTGCCCGTGAGGTCCGACCAGTTGTCCACCCAACCGCCCCCGTTGTTGAGGTGGTCGACTGCCAACTGATACGCCCGAAGTTCGTCCTGTCCTTCCGAGGAGTACGGTCCGGACTGCGGGACCGTGAATCCGAAGGTCGGATTCCCCTGAACCGGGAAGTTCCCGATGGGTGGATACTCCTGTGCACTCGCGCTCCCGGCGACCCCCAGTCCGGACAGACCGGTCGCTCCGGCCATCTTCACGACGTCGCGCCGCGACACGTCCGTTTTTTCTCTCTGCGCCATGCTATCACGGGACGATAACCTCATTAATAATTATACGGGATGATTCCAGTACCGTAATTGTAAAATATCGCTCTATTCCGAGAGTAGCGAAGTGTTAGCGGGGTATCACCGTAATATACGACGGGTGGTGAAAAATGTAATATTGTCAATAATTATCGTATCGGCCCGGGTCGTCTAGTTCAGAACTACAACCTCTCGGACCCACGGCGTAGTTCGCAGACCACTCGTGGAACGACAGTCCCGAGAACGAGAGGAGTCGCCCGAGCGCGGGAAACTGCCCGAGAACGCGGGAAACCGCCCGGAAATCTCGGCCTCGGGCTACCCCTGTCCGACCATCCGGTCTTCGTCGTCCCACTCGCGGGCGCGAAGTTCGTACTTCTGAATCTTGCCCGTGGCGGTCGAGGGGAGTTCAGCCACGAACTCCACCCGGTGGACCGCCTTGTACGAGGCCAGACGCTCCTTCGTGAACGACTCGACCTCCTCTTTGGTCACGCCGGGTTCGTCGGGGTCGCCCGACTCCGGGACCACGAACGCCTTGGGCGTCTCGCCCCACTGGTCGCTCGGGGCCGGGACGACCGCCACGTCCGAGACCGCCTCGTGGTCGAAGAGCGTGTCTTCGAGTTCGATGCTGGAGATGTTCTCGCCGCCGGAGACGATGATGTCCTTCTTGCGGTCCTGAATCGACACCATGCCGTGTTCGTCTACGACCGCGAGGTCTCCGGTGTGGAACCATCCCTCGCGCCTCTCGTTGAACGCCTCGTCGGTCGCCTCCGGTTTCTCCCAGTAACCGTCCATGACCTGGTTGCCCCGGACGACGATTTCGCCGATGGTCGAGTCGTCGCGGGGCACGTCCTCGCCGTCGTCGTCCACGACTGCGACCTCCGTGCCGAGGACGCCCATCCCCTGGCGCTTCTTGAGCTTGAAGCGACTGTCGTCCTCGGGGTCCATCAGGCGACGGGCGTCCGAGATAGTGACGAGCGGGCCGGTCTCGGTCAGGCCGTAGAGGTGCTTGAGATACCAGCCGAACTCGTCTTCGACGGTCCGAATCGTCGCCTCGGGCGGGGCAGACCCCGCGGTCGTGACCCGAACGTCGTTGTCGCCGGACATCTCGGGGTGGTCGTGTTCCTCGTAGTAGTCGATGAGCATGTTGAGGACGGTGGGTGCGCCACAGAGGAAGGATACGTCCTCGGTCGTGACCTTCTCCACGATGTCGGCCGCATCGACGCCGCGCGTGCAGACGTGTTTCGCGCCGATGCCGGTAATCGCGTATATGTGGCCCCACCCGTTGACGTGGAACATCGGCAGGGTCCAGAGGTAGACGTCGTCGTCGTAGAGTTCGTGGTGGACCGAGAGGACGTAGGCGTGGAGGGTCTCGGTCCGGTGGGTTCGCATCACGCCCTTCGGGTCGCCCGTGGTTCCGGAGGTGTAGTTGATGGTGATGATTTCGTCCTCGGACATCTCCGGGCGCTCGTACTCGTCGGGGTCGGCGTCGGCGATTACCTCCTCGAACTCCTCCCAGTCGCCGTCGGTCTCGCCCGCGTCGTTGGAGATGAACACCTCGGTCTGGACCTCGTCGCGCACGGCCTCGATTTTATCGGCGTAGGCGTAGTCGGCGACCACGGCGTCCACCCCGGCGTCGTTCAGGATGTACTCGTAGTCGCCGGGCGTGAGTCGGTAGTTCAGCGGCGTGTGGACCGCACCCAACTGCATGATGCCGTACGCCGATTCGAGGTGGTAGTGGGTGTTCGGGTCCAGCACTGCCACGCGGTCGCCCTTCTCGATGCCGCGGTCGGCCAGCGCGGCCGAGAGTCGGTCGGCCCGGTCGCCCAACTCGTCGTAGGTGTATCGCTCGCCGGTCGTCGCCACCACGGCCTCTTGGTCGCCGTAGTGCGAGCGCGCTCTGTCGAGAAAGTCGGTCACGAGCAGAGGTTTGTGCATGCGGAGATATTCATCAACTTTCACGATATAAATTGCGGTGGCGGTAAGTAATTCGACAGACGGCGAGGTGGTAGGCTTCGTCTAGCTGGATATCTCCCGGCGTGACCAGTCCGGGTCGCACTAACCGCGCGAGGTCGTTAACCTCCTCGTAACTCCTCTCTCGTTACAGACTTCTCCAGTTACTTCCCCATTACAGACTCCTCCCGTTACAGCACAATCACCGTCTCGTACGTTCTCAGATGCTACCGAGAGAACGCCCACCAACTATACCTCTACAAACGTCGTCACCCCTATCGTGAGCATCAAGCAATCGATGCGAGACATCGACCGCGCCGTCGAGGACGCTCTCGAAACCCGGGAGCAGTACGAGGTCAAACGGGAAGGTCGGTCCCAGCGACGCGCCTACGAGAAGTCCATCGAGTCGGTCCGCGAAGTCGCGGGCCAGGCCGCGAGCGAGCGACTGGCGACGTGGATAGAGACCACGATTCGAGACGAGAAGAAACTCCCGTCGAGTCGGAGAGTCCGGAAGAAGGGCGCGGAAATCTGCCGAGACGCGGGCGAATCGGTCTCCACGAACGACTGGCTCGGTGCTTGAAACCGGATTCTCCTGCTCGTTCGCTTCCCGACGAACCGGACGGCGACGAGCGAACCGTAGCCGGGAAGACCGGTTAGAAAGCCCGGGTGTCCGTTTCACCGAGGCGTCCGAACGTCGTCAGTCCCCACTGACTTTCCGCTGGATGTCCTCGACCACGTCGGGGTTCCTGAGCGTGGAGGTATTGCCCAGTTCGTCGCCGTTGGCGATGTCTTCCAGCAGACGGCGCATGATTTTGCCCGAGCGGGTCTTCGGGAGCTCGGGGGTGAAGACGACCGCCTCGGGTCGGGCGATGGGGCCGATGGCGTCTTCGACGCCTTCGACGATGCGGTCGCGCATCTGGTCGTCTTCCT
>SZNP01000001.1 GCA_005239435.1 Halorussus salinisoli | reverse complement strand
TCGTCCACGAGGACGACGACGGCGTCGTCCCGCTCTCCGACGTGGAGGGCGAAACCGACCTCCTCACCCGCATCGAGGCCGAGTTCGAGCGACTCTTCGGCGACCACGCCGCGGCGAGACTGGCCGAAGTCGATTCGGTCCTGGGGAGTCGGTCGGCCGACGAGCGAGCCTATCCGAACCTCCGGGCGTGGCTGGTCGAGGACCTCTTCGACTACCACGTCTCGACCTTCGACCGGACGCCGATTCTGTGGCGACTCACGACCGAGCGCCTCGTCTCGGACCCCGAGGGAGAGGGGTTCGGCTGTCTCGTGGACTACCACCAACTCGACGCGGGCGTCTTCGACCGCCTCCAGAACCGCTACCTCGAACCCCGGAAGGCCCTGCTCCGCGAGCGCCGAGGCGCGGCGAATCGGCGGCGCGGCGACGAGTCGCTGTCGGCCTCCGAGCAGGCGGCCGCCGCCGAGGAATATGCTCGATGCGAGAGCGGTCTGGAACAGATTACGGTGTTCGAGCAGAAACTGAGCGAGTTGGCCCGGCCCTCGCCGCGCGACTGGTCCGACGAGAACCGGCGGACCGCGCGGGAGGCCGCGGAGAAGGTCGCAGATTTCAGAGAAGAGACGGCCTCGCGGCTGGAGACCCTCGACGAACTGGCCGAGACGGACGACGCGGAGATGAGCGAACTGTTCAGCCCCTCGTTCTACGAGACGGTCCGCGAGAATCGGGACGAATGGCTGGACGCACTCGCCGACCTGGAGGCGGCCTTCGAAGCCTACGCCGAAGACGGCTCGGAGCCGGTTCCGGCCAACCGCTACGACCTGTTCGCGTACTACGACGACCTGGTGGGTTCTGCCCACTACGCGAGCAACGGCATCCTCTTCACGACCTACTACTACGAGAAGTTCGAGTCGTCCGACCAGGCCCGCATCAGCGACGACGACGTCTCGAAGCGCCGACGCTGCCTCGCCGAACTGGCGAGTGGCGTGGACGAGTACCGAAATCTCGCCGACGAGATTGCGGACGCCTGCGAGGCGGTCGCGGCCGGGATTTCCGACGAGTGGGAGGACCGCGCGCGGTCCGAAATCACGACGGCGGGGTATCGGCCGAACCGCAAGCACGGCGTGGAGGTCAACGTCGCGCCGCTCGCCGACGCCGAAATCGTCCCGAAGACCGTCGAAGACGACGTCCTCTGACCCCGCCCCCGACCGAGACGGTCCCCGAGTGCGGCCGCGACGCCGTCGGGACCCCGGTGCGCTCGGACCCCTCCCGAGGGTCCGGCAGATACCGCAACGCACTTACTTTACGGACGTAGAAAACCATGCATGGCAATCAAACCCGACTACGTCAAGAAGACGGGGACCATCCTGCTGGAGCGATACCCCGACGCCTTCACGACCGACTTCGACCAGAACAAAGAGAGCGTCCAGAAACTCACCAACATCGAGTCGAAGGGCGTCCGCAACCGCATCGCGGGCTACGTCACGCGCAAGAAGTAGAGCCGTTAGCTGTCTGGTTTCTCCGCAAACTCGCCGACCAGTGACAGCGCCGTGACTCGAATCGCGGAATCGCGCAAAATGCTGTCCCTTCCCAAATCGTTTTATCGCCGTAACGCCGAACGATGGGTACCATGACTGTACGAGTCGGCGTCCTCGGCGCGACGGGTGCGGTCGGCCAGCGATGTATCCAACTGCTGGACGGCCACCCCGAATTCGAACTGGCGGCGGTAACTGCGAGCGAAGACAGCGAGGGTCTCTCCTACGGAGAGGCCGCGAAGTGGCGGGTCGATTCACCGATTCCGTCCGCGGTGTCCGACCTGACCGTGCGGGCGACCGACCCGTCGGAGGTCCCCGACGACGTGGACTTGCTGTTCTCGTCGCTCCCATCTGGCGTGGCGGCCGAAGTCGAACCCGACTTCGCCGAGGCGGGCTACGTCCTCTCCTCGAACTCCTCGAACGACCGGATGGCCGACGACGTGCCTCTCGTGATTCCCGAAATCAACCCGGGCCACCTCGACCTGCTCGAAGTCCAGCGCGACGAGCGCGGGTGGGACGGCGCGGTCGTCAAGAACCCCAACTGCTCGACCATCACGATGGTCCCGACCCTCGCGGCGCTCGACCAGTTCGGACTGGAGCGCGTCCACGTCTCAACCCTACAGGCCGTCTCGGGCGCGGGCTACTCGGGCGTCACCTCGATGGAGATCATCGACAACGTCATCCCCCACATCGGCGGCGAGGAGGAGAAGATGGAGACCGAATCCCGCAAGCTTCTGGGCACCTTCGACGGCGCGGAGTTGGCCCATCACGACGCCGAGGTCTCGGCGTCCTGCAATCGCGTGCCGACCATCGACGGCCACCTCGAAAACGTCTGGGCCGAGACCCGCGACGACGTGACCGAGGCCGACGTGGAGGAGGCGTTCCGCGGCGTCGAGAGCCTCGACCTGCCGAGTTCGCCCGACCCGCTCATCGAGGTGTTCGAGGACCCGAGTCGGCCCCAACCCCGACTCGACCGAACCCTGGGCGGCGGAATGACCATCGCGGCCGGTGGCGTGCAGGCGACTCCGGCGGGCGTCCAGTACAACACGCTGGCGCACAACACGATTCGCGGCGCGGCGGGCGCGGCGGTGCTGAACGCGGAACTGCTTCGGAGCGACGGCTGGATTTAACACCACTTCTAGGATTTCCGGTAGTTTCTTGGTGGGGACATATGAACGAGAGTCCATGTCGAACGAGACACCATCGGGTCCGGACGACGACTCGACCGAAGGAGGAGACGGTACCGGGAAGGAGAAACACTGTATTTCGTGCGGCGCGGGCATCGTAGCGGACGCAGAACTGTGTCCGGAGTGTGGCGTATCACAGACCGAGGTCCCGTCGAGCGGCGGGACAGACCGCTCGGCCGACGAGAAGTTCTGCACGGACTGCGGAGCGGTAATCAATCGGGACGCCGAAATCTGCCCGGAGTGCGGCGTCCGCCAGACCGTGGGGATATCAGCGGCGAGCGACTCGGACAAAGATCAGGTGGCCGCGGGCTTGCTGGCGATACTGCTCGGCGGGGTCGGTGCCCACAAGTTCTATCTCGACGACGTGAAGATGGGCGTGGTGTACCTCTGTTTCTCGTGGACTCTCGTCCCGGCGATCGTCGGACTCGTCGAAGGAATCATGTACTTCACGAAGTCCGAGGAGGAGTTCCAGCGCAAGTACGTCGACGGGTGACGACGATGCAGACACGTCGCCGGGAACCGACGGCGACCGGACGGGGCTACGCGACACGGCCGACTCGTAACGGGACGTGGGCGCGATGACCGGCGAGGAGCGCGACGGTGACGTGTGGACGACGCGGTGGCGCGAGTTCCGGCAAGGTCTCGGCGAGACGCGCCGCTACGCACTTTCGCATCACGAACCGGGGGACTGGGACCGGTGTTTTGCGGTGTCCGTACCGTGGCGTAATCGAGAGCGACCGGTGCAGGTGTGCGCGCGGTGTGCCGGTATCTATCCCGGAATCGCGTTCGGTGTACTCGCGTGCGTACTCGGGTTGCTACCGCGAGAGTCGATTCCCGTCCTCGTCGGCGTGTTACCCGTCTTCGCACTCGCGGACTGGAGTCGAACCGCGTACACCCACCGAACGGGCCACAATCTGAGTCGCGCGACGACCGGCCTCTCGCTCGGTATCGGCTACGGGTGCGGTCTCGTGGGTCTCACACAGCAGTCGCTCCGTCCGGTCGTCGTTGCAGTTGGAGTCGTCTACGCTGGGATAGCGTGTGTCGCCCTGGTTGCCGAGAAGATTCGTTCCGAAAACGATTGACCATTCTCCGTGGTCGGTCGCCTGGGTTACTCTCTCGGGAGCAGATTTTCACTGCGGTCCGTGTCCTTCACCCGAGTGACGACCGCATCGACCGAACTCCGTTTCTCGCCGACCGTCGCGCCGACGAGTGCGCCGACGCCCGCGGCGGTACTCGCGGCGTTCCGACTGACGAGTCCGCCGAGTGCGCCGCCGATGCCCGCTCCGATAGCGGCGTATTTGGCACGGGTCAGAACGCGATTGAGTCGTTTTCGCATGCTTCGAACGTCGGTAGGTGGCGGGATAAAGGTGGTCGCCGAGGCGGGAACTCGGACAGGCTCGAAGTGAGTTTCGTCCCGGCGAGTTCGGTTTCGTAGATAAAAATAAACGGGCGGACTCGCTGTCTCCAACTATGTCTCGAAGCAGCGACTCACGGTCGCGTTGGCGCGAAGACGACGCGGACGTCGTCTACGAAATAGCGACCCCGTTCGTGTCGGGCGACGCGAAAATCCTTCTCGTCGAGGTCGGAGACGACGAAATCGAGGTCGTCGTCGGGGACGTTCCGACTCCCTTCGGACACGATATCGACCAGAACTATCCGGATACGCTCGACGACGAGGAGACGATGCGTGCCCACGCGGCGGCGAAGTGGATCGTGACGGAGACCACCAAGATGTTCGACGACTACGAGTGGGACACGTCACACTACAAGACGAACAACCCCAACTACCACCTTCGAGACGTCTATTTCACGTGTAGCCGAAACGAAGTCGACGACGCCGTCCTGACGGCGAAGAAGTTCGTCGACACGCTGGAAGAGAAGACCCTCCAGCACGCCGAGGAGTTCGGCCGGTCGGGAATCAGGAAACCAAGCGAGGAACTGTGAATCGGTAGCGTCGGCTTTCGTCACACCACCCGATTCTCCAACTCCTCGCCCTCGTCCAACCGCCGCACGTTCTCGGCCACGATGTCGGCCAATCGCGAGTAGTACTCCGGCGTGTGGCCCGAGCAGTGCGGCGTGACCAGGCAGTTCTCCAGATTCCAGAGCGGGTGGTCCTCCGGGAGCGGTTCGGGGTCGGTCACGTCGAGCGCCGCGCCGCGGAGGTGGTGGCCCCGGAGCGCCCAGAGCAGGGCGTCGGTATCGACCACCGGCCCGCGGGCGACGTTGACGAGGACGGCGTCGGGCGGCGTGGTCTTGAGTTCCGCCTCGCCGATTAGCCCGCGGGTCGTCTCGGTCAGCGGGCAGGCCAGCACGAGGTAGTCCGTGCGCGCGAGGGCGTCCTCGAACTCCGGCCCGTCGAAGCCGACCACCTCGTCGGTCGGCCCGCCCTTCTCGGGCGTGTAGCGCACGCCGATGGTCTCGACGCCGAACCCTTCCAGTCGCTCGACCACCGACTGGCCGATGGCTCCCAGTCCGACGACCGTGACGGTGCTGTCCTGCAACTCGTGGGCGCGGAAGTGTCGCCACTCGCGGTTCTGCTGGCGTCGCCACCCCTCGTGGAGTCGGCGCGCGAAGACGAGCAGGTTCCCGACGACGTGTTCGCCGATGTTCGGACCGTGGACGCCCGAGGCGTTCGTGACCGCCACGCCGCGGTCTTCGAGCGCGTCGAGCGGCAGGTGGCCGGTCCCGGCGTACGCGCAGGCGAACAGTTCCAAGTTCTCGGCGCGGGCCAGCGTCTCCTCGTCTATCTCCATTCCGGCCACGACGGGCGCTCGTTCTATCAGTTCGCGCTCCTCGCTCGGCGTTCGGGCGTGGCGCACGTCGCGGTCGGGCAGGCGCTCGCGGAGTTCGGCGGCGTACTCCGAGACGGGCGTGCCGTGCGTGCTCTTCCGCAGGACTACCACGTCGGGTGCGTCTTGGGTCATTCGTGGCTGGTTTCGTCTTCCGGGACTAAAGTGCCACCTGAAGCGGCGAAGCGAGAACTCGTGAGGCCTTCGCGGAGTGATTGTGAATGGTAGAGGAGCTAGCTATTGCCGACGCCAAGGAGTCTACCGCCCCGCACAGCACCGTGACCGCGAACCTCATGCCTCCCCAACCCCCTCGCTCGCTTCGCTCGCTCGTTCCTCGCGCGCTGGCGCGCGCCGGGTCGAACGGCCCGGTCGGCCTTCGGCAATTTATATAAGTAGCAGAGGATTATTCACATTGATAAGACATATGTGAACGTTTTCGAGGTACCGATACTCCGGTGCAACTACGGCGCTCGTCCGCGAACTCTCGCCCATGTTCGAGGTCCGGACCGACGAGCGCACGCAGGTCGTGGACGTGACCGACCGCGTAGCCGAGAAGGTGTCCGACGACGTGGAGTCGGGAATCTGCACCGTCTTCGTCCGCCACACCACCGCCGGGGTCGTCCTCCAGGAGGCCGAGTCGGGCCTGCTGGACGACATCGAGGCGTTCGTGGCGGGACTCGCGCCGAGCGACGGCGACTACCGCCACGACCGAATCGACGACAACGCCGACGCCCACCTCCGAGCGACCGTGTTGGGCGAGTCGGTCAGCGTCCCCGTCGAGGACGGCGAACTCGCGCTCGGAACGTGGCAGTCCGTGCTGTTCGTGGAGTGCGACGGCCCGCGGACCCGGCGGGTGGACGTGACCGTGATGTCGTGATTCACTGGCGGGTCCTCGAAATCCTCCGGGTCGGTCGGTCAGCGTGGCGCGTTCGGGTGAAGCAGTCGGACTACCCGTTGGCCCGGTCGGCCTGCCGCCGAGTGTCCGACTCCCGTGCGCCCGAACACCGATAACGCCTGACATTGTAACTCTATCCCATAGGTGAGAAACGTGGAGCGCACGAGGGCCGCCGTGGCGGTCGTACTGGCGCTGGGGGTATCGCTCGGTGGACTGGGAGCGTTCTGGACGCCGGTAGCGACGGCGTCCCACGAGTCGATAGAGATCTCCTCGCCCGAGGGCGAGTACTTCGTCGGGCAGGCCGTGAACGTCAGCGGGAGCGCGAACCGGAGCGTCGAGTCGGTCGCAGTCTACGCTCGCGGCGGCGGCGACTGGCAGTTGCTGGACGTGAACCGGGACGGCGAACTCGGTGGCGACGACACGCTCGCGGTGGACGAGCAGGGCAACTGGTCGGTCCGGAACCTCGTCCTCTCGAACGCCAACCGGTTGCTCTCGTTTCCGGGTGACTACCGACTGGGCGTCGTGAACGCCAGCGACGTCGGCGCAAACGGGTCGCTCCCCACCAGCCTCGACCCGACCCGATTCGTCCGGGCCGAGAGCGGCCAGACGATACTCCGGGTCAGTCGTACTCGACTCCGGGGGAGTTTCGTGACGGTCGGCGGCGAGTTGTCGAGCGAGAACGCCGAAGTCACCGTCCGGGGGACCTCCCGCGGCGGCCGGGAGTTGCTGGTCGTTCTCGTGGACTCGCGGGGCCGAGTAGCGACCGACCAGCTACAGGTCCCCAGAGGGAACGGTTCGTTCGACGTGGACGTCGCGCTCCGAACCGACGACGGGACCGCGCTCGCCGAGGGACCGGTACAGGCCTACGTGTTGGCGCTCGGTCGGGACGAGCGGGCCGGCGACGGCCATCTCCCCGACGGAACCAACGCGACGCTCGACGCGGTGGCCGAGTACGTCGCACACCACCCCGCGAGACTCGACGCCCGGCAGGTCCGGGAGCGATTCCTCGACCAGACCGTAGACGAGGCAGGGAGCGACGACCTCCTCGTCGCCGAGCGGTTCGACTACGTCGAGAGTACCACGACGATTACCACCGTCGCGCCCGAGAGCCAGTTCGGTCGGGAGGGAATCTACGCCGTCACGGTCGGCGAGCGGATGGTCGTCGCGGGGGAGACCAATCTGCTCCCGGGCGACAGCACCATCAGCGTCGAGGCGGTATCGGGTCCGACTCCCGGTCGGATTCCGGTCGTGTGGACTCACGATTGGGACTCGGACGGCAACTGGTCGGTCGCCGTGGACACCGACGGCGTCGAACCCGGCGTCTACGCCCTGTCGGTCGAAGCGGACGGCGAAACCGACGACCAGGTGTTCGTCAGAGTTCTCCCCGAGTTCGGAAACGAGACGCCGGGATGACCGGCCATCGACCGAGACGCCGGGACGACCGACTGGGCGGGTGGACCGGTACCACAGGGACGGAGAACCGATACCTTGCTGAGGGGTTACTTTGGCGTTCAGCCGACGCTCCTGGCGGTCGTCCTCTCTCGTCTTCCCCCTTCGATAACGGCTCTTGCTCGTCGCTCGCAGCGTGATGGGCGAGGCGCTCCGAGACGTGCCGGACCCGGAAAGAAGCCGCGTATTCTCGGCCTCGGAACACCGTCTCAGACGTTCACGCGCCGGACGAGTCGGGTCGCGGCCGCGACCGGGACGACGACCCACGCGAGGAGCGCCCCCGCAAGCACCGGCCACGAGAGCGCGGACCCGCCGAGGGCCGCCGCGAGTCCGCCGCCCGAGGCTCCCAGCTGGCTCAACACCAGCACGCGGAAGACGTCGGCCGGGTTGGCGAGGACGAACGCCGACAGCGCGGCCTGCGGCAGGTCGAGCGCCGCGACAGCACCGAGCGCGACGAGGTCGTGGCCGAACACGAACCAGACCCACACCAGCAGCGCGAGACCGAGCGCCTGGGTCTTCTCGGCGACCAGCGTCGAGACGAGTAGCCCGAGCGCGAGGAACGCCGCTCCGCAGACGACCGCCGCGAGGACGAAGGTCGCGTAGTCCGCCCAATCGACCGCCCCGGCACGGAACCCGAGCGCGACCCCGCCGGCTCCGAACCCGACGAGGGTCGCCGCGGCCAGCGTGGCGGCCCGGCCGAGGAACGTCCCGACCACGACCCGCGACCGGGCGACCGGAAGTGCGAACACCACGTCGAGCCAGCCGTTTTCCGCCGGGCCGACCACGGCGTCGTAACCGAACGCCAGCGCGGCCAGCGGGAGCAGATACGTCCCGAGGACGACGAGGCTGGCGACGAACGCGTCGGGGCTGGTCGGCCCGACGCCGGACCCGCCGAACGTCACCAGCACCACCGCGAGCAGGCCGAACAGACCGGTCAGCGCGAACGCCCATCGGTTACGGATCGAGAGCCGATACTCCTGCGTGGCGACCGCGGCGACCTGCCGGACCGGCCAGAGCCGGGGTCGCTCGCCGACCGTCTCGGCGTCGGTCCGGGGTTCGCTATCGGCCTCGGCGACCGTCCCCGGTCGCGTGGCGACCCCGCCGTCCGGCCGGGACTGGAGTTCGTCGTCGGTCACGGCGCGACCACCTCCGGGTCGGCGGGAGAGTCCGGCGACTCCTCGGCCCCGAGCGCCCGGTCGAACACCGCGTCCAGACCGGGTTCGCGCACCTCGAAGCCGTCGAGTCCGACGGCCTCGTCCAGCGCGTCGACCAGTTCGGTCGCCGCCGAGCGCGGGCAGGTCGCCTCGACCACGCGCCCGTCCGTTCGCAGGGTCTCGGCTCGCGGCCGGACCGCATCGACGGCGGCCTCTCGGTCGGTCTCCTGGGCGAGTCGGGCGCGGACCGTCACCGAGTCGCCGCACTCTCGGCGCAACTCGTCGATGGAACCGCTGGCCCGGAGTTCGCCGTCGTGGACGACCGCCACCTCCTCGCAGAGGCGCTCGATTTCCCCGAGGACGTGCGAGGAGACGACCAGCGTCAGGTCGGTCTCGTCCCGGAGACGCTCGACGATTCGGTGGAAAGTGGCGACCCCCTGCGGGTCCAGCCCCGCGGTCGGTTCGTCGAGTAGCAAGACTCCGGGGCGAGCGAGCAGGGCGGTCGCCAGTCCGAGTCGCCGATTCATCCCGTTCGAGTAGCCCGTGACCGCCCGGTCGGCCGCCTCGGACAGCCCCACAGTTTCGAGCGTGTCGGCGATGCGGTCGGCCCGCTCGTCGGCCGGGAGGCCGCGCATCTTCGCGTGGAACTCCAGTACCTCTCGGCCGGTCAGCGACGGCGGGAACCCGGCGTGCTCCGGGAGGTAGCCGACCTGCTCGCGGACCGACGGCCCGGCGGTCTCGACGTTCCGGCCGACGACCGAGACCGACCCCTCGTCCGGCCGGAGGTGGCCCACGAGGAGTTTGAACAGCGTGGTCTTGCCCGCGCCGTTGGTGCCGAGGAGTCCGAACGCGGTCCCCGACTCCACCGACAGCGAGAGGCCGTCGAGGGCGGTCACGTCGCCGTACGTCTTCGTGGCGTCACGAACTTCGATTGCGTCCATAGTAGTGCCTCCAGTCGTGTGGTGAGTCTGCGAGCGGGTGGTGGTCGATTACGCCGGGCGATTCGATGATGGGGACGCTGCTCTCGGCGAATCTGACGGCGTCGAACGCGGGACTCCGGGCGAACACCGCCGCCTGCGGATGCGTACGGACGAGGTGTTCGGCGAGCCCCGCGGGTCGGTAGCGGACCTCGCTCACGCCGTCGCGGTCCGAGTCCACGACCTGCGCGTCCGACCAGTAGTTCCCCCGGTCGGTGGCGTTCCACGCGAGTTGGTGGCTGACGACCGCGTGAACCGACTGTCGATTGGCGACGAAGCTGTTGTCGACCACCTGTTGGCGCACGCTTCCGGCGCTCAGGTGGACGCCCACGTCGTTGTCCAGCACGAGATTGCCCGCGAGGGTGTTCTCGACCGAGTTGTAGACGAACAGGCCGTTCCCGTTGCCCACCAGCGAGTTGTTTCGGACGGTGGTCCGGTCGATGCGCTTGAGCAGGAGTCCGTGGCCGCTGGACCCGGTGTTGTTTACCGCGGTGTTATCGACGATTTCGAGGTTCTCCGAGGTCATGAGCGCGTAGCCCACGTCGTTGTCGAACGCCACGTTGCCGGCCAGTCGACAGTCGTCGGAGTACATGTAGTGGACTCCGTACCGAAGGTCCCACATCGTGTTGTTGCGCCCGAGGACCTCCGAGGCCCACGAGTAGTAGATGCCGTCCCGAGCGTCGGTGATTCGGTTGTCCGCGACGACCGTCTCCTCGGTCTTCCAGAGCTGGATACCGTTGCCTCGATACGAGAGCGGCGTCACCTCCTCGCGACCGACGATGGTGTTGTTCCGGACCGTCACGTCGTCCACGCCGTCGACCCAGACGCCGAACGTGGTCGCGGTCACGCGACTGTCGACTATCCGGGCCGACGACGAGTTGACCCAGATTCCGGCGTCGTTGTCCTCGGTGTCGAATCCCGAGTTCCGGACCCAGACGCGCCGGACGGTGGCGTTCTCGCGGTTCAGGGTCAGCACGTCGCCCTCTCCGCGGCCGTCGATGACCGCGAACTCGCCGGGCGCGCTGGTCAGCGTCACGCCCGAGGTGTTGACCACGACGCGTTCGGTGAACCGTCCGGAGAGTACCACCGTCGCACCCGGTTCGGCGGCCTCGACCGCGGCCTGCACCGAGTCGAACTGCTGGCCGTCCACCGTCGCCGTCCTGGACGTTTCCGGGACCGTGAAGTCGTACTCCGCGGGAACCCCGGCGTCGAACGAGAGGGCGTCGGCCGTCCGGTCTGACCCACCGGGGTCGGCGACGACCGTCGCGGCCGAGGCGACGAGGACGAGCGCGGCGGCGATTGCGAACAGTCGTTCGACGCCGAAGTCCATCCGTAATCACCTCCTCCGAGCGCGTCCCGCCGACGCCTCCGCTTCGGGCGTCTCGTCAGTTCCGCCACGGTTCTCGTCCGTGCCGCCGCGTCGACGCCGGCCGCTCTTTCGCCGGAATCGGCCGAGACGGTCGCGGAAGCGGTCGGGGAGTCGGTGGACCCGAACGTCCGTGTTCCGGAACCGGAACGCGACCACCAGCAGGCCGACCGCGACTATCGACAGGTACGCGCCGGGACCGAGCCGCGAGTAGGTGGTGAGGTTGGCGACTTCGTAGGTCCCCCACAGCGGCGGGGTGAACGGGTCGACGCCCATCACCGGCGCGCCGGGGTCGAGCGAGTGGCCCGTCTGGTAGAGCCGATACTGGATGTCGGCTATCATCACTCCGAACACCGTCACGGTGCCCGCAAGTTGCCACTTCAGTCCGCGTTTGAGCTTCTCGGTCGTTGGCGCTAGCGCGACGAACAGGCTGAGCAGGCCGACCCCGACGAACGCGAGCGGTCCGACCGACCACTCGGGCACGTCGACCGCCCGCGGGTGGACCTCGTAGTTCGGCGTCCAGTACACCGGGTCGGGGTAGTAGAACCCCACGTAGTGGTTGAGCGTGGCCATCTCGGCGTAGTCGCCGGTCAGGTGCGGATACGCGTACAGGTGGACCCGTAGCACCTGGTCGGGGTACTGGGCCGCGTGGACGTTGATGACCCACATCGGGAGCGCCAGCGCGCCGACGAACAGCACCGCGGCTATCACCGGCAGGAGTCGCCGAACTTCCGTGAACTCCTCGCGGGTCGGCCAGTTCATGGCGAATCAGCCCCTCGGTTCCACGATCATCCGCGAGCGCATTTCGAGGTGGAGCGCGCTACAGAAGTACGTGCAGTAGAACCAGTACACGCCGGGGTCGTCGGCCGTGAAGGTGGCCTGCCGGGTGTCCTTAGGCGCGAGCGCGAGATGCACGTCGTACTGCGGGACGGCGAGGCCGTGGAGGATGTCACGGCTCCCTTCGATGTTGGTCGCGGTGAGTTTCACCTCGTCGCCCTCCTTCACCGTGAAGTCGCGCAGACCGTACTCGCTCCGCTTGACCGACACGTTCACCTCGACCGACTTCTCGCCCGTGCGCTCGATTCCGGACTCGTCCTCGCTGATGTACGGTTTCTCTCCCTCGTAGTCGCTCTCGTCCCAGACCGTCGCGGGGTCGAGCTTGTCGGCCTCGACCATGATGGCGTCGTGCGGTTCTGGGTAGACCGGTTCGTCGGCCACCAGTTCCATCCCCGCGGCGTCGTCGCCGATGTAGATGAGCTGGTCGTTGTCGGGGTGAACCGGCCCGACCGGTAGGAATCGGTCCTTCGAGAGCTTGTTGAGGACGACCAGCCAGTCGCCCTGCGGGTCGGCCGACATCGCCTGCGTCGCCTGAATGTGGCCGGGGTTGTAGTGAACGTCTATCTTCTCGATGACGGGGTCGGTCGAACCCTTCTCGGCCTCGACCGCCTTCTCGATGTCCCACTTGGCGACCTGCGAGTCGATGAACAGCGAGGTGTAGGCGTGCCCCCGGTCGTCGTAGGTGGTGTGGAGCGGCCCGAGACCGACCTTGGGCTGGCCGACGATGGTGTCGGCGGGGTCGTCGGCCGTATCGAGTTTCTCGATGTCGATGATGGACACCGTGGGCGAGAGCTTGCCCGCTACCATCGCGTACTTCCCGTCGGGCGTGACCTCCACGCAGTGGGGGCTCTTGGGCGTCGGGATGTAGCGTACGATGGGGTCGCTCCCCTGGTTGAGTTTGCTATCCTGCGTGCCGTCCACGACCGGGATACCGTTGACCTCCTCGTAGTTGCCGTTGTCGACCGCCTTCTGAATCTTCGGCACGTCGAAGGCCTTCACGTAGTCGCGGTCGTCGTGGGTCATCTCCTCGACTTCGACGCCCTCCTCGTCGTTGTACGCGCTGGAGATGGCCCACCGGCCGTCCTTGTCGGTGTCGAGGATGTCGAGGTTGCCGTCCACGCGGACCTGCCACTGGACCTCCATGCTCTCGGGGTCCATCGCCGTGAACACCGACTCGTACTCGTCGGGATTCTTCACGTCGCGGCCGTCGTTGGGGATCGGCGTCCGGAACTCGCTGTTGCCGAACACGTAGTCGGTGTCGGGGCTCTGGATACAACAGCCGTGAATCGCCTGCACGTTGGGAACGTCCGTGATGGCGTCCGTCTCGAAGTACTTGAGGTTCACCCGGGCGATGCGGCCGTTGGCCTTGTCGTTGATGAACAGGTACTCGCCGTCGTACTCGCCGTCCGTCTCCGAGAGGTTCGGGTGGTGGGAGTCACCCCACGTGTAGCCGCCGCCTTCTTCGAGCAGTCGTTTGGACTGGTCGTCGAAGCCGTGGCCCCGGGCGCTCTCGGGGTTGAACACCGGGATGCGCATGAGTTCGCGCATCGACGGGACGCCGACGACCCGGACCTCGCCGGAGTGACCCGCGCTCCAGAAGCCGTAGTACTCGTCGTGTTCGCCCGGCGCGACCTTGTGGTCGGGGACGCTCCCGTGGCCGCCCGACGACGTGGTTCCCTGCCCGCCGCTCCCGCCGAAGCCGGAACACCCCGCGAGTGCGGTCGTCGCACCGACCGCCGCGCCCGCCTTCATGAAGTCCCGCCGGTCGAGGCTGAGGTCGCCGAGACCGAGTCGGATGCCGTCGCCCGGTTTTTCCGGAGGCTCCTCGACCTCGGCGAGCGCGTCGTTCAGTTTCGCCTCGTACTCCTCGAATATCTCGTCCGGACTCTTCATCTCGTCGACGTCGGCGCAGTTGTCACTATCGCTCATTTAGACCACCTTGACGTAACCGACCATCCCGTTCATCTCGTGGGGGATGCAGTAGTACTTGTACGTGCCTTTCGTCTCGAACGTGTACTCGTAGGACTCGCCTTCCTTGACGTTCCCCTCGTCGGGGTAGCCGTCCGAGGCGGCCGACTGGGAGTCGAACCCGCCCGACGCGAAGTAGCTCGCATCGTCGGGTATCTCGTCCTCGTAGGCCGTTATCGTGTGGCCGATACTTCCGACGTTCTCCCACGTCACCGTCGTCCCCTTCGACACCTCGATTCGTTTGGGCGCGTACGCGAGGTCGTCGGTCATCTCGACCGTGCTGGCCTGTTCCCACGACTCCCCGCTCGACCCGCCTTCGGTCGTCTCCTCGCTCTCTGTCGTCGTTTCGCCGTCCGAGCCGTCGGACCCGCCGGTCGTACAGCCAGCGACGCCGGCTACACCCGCCACACCGAGTACGCGAAGTACGTTACGTCTGGTTTGGTTCATCGTTTGCTCACGGTCGGGCGTTGCTCGAAGGCCTCCTTTATACCAACTAGAGATTGTCAGTGGCTGAGAAAGGGAGTGAATATGTTCGGTTTGGGGTTGACTCCCCGTGTCGGTGGTGACCCGAAAGTTCGAGAAACCGGACCCGGATACCCGAGATACGGGCGTTTCGAGCGGGGACCGCGGCTCGGGCGCGGACGACTACGTCGGACGACATCTTCGCTCGGCCCCGCCCCCGAACCGATTGTGTTCGGTCCATTCTCAGATTCCGAAAACGACGCTCCGATACTAAGCCGAAAAGAGCGTAGTGACTGGTATGACGACGCAAGCCCTCGTCGGGTCGGCGACGGTGGTTGCACTCAAGACCATCACGCTCGCGCTCGGCGGCATCATCACCTACTTCGCGTTCAAGGCGTATCGACGGACGAACGTGTCCGCGCTCCGGGCGCTCGCACTCGGGTTCGGTCTCGTGACGACCGGGACCGTTCTCGGCGGCGTCGTCCACCAGTTCACGGGCCTCACCATCGCGGACGGCGTCGTCGTCGAGAGCGTGTTCATCGCGCTCGGGTTCGGCGTACTGACCTACTCGCTGTACGCGAAGACGTAGATTCCGACGGGCCGCGGCGAGTCGGCAGTCACCGATGCCGGTGGGCGCACGCACGTGGTCGACCGAAACACCGTTCTGTCGTTCTCTAAGAAATATCTACTGTGCCAAAGAATTGGAATACATTTCTAAAAGAGACTGGTATCTATGCGTCGCCGCTACGACCGGCCGACCAAAGAGCGTCTCGACGCGGTACCGCTGGCGTTCGGAGAATCGAATCGCACGAGTTCG
Source organism: Halorussus salinisoli (assembly GCA_005239435.1). Classification (GTDB taxonomy): domain Archaea; phylum Halobacteriota; class Halobacteria; order Halobacteriales; family Haladaptataceae; genus Halorussus; species Halorussus salinisoli. Next base: position 1,374,611 of record SZNP01000001.1, on the reverse strand, counting down.
ACCCACTCGGGGCCGAAATCGAAGAATCGCCGTTATCCCATGGACGTTTTCTGCGAAATAATTGACTACCACCCCGTCGTTAGCTCGTCGCCTCTTCGCGGATCTTTTCGATGTCTACTTGTTCAGGTAGGGTTTCCAACGTTTGCTGGAGGAGTTCGTCGGTGGTGGATGGACAACTGAACTCGATTATGTTACCTGTTTCTTCTGCCCACTGCTGGACGGGGTCCGATTGTAGTGCCTCTTGAACGGCGGACGAGACCTTGTTCACCTGTCCATCCGATACGCCAGACGGCATCCACATGGAACGGGTGAGTTGTCCGATGTAGTCGATGTTCCCGAAGCCCTGTTCCGTAACGGGCGTGGCCTCCGGGAAGACACCACTACCACCGCTCGAGAGAACGGCAACTACCTTGGCTCGGTCCGATTCGACGGTTCCTTGGGCTGCAACGTCAGTGGTAATCGTCGCAGGAACTTCTCCTGAGGCAACTGCCTGCACCGCCGGCGCACAGCCGTCGTAGCCAACGTAGTTCTCCCATTGCATGCCGTATTCGTTTTGCATAACGAGGGCTGTGACGTGGTTCAGACCTCCTCTGGCTTGACAACCACCGATGGCCTGCCAGTCTCCAGCTTCGTACTTGCTCATTACCCCTTCCAAACTGTCCACATCTGCGTCTCCTTGGGTGATGAGTACGTAGGGAGTCCGGGCGTACGTAGCAACGCCCTTGAGTTGCGAGAGATCGTAATCCGGTTGGAACACTAGATACGAGAGAGGCGTGGACGGCGGGTTGAACGCGCCCATAGTGTACCCATCGGAGTCTGCTTGGACCAGTTGGCCGGTACCACGGAGAGAGGCACTACCGGGGATGTTCTGAATTTGGAAGTTGACATTCAGGTTTTCGCCTACTTGTGGAAGGATTTGACGCGCGTAGGTATCCGTACCACCACCCTGACTGAACGGGACGATGTACGAAATGGTACGTCCCGACTCGGGATAGTTCTCCGCCATCGGAGAGAAATCACAGTCGGCTTGTGCTTGGGTCGTGGTTTGCTGTCCACCGGCTGTCGTGGTCTCGCCTCCATCCTGACCCGCGCTGAGGCCCACGAATCCAATCGTAGCTGAACCAGCCGTTGCCTTCAACAGGTCGCGCCGTTTTATTTCTCGCATAGCGTATAACACAGACAATCATTATAAACAAATACGTTATTTGGAAGTTCTGATATAATTGACCCTTCACCAATAGTCGCTTTCCATGAATACAGGCTGGCGTTAAATAAACAGAGATGGCGACTTGCCTAGTTTAATTCAGCTATCTAATACGACCAACGTTCGCGTAGTGTGGTACCATATTACAAATTTATACTGTACAACCCCCTTTTCTGAGACAGAGTATGCCCACCGACGTTCTCGAATTGGAAATGATCGATACCTCGAAAGCAATCGTCGAGGAGTGTCTCAGCGTCCAGCCAGACGACGAAGTAGTCGTTATCACCGATCCTCGGAAGTTCGGGGTAGCAAAGAGTATTGCAACTGCAGCGAACGCAGTCGGGGCAACGACCGTCACCTCGATCATGCCTCTCCTCGAAAGCCACGGCAACGAACCTCCTCCGACAGTCGCTGAAGCGATGAAGACCGCTGATGTTGCCTTTACCTGTACGACGCACGCAATCACCCACACACGTGCCCGACTGGAAGCAGCTGACGAAGGTACTCGATCGGGTATTCTACGCGGCGTCACCGAAGACATGATGGTCGAAGGTGCGATGACTGTCGACTTCAAAGAGCTGCGACGAGTAACCGAGGCGCTAGCCGAGTTGATGACCGACGCCTCACGGGCCCACGTTACGAGTGAGAACGGTACGGATATCGAATTCAGTATCGAGGGAACGCAGGCCCACTCACTCGATGGGTACTACCACGAAGAGTACGGATTTGCGACGCTACCACCTGGTGAAGCTCCCACTCACCCCGTAGAGGGTACTGCAAACGGAACGATTGTAATCGACGTCTCGATGGATAACATCGGTACTCTGGACGAGCCGATTCGATTGGAAGTGAAAGAAGGGTTCGTAACCGAGGTTTCTGGCGGAGACGAAGCAGAGACACTCCGGAACATCCTCGCAAACAGCGATTCGAACGCCGGGAACTTGGCGGAGTTTGCCATCGGTACGAACCCGAAAGCAGGTCTGATCGGCAACACTGCGGAAGACAAAAAGCGGGCCGGCACGATGCACTTCGCGATTGGCGATAACGAATCGCTCGGTGGAAGTACGCGGAGCGAAATCCATCTAGACGGCGTTCTACGGAAGCCGACAGTCAAATTGGACGATATGACAGTCGTAAAAGACGGCGTACTGGACACCGACTTACTGACAGACTGATGCCAGAAGACATCGAGGAAACCGGGCTTCTCGTCGTATTACTTGCTGTAGCCGGTGCCATGGTGTACAAGTCGTCCGCCTACGGCGAAACGGCAGGGCTGTTCCCACGGTTAACGGGAGGTGTCGTAGTGATCGGCTCGCTTCTTCTCCTACTCGAAGGATTCCTTCCGAAATCTATTCGCTCGATCGTGAGTGAGCCTGCAAACTTGTTCGAGGCATCGGAAGGCGATGAAACGGCACAGAGGACTCGACAGGAGCCGACCGCTGATGCAGACGTGGAGACGGAAGACGACTCGAGTGCTAGCCGCCCAGTGCCAGATTCCATCTTCACTACTGCAAGTATCGTGGGATACACTGTGAGCGCCTACTACATCGGCTTATTGTGGATGTCACCCGTATTTGCGTTTTTCTTCTCCCGCTGGTATCGACAACCATGGTGGGTGACTGGTTTTCTCACGATCCTTTCGTTTGTCTTAGCGTACGGATTCATGGAACTCTTGAATCTGCCGCTCGATGAAGGTGCACTCGTCCAATACATTACGTTCACCCCTCGTGAGGTGGTCGTATGCCTCCTTTAGAGGCGTTACAGCAAGCAGTTCAACTCCTGCTCACTGGCCAAATCCTGTTCTGGATCGTGACAGGTGTCTTACTAGGAATGGTATTCGGTGCCCTTCCTGGTATCGGATCGACGCTCGGAATGGCGATCGTTCTGCCGCTCACGATTCCGCTCGATGGCGTCTCCGCGATTATTCTCCTGATCAGTATCTATAGCGGAGCGATGTACGCCGGAAGCATTCCGTCAATTCTGGTGAACGTGCCAGGGAGTTCAGCCGATGCCGCAACTACGTTCGATGGCTATCCGTTGGCTCGGAAGGGTAAGGCGATCAATGCCCTCGTTGTTTCTGCAGTCTCGTCTGCGATCGGGGGTATCGTAGCCGTCGTTATCTTGTTGCTTCTCTCGCCGTTGATGATCGAACTCGTCCTCCTGTTCGGCTCACCGCAGTATTTCCTGATGGCTATTCTCGGACTTGCGATGATTACGGTGGTCACTAAAGGTTCTATCGTCAAGGGGCTCACCGCCGGTGCGTTTGGCCTCCTCCTCGCGACAATCGGCATCGCACCGACTGTTCCCGTACAGCGGTACACGTTCGGGATGTTGTCACTCTACGATGGGTTGGATTTCGTGGCGGTGCTCATCGGGTTGTTCGCTATTGCTGAGATGATCCGTTTGGCAGGTGAAGAACAGATCGCTGATACAGAAGTCGGGTTACAGGGGACTGTTCGCGAGGGTCTGCAAGCGACGTTCAGCTATCCGGTGACTCTCTTGAAATCTGCACTTATTGGCCTTTTCATCGGAGCAGTGCCTGGCTCGGGTGCGGCAATTTCCAATTTCATTTCGTACGGGGAGGCGATGCGGTCGTCATCGACGCCGGAAAAATTCGGTGAAGGTACCGAAGAGGGTGTGGTAGCGACAGACGCCGCGAACAACGCGACTGTTGGTGGCTCACTTATTCCAACGCTCTCGTTCGGTATCCCCGGGAGTGGGTCAACTGCGGTGTTATTAGGTGGCCTAATTATGCATGGACTACGACCTGGCCCCGACCTGTTCACTACGCAACTCGACATCACGTACAGCATCTTCCTGTCTATATTCATCGCGAACGTCATCATTCTCGGTCTCGGACTGTTCGTCACTCCCCGAACAGGATATCTTACGGTTATCGACACCGATTACATCGTCCCCGTAATCGTCGTTTTAGCTACGTTAGGTGCGATCGCACTTCGAGCGAATTGGATCGACGTGTGGACGATCGTGGTTCTCGGTACTCTCGGGTATTTCATGAAGAAGTACAACTACTCCATTATCGCATTCGTTCTGGGAGTGATTCTTGGCCCGATTGCGGAAGAAAACCTCTACCGATCACTCCGACTGTCAGGCGGGTCGTTCGAAATCTTCGTATCTAACCCACTTTCGCTCGCGTTAGTACTCGGAATCGTTCTCATTTTGTTTGGGCCATTTCTCAAAGCGAAACTCGTCAAATTACGAACGCAAGTATTGTAGTACACCGATTTCGATCTCTCAAACCGGACGAGAGAGCGGAACGATCGTTCCACCATCGGAATCCTTCGACTGGCGTAGAGAAACAACGAGAAGGCGAGAATGTGAATGCTCCGTCTGGGATTTGAACCCAGGTCATCGGCTCGAAAGGCCGAAATGATTGGCCGGACTACACCAACGGAGCGTACGTCCACGCTCACTACGAGCGCATCTCTTCGTTCCGGCCGGATTAGTTTAAACGTTCCGTTATCGCCCGAGGGCAGCCGTGTCGGGCGTTCACACCCGACTCCGGTTCACTCCCCAGCGAATTCCGGCTTGCTTCCGTCGGCGGTGACCCCCGACCACGGTCACCTCACTTCCCTTCGAATTCCGGTTCTCCGTCACCCATGAACGCCGTGATGCCCTCCATCAGGTCGTCGGTGTTCATGAGATGGCCGAAGGCTTGGGACTCGACTTCGAGTCCGGCGTCGGTGTCGTCGCGGCCCGCGAGCATCGCGCGCTTGGTGTACTTCTGGGCGATGGGCGGTCCGGCCGCGAGGTCGGCCGCGAGCTCGAAGGCGCGGTCCTCGAACTCCGACACCTCGACGACCTCGTTGACGAAGCCGAACTCCTCCATCGTCTCGGCGTCGAAACGGTCGGCCGTGAAGATGATCTCCTTCGCGCGGCCCTCGCCGACGATGTGCTTGAGGCGCTGAGTGCCGCCCCATCCGGGCAGGAGCCCGAGGTCGTGCTCGGGTTGGCCCATCTCGGAGCGTTCGGTAGCGAGGCGCATGTCGGCGCAGGTCGCCATCTCCATCCCGCCGCCGAGGCAGTAGCCGTCGATGGCCGCGAGGACGGGCATCGGGCAGGCTTCGAGTTTGCCGAAGGTCTCTTGGCCTTTCTTCGAGAGTTCGACCGCCTGCAGGGGATCGCCGCCGCCCCCGGCCATGCTCTGGACGTCCGCGCCCGCGGAGAACGCCTTGTCGCCCTCGCCGACGAGCAGGAGTGCACGCACGTCGTCGTCCTCCGAGAGGGCCTCGACGGCGTCGCCGAGTTCGTCGAGCAACTCCTCGCTGACCGTGTTCATCCGGTGGGGACGGTCGAGGACGACCTTGCCGACCATCTCGCCGGGCTTCTCGATTCGAATGGTGTCGTAGTCGTACTCGCCGTCGTCGCCCTCGTCACCGCCGTAGAAGCCGCCCGCGTCGGCGGCTTCCCGGAGGTAGTCGCTGGACTCGTACCGGGCCGCGCCGGTGTCCTCGTGAAGTCGGTCGAGGGTGTCGGCGAGCGCGTCGAGACCCGCGTCGTCGGCCATCTTGGCCGGTCCCTCGGGGAAGCCAGCGCCGAGCATCACGGCGTCGTCGATGGCGTCGGGGTCGGCCACGTCGTTCTCGACGAGTTTGGCGACTTCGTTGGCCATCACTGCCTGAAGCCGGGTAACTGCGTCCTCGCTCCCGGCGTCGGTCGGGATGTCGGCACCGCCGTCGTCGTAGTCGTAGAAGCCTTCGCCGGTCTTCTTGCCGAGTTTCTCCTCCTCGACTTTCTCCACGAGGAGCGGACACGGTTCGTAGGCCTCGCCCAGCACGTCGTTCATGTAGTCGAGGACGTGGTAGCCCACGTCGATTCCCACCTGGTCGGCGAGTTCGAAGCTCCCCATCGGGAGCCCCATGTCGAACTTGGTCGAGCTATCGACTTCGGCGACGGTGTAGTCGCCGGACTCGACCATCCACGCCGCCTCGTTCATCAGGGGAACGAGGATGCGGTTCACGATGAAACCGGGACTGTCCTTCCGGACGCGAACCGGCGTCTTGCCCATCTCTTCGGCGAGGTCCTCGGTGAGGTCCAGCGTCGCGTCGTCGGTGTGAGCTCCCGAGATGACCTCGACCAACTGCATCCGGACAGGCGGGTTGAAGAAGTGCATCCCGCAGAACCGTTCGGGTCGCTCGGTGACCTCCGAGAGTTCCGTGACCGAGAGACTGGAGGTGTTCGTGGCGAAGACGGCCCGGTCGGGTGCGTACTCTTCGAGTTCGCCGTACACGTCCTTCTTGATCTCCATCTTCTCGGGGACCGCCTCGACGACGAAGTCGGCGTCTTCGACGGCCTCCTCGAAGTCCACGATGGGCGTCACGCGGTCGAGGGCCGCGTCGGCCTCCTCCTCGGAAATCTGGTCTTTCTCGGCGAGTTTCCCGAGGCTCCACTCGATCTGGTCGTAGCCGTTCTGGACGAACTCCTCTTCGATGTCGCGCAGGTTGACCTCGTACCCTGCGAGAGCCGCGACTTCGGCGATGCCGTGGCCCATGTTGCCCGCTCCAAGAACCGCGATGGTGTTGATATCTTCGACTTCCATGTTCGTGGGGTCGGTTGCCGGGCGTTTGAACGTTTCCCTATCGGAGGTTAGAAACTCTCTTCCAGTTTACTCACGGTTACGAAGAGATTTAGGGCAGGCTATGCAACCCAGACACATGGACTTCGGACTCTCCGACGAACAGAAGCAGATCCGCGAGGAAGTGCGTCGGTTCGCCGAGAACGAGATCGAACCGGTAGCCAAAGAGTACGACGTGGAGGAGAAGTACCCCCACGAAATCATGGACAAGGCCGCCGAGATGGGACTGCTGGGTGCCCACATCCCCCTGGACTACGGTGGTGCGGGCTACAGCAACCTCGAATCGGCCATCATCACCGAGGAACTGTTCGCCGTGGACCCCGGTATCGGTCTCTGCATCACGTCGGCCGCGTTCGGCGCGGACGCCATCATGGAGTTCGGGACCGACGACCAGAAGGAGCGCTTCCTCACCCCCGTCGCGGAGGGCGAGGCCATCATGGGCGCGGCCATCTCCGAACCCGACACCGGATCGGACGTCTCGTCGGTCTCGACCAGCGCCGAGAAGGACGGCGACGAGTGGGTAATTAATGGTAACAAGATGTGGATCACGAACGGGTCGGTCGGCGACTACTACGTCGTCCTCTGTCAGACCGACCCCGACGCCGACGGCCGGTACAACGGCTTCTCCCAAATCGTGGTCGAGTCCGACCGCGACGGCTTCGAGTCCGAGAAGATTACGGGTAAACTGGGCATCCGCGCCTCCGACACCGCCGAACTCATCCTGGACGACGTGCGCGTGCCCGAGGACAACCTCATCGGCACCCGCGGGATGGGCTTCCTCCAGCAGATGCAGTTCTTCGACGAGACCCGGACCGCGGTCGCCGCGCAGGGCGTCGGCATCGCCAAGGGTGCGTCCGAGGCCGCGCTCGACTACGCCCAGGAGCGCGAGCAGTTCGACCGACCCATCTCGGAGTTCCAGGCCATCCAGCACAAACTCGCGGAGATGCACACCCAGACCGAGGCCGCGCGTAACCTGACCTACAAGGCCGCGTGGAACGTCGACCAGGGCGAGGACATCACGAAACTCGCCAGCATGGCCAAGGAGTTCGCCTCGCAGGTGGCCGTTGACGTGGCAGACGAAGCCGTCCAGATTCACGGCGGTGCGGGCTACGTCAACGACTTCCCGGTCGAGCGATTCTACCGCGACGCCAAGATTACCCAGATCTACGAGGGCACCACGGAGATTCAGAAGAACATCATCGCCCGCGAACTGCTCGGAAAGGGCTTCTAGACCGCCTTTCGACGACCACCTTTTTCGTCGTCGGGTGGCCTCGGGCGCTCGCTTCGCTCGCCCTGCGGCCACCGCTCCTCAAAAAATCTGGACCAAAAAAGCCGCTCGCTCGGTCGCTTCGCCCCCTCGCTCGCGGTCGGACTGCTATGCAGGTTCGGTGTCGAAGCTCTCTTGTGGGTTAGAGAAATGAAAATGTACGGTGAACGTGTCTAAATGTTTCTTAGGTACGTGCATTTGCACCTTAGACACGCCTAATGCGGTTCCTCACGCGATTTTCCACGTCCACCGCGAATCGAGGTAGTACCGATACAGGCCGCTGAGGAAGATGGCGAACCCGTTGGCGAGCAAGTAGACGAGACCGACCCAGTTGACGAACGCCCAGAGCAGCGCGAGTTGTATCGGAATCGCGGTCCCGCGGACGACGTTGGTCCGGAGCAGACCCACCAGGTAGTCGTATCTGGCGGTGTGGCCCGCGTGCTGGAACGTCCACGCGTTGTTCACCACGAACTGGAGGACGATGGTCAGTTCGATGGCGAGCGTGGCAGCGACCAGGTAGTTGAGACCCGCGTACTCCACGAGTAGCCACAGGACCGCCGTCTGCACGAGCGCGGCGCTCGCCCCGACGATGACGAACCGATAGAGACGGATGAACGTCGGATGTTTCGTCACGTTCCGATATCCAGAGTCGCCCACGACAGGTACGGAAAGACTTCGAGAGGGTAGTAGGTTCTGGTTTTTGCTCGCTCCGGAACTCGGGCGTTTCGCGCCGCACACTGCTCGCCGGCCCGCACGAGACCGAACTACGGTTCCACGACCAACTTTCCGAGGAAACTGTCGTGCAGGACCGCTTTCTGGGCCTCTGCGGCGTGGTCGAGGTCGTATCGCTTCGAGACACGCGGTCGGAGGTCGCCCTCCGCCAGCATCCACGCCAACTTCCGCAGAATCGCCGCCATGTCCGGGGTGTTGTACATGCTCATCAACTGCAACTGCATCTCCTTGGCGCGGGCCGCCGCGACGTTGTCGAATCCCGCATCGGGTTCGGTGTTGCCGATGCCGACGACGCGGACGCCCTGCGTGCCCACCTCGGCGTCGAAGTCGAGGTACTGGTCGAGTCGGTGGTCCAGAATCACGTCCGACCGCCCCGCCGCTTCGACCACGGCGTCGGCGAGGTCTTCCCGACCGTAGTCTACGATGACGTCCGCGCCCATCTCTTCGAGTCGGTCGTGGTACTCCTCGGACGCGGTGGTGACGACCCGCGCGCCCACGGAGTCGGCGATTTGGACCGCGACGTGACCGACGCCGCCCGATCCGCCGTGGACGAGACACGTCTCGGCGGGTTCGAGGCCCGCGTGGTCCACCAGGGCACGCCACGCGGTCACGCCCACGAGTGCGGCCGCCGCCCCTTCGGCGAACCCCACATCGTCGGGCAATCGGGCCACGCGGTCGGTCGGCGCGACCGCGTACTCGGCGTAGGTCCCCTGACGGTCGTTGCCCAGTCCCGTACCGAACACCCGGTCGCCCTCGGCGAATCCCTCCACGCCCTCGCCCGCGGCGTCCACGACGCCCGCGAAGTCCGACCCCGGAATCATCGGGAGTTCCGGCGGTTCGTAGCTCCCTTCGCGGAAGTAAGTGTCCACCGGGTTGACGCCCGCGGCCCGGACTTCGACTCGTAGCTCTCCCGGCCCGGGGTCGGGACGCTCCGCGTCTTCGACCGTCAGTACGCCCGGCCCACCGTGTTCGTGGTATCGAACTGCGCGCATGGGTCCGAGTACGGAGGGTCCGGGGATAAATCTGCGTGCGACGGAGATAGTTTCAAAGCAGTTCCCTGACTGGTCCGGAGTGTGGGACTACTCGGAGCCGACGACGAACCGGACGACGAAGTCGGCCGACTCGTGGCGAACGCGCGCGGCGACTCCGTGACGCGAGAGCGCCTCACGGAGACGAAGGAGGGTATCGTGACGAAGAATCTGAGCGGGCAGGACCGACGTCCGGTGGCGGGCGAGTAGGGCATTCGACAACGACACTACGTCTACGATTTCCGCGGCATCTGGCGGAGTGTGCTACCGAGTACCGCGAGAGCCTCTCCCGGTCGATTCCGGCATTAGCAGGCCTTATTACCGCCGACCCGCCAAACCGAGTCAATGAGCTACAAAATCGGTCTCGTGGGCAAGCCCTCGGTGGGCAAGTCCACGTTCTTCAACGCCGCGACGATGAACGACGTGCCGGAGGGGGCCTACCCCTTCACGACCATCGACCCCGCCGTGGGCGAGGCCTACGTCCGGGTCGAGTGCGCCGCGCCGGAGTTCGACGAGGAGTGTACGCCGTCGGTCGGCTTCTGCGAGGAAGGCACCCGATTCGTGCCGACGAAACTCGTGGACGTGGCGGGACTGATTCCCGGCGCGCACGAGGGCGCGGGACTGGGTAACCAGTTCCTGACCGACCTCAACGAGGCCGACGTGCTGGTCCACGTCGTGGACTTCTCGGGGACGACCGACATCGAGGGGGAACCCACCGAAGGCCACGACCCCCGCGAGGACATCGACTTCCTGGAGAACGAACTCGACATGTGGTATCTCGAAGTGCTGGAGAAGGGCATCCGGCGCTACGAGAGCGGGTACGACGGCAACGACGACGACATCGAGGTCGAGTTGGCCGAGCAGATGAGCGCGTTCCGGACGAACAAGGACGAGATCAAGCGCGAGATTCTCTCGCTGGGTCTCGACCTGGACCCCGACGAGTGGGACGGCGACGACCGCGAGCAACTGGCCCGCGAGATTCGCAAGACTACCAAGCCGATGGTCGTCGCCGCGAACAAGATGGACACCCCGGAGGCGCAGGAAAACTTCGAGGAAATCACAAGCGACCCCGAGTACGAGCATCTGACGGTCGTGCCAGCGAGCGCTCACGCCGAGAAGGCCCTCAAGCAGGCCGACGAGCAGGGCGCGGTCGAGTACCGGCCCGGCGATTCGGACTTCGAAATCGTGGCCGACGTGACCGGCGACCAGCGCGAGGGTCTGGAAGCCATCGAGGAGTTCGTCGCCGAGTTCGACGGGACGGGCGTCCAGCGCGCGCTCGAAACCGCGCTCTTCGACGAGTTGGGTCTCGTGCCCGTCTTCCCCGGTGGTGCGAACGGTCTCGGCAACGAGAACGGCGAGGTCCTGCCCGACTGCTTCCTCCTGCCCGAGGGCGCGACCGCCGAGGACTTCGCCCACCACATCCACTCGGACCTCGGCGAGGGGTTCCTCCACGGCATCGACTGCCGGAGCAACCGACAGGTCGGCGCGGACTCGCAACTCGATAGCCGGGACGTCATCGACATCGTATCTACGAACTAACCGTAGTCGGTAGAAGGGAGGGTTTTTCTATATCTAACACCGCATTTAATTTCTTTTAGCAATATTCAGTCACCCCTTCGGTCGTAGAACGTGAGTTCGACGTCGGCGAGCGCCCGGCCGAACAGCCGCCGGAAACACCCGGCCCGACCAACCAGATGCGAGCGCCCGACGCGACGAACCACCAGCGAACGCTCGACAGGTGAACCACCGACGGGTCGAGAAAGGGGCCGCCCGGTCGCGTTCAATTTAGTCGTCTCAGCGGCCTCTATCGGCGAGGTCGTGCGAACGAGGATATGTCGCTGAGCGACCGCCGGAAGACGACCCGCGTCTTCCGAGGTCACACTCGCTTCGCTCGCGGTTGCACCGCTCGCATCGCGGCGCATCACGCCGTGCACCGCTCGCGTGACCGCGACCGGGCGGAGGCTTTCGAGAACACCGTTATACCCCCGACTTCTGCGGTGCAGAGTGAGCAGATCCGGACTACCGGAATCGACGGACTGGACTCCTCTCGTCCGGCCACCCCACGTTTTTCGTATCCCACGGCTCTGTCGAAGTCCTTCGGCTCTGACAGTAGGGAAGGTGAGCAAAGCGTGGGGCGAATCTATCATCCAAACCGCTCTAGTCGTTTTTCAGTGCAAGTAGTTGAAGTGCTTCCCGAATCTGGTAGTCTTTTTCGTCCAACTCTTCGGTCTCGAGTGCCTTGGTGAGTGCTTCGACCGCTCTTTCCTGTTCGGTCAAGTGCACGCCGTCGTCGCGTGGGGGGTCGCTGGTTGTCATCGTGCAATAGGTCTGGTGCGATGTAACTAGGTATCCTAAACGCGGTTATACGTTAAGTGGTGTTGCAAGCTCGGGATCGATACTGAGGATCGCCGAAAGGTGGGGCACTCCCCGATTGAGCTGGGCTGTTGACTCCGCCAGTTGTCGCTCGGAATCGTATTCGACGAGCCCGGCCGCCTCTAACTTCGGGAGATGGGCGTGATGCAGGGCGGTCTGTATCTCTGTTACGGTCTGACCAGCAGTACGTTTGACGATTGCTTTCGTGAGGTCGTTTATCGGGACCGACTGTTGCTGATCTACAAGTGCCGCAAGGACGATGCGACGATGTTTGTGTTCACATACGTCTAGAACCGTGTCGAACTCGGTGGGTGTCCCAACCATTACGTTTCTATAAGCAGCCTACGCAGTTCACCTCTGCTTTTGGGTACACAAACCACTTTTAAGTTGAGTTCACTCTGGTGGGCGTAGTTCCGTCAGCGTACTTCCGAGAATCGAACTAATCCCGCGCCGGAGTCGGGACGCGACCGCCTGCTGTGAAATGCCGAGTTTGTCGCCGAGGTCTGCCATCGTCACGTCGCGTGGCGTGTTGAAATAGCCCCGTTCGTACGCGAGCACCAGCGCCTCCTGTTGCGTGTCGGTGAGTGCGATCTCGGTCTCCGACTCGATGGGCGTGAGCGCGTGCAGTTTGGTGAGCGTAATGGGGATGTCTAACTCCCGACAGCGTTCTCGAAACGCCGCGATGTCACGTCGGTCGTCGCCCCGAATATCGAACGTCCACTGCTCGTTCGTGCCGACAGCTTTGACCAGTGGAATCTTCGTCTCCATCAGCGTGCTCAGAACACCGTCGTACCTCAGCGTCCACTCGACACGCAGTAGATACTCGTCTGCAACGGAATCGACGAGTCGGATATTCTCCACGCCCGGATGGTCGAGAAACGCACCCTCGATGTCGTCAACTTCGACCCCCCGGACCCAAAAATAGGGAATCACGACGTCTTGGGCCGGGATAATTCGCTCCAGCTCGACTGTCACTTCCGGCAATCGTTCGAACACGGTTCCCAAGGGGAACTGGTCGGACGGAACCGTAAACGTCGCTTCGGTGGCCATTGTCCGGTCTGTCTCGCTCCGTCGGTAAAGGACTGGTGACCGTACAGACGAGCCAAGAACGAAATCCCGTATATGGGGGCGTGACTATCACCTGAAACGTAACTACACGCTCTACATCAACATCGCTCACAACCGGTTCGATCCTATCAGAGAGTTTCAGCGAGGCGTATCTCCCGAAATCACGTCTCCACGAGTCCGACCCGGACGTGCCCCGACTGCGACGTTGCCCTCGAAGGCGTCCAGTACGACGCGACCCACCGCAGGAACGAGATTCGGCTCAACGAACCCGACGGTGGCCGTTTCCCGAGCAAACTCGGAAACAGCAATTACGCCTGCGCTCACGTCTGCTCGGAGTGCGGACTATTTCGGTTCTACGCGGAGTAGCGAAATCGACGCTCTGGCCCTGTTCGTCGGCAATTCCATCGGTCGCGCCTCCCGTCCTTTAATGTCGTCTCGTTGAATATAATTCGACACGTTTTTCCTGAGACCGTACAAAACCGTCGATATGGGCGGAGACCCGCGCTGTCCGGACTGCGACGTTGCACTGGAGGAGGCCGACCTCTACACCGGACAGGGAGAGTTCCGGGTCCGGACCGAGGACGAGAGCGACGACGTGTTGGCCGCAGTCGGGGTGACGAAGACGCTGGACGTGGTTCCGCGGAGGTGTCCGGAGTGCGGGTTGGTGCGATTCTACGCGACGAAGTGAGTCGTCACTCACGGTTCTTTCTGGTGTCTTTGCACGCTCTGAGGCGGTGGGTTCGAGTTCTCAGGAGTTCTGCCGAAACCGCGTAGTTCGGCACGGAAGCCCCGGCGTAGTCGTTTCAGCAGAACCCTCGTGGGGTCGAAGCGCGGGTACGTCGGCGCTCTCCCACTGCCATTCGGACGACGAACGCTCGAAAACTGAGTCGGCAGAACGCCGGGTCTATCACGCGACGACGGCGTGGTAGTTCCCGACGATTCCGGAACTACTAACTCTCAGTCTGGGAAAGTTGCGTGTGAGCCACTAATGAGATTACACGAGTATCAGGCGAAGAGCGTCTTCGCCGACGCAGGGATTCCGACGCCGGACGCGGAACTGGCGTCGTCGGTAGACGAGGTAGTCGAGGCCGCAGAGGACATCGGCTACCCGGTCGCCGTCAAGGCACAGGTACACGTCGGGGGTCGCGGGAAGGCCGGCGGCATCAAACTCGCCGAGAACCGCGAGGAGGCCAAGGAAGCGGCCGAGTCCATCATCGGCATGGACCTCAAGGGCTACCACGTCGGGCGCGTGCTGGTCGAGGAGGCCGTGAACTTCAAGAACGAACTCTACGTGGGCGTGACGATGGACCGCGGTGAGGGCAAGCCCGTGGCGATGGTCTCGACCAAGGGCGGCGTCGACATCGAGTCGGTCGCCGAGGAGGACCCCGACGCCATCGCTCGTGAGCACGTCGACCCGGCGTTCGGGATGCACCCGTATCAGGCCCGGAAGGCCGTCTACGAGGCGGGCGTTCCCCGCGAACTCGCCAACGACGTCGCCTCGGTCCTGACGACGCTCTATCAGCTCTGGGACGACCGCGACGCCAGCGAGGTCGAAATCAACCCCCTGATGGTCACCGAGGACGACGAAATCGTCGCGGCCGACGCCGTGATGAACATCGACGACGACGCGCTCTTCCGCCAGCAGGAACTCGCCGAGATGGAAGAGGAAGCCTACGAGGACGACCTCGAACGCAAGGCCGGAGAGTACGGCTTCGACTACGTCCGCCTCGACGGCAACGTCGGCATCATCGGCAACGGTGCAGGTCTCGTGATGACGACGCTGGACCTCGTGGACTACTACGGCGGCGACCCCGCCAACTTCCTCGACATCGGTGGCGGCGCGAAGGCCGAGCGCGTGACCAACGCCCTGGACATGGTGTTCTCCGACGAGAACGTCGACGCTGTCGTCTTCAACATCTTCGGCGGCATCACGCGCGGCGACGAGGTGGCGAAGGGCATCAACGACGCCCTCGGACAGTTCGACGAGATTCCCAAGCCCGTGGTCGTCCGCCTCGCGGGTACCAACGCCGAGGAGGGCCGCGAGATTCTGAACGACGAACTCGTCACGGTCGAGGAGACCCTCGAAGACGCGGTTCAACGCACGGTCGAATTCTCCCAGGAGGAAGCACAATGAGCGTTCTAGTCGATTCCGACACCCGAGTCGTCGTACAGGGCATCACCGGCGGGGAAGGCAAGTTCCACGCCGAGCAGATGATGGACTACGGCACCAACGTCGTGGCCGGCGCAGTGCCGGGCAAGGGCGGACAGGAAGTCGCTGGCGTCCCCGTCTACGACACCGTAGCGCAGGCCGCCCGCGAGGAAGACGCCGACGCCTCGGTCGTCTTCGTCCCGCCCGCTTTCGCAGGCGACGCCATCTTCGAGGCGCTCGACACGTCGCTGGACCTCGTGGTCGCCATCACCGAGGGCATCCCCACGCAGGACATGGCGAAGGTGAACAAGCGCCTCTCGGAGGTCGACACCCGCCTCATCGGCCCGAACTGTCCGGGCATCATCACTCCCGGCGAGTCCAAACTCGGCATCCTGCCGGGCAACATCTTCGAGTCGGGCGACGTGGGTCTGGTCTCGCGGTCGGGCACTCTGACCTACCAGGTCGTGGACAACCTCACCTCCCGGGGCATCGGCCAGACCACCGCCATCGGTATCGGCGGCGACCCCATCATCGGCACGGACTTCATCGACGCCCTCGAACTGTTCGAGGCCGACCCCGACACGAAGGCGGTCGTGATGTGCGGCGAAATCGGCGGCGAAGACGAGGAGGAAGCCGCCCGGTACATCGCCGAGAACATGGACACGCCGGTCGCCGGCTTCATCGCTGGCCGGACCGCACCGCCGGGCAAGCGCATGGGTCACGCGGGCGCAATCGTCTCCGGTAGCGGGACGGGTACCGCCGAGAGCAAAATCAACGCGCTGAACGACGCTGGCGTCCCGGTCGGCGACACCCCGAACGAAGTCGCCGACCACATCGAGGACTTCCTGTAAGGCGGTCTTCCGTTTTCCCCTCTTCGCTTCTCGCTCTCTTTCGTTCTTCTCTTTCAGAGCGAATCGGCCGCGGGCATAGCACTTACCCGTAACACAGCCCAATCAGAGGTATGGACGCACCAGCCCCGCTTCAGACCGCCGCGGACGAGCAAGAGGACATTACCATCAGTCGCCGCGAGTACGAGGACGAGAACGTCATCGTCATCGACTTCGGCCGCGGCGTCGAAGCGCACCTCGACGTCATCGACGGAACGGCCATCGTCGTCGCTGGCGACCGGCAGTTCGAGTTCGAGATTCCGGACGAAGCGACCGACGTGACCACCAACGACGGGATGCTCATCATCAAGGAGTAGCGCAGAGTCGTCCACCAGTCGGCAGGGATCGTCACCGGCAGACCGAGAACTGCCACCGACCGAAAACTGCCACCGACCGACGATTCCACGGGTCTATTCTGGCGATTTTCGTGCCTCGTCGGTCACCGACTCGCCCGAGGCCTCCGAAACGCCGGTCGGAACCGCCTCTGACTCCGACTGCTTCGTCTCCGCGTCCGTCTTCTTCGTCCACTTCTCTTCGACCGAACTGTTCCCGAGGACCACCGTATCGCCGCCTTCCACCTCCAGGCGGGTCTTCCGGAGGTCGATTTCGCGCACGACGCCCGTCACGTCGCTGGCTTCCACCGTGTCGCCCGGGTTGAAGTCCGGGTCGCGCAGGAGGTACACGCCCGAGACCGTATCCGCGATCATGTCCGAGAGCGCGTAGCTGATACCCAGGGCGATGAACCCCGTGGCAGTCCCCAGACTCGCCGCGATGTCGCCCATGCCCAGAATCTTCAGGAGCGTCAGCGCGGCACCGAACCACAGGAAGACGCCCACGACGGCGGTAAAGAGGTCGGCCACGAGTTCGTCGGCGTAGATGCGTCCGAGCGCCGACCGGACGAGGGTCATCGAGATTTTGATGGTCGCATAAGCTACGACGACGAACAGGAGTGCCGTGATGAGCGTCGGAATCGCGTCTACGAAACCGGCCCGGAGTTCTGCGAGTGCCTCGGTGACGATTCCCGCGAGGGGTTCGTCCTGTATGACTTTCACGTGTACGTAATACCTGGTCGGGAGACAAGAACTCTCGGGCAGTTCTGCCGGAACGGGAAAGGCCCAATACCTCTCATCCTCACGTTCCGCTGTGAACGTCACCATCGTCGATTACGGCGTTGGCAACCTCCGGAGCCTCCGGCGGGGGCTCGAGCGGGCCGACGCCGACGTGGAAGTCACCGACGACCCCGAGGCAATCGCCGACGCCGAGGCCGTCGTCCTCCCCGGCGTGGGCGCGTTCGAGGAGTGCATGCGCAACTCCGCCCCGTTCCACGACGTGCTCCGGGAGATCGCCGACGACACCCCGATTCTCGGCATCTGCGTCGGTCTCCAACTCCTCTTTACCGAGAGCGAGGAGGGAGCGCCGGACGGCGAGACTGTAGACGGCTTGGACCTGATTCCCGGCCGCGTCGAGCGACTGCCCCGGAACGAGGTCAAGGTTCCCCACATGGGGTGGAACGAACTCCGAGTCGAGCGCGACCACCCGTTGACCGAAGGTATCGAAGACGGAGACTACGCCTACTTCGTCCACTCGTACTGCGCCGAGGCCGACGACCACGCGGTCGCCTCGTGTGACTACGGATTCGAGTTCGCGGCCGTCGCCGCCAACGAGGCGGGCAACGTGATGGGGACCCAGTTCCACCCCGAAAAGAGCGGCGAGACCGGACTCGAAATCCTCCAGAACTTCGTCGAGTACGCGAAAACGTATCGGGCGCGAGCGACCGGAACGACGGCAGACTGAGGCGAAGTATCCCAAATCTACCGGCGCAAAACTACCGGTTCAGTTCCCCGAGACACTCCTGACAGTACTTCGCGCCGGTCATGTTCGACTCGCCGCAGGTCGAACAGACGAACGAGTCGGCCACGGGCGCGGGGTCGTCCGCCGCGTTCGACCCGCGTCCGTCGGCCCGAATCGGTCCCTTGTCGAGGGCTTCGGCGGCCGCGCTGGACACGTCTCGTGGCGCGTCGTCGCGTTCGGCGAACGCCATCAGGAGCGCGTCGTCGCGCGTCCTCTCCAGTCCCCGCATCAGTCCGAGAAAGAGGACCGTCGGTGCGGAAATCACGAAGCAGGCGACCAGTAGTCGGAGGGCGAGGTTCATATCCGACTGGCGTAAGTACGAGTTATTAATTCTATCGATTATTTGAACTCCCGTTGGTCGAAGGTCGCGTGTGTCGCTCCACCGCGGATCGGTTTCGTACGATTACCCCGTTCGCTGTCTTGCCCTGCTCTGCTTTGCCACGCTGGGCCGAGTGGTTCATACGGCACGACGTTGTCCCGTCTGTAACAGTGATGGCGAGCAAGTTCGTCGGCAGTCCGAACGACTCGCAGGGAGGGGTCCGCCTCGCATGACGGCCGAGACGCCAGTCGCCGACGCCGTAGTCGTACCGGTAATCGACGCCGCGAGTAGCGCCGCCTGCCTCCGGTCGTTCGGTCGGCGCGCCATCCCGACGATTGCGGTCTCAGAGCAGGAGGCGGTACCGGGCCTCCGGTCGAACTACTGCGAGGACTCGGTCACGACTCCCGACCCCAACGAGGACCTGGCGGCCTACGCCGAGACGCTGCTCTCGCTGGCCTCACTCCCGAACGTTCGGACCGTCGTCCCGGTCCGGGAGGAGGACGTGTACGTGCTGGCGAAACATCGGGAGGCGTTCGGCGAGTACGTGAGTACGCCGTGGCCCGACCTCGATAGGCTTCGGTCGGTCCAGGACCGGGTGCGACTCTTCGAGGCCGCGACGGACGCCGAGGTGGCCACGCCCGAGACTGCAACGCTCGACGAGTGGGACGACTGGGACCGCGAGGTCATCGTCAAGCCGCGGTACACGGTTCGGGCGACGGAGTACCTCGACGGTGCGGACGGCGAGAGCCACGCCCAGCACAGTTCGACGCGGTTCGTCGCGCCGGGCACCGAACCCGACCGGGACGCGGTGGTCGCCGAGATGAACCACGTCCCCCTCGTGCAGGAGTACGTCCCCGACTCCGACGAGTACGCCTTCTTCGCGCTCTACGACCACGGCGAGCCAGTAGCGACGTTTCAACACCGCCAGCGGCGGGGATACAAGTACTCGGGCGGCCCGAGCGCGTTCCGGGAATCGGTCGATATTCCGGCGTTGGACGCCGCGGGGCGGCGACTGCTCGACGAACTCGACTGGCACGGACTGGCGATGGTCGAGTTCCTCCGGAACCCTCGGACCGGCGACTTCGAACTCATGGAGGTCAACCCGCGCTTCTGGACCTCGCTCCCGTTCACGGTGTGTGCGGGCGTCGATTTCCCGTACTACTACTGGTCGCTGGCCGGAGGGACGCCGCCCGAGCGCGACCCCGACTACGACGTGGGGATTGCGGGCCACCTCCTTCGGGGGGAACTGCTCCACCTCCACAGCATCCTGTTCGAGGACTACCCGCTCGTGGAGCGGCCGTCGTTCACGGAGTCGGTGGGCGACGTGGCGGGGTCGATACTCCGACATCCTCGGTTCGACTACCTGCGCGCCGACGACCCGATGCCCGCGATTCAGGACCTGAAGAACGTCGGGGCGAAGTTTTTCGGTCGGTAGGTCGCGGTACGGTGGGTCGTAGTTTTCAGTGGCTCGAACGGTCGCTACGGTGCGTCTTCGAGTCACTCCGACACGGCCAAGCGAGGTCGGAACCTCGGGAGCAGAACGAACTACCAGATTTAGCTAGATAATAGTTAACACAGTCCACACATATTGAGAGAAGGGGAACAGGAATGACGGAGGACGTATCACGTCGCCGAGTGCTCGAAGCCAGTAGTGCGATACTCGGCGGGATTTCCGTACTCGATTCGCGCCGGTCCGACGCCAATCGTTCCAATTCGGAAACTACAGGGTGGATAACAAAAGGAAGCGAAGCGGAGATAGCCGGAAACGAAGGTATCGTCGAGACCTTCCGATACTACGGTTCGAGCCTGTGTAACGACGGTGATTCGTTCACGTGTCGGACGTGCGAAGGCGACACGTTCTATCTCCTCGTTCCCGCTGGCTCCTCCAATCCGACCGTCGGTGACGCCTATCGCTTCAGTGCGACCGGCGCGAACAACTTTTGCGGAAATTTCGAGGTCCAACTCCACGACGGTGGGTCGTGCGAGGAATCCACGCCTACGACGACCACCGAAACGACGACTGAAACGGAGACAGAGACCGAAACGACGACGACCGAAACCACAACTACCGAGAGCGAGACACCGACCGAGACCGAGACGGAGACCACCACCGAAACAGAGACCACGACCGAGACCACCACAGAAACGGAGACCGAGACTACGACCGACGAGGACACCACCTCGGAGTGACTGGCCACGCAGTGTCACTATCCTAGAACCGTTATCTCACGTCACGCCGTCAGAAGTGGGTCGGAGCGAACGATTTTCCCGTTCACAGTGTTGCGAGTAGATGGAACTGCTCGCAGTGTGATTCGCGGGAAAACATGGGTCGGGGCGGATTCGAACCGCCGACCTGCTCCGTGTGAAGGAGCTGTCATAACCGGACTAGACTACCGACCCGTGCACTCCATGCTTTCCTCTTCCGCGACTTAAGGCTTACTTTACGGTCGGAAAACCGACTGCCGTCCGGGGCTTCACGCGAGTCCTCTCAGACTCGCCTGCGTGCCTTGCGCACGGCTCGTCGGGCTCGCTCGGCGGCCTCGTCTTCGGTCTTTTTCAGTTCTTCGCGCCATCGCTCGGCGCGGTTCGTCTCCTCTCGTTCGCGGCCAGTGGCCTTCCGGAGGCGGCGCTCTACCGGGTCGAGTTCCTCGCGCACGCCGCGAGCGAGGTGCTTGCCCGCACGCCGGACGTAGTACCACGCGTCTTCGAAGTGTTTGTTCATGTCACGCACACCATTCTGTTCCTATGACGAGGACAGATATAGCTTTTACCCTCGTCGGAACCGCGGCGAGGTCTCGTGCTGGCGTCTGCCGGGCGTCGTCGATGAAGAGCGGAGTGTCGTGTAGATAACTCTACAATACCTAAACACATACTTAGTTATTTTTAAGAATTTTATTTGTTTCCCACTGATATCGCTCGATGTGGTATCCGGGGGAGGAATCAGCCCTCCGTCGGTTCGAGCGGCAGGTACAGCACCGCGACCGCCACCGCGCCGCCGTACCTCCCCGGCCGGGCCTGGACTCCCTACGCTCGCGCAGGCCCGGCCGCGTCCCGTGGTCCGTGAAGATTCTCGAAACCGCCGCCGACGCCACAGAGCGACGACCGACCGGCGTAAGCGACGTGCCAGCGACCGATGCAACGCTCGCGTCTCGACGCCGGGCGACCGGCGACCCGTGTCACAAACGGTTTATCGGCAGGCGGCCACAGTGGGCGTATGTTCACGCGGCTTTCGATACCGACGCCGTTCCAGATCGGCCCCGTCAACGCCTACCTCGTCGGGCGGACGCTGGTCGATCCCGGACCGGGAAGCGAAGAGGCGTGGGCGGCCCTGCTCGACAGCCTCGAAGCCCGCGAGTTGGGACCGACCGACATCGAACAGGTGCTGGTGACCCATCCCCATCCCGACCACTTCGGACTGGCGAGTCGCCTCCGAGAGGCGGGCGCACGAGTCGTCGCCAGTCCCACGACCGCCGAGATCATCGCCGACTTCGAGGCGCGACTCGACTACGAGCAGTCGTACTTCGTGCCGTTCTTCGAGCGCCACGGGATGGCCGGCTCGACCGCCGAGACCGTCACCGAGCTCCCCGAGTCGTTCCTCGGGGTCGCGCCCGGCGTCGAGACCGACCGACGACTCGAAGACGGCGAGACCATCGAGGTCGCCGGAACCGGCGTCACGGCCGAGGCCGTCCAGGGCCACGCCCCCGGCGAGACCGTCTTCACCTACGAGACCGACGACGGCGAGAAGTGCGCCTTGGTCGGCGACCACGTGCTGAACGGAATCACGCCGAATCCCCTCCTGCAACCCCCGATCGACGAGGACGGCGAGCGCCCGCGAGTCCTCCCGGCGTTCAATCGCTCGCTGACCGACCTCCGCGAGCGCGACTTCGACCGGTTTCTACCGGGCCACCGCGAGGAAATCGAGACCCCGAGCCAGCGCATCGGCGAGATTCTGGCGTCCCACGAGGACCGCACCGAGAACGTCAGAGAAATCGTCGCGGGCGGCCCGACCACCGCGGTCGAGGTGATGGACGAACTGTTCTCCGACCTGCCCGCGACGGAGTACTTCTCGGGGATGAGCGAGGCGGTCGGTCACCTCGACGTGCTGGACGAGCGCGGCGAGGTAGACGCCCGCGAGCAGGGCGGCGTCGTGGTCTGGGAGGTGGCAGAGTGAACGACCTCCAGTCGGTCGCGCTCGGCGACGATTCCGCCGACCTCGTGATAACGGGCGGTCGGGTCTGCCTGCCGGAGATCGGCGAGTTCCAGTCGCGCGACGTGGTGGTGGTGGACGACCGAGTCGCCGCGCTCCCCGAGGACGCCAGCCCCGTCGTCGGCGACGACACGCAGGTCATCACCGCCGGTAATCGGGTCGTCGCGCCGGGGTTCGTGGACGCCCACACTCACCTCGACCTCCACCAGACGTTCGAGAACGCCTACCACTACGCTATCGAAGGGGGAACCACCACGGTCGTCTCGGAGGTCACGGGCTACGGCCCGGCCTTCGGTGCGGAGGGTGTCGAACAGTTCCTCGCGGCGACCTCCTACCTGCCGGTCCGCGTGCGGGCCGTCGTCCCGCCTCAACCCCTGCTCGACACCTTCGAACCCCGCCGAGCGAACGACGAGGAGGCCCGAGCCCTCGCCGACCTGCTCGGCGACGACCGCGTGGTCGGCGTGGGCGAGACCGACTGGATTCACGCGGTCGGTCGCGACACGCCCGCGGAACTGCTGTACGAACGCGCCCGCGAAGAAGGCAAGACGGTCTCGGGCCACGCCGCGGGATGCTCGGGCGAAAAGCTCGCGGCCTTCGCCACCGTCATCGACGACGACCACGAGGCCATCTCGGGCGAGGATATCGTCGAGCGCGTCGAGAACGGCGTCCACGCCATCGGGCGCTACGGGTCGATTCGGGACGACGTCGAGGCGATCGGCGCGGCCTACCCCGAGGTGCCGACTGCGGAACTCTCGCTCTCGACCGACGGGATGTGGCCCCGCGAACTCATCGACGAGGGCGACATGGACGCGGTTGTCCGGCGCGCCATCGAGGAGGGCGTCGAACCCGCCGACGCGATTCGGATGGCGACGCTCAACCCCGCCCGCCACTTCGGTCTCGACGACGAGGGCGTCGGGTCGCTCTCGCCCGGGAGCGTCGCCGACGTCGTGCTCATCGACGACCTCGACGAGGTGAACGTCACGACGGTCGTCAGCGGCGGCGAAGTCGTCTACAACAAGGGCGAGTCGAAGGTCGCCCCGCGGACTCACGAGTACCCCGACCACTTCTACGACTCGGTGGACGTCTCGACCGACCCCGCCGAGTTCCGGGTGCCCGCCGACGTCACCGAGGACGGGGCGGTCAGAGCGGTCGAACACCAGCAGGGCCTGATTTCGGGCGAGACGACCGTCTCTCCGCCGGTCGAGGGCGGCGAACTCGTCGCCGACCCGGAAGCAGGAATCCTCAAAGCGACCCTGCTCGACAGACATCCGAAAGGGGACGGGACGGGGTTCACTGGCTTCGTGACGGGCCTCGGACTCGACTCTGGCGCGGTCGCTACCAGCATCGTTTGGGAGACCACGGGCGTCCTCGCGGTCGGCGCGAACGACGCGGACGTGCGGACCGCGGTCTCTCACGTCAACGAGATGGGCGGCGGTTGGGCCGTGGTCGAGGACGGCGAGGTCGTCGCGGAACTCCCGACCCGGGTCGCCGGAGTCTGCTCGGACCTCGAAGTCGAGGAGACCGCGAAACTCTACGACGCGGTGGAGGCGGCCCTCCGGCGACTCGGTGCCGACGGCGACCGACCGATGCTCGCGGTCCAGACGCTGACCTTCCCCGGCGTGCCGAGACTCAAGTTCTCGTTCTCGGGCTACGCCAACGTCCTGGACCGGGAAGTCGTCGGATTGACGCCCTGACCGCTCGCAGGTCGGCCCACCGGGTCACTCCTCCAGCATCTCCTCTTCGGCGCCGGGGTCGCCTTCCCCGGATCGCTGACCCGGTCGTTCGCCTTCGCTCTGGCGAGAAGTCCGGTCCCGGTTCTCGCTTTCGGACTGCTCGTCTTCGGGATGTTCCCGAATCGTCCGAATCTGCTCGTACGGGAAGAAGTTCCGGCCCATCTTGCGGTCCAGCCAGACTCCGGTGTCGTAGAACTCCAGACTGTGGCCGCTGACGGGTGACGTGACCTCTCGCTTGCCACCTTGTTCGCCGTGTCGCTGAACGAGGTACACGGAGTAGGTACTCTCGGGCATGGCGTACGGAGTTCGACGCACCGGGCGAAAAGTGTGTGGGTCGCCCTCACTGACCGACCAGTTTATGCTCGTGCTCGTCGTCTCTGGTCCGTCATGCCACCGACTGTGCTCGTGACCGGCGCGACCGGAAATCAAGGGGGAGCAGTCACCGACCACCTGCTGTCGGGCGACCACGGCGAGTTCGAGGTCCACGCGCTGACTCGCCATCCGAACGGCACCGAGGCACGCAAACTCGCCGAGCGCGGGGCCGAAGTCGTGGAGGGAGACCTCGCCGAGAAGAACGTCCTGAGACCCATCGTGGAGGAAGCAGACGCGGTGTACGGGGTGACGAACTTCTGGGAGGCTGGCTACGAGGGAGAGGTCGAGCAGGGGACCAACCTCGCCGAAGTCGCCGCAGAGGAGGACGTCGACCACTTCGTCTTCAGTTCGGTCGGCGGCGCGGACCGTGACACGGGCATCTCGCACTTCGAGTCGAAGTGGGAGATCGAGGAGCGTGTCCGCGAACTCGACCTGCCCGCGACGGTCGTCCGACCAGTCTTCTTCATGCAGAATTTCGAGGGAATGCGCGAGGACATCGAAGAGGGGACGCTGGCGACCGGACTCGCCGAGGGCGTCTCGCTCCAGATGGTGGACGTGGACAATATCGGCGGGGTCGTCGCCGAAGCGTTCGCCGACCCCGACCGATACGTCGGCGAGGCCTTCGAACTGGCGAGCGACGAACACACCCTCGAAAGCGCAGCCGAAACCTTCTCTTCGGTGATGGGCCGAGACGTCGACCCCGTCCACGTTCCGGTAGAGGACATCCGCGAGCAGATGGGCGAGGAGTACGCCGACATGTTCGAGTGGTTCGACGAGGAGGGGTACGACGCCGACCTCGACGCGCTTCGGGCGAACCACGACGTGGAGTTCACGGACCTCGAAACGTACCTCCGCGAGCACGGGTGGGGTCTTGCGGGAACAGACTGATGCACGGGTTAGCCTCTACGCTCGATCTCGCACTGCTGCTCGTCGTCGCCGGGGACTCCTCGCCGTTGTCGAGAGTCCTGGCTCGTCTTCCACAAAAAGAACACGGTGTTTCACGCCGAATAGATCTAGTCTCCAGATCAGTATTACTGCAGGAAACCGAGGTGAAGCACGTGTGGGTGATGCTTTCAGCCTTAAGAAACCAGTGCGCCAAAGGGGGTGTATCGAGGGTCGTGGACGGTGGTGTGTTTACGACACGGACACTTTTGCATCGATGGTCCCGGACACCGGTACACTCGCGAGGTATCGAGGTTCCATCCGATCTGCCACTCTATATTCTTACCGCGCTTGTAGCAGACGTGTACGAGGCTGAAGAGCGAGAACTCGTGAAGAAGTACTTCCCAAACGACGCTCCGATTGTAGAGTTGGGGGTGGAATAGGATTCGTCGCTGCGTACACGAACACCTACATCGATCCTCCGAAGCACGTAGTGGTAGAACCGAATCCCGATCTCCACCCTGTTTTAGAGAGCGTTTCGGAGAAGAACGATTGTGGCTTCGAGTTGGTTCCTGCTGCCTATTCGTCTGATAGTAACGATGTCCGGTTATCGCTCGGACGGACACCCGTTTCGTCACAGACCTCGGTAAGAGGGGGCGGAATCACTACGGAGGGTGTTTCGCTCCAGTGCCTGACAGATGGTTTGGACGAGTTCTGTTTGATTTGTGATGTCGAAGGATCGGAACGCGACCTTCTGGCAAACGAGATAGAGGTAATTCGTCGGAACTGTAGGGCGATCGTCGTCGAATTCCAACCCGAACAGCTCGACGACGAAACTGGCAAAACGAGAGCATCGCTCGAAAGATCGTTTGACACTGTAGAGGGAAGGGAGAAGGACGTATACGTGTTCAAAAAGGGCGATTCGCCCGAGGGATAGAGACCAGCTTGAACGGTTAGCAGGCTCGTAGACGGGTTTCCCCGTTGTAGCGGTCACTGTGGAGGAGGAGGCACGGGTCGAAGCCGATAGGAGTCAATTACAGTGATATCCATCCTAACGGAGAGGTATTTAATTACGCTCGGCTGGAGACGACGCCCGCGGTTACGGCGGACAGGCGATGGTCGTCACCTCCGGACCGGCGCGACCGGGACGATTCGACAGGGGTCGGAGTCTCGGAACTTCGGCGAGTGTACCGTGGTCCAGAGCGAGACAGTCGGAAGTGTGACCGTGACGACCGAAAACGCGACCACGACCGCGGTTGCCGCGACTGCGGCGGCGGAGGCGACTGCGACGACCGACCCTGGCGATGGAACAGAGACGACCGACGAAACCGACTTCGTGGACTGTCCGTGGAGGGAACGAGACGAGTCGGACGACCGAGTGAAGAGCTCGTTCGGATCGTGTAGATTCACTGGCAGATTTCTTGGGCGATGGTGTCGAACGCGTCGTTTATTTCCTTCACGCTATCGGCTTTGACAAAGTTGCTTCCCCGGGGGCTAGAGGCCATTCGCTGCAACTGAGACCGGTCTCTCAGCCGAGGGATGCCGATAGTCATCACCCGAACGTTAGCCGACTTCGCATCGTTTGCCGCCGGTATTGGGCCGTGAGACCCGGTGTTGTGTTCCCCGTCCGCCAGTACGACCATGATTTTGTTGGCATTCTGCCGTCCGTTGCTCGTGAGTTCGGTTCGAGCGCGAGCGACACCACCTCCTAAGTTCGTATCTCCACTAGCGTCGAGACCACGAACGAGAGACTGAACTCGACCGAAGTTCCCGGTGAGTGACGAGTCCAATCTCACGCCAGTTGCGAAGGAAACGAGTCCAACTCGGTCGTTTCGGGCTAACAGGTCGATGAGATTTATCGCTCCCGTCTTAGCTTGGTTGAACTTCCCCGCCTGATCCGTCATCGAATTCGATCGGTCCAGAACCAGCATGACGTCGTTCCGAATCGGGTCGCAATCCGGTCTCCCTCCACCGCCGCACGACACCTCCGAGGGGTCTTTACTCGTGAAGAGTTGACGCGCGCCGACCGGACTCCCGTCGAACCTGATTTCGTACTTCCCCATCCACTGTTCTGGAACCGAGAACGCGCGGAGGTCACCCGTGAAAGCGTAGCAGTCCCACGCGCCCCTCGTGAAGCCGTTGACGCTACAGTCGTCGACGTCGTCCTCGGCGTCGCTAGTCACCACGTTCGAGTCGATACTCGCCATTTTCGACGCGTCGAGTTTGTCGATGCTCCCGCCGACCGCGAACTGGTATGGGTACAGTCGGTCGTTAGGTGCGTGGATACAGAGTTCGTGGTCCGGACGAGTGCCCCCGTTCTGACCGCCTCCGCCTTGGTTTCCGCCGCCCTGATTTCCGCCACCGCTACCCGGTTGTCCACTGGGTCTCACTTCGCTTCCGTTGTGGAGTACCGTGGCTGGTCCGGCGAGACTGAAAGCAGACACGTTTCCCGTGTATCGGAACTCGTCGGTCCCCCGTTTCGGTCCGACGTGACCGTATCCACGGTTCCCTCGCACTTGGTCGCCGCTATCTACCTGACTCAGCGAACCTGTCACGCCGAACTCGTAGACGGCGATTCCACCGCCCTCGCTTTCGATGCGAATCGTGTTCGTGCCCTGTACCGACGGGAAGTCGCTCCCGGCAACCGACCCCGACGGATGGGGAACGCCGCCCGCGTTCAATCGACTCCCGTTCCGGTACGTAGTCGCGGGTCCGGCGAGGACGAACCCGGTCAACTGGCCCGAGTAACTGAACGTGTCCGACCCCCGCTTCGGCCCGACGTGTCCGTAGGCACGATTACCACGAACCACGTCGCCGGAATCCTCCTGACGAACCGACCCGCTGACGGTGAACTCGTAGGCCGCGTGTCCACCGCCGTCGGACTCGACGCGGAGCGTGTTCGATTGTTTGCGGACCGCCGACGCCGACCCAGTGGCGAACGCCGCGAATCCTGCGGTTCCGAGTCCTCCTCTGAGAAACGCTCTTCTCGAAAAGTCCCCCGACATGCGAAACAACACAACTTTCTGGTATTTACTACATTCCATATTTTTGACGACACGACGGAGGAGTATTACGGTCACACGGGCCGCGAAACGACCGAAACCGACGGCGGTGGAAGGGTCGAATCGAGGTTCGCTCTACCGGGACCGGAGACGCGACAGGCGACCCCGCGACTCCTCGGCTTCGGCCTGCTCGCGCGCCTGCCGGTCCTGGAGTCGGTTGTACGCGATACCTGCGCCGACGACCAGTGCGAGCACTGCGAGCGACCGGAGTTTCGGCACGATCGAAGGTCGGTCGGTCTGTCCGCCGTCCGTGGCCGCCCCGGACCTGCTTCCGGAACGGAGCGAGAACGACCGCTCGTCGTCGGTCCCGGAGTTCATCGACCAACTGAACTCCGAGTCGTGAAAGTGGATTTCGAGGATTCCCATGTTCGGGAACTTCGCGGGGCGCGAACTTAGCGATTGGGGCAGTCGAGAACCCGGGGTTCGAGAGTCGGGGAGCCGACGAGTACCGAACTGAAGTAGAAGTTTCATTACCACGCGATGGGTTATTTCCAGTATGGACGAAGCGCACAGCGACTTCCTCGACAGTCTGTTAACCACTCCGAGTCCGTCGGGATTCGAGGCCGACGTACAACGCCACTGGGTCGAGTACGTCTCGGAGTTCGCCGACGAGGTACGAACCGACGAGTACGGCAACGCCGTGGCCGTAGTCGAGGCCGGCGACCCCGCCGTCGCGTTCACCGGCCACGCCGACGAAATCGGCATGATGGTCAACAGCGTGGACGACGACGGGTTCGTCCACCTCTCGCGGGTCGGCGGCACCGACCGAACCGTGACGAAGGGTCAGCACGTCGAGATTCACACCGACGACGGTCCCGTTCGGGGCGTCGTCGGCCAGACCGCAATCCACCTCCGGGACACCGAGGACGACGAAATCGAGGACGTGACCGAGCAGCACGTCGACATCGGCGTCGAGACCGAGGCAGAGGCCCGCGAACTCGTGGACGTCGGCGACCCCATCACCTTCGACACGCCGGTCCGTGAACTGGAGGGGACCCGGATGGCCGCCCGCGGGATGGACAACCGCGTGGGCATCTGGGTCGCCGCGGAGGCGGCCCGGCGCGCCGCCGAGTCCGACGTGGACGCGACGGTGTACGCGGTCAGCACGGTCCAAGAGGAACTCGGCAAGCAGGGCGCGAAGATGGTCGGGTTCGACCTCCCGGTGAACGCCGCGCTCGCGGTGGACGTGACCCACGCGGTCGATTCGCCCGACTTGAGCGACCAGAGTCACGAACACGGCGAGGTCGAACTCGGCGACGGCCCGGTCGTCGCCCGCGGCTCTTCGAACCACCCGGAAGTCGTCCGAGCAGTTCGCGAGGCCGCCGACAGTCACGACCTGCCGGTCCAGTTGCAGGCGTCGGGCCGCGCGACCGGCACCGACGCGGACGCCTTCTACACCTCGCAGGGCGGCATTCCGTCGCTGAACGTCGGCCTGCCGAACCGCTACATGCACACCCCGGTCGAGGTCATCGACACCGACGACTTGGACGCCGCGGCCGACCTGCTGGCAGCCTTCGCCGAGGAGTCGGCGGGCCGCGAGGAGTTCGCCGTGGACGTCTGATTCGACCGAGCCCTCTCCGTCATCGCATCAGGTTTATACCCTCCCTCGGAACGCTGAGTTGACAGGGGGCGTTACGGATGTCTATCAACGAGTCTCACCGAAAGATTGGACCGAGTACCGACACCGACGCGGGTGATTTCTGGCGTCACGCCTTCGAAAATCTGATCGAACATCTCCCCGAACCCGCGTTTCTCGTCGACGAGGACGGACACATCGTCCGGTGGAATCACGCCGTCGAGACGTTGACGGGGTACGCGAGCAGGTCGTCGGGAAGCACGCCTACGACGTGTTCGGAACCGAGGGACAGGACGAGACGCTGGCCGAGACGGTGATTCGGACCGGCGGGGTCGTCCGCGAAGAGAGCATCCGCTCGGCGGCGACAGCAGACGGCGACCGGGCGCATGCCCGGGCGCTCGGAGTCCCAGAGACGTGACGGAGTAGTCCCGAACGCCGGCGACAGGACGGCCGGTTCCGTCGCAGAACGACGATTTACGTTCCTGCCGGTCGTAGCACGTCGGTATGGAACTCCCCTACGGCGACACCACCATCGACCTCTCGCTGCCAGACTGCAACGTCACCGTGGCAGAACCACCCGACGGCGACCCCGCGGACCCCCGCGAGGCCGCCGAGCGAGCGATGGCCGACCCGCACGGGCCGCCGCTCCGCGAGCGCGTCGGCGCGAACGACGAGGTAGCAGTCGTCGTGACCGACGTGACTCGCGCGACCCCCGACAACGTGCTGGTCGAGGCGCTGTTCTCGGACCTCCGGGCGGCCGGAATCGACCGCGAACAGGTGAGCATCGTGGTGGGACTCGGCCTGCATCGCCCGATGACCGACGACGAGTTGCGGACGGCGCTCGGGGAGTACGCAGACCTCGCGGAGAACCACGACGCCGAGGCGACCGAAGTCGTCGGCGAAGTCGAGGGGCCGGGCGGCGAATCCGTCCCGGTCGAACTCGGTCCCACCGTGGCCGACGCCGACGCCGTGGTCTCGACCGGGATGGTCGAACCTCACCAGTACGCGGGGTTCTCCGGCGGCGCGAAGACGGTTGCCATCGGCGCTGGCGGGGAGTCGCTGATTCGCTACACCCACGGCCCGGCGATGCTCGCGCGGGACGGGGTCCGCCTCGGCAGGGTAGAGGGGAACCCCTTCCGGGAGACGCTGGACGAGGCGGGCGACCTGATAGGGGTGGACTTCTGTCTGAACGTCACGCACGGTCCGTCGGGCATCCTCGGCGCTAGCGCGGGCGATCATCGCGACGTGGTTCGAGGCCTTTCAGAGTTGTGTAAAAGAACTATTTCTATTTCTCTGAGCGATACGTACGATGCCGTCGTCGCAGGCGTCGGCGCGCCGAAGGACGCAAACCTCTATCAGGCGACGCGGGCCGCGACCTACGTCGCGCTCGGCGATTACGACCCCCTGCGCTCTCGCGGGAGACTGGTCCTCCCCGCGCGCTTGCAGGAGGGCGCGGGCGAGGGCACGGGCGAGCGGCGGTTCTACGATCGGCTGAACCGGGCCGAGAGCGCCGACGCGCTCTACGAGGAGATGCGACGGGGCTACGAACCCGGCGCACAGCGCGCCTTCGTCGCGGCGCGAGTCCTCCGGGAGTACGACGTGTTCGTCACCGACAGCGAACGTCCCGAGGTGGTCGAGGACTGTCTGATGCACGCCCGTGAGTCGGTTGAAGACGCCGTCGAACCGGGGAGCGACGTGCTGGTGGTGCCGGACGCGCTCGACACGTTGCTGGTGGCGGAGTGAGTGCCCGACGAACAGACCAGTCCGCACCACTAACGGTTCCCCGGTCCGAATCGATACGCGTGCCGCTTCTACAGTTCGACGTGACGTACGACGCGAGCGCCGACGAGAAAGACGCGTTCGCGGACGAGGTGACTCGACTCTACACAGACATTATGGAGACGACAGCGGAACACGTCGCCGTCACGCTTCGGGACCGGAGCGATGCCGACCTCCATCTCGGACGCGCCGAGTCGGGTCCGATACTGCTTTTGAACGCCGACGTACGGGAGGGCCGTCCAGTCGAAAAACGACGAGAGTTCGCACTCGCGGTGATGGACGCCGCGAACGAGCGATGGGGCGTACCCGAACCGAACGCGAAGGTCGTCTTCACCCAGCACGCTGGTCCCGAGATGATGGGCTACGACCGAATCGGCGACGACTGGGACGCGGCCGAGGAGGAGTAGGGCGGCGATTGCGGCGGTGCTCGACTACCAGAGGACGTAGGGCCAGACGAATTGGAAGAGCAACCAGATGAACCCAGTGAGGACGACCGTCATCAGGAGGTTCAGCACGACTCCCGCGCGCATCATCTGGCTCTGCTTGAGGTATCCGCTCCCGAAGACGATGGCGTTCGGCGGCGTTGCGACCGGGAGCGCGAACGCGAAACTCGCTGCGATAGCGCCCGACACCGAGAGGAAGACGGCGGCGGCGACGTCGGTGAGGCCGAGCGTGGCCGCGAAGACTCCACCGATGCTGATGAGGATGGGGATGATGATGGTCGCGGTGGCCGTGTTCGAGGTCATCTCCGTCAGGAAGATGACGAGGAGGACGACGACTGCGACCACCAGCAGGATTGGCGCGCCCGTTAGCGACTTGAAGATAGTGTCGGCGATCCACTTGGTCGCACCCGTCGCGGCGAGCGCGTCGGCGAGCGCGATACCACCACCGAACAGGAGGATGGTCCCCCAGTCGATGTCGGCGAGTTCGTCCCACTCCATCGTGTCGGCGAGCACGAGCGCCGGAATGGACATCAGTCCGACCACGACGTAGTAGAACAGTCCCTGATGACCGTCGACGCCGAAGACGCTCGTCCCCTCACCGCCGAACAGCGTCACCGCCCACGCGTCGGGGAGGAGGGGAGCGACGAAGTCTCCGAGGCCGCCGAGGACCCAGAGCAGCGCGGTGCCGGTGAAGATGGCCGCGACGCGCTTGCCCCGCGGGTCGAGCGACCCCTCCTCCGCGAGGTACCTGCTGGCCTCCTCGCGGGCGTCACTCACGTCCTCGACCTGCGGTGGGTAGAGGACGTACGTGAGCATGTACCAGACGATAGGGAGCGTGACGACGACGACCGGGAGGCCGATGAGCAACCACTGGGCGAACCCGATCTCGTACCCCAACATCTGGTTGAGTTGCGACGCCAGCACCGCGTTCGGTGGCGTCCCGATGAGCGTGCCGACGCCGCCGACGCTCGCGGCGTATGCGGTGCCGAGAAGCATCGACACTTGGATGTTGCTGAACTCACCATCGCCAGCGAACTCGGCGGTCGATGCCGCACCGCCGTCCGCCGCCACGTCCGAGTTCACCTCGTCCGCAGTTGCGGAGGCCGCTTCGACGCCGTCGCGGCCGATGACCTGCGTGAGTACGCCCAGCGCGATGGGCGTCATCATGGCCGTCGTCGCCGTGTTCGACACCCACATCGAGAGGAACGCCGTCGCCAGCATGACCGAGAGTACGAGTCGCCGGGGCGAGGTCCCCATCGTCGACATCATCCACAGTGCGATTCGGCGGTCGATGTCGTACTTCTGGAGCGCGTTCGCCAGCATGAATCCGGCGATGAACAGGAAAATGAGGTGGTCGGCGAAGCCGACGAGCGCCTCGTCGAGATCGGCATACACCCCGAAGGTGGTTAGCAAGATGGGTATCGAAAGTGCGGTCACTGCGAGCGGGAACGTCCCAGTTACCCAGAGCACGCCCGCGAAGAACATGGTGGCGAGCGCGAACTGCCCTCGCACCGAGAGGCCGTTCGGAGTCGGAGCGCCAGCGATGACGGCGGTCCCCAGTAGTGCGAGAGCGAACATCACGACACGTCTACGTGCCGACGACAACCCCTGTATCATTGATACACGTTCACGCGATGGTATGTACCGATTAATATCTTACGATTAGTGAACAGGGGAATCGGACGGAGCTAAAAGTGTTCGGCGATTGCCCGAACCTGCTCGTCGTCGAGTTCCGCGGCGTAGAGTTCGAAGAGCAATCGTCGCCGAGACAGCGAAAGCGCCCGCGTACCGCTTTCGAGCATCGAGACGTGTGCCTGCACCAACTCGTCGACTTCGCGTTCGATAGCCCGCTGTTCGTAGCCCGCGGCGACCCGTAGCAAGCGCCACGCGAGCGGCGAGAGGTTCGAAACGTCGACGTCCTTCGGGTCTCCCATCGAACGTACCCATCACGTCGGCCTCTTATAAATATCCGGACACTGGTCCGTGAACCCCTTCGACTCGCCCGCTGGTCCGGGTCGTCGTTCACGCTATCGGGCCGCCGACGCTCCGCCCGCGCTCTCGTACTCGTCGCCGATTTCGTCCATCACGCGGTCGTGGAACTCCTGGAGAACCGCGCTCTCATCTTCGGCCAGCACGACGTCGCTGGCCATCAGCGTGGCGAGACCGAACGCCTTCGGCGTCGGCGTGTCCACGCGGTTCTGGACCACCGTCACGTCCCCGGCCTGCACGTCGCCCAGCACGTCCTCGATGGCCGAGACCGCGAGTTTGTCCTCGATGATCTCCCGGTAGGTCTCCTCGATGACCGCGAAGTCCTCCAGGTCCCGAGCGAACCCCAACAGCATCTCGCTGGAGACCTGCTGTTCGCTGGCCGACTTCTCGTAGCCCTTGTACCGCTTCAGGATCATAAGCGACCGGGTGGCGTTGATGCGGAAGTACCGCTGGAGGAGTTCGGTGCCGTCGAGCGCCGCCCGGAGGTCCGGGCGAACCTCCTCGGGGTCGATGTCGCGCAGAATCTCGGCCACGTCCACCTTCCGATTCAGCGGCATCGAGACCGTGAATCCGTGGTCGGCGACGGCGACCGAGACGTTGGTGTTGGCGGCGTTGGCGCATCGATAGGCCACGAGTCGCGAGAGACCGTCGTTGAACTTCCGGCCGTAGTTCGAGTGGACGTAGTAGTGGCGCTCGTACTCGTCGCGGTCGAGTTCGATCTCGACCGCCAGTCGGGAGTCGGTGCTGACGCTCTCGGGTCCGGCGTATCGAATCTGCTCGTCGAACATCCGGGCGATCGCCCGGACGCTGTTCTCGTCCAGCGGTAACTCACGGAGCCAGACCCTGGCCGCGGGCTTGCCCCGCTTCCGGAACGTTTCGAGCAGG
Source organism: Halorussus salinisoli (assembly GCA_005239435.1). GTDB lineage: Archaea > Halobacteriota > Halobacteria > Halobacteriales > Haladaptataceae > Halorussus > Halorussus salinisoli. The sequence continues at coordinate 1,339,209 of SZNP01000001.1, read as the reverse complement.
TCGCCCTGAAACTCCAAGATGGACCTGCCGAGGTCGTAGGAGAGGGGCAGGCGCTCGGAGAACCACGAGGGGACCGTGGGCCGAGCGTTCGTCCTGTCGGCGTACACCTTCGACCCTCGGCGGTACTCGAACTCGAAGTGCTGGCCGCCGAGGACGAACACGTCGCCCTTTTCGAGCGTGTCGAGATACGACTCGTCCAGGTCGCCGACCCACTCGTTGTCGCCGCGAGTGAACACGTCGCAGGTGAACGAGTCGGGAATCGTCCCGATGTTGGTCATGTAGATGACTCGCGCCAATCTGCCGCGCTTCCCGACGAGGGGTCGGCCCACGTCGAACTCGGGGTAGTGATACTCGCCGTCGGGCGGGTCGTTCTCGTCGCGCCAGATTTTGGCGTAGACGTTCTTGTCCTCCAACCCCTCGTAGTCGGAGGTCAGATACCGAAAGAGGGTCTCGAACTGGTCGTCCGAGAAGTTGCGGTAGGGGTAGGCCCGCCGGAGCGTGTCCCGGACCTCCTGTTCGGGCCGGACCGCGTTGATGGCCATCCCGTAGACGTGCTGGGCCGCCACGTCGTAGGCCTCCTCGGGGACGAAGACGCGGTCCACGAACCCTTCCTCGGCCTTCTTCAACATCACGGCGCACTCCACGAGTTCGTCGCGGTCGAGCGCGATCACCCGGCCCGCGACGGTCTGGCCGAGTTGGTGGCCCGCCCGCCCGACGCGCTGGAGCAGGGAGGCCACCGACTTCGGCGACCCGACCTGCACCACGAGGTCGATGTGGGGCATGTCGATGCCGAGTTCGAGGCTGGTCGAGGTCGTCACCACGTCGAGAGTGCCTTCCTTCAGGTCCTGCTCGATGGACTGGCGGGCCTCCTTCGAGAGACTGCCGTGGTGACACCCGGAGTTTTCCTCGTGGTAGGCGTCGTATCGCTCCCGGAGGTTGTGGAGAACCCTCTCTGCGCCCGACCGGGTGTTGGTGAAGACGAGCGTGTTGGTGTGGTCGCCGATTAGGTCGTGAAGTCGGTCGTAGAACCGCTCGTTCACCACGTCTCTGGGCGTGTCGATGAGGTCGTCGGTCGGGCACTGTAGTTCGATATCGAACTCTCGGACGAACCGCGTGTCCACGATTTCGCGGTCGCGGGCGGGTCCGGCGCTCGACTCGTCGCCAGCAGACTCCCGGCCCACGAGGAAGTCCGCGATGTCTTCGAGGGGTTCGACGGTGGCCGAACAACCGATTCGGGTCGGCGACGTCTCGGCCAAGTTCTCCAGTCGCTCCAGACTCACCGCGAGGTGGGTGCCCCGCTTGCCGTCGGCCAGACTGTGAATCTCGTCCACGACGACGTACTCGACCGTCTCCAGTTTCTTCTTGAATTTCGGGGAATTGAGCAGGATTGCCAGCGTCTCGGGCGTCGTGTTGAGGATGTGCGGGGTCTCTTTCAGCATCTTCTGGCGGGCCGCGTCGTCGGTGTCGCCGTGGCGGATGGCGTGGCGGACCTCGCCGACCTCCCCGCCGCGGGCCTCGGCCTTCTCGCGGATGCCTTCCAGGGGCACCTCCAGATTTCGGTGGATGTCGTTGGCCAGCGACTTGAGCGGCGAGACGTAGAGGCAGTAGACCGAGTTGTCCAGTCCCGACTCCTGCTCGCGCTCCCGGCGGAACAACTCGTTCAGAATCGCGGTGAAGGACGCCAGCGTCTTCCCGCTCCCCGTCGGCGACGCGACGAGGGCGTTGGTCCCCTCACGGACGAGGGGGATGGCCTCCTTCTGTGGCGGGGTGAACAGGCCGCCGTTCTCCGGGACGTACTCGCCGAACTGCTCGACCCACCACTCCCTGACTTCGGGTTCCAGCGATTCGAGGACGGCGGCGTCGTCTACCTCGACCGACTCGGCGTCGAAGTCGAACTCTCCGCGCGCCAGCAGGTCGCGCGCTCCCATCTTGGCGGTCCGTTAGGGGCGGGAACTTAAGACGGTTTGGCCACCGGAGTGAAAGTGAAACGGGCGAGTTCGGCGTCCGCGTCGGGGTCGGGGGGTTCCGTGGGCCTAGCGCGTTCGGCGGTCGGTGAGTTTAGCGGGTGGGCGGGTCCCGGCCGCGGACCCGACGGGCGGCGCGGACGACTGCTGGCGAAAATTCGGGCGAAGTTCGGACTTATCTCTTTGCCACCCAGTGAAAGTGTAATCGGTCGCGCAGAGCGTAGTACCGTGTGTCGGCGTCCGTTTCTCGAAACGAAGTCAGATATAAATCGTCCGGCGTCGTCGTACCACGATTCCGTCTCGTCGAAGGTCCACTCCCCGGAACTCCGGCCACGCCGGAAGATGCGCGGGAATCGGCATCCAAGCCATTAACACCGTTCGGCCCCGCGAATCCAACATGCAGGTCACGTTTCTCGGCACCGGAAGCGCGATGCCGACCGGCGAGCGGTACCAGACCGGCCTCGTCGTCGAAGACGAGGAGGCAGACCGACGCGTCCTCGTGGACTGCGGGAGCGGCGTCCTCCACCGGCTCCAGCAGTCGAATATCGGCTACGAGAACGTCTCGACGGTTCTGCTCACCCACCACCATCTCGACCACGTCGCCGACGTCCTGCCCCTGCTCAAGGCACGGTGGCTGGCGGGCGAGGAACACCTCGAAGTCGTCGGCCCCTCGGGCACCAAGTCGCTGATGGACGACCTCCTCGACGTCCACGATTACCTGAAAGGCCGCGTGGACCTACAGATTCGAGAGGTCGGTGCCCACGAGTTCGAGATCGCCGGGTTCGAGGTCGAGGGCTACGAGACCCGCCACTCGCTCCCCTGCTTGGCCTACCGATTCGGCGACGAGTTCACCTTCAGCGGCGACAGCGAGGCCTTCGAGGGACTCGCCAACTTCGCCGACGGGTGCGAGGCGCTGGCCCACGACTGCTCGTTCCCCGACGAGGTGGACGTGGACAACCACCCGACGCCGACCCAACTCGGCGAGGCGCTGGCGGGGTCCGGCACGGACATCGACACGGTGTACCTGACCCATCTCTACCCCCACACCGAGGGTCGCCACGAGGAGATGCTGAAATCCATCAGGGCGGCGTACGACGGTGACGTGCGGTTTCCGGACGATTTGCAGACTATCGAACTGTAGGAGAGACGCGTTCCCGAACCGGTCGCGGCAGAACCGGGAGGTGCCGCAGGCGTGATACGGGGAACGGCATGACGCGAAAGCGTGACAGACGACTCGACCAGTCCGCTAAGTTTGGAACGGTTTCGACTCGACGGCCAGACCGCAGTCGTGACCGGCGGGTCGAGCGGTATCGGCCGGACGATAACGGAACTGTTCGCGGCCGACGGGGCAGACGCGGTGGCGTGTTCCCGGACGCTGACCGACGTCGAGGCCGTCGCCGAGGAAATCGCCCAGAGCGACCGCCCCGGTGAGGTCCAGCCGGTCGAGTGCGACGCGACCGACCGCGAGGACGTCGAAGCGCTCGCGGACGCGGTCGCTCCCGGGCTCGTCGGCACCGAGAAGGTCCGAGACAAACTCGGCGGACTACTCCCGGCAGATTCGACCCCGCGCCGAACTGTTTTACGCCGACCTCTCGTTCCGTAGCCCGTGTCCGAAGACTGCCCGTATCTTGAATACCGGTCGCTGTCCGACGGAGCCGGTTCGGACGACACCGACACCGACACCGCCGAACCCCGCGCGTACTGCACCGCCGCCCACGAGTTCGTCCAGCCGATGCGCGCCGACATCTGCAACGACCGGTACGACCTCGACCACGAGACCGACTGTGAAATCTACCGGGACCACGAGGGGCTTTCCGAGGTCCCGAACGGTGGCAAGAACAGCGAGGACGCCGAAGACGAGACAGCCACGACCGCCGGAGAGGGACCCGACGGATGACCTACGACGACTACCTGGACGGCGAATCGGTTATCGTCACCGCGGCGCTCACGGGTGGCGTCCACGGCAAGGAGGCCAACCCGAACCTGCCCGAGACGCCCGACGAGATCGGGCGGGCCGCCGCCGAGTGCGAGGAAGCAGGGGCCGCAGTGGTCCACCTCCACGCCCGGCGCCCCAGCGGCGAGCGGTCGTTCGACCGCGAGCGTTTCCAGCGAATTACCGACGAGGTGCGCTCGCGGACGAACCTCGTCGTCCAGCACTCGACCGGCGGAACGGGCGCGTCGCTCGACGCCCGCCGCCAGTCGCTCCGGACCGACCCGCCGCCAGAGATGGCCAGCCTCGACATGGGACCGCTGAATCGGTATCGCCACCTCACGAGCGAGAACACCCGAGGCATGGTGGACTCGCTCTACGACGAGATGGCCGAGCGGGGAATCAAGCCCGAACTGGAGGTGTTCAACGACGGCCATCTCAACGAGGTTCGGGGCCTGCTGGACCGGCGCGAACTCGACGACCCCGTCTACGCGACGCTCATCTTCGGCGGCGGCACCACCTCGCCGCCCTCGCCTCGAAACCTGCTGAACGCGGTCGAGAACCTGCCCGACGGCGCGCTGTTCAACACGCTCGGATTCGGGAGGCATCAGCTTCCGCTCACGACGATGGGCATCCTGCTCGGCGGCCACGTCCGGGTCGGACTGGAGGACAACGCCTACTTCGGGCGGGGCGAACTCGCCGAGAGCAACGCGCAGTTGGTCCGGCGAACGGTCGAACTGGCCGAGACGCTCGGACGCCAGCCAGCGACTCCCGACGAGGCACGCGATATCCTCGGGCTATAGGTCTCACGCGGGCTTCTCGGGTCGTATACCAATCGGTTACGCTCCCGTCACCTGCTTACCCATCCGTCCGACAAGGCTCAAGGCCGCAGTTCGGCTAGAGGGGGTATGAGCGATTCGGAGACGCCGCCACTCTCGAACGTCAACCACGTCACGAACGTCTGCACCGACATAGACCGGACCCAGGAGTTCTACGAGGACGTACTGGGGTTTCACACCGTCAAGATGACCGAAAACTACGACGACCCCGGCACGCCTCATTACTACTTCTCGCCGACCCCCGAGGGCGAACCCGGCACCGTCATCTCCTACTTCGAGTATCCGAACTCGCAGGGGACGCCCGGTCCCGGCGCGTCCCACCACTTCACGCTGGGGGTCGAGGATAGCGAGACCCTGCGCGAATGGCAGAGCTACCTGCAAGAACGGGGCGTCCGGGTCTCGCAGGTTCGAGACCGGACCTACTTCGAGAGCATCTACCTCTCGGACCCCGACGGCCTGACCATCGAAATCTGTACCGAGGGACCGGGCTTCGCCGTGGACGAGGAGGTTCCGGGAAGCGAGTTCGTGGAGGTGTCGAGCCAGCGATGACTGCGAACCGCAGTCCCCACGCCGGCGAGTCGGACCCCCACGCCGGGCAGCAGGTCGCCACCGCGGGCGCGGACTTGGCGGACGCGGACGCCGCGGTCGTGTTCGTCCACGGCCGCGGCGCGACCGCCGAGGGGATGCTGGAGATGGCAACCGAGTTCGACGCCGAGGGCGTGGCCTACCTCGCGCCGCAGGCCCGCGGCCGGACGTGGTACCCCAACTCCTTCCTCGCGCCAATCGACGACAACGAACCGAGTCTCTCGTCGGCCCTGAGTTTCCTCGGCAGGGTGCGCCAGCGCGTCGCCGACGCCGAGGTTCCGACCGACCGAACCTGCTTCGTCGGCTTCTCGCAGGGTGCCTGCCTCTCCAGCGAGTTCCTCGCCCGGAACGCGCAGGAGTACGGCGGGTTGGCGGTGCTGAGCGGCGGCCTGATCGGACCGGACGGGACTCCGCGAGAGTACGAGGGCAGTCTGGACGGGACGCCGGTCTTTCTGGGGTGTAGCGACCGCGACCCCCACATCCCGGTCGAGCGCGTCCACGAGACCCGGGACGTGCTGGACGACTTGGGCGGCGACGTGACCGAGCGCATCTACGAGGGGATGGGTCACGGGATAAATCAGGAGGAGATGGAGTACGTCCGAAATCTGGTCGAAGACGTTGCTTCGATTGAGTGAGTCGTCGGTTTTGAGTTGGCGTTGGAGTTCTCGGTTTCGAGTCGGCTTTTAGAACATTCAGGTGCAGAAAGAGGAGAGAGGTGAAAGGGAGCAGAAGCTAGCTACTCCTTGAGCCAATCGTACCGTAACCGCACTGCACAGCACCGCGACTGCGGACCTCACGCCTCCCCAACCGCCTCCTTCGCTTCGCTCAGTCGTCCCTCGCGCGGTTGGCGCGACCCGTGGTTTGGGTCGCGCCAGCGCGCGCCGACAGCGAGGGATAGAGTCTCAGAACTCCGCGGACGCTATCCTGTTCGCCAGCGACCGAAATCCGCCGATAGCGCGGGGGAGCGTGGCCATGCTACCGAGCGAGACGACCGCGGAGACGGCGACTCCGGCAATCGACGCGCCGAGCGCGACGTGGACGACGGCCCCGATGTAGGCCGCCCCGGCAATCGTCGCGCTGTAGTAGGCCGACCGCGCCGGGAAGGTGTAGGGGTCGCCCGGCCGAGGCCAATCGCCGAGGTCCACCCACTCGCCGCGGAGGGTCCCCGCCGCGCAGGTCGAGACCACGATTGCGGTCAGGGCGGCGAGCGCGATGGGGCCTCGTGGCGTGGCGTACAGCAGGGCGACGAGAGCCGGAATCGAGAGCGTCGATATCTCCAGTCCGGCGAAGAACACGTGGTCCAGCCAGCGTTCGAAGTCCACGAGACTCACTCTCGGGTCACTCCAGTCGGTACCGCAGGAGCGCGGCGATGCCGCCGAACCCCGAGAGTTGGTCGCCGGGCGCGAACTCGCTGGAGAACACCGTCACGTCGCCGCCTTTCCGCTCGACGGTCGTGATGAGCTCGTTCACGTCGAACCCCCACTCGCCGTCGGTACCGCGCTCCTCGCGCAGGCGCTCGTCCAGAATCAGGAGGTGTTCGATGGCCCCGAAGTCGGCGGCCTTCTGGACCTGCTCGGGACCGTAGGCGACTTTCGGCCCCTCGCCGATGCGCTTGGTGAGTTCGTCGATGAGTTCGGCCTCTTTGGCGATGCGGGTGTCCTTCTGGACCTCCTCGACCGCGCCGCGCTTCAGCACTTCGTGGACGCCGCGGTCGCCCACGGCGCTGGTGTCTACGGTCGTTATCTTCTCGGTCAGGTCGGGGGCCTCCTCCTCGATGTAGTCGTAGGCGTCCTGCTTGGTGAACCCCGGCCCGGCGAGGATGATGGCGTCGGTGTCCATCCGGGAGAGCGCGCCGGTGAGTTCCGCGAACAGTTCGTCCCGACCGCGGGCGTACTCGCCCTTCCCCGTGGTGCCGGTGAACTCGGCGTACTCCTCGGTGCCGTACTGGGCGACCGTGTGGATGTGAGCCTTCCCCTCTTCGACGGTGACGATGGCCACGTCGGCGTTCTCGGTGGCCTCCTCGGCCTCTTCGAGGCGGTCGAGTTGGTCGGCCTTCCAGATCTTCTCGATGGCGATCTCCTTGTTCTCCTCGACGTTGAGGGTGTGGTGCATGCCGAGTTGGTCCTCGCGCGAGGTGTCCTCGATGACCCCGCTGATTCGGAGGCGGTTGGAGAACTTGTGGAACTCGGTCTCCTCGACTCCCAACGTGACGTGCATGTGTTCGCGCTCGCCGCCGGTATCGCGCATCTGGTCGTCGTTGCGCTGGATGCGCCGGGTCGTGTCGCCCGACACGAAGTCGCCGGGTTCGAGGACGTAGGTGAGATGCCAGAGGTCGTCCAGACTCTCGGGGACGAGCGTGATGCGCTCGCGGTCCCCTTCTACCCGCTGGCGGTTCTTCACTCTCATAGTTCGATGTGGTTCGCCGTCAGATAAGTCACCTGCGGTCGGCTATCCCGAGATACCCCGACCCAACAGGCGCGCGACCACGACCGCGGCGTAGAAGCCGACCGCGAGCGCGACCACTTCGCCGACGCGCCCGAGCGCCGCCAGCGACCCGAGAGCGACGACCGCGACGCCACCGACGAGCAGGGCCGCGACCCAGCCGACGAAGTACCGGACGTCTCCGGCCGTCCGGCGCAGGCGGCCCCGGTCGAGCGCGGCCGAGAGTCGCCCGGCCCGAGCGACTCCCGCCAGCGACGCGGGCAGGAGGTAGGCGAACGAGAGCGAGACGAAGAGGACGACGGTTCCCGCCGCGAAGACGAACGTGGTCGTGGCGAAGTTCTCGGGTCGCCCGCCCGCGTTCGCACCCCCGACCGTGACCGCGAGCGCGGCCGCGGGGACGAGCAGGTACGCGAACGCGACGGCGAGCGCCCGCACGCCGTCGACCGCGAGCGCCCGGAAGCCGCCGAATCGAGGCGGCGCGTCCGCAGTCGCGGACGAGCCGCCGGACGACTCGGCGGTGGTCCGGAGGACGGCCAGCGCGTACCCGGCCAGCACGACGGCCGGAGCGAGCGCGAGGACTGCGAGAACACCGAGTCGGGCGAGGAGTCCGACCGCGACGGCGAGAATCGCGCCGACGAGCAGGGTCTCTTCGGCGTTCTCGCCTCGGACCGGGTAGGTCAGCGCCTCGCGGAGCATGACCGAGGATTCGGACGCGAGAAGTTAGGTCTGGCTACTCGACGTCGATGGTGGGGTTACGTCGTGGTCCGGCGGTCCCCGTCGGCGGTCTCCCGGCGACCGGTCCGGGTCGCCTCGCGGTACGCCTGCCCGTAGAGCGCGAAGGCGACGACGTTCAGGTAGAAGGCCGCGAACGGGGCCAGCACCCACCCGACGAGGGGAATCGACGCCAGACCACCGACGAGACCGCCGCCGACCACGAGGACGACGAGCGCGACCAGCCAACCGGTGGCGTACGACCCGTTCGTGACGACCGTCCGGAGCTTCCGGAACTCGAACGCCGCGCCGAGACGGTCTTCGACTGCGAGTCGAGCGAGCGCCGCGGGGAGAACGTACGACGCGAGGAGCGACGTAATCGCGGCGAGTGCGAGTCCGCCGAGGGCGATTACGACGCCGAGAGGGTCGGGTCCGACGTTCGTGACGGGTTCGGCGACGCTCGCGGGGTCGGCCGGGACGCCGGAGTCGCTCACCGTCGTCTCGACGGAAAAGACGAGCAGACTCGCCAGTACCGCAGTCAGCAGCGCGACAGGAACCGCGAAGTACGCCAGCGCGACGGCGATTGCCTCGAGCCCTCTCTCGAACAGGTCGCCCCAGTCGTCGAACGAGGGCGCGGGGTCGCCCGCGTTCGTTCGGACGAGGACGCGCTGGAGGTAGCCCGCGACCGGTATCACCGGAATCAGGAGCCACGAGAACAGGGTGAGTAGCCCACCGAAGAGTATCGTCTCCGTGCCGTCGTCGCTTTCTGCGAGGTATTTGAGTGCTGTTTCGAACATGGTGATTTCCAGAGCAGACGCCTCGATAGAGAAAGCTCGACAGAGAGACGCGCTCTGCCGGCTTAATCGTTCCGTGATCCAGTGTAGCGCGAACTCCCCCGTGAACCAGCGGGTCCTCTTCGTCGGTCAGTTGCGGGGGACGCCTGCAGCGTCGTGTCCCAGTCGCCGGTCGCTCGGTGAGAGCCGCACGCGATACGGCAATACGTACATCCTTCTAAGAACTATTTTTGTTTCTTTACTATTCGTATACGTTTGCCAGCCGCCGACGGAGCCTCCGATTTCGAACCAGTGGAGCGGTTCGACTGTCGCTACTCTTCCTTCATCCGACTCCCGCCCGGCGGCAGGAACTCCTGAATCAGGTCGGCGCTCGCCACTTTCCGGACGAACGAGGTGTCCTCGAACCGCTCGCGGAACGCCCGGTAGATGCGCTTGGCGATGTCGTTCTGGGCGTATCGGCCGGGTTCGACCTCGACGTGGGTCTCGACCTGCGGACGGATGGCCGAGGGCGGACCGCCGAGGACCCGGGTGTGGGGTTCGCAGGCGATGCCGACCGCCACGCCGACCTCCACGTCCCGGAAGTAGTCGCGGTCGCCGCGGATTGCGAACCCGCCCTTCTCCAGGTACTCGCCGCTCTCGGGCGTCTTGCTCACCTGGTCGGGCGTGACCATGTAGGCGTCCCCGGCGAACCTGCTGTCCTTCCACACCGACGAGTACGAGACCGCGAACTGGGCGGCCTCGCGCTTGCTCCCGTCTGGCACGTCCACGTCGCGGGAGGGTTCGCTGGGGTCGGACGTCTTGAGGACGGTCACGGGACCGCCGTGGGCCTGCGCGTGGAAGAACAGGTCGTTACCGTCAAGATACTTCTGGACCAACTCCTCGTTCTGGTCGGCGTTGCGCCCGCCGATGACGAGGAAGTCGTCGCTGGTCCGGAACCACCGGAATCGCTCGTACCACTGTTCCTGCTTGCGAATCGGAATCGACGGTTCCGAGAGCCAGTCTACGTCCTCCTGTTCGTCGTCCTCGCCGTCGTCGGACTCCTCGGAGTCGGCTTCCCACTCCTCCTTGCGGCGCTCTACGTCCTCCAGGTCCTCGCGGGTGTCCTCGATTGCGGCCAGCGCGCCCTCCTTCTTCTCCTCGATGCGCTTGGCCTCGGTGTAGAGTCGGTCGGCGTTCTTCTCGACTCCCATCGAGGCGTCGATGGGCACGTCCACGCCGTCGATTCGCACCGTAACCGTCCCCTCCTCGGGGTCGACGCCCTGCACGGCCTCGGCGGCCTCGATGCCCTGCTCGGCGCCCTCGGCGAACCGCGCCTCGATCTCCTCCCACGAGGTGCCCTCGTCCAGCGCGTTCCGGACTGTCGTCAGGATGTCGTCGGCGAGTCCGTAGTGGCCGTAGAGGCGTTCGGCCTTCTCGCGCTCGGCCTCGGCCTGTTCCTCGAACCCTTCGATGGCCTGCTCTTGCTGTTCGATGATGCGCTTCTGTTTCTCGATTTCGGCCTCGAAGTCGGGTCGCTGGTCGCCGACTTCGGCCCCTCCGCCGCCGTCCTCGCCCTCCAGGTCGAGGTTGGCGTAGTAGAAGTCCACCGCCTCGTTGAAGGTGTCGAACGCCTCGGCGTCGAGGTCGTCGTACTCTTCGAGCGGGACCGGCGTCACGTCCACGAGGCGGTCGTCCTCGCGGTAGACGCGCGGGTCGAACTCCCCGGCGCGGACCGGTTCAGCGAGGCGCTGGATGGCGTCGTAGATGGCCTCGTAGTCGTCCTCGTCGGCGTCGTCGATGGACTTCCCCTTCTCGATGCCCGCGCGAGTACAGACCTCCTCGGCGTACAGACCCCCGAAGTTGAGTTGGGTGGCGAGGGTGCGCACGAGGTCGGTGTCCGACTCCTCCATGTGTGCCGCCAGCGCCTCGTAATCGACTTCGAGGGGGTTGATGCGCTCGTCGGGGAACTCGTACTGGCTCCCCGGCGCGACGGTCCGCGACTTGAGACGCACCGTGTCCAGCGAGTCCACGACCTCCCGGTTCTCGTCCAGCACCGCGACGTTCCCCTGTCCGAACAGTTCGGCGACGATGGTCGTGTCCTCGTCGCCGCGCTCGAAGTGGAACTGGAGGATGCGGTCGAACCCGTACTGCTCGACGCCCGCGAAGTCCGCGCCCGACAGCCGATTCCGGAGCATCATGGCGAAGTTCGGCGGTCGGCCCGGAGCGTCGGGGACGTTCTCGGGGTCCGAGACGTGAGCGCGCTTCAGTTCGCCGACTTCCACGATGAGTTCGACCCGGCCGCGGTCGAAGTCCCGCATCTTGAGCCGCAGGAGGTCGTCGTCGTAGAGGTATGCCTTGTCGAGCTTCGCTCCCTCGTAGGCCCCCAACTCGGCTACGATGGCGGCGAGGTCGATGCTCGACAGTTCCCGCTTCTGGTCCATGGATACGTGTTCTCTATCGGCGGGGAAAGGCGTATCGTTACGGTGAGTCGGCCAGCGTCGTCGGAACCACTGAACTGCCCAGCGTCGGCCTGCCGGGAATCGCTCAGTGGTCGTCTCCGTCGGAATCGCTCAGTGGTCGGCCTCGTGGGGATTGCGTTCGGTTCCGTAGTCCTCGGCGTGGTCGGTGTAATCGATGAACCGCGGGGCGTCCGGGTCGAAGGGCCGCTCCAGCGACTCGAACGCCTTCTTCTTGTCCCAATTCTGCAACCCGCCGACCGCGCTGCGGTCTTCGAGGTCGTGGTAGTCGAGGTCGGGTTCGGTCAGTTCCCACGCTGTCAGGCCCGTTTCGGTCCGGACGATGACCGACGAGTACTCGTCGGAGCTACCGACCGAACCCACCGTGAGGTCGGCGCAGTAGCCCGTGAAGTCGGCGCACTCGTCGCACCCCTTCAGCGCGGCGTCGTGGAAGTTCTCGATGTCCTCGGCCAGCACGGGGTCGCCGTCGCGGTCGTAGACCCGCATCTCGCCCTCTATCACGTCGAGCTTGCCGATGTCCTCCGGCGAGACGTCGCGCTTGGCCTCCAACTGCTCGCCGACGAGGCGCTGATGGTTGAAGTTCTTCGTGCACATCAGCGCGATGGTGTACTCCACCGCCCGAACCATCGCGTTCTGGGACTGGTAGTCCCACTCGAAGTCTGACAGGGCGCGGACGCCTTCGATTTCGCAGGGCGTCCCGACGAGCGCGAGACTCAGGTCCTCGGCGTCCTCGTCGGGAAGTTTGTGCTCCCACTGCGCGAGGTCGAGGTTCCCCAGGGCCATCGTCTGGTTGTAGAAGCTCCCGGCGTTGGCGACCAGTTCCTCGTGGGTCGTGGCGAGGAAGCTCTCGGCCTTCCACGGTTCCTCGTCGGACTCGGTCGCTATCAGCGCGCCATCTATCTCGCCGGCGTCGAGCAGGTGGCTCAGGACCGACGTGACCACGCCGCCGTCCTGCGCGCCCTCGCGCCACCCGTCTTCGACGCGCGCGGAGAACTCCGTGATGGGGTCGCCCGCGCCCGACACGTTGTCCTCGCCGCCGGTTATCTTCCACTGGCGCTCGTACCGGAGGCCGCCCCGGGGACAGAAGTCCCAGCACAGCGAACAGCCGGTACACATCTTCACGAGTTCCGGGAGGTCGTCGTCGCTGATGCCGATGGAGTCGGACGGACAGGCGGCCACGCAGGTGCCACACTGGATGCACCGGTCCTCCTCGACGACCGCCTCGTCGAGTTCCATGAACCAGGTCTTGTCGTCGGGCGTCTCGATGTCGTTCATCTCCGACCGAATGCCGTACCCCGGCGTGTCGAGGTCCGCGTCGTCGGGGACGCCCACGCGCTCGGCCGGGTCGCCGTTTTCGACGTCCTGACTCTGGCCCTCGGCGGGCGGCGTGAAGAACACGTCGCCGAGAGTACCGTCGGCGTCTACGTTCGCGGGCGTCGTTCCGCCGTCCGCTACCGGTTCGGCGCCGTCGCTTCCGCCGCCAGCGAAAGCCCGCGACTCGTCGGCGGGGCCGATTCGGTCGCCCGGAATCGTCCCGTGTTCGGTCGCCGGCCGGTGGGTCCGGACGCCCTTCGCGCGCGGGACCGTCCGGTCGGCGTCCGTCTCCGTATCGACGTCGGGGACGTCGGGAAGTGGCTCGCGGGGTTCGTCCCTCTCGCATTCGTCGCCCTCGCGCTCGTCAGTCATCGGTCGCCACCCCCTTCGAGACGGGGGCTTCGGCCCCTCGCATGACGGTCCGGAGCCGGTCGTTCTCGACCCGGCGCGTCCACTCGTAGAAGCGTTCCCCGTCGGTTCGCTCGTCGGCGTAGACCGAGAACAGTTCGTCGAGCGCCGGAATCACCGCGTCGGCCGGAACCGCGGTCTCGACCCAGTCGAGGAACTCGTTGTCGGTCCCGAGGCTCCCGCCGAGACCGACGTCCATCCCCTCGACGAGGTCCTCCGCGTCGCCGTCTGCGTCCGTGTCCAACTGCACCGTCTCGCCTCGGAAGCCGACGTCGGCGATTTGGGGCTGGGCGCACGAAGCCGAACAGCCCGACATGTGCATCCGCACGACTTCGAGGTCGTCGGGGGTGTCGATTCGCTCGTCGAGTGCCCGCGCCCAGCGCTTGACCCGCTTCTTCGTCTCGACGATGCCGTAGTTGCAGAACTCGCTGCCGGTACAGCCGACCGCGCCCCGAGAGAACGGGCCGGGGTCTGGCTGGTACTCCTCGGCGAACGGTTCGGCGAGCAGGTCGTCCACGCTCTCCTCGGGGACGTGCGTGACGAGGGCGTTCTGGTCGGTGGCGAGTCTGACCGTCGCCTCTTCGGTTCCGAACTCGCGGGCGGCCCGTGCCATCTCGGCGAACTCGTCGCCGCCCATCCGCCCGCCGACGACGTTGAATCCCACGTAGTTCAGTCCGTCCCGCGTCTGGTCGTGGACGCCGACGTGGTCGCCGGTGTACCCCTCGGTCAGGTCCTGGCCTCGGGTCGGGAGGGCCACCGCGCACCGCTCACGGACGGCCTCCTCGAACGTCTCGGGACCGAGTTGCTCGACGAGATACCGCATCCGGCAGACCCCGCGGTTGTGGCGGTCTCCCAACTCCTTGAACGTCTGGGCGACCGCCCGGCAGAACTCCACGGCGTCCTCGGGCGGAACGAAGACGTCGAGCGGCGAAGCCATGCGCGGCCCGTCGGAGAGGCCCCCGCCGACCCGAACGTGGAAGCCGTAGTACTCGGTCCCATCGATGGTGCGGCGCGCCGGGGTCAGCCCCACGTCGTTTATTTGGGACTGCGCGCAGTCCGCCCGACAGCCGGTGACGGTCATCTTGAACTTCCGCGGGAGGTTAGCGTACTCCCGGTTATCCGTGAAGAACTCCGAGACGGCGTCTACCACCGGCTGAGCGTCGAAGCATTCGTGGTCGCTCACGCCAGCGACGGGACACCCCAGAACGTTTCGGGCCGAGTCGCCACAACCCTGTACGGTCGTCAGTCCGACCTCGTCGTAGCGGTCCCATATCTCCGGGACGTCCTCGAGTTCTATCCAGTGCATCTGGACGTCCTGACGGGTGGTGACGTCGAGGAACGCGTCGCCCCAGAGGTCGTTCTGCTCCGCGCCGCCGTGTTCCTCGGGCGCGGTCGCGTACTCGTCGGCGACCTCGCCGACGACCTCGGCCTGCTCCGGCGTGAGTCGGCCACCGGGTACCTTCGTTCGGAGCATGAAGTACCCCCGGTGGGTTCCGTGAGTGTACAGTCCGGCCCACTTCAACCGTTCCCACTCGCCCTCGCCCTCCCGAGCCTCGATTTCGTCGAACGACAACCCCTCCTCGGCGTACGTCGCTACGTCGTCGATAACGTCGAGCGGATGCTTGCGCTGTTTCCATCGTTCGACCGTGTTCATAGATACTCTCCGTCCCTCGCGTCGCACCGTGGGGCGCTAACGTATACCGAGGGCGTTCGTCGAATGGGACGTTCGCCACGGATTACTAAGGTAGCGTTTCGGCGAGTACTAGCGCGGCCACGAACTACCCGAATTATTTGCCGGTTTCTATCGCGCCCCCATCGACCCACCGACCGACGGAAACGCGGACTGCAGTCGCTCGTCGGAGATTCCGGAGAGAGTCGCCTCGACCGAGGTCGCCCGCGTGACCGGACGACCGCCGAGTCGGCGTGATGGAATGACCGGGGAATCAAACCTCGATTTTCATCCCGTCGCGGCCGAATTCGACGCCGAGGTCGGCGTACTCCCGAGCCAGTTCGGCGTACTCGTCGGGCCGCCGCCGGTAGATCTCCTCGATTTCGGTGAAGACGGTGCGGTCGGGTTCGACGGTCCGAATCTGTTCGAGCGTCTGGTCGAAGGTGGTCTGGTGGTCGCGCTCCTCGGACCACAACTCGTCGCTCAGGATGGGGTCGCCGTCCGGCGTCTCGCGGAACATCCCGCACTCCTTGACCCAGAGGTCGAGGTCGTCGGGCACCTTCGTCAGGTCGAGAAAGGTCGTCTCGTCGGGGGATACCAGCGCCTTCGACTCGCCATCGGAGAAGCAGTAGCCCATCGCGGCGTCCTCGGGTCCGCTGGGGTCGAGGGGTGCGCCGACACCCGTCACTTCGACGCCACCGTCGAGGGCCATCGTCTCGCCGTCGGCCAGAAACTCGAACTCGGCGTAGCCCCGGTCGTCGTACTGGGCTTCGATGTCGAGCGACTCGGCGATGCGGTCGTAGGTCGTCTCGCTCATCACCACGGTCGCGGGGTCCACGTTGTCCCAATTTTCGAGGGGGTAGTCGGGCCGCCCGATGGCCTGCACGACCCGCAGGCCGCCGACGTGGTCCACGTGGTGGTGTGAGACGAAGATGTAATCGAGGTCCATCACGTCCTCGCGGTTGAGCATCGCCCAGATAGATTCGGGCGCGTCCACGACGGCGTTGGCGTCGCGGACGAGCGTAGAGTTACCGTATCTGGCGTGGGGCACGCCCTTCTCGCGGGCGGGTTCACAGACCCGGCAATCGCAGGTCGGCATCGGCGTCTGGGAGTCGCCACCCGAACCTAAGAGAGTAATTTCCATACGCTTGCTACCCCATCAGTCGGTAAAGGACCACCGGCGGGTGAGCGAGCGCCGTCGTTCGCCCGACTCCTACTCCGGCGCAAACAGTTCCTGTCGTATCGTCTCGGCGACGCCGGTGAGGTGGACCTGTCCGAAGAACGCGACCACCAGCGCGCCCAGCGAATTGAACATCAGGTCCCGGATGGTGTCGTCGAGGCCGTGCTGGGCCAGCGGCATCGTGAGACCGGTCTCGTCGGCCGCCACGTCCAGCGCGAACTCGAACAGTTCCCAGACGACGCCGAAGGACAGCACGACCACGAGGATGTAGACGAACGCGAACCGGGTCGGGATGCTGATTTCGTCGTGGTGGAGGTCGAGTGCCCGGGCGGTGATGTATCCGGCCGCCGCGGCCAGCGACGCCGAGAACGCGTGAGTGAGGTGGTCCCACCATCCGATCTGTCCGTACAGTCCCGCCGACCCGAGCGTGTGGAGGAAGACGGCGGTCGTGATCCACAGCCCGAGCCACGGGTCCAGCGGAATCTCGTAGTTGCGTTCGAGCACCGCCGGGAGGATCGTTATCAGGAGGGCGATGCCGCCGTTGACGATAGCTTTCGGCTGGCCACCGACGACGCCGTAGGCGACGATGCCGAGCAACACCAACTGCATCGCTCGCGTAATTCGTCGCTGATTCGAGGTCGAGGGTCGCGGTAACAGCATCATCGGCGAATCATCCAGTTGATCGCTCGCCAGAGTTGGCGGTCGCGTCGTCTGAAGTACGCGTCGAACAGGACGCCGGCCGCGAATCCGGCCAGCGTCACCCAGACGAACTCGGTCATCAACGCCTCGTTCGTCGAGAGGTACGACGTACCGAACGTGCGGTCGAAGTTCCACCGGACGATGGACCACGCCGCGACCGACGCCAGCGTCGTCATGACGACGAACACGACCGCGAACCAGTGGGTCACGCTCAGCGACGTGAACATGTGAAGTTCGACGGTCACGACCAGCGCGAGTCCGGCGACCGAGAGGTAGTACGCGAACAGGCCGAGTTCGCCACCCGATAGCCCGCGGACGAGGATCGGCAGGAGCGCCAGCGCGAGCAACTCCCACGGCAACATCACGCGCCAGTCGCCGTGCGCGATCGGCGGGACGAGGACTATCACTCCCGCGACGGCGACGAACGCGATCCACTGGCGGTCGAAATCCAGCGCGCTCTCTACGAACACCAGCGCGAGCACGCCGACGAACAGCCACGACAGGAGGGCGTTCGTTCGACCGCTCCGGAACAGTCGTTCGAGGATGTCCTCCGCCTCCTCCGATTGTGGTGCGTTACTCATCTCTTAGTCACGTTCGTATAGCCAATCACGAGACAGCATCCGTATAAAGTCGCCGATACTGGCAGTTCGTCCGACCGTTGTACCCGTCGATTGCAGCACCCGCAGTCCGGCACTTACAGTCGCTTGCTCACGTACGGGCCGTCCTGATGGTACCCCAGCTTCTCGCGGTAGTACTCCCGCGCGCCGATGCCCGAGATGACGCTGACCTTGTCGTAACCCGCGTCTCCGGCCAGTTCCTCGGCCTTCCGGAGGAGCTTCTTGCCGTAGCCCTTGTGCTGCCAGTCGTAGCTCTCGTCCCCGACTTCCACCATCGGACCGTAGACGTGGAGTTCCCGGACGAGCGCGGCGTCTCGGAGTTCGCGGCGCACGGGGTCGCCGGGGAACCGCAGGCGGCAGAACCCGATGAGGAGGTCCTTCTCGGGGTCCTCGTAGCTGATGAAGTGTTCGGTGCCGCCGGCGGCCTCGTAGGTCATCACGTCCAGTTCGACGTTCTCGGGGTCTTCGTCGTTCATCCCGACCTCGCGACACCGGATGCAGTCGCAGGTCCAGCCGTGGTCGTCCATCTTCTGGCGGGCCAACTGCCGGAGGTTCGACTTCCAGACTCCGGCGTCGATGAAGTCGGCGGGGATGTCGCGCTGGACGCGCTGGAGGCGGGTGTACTTCGGAATCATCGACTTGATTTCGGCGACGAGTTCGGCGGCCTCCTCGTTCTGGAGGGGTTCGTACTCGTCGCGGTGCCACCAGTCGTAGGTCGCGGTGCCCCGGACGACCAGCGTCGGGTAGATCTTGAGGTAGTCGGGCTTCCACTTCTCGTCCTCGAAGAGGCGGCGGAAGTCCTCCAGGCACATCTCCTTGGACATGCCGGGTTGGCCGGGCATCATGTGGAAGCCGACCTTGAACGCGGCGTCGCGTAGGCGCTGGTTGGCGTCGATGGAGGCCTGCACGCCGTGGCCCCGGTGCATCTCGCGGTTGATGCGCTCGTAGGTGGTCTGGACGCCGACCTCGACCTTCGTACCGCCCAAGTCGAGCATCCGGTCGATCTGCTCGGGGTCGCACCAGTCGGGCTTGGTCTCGAACGTAGTGCCGATGTTCCGAATCTCGTTGGTCTCGTTCTCGGCGATAACGTCTTCGAGGTAGCGGAAATCGACCTCCTCGGGGTCCTCGGCGAAGCTCTCGCCCTCGGCGGGTTCCGGCGACTCGTCGGTGTCGTAGTCGTTCATCGCCTCCAGCGCGCGCTTGACGAACCACTCCTGATAGTCGTGGGAGCGCGCGGTCATCGTCCCGCCCATCAGGATGAGTTCGACCTTGTCCACGGGGTGGCCGATTTCGCGCAACTGTTCGAGTCGGAGCGTGACCTGCCCGTAGGGGTCGTAGTCGTTCTGGACCCCGCGTGCGGCCGCAGGCTCGTGGCCGGTGTAGCTCTGGGACGAGGAGAACTCCGACCCCGGACCGCCCGGACAGTAGAGGCACTTGCCGTGGGGGCACTGGTGGGGGCTGGTCATGATGGCGACCGGCGAGACGCCCGAGGCGGTCCGGACCGGCTTGCGCTGGAGGACCTCCTGCAAGTCTTCGCGGCGGTCCTCGGGCGCGTAGTCGAAGAGTTCGGAGTTCTTCGGCACCTTCGGGGAGGAGAACTCCGAGCAGACCGACAGCTTCTCGCTCTCCAACTCGTCGCGCTCGATGTCGCCGTCGAGGATGCGCTCGACGAGTTCCTCGCAGACTCGCTCGAACGCCTCGGTCTCGGTGGCGTCCGGCGTCTCGGTACTCATTACGTGGTATTTGGTCGGTTGGGCGGGATAAGGGTGTCGTCTACGACTACGCGACTGACGAAGCTACGTCTCGTCGAAAGTGATTCCGAGAGCGCCGACGACTCGGCGGAGGAGTTAGTTCAGAAAGCCCTCGGTCGCTCGCGGTCACGCGAGCGACCGGCCCCTTCATCTACCCACGGTGGTTTGCGGAGGAGTCACGAAACAGTCGAATCCGGTTCCGAGCGAAGCGTCCCACCGGTCTGCCACCAGAACACCCCGACCACGACGGCCGAAACGACGAGGAACGCGACGACGGATTCGGACCAGTCGTGGGCCTCCAGATACACTCGATTCGGAATCATCACGACCGGAATCGCCAGCGTCGGCCAGAACTTCCGGTCCACCAGCGTCAGGTAGAGCGTCGGCATCAGCGCCATCGTGACGTGACCCGAGAAGTTCCAGAACGGCGAGAGTGCGATGTAGGGAACTGTCGCGGCCACGAGCGCTTCCATGTAGCCGGGGACGAGCGACCCCCAGTCGTATCGGTGCCAGAGGAACCACGCCACCCCGGCGGTGAAGAAGATGCCGCCAGCGACCAGCGCGTCCACCTGCCAGACGTTGCCTTTCGTGACCTCGAACAGCCCCTGCCCCGTGACGAGGGCGTAGACCAGCGTCGGGATGAGCGAGAGGACGCCCGCGACGAGAAACGCGCCGAGGCGGCGGGCGAGCGCCGACCTGTCGGCGTCCTGTCGCGCGCACTCGTGGTGAATCAGGACGAGCGCCCCCGCACCGACCATCACCGCGGGGTGGAAGACGTAGGGGTAGAGTTCCATCGCCGTATCGAGCACGCTCATGTCGGAACCAACTACGACCTCGCGCGGCAAAACCGCAGTGGCAGTCGGGACCCTAGGCTCGGGAGTGTCGGCCTCGACCGCTTCGAATGTGATGCAATAGCATCTCAAATAAACTTCAAATCGTTGTGTGACAATTGTCACACCACATGGCGAGAACCCCCCGTTCGAGCGAACTCCGCGAGTCCGTCGAAGACCGCCTACCCCCGCGTCCCGTCCTCGTCTTCTACTGCTACGTCGTCTCGCGGTCGCTGGCGTTCACGGTGCCTATCTACGTGGTCTTCTACCAAGCGCGAGGCCTCTCGCTGGCCCAGTTCGGTCTGCTGGAGGCCACCTACACCGTCGCAGTTCTCGGGTTCGAGTTTCCGACCGGCTACCTCTCGGACCGAATCGGCCGCCGAAATGGTCTCGCGGTCGCCAACGCGCTCGGCGCGCTCGGGGCGGTCGGCTACGCGCTCGCCCACTCCTTCCCGGCGTTCCTCGCGGCGGTGGTCGTCCGGGCGGTCGGCGCGACGTTCTCGTCGGGCGCGTCGGACGCGTGGCTCTACGAGATGCTGGCCGACGAGGACGCCGAAGCCGAGTTCGCGCGGGTCTCCGGCCACGCCCGCGCGCTCGGTCTCGCGGGACAGGCGGGCGCGGCCGTCGTCGGCAGTTGGGCCTACGGCACGAGTCACGTCCTGCCGTGGGCGCTCGACGCCGCCGCGCTGATGGCGGGCGTCGGTCTGCTGGTCGTCACGGTGCCGTCCGACCGTGCCGAGACAAATGTATATGATTCTAAAAACAATACAAAGGATTCTAAAAGAAACGGGAAACAGTCCAGTGCCGACGCTCCGGAGTACCTCACAGTCTCGGAGGCCGTCGCGGTCACTCGGACCGCGCTCGTCCGGCCCGGTCTCCGGTCGTTCGTGGCCTACACCGCCCTCTTTCTCGGCGTCACCGCCTCGGCGCTCCTGTTCGTCCAGCCAGTGAGCGTGGACGTGCTGGGCATCGCGCCCGAGCGACTCGGCGTCGTCTACGCGGGATTGACGCTAGTCTCGGCCGCCGCCGCGAGCCAGACCGGGCGGCTGAAGGCCGCCGTCGGGGTCGCCGGGTGGTTCCGAGTCGTGCCGTTCCTCGCCGCGGGTGGACTGCTCGCGGTGCTGGTCGAACCGTGGCTCGCGCTCGTGCTCTTTTTCGTCCTGCGGGCGCTCGCCGTGACCTCCCGACCGCTCGCCGACGGCCACATCAACGACGAAATCGAGACCCGCGGTCGGGCCTCGGTCCTCAGCACCGTCTCGATGCTCCGGTCGGTCGCGGTCGCGCCGCTCAAAATCGCGGCCGGCGCGCTCGCGGTATCTGCGCTTCCGACGATGCTGGCGGCCCTCGGGGCGGTCCTGCTGGTCGGCGGTGGAGCGCTCGCTCTCGTCGGGACGCCGCTGTCTGACTCGGGAAGCCGACCGTCGGCCGACTCCTCCATCCCGGAGTGAGAGCGGCGTCGGCCGAGCGCGTCTCCGTCGGCCGAGCGCGTCTCCGTCGTCCAGACGCGTCTCGGCGCGCCGAAGTCGAAAGGGAGAACGAAAGAACCGAACAACCGCACGACAGCCGAGACCGATTAGAGTCGCTCGCTGATGGCGGCGACCACGGCGTCGAGCGCCTCGTCGCGCTCGCCCGAGAGGAACTCGATGGCTCCGTCGCGGGTGCCCTTCGCCGAGATGCCCGCCTTCTCGGCCTCCTCGCTGGCGGCCGCGGCGACGTCGCGGGCGTTGACCCGGCCGTCGCTCCGGACGTGAATCTCGTCTTCGTCCACGCCGAGAGTGACGTGGTCGTCGCCCGGCGCGGCCTCGGCGCCGAGTTTCTGGCGGTGGATGGCGTCCAGCAGGAGCGCCGTCGGCGGGAAGTCGAATCGGTGCGTGAACGCCTCGGTGTCGAGGACGGTGAACGAGACGTCGTTCTCGCCGCGGATCGAGAGGTTCGGTTCCACCGTATCGAGTTCGGTCTGGAGTTTCTGACGGAACTGTTCACCGACGTGTTCGGCTAGGTCACGCTTCTCGTGCTCGAACAGGAGGTCGGTGATGAGTTCGCGCTTGTCCTCGTAGGACTGGTAGTAGGCTTCCAGCGCGACCGCCTCTCGGAGTGCGGTCGTGTGGTCGGCGTCGTAGCCAGCCTCGTTGGCGAGGTCGGTGTACGCCTCGGGAGCGTCCTCCCAGAAACTGACCGCCGGGAGGTGCGAGACGTCGTCGCGCACGTCGGCGTTGACGTGGGCCGCGACGTTCGCACCGAGGACGCCCGCGGTCACGTCGCTCGCGTCGGCGTCTTCGAGGTGCGGGTTTACCGCCACGTCGGCGAGGTCGGCCACGCCCTCGTCGGGGTAGGCCGCGTCCACGACGACACGCGGGGCGTCGTAGATGTCGAGCAACTCGAAGCCGTCGCGCGATTCGGCCGTACTTCCGGCCGAGACGACGACGAACAGCGGGAGTTTCTCGTCGTGGCGCTCCCGATTGTCCAGCATCGTCGTCACGTCCTTGGTCGCGTCGGCCATGTCGTAGTCGCCGTCTTCGAGCGGTCGCCGGTCGAAGAAGTGGTACTCGGCGTCGCTCTTGGCGTGTTCGTCGCGGACGAGCGGCAGGACCGCGCGCTCGATGGCCGCGCCAGCGACGTAGCCGTCGGCGGTGGCGTTGTGTCGGACGATGACCGGCCGAGACTCCATGACTGCACGCCGAATCTCCTCGGCGGCGTCCCGAATTCGGCCGTGGACCGCGGCGACCGACTCCCGGTCGGCCAGCAGGTCTACGTCGTCGGGACGGGCCTCGCTCGTCAGCGCGGCTTCGAGTCGGGTCTCGACGGCCCGTCGGTCGTCGCCGTCGAGTTTCTCCAGGTCGTCGGTCTCGACCTGCAACTCGTTGTTGCGGAGTTCGACCACGCCGTCGAGTCGGACGAAGTCGCCCGTCTCGACTTCGGGGTAGGCGCGGACGCCCGCCTCCACGAACGCGGCGCAGTCGACCGTCGCGGTCTCGTCGCGGACCTCGAAGACGGTCGGGCCGCTGGTCTGGCGCGCACCGACGATTTCGCCCTCGATGCGAACCTCGTCGTTCACGCGGTCGCTCAGGCTGTCGATTTTGACGCGGGCGCGCTCCGTTTCCGATTCAGACTCGGACTCGGACTCGAACGCAGGTTCCGCTTCCGGTTCGGACGCCGAGTCTGCTTCCGATTCGGAGGTCGGTTCCGCTTCCGACTCGGCGCTGCTGGCGTCTCGCTCGCCCGCGGGGTCGACCGTACCCGCGCCGTCGGTCGTCGCCTGTTGGTCGTCGCTGTCGTCGCCCTCGTCGGTCGCGTCGGCTTCCTCGGGGAGGACCGCGCCGCGTTCCGGGTCGTCGACCAGCTTTCCTCGGAACTCGCGCTCCGATTGGCGAATCGACCAGCCGAGGTCCACGTTGCCGTTATCGCGGACGCCCGTCACTTGGACGAACACCTCGTCGCCCTCGTCCCAGTCGAGCGAGTCGAGTCGCTGGTCGAGTTCGCTCTTGTGGAGCAACCCGGTGACGCTATCGCCGACGTTGACGAAGACGCCGAACTCGGCGAAGCCGTCGACAGTTCCATTGTAGTACCGTCCCGGCGTCAACTGATTCGGATTGTCGCCGGTGAATTCGAAGAGGACGTCCTGCTCGTGGCTCTCGCAAATCGCGCCGTCGGCAGGAGTCCCGCAGATTATACACGAACCCATCTTATACGCGAGCAAAATAGCCCCGGCCTAAAACTGTTGTCGAAACTGGTTTG
The DNA here is from genome assembly GCA_005239435.1 of Halorussus salinisoli. Taxonomy (GTDB): domain Archaea; phylum Halobacteriota; class Halobacteria; order Halobacteriales; family Haladaptataceae; genus Halorussus; species Halorussus salinisoli. Next base: position 1,315,285 of record SZNP01000001.1, on the reverse strand, counting down.
ACTACTCGCTCGTCTCCTCGTCCCCGAACGCCTCGACTCCCGGCATGTCCTCGACCCCCTCGTGGACGCCGACGAACTCGGCGTCTCCGACCGCTCGCTCGAAATCCTCGACGCTTCGATACTCCCGAATCGCCAGCACGTGACCCTCTTCGACGGCGAAGACGATTTCGTCGGTGCCGTCGCCGTGACGGTAGTGGTCGGCCTTCTCCGGGTCGCCGCGCTCGTGAGAATCGCTCCCCTCGTCGGATGCCATCCGATAGAGGGCCAACGTCGAACACCTTGAAAGTTGACCGCGGGAGTTCAGCCATCGGAATCGCGGATCGTCAGCTACGTTTCGTCGAAAAATCGGCTCCGGCTTTCCGACTCTCCCACTTATAAGACCCTGCCCGCCGAACTCCAGTCACATGCTCAATCTCGTTCTCGACGACTTCATGGTCGAACTGAAGGACGGAGTCATCAAGAACGTCGGTCCCTCGAACAAGTCCGGCACCGCGAAACTGTTCGACGTGGAGTCGGCCGAAGCCCGGGAATTCGGCGACAAGCGCGTGAAAATCGTCTGCGAAGACGGCGAGGGCAACGAGGTACAGGTCGCGCTCTTCCCCGAGCAGGTCCGAGAGATAGCCCAGGACATCGAGGCAATGGAAGACGACAGTCCGGTTTTCGAGTAGGTCGCGGGGAGCGTTGGACACTCGGCAGGACCGAAACGTACCGCGGCTAGCTACTCCGTGAGCCACTGAAGACCGCCCCGCACAGCATCAAAACAGCCTCGTGCCTGCCCACACGCCCGCGTTGCTCGCACGCGACGGATGGTGAAGTCGATAGTGTTCGAGACGACCATCGGTCGGCGTTCCTGCCGAGTCCCGGCCGGAAACTACCCGAGCGCGATACAGACCTCCGCACCGAGTTCCACGACCCGGAGGCACACTGTGCCGCCGTTCCAAACCACCACGTCCTCCAGTGCGGCGAAACCCCGGAAGGCGTAGCCGAAGACGAGTGCGGCCGGAATCGCACCAGCGAGCGCGACCCGCAGATACGACGCGTCGTGGACCGTCCGTAGGCCGACGAAGAACAGCCCTGCACCGTATATCGCACAGGCCGCCCGGAGCGTGGGGCTCGGAATCCCGGCGAACACGCACGGCGCGGTGGCGTAGGCGACGACCTGCACCGTCTCGCTGGTGCCCGCGCGGTCAGGGACGACCGTCATCAGGAGGAGGGTCTGGAGCGCGGCGGTCAGGTGGAGGACCGCGGGCGCGACGAACAGCGCCGCCAGCGCCAGTCCGAACACCGCCGAGAGCGCGGGCCGCCCGCCGAAGGTCGGGGCCGCGCCGGGAACCAGCGCGAACCGAGTCGCCTCCTCCACGAGGACGACCGTCACGGCGAAGACCAGACCCGGGGCCTGGTCGCCCGGCGCGATACCGCGCTCGAAGAACCGGCGAGGGCTGACGAGGACTTCGACCCACGCGCGAGCGAGCGCCGCAGGACCACGGTCACGCCCGCCCGTGGGGTTCTCGACCCACTGCGTCACGCTGTTCGCCTCCCGATTTGGGTCACGGTCGTCTCACCACGGTCTGCTCACGGTCGAACTAGTCGGTCCGGAGAGTATGACAGTTCCGACATCGCGCTTCGTATGACTCGTCGGCACCGACCATGATGGTCGGGTCCTCGACGTGTGCGGGTTCGCCGTCGATGAGTCGCTGGTTCCGGGTCGCGGGTTCGCCACACTGCGCGCAGATGGCCTGGTACTTGTCTACGTACTCCGCCAGCGCGACGAGTCGCGGCAGGGGTTCGAAGGGTTCGCCGCGGAAGGTCTGGTCGGTGCCCGAGACGACGACCCGGCGGTCGTCGGCCGCGAGGAACTCGCAGACTTCGACCAGTTCCGCCGAGAAGAAGTTGGCCTCGTCGATGGCGACAACTTCCTCGCCGTTGAGTTCCTCCGGGATGTCCCAGACGCCCTCGTCGGGGTCTACGACCGTCGCGTCCCACTGGCGACCGTTGTGCGACCCCACGGTCCCTTCGCCGTACCGGTCGTCCAGCGAGGGCTTGAACGCGGCCACGTCCTGGCCCGCGATTTCGGCCCGGCGAAGCCTCCGGAGGAGTTCTTCGGTCTTGCCGGAGAACATACATCCGGTTACGACCTCGACCCACCCGCTGTTGGTTATCTTGTGCATGTCCGTTCTGCGCTCAAGGGAGCGTCAAAAGGGTTGCCGATTCCGGTCGGTGTGACGTGATAGACGAGAGACGAATCGGTGAAAATCGAATCACGCGACGGGAGTCGGCGACGGGTCGTCGCGCTCCAGAATCTCGTCGACGATTTCTCCGAAGTCCGGTGCGTCTCGCTCGCGGTTCGATTCGTCGGAGGGGTAGTGCGGGACTACAGGCATGGTACCACCTTCTCACCAGACGGTAATGCGCTGGACCAAAATATCGTTTACTATCGCTTTCGTGACGAGCGCGGCGCTAGCGTTCGGAGGTCCTCTCGTTACCGCCTCGGAAGCGTAACGATTCGAGCGCACGCAGTCACGACCGCACCCCTTTTGTCCGCGGCCAGCGTCCGTCCCCTCGATGGAAGTCGCCATTCTCACGGTCGGTGACGAGGTACTCGCGGGCGACACCGAGAACACGAACGCGACGTGGCTCGCGGGCCGACTCACCGACGTCGGTGCGACAGTCGCGCGCATCCTCACCGTGCCCGACGACCGCGAACTCATCGCCGATACCGTCCGCGAGTGGGCCGATGCGTTCGACGCGGTCGTCGTGACGGGCGGACTCGGCGGCACCCACGACGACGTGACGGCCGACGCAATCGCCGACGCGTTCGGCCGCGGTCTCGTCGTCGAGGACGCCGTCCGCGAAGACGTGATACGGACCGTAGCGGCGTACCGGGACGCCAACCCCGAAACGGTCGAAGCCCACGACCTCGACCTCGACGTGGACGCGTGGGCGGCGCTACCGGAGGGGTGCCGCGCGCTGATAAATCCCGAGGGCCTCTGTCCCGGTTGCGTCCTCGACGACGTCTACGCGTTTCCGGGCGTCCCGGCGGAGATGCGGGCGCTGTTCGAGCAGGTGGCCGGGGAGTTCGGCGGCGACGTCGTCTCGACCACGCTGTACACGCCACAACCGGAGGCGTCGTTGCTGGACGCGGTGGCTGGCGTGCGAGAGCGCTTCGACGTGACGGTCGGGAGCTACCCCGCTACCGACGACCGGAACCGCTTGAAGCTGACCGGTTCGGACCCCGACGCGGTCGCCGAGGCCGCGGCGTGGTTGCGCGAGCGCGTCGAGGTCGTCGCCGAGGAGTGAGCTACGCCTCGCTGAGAACAGCCCGGAGAGCGCTACGCCTCGCGTTCGCCGACCTGCACGAGCTGTTTGCCGATATTCTCGCCCTCGAACAGGCCGAGGAAGGCGTCGGGAGCGTTCTCCAGTCCCTCGGTGACGGTCTCGCGGTACCGAATCTCGTCCTCGGCGACCCACTCGCCGAGTTGCCGCGTCGCTTGCTCGAACCGCGGAGCGAAGTCTCCGACGAGGAAGCCCTCGACCCTGGCCCGCGTCTCGATGAGCTTTCCGAGCTTTCGCGGTCCGGTCGGCATCTCCTCGGCGTTGTACAGCGAAATCTGGCCACAGATAGCGACGCGGGCGTCGACGTTCAGTTTCGAGAAGACGGCGTCGGTGATGGGACCGCCCACGTTGTCGAAGTAGCTATCGACCCCGTCCGGAGCGGCCTCGTCGAGCGCCGCGCGGTAGTCGTCGGTCTCCTCGTAGTTGATGCCGGCGTCGAAGCCGAGTTCGTCTTCGAGGAACGCGACCTTCTCGTCGGACCCGGCGAAGCCGACGACGCGAGCGCCCGAGAGCTTCGCGATCTGGCCCGCGACGGAGCCGACCGCTCCCGCCGCGCCCGTGACGACGAACGTGTCGCCGGCCTTCGGTCGTGCGACCTCGCGGGTGCCGAAGTAGGCGGTGCGGCCCGGCATCCCGAGGACGCCGAGCGCGGTCGAAATCGGCCCGAGGTCGGGGTTCACCGACTGGAGGTCGCTGCCACGCGCCGTCGCGTAGTCGGCCCACTGGAGGTTGCCCGTCACCACGTCGCCCTCCTCGAAGTTCGTGCCGTTGGACTCGACGACTTCGCCGACGACCCCCGCCCGTAGCGGGTCGCCGACCTCCCACGGGTCGGCGTACGACTCCCCGGCGTCCATCCGTCCCCGCATGTAGGGGTCGACCGAGAGGTAGAGCGTGCGAACCAGCACCTCGCCCGGTCCCGGTTCCGGCACGTCCTCCTCGACCAACTCGAATGTGTCTCGGTCGGGTTTGCCGTCGGGACGCTTCGCCAGTAGGTACTTCCGGTTAGTCTCCGGCATACCCACACCGAGGACCGCCACCCGGAAGGGGCCTGCGGTAGGGGCAGAGACGGTCGGGACGGGAGGGGTGCGACGAGCGGTCGCTACTCTACCGCGCCGACGTTCTCCTCGCTCTCCATCGTCGGCGGACTCGGTTCGATGTTGGCGTAGTGGACGACCTCCCGGCCGAGTTCCCGGACGCGCTCCTCGACGCTCTCGTCGGTGAACGTCCCGTCCCGAACCGCGGAGTGCGAGCGCGGCACCGCGGCCTGATGAGGCAGGACCCACGCGTCGAGCGCCCGGCAGACCGACCGGAGGTGTTCGAGCGCCGTGATGGGGAAACTCCCGCCCGAGACCGCGAGCAGGCCGACCGTCTTGTGCTCGAACTCGTCGAATCCGCAGTAGTCGAGCGCGGTCTTCAGCACCGACGAGTACGACCCGTGGTACATCGGCGACCCGAGCAGGACGGCGTCGGCCTCCCGCACCTCGCGGGCGAGTCGGGCGGCATCGCCCGCGTCTTCGTCGTCCACGTCCGGGTCGTACGCGGGCAACTCGTACCCTCGCAGGTCGAGCAGTTCGGTCTCTCCGCCCGCCTCTTCGACGCCCGCCAGGGCGTGTTCAAGCCCGACTCTGGTGACGCTCTCGTCTCGCAGGCTTCCGCAGATCGCGACGACGTGCGGTGTTTCTGGCATACGAGGTTGGTCGGAGGCGAGCGACAAATAGCTGGGTGCCGGTCGGCGTTCGCGCGTCGTTCCATCGACGTACTCGCCGATTCGCTCGCTACCGGCTTCAGCAGTATTTTTGCGTTATATACAAATATAAATACAATATAAGCAACGATATAGTTGTTCTCGACACCAGTCTGGCCAACTCGGGGGAGTCAACGGCTGTGGAGAGTCAGTGGCGGTGAAGAGTCGGTGGCGGTGTTCAGATACGCGCGACCGGTTTCCAGTTGGCTTTCGAGAACGCAACTCTCGTTCCACCGCGTATCCGCACGCTACCAGTCGGCGACAACGGACATTCTTATTCGCTCACAGCACCAAGACGGCGACGATGGATACGAATCGGTCTTCTCGACCTGCCACCGACCGCGTCCTCCTCGCGGGACCCGACCGGTGGTGCGAGAGGATTCGACCGAAGTTGGCGGCCGACGACGCACTTTCCGTACGGGCCGTCTCGACGGCCGAACAGGCGATAGCGCGGGCGACCGACCGACGCGCCGACGTCGATTGCGTCGTCGCCGCGCATCGACTCGACGGGACGACCGGTCTCGAACTGCTGTCGAACCTCCGGTCGCGCGGAGTCGCCGCCGCCTTCGTCTTGGCACCCGACGACGGGACCGAATCGCTCGCGAGCGAGGCCATCGCGGCGGGCGTCGCCGACTACGTTCCGACGGACGCCGACCCGGCCGACCTCCGGCGTCGGTGCCGAGAGGCGGTCGAGCGACGAGACGAGGAGCGCCGACGGAGCGCGAAAGCCGACCAGTTCGAGTCGTTCTTCGCCACGCCGGACCAGTTCACGGCCGTCCTCGACACCGACGGAACCGTCGTCCGCGTGAATCGCGGCGCGCTCGGGGTTCTGGGAACCGACGAGAGTAGCGTCCTCGGAAAGCGGTTCTGGGGGCTCCCCTGGACCGGCACCGACGACTCCCACCGAGACCTCCAGCGGGCCGTGCATCGCGCCCGCCGGGGCGAGTACGCCGAGTTCGAGGCCGGACTGCCGGACGGAGCGGGCGACGTCCGGTTCGAGTTCACGGTTCGTCCCGTCACGGACGACGCCGACGAGGTCGTTCGCCTCGTCGTGGAGGGGCGGGAAGTCGCCGAGCGCGTCCGACTCGAAGAGGAACTCCGCGAGTCCGAGGAACTCCACCGCGTCACGCTGAACAACATGACCGACACCGTCCTCGTCACCGACGACGACGGCGAGTTCACCTACGTCTGCCCGAACGTCCACTTCATTTTCGGCTACAGCGCGGAACAGATTCACGACCTCGGAACCATCGACGCGCTCCTCGGCGAGGACCTCTTCGACCGCGAGCGACTCGACTCCGAGGGCGTCCTCACCAACATCGAATGTACCGCGACCGACGAGGACGGCCGGGAACACACCCTGCTGGTCAACGTCCGACGGGTCTCGATTCAGGGCGGGACGACCCTGTACAGTTGCCGGGACATCACCAAGCGGAAACAGCGCGAACGGGCGCTCACGCAACTCCACCAGACCAGTCGAAGCCTCCTCTACGCCGAGACGAAACCCGAAATCGCCGACCGAATCGTGTCGGACGCGGCCTCGATTCTCCCGTCGGCCGCGGCGGCGGTCTACCAGTTCGACCGCGAGGAGAACGTCCTCTACCCGACCGCGGTGTCCGACGAGTTCGACCAGTTGCTCGGGTCGCTCCCCGACCTCCGCCTCGACCGGGGCACCGTCGTCAGTCGGGCCTTCGTGGAAGACGAGACCCGAACGTGCGAGGACGACCCGAGCGACCCGACCGGACGCCAGCAGGCGCTCCTCTCGTCCTGTAGCGACTACGTCGCCGTTCCGCTGGCCGACCACGGCGTCTTCGTGGCGGCCGCGGCCGACGACGAGACCTTCGACGAGGTCGGCGAAGAGGTCGCGGAACTGCTGGCGGCGACGACCGAAGCGGCGTTCGACCGCGTCGAGCGCGAGAGCGAACTCCGGGAGCGCGACCGGACGCTCCAGCGCCAGAACGAGCGACTCTCGCAACTCAATCGGGTGAACGAGTTCATCCGCGAGATAGACCAGGCGCTGGTCGGCGCGGAGTCCCGCGAGAAGATAGAGGCGGACGTCTGCGAGCGACTGACCGCGGACGACCGGTTTCGGTTCGCGTGGATCGGCGAAACCGCGACGCTGAACCAGACGCTTCGTCCGCGGGCGTGGGCCGGAGACGAGCAGGGGTATCTCGACAGCGTACCGTTGGAGTTCGGTCCCGACGCCGATACTCTCGAACCGAGCGTCCGAGCGGCCGACGACCGCGAGGCGACGCTCGTCTCGAACGTGGCCGAACACCTCCGGACGGGGACGTGGTGCAAGGAAGCGGTGTCCCGAGACTTCCAGTCGGTACTGTCGATTCCGCTCGTGTACGACGACGTGCTGTTCGGGACGCTGAACGTCTACGCCGACCGACCGGACGCCTTCGACGAGATGGTCCGGTCGGTACTCCGCGAACTCGGCGACACCGTGGCGTCGGCCATCAACGCGGTCCAGCGCAAGGAGGCCCTCCGGAGCGACACGGTGGTCGAACTCGAATACCGGATTTCGGACCCGAGCGCGGTTCTCCAGCGACTCGCGAGCGAGACCGGCGGATCTCTGAAAGTCGAGGGCGACGTGGTGCGAGACGACGGCACGACGCTGGTGTTCGCCATCGTCGAAGGCGCGGAACTCGACCGCGTGGTAGCGTCGGTCGAAGAGTTCGTCGGCATCGTGGACGCCGAACCGATTCGTGAGACCGACGACGGCGGTCTCGTGGGTCTGCGGGTCCGAGGCGACTTCGTGACGACGGTACTCGCCGACCACGGGGCGGTCCTCCGCCGGATGCGAGCGACGCCCGACGGTCTCTCGCTGACCGTGGACGTGCCCGACTCGGTCACGACGCGGTCGATAGACGAGGTGGTCTCGAACACCTACGACGGGGCCGAACCGGTCGCACAGCGCGAGCAGACCCGGGCGCTCGACACGAAGGGCCGCCCCGGTCGCCTCCTGGACGACCTCACCGAGCGACAACTCGAGGTCGCACAGATGGCCTACCACGCCGGGTTCTTCGACTCGAAGCGCGACGTGACTGGTCGGGACGTGGCGTCGATGTTGGACATCTCGCACACGGCGTTCTACGACCACGTCCGCCGAATCCAGCGGAAACTGTTCGGGTCGCTGTTCGAGAACCGGTCTCGGCCGACGAAGGTTGAATAGTAAACCGGGGAGTCGATAGTCACGGGTTACTATTAAACAACCCAGACCATGGTGCCGTAGTTCCTTAGCAATATTTACCGAATGAGAGACCGCGACCCCGACTACGACGCGGACGCAGATTACGAGTACGAGTGTCTCAACTGTGGCGTGACGGTGAGCGCCAGCAGTCACCCCGGCGGTTGCGACGACTGTGGGACCACGATGCGCAATCGACGGATGCCCTGCGAGTAACTGTATCCATGGCAACCAATACCCTCGACGACCGCGAGGAAGACGACTACTCGGAGACCGAATCGGCGCTCGAAACGGCCCTGCGACAGCTCTCGGCGGCGGCCACGCAAGTGGACGTGGACGACGGCATCATCGAACGCCTCAAACACCCGACCCGGGTGGTGGAAGTCGGCGTCCCGCTGAAGCGCGACGACGGGTCGGTCGAGGTGTTCACGGGCTACCGCGCTCAGCACGACGACGTGCGCGGCCCGTACAAGGGCGGCCTGCGATTCCACCCCGACGTGACGGCCGAGGAGTGCGTCGGTCTCTCGATGTGGATGACGTGGAAGTGCGCGGTCATGGACCTGCCCTTCGGCGGCGCGAAGGGCGGCGTCGTCGTGAACCCCAAGGACCTCAGTACCGGCGAGAAAGAGCGCCTGACCCGCCGGTTCGCCGAGGAGATTCGGGACACCATCGGTCCGAAACGGGACATCCCCGCGCCGGACATGGGGACCGACGCCCAGACGATGGCGTGGTTCATGGACGCCTACTCGATGCAAGAGGGCGAGACCATCCCCGGCGTCGTCACCGGGAAACCGCCAGTCATCGGCGGGAGCGAGGGACGCGAGGAAGCGCCGGGTCGCTCGGTCGCCATCATCGCACGGGAGGCCCTGCAGTACTACGACATCGACGTCGACGAGGCCACGGTGGCGGTGCAAGGCTTCGGGAGCGTCGGCGCGAACGCCGCCCGACTGCTCGACGACTGGGGTGCCGACGTGGTCGCCGTCAGCGACGTGAACGGCGCGGCCTACGACACCACCGGTCTCGACACCCACGCGGTTCCCTCCCACGAGGAGCAACCCGAAGCCGTGATGCAGTACGACGCGCCGAACATGCTCACGAACGAGGAAGTCCTCGAACTCGACGTAGACGTGTTGATTCCGGCCGCCATCGGGAACGTCCTCACTGCGGACAACGCCGACGACGTGCAGGCCGACATCGTCGTGGAGGGCGCGAACGGCCCGACCACTTCGGCCGCCGACACCATCCTCGAAGAGCGCGACGTTCCCGTGATTCCGGACATCCTCGCCAACGCGGGCGGGGTCACCGTCTCGTACTTCGAGTGGTTGCAGGACATCAACCGCCGCCAGTGGTCGCTCGAACGCGTCAACGACGAACTCGAATCCCACATGCTCTCGGCGTGGGACGACGTTCGCCGAGAGGTCGAAGCGGGTGACGTGAGTTGGCGCGACGCCGCCTACGTCGTCGCGCTCGGACGCGTCGGTGAAGCGAAAGCGAGCAGAGGTCTCTGGCCGTAGCGAACGCTCGCACCGAATCGCCGACGCCAGCGAAGCGAACTCCGGAGACGGCGGGCGCATTGGGTTCGATTCGCCAAGAGAATTAGGGATTTGCTTGCTCGGACGAACGCCAATGCGCCGGGTCAGGGGCGGGAAGTGCGGTCGGTTATTTTTCGGAGAAACGAGTCGATTACTGACCGGAGAGGTCGGTCACGCGCCCGAAGAACAGCGGCGTCTCGGTCGGGCGGTCCCGAATGTAGAACAAGAACGGCCTGTCGACGGTCATCTCGACCTGCTTGGGCGGGAGGCTCTCCTCCATTATCACGGCCGTCGCGGCCGCGGCCTCGGTGCCGCGTTCGTCCACGGAGACGAAGCTCTGGTGGACGATATCGCTGACTTGCAGGTCGCCGCCCTCTGCCATCCCACCGAAGTCGGCCCCGGTGAACGCCTCCGTCATGCCCAGGGTTTTCATCGCCTCGACCAGACTGAACGCCGACTCGACCTCGAACTTCGGGAGCGCGAGGTCCACCAGCGCCGTGGTCGTCTGGTCGAGCATGATGGCGAGGCGGTCCACCGTGAGCGACTCCTCGAACGCCTCGAACTCGCCTTCGGCGGGGAGGACGACGACCATGCTCGTCTCGGCGTTGGCGTAGGGGAGTTCGACCAACTGGTGGCCGTCGATTCGGGCGTACTGGGTCTCGACCGACTGGTGCATCGTCGGCACCTCCGCCGTCGACCCACCCAGCGCGGTGAACGGTCGGGGTTCGGTGCTCTCCTCGGAGAAGGGGTACTGCCACCGGGCGGAGAAGTAGATGGCGTTCGTCAGCACGAGGCGGGTCATCGTGTCGATGGACCCCTGCGGGAGCAGGTCCTCGATTCGGTCGTCGGTCTGCTCGGCGACCCACTCGTTGATTCGTTCGCGGGCCGCCTCGGAGTCGCCCTCGAAGTCCACGAGGTTCAGGCCCGCGCCGTAGTAGGCGTCGAGCAGGTCGAGGAACTCCTCGCGGAAGGGGTAGTCCTCTTGGCCCCACACCGAGTTCGCGGTGGTGAACTCGAACGCCGGGCCGGGGTCCGAATCGTCGTCGTCGGGCGCGGTCCGGACGTTCGCCTCCTGCCCGTCCTCGTTGCGCCGCGCGAACTCGGTCTCCAGCGACCCGAACGCCGGATGCAGGTCGTCCCGCCCGAGGACGAAGTTGAGCGCGTCGGCCATCTCTTCGGCGGTAGTCCCGCGAGCGCCAGCGTAGGTCATCGCCAGCGCGACCGAGACGCTGTACGGCGAGACGAACAGGTTGGGGTCGTCCTGCTGGTCGCGCAGGACCGCGAGGAGGTCGAGCGCGAACCCGACGTTGCCCCGGATCTGGTCGGCGAGCAGGTCCTCGGAGACCTCGGGGTCGGTCACGGGGTCGATTCGGGGAAACGGTGGGGCGTCGAGGTCCTCGAAACTGGTGGTCGTTTCGGTCGTCCCGTCGGTCGGCGGTTCGCCCGCGGTGGTGCCAGGAGTCGTAGCGGTGGTCGTGTCGGTCGTCTGCGGGTCGTCGCTTCCCGTACATCCCGCGAGTCCGGCGAGGAGGGCACCGGTCAGCGCGAGGGTTTCGCGGCGTCGGAGGGTCATACTCGGTCGTTTTACGGGCGAGGATAAACGCTTTCTGTAGGGTGAAGCGGGCGTTTCAGTTACGGTCGGACGGTCGAAACTGTGTTATCGCCGGAGTCGCGCGACCGTCTCGCTTTCGGACTCCGAGTCGCTCTCCTCGACTTCGACCAGTCCGTCGTCGGCCAAATCGGAGAGTAGTCCTCCGAGCCACTCCCGGCCGTACTCGCCCTCCGGCGCGTAATCGACTCGGACGCGAGGGCCGAGTTTCGACAGCGGAAGTTCGTCGTACTCCTTCAGGACGGATATCACTTTGCCGCGGAACTGCCGCCTGCTCCCCTCGAAACTCGGCTGCGTCGGCACGTCGGGGGCCGTAAAATCGCCGGTCTCGTAGGCGTGACACCACTCGCGCCACGGGCATCCCGCCGAGTCGCACTTGGGCGACTGCTCGCAGGCCACGCCGCCCAGTTCCATGATGGCGTTGTTCCAGACGCGAGACTCGCCCTCGGGCATCGCCTCGCTGGCGGCCGCCTCGAACGCGGCGTCGTCGTCTGGCACGTCGAAGGCGCGGTGGAGGACGCGCTTGACGTTGGTATCGACCACGGCGTCGCCGTCGTTGAACGCGAACGAGGCGACAGCGTTGGCGGTGTACGGACCGACGCCCATCAGGTTCTGGAGTTCGTCGGGAGTCCGGGGGAACTCGCCGTCGTACTCCGAGACCACCTGCTCGGCGGCCTCGTGGAGGTACTTCGCCCGGTTGTTGTAGCCGAGGCTGTGGTCGGTCCAGAACCCCACCACGTCGGCCCGGTCGGCGTCTGCGAGGTCGGACGGGGTCGGCCAGTTGTCGAGGAAGGCCTCCCACGCTTCTACGACCCGACCGAGTTGGGTCTGCTGGCTCATGACCTCTGACACCAGAATCTCGTAGGCGTCGTCGGTCTCGCGCCACGGAAACGGTCGGTGGTCCTCCTCGTACCACGAGACCAGGGCGTCGCGGACCGCCGGGAGGTCGTCGGGGAGCGAGTAGTCGGAGTCCGATTCGGCGTCCGATCGACTCATTAGCACGAGGTAGGGACGAGTCGGATAAAGGGTCGGCGGTTCCGTGCCGGTGGGCCTATCGAATCCGATGCGAGGCGCTCCCGACTCGGTGTGACGAAAATAGTTCGGTTCAGCGCGGCGTCTCCCCCGCGGACTCGTCCTCGGTCTCGCCCACCTCGCCGAGCGTGTTCGTCCCCAGCACGCTGTTGGCCGGGCACTTCTGGGTCAGTCCGGTGACGGTCAGAATCGCGCCGACGAGCAGTGCGACCACGACGAGCCACAGGTCGAGCGCGATTGCGCCGAGTAGCCACGCGAGGACGACTACCAGGAGCACCGGGCCGATCACCAACCGCACGGTTCGGTCGAATCCACCCACGTTCTTTTGCATCATCTCACCTCCAACGTAGAGATAGACCGCAGAGAGCCTTGAACGTTCCCAACAATACTACCCGAACACTCGCTCGAAAGAAGTCCGGATTCGACCAGTCGAAAAGCGTTTCCGCTCAGGGGGCGACCTTCCGCGCATGAGTCTCGACGACCTACAGGACGAGTTGGAGGGCGAGTACACCGACCTCGGCGACGATATTTCGGTGTCGCTCGACCGCGAGACCCGAAACGAACTGGCGATGCTGAACGCCGCGTTCGACCCCGAGGACGGCGAGGAGCTCCTCCGGCGTGCGGTCCACATGCTGTTTCAGACGGCAGTCGACACGGGGAACCTCGACTTCCACCTCCGGAGCGAGTACGACGTGACCTACGACGAGTATCTCTCGGGCATGACCTACGACGAGATGACCGGCGGCAACCAGTTCCCCCAGCAACAGCAGAAGGACGACCGACGGTATCAGTTCTGAATCGGTCGCGCACCAATCCGGTGGGACCACCGACCACGGTTTCACGACTTCTCACCGAACACGGACTCGTGAATCGTCTTGCCGACCGAACGTGAGGCCTCCGTCGCAGACGAGTTCCGAAGTCGAAGGGACAGACCCAAACCGACGCCGCGAGAACAGCCACGACGAGAGAACAGCCACACATGCCACTCTACGAAGGCGTCCACGCCCACCCCGACGGCGACAGCACCGTGGCGCGCTTCGCGGCCACCGCCGCCGAGTACGACTTCGACGGCGTGGTCGTGCGCAACCACAGCGACGCGACTGCCGACTACGACGCGGAGCGAATCGGCGACGAGTACGGCGTGGACGTGGTCGAGGCCATCGAAGTCCGGGCCGACGACCCCGAAGTCGCGGCCGGCCACGTCGGCAACTACCGACCCAAGCAGACGATTCTGGCGGTCCACGGCGGGACCAACGCGCTGAATCGCTTCGCGGTCGAGTCCGACCGCGTGGACGTGCTGGCCCACCCGATGCGGGGTCGCGGCGACTTCAACCACGTGCTGGCGAAGGCCGCGGCCGAACACGGGACTCGCGTGGAGTTCGACCTCTCGCGCGTCCTCCGAGACGACGGCGGGCCGCGCGTGCAGGCCCTACAGGACCTCCGAAAGCTTCGGGAGATAGTGGAGCAGTACGACGCGCCGTTCGTCGTCAGCGCGAACCCCCACTCGCACCTCCAGTTGCGGGCACCGCGCGAACTCGCCGCGGTGGGCGAGACCATCGGCTTCTCCGCCGAACAGATTCGAGAGGGTCTGGAAGCGTGGGTCGTCCTCGCCGAGCGCAACCGCGAGCGCATGTCCGACGAGTTCATTGCACCGGGCGTCAAACGCGGTAAATATGAAGAAGAGTCTTGAGGAGCACGCCTCTCGCTTCGACGACGTAGCGGGCGAGTACGACGACAGCCAGAACGACACCGAGGAGTACCGCGCCTGCGTCTCGCTGGTGGTAGACCACGCGGACCCCGGTCCCGAGGACACCGTGGCGGACCTGGGAACCGGCACCGGAGCCATCGCGCTCGCTCTCGCCGACGACGCGGGCGAGGTCGTCGGCCGGGACATCAGCGAGGGGATGATGGAGCGAGCGCGGGAGAAGGCCGACGAGCAGGGCATCGAGAACGTGGAGTTCGGCGAGGGGCGATTCCGCGAACCCAACGTCGAGAGCGCCGATATCGCCGTCTCGAACTTCGCCATGCACCACCTCAGCGACGGGGAGAAGCGCGAGGCCGTCGAAGCTATCGCGGAACTCGGGCCGCGGAAGTTCGTGTTGGGCGACGTGATGTTCTTCGGCGAACCGAACCCCGACGAACCGTTCTACAGTCCCGAGGTGGACGACCCCTCGACGGTCGGGCATCTCGCCGACGTACTGACCGAGGCCGGGTTCGCGTTGACTGCGGTGGAGCGAGTTCACGAGCAGGTCGGCGTGTTGGTGGCCGAGCGCGGAGAATCGGTCGAGGAGTAGTTCGTCGGTCGATTTCTGGCGGGGTTAAAGTTTCCCATAGGTATCTGATAACTTCCCATATATACCTATCACCCACCAATAGGTTTCTATTAACTATCTATAGGTTTCTATCATCTGTCTCTCTGTGTCTCCGTCTTCTTGCGCTCGCTGTTCTTCGTCGAAGCCGACGGTTCTCCAATCACAGCGTCGATACCCCGACCAGTTCGTCTTGTCCCAACAAAACAATATCGAACTGGTCAACGTTCCCCACCAGACGGCTACGTCTGGTTCTTCCCGAGGAGAACACATCTGGAGAAGATAGCCCGCCGACGCATCCGGATACGAAGCAGCTGTCATCGGTTTCGACAGACTGCGCGAATTCCCCCATCAGGTTTATCGGTCTCCGCCAAATAGTATTGCCCGTAATGAGCAAGACAGCACAAGAGAGCCCGACCATCAGTCCCGAAGAGGTAGCCGACCGACGAGACGACGAGGACCTCTTCATCCTCGACGTTCGCAACGAGGACGACTACGAGGAGTGGGCCATCGACGGAAGTTACAATCTCCCTATCTACGACCAGTTGCTCGACGGCGACCTCTCCGGTCTGGAGGAGTCGCTCGACGAGATTCCCGAGGACGAGGAGATAGCCGTCGTCTGCGTCGCTGGCATCACCTCGGACTCCGCTGCGGGATTCCTCCAAGACCGAGGCTACGACGCCAAGTCGGTCGCCGACGGCATGAACGGCTGGGGGCGCGTTCACGTCTCGTACGAGGTCGAGGGCGTGGACGGCGTAGTGCAGGTCGTCCGGCCCGGTACTGGCTGCGTCTCCTACCTCGTCCACGACGGCGACGAGGCCGTTGTCGTGGACCCGAGCCTGTACGTCGAGGAGTACCTCGACCTCGCCGACGAGTACGGCGTCGAAATCGTGGGCACAGTCGACACGCACGCCCACGCCGACCACGTCAGCGGCGGGCGAACTCTGGCGGCCGAACACGGCGTTCCGTACCACCTCCACGAAGCCGACGCCGGCGAACTCGGCGTGTACGAGTCGCTGGCCGACGGCGACACAGTGACGGTCGGTGACCGGAGTCTCGACGTGCTCCACACGCCCGGCCACACGCCCGGCAGCGTCTCGCTCCACGTCGGCGACGCCCTGCTCTCGGGAGACACGCTGTTCATCGACAGCGTGGGCCGACCCGACCTCGAAGGCGACACCGAGACGGACGTGCGCGAGGGAGCGCGCCGCCTCTTCGACAGTCTCGACCGCCTCGCCGACCTGTCCGACGACGCGCTCGCCCTGCCGGGCCACTTCGACGACGAGACGGTCCGGCCGCTCGCCACCACGCTCGGCGAACTCGAAGACACCAACGAACTCTTCGGCATGGACGACCGCGAGCAGTTCGTCGAGACCATCGTCGAGAGCCTCTCGGACGAACCGGCGAACTACAACCAGATCAAGTCCATCAACTGGGGGAAGGAGGCGCTGACCCAGAACGCCGAGGAACTCGAACTCGGCCCCAACAACTGCGCCGCGAACTGAAGTTCCTCCGTTACTCCTCGCTCTCGTACGGCTCTCCGACGGCCGAGGGCATCCGCGTGTACCCCACCAGCGTCAACATCTAAAATTGAACCGTAGCTTCGAGTGATAAACTCCCGAGCGCCGGGCCGCGATTGGTCCGACAACCTGCCTTTCAAGCCACTTCCCGACCAACGACCAGCAAATGAAGCACCTCCCCAAACATCTCCGACCGCGCTGGCGTTACCTCGCCGTCGGTCTCGAAACGTGGCCCGACGCCGAGATCGACCGGCGGGACTTCCAGCGGAGCATCTGGTTCGCCGCACAGAACCTGCTCGGCGACGCCGGGAGCGCCGACGCCGACCTCGAAGTTCTCCAGTTCGACTTCGGCGACGCCACCGGTGAGGCCATCGTCCGCGTGCGTCACGGGCACGTCGAGGAGGCCCGCGCCGCGCTCGCCTGCGTGGACGAAATCCGAAACGACCCGGTAGGCCTGCGCGTCCGCGGTAAAAGCGGTACGGTCCGTGCCTGTGAAGAAAAGTATTTAGGAGCAGACGGCCAAATTCGTGACGAGAGAAAAGTCGTGTTCGGGGACGCCCAGCGGTCTGCCGTCGAGCGAGACGGACTCCTCGACGTGCGAACCGACGGCGCGTTCGCGGGCACGACGGAACTCGATTTCGAGTGATACTATGCAGGGACAAGCCCAACAGCAGGCCTACGACCGTGGGATTACCATCTTCTCCCCGGACGGACGGCTCTACCAAGTCGAATATGCCCGCGAGGCCGTCAAACGCGGCACGGCGAGTATCGGCGTCCGCACGGAAGGCGGCGTCGTGCTGGCCGTGGACAAGCGCATCCGTTCCGAACTCATGGAGCGGACCAGCGTCGAGAAGATTCACAAGGCCGACAACCACATCGGCATCGCCTCCGCGGGCCACGTCGCCGACGCCCGCCAGCTCATCGACTTCGCCCGACAGCAGGCACAGGTCAACCGCCTGCGCTACGGCGAACCTATCGGCGTCGAGACGCTGACCAAGGAAGTCACCGACCACATCCAGCAGTACACGCAGGTCGGTGGCGCGCGCCCGTTCGGCGTCGCGCTCATCATCGGCGGCATCGAAGACGGCGAGCCGCGCCTCTACGAGACCGACCCCTCGGGGACGCCCTACGAGTGGAAGGCGCTCGCGGTCGGCGCGGACCGCGGCGAGCTTCAGGAGTACCTCGAAGACAACTACAGCGAGGCGATGGACCTCGACGGTGGCATCGAACTCGCACTCCGCGCACTGGGGTCGGTCAACGACGACGACCTCAGCCCGGAAGGCGTCGGCATCGCCACCATCGACGCCGAGAGCGAGGAGTTCCTCGAACTCTCGAACGACGAGACCGAGGAGTACCTCGCCGAACTCGACCTGCTCGACGGCGGCGAGAGCCAAGACGAGCCGGAAGAGGAATAGCTACCCTTCTTTCCCGCGGTTTTAGACGGTCAGTAGCGGCTTCTCCGCGTCCGGTCGTTCTGAACTGCTGGTGACTGCTCGCGCTCGCCGTGCTATCTCGTTGGCTCGACGATAGTCGCCGCTGTCGAGAGACCGGTCGAAGTAACTTCTTTTCAGAAAGCCCCGTCCGGTGGCACAGACACCAGACCGTTTTCTGCGTCACCGAGCGCTACCCGGTGGAAGGTATCACCGAGCGCGCGGTGGCTATCCAGACGTTCGAGAACCATCACTAAACAATCGTATCTGTTTCTGAAGGGTGTGAAAGTGAGTCTGAAAGAAACAAATATATTCCTTAGCTGTCCAGCACGCCCACGCGTTCGCCGCGGTAGCCGAAGACGTTCTCGTAGCCGTACGGCGACATGAGGACGGGGTAGAAGGGTTCCTCGGCGACCAGTTCGTTGCCCTCGGCCGCGGCGAACGCCTCGCCCGCCGCGACGCGCTCGAAGTTCTCGGCGAACACCTCGTACTCGTCGGCCCCGTTCTTGGGCACCGGTCGGCCGAGGCGGTAGACGGCTACCTCGTCGCGGTCGTAGCCGGCGACCGGTTCGTCGTCGAGGAGTGCGCCGGTCGCTTCGAGGAAACTGTGAATCAGTTCGACGGCGTTGTCGACCGCCTCCTCGGAGCCTTGCAGGCCGCACTCGACTTCCACGACGTGGGGGTACTCGATGAGCCTGCCGTCGCTCTCCGCCTCGGTCTCGACCAACACGGAGACTGGGAGGTACGGACAGACCGAGCGCGCGACCGCGTCGACCGTATCGACCAGCGCGAACGGTTCGGCGTACGACTGGGTGGAGTGCAGCGACAAGGTGGTGCAGTCGCGCACCTCGCGCGCGAGGTCGGCGGCGAGCCGTCGCTCGTAGGTGTCGGCGTCCGGGTCGCCGGGAAACGCGCGGTTGAGGTCCTCTTCGACGTACCGAACGCCCTGCTGTAGGGCCACTTCGTTCGCGACGACGAACTTGACGGGGCGCTCGACGGCGGGCGACTCGGCGAGAACGCGCTCGATGGCTCGGACGCCACACGGTTCGTCGCCGTGAACGGCCGCGACCACCGCAATCTCGGGCGTGCCCTCACCTAACTGCTCGATTCGCATCGGAGGAAGAACCGGAATGCTCGGACTTGAGAGTTTCGACTCTCAGTCGTCGGACGACTCGCACAGCGCCCGGACCGGGGGTTCGAGCGCCCGGCCGGTGTCGGTCAGCCGCACGTAGTCGTCCTCCTGATCGTAGTTCACGAGGCCTGCGCTGGCGAGTTTCGGGACGTGCGTGTGGTACAGCGACAGGTAGACCTCCAACACGTCGTCGGGGTCGATGTTCGGGAGGTGTTCGTCGCGCTCTGCGACCGCCACCTCGTCGGCGAGGTCCGGAAGTGACAGGTCGTCGTGTCGCAGGAGCGTGACGTACGCGGTCCGGCGACGGAAGTCGGCGAACAGGCCGAACACCGTGTCGAGCGAGACGGGATAGTCGGCCGACTCGAACGACTCGATAGTCGAAGCCATCGCCGTGAACCGGGATTCGGGCCGATACCGAACGAGTCCCCTGTCGGCGTCGTAGTTCACGAGGCCCGCGTCGGCGAGTTTCGGCAGGTGGGTGTGGTGGAGGCTTGCGAGCAGGCGGTTCTCCGCAGTTTTCGCGTCGGTCCCGTCGGCCGCGTCGGTCAGTCGCGCAGCGAGGTCCGCCACCGAGAGGGTGTCGTCGTCGCTCTCGTCGAGGTGCCGAAGCAGGACTCGACACTGCCGGTCCGCGAGCGCGTCGAAGGTGGCGTCGAGCGAAGCGACGCGCTCGGGGCTGTGCGGTCGGGCGTTCGCCGTCGAGTCTGGACGAGAGTCGGTCGTAGTCATGTGGTGACCTCCTGTTCGGGGAGTGTGCCGCGCGCGCAGTTGGGGACCACTCTGGATAGACCATCGCCGGGGCAGGTATATAAGTTGTCGATTCGCGTTGATTACGTGTTCGAGAACGGAGGCAAACTACGGAATCCGAAGAGAACCCCGGGGAGCCTTCGGTTCGGGTCACTCTAACGACTCGGCGTAGGCGAAATCAGCATCGTCGGCGGTCGGGACCGTCCCGTCGAGTTCGATCTGCCACCCGTGGAGGACGGTAGGGTCGTCTAGCGCCCGCGTCATCGTCTCGCGCACGTCCAGCAAGTCCACCCCGTAGTAGTCCCGGGGCACGCCGTGGAGGTACTGTAACGCAGTGTCGAACAGCGACCGCATTCCGCCGTCGTCCTCGAAGTCGAAGTGCTTGTACGCGCCCGCCGCTACCTGGACCATCCCGTGGAGGAACTTGCTCTCGGTCGTGCCGCTCCCGTAGTTGTACCACTCGTCCTCGAAGCAATCGTGCGATTCGTGGAACTCGCCGACGTTGAACAGGCGGACGCCGTGGGCGGTCGCGCGCCGGAGCGTGTCGTGTTCCCAGTGGCCCTCGGACGGAAGCCACCCGGTCGGACTCCCCCGTCGCGGTGGTCCGACCGACTCGTCGCGGGTGTGGTCGTCCATGTGGGAACGAGCGCCCGAAGCCGTGTAACTTCGTCGGTGGGTCGGGTACGCCGACCCTCGAACTCGCGCCGATAGAAATATTTTCGGTTCTTTGGAACGTAAAATCGTTTCCTACTCCGAACTATCGTATTCACCCGCGGACAACTCCCAAAATCCCAACAGATACGCCCACGGAGCGCGAACAGTCGGCCGTGTCAGTGACCCACGACTATCACGTCCACTCGAACTACTCCGACGGGACGGTACTGCGCCAGATGGTCGCGGCGGCGGCCGACGCGGGGTTAGCGGGCGTCGGCATCGCCGACCACTGCAACGTCTCCGCCCGGGAGTGGTTGATGCGGGAGAAGCGCGAGTACGGGATGAACCTGGACCAGACCTACCCGCTCCGGCGGGACGGCATCGAGGGACTCAGCGAGCAGTTCGACCTCCGAATCTTCGACGCGGTGGAACTCGACTACGCGCCCCGCGACGAGGACGACATCGCGGTGTTCCTCGACGAGGTCGACTTCGACTACGCCATCGGAAGCGTCCACCGGGTGGACGGCACCAACGTCCAGAGTAGCACGCCCTTCACCGGGATGTCCGAGCGCGAGCGCCGGGCGTTCGTGGACGACTACTACGAGCGACTGGTGGACCTCGTAGAGTCGGAACTGTTCGCCATCGCGGCCCACGTGGACCTCGTGGAGCGCACGCCGGAACTCCGCGGCTACACCACCGCGGACCACCACGCGATGGTCACCGACGCCTTCCGCCGGTCGCGGACGGTTCCCGAAATCAACGCCGGGCGCGTCCTCCGAGGGTACGGCGAGTACCACCCCGCGCCCGACTTCCGGGCCGCCCTCCGGGAGCGCGGCGTCGAGTTCGTCACGGGGTCGGACTCCCACGAACCCGACGAGATTCCGAATCGAAAGGCGGCGTTCGAGGAGTTCTTCGCCGAGCGCGAGTCCGAACCGATTCGGTTGTTCGACTGATTTTCGCGCCGTCGAGGACGCCGCTTCCGACTTCCGAACGCTTTTGACTGACCAGTCAGTTAGTTCCGATAGTGACTGCGAGTAAAGCGGACGAAACTACCGACGACATCATGCGGGCGACCCACTGCGCGCTCTGCGAGTGTGGATACGCCGGACTGACGATGCAGGACATCGCCGACCGGTCGTCGACCAGCAAGTCCGCACTCCACTACCATTACGATACCAAGCACGACCTCCTGCTCGCGTTTCTGGACCACCTCTTCGACTCCTTCGCCGAGCGCTTCGAGACCGACCCGGACGCCGACCCCCTCGACCGACTCGGGGCTATCGTGGACGAGGCGCTCGACGAGTCCGACGACGAGGCCCGGCGAGACTTCCGGACCGCGATGCTGGAGATAAAGGCCCAAGCGCCCTACGACGAGGCGTTCCGGGAGCGACTCACCGAGTTCGACGACCACGTCCGCGAGCGCGTCCGGACCATCGTCGCCGACGGCGTGGAGACCGGCGTGTTCCGGTCCGACGCCGACCCCGAGGCGACCGCGGAGTTCTTCGCCACCGTCTTCGACGGAGCCCACACCCGCGCGATTTCGACCGATAGAGGGCTGTCGCCCGCACGCCAGTCGCTGGCCGACTACGTGGAACGCGACCTGCTGGCCGACGAGGTAGACCGGGAGGTCGAGTTCTCGTGAGCCTCCGCGAACGAGTCGGGGGCCTCCGTGAGAACCTCAGCGGTACGTTCAAGGACCAGTCCGACCTCGACCTGACCGAGGGCGGTATCGGGTGGCCGCTGTTCTACCTCTCGTTGCCCATCGTCGTGACCAACCTGCTCCAGACCGCCTACAACCTCGCCGACACCTTCTGGCTCGGCCAGTACAGCACGAAGGCGCTGGCCGCGATTAGCTTCGCGTTCCCGATGGTGTTCCTGCTCATCTCGCTCGGGATGGGGCTGTCGGTCGCGGGGTCGATTCTGGTCGCCCAGCACGTCGGCGCGGACGAGGAGGCGGAAGCCGAGTACGCCGCCTCCCAGACCGTGGCCTTCTCGCTGCTCGCGTCGGTGGTACTGGGTGCGCTCGGCTACACCTTCGTCGGGGACTTTCTGGCCTTTCTGGGAGCCTCGCCCGACGTACTCTGGCGCGCCGAGGCGTACATGCAGGTCATCTCGCTCGGCATCGCCTTCATGTTCGGCTTCTTCGTCTTCGTCTCGCTCATGCGAGGCTACGGCGACACCGTGACGCCGATGCTGGTGATGGCTGGCACCGTCGCGGTCAACGTCGTCATCGACCCCTTCCTCATCTTCGGCTGGGGACCGTTCCCCACGCTCGGCATCGAGGGCGCGGCCATCGCCACCGTCTTCTCGCGGGCGATGGCGATGGTCGTCGGCCTCGGAATCATGTTCCGGGGCAATCGCGGCGTCCAGATTCACTCGTCCCAGATGGTGCCCGACTTCGGCTTCTTCAGGAAACTCATGCGAATCGGGGTTCCGGCCTCCATCGAGGGGACCGGCCGCGCGCTGTCGGTCAACCTCCTGCTGTACGTGGTGGGGCTGTTCCCGACTACCGTGGTCGCGGCGTTCGGAATCGGGACGCGGGTGTTCTCGGTCATCTTCCTGCCCGCGATTGCGGTGGCTCGCGGCGTCGAGACCATGTCGGGTCAGAACATCGGCGCGGGGAAACCCGACCGCGCGGCCGAGGCCAACGACTTCGCCGCGAAGGTGATGTTCGGCGTCCTCGCGGCCATGGGCGTCGTCATCTTCCTCGGCGCGCAGGGCGTCGTCGCGGTGTTCACCAACGACCAGGAGGTAATCGAGGTCGGTGCGAACTTCCTCCGGTGGGTCGCGCCCTCCTTCGGCTTCATCGGCGTGATGCGGGCCTACACCGGCGGGTTCCGCGGCGCAGGCAAGACGCTGGTCGCGGCGGCAATCTCCATCTTCATGCTCGGAATCGTCCGCCTGCCGGTCGCGTGGGTCGGCGCGCAGAACTTCGGCCCGGAGGGCATCTGGATGGCGTTCCTCGTCTCGAACGTGGTCGGCGCCGTCGTTGCGTTCCTCTGGTTCAAGCGCGGGACGTGGCGCGACGCCGACGTTCGAGGCGACCCGCAGACTACGCCCGCCGACGACTGAGCAGTCACTTCGTTTTCAGTTGCGGTCTCCGCGAACCCACTCCGGCAACAGACGACCACGCGGTCGTCACGAAGTGGTCTCGTCATCCACCGGATGCGAACTCTCTTCGAGTACCTCTCGCGCCCGCGTGAACGCCTGCTCGACGGAGTCGAACTCGCCCTCGTGGTTCCACTCGTCGTCGGCCGTCGTGTACACGTCGAAGTTCCCGCCACGGTACTCGTGGGTCTCGACGTAGAGTTCTCGGTCTACGCTCCCGTCGACGTCCACCAGGAGCCAGATTCCGAGTTCTTTACCCCCTTCGAGGTCCCGCCGTCGTTTCCAGCGCATCAGCGTGTGAACGACTCGTAGGGTGTTAGGTTTTGGTGGGTAGCACTGCGTCGTCTTCCAAACGGGGCGCACCCGGTGTCACGAACCACCGGGATGCACTCGGTGTCACAGACCTCAGGGGGACTGAACGCGACCGGGCGGGCGCTTTCGAAACCGTCTCACCTCCGACGATGGCAGGTCGTGGACATCGGAGAAAGATCGCTACAGCAATCGCTATCCAATCGATGCGCCGTCGGTAAGTGTTGCGAGGGCCCGCGTGGGCCGTCAATTTTTGCGAGGGAAGAACGCTCCGAAGCGGTCTTCCTGCACTTTTGAACGTGGCGAGGCCACGCCGCGAGTGCGAGGGAAGGGATTCGAACCCTTGGACCCCTACGGGAGCGGATCTTGAGTCCGCCGCCGTTGGCCAGGCTTGGCTACCCTCGCACGCGGTCGGGTTTCGTTCGGGCTTTCAGCCTGACGTTTCCTCCTAAAGAGGCGGCTATATAAACCTCCTACGGTGTCGGATTCGGCGTCGTGAGAGGTCCCGGTCTTCGACTCGGGCCTCACGATTCGTAGGAGACTCCTGCGTACTTTCAGTTACATTCCAGTTTCGGCGCAGGAACCGTCTACTCCGGCCGTACGCGGGGTATAATCGGCGCGTACGAAGTGCATAACGAAAGGCAAACGTGTTGACGAACGCTCACATGGACGTAACGTATCTCGAGTCTGCCGCCGTCCTCGTGGAGGACGAACACACCAAGATACTCTGTGACCCGTGGCTCGTGGACGGTGCCTACTACGGGTCGTGGGCACACTATCCCGACCCCGACTTCGAGCCGGAGGATTTCGACGACGTGGACTACATCTACATCTCCCACATCCATCCGGACCACTTCGACCCGGCGACGCTGGAGCGCATGGACTCGGACATCCCGGTCCTCATTCACGACTATCGGTGGGACTACCTGAAAGAGGCCGTCGAAGACCTCGGCTTCGAGGCAATCGAACTCCCGCACGGCGAGCGTACCCACCTCGGCGGCGGCACGTACATCAACGTCCTCGCGGCCGACGGGTGCGACCCGGAGCTCTGTGGCAACTTCTTCGGCTGTTCGTGGTACGACGAGAAGGCCGACGAGACCGGTTCGACGCAGGTCGATTCGATGGCGGTCATCGACAACGGCGAGTTCACGTTGGTCAACACCAACGACTGTCCGTACCCCATCGCCGAGTCGAGTTGCCGGAAGATAAAGCACGAGTACGGCGACATCGACATGCTGTGTCACCAGTACAGCGCGGCCCAGTTCTACCCGCAGGCCGTGACCAACTACGACCACGAGGAGAAGATCCGCGAGCGCGACCGGGTGATTCGGGAGAAACACGAGTTGGCGCTCGGCTTCATCGACCTCTTCGAACCCGACTACTACATGCCGTTCGCGGGCGAGTACGTGCTGGCTGGCGACCTCGCGGACCTGAACCAGTACACCGCGAACCCGCCGCGCGAGCAGGCCAAGGCGTTCTTCGAGGAGCACGCACGCGACGAGTCCGAGTGCGTCTTCCTCAACTCTGGCGAGCACATCGACCTCGCGTCGGGCGAGAAGTCCGCCGAGTTCGAACCCGTGGACCGCGAGGCCAAGCGGGAGTACGTCGAGGAGGTCCTCGCGGAGCGCGAGTTCGACTACGAGGCCGACCCCACGCCCACGCTCGGAGAACTCCGGTCGTACGTCCCGTACGCCTACCGGAATCTGGAGGACAAGCGCGAGAAAATCGGCTTCGCCAGCGACACCACGGTCCTCCTCTCGCTGGTCGGCGACGTCTGTCTCGAACTCTCGATGGACGGGAACGGCTACCGCTACGTCGCCGACGCCGACACCGACGACTACGACGGGTGGGTGAAACTCGACGTGGACCCTCGACTCCTGAAGCGCCTGTTCGAAGGCCCACACAGCGCCTACTGGGCCGACGCCAAAATCGGCTCTCACGTCGGTATCAGCAAGGAACCGGACATCTACGAGCGCGGTCTCTACAACTGCCTCGGGTCGTTCCACGCCCACGGCTACGACGCAGAGGAGACCGACTCGATTCGGGTGGTAACCGACGAGGCGGCGTCCGACGCGGCGGTCACCGCGAGCGGCGACGTGGCTCCCTCCGCGAGCGACGACGCGACGACGACCTGCGCGGACTGCGGCACGTCGCTGGACGCCGGGTCCGAGCGCCACGTTCGACTCGCCCGATCCGACGCCGACGGCAGGACCGCCAAGGACGGCGGCGAGGTTGTGTGTTGTCTCGACTGCGGCCTCGGACGACTCAACGCCGACGCGCCGCAGAGCGGCGAGCGAGCGGGGAGTCCGGACGGCGAGCGGGAAGCGGCGGAGTAGTCGAGGACGGGACAGCGTTCCGTTTTCTTTAGCAGTGTATTCCCATTTTAGAACGTTGTAGATAGATGTTTCATAATGGTACGTGAGTCTCGACTCCGAGTAAACGAACGGAGAGAAGTGTGAGGCTATCGACTCCGTGAGCCAATCGGAACCGGTCAGCACCGCAACGACACCGTACGACACCGCACGACACCGCGACCGCGGACCTCACACCTCCCCATCCTCGGCGGCCGCATCCGCGGCCGCCTCCCTCGCGCGTCTTGGCGTGACCCAAACCGCGGGTCACGCCAGCGCGTGCCGGGGTGCAACGACGCAACCAGCGACCCCGTTCCGAAGACGCCGAACCGATAACACTTTTCCCGCGACGGCCGACCACCCGATATGACAGACGACGCCGAAGAGCGCCTCGCGGTCGCCGAGAGCGCGGCGCGAGCAGGAGGTCGAGTCGCAGAGCAGAGTTTCCGCCAGGGCATCGAAGTCGAGACCAAATCCGGGAAGACCGACGTCGTGACCGAGGCCGACCGACAGGCCCAGCAACGAGTCATCGAGGTGATTCGGGAGGAGTTCATCGAAGACGCGATCGTCGGCGAGGAGGAGGACGAACTGAAGGAAGTCCCCGACGAGGGCGACGCGTGGGTCATCGACCCCATCGACGGCACGAACAACTACGTCCGGTCGATTCCGGTCTGGACGACCAGCGTGGCCGCGGTCCGGGACGGCGACCCCGTGGCGGCGGTCAACGACTGCCCCGCGCTCGACGAGACGTTCGTCGCGGGTCCCGACGGCGTCCGGCGCGACGGCGAACCCGTCTCGGTCAGCGACCGGACCGACCCCGAGACGTTCACGGTCGCGCCGACTATCTGGTGGGGGTTCGACCGGCGCGACGAGTACGCCGCTATCTGCCGGGAACTCGTCGAGCGGTTCGCCGACATCCGGCGGTTCGGGTCGGCGCAGGTCACGCTCGGGATGGTGGCGGCGGGGTCGCTGGAAGGCGCGGTGACGAACGTGGACCCGAACCCGTGGGACACGGTAGCGGGAGTCCACATGGTCAGGCAGGCGGGCGGCACCGTGACCGACCTCCACGGCGACCCGTGGCGACACGACTCCGAGAGTCTGGTCGCTTCGAACGGCGAGGCCCACGACGAACTCGTGGCCGCGCTCCGAAACGTCGCCTGAGTCGGAACGTGTCGCCGAAGTAAACACAGAATACCCCAGTTTTGGCGAGATGAATTCTAAGGATATTTAGTCTGAAAGAATCTGGTGTAGGATATGGAACTCGATGATACCGACCGCGCGATTTTGGAAGCGTTACAAGAAGACGCCAGAACCCCGTTCAGCGAGATAGCTCGCCGAATCGACATGTCGAGCGCGACCGTCCACGACCGCGTGAACCGAATGGAAGACGCCGGCGTCATCGAAGGGTATCACGCCAAAGTCGACCCCAAGGCGCTCGACTACGGTATCTCCGCGGTCGTCGGCCTCCAGGTCGAACAGGGACAGGAACAGGACACCCTCGATCGCCTCGAGGACATCCCCGGCGTGCAGGAGGTCCACCTCACCACCGGGTCGTGGGACGTTCTGATGCGCGTGTACGCCGAGGACGCCGACCGCCTCCGCGAACTCATGTTCGAGAACATCGCCCAGATGGACGGGTTCGCCCGCTCGCAGACGATGGTCATTCTCGGCACGCCGTACGAGACCGAAGAACTCCCGATTGACGGAAGCGAAGTCTGAGCGGTCGCGCGAGACGATAGCGACTCACCGGCCGTGTCGACCCGACAGCGACCGGAACCCCGTGCGAACTACTGTGGCCGAACGACAGTGCCGAACGATTGGGAACGACTGCGTAGCCACGGCCGAGACCGGAACCGTAAAACCGCCCGGTTCCGCCATGGAAAACATGAGCACCGTAACCGAAGGCATGGACACCGAACGCCTCTGGGGCGGCACGGTCGCGGCGCTGTTGACGGCGCTAATCGGCGGCGTACTCGTCTTCCCGGAGCGCGTCTACTACGGATTCGTCTGGCACTACTTCTGGGGGCCGGTCGTCGCCGACGCCAAGAGCGCCCAGTGTGCGGCCTACGCCGACGGGTCGGTGACGTACCACTACGACGCCGCGGCGTGTCAGGCCGCGGCCGAACCGGTCGCCTACCCCGGCTACACGCTGGTCTCGGAGGTCGGCTACGCACTCACGTTGTTGCTGGCACTTCTGGGCGTGGTCTTCATGCTCCGGCGTCTCGGCGTCGGACAGGACCGCGGCCTGTTCTACGCGCTGTTCCCCTTCATGCTGTTCGGCGGGGCACTGCGCGTGGTCGAGGACGCCTTCGACGGACTGTCGGCGGCCGACGCCGCCATCACGTTCCCGTGGAACACCCTCATCATCAGCCCGGTCATCTACTTCACGATGTTCGCCATCACGCTGGCCGCCCTGCTCGGGAGCATCTGGCTCCGGGACTCGGGCGCGGTGGACGACTACGAGTACCCCCTCGCGGGCGTGGGCACACTACTGCTCGCGGTGACCGTCGGTTACCTCTCGGTACTGGCGTTCACCACCGACTACGTGGACTTCTTCCCTCAGATTACGGTCGTCGTCCTCGTCGGCGCGACCCTCGTCACGTTGCTCACGTGGGAGGCCGTGAAACGCTACGCCCCCGAAATCAACCGCGGGACCGGCCAGATGGGTCTCGTCGTTCTCTGGGCCCACGCGGTGGACGGCGTGGCCAACGTCGTCGGCATCGACTGGGCGAAGGAACTGGGCCTCCCCGCCGACCTCGTACCCAAGCACCCCGTCAACCGCGCGCTCATCGGCGTCGGCGAACAGTTCCCCGAGGCGGTCCAACAGGTCGTCGGCACGGCGTGGCCCTTCCTCGTCGTGAAAATCGTCGCCGCGGTGTTCGTCGTCTGGGTGTTCGACGAGCAGATATTCGAGGAGAGTCCGCGTTACGCCATCCTGCTACTCGTCGCCATCGTCGCGGTCGGTCTCGGTCCCGGCACGCGAGACATGCTCCGGGCGACCTTCGGTATCTGAGACCGAACCACCGTTCTAACTTCGAAGTCGCTCCAGCGTCGTCTCCGGAAAGTACCGGCCGCCGCAGTCGGGACACTCCGCCACCTCCAGCGACTCGGACGCGCCGAGACCGAGCGCGTCCGCGGCCACTTCCCGCCGAGTCAGCGACGTGCCGCAGGTCGCGCAGTCGAGTTCGAACTCCGAAGTCATCGACGTACCCCCCAGTAATCAGTCAGTATAAATTTTGTCATACGTTAGCACGTACACCGTCGTTCGATATAAAACCCCTGCTTAGTAAGACCGCCGAAATATCCACGCTCACCTCCCGTCCCACGCGATCCACTCGCCGTGCTGTTGGTAGACGGCGACGCGTTCGGTCCGGCCGTCGCCCGCGGCCGTCAGCGTGAGGTCGATGGCCTGCTCGTACTCGTCGGACGCCTCGTCGCCCGACAGGACGTAGAGTCGCCGGTCCGCGCCCAGTTCGGCTATCAGGTCGTCGAGTCGCTCGCGGTCCACCTCGTCCAGTTGGTAGCGGACCTGGGTGTCGAACAGACAGACCGGTCGGTCGTCGGGAATCTCGGCGACCACCTCCGGAAGCTGTTCGAGTGCGTCGCCCTCCCGGAGGTCCGGCGGTCGTTCGCGGGCCACGTCCAGCGCCGCCCGGAGCAGTCGGTGACGGTCGTCGTGCTCGGGCCAAACCAGCGACCGGAGCCACCGGGCGTCCTCGTCGTCGGTCACGTCCAGCGGATCGAGGTCCACGCCGACCCGCGACGCGACCGGCGGCAGTTCGTCGGGGAACGGGGGTCTCCCCTCCCGGACCGACGACTCGATGCGGACGGGGGAGTCCGGGTCGCCGTACCGACCGGCCTCCCCGTAGTCGTACTCGTAGCGGTCCCAGAGAAGATTCAGGCCCGCGCTCGGCCCTATCTCGACCAGCGCGAGCGGTTCGCGCGAGTTCCCGCGACTCGCGCGAGTTCGACCAGTACGTCCGCGACTCGCGCGTCGGGATACTTCCTCGAACGCCGGGAACAGCGCCGCGCACCGCCGGACGCTGTTGGTCTGGGTCCGGCGACGTTTCGAGAGCTTCCGAATATCGTCGGCGTTCGACAGGCAGAACTCCCGGAAGGCCGGGAACGGGTCGCTCCCCTCGGGGTCGAGAGGGTCGTCGGCGACCGTGGGGTAGTAGTCGGCCAGCGGGGTGTCTCGGCCCGAGAGCAAGAGGTAGTGGACCGACGCGAACAGGAGGTGGCTGGGTGACCGACCCTCGGGCGCCTCGGCCGCGAGGTCGAGGAGGTCGGGGTCGTCGGCGACGCCGCGCGCGAGTCGCTCGTACAGCGGCGACGTGCCCCCGTCGCACCAGTCGGCGAACCACTCGAAGTGGTCGGCGAGATCTTCGCGGTCCATGGTCGCTCTTCGAAGCAGTTCGACTTAGCAGTTGGCGTGGCTGGCGAACGCGTACGAACCGTAGATGATCGAAACTGCGTCTCAACGCGACGTCGAGTCGGTCGGGGATGCGTACTCGGTAGCGAGCAGTCCCTCCGCACCGGCGGTCGTGACGCAGGAGACGAACGCGATGGTGCCGAGTTTCCCGCCCGCTCCGGGGAAGGCGGCCGCCACCGCCAGGAAGACCAGTCCGCACACCGCGCCTGCGAGCGCGACCCTCCCCTCGCCGCCAAGTCGCTCGGTCGAGGACATCCCGACGAACGACGCGCAGAACGCGACCACGGCCAGCGTCTCGCCCGATCCGGACGGAATCGCAGGGAAGCCGAGACCCGCGACGAGTCCGACGAACGCCGAGGCGACGACCGGCCCGAGACCGGCGTGGACGCTCAGCCAGTAGGTGAGGACTGCTGCGACGAGTACCGCGAGCGCGTCCAGAGCGTCTCCTCGTTCGAGTTCGGGGGCATCCGACGCACCGAGCGCGCGTTCGCGTTCGGTCGCCGCCGCGACACCGCCAGCGAGAACCAGTCCGCTTTCGAGACCGACGATAGCCGCCGTGACGCCGCCACCGAATAGCGCGCGGACGAGCAACGCGACCGGCGTGAGCAACAGTACGGCTAGCCTGCGAGACGAATCGGCGCGTACACGCACACCCGTAGTCGAGCAACTGCTGTAGTGGGTTTCGGTTCCGGTTCCGATTACCGCAACGGAAAACCGCAGGGCTGCGCCGTCACGGATACGGATGGAGGTCGCGGTCGGGCCGGAACTCGAAGCCCAACTCCGCTGGCACATCGCGGGCGCGTTCGCCGAAGAACGACTCGCCCGTGAACAGCGGTTGGGCCTCGGGCACCAATACCCGAACCGCCTCGAACCCCAACTGCTCGACGTCGCGGGTCGTCAGGCGCGCGGCGTAGGCAGACAGGTCGGCGTCGGCGAGTCGGTCGAGAACGGCGTCGAGTTCGTCGCTCCCCGCTGGCGGGTCGGCCGGGCCGACGCTCGCGCCGGGAATCGTGGTTTCGGGCGTCACGAACTCCCGGGCCGCCTCCGGGAAGTCGGCGTACCGACCGATTGCGCCCTCGGCGTCGGCGGCGGCGTCCTCGCCCATCGACCGCAACTCCATCCAGTTCTGGAGCGCCTCGGCCAGCGCGCTACTGGCCGCGGCGTCCGGGTCGAGGTCGGCGTCCGAACCGACCGCGAACCGCGGCCACTCGCCGTCCCGATGCACGGCGACCGCGACCACGGGCACGTCCACGTCCTGCGTGACCAGCAGCGGCGTTACAGTTATATTCTCGGCGCGTGCGCGCGACCGCAAGGTCTCGAATCGCTCGCTCTCGACCGCGAGTCCGAGCGGGTCGAACGTGGAGTACCACGAGAGCATCGTTGCGTCGCGCTCGACGACCTCGTAGAGACCCGACAGCAGGGCCTCGACGGTCGAACTGCCGAGGCCCAGACCCGTCGTGATGGAGGGCTTGTAGCGGACCTCGGGCGGCGGGAAGTGGACGAACTCCGCCGGAAGATGCGTCGATTCGCCGGTCCGGAGGTTCTGGCCGTCTCGCCACGCCAGTTCTTCGTCCGGGCCAGCGTCGGCCCATCCGTCGGGCCGGACGAACGCCGCCGGTCCGACCGCCGAATCGAGGTCGGCCGGGCGCGCGGTCTCGAACTCCTCGGTGCGGTAGACGCCCGCGGCGTAGCGTTCGAGTGCCTCGCCGAGCGCCTTCATCAGCGCCTCGTTCCAGTCGGCCGAGACGCCCGCGGCTTGTTCGGCGGCCTGTGCGTCGCTGAACCCCGTGGTGTCGGCGAGTTCGGCGAGGTAGTACGGTGCGGGGAAAGACTCGGCCTCGCCGATAGCCGAGACGACGCCCGCGCGCTCGTCCACGGCCCGTTCGGCCCGAGCGAGCGCGTCCTCCAAGTCGGTGTCTGCGTACGCGCGGTCGAGGGCCGGGTCGGCCTGCGCGCTAGTTCCGGCCCTCTCGCTGCAGACCGCACAGCCCGGCATCGGAAGCAGGGTACGCTCGGCGTGGGGCACCTCCACGACACCGCCGAGAGCCGAGGAGTCGCCGCCAGCCAGCAGGGTCGCGGCTTCTCGGCCTGCGAGCGCGCCTGCGAAACGCGCGCTCGTGGGCGTGAGTTCGGTATCGGCATCTCGGTCTGCGTCTCGCTCGTCGTCCAGATTCGCCGCGACTCGCGCCTGGAGACAGTTCCAGCAGGCAGTTCCCGGAGCGAACCCCGAGACGGCGGCTTCGACGCCCGCAATCCCGTGACCGCCCACGCCGCCGATTTCGACCGCGAGCCACGGCGTACCGGCCTCGCGCGCCGCGCGATTCGCCTCGGCGAAGGCGTCGTCGTCCGTCTCACCTGCGACCACGGCGAAATCGCTGGCCGCGACGCGCCGGGAATCACACTCGACGGTCTCGACCTGCACGTCGGCGAGCGCCGTCGTCACGGCGTCGATTGCCGGACCCGCGCCGACGAGTCCGACGGTCGGTGTACTCATGACGGCATCGAAGGGGGGAGACCGGAAAAGCGCGGTGCTATCGTTCGGGAGCTACTTCGCGAAAAAGTGACGAGTTCGCCGGGTCAGTGCAGCAGGCTCTGGGCCGCACTCGCGAGTTGGTCGGTCTCGGCGTTGCGAAGGTCGTCGTTGGCCAGCTTCAGGCGCAGGCGCGGTCGGCCCACGTCGATGGGGACCTTCTCGGTGCCGATGAGACCCATGTCTTCGAGCTTGGTCTTCGTGCGCGAGAACGTCGCCTTGCTGGCGATGCCGACGTCTTCGCCCCACTTGCTGATGTCGTACAGCAGGGCCTCGTTCTTCGCGGCCACGAGCAGACT
The DNA here is from genome assembly GCA_005239435.1 of Halorussus salinisoli. Lineage (GTDB taxonomy): Archaea > Halobacteriota > Halobacteria > Halobacteriales > Haladaptataceae > Halorussus > Halorussus salinisoli. The sequence continues at coordinate 1,282,021 of SZNP01000001.1, read as the reverse complement.
GATGGTGACTTCGTCGAGTCCGTCGCCGTCGCCACGCGCGGTCTCCATCGAGGACAGCACCTCGTCGAAGTCCTCCTGGGCTTCGGGGCTGATCTCCTCGCCGAGCGTGTCGCGGACGCGCGAGAGCGGCGGCGTGCGGAGCGAGAACTCGTCGGCCGACTCGAACTGCTCGGTGTAGGAGTCGTTGGCTTCCGAGACGAACTCGGCGTCGTCGGCCGTGAGGCCGCCCACGCGGTCGTCGGCCGTCACGAGCGCGATGACGACTTCGTCGGTGACGAGCAGGGAGTTGCTCGGCACTTCGTCGGTGGTACGCAGTTCGAGCGACCCCGCGTCGATGAGGTCGGCGGCGTTACTGGCGACGATGAAGTCTTCCATGACGTCTTTCAGCGTCCCCGACTGCGCGAGCATGCGCAAGGTCGGCAGGTCGCCTTCGTAGTCGGTAGCGACGTTGATTAACTGTTCGATAGCGTCCTTCGACGGATTGACCACGAGCATCGTGTCCGGCGCTTCGTCGATGACCGTCCGAAGGATTTCGGCGATTTCTTGGTCGAGTAAATTCGATTCGGTCTCCATGTACCGACAAACGTTTTACCCCTACTTAATTTTAACGTTAGTAACGGGGGGAAATCACGGATTATCCGGGAAGACGTGGTGGTCAGTTATACAATTCTAATCGAAGACCGAAATCGGTTTTGGGTTCCACGGGTACTCGCACTCTAATTAATAGCTCGAGGAGAAATCGGAAGACGGAGCGGCGATTAGTGAGCCTTATTCCGGATTCGAGATGGAAGGAGGTAGGATTAATGACGCGTTTCCTGTGTTATTCTCCGTATACTGGCGTATGAAAGATACGAAACAATAAAGAGGTGGTGTTGTATAACACGAAACACGCCATGCAAGGCAAAATTCGACAGTGGTTCGTTGACAACCCGCGAGCGATGGACGCAGCGTACGTGATGATGTTCGGTACCTCGGTTTTCTGGGAACTCAGTATGCAGGAAGCGGCTGGCGCGACCAGCGGTCCCTAAGAGCTTCTGATTTGGTCGGAGAGTTCCTCCGACCAGAACAAATCGCCGTCGTACACGAACGGCGTTTTCGCGCGTTCTAAGAAGGGAAGAAGTTCCGACCGGTCGAGCACGAACGTCGACTCGGTTCCGTGAAGTCGAGGTTTCTCGTCTCCATCTCGATACACCTGAAATATCCCGCCGACGTTCGGCATCGAGAGTGTCTTGTATTCGACTTCGTACCGGTCGCCGCTCTCTTCGAGGGTTGCGATGGCCGGATACCGATTGTCGCACTGGGTCAACTGGTGAGTTCCGTCGCCGACCACCGCGTAGTCTTTCCCCATCATGATGCGACGGCGGGCGAGTTGGATAGCGTGGGCGATGTCGTAGCCGTTGATGAGCAACCGGGAGAACGCCACACCGACCTTCGCGGCCTGCTTGTTCAGAACTTTCGTGAACGTCACCGCGCCCGCGACGCTTCCTTTCGTCACTAGATCCCTGCCCTCGTAGTACGAACCGCACGCGTTCAGGAAGAACGTCTGGACGTTGCTCTCCTCGATGTCCGAGACCGAGAGATTCCCGTCGCGGCACCGAAGGCCGTCTTTCTCGCAGTGGCCGATGTAGTGGACGAAGTCGTGTGGCGACTCGAACACCTCGGCGAGTTCGGCTTTCGAGAGGTGTTCGTGGACCGTCACCTCGATGGGGAGATGCTTCGCGCGTTCCTCGTAGATGTCGGCGACAGTCTCGTGTTCGCCCACCATCTCCTCGTCGTTGAGGATGACCGTCACGTCGATGTCGCCGCCCTCGTCGAGGTATTTGAAGCGGTTTTCGTAGGCCTCGGGAATGGCTTTGAACACGTCTATCGGTACGCCGTCGGCGAGCCACCCGTTGACCTGCCCCTCGTAGAGGACGGGGTCGCGCCTGTCGACTGACTTCACCGGACCGGGGCCTCTTCGGGCCATCCCGGTAGTGGGCTTCGGCGGTTGCCTCTCCGGAGGGGCCGCGCGATAGAAGTCGTCGATAGACTTGTTTAGCAGTTCGTCTTTCTCCAAGTCGGTCGACTCGGGGAGGTAGACGAGGCTGAGGGTATCGAGGAAGTACGGAAGCGACGTGGCGTTGTCTGCGCGGGGGCTGATGTGCATGGCGAAGTGCCACTCCGGCAACTCGTCGTCGATGCGTTCGTAGGGCGCATCGAGATACGTCGCCAGTTGTTCGGCCGGGGTCGCCTCGTAGGTGGCTTCGGCGTCGATACCGACCGCGTCCAGCATCGAGAGTTCGGTCAGGTCCCAGCTGTACTCGCCCGCATTTCGGACGAGGCAGTCGAGGAAGAACACCCGGCAGAGCACGTCAGTGACTTCGTGCTGGAACCCCGGAAGCGGGGTGAACCGGTACTCGACTCCCGATTCGGGAGCGCGTAACACGGGCGACCGCCGGTCTTCAACCCGCATCTCAGCCTGCAGGTAGTAGGCGAGCGGGGCCGCGACGAACGCGTACTCGAAGCTATCGGGGACGACCAGTTCGATACCCACGTCGAAACGCTCCTCCCGGACCGGGTCGGGAATGTCGGTCTCCTCGCCGAGTTCGAGGCGCGGTGGGTGGCCCCGAAGCGTCGGATACGACCGGTCAGGACCCGTGACCTTGTGGGACGACGAGAGGTTCGTGACCGCCGTCGCCACGCCTTCGGGCGTCGGCGGGACGGTGACTGTGTCCACAGGTTCTTCGTGATGGCTTCGGAACCCGAACGTCACGAGCGTCGGTTCGGGAAAGGAGACGTGGAGTTCGTTGTAGTCGTCGGTCTTCGAAATCGTCACAGCGCCGGAGAACCGGAGGTACGTCTTCACGTTGAGACTGACGTTGAGTAGGTAGTCGCCGTCGGGAAGGTCGAGCGAGTCGGCGTCACCGCCGTGCTTGTACTCTTCCCCGGAGTCGAGTCCGGTAGCCTTCACCAGGGCCGGTGGCAAACCGATCTCGGACACGTAGCCCGACACCGTCTCGTCAAGCGGGCGTTCGATGTCGTAACCCGCGTCGACCGCTTCCCACGCGTCGGTTTCGATAGACACCTCCGTCTTCGTGCGGTCGAACACCCGCAACCCGGCGTCAGTCTCCTCCCACTCTATCATGTCGGCGTTGTACAACGTGTCTCACCCGGTCTTTATATTTTTGTCGCCCGGGGTCGTCCCCTCGAAAGGTAAGCTTATACTCCGGGACGCACCGATTTTTGGTATGAAGTACGACCGCGTTCGTGATGTAGACCCGAAGGTCGCAGATGCCCTCGAAGCCGAGGTAGACCGCCAGCGCGACACGTTGGCGATGATTGCGAGCGAGAACCACGTCAGCGAGGCCGTGTTAGAGGCCCAGGGGAGCGTCTTCACTAACAAGTACGCCGAAGGGTACCCCGGGTCGCGCTACTACGGCGGGTGCGAACACGTCGATACGGTCGAGGAGTTGGCCATCGAGCGCGCGAAGGAACTCTGGGGGGCCGAACACGTCAACGTCCAGCCTCACTCGGGCACGCAGGCCAACATGGCGGTCTACTTCGCCATGCTCGAACCCGGCGACAAGATTCTGTCGCTCGACCTGACCCACGGTGGCCACCTCAGCCACGGCCACCACGCCAACTTCACCGGGCAGTTGTACGACGTCGAGCAGTACGAGGTCGACCCCGAGACGGGGTATCTAGACTACGAGGCCCTGCGCGACCACGCCGAGGAGTTCGACCCCGACATCGTCGTCTCGGGCTACTCGGCGTATCCCCGCGAGGTCGAGTGGGAGACGATTCAGGAGGCCGCCGACGCGGTGGACGCCTACCACCTCGCGGACATGGCGCACATCACGGGACTCGTCGCCGCGGGCGAGCACCCCTCGCCGGTCGGCGTCGCCGACTTCGTGACCGGTTCGACCCACAAGACCATCCGTGCGGGGCGCGGCGGGATAGTCCTCTGCGACGAGGAGTACGCCGACGACATCGACTCGGCCGTGATTCCCGGGATGCAGGGCGGTCCCCTGATGCACAACATCGCCGGAAAGGCGGTCGGGTTCGGCGAGGCGCTCGAACCGGAGTTCGAGGAGTACGCGGCTCAGACCGCCGCGAACGCAGAAGCGCTCGGCGAGAGCCTACAGGAGAACGGCTTCAGTCTCGTCTCGGGCGGTACCGACACCCACCTCGTGCTGGTGGACCTCCGAGAGTCCCACGAGGACGTGACCGGGAAGGACGCCGAGGAGGCCCTCGAAGACGTCGGCATCGTCCTGAACGCCAACACCGTGCCCGGCGAGACTCGCTCGCCGTTCGTCACGTCGGGCATCCGAGCGGGAACGCCCGCGCTCACGACTCGCGGCTTCGACGAGGAGGACTGCCGGTACGTCGGCGACCTCATCGCTCGCGTCGTGAACAACGTGGACGACGAGGACGTGAAGGCCGAAGTCGCCGAGGACGTGCAGGAACTCTGCGAGGCGAACCCCCTGTACGAGTAGACCGAACTTCGCTGGCCCCGTAATCGGAAATTAACGCAGTTATCGTATCTTTTCTTATCTCACTTCCGGTCGAGACTATCAGACTGGAGAGTCCGGACAGCGTCGGTACGAGCCAGTTCGATGCAAGTACGTGTATCAAACGGTGCGAGAACGAGAGGAAATACGCACGAACCCGAGGGTTGAAGGGGTTCGGCGTTCCTCCTTCGAACGATGACAGAGGTAATCGACGGCGACGCCGTCGCCGAGGAGATTCGCGCCGACCTGCAGGACAGCATCGAGGCGCTGGCCGACGCGGGCGTCGAGGTCGGCCTCGCCACGGTGTTGATGAGCGACGACCCCGCCAGCGAGACCTACGTCTCGATGAAACAGCGCGACTGTGAGGAAGTCGGCATCGAGGGAATTCACGTCGAGTTGGACCCCGAGGCTCCCGAGTCGGACCTCCACGACACCATCGCGGACCTGAACGACGACCCCGAGGTCCACGGCATCCTCGTCCAGATGCCCGTCCCGGACCACGTAGACGAACGGGAGGTTCTCCGCGCGATCGACCCCGAGAAGGACGTGGACGGCTTCCACCCCGAGAACGTCGGCCGTCTCGTCGCGGGTCACGCTCGCTACCGGCCCTGTACGCCGCACGGCGTTCTGAAGCTACTGGAGTCGGCGGGCGTCGAGACCGAAGGTGCCGACGTGACCATCGTCGGCCGGTCGAACATCGTCGGCAAGCCACTGGCCAACCTCCTGATGCAGAAGGCAGACGACGGCAACGCGACCGTGACGGTGTGTCACTCCCGAACGGACGACCTCGCGGCGAAGACCCGACAGGCCGACGTGGTCGTCGCGGCCTGCGGCGTCCCCGAACTCGTCGACGGGTCGATGCTCTCGGAGGGCACGACGGTCGTCGACGTGGGCGTCAACCGAGTGGACGCCGACAACGACAAGGGCTACGAACTCGTCGGCGACGTGGACTTCGAGAGCGCGAAGGAGAAGGCGAGCGCCATCACGCCGGTCCCCGGCGGCGTCGGCCCCATGACCCGCGCGATGCTCCTCTACAACGCCGTCAAGGCCGCCGGACGTCAGGAAGGCGTGGACGTAGACCTCCCCTGAGGTCGCTCGACGCTACCGGCGTCTGTCGGCGTCCACGATATCTTCGGCCCGCTCCCGGATGCGCTCGCCCTCCCGCCTCGCTTTCTGCTGATTGTTGTACGCGTACGGCGCGTAGGTCTCGCCGCTTCCCTCGACTCGTCGGTCCTCGGCCTCTTCGGGAGCGTCGGCCGACGACCGCTGGCCGCGCGACCGTCGCTTCTGCCCGACGAGGAGCGCGACGACGACCGACAGGACGGCAAGTCCGCCCAACCGGACGAGCAGCGCGGCGTCGACGCTCGGAACGAGGTCGGCCGCCGACGCGAAGTCCGCGCCGACGAACCCCCACTGGACGAGTACCGGGGCGACGACGAGCAGGACGACCGCGAGTTTGACTGCCTGACGCAACCGTGAGGTTGCTTTGGTCGCCATGCCTAGAGGCAAGTTAGCAAGTGACAAAAGCGTTGCCCGCGGAGACGTTCAGGCCGCGAGTCGGTCGAATCGATCGCGCGCGCTCGCCAGCGCGTCGGCGTCGTCCTCGCGGAGGAATCGGCTCACGTCGCGGGCGGCCGCCACGAGCAGTTCGGCGGTGTCGGCGTCCACGTCGCCGTCGAGCGCCTGCACGCGCTTGACGTGTTCGTCGAGTGTTTCGAGCGCGTCCCGAGCGCTATCGCCGAGAGCCGAGGAGTCCCGTTCGTCGGCCCAGTCGGCCATTTCGCGGCGGTACTCGTCCACTGCGTCGGCGTAGGCCAAGCCCCGAATCGGGTGCATGGACTTCGGAACCTCGTCGGGCGCGGGACGCTGATCGGTCTCGTCGTCGGGGGCGTCCGCGCCGCGGAGGAGCGCGAGGAAGTACCACTCCTCGTCGTCGCTCAAGTCCAGTCCGCGGCGTACCACGTCGGCGGCGTGGCGGAGTTCCTGGGCCGCGAGGTAGGTGTCGTCCAGCGGTTGGAGGTCGCCGCCGCGGACAAACCCGCGCTTGCGGACGTACTCGCGAGCGGTCTCGCCCGCGCGGTCGGCGACTTCCCGAAGCGGGCGGGCGTCCACGGCTTCCCGGACCTCGGTCAGGTCGAATTCGGCCGGACCGTCGGTGTGAAGCCTGCGCTCGGCGTCCACGCCGACGCTCCGGAGACTGCCGCAGTCGGGGCACTCGACGCTTCCGGTCTCGTAGTAGGACCACCGCGCGCCGCAGTCCTTGCACTCGCGCTGGCCGCGAACCTTCATGTCGGTCACTTCGGCCGCGGGACACAAAATGCTCGCGGACTCGGAGACGCTCGCACACGGAACGCCACGACAGGAGACTCGCGCCAGCGAACGCTGCGGAGAGCGACCCGGAGTTCACCTCAAAGCTTATACTGAAAAGCGACCTAAAATAGCGCATGGAAGAGGGTGGGAAACGCCGACCCCTCGCGTTTCGCGTACCGGTCGCCGACGACTACTGGCACGAGTACGGCGTCCCGCTCGGACTGCTCATGGTGGCGCTGTCGGCGGTGACGGTGCTGGCCGCGCGCGACCTCGGAGACGGCGTGGTCGTCGGCGCGACGTTCGTCGGGCTATCAGCCGGGGCGGTACTAGCCGGTCTGGTGGTCTACAACGTGGTGGTGGCGGCGCTCATCGCGGCGAAGCGGTGAGTCGCTCGGACCGTTCCGGACATTTATCACCCCGCTCGCACTACACTGTCACGCTATGTCGAGCCACGGCCTCACCGAGGCGTCCGAGGATAGAGTAAGTCGCCAGTCGGCGGCTGGTCGAGAAATTCCGTGCGGAGTCTGACCGCTGTTCTGAACCGGACCGTTCCGACCCGGAGCGTACCAACCCCGACGAGACGGTCGTAGTAACCGTCGCGGGCGAGACCCACGAGCTCACCAGAGCCGAGGCCGACCAGCTACGGCAGGCGCTCGGCGAGGCGCTGACCGAGCGGCGGGAGTTCGTGCGCACCGTCGGCAGCCACCGCGAGGACGGTAGTTACGTCGTCTCCCGCAGGCGCGCGGAGTCGGCGGGCCACCGGAAGGTGTTCGAGAGCTTCGCCGAACTCCGGCGACTCTACGACCGACTGCCCGGGGAGTTCACCGCCGCTGACGTCGAGCGAACCGGACTGACCGGCGGTCGGCGACACATGCTGGTCCACCACCTCGCAGAGCATCCGGCCTTCGACTGCGAACTGGCGAAGCGCCAGCCCCTGACGGCGCGAAAGCGCCCGTCTTCCGGAGGTGAAACCGGAGACTGACGCCGCCGGGCGAACGCTTTTCGCCCTCGATTCCGACGAGTCGGACATGGAACCGCGACCATCGACGTTCTCCATCGTCGCGCACGACCCGGACACCGAAGCGGTCGGCGTGGCGGTCCAGTCGAAGTTCGTCAGCGTCGGCTCCGTCGTCCCGTTCGCCAGCGCCGACGCCGGAGCTATCGCCACGCAGAGTTTCGCCAACGTCGCCTACGGCCCGGACGGTCTCGACCGCCTGCGCGAAGGCGAGTCGGCCGAGGAAGTCGTCGCGTCACTGACCGACGACGACCCCGAAGCCGCCCAGCGACAGGTCGGCGTCGTCGGGCAGGACGGCTCCGTCGCCGGGTTCACGGGCGCGGAGTGCTTCGAGTTCGCCGACGACCGGCAGGGCGAGACCTACACCGTGCAGGGCAACATCCTCGAAAACGAGGACACCTTGGACGCGATGGAAGACGCGTACGAGGAGACCGAGGGCGGCCTCCCCGAGAAACTCGTCGCGGCACTTCACGCGGGCAACGAGGCGGGCGGCGACAAGCGCGGCGAGCAGAGCGCGGCACTCTACGTCGTCAAGCCCGAGGGCGGTTACGACGGCAAGAACGACCACTGGATAGACGTGCGCGTGGACGACCACGAGGCACCCATCGACGAACTCGAACGGGTGTTCAAAATCTACGACGTGACCCTGCTCGAACGCGAGGAACCCGACGAGGTACGGGAACTCTCGGGCGAGACCGCGGCGGAGGTCACGGCGACGCTCGCGGATCTCGGGTTCTACGAGGAGAGCGAGGCGCAACGCGCCTCGGAAACGAGCGGTGAAACCGCGAGCGTCCCCGACTCCGATTTCGGTCCGAAGGAGCGCGACGCGCTCGAAGCGTTCCGCGGGATGAACAACTTCGAGAATCACGACCTCGCGGTCGTCGAGGACGCGCTGGCCCGCGGGTGGGAGGACGCGGAAGGCGACGGCGAAGACCGGATGGTGGACGCCATCTGGCACGGCCTGTCGCGGCTCGACCGGAAGTAGCAGGAAGTGGCGTAGAGTTATATTTTCCATTGTTTGATGTATTTATAGCTTGCTAGAAGGCAGAGATACATTTCCTTCCCACATCGGTACCCGCTGGTGCGGCGCTATTACGCCGCGCCAACCGCGTGAGGTCGTCGGCGCGGAGCGCCGACGGCCGGAGGACGCGGGTCGTCCTCCGGTGTCTGCGCGAGCGAAGCGAGTGCAGACTCGGCAGACGCCGTTTGTCTGCCGGTGGACGAACGAGTGACCGGAGGGCGCCAGGAGACGTTCGAGGTTCGGACCGAATCGCGCCCCACGCTCTTCCCACCGAACTCATTACTCACGAAACCAAACCACCTGCACATGAGAGACGAGGAGGAGATCCGCGAGCAGTACGAGTTCCTGAAAGAGCACCTCGACGACGAGAACATGCGCCACGAGGGCGTCAGGCAGATGTTCACGTACTACAAGCGGGCGCTCGGGTGGGTCCTGGAGGAAGAGCACATATAGCACATATAGCCCACCTAACACCCCGGAAAATTACGAGCGAAAGGTTCTGAAAGTGGTGATATCTACCGGTACCGGTGCAAGGTTCCGACGGCGTTAGGTTTAAGTTGTTAGGGCGTTTTGTTTCAGGTGACGCTTCGCTTGGAGGGCCGAAGCGTCAGCGGGGACCAATTCAGGGCGGCAAGCGGTTCGCGGGGCTTTTTCACCCCCGCGTGTTCCGCTTTCCTTTCCATATTCACTTTCCGAGAGTGACCACGAGTAGTTAGCTGACGCTTCGTCCGGATACCGTTTCGCTCGGATACTGTTACGTTCGGATTCGTCGTAGAACGTCGGTCTCGGCGGTGTTACTGGATGTCCAGCGAGGCGTCGGTCCCTCCGCCGTCGCCGCCGTCCTCGTCCCACTCGAGTTCGAACTCGATGCTCAGTTCGCCCGACCCGCCGCCGCTCGGCGTCTCGCGTTCGGCCTTCACCTCGAACGTCGGTTGCGCGGGCGGGTCGAGGGTCACCGACTGGTCGCCTGCAGACAGGGTGATGTCACCGCCGGACTCCAGTTTCTCGGCGACGGTCCGGAGGTAGTTCGCGACGTCGGTTCGGTCCATTCGGCGTTCGGTCTCGAACAGCACTTCTTCTGGCATACGTACCGATTGAGTGGCGAAGCGCATAAGTTCGCCGCCCGTGCGTCCTGACGCTGGCCGGAGAAGTCCGTGCCCACCCCGAGACGTACCGGAGACGTGCCACCTCGGTTACACGCCGAGAGTCGGCCACGAAGGGCCGTCATCTTCATTTCCCTCGCTCTCATAATTGGTACGTTACCGATGCACGACCTGACAGGTTTCCAACGCGACCTGCTGTACGTCATCGCCGGGCTGGACGAACCGCACGGACTCGCTATCAAGGACGAACTGGAGAACTACTACGAAAAAGAGATTCACCACGGTCGGTTGTACCCCAACCTCGACACGTTGGTCGACAAGGGACTGGTCGAGAAGGGCCAGCGGGACCGGCGAACCAACTTCTACACGCTGACTCGGCGTGGCGACCGCGAAATCGAGGCCCGCAGGGAGTGGGAGGCCCAGTACACCGACCCGAACATCGAAGCCTGAGCGGTCCACCCGGGATGGCGACGGTCGGTCCCCGCACCACTCTCGGACACGTTCGACGGAGGTCTCCTATATAGCCGAAGGGTCGGTCAGCGGTCGGGGGCTTCGGCGTCGGTCACTTCGCTGTCGGTCCCCTCGGCGTCGGTCGGTCCGCCAGCCACCTCCTCGGCGTCCGTCACTCCACCGTCCGTCTCCCCCGCGTCTGCCGAGGATTTCCCGGAGCGGAACTCCTCGGTCGTTCGGGTCGCCGACGGTTCGCGGTCGAAGAGGTAGGTCGGGTCCACGGCCCACGGTCGGATGGCCTCGCCAGCGACCAGTTCCGGGAGGACGACGCGGACGAAGTGGACGACCAGGACGAGTATCATCGGGCCGAGGAAGATACCGTACCACCCGAACAACAGCGGACCGAAGATGTAGGCTAGCATCACGAGACCGACGTGGAGATTCCGGCCCGAGACGTACGGTCGCAACACGAGGTCCGGAATCGTATCCACGACCACGAGCGAGACGACGAAGAACAGCGCCGGGAACCAGAGGTACGCCGGGTCGGCCAACACCGTTTCCAGGCCGAGATACGCCGAAACCGGGAAGTAAACCAGTTTCATCCCGACGATGGGAATGAGGCTGGCCGCTCCGGTCAGTAGACCCAGCAGCGTCGGGTACGGGATGACGAGTTCGGTCGGCGCGATCATGTTGATGACATTGTACGAGGCCGCACCGATGGTTCCCGTGAGCAGGGCGTTCAGGATGTTGCCGAAGAAGATGCTGTTGAAGTCCCTGTCGACCGCCCGGACGTACGCCTCCACGACACCGCCCTCGTCGCCGAACTGCCGCCGGAAGAACCGCGAGAGTTTGTGGTCGTCCCGGAGCAGGTAGAACGCGATGGCGATCATCACGAACAGGTGGAGCACCGCGTTGCCGATGAAGCCCACGTACTGGAACGCCGACTTTCCGATTTCGCCGACCAGCGCGGGGTCGGGATTCGCCAGCAGTTCCTCGGGACTCCGGGCGAGCGACGAGACGTCGATGTACGGTTGAATCGTCGTCTGGAGACCGTCGACGTCGGTCCGGTTCGCTATCCTGTCGAACTCCTGGAGCGCGATTGCGCCGGTGTAGGCCATCAACAGCAACACCGGGAGCGCCAGCGCGAACAGCGCGGTGGCGGCGGCCAGACTCGCCGGGCGGACGCGCCGGCGGAGACGCTTGTACACCGGCCGAGTCGCGTAGTAGAGGAAGACGCCGAAGACGAAGGTGCCGACGAACGAGTAGATGACGAACAGTACGGCTACGCCGAGTACCAGTCCGACGAACCACCAACCGGCGCGCGCCCGGTCGATATCTAAACCGCCGACCATACCCATGGCACGGTAGCGCTGTGGTAAAAATGTTCGCAGTCAGTAGGGTTTCGACCCGCCGACTTCGCGGCGCGTCGTTCGAGCGGAGTCTCGGTCCTGACTCCGGCCGCAGCCCCGAATCCGGCCCCGAACTGGAACTCGAAACCGGACTATCCAGGGGAGATATTTTATACTTACGTGTACTTAGTAAGGGAAGTGCCGAGTATCGTCGACTTCCTCACGAGAGTGCCCCTGGACAGTAACGTCGTCCGCATCGCCCTCGCGGCGGCGCTCGGACTGTTCCTCGGACTGGAGCGTGAGTGGTCACACAAACCCGCCGGGATTCGGACCTTCACCCTCATCAGCCTGCTCGGTGCGGTGTTCACGCTGCTCGACCGCGACGTGCTTCTCATGCTCGGGGGCCTGCTCGTCATCGTACAGGGCGTCCTGCTCGCGGTCCAAGGGCTGATCGACGAGGAGGAAGAAGGACTATCGCTGACGACTTCGGTGTCGATGCTGGTCGCGTTCGGCGTCGGCGCGCTCGTGATGCAAGGGTTCATCCTCGTCGGCGTCACGGTGGCAGTGCTGTCGTCGATGCTACTGGTCCTCAAGCGTGAACTCCACAGTCTCGCGTGGGGGATGTCGCGCCAGGAACTCCGGTCGGCCGTCGAGTTCGCCATCCTCGCGTTCGTCATCTACCCCTTGCTCCCCGACGAGGAGTTGGCCTTCGGCGTCGAACCCCGCGTGGTCTGGCTGATGGTCGTCACGGTGGCGGCCATCGGCATCGTCAACTACGCCGTCGTGGAGACCTACGGCGGGCGCGGCATCGCCGTCACCGGCTTCTTCGGCGGGCTAGCGTCCTCGACCGCCGTCGTCGGGACGATGCTCGACCACGTGCGCCAGCGCCCGGAAGCGGCCTCCTACGGCGTGGCGGCGATCTTGCTGGCCGACGCCGCGATGGCGGTCCGGAATCTGGGCATCGCGCTGGCGTTCTCCGTCGGACGCGAGAAGCCGATTCTGTACGGCGCAGTGCTTCCGCTCGGGGCGGTCATCCTCGGGAGCGTCGCCATCGCGGCCTACACGGCCGACTGGTCGGAACACGTCGATATCGACCTCGAGAGCCCCTTTTCGCTACGGAACGCCCTCGGGTTCGGGGCGATCTTCCTGCTGGTCATCGTGGGCGGCGCAATCGCCCAACAGCAGTTCGGGTCGGCGGGGTTCTACGTGACGGCCCTGCTGTCGGGGCTGGTCTCCAGCGCGGGCGCGACCTCCTCGGCGGTCCTGCTCTACCGGGCGGGGACCATCGGCCACGGGACCGCCGTGTTCGGCATTCTGCTGGCGACCGCCTCCTCGATTACGGTGAAGGCCGCGCTGACCATCTCCGGACCGAACCGGTCGTTCAGCTACCGGGTCGCGGCGTGGAGCGGCGTCCTGCTCGCGGGGTCGGCCATCGCCGCGGTGTTGGCGATAGTGTAGCTTTCGGCGCGGTAACTCGAATCTGTTGCAATTTTTGCTGGAAGCGCAACGAACCAATTCAATTAAAGGGTGTCTCTCCATACCCCGTGTCATGGACCGAGACACCACGGAACCAGTGGTCGATAGCATGCCCGGAGAACGGGCCCGAGAGTGGGCCGACTATCACCACCAGTTCTCCGCTCCGAGTACCTACGTCTACGACTTCGTGTGGGACTTCACGAAGGAGGCGGCGGGTCCCTTCTGTACCGACGTGGACGGTAACGTCCTGATGGACTTCACCAGCCACGTCGCGGCCGCGCCGCTGGGGTACAACAACCCCAAAATCATGGAGAAGTTCGAGGAGTTCGATCTCGTCGACCCCCTCAAAATCGCGGGACAGGACTTCTACGCCGCGGGTGGCTGGCCGCCCGAGGAGCCAGAACTGCCGGGACCGACGCAGCTCATGGACCGGCTGACCAGCCTCACCACCCACTACGACCTCGACACCGTCTTCCTCTCGAACTCGGGTGCCGAGGCGATCGAGAACGCCATCAAAATCTGTTACGCACAGGGCGGCCACCGCGCGTTCACCTTCGACGGGGCCTTCCACGGCCGGACGCTCGGTGCGCTCTCGCTGAATCGCTCGAAAGTGAACCATCGGAAGGGCTACCCCGAAATCGGCGGCGTGGTCTCGGTTCCCTACCCCTCGACGCGGGAAGCCTACGAGAAGAAGTGGCTCACCGACGGTCCCGGCGGGAACGTCGTCGCCGACAAACTCGACCCCGACCAGGGCGTCATCGACCCCGAGGAGGTCGCCTATCTCATCCTCGAACCCGTGCAGGGCGAAGGCGGCTACCGGATTCCCCACGAGGGCTTCGTCAGCGACCTCGCCGAGATTCGGGAGCGCTTCGACGTGAACGTCATCGCCGACGAAATCCAGTCCGGGATGGGTCGGACCGGCGAGATGTGGGGCATCGACCACCTCGACCTCGAACCCGACGTCATCACCTCGGCGAAGGGACTCCGCGCCGGCGCGACGGTCGCCAACTCCGACCTGTTCCCCAAGGAGAAGGCCCGCCTCTCCTCGACCTGGGGCGCGGGCAAAATCGTGGACTCGATGCAGGGCGTGTTCACCATCGACGCCATCCACGAGTACGACCTGCTCGACAACGCCACCGAGCGCGGCCGACAGATGACCGAACTGCTCGAAGACGCCGACCTGCCGAACGTCACCGACGTCCGGGGCCGGGGCCTGATGCTCGCGGTGGAGTTCGACACCAAGGAGCGCCGCGAGGCCGTCGTGAAGGCGGCGCTGAAGCGCGGCCTGCTCACCCTCGGCTGTGGCTACAAGACGCTTCGACTCCTGCCGCCGCTCGACGTGACCGAGCGCGAAATCGAACTCGGGTTCGACCTCTTCCGCACGGCGGTCGAGGACGTGGCCTGAGCGGTTCTCGCCGGTCTTTCGCTCGTTTTCGACTCTCGCGGTTCTACTCTCCTCGATTCGCTACTCCAGGGCCAACAGGTGATACGCCGACTCCCCGGTCTGGGCGACGACGTAGAGGACGCCGTCGTCCAGCGTCGATCCGGGACCGACTCGACCGTGGAAGCTCCGTTCGAATCGGACCGCGGGACCGTCGGCCAGCGGCACCGACTTCGGCGTCGGATCGAGCGCGTAGAGGGCGTCGCCGCCGACGAACAGCGTGTCGCGGCCGAGCGCCGGGGCGGTGTGTCGCCAGTCGCCGGTGTCGAACCGCCACCGCTTCTCGCCGGTGTCCGGGTCGAGCGCGTGGAGGCCACTCGTTCCGTTCGCGTAGAAGTACTTCTTCGCGGCCAGACCGCCGCTCGCCCACCCGGTCTCCGTCTTCCAGTCGATACCCCGTCGCGGTGCGTTTTCGAGGACGATACCGTAGGTCCGGCCGTCGAGGCAGTTGACGTACACCGCATCGGTATCGGCCGTCGGTGGGGCCTTCGGCGTGGCGGGGAGATTCCACTCGCCCGCGCCGACGCCGTCCGGTCCGACGAGAAACAGTTTCCCGGCCTCGCTGGCGACCGCGACGTAGTGCCCGGAGTAGACGGCGGGCGACCCGAGGAGTCGGCCGAAAAGTTCGCGCGACCAGTCGACCTCGCCCGTCTCGGGGTCGAGGGCGAAGAGGGTCTCGTCCGCGGGAGCGTAGAGTCGTTCTCCGGCGTAGGTCGCGGGCGCTCGCACCGAGGCGTTTTCGCCGAACGTCCGCTTCCAGCGCGATTCACCGGTCTCGGGGTCGAGTGCTACGAGGCCGTCGGTCGTCCCGGCGTACAGCCGTCCCTCTCGAACGAGCGGGAGCGTCCGAATCTCGGCGTTGCGCCACAGTTCGGACCCGTCGGCGGTGTCGAGGACGCGGAGACCGTCGGAGAGTTGGTAGACGCGGCCGCCCGCCACGATAGGTTCGTGCTGGCGGAGTTGGGGAATCTCGACCCGCCACCGCTCTGTCACGCCGTCGGTCGGGGCCTTTCCGTCCCCGACCGCGCGGGTGTTTCCGGCGTTACATCCGAAACTCGACCAGTCGCCGTTCGCGCCGTAGACGTGTTTCTCCGGGGTCGGCAGTTCGTCTACGCCGGGTTCCGGTGGTTCGTCCGGTGTCGACCCTGCCAGCGTCGTACATCCGGCGAGCGTCGTCGCTCCGAGGGCGGCGAGGAACGTCCGTCGGGAGGGCATACGATCGGCGTCGTGTTCGTGGAAGATAGGCTTTCTCACGTTTTCCGAGGATCGCCGCTCGACGCGCGGAGAGTCTCGCCGAGAAGATTGATAACACGAATCGCCTAACTCGTCGGTATGTATCGGCTCGACGACTCCCTGCGAGAGGAGTCCTCGCTGGCGACGCGACTGCTCGGAGCTATCCGGAGTCGGGTCGCGGGCGCGCTCGGCGTCGCCGCGGTCTTCGCGGTAGTCGCGCTTCCCGACCCGCTTCCGGCGTACCCCGCCGGAGCCTACGCGGTCGTCGGTGCGGTCGAGGGCATCGGTCTCGCGGTCGCGGCCGAGAATCTGCTGTGGCGGCCAGCCAAGCGGTTCGACTGGACGCGCGCGAGTCGGCGGGTCGGCGGCGTCGCTGCGGCCGCCGCGCTGTTCGTCGTCGCCATGGCCGCGCTCGGCGTGGACCTCGGCCCGCGCGACCGGGCGCTGTTGGCCGGGTTCTGCCTGTCGGGACCGGCCGCCATCGCCGCGCTCGACTACCTCAAGGCGCGGGTGCAGGCCGACCTTCGCTCCGGCGACGTGTCGGCGTAACAGACCGGCGCGGTCGGTGCGACGGTCGGGTCGCTACGCCACCGACGCCGCGGCTATCGCGTTCAGTCGGAGTTTTCGGCGACGGCAGGCGAGTCGGTCCGTGGTTTCGGGTCGGCGTTCGCAGTCGAATCTCATGCGTTCGTTTCCCACACGTAGTACTCGGGGCCGGAGCGCAATAATAGTAATCTGAATTATGTTTTTGTAGTCGGTCGGACTGTACTGCGTTTCAGTACCGTGTCCGAGAGGTGCCATCTGAACTCCGGGCAACGAGAGCTTTTAGTCCGCCCGCCGTCTTCCGGTTGGTATGAGTCAACTGGCGGCACGCGAACCCGAGGTGCGGAGCTTCGAGGCGACCGTCGCGGACGTGGACGGCGGCGCAGTCACGCTGGACGAGACGTACTTCTACGCCGAGAGCGGCGGCCAACCGGCCGACCGCGGGACCCTCGGCGGCGTGGGCGTCGAGGACGTGCAGAAGCGCGACGGCGACGGTGAAATCGTCCACCACCTCGCCGACGACCCCGAGTTCTCGGTCGGCGAGACCGTCCGCGCGGAAATCGACGACGAGTTTCGGACCTACTGTATGCGGGCACACACCGCGAGTCACGCCCTCTACGGTGCGGGACGGAAGGTGCTCGACGAACTGGGCTACGGCGGGTTCGACATCGGCGAGCGCAAGGTCCGGGTGGACTTCACGACGTCGACGGACATCACCGACGAGACGCTGGCGGAACTGGAGCGTCTGACCAACCGCGCGGTCTGGGACTCGCTCGACGTGTCGTGGGAGGAGATTCCCGAGGAGGAGGCCCGCGAGCGCGACGAGGTGGCGTTCAACACCAAGACCGAGGAGGGCGTGATGAGCGACTCGGACACGGTGCGCGTGGTCAGTATCGACGGCTGGGACTGGGCGGCCTGCGGCGGCACGCACGTCGCCGACACGGGCGAAATCGGCCCCGTGACCGTCCTCGACCGGTCGAACCCCGGTGAGGGACTGACCCGCGTGGAGTTCGCGGTGGGACCGACCGCGATCCGCCGCCGGGCCGCGGACGTGCGCGCCGCCCGCGAAGCCGCCCGGACGCTCGACGTGGGCGTCTCGGAACTTCCCGAGGCCGCCGAGCGAGTCAGCGAGCAGGTCGAGCAACTCGAAGCAGACCTGAGCGACGCGAAGGAGGCGGTCTTGTCGGCCCGTCTCGCGGAACTCCGCGAGAACCCGGTCGAGCGCGACGGCGACGAGTGGCTGGTCGGGACGGTCGCCGATTTCGGCCCGAACGAGGTCGCCGACCGCGCCAGAGAACTCGCGAACGGCGACGGGGACGGAGACGCACCCAACGCAGTGGTCCTCGCGGGCGAGGACGGCGCGACGTTCGTGGTCGCGGCGACCGGCGGAGAACCGGAGGCGGGCGACGTGGTAGACGAAGTGACTGCGGAGTTCGGCGGCGGCGGCGGCGGCAGTCCGACGTTCGCGCAGGGCGGCGGTCTCGACGCAAATCCGAAAGAAGTCGTGACGTATCTACAGAAGTGAATAAGACAACTATACTATTATCTTGAGTGTATTTTTATTTCTCTTGGAGGTGTTTATTTCGTTCAGATAAGTTAGCGCGGCGCGCTCGCGTGCCGCGCCAACCGCGTTGAGGTCTACGTGAGCAAAAGTCGCAATCGAGACAAATATCTAATATTTCCGCCCGCCATCGCAACGTTCCAACGAGCGAAACTCCGACGAGGGAGTATCGGAGCGAGGGACCGTCGTCTCGTTATTTAAAAACAGTGACCACATGAAGACTTATTCCACTAGGTTCACTACCGCTCTTATGAGCGAGCGGGCAGAGGCCTCCGAAACGGATTTCTGGGAGGACGCCGACGAGAGCGAGGCCCTTCGACGCTATCGGACCGTCGTGAACGCGATAGACGACGGAATCTACCAACTCGACGCCGAGGGGCAGTTCGTCGCGGTCAACGACGTCATCGTCGAGATGACTGGGTACGCCCGCGATAAACTCCTCGGCGAACACGTCTCCGTCCTCCTCGATACCCACGACGTCGCGGCTATCGAGCGCGAAATCGAGCGACAGCTATCGGGTGCCGACGGTGGACGTGAGACGTTCGAACTCGGAGTGGAGACCGCCGACGGCGACCGGGTCTCTTGCGAACTGCGATTGAATCTGCTCGTAGAGGACGGTGCGTTTCGAGGGACCATCGGGGTGATTCGCGACGTCTCCGACCGGAAGCGGACCGAACGGGAACTCGGCGAGCGCGAACGCCAACTCGAACGCGCCCGCGACCTGACCGACGAAATCGTCGAGTCCAGTCCGGTCGGCGTCGTGGTCCTCGACAGCGACGGAACGGTCACTCGCACCAACGAGCGGGCCAGGGAGATACTCGATATCTCCGAAAACGAACGAGAGACGTTTTTCCCCTCCGATAGACCCGTCTACGACGAACACGGGCGACCCGTCTCCGTCGACGAGCATCCCTTCGCACAGACGCTGGAGACCGAGGAACCGGTCTACGACCGGTTGCTACAGGTCGAACACCCGGACGGCGAGCGTCGCTGGCTCTCGGTCAGCGCCGAACCCATCCTGTCCGACGACGGCGATATCGACCGGGTCGTCACGACCGGCGAGGACGTCACCGACATCAAGCGACGCGAACGCGAACTGGAGAGCGAACTGAGCGAGATTTTCGGACGGGTCACGGACGCGTTCTACGCGCTCGACGCCCAGTGGCGGTTCACGCACGTCAACGAGCGCGCGGAGGAGCTAATCGACTACAAGGGCGAGGGTCTCGTCGGCGAGGACTTCTGGGAGGTGTTCGAGTGGGCCACCGACTCGGAACTCGGCGAGGAGTACCGGACCGCGATGGAGACCCAGGAGCCGACCTCCTTCGAGTTCTACTATCCGGAACCGCTGGAGGCGTGGTACGAGGTCCACGCGTACCCCTCCGAGACGGGACTCTCCGTGTACTTTCAGGACATCACCGAGCGCAAACAGCGCGAGCGCGAACTCGAGGAGAGCGAACGTCGGTACCGGACGCTGGTCGAGAGTTTCCCGAACGGGGCCGTCGCGCTCGTGGACGACGACCTCCGCTATCGGACCGTGGGCGGCAACCCCCGCGACGTCGCGAACGTCGGGGCCGGCGAGATAGAGGGCCGTCCGGTCCGGGAAGCGTTACCGAAAGCGTTGGCCGACGAACTCGCTCCGCGCTACGAGGCGGCGCTCGACGGCGAATCCAACTCGTTCGAGGCCGAGTACGACGACCGCATCTTCGAGTTCCAGATGGTGCCGGTCCGCGACGACGACGGCGACGTGTTCGCCGCGCTGGGGATGTCGTGGGACGTCACCGACCGCCGGGAGTACCAGCGGAAACTCGAGGAGTCCGAGCGCCGGTACCGGACGCTCGCCAAGAACTTCCCGAACGGTGCAGTCTCCGTGTATGACGAGAACCTCTGCATCGAACTGACGCAGGGTTCCGTGTTGGGCGAGACGCTGCCGAGTCGGGACCGAATCGAAGGACGGACGGTCGCGGACGTGTACCCCGAGTCCATCGTCGAGGATCTCGACCCGCTGTTACGGTCCGCCGTCGAGGAGGGCGAGACCGGCAGGGACCAGTTCGAGTTTGGCGGGAGCGTCTGGCAGGTGTGGGCGACACCGCTCCGCGACGCGAACGGCGATATCTTCGCCGGGCTTAGCTTCATGCAGGACATCACCGAACAGGTCGAGCGCGAACGGAAACTCGAAGAGGCCGTCGAGAAACTCGAAGAGTCGAACGAGCGACTCGAGAGTTTCGCCAGCATGCTCGCCCACGAACTTCGGAATCCCGTCACCATCGGTCAGATTTACACCCAACAGCTTCCCGACGAGTCGGCCCCGGAGACGGTCGGGTACGTCACGGAAGCGTTCGACCGAATCGAGGACATGATAGACGTCATGTTGATTCTGACCAGGGGCCGGGACGCGGTCGGCGAAAGTAGTCCGTTGTCGCTGGCGGAGGTCACGCGGGACGCGTGGGAAGGGGTGGACGCGCCCGACGCGACGCTCGAAGTCGAACTCGACGAGGTGACGCGGGCCGACGAGACCTACGTCCAGCACCTGTTCAGAAATCTGTTCGAGAACGCAGTACAACATGGAGGCCCGGACGTTACTGTCGAGGTCGGGGAGTTGCCGGACGGGTTTTACGTGGCCGACGACGGCGACGGGATTCCGCCCGAGGACCGTGACGCGGTGTTCGAAGCCGGATTCACGACGGCGGCCAGCGAAGGGGGGACCGGACTGGGGTTGGCGTTCGTCCAAGAGTTGGCCGATGTGTACGGGTGGACGTACGAAGCGACCGAGAGCGGGACGGGCGGCGCGCGATTCGAGTTCACCGACGTGGAGTTCGTCTCGGGGGAGTAAATCCGAACCCCGAACGCAGAACAGGCAACTTTTTCCACGCACTCCTCAACAACTCCACCATGAACCTCTCCGACGAGCAACGGGCCATCCGCGACGTGGTGCGCGAGTTCGCGGTCGAAGAGATACGCCCGACCGCGGCCGAGTGCGACGAAGACCAGACGTTCCCCGAGGAGGTGTGGGACGGTCTCGCCGACCTCGAAGTCACCGGCATGACCGTCCCCGAGGAGTACGGCGGTCTCGACGTGGACCGACTGACGTACAGCCTCGTCAACGAGGAAGTCGCTTACGGGATGCTCTCGGTGGCGACCGCCCTCTCTGTCCACTCGCTGGCGACCTCCTGCATCGCGGAGTTCGGCGACGAGGACCAGAAAGAGCGGTGGCTCCCGGACATGACCGAGGGCCGCCCCGTGGGGGCCTTCGCGCTCTCGGAGCCACAGGCCGGGTCCAATCCGGCCGAGATGACGACGGAAGCGAAGCGCGAGGGCGACGAGTACGTCATCGACGGCAAGAAGCAGTGGATTACCAACGGCGAGCGCGCAGGCGTCGTCGTCCTGTTCGCCAAGACCGACCGCGACGACCCGCGGTCGGTCACGCAGTTCGTCGTTCCGAAGGACGCCGACGGTCTCGAAGTCGGCAAGAAGGAGGACAAACTCGGTCTCCGGGCGAGCGACACGACCTCGCTCGTCTTCGACGACGTGCGAATCCCGGCGGAGAACCGACTGACCGAGGAAGGCAAAGGACTCTCGGCGGCGTTCCACATCCTCACGGGCGGACGCATCGGCATCGCCAGCCAGTCTGTGGGTCTCGCGCAGTCCGCGCTGGACGAGGCCGTCGCGTACGCCCAGGACCGCGAGCAGTTCGACCAGCCAATCGCCGACATCCAGACCATCCGGCACAAACTCGCCGACATGAAGACCCAACTGGAGGCCGCCCGCCTCCTGACGAGGGACGCCGCCCGGAAGGACGACCGCGGCGAGAGCGTCGAGATGGCCGCCAGCATGGCGAAGTACTTCGCCAGCGAGGCCGCAGTCGACGTGACCAACGAGGCGGTCCAGATTCACGGCGGATACGGCTACACCACCGACTTCGACGTGGAGCGCCTCTACCGCGACTCGAAGATTACGACCATCTACGAGGGCACCTCCGAAATCCAGAAGAAAGTCATCGCCAGGAAGCTGTTGGAATAACGACGGAGGAGTCTAAAAGAGCCGAAACAGTCGCCACACTTATCACGCCCGATTGAAACGGGGGTAAATGAGATGGCCGTTTCCGAATCTTCCTCACTCGTGGACTTCGACGCGGACGCCGCGCTATCGGCGGCCCACGAGGCGTCGGACGGGGCAGTGCGCCTCTGCGTGGAGTACACGCCCGAAGAGTTCCACACGCTGTACGCCGACGAAATCACGATGGCGCTGTACGGCGACGACCGCGAGGAGATGGCCGACCACTTCGAGGAAGTTCACTCGTTCGTCCACGTCGACTTCACGGAGCGAGACCTGTTCGCCGACATCTTCCGCGGGGCGGGCGAGGTTCGGTCGTTCGTCACCTACATGGACGACGTGACGTTCGTCCGGATTCTCGTCGGCCAGCAGGGCCTGTTCCTGACGGTCGACCCGGAGACCGACGTGACGGCGGTGGTCGACGCGGCCGAGGCCGAACTGGACTGATCGCGACCTTCCGCTGGCGCGACCGACACTCCTTTTTCCGCGCTAACCCAACCGCAGGGCGTGACCCGAGACGACGCGGGCGAACTTCGGGCGGTCGTCTACGACCTGGACGGCACGTTGGTCCGACTCGCCGTAGACTGGGAAGACGTGGAGCGCCGACTGGCCGACCTGCTGGAGCGCGAGGGCGTGGACGCCGACCCGTTGAGCGCGTGGGACCTCCTCTCGGCCGCCGAGGAGGCGGGCGTCGGCGACGAGGCCGACGAACTCATCGCCGCGGCCGAGCGCGAGGGTGCCCGCGCGTCCGAGCGCCTGCCGCTGGCCGACGAACTCCTCGGGCGCGAGATTCCGGTCGGCGTCTGCTCGCTCAACCACGAGGAGGCGGTCCACGTCGCGCTCGACCGCCACGACCTCGCCGGGCACGTCGAGAGCGTGGTCGGCCGAGGGACCGTGCCGAAGCGCAAGCCCCACCCGCGGGCGCTGTTGGCGGTCGTCGATGAGTTAGGCGTCGAACCGGAGGAGGTCCTCTTCGTCGGGGATTCCGCGAGTGACGAGGAGACGGCGGAACGGGCGGGGACCAGATTCGAGCGGGTTTAGCTCTCGGCGTCCGAGGACGCGTCCTCCGTCCGCCTCGCGTACAGAAACACTCCAACAGCCACGAAAAACCAGACCAGCGCGCCGACCCGGATGGCGAACTCCGCGCGCGCGGCCCACGTCGGGAGCGAGACTCCGACGAGCCACGAGACGAGGGCGACCACTGGCGCGCCCACGACGATGGTGAGGACGAAGGTGGTCTGCATCACCCACCCGTAATCGACGCCCTCGGGGTCGTGGGTCTCGACTGGTTCGGGCACGTTTCGAGTGCGGGACGCTCGGTGCTTAAACGTTGCAGATTCGAGGCGTTCCTCAGTACTCGCTTTCTTCGACCGAATCGGTCCGCATCCGGTCGTCCTCGCGGTGTCGCTCGACTCGCAACCGGATTCCTTCCTCGCGGTCGCTCTCCTCGACGGCGTGGACCACCTTCGGTGTCGCCGCGGCGTCGAGCATCACCATCCTCTCCCCTTCGTTCACGAGGCTGTATCCGCTCTCGACGCAGTGGCCCATCAGCGCGCAGTCGCGGGTGTGAGTCCGGGCCGCCTCCAGCAGGTCGTCACGCGCGTTCTTGCGCACGCATCCGTTGTCGATGACGTACCCCTCGAGCGTCTCGGAGTCGGTTCGCTCTCCAGAGGCCATAGCGTCCGCCCTAGCCGCGACCCGGACTTGGATTCTCTGGCCGCTCCGGTCTCGGTCGGAGTCCACACCGGCGGATAGCAGTATTGGATTAGTCGCACAATACTTACGGCTCCGGCTCCAACTTTCCAGTGATGAACGTGAATTCGCTCGCCGTCCTCCAGATGGGCGGCGGTCAGATGGGGAACGGAATGGGACCGGGAGGATGGGGCTTTGGCTACGGGTTCGTCGGCCTCGCGGTGATGGTCCTCCTGCTCGGTGCGGTCGGCTACCTTCTCGTGCGTGCGTTCTCGGGCAACGGAGAAACACGTTCTGACGACGCGCGAAGTCGTACCGCCGGATTCGGCGGCGATGACCCCGCGCTCGCCGAACTCCGGGAGCGGTACGCTCGGGGTGAAATCGACGACGAGGAGTTCGAGAAGCGCGCACAGCGACTCCGGAACGACTCCGATTCGCTCTGAGAGCCGACCGGTCGAGAACCTTCACGAACGACTCGAACCGAATACGTTTAACCGAGGGGTCGAGAGACTCCGGTATGGCGACGACCGTTCAAGACCTCGCGGAGATGGCGGGCGAGGACGAGATAACGATGTTGACCGCGTACGACGCGCCGACCGCCGGAATCGTAGACGAGGCGGGCGTGGACCTGATTCTGGTGGGCGACAGCATGGGCAACGCGGTACTCGGCTACGACTCGACGCTCCCCGTGACCGTCGAGGAGATGCAGAGCCGAACGGCGGCGGTCGCGCGGGCGACCGACGACGCGATGGTAGTCGCGGACATGCCGTTTCTGAGTTACGGCGTGGACGAGAGCGAGGCAGTCGAGAACTGCGGTCGAATGCTCAAGGAGGCCGAGGCCAACGCGGTCAAACTGGAGAGCGGCCCCCACACCGTGGACCTGACCGAGCGACTCGTCGAATTGGGTATCCCCGTGATGGCTCATCTGGGCCTGACGCCCCAACGGTTCAACCAACTCGGGGGCTACTTCCGGCAGGGCACCGACGAGGAGAGCGCCGGAGAGATGCTAGAACTGGCGAAAGCCCACGAGGAGGCCGGAGCCTTCGCGCTCGTCCTCGAACACGTCCCGTCGAACGTCGCGACCCAGATTACCGACGCCATCGACGTTCCGACCATCGGCATCGGCGCGGGACCGGACACCGACGGGCAGGTCCTGGTGCTGAACGACGTGTTCGGTCTGAGCGACCGGAGCCCCTACTTCTCCGAGCAGTTCGGCGACGTGAAAGCCGAGATGGAGCAGGCGGTCGCTGGCTTCCGCGAGGCGGTGGAGTCGGGCGAGTTCCCGGCCGAGGAACACAGCTACAGCGAAGACGAGATAGACGACATCTACTGATTCGTGGTTCCCCGAGCGTTAGGCAACGTCGCGGTTTCGCTGAAACCGAACGCGGGATACACCGTCGAGTTACTGTCGTGCTATTTATAGAAGTGCCAGCCGACTGCGTTAGTCACTCGTTGTCGCTGCCGAATGCGACGGCGACAGCACTCAACTGTGTGTAGGCCGAAACGACAGGGAGATGGCCGAAACTCTGATTCAGGCGCTTTCGTACACGATGTTGGCCGTGGTAGCCGCGCTGGTCGGTGGACTGGTCGCCGTCTACCGTCCGCCGGGGCCGCACATGGAGAGCAACGTACAGCACTTCGCGGCGGGCGTCGTCTTCGCGGCCGTCGCCGCCGAACTCCTCCCCGACGTGCACACGCGCGCACCGAGCGTGGTCGTCGTCGGATTCGCGCTCGGCGTCGTCGCTATGCTCGGCATTCACCGACTCAGCAAGTACGTCGAAAAGCGGGGTATCGGCGGGAAGTTGGCCGGTGCCTCCAGCCTGCTCATCACCGTGAGCATCGACATGCTCATCGACGGCGTACTGATCGGCGTCTCGTTCCTGGCGGAGGCGGCCACCGGAGTTCTGATCGCCGTGGCGCTGGCGATAGAAGTTCTGTTTCTCGGCGTGACCGGCGTCATCGCACTCCCGGAGAAGATGGGGACGCTCAAGAAACTCGCCGTCCCGACGGGCTTCGGACTCCTGTTGGTCGTCGGTGTGACGGTCGGAATCCTCGCGCTCGACGGGATTACCGGGACACCGATCGCGCTCATACTCGCGTTCGGTTCGGCCGCGCTCCTGTATCTGGTGACCGAGGAACTGCTCGTGAAGGCTCAAAAAGTGCCCGAAACGCCGACGTCGACGACGCTGTTCTTCGCCGGATTCCTCCTCATCTTCCTCCTCGATATGATACACTGAATCCGCGAGGAGTATCGGTTTAGAGCGGTCGGAAACGGTGACCGTGGCTAAACCCCGACGTCCGACAGAAACTCCTCGACGGCGGCGTTGAACCCCTCGGGCTCCTCCAGCATGGCGAGGTGGGCCGCGCCGCGCACCTCGCGGTACCGAGCGTCGGGAATCGCGTCGGCCAGTTCCTCGTGGTACTCCGGCGGCGTCAGCTTGTCGTGTTCGCCGACGAGCGCGAGCGTCGGCACCGCGACGTCGTCGAGTCGGTCCCGCACGTCGAACTCGTGGCAGGACTCGAAGTCCCGGCGGGTGACGCGCTGACCGACCTCCATCATCGTCTCGGTCGAAAGCTGGACGTACCGGGAGTCGGCGTCGTGGAAGAGGCGGTCCTCGCCGTGGAGGAACTCGACCGCGCGGTCGAAGTCGGATTCGAGCCATCGCCGGAGGTCGGCCAGTACGGGTAGTTTCGCGCCCGTCCCGGCGAGGACGAGACCGTCGAAGTCGTGGTCGCGCTCGGTTACGAGTTGGAGTGCGACCGCGCCGCCGAGCGAGTGGCCGACCAGCACGCCCGCGTCGGTCTCGTCGGCGACCGCCAGCACGTCGTCGGCGTAAGCCGAGAGCGTCTCCCAACCGGGGTCGGCGTCGAAGTCCTCCGACTCGCCGTGTCCGCTCAAGTCGAGCGCGACGACCGGTCGCTCGCTCGCCAGTCGGCCGAGTTGTCCCTTCCAAACGTCGTGCGTGCCGCCCGACCCGTGAACCGCGAGGAGTGGCGAACCCTCGCCACTGCGGTCGGCGATCCGGTAGGCCGTCGTTCGGCCGCGGTGCGTGACCTGTTCCATGTCGGAACCAACGTGTGCGCGAGACAAAAACCTCCGGTCGTGCGACGACCGGAACCGCAATTCGTCAGTTATCGGTGTACCCCGACGCAGTACGGCGTTTATTCATCGGAAGGTTTAAATATAGTGAAGACTAACGTTTGGTTAGGATTGAAATGTCACTGAAGCACATCGCCGACCGAGAAGACGTGTTCGCTCGCCGGTACGTTTACGACGACGACGCGGAAGTCCTCGTGGCCGACCTCGGCGTCGGAAACGACGCCTCCGTGGACGTTCTCGACGACGCGGCTATCGTCGTCTTCGAGGACGAGGACGAGGCGCGCCAGATCGAACTCCAACTCCCCGACGGTGGGGCGGAAGCGTTTATCACCAACGGCGTCCTCACTATCGAGGTGGGACTATGAAGCTTACCGTCAAGCCGTTGAAACAGAAAGACGCCGGTCGCGGACTCGCCGCCATCGACCGCCAGTCGATGCACGAACTCGGCGTCGAAAACGGCGACTACATCGTCATCGAGGGGAAGAATCAGGGCCGGGCAGTCGCCCGCGTCTGGCCGGGCTACCCCGAAGACGAGGGTCGGGGAGTCGTCCGTATCGACGGACAGCTCCGACAGGAGGCGAGCGTCGGCATCGACGACAAAGTCACCATCGAGAAGGCGGACGTCAAGCCCGCCAACTCCGTGACCATCGCTCTCCCGCAGAACCTCCAGATTCGCGGCGACATCACCCCGCACATCCGGGACAAGCTCAGCGGGCAGGCCATCACGCAGGGCCAGAACGTCCCGTTCGGCTTCGGCCTGATGGGGATGGGTTCCGGCCAGTCCATCCCGCTGAAGGTCGCCAGCACCGACCCCGAGGGGACGGTCGTCGTGACCGACTCGACCGATATCAACATCAGCGAACGCGCCGCCGAGGAAATCGCACAGGGCGGAGCGGGCGGCCCCGACGGTACGCCCAGCGTGGCCTACGAGGACATCGGCGGTCTCGAAAGCGAACTCGAACAGGTTCGGGAGATGATCGAACTGCCGATGCGCCACCCCGAACTGTTCAGTCGCCTCGGCATCGACCCGCCGAAGGGCGTCCTGCTCCACGGCCCGCCGGGGACCGGCAAGACCCTGATGGCGAAGGCCGTCGCTAACGAGATCGACGCCCACTTCCAGACCATCTCGGGCCCCGAAATCATGTCGAAGTACTACGGGGAGTCCGAGGAGAAACTCCGCGAAGTGTTCGAGGAGGCCGAGCAGAACGCTCCGGCCATCGTCTTCATCGACGAGTTGGACTCCATCGCGCCCAAGCGCGAGGAGGCCGGTGGCGACGTGGAGCGCCGCGTCGTGGCCCAACTCCTCTCGCTGATGGACGGCCTCGAATCTCGCGGCGAGGTCACGGTCATCGCGGCGACCAACCGCGTGGACGCCGTGGACCAGGCCCTGCGTCGGCCCGGCCGGTTCGACCGCGAAATCGAAATCGGCGTGCCCGACCGCGAGGGCCGCCTCGAAATCATGCAGGTCCACACCCGAGGGATGCCCCTCGCGGACGGCGTGGACTTGGAAGAGTACGCCGACAACACCCACGGCTTCGTCGGCGCCGACCTCGAGAATCTCGCCAAGGAAGGCGCGATGAACGCGCTCCGGCGCATCCGGCCCGAAATCGACCTCGAAGAGGAGGAGATTCCGGCCGACGTGCTGGAGTCGCTGAAGGTCACCGAGAAGGACTTCAAGGAGGCGCTGAAGGGCATCGAACCCTCGGCGCTCCGCGAGGTGTTCGTGGAAGTCCCCGACGTTACGTGGGACCGCGTCGGCGGACTCGAAGACACCAAAGAGCGCCTCCGGGAGACCATCCAGTGGCCGCTGGACTACCCCGAGGTGTTCGACGCGCTCGACATGCAGGCCGCCAAGGGCGTACTGATGTACGGCCCGCCCGGCACGGGCAAGACCCTGATGGCGAAGGCCGTCGCCAACGAGAGCGACAGCAACTTCATCTCGATCAAGGGCCCCGAACTCCTCTCGAAGTGGGTCGGTGAGTCCGAGAAGGGCGTCCGCGAAGTGTTCAGCAAGGCCCGCGAGAACGCTCCGACGGTGGTGTTCTTCGACGAGATAGACTCCATCGCCACCGAGCGCGGTTCCGGCGGAGGCGGCGGTTCGCAGGTCAGCGAGCGCGTGGTCTCCCAGTTGCTGACGGAACTGGACGGCCTCGAAGAACTCGAAGACGTGGTGGTCATCGCCACCTCGAACCGGCCCGACCTCATCGACAGCGCGCTACTGCGGCCCGGACGCCTGGACCGCCACGTCCACGTGCCGGTGCCCGACGAGGAGGCCCGCAAGGCCATCTTCGAGGTCCACACCCGCGACAAACCCGTCGCCGACGACGTCGACCTCGACTGGCTGGCCGGAGAGACCGAGGGCTACGTCGGTGCCGACATCGAAGCCGTCACCCGCGAGGCCTCGATGGCTGCCTCCCGGGAGTTCATCCAGAGCGTGGACCCCGAGGAGATCGGCGACAGCGTCGGCAACGTCCGCATCAGCAAGGAACACTTCGAGCAGGCGCTCGACGAAGTGACGCCGAGCGTCACCGAGAGGACCAAGGAACGCTACGAGGAGATCGAAGAGGAGTTCGACACGGCCGAACCCGCGACCGAACAGGACCAACTCGGACGCACGTTCCAGTAGAAACTTTTGCCGCGGTCGAGCGCGCCACAGGCGCGCTCTCCCTGGCCAAGCGTTCACGAAAAACGCCGGAAGACGAACCGCGTCTTCCGAGCAGTCGGTCACTTCGTTCCCGACGACGCGGCGTCACCCCCTCGGAGGCGAAGCGGAGAAGCCGCTTCGCTCCTCCGTCGAGGGTTCCTCGGTCCGCTCGGAGTGTAACCATTTTGTCGTTCCGCCGAGCGAACCCAGTCGTCGACTGTTCTTCGGTCGTTCAGTCCAGAATTGCCGAGAAGCCCCACAACCTCTCTTCGAAGTAGCTGTTGCTCTCGAATCGGTACTCGCCCGACAGCGGACACGGCTCCTCGCCCACGGGTGCCGCGAGCAGGGCGTAGGTCTCGGCCAGCGTCTCGCCGGGCGCGAGTCGCCGCGACACTGAAACCGGGTCGGCGCTGAGGTTCGCTTTCGCCTGCCAGCATCCGTCGGTCGGCCGGTCGGGAATCACCTCGGTCGGCGCGGGCAGTCCCTCTATCGCCGCGGCGACGTGGACCTCGCTCTCGAGTGGTACGAGGAGCGCGAAGGCGTCTCGGTCGTCGTGCCGACCGGCGAGTCCCGAGAACGGCGGCGACGCGCTGAACGAGAACTCTCGTTCGGCGTCGGTGGTGTTCGTGAACCCGATGCGGATTTCGGCCGGAGCGTCGTGGCCGAACTGCCGAACGACCGTGGCGCTCACGTCCGCGAAGTCCGCGGGTACCTCCTCGTTCGAGACCCGGAGCGTGGGGTAGTCGGTCGAGCGGACCGAGGCCGTACATCCTGCGAGACCGAGCGAGAGCGTCGTCCCGGCGAGTTCGAGCGCCCGTCGACGGGACCGTTCGGACGACATCTCAAGCCCCCGGAACTACACCCGTCACGTCTAGCGTCTCCGAGACCGACCGGAGGAAGACGCCGGAGAAACAGCGGAGCGCGCACTTCGGAACCGGTAGCACCATCTCGAATCGACAGTGTCACTCGTTAAACTTAAATCGTAGGGCACGCGGCTCCCGGCATTTCCGAACGGAGAAATCTCGTTGCGGGAGCGGAGTCGGAACTGTTTCCCGAACTGCGGTGTGACCGGAGCGTTATCGTACCCACGCCGCGACCACATTTTCACTTCTTATGGAAACATTCTTAATTCTATTACATGCATTTCAATTTCCGAAAGACGCCGCTACGCCGTTCGAACGAACCGCGGTAAATCCATCTCCGTCCTCGCTACTCCAGTTTCTCGGCCGCGCCGCGTTCCACGAGGGGTTCGGCGTTCGCCTCGGGCAGGGTCACCACGTCCTCGGTCGCCAGTTCGTAGGTGCGCTCGTCCACCCCGAAGATTTCGCCCACGTCGTCGGTGAGACGGACGGTCGTCCGTTCGCCGAGACCCGCGAGAGGGTCGTCGGGGTTAGCGCCCGACTCGGGCGTTGACTCCTCCCCATCGGGCGACTCCCCGTCGGGCGCGCCCGTCGCCGGTTCCTCGTCGGGACCGTCGGCGATTGCGGCCGCCTCCGCCGCCGCCGGGCGCGGGCCGTCCGCGTTCGTCTCGTCGGAGGGCGTCGAATCGCCGTTCGCGGGGTCGGATGCCGCGTCCCCGCCGCCCATCACGTCCGCGGCGCTCACGTCCTCGTCCGACGCGCCGCCCGGTGCGGCCGCGCCGCCGGAACCGGAATTCGGCGCGGCGTCGGTCGCGGTCGAAGCATCGGGGGAGGCAGGTGTCCCGTTCGGGGACGCAGATGCCGACTCGCCACCTGCCGAATCGGCGGGCGTCGGCGTCGGCGACGACCCGGTCGGGCCGTCGGCCTCGCCGGCGAGTACGTCCAGCACCTCCTCCTTGTTCGATTCGATGCGCTCCACCAGTTCGGCGAACAGTTCCTGCTCTTCGCCGGTCAACCCCTCCTCGTCGGCGGGCATCCCCGCCGCAGCGAGGCTTGCCCGCTTGACGATTTTGCCGACGCGGCGCTCGTAGACCGCTTCCACCACGTCCTCGGCGGTGTTGATTTCGTCGGTCAGGCGGTTGACCTCCGGGTCGTCGAACGGGCTTTCGGCGTCGTCGGCCGCGCGCTCTCGCCGGTCTTTGAGGTCGGAGATGTAGTCGGCTACGTCGGCGTAGAACGACTCGCGCAGATGCTGGAGGCTGTCTTTCGACCGCTCCTTGCTCTGTACCGTGCGGAGTTCGTCCAGATTCATCGTCTTCCTGTCATGGTCGTCCTGTCACGTTCGTCTCGTCGGTCGCGTCGGTTGGTCGGTCGTCGGTTCGTCGCGCGGTCGGCGGCGTGGCCGTCGCGCCGGTCGATTTTCCCGGCGCGTGGGTCCGGCGGCGGTCATTCTCGTCCCTTCTCGGCCCGGCCACGAGCCATCAGGAACACGGCCACGTATTCGGGAAGCGATACGTCGCCGTCCGGGAGGGTAAAACTTTCGTCGTTCAGTTCCACCGGTCCCGGGTCGGTCACTTCGACCGTCACGTCGTGGCCCTCGAACGTCTCGGGGACCGGGTCCACCAGCGGGTCGAAGGCCTCGACCTCGTCGCGGGGGATGCGCGTGACCGCCAGGCCGGTGCCGCCGTGGAGACTCCCCGGCAGGCGGATGAGACGCCGGAGGTCGGTGGTCACGGGTTCGTCGATGGCGGCCGACTGGTCGGCGACGACCTGTTGGGTCATCACCTTCGCCAGTTGGCGGATTCCCGGCCCGCCGCGCTCTATGTTGCCGCTTTCGAGTTTCTCGTAGTCCTCCGAGACCGCTCCGAGGATGGTCTTCGCCCGGCCGTCGCCGATGCGGTCGAACTCCTTGAGGCGGTCGAGGGCGTCTTCCTCGTCCATCGCCAGCAGTTCGTCGGCCAGCGCGAGGAGTTCGCGGTGAACCCGCCGACCCCACCCGCCGTCTTTCTTGAGGACGCGCCGGGTCGCGGTGCCGCCCATCTCGGTGCGCTGGATGGCGTCGAGTTCGATGCCCTCGCCGCGGATGTAGTCGACGACCTCCCGGCGCTCGTCCCGGTCGAGACCACGGACGTTCTCGTCGCGGACGTGAACGTGATACCCCCGACCGCCCGAGAAGACGACGGTCAACTCCGAGAAGCCGAAGTCGTCTTCGAGAAGGTCGACGAGGTTCAGCACCTCCGCTTTGCCCTCCGCGAGCATCTCGCCGTAGGAGTCCCGTTGGGGGTCCACGCCGGTCAGGTGGTCGGCGTCGATGTCGAACACGAGGTCGGAGTCGAGCCATCCCTTCGCGTCCATGTCGTCGGCGCCGGGGTCGTCGTAGCGCCCGGCCGAGAAGTAGACGTGGCGCGGGCGCTCGCGCTGGAGGAAGTCCCCGACTTCGCCGAGTTCCAGTAGCGACTGGTGGCGGACCATCGTCGTCGGTCCCGCAGTCCACGGGATGTACCCCCACTCGCGCGCTTGCGGGTCCGGCGGCGTGGTCAACTCCGTCCGGCGATAGTGGTCGCGGAACCGACCACGGAGGTACGCTCGGGTGCGCTCTTCCATGCTGTCGGGGTATCTCGGGCCGGGACTAAAACGCTGGCTATCGGCGTCGTGGGACGGGACCTCTCGGCAAACGTCGGCAGAACTGAACGTTCGTTCCGGTGGCCGGTCGAGTGACCTGCGACGATTCCAGGGTCACCCGCGCATGAAGTCCGAGAGTTTCTCGGTGAGACCGCCGCTTCCGCCCAGTTTCAGGTAGTAGGCGTCGCCACCGTCCTCGTAGTAGTTCTGGATGTGGCGTTCGACCTCGAACCCGAGATGCTCGTAGAACCCCAGCGCGTTCTGGTTGCTCGCGCGGGCGTGGCAGGTGATGCTGTCGTGGTTCTCCGCGACCTGTCCTACGAGGCGCTTGCCGACGCCTTCGCCGCGGAACTCGGGCGAGACTGCGAGAAAGAGGATGTAGCCGTCACGTCGAACTGCGGAGAATCCCATAAGATGCTCGTCGGCACCGTCGCGGGTAACGAGGAGGTAGACGGTCGAGCGCCGATAGGCGTCGGTGAAGAAGCCCTTCCGCTGTTTGAGGACGTCCTCCGTCTGCCGGATGCGCTCTTTGAGTTCCCACGCCGCCTCGACGTAACTGTCGTCGCCGGGGCGAGCGATTTCGATGTCGACGTTGACGCTCACTAGATTGGCGTAAGCCCGTGGTCAATATAATTCCACCGCCCCGCCGTTTGTGCCGACCGGCCTCTCCGTCCGTCGTCGAGACCAGCAGCCAGCGATTACCGTCGGCGAGGAGAGTCACCGAGAGCGACCGTGGCCGCCGAGATAGCGAAACCTTTCCCCCGGCGGTCCGTGGGTGCCGGTATGGGCTATCAACTCCGCGACCACACCGCAGACGTTGCGGTCGAGGCGACCGGACGGACGCTCGGGTCTGTCTTCGCCGCGGCGGCCGACGGGATGGCGGCCGCGATGTGCGAGACCATTCCCGAGGAGGGCGGCGACCGATTCGAACTCGAAGTCCGGGCAGAGGGCCGCGAAGCACTGCTGTTCGACTATCTGGACGAACTCATCTACGAGCGCGACGTCCGCGCCGTCCTCCCCGTGGACAACGAAGCCGAGGTTCGAGAGGAGGACGGAGGGTCCGAGAGGCGGGAGGAAGACCGAGAGGCCGAGAGGCGGGAGGAAGATGGAAGGGACGAGACCGGCGAGTGGGTGCTGGAGGGGAGCGCCCGCGGCGTCCCGCTCGAGGAGATCTCGGCCCGCGAAGTCAAGGCCGTCACCTACTCAGAGATGGCGCTGGAGGAGACCGACGAGGGGTGGCGAGCCTACGTAGTATTAGACGTGTGAACACTTACGGCCCGTCGCGTCGTGTCTTCCGACATGAACTGGCGTCGAAGGGTTCCGCCCCTCGTCTTCGGAACTCTACTCGCGGTCTCCGGGACCGCCAGTGCCCATGTCCGATACGTCGTCGATAGCGCCGAAGACGTGGCGAGCGCACTCCAGTTTCTCGTAAACGTACTCTCGGAACCGGTGAACGCCGCGCTGGTCGGCGGCGGTGCGATTGCGGTCGTCGTCGTCGCGCTCGCGTATCTCTGGTTCCAGCCAGCGGCCCGCGACTTCGCGGTCCTGCGCGAGACGCTCGCGGGCTACGACGACCTCGTGCCGTGGATGCTCCGGCTATCGGTCGGGCTTCCGCTGGTCGGCGCGGGGTTCTCGGGGTACTTCTTCAGTCCCATCGTCCACGCGGAGGCCCGAATCCTACAGGTCGCGGTCGGCTTTCTCCTCCTGTTCGGACTCGCCACGCGAGTCGTAGCACTGGTCGGTTTGCTGGCGTATCTGGTCGGGTTACTCGGCGAACCGAGCCTCCTGCTGGCCAGCGAGTACGTCGGCGGCTTTCTGGCCATCGCGCTCCTCGGCGGCGGCCGACCGAGCGCCGACCAGATGCTCCAGCGGGTCTCCGACGCCGAGGGGACGCTGTACGGCCGCCTCGACCCGATTCATCGCGCGGCGTCGCGGCTGAACGCCCGGACCGACCCCTACGACCGATTCGCGCCGACACTGGTTCGGTTGGCGCTCGGGTTCAACTTCTTCTATCTCGGATTCACCCAGAAGCTGTTCGCACCCGGCCCGGCGCTCGCGGTGGTCGAGAAGTACGACCTCACGTCGGTCGTGCCGGTCGACGCTGGTCTCTGGGTCGTCGGGGCCGGACTGACCGAGATGGCTGTGGGAGTCGCGCTGTTCGTCGGTCTCTTCACACGCGCGACCGCGGCCACTGCCTTCACGATGCTGACCCTGACGCTGTTCGGCCTGCCCGACGACCCGGTTCTGGCCCACGTCACACTCTTCGGGATGGTGTCGATGCTGTTCATCACGGGGTCGGGTCCCCTCGCAGCCGACGACTGGCTTCGCGCGTCCGAGTTTGGTGACAGGTCACGCACAGAGACGAATGGCGAAACGTCTTCGGCGTCCAAGCCGAACCAACGAGTATGACCACCTACGACGCGGGCGACGTCACGCTTCGGAAGGTCCGTGACTACGTCTGGGAGATTCCGCAGGAAGGCGACATGCGCGCTCCCGCGCGCGTCCTCGCCAGCGAGACCCTGCTGGACCAGATCGCCGACGACAAGACGCTCGAACAGTTGAAGAACTCCACTCACCTGCCGGGCGTTCGCAAGTACAACGTCTGCATGCCCGACGGCCATCAGGGGTACGGCTTCCCGGTCGGCGGCGTGGCCGGAATAGACGCCGAGGAGGGGTGCATCTCGCCCGGAGCGGTCGGCTACGACATCAACTGCGGCGTCAGAATGCTGAAGACCGACCTCTCCTACGAGGACGTGCAGGGCCGCGAGGAGGAACTCGTGGACGCCCTCTTCGCGAACGTCCCCTCGGGTCTCGGCGGCGGGGGCGTCGTGGAGGGCGACGTCGACACCGTGAACGCCATCCTCGACCGGGGGATGGAGTGGGCGCTCGAAGAGGGCTGGGCCGTCGAGGAGGACCTGGCCCACTGCGAGGACGAGGGCGTTCGCCACGACAGCGACCCCTCGAAGGTGTCCCAGAAGGCCAAGGACCGCGGGAAGAACCAGATCGGCAGTTTGGGGTCGGGAAACCACTTCCTCGAAGTCCAGCGCGTGACCGACACGTACCTGGACGACGTGGCCGACGCTTACGGGTTGGAGGAGGGCCAAATCGTCGTCCTCATCCACTGCGGGAGTCGCGGACTCGGTCATCAGGTCTGTACCGACTACCTCCGGGACATCGAGAAGGCCCACGCGGGTCTGCTGGCGCAGTTGCCGGACAAGGAACTCGCGGCCGCGCCCGCCGGGAGCCAACTCGCCGAGGACTACTACGACGCGATGTGTTCGTGCATCAACTTCGCGTGGGTGAACCGCCAACTCATCATGCACCGCGTCCGGCAGGTGTTCGAGAAGGTGTTCGACGACGACTGGGAGTCGATGGGCATGGACCTGCTGTACGACGTGGCCCACAACATCGCCAAGAAGGAGACCCACACCGTGGAGGGCGGCGAGGAGCGCGAACTCTTCGTCCACCGGAAGGGCGCGACGCGGGCGTTCCCGGCGAGCCACGAGGAGGTCCCGGGCGCGTACCTCGACGTGGGCCAGCCAATCATCATCCCCGGGAGCATGGGTGCGGGAAGCTACGTCCTCCGCGGCGGCGAGGAGTCGATGGACCTCACCTTCGGTTCGACGGCCCACGGCGCGGGCCGGACCATGAGTCGGACGCAGGCCAAGCAGGACTACTGGGGCGGCGACGTGCAGGACGAACTGGAGCAGGAGCACATCTACGTCAAGGCCCAGAGCGGTGCCACCGTCGCCGAGGAGGCCCCGGGCGTCTACAAGGACGTGGACGAGGTGGTCCGGGTCTCGGACGCCCTCGGCATCGGCGACAAGGTGGCCCGGACGTTCCCGGTCTGCAACATCAAGGGGTAGGCACCAGTACTAGCGATCACGATTCGTAGCGAGCGGGCCTCTCGAAACCAGAATCTCGGCTCCGTCGCTGACCCCGCTACTCGGCGATTTTCATGAACGTCGCCGTGCCGTCCTGTACGAGCGTGATCCGGTACCCCTCGAAGGTGAATTCGAGTTCGGCCTGGGCCTCGATTGGCGGCGGGTTCGAGTACAGGTGTTCGACCACGCGGTCGATGGTGTCGTACAGCGACGAGATCTCAGTCGCCTCCTTGCCTTCGAGGTCCGCGACGATTCGTACGATGTCGATCTCCGGATCGTCGTCGGCGTCCGGTTGCTCCCCCTCGAAAAGTTCGCGGTGGACGATGACTTCCTCGGAGTTCGGCGCAGACGTACCGCCTTCCTCGGTCATACGTACTTCTCGACCCGAAGTCTAATATGCATTTCTCGGAGTGTCAACTGAATCGAGAGTTTAGCGAGCAGGATAGGTCGATACGACCGGGATTAATGTGTTCGCCGGTCGAGCGAACACGTAATGGCGCTCTTCGAAGCGGTCGTGATTTTCGTCGTCGGATTGCTCTCCGGAACCGTGGTGCGCTGGTTCGCGGGTCTCGCTGCGTTCGTGGCGCTCGTCCTCGCCGTCCTCGGCGTCACCACGCTCGAAATCGGTCTCGTAAGCCAGATTATCGACCGATACTATCTCGGTAACGAACTGTTGTTCATCTCCGGGTTCCTCTTCGGTATCGACGCCGAGCAGACGAAGGAAGTCGTGGTCGAGCGCCGCCCGGCCCGGGAATAATTTTATTTCTTTCGGAAACCATAACCTTTGTGAGACGCGGAAAGCGGAGCCGTCTTCTCTCTCCGGAGAGCCGCCGGTGATACCCAAGTATAAGTTATGTGTATCATACGCCAATCCAGCTCGTTTGTAACCCTGTGGATTTATATACCTATAGAGCGTAGTATATAGTACGATGAATTACTACGACCTTATTCTCGGTCTGATCCCGCTCGCACTCCTCGGCCTGACTGCCCTCTTCACGTCCTTCGGTTTCGGTCTCACTACCGCTGTTCCGGTCGCAGGGACCGTCTCGGTCGGTATGATCGGTCACGCGATGTTCGTCCGGACGCCGACCAACTCGCCCGCGACTTCGGCCGTCCAGCAGTAAATAGACTATATATCTCGGCTCTCGTCTCCTCGCTTCTCTTTCTCCCTCCTGCGTTCTGGCTTCGTTCTGTTGCTATCTTCCGTTCCGTTACCGTTTTCCCCCTCTTTTCGACTACTTCGACGCGCGTCGGCCGCCCGTCTGACGAATTTATTTGTGTTCGCTCTTCGGTGGATTCCCCATATGCACCAGGACCACCTCGACATGGAGTCGGTCACGCTCGAACTCGACGAGGAGGAGCTCGAACGGATCGACGACATCGCGTTCGCCGACCACCGGGACAACCGCGAGGCCGCGATACGCGAACTCCTCGACAGGTGGTTGAAGGAGCGCGAGGAGTCGGAATCCGAAGAGGAAGCTACGGCCTGAAGTCGAATCGCGGTCCGTCGTCGTCCTCCGAGTCGTCTATGGTGGGGCCTTCGACCGTCGGCGGCACGAACGACCGGTCTCTCGGGTCTATCTCCTCGCCGTCCTCGTACTTCACGAAACTCAGGAAGTACACCTCGCCACAGCCTTCGCCCTCGGTTTCGTCGGCCCCGCAGACGATTTTCACGCCGTCCGCGCTATCCTCGAAGTCGTCGTAGGCGTCGGCGTACTCCCACCCGTCGAGCGGGGTGGGCGTCACGCACTTGTCGGCGAGATACCCCTCGCGGTCGAGCGCGGCGATGGCCCCGCATCGCGGGCAGTAGTAGCGAACCTCGGTCATGGTCGGTGGTACGGGAGGGGCGTACTTTCGACTGTCGTCTAGGGGGATTTGGGGTGGTTGGTTCTTCGAGAAGTACCTCGGTTCCGACTCCGCGAACGGTCCCCCTCTGCGAACGTTCGGACCGCACGAACACCCGGTTCGCACCGCGAGAAGCAAGACCTTTGGCCCGCGGTGGAGACGGTACGGGTATGATAGACGAGACGGTCGAGGAGATTCGGGAGATGCAGACCCACAGCTCCTCCGTCGTCGCCGTGAAGGCCGCCCGGGCGCTGGAAGACCTGGTCGAACGCGAGTTCGCCTCTATCGAGGACTTCGAGCGCGACCTCGAACGCAACTCGTCGGCCCTCCGGCGGGCGAACCCCTCCCACGCCTCGCTGGTGACGACCCAACGCGCCATCGTCTCGATGGTCGAGGACGTCGAAACCGAGACGGTCGCCGACGCGAAGGACGCGCTCGGCGAGGCCGTAGACGACGTGGTAGAGCAGGTCGAGACCGCCAAGCGCCGGGCTGCCGGGAACGCCATGGAGTTCGTGGAGGACGGCGCGACGATTCTGACCCACGACTACTCCTCGACGGTGCTGGAGGCCATCGAGCAGGCGGTCTCGGACGGTCGCTACCTGACCGTGTACGTCACCGAGGCCCGACCGCGCTACCTCGGGCGCAAGACCGCCCGCGTCCTCGCGGAGATGGACCGCGTGGACGCCCACCTCATCGTGGACGGAGCCAGCGGCCACTACCTGTCGGAGTGCGACCGCGTCTTGCTGGGCATGGACTGCATCGTGGAGGACACCCTCTACAACCGAATCGGTACCTTCCCGCTGGCCGCGACCGCCGAGAACGTCGACGTTCCGGTCACGGTCGTCGGGTCGTCGGCGAAACTCGTCGGCGAGG
This sequence comes from Halorussus salinisoli, assembly GCA_005239435.1. Classification (GTDB taxonomy): domain Archaea; phylum Halobacteriota; class Halobacteria; order Halobacteriales; family Haladaptataceae; genus Halorussus; species Halorussus salinisoli. The sequence continues at coordinate 1,242,459 of SZNP01000001.1, read as the reverse complement.
GGTTCCGGTTCGAGAACGACTTCCGGTCGCCCAGCGAGGTCCTGCTGGAACCCGCCGAGGGATTCTCGGTGGAGAACCCGGCCTACGACGCCACGCCGACCGACCTCCTCGACGCGGTGGTCACGGACGAGGGCATCCACGAGTTCTGACCGCGAGATCTCTCAGTCTACGTCGACCCACTCGCCGCGTTCGTCGCTCTCCTGAATCGCCGAGAGGACGCGCTGGACCGCCAGTCCGTCGTGGAAACTGGGGTGATACTCTTCATCGGAGTCCACCGCGGACAGGAACTCGTAGTTCTCGTGGACGAAGGTGTGTTCCCACCCGATGACGTGGCCCGGCGGCCACCAGTGGTCGACGTAGGGGTCGTCCTCGTCGGTGACGAGAACGGTCTCGTAACCCCGACTGTCGCCGCGGAGGACCTCCAGTTCGTTCAGGCGCTCCAGCGAGAACTTCAGGCTCCCCTCGGAGCCGTGAATCTCGATGGAGTGGTCGTTCTTGTGCCCGTTCGCGAACCGAGAGGCTTCGAGGGTCGCCATCACGCCGCCCTCCAACTCGGCCTGCGCGGAGTAGGCGTCGTCCACCGTGACGGGTCGAGTCTCGTCGGAACCCTCGACCGGTCGCTCGTCCACGAAGGTCTGGAGGTGGCCCGAGACCCGCTCCACGTCGCCGACGAGGAAGCGCGCGAGGTCGATGGTGTGGGCCCCCAGGTCGCCGAGTGCCCCGCTTCCGGCCATCTCCTCGCTGTTGCGCCACGACCACGGGGCCTCGGGGTCCACGAGCCAGTCCTGCAAGTACTTCCCCCGGAAGTGGTGAATCTCGCCGAGAGCGCCGTCTTCGATCAGGTTCTTCGCGTACTGGATGGCCGGGACGTACCGGTAGTTGAACGCCGCGGCGGTCGGAACCCCCGCCGACTCGGCGGCGTCGGCCATTCGCTCGGCGCTTTCGAGGTCGTTGGCGAGCGGCTTCTCGCAGAGGACCGGCGTGCCCGCTTCGAGCGCGGCGATAGAGGGTTCTGCGTGGACGTGATTCGGCCCGAGGTTGTAGAACACGTCCACCTCGTCCACGACCGCCTCCCAGTCGGTCGCCGTGTTCTCGAACCCGAGGCGGTCGGCCGCGTCGGCGAGCGCGTCTTCGTCGCGCCCGACGAGGACGTGGCGCTCTACGTCCGGGGCGTCCGGGAAGAACATCGGTAGTCGCGCCATGGCGTTGGCGTGCGCTTTGCCCATGAATCGGTAGCCGAGAACGCCGACTTTGACGGTCATGTCGTCGGACGTACTCCGGGGAGATGCTTAGTATTTCAGGAGTCGTCCGCTTCGTAGGATTTTTCGTTACAGTTCCGGCACGCTACTCCTCGGCGAGGACGGTCCGGACTGCCGAGGCGAGTTCCTTGAACAGGTCTATCTCCATCTCGTCCGTCGTCACGAACGCGCCGTGGTCGTCCACGATGACCCGGGTGAGATACCCGCGTTCGAACACGCGGATGTTGAACAGGTACTCGCCGAGTTCGGTGTCGTGATACACTGCCTGCGTCCGGAAACCGAGTCGCTCGTTGTCCGTGAATCCCACGAGGTCGGCCTCCGCTTCGAGGCCCTCGCGGAGGTAGACCTGCTCCTCGTCGTCCTCGGTGAAGTACGTCACGCTCCGGAGTTCGTCGCCGACGCTCGTTCGGCAAGCACTGACTAACTGGTCTGCGAGGTCGTCTGATACTACGTCCCCCATGCCGTGCACTTCCACCTACAATACGAAAAGTGCTGTTGGCGTTACGGGGAGATGGGAATCGACTCTAGGAATCGGACGAAGGAATCGATAGGTCCGGCAATCGGTCTCCGACCTCGGCGAAGATAACGATACGCTCTACACCGAAGCGCTCGTTTCTCCCCGTAGATTAGGCCCAGTAGGCCTCGCCGGGTTGCTCGCGGAACACCGCGCGCTGGAGCATCGACACCGCCTTTTCGAGACCCTCGTTCGAACTGGTGAGCGAGTCCTCGTGTTCGATGGAGAGCGCGCCGTCGTAATCGACCATCCGGAGCGTGCTCACGATGTCCTTCCAATGCTCCTCGCCGTGGCCGTAGCCGACCGAGCGAAACAGCCACGAGCGGTCGGGTTCCTCGTCGTAGGGCGTCGTGTCGAGGACGCCCTTGTAGCGCGCCTTGGCGTCGTAGACCTTGGTGTCCTTGGCGTGGAAGTGGTGGATGGCGTCGTGTTCGCCGAGGAAGCGAATCGCGTCGGTCACGTCGATGCCCTGCCAGTAGAGGTGCGAGGGGTCGAAGTTCGCGCCGATGCGTTCGTTGGTCTCTTCCCGCAGTCGGAGCATACCCGAGGGTTCGTAGACCAGCATGTTCGGGTGCATCTCGATGGCGACGTTCACGCCGTGGTCGGCGGCGTGTTCCGCGAGGTCCGACCAGTAGGGGATGGCGACCTCCTCCCACTGGTATCGGTGGGCCTCGGCGTGTTCGTCGGGCCACGGTGCCGTGATCCAGTTGGGCGTCTCGTCGTTCGGACTCCCGGCCGGAAGCCCCGAGAAGCACGTCACCGCGTCGACGTCGAGTTGGTCCGCGAGTTCGATTGCCTCTCGGAGTTCGGTGTCGGCCTGCTCGGCCGTCTCGTCGTCGGGGTGGAGCGGATTGTTGTGGGTCGCCAGCGCCGAAATCCGCATCTCGTACTCGTCCAGGAGGTCGAACAGGTGGTTCTGGGCCGTGTCGTCGCCGAGGTACTCGTCGCGCGGCAGGTGGGTGTCGCCGGGGTGGCCGCCGACGCCCGGTTCGATTGCATCTACGCCGATGCCGTGAAGGTACGCCATCGCGTCTTCTAGGGACTCTCCGTACAGTGGTGGTGTGTGAACGCCGATATCCATACGTTCCTACTCACTACGAACGTAGTGAATAAGATTACGGGACCGGAAACGTCGGCGAAACCTACCGCTCTTCGGCGAGTTGCACGTCGAGGCGGTCTTCGAGGGCCTCGATGAGGCCCCCGCCGACGTTGGCCTGATTCGCCCGGCCCTGTTCGACCGCGAGGAGGTCGTTCTCGGATGCGTCGAGTTCGTCGGCGAGTTCGTCACGCTGGAGTCCGGCGTCCCGCCGGGCCTGTTCGACTCGCTCGCCGTAGTCGGTGACCAGATACGGCAGTGGGTCGTCGTCGTAGTTGGTACCCTCTTCCTCCCAGTGACTCGAATCGCCGTCGTAGACGCCGCTGGCCTTCGCCGTGTTCTGGGCGGCCTTGCGCTTGCGGTCGCGCTCGCGACCGTCGTCCGACGACTGCGTCTTGGCGTTATCGTTGTGCGAAGACGCACAGTCCGAGCAGACCTGCAACTGCGCTCCGGCCACGTTGGCTTCGGTCAGCGAGTCGCTCGACTTGCCACAGAGTTCGCACGAGCCGCTGTTACCGCCGCCAGACGACCCGCCAGTCGAGTACTTAGCCATGTGGGAACCAGTTAGGGCACGACACATTTGAATACCCCGCTTGCCGTTCCCCGTCCGATCGTGGCCGGACGTCTCTGCCAAATGGTTAATACACGTTCGTGATCAATACATTGCGGGACAGCATGAACGACGACACACGGGACGCCGACGCGACCGCGGAAGTGGACGCGGTGTTCGGCGTCCTCGCAGACGCTCACCGGCGATACGCGCTTTACTACCTGCGGGACCGAGACTGCGCGACGCTCGACGAGTTGGCGACCGTTCTCGCCGGATGGCTCGGGACCCGCGAGGACCAGGGCAACGTGGTCACGCCCGCGGACCTCGAACGCGAGCAGGTCTCGCTCCGCCACGTCCATCTCCCGCGACTCGTGGACGCGGGGTTCGTGCGATACGACGCCGACTCCGGCGAGGTAACGCTCGAATCGCTCCCGGAACTCGCCGAGAAGGTTCTCGACCGCTCGCTCGACCAGCGCCGCGACGCGTCCAAACGGGCCGACAGGTCAGCATTCGACCGAGGCGTGGGATGACGAAGATGGGGCTCCGCGAACTCCTCGACGCAGTCGCCGACCGCGAGAAGACCATCACGGTGTTCGCTCCCGAACCCTACGACGCGCTCGAATCCCACTTCGAGACGCGGAACGTGACGGTCGAACACGAGTACGTCCCCGACGACGGTTCGGGCGGGTTCGTCGTCGTGACCGCGGACGGGGAGTTCGTCGGGAGCGTCGGCGGGTCGGCGGTCGCGAACCTCGTATCGCCGACCGCTGCCGACCTCGAACCCGGCACCGACGACCCGACTCGGGCACTGCTCGGCCTGCTCGCAGACACGACGTTCGTCTCGTTCGACAAGCGTCAGATGCTCATGGCGGCCCGCGAGATAGAGGACCGGGCCTACCGACGGGCCACCGGCACGCTCCGAACCGGATTCCAGTCGCTGTCGGCACTGCGAGCCCAGCGCGACGTGTACGCTACCCTCGGGTCCGAGGGCCTCCTCGACGTTCACGTATACGGCGAACCCGACTGGTCGCCCGACGTGCCCGGCACGACGGTCCACGCCGAAGACGCCGACGAAATCGGCGCGTTCTGGTTCGTCGTCTTCGACGGCGGCGGTGACGACCGACAGGCCTGTGCGCTCCTCGCCGAAGAAGTCGAGAGCGACTCCGGTTCCTTCCGGGGATTCTGGACCTACGACCCCGAACTGGTCGCAGACATCGAGGGCTACCTGCGAGAGACCTACGGATGAAGTGGTGCCAGTTACAAAACACTCTTTACCGCAAGCGTCCGACGATACGTGAACGATGGTCGAGGACCAACCCGACGCCTCGTCCGAGACGATAGGGAGCATATTCGACGCCCTCTCGCGCACCGAGCGTCGGTACCTGCTTTACTACCTCCACGACCGGGGAACCGCCACGGTCGAGGAGTTGGCGACAGTTCTGGCCGGATGGTTGCAGGTCCACGAGAACGAGGTCGAAATCGTGACGCCCGACGACCGCCAGCGAGTGCAGGTGTCTCTCCATCACGTCGACCTCCCGAAACTCGAAGACGAGGGATTCGTCCGATACGATTCCGATTCCGGGGAGGTCACGCTCGACTCGATGCCCGAGACGTTCGACAGTATCCTGTCGGCGGCGCTCAGTTTCGAGCGGCGAACGGCCGAGCGCGGAGACCCGACCGAACGTCGCACCAGCGACGAAACCGACGGGCCGGACAGGGAGGGCCAGTGATGCTCCGCGAGTTCGTGAACGAGGTCGCGTCCTACCGACGGACGATTACGGTGTACGCGCCCGAGCCCGACGAGGAACTCGAACGCTACTTCGAAGCCCGGAACGTGACGGTCGAACACGAACCGCTCCCGGACACCGGTTCGGGCGGGTTCGTCGTCGTGACCGCGGACGGGGAGTTCGTCGGGAGCGTCGGTGCGGACGCCGTGCGTGAACTCGTCTCGCCCACGGTCGCCAAGCGCGAACTCGCTCCGAACGAGGCGATTCGAGTCCCGATGAACCTGCTCGCGGACACCACGTTCGTCTCGTTCGACAAGCGCCAGATGCTCGCGGTGACTCGGGAGATAGAGGACCGGGCCTACCGACAGGCCACCGGCACGCTCCGGAGCGGTTTTCAGTCGCTTTCGAGGCTGGCGTCGGAGCGCGGAAAGTACGAGACGTTGGCTGGAGACACCCGCCTCGACGTTCACGTGTACGGCGAACCCGACCGCTCGATAGACGTACCGGGTGCGACGGTCCACGCCGAGGAAACCGACGAAATCGGCGCGTTCTGGTTCGTCGTCTTCGACGGCGGCGGTGACGACCAGCAGACCTCCGCGCTCGTCGCCGAAGAAGTCGAGAGCGACACCGGTTCCTTCCACGGATTCTGGACCTACGACCCCGAACTGGTCGCCGACATCGAGGGCTACCTGCGGGAGACCTACGGGTGATTCCCGTTTCGACCGAGACGATGCCGTCGTGACGGGAGTGTTCGAGCGATAGTTAGCATTCTCGACGCGCCGTCCGAGTGACCGAGAGTCACCCCGGCCACGTCGACGGGACGCCGGAAAGCGATAGACGGAACTACGGGGCACTCCGACGTGGCAACGATGACCGACGACTCGTTTACCGTCGACGTAGACGTTCGCTATCGGGACCTCGACACGATGGGCCACGTCAACAACGCGGTCTACGCCTCGTACTTCGAGCAGGCGCGCGTGGCCTACTTCGAGGAGGTGCTCGACGTTCCCCTCCACGAGATCGAGTCCGTCCTCGCCAGTCTGGAAATCGACTTCCGCCGACCGGTCGAAATCGACGACGAGGTGACGGTCGCACTGCGGGTCCCCGAACTCGGCACGTCGTCGATTCCGATGGAGTACGAAGTCCGCGCCGACGGAACGGTCGCGGCGACCGGCGAGACGGTACAGGTCGCTGTCGACGAGGAGACCAAGTCCTCCCGGCCGATTCCCGACGCGTGGCGCGAGCAGATACGACAGTTCGAAGGACTGTAATCGCGGCTTTCCTCGGCGCGCGAACCGTTCGTATCGCAGGTGAATCGTTTATCGCTCGCGGTTCCGACCGCGACAGCAGTTTCGGAGTGAACCGTCGTCACCGTTTATTTAGGCGTCGGTGGAATCGCCGCGCGGTGAACGACTTCGATGACGAAACTCACGCCGAGAGTCCCGTATCGGACTGCGAGGCCACCATCTGTGGTCTCCTGCCGCGCGAATATGCACGCCGAGGCGCGACGTTGGTCCGGCGTCCGAACGACGACCCCGGACCGACGAAGATGTATCGAGCAGTCGCGGTCCACGTCGAGGAGAGTTCGACGACGCTACTGGTCGGCCCGCAGTGTGATCTCTCTCCGTCCCGGACGTATCGCGTCGTGGAGGTCCGCGGCGTCCCGTCGGGACGACTGAAGACGGTTCGATTCCGCCCGACGAACGCGAGCACGGAGTAGGAACTCGCCGAAACGCTCGCTATTCACGGAAGAGATCAGACGTAACTATCGCTCGGAAGAGAACGGACCTATCGCTCGGGAGTTGGCGTCCGAAAGGAATTGTGCGTGGGTGCAGTCCCAAGGGACTCCACCTGCATCCTAAACGTGGCAAAGCCACGCGTGCGATGCGTGGGACCGGATTTGAACCGGCGGACCCCTACGGGACAGCGCCCTCAACGCTGCGCCGTTGGCCTAGCTTGGCTACCCACGCTCGCTGGGTCTTTCTCTACACTCAGATGTAGACACTACCCGGATAAAATGCCTTTCGTTTCAACTCCGGGACGGCACCGCCACACACGGCAAGGTGTATTTTACTCCGTTCCCTACGCCCACCCATGCAGCGACTCGCCGAGCGTCACGTCCCCGCGCTGACCGGCCTCCTGACCGTCGTCTCGCTCGCACTCGTCTTCGCGGCCGTGCTCCGCGTCGTGCCCGCCGGCACGCTCCCGCGCGCTCCCGACCCCGTGCTGGCGGCCATCCCACACGTCAACGCCGCCATCAGCGTCGTCGCGTTCGGCGTCGTCGCCGCCTCGTGGCGCTGGATTCGGCAGGGGAAGGTCGAGCGCCACCGCAGAGGGATGCTCGCGGGCGTCGTGCTGTTCGCCGCCTTCCTGACGCTGTACCTCTACCGGGTCGCGCTCCTCGGCCCGACCCACTTCGAGGGGCCGCAGGTGGTCGAGCAGTTCGTCTTCTATCCGATTCTCGGGATTCACGTCCTGCTCGCGGTCGTCTGCATCCCGCTCCTCTACTACGTCCTCCTGCTGGCGCTGACCCGGCCCGTGTCGGAACTCTCGGCGACGAATCACCCGCGGGTCGGCCGGGTCGCCGCCTCGCTGTGGCTGACCTCGTTCGCGCTCGGCGTCGTGGTCTACCTCCTGCTGTATCTGTTCTAACCGAGTTCCCCCTCGTAGGTCTCCAGCAAAACCTCCCACGCGTCGTACCCCTCGTGGTACCGGTGGTCGAGGATCCGGCCGTTCGGCCCCATTTCGATAGCGTGTCTCGGCTCTCGGAGTCGCACCCACCGGAGTTCGGGCTGCGGGTGGGTCTCTGCCCCCTCCTCGCCCACGCTCTCCTCGTCGCCTTCGCTCCCCCTTTCGCGGCGCACGCGTCGGTCGCCCGCGTCGTGACCCGAAGCCATCCTCGATTCCCACGGCCCGTCGTCGATTAACTGTTTTGCCCGTTCTGCCGGGCGCGGTTGGCCGAGAGAGGCGGTCGGGGTCTCGGGGACGCCCGACGTAGTTCGGTTAGAGAGGGGTTCGGTTAGAGAAAAGTTCGGATAAGAGAGAAAGGAAGTTGTTTAACACTTGTTATCGATGTTTTAAGAAATGTTCTTCGTGCTGCCAGGAATCTTCGACGCGGTACGGGGACGCTATCGGTCCCGGTCGTCGCTGTCGTCGGACTCGCCGCTCTCTACGTCGATGTGGAGGGTCTCGCTCTCGCTTCCTCGGTCGGTGCCGCTGCTCGCGCCGCCGAGGAGTTTCGTCCGGAGGTCGTCGGCGACCGACTGCACCTGGTCTCGGACCGTCTCGACCTCTCGCTCGAACTGTTCGACCGTCCGCTCGACGTGGTAGACGCGCGAGGCGGGGATGCGGCGCACGAGGTCCCGCCCGCGGTCGTCTTCGCCGGTCTTGACTATCCAGTGGTCCTGAAAGTACGCGACGTGTTCGTTCTCGACCGTCTGTTCGACGGTCTCGCCGTCCGGTCCTTCGTAGGTGATAGTCGCCTCTCCGAGGTCTTCTTCGACCATGGGGGTAGTTCGAGTTCGAGACGGGTAGCGACTGTGGCCGACCGTCTCGCGTGAGGGACGCGGCGTGAGGTCGCTGGGTCCGAGACGGTATTCGCGCCGTAGGCCGCTACAGTTCGGGTTTCGGGTTCGCTGCGTGGGCCGAATCCATCTCCTCGCCCTCGATGTCGTAGGGGTACTCGCCCGTGACACAACCCATACAGAGGTCGTCGCGCTCCTCGCCGAGCGCGTCGGCGACCGCCTCGGTCGAGAGGTACGCGAGGCTGTCGGCCTCTATCTCGTCGCAGATCTCCTCGGTGGACTTGTCGGCGGCGATGAGTTCGTCGCGGGTCGCCATGTTGATGCCCATGTAACAGGGCGCGGCGATGGGCGGCGCACCGATTCGCATGTGGACCTCCGCCGCGCCGCAGTCCCGGAGTAGGGCGAGGAGTTGCGTGGAGGTAGTCCCCCGGACGATGCTGTCGTCGACGAGCGTGACGGTCTTGCCCTCCACGGTGGACTTGATGGGGTTTAGCTTCAGGCGGACCGCGCGCTCTCGCTCGTCCTGGGTCGGCATGATGAACGTCCGGCCGACGTAGCGGTTCTTCATCAGCCCTTCGGCGAACTCGACCTTCGAGTCTTCCTCTTGGGCGGCCTCCGCGTAACCACTGGCGAAGGCGCGCCCGGAGTCGGGAACTGGCATGACTACGTCGGTGTCGATGCCGCTCTCGTCCCAGAGTTTGCGGCCGAGTTCGCGCCGGACCTCGTAGACGAGACTGCCGTCGATGACGCTGTCCGGGCGGGCGAAGTAGACGTGTTCGAAGAAGCAGTGGGCGGTGTGTTCGCGCTCGAACAGTTGGTAGGAGTCGAAACCCTCGCCGTCCGGCCGGAGGACGACGAGTTCACCGGGTCGCACGTCCCGGACGAGTTCGCCGTCGAGCGTATCGATAGCGGCCGACTCGCTGGCGACGACGTAGCCGTCTTCGAGTTCGCCGATGCAGAGCGGACGGTTACCCTCGGGGTCGCGGACCCCTAGCACGGTGTCGTCGTGCATGATGGCCAGCGAGTACGAACCGTGAATCCGCCCCATCGTGCGCTTGACCGCTCGCACGAGGTCGGCTTCCAGCAGGTTACGTGCGAGGTCGTGGGCGATGACCTCGGTGTCGCCGTCGGAGGTGAAGGCGTGGCCCTGTGCGGCGAGTTCGTCGCGCACGTCGTCGGCGTTGACGAGGTTGCCGTTGTGGCTCAGACCCAAGGCCCCGCTCCGGAACGAGACGGTGAACGGTTGGGCGCAGGACTTGTCCACGCTCCCGGCGGTGGGGTAGCGAACGTGGCCGATACCCGCGCTCCCGCGGAGACTCTCGATGTCGTCCTCGTCGAACGCGTCGCCGACGAGTCCCATCTCGACGTGGTCGTGTTGCTGGAACCCGTCGTGGGTGACGATGCCCGCCGACTCCTGCCCGCGGTGCTGGAGCGCGTACAGCGAGTAGTAGAGCGGTCGCGCGGCGTCTCGCTCGGTGAGCGAGACCCCGACGACGCCGCACTTTTCGGTCGGCCCGGAGAGGGCGTTCTCGGTCGGACTACTGGGGACCGGGTCCCGGCCGTCTGGCATAGTCGGAGGTACTGCGCCAGCGTAGTAAAAACCCTCGTTATCGTGCCGACTTTTTATCTTTCTCGGAGAGAAGTATGCACGTTCGTGGTACTGATCCCCCTCAACACTTCTAACTAGAGCTCGTCTCGTTTCTCAGTCAGTCGTCGCTAAGAGCCCAATTACACCGATTACCATACCGAAAGATAGGATAAATATTCCAAAACTCCTAAATAACGAGCTTAGATCTCCGAAATGCGAACCGTTGAGTGATAAGAATCCACCAAATACCGTTATTAAAAGACCGAATTGGTAGGTTTTATTTGACATATCCGCTATTATAGCTCGATACACTAGAGTATTTCTATTGCCGTATGTAGATAGATATATTTATAAACTATTACTTATATTAATAACTATAATATATTATATAATATAATATTATGGTAGAAATGTTTATTTACATACTATTTGTTAACTAATATGCGATGTAAAAAAGACGCGCGGTACTGAAAGGCCTTGGATCGACAGTTGCCCTGGGTGCGACCGGAGTTACATCTGCAACTGAGGACGACGTGAAAGTGATCGAGTTTACCCGCTCAATCGACAACCCGCTCTCAGATGGAGAACTGGTAAGCATGCAGGCACAGGAGTTTGCGAGTTTCGTCAAAGACAAACCGTTCGCCGTGGGCGGAGTCGAAGATGAAGATGACACAAACATAGTCGGTGCCGTGGCGGCAGTGAACAGAGAAGGACAAACTCGCCGATACATTGGTTCTACCCAGTCCACGTCGAAAGTCCCGAACGTTCACGACGATGTCCATGAATACGCTCAAAAATTCGAGGAGGAACTGTAGATGCCCGAAGTGAACGAACCTTGGGAGCTCTGGTCTGACGACGTGTACAGTCGATACGAGGATTACGGTGACACGGTCTCGGACGTGAAAGTCTACTGGTGGTCGGGCGATGATACGAACTACTCCCGATGGGGTTCTCACCAGACGCTAAGCTGTACTCCAGGTGATGGGTACGATGACGAAATCTACGATGCAGATTCGATCCACGATTGGAGCTACTACGGCGGAAGCGGTTTAGACATAGTCGACAGACAGCCCGCGGATGGGTCCAGCAACGAGGAAAACAGCATCGGTCTATCCATCTCGTACAGCGGTGTGTCGATCAACTGGACTTACAGTCAAGGTGGAGATGTTGACCGGACTCTCGATGTAAATAGAGACAACATCGCCTACAGTTGGTACTGGGATGATTTCGATAACGGTGAGGACTCATCAACCTTCGAAACGGGAACAGAAATAGCGGCAGACACGTCTCCGGGCTTGCAGGATACTCTGTATAAGCAAGATACAGAAGTGGGATACTACGGTGACGATGGGACTATGGGCTACCACGATTTCGCACAGTATATCGACATGGATGACTAGTACCTGAACTGGCTGTGGAAGCCTATAGAGAGCACATCACTAAATCTATCTCACGTAGTGTATTCTGCATTTCAAAAATATGCATTTAGAAGTAGCTACCAGAACGATTCCAGAGAGAAGGGAGAATCGAGTGTGCGACGCGGCTTATTCGCCAGATTTGCTCTGCCACTCGTAGTCGCGGCGCTTAGCGGACTTGCCGAAACCGCAACTCGAACATTTCTCCTTTTTCACGTGATACGACTTCTCGCCACAGCGACGACATTTCACGTGCGTCGTCTTGTTCTTTTTCCCCTGGCTCGGGGTTCCTGCTCCAGTCATGGGCTTATCGACACGAGGTTATCGCCGCGTATAATGGTTGTGTCTTCCTCGTCGGTGTCTTCCAGCACCAGATTCATGTGCTGGTCGTAGCCGGTGAGAATGCCCTCGAACTCTTCGCCGCCTTTCAATCGTACCGTTACCTGCTCGTTGAGAGAGGCTTCCAGCACGTCGAGCGGTCGTCCACTCATATACAGTATCGGCATCCGTCGGAGCCTTAAACGTACCGGAAACGCGCCTTTGGGGAAACTTTCGACATCTGGTCGTTCGATTGAAAGGTAGCGCGTCGGAACGGCCCGATTCACGACGCCCAATCGACCATCCGCGAGTAGAGGTCGTCGCTCCGGAGTGCGTCCTCGTCGCCGACCAGCACCAGCGATTTCTTCGCTCGCGTGAGTGCCACGTTCACTCGACGGTAGTCCTCGAAGATCGGACTGTCGAGGTCCTCCGTCGCCACGAACGAGACCACGACGACCTCCTTGCTCGACCCCTGGAACCGGTCCACCGTGTCCACGGTCACGTCGTCCGGAACCCTGCGACCGATTTCGGCGACCTGTGCGCGGAAGGGCGCGATGACCCCGATTTCGTCGGAGGCGACGCCCGCCGCGAGGAACTCCTCGACTACCTCGGCCACGCGCTCGGCTTCGCCCGGGTTGGTGTTGCCGTCGGTGTGGCCGTCGGGGTTAACGAAGGAGACGCCGCCCCCGCCGCGCAGGTCGTCGGGGAGGGCCGTCTCGGTCACGTCGGAGAGGTCCGAGAGGCGCTGGGCGGCCACCTCGCCGCTGGCGGGCCGAAGGTCGCCGTCGTAGAACTCGCGGGACGCGAACGCCTGAATCCGCTGGCTCATCCGATACTGGCGGTCGAGCATCACGCCCGCCTCGGGACACTCCTCGATGAGACGCTCGAAGAGCGAGGTCGAGAGGTCGTTTTCGGTTCTGACGACCGGCGGCAACTGCTGGTGGTCGCCGACGAGGACGAACCGGTCGGCGAGGTTCACCGCCGCGAGCGTGTTGGGTTCCGTGAGTTGGGACGCCTCGTCCACCAGCGCCACGTCGAACGACTGCTCGCGCATGATTCGGGACCCGCAGGTCGCGGTCGTGGCGGCGACGACGCCCGCGTCCCGCAACTCCGCGACGCGCTCGCCGGGGTCGCCCGCCTGTTCGAGTCGCAGGTCCTGCATGTCCTCGCGGACGCCGCTCTCGGTGCCGACGCGCACGATGTCCTCGAAGCCCTGGTCCCGCAGGGCTTCGAGGGCGTTGTCCACCGCGCGATTCGTGAAGGCGGAGAGCAGGACCCGATTCCCTCGGTCTACCAAGGCTCGAATGGTCCGCGCGATGGTGTAGGTCTTGCCCGTGCCCGGCGGACCGTGGACCAGCGCGAAGTCCTCGGCGTTCACCGCCAGGTTCACCGCGTCGTTCTGGGCCTCGTTGTTGTCGACGTACGTTTCGTGAGCGTCCTCGAACTCCGGGCCCTCGCGGGCGAACAGCACGTCCTTCCGGCGCGGGTCGCCCTTGAGCAGGAAGTCGTGCAGAGCAGTGAGCATCCGGTCGGCCGAGAGTTCCGAGGGGTAGACGTCCAGACGGCGGAGTTCGACCGGTTCGTCGGCCGTGACGACGACCTCCTCGTCGAGTCGCTCCACGCGACCCAGTTCGGCGTGGCCGTTCACGGGGTCGCCGTCGCTGGCGAGTACGACGTCGCCCTCTCGGATTTTGGACACCGCTCCCCCGACGCGCTCGGCCCGCATCTCCCACCGGCCGCCGTCGAGTTGGCGGCGACCCGCGGGTTCGAGGTCGACGAGCGCCCGATCGTCGTCGGCGCGCTCTTCGGCGGTCTGCTGCCAGAGTTTGGCGTACTCGGCGTGGGTCGCCCGGCGCTCCTCCTCGACGAGTCGATAGATCCGGTCGAAGTAGTCGCGTTCCTCTTCCGGGATGGCGTCGCCGATTTGGCCCGCCTTCGACTCCTGGTCGAGACGGCCGGAGACCACCATGCAGGTGTCCTGCTCGAAGCAATATTCGCACTTGGCGTCGGCCTCGTAGCCGGTCGGCACGCCGGCGCCGTCCTCCGTCGACTCGACCGCCTCGTACTCCATCGCGGCGATTTCGTTGCGCGTGCGCACCACGAAGTCCAGCAGGCCGTCGCCGATGGAGAACTCCTTGGCTGGCGAGAGGTCGCCCGACTCCTCGTTTCTGTCCAGTGCGCTGTTTTTCGTGTAGAGTAAAGTGCCGGTGTCGGCTGGGACGCCCTTCTCTTGGAGGAGCAGGGCGTAACACGCCGCCTGAATCTTGTCCTGAAACCGCGGGTCGCGCTTGAGGTTCTTGCCGGTCTTGAGTTCCACGGGCATCCCGCGCCGGAGCGCGTCCGCCCGACCCTTGATAGCGAATCGCTCGCTGATGAGCGTCTGCTCGCTCCGCCAGTCGTCCTCCTCCGTGAGGGCACCTTGCGCAAGCCACCCCTCGATGGCCGCCGCGTTCTGGCGGACTTCCTCGGCCACCTCGTCGCGATCCCGGCCGAGCAGACCGAGTTCGAGTCCGGCCTCTTCGACGCGCTCCTCGATGGCGTCGTCCAGATCGCGTCCGCGGAGCAGGTCGCCGAACACCTCGTGGACGATGGTCCCCTTGACGACGGGATACGCCAGCGGAATCCCCGATAGCTTGTTCAGGTAGTACATCCGCGGGCACTGGACCCACGACCGAACGTCGGTCACGTCCACGAGGAACGACGGTTCCACGACGACGTACGAGTCCTTGCCCGTGGAGTACGTCGTCTCGCCTCGATACTCGCTCTCCTCGACGTCGGTCACGAGCAGTTCCATCCCCGGTTCGAGGAGGTCGGCGCTCTCGGTCCACTTGCCCCACAGCGTGACCTGTTCGAGGTCGGTAGCCTCGCGGCCTGTAGCCTGCTTGGGACCGGTGTCCGCGCGGACCGTGACCTCGACGAGGTCGCGTTCGCCGTACTGCGTGCTGACGGTTCGGACGTCTCCGACTTCGACGACTTCTCCCCGGACGTTCACGAGACAGTGGTAGCGCCCGACGGTAGAAAAATCCCGCCGGTCGCAGACGGTCGAAATTCGACATGCGGCACCCGTCGGTCCCGGATGGAACGCGGTTCAAAATACGGGGTATGGTGGTCGTCGCGAACGATACCGCTTCGTGGAACTCGTAGGACCGTCAGTCGGAACCGTGTGGCGGGATGTGGCCGCACTTCGAACACGACTCGTAGCCGTGTGCAACTACGAGTTCACCGCTACATTGGGGGCATCTCATCGTAGAAGTCGGTAGCCGAGACGGAGTGATAAGCCTTCCTATAAGACGCCTCAATTAGATATTATTGATATTAGGTAACCTATTATATTTTCGGGCGAGCGTGACGTACTCGTCGCTGACCTCTGCTTACGGAATACGGTACTCGAACACACCGAGCGACGTGCTCGGTAGTTCTTGAGTAGTCTAGAAAAACAGTTGACTACTGTTCGGACCAGCAGCGAAGGGATTATCCGGACCAACCGCCGCAGATATCGTCGGCTATCTGGCTCCGCCACGTCTCGAATCCCTCTTCGCAGTCCGGGTTCGCCTCGATGTGGTCGATGAAGCCTGCGCCGGGGTTCTGAAGTTCGTTACCGCAGAACGGGCAGTCGTTCGGGTCGTTCCACGTCGTTGCAGTTGACATGGCTGTTGTCGGGACGTCTTGGCGTATAAACTCTTCCCAGATATGTTTAATATACCTAAGTTGAGGTAATATTCCCCTAATATGTTCTAGACTGTCGAGGTACCTTCAGGAAGGGGAGAGAACGAAGGGCGAAAAAAGTGCTGGAGCAGGAGAAAACCAGAGACGGAGAGACGGACGAGATGCGGAAGGGATTGGCCGAGGCGGGGGACGAGACGCGGAAGAGATGGGTCGAGGCGGGTTCACATACCGAGGTCCGCGATTCGGGAGTCCCGATTGAGGACCTTCTTCACGATTTCGGGTTCTTCGAGTAGTCGGTGCTTGGTGTGGACTCCGCGTCCCCGGCCCCGGCCCTTCGTCTCGGAGTTGATGACGTTGAGGAAGTCCTGTTCCTGTAGAATCTCCTGGACTCGGCGCTCGGACAGCGAGTCCATGTCGAGTTTCCGCGCGATGGACTGATACTGCCGGTAGATTTGCTGAGTCGGGAACTGGTCCCGGGGCTTGTTCTCGGTCAGGACGGTCAGCGCGAGCAAAATCGCCTTCGCCTGCGTGGGCGCGCCGTCGATGAGTTCGGCGAAGCGGTCGGCCTCGGTCTTCTCTTTCGCGGCGTAGACGTGTTCCTCGGTGACCTCTTCGTCTTCTTCCTTCGTGGCGATTCGCCCGGCGTTGCGGAGGATGTCGATTGCCTTCCGGGCGTCGCCGTGTTCCTGCGCGGCGAGCGCGGCCGTGAGCGGGACGGCGTCGTCGGAGAGCACCTCGTCGCGGAAGGCGTCGGCCCGGTTCTGGAGGATGTCCACCAGTTGGTGGGCGTCGTACGGGGGAAAGACGAGTTCGTCGTGAGCGAAACTCGACTTGACGCGCTCGTTGAGTTCGTCGGGGAAGTCGATCTTGTTCGAGATGCCGATGATGCCGATGGTCGAGTCGGTGATTCTTCGATTCTCGCCCGCCCGCGAGAGTTTCCGGAGTACCTCGTCGTCCTCCAGCATGTCTATCTCGTCGAGGATGACGATTGCCACGTCGCTACAGGCGTCGATAATCTGCCAGAGGCGGTCGTAGTAGTCCCCGGTGCCGAGTCCCCGCTGGGGAACCGTGATGCCGGTCTCGTTCGGTTCGTTGAGTTCCCTGCCGACCGTCTTGATGACGGAGGCTTCGGTCGTCTGCTCGCCACAGTCGATGAAGGCCGTCTCTACGTCCACGTCCTCGGTACGGGCCTCGTTCTCGACGCGCTTGGAGACGCTCCGGGAGATGAGCGACTTGCCGGTCCCTGTCTTTCCGAAGATGAAGAGGTGGGTCGGCTCCTGGCCGAAGATGGCGGGGTTGAGAGCCTCGGCGACCTTCTGCATGTGTTCGTCGCGCCCGACGATTCGGTTCGGTCCGGGGAGGTGAGAGATGCGAAGCAGGTCCTCGTCCGCGAATATCGGTTCGTCGTACCGGAAGAGCGGATCGCGGTCTACGTCGTCGTCGGTAGCCATCTGATGAGAGTGCCTTCGTACTTCAGAATATAAATGGAGGGGGTATCGTCGCGGATGTATCTTCCCGACCAACGACCAAATAGGAGGGTTTGAAACCAATTCGCAGGAACCATGCTCTCGGAGTACCATCGCGGATGTTCTGGCGGTGCGGACGTTCTGCCGGTGTGGACGTTCCAGCAGGCGAGACTGTCGAACGGGTTGCAGAGAAGGTAGACGGGTTGGACAGACACCTACCTCGCGGATGTAAGTGGAGGGGAGGTGGGGTTGGAAGACGCAGTTGCTGTGGGAAATGATAACAAGTGAGGGCGAAGGGGAGAAGACGCAAAAGACGACGTGAGATGAGACGGGAGACGCCAACGAGAGACATAAAATAGTGAAGGAGTGACACACCCCCATCGCGTCTGTAACGACAGACGAACCTAGAAGAAGAACACACACCACCATCTCGAATGTAAATATGGCGTTATCGATGAGTAAATCCCCTATAACACGAATATGAGGGTTCCAATGTTGTTCTGTTTAGTAGTTCCCGAATACATCCGCGACAGTGGTGTCAGGGGCCGACAAAGCCACCGACCCACCCAACACCCGACTCCCCCGCTTACAAACGCGACGGTGGTGTGCCCCCACCCGCCTACTCACCTTGTGGGCGCGTGAGTAGGGTCCACGAATCCGTCCGGTTCACGACGACGGTTCGCCCCACCGAACGAAACGGTAACCCCACCATCCGGACGAGAGCGTATCTCGGCGGGCGAGACCCACCCAGACGCGGCAGCCAGACCCACCCAAACGCGGCAGAAAGATTTTGACCACCCGTCCCCAACTGAAAGCCGTGAGTCTCTATCGTAGCGTCCGGGCAATCGCCGACGCGTCGGGCGACGGACCCATCGACTGGGAAGCGGTCGCCGAGGCAGCGAAGGCAGTGACGTCTCCCGGCTCGCTCGAGTTGTCCGAGACCGAGCAGGAAGGGTACGCGGCCGACGTGCGGGACGCCCGTACTCGCGTACGCGAGGTTTCCGGCGCGGAGTTCGACGTGCCTAACACTATCGAAGTCCAGAACCGACATCACTGGATCGACGCCAACATCGACACCTTCCGGCGGGTGATGAAACCGGTCGAGGAACACGGTCCCGCCGTCATGCCGGGCGTCGCCCGCACCATCAACACCGGCACGATGTCGGTGATGCTCTCGGTGCTGGCCAAGAACGTCCTCGGCCAGTACGACCCGCTCCTGTTGGCGGACAGCGACGAACACGCCCTCTACTTCGTCCGGCCGAACATCGACCGCATCGCCCGCGAACTCGACGTGAACTACGACCGATTCCGGCGCTGGATAGCGTTCCACGAAGTGACCCACGCCGCGGAGTTCGGCGCGGCCCCGTGGCTCTCGGGTCACCTCGAAGCGCGGATGGAGTCGGGCATCGACGCGCTGGCGAAGGGACGACTCGACCGGGAGGCGTTCCGCGAACTCGACGCCGCGATGACCGCGGTCGAGGGGTACGCCGAACTCCTGATGGACGGCGCGTTCGACGACGAGTACGCCGACCTCCGCGAGAAGATGGAGGCCCGCAGACGCGGCGGCGACCCGCTCTCCCGACTCGTCCGCCGGATGCTCGGTCTCGGCCTGAAGCGCAGGCAGTACGAGCGCGGCAAAGCGTTCTTCGAGGCGGTCGCCGCCGAGCGCGGCATCGAAGGTGCGAGCGTGGTCTGGGACCGTCCCGAGAATCTGCCGACCGACGCGGAACTGGACGCTCCTCAGCGTTGGCTGACCCGAGTGAATCCCTGATCGATACGGAGAGTTCCTGATTGGTCCGGGAAACCCGGATACTGCGGAGAAGCACTAATGCTGCTGAGAATCCCTAATACTGCGGAGAATCCATAATATCCGCGGCGCTACAGAATATAGACGAGGTAGGCGAGCAGAACCGCTCCGACCACTGACCCCGCGACGACTGCGACCGCGACCTGCACCAGCGACCCGCCGCCCGAGAGCGTGATGAGTCCGGCCGACGCACCGACCAGCACGACGATACTGGCTTTGAGCACGTTCATCGCGTCTCGCTTCTCTTCGTCGGTTGCAGGGCCGACCATCGTTAGAGGTCGTGCGGCGCGCTGACGTGCATCTGCACGAATCGCCAGCGTCGCTCGTCGCCTTCGTCTGACTCGCTTTCGTGGGCTCCGCTCCGTCCCGACTCGATTTCGAGAACCCCACTCCACCGCGTGTCGAACGACTGGCGTTCTCCGTCCGAGTCTATCCACGAGAGACCCACGTCGTCGGTGAACCACGCCACCGACTCGCTTCCGGCCGCTTCCTCCGACTCACTTCCGACCGCTTCCTCCGACTCACTTCCGACCGCTTCCTCCGACTTACGTCCGGCCACTTCTTCCGACCCACGCTCGACGACCTCCAAGGCACGGCTCTCGACCTGCCAATCCTCCGTCGCCCGGGTCTGTTCGCGGAGTCCCTCGGCGACCGATTCGTAGCCTCCGAGACGCTCGCTGATGCCGAACTTCACCACGTCGTCGCGCTCGGCGAAGAAGGGCGAGAGAGGGTCGCTCCGCCGGAGCGCCTCGTAGTAGTCCTCGACGGTTTCGGTCGGGTTCATGGAAAACCGGTGTCGGCGAATTCGCTTAAGCCTACTCGTCCGCACCGAAAGCCGCTGAAAGAGCGCCGGGACATCACGGGGTGAACGCCGGAAAACCAGGGGACGAACGCCGGAAACAGGATTTACAGTAGTCCGACGCGGCCACAGAATAGACCGACGCGGCTACTGGAACGCTCTACCCACGTCGTCATCGTCGATGAGGTCTTCCAGTTCCTCGTTCAGCAGGTCTTCGGCCTCCTCGAATCGCTCGGAGAGTTCGTCGGCCGACTCCGGGCGGCCGTACTGGTCGAAGTCCATGGGACCGAACGCCGGACTGTCCAGCGCGTCCATCACGTCGTCGAAGAAATCGTTCGGCGTGGTCGGCGCGTCGGCGTGGGCCTCGACGACCGCTTCGAGGTGCCGGGCCTTCTCCTCGGCGTCGTCCTCGCTCTCGGGCGGGTTCTGGACAGCGAAGCGGCCCCCGGTCTCCTGCTCGGGGAGGAACGAGCCGATTTCGTCGTCGAGTTTGCGCGCGACCTGCGTACCGACGCCTTTCACCTCGTACGGGTTCTTGGCGTAGGTCTTCAGGAGGTAGACGCCTCCTCGCGGGTGGCCGAGGTAGAGGTCCTCGCCGACGCCGTCGGCTCGGGACCCGCCGACCGCCCGCCAGTCGTCGGAGTCCACGTCCTTCTCGACCACGTCATCGACGATGTCCTTCCACTCGCGTATCCGCATGCTTACGTGTCTCATGCGACCGAGAGAGAATTAACGTGTCGGTCTCGGCTACTCCTTGGAAAAGACAGAACTGATGACATTCCCGGACGGATCGGAACTTCGGTTTAGAAAGCCCCCGCCCGGTCGCGGTCGCTGAGCAGGATATTCTCGCGTCTCACTTCGTTCGACGCTCGAATAGTCGCCTGCTCAGACGACTACACCGAACGCGACCGGGCGGCCCCTTTCAGTCCACCTAGACTGTCGGTTGTTACACCGAGCGCATCCTGTCGGCCGGTCGGCCGAGACCGGGAAAAAGTCGGAAGGGAGGGTCGAAAGCCGCGGAAAAGCAATCCAGCGGTCAGTACGTCGGTGATTCCTCGGGCACGCCGTCGCGCTGGTTGACGACCCGGCCCAAGACGAATAGGGCGTCAGAGAGGCGATTGAGGTACGTGACCGCGGAGTCGTTGATGTCCTCGTCGGCTTCGAGCGCCACGGCGCGGCGTTCCGCGCGCCGACAGACCGTCCGGGCGTGGTGGAGTCGCGCGCCGGCGTCGCCGCCGCCGGGCAGGATGAACGACTCCAGGGGTTCGAGTTCCTCGTCGTAGCTGTCCATCCAATCTTCCAGTTGCTCGACGTGTTCCTCGCAGACCACCGGGTCGCCCTCGTCGGGGTCGGGATTGGCGAAGTCGGCCTGTACCACGTGGAGGTGGTTCTGTATCTCCCGGAGGTGGTCGTCCACGTCGTCGTGACCCGTCGGTCGAACCCGCCCGACGAGCGCGTTCACCTCGTCTACCGTCCCGTAGGCTTCGATGCGAGGGCTGGCCTTCGAGACCCGCGACATGTCTCGGAGGTCGGTCTGACCCTCGTCGCCGCGACCGGTGTAAATCTTCATGCCTTCGAGTTCCGACCGACCGTACTTAACTCTCGTCCCGAACGACTGGCCCCGGTTTCGCCGCGATTTCAGGCCAGCGACGTTTCGACGTACTCCACGATTTTCTCGCTCTCGGCCATCGTCACGCCCGCGTCCTCGTCTACCAGGACCGGAACGCCGCGCTGGCCGCTGATACGCTTCACCTCGTCGCGCTCGGAGTGGAGCGCCTCTACCCAGCGCGTCTCGTACTCGACGCCGTGGTCGTCGAGTGCGTCGTGGACCGTCTCGCAGTACGGACAGCCGTCGAGTGCGTAGAGTTTCACGGACATGCGCAAGGGTTCGCCCTCGCCGGGCAAGTAGTTGATGCCGGACGAGTAATCGATGCCGAGCGAGTGGTCGGGCGGGGAAGCGGTACCGGGAGTTAGATTCACGTCGGAGGAAGTCAAATTGTCGCCCATGAGCACCGAACTAGTCGATTCGGTGCAGGACGTACTGACCGTCTCCGAAGAGGACTTCGCAGCCACGGTCGAACGGGAAGCCGAACAGCTCAAGGACGAAATCCGCGACGGGACGTTCGACAACCCGCAGGCTATCGTCGGCCTCGAATACGAACTGTACGGCGTCGCCGAGGCCGACGCCAGCCTCCGGCGGATGCCGCGGCCGCTTCTGGAACTCGTCAACTTCGAGGGGGAACTCGGCTTGCACAACGCCGAGTTCCACACCAATCCCCAACCACTCAACGAGTTCGGGCTACGCGCCCAACAGACCGAGGCCCAGTCCCGACTCGAAGCGGCCCAGACGAGGGCGCGAGCCGAGCGGATACGGCTCGTGAGCGACGGCCTCTGGACCGTACCGCCAGCGGGGGAGTCGGCCCGGACGTACTTGACCGACAGCGTCGAGCGCGACGGCGTGCGCATCACGACGAACGTGGCCGACGACACCAGGTATCAGGCGATGGCGAACGCCGACACGTACGCGCCGAAGACGAGAATCGAGACGCCGCACGTCGACCTCTCGACGGACGTGGTGATGCCCAAGAGCCTGACTACCTCCATCCAGCCCCACTATCAGGTGCCCCACGCGCCGGACCTGCCCGAGCGCTTCCGGTACGCGCTCCGGGTCGCGGGACCGCTGCTCGCGCTCGGGGTCAACTCACCGTTCTTCCCGCCGGAACTGTACGACACCGACGACGCTCACGTGGTCCTCGACGACCACTGGATGGAGAATCGAATCCCCGTCTTCGAGGACGTACTCAACCCCGAGAGCGGCGAGGAGAAGGTACGATTCCCGGCGGACGTGACGACCGTCGAGGAAGCCGTCGACCGCATCGCGGCCGACCCACCGCTCGTACCGATGCGGGTCGAATCCGAGGGTCGGTTCGACGACGCCTTCCGCCACTTCGAACACAAGCACGGGAGCTTCTGGCGGTGGGTTCGTCCGGTGTTCGAGGGCGCGACCACCTCGTCGGCGAACGCCCGCATCGAGTTCCGGGCGCTCCCGGCTCAGCCGACGATTCGGGACAGCCTCGCGTTCGTCGCGGCGTTCGCCGGACTCATGGAGAGTCTCCCCCGGCGGGACCATCCCGTGCTGGCGCTCGACTGGGACGCCGCCCGCCGGAACTTCTACGCCGCGATGCGCGACGGTCTCGACGCCGACTTCCAATGGATAACCGCGAAGGGCGAGGATACCGACGACACGGAGGAGATACTGACCGAACTGCTGGCGTACGCCCGCGACGGTCTCACCCTGCGCGGTCTCTCGGAGGCCGAAGCGGACGAGTACCTCGATCTGCTCCGTACTCGAGTCACCGGGGGCATCACTCCGGCAGGATGGAAACGCCGCGAACTGCGCCGACACGTCGAAGACGGGAAGCCGATCGCGGGTGCCGTCCGCGAGATGCAGGCGTCGTACGTCCGGCGACAGTCCGAGACGCTCGTCACCGGGACGTTCCACGACTGGCTGGACGACTGAACCGCCGCGGATGGCGTCGGACGCCGAGACCACGAGAGCGGGGTCCGTCTCGGTAGCACCAGAAGGGTAACGGGCTCCGGCCATACGCCCGCCGTCGGGCCGTCTACTCGCTACGTCGGAGGTACGACGCACTACGAGAATTAATATATCGGTATAAGGTTTATTGAGGGGTCGTAAGCGTCCCGCCCCTCGAACTTCGAATCGAGCGGAATGGAACTCGTACGTCCCGGGGTTCGACGCAACTGCGCAGACCGTTTGCGTACTCGATTGCACGCCCGGCCCAAACCAGTATCCTCAAATGCGACGCGAAGCGACGTTCGAACATGGCTCAGGAACTCGACCACGACTGCCCCCAGTGTGGCACCGAACGGACGTTCTACCGTACCGCGAGTACGAACCTCCACCTCGGCCTGAAGACCAAGTGGGGCTGTCCGGAGTGTGACTTCCGATTCGTGCGCATCGACGGCGACATCGACTCGGCCGAGGCCTGACGGCGCTCTCTCCTTCGGTAGTGGCGCTATCCAGTGGTTCTGCTACTCGGTTCGCTCACTAGCGACTGCTCGCCGACTTCTCTCACCAGTACGGAACCGCTTCGCTGGATGGTAGTCCCCGTTTCTCGGGACTGGCAGGTACCTCCGCGCGTTCGTGCGTCGTCTACTACTGGGCGTCGGAAACGCTCACGTCCCACCGTCGTTCCACCTCGAACTCAAGATAATCTCTCGAGGAATAAAAACCATGTTTAGGAACAACAAAAATTGTTTCTAAGCCGCATTTTCCTCCTTCGGAGGTGGAACCTCGGTCGGCGACCCGCCAACCGCGGCGCCGCCACTGATCTCTGGATCTGGCTGTTCTCCCACGAAAAGCCCAGTTGGCGGTCGATGGTCGAGGGAATCTCGCCGAGCGAGCGGTGAAGGGGTACCCGGCCGGGCGGCCTCGGGGTCTGCGCCTCTGTGAGGGTGACCGCGTTCAGTCCACCGACGAGTGACCTCGTCGCCGGTCTCGCCGTTCCTCGTGAGTGCGGAAGTCGGAGCGTTCCGAAGGACGCCGCTTCCGAACGCGGAGCTCGAATTCCCGGGTTCGACGTCCGAATCGAATTCTCGATTCACGCTGGCGAGGGCGAACGGCCACCGAGACGGCGGCCCGACCAGCACTGATAAATCACATCTCGGTATAGAGAATACGGCCAGCGGCGGCGTTCACGGCGGAGGGGCTTCGCTACACAGAAGCGGACTCTGAAGCACTCGACCGGACGGATTCTACGTTCCTGTCCGACGGATGTTCGCACACGGTTCGTTTCGGCCGCGGTGCCGACGTTCTGCTGAACCGCTCCGCTCGACCCGACTATCGCGGGTCGTCCTAGAGGTCGAACTGAATCGCCGGTCGTCTCCAACCCGCGTGTAGAAAGGGTTATGGATGCACCGGGACCGTAAACGAAACATGAGCCAGATTACGGTCGTTCTTCCCGACGGTTCCGAACTCGAACTCGAGGAAGGCGCGACGGTCGAGGACGCGGCGTTCGAAATCGGTCCCGGTCTCGGCCGGGACACCGTCGCGGGAGTCGTGGACGGCGACCTCGTGGACAAAGCGAGTGAACTCCACGACGGCGCGAAACTGGAGATCGTCACGCCCTCCAGCGACGAGTACCTCGACGTGCTCCGCCACTCGGCGGCCCACGTCTTCGCCCAGGCCCTCCAGCGACTCTACCCCGAAGCCAGACTGACCATCGGCCCCTGGACCGACGACGGGTTCTACTACGACATCTACGGCGTCGAACTCGACGAGGAGGACCTCGCCGCCATCGAGGACGAGGCCTACGACATCATCGACGAGGACCTCGCCATCGAACGGTTCGAGCGCGACCGCGAGGAGGCGTTCGAGGTCTACGAGGACAACCGCTTTAAGCGCGAGATTCTGGACGACGAGGCCGCAGACGAGGAGTCCATCTCCTTCTACGAACAGGGCGAGTTCGAGGACCTCTGTAGAGGACCGCACGTCGAATCGACCGGCGAAATCGGCGGGTTCGCGCTCCTCTCTATCTCCGGTGCCTACTGGCGCGGCGACGAGGACAACGAGATGTTGACTCGCGTCTACGGCACGGCCTTCGAGAGCGAGGAGGAGTTAGAGGAGTTCCTGGAGCGCAGAGAGGAGGCAGAGGAGCGCGACCATCGGAAGATCGGCCAAGAGATGGACCTGTTCTCCATCCCCGACCACTCGCCGGGCTGCGCCCACTACCACCCCAACGGCATGACGATTCGCCGCGAACTGGAGGACTACATCCGGTCGAAGAACGACGAGTTGGGCTACGACGAGGTCTGGACGCCCGAACTCAACAAGGCCGAACTCTGGAAGCCGACGGGCCACTACGACACGTTCAAGGAAGCGGGAGAGATGTTCGCGTGGGAACAGGACGACACCGAGTACGGCCTGAAGCCCATGAACTGCGCGAACCACGCCCACGTCTACGACGTCCATCAGTACTCCTACCGTGACCTGCCGGTTCGGTTCTCGGAGTTCGGCACCTGCTACCGCAACGAGCAGTCGGGCGAACTCTCGGGCCTGCTCCGGGTTCGCGGATTCACGCAGGACGACGGCCACGCCTTCATCCGGAAGGACCAGATTCGGGGCGAGATTCTGTCGGTCCTCGACGTTATCGACGACATCTACGGCCACTTCGACCTCGACGTGCAGTACAAGCTAGAGACGAAGGGCGACGACGCGGTCGGTAGCGACGAAATCTGGGAGCAAGCGACCGGCGCTCTGAAGGACGCCCTCTCCTCGGAAGGCCTCGACTACGACGTCGAAGAGGGCGAGGCCGCCTTCTACGGCCCGAAAATCGGAATCAACGCCGTGGACGCTATCGGCCGGGAATGGACCATCGGCACGGTCCAACTCGACTTCAACATCCCCGAACGCCTCGACCTGACCTACACGGGCGAGGACAACGAACCTCACCGCCCGGTGATGGTCCACCGCGCGCTGCTCGGGACGTTCGAGCGATTCATGGGTATCATCATCGAACACTTCAAGGGCAACTTCCCGACGTGGCTCGCGCCCGAGCAGGTCCGCATCCTCCCGGTCAGCGACGACAACATCGGCTACGCGAAACAGCTCCAGAACCGGTACCTCGGCGACTTCCGGGTCGAAATCGAGGACCGGTCGTGGACGGTCGGCAAGAAGATTCAGCAGGCCCACGACGACAACGTGCCCTACATGCTCGTCGTCGGCGACAACGAGGAGGAGGCCGGGACCATCTCGGTGAGGGACCGTGAGGAACGCGAGCGCGACGACGTGAACGTCGAAACCTTCCGAGACCACCTCGACGCAGAAATCGAGGCCAAGGCCATCGAGCCGACGTTCTTGGAGTAGCGCGAACTCTTTTCGGGGTTCTCTCGCCCGAGCCGAACGAGAAGTGATTATGACCTGGTATATTTAGGTTGCGGTCGACGAGTGGCCCAAGCCCTTCGAACCGGAGGACGTCCTGTCGGAACTCGTAGCCGTTCGCTGAGCCGACCGAGGTTTCGCCGACTCACGATAGTTCCTACTCCACCGACTCACGCCGGTTCCCACCGAACCTCCGACAGGGGATGGAGCGGATTCCCGCCGACCACGTCGTAGGTCGTCGCGGTCACGTCGAGTTCGTCGGCGTCCCGGAGCGACGTGAGGAGGTCGTCGTTGTAGTCACGACGATCGGTATAACTGCGCCGAAGTTGACCGAGGAGCGAGTCTTCGGGGTGGAGTTCGCGGACGTGTTCGAGGTGGACGCCGACCTGGACTCGGTCGGAGTACCGAGTTAGCGTCTCGGAAACGATTTCTCGAACGCTCGGAAGCGCGGTCAGCGACCCCTGCGTGAACAGCACCACGTCGTCGGCTTCGGCGTCGCCCTCGTCCTCGCTCCCTTCCTCGTCGGCCAGCACGCTCTCCAGCAGGTTCCACCGGTCGTCTCGGAAGTCGAAAGGCTCGATTCGGATTCGGTCGTGGTCGCCGAACAGTTCGCGGCCCAGCGCCACGCCGTTCTCGGTGGGGTCGCCGCCGACGAACTCGCAGTCGGGGTAGGCGTCGGCGAGGACGCCGAGTTCGTACCCCCAGCCACACCCGAGTGCGACGACCGTTTCGCCGCCCGAGAGCGACCCCGCTAGCGAGGCCACCAGCGCCTCGTCCTGTAGCTCCTGCTTCTCGTCCACGTCCACGAGGAAGAGGTCCTCGGCCCGCGAGATAGGGACGGGGCTCTCTTCGGCGTAGTGGTTCGCCGAGCGCTGGACCTCCCGGAAGTCCATCTCGGGGTTCTCGCGGGCGAGCGCGAGCAGGTTGCCGTACACCTCGTCGTAGGTCGAGACGCCGATTCCGCCGTAGCCCGGTTCCTCCTCCCAGTCGTCGAGTCCGAGCAGGCGGGCGGGCCACGGCGAGTGCTTCGGCAGGTCGCCGAGTCGGAGTTTGCGCATGGACTGCTATTCGACTCTCGGCGCAAAAATAACCGTTTCGAAGGCTACTCCTCGGCTTCGAGCGACTGCCACGACAACCGTAGATTTCGCGCGGCGCTGGTCTGGTCGATTCGCTTGGCGGTCGTCCGGTTGGGTGCGTTCGCCAGCGTCTCGTCGTCCTCGGCCGCGACCGCGTCGAACGCTTCGGCTAGCTGGTCGAGGGTGTCCCTGCTCTCGATTTCGGTCGGTTCGGTCATCAGCGCCTCCGAGACGATTTCGGGCCACTTGGTCGTCGGCGGGTGGACGCCGTAGTCGAGCATGCGCTTCGCCACGTCGGCGGCGTCCTGGTCGCCCGCCGACGCGACGAACTCGTGGTGGAACGGCTCGAAGGGAACCTCGTACTCTATCTGGCTGGCGAGGTAGTTGGCGTTCAGGACCGCCTTCGCCGAGGCGTCCGTGAGACCCTCGTCGCCGAGGCGTGCGATGTAGGCGTAGGCTTTCACGAGGACGAGCCAGTTGCCCTGGAACCCGTGGACCTTCCCGATGGTGGACTCGGGGTCGAAGCGTTCGTAACCGCCACCCTGCTCGGCCTCACGTATGCGCGGCGCGGGCAGGAACTCCGCGAGGTCCGAGACGACGCCGACCGGTCCGGCACCGGGGCCGCCGCCGCCGTGGGGCGTGGCGAACGTCTTGTGGACGTTGTAGTGCATGATGTCGAAGCCCATGTCGCCCGGCCGGGCCTGTCCGAGCAGGGCGTTGAGGTTCGCGCCGTCGTAGTAGAGCAGCCCGCCCGCGTCGTGGACGACTTCGGCGATTTCCTCGATGTCGCGCTCGAAGAGACCGAGCGTGTTCGGGTTCGTGAGCATGAACAGCGCGGTCCGGTCGCTCGCGGCGGCTTCGAGCGCTTCTACCTCCACTCGGCCGTCGTCGCCCGAGGGCAGTTCTACGACCTCGTAGCCCGCGAGGGCCGCGCTGGCGAAGTTAGTGCCGTGGGCGCTGTCGGGCACGATGATTTCGTCGCGCTGGTCGCCCTCGCCGTTGGCCTCGTGGAACGCCTTGGCGACCAGAATACCTGTGAACTCGCCCGCCGCACCCGCCGGAGGTTGGAGGCTCACGGCGTCCATGCCGCCGATTCGCGCGAGGTAGTCCTGTAGCCCGTGCATGAGCGCGAGGCTTCCCTGCACGCTCCGCTCGGAGCGGTCCGGGTGGACCGCGGCCGAGGGGAGCGCGGCCACGTCCTCGGTGAACTTGGGGTTGTACTTCATCGTGCAGCTTCCGAGGGGGTACGGGCCGGAGTCGACGCCGTAGTTCATCTGCGAGAGCCGGGTGTAGTGGCGCGCGAGTTGTGGCTCTTCGAGCGCGGGGAGTTCGAGGCTGTCGCGGGTCAGGTCGTCGGGAAGCGGCGAATCGACTTCGACCTCCTCGCTGTTCTTCTCCGTGAGCAGGGGTTCGTACCGTTCGTCCGCACCTTCGTCGCCCTCCGCGCCGTCGTCGGTCCAGCGTGCCTGGTCGTATCGCATTTCAGGCCACCTCCTCGAAGGCCGCGACGAGTTCGTCGGCGGCGTGAACGTTACTGTCGGTGATGCAGACCTGCACCTCGTGTTCCCCCACGGCGTGAACCGCGAACCCCTCGGCTTCGAGGTCGGCGGCGACCGCGCGGGTGGGTTGGTCGGTGTGGGCGACGAACTCCCGGAAGTGATGGCGGTCGTGGACCGGAGCCTGCACGCCCTTCACGTCGTCCAGTCGGCCCGCGAGGTCGCTCGCTAGTCGCACGCAGTCGTTGGCGAGGTCCACGAGTCCGTCTGGGCCGAGGTACGCCGCGTGGATGGCGGTCCGAAGCGCGACCCACGCCTGATTCGTGCAGATGTTGCTCGTGGCGCGCTCCCGGCGGATGTGCTGCTCGCGGGTCTGAAGCGTGAGCGTGTAGGTACGCTTGTCGGCGGCGTCCTCGCTCGCGCCGACGAGTCTGCCGGGCACCTGCCGCACGAAGTCGTCGCGGCAGGCGAACAGACCCAGACCCATGCCGTAGGCGGTCGGGAGACCGAGGGTCGCGGCGTCGCCGACTACCACGTCCGCACCGACCGACTCGGGTTCCCGAAGCACCGAGAGGGCAACGGGGTCCGAACCGAGGCAGAACAACGCGCCGTGGTCGTCGGTGAGATCACCGATTTCGGCGAGGCTCTCCTCGACGGTCCCGCGAGTGGTCGGGTTCTCGGCGTACACCATCACGGCGTCGTCGTCGATGGTCCCGGCGAGCGCGTCGGTATCGACGTTCCCGTCGTCGGTGGCGAAGGTCTCGACCGACAGGCCCGCGCCGTCGGTGTAGTTTTCGAGGACGTCCCGGCGCTCGGCGAGCAGGTAGTCGGGAACCAGCACGCGGTCGCCGTCGGTCGCCCGGACGCGCGCGGCGAGCAGGGCCGCCTCCGCGAGCGCGGTGGCGTGGTCGTACATCGAGGCGTTGACGATTTCGAGACCGGTCAACTCCACGAGCATCGACTGGTACTCGAAGAGGGCTTGCAGGAATCCCTGCGTGATTTCGGGTTGGTACTGGGTGTAGGAGGTCAGGAACTCCGACCGGAGCGAGAGGTGGTCCACCAGCGAGGGCACGTAGTGTTCGTAGTGGCCCCGGCCGAGGAACTCGGTCAGGTCGTCGTTGCGCGAGAGCAGGCCCCGGACGTGGCGCTCGGTCTCCTGTTCGGTTCTGGCTTCGATGCCGAACTCCCCCTCGAACGCGACCGACTCGGGAATGTCGAACAGTTCCGTTACGTCGTCCGCGCCGACCGCGTCGAGCATCGCCGCGGTCTCGTCGGCAGTGTGGGGTGCGTACGGGCTTCCCCGGTCCCCTGTCTCGTGTCGTCCGCTCATGTAAACGGAGTTAAGGAGTGTATCGTTTTAAGATAGGGGTATTCGGTTACGCTGTCCGGTTAACTGACGAGACGTAAGCAGCGAAGTTGCCGACGGAGAGGACACGGGGAGGAACACGTAAAGAGCCCCCGAGCACTCGCGGTCGCTACCCTCGCTGTCGTTCGTCAGGAACAGAAAGTGGGAACCGTGATTCCGGCGCTACTCGATTTGCTCGCGGTACTCGTCGGCCGACAGCAGTTCGTCGAGTCCACTATCCTCGGCGAGTTCTATCTCCAGCATCCAGCCCTCGCCGAAGGGGTCGTCGTTGACGAGTTCCGGTTGGTCTTCGAGTGCGTGGTTGACGGCCGTGACGGTGCCGTTGACGGGCGAGTAGAGGTCCGAGACCGCCTTGATGGACTCCACGACGCCGAACTCCTCGTCCTGCGTGAGTTCGTCGCCCTCGCTCGGGAGTTCGACGAACACCACGTCGCCGAGTTCGTCCTGCGCGAAGTCGGAGATGCCGACTCTCGCGGTACCGTCGGTCGTCTCTACCCACTCGTGTTCGCTACTGTACTTCCGGTCTTCGGGAACTTCGAAGCTCATTGTTAGTCACTCAGGAATGGCGTGTTCGCAATCTTTGCTTTTTTCGACTGGCCGCGAACCATCACGCGGACGACCGTCCCGGCGTCTGCGTACTCGGTCGGGACGTAGCCGAGCGCGATGGGTTCGTTCAGGGTCGGACTCATCGTCCCGCTCGTCACCTCGCCGATGACGTGGTCGTCGGTGTCGGTCACGTCGTAGCCGTGGCGGGCGACGCCGCGGTCCACGAGTTTGATGCCGACGAACTCCTCGTCGGTTCCCTCCGCGTCGACCTGTTCGAGCGCGTCCCGGCCGACGAACTCGGTGTCGAGTTTCACGGTCCACCCGACGCCCGCCTCGTAGGGGTTCCGGGGATTGTCCTCCGCGTCGAAATCCTGCCCGGAGAGCAGGAAACCCATCTCCATGCGGAGGGTGTCGCGCGCGCCGAGACCACAGGGCTGGCAGTCGAACGACTCCCAGACCGCTTCGGCCGCCTCGGTGGGAACGATAATCTCGAAGCCGTCCTCGCCGGTGTAGCCGGTTCGGGCGGTCCAGCAATCGACGCCCTCGAACTCGGCGTACTTGCCGTCGAACTTCGAGAGGTCGGTTACGGAGTCGGAGGCGGCGTCCGCCACGAGGTCCGGCGCGTCGGGACCCTGCACCGCGTACATCGCGTACTCGTCGGTGGCGTTCTCGACGGTGGCGTCGAGGTTCCACTCGTCGCGGTAGTCGGTCCACCGCCGGTACATCTGTTCGTCGTGGCCAGCGTTGGGGACGAAGAGGAACTCGGTGTTCTCGTCTTCGGGGAGCCGATAGACCACGGTGTCGTCGAGAATCGTCCCGTCCTCGTCTGTTATCATCGAGTAGTGGGAGTCGCCGTGGCCGAGTTCGGTCACGTCGTTGGTGGTGAGTTTCTGCATCAGTTCGTCGGCGTCAGGTCCGGCCACCTCGATTTGACCCATGTGGGACACGTCGAAGATGCCCGCCTCCTCGCGGACCGCGGCGTGTTCGGCCTTGATGGAGTCGAACTCGACGGGCATGTCCCACCCGCCGAACTCCGTGAACGTCGCTCCCTCACCGGCGTGAACGTCGCGCAGTGGCGGCTTCCGAAGCGTCATGATAGGACGGTTGGACGCCCGGCACGTAATGCTTTGTCTTCCGGACGCTTCATTGGTATTCGATTTGGAGTAAACGAGCGTCTGCGGGCGGAAGCCGGAACCGGCGGATTCTCGCGCTCACGCCGGTTCGATGACGATCTGACCGTCGCGGAGTTTGTAGACGAGGCGGTCGCCCTCCTCCACGTCGAGTCCGTCTTCGGCGAACTCCTCGCGGACGGCCTTGATCAGGCTGATTCGCCATCGCTGGGTGACTGTCGTCGTGCCGAGTATCTTCTCTTCTGATTCGTCTGAACTCATCTACGGCCGTCTTTGGTATCGGTGTTGTTATGGATTCTTAGCTATTTCGACTATCTCGACTAACGAAGTGAGGTAGTTAACTCCTCGTCGGCATCTCCGACAGTTCGATGCCTGTTCAGGGTCATCGGGTGCCGTCGGGTCCTCGAACCCACGGATTGTACCCGGTCGTGAGACGGGCGGACCGTTCGCTCGGGAGTAGCCCCGCACGCTACCGATACCGGTACTATTATGGACTGTTAGCTATTTCGACTATATTGACTAAAATGGCTACAGTGGAGATGAACCAACTCCGCTCGCGCTTGGACGAAAGCGGTTCGCGGACCGCGCTCGTCCGCGGCGCGGCCCCGCCGCCGCGGCCGCCCGAGACCGTGACGGTCGAACCGGGCGTCGCCGCGTCGGTCGGTCCCGACGGAAGACGCGCGCCGCTGTACGTGACCGCCGAGGCACCGAGCAGCCGGACCGTCCGGCAGTACGACGGCCCGGACGTCAGCGCGGTCGCCGACTGCGCGGCAGACCTGACCGCCGACCGCGACCCCCGAGCGGTGTGGCTCTGCGGGCGCGACCAGATTCGGTCGTGGTGGGGCGACGGCGTGGTCGACCTGCTCGAACGCCGACTCGCCGCCACTGCGTGCCGTGCGTCCGCACGGCTGGTCGTCTGGGCGAGCGAAGACGACGGTACTGGCGGAGATAGCGAGGCGGTCGAAGACCGCTACGACGTGGTACTCGACCCGTAACGCGCCAGCAGGTCGCTGGCCGCGACGCCGACGTCGGTGCTGTCGCAGGCCGGACACTGGACCGCCAGCGAGCAGTCGCCCGACGCCAGATCGAGTTCGGAGTCGCAGTCCGCGACGGATGCGTCCGCGTCTCGGTTCTCGACCGGACCGGGAACCGCGAGCGCGAGTTGGACGAGCAGTACGAACGTACCGGTGTGACCGCAGTTGTAGCAGTGCGTCATGGTCGTTGGACCGGCAGGTGCGTTCGGCGCGCCGGTCGGGCAGAACTGGTGCGCTATCGTATTTGAACCTTGGTAGAAGTGGTTTTTTATTTCTTCGAGCTATAAATTTGATTATCATAATGGTATATTTCGTTCCCTCGGTGCAGAGAAGCTAGCTACCTATTGAACCAAGGAGGACCGCAACCGCTCCACAGCACCTGGCCCCGCACCGCAACAGCGGGCCACACCCTCCCCAACCGACTCGCTTCGCTCGTCCCTCGCGCGCATTTGGCGCGGCGCACAGTCGCGCCGCGCCAGCACGCGCCGGGTAGTTAGTTCGGAGAAGCGCGCCGGAGGGTGGTTCGGGACGACACGCCCGGTCGAATCCGCCGACGGGCTCGAGCAGGTCGGTCTCGCGCCCTCAGTCGTCGCCGGTTTCCTGCGCTTCCAGTTTCATCTCCAGGCCGAACTCCGCGGCGCGCGAGCGCCAGAACTCCTCGTACCCCTCCTGTTCGGGGCGGTCGGTGACGGTACTCTCGCCCGACTGCACGCGGTCGAGTTTGAGGTCTACCTCCTCCATCAGACGACGGCCTACGTCGTCGCTGACCGTGCCGGTCCGCATCGCGTCCAGTAGGGCGCTCTTCTCCTGTTTGAGGACCTGACGCTCGCCGATGAGTAACTCCTCGCGTCGGAGTTCCGGGTTGCTCTCGAGGAGGTTGGAGATGGCTTCGCTCAGGTCCCGCTTCTCGCGCTCGTACTCGCCGCGGAAGTCCTCGTAGACCGACGGCGAGAGGTTGCCGGCGTCGTGGAGTCGGTCGGCCGATTCGAGCGCGGCGTCCACCGCGCGGGCGCGACCGACGAGCAGTTCGTAGAGTTCCTCGGCCTCCGAGCGAGTCACGATGTCGAGAGCGTTCATCACCCGGCCCATCGTGAGTCCCTGCACGACGAGGCTGAACGCCGCGACGCCGAACACCATCGCTCGAAGTTCCTCTCGGAAGGGGAAGTTCGGCGGAAGCCCCAGCACCAGCGCGATGGGAATCGAGGCGTGGAGACCGCCCCAGACCATGACGTGCTGGTAGTCGAACGGAACGGGTACGGGAGCGAATCGGTTGACGAGCGACGTGATGGGGTAGACCACCGCCGCGCGTGCGAGGACGACCAGCGGGATGGCGAGCAGGATGAGTCGGCCGTGGGTCAGTACCTGATGTATCGGCGTCTTCGCGCCGATGAGCAGGAAGATGAGCGTGTTGACGAGGAAGGCGGCGGTGTCCCACGTGTTGAACACCGAAATCTTGGTCTGGGCGCTCATCGCGTACTCGGCACCCGGATTCCCGATGAGCAGGCCAGCGGTGACCGTCGCGATGACGCCGCTGAAGTAGAAGTCGCCGACGACGCCGCTCAGGGTGTGTTCGGCCAGCAGGAAACTCCCGTACGCGAGGACGAGCGTCAGCACGATTTCGGTCGTGTGCTCGTCGAGTCGGTACATGACCTGATACACCGCGAGGCCCGCGACCAGTCCGACGACCGCTCCGCCGAGGCTCGCGACCGCGATGTCTATCGATGCGTCGGCGACAGTGCCGAGCGTGGCGAGTTCCGCGAGACTGGTCCCGGCCTCGGTGGATTCGAGGACGAGCGCGAACAGCGTCGAGAAGATGACCACACCCACGCCGTCGTTGACGAGGCTCTCGCCTTCGACCAGCACCGAGAGACGGTCGGGCGCGCCCAGTTCCTCGAACAGCGCCAGCACCGACACGGGGTCGGTGGGGAGAATCATCGCCGCGAACAGCAGCGAGACGAGCAACGGGAAGCCGAAGACGAAGTGGCCGACGACCCCGAGCAAGAGAATCGCGGATATCAGCCCCACTACAGCGAGGACGAGGACGTGCGAGAGGTTCGACCGGAAGTGTTCGAGGTCGGTCGTCGCCGCGCCCTCGAACAACAGCGGTGGGAGGAACACCAGCAGAATGAGGTCGTGGGAGAGTTCGATGTCGATGGTGATGCCGAGAACGGACACCGCGAGTCCGGCGAGCAGGAGCGCAATCGTGTAGGGAAATCGGCCGATTTTGGCGACGAAGACGCCGACGCCTGCCGCGATGACGAACACCGAGAGCAAGTCGATGAGTTCGGCCGCGATTCCAGTCGCTGCGACCATGATATCGAATAGGCGCGTGCGACCATTAAACGTCCACGGCCCTCGCACGTCGAAAGCCGCCCCGAACTTCACTCCGGGTGGTCGAAAGAAAAACGAGCAACTAGACCGAAACGGTCGGATTACTGGTACTCGGTGACGGTCAGGGTGTAGTCGCCAGACCCGCTGTAGGAGTCGACGTCGATCTGCATGTCCGTCGAGTCGTCGGGACTGTCGATGGTGATGGACTCCTGACTGTCCGTGCTGGTCGAGGAGTAGTCGTAGTTGCTCGGGGAGGCGTTCTCCGTAGTGCCCGTGTTGATGTAGAGGTCGAAGTCGGCGTCCGAGGGGCCGTCGAGGACGACCTCGACCTTGCTCGGACTGCTGTACTCCCAGCCGTAGGAGTAGTCGTCGTAGTCCCAGTAGCCATCGAGAGTACCGGAAACGCTACTGGTCGTGGAGTCGCCGTCGCCGCCACCGCCGCCACCGTCCGAGGGGTCGGTGGTGACCGCGTTGTAGGCGTTGACCTGGCCGCTGCCCTGCTTGTCCGAGGAGAGACCGATGTCCTTCGCCGTGTTCTTGAGGTGGCTGCGGAGTTCGGAGTTGGTGAG
Organism: Halorussus salinisoli; assembly: GCA_005239435.1. Taxonomy (GTDB): domain Archaea; phylum Halobacteriota; class Halobacteria; order Halobacteriales; family Haladaptataceae; genus Halorussus; species Halorussus salinisoli. The sequence goes on along the minus strand of SZNP01000001.1, from coordinate 1,206,281 downwards.
GTCCCACTTGGCGAGAGTCAGACCGGCGACGCCGGACGTGACGGGGGTCGCCATCGAGGTACCCGAGAGCTTCTCGTAGGAGCCGCGGGTCTCGGTCGTGGTCGAGAGGATGTCCACACCGGGCGCTGCGAGTTCGATCTCGTCGCCGTAGTTCGAGAAGGACGCGAGGTTCTCGCTGGAGTCGACCGCGGAGATGGCGACACACTCGCTGTAGGCCGCGGGGTAGGAGACGGAGTTAGTGCCGTCGTTACCCGCCGCACAGATGGGGAGCGAACCGTTGTCGCTGGCGTAGCTGACCGCGTTCTTCATGGTGTCGGTGTAACCGCCGCCACCGAGCGACATGTTGATGATCTCGGCACCCTGGTCTGCGGCCCACTCGACGGCGTCGGCGATGTCGGAGGTCGAACCCGAGCCGTCCTCGTCGAGCGCGCGACCGTTGATGAGCGAGGTGTTACCCTGACCGGCGACGCCCGTGTCGTTGTCGACGACGGCCGCGGCACAGCCGGAGACGTGGGTACCGTGGTACTCGTCCGAGGGTACGTCCGGGTACGGGTCCGAGTCGTTGTCGACGAAGTCGTAGCCGGGGTCGGACTCGAAGTTGCCCGAGAGGTCGGGGTGGTCGTACTGGGCACCCGTGTCCACGACCGCGATTGTGACGCTGGAGTCACCGAGCGTGGTGTCCCACGCGTCGTCGGACTGGACCTGCTGGGGCGCGTACTGGTCGCCGAACTGCGGGTCGTTCGGCGTGTACTGACTTTCGAGCGTCTCGTTGACCTCTGCGTACTTGATGCCGTCCTTCTTCGTGACGGCGTCGATGAAGTTCTGCTGGGCCGTGGAGTTCGCGCTCGGGAACTTGACTGCGACGTAGCGGAGGTTCTCGTTCTTGTGAACGACCTCGGCGTCGCCGGGGACGTACTGGGAGACCGTCTGCTCGATGTCGCCCTTACCGGCGGAAACGCCGACGAGGACCTCGTCTTCTTTCGGACCAGGCTCCCGACCGGGAGTCGCTGCTGTAATACCACTAGTGGCGGCGGCTGCGCCAGCCACACCGGTCGCCTTGAGGAACGTACGACGGTTGAATCGTTGCGTGCTGTCGTCTGACATGCTACATTCTATTCCATGTGGAGGAGTTATTTAAACCTTAGTTTCTCTCTGTAATAAAGTGTTATTTGGTTATAGTTACCTCGTTCACAAACGAGAAGATAGTTGCTAAGAGTGGAAATTTGGAGCGCGTTCCGGACCGGCACGGCTAAACCGAGACGTCCGCTACGGCAGGGTATGCAATCGCTGCGCTCGCTCTTCGACGGGAAGACGACCGTCGCGCTGTTCGTGGACGGTCCTAACGTTCTACGCGAAGAGTTCGACGTGGACTTGGACGACGTGCGCTCGGTGGCCGAGGACCTCGGCCAACTCTCGGTGGCGCGACTCTATCTCGACGAACACGCCACGCCGGGACTGATTCAGGCGGCCGAGGCCCGCGGTTTCGAGGTGACCATCACCAGCGGCGACGTGGACGTGAAACTCGCGGTGGACGCGACCGAGTTCGCGCTGACCGACGACATCGACGTGCTGGCTGTCGCCTCCCGCGACACCGATTTCAAACCCGTGCTGGAGAAAGCCGCCCGGAACGGGGTCCGAACGGTCGCCGTCGCACCGGGCGAGTACGGCCGGTCGGACGCCCTCCGGAACGCGGCCCACGACGCCTTCGTCGTAGAGGAGTGAGCGCCGGGAACACCTCCCTCGCTCTCCCCACTCGACTCCCGAAAAAGTAGGTCGCTTCGGACGCCACCGAAACTATCCGTCGGAAGAACCAGCCAACGTCTTGACTTCGACCCGGTGGGTCTCCTCGCCGAGGCGAAGCACCGCCGTCTCCTCGATAGCGTCCGCAACCGTCGCGCGCCACGCCTCGACCGCCTCGACGTGGCGCTCGCGGTGGCGTTCGACCGAAAACTCGACGTTTGGGTCCTCGCGGAGCGCGTCCTCGGTCTCGTCGGGCGTCGGATACGCGGGCACGTCCTCCTCGGCGACGAACCGCGCGGGCGGAACGTGGAGCGCGCCCGTCTCGGCGTCTAGGTCGTCCGTTCCGCGTTCGTCGTCCGTCCCCCGTTCGCCCTCCTCGCGTTCGACCGCCGATGGGGAGGACTCGACCGCCGACGGGCCGGGGTCGTGGAGTCGCGCCCGCATTCGACCCGAGAACGGCGCCGTCACCCGGAGGACCGGTCGGCGGGAACTCCGACGCCGTGCCTCGTAGGCCGCCACGACGTCGTCGGCCGTGACTGCGAGTGATTGGATGGCTCGCGGGTCGTCCGCCATAGCAGACCCTCGGAGGCGAACCATCTTCAAATTCGCGCCGCGCTCGAAATCGGACGGTCGGTCGCGGCGTTGTTCGATTCGCCCGGCGTCGCCGAACTACACCGCACGGCAACGCACGACACCGACCGACACCGCAACCGCGACGACCACTGTCGAGTACTGGCCGAGTGCGAACCGCCGACGTTTTCTCGCTCTCACGCGAACCGACGACCATGAGCGAGGACCTCGGAACGCCGGTACTCGACAACCACCTGCATCTGGACCCCGACCACGGACGGGGCATCGAGGCCGTGAAGGACTTCGCGCGGAGCGGCGGCACGCACCTGCTCGTGGTCAACAAGCCCTCGTGGTTGCTCGGCGTCGAACCCGAGACCGGCGAGGAGTTCCGCCCCGTCTTCGAGACGACTCTCGAAGTAGTCGCGCGCACGAACGACATACTGGACGGTCGGGCGTGGCCCGTCCTCGGGGTCCACCCCGGTCTCGTCTCGAAACTGGTGGACGACCGCGGGTTCTCGCCCGCGGAGGCCCGTGACCTGATGCAGGCCGGGTTGGACCTCGCCGCGGAGTACGTCGCGGACGGCGACACCGTCGAACCGGGCGAGGCGGTCGCGCTCAAGACCGGCCGCCCGCACTACGACACCACCGACGCAGTGTGGGACGCCTCGAACGCGGTCCTCCGGCACGGGTTGGCGCTGGGCGCGGCGAACGACTGCGCGGTCCAACTCCACACCGAGGCCAGCGAGGACCTGACCGACATCGCCGCGTGGGCCGAGGACGCCGGACTCGACCCTCAGCGAGTCGTCAAGCACTACGCGGGCGGGTCGCTCGCGGGACCGACGCCGAGCGTGATGAGCGAGAAAGACCGCCTCGAAGTCGCGGCCGAAGGCGGCGACCCGTTCCTGATGGAGACCGACTTCGTGGACGACCCCGACCGACCAGGCGCGGTCATGGGGCCCAAGACGGTGCCCCGGCGCGTCCGGTGGATGCGGGACGCAGGCTACGACGAGGCGATTCGGAACGCGCACGTCGAGACGCCACAGCTGGTGTACGGACTCGACACCGAGGCGACCCTCCAGCGATGAGCGAACGCCTCGGCGGCGCTCGGTCGATTCGAGGACGCGAACCGAAAGCTATACTAAATACGTCACTTCGTCGGACGTCTTGACCGCCGAGTCGCCCGGACGAGGCGGTACGGCTCCCGAAACTGCCGTTTCCCGACACGAAAGCCGCCTCGTAGGATTTATGAAGCGCGCAACACTCCGAAGAGACATGAGCGCGCCTCCGGAGGAATTCTACTCCGACGAACGCTGGCAGAATTGGCTCGACCGAATCCGGGAGGAAGAGATCGACCCAGAGGACGAGGACTCGGCCCGCCTACTCCTCAACTTGCAGGACGACGTCGCAATCGCCGTCGCCAAGATAGTGACCGCCTACGACGACGGCGACATCGACGAGGAGGAAGCGTTGGACGAACTCACCGACATTCGTGAGGTCGTTCTCGACGAAGTCGCCTTCGAGAACGACGAGAAAGCGATGCTCATCGACGGCGTCCAGACCAGTCTCGTCTGCGTCTTCTACGCGGCCGAGCAGTACGTCGCCGACGGCCCGGCCGACGAGGCCGCCGTCGAAGAGTACGTCGTGGAAGCAGGTCGCGCGGAGGAGGCCGAGGACCTCGACTCCGCGCTCGGACTGGTCGCGGCCGCCGGAACGCGCATTATCGACGGCGAGGAACTCGACATGGAGGTCACGGAGGAACTGGAATACGGTCTCGTCACCGAGTGGGTCAACGGACTCGACAGCCTCCAGAGCGCGATGAGCGACCCCGAAGTGGTCGAAGAGGAAGACGAAGCCGACGAGTAGGACCTCGCAGGCGCTATTTTTAACTTCCATCCCTGAAAGGAACCGGGTAGTGCGACTGCGAACCGACGACCGCGGGGTGACGGTCCAGATCGGGACGGTACTGCTGTTCGCGGTACTCGTCGTCCTGCTCTCGACGTATCAGGCCTCGGTCGTCCCCCAACAGAACGAGCAGGTGGAGTTCAACCACAACCAGCAGGTCCAGAGCCAGTTGCAGGACCTCCGGGACGGACTCCTCCGGACCGCCGTCACGGGAAGCGACGGGTCGTCGTCGGTCGCGCTCGGAACCCGGTACCCCGTCCGGGCGTTCTTCGTCAACCCCGCGCCGCCGTCGGGGACGCTCCGGACGACGCCGCCCGCGAAAGTCAGCCTCCACAACGCGGAGGCCGTGGGTGAAACCGGCGACTACTGGGACGGGAGTCCCCGCGAGTTCCGAACCCGCGGACTGACCTACGACCCGGTCTACCACGTCTATCAGAACCCGCCGACCACCGTCTATCGCAACGGCGTCCTCTACAACCGGTTCGACGACGCCGACCGCGTCGTCGCGGGCCAGCGACTCGTGCGGGGCAACACCATCTCGCTCGTCGCGGTGAACGGGAGTCTCTCGAAGTCGAGTAGCGGAACCGCCTCGGTGGGCCTGCGGGCGGTCAGTCCCGCGACCAGGACCGTGACCGTTCGCAACGAGACGCCCGACGACGAAGTGACGCTGGTCGTCCCCACGAACTTGAGCGCCGCCGAATGGGAGGGACTGCTCGAAAGCGAACTCGACCCGTCGGGGACGAGCCGCGGCGACCACGTTTCGGCAGTCGAGGACGTCGACGGGCGGGAGGCCGTCCGCATCGTGCTCGAACCGGGGGTCTACGAGTTGCGTCTGGCGAAGGTCGGCGTCGGGACCGACGTCAGCGGGGTCGAACCGCACTACGCCACCGACGTTCAGGGCGACGACGCCAGCGTTCCCGAAGGCGGAACGCAGAAGGTCGTCGTGGAAGTTCGAGACCGGTACAACAACCCGGTCTCGGGCGCGCGAGTGAACCTCTCGCTGAACTCCGACGAACCCGACGACACACTCACCTACCTCGGCGAGTCCGAAGATAGCTTCTCGAACCTCCGTACCGACTCGGAGGGGCGGGTCGCGGTCCAGTTCGAGGCAGGTGAATTCGACGGGAACACCCGGGAGGAGCAAGTGAACGTGAGCATCGAAGACGTACCGAATAGCGACTTCGACGCCGCGGCCAAGGAGAACGTGAGTTTCGACCTGCAGGTCTACAGCGTGGGCGGGCCGGGCAACGGGAACGGTCCGGGAAACGGGAACGAAGGCGAACCCGGGAACGGCAACACCGGCCCGACAATTTCGTCGGTGAGCATCGACGACCAGAGTGTGCCCCTTCCAGACAAAGTGAGATATAAAATTTCGTGGAGCGCGAGCGACCCCCAAGGTAACGTACAGGACGTGACCGTCACCGTGACGAACACGAACACCAGCGCGGAAACGACTTACACCGACCAACCCGCCGATGGCGAGGTCGAATTCGAGCAGGAAGAAGAGGGTACGTACAACGACACCTACGAAATCGAAATCGTCGCGACCGACAACAGCGGAAACGAGGCCTGCAAGAAAGCCGTCGGACCTGCAAACGGCGACGACGACGAGACAGTCAGTAGTTGTTGACGACTCTGTTTCGACGTGCGTCGAAACGGCTATCGACAAAACCTTATAGCCCGTCGTCCGAGTGTGGGACATGACAGCCGTCGGTATCGACGCCATCGAAATCTGGACGGGGAAGCTCAAACTCGACCTCGCGGAGACGTTCGCGCCCGAGAAGGGCGAGGACCCCGAGAAGTACACCAAGGGACTGGGACTGCACGCCAGTTCGTTCCCGGACGCCCACGAGGACATCGTGACCATGGGCGCGAACGCGGCCAAGCGCCTCATGGACCGCAAAGGGCTGACCCCCGACGACATCGGCCGCATCGACGTGGCCACCGAGTCGGCGTTCGACAACTCCAAGCCGGTCTCGACCTACATCGCGGGGTGTCTCGAACAGGTCTACGACGGCGACTTCCACCACGCCAACAAGGGCGAGCGCAAGTTCGCCTGCATCGCAGGTACCCAGAGCCTGGACGACGCCTACAACTGGATCAAGGCCGGGCGGAATCGCGGCCGGTCGGCGCTCGTCGTCGCCACCGACACTGCGCTCTACGCCCGCGGCGACCCCGGCGAGGCCACGCAGGGCGCGGGCGCAGTCGCCATGCTCATCTCCGAGGACCCGAGCCTCGTCGAACTCTCGACCGATCAGGGCTACGGGTCGGCCGACGAGACCGACTTCCTCAAGCCCAACCAGCAGTTCCCGAGCGTGGACGGCAAGCGCTCGATGCAGGTGTATCTGGCCCGGATGCGCGAGGCGCTGGAGGACTACGAGTCGGTCGCGGGAGCCTCCCACCCCGACGACTTCGCCTACATCCCCTTCCACACGCCCTTCCCCGGCATGGTCCGGAAGGCGGGCCTGCTGGGCTACCGTCACATGATTCGGAACACGACCGTCGAGGAGGAACTCGCCGAAGAAATCGGTCTCCAGCCCCGCGAAGAGGACTACGAGGACCGCGAGGCCTACGAGGAGGCCATCCGGGACCACATGGACGACCTCAAATCGACCGCCGAGTACCGCGAGTGGTACGGCGAAGTCATCGAGCCGACCCTCTCCATCGCGCGACAGGTCGGCAACTGGTACACCGGGTCGGTCCACATCGCCCGCGCCTCCGCGCTCAAGAGCGCGGCCGAGGCCGGACTCGACCTCGCAGACAAACGCCTGCTCGTGGGTTCCTACGGCTCGGGTGCGCAGGCCGAAATCCACGCCGAGACCGTGCAGGACGGCTGGAAAGACGAAATCGAACAGCTCAACGTCGACGACCAGATCGACAGTCGCTACGACCTCTCGTTCGAGGAGTACGAGAACGTCCACGACCGCCACAATCACGACAAGACCATCGAGATGGAGGACTTCACCGTGCCGGAGGAAGAGTTCGTCTTCACGGGTCGCGGCCGGATGAACGAGCGCCTCTACGATTACGTGGCATAACCGGCCCGAAGCGGGGTTTTTTATCGTTTTCGCGGGTTTTCCGTTGTCTGGCGAGCAGTGTTTTCGTCGCCTGGTCGCACCGAGCAAGCACCGCGAAGAGACGTATTTCACCGTGCGCCCGAGCAGGGAACACCGGAGAACGGTCGAACCCGTCTCGGTCCGAGAGCTTATAAACGAGGACCACCGACTAGCCAGGCATGAGTGACGCTGGCACGGAGGACGCGGGCGACCCCACCCGGAGCGCAACTCCGGCCGAACCACCGGAGAGCGTCGAGGTCGCCGAGTCGGAGTCCGAGAGTTCCGCGGTCGACGACTCCGAGGCCGCCGCGCTCGACCCGGAAGTCGAGTCGAGCGAGGCCAGCGACGCCTTCGAGGCGCTCGGCAACGAGGTCCGGATGGCCGTCTTCCGTGCGCTCGTGGACGACTCCGGCGGCGAGGGAGGCGACGAACCCCTCGCGGGCCGAACCATGACCTTCTCGGAACTGTTCGAGGCGAGTCCCGCCGACACCAGCGCTGGGTTCGCCTACCACCTCCGTCAACTGACGGGGCTGTTCCTCCGGAAAACCGGCGACGAGGACGACGAGTACGCCCTGACCTACGCCGGACTGGAGGTCGCCCGCGCCATCGTCGCCGGGACCTACACCGACCGGGTCTCCTTCGGTCCGGTGCCGACCGGCGACCCCTGCCCGCTCTGCGAGTCGGGCGAGTTGACGGCGACCTGCGAAGCTAACTACGTCACCGTCGCCTGCGAGGACTGCGAGCGCGGGGTCCTCACGCTCCCGTTCCCGCCGGGCGCGCGCCGGGGCCGGGACCCCGAGCGCCTGCTCGACGCGTTCGACCGTCACCACCGCCACCGCCTCTCGGTGATGTCCGACGGGGTCTGCCCCGAGTGCGCCGCGACGATGGACGCCACACTGGCGCGTCCTCCGGCGTCCGTTACCGAGCGACTCCCCGACAGCGATGCCCGGCGCGCGCAGGTCCGCCTCGACTGCGAGCAGTGCGGTTGTCGTCTCCACGCTCCGGTGACTCTCGCGGTTCTCGAACACCCCGCCGTCGTCTCGCTGTTCCACGACCACGCGTCGAACGTGCGCGACCGACCAATCTGGAACGTCGGCGACGAGTGGCGCGAGACTGTGGTCTCCGAGGACCCGTGGTGCGTCCGCGTCAGCGTGGAACTGGGCGACGAGGTGCTGGACCTGTTCGTCGCCGGGGACTGCTCGGTGGCCGGGACGCGGCGGCGGTCCGCAGACGAGATTCGGCAGGCGTCGTAACTCCGGACGGTCCCTCTCGGATTTTCGTTCGACTACCGATTCAGGTGATTTCCGCCGCGACGAACGACTTCGGAGTTGTTTCGAGAAGGGAGAGAGTCGTCGAACATCTCGCAGTAAACCGATATATGCGATATCAAATTAAGGTTCGACCAGTCTTCGAGCGACGAAGATACTCGGACCGGACGAACGGCGCGCCGGTACCGTCGGACCGGGCGCCCGGACTCCGCGAAGAACGACGCCGAACCGGAATCGAACCGGTTCCCGACCGACCCCGATTTACGACTGCGATTCGGCGTCCCGTTCGGTCGCGTGCGGGGCTTGGTCGCGTTGCTTGCGGAGTTGGTGGACGAGGTTGAGATGGAGGAGGTGGAGGTGCATCCCGATTCCGAACAGCAACAGCCCCATCCCCACGAAGATGAGCGGGAGCAGTATCGCGTCGACGGCCGAGGTGACGCTGTCGAGATTCGCGGGGAGAACTGCGACTGCGGCCAGCACGAACGCGCCCACGATCACGCCGAGGCCGGTTTTGACGACCTTCGAATACCGCCCGATCTGCTCGATTCGCTCCTCGATGTCGGCCTGGCTCAGCGGGGACTGTTCGTCAGCCATCCCTTCCACGCTCCGGTGGTGCGTTCGCTGCGGTCGCCGCTCCTGTCAGTACCTTTGTGTACATTCCGAATCAAGTACAGGAGGCCGACAGTAGTAGCTTGTTGCCGCGACCCTACTCGTGCGGCGGTCGGTCAGGACGCCTGCGGTTCGCCGCCCTCGTCGAGCAGTCCGAGCGCGTCGAGTGCGTTCTGGCGCTCGTCGGCCGCGAGAGCGCGATAGCCCGCGTCCTCCGTCACGGTGGCGACCGTCACGTCCGCCTCAGCGAACGTCGCTTCGTCGGGGGCCGCGAGCGCCGCGAGCGCGAGGTCCACGCCGGAATCGAGCTCGGCGTCCGTGACGTACTCGGCTTCGAGGAACTCCCGGATCGTGGCGCTCTCGCGGCCGACCGCCGCGGCGTCCCACGCCGAGGGCGTCCCCGAGGGGTCGGTCTCGTAGAGCGCGGGCGTCCCGTCCGTGACGCCGCCGACGAGCAGGGCGGTCCCGAAGGGTCGCGCCCCGCCCGACTGGGTGTAGTCCTGCACGTGGTCGGCGACCTCCTTCGTGAGGGGTTCGACGCCCATCGGTTCGTCGTAGGTCAGTTGGTCGCGCTGGGCGGTCTGACGCGCGAATTCCACGAGTTGGCGGGCGTCGGCCGCGTTGCCTGCCGAGGCGACTCCGAGGTGGTCGTCTACCTGGTGGAGTTTTTCGACGCTCTCGGGGTCCATCAGCGGCGAACGGACTCGTCGCCGGGCGGCGAGGACGACCCCCTCGGAGGTCCGAACCCCGACGCTGGCGCTCCCGCGTTCGACCGCCTCTCGAGCGTACTCGACCTGGTAGAGCCGACCGTCAGGCGAGAAGATACTGGTGCCCCGGTCGTAGGCCTGCTGGTCGCCCTGCATCAGGCCACCTCCCCGTCGCCGGCGTCCTCGGTCGCGTTCGGTCCGCTCCCGTAGATTTCGGCGGGGTCGTCGTAGGCGTCGATGGTCACGCTCTCGGCCGTGATTTCGGCGACGGTGACGCCGTTTCCGCTGGCGGTGTCGCGCTCGATGGCACTCTCGACGGCACGGGCCGCGGCGTGGGTCGCTGCCTCAGCGCCGAACCCGGGTCGGAACTCGCGTTCGAGGACGCCGAGCGCGAACTGGGTCCCGCTCCCCTTCGCGGCGTAGGGTGCTTCGATGACCGCACCGCCGCCGTCGAGGTCGTAGACGTGCGGTCCCTCGCTATCGACGCCGCCGAGAACCGGCCGGACCATCCGGTACTGGCCGCGGCGCAGGAGATTACCCGCGAACGTGGCGAATGCGTCCACGCTCGGCGGGTGACCGCGCCGGATTTCGTACTGGTCGGCGTGGGAGCGAAGTCGTCGGGTGTAGTCCTGTAAACTGCCGACCGCGCCCGAGAGAGCGACGGCGGCGGTCGGATGGACCTGCTCGACTTTCTGTGTGTTCTTGCTCGTGACGAACCGACCGCCGGCACTCGCGCGCCGGTCGGCCATCACGATTACGCCGTCCTCGGCCGCGACTGCGACGGTCGTGGTTCCGGTCTTCGTTAGTTCGGGGTCTGACTCGGGCGACGAACCGGGGCCGTTCCCGGCGCCGAACGTCGATTGGGAGTTGGCGTCTGACATCGAACTTCCGTAGGGGCCAGCCACCGAAAAGTGTTAGCTAAAATATATTTTAGCCGAGGGTGCGGACCGAAGGTCCGACTAGCGTCCGACGGAAATCGGCGAGACCATCGGGGGAAAACTACGGGAACTCCCGGAGCGCCTTCAGCACGTCGTCGATAGGTTCGTTCGTAATCGCCAGCGAGAACCCGTCGAGGCGGGCCATCTTCTCGGCGTGGTCCCAGAGGTCGTCGCGTTCGAGTCCGTGGAGGACCACCGCGTTCGGCGTGGGATTCACCACGCGCATGGCGACCAGCGGCGACTCCCCGCGGGTGACGTTGGTGAACATCAGGGCGCGGGAGGTGCTCTGGCCGTAGAGTCGGTAGAACTCCTCGCTGGAGAGTCGCGTGATGGCTTCTATGCTGTCGATGACGGTGTGTCCGGTGACGTGGTGCTGTTCGCCGCCCGCGAGTTCGGTGGCACCGACCGCGTCGTAGAATCGGTCGAGTGAAACTTGAGTCGGGTACTCTCTGAGGTCGTTCACGATGTCGCTCTCGAATCCCGCCGAGAGGACCCGGGCGTACTGGCGGATTCGGTCGCCGCCGCGGCGCTCGTCGATGTCGAGCAGGGCGGTCACGAGTCGGGACACGACGCCGATGCCCGGACTCTCGCGCCGCCCGCTCTCGTAGTCACTGACGACCGACGACGACACCTCGAGGTGGTCGGCGAGGTCGGTCTGGGAGACGCCGAAGTCGGTCCGCCACTTCCGGAGGGTCGCGCCGGGGTCGTCGCTGAGAGCTATCTCGCCCGCGATGCGCTCGGCGAGGTCCTCGCGGGGGTCGGTCGCATCGGTCATGGTCCGGAGTGGGCGGGTCGTTCGGAAAAACGTATCGAAATCGGGGTTCGACGTTCGCCGAACACGCCGGGAAACTGATAATGCCTATCGGTCCCAAATACCATCCATGCCATCGACGGTGGTTCACGTCGCGCTCGCGGGGTTGGTCGGGACGGCGCTGCTCGCCGAACAGTTCGACGGGAAGGCGGTGGCGGTGGTGATGGCGGCCGTGGCGCTGGTGGACTTCGACGTGTTCGTCGGCTTCTGGATAGACGGTGCCCATCGGGCGGCGTTCCACACCCTCCTCCTGCCCCTGTTCGGCGGGGTCGTGCTGTGGTGGGACGTGAAACGGCGGGACCGGTCGCTCGTGCGCTCGCGGTGGGGCGCGCGCGGCGTCAGAGTCGCGTGGGTCAGCATCGTCGCCGTCACCTTCGCGGGCATCGGTCTCGACGCCTTCTTCAACGGCGTGAACCTGTTTTACCCGGTCCACGACCGGTTCTACGACCTCTCGGGGAAGGTGTTCTACTCGACCGAAGAAGGGTTCGTCCAGACGCTCGTGAGCCTCGACTTCGAGGCACTGACCGACGCCCTCCTGCCGGCCGACGGCGCGAACCCCGGGCCGGAGGCGAGCGGCGGAGCGGAGTCGGGCGACGGAGCGACCGGCGGCGACTCCGACCCCGCGCCGACGACCGAGAACACCCACTACAGCACCGGCGTGGACCCCCAGAAGGGCGCGGAGGACGGGAGCGTCGAGCGACTCTTCCCCATCGCGTACACCGGCGAGCGCGCCTTGCTCGCGCTGACTGGCTACTCGGTGGTCGGTCTCCGGGTCTGGATGGAACGCCGCGACTGAGACGGTCGGAGTCGAACCGGAGGAAGTCGAACCGGGAGGTTCCCGAACTCACGGCCGGTTCCACGTCGACCTCCGAGGCTCGCTCCACGACCGAACACGCAACCGCTAACATCCCGGTCCGCCAAGCGCCGGGTATGAGCGACGACATCCGACTTCGACCCTACGACCCCGACCGCGACCCCCGCGACCTGTGGGACCTCAAACGAGGCTTCGAGTTGGGTCTCGGGTCGGGAACGGGCGGCGACGACAAGCAGGCGACCTACGAGGGGAAACTCACCGACGAGTACGGCGAGCGATACCTCGACTGGGTGTTCTGGTGTACGAAGCACGACCCGCGGTGTCTGACCGTGGCCGAGGTCCGGCCCGACGACGTGGACTCGAACGTCGCAGAGAGCAACGAAGACATTCCGGAGGGAAATACAAGTAGTGCTGAAAGCAACGGAAATAAGTCCGAGGAGCAGGACGGCCCGGCGCTCGCGGGCTACGTCTTCGTCCTACCCCAGCAGTTGGCGATGATCTGGGACGCCGCGGTCCTGAACGAAATCTACGTCCGACCGGAGTACCGCGGGGCCGGCGTCGCGGACGACCTGATGGACGCCGCAGTCGCGTTCGCCCACGACCAGGACCTGCCGCTCGACCGACTCATCCTCGACGTGGACCGCGAGAACGACCGCGCCCGGTCCTTCTACGAACGTCACGGCTTCGAACACTGGGGCGAGATGGTCGCCCGGAAGTTGGAGTAACGAAGCCAGCGAAACGCGGCTACGTCGCTTCTATCGAGTTCCCGCACTCGCGGCACATGTTCGGTTGCCACGAGACTGTTTTCACGATTCGCTGTTCCTGCCCACAGAAGTCATACCAATCTTCCATCGAAAATTAGTTGGCTCCCGAACCTTTTGAGGCGTGCGAACGTTTTGCACTGTTTCCACCTCCAAGCCGTCCCTCCAGAGCGGTAATCGCCTCCTCGCCGTTCGTAAGCCACTCCGTATATCCAATCGCACGCCGCCTTCGACTCCTAACGTCCTGTTAGAACTGCCCCACCGACTACAAAACGCTAATACCGTCCTAAACGGCGGACTAGAACCTCGAAACGCCAGTATCATTCGTCGGTGACGTGGCGCAATCAATCCGTCTCGGCCAGCGCCGGTTACTCCAGTAGCCCGGCGACGGCCCCGCCGAATGCCCCGAAAACTGCCGGATAGACCACGCCAGCGAGCAGAATCGCGGTCACGGGGTCGGCCGAGATAGCCGCCTCGGTGTCGCCGATGGCGTGGGACGTCAGGAACGCGGCCCCGGCCGAGAGTGGGAGATAGCCGAGTGCGACGGACGCACCTGCCGCGACTCGCTCGGCGAGTCCGGAGCGGCCGTAAGCCGCAACTACTCCCGCGACGACCAACAGCAGCGCCGGGAGCGCGAGTAGGAGGGTCGAACCCTCTTCGCCGGTTACGACGTTCGTCGTGCGAGTTCCGCCCGCGATGGTCGGGAACCGCGTGGCGACGAAGTGAGCGTTCAGGAACAGCCACGTCACGCCCTTCCAGGCCGGAATCGCCTCGCCGCCGAGCAGTCGAGAGACGAAACCGACGCCTTCCAACGCCTCCACGACGGTTTCGGACTTCCAGACGTAGGCGACCAGATAGCCGAGCAACCACGCGCCGACGCCCGCGATAGCGCCGCGGGCGAGCGTAGCGCGGCGGACGAGTCCGCCGCTCGCCAGCGTCGTTTCTTCTGCCGTGGTCATGTCCGGAGCGACCCACTGCCGATTAGAGTATCTTGTGGCCCGACGACTGCGCGGCGACACCTCGGCCGACGCCGCGCCCGACGGAGAGCGTATTCGCGGGATTCAAGGGAGCAGAATGGGAATGTCCACCAAATGATTCTACGTGACGTCCGAGTGTTGGACGGGACCGGCGAACGCTTCGAGGACGCTTCGCTCCGCTTCGACCCCGGCTCCGGACGGGTCGAGGCCGTCGGCGACGCCGACTCCAGAGACGACGAACCGATTTACGACCTCTCGGGGAAGACCGTCGTACCGGGACTGGTGGACGCTCACGTCCACTTCTCGCTGTCCGGCGAGGCCAGCGTCGCCGACGTCGTGACGACGAGCGACGCCGAACTGATGCTGACCGAGGCGAAGAACGCGCGCAAGACCCTCGAATCCGGGGTCACTGGCGTCCGGGCGATGGGCGCGCGCGACCTCGACGTGGTGCTGGCCGAACACGTCGAGCGCGGCGACGTGCCCGGCCCGCGGATGGCCGCCAACTGTCGCTCCATCACCATCACGGGCGGGCACGGCCACCACCTCGGTCGGGAAGTAGACGGGCCGACCGAGTGCCGGAAGGCGGTCCGCGAGCAGGTCAAGCGAGGCGCGCAGTTCATCAAGTTCATGGCGACCGGCGGGGTGACGACGCCCGGGACCGACCCCAACTCGCCCGCGTTCACCGACGAGGAGATGGACGCCCTGGTGGACGAGGCCCACCGCCGCGGCGTCCACGTCGCGGCCCACGCACACGGCGCAGAGGGCGTGCAGGCCGCGGTCGAGGCGGGCGTGGACACCGTCGAACACGGCACCTTCCTCGACGAGGCGACCATCGACCTGCTCGTGGCCGAGGACGTGGTGCTGGTGCCGACGCTCTCGGCACCCTACCACATCGTCCGGAACGCCGACCACGCGACCGACGAGGCGCTCGAGAAGACCAACGACGTCTACGAGCGTCACCTCGACTCGTTCGCGGCCGCGGTCGAAGCGGGCGTCGAAATCGTCGGCGGCACCGACGCCGGGACGCCCTTCAACTACCACGGCGCGAACGCGACCGAACTCTCGTTCATGGTCGAGTACGGCATGGACCCTCACGACGCGCTCGTCGCCATGACCGGCCGGGCGGCCGAGGTGATCGGATTGGACGAGACGGGAGTCCTCGAACCCGGAGCCTTCGCCGACTTCCTCGTGGTCGAAGGCGACCCGCTCGAAGACCTCGGGACGCTCCGCGACCCGGAGACGGTCGTCAAGGGCGGCGAAGTCGTCGCGGGAGAAGCGTTCGGCGTCGGCGGCGTCGGCGAACTCAGTGAGTGAAGACGAGAATCCGACCTTCTTCTCGGACGACGCAGAACCGGCCGTCGGGCGGGTTGAAGCCGTTGTACCGCTTCTCGGAGACCAGGAGGTCCGAAAACGACTCCTCGCAGGCCGGGCAGTCGAGACCCTTCCGATTCTCCCAGAGTTGGGTCTCGCCGGTGTCTCTGTGGAGTTTCAGTGCGTGTCGATGGTCGTGAACGTCGAATCGCTCGTCGGTCATGTGAGGTCGGTTCTCGTCAGTCCCCCTTCGTCGCTTCGTACTCGGCCCGCGTGACGGTGTAGCGATGGGCGTCGGCCGGGCCGCCGGGACCGACCCAGTAGTTCCGGAGGCGGCCCTCGTGTCTGCCGCCCAGTCGCTCGACGAACTTCTCGGTCGCGCGCCGGGAGTTCTCGTTGCCGTGGCGGTGGACGATTTCGACTACCTGGAGGTCGAGGCTGTCGAACGCGACTCCGGCGAGTTCGCCGAACGCCTCGGCGTAGTATCCCCGGCCCCAGAAGGGTTCGCGGAGCCAGATACCGAGTTCGGCCGTCCGGCGGTCCCAGTCGGGACAGAGACCGACCGCGCCAGCGATGCGGTCGTCCGACTCGGGTCGAACGACGAACTCGGCGTTCTCGCCCGCTTCGCGCCGTTTGGCGAGGCCTTCGAGAAAATCCTTCGTCTCCTTGGGGGTGTGGTGTGGCTCCCACGGCAGGTACTCGGTGATGGCTTCGACGTCGTCGCCGGAGTTCCCGGAGGCGATGTCGTAGTACTCCAACACGTCCACGTTCTCGGGCGTGAGCGCGGTCAGTTCCAATCGGTCGGTCTCGATTCGCTCCGGGAACATGTCAGGAGCATCGTAGGCTCACCCTAAAAACGTTGCCTGCGCGTGTGAACCGGTCGCGGGGAGCGTCCAGTACCCGCGTTCGTCTCTTTCCGACCGGTCAGGTCGTCCGGGTCGAGACCGGGGAATCCGAGCGCTACTTCCGGACGAGTCGCTCGTCGAAGACGAGTAGTTCTCCGCAACCACTAAACGCCGTTCACCCCTACTGACGCACAATGACCGACTGGACCGAGAAGTATCGGCCCTCCTCCCTCTCCGAGATTCGCGGGAACAACAAGGCCCGCGACCAGTTGCGGGAGTGGGCCCAGACGTGGGACGACCACCGAGACGCCGTCGTCGTCCACGGCAGTCCTGGCGTCGGAAAGACCTCCGCGGCCCACGCGCTGGCCAACGACATGGGGTGGCCGACCATCGAACTGAACGCGAGCGACACTCGGACCGCGGACGTCGTGGAGAAACTCGCCGGAGGAGCCTCCCAGAATCAGGCGCTGACCGGGAACGCCGACGGGCGGCAACTCGTTATCATGGACGAGGCCGACAACCTCCACGGCAACGTCGACAGGGGCGGGTCGAAGGCCATCACCGACGTCGTCAAGGACGCCGGACAGCCGATGGTTCTCATCGCCAACGAGTTCTACGACATGTCGAAGACCCTGCGGAACAACTGCGAGACCATCGAGTTCCGCGACGTGGCCGCCCGGTCCATCGTGCCAGCCCTCCGTCACATCTGCAAGCAGGAGGGCGTCGAGTACGAGAAAGCGGCGCTCCGGGCCATCGCCGACAAGAACGACGGCGATCTCCGGTCGGCGGTCAACGACCTGCAAGCCATCGCCGAGACCAGCGAGCGACTCACCGAGGACGACGTGACCGTCACGGGCGAGCGCGACCGGACCAGCGGCATCTTCGACTTCCTCGACGCACTCTTCAAGGAGGAAGACGCCCAGGGCGCGCTCCAGGAGTCCTACGACGTAGACGAGACGCCCGACGACCTGCTGAACTGGGTCGAGGACAACGTGCCCAAGGACTACGAGGGCGCGGAACTCGCGACTGCCTACGACTTCCTCTCGAACGCCGACAAGTGGCTGGGTCGGGTTCGGGCCACGCAGGACTACTCGATGTGGCGCTACGCCACCGACAACATCGCGGCCGGAGTCGCGGCGTCTCGGCAGGGCGACAAGGGCGGGTGGACCCGGTACGGCCCGCCGAGTTACTGGCGAAAGCTCGGGAGTTCGAAGGGCAACCGGAAGAAGCGCGACTACGTGGCTCGGAAAATCGCCGAGACCGACGGCGTGAGCATGTCCACCGCCCGCCGGGAGATACTCCCGTTCCTCGCGGCGATGACCCACCACTGCAAGAACCGCGAGATGACGATAGCGATGGCCGCGAAGTACGACCTCGAAGCCGAACACGTCTCGTTCGTCACTGGGTCGGGGAAAGACACCAACAAGGTTCAGAACGTCGTGGAGGAGGCCGAGAACCTCCGCGAGGAGGCGGCCGTGGAACACTCCGGGGGCGCGTTCGAGGGGAGTTTCGGGTCCCAGCGCGACGACGACGGCGGAGAGACCGCCGAAGATGACTCGGAGGCCGAAGCGGACGGGGACCGGGACTCGGAGGCCGAGGCCAGCGGGGACGACACCGACGACAGTCAGGCCGGACTGGCCGACTTCGGGTGAGGACCGGACCGACCGATTTCGAGCGAGGGCTGGGCCGACTTCGAAGGAAGGCCGGGGAAACAGATTCCGGACGAGGGCTGAATCGGCCGACTCCGGACGAAGGGGGCCGACCGACTCGCCGGACCGCAACGCCCAGACCCGCCTACCGCGGCGGCCACACCAGTATCTCGCCGTCTCCTCGGACGGTCACGTCGTGGCCCTCGTACTGGAACGTGATACTCGTCTCCGTCTCGCGGTCGCGCATTGACGCGACGAACTCGTGGAGCGCGTCGGGGTCCATGTACTCGTAGAGGGGTGCGAGTTCGGTCACCGAGACTCCGGTCGCCCGGGAAATCGCGCAGGTTATCGCCGAATCCAGGGTCTCGGTGCCCGACCAGTCTGCCTGCACGCGCAGGGGTGTCTCGCTCTCGTACTCCACCGCGTCGACCGTGTGCGTTTCCGTCTTCGACATGCTATCTCGCCACCTCTCACGAGGGCGGACAGGTGCTTCAAGCCCCCAAACTCTGAAAGCCGATTGCTGGGCCTGAGGACGGGTTGGGACCGAATTAATCCGAGTTAAACGTCGCAAGTCGGTCGTAACCCGAGTAACGATGCCCTACGCCGAAGAAACGAGCCGTGGAACGGTCGCCTACGCGGTAAGACGACCCAAAACGACGCAACCCCTTTTTCCTTGCGCGTCGGACGTACGGACGAATGGGGCCGCGACAGTTCGTAGCGATGCTCGCCGCGGTCTTCTGTCTCGTGGCCGCGGTCGGCACAGCCGCCGGTGTAGCGACGAGCGCCACTGGCGCGGCGCAAGCGGAGTCCGACCTCACCGAGCGGGCGACCGACCGCGCGACGGCCCAGGCCCAGATGCAACAGGTCACGCCCGACACTGTCGTTCTCGACGTTCGAGTCCACGGGAACGGGACCGCGGAGTGGCAAGTCGTCTACCGAACCCGCCTCGACGACTCCGAGACGACCGCGGCGTTCCGGGGGTACAAGTCCGACATCGAGAACAACTCGACCCGGTACAGCCAGCAGTTCGTCGGCCGGATGAACAGCACGCTTCGGAGCGCCGAGCAGTCGACGGGCCGGGAGATGGCGGGGAGGAACTACTCCGTTCGGGCCGAAATCCGGGAGTTCCCCCAGCGATACGGCGTGGTGGTCTACTCGTTCGAGTGGCACGGGTTCGCCGCCGTCTCGGACGGGGAGATCCGAATCGGCGACTCGCTGTCGGGACTGATTCTCAACGAGAAGACCAGACTGCTGGTCAAGTGGCCCGACGAGTACGAGGCGACGACGATACAGCCGAAACCCGAAACCGGTTACGAGGAGCGCGACCAGGCGGTCGTCTGGAACGGCCCCATCGAGTTCGCGGGCAACGAACCCCGAATCGTCCTCGACGCGCCCGGGGCGGGTGGGCCGGACGTTCCGTGGAACGCCGTCGCCGCCGCGGCGGGCGCGCTCGCGGTTCTCGCCGCCATCGTCGGCATCGTCGCGTGGCTCTACCGCAACCGCGACGAGCGCGACGACCGGCCGACCGACGAACCGCCCGAGGGTCTGCTGAGCAACGAGGAGCGCGTCCTCCGACTGCTCGAACGCCGCGGCGGTCGTGTCAAGCAGAAAGCCGTGGTGGACGAACTCGGGTGGACCGAGGCCAAGACGAGTCAGGTCGTCGGGAGCCTCCGCGAGCAGGGCAAGATAGAGAGCTTCAGGCTCGGTAGGGAGAACGTACTCGCGCTTCCGAAGGAGCAACAAGAGCCCTGAAACCCCCTTAATTCGGCTGAATCCGGGTTCAGTAACGGCGGCTTATTGCCCGTGGAGCGCGTGGAAACGAGTAGATGAAACCCACCTTCGTCCTGCTACTCGTCGCGGTGGCCCTCCTCGGCGCGACGGGAGTGGTCGCGGCCGACGGCGGTCAGAGCGGCCCGACGTGGCCGGGCGACGACACCACGACGGCCAACGAGAGCAACACGACGACCGTCTCGCCGGGCCAACGACTCGCGGGCGCGGTCGGCGCACAGGGCGCGTCGTTGGAGGGCGACCTCTGGAACCGGACGCTTTCGGAACGACTGGCGGCGGCGACCACCACGGCCGAGCGCGCCGAGGTGGTCGCCGACGAGACGGAGACGCTCGAAGCGTACCTCGACGGTCTCGCCGCGGTCCGGACGAATCTCACCGACGCGTGGGCCGACGGCGAACTGTCGGAGGGCGAGTATCGCGCGTCGGTGTCGGAGTTCGTGATTCGGGCGCGAACCGTCGAACGCCGGGCCAACCAGACCGCGCGAGCGGCCACGGACCTGTCGCCGAGGGTGCGCGAGCGCAACGGGGTCAACGTGACCCACGTCCGAAACCTGAGCGAGCAGGCCCACG
The DNA here is from genome assembly GCA_005239435.1 of Halorussus salinisoli. Lineage (GTDB taxonomy): Archaea > Halobacteriota > Halobacteria > Halobacteriales > Haladaptataceae > Halorussus > Halorussus salinisoli. Next base: position 1,185,965 of record SZNP01000001.1, on the reverse strand, counting down.
ACCTCTACCAGTTCGAGACCGAAATCGGACGGGAAGTCGCCAACGAGACGCTGACCAGCGAGGCGCTGGCTAACGAGAGCACACTGTCGAACGCGAGCCGAAACCCGAAGTCGAACGAGGCGCACTGAGGAACGTATTCGTTTCCTTCAGAAACGAAATTAGGTGCTTTGAAAACGTTTAGCGGGCCGAAAGAAACGTAACGTGATGCGAGAACGCGACGCTCTCACCGCCACGTCAGGAGCGTCTGGAGTGTCGCGCGGAGTCTCGACAGTTCGGACGACGCCACCGCTTGCTCGCCGTACGGTCCGTCGAGCGCGTTTCGAACGTCACGGACGAACGGGCCGGGGTCGTCCGGGTCGAGGTAGTCGAATCGCCGGTCGCGGAGGACCGACGTGACGACGTCGAACGCGGTTCTGGCGAACGACGGGCGCTCGACCAGCGGGTAGTCCTCGAACAGGATGCTGTGGAGGTGGAGAAGTTCGCCCCGCAAGAGGTGTCCGGCCCTCCCGACGTCGTAGTCCGGCGGACGTTCTATCGGGTCTCCGGTAGCTTGCCGCCAGTAGAGCGAGGGAAAATCGACGCCCGCTTGCACGGTGAACGGGAGCGACGACCAGAACCGGGGGTTGACCTCCATGAGTTCGAACGCGCCGGTCTCGGGGTCGCGCAGGAACTCGACCATCGCCACTCCGTGCCAGTCGAGTTCGTCGAGCAGTCGCCGGCCCGACGTTTTCAGTTCGGGAATATCCACCGATTCGCGGTAGGCGCTCGGCCCGCCGCAGTACTTCCAGCCGCGTCGTTGGCGGTGCTGGAAGGTCGCCACCGCCTCGCCGTGGTCGTACAGCGCGAAGAACCCGTACTCGTCCGCCGAGGGGACGTACTCCTGAACGAGAGGGACGTGGCCTATCTCGCCGACCAGTTCGTCCCGGTCGGGCGTCTCGTCCGAGGCGACGTATCGGGTCGAACTCCACTGCGTGTGGCTCTCGTCGAACCGGTCGGAGTACTCGGTCGCGTGGACCGTGTACCGTGGCTTGACGATGACCTCGCGGTCCCAGTCGTCCCAGTCGTCGAGTCGCTTCGTCGTGGGAGCGGCCACGCCGGCGGCGCTCGCAGCGTCGAAGAGTTCGACGCGGTCCTGGGCCGTTCGGAGGGCGTCGAGCGACGGCCACGGCGTTCCGACGTGGTCGGCGAACGCCTCCCTATTCCGGGAGAGGACGTACACGTCCGATTCACGAAACGGGAGGACGGTCTCCACGTCGTCGCGTCGAGCGAGCGCGAGTAGCGTCTCCTCGTAGGCCGGGAGGTCCTGGGTCGGGTCCGGAACGGTGACGACCTCGTCACAGTACTTCGAACGATACCCCGGTGGCGTCTCGAATTCCGAAATCGCAATCGTGTGAACGCCTCGCTGACCGAGCGAACGGAGGGCGGCGGTGCTACTCGCCGTATCGATGGCGGGGACGACCACCTTCGGTTCTGATCTGGTTCGACGACTGCCCATACATCGGCCACCAACTTTATATCATTTAGTTATACAGAAACTGTCTAACGACGGAAGGTTAGCCCGCGATACGGGTTCTTCGCAAACCCCGTCTTATACGGGATAGGCACCGCTTGCGAACGGAAAAGAATCGACGCGCGCTCGGTCGCGGACGGCCTCGAAGCGTTTCGGAGAACGAATTCGAGCGAGAAGACCACCTAAATCCGACTTCGACGTCGCCGGGAGTCGCTACTCGACTCGCGTCAGGAACTGCTCGGCGCGGTCCGTCGACGGGTTCTCGAAGAACTCCTCGGGCGGTCCGGTCTCGACGACGTTACCGTCGGCCATCAACACGATTCGGTCACCGACTTCGCGGGCGAAGCCCATCTCGTGAGTGACGACCAGCATCGTCATCCCCTCATCGGCGAGCGTCCGCATCACCGACAGCACCTCGCCGACGAGTTCGGGGTCCAGCGCCGAGGTCACTTCGTCGAACAGCATCACGCTCGGGTCCATCGCCAGCGCCCGGGCGATGGCGACCCGTTGCTGTTGGCCGCCCGAGAGTTGGTTCGGGTAGGAGTCGGCCTGGTCGGCGAGTCCGACCTCCGAGAGCAGGTCGAGTCCGCGGTCCTCGGCCTCGGAACTCGACAGTCCCCGCACTTTCGTCGGCGCGAGCGTGAGGTTCTCGAGCGCGGTCTTGTGGGGGAAGAGGTTGAAGCTCTGGAACACCATCCCGATGCGCTGGCGTAGGCGGTTCACGTCCACGTCGGGGTCGGTGATGGGCGTCCCCTGGATTCGAATCTCGCCGTCCTGAATCTCTTCGAGTCGGTTGACACACCGCAGGAGCGTCGATTTCCCGCTCCCGCTCGGTCCGATGATGACCACGACCTCCTGCTCCTCGATGGAGAGGTCGATGTCTTTCAGGACGTGGGTCTCGCCGAAGAACTTGTCCACGCCGTCGAACTCCACGGCCGGAACGTCACGCATCGGTCTCACCCCATTCGGATCGGCGTTCGAAGTAGCGGACGACTTTCCCGAGCGGGAGCGTGATGGCGAGGTACGCCACGGCCACGAGCATGATTGGCGTCCAGGCGTCGAACGTGTTACTGTTGACGTTCCGGAACACGCTCATGATTTCGGGCACGGCGAGGACGGTCAACAGCGAGGTGTCCTTCACGAGGATGACCTGGTCGTTGCCGAGCGCCGCGAGCGCGTTTCGGGCGGCCTGGGGCAAGATGACCTCGCGCATCGAGTCGATGTACGACATGCCGAGCGACCGGGCGGCCTCCATCTGACCGTCGGGGACAGACGTAATCCCGCCTTTGATGGCCTCGCCGGAGTACGCCGCGTGGTTGAGCGTCAAGCCGATGATGGCCGCCGCGAAACTCCAGTTTTCGATCGGGAACGGTTGCGGCGAACTCCGCCAGAACGCCGGAATACCCAGGTAGATGATGAAAAGCTGGAAGAGAAGCGGTGTTCCGCGGAAGAACTCGACGTAGCTCGTCGCTATCGAGCGAGTGAACGACGTTCGGGAGACTCGTCCGAGACCGACCAACGTGCCAGCGATGAGCGAGAGCACGCTCGATATCAGGAAAATCTGGAGTACGAGCACGTAGGCGTCCACGAACCGCGGGAACACCGCCCTCATCAGTTCGTAGTCCACGAAGTCGGTCAGTATTCGGTACAACAGGTAGAGAACCGCCAAAGTGAACAGTCCAGCGACTGCGATGCCGAACCACTTGACCCGCTGGTCGGTCAGCAGCCCGTCGTCGGTCTGGGGTTCTTCGACGGTCGTTTCGTCTGAGTATGTTCCCGCCATTATCGATGTGTATCACGGAGTCGTCAACGACCAAAAATCCTGCCTCGGTCGTCAGTTGCTGGACGATTCGAAGTACTTGCCGTAGATTTCGTCGTACCGACCGCTGTCCTTGATAGCGGCCAGCGCCTCGTTGACCCGTTTCCGGAACTCGTCGTCGTCCTTCCGGAACGCGATGCCGTACTCCTCGACCGTGAGCGTGAGATACGGCGGGGCGTTCTTGCCCTGGTCGGCGGCCTCGCCGTCGCCTTCCAGGAAGACCACGCTATCCTGTTCCTTGACGTACTTGGCGTTGACCGTGTTGTCGTTGATGACCGCGACGGCCTGATTGTTCAGCAGTGCGTTGAACGCACCGGTAATCTGGTCGTAGCTGTCGATGGTGAGGTTGCCGTCGAACTGCTCTTTGAGTTGCTCGGCCGCGCCTTCGCCGGTCGTGCCCTTCTGGACTGCGACCGTCTTGCCTTTGATGTCCTCGAGTTTGCTGATCTCGCCGTTATCCAGGATGGCGACCGTCTGATACGCCGTGAAGTAGGGGTCCGAGAAGTCCACCTTCTCCGCGCGCTCGGGTTTGATAGTCATCGCCGACATGATGGTCCGGAAGTTGCCGTTGTTGAGACTCGGGATGATGGTGTCGAAGCCGGTCTTCTTGAACTCGTAGTCGAGACCCATCTCCTCTTTGAACACCGCCTCCGCGATGTCCACGTCGAATCCGGTCAGGTCGCCGTTCTCCTTGCGGTACTCGAACGGCGGATACGGGATGTCCGAACCGATGACGACCGGTTCCTCGACGCTGAGTTCCTCCGAGGAAGTCTCGGACGCCGTGGTTCCGCTCGACGTGGTTTCGCTCGCTTCGGTGGTCTCGTCGTCTTGCTCGTCGCCGGAACCACCCATACAGCCAGCCAGGGTCAGTCCCGTAGTGATACCTGCACTTCCTTTCACGAACGTGCGCCTTTTCATAGGTGTAATAAGGGCACGTTTGCCGTAGGCGGCTTTACTCTTTTTGATTCGCACGTATTTGAGCAAGCGTTCTAACCATTCAACTAGCTGCCACCGTTCTCTCGGCACGAATCGTCCCGAGACGCGCAAAAATTGCGAAAGTTTTAGAAGTCGACCGAGTTCGCCGCTTCGGTCGTGGTGGCGTTGCCCGTCGCGGTTCCGTTCCCGGTCGTCGTCTCGCCGCCCGACCGTTGGGCGCGTTCGAGGATGCTCGCTGGCGGTTGCCCGCTGAAGTACTCCCCGTATATCTCTTCGTACCGACCGCTCCGGATGACCGCATCGAGCGCCTCGTTGACCTGCTGACGGAACTCGTCGTCGTCCTTCCGGAACGCGATGCCGTATCGCTCGACCGTGAGTGTGAGATACGGCGGGGCACTCTCGAACTCGTCTGCGGCCACGCCCTCACCCTCCAGCAGGACGACGTTGTCGTTGTCCTGGGAGTACTGGACGTTGACCGTGTTGTCGTTGATGACCGCGACGGCCTGATTGTTCAGCAGTGCGTTGAACGCACCGGTAATCAGGTCGTAGCTGTCGATGGTGAGGTTGCCGTCGAACTGCTCTTTGAGTTGCTCGGCCGCGGCCTCGCCGGTCGTGCCCTTCTGGACCGCGACCGTCTGACCTTCGAGGTCGGAGACCTGACTGATGTCGCTGTTCTCCAGGATAGCGACGGTCTGGTACGCCAGGAAATACGGATTCGAGAAGTCGACCCTCTCGGCGCGCTCGTCGTTGATGGTCATCGCCGACATGATGATTCGGAAGTTACCGTTGTTGAGACTCGGGATGATGGTATCGAACCCGGTCTGCACGAACTCGTACTCCCGGCCCAACTCCTCGAAGATGGCTCCGGCCAAGTCCACGTCGAACCCGACCAACGTTCCGTCCTGTTCGCGGTACTCGAACGGCTTGTACGGGATGTCCGACCCGATACGAACCACTTCTTCGTCCTGCGCTGCGGAGACGCCCCCCAGCGCGAGACCGCCGACGATTCCTGCACTCCCCTTGACAAACGACCGCCTGTCGATGTCCATGTGTTTTCCCCCAACGTCACGTCTACGCGATAGCATATAATCGTTGGCTCGAAGCGCCCATATTTGGGGGATAGAGCGGCTAAAATCAGGGTCAGTCGTCGCTCGGATAGCCGGTCGTCGCGTCGGCCCCGCGAGCGTCGGGCGCGCGTTCGGCCTCGTAGGACCACAGCGTCGTCGCCACGAGCGACCCGAAGATGACGAGCGCGGCGGCGTGGTGGGCGACCTGCACGGCGGGCGTGTAGACGAACACCGTCGCGCCGCCGAGGACTATCTGGAGCGGCGTGACCGCCAGCGCGAGGGTCGCCGCACCGCGAATCCGCCTTTCGGTGTGGTACTTCCACGACCCGGCGGCGGTCCCGAGGATGAAGAAGCCGGTTATCATCGCTATCAGGCGGTGGAACCACTCCACGAAACTCGGGAACGTCTGCGGAATCAGGCCGCCGTCGCAGAAGGGCCACTGGGCCGAGCAGGACAGGCCCGCACCCATCGCGGCGGTGTAGACCCCGAGCAGGATGAGCGCGAAGGTGAGGGCGGTAGTCGTGGCCGCGAGGTGACGGAATCGGACCATCAGCGCGCACCTCCCGACGCGAGTCGGAGCGTGTGGTTTTGCACGGTTGGAACTCCCTTAACGGTGCTTTCGGCCGGTCGTACTTAGGTCTGTTCGACTGCTTCTCTGCGAGAGCGACGGAACGGCGGCGACCCGACTCGTGACGAAAACTGCGGCGAAGCGAGCGACTGCCGACGCCAACGAAGACCGCAGGGCACCGCAACCCCGCCCCTGAACCTCAACGCCGGCGCCCGCGCATCCCCTGACCTGGTGAGTCCCACGAAACGAACGATCGGTCGGACGAAGAATCACCGAATCCGTCTCCTTCAAGGATATCGGCCACGACCCACCAGACATGACCAAGCAGGAGCGCCTCGACGCCTACCTCGCGGCGAACGACCTCGAAGCCGTCTGGTTCGCGCGACCCAACTCCTTCGCGTGGCTGACCGGCGGGAACAACGTCGTGGACCGCGAGGGCGACGTGGGCGTGGCGGCGGTGGGCTACGACGGGGACGGTCTCGAAGTCGTGACGAACAACATCGAGGCCGACCGCCTTCGGGACGAGGAGTTGCGTGAGGAGGTGACAGTCACCGAGTTCGACTGGCACGACCAGTCGCTGGCCGAGGCGGTCGGCGACCACAGTCCCGACGCCGCCGCGGCGGACTTCGAGGTGCCCGGGATGGAATCGCTGGACGCCTCGCCACTCCGCCAACCGCTGACCGAAGAAGACGTCGAGACGTACCGGGAACTGGGTCGGGAGACCGCCGAGGCGGTCGAGGCGGTCTGCCGGGAACTCCAACCCGGTGACGCGGAGTCGGAGGTCGCGTCCGCGCTCCGGGTCGCGCTCTCGGCGCGAGGTATCGAGGTTCCCGTGGCGCTCGTCGGCGGGGCCGACCGCGCCCGGAAGTATCGCCACTACACGCCGACCGACGCGCCACTCGGCGAGTACGCGCTGGTCTCGGTCACGGCCGAGCGCGACGGACTCCACGCCAGCACGACCCGAACCGTCGCGTTCGAGTCCGAGATGGACGACGCGGACCTGAACGAACTCGGCGAACGTCACCACACCGCCCGCACCGTGGAGACGACCGCGCTCGGCGCGACCCGGACTATCGCGGACCTCTCTGGCGACCCGACCAGCGTCTTTCAGGCGATCCAGGCCGCCTACGAACATCTCGGCTACGCCGACGAGTGGAAGCGCCACCATCAGGGCGGTGCGGCCGGGTTCGCGGGCCGGGAGTGGATAGCCACACCCGAGATGGACGACGCGGCCGAGGTCACGACTCCGATGGCCTACGCGTGGAATCCGACCGTGCAGGGCGCGAAGAGCGAGGACACCGTGCTCGTCACCGAGGACGGGTTCGAGGTACTGACCGACACCGGTCGGTGGCCGACGACCGCCGTGGACGCCTACGACTACGACGCCGTGCTGGAGCGACCCGACGTGCTGGTGCAGGAAGACGACGAGGCCTGAGAGCCGAGGTAGTTTCGTCGTTTGTCGAAGCTAAATTCGACGCGTTCGAGTAGCTTTTTACCCTCGGGGACGGTTGCCCCGACCATGGGACTAGACGAGGATTCACTCGATTATCACCGCGAAGAACCGCCGGGGAAGATCGAGATTTCGACGACCAAGCCGACGAACACCCAGCGAGACCTGAGTCTGGCGTACTCGCCGGGCGTGGCCGCGCCCTGCCGCGCGATCGACGAGAACCCCGACGACGCCTACAAGTACACCGCGAAGGGAAACCTCGTCGGCGTCGTGTCGAACGGGAGCGCAGTGCTGGGACTGGGTAACATCGGCGCGCAGGCGTCCAAGCCCGTGATGGAGGGCAAGGGCGTCTTGTTCAAGCGATTCGCCGACATCGACGTGTTCGACATCGAACTCGACCAGGAGGACGCCGAGGACGTGATCCGGACGACGAAGGCGATGGAACCCACCTTCGGCGGCATCAATCTCGAAGACATCAAAGCGCCCGAATGCTTCGAGATAGAGGAGACCCTCCGCGAGGAGATCGACATTCCTGTCTTCCACGACGACCAGCACGGCACGGCCATCATCTCCGGGGCCGCCCTGCTGAACGCCACCGAAATCAACGGCAAGGACCTCGAAGACCTGAAAATCGTCTTCTCCGGCGCGGGCGCGTCGGCGATCGCCTCCGCCCGGTTCTACGTCTCGCTCGGCGCGAAGAAGGAGAACATCCTGATGTGCGACTCCTCGGGCATCATCACCCAGAACCGCGCCGAACACGGTGGCGTCAACGAGTACAAGTCGGAGTTCGCCCGCGACGTGCCCGAAGGCGACCTCGCCGACGCCATGGAAGGAGCGGACGTGTTCGTCGGTCTCTCGGTCGGTGGCATCGTCTCCCAGGAGATGGTCCGGTCGATGGCCGACGACCCCGTCATCTTCGCCATGGCGAACCCCGACCCCGAAATCGGCTACGAGGATGCCAAGGAGGCCCGCGACGACACGGTCATCATGGCGACCGGGCGCTCGGACTACCCCAACATGGTGAACAACGTCCTCGGGTTCCCGTTCATATTCCGCGGTGCGCTCGACGTGCGGGCGACCGAAATCAACGAGGCGATGAAAATCGCGGCCGCCGAGGCGCTCGCCGATCTCGCCAAGCAGGACGTGCCCGACGCCGTGGTCAAGGCCTACGGCGACCAACCGCTCCAGTTCGGTCCGGAGTACATCATCCCCAAACCGCTCGACCCCCGCGTCCTCTTCCAGGTCGCGCCCGCCGTCGCCGACGCAGCGATGGAGTCGGGAGTCGCCCGGAGCGAACTCGACACCGACGAGTACGTCGAGACGCTGGAAGCCCGCCTCGGCAAGTCCCGCGAGATGATGCGGGTGGTCCTCAACAAGGCCAAGTCCGACCCCAAGCGCGTGGCGCTGGCCGAAGGCGACGACGAGAAGATGATTCGGGCGGCCTACCAGATGCAGGAGGAGGGCATCGCCAACCCGGTCCTCATCGGCGAAACCGACGCGATTCGGGCCACCGCCCAATCCCTCGGACTCGACTTCGACCCCGAAATCGCCGACCCCACGAACGGCGACTACGAGGAGTACGGCGAACGACTCTACCAGCTCCGCCGCCGGAAAGGCATCACCGAGAGCGAGGCCGCCGACCTCGTGAACAAGGACAGCAACTACTTCGGGAGCGTGATGGTAGAGCAGGGCGACGCCGACGCGATGCTGACCGGTCTCACCCACCACTACCCATCTGCGCTCCGACCGCCGCTACAGGTCATCGGCACGGCCGACGACGCCGACTACGCCGCGGGCGTCTACATGCTGACGTTCAAGAACCGCGTCATCTTCTGTGCCGACGCCACGGTCAATCAGGACCCCGACGAGGACGTGCTGGCCGAAATCACCCGCCACACCGCCGACCTCGCCCGCCGGTTCAACGTCGACCCGCGTGCGGCGATGCTGTCGTACTCGAACTTCGGGAGCGTGGACAACGAGGGCACGCGCAAGCCCCGCAAGGCCGCCAAGGCGCTCCGCGCGGACCCCAACGTGGACTTCCCGGTCGACGGCGAGATGCAGGCCGACACCGCGGTCGTGGAGGACATCCTCGAAGGCACCTACGAGTTCTCGGAACTCGACGACCCCGCGAACGTCCTCATCTTCCCGAACCTCGAAGCGGGCAACATCGGCTACAAACTCCTCCAGCGGTTGGGCGGCGCGGACGCCATCGGCCCGATGCTGGTCGGCATGGACAAGCCGGTCCACGTCATCCAGCGCGGTGACGAGGTCAAGGACATCGTGAATCTGGCGGGCGTCGCGGTGGTCGACGCTCAGCAGAACGAGTAAGCTAGCTCTTCTCCGCCTTTCCTCCCTCACAGGTTCGCCGCGACGACCACCGCCTGCAACGCGAACAGGCCGACCAGTAGGAGGTGGACGGCGACGTCGTAGACGGACTCGAAATCGGCCAACTCCTCGCGGATATCGAGGACCGATTCGACCGCTCGGAGGACCGCATACGTGCCGGTCGCCGCGGTGGGAACTGCGAAGGCGGCCACCTGCCGCGGGGCGTGCGTGAGTCGAACGTCCCCGTCGAGTCCGACGTGCCAACCAACGACCATCTCGGCGGGGAGGTCGCCGTAAGAGGCGATTCCGACCGCCATGGTGAGCGCGAGGAGCGCGAGCGCGGTCACGTCGGGCGAGCGAATCTCGGGCGCGGTGAACGAAGTCGTCATCTTGGTTTCGGCTACGACACCGCCACTATTAGCCGGGGACCCGGAGCTTCACGCGCTGAAGCTGTCGATACGCTTTTATATCGGTTCCGTAATTAAACTGGCAACAGTGAGTGAGGACTGTGACGTCGAGGACATCGCCGCGCTCCTCGAAGACGAGACCGTCCGCACGATCCTCACAGAAACGAGTATCGAACCCATGTCAGCCAACGCACTGAGCGAACGATGCGGCGCATCGGAGCCGACGATCTACCGGCGACTGGAGGACCTGCGCGCGTGCGACCTCCTCGAAGAACGGACCAAACTCGATCCGACGGCGGGCCACCACCACAAGGTGTACTCCCCGCGACTGGAGCGCGTGACCGTCGAACTGGTCGAGGGGTCGCTCACGGTCGAGGTGAAACGTCACGAAGACATCGCCGACAGGTTCACCGACCTCGTGGAGGGGATGTGACGTGTTCCCCGCGATACCGACTCCGCTCCAGATTACGCCGCCCGACGTGCCGAACTGGGTGCGACTGCTGTCGCAGGGAATGAACCTCGTCGCCGCGCTCGTCGGTCTCCTCATCGCGTATCAGGCCTACCGGGGCTACCGACGAAACGACAGCAGACCGATGCTGTTCATCGCGATCGGGTTCGCGCTCACCGTCGGTCTCCCGTTCGTGCTACTGGGTCCGATGCTTCTGCTCGGCGACGACCCCGCCGCGGCGACGGTGTTCGTGGTCGTCTCGAACAGCAGTACGCTGGTGGGACTCGGCTGTATCCTCTACGCGCTCAGGATGCCCACCTGACTCGAAGCGGGACGGACGAGGTCGAGACGGTCGCGGAGGCTTTCGCGGACGGACGGCAATTCGGATACAATTGCCGGAAATATATACATTTTCTAAAGAAATGAAATTAGTTCTCTAAACGAAGAGATTATTTCCCACCGATGGCGCGCAGGTGGCCGTCCGACGCGCCGACGAAGACCCGACCGTCCGCCACTGCGGGCGAGGAATCTACGTACGGCCCGTCCTCGCGGTCGCCCTCGAAGGAGATACGCCACAGGCTCTCGCCGTCGGTCGTCACCGCAGAGATGCCGTCGTCGTTGCCCACGTAGACCGCGCCGCCAGCGACCGCCGGGGACGAGCGCGCGTCGGTCCGAAACTCCGCGGTCCACTGCCGGTCGCCGGACGCGGCGTCGACGGCGTAGAGCTGGCCGCGGTTCTGACCCGAGCAGTTCGACTCGCCGTCTTCGGTACCGGTGCCGCCGACGCCAGCGCAGACGCGCATCGAGGACGCCGCGACGTACACCGTGCCGTCGGCGACCGCGGGCGAGGTCCGGAGGTTCGCGTCCTCGATTCCGGCGGTCCAACTCGTCTCGCCGGTCGCGGCGTCGAGCGCCCAGAGGCGGGCGGGGTCGCCGCCCTCGCCGCCGTCGAACGGCGCGCCGTAGTAGACGGTGCCGTCCACGACCGCGGGCGACGAGTCGGGGTGGGTCGAGATCTCGCGGGACCACGCGACCGACCCCGAGTCGGCGTCGAGCGCGTAGACGGCCGACTCACCGCCGAAGTAGACCCGGCCGTCGGCGACCGCTATCGAGGAATCGACGTTGTCCTTCTCGCCGAAGTCGTCGTAGCGCCACCGCTCGTCGCCGGTCGCGTCGTCGAGTGCGAGGACCGCGCAGGACTCGTACTGCTCCTCGTCCTCGGAACCGCTCACGACCAGCGGGCCGTCGCCGTTCGTCCCGACGTACACCGTGCCGTCGGCCACGGCGGGCGACGACGACCCGAATCGGTGGCCGACGTCGTTCTCCCACAGTTTCTCGCCGGTCTCGGCGTCCACCGCGTAGAACTTCTTGCCCCACGTCCCGACGTAGAGGACGCCATCCGCGACTGCCGGGGCGGACGCGGCGTAGCCGTCGGGGTCGAATCGCCACTCCGACTCGCCGGTCGTGGCGTCGATTGCGTGGACGTACCCGGGGTCGCCGCTCCCCGGTACGAAGACGGTACCGTCGGCGACCACGGGCGAGGCGTTCATCGTCGGCGTCCCTCCGTCGAACCGCCACGACACTTCTGCGTCCGACGCGGGTCCACTGGCCGACGGCGCGTGGCCCGAATTGCGAGCGTCGTACCCGAACTGGGTCCACGACGCCGACCCCACCGCGTTCGCTTCGGCGGTTTCGTCGGCCGTCTCGCCGGCCGAGTCGCTGGCGGTCGTCTCGGTCTCGTTTGCCGTGTCGTCGCTCGTCGGACTCTCGCTACTCGGGCCGGAGAGACACCCCGCGATTCCGACCGCTCCGGCGAGGAGGCCCGAAGCAGCGAGGACCTGACGTCGGGTCGAACTGCGCGAACTGGAGGGACTGGTCATATACCCGACGTGTGTCGCGCGCCGTACTAGTACCCACTGGTGGGTCAAACGGGCGTTGTACCCATGGAACTGCGCTCGGCCCCACAGACAACCAGAACGCGCTCGGCGCGACAACCGACGGGGTGGGACTGAAAGGGGCCGGTCACGCGGACGAGCGAGTGTGACCTCGGAAGTCGCACGCCCGCGCAGGCCGGAGGCCGAGCAGGAACGTCTTCCGGTGACCGCTCGACCGTGCCCGGACGACGTAAGCACCGCAGGCAGGGCGCTCTGCACCCTGCCGAGGAGCGCAGCGAGTCCCGGCCGTCGAGCGGGCGGGGGCTTTCTACCCGTTCTTCACGACAACTGCCGCGGAAACGAGAAGACCAACCGTTCCGGTCGTCCACGATTCGTATCGACCGAGTGAAGGAGGCAGTAGCTTCAACTTCTGCGCCCGAGAGAAACACGCATGAACCACACGACCGAGCGCGTCACGCTCGCGCGACTCCCCTCGGGCGTCGAAATCGAGACGACGGTCCACACCTACGACGGCGCGGAGGACGGCCCGACCGTCTACGTGCAGGCCGCACAGCACGGCCGCGAGATAAACGGGACCGAGACGCTGCGGCGGGTCCACGACCACCTCACGGTCGGGGACGCCGACCTCGCGGGCCGGGTCGTCGCCGTGCCGGTCGCCGACCCTCTCACGTTCGACCGGGTGTCGTACACGACGCCCGAGCAGTTGGACAGCGTGAACCCCAACATGAACCGGGTCTGGCCGGGTGACGCCGACGGGACGCTCCACGAGCGCATGGCCGCCACGCTCTGGGAGTACGTCGAGGAGGCCGACGCCGTTCTCGACCTCCACACAGGGAGCGCCGACATGCTGACCCACGTCGTGTTCATGGAGGGCCACGAGGAGTCCCGGGCGCTCGCGGAGGCGTTCGGCACGGACCTCCTGCTCTCCGAGGAAGCGGGCGACGACGCCGACACCGAGTGGGCCGAGCGCGACTTCGGCGGGAAACTCCGGGTCGCGGCGACCCGCGAGGGTATCCCGACCATCACGCCCGAGTTGGCGCACAACAAGCAACTCGTGGAGGACGCGATCGAGGCGGGCGTGTCGGGCACGCTCGACGCCTTCCGGCACCTCGGTTTGCTCGCGGGCGAACCGACCGACGTCGACCCGACGCTGGCGCGCAACCACCTCGGCCGGGTCACGGCCGACGAGTCGGGCCTGTTTCACGCCGACCCCGACCGCGAAGTCGGCGAACGCGTCGAACCCGGCGAGCGGATCGGGACGCTCTACGACCCGACGACCTACGAGGTGCTACAGGAAGTCGAGACCGACCGCGGGGGTATCCTCTACTCGCTGACCCGAGAAGCGACCGTGACCGGCGGTGAGAAACTGTTGAGTGTCGCGCTCGTGCGTGAATCGTAGTTCTATCGACTCGCCGTGACGTACAGCAACGGCGCGACGACCAGCAGGGCGATACCGAGGAACTTGTAGTGGAGCGGCGCGAGACTCGCCGGAGTCAGGACGAACAGCAGTCCGAACGTGATGGCGTTCAGCGACAACACCTTCCGGGAGCCGAGCGGGATTGCCCCCAGCACCGACAGGACGAATAACAGCAGTAGCGCCTGCCCGACGTTGTAGTTGAGCAGGAAGTCGTCGATGAGGGGCATTGGCACGAACTCTATCATCGTTGTTCGAAAGTCGCCGCGAAATACCCTTTAAAGTTCCGCTATGCCGCGGTCGTCCGCGCGCCGACTCAGCCGCCCGCCCCTTGGAGGTCGAGCGGCCGTACCCAGATGTACCAGATGACCAGCACGGCGGTGAGGTAGCCACTGACCCAGACTGCAGTCCCGAGCGCCTCGTACCCGTTGGTACTCAGCGCGTACTTGAGCAGTCCCGGTACCATGACTCCGAGCGCGAGCGCCAGCCCGAACCGGACCTTCTCGCCGCGGCCCATCAGCGACCACCGTCGTTCCGTAGGGACATGCTCCCGAATAGGGACTCGACCAAGGTCAAACGCTCGGTTCCGGTCGGCCGACGGGCGAATCCTGAGAGACCTGTCAACCGATTTTATTTACTAACTCTATCAGTAACAATATGGGACGAATGCCTTGATTTATATAGTGCGAACGGAGGTCCTTTTGCATGCATCGACGCGCGTTCCTGTCAGCACTTACGACTGCGGCGGGGTGCTCGGCCGCAGGCATCGAACTCACCGACCGAACTCGGGCGGCGTCCGGCCAGATACCCGAACTCGAAGCGTACTCCACGTCGAGTCTGGTGAACTACGACTACGAACCGCTCACCGACGACTCCTCGGTCGCCGTCTGGGCCGAGGACACGGCGACCAACGGCGACGCCGACAGCAGTTCCGACGCGGTTTCGTACGGCGAGAACGCGCCGATTCCGGTCGTAGCGACCGACTGGCACGTCGTCGGATTCGGGTCGATGCTGGTCACGGATTCGGACGCCAACTGGCAGACCGGCAACGAGGAGTTCGTCCTCAACGTCTGGGACGACGCACTCGGCGGGTCCGGCACGGTCCTCTGGGACGAGGGCCACAGCCAGTACTACGCCCTCTCGGAGTTCTCGAAGTTCGAGAGCTACGCCGAGAACAACGGCTACACCGTGAACGCGACCACCTCGCTCGCGTCCGACCTCTCGGGTGCCGACGCCGCGGTCGTCACCTCGCCCAGCGACTCGTTCACGTCGAGCGAACTCTCGGCCATCGGCGACTTCGTGTCGAACGGCGGGTGGCTGTTCCTCCACGACCAGTCGGACTACGGAGACTACGACGAGACGGCCAATCTCAACGACCTCGCGGGCTACCTCGAACTCGCGTTCCGGTTCAACGACGACCAGGTGACCGACGAGTACCAGAACGGGGGCGAACCCTATCAGCCGGTCACGACCCAGTTCAACACCGCGTTCCCCTACTTCGGCGACCGCGAGGGTCTCGGTCTCGACCCGAACGAGACGTACTCGGTGCGGGTCACGGAGGTTCTCGACGGCGACACGGTGACGGTCGAGTTCGACGACGGCACGACCGAGAACGTCCGCGTCCTCGGGACCGACACGCCCGAGAAGTCGGCCAACAGCCAGTACGAGCGCGTCCAGGAGTGGGAGGGCATCGAGTCCAACACCTACCTCGAAGCCGAGGCCGACGACGCCACACAGTTCGGCAAGGACGAACTCGGCGGCAAGACCGTGAACCTCGTGTTCGACGACGACGAGCCAGTTCGTGACGCCTTCGGCCGCGTGCTGGGCTATCTCTACTACGACGCGGACGGCGACGGCGCTCGGGACGCAAACTACAACCATCGACTCGTCGAGGAGGGCCACGCTCGCGTGTACGACTCGTCGTTCGCCAAGCACACGGCGTTCAGAAGTTCCGAGGAGACCGCGAGAGCAAACGGGACGCAGGTCTGGGCCGAAAGCGACCCCGACAACTCCTCGGAGATACGAGATAACCCGGTCGACGACCTCTTCTTCCCGGAGACCGCGAGCGTCCGGACGACGACCGGCGGCGTTCCGGACTCGCAGGTCCCGGTCTACGCCGAGTCCACCGCGACCCAGTCTCTCGACGGCGGCTACAGCTACAGCGGCGACGTCCCGCTCGTGGCCGTGGACGAGGCGGCCAACGTCGGCGTGGTCGGCGCTCCCTTCATCGACGAGAGCTACGAGTCGAACGAGGGCTACAGCACCGACACGTCGAGTTACGGTAACTTCCCCTTCCTGACGAACCTCGTGGACTACCTCGCCGACACCTCCGGCGACGTGCTCATCGACGGCGGCCACGGCCAGTTCGGCGCAGACTACGGTCTCTCCGCCGAGGACACGGCCTACTACATGCGCTACCTCGAAGGACAGGACGTCGGCCTCGAAGGCGTCAACGAGTTCACCAGCGCGACCCTCGACGGCGCGCGAGCGGTCGTCGTCACGACGCCGCCCGAGGCGTTCACCACGAGCGAAATCGACGCGCTCGACACCTTCGCCGCCAACGGCGGGGCAGTGATTCTGACAGGTAGCGGCAAGACCACGGCCGACGCGCGAGCTAACATCAACGACCTCGCCAGCGGACTGGGCACCGACCTCCGGGTCAACGCCGACTGGGTGGTCGACGACACAAACAACGTCGGCAGTAGCCAGGAGGTCCCCGAGACGACCGTCTTCGACGGTTCCTTCCCGCTGTTCGACGCCTACACACCCGGCACGGCCTCTGACTACTCGGTCTCAATCCCGACCATCAGCCCGGACGGCGAGACGCTGAACGACGAGTACGTGGACTTCGAGAACACCGGGTCGAGCAGTCTCGACGTGACCGGCTGGCGGGTCGAGGACGAAGCGGGCTACACCTACCAGTTCCCGGACGGCTTCTCGCTCGGCGCGGGCGAGACGGTGCGACTCCACTCGGGCGACGGTACCGACTCCAGTACCGACCTCTACTGGGGCGGCTCCTACGTCTGGAACAACGACGGCGACACCTGTTACCTCTACGACGACAACTCGAATCTCGCCGCCGAGAAGAGCTACCCGAACAACGACGGTTCCGAGAGCAAAATCGTCGTCGAGGCACTCAGTGAGGATGGCTCGACCCTCAACGACGAGTACGTGGACTTCGAGAACACTGGGTCGAGCGGCGAGGACCTGACCGGGTGGACCGTCGAGGACGAGGCCGGCAACAGCTACCAGTTCCCCGATGGCTTCTCGCTCGGTGCGGGCGACGCGGTACGTCTCCACTCGGGCGACGGCACCGACTCCAGCACCGACCTCTACTGGGGCGACTCCTATATCTGGAACAACGACGGCGACACCTGCTACCTCTACGACGACACCGGAAGCCTACACACGGAGTACAGTTACTGAAACCCCGACTCTACCGCTTCAGTCTTCGTTTTCGGGCCGTCCGCGAACTGTAAATCGCTCGTACGGAATCCTCCCCACTGCTCCGAACACCCTCCACGACCCGACCACAGTTACTTATTCGGCCCCTGCGAACCCCGGGATATGCGACATATCGCGGCCGCGACGTTCGTCGCGCTCGCGTTCGTGGCGATTCTGGTCGGACCGGGCGCGAGCGTGGTGGCCGACTCTGCGGACCCGACGCTGGTTCGGGTCGGCGACGCGAAGATATGGCCGTACGTCGGTCCCGACCGGTCGTTCGACCGGCGGGCGAGTTCCATCAACGTCGTCGTTCGGAACCACCCCGAGCGCGTCCGGGGGTATCTGACACGTCGGCACGGGTGGAACCGGAGCGACGCCGAGTGGGTCGAGAACGCACCGGACGAGACCACCGTGGTCGCCGACGAGCGCGTCCCGTGGCGTGACGCGCCCGGTGCGTCGCGCTACGCCTACGTCGCCGACCGAGGTTGGGTGTCGGAACGGTATCAACTCCACCACGGGAGCTACTTCGGTGCGCGCGACCACCTCCGGGCCTACGGTCCCCCGGACGGCGACTGGACCGCAGTGCAAGCCCACGCCGAACACTGGGACTGGTTCACCATCACCCACACCGTCGATAGCGTCGAGGACGCCCAGCGGCGGGTCGAGGCGGCGTTCCTCGGCAAACCAGAGTTCGCGGTCAAACGGGTGTACTACGCCAACGGCGACACCTACGACGCCGACGGCTGGACCACCGTGGTCGTGATGGCGCTGGCACCTCTCCTCGGCCGAAACGCGCGCAGTTTCCTTAGAAGGCTCGCTGCCGGACGGAATCGCCGACGAGGGACGCTCGCGGGGACGCTCGCGGCGCTCCCGCTCGTCGTTCGGTTCGGCGGTATCCTCTGCGAGCGACATCTCCCGTGGCTGTCGCCCGACGCGGTGGTGGCGCTGTGGTATCCGGTGCTGGTCGGCGGCGTCCCGCTGGCGGCCTACCTGTTCGGTCGGCGACTTCCCGCGGCGGAGGCGGGTGCGCTCGCAGCGGTCGGGTTCGGAACCGGACTCGTTCTCGACTACGCCTCCCTCGGAGTGGCCGTCCTCCCGATTCCGGTCGCGGCCCACAGGGCGGTCGTCGTGGCCGCGGTCGGTCTGCTCGCGGCCGGAGCGGGGTCGCGCGGCGACTCCACGGCCGGTGAACCGACAGCGGGTCGGTGGACGCCCGTACTCCGGGCGGGCGCGGCGCTGTGGGTCGTCGCCGTGGTCGCAGGCCACCTCGTCTGAGCGGCGGTTTTTTGCCGTCGGCCTCCGACTACCCGGCCGTGAGCGCGATTACGTTCTTCGCCACCACCGACCTGGAGCGCGTCGTCGGCTTCTACACCGAGACCGTCGGCGCGGACGTGTGGCTCGAACAACCCGACTGCACGATTCTGAAGTACGACAACCAACTTCTCGGCTTCTGTGAGCGCGACGAGGCCGACACCGAGGGCATCGTGACCTTCGTTTACCCCGACCGCGAGGACGTGGACGCGATGTACGAGGAGTTGTCCGAGCGCGCCCGCGACGAACCCCACGAGAACGAACGGTACGAGATATACCAGTTCTTCGCCGAGGACCCCGACGGGCGCGCGGTGGAGTTCCAGACGTTCCTGCATCCGACGGACGAAGTATAGAATTACATTTCGTGTATGCATATTGTCTAAACCAAAGTATATATTTCTCCAATGTGTCTGCATCGTCTCGTTGCCGTCGCGGTTACTCGTTCGACGGCCCGCCCGCCAAGCGCGTCCGACCGCTCTTGGAGTGCTAACACCTAACAACTCTCCCGTCGTACGTCGGTGGCATGCCGACGATTCACTTCCGGGGGAACGAAATCGGGTGCGAAGACGGCGAGATACTACGAGATGCCCTGCTCGACGCGGGTCTGTCCCCGCACAACGGGACGGCCGACTACCTCAACTGCCGGGGACACGCGACCTGCGGGACTTGCGCAGTCGAGGTTCGTGGCGACGTGAGCGAGATGGACGACGACGAGCGCAGACGCCTCTCCCTACCGCCCCACGACGTGGACTCGGGGCTTCGGCTCTCGTGTCAAACTCGCGTGCAGGGCGACGTGGAAGTCGTGAAGTATCCCGGTTTTTGGGGGCAGAAGGTCGAGGACGGCGATGCAGGCGAGCGCCGCGAGTCGGTCGCGCGCGACGTCGAGGAGTAGCGACCGTGCCGAACGTCGGAGGGGTGCACTCAACGCCCACCGTCGGATTCGCCTTCGGACGAAGTCACGCGAGGCGTCTTCTCTATCCGCCAGTAGACGTACTGATGGACGAACGGCGGGAAGTTGTCGTGACCGCACGCGGGACAGTCGAAGCCGACCTCGTCGTCGACTTCCTCCGGGAAGACGAATCCGCAGTCGTTGTAGCAGTTAGTCCCGCCGAACGCGACGGTAAACACCTCTTTCAGTTCGGTACGGTGGGTTTCGAGGTGCGCTTTAGCCTCCCGTTTCACCGCATCGACGGTATCGGTCACGACGAGTTCGTCGCAGTACGCGCAGTCGAATCGAAACCGCGTCATTACGCTTCACCCGAACTGACGACGACGGACCCGTCGCTTTCGACCCGAACCCGATACGAATCGTACGTGAACTCGACGTGTCCGTCGCAGTCCCTTACTCCACCGTCGTGACCGGGCGAGAAGAGGGCGTCCAAAGCTTCCAAATCGATGGTCTCGTAGAGCGGCGGGCGCAATTCCGTCGACTTTACCTTCTTTCGGTCCGCAATTTCCGCGATTACTTTTTCGCTGATCGGGCGTGACTCGTCGCTCATCTGGACGAGAAATGCGGACATAGACGCAAAAATATGGTGGAAAGAATATCCTCATGTCCTCTAGAATGAGAGTTCACTGCTAATTTGGCAACCCAGGGACTGCTATTACCACTCCTCGTGGAACTGCTACGTTAGCAGAAGTGAAACGTATCCGTAACTTCGTCACGTCCGACTCTAGTCGTCACTGACGGACGTCCCGAAGTGATTGAACGGCTGGTGGAGTTGGGCTTTCAGCACGTCCGACCGGACGATTTCGAGACCCATCTCGCGGAGGGAGTCCGCTATTTCGGTCAGGTGGTCGGTGTCGGTACCGACCGCCTCGACGTGGAGGTTCTCGGCCCCGGCGAGCAGTTCGCGGACGGCGACGACGCCTTCCTGTTCGAGCACGTCCTGAGCGAAGTTCTCGGGTTCGTCGGGTGCCGTACAGACGAACAACACTCTGAGTTGGAACCCCGCCTTTTCGTAGTCGAGTTGGGGGACGTACTGTTCGATGACGCCCTCCTCTTCCAAGTTGGTGAGCCGATTACGGACCGTGCTGGCCGTGATGTCCAACTCCTCTGCCATCTCGGTACTGGTGGTGTTGCGCGCGTCTTGCTGGAGATAGTAGAGGATGCCTTTGTCCACCTCGTCCAGTTCGTAGGTGTCCATATGGCCCGTTTCCGGCCGTACCGGTAAAGACCGTTCCGCATCGCCTCTGGCGGTTGGTTCACGGTTACCGACGGGGCGACCGTCGGAGGTGCATTCACCGACCACGTCGACGCCTCCGACGACGAACCCCGCGTGGTGGACGCCGCGGGCGCATCGAAGAAGTCCGAGGACTGGCCGGGCGCGGTGAGTTACAACAGCGACTCCACGTCCGCCGCGGAGTCGATCACGTAATCCGGAGTTACGTCCGAGACCTCCGCGTCCGCGCGCGTACTCACCCCCGAGCAGACGAGCGCGGTCGCCATGCCCGCGCGCTCGCCCAAGGCGACGTCCGTGTCGAGTCGGTCGCCGACGACCAGAACCTCCCTGCCCCGTCCGGCGACCCGGGATTCGACCGCCTCCGCGGCGGTCTGGGCCGGCTTGCCGAGCATCGCGTCGGGGTCGCGGTTCGCGGCCTCCGCGACGGCGGCGACGATGGGACCCGACCCCGGCACTGGTCGGTCCGGCGCGGGAATCGTGCGGTCGGGGTCGGTCGCCACGAAGGCAGAACCGTCGAGCGCCCAGAGGGCCTCCCGGAGTCGGTCGTAGGTGAACTCGCGGTCGATGGAGGCGACGACGACTTCGGCGGCGTCGGGGTCGGCGACGAGCGTGACCCCGCGGGCCGCCAGCATCTCCCGCAGGCCCGCTTCACCGAGCAGGTAGGTCGCAGCGTCGGGATACTCGGCGGCCACGTAGTCGGCCGTGAGCGACCCCGACGTGACCACGTCGTCCGGACCGACGGCAAACCCGAGTTCGGCGAGCCAGTCGGCGTAGTCGGCCGGAGTTCGAGTCGGATTGTTCGACAGCACGAGGAGGTCGAGGCCGCGCTCGCGGAGTCGGTCGACCGCCTCGATTGCGCCCGGTATCGGTTCGTCGCCGCGGACGAGGGTGCCGTCCGCGTCGAGGACGAC
The DNA here is from genome assembly GCA_005239435.1 of Halorussus salinisoli. Lineage (GTDB taxonomy): Archaea > Halobacteriota > Halobacteria > Halobacteriales > Haladaptataceae > Halorussus > Halorussus salinisoli. Next base: position 1,164,277 of record SZNP01000001.1, on the reverse strand, counting down.
GCTTCGGACCGTCATCGGTCGCTCGCCTCCGCCGGGCGCGCCGAACCGGTACCGTCCGCGGAGTCGGTGGTACGAGTGACGTCGTTACGGAGACAGCAGGGCGTCTCGATCGTGCCTGCGTACATCGACGAAGCGTTAGGACTCGGTCACCTTGGGTCTGTTCGCAGTCGGGACTCGCGGGCGGAACCGTTCGAGTTTCAGAACCCGTCACGGACTACGGGGCGCTTCACGGCGTCGATGTGTCTCGATTCGCGCGGTCGAAATCCTCATCGTCGAAACGCCTCACACCACAAAACACTTTATACCCACCTGTGAGCTACGGTACATGAACCGCGAGACGATGCTGGCCGGCGGAATCGCCCTCGTCGTCGCGGTGTCCGTCCTCGCCGTCGCCGCGGTCCCCGGCGCGATAGCCGACTCCGAACCCGACCCAGTTCGGCCCGGCCACCTCGACATCCAGGAGGTGTCCATCGCGCCCGGCACGGTGTCGGGCGGCACCGCGACCTTGCAAGTCGACACCCGCCTCGCCCACTCCAGAGGTCACTCCGAGAACGTGACCGTCCTCGTTCGGGCGGTCCACCTCGAATCCGGACTGGTCGAGACGACGAAACAGACCGCCGTCCCGCCCGTCTCGGGCGACCGAGAGGTCTCGGTCCTCCAGAACGTCTCGGTCGAACGGGCGGGCGGCTATCGCGTCGAGACCATCGTGTACCGCGACGACGAGCGAATCGCTCAGGGGAGCAAAGAGGTCAGCGGCGTCGGCACCCTGACGCCCGAGTACGCCAAGACCAGCGTCCGGTTCCACTGGCAGGGCGGCGACGGTCTCCCGCCGATAGAGTACACCGTCCAGAGCGCCTCGGACAACCGGACGACCCTCGACGTCTCGACGTTCCTCACCAACGAGGGCGACGCCGCCTCGGAGGAGTTGCGAGTCGTGTTCACCGCCCGGCAGGCCGACTCGAACATCGTCGCCGACCGCGCCTCGGCCGAGGTCGGCACCGTCCGACCGGGCCGGACCGCCACCCCGAGCGTCGAACTCGACGTGCCCGACGGCTACAACTACTACCTCGACGCGGTGCTGTGGAAGGACGGCGTCATCGTCGGCACGGCCCGGAGCGTGGCGAACCTGAACCCGACCGAGACCGTCGAAGCCAACGAGACCGTCCGAGAGGTCGGTCTGGAGGTCAGCGACTTCGAAGGCGACAGCGCGGACGAACAGCGAGACTACGAGAAGACGACCATCGAGGAGGGTGCGGCGGCCGACGGCGGCGTGCCCGGATTCGGCGCGGGCGTGGCCGCCCTCGCGCTGGCCGGCGCGCTACTCCTCGCACGAAGACGGAGCAACTCATGAGCGAAGCCAACACCGACGCCGAGATACCCGACGAATCGACCACCGACTTCGAGATTCGGACGAACCTCTACCGGGCCGCGCTGGGGCTGTTCACCCTGCTGGCTGTGGTCGCGGTGATTCAACTGTACGCCAGCGTGAACGCGACCATCAACACGTTCATCTCCCACCAGTATCGGCCGCTGTTCCGGGCGGCGTTCAATCTGGTGGTGTTGTTGGTCGCGGGAATCGGGATTTCGTGGAGTGTGCGAGAGTTGGCCGGGGAGTAATCCGAACGTTACTGCGAGCCTTTGTTCCGGTTGTTCATCACCACCACGAAATGACGAAAATATAGCGCCAGGAAAGTCCAAGTCCCTCACAGAAATCGCAAAGGAAGTGGGCCAACGCGGATTTGAACCGCGAACCTCCCGGTTATCAGCCGAGCGCTCAACCTGATTGAGCTATTGGCCCGTTCGGGCGCATTCACTGCTTGCGCCCTTGAATGTTTAAGCGTTTCCTTTCGACGGCGGTTCGGGACGCCCTCACGGAGTTTCCCGGCGAAAGCGTCCGGTTACTCCACCGGTTCGGGCCGACTAATCGTCGTCGTCGCTGTCCTCGAACTCGATGTCGTAGGAGTCGTCGTCCACGCGGTAGGTGTCGTCGGAGGAGTCGGACTGGCTTCTCGTCGCCGACCCGCCTGCGCCCGACCCGCCTGCGCCCGCGCCGGTACCGGACCCGCTCGCGCCCACGTCCTCGGCGTTCGGGAACCCGAAGGTGTAGACGTTGCCGGTGGCGAACCCGCCGGTCTTCTTCTCGACGTAGGGCTTGACGACCCACTTCTGGACCGCCTCGCGCACGAGGATGCGCGAGGGCGGGAACGCGAGCAGGAACCCGACGGCGTCGGTGACGAGACCGGGCGTGAGCAGGAACGCGCCCGCCGCGATGAGCAGAGCGCCGTCGGTCAGTTCGTCGGCCGGGACCTCGCCCTCGCCGAGGGTCTCCTGGAGTCGCCGGACGGTGTGGCGGCCCTCGGCGCGGACGAACAGCGTCCCGACCAGCGCGGTCAGGACGACGAGCGCGACCGTGAGGACGGCCCCGAGTTGCGTCGCTACGAAGACGAGGAACAGCGCGTCCACGAGCGGGATGAGTAGGAGTGCTATCAGTGCGCGCTTGAACATCAGTTCGTTCTTGCCTCCGAATAGTCGTTCACGCCGTAAAACGCTTTAGGTGCCTACTGCTACGCAGATTTGGTGTTCTCCGAGTCGTAAATCGGTGAAATCTTCGTCTGTTCGCTCTGCATTGCTACAGGTCCGACAGTAACCGAGACTGTGAACGTCACGAAAGCCCCGCGCGGCCACGGTATCCACCAACCGCCGCGCCACCCGCGGCGGTTACTTCACCGAGCGTACCCGCGCGTGGTCCGTTCCACGAAGCCATAGAGGGCGTCACAGCGGTTGGTCGGCCGTCGCGCGACCGGAGGGCGCATCGTCGGAGCGCCGACAGTCGGAAGTGGTCTGACGAAGACCTAATTAAACAATTTCTAAAAGTGTGTACGTATGGGTATAAGAAATATTCTTATCTCTGGCCCGGCGCGTACTGGCGCGACACTAACGGCGTCGAGCCCGGCCGCGTGAGTTCGAAGCCCGACGAAATCGTTCCGGCAAGCGAAGTGGATCGTCCGAGAGTCCGGAATCCGCCGACACCCGAGCGCGAACGACCCCCGAGTCCCGGCATCCTTTTCACCGCAGAAACGGTCAATCACCCTATGCGACTCCTGTTCGTCCACTCCGACCACCTCGAATTCGAGACGACCACCGAGGCCGGGGAGGGACTCGCCGAGACCGAGGGCGTCCCGATGGAGGGCCGGATGGAGGACTGCGTGACCGCGTTCGTCAGCGTCGAGAGCGAGGACGAGACCGACCTCGACGCCGTGGTCGAGAACGCCGCCGACGAACTCCGGGACGTGACCCGACAGCTCAACACCCGGAAGGTCGTCCTCTACCCCTACGCCCACCTGAGCGACGACCTCGCCGGGCCGGAGAGCGCCAAGACCGTCCTCCGGAATCTCGAATCCGAACTCGAAGCCGACTTCGAGGTCCTGCGCGCGCCCTTCGGTTGGTACAAGGCGTTCGAGGTCTCCTGTAAGGGCCATCCCCTCTCGGAACTCTCCCGGCACGTCACGCCCGACCGCGGCGAGGATGCCGCCGAGGCCGAACGCGCGCCGAGCGACTGGCGGCTGTCGTTTCCCGACGGCGGAACCGTGCCCCTCCCCGAGACCGACGCCATCTCGTCTCTCGACGCCGAGGACGCCGACCGCGTGAGCGACGACATGCGCGCCTTCGTCACCGACGAGGTGGAGGGCGAGACCGCCAGCAAGGGCGAACGACCGCCGCACGTCGAACTCATGCAGGAGAAGGAACTGGTCGGCTACGACGAACTCAGCGACGTGGGCAACCTCCGGTGGTACCCTCGCGGCAAGTTGGTCCGTGACTCGCTGATGGAGTACGTGAACGACCTGGTGGTCGACTACGGCGGGATGCCGGTCGAGACGCCCGTCATGTACGACCTCGGCGTGCGTGCAATCCGCGAACACGCCGACGAGTTCGGCGAGCGCCAGTATCGCTTCGAGTCGGGCGACCGCCGGATGATGCTGCGGTTCGCGGCCTGCTTCGGCCAGTTCTCCATCATGCGGGACATGCACGTCGCCGAAAGCGACCTCCCGCTTCGCATCTACGAGATGTCCACCTACTCGTTCCGGCGCGAACAGCGAGGCGAAGTGATGGGACTGAAGCGCCAGCGCGCGTTCACGATGCCCGACATGCACACCGCGACCCGGGACCTGGAGCAGGCCAAAGACGAACTCGAAGCCCAGGCCAAACTCTCCCTCCGGACCAGCGAGGACCTCGGCCTGAACTACGAGCCGGCGATTCGGATGACTCGGCAGTTCTACGACGACAACCGGGAGTGGGTCGAGTCGCTCGTGGACGACCTCGACAAGCCCGCACTGCTCGAAATCCTGCCCGAGCGCCACCACTACTGGTCGGCCAAGATAGACTTCGCGGCCATCGACCAACTCGGCCGACCCATCGAGAACCCGACGGTCCAGATCGACGTGGAGAGCGCCGAGCGGTTCGACATCGAGTACAGCACGGGCGACGGGACCCGCCACCCGCCCATCCTGCACTACTCGCCGTCGGGCGGTATCGAGCGCGTGCTGGCCGCCCTGCTGGAGGCGGCCGCCAAGCGCGAGACCCCGCGCCTCCCGACGTGGCTCTCGCCCACCCAGGTTCGGTTCGTCCCCGTCGGCGAGGACCACGTCGAGTACTGCGACGCGCTCGCCGACGACCTCGAATCCGAGGGCGTCCGGGCCGACGTGGACGAACGCGACGAGTCGGTCGGCAAGCGAATCGCCAGAGCCGAGACCGACTGGGTGCCCTACTACGTGGTCGTCGGCGACCGCGAGATGGACGCAGACGACGGCGACGACGAAGAGGCTTTCAAGGTCACCGTCCGCGGCGAGGGCGACGAGCGCGAGATGACCTTCGAGGAGTTGCAGGAGGCAGTTATTGCCGACGTCGGCGACTTGCCGAAGAAGAAGCGATACCTGCCGAAGCACGTCAGCAAGCACCCACACTTCACGGGTCGGTAGGACGTACTTCGCCGACCGAAACCGAGGCGTCGGCCGAACTTTCCGATTTTCCGCCTACAGCTTCTCTCGACCGTCTTCGTCCGTGACTGCTGATACCAAACCGCATTTTGAATATTCCTTATACGAATAAAATCGTGGATGTTTAATACGCTCAGGTAATATCTCGGGGCACATGGCTTCACTCGACTTCGAACCGCTCACGTACGGGGAACTGAAACCCGAGCGACGACCGACGCTCGCACAGGCGCTCGTGCCCGTGCTCGGAGTCATCGTCTTCCTCGGAATCGGGTCGGGGTATCTCAAACTCGCACCTCACGGCCCGCTCCTCTGGAGCATCGTCCTGACCGGACTGGTCGGTTACTACTGGATCGGCCTCTCGTGGGACGACCTCTACGACGGTATCGCCGACAGCCTGCTGATGGGGTTGCAGGCGATTCTCATCCTGTTCACCATCTACGCGCTCATCGCCACGTGGGTCAGTTCCGGCACGATTCCCGGCCTGATGTACTACGGCCTGTCGATACTCACGCCCGAGGTTTTCCTCCCGGCTACCGCGATTCTGGCGGCAGTCGTCGCCTTCTCCATCGGGTCGTCGTGGACCACCGCCGGGACGCTGGGGGTCGCCTTCATCGGCATCGGGTCGGGACTCGGCATCCCCGAACCCATGACCGCGGGAGCGATACTCAGCGGTGCCTACGCGGGCGACAAGCAGTCGCCGCTCTCGGACACTACCAACCTCGCGGCCGCGGTCACGAACACCGACCTCTACGACCACATCCGGGCGATGCGGACGGGCACCGCCCTCGCGCTCGGCATCTCGGTGGTCCTCTACGCGCTCCTCGGTCTCCGCGCGGGCGGAGCGATTCCGCAGGGCCAGGTCGCCGAGATTCAGGGTGCGTTGGCGGGCACCTACAACCTCTCACCGCTGGTCTTCCTCCCGCTGGTCGTCACCTTCGGTCTCGCGCTCTACGGCTATCCGGCGCTCCCGTCGCTCGTGGCGGGCGTCTTCGCTGGCGTGTTCACCACCATCGCGGTACAGGGAGTCGCCTTCACGGCCGCGTGGGGCGTGTTCCTCAACGGGACCGCCCCGGAGACCGGAACCCAACTCGTCAACGACCTGTTGGCCGCCGGGGGTATCGCGGGGTCGGCGTGGACCATCGCGGTCGTCGTCGCCGCGCTCTCGCTCGGTGGTCTCCTCGAAGGAATCGGCGTCCTCGCGGTGCTGGCTCACTACCTCGCGCAGGGCGTCCGAAGCGCGACCGGACTCGTCGTGAGTTCCGGCATCTCGGCGATTCTGGTCAACCTGTTCTCGGCACAGCAGTACATGGCTATCGTGGTACCGGGCATGACGCTCCGGAACCTCTACGACGAGTACGACCTGGAGAGCAGTGACCTCTCGCGGGCGGTCGAGGCCGCCGGCACGCCCACGGGGGCGCTCATCCCGTGGCACGCGGGCGGAGTCTACATGGCGAGCGTTTTCGGCGTCTCGACCATGGCGTACTTCCCGTTCTACTTCTTCGCCTTCCTCTCGCCGCTCATCCTGTTCGCCATGGCGCTGACCGGGCACGCGACGACCCGGAAGGACGCCGCCGACGCACCGACGGCCACGTCGGCCGACGACTGAATCCGTCTGTCCAGTCCCGGCACGGACTGACGTTCTCTCAATCGGCCTTCGCCGGACTGTCGCGGTCGTGTTCCACGCCGGGGATGTTCCCCACCGCGAAGTCGCCGTCGTCCTCGCCCGAGGCGATGCCGCTGGTGATGATGGTTCGGATTCCTTCCTCGACGGTCATGTCCACGTCGTACACTCTATCCGCCGGGATGTGGGCGAGATAGCCGCCCATCACCGGGTTCGGCGCGAACGGGAGGAACATCGCCACGAGGTCGTCCTCGCCGACCGCCTCGCCGATAGCCGAGGGGGACTCGGCCGTCTCGAAGCCGAGGATGTACGACCCCTCGCGGGGGTACTCGACTATCTTCACGTCCTCGAAGTTCTCGGCCTCGCTCCCGAGCATCGCGTCACCGACCCGCCGGAAACTCTTGTACACCGTGCCGACGCCCGGAATGTCCGCGAGCGCGGCGTCGATGGCGACAACGAGACGCTCGCCGTATCTGACGTGGGCGAGGGTACCGACGCCCACGATACTTCCCACCAGAATCGTCGCGGCGATGAGTTCCGGGACGAACTCGAACACCTCGCTGTAGATACCTAGCTCGGCGAAGAACCCGGCGAGCCACAGCGACCGGAGGAAATCGACCAGGCCGGTCCACTCCAGGACCGCGACGACCGGCGCGAACGCCCCCGCGATGAAGTCGATTATCGTCGCCAGCACCCAGATAGTCACTACGAGCGGGACGATGATGGCGATACCAGTTATCAGTACGCTCAGAAGTTCGTCGTACACCGACTCACCCGTCTCGCGGGCCGCTTCCGTAGGTGTCTCCCCGTTGCTCATCCGTACGTTTACTTACAGATAACTGGGTATAGGAATTCGGGCCAACGCACCGGGCGAAGTTCGCTCGCGCTCGGCGCGCCCGACACTGAGGTAACTGTTCACCTCTACCGGCGAAAAAGGGGAACCGCTACTCGCCGTCTTCGGGGTCGAAGGCGACTCCGAGTTCGTCGGCGACCGTCTCGAACGACACCGTACCGGCCTCCTGAATCCTCATCGGATCCAGTGCATCCGTCTTGAGGACCTGCGGTGCTGTCAGCCAGGTCCAATCGACGTTCTCGTTCTGCTCGCTCGTCGCCTCGAGTTCGTGTTCGAGGAACTGCTCGCTGACCGGCGCGAAGAGCGGTGGCTCGGCCTCGAACGTGTCCGCGTAGTCCGGGACGTCCTCCTCGCTGAAGTCGCCGACGACGATTCGCATCACCATTCCGAGCACCGAGTGGACGCCACAGTACAGGTCGTAGAGCCCCTCGTGCATGAACTGGTAGAGCCACGCTCCGTCCTTCTGTACGAGCGGTGACGAGAACGCCGGGACTTCCTCGGGGACTCGCCGCTGGAAGCCGTGCCCCGGATGGTAGGCCGTGATGGTGTGGTTGGGGCTGGTAAACGTGAACTGCACGATGTCCCCGGAGTCTACCCGAAGCCCGGTCGGTTCGAAGTGGAAGAACGACGGATGGTCTGGATTCTGAATATCTTCGGGAAAATCTCTGTGTAACTCGACTTCGTGGTCCGGTCCGAGGATGTCCGGAACGTTCTCGGCCTCCTTCATGGGATGTCCGAAGACCGGGTCTATCATCGGTTCGATCTCTTGAGCGGCCTCCGCGCTGTCCTGAGCGTCTGACTCCTCGCCCGAAGCGACCGTAACGCCGCTAACGAACGGAATCGAGGCCCCGACGCCGAGTGCTTTCAGTAGCGGTCGTCGTTCGACGCCGAGCCGTTCGGTGAACGATTTACTGGTCGATTCGTCGGTCGTCTCCGCATCAGGTGCTGGCATCGGTATCTCCCCATTCCGCTGGTGCATCCACTACGCGTCGCATAGCCGACGAACCTGCTACAGATGCGTCAATTATCTGCACCCGAACCGCAATAGGTGTTATCTGCATCCTATTACAGAAAATCGTCTGATACGTATCGCTCAGGCGTTACCGAACGGAGGAGGGCAGGAGATTCTCGGCGAAACCGAACGGCACTACCCGCCCCGTGCGCCGGTTCCGGGCCGGTCGAGTCCGGCGAGGTCGATGTCTCCCTCGGGCATCGGGACGCCCTCGTAGACGTCCGATTCGAGCAGGAGCGCCCCGTCGAGGTCGGCGTAGTCCAACATGGGAGCGAGGTGGGCGGCCGCCGCGATGGCGGCGTTCGTCTCTATCATGCACCCGAGCATGACCTCCAGTCCGTGGGCGCGTGCGGTGTGAATCATCCGTTTGGCCTCGCGCAGGCCGCCGCATTTCATCAGTTTCAGGTTGGCGATGTCGGCCTTGTCGGCGATTCGGGGGATGTCCGGGAGCGTGACGCACGACTCGTCGGCCGCGATGGGGAGCACCGCGCGGTCCCGCACGAAGTTCAGTCCCTCGGGGTCGTCCGCCGAGACCGGTTGCTCCACGAACTCGAGGTCGTACTCGGCGAGGCGGTCTATCTTCCGGACCGCCTCGCGCGGCGACCACGCTTCGTTCGCGTCCACGCGGATAGTCGCGCCGGGCGCGTGCTCGCGGACCGTCGAGATTATCTCCTCGTCGCGGTCGGTGCCGACCTTCACCTTCAGCACGTCGTAGCCGCGTTCGACCGCGGTCTCGGTCTTCTCGGCCATTCGCTCGGTGGAGTCGATGCCGATGGTGTAGGAGGTCGGGACGGCCTCCTCGGGGTCGAGTCCCCAGTAGCGATACAGCGGCAGGTCCGTGCGCTTGGCCACCAGGTCGTGGAGCGCGACGCTGACCGCGCATCTGGCGGCCGGGTTGCGCTCGACGGTCTCGCGGAGTCGGCGCTCGATGCGGTCGAGTTGGTGGGGGTCGCCGACTTGCTCGACGACTCCGAGCAGGTCGGGCAGGACGGCTTCCACGGTAGCGGCGGTCTCGCCGTAGTGTTCGGACGGGGCGGCCGCACCGACTCCGACCGTGCCCTCGTCGTCCTCGATTCGGACGACCACGTTCTCGGCGGTCTCCTGGGTGCCCCGCGAGATGGTGAAGGCGTTTTCGAGCGGGAGCGAGACGCGCTCGAAGTCGGTTTCGAGGCTCACAGAATCGCCTCCAGAACCGCGTCGAGTTCGTCGCCGTCGGGGTCGCCGAACCGAACGGGGTCGGTCACGGGCGCGTCGAGTTCGTCGGCGAAGGTCGCCACGGCGTCGCGGGCCGCGGCGTCGTCGGCGACTTCCTTGGTGTTGAGCGCCCCGGCCACGATTTCGGTCTCGTGGACCGGCCGAGCGAGGTTCTCGTAGAGGTCCACGTAGTCGCCAATCGGCGGGAGGTCGAAGCTCTCGTAGCCGTGAACTACCTCCCGGCCCGCCTCGTGGCAGAGGACGAGTTTGTCGGCCATCGACCCGTGGAGGATGCCGCAGGTGACCGCGGAGTAGGCGGGGTGGACGATGCTCCCCTGTCCCTCCACGAAGAGGTAGTCGTAGTCGTCGCCGCGCTCCAGAATCATCTCCTCGACCGCGCCCGCGGTGAAGTCGCTGACCACGCGGTCGACGGGATTGCCCCACCCTTCGATCATGATTCCGGTCTGCCCCGTCGGGATGAAACCGGCGTCAGCGCCGCGCTCGCGGGCGGCTTCGAGGAGCTCGAGGGTCGCGGTCATCTTCCCGACCGAGCAGTCGGTGCCGACCGTCAGAATCACCTCGGCGTCCACCTCGTCGGCGGCGCCCTGCGCGACCGTCAGGTCCTCCGGGGGCTTGCGCACGTCCCAGACGTCGCAGTCGTTCTCGTCGGCGAGTCGGGCGAACTCAGCGTCGTCTTCGAGGAAGTAGTGGAGGCCCGAAATCAGGTCGCAACCCCGCTCCAAGGCGGTGGTCACGTCCGAGCGCCACGACTCGTCGAACCCGCCGCCGATGGGCGCGATACCGACGATAAGGGCGTCCACGTCGGGCGCGTCGGCCATCTCGGCGACGATCGGAGCGTCCTGCACGTCGGGCAGGAAGTCGGACACTCGCTTGCCGGCGTTGTCGCGGTCGAGAACCGCTTCGACCTCGTAGTCGGAGTAGCGCAACAGGCCGACGGCAGTCTTGGCGCGGTCGGGGAACTTCTCGTGTGCGAGTACGGCGACTTTCATGGATAGAGCGTAGCGATACGGGGGTATAAATCTCGGTATGGCGGAAAGGTTGGTGTCTGCCGAAATCGCAACTGAATCAGTCGTCTGCTGTTCCGGTCGCCGACGCCTCGGACTCGGAACGCCGAGACAGGACCGCGATGCCGACTGCAACCGCAACAGCGACCGCGACGACTCCGACGAGCGCGAGCGCCACCACCGGTTCGGTCGCGTCCGCGACCCGGCCGCCGACCAGCAGGAAGGGGACGCGGACGAGGGCGTAGGCGAACGCGACCGCGCTGAGCGTCGTCGCCCGGCCGACCGACTCCGCGCGGTCGTTCAGGTACGCGCTGTGAATCGGGTGGAGAACGTCCTGACACGTCCGGAATCCGACGACCGCGGTCAGGGTCGCGGCGACCACGGCCGACCCGCCGAGCGCGCGGGTGGCGACGAGCGGAACCGCCATCGCGACCCCGCCGAGGCCGACCAGCGCGAGCAGCGCGTTAGTGGCCCCGAGCGCGTTCCGGAGAGCGTCGGCCCGGTCCACTACGACCGCCGACAACGCGGTGAAGGTGGCGTAGAGACAGCCGAGGACGACGAACTCGGGGAGCGCGACCCCGGCGACCGTCGCGGTCGTCCGGGGCAGGACAGCGACCACGACCGGCTGGAGGTAGTCGCCCGCCGCGACCGAGGCCCCGGTGTAGACCGCGACGACGCCGACGACGACCCGGAGGCCGGGCCGCGCGAGGAACCGCCGGACGACCGCGAGCGCGCGCCGGGGGTCGAGCGGGGCGTCATCGTCGTCGGCCCGACCGTCGCGGCCCCGATACCGGGCGTTCGCCGGGAGCGAAGCGACGATTCCTACCCCGGACCAGCTCAGCGCGGCCGCGCAGGCGAACGGAATCATCGGGCCGACGACGTAGAGCAGACCTCCGGCGACCATCGTCGTCGCGGTGACCCAGAGCCGGAGCGCGGACCCGCGGCTCTCGATCTCGGTGTACCGCTCGGCCTCGTCGGCCTCGTCCAACACGTCGTAGAGCCACGCTTCGGTGCTCCCCGACTGGAAGGCCGAGGCTACCCCGGAGACGACGAAGATGCTCACGACGGCGGTGGTCGAACGCGCGAACGCCCACGACGAGATGCTCACGGCGAACAGCGTCTGGCTGAGCAGGAGGCTCCGGCGGCGGCCGAGACGGTCGCCGACGTAGCCGCTCGGCACCTCGCCGAGGACGGTGACGGCGGCCATCGCCGACCCGCCCAAGGCGAGGTCGGTGAAGGTCACGCCGCGGCTCACGAGGAAGACGTTCAGGAACGGTGCGATGAAGCCGATGGCACTGATACAGCGGTAGGCGTAGTAGGTCAACACCGCCCGGCGGAGGTCGCTCACCGCAATCGCCTCCCGAGGCGGTGCCGACGGGCGGACTGGCGCGGGAATCGGAAAGTGGAGTGACCCGAGGCTCGACGGACGAAGCCACTCGGCGGTCGATTAGCGAATCGATGCTGTCGGTCCGAACTGCGAGTGGAGTGTCGGAACATCTGGCGTGACGTGGGAAACAGTCGCAACGCTGGTCGCCGCCGCGGGAGTCGCCGGTCTCGGACCCGCCACTGGGCGGCACCGCGTCGTCGGGGCTACGGTCGGAGCGTCACGCCGTGTTCGACATGCGTCGCCGACTTCCGCCGATAGTGACAAAAAAGTATCCCCCGTGTGTGACTCCCAGTCGTGACGGAAGCGAGGCAATCGGGACTGGCGGCGGAATAGAATTATATGTCTTTAGGAAACGGAATTCTTTCTTTAGGAACGAAAGAAAATATGTTAACGGCTAGAATCACGTGTCTCCGCCTCGCGCGGCGGCGGGGCGTTCTCCTCCTCGCCGGGCGGCGTCCCCAGTCCCGGCGGTTCGGGCGCGGGGTGTTCTAACCATCCCTTCTGGCTGTGAATCGCCGCGTACGCCCGGCGGAGCAGTTGCTGAGACGGACTCCGGTCCACTCTGGGCGTCACTCGGCCGTCCCGAATCGCGGCCGCGACGCTCTCGGGCGTGAGTTCGTCGGCCTCGACTTCGGTGTACGCTCGGCCGACCTCGACCGGGTAGTGAGCGTCGCTCCCGCCGACGAGCGGGAGGTCACGGTCGCGGGCCAACTGCTCGACCCACTCGGCCGGGTCGGTCCCCTTGCCGTTGACCTCGATGGCGTCGAACTCGGCGTCGGCCTCGCGGACCGTGCTGTTGCGGAACGGGTGGGCGATGATGGCGGCACACCCGCGGTCGTGGGCCATCTCGACCACCTGCTGGGGCGTGAGTTCGCCCTTCGGGGTGCGCTCGGGCGGATTCGGGCCGACGACGAGCGCGTGGCCCTTCGTCGTCGTCACCTCGATGCCGGGCAGGACCGCGAACGACTCGTCGCCGAGTCCGAAGTCGCGGTAGTAGTCGTGGTTGGTCGTGACCACCCCGTCGAGACCGCGGTACTCCGCCGTCCGTGCGAGCAGGCGTGCGCCTACGGGGTCGAACGCGCGTCCGAGACCGGGGAACCCGTGGAAGAATCGGGTGTGGGAGTGTAGATCGACGGTGAACACTATGTTCGCTAGAGGAGTAACGAGCGGTTATCAATTTGGGCCGACGAGGGCACTTTCCAGCGGTGCGTCGAAGGACGGGGTAGCGGACCCGGCCGGAACTATCAGAGAACGCGGAACACGCGAACCGTGTCGCGCTTGCCCGGTTCACAGAGGAGTTGGGCGAGCCCGAGATCAGAGAACACCTGCTTCCAGTCGCGGTGGTACAGCGGGAAGTCGTCGTGGACGCAACTCACTTCGGCACCTTTGCGGCCGCGTTTGGGGCTGTTTCCTTCGTTTTCGGCAGTAATCAGCAGGTCGGAGGTGACGCGAGCTAACTCCTCGAACACCCACTCGTTTTCGGGGTGAACGTGTTGGAGCGTCTCGACCGAGTAGACGACGTCGAACGCGTCGTCGGGGAAATCGGGGACGATGTCCTCGATAGCACCGGCGTGGAACGTCCCCGTTTCGGCGAGTCGGGGGTAGTGGTCGGCCATCACGTCGAACGAATCCTCGTTGATGTCGATTCCGGTCAGGTCCTCGAACCCGTCGTCCAGAAGGTGAGCGAGGTGGCGACCGGAGCTACAGCCGACTTCGAGTATCGCGGCGTCGTCGGCGGCGTAGTGGTCGAACACGGCGGCGAGCGTTTCCGTCACCTCGTTCTGTCCGATGTCCGCGTAGTAGGACGGCGAGAACTCCTTCGAGCGATTGGCCCAGTACTCGTGATTGTCGGCCGGTTCCATACGCGATGCTACTAGGTCGGAGCGTAAAGTGTTCATCGAGTCTCGGTCGGCCCCGGCAGACGGCTCACTCGGTCTCGTCGGTCTCCGACTTCCAGCGGCCCGTTCGTCGGTCCCGGCGTCTAACGCTTCCGCTCGACCCCGCGTCACGCACTACCGCGAAGAATCAGCCACGCGACGAACACGGCGACGGCACCGAGACCCGTACTCGCCACGGCCTGTGCGCGGAGGCGGTCCAGCAGGGCGTGAGCGTCGTCGGTGATCTGGGCTACCTCGTAGACCTCGCCGCCCAGCTCGCATCGCGGGAGGAAGTCCATGGCGACGTGGAGGAAGACGCCCGCCGCGAACCCGAAGACGACGGCGTTCACGGGGTCGCTACTCGGAAGCGTCAGGAGCGACGCCGGAAGCGCGGTGATGCCGACGCCCGCGGCCGGAAGCAGGAGGACCGAGACCGGTTTGTCGGCCCGTCGGAGTCGGTCGGCCGCGGCGTAGCCCGCCGGTCCCTTGTGGGAGACGATAGCGAGTCCGAGCAGGAGTCCGAGACTCGGCATGTTGCCGTAGACGATACCGATGATGGCTCCCGCCGCGAACGAGTGGGCGGTCAGTTCGACCGCAGTGTGGTCGAACGGCAGGTCGGTGTGCATCGCTCGGTGGCCGAGGGTGTGGGCCGAGAAACCTGCGAGGACGCCGAACGCGATGCCGAACCCGCCGAACTTCGGATGGTGGCCGATGGCCCCCGGTACGATGAAGACGGCCGCGCTGGTTATCATCGCGCCGCTGGCGAGACCGTAGCCCCAAACGAGGCGTCCGGCGTCGGTCGACGCTCCGGTTCGCTCGCCGACGAACGCCGCGCCACCCATCGCGGCGAACGCGACCCACGAGATGCCGACGACCTTGGTCAACCCCGCCCGGAGTGCGAACGGAGTGAGTGCGACGAGTGCGACCGGACCGAGCAGTCCGAGACGGGAGAGGCGCATGTTGTTAACGAGATTGTTCCAGTTAATAAGTCCGTCGGTCGCCCGCGTTTCTGCGAATTCGATCGATGGAGTCGGTGCGGGACTCGATGCTGGAAAACGGGGAAGAAAGCCCCGCGCGCTCGCGGTGGAGTGGTCGGCCAGCCCTCGCGCATCCGAATCGCCGGAGCTTCCGCCCCGGCGTATATGCCGGTCGAGCGCGTCTGTCTCCGGTATGAGGGATGTTCCCGTACTGTCGCTCACGTGGCGCGAGGGCCTGTTCGCCCACTGGCCGCTCGACCCCTCCAGGGTCCGACCGTTGGTCCCCGACGAACTCGACGTGGACACCCGCGAGGGGACCGCGTGGGTGTCGGCCCTCCCGTCGGTCGTGGAAGCGAGTCGGCCGTGGTTCCTGCCCGAGCGCGTCGGCGTGACCTTCCCGCAGGTCAATCTCCGGACCTACGTCCGCCACGAGAATCGGCCGGGCGTCTACTTCCTGAGTCTGGACGCCGCGACCGCGCTCGGCGTTCGGGTCGCCCGCGCGCTCTGGGGCCTGCCGTACCACCGCGCCGAAATCGACTTCGAGACGGCGGGCGACGTTCGCCGGTTCGACTGCCAGCGGGTCCACACCGACGAGTCGCCCGCCCGGTTCGCGGCCGAGTACCGGCCGACTGGCAGGCCGACCCACGCCGACCCGGATTCGCTCTCGGCGTTCCTCGCGGAGCGATACCGACTCTACCTCGTCCGAGGTGGGAGCGCCGAGAGTGGAGGAGGCGATGGGAGCGGAGGCGACGCGGGGAGGGGAGACGCGGGCACTCGGACGGTCTGGTGCGCACGAGTCGAACACGACCCATGGCGACTCTGTCCGGCCGAGGCGACGGTCCACGCCGTCGCCCTGCTGGAGTCGGTCGGCCTGCCAGCGCCCGCCGAGGACCCCGTGGTCCGGTACACGCCGAGCGCGACGCTCACGGTTCGGTCGCCGTTCCGGGCCTGAGAGCAGGTAGCGATTTCAGACTGGCCGTCGTGGGACGAGTCGTGACGACGATACCAGAGGAGTTCCGCGACCTGTTCGAGAAGCAGACGTTCGCCCACCTCTCGACGCTCCTGCCCGACGGGACGCCTCACTCCGTCCCGGTGTGGATAGACTACGACGCCGACGAGAACCACCTGCTCGTCAACACCGTCAGGGGGTCGCGCAAGGAGCAGAACGTCCGCGAGACCGCCCACGTCGCCGTCTCGATGACCGACCCCGACGATCCCTACCGATTCCTGACGGTCCGCGGCGAGGTCGTCGAACTGACCGAGGACGGCGCGGTCGAACACGTCAACCGACTCGCCCGGCACTACATGGGCGTCGAGGAGTACCCCCGACTCGGCGAGGAGGACGGCGCGAGAGTGATTCTGAAGATTCGGCCCAACAGCGTCACTACGGGCGGGGACTGAACCTCCGCACCGAAAGGAGGCCTGTTCCGAACCGCTTCGGGGGCCTCCGTTCCGATAGATACGCGCTCGGTCCTCCTCCGAATCGCGGATTCGATTGCCCACGCTACCGACTCACGCGGTCGCTTTCTTGAACTCCTTCAGGCCGATGACGACGCCGTCGACTTCCTCGGCGGGCGCGTCGGTGGCGACCCAGTAGAAGAGGTCCGCGGCGTCGGCGGGGTCCCGACCCTGCCCGCCGGTCAGGTCGGTGGCGACCGTGCCGGGGTCCACGACGCCCACTGTCGCGTCGATTTCGGTGGCGAACTGCCGGACGAGCGCCTCGGCCGCCGCCTTCGAGACCGCGTAGGAACCGTAGCCCGGTTTCGGGTCGCGCGCGACCGACCCGGAGGGGACCAGCACTCGCGCGTCGTCGGCGAGGTGCGGCACGGCCTCTTTGACCGCGACGAAGACGCCGCGAGCGTTCGTCCGGAACGAGTCGTCGAACGCCGAGTAGGCGTCGTCGGCCAGCGGCGTCTCGCCGGGGTCGCCGTGGTACACCCCGGCGCAGGCGACCACGACGTCGATGCCGCCGTCGCTCCCCCGGGCCGCGGTCTCCATCAGGCGCTCCACGTCGTACTCGTCGCGCACGTCGGCCCGCATGCCTTCGACGTCGCCACCGTCGGCGTCGATGCTCTCGACCGTCTCGTCGAGCGCGTCTTGCTCGCGTGCGCAGGCGACGACCCGCGCGCCCTCGGCGGCGAACCGCCGGGCGACCGCCTCGCCGATGCCGCGACTCGCGCCGGTCACGACCGCAGTTTGTCCGTCCATACTCCCTCCGAAGGTCTCCGAACCCAAACCGGTTTCTGCGTGCGACGGGCGAACGTCAGTCGAGAACTCAGAACGACGCCGACGCGCCGGTCAGCAGTTCCACGCCGAGAGACGCCGCCACGGCGGTTGCGAAGACACCGAGCGCGAACAGCGCGTAGTTCCAGAGGGTGCTGTCGGCGGGCGTCACCGACAGCGTGTAGCGGTGGCCCGAGACGGGCCACAACAGCGCAACGCCCATCGGCGTCAGCACGTCGGCCGCGAGGTGCGAGAGGACGGCGAGCGCCGCGATTCCTGCCGCGAACGCCGGGAGCGACACCGGCCCCACCGCGTGGCCGCCGAGACCGGTCGCCGTCGCGGCCGCGCTTGCGACCGCCCACGCGCCGCCCGCGACCAGCGCCGCGAACGGTAGGGTGTGCGTCGGCCCGCGGTGAGAGACGAACGGAATCCGTGTGTCCCAGTCGGGGAGCATCGTCAACCAGAGGACGCCCGCACCGCCCGCGACGGCGGCCGTCGGGTGGCCGAGCGCGAGGAGCCAGCCGCCGACGGGGGCGTACAGCGCGAGCGCCACGCCGTAGTGACCGGGCCTGAACATGCCCGACGGTGAACGCCGCGACGACGTAACTGTGGCGAAGTGTGGCGGTTTTCGGAGGGCCACCAGTCCTTTTGCCCGTGACGACCCTGCTATCGATGTGACTCGGGACTCCAACGACTCGACGCTCGACGCGCGCGAGGGAATCCCCTCCCTCGCCGACGACGCGCTCCTCGCGCCGTTCCGCGAGACCGACGACCCGGTGTTGACGACCGAGGAGGTCCGCGATACGGTCTCGTTCGGGCGCATCCCGACCGCCGAGGAACTCGAACGACTCGCCAGCGAGGGCGTCCTCGAACGCAAGTCGGTCGGCGACGAGACCGTCTGGTGGCTGCCGGGCCACACCGGAACCGACGAACGGAGCGGGCCGCGCCCGGGCACGGCCTACAAGTACGAGGGCGGTCTCTCCCGGCAACTCGAAAACGAGATTTCGACGCTCTCGGCCCCCAACGAACGTGAACGGGCCGCCATCTACGCGACCTGCTACTACGTGTCGGAGTACGGCCCGGCCACCCCCGAGACGCTTCGAGAGGAGGTGTATCCGACGTATCCCGCGGGGCACGACGACGCCGAGACGTGGTGGAACACCTGTATTCGCCCGGCACTGGCGGCGCTATCGAGCGTCGAGCGAGACGACGGCGAGTGGCGAATCGACCGAAAGAGGACCGATTAGAACTCCGAGAGCCTGGCGCTCTCGGACGACCGTCGGAGCGGTCGGCGTTCGTCCTCGGCAGCGGCGGTGAGGTACTTCCGGAATCGGTCGGAGTCGTCGGCGAGACGTACGGTCTCGGCTTCGGCGTCGAAGTCGGCGACGCCCGTCTCCGCGAGTTTCGGGAGGTGGACGTGGTGAAGCGACGTGGCCACGCGCTCGACGTCGGCGTCTTCGAGCGCGGCCACCTCGTCTGCGAGGTCGAGGAGTGTAATCGGTTCTCCACGACGGTACAGCACGTACAGTGCGTGACGGCGACGCTCCGGCACGAGTATCTCGAAAATAGCGTCGAGCGACCGAACGCGCGAGCCATGGTCGTCCCCGGGTGGTGTGTTCCTGGTCTCTTCCCCCGTCGAATCATTAGGTGCCTGACTCATGGCCTCGGTATACGTTCACACACCTGTGGCATAAATCTACGCAGATTCCTCTCAGATACGGCGGTTCGAAATAAACGACCGACTACCGACACGACGGAGGTGCCGGTGCGGGTAGTCCGGGCGGTTCGGACTTCACGGCAGGCGGCCCGGACTCGACGGCGGGCGGCCCGGGGTTCACCAGTCTCGGTAGGTCAGTTCGTCGGCTTTGTTCGTGACGGCCTGCATCATGCATCCCCGACACACCCACATGTCGCCGCCGGTGCGCGAGACCAGTCGCGTCCCGCCGGGTTTCTGCCGCTCACAGATGTCACAGGTGCGCATACTGGCTATTGACTACGCGAGGGTTTCAATGTCTCGGGCGTATCTCCCGGTCGTTTCGCTCTTCTGGGGCCGTTTCCGGGCGGCGGACTTTTAGGCTCGCCGTACGACCGTGTCCGTATGCTGTCCGAGTGGTTCGTCCGAATCGTCGGCCACGACCCCGTGATGCAGGGTCTGGCCGGCGGAATCGTCATCGCGGTGATGAACACCCTCGGGGCCGCACTGGTCGTCGTCTGGCCCGACCCTTCCGAGCAGGCGCTCGACGGTGCCCTGGGGTTCGCGGCGGGCGTGATGCTGTCGGCGAGTTTCACCAGCCTCATCCTCCCGGGCATCGAAATCGGCGGCATCTGGCCCGTACTGGTCGGGTTCGCGTTCGGCGTCCTCCTGCTCGACCGGGCCGACCAGTGGGTGCCGCACGTTCACGTAGTCATCACCGGACGAGGTGGCGTCGGGGTCGGCGAAGCGAGGGCCAGCGAAGCGAGCGCGGACGCGACGGCGGGCGACGAGACGAGAACCGACGGCGACCCCCGCGTCGAGACGGACACCGCGACCGGCCGGGAGCGCCTCGACCCCGACGACGCACGAACCGCCTCGGTCCTGCTGTTCATCGTCGCAATCACGCTCCACAACATGCCCGAGGGACTCGCGGTCGGGGTCAGTTTTGGGTCGGGGAACCTGAGCGACGCGCTGGCGCTCATGCTCGCTATCGGGGTTCAGAATGTCCCGGAGGGTCTGGCGGTGTCGGTCGCGGCCGCCAACGCCGGGTTTGGGTCGCTGTTCTACGCGTCGCTCGCGGGCGTCCGGGCCGGACTCGTGGAGATTCCGCTGGCGGTGTTCGGCGCGCTCGCGGTCGGAATCGCCGCGCCGATTCTCCCCTACGCGATGGGGTTCGCCGCGGGCGGGATGCTGTTCGTCATCAGCGACGAAATCGTGCCCGAGACCCACGCCCGCGGCCACGAGCGCGTGGCGACCCTCGGAACGATGGTCGGGGTCGCCGTGATGCTATATCTCGACATCGCGTTGGGGTGAACCGTCGGAAGCGGTTATCACGGTTGCAGTCGTCTCTTCGCCTATGGAACACGTCGAGTACGTCCACACCTTCGGGATGACCGACGAGGAGTTGGACGAGTACCTCCGGGAGGACGCGGTCGGCGTCCTCTCGCTGGCCGACGCTGGCGACGCTTACGCGGTGCCGGTTGGCTATCACTACGACGGTGAGCGACTGCTGGTCAGACTGGGCGAGCGCGACGACAGCACGAAGATGGACTACCTCGAATCGACAGAGACCGCTACGCTGGTCGTCTACGAGAAGGAGAGCGAACGGTCGTCGTGGAGCGTCCTCGTCCGGGGGGCACTCCGGAAACTCCCGCCGGAACGCGACCGGAAAATCAACGAGCAGTTCGAGCCGTTTCGGCTGTTCGGCGAGACCATCGAAGAGGTGGACGCTGGCATCTACGAACTAGTGATGGACGAAGTGACCGGGCGGCAGACCGACTGAACCCGCGCACAACTCATAACCCCGCCGAGACCCAAGTCGGCGCTATGAGCGAGAAAGCCGACGACGTGCCCGAGACCGACGAGGAGTGGCGTGACCGTCTGTCCGACGAGGAGTACCGCGTCCTCCGAGAGGCCGGGACCGAGCGACCGTTTTCGGGCGAACACGTAGACCGCAAGGACGACGGCACCTACGTCTGTGCGGGATGCGGCGCGGAACTGTTCGACTCCGAGACCAAGTTCGACTCCGGGTGTGGCTGGCCGAGTTTCTACGACACCGACGACGACCGCATCGAGACTCGCCGGGACACCAGCAAGGGGATGGACCGCGTCGAGGTGGTCTGCGCGAACTGCGACGGCCACCTCGGTCACGTCTTCGAGGACGGTCCGGAACCGACCGGCAAGCGATACTGTATCAACTCGGCCGCGATGGACTTCGAGGAAGACGGATAGCTAACTCCGGACGTGAAAACGCGAGCCCACCCGACGTTTCGCGTCCGGACCGCCGGCACGGCAACCGACGCACTTCCGTTCGCGGGCAACGCCGGCTTGGAAATATTCTGAATATTTTCAGAAACGAATACAATTCTACTAGGACCATATACCGTTATCTAAGATAGGTATTTATTTCTCCACCACCGAATACAGTTCGTCTGGAGACACCTACACCCGAAGCCGAATCGTACTCTCGGTGAGATTCGAGACGTACTCGTCGGGGAGTCGATGGACGTCCTGCGTGACCGGACCGTCCCAGCCGAGTTCCGACACCGCGTCGTCGTCGGCGTCCGGTTCGACTCCCACGTACAGGTCGCCGTTTCGGACCTCCTCGACGGAACCGATTTCGACGCCGCTCTGGGCGACGACCCGCTTGCCGATTTGATCGTCCAAGTAGTCGGCCATGGTCGTGGGTAGGGTCGCCTCGTCCGAATGCGTTCGGGCCGAGTGTCAGAGTGGTTCGAGAAAACGGCATCCGGGTCGGTGAAATAGCCGATTATCTTCGAAAGCCCACGGTCGGCGTGACTCGTGCTACCGCGAATCACACTTATGGCGGTCGGGCGACTACTTCGGGACGAGAACCGATGAGTCGAACCGCCAGCGACGGGACGACTGCGGGAGAATCGGCTTCGGGGGGTAGCAAATCCGACGCGACGCAGACCGAGTACGAGCGACTCCGGACCAAGAAGAAGGAGCGGGAGGGAAACGCGGAGCAGGCCGAAATTCTGGACGTGTTCGTCGATGAACGTCGGGTCGTCTTCACGGTCGGGTTCGAGTGGACGACCGACGCCGAGCGACTGGTCTACGACCTCGACAGCGACCGGGACGTACTCGAACTGGAGGCGCTCGCGGAGTCGCAGAGCTTCGACTTCGAGCAGGTGTCGTTTCTGGAGGGCGAGACGCTGACGGTCGTCTACGCGGGCGGCGAGTGGGTGCCGGAGGCCACCCTCGCGCACGTCGAGGGCGAGGGGTCGGTGCGCCGGACGTTCCTGACCGAACTCCGACTGCTGGCCCGGGAACTCGCCCGGTCGCCGAAGGCGCTCCGGCGACTCGTCCGGGTCCCGCGCACGATGACGACCAAGCAGTTGATACTCGCCGTCGTCGTCGTGAAGAAACTGATCATCGTCGCGCTGGTGGCGTGGCTGGTACTGTAGCCGGATTCGCAGATTCGGCAGAAACGCTTTCCACCACACGGACCCGATTTCCCCCATGACCAGTGCCGTCCCACCCGAAGCCGAGCAACTGCTGACCAGCGAGCCTCTGATGGCCCACTTCGCCACCTGCGCCGACGGGGACCCCCACGTCGCGCCGGTCTGGTACCACTACGACGAGGGAGCAATCGAGGTCCTGACCACGGGTCGGAAACTGGCGAACGTCCGCCAGAACCCCCGGGTCGCGGTGTCGGTCCAGAAGGACGAGGGCGGGCAGGCCCAGTGGATGGTCACGCTACGCGGGACCGCGACCGTGGTCGAGGACGTGGAGGAACGCCGGAAGGCCGCCGGGCGCATCAATCCGAAGTACGGCGCAGAGCCGGACGAGTACCCCGAAAACGTGCTGGTCCGGATGGACGTCGGGTCGGCGAGCTATCAGACGTACTGAGCTACTCGATGGCGAACCGAAGTATCGCGGCCACGCCGTCGAACGCCTCGTGGAAACGCTGTCCGCGCGCGAAGTCGGTCGGAACGACCACGCAGTCGCCGCCTTCGGCCTCGGCGCGCTCTCGGAGGTCCCGAACCTCCTCGACGGGGAGTCCCTCCGAGACCAGCACCGTCTCCACCGCGTCGTACTCCAGCGCTTCCTCTACCGACTCGCGGCCGTAGACCACCTCGTCGTCGCCTCGGGCGGTTTCGCTCCCTCCCTCGCCGCCCGAACTCCCGACGCCGAGCGCGTCGAAGAAGCGGTCGAGCGTGGCCTGCATCTCCCGGCGTTCCTCGTCCTCGATGCGGTCGCTGGCCTTCTCCACGAGTTGACGAAGCCCCTGCTCGGAGGCGTACTCGACCGAAACCGGGTTCCCGACCAGCATCTCTTCGAGGCGGTAATCGAGGTGGTCGCCCTCCAAGAAGTCCTCGACCGTGACGGTCGTTCCGCCCAACAGCAGACCGTCTACGTCGGTGGTCGCGCTGGACGATTCGGCGTCGTGTTCGCCGAGAAACGCGCGCTCGGCCTCCTCGCCGACCGACTCGAAGAACTCCTCTTTCTGGCGTTCGCGCTCGCGCTCGAATCGCTGGGCCGACTGGCCGCCAGCCTTGGTCTTGCCCATCACGTCGCTGTCGAACGTCTCGACCACCTGCACGTCGTCGTTCTCGGTCAGGCCGAGCGCCGCCCCGCCGCGTTCGACGACGAGCAAGCCGAACGTCTTTCCCGAGCGTTCGACTCCCTCCAGGAGTTCGGTCTCGAACTCGTTGTCGCGCTCGTAGACGAACTCCGAGACGGGCGTCGGGAGGTCGTCGAAGACGTACTCGACCACCTCGCCGTCTACGACGCCAGCGTAGGCGACGAGTCCGTTTTCGGGCGTGGTCTCGTGATGCTGGAGAACCTGTCGCAGGGTTTCGAGCGCGTCCAGATACGCGGCGTCCTCGCCCTCGGTGTCGATGTACTTGGCCTCCGCCCGGTCCTCCTCGACGCGCTCTAAGGCTTCGCCGATGGGTTTGTCCGGCGGGATCGCGACGGTCACGAGGTCGTTTTCGGTCGCTTCGGCGCTCTCGACGCGCTCGATTCGTTCGTGGCGTTCGTAGGATTCGATGTCCATCGTTTAGAGTGGTCGCTGGCGGGGTGGTTCCGGCAGGGCCGAGTGATACTGGTGGGTCGAGCAGTTCCGGCAGGGCCGGGAACGGGGTCGCCAGCGATGGAAACCCCCGTACTCGAAGTCGAGTACGCCGCCCGGACGATTGAGGGTTTGGGCCGAGAGTTTATTCGAGTCGCTGTGGTACTCCGGGTCCAGGTATGCCGATTATCCACTTCGATGAGGCCGACGGTCCCGAGCGCACCCAAATCGGCGAGGCGCTCGTCAAGTTCGCTCGCCGGACCGACCGCCTCGAAACCGGCCGCGCGGAGGGCAAGTACTTCCTGAACCACGAGGACGGATGCGACGAGGGCGACGAGCAAATCGAAGCGGGCGAGGAGTTCTTCTTCGACACCGAGACCGGCGAGGTTCTCTGCGAGGAACACGGCCGGGCGCGACGGAACGGGCGAGGGAAGTAGGAGGAACGCGGAGAGAAGCGCGAGGAGCGGGTCGTCCGGATTAGGCTTCGTCTCCCAGCACGTCCTCGACCTGCCACTCGGGCAGGACCAACATCTGCTCGTCGTCGGCCATCTCGTCGGTCGTCACGAATTCAAGGCGGTCGCCGCCCGCCACCGCGGTCCCACCGCCGTACACGTCTTCCCAGTGGTCGAACACCGCGTCCGGAACCTGCACGAGTCGCTCGTCGTCCACCACGGTACTGGCGAGGAACCGGACGCCCTCTGCGTCCTCCAGTGGGTCGTAGAGGTACGAGACGAGTACCGCGCCGTCGTCCTCGCGGACGGCCCAGTAGGCCTCGCCGTCGAGTTTCAGCAGTTCCATGTTGATGGCCTGTTGAGGAACCGGGACCTCGTAGGAGTCGCCGCTGACCGATGCACCGCCGAGTCGCTCGTAGGACTCTGTCATGAATCGACAGACGGTAGCCGTGCGGTTAGGTCGTGTGGCCGCCGGACCGTTCGACCGCGCCTACGTGGCCGTGACCGGGCCCATCCGACTGCACCCACGCGACCGCACTCTCCCGACTGCGCCCGCCCGACCGTGACCGGGGCGACCGACGACCCGACCGACAGACCGATTTTCCTCCGTCACGTTACGCCGCCCATGGCAACGAGTTCGACCGCCGACACTGCGTCGTCCGATACAGCGCCCTCCGACGACTCGTCGTCGCTGGCCGACAAACTCGACACCGCGGCGACGATCATCTGGGTCGCCTTCCTCGCGTTCGTGGTCGTCCTCACGCTGATTCCCGCGGTCGGCCTGCTCGCGGGTGTCGCTCCCTTCGCCCCGCCCGACCCGACGATGTACTACGCCCTCGTGGGGTTCGCACTCGTCGGCACCGTCGCGCTGGTCGCGGCGGCGCTCTACGACGTGTAGGCCCTCGACCGGAACCCCCGTCGAGCGAGCGTGGCAACGAGGGTGCTAAGTGGACTGGTGGAGTAGTGGGCGACGTGAACAACATCGGTCCCTCGGAACTCGGCGAGCGACTCTCGGACGACGACGTGTTCGTTCTCGACGTTCGGCCCCGGGAAAACTACCACCGTCGTCACATCGAGGGGAGCTACAACGCACCGGTCTACGGCGACCTGCGGCAGGGCGACTCGACCGCGCTCGACGACCATCTGGACGAGATTCCGGAAGACGCGGACGTGGTGACCGTCTGCAAGGCCGGCGTCGTCGCCAGGAAAGCAACGAGTCGCCTGCGCGAGGAGGGCTACGACGCGGCGACCCTCTCGGGAGGATTCCGCGGTTGGCGACACTACGAGGACGACACGCTCCTCTACCGGGTCGCATCGTTCCTCCGGACCCTCGTCCGGTAGGAAGTTGGGCCGACACGCAACTGTCGCTACCGGACTATCGCTACCGAGTCGTCGTCGGAATCGGGCGCAACGTTCCTACTCGTTCGGCCCGAACGAGTAGATATGAGTCGGACGCCCTTCCGCGACCGAATGTATCCGTGCGCACAGTGCAGTCGTGACGTGCGGGTTCGGTCGCTGTTCCACCACTACGAGATGATTCACGACGAGTCGCTGGTGACCGTCCGGCAGGACGGAACCCACGTCTGCTCGCTCTGTCGGATGGAACTGCCGTCTCCCGACGAGAACAACGCGTGGAAACTCCGAGTCCGTCACTTCCGGGAGCATCACGGAAAGCGACTGGTCGATACGGACGCGATTCAGTAGCGAGGCGGAGTCGGAGACACGCGGCTCTCAGTCCTCGCTGGAGGCCGCGAGGTCCCGAGAGTCGGCGCGCGTCCCGTCGGGCGAGGCGTCGAACAGGGGACTCTGCTCGCCCGGCGTGAGCGTGTTGAGGACCAGCGCGGTCAGCGCGGTCAAGATGACCGGTTCGCCGAAGAAGGTTCGGGCGGCGTCCGGGAGCCCCTGAAGCGCCTCGGGGCGAGTGGCGATGCCGAGACCCAGACCCAGCGAGACCGCGACGATGACCATGTTCCGGCGGTCGAGGTCGGTGTGCAGGAAGATGAGGCGCATCCCGCTCGCGGCGACCATCCCGGCCATCAGCAGGACGGCCCCGCCGAAGACCGCGCTCGGGATGGTGGCGACCGCGGCACCGACCTTGGGGCTGAAGCCCAGTAGCGCCAAGATGACGCCAGCGACGCCCACGACGTGGCGACTCAGCACGCCCGTGAAGTTGACGATGCCCGCGTTCTGCGAGAACGAGGTGACTGGGAAGGCTCCGAACGCCGCGCCGACCGAACTCAGCAGGCCGTCGGTGAACAGACCGCCGCGGAACTCCTCGTCGGTCGGATTTCGACCCTCCGCGGCCGTGATGGACGACATGTCGCCGACGGTCTCCATCGCGGACACCAGGAACAGGAACGCGAACGTGACGATGGGAACCGGTTCGAACGCGACGCCGAACGCGCCGGGTCGCGGAACCGCCAGCCACGAGGCGTCGGCCACCGGTCGGAAGTCCACGAGACCGAACGCGACGGCGGCCACGTAGCCGACGGTGATGCCGACGAGCGTACTCAGGAGCCTCGTGATGCCCGACGAGAAGAGATTGAGGACCACCGCGACGAACAGGACGAGCGCGGCGAGTCCGACGTTGTGTAGCGCGCCGTAGTCGTCCACGCCGACCCCGCCCGCCGAGTAGTCGATGGCGACGGGAATCAGGTAGAGACCGATGATGACGACGACCAGTCCGGTGACCAGCGGCGGGAAGAAGGGCTCGATGCGCTCGAACTGCCAGCCGATGAGTCCCTCGACCACGAACCCGGCGACGAGTATCGCGCCGAAGACGGCCGCGAGTCCGGCGTTCGCGCCGATGGTCGTCGCCGCGCCGACGAACGTGAAACTCGTCCCCATCACGATGGGAAGTTTCGCGCCGACCGGACCGACGGTGTACGCCTGCACGACCGTCGCCAGCCCCGAGAACAGCAGGACCATCTGGACGACGTAGGCCGTGTCGGCCGCACTGAGGCCGACCGCGCCAGCCACGATGTACGCCACCGCCGTCGCCGGAACTATCATCACCGCGACGTGCTGGACCCCCAGCAGGAGGGACTTCAACCACGGTGGCTTGTCGTCGAGTTCGTATTCGAGTTCGATCTCCCCGTCCGTTTCGGTCGTCATTCTATACCCCGGACGTGTGGGTCCCCTTCAATAATAGTTTCGCGTTCGAGTGTATATACGCCGTCACTGATGGCATAATATACAAGTTTGTGTAATAGAGTCGCACTGGTAGGGAGACGTGCGGCACGACCTGTGGGGTTGAACGGGAAAGGAGTCCCCGTTCGCGCGTTCCTCCGCAGAAGGAGGTCAAAGCAATATATAACAGTATTTTAGACGCTTTTCTACATCTATCGAATAGATATATATTGTTACGTGTGGGGTCGCGCCCGCCGAACCATTACCACGCCAGCGTGCGCTCGGTGACGCAAACTACCGGAGCGCACGCGGTGACACAGACTACCGGGGGCAGAAAGGGACCGTCCGCTCGCGTGCTATGTAGCCGCCTGAGCGACCTCTATCCGCGCCGGTGCCGTGAGGTGTGGTAAAGCGCGAAGGTGTCGCCCTCCAGCTACGTATAAGCGGGGCTTTCTACACAGTTTTCGTCGTGATTGCTGTGACTCGACTCCGAAAACCGTTAGCGGGCGGGACTCTCGGGATGCCCAACGCGAGGTGCGAATCGAAAGCGTCGGAAGCCACAGTAGCTACCGGTTTCCAGTTTACGTCGTCGGTGTCCTACGTACTGTTCCGTACGACTCACGCGCTGTATCGTTCGCTGTCGAATCGACAGCCGAGAACGGTGGAGAGCGAACAACCGAACCCGACGAGCGCTAGTGAATCGTCACTTCGTAATCCTCGACCGAGATGTCCACCAAACTCGTCGCCTCGTACTCCGTGTCGTCCAGCGCCGTCTCGCCGACCTTCCGGATGACGACCACGATGTCGGCTATCTCCGCGCCGATTTCGCCCATCGCGTCGCAGATGGAGGCCAGCGTCCCGCCGGTCGAGAGAAGGTCGTCCACGATGAGGACGCGGTCGCCCTCCTCGACGTCGTTGATGTACATCTCCGACTCGGAGTAGCCGGTAGTCTGGTGGAGCGCCACCTCGCCGTCGAGTCCGTACTCGCGCTTGCGGATGACCACCAGCGGAACGTCGGTCTGGAGCGAGAGCGCGGTGGCGATGTGGATGCCCATCGCCTCGGGCGCGACGATTTTGTCAACGTCGAGGTCCGCGGCCTGGGTGACGCCGACGACGACTTCGCGGAGGAGTTCGGGTTCGAGCATCGGAACCCCGTTGCTGATGGGGTGTACGAGGTACTGATAGCCGTCCTTGTCGATAATCGGCGCGTCGTGCAGGGACTCTCGCAGTCGGTCCATGGAGTGTGTTGGGCGCAATGGTGGGAAAAGCGGTTCGTTCTTCGGGCGACGGCCGCGACGCGGTCCGGCGCTCGGGGTATCAGGCGGTCCGCGAGCGGTTCGGCGACCCGCCGGTACCGGGGG
This sequence comes from Halorussus salinisoli, assembly GCA_005239435.1. Taxonomy (GTDB): domain Archaea; phylum Halobacteriota; class Halobacteria; order Halobacteriales; family Haladaptataceae; genus Halorussus; species Halorussus salinisoli. Next base: position 1,135,441 of record SZNP01000001.1, on the reverse strand, counting down.
AAGTTCTCGCGGTCGCGCTCGTCCGTCGTCGCCGTGCACACCTCGAATCGATTCCGCTGTACTCGAAGACGACGGGGAAGACAAGAAAATCGCAGTCGGTGGGGGTCTATCTAGCGACCACCGCAACTACCGCGAAAAAACGGGGACGAACGGAGGAATCGACGACGATCAGGACCGACTCGGTCGCCACGACGACGCCTTAGCCTTCGACGGGAGTGGTCTTACCGCGCGTCGTCGCCTCGAGCGCCGGGAGGCGGACTTCGACGACGCCGTTCGTGTACTCGGCGGTGATGGCGGCGTCGTCGATGTCCTTCGGGAAGCGGAACCGACGGTGGTACGTTTGCCGTCGGCCCCGGGTTTCGTCGTCTCTCTCGGCCGCGATGTTCATCACGCCGTCGTCCCACGTGACGCTGATATCTTCGGGGTCGAAACCCGGCATTTCGCCGTTCAGAACGAACTCGCCGTCTTCTTCGTACAGTTCGTAATCGTTGCTTCCGGTCTCGAACAGTCGGCTCGGGAAATCGAGACCTTGGGTCCACGAACTGGCCGGTCGTTGTGGCAAAGGCATGGCTGTTCACCTCGTTCCCACGAAGAAATACGATTGATATTCTATACAAATCCCAACCATCATTTCGACTCTCTGTCTGGGCAGTCAACCGTTCACTACTGGCCTGACGCGCCAACCCGTCGGTTCTCGCCCGCTTTCGGTGTCGCCGTGGTACTCTGCGTGGCGTTCTGAACTGAACTCCCAGAAAATCCGGTCGTGGATTTCCGGCCTCGGCACTCATAGATAAAATATAAGTAATAAGAATATATATTTACAATTCTAATCATAATATTCTGATATCATCAATAGGAGAGTAAGACAATCGCTACTGTGGCAAATCCCACGCCAAGGAGGTTGTACCACTCGAGCGATTCATTCAGGAAGATGACGGCGAGCACTGTTGTTAGGACTATGTAGAGGCCGCTAATAGCCGTCACTACGCTGACTGTTCCAACGCGGAGCGCCATGTAGTAACCGATCGTTCCAGCTCCAAGGAAAAGTCCAGCCAGAAGAGCGGCCCCGAACCCTCTTTCCGGCGGCATCAACGTTCTACCGTTGGCCATAGCATATCCTAGCGCGAGAACGCCAGCAGAGAAGTACGTAGTCGTTGCGGCTATCTCTGCTGAGAGTGTCCGCGTAGCGATTTTGGCGGAGAGTGCCCAGACAGCATAGCACGTCATCGCGACTGTCGCGAAGAGGATCGGCGTGTACGTAGACGTCATTTACTGGTCCTGAATACGTTGGCGAATGTTTGTCGATACGTCGGCTCTCACTTCGGTCGAAAGGATGGTCCAACCCCGTCTTATTTTGTCCAAGACTCCTCGTACACCGTTTCACCATCCAGTTTGACAGTCGTGTTCAGCCGACATAGCGAATGAGAGATGTAATTACTGGCGACCACCTCGAAGTCGCCCAGGTCATTGGTGAACTCAATCCGCATCTCGTTACGTGCCGACGCACTGGCGGGGTCGTCCACCTTGACCGAGGCCTCGTGTGTTGACTCCCTAGAGAGTGCTCCGTGGGGAAGGGAGACCTGAATATCGTGGGCTTTCGTCGCGCGAGCCTCTCCCTCAACGCGCTCTCTACTGGTCTCCCATGACGACTCTCCAGCGGCTCGCGTCGGACTTGTCGGAAGGACATCGTCAGGTTGGTCCATCTCGATCGGATCATCAAAGGTAACATCTTTTCGGGCCCTTCCAGGGAACCGAACGACGGTCGGGTTTTCAGGATCTGACCGGAGAGTGAATGACCCCCGTTCAGGCGTCGGAAGCCATACCGGGAAGAATGACGACCCAATAGCCACACGTATCTGATGTCCCTCCTCGAAGATGTGAGATTTCGGCTCGAGTGGGATCGTCAACTCGTGCTCCTTCCCCGGTTCCATGTCCGCGGGTGAATCAAGCCCATCACGATACCGCCCTCTGACAGCGCCGGTTGTGACGAGCGTTCCCTGTCCGTCTGGATCAACATCGACGACGCGGACCACTACAGTCGGGTCAGCGACGGTGGACTGGACGCGAACCGTGACCTCACCTGTTCCGGTAAGTTCGACTGGGTTGTCAAGCCGGTCGGTTTCGAAGGTTAACGTGCGAGCATCGTCGTCGTTCGTAGCGGGTGGCTCGAACGTGACACCGTACGGGTCTGCTGAGGAAATACCGACCGTCGGGTCGAATTCGTAGGTGGTGTTCACTTCGTCCCCATGATAAGTATCTGGGGATTCTAGACCATCTGGCGTGACAGCAAATGCAACGGTCTCGGACAACGAATCATCGACGGTCGGCCACTGAGAGAAACCACGCCACTGACCTGCGTTCGTGCCGCCACCGTCGAGTTCGGTCCACACTTGAATTTCCGGGCTGGCAAGGACGCCGTTGTCTTTGTCCTTTAAGAAGTGGTCGAACCACTCAACGACTTGTTTTCGGAAGTCGATAGCGCTCTCACGTCCGCGGTGTGGCATCTGGTGTCGCCACGGGCCGAGAAGGAGGCGTTTAGGTGCATCTATCGCCTCAAAATATTGGAGCGTATCTTCCGTATATGGATCGCGCCATCCACCGACTGCAAGTGTTGGCGTCTCGATGTTATCCACGGGGATATTCTTGTCTTCCCAGTAGGACTCCTCCGGATTGTTCTCCATAAATTGGAACAACCAGGGTTCCCGGTCGGACATCCGTTCGAGGCGCCCCAGCCAAGAGTCTTTCCACTGCCCTTCGTCGTCTAGCCGACTCGACGGTTTAGCATCAAGCGCCTGCATCAAGGTCAACCAATCCATCCCGATGGTCAAGAACTCGAAGAGCCCACCGTAGGTGTAGGCGTTCCGGAACCCCTGATACGGGGTATGAATGGGAACAATCGCTTCAAGAGCATCGGGTTGTTGGCCAGCGGCATCGAGTGCAGTGATGCCGCCGTAGGATTTTCCGAACATACCGATACGACCTGTCGTCCATGGCTGGTCGGCAAGCCATTGGACGATTTCAGCGGGTTCCGTGCCTTCACGACGGGTAAACGGTTCGCCGATGAATCCCGTGGAGGCTCCAGTCCCCGCCATATCCGCGACGACGACCTCGTACCCGTGTTTAGCAAGATACCGATTCAAGGGGTCGTACGCGCCGTATGTGATTCCGTCGTCCTGATGGTACGGGACGTACATCAGGAGTGCAGGAGATGGCTCTGTCTCCTCGACTGGTTGGTACCGTGTGGCTGCTACAGTATCGCCATGGACTGGGATACGGAGATTCGTATGCCGACGCACGTCACTCAGGTTCGTAGTATCACTCATTGTCTGGACTATAGGAGGGTAGTTGACAAGCGATCAGCTGTCGGTGCGAACTCGATTATCATTCGGGATCCACCCAAACGTCCTCGAAGAGCATGTAGGCAGTCGGGTAGACGTCGAAGTTGTGAACTCGGTCGCGGAAGCCGTGACTCACATTGTTCCAGACTTGAAACAGTTTTGGCATATCGTCTGTGATGAGTTCCTGAACCTTCGCGTAGTGTTCCTTACGCTCCTTGCGGTCGCGTGTCTTTCGCGCCTTCTCCATGTACTTGTCCGCCTCGTCGTTCGAGTAGTAGGTGTAGTTGAACGGCTGGTTGGAGTGGAACGTCGCGTAAGTGAAGTCGTCGGCCGAGAACCCCCACGTGTAGTTCTCGATCATTGAGTGCCAACTCTCGGGTGGAACCGATTCGTCTTCCCAGCCGCCAACGAGAGGAGACCACGTCGTCCCTTTCGAAGCGGGCTTGATGCTCATGTCGACACCAACCTGTTTATAATTCTGCTGAAGAATCTTCGCGACGTCTACGAATTTCGGCTGATTTGTAGGTTCACACTTGAACGAGAAGGTACCTTCACCAGCGTCTTCGAGGAGTTGTTTGGCGTTTTCAACATCATGGTCGTACGTAACACAGGCGTCCTTGTCGTAGGCCCAGTGCCACGGTGGGAGTGGACTGTGCGCCTTTGTGGCGTAGCCACGGAACTTAGTCTCCACGATTGCTCTCCGGTTAGCAGCATACATGAGCGCCTTCCGGACCTTCGTCTTCGTTAAGGGTTCGTAGTTCCGACGGTTCACCCACTGACTTGTCTTCGCCGAACTCGGCATTGAGACGACGTTGACACCGTCCGCTTTCTTAAGGTCCTGAATGTCTGTCGCGGCGGTGGACTCGTCAATTTCTATTTCACCGGCCTTCAGTGACGACGTCCGCGTTGTACTCTCCGGGGAGATCTGGAAAGTAAGAGTATCGAGATACGGGAGTTGTCCACCTTCGCCTTCCTTGAAGTAGTTCGGGTTTTTCTTCAAGACGTACTTTGACCCCGCAGTCGACTCCTCAGGCTGGTACATGAACGGTCCAGTCGACCAGACGCCAGTGTCGGGAGTTCCGAAATTGTCGCCGTGTTCCTCGACTGCCTCCATCGGCACAATGTTGAACCAACCGAATGCCGACATCTTCGCTTGTTTGATGAGAAACGGTGCGAAGGGTTCCGTCAAATTGAACGTAATCTCGTGTTTTCCGGTCTGTTTGATAGCTTCTTGGGGAGAGGTGTTCTCTCCAGTCAGGATCCCCTTATAGGTACTCCGGCCGTACGCTCCGTATTCAGGGTCGAGGATGGCACGCCAATTCTCTACGACGTCTTTTGCGGTGACTTCTCGGTCGTAGGGCGGGTGGAATTTGACCCCTTCATGGATTTTGAAGGTGTAGGTCAGTCCGTCGTCCGAAATTTCCGGCATTTCACGGGCGAGATCAGGCACGACTTCACCCTCGGGGGTTGCTTTGACAAGTGCATTTCCGAGGTTTTCGACTATTGTTGTGCCAGTTGTCCCGGGAATCTTGTGAGGATGGATCGTCTCGAAATCGGACTGCATCGCGACGACAAGATCACCACCAGTTTGAATTTCGGCGTCTGCTGTTGTGGTTTCAACGTTGTTCGCGGTCTTCGGTCCCTCGTCAGTAGTTGTTGTTTGATTCGTATTTCCGCCGCTACTGGAGCAACCAGCTAGCATTGATCCTGCACCGGCCACCGCAGTGCCACCAGCCATGCGCAAGAAGCGCCGGCGATTGTTGCGATTGCTTGCCATACACACTCGCCAACGGACACAACACACTTAACACTTCCTATGATTTTCACGTAATTTCAATTGAAATTATTAGGGGAAAAAGATATACTGGACAAAAACCGAATCCTTAGCTGTCGGGTAAGTCAAGCTCCAACAATTCGCTCGCATCCGCAGTCACTGGCCCGTCAAAGAGTATCGTATCCGTCGTCCGAGGAACTGCACTCCTCGGCTCTATAGTCCCCAACGCGCAGTAATATGTGTGGAGAACTGGGAGAAACTGCACTGGCCCGGTAAGCTCGAACTGGACACGTACGTGGGAATCGAGAGGTTTCACCGGAAGACATTCGAATTCCCTCGACCAGGTGCCCCACTCTGTAGAATTGATTTCCCCACGGCCCACACGGACCCTGAGATTTGCATTCTCTGGAATCGAGACACGAGCCCGGAGGTACGCAGCGATCTCGAGGCTACCACGGCGGAATGCATCACTCGACGCATCGCTGGCAGCAGATCGAACCATCTCTATCGACCAGGAGGACATCTTGAAGTGCTTCGCCTCTTCGGCATAATCGAGAGCCCGTTCGTCGTCCCCTGACCAATGCGCTGCCCACGCAGCAAGTACTCGAGTCGCAACCACCTCTTCAGTGGTTTCGCTCATATCCACCGCACGCTCAAACGCGTCCGTTGCACGCTCAAACGCATTGTTAGTTGCGTGCTCAGCACCGTGATGAACCTCGTCCGCAACCGAATCGGAGAATGCAAGGGAGGCCACCGACTCGTAGTCCCGTGAGTGTGCAAAGTTGTAAAGAGCTACGTCCTGTTCTGGGAGCTCAACCCCGGTTTCGTGTGTAACTGATAGGTGGGTGTTAGAATCCTGAAGTTGGGCAAGTACGTCGTCGACCACCTCTTGAAGTGTCCGATGGGTGTCCTGGTCGAGTGTATCCTCAGGAGCAGCCTCTTCGAGCTCAGACAGGGCAGTCACGAAATTGCCCCGGTCGACAGATTCCGTCCCCTCATAGAACGCCGACTCAAGCTCACGACGTGAATCACTCTCCACCGTTAAATCTGTATCATATACCACATCTCGCAATCCGTTAAGTATGAGCGAACGGGCGACTTCTGGTGAGGCTGTACTCATGAATCACGCCCCCTCATTGCAGTTTCCGAACTGGCCAACCCATGACACGACTGGCCTGACTCGTTGAGATGGCAAACTGCGTGGTGGTCTGCAGCGACTCCGACTCGCTCGGGAGATTCACGCTCACAGACCGTCGGGAACCGCTCATCGAGGAATTCGATAGCTTCGGACCGGTTCCCGTTCACAACACGTTCGAGCGCGGTGCGAACCTCCTCGTCGTGTTCCGGGGGGAGGCTGACATCCTCGGCTTGAGCCACCTCAGGCGCGAGAATGTGCTCTTTGTAGAGTTCCTCAACGACATCGTCGTCGGACACGGAACCGTCGGTCTCCTCCTGAAGTTGCTCGCGCATCGCGTCCGGAGCGACTTCACCGTTCGAAACCCGATGTTTCAATTGCAGGACTCGCCGCCAAGCGGATTGTCCTCCGGACCACCGATCTGGAGGAATCACTTTCGGACACCGAGGGTGAAACCGACATCCACTCGGTGGGTCGATGGGCGTCGGAACACTCCCTTCGAGGCGCATCCGGTTACGCTCAACTGTCGGGTCCGGTGTCGGGATGCTAGAAACAAGCACCTCCGTGTAGGGATGCTGTGGGTTCTCGTACAGTCGATCGGTTGGCGCTTCCTCGACAATCTTCCCCAAGTACATGACAGCGACCCGATCGCATATTTGACGGACAACGGAGAGGTCGTGAGAGATGAACAGCATCGTTAGGTCCATCTCCTCTTTGAGTTCTTTGAGGAGGTTGAGGATTTGAGCCTGCACGCTGACGTCAAGTGCCGATACCGGTTCATCCGCCACAATGACATCCGGTTCCACGGAGAGCGCACGCGCAATCGCCACTCGCTGACGCTGCCCGCCCGAGAATTCGTGCGGGTACCGCTCTAGGTGTTCGTCTCCTAGACCAACGCGATCAAGGAGTTGCCGGGCGCGTTTGTCACGGTCTGCGGCAGATTCGCCGATACCATGGACTTTCATGGGTTCGACAAGTGTCTCTTTCACCGTGTACCGGGGATTGAGCGAGGAGAATGGATCCTGAAATATCATCTGGGCCGTGCCGCGAAGTTCCTTGAGCTCTTGGGTGGAGAGGTCGGTCACCTCCTCGTCCTCAATGTGAACAGACCCGCCAGTCGGTTCGAGGAGTCGGAGCAACGTCCGAGCGAGCGTGCTCTTGCCACAGCCACTTTCACCGACGAGTCCGACTGTTTCCCCTTCCGGTACCGTCAAATCGACTCCATCGACAGCCCTCACTTGCTTCACTTTACGGGTTGGGAGCAATCGGTTCAGGGCCGTGTCGTTCTCCGTGAAATACTTCTCCAATCCGGTGAGTTCTATAGCCGGTTGTTCGACGTCCGTAGATGTGTCGCTACTCATTGTGGATCCTCCCAGAGACAGGCGCTGAAATGGTCATCTGCGACATCGCGAAGCCGTGGATCATCGACCGTACACTCCTTGGTGGCATACGGACACCGTGGCGCGAAATTACAGCCATCCGGTGTGTTCGCAAGGTCTGGAACCTGTCCCTCGATTGGCTTGAGGTCCTTCTCACTCGTCGTCGGGTCAGGGACACAGCTTACGAGTCCCTTCGTGTACGGATGGCGGGGATCCAGGAAGATATCCTCAACGTCGCCATACTCGACGATCCGACCTGCGTACATCACCGCGACGCGGTCACAAATCTCCGCGACGACGCCAAGATCGTGCGTGATGAGAAGCACCGCCATTCCGATCTCCTCGTTGAGTTCCTCGATCAGATCGAGGATTTGCGCCTCAATGGTCACGTCCAGCGCTGTCGTCGGCTCGTCCGCAATGAGGAGATCGGGTTCGTTCGCGAGCGCCATCGAAATCATCGCGCGCTGTTTCATCCCACCGGAGAACTGGTGGGGATAATCGTCGACCCGCTCTTCGGGACTCGGTATCCCAACACGGGTCATTAGTTCGACTGCCCGTTGCCGGGAGGCACTCTCGCTGAGCCCTCGATGGACGCGGAGCGGTTCACCGACTTGCCACCCGACATCGAACACGGGATTAAGCGCGGAGGACGGCTCCTGGAAGACCATCGATATCTCGTCACCTCTGACGGACCGAATCTCCTCGTCAGACATCTCCAAGAGTTCGTCACCCTTGAACTGGATCGACCCTTCTTGGATGGTTCCGGGTGACTCAACGAGATCCATGAGTGAGAGGCTGGTTACGCTTTTACCACATCCACTTTCGCCAACGAGGCCGACTATTTCGCCCGCCTGAATCTCAAGTGACACGCCGTCAACTGCCTGCACAGCCCCTTCCTCGGTGTCAAATCTGACGTGGAGATTCTCCACCGAAAGCAGTGGTTCTTCGTGTTGGCGAATCAACTCCCATTCCGTTTCATCAGTGGGTTCGTTCGATGCGTCGTTACTGACTGACGTGGCGTCTGCGTGTTCGTTCATGCGTTACCCTCCTCCGTGACAGACCGCGGATCGAACTCATCGCGGAGGCCGTCTCCCAGTAGGTTGAATGCGAGGACGGTGATCATAATGGCGAGACCAGGGAAGGTTGAAATCCACCAAGCGTCCGGGAGGTAGCCACGACCGTTCGCGATCATTCGTCCCCATGTTGGAGTCGGTGGCTGAACACCGAGGCCAAGGAACGACAGTGATGCCTCGATAATGATCGCGGTCGCGATGTGGTACGTGGCCTGTACCAGTACGGGCGCGAATGCGTTCGGCAGGATGTGCTTTCTGAGGATTGTCATATGGCCGAGGCCGGTGTTCTTCGCTGCTTCTACGTACTCCTCTTCTTTCACCTTCAGCACTTGCCCCCGGATTACCCGAGCGTACTGAGGGGCGTAGACAATGCCGATAACGAGGATTACGTTCTCCAGACTCGCCCCGAGTGTTCCGACAAGTGCCAGTCCAAGAACCAATGCCGGTACCGATATAATCATGTCCATCAGCCGCATGATCGACTCGTCAAGCCAAGATCGGTCGGTGTAGCCGGCGATACTTCCAAGCGGCACTCCCGCAGCGATAGCCAACCCGACAGCAACGAGACCGACGAGGAGTGACGCACGTGCACCAAAGACGAGTCGAGTGAAGACGTCACGGCCAGTGAGGTCCGTCCCGAACGGATGGTCGATCGACGGCCCGGCCAGTGAGGCGTCGTAATCTTGTGCCGATGGACTGTACGGCGTGATAATGGGGGCCGCACCGGCGATGAGTATGAGACTGATGATAGCCCAAAGGGAGATCTGTGCGGCTAGGTCTAATCGCCCGTACAGATTCTCCAGCCACGCTAGTCGATCTGCGATGTCGTCACGAGCCAATGTCTGTGATTCAGCTGCCATTGTTATCCCTCGTATTTGATTCGCGGATCCAGATACGCGTAGAGTAAATCCACAAAGAGGTTTGCGAGCACGAACACCATGGCTACGAATAGGATGATTCCTTGGATTAATGGCAAATCACGGTTTAACACAGCGTTATAGAGAAGACGTCCGATACCTGGCCACTTGAAGATCTGTTCAACGACAATAGAGCCATTGAACAGGAACCCGATTTGGAGTCCGAGCACGGTGACGACCGGAATGAGAGCGTTCCGAAAGGTGTGCACAAGCATTACCACGCTTTCTTTCACGCCCTTCGACCGAGCGGTCTGCACGTAGTCCTCGTTCATCACTTCGACCATGGCAGAACGGGTCATCCGCGCAGTGAGCGCAGCGTACCCTACGCCGAGCGTGATCCCGGGAGCGATAATGCTCTTCGCCCATTGCACCGGCTGCTCGGTTGGCGCTACGTAGCCACTGATTGGGAGTAATGGTGCGCCAAACCATCCCTTCCAGAAGAGAACGAACACCATGATGAGCATGATTCCCAGCCAGAACGGGGGGATACTGATACCAAGAAATGCGAAGATCCGGCTCCCGTGATCAATCCACGTATCCTTGTAGACGGCGCTAAGAAGGCCAGCAGGAACGGCGATCAGCATAGCGATGAGCAGAGAGACGATGGCCAGTTGCGCTGTGGGCCAGACGCGATCAAGGATCAGTTCCGTCACCTGATTGTTAAGCGCATACGACTGTCCGAGGTCGCCTTGGAGTGCATGTTTCAGCCACTCGAAGTACTGGATGTACAACGGCTGTCCTAATCCAAGTCGATCCTGGAGTCGCTGGATGTTCTCGGGGGTGCGTTGTTGTGGCGGCAGTATTGCGGATACGACATCCCCCGGCGAGAGCTTGATAAGGAGGAATACGCCTACTGAAACTCCCAGTAACACGGGGATTGCTAACAGTAGCCGTTTTGCAGCATAGTCACCGAATCCCATGCTAACACATGTCCAGCTATTTCATTAATAAAGCTGGCGGTATAACAACCCGCTTAAACGCCGAAAACAGAGGGTAGAAGTGCTGAAACAGCTTTTCGCATATCTGGATGCGGATTCAGATTAGCTCATTATGTCAACCTCGACAGACTTGGACGTATTCCGGACGAGACCCGGCAATTCCTCGTAGAACATTTCGTCCGTGAACCGGTTGAGGGGACCAGCGACACTCACCGCTGCACACGTCTCTTCGCCGGTCCTAATAGGTGCGCCGACAGCCCGGATACCCGGCGTATTCTCCTCATCATTGAGCGCGTATCCGCGTTCTTCGATCCTCGCTAGTTCCTCATAGAGTTCCTCCTCGTCCACGATTGTGCTCGACGTCTTCTGAGGGACGCCTCTCGTCTCAAGGATCTCCGTGACGCGCCCGTCGGGCAGATTTGCAAGTATCGACTTACCAGCAGCGGTGCTGTGCAAATGCTCTCGCTTTCGGACGTGTGCAAAGTTTTGGAGACCGGTAGCCGCCGTACGACTATAGGCGTAGATACCAAGGCCGAACTCCTCAACAACGACGTTCACAGTCCCACCGGTCTCCTCAAGGAGGGGTTCGATTTCCCGTTTGACGACGTTGACGAGCTGCAAACGGTTCTTTGCGAAATCTCCCAAATGAATAAAACGGTTCGCGAGATGGTATTCCGAACCCTCTTTCACGACGTACTCCCGGGCTTGAAGCGTATTTAAATAGTTGTAGGCGGTGCTCGTCGGAATCCCCGCATGTTCAGCGACTTGGGAAACGCCAGCACCGTTCAACTTCTTCAGTGCCTCGATAATATCAAACGTACGGCTGACCGAGTTCACTTGGTCTCCAGATTCATCCTCCATGTCGGACTCTACTAGCCACATCACCCACTTATATTTTTACTATACTGAATCTAGATTCAGTATTGAAGGAAACGAGGATTGGCGTGCGTCAGGGGAGGGTCGCGGGGGTATCAAGGACGTGGTCGGTGAACTGACTCACATCAGTTTGACCGTCCGTGACGGCGACCACGGGCGCGCCCCGGGAAACCCGCGACGTCATAGTATTGTTGCGGCGGTTCAGCTCCTGTTCTCGAGTCATCCATTATCGACGAGTGAATCGGGATTTGAGTAGAGCCAGTCGTGGAGGAATTCCAGAGCGTAGTCTTCGAATTCCCGGGATGGCTTGTTGCTGCGGCGGACACGCTTCGAGAGCCAGACTGCATTGGGCTTGTACTCTGTCCACGTAATCCCGTGTAATTGCTAGGCGTCCAGCGACGAGCACCCACGCGAGCAGGAGTTCGATGGAAGTCACGAGATCGCACTGTTCCAGAACAGTTAGTTTTACTAGATACGAGGTCGGGGGCGCACCCGATGGTCTTTGGTACCAAAGATGGGGCCTCGGCACTCATAGGGCTCGTCACGACTGGTTGCCGAGACCAGTTCGGAGCGCGTGCCTCGTCATCGGCCACCTCGACCTATCGGCTCCGGTGAAAAGACCCTTACTCCTTCCCGGCGAACACCACGACTCGGTAAAACGTCTGCCTCTCGACAATCATGCCAGACCCTGCGGTCAGTTTCGTCGTGCCCGCGAAAGACGAGCAGGCCTCGCTCCCCGCGACGTTGGAGAGCATCCGCGACCAGCGCACCGCCCGCGACTACGAGGTAGTGGTCGTGGACGGCGACAGCGACGACGCCACTCCCGCAGTCGCCCGGCGCTACGACGCCGCAGTGGTCCACCAACCCCGGCCCGCCGCCGACGGCGGCGACGACTTCGTGCCGAACATCGGCGATGCACGCCATCGCGGCGCGGAGCGGACCGACGGCGACTGGCTGGCGTTCGTGGACGCCGACACCGTACTCCGGCCGGAGTACCTCGATTCGATGCTGGAGTTCGCGCGCCGAGAGGACCTCGCCGCGGCGTCCTCGCGGTGTCGGATGGTCGGCCCGATTCGGGCCAAACTGGTAGAAGCGACCATCAACCACGCGTTCCCGCGACTCGACCGGCCGGTCCTGCCGGGGTTCAACTGCTTCGTCCGCCGGGACGCCTACTTCGCGGCGGGCGGCTTTCCGAACGTCCCGAACGAGGACACCGCGTTCAGTCGGGAGTTGGGCCGGGAGTGGGCGACGGACTACCATCCGGACGTGCTGGCGAAGACCTCCGGACGGCGAGTCGCGCAGTCGGGACTGACGGGGACGCTGTATCACTACCTGCGACTGGACTGGCGGCGGCTCAGGGCGGACTACTGACGGGGAGTCGTGACGGAGAGGGAGAAGCTACTTCTGTAGCTATTGGCTTGTGACACTGGTTCGAAGGTAGCGAGAAGCTAGCTACTTCTTGAACCGAGGAGTCTCCCGCACGGCCCCGCACTGCACAGCACCGCAACCGCGACCGCGGACCTCACGCCTCCCCAACCGCCTGCGGTCCTCGCTACGCTGCGGTCCTCGGCCCTCGCGCGCCTTGGCGCGGCGCTCGTGAGCGCCGCGACAGCACGCGCCGGAGTAGTTAGAACAATCTTCGAGATACCTAAAGAAATAAGAATACGTCTTTAAGACATAAATACATTTGTCACTCGCCGTCCGGTCCCGAACACGCCACCGACGCGCCACAGCACGACGACCGATACTGGTCGTGCTTCCGGACCAGTTTACAGTCGCGGTAGCGCCGTCCGACCACCGCACCGCAGTCGGCACAGGTCAGGACGTACTTCGGGTCGGCGAACGGCGGACATCGAACCGTCGCGTCCACCGTCTCGGCGCGCTCTCGGAACGCCGGGCCGTGGTCTGTCGTGCCGTAGCGCTGGAACTGCTCGACGTGAATCAGTTCGTGACGGAGCGTCGTCGTCCACTCGCCCACGTCGAACGAGTCGAAGGCGGCCCACGTCAGCGAGAGCGTGCAGGTCCGGAGGTCCGACGGCGTGGTCCCCACGCGCTCGGCCGCGGCCCGCCAGTCCACCGGGTCGCCGACCTCGGCGTCAGGAATCTTCGGGCGCTTGACCGCGGCGGCCCGGCGCTTCGCGCGAGTCGAGACGTCCCACTCGACCAGCGTGAACTCCACGTCGAAGTCGTACCTGCGGGCCGCCTCCCGACAGTACGCCCGCGACCCCAGAATCAACTCCTCGTGGGTCTCGGCGTGGGCCAGCGCCCGGACCGTCGGCGATTTCTCGGGGCCGTCGTCGGGCGAGAGACGGTGGGAGTCGGACACGCTGGAGTCTCCTTGGCGGCCCCGACGAACGCCTCCCTCATGAGGGTTTCCCGAACGACTAAGCACGCGTCGGTCGTCCGGTCAGTCATGGCGACAGACGTCGACGCGGACGACGACGCCGACGAGGAGGTCCGAGTCTGGTTGGTCGAGCGCACCTACTCCGACGACGAGCAGAACCTCGTCATCCTCGTGTACGCCACGACCGACGGGAAACGCTACTTCCGCAAGGAGCGCGCGCTCACCAGTTTCTCGGACGAGCGCGACACTACCGCCGCGCTCGACGTGTCGGAGGACAACCTCGGGAGCGTAGACGACCCCGACGAGCGCGAGCAGTACGCGGCCGAGGCCTCGCGGATAGCCGACGAACACGACCCAGACGACCCGATCTAGCCCCTTCAGTCCCCGGACGGTGCTTCGTGTCCCCGGGCGGTCGTCGGTGTTCGTGTTACCGAGCGCAAACTCGGAGTTCGTCGCCCCGAGCGAACGAGCGACGAAAACCGCTCACTCCTCGGTCTCGATTCGCTCGCGGGCCGCCGCGACCACGAGAGGGAGCGTAATCGTCGCGTCGGCGTAGACCGACGCGTTCCGTGCGGCCTTCTCCAGTTTGCCCCACGACCGGGCCTCGTCCAGCGTCGCGCCCGAGAGACCGCCGGTCTGTGGCGGGTCCATCGTCAACTGGACCGCGTAGTCGTAGGCCTCCGGCGAGACCAGCATGGTCTGGAGGACGTAGTTCTTCGGCACGCCGCCGCCGACCACCATCGCGCCCGACTTCTCGGCCTCGAACGCCTGGTCGGTAATCGTCGTCATGTCGGCCAGCGCGTCGAGCGTGAAGTCGGCGGTCTGGGAGTACATCCACGCCTGCAACCCGAGGACGGAGTCCTGAATCGCCGGACAGTAGATGGGCACGTCGTTCTCGTAGGCCGCGGCCGCGACGCCCGCGCCCTCTTCGACGCCCTCGCGCTCGTTGACCTCGCTGTTCGCTCGGCCCAACGCTTCCGTCAGGCGCTGGATGCTGACCGCGCCGTCGCCCTCGACTGCGGGGAAGACCTCCGAGCGCAGGTGGTTCTCGAACAGCGCGAAGTGTTCCTGGGGGAGGTAGACGTTGTAGATGCGGTCCACCTGCTCGTCGCGCAACTGCTCGTCGTGGTCCCGGAGACTCCGGTCCTCGCCCGGGTCTTCGGTGCCGTGGTGGTGCTTGCCGCCGATAGCCTCGATGGCGTCGTGGGTCAGGTTCGCGCCGGTCGTCACCAGCGCGTCGACGTGACCGTCCCGGATGAGGTCGGCCACGATTTTCCGCATTCCGGTCGGTACCATCGCGCCAGCGAGTCCGAAGAAGTTGGTCACGTCGTCGTCGCCGAGCATCTCGGCGTAGATGTCCACCGCCCGGTGAACGTCGGCCGCGCCGATGCCCGCGTCGCCGTAGGAGTCGGCCAACTCGCCGACGGTCATCCCGGACCCGACCTCGGCGTGGGCGATGGGGTCGTGGTGGAACTCCTCGCGGTGCGGTTTGTGGTGTTCCTCGTCGTGATGGTCGTGAGACTCGTCGGAGGAGTCGTCGCTCATACCGTACCCTACTCGGGGAGGACATTCAACGCCGCGGTTTCCCTCGGAAAACTGTAGTGCCAACTGCCACGGGGGCCCGCGTAGCGGTGGTCGGACGCCAGCGGCGGTTCAATTAGCCGCACCCGGAGGGTCGGCTGTCGGGGCCGGTTGGCCGCGGCCCGTCTCCGCCGAGAACCGTCGCGTGACCGTAGCTCCGGCAACCTTCTCGGGTTGTTGAAACCCGGCGGACACGTTATTCAAGTTGAACGGAGGGGTTTTAATATTATCCTTTTCACCGGGACTTAGTCGGCCGACCGTTCTTCGGTACCACGGCTCAGACCTCGCCGGTTCGTTCCTCCAGTACGGTCTTCAGAATCGTTCGGTGACACCGCTTCTGGTCGGTGTTCTCGTAGCAGACGAGCCACACGTCCCGCGATTCGAGTTCCGCTAGCAGGTCGTCCATCGCCCGCCGCGGTTCGGGGTCCCGGAGGTGGTCGCGGTACCGCTCGTCGAACTCCACCTCGGCCCACGCCTCGTCGTGAGTCGTCTCGTCGGCCGACTCGACCACTCGCTCGAACTCGTTCAGCAAGTCGTCGGGCGGGGCGAGCGCCGGAACGTTTCGGTCGAGATAGTTCTCGATGCCGTAGACGGGTCGTCGAACGACGCCCACCACGAGGTCCTCGTCGTCGGGATCGACGTGGCCGTGCTGGAGCGCGGCGTGGTAGGTGTCGCGGAGTTCGTGCGTAGCGGTCGGCATCGAACTCACAACCCGGTCGGCGCGTCGACGTAGGTCGTCTCTAACCCCCAGTCCTCTGCGAGCGACTGTAGCGACTGGACGCCGAACGTCTCTGTGGCGTAGTGACCCGCGAGGAAGACGGTCAGTCCGGCCTCGCGCGCCTCGTGGTAGACCTTCTGCTTGCCCTCGCCCGTAATCAGGGCATCTGCTCCCGACTCGACGGCTTCGTCCAGCCAATCGACGCCGCTTCCGGTCACGATGGCGACGTCTTCGACCTGCTCCGGGCCGAAGTCGAGGACGCGCACGCCCTGTCCGAAGTGGTCGAGTTCGGTTTCGAGGGTCTCGCGCAGGCGGTCGGTCGGAATCGAGTCGGGCGCGCGCCCGCGCTGGCCGACGTGTTCCGGTCCCATCTGTCCGAACGGCTCCCGGTCTTCGAGACCGAGCAGGTCGGCGATTCCGGCGGCGTTGCCCAACTCGGGGTGGGCGTCGAGCGGGAGGTGGGAGACGTACAGCGCCACGTCGTTCTCGACGAGCGGCGCGATGCGGTCGTACTGGCGACCGGACACGCGCTCGATGCCACCCCACGAGAGACCGTGGTGGGTCACGAGCGCGTCCGCGCCGCTGTCGGCCGCGGCCTCGACGGTCTGCTCGGCGGCGTCCACCGCGAACGCGACGGTCTCGACCTCGCAGTGGTCCGGGCCGACCTGCAGGCCGTTGGCGCTGGCGTCCACGTCGGCGAAGTCGCTGGTACGTAGCTCCTCGTCGTATCGCTCGACTAACTCGGTGAGGTCCATGTTCTATCTCGTCAGTTGCAGAGCGAGGGGCTTGTATCTGTATCTCCGTTCGTCTTCTCGGTTCGGTGTCGAACGGTCACCGGAAGACGACCCGCGTCTTCCGAGCCTTGCTTCGCTCCCGACGACGCTGTGCCAGCGTGTGCCCGAGAGACTAGTAGTCAATTGTGTAGGAAACGTAAAGGGGTGCAAAAGAAACAGAAATATTGCTTCGGTCGTCCGTCCGATCCGTTCGCCGTTCGACCTACTCGGCGTCGGACGCCGGGGAATCGGCATCCGAAACCGAGGAGTCGGCGTCCGAGAACGCGAACTCGCGGAGCAACTTCCCGCCGAGCGCCGCGGACTGGCCGTCGTCGCGGTCGTTGACCTCCACCACGTCGAAGCCGGTCACGTCGCCGGACTCGGCGACGTCGCGGACAACGTCGCGCATCTCGCGGGGGGTGAGGCCGAACGGTTCCATCGTCCCCGTGCCGGGTGCGAATCCCGGGTCCGCACCGTCGATGTCCACGCTGAGGTAGACCGACTCGTCGCCGAACTCCGGCGTCCAGTCGGCCACGTCTTCCGGAGGAACGACCGTCACGTCCGACTCGCTGGCGCGCTCGTACTCCGCTTGGCTCCCGGTTCTCGCGCCGAGGACGACGGCTTCGTCCGCGACGTCGAGAGCGTGGCGGGTCACGGTGGCGTGACTCAGCGGGTTGCCGTCGTACTCCTCGCGGAGGTCGAGGTGGGCGTCGAGACAGACGTAGGTGTCGGGGTCGGTCGCTCGCACGCCCGCGACCGTTACCGTGTGTTCGCCGCCGAGCAGGAGCGGAACGGCGTCGTCCCGCCGGACGTCGGTCAGGACGCCCTCCAGATACTCCAGATACTCCGCGGCGTCGTCCCACGCTCGAACGTCGCCGTGGTCGTGGACCGCGAGGTCCGAGAAGTGTCGGTCGGTGCGGGCGTCGTAGTCGTCGTACGTCCAGGAAAACTGGCGGATTCGGTCGGGACCGAATCGCGCACCGGGTTGGAACGTCGTGGAAACGTCGAGCGGCGCACCCACCACCACGTAGGCCGCCGCCTCGCGGTCGGCGGACGCGCCGGGAAACATCTACTCGAGAATCTTCCGCTGTTCTTCCATCTGGAGGTACTCGATCTCGTCGTCGGGCGAGAGGTCCACGTCACCGGGAGTCTTGATGGTGATGGTCTCGTAGGTTTCGAGGTCCATGACCTGCGCGATGTCGTCGCTCTCGACCGAGACGACCTGACCTTGCTTGCGCTCGACGATGGGGACCCAAATCTTGGCGTCCACGGGTTGGGAGAGACTTCGCTTCTTGCCGTCGAAGACGCCCTCGGCGTCGATGCGGGCCTTCGCACTTCCGTGCTTGCCGGGCTTGGCCGTGCTGTAGGAGTTGATAACGCACGCCGCATCGTCGATCATCACGTAGTTACCTTCTTGGAGGTCTCGTACTTCCTTCTGCTCTTTTGCCATACGCCGGGATAGCGTCCGGGGTAGTATAAACGGTTTGGAATGGGATTTCCAGCGTTTCGGGCCGACGCGATACGTGGCGAGTCGGGAGAGTATCGGGGACGGAGACGGATACCGTCAGCGGACCGAGCGGAGAAGCGAGCGGAGAGAAGCGAACGGAGGGAGCGCGTCAGCGAGGACCGTGAGCGGGCGGGCAGCGAACGGGGAGGGAGGCAACTCGCGGACGGAGAGCGGAGGAGCATCGTCGGGGATACCGACGGGGTGTCAGGAGGTCGTCAGTTGCTCCGGTAACCGTGCCCGACGACCAGCGCGAGCACGTGGGCCGCGAGGAGGACGGCGAAAACCGACCGTTCGTCGGCGGTGATACCGCCAGCGAGCATCGGCAGGTAGACGACCGGGAGGACCACGGCCGACCAGAATCCGGCGAACCGGAACGGAGCCGTGAGCGTTTCGAGCGCCGACTCGACGCCGTCTCGCAGTTCCGAGCGAGTGTCGTCTGGAAGTCGGGTCGTCCGTTCGTTGAGTGGGGAGGGCGCATTCGACATCGTGATGACCTACTCTCACCCAGAACCCCCAACCCCATATAAAGGGGAGAGCGTTAGCGGAAATTTGTTCGTTTTCCGCACCGATGGCCGATTTCTCCTGGTTTCACGATGGCGGCTGACGTTTTACGACGGGACGAGAGCTGTCTAAAAGTTTCAAAACCAAAGCTACGAACGTTTCGACGAATAGCTCCAATTCGTGATACGTCGTATCGACACGAGTGCGCCGACCCCGATTAGCCGTGTCGCTCGATGCAGTCGCCGACCCGCGAGAGTCCCTCTTCCAGTTCGTCGGTCGGCAGGCCGAACCCGATACGGAAGTAGTCGTCGTAGCCGAACAGCTCGCCCGGCGCGAGGACGACGCTCTCTTCCTCTACGACCGTCCGGCAGAACTCCTCGCTCCCCGAGAATCCGTCCGGAACCGACACGAAGCCGTTGACGCCGACCGGGTCGTACCACGACAGGTCGTGCGTAGCGACGAACTCCCGGACGCGCTCGCCGTTGTGCGCCGCGAGTTCGCGATTCTCGGCCAGAATCGACTCCTCGCGCTCGCCGAGCGCCTGACGGGCGAGGTGCTGGCCGAAGACGGACGGCGAGATGGTGGTGTAGTCCTTCCACTGCCACGCTTGCTCTACGACCTCTTCGGGGCCGGCAATCCAACCGAATCGCAGGCCAGCGAGACCGTAGGCCTTCGTGAGACTGGTCGTGCTGATGCCGTACTCGCCCATGCTCGCCACGGTCGGCAGTGGGTCGTCGGACAGCAGGCGATACACCTCGTCGCAGAGGAGGTAGGCGTCGTTGTCCGCCGCGAGGTCGTAGAGCGCCCGGACCCTCTCCTCGGGGTGGTAGCGCCCGGTCGGGTTGTTCGGGTTGTTGAGGACCACGACGGCGGTTTCGGGCCGAATCGCGTCGGCGACGGCGTCCACGTCCAACTCCCAGTTCGGCGGTTCGAGCCACACCCTGCTCACGTCGCCGATGGCTTCCGGCACGGCGTGAAGCGCCTGATAGGTCGGCGTGACGACGACTGCGTGCGGGTTCCGCGCCGCAGAACCGGACGACGAGGCGGCATCGCCGGCGTGCGTCGCCTCGTCCATCAGCGAGAGAAACGCGAGGAAGTTCGCCTCTTGGGCCCCGCAAGCGAACAGCACTTCGTCGGCCTCGCGGTCGTATCGGTCGGCCACCTCGGAACGGAACTCGGGGTCGCCATTGGTCGGGATGACGTAGCCGAGTTTTCCGGGGTTCAGGTCGAACCTGTCGGCTTCTAAGCTCCGGATACCGCTTTCCGCGAGCATGATGTCGGCTTCGTGTTCGTACTCGGCGAACCAGCGTTCGAGTTCGAACGGGGCGATGTCCATGCAGGGCCTACGGCGGGAGGGGAGTAAAGTCAGGGGAAGCCGGAAATCCGTACTCGACGTTCACCGACACGTCCACGTCGCGATTCCAGCAGGTCGAAGCCGTCGAGATACGCGGCCAGAGCGGCGCTAATACCGGACAGTCGGCCCAGTAGACGTAGACGTTCGAGAGACCGACCGACGCGATTCGGGAGACGTCCGGCGGAATCGAGGGTGGACACTTCCACGGAGCCAGTACCCTCGTCGAGTCACACGTACATCAGCGGAACCATCGCCGCGACGCCCAGTGAGAGACCCACGACCAGTTCCCGGTGGCCCTCTCCCGGCAGGTGCTCGCCGGTTTCGAGCGCCTCGGGGATGAACTCGGTGGCGACTAGATAAATCATCGCGCCCGCGGCGAACCCGAAACCGAAGGGAAGGAACTCCTTGGCCCACCGGACGAACGCGAAGGCGATGACCGCGCCGATAGGTTGGGGCAGACTCGAAAACACCGCCGCGCCGACCATCCGCCACTTGCTCACGTCCATCGCGCGCATCGGGATGGCGATGGCAGTCCCCTCCGGGATGTTGTGTATGGAGATGGCGACGGTCATGAAGACGGCGAGGAGAGGCACCGAGAAGCCGAGGACTGGGATGCCCCCTTCGAGTCCCAACTCGGCGAACGAGACGCCCACCGCGACGCCTTCGGGGAAACTGTGGACCGTCAGGATGCCGAGGATGAGGACGAGTTTCTTGAGGTCGCCCTCGGCGAACGCCTCGGCCTCCATCGCGTGTTCGTCGTGGCTGTGACCGCCGCCGTCCGCGTGGACCTCCTCAGTCTCGTGAGTGTGGTCCTCGCCCGCGTGGTCGTCACTCCCCTCGGAGTGGTGTGCGCTCTCGGACGACTCGTCGTCTCCTTCGATGTCGATGGCGTCGAGCGCCCAATCGGCGACTTCCACCAGCACGACGCCCGTGAGGAGGCCGCCGACCATCAGGGTGGGAAAGCCGCCCGCCGCGTAGGCCAACCCCTCGTTGACGAGACCGAACAGCGACGCCGACACCATGATACCCGACGCCACGCCCCACAGCGCGACGTTCCAGCGGTCGCTGAAATCGTCCACGACGAAGAACGGAATCGCGCCGAGTCCCGTCGCCAGCGCGGTCACGAGGCCCGCGACGAACACCAGCACGAGATTCTCCAGTAGTCCCATGTCTCGGTCTTCTCACTACTACTCAAAAAGAGTTTTCCAAAACGCAAACTAGTTTTTGGCTATCCTAAAACGCTCACTCCCCGCCTCGTCGCTGGCGCATCTCGTGACGGGTGAACTGCGGCGTCACCCGCGTCCCCTTGCGCTCGCGGAAGGTCCGGTAGAGCAGGAGCGCGATGCCCACCGAGAAGGCCGCCGCGATTGCGGCCGCCTCCACGTCGGCCAGCGCGTAGAGGAACGCGGTCGAGAACGCCCCGGAGGCCAACAGCATGCCGTAGACGAGGCGCTTGGCCAGCACCTCGAACACGTCGTTGCCGTCTTCCACGTCTGCCCGGACGTAGAAGTCGTCGCGGTCGATGCGGTCCAAGGCGTCCTCCAGTTTCGGGGGGACCCGAACCGACGACCGGACCGACCGCTGAACCTGGTCGCTGGCCTCCCCGGCGAACTGCTTTATCGACTCCTCGCGGTAGCCCTGCTCGGTCAGGTAGTCGGTCGCCACCGAGATGAAGTCGAACTCGGGGTCCAACGTGACGCAGACTCCCTCGACCACGGTGGCGACCCGCAGGACCAGCGCGAGATTCGAGGGCAGTCGCAGGGGGAACTCGTAGATGGTGTCCTCGACCTGTTCGACGATCTGCTGGACGCGGTAGGTCTCGATGTCCTCACCGCGGGCGTCCTCGATGGCGAGTTCCATCACCTTGCCCATCGTCGCCCGGTCGGCCTCGGGACTGAGGGTACCCATCTCGACGAGGGCGTCGAGAATCCCGTCGATGTTCTGATTGGCGACAGCGATGTAGAAGTCGATTATCTTGTTCTGGACGAACTCGTCCACCCGGCCCGACATCCCGAAGTCGTAGAAGACGATGGTGCCGTCGTCGCACACCGCGAGATTGCCGGGGTGAGGGTCGGCGTGGAACACCCCGTCCTCCAGCAGCATCTGGAGGTACGCCTCCTGCAGGTTGACCGCGAGCTCGTGGCGGTCCAGACCCATCGCGTCGAGTTCCTCCACGTCGTTGATTTTGGTGCCCGCGATGTACTCCATCGTCAGCACGCGCGGTCCCGAGTGCGAGTCGAGAACCGCCGGAATCGCCACGGCGTCGTCGCCATCGAAGTTCGACCGAATCTCTTCGAGCATGGCGGCCTCCCGGTCGTAGTCCATCTCTTGGCGAATCGTGCGATCGAACTCGTCGGCGAGGTTCTCCAGCGAGAACGCCCGGGCCTGTCCGAGGAACCGGAGCAGAATCGGAAGCGACCACCGAATCACTCGGAGGTCGGCGTTCACCAGCTCCTCGATGTTGGGCCGTCGAACTTTCACGGCCACCTCCGTCCCATCGACTTCGGCGGTGTAGACCTGTCCGAGACTCGCACCGGAGATGGCGTCGGAATCGAAGTCGTCGAATCGCTCCTCGACCGGACCGAGTTCGTCTTCGAGGACGGCCCGCGCCTCGGCCCACGGCGCTGGCGGCACCTCGTCCTGTAGCTTCGACAGGACGTCCACGTACTCGGGCGGCAGGACGTCGGGCCGGGTCGAGAGGAGTTGCCCGAGTTTGATGAACGTCGGGCCGAGAGTAAACAGCGACTCCAGCAGGGTGTTCGCGCGCTCGACGCGCGTCTGGCTATCGACGCGGCGGGGACCGCCGAACAGCAGGTACCGGCGTCTGTCGCGGGCGTAACTCAGCAGAAGCGGCAGGAAGTGGTACGCGACGACGAAGAACCGCCGGTACGCACGGAGGTTAGCCAGTGTGACCACCCCGCGGGGTCACCGACTCTCGATGGGGATTTCCTGCTCCGGTGTGGCGTCGCGCTTGGGCAGGCGAAGTTCCAGCACGCCGCGGTCGATGGTCGCCTCGGCGCCCGCCCCGGTGGCGTCCGGCGGCAGTGGCAGGTCGGCGTCGAGGAACAGCGAACGCTCCTCTTGGAGGTACGAGAAGTCCATCGGCACGTCTTTCTCCCGACGCGCCTCGATCTCGAGTCGCCCCTCGGCGACGCCCACGTCCACCGTCTTCTCGTTGGCCCCCGGCAGGTCGATGACCAACAGGTAGGCGTCGTCGCTCTCCAGCAGGTCGGCGAACACCGCGTCCGGCAACTCCCGCATGGCCTCACGAAGCGCTGACATACCTGCGTGTTAGGACGGAAGGGCGAAAAAGGGTGTGGTCCGGTCTGCGGGGCTTTCCCACACGTTTTTGCCCGCGGCAGGCGGATTTCCACACATGAGCGAAGAACAACCGGACCGGAAGCAGTCCGGGTTCAAGGACAAGACCCGGGTCGCGGACGCCCGCGAGCGCCTGCTCGCCGCCGCGAAGCCCCACGACCGGACCGAGGAGGTACCACTCGCCGCCGCGGACGGCCGGGCGCTCGCCGAGGAAGTAGTCGCGGCGCGCGACGTGCCCCACTACCCCAGAGCGGCGATGGACGGCTACGCGGTCCGTGCCGAGGACACCTTCGGCGCGAGCGACCGGTCGCCAGAGGTGCTTCGGCACGCAGGCGGCCCCGGGGAGGCCGACGAAGAGGACGGACCGGACGAGGTGACCCCGGACGCCGCGGTCCGAGTCCACACCGGGAGCGAACTCCCCTCCGGCGCGGACAGCGTAGTGATGATAGAGCAGGTGGACGAGTTCGGCGACGAGGTCGAAGTCTTCGATGCAGTCGCGGAGGGCGAGAACGTCGCGCCGGTCGGCGAGGACGTGGCGTCGGGCCAGCACCTCTACGACCCCGGTCATCGCCTTCGGCCCTCCGACCTCGGCCTCCTCAAGTCGGTCGGCGTCGATACCGTGACGGTCCGCGAGCGACCCACGGTCGGGGTGATTCCGACCGGCGAGGAACTGGTCCAGTCGAATCCCGACCCCGGCGAAGTCGTCGAGACGAACGGCCTGACGGTCTCGCGCTACGTCGAGCGATGGGGCGGCCGAGCGACCTACCGCGACGTCGTGACCGACGACCACGACGCGCTCCGGGCGGCCATCCAGCGCGACCTGACCAAGGACGTGGTGGTCACGACCGGCGGGTCCTCCGTCGGCGAGCGCGACCTGCTCCCCGAAGTCGTCTCGGACCTCGGCGAGATCCTGTTCCACGGAGTCGCGCTCAAGCCCGGCCACCCGGTCGCAGTGGGCGTGGTCGAGGAGACTCCCGTCGTCATGCTCCCCGGCTACCCCGTCGCGTGCATCATCAACGCGGTCCAGTTCCTCCGGCCCGCGATGAAGGAGATCGGCGGCCTTCCCCGCCAGTCGTTCCCGACGACCGAGGCGCGCTTGGACCGGAAGATTCGGAGCGAACCCGGAATCCGGACGTTCGCCCGGGTGCAACTGCGCGAGGGGGACGAAGAGGGCGAGCGGATTGCGACGCCGACCAGGGCCTCCGGGTCCGGGGTCCTCTCCAGCGTAGCACTGGCCGACGGGTGGGTCGAAGTGCCCGAGGGCCGCGAGGGGATTCCAGAGGGCGAGACCGTGGCGGTTCAGGACTGGGAGTGGTCGGCGTGACGATGCAAACGAGTTCGTCTCAGCGACGTTACCGCGAACGAGTCGGTCGTGACGACTGCCTCGAAAGCCCTCGCGCGCTCCGCCCCCGCGACCCGTTGCGCGCTTCGGGCGACCCTGCCGGGACGCCCTCCAGTGCTTACGTCGTCGGGGTTCCCGGAGCGCGCTCGCCCTTTCAGTCCGCCGAGGACGGTGAATGCGAAGGACCACGAAACGCGACGGTTGGTCGGCCAGCGACCGGCGCGCGCTGGCGTCGTCGCGCCGACGGCGCGACTGCTCGGCGGGCGGGGGCTTCCCAGCCCTTCTCGTCGATTCCGACTTCTGCGACCAATCCGGCTTCTCCGACCAGTACCCGTCGAACGACCCCGAAAACACCGACCCAGCGAGAATCAGGAGACCGAAACCGATGACCGACAGAAAGGAGTTCAGAGACCTCTCGGACCCCGAAGACGCCAGAGACGCGATCGCCAGCCTCGACCTCACGCCCGACTCCGAGGAAGTCCCCCTCGCCGACGCCCGCGGACGAACGTTGTCCGAGCGAATCGACGCCGACCTCGACGTGCCGGGGTTCGACCGCGCGAGCATGGACGGCTACGCCGTGCGCGCCCGCGACACCTTCGGCGCTGACGAGACCGAACCCGCGAACCTCGAACTCGCCGGGACGGTCCACGCGGGCGAGGAACCAGACGTGAAAGTCCGCGAGGGCCAAGCCGTAGAAATCTCGACCGGCGCCGTCATGCCCGCTGGCGCGGACGCCGTGGTGATGGTCGAGCGCACGGAAGAGTCGGAAGACGGCAGTTCCGTCCTCGTTCGCACCGCCGTCGCGCCGGGCGACCACGTGATGCTCGCGGGCGCGGACGTGGCGGCCGGCGAGCGCGCACTCGGTCCCGGCACGCGGCTCACGGCCCGCGAAATCGGGCTGCTGTCGGCGCTCGGCGTCGAGTCGGTCCCGGTCCGAGGGAAGCCCACTGTCGGCATCGTCTCGACCGGCGACGAGTTGGTCCGGCCCGGCGAGTCGGTAGACAGCGCGGCGGGCCAGATCTACGACGTGAACAGCTACACCATCGCCACCGCGGTCGAGGAGGCGGGCGGCGACCCCGAACTCTACCCTCACGCGGGCGACGACTACGACGAGATGGAGCGGATTCTGCGGGAGGCCGCCGACGAGTGCGACTTCGTCCTCTCGTCCGGTTCGACCAGCGCGAGCGCGGTGGACGTAATCTACCGGGTCATCGAGGAGCGCGGCGAACTCCTCATGCACGGCGTGGCGGTCAAGCCCGGCAAGCCGATGCTCGTGGGTCGCGTGGGCGAGTCGGCCTACGTCGGGCTACCGGGCTACCCCGTCTCGGCGCTCACCATCTTCCGGACGTTCGTCGCGCCCGCGATTCGGCGGGCCGCTGGCGTTCCGGAACCCGTGACGGCGACAGTCGAGGCCCGGATGGCCGCCGAAGAGCGCTACGGAGAGGGCCGGATGCGGATGATGCCCGTCGGACTGGTCGAGGACGGCGAGGCGCACCGCGCCTCGGAAAACGCGAGTAGCGCCACCGGGAGCCTACTGGCCTACGCCGTGGACAAGGGAAGCGGCGCGACCACCAGCCTCGTGGAGGCCGACGGCGTGGTCGAGGTGCCGGCAGACACCGCCTACGTCGCCGAGGGCGAGACCGTCGAAGTCCAGTTGTTCTCGCCCGACGTGCGCCCGCCCACGGTGCTGGGCGTCGGCGAGGACGACCCCGCGCTGGCGCGCTTGCTGGACGCCCTCGAACGACCGCGCTACCTCTCGGTCGGGTCGCGCGAGGGACTGCGCAGACTCCGCGACGGCGTGCCGGACGTCGCGGTCACGTCGACGGACTCCGCGGACGACCGCGGCATCGACGCGACCGAACTCGGGACCTACGAGCGCGAGTGGGGACTGGTCGTGCCCGCGGGTAACCCCGAGGAGGTCGGGGGCCTCGCGGACCTGGTGGACCGCGACCTGCGATTCGTGAACCGGGGGAGCGATTCCGGCCTCCGGACCACCCTCGGCAACGCGCTCGCCGACCTCGCCGACGAGCGCGGCGCGACCCGCCACGACCTCGTGGAGTCCATCGACGGCTTCGAACTCGCGGCGAAGGCCCACGAGAGTCCCGCCAGAAAGGTCGCCGGAGGGCAGGCGGACGCCGGACTCGGCCTGCGCGCGACCGCCGAGAAACTGGGGCTCGACTTCGTGCCGGTCGGTACCGAGACGGTCCGGGTGCTGGCGAATCCCGACCGCGCGGGGAAACCCGGCGTCCGGGAACTAGAGGCAGTGCTGGACGAGGAGTTGGACGCCGTTCTCGCCAATCTGCCGGGGTTCGGTCGGTAGCACCCGGTGACGCTAACTACCGTCTGCCGCCCCGTTGCGCGACCGGGCGGGGATTTCGAAGACCGCTTCTCCCCGACACTCGCGGCCACTCTCCCCCCACCAACGTATAATCACTGAAAGCAAACGAAATCACTTCTCAGAGAAAGATTCTCCTGTCTCAAAGACGGACAGGTCGTGACCGCCAACCCGCCCGCTACTCGTTCAACCGGTCGATGACTCCTTCTCGGACGCTGCGCGTCGTCTCCTTCCGTCCGCGAACCATCGCCACGGTCGAATCTACCTCTTCGCCGATGGTCTCGGGAATCGACCCGAACAGCGCCCGAGAGACCGACCCCGAGCGGGTCGCACCCACGCAGACCGTGTCGAACGCCGCGACCGATTCGAGCAGCGTCTCTTCGACGTCTTCGCTCACTATCACGCTCGTTTCGTAGTCGACGTACTCGATGCCGGCCTGCTCCGCCACGTCGGCGATTACCTCCTCGCCGCGCTCCCGCGGGTCGGACTCCTCGTCGGGTTGCTGGACGTTGAGTAACGTGAGCGAGGCGTCTCCGCGGGTGGTCGAAACGAACTCGGCGGCTCGGCGGGCCGCCACGGGTGCGTGAGGACCTTCACCCGCGAGTGCGACGACGTCCTCGACCGTATCGTCGCGTTCGGTCGTCGCGAGTTTCACCAGCGTGACCTCGCAGGGTGCGTCCTGAACGACCCGGTCGATGTTCGACCCGAGGATGTGTTCGCGGGCGCTCCGCGACCCCTTCCAACCCATCAGCACGTGGTCGGCCTGCTCGTCGTCGATAACGTCGACGACGACGTCGCCGACGTTCCGCCCGACGATTGCTCGCGTCCGGATACCGATGTCGAGGTCTTCGGCGATGTCTCGGGCCGCATCGAGGAGTTCCTGCTGGCGCTGGACGCGCTCTTCCTCGAACTCGACGTCCTGCGAGAGCGACGTTTGCTGTGGCACTTCGATGACGTTGACGGCGATGATTTCGGCGGCCTTGTCTTCGTGGGCGTGCGCGTTGGCGGCCGCCAACCGGAGCAGGTCACGCTCGGTATCCGGATTGGCGACGGGGACGACGACGCGATAGTTTCCTTTGCCGTCCGTCGCAGTCGTCGGTTCCGGCGCGATCGCCTCACCGACCAGTCCCTCGGTAATCGCCCGGTCGCGGGCGTACGCGAAGTACCACGCGATACCCACCACGACGATAGCGACACCGACGGCCTGGACGACGAAACTCATCTGGAGGAGGATGGCGATACAGGCGACGAATCCGACGATAGGGACGACCGGGTAGAGGACGCTCGGAATCTGGAACGCCGGGTCGTAGTCGGCGGGGTCGGCCCGGCGCATCACGACGACTGCGACGTGGACGAGCGAGTAGGTGACGAGATACGAGAAGGACGCGACTTCCGCCAGCGTCCCGATGGGGACGCCGCTGGCGATGAGCGCGAGGATGACCGCGCCGGTCGCGACGATGGCCCGGTAGGGCGTCCGGAATCGGTCGTGAACCTGATTGAGCCAGTTAGTGAGAATCTCGTCCCGGCCCATGGCGAAGTTGACCCGTGCCGCCGACAGGATGGACGCGTTCGCGCTCGACACCGTGGCCAGCATCGCACCGACCACCATGGCGAACGCGCCCACCTCGGCCATCGACAGCGAGACCGGCCCGAGTTCGAGCGTTCCGAACGAACTCATCATCGTCTCGGCCACGCGGGCGACCGGAATGTTCGTGTCGGCGAGGACGTCGATGGAGAGGGTCCCCGTGCTGACGAACATCACCAACACGTAGAGGAGCGTCGGCGTGACGACCGCCGCAATCATCGACAGCGGGAGGTTTCGACTCGGATTCTTGATTTCTTCCGCACTGGTGGCGATGACCTCGAACCCGATGAACGAGACGTAGATGAGTCCGGCGGTGGCCGCGACCGCGGGCCAGCCGTTGGGGTTGAACGGGGCGAGCGTCTCCATATCGACGTTCAGGAGGCCGAACGCGATGAACACGACGATGAGGCCGACCAGCGCGAGGACGATGACGTTCTGGAGCGCGCCGGTCTCCTTGACGCCGTAGTAGTTGACGCCCGTCAGGATGGCGGCCATGACGAGCGCGGCGACGGCCACGCCGGTCGAACCCATCGGGACGAAGTAGGTCAGGTACTGACCGAACCCGAGCATGTAGAACGCCGACGCGAACATCAGGCCGGCCCACATGCCCCACCCGACGATGCTCCCGAAGAAACTCCCGAGCGACTGGTTCACGTAGTAGTAGCTACCGCCGGCTTTCGGCATGCCCGTCGCCAACTCCGACAGCGAGAGCGCCGCGAGTAGCGAGACGAGACCGCCGATGGTGAACGAAATCATGCTCGCCGGTCCCGCCGCCTCGGCGGCGATGCCCGGCAGGACGAAGATACCCGCGCCGATCATCGTGCCGAGACCGATGGTGTACGCTTCGAGGAAGCCGAGGTCGCGGGCGAGTTCCTGGTCCGTCATCCGTCACCTCCCTCGCCGCTCGGCAGAACGACGACCGGCCGGTCGGCGTTCTCGATTAACCCCGTAGCCGTGTCGCCCGTGAGCAGTTTGAGCCACCGACTGCCGCCGCGAGGCGTGAAGACGATGGCCGACGCGTCGAACTCGTCGGCGGCGTCGAGAATCGTCTGGGCGACGTCCGTTCCGTACAGGATTTCTGTTTCGACGTCGATTCCCTCTCCAGCGAGCGCCTCCTCGACTACCGCGAAGACGTCACGTGCTTGGCTCTCGCGCTGTTCGACGGAGGCTTTGTCGGGCGCACCCCCAGCCTTCTCGACGACGTGGACCGCCAGTACGTCACCGGCCTCGTCGCGGAGTCGAGGGAGAACACTTTCGGCGGTCGTTCTGGCGTCCGCTTCGGACGCAACTGGGAGAACGATTCGTCGAAATAGATTGTCTGTCATGTGTGTCGATACCTGGTCTTGAGAGGCTGTTTAATCCTTATTGTATATAAAGGTGCTTTTGTAACCGTAAATTCCTCCGTTCTAATTCCTCGTTCCCGTATTCGGCCCCAGTTGAACACGATCGCTTCCACCCGCTCGGTCCGTCGGTATCGGCCCTGGCACGGCGAACGAGAAGTCAGAAGCGGTTTATCCGCCTACGCCGAAATCGGAGTATGAGCGTTCGCTTGGACGAAATAGACAAGCGTATCCTTTATCATCTCGCGCGAGACGCGCGCGGCGTCTCCGCGCCCGACATCGCCGAAGAGGTCCACGTCTCGGCGGGAACGATTCGAAACCGCATCGAGCAACTCGAAGACGAGGGCGTGGTCGAGGGGTACCACGCGCGCATCGACTACGAGCGCGCCGAACGTCGGCTCACGAATCTCTTCATCTGTTCGACCGACGTTCCCGACCGCGAGCGCATCGCCAAACAGGTCGCCGACATCCCCGGCGTCATCGGCGTCCGTGAACTGATGACGGGGCGTGGCAACCTGCACGTCACTGCGGTCGGCGAAGACATGGCCGACCTCTCGCGGACCGCCCGCGACCTCGCGGGTCTCGGTATCGAAATCGAAGAGGAGAATCTCGTTCAGCAGGAGTACTGCGGCCCCTACGACGCATTCGGTCCCGAAGACGAGGGCGAAGGTCACTCGATAACTGACTTCATGAACCTCTCGGGCGGCGCGGAGGTCGTCGAACTGGCCGTCGGCAAGTCGGCCCCGATTGCGGGTCTCACGCTTCAGGAGGCGAACCAGAGGGATATCATCGACTCGGAGGCACTCATCATCTCGATAGAGCGCGACGAGGCGATGCTCACGCCGAAGGGCGACACGCACGTCCGCCCGGACGACGTGGTGACGCTCTTCTCGCGGACCGGCATCGGCGACGAGACCATCGCCGCGTTCGACGGGTCGTAGGTCCGAGTTACCACGGAAGGGTAGCCATCAAACCGTGGAACACCGTTGGAGCAGTCCAGCGGAGGACGCTCGCACCGAAGCCGAACCCCACGAGCGCCCAGAACACTGCGAGGGCGTTCTCGTCGGTGTCTCTACCGAACGGCGTCGCGATGACGACGAACGACCCCGTGCAGAGACAGGTGAAACAGCCAGCGATGAACGCGAGTCCGGCAAAATACGGGTCGGACGTGGGAGACAGGACGGGGTAGTCGGGTGTCCAGACGGTAGTGGAGAGACCGAGAACACCGAAGAGTACGTAGAGGAAAAGACCGATACACGAGAGTAGTACACCGTCGAACGAAAGTTGGAGTACCGTTCGACATCCTCCGCTGATCCAGTGGGCTACGTCGCCGGCCCACGTGTGAGTCGGACGGTCGTTGTCGGGGGGACTGGGCGTCATTGCAACGAGGGAGTCACCGAGTGCCCGCTGGTCGTTTTCTCGTCGGTCCATCGCTGTTCTCCACTGGAACTCGGACCGACCACCTCCTGAAGACGAGAGCGACGAGTTATCCCCAATAATACTGTCATTTAGTGGGGAGCACTCCACGCTGGCGTATAAAACTAGGTACAGTATACGAACCCCACTTATAACTCTCCTTTCTTGATGAGAAGTTTTAAGCCATCTCAGTCAGGTCTTGCGTAGTGATGGCAATACGTGGAACAGTGCGGCAGGACGATACGTGGAGTTCGACCGAGGGACTTTCGGCTCACGTCGTCTCCCGACCGAAAGACGACGAGTAGAGATGAACCGCCAATTCGAGACTATCGGTCGTGACCTCGGGCGGATGCTCGAAGCCCTCGCAGTGCTTACGTTCGCCTCGCTCCTGATTCCGCTCGTCTGGGGTGAATACTACGCGATACCGCCGATAGCGGTCTCCGGGTTGGTTCCGTTCGCGATCGGAGAGTGGCTCACCGCGCGATACGCCGACGCCGCCGACCCCGGACAACTCCACGGGATGACCATCGCCGCGTCGGGATGGTTCTTCGTCGCGCTCTTTGGCTCACTACCGTTCCTACTCGTTGCGTGGACGGTTCACCTGGACCCCGGTGTCCTCGGTACACCGAACCTGACCGGGCGGGCGGCTTCGACACTCGCGGCGTTTCGCGACCCGCTCAACGCGTTCTTCGAGTCGATGTCAGGATTCACCGGCACGGGATTGACGATGACAGACGACGAGAGTTCCCTGCCCCACACGCTCCAGTGGTGGCGGTCGTTCATCGAGTGGGTCGGCGGCGTGGGCGTCATCGTCCTCACGACCGCCATCCTCGCCCGGCCGGGGAGCGGGTCGCTCACCCTCTACGAGAGCGAAGCCCGCTCGGAGAAGATTCACCCGAGTATCGTCTCGACGGTCCGAACGATTTGGTGGATCTTCCTGCTGTTCACGTTCGTCTCCGTTCTCCTACTGTGGGTCGCCGGGATGCCGATGTGGGACGCCATCAACCACGCGATGACCGGTCTCGCAACGGGTGGGTTCTCCATTACGGACAACAGCATTGCGACCTACGACAGCGTCGCTATCGACTTCGCTCTGCTCCCTGTCATGGTCCTCGGAAGCATCGCGTTTCCGGTTCACTACCTCATCTTGCAGGGCGACCTACGGAACTTCTACCGGGACCTCCAGACGCGATGGGTGTTCCTCTATTTCACCGTGGGAACGCTCGGTCTCACGGCGATACTCCACTCGAACGACGTGTACGCGCCTTCGTCGGTAGTTCTCGGAGGTGTCACGCTGAACGGAACCGTCGCGTCGCTGTTCCAGTCGTTCCGATACGGGGCCTTCCAGTTCGTGTCGGCGGCTTCCTGTACCGGTTTCCAGACCGCCGGGTCACTCGGGACCGACTGGTCGCCACAGGCCCAACTGCTCGTGTCGTTCGGGATGGTCGTCGGTGCCGCCGCGGGTTCGACCGTCGGCGGTATCAAACTCGTCCGTGCACTGACGCTCGTGAAAGGAACGAGGTTCCGAATACAGGACGTCTTCTACCCTCCCTCCGCGGTACGGACCTTCAGCCTCGATGGTCGGCAACTCTCGGACGAGGAGGCGTCCAAGGAGTTCGAAGAGGCGGCCATCATCACGTTCCTCTGGTTCGTGTTTCTCGCGCTCGGAGCGTTCGTTCTGCTCGTCGTTCTTCCCGTCGGCGGTACCGACGGATTCACGCTCGAAAACGTCCTGTTCGAGGTCGCGAGTGCGCAAGGAAACGTCGGTCTCTCGTCGGGCATCACGGGACCGAGCATGCCGACGCCCGCGAAGGTGATGTTCCTGTTCAACATGTGGATCGGCCGCCTCGAAATCATCCCCGTGTTGGTTCTCCTTCGGGGAGCCTTCACGCGGTTCGGAGGGTACAAATGAAGACAGATAGCGTTCCGATCGTCGGCGAGTTGTTCGCCGCAGGCCCCAGCGACCGAGTGTTCGACTCGTTACTCCTCGCCGGACCGCTCCTGATAGTCTTCGTCGCTCTCGTCGGCCGGTCGCTACTCACGACGCTCTTGACAGTGAGTTACCTCGCGACGTTTATTGGATACACCTTTTTCAAGGCCACGACGGAATCGTGAACTCCCAACGCGATACGGTCCCTGAGATCAGGGACGTCACACTCGGTGAAGAAGAGTGTCACTACCGGACGAGACCGATGAACTCCCAATGTAAGGACGGTCCTTTCGTGTCTTCCGGATGGTTCTCCACCCGGACGTGATACAGATACGGCCCGTGAGGGCACTCCGCACACCCCTGCGCACACGATTGCCGCTTGACGACCTTCGTGTAGCCGTCTCGTTCCTCTACTTCGAGGATTTCCTCGCCGGGTCGCTCTGCGAGCAAGTCCTCCACCGTCGGCGGTCGCGGTAAGAGCGACTTGGCGTACGAGATAACGGCACGGAGTTCCGACTCGTCGAGTTGGGAGAGACGTTCTCCGAAGTCGTCGGGGAGTTCCCGCGACGAAGAACGGGAGGGTTCGGACCCGTCGGCTGAATTCGGCGACATAATTCGTACTTCGTAGTTATCCTATTTAGAATTGTGGAACTAGTATCGGGTGTTTTTATACCATTTCGCATTCCGAAAAAGAGTATGTACGTCGTCATCGTTGGCGCGGGTGACATCGGTTCTCAACTCATCGGTTTCGCTACTCGGGAGAGTCACGACGTCGTCGTTGTCGAGAGAGACGAGACGGTAGCCAACAGTATCGCCCAGAACTACGACTGTCTCGTGATGAACAGGGACGCAACGACGATGGACGCGCTCGTGGAAGCAGGTGGCGACCGAGCAGACGCCATCATCAGCACGACCGAATCCGACGCCACGAACGTCATGGTGATGCTCCTCGCGCAGGAACTCGAAATCCCCTCCCAGGTGTCGGTCGTCCAGGATGCGGAACATATGACTCTCTTCCGCCGACTGGGCGTCAACGTACTCGAGAATCCGGAGCGACTGATTGCAGAGTATCTCTATCGAGCGGTCCAACGGCCGTCGATCAAGGACTTCATGCATCTCTCCGGCGAGGCGGAGATCTTCGAGATCACCGTTACGGAAAAAAGCCCGGTCGCAGGTCGGACGCTCGCCGATGCCGACGAAACGGGAACCATACCGGACGACGTTCGGATCGTCGCCGTCGAGCGTAACCACTCCGTCCTTCTGCCTCAAGGCGACACGCGGATACAGGACGGCGATTTAGTGACGGTGTTCTCGAAACAGGGCTTCAATTCGGAGATTATCCGAACGTTCGTCGGTGACGAGTCGTAGCCGAGGACGAGCGTCAGTTGGTTTCCGCGTCCGAAACGTCCAGCGTACCCTCCTCGACCGTCTGGGCCTCGCGCTACCACACCATCTCGAACTCGATACTCTGTTTCGCCTCTTCGTCACCTTCCGTCCAGTCGGACTCGCCTTCCATCTCGAACGTCACCGGTTCGGTCGGGTTCAGCGCCACCTGCTTCCCACCGAGTTC
This sequence comes from Halorussus salinisoli, assembly GCA_005239435.1. GTDB lineage: Archaea > Halobacteriota > Halobacteria > Halobacteriales > Haladaptataceae > Halorussus > Halorussus salinisoli. The sequence continues at coordinate 1,100,397 of SZNP01000001.1, read as the reverse complement.
GAGCGTCACGTCGCCGCCAGCGTCGAGTTGGTCGGCTAACTCCCGAACGTACGTCGCAATCCCTGCTCGGGACTTCTCGGCTTCTGTTTCGAGTACCCCCATAATCGGTTGCCAACGCGCATCGCAGTAATCGGACGGGGTGATTCTCGACGGGCGACAGTCGGCGAATCAGCGCGGGTTCAGGCCGTAGATGAGCGAGCGCCCGAACACCAACACCGGGATGATTTCGAGGCGGCCGATCCACATGTTGAGGACGAACATGGCCTCGGCCAGCGGGTTCATCTCCGGACCGGTGATGCCCGACGAGAGACCGACGTTCCCCTGTGCGCTGGCGACTTCGAAGAGCGCGTCGGCGTAGTTGAAGTCAGGCCCGGCGACGTTCACCAGCACGAGCGAACTGACGACGAGCAAGCCGATCCAGAGCAGACTGACGATGGCCGCCTCGCTGAACTCGCGCTCCATCTCGTTTCGACCGAGGTTCCGCCCGTTTATTTTCGCGGTGACGACCGCACTTTCGGGCAGGAACACCCGAGAGAACTGCCAGATGATACCGCGCCCGATGGTGTACGCCCGGATGAGTTTGATGCCACCGACCGTCGAACCGGCGGCCCCGCCGATTACCATCGCTATCGAGAGCAACAGTTTCCCGCCGTCGGCCCACTCCCCGATACCCGACGACTGGAAGCCGGTACACGAGAGGGCACTGATCCACTGGAAGGTAGAGTCTCGGACCGCAGTGGTCTGTGCCGCCGAGAGACCGACCGTCTGCAACCCGGCGTAGTTCGCCGCGTCGAACGCCGCGGTGACGACCGTCGCGTTCTGGATAGAGAGGACGACGATGCCAGCCCCGAACAGGATGAACAGCCATCGGGTCTGTAAGTCCTCCCAGAACGGGTCGGCGTCACGATTCGAGAGGACGACGTAATGAATCGGGAAGGCGATGGCCCCGAGCGCCATTATCGGCAACAGCACGGTCTCGATGAGCGGGGAGTCGTAGGTGGCGATGGAGTTGTCCGTGACGGAGAACCCTCCGGTCGCCAGTCCGGTCATCGCGTGGTTGAGCGCCTGCCAGAACACCTCCCACGTCGGCAACTGAGACCCGTAGTCCGACAGCGAGATGGCGACGAACATGGCGACGATAGAGAACGCGGTGTAGAGGACGAATATCTTCCAGACCGTCCGGACCGTCGAGATGATGCTCGGGTGAATCTTCTCCTCGCGGGCCTCGCTCCGGTAGAGGGAGTAACTTCCACTTCCGGGCCGAGCGAGGATGGCGGTCGTGAGGACGATGACGCCCACGCCGCCGACCCACTGCATGAGCGACCGCCACCACTGAATCGTCCGCGGGAGCGTCGGTTCGTGGACCGCCATCGTCAGTCCCGACCCGGTCCACCCGCTCATGCTCTCGAAGAAGGCGTGCAAGGGGTGGCGGAAGTAGACCAGACTGGAACGGGACTCCACTCCGAGAATGGTCACCGCCTCGTAGGCGTCGGGTCGAGGTGCCGACAGGACGTACGACTCCATGACCTCCGGCGGGGTGAGGTGAGCGGTCAGGAGGAACGGAATCGCGCCGAAGAACGCGACGCAGAACCACCCGGAGGCGGCGATTACCATCCCGTGTTTCATCCGGGGGTCGGGGGCGTCCGCGAACACGCGCCGCGCGCCGAGACCGACTGCGGCGGTGAGACCGGAAGCGACGAGGAAGGAAACTGCGCCGTACCATTCACGGAAGATAGCCGCGACCCCGACGGTTACGACCATCAACGCGGCCTCCATCGCGAGCAGCGACCCGACGTCACGCGCGATGATAGCGAGGTCCGCGGGAATCTGACGGATCGTCCGATTCCGTCCCATGTCAGACTTCGTCCGAGGCGACGTTGTGGTCCTCGAAGTGACCGAACACGTCGGTCACCTCAGGCGTCGCACCTTCGCCCGAGTACACCGTCACGAGGTCGCCAGCGTGGATTTCCGTGTTCCCGCGAGGCGTGATGGGTTGGCCGCCACCGTTGCGCTCGATGGCGACGATGAGCATGTCCTCTTCGAGCAAACCCTCGGAATCTGCCTGTTGGATGGTCTTACCGGCGATACCCGCGTTATCGCCGACCCGAATCTCGAACACTTCCGCCTCGTCGCCGATGCGCATGTAATCGACGATGGACGGTCGCTTGACCGCCCGGTAGAGATACTCTGCGATGAGGCGCTGGGGATTCTGCATCGTGTTCACGCCGATTCGGGCGAACAGTTCCATGTGTTCGGGGTTGTGGACGACCGAGACGATGTTGGGAACGTCGAGTTCCTGAGCGAGTAGACTGACCATGATGTTGGTCGCGTCCTCATCGGTCGTGGAGATGAGTGCGTCAGCGCGGTCGGCACCCGCGTCGATAAGCGTCTCCTTCGTCGTCGCATCGTCGTTGAGTACGAGACAATCGTACGCCGAAGCCGCGTAGTCGGCCTTTTTCTCGTCGCGTTCGATGACGACGACTTCGTTGCCGCCAGCCGTCGCTATCTCGATGAGAGGGCTGCCGATGTTTCCGGCACCGACGATAACGATATACATCGTGCATCATTCGCTCCGGTACGCCCGAAAAGGTATCGTTATCGTCTGATTCCGAAGAACCCGCCGTAGGTAGGTTCGAGATGCCGTCTCAGTCCGCGCTGGCGTTAGCCAGCAGTTCGTCGAAAGTCTCGACGCGGTAGTCGCCGAGGACGCACTGTTCGCGGCGGTGGTGGCCGTGGCGCTCGACGTGAATTGCGTCGAGTCCGGCGTTCCACGCCGCACCCACGTCGCTCGCGCCGTCGCCCGCGTACACGCCGTCGTGACCGTTCTGGTGGACGCCGATCTGCTCGCGGGCGTGGTGGAGCGGCGCGGGGTCGGGCTTCCATCCCAACTCCTCGTCACAGCAGATGACGGTGTCGAACCAGTCGCGGATGTCGAGTTCGTCCAGCACGGGGTTGGCGAGGAACGGCTGGCAGTGGGTGACGAGTCCGACCGGGCAGTCCAACTCGCCGACGAACGCGGCGTCGTCGTAGAGGTACGTCTCCTCGGCCCGGCGCTGTGGGTCCTCGATGTCGTGGAACGCGGGCCAGAAGTCCTCGGGGTCGATGTCCCACTCTCGCAACTGGTCGTTGCGGTTCCCGCCGAGGCCGTGCCAGAGGATCTCGGCCTCGCGGTCGGTGAACTCCCGACCGAGACGGTCGCCTACCCGGTCGAACACCGAGCGCGGATACGACCAGTCCACGTCGATGAGGGTGCCGTCTAAGTCGAGCAACCAGTAATCGTACTCGCGGGCGACCATAGGGACAGACATGTAGGTGCTCGGGAAATTTAAACGTTTTCCGGTTACATCCGACGGCGGTTACGCGAGAAGCGACTGGCCAAACCACCGTGGGGCTTTCTGAACGCTCTCCGACCAACTCCTGCGGTAGAGTCCTATCTCTGCACCTCCAGCGAACTCCCGAGATACTTGTTCAGCACCTCCGAGACCGAATCGGCGTTGAACGTCCCGAGGTCGGTTCGTATCTCGTCTTTCAGCGCCTCCAGATACTCCTCGTCGGTCTCCAGCGCGCGGTACTCGGCCGACAGCACCCTCGCGCCCAGTTCCTCCTCGGTCAGTCGCCGGAAGTGGCGCTCGTCGTTTATCTCGCCGCGCCAGAGGTTGTCGCGGAAGAACAGCCATCCTTCCTCGCCCGGCGGGTCCGCATCGCGGTAGAGCCGAGTCTCGAACTCGTCGGGGTCGAGCGAGACGCCGTCGGTTTCGGGTTCGACGCGGAAGCGGACCGTGAAGACGTATCTGGCGTCCATCGCTGTCGGAGGCGAATCAGCGCAGGTCGTTTGTCAGTTCGGCCATCTCCACGTCGGCGTCGGTGATGCCCCCTTCCTCGTGGCTGGTGAACCGGACTTCGACCTCCCCGTACCGAATCTCTATCGTCGGGTGGTGGAACTCCTCTTCGGCGAGTTCGCCGATCTCGCTCGCGAACGCGACGCCTTCGAGGTAGTCGTCGAACTCGAAGACGCGGACGATTTCGTCGTCGACGCGCTCCCAACCGTCGGGTAGCCGAGCCTGAATCTCGTCGTCGGAAAGCAGGTCTGCCATGCGTGTGAGTTCGACGTTATCGCAGATAAAGTTCGGTGGCGCAGCGTCGAAGCAGTTCTACACGAACGCGACGACCGGCGTCAGTCGTCGTCGCCAGCGATCATCGCCCGAACGTCGTCGGGCATCTGCTCGGCCACGTCTTCGGGAATCTCGCCGCCGAACTGTTCTCGGACGAACGCGGGGGGTTGGCCGTCCTCACCGAAGTCGGGGTCGAACAGTTGGAGCGCCGTGTTGATGGTCCCCCAGTCGTCCTCGGCGGCGGCGTCCCGCAGGCTCTTGGTCGGCGGCGCGAGCAGTTGCGAGACCAGCGCGTCGGCCAGCGACGAGACGACTTCGCGCTGGTCGTCGGTGAGGTCGCCGCGGGCGTCGAGTTTCGTGAGTGCCTCCGATAGTTCGCGTTCCTTGACGCGCTCTGCGCTCTCGTACATCGCCGAGATGACCTCGTCGGCGCGCTTGCGCTTGTAACTCTCCAGCAGGTGAGCGAACTCCCGGTCTATCATCGACTCGACCGATTCGGCGGCGGCCCGACGTTGGCGTTCGGTCTCGTCGGTGACCGACTCCAGTGCCGACATGCCGTGGACGCTCACGCCGTTCACCGTGTCCGCGGCGGGTGATACGTCCCGCGGTTGTGCGATATCTACGACCAGCACCTCCCCCGAACCGCGGAAGTCGTCGGCGGTGAGGACGTGAGTCTCGCTCCCCGTCGCGCTGACCACCACGTCCGCGGAGTCGAGCGCCGAGGCGAGGTCGCTCAGCGCCAGCGTGCGCACGTCGTCGTGGTCCACCTCTCTAGCCACCTCGGCCGCGCCGTCGAGCGAGCGATTGGCGAGGTAGAGCGTCCCGACGTCGGCGTCGGCGAGGGCGTGGGCCGCGATGGTCCCCATCTCGCCCGTGCCGACGACCAGTCCGGTCGCCTCGGCGAGGTCGGTCCTGTCGCCCAGCAGTTTCACCGCCGCGCTCCCGACCGACACCGCGCCGTCGTTGATGTCGGTCTCGGTCCGTGCGCGCTCGCCGACGTGGATGGCTTTCGTCACTGCCGCGTCCAGCATCGGACCGAGCGCGCCCGCCTCGCGGGCCGACTCGTAGGCGTCTCGAATCTGTCCGAGTATCTGGTCCTCGCCGAGGACGAGCGATTCGAGTCCGGCCGCCACCCGCAACAGGTGTCGGAGACTCTGCTCGTGGCTCATCTCCACGACCGAATGACCGCCTACGTCGGGGGCGAAGTCGGCCAGCGCCGCTCTCCCGGCCGCGTCCGCGTCGGTGACGACGTAGGCTTCGAAGCGGTTGCACGTCTGGAGCGTGAAGGCTTCGTGAACCCCCGGTACGTCGAGGAGTCGTTGGAGAACCATCTGTTCGTCGGCGTGGCAGGCAGCCTCGACCTCGTCCAGACTCGCGCGGTCGTGGCTGACCCGAATGCCCGAGACGACGCCCGTCGCCGCACTCACGGGGATCGCCTCCCGAATCGCGTGCCAGAGAGAGATATTCCGAGAGTCATGTTTTCACCCTTTGGATGCACCCATCGCACCGTTCTCGTCGGAAGCTAAGTTCGGCCGGTACGTAAACCCTTCCAAACGCGACACGTCGTGCCGGGACCTGCAAGCGTCGATTCACCCCTCGACGCCGGTCACGTCGAACCCGAGGTCGCGCACGTCTTCGAGGATGGCCTCGTGGTCGGCGGTGGCCTCGTAGTAGAACACCATGTCGAAGCTTCCCTCGCGGAGGAGTTGCTGGCACTCCCAGACGAACGACTCGTCGTCCAGCGTCAGGCCCTGGTGTTGGTTCGAGGCGAAGTCGGTGTCGTCGGTGCCGGAGTAGACGAAGGTGTCTTTCGGGTCGTGGCCCGCGTGCTCGGCGATGATTTCGCCGACCTCCACGGTGGCCTGGTGCATCTCGATGTCCTCGTCGCCCCCGAAGTCGGTGTGGACGATGGCCCCGTTGAGTTCGATGTCGCCGGGTTCGAGCAGTTGCTTCGTCCGCCGGTAGAGGTCTTCGTCGACTGCGTCTTCCATGTGTGGAGGAAACCGACCGCCGGTTAAACGCCCTGCGGTTTGCGAGGATAGCCGCCGCTAGTCGGGGCGGTGTCAATAAAAGCTCAGTTCGACGCGATACGTTTACAGGCGCTTGAGGTTCGTTGCTCGCGGACCCTTGTCCGCCTGTTCTATTTCGAACTCGACTTCCTGCCCCTCTTCGAGGTCCGGACCGCCGATGTCTTCCATGTGGAAGAACACGTCTTCGTCAGCGTCCTCAGTGTCGATGAAACCGTAACCGCCAGTGTCGTTGAAGAAATCAACCGTACCTTTCGCCATTGCGTTCTGTCTAAAGTCCCTCCACGCTTAAAAAGGTATGCAACTAGCTGAATCTGTTCCGGCGACAGGTCGCGCCGAGACGGAGTCGAGGTCAAAAGGCTAATTGCTCTCGGTGGTGTCGATGCCACTAACGGATGTTACAGTGGGCACGACGGCGAGTTCGGGCCGCCTACGAGCGACTCCTCAGACGGGAGATATCCGGTGCACCGACGCACGTCGCCGTCATTCAGGACGGCAACCGGCGGTACGCCAGCAAGCAGGGCGAGGACGCCCCGGACGGCCACCGAGCGGGCGCGCAGACGACAGAGCGCGTGCTGAACTGGTGTCAGGACTTGGGAGTCGAAGAGCTGACGCTGTACGCCTTCTCGACCGAGAACTTCGAGCGACCCGACCACGAACGCGAGGCGCTGTTCGACTTGCTGGAAGAGAAACTCTACGAGTTCGGCGACGACGACCGAGTTCACGACGGCGAAGTCCGCATTCAGGTCATCGGCGACCGGGAGCGACTTCCCGAACGGGTACAGGAGGCCGTCGGCTACGCCGAGCGCCGGACCGCCGACTACGACTCGTTCACGCTCAACGTCGCGTTAGCCTACGGCGGCCGGAACGAACTCCTCGGGGCCGCCCGCGACGTCGCCGAGGCGGTCGAAGACGGCGATCTGGACCCCGAAGACATCGACGTGGCCGAGATAGAGAACCGCATCTACGACCGCCCGCTCCGCGACGTGGACCTCATCATCCGGACCGGCGGCGACGAGCGCACTTCGAACTTCCTGCCGTGGCACGCCAACGGCAACGAGGCCGCGGTGTTCTTCTGCACGCCCTACTGGCCGGAGTTCTCGAAGGTGGACTTCCTCAGGGGGATTCGGACCTACGAGTCCCGCGAGGAGTCGTGGCGCCGCGCGAAAGTGAAACGGGCCTTGGCGCTGGTGAAGGCACTCGGCGGCGTGGAACTGGCCGAAGCGCGAAGCATCATCGACCGATTCCGAAGTAACCTACCGGAGGAATCGAGCGTCGAGGAGTTGGGCACAGAGGAGTTACGTATCGAGGAGTTGGACGTGGACGGCGAGTCGTCGGTGGAGTGACTCACCGACCGAACCTGCGCTGGCGATTCTTGTAATCCAACAGCGCCCGCAGGTAGTCGCGCTTCCTGAAGTCCCGCCAGTTCACGTCGGTAAAGTAGAGTTCCGAGTAGACCGACTGCCAGATCATGAAGTCCGAGAGACGCTCCGCGCCGGTCTTGAGCACCAAGTCGGGGTTCTCGGGGAACACCAACTGCTCCTCGACTTCGCTCTCGTCCACCTGCTCGGCGGTCAGTTCGCCGTCCCGTACGTCCTCGGCGATCTTTCGGACTGCGCCAGCGAACTCGTGCTTGCCGCCCAGGCCGATGGAGACCTGAATCGGTGCGTCGGCGCGCTGGGTGTCCTCGGGTCCGCGGACCGCCAACGGGCGCGGAGCCGACACCTTGTCCAACTCGCGCCGAAGCGTCGGGGCCGCTTCGGGGTCGAGAACGCTGACGTAGACGGTGATGCGCTCGACCCCGTACTCGAACGCCCACTCGAAGAAAGCTTCGAGAGTGGCGTACGCGCCCTGTTCGAGCAGGTCGCGCTCGGTTATATTGACGGCGACGTGACTGGGCGGGTCGGCGTCGTGTCTACGGAGGCGGGCGGCGAGATACCGGTCGTACACTCCCACTGACGGGGATTCGCCGGCCACCGTCCTAAACGTCACGGACTCGAATTAGGAATCGGAGTCGCGTTCGACGACGTGGATAACGCCACTCGTAAGCAATGATTACGAATTTTGGAAGCATATTATGCTATGTTTAGGAAATAAATATATTTCTATTGCCACGCCACGAGGAGCCGTCTCTGGCTTAGCGGATTGTTTGCCCAGGCAGTGGCGAGACGGGAGGCGTTTTCGAGACGACGAGCGGACCGGATTTCCGAGAGGAATCCCCGCGTTGGCCGCCGTCCGACGCGCGTCTGACGATTCGACGCCGAACGACGCCTCTCGCTTCGGGAAGGTTAAGTGGGCGTCGGCGGAACGGGGGACTAACGTGACGACTAGAGTTCGGCGCGCGGCGGCGTACGCCGCGGTCTCGACGCTAGCGCTCGCGGCCCCGGCGCTGGGGGCGGCCTCAGCCATCGCGTTCGGCGCAATCGCCGTGGGCGCACTGTCGGTCACCGACGGGCCGGTGTTCGAGTGGTTCGCCCGCCCTGCCGACCGGCAGGAGGGACACCTCCACGGGTTAGCGGCGTTCGCCTTCGCGGCGACCGGAATCACGCTCCTGTCCTCCTTCGCGGGCCTCCCGAGCCACGTCCTCGTGGCGAGCATCCTCGTCGTCGGCTACGGTAACCTCGCTCAGCAGGTCGCGTGGGAGTTCGACGCCGAACCGATACTCCGGACCGGCGCGTTCGTCACCGGCGGAATCGTGGCCGCCGTGGCCGGACAAGTCGTCGCGCTTCGAGTCCAAGGCGCGACGGCCGCTCTCCCCGAAATCGTCTTTCTGGCCGCCAGCGGCGCGCTTCTCGCCGGACTCCTTCGATCGGTACTGTTCGCCCGCGACGACCCGCTCGTGATGCTGTCGGTCGCGTTCCTGCTCTGGCTGTTCGCCGACCTCACAGTGATGGTGACGGTAGACGGCATCGCGGTCGCAATCGGTGTGACGGCGCTGTTCGGCTACGTCTCGTGGGCGCTCGACACCGCGTCGATTCCGGGGATGATGACCGGCGCGCTACTCGCCATGCTGACCATCGTCCTCGGCGGATACGGCTGGTTCGCGGTCCTCATCGCCTTCTTCGGCATCGGGAGCCTCTCGACCAAGTTCCGCTACGACGAGAAGAAGGCCCGCGGGGTCGCCGAGGACAACGAGGGCGCGCGCGGGAGCGGCAACGTCCTCGGGAACGCCGCCGTCGCGCTCGTGGCCGTCCTCGCGTACGCCGCGCGCGCGAAGTTTCCGATTCCCGGCGACGTTTTCCTGTTCGCGTTCGCCGGGTCCATCGCCACCGCGATGAGCGACACCCTCTCGTCGGAGATCGGCGGCGTTTTCGACCAGCCGAGACTCGTCACCACGCTCGAGCGCGTCGAACCCGGCACCGACGGCGCGGTGACGTGGCAGGGCGAACTCGCGGGCGTCGTCGGCGCGGCAGTCGTCGCGGCCATCGTGGGCCTGCTCTTCGGGAGCGTCGGCACCGACGGCGCGGTCGTAATCACCCTCGCCGGTACGGCCGGGATGACGATGGACAGCCTGCTCGGTGCGACCGTCGAGGGCGACCGCCTCGGGAATCAGAGCGTCAACTTCCTCGCCACCCTATCGGGCGCGCTCGTCGGCGCGGGCCTCGCGGTGGTCGTGCTGGCGTGATTCGAGTCGCTCGTCCGGACGACCGGAGCGCGCTCCGAGAGCTTCAGACCACCCTCCGAGAGCCGAATCCCGCCCTGCTGACGTACGCCATCGACGGCCCGCCGGTCGTTCTCGTCACGACGACCACCGACGACGTTCCGGTCGGCTACCTCGTCGCCTTCCACGACGACGAGGCGGGTTACGTCGCGGAGATAGCGGTCGCGCCCGAACGTCGGCGCGAGGGCCGGGCGCGACGGCTCCTCTCGGCGACCGTCGACCACCTTCGAGACGCCGGCTGTTCGGGACTCCGGCTGACGGTCCACCCCGAGAACGACGCCGCCAGAAGCCTCTACGAGTCGATGGACTTCGAGGAGGTCGGCCGGGAGTCTGCGTACTACGACGACGGGAGCGACGCGATAACGATGTGCCGCGACCTCTGAGTCGGGACCTCGTACGATAGTCATCGCAAAAAACTGCGAAGTTCCGCACCCCGCGATGCCGTCGCGGGGTGCGGAACTTCGCGGGGTCGGAACCGATTTCAGAACTGCTCGGCAGTCCGAATCCGCACGTCGGCGGGTCGCTTGACGAACTCGCCGAACTCCCGAGCGACGACCTGACCGACGCCGCGCTGGGCCGACACGTCGAGGACGCGCTGGTCGAGCGTCCCGTCGAGGACCACCGCGTAGGGCACCTCGTCGGCGCTCTCCACGCCGTCGAAGGCGTTCTCGGCCGCCACCTCGGCGATGGTCTCGAACGACTCGTCCAGCAGGCGAGCAGTTCCGGTCTCGGCGTCCACGACGGCCTCGATGTGACCACGCAGGGTCGCCGGTTCGGAGTCGACCGCCGGAACCGACTCGTCGTCGCCACTCTCGGCGTCCGTTTCGACGTCACTCTCGGCGTCGGTCGGGGACTCGCCAGCCAATCCCTCCGGGCCGTCGATTACGTCGGGACCGTCCATCGGGTCGGCCTCGTCGGACTCCGCCGTGGCCTCGACTATCGCAGAGTCGACGCTCTCCGCGTCGGCTATCGCGGACTCTGCGGTCGGCGACTCTGCCTCGGGGTCCGGCGTCGCGGGACCGCTCGTCCCGACGGTCTCTTGGCTCTCGGGCGCGGGACGGGCGCTCCCGTCGGTCGCGGCGGGACCGGCCTCGCTCGCGCCGGAGTTGGCCGACGTCGGGTCGGCGTCGGGTGCGTCGGCGTCCGCTGGTTCTGGTTCGTCCGATTCGTCGCCGACCATCGACTCCTCGAAGGGCCGCTTGCTCCGGAGCGCGGACATGACCTCGTGACGCGCGAGGTCTTCGACCGACTTGTTCGCGGGCGCGAACGCCACGTAGTCGATGTCGCCGACCTGCGCGAGTTCCCTCCGGATGAGGTCGCCGCCGCGGTCGCCGTCGAGGAAGGCGGTGACGGTTCGGTTCTGCGTGAGGTCGGCCACCGCGTCGGGGACGTTGGTTCCTTCGACCGCGACGGCGTTCTTGACGCCGTAGCGGAGGAGGTTCAGCACGTCCGACCGGCCCTCGACCACGATGATGGCGTCGCTGTCCGCGACGCGGGGACCTGCTGGCAGGCCCTCGTACTCCGCGATGTCCTCGACGCGGACGCTCTGGCGGACCTCCTCCAGAATCTCGCGCGAGGTCATCACGTCCTCGTCGAACGACTCCGAGAGGAGTTGCTTCGCGCGGTCCACGACCTTCCGGCGCTTGGCGGCGCGCACGTCCTCGATGCTCGCGACGGAGACGGTGGCCCGACAGGGGCCGACGCGACTGATGGTCTCCAGCGCGGCCGCGAGGATGGAGGTCTCTACTTTGTCGAGACTCGACGAAATCGTTATGGTCCCGAACGACTGTCCGTTCTCGCTGTCGATGTTTACGTCGATACGTCCGAGTTTGGATGACTGCTGGAGGTCACGGAGGTCCAGGTCGTCGCCGAGCAGGCCTTCGGTTTGCCCGAAGACCGCGCCGACGACGTCACTCCGTTCTACCACCCCGTCTGCGGTGATGTCGGCGTGAATGACGTATTTTGCTGTGTCGTCCATGTGTGGTGAACTGCCCCTTGTCGGGGCTGGATGATGATGTGTCCATGAGCTGCGCGGCCATGGATGTTTTAAAATCACACGGCCCGACTGAAATACCTGTCGTCAGCAGAACTGTTTACGACGGAATTATTACCACAATTTGATACGGGCGTCGGTCCTCGGCCGCCACGGTAAAGACCGCCTTCGTCGTCAGTCGGTGCGGAAACCGAATGCGCGTTCTCTTCGTACCCGAACTCTATCGACCCGACGACGCCACCGCCAACGGTACCCTCAACGACGCAGTGGAGTTGGTCGCCGAGTGGCTCGACATCGACCCACACCTCCACGTCTACTGGTTGCTCGCGCCGCCGGAGGTGGCCGACTACGACCCCGAGTACGTCCTCGCCGACCGCGACCGGGTGACCCTCGTCGGGGCCGAACCCTTCCTCCACGGCCACGAACACGAAGACGCGTTTTCCGAAACGGGATACACCGAAGCCCAGTTCCGGGCCGTCGAAGAGGCGATTTTCGACCCGACGAGCTACGTGGACGTGGCGGTGGACCAGCAAGTGACCGGCCGATACGACCTCTACAAGTGGCTCCACCGCCTCGGCGGCGGCCCGGACGCCGCGGTCCGCCCCACCGAACTCGTCGGCTACGTCCACGACCTCCGACTCCCGTTCAAGCGCCACGGGCGAGAACTCCCCGACGACGCTCCGATGAAAGCCGAGTTGTCGGCCGCGGCGGTCGCCGACGGTCTCTGGTTCAAGGCCGGAGTCGACGCCGAGCGCATGCGAGAGTACGGCACCGCCCTTCTCCGCGAGGAGTTCCTGGACGACCTGCTCGACGGCGCGCTCGAAACCGGAAGTCCGCTCGACTTCGCCGACTTCGAGGAGGAGTACGCCGCCGTCCCCGAGTTGCTCCACGTCGCGGGGTCGGGATGGGGAAAGAAGAACCTCGACGTGGTGCTCGACGCCGCCGAGACCCTCCACCGCGAGTTCGGAATCCGGACGCTGATGACGAACATGGACCCGATTCCGGACGGCTTCGCGGCCCGCGAGTTCGTGGACGCCGTCCCCGAGTGCTCCCGCGAGGAGTACGACGACGCGCTCCGGCGCGGCGACCTCACCATCTGTGCCTCGGACCACGAGACGATGCCCCGGACGCCCTTCGAGCAGGCCGCCAGCGGGCAGGTCCTCGTGGTCCGCGACGAACCGTGGGCCTACGACTGCGTGCCCGAGGACTACCGACTCGCCGGAGGTCTCGAAGAACTCGAAGCCATCGCCGTCCGAGCGGTCCGCAACTGGGACGAGGCGGTCGCCGAGAACCGCCGGATGGTAGAGCGCGTCCGGGAGGTCCGCGGTCCGGAGCAGTGCGGACGACGAACCTATCGGGACCTCGCCGAGCGCGTCGAACGCCGGGTTTCGGGATTCGAGGGCAGTGGGATTCGGGAGGACGTGGAGGCGGCGGTTTCGACGTTCGACGGTCGGGTTCCGCTGGACGACCTCCGGAAGCGCGTGGCCGAACGAGCAGACGACTGCACCGTCACCGACCTCGTGTACGCCCTGCGGTCGCTCGGGTATCGGGACGCCGGAAATCCGGGGACGCCGGTGTTCGTGCGCTCAACCGAGTAGTTCGGCCAGCGTCTCCGCGCCGTGTTCCAGCGACTGCTCGGGGTCGTCCGGTTCGTCGTGTTCGTAGACCAGCCACTCGGTTCCGGCCTCCCGGGCCGCCCGGACGCAGGCCTGGATTTCGAGGTCGCCGTCGCCGAGTTCGACCGGCGTGGTGCCCGACACGTCCTTGAGGTGGACCAGCGGGACTCGCCCGCGGAGGTGGCCGAGCAGGCCGATGGGGTCGTGGCCCGCGGCGGTCGCCCACCCGACGTCGAGTTCGAGGTCGAAGTCGGTCTCGTCGGCGAGCAGGTCGAAGGCAGTCCGACCGTCGAGGTCCGCGAACTCGTGGTCGTGGTTGTGGTAGCCGAGCGCGATGCCCCTCTCGTCCAGTCGCCCGGCCAGCGTCTGGAGGCGGCGAGCGGTGTCGGCCACGGCCTCCTTGCTGGCGAACTCGGCCTCGTCGAGGTACGGGACGACGACGCGGTCGCAGTCGAGGGGGTCGTAGGTCTCGGCGACGGTTTCGAGGTCGGCTTCGAGGGCCTCGATACCGACATGGGCCGCGGCGGCGTCGAGTCCGGCCTCGTCCAGCGCGTTCCGGATTTCCTCGGGGTCCGAGTCGCCGAGTCCGGCGAACTCGACGCCTTCGAACTCGGTCTCGCCGACTCGCCGGAGGAGGTCGGGCAGCGGTTCGTCTAGTTCGCGGAGCGTGTAGAGTTGAATCGCGGGTCGCATGGCGAGGGGTAGGTCCCGACGTGGTAAATCGGTTGTTGCGAAGTGGCTGGCGCGAGTCGGTTCCCTGATGCCGTTGGGTATCGTCAGTATCGTTGGTATCGGCGGTATTGGAGGGAAGGACGAGAGGAGGCGGAGAAATAGCTAGCTACTCCTCACTGCGCTCACTCGTCCACCGTCAGAGGCACGCTCCGACGAGCCGTCAGTCACTTCGCTCCGCTCGCGACGACCGCGCCAGCACGCGCTGAGTCGATTATCGGCCAGTTCGTCACGGTGAGGGGCCGAGAAGTCCGAAGTCCGCCCTCCGCATATCCAGATACTTTCAAGGTCCAGTCTCCCGTTTTCGGAATTATTCGGAGGATTTTAGATGCGCATACTCATCGTACCCGAACTCTATCGGCCCGACGACGCCACCGCCAACGGCACCCTCAACGACGCAGTAGTGTGGGTCGAAGAGTGGCTCGACATCGACCCGGACCTCCACGTCTACTGGTTGCTCGCGCCGCCGGAGGTGGCCGACTACGACCCCGAGTACGTCCTCGCCGACCGCGACCGGGTGACCCTCGTCGAGGCCGAACCGTTCATGCACGGCCACCGACATCAGGACGCGTTCACCGAGTCGGGGTACAGCGAGGCCCAACTGGAGGCGCTCGCGGAAGTGACCTACGACCGGTTGGGCTACGTCGACGTGGTCATCGACCAACTCCGGCGCGGGCGCGCGGACCTCTACAAGTGGCTCCTCGCGCTCGACGGCCACCGGGTCGGCCAGCCGTGGCCCGTCGACATCGTCGCCAACGTCCACGACCTGCAACTCCCCTTCAAGTACGCGAACACCGGTTGGCGCAACGAGTTCCAGCGCGAGACCGAAATCAGCGAGTCGGTCCTCTCCGACGGGATGTGGTTCAAGGCCGCCATCGACGTCGAGGGGATGCGCGAGTACGGCCACGAGTTCATGCAGGGGTCGGTGATCGACCGGGCGTTAGACGACGCTGTCCAGACCGGCAGTCCAATCGACTTCTCGCGGTTCGACGCCGAGTACGCCGACGAACCCCAGTATCTCCACATCGCGGGGTCTATCTGGGACAAGAAGCAGGTCGGCACCGTCATGGGCATCGCCGAGATGCTCCACGACAGGTTCGGCGTCCGAACCGTGATGACGAGCATGAGTCGGATTCCGACCGAGTACGCCGACCTGCCGTGGGTCGAGACCTACCCGCAGGCCTCCCGCGAGGAGTTCGAGGCCGCCCTCCGAATGGGCGACCTCTGTATCTCCGCGACCGAGTACGAGACGCTGGCCCGGACGTGGTTCGAGCAGGCCGGGAGCGGACAGGTGTTAATCGCCAGGAATCAGCCCTGGATTTACGACGCCATCCCGCGAGACTACGAGTTGGCCGGAACCATCGAGGAACTGCCGGACCTCGCGGTCTGGGCGGTCGAACACTGGGACGACGCGGTCGCCGAGAGCAAGCGAATGCTGGAGTACGCCAAGGAGATTCGGGACCCCGAGCGGTCGGGCCAGCGCACGTACGACGACATGGCCGAGCGCGCGGCGGCGAAGGTCGAAGCCTACGACCCCGACGGGAACGACGAGACGGTCGGTGAGACGCTCCGAGAGGTCGACGATTCGTTCGCGCTGGACGACCTGAACCGGGCGACCGCCGAGTTCACCGACGACGGCGAGCCGATTCTATCGGGCGAGTGCGCCCTGAGCGAGGTGGTGTTCGCGCTCCGGCGTCGGGGGTACGAGGACACCGGCGGTCCGGGGACGCCCATCTTCGAGAAGCGCGAGTAGGCGGGGCGTGCCGTCGGTCGCCTACTCCGTCTCCTCCGGCCCACCGTCGGGAGTGCGCTCGCGGCGTGCGAGCGCCGGAACGGGGGCACGGACGGCGCGGAGATTCCCGGCGCGGCGACGCACCGACGACTCGCCGAGCACGTCGGACTCGGTGGTGGCCTGGTCGACGTCGAACTCGTCGCGTTCGACCAACTCCGGTACGATGACGCGCACGAAGTGGACGACCAGCACGAGGAGGAGCGGGCCGAGGAACAGGCCGTACCAGCCGAACAGGACGGGACCGAGGACGTACGCGAGCAGGACGAGGCCGGTGTGGAGGTCCCGCCCGGAGACGTACGGCCGCAGGACGAGTTCGGGAATCGTGTCCACGACGACGAAGGCCACGAGCAGGAAGAGCACCGGGAACCACAGCAGAGCGGGGTCGCCGAGTCCGGCCACCACCGCCAGCACGATGCCGAGCGGGACGTACACCAGTTTCATCCCGACGACCGGGACGAGGCTGGCGAGTCCAGTGAGCAACCCCAGCAAGGTCGGCGACGGGAGCGAGACGGCGGCCGGAGCTATCATATCGAGGAGATTGTAGATGATGGCGGATATGATGGCGATGACGAACGCGGTCAGGATGTTGCCGAAGTAGACGGTTTCGAGGTCGTCGTCCACCGCGCGTGCGAACGCGACCGTCGGACTGTCCTCGCCCGCGATCTCCGTCCGGAACCACGACGCGAGTCGGTGGTCGTCCCGGAGCAGGTAGAAGGCGACCACCAGCACGATGACGATACCCAGCACAGTGCTGGCGAGGACGCCGACCACCGCGACGATGGACCCGAGAACGTCGCTCACGGCCTCGGCCCCGCGGTCGGAGACGAACTGCTGAGGGTTCGCCTGAACGACGTCGAACAGTCGTTGCGGGTCGAGCAGGAGCGAGGTGTCCATGTAAGGCCCGAGCATCCCCTCGAACTCCGAGAGACCGATTCCCGCCAGCGAACTCAGTTCTTGGACGCTGACGACGACGGTGTAACCAAGTAGAACGAGGCCCGGAAGCGCCAGTCCGACGAGTGCCGTGACGGCGGTCAGCGTCGGTTGGCGCATTTGTCCGAGGAGTCGCCGGTACATCGGCCGGGTCGCGTAGTAGACGAACAGGCCGAGCAGAAACGTTCCCAGGAACGACGTGACGACGTAGCCGACAGCGAGGACGAGCACAACTGCGACCAGCCACCACGCGATTCGCTCCCGGTCGAACGAGAACTCTCGTACCCAACCCATGCCCGGACGTAGGACGCCCAGACGTAAGTCCCCCGGGGAGTTACTCGGTTGTCTCTCCGGGGAACGGTTCGGTTTCGAGCAGGCTACTCGGTGGTCGTCGCCGACCTGCACCGAAGCACTGCTCCGGCCGTCGTCCGCGGGTCCGCGAACTTCCACTCGTCGGGTTCGACGCGCTTCAGGGCTCGTTCCCCGACGAAGTAGCTCACCTTACTCCCGCCGTCCGCGTGGAGCGAAGTCGCGGTTTCGTCGTCGCTACCGCCACCTTCGCCCCAGCCGAACTCGACGGTGACGTAGACGACGAACCCCTCGTCCGTACGCTCCGCGTCCGACACCTCGACGCGGCCGACGTCGACGTAGGTCAGATTTCGTTCGCGGGCGAGGATTTCGTTGTGCTTGTAGACTCGCTCGTAGGCCGTCACGAACTCGGTCACACTCGAGCGTGCGAGTCGCGCCGGGAAATCTGGGTACGTCTTCGGAGCGACTTCGTCGGTGTCCGCGGGGTTCGGTGGGGACTCCACCTCGTCGCAGTCCACCCATTCGGGGGTCGAGGAGTCGGTCGCGTCGGCCGTCGCCGAGTCGGGCCGGGACGACTGCTCGCCGTCGCCCTCCGAGGAGACGCATCCCGCGAGGGCGACGAGAGAGCAGGTAGCCGCGGTCTCGAGGACCGACCGTCGGGAAGGGGAGTTCGTCACGACCCTCGGTAGGGCCACGCTCGACAAATCCTTTCTGGGTGACATTCGGTCGGCCTCAGAAAAGCGGTTCGCCCATCGTCTCGCGGCCGAAGGCGAAGACGACGAGTCCGCCGAGGACGAAGGCGACCGCGAGTGGCGCGAGCGCGGTCAGATACCCGATTTCCACGAGTGCACCGGCCAGAATCGGGCCGACGACCGCACCGATTTTCCCGACGCCGCCCGCGAACCCGTTGCCCGTGCCCCGGACTTCGGTCGGGAACAGTTCCGGAGTGTAGGCGTAGATGGCACCCCACGCGCCGAGCGTGAAGAAACTCGCCGCGAGCAGGCCGCCGAAGAACGGCCAGAAGCCCGACAGTCCCGCACCGAACAGTGAGACGTTCGGCATCGAGGCCGCGAAGACGAAGGTGAACACGCCCGAGAGGGCAAGATAGCTCCCCAGAGTCGGCTTCCGGCCGATCTTCTCCACGAGGTAGGCCGCGCTGAAGTAGCCGGGGAACTGGACCAGCGCGATGAGCAGGAAGTAGAGATAGATACCCTCTACCGTCGCTCCGGCGAACGTGACGCTCTCGACGACGCCCGCCGCACCGACCGTCTGCGGGAGCCAGATGAACACGCCGTAGTAGCCGAAGTTGATGGCGAACCACGCGGTCGCTATCATCGCGGTGGAGTTGCGGAGGTCCGACTCGAACAGCCGCGAGTAACTCGCCGACTCGCGGGTCTCGACCGACTCGGCGGTGATGGGAGTGAACTCCTCGTCGTTCTCGTCGGCGATGGCACGGATGCGGTCGTTGGCCCCTTCGATGTCGCCTCGGCGGGCGAGGTAGTAGGGCGTCTCCCGTAGCTGACTTCGGATGACGAACACGAGCAGGGCCGGGAACGCCGCGCTGGCGAACAGGAGTCGCCACCCCGCGACCGCACCGAGGACCGGCACCGCGACGGTACCGCCGGTGGAGAGCGCCGAGAGGAACAACCACGCCAGCACCACGGCGAGGACGTTGCCGAGGGGCCAGAACGCGTCCAGATAGACGAGGTAGCGCCCCCGTCGGTCGGTCGGGAGATGTTCCGAAAGGTAAGAGGTGTCAACCGCGAGCGCACCGCCGAGTCCGACGCCCGTCAGGAACCGGAGCGCGAACCCGGAGTAGAATCCGGTGGCGAACGCGGTCAGGCCGGCGAACAGCGAGTAGGTGAGGACAGTCCACTGGAAGGCGTCCTTCCGGCCGTGTTCGTCGGCGTACCAGCCCCACGCCCAGTTGCCAGCTATCATGCCCATCAGACTCGCGCTCCCCAGCAGTCCGGCGCTCAGCCCCGAGAGACCCCACGCGGAGATGAGGACCGGGAGCGTGAAGCTGATGATGATGACTTCCATGCCGTCGAACGCCCACGCGCTCCCGCAGATCGCCAGCAGGCGACGGTGGAATCGGCCGACGGGGATTCGGTCCATCACCTGCGAGACGGTCACGCGCTCTTCTGTCGTAACTCCGTCTGCCATTGATTGCCACTCCCTCGATAGAGGCTCGGTATCGGACGCACTTAAGAGTAAGGAAATAGAGCAACAGTCGGGGGTTTTGAAGGAATTTTCTCTTCTATTCGGCAAACTGGAACGGTTTCGAGTTCTATCTTGCCGGCCGGAGGTGGGACTTCCGCGAGATCTCGGGTCGCCGCGACACCCGAGTCCCCCGCGATACGTTGGATATAAGTACGCCCGTAGCCGATTTCCCGGGTATGAAAGACCAAGGACGCTCCACGCGCAAGCGTACCGGCGGCCGACTCCGACCGTCCCGAAAGAAGAAAAAGTACGAACTGGGCCGTGAACCCACCGAGACCACCGTCGGCGAGACCCGACTCCGGACCACCGACGCCCGGGGCAACACCCAGAAAGTCCGCGCGCTCTCGACCGACGTAGCCAACGTCGCCATCGACGGCGAGACCATCGAGGCCACCATCGAGGACGTCGTGGAGAACGCCGCCAACCCCAACTACGTCCGGCGGAACATCGTCACCAAGGGCGCAGTCATCGAGACCAGCGAGGGAACGGCCCGCGTCACCTCCCGTCCGGGCCAGACCGGCAACGTGAACGCGGTCCTCGTCGACGAGTAATTCTCACTCGCAACCGACCGATTCGGCGACCGCGCGCAGTTGCGCTTTGCCGAACTCGTCGGTGAACTGCTGGACGCTCACTCGATATGCGTAGCCGTCGCACTCCCAGAGGAATTTCCCACCGCCGTCGGATTCGACGTAGCGCGCGTCGGAGTCGTCGACGGTCGTCGCGTTTCCGGCGGTGAAGTCGTAGGCCGACTCGTTCTCGGCCTTCCGAATCGAGAGGACGTTTTCGAGATTCCCGTTTTCGACGTCGTTGTAGGCCATAGCGACGTACTCGCTGTCAGGGAGTTGCACCGTGATACCGCTCTCGAAGGCGAAGGGTTCGGGCACGTCCGGGTCGGGCACCGAGAACGAGGCGTCGTCAGCGAGTGCGTCGTACGTGTCGTAGGTGCGCTGGCGCGGCGGGGAATCGGTCGCGGTCGTCTCGTTGGGAGTCGCTTCAGTCGCCGCGACCTCAGTCGTCGCAGTTTCGCCCGGTTCGGTCGCGTCCGTGGTCGTCGCGGTCGTCTCGAAAGTCGTCGTGGAGTCGGGTGTGCCCGCCGACCCGCCGAGACAGCCAGCGAGGACGAGCGAACACGCTAGCGCGGCGACGACGAGACGGCGGTTCATCGTCGTCCCTCCAGGAGCGGCGGGGGTTCGGCGAGTCGATGCGGTCGAACGGAGTCAGGGCAGTTCATCGCTGAAACCTCGCCGAACGTTCGACTCCGCCACACCTGTTAGGCGCGTCCGTTTTATCGACGCGAGAATCGGACCGGAGCGTTAAGTGTTAGGAGGTAGTAACTTTACGGTCGACCAACTCAGACGCCGGGCGTGTCGTCGACGCCTTCGATGCCCGAGTCCGTAATCCGGAACTGGGCCTTCTCGCCCGCGGGTTTGGCGCGGTGCTTTTCGAGGGTCGCTCGGCGGTTGCCCCCGCGGAATCGCTCGATGCGGACCACCGTGCCGGTCCAGTGTTCGAGTGTGTGGCCGCCCAGCGGTCGGGCGCGGTCGGTGTCGGGGTCGGTGTACACCTGATTCGTCAGGACGACCGCCAGGTCGTGCTTGCGCGCCAGCGACAGCAGGTGCGTGACCTGACTGGCGACTTCGCGGAGGGCCTCGCCGCCCTCCTCGTCCTCGGCGCGTTCGAGTCGGTAGAACCCGGTCGCGCTGTCGAGGACCACGAGGTCGGCGCGCTCGGCGAGTTCGGCGGTGTCCCGGACCGCCTCCTCCTGCTCGTCGAAGTCGTAGGCCTCCTTGACGATGATGCGGGAGGTCAACTCCTCCACGTCGTCCGCGCCGCTCGCGGCGTCCACGCGGGCTTCGGCGACCTGCTGGAACCGCGCCAGCGAGAGTCCCTCGGTGTCGATGTAGACCGCGGTTCCGCCGCCGGCGGCGACCTCGACCGCCGCGCCCAACGCGACGTTGGTCTTGCCTGCGGCGGGCGGGCCGTACACCTGCGTCACGGTTCCGGCCTCGAATCCGCCGCCCAGCAGGTCGTCGAGCGGTCCGCACCCGGTCGGGATGGCCTCTTCGTTCACGTCGCTGGCTTGGGTCTACCCGGTCAAAAGGTTCAGGATTCGTCGCTGTCACGCCGGTTCGGCGCTCGGTCTCACCCGCCACCGGAAGACGCACTCGGTGGTGCGATCCACTGGAGGACGCACTCGATGATACACCGGTCTCCGGCGCGTTCTGGCGCGGGGTCGGCGGGAACGGACGTGACCGCAGGCTCGGAAGTCGCAACACGCGTGGTTCGAAAATCGAAGATTTCCGGAGACAGCGAAGCGAGCAGGACCGTCTTCCGGCGGCGACCGGGCGAGGGCTTTCTGAAAGTCTTCTATGCGGATACTGCTTCGACTAACGTCGATTCTGCTGATACTAATTCGACTCACCCCGACTCTCCGCCCCTCTGGCTTTACCAATTCCGACCGAACACCTAGCCGAGGCAGTTGAACTTTTCACCCCCGACGACCAACCCCGAGTAGTGACAGTCGTCGTCGCCACCGAAGACTTCGAGGTGTATCACGGCGTGGTGAACGAGCTACGCGACAGAGGCGTGACCTTCACCACGGTCGAACCCGGCGAGTCGCTTCCGGACAGAGCGACGGTGCTGATTCGGGCCGAGGACGACGAGGACGCCGAGACGCCGAACGCCGACGAAATCGAAGACGACGTAGCGACCGTCGTCGCCGACCCCGAGAACCCCCGACGAGCAGTGGACGAAGCCCTCGCTCGCCTGCGCGGGGGCGAGGGTCGAACCGTTGTCGGTATCGACCCCGGCACGCGACCCGGAATCGCGGTGCTGTCGGGCGAGATGGTGGTCGCGGCGTTCCACGTCCCGCTGGCCGACGTGGCCGAGACGGTCCGCCGAGAGGTCGAAGACGCGGTGGACCCCGTGGTCCGCATCGGCGACGGCGCGCGCTTGCAGGGCGCGCAACTCGTCCGCGAGTTGGAGGACGCGCCGGTCGAACTCGTGGACGAGACCGGGACGACGCCCTACCTCGGAACCGGTGCGCGCGGGATGGGCGACGTGCTGGCCGCGGTGAACATCGCCCGACTGGAGGGCGAGCGCGTCGAGGGACGGGAGATCGAACCGACCGCCGGAGAGCTACAGGTCATCAAGAACAGGTCGCGAGAGCAGGCCGACGACAACCGGGAAATCGACGAGGAGTTGGCCCGGCGCGTGGCGTCGGGGGACCTGACGCTGGAGGAGGCGATGGACGAGCATCGGAACGGCGGCGATAGCTGAAAGAAACGTACACGTTTCCCTTAGAAATGAAAATGATTCCACAGCAACGCGCTACGACTGTCGAACTGCGTTCTCGGCCCGCCGAAGGACCTCGCGCACGGGTACGCCCGCCTCTCGCGCCACCGCGGCGCAGTCGTCGTACTCGGCGCTCACGTCGTAGGTTTCGCCCGCGTCGTCGCTGGCGACTTTCACGTCCACCTCGTAGCGTTCGCCGTCGATGGACACGACGACCGACTCGAACTCCCGATTCGCTATCCAGCGGTGGGTCGCGCCGGTCTGGCGAACGCCGAGCGTCCCGGTCTCCTCGGCGAGTCGGCGCGCGACGGCCTCGGCGTCCTCTGGCTGGCAGATGACCTTCACGAGGTGGCCCGGGCGTGACTTCTTCATCGTCAGCGGGACGATAGACACGTCGCGCGCGCCGACCTCCGCCAGCGACTCCTGCAAGCCGCCCAGAATCTCGGGCGGTGCGTCGTCCAGATTCGTTTCGAGGACCGCGACGTCGCCGTACACCAGACTACCGTCGCTCTCCCCGACCATCGCCCGGAGGACGTTCGGATGCTCGGGGAAGTCGTACCCGCCCGCGCCGTAGCCCGAGGCGTCGATTCGGAGCGAGGGGAGCGTCTCGACGCCCTCGGCGAAGTGCGCGAGGATCGCCGCGCCGGTCGGGGTCAGCAGTTCGGCCTCGACCGGCCCGCCGCGGAGCGACCAGTCGGCGCGCCCGGCGACTTCGACCACGGCGGGCGTCGGCACCGGGTAGACGCCGTGGCTCATCTCCATCGTGCCGCCGCCCGTCGCCAGCGGCGTGGTCACGACGCGCTCCGGTTCGAGGTCGGCGACGAGGAGCGCCGCGCCCACTACGTCGGCGATGGCGTCGTCCGCGCCGACCTCGTGGAAGTGGGTCGATTCGAGGTCGGTGCCGTGGACGCTGGCCTCGGCCTCGCCGAGCAACTCGAAGACGGTCAGTGCGTCGTCCTCGACGCTCTCGGGGAGGTCCATCGACTCCACGATTTCGACCACCTCGGGGTAGGTTCTGAGGGGACCCGAGCCTTCGGCGTGGGTGTGGTCGTAGTCGTAATCGTCGTGGTCGTGCGAATGGTCGCTGTGGCCGTGGTCGTGAGAGTGGTCGTGACCGTCGGCCTCGTGGCTATGCGAATGGTCGTGGTCCTCGTGATTTCCGTGGTCGTGCGTGTGACCTTCGTCGGCTCCTTCGGTGTCCACGTCTTCGAGCAGTACCGAGACCGTCGTCGCCGAAATCCCGTTCTTCTCGGTCTCGCCGACCTCGTAGCGCACCGGCAGGGCGTCCTCGACGGGCGCGAGCGCGTCGCGGTCCGCGCCTGCCGCGAGCAGGGCCGCGAGTATCATGTCGCCACTCGCGCCCATTCGTCCATCGAATGCGAGCGTTTTCATGGACTACTGTGGGTCGTTCGCGGCGAAAAAGGCGATGATTGTTCTCGTGACGGTTGGAATCGGTGACGTCCTGCGACGAGGCGGCTACTTCGAGGAAGCTAGCTACTGCTCGTGCCAACGAGGACCGCAACAGCACCGCACCGCGACAGCGCCGCGCCCCGTACCTCCCCGCGTCTTGCCGAACGGAGTGAGGCACGGCTCGGAAGACGCGGGTCGTCTTCCGGTGTGCGCGCTCGGCCGCAGAACCGCAACGCGGCCGAGCGCGCGTCGTCTGCGCGAGCGAAGTCGAGTGCAGGCTCGGAGGACGCGGTTCGTCCTCCGGCGCATCCTATGGTTTACTCCCCGGGCGACATCGTCTCTGTTTCGCCGGGCGTACCCTGTCGTCTATCGCACCGAGCGCATCCCGCGCCTAGCCACAAAGTACACCCAAAGGCCAAACGGCTTTGTAGCCAGACCCCGTATGCAAATTCATAGCATGCGCCCGGACGTGACGACCTCGTCGGCCGGTTCAAGCGAGTTTCCCCCGGTAGCAAAGGACTTATCCTTCGCGGGCGCGGACCGACAAACAATCCCCGTATTATCGAATCATGAATGAAGTTCAACTAGAGGTGGCAAAGGCGTACCCGAACGATTCGGGTCGCGGTATCGCCCGTCTCGACCCGGACACGCTGCTCCACTTGAAGCTGAGTCCGGGCGACATTATCGAAATCGAAGGTGCCGACACGACCGCTGCGAAGGTCTGGCGCGCGGACCGGCAGGACTGGAACACCGACACGGTTCGCATTGACGGCTTCACGCGACAGAACGCCGACGTCGGTATCGGCGAGCGCGTCGAAATCCGGAAAGCCGAGGCCGAGAAGGCCGACAAACTGGTGCTGGCACCCCCGGAAGAGGCCAGCGTCCAGTTCGGGTCCGACGCGGCCGGGATGGTCAAGCGCCAGATTCTCAAGCGACCGGTGGTCGAGCGCGACATCGTGCCGGTGATGTCCTCGACCAACCACCCGTTCATGCGGTCGCCCGGACAGGCGATTCCGCTCATCGCGGTCGAGACCGAACCGGACGGCGTCTGTCTCATCACCGAAGACACCGAGGTCGAACTCCGCGAGGAACCGATTTCGGGCTTCGAGAAGACCGGCGGCGGCATCACCTACGAGGACATCGGCGGCCTCGAGAACGAGATCCAGCGCGTCCGGGAGATGGTCGAACTCCCGATGAAGCATCCCCAGATCTTCAAGAAACTGGGCATCGAGCCGCCACAGGGCGTCCTGCTTCACGGCCCGCCCGGCACGGGCAAGACCCTGCTCGCCAAGGCGGTCGCCAACGAGACCTCCGCGAGCTTCTTCTCCATCGCGGGGCCGGAAATCATCTCCAAGTACTACGGCGAGTCCGAGCAGCAACTGAGGGAAATCTTCGAGGACGCCACCGAAGAGTCGCCCTCCATCATCTTCATCGACGAACTCGACTCCATCGCGCCCAAGCGCGAGGACGTGACCGGCGAGGTCGAACGCCGGGTCGTCGCCCAGTTACTGACCATGATGGACGGCCTCGAATCCCGCGGGCAGGTCATCGTCATCGCCGCCACGAACCGCGTGGACTCGGTGGACCCCGCGCTCCGGCGTCCCGGCCGGTTCGACCGCGAAATCGAAATCGGCGTGCCAGACGAGACCGGCCGCGAGGAGATCCTGCAGATTCACACCCGCGGGATGCCCCTCAGCGACGACGTGGCGCTCGACTCGCTGGCCAACGACACCCACGGCTTCGTCGGCGCGGACATCGAGAGCCTGACGAAAGAGGCCGCGATGAAGGCCCTGCGGCGCTACCTCCCCGAAATCGACCTCGATGAGGAGGACATCCCGCCGAGCCTCATCGACCGGATGATAGTCAAGCGCCAGGACTTCAACGGCGCGCTCAACGAGGTCGAACCCTCGGCGATGCGCGAAGTCCTCGTGGAACTGCCCAAGATATCGTGGGACGACGTGGGCGGTCTCGAACAGGCCAAACAGGAGGTCAAAGAGAGCGTCGAGTGGCCGCTCTCCTCGCCCGAGAAGTTCCAGCGGATGGGCATCAACCCGCCGAGCGGCGTCCTGCTCTACGGCCCGCCCGGCACGGGCAAGACCCTGATGGCGAAGGCCGTCGCCAACGAGACCAACGCCAACTTCATCTCGGTTCGCGGACCGCAACTCCTCTCGAAGTGGGTCGGCGAGTCCGAGAAGGCCATCCGCCAGACGTTCCGGAAGGCCCGGCAGGTCTCCCCGACCGTCATCTTCTTCGACGAGTTGGACAGCCTCGCGCCCTCGCGGAGTCAGGAGATGGGCAGTAACGTCTCCGAGCGCGTGGTCAACCAACTGCTGACCGAACTCGACGGACTCGAAGAGAAGGGCGACGTGATGGTCATCGGCGCGACCAACCGCCCGGACATGATAGACCCCGCGCTCATCCGGTCGGGTCGGTTCGACCGCCTCGTCATGATCGGCCAACCCGACGAGGAGGGCCGCGAGCAGATTCTGAAGATTCACACCGACGACACGCCGCTGTCGGCCGACGTGAGCCTCCGGGAACTCGCCGAGATAACCGACGGCTACGTGGGTAGCGACCTCGAATCCATCGGCCGCGAGGCCGCCATCGAGGCGCTCCGCGAGGACGACGACGCCACCGAGGTCGAGATGCGCCACTTCCGGCAGGCCATGGAGAACGTCCGGCCGACCATCACCGAGGACCTGCTCGACTACTACGAGCAGATGAAAGACGAGTTCAAGGGCGGTTCGTCCAGTCCCACGGAGGGTCGGCGCGGCGGCCGGATCGGCTTCCAGTGAAACCGTAGACCCTTTTACTGCGCTCGGAACTTCGCCTGCGGCGGACTTCCCCGCTGGCAGGCCGTTCACGAAAACCGCCAGAAGACGACTCGCGTCTGCCGAGCGGTCGGCCACTTCGTTACGTAATCTTCGAAGCGTGACCAGAAGGGCCGCCCTGTCGCGCATCGCGTGGTCGTCTCGGCGACCACTATCCGAGCGAAGCGAGCAGGACCGTCTTCCGGTGGCGACCGGTCGGGACTTCTCCCCGTTCTCCACCGGAACTGTCGTAGAAGCGGCGAGAGTCTGTCACGATGGCTCTGGAACACGTCGCTCCGGTCGAAAGGTACAACACGGGGACACGCGCATTCGTAACTATGCCCAGAGAGGACTACCAACAGAAACTCATCGACCTCCGCGAGAACGTCCTCTACATGAGCGAGGTCGTGATGGAACGACTCCGCATGGGACTCGACGCCCTCGAGCAGAAGGACGACGACCTCGCGTGGGAGGTCATCGAGGGCGACGAGGAGGTCAACCAACTCTACCTCGACCTCGAACAGGAGTGCATCGACCTGCTCGCGCTCCAGCAACCCGTCGCGGGCGACCTGCGGTTCATCGCGGCGTCGTTCAAGATCATCACCGACCTCGAACGCATCGGCGACCTCGCCACCAACCTCGGCGAGTACACCCACGAGGCCAACCACGACGTGTTCCCGGAGGTGGACATCCAGGAACTCGGTACGCTCACTCTCGACATGATAGAGGACGCGATGACGGCCTACGCCGACGAGGACACCGACGGCTGTTACGGCATCGCCGACCGCGACGACGACCTCGACCGACTCTGCGAACGCGCCAGCGAAATCGTGGTTCGGGACCTCATCGAGACCGAACTGGAGAACAACACCGAAGAGGAAGTCGAGCAACTCCTCCAGGACGTGTCGCGCCTGCTCTTGACGGTTCGGGACCTCGAACGCGTCGGCGACCACGCGGTCAACATCGCCGCTCGGACCCTCTACATGGTCGAGAACGACGACGAACTCATCTACTGAGACGGCCTTCGACGCTCTTTCGAGGGATTCCTCGGTCCGCTCGCTTCGCTCCTTCGCTCGCGGTTGAACTGCTATTAACCGCATCGTCCGAGAAGACCCGACTCCGGACGAAACGGGAGTCACCACCGACGCGGCGTCGGTATCTCGACGCCGGTCCCGAGCATGAGTTTAGTGTACCACGCCGAGAACCGCGCCAGTCCGTTGAGCAGGTGGAGCGAGGCGATCCCGAGCAGGACGCCGACGCCCGCCACGCCGAGCGCGGCCGGGAGCGTCTGCACCTGCCACGACCCGACGCTGACGACCGTCTCGACGCCGACGAGCAGGTTGTGCCACACCACGTACAGCGAGGGATGGAACCGAATCGGCGCGTCGGTCACGACGCCGACGTACACCCCGGGTTGGTCGTAGACGAGCGGGACGGTGAGCAGGCTCACGGAGGTCACGAGCAGCGTCGTGACGGCCACGAACGACGTGACGCCGATAATCAGTTTCGTCCCGAGGTAGACCAGCGCCTTCCACGTCCCGAAGTCGGTCACGAGGCGCTTGACGCGTTCGAGTACCGGACCCGACTCGGTTACGGCCGACCCCGGGGATTCGACCTCCACGCCGAGCAGAACCGTGGCAATCGCTCGCTCGACGCTGGCGAGACCGGTCGAGATGGCCAACACCGCCAGCAGTATCGGAATCCCCACGACGGCGATAGTGAGACCGACGCCGACCGAGAGGCCGACCGACAGGAAAACGAAGTACGCCAACCCGAGCGGAAACGCCAGCACGAGATACAACAGATTCCGGTAGGTCTGGAGCCTGAAGGGACCTCGAAGATCGCCCGGAGGCGTCGGGCCAGACTCGCGTCGCGGTGGTCGGTCGCCATCGAGCTACGCCGAAGTTATCCGGGCGCAACAATAAATTTTCGTACATTTTCGGACTCGGCGACCGTCCGTAGTGTTTTACACGAACGGTTACGAAACGACGCTCGGACGGGAATGGAACGTTGGCTCGACTCGCCCGGCGCTCGCCCGCGGTTCCGACCTCTACCCGGAGGAGGTCGTCCGCGACCCCCCTACAGAGTGTGTCGTCCGCGCCGCCGAAACGACGGAAGAGCGTCGTGGTGCGACGAAAGAACGTCGCCATACGACGGGAGGGAGTCGGCGTGAGCGAGTCCGAGGCCAGCGCGATGTTCGAGTTGCTCGACGACGAGTACGCTCGGACCATCCTCGTGGCGACCTATCGAGAACCGATGTCGGCCGAGGCGCTCGCGGAGACCTGTGACGCCTCGCCATCGACCATCTACCGGCGGGTCGAGCGTCTCGAAGACCAGCGCTTGCTCGACGCCGAACAGCGCATCGACCCGGACGGCCACCACCACGAGGTGTACTCTGCCCGCCTCCAGCGCGTCACTGTCGAACTGACCGGGGACGGAATCGAACTCGACGTGGACCGGGACGAAGACGCGGTGGACCGATTCACCAGACTCTACGAGGGATTCAAATGACGACGGGAATCGCACTACAGACGACAGTCGGCGGGTCCCGGACCGTCGCTCTCCTCGCGCTCGCGGGACTACTAGTCGCGGCAGTCCTGTCGCTGGGAGTGGTCTACCGACTCATAGACGGCTACCGGCGGAACGGCACCCGACCGATGCTGACCCTCGGTATCGGACTCGTACTGCTCGTCACCGGTCCCATCTTCCTGCGACTCGCGTTCGCCAACGTCGTCGCCGTATCGCCCGTAGCGCGGTCGGTCGCCACGACCGCATCCGAACTGCTCGGCCTCTCGGCCATCCTGTACGCCATCTATGACCCCTAACATCGCCACGCTCGCGTCGGCACTCCCTGCCGCGCTCGGCCTGTTCGTCTCGTATCAGGCGTATCGGGGCTACCGTCGCCACGGGAGCGAGACGATGGGACTGCTCGCGGTCGGCATCGCGTGTTTCACCGCGATTCCGTTCGCGGTGTCGTCGCTCCTCGCACCTGCGCTGGCGTGGTCGGACGCCCTCACGCTACTCGCAATCGTCACGGCCTACAACGCCGGACTCGCGGCCATCCTCTGGTCGCTCCGCGAGAGGTGACACGAGCCTCTTCTTTCGATTCGCCGAGGCGCTGTTAGACCGCTCCGATGCGTAGAACGCGAACCGAGAAAAGCCCGTCAGAGTTCCGAGACGGTGACGCTTCCGTTCTCGGTAGCGAACCGGAGTTTCGGCCCGCCGTCTCCCAGCGTTCCCTCGACTCGATGTTCGCTTCGGGTCGTCGTCTCGAAGTTCGACACGTCGAACTCGACGCTCCCGTGGTCGTTCGTCGCTACCACGCTCGCGTCCACGTCGGGCGAGAGTGCAGCGGTCACGCTCCCGTTCTGGCTCTCGACGGTCGTGTCTCCGCGTATCGCCGGCACGTCGGTCTCGACGCTCCCGTTTTCGGTTCGCAGGTCGCCGATACCCGAGACGTTCCGCACGGTCACGCTCCCGTTTTCGGTCTCGGCCGAGACGACTCCGTCCACGTCGTGAGCTTCGAGGCTTCCGTTCTCGGTGACTAACGTCGCGTCGGTCTCGACGTCGCGAACGTCCACGCTTCCGTTCTCGGTTCGTAGTTCGCCGAGACCGACCTCGGAGGGGAGTCCGACGTTCACCTCTACCGAGGGAACGCCCGCGAGCCACGACCCGTCGCCGGTCTGGCGCGTCTCGATGCGGAGTTCGCCGCCCTCGACGGTAGTCTCGACGCTCACGTCGTTCAAGTCGGCGAACACCGACCCCGCCTTCTTGACGGTCTCGACGCGAACCTGCTCGCCGTCGGTCGGCCGCGCGGTCACTTCGCCGTTTTGTCCGTTCACGGTCACCGCGTCGACCGAGTCCGCGTCGTACGTCCGCGTGTCCTCGGAGTGCTTTCCGACGAAGGGCGTCGCACCGCTACAACCCGCGAGATTCGTGAGGGTGGCGGTGCCACCCAGCGCGAGGAGCCTTCGACGCTGACTGTCTATCTTCATCACACGCCGGAATACTCGCTAGCCCTTCATAAATAAAGCAACACATTCGCAGAGCCAGCGGCCGTCCCGAAGATTTATTAGCAACTTCGCTCGGCCCGCGCCGTGTCGTCGGAACCGAAGTGACCGACCGCTCGGCAGACGCGAGTCGTCTGCCGGCGTTCACGAACGATTCACCATGGAGAGCGCGCCTGCGGCGCGCTCGACAGGAGTAAGAGATTCTATCCGAACTTCCCGGTGATGTAGTCTTCGACGCGCTGGCTGTTGGGGTTCTCGAAGATCTGGTCGGTCCCGCCGTACTCGACGAGGTCGCCACCGGTCAGGAAGACGGCGGTCTGGTCGGAGATGCGGGCGGCCTGTTGCATGTTGTGGGTCACGACGACGACCGTGTAGTCCTCGGAGAGTTCCTCGATGAGGTCCTCGATTTTGGCGGTGGCGATGGGGTCGAGCGCGGAGGCGGGTTCGTCCATCAGGATGACCTCCGGGTCCACGGCGAGACACCGACCGATGCAGAGGCGTTGTTGCTGACCGCCGGACAGGCCGAGCGCGTTGTCGTCTAGTCGGTCGCTCACTTCGTCCCAGAGCGCGGCCTGCTTGAGCGAGCGTTCGACGAGTTCGTCCTCTTTCTCCGGGTCGGCCCGGCCGAGCAGTTTGTCGAGCAGACCGTCGTTGATGTCGCCGTGCTTGCGCGGACCGTAGGCGATGTTGTCCCGAATCGACTTCGGGAAGGGGTTGGGCGCTTGGAACACCATGCCGACCCGCTTGCGGAGTTCGACCAGGTTCACGCCGTCCTGATAGATCTCCTCGCCGTCGATTTCGACCGACCCCTCGACGCGTGCCGAGTTGATACGGTCGTTCATCCGGTTGAGACACCGCAGGAACGTCGATTTCCCACACCCCGACGGGCCGATGAGCGCCGTCACGCTGTTCTCGGGGATGTCCATCGACACCGAGTGGATGGCGTGGTCGTCGCCGTAGAACACGTCGAGGTCCTCGACGGAGATTTTGGGTGCGCCGTCGAACTCGTACTCGATCCACTCGTCTTCGAGTTGCTCTTGGCTCTCCCCGCTGACCGTCGTCTGCTGGCTCTCTACCTGTTCGCCCGCTTGCTCGCTCTGTTTGAATTCTGCGTTGCTCATTGCTCTAGTTTTTTCCGGAAGTAAATTCGAGACACGATGCCCACCGCGTAGAACGACAGCACGACCACGAGTAGCACCAGCGCCGTCGCCCACCCGAACGCGGGGTCGGAACTCACGACTCCTGCGGTGATAGTCGCGTAGAGTTTGTACGGCAGGGCGCTGATGCTGTCCAGCAGTGCCGGGTTCGCCACGAACGGCGGACTGGAGGTGAACTGGAAGCCGCTCAGGACTGCAGGGCCGGAACTGGCCTCCGGGTTACCGGTGGCCACCAGCAGGATAGGTGCGGTCTCGCCCGCGATGCGGCCGATACCGAGGATGACGCCGGTGATGACGCCGGGCATCGCGGCCGGAATGACGACGCTCTTGATGGTCTCCCACTGACTGACGCCGAGCGCCGCGCTCGCGTCCCGGTACTCGTCGGGCACCGTCTTGATGGCCTCCCGACTGGTGATGAGCACCAGCGGCAGGAGCATGAACCCGAGTACCAACTGGCCCGCCATCAGCGAGGTGGTGTTGCCGAGGCGCGGCACGAGGAAGGCGTAGCCGAACAGGCCGTAGACGATGCTCGGCGTACTCCACAGGCCGTTGGTGGCGATTTCGACCGCGCGGGTGAACCCGCCCTGTTCGGCGTACTCGGTCAGGAAGACGGCCGCGCCGACGCCGAGCGGCACCGCGAACAGCACCGACCCGACGACGAGCCACACCGTGCCGACGATGGAGGGCATCACGCCGTTCATCACGTCTCCGGACAGCGAGTAGCCGTTCATCGTGAACGGCCAGTAGAACCAGACGCCGGGAATCTCGAAGATGACGTACTGGTCGAATCCGGGAACGTGGAACCAGAACGCGGGTTCGCTGAACAGGCCGAGTTTGATGCCCTCGACCATTCGGGACCAGCCCTTCTCCGCGATGAAGGCGACCAGAAGCAGGAGCACACCGAGCATGCCGAAGGCGTTCAGACCGACCAGCAGGTAGGCCCCGGCCTGGCGTCCACGGCTACCGAACCCTTCGTGGGCTTTCGCGGCCGCCCACGCGCAGACGAGTCCCGCGAAGATGGTCAACACCGGGCCGATTACGTGACCGGTAAAGGTGGCCGAGAAGCCCTGTGGTGCCCACTCCCACTCGGTCGTGAACACGTCCAGCAGGAACAGCGCGCCGACGAGGACCGACAGCGCACCCGCGGGGAGCGTCGAACCGACGTCCTCGCGGGGCAGGACCGTCACCGCGCCGACGCCAGCGCCGACCAGTAGCGCCGCGGAAAGCCAACCGAAGAGTCCGAGGCCGAGCGTCTGAGACGCGAAGAGACCGCCGGCGACGACGCCGACGAGACCGAAGAGACCGCCGGTGAGCAGTCCGGCGCTCCGGTTCGGCGTCGTGTCCACGAGGTCGGCGCGCGAAGCGACTCCGAGCGCCACCACGCCGACGCCGGCCAGGACCAGACTCGCTCCGTAGAGGTTGAAGAGGGTCACGCCGAAGAACTCGCTGTCGACCTCGGTCCACTGGAAGATGGCCGCGAACCCCATAATCACCGACAGGACGTTCAGGCCGACGACGCCGGAGGCGACGCGTTCGGCCAGCGACGATTCCTCGGCGACCAGATCGTTCGTCTCGTAGCTCATTGGCTCCCCCCGAGTTTGCGCTTCATGTGTGCTTCGACGAGTTGCGAGGCGATACTGAGACCGAGGACGGTCACGAACAGCACGACCCCGGCCGCGAACAGCGCCGACATCTGGTCGCCCGAAGCGATGCCGTACTGGCCCGCGATGACGCTAGTCAGCGTCTCGGTCCCCTTGAACACGTCGTAGATGGGGTCGGGAAGCACTTGCTGGTGGGGCAACATCACGGTCACGGCCATGGTCTCGCCGACGGCCCGGCCGACCCCGAGCAGGACCGCGGCCGAGACGCCCGAGAACGACGCCGGGATGGTGACGCTCTTGATGGTCTGCCAGTCGGTCGCGCCGAGCGCCAGCGACCCACTCTTCATCGACTCCGGCACGCTCCCGATGGCGTCCTCGGCGACCGAGACCACGGTCGGCAGGGCCATCACGCCGATGACCAGCGCGGCCGCGAACAGGCTCCCGAAGTTCGCAAGCTGAAACTCCTCCATCATGTACGTGTTGATGATGACGTAGCCGATGAACCCGTAGACGATGGACGGGACGCCGGCCAGGATTTCGATGCCGGGCTTGATGACTTCGCGCGCCCACCGAGGGGCGATTTCGCTGATGAACAGCGCACCGGCCACGCCGAGCGGTCCGGCGATGGCCATCGCCAGGACGGTGGTCACGAGCGTCCCCCACATCATCGGCACCAGCGAGTAGATTCCCTCGCCGGTACTCCACATCGGTTCCTGCGTCCGGAGGATCAGGTCCAGTCCCATCACCCGAAACACCGGAATCGCTCGCAGAACGAGATATATCGAGATGAGACCGAGGATGACGATGGTCGAGGCCGTCATCAGGAACATCAGGAGTTTCGCGGTGGTGGCCTGATGGGACTTCCATCCGTATGTGACGACGCCGAAGAACGCCAGCAGAGGGAACACCGTGTACGCGGGCGCGACGAGGAACGCAAACAGTGCGCCGAGGACCGACGCGACGGCCACGCCGTCGACGAACTGCTCCCCGCGGTCCATGTCCTCGAACGTCCTGCGAGCGGACCGAGCGCGGGTGGCGATGCTTCCGATCATTTGGCGTCGGAGAGCTTTTCGAGTTGGTTCTCGCGGCGTTTCTGCGTCAGCATCGCGTACCCGGATGGCTCGACGAAGTTCTGCTGTCCGAACTCGCTGATTATCATCCCGAGGTAGGCGGCCTCCCGACCGGTGGTGCCGTCGTAGGTGTAACAGTGGAGGTCACGCGACAGGGGGTAGCTCTGGTCAGCGAGGTTCTTGCCGGGTTCGTACACCTTCCCGTCGAACTCCAGTTTGATGGACGCGACCTCGCTGGTGACGAACGCCAGCGCCATGTACGCGATGGCGTTGTTCGACCGCGAGACGATGGTTTTGACCTGTTGGTTCTGACCCTTGCGCACGTCGACGCCACCCATCTCCGCGTCGGGACCGCCGAGCATGTTCACGCGGAACGCGGTGTCGGTGCCCGAGCCTTCGGCCCGGCCGATAGCCTGAATGTCCTTGTCTTCGCCCTCGTAGGACGGAATCTCCGACCAGTTCTCGATTTCACCCGTGTAGATTTTCCGGACCTGCTCGGCGGTCAGTTTCTCGACGCCCGCGTCGGCGATTTCCTTACTCACGACGATGGGCTGGGCGTCCACGCCCACGACGTGGTTGGTGTACTTCGCACGCTCCTCCTCGCTCAAGTCCGGGAGTTCGGCGTCCACGGATGCGCTCGCGTTACCGATGTCCACGAGACCGTTCTTGAGCTTTTCCAGCCCCGTCCCGGAGTGACTCAGGCCGACGTTCACTTTGAACGGCGGCGTGGACCCCTCGGCGTCGAAACCGTACTCGCTGGCCCAGTAGTTCGCCAGTCGTTTGTCGGTCTCGATACCGTAGTTGCTCGGCCCCCAGTACTCTTCGTCGTCGGCGGGCGGATTGGAGTTCCACACCGACGCGGCTTTGCTCGTTATCGGGTACACCGTCGAGGAACCGCCTGCTTTCAACTGGCCGGACGACTCGCCCGAACCCTCGGACGCAGCCGTCGTACCCGCCCGGCTACTGGGCGGTGTCGGACTCGTGCTGATACAACCAGCCAGGGACGCGATGGCGGTGCCCCCTCCAAGGAGAACGGCTCGACGGTCGACAGAGGGTCTTTCCCGCATTACGATTTCTTTGCCCAAGGCAAAGTAAATACCCTTCTATTACAACTATATAGAAATATTTACTCATGCATATCCAGGTTCGGGGACGATCGAAGATCGTCTCAAAATCTCGATATCGGCCGATAAGGGGTTAGAGGAGGCATTGTAGTGAGGTACTCGATTAGCGGGTGTCGGGGGAATTTCACGTTCGGTCGTCGGACATTGGCAAACAGATTGGCTCGTATATAGATTTGAGTAGATTTATTGTGCGTCGCGCCCCGGTTCGTGACATGGAAACGCGGAAAGTCCAGGTGACGGGTGGTTCTACCTTCACGGTTTCCATCCCGAAGGGGTGGGCGACCGAGACCGGTATCGAGGCGGGCGACCGCGTCGAGTTTCATCCGGAGGGCGACTCGCTGTTGCTCTCGCCGCGAACGACCGAAGACACCGTCGAGGGCACCGTGGACATCACGGACCTCGAAGGACCGGAGCTCATGCGGACGGTGTTCACGCTGTACGTCAGCGGATTCGACCTCATCAACCTCGAAGCGACCCGCGTGACTCCCGACCAGCGTCGGACGGTCCGAGACGCCACGCAGGGACTCGTCGGTCTGGAAGTCATCGAGGAGACCGGCGACCGAGTAGTGTTGCAGGATCTGCTCGACTCCTCGGAACTGTCGATTCACAACGCCATCACGCGAATGCGTCTCGTTTCGATGACGATGCTCCAAGACGCAGTGACCGCGCTGGTCGAGAACGACGACGACCTCGCGACGGACGTCATCGAACGCGACGACGACGTGGACCGGCTCTGGTTCATGATTTCGCGGGTGTTCCGGTCTGCGCTTCGAAACCCGAGTACCGCCACCGACATCGGACTTCCGCGAGAGACGTGTTTCGACTACCACTCCAGCGCCCGCCAGTTGGAACGAATCGCGGACCACGCCGCCAAAATCGGCCAACTCGCGCTCAAACTCGGCGAGGTCCCCGACGAAGTGGCCGACGCGCTCGAAGAACTCCACGGCGAGGCCGCCGAAATCGTGGACATGTCGATGGACGCCCTACTGGAGGACGACGGGACGGAAGCCACCAGACTCGGCAATACGACCCGCGAGCGCGTCCGCAACGTGGACGAGTACACTCGCGCAGTGGACGACCTCATCCGCGAGATGGACGCCGAGCGCGCCCAACATCTGAGTCTCGTAGTCGACTCGCTGTCCCGGAGCGCCGACTACGGCGGCAACATCGCCGAAACCGCGCTTCAGAAGGCCGCGCCGCGACCGGAAAACTAGAGGTTGCGCTACAGTTCGCCCAGCTTTCGGAGGAGTTGGCCCTCGTACTCGCGGTCGCTCTCGACGCCCTTGACTTCGAGGACGTTCCGTTCTAGTTTGTCGCGCGCGACGCTGAACGCCTGTTCGGCCCCGTAGCCTTCGCCCGAACCCGCGACCTGCCCGCGGTTGGTCCGAAGCCGAATCTTACACTGAATCAGCGGCGTCCCGCGAAGTTTCTCCTTGTGTTCGTGGAACCGGACGTGGGCGTGGCGAACCCGCATCTTTCCGTACTTCTCGGAGATCTCCTCGATGGACGACCGAATCGACTCGCGGCTGAGGGTGTCGAGCAGGTTCACGTTGGTGATCTG
Organism: Halorussus salinisoli; assembly: GCA_005239435.1. Classification (GTDB taxonomy): domain Archaea; phylum Halobacteriota; class Halobacteria; order Halobacteriales; family Haladaptataceae; genus Halorussus; species Halorussus salinisoli. The sequence goes on along the minus strand of SZNP01000001.1, from coordinate 1,062,968 downwards.
AACGTCCATCACGTCCTCCTCGGTGTACGACAGCGCGCGAAGCACGTCGGTCTTGGTGACGACGCCGCCGACCACGCGGTCGTCGCCTTCGGGCGTGACGACGAGCCCCGAGTAGTCCTTGTCGAACATGCGTTCGACCGCGTCTCGGACGCTCTCGTCCAGCGTCGTCGTCGCCGCGGGACTCGACATCACGTCGTACACCGGCAGGTCGAGGAGTCGGTCGCCCTCGCCCGACCTGTCGCCTCGCGTGGTCTTCTGGACGTTCCGAGTGGCGAACTCCACCACGTCGTGGGTGGTGACGACGCCGGTCAGGAACCCGTCCTCGTCCACGACGGGAAGCCGAGAGACGCCGTGTTCTCGCAGGCGGTTGATGGCCTGTCCGAGCGTAGCGTCTTCGGCGATGGTGATCGCGTTCTCCGTGTAGATCTGTTCGACTATCAGCGAGTCGAGGTGTTCGAGCACCGCTTCGAGGATGAGGTCCTGGCTGACGACGCCCCAGAGCGACCCCGACTCGAAGACGGGTGCGACCTTGGTGCCGCCCTCCACGAGCGCCCGGGCGACGTCTCGAACGTCGTCCGTTCGTTCGACTTTCGGTGCGGATTTGGTCAGCGTCTCGACTTTCGTGTGGTCCTCGATGTGTGAACGGAGCAGTTGCTTCTGGGTAATGACTCCCTCGTAGTCGCCAGCCTTGGTCACGATGATACCCTTCGGATTCTCCTCTTCGAAGACGGAACGAGCTTTTCCGAGATTCGTTTCGGCGTCTAGCTCGGTGAAGTCCGTCGTGGCAATATCGGCAATGTCCATCGTCACCTAGACGTACACCGCCCCTTCTAATGAAGCTTAGCCGAATTACAGGATTCCGAGAATCGGATTCGGTCCGACGCCGGGATTTTTGCCGATTCCGGCCGAACTCTCGCAGGTGATACCCGACATCGGCGCTGCGTTCGGTGAGTACACGTACCTCGTCACCGAAATCGTCTGGGGGACCGTCGCAGTAGGGCTCCTCTATCGAGCCGCCGCGCTCGTTCAAGCCGCCCGCACTATTGCAGTTCTCTATCCAATCGCCTATTTGTGGGACTGGTACACACTCCATATCGGCGTGTTCGCTATCCCCCTTCGGACCGGGGTGGAACTCCTCGGTATTCCAATCGAGGAACACATATTCATGGTGGTAGTTCCGGCGCTCGTTCTCGGGATACACGAGAACTTGCGTAACTGGAGTTGAACGACGCCATCGCCTGAACCTCCCGAAAACTGGGGGTAAGCGGTAGTTACCGCAAGACGACGGAGGGTTGGAACGGACGTACAACTGTTCGTAAGCAATGATTTCCAGTGGGTAAATGGTGAATAACAAAGACTAATCCCGGCGATGTGTTCTATCCATGCTGGGTTACGAGCAAGGGGTGGCATAGTAATGAGCACCATTGGTGACTCATCAGGAACAGAAAGCACCGAACCAGACGAGACTCCAGACCAGCAGGAAGCGGCTGCCACGGAATCGCAGGTCTCCGACATCGTCGACTCCGAAGACGAAGAGCAGACCGAGGAAGACCTCTCGCGCGATCTCGTCTTCGACGTTCTGAAGAACCGACGGCGGCGGTACGCCCTCCACTACCTTCGACGTGCAGACGACACGGTCCAGTTGTCCGAACTGGCCGAGCAGGTAGCGGCGTGGGAGAACGATATCGCGGTCGACGCTATTTCCGCGGCAGAACGCAAGCGGGTTTACACAGCATTATACCAGTCTCACCTGCCAAAATTGGACGACGCAGGTATCGTGGAGTACAACCAAAATCGCGGCATCGTGGAGCTATCGAGTGCCGCCGAACAACTCGACGTGTATTTGGACCTCGAATCCCAGCCAGACATTCCGTGGTGTAACTGGTATCTCGGACTCGCAATCGGAGGCCTCGGTCTACTCACGGGCGCCTGGCTCGGTCTCCCGCCCTTCTCGCTGGTCGCGGACGTGCTTCTCGCAACCGTCATCGTCGCCGTGTACGGCTTCGTGGCGGTCGCACACACGTACTTCTCACGGCACGCGAACGGGGCGGGTGAAACGCCACCGGAAATTCAGGAGTCGTAGTCATGGAAGAAGCAGTGCGGTCCGGGGAGACCGGGGTCAGTGACGACGACCTCGCAGACGCGTTCGCCACCGCAGGAGCGCAGACGCTCGTCCGAACGCCGACCGACGCCGACCCGTTTTCCGCCCTGCCCGAACGCGCGTTCGACAACCTCCTCGTGGTGTCGGCACGCGACCATCCGAAGCGACTCCAGACGCGTCTCGAACGCGCCGGGCACGGCTCCGCCAACGTCGGCGTCGTGCCGGTGGTCCCCACGGTAGACGAGTACGACGGCGACCTCTGGACGACGGACTCCGTCGATCCCGACGACCTCACGGGACTAGCGATGCGGTTCTCCGACGCCGTGCGACACGCCGAACCTCGAAACGGCTGGGTCGTTGCGGACGGACTCGGAGTTCTTCTCGTCTACGCCGACGACGCGCGAGTGTGTCGATTCTTCCAGACGCTTACCAATCGAGTCCGAGCGCGAGACGTTCGAGGCGTCTACTGTGCCAATCCCAACGCGATAGCCGACGAGACCTACGAGCGACTTCGCGCGATGTGCGACGCGGAGTACGAGTTGGGTTGAAGTCGGTCGAGGAAAGCCGGCTAGAAAAACTGGCCCGAGTGGTCGGTTGGCGGTCCCTACTGCGGCGTCAGGGACTCCCTGAGCGGTTCTCACAGGTCAGTGTCGTCGCCTCGTAGAAAAGGGCACTTAACGTTTGGGCCAATTTCCAAACATTGGACATAATTCATAATTTTTACAACACTATCGGCCGAACTACCGTCGGGTCCCGATGGATTCAGACAAGTATCCGCCCGAAGACGGCCGACGGCGATTCGTGAAAGGCGTCGTCGGCACCGCGACACTCACCAGCGTCGGTACTGCCGCCAGTGGCGCTCTGAACGCCGCCACCTCCGCCGCGGGTGGAACCGGCGGTCCGACGAGTTACGTCGGTATCGAGAACACCGCCGGTCCCGCCCCGCGCGGGATGCCCCTCGTCCCCCTCACCATCGACGACGAGGGGTACTTGAAGGGCATATGGCCCGAGGTGAAAGAGAAGGAACTGAAAGACGGCAGTACCCTCACGATCACCGAGCAGGAAATCGGCGGCGTCACCTACACGGGCCGGTGGTTCCAGTACTGTGGCGTCCAGATCGCAGAGGGCGTGCGACCCGACGCCGACCAGGACAACTTCCTGCGGTCCAAGCCCGGTCTCTACGAGTGGCAGGCCGACCACGAGCAGGGCCAGAAACTCCACGTCGACGACTTCGCCGACTACGAGGAGTGGAGCAACGGCATCGGGTCGGTCGGTGCTGGCAAAGCCGCCCAGACGACGTGGCGCTCGCAGTCGGACGACGACGAAGACGTGAAGCAACTCCCGGTACAGGTGTTGCGCTCGCCGAAAGTCTCGGACCTCCCCGAGGAGAGCGAGAACGCCGACTTCCTGCGAGCGGCCACCGAATCGGACTTCGTCGCGTGGCTCGACAAGTGCACCCACTTCTGTTGCACGCCAGGGTTCAACGCCTCCCAGGACGCCTCGAAGTTCAACGCGACCGACGCGGTGTACTGCCAGTGCCACCAGTCGGTGTACGACCCGTTCTCCCCCGTAGAACTGTCGTTCAACGCCTTCCCGCGACCGGAGTGACAGCTACTGTACGTAGCCGAGGTCGGCCAGTCGTTCCTCGACTTCCCCCTCGTCTTTCATCGAGGCGTCGCCCGTCTCGTCGTACTCGGGGTACGTCGTCGCGCCGGCGTCCTCGACCACGGGGATGACCTCGCCGTCCATCCGGTCGCTGTAGGGAACGCCGAGCGCGGACATGACCGTCGGAGCCACGTCGAACAGGTGTGGGCGAGGTCGCTCCTCGATGCCGTGGGGGTCGATGGCTTCGCCTTTCGCCGCGAAGACGCCGTCGAGTTTGTGGTTCCAGGGTTCGGTCGGCGGTGCGAAGTAGTCGCCGAGCAGTTGCGCGGAGAGGAACTGTTCCATCTCGTTCGGGACGATGACGACGTCGGGCGCGTTCTCGACGTTCTTGCCGTGGAAGTACTCTTCGCGCGGGACGACCTCTTCGAACACCGGGTCGCCGTCGGGCGTCCGGACGTCGCTCAGTCGTTCGACGAGCGCCTCGCGCACGTCGTCGTACTTCTCGGGCGGGACGACGCCCTCCGGTTCGCGACCCTCGAGGTTGACGCGGACGCCGAGTTCGGTCCGGGCGCGCATGTAGGCAGCCGAGTTCTCGAAGTCGACCTGCTCGTTGCCGGTCCGGGCGACGTTTTTCGGCGCGTACTGGAGCGCGACGTCGGCGAGTCCCACCTTCTCTAACGCCGTCCGGATGCGACGGGCGGTGAAGCCGAACTTCGCTGCGGTCGCCGCCATGCGCTCGACCGCGTTCGGTTCCCAGGTCGTCGTCTCCTTGCCCTCTCGCAGTTCGTCTTGGATGGGGTTCCACGACGGCATCCCCTTGCCGCCCCGAGTGGCTTTCACGAATCCCTCGTCGCGCAGGAACTCGTTGACGCGGAACTCGTACTCGTCGTACGGTCCCATGCCGTGGTCGCTGGCTATCACGACGGTGTCGGGGTCGTTCCTGTCGAGTATCTTCCCGATTTGGCGGTCCGTCTCCTCGTAGACCGTCGACACCTTCTCCCAGTCGCCCTCGAACTCGTGGAACACGGTATCCGGTTTCTGGAACTGGACGAACCCGAACTCGGGGTCGTGTTGGTCGGCCAGATGCCGGAACGCCTCGCCGCGCATCCTGACCAGGTCGGTGTACTCCTCCATCTTCTGGGCGTCGGTGTAGTCCGAGTCCTCGCGGGAGTACGTCGGGTAGACCCGGTACTCGCCGATGGCGTCCCGGACGTCCTCGAGCGCTCCCTCGGGGTGACAGCGCGGGTCTTCGGGTCCGATGAACCCCGGAATCACCGCGCCGTCTAGCTTCTCCGGCGGATGCGTGACGGGGACGTTGACGACCACGCTCGTCACGCCGTGGTCGTCGAGTAGCGACCAGATGGAGTGCTCCTCGACGTCGTCACCGGTGACGACGCGGAAATCGTATCCGTCGTAGGTCACGAACCCGCAGACACCGTGTTTGCCGGGGTTGACGCCGGTGTACATCGACGGCCACGCGCTCGGCGTCCACGGCGGCATCTGGGACTCCAGCGGCGCGACGACGCCGTCGTCGCAGATCGAGCGGATGGTCGGTATCTCGTCGTCACGGAGTCGGTCGAAGACCGGAAGACACCCCGCGTCGATGCCGACGAGCAGGACGTCGAGGCTCGTTTCGGCCATCACGCACTCCCCCCGAAGCGGCCAGTTCCAAAGTCTCGTTCGCCGGTACGGTCGGAACGGAGAGTTCCTCCCCCAACGTTCACCGCGTTCATTACTAGTCCGTTTTCACCCCCGTCATTTCATTATACAACGCCTAAACCGGCCCTCTCCGTCGGGGTTGCGCCACGACCACTGGAGGAAGTCGTCGGCTCGCCGGAGTCTTCGCGTTTGCACTCCGAGAGCCACCCCTGCCCGATATCCGTCACGACGGGTGTGTCCAGTGGACTATACGGTGTGGAAAGAAACGTGGGAACCGACGACGAAGAGTACGCCGAATCGGCTTCGACGACCTTGCGACTGTAACTCCCGGAGTGTCCAGACGACCGTCGAACTGGTTGGTCAGGAGTACTCCTGTAACGTCCCCCTTCGTTCGGACGACCGACGCCGCGCTCCTGCAACCGCTCGACGACGAATCAACGCTCTGAATACTCGGTGCGTGGTGCGACCTCACCGCCGAAGCGATCGTGCGCGACGTTACCGTTATTCAGTCGCTTTCGTCGTTACATCAACAGAGCCGTACGCTCGATACAGCCGAATCAGCCAGACCCACGCGATGAGAGACGAGACCAGGAGAACTGCAATCTGACCGATCGACTCCGTGACTGTGCCCGTAAGTAATTGGAGAACGAGGACGACTGGATAGAAGACGAAGAACAGCGCGAGAAGCAACCCAATCCCTTTTAGATAGGTGAACGGACTCTCTACCACCTCCGTAGGTCATCCAGGGTAGATTAAGTATCTTCGGTTTCGTTACCTACAGGCTCTGTATTGCTCGCCCCGTGGTGCGCACGTATCGGCGGTGTTACGTCATCGTCGGTACGTCGCCGACACGGTTTCTGTCTAGTTCTCTAAATGCACCTACTAACACGAGAATGCCGCCGAGGAGGTTAACGGTGGGAAACGCCCATACGACTGTCCCGAGTGGAACGGCAGATGCCTCAGTCAATTTCCAGAGGCTGTACAGTCCAGTAACCGATAGAACAGTCATGACTACGCCGAGGATGAGAGCAATAGACGCAGTTCGTTTCGACCAGGAACCTACGAGTAATAAGCCAACAGCGACGATTGCCACGAGAAGTCCCGTCGGAAGTACTGGTTGGTGAGAGAACAACTCCAGCGTCGAAGGAAGACTACTCCCGAGTGCTATCCGAACGAGATTCACTGCCGTAGAAGTGGCGAATATGGCCGCACCAGTAGTCGCGACGACCTTATTGGAACTCGTGTAATCCACAAGCTTTCACAACACGTCACCCGTATTAGCTTTTGGTGGGCGCGCCTGACCAAACTGGACCTGAACGACTGGTGAACGAGGTCACTCGTCGGACTCGCAGACACGCTCAAGGGAATCCCGTTACCGCGTGCTAGTTGGGACGAACGTCGGGAAGAAGTGGGTTTGGGCAGATTTGAACTGCCGGCCTCCTCCATGTCAAGGAGGTGTCATAACCAACTAGACCACAAACCCACGTTGGTGCGGCCTCCGTCGGACGCATTTCTGGGTTTGTCCGGGGGATAATTGAACCTTTCGGATTCCGGCGCGGTCCGGCGATTTACCATGAGGGTCTGTCGCGGAGGTGCTGCGTGACCCTCGAAGGGGTAGAAAACCGCCGAGCAGATGATCGAGTCCGGCGACAGTAGTTCGCAGTTGGGACGTAAAAGCCTGCTTCTTAGAATGGTAAATATTTTCTTACTATGTGTTTGCCCGGTTTAGACGTGCAAGTATATTTCTTACGTGGGAACCGCCGGAACGACCGACCAACTCGTAGCTGTGCGCTGTCACACCGGATAGACGGAGAGCGAAAGAGGACGTGACTGTTCGAATCTGCGACGGCTGTACGACACCGCACAGCAGAGCAACCACCAACGTGGAGATGCGAGTCGGGTCGAAAAGCTAGCTACTCTGCGGCCAACTGTAGACAGGAGCAGATTCAGCAAAGCTAGCTACTCCTTGCACCACGGAGTCTACCGCACGGCACCGCAACCGCACTGCGGCCGCGGGCCACACCCTCACCAACCGACTCCCTCGCTTTGCTCGGTCGTCCCTCGCGCGCCCTGGCGCGGTCTCAAACCGCCAGACTGCGCCAGCACGCGCCGGGATGAAGGTAGCCTGTAGCGTGAGCCAGGATGAAGGTGGCCTGTAGTTGGCGCGGGAAAGAGGGCCACCGCGTGCCGAGGGCGAGGGTGTCACCGAGCGACGAGCGTGGCCTCACGGAGGAGCGCGTCGTCGGTTGTCTCCCTTCCGCTCCCCGACACCCTTAAGTGGATGTACGATTGTGTTCATTGTAAGACGAAGAAGTACATTGGTGAGTTAAAATGCAGGACTACATCGAACGCGCGACCGACGGCGAGGACCTCACGCTCGACGAAGCACGCGAGGCGGCCACGGCCGTCTTCGAGGGCGCGACCGAGGCGCAGATCGGGTCGCTCCTCACGGCCCTCCGCGCGAAGGGCGAGACCGAGACCGAAATCGCCGGATTCGCGCAGGGGATGCGCGACGCGGCCCGGACCATCGACCCCGACCGCTCGCCGCTCGTGGACACCTGCGGGACCGGCGGCGACGACTACAACACCATCAACGTCTCGACCACGAGCGCCGTCGTCGCCAGCGGTGCGGGCGTCCCGGTCGCCAAGCACGGCAACTACTCGGTCTCCTCTTCCTCCGGGAGCGCGGACGTACTCGAAACGGTCGGGGTCGAAATCGACGCCGAACCGCCGGCGGTCGAGCGAGCCATCGAGGACGACGGCATCGGGTTCATGCTCGCGCCCGTGTTCCACCCCGCGATGAAGGCCGTCATCGGCCCCCGGAAGGAACTCGGAATGCGCACCGTGTTCAACGTCCTCGGCCCGCTGACCAACCCCGCCGGTGCGGACGCCCAGATCGTCGGCGTCTACGACCCCGACCTCGTGCCGGTCCTCGCACGCTCGCTCTCCCACATGAACGTAGAGCGCGCGCTGGTCGTCCACGGGTCCGGCATGGACGAAATCGCAATCCACGACGAGACAACCGTCGCGGAGGTCCACGGTGACGACATCGAGGAGTACACCATCACGCCCGCCGACCTCGGCCTCCCGCGCCACGACGTGTCCGCCGTCGCCGGCGGCACCCCCGAGGAGAACGCCGCCGACCTCCGCGGCATCGTGGAGGGAGACGTTACCGGCGCGAAGCGCGATATCATCCTCGCCAACGCCGGGGCGGCCATCTACGTCGCCGGGGAGGCCGACTCCCTCGAAGACGGTGCCGAACGCGCCGCGAAGGCCATCGACGACGGTGGGGCCGCCGACCAACTCGAAGAACTCTGCCGACCTGTGAGAGCATGACGCGCGTGAAAGTCTGTGGTCTCACCTGCCGCGACGACCTCCGGGTGGCCGTCGAAGCGGGTGCGGACGCGGTCGGCCTGCTCGTCGACGTACCGGTCGATTCCCCGCGCGAAATCGAACCGGAGTTAGCAGTCGAACTCGCCGCCGCCGCTCCCCCGTTCGTCACGACCGTACTGGTCACGATGCCCGAGACGCCCGAACGGGCGGTCGAACTCGCTCGAATCGTCGGACCCGACGCGATACAGATTCACGGCGAGCTGGGCGCGGGGGACCTCGCCTACCTGACCGCTACCGTCGAACCGCAGGTCCTCAAGGTCGTCGACGCCACCGACCCCGAGCAGGCCCGACGGTACGACGAAGTGGCCGACGGGCTACTGGTCGATTCGGTGGACGAGGACGGCGCTGGCGGCACCGGGCGAACGCACGACTGGGAACGGACCGCCGAAGTCGCCGCGACCCTCGACTCGCCGGTCGTCCTCGCCGGAGGGCTGACCCCGGAGAACGTCGGCGACGCCGTCCGTGCCGTCGAACCGTTCGCCGTAGACGTGGCGAGTGGCGTCGAGCGCAACGTCGAGTCCATCCCCGGCCGAAAAGACCCCGAAGCGGTCGCCGAGTTCGTGGCGAACGCGAAACGCACCTCCACCGCTCCGACGCCATGAAACCCGAACGCGAGCAGTTCGTCGACTTCGCCGGACGCGACGACCCGGCCGTGATTCGGGTCGAGGCGGAACTCGACGTGGACGCCACGCCGCTGTCGGCTTACGCGGCGCTGACCGGGCGCTCGACCGAGACCGACCTCTCGGAGTACGCCTTCCTACTCGAGAGCGCCGAGAAGACCGCCTCTAGCGACCCCGACGGTGCGTTCTCCCCCGCCTCGTCGGGCGACCGCCACGCCAGATACTCCTACGTCGGCTACGACCCCGAAGCAGTCGTGACCGTCGACCCCGAAGAGGTGCAGGTCGAATCGCTCGGTGGCCGGGCCGCGAGGTACGTCTCCGCCGACCGCGAGGGCGACGCCCTCGACACCCTCCGGTCGGTCATGCCGGACGCCGAACAGCGCGGCTTCCCCGACGGGGACCGCCAGCACTTCGAGGGCGGTCTGGTCGGCTTTCTGGCATACGACGCGGTGTACGACCTCTGGCTTGACGAGGTGGGAGTCGAGCGTCCCGAGTCGCGGTTCCCCGACGCTCAGTTCGTACTGAACACCAAGACCGTGGCGTTCGACCACCTCGAGGAGACGGTCTCGCTGGTGTTCACGCCGCTCGTCGGACCCGACGACGACCCGAGAGCGGTCTACGACGACCTCCGAACCGAGGCCGACCGGATAGCCGACCTCCTCGAGTCGGCCGACACTCCGGAGACGGGCGGTTTCGTCCGCCGGAGCGAAACCGCCGGACCGAGAGACGAGTACGAGGACGCGGTCCGAACCGCGAAAGAACACGTTCTCGACGGTGACATCTATCAGGGAGTCATCTCCCGGAAGCGAGAACTCCGCGGGGAAGTCGACTCGCTGGGCTTCTACGAGGCGCTCCGGGAGGTGAATCCCTCGCCGTACATGTATCTCCTCGGCTACGACGACCTGACCGTGGTCGGTGCGAGTCCCGAGACGCTGGTCTCGGTCCGCGGTCACGAAGTGATGGCGAACCCCATCGCGGGCACCTGCTCGCGCGGGTCGAGTCCCGTAGAGGACCGCCGTCTCGCGGGCGAGATGCTCGCCGACGGCAAGGAGCGCGCCGAACACACGATGCTCGTGGACCTCGCGCGCAACGACGTTCGCCGGGTCAGCGACCCAGGTAGCGTGCAGGTCGAGGAGTTCATGAACGTCCTCAAGTACAGTCACGTCCAGCACATCGAGAGTACCGTGACCGGGCGTCTCGCCGACGATTCCGACCCCTTCGACGCGACGCGGGCGTCGTTCCCGGCCGGGACCCTCTCGGGCGCACCCAAGATTCGCGCGATGGAGATCATCGACGACCTCGAACTGACGGCCCGCGGTCTCTACGGCGGCGGCGTCGGCTACTACTCGTGGTCGGGCGACGCCGACTTCGCTATCGTCATCCGGACCGCGACGGTCGAGTCCGGCACGGGAGTCGACGACTCGGACCGAATCACGGTGCAGGCCGGAGCGGGTATCGTCGCCGACAGCGACCCCGCCGCCGAGTACGAGGAGACCGAGAAGAAGATGGACGGGGTGCTGACCGCCCTCGAACGAATCGAGGAGTCGGACACGCCTGACGCCGCCGACGCTCCGGAGGTGGGGCGATGACCGCGAGCGCCGGAGACGAAGCGGCGACGACGACCGACTCGCGGGTCTTGTTCGTGGACAACTTCGACTCGTTCACGTACAACCTCGTGGAGTACACGAGCGAACACGCCGAGACCGAAGTCGTCCGGAACACGGCAACGCTGTCGGACGTACGCGAGGCCGACCCCGACGCAATCGTCGTTTCGCCGGGGCCGGGCCACCCCGAGAACGAGCGAGACGTGGGCGTCACTCTCGACGTGTTCCGCGAGGTGAGTCCCGAGGTCCCGACGCTCGGAGTCTGCCTCGGATTGGAAGCCGCAGTCTACGCCTACGGCGGGTCGGTCGGCCGCGCGCCCGAACCTGTTCACGGGAAGGCGTTCCCGGTCTCCCACGACGGGCGCGGCGTGTACGCGGGGCTAGAGCAGGGGTTCCGCGCCGGGCGCTACCACTCGCTGGTGGCGACCGAGGTGCCGGACTGCTTCGAGGTGACCGCGACGACCGACCACGAGGGAACGGAACTGGTGATGGGCGTGCGCCACCGCGAGCATCCCATCGAGTGCGTCCAGTTCCACCCCGAGAGCGTGCTGACGGCTGTCGGCCACGACGTGATTCACAACTTCGTCGACGGCGTGGCGTGAGTAGCGTTGCTCGGCTCCGTCCTCTCGGATCAGTCGGACTGACGGTCCTCGACCTCGACCTCCGAGCGACCGCGCGAGGCGTCCGAGCGGGGTTCGTCCCGTTCTCGGACGTAAAATTCCGGGCAGGTCTACAACAAGACGCCCGCCGTGTAGAGTGCGCCGACGACCACGATAGCGACGAGCAGGATTTTCCACGCGACGTTCAGGAGGATTCGGCCGACCAGTACCGTGGCCGCGAGCGCGACGAGAGCGACGAGCAGTGTCCCGAGCGGTGTTGCGAGGAGTCCAGCGGCGAGCGCGACAGCCATACTAAAATCAACGCGAGCCAGTCGTGGTAAACGTATCGGCCCTTCAACATCGGTGGCGTTATCTAAATCGCCCGACTCCGGTGCGGTAGGCTCCGATTACTCATATACTCGTTCGGTTCGCTGACTACTTTCGCCGCGGTCTGCATACTCTTATTAGGTTGCGGATGCTACCTTGGAGTGACAACCAATAGCCGCGAATCCGGCTTGTCGATAACCGGCGTTCGCGGTGCGTATAATTTCGGAAAGAGGCATCACAATCCAATCGAATTTGGAATAGTGAAACTCAGACAGTAAGGACTAAACAGGAGGCCTCAGAATGAAATCGTCGTCACGAATGAAACGAACTACGCCATTCACAGTAGCCGGAATCGGCGGACAGACGAGCGAGGTGAGCCACGCATGAGCGGTGCGGGCGAACTCACTGCCGACGAACTCACGCTCCCCATCAAGCGGACCGAGGGCGAGACCCTCGAAGACCGCCTGACGAGCAACGCTTACCACAACATCCTCCCGGCGCGCTACCTCCGGAAGAACGCCGACGGAAATCTCATCGAGGAACAGGAGGACCTCTTCCCGCGCGTCGCCGAGAACATCGCGCTGGCCGAGGCCGTCTACGAGGCCGAGAAGCGCGACGAGGAAGTCACGGTCACGCCCGACCAGCTCAAGCCCGACCACCCCCGTCGTGACGAACTCGCCGAGGAAGTGTTCGGCGCGGGCACCGCGGCCGACGACGACGCCGAGACCACGCTCTCGGTCTACAACGTCAACAAGTTCTCCTACGAGACCGTCGTTCCGGAACTCCCCGACGAGATTCGCACTCACGTCGAGGACGTGCGCGAGGAGTTCCAGACCCTGATGGAGGACCTCTCGTTCATGCCGAACTCGCCCACTCTGATGAACGCGGGCGACGAACTCCAACAGCTGTCGGCCTGTTTCGTCGACTCCCCGGCCGACGACATCGACGACATCCACCAGACCGCCAAGGAGGCCGCACAGGTCTTCCAGTCGGGTGGCGGCATGGGTTACGCCTTCTGGAAGCTCCGACCCTACGGCGACGCCGTGGGTAGCACGGGCGGCATCGCCTCGGGCCCCATCACCTTCATGCGGACCTACGACCAGATGTGCGAAACCATCGCACAGGGCGGTGCCCGGCGCGGCGCCCAGATGGGCGTCATGCGAATCTCCCACCCCGACGTCATCCAGTTCATCCACGCCAAGAACAAGGACGTGAGCCTCGCTCACACGCTCCGCCTGAACGACCCCGACGACTACACTCACAACTCGTTCACGGACGCCCTCGAAGAGGCCCGCGAACTCATCGACGACGAGGGTCGCGTGCCCAAGCACCTCCGGAACGCCGCGGAGGGCCACCTCTCTAACTTCAATATCTCGGTCGGTGTCACCGACGACTTCATGGAGGCGGTCCAGAACGGCGAGGAGTTCACCTTCACGAACCCCCGTACGGAAGAACCCCACGTCGCCACCGAGCACACCAAGGAACTGTACGAGATGTTCGACCTCGGCGAGTACGTCGAGGTCGGCGAGGAACTCTCGGTTCCGGCCGAACTCGTCTGGGACCGCATCGTGGACGGTGCCCACGAGAACGGCGAACCCGGCGTCATCTACCTCGAACGCGTCAACAAGGAACACTCCTTCGACGTGGAGGAGCATCCGGAGCATCAGATTCTGGCGACCAACCCGTGCGGCGAGCAACCGCTCGAAGAGTACGAGGCCTGCAACCTCGGTCACATCAATCTCTCGACGCTGGCCGACACCGAGGCCCCCGACTGGCGGGTCTGGTACGACGAACACGGCGACGAGTACGACGACTTCGAGGAGGCCGTCGACGCCTTCCTCGCCGACGCGATGGCGTGGGACGAGTTCGACCACCGCATCGAGTACGGCACGCGCTTCCTCGAGAACGTCGTCACGATGTCGGACTTCCCGGTCGACAAGATAGAGCAGAAGGTCCGGGAGATGCGCAAAATCGGTCTCGGCATCATGGGTCTCGCCCAGCTCTACATCCAGTTGGGCGTCGAGTACGGGAGCGACGAAGCCAACGAAATCGCGCGTCAGTTGATGCGGTACATCAACCACGAGAGCAAGTGGGCCTCCCACGAACTCGCCGAGGAGCGCGGGTCGTTCGACGAGTGGGACAACAGCAAGTACGCGAACCCCGCCGAGTACGCCGAGTGGTTCGAGAAGCAGACCGGCCTGAACGCCGACGATTGGGAGGACGGCTTCGCGGTCCGGAACCACAACACGACCACCATCGCGCCGACCGGCACCACCTCGATGGTCGGCAACACCACGGGTGGCTGTGAACCCATCTACAACGTCGCCTACTACAAGAACGTCTCCGACGACGTGCAGGGCGACGAGATGCTCGTGGAGTTCGACGACTACTTCCTCCGCGTGTTGGAGGACAACGACATCGACGTCGAGGAGGTCAAGCAGGAAGCCCAAGAGCAGATGGCGAACAACGAGTTCGACGGCGTGGAAGGCCTCGAAACCGTGCCGGACGCCATCGGCGAACTGTTCGTCGTGACCTCCGACCTCTCGGGCAAGGACCACGCCGCGGTCCAGTGCGCCTGTCAGGAGGGCGTGGACTCGGCCATCTCGAAGACCTGTAACTTCCCGAACGACGCCAGCAAGGAGGACATGCAGGAGGTCTACGAGTACATCTACGAGAACGGCGGCAAGGGCGTGACCGTCTACCGCGACGGCACCCGCTCCAAGCAGGTACTCACGACCCGCGCGGACAACAAGGAGTTCGCAGACGAGTCCGAGGCCGCCGAGAAACTCGTCGAACAAATCGAGGAGGTCTTCGGCGGCATCGAGGGCTTCCTCGACAACGGGGACGTGCAGGCCGCGCTCGACCGCGAGGTCGAGTCCATCCTCGAAGTCGCCGACGGCGAGGACGTAGAGGGGCCGTACGCCAGCAAGCGCCCCCGACCCGACGTGCTCCACGGCATCACCCAGCGCATCGACACCGGGTACGGAAAGCTCTACGTCAACATCAACGAGGACGACGACGGCCGACCGTTCGAGCTATTCGCTAACATCGGCAACTCCGGCGGCTTCACCGCCTCGTTCACCGAAGCGCTCGCCAAGACCATCTCGACGGCGCTGCGCTCGGGCGTGGACCCCGAGGAGATCGCCGACGAACTGCAGGGCATCCGAAGTCCGAAGGTCGCCTGGGACAAGGGCGAGCAGATAAACTCCATCCCGGACGCCATCGGGACGGCGCTGCGCCGGTACCTCGACGGCGAAGTCGAGAAGGCCTACCCTCAGCAGAAGAACCTGAGCGAGGTCGAAGACGAAGTTCAGGAAGGCACGGCCGCGACTGACACCGCGGGCGACACCGACACCCATACCGACGGCGGGTCGGTCGCCGCCAGCAAGGAGGCCGACCAGCAGGACATCATCGACTCGGGCGAGAGTCCGGAGTGTCCCGACTGCGGGTCGCTGTCGCTGTACTACTCCGAAGGCTGCAAGACCTGCGAGTCCTGTGGCTGGAGCGAGTGCTGACCGTTTAAGCCCGAACTAACTTTCGACTCCTTTTTTGACGGCCAGAGATGTTAGGTAAGTGAACGACATAGCCACGGGTCAGTCATGGGAACAGATGGGCGAGCAGCGAGTCGGCGTCGGGGGGAATCGGCGTGGGAGGCCTGACTGGCGAGTTCCAGCGTGGTCTCGTCCTGTTCGGAGTAGGCACGTTACTCGTCGCCGGAGCGTTCGGCGGGAGTTGGGCACTCGTGCCGGACACGGAAACCGTCACGAAAGGAGCGGACGCGAACAACACGTCGATACTGGTGGGCGTACAGGGACCGGGACCGAACGGGAACGTGACAGCACTGGACGGTCACGGCGAGGTGCGGTGGAGCATCGGTGACATCATCAGCTACCAGAACGTCGAGAAACTCGACAACGGGTCGGTCTTGGCCACGTTCGCGGCGGGCGACTACGAGGACTGCGGCCCCTACGACTCGCCCTGCAAGCGCACGGGGGTCCGCATCATCGAACCGAACCCCGACCCGCACGTCGTCTGGGAGTGGAGCTATCCGGTCCGCACCCGGAAAGACAGCGAGGTCCACGACGCCGAGATGCTCCCCTCGGGGAACGTCCTCGTCGCAGACATGGAGTGGGAGAGCATCTTCGTGTTGAATCCGAAGACGGGCGAGCACGTCTGGACCTGGAACGCCAGCCAGTACTACGACGCACCCGCCGACCCCACGAAGACCGACTGGCTCCATCTCAACGACGTAGACCGAATCGGAGACGGTCGATACCTCGTCTCGATTCGGAACCGGAACCAACTCCTCGTCGTCGAGCGCGGACAGGGCGTGGTCGAGGTGGTAAACGAGGACGGCGACTCGGACGTGCTGAACCAGCAACACAACCCCCACTGGCTCGGCGACGGGGCGGTGGTCGTGGCCGACTCCGAGAACCACCGCGTGGTCGAACTCCACCTGAACGACACGACCGGCGAGTGGGAAGTGGCGTGGTCGGTGGGGACGGTCGGCGGCATCCGCCTCGACTGGCCGCGGGACGCCGACCGACTGGCGAACGGCCACACGCTGATAACCGACAGCCGGAACAACCGCGTGGTCGAGATACGCGAGAACGGAACCCTCGTGGCGAGCTATTCGGTCCCGTCGCTCCCCTACGAGGCCGACCGACTGCCGTACGGCGAGTCCGACGGGTCGCCGTACGGTTCAGCTCACGAGGCCGAGGTAGGTCCGTTCGACCAGAGGATTCCGGTTCTCACGACGCTCCTCGCGGGCGCTCGCCACGTCGTCGCGGTCCCGTACTGGGTGTCGGAGATTCACCTACTGGTGGTCGGCGTCGCGCTCGTACTCTGGATTCGGGGTGGATACCTGCTGGCTCGCACGGGGTTACGGAAACAGTGATGGCGCTCGCTCTCGGTCGTTCGAGTATGAGCGACGAACGGGAAAGTCGGGACGCCGACGGGGACGGGGCGGGCGGCCGTCCGTGTCCCATCTGCGAGGAACCGATGTACTCTCGGCACTGCAAGTACGTCTGTCCGCAACACGGCGTGGTCTACGACTGCGCCGACACCTTCTACTGACTACTTCATCGTCACCCACGTCAGGAAGGCGACGGCGACCAACTGGAGGCCGCGAAGCACCAGCACGGCCTGCTGGACCGTCGGGTCGCCCGAGTAGAGCATCTTCATGCTGAAGAAGAAGTAGATAGCGACCACGTTCTCGGCGAGCATGACGCTGCCGAACGCGACCAGCCCGAGCAGGAGTGACGTGCGGAACTTCCGGTAGTTGCGGACCCACACGGTCGTGAGCAGACCGAGAAGGAGGATGTTCACGACCGCGATTCCGCTTGCGATTTGTATCGTACTCATGCTATGGCCTCCGTGTCATTCGATGTGCTCCATAATCTCCTCGAACGCTTCCCGGTGCTGTTCGAACTGGTCGGTGAGGAAGTAGAGCTTCCCGTACTCGTTGTCGCCGGATTCGACCACGCCGTGGTCTTCGAGCATGTCGAGGTGGTGTCGAACCGTCTTGTATCGCACGTCGAGCGCGTCGGCGAGTTGATTGGCGTTGCGGGGGCGCTCGGAGAGTTCGCGGATGAGCCGCGCGCGGTTCTCGCCGCCGCGGGTCGCCGTGAGCAGGTACCAGAGCGCCTTGTCCATCGCGCTGTCCCCCGGTTCTCAGCCACGACCCTTATAATTACGGCTCCACGCGCTTCGACACCCACCCGGTCGGTCCGCTCGGGAAGGGCTCGCTATCCTCGTCCGACTGGAGATTCCCTTCGCCGTCGGTCGCCCGGACGACGACCCGATGGGGATTGGCGGCTTCGTAGGTGTATTCCCACTGTCGCCACGCGTCTTTTGCGGGGAGCGGTTCCGAGAGCGTCGCCTCGGTCCACGAGTCGCCGCCGTCAACTGAAACTTCGACCCGTCGAATTCCTCGCGTGCCCGCGTAGGCGTGGCCGCCGACCTGTATCTCGCCGCTATCGAGGCGGTTGACGGTGTGAAGCTTCGTGACGGTGTTCACCGGGCCGGTGCCGTGCCACCCGCGCTTCTCCCAGTACCCGTCGGCTTCCTGCTCCAGCACCTCGATTTCGGTGAGCCACTTCACGTTGATCTCGCCCCAGTGGCCCGGAATCAGCGCCCGCATCGGGTAGCCGTGGCCGCGGGGGAGCGGTCGGCCGTTCATCTCGAACGCGAGGAAGCCGTCTTCGAGCGCCGACAGCGGGAACTCCTCGAAGAAGTCGTCGTCGGCCCGGAGCATGACACAGCACTCGTCTAAATCGTCGATGCCAGCCGACTCGAGCAGGTCCATCACGGGCACGCCGGTCCAGAGCGCGTTGTCCATCTTCTTGCCGTTCAGTCCTTCGCCGACGCACCGTAGCGTGACGAACCGGCGTTCGACCGAATCGGTCATCCCCGTTATCTCGTCGTAGCCGAACTCCGCATCCTCTTCGACCGCGCCGGTCACGCCGAGCGTCCAGTCTTCGCGGTCCACGGTGGGGTTCACGCTGTTGATATCCACCTGATAGAAGTTCTCGCTGACGAGCGGTTCGATTCCGGCAACGTCGAGGGACTTCCGGTCGGCCTCCGCGAGCAGCGACTCGACGCCGGCCGAGAGTTCGCCGTCGTCGTCGGGGACCTCGCCGCCCTCGCCGGACCCGAGAACTGCGCCGACGCTACCGACCGCGAACGCGCCGGCGACGGCCTGGAGGACGCGCCGCCGGGCCGCGGCGGGCGAGGCCGAGTCGGACTCGTTCGCGTCCCTGCCGACCGACGCGAGACCGACGACGGTGCCCGCGCTCGCGCCCGCGGCGAGGGTGGAGGCGGCCGACCCGGTGAGTGCCAGCGCCACGGCGACGCAGACGACGGCGGCGACCGGCGCGGCCGGGAACGCGAAGCGTCGAGCGAGGACGGTTCCGGCGGCGGAAGCGAGCGCGAACAGGCCGACGGTGAGGGCGAGCGCCAACAGGAACCCGAGTTGGCTCCCGAGATCGCCGAGGGTCTGGATGGACCACGCAACCACCGCGTCGGGCGTCGAGGCGACCACGAGGTCGCTGACCGGCGCGGCGACGAACCCGGGCGTGAGTCCCGTCACCGCGTACGACCCCGCGACCGCCGCGACTCCGGCCGCGGCCGCGACGACCATCGATTCGAGCGCGTTTTTCATGCTAAGACGGGGTATCGACACACTAAAAGGGGTTTTTCGAACTCTCGCCCACTTCGCACCGAGTCTCTTCCAACTCTGTTCCAAATTCCGTATCTCGTAGGAATCACTACCGTCCGAACCTGAAACCTCACCGCCGGGCACTCACGGCCCGGTAGGCCGGACCCGCGAGGAGCGCGACCGCCACCGCGGCCGCCGCGGCGACGAGTTCCCACCCGATTGCGGTCAGTCCCGCGGTCGAGAGGTCGTCCAGCGAACTCCCGGCCAGCACGGCGGCGACGGTCCACGGTACCTCGCCGATCGCGGTCCCGGCGACGAACGCGCCGGTCGAAACGCCCGAGAGGCCCGCCGCGGCGGAGACGGGGTCGGAGGGCGCGGGCGCGAGTCGGGAGGCGACCATCCCGCGCAGGTCGCCCGTCGCGGCGAAGAAACGCTCGCCGGAGTCGCCGAGGCGCGCCACCAGTCCCGTCCCCGTGCCGACGTAGCGCGCGACGAGGAACGGGAGGAGCGCGCTCCCGGTCGTCCCGGCGAGCGCGACGGGAAAACCGACGACGGGACCGTAGGCGAACCCTGCGAGGATGGCGACGAGGGTGGTCGGCCACGCGAACAGGGGCCGGACGAGGTAGACGCCGACGAGGAGCGCGCCGAAGAGGACGGGCCGCCCCGCGAGTCGCCGGGCGGGGTCGAGGAGGTACTCCGGTCCGGCGAGGACGCTCGCGGCCGCGGCGACGGCGAGGAGGGCGAGTCCGGCGGCTTGGCGGCGCGCGAACGCGGTCATCGCGGAGGGGTTTTCGTTCGGCGGGTAACTTCTTTTTGGGTCGGGGCCACGAGGTGTGCTTCGGATTTCGGAGCCCCCGGTATTTGCTAGAGCAATTTATTCATTGGTTAAAGGCAATTTTGTATTTCTCTAAGCGGTCGCTGTGTATCGCTCCTGACAACGTAAGGCTCCCCTCGCGCAAGGTTTAATCCGATTCGCGAGCGAATCCGAGGTGATGGCCGACGACGAGGAACCGGCGAGTGACGGTCCCGCAACCGACGACTCGGCGAGCGACGACGCCGACCCGGCGCAGGACGACGCAGACCCCGTGGAGGTCGGCGTCGAACTCCTCTCGAAACTCGAACATCCCGAGTTGACGGTCGCGGAGGCGGTGGACCGCATCGAGACCGTCACCACCCATCCCGCGACCACGCGGAAGATTCTGGACGAGGCCGAGAAGCGGGGCTTCATCGAGCGCGAGGACGGCATCGTCAAAACCACCGGCGGCGGCTACGTCAGTTTCCAGAGCGAGGTCGTCACGAAGGAGGGCGACTTCTCGTGTCGGCGTTGCGGAGCGAGCATCTCGACGGGCTACTTCATCGAGTTAGACGCGGCCGAACACGGCGCGTTCGGCCCGGAGTGCATCCGGAAGGTAACTGGGCGAGACTGAACTCCCGACGAACGACTCACCGACCGCGACTCAGTTCCTCGATGAGCGTTTCGAGCGTGCGCTGTTGCTCGGCCAGTAGTTCGTTCTGGCGCTCGACCGCCTCGGTCAACGCCGCCAGTTGCGCTTCGGTGGTGTCGGCCTCCAACTCCGAACTCGCTGGCTCGAAGCCCGAGTCGGCGAACCCGTCCGAACTGGCGGCCTCGCCGTCCGCGTTCGTGGCAGTGGCGGCCCGACCCCCGTCGGCGGGGTCGGCGGTCAGGGCCGCGTCGCCCGCGTCAGCCGACTGTTCCGCATCGCCGACTGCCGACGCGCCGTCGTCCGACTGCGCTCGCGCCGACTCGTCGTCGGTGCCGTCGGCGGCCTCGGCGTTCTCGGTCGCTTCCGTCTCGCTCGCGGCCGCGGCCTTCGCGGCGGCGTCACTCGCCTCGGCGGCGCTCACCTCTTCGGCGTCGTCGGACCGGTCGCCCGTCCTCATGCTCGCCTCGTCCTCCACGATGGCACCGTCCTCGTCGAGTTCCGGCGGGTTGGCGTCGATGGGGTCCACGCCGCCACCGGCCAGCGGGTCGGCGTCCTCGTCGATCTCGGACTCGGCGTCGGCGGACGGGTCGCCCTCGGCGTCGGCGTGGTCGTCCGGGTCGGCGTGTTCGCGAGCGAACTCCTCGTAGGAGCCAGCGTCGTAGTGGTCGAGGAGTGCGCGCTCGATGCGCTCGCGGACTTCGCGGGTCTGGTCGCTCGGGGTCTTGATGCGCTGCGGTCGGCCGTCGGTCTCGATGATGATCTGCGACGAGACGCTCCCTTCTTCGACGTCGAGCGCGGTCACGTCGTCGAAGTGGAACTCCTCGTAGTCCTGGTCCCAGACCGCCGCGCCGACGTGCTTGACGACGCGCTCGCTGGTGATGACCAGCGTGAGTTCGCTGAACTGGTAGGTCTGCTTGACCGTCTCGTCGGGACCGGTCACGTCGGCGGCGTTCAGCACGCCCGCCAGCACGGGGTGGAGCGCCTCGTAGAGTCGGTTGCTCGGGACCTTGAACTTCTCTTCGCCCTCGATACCGTAGTCGAGTTCGACGGCCGACTTGCGCCGACCCTCCGAGATTTCGATGCGCTCGGCCTCGTGAGGGTACTCCTCGACGGACTCGTCGCTCAGGAGTCCGTCCGCGCGGTAGATGAGGGTCCGCGTACGGGTCACGTAGAGACCGTCTTCGCCTCCGAGCGAGACCTGTGCTGCGACCTGTTCGCCGTTCAATCGAGACTGTACGATGGCGGGAGCGCTCATGCACTGGTATGATTAGCCCCCCGGCTTAAATCCGCCGGGTAGCCGCGCGAGGTATTCGGCTCGACGCGAGAACCCGTCCCCTGATCGCCCGTGCGTATCCTGCTCTCCGGTTCTCCTTCGCCTGTTCTCCTTCGCCTGTATCTCGTCCGTTCTTCGTACGCGGCGCGTACGGGTGCGGCGTACTCGTGCGCCGCGCCCACCGTGCGAGGTCTGCGGTCGCGGTGCAGTGGCCGTGCCGTTGCGGTGGCTAGCAGTAGCTCTCTCGACTCACGTGCTCCACGTTTCGATTCGCTTCCTGCAGTCCCCCGAACCGATTCAGTTCCACGAAAATTCCCGTGCCCCGCCGTCCCGAACCGCCGGAAGATGAGAACTTTAAAGAGTAACACCCCCCTACTCGAAACCGAGCCCGGGTGGCTTAGCTGGACATAGCGCCGCACTCATAGGGTTACTGAGATTCGGTGCTCAGGCCTTGGAAGCCTCCCATGCCCGAGAGGCCCGCCGAGCCTCTAACCTGGGTCATGCGGAGATCGAGGGTTCGGAGCCCTCCCCGGGCATTTTCCCGCTTTCGTCACGCTTGATCAGACCACGGAGTGACGGCTGGGCCGACACCCCCTTCGGTCCCGTAATCGCCGGACGCACTCCCAGTCGCAGAATCCCCGATAATCCGTGTTCCGGCTACGGAACCCCCGGACCATCACGAACGATCCTGGATTAAAACACTGATTGTATCTTACCTAACATCTTTTATCGAGGTAAGTGAATCGGCAGATGGAAGATGCAACGGAAACGTCGCACCCTGACCCTCGCACTCGTCGTCCTCCTATCGACCACTGCACCGGTTCTCGGCACGTCTCCCTCGGCAGAGTTCGACGCAGGTACCGTCGAGACGACCGCCGGTGAAACGGCGGAAATCCCCGTCGGACTCTCGAACACGGACACTGCGACCGTTACTATCGGTTCGGAAGCGGTCAACTACGTCGCAACTGTCGTCGTCCGCGACGGGAACGGTGACCGAAACGTCACCCTCCAGTACGACACCAGTAACGCAGGTCACGGCGGGGCATTCTCCGTCACCGTCGAGGCCGACACCGTGACCGTCGAGAACGAGACCGACCTCGACGACGACCACCTCCTCACCGTGGGCATTTACGATCTCGCCGTCGCGCCGGGTAACGCGAGTGATGCCAACGCGACCGACGTGTCGAGACTCGTCGTCACTCGACCGCCCGAGTCGGATTCGGAACCCGAGACCGAAACCACCACCCCGGGTCCGTACGCCGGCCACGTGGCCGATATCGAAGACGGAGTCGTCGTCGCCCGAGCGAAGAATCAAACCATTACCGGGACGGTCGACCTCACGCCAGGGACGGTGATACAGGTTCTCGCTCGCGGCGACACGTTCGTACAGTCCGAAACCGCGACCGTTACCGACGGCGGCCGGTTCCGCGCCTCGTTCGACTTCGAGGGACTGCCGAGTGACGTCGAGAACGGGACCGAGTTCACCCTCCGCGTCCGAGCGAACGGCGAATCGCAGAAGGAAGTAACGGGTGTCTTCCGGACTCCGCCGACCAACCGAGAGACCGCCGAGACGACGAAGCGAGCAGTACAGGACGAAACGACCGAGTCTACGACTCACACAGAGGACGTTCCGGGATTCGGCCTCTCCACCGGCGTCCTCGCGCTAGCGGCGGTAGCGCTGCTCGCACTCCGTCGCGGCGAGTAGCCCGGGCGATGTTCGGCGTCGAGCAGACCGAAAATACAGAGACAGCGACTCAGTCGCTTCGCGTTCTGGCCAACGGCACGTACGACGAGGACCCGCAGTTCGGGCACGTCCGCTTGACGGGGGTGATACCGTCGTCGGTGTCGCGGCCGATTCTGGTCTCTGTACACTCCGTACACTGAAGTGCGTGAACGACCATGAGTCAGGCCTGCGTGAGGGCTTCGCCGGCCCCATCGAAGCGCGCTATTTCGTCGGCGACCGTATCGAGTCGGGTCGTCGCCGTCACCGTCTCGTCGTCGTAGACGACCAACCCGGCCTCGGCCAGGCGGGGGAGGTGGTTGTGGTGGAGTGCGATGCGAATCTGGCGACGGGCGTCTTTGTCGGTGTCGGTTTCGGCCGTCGCCACTGCCTCCGTCAGCCGGTCCCAGTCGACCGCCTCGGACTCGTGGAGGGTCACGATGATCTCTCGGCGCACGGGACTACTCAACAGGTCGAACGTCGTGTTGCGGTTCATGGTTTCAGGGTTCGTCGTTGCGGCCATGGTGTTCGATTCGTCGCGGGAACTACCCGCGTCTACGGGTCACCACTCAGGGGTACCTGGTAAACGCCCCCGTCACTCCCGACGATTCCCGACGGTTTCGACCGTTCCACCCGACTCGGAAATCAAGTACGCCGCCGTACTGCTTCCAGATTTTCACCATCTCACCTGTGGACTCGTCGGTTTCGGCCGGGTTTCGACCTCCGGAACGGTCACAGACCGGTTTTGCTGCGTCCCGAACAGAGTGCTACCGTCGTGAGGTTCCGGCGGTCACTCTCCGTCGTTTCCGGGGTCTCCGAGTTCGACCACCTCGACTTCGCCGTCGAGGTATCGCTCCCCGAGCGAACTGATGGTGTAGATGTCGCTCCCGAGATGTTCGACTAAGCCGTAGGTGGCGAGCGTCCGACAGCGGTCGGCGACCCGTTCGCGCGAGAGCGGTAACTGCGCGGCGATGGCGTTGAAGGTGTCCTTGCGCTCCGTCCGGAGCAGGGCGAGCAAGTGGTCGTCCTCCGGCCGCATCCAGTCCGCTCGCTCGCTCATGGTTTCCGTTTTCTCCCCGGTGACCTTCATTTTTTGCTGCCGGAATCGCTCCGACATCGCTGCGTGGACTGCCGGCGAAGACGGAACCGATATCGGGTTCCTATCGGGCCGCAAGCAACGCCTGATTATCTCGTCTCGGCCACCGGTATTCCAACATTTCTACAGGTGGGGAAAAGAGGTAAAAGAGGATGCAGATGAGGTTTTAAATTTTATCGGCCGATTAGAGACCGTTTTGAAAGGTACCGTTTTCGGCTCGCGTCCGATGAACTATTCTGAAATCGCACTAACGCTCGGCCCGTTATATTACCCGTGGGGTGTAATGATACGTTGAGGTCGAGACGTCCCCATGACCGATTCCACCCTCCAAAAGGAAAACAAGTCCGCCATCGGGTCCCCTGCAGAGGCCGGTGAAGCGACTGCAGGGAGTCACAAGTTCGCCGCTCTCCACGACCGCTACCACGAACACACGCTGACGACCCCACTCGAAGTCGTCGGTTTCTGGTCGGCGGTCGCTCTCCCGTTCCTCTACCTACCCCTCCTGCTGACCGGCATCTCGACGCAGGCCGAACTGCTCACGTTCGTCGGTCTCCTCGTCCTGAACCTCGCGGCGCTCCTCGCTGGACACGGCCACAAGCGGGAGTGACGACGCGTCGGCCCTCCGTCCGCCTTCCCGTTTTCGACTCCTCCTGATACTCTCCGTTCCGTCGAAAGAGACGGGTTTAACAGCGCCCTGGGGTAACGACTGGCCATGGACCTCGACACGGTGTCGCTCGGTCGTACCGGCACGAAAGTCAGCGAAGTCGCGTTCGGAACGTGGCGTTTCGGCCGGAAGAACGACGAAGGCGAGATCGAAATCGGCGAGAAGCGCGCGCACAACCTCCTCGACGCCTACGCCGACGCTGGCGGTAACTTCATCGACACCGCCGACATGTACGGCGACGGCCGGAGCGAGGAGTACATCGGGGACTGGTTGTCCGACCGCGACCGTGAGGACTTCGTCGTCGCGTCCAAAATCTACTGGCCGACCCGCGACGACCCGAACGGGAAGGGCCTCTCGCGCAAACACCTCCGGAACAACGTCGACGAGATTCTGGACCGCCTCGGTACCGACTACGTGGACCTGCTCTACGTTCACCGCTGGGACGACGAGACGCCCGCCGAGGAGTTTATGCGAACCCTAGACGGGTTCGTTCGCGACGGCAAGGTCAACTACCTCGGGGCTTCGACGCTCGAACCCAACGCTTGGAAGGTCGCCAAGGCCAACGAACTCGCCGACAAACGCGGCTACGAACCGTTCAAACTCGCACAGCCGCGGTACAACCTCGCTAACCGCGAAATCGAGGGGAACTACCTCGAGATGTGCGCCGACTACGACGTCGGCGTCGTGCCGTGGAGTCCCCTCGCCGGCGGGTTCCTCACGGGCAAGTACGAACGCGGCGAGGAACCGCCGGAAGGGACGCGGGGCGCGACCGACGAACAGTTCCGCGACTCGTACCTCACCGGCGAGAACTTCGACGTGCTGGAGGCCGCCGAGGCCGTCGCCGAGGAAGTCGGCGCGACGCCCGCGCAGGTCAGTCTCGCGTGGCTGACCGACCACGAGCAGGTCACGGCACCCATCGTCGGCGCACGCACCGTAGACCAACTGGACGAGAATCTCGCGGCCACCGACATCGACCTCACGGACGAGCAGTTCGACCGACTGGCGAACGCGAAGTGACGGGTTTCGCGGTCAGTTCCCGCGACTCTCAGGGTCGGTCGTGACGATGTCGTCGTCCGCTCCTCTCTCGGCGGACACCACTATCTCCCGAGGTTCGCCACCGGATTCGAATAGCGTCACCGTGTAGACCGGAGCGTCGTCCCGGGTACCGAGTTCGACCGCGGTGACGGTCTGATTCGCCCGCTCGGCCTCTGTTTCGTTCACAGCGAGTCGGACAGCCTCGGTGGCCGACCGAAGCGAGCTCGCGTTTCGCGCCTCGTCGGGGACGCCGTCGTCCGACTCGAACAGGTCGCCGAGGACGCCGTCGCTCTCGTTGGCTTCTTCGACGCCGATTACGGTCGCGTTCCCGGCGTACACCTCGGCGACGAGGCTCGTTCCGTTAGCCGTCAACACGTCGAGTTCGTAGACGAACACCGCCGCTTCCAGTTCGGCGTCTTCCTCGCCGCGGAGTCGCGCTCCGACAACGGTGCCGTTCGTCCGATTTTCCACCGCTCGCATCGCTTCGACGGTCTGGTTCGGCGGGACGGTGGAGTCGTTTCCGTCGCTCTCGTTCTGAACCGCGACTGCTCCACCGGCGGTCGCGGCGGTCGTTTGCTTGACGGTGCTGTTCTGCTCTGCGTCGAGCGCTTCGACGCCGACGGCCCCGCCGCCGACGGCCCCGACGACGAGGAGGATGCCGATTCCGACCGCGACGACTGTCGGCCGGGCGATGGTGAACGTGTTCATCGAGAGTAGAGGATCTACTGGATTCGGTCGAAAAGCAGTTGCGGCCAGACGACCCGACCGGACGGCCGGTGACGGCCGTTCCGGTCACCGCTCTTCGAGATACAGCGGCACCAGCAAGGCGAGTCCGAACACCGAGACGGCCGGGTGGGACAGCGCCTCGACGCCGAAGAAGTAGAGCGCGCTGTTCACCGCGACGGCGACGACGCCGACGACGAACAGTGCCGTGGCGAGTGGCGACCGCTCGGCGTCGACCCGTAACTGCTCCGCGTCTGACGTGAACCCGGTGAACTCGGTCCCCCGTTCGGTCATTGCTCGTTCGTGTTCGTCGGGAGGCTAAAATCCTTGTGGAGTCGCGGTAGCCGTCCTGCCGAGTCTCACCACTCGTCGCTCGGTACCGGGAAACTCTCGGCCCCCATCACTGGCGCAACACGGCCGCCCGGATTTTGGGAAGTTCGCGGGCCAGTGCCTCGCGTTTCATCAGACAGAACCCGGCGAAGATGACGAGAAAGCCCCCGACGGTCGTGAGGTCGATGACTTCGCCGAGGAACCACCACCCCGAGAGGGCCGCGAACACCGGGGCGACGTACGAGACGAGGTTGATTTCGATGGGTCCGAGGCGGTCCAGCAGGTCGAAGTAGACGAGGAATCCGAGCGCGCTCGCGGCGATGGAGAGGTAGGCCATCGCAGCGATGGCCTCGGGCGTCCACCGAATCGCGGCGAACGACTCGGTCGGGCGGGCGACGCTGACGACGTGCATCACGACCGCACCGAGTATCATCGACCACGCTTCCATCGTCTCTATCGGCAGTTCGGCGTCGATGCGCCTGGTCAGGACGCTTCCGAGTGCGAACGACCCGGCCGCGGCGAACACCAGTCCCTTGCCGACCACGCTCGAGGTCACGAGGCTGTTCGGATTCGGGTCGCTCAGAATCACGACGCCGACGAGACCCAACAGCAGGCCCGCGATGCCCGCCGGAGTCAGGCGCTCGCTCGGGAGCAGGAGGCGGGCGAACCCGGTGGTCAGGACGGGACTGAGGCTGACGACGACCGCTGCGACTGCGCTCGTCACGCTGGCGTACCCCTCGCCGACGAACAGGAAGGCGTGGTAGGCGGCTATCATCAAGGTTCCGCCGACGAGAACCAGCGTCCACTCGCTCCGGCCGCGGGGTCGCCAGCGGTCGACGGCGTAGGCGGCGTACCCCAACATCAGCACGCCAGCGATGTCGTAGCGGATCGCGGCGAAGAGTACCGGCGGGAAGTATTCGAGTCCGGCCTTGATGGCCATGAACGCCGACCCCCAGACGGCGGCCAACACGACGAACAGCGCGACGTTCCGGTATCTGGTCACGACTGAACTGGACGCCGCCGGAGAGTCAACGTTTCGAAGGGCGACAGGGTTTGCCGGTTGCGCGACTGGACGACCGGCTTACGACACCGGTTCGCCGGTAGTCCGACGTTCGTCGCGGACCGCCCGAAGCACGTCCTGTCGGGCGACGATACCGACCAATCGGTCGTCCTCGTCCACGACCGGCAGGCGGTTGATGTCGCGCTCGTCGTCGGCCAACAGGTCGAGGATGGTGTCGAAGTCGGTGTCCGGTTCGACCGTCACCACGTCGTCGGTCATGACGGTCCGGACCGGCTTTCCGGCGTGTTTCAGCAGGTCGAGTTCCCTGTCGAGTTCGTCCCACGAGAGGTCGATGGCGTATTCGAGGGTTTCGAGGAACGGCGGGAACCCGACCGGAATCCAGAGCGTCCGGTCGCTGGGTTGGAAGATGTGGACGAGGTCGTGTTGGGTCACGATACCGACCACCCGGTCGTCGTCGTCCACGACCGGGAACCCGTTGAAGTCGGCGCGCGCGAGTCGGGTCAGCACCTCGCCGATATCGTCGTTCGGGTGAACCGTCTCTACGTCGGTCGTCATCAGGTCACGGGCGTTCATGTTCGTAATTGAGCGACGGCGGGTCGTATCGTTTCCGGTCGCGCGGTGGGTTCGTCGGTCGTCTCGCCGCTCGCAGGTCGAGAGGGCGTCTTCGGAGGTGACGGTGAGTCGAGGAAATACAGATACGGTCTTGAGAATCATATTTATTTTCCTTACATCAGTATAGATGTCTAGGCTGGGCGGACTCCTTGCTCCGCGACGCACGAAACTTTACGTACCTGAACGGGAGGAACTCGTGGCGTGCCCGTTCGCCGCCGCGCTCGCGCAGGTCGGTCGCCGCTCTCGCTACTCGTGGGTCTCTTCGTCGTGACGATTCACCGACGACCCGGGCAACGCTTACACCCTCTCCGGTCGTTCCCTCGTACATGGGGGAGCAACAGCGGTACGTCTGCGAGGCGTGTGGGGAATCGTTCGAATCCGAGGAGGAACTCCGCAAACACGTTTCCGCCGTTGGACTGGTGGAGTAGGCCGCCGTCGAACTGGCCGCGCAAGCCACCGCCGAGCGGGACGGAAGGGACGACGGACGGCCAGCAAGCCCCCGACCGCGAGGGCGCGTAGCCTCGGCTTCGTCAGTCGCTCGCTCGCGAGTCGCCGGCCTTCCGGTCGGCCCGCGACGGCGGCGGAATCTGGGCCTCGCTGGAGGCCGGTCGCTCTGGCAGGAGACACCGGTCGGTCTCGTGATTGACGTGAGCGTACTCCTCGGGCGCGTTCGCCAGCGCGTGAGCGGGGTTGCGGTCGCTTTGGAGGACGGCCGCCCGGAGTTCGCCGAAGTTACAGACGCGAGCGCGAATCCCGCGCCAGTGGTACCTGCCCGCCGTCGGAACCGTCAGTTCCCGCGGCGGCGTGTGGTCCGTCCGACGAGTCGCCAGCGCCGCGCTATTGACGTTGGCCGCGAGGTCGTCGTGGTCTACGACGACGCCGACGCGCGCTTCTGCCGGCGCGTGAGCCGCGAGTACGTCGAGTCCGAGGTGGAGCGCCCGATACTCGGCGACGTTGTTGTCCGCGACCGTGTCGTCGGGGATGGAGAGACGGGTGACTCGCTCGCCGTCTCGCGTTTCGATGATGACGCCCAGTCCACCGACGCCGCTCTCGAGGTCGTAAGAACCGTCCGTGGCGACGTAGAAATCGCGGTGGTGGGTCCGCGGCGGATGAGCGATGTGCGGCGTGGGCGATTCGTCGAACAGTGCCCGGAGTGGGGAGGAACGGCCGTGAACGGCCATATCCTCCGTTTCGTTTCCGAACGACTTAAGCTTACGGCCAGAACCTCCCTCGGGGACGAACGAACCGCGAGACCGGCGAATATCCTGTGTCACCACAGCATATTTATGTCTAAGTAGATGTTTTAGTGGATATGGTACGAGACGACGGTACGTCCCGCCGGAAGTTTTTGACGGCCGCTGGGACCGCGGCTGCAGCAGCTTCGTTCGCCGGTTGTACCGGCGGCGAGGGTGGACAGGAGACGACGACCGGGACCGACACCACGACGGCGGAAACCACCGAAGAGGGGACCGAAACCACCGAAGACGACGGTGGCGACCAGCAGGGGGACTTCTCGGTCAGCATTACGCAGGGTCAGATGCCGAGCGGTCTCGACCCTCACGACCACCGCGAGACGCCCACCGACAACGTGATGCGTCAGGCATACGAGGGCGTCCTCACCCGTGACCAACAGGGCAGCATCGGCGAGGCGCTGGCGACCGAGTACGAACGCGTCGAAGACGGCCGGGTCCGGTTCACCCTCCGAGACGGCGTCACCTTCCACAACGGCGACGATCTCACTCCCGAGGACGTCGCGTACAGCATCAACCGCATCGTAAACCCCGACGTCGGGTTCGAGAGCCCGCAGAACGACCAGCTCGCTGGCGTGACGGGTGCGGAAGCCGGCAACGGTAACACCGTCGAAGTGACCTCCGACGGGTTCAACCCGGTCGTGTTCTCGGCGTTCGCGACCTACGGCGACGTGGTCCAGAAGTCGTGGGTAGAGAACAACGACAGCAACTACATCAACCAGAACATGAACGGCACCGGGCCGTTCCAGCTCGCCGAGTACAATCAGGACGAGTCAGTCGTCTTCGAGCGCTACGACGACTACTGGCAAGAGCCAGCCGACGTGTCGCAACTGACGTTCCTCGCGGCGTCGGAGTCGAGTACCCGGGTCAACCAGCTTCTCAACGACGAGACCGACGTCATCGTCAACGTTCCGCCGCAGGCCGCCAATCGGGTTCGACAGAACGACGGCACCCGTCTCTCGGCCGAGCCCAGCACCCGACTGCTGTTCGCCGCGATGCGCTACGACGTCGAGCCGTTCGCCAACCAGCAGTTCCGGCAGGCGATGAACTACGCGGTCAACCTCGAAGGTATCATCGAGAACGTGCTCTCGGGCTTCGGCGACCCGACGAGCCAGCCCACGCTCGAAGGGTTCGTGGGGTACAACCCCGACGTGGACCCCTACCCGCACGACCCCGACCAGGCCGAGTCGCTGGTCGAAGAGAGCGGCTTCGCGGGCGCCGAAATCACCCTCGACGGCCCCACCGGTCGCTACCTCAAGGACGTCGAAATCGGGCAGGCGATCGCCAACCAGATCAACCAGCTATCGAACGTCACCTGTTCGTACAACCAGCGGGAGTTCTCCTCGATGGTTAGCGAACTCACGACGGGCGACATCGAGGACAAGCCCCACTTCTACCTGCTGGGCTGGGGCGAAGCCACCTTCGAGGGAGCGCTCACCATCGACGCGCTGCTGACCAGCGAGGGTGCGCTCACCTCGTTCAAGGACGAGGAGGTCGACCAACTCCTCCAACAGGCCCAGAGCCAGAGCGACGAGGACCAGCGCGAGCAGACCCTTCAGGAGCTGAACGCGATGCTCCACGAGAAGGCTCCGTGGGTCTACCTCAACCGCCAGTACAGCGTCTACGGCGTGAGCGAGCGCGTCGAATGGCAGGCCCGGCGCGACGAACGCATCAACGCCTACGCGATGAGTCCGAAGTAGCGCCGATACGCTGCGAAGTAACGCCGATACACTGCGGCTTTTTATATCTGGGTTACCCAGTGGTTGACAAGCATGTCGATGGGGCGGTTTCTACTCAAACGAAGCTTGCAGGGCGTATTCGTAATCTGGGGGGTCGTGACCGTGGTTTTCCTGCTTCGGTTCGTGACCCCGGGCGACCCGATTACGTTCATCGCACCGTTAGACGCCGGTCCGGAGGTCCGCGAGAACATCGCTCGGGAACTCGGCCTTCACCAGCCGCTGTACGTCCAGTACTTCGACTATCTGGTCGGACTCGTACAGGGCGACATGGGCTACTCGTACATCTCCGGAACCGAAGCGAGCACGCGTATCTTCAACCGACTTCCGGCCACGGTGGAACTGGCCGTCATGGCGAGCATCGTCGCCGTCGTACTGTCGATTCCGCTGGGCGTGATTAGCGCCACTCGGCGACACGAACCCGCCGACTACGCCGCGACGACGTTCTCGCTCGTCGGCATCAGCACGCCGAACTTCTGGCTGGGCATCATGCTGGTGCTGGTACTCGCGGTCGGACTCGGACTGTTCCCGACCAGTCGGAGAGCCATCGGCTTCCTGCCCGCGGTCGAGATGCTGCTCACCGACTTCGACCCCGACGGACTGGTGACGTGGCTGTGGCACATCACGCTCCCGTCTATCACCCTCGGGACGTACTTCACCGCGCTCATCACGCGACTCACGCGGAGCGGGATGCTCGACGAACTCGGCAAGCCCTACGTTCGGGCCTCCCGAGCGAAGGGACTGCCCGAGACGCTGGTCCGGTACAAGCACGTCCTCCGGAACACGCTGATTCCGGTTATCACGGTTTTGGGTCTCCAACTGGGGACCCTCATCGGCGGTGCGGTAATCACCGAGGCCGTGTTCAACTGGCCCGGACTCGGCACGCTGGTCATCAACGCCATAAACTCCCGCGACTGGGTGCTGATTCAGGGGTCGCTGGTGGTCATCGGTGCCGGGTTCGTGATTCTGAACATCGCCGTCGACGCCATGTACGCGTACATCAACCCGCAGGTGAGAACCGAATGATTTCGCCTCGTACGCTTCGCAATCTGCGCTCGGAGTTCCGACGGAGTTTGCTGGCCAAACTGGGCGTCGCGCTGGTCGTCGCAGTGATACTCGTCGCGGTGTTCGCGCCGGTGCTGGCACCCCACGACCCGCGCGCCCAGAGTCTGGAGGAGTCGAACCTCCCGCCGCTCGGCTTCAGCAAGCAGACTACCGAGACCTCTTCGGAGATGGTCAACGGGAGCATCGAGGTCGTCAACGAGACGGTCTACGTCGAGGCCGACCCCGCGCACCCGCTCGGGACCGATTCGCTCGGTCGCGACATGCTCTCGCGGGTCATCTACGGCGCGCGGACCTCCCTGCTCGTCGGGCTGTTGGGCACCATCATCGCCGCGGGAGTCGGCGTCACGGTCGGTCTCGTGGCGGGCTACTACGGCGGTCGGGTCGACGACGCGCTGATGCGGAGCGCGGACGTGATGTTGGCGTTCCCGTCGCTCGTGTTGGCGGTCGCGCTGGTCGGTCTGTTCGGAAAGGTGTCGATAGCGGTGCCGGACCCGATAGTGGCCGCGGGACTCGAATCCGGAATGCCAGAGACGTTCGCCCTTCCGGGGACGGTCATCATCGTCGTCGGACTGGTGAACTGGGTGTGGTTCGCCCGCGTGGCCCGCGGCGAGGCGCTGTCCATCGAGGGCGAAGAGTACGTCAAGGCCGCTCGCTCGGTGGGTGCTGGCGACGGATTCATCCTTCGCAAACACGTCCTGCCCAACAGCGTGACTCCCATCCTCGTGCTGGCGACGATTCAAATCGCGGCCATCATCCTGCTCGAATCGGCCCTCTCGTTCCTCGGCTTCTCGGGGACGACCCTCTCGTGGGGCTTCGACATCGCGCAGGGCCGCGACTATCTGGCGTCGTCGTGGTGGATTTCGACCGTGCCCGGTATCGCCATCGTGCTGACGGTCATCGGCATCAATCTCGTGGGTGACTGGCTCCGAGACGCCCTGGACCCCGGCATCGAGGGCGAAGGAGGTGGGGTCTGATGACCGAGCGAGACCTCCTGCGCGTCCGAGACCTCTCGACCCGCTTCTTCACCGAGAACGGGCAGGTCAACGCGGTCGAGTCCGTCGACTTCGACGTGCGAGACGGCGAGGTGTTCGGCATCGTCGGCGAGTCTGGGTCGGGCAAGAGCGTGACCGCGCTGTCGGTCATCGACCTCGTGGACTCGCCGGGTCGCATCACCAGCGGCGAAATCTGGTATCGTAACCCCGACCTCGCCGAGGAGATTCGGGCCGACTCGCCCGAAGCCGTGGACGGCGACTTCGTGGACGTGCGCCGAGTACCCGAGAACATCCGGCGAATGCTCCGCGGACCGTCGTTCAGCACCATCTTCCAGGACCCGATGAGTAGCCTCAACCCCTCGTTGACCGTCGGCGAGCAGATAGCCGAGGCGGTCGAGGTCCAGCGCCGCGCGCGCTCGAACCCGCGCTCGACTCGCTCGCGCACGCAGGGATTCGGACTCGCCGACCTGCTGACCAGCACGGTCTTGCCGTCGCGGAACTACGTCAGCGAGGAGAGTCGGGCCGAGGCGATCGACCTGCTCGAACAGGTCGGCATCCCCGACCCGGCCGACCGGGCCGACGAGTACCCCCACGAGTTCTCGGGCGGGATGCTCCAGCGCGCGATGATAGCCCAGGCCCTCGCGGGCGAACCCGACCTGCTCATCGCCGACGAACCCACCACCGCGCTCGACGTGACGATTCAGGCCCAGATTCTCGACCTCCTGCGAGACCTCCAGGAGGACACCGGGATGAGCATCGTGATGATAACCCACAACCTCGGGGTCATCGCCCGGATGTGCGACCGGGTCGGCGTGATGTACGCGGGCGA
This sequence comes from Halorussus salinisoli, assembly GCA_005239435.1. Lineage (GTDB taxonomy): Archaea > Halobacteriota > Halobacteria > Halobacteriales > Haladaptataceae > Halorussus > Halorussus salinisoli. The sequence goes on along the minus strand of SZNP01000001.1, from coordinate 1,028,110 downwards.
AATCGTCGAGCGCGGGACGCTGGAGGACGTGTTCGACGACCCCGTTCATCCCTACACGCAGGGGCTTCTCGGGTCGATTCCCGACTTGGACGACCCCGCGCCGCGCCTCCAACCCATCGAGGGGAACGTACCGGACCTCTACGACGACGAGATGGAAGACCGATGTTACTTCGCCGACCGTTGTCCCTACGCGATGGAAGAGTGTCTGAACCACCCGCCGGAGTTCGACGTGGAGACCGGCGAACCGAGGAACGGGAAAACCGAACCCGGCGAACACGGCGCGCGGTGCGTCCTCGCGGACCACGAGTACGACCCCTCGCGGGCGCTCCCCGACGACTACTTCGAGAGCGAGACCCGAAGCGCCTCGGCACCTGCCAGCGGCGAAGACGAGGAGGTGAGCGCGGATGACTGACGACCCCCTCGTCCGCGTCGAAGACCTCCGGAAGTACTACTACGAGCAGGACAACCTCACCGACCGACTGCTCGGTCGGGAACCCGAGAGCGTGCAGGCCGTCGACGGCGTGAGTTTCGAGGTCCGCGAGGGCGAGACGCTGGGTCTCGTCGGCGAGTCGGGGTGCGGCAAGTCCACGACGGGCGAGACCCTGCTCAACCTCCGCGAACCGACCGACGGCGCGGTGTACTTCGACGGTGAGAACGTCTTCGAGGCCGACGACCTGACCGAGTTCCGCGAACGCGCGCAGGTCGTCTTTCAGGACCCCTTCTCCAGCCTCGACCCGCGGATGACCGCGGGCGAAATCGTGCGCGAACCGCTCGACGTTCACGGTATCGATAGCCGAACGGAGCGCCGGGAGCGCGTCGCGGAACTGATGGAACGGGTGGGCCTATCGGCCGAACAGGTCGACCGCTACCCCCACGAGTTCTCGGGCGGTCAGCGCCAGCGCATCGGCATCGCGCGAGCACTGGCGCTCGAACCCGACTTCGTGGTCTGCGACGAACCGGTGTCGGCGCTCGACGTGTCGGTGCAGGCCCAGATTCTCAACCTGCTCGAAGACCTGCAGGACGAGTTCGGCCTGACCTACCTGTTCATCGCCCACGACCTGAGCGTGGTCCGCCACATCTCCGACCGCGTGGCCGTGATGTATCTGGGCGAAATCGTGGAGGTCGGCCCGGTCGAGGAGATATTCGAGAACCCGGGCCACCCCTACACCGAGGCCCTCCTGGAGAGCGTCCCGCGCGCGGACACGAGCGAGCAGGGCCGCGAAGTCGAGACGTTGGCGGGCGACGTGCCCTCGCCGCGGAACCCGCCCGCCGGCTGTCGGTTCCACACGCGGTGCCCGTACGCCCGCGAGGTCTGTGCACAGGAGACCCCCGAGGGGTACGAGGTCGACGGCGACGCCGAGCATCGGGCGGCCTGCTTCCGGCGGGTCGACGACCACGAGTACTGGTCCAGTCAGACGCTCGACACCGACGATCAGATAGCCGAGGTCGAAACGGCCGACGACGACTGACGGCCGCTGGTCGCCGTTCGCAGTGGCGGGACGCGTCTGGCATGAATAGTCGGGCAATACCCTTTTCTTAGAGAGTGTAGTTATCGAACTACGGCACGACGCCCGGTGTAACTCTCCTGCCGCTGGAGAGTCGGTGGTCGGTAGCCACGAACGGAGTGCCGTTCGCACCGCGAGCGTCACACACGATAGACATGAGCCAAGACCAGAATCGGGGAGGCGGCTCCCCACCGCACGTCGCCGAGGAGGACGTACTGTCAATCGACAGCGAAAGCGAGTCGCTCGATTCGGTGTTCCGGGCGCTCTCGGACCACCGACGGCGATGCCTCTGTCACTACCTCGCCCGAAACGACGGACCGATGACGGTGGACGAACTGGCGGAACTACTGGCCGCGTCGATGAGCGAGAAGACCCGCGCCGTCCTCACGACGGCGGAAATCGAGAAGACGCGAACCGAACTCCACCGGATGCATCTGCCGAAACTGACGGAGGCGGGCATCGTGGAACACGACGGCGACGAGGGGGTCGTTCGCCTCGCCGACTCGCCCGGCGTCACCGACTGCTTGCAGGCGGCCTCGGGTGTAGACCTCCAGTAGGACCGCGTTTTTTCGACGTGTCGAGGTAACTATCGCCGTTCTCGGACAGCAGCGAGTCCCGAGTCGGGTCCGGCACCGTTTTCTATCCGGCGACCCTCTTCGGAACCATGGTAGACGATCTGACCGCGACACTCCACACGACTCACGGCGACATCGAGGTTCGACTGTTCGACGAGCGTGCGCCGAAGACCGTCGAGAACTTCGTCAACCTGGCGAAGCACGACCCCGCCGCGAACGACGACCCCGCGCCCGACACGACCACGTGGGAAGACCCCGAGACGGGCGAGATTCGCGGCGACGCGCTGTACAACGACGTTCCCTTCCACCGCATCATCGCGGACTTCATGATTCAGGGCGGTGACCCGACGGCCACCGGCCGCGGCGGTCCCGGCTACGAGTTCGAAGACGAGTTCCACGACGAACTCCGCCACGACGACGCGGGCATTCTCTCGATGGCCAACAGCGGCCCGGACACCAACGGTTCGCAGTTCTTCATCACCCTCGACGCCCAACCGCATCTGGACGACCGCCACGCGGTCTTCGGCGAGGTCATCGACGGGATGGACGTGGTCGAGGAGATCGGTTCGGTTTCGACCGACCACAACGACAACCCCAACGAAGACGTGGTCCTCGAATCGGTCGAAATTCACGACTGAACCGCTCCGAGAGATGGTCGACGCGAACCCCGGCGCGCGCACCGAGGACGACGACCGGTTCGGGTTCTCCGAGAGTCGCCTGACGGGCGCGCTCCGGAAACTCGTCCCCCAGTCGCTAGCGCGGCGCTCGGTCGCGGTTCGGGTCCGGACCGACAAGCACCGGTATCGGCCGGGCGAGTCGGTCGACATCGACATCGAATTTCGCAACCGGTTCCCCGTCCCCGTCGTCGTCGCCACGCCGAGTCGTCGGCTCTGGGGGTGGACCGTCGACGGTCGACTGGAGGCCAGCGACGAACCGCGCTACGTCCCCGACTCGCCGGGAGCGTTCAGATTTCGTGCCCGCGAGCGAAAACGGGTCCGGCGGACCTGGGATGGAAGAGTCGAACGCGTCGACGACCGCGTACGCGAGACCCTCTCGCCCGGCACGTACGAAATCAGGGCGTTCGTCGCCACTACCGAGCGGCGACCCTGCGACGTGACGACCATCGAAATTACACGATTCTAAAGACCGGGACGACCCGAGTAGTCAGGACTCCCGATGGAGGTGGCAGGCCGCGTAGTGGCGATTCGTCCCGTATTCGGGGTCGACCTCGTAGTCGGGTTCCTCGCGGGCACAGATGCTCTGCTCGGCGAACGACGACTGCAACAGGTCGGCCGCCGCCGACCACTCGCCGGTTTCGACGCTCTCGATGGCCGCCGAGACGATGTCGCCCGCTTCGCCGCCCGGAACGCCCTCGGCGAAGAACTCCTGCCGGAGGTCGGTTTCTTCGCGCTCGAACGAGCGACGCTTGACCGCACGGGTGAACCGGCGAACTCCGGCCCACTCCTCGTCGCTCATGTCGTACTCGGCAGGCGCGATGAGTTTCGGACACCGCGTGCGGAACCGGCAACCGGACGGCGGGTCGATGGGACTCGGAACGTCGCCCTCCAGCGCGCCGCGCGTCTCCGTCTTCCGCGGGTCGGGAACCGGAATCGAGTCCAGCAGCGCCTGTGTGTAGGGGTGCTGTGGGTTCTCGAACAGCTCCTCCTTGTCGGCGAGTTCGACCAACTGACCGAGATACATCACGGCCACCCGGTCGGAGATGTGACGGATGACGCTCAGGTCGTGGGCGATGAACAGGTAGGTCAGGCCGAACTCGTCCTGGAGACGACGCATGGTGTTGAGGACCTGCGCCTGAATCGACACGTCGAGCGCCGACACCGGTTCGTCGCACACGATGAAGTCCGGATTGACCGAGAGCGCGCGGGCGAGGTTGATTCGCTGGCGCTGGCCGCCCGAGAACTCGTGGGGATAGCGGTTGTAGTGCTGGGGGTCCAAGCCGACCTTCTCCAGCAGTTCGCGGGCGCGCTCCTCTCGACCCTCGCTGTCCAACATCCCGTGGGCCTGCATCGGTTCCTCGACGATGCGACCGACCTCCATCCGCGGGTCGAGGCTGGACTGGGGGTCCTGGAAGATCATCTGCATGTCCGACCGTCTGGAGCGCAACCGTTCGCCGCTCATCTCTGCCAGGTCCTCGCCCTTGAACTCTATCCGACCGGCCGTCGGTTTGAGCAACCGGAGGATGGTCCGGGCCAGCGTGGACTTACCGCACCCCGACTCGCCGACGAGACCCAGCGTCTCGCCGCGTCGGACCTCGAAACTCACGTCCTCGACCGCCCGGACCATCTCCTTGTCGAACCCGACCACGGGACCGTCGCCGTTCGGGTCGACGGTCAGTCCGCCGAGGATGCCCCTGCTGTTGTCGAAGTGCTTGGTCACTCCTTCGACGCGTAGCAGCGTCTCGTCTTCGTCCTCGACGCCGAGGTCGGTCGCCGAGTCCGGCGGGGTCGCGGCGTCACTCATCGTCGCTCACCTCCTGCGAGTCGGCCGTACGGTCGCTGGCAGTTCTGGTCCCCACTCCGCGTCCGTCGGTTCGGATGTCGCTGCCGAACTCCCGGCGGCCCTTCTCCGCGAGCGGTTCGCTCGCGTCGTAATCCACGTCGAAGACGTCGTGTTTCACGCAGGCGGCGCGGTGGGGGCGGTCGCCGTCGACCACTTCGCGGAGGTCCGGGTGGACCCGAGTGCAGATTTCCCGGGCGTCGGGACACCGCGTGTGGAACCGACAGCCTCGCGGCGGGTCGATGGCCTCCGGCATCACCCCCTCGATGGGGTCGAGATTCTCGACCGTCTCGTCTGGACGCGGAATCGAGTCCAACAGCGCGGACGTGTAGGGGTGTTTGGTGTCGTGGAAGAGATCGTCCACCTCGGCCTGCTCGATAATCTCGCCCAGATACATCACGTTCACTCGGTCGCAAATCTCCGCGACGACGCCCATGTCGTGGGTGACCCACACGAAACTCGTCTCGTACTCCGTCTGGAGGTCGTCCACCAGTTCGAGAATCTGGCCCTCCACCGTCACGTCGAGCGCGGTGGTCGGCTCGTCGGCGATGATGAGGCTCGGCTCACAGGCCAGCGCCATCGCGATGAGGACTCGCTGGCGCATCCCGCCGGAGAACTCGTGGGGGTAGTTGTCGTATCGCTCTTCGGGTTCGGGAATACCGACCTCCCGGAGCATGTGAATAGCCTCTTCCTCGGCGGCCTTCTCGCCCATGTTTCGGTTGAGCTCGATGAACTCCCGGAGCTGTCCGCCGACCGTGAACACGGGGTTCAGGCTCTCCATGGGGTCCTGGAAGATGATGGCGATCTCCCGACCCCGAATTTGCTTTCGCATCTGGGCGTTCGACAACATCTCGTCGCGCTGGCGCAACTCCCCGTCGGGTCCCTCCTCGAACCCCACGAGGAGTTCGCCCTCGAATCGTACTTCGCCGCCGACTATCTCGCCCGGTTCCTCGACGAGTCGGAGAATCGACGAGACGGCGACGCTCTTTCCGGCACCGCTCTCGCCGACCAGGCCGACTATCTCGCCCTCCTCGACGGTGAACGAGATACCGTCGACGGCGCGGACGACGCCTTCTTCCGTGTAGAACCGAGTTTTGAGGTCTTCGACTTGCAGTAGTGGTTCGCTCATGGTAAGTCAGTTCTTGATGCGCGGGTCGAGCGCGTCCCTGAGGCCGTCACCCAGCAGGTTGAACCCCATCACGGTTGCGAGAATGGCCAGTCCCGGCCAGACGCTGAACCACGGATCGACCAGCATGAACCCCCGCGATTTCGACAGCATCTGTCCCCACGACGGCGTGGGCGGTTGCGCGCCGAACCCGAGGAACGACAGGCCGGCGACGATGAGGATGCTGATACCGATCTGGAGCGTCGCCTGCACGAGTACCGGCGCGAAACTGTTCGGGATGACGTGTCTGAGGATGATTCGGCTGTCCTTGACCCCGGCGGCGCGGGCCGCCTCCACGTAGTCCTCCTCGCGGACGCTGACCACCCGCGAGCGGATGAGTCGCGCGAACACCGGAATCGTCGTGATGCCGACCCCGACCATCGCGAACGTGAGGTTGCGCCCGAACGCGGTCATGAAGGCGATGACCAGCACCAGGAAGGGGATGGCGTAAATCGTCTCGACCGCCCGCATCAGGGCGTCGTCGGTCCAACCACCGTAGTAGCCCGCGACTGCACCGACCACGGTTCCGGCCGTCATGCCGAGCGCGGTCGAGATGAATCCGACCTGAATGGCGATGCGCGTGCCGTAAATCAATCGGACGAGCACGTCCCGGCCGCGGTGGTCGGTCCCGAGCGGATGCTCCCACGTCCCCTGACCGAACGAGTTCTCGATTCCAACCGGCGGGAGCAGCGTCGTCACCGAGTCGGGGTCGTTCTCCGGATGGTACCAGAACTGCTCGGCGATAGCGTAGTTCAGCAGTTCCGCATCGACGAACGCGAACACCGCCACGGCGGTCATGAACACGATGACGTACAGTCCGAAACGGGCCGTCGCGTCTTCGCGCACCTGCGAAACCGTGTATCGCCACCCGACGCGCGACTCGACTTCGCGTCTTCCTTCCGATTCGGTCTCTTCGTCGGCGTCTCTCCACGTTTCGGAGAGCACGTCGTCGGAATCGGTTTCGGTCGCCATCGTTACTCGGCCTCCCCGTAGGACACTCTCGGGTCGATATAGGCGTACGATAGGTCGGTCACGATGACCCCGATAACGAAGACGAGACCGAACACGAACGTCGTTCCCATGATGAGTTGGATGTCCTGATTGTTGACCGCGGTGATTATCAGCCGTCCGAGTCCGTTGATGTTGAACACGGTTTCGGTCAGTACCGCGCCACCGATGGCCGAAGACAGTTGGAGTCCGACGACCGTGATGACGGGTAACTGGGCGTTGTGGAAGGCGTGCTTGCGGACGATGGTGCTCTCGGGAACGCCGTACGCCCGTGCCAACTTGACGTACTCCTTGCTCAGCACTTCCAGCATCGACGACCGCTCGATGCGCATGATGGCCGCCATCTGGAGCGTCCCCAGCGACACCATCGGCATCACGAGGTGTCGGGCCGACCTCACCAACACGTCCACGCGGGAGTTCGCTCCTTCCACTGACGCGGGGGCCGCCCACGGCAGTATCAGTCCGGTCGCGGGCAACCACCCGAGGTGGAAGGCGAAGACGATGATGAGCATCAGGCCGATCCAGAACGACGGCGTGCTCACGCCGATGAGTGCGACCACCCGCGAGACGTGGTCGGTCGGTTTGTTGCGACGCTTCGCCGAAATCACGCCGAGCGGAATTGCGGTCGCCAATGCGAACGCGAAACTGGAGAGCATGAGTAACATCGTCACCGGCAGCCGTTCGAGTATCTTCTGCGAAACCGGCGTCTTGTAGTAGAGGCTCCGTCCGAGGTCGCCGTGCAACACGACGTCCGACACGTAGTTGAAGTAACGGACGTGTAACGGCCGGTTCAGACCGTACTTGGCGCGAATCTCCTCTGCCACTCGTTGGGCTGGCGACGGTCCCAGCATGATGTCGACCGGGTCGCCCGGTATCGCGTCGGTCAGCAGGAACGTTATCGTCAGGATACCCAACAGTACTGGAATCGCCTGTAGCAGCCTTCGCACCGTGTATCGAAACAGTCCCACGCAGTATCACCTATGTCATTAATGTAAATGATGTTTACGACCGCTCGGTGCGGAATCGAGCGGTCCCAAACGTTCAGTTCTCGACCGAGACGTTGTTCGAATCGCTCACGAGTCGGAAGCTATCCACCGGGTGAGCGTCGAAGTCCGAGACCCTGTCCCGGACGCCGAAGCTGTTCTTGAGGTTGTACGCCGGGAGGTGGACACGGTCCTGGAGGACCGTGTTGATGGCCTCGATGTAGAGGTTCCGGCGCTCGTCCCTGTCGGCCGACTGGCGGGCGTTCACGATCTTCTGGTTCATCTCCTCGTTCCGGTAGAAGGTGCCGTTCGTGACGCCCAGCACCTCGTCGACCGTCGAGAACAGTGGATACATGAACGAGTTCGGGTCGGGGACGCCGGCCCACCCGAGCGTGTACATGTTGTACTGGTCGGCGTTGCCCGTGACGTAGGTGTCGAGGAACTTGCCCCAGTCGAACCGCTGGACGTTCGCGCTGAACCCGGCCTCCTCGATACCGTTGGCGACCGTCAGACCGAGTTGTTCGCGCTTGTCGTCCGGCGGCACGATGATACGGGCCGTCCAGTCGCCTGGCACACCGGCCTCGTCGAACAGTTGCTGGGCCTGTTCGATGTCCTTGTCGTGTGGTACCTGTTGCCACTCCTCGACCGGGAAATCCCACTCGTCCGCGACCGGGCGCGGAATCGGGCTGTACTGGCGCTCGCCGGTCGGTTCGACGAAGTTCGAGATGGCCTGGTCCATCGAGAACGTGTAGTCGATGGCCTCCCGGACCTTCGGGTCGGTCGTCGGCCCTTCGTTGATGTTGAACGCGAGGTAGAAGTAGCCGATGCCGAGTTCGTCGTCGATGGCGACGTTGTTCATCGATTCGGTCTGAGCCCACAGCTTCGGCGGAATCTCCTCGATAACGTCGTTCTCTCCCGTCCGAATGCTCGTGATGCGGGTCGTCGGCTCCTCGACCGGCACCATCTCGACCTCCGCGAGGTTCGGCATGGGTTCGCCCCAGTAGTCGTCCCAGCGTTCGAGTCGGACGAAGCCCCCCTGCTGCCACTCGACGAACTCGAACGGCCCCGCTCCGACGGGGTTCTGAGTGTTGAACGCTTCCTTGTCCTCCGTCCGAACCGATTTGGGCACGATGTTGTGCGTAAGCGTGTTCATAAACGGCCCGAACGGGAACTTCAACTGGAACCGCGCGGTCTTCTCGTCGACGACCTCCACGGTGTCGATCATGTCGAACTCCGATGCGTTCTCGGTCTCTTCGGCGACCGGTGCCTCGAAGCTGTGTTTCACGTCCTCGGCCGTGACGGGGTCGCCGTTCTGGAAGGTCGCCTCCTCGCGGATGCTGACCTCGTAGGTCTGGCCGTCGTTGCTGACCTCCGGCATGTCCGTCGCCATCTCCGGGATGACCTGCGTTCCGCTGTCGTAGGTGTACAACCCGTCGAAGACGCGGTCGGCCACCTGCGCAGACGGCACGTCGTTCAGCACGATCGGGTCGAACTCCAACGGACTCTTGACTTGCGCCAGTGCCAACCTACCGCCCTCTTGTGCAGTCGCACTTCCCGTGTATCCCAGCACCGAGGCGGCCCCGACCGCCCCGATACCTTGCAGTACTCCGCGTCGTTTTACGCCGGTCGTCGTTCGATTCGACGATTCGTATTTGTCGTTCTCCGCCATGACACACCACCACGTATGGCAAAACACAAATCAACCAGCGACAGTAAAAGTTTATCGTGGTTATTCATTATTAATGGTATGCTTACGAATGTGAGCGCGTTTCAACGCATCGTTGTCGCCGTGTCAGAAGGTTAGCCAAAAGTATTATCTATACTCTCCGAAAACCAACTGCGCTCCCCTCCGGACGATTCATCGTCGTGACGAGGCGGTGATTTTGACGGTCCCGACGCGGAGTCCCGGGTGGCCCGGGTGCTCGCCCGCGGTCGGCCGACGAGGATTCTTCCAGGGAAGTCGGACCGAAACCCACTTCGGGATGAACCGTCAATCCTCTCCTGCGCGAGGGTTGCCGAGCGGCCAAAGGCGGCGGGCTTAAGACCCGCTCTCGTAGGAGTCCATGGGTTCGAATCCCATCCCTCGCATAGGACCTTTTTATCGCGAGCGCAGTCGCCAGCGGCGACTGCGCTCGATAAAAAGCTCGACCAAAAAGCACTGCGCTCCTTCCGTTGGTCGTCGCTTGGCCCGCTCGTTCGTCGCTTCGCTCCTCACTCGCGGTAGGACAACTCGGCTCGACAGCAACTCGACTCGGCAGTAACAGGCCTCGAAAGCAACTCGACAGTAACGGGATGACCACTCGGGACGGCCTGGCAACAGGACGACAACCCCACCGGGCGACGAAACCGATGCGGCTACTCCTCGGACTCCACCGACTCCTGTCTCACGCCGTGAATCTCGAACCGCGCGCCGCCCTCGGCCGCTTCGGTCGCGGAGATGTCCCACCCGTGTACGTCCACGATGTCCCGGACGACCGCGAGACCGATTCCCGTCCCGCTCCCCGAGGTGTAGCCGTACTCGAACACCTCGGTCCGGTTCTCCGGCGAGATGCCCGGCCCGTCGTCCGCCACGTAGAACCCCGTGTCGAACTCGTCCGTCGAGGCTCCGGCCGCGCTGTTCGCGGAGTCGTCGTCCAACCGTCCGACGCGGACGGTCACGTCGTCGGTGCCGTGTTCGACAGCGTTGCGGAACAGGTTCTCCAGCACGGTCTGGAGTTGGTCGTCGTCGGCCATCACCCCGTCGAGGTCCTCGTCGAGGACCAGCGTCGCGTCGGCCGTCTCGACCGTCTGCCACGCGTTCTCGGCGACCGCACTGAGCGAGACCGCTCCCGTATCCGACGCCTGCCCCTCGCGCGTCGTCGTCAGTAAGTTCTGGATGATGGTCTCCATCCGGTCGAGCGCCTGCTCGACCTGCTCGAAGCTCTCGGGGTTGCCGTCGTCGCGGGCCATGTTGAGGTATATCTGGGCGATCTCCAGCGGATTCCGTAACCCGTGGGAGATGACGCTGGCGAACCGCTCCAGTCGCTTCTCGCGCTCTTTGCGCTCGGTGATGTCCAGCGCCATGGTCATTCCGGACGAGACGTTGCCGTCCTGGTCCGCGACGGGGACCGCGTAGAGTATCCACTCCCGGCCAGCGTACGTGACCTCGGCCGACTCGTGAGACCCGTCGAGCGCGGACTGTAGCATGTCGTCTATCGTGTCGGCTACCTCCTCGTCGTTCCACACCTCTCTGGGCACTCGTTCCTCGACGTCTGCGGGTGAGACGTCGAGATAGTCGAACGCCTCCCCCGCGGCGACCGTGTACCGGCGGTCGGCGTCGAACAGCGTGACCAGACCGTTCGGAAAGTTCTCGGCGAGCGTGCGATAGCGCCTCTCGGACTCTTCGAGTCGTTGCTCGCGCTGGATGCGCTCGGTGACGTCCCGGAAGTAGACCGACATGCCGGTCTCGGAGGGGTAGATGTTGGCTTCCACCCAGAAGTCGAGTGGGTCGAAGTAGAGTTGGTAACTGGTCGGTTCCTGGGTCTCGACCGCCGTGTGAAAGCTCTCCCACACGGCGTCCTCTTCGGCGGCCTCCGGAAATATCTCCCAGAGGCGCTTACCGAGGAGTTCCTCCTCGGAGTGCTGGAGGAGTTCCGCGGCCTGCTCGTTGACGTGCGTGAACCGGAACTCCTCGTCGAGCGCGTAGAAGGCGTCGGAGATTCGACCGAAGATCTCGCTGAGTTCGGTTTCGAGTTCGCGCTCCCGCGTCTTGAGTTCGGTAACGTCTTCGGCCGTAGTGATCACTCGTTCGAGGTCGCCGTCGGGGCTGAACACCGGGGTCGAGTTCACCGAGAGCCACCGACGCACGCCGTCGGGTCGCTCTACCGCTATCTGCTCGTCGAACACGGGGTCGCCGGTCTCGCGGACTCGCACAGGCGGCAGTTCTTCGGCGTCGAGCGGTCGGCCCATCCCGTCGTACACGTCCAACGCGTCTATCCGCGAGTCCCCGAGGAGTTCCTGCCCGGAGAGTCCGAGGACGTTCTGCGCCCGCTCGTTCGCCAGCACCACGTTTCTCTCGTCGTCCCGTACGGTGATTGCTACCGGCGAGGTCTTCAGCAACTGCTCGGTCTGGTCGCGTTCTCGCCGGAGTTGCTCCTCGCGCTCCCGGCGCTCGGTCATGTCTCGCGTTACCTTGGCGAACCCCCGAAGCGTTCCGTCGTCGTCCCGAATGGCGGTGATGACGACGTTCGCCCAGAACTTCGACCCGTCCTTCCGAACCCGCCACCCCTCGTCCTCGGTTCGACCTCGTTCCACGGCGGCCGCGAGGTTCTGTTCCGGGACGCCAGCCTCGACGTCCTCGTCGGTGTAGAACATAGAGAAGTGTTCGCCGAGTATCTCGTCGCCGTAGCCCTTGCTCTTCTTCGCACCCTTGTTCCACGTGACGACGTGGCCGTCGGGGTCGAGCATGAAGATGGCGTACTCCTCGACCGCCTGGACGATTGCCCTGAACCGCTCCCGGTCGAACGCGTCCGAATCGGGCGGTCGCCACCACACGCGGCCGTCCTCGCCGACGGGCTTGGTCTCTACGTCGCCGCGCTCGACGAGGGCATCGAGTTGCTCGGCCGCCGCCTCCGGAGGACATCCGAGTGCGTCGGCGAGTTCGTCCGCAGTAATCGGCTCACACGCTATCTCCATCTCTTCGAGCGTCGCCAGAACTTCGGCGGGCGTCGCTCTCCCCGAATCCATACTCCCCTTTCCGAACTGAACGATATAGGGGTTTGGATGCGGACGACCGAGCGGGGCCAGTCGAAACCCCCATTTTCCCGAACCTCCTACCGAGACTCAATGACCGACGAGCGAGTCGAACGCGCCTTCCGACGACATCCCGACTTCGAGCAGACCGGCGAGAACGAGTTCGAGACGCCCGCAAAGCCCTTCGAGAACGTCGTCACCGTGACCGACACCGGGAGCGAGGACGACGACGACTACCGCGTCGTCGTCCGGACGCCGATGCTCGACGCAGTCGTCGAGGGCGAGGAGGTAGCCGAAGTCGTGGAAGACGGCTGGTTCGAGACGCTGGAACTCCGACTGGACGACACCCATACCGTCGCCGGTACCGACAGCGCCGCGCCGCCGGAAGTCGAGCGCGACGGCGACGAAGTGGTCGTTACCGTCGAGTTCGAGTCGGCGGACCCCGAGCGCGCCGCCGAGGACGCGCTGGCGATAGCCGAGTACGTCGAAGGAACGTGGGTGCAGGGCATCATTCCCGGCTACGATTACCGGGAACCCGCCGCAAGCCTGCGCGAGAACGCGCGACAGAACTACGACGACGGGAACGGAGGCGGCCCGGGAGAGACGGGTGATGCAGGCGGTCCGGGAAAAACGGGAGGCACGGGCGACGCGCCGCGCTAATCCATCGCGATGTAGGTCTGGGTGCCTTCGACGCCGCGGATGCCCTGAATCCCGTCGGCCGCGATTTCCTTCACGTCCGCGGGCGAGTCCACATCGAGTTTGGCGATAATGTCCACGTCGCCCGCGACGATGTGGGCGTCCACGACTCCGTCGAGGTCGAGAACCGAGTTCTTGAGCCTGTCCGCTTCGCCCGTGTTCGCCTTGACCATGACGTATGCAGTGACCATGTCAGTTTCCTCCCGTCATCGCTTGTGCGCTCGCTCTGCTGGCGTCGCCGACCAGAATCCGGCGCACGTCCTCCAACACGTCGAAGTCGGCCAACACCGCCACCCGGTCGCCGACCGCCAGCGAGTCGTCCGGTAGGGGGATGCCCATCGCTTCGTCGGCCTTGCCGAACGCCAGAATCCGGGAGTTGGCCGGGAGAGAGAGTTCGCTGATGGAGTAGCCCTTGACCGGCGAGTCGTCGGTGATGGTGAGTTCGACGACCTGGAGGTTCTGGGCGATGTCGGCGATGGCTCGGATGTTGCCGCCGAGTAGCGCGTTCTTCGCGCCGATAGCTCCGAGACGCTCGGGGTAGACCACCTCGTCTACGTCGCTGGCGAACTTGCGGTAGATCTCCTCGCGGTAGTCCTCGTCGATGCGCAGGACCGTCCGACAGTCGTAGTGCTTGCCGACCATGCACGCCGCGAAGTTGACGTTCAGGTCGCCCGTGAGCGCGCCCACGGCGTCGGCGGAGTCGAGGTCGGCCTGCTTCAGAATCTCCTCGCGGGCACCGTCACCCTCGACGACTTCGAAGTCGTCGTTGCGAGCGCGCTCGACCTTGTTGGCGTCGCGCTCGATGAGCGTGACCTCGTGGCCCTCCTCCCGAAGGACGCGGGCCGTCCGAAGTCCGACCCGACCAGAGCCGATGATAACAAATCGCATGCTAACGTTTACGCGGGACTAGTTGAATAACTTTTCTCCACCCCAAAGGTTTTTCTCGTATGGTACAGAATCACACAGTGCGATGGTTCACGCTTTTATCATGGTGAAAACGGCCGCTGGACGCTCCGAGGACGTGCTAGAGGAAGTCCACGGATTGGACCACGTCTCGGAGGCCCACGTCGTCGCGGGCGAGTTCGACGTTATCGTGGAGGCAGACGCCGGCGAGGTGTACGACGTACTTCACGCCGCTTCCTCGGACATCTCGGGGATAGACGGAGTCGCGGACACCAAGACGTACATGGCGCTCGACTGACTGCACCGAAACCTGACGTCCGACCGCTAGTGGTCTAACTCCTGGACGTCGTGGTCGGCGAGGAACGAGTCGAGCCACGCCTTCTGCTCGCGGAGGTTCGGCGGCAGGTTCTCGTACACACGGTCGAACACGTCGTGGGGGTCGCCGGGGTCGGCCGACTCGGCGCGCTCGACGGCCTCGTCGAGTTGTGCGTCGGCCTCGTCTTCGACTTCGGCGACGAACTCGTCGTTCAGCACGTCCTGCTCGCGGAGGTACTCCTCGGAGCGTTCGAGGGGGTCGGCGGTCCGCCAGTCGGGGAGGTCGCGGGCCGCCTCCTCGTATTGGCTCGGGTCGTCGCTGGTGGTGTGTGCGCCCTGCCGGTAGGTCAGACTCTCCACGAGGACCGGGTTCCCGTCGCGGGCCGAGTCGAGGGCCTCGGCGACCGTCTCCCGGACTGCGAGGGGGTCGTTGCCGTCCACCTGCACGCCTTCGAAGCCGTAGGCGGCGGCTTTCTGGGCGATGCTGTCCGCGGCGGTCTGGCGGTGCCGGGGCAAACTGATTGCCCATTCGTTGTTCTCGCAGAAGAAGACGGTCGGCGCGTCGAAGACGCCCGCGAAGTTCAGTCCCTCGTGGAAGTCGCCCTCGCTGGTCGCGCCGTCGCCGAAGTAACAGAGCGTCGCGGGGTTCGCGCCCCCGTCGTCGCCGTCGGTGCCGTCGCCCTTCACGTTCTGTTCGTAGTTCATCGCCATGCCGACGCCCGCGGCGTGGGGAATCTGGGTAGCGATGGGGACCGCCTGCGGGAAGTTCGGCACGTCGTGGCCCGAGTGGAACTCGGGCATGCCTCGCCGGAAGAGCAGAACGTCGCTAATCGGTACGTCGCGGGCGATCTGCATCGCGTTCGACCGGTAGGTCGGGAACAGCCAGTCGTCGTCGGCCATAGCCAGCGCGGCCCCGACCTGCGACCCCTCCTGACCCCGGTACGGCGGCCAACTGCTCATCCAACCTCGTCGCTGGAGCGCCAGCGCTCGTTCGTCGAACGCCCGCGCTCGGACCAGTTCGCGGTAGGTTTCCCGGGCCTGCTCGGGGGAAAACGGCGTCTCCGAAAGGTCGCGCTCGCCGATGATGCGGTTCATGGACCGCGGTTTGACCGCCCGTCGCATATTGGTTCCGGAACTGCCGGACGCGAGAATTCGATTCGACCCGCGGTGGATGCGATTCCGATAATGTAAAATAAATACCACAATGGCCTTACTATCTCACGCCCAAATCGAACTCGAATGAGTGTCATCGTGGAGCTATCCGTTCCGGTCGACGACTTTCCACTCGGCCGAGCCCTCACGGTGACGCCCGACATGGAGGTCGAACTCGAACGCATCGTTCCGACAGGTGACGGTACGCTCCCGTTCTTCTGGGTCTGGGGCGACGACGTCGAGGCGTTCGTGTCGAAGTTGCAGGACGATGGCGGTATCGAGGAACTCGCGATACTGGATCGGGTTGACGACGGTGCACTCCTGCGCGCGACGTGGACCGAGGAACCCGGAATTATCGAGGCCATCGTGGAGTCGGAGGCGATCCTGTTGGAGGTGAATCGACGCGACGACGTCTGGAAGTTCCGACTCCGGTCGCCCGACCGCGAGGCGGTCGTCGCTCTCCAGCGCTACTGCGCGGACCACGACATCGACCTCCGACTCAACTGGATACACACCCTCACGGAGGTCAAGGCCGGCGAACAGTACGGCCTCACCGACGACCAGCGCCGGACCATCGTGGCGGCCTTCGAGGCTGGCTACTTCGACGAACCGCGAGAGACGACCCTCGAAGAACTCTCCGACCAGTTCGACATCTCTTCGCGGGCGGTCTCGAAGCGAATGCGCCGCGGACTCCGGAATCTCATCGCGGCGACCCTGGTGACCGAAGATTAGCCCCTATTTAAAACCGTTCAGAAACGAACCAGACAGGGTACACCCTCGGGCCTCCTCTCTTCGGCGTAGTGAACTCCGCGGAGATCGACCTGCTCCGCGAAGCCGAGTTATCCATGAGCGAAAAGCAATCATCAGTCAATCGCGGAACGGTACTGACATACGAAGTAGACGGCAGCGAGCGGTTAAGCGAAGGAGTCGTCGCGGCCGTCTCGACTGTTTCTGACACCGACCCCGCCGAGATGGACCCGCTCGCGGAAACCATCGACCCGGACGCGCTGAACTCCCTGTTCGCGGCCCAACACGACGGGACGCCGCGGGCAGTCGGAAACGCCCGCTTCTCCTTCTTCGATTACGACATCGTCGTGAGCAGCGATGGTCGCATCTCCGTGCTGGACTCGGTCTAGCAGCGGAACTGCTCGGTCGCCGATTCCCCAACGGTTATCGCCTCTCCGGCGCACGTCTCGGACATGACAGCGGCGGCAGACTGCATCTTCACGAACGCGGAGATTCACACGCTCGGCGATCCCGACGAGACCGCGGAGGCGGTGGCGGTCCGGGACGGCGTAATCGTACGCGTAGACGACGCCTACGAAGTCGAGTTTCTGAACGGCGTCGAGACGGAAGTCGTCGACCTCGGCGGTCGCGTCCTCCTACCGGGGTTCATCGACGCCCACACTCACCTGCAACACCTCGGGCGCTCGCTGGTCTACGCCGACCTCGCGGAGGCCGACTCGCCCGACGACTGCGTGACCCTGCTCGGCGACGAGGCGGAGTCGGGCGACGGAGCGGACTCCGACGGCGAAGCAGAATCGGGCGACGAGTGGATTCTGGGATTCGGCTACGACGAGAGTACGTGGGACGAGGCCCGCTATCTGACGCGCGAGGACTTGGACCGCGTGAGCGGCGAGCGCCCGGTCGCGGCGTTCCGCGAGGACATGCACATCGCGGCGGTCAACTCGGTCGCGCTCGACCGCTTCGTGGACGAGATGCCGGACGAGGACGTTCGGACCGAGGACGGCGACCCCACGGGCGTCGTCGTCGAGGAGGCGGTCGACGTGATATACGAAGCCATCGAACCCGACGCCGAGGAGACCCGGAAACTCCTCGACGCCGCACAGCGCGAGGCCCACCGGAAGGGCGTCACGGGCGTCCACGAGATGGTTCGCCAGTCGCGCGCCCCGGAGGTCTACCGCCGGATGGACCTGGACGGCGACCTCGCGCTCAGGGTGCGACTCAACTACTGGTCGGACCACTTGGACGCCCTCGTGGAGACCGGTCTCCGGACCAACCACGGGAGCGAGTTCGTCCGGACCGGCGGCGTCAAGACCTTCACCGACGGGAGCCTCGGCGGACGAACTGCAAAGCTCTCGGAACCCTACGCCGACGCGGACCACTCCGGCGACTCGGACGCCGAGAACACCGGCCAGTGGGTCGTCCCGCCGGAGGAACTCCGCGAGTTGGTCGCCGGGGCCGACGACGCTGGCTTCCAGATGACCGCCCACGCAATCGGCGACGAAGCGGTCGAAGCGGTCCTGGCGGCCTACGACGAGACCGGCGACCCCGCGACCGCTCGCCACCGAGTCGAACACGCCGAACTCGTCGCCGACGAGAGCGTCGAGCGATTCGCCGACTCGGGAATCGTCGCGTCGGTCCAGCCGAACTTCCTGAAGTGGGCGCAGGAGGACGGTCTCTACGACGACCGCCTCGGGTCCGAGCGCCGGAAGCGGTCGAACCGCTACGCCGACCTACTGGAGGCGGGCGCACCCCTCGCGTTCGGGAGCGACTGCATGCCGCTGGACCCCCTGTTCGGAATCCACCAGACGGTCAACGCGCCCGCCGAGCGCCAGCGTCTCTCGGTGACGGAGGCGCTCCGGGCCTACACCCGCGGCGCGGCCTACGCCGGATTCGACGAGGACCGTCTCGGGACCATCGAAGTCGGGAAGCGGGCGGACTTCGTGGCCCTGGAGCGGTCTCCGTGGGATAATCCGGAGGAGATCGCGGACGTCGACGTGGCGCTGACCGTGGTCGACGGTGAAATCGTCTACGACGGCCGGTAGTAGGAGAAACGTATATATTTCTTTTAGACGTATTCTCGTATGTCTCGAACTCGTATACGTTTCCCTCGGGATCAATTATGGTGGCGAGCAGGAGCGATGCAGAACGCCGCGCCCGTCGCTCCGCTTCGGCGAGGTCGGCGACCGACCGGGAGAAACCGAAGTGGTTCGCCATCACGAACCCGTCGAGTTCGCGTTCCTGTCACGGGAGGTAGGGTAGCACCCGCGTTCCGGACGAATTAGATTCTGGGGCGCGTGACCCACAACTGAGCGCAAATCCTACGTTAGTTCGCTGTCATCGGAAGCGTATGCCTTCGGTCCTCGTCGGCACGGACGACGGCGTGTTCAGACAGCGACTCGACGAGCACGTTTCCGCGAGCGTCCTCGACGACGCGTCGGTTCACCAGCTGGAACGGGGCACCGCCACCGGTGAGTACTACGCCGCAACCGAGGACGGCCTCTACCGAACCGACGACGGCGGTCGCACCTGGTACCGACTGGACACCCACCAGCGACACTTCTGGTTCCAGTACTTCCGGGAGGGCATCGTTCACGAGGGGACGTACTTCACGTGTGCGATGGACCGTTCGCAACACCGCTTCGAGGATCTAGACGAGGGCGTCGTTCTGCGGTCGGGCGACGGGGGGAACCACCCTGAAAGGTGAGACGTTCCCCGGCTCCGAGGACGACTACGTGAACGCGTGGGCGTCCGTCGAGGAACACCTCGTGGCCGGAACGGTGCGCGGTCGGTTGCTGGTCGGACCCGGCGAGTGGGAGTCCGCCGACGAGTTCGACTCGACCGTGCGGTCGCTCGTCGGAGCGTGAAACGTACGGTTCGGAGTACTCGTCCGGGGTCCGCGTTCGCTCGACGACGTCGAGGCCCTGCGAGGTGAGTCGGTAGTCGTGCGCAAAAACGGAAATCAGTCGGCGAAAGACCGAGGGCCTATCGACTCCGATTCGCCCGCTTCAGTACGGGATGGCGTACAGCACGATGGCGAGGAACGGAATCAGCGCCAACAGCATCGCGATGGCGTACCCGAACATCTCGCGGGCCTTGATGCCCGTAATCGCCAGCAGCGGGAGCGCCCAGAACGGATTGAGCAGGTTGGTGTGGGCGTCGCCGACCGCGTAGGCGATGGTCGCCTTCCCGACCGGGACGCCGAGGTCCTGCGCCGCGGAGACGACCGACGGCCCGAGGACGATCCACTCGCCGCCGCCCGACGGCACGAACAGGTTGACGATGGAGCCTGTGATCCACGCGACGATGGGGAAGGTCGCTTCGGTCGAGACTGCGAGGATGGACTCGGCGAGCGTGGCCGAGAGGCCCGAACCGTTCATCATGCCCTGGATGCCCGCGAAGAACGGGAACAGCAGGATGATGCCCGCCGCGGCCGTGGCCGCCTCGCCGAACCGCTCGCGGTAGACGGCGGGTTGCGTGTAGATCAGCAGCCCGATGAACAGGAAGCCGAAGTTGACCACGTTGAGGCCGAGCGCGTCCAGCCCCTGCGTGGCGAACAGGTAGGCGACGTAGAGCACGCCCGTCGCCGCGATGACGCCGCCCAGAATCCGGCTGTTGTCGATGCGCTCGGCGGGGGCGGTCGAATCGGACGACCCGGAGGCGGAACCGGCCTCGGCGCTCCCGCCGTCGGCCGCAGCGGCCGGGCTCCCCAGATTACTCGCGTCCACGTACTCGTGGATCGACTCCGAGCGGTCGCCCGTCGGCGAGAGGAGGTAGAGCACGAGCGAGGCGTAGACGATGGACAGGACGGTCAGCGCGAGCGCGTAGCCCGAGAAGATGGTCTGGGTCGCCGGGACCACGGAATCGAGGACGCCCTGCTCGATGAACTCGTTGCCCTCAGTTGCGATCAGGAGCGAGGCGGATCCCGACAGGCCCCAGTGCCACGTCAGCCCGAGACCCATGTAGCCCGCCACACAGAGGAGCGGGTAGTGGACGTCGATGTCGTTCTCGGCGGCGGTCCTGCCCATTTCGCGGGCGAAGATCGCGCCGAGGATCAGGCTGAAGCCCCAGTGAATCCATGCGATGGCCATCGCGAAGACGCCGACCATGACCACGGCCTGCGCGCCCGAGTTCGGTAGCTCGGTCAGTTTCCGGAGCCAGCCGTTGACTCGCGGATGGTAGGCGATGACGAACCCCGTCATGAGGATGAGCACCATCTGCATGGCGAACGTCAGGAACGCCCAGAAGCCATCGTACCAGTACGTGACCATGTCCGCGGGACCTGCGCCCTCCACGACGACGCCCGCCACGAACACCACGTAACTCAGGATGATCGCGAACAGGAACGGGCTCGGCATCCACCGCTCGACCACGTCCGCCAGCCGATGCCCGGCCCGCTCGAACACGTTGCCACCCGACCGCGGTTCTACGTCCTGTGTTGACATACCGTCCCAAGGTTTATAGGTGGACCTCTTAAGTGTAGGGGAAATATGACGGTCCTTCGATACGGACCCGCCGATAGAAGACGCGATGTGGAGGTCGATTCGGGGCGTCTGTGGCGATCCCGACCCATTTCCATATTCGAACTAATACTTTCGGTCGTCGGAATTATGACGGCCGGTTACATAGTCGCCGGACATGGACTCGTACGGAGGCCGGAGCGACTGGTACTACGGTTGGGTCGTCGTCGCGGGGTGCTTTCTCGGGTCGTTCGTCGTCTTCGGCCTCTCGTACTCGTTCGGCGTGTTCTTCGAACCGATCCTCGCGGAGTTCGGTGGCTCGCGGAGTGCCACCTCGACGGCCTTCGGCGTCCAGACAGCGGCCATCTACGTCGGAGCCGTCGCCATCGGCGCGCTGGTGGATCGCTACGGGACCCGGCAGATGCTCGCCGTCGGGACGGTTCTCCTCTGCGCTGGACTCGTCTGGACCAGCCGGGTCGAGTCGCTGGCCGGGCTGGTTGTCGCCTACGGTCTCGTCACCGGCGCGGGGCTCAGCGTGGTCTACGTCGTCGCCTACGCCACGCCCGCGCGCTGGTTCGACCGTCGCGTCGGGCTGGCCAGCGGGCTGGCGTCGGCGGGCCTCGGCGTGGGAATGCTGGTCGTCGCACCCGTAGCAACTACACTCATCGCCCGACTCGGATGGCGCGACGCGATGGTTGTTCTGGCGGCCGGGGTGGCCGCAGTGCTGGTCGTCGCAGTACTACTGGTCCGCGGCGAACCCTCGCCCGACACCGCGCCCGACGAAGAGTTCCCCGACGGCGTCGAGCAGGCGGGCGGGGTGGACTGGCGTACGCAACTGGACGACGTGGTGACCGTGGCGCGAACTCCCGCGTTCGTCCTGACGTTCCTCGGCTGGACGCTCGTCTACGCGACGCTGTACGTCGTGCTCGTCAATCTGGTGTTGTACGCGACCGACGTTGGGCTGTCCCGGGGCGTCGGCGCGACCGGCATCGCGCTGATCGGCGTGGCGAGCGCGGCCGGGCGTGTGGCCATCGGCCTCCTCGGGGACCGACTCGGTCGGGTTCGGGTGTTCGTCACCTGCTCGGCGGCCATGGGGTTGGCGACCGTGGCGCTGGCTGGCGTCGGAACGGTTGTCGGACTGTGGGCGTTCGTGCTGGTGTACGGGCTGGCCTACGGCGGAAACGGGGCGTTGCTGGCACCCCTCGTCGCGGACCTGTTCGGCCGCGAGCACATCAACGCGGTGTTCGGCCTCGTCTCGGTCTCGTTCGCGGTGAGCGGGTTAACCGCGCCGTATCTGGCTGGCGTGGGCTACGCGCGGTGGGGCACGTACGACCCGGTGTTTGTCGCCGCCGGGGCGGTCGCAATCGCGGGTGCAGGGGCCGTGGGCGTGGCCAGTCGGCTGTGAATGTGGTTCTTCTCGTCGTCGAACTATCGTCGTAAACGAGTCGCACGAACTAGCTTGAAACGTCCGCAGCCAATTCACCATCCACCTATGAATAGAAAATATTTTCAAAGAAGCCTACCGAAGACTGTCGTAATCGGAGGAGCTACATCATGCCCGAAATGGAAACAGCGGACATCGAAACCGACCTAAGTCTCTTCAAATACGACAACCTCGAACAGTTGCCCGACGCGTATCGGGAGTTGGACGAGGCCGAGCGGCGAGACCGCATCGAAGCCGCGAAAGAGGAACTGGGCGACGACCTCGTGATTCTGGGCCACAACTACCAGCGTCGGGAGATAGTCGAACACGCCGACTTCGTCGGCGACTCCTACCAGTTGAGCGTCGAGGCCGCCGAGGCCGACGCCGAGTACGTGGTCTTCGGCGGAGTGACGTTCATGGCCGAGTCGGCCGACATCATCACCGACGACGACCAGACCGTGATTCTGCCCTCGATGGAGGCGTCGTGTCCGATGGCCGGGATGGCCGAGGCCCTCCAGGTGGACGCCGCGTGGGCCGAGATTACGCGGGCCGCGCCCGACGCCGACATCGTCCCCATCTCGTACATGAACTCCTACGCCGACCTGAAGGCGTTCTGCGCCGAGCAGGGCGGCGCGGTCTGTACCTCCTCGAACGCCGACGACGTGTTCGAGTGGGCGTTCGAGCAGGGCGACAAGGTGCTGTTCCTGCCCGACAAGCACCTCGGCGAAAACACCGCCCATCGCCTCGGCATGGAGGAGTCCATCGCCGAGTGGGACCCGTGGGACCCCGAGGGCAAGGACGCCGAGGAGGTCGCCGAGAGCGACATCGTCCTCTGGGACGGCTACTGTCAGGTCCACGAGCGATTCCGCGAGGACCACGTCGAGCAGGTCCGCGAGGAGTACGACGACGCCAACGTCATCGTCCATCCCGAGTGCAGACGGGATGTCGTGGAGGCCGCAGACGTTGCCGGAAGCACCGCCACCATCTGCGAGACCGTCGCGGAGGCCGACTCCGGGGAGACGTGGGCCATCGGCACCGAGATTCACCTCACGAACCACCTCCAGCGGTGGCACCCCGAGGTGAACGTCGTCCCCCTCTGCGGGGAGGCCTGCATGGACTGCAACGCGATGCGCCAGATAGACCCCAACTACCTGACGTGGGTGCTGGAGGAACTGGTCGCCGGGCGCGAGCGCAACGTCATCGAAGTCGCCGCACAGGAGGCCGAACTGGCCGACGTGGCGATGGAGCGAATGCTGGAGATATGACGATGACCGGCGACATTCCGAACGGGAGCGACGACTCCGACCTCCCGACCGAGACCGACGTACTCGTCGTGGGAAGCGGCGTTGCCGGGTGCGCGACCGCGCTCGCCGCCGCACGCGAGGGCGCGGACGTGCTGGTCGTCACGAAGGCGACCCGCCCGGAAGAGACGACCTCCCACTGGGCGCAGGGCGGGGTCGCCACGACGCGCTCGGACCCCGAGTCGTTCGAGCGCGACGTGCTGGCCGCCAGCGCAGACACCGCCGACCCCGATGCGGTCGAGGTGCTGGTCGAAGAATCGCGCGAGGCGGTCGAGGACGTGCTGGTCGAGACGCTCGACGTGCCCTTCGACCGCGCGGACGACGACGGGGACGCCGAGGGTTCCGACTTCGATTACGGCCGGGAGGCCGCCCACTCCGAACCGCGCATCCTCCACGTAGACGCCAGCACAGGCAAGCACGTCCTCGGCCCGTTCCTGAACCACCTCGACGCTCACGACCGAGTGACGATTCGGTCCGACACTGCGGCGCTCGACCTGATTACCAACGAGGGGCGAGTTCACGGCGCGCTCGTGGACTACGAGGCGCGATGCGCCTCGGACGAATCGAGCGGGGAGCGAAGCGACCTGCCAGACCCCGAACCCGTCTTCGCGGGGTCGACCGTCCTCGCCACGGGCGGCATCGGCGCGCTCTACCGGAACTCGACCAATCCCGAGACCGCGACCGGCGACGGCATCGCGATGGCCGCGCTCGCGGGGGCCGACGTCGAAGACGTGGCCTACGTGCAGTTCCACCCCACGGCGTACTCCGGGGAGGACCCCTTCCTCGTGAGCGAGGCGGTCCGCGGAGAGGGCGCGGTCCTCCGGAACGCGGAGGGCGAGCGATTCATGCCCGACTATCACGCAGACGCCGAGTTGGCTCCGCGCGACGTGGTCGCGCGCGCAGTCGCCGACGAGCGCGAGCGCACGGGCGAAGTCGTTCTGGACGTGTCGTCCCTCAACTTCGCCGACGAGTTCCCGGACCTCGCAGGGAAGTGCGAGGCCCGCGGCGTGGACTGGCGCGAGGGGATTCCGGTCGAACCGAGCGAGCACTTCCTCTGTGGCGGCATCGCGGTGGACGACCGCGGCCGGACCGACCTGGACCGACTCTTCGCCGTGGGCGAGTGCGCCCGAACCGGAGTCCACGGGGCGAACCGCCTCGCCTCCACGAGTCTGCTGGAGGGACTGGTCTGGGGCCTGCGCGCCGGGGAGGCCGCGGCCGGGTTCGACCCCGAACCGGTCGAAGCACCGGACCTGCGCGACAGCGACCCCGACCTCCCCTCGGGGTTCGCCCGCGAGAAGTTCGTCCGCCTGCGCCGCGTGATGGACGAGCAAGTGGGGCTTCGCCGGACGCCCGAGGGTCTCGAGCGCGCGACTGCGGTCCTCCGGCGACTCAAGGGCGAGGTGGACGCCTACACGCGAACTCGGACGAGTCGGAGCCTCTACGAACTCCGGAACGCCAGCGTGGTCGCCCTGCTGGTCACCCGGCAGGCGATGGACGCCGAACCGGTCGGGTGCCACGCGCTCGAAGACGATACATCGGAAGCGAACTCCGAGGAGGCCGAGGCCCGTGCGAGTGACTGACCGGAAGGTCGAGGACTGGCTTCGGGAGGACGTGGGCCACCGCGACGTGACCAACCACGTCCCCGGCGAGACGACGGGTCGCCTCGTCGCCAAGGAGTCGGGCGTCGTCGCGGGTCTCGACGCCGCAGAAGCCGTCTTCGACTATCTCGACGTAGACGCCGCGGCGACCGTCGAAGCGGGCGACCGAATCCAACCGGGCGACGCGGTGCTGGAAGTCGAAGGTCCCGCCGAGGCGGTCCTCCGCGGCGAGCGCGTCGCGGTCAACGTCGCGGGCCACGCCTCGGGCGTGGCGACCGCGACCCGGCAGGCCGTGGACCTCGCCCGCCAAATCAGCGACGACGTGTCGATTGCCGGGACTCGGAAGACGACGCCCGGCCTGCGCGGCGTCGAGAAGCGCGCGATCGCGGCGGGCGGCGGCGACACCCACCGCCTCACGCTCTCGGGGATGGTGATGGTCAAGGACAACCACGTCGCCGAGATGGGCTTGGAGGCGGCCGTCCGCCACTTCCGCGAGCGGAAGTCGTTCGCCACGAAAATCGAAGTCGAGGTGGAGTCTCCGGAGGAGGGAATCCGGGCCGCCAAAGCCGGGGCCGACATCGTCCTACTGGACAACATGCCTCCCGCCCGAGTCGAGGAGGGCGTCGAGATGCTACCGGACGGCGTCCTGGCGGAGGCCAGCGGCGGCATCGGTCTCTCGGACGTGCCGGAGTACGCGGCTACCGGCGTGGACGTGATTTCGATGGGGTCGCTGACTCACTCGGCCGAGACGGTGGACCTGTCGTTCCGGACCGGGGAGTGAGTGGCGAGGAAACGACTTCTCTGCGGAGGGACGGCCCTTCCCGAGCGATTCGAGCGGGCTACTCCGACTCGCCGTCGGAAGTGCGCGAGGCGATTCGAGGAGCGTCGGCGAGCGAGCGACACAGGTTGACGCCGAGTCCGACGACGAACGCCAGCAGTCCGACCGCGGCTATCCAGACCAGGTTCGGGTGTTCGACTCCGAGGTGAAGCGGCGAGAGCATGCGTCGAGTTCGGAGCTCGGCGGGCAAAACGGCTTCTGATTCTACCCGAAAGTCCTCGGTTGGTTGGGACGTATCGATAGTGGCGGGTGTCGGGGGAGAGACGGAAGTACCGCGAGCGCGGCCCGGTCGTGGAGGTAGCCGAGCGTCGCCGCGGCGGCGAGCGGGACGGCGACGCCGGCAGGTTCGAACAGCAACTCCTCGAAGGTCTCGGCCAGCGAACGCGGCCTCAGAATTGTATATAATCGTCTTAGGATTATAGTTATTTCTCTGTAGCGTGTTTTCGTTTCCGATGAGGCATTATACAATTGTTTTCGCGCTCGGCGGTGCCGTCGTCAGGACCGCCACGCCGACTTTCCGGCAGTTCCGTACCGGTTGCGCAAGTCGTTGCGAAGTTCACGGCACGAAGGAGGGCAACACGAAGCTAGCTACTTCGTGAGCCAATCATACTGCACCACACGGTACCGCAACCGCACCGCGACGGCCTCAGACCTCCCCAGCCTCCTCGCTCACTTCGTTCGTCGTCCCTCGTGCGCACGGGCGCGACCCAAACCACGGGTCGCGCCAGCCACGGGTCGCGCCAGCGCGCGCCGAACCGAGAAGAAAAGTCAGCACGCGCCGAGCCGGGGGGAGAAGTCAACACGCGCGGGAATGGAAAATTCGTCCTCCCGAAAGTGCAGTCCGAATCTCCGAACTCCCGAAACGTCTACTCCAGTAGATTCTCGCCGGTCATCGCGTCGGGTCGTTCGACGCCGATGAGCGACAGCATCGTCGGCGCGATGTCGCAGAGCGACCCGCCCTCTCGGACTCGCTTTCCGCCGCTGTCGCCCTCCGGCGTGAGGTAGACGAAGGGAACCAGATTGTAGGTGTGGGCGGTGTGAGGGTTCTCCGGGGTACCCATGTCGTCGGCGTTACCGTGGTCGGCGGTGACGAGGACGTGCCCGCCCGCGGCGGAGACGGCCTCCACGAGTCGGCCGAGTTGGGCGTCCACGGCTTCGACCGCCTCGACTGCGGCGTCGAAGTCGCCCGTGTGGCCCACCATGTCGGGATTCGCGTAGTTGAGGACCAGTACGTCCGGGTCGTCGGACTCGATGGTGGCGATGGCGGTGTCGGTGACCTCCTCGGCGCTCATCTCGGGTTGCTGGTCGTAGGTCGGCACGTTGGGCGATTCGACGATCTTCCGAATCTCGCCGTCGAACTCGACTTCCCGGCCCCCGTTGAGGAAGTAGGTGACGTGGGCGTACTTCTCGGACTCGGCGATGCGGAGTTGGGTGAGTCCGTGGTCGGCGAGGACTTCGCCGAGAACGTCCGTCGGCTGGTGCGGCGGGAAGGCGACGGGGAGGTCGAACGTCTTGTCGTACTGGGTCATGGTCGCCAGTCGAATCTCGGGCGGCGAGGTGTCGAACGGCCAGACGGGGTCGATGTCGGCGAGCATCCGGGTCAACTGGCGGGCGCGGTCGGCCCGGAAGTTGAAGAAGAGCGCGGCGTCACCGTCCTCCATCGCGGGGCCGCCCTCCACGAGCGTCGGTTCCACGAACTCGTCGGTGGTGTCGCGCTCGTAGGACTGGCGGACCGCTTCGACCGCCGATTCCGCGGTGTACTCGGATTCGCGCTCGACGATGGCCTCGTACGCCCGCCTCGTGCGCTCCCAGTTCTGGTCGCGGTCCATCGCGTAGTACCGCCCCGAGACGGTCGCCACCTCGCCGGTCCCTTCGCGGTCTACGACCTCCTGCAAGTCGGCGAGGAACGCCGTGCCGCTCTTGGGCGCGGTGTCCCGACCGTCGGTGAAGGCGTGGGTCACCGCATCGACGCCGCGCTCTGCGGCCAACTCGACGAGTGCGTAGAGGTGCTTCTGGTCGGAGTGGACGCCGCCCTCGCTGACCAGCCCCATGAAGTGGACCCGGCCGTCGTTGTCCCGTGCGTACTCGAACGCCGAGTCGATGGCGTCGTTCTCGCCGAGTTCGCCCTCCTCGATGGCGTCGGAGATGCGGGTGTACTCCTGTCTGACCACCCGGCCCGAACCGATGTTGAGGTGGCCGACCTCGCTGTTGCCCATCTGGCCCTCTGGCAGTCCGACCCGCCGCCCGGTCACGTCGAGCGTGCCGTACGCGCCCGCGTCGGCGTACCGGTCGAAGTTCGGCGTGTCGGCGGCCTCGATGGCGTTCCGTCCACCGTCTTCACTTCCCAATCCCCACCCGTCGAGGATTATCAGCGCGGCCTTCATGGGCGAACAGAAGGCGTCTTGTCGTAACTACCCTTCGCTTGGCGAGAAATCGCAACCGGGACGTCACTGCCGAAGACGGTCCACCCCGAACCGTGACAGGAGTCCAACGTTCGGGCGCTTCAACAAGAACTTTGGCCGACCGGGGTGAACGACGTGGTATGAAAGGTGTCGTCGGTGGGGGAATCGCGGGTCTCGCGGCCGCCTACCGCCTCCAGCAACACGGTCACGACGTGCAGGTGTTCGAAGCCAGCGACCAAGTCGGCGGTCTCGCCGCAGTGTACGAGACCGCGGGCGACCAGATCGAGAAGTTCTACCACCACCTCTCGGCCTCCGAGGAGACCATCGTGGACCTCATCGAGGAACTGGGACTGGCGGAGAACCTGGAGTGGCCCATCGGCAAGAACGCCTACTACTGGGACGGGACCGTCTACCCGATGGACAAGCCGTGGGAGATTCTGGCCTACCCCCACATGAGCGTCTACGACAAGTTCCGCCTCACGATGCTCACGCAGGAAATCGACGTGCGCGGCGGAATCCCCAAGTTCGACACCTACGAGAACCTGGAGGACTTCGAGGACGTGCCGATCGAGGACTTCCTGCGCGAACACACGTCCCACGGTGTCTACGAAGGCTTCTTCGAACCTCTGCTCGACGCCAAGTTCGGCGACCGGAAAGACGACGTGAGCGCGGCGTGGCTCCTCGGGCGAATCAAGTTCCGCGGCGAGCGCGACCTCCTGCGTGGCGAACCGCTGGGCTACCTCGAAGGCGGGTTCGGCCAGTTACTCGACGCCCTCGTGGAGGCGGTCGGCCGGGAGAACATCACGACGAATGCCCGCGTGACCGACCTCGACATCGACGACGGCGAGGTCAGCGGGATGACCGTGGCCGTCGAAGATGCGGCGACGGAGGAACCGAAAGCAGAAGCCCCCGACGGCGGAACGACCACCGAGACCCACGAAGTGGACGACGTCGTGGTCGCGGCGATGCCCAACGTCCTCGAATCACTCGCCGGCTACGAGTGCGAAATCGACTTCCAGGGCGCGGTCTGTGCGCTGGTGACGATGGACGAGGCGTTGACCGACACCTACTGGCTCAACGTCGCCCACGACGCGCCGTTCGGCGCGCTCATCGAACACACCAACTACATGCCGCCCGAGAACTACGGCGGCGACCACCTGCTCTACGTCGCCAGCTACATTCAGGACTACGACGAGGACCTCTGGCAGATGGACGAAAACGAAATCGAGGACCTCTGGCTCGGCCACGTAGAGGAGATGTTCCCCGACTGGGACCGTTCGCACGTCGAGCAGTTCCGCCTCGCCAAGAACCCCCGCGCCGCGCCCATCTACGAGCGAGGCTACCTCGACATGGTGATTCCCTACGACCTCGCCGACGAGGTCGCCGAGGGTCTCTACTACGCCGGGATGGCGAGTCGAGCCCAGTACCCCGAGCGAAGTCTGAACGGCGGCATCGTGGCTGGCTACGAGTGCGCCGACAGAATCGCGGGTCAGAAGCAGGTCGTCAGTCCGGAGTGAGTCGGTCGGCAGTCGGTGGTCGGCGACTCGGAGTCGGAGACGGAATCGGCCGAGCGAGTCGCCACGCTCCGGAAAATGCCCAGAATGCTTTTCCGCGATTTCCGCCTATTGTTATCCGGGGAGAACAATGAGTAGCATTCTGTCAGAAGACGCGGAGGAGAGGCGAACGAAACGGGCCGACGACAGCGTGCGCGACCCGGCGGTACGGATACTCAGGGCGGCGATGGAGGACGGCGACGGGGAGCGGTCGGGGCCGTCTCGAGAGAACAGACTCGTCCGGACGTTCCTGCTCGTGGACCTCGGAGCGGCGATGCGCTATCTTCGCGGT
This sequence comes from Halorussus salinisoli, assembly GCA_005239435.1. GTDB lineage: Archaea > Halobacteriota > Halobacteria > Halobacteriales > Haladaptataceae > Halorussus > Halorussus salinisoli. The sequence continues at coordinate 997,949 of SZNP01000001.1, read as the reverse complement.
CGCCGGGGCGGGTCCGAGGCCGCGGAAGCACTCACCGAACTGGCCCCGGAAGTCGAACTCGAAGCCGAGTCGGACGAAGGCGGTCAGGGGCGTGGCGTCCTCCAGCGCCTGTTCCTCCTCGGCGTCGTCGTCGGTCTCGGTTACGTGTTGAGCAGACGGTCCGAGTCGATGGGTCAGGTCGTCAGCCAAGCGACCGACCGCGCGCGGTCGGTCGCCGACCAAGCCGAGATGCGCTCGGGTGAGATGGCCGGACAGACGGAAGCCGCCGCCGGAGAGGCCGCCGACCGAATCGAGGAGACCGGCGGAGCAGTCACCGACGAGGCCGCCGACCGAGTGCGGGAAGGCGGAGAGATGGCGGCCGACCACGTGCAGGAGAGCGGCGAGATGGCGGCCGACGAAATCGAGGAGGCCGCCGACGCGACAGAAGAAGCCGAGGAGAAGGCGGAGGACACGGGTAGCGAAAGCGGAGAAGACGAGGAGAGCGAGGAGTGACGGCCGCCCTATCGCGGTAACTGCGAACCACCGGTTTTTCGACCCGCGCCGAGACGACCTCGGGAACACGTTTCGGAAGCCGATTCCCGACTGTAGCTACGCTTCGGCGTCGTCGTCGCTGACGCCGGGTGCGTCGGTCACGTCCACCTCGTCGGGCTCCTCCTGCCCGCCGACCCGAACCTCGCCGTCGGGGCCTTGCACGTACACGTCGTCGGCGAAGCCGCCCTCTGCATAGGGGTGTTCCGGCTCTTCCAGTTTCTCGGGCGTCGAAGGAGCGTCCGGAATTCCGCCCGCGGGTTCGAACTCGCCGAGGGGGTCGTCGATGGAGATACCGTGACGCTCGAAGAACTCGGCGTAACGGTCGTAGTGCTGGTCCAACTCGTCGCTCGGGAACTCCATCATCTCGGTCCAGCCGTGGTTGTAGAAGTCGAAGTTGGCCTGAATGTGGGTGATTTCGCGGGCTTCGGCCTCGGGCGCGCCCGCCTGTAGCGCCGTCAGGTAGGTGTCCATCGTAGCGTCGAAGAAGGCGTCGAGGCGATCGCGGCGCTCCTCGCGGTGGTCGGCGTCGGCCTTCTTCAGGAAGATGCCAGTGTGCATGTCCACGAGTTTGTTCTTCACGAGGTCCGAAACCACCGGTAGTTCCAGTGCCTTCCGGGACGCGAAGTGGCGGACGTTCTGGTTTATTTTCATCGAACGATGTTTGGGACCCGATGCCCAAAAGTTCGTCTGTTCGTGAACTTCTCGCATGATTTTGAGATAGCAACCCACTTTAACCCCGAAGATGAAGGTTCGGCTATGAGCGAGTCGTACGTGATAATCGGTGACGGAATTGCGGGCAGTTCCGCCGCGGAGACCATCCGCGAGGAGGACCCGGATGCCGACGTCTCCGTCATCACAGACGAGGGTGAGGCGCTGTACAATCGCATTCTCATCAAGGAGTTCGCCAAAGGAAAACTCCCAGAAGCGCCCATCTCCATCCACGAAGAGGACTGGTACGCCGAACGCGATATCGACCTCGAACTCAACACGTTCGTCACGGACGTAGACCCCGAGGCCCACGAGGTCCACACCCACGACAGCGGCACGTTCGAATACGACAAACTGCTCGTCGCCACGGGTGGCACGCCGACCCAACTTCCGGTTGACAACAGCGACGCCGAGGGCATCCACCACTTCTGGACGTTCCAGGACGCCCGGAAGATTCAGGAGAACGCAAGCGAGGCCGACACCGGCGTCGTCGTCGGTGCGGGCCTGCTCGGTATCGACCTCGCGGCGGTCTGCGCCGCCCAAGACGTGGACGCCAAGTACATCATGCGAGGCAACCGCTGGTGGCGCTACGGCCTGAGCCTCGACGGTGCCGAAATCATCCACGACGCCCTCGAAGAGAAGGGCGTCGAACCCGTCCTCGAAAGCGGCGTCGAAGGCTTCGAGACCGACGACGACGGCCGCGTCGTCTCGACCATCGACGCCAACGGCGACGAGTTCGACAGCGAGTTCGTCGGCGTCGCCATCGGCCTGAACTTCAACACCGAGTACCTCCAAGGAACCGGTATCGAGGAGGACAGCGGCATCGTCGTCGACGAGTACATGCAGACCAGCGTCGAGGACATCTACGCGGCCGGTGACATCACCCGGTACTACGACACCATCCTCGACGAGTACGCCCAGAACGGGTCCTGGGGGAGTGCGAAAGAGCAGGGCCAAACCGCCGCGAAGAACATGGTCGCCGACGGCGAAGAAGAGGCGTTCCGGTGGGTCTCGTCGTACTCCATCACGCACTTCGACTTCCCGTTCCTCAGTTTCGGCTTCCCGACGCTGGGCGACGACGAGTGCGAGCGCAAGTACAGCGACACCGAGTGGCGTCGACTCGCGTTCAAGGACGGCAAACTCATCGGCGGCGTCCTCATCGGCGACATCGCCCCGCAGGGCCGGTACAAGGACCTCATCCGGCAGGAAGCCGAAGTCGCCGACCAGAAGGAAGTCCTGCTCGAGAAGGACTTCGACCCCGAAGAACTGGCGATTCCCCCGGAACAGTAGTCAGCGCGCGAACCACGAGTCGTCCGGAATCGCGTACCCCTCTTCGTCGCAGATATCTCGACCGAGTGACCGCACCGACTGTTCTTGCGGGAGCGTTTCGGACTTGCGTATCGACCGCTTCAGGTCCTCGGCAAGTCGGTCGACGGCCGACTCGCCGCCTATCGCTCGCATCGACCGCAGCGCCTCGGCGTAGTCGTGGTCCTCGGGCGCAGGCCCGGACCGGTCGCTGAGTTCGTCGTCCGCGAGTGCGGCGATGTCTCGGAGGTGGTCGTCTACGCTCGTCATGCGTCGAACGACGGCCCGGACGCCCAAAACTGTAGTCGCCGGGAGTCGGACCGTCGGTCGGACGACTCGCCGGTCGGAGCAAAACGGCGGGTCAACCAAACGTTGTAGTAGTTGGAACTGCTACCCGACGTACATGCCCCAACTCGAAATCGCCCTGTCGGACGACGTGGACATGCAGATCGACCAGTTGGTCACCCAAGAGGAGTTCGTCGACCGCCAGGAAGCCCTCGAAGAGATTCTGTCGCTCGGCATCAAGGAGTACCAGACTACGATGGAGAGCGACACCCGCGACGAGATGGAGTTCGCCGACGAGATGATGGAGACCACCGAGCGTTCGCTCGGCGACGAAGACGAAGGCTACCGGTTCTAACCGCTCTCTCGCCGCTCGGTCCCCGAAACTGCTTTTCGGTACTCCGCTCCTCGAAGCGTATCTATCTCCCTGACCCGTTGGTTCCACTCGCCAGAAGGTTTAAGATACTCTGCGACAATTGGTACCATGTAGCACAATGTCCTCGAATACGACTTCCGGAACCGACAGCGACTGGCGAACCCTTCGCCTCCGTCCGACAGCGACCGTGCCGGCCGGTGCGCCGGTGCGGCACTTCGACGAGTTACCAGAGCGCGCCCAGCAGTTGCTCGCCGAGTACGACGGGCGGGGAACGGTCGCCGTGACGCCCGAAATCGCCACTCTCTTCGCCGACGAACCGGTGGTCGTGTTCTCCGAGTATCTCCGAGTCGAACTCGCCTGAGTCGGGCGCGAGTCCGGGTCGCGCGTGGGTTACGTTTCGCGTCCGTTCCGCGTCTCGACTCGGAACGTAGCTCCGGACCGAAGGCGTTTTGCCCGCCACGGGCCGAGAAGATGGTATGAACGGAAGCGGCGAGATGACGCTCGCCTTCGAACTCTCGGCGCTGGAGGAGTTGGCCGAACCCGGCGCGGTGTTCGACGACGCCCGCAGGTGGAGCAAGTACGTCGGCGTAGTCTCGGACAAACCCACTTACGTCGTGACGAACTTCACTCGGAAGAACCGCATCCGGCAGGACTTCTTCTCCGGCCCGAAGGGGAAAGGCGAGAGTCTCGAGAGCGTCCGCGAGCAGTTCGACACCGACCGTCACGTCTTCGTCGGCACGACCGACGCGGACAGCGACCTCGCCGACGAGTACGAGTGGGAGTTCCTCGACGTCACAGCGGCCGCCGAGGCCGCCGAGTGGCAACTCGCCGGAGGGGCCGACGACGACGCGGACGCGGTCGAAGAGGACCAGCGCGACGACTGGCCGTGAGCCTCACTCGGTAGCGAGTCGGAGGATAGCCTCCGAAAACGTCTCTCCGTCGCGTCTGAGGGCCTTCAGTCGCTCGTGAGCCTCGCGGGAAATGCAGATTTTCTTCGCCATCGTCCGGTATCTCCGGATTGTTTCACCCTAGTATTTGAACCTTCGCGCGTGTCCACTACCCGCCGCTCGGTCTCGTCGCACCAGGTACGAACGCCCGATAGCCGACGGTGGACGATATTTTTGATTGTTAGAAGCAACTGAAAACAGGATATAAGGCTCTGTTTCCGGCCGAAAGCCGTTTTTCGGTTGCCGTGAGGACCCGCGGCCGACGGCGTCTTCCGAGCACCCGAACCGACCCATCCTATATAGATTCGGGTGTCAAATATATACTTTCTGCGCTACGTTTAAGCGTCTCAATCGGCTACCAACGACTAACGATGACTGCTCGAGGAAGCGGCGTCTTCCACCGACGAAACGCGACGCCCGAAAGCGCCGAAATCTCCGAACTCAGCTCTCACTCCGAACCGGTCACGCTGGCCCGGTTCGAGCGCCCGCGGACCGACACCGAGACCACGTTGGCCGTAATCGCCGACCCGCACCTCTCGACCGAGAAGGACGGGACGTGGAAGGCCTATCACCGGACGGAGGCCCACCTCCGGGCCGCCGTCGCCGACGTGAACGACCGCGACGTGGACGGCGTGGTGTTCGCGGGCGACCTGACCGAGGACGGGAGACGCGCGGACTTCGACGGCGTGGCCGACGTACTGGCGGACCTCCGCACCCCGTTCGTGGCCGTGCCGGGCAACCACGACGTGCCGAAGGCGTTCGACGGCCACGACACGCCGCCCGTCGCCGAGTTCGAAGACCGGTTCGCGCCCGACGAGTTCCCGTTCCGGAAGCAGTTCGGCGGCGTGGACGTACTTGGACTGAACTCGGCGTCCGCGCCCGACGGCGAACTCGACGCCACCCACGACGGTGCGATTTCCGACGACCAACTCGCGTGGCTCGAATCGACGCTCCCCGAGACCGACGCCGCGGTCGTCGTGAGCCACCACAACTTGCCGGGTCTCGACGCCGCAGTAGGTGAGTCAGGCTACGCGCCGCACCCGCCGGTCGGCGACGCCCCCGCGCTCGTGGACGCGCTGGCGGGCCACGACGCCCTCCACCTCTCGGGCCACGTCCACCTGCCCGCGGCCGTCTCGGGCGACGTGCGAGGACTGGTCTGTCCCGCGCTCTCGTCGTTCCCGCAGGCGTACGTCCTCGCCAGCGTCGGTCCCGAGGGCACGACCCTCGAGATGGTTCCGGTGGCCGACCCCGAGGGCGTCGAGGAGGCCCGCGACCTCGCCCGGAACCACTCCGACCGGAGCGCGGACATCGCCGAGATGGTGGAGGCGCAGTTGGCGGACCTGCCGCTGGCCGACGAGCGATAACGCTCGACTCGCCGCCGAAGCTTCTCACTCGTCTTCCGTCTCGTCCTCGGACCGGTCGTCAGTTCTCGGTGAGGCATCGGACTCGTTCCCGAAGGGCGACACGTAGCGCTCTCGGCCGAAAAAGCCCCTGAGCGCCATCGTCGTACCGACGTAGGAGGCCGCGACGAGGACCAGAAAGCCGAAGACCAGTTCCGGAACCATCGTACCGACGACTCTCCCACCGCGGATGTAAATCTGACGCGAACGAGGCGAGGACGCTCCGGCGGAGCGACTTCGTGACTGCGACCCGGGCGACAGAACAAGTCGAAGCCGAGCGGACGAAACAGCAGTCACTACGCGAACGAACGCACGAAAAGAGCAACGTCGGGGGAACCGCTCGCTAGTCAGTCGGCGGCCACGGGCGTTCGACACTCGTCGCCCGCCATCGCCACCACGTCGTCGAAGAAGCCCAGCGTGTCGTGCGGGCCGGGGTTGGCTTCGGGGTGGTACTGGCGAGTCAGGACCTGCAAGTCGTCGCTCTCCAGTCCCTCCGCGGTGTCGTCGTTGACGTTGACCTGCGTCACGTCGAGTTTCGGGCCGGGTTCGTCGACCGTGTAGCCGTGGTTCTGCGTCGTCATCACGACCTTGTCCGAGCGGAGGTCCCGAACCGGCTGGTTGACGCCGCGGTGTCCGAAGGCCATCTTCTCGGTGGTGCCACCGAGCGCGCGGGCGACGATCTGCTGGCCGAGACAGATGCCCGCGAGCGGAACCTCGCCGACGAACTCCTCCACGAGCGACTGGGCGGCTTCGAAATTCGCAGGGTCGCCCGGCCCGTTGGAGACGAACAGCACGTCGGGATCTAACTCCGCGACTTCGCCGGGGGTCACGTCGTAGGGGAGGACGTGGACCGTCGCGTCGCGTTCGAGCAGCGACTCCACGATGGACCCCTTCGCGCCGCAGTCGACGAGCGCCACGTCGGGGCCGTCGCCGCCGTCGTACGTCTTCCGGCGGGAGACGCTGACCTGCGCGCCGATGTCGGTGTGATCGCTCATGCCCGGACAGTCCGCGAGGGCTTCCTTGGCCTTCTCGGGCGAGGCGTCGGGTCCGGCCGAGATGCCGCACTTCATCGCGCCGCCCTCGCGGATCTGACCCACGAGGTCGCGGGTGTCGAGGTGGTCCACGGCGGGGACACCCTCGGATTCGAGCCACTCGGCCACGTCGTCGGTGAGTTCGCGGGCCACGACCGCGCGCGGGTGAACTCGGTCGTCCTCGAATCGCTCGTCTCGGACGCCGTAGTTTCCGATAAGCGGGTACGAGAACGTCAGGACCTGTTCCTCGTACGAGGGGTCGGTCAGGCTCTCTTCGTACCCAGTGTACGCGGTTGTGAATACCAGTTCCCCGTGGGACGTGCCTGGAGCGCGACAGCGCGCCTCTACGACGCTGCCCCCCTCCAGTGCGACGTATGCGGCCGACATTACGAGATTCATACGGAATGGCGGGGTATAAACCTTGCTTTCGTAGCGAGATTACGAATTTCGTAATTGTCAAGTACCGTCCCCGTCTACTGTCACATCTCGATGGACGAACTGGACCGCGAAATCCTGGCCATCCTGCGCCGAGACGCCCGAAAACCCTACACCGAAATCGCCGAGGAGGTCGGCACCAGCGAGGGGACGGTCCGCAATCGCGTCGAGCGCATGACCGACGAGGGCGTCATCGAGCGATTCACCGTCACCACCCGGACCGGCAACGTGAAGGCGATGATAGAACTCGACGTGGCGGTAGACGTGAACACCTCGATACTCGGCGAGCGCGTGGCCGACTGGAAACAGGTAGACTTCGTGTGGCAGGTCTCGGGCGAGGAGGACATCGTACTGGTCGTGGACGCGGCGGACACGCAAAGCGTGAATCAACTGATTTCGAAGGCGCGGGAGTTAGAGGAAGTGGTGAATACGAAGACGAGGCTGATTCTGGACGAGAAACTAGGATAACGCTCCAGTGGCGTCGTTCCGTAGGTTGGTGGAGTCGAGCGTCTGCTTCGTTGAAGTCGGGGTCACTGGCATCTGCTTCGCCGAACTGTGAACCTGAACTGGATTGGGGTGTACGATTTCTCGGAGTGAGCAGAGACGTAACGATTTCTCAGGGTGAGCAAAGAAGCTAGCTACTCCTTGAGCAACGGAGTTACCGCAACCGCACAGTACCGCAACTGCACCGCTCCGCATCGCGACGGCCTCACACCTCCCCATCCCCCTCGTTCGCTTCGCTCAGTCGTTCACCGTCAGAGGCACGCTCTGACGAGCCTTCAGTCACTTCGCTCCTGAAGACCGCGCGCGCCAGCGCGCGCCGGGACCAAGGACACAATACTCGAACCCGGAAAAAACGATACTTGGAATCTGGACTGCTCGCGCCGATTCCGGCCGAGTGGTCAGTTACTCTCGCTCAGACCGTCGTCGTCGAAGTACACCTCGGCGATGCGGGTGTGGTAGGGGTCGCGCTCGTCGGCTTCCGGCGGAATCTCCACGTCCGGCGAGTACTGGCTCACGGTCCAGAAGGTCCCGGAGGAGGGGTCCACCGAGACGCCGTTGTAGTCGCCCCAGCGCAGGGGGTTGCCGACCGTGCCGAAGCCCTCGCCGAAGTCGTAGTTCGATTCGCCGTCCTGCACGAGAAGCGAGTCCTCCAGTTCACCCTGCGTGTGGTCGGCGGTCCGGCCAGAGACGACAGACTGGACGTAAGTGTCGGGTCCGCTCCGGTCGTGCGCGATGACCATCCGGCCGTCGTCGGCCCCGACCGTCGGGATGTAGTACGAGGTTCCGGATTCGCCGTAGACGCCGCTCTGGACGACCGACCGCGAGGCCACGTCGATTTCGTACCACCGGATGGCCGCGACAGCGCGCCCGTCGCCGTCCCAGTCGTACTGGATGGTGTGGGCCGTCCACAGCGACCCGTCGTCGAAGTCGGCGTTCATCAGGCGCGTGCCGATGGTGTCCACGTAGTCGGTCTCGTCGCCGCCCTTCTGACGCGCTGGCGGCGGGTAGCTGTAGGGGTCCACGTCGAGCGTGTAGCAGTCGAGCGCCGGGTCGCCGGTCGGGTCGGTCACCTCCCAGAGCGTGAGCGTGCCGGAATCCGGTACCGGGAAGTCGCTGTTCACCAGATAGTACGTCCCCGAACTTCCGCCCGAGAACGGCTGAAGTGCTGGCTGAACCGTGAACGTCAGCCCGTCGGCGTTCGGGTCTCTCATCCCCGTGAAGTGGTGAGTGGTCACGTCCTCCCCGGCGTACATCGCGGCCTTGTCGAGGGTGATCATCGTCACCTCGAACACCTCGCCGAAGAAGTTCTGCGTGAGGTAGATGGCGTCGCGGTCGAGTCCGAGCATCGGATAGTCCACGAGGCCCTCGTTGTTCAGCGGCGGGACGCGGTAGACGTACCACTTACCGTTCGGGTTGCTGGTGGCCGACACCGCGACGACCCACCAGCCTTGCGGCGAGCGACTGACCTGTTCGTCCTCGAGTTCGCCCTCTTCGAGCGTCTCGCGGTCGATTAACTCACCGTCGGTCGTCAGGCCGGGTTCGTACTGGGTCGCCGCAACGACGAACCGGTCGGACTCCCGGTCGTAGCGCGCCCGCGGGTCGAACACGAACGGTTCGCCGTAGACGAACCCGCCTTCGGGTTCGGGGATGATCGGTTCCCAGAGTCGTTCGAGGCGTATCTGCTGTTCACGTCGCCCGCTCTGCTTGTTGAAGATGGCGACCTGCTGGTTGAGGGCGTGGACGATTTTCCCGTCGCCCGCGGCGACCTGCGAGTCGGAGGGGACGCCGCCGCGCGTCTGCTCGGCGTTCACGCCGTCGTACTCGGTTCTGGCGGTCAGCGGGCCGGGGTCGTCGGCGTTCGACTCCTGGGCGGCCCGCCGCGGTGGCTGTCGGCCCGACCCTTCGCTGGCCGTCCGCCGCAGGTCGGCCGCCGTATCGTCACCGCCCGGACTCGACGCGCCGACCGAGCCGGGCGCCTCGCCGCGGGCCTGTTCGGCCCGGATCTGTCCGAGGTGTACCGTCCCGCCTGCGTACGTCCGCTCGAACGGGCCGTCGGCGGAGTCGGTCTGGGCAGTCGCGACTTCGCCGCCGAATCCGGCGAGCGACAGACCACCGAACCCGACGCCCGCCGCCTGTAACAGTCGGCGTCGGTCCATCGACAGGCAGCCGTCGTCGTCGTTTCGCTCCGCGTCCGAAGACTCGTCTCTCGTCGTTCGTCTCATTTACGTTTCGGTTCGAGACTTGGGAGATTGAGGGTTAGTTAATTAGATGCTATTCGTAGCCGAAACGCGAAACGAAGCTACGTGTTTAAGTTCGACTACGTGTTTCGTATTCGACTATCCGTTGAAACGAACCGAAAACCGTCCGTAGCGAACCCCTGAAACGAACCTCTGAAACGAGCTCGGGAAGCCTCCGAAGCGGACCCGAAACGTAGCTGATGCTTACTTCGGGGGGTCGCCAACGCCCGGCGTCTCCAACCAGTCTGGTCGCTGAAGATTCCCCTTTCCCTCGTGGACGCGCCGGTAGAGCGTCCGCAGTCCCCTATCGAACGGTCCCTGGTGGACCCGCGGTTCGACTCGACCATCCCGTATCGCCTCGACCACGGCTTCCGGCGAGAACTCGTCGGCGTCGATTTCGGTGTAGGCCCGGCCCACCTCGACAGGATAGTGGGCGTCGCTTCCACCGACCAGCGGCAGGTCGTGGCTCTCGGCCAGTTTTCGGGCCCACTCCTCCGTCCGGGGATGTTTCCCGTTGACCTCGATGGCGTCGAAGTCGGCCTCGACCTGCCGGACGGTGCTGTTGCGGTACGGGTGGGCGACGACGGCCGCGCATCCGCGGTCGTGGGCGAGTTTGACGGCCTCCTCGGGCGTGAGTTCGCCGGGGTCGGTCTCTCTGGGCGGGTCCGGTCCGACCACCAAGACGTGGCCGTGAGTCGTCGTGACCTCGATGCCCGGAATCGTCCCCGCGAACCGGCCGCCCGGCCCGGAACCGCCGAGGTCGAACGACCGGAAGTAGTCGTGGTTGGTCAGCGCCACCCCGTCGAGTCCCCGCCACTCGGCGGCCCCTGCCAGCAGGCGAACCCCAAGCGGGTCGTAGTAGTGGGCGGCCCGCTCGTGGCCGTGGAAGAATCGAGTGTGCGCGTGAAGGTCGACCGTGTACACGCTGAATCCTTGTAGCCAGTAGACCTTTGGCTTTCTGCCCCCAAATCGAGGTCACATGCCCGAAAGTGGGGGACGACCCACGGGCGAGGCGACTTTCGCCGACGGCGGCGACCCGAACGACCGAATACTCGTTCTCAACCCGGTCAGCGGGAACGGGAACCACCGCGAACGGGTGCGGGAGATAGCCGACGAAGCCGGGTTCACCGTGCTGGAGACCCAAGACGGCGGCGAGGGAATCACGTTCGGTCGCCTCGCCGCGGAGTCCGGGGCCGACCTCGTGGCGGCCGCGGGCGGCGACGGAACCGTCAACGAGGTGTTCCGCGGTCTCGACGCCGCCGACGCGCTCGACGACGTGACCTTCGGCGTCGTCCCGGTCGGAACGGGCAACAACTTCGCCGGAAACCTCGGCATCGAGGGCGTCGAACACGCCTTCGAGGTCCTCGCCGAGGGCGAGCGCCGCCGCATCGACGTGGCGACTGCCGACGGCGAACGCTTTCTGAACTCCTGCATCGCGGGGTTGACCGCCGAGGCCAGCGCCTCGACCACGCCGGAGTTGAAGGACCGACTCGGCACGCTGGCCTACGTCGTCACCGGACTCCGGGCGGTCAGGGAGTTCGACGGACTCCCGTTGACGGTCGAGGCTAGCTGTCCGGACACCGACAAGACGTGGTCGGGCGAGGCCGTGATGGTTCTTGTCGGCAACGCCCGTCGGTTCCCCGCGGAAGGGCGCTCGCAGGCCAACTGCGAAGACGGCCTGCTGGAGGTGACGATAATCGAGCAGACCCCGGCGACCAACCTGTTGGAGGAGGCCACGATTCACCGACTGTTCGGCGACGAGACCGAACACGTCACCAATCTCTTCGCGTCGGAACTCCGGGTGGACGTGCGACGCGACGAACCGGTCGGCTTCAGTTTCGACGGCGAGACGGAGTCCTACGAGTCGTTGACGATGGGGACCGGCGAGCGAACCGTAGAACTCTGCGTCGGCGAGAGCTACGAACCGGACCCGGACTGAGGTTCGGTCGTCCGGACCGAGATGCGGTCGTCCGGACTGCGGTACAATCGCCCGGACCGAGATCCGGTCGTCCGACTACGTTTCGAGTCGGTACCGATACGGCGACGACTGGATGACCGTAACGTCGTCGTCGCGCGCGCGTCGCCCGAGGACGGTGGCGACGCGGTGGGCACTCTCGATTGTTTCGCCGTGAGCTTCGAGCAACTGGAGGATTTCGCGCGCGGTCAACGGCTCGTCGGCGTCAGCTTCGGCGAGGACGGTACGTATCCGCTCGTAATCCCTCGCACACTGGGCCATACGTCTATTTTCGTATGCGTCCGATTCCCACTTAACCTTCAGTCAGACGTGCGTCAGACGTTTATTAGTATTTGTTCTTGGGTAAATAAATATCGGGTCGGCCGACGTATCGGTGAGGAACGAGCGTCAGACCGCCTGGTCGTGCGGGCCGGAGAAATCCCGTTCTCGACGGTACTGCTCGACGAACTCCGCCACGTCGAAGTCGAGCATGTCGTCTTCGAACTGGGCCATCGCGCTGTCGTCGTCGGCGTGACTGACGGCGTGTTCCATCAGTTCCACGAGGAGTTCGACCACGATTTCGTGGAGGCGGCGCGAGTCGAAGTCGGTCAACCAGACCAGCGCGTAACCGACGTCCTGGTCGTCCTCGACGTTCTCGCTGACGACTTCCTCGGGGAACTCTTCCAACACGACGCCCATGACGTGAGGCGTACCGAACTCGCCCAGGTCGTCGTCGGTATCGACGGTCGCCCGGAGAACTTCTACGAGGAACTCGGGGACGAAGCGCGAGGGCGGATGTACGTCCGTGACGACCGCGTGGTTCTGGCCGCACGCACACTCGTACTCGCGCATGCCCATGTCGAGGTCGTGGACGTAGACCGACTCGCCGCAGGGGAGGTCGATTTCGGCCCCCCGACCGCCCGGAACGCGCGGTTCTGCCATGCGACGGGGTTGGCGTTCGGGACGTTTAAAAACCGCGACTCTCCCGACGCCGACGTCCCTGCCTGCTCGGGCGTGGCGGATACTCCCCTGACAACACGTACAATTCTGAAAGCAAACTTTCTAATTCTTTTGGAAATGTATTCCTGTCTTCCCGGCTGTCGGTGAACGCTTTCGCCTCGTCGTGCGCTGGCGAAAATCTCACGACCGCCCCTGCCGAGACCGATGCGGACCGAGCGGAGAGGGTCTGCGTTCGTCGCCCGCCGTTCCGACTCGCGCCAAACAGAAACTACAAGAAGCCTCCACTCGCGTTTTCCGGCGAATGCTCGACGAGTTGCTCGGGCGCGCAGAGCTGAAGGAGCGCATCGCCGACCTCGAAGACGAGAAGCGCCACCTCGAACGCCAACTGGAGGCCGAGGAAGAGCGCCGGGCCGAGGCCGCCACCGCCCGTCAGGCCGCCGAGGAGCGGGTCAACCGGCTGGAGGACCGCATCACCGAGTTGGAAGACCGCGTGGAACGCACCGAGACCGACGACGCCGACCTCGACTTCAGGTCGGCCGAGACCGTCCGCGGCGACCGACTCGCGGAGGTCCTCGCTCGACTCGAATCCGTCGAGACCGACCCCGAGGGCGCGCTGACCGCGATGGTGGGGGACGGCGACCTGCCCGAGGCCGTCGAATCCGCGTTCGGCGACCACGCTGCGCTGGTCGGCCGGGCCGCGCCCTGCCTCGCCGTCACCGACGACGCCGGCCTCGTGAGGGCCGCGCTCGCGCCGCCGGTCGCGCCCGACCCCTTCGCGGAGTGGGGCGACGGCTTCCGCATCGACCGCGAGTGGTTCCTGCCGACCGGCGGGTTCGTGCTGGCGCTGGTCCGGTCGGACGTGTTCGCGCTCGGCACCTACGAGGGCCGCGAGCGCCGCGAGTTCGAGGGATTCGAGAGCGACGTGAAGGGAGACCACTCGAAGGGCGGTTTCTCGCAGGGTCGGTTCGAGCGCCGACGCGACGCCCAAATCGAGGAGCACGTAGAGAAGTGCGAGGACGCCGTCGAGGACGCCCTCCGGGAGACCGACGCCGACCGCCTCTTCGTCGTGGGCCAGCGCACGCTCCTGGGCGAGTTCGAAGAGCGCGCCGACGTTACCCGCGCCGTGGACGCGACCGGAAAGCCCAGAGAGGCCTTGGACGACGCGTTCCACGAGTTCTGGGCGACTCGGCTGTATCGAATCTGAAAGTTCGGTTTTTCGACCGCCTCAGATTCCGGTCGGCGGGTGCCCCCGAACCTCCCGGAACGCGCCCTGCACGACCTCCGAGAGCGCCGGGTGGACGTGAATCGTCTCCGCGAGGCGGTCGGCGTCGGCCCCCGCGGAGACCGCGGTGGCGACCTCGTGGACCAGCATCGAGGCGTGGGGGCCGACGACGTGGAACCCCAGTATCTCGCCGTCGGGTGCCGCGATGGCCTTGGCGAAGCCGTCGTCCGCGAGTGCGACCCCGAGCGCGGTGTCGTCGTACGCGAAGGTCCCCACGTCGTACTCCTCGCGGTCGAGGTCGCCCTCGGTCTTCCCGAGGCTCCCGACCTGCGGCGACCCGAAGATAGCGTGGGCCATGCCGGGGTACTCGACCGACGCGCGCTCGCCGCGGACCGCGTTCCGGACCGCGTACTCGGCCTCCTTGTCGCCCGAGTGCTTGAACATGTAGTTGCCCGCGATGTCGCCGATGGCCCACACGCCGTCGACCGACGTTTCGAGGAACCGGTCGGTCTCCACGAACCCCTTCTCGTCGGTGTCGATGCCCGCGGCTTCGACGTTCCAAGTGTCGGAGTTTGGCCGGCGGCCGGTCGCTACCAACACCTCGTCGCCGCGGACCTCGATCTGCTCGCCGTCCTCGGGCTCGGCCCGGACGAGTTTGGTGCCCTCGTTCTCGTCGCCCTCCTCGACCAGTTCGGTCGCGCCGTAGCCGGTGTAGACGTCGTACCTCTCGGCGTAGGCGTCGGTCACGAACTCGGCCACGTCCCGGTCCTCACGGCTCACCAGCACGTCGCTGTGGCTCACGACGGCGACTTCGGCACCCATCGCACCGAAGAAGTGGCCCATCTCGGCCGCGATGTAACCCCCGCCGACGATCACGAGGCGGTCCGGGCGCTCGCGGAGGCGGAGGGCGTCGGCGCTCGTCAGGAAGTCCACCTCGTCGGTCCCGTCGATGGCGTCGGGAATCAGGGGTCGCGACCCGCCAGCGAGGACGATCTTCTCCGCGGTGATCTCTTCGCGTCCACCGTCGGCGTCCACCTCGACGGTTCGCTCGCCGACGAATCGGCCCTCGTTCTGGAAGAAGGTGAGGCGGTCGCTCTCGCGGGCGGTCTCGGCCTTCGACTCGGCCTCTGCCGTTATCGTGGCGTTCACGTCGTCCACGACGTCGGCGAAGGCGACGTCCTCGACGCTGGCTTCGACGCCCAGCGACCCGGCTTGCCGGACGGTCTCGGCCACGTCGGCCCGGTGAATCAGCTTCTTCGAGGGGTTACACCCCCGATTGAGGCAGGTTCCTCCGAGTCGGTCGCGCTCGACCAGCGCCACGTCGAGTCCCTCCTCGGCCCCCGCAGACGCCACGGCGTTCCCGGTTCCGCCGCCGAGAACGACGAGATCGAACTCGGTCATGCATCCAGTGACGCGAGCGAGGACAAAGAAACTCCTCGCCGTTAGACAGGGTCGCGTCACCTCCGCGTCGGCGAGTCGTCGATGGCGCCCTCGTTCCCGCAGGACGGCTCGGGCAATCACGCTTATGGAACGTTCTCTCGTTCCCCGTCTCATGGGGAAGTCACCGCAAGCCAACGAACTGCGCCGCACGCTCGACGACGGGGAGGTCGCGCTCGGCGTACTCGACAACGCGTACAGTCCGACGCTCGTGGAGTTCTACGGCGAACTCGGTCTCGACTTCGTCTGGTTGGACCTCGAACACGGCGGGCCCAGTCCGTTGGACGGCGAGCGACTGGACGACCTGCTTCGCGCGGTCGACGGGACCGAGACCGAACTACTGGTTCGACTGCCGTCGCCCGACCCGGCTCTGGTGCGGAAGGCCCTCGACGCCGGCGTCCGGAACCTGTTCGTCTCTCGAATCGAGACGGCCGACGAGGTTCGGCGAGTGGTCCGTGCCTCGCGGTTTCGGTACGACGGCGAAGCGGGCGAGCGCGGGTTCGCGAATCCGCGGGCGAGTCGCTGGGGGACGACGGACGACTACGTTCAGACGGAGGACGAGGAGACACTCGTCGGCGTGACGATAGAGAGCCAAACCGCGGTCGACAATCTCGACGAGATACTCGACGTGCCGGAACTCGGCTTCGTGTTCGTCGGTCCGCTCGACCTCGCCGTTTCTCTCGGCCACCCCGGCAAACCGGACCACCCCGACGTGCAGGACGCCGTCGAAGAGATACGCGAGGCCAGCCTCGACGCCGACGTCCCGGTCGGCGGACTCGGTTTCGGGATGGACGACGTGAACGAGAAGGCCGACTCGGGGTACCAGATACTGAATCTCGGGAGTACCACCGGGGCCGTCGAGCAGGTGGTCACGTCGTGGCTCGACGGCTATCGGACCGGCGAGTGAGAACGTGGCCACCACCGCGGATTCGGTCGGGGAGTAGAACAGTCGGGAACGCCGTCGGCCCGCAGGAATAACGTGGTCGATGTCCAATAGCCGTTGTTCCGCATGAGTACACCCGAGGACAACTACGAGACCGCACTCGACGCGTCGAGCGACGCGGCGGCCCGAGAGCGGGCAATCGGCGAACTCGAAACCGCGAACGACTGCGACAAACTCGCGGACCTCGCCCGGGAGGACGACCTCGACGAGACGTACCGGGAGCAAGCGCTGGCCGGTCTGGCACACCCGCAGTGTAAGTCGATGCTCCGCGAAGTCGCCGAAGACGGGGACGTACCGGAATCGCTCCGCGAACGGGCCGAGACGCTTCTGGAAGACACGCCGGACGATTCGGGGGCGGGACCGTAACGAGTTCTCGGCCGGACGCTCCGGTGGCGTCCCAAAACGTCGGTACTGCAGTCGAGAATCGTCGTCACTACTCGGTTAGAATCGTCGGCCCGGCCGTCGTCTCGTTCGATGACGACAACGTTGTGGCCAGCGCGAGTCGCAAATCAGTGAGGGGCATCCCGATTTCGCCCGCACTCACGATGATGACGTACATAGATTGGTGGCGAGCACGCGGTGAGCTACGCATGCTCACCTCCTTCGTGGTTTGGCTCCGTTTCTGATTCGACCTCAGGAAGCACGACGGCCGGATAAGAATTTTCCGTAATCAGGTTTAGTGCCACGTCTCCAGTCAACAGTCGTTTCCACCGGCTCGTATCGCGGGTTACGAAGACGACCGCCGTCGCATCCACCTCCTCGCAGGCGTCGTAGATAGTCTCAGCGACGTCCGTCCCGTAATGGAGATGCGTCTCGAACGAGGTGAAGTCGGCCCCGCGTCTCGAATGGTCTTTCCCGTGAGAGGTGCATCTTCGTCGACCCGAATCTCGAGTACCTCGGCGTCGTCACCGACGGGCATGTAATCGACAATCGAAGAGCACATGACAGCACGGAAGAAGTATTCAGCGATGAATCGCTGTGGATTCTGCATGGTATTCACGCCAATCTCCTCAAAGAGGGCCATATGATCGGGGTCGTGGACGACCGAGACGACAGCTGTAATCCCCTGTCGTTTTGCGAGGAGACACACCATCACGTTCGTCGAGTCGGTATCAGCCGTGGTAATCACTGCGTCGGCCTGTCCGACGCCAGCATCCCGGAGCGTCTCCATCGTGCTCCGCGAGGCCGACCGACTTGATCGACGCGCACGGGCAGCCCCGAGAAGATTGACTCCTCCGCGCTTCGAGACGTAAGTATGTGTCCACGTTCTGTCGCAACCCGGAGCGGATGCTGGGAATTATATACGAGAGATAGTCCATTGTGAGTGAGGAACGGTACAATGGTGTCACTACTAGCCGTAGCTGGTGTCGTTGTCGCTGTATTCGTCGGGTTCAACATTGGTGGGTCATCGACGGGCGTGGCATTCGGTCCGGCAGTCGGCTCACGCCTCGTTCGGAAGACGACCGCGGGGGGCTTGTTCGTCGGCTTCGCCCTGCTTGGTGCGTGGACTGTTGGTCGGAACGTCATCGCAACAATGAGTAGCAGCATCGTGCCTGCAACCCAGTTCACACCTGTCGCAAGCGTCGCCGTCTTGTTTTTCACCGGCGCGTCGCTACTCATCTCGAATCTCTACGGCGTTCCAGCCTCAACCTCGATGACGGCTGTCGGCGCCATCGTTGGGCTCGGTCTTGCGTCTGAAACACTCAATCAGGCACTCATGTTTACCATCGTTTCGGCGTGGATTATTGCGCCGCTATTCAGTTTGACCATCGGGGTCGTGGTAGGCCGCTACATCTACCCATATCTCGATCGCTACGTAGCGTTCACGAAGTTCGATCTCCATCTCATCCAACTCGACCGCTCGGGATCGATTCCACGTCCGCGATTTAATCGGAATGCGTCACTACAGGACATCGCTGGATCGCTCTCGGTGGTCGTCATTGCCTGTTACATGGCGTTCTCCGCAGGTGCGTCAAACGCGGCGAACGCCGTGGCTCCCCTCGTTGGTGAGGGAGGATCACTCACGGTCAATCAGGGGGTCCTGCTCGCGGTGTTCGCCTTCGGGTTGGGAAGTTTCACCATTGCCCGCCGCACGCTGGAGACGGTCGGAGACGATATTACGGAACTCCCAATCCTCGCGTCGCTGATCGTTTCCGTCGTGGGTGGCACAGTCATCACGATCCTCTCCTATTTTGGGATACCTGCGAGTCTAGCGGTGAGTACGACATCGACGATTATCGGGCTCGGGTGGGGTCGGGCAAGTCGAGCGGCGACACTGGCAGAACTGGCGACACCTGCGCCTGAAAATCCCGACCTAGAGGTCTCGACAGGAGCGTTGGTCACCTCACGCGTCGAGGAAGCCCCCGTGAGCCCGACAATCGGAGATATTGCCCGACATGAGGAACCGATGGACGAACCGAAGGAGATACCGGACGTGCCGGATATCGGCGCGGAAGGACCGGCTGATCTCGACGAGCGAAGTCTCTTCGACCCGAGAGCAGCCAAGCGTATTGTCGTATTTTGGGTGTTGACGCCAGCACTATCGGTTGCCGCTTCCTATCCAGTATTCGCATTCTTATTGTGAGCGAGAGTTGGAGAACTTGCAGAAGGTGAAGCTCTTCGTCCCGACGAGCAGCAGACTACTGACGGCGGCGTGGCGCGAATCGGGGGAGGAACGCACCGAAGAAGTGTCTGCCGAAAGTCTATTCGACCCCAAGCTCACGGCTTGAACCGTCGTTCTCTGGGTGATCTCACCCGCGTTGTCGGTCGTCGGGACCTATCCCCCTATTTTCTTCTATAAGGGAGATAATCAATATCGACCACGGGCATTCTACTGTTGGGAGACCGTTTTTGCTATCGGACGACAGTTACCGGGACCGGTGATTGACGAACGATTTTCTCGGCGACGTTCCCAACGAATATTCGATCTGCTAGGGTCCCACCGTGGCTTCCGATTACGACCGTATCGAAATCATCGGCCCGATCGAGAATCACCCTCACCGGATGTCCAGTCTCTATCTTGGTGCCAATCTCGGTATCGTACTCAGAGGCGATCTCCTGTGCACGATTTATCACCGGCTGAGCGTGTTCCTTCGCCGATTGTTCAGGATCGTCTGCGAGAGCGATAGCTGTTGCTTCCCCAAACATCGCCGATGGTTCGCCAACCACTGTTAGAACCGTGATTTCCGCGTTAGGGTGGGCGTCGAGTGCATACCTGAGTGCCTGCTCCGCCACCTCCGATCCATCCATAGCGACGAGAACTTGTGAAATCATACGCTGAGTACGTTTTTCGCTGTGAAAAACGTTCGTCAGTCTTGCCGGTCGTGGAACAGATTGTGGGATTCCGGTGACGCCTCTTGGACTGATTGTCCGTAAGGTAGGGACGAAGAATGGCAAATCACCTCTAGAAAGACTGAACACCAGATTTTGGCGAGGCCGTCTGTGGATTGGATTCGTTCGCTTAGGTGGTGGTCGACGTAGATACGATGTATACGCCGAGAGCCATGACAAGGCCACCAGCGACGAAACCGGGACCAATCACTTCACCTAACGAGGGTGCGCCAAGAAGAGTCCCAACCAACGGTTGGATAAAAAGAAGACCGCAACCGTCCCCGCGTCAACGTATTCTAATCCGTTATACCAGAGGTACCATGCAGCAGCGGTCGAAAGCACGGCCAGATAGAGGAGGGCCCCGAGAACGGATGGCGTCATCAGGACGATTAACATGGTCCAAGTCAGACACCAGAAGGGGGAGTTGTAGAAGTGACTGTACGGTGTCGATA
This sequence comes from Halorussus salinisoli, assembly GCA_005239435.1. GTDB lineage: Archaea > Halobacteriota > Halobacteria > Halobacteriales > Haladaptataceae > Halorussus > Halorussus salinisoli. The sequence goes on along the minus strand of SZNP01000001.1, from coordinate 977,895 downwards.
TTGAATATAGAACAGTGGCTCAGGGTAGTGAGTCCTGAGAAATAGCGATGTGGTCGTATCCGGTCAAAGGACCGAACGACCGATCGAAGTTCCAAACCGCCCGAACGCGGTTTGTATATCGTTTGTATATCTCTCTACCCGAACATTCCCGCAACAGTGGTCACGCACGGCCATGAGTGGCCCGCTACAGCTCGAAAGCGAAACCAGTTCGGATTACGATATCGACTCCGACCGCTTCAGGCGAGGTCGCGAAACTCGAACCGGGCACCGCCGTCCTCGCTTTCGGTGACTGTGATGTCCCACTCGTACACCTCGGCAAGTTTCTGGACGAACGCCAATCCGAGGCCAGTCCCGCCGTTGTCCGCGGCCGTCGTGTATCCCTCGTCGAAGATCACGTTGCGGTCCTCGGGCGGGATGCCAGTGCCGTCGTCGGCCACGTAGAACCCGTCATCAAGATTGCCAACCCTGATCGTCACGTCCTCGCCGCCGTGTTCCACGGTGTTCTCGAGTAAGTTCCGGAACAGATGCCGGATGTACGTCTCGTCGGCCTCGATCGTCTGGTCAAGTTCGGTATCGAGCACGGCATTAGGTGCTTCCACCGTGTCCCACGCCTTGTGGACCATGTCGGCGAGGTCCACTGGAGTCCGCTCACTGATGGCCTCGCGGCCCCGGGTGAGTATAAGCAGGACGTCGACCATGTCCTCAATGCGGTCAAACGCATCTGTGACGTATTCGACCGCCTCCGCATCTGCCTCGTCCGGAAGTTGCTGACTATATATTTGGCCAATTGCAACCGGATTCCGGAGTTCATGCGCGAGCATACTGGCGAACGATTCGAGCCGGTCGTTCTTGTGCTCAAGTTGGGCTTCCCGGTGGTTGCGTTCGAGCTCGTAACTCACGCACTGCCCCATCAACTCGAGGAACGTCTCCTCGGCCTCGGTAAACTCCACATCTCGGGGTGACAAGTCCGTGAAGCAAATGGTGCCGTAGGCCTCATCGCCGACGGTCAGTTGTACCCCAGCATAGCATTTGAGCCCGAACTCGTGGTAGAGGGCATCCCCGTCCCAACCCGCTTCCCCGGTGTCGGCGGCAATGATCGTCGACCCGGTGTCTACGACCCGGCGACAGTAGTTGTCGGTCAGTGGGGGTGTGAGCGTCCCCTCATCGAGTTCGGGATGAGAGCCGCGCATCTTCGTGATTTCGAACGCCTCCTCGCGCTTGCGGGTCAGCATCCCCACGGGCAGGTCGAACCGTTCACATCCTAACTCCAGCAGTTCCGCGATCTTCTCATCGGTCGAGAGGTCGCGGTCGGCCGTGATCCTATACAATTCCTGTTGATCCTGCTTGTGTTCGCGGCGCTCCAGTTCGTAGCTCACCCACTGCCCCATCAACTCGAGGAACGTCCGTTCAGTCTCCGAGAACGAGCGATTACGTGAGTTCGTACTTCCGAACCAGAGCGTCCCATAGGGAGTGGCACCGCTCATCACCTTGGTACCGAGATAGCTTGTCAGACCGAACTGCTGGTGAATCGTGTCCTCGGCCCAGTCGGTGTCACTGACGTCTGCCATTGCGACTGGTTCGTCCTGCTCGATGGTTTGCCGACAGAAGCACCCCTCGCCCGGGTCGGTCCAGACTTCGGTGTCGGAGTCGACGTTGAAACCGACGCCCTTCTCGAGTCGGAACGGCCCGTCCCACGACGGGAGGTGATTCAATCCGGCCATCTCGACGTCGAACTGCTCACGTCCTAACTCGAGTAACTGTTCGAGTTTTTCCTCGAACGACAGGTCGGGATCGGCCGTGATTCCGTAGCACTCACGTAGGAAGCGTTCGCGGCGGCGACGCTCCAGTTCGTAGCCGATCCACTGGCCCATCAGATCGAGGAACGTGTGCTCGACCTCCGAGAACGGCACGTCACGCGGGTCGGTGCTGCCGAACCATAGCGTGCCAAACGGTGTGCTCCCTCCCGAGACTGTGGTACCGAGATAACTCGTCACCCCCAGCTCCTCGTAGATTTGGTCGTCCTCCCAGTCGGTGCCCCGTACGTCTGGCATCCCGACCGGTTGGTCGGACGCAATTGCTTGCCGACAGTACGCGCCCTCGCCCGGATCGGTGATCAACAGTTCGTCGGGGTCGACGTCGAGACCGACGCCCTGCTCCAGTTGGAACTTACCGTTGTCGGACGGCAAGTGATGGAGGCCAGCCATGTCGAGGTCGAACCAGTCCCGGCCGAGTTCGAGCAGGTGTTCGACCTTCTCCTCAAACTCGCGGTCAGGGTCGGCCGTAATCTGGTAGCACTCCCGGAGGAACTGCTCGCGCTGGCGGCGGTTGAGCTCGTAGCTGACCCACTGGCCTATCAGTTCGAGGTACGTCCGGTCCTGCTCGGAGAACGACACCGGTTCGTTCTCGGCGGGGAGGAAGCCGAGCGTCCGGTCCATGCCGCCATTCACCGGAATGTACGTTCCGATGTACCCTTCGATACCGAACTCGTCGAAGACGGGGACGTCGTCCAAGCTTTCTTTGACCGGGTCCGACACGAGTGCGGCTGCCTCGATGTCGGTGGCGGCTTGACAGTACGTGTCCGCCAGCGGGAATTCAGCCCCGGGTTCGAAGAGTTCGTGGTCGCCGTTGAGGTATTCGACCTCGAAGTAGTCCGCCTCCGGGTCGACGCGGTTCACACCGCCGACGTCGAGGCCGAACTGCTCACATCCGAGGTCGAGGAGCGCGTGAATCTTCTCCTCGAACGACTTGCTCTGGTCGGCCGTGATGGTGTAGAGGTCCTGCAGAAATCTGTCCCGTTGCTGGAGTTCTGCCCTCGCCTCGGTGCGGTCGCGGAGCGTGCCGAGCATCCGGTCGACCTCCCGATCGGGGTCGTCGTCGAAGACCTCGGCGGGCGGCGTGTAGTAGACGTTGTGACACGCCGTGCCGTCGTAGATGAGGTGCGGGTGGGACCGGACGATGTTCCGAATGAACTCCGGCGGGAAGCCGTTACGGTCGTACTGACAGAGTGCGAGGCAGTCTTCGGCGTCGAACAGTTGGTTTACCTTCGCCTCGTACTCCATGAACTGCTCGGACGGGATGGCGTTGCCGTCGAGCCACGACGTCTCGGCGAGAATCCGGAGCGCCTCGTACTCCTCGGTTGCCGCCGCAACGGTGTCGCCGTAGAACTCGACCATCTCGTCGGGGTCGAACGAGTCGTTTTGGAGATACGTCTCCTTTGCAGTGTGGAACGACAGCGCCCCGGAGTCGAGCGCGGCGTCGACGTCGATATCCCCGCTGCGAAGTGCCGCTCTGACCTCCGCCTCGTTTGTCTCATCGACGACGTACATGACGCGCTCGCCCTGTTCGAGGCCGTGGCGCACGAACGGGACGGCAGCGGCGAACCGCTCGGCGTCGGACTCGTAAATCTGGGCGAAGTGGTCGTTACAGTAGTGACCGTCGAGCTGCTCGACAGGGCCGTCGAACTCCACGCTCGACTCGAACGCTTCGAGCCCATTCCGGAGTGTCACCGGGTTGCCCGTCCCGGCGGTCGGAGATGCGTGTTCACTCACGTTGTCTCCCTCCTTTCGCTTCGAGAACGCAATCCCGCGACCCCCAGTTTCACCAGTGTCATAATATACGGAGATATGTCCCCGGCGGGAAAAGAGTATTGCACTCTCCCATCGTAACCCCGATTTCAGTCTCTACAATACTGCTTTGCCTCGTTCTCGTTGTCAGCGGGTTTCAGCAAGGACCATACTTCATCATCCTCTCACGTTTCGTCGCGTTCTCGGATTTAAATAGTCCGGATAACCGTCGCCGAATACAGAGCATGTAGCTCTCGTCTCTACCTCTTGGTAACTAGACCCCTTGTAGGAGATTAGTCCTGATAATAGCTAACTACACGCTGGTATCTCGAATACATCTGGAATCGCGAAAAGGCCGTATTTAGGTGCCTATCCAGCGGCAACCATCTCTACGATCTGGGACAGGACGAGCTAAAAGCATTCCTCAACTTCGCCGACCAATAGGACCTCGGACCTCGTATCCAGTCGTGGTCGTACTATTACCCGCAGAAAACTACCTGTGTCTGCCTCTATCCACCGGAACGGATATAAACCGAGTCCAAGACGATTCGTTACCAGTTTTTTATGATCGACATCGACACTGTATATGGGCAAGCCAGCCACGCTGGTACGTCCACGGTGAGTCTGTCGGGACATCTGCCCGACGGCTTTGGTGAGTCAGTCGGACTTCTTGTCCGGCGGGCTTTTTTGTGACTGGACTAGCAACCCGAACGTCAATTCTATAAAATCGTCGACGCAGTCTTCTAGTAAAGTTAGAGAATAGACGACTTATACCTTCTGTCCTGAAATTGGTTACTCCGCCATTCCGTCTATATTCTCGGAGTAAGTCTGAACCGACTCCTCCGCGCCATCAGTTCGCGCTTGTTCTACCTTACTCCGGTTCAAACGGCTCTGTTGAAATCCTTGGGGACTGACAGTAGGTGGCGTGAGCAACACGTGGTGCGAATTGAGCAGGGAGATTACCCAGACAGAGAAGTCCGGCAATAATGAATCGGGAATACGTACAGCGTAGACGAAAACGGTCGTCCTCGGACAGGGTGGCTTCTCATCGTGATAAATTTAGAGCGTGAACGTATCACCCTTGCCCCGAGTTCCAGTTACACGTCTTGTTGTGAGCGGACAGCGAGGATGAGCAGGCCAACCACGAGCAGTGTCGCGTTCCTGTGGAGGCATGGCGCTATCCATCCCCCACCGGTGTGGCAGTCGCGAGATATTCCCCGCGCCGCTCAAGAATCGTGGCAATGGTATCTTGGGAAATCCCTGTCACGGCTTCGATGGCTGCCTCAGACTGACCGGCATCGTGGAGCGCAATCACCTGCAGCGCGACTGCGGTGTCCTCGTTGTATGCTGGAGTGGGGACTGAATCCGTGTCGGGCGTCACGAGCCACCGTTCTATGACGTCAAGACCCGTGATGAACACCCACCGAGCGATAGTCGGCGCGGCGACCATGAGTCCTATCCCCACGGTGAGGATGAGGACGACGCCCAGCGGCCCCGGTGGTAGTACGGCTGCCGACGCGGTCACGACCCCGAGCGCAGCTAATAGGAGGCTCACGCCAGCCAACACGAAATACGCTGCCACAAGGACGGCGTGCTTGAACTGGGATGCTTGCCGGTCACCTCCTGTCGGGAGCATACGGCTGGTCGTATACTCTGATTTGTCATCGGTCTGGCCCGCGTCCTCTGGGCCAGTCTTGGGTTCCATCGGTAGTGCCTCCAGACAAAACCACGCTCACCGCCGGAATAAATGTTAGCTGAAAACCATTTCAATAAGCGCCCAAACTGGAATATATTTCTCTAAGCACTCGAACTGAACTCCGTATACCTGACCCACCCAACAAGTCGGCATGCCTGGACATCGGTCGCACACACCATCTAATTCGTAGCAATAGTTAACATTCCATACGTCCTACTGGCCTCCGATGTTACTATGTCCAGCGACACCGAGCGCCGAAGCGGGCTCTCGCCGGACGAGACGTTCGCAATCCTCGGCCACGAAACTCGGTTGGCCATCCTCAGCGAGCTCTGGGATCTAGACGACCCATTAGACGACCCAGACTCTACTTTTGAGCGCAAGGCACTGTCGTTCGCGGATTTACGCAAGCGCGTCGGGATGCGGGATGGCTCGCAGTTCAACTACCACCTCACCCAGCTCGTCGGGCCGTTCGTCCGCCAGACCGACGAGGGATATGCCCTCCGGCGAGCAGGCTGGCAAATCATCAGTACGATACTCGCAGGCACGCTGACTGACGAAGTGGTGTTCGACGCCGAGCCGATCGACGACCCCTGTCCCCGGTGTGGCGGCCAGGTCGTCCTCGACCATGGAACTAACCGATCACCTGAGGGCTTACTTATCCGATGTACGGCTTGCGAAGGGAATTACGATTTCCCTGAAATCCCATCGGGTGTGCTGATGCGAATCGGAATGTTGCCGCCAGCGGGGGTCAGCGCCCGGTCAGTGACCGAAATGTACCGGAAACTACTTACATGGAAAAAACACCGACTCCTGATGCGAATCGAGGGGGTCTGTCCCGAGTGTTCCGGAGAGATAGCCGTGATCCCCCTCATCTGTGAGGACCACGTGGTCGGCGACGGCCAAGTTTGCCCTAACTGCGACCGCACCGTCGAGATCCAGTTCAAGAGCGTCTGTTCCGTCTGTAAGGGAGCCTGGCAACTGTCTACCGGGGTACACATGCTTCAACATCCGACAGTGACGGCATTCTATCATGACCACGGCTACGACCCCTGGGGCCACAAGTGGCCCCGCCTGGCGACGGAGACTATCGCCGACCAGACCGTCGTATCCGAAGACCCGCTGACAATTGAGGCCACGGTCGTCATCGACGACGACCAACTTGCCGTGACGCTCGACGAGGAAGGTACTGTTGTCGATGTCCAGACGTGAGACAACCAAATCCGATGAGAAATATGCACCATCAATTGAGCACTACTTATACGAGATTTCGGTGAGTACCCCTAGACGAGTACGCTAGTTCTCGGACGCGGGTGACACTGATAAATAGACGCTCTGTATTGTGAACAGTCGGTTCAATCCTATCAGCGGGTGAGGGTTTCAACAAGGCCCCTCGTTAGTGACGGTCGCAGTTCAGGAGGGGTAGTTGTAGAAGTGACTGCACCGTGTCGACGAGATTGAACCCGTACAGCGGCTCAGGGTAGTAACTCCTGAGAAATAGCGGTGTGGCCGTATTCGGTCAAGGGACCGAACGACCGATCGAAGTTCCAAACCGCCCGAACGCGGTTTGTATATCGTTTGTATATCTCTCTACCCGAACATGTCCCGCATCATCGGGTGCATCTCCATCAACTGCTCCTCGGCGATCTCCTCGTAGAGCTTGTACGTGATGGAGACGGTCAGCAGCAGGCCCGTCCCGGAGACGCCGCCGATGGTGCCGAGCATGTTCGCCAGCACGGCCAGCAGGCCGACGAGCGCGCCGCCGATGACGGTGACTTGCGGGATGTACCGCTCCATCACTTTCTCGATGACGCCCGTGTTCTGCCGGAAGCCGGGAATCTGCATCCCGGAGTTCTGAATCTGCTTGGCGGTCGCTTCCGGTCCCATGTCGGTGGTCTCCACCCAGAAGATGGCGAAGATGGCACCGCCGACGACCATGAACGTGAGGTCGATGAGGACCCGGAGGATGACCTGCCACGGTTCTTGGGCGACCGTCCCGGTCCACCACATCCACTGGCCGGGAGTCTGAATCGGCGCGAGATAGTAGAACAACCCGCCGGTCGGATTTCCGGCCTGGCCGTAGGTGCCGAGCCACGCGGGCATCCCGTCGCCGAGTTGGCTGTAGAGGATGCGCCCGAGGAACTGGAGGTTGGCCTGGAGCGCCCGGACGAGAATCATCGGCAGGACGCTGGCGTAGATGAGCTTCACGGGGAATCGGCCCCGAGCGCCCTTCACGCGGGCGTGGCTCAGGGGAATCTCGACCCGGACGCTCTCGGCGTACACGACGATGGCGAAGATGAGTACCGTCGTGACGAGCGCGATGATGTCGCCGTCACCGAGGAACAGGTACTGGATTCCGTCGCTGGTGAGCAGCGAGGGCACGTTCTCTGCGCTCCCGGTAATCAGGGCTATCCACGTCGGGATGAGGCCGGTCTGGCCCGGCAGACTCGGCCACGCGAACAGTCCGCCGAGGAGCTTCTGGCTGACTCCCGCGATGATGAACAGGCCGATACCGGAGCCGACGCCCCACTTGCTGATGATCTCGTCCATGAACAGGATGAGGATACCACCGACCGCGATTTGGGCGAAGATGAGCCACTTGACGCCCATCACGCCGATACCGAGGTTCTGGGCGACCTGCGGGTCGACCTGCAGGAAACCGCCGGCGAACACCATCGGCAGACCGGTCAGGAAGATCATCACGACCACCAGGAGCTTCTGGAGGCCCTGATACAGAATCTGATCGCGGGGGTCGTCGGTGTCGAGTCCGAGCAAGTCCGCACCGCCGAGCAACTGGAGGACGATGCTCGCGGTGACTATCGGACCGATACCAAGTTGGAGGACTGTCCCTTGTCCGCCCGCTAGAATCGAGCGGAACTGTCCGAAGGCGTCGTTGCCTCCGATGTTTACCCCGTACAGGAAGACGTTCGTGAGGAAGAAATACAGAACCAACACGCCCGCGGTCCACCCAAGCTTTCGCTTGAACGGAACGTGGCCCTCCGGCCGTCGCACGGAGGGCATCCGCGTGAGTACTGGTTCTGCCGCTTCTTTCCAACTCATATATCGCAATACATCGGACGGGGGCTTGTATGTGCTTCGCTTTGAGCCACGGCGTGGGATATGATGAAATTGCACGGGTTGCACGAGAATTACGGGCGTTTCGACCCTACGTCGCCCTCGTCCTCGTCCACGCTTTCGTCCCACCTCGTTCCCCTCGGTAGAAACCGCACCGCGTCGTCCGACGGGAGTATCGATGCGAGTACTTTTCCCGGCACCACTCCCTAACGGACTCCATGAACGACGACCCGGCCACGGACGACATCTGGGCCGCGGACAACGACGAAACCGCAGAAGGCGTACAGTCCACCGACGACCGGGCCACAGATGGCCGGAACGCAAGAGACGACCAGACCACGGAACGCGACGAACCCACAGCGGACGACCAGACCACCGACGAGAAGCGCTACCGCGTGCTGGCCGCTCCCGAAGACGGGAGCCTGCGCCTCCTCGACCGAGAGACGTACGAACCGGTCGTCACCGCCGAGACGGGCCACGACGCCCCGGTCACCGACCTCCGGCCGGGGTACCTCGTAGACGCCGACCTCGACTGGTCGTCGGCCCGGCCGACGGTCCGGTCGGTGTCGGTGCGTCGTCCGACGCTGTACGTCTTCGCCGACGACATCGAACCGGTGTTCGAGGCGGCACAGGAGACGTGGACCGAGGCGCGTGCCGCGGGCGACGGTATGAACAGTCGCGTAACCCGCAACACCGACAACGAGGTCAACGGCGTCCTCTACGTGTTCGCCGACGACGGAGTGGGTGGCACGTTCGAGGCGTTTCGCGACGGCACTCGCCCGCTCGAACCGCTGGTCGACAGGGTGAACGACCGCGAAGGCTCGTCGCCACGGGAGGTGTTCGTCCTCCGTCCCGCAGACGAGCAGTTCGTCGCCGTCACGATCACGCTCCGGAAAGGCGGGCAGTTCGCCGACACCCTTCGCGAGACGTACGACTGTCCGGAGCCGTCGGAGCCACTCGGGTAACTTCCGTCTCGCGCCGCGACTCCACTGCTCGCACCGGGTCGTCTCCCTGGCCGCGGGCTTCTCAGGCGCTACAGACTCTGTGGAGGTCGTCCAGGCACTCGATGTCCCACGTCGGCCAGACGTTGAGTTCCCAGTCGCGGCGGTGGGGCCGCCGGATGAACGCCGAGTCGATGCCCGCGTTCTCGGCCGCCCGGATGTCGGACTCGTTGTCGCCGACGAACAGCGCCGAGTCGGCGTCGAGGTCGGCCAGCGCGCGGTCGATGTAGTGAGAGTTGGGCTTCCGGCGGTCGAGGCTCTCGATGGTCGCTTCGCGGCCGTAGGCGGTGTCGAACATGTGGGACACGTCGAAGTGGTCGAGAAGGAAGTCGACCGTCTCCTGCTGGTTCGAACTCACGATTCCCATCGAGGTATCGAGGTCGGCCAGCGTGTGGATGTCGTCGTAGGGAGTCTTGCGTCCCGCACGCGCTTCTTGCTGCTGGGCTCGGGACGACGTGCGGTCGAGCGCACGCCAGAACCGCTCCGGGTCGAGGTCGTACTCGTCACAGACGTCGGCAACTCGACTAGGGGTCGCTCCCACGGTCATGTCGTCGACGTGGTCAGGGTCCAGGTCGGTCACGCCGAACTGTTCGAACGTCTCCTGGGTCGCTTCCCGGAGGACGTCGAAGCTCGTTCGACCGACGAGGACACCGTCGTTGTCGAAGACGACGGTATCGTAGGTCATATCAAGTCATAGAGAGCCTCCGATATAAGTGTTTCAGTCGATGCACCCCCGAGCGCGCGAATCTGACAGATCCGCCCGTCCGAGTGCCAGGAGCGTCGAGAACGTATAGATACGTCGGGTGGAATACTCGCGAGGAATCACGAACGAACTCGCCGACGTCCATCGAATTCTACAGAAGTCACTACTCGCGGCCCGGGAACGAACGTGACAAAACGAAAAACGAAATCCGTAGTTACTCGTCGTCGTCCGACGCTTCTTCTTCCTCTTCGGCCTCTTCGGCGCGGTCGCTGAGAACGGCGTCGCCGCCTTCCTCCTCGATGAGTTCGACCGCAGTCGCGGAGAAGGCGTCGGCCGTCACTTCTAGCTGGTTGCGGACTTGACCGTCGCCGAGAACCTTCACGGCGTCGGCGTCCCAACCGTCCTCGACCACGTCGCGGGCGTCGAGGCGGTAGCCGAAGTCGGTCTCCTCGGCGTCGCCGTCCGCGGCCAGCAGGGCCGCGTCCTCGTCGAGCTTCTGGACCGTGACGGTCAGGACCTCTTCCTGAACCTTCTCCGGTCGGGAGAAGCCGTGTTTGCCGAGCGGTTCATAGTTGTGGAACTCGTGTTTGGCGCGACCCGCGCGTCCGCGACCGCCGCGGTGTCCGGCACCGCGCCGGTTCTTGTGACTACCGCCGCCGTGCGTGCGGGAGCCGCGTTGTCGTCGTTTCTTGTCGGTCATGGTTATCGCATCGCCTTCAGGAGCGAATCGATTTGCTCGGTGTCGTGCTTGCCGAGTTGGCCACCTTCCTGGGTGGGGTGCTTGAGTCCGTCGTGACCGCCGCGCGGCGGGTGAAGTCGGAGGACCGGAGCGAGGCCCTGCTCGCGCAGGGTCGTCTCGTCGTCCAACAGCGCCGACGCGAGGTCGCTCACGTCGTCGTAGTCGGTCTCGTCGGCGACCCACTCGTCGTCGATGTCTGCGTCGCCCTCGAGGGGTTCGGCCCGCTTTTCGAGCAGCGTCTCCAGCACGTCCTGGCTCGGTTCGCCGTACGCGGTGTAGTCGTTGACCTTGGTGATCATCCCGCGGTAGGTGTCGGTGTCCGGAACGAGCGCGCAGTGGTTCACGCGGTGGAGGTTCAGCATCTCCAACGTGTCCTGGGTCTCGCCGGTCATGTCGACCTCGCCGCGAATCTGAACGACTGCCTTCATCACTCGGCCACCTCCTCGCTGTAGTCGGTTCGACCTCGCGGACCGCGGGATTCCGCGGCGTTCTCCAGCGCGTTGTAGGTTGCCTTGGCGAGGTTGAGCGTGGTCCGGGTGTTGCCGTGGCTCTTGGTCCACGCGTTCTCGACGCCGCCCAGTTCCAGAATCTTCCGGACGGTATCGGTCGCCGCGAGTCCGAGTCCGGTCGGGGCCGGAATCAGTTCGACCTCGACGCTGCCTGCCTTGCCTTTCGTCCGGCGAGCCAGCGAGTGCGGTCGTTCGCTTCGGTCCTCCCACGACCCCGCGCCGCGGTTGACCTGAATCAGATTCAGCTTGGCGATGTCTATCGCCTTCTGGATAGCGCCGCCGACCTGGTCGTCGCGGCCTTCGGCGTAGCCGACGTAGCCATCGCGGTTACCGATGGCGACGACGCACCGGAACTTCACGCGGCGACCGGAGTCGGTCATGCGCTGGACCATGTTGATGTCCAGCACTTCGTCCTCCAGTCCCGGCAGAAGCTGGTCGACCAGTTCCGACTCCTTCAGCGGGAGACCGGAGTTGAGGGCGTCCTCCATCGTGTCGATTTCGCCCTCGGCGACTTTGCGGCCGAGACGGGTCTGGGGTTCCCAGCCGTCGTGGTTTGCACACATACGTTAGTCCTCCATGAGGTTCTCGCGCACTTCGTCGAAGTGCTCGGGTAGTTCTGTGGCGTCGAAGTCCCCGCTGTACAGCGGTTCGTCCAACTGCTCGGCGTACTCGGCGATGTGCTCGCCGCGGTTACGCGACCAGTCGGCCAGCACGCTGTCGTTGTGGGGGATGTCGAGCCCTGCGTCGATAGCGCCTTCCTGCACTGCGAATACTTTGCCTCCGGGTGTCGCGGTGTTGAGGCCGATGTCGAGGACGGCTTCCTCGACTCCGGCTTCGAGCGCTCGCTTTCCGGCGAGCAGCCCCGTCAGGTACGCGCTGGGGAGATTGCCCGTCGGGGCTTCCCAGCCGTACTCTTCGAGGTCGCCCGAAAAGGCGCTCACGACCGTCTCGTCGCCGTTGGGACCCATCGTGACCAGCTGCGCCCTGACGTGCCGGTTGCTCTTGCGAGCCACCAGCCGGGGTTTACCCGATTTCAGCAGGCGCAACCTCTGATGGTAGTCAGTCCGGACCTCGCGGCGACGGCGCATCGGCACCGTGTATCGTGGTCCTGTTGCCATTGTTAGTAGTTGCTCTCGATGTAGTTCAGCAGGTACTGGACGCTACGGAACTCCCCGCCCTTCGACTTGTCGTACAAGTCGCGGTACTGCGACTGGGTGATCTCACCCTCGGCGCGGAGTTCGCGGAGCTTCCGTCGCTGCGCGCGAATCGTCTGTTGCCACTGTTCTTTCTGCTGCTGGCGACCGCCGGACTTGCCCTTGCGGGTTCCAGCGCCGGTCTGGTGGCCGTAGTCGCGCTTGGCCTTGCGCTTGCGCGCACGACCGCGCGAGTTGCCTTTCTTCTCCTTGGCGGCGATGGAGCCGTCGTCGACCAGTTCGCGGATGTCCTCGCGGGTAATCGCTTCCGCGATGTCACCCTGCGCGTCCGGGTCGAACCAGACGCGACTCTGACCGACGTCGAGGACGTCTGCGGCGAGTCGCTTCTGTGCACTCAGGTCACTCATTCTTCGACCTCCACTTCGACGTAGGTCGGGTTAAGGACGCGAATGCCGTTCTCCTCGGCCTGTTCCTCGATGCGCTCGCGCTTGCGGGCACCGACTTTCGAGGCGATGCGGACCGCTTCCGTGTCGCCGTCGACGCCTTCGAGGTCGTCCACGTTGTGAACGCGAACCTCCTCGAAGCCGCTGGGGTGCTTGCCGCGCACGGCCTTCGGCGTGCGGAAACCGGCCTCGACCGTCGGGCCTTTGCCCTTGATGCCGCGGCGCTGCTTCGACAGCTGACCGCGCGGGCGTCGCCACGAAGTCGGCGTCCGCTTCTTCTTGTGGTAGTCCTGCCGGTTGAACTGCGGCTTGCCGACGCGCTTGCGCTGGGTGAGGAGTTCCTCCTCGCGCTCGCTGAGGTCGGGAGTCTTGTCGACCAGCCCGCGGGGCTGAAGTTCGGTCTCGACCTCCTCGTCAGCTTCCTCGTCGGCTTCCGGCTCTTCTTCTTCGATCTCGGCTTCGGTCTCCTCTTCGACTTCGAGACCGCCCACGTCGGCCTTGATACGGGCCGCGAGAGCGTTCCCGATGCCTTCGACCTCTGCGAGTTCGTCCTGACTCGCGCCCTTCACGTCCTCGACGGACGAGAAGCCCGCTTCGCGGAGCGCGTCGGCCTTGCTCGGGCCGACCCCGCTTACGTCTTCGAGTGTTTCGGGTTCGTCGTCTGCCATTCGTTAGACACCTCCAGTCTGTGGCTTCTCGGTGATGTAGACGCCGTCCTGGAAGACGCGAGTGTCCTTGTCCTGGACGCGGGTCAACTGCTCGATGTCCGCGGCCGTCTGGCCGACGTCCTCGATGCTCGGCCCGCTCAGGGTGAGGACCTCGTCGTCCACTTCGACGGTCGTGTCACCGTGAATGTTCGTTCGTCGCGGGGCCTTCTCACCGAGGAAGTTCTCGATGACGACCTCGCCGTTCTCGGCGCGAACCTGCATCGGGAAGTGAGAGTAGAAGACCTCCATGGTGTACTCCCAGCCCTCGGTCACGCCGTGAATCATGTTGCGAACGTGGCTCTCGAACGTGCCCACGGTCGCGTTGGTCTTGGCGTCCTCGGTTTCGCTTTCGATGACTACGGTTCCGTCTTCCACTTCGACCGATACGTCGGGGTACCAGAGGCGTCGCGTGACGCTCCCCTCCGGCCCCTCGACGGTGAGTTCGAGGTGGTCCTTCTCCGCGGTCACGTCGTCCGGAATTTCGAGTTCTGTTCGTGCCATTGTTAGTAGACGTACGCGATGACTTGGCCACCGACGCCCTTCTCGCGGGCCTCGTAGTGGCTCATGACGCCGCGGCTGGTCGTCACGACGAGCGCCCCGTAGTCACGGGCGGGGAGGAATCGCTTCTCCCACTTCTCGAACTCGTCTGCTCCGGCGGAGTACCGGGGCTTGACCGAACCGCACTCGTTTATCGCGCCTTTCAGTTCGACCTCGAACTGCCCGGCTTTACCGTCGTCGACGAACTCGAAGCCGTCGATGTACCCGCGGTCGTAGAAGACCTCGAGTACGCTGCCGATTTCGTTCGAGGCGGGCTGTACCGTGTGGTCGAGATGACCGACGCTCTCTGCGTTGTCGATGCCCGAGAGCGCGTTGGCCAGCGGATCGTTTCCTGCCATGATTATCGATACTTCTTGAAGCCCATGCTCCGGGCGACTTCGCGGAAACACTGCCGACACAGGTAGATGTCGTACTTGCCGACGAGACCCTGCTTTCGACCGCAGCGCTGGCACTCTTCGATCTGGCCGGTGCGCTTGGCGGCGTGTTCTCCGGTCGCCTCGGAGTCGGTTTCGCTTTCACTCATTGTTCGACCTCAACGTCGAAGTTGGATTCGAGGTACGCGACTGCGTCCTCGACATTCAGTTTGTGACCCGACGGCACCGAGCGAGTCACCTTGTCGCGCTTGCTGATGCGGTAACCGGGTCGCACGAGATTGACCGTCACGTCGAGTCCGTAGATGCCGACGTTCGGGTCGTACTCCTGTCCCGGGAACTCGGTGTGCTCTTCGACGCCGAAGCTGAAGTTCCCCGTTTCGTCGAATTGCTTGGCCGAGACGTCGGCCAGCGGCAGCGCCTTTCGGAGGAACTCCTCTGCTTCGTCGTCGCGCATGGTCACCTTCGCGCCGATGGGGTCACCCTGACGGATGCCGAACTCGGGCTTGGTGGACTTGGCCAGCGTTCGCACGCTCTGCTGGCCGGTCACGTCCTCGAGAATGTCCTCGGCGTCCGCGAGTTCGCGGCCGCCCTCGCCGACGCCCATGTGGACGACGACCTTCTCGATGGTCGGTTCGCGCATCTCGTGGAAGTCGGACTCGGCTTCGCTCATTCGTCGTCACCTCCGTCCTCGCGGTCTTCACCGCTCGGGGTTTCCGACGCGTCCGCGTCGCCCACGAAGTTCTCGTCGATGACCACGACGTACTCTTCGACCGTCTCGAAGGTGTCGTCACCGTCGAGGAGTTCGACCACGACGTTGTTCGAGCCGCTACCGGGCGTCACCTGAATCTCGGTGATTTCACCGATTTCGCCCGCGTGTGCGCCTCGAACCGCGGTCACGAGACTGCCTTCCTCGTAGGGGAAGTGAGCGACGACTTCGCTGTCGTCGTTGCTGATGACGATGGAGTCGCCAGCGTCGTACTCGCTCGCGTCTTCGAGGAGCAGGTTCTGCCCGTCGTGGAGGTTGAGCTGGGTCCGGTCGCCAGCGACCTTCGTCTTGTCCTCGATCTTCCCGAGCTTGCTACCGGCGGCGTCGCCGTCGATTTCGGTCAGCGCGAGCCGACCGCCTTCGTCGGGGAAGACGCGGTAGTACTCTTCGCGCTCGGTGAACGCGACGATGTCGAACATCCCGATGGGACGGTCCTCGGCGACGTTCTCGTCACCGTTGACCAGCACGTTCCCTTGGTCGAGAGCGTACCGGGCTTCCTTCCGGGACTGGACGTAGCCCAGCACGTCCCGCAGCAGGATGATGAGGGGAACGCCGTCCTCGCCGTGCGGGCCGGAATCGGCCTTCACGGTGAAGGTTTCGGTCTTGCGCTCGACCGGCCAGGACTTCGGAACTGAGAGTCGTTTCTGATGCTTCGTCATTCGTTCTCACCTCGGAGGCGCGCCTCGCGTCGGTCGTCCTCGAGGTCGAGGTCGGTCACGCGGAGGTTGCTCGCGTCGAGCGGCCGCGGGACCTCTTCGCCGTCTGCCTTCTCGAGGGTAACGTCCTCGACGTGGACGACGGCGTCGCGCAGGTCGACGTTGATGACTTCGCCTTCTTCGCCTGCGAAGTCCCCGCGCATCACTTCGACGGTGTCGCCCGCGTTGACGCGGACGCTGCGGGCGTCGAACTCCTCGCGGAGGTCGTCAGCGAGCGTCGCCTTGACCTGCTCGTGTCGCTCGTGGAGCGAGGCACGCTCGGTCTGGTTTCGCTGTTTGTGTGGTTGCGTAGTCATACTATCATCGTAGCGGTGCTCGCGATACTTCCGAACCGCTCAGCGACTTCCCGCGCGATGGGACCCTTGATTTCGGTCCCGCGCGGTTCCTCCACGTCGTCGATGATGACGGCCGCGTTGTCTTCGAACTTGACGCGGGTGCCGTCGGGACGGCGGATGGACTGTCGCTGGCGGACGACGACTGCTTCCAGCACCTGTCGTCGCATCTCGGGGGTACCCTTCGTGACCGAGACGGTCACTTTGTCGCCGATGCCCGCTTTGGGGTGGCGGCTCTTGGTGCCCGAGTAGCCGGAAACGCTGATGACCTTGAGTTCACGCGCGCCGGTGTTGTCGGCACACGTCAGCAGCGACCCCTTCGAGAGGCCCTGCGTCACGTCGGCTTTGAGCGCTTCCATTATTCTTCACCGTCCGTTTCGTCCTGTTGTTCGGTGCCGCCCGCGCCGAAGCTCCGCGTCGTCTCGAACTGCTCGACGACGACGTGACTCTTCGTCTTCGAAAGCGGTCGGGTCTCTGCGATACGAACCGTGTCGCCGACTTCCAGTTCCATGCAGTCCGGGTGGTGTGCCGGAACGCGGGACCGGCGCTTCATGTACCGGTCGTACTTCGGAACCGGAACGTCGTACTCTCGCTCGACGATCACGGTTTTGTCCATGTCGGTGGAGGCAACCTCTCCTTCGAGTGTCTGGCCGCGCACGGAAAGCGTTCCGTGGAACGGACAGTTCTCGTCGGAGCAGGTTCCCTCCGGTTCTGATACGTTCAGTCCTATTGCCATTTGGAGTCACCTGCCTTCTCGGTACGCAATGCGGGTCGTGAGAGCAGACGCGCGCCATCCACCGTAACGTAGGCCACGCCCTCGCAGTCGCGGGGGCCTCCCCCGGAGTCCGGCGAGACACACTCGCCGGACGGGCCAGACTGACCGGAGCGGACTCCGGCAGTTTCCGACCCACGTTTGGACGCGGTCCCCGACCTCTTGGCGAGGTCGGCGGGTTCATCTGTGAGCGCGAACTCGAACGTGGAGCCCTGCTTTGGTACCTGTCGCACCCGAGCGTCGGACGCGACGCTCAACGTGCCCTGCGTCTCGGCGACGACTCGGCCCTCGATTCCTACGAGGTCCGAGTTCGCCGCGTCCACGACGCGGACGTGAAGTCCGTTGAGCTCGTGTCGCGTCAGATTCTCGGGTGTTAGTGGCATCGTTGTCTTACTCTTCGTCTTCGAGGTCGCCTTCCTCGCGCTGAACCGTCTTGATTCGCGCGATAGTCCGGCGAAGTTCCTTGAATCGGCCGGGGTCCTCCGGTGCGCCACCGGCGGCCTTCACGGCCTTCGCGTTCAGGAGTTCGGTTTCGAGGTCTTCCAGTTCCGACTCTCGCTCTGCGGGAGTCATGTCGCGGATCTCCTCGGTGTGAAGGATGGCCATTATTCGTCACCCTCCTCGGAGTCGCTCTCTTCGTCTTCCATCTCGTCCATGAGGTCTTCGGCTTCCTGCTCGACCTCTTCTTCGAGTTCGTCGAGCTCCTCTTCGACCGACTCGTCGGACTCGGCTTCTTCAGCCGACTCCTCGCTCTCGGTCTCCTCTTCGATGACCTCTTCGACGACTTCCTCGTCGATCTCCTCCTCGCCGGGTTCGGCGGGCTCCTCGCCTGCCTCCTCCTCTTCGCGGAGGTCTTCGAGTTCGTCGTCGGTCGGCTCTTCGAGGAGTTCCTCGACGCCGGCCTGCTCGTTGGCCTCGACGGCCTCGGGGACGATCTCTTCGGGGCTCGCGCCCTCCTGAATCTCGAAGTCGTCGGGCAGGTTGGCTCCCGGCGGGATGATCTTCACGTCCACGCCGATGGTGCCGAGTTTGAGGACCGCGACGCCCTGTCCGTGGTCGACGATGTCCTCGGCGGGTTCGCCGTTGTGCTTGATGTAGCCGCGGTTGAACTTCTCGACGCGCGACCGCGCGCCAGTCACCTTTCCGGAGAGGACGATTTCGGCACCGAGTGCGCCGGCGTCCATGATGCGGTCGATGGTCGTGTGACCGGCCTTCCGGAAGTACCAGCCGCGTTCGAGCGCGTTGGCGAGTCGGTCCGCGACGATGCGGGCGTTGAGGTCCGGTTCGTCCACTTCCTGCACGTCGATTTGCGGGTCTTCGAGGTCGAACCGCTCTTCGAGCTGAGTCGTGATCTTCCGGATGTTCTTCCCGCCCTTGCCGATGACCATACCTGGCTTCTCGGCCTTGAGCACGATCTGAGTGCCCATCGGGGTCTTGGCGACTTCCATGCCACCGTAGCCCGCGCGGCCGAGTTCGTCGGCGAAGAACTCGTCGATCTGGGACCGCTGAAGCCCGTCGTGAATGAACTGTTGTTCGTCTGCCATTATTCTTGCACCTCTTTGAGTACGAGTTCGACGTCTACCTCGGGCGTGTTCCACGCGCTGGCTCGCCCCATCGCTCGGGGTTTGCGGCCCTGCACCTCGCCGATCTTGTGGGCGGCGACGTGCATGATCTCCATCGACTCACCCTCGAAGCCCTGCTCGTCGGCGTTGTTGACGACGTTCTCGATGAGGTCGAGGAAGGCGTTGCTGGCCTTCTCGGGGTAGCGACCGGCGTCCCAGCCGTCGATGTCGCTTCGGTGGCCGACGCCGCTGTTGTGGGACTTGAACGGAACCGACCGCTCGCCGTCGATGACCTGCTGGAGGTACTCGCGGGCCTCCGCTGCAGTCATGCCCTTGATTTCGCGGGCGATGGCTTTGCTGTGCTTGTGGCTCATGTGCCGCTCCCGGAGCATCCCCTTGGCGGTGGTGTCCGGGTCGGTTTCGACGCTGTAACTGATTCCCATGGTTTACTTGAGTGGCACGAACTTCGAGGAGCGGGTCGCGCCGATACCGGCCTGTCCGTGTTCGACCGACGTGCGGGTCAACTGGAACTCGCCGAGGTAGTGGCCCAGCATCTCCGGTTCGACTTCCACGCGCTCGAAGCTCTGACCGGTGTACACTGCGAACGTCTTGCCGACGAACTCCGGCAGAATCGGCATGTTTCGCAGGTGGGTCCGGATCGGGTCGTTGGCCGACCCTTCTTCGGTCGCTTCACGGGCCTCTTCGAGCAGTTTCTCCTGCTCGGTGGACAGACCGCGCTCGATGGTTCGCCGCTGACGTGCGGGAAGCAGTTCCGCGACTTCGTCGACGCTCATGTCCTGCAACTCGTCGAGATCGTAGCCGCGGTAGGTGAACTCACCTTCACGGCCGGTTCGGTATTCGCCTTCGCTCATGGCTCAGTTACCTCCTCGTCCCGTGCGTCGAGACGAGATGTCCCCGACCTTACGCCCCGGCGGAGCGTTCCGCGAGACGGACTTGGGTTGGCCGGGGTGCTGGCGGCCACCGCCACCGAACGGGTGGTCCACGGCGTTCATCGCCACGCCACGGACGTTCGGCCACTTGGTGCCGCGCGCTTTCATCTTGTGATACTTGTTCCCCGCCTTCACCATCGGCTTCTCGGTCCGGCCGCCGCCTGCGACCACGCCGATGGTCGCCCGACAGTCGGGCGAGAGGCGCTTGACTTCACCGCTCGGAAGCTCGACGACTGCGGCGTTGCGGTCGTGCGTGACGAGATTGGCGCTCACGCCGGAGGCGCGAGCGAACTTGCCGCCGTCGCCGGGCTGGCGCTCGACGTTACAGACCGGGACTCCTTCCGGAATCTCGGCTAGCGGCAGCGTGTTGCCCTCCTTGATTTCGGCGCTGACGCCGATCTGGATGGTCTCGCCGACGCCGACGCCTTCGGGCACGAGGATGAGTCGCTGGTCGCCGTCCTCGAACTCGACGGCGGCGACCGGCGCGCTCCGTGCCGGGTCGTGTTCGATGTCCACGATCGTCCCGGAGACGGTGTCGACGTCTTCGGGTTTCTTGTGCGTGAGGTCCGCCTTGTACTGGTGCGAGGGGGCGCGGAACGTCGGCGTCCCGCGACCACGTCGCTGTCCTTGAATTCGTCGTCCCATGTGTCAGAACACCCCGATTCGAGAGGCGACTTCCTGCGCGTCGTCGTCCTCCGAGAGCGTCACCGTGGCTTTCTTGTCACCGTTCATGGTGACCATCGTGTTCACCTTCTCGATGGTGACTTCGTACTGGTTCTCGATCTCCTCGCGGATTTCGGGCTTGTCTGCGTCGAGGTCCACGATGAACTGGAGCTTGTTCTCGAAGTCCATCTCGTTCATCGCCTTCTCGGTGACCCACGGGTACTCGATGACGCTCATCGGTCGGCCACCTCCTCGACTGCACTCTCGGTCCAGACGGTGAGTCGGCCGGGGTGCGTGCCGGGCGCGAGGTCCTCGGCGTTGACTTCCGCTGCGGTCGCAACGTCTGCGCCCGCGAGGTTGCGGGCGGCCTTCGAGGGTTCCTCGCTGGTCACGAACAGGACCGACTTCGGGGTCTTGTACTTGCGACCACGGGTCGTACCCTTACCGGCTCGAACCGTCTTGTTCTCTTCGGCGCGCTCGATGTCGGCGTCCAGGCCGACAGCTTCGAGGAACGAGACGACCTCCTTGGTCTTCACGAGGTCCTCGAAGTCGTCGGAGACGACCAGCGGCAGGTCGGTCTCGTCGTCGAACTGGTGACCGCGCTCGGCCACGAGGTCGGCGTCGGTCGTCGCCGCGATGGCGCTCCGAATCGCCTTCTTGCGCTCTTTCGTGTTGATGTCGAGCGTTCGATCTTTCTCTTCCTTCGGCGGGTGGGCCTTGCGACCCCCGACGGTCTGAGGTACTCGCGCACCCTGACCGTTCGTCCGGGGGACGTGGGCCATCCCGCGACCACTGCCGGGCGACTCCGCCGAGGTTCGCATCCCGGCGTAGTCGTCCGAACCGTAGTCCTGCTTGCGGTTTGCCTGCGCGGCGAGGACGGCTCGCTTAATGAGGTCCGGCCGGACCGTCTTCGAGAACACGTCCGGCAGGTCCACGGAACCGTCTTCCTCGCCGTCGAGGTTGCGAATAGTTGCCTGCATAGTTTATCCCTGGTTCGATTCGGTGCTTACGTACCGCACCTCGGGGTCGAGGCGCGGCTGGTCTTTCGGCCGGATGGCCGGGCGGAAACGCAGGAGGCGCTTGTCCGGACCGGGGACCGAGCCCTTGACCAGCGCGTACGAACCGTCGACTTCGCCGTAGTTGACGAAGCCGCCGTCGACGTTGATGTCGTCGCCCTCACCGAGGTCGATGAGGCGCTTGTTGAGTTCGGTACGCTGGTGGTAGCCGGTCTGGCCCTGCTGGGGCACCGTCGAGCGGACGCGGGACGGGTTCCACGGACCGAGGTTGCCGATCCGTCGTCGCCATCCCTGCCGGGCGTGCTTGCCCTTCCGCTTCTGGACGCCCCATCGCTTGACGGGACCCTGCGTGCCTTTACCTTTCGTAACGCCACTGACGTCCATGTACTCACCCGCGCGGAACACGTCGTTCATGTCGTGTTCCCCGCCGTCGGTGAGGAGGTCCAGCGCGAAGTCGACGCGGTCGTCGAGCGACCCGCCGCCGACGCGACTCTCCATCACGTCGGGCTTCTTCTTCGGAACGCTGGGTATCTCGTCCGGGACGGTGTGGGTGACGACGCGAAGGTCGGCGACGTCGCCGTTCGTAACTGCTTCGCGCAGTTCGTCTTCGGCGGCGTCGACGTCGTAGTCCTCCGGCACGTCAAGCGTGCGCGAGAGGTCGTCGTGGAAGTCGTCGCCCCACACTTCCGTCAGCGGCTTCTTGCCGTACGGCGTGTCTTCGTAGGCTCGCAGAGCGACCGCCCGCATGGGCGGCGTCTCCACGATGGTGACGGGAACGGTCTCCTCCATCCCTTCACGGGGGGAGTCGGACTCGTCGTTGACCATCACCACGTGGCTCATGCCGACCTTGTAACCCGCGAAGCCCTGCAGAGACGGATTGCCGTCTCCTTCGGGCCACGAGTTGAAGCGCGGAACCTCACTGGTCGCGCGCGTCCGGGGGCCAAACCCTAACGAACCTTTGCGTGGTCTGCTTGTTTCTGGCATCGTATCACTTCTCTTTGAGGTTCAGGCAGCCGAGTGTGGCGAACATCGCTTCTTCGGTTCGCACGACCTCGCTGCCTTGATTCGGAACCGCGTTCAGCCAGAGGTCAAACCGGCCGGGTGCGCCCGATTCGACTCCGGACTCCGCGTCCGCCTCGTCCTCCCGGTCGTCGCTCGGCCACTCGTGGGCCAGCGTTTCGGTCGGGAGGTCGAGCATCTCCGGCAGACCGCGACCCGGAGCGCCGAACGCGACGGTCATACCGTCGCGGCCGGTCCGGCCGACCAGTTCGGTCAGCCGCCGGGTCGTCAACTCGACTCCGTGACGGGACGTCCCGATTCGGACGCCCGCGTCGTCGCGGTCGAGAGCCGCCGGAAGGTCCGTGCGCGTCACCGACAAGCCCGAGAGGGGCTCGTCTACGAGCTTCGCACGGACCGGACTTCGCGAAGAGATCCTGACGGTTACGCGCTCCCCCTCGCCGACCTCCATTTCTGGCGGTACGACGAGTGAGATCGGGTGTTGCAGTCCGCAATTGACCCGAACGCGCCCTTCAGGTCCGACCTCGGTCACGATTCCCTGTCTTAACGACCCCGAACCCTCGGATTCGGAGCCGGTCAGTGACGGGGCGCGGAGCGGCGGTAGGACGCCCGCGTACTCCAGTTCGTCCCGCTTGCCGAATACCTCCTTTCGGAGGTAGGGCGGCGTCGCGGCGTAGTTCAGTACGGTACTTACGAACCCGCCACCCCACTTTTCCTCCCCCTCGGGGTCGGGAAAGACCCCGAGGCGGTCGGCCCGGAACACCGTCGCCGCGCGGGCGACGTAGCCGATTTTGCGAGTCGCCTCGCGCTTGTCTTCGGCTTCCCGGACGAGGGATGACGGAACGAGTACGCTGACGGTCATACCGTGACGCTTCGACGCCCCGTCACTAGACTGTAGCGAATCGTACCGGCTTAGTTCTTAAAAGGGTGCCGCTTTGGTTCCGGCCGTGGGGGGCCGTCACAAAGCCCCTAGCGCCGGAAATCGGTGCTTGAATCGTGTCACCGTCTCCCGATTCTACTTCGATTCGGAAGCCTTATTTAGTATCCCGGCATTATCTGGAAATGCAACAGGGCGCTGGTAGTGTAGTGGTATCACGTGACCTTGCCATGGTCGCAACCGGGGTTCAAATCCCCGCCAGCGCACTTCTCTCGGACGTCGACTATCGAGCGACGCTTAACGGTCTATCAGTAACCGGAGGTTGTACGCGTAGAGCACGCCTCTACCCGCCGTCTTCCGTTACGTCCACCTGCCGGGAAGTTCGTCCTCGATCTCTCGTAACAGTTGGAGCAACGGTTCCATTTCGTCGAAGCGCGACCCCTTCGAGACCACCTGATTATCGCGGTCCCACCGGATGAACCCGCGTTCTTCCAGGTAGGGGAGGTGGAGGTGTCGCATCACCACTAACGGGTCGAGTTCTCCCGAATTACGGTCCAGTTCGCCGAAATCGATGCGTGAATCTTCGTGGGGATTCGCCGTCGATAACCCGAGTAACAGTCGGCGTCGCTCGTAGCGTCCTAACGCCTCCAGTCGGTCGTCGCACAACTCCCCTTCCGAACGGTTGCCCATGTCCTTGCTAACGACTCCAAGTATGTGAAACGTTAACAAATTCACGCAGAGTGAGTGTTTTGAGGAATCGAGTGACACTAGACTCCCCGGTGAACGGTCGATGAGTTCGAACTGAATCCGAGGCGACGGACTGCAACGGAGAGAGGTGGAACCACCCGACCGTGACTTCGATTGGTCGGGCGATACTGCTCCGCCGGTTCTACCGATTTCGAACCACTCGGTACCCAACAGCCGAGTCGCTTTTCCACGACCGTGCAGTAAGTTACCACATGAAGCTCGGGACGCGCGACACTCTGCTCACCGCTGGAACGACGGTGCTGTTGCTCGTCGGCGTCGCGCTGATACTCTTCGCGGACGCGATGCTGACCACGGTCGGCATCGTGCTGGTAATCGCCAGTGCTATCGTGTTCCTCGTGGACGTGAAAGACCTCGTCGTCGAGACCGACGATCGTGCGCGCAAGTGAGCGGACTGAAACCGTCGAAGGGTACCCGCAGAATGCGAGCGTAGTCCTTGGACGAGTGATACAGCTGAAGAAATATGTTTCTAAAAGCAATCTATACGAGCCTTAGAAACATCTACTACTGTCTCTACGGTTCCACCCGGCCGACGGGAAGCAAACAGAGCGGGGAGACGGTGACGGACTCCCGAAGACCCACGATTGAGGCCGACAAGCGCACACGAACGCACGACGGATGTCACTCCGAGACGACGCCGAGCGCGAGGTTCGAGAGTTCCACGAGTTCATCGAAGACTGGCTGGCCGGACGCCCACCGGACGCGAGTACGGTCGCGCCGAAGCCGTCCTCCCCGACGACTTCGAGATCGTCTCGCCGACCGGCGAGCGACGCGACGGCCCGCAGATTCGGGCCGACCTCCGGAACGGTCACGGCGCGTTCGCGGACTCGGACCCGGAGTTCGAGATTCGGGTGGCGAACGTTCGCACCCGGGTCGAGCGCGACGAACACTGTCTCGTGACCTACGAGGAGGGGCAACGCATCGACGGCGACTGGGACTGGCGCGTCAGTAGCGGTCTGTTCCGGCGGGCGGCCGACGCGCCGAACGGCGTCGAGTGGGTCCACCTCCACGAGACGCGACTCTCCGAAGACGCCGAACCGCCGACCTAAGCGCGAAAGACTGCGACGACCGCTTCTGGCCGCGGTTACGATTCGCCCCGGCGAGCGAGCAACGCCCCGAGGAGGAGCGCGGCCAGCGCGGCGGGGATTCCGAATCCGGGGATGCCGGGACCGGACCCCTGCCCGCTCTGCTTCGTCCCCCGGTTCTCCTCGTCGTCTATCGCGGCGTCGTCGGACCCGTCGGCCGAGACCGTGAGGACGCCCGCCTCGGTCGAACCCACGGCGACCGCGTGTTCGCCCGCCTCGAACGTCCGGACGAACTCGACCGTCGTCTCCTCGCCGCCGGCGAGCGTCACCTGCTCGGTGGCGACGACCTCGCCGTCCATCGTCAGTTCGACCGTGTACGTTCCCTCGCCCGTTCCGACGTTCTCGACGGTCGCAGTCACCGTGACCTCCTCGCCCATCTCGACCGAGGACGCGTCGAGGGTCGCGTCGCTCACCTCGAACGACGCCGTGGCCAGACCGACGGCGTACGTTCCGGTGGCGTCGGCCGACGCCTCGAACCGGTAGGACCCGTCCTGTTCGTCGACGAACGTCGTCTCGACGTTCGACCACGTACTGTCGTTATAGCGGTACAACGCCACGTTCTCCGGCGAACCAGCGGTCGCGGAGTCTACGTCGAACGCGACCGTCACGGCGTCGAGTTCGGAGTCGCTGATGTACTTCGGCGTCACCGTCAGGTAGCCGAGGGTTTCGTCTGCACCGTCGAAGGCGTCCACGCCGCTCGGAGCGGACCCGGCCGATTCCGCCTCGACGAAGAACCGCGGTTCGGCGTCACTACTCTTCGGAACGAACCTCAGGTCCGTGAAGGTAACGTCCTCGCCGACGAGACCGCCGTCGAACGAGATTTCGCCCGGATTGGACGCGCGGGCGTTCGTGACCTTCCCCTCGGCGTAGGTGTCGGTCAGTTCCGTTATCTCCACGAGCACGGACGGCGGGGGCACGTCGCTGCCGCCTCCACCGCCACCGCCTCCGCTGCCTCCGCCGCCACCGTCACCGGTGGTCTCTTTCTCGATGGTGAACGACGCGGAGTAGTTCTTCGCGTTTCCGGCCTCGTCTTCGAGGGTGACGACCGCCTCGTGGTCACCCGCGTCGAGTCCGGTGGCGTCGTAAGTCGCGTACGAACCCGTGACGGTCGCCGCGTTCTCGTCGGTGACTCGCTGGCCGTCGAAGTACAGTTCGACCGCGCTCGCGTCGACGCCGCTGATGTCGTCGCTGTAGTCGAACCTCACCGTCTTCCGAGTCGTCTCGTGGTCGAAGGTGGCCGTCGGCGACTTGGCGTCCAGGGTCGGCGGCTCCTGGTCGTCGGCGACTGCGCCGTAGGTCGAGAAGTGTTCGACCTCGGTCACCCAGTAGGTTCGCGTCTCGTTGCCGACGGTCCGGTCTTCGACGCTCGTGTCCAGCAGTTCCCACGAGCCGTCGCTCTCGTCGTAGTAGCCGACGTCGACGTGCTTCTCGTCGATGCCCGGCGGGAGTCTCGACTCGTTCGCCGGGATACCGATGGTGGCGTTGTCGAGGTGCTCGGTCAACTTCGTCCCGAGTTCGCCGTTCAGGAAGTTCAGACCCGCGAGGTTCCGCGAGAGTGGTGCGAGCGCGGACCGACTCTCGGTGATGGTCACGGTGCTGGAGAAGTCCGTCTCGTCGGTCCGGAACTCGATGAACAGTCCGGACTTCTCCAGGACGACCGTGACGTTCCTGCTCGTAACGTTCAGCGTCTCGATTTCGGCCGACGAGTTGGTCTTCCCGACGTTTCCGGCCAGGTCGGTACCGCTTGCCGTCACGCTGTAGTTACCGTCGCCCGCGAGAGCGAAGTTCTCCTCCCAGACGTATCCGTCAGCGGTCGTGTTCCGCGTCAGCGTGACCTGCTCGTCGTTTCCGGCGGGTTTTTCGACCGTCGCAGTGGGTACGGACTCCAGCGGTTCGTTACTTGTGAGCGTCACCCTGCCGTCGTTGCCGACTTTCTCGACAGTCGCGCCGAGGACCGGTTCGTCGCGGTCGAGGACGACGGTCGTTTCGGTGGTCGTCACGCCCCGGTTGTCCGCCGGGTCGACCGCGACCGCGTCCACGGTGTAGTTCCCGTCGTCCGGAACGTCCGAGAGGTTGCCGACGCCGGTCCAAGTCGTCCCCCCGTCAGACGGGTCACCCGAAACGGGCACGCGGAAGTTGGTGAAGTCGGCCGACAGGACGAACTTTACCTGCTCGGCCTCGCCGGGCGTCCCGTTCGCAGTCGCTTCGAGACCGACCGTGCCGTTCGTGTAGACCGGACCTTCGGTCGAAGTCGGGTCGGTGGTTGCACCGACGGCGGTAACGGTAGCCGTCGGCTTCTTGTTGTCCACGGTGAGCGTCGTCGCAGTGACGTTCGCGTTCCCGTACGCGTCGGAACTCTGAACGACGACGTCGTACTCGCCGCTCTCGACCGGGGTTCCGCTCGCGTCCGTCGCGTTCCAGTTCACGGTGGTTTGGGTCTCGATATCGCCCGAGGACAGGTCTCGCTCGTGGACGACATCTCCGGAGCTGTTGTCCTCGATTACGAGTTCCGTCGCCTTCGGATGCAGGTCCGTTCGTTCGACGGTGACGGCGGCCGGGTTGTACTGGCTGACCCGCTCGCTCGGCGACGTCGCGACCGAAATCCGCGGCGGTGCAGTGTCGGCACCCCGGAACGCGTCGAACGTCGTTATCTCGACGGTGTCGCCGTTGTCCTCGGTCACCCTGAGCGCGAGGTCGACCGTTCCGATGTACGCGTCGGGGTCGGTGGGAGTCAGAGTCGCTTCGTAGGTGTCGTCGTCGACGCGAGCTATCGACGCCTGCGACCAGTCGCTCGCGTCCTCGGACGGGACCGTGGTGGCGTCTCCGGGCGAAAGCCACGCGGTGACGTTCTCGGCGTCGACCCTGCTCTGGTTGCGAACCGTGAATCGAACTGTCATGGGTTCGATGGGGGCCGTGCCGTCGTGGTTCATTCCCACGACGTTCGCTCGCTCGATCAGCGGCGGAGTGTTGTCCTCGCCCGGCACGTACGTCGTCTCGAACGTCGTGACTGTCCGCTCCGAGAGAGTCTGCTGGTTGTCCGCGTGCATCTCGACCACGATGTCCGTCCCCGAGTCGACCGGAATCGCGTCGTAGTAGCCGCCATCCCCGACGGTCATCTGACCGTACGTCATGTAGTCAGTCGCGCGCAGTTCCGTCGAACCGTCGAGTCGGACTTCCAGAGTCTCGTCCCACTCGAAGTCGTCGAACGTCCTCGTGCCGATGGCCTGCGTAGACTGGGGAACGGCGGTGAAGTTCAGGTTGCCGTCCGAAACGTCCCATCCGGTCACGTTCCCGGTGAGTGGATGCCTGTTGACGTCTCGCTCGACGCGTTCGCCTGGCCGGAATACGTCCGTCTTCCCGTATGTGTTCCACAACGATTCCCCGTAGACGAAGTGCTCGTAGCGTCCACTGTCGGGGGAGACGTACACCGTCTGCGTTCGACGGTCGCCGATGTCGTCGGCCAACGCGAACCGGACCATCGGCTCCCACTCCGTGTTCGACGCGGCCAGCCCGGCCCAGTAGGATTGAGACGCGCTGGTTCGATAGTAACTCGTGTTCTTCGCTGCGAGGTCGTCCTGCTTCACGTCGAACGTTCGGCCGGTCGAAACCCCGGCCGTCCCGTGTATCAAGTGGTAAATCGTCGGCACGTCGTACGAGGGGTCGTCGGTATCGACGTCCGCTTCCGGAACGAGAACGTGTTCGACGCTCACGTTCAGTCGGTCGTCCGTGCTGAAACGCATCGTTTGCGTTCCGACCGACTGGGTGAACACACCACCTGCGTACCACCAGTCGGACGACGTCCGCTTCTCGTACTGGACTTCGACACTCTTGTTGAACAGTCGACCGTGAATCTCGTTCGGCTCCGTCGTGTTCAGATCGTACTCGACGGTGTTGCTCTCGTCGAGCGTGACGGACGTGTCGGACGAAACCGAAACCTCGTGGGAGAGCAGGATGCTCTGGTTGTTGTTCTCGTTGACTCCCGACGAGAGGATGTTGTACGTGCCGTCGCTGAGGAGGTGGTAGGTCGTCGTTCCGTTGTCCAACTGATCGAGTCCGCGGAACCCACTCGTTTTGAACGTTCCCTCCGTGTCGGCGAACAGCCAAATCGGGTCGTCGTCGGCCGAGGTTGTGTCGATTGCGTTCTTCTCGACGGTCACCGTGTGCGCGCGAGCGTACCCGAAGATGCCCGTGTACCGACCGCCGTCGAACGAAAGCCGTCCGGAGTACACGCCAGCGGGGGTATTCGTATCGACCGCGAGACCGAGGTGTGCGGTCTCGCCTCCGGACAGCGTTATCGTGCTCTCGTTGACACTGACTTTGCCGGTGTCGCCCGCGATGGACTCCGCCGACGCGCTGACGTTGAGCGTTACCGACGAATCGCCGAGGTTCTGCACGGTGACGACCCGGGACACGTTCGTGTCGTTCGTGTAGGTCCCGAAGTCGACAGTCCCGGGCGTCACGACGACGTCGCTGTCGACGGCTTCGGTGGCGTTCACCATCCCCGCACCCTGTTTGTACTCGTTCACGTCGGCCGACAGCGGATCCGCTGTCGTCGTGAGCACGCTTTTGACGCGCTGTGGCGACCAGTCGGAGTGCTCGTCGAGCATCAGTGCTGCGGTCCCGCTCACGATGGGTGCGGACATGCTCGTTCCGCTAGCGGACGTGTAGTGGTCGTCCACCGGGTCGCCCATGCTGGTGTCGCTCGCACGAGTACTGACGACGTTCGCTCCGGGCCCCACGACGTCGGGTTTCATGTACAGGCCGTACGGCGTCGGCCCGCGAGACGAGAAACTCGTGATGCCGCCGGATTTGTCGGTCGCACCGACCGTGATGGCGTGTTTCGCGATTCCCGGACTGCCGACCGTTCCGTATCCGTAGTCCCCCGAATTGCCTGCTGAGACGACGACGGGAACCCCGTTGTCGTACGCGTAGTTCACCGCCTCCGAGTACGGGTCGTTCGAGCGGAGTCCGTCCGGTGACCCGCCGAGACTCATACTCAAAACGTCCGCACCGTTATCGACCGCGTGCTCCATGCCGGCGACGATGTCCGAAGTGTATCCGTACCCGTACTTGCCCAGCACCCGAACGTTGTAGAGTTCAGCGTCAGGTGCGATGCCAGTGTATGTGCCGTTGCTCGCACTTCCGTCGCCAGCGATGATACCCGCGACGTGGGTCCCGTGACCGTACTTGTCCTCGGTCGTGCCCTCGCCGGTGAAGTCCTTCTGGTGAACGACTGCGTCGTCGAGGTCGGGATGCGCGTCGTCGATGCCGGTGTCGAGAACGGCAACCGTCACACCATCGCCTGTGACGCCGTACTTTTCACGGGCCTCTTCGCCCGAAACGATGGTCGCTGCATCGTCGAGGTCGACCTCGTATTTCACGTCGAGGTGCACGCGCTCGACTTCTTCACTCTCCGCGAGGGTCCGGTACGCGTTCTTGGCGTCGTCCTTCGAGAGCCGCCCTGCCACGGCATCGATGGTCTCCAACTCGTCCGTCTTCTCTGTCCCGGCAACGGAGTCGAGGACGTCGACGGACCCCTGGTTCCCGTCCGAGTCGGCGTACCGCTTCCGTTGCTCGTGGCTCACGATGACCGGAATCGAACTCGTCTCCTCGTCGGTTGCGTTCTGCTGAACCAGCAGGTCGACGTTGAAGAGGTCCCGGTCGAACGTGTCGAAATCGACCCCTTCGGGGAAAATATAGGTCCCCTTCGGAGTCGAGACCCGTTGCATCGTCACGTTCGAATCGATGCTGTACTCGGTCCGGTTTCCGGTCTCCACGACGGTGACGGTCTGGCCCGTGACGAGTGTCACCCGCTTGGTCGTCGCGTTCTTCGAGAGCGACTCGTTCTCGGTATCTTCGCTTACGGTCGTCGCGTCCGCGCCAGAGATCTCTGCGGGGTGTTCGGTCGTCCTCGCGTGGTCGGTCGTCTGTGAAACGACTCCCGGAGTCGTCGGGGGTCCGGACGTGGTTCGTACGTCCCCGCCGACCGCGGGCGCGACGGCACTGGTCAGAAGCAAAACCGAGAGTAGCAGTGCCGTCACTCCCTCGGTCGTACGACGTTCGCCGTGTCGCGTCGAATCGCCTCTCATGTAGCTACTGACCGACAGATGCCATCTCTATCATTTATTCTCTGCTATCGTTATCAAATCCAATAACGCCAGACGACGACCCCCGAAATCATTAGTGTTCGCCGGTCGTCCGACGACCTGTGACCGCAATCGCACTCCTGAGCGTCGCACCGGTCGTCGAAGGAAGCATGGCCGGCGAAGTAGCGAAGGCCGTCGCCGCGCTGGACGACTTCGACGTGTCCTACGAGACCAACCCGATGGGCACCGTCGTCGAAGCCGACACCGTGGACGAACTGTTCGCCGCCGCGCAGGCCGCCCACGAGGCCGTCGATGGCGACCGCGTGAGTACGTTTCTGAAGATAGACGACAAGCGCACGCGCGAGCAACGCGCGCACGAGAAAGTAGATGCAGTCGAGGACGCACTGGGCCGGGAAGCCAAACGAGAGCGGTAGTTCCCGGCAGACCGCCGGTAGCGCCGTCCTCGCCAACCACCGAGGGCTCTCGACGAAGAACCAGAGCCGACAGCTTTCACGCCGCGGAAGTCGAGAACGTTTCGAGAGAAACCATCCCGAACTGACAGCGACTGATAAACGGTTTAGGGGGTGACGCCCAATCCACGCGCATGGACAGTCTCAATCGGAACGCACTCGAACTAGCCGACGAGGCACTCGACTTCGCCGAGGAGTTGGACATCGGAGCGAGAGAACTCGACAACGGGGCCACCGTCCTCGACTTCGGTCACGAGTTCGACGGCGGCGTCGAGGCCGGACTCCTGCTGGCCGAGATGCAGACCGCCGGACTCGCCACCGTCCAGACGCGGATGGACGAGGTGGCTGGCGCACCCTTCCAGTACGTCGAACTGACGAGCGACCATCCCGCGCTGGCCCTGCTCTGTTCCCAGAAGGCCGGATGGGAGGTCACGACCGAGGACTTCGAGGGTCTCGGGAGCGGTCCGGCCCGCGCGCTCGTGGCCGAAGAAGACGAGTTCGCGCGCGTCGGCTACCAGGACGTGTCGGACTTCGCGGTGCTGGCGGTCGAGAGCGACGACTACCCGACCGCGAGCGTCGCCGACCACGTCGCCGACCTGACCGGCGTCGAACCGAGCAGCGTCTTCCTCCCGTCGGTCCCGACCGCGA
The DNA here is from genome assembly GCA_005239435.1 of Halorussus salinisoli. Classification (GTDB taxonomy): domain Archaea; phylum Halobacteriota; class Halobacteria; order Halobacteriales; family Haladaptataceae; genus Halorussus; species Halorussus salinisoli. The sequence continues at coordinate 945,651 of SZNP01000001.1, read as the reverse complement.
GCGTGGCCGGGAGCGTCAGCGTGGCCTCGCGCGCCGCGGAGATGGCCGTCTTCCGACTCTCGGAACTCGGCTACGACCCGCTGGACGTGGTGAGCGCCACGGGGTCCGCTCCGGTCGCGCCCGTCGCTGGCGACGAGGAGTCCGCCATCGCCCGGACCAACGACGCGCTGGCCTACGGCGGGCAGGTCCACCTGACGGTCCGCGAGGAGTTCGACCGCTTCGACGAGATCGTCTCGACCGCCAACGACGAGTACGGTACCCACTTCGCCGACATCTTCGAGTCGGTGGACTGGGACTTCTACGAGGTGGACGAGAGCGTCTTCGCGCCCGCCCAGGCCACCGTCAACGTGGTCGGCGGCGACACCTACGTCGTGGGTGAGCGAGACGAGGACCTGCTGGCCGAGAGCTTCGGCCTCTGAAACGGAGGGACCGAGAACAGCGATGAAATTCAAACTGGTTCCCGAACCCCCCGCGGACCTCGACTTCGTGGCCGACGCCCAGCGCGCGGTCCCACTGGTCCCCGGGAGCGAAGACGACTGCTGTGCCCGGATGCTCGACCGGACCGACCTGACGAGTCGCGACGCCGCCCGGACGTGGCTGACCTTCCTGCGGGCGCTCGGACTGGCCGAGGAGCAGTCGTCGGGATTCACCCGGACTCGTCAGGACCCCACGACCGAATTCCTGCGAGAGCAGTTCCGCGAGAACGTCTTCGGAGTGCCGGCGGTCCTCGAGATTCTGGCCGAAGCAGAGGGGCCGCTCTCCGCGGGCGAGGTGTTCGAGCAGTTCCGCGACGAAGTGCCGACGTGGGAACACCACAAGAATCCGAACTCGTGGGAGGAAATCTGGGGCGAGCGCGTGGGGTATCTGTTGGACTGGTGCCTGTTGTTGGAGTTAGTGGAGGAAGCCAACGGGAAGTACACAGATTAGCGTTCTATCGACACCCTCGGCCCACGGCGGGCTCCGAGCGCTTGCGATAGGTGCAACTCGCAGACTGAACACGTGGAGACCAGTTCACTCCAATGCGAGTATGACACCCCTAAGCGGTCTTTCCCCTGCTCCCCTCGTCATCCCGACGTACGCAGTGTCGTCCACCACGGCTGGAGAGGCAAACGCCTTGCCCTCGTACGTCTCGTCCGGTCGTACTTCGAAGCGCCAGCGCTCCTCGCCGCTCGCCGCGTCCAGCGCGTACAGGTTGAACATCCGTCCGACGTAGATAGTACCGGGAACGACTGTCGTCAACGTCCAAGTTACCCTGTGGAGGTCCTCGAATCGCCAACGCTCCTCGCCGGTTTCGCTCGACAGTGCGTACACCGTTTCCAGATCCTGAATGTATATCGTGTCGTCAGCCACCGCTGGCTCTAGCGTCGGGAACGTCGGCGCTTCGAAGCGCCAGCGCTCCTCGCCCGTTTCTGCGTCCACCGCGTAGACGTTCGTGTCTTCACCACCGACGTAGACCGTGCCGTCGGCCACTGCTGTGGAGAGCGTGGCGGCAGTTGGTTCCTCGAAGCGCCAGCGCTCCTCGCCCGTCTCGGCGTCGAGTGCGTACACGTTCTCGTCCTCCGCCGGGACGTAGACGCCGCCGCTACCGACCGAAAGATAGTGTTGCGGGGCGTCCACATCGTCGAAACGCCACCGTAGTTCGCCGGTCGTCGCGTCCAGCGCTTTGACGTCGGTGTCGTCGCCGAAGTAGACCGTATCGTCGTGTACCTTCCCGTTCTTGATCGTGTCACTAGATGTCACGAACAGCCAGCGTGGGTCGCCAGTCGCCGCGTCTAAGGCATACACGGTGCCGTCTGTGCTTCCGACGTAGACGGTGTCGTCCACCACTGCCTGCATGCCGAATCTACCTTCGGGAGCCGAGAACTGCCAACGTTCGGTCCCGTCCTCGGTAGCGATGGCGTGCAACGTCCCCGCGAGGAAATTGTTGGTGGTATAGAGGGTGTCTCCGGCGACGACTGGCGCGTACACCACACCGTCGTCTGGCAATTCGAAGCGCCACCGTTCCTCGATGGGCTCCGAGGGGCCCGTCGCGGCGGGGTTGTACGAGGTGTTCGCCGCGTCGTGGCCCAACTGCCGCCAGACGTCTTCACCAGTGTCTGCCTGCTCGTGAACCAGGTCCCCGGCATCGAACGACGTCGCTCTCCCCACCCGTCCAACGGGGGCGACCAGTGCAAGGTGTTTCAGGAACGTCCGACGGTCATTCCTGACCCCGTCAGTGCCAGCCAACTCGTCGCTTCTTTCCGCAGATCGGGTCATCTGTGCTTCCACCGTCCCGGCAGGACACCGGCCATGAGTATCAACCCCGCATATCCTCCATATTTTATCATTATATTTATGGTCGGCCGCCACGGCCCACTGAAGCGGACGGAATTTCGATTACCCTCGTAGGAAAGTCAAGACGACGACGTCGCTCGGTTATATCCCTTCCACTCCGACCCTCTCCAGTATCGGTGTGTTATCCAACATGTAAACGTAGATGCCTGAGGGGAAACTATGGCGTCTCTTTTATAGAGTCGCACAGGGTGGCATCGGTACCACAGTTGTGGAACATCTGCACCCCTCTTACGTCCCGAGCACGTTTTTGAGGATACCGTCCTCCATTCGCACTGCGTACGTCCCACCTCAACTCCTGCTAGCGGCCACGACTCCCCGTAGACCCAACCGAGTCAGTTCACCGAATCTTCCGGACGTTGCTGATGTCGAACCCGCCGTCGTGAATCTCCGTCTCGAATCGGATGATGTCCTCGGCCTCCAACCGCGGCAGCACGCCGCGGAACTCCCGGACGAACATCACCCGGTCGCGCTCGTTGCCGCCGGTCTCCCACTCGAAGGCGATGGTACCGTCGGCCGCGCCCATCAGACTCCCCATCTGGGTGTCCGAGAGGGCTTCCTGATTGACGAGGACGAGAATCAGGCCGTCCCACGCTCGGGAGGCCTTCTGAAGCCCCTTGACGAGCAGGGTGATGTCGCTCCAGTCGAGGTGTTCGCTGGGCGCGCGAGCGAGGTCGGTCAGCGAGTCGATGACGACGAGATTGCCCGAGGCGTACTCGTTGAGGTACTCGCCGAGCGCCTCCAGTACGCCGCGGCGGTCGCTCCCCTGTCCGAGGTCGGTGATGGTCTGGGTCTTGCGGGTGTACCACTCGCGGGGAATCGCCGAGAGTTGGAAGTACTCCTGGCTGAAGTCGGCGAACTCCACCGTTTCGACGCCCGCGTGGACGAGGTCCTCGCTCATCGTGAACTCGATCTCCTGTCGGAGTTCGTCGCCGCTGGCGGTGAACGAGACGTAGTGGATGTCCTCGGGCACCGCGGCCTGGTCGGAAACGTTGCCGTAGTGGAGTTCGAACTGGTCCTCGTCGGTGTGGGCCAACCCGTTGATGGTCGCGGCAGTGTAGCAGAACTCGCGGGCACCGGCCCCGGCCTCGCCTGCCAGCAGGACTACGCTTCCGGGCGGGGCACCGCCGCCGATGATGTCGTCGAGTCGGGAGACGCCGAACGGAACTCGGTCCATGTGCTTCTCGTGTTGGGCGTCTCAATCGGGGTGCTTGGGTCTTTCGTGTGTCCGAGGTAACTCGTCGGACTGTCCGTCGTCTCGGACAGGTCGTACTTCCAGCACGGGAGACAGAATATTATTTCTAGTACATATAGGGTTGTATGTTATAGAAATGTAGAGGAATACGGCCGGGGTTCGATGCCGAACCGAAGCCGCCAGCGGACCGGTAGCTACCGATCGAGCGAATCGGGACCGCAACTCCACCGCAACCGCGCCCGCACCGCGCCCCGTGCCTCCCCGCGTGCGAGCGCTCGGCCGCGACCGCATCGATACGGCCGAGCGCGAGCGCGGCGCGTCCGGTGGTCTGACTCAATGGCACGTCCCGTGGTCGGTGTCACTCCACGTAGTTCACAGAGCGGGCCGACCACGCGAAGGTTTAAATCCGAGAACAGGACGAACCCCTCCCGGACGTTTCGCGCGGTTGCGGGCAGATAGCTGGCGAGTCAGCCAGCGCGGCCGCTTCGGTGACTCCCGCTGGCCAGCGGGAAGTCGCCGCTACCTCGTAACCACCAGTCCGACTAATCCGAAAGGACGGAGCCAAGCGTCACCCCTCGATTCGCGCACCCCGATTCCGGGGTTCGGCGACCAGCACCTCGCCGCCGACGCCCGCCACCGACAGCGCCGCGTAGGCCGCCTCGCGGGCCGCACCGACGCGGCGCTCGGTCGTCACGCCGTAGACCGCGGGCCCCCACGACGACTGGCCAGCGCCAGCGATAGCTGGCGACTCCGAGAGCCGTGCGACCACCTCGCCGACCGGCGGTCGGTAGACCCCGCCCTGCTCGTCGGCGTACCACGCACCGTTGAGTCGGCCGACCTCGGCGACCGCCGCGCCGAACTTCTCGGAGTCGCCCACCGCAACCGCGGGCAGGACGCGCCGAGTGACGACGGCGGCGATTTCGTCGGCGAGGTCGGGGTCCGCGCGCTCGACGACCGACCGCATGCTCGCGTCCTCGTCGTTACCACTCCGGCCGGGTTCGGAGTCCGGCAGGGCCACGACGAACCGCCACTCGTCGGGCACCTCGTGGTGGGCCGCGACTGCCGGGACCGACCACTCCCCGCGCGGCGGTCGGTCGGCCGTGAATCGCTCCGTGGGATGGCCGGAGTCGAGGACGAACCCGCCGGTCTCGAAGGTGGCGACCCCGACGCCGCTCCGGCCGCCGCGGCCCAGTTTGGGCGCGCGCTCGCGGACTCGTCGCTCGCAGTCGTAGGCGTGTGCGACTGCTGCGAGAACGGTGAGTGCCAACTGGGTCCCGCTCCCGAGACCGACGTGGCGGGGGAGCGTCCGCTCGACGGTCACGTCTACGCCCGGCACGTCTAGCAGTTCGACCGCCCGCCGTGCGTACTCGCGGGCGGCGTCGTGGTCGCAACGCACCGTCTCGGCGGGGTCTGCAGTCACGACGACGCGCGGCGAGTCGAGCGCGACGCCGAGCGACCCGTACAGTCGCTGATGCGCCAGCGAGAGATTCTGAAAGCCGAAGTGGAGGCGCGCTCCGGCCGTGACCCGAGCCATGTCCCCGGTTGGAGAGGAGAGGGGTTCGTAGTTCCGACAGTGGCAAAAACTGGTCAGGTCAACTCCCCGAGAACGTGGTCGGCGATGCGCTCGACCCCGTTGTCGTAGTCGGGTTCGTTCGGCCGATGCCGGACCGCCCGAGCGACGTGGGCCACGGAGTGTTCGACCTGGAAGCCGCGGACTCCTCTCCGTTCGAGGACGCGCGTCACGCCGTGTTGCTCGTCGGTGAACGGGTAGACGACGCAGGGCGTCCCCCCGACTGCGGCCTCCATCACGGTGGAGTAGCCCGAGCAGACGACAACGTCGGCTGCTCGAATCCACGGTAAGAGCGCGGGCACGGGTTCCCAGCGGTCGCCGCCGACGAGCGTCACGTCGTGACCCTCGGTTCGCAGGGTCTCGGCGAGTACGTCGAAGTTCGTCGAGTAGACACTCGGAACGACCAGCACGTCGACGTCGTCGTCCGGCGGTGGACAGCCGTCGGGGTCGAGCGCGATTGGCGGGACGTGGGTCACGCCCGGCGGGTCGCCCTCGTCGGGCGGCCACACCGCCGGGTAGAGGAACGACTCGGCCGCTCCCAACTGGAAACGGTTGATGAGCCACGTAAACACCTGCTCGACGGCGGCGTCGTAGTACGAGGCCGCGTTGTGCGTGACGATGTAGAGCGGGGTCCCGGTCAGCGACGCTGCCATCGCGGCGAACATGTCGTCGGTCACCAGCGCCGCCGGGTCTTCCCTGCGGAGCCACCGAACGAAGTCGACCACGCGCTTGCCGCTGTAGGGGAGGCTTCGAGTGACGACTCGACTGAGCGACCCCTGCTGGTAGTCGCCGATGTAATCGACCGGCGCGGCCCGAAACACCTCGTAGCCGTTGTGCTCGATGAACCGGGAACCGGGGCCGCCGCCAGCGAGCGTGATCTCCGCACCCGCGTCCTCGAAGGCCTGCGCGACGGCGAGCATCCGGGTCGCGTGGCCAGCGCCTTCAGGGTAGTGAGCGACGGCGACCGTCTGGTCCATGGCGTTCTTTCGAAGGCCGCCCGGAAAGTATGTTCCCATTCTAGGATTTCCCAGGGCTTCGATGGGTCTGGGGCAACTCCTCGGAATACATCGCTTCGGCTTCGTTTCCGACCCAATCGAACGAAAGTCACCGACGAGTCGAAAAAGTGACTTCGAGTTTATGGGACGGGGGTGGAAGTGGTCAGCCTTCCATCCCGCTGAACGAGAGTCCGCCTTCGATGTACTGCTGGGCGAACAGGTAGACGAGCATTATCGGCGACGCGAACGTGAGTGCGAACGCCGAGAACCGCGCCCACGGCACCGAGTACTCGTCGACCAGCGAGAACAGCCCTACCGGGAGAGTGTAGTTGTCGGTCCCGAGCAAGGTCTGGGCGACGACGAACTCGGTCCACCCCGTGAGGAAGGTGAAGATGAAGATAGTCGCCAACCCGGCCTTCGACAGCGGGAGGATGACCTCGACGACGACCCGCCACGCGGGCGCGCCGTCCACGACCGCGGCCTCCTCGTAGGAAACCGGGATGCCGTCCATGTAGGTCTTCAGGAGCCAAGTGTTGAACGGCACCGCAGTCGCGGCGTAGTAGACCGACAGCGCGAGTTTGCTGTCGTTGAGGCCGATCTGCACGAACACGGTGTAGAGACCGATGAGTAGCGCGATTCCGAGTCCACCGCCGACCTGCGTCAGCAGCACGTAGCCGAACAGGATCTTCCGGCGGCCGATGAACTTCCGGCGCGAGAGCGCGTACGCGGCGGGGACGACGAGACACATCGACAGGATGACCGTCGGGATAGCGACCGTGAGGCTGTTCCACAGGAACTTCTTGAAACTCGACGGGTTGTCGACGCCGTGGGTCGAGGCGTCGAGGAACGTCAGTTGCGGCGTGTCGAACACCAGCACCGATTCGGTGAACGGAATGGCCAACCCGATGCGGTAGGCCGGTACGATGAGGTCGCCGAGAACCCAGACGAACGGTTGTATCGACGGTTCTTCCGGGAACAACCGCAGACCGTCCACCGAGTGTATCGACCCGCCGGTGCCCGACAGCGCCGAGATGAGTATCCAGTAGATGGGGAACAGGAGCGTGACGACGACGACCAGTGCGCCCGCCGTCAGTCCGAGACTCTTCAGCGGTCGAACCGGCGAAATCTCGCCCTTCCGAATCCCGGCGGCGGTGTAGCGCATCTCCCGGAGCACGTCGACCGGCGTCGTCGCCAGTCCGACCGCGTCGTCCTTGACGTTGCGAACGACCGAGCGGAGGAGACTCACTCGTCGCTCACCCCGTCTGCGAGTTTCCCGCGCTTGACGTTCAGCCACATGAACGCGCCGATGAACGCGATGGCGACGAGGCTAATCGCGGCACCCTGTCCGTACTCGAAGTAGGTGAACGCCTCCCGATAGCCGTAGACGACGACGAGTTCGTTCGCCCTGGCCGGCCCGCCCTCGTTGAACACGTACGGGATGAGGAACTGCTGGAACGAGGCGGCAGCCGTGAGTATCGACGCGAACAGGACCGGCCGCTTTATCGAGGGGAGGGTGACGTGGAGGAATCGCGCGAGGTAGCCCGCGCCGTCGACCTTCGCGGCCTCGTGGAGCTCCTCGGGTACGTCCTGAAGCGCGCTCACGGTGATGATGACCATGAAGGGGTACGCCAGCCACGCCTCGGTGACGTTGTACGCGAGAAACGCCATCCAGCGGTCGCTCAGCCACGACACCGACGACAAGCCCACCGACCGGAGGACCTGATTCGCCAGTCCGAACTCCGCCGAACTGAAGATGCCGCGCCACACCGTGATGGTGAAGATGGCGGGCAGGCCCATCGGGATGATGATGAGCGAGCGCATCACGCGTTTGCCTCGGACGCGGTCGCCCGTGACTATCAGCGCGACGCCGATGCTCAGCGTCAACTTCAGCGCGACGCTCGTGGCCACGAACAGCCACGTGATGCCGAACGAGTTCCAGAACTGTACGTCGGTCAGGACCGTGACGTAGTTCTCGAACCCGACGAACGCCGCCTCCCCGAAGGTCAACACCGACAGCGCGCCCTCGCCCGCGAACAGGTTCGAAGGCTCGGCGTTCGTGAACGAGATGCCCAGCAAGTAGAGTATCGGGAACAGCATGAACGCCGAGAAGACGAACAGCCCCGGCAGTACGAGCAACAGCGAAGCGTCTTCTCGTTCGAGAAACGGCACGTCCTCGACTCGTCGCGCGACGCGAGAGGCAGTGCTCATGAGTTGGGGTTACTCCCAGTTTTCGCGGACGGTTTCCTCGGCCTGCTGCATCGCCGCCTCGACGCCAGCGTCGCCGTTGAACACCTTCGTCATCGCGTCGGTGAGCGGTTGCCAGACCTTCCCCATCTTCGGGTCGGTCGGCATCGGGACGCCCTTTCGAACCGTCTCGGAGAACGCCTTCACGTCGTCCGGGAGGGCGTCGCTTCCGGCGAGACTTTCGAGAACCGGGATGCTCCCCTGGTCTTTGGCGGCCTGTTCGAGCATGTCCTCGTTGGTCGCGTACCACTCGGCGAACGACTGGGCGGCCGCGGCGTTCGCTCCGTCGTCCTCCATCGCCTTGGCGAAGTACCACATCTGGATTCCGGTGTACGGCCGGGCCTCACCGCCTTCGGGCGTCGGCAGCGTGGTGACGCCGAAGTCGACGCCCTTCTCGTTCAGCGTGGCGAGGTACCACGGTCCGTTGATGGCGAACGCGGCGTTGCCCTCGGCGAACGGCGCGGCTTGGGTTTCGTAACTGGGGTCGTTCGGCATGTAGGGCTTGAGGTTGTCGAGCGCGAACTGGACGCCCTCGATGGTTTTCGAGTCCGTCAACCCGAGCATCGGGTCTTTCTCCGGGTCGAAGTAGTAACCGCCGAACGCCTGTGCCCACGCGCTGACGAAGTACGGGTCGAAGGGGTAACTGAGGCCGTAGGCGTTGTTCCCGGGGTCGTGATGCTCTTCCATCACGGACTTCATGTCGGCGACGGTTTCGGGCGGTTCGTCGACTATCTCGGTGTTGTAGACGAGCGTCACCGTCTCGGCGGCGTAGGGGAGACCGACCACGTTCCCGTCGAACTGGACGGCCTCGGCCGCGGCGTCGGTGAACACGTCGAGTTCGACGTTCAGTTGTTCGCTCCGGTCGGTGATGAACCCGCGCTGGTGGTAGTCGCCCACCCAGTCGTGGGCCCAGTCGAACAGTTCCGGCCCCTGCCCGGCCGGAATCGCGCTCGTGGTCTTCTTCTTCAGGTCGGAGACGTCCGACCCCTCCATCGTGTGCTTGGAGTTGTCGTTGAACTGCTTCAAGGCCGCCTTGCGAGCCTCTAGCTCAGTGTCCTGAAGACTGTACCACGCTTTCGCGGTCCCCGCCGGACCGGTCGCGGTGGTCTCGGTCTGCCCGGAGTCGTCCCCGGCGGTGGTGTCGGCCCCACCGTCGTCGCTGGTCGTCGTGTCGTCCTGTTCCTGCACGCTCGTACAGCCCGCGAGAACACCGGCGAGGCCCGTCACGCCGATACTCTTGAGAGCTTTTCTGCGATTCATTGTCATGGGGTGAATAAGTGTTGAATTAGTTGTTCATAACTTAAAGCCTTGGGTTTCAACACGGTCTTTCACTGAAGACGCGGTGTCCCGAGTCGAAACCCGGCGCGCTGTTCGGCATCGTTCGGGTGTGAAGCCCACCTAAATCTCCCGGTTCGTCGCGGGTGGAACGCCGGTTACGCACCGCAGGAATCGGCGAGATAGTTCCGGTCCCGGAAAATCCCCGCCCGGTCGCGATCACGCGAGGGGGCGGCGTGATGCGCCGCGATGCGAGCGGTGCAACCGCGAGCAAGCGAGTGACCTCGGAAGACGCGGGTCGTCTTCCGGCGGTCGCTCTGCGAGATATTCGCGGACCTCTCCCCACGACACGGCCCGCGAACAGGGCCTGCAGAGACGACTAAAACGAACGCGGCCGGGCGGCCCCTTTCGGTCCCACCGATTCGCTGCGTCAGCCAGCGTTCGCGCGTGGCCTGATTGGTCGAGCGTTCGCCGGTAGCATGGTCAGTCGAGTGCGTCCGCGGTAGAGTGGTCGTCCTGCGCGTCACTGCCGCTACCGCACGCGCTGGCGTCACCAGCGCGTGCGGGCCAACTCTCACCTCTAGCCATACTACCTAACATCTTACCCCATAACAGATGGTTAATAGAAATATATAGGTATTCGAAGACTGCAAAAATGTTTATTTGTACACCCCGTCCGAACCACGCTACACCCGCCTTCGAGCGGGAGACGTCGCCGGGTCGCGGCGGAACGCGACCGAAGGTGATTCAAAAAAAAGACGAAATAATGCGTCACAGATTTAGCGAAGAAGGCAAGAACTAAAGCGTGGCAGACGTACTCAAGGAGAAGGATGGCGACAGTAACCCTACGTGACCTCAGAAAAGAGTACGGTAACGGTCAAATCGTGGCCGTGGACGACATCGACCTGTCCGTCGAAGACGGGGAGTTCGTCACCGTCGTCGGCCCTTCGGGATGCGGCAAATCGACGACTCTGCGGATGATCGCCGGTCTCGAACGGCCGACCGACGGTAACATCTACGTCGGCGGTAACGACGTGACCGACGTACACGCTCGCAAGCGCGACGTGGCGATGGTGTTCCAGAACTACGCGCTCTACCCCCACAAGACGGTCGAACAGAACATGGCGTTCGGCCTGCGGATGAGTACCGACCTCACGAAAGACGAGCGCAGCGAGAAGGTCCGCGAGACCGCCGCGATGATGGGCATCGAGGACCTGCTCGACCAGAAGCCAGACGAACTCTCCGGCGGGCAGAAACAGCGAGTCGCGCTCGGCCGGGCCATCGTCCGCGACCCCGACGTGTTCCTGTTCGACGAACCGCTCTCGAACCTCGACGCGAAGCTCCGGACGACCATGCGGACCGAGATTCAGCGACTCCAGAACGAACTGGCGACGACCTCCATCTACGTGACCCACGACCAGGAGGAGGCGATGACGATGGGCGACCGCATCGTCATCCTCGACGGCGGCGAAATCCAGCAGACCGGCGTCCCCAAGGAGGTGTACAACGACCCGGCCAACGAGTTCGTCGGCGGGTTCATCGGTTCACCGAGCATGAACTTCCTCGACGTGACCGTCGAAACCGACGGTGGGACGACCCGACTCGTCGGCGATGGCGACAGCGAGTTCTCCTACGAACTGCACGACGAGCGCCTCCGGAACGCAGTCCGGGGCCACCAGCAGTTGACGCTCGGCGTCCGACCCGAAGACGTCTCCGTCTCGGGACCGGGCGGTAACGCCGTCGAGACGACCGTCGAGGTCATCGAACCCGTCGGGTCGGACAACTACCTCCACCTCGACGTGGGCGAGGACTTCATCGCGCGGGTCGCCTCGGACGTGGAACCGGACAACGGCGAGAGGATTCACGTCTCGTTCGACGCCGGGGACCTCCACCTCTTCGACGCCGACGACGGCGAGTCGCTCCTGTACGAGCCCGAGCAGTCGGCGACCCCGACCGTCTGAAGAAAGTCCGTTTTATTCGCCTGCTACCGTCGCCGGTTCGTCGGCCAGCAGGTCGCGCTCGGCCAACAGCGCGAGAGTCGTCGTCCGGAGCGCGTGAGGCCACCCGAGCGGCGTGGCGCTGTCGGGCGTGCCGTCGTCGAACATCTGCTCGGGGAGCAACGCGCCGTTCGGACAGAGCGGCCCGTCGGGGAGGACCAGACCGAGCAGGTCGCGGGCCGTCGCGGCGAACTCCTCGGCCCGCGGGTCGTCGCGGTCGGCCAGCAGTACCGCGAGGTTCGCCGACGCGAACGCGCCCCACGCCGTCGAAACCGACCATATCTTCTCGTCGTCCTGCGAGCGCGTCCGCCAGTCGTCGCCCTCGTAGCGGACCAGCCCTCGGACCGGACTCGCGTCCGGGTCGCGGGAGAGTTCGTCCACGACGGTCCGGACGTGCGAGACCAGTCTGTCGAGGCGACGGTCGCCGACCTCGGCCACCCGGTCGTACGCGAGGTGCGCGCTCGCCAGCGCGAGCGACCCCGAGTCGCACCGAGCGTCGAGGCCGCCGGCGTCGAAGGAGGCAGTTCCCCCGTCGCCGGTCTCGTCCTCCGCGACGATGCGGTAGCCGTAGATTCCTCGGTCGGGAACCCAGAGGTCGTCCAGCGCCTCGTACACCCGGTCGGCCCGTTCGGCGGCACGGTCGGGGAAGTCGGTCCGGTCGTCTGCACGGTCGGCGTCGCCGGTCTCGACGCCGGCGGCCGTGGCGTACGCTTCGAGGAACGTCGCGGCGGTGTGCGTGAATCGGCCGGTGGCGTCCTCCCACGCGTTCTGACAGGCCACCGGAAGTCCGTCGGCCGCGACCGTCCGGTCGAGTCCGTCGAGCGCGTCCGCGAGCGTCTCCGCCGTCCGGTCGGCGAGGTCGACGTCGAGCGCCGGGAGCGCGTCGGCGAGGTACGCGACGACGCTGGCGGTCTGGTCGGCCTGATAGTCGAGGTAGTCCGGGTCGTCGCCGACCGAGAGGTGGCTGTTGGCCCACCCCGGTGCGAGAGTTCGGTTGCGGGGCCAGACTCGGTGGGGCCACGTCCCGTCACGGAGTTGGGTCTCGCAGTAACTCTCGGCGCTCCGGGCGTGCCAGTCGTCGAGTCCGAGGTCGAACCGGCGGTCGGCGTGGAGGAGGAACCGCGAGATTTCGGCGTCGTCGCGGAACCAGGTGTAGCCGTAGCCGCCCGAGTGGACGTGGTAGGGGTCGAACTCCGGCCCGGCGATGCGGAGTCCGGTCGGGGCCGACAGCACGCCGAGAACGCGGAGGTCGGCGGTCACGGCGTCGCGCTCGGGCAAGTCGTCGGAAATCGGAAGTGCGCGCTCGTCGGCGGCCCGCTTCAGGGCGTCGGCGTCGCCGTACTCGGCGAGAACCGACGAGAGATGGTCGAGCGCCGCCTCGCGGTCGGTCCGGGCCGCGTCGGTCAGCAGTGTTGCGAGCGTCGCCGTGCCGTCCTCGAAGGGGAGGTCACAGAGCAGGTCGCCGCTCAGACTCGACTCCTCGCGTCGGCCGCCGTCGTCGGGTCGGGGTCGCTCGACCGGGTCGGCGTCGAGCAGTTGCTCGAAGTCGGCCGGGATACAGCCTCGGGCGGCGGCGAACCCGGTCGCGCTGGCCACGAAGTCGTGTTCGTCGTCGTGGTAGAGTTCCACCGCGTCGGCGTGATGGAGTTGGGCGACCCCGGTGTCGCGGCCGTCGGGCGAGAATCCGAGGAAGGCGACCAGTTCCGAGCGGTCAGAATCGTCGGTCTCGGAACCGTCGGACTCTGAACTGTCGTGTTCCGGGCCATCGTATTTCACGTGAGTCACGTGCGCGCGCCCGAGCGTGAGGTCGTACTGGACGACCGTCTCACCGTCGGGGAGTCGGTGTTCGGTGACGACCAGCGTGGTCTCACCGTGGTACGACTGGGAGACCGTATCGCAGGCGTCGAACCACAGCAGGTCGCCGTCGCGCCGGACGCCGAATCTGGCGGTGTCGAGACCGTGGCGACCGGTCAGCGGCGACCCGAAGTCGCGGGGATAGCCGTCGTAATCGACGTGGACGAGTCGCCCCGAGTCGTTCGCAGGAGTGAATCCGGTGAACAGCCCGGTCGTGGTTCGACGCTCGCCGGGAAATCGCGTGTCGTGGCCCTCGTAGCGTTTGAAGTCGTCGAGAGCGTCGCGGAGTTGCATTGAAAAAACGAACGCGACGACCCTGTTAATAACCTTTGGTGTAATTGTTGTTCACACGTACACAGTTTGCGGAACAGTGAAGTGCGTCGGCGCGCGCGGTAGGCGTATGCACGAACCCGGTCCGCCAAGATTCGCCCACGTCGGCGAGTCGGTGGAACTCGCTCCCCGACGGCCCGACGCCGACGCTCGGCAGAACGCCGACGCACGACAGGACGCCGATGCCCGATTCTCGTGGCGCGTCCTCGACCGGCCCGCCGAGAGCGAGGCCGGCGTCGGCGACGGCGCGGTCGTCCACCTCGAACCCGACGCGCCCGGCACTTACGCGCTCGAACTGACCGCGCCCGACGGCACCCACCGCCAGACCGTCCGGGCGTTCCCCGACCCACGCCGAACGGTCCAGTTCGGCGCACCCGTCTCGGACCTTCCGCTTCCGGCCGATGAGATAGAGACCATCTCGCTGACCGGTCCGTTCAACGAGTACACGCTCGGACGCGACAGGATGGTCCGGGACGGCGACAGCTACGTCGCCGACTTCGACCTGCCGCCGGGCGACCACGAGGGCATCTGCGTCGTCAACGACGACTTCGAACACTCCCACACGGTCGAGGTCTCGGTCCCCGGGCCGGGCCGTCCCCGCGTCCACCTCGACGGCCGGGTCGAAGGCGAGACCCTCGTCGTGACCGCGGAGGCAGAGGCCGCGCCCGACGGGGGAGACCCCGACGTGGAGTTCTGGCTGGACGACCGCGACGACCTCCCGGAGTCGGCCGTGACCGAGAACGCGACGGAACTCCGCGTTCCGGTCGCCGACCTGCCCGACCGTGCCCGCGTCCACGCCGTCGCAGTGGCCGAGCGCCACAGCGTCGCCGACACGCTGGTCGTCGACGGACCGTCAGACGCGGACCGCCGCGGAGACGTGACCGTCTCGCGGCCCAACGACCCGCCGGAGTGGGCGCGCCACGCGACCGTCTACCAGATTTTCGTCCGGCGGTTCGCGGGCGAGACCGTCGAGACGACGTTCGAGGAAATAGAGCGCCGGGTGGCGTACCTCGAATCGCTCGACGTGGACTGCCTCTGGCTCACGCCCGTCGTGGAGAGTCCCACCGACCACGGCTACCACGTCACCAACTACTTCGACACCGCCGACGACCTCGGCACGCGCGCGGAGTTCGAGTCGCTGGTCGAGCGCCTCCGAGAGGCCGGAATTCGGGTCGTGTTCGACCTCGTCATCAACCACACGTCGCGGGACCACCCCGCGTTCCAGATGCACTCGGCGGGCGTGGCCGAGTACGCCGACCACTACGAGCGAGTGCCCGCGGAATCCGACCCGGACGACGGGGATGCCGACGAAACCGACGCCGAAAGCGGCGATACCGTCGTCGACACCGACGACGTGGACTGGGCGGGCGAGGGCGCGCCGGGGTACTACTTCAACTGGACCCGCATCCCGAACGTCAACTACGACTCGCTCGCGGTCCGAAAGTGGATGCTCGACGTGGTAGACGAGTGGGCACCGCTGGTCGACGGCTTCCGGGCCGACGTGGCGTGGGGCGTCCCCCACGGCTTCTGGAAGGAAGTCCGCGACCGAGTGAAGACCGACGACTCGGAGTTCTTCCTGTTGGACGAGACCATCCCGCGCGATCCCCAGTTCCACGAGAACGAGTTCGACGCCCACTACGACACCGCGCTCTACGGCGCGCTCCGCGACATCGGGCGGGACGAGGCCCCCGCCGACGCGCTGTTCGACGCGCTCGACGCGAATCACCGGGAGGGGTTCCCCGAATCGTCGCTCCTGCTCCGGTACGTCGAGAACCACGACGAGACGCGCTACGTCACCGAGTGCGACGAGTCGGCGCTCCGGGCGGCCGCGGCCGCGACGTTCACCCTGCCGGGCACGCCCATGATCTACTACGGCCAGGAGCGCGGCGTCGAGGAACAACGCGGCGAGATGAAGTGGTACGACGGTGACGCCGACCTCACCGAGTTCCACCGCCGACTCTCGCGCCTGCGGAGCGAGCGGCCGGTCCTGCGGACCGGCCGCGTCGAGAGCGTCGACTGGGACGGCGACGACCGAACCGTCGCGTACGCCCGCGACGACGGCGAGACGCGGTTGGTCGTCGTCCTCAACTTCGGCGACGACCTCCGCGAGGTCGCGGTCGGCGAATCCGTGAGGGAGACCGACCTGCTGACCGGCGAGTCGGTCGCCGTCGGAGACGCCGTCGAGGTCGCAGACGCGGTCGTCCTCGAAAGCGAGACCTGAGTATTCGAGGCGCACGGAGCCGAGACAGGTTAAAATATTTATTAAACAATCGACATTCGTTCTTTTAGTATTATTTGTATTTGTCACCTCGACGTGCTCGATGCCACGAGCGACCGGGCAGAGACGCTCTAAAAAGCCACGCCGAAACTACCCCGTACTCTTATGTGACGTTGGTGATAATGGGGGTTCGATGCCACGCTGGCCACTCCGGCTACGGGCGCTCCTCGACGGGAACTACGCCGTCGTCGTGGGTGCGCTCGTGGTCCTCGCACTGCTCGGCGGGTGGCTGACCTACGGCGCGTACGTCTCCCCGGGAACGCACGCCGAGGAACGACCCGTCTCGTCGTGGCGAACCACCGGACAGTTCGACCACGGAGCGACCGTCACCGAGGAGAACTCCGTGTTCTCGGTCGGGGCGAGGCTGTCCAACCGGACGACGTACTTCCGGTCGGTCGCGCCAGTCCTCGACGGCACGTTTCGGAGTCGCTACGACGGGGCCGCGAGGGGCAACCTCTCGGCGCGAGTCACCGTCACGCTCGTCCTGCGCTCGGTCGGCGACGGCGAGAGCGGCGAACCCAGAACCGAGTACTGGCGAGACGAGCGCGAACTCGCCAGCGAGCGAGTCGAGTCGGTGTCGCCGCGCGAGTCGGTGTCGGTTCCGTTCGAGGTAGACGTGAACGAACTCCAGAACCGGACCTCTCGAATCCGGACCGAACTGGGTTCCGGACCGGGCGAGGTGGAGGCCACCGTTCGGGCGAACGTCCGGTACACCGGGATGGTCGAGGGGCGACAGGTCAACCGGACCGTCGAACACGCGATGGCGCTGGGCGTCGACGGCGGCGTCTATCGCGTCGACGATCCCGGACCGATGGACCAGCGCCACGAGGAGACTCGCACCGTGACCGTGCGCGACGACCCGGGTGCGTTCGCTGGCGTCGGCGGGCCGCTCCTGTTCGTCGTCGCCACCGGCGCTACCGCGGCGGTGGTCGTCGCCCGCCGCCGCGACCGACTCGGACTCGCGGCAGACGAGCGCGCGTGGCTCGACTTCAGGGCCGACCGCTCGGACTTCGAGGAGTGGATAGTCACGGTCCGACTCCCCGAACAGGCGCGCGACCTGCCGCGTGCGGAGGCCGAGACGCTGGCCGACCTCGTGGACTTCGCAATCGACACCGACAACGCCGTCGTCGAACACCCTGACACCGGGGAGTTCGCGGTGGTCCACGGCGTCTACCGCTACGTCTACGACCCGCCAGCGCGACCGACGCGCGACGAGGACGCTGGCGACGAGACGGGCGACGGGGGCACCTCTGACGTCGGTCTCGGCGAAGCGGGCGACTCCGGAGAACCGGACGAGGACCGCGAAACCGTAACCTCTGACGAGAACCGCGAAGACGACGAACCGGTCCAGACGACCGACTGATTTCCCACTACTGAAGCCGAGGGTCCCGTCCGATTCGGCGCCATTTCGGTGTCTTCTCGGGTTATTCGACCGTAGCCGACACCCCGACCGTTCCGATAGATTCAAAAACAACTACCAGATTCGACTACGGTCAACGACGGAGGCAACTACTCCCCGTCGCGCTTCACACCCGGGTTCGTCACTGCGCCGTTGGCCGCAGAGCCGAACGTCGCGCCGTACTTCGCCAGCACGCCGTTCTGATACGATAGCTCCGGTTCGTCGCGGGCGTCGAGTCGGTCCTCCATCTCCTCCTCGGAGAGGTCGACGTCGAGCGTCCGGTCGCGGATGTCCACGGTGACGTGGTCGCCGTCCTCCAGCGCGCCGATGGGACCGCCCGCGAACGACTCCGGGGCGGCGTGGCCGATCATCGGCCCGCGGGTCGCGCCCGAGAACCGGCCGTCGGTCACCATCGCCACGTCGTCCTCGTGGCCCGCGCCGACCACGGCGGCGGTGACGCCCAGCATCTCGCGCATGCCGGGACCGCCCTGCGGTCCCTCGTTGCGGATGACGATGACGTCGCCCGACTCGATGCGACCCTCCTGGACGTACCGCATCGCGTCCTCCTCGGCCTCGAAGACGCGCGCCGGTCCCTCGTGGTGGAAGTTGTCCTCGCCCGTGACCTTCAGGACCGCGCCGTCGGGCGCGAGATTGCCCGTGAGAATCTTGATGGCTCCCTCCTCGTGGAAGGGGTCCGAGACCGGGCGGACGAACTCGGCGTCGATTTCCGAATCGGCGGGCAGGTCGAGTCGCTCCAACTCCTCGGAAATCGTCCGGCCCGTGACCGTCTTGGCGTCGCCGTCGAACAGACCCGCGTCCACGAGTCGCCGAATCACGACCGGAACCCCGCCCTGTTCGTAGAGGTCGAACATGGTCTTCTGACCGCCGGGTTGGAGGTTGGCTATCTTGGGCGTCCGACGCGAAATTTCGTCGAACTCCTCGATGTCGAGGTCGATTCCGGCCTCGGCGGCCAGCGCGAGCAGGTGGAGGACGCCGTTGGTCGAACCGCCGATGGCGACCTGCAAGGCGATGGCGTTCTCGAACGACCGTTTGTCGAGGATGTCGGACGGCTTGCGGTCGTTCTCGATGCAGTCGAGCGCGAGTTCCCCCGCGCGCTCCGCGACGTCGTAGCGTTCCTCGAACTCCGCGGGTGCGCCCGCGCTCCCGAGCGGCGCGAGACCGAGCGCCTCCGAAATCGAGGCCATCGTGTTCGCGGTGAACATCCCGCCACACGACCCCGCGCCGGGGCAGGCGTGGCGCTCCAGGTCGTCCAGTTCCTCCTCGCTCATCTCGCCCTCGGCCACCGCACCGACGCCCTCGAAGACGTTCTGGATGGTGACTTCCCGACCCTCGTGTTCGCCCGGCATGATGGACCCGCCGTAGAGGAACACGGAGGGCAGGTCGGTCCGAATCGCGGCCATCATCATCCCCGGAAGGTTCTTGTCGCACCCGCCGATCGTGACGAGACCGTCCATGCGCTCGCCGAAGGCGACCAGTTCCACCGAGTCGGCGATGACCTCCCGCGATACGAGCGAGGCGCGCATCCCCTCGGTCCCCATCGAGATGGCGTCCGAGATGGTGATGGTTCCGAACTCTATCGGCATCCCGCCCGCGAGGTCCACGCCGTCGTACGCCGCGTCGGCCACGTCGTCGAGGTGGACGTTGCACGGCGTGATGTCGGCCGCGGGGTTGGCGATGCCGACCATCGGCGACGAGAGGTCGGCGTCGTCGTAGCCCATCGCGCGGAACATCGCTCGGTGCGGCGCGCGCTCGACTCCTTCGGTGACCTCGTTGCTCGGGAGGTCGTCGGGTTTCTCGGTCATACCCGGGGGTAGCCCCGGAGGGGCTTAAATCACTGCCCTCGGACAAACGTTGCTGTTCGATCCGAACGCGTTCGGCCGATTCGAACGAGTTCGCCAGACTCGAATAGGTCCGTCCGACTCGAACGCGTTCGGGTGCCCACAACTCCCGGCGTGCCCGCCGACGGTCTGCTACTCGGCGAGTCCGAGAACGACCGCGTCGGCTTCGTAGTCCTCGACGAACGCGCCGTCGCCGCCGACGCTGTACCGGCCCGCGCCGGTCTCGACGACCAGCGCGGCCTCCACCGGGAAGGAGTTGTTCGCGGGTTCGACCAGTCCCTGTCGCACCGCGACGACTCGGCCTTCGAGTTCGTCGGGTCCGTCGTCGGCGTTGAGCGGTCGGCCCTGAACGGTCGCCACGAGGTCGGTCCCGGCCCGGAGGTGGAGGGTCGCCTGTAGCACCGCCTGCCGGAAGTCGTCGTACGTCTCGGGGAGATGGTGGGGGTCGGCGACGTACACCTCCTCGGCCATCGGCCAGTAGTTGCCGAAGAAAGAGCCGATTATCACGGGCGCGAGTTGCGGCTGAGTGAACGCGATGGCGCGCTCGCCGCTGTTCGACCGAGCTATCATCTGCGGCGGCGCGACGAGGCTGTGCGTTCGGTCCACGGTTATCAGCGTCGGCGTCGGTTCCTCCCACGCGCGGGCGACCGTGGCGAGGCCGTCGAGCGCGAGGTCGTCGCCGGGGTCCGCGCCGGTGACGACCAGCAGGACGAGAACGCCGCGTTCGACAGCGTCGCGCAACTCGTCGGCAACCTCCGAGAGGTGGTCGTGCGGGAGCGACAGCGCCACTTCCTCGTCGGCCTCCCGGATGAGCGCGGAGACGCGCTTGAGAACCGTCACGCGGGCCTTGATGACCTCGAACTCGTCGGACTCGGGCGTGGTCCGGGAGTAGCGGGCTTCGAGCGCCGGACCCATCCGCTCGACGTGTTGGGACAGCGAATCGACTACCTCTTCGGGCGGGACTGCCCGGATGGTCGTCGGAACCGCGTGGTCGTTGACCGAGACGAATCCTCGCTCCTCTAGGTCCTCGCTGACGCTGTAGACGTACCGCTTGGAGACGCCCGCGTCGTCGGCGATGACACTGGCCTTCGCTTCGCCGTGGTCGAGTATCGTCAGATAGGTGTCTATCTCCTTGTCCGAGAGACCGAACTCCCGGAGCAGTCGAGAGAGCGTCGGGTCGTCCATCGTTCACATCTGACCGGGGGCGGCACTTAAGAGCCTCGTATGACGCGACTACGGCGGTTCAGAGACGAGGCCTCGGAGAACGGTAATCCCTCTTTCGAGACGTGAACGGGAGTCAGTCGCGTTACCGGAGCGAACGCCGGAGGCGGGCCAGCGTCGAAGTCGGCCGGTCGCGCGACCGGACGCGAATACGGCCCGTGCCGACCACCGCGCGGCCGACGAGGTAGAACCCTCCGCCCAGAAGCAGATCGATGGCCACAATCGGTGCCCACGGATGGACGCGATAGAGCGCGCCGATGGTCGACCGGGGGAGGACCGCGAGGTATCGGCGTTCGACGAGGAATCGCCGGTAGTAGCCGGTTTCCGGCGGTGCCGACAGGGTGACGGTGGCGTTGACGGTCGTACGGCTCCCGACCTGTGTCTCGCGCGGCGCGACGTCGACGCCCTCGCTCGCGGGGTCGAGGAAGACGACGACCGGGACGAGGCCGCCGTTCGGGACGCGGTAGGTCAGGTTCTCCGCGGTTCCCGTTTCGATGATTCGCGGCCCGGGCGCGTCCGACTCCGCGCTTACGACGCCGAACTTCTGGGTTCCCGCCGGGATCACCATGCTCGCGGTGGCCGTTGCGACCAAGACGAGCGCGAGTACTCCGAGGACGAGGCGGGCGTCATAACCGTCGGTGCGCGACCGGTCGCGGCGTCTGTCGTCTCTGCCCTCCTCTCTAAGCGTTTCGACCGCGTACGCGACGACACTCGCGCCCAGAAGCAGGTACGCGACTCCCTGCGCGCCGAGGAGCGACTCCACACCGAACAGCCTCGCCATTCGTCGCTGGACCGTGACGAGCGCGTTCTGGACGGTCTCGACGCCCGCTCCGAGTCGGGGAATCACGACGACGTGGCCGTTCACCTGTAACGCCTTGGCGACCACTTGCGCCCGCTTCACCGGTGGCTCTTTGCCGTCTTGATCGGGGAACGGATTCGCGTCGCCTTTCGTGACGTAGCCCCGGTCGGTCGCGTCCACGACGCGGTGGGTCGTGAGGCCGCCGCCGTGGAGTCGTTCGGCCTCGAAGACCACCACGTCGCCTTCCTCTACGGGACCGGCAATCTGGTGGGGCACTGCGACGAACCCGTCGCCGGGTTCCATCGTCGGCGACATGCTCCCGGTCTCGACGTAGCCGAGGAGAATCGGGTAGCCCAGAGTCTGGCCGACGACGAGCGAAGTGACGACCACGATCGTCAGCACCTCGAGGGCGAGCGTTAGCGTGCGACGGATTCTCATTTCGGACAAGCGCATCGACGTATCAAATCGCAAAAAACCCTCGGTCGTCGGAGGTCCGGCCGCCGGAGGGACCTCACGTCGTGAGGGCCTCGGCGACGATAGTGAGCGTCTCGTCGAAAGTATCGACGGAAGCACCGAACGTCCGGACTCGGAATCCCACGTCTACGGAGTCGCCCACGCCGAGTGTTGCTGGGTCGTCCCGGAGGGCTGTCTCGTCGGGGTCGTCGACGTCGTACAGTTCCACTTCCAGTTCGGAGTCAGTCTCGTGTTCGGAGTAGACCTCGACTGGCTGGGTACCCCTGTTCTCGATGCGGAGGAGTCCCTCTACCGGTTCGCTCTGCTCGGACTCGTCGGCATCTCTGTCGAACTCGTAGACCGAGTCTGTTCCCAGTCCGAGGTCCGGGTCGTCCAGTCGCTCTTCGAGTCCGGGGAGACTGAACTCCACTTTCTCGGGGGTGTCGTCCTCGATGCTTCGCTTGCCGTCACCGAGTTGCGTTAGCGCCAGCAGGGCCTCGTTGTCGTCCGCGGTCTGGACTTCGAGACGCCGGTTCGCGCTGGTGCTCGTGAAGGCACCTGTTCCGAGCGTGACGCCGGCTCCGGCCGCCAGACCTCCGAGACCGACGATGAATCGTCGTCGTTTCATGGTTGGAAGATGCGGGCGCGGCGAGCGCGCCCAATTGTGTAGTTAGACCTCGCTCTCGGCGACGGCCTTGATTACGATGTCGTCGTCGAAGTTGACTTCGCCGTTCGTGGTGTCGACGACGAGACCGATTTCGCTCACTTCGTCGCCGGGTGCGAGCAGGGGTGCGGCCTCGTAGCCGCCGGGGTTCGCCGGGTCGTTGGCGTCGGCCGGGTCGTCGGGAACGTTGAGGTTGCTCGTGTCGGAGAACGCGCCCTGGTTGTTCCCAGCGCCGGTACCGTGGTTCTGGTACCCACTCGTGCTGTCGTGATACATCCGGACCCCGTCCGGAAGCCCCTGTGCCCACACGTACACGTTCTGGGTCCCCTGATTCGTGATTTTGAGGAGGTCGTTGACGTACGTGGTCGCGTCGTCGTTGACGCCGTCGCCGTTGTCGGTCGAGATGTCGATGGAGATCGCGTTACCGGTCTCGTCGACGTACTCGTCTCCGTTCTTCGTGTCCTCGGCCTCCATCGCCAACAGCGCGTCGGCGTCGTCGGCCGTCTCGACAGTCAGTTTCCGGTTCGCGCTCACACTCGTGAACGCACCGGTTCCTATTGCAGCCGCCGAGCCGGCGGCGAGCGATCCAGCACCGATCAGGAATTTGCGTCGGTCCATTGGTTGTTTCACCTGTGTTCGTACACGCCGTCGACGTCGAGTCACTGCGACTCCGTGCCCGAGTCACCGCGACCCGGTGTCGCCCGGCGTGCCCACTTCCAGCCTGGACCGCTACGGTATTCGTATTGATTTGTCAGAAGCAGTGCAAAGGAATCCAGACCGGCTTCTGACACTCCTTGTCGGTAATTTAGCAAGCCCCAGAAACCGGTGTTCGAGCCGGTAACCCCCGATTAACTACGTCTTCGATATCGTTCGTGTAACCGAGCAGAACGATGTTAGGGAGCGTCACTCGGAGCCCATCGGAGAAGATGGAACCCGGTCCTGTATCGGCCGAATCCACGTCGGAGCTATCCGAAGAGGAGGTGTTCGAGGTGTTGTCGCATCGGCGGAGACGATACGCGCTTCACTATCTCGTCGAATCGGGGGAAACCCAGCTCGGGGACCTCGCGGAACACGTCGCCGCGTGGGAGAACGACAAGGGCGTCGAGCAACTCTCGACGGGCGAACGCAAGCGAGTCTACTGTGCGCTCCAGCAGTCCCACCTGCCGAAGATGGACGCCGCCGGCGTCGTGGAGTTCGACAAACGACGCGGAACCATCGACCCGTCCGAGGCGGTCGAGGAACTCGACATCTACATGGACGTGGTGAAGGGCGACGAGATTCCGTGGAGCAAGTACTACGTCGGTCTCTCCGCGGTGGGGGCCGCGCTGGTCGGCGCGCTCTGGCTCGACGCGTACCCGTTCGTCTTGCTCTCGGACACGGCGTGGGCGGTGTTCCTCACGACGATGTTCGGAGTGTCGGCGCTCGTCCACCACTATCACGCCCAGAAGACGAAACTCGGCGTGGGCAAGACTCCGCCCGAAACCGACCGAAAATGACACCACGCCGCGTCTCGCTCGCACTGGCACTGCTCGGAGTCGTCGTTCTGACCGTCAGCACCGGCGGATTCAGTTCGGCGGACACCCAACGAGGCTTCCAGGTCACAGTCGCCGACGACGACGACGCATTGCTCGAAGTCGACCGCGAGAACGAGTCGCTTCCCAACGGCGACCATCGGAACGTCCGTCTCCTGACGCTCCGAAACCGGTTCGGAGACGGTCCTCTCGTCGTCTCGTCGGTCAGCGTCGTCGGGAGCGACGAATCGCAACCGCCGAGGGTCAGAAACCTGTCCGTCGCGTCCGAAGACGGCGGCGCTACGAAGGCGATAGTCGCGGACGTGACGTGTGCGAACAACGTGAACAACACCGAAGTCTTCACCGTCCGAATCAACGCCTCCGCGAACGACGGCGACGTCTCCGTCCGACTCTCCCGTGACGTCCGGATAACGTGTACGGGCGACCCCGCCGGTCCGAAGTCGAATCGAACAACCGACCGGGGGAACTGAGACCGCCGCGCCGTTATCGATTGTTACAGTCTACAAAACGACAGTAGAGCCAAAGTTAACGGCCAGTCGGTCCAGTCCACCGTAGAGGGCGTAGGATAGCTCTCCAGCGCGTACGAGGAGCGCGCGCTCGGCGACGTATCGGGTTCAGTAAAATTGGTATGGGACCGCCGAGATTCGAACTCAGGTCCAACCGACCCCATCGGCTGAGGATACCGCTACCCCACGGTCCCGCAGTGCACGACGTGTGCAATTCGACAAAAGCACGTCCTTGAGTTAAGCGCTTCGTTTCACGTCGAGCGGTTTCGGGACGACTCGGCGCTCCGAAGCGTCACGCCGACTCGTCCTCGTTCGCGTCCCGCGGGACCACGAGGTCGGCGTCGTCACGGACCGCCATGCTCGCTACCGGGTCGTTCTCGTACACCGCGACCCCGTGTCGCCGACCGAGGACGTAGCCGTCGTAGTCGGACTCGACCGTCGCCTTCCGGTCGCCGTGCGGCGTGCAGACGTCCGCAACGACGTCGCCTTCCGCCACCACGTCGCCCGCCTCGACGCGGTGGCGCGCGATTCCCGGCGTGTCGGCGTGCGGGTGGACGGCGCGCTTGACGGGGAACTCGACCGGGGCCTCGGGACCCACCGCGTCGGGGTCCGGGTCGCCGGGAAGCACGCCGAGTTCGCGCATGACGTTCCGGACGCCCCCGACGCCCGACTCGCGGGTGTCCTCTTCGACCACGTCGTGGCCGCCCAACTCCGCGGTGAAGGCGGGGATGCCCGCGTTGTTCAGGGCCGCGCCCGCGGTCGAGCGCTGGAGGTTCTGCTCGGTGTACTCCTCGGCGGCGTACTCGTTGACTACGGGCATCCCGAAGGCCTCCACGAGCGATTCGAGGTCGTCGGCGAGGTCGCGGGCCTCCGATTCCGTGCGCTCTTCTCCAAAGAGAACCCGGTCCCGAATCAGGAATGGCATCGACCCGACGTGGGCGGTGTGGAGGTCCACGAGGGCGTCGGCGGAGTCGGCGAACGCCTCGTAGATGCGCTCGTCCACGAGTTGCTGGACGCTCGGCGGGCGCGTGCTCTCGGCGTCCGGGTCGGGGAAGAAGCGATTGGGGTCCTCGTCGTCGTAGTAGGAGGTGCGGGTCGTCCGGCGGAGGCCGGCGGGGTTGAGGTTCGGGATGCAGACCACGGTTCCGCGGATTTCGTCGGCCAGGTCGTCGGTCATCACGTCCTGTGCGACCGCGAGACCCGTCACCTCGTTGCCGTGGATGGCGGCCGTAATCCAGAGCGTCGGGCCGTCCTCCTCGCCCTCCGCGACGAGAACGGGGAGTCGCTCGGGGGTGCCGGTCGGGAGGTCGGTCACTTCTAGCCACCCGGTGACGAGTTCGCCGGGTTCGGATTCCGCGGTTCCGAGTTGCATGCGTGGGTGGTGTCGTAGCGGGGTGAAAAAGGTGGGCGTGGCGGCAGCGAGGATTCGGGATGGGATTTCTACTCCGTACGCACGACTCGCTCCCAATCGACCGAGTGTGAGTGTTGACAGTTTCTACTCCGGCGCGCGCGAGCAACGCGTGCGAGGGACGACTGAGCGACCGCAGGGAGCGAAGGAGGAGGCTGGGGAGGTGTGAGGCCTGCGCTCGCGGTGCGGTTGCGGTGCTGTGCAGGTGTGGTAGACTCCTCGGCTCAAGGAGTAGCTAGCGTCTCCGTTGCGACTTGCTCCGTCGCTCCGAAAGTGGAGAACACGAACGAGCTAGCTACTCCCGACACCTATGAAAGACCGCAACCACATCCTCCCCAACCGACTGCGCTTCTCGGTCGCTGCGCTCCCTCCGATGCTCGTCCCTCGCACGCGTTCCTCGCGCGCCGACAGCCGTTAGTCAGTCAAGGGCATGCCGACAGCAGGTCGGTCGAAGTATCTCGGACTCGAACGGTTTCGGGCATCTATCTAGACCTGATAGAAATATTTTCCTTTGTCACGCCATTATAGAGGCGTGTTTCCCACACCTTTAGACCAGTACGCGCTCCAGTTCCACGACGACGCCCTCCTCGGCCGCCGGGTCACCGACCATCGTCCCCAGACAGACCGCGGCCCCGTCCGGGGTGTAGCAGGCGATCAACTGGCCCTCGTCGGCCTCCTCCGCGTCGATGACGCCCGGCGCGTACACCTGCGCGCCGTGGGCGACTTCCTCGGCGGCGCTCGGTGCGATGGTGACTTCGGGGAGGTGGGTCAGCGCGCGCTCGGCAGGACTGACGACCTCTCGAAGCCAGTCGTCCTCGCCGTCCTCGCGCCAGCGTACGAGTCCGTCCGCGAGGTCCTCCATCGTCACCAGCGTCGAGTCGTCGAAGGGGTCGGTCGCGGTCCGGCGGAGGTGGCCCATGTGCGCGCCCGTGCCGAGCGCGAGACCGAGGTCGTGACAGAGCTTCCGGACGTACGTCCCGCTCTCGCATCGCATCCGGAGGAGGGCCTGACGGTCCTTCACCTCCAACAGGTCCAGGTCGTATATCTCTCGGACGCGCAGTCTGCGAGCGACCGCGCTCTTCCGCGGTGGCTTCTGGTAGAGCGGTCCCTCGAACTCCGAGACGACGGCCTCCACGTCGGCGGGCGGGTCGTCGTGGAGTTCCAGCACCGCGACGTACTCCTTCGCGCCCTCCAGAAACACCTGCGAGAGGCGGGTCGCCGCGCCCGTCAGGACGGGCAGACAGCCCGTAACCTTCGGGTCCAGTGTTCCGGCGTGGGCGGCCTGCGTGACGTCTGCGAGGTCCCGAACCCAGCCCGCGACCTGATGGGCCGAGGGACCGGGCGGTTTGTCGAGGTTCACGACACCGAAGGCGAGCAGTTCGTCCGGCGACCGTTCGTCTGGAGGTCCGCGGAGCATGGTGTCAGAAGTCGTAGTCGGCTTCGACCGGGTACTTCCCCTCGTCTACCTCGGCGTCGTACTCGTCGACGGCGGTCACGAGCATGTCCAGCACCGCGTCGGCGTTCCAGCGGGCCGTATTTATCGAGAGGTCGTAGATGGTGAGGTCGGTGATGTCGATACCGTAGTACTCCTCGTAGCGGTCGGCCTCGCTGCTCTGGCGGGCCGCGCTCTCCTCGCGGGCCTCCGAGACGGGTTTCCCCTCGCGGTCGGCCACGCGTTTGGCCCGAACGTCGAGCGGTGCGTCGAGCCACACCCGGAAGTCGGCCACGTCGCCCGCTAGCCATCCGGCGAGACGCGACTCCAGCACCACGTCGTCGCGGTCTACCGCGACCGACCGCAGGCGACGGTCGAGGTCACGGTCTATCTGTTCGTTCTCCTCGGCGAGTTTGTTGAACTCCAAAGGCGTGTACCCGCGCTCGTCTGCGAGTTCCCGGAAGATGTCTCCGCCGCTGACGTGGTCGAGGTCGAGCGCCTCCGCCAGTTTGGAGGCGGTCGTACTCTTTCCGCTCCCCGGCGGTCCAGAGACTGTAATTAGCATATCTCATCTCGGAGTGGAGGTATGAAAGAGGTTTTGAACTCGCGACGGTCCTCCGTCGTTCGAGGAGTGGTCTCGTCGTTCGAGAACGAAACGGCGGCGAAAACCGATATTCCGGCAGCGAAACTGGAACGAAGTCGTCCGTTACGCCGGCGTCGAGACGGCCGTTACGTCGGCGTCGTCTGGATGTTCAGCGCCTTCCGAAGCAACTGCGTGAAGCTCATCGAGCAGAGGAAGTACCAGACGATCCAGAGTTGCATCGGACCGAGGATCTTCGAGGTCCACCGTGCCTCGCCGATGAGCGGCGCGACGATGGTCCACTCCCCGGAACTGACGTGGCCGTCCAGCACCATCCAGTAGATCCAGAGGAACACCGGAATGGTGAAGAACATCGTCCACACCATCGGGCGGAACTGCTCCTTGAACATGCCCAACTGGTCGCCCATGGCGTCCATCTGCTCCTCTCGAATCTGTTCGAGCGCCTCGTCGTCGCCGCGCTCTTTGGCCTGCTTGCGCTTCTCCTGAATGTCCTTCATGCGGTCCTGATACGCGCTCATCTTGTCCATGTCCATCAGGTTCGCTTGCAGGAGAGTGGTGAACAGGCCCGTCAGGACCGCCACGACCAACACGACCATGTAGAAGGGGACCACCGCGTCGATGGGACCCAGAAGCAGGTTCACGGCACCCCCGATGACGTCCCGAACCGCCGTCTGCGAGTAACCGAGGAACAGTCCGCCAGCCCCGACCGCCGCCAGTTTGTCCCACTTCGTCCACGACGACTCTTCGGTGTCCACGTCCTCTATGTCGGTGTCCGTCGTGACGGTAGTGGTCGGTTCGTCGTCGAGCGCCGCCTCGACTGCGTCGGGGTCCGCGAGTCGGAACTCGTCGCCGACGCTCTCCAACACGTCTTTCTCGATGAGGCGGCCCCACTGGCCGCTCGTGAGTTCGTCGTTCACCTCGGCCCACTCGATTCGTTCGGAGCCGCCGTCGGTGCGGTCGTAGACGACCGCTAAGGCGTCGGCCATCGCCGAATCCTCGGCGATGAGCGACTCTATCTTGTCCGCGGTCCGTGCCATTGTGACAGATTTGGAATTCCCCGGTTAATCAACTTTCGCTCTCGGGCGCGACTCACCTCGAATCGTCGGCCCACCGCAGTAGCTCGCGTTTCGGCCACCGCGACGGTCGCCGCTTCGGCCGGTGGAACTATAAACGGCCTGTCAGACGTGGGAATATGAACCGTCGGAAACTCCTCTCTCTCGCCGGTGTCGCCACTCTTCCCTCGCTCTCGGGATGTCAGGCGTTCGGCAGTACGCTCCGCGGAGAACCGGCCGAGTTCGAAGACGTATCGCTGTCCGGCCCGAGCGAGGTCGGAGTCGGCGAGTCGTTCTCGCTGTCGGTGTCCGTGACGAACGGCGGCGGACGGTCGGGCGACTTCGCCGACGTGCTGACCGTCGGCGACGCCGACGCGGAGACGAAAATCCGTATTCGAGACGTCGGGGCCTCGGAGTCCAGAACGGTCGAGGCGGGTCCCTTCTCGATGGGCCACGCCGGGCACCAGCGGTTCCGACTCGCCGAGACCGGCGCGTCCCACGTCGTCTCGGCCGCGAGTCGGTCGCTCCGGCCCGGTGAGCGATTCGAACTCTCGGACGGTCCCGGCGTCTCCGTCTCGGAGGCGTCGTTCCTCTCCGCGGTGTTCTACGACGCCGCGGACGGACGGGCCGTCCTCGCTCCGGACCGCGGGTCGGTCCTCGTCGCCGTCGAAGTCGCAGTAGAGACCGGAGGGAGTAGCGACGTTCGCATCGGTCCGGACTCCTTCGACGTGGCCGACGGCGAGGTACTCACCGGACTCGACGGGAGCGACCGCGGCCTCGACGCCGTCGCGGGCCTCGACGGTGACCCCTTCCATCGGGGAGCGGTCGGCCCGGGCGAGACGCGGTCGGGGTGGCTCCTCGCCGAAGTCCCCCGAGCGCGAGCGATCGAGGGTCTTCAGGTCGGGTGGAACCGAACGCGAGACGAACCCGACGCATCCGGCGAAACGACCGAAGCGTCCGGCGAAACGACCGAAGCGTCCGGCGAAACGACCGACGCCAGCGACCAGGGACGCGACTCGATTCCGGAGGCCCGATGGCGATTCGATGGAGTCGAACTTCCCCGATTCGAGGTCACGGACGTACAGGTGCCCGCCGAAATCGAACTCGGCACGTCGGTCACTGTGTCCGCGACCGTCGAGAACACGGGTTCGGTGACGGGGACGTATCGCGCCGGTCTCGAACGCCGATACGCCGACGAGACCGACTGGCGCGCGAGCGAGACGCTCGAACTGGAGGTGGCCGCCGGGTCACGCGCGACGTGGACGACCGAACTCGCGCCTCCCGCGTCGGGTCGCGCCCGATACCGGTTCAGGCCGGGGTCGGCGAGCGAGAGCGTGACGGTCAATCCGGCGACTCGCGCGCTGGCCGAGTCGTTCACGACGCCCGACGGTGCGACGGTTCGCGTCGACGTGGGGTCCGACTACTTCGAGGGACTGCTCCCGTCGTACATCTACGACGAGGGCGGAAATCAGACGTATCGGGCACCGGACGGGAACACGTTCGCGTTCGTCTCGGTGGCCGTCGAGAACGACGCCGCAGAACCGGTCGCGTTCCCTGAACGGAGCGCCTTCTCGGTCGTCGCGGACGGTGACGCCTACTCGGTGTTCCACCAGTCGTCCGACGACGACGGGCGCCTCGGTTCGCCGGTCGAGGGGCGGTTCTACTCCCCCAAGTCGGAGTACGGACCGGGCGAGACCCACTCGGGATGGCTGGTGTTCCAGATACCCGACGACGTGCCCGTCGGCGAACTCGTCGTGCGCTGCTCGTCGGGCGACGACGTGATGGCGGAGTGGTCGGAGTGACTGCTCGAAGAAATAATCTCGTTTCTTTGATACACATTTCCCCGTTCTAAAGGTATAGAAATATTTCCGAGGAGGTTGATTCTGATGCCGAGGTAGTCGGTTCTGTTTTCGGGCGCTGACGCGGCGCGCACCGATACGGTCTCGCTCTGACGGGTCTGCATTCGGAACGAAATCGCGGAACTGCGAAAAGAGGCGACGAAATCGAGTGCGACGGTTACGCCTGGGACTCGATAGCGGCTTTCACGTCCTCCCACACCTCGTCGGGGGTCTGCTCGCCGTCGATGCGGACCAGACTCCCCTCGTCGTCGTAGAACTCCACGACCGGCGCGGTGTTCTCCTCGTACACTCTGATGCGCTCGCGGGCGGTCTCCTCGGTGTCGTCCTCGCGCTGGTAGAGGTCGCCGCCGCACACGTCGCAGACGCCTTCCTCCTCCGGCGGGTTGAAATCGACGTGGTAGGTCGCGCCGCACTCCTCGCAGACCCGGCGGCCGGTCAGTCGGTCGACCAGCACGTCCTCGTCCACGTCGAGGTAGACCACCGCGTCGAGGTCCGTGATGTCCGAGAGGTGTTCGGCCTGGTCGAGATTCCGCGGGTAGCCGTCCAGCACGTAGCCGTCGGCGTCCGAGAGCGCCTTCTCGACGATTTCGTTGACGACGGCGTCGGGGACGAGTTCGCCCTGGTCCATGTACTCCCCGGGCGTGTCGTACTCGAGGCCGAGATGGCTGATGTCCATCTGTTTGTTCCCGCGGAGGGCGTCGCCGGTCGTGACGTGTTCGACGCCGAACTCCTCGACGATTCTGTCGCTTTGGGTTCCTTTTCCTGCGCCCGGCGCACCGAGTATCAGAACGTGCGGGTTCATATCTGGAACTCCATCGCCCTCGCATAAAGGCTTAAAGAAACCGGACGGACGTGACCCGCCGGGCGTTCGATCGTCTCACGATATCGTCGTCGCCACCCTCCACGACGCCGACTGTCGTCGAACCAATCAGTCCGCACCGCACGGCACCGCAACCGCGAGTACAGACAAGAACTCTCGAAACCGAACCAGTCTCCCCACCGAACGCTCCTCTCGGAACGCCACTTCTCGGAACGACCCCGGCAAGTTTTTGATTTGGCCCTGATTATGCACGGGCATGCTTACGGTGCGGGCCCCGGCGACGAGTGCAAACCTAGGGAGTGGCTTCGACGTGTTCGGGGTGGCGTTGACCCGCCCCGCCGACGTAGTGCGGGTCGAGCGCGCCAGCGAAACGACCATCGAAGTGACCGGGACGGGCGCGGAGTACGTCCCGACCGACCCGGCGGAGAACACCGCGGGCGTCGTCGCCCGGGAACTCGACGCGCCGGCCCACATTGAAATCGACAAAGGCGTCCGGCCCTCGTCGGGCCTCGGCTCTTCGGCGGCGAGCGCCGCGGGCGCGGCGGTCGCACTGAACGAACTCTACGACCGCGAACTCTCCGACGAGGAGTTGGTCTGGCTCGCGGCCGAAGGCGAGGCGGTCGTCTCGGGCGACGCCCACGCCGACAACGTGGCCCCCTCGATTCTGGGCGGGTTCACCATCGTCACCGACGAGGGCATCACGCGAATCGACGCCGACCTCCCGGTCGTGGTCTGCCTGCCGGAAACCGTCGTCTCGACCCGCGACGCCCGCGGCGTCGTCCCCGAGTCGGTCGGGATGGACCAGATGGTCGAGACGGTCGGCAACGCCTCGACGCTGGTCGCGGGGATGACCCGCGACGACCCCGAACTCGTCGGCCGAGGCCTGACCGACCCGGTGGTGACGCCCGCTCGCGCAGACCTCATCGACGGCTACGACGCGGTGGACGAGGCCGCCCGCGAAGCGGGCGCGACCGGCGTGACCGTCTCCGGCGCGGGTCCCGGCGTCCTGGCGGTGTGTCGCCACCGCGACCAGCGCCGGGCCGTCGCCTCGGCGATGGTCGGAGCCTTCGGCGATGCCGGAGTCGATGCGTGCGCCTACCAGACCGAAATCGGAACCGGCGCGGAACTCCATCGTTGAAGCAGGTAGCGCTCCCCCTTTCCGTCAGTCGGTCGGCGTTCTTTCAGTCGGTCGGCTTTTCTTCGGTCGGCGGTCTCCGGTCGGGACTCCCCACCGGCGGGCGCGGCCGCGCTCCCTCCCGTCGGAGGTTCGTCGGTCCCCACCAGAGGACGACCACGACGGTCGCGACGACGAACACCGCCGTCCACACGTCGTCGGCCAGCGGTGAGCGCTCGACGACCTGCCCGGTGAAGTTCCCGACGAAGTGGTAGAGGACGGCGGCCAACACGCTCCGACTGGTGTTGTCGAAGACCCACGTGTACACCACCGACCCGACGATTATCAGGAATCCGAACTCCGCCGGATTCGGCGTGAAGTCGAGGTTCGCGTAGTAACCCGCCATTACGAACAGCGGCGCGTGCCACGCGGCCCACGCCACGCCGACCGCGCCCCCGGAAGTGAGCGCCGACCACCGGACCTGAAACCGGTCGAGGAGGTACCCCCGCCAGCCGATTTCCTCCGGTAGCGGGCCGAGTATCAGGACGAACCCCGCGTACGCCAGCAGGCCGAGCGGGTCGGCCGCGAGTCCGGTCAACTCCTCGACCGAGAGGTGGCGAGTACCGGGGTCGAGAATCGTCGCGACGACCCCCGAGACGACGGTAATCGCCGGTTCGAAGAGGACGACGACCGCGAGCCAGCGAGGCGGAATCCGCCGAACGTCGGTCAGGCGGTTCCGGAGGTCGCGCACTCCCGTACGACCGTACGTGACCCGCGACATGACGATACCACCGAGGGGCGGTCCGGCCCCGCCGAGTACCGTGAAGACGACGCCGGGGAATCCGAAGGCGTCGAAGCCAGCGACGATGTTCACGCTCCACCAGAGCCACGCCCAGCCGTGTGAAAAGAGGAAGTAGCCCCAGAGGTCTCCGGTGGGACCGTTCCGAAGCCAGTCGCCGAACGCCGAGGCGGAGACCGATGGCATGGTTCGGTCGGACCGACGTCGGCCGTCACGAAAAGTTCGTCCGTCGGTTCCCGCAGTGCGCGAACGACGGAGTACGACGCCTGCTCAGTTCCCGCGACCCTGCAACTTCTCTTCCTCGGACAGGTCGGCGTTGGCCTCGCCCTTCATGCCCGACCCGATGTCCTTGCTGATGGCGGCGAGTCGCTCGGGGTCGTCCCAGTTGTTCGTCGCCTCCACGATGGCGTCGGCCATCGCCTCGGGGTCCTCGGCACCGAAGATGCCCGACCCGACGAAGATGCCGTCACAGCCGTGGTGCATCATCAGCGCGGCGTCCGCGGGCGTGGCGATGCCGCCAGCCGCGAAGTTGACGACCGGGAGGCGACCCTCCTCTGCGGTCTCGTGGACGAGCGGCGCGGGGGCCTCGATTTCGCGGGCGAAGGCCTCGCGCTCCTCGTGGGTCATCCCCTCGATTTTCCGAATCGCGCCCTTGATGGCGCGCTGGTGGTGGACCGCCTGATTCACGTCGCCGGTCCCGGCCTCGCCCTTCGTCCGAATCATCGCCGCGCCCTCCTCGATTCGGCGTAGGGCCTCGCCGAGGTTGCGCGCGCCGCAGACGAACGGCGAGGTGAACTCGCGCTTGTCGATGTGGTAGCGGTCGTCGGCCGGGGTCAGCACTTCCGACTCGTCTATCATGTCCACACCGACGGCCTCCAGAATCTGGGCCTCCTTGGTGTGGCCGATGCGGGACTTGCCCATCACCGGGATGGACACCTCGTCGATGATTTCCTCTACGTCGGCGGGGTCGGCCATCCGCGCGACGCCGCCACGCTTACGGATGTCGGCGGGGACGGCTTCGAGCGCCATCACCGCGACAGCGCCCGCGTCCTCGGCGATGCGGGCCTGCTCGCGGTTCACTACGTCCATGATGACGCCGCCCTTCTGCATCCGGGCGAACCCGCGCTTGACGAGTTCGCTTCCTCGCTTGAGTTCCTCGATGTCTGTCTCTTCGGCCATGTCTGGAAACTGAGGACGCGACGGGTTAACTTTTGCGAGGTTCGGTCCCTGTCCGCCTGCACTATTCGGTCGGTTCACTCCTCGGGTTCTCGTTCTTCAAACACGGGAACACAGCCGTCACGCGATTAAATTGCTCCTGAAACGACGCCTGTAATCAGGGAATCGTACTATAGACAGTATTTACTCTTCCTGGGTCCGCAATCGAATGCGAGCGTGGCGCGGAACGAAACAGAGTAGACAGGAGTAGTGCACTGCGTACCGATTATTGACGACGTTGTGGGTCGGTCTCCCGCCATCCGCCGTCGTTCGAGTTCCGGCGACCACACCGGCGTTCGAACCGAGATGCCAAATCATTAGTCTTTCTGCGAGACAAACTCGACAATGACGGACCCCGACGCTGATTCTCTCGACCCGGAGGAGTCGGTACGAGAAGCGGTCGAACGCTCCAGAAGCGGCGCGCCGGCGGTCGGTTCGGTCGTCCGCGACCGGTTCTCCTCGGACGAGATCTTCCAGCGAATCATCGCGGCGGCCGACGAGGAGATCACCTCGGGGAGCCGCGAACTGTTTTTCAGCGCCCTCGCCGCCGGCTTCGCCATCACGATCACGTTCATGCTGTACGTCTCGCTGACGGCCTCGACGGGCGGCGACCCCGTGGTGAGCGCGCTGTTGTACCCGCTCGGGTTCATATACATCATCATCGGGGGCTACCAGTTGTACACGGAGAACACGCTCCCGCCGGTGGCGCTGACGCTCGAACGACTGGCCAGTATCCCGGCGCTGTTGCGCAACTGGACGGTCGTGCTGGCCGGGAACTTCACGGGCGGGGCACTCGGGGCGGCCGCGCTCGCCTTCGGTGGCGTACTCTCGCCGGAGGCCGCGACGGTGGCGGCCGACCTCGGCCAGAAGGGAGTCGAGACGGCCTGGTGGAGCCTGTTCTCCAAGGCCGCCTTCGCCGGACTGATAGTCGCTGGCGTCGTCTGGGTGGAGTACGCCGCCCGTGACACGATATCCCGACTCGCCGTCGTCTACATCGCCTTTTTGTCGATTCCAATCGGCGGACTGTACCACTCGGTCGTCTCGTTCACCGAGATGGTGTACCTGGTTCTCCACGGAGAGCTCGCCGTCGCGGTCGGCCTCGGCGAGTTCGTCCTCCCGGTCCTGTTGGGCAACACCCTCGGCGGGGTCGTGCTCGTCACGGTCGTCAACTACTTCCAGACGACCGAGAACCGCCTCCAATCGGCCCGTTTCGACGGCGCCGAACGACAGCTGTCGATCCGCGAGTGGCTGTTGGGAGGACTGGCGGGCCGTTCCTACGTCCCGCTCATCGACACCCACGAGGCGCCAGCATCCGACGCGGACCGGTATCGGCTGGTCGTTCCGATATCGAATCCGCGGACCGAGTCGGCACTCGTGGAACTCGCCTGCGCGCTCGCCAGCCAGAAGGACGACGCCGTCGTCCACGTCGTCCACGTCGTTCAGACTCCCGACCGGACGCCTCGGGGGTACAGCGTCAACCAGCGCGAGCGCATC
Organism: Halorussus salinisoli; assembly: GCA_005239435.1. Taxonomy (GTDB): domain Archaea; phylum Halobacteriota; class Halobacteria; order Halobacteriales; family Haladaptataceae; genus Halorussus; species Halorussus salinisoli. Next base: position 909,355 of record SZNP01000001.1, on the reverse strand, counting down.
GTCGCCGACTCCGACGCGCTGATGGCGAGCATCCGCGACATCGCGGACGACTACCACGTCGAATACGAGACCTCGACGGTCGTCTCCCACCGCTCGTTCGAGGAAATCTTCGACACCGCCGAGCGCAAGCGCGCCGACCTCGTGGTGATGGGTTGGGGTGACGACCGACTGTGGTCGGCCGGTCGCGCCGAGCGCCCGCTGGATGAGCTCACGAGCCGACTACCCGCCGACGTCCTCGTGTTCAAGGACCGCGGATTGGACGCGTCGCGGATTCTCCTGCCGGTCGCGGACAACGCCCACGCCGATCTGAACGCCGAAGTCGCGCGGGCGCTCCGCGCGACCGCCGGTTCGGACGTCACGCTCCTGCGTGTCGTAGACGGCCCCGACGAGCAGGAGGCGGGCCAGCAGTTCCTCGCCGACTGGGCCGCCGACCACGGTTTGGACGACGCCGCGCTCGCGGTCGACGACTCCGGCGACGTCGAGGGAGCGATCGCTCGCCGGGCCGTCGACCACTCGCTGATACTTCTCGGCGCGACGGAGCAGGGCCTGCTCTCGCGGCTCGTGACCAACTCCCTGCACTTCGACGTCGTCAACGAGGTGGACCGCTCGATGGTGCTCGCCGAGCGCCCGACCGACCGGAGCGTTCGCCAGCGCCTCTTCGGTCGGCGATAGCGTCGCTGACCGGAGGGCCGCGACTTCGACGCCAGACCGCCAAAGCTTTGCGCCGGACGTGAGACGAGTCGGGTATGCTCCCCGACCGCGCCGACCTGCCGCGGTATCTCGCGCCGCTGCCGGAGTCGTTGGAGGACTTCGCGCTCCGGTACGCGTGGGCCATCGTCGCGGTCAACCTCGCCGGGACCGCGTTCGGATTCTGGTACTACGGCTTCCACCCGTTCCCCCTGTCGGACCCCCTAATAACGTGGCAGTTCGCGGCCGAACCGCCGGTGATGTGGCCGTTCGTCCCCGACAGCCCGGTGGCGACGCTCTTCATCGCGGCCAGTCTCGCGCTCTGGAAACTCGGCCGGAACTCGGAGGTCGTCAACGCCCTCGCGTTCTTCGGCTGTCTCAAGTTGGGTCTCTGGACGCCCTTCGTCCTGCTGGCGTTCATGGAGGGGTTCTCGTACAACTCGGTGCTGATGTACAACTTCCTGTTCTGGAGCCACCTCGCCATGGTCGCCGAGGCGTTCCTGATTCATCGGTACAGCGACTTCCCGGTCGGTGCGGTGTTCGTCGCGGTGGTCTGGTACGGGTTCAACGACGTCGTGGACTACTTCCTCCCCGTCGTCGGGACGCCACACCACACCGTGCTTCCGGGGCAGGAGGCACTGGCGTACGGGTTCTCGCACCCCTCGCCGATCCACGAGATCGCGGCGGCCGGGGCCGTCGTGATTACCATCGCGGCGACGTTCTTGGCGCTGGCGACCAGAGTGAAGAAGTTGGAAGTGAGCGCGTAGCTCCTACGTCTCGTCTTCGATTACCTCGCCGTTCGCGTGCGCCCGGACCCACAACTCGCCGATTCTGGACAACCGAGTTCGATACGATTTTCCGTGTTCCTCCTGCTCGATGTACCCCTTCCCGCCCGGTCCCAACCTATCGACGTTGTAGATGACCTTCGACCGGAAACTGTCGGTGTACTCCTCGTCGAGTTCGCTGGCGAGAGCCTCCGCGAGTTCCGAGACCGACTCGAACACGCCCTCCTCGCCGAGTTTGAACAGGATGACCTCCTCGAAGGGCTTGACGTTGGAGAAGGAGGCGACCGGAATCTCCGCGATGTGGCCGTCGCCGACGCGCTTCGCGCCGATGGTCGTGCCGCGCTCGTCGAACTCCGAGAGGAGTTCCCGGGCGCTGTCGAGGCGCCCTTCGATGCGGTCGTCCGCGACTTCGTCGGGGGTTTCGGTCTCCCCGGAGAGGTCTTCGAGCAGGTCGGCCTGCCGCCGGAGTTCCTCGGCGAGTTCGGTTTCGAGGTACTTCTCCGGGGCGGTGTAGTAGGTGTGAATCTTCTCGCGGTCCTCCTCGCGCTCGACCATCACCGAGTGGGCCGCCGTGGCGAAGGCGAAACTGACGGTCCGGGGCATCGCGGAGATGTTGACCCAGACCTCGCGGCCCTCGTCCAACTCGGCGTTGATGAGGTCGTAGGCCTGCTCGAAGGCGGCGTCGTAGTCGTACACGTCGGCGACGACTACGCGCTCGGTGGTCGCCCCGAGCAGGTTCTGGAAGTCCTGTTCCAGTTTCTGAGAGAGGTTCTGAGAGTACTCGACGTTGGCCTCGCTCCCGACCGCGCCCTCCAGCAGGATGACGCGGTCCACGTCCAACTGGTCGCGCACGAGCGGCGCGATAAGCCGGTCGTAGTCGAAGCCGACCGGGACGATGTGGGTCTGCATATGCCCCCGTTGCGGTGACGAGAGGTTAAACCCCAAGCTTTCGCGGTACTCCGTCAGCCCGCGTTTCGCGCCCGGCCGACCAATCACCAGTAACGCTCGCCCGACCAACCCACCGAAATGCGCTAACTGACCAAACCACCGCGGGTGGGATAAAGGGGTCGCGCGCTCGCGGCCGCAGGCCCGTGGTCGTCTCAGACAGGCCACTATTCAGCGCGCGCAGTTCTGCGCGCGCTGAATATCCCGCTGAGCGACCGCGAGCGCGCGAGGGCTTTCTAAAACGAGTTCGCACCTACGCTCCCGAGATATCACGAATAAATGACGGACCGTCTCCAACCTAGAACCGCCACCTTTACGCGCCAAAACCACACCCTTCAGACCGATGAGTCTCCGAAGTGCAGTCGCCGCTCCGTTCCAGCAGAAGGGACGCGAGTCGATGCCCGAGAGCGAGTTCGTCGTCGCGCTGTCGCTGGACCGCGACTGGTTCTCGCCCGACCAAGCCGAGCGTCTCATCGACGTGGCGGCCGGACAGGGCCTGCTCGCCCAACGCGACGGCGAGGTGGTCGCGGAGTTCGAACTTAGCGACGTAGAGGTCCCCGACGAGTTCGTGCCCGACGAGTCCATCCTCCAGGAGCAATCGACGTTCGAGAAACTACTCGACAAGGTGGTCGCCGCCGGGACCGACAAGCAGACCGCGGTGGCCGAAATCAACGAACTCCAGAGTCACCTCGGCGTGACCATCGAGGCCGCGGCAGTCGTGTACGCCCGGCGACGCGGCGTGGACGCCAGTAGCGAGGCCGCCGAGGCCCGCGCGGAGTTGAAAGCCGAGGACTGACTCCGAGAAACCCAAAGCCGAAGGCTGATTCGGTCCCGCGTCGATTTTGGAGTATGGTCGAGGACCGAACCACCGACGGCAAGCGCATCGCCCAACTGCTCTCCTCGGAGGTGTCGAGCCGGGAGGACTCCGGACTCGACGCCCTCGAAGTCGTCAACGCCGACGCCGACGTGGAGGGGTCGGCCGACGGGGAACTGGCCTACGAAATCGCACGCCAACTCGGGGAGGACGACCCCGGGGAGAACGCCGAGATTCTCGCGGAGGTCTACGTCCACGACGACCGGGTCCGCGTCGAGTTCCGCGCCGAGGCCGACGCCGCGGCCGAAGTCGCGGAATCGGCGGACCTGCGCGTCCGACCGAAGTCGGTCCAGCCCCCGCGGACGCTCGTCTTCGTGGAGGACGGCGCAGAGGTCAAGCGAGCGACCGACGTGCTCGTCGCGGTGCTATAGCTCGGCGAGGACGCCCGGCAAGTCGGTCGCGAGCGAGTCGCGCTCGACGTAGGCGTCGGCGTCCGGATGGGGGTCGGGTCCGCCCTCGAAGACGACCTGCACGACGTACAGTCCGGCGTCCCGCGCGCCCTCCACGTCGGCCTCGGGGTCGTCGCCGACGTAGACGGCCTCGCCGGGCGTGACGCCGAGGTCGGCGAGAACCGCCTCGAAGGCGCGCTCGTCGGGTTTCCCGGCGTCGAGGTCGCCCGTAATCGCGATGGCGTCGAAGCAGTCCACCCAGTCGAACTGGTCGAGTTTGCTCTGTTGGGCCTCCGACGGACCGTTGGTGAGCAGTCCGAGCGCGTACTCCCGGCTGAGGTCAGCCAGCAGGCCGGGCGTGCCCTCGACGGGGCGAAGCGACTCGGCGACGTTCTCGCGGTAGACGGCGGCGAGCGCCTCGGGATCGGTATCGCTCTCCTCGGGGAGCAACTCCGCGAAGATGGGCGTCCGACTCTCGCTGTCGAGATGCTCGGCGTGGGCTTCGAGGTACGCCTCGCGCGACAGGTCGGGCGCGCCGACCGCCTCGGTACTCTCGGCCAGCACCGCTTCGCGCGAACGCTCGGGCACGGCCAGCGTGTAGTCGAAGTCGAACACGACGGCAGAGATGGTCACGCGACTCTCTTGGTCCAACGCCCTCTTGAGACCTACGGCAGCGACCGAACACGATTCCACTCCGTCGGGGCTCTGACTTTTCCACCCCGGCGCGCGCTGGAGCGAACTCGCTGTTCGAGGTCGCACACATGCGCGTGAGGGACAAACGACTGAAGGGAGTGAACGGGAGGGGAGGCGTGAGGCTGTCGCGGTGCAGTTGCGGTGCGGGGCCGTGCTGTGCAGTCTTCCGTGACTCGCGGAGTAGCTAGCTCCCCTGCTGCGTTCGTCCACGAGTCCGCTCTCCAAGCACCGCAGGCAAGCCACGACTCACAACCCAAACGAGACGGAAGTGAATGCATTTGATTCTTATACACATAATGTGGTGCTTCAAACATTCATATATATTGCTCGAACGTCCGAAGACAAGAGCCTTGACCGCGCCATCGCAACCTCGGGTATGGCGTTCTTCGACCGCCTCCGCGAGCGAATCCGGGCGACCGACGGGATGCTCTCGATAGGGTTGAACCCCGACCTCGCCCGTCTGCCCGACGACTGCCGGGAGTACGACTACCCGCGACGGGCGTTCAACCGTCGGATCATCGACGCGACCCACGACCACGCGGCGGCGTACGCGGTGACGCCCGCGTTCTACGCCGACGCCGAGGGGTGGACCGCGATGGCCGAGACCGTCGCGCTCGCTCACGGTCGCGGCGTCCCGGTCGTCCTCGACGCGAAGTACAGCGACGTGCCGAACCCGGACGCCGAGTTGCTCGACAGCGTGGACGCCGTGACGGTCTCGCCGTATCTCGGCCGGGACGCCCTCGCGCCGCTTCTCGACGGCGACTCCGGTCGGTCCGAGGGTCTCGGCGTCTTCGTGACCTGCCGGACGCCGAACGCGGGCGCGACGGACCTTCAGGACCGAGACCTCGCTGGCGAGGAACGCGAAGCGGAACCTACCGAGGAGGGCGACGGAGAGGAGGAAACCACCCGAGGCGACGACGAGGAACGAGCGACACTGGCTCACGGCGTGGCCGACCTCGCGGCGTCGTGGGCCGACGACGCCGCGGCCGACGTGGGCCTCCTCGTCGGCGGGCCGAGCGAGGCGGTCGAATCGCTCCGAGAGCGCGCGCCGGGCCTCCCGTTTCTCGTGGTCGGCGGCGCGAGAAACGACCCCGAGGTGGCCGCGCACGCCGTCTCGGAGGGCGGTGAGGGAGTCGCTCCGCATCGTGGCGCGGGCGAAGCCGTCGGACTTGTCGAGACGTCCCGAGAGGTCCTCTACGCTGGCGAGACCGCGGGCCGCGGCCGCCGCCGCGGGCAGGACGACTACGCCGCGGCGGCCCGCGAGTCGGCCCGGCGACTCAAGCGCCAACTGAACCGGCATCGGTGAGCGACGAGGCGGTTTCCGGCGTCAGACCCGAATCGCCCTCAGAACCGCATCACTTCGTCGTCGTCGAGGTCGTCGGGCCGGACGGTCCCGTCGCCGCCTTCGCCGCGTTCGACGGTGGCGGCGCACTGCGCGCAGAGACCGAGCGCCTCGTCCCAGTGCTCCTCGCACGCGAGCGTCCCGCAGTTGGAACAGGAGTGTTCGGCTTCGTTCTGCTCGCAGATCTGACAGAGGCCTGTGACACTCATGGGGTTTTACTCGGTTTCGATAGGGCTTCGAGGGGCATGAGTGTGCGGGCAGTCAGGCACTGCCATCTCGGAAGCCGCGTCGCTACAGACCCTCTCTGTAGACGCGTTCGGGTCCGCATAACAATGGTAGCGATACCCGTACCCAAGTTCCGCAACAGTGGTCCCCATGAATCCGAACGCAGAGTACACACGGAGAAGGTTCTCAGCACGAGGCGTCTCGCAAACGGTCACCCGGTCGCTCGCACCTACGGATAGATGAGCGACTCCACGTCTCAGAACCGACGGACGTTCCTGAAGGCGGCCGCGGTCGGTGCCGTCGGAGCGACGACCAGCGGTCTCGTCTTCGGCTCCGTCGCTCAGGAGAGCGCGGCCGGAATGCTGGTGTTCACCTACGACGACGGCGTGGTCGAGGACTACACCCAGACGTATCAGGAGGCCCACGAGCCCGAAGGGGTCCCCGCCTGTTCGGCGGTCGTCTCCTCGCGACTCGGAGACAGCGGCGCGCTCTCGGAGTCCCAACTCCGTGAACTCGGCGATGCGGGCTGGGAGATTATGTCCCACACCGTCCAACACCGGGCGCTGGCGACCATCTCCGTGACTCGCGACGTCGCAGCGGGCGATAGCCGGATCTACGTCACCGGGAACAACCACGGCAAGATCGCCGGCGACACGATCCGAATCACCGACGGGAGTACGTGGGAGATAGTCACCGTCTCGGGCCAAGGGAGCGAGGACGGCGGAGAAGAGTACCTCACGCTCCAAGAGCCCGTGGGGCAGTCGTTCAGCGCCTCGGAGACGGTCGAGCGGTACTCCGACGACCTCATCCGTCACGCGCTCGGGCAGTCCCAGTCGACCTTGGAGGAGTACGGCCTCGACGTCACCAACGTCGTAATGCCGTACGGCGGGTTCGGCGGGCGAACCCAGGAGCTCGTTCCGGAGTACTACACCGCGGTTCCGAACGCCGGTGCCGACAACTCGGACGACGTGAACGGCGACCCGGGGCTGAATCCCGTGGATAACCTCAATCTCCCGCACCTCTCGCGGCGCTACTTCCGCGAGGGACAGATGACGTACGACGAGATCGGCACCTTCCTCGACAGAGTACGCGACGAGGACGTGCTGGGCATCTTCGGCGGCCACAGCTGGTGGAACCGCCACGGAGAGGACAAACTCCCGCCCGAGCGCATCCGCGAGACCATCCAGATGGCGAAAGAGCGGAACGTCGAAATCGTGACCCTCCAGCACGCCCTCGACGAACTCGGATACACGGGCACGCAGACGACCACCCGGACGACGGAGACGACGGACACGACCACGGGAACGCCGACCACCACTACGGCGACTACCGCAACGACGACAACGACCACCGAAGACCCGACTACGACCACTCCATCCGAGACGACTACCACGACAACTACAGCCGACCCGACCACCACGACAACCCCATCCGAGACGACCACTACGACCACAGAAACGCCAACCACCACGACAGCTACGGACGACCCGACCACTACGACTACCGAAACGACGACTACGACTACCGAAACGACGACTACGACTACCGAAACGACGGAGCGAAGCGACGGCGGCGGTGGTGGCGGTGGCGGTGGTGGTGGCGGCGGTGGCGGCGGTGTAGGTGGCGGAAACGATTTCGACTACGCGGGCGGCGAGTCGGTGGACGAGGACACCACTTCGACCACGACGACGACCACGACGACCGAAACGACGACTACGACGACGCGAACGCCGACCACGACCGAAATAGCGATGGAGACGGAGACGCCGATGACCGAAACGATGACTTCGGCCGAGACCTCGACCCCGACCGAAGCGCTCACCACGACGGCGACCACTCGGGCGGACGACTCCCCCGACGTTCCCGTCCCCGGTTTCGGGTGGGTCGCGTCGCTCGGGGCGTTGGGCAGTCTGGCGGCGTACGCGCTCTCGCAACTCGACGACGCCGACGAGGAGTAAAGTTCCGAGCCGCACGATTTCGACCTCGCTGTCTCTCCTCCGGCACTCGCCGCTACGGAAATCGACGGTGGCAGCGCCGAGGTCGTCTGGAGGTCTCTCGACCCGAAATCGCCGTCCGAACTCCGTCGGCGACGAGGCTGCCGGGAGGCGGAACTACTCACTCCAATTACGAACCGGAGATACTGCTCCGTGGCTACGAACTGACGCCGGAAGCTACGCGCGCTGGATGCGATGCGCTCGCTCGACGAGCGACTTCACGGTCTCGGTCGTGACGTCCCACCCCGACCGTTCCAGGAACTCGACGCGCGACTTCGACCACCGGCACGGGTGCGCGAGCATGTAGAGCCGCGAGCGTGCGCGAGCGCGGAGCGCGTCCACCACGTCGTCAGTATTCCGGATGAGACCGAACCCCGGGAGGTCGAGGTTCCAGTCCCGACTGGTGTCCGAGAGGTAGTAGAGTCCCGCCGGCCGGTCGTTGTCGAAGTTTATCGAGAGGTAGGCCTCGCCGAGGAGGTCGTACTCGTCGAAGTTCGGGTCGTCGCTCCACATGTCGGTGTTGTTGTGGGGTGACAGCGGACTCCCGTGAGCGCACGCGGTCGTCACGTCGACGTGTTTGCGGAATCGTTCGAGGTTCCTCTCGAAGCGGTCGTAAGCGGCGGCGACGTCGCCGTGGGTCTTGGCGAGATCCTCGTAGTGATAGCCGATCTCGTGGCCCTGCTCGCTCATCGCACGCGCCGTCTCCGAATCGAACTTACTGGTCCGGAAGTAGTACGTCGACTGGACGTCTCGGTCGGCCTCGGCGTTCGCCATCGCCACGGCGCTCCCTACTTTCCGATCAACGTCGTGCCTCAGAACGACGAACGGCTCTTCGAGGTCGTCGTCTCGAAGGTACTCCTCGACGGTGACGAACTGCCAGCCGTTGGCCAGCGCCACGTCGAGGAGTCGTTCGTAGTCCGCGAGGTCGAACCCGGTCAACTGCATCGATATTCGACTAATGTATTTTATTATATAGTTATGTAGTTACTGTCGGTCGCGAAGGCATCGATTGAAGCGCCAAACCGGGTCCGTCCGCACGGAGAGACGAGAATCGACGAGTGACTGCTCGTCCGATATCAGTCGTCGGCGAGTTCCTCGCGGAGCATCTCCATCTCGGCGACTCGCTCGGCGTGGGCGTTGTGCTGGTGGATGGACTCGTCGTTGCTCTGCTTCATCGTCACCACGGCGTGGTCGGGCAGGTCGGTGAACTCCGAGACGACGCCCTCGGCCATGTCGCGCACGCAGTCTTCCACGAACTTCGCGTTCGCGTGGGCCTCGAAGGTCATGTGGTCCTCGTCCGGTCGCTTGGCGAGGTTGTAGATGCGGGCGCTCATCGAGTCGCGCGCGATTTCGATGATGTCGTTGAGGTTCGCCTCGGGCGCGCCGTCGCTCTCGACCGTGAGGGTCGCGTGGCCGCGCTGGGAGTGGCCCGCCTGCGGGACCTCCTGGAGGAACTCCCGGACCTCCTCCTCGCCGACGCCGAGGTCCTCCAGTTTCTCGCGCGCGGTCTGGCCCATCATGCCCTGCGAGCAGGGACAGACCGTCATGCCCGTGACTCGGGCACCGATCTCCTCGCGGGTCCCTTCGTCGGTCGCGGTCGCGCTGGCGATGATGTCGGCGGTGGCCTGCGTCGGGCGGTCGCTCTCGGGCGTCCGGTCTTTGATCATGTACTCGGCTTCCATCCGGACCTCGGCCTTCGAGGTGTAGTCGTGTTTGTCGAGCAGGCGCTCGGCGGCGTCGCCACACACGTCCTCGACGCGGTAGGTGGGTTCGCTCACCGCGTCCTCCAGAATCTCGTCGATGACCTCCATGTTCCGACTCATGTCCGCGCCCTTGCGCCAACTCGGCAGGTCCACCAACACCTCGAACTCCGCGGTCAACACGATAGGGCGCTTCTCCGGGCGGGCGAGTTCGACTAACTTCTTGACGCCGGTCACGCCGACGCGGTTCAGCCCCACGGTCACGTCCGGTTCGGAGGCTTGTACGTCCGGCAGTTGCTCTTCCATTATCGGAGGGTAGCGAATCCGTGGGATTAGGACTTTCCCTTCCGGAAAGGCTCAATCGAGTTTCCCGAGCGCCTGGAAGAAGTCGCTCGACGGCTCTGCAATCCGAGTCGGCTCCGGGTCCGGCCGGACCGTCACCGATTCGGGCATCTCGAATCGCTCGCGCGTGCTGTCGGAACTCACGTAGCCGAACTCGGCCCCCGTCGCCCGAATCTCGACCTCGCTGTCGCTCGAAGTCACGAGTGACGGCATCGACTCGGCGGCACACATCTCCGTGACGACGAGCGCGTCGGTCTCCGGGTGGACGAGGGGGCCGCCCTCGCTCAGGTTGTACGCGGTGCTTCCGGTCGGCGTCGAGACCAGCACGCCGTCGCCGTGCCCGCCGGTGAACAGGCGGCCGTCCACCCGAACCTCGTAGTCGAGTCCCTCGCCGTGGCCTCGCTGTGGCCCCTGGACGACGATTTCGTTCAGTGCGGGGTGGACCGACCAGTCGCCGTCGCCCTCGGCCCGAAGCCGGGGTACCTCGCGCGCCGGAATCGTATCGGTCTCTCGATACCCCGCGACGACCGCCTCGACCGTCTCGACCGCGTCGTCGGGCGCGACCCCGTTCAGGAATCCGACTTCGCCGAGGTTGACGCCAAGAATCGGTGTCGGACCTGCGCCGCGGGCCGCGAACAGGAAGGTGCCGTCGCCACCGATAGAGACCACGAGGTCGCACTCGTTCATCTCCTCGACCGGGTGGCCGTCGCCGTCCAACCGCTCGGCGGTCGCGTCGTCCAGTCGAACCGTGACCTCGTCGGGCAGCGTTTCGCGTATCCGTTCGGCCAGAAAGGCGGCGCGGGAGTTCCCCTTCTGGGCGACGATGCCGACTCTCATCGTTGACCCTTCTCGCCCGCCCGTCAAAAGTCCGCCGACGCAGGCCCGCCGACGCGAAGTCCACGGAGACGAATCCCGCCGACGCGAGAAACATTGAAATGCGGTCGGTCCGAGGTGCCCGACATGCATCGCGCTCGACCGACGAGGAGGTGGCCCCCGTGACCGAGGACGACGACTGGTTCGAGCGCGCACTCCGCGAAGACGAAGGCGACGACGGCTCGGCAGACGAGGAGTCTGCGACGGTCGAGACCGAGGCTACGGACTCGAAAGCCGACGGTACGGAACCCGGAGAGACCGGAGCGACCGACGCCGAACTCCCCGAAACCGAACCGGCCGACGGTCCGGGCGGGTTCGGTGACTCGCCGGCGAACGACCCGCCGGCGGACACTCCGGCGACGGACGAACCACCGGCAGACGATTCGCCGAGCGGGGGGTTCGCCGACGCCGACCCCTACGATGACGACGAGGTCGCCGAGGACGACGAACTCTTCGACGAGGACTTCGCCAGCGCCTTCGATAGCGCACCCGGCGGTGGGCCCGAGCCAGCAGGTGGCGGCGGTCCCGCCAGCGGTGGCGACGCGGGTGGCGACTTCGGCGCGGGCGGAGGCGGCGACTTCGGAATGGACACCGACGAGGGGTTCGGTGGTGGCTTCGGCGACGGCGAACCGTTCGAGAGCGAGGAGTTCGACGACGAGGAGTTCGAGTCGTCGATTCCGCGCATCGACATCGGCATCGAGGGTCTCGACAGCATGATTCAGGGAGGCGTGCCCGAGCGCTCGCTCGTCACGACCATCGGGTCGGCCGGGACGGGCAAGACCACCTTCGGTCTCCAGTTCCTCCACGAGGCCCTCGAAGCGGGCGAGAACGCGGTGTTCATCACCCTCGAAGAGAGCCACGACCGCATCGTCAACACCGCGACCGAGAAAGGGTGGGCCTTCGACGAGTACGAGGAGGAGGGCCAACTCGCCGTCATCGACCTGGACCCCATCGAGATGGCGAACAGCCTCACCTCCATCCGCAACGACCTGCCCCGACTGGTCGAGCAGTTCGGCGCGACCCGCCTCGTGCTGGACTCGGTGTCGCTACTGGAGATGATGTACGACGAGCAGTCCACCCGCCGGAACGAAGTCTACGACTTCACCAAGAGCCTGAAGGAGGCCGGGGTGACGACCATGCTCACCAGCGAGGCCAGCGAGGACAACGCCTACGCCTCCCGGCACGGCATCATCGAGTACCTCGTCGACGCGGTGTTTATCCTGCGCTACATCCGGAGTACCGACGACTTCCGGGAGACCCGACTCGCGGTCGAGATTCAGAAGATTCGGGACGCGAACCACTCCCGGGAAATCAAGCCCTACTCCATCACGAACGAGGGAATCAGCGTCTACCGGCAGGCGAACATATTTTGATGCAGTAACTCGGGAGGTTAGCGCACCACCGTAACCGGCATCGTCGCGCGCCGAACGACCGTCTCGGCGACGCTCCCGAGCAGGATGCGCGAGACGCCCGAGCGCCCGTGGCTTCCCATCACGATCTGGTCGAACCCCTCGTCGTCGGCGTACCCCACGATGGTTCGGGCGGGTCGGCCCAGTTCCGTGGCGGTGTCGAGGGTGACGCCGTACTCGTCGGCGACCTCTTGGGCCTCCTCGAACAGAGCCTCGCTCTCCTTCTGGGCGTTCTCGTACCACTCCTCGGACCCGCCGGGCATGCCGACCGGCGCGCTGTAACCCGCGTCGATGGGGTCGATGACGTGGAGGACGGTGATGTCGTGGCCGGCGAACTCTTCGAGGGCGTAATCGAGCGCGTCGTCTGACTGCGGTGACCCGTCGATGGGGACGATAATCTGCTTGGTCATGTTCGAAGAGACGTCGAGTAGTCGGTTAAGGTTTCAGGCAGTTCCCGCGATGTGAGAACTCCGACTCCGCGCCAGCGAACCGCGCGACGTTCGGGTTCTCCGAGTCTACTCCGGTCTACTCCCGCCCGTGCTTCGTCACGCACTTCGAGAGACCGATGATTTCGACCGGTTCGGAGTTGTCGGGCGAGTAGACCACCATCTGGCCCTTCTCCATGTAGGGGACCTTCCCCTCCAGTTTCGCGGGGATGTTGACGCTCTTGATGGCGTCCTCGTCGCCCAGATTTAGGACGACGGTCGTGTTGATCTGCTTGAAGACGGGTTCGGCGATGTCCTGAGGGTCCTGGGTGATGAGGAACAGACCGAGGCGCTCCTTGCGGCCCTGCTTGGCGGCCTCGGTGAACTTCCCGATGACCTTCCGGGCCTGCACGCTGTCGGCGTCGGTCAGGAAGTTGTGGGCCTCGTCCATCCCGACCACGAGTGGCGTCTCCTTGATGCGGTCGTGCGTAGGGTCGTTCGACAGTTTCTCGTCCACGAGCAGACTGGCGAGCGCCAGCACGACCACCTCGGTCGCCCGCGAGTCGTTGAGGTGGTAGGTCGGCACGACGCTCAACTGGCCGGGCTTGACGAACGACCGTATCTGGTCGGTGATGGGCCGAGCGTCTTGGTCGAACACGCTGTAGAACGCCGAACTGATGGCCCGGCGCTTCACCGCGTCGTAGGTCGCCTCGTGGACCCGGCCGCTCTCGTCGAGTTCCTCGCGGAGCGCGGGGTCGTCGACGTAGTTCACGAACTCCTCGTAGGTGCCCGCGTCGCCGTACTGCTCGAAGAAGCGGTCGAGTAGGAGGCGAAGCGCGTTGTACTGGTTGTCGTTGAGGCTCGCGCCCGCGACCAGCCACGGGCGACGCTTGACCATCGAGAACGGAATCGTGAACTCGACCTGTTCGGCCCGGTGGTGGTCCGCGGCGTAGCGTCCGTCGCCGACCTTCGGCACGAACGCCACGGTGTCGTCGTGGCCGCCGTGAGCGACGCCCTCGGACTCCCACCGACGCTCGTCCTCGCGGGTCACGTCGGGGTTGTCGTCGTGCATCTGGGCGTACTCGTCCTGCGGGTCGAACTGGACCACCGCGGCCCGCCGGTCAGCGCCGTCCTCCATCTCGTACCGGCGCTCCTCCGAGAGGAACTGCCGGAGCACGTTCTTCGCGCCGTGGGTCTTGCCCGACCCCGTGCCACCGGCGACGAGCGTGTGTCGGAACACGAGGGGGTCGCCGTCCTCGTAGTCGTCCTTGAGACGGTAGTCGATGGTCGGGGGTTCGGCCGCGGTCCGGACCTTCTCGCCGCCGACCGAGAGGTGGCCGAGGAACACGCCGTCCTCGGGCATCTTGAGACCGGTCTTGATTTCGGGCTTGTCGTCGGCCTCGCGGACGACCGACTTGGGCTTGGGCACTCGGTCGGTCATCCGGCGCTTCAACTCCCCGCCGTCCTCGTACAGCACCGCGACGGGTTCGAGGTCCGCCATCAGTTTGTAGTCGGTCTCCTCGATGTCCTCGCGGCGCATCGCGCGCTTGGAGTGGATTTCGGTCGCGTCGTCCACCCGGTACTCTTGGCGGTACTCCAGCGCGCAGACTCGACAGAAGAGTTTCTCGCCGTCGGGGTAGCCCACGAGCAAGTACTTGCCGACCCGCACGTCCTCGCGGTTGTCGGCGGTCACGTACGCCTGCAGGTGGGTCTCGTCCTCGTCCTCGCCGATTCGGAGGCCCTCGGCCGCCGAGAGCGTGCCGATGCCCCGGTCGCTTCCCGCGGGATCGGTCGCCATCGAGTCGAAGCGGTCGTCGTCCCGAGTCCCGGAACTCGACGTTCCGGTGTCGAAGTCGCCCACGCCGTCGAGGTCGGTGGGAGCGTCGTCCGCGTCGAAGTCGGAGGTGTCCGTCTCGAAGTCGTCGGTCTCGGAGGTCTCTGACTCGGGAGCGTCCGAGTCGTCGGCCCCGTCGGACCTGCTGAAGTCGCCGAGGTCGGTCATCGTTCCCGGGAATGAGCGCATGGGACAAACAGGTTTCCCTCTGGCCGGTCGCACCCCTTTTACCTGCCCGCGTCCTACATCTGTTCATGCTACTCATCCGTGGCGAAGCAGGGGGCACCACCCTGACGGGCACGCTGTACGAGCGAGGCGAGCGCGCGCCGCGGTTCAAGGGTGCGCCCGACGAGGACGCTCCCTACGTGTGGGTCTGCGACGAGTTCTATCAGGTCGAGAGCGGCGGGACGGTCCAGAAGGTCGACGGCGAGGAGGTCAACGTCGCCTTCGAGTCGCCGATGCCCCGCGGCTTCGACACCCGCGAGCAGGCCACCGAGGCCGCCCGCGAACACATCAGGACCCAGTTCGCCCGCATCGGCATCGAAGCCGACGACGTGGAAATCGCTGTCGAGAAGCAGGAAGCCGAGACGGCCGAACCCCAGTAAGTTCTGTTCTGGAGATCCGGCGACCCGACTCGTACGCCGAGCGAAGTGAGGCGTTTCACCGACTGCTCGGCCTTCGGCCTCACCGTCGGCTTCTTTCGTCGACGTTTTTCGGGAATGGTGCCAGCAGGGCACCCGGCGAAGAAAAACGTCGTCTTTAGTAGTCCCGGCCCCACCGGACCGCGTTGTAGTTCTCGTCGAGTTCCGTGTCGAGCGACCGCTCGAACGATTTGACGAGCGAATCGACGCTCCCGCGGTCGATGGCCGCGAGGCCGTCGGCCTTCGAGATGGCCTGTGGCGGCCCGCGCTGGAGCGCGACCTCCTGAAGCACCTGTCGCTCGATTCGGTCGCGGGTCTCGGGGTCGTCGGTGAACGCCTTCGGAGCCTCGACTTTGAACACGAGGTCCCGGCGCGGGTCGTACACCACGCAGAACGTGACTTTGTACTGGTCGGAGTCGAGACGCCGGTCGAGGTGCGGGTTGTCCTCGTCGTCGAAGAAGCCGTCGAGCCCCGCACGGGATTCGAACCAGTTCGTGAGCGTCAGGTCGTCGGTCAGGCGCTCGAACTCGCCGTCCACCAGCTCGCGGCGTTCGAGGATTTGGGCGAACAGGCCCGCGTCGTGGGCCCACGGCACCGGTCCGAAGTCGGTCTCGCGCTTGAGCGTCCGGACCACCGACTTCGCCGAGACGTTCTTGACGAACCCGGCGAACGGGACGCCGCGGTCGGCGAACGTCTCGACCAGTTCGACGTAGTTGTCGAGAATCCGGGAGACGTGGTCGGACTCCTCGAACAGGTCGGTCAGCACCGAACTCCGGGAGTACCACCGCAGGACGCCCTTAGGGTAGATGGGACCGTCGAGCAGGAGGAACTCCGAGACTCGGTCGGCGTGTTCGAGCGCGTGGCTACTCTCGGCGAGGTAGAGCGCGAGGGCGTGAACCACGTCCTCCTCGTACTGGTTCTGCGGGAGGTGCGTGTGGACGATGCGACGCTGGCTTCCGTCGTTGTACGACTCCCACTCGGTACCGAAGTTCTTCGACGTGTCGTTCGAGTGGAGCGCCTTCACCACGGTCCGGCAGTCGTGGAGGTCGAGGTCCGACGGGTTGGCGCTCATCGCGGCGTGGGCTACGTCGAGGACGAGTCCGTTCTTGAACGGCCGGGGATTGAGCGTCCCGGCGTCGAGACCGTGGGTCGTCGGGAACGGTTCGTCTTCGAGCGCGATTTCCTCGGCGCTGACCCGACGGCGCGACAGGTCGTCCATCGGTTCGAGTATCGGTCTGCCGTCGCCGTCGTAGAGCGGGTCGAGGAAGTTCTGCCAGACGGATTCGGCGGAGTCCCGGTGGTCCTGGTCCTCGGCGTCGTAGTCGATGTGGTCGGCCAACCCCGCGATGCCGTCGAAGTGCACCGGGTCGAGCGTCATACCATCGGTATGCTGACGCACCGTCAAAAATCCCGCCGTTCAGGTGGCCTTTTTCAGGGCCGACCGCGTACCAACGACCATGACCCGATTCGACGCCGCGACGCCCGAGGAGCGCCAGAAACTCTTCGCGGAGGCCATCACCGCCCACCGCGAGCGCGGGAGTCCGTTCGCCACCTTCGAGGCCGACGCCGACGCCTCCGCGCTCGAAGCCGAACGGGCAGTCGAAGACGGCGAAACCGAGGAGTCGGCGGAGACCGGCGACCCGGACGAAGCCGACGACCCGGAGCAAGCCCCGCCGTGGATTCAGTTCGGCGACGGCCTCCTCAACCTCGACTGCACCGACGCCGAACTCGACGCCCTCAAGTCCGTCCTCGGCGAGTTCCCGGCGTTCAAGATAGACGACCTCACCCGACCCGAGGAGACAGAGGGCGTCAACGTCCGGGTGTCCGCGCTGGCCGACCCGAACCGGGTCGGCCAGTGCGTCGAGCGCGTCTTCCGCGAGGTGTACGACCAACCCGAAGCGTTCCGAGCGTGGGTGACCGCGGTCTGAGTCTGCGTCACCGATTCTAGACCGCCCACTCGAAAACCATTTTGATTTCTTGAGGAATGAAATCGTTCGTTAAAGCCCCTTCTACGTTGCCGAGACTGTACGACGCAGTCGTCGCCCCTCAGTCCATCTGGATGTACGTCCGGGTCGTTCCGACGCCCTCCACCTCGTGGATTCCGGCGGTAACGACCTTCTGGAGGTCTCGGACGGTCTCGGCTTCGATTTCGGCCACGATGTCGAAGTCTCCCGAGACGACGTGGGCCGACGTGACCCCCGACAGGTCGCGGATGGCGGTCACGGCGTCCTCCGACGCTCCCGTTCCCGTAATTATCGTTACGTAGGCACGGACCATACCCCGAATACGACGAGCGCGACCAAAGCATTACTGCCGGTTCGTCCGCGGTTCTGTCCGGTCTCGGCGGCTTGGCGACAGTGATCGGTTCGACATCTCCTCCGTCCGACCTGCCACACGAGGTTTCCGTCCGGAGGTCCAATCCCGATATCATGAGTTTCGTCGCGGAGTTTTCAGTTCCGGCCGACGATTTCGCGCTGGGGAGCGCACTCGCCGCGGTTCCGGAGATGCAGGTCGAGGTCGAACGACTCGCCACCCACAGCAGGGAGTGGGTGATGCCGTTCCTCTGGGCCTCGGAGGGCGACCTCGACGCGTTCGAGGACGCGATGGCCGACGACGAAACCGTCGCGGAGGTGACGACGCTCGACCGACTCGACGGCACGGGTCTCTACATGGTCGAATGGAGCGAGTCGGTCGAACGCCGCGTGGACGCGATGGTAGACAAACACGCCATCGTACAGCAGGCGGTCGCCGACCGCGACTGGTTCCTCAAACTCCGGTTCTCCGACGAAGACCGACTCTCGGCGTTCCGCGACCACTTCGAGTCGGAGTTCGAACTCCACCGGAAGTACCGGACCACCGAACCCAAGCACGGCGAGTTCGGCCTGACGCCCGAACAACGCGAGACGCTGGTGCTGGCCTCGGAGTTGGGCTACTTCTCGGTGCCGCGCGAGGCCACTGTCGAGGACATCGCCGACCGTCTCGACATCTCGACCAACTCGGTCTCCCAGCGCCTGCGGCGCGCCCACGACGCGCTGGTCCGGAACACCCTGGTCGTCAACGGGCGAGGGCGGCGGGTCTGAAGCCGGCATTAATATCGAGGCCGAGTTCTTATACAGGTTTTCTATCAATCGTGAATACGATGGTATCAGAGGCAGTCGGCGTCACGACGAGTCGTCGCGCGACGAGAGAGCGGGGTTTCAGAAACACATGGGGGTAGCGACTGTCTTCGAGATCGAGATTCCGGCATCGACGTTCGCGCTCGCGGAGACGTTCGAACGCGCTCCCGACGCGACCGTCCGAATAGAGCGTACGGTCGGCGAGGCGAGCGACCGAGACACGGCGTTCGTGTGGGTCACGAGCGTCGAGTTCGACCGTCTCTCCGACCTGCTCGCGACCGACCAATCGGTCGCCGAATTCGAAAAGCTCGGCGAGGACGGCGACGCCGAACTGTACGAAATCCGGTTCGACGGCGGCATCTGTCGGTTCATCGAAGCCATCTTCGACCGCGACGGCGTGGTGTTGCGCGCGAGCGCCACCGAGGGAGTCTGGAGGCTCCAACTCCGATTCGCCGACCGCAACGACGTGAGCGACGTGTTCGACGACGAGTTCGTCCGGGAGTACGAGGCGACCGTTACGCGACTCTACGGACCGAACGACGCGCCGACGGTCCGGGCGGACGTGACCGACAAACAGCAACGGGCGCTCGAAACCGCGTTCGAGTCGGGCTACTACGAGGTCCCCCGAAGCGTGGACCTCGAAGGAGTCGGCGAGCGACTCGACATCTCCCGACAGGCGGTCTCCGAACGCCTGCGCCGCGGCCACGAGTTACTGGTCGCCGACTTTCTCGGGAAGGGCGAAGAATCGGACTGAGTCGGGTCAGGACTGCCAGTACGCCGGAGTCAGCAGGACGAGTACGGGCAGGATTTCGAGGCGGCCGGCCCACATCAGGAACACCATGAATAGCTTCGTCGTCGGTGGGAACGGTCTGTAACTGTTCATCGGCCCGACGATGCCGAACCCCGGACCCACGTTGCCGAGGGTCGCCGCGGTCGCGCTCATCGCGTCGAGCGCGACGAGGTTCGTTCCCCCGCGGGCCGCGTCCAAGTAGACGACCATCACGCTGACGAGGAAGAGGACGAGATAGAGCAAGGTGAACGCGTAGATACCCCGTACCGCTCGCTCGTCGAGCGACCGGCCGCCGAGTCGGACCGGCCGGACCGCTTCGGGGTGGACCGTGGTGAACAGTTCGCGCTTGAGCGACTTCAGGATGACCAGCCAACGCACGATTTTGATGGCACCGCCGGTCGAACCCGCCGAGCCACCGATAAACAGCGCCACGAACAGCAGGTACTGGGCAGGCGTCCCCCACGTGTTGAAGTCCATGCTGGCGTATCCCGTGGTCGTTACGATAGAGACGGTCTGGAACACGGCGTGGCGGAGTGCCTTCTCTGCGTTTCCGGCGAGCGGACCGATAGAGGGCGTCTCGGCCATGCCACCCCCCGTGAATAGCAAGACGGCGAGCAATCCGGCGAAGACCCCCAGCAATCCCGTGTAGAACCGGAACTCGGTGTCTTCTCCGAACACCTCGGGTTCGCCGTTCGATGCGTGCCAGAACAGCGCGAAGTTGGTCCCCGCGGCCACCATGAATGGGATTATCAGCCACTGGACCGCGGCCGAGAAGAACTCGATGCTCCGCGCGGCGGGCGAGAAACCGCCGGTCGCCATCGTGGTGAAGCCGTGGGCGACCGACTGGTACAGGGTCATCTCGGGCGCGAGACCGGCGAGGTGGAGACCGAAGAGCAGTCCCATCTCTAGCGCGGTGATGCCCAGATACGCCTTCCAGAGCGCGCGGGCGGTCTCGGCGATTCGCGGCGTGAGTTTCTGGATGCCCGGACCGGGTGCTTCGGCGTCCATGAGTTGCGCGCCACCGACCGAGAGTTCGGGCAGGATGGCGACCGCGAGGACGACGATTCCCATGCCGCCGAGCCACTGGGTCTGCTGTCGCCACATCATCAGCGCCCGGGAGTGGTCCTCGAAGCCGATGTTCTTCATCACGGTCGCTCCCGTGGTCGTGAACCCGCTCATCGACTCGAACAGGGCGTTGACCGGTTGACCGACCGACCCCTGTCCCGCGATGACGTAGGGGGCCGCGCCGACGATAGAGACCGCGAGCCACGTCAGCGCGACCATCAGGAACCCCTCGCGCGCGCCGAGGTCGGGGTCGTCGTCCAACTGCTCGAGGCCCCAACCGATACCGACCGCCAGCGCCATCGACGCGAGGAACGTCGTCACCCCCTCGCCGTAGAAGAGTGCGAGTGCGAGCGGGAACACCATCGCTACCGCCAGCCACTTGACGACGGTGCCGACCAGACTGCAACTCGCACGCCAGTCTACGCGCAGGTTCATCGCTATCTCCCGTCCCGCGTCATAGTTTCTCGTTCACGGCTTCCAGCGCGTCTCTGCTCACGAAGACGACGACGTGGTCGCCCGGTTCGATCACGGTGTCGCCTCGCGGCACCACGAACTCGTCATCGCGAGTGATGGCTCCGACCACGAACCCTTCCGGCAGGTCGGCGACGGATTCTCGGATTGGTCGGCCCGCCAGAACCGACTCTTCGTCCACCTCGACTTCGAGGACTTCGGCCTTGTCGTTCTCGATGAGGGCGACGTTCTCGGTGTGGAGTTCGCGGGTGAACCGGGTTATCTCCTCGGCGGTGACTTCGCGGGGGTTGACGCCCACGTCCACGCCGACCGTCTCGAAGACGCTGACGTACTCGCCGCTCTCGACCACTGCTACGGTCCGGCGCGCGCCCAACTGCTTGGCCAGCACCGATACCAGCAGGTTCTTCTCGTCGCTTTCGAGCGTGGCGACCACGGCGTCGGCTTCGTCGACGTGTTCGCGTGCGAGGAACTCGGCGTCGGTCGCGTCGTTCTGCATGACGACCGTGTCGGGCAACTGCTCGGCGAGTTCGCGGGCGCGGTCGGGGTCCCGCTCGATGAGTCGGGGGTGGAGCCCCCGGTCTTCGAGCAGACGGGCGATGTGGTAACCGATTTCGCTCCCGCCGATGATGACCAGGTCCTCGTTGCGGGAGGGCGTCTCGCTGGGCGCGATTTCGCGGGCGAACTCCTGGACGCTCTCGGGGCTTCCGATGACGACCAGTTTGTCGTCGGCCCGGATACGGGTCTCGCCGCGAGGTATCTCCACGTCGCCGTTCCGGAGGACGGCCGCGAACGTCAGCGAGTCGAAACGGTCGGCCTCGCTGACGGTCTGGTCGGCGACCGGACTGCCCTCGTCGACCCTGAACTCGGCCATCTGGACGATGCCGCCAGCGAAGGGGTCCACGTCGCGCGCGGCGGGGAGACCGATGACGCGTACGATGTCCTGGGCCGTCAGCAGGTTCGTGCACACCATGAAGTCCACGCCGAACGCGGTCCGGTTGGCGGCGTGTTGCCACGTTTCGAGGTAGTCGACGTTCTTGACCCGCGCGATGGTGAACGGGTCGTCGACGGTCTTGGCGGTGCCACAGGTGACCAGATTCGTCTCGTCGTCGTCGGTGCTGGCGATTATCATGTCGGCCTCGTCGATGCCCGCTTCCCGGAGCGTCGATATCGACGTGCCGTCGCCTTGAATCGCCAGTACGTCCTCGGAGTAGGTCAGGGCGTCCACCCGCTCGCCGTCGATGTCCACGACGACGACCTCGTGAGTGTCCGCGAGACTCGACGCGATGGAGGAACCGACCTCACCCGCGCCGATGATGATAACGTGCATCAGAGTCCTCCCTCATTCTTGCAGGTCTTTACAAGCCCCATCGTATGATTATTTCCTTTCCGGACGGGGACCGAGAATCGGAAGTCGCAACGTCGCTCCGACGGATTCCCCCGACGCGTCGGGCGGAAAGCCGACGGGACGGCGTCCATCGCGAGGTCCGTTCGGCGTCCTCGGCGAACCGTCGCGGTCGGAGCGCGGCGAACCCGGGGACAGACGTACTTCATCCTAAGAAAGGAAATTGTTTCTTTAGGAAATAAATATAATCGTCCCTTCGCGCCGCGCGCGTTGAATCAGGACTGGTTCGCCTGCGACACCCGTTTAGTCACGGAGACGGGGAACCTGTTCGTCCGGCCGTCTATCGAGAGGTTGTCGTAGAACACGTCGAGCGTCGCCGGGTCGACCGCGTTGCCGTGGCCGATCCCGACCCGGACGAGTCGGGCGTCATCGCCGAACCGTCCGACTACGTCGTCGAAGTTCTCGCCGTCGTACCCCGACTCTATCTCGGTGTACTCGAACCATCCGCTCGTCCCGGCGGTGTCGCCCTGCATCCTGTCGAGCACGTCGAACGTGGCCCACTGTTCGTCGTCGTCCTCGCCCGCGTCGTACGTGAGGTACATCCCGTGTCGGCCGTCGGCGTTCTCGACCACCAGGAACGTCGCGTCGGGTGCGCTCGCATCCGACCCATCCGAACTGACGTTGTTCGGCCCCTCGTAGTAGTCGTAGGTGAGGTTATCGAGACCGCCCACCGTCGTCTCGGTACTCGGGGCGGCTATCGACACCGCGTAATCGACGGTCGAGTTCCCGCCCGAGGTGACGTGAATCGGGCGTGGGTGGTCGTCGTCCCGCATCTCGGCCGACGCCGCTTCGACCCTCGCGGCGTACGCGCCGTCGTCGTTCAGGTCGAACAGCGTGACGCCCGGCGGTAGCGACGTGTCTACCTGCTGGCGCACCGACCGATCGCCGACGTCCGTGTCGGCGACCGCCGCTCCGCTTCCGACCGCTACCCCCGTCAGGGCGACCATCCCTCTCAGGACCGCCCGTCGCTCCCGGTTCATGCTGACTGACACGACGTGCGTCGGTTTATGCTTTCGTCCCGATTCCGCTCTTCGTTCGGCCGCGAGTCGAGGGCCACGGCGTCTCAGTCCGAGTCGAAGTCCAGCGTCACCGTCAGCGAACCGTCGGGTTCGTCGAACGCGATGGCTCCCGAGTATCTGTACACGTCGAACCCGCCGTTGACGACGCCTCGGACCGTGTTCGAGTCCGATATCCTGTCGCTCGATTCGACGTTGTCGGCCGCCTCGACCCGACCGCTCACCCTAAACTTGTACTCCGTCTTCGGACCCTCTCCCTCGACGGTTATCGTGTTGGGCAGTCGCTTCTCGTCGTCTTCCGTCGTGTCCTCGAAGAGTTCGCCGTTGACGAACACCTTGCCCGGCCCGTCGAGTTTGAGTTCGGTGGGTTCCCCGGTGAACAGCCAGCTATCGCATCGCCCATCGCTGACGGCACCTCTGGCGGAGTTCTCGTCCAGAATCTCGTCGCCGCTATCGCTCTCGTACGTTCCGCCGCGCTCGACCTTACCGGTCACACTGACCACGTAGGAGAAGACCTCCTCGCCAACCGCGCAGAACGTGATTTCGTCGAAGCCGTCTGCGCTCGCGGTTCCGGCCAGTCCGGAAGCCGCGAAACCCGCGGCCGCAGTTCCTTTCAGGACCGTCCGACGGTCGATGTTCGATTCTCGGTCGTCTGCTGAGTCGGTCATTCGTTCCACACCCCGACCGATTCGACGGACGCGAAGGATTTGAAACCGGACGCTCGTCTAGCCGTCTTTCGCCCGCTGGAGCCGAATCAACCGAGATTCAATCGAGAAACGCGTCGTTTCCGAAATCAACGCGTGATGGAACCGGCGCGGCGACGATGCCGACCGTCGGCTTCGAGAGAACGACGGTGCCGCCCGCGTGGTCGCGGCGGCCGAGCGTGAACGCGGCGTGAATCAGCCACAGCGCGGGCCGTGTCCTGGATGCGAGGAGTGAGTTTTTCGATGGAGAGTCCCGGTGCCCCCTCGTCGATGACCTGCGCACCACCGACCGAGAGTTCGAGAAGTGTGACTGGCTCAGTCGCCGAACGAGAGCGGTTCGGCCGACTCCCAACGAGGCGCGAACTTCTCGCGCACTCCGGCCGCGAACTCGGGGTCTTTCATGTCTATCATGGCGAACGCCTCGCCGGGGTTCAGGGGATTGGGAACCTCGACGCAGACCTCCACGTCGTCGATGAGGTTGAAAGTCCCCTGAAGACCCTCAGCGGTCCGAACCGCGAACTCGGGGTGGTCGGCGAACGTCTCGGTGTAGCGCTCGCCCACGCTCGGCGGGAGGGTCTCCACGAGGTCGGGCGACATCAGGAGCGACACCGCCACGCCGCGGTCGAGCGCCGATTCGAGGTGTTGGGCCACGAGGTCGCCCACGTCGCCGATGTCGAACTGGGCCGACGAGTCGCCCGCGACCATCACTATCCGGTCGTCGGCCGCGTCGAGTCGCTCGACCAGCAGGTCGGTGGACTCCTCGCGACCGACCGCGGCGGTCCAGAACCCCTCCTCGACGGGTTCGGCCGCGTCGAGTTCGTCGGTGAGGTCGTCCACGATGCCCTCGTACTGTTCGGCCTGCTCTTCGAGGTCGGAGAGTTTGTCCTCCAGTAGTCGGTTCAACGCGGTCTCGGGTTCGACCGCGACATACTTCTTGGGCCGACTCGCGCTCTGGGACCGCGCGAGGTTGTGGGTCTCCAGACTGCTCAGCACGTCGTAGATGCGACCCATCGGCACGTCGCTCGCTCGCGACAACTCTTTCGCAGTTGTCGGCCCCGCGTCCAACAGCGCCCGATACGCTCGCGCCTCGTACTCAGAGAGGCCGAGGTCTCGTAAACTCGCCATGTAGGAGTCCAGACGCTCGGCCCCTATAAACTCTCCCCTCGTTTGTTGTTGAAGAACGGTCACGACCGAAGCGCGTCTCTCGGCCGCCTCACTGGTCGCGGTCGGCCGACCCGTCGCCGCCGAGTTCCGGGTCGAACAGGTCTTCGATTCGGCAGTCGAAGTGGCGGATTTCGTGGTCGAATACTCGAAAAGAGACCGTACTACTCCGTCGATTCGGCCACGCGCTCGCTCAGTGCCTCGGGCGTGGTCACGGGGTCCGAACGCTCGCCGTCCACGACCACGTAGGCGGCCCCCTGCTCGTACTCGTCGCCCGAAACCGCCGGAATCACGACCTTCTCGTGGTCGGCGATTCGCATGGCTGCGCGGTGGAGGTCCGACCCGGCGTCGTCGGCGACTTCGACCACGAGCGGGTCCCGGCAGAGTCGGGCCGCGGCGGTGGCGTAGGACGCGACCTGCACGCCGAAGCGGTCGGCCGCGTCGGCGAACGCCGCGACGGCACCTTCGGCGGCCTCCCGGTAGCGGTCCTCGCCGGTCAGGAGCGCGAGGTCGGTCAGCGCGTCGGCGATTTCGGCGTTGTGGTCGAGCGGCCGCATCGGGCGGTCGAGCAGGCCCGGCCCCTCGCGTGGTCCGTCCACGAACGCGCCGGAGTCGTCGCCCTCCTCCCGCAGTTCGTCGAGCGCGTAGTCGGCCACCTCGCGCGCAGTGTCGAGATACTCGTCGTCGCCCGTGACCTGCCGGGCGGTGGTGAGCGCGCCCAGCAGGTGGGCGTGGTCGGCGAGCAGGCCGGACTCACTTCGCTCATCCGAGCCGTCCTCGGTCGCATCGAAGTGCGTGACCTCGCCGTCTTCGACCAGTTCGGACAGTACGTAGTCCAGTGCGCGCTCGGCATACGTGCGTGCGCGCTCGGCGTCGGTGTAGGCGTGGTAGGTCAGCAGGGCGTCGGCCGCCATCGCGTTCGCGTCGGCGAACGCGGTCGGGTCCACCGCGGGCGAGTCGGCCGCCTCGCGGTCGCTCGGCGCGAGTCCGTAGTAGTCGGGGTCGTCGGTTGCGCCGTCGTCGGTCCCGGCCACCTCCGTTTCCGCCGTCTCGTCTTCGTCCTCCGGCGCGTCGTCCTCGTCGGGGACGCTCGGCGAGTCGCCGGGGGCCTGGCTCCCGGCGAAGGCCTCGCCGTTCCAGAGCGTCGTGGTCAGATACTCGACGGTTCGCTCGGCCGGGTCGCGGTACTCCTCGTCGCCGGTGTAGAGGTAGGAGTTGGCGAACGCCCGCACGAGCGCGGCGTTGGTCGAGGCGAGTTTCTCGTGGTGGACCTCGGTCCAGTCGCGTCCCTCGGCGAACCGGAAGAAGCCGCCGTCGTAGTCGTCGTAGAGGTTCTGGCTGACCGCCTGGAGGGTCGCCAGGGCCTGCTCGCGCTCGCGCTTCAGTGCGAACTCCACGGTCCGGGGGAGCGGGAACTTCTCGCTGTCGCCCCACCCGCCGAACTGGGAGTCGAACTTGTCGCCTAACTGGCCCGCGACGAGGCGCTCGATTTCGGGCGAAAGCTCTCCGGCGGGCGGGTCCTCGCGGAGACTCCGCGGAATTCGGGCGGCGTCCTCGCCCTTGTGGGTCCAGAGGTCCCGGACGCGCTGGACGACCTGCCGCATCCCGTCGATGCCGAGGTAGGTCGCGCCCGTGAGCAGGTCGCCGTCGGGCGTGGTGAACACGGTCGAGGGGAACCCGCCCATGTTGTACCGCTCCCGAACCCGGGGCTGGCGGTCGATGTCCACCCGAACCGGAACGAACGAGTCGTTGACGTTCGCCGCGACCATGGGGTTGCTGTACGCCTCGCGGTCCATCTCGTGACACCACGAACACCACGTCGCCGACAGCGAGAGCAGGACCGGCGTGTCGGTCTCCCGGGCCTCCTCGAAGGCGTCCTCGCCCCACTCGCGCCACTCGACTTTGGTCTCCTCGGCGCTTTCGTTCATGTGTTGGCGTTGGAAGTGGGCCGGGATGGGTCTTGCTATGTCGGAACCGTGCGGTGATTGGAGGCGAGAGAGGAGTTGGAGAACGAGGGAGTGGAGAGGGCAGAACGAGAGCAAAGAGAAACGAGAGGAAGCTAGCTACTCCTTGAGCCACTCATACCGCACGGCACTGGACCGCGACAGCCTCACACCTCCCCAGCCTCGGCGGCCGCGGATGCGGCCGCCTCCCTCGCGCGGTTGGCGCGACCCCTCGCGGGTCGCGCCAGCACGCGTCGAGACGAAAGACCAGCTATCGCGTCGCAAAATACCTAGCGAGACGCTTACAATCCCACGCCACCAAGACCCACGCGTGCAGCAAGACCGGCTCCTGTTCGGGCTGGCAGCAGTTCTCGCGGGCATCGCCACGCTCGAATTCGTGCTGGCGTTCGTCTACACCCCCGCGCTGTTCGCCATCGCCGTCCCGTTCGCGGTGGCCGCCTACCTCGTCTGGTACCACGCCAGCGGTCGCCTCCGCGAGCGAGTCGAGAGCGGTCGGGCCGGGCGTTACCAGCGTACGGCGTCCGAGCGAGGCGGATTCGGCGCGGGACCGCGCGACTCCTACTCCGAGCGCCGCGGCGGGTTCGGCGCGCGAGGTGCCCGCGGCGGCCGCGGTCGGAGAGCGCGCGCGGGCAGCGCACGGGTCGGAGGGGACTCCGGGCCGAGCGCGGCCGAAGCCTACCGCGTCCTGGGACTCGACGCCGACGCCGACTCCGAGGAGGTCAAGCAGGCCTACCGCGAGAAGGTCAAGACGGTCCACCCCGACCGGGAGTCCGGCGACGAGTCCGAATTCAAGCGCGTGAAGGAAGCCTACGAGCGACTCCAGGAACGGAACTGAGGGCGTGCCGTCCCTCCCTCGACGCCAACGCCGGTCCTAAATTTCCCGCAGGCCCGGACTGTCACCAAGCGGATTTATTACGGATGGGTCATAACACCTCGCTAACTTTCACCCCGCCATGTCAGCGAGACCTCCGCAGTATCGCGTCGTCACAGTCGTCGTAGTCCTGCTCGCCGCGAGCGTCGTTCCGGCCGTCGGGCCGGGCGCAGGCGTGACGACTGCACCGCTGGCGAGAGCGGGGACCGCGGCCGACGGTTCGTTCACGCCGTCGGTGGTCTACGAGGAACGTGGAGACGTGATGAACATCACCGTCACGACTCCGAAAGCGGGAACCTTGAACATCGGGTCGCCCGAGGAGAACTTCTGGTTACAGGCGAACGTCGGAAAGGGAACGACGAAACTGCGACTGAACACGTTCAAGGCCGGACGGGAGGGATACGGACTCGGCGAGATGGTAAGCGCGACGGAAGGGTCGATAAGTAACCTCGAACTCCAGACCGAGCGGATAGACGCGCCGCTCGAGCCCGCTAAGTACCCGATGAACGTCACCGCCAACGGCCAAGAACAGGCGATAGGAGCGTTCGTCATCGAAGACCGAGCGACCAACGATATGGACGCCCGTATCGCACCGGGGTCGACGGGAATTTCGGAACTGGACTCGCCCGCCGGGATAGCGGACGCGACGGTACCGCCGTGGAACAACGGGTCCGTCGCGGCCGAGGACTGGTTCGTCGTCCACGTCAACGCGACGGGGCTGTCCGGAATGGTAACGAGAGAACGGCTCGGTCCCGGGGACGACGGAGTCCACTTGAAGTTCACTCAGTCGGACAGCGGCATGAACGCGAACGCCCACCAGTTCTGGGGTGACGAGGTCGAGCGATTCGTGCGCGACGGCGCGGGCGACGGCTTCTACGCGTTCGTCGATACCGGTGAACACGGCATCGAACCGGGTTCGACGTACAACGTCACCTTCACCGTCACGCCCGAGAGTGAACTCACCGACCGGAAGGAGACCGTCTCGACGAGGATGCGAGTCGTCCCGCGTCGCCTCCACGTGAACCGAAACGGCCCCGGTGAGGCCGTCGTGGTCGAGGGGAGAACCGAAATCAACGGGACGACGTCGTTCACGCCCGGGACGACGATCAATATCAGCGCCCGGGACGACGACCTCCCGCCGATCTTACTTTCCGAGACGGTGACGGTCGAAGACGACCGAACCTTCGCGACGACGTTCGACTTCTCGGACCTCGAACCCGGTCGGAAGTTCGAGTTCCGACTCCCCGATCAGGAGGCGACCGTCGCCGGGATGGTCGCGCCGGAGGAGACCACCACCACGCCGAATCAGACTACGACGACGCCGAATAAGACCACCGCGACGAAGACGACTACGGCGAAGACGACCACGACGACCGCGACCACGACGACCGTGGCGACGACCACGGCGGGCCTGACGCAGGCACCCCTGGACGGTACCGCGAAACCGCTGACTCAACAGGCCAGCAAGAACGGAAGCGGCGACGACGACGAGAGCGGCGGAAACAGCGGTCTCGTCCCCGTCCCCGGGTTCGACGGAGTCGCGGGAGTCGCGGCAGTGCTGGCGGCCGCCCTGTTGGCCGCCCGACGGCGATAGGGCCGATGTTTTTTATACGGGGGCTGAGGATATGAACTCGAACACGGTTCCCCCGCGGTGAAATCATGTTGCAGGGAATGGACCAGTCGGAGTTCGGGCAGTTCGTTGCGGCCCTCTGGGAGCGACAGGGCTGGCAGACGCAGGTCAAGCGCGACGACGGCCGCGTCATCGTCGCGGTCCAGCGGTCCCAAACCGGCGAGGAGGGTCTTCTCTGGGCCATGGCCGACGACGGCGAAGTCGGCGGACAGCAAGTCCAGCAGTTCGCCTCGCTGTGCCAGCAGTACGACGTCGCGGAGGCCGCAATCGTCACAGCGGGGACGTTCTCCGACCACGCCGACAAGGTCTCGCAAGGGTCCGGCGTCGAACTGCTCGACGGCGAGGGCATCGCACGGATACTCCAGCGCAAGGAGTGGACCGACCTCGCCGAGCAGTACGGCGGCGGTGGCGGCAGTGACGGTGACGCGGCGGCCGAAGGCGACGACGGCGACTCGCCGCTCGACACGTTGAAGGCGGTCGACGGACGCGCGTCGTCGCTGGTCTCGGGCGTCCTCGGAGACGCCGACGGGTCGGTTCCGACGAAACCCGTACTCGCGATCGTCGTGGTCGCCGCCCTGCTGGCCGCGGGCGTCCTCTGGACCCCGTCGCTTCCCTTCGTCGGCGGGGGGAGCGGTCCCATCTCGGCCGAGTCGGCCGCGCCCGCCAACAGCACGACCACCCTCAGCGTGACCTGGAACGCGAAGGTGGTCGATACAATCGACCCCAACGAGAGCGACGGCAGGGCCTACCACGCACCGCGGGGCGAGCAGTTCGTCCTCGTCCGGATGAGTCTCGACAACACCGGCGAGGAGGAGGTGACGGTGAAGCAAGCAGGATTCGAACTCCGGACCGACGAACGGACCTACAGCCACCAACCGCTCAACGACCACGACGGCTTCGTGGACTTCCCCATCTCGCCGGACACGAACTACGTCGGTTGGACGGTCTTCGCGGTGCCGGAGGGGACGACCGGGACGCTGGTCTACGACCAGAACGCCTCCGACGCGCCCGTCTCCGTCGAGTTCGACTACGACCCGAATCTCGCGGTGAACGTGACCCAACGGTAGTTTCCGAGGTCGAACCTCCCGAATCATCGTCTGCGGCGAGTTACCGCGACAATGGGCGGCAAGCTTTTCATGACGCCGACCTAACCCGGTCGTATGTGCCCTAACCGGGCCGTATTGCAAAGCGCCCTCGAACGCGGCGAACGAGAGGGCGGCAACGTCGAGTTCAAAGAGCGACTCACCAAGGACCTGCACCTCGCCGACGGCCGGATGGAGAGTCTCGCGGCCCAGCTCCGTCATCGCGTGCTATCGGGCGACGGTGAAGCGACCTACGTCGTCGGTGTGACCGACGACGGCGGCATCGCAGGAATCAGTCACGAGGCCTTCTCGGAGTCGATGGACGTACTGAGCCTGCTCGCCGAGGAGGCGGGTGCCCACATCGAAGACGTACAGACGTGGGGCATCGACGCCGACGGCTCTGCGACCGAGAAGGACGAGCTGTTCGTGACCAACCGCGACACCGACGACGACGCCGACGGACTGGTCGGCGTGGCGACGGTTCGAGAAGGAGCGATGCTCGACACCGACAGCGAACACATCGTGGTCGGGACCGCGGGCCACGTCGACCACGGCAAGTCCACGCTGGTCGGGTCGCTCGTGACCGGCCAACCCGACGACGGCGAGGGCGGCACGCGGGGCTTCCTCGACGTGCAACCCCACGAGGTCGAGCGCGGCCTCTCGGCCGACCTCTCGTACGCCGTCTACGGCTTCGACGGCGAGGGACCGGTCCGGATGGACAACCCACACCGGAAGTCCGACCGCGCCCGCGTCGTCGAGGAGTCCGACCGACTGGTCTCGTTCGTGGACACCGTGGGTCACGAGCCGTGGCTCCGAACCACGATTCGAGGACTGGTCGGTCAGAAACTCGACTACGGCCTGTTGACAGTGGCCGCAGACGACGGCCCGACCAAGACGACCCGCGAGCATCTCGGGGTCCTGCTCGCCACGGAACTTCCGACCATCGTCGCCATCACGAAGGCCGACGTGGTGGACGACGAGCGAGTCGCGGAGGTCGAGCGCGAAGTCGAGCGCCTGCTCCGCGACGTGGGGAAGACGCCGCTGCGCATCGAGCGCCACGGCATCGACGCCGCAATCGAGGAGATAGGCGAGAGCGTCGTGCCGGTCCTCACGACCAGCGCGGTCACGATGGAGGGTCTGGACACGCTCGACGAACTGCTCGAACGCCTGCCCAAGACGACCGCCGACTCCGGGGAGTTCCGGATGTACATCGACCGTACTTACTCGGTGACCGGAGTCGGTGCGGTCGCCTCGGGCACCATCATGTCGGGCGAAGTCGAGGCCGGCGACGAACTCCTGCTCGGACCGATGGCGGACGGGGCCTTCCGCGAGGTCCAAGTCCGATCCATCGAGATGCACTACCATCGCGTGGACAAGGCCAAGGCGGGCCGCATCGTCGGCATCGCGCTGAAAGGCGTCCGCGAGGCCGACGTGGAGCGCGGGATGGTCCTGCTTCCGAAGGAGGCCGACCCCGACCCGGTTCGGGAGTTCGAGGCCGAGGTCGTGGTCCTCAACCACCCG
Organism: Halorussus salinisoli; assembly: GCA_005239435.1. Taxonomy (GTDB): domain Archaea; phylum Halobacteriota; class Halobacteria; order Halobacteriales; family Haladaptataceae; genus Halorussus; species Halorussus salinisoli. Next base: position 877,404 of record SZNP01000001.1, on the reverse strand, counting down.
ACCCGCATCGGCGACGGCTACGAACCGGTCATCCACCTCGAAACCGTGAGCGAGGCCGTGACCTTCCACCCTCACGGAGGTCAACTCCTCCCCGGCGACTCCGGGACCACCACGGTCCGGTTCAAGTTCCGGCCCTACCTCGTCGAGGAGGGCCAGCGGTTCGTCTTCCGCGAGGGCCAGAGCAAAGGCGTCGGTACCGTGACCGACGTGAATCCGGGCGACGACGCCGAGACCAGCGACGACGCCGGGACCAGCACCGCCGGGTCCGACTGACCGGTGGACCGAGACCGCGCCCTCGAACTGACCACGACGCTCCTCGCCGGCCTCCTGTTCGTCCTGAGCGCGGCCGGTCTCGCCGTCTCGGTCCGGACCGGTGAGGGCGTCGTCTCCTCGCTGTTCGCAGTCTACCTCACGGGTCTCCTGCTCGGCGGCGTCCTCCGAGACGCCATCGACACCAGGAACTGGCAACTCGCCTTCTTCGGCGGGGTCGCGGTCTGGGGAGGCTACGAGTACGCCACGTCCGGCGACCTGTTCTCGCTGTTGCTCGCGGTGCTGGGCGTCGTGATGGTCGTTGCGAATCTACTCGACTTACGGTAATCAGTCGCGCCACGGCAGTCGCCCGGAACCTGCCAGCGACTCCAGCGACTCGAAGGCGTGGTGCGGTTCCGGGTCGGGTTCGACGCCCTCCTCGGCCGGGACCCATACCGACCGCAACCCTGCGGCGTGCGCGCCAGCAACGTCCGACGAGAGCGAGTTGCCGACGTGAATCGCGCGGTCCGCCTTCGCTCCGAGGTCCGCCAGCGCGACCTCGAAGGGTTCGGGGTCGGGCTTGGCGGCGGCGTCGTGGCCCGCGAACACCACCGTCTCGAAGCGGTCGGCCAGTCCCGCGGCCTCCAGTTTCGTGGTCTGCATCTCGGGCGGGCCGTTGGTCACGACCCCGAGCGCGTGGTCCGCGGCCAGCGCGTCGAGGGTCTCGCGTGCGCCGGACAGGCGCTCGACCCGCGAGTGGTCGCGCTCGGCGGCGAAGGCCTCGGCGACCGCCCGACCGCGTTCGGGGTCGTACCCGTAGTCGTCGGCGATTTCCGCGAAGCAGTTCGCCCGGCCTTCCCGGATGGTCACGCCGGGCGTGAGGTGGTCGCCGAACCGGTCGAGGTAGTCGGTCACGTCGAAGAACGGATCGATTTCGGCCGACTCGAAGGCGAGGTCGAGGAGTTGTGCGGTCGGGCGCTCGTACTCCACGAGCGTCCCGTCGAGGTCGAAGAGAACGGCGTCTACGTCGGTGGCGTGGTCGTCGGGCATGCGGTCGTCGGTCGGTGGTCGGTCCGGACACCTGAAAATTCTGTCGACAAACGACCAGCTTGGACCGACGGAGGCTAACCATTAAGTTGGGCCTGTGAGAACTGAAATCGAATGGCTGGCGAAGATGTCAGCGAGGCGTCCGACCCGACCGACGACTCGCTGGAGGGGTGGCTCGACGCGAAAGCCGAGGAGTTGGACCTGAGTCGAGACGAACTCCTCGCGCGACTCCGCGACGGCGACGCGCCCGAAGGAGTCGAGAACGGCGAGGCGTTCGACGCGCTCCGCCGGGAGTTCGGCGAGCGCCTCTCGGCCACCAGAGAGGAGTTCGAGACCCAACTGGCCGAAGTGGAGGCCGACCTCGCCGACGCCGAGAGCGACTTCGACGGGAAGATTCAGGACGTGCGCGAGCGAGTGGTGCAGGTCAAGCGCGAGGCCGACGGAAAGGCACCGGCCGACCACGACCACCCCGACCTCCGCGACCGGACCGAGGAGGTGGCCGACCGGGCCGACCGACTGGCCGACGAACTCGACGCGCTGTCCGACACCGTCGAGCAACTGGACGAGCGAGTCGAGACCGGCTTCGAGAACTACGAGGACGTACTGGAGTATCTGACCGACACGACCGACGACCTCGAAGCCAAACTCACGACGCTGGCGGAGGTGACGACCGACCTGCGCGACCAGACCAAGACGCTGGCGGCCCGCCACGCCGCCCGCGCGGCGGCCGACGAACTCGCCCATCTCGCCAATCGCCGCGGCGTCGAGAGCGCCAAGTGTAGTCACTGCTCCGAGACGGTCCACGTCGGCCTGCTCGCCGAACCCAAGTGCCCCCACTGCGCGAGCACGTTCAACGACGTGGAGCCCAAACAGGGGCTGTTCGGGTCTGCCCGTCTCGTGGTCGGCGACCCGCCCGCGCTGGAAGGCGAGCGCGCCGACTGGGACCTCGGGAGCGTGATGGACGCCGACGGCCGGGACGGCGGCAACGCCCTCGACGACATCGTCGCGGAGGACGACGTATGAGCGACGAGCGCGACGGACGAGACGGACCGGACCGGCAGGACGGGCGGAACCAGCGCGACGTCCGCGACCGGCGGAACCAGCCCGAAGAACCCCTCGGCGACCTCGCTGAGGAGGTTCGGGAGCGAACCGGCGAGCGACCCCCGGGCGAGCGCGGCGAGCGCGCTGGCAGTCGGACCCGCGAAGGCCCGCTGGCCGACGTGGCCGCGGAGGTGGACGAGCGACGGCGGCGCGACCGCGACGAGACCGACGCCTTCGAGTCGGTCGAGGTGGGCGACCTCGACGGCGAGCAACTCTGGGAGCGGTTGGCCGAGGGCGACGACGGACCGACGGTGACGGTCTCGCCCGACGCCGCCGACGCGACAGGCGCGACCGACTGGTCCGACGACCGCGACGTGCGCACGATTCCGACGGCGACGTGCCACGGCTGTCCGTACTTCGGCGACCCGCCGGACCTCGCCTGCACGCACGAGGGCACCGAGATTCTGGCGATGCCCGACACGGACCACTTCCGCGTGGCCGACTGTCCGATGGTGGTCGACGGCGAGGAAGACGTACGCGGTATCGGCGTGGAGAGCGACGACGGCTCCGAGTGAGGCCGGGGCGACCGCGATGGTCTCGGACTACTACACGTTTCTCAAAAAGATATTTTCGTTTTCTTCGGCATGGAGTAATTTGCTGTTCGCCTCCGAGGAGTCTCTACTCCGGCGTTCGCTGACGGAACCCAGTCGAAACTAATTAAGTAGTGGGATTGCCCTACTATATAAAACTTTACGGAACGTTTAATACTTTGTAGTGGCATACGATAACACGTCTCATGTTCGAGGAGTTTTCGAGCGGCTACTACCTCGGACGGCTCTACGTAGAACCGTCCGACGAAGAACACGCGGTCATGCGCCGCGACGAACACAGGCGCATCAACGAACAGTTGTACACCTCCGGGGAGGGTATCGAACGACTCGACAATCCGCTCGTGATGAAGGTAGACCAACACCACGTCGCAGTCCGCGGGGACGAGGGCGTCCCCGAAGGGACGCTGGCGCTTCCCGAGGACCTCCTCGACGACACTCGCATCCGGAACCCGCCGAAGCTCAAGGAAGTGTTACTGGCGAAAGCCGACCGCGCGGACCAACTGCTTCGGTATCAGGAAGCGACGCCCGGCGTCGGCACCTGACCCGTCGGTAATTTTATACACTGGAAAAATAATTTAAACCGCGTGGCGGCTAGACACGTCCATGGCAAAGCCGGTTTTCGAGTCGGACAATCCGCTGACCTACACCGAGGTCCACGCCGTCGTCCTCGGCGCGGTCGTCGGCGTTCTGGTCGGCTACGCCCACGGCATCGGCCGGACGACGGTAGCAGTGGCTTTCACCACTGCCTTCGTCGGCGTAGCGCTGGGCATCCAGTACACCGGAGAGATTCCGGCCGCACAGCAGACGATCCGTCGCGAACCGTGGTACGCGCTCGCGGCCCTGCTCGCGGGCGGCGTGGTCGGACTACTCGTCGTTTGAAAGGGCGTTCGGGCGCTACTTGCCCCACTCGCGGGACTGCTTCGGCCGGTCGCCGACGGGTTCCACGTCGAGCGGTTCGTCCGTCGCCGCGAGCGCCTCCAGCGCGGCCGCGGCGCTCGCCTCGGTCGAGAAGTAGGTTATCTCCTCCTCGACGGCGGTCTCCAGCAGGTCGCGGTTCCGCGAGACGATGAGGTCGACGTCGCCGTCGAGGACCGCCCGCTCCGCGCGGTCGGTCCACTCCTCGCCGTCGTCCTCGAACTCGTCGGGCGTGACGACCTCGAAGTAGTCGGCGAACTCCTCGGTGCTGAAGTACTCCCCGAAGTCGTCGGTGAGGTCCACGACCGCGGTGCCGCCCTCGGGAATCGGCTTCCCGGTCGAGTCCTGAGCCTTGTCGTAGGCCTTCCCGAAGGTGTCGGCGGTGCCCATGACCTCGCCCGTGGACTTCATCTCCGGGCCGAGGCGGGGGTCGCTCCCCGGCAGGCGGTCGAAGGGCAGGACGACCTCCTTGACGCTGACCTGCTCGGGAATCTGCTCGTCGGCGTCCAACTCCGCCAGCGACTCGCCCGCCATCACCTTCGCGGCGAGTTTGGCGATGGGGACACCCGTGGCCTTCGAGACGAACGGGACCGTCCGCGACGAGCGCGGGTTGGCTTCGAGGACGTACACTTCGCCGTCCTGGACCGCCAACTGGACGTTCAGCAGGCCGACGGTGTCGAGCGCCACCGCGATGTCCTCCACGACTTCGCGGACCCGACCGAGCGTCTCCTCGTCGAGCGCCCGAGTCGGAATCATGCAGGCCGAGTCGCCCGAGTGGACCCCGGCAGATTCGACGTGTTCCATGATTCCCCCTATCAGCACGTCCCCACCGTCGGCCACCGCGTCGACGTCCAGTTCGACCGCGTTCGCGAGGAACTCGTCCACGAGAATCGGCTTGTCCGGCGAGACCCGGACCGCCTCCTCGATGTACTCCTTCAGTTCGTCGTCGTCGTGGACCACGTCCATCGCCCGGCCGCCGAGGACGTAGGACGGGCGGACCAGGACCGGGTAGCCGATGTCGTGGGCGAGTTCGAGGGCCTCCTCCTCGCTGGTCGCCGAACCGCCCTCCGGTTGTGCGATTCCGAGGTCGTCCATCAGGCGGTTGAACCGGTCGCGGTCCTCCGCGAGGTCCATCGCCTCGACCGAGGTGCCCAGAATCTCGCAGTCCAACCCCCTGCGCTCGATTTCGGCTTCGAGGGGGTCGCCGATGTCCACCGAAGTCTGGCCGCCGAACTGGACCATCACGCCGTCGGCGTTGGTCGTCTCGATGACGTCGGCGACCTCCTCGGCCGTAATCGGCTCGAAGAACAGGCCGTCGCTCGTGTCGTAGTCGGTCGAGACCGTCTCGGGGTTGTTGTTCACGACGTGGGCCTCGATGCCCGCCTCGCGCAAGGCCCGGACCGCGTGGACCGAGCAGTAGTCGAACTCGACGCCCTGCCCGATGCGAATCGGGCCGCCGCCGACCACGACCACGCTCTCGACGTCCCTGTCGACCTGCACCTCGTCGCGGCCGAGTCCCGCGCCGGGTCTGCGCGACGAGTAGTAGTACGGCGTCGAGGCCGCGAACTCGCCGGCGCAGGTGTCCACCTGTTTGAAGTCGCGGTCGGGTGCGGTTGCCTCGACCTCGTCTATCGCGGTCGCGCCACTGCTCGGATTCCGCGGGGCGGCCTCCGCCGCGCCCTCGGTCTCGCCGCCGGCGACCGCGGCGACCTGTTGGTTCGTGAAGCCGGTCTCGGCGGCGCGCTCGAAGTCGCCGTCCTGGGCCGCGACGACCGCATCGGAGACGTTCTCGTAGCGCTCGACGTACCACTCCTCGATGCCCGTCAGGTCCACCACGTCTTCGACGGTGTAGCCCCGGTCGAACGCCTCGAACATCGCGTAGGGCCGGTCCGGAGTGGGCGTTTCGAGGAAGTCGGTTTCGAGGCTCTCGTCGTCCACGTCGGCCCAGTCCACGTCGGGGTCGTACTCCGAGGAGCGCAGCGCCTTCAGGAGGCTCTCCTCGAACGTCCGACCGATGGCCATGGCTTCGCCGGTCGATTTCATCGCGGTGCCCAACTCGAAGTCCACGTCGGAGAACTTGTCCTTGGGCCAGCGCGGAACCTTCGTGACCACGTAGTCGATTGCTGGCTCGAACGCCGCGGTGGTCTGGCCCGTAATCTCGTTCTCGATTTCGTGGAGGCGCTTGCCGAGCGCGACCTTCGCGGTCACGCGAGCGATGGGGTACCCGGTCGCCTTCGAGGCGAGGGCCGACGAGCGCGAGACGCGGGGATTGACCTCCACGACGCGGTACTCCCCGCCGGGGGTGCCGTCGTCGCGCCACGCGAACTGGATGTTACAGCCGCCCTGAATCCCGAGGTCCCGAATCACTTCGAGGGCCGCGTCGCGCATCTCCTGGTGGCCGTCGTCGGGGATGACCTGCGAGGGCGTGACGACCGTCGATTCGCCGGTGTGGATGCCCATCGGGTCGATGTTCTCCATGTTGCAGATGATGATGCACGAATCCCCGGCGTCGCGCATGACCTCGTACTCCAGTTCGACCCACCCGGAGATGGACTCGGTGATGAGGACCTCGCTGTTGCGCGAGAGGCGCAGTCCCTTCCGGACGCGAACGAGGAGTTCGTCCATCTCCGAGACGACGCCCGAACCGGACCCGCCGAGGGTGTAGGTCGTCCGGGCGATGACGGGCAGGCCGCCGACCTCCTCGACCGCGGCCTCGACGCGATCGCGGAGGTCGTCCTCGGTGAGTTCGGCGACCTCCTCGCCCTCGTCGAGCGAGATGGTGGTCGAGCGAGCGACGGGTTGGTTCAACTCCTCCATGCGCTGGCGGAAGAGGTCCCGGTCCTCCGTCGCGTAAATCGTCTCCAGCGGCGTCCCCATGATTTCGACGTCGTACTCGTCCAAGACGCCCTCCTCGGAGAGTTCCGCCGTGACGTTCAGGCCGGTCTGGCCCCCGAGACCCGCGATGACGCCGTCGGGGTTCTCCTTCCGGATGATCTCGGCGATGGCTTCGGTGGTGATGGGTTCGATGTACACCTCGTCGGCCATCTCCGGGTCGGTCATGATGGTCGCCGGGTTGGAGTTGACCAACACGACTCGTGCGCCCTCCTCCTGTAGCGCGCGGCAGGCCTGCGCGCCGGAGTAGTCGAACTCGGCCGCCTGTCCGATCTGGATGGGTCCGCTACCGATGAGCAGGATGGTACGTCCCTCGCCTACGGTTTCCTCGGTCATCTGTTGGTAGTGGGAAGTTCGCTCATCGTAATAAATCCGACGATGAATTACGAGTTCCGGAACTCGATTTCGAAATTCGTATCTCGACTCCTCGAACGTCGCTTTCTCCTCGTGGCCGCGCCGGCGCGCTCCGCCGCGCGCCAGCGCTTGCGCCTGACGAACCAATATACGCGGCAAGGACCGGTGAACGATTTCCGGGACGCAGCCCCGTATAACGATTCACCGGATCGCGCCCGACCGAACTGACCACGGTTTGGGTGGACTGAGAGGGCCGCCCACTCGCGCATCGCTTGGTCGTCTCGGCGTGGCCATTTTCGTGCGCGCAGAACTGCGCGCCCGAAATATCCCGCTGAACGACCGCGAGCGACGGGGGATTTCGGAAACAGAGGTCTCGTTCTGCTTTGCTTCGACTCCCCCGACCCTAGTTTCGGTTTCCGGGGCAATTTACCGACTTCCGTAGCAGCGAACTATCGAAGACGGTTTTACCCATCCCCGACAAGCAGAGGCCAATGAGCGCGGACGACACGACGGCTGACGCCAGCACGCCGACTTCCGAGGACCGCCACGAGAACGCACGCCAGCACGTCGTCGCGGTGGACGCCGACGACAACGAGCAGGAGACCGTCAACCGACTCGACGCCCACACGAACGACGGCATCCGCCACCGTGCGTTCACGTCGCTGGTGTTCGACGGCGACGGCAACATCCTGCTGGCCCAGCGCGCACCCGACAAGCGGCTCTGGGGGACGTGGTGGGACGGCACCGTGGCCTCCCACCCGGTACAGGGCCAGACCCAGAAGGAGGCGACCCGCCAGCGACTCGAAGAGGAGTTGGGCATCTCGCCCGACCAGTACGACGACCTGCAAGTGACCGACCGATTCGAGTACAAGCGATACTTCGAGAACGCGGGCGTCGAACACGAGGTCTGTGCCGTGCTGCAGTTGACCCTGGACGACCTCTCGCTCGACCCCAACGAGGAGGAAGTCTCGGGCCTGATGTGGGTTCCGTACGAGCGACTCCACGAGCATCCCGAGTGGTATCGCCAGTTGCGGCTCTGCCCGTGGTTCGAGATCGCGATGCGGCGTGACTTCGAGTAGTCCGACGGAGCTTCAGCAGTTCGAATTTCGGCAGTTCAACTCTCTTCGTCGCGCGAGGCCAGTCCGGCCAGATGTCCGGCTTCCTCGACGATTATCTCCTCGACGCCGAGTTTCGCGGCGTTCTCGCTCCCCGGGAGGCAGAAGACCACTACGCCGTCGATGATGCCCGCGGTCGCGCGCGTACCGACGACTTTCGTACCGATTTCGTCGTGCGAGAGGAGTCGGAACAGTTCGCCGAAACCGGGGAGTTCCTTGTCGAAGAGGGGTTCGACCGCTTCGATGGTCACGTCGTCGGGCGTCACGCCGGTTCCGCCGGTCGTGACCACCACGTCCACGTCGCCCCGACCCGTCAGCGCGTCGATGGACCCCTGCACGTTGTCGTAGTCGTCGGCGATGAGGTCACGGCTGACCACCTTGTGACCCTCGTCTTCGAGTCTGGCGACCACGGCATCGCCCGAGGGGTCGTCCGAGAGACTCCGCGACGACGAGACGGTGACGACCGCCGCACCGAGGGACTCGACGTCGTGGGCGTGATGGTCGTGGTCGTCGTGAGCGTTGTCGTGGCCGTGGTCGTCGTGGTCTGGGCCGCCGTGACCTGTGGAGTCGTCAGAACTGTTCTCGGAGCGCCCCGACGAGTCGCCGTCCTCGTCGTCGCCGTGCCGCCGCGTGTCGCGCGATTGGAAATCGACCATACGTGAGTATTTGACAGACAGCACCTTAAATCAACGCCGCGACGAATCGCTTCTGTGAAAATAATTACCTTTCTACAGCCGCGCCGTGACTCTCTGTGCTCCGAGTGCCACCGAGTTGAGGTACAGTTTTACCCCGGGAAACCTACGTCGTAGGTATGAAGGCCGTCCAGTTCAGCGACCACGGGGACCGAAGCGTCATCGAGTACGACGAGTTCCCGGACCCGACGCCGGACCGCGACGAGGTACTGGTGGACGTGAAGGCGGGCGCGCTCAATCACCTCGACGTGTGGACTCGGAAAGGACTGCCCGGACTGACCCTCGACATGCCACACGTCCCGGGTAGCGACGCGGCGGGCGTCGTCCTCGAAGTCGGCGAGGACGTGACCCGGTTCGAACCGGGCGACCGCGTGGCGGTCTCGGCGGGCGTCTACTGCGGGAAGTGCGAGTACTGTCGCCACGGCGAGTACACGATGTGCGTGAACTTCCACGTCATCGGCGAACACGTCCGGGGCGTCCACAGCGAGCGCGCCGCGATTCCGGAGGACAACCTCGTGGAAGTTCCCACGGGCGTCGAGTGGGAGACCGCCGCGGCCGCGCCGCTGGTGTTCCAGACCGCGTGGCGGATGCTCCTCTCACGCGGGAACGTCTCGCCCGGCGAAGACGTACTGGTTCTGGGGGCCTCCGGCGGCGTCGGCCACGCCGCGGTTCAGGTCGCCGACTACGCCGGAGCGAACGTCTACGCGACCGCCAGTAGCGAGGAGAAGTTGGACCACGCCCGCGACCTCGGCGCGGACCACGTCATCGACTACGAGGCCGAGGACTTCGCCGACCGGATTCGAGACCTGACGGGCAAGCGCGGCGTGGACGTGGTGGTAGACCACGTCGGCGCGGCGACGTGGCGCGACTCGCTCAAGAGTCTCGCCAAGGGCGGTCGCCTCCTGACCTGCGGCGCGACCACGGGCGGGACCCCCAACACCGATATCAACCGCATCTTCTGGAACCAACTGAAGGTGATCGGTTCGACGATGGCGAACCCGGGCGAGGCCGACGACGTACTGGAACTCGTCTGGGACGGAACCATCGAACCGCGAATCAGGGAGACGCTCCCGATGAGCGAGACGGCCCGCGCCCACGAGATGCTCGAAGACCGCGAGGGCTTCGGCAAGGTCGTGGTCGTGCCCGACAGCGAGTACGACAGATGACCGAAGACACCTACACGCACCGCCCCGGGCAGGTCGAGGAGAGAGACGACGAGGAGGCGGTCGCCAACCCCAACGCGCCCGTCGAGCGCGGACGCGAGGAGTGGGACTGGCGCGGGTGGGTGCTGGTCGGCGTCATCGTCGTCTGCTTTCTGGTGATTCCGGCGACGATTCTCTACCTCCCGCCGGTCCGCCCGTTCAAGTTCGCCTACCTCGTCCTGCCGATGATTCCGGCGATTCTGCTCGGCGCGGTCGCGGTCTGGTCGGCCCAGCGAAGCGACTGAGCGCTCGATCTCTTGGGTTCCGCGGGTTTCTATATCTGTCCCTAAGATGTATAACTATTTCTAAAACAATCATATTGTTGTGTCTAGGACGAGTCTGTATATCTTTGCGGTCGGCGCGTGCTTGCGCGGTGCTCGCGAACGCCGCGCCAACCGCGCGAGGTCTTCAGGAGCGAAGTGACTGAAGGCTCGTCAGAGTGTGCCTCTGACGGTGGACGAGTGAGCGGAGCGAACGAGGAGGCTGGGGAGGTGTGAGGCCGTCGCGGTCGCGGTGCTGTGCAGTCGCAGTATGTGCGGTCGCAGTGTGGTGCGGTCGCGGTGCAGGACAGTCGCGGTGCGGTGCTGTGCGGTCGCGGTACGATTGGCTCGATGAGTAGCTAGCCCCTTCGACGTTCCGCTGTAATCGGGGTGCTGTGCGGTGCGTAGACCCCGTGGCCCAACGAGTAACGCACTCATCGACGCCACCGACGACTGCCGAGCCGGACCGACTCGACACTGGCCACGTACAGAGAGGAGGACAAGCACTTATCCCGGCCACTCACCAATCGAAGTACCAGAGACGCCGTGCCGACCGACAACCCCGACGCTCCGGCTATCGTCCTCCCCGAATCGGTCCGTGAGGAAATCCTCGCGCAGGCCCGCGAAGGCGCGCCCGAGGAGGTCTGTGGCGTCCTCGCCGGTACTCGCGGGGACGAAACGACCGACCACCGCGTCGAGGTCCGCCACCCGGCCGAGAACGTCGCCGAGACGCCGCGGACGCGCTACGAAATCGACGCGCGTGAGCAGTTGGAGCTGATGGAGACCGTCGAGGAGTCGGGTCGGGATGTAGTCGGGTTCTATCACTCGCATCCGCAGGGACCGGACGCACCGAGTGCGACCGACGCGGCGCAGGCGACGTGGCCCGACCGGTCGTACGTCATCGCGTCGCTCGCGGGCGACGGGGAAGGGTCGCTCGGGTCGTGGCGCTGGACCGGCGAGGAGTTCGTGGCGGAGTCGGTTCGCGTGGAACGGTCGGAGTCGTAAACTCATCGGAACTGCGAACGAGAGGACGAACGGGAGCGTAAGCTAGCTACTCATCGAGCCAATCGTACCGCACCACACCGCGACCGCACCGCGACCGCGACGGCCTCACGCCTCCCCAGCCTCCTCGCTCACTTTCGTTCGCTCGTCCCTCGCGCGCCGTGGCGCGACCCGAGCCACGGGTCGCGCCAGCACGCGCCGACGCAGGACGGTCAGGACAGCACGCGCCGAGGTAGGATGGTCAGGACAGCACGCGCCGACGCAGGAATGACAGCACGCACCGAGATGGAAGCGTCATCGCCTCCGACCCCAGACGGAGATCGCGGCCGTCTCGCACCTCAGTCGATGTCGAGTTCGTCGCTCCGGTCCACGTCTCGGAGGACGAACGGGCCGATAGCGAGCGTCCGCTTGGCCACGGTAGCGATGCGGAGGATGTACGACAGCAGGAGCATGAAGGGCACCGTCGAGATCGTGACCGCGAGGCTGGTCACGAGTACGTCGTTGCTGATGCCCAGCGTCGCGCCGGGAACCGCCCTCGCGTCGTAGTAGATTATCATCGAGGAGGCGACGACCAGCGCCGGGACCGCCGAGTAGAGCATCGCCCGCGAGAGGTCCACCAGTTCCCACTGGAAGTACAGCGTCTTGAAGTGCTCGCGGGCGGGGCCGAAGAACGTCAGCACCTCTTCGAGGTCGTCGAAGGCGTCCCGGGCGTCGTCCGACACCGAGTCGGCGTGCTGGTTGTGGATGCGCCGCGTGACGAAGATTTTCCACGAGTAGTTGAAGTCCAACACCGCCGACAGCATGTCGTAGCTCCCGAACTCGGCGTCGTCGAGTCTGTCGTTGACGGCGTCGGCGTTCCGGGTCAGACCGTCGACGTAGTCGTCTACCTGATTTTTCAGTTCTTCGTCGCGGCTGTCGGCCACCTCGTCCCGGAGGGCGTTGGCCCGCGAGCAGGTCTCTCGGACGAGTTCGCGGAGGAACGACGTCGGTTCCGGCGGACTGACGGGAGCGTCGAGTATCTCCTCCACGTCTTTCCGGAACTCCATCGCGTCGTCCATCTTGGTTCGCTGGTCGCCGACTGGACCGAGTTCTTGCGAGAGTACCAACTGGTTCAGCGTCACGACCAGCGTCACCCCCGTCACGATGGTGGTGACGTACGCCTGAAACAGCGTCTCGGTGGGGTCCGAGGCGGCCACGGACTGCTGGAGCGGCGAGGGGTCGAGAACGCCGAGCGCGACCATGGCGACGAACACGCCCGCGAGCAACCCGCCGGCGACGGCCCACCGATTGGCCTCCAGTAACAGCCAGAGTTTCACGCGACTCTCGTCTGCTCGCTCGCGCATCGTGTCGTTGGGCTGTGAGTCGTCGTCAGGTTCGTTGTCGCCCGACCCGCCGTTCTTCGACCCTCCGCTGTCCGACATGTGCGCTCGGATACGACACCGCGACAGAAATACCCGCGGGCCTCCGGTAGACGCGCCTGTGGGCCTCCGGCGGAAACATCCGCGGGCCTTTTGCCGTTCCGGAACATGCGTGAACACATGACAAGGGGGGCGCGGTTCGCTCTCGCGTTGGCGGTCCTGCTCGCGCTCGCGGGCGCGGCCCTGGCGGTGAGCGACCGAACACCGGGGGAAGGAGACGCGAGCGTCGAACCCGCGGCGGTCGGGCCGACCGTTCCGAGTCAGATTGACTTCGCGGACGACGAACCAGCGACGACCGAAACGACCGACGAACAGTCGAGCGACGAAACGGTCACGATAGAGACGGAGGGGTTCGACCCGGACTACGACCCGGCGACCGTGTTGAACCGGGTCGAGCGACTCCGCGGCCTCGAAGCCGTGCAGGGCATCACGCTCCACGAGTACGACGCCGAGTCCGACCAACGGTACGACATGCGCGACGAGTTCGGTGCAATTCGACCGGTCGGAGCCCAGACCCTTCAGTTGTACTCGAACGCTTCGACCGAGCGCCGTCAACCGCTGGGTTACACGGTCCAGCGACAGGCCGCCGTCCACATCTACCTGCTGAACGACTCCGACCTCGCGGAGTACGACGTCTCACAGGACGAGGTGTTGGCCCACGAGTTCGTCCACGCGCTCCAGTTCCAGCACGAACTGCTGACTCCCTCGCGCACCCAGTTCCGGTCGCAGTTCCCGCGCTGGACGACAGACTCCCGACTCGTCACCACGGCGATGGTCGAAGGCGACGCCATGTGGGTGACCGAGCAGTACGTCCGGCGATACGGCGAGGGTAGCTACTCGGTCACGGAGTACAACCGGACGCTGGCGCGGGCGGCGTGGCCACACAGCATCGCCGGGACGCCCTACTACTACGGCTACGAGTTCTACGCGAAGACCGGGAGTTCGCCCGCGGAACGGTCCGCCGCGATCGAAGGCCCGCCGAACTCGACGGCCGAACTCCTCCACCCGACCGAAGAGAGCGAACGCACGCCGCTTCCTGCCGACCCGGATATTTCTGAGTCCGAGAAACTGACGCGCTACCACGTCGACACCGTGGGCGAGTTGGTCGTCCGCCACTCGCTCCGGATGAACGGTCTGTCGTTCGCCCGAGCGGCCGACGCCGCCGAGGGGTGGGTCAGCGACCGGATGTACTACTACGCCGCGGCGGGCGCGGCGGGACCGACGACTCACTGGGTGACGGTCTGGGAATCCGAGCACGAGGCCCGCGAGTTCGCCGAGGCGTGGCGGTCGATGCTCGACGCGAACGGCGCACGCTCGGCCGGCGATGCGATCTTCGTCCCGGCCAGCGACCACGCGCCGGGCGTCCACTACGTGGTGGAGCGCGACGGCGCGACGGTTCGGATTACGGCGGCCGAGTTGTCCGACACCGCCGAGCGACTCGCTGACGCAGCGACGGAACCGAACGAGAGCAGCGACGTTAGCTCTCGTCGTCGTCCTTGAGTTCCTCCAACTCGGCTTCGACGTCCTCGTCGGCGGTCTCGGTCTCGACTTCGGCCTCCACGTCGGCGGTCTCGGTGTCGCCGGAGTCGGTCGACCCCTTCCCCATCTCGGCTTTGAGCGTTTCGAGTTCGGCGTCCACCTCGCCCGAGGTCCGGACCTCTTCGAGTTCGCGGTCCAGCGAGTCCTTGTCCGAGAGCGCGTCCTCGAAGACGCCCGATTCCTGTAGTTCGTCCATCGCCTCCGAACGGGCCTCCATGTCCTCGGTGCGCTCCTCGGCACGCTCGATGGCGCGCCCCACGTCCTCCATCTCGTCGCCAGCCCCCGTCATGGCCTCCGAGACGCGAGTCTGGGCCTCGGCGGCTTCGTAGCGGGCCTTCATGCTCTCCTTCTTGGTGCGGAACTCCTCGATGCGATTCTGGAGTTGGTCTTTCTTCTCGACGAGGTTGTCCTGGGTCTCCTGAAGGCTGGCAATCTGGCCTTCGAGGTCCTCGATCTGGTTCATCTTCTGCTTTTTCTTCTCCAGTGCGCGCCGGGCGAGGTCCTCGCGGTCCTGATTGACGGCCTGACGCGCCTGGTCGTTGTGTTTCTCGACGTTCTCTTCGAGTCGGCGCTTCTGCATCTCGAGGCGTTTCTTCTGAGTCGTCAGGTCCGCGATGCCCTGCTTGACCTCCTGTAACTCGTCGCGCATCTGCTCGTAGGAGTAGTCGAGCGTCTCTGACGGGTCCTCGGCCCGATTCAGCGCGGCGTTTATCTTCGACCGGACGACGTACGACAGGCGTGAAAGCACTCCCATATCACCCTCTTTCGTGACCTGACCCTTAAAATCCTCACCTCCCCAACAGTCGTCAGACGAGTCCGATGGTCGCCCGACTCGCAAGCGAAAGGGAGGGCCGACTCGTACGCCCACGAACGCTCGGCCGAACAGCAAACCCGGGCAGGGATTTTAAATCAGTTCTCCTGTCGATCTCTCCGACTCGGACCGGTACCGAAACCGGAGTACAACCCTTATCCGACCAGTTCCACAACGTCCACCCATGAAATCTGAGGACCTGCCGATTCCCGGCGGTAGAGACGTGCGCGCGACGCTGGACACCCCCGAATCCGACGCCGAGGCGATCGTGGTCGCCTGCCCACCGCACCCCCGACATCGAGGGCACCGCGGCGACGAACGCCTGCAAGCCGTGAGCGAAACCCTCACCCAGTCCGGAATCGCCTGCCTCCGGTTCGACTACGGCGACTGGGACGAGGGGTACGGCGAGCGCGAGGACGCCCGCAACGCCCTCCGGTGGGCGCGCGACCGGTACGAGCGCGTGGGCATCTTCGGCTTCAGTTTCGGCGGCGCGATTGCCACGCTCGCGGCGGCGACGGTCGACCCTCAACCCGAGGCGGTTTCGCTCCTCGCGCCCGCCTCTCGGCTGACCGAGGAGTTGGACGCCGCGGCCGCGCTGGAGGACGTGACGGGGGCAGTGCAGGTCGTCTACGGGACGCGCGACGACACCGCAGACTGGAAACCGATGGTAAAGCGCGCCGAGGAGTTGGGCCACGAGACGGTCGAGATGAGCGCCGACCACTTCTTCGTCGGCCAGCACGGGAAGGTTGCCGACGCGGCAGGTGGATTTCTGGTCGAAGCGCTCGGGGAACGATAACGTAGTTTCATCGATCGATACTCGTCAATCGATGTCGTGCTTGCCCGTCCCTCCGGTCGGTCTCGGAGGTCGCAGTCCCCCAGTCGTCCGTCCTACCGTGGCATCATCTGTCGCCCTCTTTCGCGCTCCGAAATGGTTTTGAATCGCGCCCGCCGACACCCAGTATGCCGACAGAACCGGAAACTGATTACGACCCTTCCCTCGGGAACAAGTTCATATTCGTCACCGGGGGCGTCATGTCGGGACTCGGCAAGGGCATCACGGCCGCCTCGACCGGCCGCCTGCTCGCCAACGCCGGGTTCGACGTGACTGCGGTCAAAATCGACCCCTATCTCAACGTGGACGCGGGCACGATGAACCCCTTCCAGCACGGGGAGGTGTACGTTCTCAAGGACGGCGGCGAAGTAGACCTCGACCTCGGGAACTACGAGCGGTTCCTCGACATCGACATGACGTTCGACCACAACGTCACCACGGGGAAGACCTACCAGCACGTCATCGAGAAGGAGCGCGCGGGTGACTACCTCGGGAAGACGGTCCAGATCATCCCGCACGTCACCGACGATATCAAGCGCCGTATCCGCGAGGCCGCCGAGGGCCACGACGTGTGCATCGTGGAAGTCGGCGGGACGGTGGGCGATATCGAGGGCATGCCGTTCCTCGAAGCCCTCCGGCAGTTCGCCCACGAAGAGGACGACGAGGACTTCCTGCTGACTCACGTCACGCTCGTTCCCTACTCGAAGAACGGCGAGCAGAAGACCAAGCCGACCCAACACTCCGTGAAGGAACTCCGGAGTATCGGTCTCCAACCCGACATTCTGGTCGGGCGATGCGAGGACGAACTCGACCCCTCGACCAAGGAGAAGATAGCGCTGTTCTGCGACGTGCCGACCGACGCGGTGTTCTCGAACCCCGACGTCGAGGATATCTACCACGTCCCGCTGATGGTCGAAGAGGAAGGACTGGACGAGTACGTGATGGACCGGTTCGACCTCGCGGACGAAGCGATTCCCAAGGGCGAACGCGACAACCAGTGGCGGAACCTCGTCACTCAGGAGACCCACGGCGAAGTCGACATCGCGCTGGTCGGCAAGTACGACCTCGAAGACGCCTACCTCTCGGTCAACGAGGCGCTCAAGCACGCCGGACTCGAGAAGAACGTCGACGTGAACGTCCTCTGGGTCGACTCCGAGAAGATGGACGACGACCACGAGGACCGCCTCCGGCGGGCCGACGGCATCGTCGTCCCCGGCGGGTTCGGGAGTCGAGGGACCGAAGGCAAAATCGAGGCCGTCCGGTACGCCCGCGAGAATGACGTCCCGTACCTCGGACTGTGTCTGGGCTTCCAGCTCGCGGTCGTGGAGTTCGCCCGGAACGTCCTCGGACTGGAGGGCGCTCACTCCGCGGAGATAGAGGCGGACACGCCCCACCCGGTCATCGATCTCCTGCCCGAGCAGTACGACCTCGAAGACCTCGGCGGCACGATGCGACTGGGTGCCCACGAGACCGAAATCGAGGCCGGAACGCTGGCCGAGCAGGTCTACGGCGGCACCTCCTGCACCGAGCGCCACCGCCACCGCTACGAGGTCAACCCCGAATACTTCGAGAAGTTCGAGGACACCGGTCTCGTGTTCTCGGGTCGCTCCGGTAACCGGATGGAGATTCTGGAACTCGCCGACCACCCGTACTTCGTCGGAACCCAGTTCCACCCCGAGTTCCGGTCCCGGCCGACCCGCGCGAGTCCGCCGTTCGTCGGCCTGCTAGAGGCCGTACTCGACGAGTCCGAAACGAACGCAACGCACGAGGAGGTCGAAGCTTAATGGTTCAGACTGAGGAATTCATCGACGAGAAGGTCGCAGAGATTAGCGAACAGGTCGGCGACGCCAACGCCGTTATCGCGCTGTCGGGCGGCGTCGACTCCTCGACGGCCGCCGCGCTGGCCTACGAGGCGGTCGGCGACCAACTCACCCCGGTCTACGTCGACACCGGCTTGATGCGGAAGGGCGAGACCGACGAGATTCGGGAGACGTTCTCCTACATGGACAGTCTCCGCATCGTGGACGCGAAAGACCGGTTCCTCGACGCGCTCTCGGGCGTCACCGACCCCGAGAAGAAGCGCCACGTCATCGGCGAGCAGTTCATCCGGGAGTTCGAGACGGTCGCCGAGGAGACCGACGCCGACTACCTCGTTCAGGGGACCATCTACCCCGACCGCATCGAGAGCGAGGGCACCATCAAGTCCCACCACAACGTCGGTGGCCTGCCCGAGGTCGTGGATTTCGAGGGCATCGTCGAACCCATGCGCGACCTCTACAAGGACGAGGTGCGCGAGGTCGCTCGCGCGCTCGACCTCGAAGAGATAATCTCCGAGCGCATGCCGTTCCCCGGTCCGGGCCTCGCGGTCCGCATCCTCGGGGAAGTCACCGACGAGAAGTTGGAGGTCGCCCGCGAGGCGACCCACGTCGTCGAGGAAGAACTCGACGAGTACGACCCGTGGCAGGCGTTCGCCGCGGTCCTCGGCAAGGCGACCGGCGTCAAGGGCGACAACCGAGTTCACGGCTGGGTCGTCTCGGTCCGGTCGGTCGAGAGTCGGGACGGCATGACCGCCCGAGCGCAGGAAATCGACTGGGAGACCCTCCAGCGCATCCAGAGTCGCATCACCGGACAGAACGACAACGTCTCGCGGGTCGTCTACGACGTGACCCACAAGCCGCCCGCGACCATCGAGTACGAATGACGGAGAGACGATGAAGGCAATCCTCGTCGGACCTGACGAAGACGGACTGGGCGACGCCCTCGAAGCCGAGGGCGTCGAACTGACGCGAATCGAGAACGTGGCCAACCGGCCCGCCCTCGAAGAGGCCGGAATCACCGACGCCGACACGCTGGTCCTGACCGAGACCGAAGGTGCGACCGTCGTCCCGGTCGCCAAGGACCTCAACGAGGACGTGCGGGTCGTCGTCTACACCGACGCCGACCTGCCGGACTTCGCCCGGGGCCAGACCGACCTCATCGTGGACCCCGCGCTCCTGTCGGCCGAGGCCGTCGCCGAGGAACTGACCGCCTGAAATCCGCTCCTTCCGAACGCGTTCTGCTCCCTCGTTCACTCTAACCGGTTCGCTAGCTCCCGCAGGCGCTCGCTCCCGCGGCGCATGATGGGCGTGCCGTGACCCATCGCGGCCATCTCGAAGTCGGGCGCGACCCGAACCACCCGCCGAATGCTCTGCTTTACTTCGTCGGTGTCGTAGCTGATGGCCCACGGCGACGCTTCGAGTCTGCCCGCTGATTCGCGCACGAGGTCACCCAGAAACGCCACGCTCGGCGACTCTCCGACGTAGACGGTGTGGCCCGGCGTGTGACCCGGCGCGTGGTAGGCGGTGAAACCTCCGATTTCGTCGCCGTCTTCGACCGGCCGGACGGCGAGGTCGGGAACCGAGACGAGGGGGTCGGTCACGCGCTGGAGCAGTCCCTTGTGGTTGCGCCAGTCCGGTCTTTCGCGTCCGACCAGCACCTCCGCGTCCGCCCGGCCGACGTAGACCGGCGCGTCGATGCCGAGTTTCGACAGCGCGCCGACGTGGTCGAGGTCGTAGTGGGTGACGAGGACGCGCGCCACGTCGGTAACTCGGTAGCCCGCTTCGTGGATGCCGTCCCGGATGTCGCCGGCGTTCCGCGGGGTTCCGGCGTCTACCAGCACGAGGTCGCCGTCGTCGTCGGCGAGATACGCGTTGACGCCGCCGAGGTCGAGCCACCAGACGCCCGACTCGGTGTCCGGACTGGCTTCGAGTTGGGTCGCAGTCGCCATATCGAGTGGTACGGTACCATACCCCAAATCACTGTCCCCGCTCCTCGCCGGTGGACGGGGACTCTCCGCCGACGACGAATAGACGTTCTCCAGTCACCGCCAAAGAGACGCTCTCCATCCGCCGCCGAACGGACGCTTTTTGTCGGTTCGGGCCCCTCGTTCGAGTATGGAGAACCGTTTCCCGTCCTCGGGGTCGACAGACCGCAAGCGGGCGGCGCTGGCCGTCCTGCCCTTTCTGGCGTTGGGGCTGTTCGACGTGATACTGCTGCTCGCGTGGGGCATCGACCCGCTCTGGGGATTCGCCATCCTACCGCCGATTCTGTTCGTGAGCGTGCTGGCGTGGATCGCATTCTCGACCGGTTTCGTCGGCGAACACCGGACGTAGTTGCCCCGGCGGGTCGGACGCCTCCTCTCCTCCCGATTCGATTCTTATTCGAGTGCGCGACGAGTGCCTCACGGCCCTATTGAACTGTTCACGACCGTTCATCCGGCGGTGAACGAGTCTGAACCATCTGGACGGTCACTCCGGTTGAAGTGGGATACGACCATAGGAACTGATGCGGTCGCACCGACCGACGCACTACCGTTCCGCTCCCGGTGGTGCGCGACCGACCGCAACCGCACATCCCGGCGCGACGAGCGACGACGAACACACCCGGCCGGGCCGGACCCGCCCACTGGCCCGGTTTCCGTCAGCGCGACAGCCGACCGCCTCGGCGTCCGCTCGTCGCTCCCGAGAGACCGTCGCAGAGGCACACACCGCACCCATCGACCGCCGCTCTACGCTATCCCTTGCGATCTGCTCGGTCGCCCCGCTTTTCTCGGGGCGGCCGCCCGGCCGGGGTGGACCCGGCCCCCGGCCGAATCTGAACTCGGAACCGAGGACAGACGCTCGACCGGGGATAGAGTGGACCGGATTTTAAGAGTCGGTGGCGCGTTTGCCGTGGCATGGGACTCGACCGCTATCCGGACCTCGACCCCGACGAGGGCGAGGTCATCGACGCGGAACTGGCCGTGACCGACGACGTACTGGTGAAGGCGTTCGCGCTCGGCCCCGGCGCGGAACTCTCGGCCCACGACCACGCCGACGCGACCAACGTCTTCCACGTCCTCGACGGCACCGTGACCGTGATACAGGGCGACGACGAGGAGTCCATCGAGGCACCGGGCGTGGTCCTCCACGAACGCGGCGTGGTCCACGGCGCGCGCAACGAGACCGACGAGACTGCCGTCCTGACAGCGAGTCTCTGCCCGCTTCCGTCCTGAGTTCGCGGCCCGGAATCGCTCGACGCCTTCGAGAACGCTCGGTCCGCGCCGGGCAAACTTGATCCGAGCGTATCCGCTATCGCAATCCTATCTATTTCTATAATGTATTAGCACAATTGTTAGAGCATGGAAAGTGTTTTTACGAAACCGCTGTAGACGTCCCTACGGCCCGTACCAAGGTTCAAGTACGAAGGCGGAACCAACTTCGCCCGGACGCTTCGCGCGGTCGTCCGGAGTCGGGGCCGGAGACCGCCAGTCCGGGTAGCCCGCGAGGGCCGAGCCATCGAGTTCGAGACGGGCACTCCCGACTCCTTGAGCGGCGGGTCGTGTCGTTAGCGCGGAATCGGTCGGCGAGAACGGAAAGCTAGCTACTGCTTGAGCCGAGGAAGACCGCACTGCACCGCGAGAGCCTCACACCTCCCCGGCCTCCTGCGTTGCTCGACCACGGGCCTGCGCTACTCGTCCACCGTCAGCGGCACGCTCTGCCGAGCCTTCAGTCGCTTCGCTCCCGAAGACATCGCGTGCGTGGGCGCGACTTCGTGGTACGAAGTCGCGCCAGCACACGCTGGGGTGGACGAGTCGTTAGTGCAGGCTAGAGGGAAAGACCCGTGACTGCACGAAGGACCCAGGAGTCGTATCACCAACTGGCGGAAACCAGGCTTCGAGACAGCGACGTTCGTCGTTCAGAGTTCGCGCTTCGTGACCGGGTCGTCGAGTTCCCAGAGGTACTCCGGGAGGAAGGCGTCGAGATTCTCGATTACCCGGCGGTCGCTCACGTTCATCCCCTCGCAGTGTTCCCACGCCTTGTCGCGGGTCGTGACCCGTATCTCACCGTCTTCGAGGTACACCTCCAGCGGGAACACCGAGCATCGCGCTGGCTTCCAGTCGTGTTCGGCGTGGAGTTCGCAGAGACCGTCCTCCCGGAGGAAGTAGCAGGCCGCGCCGTCGTCGGCGACGTGGTCGTCGCGGTCCTTCTCCTCCCGAATCACGAAGTCCTCGCCGCGGAACTGAGTCGTCGCCGCACTCAGGTCCGCGCGCTCGGCGAGTTCGAGGAAGTCCTTGTCGTAGAGGAGGACGCCGTGCTGACAGCACCAGGTACACCCCTCGACGCACTCGAAGGTGAGGTCGGGGTCGAACTCCACGACCGCTTCCCGACCGGGGTACACCTCCACGCGCGGCAGTTCGTCCGAATCCACGGTTCGTGGTCTCCTCCTCTCGGGTAAAAGCCTTCGCTCCCGAATCTCAGGACTGGTCGGTCGAGTTCGCCGCCTCGCCGGTACTCACGCCCGGGCCGGTCTTGATTCGGATGCCGGGTATCTGGGTCGCGGTCACGCCGAGATACTCGCCGGGGCAGTCCACGACGCCGCTGATGACGAACGTCGTCCCGAGCGGGACGGGCGTCCGCTGTTCGTCCACGAAGATTCGCTTGCGTTCGACCAACTTCTCGGCGCGAACCGTCGGGTCCGCGCCGAAGAATCCGGCTACGTCGTCGATGTCCTTCACGTCCACGACGATTCCCTCCCAGATGGTCATCTTCTCGGGCGGCCAGTTGCTGAACGCACACCCGTCTACATCGCTCACGTCCGGGTCGTCGTTCGTCCGGTCGGTCAGGAGGAGCGGTCGTTGCCGCCAGTCGTCCGAGAGTCGGTCGGGTTCTTCGAAAGCGATTCGACGCGTGGAGCGATACCGGTCCGGTTCCTGCTGTGCGGCCACGCCACCGAATCCGAACGCGCCGACCGCGCTCTGCTTCAGAAAGCTACGTCTATCGAGGTCGATTTCGTTCTCGCTGTTCGTTTTCCTCATCCCAGACACACCACGATATCGACGTCCGTAATCGTTGTCGCCACTACCGGAAACGGCACCTATCTGATTACCCCGACAGGTGTTCCGCGGACTTCTAAAACAGCTTAGATTTCCGGCGATGACGCCTCCGACGTATCAGTCCCACCGGCCGACCTCGACGAAACGGTCTCGAAGCTGTAGGACTATCCCGTGTTCTTCATCCCGGCCGCGATACCCTTGACCGTCAGTCGCAGGGTACGCTCTTCTTCGTCGGTCAGGTGCGATTGGGCGAGCAGTCGCGTCTGAAGCAGGTTCAGAGGGTCCACGTAGGGGTTGCGCCGGTCTAAGCTATCTTCGAGCCACTCCCGCCGGAGGAGACTGTCGCGCTCGGTGATGTCGGTCACGAGTTCGACCGCCCGGTCGTACTCGGACTCGATTCGGGGGAAGAACGCCTCCCGGCGGTCGGCGGGCGCGAGTTGGGCGTACTCGGCCGCGATTTCGAGGTCGGTCCGGGCCAGCGCGAGGGCGGCGTTGTCCAGGGTCGTCTGGAAGAACGGCCACTCGTCGTACATCTCTCGGAGCGTCTCCACGTCACCGCCGGAATCGAGATACGCGTCGAGTCCCTTCGCCAGCGAGTACCACCCCGGCAGGATACACCGGGCCTGCGTCCACGAGAACACCCACGGAATCGCTCGGAGGTCCTCGACCGTGCGCTCGCCCGAACGCGAGGCCGGGCGCGACCCCAGGTTCAGTTCCTCGATGACCTCGATGGGGGTCGCGTCCTCGAAGTACGAGACGAAGCCGTCGGTTTCGAGCAGGTCACGGTACGCCTCGCGCGCGGCGTTGGCGGCGGTCTCCATCGCCTCGGACCACTCGTCGGGTACGTCCTCGGTCGGTTCCCGGATGGACTCGTGGCGAGCCCGAATCTGGGCGTCGAGCATCTGCTCTAGATTCCGCTCGGCGATTCGGGGGTTGGCGTACTTCTCGGCGATGGCCTCGCCCTGCTCGGTGAACTTGACCTCGCCCGTGACCGTCTCGTTCGGGAGCGCGAGCAGGGCGTCGTTCATCGGGCCGCCGCCGCGCGAGATGGACCCGCCGCGACCGTGGAACAGGCGGAGTCGCACGTCGTGGTCGTCGCAGATCTCCGCGAGGCGCTTCTGGTTGCGGTAGAGGCTCCAGTTCGCCGCCAGAAAGCCGTTCTCCTTGTTGGAGTCCGAGTAGCCGAGCATGATCTCTTGGGTGCCTCCGCGGGCCTCGACTGCGGCCGAGTAAGCCTCGTTCTCGAACAGCGTACCCATGATTCGGCGCGCGCCCGAGAGCGCCGACTCGGTTTCGAGCAGGGGGACCACGTCGAGACCCGAGTAGCCCGGCAGGTCCACGATTCCGGCCTGGTCCGCGAGGAAGAGGACTTCGAGGACGTGACTCGGCTCCTCGGTCATGCTGATGCAGTAGGTGTCGATGGCCTCGACGCCGTACTCGACCTGCCAGTCGGCGGTCCGGGAAAAGAGCGTGAGGACTCGACTCGCGGTCTCGGAGAGGCCGTCGGTGTCCGTGACGTCGACGATTGGCTCGTCCTGTAGCACGGCCTCGGTCAGCACCTCGACGCGCTCGTCCTCGTCCATCTCGTCGTACTCGACGCCTTCGCGGGCCAGTGCCTCGACGACTGCTTCGGTGTGGTTCTGCTGGTGGTCGCGGAGGTCGAGGCTCGCCAGCGAGAGGCCGAAGGTGGCGACCCGCCGCCGGAACGGGGCGACCTTCGCCTCGGCGACGGTCTCCGCGCCGTTCGCCCGTAGACTCTCGGTGATGGCGTCTACGTCGGCCAGCAGTTCGTCGCTGTCTTCGTAGCCGCCCGGCCGTACGTCGTCCACTCGGTCGAGTCGCTCGCGCATCAGCTTCAGTTTCTGGCGGTACGGTTCGTCTGGATACCGCTCCTGGGCCTCCGCGGCGACTCCCGGCAGACGCTCGCGGTCGGACTCGATGCGCTCGCGGAGGTCGTCGCCGACCGCGATGCTCCGGTCGGCCTGGCTGAGAACCCCCGAGAGCCGCTTGCACTCCTCGCGGTAGCGCGCGACGACGACCTCGCGCTGGCGTTCGAGCGTCTCGGCGGTCACGTCGGGCGTGACGTAGGGGTTGCCGTCGCGGTCGCTCCCGGCCCACGACCGGAACTCGAAGAGTTTGGGAATCTCCATCGACCCGAACTCCTCGCCCAGTTCTCGCTCCAGTTCGTCGTACACCTCGCCCACCACCTCGAAGAGGGTGTTTTCGAGGTACCACTGGACGTTGAGCGCCTCGTCGGTGACTTCCGGCCTGCGCTGGCGAACCTGGGGCGTCTGCCAGAGACTCGTGACTTCGGCTTCGAGGTCGCGCTCGACGGTCTCCCGCTCGCGGTCGGTCAGTCGGCGCTCGTCCAGCGTTTCGAGGTCGTCGGCGACCGCCCGGAGTTTGGCCTTCACGGTCTTGCGGCGGGCCTCGGTCGGGTGGGCCGTGAAGGTGGGTTCGACTAACACGTCGTCCAGTACCTGCTGGACAGTTTCGGTATCCGCACCCGATTCGGCGAGGGCCTCGGCGGTCTCGGCCACGCTGTCGGCGAGAGTCCCGTGTTGCGACCCCTCTCGAATCGCCCGGACGCGCTCTCGCTCCTCGGCGAGGTTGATGAGTTCGAAGTAGGTGGCGAACGCGCGGGCAACGACCCCGGCACGCTCGGGCGGCAGGTCGGCGAGTTCGGCGCGCAGGGCGTCCCGGGTTTCGGCGTCGCCGCGCCGGTAGTCGATGGATTCGGTTCGGACCGACTCGACTACCTCGAACGCTTCCGCCGAGGATTGGGCTTCCAGCACGTCTCCGAGCAGTGCACCGAGTTCGCGCACGTCCCGGCGTACGTCTCTGGCGTGGAGTTGCATATCACACCCTACGTGTTGGCGAGGCTAAAACGTCCGGAATCCGTGAAAATTGCCACTCGTTACCGAGTTAATATGTTCAGAACCGTGCCCGACCGACGGTGTATCGCCCTATTATTAAAATTCATAACATTCGTGCGCGAATAGACGGAGACAAAGTGTTAAGTTCAAGTCGTGATGACGAGAACTTACGACAAATGCCAGTCTCCACGGGGAGTGACGTTTTGGACCGGATTCTCGACGGCGGATTTCCGGAGAACCGGTCGATACTGATTTCGGGCGGACCGGGAGTCGGAAAGAGTACGCTCGGCATGCAGTTTCTCCAAGACGGACTGGCGGACGGCGACCAGTGTCTGTACGTCTCGACCGAGCAGACGGCCGAGGAACTCCGGTCGTCGTTCGACCAGTTCGACTTCGACCTGGACCATCCGAATCTGACGTTGGTCCACGTCCACGCTCGGACCGGACGAACCATCGAAGAGGGAGAACAGAACCTGACGATGCAGACCACGGACGGTGACGAGGTCCTGGGCGAGGGGTACTCCGCTCCCTTCGAGATGCAGTACATCGAGGAGTATCTCTCCCGCTTCGCGCCGTGCGACCGGGTCGTCTTCGACAGCACGGCCAGCCTCGCGGGTATCCGAAGCGATTCGCACTTCTTCCAGCGCGCCATCCTCGACCTCGTTCGGTTGTTCACCGACGAGTTCGAAGCGACCTCACTGCTCACTGCCGAGTCGCTCGTGACCGACGCCGACGGGGACCAGGGCGGTCGACTCGCTCCCCGGACCGTCCTCGAGTTCTCGACCCACGGCGTCGTTCGACTCCGTCGGAGTCCGGTCGAGGGGAACTCCCGTCGCTTCCTCCGGGTCGTCAAGATGCGCGGCGTCGACCACGACACCCGCGAGTACGAACTCGGAATCGACGAGCAGGGCGTGTTCCTGACACCTCACAACCGGACCCACGACTTCGGCGTGAACGACGACGTAATCTCGACCGGGTTCGAGGGTCTCGACCAGATTAGCGGCGGTCTCACGAAGGGAAGCGGCGTCCTCTTCGAACACGACGGCCGGGCGTTCGTTGACGGACTGGTCGTCGGCATGGCCGCCAGCGCGCTCGACTCCGGCATGGGAATCTGGCTCGTTCCGTCACCGTCGCTCACGCCGGGTCGGTTCGAGTCGATGCTCCCGGCCGGCGAGGACGACATCCCGGCACTGCTGGAGTCGGACTCGCTCTTCGTCCTGGACTCGTTCAACGTCTGGAGCACCTACGCCGACCATCAGAACGTCTACACGGCGTCGTCCAGCGGACTGTTCAGTCGGCTGATGAGTATGAGCGCGACGATGTCGATGAAGTTCGTCAAGCGCGTCCTTCGGGACATCACGGACCGACGCGACCGGCCGGTCCTCGCGCTGGTGTACACCGAGGCGTTCCTCCGGTGGTTCGATGCACCGCAGGTTCGGGAACTCTACTACTGGGCGCGCGAGAACGTCTCGTTCGACGCCGACACCGTGACGTACATCCACAACCCCGAGACGATGGAGACGAATCTCGCGGAGTTCTTCGTCTACGACGCCCAGCACATGTTCCGGACGTGGAAACACGAGAACGACATCCAGTACATCGCGGCCGAGAAGTCCATCGCGGGAACCACCAAGTCGATGGGAGTCGTCAACCACGTCGAAACCGCGCCCTACGTGCAGGTCACGCGCCCGACCAAGTGAAGTTAGACCTTCCCCTTGCCCCAGATGAAGTACCGCAGGACCGTCTCCATCCCCTCGACGTACGATGAGGCGTCGACGGACGAGAGGTCCTCGGAGAGGCGTTGGAGTTCCTCGTAGTGGCTCTGCCACCGGTCGAAGAAGGCGGCGTCGACGTTCGCGTCTCGGAGTCGCTCGACCACCTCGTCCTGATACTCGGGGTCGTCTCGGAGTCGCTCCAACTCGTCGTAGGTGAGCAGTCCCTCTTCGAGCGCGTAGACGACCGGCCCGGAACTGAAATCGGTCTCGTGAATCTCGCGCTCCCAGGTCGCCACCCAGTTGCCGATGCGCGCCATCATCTGGGCCTGCCAGACCAGGCGCCGGAGTTGCGCCAGATCGTCGGTCGGGAGGGCCGGCGAGTACATCAGGTCGATGTCCGAGTAGGCGAACATCATGACGTTGTGCGACTCGTGGACCGTCAACTCCTGGTAGTTGCCGAGTTCGGGGTAGCGCCCGAGTAGGTAGGAGTACTCTATCGCGTTGACCGCCTGCTCGGTGTCGAATCGAAAGAGCGGGAAGTAGAACTCCGACCGCGGCGCACCGTCCAGAACGTTCCGGAGTTCGTCCCAGACGCGCCGAGCGAACCGCAACTGCTCGGTCTGGACTTCCGCTCGCTCCGCGTTCATCTCGTAGGCCGAGCAGGGAATCTTGGCGGCCTCGTCGAACGTCTCCTTGTCGCGGTCCTTCTCCAGGAAATCGTCGAGAATCGTGATAAAAACCGTGGCGAGCGTCTTGGCCGTCCGAACGTCGGTGACGTGTTCGTCGGGAACGAACGAGAACGTGAAGTGAGGCGTCAGCCGATGAACCCACTTCCAGAGAAACGAGTCGCGGCTTCCCGCGAAGGTGTCGTACTCGTCTATCAGCGCCTGAACTTCGGGCGGCAGTTCGTGGCCCGAAATGTTCTCGACTTCGGCAGAGCCGTCCGACGAGGTTACTGCCTCGACGAGTTCCGTCACGTCCGCTCCCATTGTTTCCACTGTCAGACATTCAGCGCCGATATTTATACCTTGGTGTTTGCTGAAATCGAACTCTAAGCTTCGAACTGAAGACAACGTACAGCGGGTTGTGACGATAACGAGACCCGAGTCGAACCACGGCGAGACCGAAATCCGACGGCGGCGAAATCGGAGGCCGACGGCGACGAGACCCGGGTCGCGGTCGGACGCCGAACGCTCGGTTCCAGCAGGAATTAGTTGCCGACGCTCCTACGTCGGAGTATGAGCGACGTTACGCTCGTCTACGACGACGATTGCGGTTTCTGTACGTGGTGGGCCGACTTCTTCGAAACGCGGTCGGAGTTCCGGGTCGTCGGCTTCGCGGAACTCACCGACGTGGAGCGCGACCGACTCCCCGACGACTACGAGGACTGTTCGCACCTGCTCGCGGACGGCGAGGTGTACTCCTGTGGCGAGTCGCTCGAACAGGCGTTCGTCCGGTCGGACGTCGGCGACGGTGCGCGTCCGGTGGTCCGATTCCTCCGGAACTTCGAGGACTACGAACGCTTCCGAGAGCGCGTCTATCGGGAGATCGCCGACCACCGGGGCCTGCTCGGCAACGTCGTCTCGAAAACGCCGCCGGCCAGACGGAAGTCGGAACGCGGTGAGTAGGTTCGGCGATGGATTCGGAACGAGACGTTGGCGACGAAGAACGCGAGAAGGTAGCGGCGGCACGTCGAGACGGCGATGCGCCTCGAACCGGTTGAAACTCGTTAGCTGTATTCGCGCCACCGATGGCCGCACTCCTGACACTTGAAGAAGCGCGTCGGCGGTTCGTCCGCAGAGCCGGTTTGCTTGATAGTGTACCACGCCTTGCCGTGGCCGCACTCGTCGCAGATTACGTCCTCGGCGGTCGGCTTCCCCTCGAAGTTGGCGTCCTCCG
This sequence comes from Halorussus salinisoli, assembly GCA_005239435.1. GTDB lineage: Archaea > Halobacteriota > Halobacteria > Halobacteriales > Haladaptataceae > Halorussus > Halorussus salinisoli. The sequence continues at coordinate 848,081 of SZNP01000001.1, read as the reverse complement.
AGGTCTCGATGACCTCGGAGTCGCCCTGTTCCTCGGTACTCACGAACTCGGCGGCCTTCTCCTCGTCTTTGTCGGTAGTGCCCTGACAGTCGTCGTTCGAGCAGACCATCTTCGACCCCATGGACTTCATCATGGAGCCGCATTCGTCGCAGAATTGCATGAGTGGGTCTAACGGACGGTTCCTGATAAGCGCCACGTTCAGCACGCTCGGCACGAGCGAAGCGAGCGCAGATCGTGCCGGCGCACGTCGGACCACGGGTCCCCACCGAGTCCCGACGTCGTCGGAGCACACGAATATATTCGTTTCCTAAAGACAACGAAACACACGGTAGAGAAACGTTTTCGATTCCATACCTCGCGAAAAGCGACCCGGCGGGCCGTCGGAGGCCGGCCACGCCGACGACCCCGGCGAGTCGTCCGGCACGCTCCGGGAAGACATTTGTCGCTGGCGCTCCCCGCTCCTGCATGACGATGCTGGAGCGATACGCGCGTCGGTACCTCGAAGACGGTCCCAACCTCGCGTGGTTGCTGGCCGTGAACGTGTTGGCGATGCTCGTCGGCGTGCAGTTCTACGTCGAGACGCTTCCCGAGGTTCCGGTCTACCTCTGGCCGTTCTACGCCGACTCGCCCGCCGCGCTGTTTCTGGTGACGCTGTCGCTGGTCACGCTCCTGCCGAACCTCGGTCGGTCGCTCGACGACGCGCCCACAAATCGGGCACTAGCGTATCTCCACACGCTGGCGTTCGCGTGGCTGGTCAAGTACGGCGTCTGGACGTTCGTCTCGCTCAACCTCGGCTTCTCGGCCTACTTCGGTCCGCCGTGGAACCCCGACGCCTTCTGGTCGTACTGGTTCATCGTCGTCACCCACCTCGGGTTCGTCGCCGAGGCGTACGTCCTCCCGTACTTCGGCGCGACGACCCGCGGAGCGCTGGCGACGACGCTCGTCGCGCTCCTCGCCAACGACGCCATCGACTACCTCTTCGGTCTCCACCCGCCGCTCCGGTACGAACCCGGCCTGCTTCTGCCCGCGGCGACCGTCGCGCTCTCCGTGACGGCAGTGGCGGCCGCGGCCAGCGTGTTCGACCGACTTTCGGTCGCCGACGGAAGCACGTAAAGTGATTCTAACACGATTTTAAACTCTAAGAATCGCTCTCCGTCCCCGAATTGCAACCGTGAACAGAACGAACGAATGTCTCACTTTTTAAGTCAGGGCGCTAAAGGACCAACCGATGACCCTCTACCGAGTCGTTCTGTTGGCGCTGTTCGTCGTCGGAGGTGGGCTGACCGCCGCCGCCGTTCCGGCGGGCGCAACGACCGACGCTGGCGTCGATGCCACCCCAGACGTGGCCACCCCCGGCACGGCCGACGCGGCCGAACCGGGCGTCGTCCTCGCAGACGTCCGGCAGGCATCTACCGCGAACAACAGCACCGACAACGCGTCGCTGGGCGCGGACATCTCGTCGTTCATGCAGTCGAGCACCGCCGAGGTCGGCGGTGCTGTCGAGACCGGCATGTGGAACGCGTCGTTCAACAGCACTGAGAACCAGTCGAGGCGAGTCCAACTGGTCGAGCGTCGAACCGACGAACTCCGCACCGAACTCGACGACCTCCGGGAGCGCAAGGCCGAACTCGTCGCCGAACGGGAGGAAGGCAACGTCAGCGAAACCGCGTACAAAGCGAAGGTTAGCCGCCTCCTCGGACAGATCAACGCTCTCGAATCGGCCATCGGCGCGACCACGAAGCGCGCGGAGAAGGTGAACGCCGACACCCAGGCTCTGGGCGAGCTCCGGACCGAGACGGAGAACCTGACCGGTCCCGAGATCTCCGCGGTCGCGCGCAGCGTCACCGGCATAGAGGCCGGAAACGGCGTCGGGAACGGAGAGCGCGGCCCGCCCGGCGGCGTCGGAAACGGGAACGACGCGGCGGGCGCGAGCAACGGAACGACCGGCCCGTCGAACGGCGTCGGCAACGGCACCTCGGACGCGAGCACCCCCGGCGGGCCGCCCAGCGACGTGGGGGACTCACAGCTAGCCGACAACGGGACCGACGGAACGACGGGCGAGATTCCGAACGCCACCACCACGACTCCGCCCGTGACCGTCGACAACCCGTCCCCGACCGCCTTCTCGGACGTGGCGACGACCGGACTCTTCGGACCGGTGGAGACCGCGCTCGGCACGCGCACCGCCGCGTTCGCTCGCTCGCCCTTCGCACCTCGCTAACTCGCCCTTCGCACGCCGATTTCCGCGTAAACGGGCGGCTACCGGGACGCGCGAACGCGATACTGAAAGACACGCTTTTGAGCGCGCGATTCCTAACCTCCGGTAGCGAATGGACTCCGCCGAGTTACTCGACATCCTCGGGAACGAGAACCGAAGACGCATCCTCCGCCTACTCGCGCGCCGGCCCTGCTACGTCACCGAGATTAGCGAGTACCTCGGCGTCAGCCCCAAAGCCGTCATCGACCACCTCCGGAAGCTGGAGGACGCCGGTCTCGTCGAGAGTCGGACCGACGACCAGCGTCGGAAGTACTTCAGCATCTCCCGCAACCTCCGACTGGAGGTGAGCGTCTCGCCCTACGAGTTCGGAATGAAGAGCGCCTACCCCGCGAGCGCGAGCCTCGACGCGAGTCGATGGCGCTACCTCTCGCTCAACGTCCAGTTCGACGCGACCGACGCCGAAGCCGACGAGAGCGAACCGGAGGAAGACGCCGGAGAGGGCCGAGAGGACTCCGACGTCGGCGGGAAGGACGCGGTCGAGACGACGACCGACCTCGCGGCGGAACTCGACGAACTCCAGCAACTCCAGCGCGAGCTATCGCTGGCACAGCGGTGGGTTCACGGCCGTATCGCGGACGTACAGGACCGACTCGGCGAGGCCCTGAACGGCGACGAGGAGAGTCGCCTCCACACCGAAGTGCTGGCGGCCGTCGCGGGCGGCGCGACCACCGTCGAGGAGGTGAGTCGGACCGTCGAGGCCCCCGGCCACGTCGTGGAGTCGTCGCTGGCGGAACTGGCCGACCGCGGACTCGTGGAGCGCGACGAGAACGAGGAGTGGACGCTGGCGGGCGAGTGAGGAGCGATGGTTAGATGTCGGTGGTCAGGCCGTCTCGGAGGTCGCCGCCGAAGTAGGCTCCGAGCGCGCCAGCCAACAGGCCGGTCCCCGCGCCGAACGCCGCGAGCGGGACGCCGAAACCGCTGGCGACCGTCAGCGTGAGGTGGCTGAGAAGGGTCGCCAGTCCGGCCGCGACCGCGCCCGCGGCGGCCGATTCGAGGATGGTCGAACGCTCGACAGCGAGACCGAGGACGAACGCGCCAGCGAACGCGCCGACGAGTCCCGCGAGACTGTCGAGGAAGGGAAGCGGGATGAAGGCGTTCCCGGCGACCATCCCGCCGCCGAGCAGGACGAGCGCGTAGAAGAACACGCGCGGCGAGAACACGCTGGTCGTGCGATGCTGGAGGCGCTCGACGAACGACGACGAGGACCGCGATTGTTCCTCCGTGGCGTCGTCTTGGAGGGTCTCGGTGAGGTCGTCCGCGAGCGAGTCGCGGGTGCGCTGGTCGGAGCGCTGGGGCATGGTGGAGTTGTCGTCGGCTGAGGTTATGGGTCTTTCCCGTGACCCATCGCTATCTACTGGTGGCCGTGGTGACCGCCGTGCGGGCCGTGATGCTCGTCGTTAGGTCCAGCAGGCCCGCCGTGCGGGCCACCAGCGCCATCGTGATGATGGCCAGCGCTCTCGTCGTGGTGCGGGTGGTCACCCCAGTAGTCGCCGTGCTGGTGGTCACCCCAGTCGTTGTGCCACCCCAAGTGATCGCCGACGTGTCCGACAGTCGAGACGGGGTCTTCGGCGATGTCGGTCGGGTGAGCGCCTGCCGTCGCGGTCAGTGCGAGGCCGAGAATGGTCACGCTGACGAGACCGACTAGGACCGCTTTTCGTTTCGTGTTCATGAGTTGGCCCTCCTAGATGAGTGTAGGGGAGTTTCTGGCATAACCGGGTGAGACGATTCCCGCCAGGTGGGAACCCGGCGCGAGTCGGGCAAACTCCCCACGCGCCGAAGAGATGGTTTCAAGTCCGGCGCGCCGGTACTCCGAGGTATGAATCCCGGCGACCGCGTCCGCGTCCAGCGGACCGACCAGACCTACGAGGGCGTACTGCTCCCCTCATCGACGAGCCAGAACCTCGTCGTCAAGCTAGAGGGCGGCTACAACGTCGGTATCGACCGCGAGGAAGCCGACGTGGACGTGCTCGAAAGCGACGTGTACGACATCGTGGAGGGCGACACCGACGACGAGTCGGCGGTGGAGTTCGACCCCGACCTGCCGACCATCTCGCTCATCTCGACCGGCGGGACCATCGCCTCCACGGTGGACTACCGGACCGGGGCCGTGACCGCCCAGTTCGACGCCGAGGATGTGCTTCGGGCGGTGCCGGACCTCGCGGGCCGAGCCAACTACCGGGGTCGCGTGGTGGCCAACATCCTCTCGGAGAACATGACTCCCGACGTGTGGCGGGACCTCGCCGAGGCCGTCCACGAGGAAATCGAGAAGGGAGCGGACGGCGTGGTCGTGATGCACGGCACCGACACGATGCAGTTCACCGCGTCGGCGCTCTCCTTTATGCTCGACACGCCGGTCCCCGTCGTCTTCACGGGGAGCCAGCGGTCGGCCGACCGACCCTCCTCGGACAACGTGATGAACGCGGTCTGCTCGGTCGAGGCCGCCAAGTCCGACGCCGCGGAGGTCATGGTCTGCATGCACGCCTCCGAGAGCGACGACGTGTGCGCCCTGCATCGCGGGACGCGCGTTCGGAAGAATCACACCTCGCGCCGGGACGCCTTCGAGACGGTGGGTCGCAAGCCCCTCGGCGAAGTCGAGTACGGCGGCGGCGAGACCGAAATTTCGTTCCGGCGCGACTACGCCGAGCGCGGCGAGACCGAGTTGGACATCGCACCGGACCTCGAATCCGAGGTGGAACTACTGAAGTTCACGCCCGGCATGGACGAGTCGGCGCTCGACGTGGCCGAGGGCAAGGCGGGTCTCGTCCTCGAAGGCACCGGACTTGGTCACGTCCACTCCGACTGGACCGACCGCATCGCCGACCTCGTTGACGCGGGCACCACGGTCGTCATGACCAGCCAGTGCATCGAAGGCCGGGTCTGCGACCGGGTGTACGACACCGGCCGGGACCTGCTCGAAGCGGGCGTCGTGGAGGGCGAGGACATGCTCCCCGGCACCGCGAAGGTCAAACTGATGTGGGCGCTGGCGAACAGCGACGACCCCGAGGCGACCGTCCAGACGCCCATCGCTGGCGAGATAACCGACCGGTCGGTTCCGTGGGAGTGAGGTCCAGTGAGTAGTACGCACGCGAGCGTGGAAGTCCGGGCGGCCCGCCACGACGACTACGAGGAGATCGCGGCGTTCACCCGGAACACGTGGCCCGACCGCGACGGCGGCGACTACATCCCCGACGTCTACCATGACTGGATAGACGGCGAGGACAGGCGCACCGCGGTCGCCGTGGTCGAGGGCGACGTGGCGGGTCTCGCCCAGACCGTCCTGCTCTCGGAGTGGGAGGCGTGGAACCAGGGCCTGCGCGTGAACCCCGAGTTCCGCGGGAGCGGCGTCAGCGTCGCCGTCACCGAAGACCTCTTCGAGTGGGCCCGCGAGCAGGGCGCGACCGTCGCCCGGAACATGGTGTTCTCGTGGAACGTGGCGGGTCTCGGCCAGTCGCGGGCCACGGGCTACGACCCCGTGACCGAGTTCCGGTGGGCGCATCCCGACCCCGACCCCGACTCCGACCCGGACCCGAACGCCGACGCTTCGTCGGCGTCCGGGACGGAAATCACCGCGAATCCAGACGCCGCGTGGCGGTTCTGGACCGACAGCGAGGCCCGGGACCGACTCCGGGGACTCGCGCTCGACCCCGAGGAGTCGTGGGCGCTCTCCCAACTCACCCACGAGGACCTCCGCGACGCGGCCGACGACGGCGGCCTGTTCGTGGTCCAGAACGACGGGACGCGCGGGTTCGCCCACCGCGTCCGCGAGTACGAGCGCCCGGCCCCGGACGCCGACGACGGCGACCCCGAGACCGAGCAGTGGGTCGAGTACGGCGTCGGGGCGTGGACCGACGCCGAGAGTGCCCAAGTGCTGTTCGACGCCATCGCCCGCGACGCCGCCGACCGCGGGGCCGATCACACCCGAGTGCTGATTCCCGAGACCCCGCGACACGTCAGCGACGTCGCGCTCTCCCGGGTCGAAGTCTCCGACGAACCCGACTTCGTACTGGGTGCCGACCTGACGGCGTGATCGGCGGTCCGGACGGTCGGTCGCTGGCACTGTTATCGCCGTTCGTTTCGTCGTCTCGCCCGCTTCGTCGCTGAGGAGTCAGTCGTCGGCGCGCTGTTCGTCGGCCTGCTGGGCCTCTTCGCGCTGGTCGTCCGTGCGCTCGTCGGCGGTTCGTTCGTCGTCTTCCGTGGGGATGTTCGGGTCGGACACCTCGATGTCGTCCTCCTCCCAGTCGAAGTTGTCCAACTCACCGCCGTGCTGGAGGACGAACGGGCCGGAGGCGAGCGTTCGGAGCGTCACCGTCATCGCACGGAGGACGTACGCGGTGAGGGTCAGGTACGGAACGAGCGCGATGGTGTACGCCACGCTGACGAACACCATCAGCGGGGTCAGTGCGAAAAACGACACCTCCGGGAAGAGATTGGTGTCGAGCGCGAGCAGGACGTAGGAGGTGAAGACGATGGCCGGCAGCGAGACGTAGAGAAGCCGACTCGACAGACGGGCGAACTCGCGCTTGTAGTACAGCGACTTGAAGTACTCCCGACCGGTCGCGAACACCTTCAGCGTCTCCACGATGTCGTCTATCGCCGCCTGCTCGTCGTCGTCCAGATTGTGTCCGTACTTGCGCTTGAACCGGCGGGCGACGTGGAGTTGCCACGAGTAGTCGTAGTTCAGGCCCGCGAGCAGAACCCTGAACGTGCCGAATCGGGCGTCGGTCAGCGTCTCGCCCGCGCGCTCGGCCTCGTCGGTGATGTTGTCCGAGAAGGTCTCGGCCTCCTCGCGGAACTCGTCGTCGTCGCTGTTGGCGGCGATGTCGGCGAGCGCCGACGACTGCTGGTCGATTATCTTGAGAATCGCCCGGAGGAACTCCGCCGGACGTGCCGGACTCACGTCGCCCTCGATGAACTCCTCTATCCGGCCGCGGTACTGAATCGAGGCGTCGATGCGCTCGCGCTGGTGTTCGATGTCGGTGATCTCCTCGGAGAGGACGATGGAGTTGATGGAGACGACGACCGAGACCAGCAGAATCATCCCGCTCAGTAGCGTGTTGAACAGCGTCTGAATCGTGTTCGTGTCCTTGAGGAGTGCGTACACGTCGACCGGTCGGACGAACGACAGCGTCAGCAGGACGACGAGGACTCCGAGCAACAGGACTGCGGTCACGTGCGCTCGCTTGCCCCGCAGGAGAAACCAGTGGTTCACCCGCTCCGGAAGCGACGACGGTGCACCGCGGTCGCCGGGTATCAACGTGTCGAGCGAGCGGTGGCTAGGTACCAACTCGTCGATGGCGTCGTTTTCGGAGTCCCCGGTCCCCATCTCCGTTACGAGTAACGGACCCCACCGTTAAGACCTTCTGGCTGGTCCGACCCGCGAAAGGACCACCTAACGGAGTTTTAGACCGTCCTTATACCGCCGCTGTCACTCGCTGGCGTCACTCACCGCCATCACCCGCCGCTGACCGGTGGGAACAGCGCGAGTTCGTCGTCCGAGTCGAGTTCGGTGTCGAGTCCGTCTTCGGTGTGGACGTTCGTCCCGTTCCGCAGGACGTTGATGTGGTCGCGCAGGTCGCCGCCCTCGTCGTAGATGCGGTCTTCGAGGTCCGGGTGTTCGGCGACGAGCGCGGCGAGCGCCGCGCCGACGGTCTCGCCGGAGTCGGTCTCGACTTCGACCTCTTTTCCGCCCGCGATCTCGGCGAGGTCCGCGAACAACTTCCACTGCATGTCCGGGGTTTGGGGGTCGTCCGACTTTGTTCCATCGCTCTCTATCGTCGCCTATGTCCATCGTCTACGAAATCGAAATCGGTGAAATCGGAATCTACTACGTCAGAGTCTGCTACATCGGAATCTACTACATCGAAGTGACGGTGGTCTCGAAAGCCCGCGAGCGCGCGGCCCCTTTCAGTCCCACCCGATTGTCTGTTGCACCGAGTGCGGGCCTCACGCCTCCCCAGCCTCGGCGGTCGCGGATGCGGCCGCCGTCCCTCGCGCGGTTGGCGCGGCCACTTCGGGCCGCGCCAGCACGCGCCGCGCGTGGATTGCCGAGGAGGTGAAGAGACACCTCGAATCACCGTTAGAAAACGTATATCTGTGTTAGAGATATATGAAATTGTCTTTAGGACACGTATTTAGTTGCTCAAGTCCCGCTGTGAGACCACCGTCGTATCGTCGTCAGCGGTCGCGCTCGCCTCGCCCGCCGCGGTCTCGATGCGCCTGAGCAGGTCCGGTCGGCCGACCACGTAGACGGTATCCTCGGGAGCGAGGAGGCGGTCGTCCGGCGGAATCGTCTCCACGCCCGACTCGTCGCGGACCGCGACCACCGTCGCGTCGATACTCCCGACCGGCGCACCGACCAGCGGACTGTCGGCGGCGAGTGTGACCGCGCCGACCGTCTCGTCGGCCGCCCGGAGTTGCGCGGAGAACTCCCGGTCGGCGCGGGGTTCGGTCGGGAGCGTCACGAGTCGGTACTCGGTCTCGGGGTCGAGACGGGCGGCGTCGGCGGCGTCGAGCGCGAGCGTCGCCACGTCGCCGACCGCCGCCCGGAGTTCGGCCGTGGCGACCCGCTCCGAGTCGGGACCGTCCGACCACACCTGGACGAAGTCGCCCGCGCTGGCCCCGAAAGCCGGGTCCGCCCGGACCGCGACGGCGACGGTCCCCGGCGCGAGCGTCGGGCCGAGTCCCGCCGTGCGACCTCCGGCCGCGAGGTACTCGACCGTCCCGTCGTCGGCGAGTTCCACGTCTACGTGTCCGACCTCGTAGTCGTCCCGGAGGCGCGCGACGAGGCGTTCGCGGAGTTCGGCGACCGTCAGCCCTCGCGGGAATCGGAGCGTCTCGCCCGCCAGCGACTCCGTGGTCTCGGCGTCGAGGGGTTCGTAGCCGTCGATTCCCTCGATATCCTCGGGGAGTTCGACCGCGACGAATCGGCCGACCGACCCGACGAAGCGACTCACGTCGGCGTCGGAGCCGACGACGCCCGCGAGGAACCGAGCGCCCGACCGCGCGCCGACCGCGGCCGCGGCCGCACCGAAGACGAACGCCGCGACGTTGACCAGCGCGGTCTCGGGCGGTGGGATGGCCTGCCCGTCGTTGAGGAACTGCCGGAGCGCCGTGGTGGTGTTCAGCCACGCGCCGACGGCCCCGAGACCGACCAGCACGGCGAGTCCTTCGGGCATCTCTTCGCGGGCGTACGTCCGGTAGGCCAGACCCGCGACGGTGGCCGCACCGCCGGCGAGTAGCGTGAGACCGACCACGCGACCGAGTGCCACCACGGGGCGTTCGAGCGCCGCGAGGACGCTCATCGGTCCACCTCCGCGCCGCGCGGACCGCGAGCGACCGCCGCGAAGTCGTCGAGCGCCTCGCGCGACCCGACGACGTAGAGGTCGTCGCCCGCCGCGAGTCCGGTTCCGCCGCGCGGCGAGACCGTCCACGCGCCGCCGCGCCGGACCGCCAGCACCGCGACGGCGTACTGCTCGCGCAGTCCCGCCTCGCCGAGAATCGTGCCGTCGAGCGGGCTACCCGCCGTCAGTTCGACGCGCTGGATTCGCTTACCGTCTCGCCGGAGGAGCGAGAGCAGTTCGAACTCCCGGCGGATGCCCCGGGCGCGGACTCGGACTGCGGCCGCCGCCGCCGCGAGCAGGGTCTCGGCGTCCCGCCGCGCCACGGCGACCGTCACCCGGCCGTCCCCGCCTGTAGCCTGCGTAGCGGTCCCGCTCGTGGTCGCGGTCCGGCCCTCCATCTCGGGCGACCCCTCGGCGGGTTCGTCGTCGGGGGGAGACGGGCCGCTCGTCGGAGGACCCGCCGGGGTCGAACCGGTCGAATCGGACCGGGCGCTCAGGACGGTTCCCGTCACCTCACCCTCGGGCGTCGAGACCGTCACCTCGTCCTTGCGAGCGAGGCCGGTCGGAACCATTGCGTCCACCGAGACCGCTCGCTGGCCCTGTGGGACGCGCCGCGAGAGCGCGCCGGCGGGCGGGGCCGCGCTGACGGTCGCCCGGCCGCGCGAGTCGATGCTCGCCGTCGCCTCCGCGAGGTCGTGGTCGGTCCGAAGTCGCTCTTCGAGGCGGAGTTCTAGTTCCGACAGCGGGAGGTCGGCGGGGAACGTCCACTCGTCGCTCCGGATGGACGCCCGGAGGTCCTCGGAGAGCGACGGATACCCCTCGACGTCGCCGACTTCGCCCGTCACGCGCACTCGAACCTGGCCGAACCGACCGACGCGCTCTACGGCGTCGGCCGACAGGCCGCGCTCGCGGAGACCACTGAGCGTGAGTCGCCGCGGGAACTCCGCTCCCATCCGGTCGCCCTGCGCGTGGGCGTAGAGGGTCGCCATCATCACGACCAGCGCCGACACCAGTGCCGTGGGCGACGTGACGAACTGGGGGTCGAGCAGGCCGAGCAGGCCGCCTTGAATCCCGGCGAGGGCGACTCCGAAGACGAGGACACCGAACCCCGGAATCGTGACGCCGGTGAAGTACTTGAACGTGAACCCGAGCGTCCACGCCACCAGTGCGGGAACGACCGCGGTGAGTACGCCGACGTAGAGACCCAGGAGGAGTTCCACGAGGAGGTCCGGACCGAGAGCCATACGTAGTCCGGGAGACACACGACTCCTAAAGAACTATCGACGCACTTCGAGGGGGAGTACCGGCACGCTCCGAGAGAACTACCGACCGTTTATTGGCGAAGACGCTAACAGATAGGGGTATGGAGGCGAATTCGTGGCAAAAGCGGGTCGGCGTCCGACTCACAGTGACGCTGACGTTCGCGGTGGCGGTCCTCTCGATAGCCACGGGCGTCTCCAGCATCGGCTTCACCGCGGCGTCGACTCAGAACCTCTTCGGCGGTCGGATCCCCGAGTGGGTACAGGAAACCGCCGGGTTCACCGGGACGCTGACCGGATTTCTGATGTTGACCAGCGCAATCTGGATGCGCCGGAGACTCCGGATCGCGTGGTACTCGACGGTGTTCCTGCTCCCGCTGACCGCGGCGCAGGGGTTGGTCCAGTCGAGTCCCTACTCCCTCCCGCTGGTCGTGGTCTCGCTGGCGTCCCTGCCGGTGGTACTCCGGGTCCGGTCCAGATTCGACCGTGAGGTGGACCTCACGGCATCGCAACTGGCGGCGGTCGCCGCGCTCGCGGGCGTACAGGTGTACGGCACAGTGGGCACGTACGCGCTGGACGACCACTTCCAGAACGTCGAAACGCCACTGGACGCCTTCTACTACACGTTGGTCACGGCCAGCACCGTGGGGTACGGCGACCTCACGCCTACGACACAGACCGGCCGGTTGTTCAGTCTGTCTGTGGTCGTCCTGGGCACCGCGAGTTTCGCCGTCGCGCTGGCCTCCCTGCTCGGCCCGGCCATCGAAGCACGCCTCGCCTCAGCACTCGGAAGAATGACAGAATCACAACTCGAACTCCTCGAAGATCACGTTATCGTCCTCGGCTACGGCGACCTGACCGAACCCATCATCACCGAACTCGGCGAACGCTCCGAGTTCGTGGTCGTCACGCCGCAGTCAGAACACGCGACGGAACTCAGCGACAGGGGGTTCAAAGTCCTGAAGGCCGACCCGAGCGACGAGGAACCCCTGCGACGGGTCGGCATCGAAGAGGCCCGCGCCGTCGTCGCCGCCACGAACAACGACGCCGAGGACGCGCTGGCGGTCCTGACCGCCCGACAGTTGAATCCGGACGTACGCATCGTCGCGGCCGCGACCGACCGCGAGAACGTGGATAAACTCCGTCGGGCGGGCGCGGATTCGGTAATCAGCCCCGCGACTATCGGTGGCCACCTGCTGGTGCGCTCGGCGCTCGGCAGCGACGAGATGGAGAGCGTCGCCGACCGACTCGCGGGCGAATCCTCGAAGACCGAGTGACTGGGGATTCCGTTTCAGCCCCGGTGAACGATTGCCACGTCACACTCCAGATCGTGTAGGCGCTCGAACGTCGGCGGCGAGACGAACCGCGAGGCGGCCGACCGGTCGGTACTCGCGCCCACGATAGTGAGGTCGTAGTAGGTGTCGTTGGCGCTCAGGAACGACTCGATGGACGACCGCGAGACTCGCGTCTCGAACGACCCCTCGAACGTCTCCACGAGGTCGGCCAGCGTCGTCTCGGCCGACCGGCGCTCGTTCTCGCGGTCGATGCAGGTACAGACGCTGATGGTCCCGGCGAGTCCGGTCAGGCGCTGTGCGAAGTCTATCATCGCGTGGGCCGTGTCGCCCGGTCGTCGAACCGGGACCAGGACTCGCTTCCAGCGGTCGTGAGGTTCGCCCGCCGACCGGAACGCGATGGCGTCGATGTCGCTCCGAAACAGGCCGCGGACGAACCCCGACAGACTGCCGCGTTCCTCCTCGTAGGGCGCGACCACGAGGTCGCAGTTCGTCTCGCGGGCCGTCTTCAGGACCGTCCGGGCGGGACTGTCGCCGTCGCCGACCACGACCACCTGACAGGGGACGCCCACCTTGGTCTCGATGCGGTTGGCCTCGGTCTCCAGTCGCTTGGCCGACTCGTCGGCGACCTGCACCTCCTCGGTCTCGACGCCTTCGGACTCGGCCGCCGTCGCGTCCACCAGTTCGGTCTCGGACCGCTCGGTCGGGACCTGCATGGTGCGCTCGGCCGCTTCGATGGCCTCCTCGTCCACTACGTCGAGCAGGACGACCTTTCCGGCGTCGTGGGCCGCCGCGAGGCGCGCGCCGAACATCGCCGCGGTCCGACTCTTTTCGCCTCGCATCGGGACGAGTACGTGGTCGTCGCCCTTCGTGGACTGGTAGAGGAGTCGCGACCGGCGCTCGTAGAACTGCTCGCGCCAGACGTGGAACGCCGCGGCGACGATGGTGCTGGCGACGAAGACCGAGACGACGAACTGGAGGAAGAACTCGTCGAAGCCGACGGGATTGGTGAAGACGGGTGCGATGAGCGCCAGCAGTGCGGTCGAGAACGCCGAGGGTTCCTCGAAGTCGAGCGCCCACGTCACCCCGCCGGTGAGGAAGATGGCCAGTGCGGCCTCGGCGGGCGAAACTACCAATTCGTTCGCGGCAATCGGGTCGTGAAGCGAGGTGTGGACGCCGACCCAGATGGCGACGGTCCCGCAGAGCGCCCCGGCCGTGAGTCCACCGACGAACTTCGTCGGCGAGGCGTACTTGCCCTCCGGTTCCGCGAAGAGGGTGAACGTGCCCGACGCCAGCGGCGGGAAGAGGACGAACGGCAGCACGTCCACGGAGTTCGAAACCGCAGTCACGGCCGCGATGAGCAACGGGACGAACAGCAGGACCGAGAGGTGGATGAGATTCGTGGTGTGTTCTATCCACCGGCGGAACTCCCGAACTTCGCGTCGCTCGAATCGGCGCACGCGCCGGAGAACCGCGTGGTAGCGCGAGCGCAGGCCGTCCAACATTACCGACACGTCGGCCGCCGCGACTCAAATATCTGTTCGCTCGGGGATTCGTAGCGAGCGAGGAGAAAGAAGAGACGACTACTCCGCGAGTTCGACCACGGCGTCGAGCGTGATGCGAATCGCGCGCTCGACGTTGTTCTTGGCCTTCTCGGGGAGTTCGTCCGCTTCGGTCTCGCCCTTCTGGGTGCCCTCCACGAGGTTGCCGTCCACGGTACAGATGGCTCCCGCGCGCATGTCGCGGCGGCGGGTCAGCGAGAAGACGGCGGCGGCCTCCATCTCGACCGAGAGGATGTTGGCTTCCTCCCACTCCTCGACGTACTCGTCGGTCTCGGCGTAGAAGGCGTCGTCGCTGGCGATGGGACCCACGTGAACGTCCTCGTCGTTCGCCTCGGCGGAATCGACGAGCGCCGAGAGGACGCCGTAGTCCGGCACCGCGGGGTACTCGACCGACTCGTATCGCTTGCTGGTGCCCTCGTTCTTCGCCGCGCCGGTGGCGACCACCATGTCGCCGATTTCGATGCCCGACTGGAGCGCGCCGGTCGTCCCCACGCGGATGACCGTCTCGACGCCGACTGCGTGGAGTTCCTCGACCGCGATAGCCGCGGAGGGACAGCCGATACCGGTCGAGCAGATGGTGAGGTCGGTCCCCTCGTACTCGGCGTTGACGACCTTGTACTCGCGGTTCTCGGCGACGACCTCGGAGGAATCACAGAGGTTCGCGATGCGGTCCACTCGGCCGGGGTCGCCGGGGATGAGCGCGATGTCGTTCAGGTCGCCCTCTTCGACGAGGAGATGGGGTTGTTTCGCCATGCGCGTTGGTTCTCGGGAGAGGGAGAAAAAGCGTGAGGGTTCGCGTCGAGACCGACGTTCAGGCGTAGCGTTCGCGGGCGTCCCACTCGGTCCGAATGAGTTCGCCGATGCCGTGTTCCATCACGGCCTCGCCGAGTGAGGTAGCGACGTAGTAGGAGTAGAGGCCGTCGGCCCCGCGCTCCTTCTCTAGCCGATTGCTCACGACGCCAACGTCTACGAGTTTGTCGAGGTGGTAGTGGAGTTTGTTCGAGGGAGTGTCGAGGGCGTCCGAGAGTTCGGTCGCGCTCATCTCGCCCTCCCGCAGGAGTTCCGCGACGATTCGGTAGCGGGTCTCCTCGCTGACTGCTCGTTGCATCGCGAGGTAATCTTCGAGTTCGAGGATGCTCTCCTCGGGGAGCTTCGGGGGGTCGTAGCGTTCAGCTTTTGCCATAGTTCCTGCCTCCTGTCGGAGTTGGTTCGAGACGGCTGTTCCCGATTAGTGTCACTGAGTGTTACTAAGCGTCGTCCGCACTTAATGCTTCTTGACTCAACCTCTGTTGATATAGCCGCCATTTATAAGTAGTAGTGATGCATCGCTCGCAAACGAATGCGAGACCGCCTCCTCGACACCCTCGACTCCACCTCCTACAGGCGTTTTCTCGTCTACGTCATGGGGCCGTACAAGTCCCACGTTACCGAAAACGAGGAGATGTACGACTTCCTCGAAACGGTCCGTGACGACCTCCGGCGCGAGGGGTTCAACGCTTTCCTCGCCACCGACCCGGACATTCCGCTGGACGAGATGGACGCTGGAACCCAGACCCTCGAGTTCGCCCGAGCGAGCAACGTCGTGCTGTTCGTCGTGCCTCACGACGGGAAGAACCTCGGCGTCGGTATCGAAGTCGGCGCAGTCCTCGAAGACGTGACCGACCGCCAGCGCGAGCGCATCCTGTTCGTCCACGAAGAGAGTATGCGAAGTGCGATGATAGGTTCGATCGGCGACCGCTGGAACGTAGACCGTCGCACGTTCACCGACGAGGACGAACTGCTCGAAGAGACCAAACGGTTCATCGCGGACGTAGTTCGGAAGGAAGACCTCGGCGAACTTCCCTTCCCGCCCGGCGAAGGAGACGACTTCTAGAACTGCCCGTCCAGGAACGCTTCCGCTTCGCCGAACGTCGGTGCGGTCCGCGCGCCCTCCTCCATGGCCGCGAGCGCGCCGCACGCGTTGGCGAACTCCAGCGCGCGTTCGTAGTCGGCGTTCGCTCCGAGGACGCCACGGTCGCGCAACAGCACCGCGAGGAACCCCGCGGCGAAGGCGTCGCCCGCGCCCGTGGTGTCTACGACCTCGGCGTCGAAGCCCGGATGGTCGAACGAGGCCTCGGGCGTGTCCACCTGCGCACCGTCCTCGCCGTGCTTGATGACGACGACGCGACCGTGGAGTTCCGACGAGGGGTGTTCGAGGTCGCTGTCCAGCAGGGTCCGGGCCTCGCGGTCGTTGAGGAACACCACGTCCGAGTAGGCCAGCGCCTCGCCGAAGTCGCGCTCGTCGAGGCGTCGGCCGGGGTCGAAACTCACGCTCACGCCCGCCTGGGTGGCGACGCGGGCCAGTTTCGCGGCGGTGTCGGGGCGCTGGCTGGTCAGGTGGAGGTGGTCGCCGGCGGTGACGTACTCGGGGTCCACGTCGGCGGGCGTGACGGCCTCGTTCGCGCCCTCGTTGCCGAGGACCATCACCTCGCCCTGCTCGTCTACGATGAGGTACTTCGTCGTGGTCTCGCTGTCGGCGGCTTCCAGCAGGTGCGAGCAGTCCACGCCCGCGGCCTGCAACTCCCGGCGGGCGAACTCGCCGGTCTCGTCGTCGCCGACGCTCCCGACCAGTCCGGCGTCGAACGCCATGCCAGCCAGCGCGACCGCGACGTTGGCGGCGCTTCCACCGCCGGACCGGCACTGGGAGTCGATGCGGGCCTCGCCGTCGGGGTTCGGGAGGGCGTCCACGCGGAGGGTCACGTCCCAGTTGACGTGGCCGGCGGTGACTACTTCGACCATAGCTGGCGGCCGTGGCGGCGATTTGCGTGCGACATACCGCCACGGTATGCACCCGGCGGTCAAAATACTGGTGGGTGCCGAGAGAATCGGAACGAGGGTCTAGGAGAGACGGGTGACTCTTCGAGTCGCCGGGAAGGAGTAGTTTCGCGGAGCGACAGAGAATCCGGGTTCGCGAAACAGTGAGTCGCCGACTCAGCCGGTCACGACGAACAGGAGCAGGTTGTGCGCGCCCGGACCCAAGCCGACCGCGGCGACAGCGCCGAGCAGGAGGAAGCCCTCTCGCGGGTCCTCCCGAACGAAGTCGGCGAACAGGATTACCACGGCCTCCGCGATAACGAGTTTCACGAGGACGAACAGCCACCCGACGCCGAACGTCTCGGCGGTCGGAAGCGAGGCCGCCACGTCGAGGACGGCCCGCGAGACCGGGGTTCGCTCGCCGAACCCGAGCAGGTCCACGCCCACGGCGGTCGAAACCGCGTCGAGCGAGTGGCCGAACAGCGCCAGCGCGCCCGTCGCGCCCGTCGCCGCGGTCACGCTCGGATGCGTCCATCTGGTCGCGGCCCAGAGCGCCCCGGCGAGCAGGAACGCGAGTACGAGACCGACCAGCGGCCAGAAGAGCCGAAGCCCGGTCTCGGAACCTCGAGCGATTGCGTAAGCGACGACCGCGCTCGCGGCCAACACCCCGACCACGACCACCGGGCGCTCGGGGTCGGCGGCGGTACGAATTCCGGCCAGCCAGACGAGTCCGGCAACGACGAAGGTGGACAGGTAGACCGAGGGCGTGCCGAGTAGCGGCGCGACCGCTTCGGGCACCCATTCGAGGACGAACAGCGCGTGGAGGCTCGACCCGACGACGACCCACGGCGTGAGCGCGAGGACGATCCGGTCGGAGACGTGCGGGTCCGACCGGGCGAGCGCCCCGGCGACCAGCGCCACCGCCGCGAGCAGGACGACCAGATACGGCAGTGGCGGGAGCGCAAATCCCTCTGGAAGTACCATGCCCGATACGGTGGAGCGCGGGGCCGAAAGGCTTGCGGTCGGCGGGCGAGACCGACTCAGACTCCCGCTTCGGTGACCGACACCGCGTAGTGCGTGGCGTCGCTCGGCACGTCCAGGTCCATCTCTATTCGCTCCTCGACGCCCGCGGGAAGGTCGAACGCGGGACCGCGGACCGACTCCACCTCGTCGCCGTCCTCGTCGTAGAGCGCGACGAGCGGCACTACTTCGGCGTCGTCGCCGGTGTTGGCAACCGTGACGGTCAGCGTCACCTCGCCGACCGGGAGCAGGCCGTCGGCGTCCGGTTCCTCGTGCTGGCGGACGCCCGAGTCCACGACGACGAAGTCCTCGTCGGTCTGCTGACGGGACTCCCGGTAGATGTGGATGCGGTTGCGCGCCGACTGAATCGCACGGGACGCCTCTTCGTCGTCGAGGAGTTCCTCGACTCGGAGCAGTTCGTTGTCTATCTCGTCTACGACGCCCTCCCGATCGGCGCGGTCGCGGTCGGCGAAGGCGTCGAGGCGGTCGTACACCGTCTCGAAGTCCTCCTCTACGTCCTCGCTGGTCGCTTCTCGGGCACGTCGTAGGTCGTCTCGGATGTCGATAATCGGTGGTATCGAAGCCACAGTCTCTCCCTGCCGTTCGTTGTGGACGCGCCGGGAAGTGCTCTCCGGCCGTCACGGAGTGACCGGCCGGAACTCCCGAGCGAGCGCGTCGTGGGGCCTCAGCCAATTTTAATTGTCTTTAAGAAATATTTTCTGTCTGTTACGAAACCTCTCTACGTCTCAAAACGTCAGAAATAACCGCTGATCGGAGACAGCGGACTCGTTCGACTCTGTTCGGTCATCGGGTCTCGGCTTCGGCAGCAGGCGCACGGCGTCTGGTCTCGCGGGACCGGTACGCGTTGTACCCCGCGAGGACGGCGACCAATGCGCCACTGACCACGTCGCTCCAGAACGCGGCTTCGAGGACCGTCTCGAACACGAACGGCGCGATGACCATCCAGAGACCGAGCAGGGCGACCAACGACGCACCACTGGTGTTGATGCCCTCCGGGTCGTCGGCCCTGAAGGCGTTGTACCCCGCGATGATTCCGATCGCGGCACCGACGATGATGTCGTTCCAGAAGTTGGCCGCGGGTGGCGAATAGATGAACGCCGAGATCACTATCCACCCCCCGATTAGCGCGGTCGCTGCCGAGATGTACCCACTCGTGTCGTTTCGGTTCGCTGTCGTCGTTTCACTCATGGTTTCTCCCCCCGTAATTCGTTGGTCGTTGAACAGGATAAGTCGAACGGCTATCTCTCCGACACGCTCCGGGGTAAATCCTATCGTAGCAATCGGTTTACGACCGAGCTATCGCCGTCCACGCGGGCTACGACGTCTATCAGGGGACCGGGCGCCAACTCCGACCGCCGAGGACGAGACCCGGTAGACGGTCCGGACTTCTCCCGGAGCCATTCAGACACCGTTTCGGCAGAAACCCGCGGCGCAAGCCCGCAGTTCGACCGCCGAGGTACCGGTTCGTCGGGGAAGGTCCGGACAGCGCGGCGGAACCGACGCGGAAACCGGTCGGGAAGATAGCGACGAGTGGTGCGGGTCCGCCTCACGCGCCCGAAGTAACAGCGAAACTCGACTTCCGGTACCGTCCGGTCGACGCCTTGGAGGCCGTCGGGAAACCGTGGCGAGCGATAGCCGGAACGAGTCGGTGGCCGGCGGCCCGAACTGCCGTCGCCGCGGCGGTCGCCCGACTGCGTTTCGGCGCGCGGCGAACCGCCGCGGCGGAGGGTCGTGCGGTTCCGGTCGGACCTATCGAGAGGAGGTAAACCTCTGCCAGCTATATGAAATCCTCTTCTGGCGTGACGCCGGGTCGGCGAGCGGAACGTACCGCCTCGGCGCAGCGCGGTCGTCGTTCGACGACGGAGAGTCCGGAGTCTGGTCGGTCGATTCGGGTCGTGGTCGCGTCCGCGCGGACAGGTGAGAAAGAGGAACTAGCGAGTTCGTCCGCGCCTGTGCCGGCCTACTCCAACAGTCGGCGGAGCCCGTCGAGGAGTCCTCGGCCCTCACCGTCTGCTGCGTCGTCGCCGACGCGAACGGTCTCGGGCTCTCCGGCTCGACCCAGACCGACGGCCCGCTCGACGAGACCCTCCGGGTCGGACACCGCGGTCCCGACCGGGGCGACGACGGTCGGGAGGTCGGCGAAGCGGTCGGTGTCGACTCGCACGTCGGCCGCGACGATGGCGGCGTCGGCCCGCGCGAGGTCTTCCTCTCCGAGTTCGTTCTCGGTGCCCATCGCGCCGTGGACCTCGACCTCGACGTCGTGTCCCGCCTCGGTCGCGGCCCGAGTCAGCGACTCCGCGCCCATCTGGCTGTGGGCGATACCGGTCGGGCACGCGGTGACGGCGACGAACTTCATGGACCCTCGGTGAGCAGCGAATCCACTTCACTCTTCGTACTCGCCGCGGCCGCGCGCTCGGCGAGGGCCGCGGCCGCGGGCAGGTCGATGCCGTCGAGTCGCCGCTTCACCGCGGGCACCGCGTCGGGCGCGACGCTCAACTCGGTCACGCCGAGTCCGACCAACAGCGCGGCGAACTCGGGGTCGGCCGCCGCTTCGCCGCAGCACCGTACGGGGATTCGCGCGTCGGTCGCCGCGTCGACCGCCCGCTCGATGGCGCGGACCACGGCCGGTTCCGCGACCGACGGGTCGGCGTCGCGCGTCGTCCCGAGGACGTGCCGCGAGAGGTCGTTCGTGCCGAGCGAGACGGACGCGACCCGCGACGCGAGTTCGGAGGCGAGTTCGACGGCGGCGGGAGTCTCCACCATCGCGCCGAGCGCGGGTCGCTCGTGGGGGACGTCGGCGATCGCGAGTTCGTCGGTCGCTGCGTCGAGGTGGTTGCGCACCGCCGTCACCTCCTCGATTCGGGTCACGTGCGGGAGGACCACGGTGAGGTCGCCCGCACCTCTGGCCGCGGCCCGGCAGAGCGCCCGGAGTTGCTCGCGGTGGCGGTCCGGGGCCGCGAGCGACCGGGCGACGCCGCGGGGAGCGGTCTCGTCCGCTCCGGGGAGCGGTTTGTCGCCGCCGAAGTCGAACGTGCGTATCGCGACCTCTCCGTCGGGAAATCGGTCGAGCGCCGCGGCGTACGCCTCGGTCTGGTCGTCTTCGTCGGGGACGCCGTCGGACCGCAATGCGAGGAACTCGCTCCGGAACAGGCCGACGCCGTCCGCGCCGCGCTCCCGAGCGGCCGCCGCCTCCCTCGCCGACCCGACGTTCGCCGTCACCGCGAGCGGCGTCCCCGACGCCGCGCGGACCGCGTCCGGGGCGACCGCCTCGGTCGCGCTCGCGTCGTCGTCGGCCCGCGGGTCGAGTGCGACGCGATCCGCGGCAGCGTTCAGGCCGACGCGAGCGCCCTGGTCGACCGTCTTCAGCGCGTCGCCGACGCCGACCACGGTCGGGACGCCGCGCGACCGGAGGATTATCGCGGCGTGGCCGGTCCGACTCCCCGCGACGGTCGCGACGCCGGAGACCCCGGCAGTCGCGAGCCGGACCGCCCGGCCGGGGTCGAGTCGTTCGGCCAGCGCCACGGCG
Organism: Halorussus salinisoli; assembly: GCA_005239435.1. Taxonomy (GTDB): domain Archaea; phylum Halobacteriota; class Halobacteria; order Halobacteriales; family Haladaptataceae; genus Halorussus; species Halorussus salinisoli. Next base: position 826,990 of record SZNP01000001.1, on the reverse strand, counting down.
TCCTCCGGCGGGTCCTCGCCCGAGCGCCGGGATTCGCCGCGGAGCGCGCGGAGGAGTCGCCCCCGGAGGTCGCGCAGGTCGTCTGCGCGGGCGGCGGTCTTGCCGCCGGTCTCCTCGAAGGCCTCTATCCAGTCTTCGAGCGCGCGCGCGACCGCACGCTCGGCCGGGTCGCCGTCCGCGAGGCCGTCCTCGACGCGCTCCTCGAACGCCGGGTCGAAGAGGAACGTCTCGTGAGTGGCCAGCACGTCCTCGGCGGCTTTCCCCACCGCCTCGGCCGCGCGGTCGCGCTCCTCGCCGAGTTCCTCGACGGTCCGAGCGCGCGCGCTCTCGAAGCGGTCGCGCTCCACGTCGGGGTCGCGACCGGGCGCGTCGGCGTCCGGCGTCTCGTCGGGTCCCGCCAGCCACACCGCCGGTCCGGTCGCTGTGCCCGTTCCGACGCCGACGCCGTCGAGGTCGGTCACGGGTCGGCCTCCCCGACCAGCACTTCGGCGACCGCCTCGACCGCCGGGTCGGCGTCGTCTCCCCGTGCCCGCACGACCACCGACTCGCCGGACTCGACGCCGAGGGCGGTGAGTTCCAGCGGACTGGCGGCCCGCGCGGTCTCGCCGTCGTACGCGACCGCGACCTCGGCGTCGAAGTCGGCGGCGGCGTCGGCGACCGCCCGCGCCGGCCTGGCGTGGAGTCCGGTCTCGCGCGCGACGGTGACGCGGCGCTCGGTCACGCGACCGCCTCCCGGATCGCGTCCACGACGGTTCGTTCCGAGTCGGCCTCGGCGAGTCGCGTCCGGAACGCCGGGTCGGCGAGCGACCGCGAGAGTCGACTCAGCACTGCGAGGTGGTCCGTGTCGGCGTCTGCGGGCGCGAGCAGGCAGAACAGGAGCGTCGCGGGGTCGCCGTCTGGCGCGCCGAAGTCGACGCCGCGGTCCGACCGCGCGAACGCGACGGTCGGGGCGGCGACCGCGTCGGTCCGCGCGTGCGGGACGGCGACGCCGTTTCCGAGTCCCGTCGGCGTCGACGCCTCCCGCTCCAGCAGCGCGTCGCGCGCCGCCGATCGGTTCGTCACCCGTCCGGCGTCGACCGCGAGGTCGAGCAGGAAGTCGATGCACGCCCGGCGCTCGGCGGGCGGTTCGTCCAGCGTGACGAGCGCAGGAGCGACGAAATCCTCGGATTGCATGTCGGTTACTCGCCTTGCGGGGCCCGCGGTGTATCAATCTTGGGTCGTCGAACCGTCGCGGTCACGGCGGTGGTCGCCGCGCCGAGCGCGATGCACCCGAGGAACGCGAGCGGGTCGTTCGCCAGCGGAACGACGAGGAGTCCGCCGTGGGGCGCCGGCATGGTGACCCCGAGCGCCATCGACGCGGCACCGCCGACCGCCCCGCCGGCGACGCACGACAGCGAGGACCGACCGGCGGTCCGGGTGGTATAGGCCAGCGCGCCCTCGGTGACGAACGACAGTCCCGCGACGGTCGCCGCTCTCTTCTGACCGGGGTCCGCGTCGGAGTAGCGACTCGGCGCGAGCAGGTGGGAGGCGGCGAGACCGAGCGGCGGGACCATCCCCGCGACCATGACCGCGGCCATCGGTCGGAAGAGGAGTTCCGGGAGGAGACCGACCGCGAAAACGTACGCGACCTTGTTGACGGGGCCGCCGAGGTCGAGCGCCATCATCGCGCCGAGGGTGCCGCCGACGAGGACCAGCACGGGCAGCGACGCTCCTCGGAGGAGCAACTCCACGTAGTTCATCGTCAGCGCGAGCGGGACGCCGAAGGTCAGCACGACCGGCGCGAGGAGTGCAGTGACGCCGACCGGAACGACGAGGACCGGGAGTAACGGTCGTATCGCCGTCGGCGCGTCCCACTCCGCGGCCTGCCGCGTCACCACCCCGGCGAGCAGTCCGACCACGAGCGCGCCGAGATAGCCCGCCTGCGCGTCCCCGGTGTTCACGCCCAACAGCGTCCCGGTCGTCTGGACGAGGCGGGGGTCCTGAATCATGGCCGTGAGCGCGAATCCGGGCGCGAGACCCGGCCGGTCGGCGACGGCGTACGCGACGAAACCGCCGAGGACGGGGACCATCGCGTTGAGTGCTATCGACCCGACGGTCACGGCGTACCACGGGAGAGTCCCGAGGTCGCCCCCGATGGTCGTCGACTGACCCAGAGTGTAGCCGACGGCCTGAAAGACGCCGGCTATCGTGACGAACGGAATCATGTAGGTGACGCCCGTCATCAGGTCGGCCCTGACGGACCGAAGCGTCCCCCGCTTCCCGACCGGTCCCTCTTCCATGCTACTGTCCCTCATATGCGAGTGAACGTTCAAAGTGTTTTTGAATTCGCGCGTTTCTGTTCGGTCTTACGCGGTCAGAGCGACTGCAACGGGTTCGAGCGGGCCTCCTCGGCGACCGACGACAGCGACGGTACGGTGGTCCCCGGCGCTTCCACCACGCGGGAGGCCACCTCGACGCCGTACCGGAGCGTCTGGCCCGGCGACAGTCCGTCCGCGTCCGCCTTCAGCACGCCCGCGAGGAGCGCGTCGCCCGCGCCGGCCGTGTCCACCACGTCGGACTCCGGGGCCTGCACGTACAACTCGTCGTCCTCGGTCACCAGAATCGCGCCGTCGGGGCCGAGCGAGGCCACCACGCGCCGGAAGCCGTTCGCCCGGAGTTCGCGGGCCGCCGCGCGGCAGTCCTCGACCGTCTCGGTCGGCATCCCCGTCGCAGTCGCCAGTTCGGTGCGGTTGGGCTTACAGCACGCGTAGGGGACTCCGAGGCGGTCGAGCAGTCCGCCCCCGACGTCGACGACGGTGTCCCAGTCGCCCGCGTCCGCGATTCGGTCGATGGTCGCAGGACCGAGTCCGGGCGGGAGACTCCCCGCGACGACCACCACCTCGGGGTCGTAGTCCGCTATCTTCTCGAGGATGGCCCGCTCGCTCCGACGCTTCACCGGGTGACCCGACTGATTTATCTTGTACTCGCCGTCTTCGGAGAGTATCGTCGTGTTGAGCCGGGTGCAACCCGACATCTCCACGAAGTCGTGGGGGACCTTCGTCCGGGAGAGTTGGCGCTTCACGAACTCGCCGAAGAGTCCGCCGAGGAGACCGCTCGTCACGGTCTCGACCTCCAGGGCGTCGAGGTACTTCGAGACGTTGATGCCCTTGCCGCCGGCGTCGTACTGGTCGAGCGTCGTCCGGTTCACCTCGTCGGCTTCCAGCGGGCCGTCGAGTTTGATGGTGTGGTCGACGGCGGGGTTCAGCGTGACCGTCAGTATCATTCGCGTACCCCGTCGACCACGTCCACCGACGCCGCGTCGAACGCCTCGCGCATCTCGCCGTCGAGTTCGGCGTCGGTGATGACCAAATCGACCGTCTCGATGTCGGCGAACCGCACGAAGCTCTTGCGGCCGAACTTCGTCTCGTCGGCCACCAGCACGACGCGCTGGGCCTGCTCGCACATCAACTGCTTCATCCGGGCCTCGCCCTCGTTGGGCGTCGTGAGACCGGCGTCGGGGTCGACGGCGTTCGTCCCGAGGAACACCTGGTCGAAGTTCGTCCGCTCCAGAAACGACTCGCCGGTCGGTCCCACGAGCGCCCGGGTCTGCTGGCGGAGCGTGCCGCCGGTCAGTTTCACGTCGCGCCCGTTGTCGGCGAACTCCAGCGCCAGCATGGGCGAGTTCGTCGCCGCGATGAATCCCACGTCGCTCGGTGCCTGCTTGGCGACCTCCATGGTCGTCGTCCCCGAGTCGAAGAAGACCACCTGGTCGTCGTGGAACTCCCGGCGCGCGCGCGACGCGATGGCGCGCTTCGCGTCTAAATTCTGGACGCCGCGCTGACTGTAGGACTGCTCGCTGGCGACGGTCCTGACCGGGAGCGCTCCACCGTGGGACCGCTCGACGAGACCCTCGTCTTCGAGGTCGCGGAGGTCCCGCCGGATGGTCGCCTTCGACACGTCGAGCATCTCGGCGAGTTCGGAGACGGAACAGCCGTCTCGCTCGGTCACGGTGTCGCGTATCTCTCGTTTGCGTTCGGCTGGAAGCATGCGTGGACGTGTTCGCTATCCGCGTGGAAGTGTTCGGGACCCTTTTTGTTTTCGCTCGAACGCGTTCGTCACTCGACCAGCAGGACGAACGCGAACGAGACGACGCCGCCGATTCCGGCGACCGTCGCGCCGCCGTAGACGCCGAGGGCGTAGTTCGCGGCGGCGATGGCGGTCAGGACCCCGCCGAGCGCCGACAGCACCGCGGTGGGCGCGCTCACGTTCCCCAGATTCACGCTTCGCTTCCGCCCGCGATTGCGGTCGAATCGGAGTCGACCGCGGGTTCGTCCTCGGGCGCGAAGTTGAGGCACTCGCCGGTCGCCGCGTCGAAGTAGTGGACCGACTCCCGGTCGAACTCGACGCTCACGCGGTCGTTCGACTCGACCGCGACGCCGGGGTCGACCGAGGCCTTGATGGTCTCGTCCCCGAGCGTGAGTTCGAGGACGGTCTTCTCGCCCTGCGGTTCCACGACGTTGACGGTCACGGGGATACCGTCGGGCCGGAGCGTCACGTCCTCCGGCCGGACGCCGAGGACGACGCGTTCCCCGTCGTAACCGGCGAGCGCGTCGTGGTACCCGGCGGGCACTTCGTGTTCGATGGGACCGATATCGAGCAGGAACTCGCCGTCGTCCCGGCGCAGGTCGCCTTCGAGGAAGTTCATCGACGGGCTTCCGAGGAAGTCCGCGACGAACGTGTTCCGCGGGTTCTCGTAGACGAACGTGGGCGGTCCCACCTGCTGAATCTCCCCGGCGTCCATCACCGCTATCTGGTCGCCGAGCGTCATCGCCTCGACCTGGTCGTGGGTGACGTAGACCGTGGTGGTGTCGAGTTCGTCGTGGAGTTTGTTGAGTTCGGCCCGCATCTGGACCCGCAGTTTGGCGTCGAGATTCGAGAGGGGTTCGTCCATCAGGAACACGTCGGGGTCCCTGACGATGGCCCGGCCGAGCGCGACTCGCTGTTGCTGGCCGCCCGACAGCTCGGACGGTCGGCGGTCGAGCAACTCCTCTATCTGGAGGAGTTGCGCGGCGTCGGCCACGCGCTCCTCGATTATCTCGTCGTCGGTCCCCTGCTGTTCGAGACCGAACCGCATGTTCTCCTCGACCGACTTGTGCGGGTAGAGCGCGTAGTTCTGGAACACCATCGCGATGTCGCGCTCGTAGGCCCGCTTGTCGTTGACGACCTCACCGCCGATCTCGATGGTGCCGTCGGTGGCGCGTTCGAGACCCGCGACGAGTCGGAGCGTCGTCGTCTTGCCGCACCCCGACGGTCCGACGAGGACCGTGAAGCTCTCGTCGGGAATGTCGAGCGAGACGCCGTCGACCGCGACCACGTCGTCGAACTGCTTGACGAGGTCCGTGAGCGTTACTTCAGCCATCGATACCACCGTCGTCTGTCGTGTGTTCCGAAATCATTCTTTGACCGCTCCCTGCGTGAGGCCGCTGACGATGTACCGCTGGAAGAACAGGCCGAACAGGATGCCGGGGAGCGCGGCTATCATCCCGCCGGCTGCGAGGTGCGCCCAGTCCACGAAGTCGTCGGCGACGAACAGGCTCACCGCGATGGGAAGCGTCTGGGCCTGCTCGGACGACGTGAGCACGAGCGCGAAGACGAACTCGTTCCACGAGAAGATGAACGCCAGAATCGCCGTCGCGGCGATGCCGGGCTTCGCGACGGGGAGGATGATTTTCACGAACCCCTCCCACGTCGAACAACCGTCGACCTTGGCCTGTTCGTCGAGGCTCTCGGGCACGCCGTCGAAGTAGTTCTTCATTATCCACACCGCGAACGGCAGGTTGAAGAACGTGTACGTCAAGATCAGCGCGATTCTGGTGTCGTAGAGACTTCCCGTGATGCCGCCGACGAGCGGCGGCTGAGACATTATCTGGAAGAACGGGACGATGAGCGCGATGGGCGGAATCATACGCGCCGCGATGATGCTGAGCAGGAGCGCCTTGTTGCCCACGAAGTCGTAGCGCGAGAACGTGTATCCCGACAGCGTTCCCAGCGTCACCACGATGACCGTGGTGGTGCTGGCCACTATCAGGCTGTTGAGCGTGTACAGCTCGAACGGTCGGTTGTTGAAGATGTCCACGTAGTTCTGGATCGTCGCGTCGTGCGGGTAGAACGTGACCGGGAGCGAGAGGACCTCCGAGGTGGGTTTGAAGCTCGTGATGAGGATGTAGTAGATGGGGAACCACACCACGAACACGTACAGCCCGAGCAGGCCGTACGACACCAGTCGCTCCCGCACCACGCTCGGCCACTCGTTGTCCGCGTCGAGGCCGAGACTGTCCGTCAATCGGCCGAGTCGAGACGTTTCCGTACTCATGATTCGTAGGGAGTTTCGCCGAATATCTTGTACAGCACGGCCACGATGCCGAACGTGATCGCGAGCATCACGACGCCGAGCGCCGCGCCTTCACCGGGCTTGCCGAACACCTGCGCGGTCCGGTAGAGCCACGACGCCCACACCTCGGTCTCCTTGCCGGGGCCGCCCTGGGTCATGACCCAGACGAGGTCGAGCGCGCGGATGTCGAAGATGATGCGGATGGTCAGCGCCACGAGGATGGACGGCTTGAGGAACGGATACGTGACGTTCCGGAAGCGCGACCACCGACTCGCACCGTCGACCTCCGCCGCGTCGTAGAGCTGTTCGGGCACGTTCTGGAGGCCCGCGAGCAGGATGATGATGATGAACGGCGTGAACACCCACACGTCCGCGATGATGAGCGCCATCATCGCCAGCGTTCCGTCCGACAGGAACGCGATTTTGTCTCCCAACAGGCCCGACTGGACGAGGACGCCGTTTATCGCGCCGTACTGGGTCTGGAACATCCAGCGCCACATCAGCCCGCTCATCACGTAGGGCAGAACCCACGGCACGATGACCGCGGTTCGGAGCCAGCCGCGACCCTTCAGGTCCTTGTTCAACAGGATGGCGATACCGAGCCCCAGCAGGAACGAGATGGTCACGCTGAACCCCACGTAAATGAGCGTGTTTCGCGTGAACGAAACGAAGCTGGGGTTCAGGAGCGCCCCGCCGTCGCCCAGTAGGAGTCGTCGGAAGTTCCGGAGGCCGACGAACTCCTTCGCGCCCGTAATCGGGTTCTGGAAGAAGAGACTCGACCAGAACAGCTTCGCCGTCGGGTAGACGATAATACCAGCTATCCAGAGGAGCGTCGGCCCCACCGTTAGCGGGACGAACAGCTTGTCGAGTAACCGTCGTATCGATTGGTCCGTCTGTGTCATCAGTGAAGTATGATACGTTGGAGAGGGGTGGCCGGATTACAGGATACCGATGTCCTGATAGAGACGCTCGATGTTGTCCTGGGCTTGCGTGAGCGCCTTCTCGGGGTCCTTGTCGCCGAGGAACGCCGGCGTAATCTGTTCGGAGAGGTAGTCGTCGACCTGCGGCTGAGCGAGGTACGTCTCGCTCTTCGCGTTTTGGAGGTTGTACTTCATGTCCTCGAGCAGCCACGACGGGTACTCCGACTGGAGCTCGGAGTCTTCGTACACTTCGGGCACGACTGCGGGATTGCCCTCGACGAGCATGTTGGTCTTCGAGGATTTGCGAGTGGTCATGAACCGCGCGAACTCCTTGGCGGCCTCCTTGCGCTTGGAGAAGGCCGACACCGAGATGCCGTTGGTGTCCTGGAAGGTGGAGCGCGAGCCGCCGGGGCCCTTGGGCGGTTTGGCACTGCCGAGGCGCTCCTCGCCCCAGCCGTCCGCACCGAGCGCCCGCGAGCCCAGCGGCGTCCACGACTCGACCGTGGCGTACTGGCCCGCGACGAACGCGTCGCCGACCCCGCCTTCGCCGAGGCTCGAGATGCCGTCCGGGAGGACGCCTTCCTCGCGGAGGTCGGTGAGGAAGTTCAGGACCTTCTTGCCGTCCTCGACGAAGGTCGGCTCGTAGTCGTCGGTGAACAGCTGTCCGCCGGCCTGGTAGAGGAACTGCTTGAACGAGAACACGTCCTTGTTGCCCCACGTGAACGCGAAGCCGGACTTGTCCTCGCCCGAGAGCTGTTTGCCCATCTCGCGCACGTCGTCCCACGTGTCCGGGGGCGAGTCGAAGCCCTCCTCCGAGAGGTACTGCTGGTCGTAGAGGTACGTGCCCCACTTGCCGAACTCGGGCGCCATGTACGTCTGGCCGTCGAACGTGACCAGACTCCGGAGGTTGTCGGGGAACTTACCCATGTGGTCGTCGTCGAGTCCGATGGGTTCGAGCCAGCCCGAGCGGACGAAGTCCGCGAGCCACCAGGTCGGCCCGTTGAACGCGTCGACCTTGCTTCCCTTGTTCCGCCAGATGGTGGTGAGGCTGGTCTTGAGGTTGTTCCACGGGACCTCGTTCACTTCCACTTTGATTCCGGTCTCCTCCTCGAACCGCTTGATGTTCTCCGCGGTCCCGGGGTCGTACTTCAGGCTCCCGGCGTTGTAGAACACGATCTTGTCTGCCATCTCGCCACCTGACATCGTGGTGCCGACGGTCGTGCCGCTGGAGCCGTCGGTCGTCGTTTCGGTAGAGTCGTCGTTTCCGCCGCTACAGCCCGCGAGCGCGGCGACGCCGGCCGTGCCGGCACCAGTGATGAATCGTCGTCTCGTCCGTGAACGGTTGTCTGCCATAGACGTTCATAAACATATACAGCAACGACTTAAAATTTGCGCAAAACCAGTCACGTTCAGTCAGTACCAATCACCAATTGGTTCGGAATCGGTCGGAGACGCGTACGAAATCGGAGATATTTCGGGGCCTTCACCGACAGACGGCAGAAGCAAACAGAAACGAACACCGGCTAATAACGGGAGCGAACAGTCACGACCAGCCGTCCGTCGAGGTCGGCCGGAGCGTCGCGGCCGAACGGCCGGACTTTTCCGCTCCGCCGGCGAACGGCCCCTCATGTCCGACGACGCACCGACCGACGACCCGCTCGCGTGGGAGCTCCTCGACTCCCGTATCGCGTACTCCTGTCCCGGGTTCGACGTGGAGCACGAGGAAGTGAGACTGCCCGACGGCACCGAGACCGACTTCGACTACCTCGCGGAACCCGAGAGCGTCGTCGTCCTGCCGTTCACGCCCGACGGCGAAGTCGTCGTCATCGAGGAGTGGCGACAGGCCGTCCGGCGGGTGAATCGGAGCCTCCCGGTCGGCGGGATGGAACCCGAGGACGACGACCGCGGGGCGGCGGCCCACCGCGAACTCCGCGAGGAGACCGGCCACGAGGCCGACCGCGTGGAGTTCCTGACCAGCGTCGAACCCGCGAACGGAATCGCGAACTCGGTCCTGCACTTCTTCGTCGCCCGCGGGTGTACGCCGACCGCCGAGCAGGAGTTGGACCACAATGAGTCGATTCGCGTGGAGACGACGACGCTAGACGACCTTCGGGCCCACGTTGCCGAGCGAGAGATCCGAGACGGTCGGACGACGCTCGGGGTACTGTACTACGAGGCGTTCGGAACTACCGACCAGTAGCCTTCTCAATCGCACGCGTCTCCGGGCCGGAGTACTCAACTTCTCGTAGGTCGTGGGGCCGACGGGATGAAGATAGGTCTCGTATCGGATATCCACCTGCAGTCCGAGAACCGCGAGTCGGTCCTGGAGGAACTTTCGGGCGTCGTCGACCGGTTCGACGATTCGTTCGAACCGGACGTGACGGTCGTACTCGGCGACCTCATCGAAGACGAGGGGTCGGCGGACCGGGATAGCGAGCACGTCCGGGCGGTAGCGGAGACGCTCGACGACCTCGACTCGCCGGTCACGTTCTTGGCGGGGAACCACGACGTCGAGAACCTCTCGTCGGACGAACTCGCGGCGCTGTTGGACCAGGACCGCTGGGGTCGCATCGACGGCACTGACCTGCTGTACCTGGACAGTGCCGCACCGTGGCTCTCGGGAGCGCGCGGCGAGGTGACCGACGAACAACTGGCGTTCCTCGACGACGAACTCGACGGAACGGACGACCGTCTGCTGTTCGTGCATCACCCGGTCCACTACCACGACCTACGTGACAACTACTGGTTCGGCGAGACGCCGGAGCGGGCGTTCTGCGGGAACAAAGCGGAAGTAAATCGCGTTATCGAACACCGAGACGGCGTGCTCGCGGTCTTCAACGGCCACCTCCACGAGACCGACTATACGCGTTACCGCGGGACGCACCACTTCACGGTGAACGCGTTCGGCAAGGAACGACCGGAATCGGACGTCACGGGGACGTACGCAGAAGTGACCATCGACGACCGGTTGACCGTCCGAGTCGTCGAGGGCGACCGCATGACGAGGACGTTCGAGGTGCCGATCTGACGACTCCCGGCGGCAGCGAGGAACCCGAGAACGGAACCCTTACCCAACTCCTCCGGCAATAGCGCGCCAATGAGAGACAACTTCGAGATACGCGACCAGGACGGACTTGGTCGCATCGGGGAGTTGACGGTCCCCCGCGCCGGCGTGACCGTCGAGACGCCCGCGCTTCTCCCGGTCGTCAATCCCCACGTGCAAACCGTCGAACCCTCGCGGCTCGAATCCGAGTTCGGCGCGGAGATACTCATCACCAACTCCTACATCTTCTACGGGAGCGACGACTACCGCGACGAGGCGCTCGACCGGGGTCTCCACGACGTGCTGGAGTTCGACGGGGCCATCATGACCGACTCCGGGTCTTTCCAACTCGCCGAGTACGGCGAAATCGACGTGACCACGCCCGAAATCCTCCAGTTCCAGCACGACGTCGGGAGCGATATCGGGACGCCCGTGGACATCCCCACGCCGCCGGACGTGCCCCGCGATCAGGCCGCCGAGGAGCTGGCGACGACGCAGAAGCGCCTCGAAGTCGCCGAGGGCGTGGACGTTGGCGAGATGCTGGTGAACGCGCCCGTGCAGGGTTCGACCTACCCCGACCTGCGGGAAGACGCGGGCCGCCACGCCGAAGCCACCGACCTTGACGTATTTCCAGTCGGCGCGGTCGTCCCCCTGATGAACGACTATCGGTACGCCGAGATGGTGGACGTGGTTGCCGGAGCGAAGCGGGGCCTCGGCGTGGACGCGCCGGTTCACCTCTTCGGCGCGGGCCACCCGATGATGTTCGCTCTCGCCGTGGCGATGGGGTGTGACCTCTTCGACTCGGCGGCCTACGCGCTCTACGCCCGCGACGACAGGTATCTCACGGTCCGGGGCACCGAGCAGTTAGAGGACCTCGACTACTTCCCCTGCTCGTGCCCGGTCTGCGCGGAGTACGCCCCGGCGGAGGTTCGAGGACTGGCCGACCGCGAGCGCGAGGAACTGCTCGCCGAACACAACCTCCACGTCACGTTCCGGGAGATTCGGACTATCAAGCAGGCCCTGCGGTCGGGGAACCTGCTCGAACTGGTCGAGACCCGCGCCCGCGCCCACCCCGCGATGCTCGACGGCTACCGCGCGCTGACGAACCACGCCGAGCAGTTGGAGCGCGAGGACTCGGTCTCGAAGAGCGCGTTCTTCTACCTCTCGGGCGAGAGTTCGCGCAGACCAGAGGTCGTCCGCCACCACGACCGCCTCGAACGACTGAACCCCGAGGGTCGAGTCCTCCTGACCGAAGGCGGCCCAAGCGACCGCTACGACGAGTCGTGGCGGGTCGTGGCCCCGTTCGGTCCGTTCCCGCGCGACCTCTCGGAGACCTACCCCCTGACCGCGGAGGTCCCCGAGCAGATGGACGGCGAAGGGTACCGGTCGGCCGCGGAGGGAGTGGCCCGCCTCGCCGAGGCGAACCCCGAGACGGAGTTCACGCTGGCCTACCACGACTGGCCAGAGAGCGCGCTGGCGCTGGTGCTCGACCGCGTGAAGTTGGTCGATTTGGCCGAGTAATCGCGCCCGACGGACGACGGTTCGTCCCTCGTTCGAGTCCCGACACTGGCAAGCAATCGGCTACAAGCCCTATCCCGCTGGTCGTGATACATCGCTACATGAGTACCATCGCGCAACTCGGCATTCCCGCAGAGACGTTCGCGCTCCGGGAGACGCTCCCGCGAGTCCCCGACGTGGAGGTCGAAGCCGAGCGCGTCGTCGCCCACGACGAGAACCGCATCATGCCGTTCGTCTGGGCCGCGGGCGAGAACCTCGACGCCTTCGAGGACGCACTCGCCGAGGACCCCTCGGTCGAGAACGAGCAGCGACTCACCCAACTCGCCGACGGACGATTCTACCAGATGGAGTGGGTCGAGTCGGTCGAAGTCCTGCTCCACTCGATGACCGAACACGGGGCCGCCATCCTGAAGGCACACGGCCGAGACCAGCGGTGGCACCTCCGCATCCTGTTTCCCGACCGAGAGGCCGTCTCCCAGACCCACGAGTTCTGTCTGGACCGCGACCTCGACACGGACATCGAGCAGATTCACGAACTCGACCACCGGGAGACGCAGAGCCAGCACGGACTGACGACCCAGCAGTACGAGGCCGTGACCACTGCGCTCGAAACCGGCTACTACGAGGTCCCCCGCGACACCTCGGCGCGAACCCTCGCCGACGAACTCGGCATCTCCCATCAGGCCCTCTCGGAACGACTCCGGCGAGGTCACGGGAACCTCGTCGCTAACGTGCTGACGGTCGGGGCCGTCGATAGCCGCGACCACGAGCAGACCGTCGAGTAATCACGGGAACCGACGCCCGTTTCGGGAAGGCCGGCGCTTCAAACCCGGATTGAACGACGGTTACGCCGTCACTTCCGACTGGGAGAGTCGAAACCATTTTATTGGGAGTTTTTTCCCTACGTCCGAACCGGGACGAACACCCCGAACGAGGTGATAAACCATGAGTGCGAGAGTGAACGCAGCGTCGAAGTGGCTTTCCGGCGCGAACGTGCTACTCGGCTTGTGGTTGTTCCTCGTGCCGACGTTCGTGTGGGGTGTCAGCGGTGCGAACTACTGGAACGACCTGATAGTCGGTGCGGCTATCGCTATCCCCAGAGCCTACGGCTACTACGTGGCGTCCGACGAGGACGCGACTCCCCGGTGGAGTAGCGGACTGACCGCACTGCTCGGAGTTCGGACGATAGTCGCGGCGTTCGTCTGGACGACGACCGGCGTCGCGTTCTGGAACGCAATCGTCGTGGGTGCGCTCGTCGCGATATTCGGTGGCTACAACGCCATCACTAGCTCCGAGACGCGCGAAGAGACGACCGCGCCGACGACGTGACGACGACGTGACGACGACCCCGGTCGGTCCCACGCCGGGTCCGACGCTCCGGGACCACTTCGGGGGCATCCACCGGTTCCGACGTTCTGAAAGGCTCCGGAACCGGAGTCGCGTCTCGCAAGATAGTTGCCTCTCGGCCCCCGACCGGCAGGTATGACCGACTACTTGGAGGTCCACGAGCGCGACGGCCCGGCGCGAATCGCCGAGTTGCGCCTCGCGGACCCCGTGACGACGCCCGCAGTCGCCGACGACCTTCTCGCCGACGCGGGAAGCCTCTGGACCGCCGACCGGGAGGTTCCCGAGGGGAGCGACGACGAACTCACGGTTCTACCCCACCGCGGATTCCCGAGCGGAACCGACGAGGAGGTGATGGACTCCTTCGCGGTGGAGTACCCCGACGTGGACTACCCGAGCGCCGCAGTCGTCGCTCCGGAGACTGCCGACGACCACGGCGCGGACGCCTACGTCCTCTCGGGCGCGCAGGGGTTCGTCGGCCACGGCGCTGGCTTCGAGGACGCCATCGTCGAGACCCGCGAGGCGATTCCGGCAGACAGCGCGCTCTACCTGCCGGGCGTGGCGACCCCCGCGAACGTCGCCACGCTGGTCTACGCAGGGGTGGACCTCGTGGACACCGACCGAGCGGTCGTGGCCGGAACCCAGGGGAAGTACCTGACCTCGGAGGGCACCCACTACCTCGAAGACCTCACGGAACTCCCCTGTGCCTGTCCGGCCTGCCGGAAACCCGTCTCGGAGTTCACCCGCGAGGACTGCGCCGACCACAACGAGAACGCCCTCCGGGCCGAGTTGGGCGTCGTCCGCGAGCGCGTCCGGGCGGGCCGACTCCGGGACTACCTCGAAGGCCAGGCCCGCCACGAGCAGTGGCTGACCGCCGCCTTCCGGGAGTTCGACCAGCAGTGGAACTACCTCGAACAGCGCACGCCGCTCATCCGGGACGCCGAACTCTCGGCCACCACCGAAGACACCCTCCAGCGCGTCGAAATCAAGCGGTTCGCCGACCGGGTGACGACGCGCTATCGGAACCGGTTCGACAACCCTCTCGTGCTGGTTCCCTGTTCGGCCGCGAAACCCTACAGCGAGTCCCAGAGCCACGGTCAGTTCCACGACGCCATCCAGTTCCGAGGCCACACCGTCTCGATGACCTCGCCAATCGGGGTCGTCCCGCAGGAACTCGAACTCACCTACCCCGCCCAGCACTACGACTCGGTGGTCACGGGTCGCTGGTCGGAGGACGAAAAGCAGTTCGTCGCCGAAGTGCTCCGGCGCTACCTCGAACGCAACGACTACCCCCGGGTAATCGCCCACGTTCCGCCGGAGGGCTACCGCGAGGTCTGCGAACGCGTCGAGGCCGAACTCGGGATGGAGTTCGAGTACACCGTCGAAGACCACCCCACGACGACCGAATCGCTCGGCAACCTGATGCGGACCCTCGACGGCGAACTCAAGTACGGCAAGCGCGAGCGCCAGCACAACACCCTGAAGGCTATCGCCGACTACCAGTTCGGCGAGGGTTCGGGCGACGCCCTCTTCGAGGACGTGCAGACCGAGGCCCGGTATCCCAAACTCCGCGTACAGGACCGGGAGGGCGAGCAACTCGCCGCGATGGTTCCCCAGTACGGCGTCCTCTCGTTCACCCTCGCGGGCGCTCGGCACTGGGTCGAGTCGGCGGCCCCGACCAAGCGCGTCGAAATCGACGCCTTCGCGCCGCACGGAAGCGTCCTCGCGCCGGGCGTCGTGGACGCCGACGCCGACATCCGAGTCGGCGACGAGGTCGTCGTCGAAGGCCCGAAGGCGTTCGCCGTGGGCCGGGCCGAGATGTCCGGTCCCGAGATGGCCGAGAGTACGCGCGGAATCGCGACCTCGGTCCGACACGTCGAGGAGAAGTAGCCGGGAGTTCGAATCGGAGGACGGGACGAATCCGGGCCGTGGCCCGGAACGGACCGCTTTCGGCGACCGCCCGCTCGATGGGTGTTGGTGACGAGAACGACAGTTCGTGGCCGAGGAGGAGTTTCCGTGGCAACTGACGACGACGAACGTCGTTCACCGGACGGAGACCCCCCGCGGTCGGAGTGTTCATCAGTGGAGACTCCGACGAACTTCCTGACCTCTGCGAGCCGGTCGGAGACGAGTGGGACCCACTTCTCGACGGCGAGCGAATTTGCGTCGAGGACGACGGACAGTGGCGCTAACGTCGCCGTTCGACGCCGGTCGGTGAGTCGTCTCCCGCCCCGTGTATCGACTGCATAATCTGGCGTATCAGGACGATAACTATGGTAGCCGACGGCGTACTCGACATCGACATGGCGACACCGCAACTACAGTTCGAGAGCGACGTCCGGGGTCGCATCTACCGGTACGTCGAGCGCCACGGGTCGGCCACGCGCGAGGAAGTCCGGGACGCGGTTCGGGTCTCGGAGAGCGCCGAGTCCAAGCCCGCCCGGTCGGGGACCGAGCCGTCGGTTCGCCTGCCGGTCGAGGAGTTCAACGGCCACGTCGCGGCGCTGACCGACTCCGGACACCTCACCGAGCGCGACGGGAGACTCTCGGTCGAACCCGACGCCGAGACCGAGTCCCACGAGACCGACGAGTTCGAGTACGAGGTTCGACCGGCGCGCGAAGACGACCGGCGTGCGGTCGCCGATCTCATCCGCGACGTCGCCGACGAGGGAGCGATCGTCGTCGACGAGCGCGTGGCCGAGGCTATCGAACAAGACGGTGCGCTGATTCGGCGCAACGAGCGCGAGTCCCGGATGGTGTTCGTGGCGGAGAAAGTCGAGGGAGACGAAGCGAACAAGGACGACGAGAGAGACGGCCAGAACCGGGAAATCGTCGGCTGGGTTCAGCTACAGGGATTCGAACTCCCGGCGCGGGACCACACCGTCGAACTCACCGTCGGCGTCGCTCCCGAGTACCGCGAGCAGGGCGTCGGTGGCACGCTACTCGAGTGCGGCATGGCGTGGGCCGACGACGGCGACTACCTGAAGGTGTACCAGAGCCTCCCGGCGACCAACGAGGAGGCGCTCGACATGCTCGACGAACACGGGTGGACGCGCGAGGCGACACGCGCGGACCACTACAAGGTCGATGACGAACTCGTGGACGAGGTGCAGATGGCGAAGCGACTCGACGGAGACGGAGCGCGGTAGGGCGCGGCGAGCAGCGCGGGAGTCACCGCTCGGCGAACACGCCGAGGAGGAGGCCCGCGAACAGGAGTGCCCCGACCAGCGCGCTCGCGCGACCGGCGACGACCGCGGAGTCCGCCTGCTCCACGGCCAGCACACCGACGAGTTCCGCGAGCAGGCCGACGCCGACGAGCGCGACCGACGCCAGCGCGGTCCGGTCGGACGCGCCGGGGAACGTGCCGACCGTAGGCGGATAGAACTGGTAGGTCGCGCCGACGATCGTCAGGCCGAGGAACCCGAGGACGTTGAGTCGGAAGTGGGTCTCGACCAGTCCGAACCCGGTCCCGGAGAACGTGAAGGTGGCAAAGCTACCCCACGCGAAGTACAGGCCGACCAGCACGCCGAGGACGCCCGACGCGACTCCGGTGAGGACCGCGTAGAAGCCGACCCGGCGGCGCTCCGAGCGAGCGAAGAGGACGGCGTAGGCCAGTGCGAACCCCGCGACGGCGAGGGCTTCGAGGACCGCCCCGGCGCGGAACCACGCGCCCCGATAGAGACCCCACGCGAGGACTGCGGGACCGGTCGCTCCGGCGGGCAGGACGACGCCGACCAGCGCTCGCGGCGGGGAGCCGACCAGAAACCGGGGGAAGAGACGGAATCCGACCGCGAAGACGAGGAGCGCGGCGGTGCCCGCGGCCAGCAGGTGGGCCGTTCGCGCGAACCCGAGCGACGCGAACCCCGGGAGTTCGAGGTGGAGGGTCAGCGTGGCGTAGGACCCGACGAGCAGATACGCGAGGACGACCGGCACGAAGGCGTTTGCGAAGCGGTCGACCGGCCTGCGGTCGGCGTTGGCGTCGCTCGTCCCGGTCTCGCGGCCGGTCGGATTGTCGCGGAGCGTCCACGCGAGCGCCGAGACGAAGACGACGACGCCAGCGGTCCAGAGAAGCGCGCCGAGAGCGCCGACGACTTCGGGAACGCCAGCGACGGGAGCGACGGCGAGTCCGACCGCGCCGACCGTCGTGAGCGGGAAGTGGACGGCAGGCGCGCGCGGGAGCGCGAGCGACCGGTCGAAGTACGAGGGGACCAGCGAGTAGACCTTCCCGAAGACGGTGTGGAGGACGAACCCGTAGACGGCGAGCGCGACCTGGGTCTGGCGGGGGACGGCGACGCCGGTCTGCGCCGGGAGAACTGCGCCGAACGCGGCGACCTGCCACGCGACGAGGAAGACCGCACTCGCCGCGACGAACCGCCGCGCCCACCGCGTCACTGCTCCTGCACCCATGTCAGCAACAGAAGATGAACGGATACATAAGTCCGACGCGGTCGCCGTCGTCGAGGCGGGTGTCGAGACCCGCGAGGTGTTCGTTGAACGTACCGTCGACCGTGACGCGGGCGTAGGTTCGGGTCTGTTCGCCTTCGGGGTTCTTCTTCCACGTTCCCGGGAGGTCGTCGGGCGGGTCGGCCCACCCGCTGGTGGACGCCTCGTCCTCGGTTTCGGCGATGAGCAGGTCCTTCACGTCGTACTCGGCGAAGAAGGCGTCGAGGAAGTCCCGGAGCGTGGTCCCCTCGAAGGTGAACTCCAACTTCGACTCGCCGATCGCGGTCCGAACGTGACCGGTGCATCGGACCTCGACGGTGGTCTCGGTCGGACTCGCGGCGGTTTCGTCTCCTCGTTCCGCCGTTCGGTCCCGTCGCTCCGGCGCTCGTTCCCGTCGCTCGGTCGTCTCGGCGGTCCGCGCCTCTCCGTCGTTCATGTCCGAACGTACGCGCTCCGTCGGGGAATAGGCCAGTGCGAACACGTTCGGGAGTCTGCCGGGAGAGCCGTGACGTACGTTTCGGTACGTTCTGCAATCGCTGTAACCATATCTACAATAGCTAAAGCAATATTTTCAATTCTCGGTTGGCGAGCGTCGGCGTCGTCGTGCCGTCGGCGCGACCCGCCTCCGAACGCTGCCGAGGGCCGTAGGTATTTGAGCGAAGAAGGCCAAGAGGCGGGCATGGACGAACTGACGCTTTCCGTGCCCGGTCCCATCACGGAATCGCTCCCGGCCGACGGCGAGGACGCCGCCCGCGACATGGAACGGGCGGTCGAAGGGTGGGAACGACGACTCAACCGCGCCATCGCGGACGCCGACAGCGACGACGACGCCGCGGGCGCAGTGGTTGACGCGCTCGAACGGTTCGAGAACCGGTGGGAGCAATACGACGACTTCGTAGCCGAGTTGCGCGCGTGGGGCCAGTCGCCCATCTACGCGATGGCGTGGCGCGACCTGATGGGCGCGCTGATGCAGCAGCTGTACGACCACGAGGACCTCGGCGAGCGCATCGACCGCGAGCGCCACGCCCGCATCGTGAGCGACGGCATCCGACCGGGGCGATAATGGCGCTGGAACTGCGCTTCTTCGCCAACTTTCGGGAGGCGGTCGGCCAGAAGACCCTCGAACGCGAGTACCCCGACGACACCACCGTCGGCGACGTGCTACACGACCTCGCCGACGAGTACGGGCTCGACCTGTTCGAAGACGGCGACCTCCGAACCCAGTTGTCCGTGATGAAGAACGGCAAGGACGTGGTTCACATCGAGGGCGTGGACACCCGTCTCGACGACGGCGACACGCTGAGCGTCTTCCCGCCGGTCGCGGGTGGATAGATGCGCGTCGAGAAGTCCTATCGGGGCATCTCCGAGCGCCTCGCACGTCGGTACCTCTCGAACCTCGGTGGCGACATCGAGGGCGGCGACCCGGAAGGCGACGGCGACGTGGTGGCCGACGACTGGCGGGCCAGCATCTCGTCGGAGAAGGTCGAAATCGGCCCGTCCGTGAAACTCACCGAGGTCACGGTCGTCTTCGAGGGCGACGAGGCGACGCTCGACTCGCTCGTCGCGGACTTCTCGCAGAAGGCGATGCGAGCGGGCGGATGAACGCGACCGGCCCGAATCCGAGTCAGCGATCATGACAACCGAGAATCCAATCGAGGGGCAGGTGTTGATTCTCACCGCGGCGAAGGCCAGCGTGGGCGGCCAGCGCGTGCCGGACCTCGTGGCCGAGGGTCGCCGAGCGGTGGAGGTCCGGGCCGACGAACTCCGCAGGCAGTACGAACGAGTCCACGAGGACGACGTGCGGACCATCTTCCTCGTGCCCGAGGGGTTCTGGGAGCGAGTCGGAGAGGACCTCGATTGGTCCGACCGGGAGCGCGAGACCGTGGCCCGCGCGAACGCCGAGCAACTGCTCCGGGTCGGCAGGCGCGAGGACCGACGCGAGGAGTTCGAGACCGCCCTGGAGGTGCGAGAGGCGGTCGTCGTCGGGGCCTGAAACCGCCGCTCTCGGGTCCTAATCGTCGCCGGGACTGGCCTCGGGCGCTTCGGCCTCGGCGTCCGCGGTCGATTCGGACGCCTCGCTCATCGCCTCGAATCCGCGTTCGAGGTCCGCGATCAGGTCCTTGGGGTGTTCGACGCCCACAGAGGCCCGGAGCAGGCTGTCGGTAATCCCCAACTCGGCGCGCTCCTCGGCCGGAAGCGGCGAGTGGGTCATGCTCGCGGGATGTTCGATCAGGCTCTCGACGCCGCCCAGACTCACCGCGAGGGTGAACTCCTCCAGCGCGGCGACGAACCGTTCGACGGCTTCGAGGTCGCCGTCGATTTCGAAGGAGAGGACGCCGCCGTGACCGTCCATCTGGTCGTTGGCGAGGTAGTGCTGGGGATGGGAGTCGAGACCGGGGTAGTGGACCGCCGAGACCGCCTCGTGGGATTCGAGGTAGGCCGCGACCTCCGCGGCGTTGGTCTCGTGCTGGCGCATGCGCAGAGGCAGGGTCTTCAGTCCTCGCAGGACCATGTAGGCGTCGAACGGGGCCATCACGTTACCCATCCCGACCTGCTGGAGGAAGCCGATCTCCTGGGCGTACTCGTCGTCCGAGAGGACGGCCACGCCGCCCAGCGAGTCGCTGTGACCGTTGATGTACTTCGTGGTGCTGTGGACCACCACGTCCGCGCCGAGTTCGAGCGGTCGCTGGAAGTACGGTCCCATGAAGGTGTTGTCCACCCCGAGGAGGGCGTCGTACTCGTCGGCGATGGCGGCCATAGCTTCGACGTCACAGAGCCGCAGGAGGGGGTTCGTCGGGGTCTCCATCCAGAGCAGAGCGGTCTCGTCGGTGGTCGCGGCCCGGACCGTCTCGGGGTCGGTCGCGTCCACGAAGTCCACCGCGACGTTCAGTTTGTCGCGGAACAGCTCTTTGAGCATCGTGTTCGTGCCGCCGTAGAGGTCCTCGAAGGCGACGACGTGGTCGCCCGGTTCGACCGCGGCCATCACGGTCGAGACGATCGCGCTCGTGCCCGACGCGAACGCCATCGCGTGGTCGCCGCCTTCGAGCGCCGCCACCCGCTTCTCGACGGCGTGGCGAGTCGGATTCGACAGCCGAGTGTAGAGGAACTCGTCGGCCTCGGGGTCCAGGTCTTCGAGCGCGGTGTCCATGTCGATGCCGTCTACCGCGTACGTCGATGCGAGGTGAATCGGCGACGTGACGTCACCTGCGTTCGACAGGTCCGGCTCCTCGCCGTAGGTCACGGAAAGCGTCTCGAACCGTCTGTCGTCAGCCCCAGTCGATTTTTCGGAGGACATACACAACCATCGAACGTCCGACGCAGAGCTATTTCATTCCTTCGACTAAATAATGCGCCGAAAGAATCTGAACGGTATGAATATTACCGTCGCAAATACCGGCAGTTATTGCCGCCCGCGTAGCGGAAATTTCACGTCCGAACAAGACCGTATGAAATCGCGCGCGATCGTCCGGAGACCCCTGTTCAGTGGGCGCGGACGTAGACGTTCTCGGTGCGAGTCGTCCCGTCGAGTTGGGTCTCGGCCTCGTCGCGCTTCTCGAAGCCGTGGTCCTCGTAGAAAGCGTTGCCCATCTCGTTGTCGGCCAACACCATCGCCTGCATCCGCTCTGCACCCATGTCGGTCAGTCGCTCCTCCATCGCCTCCAGCAGGTCGGTCCCGATACCCTCGTGCCATCGGTCGGGGTGGACGTACAGGCGGAGGATGTCGCCCTCGCCGTTCTGGGTCGCGCCGTGACAGAAACCGACGATTTCCCCGTCGTCGTCGGTAGCGACCAGACACGCCTGCTCGTCGTCGGCGATGATTCTCGTCATCGTCTCGTCGGCGTACCACTCCGAAACCGCGTCCTCGATGACCGACTCCGGTACCACGTCGGCGTAGGCTTTCCGCCACGATTCGCGGGCGACCGACCGGATGGTCGAGACGTCGTCGTCGGTGGCTTCTCGAATTTCCATGGTCGGTGTTAGCGCGGATCGTGGTTAGCCGTAGCGGTCGGTTTCGTCTCGTATCGTCGCTGAAGGATGAGAAGATAAAACGAGCGACGTAACGCGGGAGAGAGCCTCAGTCGTCGCCGGAGGCCGCCGCACCGCCACTGCTCACGCCGGTTCCCGGCCCTACGTCGATGCCCAACTCCTCCAGTTTCTCCTCGGGGACGACGCCGTCCTCCCACCCGCGGACCTCGTAGTACTCGTCTTTGAGTTGGTCGAGTTCCACGAGTTGGCCCTCGGAACCGCCGCGGCCGGGGATTGCCTTGGGTTCGCCTTCCACGAAGCGGACCGGCAGGTCGTCGTCGCTCCCGTCGAAGCCGACGAGGTTGTTGTAGTAGCGTTCGAGGTTGTAGATGCGCTCGCCCGCCTCCATGAGTTCTTCCTCGCTCACGTCGCGGCCCGTCATCCCGTTGTACTGCATGACGTACTCCTCGATGCCCTCCGCGAAGGCGTTGAACTTGCAGATGTCGAACGAGTCGCTGATGGCGTGGAGGTCCTGGAACGTCGCGCAGAGTTCGCCCTTCCCCTCGGGTTCGTGGGGGTCGACCTTGTTCGGGATGCCCAGAATCTCCGCCGAGGGGGTGTATCCCCGGAGGTGGCAGGCACCGCGGTTCGAGGTGGCGTAGCCGATGGCCATGCCCTTCATCGACCGGGGGTCGTAGGCCGCCATGGTCTGGCCCTTCACGTCGAGGGACATGTCCGGGTCGCCGAGTTCCTCCGCGGCGCGCATGGCCCCTTCTGCGAGGAGGTCCGCGAGGTCGTCCTCGCGGTGGGCCACGCGCTCTATCATCTCTATCATGGTGTCGGCGTCGCCCCAGTCCAACCCTTCGTCGAGGTGGCCCTCCTCGGATGCTTCCATCGCCATGGCCATCGTGTTGCCCACGTCGATGGTGTCGACGCCCATGTCGTTGCACCGGTCTATCATCATGGCGACCTTGTCGCGGTCGTCGTTCATCGAGTTCGGGCCGAGCGCCCACGCCGACTCGTACTCGTAGGACTCCATCCGGATGTTGTGGTCCTCGCCCTTGTGGTGGACGTCGACTTCGACCTCCTTCTTGCATGCGACCGGGCAGGAGTGACAGGTGGGTTCGTCCACGAGGATGTTCTCCCGGACGTTCTCGCCAGAGACGTTCTCGGCTTCGATGTTCGGTTCGTCGCTGTCGTCTTCCCGTTCGCTACTGGTGGAGGTGTACTGGGCGTTCCGCGTCGGCAGGCCGTCCATCTCCTCGGTCAGGTTCATCAGGACGTTGGTGCCGTACATCGAGAGGCCGCCCTCGTTCGGGGCGGTCACGTCCGACTCCTGAATGACCTGCATCGCCTGCTTGTGGCCCTCCTGGAAGGTCTCCTGGTCGGCGGGTTTGGGCATCTTGGTCGAGGACTTGACGACGACGGCCTTGAGGTTCTTCGACCCCATCACCGCGCCGGTGCCGCCGCGGCCCGACGCTCGGTCGTCTTCGTTCATGATACAGGCGTAGCGGACCTGATTCTCGCCGCCCGGCCCGATGGCCATCACCGAGAGGTTCTTGCCGACCTGTCCGTCCACCTCGTCGCCGAGTTCCTCGATGGTGTCGTGGACGCCCCGGCCCCAGACGTGGGAGGCGTCTCGCAACTCGACTTCGCCGTCCTCGACGACGGCGTAGACGGGGTCCTCGGCCTTCCCCTCGAACAGCAGACCGTCGAATCCGGCCCACTTGAGTCGCGCGCCCGACCAACCGCCGTGGTGGGAGTCGGTGACGGTGTTCGTCAGCGGCGACTTGGTACAGACCGCGATTCGACCGCTCATCACGGTCTGGGTCCCCGTCAGCGGACCGTTCATGAACGCGAGGAGGTTGTCGGGACCGAGTGGGTCCACGTCCGGTCCTTGGTCGAAGACGTACTTCACGCCGAGGCCGCGCGCGCCGATGTACTTCTGGGCGTCCTCGTCGTCGATGCTTTCGTAGTCTACTCCTTCGTCGCTGAGGTCGATACGAGCGACGTGGTCTTGGAATCCGCCGAGGTCGGTCATAGTAACGGTCTATACTTGTATTGGGCCGGAAACGTGTTAGTGATTGCCTTGAAAGGGTAACTGGTATCGGTTACGTCGGTCGAGTGCGGGAGTCGGGCGTCGCCGCCAGCGACCGCCGCCTTTTAGCGCGGCAGGTGTCAACGCTCGGACGATGGAGATGGACGCAGTTCGACCGCCGACGTGGCTCCGGTGGGTCGCGGTCGCGGTCGTGGCCGGTGGTATCTTCTTCGCCTCGGTTCTGGACCCACCGTCGTCGGGGGTGCCGTCGCTCGGCCCGCTCGGGACGTTCGGGATGGACAAGTGGCTCCACGCGCTCGCGTACGCAGCGCTCGCCGGGACGCTCGCGAGCGCACTCGCGCCCGGCCGCAGTCCCACGGTCGTGGCCGCGCTCGCGGGCCTGCTCGCTGTCGGGTACGGCGTCGGCATCGAGTTCGTGCAGGCCCCGCTCGCGGCCCGGTCCTTCTCGGTCGCCGACATGGTAGCCGACGCGGTGGGCGCTGGCATGGCGGTTCTTGGCTGGCGCGCCTTCGTCGGGTTCGTGGGTCGGTCCCAGTCGAAACGCCGGTCGGAATCGGAGACGTAGCGGTCTATCCCGAATTTCGTTTTTCGTTCTCGTCAGCCGTGTTCTGAGGTGTTTTTATATTGTTCTATGATATTCCTACACTGCTCTATGATATCTCTACATTTCTTGGTAACCTCTCCATATTTCCCTGTGGTAGTTCCATATTGCTCTATATATTCTGGCACGCGCGAACAACGCGCGCGCGAGTGGACGAACGACCGCGCGAAGCGCGGGAGTGAGGAGGCTGGGGAGGTCTGAGGTGCGGTATGATAGGAGTCGGGAGTAGCTAGCTTCTCGCTGTTTCCGCCGAGAATGCGCTAGCTACTCCCGACTCCAAGGAGTTACCGCCCCGCACAGCACCGCAACGGCCTCACACCTCCCCAGCCCCTCCCTCGCTTCGCTCAGTCGTCCCTCGCACGGTTGGCGCGACCCAAACCGCGGGTCGCGCCAGCGCGCGCCGGAATAGAGGGATGTCGAGTGCCGGAACGGTCACGAGACGTTTCTGACTCGGACCCGAAGCCGATTTACGCGCAGGGCCGCTACCCGCCGGTAATGAGCAAGCCGACGCCCGACGTCTACGAGCAGGGCCGGGGGATGGACGCCCACAACAAGGTGATGCGCGAGATTCGCGCGGAGAAGGACGAAACCTACGACCCCCACGAGCCGACGCGAGTCTGGATAGACGAAGACCGGACGCCGGGCGGGGTCTACCAGAGCCTCACCATCATCCTCAACACCGGCGGGTGTCGGTGGGCGCGCGCCGGGGGTTGCACGATGTGTGGCTACGTCGCCGAGTCGGTCGAAGGCGGGTCGGTGGCCCACGACGCGCTGATGGACCAGATAGAGGTCTGTCTCGACCACGAACGGGAGAAAATCGAGGCGGGCGAGGCCGACGGCGAGTCGGGTCTCATCAAAATCTACACCTCCGGGTCGTTCCTCGACGAGCGCGAGGTAGGCGCGGAGACCCGACGGGCCATCGCCGAAACGTTCGCCGACCGCGAGCGAATCGTAGTCGAGAGCCTCCCGGATTTCGTGGAGCAGGAGAAAATCGAGGACTTCACCGAGCAGGGTCTCGACACCGACGTGGCGATCGGCCTCGAAACAGCGACCGACCGCGTGCGCCACGACTGCGTGAACAAGTACTTCGACTTCGAGGACTTCGTCGAGGCGAGCGAACACGCCGAGGCCGCCGGAGCGGGCATCAAGGCCTACCTCCTGATGAAGCCGCCGTTCCTCAGCGAATCGGAGGCCATCGAGGACATGAAGTCGTCCGTCCGGCGGTGCGCCGAGTACGCCCACACGGTCTCGATGAATCCGACCAACGTCCAGCGGTACACCATGGTCGACCAACTCTACTTCCGGGACGGCTACCGCCCGCCGTGGCTCTGGTCGGTCGCCGAAGTCCTCGAAGACACCGCCGACGCCGACGCCATCGTGGTTTCGGACCCGGTGGGCCACGGGAGCGACCGCGGCCCGCACAACTGCGGCGAGTGCGACGACCGGGTTCAGAAGGCCATCAAGGACTTCGACCTCCGCCAGGACCCCTCGGTGTTCTCTGAAGTCTCGTGCGACTGCGAGGCGACGTGGGAGGCCGTCGTCGAGCGCGAGAAGAGCTTCAGCCTGCCGCTGGCGCGATAGAGTAGCACTTTCAGCTTCTTTCCTACTCTTTTAGCTACTACCTACTCTTTCAGCTACTCCTCTACTTCTTCATCCAGGCGCGCGGGAGCGACGAGCGAAGCGAAGGAGCGACTCGTGCGAGGGACGAACGACCGCGCGTAGCGCGGGAGTGAGGAGGTTGGGGAGGTCCGAGGTGCGGTATGATTTGCTCGGGCCCGAAGCTAGCGTGTCGTCGTATTCGGTGTTCGCAGTCCAAAATCGAACCCCTCTACCAGAGACCGCCACAGCCCATGTCGGTCGTGATACCCGTCGTCTCCATCTCGTCCCCACGGACCAACACGTCGGTGGCCGAGTCGTTGCAGTCGAACCGCGCCTCGGGGATTTCGACCGTCCTCTCGCGGCCGCCGACCCAAACCGTAACCGCGTACCGACGGGCGTCCCGCAAGTCGATGGCGAGATTCGCGTCGGCACCGAAGTCGTAGCTCCGGCGGACCCACGGTGCTGCGTCCGGCTTGCCGATTTCGATAGCGAGTTCCTGCGTTTCACCGGTCTCGTTCCACACCCAGACCTGATGGGGGTTACTCCCCCGGCCGACAACGAGCGTCGTGACCGTCGAGTCCGCCGAGAGGTCGGTCACGGCTGGCGGAACACTCCTGTCGAGGGACTCGCCCGACTTCTCGCGGACCTCGGGCGGCCCGCCGACGAGAGGCACCGACGAGAGACACCCCGAGACCGACGCGGCGAGCGCCGACCCGCCGACAGCGAGGAGGCGGCGTCGGTTCATGACGTCTCGGAAGCGGTCGCGGTCGAACAGGCCAGATCGGTCGTAATCGAGAACTCCCGAATTTCGTCCGGTTCGACTATCACGTCGGTGGCCGAGTCGTTGCAGTCGAATCGCGACCGCTCCACGCCGACCGTCTCCTCGCGGTCGCTCGCGCGGACCGTGAACTCGTACGGTCTCGGCTCGCGGAGTTCGAAACCCAGTGCGGCACGGGCCGGGAACTCGTAGCGTTCGTCCAGCAGGGTCGTTCCGCCAGTCGTGACTGCGACTCCGACCTCCTGCGAGTCGTCGGTGTCGTTCCAGACCCAGACGAGGTGGGGCAGGTTGTCGTCGGGGTTAGCCACGTCGTCCCGGTCGCCGACTGCGAACGCGAGGAAGGGTTGCTCGGCGGTCGATTCGACGTTCGGTCCTGTGGGGACGCCGCGGTCGGCGACGGCGTCGGGTTCGACCTCCCGGACCTCGGGCGGCGGGCCGACGGCGGTGGTCTCGGGCCCGGGAGACGTCTCGGTTCCCGGGTCGGACATCGTCTCGGTACCGGAGTCGGTCGTCTCGGTTCCGGTGGTTCGGGCCGTTTCGTCCGGTGACTCGCCGCCGGTTCCGAGACAGCCAGCGACTCCGAGGGGTAGTCCGGTGGCGCAAATCCGGAGGAGGCGTCGTCTGGAGGGCATCGGCCGAGAAGTAGTGGTCGTCCGACAAATGTCTTCTGTCGGAGTTCCGGGGAAGAGAAGAGCGTCGGAAACCTACGTCGTGGCGACGGACCCCGACGTGACCGACGAAGTGCTAACTCTCCTACAGGGATGTGACACGCTACTCGAATTCAACACCCGTTTCGGTACTCTAAGCCGTCCCTACTCGGCGGATACCTCCCGGATAACAAAGTCCTCGGTCGCCTTTGGGTTCGTCCGGGGGGACACATCGAAGGCGACGGACGGCGACCGGGGAGTTCGCCGGGCGTCGCCGACCCGGTGTGTCGGACACAATGTCCGAGGGATGGGGCGACTACGAAACTATCTTCTGCTCGAACGGGTGGATCGAGATTCGCAACAGTGACGAGACCGACGACCAGTGGATAGCGAGCGACACCCCTGTATCGATAGAACGATGACGGTTCCCGCAGGTCCGCTTTCGGCGTGGTCGCTGGTGGCGGTAGTCGGTTGGCTGGTCGTCGTCGCGCTCGTCTGGTTGCTGTTCGTCGCCTACGGTCGGAATCAGAAGTCGAGACTCTGACCCGGACTGGAGGTGCCTTCCTGCGCCTCGAGCCGAGAGTGCCTACGACTCGAACCCGCGCAGGATGCCCTGCCCGTCGGTCCCGCCGACGTCCGGCAGCGAAATTCGCTCCGGGTGAGGCATCAGCACCGCCACGTTCTCCGATTCGCCGAGGACGCCCGCGACGTTCTCCTTCGAGCCGTTGGGGTTCGCTTCCGGCGTCACCTCGCCGTCCTCGTCGCAGTACCGGAAGAGAACTCGGTCGTCGGCTTTCAGTTCCGCAAGGTGGTCGTCGGTGACTTCGAATCGGCCTTCGCCGTGCGCGATGGGGAGTTCGACGACTTCGCCCTCGTCGTAGTTGGCGGTCCACGGCGTGTCGGCGTTCTCGACCCGGACGTGGACGTGTTCGCACTGGAACCGTGCGGAGGCGTTGGTCGTGAACGCGCCGGGCGTGAGTCGGGACTCCGAACCGATCTGCGCGCCGTTGCAGACGCCGAGGACGGGCGTACCCGATTCGGCGGCCTCCCGAATCTCGGCCATGACGGGGCTGTTGGCGGCGATGGCTCCGGCCCGGAGGTAGTCGCCGTAGGAGAACCCGCCGGGGAGCACGATGCCGGTGGCGTCCTCCGGCAGGCCGTCCTCGTGCCAGACGAGTTCGGCGTCGATGTCGAGGTGCGAGAGGGCGCGCTCGGCGTCCCGGTCGCAGTTGCTGCCGCCGAACTGGACGATTGCTACCGTCATCGCTGCTCGACTTCGACCTCGTAGTCGTGGATGGTCGGGTTCGCCAGCAGGCGCTCGGCCATCTCCTCGGCGCGCTCGGCGGCCGAATCGGCGGATTCGGCGTCGAGGTCGAGGTCGAACTGGTCGGCCGACCGAAGGCTCTCCAACTCGAAGCCGAGTCGCTCCAAGGCCTGCTTGGTCGTCTCTGCCTCGGGGTCCAAGACGCCCTCCTTCAGGCGAACCGTGACCGTGGCGGTGTAGGCAGTCATCGGTTGGAGGTGGTCGTCCATGCTCAAAAGCCCTTTCGGAATCCGTGTTCGTTTCACGAACGTGCATAGGTCAGGGAATGTTGCCCCGAAGCGGTGGCTTTTACCTCCGACCGCCCTGAGGACCGCCAAGTATGTCCTCCGAGCAGGTGAGACGATGAGCCAGCGCGAACTGACCGAAATCACCGTCATCGGCGACGACGACACCGGACTCGTCGCCCGCGTCACGAGCCTGCTGTTCGAGCGCGGAATCAACATCGAGGACTTGGACCAGGCGGTCCGGGACGACCTCTTCCGGATGACGATGCACGTCGATACCGGCGGAATGGACGCCTCGCGGGACGCCCTCCGCGCGGACCTCCAGAAACTCGGCGAGGACCTCGGAGTCGACGTCCGGGTCCGATTCCCCGACGACCGCGAAACCAGGAGCATCGCGGTGCTGGTCACGAAGGAGAGCCACTGCCTCCGCCAACTCTGCGAGGCCGAGGCCGACGGCGACCTCGACGCCGAAATTTCGGTCGCCATCGGCAACCATCCCGACCTCCGGTCGGTCGCCGAGGAGTACGGCGTCCCGTTCCACGACGTGGGCGACGCCGACGGCAACCCCGACGAGGACGAACTGCTCGACCTGCTCGGGGAGTACGACGCCGACCTCGTGGTGCTGGCCCGGTACATGCGGATTCTGGGGCCAAACGTGGTCTTCCGGTACGAGGGCCGCATCATCAACGTCCACCCGAGCCTCCTGCCCGCGTTCCCCGGCGCGAAGGCCTACCGGCAGGCCAAGGAGGCAGGCGTCCGCATCGCCGGCGTGACCGCCCACTACGTCACGACGGACCTCGACCAGGGCCCCATCGTCGCCCAGCGCGCGTTCAACGTTCCGGACGGGGCGACGGTCGAGACCCTCAAAGAGCGCGGTCAGCCACTCGAAGCCGACGTTCTGTTAGAGGCGGTTCGACTCCACCTCGCCGACGACCTGACCGTCCACCGCGGCCGGACCGAACTCAGGGAGGGCGCCGACGAAGGCGAGACTGCGGCGGCCTATCAACTCGGCATGGGTCCGGAACTCGACCGGGCGACGCCCGACGAACCCACGGACGAGAACCTCGTCGCTCCCACGTCGGACGACGATTGAAACGCAGTCGCCGTCGACCGACGCGAAGGCGGCGTAGGCGCGTCGGTCACGTCGAGTTCGCTCCGGTCGATTTCCGCGCCAGCACGAAGCACGTCTCGCCGCCGAGTTCGTCGTCCACGACCCGTCGCCAGACCACCTCGAATTCGGCGTCTTCGAGCATCGACTCGCTCTCCTCGGGACCGGGAACGCTCCAGCGCATCTCGACGCCGGTGTCTAGCCAGTCGTCGTTCCGACCCTCCCACTCGCTCGCGCCGATGGTCATCAGGAGGTGGCCGCCCGGCCGGAGAACCCGGGAGAACTCGCGGACGGTAGTGGGATGGTCCTCGGTCGGGACGTGGATGACCGAGTGGTAGGCCACGATACCGTCGAACGATTCGTCCGCGTACGGGAGGCCGGTCATGTCGCCCTGCACGAACCGCCCGTCGGGGACGCGCTCGCGGGCCATGCCGACCTGCTCGCGCGAGAGGTCCAGTCCCACGAGGTCGTACTCGCGGGCGACGGTCTCGGCGACGGGTCGGCCCGCGCCGCATCCCGCGTCGAGGACGCGCCCGCCTGCCGGCAGGCGGGCGCGGAACTCGTCTAGAAAGTCGGGGTCGTCGCTCCGCCGGGCGTCGTACTCGCTGGCCAACTGGTCGTAGCCGTCTCGAACCGCTCGCTTCTGGTCGGTCATGCTGAGTCGGGGCGTTGGTCCGAGTGACTCGGGGACGGTGGATAAGCGTTCTGCGTCTGTGGGCCGGGGTAACGTACGCAGTGGAGACGGGGCTTTGGACTCGTAACGTGTATTCTAATTTCTTAGAAGCGCATTTTCATTTGCTAAAGAATCATTTTTGCTCTTCTCGGCACGTTTTTGGTGGTCGGGCGGCCCGAGTGTGTCGCAGACCGCACGCGGTTGGCGCGGCGCTCGTGCGCCGCGCCGGAGGACGACCCGCGTCCGCCGAGCAATCGCGCCGACGGCGCGATGACGCAAGTGCGCTCCGGGACGAAAAGTGACAGAAGTGCGCCCGAGTGGAAAGTGACAGAAGAGCGCCGGACAGAACGACCAACGTCTAGATTTCTGAGATTTCAATGGAAACGTGGTGTGTGTTGGGGACCGCACCACCGAGCAAACCGCTCGTCTCGCGGTTCGAGGGCGCGTTTCAGAGGTTCCGAACCGCGGCCACGGCGTCCTCTAGCGAGGGCGTGTCGAACAGGTCCCGGCCGACGTAGGCGTTCGTCCCCGCGGTGTAGAGGTCGCGGGCCGCCGTGACCACCTCGTCGTCGAGCGGGTCCGGCGACGTCTCGCACAGCGACTTCCAGTAAGCGACGTCCTGGGCCTTGGCCTCGG
This sequence comes from Halorussus salinisoli, assembly GCA_005239435.1. Lineage (GTDB taxonomy): Archaea > Halobacteriota > Halobacteria > Halobacteriales > Haladaptataceae > Halorussus > Halorussus salinisoli. The sequence continues at coordinate 795,737 of SZNP01000001.1, read as the reverse complement.
CTTTGGCCTCCTCGACCGCCGCCGTCCACTCCGGTTGGGTGCGCTTGTGGAACTGGCGGAGGAACTCCTTGCTGACCTGCTGGCCGTGGAACGTGAAGCGGTTCTCGTCGAAGGTCCCAACCACGTCGGCGACTCGAACCTCGCCGTCGAAGTAGAGACACTCGATTTTGCCGTCTTCGTGGACCAGTTCCGCCTCGGCCGCGCGGTCGGTCACGATTCGGTTCACCTCGCGGGCGACCTGCTCCAGTTCCGTTACGTCGGCCAGTCCCGCGATGCGGTCGGCCTCCGCCCGCGAGAGGTAGCGGTCGCCCTCCTCGTACTTGGTGGAGAACTCCACGATGGGTTCCTCCAGTTGGACGACGCCATCGGGCCACTCGTCGAAGTCCAGACCGTGGTCCGCGGGGTCGGTGCGTCGCCGGAGACTCGACCCCACGGGGACGCTGTTCCGGAAGACGACTTCGAGCGGAATCAGGTAGTTGTCGGCCGCAGCAGCGTGGTACGCGTCGTAGTCGTAGTCCCGGCCCTCGTGGGGCAGGTCGGGCACCTGCGTCAACTCGATCGCCATCTCGGTCGGCGGTTCGTCGGCGTTGGCGAGCGAGACGACCTCGCCGGTCTCCTCGCTAACGACGCCTCGGTAGTGAGTCGGCACGCCCTCGTCCTCCAGCAACTCGAAGTTGAACGCGCCCATCGAGCAGAGACTCGCGCCCTTGTCGGGAATCTCGTCGGGCATCTTGCCCCAGTCGAACACCGAGTAGGCGTCGGTGAAGACGAACGCCCCGCGCCCGAGGGTGTTCGCGGACGGTTCCCGCTCGATGCGGAACTCCTTGACGCTCGTCACCGTAACCACCTGGGATTCGCCGCGCGACTCGCGCGCACCTCGTCGCTGTCAGTCATGTGCGAGGAGTCGCCGCCGCCGGACTAAGGCGTTTCCATTCCTGTGCGCACTTCCGAACCGTTTACTCCCTGAAGTATGCACTTTCGCGCATCGAATCGGGCGGAGAGCGATTCCATCGACGGAAGCGACACCGAACTCGCACGCGACGAAACCGCTCGACTCACCGACCTCACTCTGCCGTAACCCGTCGGTTTTTACCCCTTCGCCCCGTCGTGGCGGGTGATGGAAGACGCGGCCCGGACGAACGTCCCGCGCGAGCAGTTCGACTTCGAGTGCGTGCCCGAGACCGACCAGTCGTTCGAGAACGCACTGGCGAAAGCCAGCGACGGCGACCGACTCACGGTCGCGGACGGCATCGAACTCCTGACCACCGGTACCCGTAGCGAGGGCATCGACCTCGCCCGGAAGGAGCGGGTGCTGGAGGCCGCCGACCGCCGCCGGGCCGAGGTGGTCGGTGACGACGTCACCTTCGTCGCCAACCTCAACAACAACGTCACGACCGCGTGCAACACCGGCTGTCTGTTCTGCAACTTCAAGGACACCGCCCAGAACTTCGAGGAAGACAGCGACGAGGACCACGGCGGGTTCACCAAGACGCCCGCCGAGTCCCGGGAAATCGTCGAATCGGCCCGCGAGATGGGCATCTACGAGGTCACGTCGGTCAGCGGACTCCACCCCGGTCTCGTGCTGGACGGCGAACACGAAGAGATCCTCGAATCGAGCGACCGCGGCGACCTGAACTACAAGTCCCCGGGGGCTTACGAGACCGACCCCGGAACCTACGTCGAGCAGATGGAGGCCATGGACGTGGACGGTCTCCACCTCCACTCGATGACCCCCGAGGAGGCGTATCACGCCCGCCGAGGCACCGACTGGTCCTACGAGGAGGTGTACCGCCGACTCGCGGACGCCGGACTCGACAGCGTGCCCGGCACCGCGGCCGAGATTCTGGTGGACGAGGTTCGGTCGGTCATCTGCCCCGGCAAAATCGGCTCCGACGAGTGGGTCGAAGCCATGGAGGCCGCGGCCAGCGTCGGTCTCGACACGACGGCGACCATCATGTACGGTCACGTCGAGAATGAGGCCCACCGCGTCCACCACCTGAAGCGAATCCGGGACTTACAGGACCGAACCGGTAACATCACCGAGTTCGTCCCGCTCTCGTTCGTCCACCCGAACACCCCACTCGCCGAGCGCGGAACGATAGACTCGGGCGCGACGACACACGAGGACGAACTGATGATAGCCGTCTCCCGCCTGTTCCTCGACAACGTCGAGAACGTACAGTCGAGTTGGGTCAAGTACGGCGACGAGCAGGGCCTCAAGATGCTCTCGTGCGGTGCGAACGACTTCATGGGCACTATCCTCTCGGAGGAAATCACAAAGCGCGCGGGCGGCGAGTTCGGCGAGTTCCGCTCGTTCGAGGAGTACGTCGAGATGATAACCGCGGTCGGCCGGACGCCGGTCGAGCGCTCGACCGACTACCGACAGACCCGCGTTATCGACCCCGACGACCCGCCGTTCGGTCCTCGACTCGGTCCTGCGGCGGACGGGACGCCGATGGTGGACTCCGACGCGACTCCCGCACCGGCCGAGGACCCCTCGCCCGCCGACGACTGAGGGGCCGACGCACGAGCGCCACGACGCATGATGAACACCACTCACGCCGCGATGGGAGTCGCCTCGGCAGCCCCGCTCGCGTTCGTCGCGCCCGAACTCGCGCCCGCGGCGGCGCTGGCCGGATTCGCCGGCGGCGCGTTCCCCGATCTCGACTTGCTGTCGGGCCAGCACCGCCGGACGCTGCACTTCCCGGTCTACTACTCGGTCGCCGCGTTCGCGGCGAGCGCACTGGCCGTCGTCGCTACCGGCCCCGCGACGGTCGCCACTGCGTTCTTTCTACTGTCGGCCGCACTTCACTGCGTCACCGACGCGGCCGGTGGCGGTCTGGAACTCCGACCGTGGGAAGCGACCGACGACCGCGGCGTGTACGTCCACCCCGCGAGCAGGTGGATTCGGCCGCGACGTTGGATTCGGTACGACGGCGCGCCCGAAGACCTCGTGCTGGCCGGGGTGTTCTCGTTGCCGGGCCTGTTCGTCTTCGACGGCGCAGTCCGGACTCTAACGGTCGTCGCCCTCGCGGTGTCGGTGGTGTACGTCGCGGTCAGGAAGCGACTGCCGGAGATCGAGACGCGGTTCCTGCGGTGATTACCGGGCGTCGAGAACTCGCCGATACCGCTCGCCCGCCTCGTCGTCGGCCGCGATGGCGTCCCGAATTGTCTCCGAAACCCACTCGTTCCTCTCGCTATCGCCGCCGAGGTCGTCCGGGAGATACCGCCGATACACCGGTAGACGCTCGCGCAGGGGGACCCCGGCCTCGTCGGCGATGTCCTCTAATTCCTGCAAGGCGGGCCACTTGTACTCCGGATTGATGTGGTCGTCCGTCACCGGCGAGACGCCGCCGAGGTCGTCCACGCCGCAGTCGAGCAGGTCGCGGGTCGGCGAGAGGTTGGGCGGGACCTGCACCGACACCTCCTCCGGCAGACAGTACCGGGCCATCGCCACGACCCGGCGCATCGTCTCGACCGAGGGTCGGTCGTAGTTCGACCGCTCGTTCGGGACGACGTTCTGGACGATGACCTCCTGAACGTGGCCGTATCGCTCGTGCATCTCGCGGATGGCGAGCAGGCTCTCGGCCCGGTCGCGCCAGTCCTCGCCGATACCGACGAGGATGCCGGTGGTGAACGGGACCCCGAGCTCGCCCGCGTTTCGGATGGTGTTCAGACGCTGGCCGGGGTTCTTGACTCGGGGTCCGGCGTGGGCGTCCACGTCGGCGGTCGTTTCGAGCATCACGCCCATCGAAGAGTTCACGTCCGCGACCAGTTCCATCTGGTCGCGGGTCTGGTCGCCGGGGTTGCTGTGGGGTAACAGACCCTCGTCCAGGGCGATTTCGCAGACCTCCCGGAGGTAGGTGTGAATCGAGTCATGGCCCCACTCCGCGAGTTGATCGTGAATCCGCGTGTAGCGGTCGTCGGGGTCGTCGCCGAAGGTGAACAGCGCCTCGGTGCATCCGGCGTCCGCGCCGGTCCTCACGACGTCCCGGACCTCCTCGGGCGAGAGCAGCGAGGCCTCGCCGGGCGCGTCGAAGTAGGTGCAGTAGGTGCAGGTGTACCGGCACGCCGTGGTCAGGGGCACGAAGACGTTCTTGGCGAAGGTGAGTTCGTCGGCGGCGTCTACGTCTGCGGGTTCTACTGAGAGGAGTTGTTGGACTTCGGTCTCGTCGAAGGTGACGTCGACGTCGTAGTCGTCGGCCCCCGGAATCATCGTCCCCTTCTTTTCACGCGGCGCTCAAAACGATTGCTACTCGGAAACGCCGGTCGTCCGCCGAATGGTCACTTCTCTCGAACCACACCTACCCGACTCTCGTCGCCCGCCAGTCCGAAACCCGCCTCTCTCAACCAGTCGTAAGCCGCCCCGTCACCGTGAATCAACACCTCTGCTAGGTCCGCGCGCTCGTCTACGTCGGTCGCCAGTCGGTGCGAGTCCACCACGCGAACCGCCGCACCCACCTCTCGCGCGTTCGCCAGATGGTCCAGAAACGACGTACCGTGGTAGTCCGCCCGGAACTCGGGGTGACCAGCGACCAGTGCGTTCGTCCCGCCGCCGCGACCCGGCGCGATGGCGACCTCGCCGCCGATTGCCGACTCCGCGGTGACGTCCTCGCGGCCGAACAACCGCCCGAGTGCGTCGGGCGTCGCCAGCGCGAGGTCGGCCATCACGACCGCGACCGTTTCGTCGGTCTCGGCCAGCACGGCGTTGACCGCCTCGGTCAGCGGTCGGTCGTCCACCGTCACCGGAGCGTCCACTTCGACCGGCGCGGTGGCCAGCACCTCCGGTTCCCGGCCGGTCGCTCGCACCGTGGCCAGCACGTCGGCCAGCATCGCCTCGGCGAACGCCGCTCGCTCGTCGGCCGACAGCACGTCGGCTAGCCGGGTCTTCGGTTCGGTCGCGGCGTACGGAACGACGACCCGCATTCGAGTAGCAACTCGCTCGCCCTCCCTTAAGAGGCTACGGAAAATCGCCGGGAACGAAAGACGTTGCTGAGAGGACGGGGATTCTTTCCGAGAAGAGTATCTACAGTTGTGACGTCCGCGTCCGCAACGAAACGCGCGGAAAAGTATTCTCCCGAAATCGGTCCGGAAGCCGAGGCGGCGTCAGCGCAGTTTGTCGTAGTCGTCCTGCTGGTTGGAGCGGTACCAGAGCGCACCGCCGACGACGACGACCAGCGCGAGCAGTCCGGCACCGCCGTACAGCAGCATCTGGGTCTGCTGGCTCGACTGCTCGGAGTCTTCGGCCTTCGTCTGGGCCTCGTTGGCGAGGTCCACTGCGTTGCCGAAGTTCTCAGCGTCGAAGGCCGAGACGGCGTTTTCGAGCGTGCCTTCGGCCTCGGAGACGTCCGCACCCGAACTGTCGGCCGAGTCGATGGACTCGCGGGCCGCGTCGATGGCGTCGCGGGCCTCGGCGCTGTCTTCGGTGTACGGTCGGAACGTCCACGTGTCGATGGAGTCGCTACTACCGCCGTCCCGGACCTGGTTCAGTTCGGCGAGCACCAGTTCCTGGGCCGGGTCGTAGGTGAAGTTCTCGACTTCGGGTACCGTACCCTTGACGACGATTTTCACCTCGAAGGCGTCGCTCTTCTCGAGCGAGTGGTTGAACGACTGACCGTCGTAGGACTTCTGGTCGATTTTGGACCCGCCCTGGTCGTACAGTTGGACGGTCCACGTCACGTCCGTCAGTTGAGTCCCCCCGTTCAGCGTCCAGGTGTCGTACTCGCTGAACGGCTTGGTGATCGTGAACGTAGATTCCACCTCTTCGCCGACCTTCTTCTCGTCGGGCGCGCCGCTGGCCGACGCCGACATCGCCGCGGCGGGACCGACCGCCGAGACGACCAGCGTGGTTGCGAGCAACAGCGCGAGGAGTTTAGAACAGTGGTTCGAGTTCATCGTCGTCGTCCTCCACGAGTTCTTCCAAGTTCTCTTCGCTCTCCTCCTGAATCTCGTCGATGTTGTCCTGTGCCTCGATGGCGATCTCCTGGAGCTCCTTGATGCGCGGGACGTTGTTGACGCCCGACAGGAGCACGACGCTGGCGACGTATTGGGAGTCGCCAACCGGGTAGTCGCCACCGCGGACCTCCATCGAACCGGTCTGCTCTTCGAGCCACTTCCGGCCGCGCTCGATGCCTTTCCGGTTGAGATGTCGCGGCGGACCGCTCAGAACGAGCAGCGCGCGCTCGGTCCCCTCGATTTCGCAGGGCAGGGTGAGTCGCCCCAGGGCGGCCTTTCGGACGAGGCTGGTGATGCGGTTCGTGGTGTTGGCGGTGTCGGTCTGCTCCTCGTCGCTGCCGGTGAACCGCGAGAGCAGACCGCTGGAGGAACCGGGGTTCTCGACTTCCTCCGCGGCGTAGCCGATGGTCGAAATCCCGCCTCCAGCGAGCGTGTTGATGATTTCGCTGGAGTCCACGACGCTCTCGGCGACTTCGTCGTCGCCGCCGACTTCGCCCGCGCCGAACAGGATACCGAATCGCCGGACGATCTCCTCGTTGATTTCGGCGTACCCGCTCTCGATGGACTCGCCCGACTGTCGCCACGCGTCGTTGTCGAACACCATCAGGTTGTCCACTTCGCGGACGAACGTCTGGAACGACCGCGCGGCGTTCAGCGTGTAAATCCCACCTTCGTCGCCACCGGGCAGGATACCGAGGCCGTACACCGGTTCGGTGTAGATTCGTTTGAGGTGTTTGGCGAGGACCGGGGCACCACCCGAACCGGTGCCACCGCCCATCCCCGCGACGATGAGGAACGCGTCGACTTCGTGAACGGGGATGTTGTCGATAGCTCCCTGAATCTCGTCGATGTCCTCCTCGGCGATTTCCGCGCCGAGTTCGTTGTCCGCTCCGACTCCGTGTCCTTTCACTCGGGACTGACCAATGAGGACGCGGTTGTCCTGGGGAACCTTGTCGAGACCCATCAGGTCGGCTTTCGCGGAGTTAACCGCGACCGCCGACCGAACGATCTCGCTTCCAGTTCGCTGGTCGTACTCCAGGAACTTGTCCACGATTTTCCCACCGGCCTGCCCGAAACCAATCATTGCAAGCTTCATTTTCCGGACCGTACTCCGTTGGGAGAAACACAACCGCGAAGGGGTGATAATCTTTTTGGTCCGTTCCACGACAAACAGAAACGACCCATTACGAGAAATCGCAAGACAGTACGCCGACGTTTCTCTCAAGTGGAATCCACCACCAGTTCTCGAACATGTCCCTTTAAGTTTATACGCAACCAGAGATGTCGAGAACGACCGGGAGTTGCGCTCGCGTCAGACGCTCGTCGGACTCCGATTTGTCGGTCGGCTACCGCCGGTCCGACAGGCCGAGATACTCGGCGAGCGTGGTCAAGTCGGACTCCTCGACGCCGAATGCACCGACGTCGTTGTGGGTTACGACGTTGTCCAGTTGGAGCGACCGATACTGGTCGGCCCCGAACGGGACGAACGGAATCGGGTCGGCCGCGGTCAGTCCGATTCGCGCGAGCGCCATCGGCAGGGGGAGTACCGTCACCGACTTTCCGTCGGCGCGGTAGGCGAGGCGGGTCACGTCGGCCAGCGTCAACACCTCGGGACCGCCGATTTCGTACGTCTCGCCGTCGTGGTCGGCTTCGACCCCGTCGGCGAGTATCGGAACGACGTCCTCGACCCAGATCGGCTGGAAACGCGAGCGTCCGCCGCCGGGCAGGGCCGTGACGTAGGGCGTCGTGAGCGTCTTCGTGAACGAGACGAACTCGCCGCCGTCACCGAAGATGACCGAGGGCCGGAAGATGGTGTGGGCCACGTCGGCGTCCTCGACGACCTGCTCGGCCTGCCCCTTCGCGCGGAGATACTCGGTCGGACCGGTCGGGTTCGCGTCGAGCGCGCTCATCTGGACGATTTTGCGCACGTCGTGGTCCTCGGCGGCCTCGACCACGTTCTGCGTTCCGCCGAGGTGGACCTCCATGTGGGACTTCCCGCCGGAGGGCTTGAACAGGGGTGAGAGTGCGACGAGATTTATCGCCGCGTCCTGGCCCTCGAACGCGCCTTCGATGGAGTCGTAGGCGGTCACGTCGCCTCGCACTCGCTCGACGCTCGCGGAGAAGTCGGCCTCGTCGGGGTCACGCGCCAACGCCGTCACGTCGTGGCCCCGGTCGGCCAGTTCGGCCACGAGATGCGTGCCGACGAAACCCGTTCCTCCGACGACGAGAACGTTCATATCAGGAATACGTACCGACGGGAAGTAAAACTAACTGCTGAGAACCCGCTTCGACGGTGACCCGCAGGTCTTTATATCGAGCCGAAGCCACCTTTCAGTATGCTCATCACCTTGGAGGGACTCGACGGGAGCGGCAAGACGACGGTCTGGGAGGTCCTGCGCGAGGAGTTCCCCGAGTTCGTCTTCACCCGCGAACCGACCGAGACGTGGTACGGCGAGGCGGTGAATCGCTCGGTGTCGGACGACGATGCCGACTCGCTCGCGGAGCTATTCCTCTACACCGCCGACCACGCCGCTCACCTCTCGGAGACGGTTCGGCCCGCGCTCGAAGACGGGAAGGTCGTCGTCTCGGACCGATACTCCGACTCGCGGTACGCCTATCAGGCGGTCAGCATCGAGGACCGAGTCAAGCGACCGCTCGAATACATCCGCGGCGTCCACCAGCCGTGGACTCGGCCGCCGGACGCCACGCTCTACTTCGAGGTGGACCCCGAGACGGGCGCGGCCCGGAGCGGGGCGACGAACAAGTTCGAGCAGGCCGCGTTCCTGAGCCGAGTCCAGCAGAACTACGAGCGGCTGCTGGACGCCGAACCCGAACGATTCGTCCGCATCGACGCCACCCGGTCGCCCGAGGAGGTAATCGACTCGGCGGTGGTCGCGGTCGAGCGACTGCTCTCGGACCGCGACGAATAGTCTTTGGGCCTCGGTGACGTAAGACAGGTTATGGCTGACGAGGACGCCGGTCGGAGCCGACCCCGCGAGAGTCCGCGTGAGCGCGACGACGACCCCGGGTTCCGCTTCTCACTCCCGCCGATTTCGCTCCCCGAGATGCAACTCCCCGAGCGAATCCGACTCGTCTTCCCGGTTCCGGACCCGCCGGAGAAGGTCTCCCGGCCGACCCGGGTCAAGGTCTCGTGGGTCCTGCTGGTAGTCGTCCTCGTAGACGTGGCGGACGCTCTCGCGGTCGGACTCGGCGGCCCGGCCACGCTCCCGTGGGTCCGTGCCGCGGTCGGCGTCCTGCTCTCGGCGGTCCTCGTCGGCGGTCCCGGACTGCTCTACGCGTGGGAGCTACTGGCGATTTTGGGCGGGTTCGGCACGCTCTCAGTCGCCCCGACGCTGACGGTACTGGTGCTCGCGCGAATCGTCCTTTCCTCGTAGCGTAGACTTCGGTTCTCGATCGGACGACTTCTCGGAAGACGACCCGGAGCGCGCTGGCGCAACTTCGAACCACGAGGTTGCGCCCGTGCGCGCGTGACGGGTGTAAGAGCGCAGACCCGTGGCCGAGCAACGCAGGCGGGTGTGAGGCGGTTGCGGTGCTGTGGGGCGGTGCGGTCTTCGGCGGCTCGGGGAGTAACTATCTACTCTCGGTCTCCCACGTTCGCGGTCGTCGGTGAGGTGTCGTGCGACGAGAATCGGTCGGGTTAGTTCCGAAAGCCCCGGCCAGTCGCGCGACCGGCCCCTTTCAGCCGCCCGCATCGAATGGTCGGTCGAGCGAACCAGCAGTGGAGTGGCCAATCGGGTGAACCAGCGGGGACTGTTCGGTCTGCCGTCGCGTCTCCGAAGACGGCCCCGACGCCGCCCGAGACCGACAGTGAGCGTCCGAAATAAATGAAAATACACGGGAGGAAATCGAAATTATTGTGATAACAATTAAATAGGTGTCCTCTAACCAAATCGTCACCGCCGAGCCGAATCGGTGCCGCGGATAACCGCCTTTTTACTGCCGCGACGTGTCACGTCCGAGTATGAACGACCGAGACCTCGCCGCGAAGATAGATCACACCGTTCTCGGGGCGGAGACCACCCTGAGCGACGTGAAACGGGTCCTCGACGAAGCCGACGAGTACGGCATGAACGCCTGCATCCCGCCGTGCTACGTCGCCGAGGCCGCCGAGTACGCTCCCGAAGTCACTCTCGCAACCGTCGTCGGGTTCCCGCACGGCCAGAACGCGACGGCGACCAAGCGCGACGAGGCCGTCGTCGCCTACGAGGACGGCGCGGACGAGTTGGACGTGGTTATCAACATCGGGCGTCTGAAGGCCGGAGAAGACGAGACCGTGCGCGAGGACGTCGAGGAGGTCGTCGCCGCGGTCCCCGTCCCGGTGAAGGTCATCGTCGAGACCGCCCTGCTCTCCGACGACGAGAAGCGCCGAGCGTGCGCGGCCGCCGAGGAGGCCGACGCCGCGTTCGTCAAGACCTCGACCGGGTTCGCAGACGGCGGTGCGGAAGTCCCGGACGTGGAACTGATGAGCGAGTACCTGCCCGTCAAGGCCAGCGGCGGCGTCGGGAACTACGAGCAGGCCAGAGCCATGCTCGACGCCGGGGCCGAGCGCATCGGTGCGAGTTCCGGCGTCGAAATCGTGGAGGACTTCCGGCAGAACTACTGACGTGAAGTCCTCTCTTTTCTACGGTTCTTCGAGCGCGTGAAGCCGCGTCGGTTCCTCCGGCGGGGCGGTGTAGGCGTAGAGTCGACCGTCGGCGACCGTCACGCCCTCTCGAACGCGGCCCCCGAGGTCGGTCTTCCAGCGGCGCGCACCGAACCGCAGACCGCCGACGCCGGTTGCGCCGCCCGTCTTCACGGCGTGGACGTGGCCCGACTCGTCGCCGACGTAGACCGTGTCGCCGGCGACCGCTGGCGCGCAGTTGGCGTGGTCGGGCATCGAGACCCTCCAATCGGTCGTCCCCGACTCGGTGTCGATCGCCAGAACCCCATCGCCGTCGGTCCCGAAGATCCGACCGTCGGCGACCGTGAGGTGGTGTTCGGTGGACGCACGCTCCTCGCTCGACCACGCTATCGCGCCCGCGTCCTCCGCCGAGAGCGCGTGGACCTGGCCGCCGAAGGGCGCGACGTAGACGTCCCGGCCGACGACCGCCGGAGCGACCTGAATCGTGCCGGGGACCTTCTGTCGCCACGACCCCTCGCCGTCGCTCTTCGAGAGGGCGTACACCTCGCCGGCCTCGGTCGCCACGTAGAGGAGAGAGCCGTGTTTCGGAACCGCGACCGGCGCGACGACGTGGCCGAACACCTCCGTTCGCCAGTTCTCCGACCCCGCTTCGAGGTCGAAGCAGTGGACCCAACCTTCGCGCGTGGCGACGAACGCCCAGCGGCCGTCCCGGTCGAAGCGCGGCGCGCCCGAGACCTCCCCGCGCGTGGCGAACTCGCGGAGTTCCTCGCCCGTCTTCGCGTCGAGGACTCGAAGTCCCTCGTCGTGTCCGGCCGAGACGTACGCTTTCCCGTCGCGTACCGTGGGGGCCGACCACAGGACCATCGCGGCGTCTTCGCGGAGTGGATGCGTCCAGACCTCCCCGCCGTCGTCCGCGGCGAAGCAGTGGAGGTCGTCGCCCGAGGCGACGTACACCCTGCCGTCGGCCACGACCGGCGGGGCCGTCGCCGACGAGAGGTCGGTCTGCCATCGTTCGCGGACGCCCGATTCCGGACCGCGACCGTTCGGGTTGTAGCCTGTGTTCGCGGCGTCGTGGCCGAGCGTCGGCCAGTCGGTCGCGTCGCCCGCGGCGTCTGCGGCGTCGTCGTGGTCTCGGTCACCGGTACAACCGGCTAACGTGGCGGTACCCGCCGACGCGGCGGCGGCGAGGAAGCGTCTTCGGGAGGGCACGACTCGGCGTTCAGACCGCCGCCACAAATGTCTTTCCGGTTACAGCTACGCCGGATACCGGTCGGTCAGTCGTCGGCGGGCGATTCGCTCGCGTCGATTTCCTCGGCAACGTCCCACTGGAGCGTGACCGTCCAGCGGCGCTCGTCGCCGTCTACCGTCTGGTGTTCGACCAGTTCCACGTCACCGTCCGGACGTGGGTGTCGGTCTCCGTCGTCGGAGTCGGTGGTCGGCCTCATCCCGTCGTAGCGACCGGCCAGTTCGCTCCGGAGGTCGCCGAGGTAGGCGGCGAGTTCGTCGCGGTCGAGCGTCTCCTCGCGTTCGGTGTCGTAACTGGTCGCTCCGCGTCCCACCCCGCCGGGTTGGCCCGACGAGTGTTCGCCGATGACGGCGTTGATGACGGCACCGAGCAGCAGGACAAGCCCGGAGAAGTAGAGGTACGTGACGACGAGGACGACGCTCCCGAAGAAGCTTCCCGAACCGGGGTCCTTGAACGTGAGATACACCTGGAAGAGACCCTGAAGTGCCGCCCATCCGACCGCGGCGAACACCACGCCCGGCAGTACGTCGTCTAGACCGACGTCGGTGTCGGGGAACCGATAGTACATCGGGTAGAACGCGAGGACGAGTCCGGCGACGAGGACCAGCGGCGTCAGGATTCCGAGAAACGGTATCGTGTCCGAGAACCGGGAGAACGCGACCGTGAGACCAATAGTCGAGACGATAGCGACGACCAGCGCGACAAGCACGACCAGACCGTCCTTCAACTGATCCACGAACGAGTTCTTGTTCTCGGTCTCGTAAATCTCGGAGAAGGCCGTGTCGAGACCGCGGAATATCTTGAGCGTTCCCCACACGAGGACGACGAGACCGACGACCGACGCCCCGGCGGCCGACGACTCTCCCTCGAATATCTGCTGGACCACGTTCGCTATCGGGCCGGGAAGCCAGTTGCCGGCGACCGCGACGATTCGACCTTCGAGACCGCCGCCGAACGCGGAGACGACCAGCAGAAGCAACAGGAGCATCGGCGCGAGCGAGACGAACGCGTTGTACGCGATACCCGCCGCCATGAACGTCACGTTCTTCTCGGAGAAGTCCGAGTACACTCGCTTTACGAACCCCCGTGCCCGTGAGACAGTTCCCATAGTTAGCGTTCCGATAGTCAGTCAAAAAACTCACACGGCCGGTCGGCCCGACAGAGGTGGCTCGGTCGTCGGTGCGGTGCGTCTCAGTCGTCGTCGCCCGAGGGCGGGCCTTGGCTCTGGCCCTGCTCCTGCGACGACATGCTCGACGCGCTACTCCGGGCGCTACCCGCCCAGCGGTTCATGTTGTTGGCGATGTAGTCCTTGCTCCCCCATCCGAAGCCGACGCCGATGGCGAGCGCGAGACCGGCCGCGAGGCCCCACGCGAGTGCCTGTGCGAAGATGTACAGCAGCTCCACGTCGATACCCATCGTGTCGAGACCGATGACGACGGCGGTGAAGTACAGGAACATCCGGACGCCGGTGGCGAAGTACGTGGTGTACGCCGACTGGGTCGCCGCGCGGGTCCGGGTGATGGCGTCGCCGATGAAGTCGGCGACGATGAACCCGCCGATGATGACCAGCAGTCCGGCGATGAACGCCGGGAGGTACGACACCGCGGTCGCTATCCACTCCGAGAGGATGGGGATGGCGAGCGTGTTCGCCGCCGCGAGGATGGCCAGTGCGTAGACGAACCACGCCGTCACCGACCCGAGGAAGTTCGACAACGCGTCACGCGAGTCGCCCATCATCCGGCCGAGCGGCGTTCCCTGCGCGCTCTGGTCGATTCCGACCTTGTCGGCGACGCCGGCGACGACCTTCCCGAGCGCCTTGCCGACGATCCAACCGATGATCAGTATGACGATAGCGCCGATAAGTCGCGGGAGCGCGGCCACGATTTCCGAGAGGGCGTTGCCGAGCCATTCCGGTAGATTTCCGAACAGTTCTCCACCGTTTGCTTGTAGTGGTACGTATGGTCCGTTCATGGTTTCTCGCCGGGGAGACCGGCAGTTGACACCAAGTGATAGGAGTAGTTTGTTCTTGGCCGCATACCGGGTTCAGGAACTTGACCGCTCCGACGCGGTTTTCAGGCTCCGAAAACCGGGGGCTTACCCTATATTTCAGATTCCTATCCCTTCCCGCGAGCCGACGGAAATCCAAGTGAAACGCGGCGAAACGGACACGCATCTAAGATATCGACGAAATAAAGACGGCGGACCGGTCGAGTCACCCGCCGAAAAACGGGCAACGTGCCTGCGAATCGCCACCGCCAACCGATTTCGGTCGAACCTATCTGAGGTTCGTGACTTCTCTCGGACACGTCGCCTCGCATCGAGGACACACCGAATCGGCGATAAACGTGTCCGAGTCGTGGTAGATGAAACGGTCGTTTTCTACTCGGGATACGTTTACGGTAGAATCGCCGCGGAAAGGGAGTTACGCTAACAGACTCGTCACGCCGAGCGTCTCCAGCAAGAGCCACCCGACGAACACCGCGTAGGCCACCAGCAGGCCGTAGGCCTCCGGGTCCGTGAGTTCGAGGTCGGTCCGGACCACCGCGAAGAAGAGGACGGTCGCGGCGGTCAGCGCGCCCATCATCGGGACCACGACCGCGAAGTTCACGGGCATCGTTCCGGCCACGAGGACGCCCGCCGGGAGCGCCACGAGCAGGTCGAAGACGTTGCTCCCGAGGACGTTGGCGAGGCTGGTCACGCCCTCGCCCTTCTGGGCCGACTTGACGCTGACGAAGGTGTCGGGGAGGCTGGTCACGACCGCGAGGACCGTCAACCCCCAGAAGAAACTCGGAATCCCGAATATCTCCTCGAACGCCAGCACCGCCTGCACGAGCCCTTCGACGCCCGCGACGATGACCACGAGACTCGCGCCGAGGACGCCCCAGAGCCGCAGGGGACTCGCGTCGACGGTTCGCTTCTCGCGCATGTCCCGCGTGTCGAGATACTGGAGGAAGACGTAGAGTCCGTAGAGCGCGACCGGAATCAGCGCGAGCGGCCGGGTGAGACTCCCGGAGAGCCCCGCGTCCGGGAGCGGGTAGTAGATGACCGCGAACGAGAACGTGACCAGCAGGGTCGCCACCGAGACCATGTAGAACTGGGCCTCCTTGAACACCACGTCGCGGTCCGACTGGAGGACCCCGGTGCCCGCGAGCGCCGACGCCGCCGGAATCACGAGGATGTTGAACACCGCCGACCCGATGATGGCCGCGACACCGAGTTCGAAGTCGTCGTGAACGAGCGAGGCGAGGACAGTGCTGGACAGTTCGGGAAAACTCGACCCGACGGCGGCGACGACGGCCCCCTGCACGATTGCGGGCAAGCCGTAGTACGCGGCCAACTTCTCGGCGGACTCCTCCAGTAGAACACTCCCCTTCCAGATGACGCCAGTCGCGACGACGGCGACGAGGAAGTACCACGCGACCCGTAACACGTCGTGGAACGTGAACCTCGACGGGCAAGATGGTTGTGCCGACGGCGCTCGCCGCGACCAACCGCTGGAAACGGTCGGTGCCAATCCGTCGCGCTTTTGCCCGCGTAGCCGAAACGAACGCACAGCGAATGGCCCGGTATCACATCGAGACCTACGGTTGCACGTCGAACCGGGGCGAGAGCCGCCAGATAGAGCGGCGGCTCCGCGACGCGGGCCACCACCGCGTCGACGGTCCCGACGAGGCCGACGTCGCGATTCTCAACACCTGTACGGTGGTCGAGAAGACCGAGCGCAACATGCTCCGGCGGGCCGAAGAACTCGAAGCGGAGACGGCGGACCTCATCGTGACGGGTTGCATGGCGCTCGCGCAGGGCGAGGAGTTCCAGAAGGCCGAGGTAGACGCCGACGTGCTCCACTGGGAAGAGGTGCCCGAGGCGGTCACGAACGGCGAGTGTCCGACGACCACGCCCGACGCCGACCCGGTGCTGGATGGAGTCATCGGCATTCTCCCCATCGCTCGCGGGTGCATGTCCGATTGCTCGTACTGCATCACCAAGCAGGCGACCGGCAAAATCGACTCGCCGCCGGTCGAAGAGAACGTCGAGAAGGCTCGCGCGCTGGTCCACGCGGGCGCGAAGGAGATACGGATTACCGGCCAGGACACCGGCGTCTACGGGTGGGACGAGGGCGAGCGCAAGTTGCACGAACTGCTCGACCGCATCTGCGACATCGAGGGCGACTTCCGGGTGCGCGTCGGGATGGCGAACCCGAAGGGCGTCCACGGCATCCGCGAGGAGTTGGCCGAGGTGTTCGCCGAGAACGAGAAGCTCTACAACTTCATCCACGCGCCGGTTCAGTCCGGAAGCGACGACGTGCTGGGCGACATGCGACGCCAGCACCAGGTCTCGGAGTACGTCGAAATCGTCGAGACCTTCGACGAGTATCTCGACTACTGGACGCTCTCGACCGACTTCATCGTCGGCTTCCCGACCGAGGAGGAGGAAGACCACGCCCAGAGCATGGCGCTCCTGCGCGAGACCCGCCCCGAGAAGATAAACGTCACGCGGTTCTCCAAGCGGCCCGGCACCGACGCCGCCGACATGAAGGGTCTGGGTGGCCAGACCAAGAAGGACCGCTCGAAGGCGATGACCGACCTGAAGATGGACGTGGTGGCCGACGCCTACGACTCGATGGTCGGCGAGACCCATCAGGTGCTGGTGGTCGAAGAGGGCACGGGCGATTCGGTGAAGTGCTACGACGAGGCCTATCGGCAGGTCATCGTCCAGAGCGCCGACGACCACGGCGTCGAAGTCGGCGACTTCGTAGACGTGGAGGTCACGGGCCACAGTACGGTGTACGCCTTTGGCGAACCGGTCTGACGGGTCGCTTCTTCTGACGTGACGATCGACGACGCGCTCTACTCGTCTCGTAGATTCTGGGACGCGATGCGACCGGCCAGTACCACGGTCGAGAGCGCCACCAGCGGAACGCCCCAGAGGACGAACGCGAACCCGAACGAGTCGCCACAGCCTGCTCGAGCAGGTCCGCAGGAGTACGTCGTCGTGCGATAGAGACCGAGTCCGAGCAGTCCGGTCCCGACGACGAGCAACAGGGTGGCGAAGCGCGTGACGGGGTCGTCCCGGTCCACTTCGAGCGAGACCATCGGTTCGTACCCCTCACCGACTTCGCAAGTAGCTTGCGTCCCGGTCGCGGTTTCGGGGTTGCCCGTCGGAGCGTGGCGAGAGAGCAATAAATTCGTTTCTTTAAGCAATAATATCCGAACGTATTCACCTTCGCGGTTCGTCCTCGACCAACTCGTCCACGGTCTCGTCGGCTTTCCACTCGCCGAGTTCCTTCGGGTCCACGTGGACGAACACGTCGTCTACCTCCTCCAACTCCCGGATGGACTCCACGATGTCGGTCTCGATGTTGTGGGCCTCCCGGAGCGTGCGGTCGCCCTCGACCTCGATGTGGAGGCTCACGTCGATCTCCGGGCCGACGTAGTGGGCGATTACGTCGTGGGCACCCCGAACTTCGGGGTGGGCCAGCGTCCGCCGGACGATTTCCGCCCGGAGGTCTTCGGGCGGCGCGCTCCCGACGAGATAGTCCACGTTGTCCTGGACGATTTCGTAGCCGGTGTAGAGGATACCGGCCGAGACGACTCCCGCCGCGATCGGGTCCAGCACCGGGAAACCGACGCCCGACCCGAGGACGCCGGCCAGCGCCGCGCTCGCCGTCAAGATGTCGTTGCGGTTGTCCAGCGCCGTCGCGGTCAGCGCCGGGGAGTGGGTCCGCTCGGCGGCCTCCAGGCAGTACCGGTAGAGACCGAACTTGACCGCGGCAGTCCCGACCAGCACGGCCACCGCGGCCGGGGAGGTCACGGCGGGCCCGACCTCGCCCGAGAGGACCGAGGAGACTGCCCGCCAGAGGACCGCGCCACCCGCCGCGAACACGCCGAGGGCGATGAACAGCGAGACGAACGGTTCGATGCGCTCGTGGCCGTGCGGGTGGCTGAAGTCCGGCGGTCGAGTCGTCAGGTAGAGGCCCGCGAGGATGACTACGCTGTAAGCGGAGTCGGCGAGGCTGTTGACCGCCTCGGAACCGACGGCGAGACTCCCGGTGGCCCACCAGACGAGACCCTTGGCGACCATAAGCAGCACATTGACCGCCAAGATGACGGCACCGACTCGGCGGACGGTCCGTTGGCTCATCGGTCGCCTTTCGCACTCCCGAAAGAAGGTAGTGTCGCTCTCGCAGGCGAGTCCGGACCGCGATTGCGCGGTCCCTCCGAGAGTCACGCCCGGGCGTACGTGCGAGTGCCGACCTACTCGATACGAACTGCCCCGTCGCCCGACTCGTCCGCGCCCTCCTGTTGGGCGAACGCCTCGCGCACGCGGTCGTAGGTCTCGTCTAACGCCTCCACGATGACCTTCGTGTCGGAGACGACCGGCATGAAGTTGGTGTCGCCCTGCCATCGCGGGACGACGTGGGTGTGGAGGTGGTCGTCGATGGACCCGCCAGCGCCCTGCCCGAGGTTGAGACCCGCGTTGAAGCCGTCGGGCGCGAGCGCGGTTTCGAGCGCGTCGAAGGTTCGCTGCTTGAGTCGGGCGTGGTCGAGCAGGACCGTCTCCGATAGGTCGCGGTAATCCCCGGTGTGTTCGCGGGGGACGACCATCGCGTGGCCGGGATTGTAGGGGTAGTTGTTGAACATCACGAAGGCGTGGTCGCTCCGAGCGACCACGAGATTCTCGCGGTCGTCGTCGCGTTCGGGGAGTTCACAGAAGACACAGCCGTCGATGTCGTCGTTCCCGTCGTCTCGTTCGACCCACTCGATGCGCCACGGTGCGAAGACCTGGTCCATGTCTCCTCCATGGAGAGGGAGGGTTTAGCTTGCCACGGTTCGGGTTCGACACCGGACGAAACGTTCGTCGCACTCCCAACCTCCGGTGGTCCGGGACGGGAAACGGTGGCGTTCGTTGCGGAACGTTCGAAAGTGTCGAACGAAGCGTAACTGTCCGAGTGGTGAGGGTGTTCGGCTACGAGATTTGGGCGTACGCCGGTTCGTACCTCCTGGTCTCGCTGCGGTCTGCGTTCGCCGGTCCGGCCCACGAAATATTATTTAAAAGTTCCGGCCGTTGCAGGCAGTTTTTGTTTCATTACTCCCGCTAACGAGAGTATAAACTGTTTCACCGATTCTCGTCCTATAACGCGGGTAAATCGCAAGAAGGCGTCGGAATGAACGGTTCGAACGCCACCCAACGGATTGGGGTTTTTATGCTCCTATCAGCGCAAGGAGATAGTGAGAGGAAGGTCACGATGGCAACACAAAACCAAAGCTTCCAAGCGATAACGGAATCGTGCGACGAATGCGAGCGTGAGACGCCACACGACGTCTCCGTACAGATTCGGACCGAGAGTCAGAAGCGAGAGAACGCCGAGTTCTCACGGGAACCGTACCGGGTCACAGAGTGCCAAATCTGTGGCGAAGAAACCAGCCAGCGGATGAACAACGCGTAACGCCGCCACTTTCCCGCCGTAGCGATCTACGGGGTGGAGGCTTCCGAGACGACGACTGCTCGACCCGTCTTCGGGAGCGCAGGACGGTCGAGTTCGACTCGACGGCAATCTCGTTTTCCGAGACGTATACGCTCGGTTACAGTGTAGCGAGGCTGAAAACACTTCGGCAAACCGGACTCCTGCGAAATTCACTCCGTAGTCACTTCGCAGCCGTCTTCGGTCACGATGAGGGTGTGTTCTTTCTGACTGACGAGGTGGCCATCGTCTTCCTTGAGGACCGGATAACCGTGGACGATGTTGTTCATCTTCAGGCGGCGCAGCGCCATCTCGGCACGGCCCACGTCCAGCCATCGCGTGGCGAACGGGAGCGTCCGGAACTCCTCGGTGATCTGTTCGAGGGCCTGCCGGGCCTGCCGGTCACGAACCGACCCCTCGTGTTCGAGCGCGAAAATCTCCTCGTCGTTGCCCTCGTGAACCTTGCCGGTGCCGTCGGTGGCGAACGGTTCGATGGCGACCACGTCGCCGACTTCGAGTTCGATGCCCTGGGAGACCGCGCGGTTCGGGATGTTGGGCGAGACGTGCTGCTGGTACTGGTCGAGACCGTGACCGGTGAGGTTGACCACGGGGTTGTAGCCGTAGCCGTCGATGACCGACTCTATCTCCGCGCCGATTTCGCCCGTCTCGACGCCGGGTTCGACCAATTCGAGCGCGGCCTCCAGTGCCTCCTCGCTGGCCTCCTGTAGTTCAGGGTTGCCCGATAGGTCCACCGTAATCGCGGTGTCGGCGATCCAGCCGTCGATGTGGACGCCGATGTCAAGGTTGATCATCTCCTCGCCGAACTCGGTGTCGTCGTCGGCCGCGGGCGTAGCGTGGGCGGCTTCTTCGTCCACGCTGATGTTGACCGGGAAGGCGGGTTCGCCGCCGAGTTCGCGGATGCGCTCCTCGGCGTACTCGGCGACCTCCAACTGGTTCGTCCCGACCTCGACGCGCTCTGCGGCCTCCTCGCGGACCTGCGCGAGAATCTCGCCGGCTTCGCGGTGCTTCTCGTACTTCTCGGCTTCGAGGTCCACCTCGATTTCGCTCATGCCCCTACGTTGTCCTGAATGCCGGAAAGAGTTTGCGTCTCGGGGGGCGTCGTCACTCCCCCGATATCCCCGCGAAACGTTCCCGATTATCCACATATCACCGAGTAGTTAGGGCCGTCGTACTCGGAAAATAACTCCGCGGTAATGGCAGTAATAGCCCGTCAAAACCCCAAACGGTACGAAACGGTTAGGCCCGTTTATTGGCGCTTCCAGCGATATGATTGCCTGCCTATGCAACGAGAAACCGGTGCAGTGCTGATGGTGACGGCGCTCGTTCTCGCCAGCGTCCCGTTGGCGACCCTCGGGGGTACCTCACCGTCGGCAACCGACAAAGCGAACGGAGTAACATTACAGAACGTGACGGTCGAAGAGCTAGAGTTGGCTAACGCCACGGTCGAGAACGCGACGATTCAGACGATGCAGGCGGACAGCGTCGAGGTGACGAGCCAGAACAAGACGCTCGACAACGCGACGCTACAGAACCTCAGACTCCAGCGTCTCTCGCTCGAGAACGTCTCGATGGAGAACTTAGAGACCGAGGACCAGACGCTCTCGCAGGCGCTGAGCGAGGACACGTCGGTCGAATCCGTCGTCGTGCAGGACCTGACCATCGAGGAGATGAACGTCTCGCAGTTGACAGTCCAGAACTTCCGCGTGGAGACCGGCGCTGACCAGCAGGCCGCTGGCGAAACTACGACGACAGAAGAGGCCGCGCTCCAGGAGGAGACCACGACCGAGACGGACGAGGAAGAGACCGAGATGGGCGAACAGGAGACCACCACTGAGATGGGTGAGCAAGAAACCACGACCGAGATGGGCGAACAGGAGACTACGACCGCGGCCGAAGGCCAGACCGAAGTCGGCGAGGTCACGGTCGATAGCGCGACCATCGAGACCGTTGAAGTCCAGGAGATGAGCATCCAGACGCTCATCCTGATGGACGTGGACACCGGCGGAATCGAGACCGAGGAGACGACGACCGAAGCAGAAGAGACGACGCCCGAAGCGGAAGAAACCACGCCCGAAGACGAGGAAGAGACGACCACCGAAGTCGCGGACGGTGAGGAGACCACGCCTGAAGAGGAGGAAGAGCAAGAAGAGGAAGAGGAGACGACCACCGAAGAGGCCGCACTTCAGGAAGAGACCACGACCGAGATGGGCGAACAGGAGACCACGCCTGAAGAAGAAGAGGAAGAAGAGCAAGAAGAAACGACTCCCGAAGAGGAAGAAGAGACGACCCCCGAAGAGGAAGAGCCGGGTGCTCAAGCCGACGGAGAGGAAACGACCATCAGTAGCGTCACCGTCGAGAATGCGAACGTCGGCGTGGCCACCGTCGGTTCCTCGTCGGTCGGGTCGGTCCAAGTCGGAGAGGGCGGACTCGCAATCGTCGTCATCCAGAACCTGGACGCTCCCTCGGAGGTCCAGCAGGGTGAAGACTACACTGTGACGGCGACGGTCATCAACGTCGGAAACGAGCGAATCACGAAGCGGATGTCCTACCGTATCGCTGGGAACGTCGTCGAATCGAACCTCGTGCAGGTGCCCGCACGGGGTGCCGCGAGCGCGACGTTCGAGGTCAACGTCGGACAGTTCCCCGACGGGACCTACACCCACGGCGTCTACACTGACGGCGCGCGCTCGACCGCCGAACTCTCGATAGCGGCGGGCAATCAGACCGACACGGGCGAGATGAACACGGGCGACGACGCAGGTGACGAGGAGACCACGACCGAAGGCGGTCAGGAGACCACGACCGAAGACGGCGAAGTGACGGACGAAGACGAAGAGACGACCACAGCGGAAGCGTAACGCGACTCCCGATTCGACTCTTTTTTCGAGCGTGACGGCAGGTAACTACGGCGTCGTTCGCCCGCGTCCTACGTCGGGAGTGAAGCTACTCGCACGAGTTCGGTATCCGACGTCGTGCGACTTTCTCGTCGTCCGACTACTCTCGCCGTCTGGCTACTCTCTCGTGGTCCGACTACCGACCGCGGTCTGCATCGCGTCGCTGTTGAATGCGCTCCCGGCGTTCCCGTCGCGGTCGAGGACGATGACGCCCGCCGACGACCCCGTGAGTTCGGCGAACTCCTCGATGGCCCGGTCGGCCGCGGCCTGCGCCTCGTGGCCGGATTCGAGGTGTCGGACCGCCCGCCGAGTGAGAGTCGCTTTGGCGATGTCCTCGCCCGCGCCCGTCGCGCTGGCCGCGCCCGCGGGGGCCGCGAAGAATCCGCTTCCGATCTGGGGCACGTCGCCGACCCGACCCGCCAAGGCCAGCCATCGGCCTCCGGTGGAGGTGGCCGCCGCGAACTCGTCGCCGTCCGTGGCGACCGCACCGACGGTGTCGTGGTCCTTCGGGTCGCGCTCGCTCTCCGGACTCCCGCCGAACTTCTCGCGGAGCCAGTCGAGGTGGTCGCTCGGCGTGCCCTCGGGGACTGAATCGAGGTCGTCCCACTTCTCTCGAGTCTCCTCGGACCAGAGGTTCACGCCCGTCTCGACGCCGAAATCCTCGGCGAGGTCCACCGCGTGGTCGCCCGAGACGAGGACGTGCGGCGTCTCCTCCATCACGACTCTGGCGGCGCTCACGGCGCGTTCGACGCCCGGCATCGAGCAGACCGCTCCCGCCTCGCGGTCGCTGGTCATCACGCCCGCGTCGGTCCGGATTTCGCCGTCGCTCTGGACCGCGCCGCCGACCCCGGCGTTGAACCGCGGCGAGGATTCGAGGACGTGGACCGCGGACTCTATCGCGTCTACGACCGACGGCTCGGCCGCGCCGGTCTCGGCCGCCTCGTCCAACACTGCCTGTCTGGGTTCGGGTTCGTCGGGGTCGCTTCCGGCCCCGCCGTGAACGATGACCTTCATGCTGGTGGGTGGTTCGTCCGGGTTCTTAACTTCCGGTCAATCGGGACGCGGAACGCCGACGTGACGGGTCACAAGTTTGCCGGCACGGGTCGAGTATCGACCGGAGAGTTTGAGAGTGAGTTCCGTACCCAAACTAGGAATTTAAGGGTGTTTTGGGACTCACGCGGCTAAACGGCAGACCTTTTATCCCTCTCTCACGCAGGTTCGGATGTTATGAGCTACGACAAGATAGAAGTTCCCGAAGGTGGGGAAAAGATCACTGTCGAGGAGGAAGGCGAGGACGGTCTCTCCGTTCCGGACAATCCGATTATCCCCATCATCCACGGGGACGGAATCGGGCAGGACGTCGGCCCGGCCGCCCAGAAGGTTCTCCAGAAGGCCGCCGAGGAGACCGGCCGCGACGTCCACTGGATGCGACTCTACGCCGGTGAGAGCGCACGTCAGAAGTACGGCGAGGACGTGAACCTCCCCGACGAGACGGTCGAGGCAATCGAGGAACACCGCGTCGCCATCAAGGGCCCGCTCACGACCCCGGTCGGCGCTGGCTACCGCTCGCTGAACGTCGCGCTCCGTCAGACACTCGACCTCTACGCGAACGTCCGACCGACCTACTACCTCGACGGCGTCCCGTCCCCGATGAAAGCGCCCGAGGAGATGGACATGGTCACGTTCCGGGAGAACACCGAGGACGTGTACGCGGGCATCGAGTGGAAGGCCGGCACCGAGGAGGCCGAGAAGGTGCGGGACTTCGTGGAAGACGAGATGGACTTCGACGACGTGATGCACGAGGGTCCCATCGGTCTCGGTCTCAAGCCCATCTCCGAGAAGGGCAGCAAGCGCCTCGTTCGCGAGGCCATCGACTACGCCATCGAGAACGACCGCGACAAGGTCACGCTCGTCCACAAGGGTAACATCATGAAGTTCACCGAGGGTCAGTTCGGTGACTGGGGCATGGAAGTCGCCGACGAGGAGTACCCCGACGACGAAGTGTTCGCCGCGCCCGACTCCCTCTGGGAGGAGCAGGACGAGGTGGACATCCCCGAAGACGCCGTGATGGTCGAGGAGCGCCTCGCCGACGCGATGCTCCAGTGGATGCAACTCCGTACAGACGAGTTCGACGTGCTCGCAATGCCGAACCTCAACGGCGACTACCTCTCGGACGCCGCAGGTGCCCAGATCGGCGGTCTCGGCATCGCGCCCGGCGCGAACTTCGGCGACAACCGCTGTCTCGCCGAACCGGTCCACGGCTCCGCGCCCAAGCGCGCCGGTCAGGACATGGCCAACCCGAGCGCACTCATCCTCTCGGGCCGCCTGCTGTTCGAGTACCTCGGCTGGGACGACACCGGGAAACTCATCCGCGACGCCGTCGAAAAGACCATCTCCTCGGGCAAGGTCACCTACGACCTCGAACGCCAGATCGAGGGCGGCGAGAAGCTCGGTACCAGCGAGTACGCCGAAGAGATCTGCAAGAACATCGAAGAACTCGCGTAGAGCGTCTCCTCTCTCCTGCTTTCTCTTCGAGCGCCGAGAATCCAGTCAGCCTGCCGACCGTTTTACTCACGCAACTATCGGCGTTAAATTCTCCGAGGGAGAGATTTATAAAACTCCGCGTGGGTGACTACCACATGAGCACCAAGGTACCGGGAAACGCGAGCCGACTCGACAGGTTGCTCGGAGAACACTTCGACCAGCTTCTCCCGTGGAAGCGACGCGCGGAGGCGTTCTACTACGAGAAGCGAGCCGAACTCGCAGGCGAAAGCGACTACGAGACGGTACGGGAGTACTACGACAGAGCGATCAGCGCCCGGGGCCGACTCGGCGACCGCGAGGCCGCAATCGACCTCGGACTGCGACTGGCTGGCCTCGCTCACGAGAACGGTGACCTCGCTACGGCCCGCAACCACTACGAGCGAGTGGTCGAACTCCACGCTCGGCGGGAGAACGCCAGCGAGGCGCTCGACGCTCTCGAACCGATGCTCGACATCCTCGACGCAGAAGGCGCGGACGACGAACTCTCCCAGTGGTGGGGCCACGCCCTGATGATTCTGGGGAAGGCCGAACCGGGCGAGGTCTCGAACGAGCGCAGGGACGAACTTCTCCGGCAGTACGCCGACCAGATTCACAGCGAGGACAGCGCGGGACGGCTCTACGGGTTCGCACTCCAGCGATTCCTGGCCGACGAGGAGGAGCCGGGCGTGGACCTGCTCGACGCGACGTGGGAACGCCGCGAAGTCGTCCGCGAGCAGGTCGGCCAGTTCCGGGTCGTCCTCGCTGCGGGCGTCGGGCGAGTCGCCCACGCCGAGATTGCCGACCGGGACGTGGACCGCGAGGAGACGCTCGAATTGGTCGCCGACCACCGCGAGAAACTCTCGGACGCCGCGACGACGCTGTTCGAGCACCTCTACGAGGGCGAGACCGACGCCGACCCGGAGGACCTCAAAACTGGCGTGGGTCCGCAAAACGAGGCGGAACTTCGCGACGTGGAAGCCGAAGTGTTCGGACGATTCCTCGCCGAACTCGACTGATTCGGCTCTCGGCTTCGCCGTTCGCGTCTTTCCGCCCCGCGAGGCTGTCGCGGTGCCGTCCGGGGCGGCTACGGTCTGGTTGGCTCCGGAGTAGCTAGTGTCTCGTTCGTCTCGGGTCGAACAGTGGCTAACCGTCTCGTTCGTCTCCAGTCACGGTGTAGCTAGCGTCTCACCCGTCTCGAATCGAGCAGTGTCTTCCAACCGCGACGTGACCTCGCGACGTGACCTCGGCGCGACGGTCACGGCGGGTCCTTCGTCCTCGTAGTCGGCCCTGAACCCGTTTCGTTGGTTCTCAGTCCTTCCAGTCCGGATTCTCCCGCGGTGGGCTGAAGATGTCCACGCCCTCGACCGGCACGTCGCCGCGGTTCTCGGCGGCGTGGGGTTCGTCGGCAGGGATGGCGTAGGAATCACCCTCGGCCACGTCTACTTCCTCACCGTCCACGAGGAAGGTCAGCGTCCCGTTGGTGATGTAGCCGGTCTGCTCGTTCTCGTGGCTGTGCTCGGGTACCTCCGCGTCGGGTTCGATGAAGAAGTGCTGGACGTTCATCTCGTCGGCCCCGGCGAGCAGCGAGAGGTGGACGCCATCGACGGCTTCGGTGGACTCTTCGGTGTCTTTGGGTACGACTTCCATGCGTGGCTGTATCGATGAGGGCCGAGTACCTAAAGGTTCGACTCTGGGCAGCCACGTCGGTCCGAAGTCGTCGTCCGAGCGGTAGGGACGCAGACGCGAGAGCGAGGGAGTAGAGAGGTAGATACGAGGAGAGAGCGAGGGAATAGAGTGGCAGACGCAAGAGGGAGGGAGAAGCTAGCTACTCCTTGAGCAAAGGAGTACCGCAACCGCCCCGCACGGCACCGCGACAGCCTCACGCCTCCCCAGCCTCCTCGTTCACTCCCTCCGGTCGTTCACTCGTCCCTCGCGCGGTTGGCGCGACCTCGCGGTTCGAGGTCGCGCCAGCACGCGCCGATAGTCGAGGGACAAGTATAGAGTGATTAAAGAAACGCATAATTGCCTCAAGGAAAGGAAAACACTTCTCCAAACCGGCAGCACCAGTTCGAGTCCGAACATTCACGTAGGAAAAAGCCCGACCACAGACCATGTACGCCGTCGTGGGGTGTAGCGACTGTCAGGCGCTCAAAATCGTGGAAGGGCGGCCCGAGACGACTCAGTGTCCCCGATGTGGCAAGCGCCGGAAGTTCGAGAAACTCAGGAAGTTCGTGGAGACAGACGACGAGGACCACGCCCGCGAGGTCCGGTCGTCGATGCTCGCCAACCGGCAGGACGAGGGCGAGGCGTTCGCGGAACTCGACTCGTTCGCGGAGATGGAGGCGCAGGTCGAGGACGCGGGCGTCTCGGACGAGGAGTATCTGGAGGCCTCCGGCATCGACACCGAGGAGGTCGAAGCGGCCGCCGAGCGCGTCGAGAACCGGTCGGCCAGCACGCGCGGGACCTCCCGGAAGGACACCGTGCTAGCGGCCCTGCGGGAACTCGACCGGCCGACCGAAGACGAGGTGGTCGCGTTCGCGGACGAACGCGGGGTTCCGGCTGACTACGTGCGCGACGCCCTCCAGAAGTTGGCCCGGCGCGGCGAGGTCAGCGAGAGTCGCGGCCGGTATCGGTTGCTGTGAGCGCGGCTTTCGGAGCGTTGGCGTTGTCGAAATCGGTGGTCACTGAGGGGGACAAAATAGCGAGGTGATTCGCGTCCGGAAAACGGGGTTCCGCGATTTCGTTTACGAGAGGTGGGCAGCGATGTCGGTCGAGGAGACCATCCCGACGTAGTCGTCGTCGACGACCGGGAGGTGTTTGATACCGTAAGTGGTCATCATCGCGGCGACCTCCTCCATGTAGAGGTCCGGTGTGGCAGTCTCGACGTCGGTCGTCATCACGTCGGAGACTTGCAGTTCGGAGGTATCTCGTCCGTCAGCGACGGCGTCAAGCACGTCCGTACTGCTGATAATCGCCCGTGGCGTGGTCGGAACGACCAACGCGTTGATGTCCTTCTCTCGCATCTGTTGAGTGGCTTCCATCACCGTCGCGTCCTTCGAGATAGTCTCTAGTGGCGTGGACATCACGTCCTCGACAGTAGGTCTGTCGTCGGTACTCATACCGTTAACAACGAACGCGGGAACTATGGGACTTTCCCTGGAGGCAGGCGGTCCTGACAGGTATATCGGATATCTCTCGGCCCGACGCGTTAGCTTCCACGTGGTGGTCGTCACCACGGCCAACAGTACGGCTACGGATTTCGAGAGAGCCGAGAACCCCACGCAAATCGTGGCAAACGGTCCCGCAGTGGCGGGGGCGCGGTCGATGGCAAGGGATGACAGGCGCAAACGAGCGACGGTTGGAGACCGAATCGAACTCGACTGCGGTTCCGCGCCGGACGAAGGGGGAAACGGTGGCAGGAACTCTCTCCCCTTCCGGTGGGCCACTCGGGGACCATCTTTGGCTACGGGCGATTTCGACATAAACCTCGGCCATGTCCGTGGTGAAAGTAAAAGTGGTCGCGTACCCGTGAGGTCGAGACCGGCGGTCGCCCGCCCCGAATGAGAACTGTTAGGGGCCGTCCCCGCTATCGCCCGGACATGGCCGACGACTCCGACTCTCACGACCCGGACGCGATCGCCGAGAAGGTGCGCGAGGGCGAACTGCGACTCCACGAACTCGACAGGTACGCCGACCACGAGACGGCCGCGGCGGCGCGGAGACGCCTGCTGGAAGCCGAGACCGACGCCGACGTGGACGCCATCGGTGACTACACCTTCGACGCCGAGCAGGCCGACGCCAACATCGAGAACATGGTCGGCGCGGCACAGATTCCGATGGGAGTCGCCGGGCCGGTGGAGGTCGCGGGCGGCGCGGCCGACGGCGACTACTACCTCCCGCTGGCGACCACCGAGGGCGCGCTACTGGCGAGCGTCAACCGCGGTTGCTCGGTCATCGCCACCGCGGGCGGCGCGGACGCCCGCGTCACCGAGACCGGAATGACCCGCGCGCCGGTGTTCCGGGTCGCGGGCGTCGCCGAGGCCGAGGAAGTCGTCTCCTGGGTCGGCGAGAACACCGACCGCCTGCGCGAGGCCGCCGAGTCCACCACCAACCACGGCGAACTCCTCGACGTGGACTCCTACGTGGTCGGCGACTCCGTCTTCCTGCGATTCGTCTACGACACCAAGGACGCGATGGGGATGAACATGGTGACCATCGCCACGCGCGAGGCCGCCGAAATCGTGGAGGACGAGACGCCCGCCTCGCTGGTCGCGCTCTCGGGCAACCTCTGCACCGACAAGAAGCCCGCAGCCATCAACGCCATCGAGGGCCGAGGTCGGAGCGTCACCGCGGACGTGACGATTCCGCGCGAGACGGTCGAGGACCGACTTCACACCACGCCGGAGGCCATCGAGGAGGCCAACACCCGGAAGAATCTCGTCGGGAGCGCGAAGGCCGGAAGCCTCGGCTTCAACGCCCACGCCGCCAACGTGGTCGCCGCGGCGTTCCTCGCCACCGGACAGGACGCCGCGCAGGTCGTGGAAGGGTCCAACGCCATCACGACCATCGAGGCCCGGGATGACGACCTCTACGCCAGCGTGAGCCTCGCCAGTCTGGAAGTGGGCACGGTCGGCGGCGGGACCAAACTCCCCACCCAGTCGGAAGCCCTCGACGTGCTGGGCCTCCGCGGCGGCGGCGACCCCGCCGGGAGCAACGCCGACGCGCTCGCCGAGATCATCGCCGTGGGTGCGCTCGCCGGGGAGCTTTCCCTCCTCGCCGCGCTCGCCTCCCAGCACCTGTCGAGCGCCCACGAGGACCTCGGCCGATAGCGCAACGGGGACGTAGACCACCTAGACGCGCTCTCCAAATCAACGGCCAGGATGGGACTTTTACTCGTTCCCACCCCGGTCTCACCGACCCCGGTTCTCGTTCGATTACCGACCTTCCAGTCGCCGAAACCTCTCCGTCTCGCATCCGGTAGCCACAAGAGCGCCGAGTTCCAAGACCCACGTAGCAATGCCCTCGGCCGCGACAATCTTCGGGTTCCTGCTCATCATGGTCGTCAACACCGTCCTGGCGGCGGTCGCCATCCGCTTTTTCCGCCTCCGGCTCTCGACGACGTGGGGCGTGGTCGTGTACACGGCGGTACTCGTCCCGCTGATGTACGTCGCCACCACCATCCTGCTCTCGGGGTTCATCGGGTTCGGCGGAAGCGGGGTCCAAGACCGGGGGACGGCACTGATTCTGGTCTGGGTCGTACCGTTCACGCTGGCGGTGTCGCTGGACGTCTTCTGGATGCCCTCGCCGGAGGAAGTCGACCTGCCCGACCAAGCGCGGTGACTGGCTACCCGGTTCGTTTTTCTTGTCTTAGTCCGTACGTACCAGCTATGAGTCAATCCGACGCCGAGGTCCACCCGACCGTCGCGGACGTCGCGGCCGACATCGCCGAGATGGAAATCCGGGGCGCGGCGACCATCGCCGACGCCGCGGCCGAGGCGCTCGCGGACCAGGCCGAACACAGCGACGCCGAAACGCCCGAGGCCTTCCGGGCGGAGATGCGCGCCGCGGGTCGCCACCTCCGGGAGACCAGACCCACCGCGGTCAGCCTCCCGAACGCCCTGCGATACGTCCTCCGCGGGATGGAAGGGGACACGGTCGCGGAACTCCGCGAAAGCACCGTCGAGAGCGCCCGCGAGTTCCAGCGCGAACTCGACCAGGCCCAGGCCAACCTCGGCCGAATCGGTGCGAACCGCCTCCGAGACGGCGACACCGTGATGACTCACTGCCACTCCACCGACGCCCTCTCGTGCGTCGAGCAGGCGCTCGAACAGGGCAAGGAGATTCGCGCCATCGTCAAGGAGACCCGGCCGCGCAAGCAGGGCCACATCACCGCCCGATGGCTCCGCGAGATGGGCGTGCCCGTCACGCTCGTCGTGGACAACGCCGCCCGCCGGTATCTGGACGAGGCCGACCACGTGCTGGTCGGCGCGGACTCCATCGCGGCCGACGGGTCGGTCATCAACAAAATCGGCACCTCCGGGCTCGCGGTCAACGCCCGCGAACGCGGCGTCCCCATCATGGTCGCGGCCCAGACGCTCAAACTCCATCCCGACACGATGACGGGCCACACGGTCGAAATCGAGATGCGCGACGAGCGCGAGGTCCTCGGCCTCGACGAGGAGGAAGAGATCGAGGGCGACCTCGACAGCGACGGATTCACCGTCGAGAACCCGGCGTTCGACGTGACGCCGCCGCGGTACGTGGACGCCATCGTGACCGAACGCGGCCAGTTCCCGCCCGAGAGCATCGTGACGCTGATGCGCGAACTGTTCGGCGACCAGCAGGGCGGCGAACCGTGGGAGGAGTAGTCGAAACCGCCAGTCGTCCACTGACCCGTCCAAATCCGTCGTTTCGGTCCCATAGCCTCCAGATAATTAACCGTCCGGCAGTGTTCTCTCCGACGAGTCATGAGAGACACCGACAGACGCACGTTCCTTCGAGCGACCGGGCTCGCGGGCGGTCTCGCCTTCACCGGCGTCGCGGCCGGACAGGAGACCACGACCGCAGAGGGAGACGAGGAGGACGGTCTCGTCACGGTCCAGAGCGACGACGACTTCGGCGCGACGGTCGAGCGAATCAGGACGAGCATCGAGGAGAGCGAGAACATGACGCTCGTGACCACCGTGGACCACGCGAGCAACGCCGAGTCGGTCGGGATGGACCTCCGCCCGACGACCCTGTTCGTCTTCGGGAACCCCCAAATCGGGACGCGACTCATGCGACGGAGTCAGACCGCGGGTATCGACCTTCCCCAGAAGATGCTGGTCTGGGAGGCCGAGGACGGGTCGGTCAACGTCACCTACAACGACCCCGCGTGGGTCGCCGAGCGCCACGACGTCGATGCTCCGGAGATGCTGTTGCGACAGGTTTCCGACGCGCTCGACTCGCTGGCGACCGGCGGATAGCGACCCGCGACTGTCGAACCCGAGTGCGGACCGCGAACAAACCGGTTCAGCGTGCCGGTGCGACGTACGGCCGCACAGCGTGCTGGCGCGACGCACCTATGCGTCGCGCCAACGCGCGGTGACGTGGAGAGGGAAATAAATAGTGTAGGTAAACAGATTTTTCTAATCGTTTCGGAATCGAATACACTTCCCTACCCTCGCGCCGGGCGGCCAGTCGCGAACCGTGAAAACACCCGAAACGACGTCGAAAGCAGGGCTTACCGGACAACGGAAGGGAGAAATCCGGTATTTCCTCCGAAACGGTGACGCGGGTTCATGACGGTTCCGGAGAGTCGCCGGAAGTGATGGCACTCAGCAGACGCGAACTGCTCGGCTACGCAGTCGCTGGCACGACAGGCATGGGAATCACGACCGCCGCGCAGGATTCGGGCGAACCCGGCGTCGGACAGCGATGGCAGTTGGGCGGCGTCTACGCCCGACCCGCCGAGATCGGCGACACCGCGGTCACCTTCCGGGCCTCCGCCGAATCGCAGTACGTCACCGACTACGAGGTCGAAGTCGTCCTCTTCTACCGACCGAAGCGGGCGGGCGGTGAGAGTAACCCGAACGACTCGAACGCCGCAGGGGACGCGAGTGCCGCGACGAGCGCGGGAGGCGGAGAGTGGCGGAAACTCGATTCTGAGACCGGCCCGCTCGCCGAGGACGTGTACCTCGAAGCCACCGCCGAGGGCCTCGAACCCGGCCGAACCTACGAGTACCGGGCCGAGGCGTACCTCACGAACTACGACGGCCAGTCGCGCCGGGTCAGCGAGACGTTCGCCGTGACCGCGGGCGACCCCTGCTCGGGTCCATCGACCAACTGCCTGCGCGTGGAGACGCTGGCCCCCGAGACCAGCGACGACGGGAGCGCGGTGACGCTCCACGGGACCGCGCGGGGCCTCGACGCCTACGACGAGGTGACGGGCCACTTCTTCTACCAGCGCGAGGACGGGGAGAAGAACTGGACCGACTACGTTCCAATCGACGATGAGGGTGACTCGGGCGAGTTCTCGGCGACGCTCTCGGACCTACCTGCGGGGTCGTACACCTACTACGCCGAGGCCCGTGGCGAGGGCGGCGGGCTGAAGAACATGTACGGTGAAGGCCGGGAGCGACGGTTTCGGGTGGAGTGAGACGCCGCGAAGGTGAATCGTGTTGGGTAGTTGTGGTTATAGGTAGTTATGGTGATTGGTAGTTGTGGTGATGGGTGACTGCGGAGGAGCTGGCTTCGGGCTCGAGCAAAGGAAGACCGCAACTGCACAGCACAGCACCGCGACTGCCGGCCTCGTACCTCCCCGTCCTCCTGCGGTCCTCGCTACGCTGCGGTCCTCGTCCCTCGCGCGGTCGGGCGCGCGCAGAACTGCGCGCGCCGGGATGGAAGGTGGCAGTAGCGCCGGAGAAGGAGAGACGAGCCGAGGAGCGCCCGACCCTGCCCCTCAGTCCGTCAGCCCGTACCCGCGCTTGAACAGCACGATGTCGAGTGCGAGTATGGCCGCGGTCAGGCCCGACAGGACCGCCAGCGACCAGTTGGGGTCCACCTCGGAGACGCCCAAAAAGCCGTACCGAACCCCGTTGACCATGTAGACCATCGGGTTCAAAAGCGAGAGTTCGTAGTAGGGCGAGGGGAGTTCCCGAACCGCGTAGAACACCCCGCCGAAGAAGACGAGGGGGCGCACGATGAACTGGTTCATCATCGTGAGGTTGTCCCAGTCGTCGGCCCAGAGACCGCCAACGACGCCGAAACTGGAGAACAGCAGCGTGATGACCACCGCGAACGCGACGAGGTAGAGGGGCCGAGCGACCCCGACCGAGGTGAAGAACGCGCCGATGACCGCGATGAGCGACCCGACGAGCAGGCCGCGGGTCGCACCCGCGACGATGTAGGCCACGACCATCCGCGAGTAGGACATCGGGGATGTGAGGGTCTCCTCGATGTAGTCGTTCCAGCGCCCGTGGAAGATGGAGAACGAGGCGTTCTCGAAGGCGTTCGAGATGGCTCCGAGCACGACCAGACCGGGCAGGATGAACAGGATGTACGGAATCGGCTCACTGCCCGCGCCGATACTGATTTCGCCCACGCGGTCGCCCAGAATAACCCCGAACACCGAGAAGTAGAGGACGTTGGTGACGAACGGCGGGACGAAGGTGTTCCGAGGCCGCCGGAGGAATCGCAGGATTTCCCGGCGCACGAGCGTCTTGAAGCCGGTGAGTCCGGAGACGAAACTCATTCTCGCGCACCTCCCAGTTCGTCGTTCGTCTGCCCCAGTTCGCCGTCCGTCCGCTCGGACCCGCCATCCGCGGCGACCGCTTCCGCCGACTGGTCGCTTCCCCCTTCGCGGGTCATGTCCACGAATACCTCTTCGAGCGAGGTCCGGGAGATGTCGAAGTCCACGATTTCGTGGCCCGCGCGGTCGAGCGCCCGCACGAGGTCGGGAGCGACCAGTCCGCCTCTGGTCGCGGTCACGACCAACTGCTTGCCGTCCATCTCGACTCCGTCGATGCGACCCTCGCTCTGCGTCCCGCGACCCGTGAACATGGGTAGGTCGGGAACGCTTGCGGGCGCGTCGCGGAGCGTGACCCGAATCTTGTCCGGCCCGCGGTCCATCAGGTCCTCCGGCGTCGCCACCGTCAGCAGGTTGCCCGAGTCCAGAATCGCCACCTCGTCGCAGAGGCGCTCGGCCTCCTCGATGTAGTGGGTCGTGAGCAGGATGGTGGTCCCCGACTCGTTGAGTTCCGTGATGAGGTCCCAGAGGTCGTGGCGCAACTGCACGTCCACCCCTGCGGTCGGTTCGTCCAGAATCAGCAGGTCGGGGTCGGTGATGAGCGCCCGCGCCAGCATGAACCGGCGCTTCATCCCGCCCGAGAGCCAGTTGAACCGGGTGTCGCGCTTGTCATAGATGCCGACCTGCTTCAGTACCTCGTCGGCGCGCTCGCGGGCCTGGTCGCCCGAAATCCCGTGATAGCCGGCCTTGTGTTCCAACACCTCCCGAATCGGGAAGAAATGATCGACGTTGAACTCCTGCGGCGCGAGGCCGATGGCGTCGCGGGCCTCGCGGTAGTCGTCCTCCACGTCGTAACCGAACACCTCGGCGCGGCCGCCGGTCCGCCGGACCAGCCCCACGAGGATGTTGATGAACGTGGTCTTGCCCGCGCCGTTCGGCCCGAGCAGGCCGAAGAAACTCCCTTCCGGTACCGAGAGCGACACTCCGTCGAGCGCCCGTACCCCCTCGTACTGCTTTCGGAGATCCTCGACTTCGATGGCGGCAGTCATTGGCGAGGCGTAGACGCGTCGCGGCGAAAAGGGCGTTGGTAGCGGTCGACCTCGGGGGATTTCCGCGCGAGGCTGGACCGACGACTGCTCACGCGAACTGGCGCTCGAACTCTCGAATCGTCGCGTCGGACCCGGCCACGATGAGCCTATCGTCGGACGCGATTCGGGTCGACCCGTCGACGACGAATTCCCCGTCTCGTTCCACGCCGACGAAGACGTACTCCGTGTCCGACTCGTCGTTCATCTCGTCGAGCGTCCGACCCGCGAACGCCGCGGTGTCCGTGCGAACGACTCGAAGCTGTTCGACCGGAGTGAGAACGTCTTCGCCGCGGAGCTCTCGCGCCAGCAGGCGGGCGCTGACTCGCTGCGTCGAGAGGACGTAGTCGGCTCCGGCGTCGAACGCGGTGGGCGATTTCGCGGTGCTGTCGACCCGGACCAGAATCTCGATGTCGTCGGTGAGTGTGCGGGCGATGGCGACCGCGAGCATGGCGGTCGAGTCGTCGTCGACCGTCACGACGAGCGCGCTGGCGTCCTCGATACCCGCGGACTCGAGCGTCTCTGGGTCCAGAACGTCGCCCACCACGTCCACGTTCCGGCCGTCCTCGCGGTCGATGGTCGTCGCGGTGACGTCCTCGGCCAGCGCGTCGTAGGCCGCCTGGCCGCCGACGCCCATCCCCGCGACGATTACGTTCGAGTGACGCCGAGGCGGCCGGACTCCGGCCGCGAACTCCTGAAGGTCGTCGATGGCATCCTCGGTTCCGACCACGATGAGCACCGAGTTCGGGGTGACGGTCTCGGTCGGGTCCGGCGGCAGTCGGAGGTCTCCGTCTATCCACGCCCCGACGAGCGTGAGATCGGAGTGACCGGCGAGGGCAGTGTCCTCTATTTGGACGCCCGCCAGCGGACTGTTGCGCCGAACCAGCACTTCCCGGATACGGGCGTCCCCCACGGTCGCGTCCCCCATCGCCTCCGGCGCTTCGGCCCACGCGTTGGTCTTCTGGCCCAGTCGGCGGCCGATGAGCGCGTCGGGCGACACCACGGCGTCCGCGCCAACCTCCCGCAGCGCTCCGTCGTGAGAGGGCGTGTCGGTGACTGCGACGACCCGGAGGTTCTCGTTTCGCCGGAGAGCGGTCAGGACGACGCTCGCGTTGCGGTCGCCAGCGTCCGTGACCAGGGTGCTGGCGTCGTCTATCATCGCGCGGTCGAGCGTCTCGACCTCCTCGGGGTCGCCGTGAATCGCCTGATAGCCGTCGTCCGAGAGCGCCTTGGCCTCGTCCGTGTCGGACTCGATCAGCACGTAGTCGACGTTCAGTCGCTCCAGTTCGTCGAGCAGAACGCCCGTGTCGCGCCGGTACTCGCAGACGACGACGTGGTCGTCCTTCGAAGTCAGGCGGTCGCTCAGGTCGAGGGGAGCGCGCTCGAAGAGGGGGATGACCAGCACCCGGAGCGTGGCGAACCCGATGACGACGCCCGTCAACTGCATGAAGACGATGAATACGTTCATTATCGGTGACGACCACGGGGAGTCCGCGCCGTATCCCGTCGTAGTCATCGTCTCTACGACGGTCTGAAGCGACCGGAACATCGAGTGGTCGTGTCCCTCCAGCGTCCGCATCCCGTAGTTGTAGAGGACGGTATATATGAGAATTATCGCCACGATGACGAAACCGTAGACCAAGACGAGACGTTGTCGCCGAGTCAGCCACGGGAACAGCGCGTTCTCCCCTTTGAACCACTTCGACCAGTTAGTGGTCATGTATCAGAACGGTCACATCGAGAACGATGGTCCGTCGAACGGTTCCTCATATCCGATTCGAAGAACACGCTCGAAAACCAAGAGTCGTTTGACCGATTTACCGCGACTGACGTCGCAGAAGGCCAGCGAACGCTACAGATACCCCATCTGTCGTAGGTGTTCGCGGGCCTGCTCGTCCACTTCCTCGGTCTGCTTCTGGTGGTAGGCGCTTGCCGAGGACTCGGCCACGATTTCCTTTCGCTCGCCCTGCTGAATGACGAACCACGGGACTTCGACCATCTCGTCGGTGTAGATTCGCTCGGGGTGGCCGTAGCTCCGAATCGGGACGGGAAACTCGCGCTCGCCCAACAGCATCCCGTGGTCGGCCGTGACGACCGACTTGCCGGACAGGTCCGCCAGGAGGGCTTCGACTTCGCCCAGTACGAGTTCGAGGTTCTCGCGGTAGACCTCTCGGAGGACGCGCTCGGACACGTCGATTCGGCCGAGAAACTTGTCCGCGAGGGGATTGGGCCGATACTCCGGAAACACCTCCCTGCCCGTCTCGCCGAGGTACGGGGCGTGCGGCTGGACGAAGTGGACCAGCAGGCGCTTGTTCGGAAACTCGTCGGCGGCCTCACGGGCGGCCTCGGCGACCGGTTCGGGCGGCACGCCGTCGTCGCCGTAGTTGATGGCCTCGCCCCACACGTCCACGACTTCGTGGAACTCCGCGTCGAGGCGCTCCTTCCAGACGGCTTCCTGATAGAAGATGGTCGAACCGGTGACGTAGACGGTGTCGGTCGGGTCCCGGCCGTCGAGGTTCCCCCGCAGGAACTCGGCGGTGGCCGACCCCCTCGACTCGCGGGAGTCGAGGGTGCCTTCGAGGTCGAACTTCCGGCCCACGTCGGCGAAGGCGTCGTACCGACAGCCGTCGAGAATCAGGCAGTTGTCCCAGTCCTCGTCGAAGAGCGCAGTGCCGTCGGTGTTGTAGTCGCGCTCGCCGAGGCGGGTCCAGTAGAGCCGATTGAGTTCCCGAAGCGCGGCGCGGGGATTCTCGACCCCCTGCCGAAACTGTTCGAGCGAGTACATCGACCGCGGCTTGCACTCGGTCGGCCTTTGTTATTCTCTCGTTGGAACGCGGAGTACGGCGGGTCGGTGCGGACGAAGACGACTCACCGATACCGCCGCAGGTTCTCGGTTCGGAGTTCGTCGCGGGCGTGCCAGGTACGGGGTCGCAACGCGACGACGGCCGCCGCGACGTAGGCGATGACCACGACAGCGGTCACGGCAACCCCCGAAATCTGGCCGATGGCGGCGCTCGCGGGCCACGGTCGCGGAGCGAACGCGACCACGCGGATGACCCACGCCGCCAGCAGGACCGTGAACATCGGCAGGTACACCCGGCGGAGACGGTGAGCGATGGCCTCCTCGGCGGTGATTTTGAGGGTCGGCGTTCGATAGTCGTCCGCGAGGCGGGCCCGCCAGTTCTTGTCCACGAGACCCTTCGACGGGTCGAGACCGTACGCCCAGACGTTCTCCTGGAGCGTGCGGACCCGAGAGCGCCAGACGTCGTAGGCCCGGTACCGACGGGCCTCCACGACGAGGAACAGCGAGATAACCGCCCCGCCGACCAGCACGACGTAGTGGGGGTTCTGCGCGCTGGAGAACGCCCACGTCAGAATCGCCGCGATGACGAGGACGGCCCAGTTGGTCGTCTTGTCGAGGCGCTCGCGCCAGAGTTTCATCCGGTGTATCTCCCCGCGGTAGAGGTGGGCCATCGCCGAACTCGGCCCCATCTCGACGTCGAGCAGTCCCTTCCCGACGGTCGCACCCTCCGGAAGCGATTCCTCGTCTGCACCGCTCGCGCCGTCGTCTTCGTCGGTCATGTTGTCGAATCACCTCGGCTCATTTAGTATTGTCTGGTAATCGAGTTACTATACAAAACAGTTCCGACCACCCGGCCGTCGTCGAAGTCGAAACGCTCTACCGGTCGGTCGAGGTCGGAAATCTCTACCAATCGGACGAGACCGAAACGCCGTCGTCGGTTAGAAGTCGGTCAGTTTCGCTTCCATCGACCCCTTCGCGTCGGTGTCGAACTTCGAGAGCGCCACGAATTCGAGGTCGTTGTCCCGGAGCGCGCGCTGGACGCGCTCGGACGCGTCGGGCGCGACGAGCATCCCTCGCACGGTCTCGTTTCCGGCGGTCACACCGCCTTCCCGAGGTGAATCCTCGCGCTCCTCGTACAGCGAGACGTAGCGCTGGAGTTGGTCGAAGTGGTTCAGCGTGGCCTGGATTCGCTTGACCTCCACGACGACCGGGGTACCCTCCTCGTCGCGGGCGAAGAAGTCGATGAAGCCGTACTTGCTCTCGCGCTCGTGTTCCACGATGCGGAGGCCCTCCTCCAGCACGTCGGGGTTCGCTTCGATGTACTCGTGCATCTCGGCTTCGGTGCCCGACTCCTCGTAGGTCGCGCCGTCGGTGGCGTCGAAGCGCGTCAGGCCGTAGGCGTCCAGAATCCGGGCCTCCACGCGCTCGCTCGGGTTCGTGCGCCGCGCGAGCAGCACCGCATCATCTTCACTCGTGCGCGCGGAGACGGTTCCCCCGCCGGGCATCCAGTTGACCGGCTTGTGGCCGGTCGGCTGGTGGACCAGGAAGGTCCCGTCGGGCTTGGCGACCAGAACCCGGTCGCCCGGCCCGAGATAGCCGGAGGTCCGGCCTTCGTATTCGACTTCACAGCGGGCCTGCACGGTCAGCATCGCGCCGTCCCGGAACGCCGCCTTCGCCTCGGCGACGAGGGTTTCGGGGTCGGGCGCGTCGAGTTGCTCGGCGACCATTCGTCTTTGCTCGGTGGTCATCACCGGAGCAAAAAGGTAGTGGATTCTCTATCGTCGGTGTCTGATTCGCCCAAAGACCATCTACTGCCTGAACTGTCGCGAAGGAGGTAGCTACTGCCGACTCCGAGTCCACCCCAACCGCACAGCGCGGCCCCGCGCCGGAGGACAACACGCGCCGGGTAGTCAGCTAAGATACGTATACTGTTCCTTCAGAGATATCTATGGAGTTTAAAGGCAGGAAGATATTGTTAGAACTATTCCATCTCTGTCCCACCGAGTCTCAGAACTTCTGGTCGACTTGCCGGAGCGTGTCGGCCATCCCGTCGGAGTTGTCCACGGTAACGTGGTCCAGCG
Organism: Halorussus salinisoli; assembly: GCA_005239435.1. Lineage (GTDB taxonomy): Archaea > Halobacteriota > Halobacteria > Halobacteriales > Haladaptataceae > Halorussus > Halorussus salinisoli. The sequence continues at coordinate 755,799 of SZNP01000001.1, read as the reverse complement.
AGATGGGGTCGAACTGCTCGCGGTACATGGCGTGAACATCGAAGTCGGCGTCGCTCTCGTCGCCCTCTCTGCTCTCGATGCGGTCCCGGACTACCTCCGCGGCGCACTCGACTTTGACCAGTCGGAAGTCGGCGTCCAGCGACTCCGAGAGGTCGGTCGCGTGGTCGCGGTAGACGGTGTCCTTGAACGTCCCGTCGAGGACCACACTCTCGCCGTCTTCGACACTCTCGCGCGCGCGGTCGAACATCTCCCGGTAGACCATCCGGGCCTCCTCCTCGGTGTAGTCGGGGTCGGACAGAATCTCCTTGCGAATTACGTCGGTCCGGAGGAGTCGCCCGTCGAGTCGGTCGGAGATGTCCTCTGCGACGGTGGTCTTGCCGACGCCCGGCAGGCCACAGACCACGACCAGTCGCGGCGTCCCCTGGCGTCCGTCGAGTGCTTCGGTCTCAGACATGGCCACCACCGACCGTCCCCGAATTCATTTTCGCGCAGGTCCGAGTCATCTCAATTACTGTAACCCACGAAGCCAATCCCTTATCAAGGTGTGGAAACGGGGCCGGGTCGGCCGCCGTCGTGACTTTCCGGACCGGTGTCGTACGGTCGATAGTCACTCGTGACGTCGAATCTGTTCGGCCGACCGGACGTGGCGGTCGTGGACCGACTGTTCGGCCGCGGCGGGTCATGACGGAGCGAAGTGGCCGAGTCGAAACGCCCCCGACTCACCGGGAGTACTAACGCACCGGGGGTCGAAGACGAGGGTACTCACGATGACGGACCGATCGGACCCCCGACTCGCCGACCTCGCGGCCGAACTCGTCAGAATACCCACCGAGAACCCGCCGGGTGGTGAACGACCCTGCGCCGAGTTCGTGGTGGAGTGGTTCACCGAGCGCGACATCGACGCTCGCCTCGTGGAAAAGCCCGACGCCGACCGAGCGCAGGCGGTCGCAGAAGTAGGTGAACGCGAAGACGGACCCACGCTCGTCCTCAACGGCCACCTCGACGTGGTGCCCGCGGGCGACCCCGACCAGTGGAGCCACGACCCCTTCGCCGGGACCGTCGAAGACGGGCGACTCTACGGCCGGGGGAGCGCCGACATGAAGACCAATATCGCGCTCGCCATGCTGACCCTCCGGGACCTCGCGCCCGAAATCAAGGACGGCGACCTCGACGGAAGACTCGTGTTCCACGGCGCGATGGGCGAGGAGACCGGCGACCCCGGCACCCGGACGCTCGTCGAAGAAGGCTACGGCGGCGACTACGCCGTCGTGCTGGAACCGACCGACTTCCGGGTCGGCACGAGCGCCAAGGGAGTCGTGACCTACCGCGTCGGCGTCTCCGGGTCGGCCTCCCACGCGAGTCGGCCCGACCAGGGCACCAACGCGATAGACGCCGCCCGGCCCGTCCTCGCGGCGATAGACGAGTACGACGACCGCGTGCGCGGGCGCGTGGACCCCCTCGTCGGCCGGGCGTACGCGAACGTGACCGAGTTCGAGGCCGGGACCGACTCGAACATGGCGGTGCTTCCCGGTCGGGCCGAGTTCCTGCTCGACCGGCGCATCCTGCCCGACGAGACCCTCGGAGAGGTCGAAGCGGAAATCCAAGACCTGCTCGCGGATGTAGAGCGCGAGGCTGGCGTCGAGACCGACCTGACGCTCGTCCAGCACTACGCCTCCGCCGGAATCGCCTCGGACCACGCGCTCGCCGCGCAGTTCCGCGACCTCTCGGCCGAACTGGCCGACGCACCCGAAGCGCCGTGGGGGTTGGAAGCCGCGACCGACGCCCGGGAGTTCGTGGCGGTCGGGACTCCGGCCGTCATCTGGGGCCCGGGCGAACTCGCGCAGGCCCACACCGCGGACGAGTGTATCGACCTCGGAGACGCCGCGCTCGGCCTGACGATTCTCAAACGGGCCGCGAGGAGACTACTTTCGGCGGAGTAACCCTGGCCTTTCGGTCGCTACGCCTGCACCAAGTCTGTTACCGACTAAATAAAACCCCGAAGAACTTATAAACTATTGCAATAAATGTGGGTTGACACACTCAATCATGGCACAAGATATCGCAGGCACGATGCTGGTGGTCGGCTATCTCGGATTCCTCGTCCTGATAGTCGCGAGCATGTGGAAGGTGTTCGAGAAGGCCGACGAACCCGGTTGGGCGGCACTCATCCCGATTTACAACACCTACGTTATGTTGAAGATAGGTGACAATCCGGGCTGGTACCTCCTGTTGATGATCATCCCGATCGCCAACCTCTACGCTATCGGAAAGATGCACGTCGGCATCGCGAAAGCGTTCGGCAAAGGCGTCGGTTGGGGCGTCGGCCTCTGGTTCCTGCCATTCGTGTTCTTCCCGATGCTGGCGTTCGGCGACGCGTCGTACCACGGCGGCGGCAGTGGCGGCGGGTCGGCGGGCGGCCAACCGGCGGTCTGACGGTTCGGCGAACGACGAAATCCGCTTTTTTCGAGGGAGTTACTCAGAGCGAGACGTGTTCGAGACTCGCGTCGAGGTCGTCCACGTGGTCGTTGAACGCCTCCACGAACGTCGGAACGTCCTCGGCGAGGTTGCGCACGTCGTGGGCCGACGGCGGTTGGTACTGCGAGAGCAGGTAGATGCCGCCTTCGCCGCCGACCCGGAGATACGACGTTTCGCCGTCCTCCCACTTGAGTTCCCATCGGTTTCCGGCCACGCGCGCGGCGAACGACCCGTAGTCGCCGCCTTCGTACCGAGAGAGTTGGCGGGCCATCCGGTCGGCGACGTCGCGGACGCGGCCGAGGATTCGCCGGCGTTCGGCCACGACCGACTCGGTGGAGGCGACTTCCGGGAACTCGGCGGGCACGTCGTCCAACACACCGTCGAGCGACCCGACGTAACGGTTGAACGCCGCGACGAAGGCGTCGTAGTCGGTCATCGCGGCCGAGAGGTCCTCGGGGTCCGGTGGCTGGTGGGTCGAGACGACGTAGGTCTCGGCCTTCCGGCCCTCGAAGAGGAGAAACTGGAGGTCGCCCGCCTCGTACTTGACCGTCCACTCGCCGTCGTCGGTCTCGAAGGTCTGCTTGCCATAGTCGCCGCCCTGCAGAAGTGCGAGTTCTCGAGCGATCGTCCCGGCGTGGTCGCGGACCCGAGCGACGACCTCGTCCCGGCGCTCGGCGGCGTCCTCGGCGGAATCGACCGGCAAGTCGAACGACTCTGTCATTGGCGACCGGAGGAACGCGAGGGGTAAAAGTCGTGTGAACCCCGGTTCGGCGCCGCGAACTCTGTACGAGGACCGGACCGTCACGGCGGGAAGCTATTTCGGCGTCCGAGTGAACGTACACCCAACATGGCGCTCGACACCGACGCGGTCGAGACGATCGCGTTCGACTCCTACGGAACCATCGTGGACGTTACCACTGTCGAAGAGCCGCTATCGGAGTACGTCGACAACCCCGAAGCGGTCGCCACGCGCTGGCGAAATCGGTCGCTGGAGTACGCGATGGTGGGCAACGCCATCGAGGAGTACCACTCGTTCTACGAGTTGATTCGCCACGCGCTGAAGTGGGCGCTCGACGCGCAGGGCGTCGACCTCGACGAGAGCGAACGCGAGGAGATCCTCTCGACGTATCACGAACTGGACGTCTTCGGCGACGTTCGAGAGGGGATGGAGCGGTTGCGGGACGCGGGCTACGACCTCTACGTCGTCTCGAACGGCAACGAGGAGATGCTCGAATCCATGGTCGACCACGCGGGCATCGGCGACCTGCTCGAAGCGACGATTAGCGCGGACGAGGTCGAGCGGTTCAAACCGGAGGCCGAACTCTACCGCCACGCCGCAGACCGCATCGGAACGCCGACCGACGAAATCGCCTTCGTGGCCGCAGGCTGGTGGGACGTTCCGGGCGCGATGCACGCGGGAATGCACGGCGTCTGGGTGAATCGTCAGGACACGCTCTGGGGGCCGTACGACACCGACCCCGACCTGACGATAGGGACGTTCCGCGAACTCGCCGACGAGTTCGACGCCTGACGATGGCTCCATCGGTGGTCCCCACTGGAGGGTACCCATTGGGAGTTCCCACTGGAAGGTCCCCGTCGGAGAGTCTCGTCCGGGCGAAAGCGGATGCAGTACGCCGGACGGGAGCTATCGGTCCACGACCTCGGGGCTGACCTGCGAAATCTTGGTGACGAACTCCGCTTCGCCGGGAAAGACGAAGATGGTCGCGTCGATGTCGTCCGACGCGATGCGGAACCGAGACGTGAGATACAGCCCCACGTCCGAGACCGAGAAGATGTGGTGGATGAGCGTCATCTGGGGGTTCTGGACCGCCACGGGCGGGCCGGTGTCGATGGGCGTGTCGAACGTCTCGGCCCACTCGTCGACGAACCCGTTGGCCATCACGTTGCAGAGTTCGGTCAGCGCGTCCCGACCCATCTCGGTGGAGACCACCGATTCGGCGTCCTCGACCGCTCGCTGGAGCATGAGCGACGCCGCACGGTTCGCGCTCCTGACCGGGAACAGCACCAAAATGGTCCCCGAAAACGGCTCGCGCATCCGGACGCGCGCACCGGCGCGGTCCTCGACGCCGAACTGGTCGAGGATGGTCTCCGGTCCCGCGTAGCCGATTTTGACCTGCTCGGTCTCGACCGTCAGATCGTCGGCGGCGACCTTCCGGAGTCGGGACTCGACGCCGTCGACGCCGACCTCGCCGAGCCAGTTCAGGACCGCGATGGTTTCGAGCGGGATGGAGAGTCGGTCGTCGGTCCGCGGCATCGGTTCCGTGGCGTCGACGTCGGACGATGCGTCTGTGCGGTCGGTCGGCGTCCCGCGCTCGCGGTCGGCGTCGATTGGCTCCGCGGGTTCGAATTTGTCCTCGCGCCCGTCGTGGTCTTCGTGGCCGTCGCGGTCCGCGGCGTCCTCTCCGCGCATCATGGTTCTGCGGCGATGCTGTGGGGTGCTGTCGAAAGCGGGTGCTGTGTCCGGTGGCCTGGGATTGCTACGCCTGTGGCAGTCGCCATTTGTCGTCGTGTAGCGATGCTACTGAAAACATAAAACGTTGTTCGCCGTATAATTAAGATTTCTTATGATTCGATGCCTCGCGCCCGAGTGCGCTCACTCCTCGTTCAGCGGGTTCTCCAACGCCTCCGCTATCGGTTCGGTCCCGGCGAGGACCTCGAACGTACGCTCGTAGGTACTCTCCATCGGGAGCGCGGTGACGAGCGTCTCCGCCACGTCCTCGCGCGGAATCTCGCTATCGTCTCGGTCGAGGTCCGCTCCGGTTCGAATCCGACCCGTCCCCTCCTCGTTCGTCAGCGCCCCCGGCCGTACGATGGTGTACGTCAACTCGGTCTCTCGGAGTCGCTCGTCGGCCTCGGCTTTCGCGTTCAGGTACTCCCGAAGCGCCTCGGGACTCTCCTCCGGCGAGTCGGCGTTGATGGAACTCAACATGACGAATCGGTCCGCGCCCTGTTCCTCCGCCGTCTCGATGATGTTGATTGCACCATCTCGGTCGACGCCCAACACGTCCTCGCCGCCGGACCCGGCGGCGAACACGACGGCGTCGCACCCCCGGACCGCGTGCGTAACGTCTTCCGTCAGGTCCGCGACGACCGCTTCGGCACCGAGGTCCTCGATGTCCGAAACCTGTGATTCGTCCCGGACCATCCCCCGAACCTCGTGGTCACTCTCGGCCAGCATCCCGGTGACGTGCTGGCCGACTTGGCCGTGGGAACCTGCTACGAGTACGTTCATGAGACGTGTTTTGGGACGGGTCGTGTTTGCAAGAGGCTTGTGACCGGTCGGTGTCGTTTGTACACCTCTGAAACTCACCGGCCGAGAAGTCGCTCACTCCACGGACGCCCGACTCACGGTCACAGGAACGAAATGCGGGAAAAGTGGGCCGGCGCGAATTCGAATCGCGGTTACGGCCACCCGAAGGCCGAAGGATACCAAGCTACCCCACCGGCCCGCAGGTAAACCAAAGCGGGTCGGAAGTTTAATCCTTCCGGATTTGCGCGACCGACCGAAGGCGGCGTCGCCCGGTCGCACGAGAGCGCCGCGCCGCCCGAGCGAAAGACGCCGAGTCGGTCGGCCTCGGCAGGGAAATGATTATGCGTCCTTTAGAAATATGTATAAAGTTCTGATAATCTTATACATTGCTCAATCGTCGCGGGACCGGACGGCCGACTCCACGTACGCCACCGCGTCGGCGGCCGAGGAGACGGCTTCGACGCCCGGCACGTCGTGGGTCCCGAGCCCGGCGATAGGCCGGTCGAACACGCCCGCGAATCCGACCTCCGAGAGCGTGCCGACGCCGCCGTCGATCGCGATTACGGCGTCGCCGTTCACGACGACGAGCGCGTTCCGGGCGTGGCCCAGGCCGGTGGCGATGGCGGTGTCCACGTAGGGGTTGGCCGCGGCGCGGTCCTCGCCGGGGAGGATGCCGATGGTTCGGCCGTCCGCCTCGCTCGCGCCGCGACACGCGGCCTCCATGACGCCGCCGAGGCCGCCGCAGACGACGGTGTGACCTCCGTCCGCGAGCAGTCGGCCGACCTCCTCGGCGGTGTCGGCTTCCGCTTCGGTGACTGTCCCGCCGCCGATGACGCTGACTCGCATGGGCGTTCGTTCCGCGCGCGAGAAGTTGTGGATGTCGCTTGCGCTTTACCCGGAGTACGCGGGACCCTCCGTCAGGCGAATCCGAGCGCGACGACGCCGACGTTGGCCCAGACGTTGTTGACGAAGTGGAGGAGCCACGCCCCGGAGAGGTTGTCGAATCGGAGTCTGAGAACCGTTGGTAGAATCGCCCAGACGGTGGTTGCGAACACTCCCGCGACGCCGAGTAGCGGGAGGTGGATGGCACCGAACGCGACGACCGTCACGACGCCGGCGACCACCGGCGAGACGCCGCGACCGAGGAGGCTCCCGAGCAGGAACCCGCGGAACAGGACCTCCTCTACGAACGGTGCGACGAGGACGCCGCCGAAGACGACCGCCGCGACCGTCACCGGGTCTTCGAGCGTGTAGCCGAACCCGCCCATCTCGGCCCCGAACGCCGCCGCGATTTCGGTCGCGGTGACGAACAGAAAGACGCCGACCGGGAAACACACCGCGGTCCAGCCGAGTTCCGCGCGACCCGGCCGCTCGAACCGGAACGCGGCGTCGCGCTCGGTCTCCGAGAGCAGGCCCCAGACGGTCGCTACCACGGCCAGCGAGGCAATCCCGTAGCTGACGTTGTTCGCAACCGTACCGAACTGGTCGGCTTCGAGACCGGCCAACTGACCGTAGGCCACTCCGAGACCGATAGCTAGCGGTACCGGAATCGCGGCGGCGACCAGCGCCAATACGGTACGGTCCGAAACCGACGACGCGCGAGTCCGGAGTGAATCACGGCGGAGAGATTCGGCGACCATGTAGCCGCGTATTTATATCTAATCTTATAAAAATTATCGAAATAGAGGAACGGCGGGTTTCCCCTCGGAGGCTCAGTAACTCGTGAATCCCTCGGTGTCGAGGTAGTTGTGGGCCACCGTAATCGCGTGGTCGGCGTGGAGCAGTTCCGGGCCGAGGCGAACGCGCTGGTCGGCGGCCTCCGCCAGCAGGGACGCCTCCTCGTCGCCGAAGTCGTGGTGGTCCGAGAGGACGAAGACGGGATTCTCGGGCGGGTCCACGTCAACCACTGGGTCGCCCTCCTCGTGGAGTTGGACGACGGTTCCGTCGCGGGCGGCCTCCTCCAGCACCGGTTCGACCCCGCGCTTCGAGACGTGGACGCCTGGCGAACTCTCGGCCTCCATGTGGCCGATGGCCTCGCCTTTCTCGTCGAGCGCGTTCCGAATCAGGGCCGCCGTACTCCGCTCGTCGGGGTTGAGTCGCCGGAGGTCGCTCCCCTCGAAGCGAATCGTCACCTCGTCCCGAAGTACGAGGTGGACCCGCACGTCCTCCCGAATCGCGTGCGAGAGGAAGAACGCGGAGTTGACGCACCGACACAGCACGTCGAGGCGGCCCGCGCCGCCCGCGAGGTCGTCCAGCGAGAAGTCGGGCGTCGTCGGAGCGTCGTGACCGAGGACGATGAACTGGCGCATGCTGTCGGCTACTCGCGCCGGCGTAATACGCGCGTCGAAGCCCGCGGAAATAGTTGGACAGACAATAACAACGCTCGGCAGTAAGCGGTCTTTACTGTCGAGAATCGCCCAACGGTAGCGGAATGGTCTGTGCGGTGGCGACGGACGACGGGTCGGAGTGGACCGACGAACCGACGGCCGGACTCCGCCCGTCCGCAGTCGCTCGCCGGAGTCGCAACTCGTATGGCACAGCCTGAAATCCCGTGTGCCGCCGTATAACTATGGGTAAAACTCCCGACGTGACGTGATACAGCCGATAAGCCCGGCACAACTCGCGGTCAGTCGCCGGGTAACTCGCGGAAATCGGCGTTAGGGAGGCACCAAAATATGAAGCTCGCAATGATCGGCTTCGGGCAGGCAGGCGGTAAGATAGTGGACAAGTTCGTAGAGTACGACCGGGAGACGGGAAGCAACGTCGTTCGGTCGGCCATCGCAGTCAACACCGCGAAGGCGGACCTCGCGGGACTCGAACGTATCCCAGAAGAGAACCGCGTCCTCATCGGACAGGCCCGCGTGAAGGGCCACGGGGTCGGCGCGGACAACGAGCTCGGCGCGGACATCGCCGAGGAAGATATCGACGAGATCCAGGGAGCAATCGACCACGTTCCGGTCCACGAAATCGACGCGTTCCTCGTGGTCGCGGGCATGGGCGGGGGAACCGGGTCGGGCGGTGCGCCGGTCCTCGCGAACCACCTCAAGCGCATATACACCGAACCGGTGTACGGACTGGGCGTCCTGCCCTCCGAGGACGAGGGCGGTATCTACACCCTGAACGCCGCGCGGTCGTTCAAGACCTTCGTGGACGAGGTGGACAACCTGCTCGTGTTCGACAACGACGCGTGGCGCGAGACGGGCGAGTCAATCCGCGGCGGCTACGACCGCATCAACGAGGAGATCGTTCGGCGGTTCGGCGTCCTCTTCTCAGCCGGGGAGGTCCAGGCAGGCCAGGAAGTCGCCGAGAGCGTCGTGGACTCCAGCGAAATCATCAACACGCTCTCGTGTGGCGGCGTCTCGACCATCGGGTACGCGACCGAGCAAGTCGAGACCGCGGGCGGCGGTCTGCTCGGCCGGTTCTCCGACGACGAACTCGACGCGACCGCGACCACGAATCGCATCACGAGTCTCGTCAGGAAGGCCGCGTTGGGCCGTCTCACGCTCCCCTGCGAGGTCCGAAGCACCGACCGCTCGCTGGTCGTCGTCGGTGGCCCCCAGGACTATCTCAACCGGAAAGGCATCGAACGCGGCCGGAAGTGGCTGGAGAACGAGACCGCGAGCATGGAGGTCCGAGGCGGCGACTACCCGATGCAGGGGACCGACCACGTCGCGGCCGTGACGCTCCTGTCTGGAGTCACGGACGTCCCCCGAATCAAGGACCTACAGGGCATCGCGGTCGAGACCCAGGACAACCTCGATGACATCGAGGAGGAGAGCGACCAGAACCTCGAAAGTCTCGTCCGAGACGAGGGCGACGAACTGGAAGCCCTGTTCTGAAAATCGAGCAGTCGTTCGAGCGAACGCGGGGGACGGCAGTCACCAGACGCGGACCGTGGGCGTCCCGCACTCGTTGCAGACCACCGCCGCGTCGCCCTTGAACTCCTCGCGCGCCAGCGCTCCCGACGCGCACCAACTACAGTCGTCACCGACGAGCGCGGCGAGAACCGGTTCCGACGTGTTCTGTCGAGTCTTCGAGTGCATCGTCCAGAACGGAACAGTGACGAAATGTCAAATTACCGGTCGAAACCGGCGTTCGACGTATCCCGACGACGATAGAGCGAGTGGGGTAGCGAGAACGACGGAGCCGGGCATGTCGGTGGCCAAGTCGAGGGTACTCGGCGACGGCCGTCAACGCGGTGCGGCGGTGTCGTCGTTCGGCAGGTGTCAGCGTGATTCCGTCGGCGTACGGGAGGAACGCGAGCGTCTCGATGAAGACGGAACTCGACCGGTAAACGGTACCATCGATATCGAGACAGAGGCCGACACAATCGCCGGGTTCGTACCCGAGCGGGTCGGCGGCGATGGGTCCGTACGTCGCGGTCATGGACGTCTAGTCCACCCCGAAGCGCATATACCCGCCGTACTCCTCGGCGAGCGTCGCGCAGGCGGCATCTCGCGGCGCTTCGCGTATTCGACTGCTGCTCGCAGGCCTTCGGGGCCGAACCCGGCCTCGAGAGGGTCGGCCGACTCGGAACTTCGAGTGGAGAGCGGGAACGCCAGTTCCGTATTCCACCGACTTGAACCGTCAGAAAAGCGTTTGGAGTCGGCTCGGCCGGCGTCCCGTCCTCAGTCCAGATACGGGACGAGTGACGCTCTGCTTCGGCTATCGAGACGACGGAAAACGCGGGAACGGTCGGTAGCTCTCAATTGAGGAACGAACACCGCGGGGGCTCTCAGCCGTCTACGAACCGCTCTCCGAGCGCGCCGTCCTCGTAGAGGGAGTCAATCTGTCGGTCGGTGTACCCGTGGTCGTGGAGCACTTCGGCGGTGTGCTCGCCGAGTCGCGGCGGGTGCTGTCGGACGCTCGTTGGAGTCCGCGAGAGGTGCATCGGAGAACCGGGCATCTCCACGGTGCCGGCGGTCGGATGCGAGACGGACGCGCGCATGCCGCGCGCCTGCACCTGGTCGCTCTCGAAGACCGCCTCCATATCCTTGACGTCGCTCGCCGGGACGTCGTGGCGCTCGAACGCGGTGAGGAATTCGTCGGTTGGCCGCGCGGCGAACTCCGGGCGGAGCTCCGCGTTGAGGGCGTCGCGGTGTTCGACGCGGTCGGGGTTCGTCTCGAACCGGTCGTCGGCGAGGAGGTCCGGGCGGTCGAGTGCCTCGCAGAACCGCGGCCAAATGTGCTCGGACGCGACCGCGACAACGACGTACCCGTCGGCGGTCTCGTAGGCCTGATAGGGGACGATGGTCGGGTGTTGGCTTCCCATCCGGCCCGGCGAGTCGCCGGTCGCGAAGTAGTTCGTCGCCATGTAGCTCATCCACGCGACCTGGCCGTCGAGGAGGCTGACGTCGACCTTCTGTCCGCCGCCGTCGCCGAATTCCCGCTCGAACAGCGCTGCGAGGACGGCCTGCGTCGCGTACATCCCCGCTCCGATGTCGGCGATGGCGACGCCGACGCGAACGGGCGCGCCATTCTCCTCGCCGGTGATACTCATAAGGCCGCCCTCGGCCTGCATCATGACGTCGTACGCCGGACGGTCCTTATCCGGGCCCCACTCGCCGTAGCCTGAGAGCCCGCAGTAGACCAGTCCGGGGTTGTCCTCTTTGAGCCGCTCGTAGCCGAGGTTCCACTCCTCCATCTTCCCGACCCGGAAGTTCTCGACGAGGACATCCGCGTCGCGGGCGAGGTCCCGGAACACGTCCCGTCCTTCCGGCGCGGTGAGGTCAAGAGTCACCGACCGCTTGTTGCGGTTGACGCTCATGTAGTAGGCGCTCTCGTCGGCGTCGCCGTATCGCGGCGGGTGCCAGTGTCGGGTCTGGTCGCCCGTTCCGGGGCGTTCGACCTTGATGACGTCCGCGCCGAGGTCACCTAACTGCATGGTGCAGAACGGGCCGACGAGCACGCGAGAGGCGTCGAGGACGGTGATTCCGTCGAGCGGCCCGGAGTCGCCGTCCGGCTGCTTTGCTTCCCCTGTCATCGGTCACTCGTAGGCGGGGATACCGGTGAGGTCCTCGCCGAGGATGAGGGTGTGGATGTCGTGGGTGCCCTCGTAGGTGTAGACCGTCTCCATGTTGGCCATGTGGCGCATCGGCGAGTAGTCGGCCGAGATACCGTTGCCGCCCAACATTTCGCGGGCAATGCGCGACTGGTCGCGGGCCATCCGGACGTTATTTCGCTTGGCCATCGAGACGTGCTGGGGCCGGAGATCCCCGCGCTCTTTTAGGTCCGCGAGTCGATGCGCGAGGAGCTGGCTCGTCGTAATCTGGGTCGCCATCTCGGCCAGCTTCTGCTGTTGGAGTTGGAACCGGCCGATGGGGCCGCCGAACTGGTCGCGCTCGGTGGCGTACTCCCGAGCCGTCTCGAAGCTATCGCGGGCCGCCCCCACGGCGCCCCACGCGATGCCGTACCGCGCTTGGGTGAGACACGACAGCGGTCCCTTCATTCCCTCCACGCCGGGCAACACGTTCTCCCGGGGAATCCAGACGTCGTTCAGGCCAATTTCGCCGGTGATGGACGCCCGGAGCGACAACTTCTCGTCAATTTTGTTGGTGGTGACGCCGTCTCGGTCGGTCTCGACGAGGAAGCCATGGACTGGGTCGTCCTCAGTCGAGCGGTCCCGGGCCCAGACGACTGCCACGTCCGCAATTGGGGAGTTGGTAATCCAGGTCTTCGACCCGTTCAAGACGTAGCCGCCGTCGGCCTCCTCGGCGTCGGTCTCCATTGCGGACGGGTTCGACCCGTGCTGGGGCTCGGTGAGCCCGAAACAGCCGACGGCGTCGCCGCGCGCGAGGTCCGGGAGCCACTCGTCTTTCTGTCGCTCGCTCCCGTACTGATGGATGGGATAGATGACGAGCGCGCCCTGCACGCTGGCCATCGAGCGGAGGCCAGAGTCGCCAGCCTCCAGTTCCTGCATCAACAGCCCGTAGGCCGTCTCGCTGACGTTGGGAAGCCCGTAGCCGTCGAGGTTGGATGCATAGAACCCGAGATTGCCCATCTCGCCGATGATGTCGGTCGGGAACGTGCCGTCGAGCCAGTGGTCGGCGACGTCGGGCTTGACCTGCTCTTCGACGAAGTCGCGGGCCGTTTGCTGGATGAGTTGTTCTTCTTCGGTGAGGTCGGTTTCGAGGTCGACGTAGTCGAGCATTGGTGGATGGTGTAGGTTCAGTTCGAGGACTGTCCGAGGAGCGTCTGGAGGCTCGCGGGAAGGCTGTTGAGCCGCCAGAGCACCATGGTCGCGATGAGAATCGCGCCGACGCCCCGGACGAGAGGCGTGGCGGGGAGAATCGGCGCGAACATGACGGTCGCCGAGACGGCGAAGAGCGCACCGCGGAGCGCGACCGGGAGCTCGCCAGCGAGGTAGTTGACGAAACTGATGACCATAGCGATGAACGCGGCCCCGAGGACGAGGAACGTCGTGATCGTCTGGGGGAAGGTCCAGTACAGCAGGCTATCGTTGACGACGAAGACGTAGGGGAGCACGAACAGCGGGCCGGCGAGCACGAGCGACTTCCTGGCTGTCCGCCAGAACGTCCCGCCGCTGATTTCGGACGTGACGAGGCAGGCAATGGCGACCGGCGGTGTGAGCGCCGACAGGATGGCGAAATAGAAGACGAAGAAGTGGGCGCTCAACAGGTCGATGCCCATGTTCGTGAGCGCGGGCGCGATGAGTAGCACGGAGGTGATGTAGGCGGCCACGGTCGGCATGCCGAGGCCGAACAAGAGCGCCGCGGCCATCGCAAAGACCAGCAGGAGCGGGAGCATGCCGCCCGACAGCGCGATGAGGTTCTGGGCGAACGTCTGCGTGAATCCGGTGAGGTTGAGTACGCCGACGAAGAGGTTCATCACCATCAGCGCGACGGCCAGCGGCGCCGCGTTTTCGAGCCCGCGAGCGCAGCCGTCGAGCGTATCGATGGCGAAGTCCTTGACACCGTATCTGTCGCGGAAGAAGATGCCCTGCAGGAACGCCGCGATGAAGGCGGCGATAATTGCCCAGAAGCCGGCGTAGAGAGGTTCGTACAGCAGGACGACCAGCGTGAACAGGAGGACTCCAAGCGGCACCCAGAGCGCGAGTCCGTCGACTAGGAGGCGGCGAGCCGAGACGCCGTCGAACGAAACAGGGTCGGTTGAGGAGCCGAAGAGCGAAGCGAGCGCCTCGCTGCGTTCCTGTTGGCCGGTGTCCATCTCCGAGAGTTCGTCCGTGTCGGCCGTGTCGGTGATGCCCTCCTTAAGTGTGGTCAGGTGGACGCCGATGGAGACGGTTCCGTAGAACAACAGCGCGGGGAGGAAGCCGACCGTAATCACGGTCAGGTATCCCTCGCCGGTGATCTGGGCCATGATGAACGCGGCGGCACCCATCACGGGCGGCATGATCTGACCGCCGCTCGAGGCGACCGCTTCGAAGGCCGCTGCCGTGTCCTTCTCGACGTCGTGGTTCTTGAGGAGCGGGATGGTGAACGCGCCGGTGGTCGCGGCGTTCGCGGCCGCGCTCCCGTTGACCGATCCCATGCCCATGCTGGCGATGGTCGTCATCTGGGCGATGCCGGACTGGATGCGGCCGCCGAGGAGCGAGCCGAGCTTGATGAAGTACTCGAGGGCGCCGTAGGCCTCCAGCAGGCCGGCGAGGATCATGAAGACGACGATGTAGGTCGCCGAAACCTTCGTGATGATGCCGAAGACGCCGCTCCCGAACCCGACGGTGATCCCCTGGATGAAGCGGAGCGGGTCGACGCCCTGGTGGTGCAACAGGCCGGGGAAGTAGGGTCCGTAGAGCGCGTAGACGATGCCGACGACGCCGACCACCGAGAGAATCGGGCCGTAGATGCGTCGACAGAGGTCGAGCGCGAGGAGGACGATGAGGAGCCCTGCGGCCGTGTCGGCGGTGGTGTAGACGCCCAACTGCTGGTAGACGATGCGGTCGTAGCCGAGGACGATGTACCCCGCGGTGAGGAACCCGGCGACGCCTTCGAGGAGCGCGACCGCGTTGCCGACCCGTTCGCGGGTGGTCTCGGCGCCGGGTTCGAAGGCGACGATCCCGGTCGCGAGCAGCATGAGGGCGACGTGGACGACGATGTGTTTGTTCATCTCGAGGCCGTACGTCCGCGTGAACCAGAGGTGGTACACGAGCGACGCGACCCCGAGCGCGATGAGGACTGCGTATTTGGCGGTCCGTTGCCGCGTTTCACCGAATGCCATTGTTATGTATTGGGAAGGTTCGAGAGGTCTCAGTTATAGCCTGTCCGACTGCAGTGCTCACGGGTGGAGCGGGGACGGTTAGGACTCGTACTCCTCGAGCGAGGTCAGGTCCTCGCTCCAGAGGTCCTGTTCTTTGTACCACTTCGCCGCGCCGGGGTGGACCGGGAGGTCGGGCGACCGAAGCAGGAACTCGGAGGCGAACTCCGGACCGGCGCGCGACAGCACGGACGAGGCGTCCCGGACCTGCTGGATGTTGTCCATGACGAGGCTGGTGAACTGGTAGCCGCGTTCCTTGGAGACGCTCGACGGGAACACCGTCTCGTAGCTGACGCCGACGGAGGGGATGGTATCGACGCTGAGGTCCTGATTCCAGAGGTCGGCCGGCGTCTCGAGGTAGACATACGAGTGCTCGGAGTTCGCGAGCGTGTCGCGGTCGAACTCCCAAGTGACGACGTCGACCTCGGTGGTCGAGCCGACCTCCTGGGCCCACCCGGTCAGGACTTCGCGGCTCACGCCGTACGTGAGGATGATGTCGAGCTGACCGTTCCGGAACGACGACGCCTGTTGGCCCCACGACATCGACTGGATGTCGTACTTGTCCTGCGGATTCTCGATGCCAGAGAGGCGGAATCCGTCGAGGCCGGCGAAGTAGTTCGTCCCGCCCCGCTGCCCGAACGCCATCGAAATCGAGTTGTCCGTCGGGATGTCTGACACGGACTCGACGTCAGCGAGTTTCTCCGTGTCCCGCTTGACGAGGTAGTACTCGAGGGACATGAACGGGATGACCTGCGTGATGGTCTCGCCGACCGGCTTTCCGTACGGCTTCTGACCGGTGTTGGCACGTTTCCCGGCCCACGTCGTCGACTGCGCGACGTCGATGTCGCCCTTCGACATCAGTCGGGGATTCGACGCCGTCCCGCCGGTCGTCTGGGCGCTAACGCTGAGTTCCTCGGACTGTTCGGACACGACGTTCGCCATCGCGACGCCGGAGGCGTGTGTTGCGGTCTCCGGTCCGGACGTCCCGAGCCGCCAGCTCTGGTTCCCAGAACTGCCGGTGGTATTACTGCCGCCGGTGCTGTCGTTACTCTCGGAACTGCTACTGCAGCCCGCGAGCGCAGTGAGTCCCGCCAGTCCGGTTGCGCCAACTGTTTTGATATACGTACGTCTATCGGTAGTGGGTGAATCGTCCATCGTCAAACCTACACACACTAATACCGGCCCACCATTTAATATATGTTGCTATTCAGGCGACTCAGGCGCTGGAACGCCAGATTTTCGCACTATGAAGGAATAGATACTGAGTTAATATCCGTTCTTTCTGTACAGAATTTATGAGATATTGTTAGAAAAATACTCCGGCAGGGGTCAGCGGCGAGACGCTCCGGAACAGTCAGCAAATATTATAATAATATCTATTATGAGTGGACCCACCGCCGAATATGACACCCCCGCTTTATAATCATTAACTTATGCGCACCGTATTGCCATCGCGTCCACTATTAGTGGAATTTATAAGGAGGGAGTCAGGCGAGATAGGTATGGTAGACACTCTCGAAAACGCCCTCCCAACGGAGAAGAGCGGGCAGGAGATACAGTCCCTCAAGCGCACGTTCAACATCGTCGCAGCGATCAAGGACCGAAACGGAGCGCGGCTGACCGAGCTCGTGGACGCGACCGAGATGTCCTCCAGCTCGGTCCACAAGCACCTCACGACGCTCCTCCAGTGCGACTTCGTGACCAAGAAGGGCGACGAGTACCATGTCGGCCTCCGGTTCTTGGACGAGGGGGCACACGCCCGAAGCCAGATTCAGGGCGCAGATCTGATAGAGAAGAAAGTCCACGAGCTCGCCGAGCAGACCGAGGAGACCGTCCAGTTCACGACCCACGAGCACGGGCGCGCCGTCGTCCTCTACCGGGATACGGGCCGCCACGGCGTGCCCACGAAAGGGAAGGTCGGCAAACGGTTCTACATCCATCAGTGCTCGGCGGGCAAAGCCATTCTCTCGACCTTCCCCGACGAAACGGTCCGCCGGTTCATCGACCATCACGGTCTCCCGGCGCTCACCGACGCCACGGTCACCGACGAGGAGCGACTCTTCAAGGAGCTGGCGAATATTCGCGAGCGCGGCTTCGCGACCAATTACGGGGAAAGCACTGCAGGCCTCCGAGCGACAGCCGTCCCGCTGACGGCCCCCGACGACAGCACCATCGGGGCGTTCGCCGTCGCCGGTCCAAAACACCGGATGGGCGACGAGCGGTTGACCAACGACCTCCCCCAACTCCTCAAGAGCGTGGTCAACGAACTCGAACTCAACCTCGCCTACTCCTAACCGTCGGTTCTCACGTCCCTCGAACGCCTCGGTTCCGACAGCACCACTGTATCCACCGATGCGAAAATACTACTGTTCACGGGGTGAGTGACTGGTGAGTCCCTCTCCCGTCCATCCGTGAATTGATCCGCCCAGATATGAAAATAGTAGGAAAGTAATACGGAAATCTCACTCCCGGTTTCATAACCGTTCTAATTCCTATAGACGGAATACGCGTATACGACAGCCCAAATAGGCGACTACAGTGACAACAGACGAAAATCCACCATGAAGAAAACAATTTCCGTATCTGTCATCTAAAGAGATAAAGAAGCCAATGCAAGCGGAGGTCGGCCACCGCAGAGCAACCGGCATCCGAGGCAGGGCACAACACTCCGAACGAGGACTCTAGGATGGCCGTCAGGTCTCGGCGCCTTCGAGAGCGTCAAGGACCTCGTCGGCGAGACGATCCCCGAACGGGAGCGACGACGTCAGTCCGGGCGAGACGGCGTTCAGGATGTGGAGAGAGTCGGGCCCTCGCTCGAACACGGGGTCTTTCACGAGCTGGCCGTCGTCGCGGACCACCTGCGCGCGGATGCCGGCGTAACTCCGCCGGAAATCACCGTCGCGCGCGGTTGGCACGAGTTGCCGGGCAGCGTCGACGAACGCCGCCTTCCGGTACGACTTGTGGAGTTCGTTCCACGCCACGCGTAGCATCTTGGGGCTCGCGAGTAATTTCCAGAACCCTTCGTACCCCAGCGTCTCGGCGAGCTCCCCGAGGTCGACGTTCGTGTTTCGGTAGGCTTCCCGGCCGAACGCGAGCACGGCGTTCGGCCCGACGATTACCTTGCCGTCCGTCCGGCGTGTGTAGTGGACGCCGAGGAACGGCAGACTGGGGTCCGGCGTCGGGTAGATCATCGATTCGCAGAGATGACGCCGTTCGGGCGTGAGTTCGTAGTACTCGCCGCGGAACGGGACGACCTGATACTCCTCGCCGACGCCGATATCGTGGGCGATGGCATCCGCGTGGAGTCCAGCGGCGTTGACGACGTAGTTGGCCTCGATGTGGCCTTTGTCGGTCTCGATGCGATAGCCACCGCGGCGCCGATGCAGCTGTTCGACCGTGTATCCCAGGTAGAAGTCGACGCCCAAGTCCTCCGCGTCGGACGCGAGCGTGTATACGTATTTCTGGGCGTCGATCGACGCCGCTTCGGGACAGTACAGTGCGGCTTGCCCGGCGGCGTGGGGCTCGTACTGTTGAATTCGGTCCTGTCCGCGGACGAGTTCGGTCGCAACGCCGTTCTCGTCTGCCTGCGCTTCGAGCGTTTCGAGGCGAGCCTCCTCCTCGTCGGATTGCGCGACGACGACCACGCCGCACTCGTCTAGGGGGATGTCGTTCGCGCGAGCGTACTCCTTCATGCGCCGCGTGCCCTCGGTGCTGAACCGCGCCTTGAGCGAGCCGGGTTCGTAGTTGAAGCCGGGATGCAGTACGCCGGAGTTCCGACCGCTTTGGTGCTCTGCCAGATGATACTCCTTTTCGAGAACCGCGATATCGAGACTCGTTTGCTCGGCCAAGGACTTCGCGACCGAGCAGCCGACGCAACCACCACCGACGACAGCGACATCGTGTGTTGCCATACTAGCAAACGCTTGCCTTCCGGGGAAAAGGATAGGGACTCCGGAAATCAGTGTCGACGCCGCGTCCCCCCGATTACAGTCGTGGCCGTCGCTCACGGCCTGCCGAGACGCCCGACCACAGCATGAAGTGTTGCCCCGCTATCATCGACCATGCTACCTACACCTCGATGATTTCCACGAGGTTGTCCTCCGGGTCGCGGAGGAATAGGATTCGGGTTCCGCTCTCGGTCGTCTGTGCCTCGCTCACCGTTTCGACGTCCGCCGGCAGTTCCTCGTAGAATCGATCGAGGTCGTCGACCGCCAGACCGAGGTGTTTCGCACCGGGTTGGTTGACCGTTTCGTTCCCGCGGTCCTCGCCTGCAGGGTCGTACTCGACGAGTTCGACGCGGGCCGAACCGGCGTCGAGATGCGCGAACGCGCCGGTCGCCCCGTCGACGCCGACACCCTCCGAAAAGGTCTCACCGGAGACGGTGAATCGGGCAAGCACGTCGAGGCCGAAGATCTTGCGGTAGAACTCGACCGGTAATTACCCTGCATAATGCACTACTACAGGACTATGTGATATCCGCTATAGAACATATTTACGGATTCAGGCCCTCTTTTCCCCTATGGCCGCAAGCGACTCTCCGCCGGTCGGGGTCAGCCACCCTACAGTCGACCCACGCTCGAATGCTGCCTCGTCGACCCATGGGCGGGCCGAACGCTGCACCTGTACAGATTGTGCGTACACCGTCCAGATCGACGCCGACCTGCCCCCCAAGTGTCCCGACTGTGGCGGGGCGCTAACCCGCGTCAAATCGTAGTCTTACGGCCAACTTTCCGGTGTGACGCCCGAAATCGTCGAACCTTTCGATCGCCGATAGCTTCGAGAACATCGACACGCGCGAGGAGTTCGAGGCAGTGATGGCTCAATTCTAGTCCACGACCGCTACGACCGGGTCGGGCGCGACCATCCGGGTGAGGACGACGCGCGGGACGTCCGCCCGTTCCAGCACCGCCCGCGCTATCTCGCGACCGACTGCTTCTGCGTCGTCATCATCGACCATGTTCACCACGGGCACCACAGTCGCACCGTCGGGGACCCGCCTGCGACCGCCGTTCTCGCTCGCCAGAACGGTCGCGACGTCGACGGGCCGAATTCGATGACCCGGTTCGAGACCGGTTACCTCCGCAACCCGCTCCGGCCGGTGAACGTACTCCGAATCGAGCGGTTTCCCGACGACTTGCGCACTCGCGATGGGAACGACGGTGTCTGCACCAGACGGGATTTGGGGTTCGGACTGATTCGGCGCCTTGAGAAGACGGGTTCGCGCACCGTCTGCCTTGACGAGGACAACATTGGCAGGGGGCTCGTCGCTGAGAGCCGTGATAACCTCGAAATCGTATCCGCGATATCGGTCTTCCCGTTCCCGTTCGGGAACGACACCGAGCGGCCACGTGGTCGCGTCCTCGATCGCCGCGCGGGGGTCGTCGGTTACGACGACGTCCGCGACGTTGTCGTCGAAGATCGGAATCCGTACCGTGGCGGTGATGACCGCCCGTTCCACGCGGTCAGCGAGTGTGTATAATGTCGTCTTCTTCCCGCCCGCGCCGACGACGCAGACGACGCCGGTGTCGGCGTCCAACGCTTCGACGAGGTCCATACGTCCCAGTTCTCCCGGTGGTACTTTGCGCCGTCGCTTCTCCGGGACGGACGGCACGAAGGTCGTTGCCGAGACCCCCGACGGAACGGGGTCAGTCGTCGCCGGTCGCGACTCCCTCGCTCCCCACTCCGGCGTCGGGCGTCTCCAGCACGTCGGCGTCGGTGTCGGGACCGAGCGCCTCGACGCGAACGCTAGACACCTTGTACTCGGGGATTCCCGCCTGCGGGTCGAAGGTCTCCTGCGTGAGTTTGTTGACGGCACCGGCGGCGAAGTGCATCGGGATGAACAGCGTCCCTTCGCCGACGCGGTCGGTCACCTGCGCTTTGACTACGATGTCGCCGCGGCGCGATTCCACGCGGACGTACTCTCCGTTCGAGACGCCGAGTTGGTCGGCCGTCTCGGGATGAACTTCCACGAAGCTCTCGCCGACGTGACCCATGAGTCCCTCGACGCGACGGGTGATCTGGCCGGTGTGCCAGTGGTAGAGGACTCGCCCGGAGGTGAGCGTGAGCGGGAAGTCCTCGTCGGGAACCTCACCGGGGTGTCCGCCGTCTGCAGGGACGAACCGCGCCTTCCCGTCCTCGAAGTTGAAGTTCCCCTCATCGTAGTCGTAGAGGTACGGCGTTCCTGGATGGTCCTCGTCCCAGACCGGCCACTGGATGCCGTGTTCCTCGCCCTCCTCGAGGCGGTCGTAGCTGACGCCGCCGTAGATGGGTGTCAGGTCGCTGATTTCGTCCATGACCTCTCGCGGGTGGTCGTATCCCCAGTCGTATCCGAGCCGACTCGCCAGTTCCTGAGTGATCTCCCAGTCTTGGCGCGCCTTCTCGGGGGGTTCTGCGGTCGGTCGAACGCGCTGGATGCGGCGCTCGGTGTTGGTGAACGTGCCGTGTTTCTCCGGCGACGTCGCCGCGGGGAGTATCACGTCGGCGTGTTCCGCGGTCTCGGTCATGAAGATGTCCTGCACTACGAGGAAGTCCAACTTCTCCAGGGCTTCCCCGGCGTGCTGGATGTCGGGTTCGGAGAGCGCGGGGTTCTCGCCGACGACGTACATTCCGTGCAGGTTCCCTTCGTGGACTTCACTGAGCATCTCGGGGACCTTGAGGCCAGGTTCTTCGGGCGGGTGCTCACCCCACGCGTCCGCGAATTTCTCCTGTACGTCCTCGTCGGACGGGTCCTGATAGCCGGGGAGGCTTCCGGGGAGCGTCCCCATGTCGCCGCCACCGCCTTGGACGTTGTTCTGGCCGCGGAACGGCGAGAGACCGGCCCCCGGCTTCCCGACCTGTCCTAGGGTGAGCGCGAGGTCGGCCATCGCAATGAGATTTTGAGTGCCGTGGCTGGACTGGGTCATCCCCATCGCCCAGCCGAACACGACGCTCTCGGCCTCGGCGAGCGTCTCAGCCGCCGATTTCAGTTCCGCCGGCGGAACCCCGGCCAACTCCTCGACCTTCTCGGGAGTGAACGCCTGCACCTTCTCCTTAACCGCCTCGAAGTTCTTCGTGTTCCGCTCGATGAACGCCTCGTCGTGGAGGTCGTTTTCGATGATGTACCGAATCATCCCGTTGATCCACGCCACGTCGTAGCCCGGTTCGGTCCGGGTGTACTGGTCGGCGTGTTCGGCGATGCCGACCTTCCGCGGGTCGAACACCACCAGGTCGGCCCCGTCCCGGACGTTCTGCTTGATGCGGGTCGCCAGTACCGGATGGGACTCGGTGGTGTTCGACCCGCTGATGAGGTAGGCGTCGGCCTCGCCGATGTCCTCGTTGATGCGGTTGGTCATCGCGCCGTAGCCGACCGTCTGCTGGAGCGCCGCCACCGTCGAGGAGTGACAGAGGCGGGCGCAGTTGTCGATGTTCTTCGTGCCCAGGACCTGCCGGGCGAACTTCTGGACGAGGTACGCCTCCTCGTTGCTCCCCTTCGACGAGGCGAGACAGCTGACGGCGTCCACGCCGTGTTCGTCTTGGATGTCGCGCAGGTTCTCGGCGACGTGGTCGAGGGCCTCGTCCCAGGACGCCGGTTCGAGTTCGCCGGCGTCGTTTCGGACGAGTGGCTGCGTGAGCCGTTCGTCGCTGTTGGCGAACTCGTGGCCGAACTTCCCCTTCACGCAGGTCGAGAAGTTGTTCGCGGGCGCGTCCTCGGGGTCGTCGACGGGGACGACACCGAGCGAGTCACCGTCTTTGCCCCACATCTCGAAGCGACAGCCGACCGCACAGAACCCGCACGTCGTCTCCTCGGTGTCGAGCTTGTCGAGCCCGTGGTCGCTGACTTTCTCGGCGATGTCGAACATGTACTTCTCGGGGAGCGTGTTCGCGGCGATGCCCTCGGCGGTGTGTTCTGCGGCCAGGAACGCCTTCTCGCCGTACTCGCTGGCGGCGTCCGCGACCCTGTGCTTGGCCTGCTCCATGAAGCCCGCGACGCCGCGCTTCCGACCGTCGACGCTGGGACTCGACCCGACCGCGACGTCGCCGCCGGGGTCGGGCGAGCGGTTCGGCGCGGTAGTGTCGTCCAGCGTTTCGGCCGCTTCGCCCTCGATGACTTTGCCGACGGAGTTCCGTTGGGTGAATCCGGGAAGCGGAAGCGTTCCCGGGCCGTCGATTCCCTTCTCGGTGAGCGCGCCGGTCGGACAGACCGTCGCACAGTGACCGCAGGAGACGCACTCCGAGTCGGCCATCGTTTCGGCGTCGGACTGGAAGCCGATACGGGTGTCCTCGCCGTGTCCTTCCATGCGGAGGACGCCCTCAACCTGCACGTCGTTACAGCCCTCGACGCACCGATTACAGAGGATGCACTTGTTGCGGTCGATCTGGATGAACGACGAGGTGTCGTCGACGGGTTCGTACTCGTCGCGATCGTCGAACACGCCGTAGCGCGGATGTTCGACGTCCTCGCTGATGGCGGTGTCCTGGAGTTCGCACCGACCGTTCCCGTTACAGGTGGTACAGCGGAGATTGTGATTCGAGAGTACGAGGTCGAGGTTGACGCTTCGGCTCTCCTCGGCGTCGGGCGTGTCGGTCTCCACCGTCAGTCCGTCCTCGGCCGGGAACGAACAGGAGGGGACAAGGCCGTGTTTCTCCGTCTCGACCATGCAGGTGCGACACTCGCTGCGCGGGCCGATCTCGTCGCTCGCGTCTCCCTCCCGGTCGTAGTAACAGAGCGCGGGAACGTCGGCATCGTCTTCGACGCCGTCGGCGCCTGGTTCGACCGAAACCGTCTCGTCGTCGACGGCCTGCATCGCGTCGACGATGGTCGAACCGGGCGGCACGGTGACCGCCTCCCCGTTGACTGTCAGCGTCGTCGGCTCGTCTCCGTCCGTGCCGACGTCGGGGTCGTTCGCGGTCCCGGTTTCGAACTCCGCGGTGACCGGCGTCTGTGACTGCGGGTCGTCGACGTCTGGAACGCCTGGAAGTGGTTCGTCAGTACTCATAGTTTCTCCTCGCAGGTGCTGCTCGGACAGCGGCCGTCGGCGTGCGCCCGGAACTCCGGTTCGAACTCGTCCATCGCGGTTGTCACCGGCCGCGGGGCGTGAGCGCCGATTCGACAGTTGCTCGTTTTGCGCATGACGCGTCCGAGTTCGCGGATGTCGTCGGTTCGGAACGCCCCCTGGTATATCTCGCGTAACAGTTCGGTGAGCTGTTTCGTCCCCTCTCGCCCCGGAACGCATCGACCGCTGTTCGCCGTCGACGCGAACCGGGCCCGCTCACCCACGGTCGCGACCGCACAGCGTTCGTCGCTCAACAGCTCCACGACGCCGTCCGTCCCGAGGTTCGCGGCGTCGAGTGACTGCGCGGTCGGCGGGACGTCCAGTTCGGAAGTGATGCCGCCGAAGACGCCCCCAACGCAGGCCATCTTGAACGACCCGTCCATCACGACGGCATCCCCCACATCTGAGAGACTACCGCCGGACCCCAGCTCGACGGTCGCCGCGGCGTCCACGTCGCCGGTGACGGTCACGAGCCGGGTTCCAGGGTCCGCATCGTCTGCGTCGAACGTCTCCGGATTGCGGAGTGCGTGTCGGACGTGGGCGAACGTCCGCGGCGTATGAACGACCGTCGGACGACCGTAGAGTCCGTGTTCTGCTGGGGTGGGCGGTTGGACGCGCGGTTCGATGCGGTCCGCGCCCTCCAGCGCCTCGAGCGCGGCCGTCGGAGCGCCGGCGCGGTACTCATCGGGGCCGGCGACTATCTGAGGCACCACCGGCAGTTCGTCTTCAGCCGCCTCGACGGCTCGGCGGACGTGCTTCTGGAGTTCGGTATCGGTCTCGTTCAGGTAGAGCACGACGTCCTCGGCGTCCACGTACTCCGCGACGGCCGCCACCCCATCGAGAACCGACAGCGGCGAGCCGGCGAGTAGCGTCCGGTCCGCCCGCGGGCGGTCGTCGGACTCGTTGGCGTTCACAACGACAACCGGTTCGCCGTCGGTCCCGCGGGCGCGCTCCCACGTCTCACCAATCGGTTCGTCCGCAGCGGCATCGCCCCTACCGCGGCCGAGGAGGCCGACGTCCGCGACGGAACCCACGTCGCGCTCGGTCGAGACCAGAGTGTGTTCGGTCGGGTCGAGGGGGTCGACCCATCCGCAGGGGCCGAGCGTGCGTCGCTCTCCAACCGATAACGGTCCGTCCGACGGAACCGGTAGCGACGCTACCTCCGGATCGTGTTCGACGACGGCATCGGCATCGTCCGTCGGAAGTCCCTCCGATTCGAAGTCTTCGACGAGATCGCGTACGGTGGACGGACGGGGGGACGCGAAGAAGGTCGTCCGTTCTCCCTCCGTTGCCAGGACGAGCGGTTCGAGTGCCAGGATGCCGGTCGGTCCCGTTCGCACGACAGGTATAGAGTCCGCGACATCGCGAGCAGCGTTGAAGACTCGGTCTCCACGAGCAGCTGTCACGTCTGCCGAGACGCGAACGACCGGAGAACGGCCAACAGCTCCTGTGACGTTCGTCATCGATACCCTCCTTGTAACGAGGGGATTAAAAATCCACGAACATCGCTCCCGAAAATGGGACTAAGGTGTCAGGATAAGGCGTTTGTTCCCAACTAAATGGTGGTCTGTTTCCCTATGGCATTTATAGATCGTTCTGACGCTATGACAGTAGATCATCGGTTCACAGCAGTTCACGTCGAGAAGATACCGTAGTGTGTTGGTTCAAAACGGCGGTTCGAGAGTCGGGTCGTCCTGCCTCAGGTACCGGCCGAGGACGGACGCGACGATGAGAACGCAGGCGAGCAATGCGGACCATTTGGCTCTCGACATCGGTCGACCGTACAGTGGTCGACAACCTAATACCTCCGTCTCGCTCTCGACGGTGTTAACATCAATCATCCGAAGTGGCACGGTGACGGCGCTATCAAAGGGTTGAGGGAGTGGCGTTCCGTTTGCCAGGACGATGACGAACCCACGGTTCGAGGAACTCCAGGAACAGACTGCCGAAGCAGTCGTCGAAGACGATCTCGTTTCGGTGTACGCCGGACTCGTTCACGAGAACGGTCAGCACGAATACTACTTCGGCAATGATACCGAGGAGGCCGAGGAACTGCGGGAGACGGCCGCCATCCAACTCGGGATGATGCTCCGAGTGCTCGCGGACCGCTCCGACAGTAGTATCGACGAAATCACCGAGCTCGCGGTCGAACGCGCCGAAGAGATGCGACTTCGATGACCGAACCGTCGACGCAGTAGTGATTCACTCAGCGGGATCCACTCCACCGGCGTTTGCCGATCTGGTGACGGCGGAGGGCTCACCGACGGCCGTCTCGTCATCGACGATGTCGCCGAGGTCGAGTCGGTCGAGCGTCTCTGCGAGCGGACGGCCGTCCGGCCCCCACCCCCGAACGGCGTAGTACCGGTCGAGCGCCCGCTCGAAGTCGTCGGGGTCGATCCGAACCCTCCGTCCCTGCTCGTCGACGAGCGGTTCCTGAAAACGCGCAGGGAGGCTATCGTCGCCCCGGTCGAATCCCTCGCGGACGTTGAACAGTCGGACGAGCGTCCAGACGCGCTCGCCGAGTCGGTAGAGTTCTTCGGGGTCGTACTCCCGGCCGAGAGCGGCCAGCCACTCGGCACCCAAGTCGTCGAACGTCTCCCCGAGGAAGTCGTCCGCGGGGAGACTCCAGAGGACCGATCTGGCGTTCTGAGCCGTCGTGACCGCTCTAACCTGCTTTTCGAGCGACCATTTCCTGTCGAAGACCTCCTCCTCGAACGGTCGCGCCCGGCGATGACAGCCCCCGCGGTCGCTCGTCGCGTAGGCCAGCGCCATGCTCCCGGCCCGTCGCGGATCGTACGAGGGCACGGCCATCGACTTCACGGTCGGAACGAGTTCGTCACCGCCGTACCGGTCGGCGGCGACGGCGACCCCGTCGGCTAACGCGTCCGCAGTCGGGTCCTCGCGGGTCGCGATTCGCTCTAACAATGCCGCGGCGGCCTCGGCGTCGCCGAACGATACGTCGAGGTCGATGTGTCCGGCGTTGGCGGCACGAATCGCCCAAGCGACGGCGTTACCTGCGCTGATTACGTCCATCCCGAGGCGGTCACAGAGCGCACCCAGCGCCGCGACGTCTTCGAAGTCGTCGACGCCGAGACCGGCGCCGAGCGTCATCGCGGTCGCACCGCGCGGAACGGTCTCTCCCTCGTCGGTTTCGACCCGGAATCCGCCGGGATGGTCCCCGTTCGGGTACTCGCGCTCCACGGCGTCCTCCTTGGCGGCCTCGACGCCGATGGCCTCGCTCCCGTCGAACTCCGTGGATTGCCAGCCCCGAGTCGCGAGCAGTCCCGTCTCGTCGGCGAAGTCGAGGCTCTCGATCGTCGCGCCCGCAGCCAACCAACGGCCAGTATCGTGTTCCCGGTACGTCTCGGCGTAGTCGTCGGAGAGTTGCGCCAGGTGACCGGTCGGTTCGATTGCTTCGCCGTGAACGACGACCGCTTTCAAATTCTTCGCGCCCATTACGGCACCGGCACCGCCACGACCAGCGTGGTGGTCACCGCCGTCCGACGCGATCGTCGCGTATCGGACCGTCTGTTCGCCCGCGGGACCGATACACGCGACCGCAGCATCAGGAAACGCGTCCGCAACCGCCTCGACGTCGGCATTCCCAAGGTCGGTCTCGGCGACGATGTCGGCGTCACCGTTACGCACGTGGACCGTGACCGGTACGTCGGCGCTTCCCGACACGAGAACGCCGAGGCAACTCGGGAGGGTGCCCGCGAGGCGGTCGGGGAATCGACCGCCGGCGTAGGAATCGAGGAATCCGCCGGTCAGCGGCGACTTCGTAACCGCCGCGTATCGGGTCTCGCCGGGCAGGTACCCCGAGACCGGACCGAGCAGGAATCCGAGGAGGTTGTCCGGTCCCAGCGGGTCGGTAGCGGCGTCGAGTTCCTCGTACAGGTACCGGGCACCGAGACCCTTGCCGCCGAGGAACCGCCGTCGCCACCGCTCCGGCACGCGCTCGCGCTCGACCGTCCCCGCCGTGAGGTCGACCCGGAGAACGTGGTCCCGTGTCTGCGTCACGTCGCCCTGGTACGGACCTTCGCGATAAACCACTTCCGTGTCGCGCCGAGTTCAGAACCGGGTCGCCTCGCTAGAAGTGTTCATATTTTAATAACATCGGAGCGGATGGGTTAGGTCGCGAACACTAATCGACGTACAGCGCGGTTAAATCCGATTATTAACCGAAGTACTTTTACCGGATTATTATTAATGCGCGAAAGGATGTCACACAGTCAGGCAGACAAGAATCGATGGCTAATCGCGCTGTCGGCCGTCGCGATTCATCTGTCGATCGGATCGATTTACGCGTACAGCGTGTATCAGAACCCGCTCCGTGACACGTTAGGGTGGGAGATTTCGGACGTGACGCTCGCGTTCACCGTCGCGATTGTCTTCCTCGCCCTGGCAGCCGCGTTCCTGGGGCGATTCGTCGAAAAGTACGGACCGAGAATCTCTGGACTCGCCGCCGCCGTGACGTTCGGACTCGGAATCATCGGCGCGGGCGTCAGCGTCCAGATCGAAAGCTACCCCGCCTTCCTCGCCACCTTCGGGGTAATCAGCGGTGTTGGCATCGGTCTCGGTTACATCGCGCCCGTCTCGACGCTCGTCGAGTGGTTCCCCGACCGACGCGGGATGGCTACCGGGATGGCTGTGATGGGCTTCGGTGCCGGCGCGCTCGTAACCGGACCCGTCGCGAACGCCATCATGCAGAACTACAGCATCCCGATGGCGTTCTACGCGCTCGGCGTCGGCTACTTCGTCCTAATGGTGGCCGGGTCGAGTTACCTGAAGAAGCCACCGGAGGGCTGGGTTCCCGAGGGCATGGACGACAGCGAACTCGACGACACCGGTGCGAAGGGCGTCAACGTCAGCACTGACCTCGCACAGCTCACCGCGAAAGAGGCACTGAGGACGCCGCGGTACTACCTCGTCTGGCTGATCATCTTCATCAACGTCTCGGCGGGTATCATGCTGCTGTCCGTCGCGTCGCCGATGCTCCAGTCGGTCACCGGAGCCAGTTCGGCTACCGCGGCGTCCATCGTGGGCGTCATCGGAGTGTTCAACGGCGGCGGCCGAATCGTGTGGGCGAGCGCCTCGGACTACCTGGGACGAACGGCGACCTACGCCACGTTCTTCGTCCTGCAGGTCGCCGCGTTCCTCCTCATGCCCCAGATTTCACACGTCTGGGTGTTTGCGGGACTCCTGTTCCTCGTCATCACGTGCTACGGCGGCGGGTTCGCGTGTCTGCCGGCGTACCTCGGGGATCTGTTCGGCACGAAGGAACTCGGCGCCATCCACGGCTACACGCTGACTGCGTGGGGTCTAGCCGGCGTCGCCGGACCGACCCTCGTGGCGCGAATCGTCGAGTCGACCGGGAGCTACGCCATGTCGTTCTACATCATCACCGCAGCGCTCGCGGTCGGACTTCTCTCGACGGTCCTCCTGCGACGGAACATCAACCGCGTGCGGGATTCTCAGAGCACCGAGACCGCCTCGCCGGCCGTCTCCGACTGAGCCACCGGGCAATCATCGACTTTTTTTATCGCGCGAAGGTCGCCGATAGCAGCGTTTCCCGTTCCGACGAGACGCCGAGCATCAAGCAACGACGACCACCCAGTCAAATCCCGCGGTAAAGAGGCCACCCACACCAGTCGTTTTACTGGTTTCTCGAATCGAGAGGCTGACTTCCACCGATTTCCAGTCTCTGGGAACGGCGTGTGGGATTAAGGTAGTCTCGACGTCGATTTTCACCTGAAGAGTGATTCCCCATGGAACTACACTACCCCTTGCACTCGCGCGGGATTTTAGACAGGCGCAGGTTCGACTCGCCGCTGCTAACCCTGGTAATAGGTGCGGCCCTCGCTACAGTAGCCAGCGTCGCGTTTCTGCTAACGGTCGGCCTCGTACTCCTCGCAGCGATTTCGCTGTAACTCCGCCACGTCAGACGGCCGAGGTGGTACGACTGTAGACTCTTTGCTCCGTGATTTCGTCGACCGTGTTCCCTACGCTTCGACGAGTTCGACGAGATTGTCCTCCGGATCGCGGAGGAATAGGATTCGCGTTCCGCTCTCGGTCGTCTGTGGCTCGCTCACCGTTTCGACGTCCGCCGGCAGTTCCTCGTAGAATCGATCGAGGTCGTCGACGGCGAGACCGAGGTGTTTCGCACCGGGCTGGTTGACCGTTTCGCTCTCGCGGTCCTCGCCTGCAGGGTCGTACTCGACGAGTTCGACGCGGGCCGAACCGGCGTCGAGATGCGCGAACGTGCCGGTCGCCCCGTCGACGCCGACACCCGCTGAAAAGGATTCGCCGGAGACGGTGAATCGGTCAAGTACGTCGAGACCGAGGATTTCGCGGTAGAACTCGACCGCGCGGTCAAGGTCGGTTACGGTCACGCCGAAGTGATGCGCGGATGCTGAGGCCATGGGTAGTGACGCGGGAGCGACTCGGAAAATCCTGTCCTTTCGGTTCGTCCGCACGCTCACCGGGAGAGGCCACGAGAGAGACGGCCGAGTGACGGAGTGCCGTCGAATCACGATGCAGACGCGGACGTATTCGACTCACGCCGTGCCACGGCGTAGCGCTGACCGGTAGCCCAACATTGACAGTTCCCGTGAGCGTTGGTCGGAGTCGTCAAGGAAAACGATGGCCGACGAACCCAACGAGGCAGACGAAACGAGTCTGATTGCGACCGACGCTGTGACCCTGGCCGAGGCCGCGAGTGCACTGCGAACCGGACGACGTGACGTCGTCAAGTACGTCGAACGGCTCCACGACCGGATCGAGTCGGTCGAACCGACCGTACACGCGTTGGTGCCCGAACCCGGCCGATCCGACCGGTTGACGGCGGAGGCCGCCGCGCTCCGGGATCGCTACCCCGAACCCCGCGACCGGCCGCCGCTCTACGGCGTGCCAGTAGGTGTCAAGGATATCTTCCACACCCGTGGGCTCCCCACACGGGCCGGATCGGACCTCCCGATTTCGGAACTGACCGGCGCGGAGGGGTCGGCCGTGGCCGCACTCCGAGACGCCGGAGCGCTCGTCCTCGGGAAGACGGTCACGACGGAGTTCGCCTACTTCGAACCCGGGCCGACGCGCAACCCCCACGACCCTCAGCACACGCCCGGCGGTTCCAGCAGCGGGTCCGCGGCCGCGGTCGCAGCGGGCGAGACGCCGCTCGCACTCGGCACTCAGACCGTCGGCTCGACGATTCGACCCGCGGCGTTCTGCGGGATCGTCGGGTTCAAACCGAGCTACGACCGCATCCCGACGGACGGCGTGCTTCCGCTGGCCGAGTCCGTCGACCACGTCGGCGCGTTTACCCGCGACGTAACTGGTATGCGGGTGGCGGCGTCGGTGCTGTGTGACGACTGGGAAACAGTCGCGACTGACGACCGTCCCGTGCTGGGCGTACCGACCGGGCCGTACCTCTCGCAGGCGACCGAGGTGGGTCTCGACCAGTTCGACGCCCAAGTCGAGGCGCTCGAACGCGCTGGCTACGAGGTGCGCCGCGTCCGACTGTTCAACGACATTGACGCGCTCAACGAGCGCCACGATCGGTTGGTCGCCGCGGAGGCCGCACTTGCCCACGCCGAGTGGGTCGACGAGTACGGGGACCGGTACGCAGCGGAAACGGCCGACCTCGTCCGGGAAGGCCAATCGGTCACCGTCGAGGAGGTGGCGGCCGTCCGTGCGAGTCGGCGTGACCTCCGCGCCGAGGTGGCCGCGGTGACGGCCGAGGAGGGTGTCGACGTATGGATCAGTCCGGCCGCCCCCGGACCGGCGCCCGAGGGGATCGACGGTACGGGCGACCCGGTGATGAACCTTCCCTGGACCCACGCCGGCGTGCCCGCCGTCTCGCTGCCGGGCGGCCGCGTGGACGGCCTGCCGGTCGGGCTGCAGTGTGTCGGGTCGTTCATGGACGACGAGCGCTTGCTCGCGCGGGCGCAGTCGATCGCGGCCGTCCTCGCCGAGGCTTTCCGGCAGTAACGCCAGGACCCTGTCCGACGGAAACGGGGCGTCGTCAGTTACCACTAACTACCTCCGGCGACGCCCGGTAGCGTCCGAGCTGAAATACGCACTGAAGATAGAACGTACTCCAACTACTCACCCTATTAACAAACAGTATTAAGAATAACGCCTTTTTCGTCGGAACTATTTTTACATATTAGGACCGTATGTGGGACTATGTCTCGTACTGAGAAGCAAGACGAACTCGCGTCACTCGTTGGTGATCTCGTCAGGATCGAGACCGAGAACCCACCCGGGAACGAAGGGGAGTGTGCGGAGTACATCGCAGACTGGTTCGAGGATCGCGATATCGAAGCGACGCTCGTCCGAGAACCGTATCCGGACCGACCACAGGTCGCAGCCAGAATCGGTGAAGGCAACCCCACGCTGGTGCTCAACGGGCATATCGACGTCGTCCCGGCGGGCAATCGGGAGGAGTGGAGCCACGACCCCTACGGCGCGGAGATCGAAGACGGGGCGCTCTACGGACGCGGCAGCGTCGACATGAAAACCGGCGTCGCGATCGGTATGGTAACTGCCGCCAGACTCAAAGACGCCATCGAGTCCGGTGATCTCGACGGATCGCTCGTCGTTCACGCCGCCATCGGGGAAGAGACTGCCGAGGCGGGGACCAAGACCCTGCTCGAACGGGGCTACGACGGCGACTACGGCGTCGTCCTCGAGCCGACCGGACTGCGGACCGCGACGAGTGAGAAGGGGCTAGCCTGGTACGAGGTCAGCGTCGACGGCGACCCCTCCCACGCCAGTCGTCCAGATCAGGGGACGAACGCGATTCACCACGCGAAACCGGTACTCGACGCGCTCGAATCGTACGACGAACGCGTCCGGTCGCGCGAAGACGATCTCGTCGGGCGAGCGTACGCGACCGTCACCCAGTTCGACGCTGGGACGAAGGAGAACGTCGTCCCGGAGCGTGCGACCATCACCGTCGACCGACGGTTCCTTCCGAGCGAAACCGCCGTCGAAATCGACGACGAGATTGCGGCCTTGTTGGAGGACGTCGAACAGGAACACGATATCGAAACCGATTGGGAGCGAACCCGGACCTACGAGTCGGCGTCGATCGCCGTCGACAGCCCACTCGCCCAGACGTTCCGAGACCACTCGGCCGACGTCGCGGACGTGTCCACCGAACCCTGGGGGATCAAAGCCTCGACCGACGTTCGGAACTTCGTCAACGACGCCGACATCGAGGCGATTACGTGGGGACCAGGCGACATCTCACAGGCTCACACGTACGACGAGCACGTCGACCTGGACGCCGCCAGGTCGGGCGCAGAGATACTCGAACGTGCGGCCCGAGAACTGCTCTCCGCGAGGTCGTAGTCCGCTCCCGTCGACGATGCGCGGTCAGAGCGGGCGTTACGCCGCCCCGGTCGCGACTCGGAGCGCCGCGTTCGCTAGTACGTTCGCCGCCCTGTAGCAGTCGTCCCAGTTCGTGTACTCCGCCTCGCTGTGACTCTTCCCTCCTTCGCTGACCGCGAAGACCATCCCGGTGTCGCAGACCTCCGCGAGGTGGGTCGCGTCGTGGCCGGCACCGGCGACGATGTCCGTGTAGTCGTAATCGAGTGACGCCGCGGCGTCGGCCATTGTCTCGGTGCAGCGGTCCGCGAACTTGACGCTCGGGGCCCGCATTCGCTCCTCCCACTCCCAGTCGACGCCCTCGCGCTCCGCGGCGCGTTCGGCCTCCGCGAGCACCCGCTGGAACGCCGCTTCGACGACCGCGTCGTCGGGGTCGCGTGCGTCCCAGGTGAACGTGACCTCACCGGGGATGACGTTGATCGAGTTGGGAGTGGCATCGACGACACCGGTCGTCGCCACGGTACGTTCGCCGAGGTCTTCGGCGAGTCGTCGGAGCCGAACGATTACGTCCGCGGCAGCGACGAGCGCGTCGCTCCGGTGGTGCATCGGCGTCGCTCCTGTGTGGTCGGGTTCGCCGCGGAAGGTGAGTTCTCCCCACGTGAACCCGACGATGTCCGTCACGATGCCGACCGACTGCCCCCACTCTTCGAGGTACGGACCCTGCTCGACGTGAAGTTCGAGGTAGGCCTCGTACTCCTCCTGGGGTCCGACCGGGGCGCTGCCCCGATAGCCGATCCGTTCGAGTTCGGCCCGCAACGTGTTACCCTCTGCATCGGTTTCGGCGTACATCGCGTCCCGGTCGTGGACGCCGGCCCATACGCCGCTGGCCATCATCGCGGGCTGGAACCGTGAGCCCTCCTCGTTCGTCCAGTTGACTATCTCTATCGGGTGTTTCGTCTCGATTCCCTGGTCGTCGAGCGTCCGAACGAACTCGAGTGCGCCGACGACGCCGAGTGCACCGTCGTAGATGCCGCCGTTCGGTTGGGAGTCGAGGTGAGAGCCGAGCAACACGGGCGCTGCGTCCGAATCTGTCCCCGGACGCCGTCCGAACATGTTTCCCATCTCGTCGATGCGAACGTCGAGGTCGGCCGCTTCCATCTGCTCGTGGAACCAGTCACGGACCTGCTTGTCCTCGTCTGACAGCGCGAGTCGATGGAGGCCACCGCCATCGGTACCGCCGATCGCGGCCTGCTCTTTCACGGTCTCGATCAGCCGATTCCTATCGATGTTAAATTCGTTTGCCATTTTGGATTGCCGAGTGGTTTCGCTTCGTCAGTTGGTTCGTTCAGAATACGGAAAGCAGTAGTTGCGCTGGGTCAGTCGGAGGCGACGGTCTGAGCCGCCGGTTTCTCGGCCCAGATGAAGTGTCCGACGATCAGCACCAGCAGAGCGGTTCCGACGCCGACGAACGTCGCGGGAACGCTGAAGAACTCTCCGCCGAGTTTCCATCCCACGCCGAGTATCGCGCCCAACGACATCGAGGCGAGCACCGCGCGGCCGTCGAGTCCCCGCCAGTATAGTGCTGCATACACGGGCAGGAGGAACGCGCTCGTCAGCAGAATCGCCCGGAACGTGTACAGCGTGATGATCGTCCCCGGCGGATTGACCGCGACGGCCGTGGCGGTGAGACCGAAGAAGATCGTCGCGTAGCGACTCACCTTCAGCTTCTGGTCGTTCGACACGTCCGAGGCGAAGTAATCGTAGAGGTCGTTCGACGTGGTGACGCCCGTCGTGTGCAGTCGGGTGTCGGTCGTCGAGAGGATGGCGCTCATGACCGCGAGAATGATGACGACGCCGATCTCTGTCGGCAGGTACTCCGTGATGAGCACCGGGAACGCCTTGTCGACGTTGTCGACGCTGAGACCGGTCCCATCCAGAGCGACCGTAGTCGCTCCGCCCAACCACACTAGCGCCGCGTAGAACACCGAGAGGATGACGCCGCTCGCGGCCAGGTGGAACTTGGCGGTGCGCACGTCTCTGGTCGCGTTGATGCGGATGATGTAGTTACCGCCGGTGAATATCGTACCGAAGAACGCCACGATAGAGCCGACGACGCCGATCGCCGTGTACGTCCCTTTGCCGAGCGGGGCGACGTTCGCGGGGTCCATCGCGGCGAACTGCGAGTTGATCGCCGTGATGCCCCCGAGGTCAAGGGCCATGTAAGCGAGCGCGACGAACACCGTTCCGACCATGAGCGTCCCTTGGAGGAGGTCGGTCCACGCGACGCTGACCAGTCCGCCGAGTACGGTGTAGGCGATGAACACGACTCCGATCACCCAGACCATGTACTTGTACGGCACGCCGGTGATGGTCGTCACGAGAAGGCTCGCACCGACCAACTGCATGATCAGATACACCCAGGCGTTGCCGAGGAGGACCGTCGCTGCGATCGGTCGGGCCCACTCCCTGCCCGTCACTTCGGCGATGATGTCCGGCAGCGTGACCTGGTTCAACTCACGGACCTTGTGGACGACAAAGTACAGCGCACTGATGCCGAGCATCAACCCGAACACGATCCCCGTCATGATGGCGTAGCCACCGCCGTACACGGCCCCGATGAACCCGATGACGCTGACTGCGCTCACGAAGTTGGCGACGAACGACCACGTCGCCAGCCACGGTCCGAGATCCCGACCGTACACCCAGAAGTCCTCTACCGTGTCCGTCTTCGTGTAGCCCCAGACACCGATACCCAACACGATCACCAGGTACACGACGAACGTCCCGAGATAGAATGGATTGACTGCCATTCTACTACTTTCCTCCCACGGCCTGACTGGGTGTGCTTTCCTCGACCGGCCTCCCGAGGAGAACGTGGACGACCGTGTAGTGGATGGCTGCGATGCTTCCCGCCAGCAGCGTCGCGGCGAACACGAGGAACATTGACGTCGGCATCCCTAACATTGTCATATGCGTTCACACATCACACTGAGTCTGTAATAAATATTGGGGAGCGTGTGATTCTTCTTACTATATCCTAACGTATCCCGGAACTCTCGAACAAAATTCATCAACTATCGGTGTCGGCGCCTGACAGACGTCGGTCGAGACGGGAGAAGCCCACGCTCGTCCTTCCTCGACTCATCCACAACTTCAGCGATTGGCACCGACGGTACGCAGTTAGTCGAGAGCAAAGGCGAGAGAAGAGACGTTAGGCGTCCGGCCAGCGTTCGATATAGACGGTCTTGTCCGTGTAGAAGTGGATCATGTCTTCGCCCTGTGCGTGAAGGTCGCCGAAGAACGAGTCCTTGCGGCCGCCGAAGTGGAAGAACGGCATCGGAGCTGCGGTCCCTGCGTTCACACCGAGATTACCGACATCTGCCTCGTGACGAACCTTCCTGGCATCAGCGCCACTCCCAGTGAACAGACTCGCGGCGTTCCCGAAGTCGCTGCGGTTCAGGACGTCAATCGCTTCGTCGACGTCGCCGACCGACATCAAGCCGAGGACCGGACCAAAGATCTCCTCCTGGGCGAGCGTCATCTCCGGATCGATATCGCCGAACACGGTCGGCGCGAGGAAGTTGCCGTCGTAGCTCTCGACGTCGACGTCACGGCCGTCGAGCAGGAGTTCAGCGCCCTCGTCGACGCCGGTTGCGATCAGGTCGCGCACCCGTGCTTCGTGTTCCGGTGTGATGAGAGCGCCAATGTCGGTGCCGTCGTCGAGCCCGTAGCCGACCTGCTGGGCCTTCGCTTCTTCCACGACACGGTCGACGAACTCGTCGTAGACGGATTCCTCGACGACGGCGACGTCGTTTGCAAGGCAGCGCTCACCACCACACGCACACGCCGACGACACGGTCTTCTTCGCAGCGAAGTCCAGATTAGCGGTCTCCGTGACGATGACGTGATTCTTTGCACCGCCCTGCGCCTGGACGCGCTTGCCGTTCCCGGCACCGCGCTCGTACACGGTCTTTGCGACGGGTGTGCTGCCAACGAACGACGCGCCTTCGATTCCATCGTGGTCGAGCAGCGTGTTTACCGAGTCGACACTCCCGTGGACGAGTTGGACGACTCCGTCCGGGAAGTCCGTCTCGTCGAGGAGTTCGAATAGATGCTGGGCGACTATCGGGTCCTGCTCGCTCGGCTTCAGGACGAACGCGTTTCCGGTCGCGACCGCGTACGGGAGGAACCACAGCGGAATCATCCCCGGGAAGTTGAACGGCGTGATCGCCGTAAACACGCCGAGTGGCTTCCGGACAGCGGTCTCGTCGATATCAGGGGCGGCGTTCGGAAGATGGCCCGACTGCATCATCGACGGGATACCGCACGCGACCTCGACGTTCTCGATGCCGCGCCGTAGTTCACCCATGGCTTCGGCAAACGTCTTCCCGTGCTCTTGGACGAGGATTTCTGCGAGCTCGTCCTGATGCTCTTCGAGTAGCCGCTTGAATTCGAATAGCGGTTGGATGCGCTCCTCGACCGGCGTTGCACTCCAGTCTTCGAACGCCGCCTGACCGGCCTCGACCGCCGCGTCGACATCGGCCTCGGAGCTGAACCCGACGTACGTGAGCGTCTCGCCGGTCGCCGGGTTGATGACGTCTTGGCCCTGGTCGCTCGACGGGTCTCGCCAGTCACCGTCGATGTAGTTCTGTACGTCGCCTCTGGGTGGAGTACCATCTACGGTCATTCGTCATTTGACTCTCTAGCTCTCGCGCAATAAGCTTTTCCTACATCATCCTAATAGCAATGGGATATAAGAAACAGTGTACCCGGTATACTACAGTTCGGAGAACAATATCCTACGAATTTCGATAAAGGGTAAAGATTAATCAATCACAAGCTAATAGGTGACACACGCCGATGTCACAGCAAGAATCCCCGACTGACGAAGGCCTCAACGAAACCGAGCAGACCGACAAAGAGTACGTGTTCGGGACGTGGTCGTTCCAGAACGAAGTCAGCCCGACCCAAGTGACCGACGCAGACGGCGTCCGGTTCGCGGACGCCGACGGCAACGAGTACATCGACTTCTCGAGTCAGCTCATGTGCTCGAACCTCGGCCACTCCGCCGAGAAAGTCGAAGACGCAGTCGCCGAACAGGTACGCGAAGCGGGCTACGTCGCGCCGAACTACACCACGGAAGCGCGCGCGAAACTCGGGGAGGAACTCGCAGCCGTCACTCCAGGCGACCTCTCGAAGACGTTCTTCTCGACCAGCGGGACGGAAGCCGTCGAGGCGGCAATCAAGATCGCACGCTTCTACACCGGTAAGCAAAAGATCATCTCGCGGTACCGCTCGTACCACGGCGCTACCTACGGTTCGATTAGTGTCACGGGTGATCCACGCCGACTGGAGGCCGAGCCCGGGATTCCCGGGACGATCAAGGCACCTGATCCGTACGCGTACGGTTCGACGCTCGACCCGATGGAGAGCCTCGAGTACATCGACGAGATGCTCGAACTCGAAGGTGACACGGTCGCCGCAGTACTCGTCGAACCGATCGTTGGATCGAACGGGATTCTGGTACCGCCGGACGAGTATCTGCCGCGACTGAAGGAGATCGCGCACGACCACGGTGCGCTGCTGATCTGCGACGAGGTGATGGCTGGATTCGGCCGGACCGGCGAATGGTTCGGCTGCGACGTGTTCGACGTCGAACCGGACATCATAACGATGGCGAAAGGGCTCACCGGTGCGTACCAACCGCTCGGCGCCACGATCGTCACATCCGAAATCGCCGACCACTTCGACGAGAACATGCTCTGCCACGGCCACACGTACGCAGGGCACCCGGTTGCGGTCGCCGCCGGACTTGCGACGATCGAGACGTATCGGGAGGAGAACCTCATTGAGCGCGCGAGCGACGTCGGTGAGTACCTCGGCGAACAGATCGACGAACTCGCGGCGAAACACCCGAGTGTGGGTGACACACGCGGCGTCGGTCTCTTCCGCGGAATCGAACTCACCAAGCACCCCGAGAAGCGCGTGCCGTTCGGTGAACGTGAAGACAAAGTCAGCCAGGGGACGACAGTCGTCGACGAAGTCTCGTCGACGGCAGCCGATCACGGGGCGTACGTGGCGAATATGATCAATACGCTGATCGTCGCACCGCCGTTGACGATCACCGAGGACGAGATCGACGAAGCGATCGAGGCGGTCGACGCCGGTCTCGAAGTCTCCGATGCCGCGATGGAAACGTAACCGCCCTCTTTCAGCGAACAGAGGCGGTCTTGCCCGGCCGTGGGAAACGACACAAAGATACCCACGATGTGGGATAGACTAAACAGATACCGCGTTCTTCACAAGAGCGCGCCGATAATTACGAACTATGACCGACGCACTTCGCTCCGACACTGACCTCGACGAGACCGATCTTGCTATCTTAGAGCGAGTCGAACGGGACTTCGACGTGAGCCTCGATACGCTCGCCGAAGAACTCGACCTCTCGAAATCAGCCGTCCATTATCGGTTGAACAAGCTCAAAGACAGCGGAGCCATTCGAGGTATCACCGCGGACGTCGACCCGCTCGTATTCGGGCTCGAGATGGTTTCGATAACTAACGTGTCCGTGACACACGAGAGCGGGTACTCCGACGACATCGGTGAAGAACTGACCGCGCTCGACGGGGTCGAACAGGTGTATTACACGATGGGCGACGTCGATTTCGTCGTGATCAGTCGCGTCCAGAGCCGCGACCAACTGAACGACCTCATCGACCAGATGGTCGCCATCGAAGGGGTAAACGAAACGTCCTCGCGGTTCGTGATGCAGGAATTCGAATCGGCCCAGACGATTACAGCGAATCTGCCCGACGAAGCACGCGATGCGGTACTCGATCAGTCGACCTGAACTCGAAGGTGGCGTCGATACCCCAGATTAATCGTCCTGTTTCGATACAGAAATCGTGATTCGGTAACCGAAGTACTGCCGGAGTTCGTCGAATAACGACAACATCCACGGAGGGCGCGACCGGACTTCGCCGGCAAGTGTCGCAGGGTTTATAAACCAGTCACGTAATTCAGCCACCATGACTGACGTACGCGAGGCGACCGACGACCTCCTCGCGGAGCGACCCGGCCTCGAATCGGACCTCCGCGAACTCCTCGCGGTAGACGACGACGCCGACGGATGGAGCTTCGACGACGTACCCCTCGACTCGGGGACCTTCGGCGAGTTGGTCTCTCGCGACATCGTCACCAAGGACGGCGATGGGTACGAAGTCGCCGATCCGCAGGCCGTCCAGGCGAGTCTGGACGGCGATGCTGCGTCGGACACGAGGTCGTCCGTGACGGACGGACCGATACTCCCGTCGCTGTCGCTCCCATCAGTGTCCACCGTGGAAGCAGGTGCGCTCGGCGGCGCACTGGCGTTCGTCCTCTTGATGCGGACGTACGTCTACCCGAACGTGTTCCGCGGCGAGTACGTCGTTCTCCCCTCGAACGACCCCTACTACTACCGCTACTGGGTCGAGCAACTCACCGTTGAGGCCACCGGTGTCTTCGACTTCAGCGTCCTCTCGGGGCTGCCCGGTGCTGTGGCGAAGGGCGAACCGCTGATGGTCGGGACGCTGTGGTGGCTGACCAACCTGCTCGGCGCAGACGCTGCGGGACTGGTACTGGCGTGGTATCCCGTCGTCTCGGCGCTCGTCGTCGCGGCGCTCGTCTACGCGCTGGCAGTTCGGGTGACCGACGACCGCCGAGTCGCGTTGGCATCGGTCGGGATTCTCGCAGTGATTCCGGCGTTCGCCTACCGGACCGGTCTCGGCTTCGCCGACCACCACGCGTTCGACTACCCGTGGCTGGCGCTGACCGCACTCTCGTTGGTCTGGCTGGCCGACGTAGACCGCGAGAGCCTCACGGAGATTCGGCCGTGGCTCGCGTCGGGCGCGTTGGGCGTCGCGGTGGCCGGACAGGTGATGGCGTGGGAGGCCGGACCGCTTCTCATCGGTGCACTCGGCGTCTACATCGCGGTTCGAGCCGTCGCGGACGTGCGGGCCGACCGGTCGCCGCTCGTGGCGAGCACACCGATACTCGCCGGGTTGGCGCTCGCATCGGTGCTCTCGCATCTCGCGCACACCAGCTTCGGGTGGCACACTGACGTAGTGGCGTACTCGCCGGCGCTGTTGTTGGTCGGCGTGCTCGGCGTGTCGCT
Source organism: Halorussus salinisoli (assembly GCA_005239435.1). Lineage (GTDB taxonomy): Archaea > Halobacteriota > Halobacteria > Halobacteriales > Haladaptataceae > Halorussus > Halorussus salinisoli. The sequence continues at coordinate 714,305 of SZNP01000001.1, read as the reverse complement.
CGCCGGTGAAGCGGTTCGCCGAGCCGAGATGCCACCGTTCGTCCTCGGCACCGCCGAGGTCGCCGGGGGACTGAGCGGGCTGGCTCTCCTGCCGGTCGTCCTGCCGACGTACGCGAATCGGTTGTTCCAGCGGCTCGACTTCCTCCTATTCAAGTCCGGACCGGCCGAAACTCAGTCGATATTCGCCGGCGGCCCTACCGGTTTCTTCCTCGGGCCGATACTCGAACTCGGCTTCGCGTGGATACTCGCTCTCCCGATACTCGGGCTGGCTAGCGTGCGCGCGTACCGGCGTAACCACGTTCCGTGGCTCGTCCTCTGCACGTACGGCTGGTACTTCCTCGCGCTAGCGACGTTCCAGCGGCGGTTCGTCGGCGAGTTCGCGCCCTTCGCGGCGATACTGGCCGGCTACGGGTTCGTCGCCTTCGCCACGAAACTCGACGTGCTTTCGCCACTGTCGTTCGCTGGCGAGAATCCACGCGACGAGACCGAACCGACGTCGCTTGGACTCCCCGACAGAGCCACGATTACGGCCGTCGCCCTCCTCTTCCTGGTTGTCGGCAGCGCGGGCGCGGTCCAGACCGCGGTCCGGCACCAACAGGTGAAGATAGTCGACGAGAAGTTCGAGGCGGCGACGGAGATGGACGGCTACGCCGACGAGCGCGGCTGGGAGTACCCCCAGAACTACGTACTGAGCAAGTGGGGCCGAAACCGGATGTACAACTACTTCGTAAACGGGGAGTCGCGGTCGTACGGATTCGCCGAGAGCCACTACGAATCCTTCCTCGCGTCGAAAGACCCCGACGCACAGTACCAGAAGCTTGGGGATAGAGTCGGATTCGTCGTCACGAAGAACCTCGACGTACAGGAGGTCCCGAAAGACTCCAACTACGCCCGACTCCACCAGCGGTTCGGAAGTGCCGGGCCGAGGGGAGCGACCGGCGCGGGCCACTACCAGATGATGCATATCAGCGACGGCGGGTCGGTAAAGGCCTTCGCGGTGGTTCCCGGTGCGAACATCACGGGAACGGCGTCGGTTAACGCGACGGTCACCGTCTCGAACTCCGTCGAAGTCGACGGAAAGAAATTCGTCTACCGCCGAGTCGCCGAGACCGGACCCGACGGCGAGTTCTCCGTGACGGTCTCGTATCCGGGCACGTACTCAGTCGGCAACCAGACGGTGGACGTAACCGAGAGCGCGGTGCAGAACGGCGGCAACGTCAGCGTCGGCGCGTAATTACTCTCGCTCTCCTTCGCATTACTCCAACCCTTTGCCGCATCACCACGACAGTCCGTCGTCAGTTCACCACGTCAGTCCTTCGTAGGTGATGCCGTCGCGTCGCTCCACGATTCTCCGGCCGTCCACGACGACCGGGTCGGCCATCGCGTCGAACGCCGAGTCGAGCGCCGCGAACTCGTCCCAGTCGGTGACGACGACGGCCCCGTGAGCGCCGTCGAGTGCGTCATCCGCAGACGCCGCGTACTCGATTTCGGGGAAGCGCTCGCGCATGTTCTCGGTCGCGACCGGGTCGTAGGCTACGACTTCCGCGCCGCGCTCGCGCAGTCCCTCGACGACCGGGATGGCGCGAGAGTTTCGAACGTCGTCGGTACCGGGCTTGAACGCGAGGCCGAGGACCGCGACGCGCTTTCCGGCCGGGTCCAGATGGCGTTCGAGCAGGTCGAGGAGTCGCTCGGGCTGTTCGTCGTTGACCTCGACGGCCGCTTCCAGCAGGGTCGGTTCGTACTCGGCGTCGCGGGCGGCGGCGATGAGGGCGGCCACGTCCTTCGGGAAGCAACTGCCGCCCCAGCCGACTCCCGACCGGAGGAATCGCTCGCCGATGCGGTCGTCCAGTCCCAGCGCGTCGGCAACCTCGTAGGCGTCGACGCCGTACTCCTTGCAGATGTTTCCGAGTTCGTTGACGAGGCTTACCTTCGACGCGAGGAAAGCATTGTTGGCGTACTTCATCATCTCTGCTTCTCGAATCCCGGTCTCGACCAGTTCGGCCTCGGAGTCGGCGAGCAGTGGGTCGAAGACCGCTCGGAGTCGCTCGCGGGCGAGGTCAGTTCGGGTCCCGAAGACGACCTTGTCGGGGTCGCGGAAGTCGGCGACCGCGCTTCCCTCGCGCAGGAACTCGGGGTTCGTCGCCACGTGGAGGTCTTTGTCGAGCGTCTTTCCGGACTCTTCGGCCAGAATCGAGGCGACTGTCTCCTCGGTGGTGCCCGGAACGACAGTGGATTTGACGACGACGAGATGCGGGTCGTCCTTCGACGCGAGCGTCTCGCCGAGCGACCGCACGCCCGCTTCGAGCACTTCGAGGTCGATGCGGCCGTCCTCGTCGGTGGGCGTCGGCAGTGCGAGGAACGTTACGTCCGTCTCGCGGACCGCGGCGTAGTCGGTCGTCGCGCGCAGGCGCTCGCCGCCGTACTCGGCGACGAGGTCGTCGAGTCCCGGTTCGTGGATTGGTGCCTCGCCGGATTCGATGGCCGCAACGATGCGCTCGTCAATGTCCACGTTCGTCACATTGTGGTCGTAGTCGGCGAGACAGGCTGCGACGGTCGTCCCGACGTAGCCGCTCCCGACGATGCTGACGTTCATTACCGAATAGGTCTCTAGGATTTTCCTTGAGACTTTGGGTCTTGACGACAGAAGCTACCGTGTAGTCGACGCCACGACTACTTTTGAACCCCCTCCATCCAAGCTGTGGAGACACAGATATCTCAACGTTCCACCTTCACGTCAACTCGGAGTCCTTTGGGAAGTTAGTGCACACTTTGACGATTTATTCTCTACTTTCTGCGAAGCCCAACCTCTGTATAGATCGGAGGTGATTCAATCCAACCAACAGTCGAGAGCCACACTACGGGTGACTTTCTAACTGCCCCTCTACACCTCTCTATACTTGCTCTTCTTCATCTCACTTTCAGCACAAACTATACGACGGTAGTTTACAAATCGGCTAATTTCCGAAAGAGACGCTGTGTTAAGGGGTGTAGACTGCTGTTCTCGCATCCCGTCCTCATTGGATTTCTGGAACTATCGAACAACTCCGGGGTGTTGTCTATTTCTCTGGAGAGACGCGGTATACGTACTGATTCGGAGTTTTTGGTCAGTTCGATGGTTCGGTACGAGACGCCCCCTGTTCTGTGGGAGGGTAGCAGAAACAGAATTTGACGGTACATTCCCGGTTTCTATGTCGAATTCGAGAGTTTCACTGAGTTAGATTCGCGAGAGTTCTACGGTCTTTGCTGAGTGCGAGATTGCGTCTAGAAGGCCTCTGTGTGGCGAGAACCTGGAGTAGGTCGTCATCGCCATGATGCGCTACTGTAGATATCTCTCGTATTGTGAGAACGGAATTGCTGGATACACCCTGTTTTCTCTGTCGAATTCTGGGGTTGCGCTGTTTGGGTTCGAAATGGGTATGGTCCTATATTCTTATTTCATCGCCTCTCTAGAACGATTTCGATCCCGATGGTCTCCTATCTAAGTGAGTCCGATTGAAAACCCGGGCGAGAGAGTACACCTCTCCACAAGAGTCGTTCTTTCGGCTGATTCACGAGGTGTAGACGAATTCTGCTCTCACTAGCACGTCTATTGTAGCCCCTCAGCTGTCGAGACTCGTTCAATTTGGCTGTAGGTTTGTCCAGAGAGTATCCGCGTTAGAATGGGTCGATATCGACAGTGGAATCTCAAGTATCCGTATTCTATTCGTGACGATACAATTCAATCGGCAGGTGGTATCTGATGATAATCAACCGAATACGAGATGACGACGCTTCTATCTGCTTCTGACCTTCTCGAATCGCTTCTTGAATACGACCAATGGGGCGTGCTGGCGTGAACAGAATCGAAGTGAGAAACCGACGAACATCGACTTCTCGGAGATCCACAAGTCGTCACTCAGGCCTTAACCGGAAAGGAGTAGGTAGCATTCACTCAGTATCCGGTGTGTCCGTCGGAGTCCCACTACACTCAACTCGTTGTCTGGCTGTTTAGTGGAACATGCCATCCTTGTTTCCGCCACTACACTCGTTGTGGGGTGTGTCTCTTGAGAGACCCAGCAGATACTTTCACTCGTTACGAGGGGTGTGTGACTCCCCAAGGTCAGTTGTCCTAAGCAAACACGTTGTCTTGACCTCCATTAACGGAACACCACGGGCTATGGGTTCCGTACGGCCAGTCACAATTCAGTAACCATTCTCTGGGGTGTGTGACCATGCCGAGTCTAAAAATATTTACCACTCCAGCGAAGTTCCGATGAACATGAAAGCTGTTGTACTCGCTGCTGGAGAAGGAACCCGCTTACGGCCGCTGACCGAGGACAAGCCCAAAGGGATGGTCGAAGTAGACGGAAAACCTATCCTGACCCACTGCCTCGAGCAGTTGGCCGAGTTAGGTGCCGACGAATTCGTCGTGGTGGTCGGCTATCGAAAGCAGGACATAATCGACCACTACGGTGACGAGTTCGACGGGATCCCCATCACGTACTCTCACCAGCGCGAGCAGAAAGGGCTGGCTCACGCCCTACTGACCGTCGAGGAGCACATCGACGACGACTTCATGCTCATCTTAGGCGACAACATCTTCGACGCCAACCTCGGCGACGTGGTCAAGCGCCAGCAGGAGGATCGCGCAGATGCTGCGTTCCTTACAGAGGAGGTTCCGTACGAAGAGGCTGGCCGGTACGGGGTCTGTGACACCAACGACTACGGCGAGATTACCGACGTAGTTGAGAAACCCGAAAATCCGCCTTCCAATCTCGTGATGACCGGCTTCTACACCTTCACGCCGGCCATCTTCCACGCCTGCCACCTCGTCCAGCCCTCGAACCGCGGCGAGTACGAGATTAGTGAGGCCGTAGACCTCCTCATCCAGAGCGGCCGAACCATCGACGCGATTCGGATGGACGGCTGGCGCGTCGACGTCGGCTACCCCGAGGACCGCGAGAAGGCCGAGCGTCTGCTTCGCGGCGAAGAGGTCGAACTCGAATCCGAAACCGACTCCGGTTCGACCGAAGTCTCGAGCGACTGAACGTCCCGCTATTTTCGATCAAAGCGTCAGCCGTCTGAACTCGCGTCTCGACTCGGTGGATTTTTGCTAATTGCGTTTGGGGAGGTAGGTAATGCGAATACTCGTCACCGGAGGTGCGGGGTTCATCGGCGGCCACCTCGCCGAAGCGTTCGCACGCGACGGCCACGACGTCGTTGCGCTCGACAACTTCGAACCGTTCTACGACGTCGGCATCAAAGAACACAACGTCGAAGCGGCCCGGGACGCGGCCACCGAGAGCGACGGAAGCTACGAACTGGTCCACGGCGACGTGCGCGACGAGGACCTGGTGGGCGAATACGTCGCCGAGGCCGACGTCATCTTCCATCAGGCCGCTCAGGCGGGCGTCCGGACCAGCGTCGAACAGCCTCAGAAGGTCGACGACATCAACGTCTCTGGCACGCTCAACGTATTGGAAGCGGCCCGTGATTCGGACACCGAGCGCGTGGTCGTTGCGAGTTCCTCGTCGGTGTACGGCAAGCCCGAGTATCTGCCCTACGACGAGGAGCATCCGAACACGCCAGTCAGCCCCTACGGCGCGTCGAAGGTGGCCCAGGAGCAGTACACCCGCGTCTACAACGAAGTGTACGGTCTACCGACCGTCGCGCTCCGGTACTTCACCGTCTACGGCCCGCGAATGCGGCCGAACATGGCCATCTCGAACTTCGTCTCGCGGTGTCTGAACGGCGAATCGCCGGTCATCTACGGCGACGGAACTCAGACCCGCGACTTCACCTACGTCGGCGACGTGGTGCGAGCGAACGCCGCGCTACTGGGGACCGACGCCGCGGACGGCGAAGCGATGAACGTCGGAAGCACGGACAACATCGAGATTCAGACGCTCGCCGAGGAGATACGGGACCAACTCGCACCCGACCTCGAACTCGAATTCGGCGAGCGCAACGACGCCGACGCCGAACACACTCACGCCGACATCTCGAAGGCGAAGGAGTTGATCGGCTACGAACCGACGACGACCATCCGGGAGGGCGTCGAGCAGTTCACCGAGTGGTATCAGGAGAACCGCGACTGGTACGAACCGCTCGTCCGGAACTCGTAAGCTGTCAAATATTGACACCGAAACGTCACTCCACAGCTTTTAAGCTAACTGACTGAGCGGGATAGCGTGATGGCTTCGGGATATCGGTATCGCGTCATGAGCGTCGTCGGCACGCTTCTGTGGGCGGTCGCGGCCGTGTTGGTCGCCAACCACCCCGCAGTCCAGTGGCTGACGACGATTCTGCCGGTGTTCCGGAGGCTTCCCGCAGTCGTGCTGACCGGCGACGACTTGGCGATTGCCGCGGTGACGAGCGCACTTGTCGTCGCCGGGAGTCTCGTCCCGCTGTTCAAGCCACGTCCGCGGCGCATCCTCGACACGATACTGCTCACCCAGAAGCGGGTCGTCGTCGCCGGGTTCGCGATGGCGACCGTCGGCTACTTCGACTATACGTATCCGCTCCCGCGCTCGACGCTCGCGCTGACCGTCGCGATCCTGCTGGTCGCTTTTCCGGCGTGGTTCGTCGCCATCGGCTACCGGCCCGGCCGGAAGGAGCGGGCCCTCGTCGTCGGCGACGACCCTGAGGAGATACGTGACGTCCTCGACGCGACTGACGTACCGGTCGTCGGCTACGTCTCACCGCCGAGTCCCTACTACTCCGAGCAAGACCGACAGGTCGCCACACCGGCGGTCACCGATGGAAGCGGCGACGTGATGCTCGACGACCTCGACTGTCTGGGCGGTCTCTCTCGACTCGACGAGGTGTTGGTCGAGTACGACGTGGACACCGCAGTGCTGGCGTTCGCCCACCCCGACCGTGCGGAGTTCTTCGGCGCGCTCGACGCCTGCTACGAACATGGCGTCGATGCCAAGGTCCACCGCGACCACGCAGACGACGTGCTGACCGCCACGGCGGCGGGGAACGAGGACATCGTGGACATCGAACTCGAACCGTGGGACTGGCAGGACTACGTGTTCAAGCGTATCTTCGACGTGACGTTCGCCGCAATCGGCCTGATCGCGTTCGCGCCCTTCATCGCGGTCATCGCGGCCGTCATCAAGTTGGACAGTCCGGGACCGGTGTTCTACAGTCAAGAGCGCACCGCCGAACTCGGCGAGACGTTCGAGGTGTACAAGTTCCGGACGATGGTGCCGGAGGGCGAGTCGGCGGTCCCGACCGACGACGAGGAGAACGACCGCATCACGCAGGTCGGGCGGGTCCTGCGCCGGACGCATCTAGACGAGATTCCGCAACTCTGGGCCATCCTGACCGGCGAGATGAGCGTCGTCGGTCCGCGTGCGGTCTGGACCGACGAGGAACCCCTGCTGGAGGAGCGCACCGACACGTGGCGCAAGCGGTGGTTCGTCAAGCCCGGCCTGACCGGACTGGCGCAGATACGGGACGCCAAGAGTACCGACCCGGAGGCGAAGCTCCGGTACGATTTGGAGTACATCCGGAAGCAGTCGTTCTGGTTCGACGTGAAGATCGTCGTCCGACAGATCTGGAAGGTGCTGGCCGACTTTCGTGAGGTCACGGAGAACCGATAGCAGACGGCTGGATTCCGTGTCCCGACGTGCGAATATCAGTAGAGTATTAATGACGGAGTTGGACGGGTGAACCGAATGCGGATTCTTCGCGTCGCACAGAAGGTGTATCCCGACGTCAAAGGTGGCGGCCCGTACCACGTTCACGCGATGAGTCGTGACCAGGCGGCGATGGGTCACGACGTGACGGTGCTGACGGTTGGGAACGACGACTCGAAGCCGCGACGAGAGGAGCGCGACGGCTACACGGTCGTCCGACGGTCGCCGACGGTCGAACTGCTCGGCAACGACATCTCGGCTGGCGTGGCGAAGTTCTTGGCGACGGCCGACGACTTCGACGTCGTCCACGCTCACTCGCACCTCTACTTCTCGACCAACCTCGCTGCGCTCCGGAGTCGAATCGGCGACACACCGTTGGCGATAACGAACCACGGCCTCTATTCGCAGAACGCACCCGAATGGGTATTCGACGCCTACCTCCGGACGCTGGGCCGCTGGACGTTCGACAGCGCAGACGTGGTGTTCTGCTACACCGATGAGGACCGCGAGCGCGTTCGTGAGTTCGGCGTCGGTACGGACGTCGAGGTCGTAGCGAACGGCATCGACCAGACCCGGTTCACGCCCGACGGACCGGAGAGCGACTTGATCGAGGCTGAAGGACTAGTCGTGCTGTTCGTCGGGCGTCTGGTCGAGGGCAAGCGCCCGCAAGACGCGGTCGAGGTGTTCGCGGGCGTGCGCAAGGCGTACCCCAACGCGGAACTCTACATCTGTGGCGACGGCGCACTCCGCGACGAACTCCGAGCGCAGGTGGCCGACCTCGGCGTCTCCGAGGCCGTCACCTTCCTCGGACACGTCGCCTACGACGAGATGCCGAAGGTGTATCGGTCCGCCGATGTTCTGGTCCTGCCAAGTCGCGCGGAGGGTCTCCCACGGACCGTCTTAGAGGCGTTCGCGTCCGAGACCCCGGCCGTGACCAGTGACCTCGAACACGTTGCGCCAGTCGTCGAAGAAGCAGGCGAGACGGTGCCCGTCGGCGACGTGGCGGCCTTCGAGCGCGAACTTCGGGAGCTAATTGGGGACGAGGCAAAGCGGCGAGAGCTTGGGCGGAATGGGCGGACGACCGTTGAGGAGAAGTTCACGTGGGAGAATACAGTCTCGGAGACGACCCAGACGCTCGATTCGATTCGATGAGTAGAAATTTGACGCTGACTTCTCAGACGTACCCTAAGTCACGAAGTCGCTCATCTACTTCGTCGCTCTCGAATGACTCCTCGGAGAGACGCTCGGACGAAGAAATCGTCCGACGTTCCTCGTACGGAAGCTCTAACCACGGGACTGCGGTCAGTTCAGGATCGTGGACACCTCTCGGATGTCCGTATATTTCGAATGGAAGAGCCGTGACTCGCTTTCCGAATAAATTCCCATGATCGCTTGTGATGACTGTTTTCCCGGTGAGAGAGTCGGCTAAATCACACACGTTTGGCAACACGAGTTCGAGATTCTCGGCGTAGGCTCGTTTGATGGTGTGCTCGTCAATCTGACTGGCAGCGAGCTGTTCCCAGACGGAAGCGTACTTTCGACCGGGCTTGCCACCGGTAAACGTCGCGTGTTGGCCAATTTCTTCTCCAGTCGGGCCGATAAACGGATAGTGAGGCTGCATATAGTGTACTATTAGCCGTTTATTCGGAAATTGCTCGTTCGCCGCCAGTGCGGCGTCAGTGACCGCTTCTGGGAGGACAGTTCTGTGTTCGTCGCTCCAGTGATTGCGCCAGACGTGTTCGACGTGAGCAAACGACGCATCACAGTTAGTCACTTGCGGTGACGCGGTCACGTAGACCGTGTCCGGTAGGTCCGACGATCCGAAGTTCTGTTCGAGGAACTCTCGTGTGTGGCTCGCGTTCGAGTAAACCTTTTTTGGGGTGGCCTCAAACGGATTGTGTTCGGCAAAGAGGTCGTACCGACAGGCGTCGAGAATAAGCAGCGTGTCCCAATCTTCAGCCAGGAACTGGACTGTCTCGTAGTTAGGACTGGTCAGTCGTCTCGCTAGTTGAATTCGGGCCTTTCGTTTTATTTTTTCTGGATATCGAAGGCCAAGACGTATCTTCTCTAGCATTATTTCAGGTTCCTTAGCGATCGTAAGCGTTGGTTTCTTGGAGTGACTTTCCAACTGTTTTCAAACCATCTATTTCGTAGAAATTTCCGAGGTACGGTGGTCGTGTGCATCGCACCGTCAAGTCCGAGGTTTATCGCACTTCTCATCAGTAGATATATCAGTATTCGACCCGAGGTTTGTATAACTCTCTATTTCGGATAAACGTTCACACTTCCGTCTGTTACACCGGCTTAGAGGATCATGTTATTCGAAGTTAGTCCAGCTGGTCGCACTCGGCACCAGCCAATCGTTGTTCTTTAGCTAAAGAGAATTAATAGGTGCTGGAGGTAGATACTACCTAGATAGATCAGCGTATAGCTCGTGGTAAGCCGTTGCAGTTCGCTCCAGCGAGAATTTATTCACTGCCCTCCTTCGCCCCTTTTTACGCCGTCGTTCGGTTTCGTCTGTACCCAAGCTGGAGACTGTTTCGGCGATACTGCTTGCTATCACTTTTGTATCATCGTGGGGAACGAAGATACCAGGTTCACCAACAACCTCACGTAGAACTTCGATATCACTTGCAATTATAGGTAATTCGCAAGCCATTGCCTCCACGGCCGCGACGCAAAATCCTTCGTACACCGAAGGATTGACGAAGACATCCGAGTCGTGGAGCAGGCTATATACCTGTTCCCGTTCGGGGAGATACCCCGTGAACGTGACCATATCATCGACTTGTAACCGAGTTGCAGTAGCTCTCAGCTCGTCCTCCAGCGGCCCGGACCCTGCTAGCACGAAGTGAACGTCGTCACACGCGTCTCTCCGTTTTAACTCCGCGACCGCCTCGAGAATCACGCATTGATTCTTTTGCGGGGTCATCACACCGACGTTCGTCACGAGCGTTTCGTCTGGGAGGTCCAGCGGAAGCGGATAGCCCTCGCTGGCGTCGATTCGATCGACATCGACGCCGTTGTAGACGACCTCGTCCGCCGTTGAGAGACGTCGTTCTATCGGTCCCCGCGACGCTTTCGTGCTCTGAGAATTGTAGACGTTCACCGCCGGCAGTCCGAAGGTTGCCGCATTCGCTGCCCGCTGAGCGGTCGTGAAGTGCGTAAGGTCGTTGTGTTCGGTATTGACGACTGGAATATTCAAACTCCGTCCGAGTAATCGCGCGACCGAACCGCTGAAGTTGTGGTGTGTGTGCAGTACGTCGTACTCGTTCGTTCGTAGGTGGTCCCACAGTCGCTTGTACCCCCGCACGTCGAAATTTGACCCGCCGTCCAAGAAGACGATAGGAAGGTCCATCGATTCGACATCCGGGTCAATGTCCACTTCGGGGTCTTGCATCAGGTTGCCCATCGTGACCGCCGACGGCGTGTACTCGTTGACCGCAGAAGCAATCTCTACCGGAATCGACGTCGAAGAAACGACATTTACGAGACTGAGGACCTCCGGCATGTATTTTCCCACCTTGGCTACCTGTTTCAAAAATTTGCCGATATGATCGTCTTCTCGGGAACCGATGCGCTGCCGTCGGCGAGAATTCGACCGGCCCACAACGGAATCTTTTTATAAATCTGTACCCGCCGAGGTAATGTGAGAGTACAGCAGTCTGACGAATTTGTCGGGGTTCGGTCTACTATTTCCTGGCTGTTGGCGCTTGGGCTGTTCACTGCGATCATCCTCCAGAACACGCTTCTCACCACATCCTTCGCGTATGTCGTGACGGCGGTCGTCTACATCGGAATCGTCCTGAGTTTTCTTGTACTCTCGGACGCAGTACTTTCCGCACAGCGGGTCTACGTACTCCTCTTTTTGCTCTTTGCGTCAGTTGCGTCTCTGCGGACCATACTTGACCCATCAGTTGTCAGTACTGTCCGAGTCGCGGCGCTACTCACATTCACTACGGCGAACCTGTTCATCCTCCCTAGAAGCATCTCGTTTCGCCACTTCTGTTTCGTCGCGAGTCGGCTGAGTGCGGTCCTGGTACTTCTTGGATTTCTACCCTATATCGGACTCCCGCTCCGAATTGGATTCATCGACCTGTCGCTCTGGGGTGCCGACCTATATTGGTATCCCGAACTCCCCCCAATGACGAGCGTGTTCGTCAACCCGAATCAACTCGGGTCGTTCGCGCTCGTCGGAGTTATCACCGCCTTGGCCGAGTGGCGAATCCACAAAACTACGCTCCCCAAACTCATCTTCGGAATCAACGTGGCTGGCTTACTGTTCAGTAACTATCGGACAGGGTGGGCGGCGCTGGTCGCGGCTCTCGGCCTGTTCGTAGTGTACTCAATTTGGGGCCGCAAGCAACTCGTACTCGCCACGACTGGGGGGCTCTCACTGTTGGCGCTCATCCTAATGATGCTATTTAATCTCGCTCCCGGCCCAGAGGCACTCACGGAATTCTCACTCAACGGCCGTCGTGAGCTTTGGACTGCTAGCGCTCACGCCCTGAAGGACCAGTACGTCTGGGGATACAACTTCAGGGGAGTTACACAAATCGTCGGAAACCCACATAACTCGTATCTTCGCATGTTTGTCGCTTTCGGTGTCAGTGGCGGCTTTCTATACCTACTACTCGTTCTAGGGACAACGATAGGGAGTGCCAGACAGGCGACGACTCACTATGGTTTATTGCATGTGATGCTCCTTGTAGCATTCGCAATAATCCAAGTAAATAACGGTCTCACCTTCGTCGGTGTGTCAATGCGTTCAACACTAATCGCTATTTCAATGGGCTACTATATCACGGATGAATCTCCACGGTTTTGAAGCCCTGGCACCGCGTCTAAATTAAGATCGCCACCATAAGCATCATTCACTTTCAACGATAGAGTGCGCTTTACGTTAATAGCTTCATTAAAGATGTTTGAGTTGGTAAACGAGAGCAAGAGCATAACTCCACACCGCTTTGTCGGGACTAACTGGAACGATTTCCAGAGATACGTCCGTGCCGTACTGAAATCACTTGCTCCAAGGTAACTTCGTCCAATCTCTTTGAATACTTTCGCTCGTGCCTGCTCCCAACATCCGTTCTCTCGGATTAGATTCTTATGTTTATTGAGAATAGCCTTTTTGTCCCGTTCGGTCGCTGTAGGCGAACTAGACATACTTTCGTGGACCGTTCGGAAACATAGGGGGTCCTCAACGGCGACGACTTGCCAGTCTTGACATGTGCGAAGGTAGAAATCCCAGTCTTGTTTCGTCGGTAATGATTGATCAAATCCGCCAACACTCTCGAAACAGCTTCTCCGGACGAGAATACGTGATGGTGTTCCAATCCTATTACCTACTAACATGTCTTTCGAGCAATCGCCACTTGGAGCGCTATTTTCACAGTGGAGGATTTCTCCGCTTGGCGAAATAGACGCAACTAAGCAGGTTGCCAGTCCTGCTTGTTCGTTCCCTTCGATAGCGCCGACTTGTCGAGCGAGTTTCGTCTCGTGCCAGCGGTCGTCGTCGTCTAGAAACGCCACGTATTCGCCGTCGGACTCCCGAACCCCTGTGTTCCGTGCTGCGGAAAGCCCTCTATTCTGCTCGTGGTGGATGCACGTAACGCGCTCTGGAAAATCCGCGACGATTTCGCTCGCATAAGGGTCCGCCGATCCGTCGTCAACGACGACCACGGTCAAATCATCGTATGTCTGCTGTAAAGCAGTCTCGATGGCTCCTTCGAGATATTCCGGTCGGTTGTAGGTTGGTATAACGACGGTGACAGTCATTGTTCCCCTAAGGGTCGTTGGTTCTTCTTAAACCCTCCGAGATATTTTAGTCTCCGTGTACCAATGTGGAGAAATTACATAGTTTTCACCAACTTTCGACTTCCCAAGACTACTCTCGTCAGCCATCTCTACATCTGAGCTCGGGATCTACTCTCCCAATCTTCTCCTAATCCTTTCTCGTTATAAACATGGAGTGTTCTACGCGATCGCCCGCAGATCGGCATTCTAGCGACTCATACGCTCCCAGAGATAATGGAAACTACTGAGCAGTAGTGCTCCTGCCGTTTTGACTGAGAATCCGTACGTGAGAGATTGCCATAGATGGCGGGTAGATTTCCCGTATTTCCCGTCATGGTACGCCGAACGTCCAATACGGTGATGGAGGCGACGGAACAGTTCGTCGCGAAACTGCTCAACCATTTGCTCATCCACACGCGATCGCACATAATTGACGAATTCCTCATTCTGTTCAATCCGGAGTTCGGGAGTGTTGCGAGAGGAGAGGCCACCCTCGTGTTTGCGAATTTGGACGAGGTCCGAGGCGAAACACGCACCTGCTTGTGACGCCGCCTCCAAGATGAACAAATGGTCCTCACGCCGTTCGAGCGATTCCTCGAAGCGGACATCTACTTGTTTCGTGTCGAGGAGTACAGAGGAGGTCAGCGAACTCGCCTTCATTACGAACAGGTCTCGCATGAACGTCGCGCTCGAACTGTATTCGCCCTCCACGCAAATCCCTGCGGAACTCTCTCGAAGACGGTCGAGTTGCATCTCTAACTTTCCGTCCCGCCAATGGTCGTCGGCATCGAGAAACGCTACGTACCGTCTCGTCGCTCGTTCGAGACCACGGTTCCTCGCCCATGCTGGCCCTCGCTGGTCGGTATCTTCGACTACCACGATTTCAGTCGGTACGGACTGTGCGTCGACTGAAGATTTTGCTTCAGCTAACATCCTCTGTGGTGTGTGGGCTGGACTGTACGGGATGATAACTGAGACGGTTGGCTGATTCATATGTAATCACCTACCAGAAACATCGCTCGTTGGCTTATCGCCCTAACCTCTGAATATCGACTCGCCGAGTATGGGACTCGTATTGAGAATCCTACAAACTCACTGGACCTGCGGTCGTAAGTACTGTCGAGAAACACGAATAGTTCCTATTTCAAAATTCGGTATTCTCCGGCCCGTTCTCGAATCGCTTCGAACGCCGATGCAGGGACTTTCACATTTCCTAGACGGAACTTATTGGACCTGGGACCGTGACAATCGGACCCGCCCGTCTTCAATAGGTCGTGTTCGTCAGCCAGCGCAAATGCGTCGTCTACGGTCAAGCCCGCGTACTCGTCCGACCGAACGTCGCCGTAGGGATACCACGTCTCGATTCCGTCTAGCCCTGCTTCGCTGAGTTCCTTAACCATCTCCTCAACGCGGGAGACGGGTTCTCGGATACGACCGGGATGGGCTAGCGACGCGACGCCACCGGCCTCCTGTATCGTGCTGACTACCTCGTCATGCGAAACGCGCTCCATCGGCACGAAACAGGATCCATCGCTCCCAAGGAACTCATCGAACGCCGCTCCAATCGAGGAGACGACGCCCTGCTCGACGAGGTACTCGGCTATGTGGGGTCGGCCCAGTATTGCATCGTCGTCGTCCCGGAGCATCTCCGGGGACACGTCGAGACCAGTCTCACGAGAGACCTCATCCAATATCTGTGCGTTTCGCTTTCGACGATACGTTCGGACTCGTGATAGCAGTGACTGCAAACCGTCGTCTGTCGGGTCAACGTAGTAGCCGAGGAGTTCTATCTTCGTGTCGAACAGGTCACCTCGAATTTCTACGCCAGTAACAACTTCGACCCCCTCGGAACGGCCGTACCGCTCGGTGAACTCCTCGGAGACGACATCGTGGTCGGTAATCGCTATCGCGTCGAGACCCTGCTCGCGCGCCAACCCGACTCGTTCCCCGACGCCGATAGTTCCGTCCGATGCCGTCGTGTGCGTGTGGAGATCCGCGATCCCGTCCGAGAGCGTTGATTCCATCGTGGTATAACCTCATTCGAGGGCATTCAAACGTAAAGATTTCCAACTCGCTACGGCACAGCCCCGTCGTATCGCGGGAGGGTCCTGCGGTCCCAGTCTCGGGGACGCACGGGTCTGGGTTCGGTCGTCGCTACGCTCTCGAACCCACGCGAGTGGACGGTCCGAATCGCCGCCCTATCGTGTGAACCGTACGGAAACGAAAAATGTCGCGGTCGCCTGCCAAGAAGCGAAGCCAATCGCTCAACAGAGGTCTCGACGTTCTCTGCAATTTCGTCGCCCGAGAGCATCCCGAATGGGACGTGTTCGTGCCCGTGGGACCCGACCGTTACGAGGGGGTGGTCTGCAAGGTCGCTGACTGCAGTCGGAGTGAGCATCTCCTCAGTGGACGCCCCACTCGTATCAAGTCGAGACAGCAGTGCCTCTCGATGCTCCGTCCGGGCGTACTTCGTCGCTCCCCGAAGCATCTCGTACACCGAGACCACGTCGTCCAACGAGTCGAGCGAACGGTCGATTCGACTGCCGTCGAACGTCACGTCGATGGTGTCCATAGCGAGGAGTGCTTCACCGAGTCGCTGCTCGAACGGGGGGTCTGCTCCGAGAAGAGAAGTCGAGACGTATACCGTCGCAGGAACTTTGTAGCGCTCCAAAATCGGGACTGCCTCCGTCAAGAAATCTCGATAGCCATCGTCGAAGGTCACGACGAGCGCGTCTTCAGGAATCGAACCACGTCCAGCGAGCCAGGCAGAGAGTTCGTCCAATGAGACGATTTTGTGGTGCTTGCACAGTCTCGCCAGTCGTTCGTCTAGTTGGTCGGGCGTAACTGTGTACTGCCATGGTCCCCAGTCTCGACTGGCACACTCGGAGACGCCGTGAAACATGACGACGGTCGGCTCCTTCATCTCTCTGCGGGGGTGGCGGAGACGACCGTATGCATCGCGTGCGACGTTCGCCGTGGTACTGAATGAGCGTCTCAGCATAGCGTTACCGACTACAATACAGCATACAGTTGTTCTCGATATTCGGGGGGGTAGAGATCAGCGACAGCGAGTCTGCAGGGTGGACGTGGCTACGGTGGTCAGCGAAGCGATAGCACGTGTACCCGAATTCATTGAGAAGTGATAATATCTCTCGCGGCGCGATACCGAAATTATCAACCAAGTTTGGATGGAGTTCTAAGAATAACGCTCGCGGTGGGGATTTTTCCAATATATTAGCTCCCCCTTCTAAAACCTGCCTCTCGAATCCCTCAACGTCGATTTTCAACACATCGGGAGCTATTTCGGTTTTAGAGCAGTACTTATCTAACGTAAGAGACGGGACTTTGAGACCGTTTGTTCTTCCTCCACGGTCTTCTTGAACCGTATTCGTCGAAAGATTTCCTGACTGGTGCGGTGTGAACGACACAAATTCTCCCGAACTATCAGAAACCCCTGCACAAGTTATTGTCGCGTTTTGGGCTGAAGATAGCTCAAAGTGTGATGCAATGATGCTAGCGAGACGTGGGTCAAGTTCGAACGAATGGACGTGACCAGTCTTACATCGCTGAGAAGCTAGGACAGAATAATACCCGACGTTCGCCCCGACATCGAAGAAGACAGAATCGGTATCAAGTACACTAATCAGTTTCTTGGACACCACAGGTTCGTGGAGACTTCCGTCCGAATAGCGCGGGAAGAACCACCGTTTCGCAATTAGTGTCGAAGTGTCGAACAGAAGTTTAAGGTTTTGAGACTCCAAGGTGTGTTGTCGCTTATGCCGATATCGCAAGTTGAACAGGGCATCTGAATCAGGGTTCCGAAACGAACGGTAGACTTGTTTGACCGCTTTCGGTATATGTTCTTTTATATCAATCATAGTGAGCGAGTCTGGAACCAGTGGTCTAAGTCACGGCCAGTATACTCTGAAAGATGCCGCATCTCGTCGGCGAAGACTGCTTCAAGCCGTTTGCGGACTTGTTCGTTCATTCCCTTCTCGTATTCGTTTTTCGACGCAAGCAATTCCCGTGTGTGGGTATGGAGTGGTCGGACAGCTTCGACAGCTTCATTCGGGGCGTAGGTCTTGAATGCATTCGCGAATTGATTGTAAACCCACTGCTTGTTGATGTCCCGGAACTTTCCCTGGTTGACCTTCTCGTCCAAAACCGACGGCGTATAATTGTCTATTTCGAGGAATGAGTATACCTCCTGTAGGTACGCCCGGTCGTCTTCAACGAGGTCGTCAAAGAAGAGTACTTTAATTTGATCCGCGGAAAAGTATTCTTCATATCGTTTCAAATGTTGGTAGTAAAAACCCGGTTCGACCCAGTTTTGGAATAGGTCGTAGTTTTCGAGGATTTCGTAAAATTCGAACGAAATCTTGTCTTTGCTCTTTTCATGCCAGTAGTGAGAAAATGCACGGTCCATCGGGTTCCGAAGAGTAAATATCACTTTCACGTCCGGAAGCATGTCAGAAATCCGTTTTGGTGCTTGTTGTTTTCGGATATATGTCGGTGTCTCCTCACCGACGAGTGTCTCGCCGTCGTACTCCGAAAAGTGCTGTCGATACCACTCTTCGTCTCGGTGATATTTCATATCGAAGTAGTGGACGGAGTCGGTTTCGGGAAGAAGAACGTCGGGATGCTCGTAGAGGCACTCGTATAACCACGTTGTCGCACACTTTTGCGGGCCAGCGATGATGAAATCGGGCAGGGGTGACTCGGACATGGGTACAGGTATGTTTTCGAGTGTCTCTCCAGCGAACACTTATACGCATCGCTACTCCGTCCTGTCCGCTATCGCGACTGAGAGGAACTGCTTGTTCCGATACACCAACAGACCCGACGCGACGACTGTCGCACCGATAGCGACCGGAATTGCGTTTTCGTAGTGAGCGAGTCGGAGCAGGACGACACTGGTCACGACGCCGGTCACGGCGAACGTCTTCGCGTCCAGCGTGTCGATTCCCATGACGTACTTTACTTCAAGCGCACCGAGGAGATTTGTGAGGAAGTACACCGTGAGAACGGTCGCTATCGCCGCGCCGATACTGGCGTATCGTGGGATTAGCAATGCGTTTAACACGATATTCGACCCGAGACTGAACACCGTATTGACCAGCACCAACCGCCCTTTTTTACCCATGAGAAGTATTTGTCCGACGGTACCGAACGACGCATTGATTACCCCGCCGACTGCCAAGAGGAGGAGAACGGGGTAGTATTCCGCGTATGACCCGAAAACCGCGAGCAATTCATACCCGAATAGTAGTATGACGAGAACGACCGGTATCCCGACCGCAACCGAAATGTCTCGCACCCAGTCGTACTCGGTCATGAGCCCCTCGTCGTCGCCCGTTTCAAGGAACTTCGAGATCCGCGGTTGGAGGATGTTGGTCAAGACTTGGTCCCCGTACCGAACGATGACGGCAATCTTCCAGGCGACGTTGTACCCGCCGGTCGCCGTAGCTCCGGCGAGCGCCGAGAGGAGCAGTACGTCCGTATTCTTCAGAAACCGACTTGCAATAGAGTTCGCCAGTAGATAGACCGAGAACTTCATGTGCGAACGGGAGAGTCCCGAGACGTTCAGATACCTCCAACCGCGACTGTAGAATCCGAAGACCAAAATCGGAAGGTAGAACGACGCCCCGAGCGCGAGCACGACCCCCGCAGGCGTCGGCCAGAGGAATAACACGACCAGCAGTCCTAGTAGCCGGACTAGCTGGACGAATATTTGCCCGAACACTATCGACTCCGAAATCCGTTCGAATCCTCGCAAGATGCCGGTGCAGATTGGTCGAACGGCCATCCCCGGAATCAGGAGTGCAAGTAGTTTGACCCATTGGACGACGCCCTCTGTTGGAAAGACGAACGTCAGGAGTGGGGCACTCACCCAAAGGAGTACGCTGGCTGCTAGTCCGATGAGACCGACCCACGTGACGGTGGCACCGGCGTACTCGTACACGCGGTCAGTATCCTTTTTTGTAACGAGTTCAGAAATGCGCTGAATCGTTGCCTGCCGAAGTCCGATTTGTGCGAACAGTGCAATGAGCGTGGCTATCGCAAAACTAGTTACATAATTACCGTAGCCTGCTTCCGTGAGGATTTTCGTGAGTAGCCACAAGCTCCCATAGCCGCCGATTAGCTTCGTAGCCTTCCCGACGACACCGACGAGACTATCACGAATGTATTTTTTTACGATGCTCATTCTGAGGGGGAATTGCAGTTTGAGGGATTGAATTGACCGCTCACCTTGAGGGACATGGATAGGAAGATCGTTCGAATGTTGAGCCGTAGGGTCGATTTCCAGAACTAATAGAGGAATATCACGATCTCCGCAAAAAAGTATCTATCCGTGGCGTGGGTTGAAACTGACTTGACCGGAGATAATTACATTTATCAGTCTTCACTGGAGAACAGGTTCCATGATTGAACCTCACGGTGGTAAACTGGTTGACCGTGTTGTCGGTGAGAAACACCGCGAGCAACTACAAATACGACTGGCCGAGTCGATACGACTCGACCAAGACCAGTATCAGGATTTACTCAACATCGCAACTGGTCGGTACAGTCCGATAGAGGGGTTCTTAGACCGGAACGACTTTCTCAAAGTTATAAATGACATGACACTAGAAGACGGGACCGTCTGGCCCCTTCCCATCGTGCTTGACGTCTCTAACGATGAGGTTGACGCCCTCACTCCCGGTGAAAAAGTTGGACTCAAAGATCCCCACGGCGAGTTGGTTGGGGCGATAGAGGTGAGCGAGATTTACAAGTATAATGAAAAAGAGGCGGCGTCGAAAATCTTCGGAACGACGGACCGTTCCCACCCTGGCGTCCGCAATCTCTACCAGCGAGACGACTTCTTCGTAGGTGGGACGGTGTTCGTCTTCGACCAGTACCGTTACAACGAGTTCGACCTCTTACCGCGGGAGACGCGGGTCCTGTTCGAACACCGAGGCTGGGAGAGCGTCGTCGGGTTCCAGACCCGAAACGCGCCCCACCGTGCCCACGAGTACATTCAGAAATCCGGTCTCGAACGGGTAGATGGCCTGCTAGTCCAACCGAAGCTCGGTGAGAAAAAACCCGGCGACTACCGGGATGAAGTCATCCTCGGTGCGTACCAGAAACTGCTTGAGTCCTACTACCCCGACCAGCGGACGGCATTGACGGTATTCCCCAGCAAAATGAACTACGCTGGCCCCCGGGAGGCGATCTTCGACGCGCTCGTTCGGAAAAATCAGGGTTGCAGTCATTTCATCATCGGACGCGATCACGCTGGCGTCAAGGACTTCTACGGCGGATTCGACGCACAGCGTATTTTCAAAGAAATCGAAGATTTGGGTATCAAACCGCTCTTTTACGACTTCGCGTTCTACTGCACGCGCTGTGACGGTATGGTCTCCGAGAAAGTATGCCCGCACGACGACGACGAACAGATTCACCCCAGCGGCACGAAAATCCGCGAACTGATTCAAAACGGTGAATTGCCGTCGAAGAAAATGATGCGGTCGGAAGTAGCAAGCTACATTATGGACGCTGAAAATCCATTCATCGAACGGAAGAAGTCTCAGGAGCAGGCATTATGACATCAACATTATGGTTCATGGGCCGTCCGGCGTCGGGGAAATCGACACTCGCTAGTCGCATCGAAGCGGACCTCCGAGAGCGAGAGATCCCCGTCGAAAACCTTGATGGCGACGAGGTTCGAAAGAGTCTTCACCCGGACCTCGGCTTTACACGGGAAGACCGAGCGACGAATAACCGACGTACGGCGTTCATCAGTAAGCTTCTCAACCGAAACGGAATCTCCGTCGTCACGGGCATGATAACCCCGTTCCGCGAATCCCAGCAGAAGGCGCGAGAAATCGTTGAACCAGAGGGTGAGTTTGTTCTCATCTACGTTAAATGCTCCGTCGAGGAGTGTGCCAACCGCGACCCGAAGAACCTCTACCAGCAGGCCCGCCAAGGCAAGATTGAGAACTTTACTGGAGTCAACCACCCATTCCAAGAACCCCACAACCCAGACATTGTCGTTGATACCGAGGATCAGACCTTGGCCGAAAGCGTCGAACACGTCAGACAGCGACTCCAAGAACTTCAAGTGTTCGACAAGGACGTCCAGCAGAACTACAACTTCGAACTCGATAGCTCGGAGGAACAGGACATCAAGGACCGACTCTCGGAACTCGGTCACATCGACTAATCTCGTTCGGCCGCAGTCGCAGGAGAGCCTCCTGTTCCTCAACGCTAGCGACGACAAACGAGATTGTTTAATGAAATGGCTCAGTACGATTTGATACCCCCAACCAGTCCATTATTAATCTCATTGACGATAACGGTCGCACTTGGGTACTTCAACGTCATTGACGCACTCACCGTTGAGGAGGGCGTCCATCGCGGCGACGGCGGCGTCGTGGCGCTCGGCATCCCGAATCATGTGGGCGTAAAACACCTCTGTATCGACGAAGATACTCAGCGATAAAGTTCGTCGTCGATATCCGCTCGGACGTTTCGACACCCGATGAAATCATTCCGTCGTGGAAGGCATTCTACTCGTCGGCGTCAACCGAATCCATCTCGCCGCGGAATGAGTCGACAGTTCGGCTTTCGAATGTGATGTCCGAGTTACAATTCGCGGGAAAGTCGATATGTGGTGTGTGAGCCGGAGTTAAGACGGTTCCAGCCAACACTGTCGATACCGCCGCGGACCTGCAGACGTCTCGCCAGAATTCGTCGGGCGACTAGTATTTAACGGCACAGCCTCACCCAAGTGAGAGGTACCGACACATTGTAGACCCGGATTACTAGAACGAAACACAACAGTTTAGCGGCCCGACCAACCACAGTCCGAACCACAAAGGCGGAATTACACATATGACCTTTATCGACGACAAGGGCCGCCTCTTCGGCACCATCAACATCATCGACGTACTCGCTGTATGTCTCGTCCTCGTAGCCACCGCCGGTGGGACGACATTCGTACTGACCGCGGACGACACGGACACCGACCAACAGAACACGTCCATCACATTCGAAATCACCGATGTCCAACCCTACGTCGTGGACGCCATCCCCGAAGGCCAAATCGACTCGGACACCATAACTGCCGTCGAGAACAAATCCGTCCAGCCGTCCCAAGTCGTCGTCGCGGATCAACACGGCGAGCTCCACGAGCGACCCCATCCCGAAAAGAAGACCGTAACACTACAACTCGCACTCGCCACCACGACGTCAGACGAAGAGATTCAATTCGATGGCGAACCGCTTCAGGTCGGCCGAGAGCTCTCCCTCGACCTCGGGACGGTCACCGTCGAGGGGAACGTCACGAGCGTCCAAACCAATTCATGACGAACCAACCCCCACAGGAAGGGTATCTCGCGGAGTCCGTCCTCGTCGGACTCGTTGCGAACACGGTCGCCCGATTACGAGGGTGGCTCGCTGCCACATGGTTTGGTCGCGTTGCCGCGACTTCCGAACGCTCCACCAACGACGCGACCGATACCTCGGTCGTCGTAACCGGACTTCGGAGGCTCGCCCACTCCGTCCGCCACTCCCACCTGTACCGCTGGCTCACCAAGGAACCGGAACCCGACGCTATTGTCATCGACCTCCGGGACACCTATACCGTCGCCCCGTTCATCGCGCTCCTCGACCGATTGACCCCGGTCGTCGAACGCACGTGGCGCGGGTCACTCGCCTATCGAACGACGGAGCGACTCGGGACCTCCGTGAAACGAGAGTGGATTGCGGAATCGAGAACGATTCAACTGCTGAGAGACGCGTTAGAACCACCGGCACCGCCCGAGGAACACCGAGAGTAGTGGCTCAGCGAAACCCACTCAACAGCGACTGAAGCCCAGAAACGCGACCGAGTCCGAATCCACGTTCTCGACTCCCAGACCGACTGCTCACTGGTCGGTACTCCTGTCTCCGGCCCCGTAATCGAATCGCCAAGTGAGTCGTCGTACGTCGCCCGTTCAGCCGCAGGCATGTACCTGTGCTCCCACTCGACGTCCTCCGGGAAGCCGACGAACTCGTGGAGGTCACCGATACCTGCGTCCGTGACGGCGTTGTCCAAATCCTTCAGGGCAGTCTGCGCCTCGGTCTCGAACGCTCGGAGCCGACGAGAGGCGGACTCCAACGTCGCCGGGTCCGATGTACGGTGACGTGTCGACGCGCTCGAGTTCGACCGTTGACTGCCGACTGGGTACAACTGAGGCCCAGTGCAATCTGCTTCGACGGTAGTTCTCGTAGCGTCCAGTTAAGTACGCCAGTAGGTGTGAGAGTTCACCATTTCCGATTCAAGAACGAACCGAAAAGAGGGGGAGACAATGAAACGACTACCGGCGAAACCAGTTCGACGACGGTTGGACACGAGAGACCACAGGGGGTGTATCCATGCGTAAACAGGAGTACATTCATCTGCACGCATTGTTGAACGTAACCCGTGAACACCTAATCGCGTGCGAGGGGATGCCGAGGGACCAGCTATCTGCGTACCACCGACTCGGCGTCGCGCCATCAAGCGTTCAGAAATCGAAACGAGAGCATCACGAAGCAGTCATGGAACTCGCCACCCAGATCGGAACGTGGGTCGAAGAGTCCCAGCACACGGAGCCGGAACTCCCTGTGCCGTGAGAGAGGTCGGACGTGCTTACGGTTCGCTCTTTTCTGTGAGGTAGATATCGTGGGTGGCTGTGACGGTGACTTCGTACTCGTAGTACTGGAAGATGACTCGCACGTCGTTCTGCGTCTTCTCCGCACGTTTTGGTCGAAACAGTGTTTCGAGGGCATCAGGGTCGAGAACCTCACCGATGGGTTCCACGATGGCCTTTGGGTCCACCCCTTCGTGCGTTGCAACCGTCTCAACCACCCTCAGTGTCAGTTCCTCTTCGGTCAAACTGGTAGGAATGACCTCGTCCCCATCCATATGTGGTAATAGTTCTCAGGGTGGAAAGGCCATTCTCTCATATCTACCGGTACCCACAAGAAGACACGAAATGTACTCTATCAAAGTACAGTACACATTAGCCCACGGTCGCGATGATGTCGCTAGCAGTCGAGCTGATACGGTCGAGTCGTTCGAGAATCGTCTCCGAGTCGTCGTCCTTCCAAGCCGCTACATAGAACGCTGACCTGCTCGTATCAGACAATTTCCGTTTGACGCTGCGATGGAGTTCTTCCCCGAGAGTTACACGGCCGACCAGCAGGTTCTCACATGGGGGTCTTCGGCGGTGTGCCATATTATCTCGAAGAAGTCGCTCCCGACGCGAGCCTCGGAGAGAACATTCAGCAAACCATTCTCTCACGACATGGTTCACTACGTAATGAACCCGATTACGTACTCCAAATGGAACTCACCGAGCCAACGCGGTACTTCTCGATTCTGGAGACTATAGCGGGAGGGAAGACTAGCCGGAACGAAATCGCAGGAACAACCGGTATCGACTACAACCAACTCTCGAAGTATCTCCAACGCCTGTTGCGCCTGCGATTGGTTGATCGGCACTTCCCAGTCACCGAACAAAAAGAGCGAACGAAACGAAGTCGCTACCGCATCCGTAATCCCTTCTTCCGCTTTGGTTCCACTTCGTCTATGGGACTGGTGCCCGATACGACGAACTCGGTGACGAAGCATACGAGATACTCATTGAACCTGAACTACCTGACTTCGTGAGTTACTCGTTCAAGGAGCTATGCTGTTCGGCGCTACGAACGCTTTATCCGGAGTACACGCTTACAGACACAGGCCAATGGTGGTACGGCAAACACGAAGTCGACGTTGTTGGTCTCACAACTGGCGAAACTCTCTTCGCAGGAGAATGCAAGTTCCAGCGTTCGCTGCTTGGATACGAGGCGTTCTCGAAACTTCAAAACCACGTCAAGGAGTTACGCTGGACGCCAAGCGAAGGGAGGGAGCGAAACGAGGAGTATGCGCTGTTTTCACGGAGTGGTTTCAAGACATCCGTTCAAGAAGCCGCCGAGGAGCGCGATGACCTCCGCCTGTTTTCTGTCGAGGATGTCGTTGAAGCGCTTAATCGATAGGGAAAGAAGACCGACTCCCTCGGAGACAGGTTGCTATCTAAAGTCTTTGGCTAGGTTCTGGTCAAGCAACTCAATGTCAATTCATAAATATATACTATCAGAACAGGGTCGTAAAGCAATCTATGAGACGCGACAGACTAACGAAAGCAGTAGATTTCGTCACCGACCACACACGCATCACGATACTAGTGATGGTC
Organism: Halorussus salinisoli; assembly: GCA_005239435.1. Classification (GTDB taxonomy): domain Archaea; phylum Halobacteriota; class Halobacteria; order Halobacteriales; family Haladaptataceae; genus Halorussus; species Halorussus salinisoli. Next base: position 688,642 of record SZNP01000001.1, on the reverse strand, counting down.
CTCCTCTCGGCACTGGTGTTGGCCGGGATTCCCCAGCTCGACACGGAGAGTCAGGCCAGTGCCGACTCCGACGCGTTCGACGACGTGGAACGCGTCCAGAAGGCACAATACATCCAGAAACACTTCGCACAGACTAACGACAGACCGAACCGGACATTCGAGATGGTATACGTCCGGGACGACGACGGCAACGTACTCTCGAAGAAGTCCCTGCTAGCCGGATTACGATACCAGCAGGCAATACGCGAGAACGCGACCATCAACACAGCACTCCACGAAGACGGCGTCACGGGTATCGCAAACCTCGTTGCCAAGCGCGCGGCGGGCAACCAGAGTGCGTCCCTCGACGAACAGATTCGAGCGCTCGAGAACGCGAGTCCCGCCGAAGTCGAACGGCTGGTCGAACAGATCCTGACGAACGACCCGCAGGCGCTGCGGTTCCTCCCGGCCGACCACGACCCCGCAGACGCGACGGCGACCGACCGCCGAATGCTGGTTGCACTCGACACCGACGTCTCTAACGCGACGCTCGACAACGCGAGCGCAGCCCTCTACGAGAGTGCGTCCGAACGGTCCAACTCCGAGTTCTTCGTCGTGAACTCCCACGCCTGGAACGCCTATAGCAGTCACTTCTTCGGCCAGATGATAGAACTGGTCGTGCCCGCGGCGCTAGCGCTCATCCTCGTCGTGCTCGGGTTCGCGTACCGCGACCTGGTCGACGTCGTCGTCGGAATGGTTGGCGTCGTGCTCTCCGTGCTGTGGATGTTCGGCCTACTGGGCTGGCTCGGCGTCGCCGCTGGCACCGTTAGCATCGTCCCCGTCGTGTTGGTCTCCGGACTGAGCATCGATTTCGGCTTCCACGTCTTCAACCGCTACCGCGAACAGCGCGGCGACGACGAGGGCATCCGCGCGCCGATGCGTCGCGGCGTCACGCTCGTCGCCACCGCACTCGTTCTCGTGACGGTCACGGCAGCCATCGGGTTCCTCGCGAACCTCTCGAACCCCCTTCCGCTCATCCGCAACCTCGGCGTCTCCATCACGCTCGGCGTCGTCTCCGCGCTCCTCATCTTCGTCACCGTCGTCCCCGCCCTAAAAATCGGCATCGACGGTCTGCTCGAACGCTTCGGTATCGACCGCCGCAAAGCCGCGCTCGGCCACGGCCGCTACCTCCGTCCGGTGCTTGCACGGACCGTAACGCTCGCACGATGCGGCGCGCCCGTCGTTCTGGTCGTTGCCGTCCTCGTCGGTACCGCCGGTGGCTTCGCCTGGATGGACCTCGACGAGGAGAGCTACCAGCAGAGCGACGGCGAAGTCGCAGAGTGGAAACAGCAACTCCCCGGCCCCCTCGGCTGGGACACCCATCCCGTCGCCGGCCAGAGTAACTACGTCGAAGACGTCTACCAGCCCGCGAGCGCGGACGACGCCTTCCAGGAACCCATCCTGATAGAGGGCGACGTCACCAGCGACGACGCGCTCGAAGACCTCCAGCGCGGCGTCGACGACGTCAGACAGCAGGACCTGCTCGTCGACCAGGCCGGCACCCGCGCGGTCCGGTCGCCGGTGACGGCGATGCAGGCCGTCGCCGCACAGAACCAATCGTTCGCGGCCGTGCTTCAGCGAGCCGACACCGACGGCAATGGCGTCCCTGACCGCAACCTCGAACAGGTGTACGACGCCTTCTACGCCGCCAACAGCGACGTCGCGAGTCGCGTCGTTGAACGCCGCGACGGCGAGTACGAGTCCCTGGTCGTCACGCTCTCGCTCGACGCCGACTATGCCAACGCCGAGGAAGTCGTCGCACAACTCTCCGACAGTGCCAACGTCATGGAAGACGGCGGCGAACGAACCGCGACTGTCGCCGGTAGCTTCGCCGTCAACGAGGCAGTGCTCGGCGAAATCGTCGGCGGCATCCTCACGACGATGGCGCTCGCGCTTGCGGCCATCGTCCTGACACTCGCCATCGTGTTCAAGTACATGCACGGCAGCGCCACGCTCGGACTGGCCGTCTCCATCCCCATCGCGCTGGTCCTCGGCCTCGTTATCGGCGGGATGTACGTCCTCTCAATCCCGCTGACGCTCCTGACCGCGCTTCTAATGAGTCTTGTCATCGGTCTCGGCGTCGACTATAACATTCATGTCGGCGACCGTTACGCCGATGAACGCCGCGACGGCGCGAGCACGTCCGAGGCGCTCGACGCCGCCGTCACCGGTACTGGCGGCGCACTGCTTGGCAGCACCCTCACCTCTGCAGGAGCGTTCGCTACCATCATGCTCGTCCCCCATCCCCAACTCCAGAGCTTCGGCGCCATCGTCGTCATCGCCATGACGACGGCGTTCGTCGTGAGCATCCTCGTCCTACCGAGCCTGCTCGTCCTCTGGGACCGCTACGTGCCTGCCACCGTGACAACCGCTCCCACCACAACCGACGTCCCCTAAGACTAAATTCAGCCGCCTCACACCGCAAAGCACGATTCGTTCGACAGTCGAACCGGAGCCTGTAGCGCCCATACCTTTGAACCGCGATAATCACCTGACATCATGGTGATTTCGAGCGTAGGATTGAGAATCAGCTGTCGCTGTCTGTAAGTCGTATGTGGTCGTTCACGATGTAGATGTAGCCGCGATTCAGTAGTTCCTCAAGCGCCACGTCAATCGTTGAATCCTCAAAGCCTTCTATGTCTAAGTTCGTCTCTACCTTGTCTTGTGGAAGTCCATCTGCTGTCGGCTCGATTTTCGACTGCAAATGTTCGAGCACCTCCTCTGCATAGGTTGGTAGTGGTCGAGACGCTGGCGACCGCTTCATCACTTTCATAGAGGAAGCACACCCTCATGAATATCAGCATTTCTATCATAAAACAGATGGTAACGGCACGTCTTTACGAGACGAATCCCTCGTTCATAGCGTTAGTGGATACCCATCGCTTCGTTCTGTTCCTGATAGCGGTTCCGAATCGTGACTTCGGTGACCTGCGCGACGTCGCCGACCTCGCGCTGGGTTTTCTTCTTGTTACAGAGTAGCGATGCAGCATAGAGTGCCGCAGCAGCGTAGCCTGTTGGAGACTTCCCAGAGAGCAGGCCCTGTTCAGCGGTCTCGTCGATAATCGAGTTCGCCTGCATCTTCACTTGCTCGCTCACGCCGAGTTCAGAACTGAACCGTGGCACGTACTCTTGGGGACCGACTGACTCCATCTTGAGGCTGAGTTCCTTCGCGACGTACCGATAGGTTCTGCCAGTTTCTTTTTACTCGACACGCGAAACCTCAGCTACTTCTTCCAGACTACGAGGAATCCCCTCTTGGCGGCACGCAGCACAGAGGCAACTGGTCGCGACTCCTTCGATGGACCGGCCACGAATCAAGTCCTCGTTGAGTGCACGCCGATAGATGACGGGACAAGACCGGTAGTACTCATGACTTTGGGGTTCGCAGCCAGGATTGACGGTCGATAGTATACCCCCCACACTCCGGACAGACCTGTCGTTGAACCTCAAAACACTCACCGCAATCTCCGCACTGATACTCCCCCGAGTCTGGCCCTGAATTGTTATCTCGCTGGAGAATGCGCGCGAGTAACTCCATATTCAATCAATACGAGAGATTACACATATACCTATTTTGCGAAAGGCGAAAGTGAAGTAGAATTGAAAATACGGATACGAACAGCGGAATCGACACGTTTGTAAAGTATGCCTTGGTTGCGTAGCCATATGGCAACACAGCGGCGATTCCGCTTTATTTACGGATTCACCGCCTGGATGCTCCTCGCAGTTTTTGGACTAACACTCCTCAATTCAGTCACGCTTGAACTCGTCTTCGTACTCTCGCTCATTGGGTTTCTCATCACCGTCGAGTTGACGGCTCCGTTTACCGTGACTCCACAGTGGCGTCGTCGCCTCAAATGGATTATCGTATTCGGACTACTCGTGTTTGCAGGTATCGTTATTCGCCGCATTCTTGCAATCCTTCCACCAGGGGTGTTCTAAGTGACTAAGTTAGACGCACTTCTCTCCCCAAAACGACTCGTAATTGGGTTTGGACTGCTGACGGTTGTGATGCTTGTCATTGCCGCAAGCACGTCAACCGCAGCGTTCGGGATTTACAATAACGCATGGGATGGAACTGCAGAACTACAAGACATTGCAGAAACAACTGGAGCTACAACCACGATCGCCCGTGAGACAACGGCATACACCCAGTCCACCCCAACTGAGACACTCAGTGTAATACTCTCGCCGGATCAGCCATACTCACAAGAAGACCGACAGCAAATCGAGTCATACGTCAGAAACGGTGGGACTCTCGTTGTTGCAGACGACTATGGGTCGCACACGAATGGCCTGCTCAGTGATCTTGGTGCAGAGGCCCGTCTTGATGGGCAACCACTTCGAGACGAACAGTTCAACTATCGCTCCCCAGCCATGCCAGTTGCGAACAACGTTACAAACCACTCGACTGTAGACAACGTCTCGTCAGTAACGTTGAATCACGGTACGGCTGTGAACCCCAACAATGCATCCGTCCTCGTCAGCACCTCTCACTACGCCTATCTCGATACAAATCAGAACCAGAGTCTTGATGCAAGCGAAACAGTCGGTTCGTATCCCGTGGTGACCACCGAACAACTTGGCCAAGGAACCATCATCGTCGTTGGCGATCCAAGTTTGTTCATCAATGCAATGATCGAGAAATCCGGTAACCGGGTCTTCGCCCACTCACTATTTGCAGGCCACTCACATGTTGTACTCGATTACTCCCATACTGCAAGTCTCCCACCGCTTGCAGTCGCCCTCCTTCTTCTCAGGGACTCCCTTCTCCTACAGTTCCTTATCGGGGTCGGAGGAACGCTTGCAGTCTTTATCGTGCTTCAGACTGACGGCCTGATGAGACTGAAACGGAGGGTCACAAGAACGCAATCGCAGCCAGCTGCAATCGAAGTCACTGAAACAGATCTTGTAACCCATCTCCGTAAGGAGTATCCAGACTGGGACGATGAACGAATCCAACGTGTTGTGACTGCCCGCCGGAAGGCACCCGATACCGAAACCCAGCAAGAATAGTCTATTATTTGCTGTCGACCCCCGTACTTTATCATACAGTAGTTAGAAGCCCTCGCTCAATGACAAACGGACCTAGTGATCCAAAAGCTCTCTATTCGGCCGTCTCTGAAGAAGTCAGTAGCGTTTTAATCGGGAATGAAGAGATCATTGAAGGACTTACAATTGCACTGCTCACGCGCGGTCACGTCCTTCTTGAAGGAGTTCCTGGCGTCGCAAAAACAACGATCGCAAACCTGTTTGCAACAGCTACTGGCTTAGAGTTCTCACGAATCCAGATGACGCCCGACCTGCTTCCTGCAGACGTTACTGGGACGAACGTCTATCGTGAACAAACCGGTGAATTCGAACTTCAGCGAGGGCCGATATTCACGAATCTCGTCGTCGCTGACGAGATTAACCGGGCAACGCCGAAAACTCAGAGCGCGTTTCTTGAAGCAATGCAGGAAGGGTCAGTGACGATTGAGGGTAAAACCCTCTCGTTGCCGGCTGTGTTCATGGTCATCGCGACCCAGAATCCGATCGAGATGGAAGGAACCCATGGACTCCCGGAGGCACAACGCGATCGCTTCCAACTCAAACTAACCGTTGACCTTCCCGATGAAGCGTCCGAGATCGCCCTGCTAGATCGATTCGACGGGGAACCAGAACTTGGTCCGGGAGATATCTCAACGGTAGTTTCTGAAGAGGATATTGTTGAGGCACGACAAACCGTCACGGATATCTACGTCGATGATTCGGTCAAATCATACATCCGCGAAATCGTGTCAGAGACACGGGAAAGTAATGCATTAGAGCATGGGGCCTCCCCACGGGCAACGTTACTCTTTATGCAAACAGCAAAGGCACGCGCTGCAATTCACGACCGAGAATACGTCATTTCGGACGATGTGAAAGCGATGGCACAGTCAGTGCTCGCTCACCGAGTTGTCCTGAGTACCGATGCGGAACTCAGTGAACGAACAGCGCCAGAGATCATCGACGACGTTATTGAGTCGGTCACACCGCCCGGCGGGGAGACAAAGCCTCAGCCTGCAGAAGCGGCCGTACGTAGCGATGGTGGTTCGCCCGCAACAACAGATCAAAAGTAGTTTTTCCCCGTGATCGGTGAGAGCATAGCCGGGGAATCTCTCCGAGAACTCTCTATTCTTAGTGAGTGAACTGCTTCGGGGTCAGTGGTTTGAGAGAGTTGCTCTCTTGTCATCCCGGAAGACGGAGACTCTGGCGACTCGAAGTGATGACCTGCCTTATTCCATGAAGTTAAGCGGTATCCGTGTATTTCAGACACTTTCGTAATATACCCCTATCTTACATATTACTGTATATACCAATTCAATTATGGATATTGCAACATATTTCTCAGTTATAGCGTTTTGTACCCCATAATCAAACTGATACAAGGGATGAGCGAAAACCAATTTGATGCTGAAGCGGGAGACAAAACACAGTCGTCTACATTCGTCACCGACCTCGATCATCGACTGAAAGAACACGAACCACCAGAGGAGGGAGAATCCTGCCCGAATTGCCCAGACGGATCAATAGAAAAGAACGGCAGACTCGAACTACCGTTTGGGGATATCATGCATTACACCTGTCCGCAGTGTGAATTTGAAACAGTTGGCCCAATTCCATAGCAGGCCATCCCACCGAAAACAGTGCATCGCACAACAAGGAACTCCCATCCGTAGTGATTCGGGGTGTGAGAGAAACACGACAGAACGCTGAAGGAGACTATTCCGTATCAGTCTCAGACTCCCATGAGTAGATCAAGAGATAGTCGAACTGGTCATCATCGCTATTTACCGTCTTGAGTTGGACGGGAGTTCCTAGCCCGATAGCAAACCCGGTCGCAAGGAAGGAGGCGATTGGGTGGTCGAAGCGGCCAACGTCACCAAATGCACTCCCTTGAATGCCGATTGTGACTTGATTCGTCTCAGCATCAAGTTCAGCAACTGCCGAATCCGCTAACTCGAAACCCTCAACAATGGCCTCTGTAACTTGATCGGCAAGGTTACTCGGTGTGTCCGCAACGGAATCGGTCATCGTGTGGGCAAACTCGTAAAAGAGCGTCGCACCAGTTGATGGGACTGCGACTCCACGTGCCCGTTCATCCTCAGTCACGACGAACAGGGACTGCAGTTCGTCTGCAGTCGGGAGTGTATAATTTGTGTGCTCTGGAATGAACAGTCGGACGTCTGCCATTGCTTCATCCGTCGTACTCTCAGTCGGGACGTAAAGACGAGTGTCTTGCAGGCCGAGTTCAGAAACAAGAGTTTGACCGAATGTCGCAAGAGCAGTATAGGTCCGCTCACCAACTGACGCGGAAACGAACCGTTCTGGTGTGAGATAATACGTGAGGACACTCGTAAAGAGGCCGATTCCAGCAAACGCGAACAATGTGGCTTGGGACGCCGGGAAGAGTACCCCGCCGAGACCGGCGACTATACCAAGGAGTCCTACTCCAAGGGCTGCGCGACGATACTCAGTTCGTCGAGCATCACGATACGCTGTCCGGAGACGCCGATTTTCTTCCTGCAGTACTTCGACCTGTGCAGCAAGGTCTTCGACCGATTCTACGTCGGTTTCCGACTGCTGTTCACTCTGTGAATCCTGAGTGGGTGTTGCTTCCATACTCATCTGTTATGAGACCTCCTTGAGCAGTCCGAGTTCAAGTTGTTCGTATCGGTGCAACCCGTACGTCAACACGGCAACACTGACGGTGAGGACGAGCCCCGTCTGCCAGAGCAGTCCAAGCCACTCATAGACCACCAAGACGAGACTTATGCCAAGGTTCGCGCCGAGCCAACTAAGAACGAGTATTCGGAGTTGTTGGTCTTCCGTAAGAGCTGGTTCAATGAGAAGCATAAGTAAGCCAGCTTCGAGAAGTCCTATCTGGATTGCACTTGTGCCCAGTTCCGGGACTGTGGCAATGAGTGCAAATTGGCCGATTGTGAAGGTGTACACAGACGGGAGCAGATACCAACTGACCGCGGTAACGATTCCAGCAAGCAAGCCATGCACGCCATGCAGTAGAGTGAACGTACTGAGTGCAATGAGTGTGCCAAGCGCGCCAAGCCACGTTCGAGGGTGATTTCGAGTCGTGAGTATCATTGGTGAGTCGGTTTGGGGGTTGATTGCGTTGCCAATAGTGCGTCGAGTCGATCACCGGGGCCGATTTCGAATGCTGAGACACCTTCTAACCGAGTAAGGTCACGCCGGAACTCCTCGAAGTCGGAATAGCGGTCGTATGCGTGATTGATATCGGTCAGTCCCTCGCGTTCGAAGAGGACTGTTGGCGTAAGGAACACTAGGACGTCCCCATGTTGTTTACGGGCTAGCTTGACCGTTTCGCGGACCTCACTTCGATGCTTGTCGTCTGTGAGAACGATCGCACTGATCGTATTGTCTTGTCTAGCTAGTTGGGTTTTAACCGTCTTGTAGAGTGGTTGTGAGCTGATGCGCTGAACGTATGTCCGGGATGCCTCGAAGTAGGGCCGAAGCTGGGTGGCAAACGGTGAGTCAGTTGCTGTCAAGGTCGTAGCAGCCTGCCGTGCCTTCCGTGGTGGGAGTGAATCTGCTGTTTGGTGGGTGTCTGCAGACGCATGGGTTAGCGTGAGATCATGGAGTGTCGTCTGGATTTGTGTATACGCCTCTAGTGTCGTGGCTGCTGGTTGACGAGTCGTTATCCCTGCATCGCCGACTGTATAGAGCCCAATTGGTTCCTGGTTTGATTGAGCGTTATCAGCGAATGCCAGCGCAACTTGCCGGGCGTAGTCAAGTTTTGTTTCACCGTCAATACCGGTCCCCATCGTCTCGCGATGGTCGACAAACAGTACGGTTTGTCGGTCTGACTCCTCTTCGAATTCACGTACGTGTGGGCTCGTTGAGCGGGCAGTTGCTTTCCAGTCAATTTGGCGGATTGTATCACCAGGGACGTACTCTCGGACTTCGCCAGGTTCCAAGCCCAATCCGAAGTCACCAGTTTTGTGATCACCAAATGCAGAAATTGCGTTATCACCGCCTTGGCCGACGTGTAGATTCTGTGGTCGGCGCGGGACAACTGTAATCGACGGTGTGTCAGCTGTTCGAGTGGGGAATGTAGACTTGAATAGTCCTTGTGAATCTGTCATGGTGACCGTCGGTTGCTGTAACTCAAACCGACCAGCAACTGGGACATTAATGGTGAATGTCGACGTTTCCTCGAGTGAGTCTGCATCGAGGGTGAGACGCCGATTCGATTGGTCGGTATGAGAGAGTCCCGGGGGGAGGGTTGCGGTGATAGTGAGCGTAGCTGGATGAGGGAGATCAGTAGCCGGGAGGGTCGCTTTGAGGACAATAGAAACGTTATCCTCTGCGAGCACGCGTTTGCGTGCAACCGTTTGGCTTATACTCAATTGGTTATCCACCTGCAGAACGGTTTTCAGGAATACGATTTGCTGGATGAGTAGCCACGCACCGAGTGCGCCTGCGCCACCGACGAGGAGTGGCTGTCTAAAGATGAGTGCAGTCACAGCAAGTAGGCTTGCCAATCCAACAGCAGCCCAATAACGGCGCGTGACTTGCATGCGCGATATCCACTAATGGCCAACAGTTGAATCTATTGGTCCTGTCTGCAGAAATGATGATGGAAGGATAGTCTTAGTGGTGCTGGCATTTAGTCAAGGTCGTGAAATGCGGCGACGAAATCATCCTCGGTGAAATCTTCCTGAAGGGTGTCAATTTCGCTTTTGAGCTTCGAACTCTGCTCAACGACACTTGTGAATTCAGGATGTGTCGCTAATTCTGAGTCGTCTTTCTCCGATTGTATAGTTGCTTTCTTTGAGACAACTGCAAAGTACTCTTGAATGTGTTCCGAATACTGAGTCCGTGTGAGGAGTGACTCAACGAGGTCATGTAACTCCGCCGATTGGACTGGCTTCTGGAGATAATCATCGAACCCGAGGTCAAGAATATCGTAATCAGGCTCGATACTCGTTACAAGAGCTACCCGACAGTCAAGACCCTGATCACGGATGGTTCCGAGCACGTCATCACCAGATAAATCTGGCATACGGCGATCTAAGAGAACGATATCGGTTGAGCTATCTAATTTTGTGAGAGTCTCTTCACCGCTATACGCGGTTTTCACGGTGTATGTTCCAGCTAGCCAATCGGCGTATAGGTCTGCTAGGTCGCGGTTATCGTCGACAACGAGAATCCGTCCTGTATCTGACTCACTCATTATTCTATAACCCGTTCTGTGTAACTATTCAAAACAAAATATTTGGAATACTAATACTTTTGCATATTCGCAATTTAGGGTATATTTTTATTATGCACATCAAGATAGCATCCGTACCTAACACACCAATAACATAAAAATTCTATATATTTCCATAATTAACAATATTTCTATGTTTTTACTCTAATCGCATCCGCTATCCGTTGAACAGGAACAATACAGCAACAGTGGGACGACATCAAGTAGAACGGGGCAGTTCATCTTAGATGGAAGGAATTTTAGGCAGGGGTTGAGACGAAATCGGTGTAATGCTTCCGCCCACGGTGCGTACACTACTCTTCTCTCTCCTCATACTCCTAGCGGCAACCACCAGTCCAATATTAGCACACGGAGCCGAAGCCACTCACGCAACCAACAATCATCCGGTAACTGCGACTCCGGCGTTCGCAGCTAAAGAGCCAAGAGTGGATGGTATGCTAGCTCAACCGTCGGCGAACAACTCGTCCGTAGCTCAGCACGAGAATCCTGAACACGTTGATGAAGACGGTGACACGACGGCACTCCAACAATGGTTCGCCCGGGAACTTAGTTCGCAACTTAAAAACAGTAGCGCTAATCTCAGTCAAGGCGAGTACGATACTGCGCAAGCACTACTCGGGGATGACTACAACCAAACGTTAGCGCGCTACAGCGAACTCGCCGAACAGTCGCCAAATAGTACGGACGACCAAACTGCCGACAGCCTCCAAAATACGACAGCACAACATCGAGAGTACATTTCACGTGTTGAAGACTATCAACGTACAGAGAAAGCGTACGTGACGGCCAAGCAGAACGGAAATGAGACACGTGCTCGGAAACTAGCACGGGAACTCGAACAGCTTCAAACACAGATCAATCGAAGTGAAACGAATCTCACCCAAAGTTACGAGAGTATCGCGAACAATACCGGTTCGAATCTCACAACCGTCCAACGCTCAATTTCGAATTCCTCGCAGAATATTTCGACACAACAGGCCGATATACGCCGGACAGAGTTCACGCAGACAACGATAACTATCGACCAAGCTACGACTAACATCTCGTTCCGTGACCCACTAAACGTCACAGGGAGACTGACGTCAGCTAACGGCACAGCACTTGAGAATCGTACAATCGCTATCAAACTAGGCCCCCGGACGGTGTTGACCAACACGACCACAAATGGCTCGTTTACTGTCAGCGCTCGGCCGACACTCATCTCGCGTGGAACACAGACCATCTCACTCCGCTACCTCCCAGCGAACACATCTGCATATCTCAGTTCAACAACTGCGATAACGGTGAACGTGACTGCGGTCACCCCGACAGTGACGCTGACTCACTTTCCATCACAAAGCCAGTACAATCAGACGGTGACGATTGCAGGGCAAGTTGATGTTGCGAGCATCGGTGTCGGTGAAGAAGTCCCACTCCGTGTCACACTCGGCTCTACAATCGTCGGCACAACGAAGACGACCGCCGCTGGCACATTCACTCTCAACGCGACCATCCCTGCATCCCTTCAAGCAGGTAGTCAAGAACTCCAGGTCACAGTCCCGCTTGAAGACCGTGCACTTGCCAGAACAACGACGACTGAATCAATATCTGTTACGGAAACAGCCACCCACCTATCGGTGACAACGCTACAGGAGTCAGCAAACCAAGTCCAATTCCAAGGTGAGTTACGTACCGTAGCTGGCGAGCCAATCGCGAATCAAACACTTCGCGTTGAAGCAGCAAATCAGACCCTTGCAACCGTAACCACGAACAAAAGCGGTGCGTACGCGACGGTACTCAACACGTCTAACACCACTGCGTTGTCCAGTGACCAATCCGTGAACGTGAACGTCACCTATAGTGGCGCAGGCAACCTCAAACAGGCTCACGCAGCCACTCAAATTGAGACCGGCGCAGGAGAAAGTCCATGGAATAGCCTTCCAGTCTCACCACTCGTATTCGGAGGGAGTCTTCTGGGGATTGGCGTGATTGGGGCTCTCGTACTTCGGAGTCTCACCCAGAGTAGTCCTCGGACCACTGCCGAAGATACAGACACCGATCAAGAACACACGAGTTCGGTTGCCAGTGAGACACATCCCTCTGAACGGACGATGGCAGTTGGCGAATCGTTGCTCGAACAAGCAACGACACACCTAGAGGACGGAGAGTACAACAATGCAGTTCAGATGGCATATCGAGCGGTCCGGCAACAGCTGACCGAACAGACCAATACCGTAGCGGAACCGACAGCACAGACCCATTGGGAGTTCTACCGAGAATATCAAAACCCCCAGGATAGTACGCTTGTCCGTCTGTCAGAGCTTGAATCACTCACAGAAGCGTTCGAGCAGGCACGATTCACGCCAAGTTCACTATCATCCGAGCAGGCAACTACGGCTGTCAAGATAGCTACGAGCATCGTCTCACCAACCGACACGGATGATGAGTCTGGCGTGGAACCGACCGAGTAGTCCACGAAGGGGAGACGTTCCGGTGTTTCCTAAGCTTAAGACCGAGTGATTTTTACGGGAGTGCTGAAAGGCCACGTATACGTACATGTCGTCTGATTCTGACCGTGTCCATCGGCTGTGGTTACTTCTCCCACGGTCGGTTCGGCGTCTCCCCGCTGACCTCGCAGCCGTACTTGCTGTCGTCGTTCTTACTTGCACTGCAGTACTTACGCCCGGACTTCAACAGACACCGCTTCGTGTTCTCGTTGGCCTCCCATTCGTCCTCTTCATCCCCGGCTATGCATTCATCGCCGCTCTCTTCCCTGAAACAGGTAAGACAGCAGAGCCAGACACTGATACGGACACATCAGAAATGCGCTCGGAGACCGGAATTGATGGAATCGAGCGTGTTGCACTCTCGTTCGGAACGAGTATCGCGATTGTCCCCATGATTGGACTACTCCTCAACTTTACCCCCTGGGGAATTCGACTAGTGCCAATATTAGTCGCTGTGAGCGGGTTCACCGTTTTCGCGACCGGTATTGCGGCGACGCGTCGGTTGGAACTTCCTCCAGAAGAACGATTTCGAGTTCCATACGAAGACTGGGCAGAAACGGCAAAGACAGAACTCTTTGAGCCAGACGATCGAACTGACAAAGTACTAAACGCCCTCTTAGTACTCAGTGTCTTACTGGCTGCTGTGAGTGTCACCTACGCTGTCGCCGTGCCCAAGCAAGGCGAAGCATTCACCGAATTCTACGTGCTAACTGAGAACGAAACCGGAGACCTCGTCGCAGATGATTATCCGACCGAGTACACTGTTGGGGAATCGAAGCCACTCTACGTCGGCATCGGGAACCACGAACATCGTCAGATGGACTACTCGGTCGTTGTGGAACTCCAAAAGGTGACGATCAGCAATAATACGACCCGTGTCCAGACCGAACGTGAACTCACACGGTTTGGTACGTCTGTCGGCGCGAACGAGACGTGGCAGCAGCAACTCAATATCACACCCACGATAGAGGGCCAGCGATTGCGACTGGCTTTCCTGCTCTATAAAGAGAATCCGCCCGCAGAGCCGACCGTCAAAAATGCGTATCGAGAACTCCACCTCTGGGTGAACGTCACCGCAACTCAGTCAACCCAACACCGTGTCCCGCCTTCGTCAGTTTCTAGCAAAGAGCAGTCGTACGCTTCCTAAACCCGGGGGAATATTTTCACCAATACCGGTTTGCCGGACATCGGGGATGCTTTGTCGCTACTGAAAGGGGTCGTTCACTCCGGCCGAGAAGGTTTGAACTTGAGTGAAAACTCAACTGCGACAACGGGAAGAAACAGTCCGATTCCAACAAGTGCCGATGGTAGGCCGTCTTCATGATACGTTTCAGAAACAGCCTCACTGAACGCCAGTACCTTTTCGAGAACCCGATTCATGAATCGACCAATCACTCTAACTTCTCGTACGGAGAACTCACCCATAACAGTCACGACTCCCACATTTACCGTCTTGAGCTTTCGTACATCCATCCCAATTCTACACAGTGGCATTTGTTCATCGGCATTAAATACACTTGACTAACAAACCTCTTCCAAATCGCTATGACGGATATCTCCCATCTAATCCGGAGTATTGGCGTTACTGTTCGAGGGGCGAGTGCTGTTGCAGTCGCCCAGTTACGCCATAACGGTCTCCGGACTAGCCTCACTATCTTCGGCATTGCTATTGCGGTCCTTGCTACAGTTTTACTCGCGAGCATCGGCTACGGTGTTGTCGACGCTGGCCAGCAGAAATTCTCAGCCACCGGGCGTGATCTCTGGATATCTGGTGGACCCGTCGAACTCGCGCCTGGACGCCCTGGAGGCGTGAATGCACCACTAACCGATGCCCATTCGGTAGCCAAGAATATCAGCGACTACCCGAATGTCCGAACGGCCACGCCGATGGGGTTTCAAACTGTCTACGTCGGGAAGGACACTGAGAACCTAACGACACTAACAGGGATGGGCGTCCCTGGCGATACTCTCCATGTCCAAGTGACCGCTGGGGAGTACTTCGGCCGTGGAGATGTTCATTACGCCAACGGGAGCTATGACGGCCCAATGACCCACAGTGTCGTCATTGACCCGCGGACGGCCGCACGACTCAACCTTTCGGTAGGGGGCACAGTCCACATCGGTGGGACGGTGAGCAATGCTCGGCAACACGAGTTTACAGTCATCGGTATCTCCCCAGCGTTCGGTGGCTTCCTTGGAACACCTACTGTCACGCTTCATCTCAGCGAGCTTCAAGAACTCACTGGCACGACTCGGCGGGATCCAGCGACACTAATCGGCGTGTCGGTCAGACCGGACGCTGACCGACAAGTCGTTGCAACAGAGCTCTCACAAACTCATCCAGATTATAAAGTTCAAACTAATCGCGAGCAGCTCCAGTCAATTCTTAAACAGAATGCCGTGGTAATCGCAAGCGGTGTTACGCTGGTCGTCCTTGCCATCGGAGCTGGGTTTGTCCTCACAATTAATCTGTCTAGCCATATGGTGTACTCTCAACGGGTTGTGTACGCAGGCCTGAGCACAACCGGGATTTCGCAGACCATCCTCTATGGCGTGATGGCGATTCAGGGACTGCTCACCGGTATTCTCGGAGGCGTTGTTGGGCTGGCTCTTGTTCCGCCCGCTATTTTCGGTCTTAATCGACTTACGGCGTACTTCGGGACGACGCAGTTCATTCGGACACCTCCCGCACTTCTTGCTGGTGGTGCTGGTCTCGCAGTGAGCATGGGGCTAGCTGGAGCACTTGCCGCAAGCTGGCATCTCGGCCGAATGCAGATCCTCGATTCGTTAGATTAGACGGTTCCCCCGCTCAGTCTTCCCATGATTTTAGTAACTAATAACACTCATAGGTACTGACCTGGTAAGTCGTATCTATTCTTCCAAGTTAGTATCACCCAGCTGAATCATTGGGGCTATAGTGGTTGTTCTCGACCTTTCCTCTACCGTATAGTTTCTGAACAGGGGAAAGTGGAGACAACGGCAGGTGGACTCTCTGCGGTGGCACGGTCCAAGCAATTGGATGGTGACCTGCCGTCATACAAAAATCCCCAGATACAAGTAATAAGCTTTCTGAAAACGGATTGGTGTGGTTTGTGACTTATATTAGAAAGGGTGGGAAGACACGTCAGTGCCCAAACTGAAGTAGTGGGTTAGACGTGACGTCGCTTGATAAGTAGAAGGGCCGTTAGAAGCGCGAGTAGTGTTCCTGTGACTTCAAAGCCAGGCGTCCCAGCAAAGGATGTCGTCGTCTCACTTGATGACGTTGACGTAGTTGTCGTAGTAGTCTCCTCTTGGTCATCGGCTTTTGAGACGACTACAGTCCCCTTCGAGTAGTGGATCGGAACCGAAACATAGACACCATTGTCGGTGTGGCGGCTGATTGAGAGGTCGCGAGACGAGTTGTTGTAGGCTGCTTGGAGTGTCGACGGGTCAGAGACACCCCACGACGAGAGCAGATTATTGGGGAGGTAGGCCTCATAGAAGCCCTTGTTTTCGCTCCCATTTACCGTAAGGTGAGGTCCGGCGACGAGCAGGGAGAGAGTCGGATCAGTGTCCGGTCCACCGGGCTTGAATTGGGGAGTCCCGAATGTTTGTGCGTCCGTGGCGATAATCGTCCCGTTCAAAGCAGCTCTGCGTTCGTCACTTCCGGGGTACGATGTCATCGGGTCGAACGTGAGGCTGATAGTTGCAGGATCCATTGAGGTCGCCTGATCAGCCGAGCCGTTCGGCCATGAGTTTAGATGGGCACCGTTAAGATACTGCCATTCTGCTGCAGTGATATTTATCTCGTAACGTGTGTGTGTCTCGTTGATTTGGGTTCGGTTCCACGTTACGTTGTGACCGGTCGCAATCAGAACCGGAGCAGAGAAGTTTTCCACCACTAAGCTGACGCTAACGCGAGTGTTAGTTGTTGCACCAATGGATGAGAGATCTGAACCGCTTGTCGGTTCAATATCACCCTGAAGCATGCCGGACTGCATCGACAAGTCTGCTTGAACGTCACTATCCAGTGTCGGCCCACCAATAACTCGGGCAGAAGAATTGACGATGACCGGCTCACGGACAGTGACGTTAATTTGCTCACCATCAAGGAAAACGGTGTATTCACCGGTTGACGGGAAAACTATGTCGTAGAAATTGACGTCTGCCTGTCCCTTGGCAGGAACCGTAACGCCTTTCGAGTCAATTACAGTTCCATCCTTGTACGTGAGAGTGACGTTTTCCCAACCCTGAGAATCCGATGGATTCTCAGCCGTGGCGAAGAACGAGGTTCCCTGACCGACGACGACTGTCTGGTTCGGCGCGACGTCATTCATTTCGAGATCTACTTTCTCACCTGCAACTGCATCAACCGTATAGAGATTACCGCCTGCGGACACATCATAACTACCAGCCTCAGCGAAACTGACGTTGAGCGAGACCGTTTCCGTTCCATCTGCCGGAACACTCACTGTCGTCGATTTCTCCCAGCTCGAGCTACCATCTCGCGGGAAGACATCAACGTCGAACGTGTATTCACCACTCGATCCACCCTGATTTTCGACCGTGCCCGTGATAGTGAGGTTCTCACCTGTCCGAACGATTGACGAAGAGATGTTCGTCTCTGTGAGTAAAAGTTGTTCAGTCGAATCATCAGTAGATTCGACGGTAAGCGTTTTCGCTGGCTGTCCATTGACCCGGATATTATACGTTCCGGAATAATTGAAGGTAGGCGTCAAAGTAACGTCTTCCTGGGTAGTCCCACTAACTGATATAGAATCTGAGGCTAACGATCTGCCTCGTTCATTATACACTGAAAGGGTTATCGAGTCGGTATTTGTTGTTGGATTGTCTACGGTGGTTGTTACTGTGACAGAGTCTCCTTCCGTAATTGTTGAGTTCGAGAGTGTGAACCCCTCAACAGTGAGGTCTGTCTGCGCAACCAAGGTCCCCGTGTCTTGATAGCCGTCTGAGCCAACGAGCCTTCCTGAGGAGGCATTAATTAGCACTCCGGTTAGAACGTGTGTTCCGCCCGTTATTGTGTCAGCAGGGACGGTGATTGTTTGGGTTCCCTTTTTTGAGTCGAGGTTCTGAAACTCTCCACCACCGGGCCACGCGATATTCACTGCGAGATCGGATTGTGTTACGGTTCCATCTTCCACGTACTTGCTTGCATTATACGCTATTTCGATTGTACTGTCAGAGTTTCCAACGATGGTGGTATCCGGGACGTTGAGACCGGTTGACTCTGGTACGTCAGCAGTACCGCCCTCAGTAGTTTTTCCGAGTGCCAATCCTGCTGTGAAACTTCCGCTAACTACGACAGCCGTCAGTACGACCGCCATTATACCACGATAGGATAACTTCATCATCAATCTGGAATCTCCGTGCCCACAACTTATGTTTTGTGATACTTATTGCTATAATTCTAAAATAATCCTTTAATTCTGAGAGCAGAGTAAGATTAGCGATATATTCTGTGCTGAAATATGCAATCCGTAGAAAAAGAACCAAAATAACAATTTGTCCTCTTCCCTAAACAAGGATGACGTATACTCCACATGCATACTATAAGGGATTTTACCGCTAACCTGCGTCATTACTCGTTCTAATACGCTCCTACGGAGATATGGTCTATTCGCTATAGAATATATTTCTGGCTTCGTACCTTCTTTTTGCATATGGCCGCGACCGACTCACCCCAATTGGGCTAACTCACCCAACAGTAAATCCATCCCAAGCCCCTACTGCATCAGCAGATGGTGAGTCTGAGAGCTGCGAGTGCAAATGACTATGCATACACTGTCGAAGTTGATAGCAACCTACCTCCGAAATGTCCTGACTGTGGTGGAGCGCTGACGCTCGTTCTCACGTAAGTGGTGACAGAGTACGCAGTCAGTGGCGATGTGGGCCTTACGTAGTCCTTATTTCATCAGACCGAATCCTGAACACTCTTTGGCCAAATCAAACGAGCTAATCGCGGTCAATAATGGCTTCTCGGAACTCCGGAAAACCTTAAGAATAGTGTCGAATTACACCATTGGGCATTGGAGACGAACCCCCGGTGGATGTGGGCGTTGTCTTCTTCATCGCAGCTCTTTCTCCATATTTGTTGCATGAGGAGTATAGGTTGATGGGTGAATGTGGAGCGGTTCAAGATTCGTTCTAATTCTGGAAGGTCCACGGCGAAATTATTGTTAGAACGACATGAATCGCCACTATGTAATTTTGGATATACGAAACATATTTGTAAATAGAATTTAATTCTGTTGTTGCAGGCTGCTCGCCTGCTACCCAGACGCAACCACAGTCGACGCTACCAACATTCCACCTGGTACCCGCCGACGAGTCAGCGTTCCCAACCCCGGACAAGACCGTTAGCGACACTACCGGACCAATGTCCATCGCTATCGGGACTTCCCCCCTTTCTAGAATTCAGGCCTTTACCGCGATAGTTACGCCAGAGTAGGCGAGAAACCCCTGCCGTATACGGCAGGGACGAATCGGCGCTATCAGTACGGTGTCAACTACCCCACCCTACTCGCTCGCGCTGACGCGCTCGCTTCGTTGAGGGTGGGGCTTGTCGGTGGACTCCGCCTCTGACTCCTGTTCGGAGTACGAGACAAATCCTCGGTTCGGCTTCACAGTCCCCGACTTCAGGGCGAGTTGACTGTCACCCGTCCGTCGTGAGTCGTGTAGCCCACGACGGACAAACCGCCATCCAACGTTCTTCGCCGCGTTATAGTCCGCGTTCGCCGTCGCACCGCACTTCTCACACTCGAAGAAGTCGCGCTCCGTACGGTTGCCATCGCTCGTATGGCCGCACTCGCAACACCGCTTCGACGTGTTTTCAGGGTCAACGTACACGACCTCGATGCCGAGTTCCTCGGCCTTGTACTCAACGTACTGGACGAGTTGGTAGTGCGCCCACTGGTGGAACTTGCGCTTACTCGGCATCGAATCGCGGATATGCGTCAAGTCCTCGAACGCGATATGCGTACAGTCGGAGGCGACTGCCTCCGCGAGCAACCGATTCGACACCCTGTGCAGGTAGTCACGGTTGTATCGTTCCTCGCGGTTGCCACGCTGAACGAGCGTGCAGTGTGCGGACTCTGTACCTGTTTCTTGGAGGCCGCCGCGAACGCGTTCGAACTCGCGGTGTTCGTGTAAGAGTTCTTGCCCTGACTCGAAGTGCGCTGTTGAGGTGACGGCGAGGTTTTCGATACCGAGGTCAACCCCGAGAACTGTCCTGTCCTCGGCGGGTGACTCGTCGGTATTGGAGTTTGGCTTGCGGAAGCCGAGATGCAAATAGTAGTCGCCGTCACGCGCTGTCAGCGTCGATTCCGTGACCTCCCACTCATCGCTGTCGAGATACTGGTGCTGGTAGCCGTCTTCGTCGTCGGGCAGTACCAATCCACACCGAACTCGACTTTCTGTGGTGGCGAGTGAGACGGTGTTGTCCTCGAACAGGGTCATCGTGTTGGCGTCGTACTTCACCGTGAGGGAGGTGAACTCGGGTTTCGAGTAGTTGCGACCCTGTTGTTTGCGTTCATCGACGCCTTTCAATGCTTGTGCCGCTTGGAAGCACGCGAGGATGGCGTGTTGACTCCCGAGACGTGTCTGGTCACGAACATTGTCGTAGGCGAGTGACTGGAGTTTTCGCTTTCGAGTCTCGTAGTGTTCCCAACCGATGTCCGTGGCGATATTCGCACCTGTGCGCCATTCGTCGATGGTGTCTTCGAGCAGGTCGGCCTGCTCAGAGGACACGGAAAGGCGCGTTATCGCGGTGCGTCTCAGGTAGTCGTTGTCCGCCACGATTTCAAAGAAAGGTTATGGTTACTTAATAGTTGGTGTCTGGTTGGTGTGTGCGTGACGCACTCCTCCCCGCCCTACTGCGTTACTCGGCCTTCGGCCTGCGTTGCTCCTTAAGGACGGGGACTCCGCGCTACCGCACAGTTGAAATCTCTTCCTATCGAACAGAGTGATATCCGACGCGATAGATCCGCGCCCGTGTCGGGATCATCGGATAATTTCGGAAGTCCTGTCTAATACGCTGACGGTATCTCCACCGGCAATCGCGCGGAGATGCCGCCGTAAACCGAGCAAGTACCTCCGAATTCCTTGCGAATATAGGAATAACGGTCTATTTACATTTCCAACACTCTATCGGCGTGTGAACTATTCAAGCTGGAGATTTGCTTTTTTGAGAGCATTACTCCAAGAGCCAAATCGGTCGTGATACACGTCGATGGAGTAGGGACCATGCGTTTCTACATCGGATTGAGTTGGAGGGCGTCCAAGTTCACGAGTAAGCTGATGTAGTGCCCGTATCAATTCGGCCTGTTCGATCCGATTTGGTGACGGTCGAGCGTCTGGTTCTAAGCCTGCTTTTTCAAGCGATGTTGCCCAAGAGCCGAATCGGCGACGATATGTACTCGGCGAGAATGGCCCCCGTGTCGCCATTTCCTGTTGTCGTGGTGGATGAGTAAGTTCGTCCGCAAGATTCTGAAGCGCGGCGAGCAACTCTTCGTCTGGAATTTCTTGGCGATACTGTGGCTCTAACCCTGCACGCTTGAGGGCACTAGGCCACGATCCGAATTGGCGGTAATACGGTGTCGCAGAATACGCACCTTGGGCCTCCATTTCGTCACGTGTTGGCGGTCGACCAAGGTCACCCGCAAGCGATTTAAGAGCTGCTATGAGATCAACCTCGGGAATCGATCTAGACATACTTGCTCATTGGCAGATATCTCCGTGAAACATACTAACCGTTTCTGTCAAGTTGGATATTATAATGTTGTAACATAGTTGCTTTACTGACGGGTTTTATAATCCGCTTGTAAGTTCAGGGCAGAGCTTTTCAGCGAGAGGTGTCGGAAGAAACAACGAGTCAGGGTTAACCTCAATGCTATTACTCTCGCCCGCATGTTCTAAGACGGTCGCAAGCGAATGAAGGTATTCAGGCGAGCGATCTTCGTGGCGGACTACAAATCCTTCTTTCCATGGCCAGTATCGGGCCGTATTCGCCAAGTACGTATTTGCAAATGTCCATGCGTGTTCTCGTGGGTGTGTGCGTTCAGGAGTCTGTGTATTGTCGGTGTCGTCAGTAGCTGGGGGGGTCGATACTGACGCCGCTGACGCAGTGTCTTTCGTGGTCGGAGTAGTGTCTTGGGTTGTGTCAGTAGTTGGTGTGTCCGCTGGCGGTGTGAGATAGTTTGGAAGCGTTGTAGCGTCCGTACGCGGGCCTCGCGGCGCGCCTATGAGGACCAGAAGCCGGCCGATGATTGTCCGATGTTCTGAAATCCGGGCTTCTGTCGCCTTCTCTGTCGACTCCTCGCGATAAATTGTGTACTCAACCCCGATAGTCTCAAAGAGTTCCGCAAGTCGGTCTTGTTCAGACTCTTGGTCACAACTGAACATGGGCGCATATTCAGCCTCGGAGATTGATCCCCGAGAGAAAATCCACGCTACCAGCCTGTTGAACGTCGGAAACAAAGCATCATCAGTATTAAGCGGTAGCCACTCGTGTTCTTCGGCGATCTGAATCGCCCGAATGGGAGCAGGCCGACTTCCGTTCATCCATGGATGTACGCGACCACGAGGGAGGTTAAGTGCGGAGGCAACTGCTGAGGATCCCTTGTTCGGATGGCGGCCTGTGTATTCCAGCACGCGCTGGTAATCTTCGACGGCTTTCCACGCGTCCTCGTAGGATTGGGAGTTGTATGTCCGAGCTAAATCAGGCGGAGTAACGGGTATCGGCATTGTTCTTGGCTGTCCTCTCGTAGGTCCGTTGGGAAAAGGTTTCGACACCGAGAATGCTCAAACCGTTCCAAGTTGCGTGACGACTACGAAATTGTATGCTGCGTGGAGGAGCGTAGCACATACGAGAGTCGCAGCGTACCAGTAGCGCTTTCGGCTGGCTCCATAGGCAGTCACTGTGGCTGTAATCACATGAAGAGCGAGGGGAGCGAATAGGAGTCCAAGTAGGACACTGGGTGATTGGGAAACACCAAGCCCAGTCGTTGTGCCAAATGCTGCCCGTCCAAGATCGAGTTGCGGTAAGCCCACCAGTTGAGCCACCGCAGTCGCCTTTTCACCGATGAAGAAACCCAAGCCCGAAAGACTACCAAGCAAGCCGACCGTCCATAGCGACCGATCGAAACGGTCGTGGGCGAACCCAGCATAGATATGGACGCTTTTCGCGAGTTCTTCGATTCCTGCAATTACGACCAAGAGTACTGGCAGGGACAGCTCAATTGGTAATGCGAACAAGACAGCAACAGCGAGGAGTTCGCCGACAAACACGAACGGAATCGAGAGTGCACTCAATTTTGCTACGCTTCGCGGCCCGGTCAGTTGGCTGTTGAGTGCATCAAGGAATTTGAGTGGGACCGGACGCTGGGTGAACATATCTTCTTCGCGATAGACGCCACGACCGAGTGCGAATAACACGATAGAGCTCAGGAATAGCGGCAGCGTCGAGAATGCATAGTCGCCGAGCGAAACACTAGTTTCCCGGAGGGTATGCACGACTAGCGTCAAGGGCGAAATTGCTGCAATCGGGTGGATATTCGTGAAGATGGCGGGAATGAATGCATAGGCGGTCAAGAAGACTGACAGGGAGATGGTAACGAATGTCAGTTCTTTGAATGACCGGGCAAACATCGCGCTCACGAATGCGCTCGCTAGATATAAGAGTGCGATAGGGATTACCGCCAAGACTGCTATGAGGACTGCAATCGTACCCGTAACGAATCCATCTGCTCCGGCAGGCGTTACTAAGAGGATTGTAATGGCAGTGACCGTTGCAATGATAATCATACCGAAGAAATACGGCAGTGTCTTGCCAGCGATGATGTCACCCGGGGAGGCAGGCGACACTAAGAGTAGTTCGCCCCGGTTATTGATGCGTTCGTCCATGATGCTGCTGGCATACGCTTGAATCACGAAGTTCATCGGGAGAATGAATGCGAACGCCAACACTAGGGATTCGAACGGGAATGGTGGTGTAATGCCCGAGGGCGTTCCTTGCTCGCCATTATCGGTAAACAATGAAGCGCCGCCGCTATCACCTGAGGCAGGCAATGAACCATTCGACGGTTGGACTGAAGAGCTATCGCTATCTTGATTCGATGCTGCATCATCTGGCGTTTCGGTGGTCCGTTCTGCAGAGTCACTCTTCCCTAGTTGCGTCGTCTGACCTTGCGTCTCTGATTCGTCTTCCCGTGCAGTCCGCTGGTTAGCAGTGGTCTCCGGTCTCTGTGTCCCTCCGTCAGCTTCAGGAGATTCTGCAGTCTGGGTTTGAGGATTCTGCTCAACATACTCGAGGGACACCTTCACTGGGAATGCTGCGGCCTGATCCGACTCATTTCTCATCTGCCGGTTGTTATACTGTTTAACTGCATCCCGGAACTCGGACAGTGCAGCCCTTCCTTTTGGTGTGTCGCTGACCACCACCTGTTTTTCCGATATGATAAGGATGTCAATAGCGTCCGCTTGGAGTTTCTGTGCACTCGGTTCCACAACAACAAACGTTGAGTCCTGTGAGGCCACCTCATAGTATGGGCTGTCTTCTGATACACCGACTCGATAAATCCCCTCATCAACTGTGACTCCTTGCCCTGCAACCATTGGCAATAAAATGGCTAACAGTAAGAGGAGAACTCCACCAACCGCCAGCGTCCGCCGATCGAATTGCCCACTATTCCGTGTTACTTCCCACTTGGCAATCCGGAATAAGTTGTCTCTGTCCATCAGTACTCTACTCCAGTAGTATTCATAATTTCATTATCCATTGTTTCCTCCAAACTCGAACCATCGCCTGGAAATGTGATTTTAAGTGGTGGACGCCCGGGTATCGCAAATTCTAGCTTGAGATGACCGGTTGATAGATGCCTTCCAGCGACAAACGCCATTTGATTAACTGAGACTCACCCCCGAAGGTACTTCATTTTATCCATGAAGACGGCAAGACCACTTCCTGAAGAGGTAACGCAGCGGGCACAACAGATCTGTAGCTCAGTAGGGAACGCAGTTCCGGGATTCTAATCCACTATCGATTCCACGCGTGAGCTGGATTGTATCCCGCCTCCTCGACAGCTCGGTTCCACGAATCGAACCGACTGAGATACAACTCCGGGGTATATTTTCCCTGCTGGCGCATCTTTGCGGGAGTTGGCGGTTGACCAAACTCCGTTTTGAGCCGTCGGATTTCAGTGAGCAAATCATCTGCCGGTGGTAGCGACGCTGATGTCGTCGATGTGAACCCTGCTTTCTGCAACGCATTATTCCAACTTCCAAATCGATGGCGATACGTATCTACTGCATGTTCGCCGTTGGTGTTCATTTCGCGGGCAGTCGGTGTCTCCCCGAGACGAGTCGCTAGATCGCGGAGGTGATTGAGTAGCTCGCTGGTTGAGTACGTCGGGGCACCGTGGAGAGAGTGCTCTGTAAGGCCTGCGAGTTGAAGAGCATCATCCCATGAACCAAACGCTGCGCAATAAATATCGCTTGCATAGTCACCATATCTATCGAGTTCGTCCTGTGACGGTGTACGGCCAATTTCATCGGCAATCTCAGCGAGGATTGTTCGAAGTTGGTTGTGTGTTACTGTGGCTTCAGCGGGCGATGTTCGCGGAACAATATCGAAGCCCGCTCGTTCAAGCACTGCGCGCCAGGATTTGAAATTATCTATGTAGACCCACGAAGAGAGGTCGCCCTCCTCCCGAAGGTCGGTGCGAGTTGGCGTCCGTCCAAGACGGTCGCCTAACTCTTGTAGATGGCGTTGGAGACGTGGCCGCGAGAGGTTAGGTTCTCGACGGTCGGCAACCCCTGCAGCTTCAAGTGCTGTTCCCCAATCACCAAACCGGTCAAGGTATGTTTCTGCCGAATACCGGCCAATAGTCTGCATGTCCTTTGTTCGCGGAATCCGCTGGAGCCGCCACGCAAGCAATCGAAGTTCCTCTCTCAGTTCTTCCTCCGACAGGTGCGGCATCTACCATCTGACTGGTGGGCGAATCATTAAAATCTATGCCTCTCAACGCACGTCAATGGAGTTTCTCGTGTTTCAGACCTCCGACCTGTCCACGAAACCAAATTCTAAATAGGTGCAACCTAAGGCTCATTCTAACGACCAACGATGCAATTTCGGACTCCCCGTGGTAGCTCGGTATCTGTACTTCTCGGTGATCTCTTTGGTCTTCTCTGTATTGCTGGCGCTTTAGCCGGGATTCATTTCGGTATTCCCGCGCACGTACGTGCGAACTACATCCTAGACCACTCTCACCCCTCTATCGTAACAATGTGGACGTCCGCCTTTGTTCATCGAACGACATCACATCTTCTTGGAAACCTCGTCGGGTACATAATAGCCATTGTCCCAGCATGGCTTCTGGCCGTGTCACAGGGCGACCGGCGGCGCTTTTGGTTCTGTGTGGTAGTAGTCCTATTCGCCTTTCCAATCCCGCTGGCGATCGCCACCGATTTGGGCTTCAAGTATTTCGTGCCCACAATTTCGGCGAGCAGTTCACTTGGCTTTTCCGGGGTTGTCGGTGGGTTCACCGGCCTCCTGTTCGGTTTTTTGACCGGATTCTTCGCACACCGCTATGGCGTCCAGTCAATGCTGATCGGGACGGTCATTGTTGTGCTGTCCCTGTTGGGAGCTCTCTTCGAGTATCATGGTCTTTCAGGGCTCCTTTGGGTGAAATCCTTACTTGGATCCAGTATCGCGCTTGGCGGTATTGTGCTTCTCGTCGACTTGGCTAGCCGAAGCCATAGACGGACATTAGGGGTAAGGAATTGGCTTCGGAGTCACGGCAGTTCACTCGGTCTCATCGCCGGGAGTTGGGTTGCACTTACCGGGCTAACCATACTCTTGTTCCCCCGACCGAACGTTGCTGCAGGTGTCGTTCCCAACATTATAGTGCATTCTCTCGGGTTCGCTGGAGGGTACGCAATTACGCTCATCGTGCTATTCGTATTCGCAGACAGCGCGGAGTCTCAGACGAAGAAGAGGCGCAGAAAGACAAGGAACTCGCCTCTCTCGAAAGCCGCGAATGAAGACGGTCGCCCCCTTAGGGATTCCGTCGCAATCAAACTCACACGGTCTGTCGTTCCCCAGCGATTGCCCCAGACACGACTTCCAGACGAAACAAAGCAGGCCTTCGTCCGACCAGTGTTGAAACATTGTTTGCAAATTGAGTATGAACCAGTGGTTGGCCAACTTGAAATGAAAGTGATGCTACAGCCAACATCTCAATCAGAACTCAATCAGTCCTTTTCTGGAAGTATTTTGCTTCCCGGTCACAAGGATGACCGCCAGTCGGTATCAGTTCCAATTGCCGAGACCTACCTCACAACAACTTTCGTTCCGCAAACCCGGGTCTTGAATCCTGACGCTGAAGAGGAAATAACAGAATTTGGTCTGATGAGTATGATGTCAATTCCCGACGGAGGGATTAGAACACGACCACCAGGGAGCCTGGACCACCTAAATCCACAGACGTACTCCTGGCTTCAGTCTAAACTAGAACCGAAAATTGACGTATCGAACTCTCGATCGCGGCCACACGCGCGGCGACAGTTACCACAAACAGAATACTTGATTACAGTACAGTCACAAAAACCAGCAGCAGAACAGGACTGCTACCAGCAGTTCGACTTTAATCTCTCATCTCCGTATTCTACTATTTCAGCGAAACAGGTGTGGAATCCGGAATGGCGGAAGTACCAGCCGCTACCAACATTATTCAGAACCATCAGTAGCCGCCATCTTATAACATATTAGACTACTAAACCCAAAACAGATCATGTCGGGATTGATGGTCGTAATGGCTCCAGAACCCCTATTTTAGCGCTACTTCTATAATATATAAAATGATCAAGGGTTCGGATTATCATGTCTGATATTAGCCCGATGGTTATTTAATCCTCCTGTCTGAAGGGCGAGATAGTCAAGCATCCGACGGGGATGCTTGTGAGAACAATGATACGGCAAACACTCAAAAAACCGTTCAAGCGGATCGGCGACCGCATCCCAGACACCTGGGACCGCGGTCAAGTGGGTATCGGCACCCTGATCGTGTTCATCGCTATGGTTCTCGTGGCAGCTATCGCCGCGGGCGTCCTCATCAACACGGCAGGATTCCTCCAGTCCAAATCCCAACAGACTGGCGAAGAAGCAAGTTCACAGGTCACTAACCAACTGCAAGTGGTGAGTAAGACCGGACAGGTGACAAGTGGACTGACTAGTACAAAGGAGACCCACCTGTTGGCTACCTTCCAAGGTTCAAGTGGCGGTACCACGGAGGACTTCTTGGACGAGACGGTCATTACAGTTACTGACACGACTGCTGACTCGTCGGACAACACTCTCGGTGACGGTAATGGTAATCAATTCACCTTTACTGACGGCGAATCTAAGGACCTTACCTTCACCCCCATTAATGAATCCGCATATACGGTGTCCGATGGATCAACCACTATCACCGTGGATCTAGATGGTGGCGAAGCTCTTACCGCTGGCACCGATGGGTTCGATCTCGCCATTCCTGATGGGCAGGGTACTGATGTGACGGTCCATCTCGCTTCGACTCTTGACACCGAGACTGTGGAAGAGAAGACGTCCGAACTCACTCTCGGAGACGGGACCAGCACAATCGGGGTCCTTGACGAGGGCGATGTTACACTTGAAACTCAGGTGTCGTCGGTGACGGTCCAAGACGGTAATGGTGATACCTTTACCGTCGATACTGACGGTGAGTCAGCTACGCTTACTGTCGAAGTCCTCAATGACGACAGTGATCTTACCGACAACACATACCGGGTTACAGGTCCTGACGGGAACTCTGTCGAAGTTGATTTAGGCGGTACTGACGCCCTACAGTTTGACGAAGATGTCGTTCTGAAGAACGGCGGTACTGAAGTCCAGATTGGATCCGGTAACA
This sequence comes from Halorussus salinisoli, assembly GCA_005239435.1. Classification (GTDB taxonomy): domain Archaea; phylum Halobacteriota; class Halobacteria; order Halobacteriales; family Haladaptataceae; genus Halorussus; species Halorussus salinisoli. Next base: position 659,918 of record SZNP01000001.1, on the reverse strand, counting down.
CGTTCGCTACGGAGACTCTTGGCCTGGTTGATGCTGAAACCGCTGGAACCTCCGGAAAGGTCGACAATCTTGAACTACTCGTCATGCGTGGTGCAGGTGCTGAAGACATTGATCTTAGCGGGACGGTCATTTCGATGACTGCCCCGGATGGAAGTCATAGTCTCACGTACAGTAGTAATGCTCCAGAAGAAGATAGTAAGTTCACCATTGAGGCAGTTCAAGACGAAGACGGAACGGAACCTGTCCTTTCCTCGGGCGATCGATTTAAAATCATTATCGACCCCGGGACGCTGGATGCAGGTGCAACGGCAACAGTGAAAATCACGACACAGGCTGGCGCGACGAAGGTTGTCCAGCTCCGTGTGCCGGACTCGCTGGCGAACAAGGAAGCGGTCAACCTGTAGACAGCTTTCCTCTCTTTCGACGCTGTTTATTTTGTTTTTCATATATTATTATAGGGTGAGTATAACATGCTGAAAGGATAAGTTTTAGTACTGGCAATTCTGATAGAGTTCGTATGGACGTCTCGCATGCAATTGCCGTCGTTCTACTCTGTATTACGACTCTTGTCGCCCCCGGAACCGCGATTACTGCTAACGACTCGTGTAGCACCGTCGACAGTGCGAAAGTCTGCGTTAAGGGTTTTTCCGTCACGAAAAATACGCTTCTTACTGGTGAGCAGGCGAAACTCTTGGTTACGGTTGAGAACTCCGGTTCCGAACCGGCGACGGTTTTAGTCACACTCAATACAGCCGGACCGAACAACACGACCGGCGTCTTCCCAATCGGAGAGCACACACTCCTACCCGGCGAGAACAAAACAATCACCCAGACACTAAATGGGTCGAGTCCGGGGACGCACGGCTTTCGGGTATTGGTCACAGAAGCAGATACAGATAAACGGTTCGATACTTCGGAGATAGCAACCATCGAAGTCCGGACAGACCCGCCTACGCGACTTGGTGGTCCCATCGACCGTACTGAAGTCGCACTTGTAGCCCTCGTCCTCTCAATTGCCGGGATCGTGGGGCTCGGATATCATCAATTCACGAATTAGGACTATGAACCATTGCACAAAAAGCATGGAATTTGCATACAACGTCTCTACCCTTCAGGGGTTCAGAAAAGGGTTGGAAAATATAGTTATACTCAGTTTTATGTATCTCCACTTTCCAACCACACATAGTTAGAAATGAACTTACCAACCAACTCACGGACTTTCATATTTACTGTCATTCTATTCGTGATTTCTGCGACGATATCACCGTCCGTTCTGGCTGTCTCTTCTCTAGAAACGACCAATGAGGTGGCTCTCAACGCCGAGAGTAGTAGTTTTTCACAGACTGTCGTCCGTGGTACACGAGGGAATACAATCAATATCTCCGCCTCTACGGGCTCACAAGCAACTCTAAATCTCGGGGGCCCCGAGATGGGTTTTTGGGTCCAGATGAATATCAGCGGCTCAACCGAGGTAACTCTCAATACATACGAGACAGATGTCGAGGAAATCGTGAGTGGTAGTAGCACCTTGGATATAAAAGGGAGAGAGGAACTAGCCCAACCTCTCGTACCAGCGACATATGATATGAATATTACAATAGATGGGCGTGAGGTCGCCCGCGGGAAGTTCATTATTGAACCCCGTGGTGAGACTGGGTTCACCGGTGATATTGAACGGTGGGCCTCTCCTGCTGCTGGAATCGACGAGGTCCAGCACCCGAGTGAGCTCTCGAATGCAATTCCCATCTCGCCGGAGAACGAGACGGTGGTTCCGAAGGGTAGATGGGTCGCGTTCCGCGTTAACACGTCGAAGTTCAGCGAAGGATTCCTTCGAGCATCTGGCAATGCGACAGATAAGTTCTCAGCTTCGTTCGTTGAGCAGAACCCGGATATGAATACTGAGCCCACTACGTTTAGTGGAACCGACATTGAGAAGTTCGTAAGCGTTCCAAAGGACGATGCTTTGTATTTCTTCGTGAATACTGGCCGGCACGGAATTAACGCTAACTCTACCTATCGCGTTAATGTGACGGTGATTGGTGACACTCCCTTCGTTGATCGTCCGGAGTCAGTTATAACAAATTTCACTGTAGTCAAACCACAGGTAGGTCTTCAACGCTCAAAAACACCTATTATTGTTAACTCCACCGAAACCATTCGTGGGTCAACGACGTTCTTACCAGGCGAGACAATCAATATAACCGCGAAATACAATGGAGTTCCGCCTTTCATCAAGCCAAAAGAAGCGACGGTTCAGTCGAACCAGACGTTCAAGACGTCTTTTGACTTTAGTGACGTCACGCGTGGCGATACATTTATAATTACACTCCCCGATCAAGACAAGTCGTATCAGGCCGTGCGGGCATGGGAGGTGCGGATTAATCATACTGGTGAGAAAATTAAACTTAGTGAGGACGCAACTATTACCGGCGAGGCTAAACTAGAGCCCGGATCACAATTCGAAGTGCAAGCAAACTACGACGGTGATCACTCAAGCTTCTCAAAGAGCAAAACCGTCATTGTCACTCAATCGGGCGATTTTAGCGTCGATTTCGATCTTAGCGAAGCATCACCCGGGGGAAACCTATCAGTTTCAGTTCCAGCATATAACAAAACGGTCCCGGCCGTTATCACGTCGACAACCCCCACGACGACAGCATCAACTACGGAATCAACGTCGACAACCACTACGACTACTCTGACAACCACCCAAACCACCAAATCACACTCAGCTTCGGAAACAACTCGGAAGGCACTAACTCAACAGCCAATAACACAGCAGACCGAACAATCTAGCAGTCCTGTGCCTGGATTTACGTTCCGAAGTACGCTGCTTGCTATCCTTACTGTTATACTGCTTGTTAGACGACATAGATAGGACTAATATGAGAGACTACAATTTTGACGGGAGTGCAATCGGTAACGCTGGCGGATGACGGAATGAACCAATAGTTTCACGTTCACGTAGTTTGATTATACGCCTATGCGTGGGAAATTGGCGAGCAGCTCACTTATTAATACAACGTCCATCGGAATCAAATACCGGAGCTATCCGCGCAATCGGGAGGAATCAACGATACTTGACCTTCCGATTGGACTACGAATATGGGCTTTATGACGACGCGACGGTCATCGGTCAAAGACTAGTCTACGGTTATCCAAATCGGTGTAACTCCAACAAATGAACCTCAATCTCTCTGAGTCTGGTTCTTAAATGTCATTTAGGACATTTATTCTACGGTGTCGTACGTTCTTTGAGGTTATCGGATCCTCTAGTTCGACTGCACGAGGCCAGGTCGGGATTGGGACTCTCGTTCTCTTTATTGCAGCATTACTTGTCGCTGCAACGACTGTTGGTGTTCTAGTTCAAATAACAGGAGTTCTCGAAACACAGTCCGGTGACACCAGCGATGACGTCAACCAACAGATGACAAACCGCGTCTCTGTAGTCGCTGTGACCGGGATTGTCAACGATAGCTCAGGTACTGCTACCGTTAATTCGATTGAGATAGTTACCAAGCGGGGTTCAACTTCAGATGCGGTTGATCTTAGTGAGGCTATCGTACGCATCTCTCAGCCAAACGAGACGTACACGCTCACGTATACCAACGGCTCCCCGACCGAAGCGGCTACATTCGGAGTGGAACCATTGCGTGACCCTAAGACGACGGTCCCAGTCCTGGCCCAGTCTGCAGACCGCTTTGGTGTCGTCATTACCACCAGCCCACTTACCCCCAACACAGCCGTAAAGCTCAAAATAACTCTCCAATCTGGGACAACACAATTAATTCACATTACTATCCCACGGTCACTTGAGGACAAGACAACCGTCCCGTTGCGCTAATTGTCGTCCTGAACAGCCACATATGGCATTTCTTCCCCTCTGATCGTATGTGGCTCTCCATTATATAATAGGTAAGTCGATGCAGTAACCAGGCTACTATTGGTTTATTTACATATGAAATACGTCTACAGATTATTGGGTCAAATAGCTACTTGTTCATAACATACTTTTTACTTTTCGCTCGTTTATTGACTGCCTCGCCCATACAGCCGAGGAGTACGACATCACCCTTGAGGTGCAGTTAGAAGTGTGGAAAACGCACGCGTATCCAGTGTACGGCGAGTGGGAATACAGGTCAGAATGGCAACCTGTTCCAGTGTGTCTGTAAGCACAAGAAGCACACCGATCTCGGTACCTCGCGGACGTTTCTTGAACAGTAGGCTGGTACAGATCTCGAGGTAGGGTCTAGGGTACGGTCAGTACGTCTCAAATACGAACGGCGGCCTACCGCACCGCTCCGCTACGGCAGACAGACACCAACGAGAAGCGCACAGACTGGAGTACCCACAAGGGGGAACTCGTCTCCGTCGGTGCGACATAGCCAACACTCCAACGCGAAGAATTCCATAGCTTCACACATGAGGGATATTGACATACGGACGAGCAACTTCGGACGACTGAGGCTGCTATTTTGTTTTCAGGATAGGAAATGGTCAGTCACCCCTGGCAATTATTAAACGTAATAATTAATCAAAGAATTATGTTGTAGCGTTATATTTATAGCTCGCGATTTGGAATGGCATCTCATGGCGAGTGCTACGCGCCAACTATGGAATCGATATCGCTCAGTAGCGATAATCTATCGCATCGGGATTGCTTTTGTCCTTGGATCGCTTCTGGGACTTGCAATCGGAGAACCAGCGACACGGCTTGAGCCTCTCGGTACGCTCTTCGTTCGTCTTCTCAAGATGATCATCATCCCCATCGTCTTCTTTACCCTGCTCATGGGCGCCCGACGGCTCTCTCCGTCGAGTATCGGGAAAATCGGTGGCCAAGTAATACTGCTTTATCTTGCTACAACCGCAGTAGCCATCTCCATCGGGCTACTCGTCGGGAATCTAATCAACCCTGGTATCGGTCTCGAGTTAGCCGACACCAGCGTTCAGACCAAGCAAGCACCGGACATGCTTGAGGTCTTCATGAACATCGTCCCGACGAATCCGGTCGGGGCGATGGCTGAGGGGAACGTACTTCCGACGATTTTCTTCACCATCGCATTCGGACTTTCGCTGGCTCTGTTGCAAGACGAGTACGAGCCTGGGACGACTATCCACGAAGGGGTCCAGACAATGTTTGAAATCGCCGAAACCGGTGCAGAGGCGATGTTCAAAATCGTCTGGGGCGTAATGGAGTACGGCGTGATTGGCGTGTTCGCATTGATGGCGGCGACGTTCGGGGAGGCAGGCGTCGACGCGATCGTGCCGTTCGCAAAACTCATCGGTGCGGTTGCGCTCGCGGTCGGCCTCCACATCGGCTTCACCTACCTTCTCGTCATCCAGTGGGGACTCCTCCGTGAATCCCCAATCGACTTCCTGAAAGGGGCCAAAGAAGCGATGATAACGGCACTGAGCATCCGCTCTAGCAGCGGAACGCTGCCGGTCACGATGAACGACGCCGAGGAGAACTTCGGGGTTGACGAGGAAGTGTACAGCTTCTCACTCCCGCTCGGAGCGACGATCAACATGGACGGGACCGCGATGTACCAAGGCGTTGCCGCGATATTCGCGGCCAACCTCGTCGGGCAGACGCTCACGCTCGGAGAACAGGTGACCGTCATCGTGACTGCGCTCCTCGCAAGTGTCGGCACTGCCGGTGTTCCGGGAAGCGGACTGATCATGCTAACGCTCGTCCTCACCCAACTTGGACTACCGCTCGAGGTCGTCGGTATGGTAGCAGGCGTTGACCCCATCCTCGACCGACTCCGTACCATGAACAACGTGACCGGCGACCTCGCAGTCACGACACTCGTTGCCGACTGGAACGACCGAATCGACCGCGCAAAAACGGTTTGGACGTCCACCGACACCCCAACTGAAGTGGCAAGCGACGACTAAAAAAGCATCTTAGTATTTTGAATTAGAGTCTGGGTATCTGAACCAAGTTACTCTAGTTCAACTTATTCACCGTTTGACTGCTAATCTTCGTTGAGCCACCTCGGGGTCAAGTCCCGAGGTATTCGGCCTGTCCCGCCTGTATTTTCCTCTATGAGATAGAATGGCTGGCTTGCCACTTCATGCTCACTCTTTTTGTTGGTTTAACTGGTCTCAATCATAGTTTTGCAACCAAGATGTTAGCTCTTGAAATGTTTTTCAATGTGATTGAATAGATTTATTTGATGGCTCTGGCGTTGGTGAGGTGCGTGCAGGTCCCTCCATCGGCCCTCCACAAAGTAGAGCCCATGAAAGAGAGTCTGAACGACTCAATGGTAGACAGCTTTGTAGAGGAATCTGGTAGTCTTGGACCTGTATTTCGACACAATACGAGCAACCAACACGAAACAAATCTGCAAAACAACGCTTACAGAAGATGTTCACAGTTAGTGCTCTCACTTCGAGAATCCAGACACAGTATCGTACTCTACGTAAAACAGTCCACCAATTAGATTGGCAACGCGCTAGTCGAGGTGCTGGGTTAGCAGTTGTCCTAGTGAGTATATTACTCGTTGATCCGGCGCTCGCTCAGCAGAGTAGCGAGCAAAGCGCAATCTGTCAATCTGAGAAACTCCCTGGGATGATTGAGGGATTCTTCCAAATCACGACTGGACTCGGTATCATGGGTCTTGTCGTTATCTGGCAGGCGGACTCCCTCGGTGAGATGTTTATGCCAAACCCAGACCAAAAGAAGGGACTGAAACAGCACAAACGCAGTGCACTCAAATCCGGAGTCATTCTCATCGTCCTCGGACCGCTCTACAGTGTCGCTGGCCCGTTAATGGGACTTCCACTTGCCGACTGTGTCAACCTCAGCCCCTGGTAGACGACCAATAGAGAACAACATAGTATGCGTCACCCTCTATCGGGTTTAGCGGTTGTACTCTTGATCGTGGGTCTACTCGTCGGTGGGGGAATTGCAGTACGCCCGCCGTTAGAACCCGAGGACAACGGGCTCTCTGAGAACGAATCTGCAGCCCTTTGGTCGCGAGATACGGACAACGGAAACACCGGCGTCAACGCCACGGATAAAACAGCTATACAGCAGCTTGCAGCGCACACCGATATCACGTACAAACGGCCGCCTTCGACTGCTGGAACTTGGACACGGAACGACTACAGAGACTTCGAACCGGGAGGAGACAACACCTCTGTTCATCCCGGATATGCCGACCTCACGAACTCTACGCTGATCAAAGATGCCCACAGCACCATCTTCGTGGTGCAGCCCTCTACACGAGGGCATCTCCAATCTGGAGAAACACCCCTCTATATCGCTCCAGATGGTCGTGTACTGGGAGTTGTGGACTATCGTGTTTCTGAACCTGCTGGTCAGAACTGGACGAAGATAGACGATCAGGTGACTGAGGTCCGTCTTAAACAGGACGGGGAGGTCATAGCTCGAACAGACGGCACGCAAATGCCGGCCTTCGACTATGCTGGGCTCGAGAGTTCAACATCGACGGTGACGATTGAGGCAGAAATCGAAGTGACGTTCCAGCGACCTCCGTCTGGAACCCAAACTGGTCTCCGAGAGTCTGTGACTGATACAGTTGTTGTCTCGGATAGTGTCCCAGTCAACGTCTATGACCTGCAAGTGTTTGCCAGCCATTCCACGTACCCGAATGGGGATGTCGGTGTCGCAATCTACCAGAACCGCCCTTGGCAGTCATATCAGTTATCGTCGGATGGGACAGCGAACGTTCGAGGCGTGTGGCGATTCTACACGGCAAGAGATACTCGATGGGAGTCACTCATTCAATCGACTGAACACGGAACAGACGTCGTGGAATCGGACGCAATTCCGGTCTACGTACACGCGTTCCCGTCTGTTCTTGGTCCGCAGGCGAGACCCGTTCGGACCGGTCCAGATATCTCCACTGTCTGGGGCAGCGAACGGCCATCACCAGCGGAAACAATCGGCGAGAACGTCCATGTCGGTGTTGTCGATCAGCCGTATACCCCTTCACACGGAGTAGCAGTTCGCCACCACACAATCGAGAATCATAATGTCACAGTCCGAGGTATCGTTCGCGGAGTGAATTCGACGATTAGGGAGCCGGATACGGAATCGAAGCGACAGATCCGGCGAAGCAATCTCACAATGACTGTTTTAGCAACGAACGGTTCACAGGCGACTGTACGAATTGAGCTACGAGATGAGAAGACTGGCGAACCGATTGGACTTGATAGCGATTCACGGAGGGCAGCTATCGTCGATAACGAGCGCAATGGCTATATTAGCGTTGCTGGTGAGCGTGTTCGGACGAATCACTCTGGCGTAGCGATTACGACCGTTACCGAATATGGGTCGTATACGGCACAGTATCATCCAGAGTCGTGGTTGAGTCAGGATCCAGCCTACGTCGGCGATCGTGCGACAGTTCAGTATCACCCGTTGCTCTCGTTCGATGGATGGCTCGCGTTGCTGGTTGAGGTTGGCTGGCAGTTCACGCCGTTTCTGGTAGCGATATATCTCGGATTGCAACTCGGTTCACTATTCACGTTCAACGATACGGGAGGACGCTGAGAAATGCCTGACATACCAATTGTTGATGCTGGGAAGAAGTGGTTCAGAGATATCATCAACGAGGTTATCGGCTGGTTTGAAGCTGGGCTCCGAGACGGATACGCTGCCTTTACTGAAGCAATGTTTGGGACACCGACACCGCATCCTGAAAACGGGAATGTGGTGTTCGGTATGCCAGAGAATCAGCCTTGGGTTCAAATCTATCACAGTCTTGTTGGTGGTGAGATTATGCTGTTTGCGTTGTCCCTCCTGCTAATCTGCGTGCAGGGCCGCCATACACTCCGTATCTTCAATTTCAGTAGTGGGTATCAGGCACGGAAAACACGGAAGAATGCCTGGACTGGCGCGTTCCTAATTGTCACGTGGTATTGGGTCGGAACGTTGTGTTTATACTTGATTGATGGAGTCACGCTTGCGTTGATGCCACAGTTTGGGGGGCTGGTTGATGCAATGCAGATATTTCTCCAAGCTAGCCTTGAGAACCCCGGGTTGACACTCGCAATGTCCACACTCGGTGGGCTCAGTATGTGGCTGCTTGAGGCCCTCTTCTACATTCGCCGTGTTCTCCTCTACATCTACATGTACGGGATGCCACTTGGCGTTGCAATCGCGTTCGGGAATCTCCCAGTTGTCTCGGATATCGCCAAAGCAGTCTGCAAGAGATTTGTACCGTTGGCAGTGATGCCGCTTCCAGCAGCAATACTGTTTAAGGGATACGATTTGCTCTATACCGGTGAATCGGCGCTGGCGCCGGGCAGTGCCTTTCTGCAGTATCTCGTTGCAGTATCGTTGCCACTGTTAGCGTTGTTCATCACGTGGCGACTGTTCAAATATGCGAACCCAGCTGCTGCCAAAATCATGCAGACTACATCTGGGGCTGCGTTGACTGCAGGAACAGTTGTGGCGGGAGCGTATGCTGCTGGCCCGGCAGTCGCCCGGACGGCTGCCCACCATGGCCCGAAAGCAGCGGCACGCCAGGTTGGTTTCTCACGAGTACAGTCGCGGTTTGAAACTGAATCTAGCGATGGTGAACAGGACCATGGCGCCCCGAAGTATCGACGCACGGAGAACGATCCAGGATACTATTAAGATGACAATCGATAGAGAATCTGCTTCACGACGGATTATGGACCAGTTTGGCGAGGAGAATCGGATTCCCTTCCTCAATATTGAGGAGGGCGATATTGGCGTCCTCATCGGATTTCCAATTGGAGGATTACTGATAGCTGGATTTCTCGGACTTAACTCGTTTGTCCTTCCACTCGTTGCAGTGGGCCTCGGTGTTGGTGTTGGGATTGTATACACAACGCCAACTCACCTCACGGCATGGGGATGGCTGAAAGATGCCTGCCGATACCTGAAACGCCCCCAAGTAACAGACAACGGAGTGTCTGGCGTTGAGTCTTCACAGTATCAGGAGGCTGAACGGCAGAACCGGATTCGTAGTTCTACAGCGTTCCAGCCTGATGAACGAACACAGGATTTGACGAATATCAAGCGGGCGTGGTCTGGCGTAGGTGCAATCCAGCGGCCCGACGGTGCGATGGAGGCATTCGTCGAGATCGAGCCTGCAAACATGGATTTTTCGATGTCTGATAATTGGGCGCACGTACAGGAGACAGCCCAAGAGTTCGCAAACAAGGAACTAGATTTCAAACTGAAATTCCACGCTACCACCCATTCATTTCCAGTAGAGAAATTGGTAGGTCAAATTGATGACCGACTTACCGACGAGGACGTACAGCAAAACCCAGTATTCACTGAGTTGTTAGAGGAATACCGGGCAAAACGGCCAGCGGAGATGCGCGATCGCGGGACCCAACAGGTCCGGTATTTCATCGGCGTTGAGGTCAATCGACTCGAGGTGTTCAATCGATATACTGACGAGCACACGCCAGCGGAAAAACTGACCACCCTTCCCGTAATCGGATTTCTATTCAATCCGTTCGTCACCAGACGTGAATCCCTTTCAGAGACGGAATTCCGAGCGAAGATGTTCGAGAAGTTGGACGACCGAGTGATGACTGTCCGGAGTGAACTTATTCAGAATATTCCGGGGTGGTCGGCTCGTCGACTCAGTACAGTCGAACTGTTTGTTCTGATGATGGACTTCTGGAATGGTGAGGAGCACGACTACGGAGATAACCAGGAGGTTGTCCGACAGCAACATGCAGTAGGACACTCCCAACGCGGAGGTGATGTAGAATGAGTGTTGGGTTCACTATCCTGGTTGTAGGCCTCTCGATAGTGGCAGAGCTATCCCGAGCGCTGCCACGTGTTGTTTCGCCAGCGGGCTTGATGCTGTACGGACCGGGTGTACTCGCGGTAAGCATCGGTCTCAAAAAAGCCTGGAATTGGTACAGTTCCACTGTCGATAGCGAACACCAGGTTAACTTCTCCAGATTCATCGACGAACCCGCCCAAGAGGAACGTGGCCGTGAGCAACCAGTGCCGGATGACCTCGGAGAGTTACAGCAAAATACAGTTGCTCCAACAGCTATCAAGTGGGAAACCCGGAGTGCTCTGGTCGGCGAACAATGGACTACAACGATGTCTATCGTCGACTATCCGGACTATCCAAGTGATGGGTATCTAAGCGACCTCTTCGAGATGACTGACGTCGAGTTCGACTTAACAGTTCATCTTAACCCGAAGAACCGCCAGAAGGCTCGACGTGAACTACAGGATGCTGCTGACGATCTGCAAGTTGACGCTGACCTTGAACAAAGCGTCCGAGGTGCCTATCTACAGGAGCGGGCGGACGAAGTATCTGCGACGTACAAAGCCGTCGAAGGCGGGCAGAACGTGTTCGACCAGGGGATGTTTGTCACGGTTCGAGCGGACACGAAAGCTGAGTTGAGGGAGTCTGCCCGTAAGGTCCGCCGAGCACTTCGCGACGATCCAGCAAACCTCACACCAAAGACGGCCATCTGTAAGCAAGATCTTGCGCTACAGTCGGCGGCACCAATTGGCCCGAATGTGTTCGGGCGTGAATCGATCGCACTCGGGGGTGCAGTCGGTGCGTTGCTCGCATCACCGAACACTCCGAATATCATCGAAGAGGGTGGCGTCGAATTTGGAATTCACAAGGATACTCGAAGTCCGGTCGTCATCGACCCATTCGCTCGCGAGAACGGCTACGCGATGTTCACAGTCGGCGATCCAGGGTCTGGCAAGTCCTTTGGCGCGAAACAAAACTTCATCCGGTCGATTGAACAGAGTCAAGATCGCATCGGAATTGTTCTTGAACCATTGAATAATTGGACTGGTGTCTCAGAGGCACTCGGCGCTGAACGAATTACCATCGGTGGGACGCTGGGGCTCAATCCGTTGGAAATCAAGCCGACGTCTGATCGGGTTCAGCGGTCAATGGGTGAAGACGCCAGTCCGTTCAAAGAGAAACTCGATGACGCGATGAGTTTCTTGACCAACTATTTCGCGTTGCGCGGTGTCGAGTTGGGTGATCGCCGGACGACATTGGAAGTCGCACTCGAGAACGCCTACGAACGGAATGGCATCACAGAGGATATCGGGACACATAGCAACGACAGTCCGACCATCCGCGACGTGATGGATGTCCTGCAGGACATGATCGATGATCCGGAGACGTTTGTTGTGCGTTCGACCGCAGAGGCCGAGAAGATCCGTGAAGACGCGAAGTGGCTGATTGACCAGTTACGGCCATTCGAGGAAGGCGGTCGGTATGCGAACCTCGGCAAACCCACCGAATTCGATATCCGAGACGAGAAGACAATCTATCTCGACCTCGGACAACAGGAAGGCAGTGTCGGTGGCAGCACGAGTCTCCTCATGCAGTTGTTAATTTCGCTAGTGTATGAGCGGGCAAAGGAGACCGACAAAGAGGTCGTCTTCGTCATTGACGAGGCGCGGTATATCATGCAGGACGCGTCGAATCTGTCATTCCTCGAGACGGTGTTCCGCCATCATCGCCATCACGACCTCAGCATTCGATTGGTAACCCAGACTGTCGACGAGTTCTTCCAGCACGCGGAGTCAGAGGCGATTCTCGACCAGTGTGCAATCAAGCAGTTCCACCGACTCGACGGCATGGACGAGGACTGGGCTGAGGAGTTCGGCCTGAACTACGCACAAATGCGGTACGTACAGGACGCTGTTCCCGGGAGCGAACAAGCAGGCTTCTCAGAAGCATTGGTCGGTGTCGACGGAGAATGGCGTGGCATCGAAGTCCAAGCGATGGACAAAGAACAGCAAGTTATCGACTTCAACCCACGAGAACAGTCATCCACAGACCTGCCCGGCACTAACGGAAGTCAAGAAGAACTCAAGGCGTTCAAAGAACAGCTGAATCAGTCTACGAGCCCTAGTGGACAAGCATTCCCTGGGGGAGCATCGCCTGCCGAAACTGACGGCGGTATCGATATAGAGGACTCCGAAGGACAAGGCCAAGACAGCACTTCGTCCGACTCGGGTTCCGCTCGTGAGAGCGTTGAGGACGAGAATGGAGGTCGTGAATCATGACTGGTCGCTTCCCTCGGGTACGGCAGGTTGGTAGTCAAGTGCGTGAGACAGCAGGTGGTGTTCGGCAATGGCTTGCTGGTGGCCCCGAGACATGGGTGCCTACAGAGGACGAAGTTGAGTTCCTGCAAGGCACTGCGGATTCGGCAGGTTCGGTTATTCGGGTACGGCCACGGAGCGATGAGAATGAGATTATCGATGGCCGTGAGGTACTTCCTGCATTCCATGTGGTACAGACAGACCTCCTCAAACGCAACCAAAGCCAAACCCATGCGTTCGAACTCTGGGGGAACGATGGTGCCGTCGAATGTGCCTATGTTCCCGGTGAACAACACATGGCCGACCGGGTTGAGGGACAACTGACAAGCCAGTACCGGGATGCAGAAGTTACCCGTAGTAGACCACGACTGCCTGTGCTGGAGTCCGGCCAGCATATCGCAGCGATTTCGCTGTCGCTAGGACGTGAATTGTTCTACCCAATTCGGCGCCATGACGTCGAAGGATTTGAAATAGATCCATTTAGGCCACTAATCACGGAGATACTCGGCCCTGATACGGCTAGTCAAGTAGATGCACTTGTCCAAGTCGTGTTCAAACCCGCTAAGGGGAATTGGACTACCGGCGGCTGGTTCGGGGGAAACGTCGCTGATGCCGCTGAGTACCTACGGACGCCCGAAGTGAAAGGCTGGTTGAGTACGTACGAGGTAGACCCGTCAAAGACGGAGCGTCGGGCGGCAGAAGTTGTGCAATCCCAGCGTGGAAGCGATGCGTTCCATACAGACATCCGTGTTCTCGTGAGTGCTGAATCACGGTTTGCTGCAACGAACCGGGTCTGGGAGATCGCGCGAGTATTCGAACAGTACTTCGATTCTATGATCGGGCAAGGCTTCCAGATTACACAGCACCGTGGGTCTGATATCGAACACGCTATTGAATCAGCAGTCGCTCGCCAGTTGATGGACGCTGAAATGGTGCTTACTGTTGATGAATTAGCTGGCGTTGCACATATCCCAGCTGCATCCCTGATGACTCCCCCATTGGACTGGACCGATATGACGCCATATGACCAACTACCGTCGAACGCAGAAACGTTCGCCCAGGAGGACGAATCGCCGTGAGATTCTCGCTCCCTTTCCTGAATCGGTCGGCCGGAACAAGCGACGACGAGGAGTCATCGATGGCCGAATCGGTGGGTGCTCAGTCGGACTCAAATCAAGACGAGAGTGTAGAGGCGTGGCCGTATGCATTCGAGCAAGACGATAGTACGTCTCGGCGTGGCAAGGAACTTACCGCGACCGGCACGGTAGCCAATGAGGAGGAGACGTTCGCTGGGGAATGGCCACGCCGAATGATCGAACACGCTCAGGAGAACCCCGAACAGGCGACGTGGATTGGCTATGGAAAGGCTGGCGTTCAAGAAGCCGGGATTTCGTTCGAGAATCTCACTCAACACATCGGGGTGTTCGGGACAACCGGGTATGGGAAGAGTACCGTCCTGCAGAACATGCTCCAACAGTGGGCGTACGGTGATCACGGCTGGTGTTTCATCGATCCAAAAGGAGATGGTGCCAGTGAGCTACTCCAGTTATTGCCAGCAGAACGGTTAGACGACGTTGTTTGGATTGAGCCAGGGTCCGAGAGGAATCGAGAGGTGGGGTTCAATTTCCTTAATATCGGGCTTGAGCCGAATCATCCCCAGTATGACGCGGCAGTCGAGGCGCTCGTCGACGATTTAGTCTCGCTGTTGCGTGCTGAACGATACTGGGGTGCGCGAATGGACCGTGTCGCCCAGAACATGATTCGGGCGATGCACCGGTCCAGCTACGACTATACATTGCTGGACATGTACTACGCGCTGCTGACGGAGGACAACCGCCAGCAGTTCGCCGACCACGTCTCTGAAGAACGGATTGAGTTCATTCAGGAGTACACTCAGAAGATCGCCGAACTAAGCGATAGTTCGCTTGAACCGTTGCTTGGCCGGTTCCAGCCCTGGGTTGAGAACCCGATTACTCGGCGGCTGATTGCACACCGTGACTCACCGCTAAACATCAGTGAAGCCGTCGAAGAGGGGGAACTCGTTGTCGTCCGGAATGGTACGGAAAGCACGACGATTGCGAACATGATTGCGACTGCCGTGATGCGGCGTGTCTGGACAGCAATCAAGGCTCGGAAAGCACGTCCTGAGAGTGATCGTGATCCGTACTTCCTCGTGGTGGACGAGTTCGACGCGGTCGTAAACGAGGAAACCGACGTTGAGGCGATGCTCTCGAAGGCTCGTGCGATGAACATGGGCGTCACGCTCTGTTGCCAGCAGCCATCACAGCTCCCAAAATCCGTCCAGAACGCTATTTTCGGCAACTGCAACACGTTATTGAGTTTCCGTCCTGGTAATCCGAGTGACGCGACGGCGATCGCAAAGCGATTTGGCGACCTCTCGGGAAGCGAACTTAATGAGACACCATCCTATCACGCGTGGCTGCGATTAACCCTCGGTGAAAACGATGCGCTGTCCGACCCAGTTCGCATCAAGACGTTCGCACCGTATCCACCGCTCCGTTCAGACGCAGAGGCTGAACGTGTTGTCGACCAGAGCTTGGTCACGTATGGTCAGTCCCGGCTTGACGATACCGAGATCAAAGACGCACTCCGATTCGATACACCGAGAGATGACCAGAGTGAAAACGGGGAGAGGTCCTCGACTGATTTGCAGTCGGTGATGGCACAGGCCGTCTTTGCTGCAAGCTGTAAGGAAGACGGGGATGGAAGGTGGGTTTCTGTTGACCAAGTAGATGCAGAGTTTCACACGCGGATGGAATCGATGGCGACGAGCGAGTTAGCGAACCTCCGCGAACAGATGGCAGGTGATATCCTCGAATTACAACGCACTGAGGGAGAAGTCCATGTGCGACTCACCTCAAAGGGAATGTCGTCTCTGTTCGATACTGGTTCCTCAGCCAGTGGTGGACGGGATGAACATCGCCTGATTCTCCGGCGAGCATTCGAGTACTTCACCAAACTCGGCTTCCACGTTGAGTTGCCGACCCAGGATGGGACAGACAAACCTGACGGAGTGGCCGAGTTGCCGGTTGACCCGATGGATGCAGAGACCTTTGTCGAGTCACGGGAGAAGGAACAGCAGTTGCGCAAGGAGTATCCTGCCGTGTATACCGTGAGCGATGGAATGAACCTCAGCATCGAGGCCGAGACCTCGACGATCAAAAAGCCAATGCAGACGCTGTCGAACCTCCGGAAGGCGATCAATTCAGGGCGGAAGTGCGTCTTTGCGTGCAAGGACGGCAGTGGCAATCATGATGAGTTCGGCTATTGGGCACGACGAGGTGAACAAATCCTCTACGATACCTACCGTGCTGGAAACCAGACACGGATTGACGACTCGTCGCTAACCTTCGTGAACGAAACAGACGCGAAGGGGAATCGGCGGTTCTACAATACCGGATCGCATCTCAGTATCGACGATAGTGTCTATCCTCTACGGCCACAGACTGCAGGTAGCGGTGTCTGGGAAGAAGACGGTGAAGAGATTGTGTTCCAAGATAGCGATGGGAGGGAACACGCTCGGTTCGCCAGTCCTGCTGATGTGGCGAGTCCGTCAATGGAATCGGTTGATGCATACTACGAACGACTCAACGACGAGTTCATCGTTCGTACCAATGGCGAGAAGTACGTGTATGGGTCGCGTGAGGAGTTGGAGGACGACTGGACACGAATATACAAGCCGTTTATTCCAGAAAACGAGTTCGAACAGATGCCAACCGAGGATGATTTCGTCTTCATTGTCTTCCCCGATGCCGACAACGAGACTGTAACGGAACCTCAGATATACGAGACGGGTGATTTACATCCCGTCCCAGCAGGGACCTCGCAAGAAGCAGGCGATAAGCCAGGAAACGCTGAGAATAAGTCCTCTGCTCGAGAGTTTTGGTAACTCAATCAGTCTGCCTGATAACCCCAGTTAGCACTCCATAGCTTCCGGTAAATAGCCACGGGCGCGGTGGCCCGTGGCTTCTTCCCGTAGATTAATCAGATACACCTGCGACACCATCGGTCTGATAAGTCGTAGTGTGGAACGGTGCTGTCGCTCATCCCCACCTCTCAAAGGTTGGCTTCTGCTCGCTATGTGTCACGACTATGCGCCACCTCCAGCAGCGCGAGAACGAGCAGATTGCAAAAGAGCACGGAGACAACCTCTAGGAGTACATCGACCACGTCTTGCACTGCGTCCGGCTACTGATAGTCGTGAAGTGTCCCTGTCGTGTTGGGTTGGACTTCGTTCTCGAGGAACTGCCGCATTGCGAGCATCGCGTTCCACAGTGTCTCAAACTCCTCCTGTTTATCGTCCGCCCACCCACCCATTGCTTGCTCTTCAATTACGCCGAGACGCTGTTCTATCTGCGAGAGCTGTTCTTGCTGGCTTTCGAGTTGCTCCTGAAGGTCAGCAATCTCATCCCTATCAGAGGAGGAAGTCGCCTCCGAGGAGCTATCTGACGCTATGTTCTGGGCTTCAAGCGTCTCAATCCGTGACTGCACGTGGTTAAGTTGTTTAGTAAGTTGTTCGACCTTGCTAGGGAGATTCTCCAGCGTTAGATCCCCCTGTTCTTCCGGGAGTTTTTCAGCAAGTTGTTCGCCTTCGGCAGTGAGTTCGATTTGTTTCGGCGGAATAATCGCCCCTTCCGTATCGACGCGAGACGATTGTACGTAGCCGGCGGGTTCCAGTTTCTCGTTCACTCGATACAGAATCGCGTTGTTATCCTCAATTGCTGAGTGGTCCCGAATCTCTGACGTAGTGGCGCTTCCATCTAATTGGCTCAGCGTTCGAAGGACGGCTTCTGCTTTCCAGTCGAAATCCTGCTGCTCGACGTCCATACTCTGTCTCTTGAACCCAACGGGAAAAGTCCAAAGAAATCTCCAGCAGAAATTCGACTGTAGATTAGACTACAGAATTTCGACTGTCGAAATTCAGCAGTCAAATTTGACTGCTGATTCTGCTGTATTCTACTGCAGACTCCCACTACGTTGTCTATAACCGGTTACTCAAATGGATCCAAAGGAAGATCTGTCCAAGAGATTGTTTCCGAGATCGGGGCCCACCGGTGTGCTCATAGATAGGAGATTAGTATGATTTTTCAGGAAAAAGATGGGTTAAGGAGCGGGAACTAATTCCGATTCCCAAGAGGATTCAAGAACAAGGAGATATCCCTGGCAGGGACAAAATAACCGCGAAGCCCATGAGGACGGTTAGTGCCGATGCCACGAGCGCGTAGCCCAAATGTAATCGCATCTCTGGAGTCACAGTTAATATTTTCTCCCGTCAAAAAACCGGGCTATCTTGCGGTTGACGGGGCAAGTAGCCCGGTGTTGTGTGCTAATTTTCCAGCACACTGGTGGCGGTGTCGCGTCAGATGACAGGCTGACAAAGACAGTCGGTGAACAACCGTGGCTTTGTCATAGGTGCTCGCAATGGCCCGCATAAGCGCGATAAATCCAGTTTGGGTTTTGGCGTAGGTATCGCGCTGGCGGTGCGTCTGTGATACTCTCCCACAGATGAATAAATAATCGGGTGCAGGCAATCTCTAGTGGGTACTAGTACGGACCGTCATTAGACAGTGGTACAAGATCGGCATCCTCTAGCTGGTTCAACGCGTACCGGACCGTCCGATCAGGTAAACAACGCCTCGTCGGTCGACCGGGCTCGGCCATCACTCGCGATACTACTCGGTATATACACTAATACTGAAATCCATTGCTGTAATCGTTCCCATTCGACAGATAACTCTGCCCTATCGGTCGCCACCTGACCAAGGCTTTCATCTTCAAGGATGGTAGGAGGCCAGTCTGTGTACTCCGCTTTTTCTGCCTGTGTAGAAAATCGTAGAGGGTATCATCCGCGTGTGAGTATAGTGGGATAGTAATGGTTGATGCCAGCGTTATCGGATGTGGCCATATGGGGAGTGCTCTGGTGAAGGGGCTCTCCCAGACTGGTCGTCACAGTGTGACGGCGTGTGATATCGACGAACAGGCGCTCGAAGATGTGTCGGAGTACTGTACGCGAACGACGACTGATCTTGCAACTACAACCGAAGCCGATGTTGTCTTCGTTGTTGTGAAGCCTGATCTCACCGCTGAGATTGTCGCTGATCTCGATCTCTCGGCGGAGCAAACTCTCGTCTCTATCGCTGCGGGTGTATCGATGGACGTCCTCAAGAATCAAACTGACGCGAACATCGTCCGGGTCATGCCGAATCTTGCCGCAGAGAACGGACATATGGCTGCGGCCGTATCGGGAGAACTTGGAGACGATGTGCGAGAACTCCTTAATGACGTTGGTGTGTTCGTCGAGATTGATGAAGCGCAGATGGACATCGCGACCGCGGTTAATGGGAGTGGGCCAGCGTTTGTGTTCTATCTGCTGAAGGCCATGGCCTCGGCGGGCGTAGATAGTGGGTTACCCCCGGAGGATGCGAGAATACTTGCCGCCCAGACGTTTAAAGGGGCTGCGGAGACGGTGCTGCGCTCCGACCGAGAAATCGAGGAGCTCGTCGACGCAGTATGTTCCCCAAAGGGAACGACCATCGAAGGGATGGAAGTCCTCTGGGACAGCGATGTCGAGGAAACGATCGGCAATGCAGTTACGGCGGCCGAACACCGAGCAACAGAACTCGCAGACAAAGTTGACAATGAGTGAGTCAATCGAGAACAACAGCGTCGAAATCGAGACGGTCGACAGCGATATCGTCAATCGAACGCGGGAACTTGCGGCTGATGCCCAAAGAGTCGTCGTCAAGGCCGGAACAAACTCACTGACGGACGGGGCATCCAACCTCGATACCTCAAGGATCGACAAGCTGGTCGGCGATGTTGTCGGGCTCTTAGAGCAGGATAAACAGGTAATACTCGTATCGTCTGGGGCGGTCGGTGCGGGCAAGGGCCAGTTGGGCTTCTCAAACGAGACTATCGAGGAGTCCCAGGCGTTGTCCACTATCGGACAGTCCCAGATCATGCGGTGTTATACTGAGAGTTTCGATCGGTACGATCAGACGGTCGCACAAATCCTCTTAACCGAGAACGACTTTGAGGATCCCGACCGGTTCACTAATTTCACGAATACCATCGAAACGCTTCTAGAGTGGGGCGTTATCCCGGTCATCAACGAAAACGACGCCGTCGCCACAGAAGAACTCCGAATCGGCGATAACGATATGTTATCATCGTCAGTCGCCATTGGTGTTGACGCGGACTTGTTGATTACACTCACCGACGTTGGCGGTGTCTACACTGACAACCCCAAGGAGAATCTTGAGGCAGAGCGAATCGAGGCCGTCGGCAGCAACTACGCAGAAGTCCAGCAACTCATCGACGATAGTTCGACGGCATCCTTCGGCGGAATTCAAACCAAGGTGACCGGCGCGCGCTCGGTCAGCGAACACGGAATTCCTGCCGTCATCGCGAAATTCACTGAACCGGACGTGTTAGCAAAGATCGGAACCAGCAAAGCGGTTGGAACAATCTTTGTCCCCACCAACGGCCTGAGCAACAACGCAGAAACCACTCAAAACGACGTGTGACCTATGAGCGAGAAATCCACCGAAACCAAGATTCAAGAGGCACAGACTGCCGCGCTAGAAATCGCACAACTATCTGACGACGAGCGCTCGGCGGCCCTAGAGTCGATCGCTGACGCCATCGACGCACGACACGACGAAATCCTCAAGGCCAACGAAACTGACGTCCGTGAGGCTGAAAAGCTCCTTGAGGCTGGCGAGTACAGTCAGGCTCTTGTCGACCGCCTCAAACTCTCGGACGCAAAGCTCGAGAGCATCACGGAGATGGTTCGAAGCGTCGCCACCCAAGAAGACCCCCTTGGAAAGACCCAAACAGCGCGGAAACTCGACGAGAATCTCGAACTCTACAAGTCTACAGTTCCAATCGGCGTCATCGGCACTATTTTCGAATCCCGTCCCGACGCACTCGTCCAAATCGCCGCACTCAGCCTCAAGTCGGGCAACGCGGTGATACTCAAAGGCGGCAGCGAAGCAAGCCAATCCAACAGGGTGCTCTTCGACATAATTCAGGATGCGACATCCGACATGCCCAACGGATGGTCACAACTCATCGAAGCCCGGGCAGACGTTGATACGCTACTCGAAATGGATGATTCGATCGACCTCGTTATGCCGCGGGGGAGTTCGGAGTTCGTGAGCTACATCCAGGACAACACGAGCATCCCCGTGCTCGGCCACACCGAAGGTGTTTGCCACGTCTACGTCGACGACGCGGCAGATCTCTCGATGGCGACCGACATCGCCTACGATGCGAAGGTGCAGTACCCTGCCGTCTGTAACGCCGTCGAAACCCTCCTCGTTCATGACACTGTCGCCGAACAGTTCCTGCCAATGATCGCCGACCGCTACGAGACTGCCGGTGTCGAAATGCGGGGCGACGACCGCGTTCGCGACATCATCGATACGGACGTTGCTACTGAGGAGGACTGGTCGACCGAGTACGGTGATCTAGTTGTCTCAATCAAAGTTGTCGACTCAATGGAGTCGGCTCTCGACCACATCACAACGTATGGGTCGAAGCACACGGACTCGATCGTTACTGATGACTCCGAGCGAGCCAGTATCTTCATGCGGAGTCTCGACTCGGCGAGCGTGTTTCACAACGCCTCGACACGATTCAGCGACGGCTACCGATTTGGTCTCGGTGCAGAAGTCGGCATCAGTACCGGAAAAACCCATGCCAGAGGCCCAGTCGGCCTTGAGGGACTAACGACCTACCAGTACTATCTCGAAGGCGACGGACAGGTCGTCGGCACCTACGCCGGATCCGATGCGAAACCCTTCCTTCACGAAGACTTTGACGGAACATGGAATCCCGGATCTCTCTCCGAGTAGTGTCCTGACAGTCTAGATCACCCACCACCTTTGTGGTGAAGTACCTCGGGGGCAAGCCCCGAGGCACTCGCCTCGCTCATCTGTAGAGTTTCTACAAGTATCTCGGTGATAGTCCAGCGTCTCCCGCTAGCTTTCTGTCGGCTTAAGGCGATACCTATAGTTGTAGTTCATCGGCTACTCGTCGGGTTCGGACGTTCGGACAATTTTCACGTCTGCGCCACGCCACCGCTTTGGAACAAGGACGTGTGCGCCGTTGCCGGTGGCTTTCACCTCGCCCTCGATGACTTCGTGGCCTTCGATTTCGTGCCTATCCATCACCAGTGTTTATATATAGTTTCAACATAAGTGTGTCGGTGCGTGGGCCTGCAACAAGACAGTGTATGCGAGATGATGACGGCGGTGTATCCCCTCCCTACTGCGTCCTCAGAAATCGAAGGTTTCTGATGTGCGAACGAGACGCGAAGCGTCTCGTTAACGCTACTCGGTCGCTTCGCTCCCTGTGTTGCTCCTTGAGGAAGGGGCTTACCGCCTGTAATTAGCTAAAGACGCAGGCCTTCCTTCTCAAACCCATACTGTCGGTTCACAATTGTACTCTCGGAAGTGCCCAACTAGATAGTCGAAACGCAAGTTGCATTCTTATTTCTGGAACACAGTATCCAACTATATTTGAACAATCACAAATGAAGGGCAACAATTATTATGGGTAACAGTAACATATTGATAGCGGCGTTAACCGCGTCGCTCCCTTCGTTGGTACTGCGGGCTAGCACCCCGATATCACTGCTAAATTAGTGTTCAGGTTCTTCAGCTGGTGCTTTGATGGATTCGATTTTCAAGATGAGGATGTTGCTGGTGTCGTCCTTGCCGTCGACGGAGCCGTTGACGACAAGTTTCGACAGCGGTGTCGGGCCGACTTGCACTGTATCACCCTCATGGAATTCACGAACTGAGCCGCGAACATGGATCTCGGCCCGGCAGAGCTCAGGGTGATAAATACTCGTAAGGTCGATCTCTTCAACATTGGCATTATCGACACGGTCGCCTTCATGCAATAGAGGGATTTGTGCTGCCTGATCCATCTCCTGCACTCCAAGTACGTCAAAAGCGTTGGCAGTTGGCTTGTAGCCGCCTTTGGGGCCGGGAACGCCTTCAACGAGCTGTAGCGCTTTCAGGCTCTGCATCTGATTGCGAATTGTGCCGGAATTGCGGTCTACTTCTTCGGCAATCTCTTCGCCTTTGACCGCGCTCTCTGACTCGCGGTGCAGGTTGACGAGCGCCGTAAGAATCGTCTGCTGGCTCGACGTCAAATCAATCGATGACATTAATAGAACCTCAGTAAGATGCGGTCTTAAATCACGCGAATCCACCGAGATCAGGGGCGAAGTTACTCGGGACCGAGACCTTCTACGGTGCGGTGACTGGCTATCTCGATAGGGCGATGGACGTACAGGAGGTCGAAGTAGTCGAGGTCTAGGCGGTCGAGGCTGGCCTCCGTCGAGGCGACCACGTCGTCGGGCGCGAGACTCGTCGCTCACACCTTCGTGGCGATAATCAATTCCTTGCGGGAGACATCGCTGGCCGTGATTCCTTCACCGACGACGGCCTCGTTCTCGTAAATCCGTGCGGTGTCGAGGTGACGGTATCCGAGCTCGATGGTGCGTTCGACGACTGCGGGGTCCTCGATGCCCATCGTCCCTAAGCCGACCGCGGGGAGGTCCATGGCATGCGATTCAGAAAAGAGATCGCCTAAACTCTCACGGTCGGTTCTCGCAACCGAACATGACTGAGCACGCACCTGACGCAGGCTACTTGGTTCGTGGCCTCCTCTGCAACGTTCGCAGGCACGACAACGGTACGCTGATCAAGTGCGAGCGCGCCGAGGTCAGGAGTAGTGATAGCCTCTGCGCGATCAGTCACGGTCCAGCCGGTGGGCGCAAGTGGAGCGATGTCGGCATCCCCGAAAAGTCTCGAGGCTTGACTCCGAGGCGGTTCACGGTTGTAGGCCGTGGAGACGGTCAACGAACGGGCTGGTCGTCGCGTTCCCAGAGTACTTGCAGCGGTGGAATCGATTTGATTTCGTCTTCGTCGAGAAGTGACCAGTGAATCCCTTTCGGTTTCGGTGGCGTATCTGCGACCGTGATTGTCTGGGTTGGCGTTACGATTGTGTCGACGATGGTGTCGTGGTCTTCAACAATTGCATCAAGCCCCTCTGTTTCTTGGATCACCTGAACGTCGTGGACGGCAGCAAGCACGTCTGTCGATGGGGTTGCGAGCCCGATACGGCGCAACGTGACATCCTCCCCGCCGTGAACGGCGGGGCTTCCCACACGGTGGGAATGCCAGTTAGTCGTCGCTGGCAGTGGGTTCCGACTCTTCGTAGGCCGTGAGCGTCATCTGCGAGGGTGTCTCGCTCGTCTCACGGTGAGCCGTGGCCGTGTCACAACGGCTCCCGTCCTGTGGCGAGTCATCGTCTGCCTGTTTCCACGGCAGACTCTCTCCCCACGGGTTGACGCGCCGTGCGATGTTCGCACTCGCGTTGATGTCTGCTTGAAACATCGATACGTGGCAGTCTGGGTTCTTGCACGTGAACTCGGCTTGCCGAGGCCGATACCCGATGTGCTTGCACGAGTGGCACGTCTTCGAGGTGTATTGTGGGTGAACATACTGAACCGGAATCCCCGCGTCTCGTGCTTTGTCCTCGATACGGCCCTGCAAGCGGGCGAACGCCCATGAGTGCAGGCGTCGATTCATGTACTTCCCGTAGTCCAGTGACTCTCGGATGTACGCCAAGTCTTCCATCACGATGACGGGGTTCTCGAACTGTTGAGCGTACTCGACGGACTCACGAGACGCCTTCTCGATGATGTCAGTGAGTCGGTTCTGGTAGTACGAGAAGCGTTCTTCGACGCGCCACTCGGATGCGTCTCGCTCTTGCAGACGCGTGAGCGTGGTGTGCATCTCCTTGCGGAGTCGCTTGGCTTCGTTCCCGTTGATGAGCAACGGTTTGGTGGGAGTGCCGTGCTGGAGGGCACAGCCCGTGACCAGCATAGACTCCCCAATATCGAAGCCGACCCGAGTCGGGTTCTCGGGCATATTGGTCGTATCTTCGACCTCGTATTCGACGGTGACGTGGAGCGTCCACGTCTTCCGATGTTTCTGCAAGCGAAGTTCGCCCACCTTCGTACTTGACTCCTCATCGAGGAGGTCGTCCCACAGCCCCTCTTGTTCGGGATTCAGTCGGAGTGGAATCCAGAAGTTGGTTCCGCGACCGGGCTGTGGAACGTTCCAGCAGATTTCGTACTCACGCGAAGAGTCCCGGTCGAACTTCCCGGCTCGATTCACGAATCGAAGCGGGTGTTCGTCGTCCAACTCGTTGGCGTTGTACGTGTTGTGGAGTTTGGGGACGTAGGATTTGAGGGCATCTTTCGCTTGATACGGCAGGTTGTACGGCGTCACCACGTCGTTCGTGGCGCTCATCGTCGTACAGTCTTGCTCGAAGGCGTCGTGGAGTGCGTCACGATACTCAGACAGGGTTTGCTGGAGGCGTTGCTCTTTGCACCGCGTTGGTGGTGCGAGCGTGGCTTCCAGTGTCTTATTCGCCGTCTGAGTCGTTGACATCGTAGCCTTCGGATTCGAGTGCTTTGCGGAGGAGTTCAGGGTACGCGCGGGAGTGGCGTATTCCGTGGTCGCGGGCGTATTCCTTCACGGCTTCGTGAAGTGGCCCGCCTCTCTCCATATCGAAGTCGGCCCTCATCCGTCTAAGCGTAAGTTCTTACGTAAGTTAAAGATGGCGGTCGGCATTCGGGTCGAGCATCAGAACGTGGTTAATGGGAGGGTTGTCGGATTCCCTCCCGGCCTAAAGGGCGGGATTCCCTCCTTGTAGGAAGATGGAACGGGCGAACATCAAAGTTCCACGTGAGTTGTTCGAAGAGCTACGCGACGACAAGGAATCCGAGACCTGGAGTGCGTATCTTCGTGAAAACTGCCTTGAGTCAAAGACAGGCGAGTTCGAGGAGCTACATCGACGGCTTGATTCTTTGCCACAGGAAACCGCTGAGGAGATCGAACAGCGACTCCGATAAATGAGCAGAAGGGCCACAGATTTGTCGTCTCGGGAGCACAGACGGAAAGCAAGGGGGAGACTAGTCCCAGAGTGCTTGAATTAGGGCGTCCAACTCCTGCAATAGTGTTGGTGAGTAACGGCTGGCATAACCCAGAGTCTTCCTGTTCGACAAATCCACGGGTGCGTCCCACCTACAAGAACAGGGTGACTGCAAACCGTACTATCCCAACGCTTGGGATTTCTCGGGCTTTAGCCCGAGGAGGATGTCAATTACTGTCACTAACGAGGACCTTCGCTGGTTGTCGTACGACGTTTTCGTGTTCATATCCTGCACGTACGACAATTAGAACCTGGTTTGCAGGCCGATCACTTGAAACCGTATCGATCACTTGATGTCTGGTTGAATCAACTACTGTTCCTGGTTCTGGATCAATGATGGTAATGCCAGCGGTAGCAAGTGTTTGATCGATACTGCCGACTGCGTTCTCGATATTCGTCTGAAGTCTAGCCGTGTTCTCAGATTCGGCTTTGAGTGCCATTTGTAGTCCATTTTGAATACGTTCGAGTGCTTCCAGAAGCGACTGGAGCGACGGATTTACTTCTTCTACGTCAGAGGACTCCGAGAGGCATTGTCCGAACCGTTTAACAATTAATTCTACACCGTGCTCAACTTGCGACGGGTCACTTCCATCAGCGTCGACGGCTTGTGACAGGTCGTTACGTATCGAAAGCACATCTTCGAGGAAACTCTCAGCGGACGCTGCAGAATCGAAGTCTACCTGTTCAATTGGAGTACCCCCTGAGCCACGTGCGTCTTCGGGACTTCCATCTGATTCACTATCTGTATCAGAACCCTCCTCGACGGCCGGCTGTGGGACTCTCGCAGACTTTTCTGGGGTGTCTACTGTCGATATTCGTCCTACTGCTGCACTATCGAATATAGAGTGATCTATCGAAGATGACCGGGCGTTGCAGTTGACGTCGGCGAACGAGTCGCGGAGACGGTCAACTCGGTCACTGGAAAGGCCGACTGCGTGATGAATGTCGAGTTGCTCCTGAACGTTGGTCTCTGTGTCGACTGCATCGACCATCAGATTCCCATTTTCGTCGATATTGAAGCAGACTTCTATTTCGGGGGTTCCTGTTGGCCCTACCTGAATATCATCGAGGTTGAGGGCCCCAAGGAACTCATTGTCGGTCACCGTTTCGTTTTCGCCTTCGAAGACACGGAGTTCGACTGCGGTCTGCTCGTCAGTCGTAGTTGTGAATTTTTCTGGCGCTTGCGTCGGGATGGTAGTGTCCGCTTCGATTAGCTGCTCAAACCCGTCCTGGACTTCAAGACCGAGCGACCGGGGTAGTGTATCCAGAACAACGACATCGTCAACCCTGCCGGACAGGACGCCAGCCTCAACGGCAGCCCCCCGTGCTACGGACCCAACTGCATCGGCCGGTCTCCGGGGTGGTTGCCCACTTGAGTCACGAATCCGAGACTGAATGTGCGGCAAGCGAGTCACTCCTCCCACGGCGATAACATCGTCAATATCTTCGCCGGTATACCCAGCCATAGCTATCGCTTGCTGTATTGGCTCGACAAGTTGGTTGCCGAGTTGCTCTGTTATCTGTACGAGTTGCGTCCGACTCAACGATTGTAGCAGTCTCGTCGGCCCAGACTGAGTCGAAATTGTACACGACATCTGGGTAGAATCATGGCTTGCAAGGGTACAGACAGCCTCGGTTGCGGCGTCTTGGAGTTGTTGCGAGTAGGGTCCATCAGCAGCGATGCGGACGCCAGACTCGGCCTTGGTCTCTTCACAGAACCACGTCACAACCTCGTTAATCCAGTGATGACCCCCGAGTTCAGTATCGCCAGTCGTCGAAACCACCTCAAAGACGCCACCGCCAACATCTATGATTCCGACGCTGGTCGTAGCAGCCCCGACGTCCACTACTAAGAGAGTGCGATTCGTCTCGTCATGCGTCTCCGCGAGAGATACCGCAGCAGGGGCAGTAAGAAGCCGCACAGTGTCGAAGCCTGCTATCTGCGCGGCCTGCGTTACCGCTCGGCGCTGTCGGAGAGAGAACTGTGTCGGAACACCGATTGCTGCGCCAGTAACAGCAGACTTGAGGTATGTTTCGGCATCCTGTTTCAGCTTCCGAAAAACGAGTGCCGCCACGGCCTCCGGACGATAGGTCTCCCCAGCAATTGCCACGCCCTTCTCACCCATGTACGTCTTGATTCGACTGACAGCTCTATCTGAAGCCGTCCGACCGACGGTGATTTCACCAGGGAACGAAACAGTCGAGGGAGTCGTGCGAAAACCCGAGGGCGTCCGAATGACCCTCGGAATCCCTTCTTCAAGGATGGCTACGGTGCTTGTTGCAGTACCAAAATCGATTCCGACAAAACGTGACATGATGAATCTATAACGTGTAGTAGTTCGTCGCATCCCTGGAATTTCAACCTTTTCCATAGATTTTGGAGTATTCTGACGGCAAAGCGCACCACGTCACCCCCAGCTGAGTCCACTTGGCCGTTCATCGCTTCATTCAACGGATTGGATAAGATCAGGCCATTGCTTGGGTGTCGCCTTGATCGTGTGCAAAGGGACTGATAATGAGATCGTCGTAGGGGAAGATGGGGCGTTTGGATTGGCCGTTCTCGTCGAATTGAATGATGCCGAGGGCTTCAAGTTTCGTTAACTCCTCGTGGACGTTTTTTACATCCCGGTCGACGAGACGAGCAGTCTCTCGGATACTCTGGGGCTGCTGATCTCGAATGACCCGCAGCAGAGTGTATGTGCGTTCGTTAAAGACCTTGTCGAGCTGTTTTTCGTTCGCGAACGTCACCGTCGGTGGCGTATCGACTGGTTCACCGTGGGTAAGTTGCTGGATTGCTTTGCGCCCTTCTTCATGCATTTCTTGGCCATTACCGATCGTGACGATGAGCACGTTCTGTTTATCAGTCATCTCTATCACCTAGTATCGTTGTCGCTGGATGGTGTGAACCGTTGTTTTGGAATTTCGTTCCAGAACTGTTCGTACAACTTTTCCATTCCTGGGAAGTCGATGTACTCCGGTTCTGGGTCGGGTGCGACATGCCGTTCGTGTCCCTTTGTATCCTCGTGTGCATTATCGTAGCGCCGAATCGTCCCATCATCTAGCGTTTCTGGGTCCGGTGTCAGTTTCCCATAGTGGAGGGTATACCGCCACCCTGACGGATAGGCATCGTCTTGAGTTCGGCGAATCGATATCCGAACCAACGTCCCATCGTCGTAAACATGAGAGCGTTCGTACTCATCTAAATTGTCAACCGTCGGTACCATCCACACATGTTGGTTCTACGGCCAACACAATAAAAGCGTTGGTAATAAAACCAACGCTAATCATCCGATATATCGGTTTACCTTGCTCCACAGAAAACACGGACGAATCGAGGACAAAAGGACCTCGATGTTCCCATACGTGGTATAGGGAGGGATCTCCCGTAGCTGCCAGCACTACTATCAGAGATAATAAACGAAGAAGATACACCTGCAACTCTTACTAACCAAAGTGCGGTTTCCGCGAATGCATTTGTGAGTAGCCTAAATTAAATCAATACATGCTATTACTATATGTTACAAAGATATTCATAGCCCTGTGAGGAGCGACCGACGATGAAGGTGTGGTTCTCGCGGGCGAGTTCGTACATTTTTTTGGCGCGGTCCGCTGTGGCAAGTCCATCCTGATAGTAGGTTTTCGCTCTGTGATCGCGCCAAAGGTCTGCGAGGTCCTCTGCTATGGCTTCAGCGAAGATGCCAGCTGAGGCTGCCTCTCTATACACACCGGGATGGTACCCGGTAAATCGTCGGGCTGCATCGTCCCACGTTCCAATAGTCGGAATTCGACAGTTCGTTCGATTGCGACAAACGATGCTTCAATTACGAGAGTATAGTAGCCTGCTTCTTGGAGCGATTCAGCGCCAGCGAGTAACCGACACGCTTTCTGCAACTGAAGCAAGGCAGCATCATCGACATCAAGTCCGTGTTCGATGTCGGCTGGTCGACGATCGAACGCCGCTTGCACCTCGTCAATGAGTTGCTCAATACGCATACTACCCATCGTTGAACACCGCCTTGCGGACCGACTCGAAACGGTCGTCACTGTATACTGTAATCCCTTCCTCTAGTATCTCTTGGAGTTTTGCCCCTGCTCGTTGTGCACTCTCCTCAGATTCCACGTATGGTTCAAAGTCGAATCGATCCCCGTTGAACCGTCGTTCACTGAGGTCGCCAACCACGTCTGTTACGAGACGCCGTGCGCTGGTCCGATCCCCGTCGACGACGATGAACAGGTCGATATCACTCTGTCTATCAGCGTTGCCACGAGCGACACTCCCAAAGACAACAATTCCAAGGAGATTATCAACATCATCGACCTCAGTAATAGCTTCACGTACCTTTTCAACGAATGCGCGTATCGGTTTGTGAAATTCGGTTTGTTCGATGCCAAGAATCGAATCGGCTTTCTGTAAACGGTTCGGGTCGATTGAGACGTAGTTTCGCTGTGGCGTTTCCCGAATCCGAATTGCCCCAATACTGTCGAGTAAGTCGACTGCTCGCCAGACTGTTGAACGAGTTACTTCCGTCGCGTCTACCAGCTCTGGTATTGTGAACTCCGTCCTGTGGGCGTCAGCTAGCAGGCGGAGAATGTCGTCGGCTGCCCCGATGCGAAAGACGTTCCTATCGTCACCGGGGTACGCGTCGATGCACACCCTTATACCTTGTTTCGCCATATCAGACACTGTCTGATATTATGCAACGAGGTATAAAGAAGCGACGATACAAAAAACAAACCATTGTAAATAAAAATCGGCCAGAATTGGAGTCCACGCTTAATCTCACGGCTTCAGCCACAGATAACTCATAGGATACAACTGGGATAACAGTGAAGAAGACATGCTCCCACTTGGGATACACATGCAACGTGCAAACATCAAAATCACGACAACGTATTGACCTCCTCTCGCGCCTGAAGACGCGGAAATCCTCGCCCTTCAGGGAGGGGGAGGATGTCAATGGGTCTGTTCGGTGGTTTTCTCGATGGGGACTCGTCGATTGAGGAAGTCTGCAAGGATGTTGAACGCGCGGATTTTCTGATCGATGTCTGTGGAGCCGTGGCCTTCCTCGCCGAGTTCGTTGTATTCGAAGTCTCCGTTGGTGCCCGCTTCGTAGCCGGCGTCCTCTAGTGCGTCTCGGAAAAGCCGTGCCTGGCTAATTGGGCATCGCGGGTCGTTGACGCCGTGGACGATACAGAGCGGCGAATCGAGATTCGTAACGTGTTCGATGGGCGAACGCTCGCGGTAGAGTGCTCGATTTTCTTCGGAATCACCGAGATACTTTTCGAGCATGGATTTGAAGTGAGGCATCGACTCCTCGTAGAGCGCCAGTAGGTCGGTAATGCCGATCCAAGCAATGCCTGCGGCATACAGCTCTGGGTATTGAAGCATCTGCATGTATGCTGAGTATCCACCATAGGAGCCGCCGAAGACCGCGATTCGGTCCTCGTCGACCCAGTCTTTTTGAGCGAGCCAGCGGACGCCCTCAGCGATGTCGCCCTGTTCGGCACCACCCCAGTCATCGTTGATCATGTTTTTGAATTCACGACCACGCCCGGTGGACCCGCGGTAGTTGACCTCCAGCACGCTGTAGCCACGTGTCGCGAGGAACTGTGCGTACAAATCAAAATCTCGGAGGTCCTGTGTCGGCGGACCGCCGTGTACTTTCACGACTGCTGGCGACGGCCGTTCGCCCGAATCATAGACGAGGAGTTCTATCTCCACCCCGTCATGGGATTCAAAGGTATGGTAGTCGCAATCGACGAAACCCTCTGGGTCGAGGTCGCCATACTCCGGCTCAAGTACCGTTCGGGTTTCGCCGGTTTCGAGGTCATGAATGAGTAATGCCGAACGCTGCGTCGGGGTTTCTTGGGTAAGCAGTATTTCCGACTCCGAGAGAAGAGCGGCATCACCGTACCCCGGGACGGAGGCAACACCCTCGGGCAGATCGAGTTCTCGGGCTCGGCCTGACTCAAGGTCGTAGACAACCGGAACGACTGCACACTCCTGTGTCCGAGTCGCTAAGAACCCACGTCCGTCCGGAAGGAACGTCGTCGGAGACTCAACGTCCTCCTCGTCCGTGTACCAAGTCACGTCATCTTGTTCGAGATGATAGACGCCACACCGGGGCTTGTCGGTCGAGTTGTCCGAAACGAGTAAGCGGTCACCGTCGGGGTGCCAGTCGACTACACTAGCTTCAGCACCAACCTCACCGATTTCGAGATTTCGGGCGTTCGACCTGTCAGCGTCCGCCACGTAGACGTCCCGGTTATCGAGATCGTCTGTTTCGTTCGCCGTGTACGCTATCTGGTCGGCGTCAGGAGAGTAGTGACCGTGCCGAACTGGTAAACGGTACTCTGGGAGTTGGGTTGTCTTGCCGGATTCACGGTCATGTTCGTAGAGGTTCAATTGGTCGCCTGCGTCACTCATGAACAGCAGTCGACTGCCGTCTTGACTGACGTCGGTTATCATGCACTGGCTATCGTTTTCGACGATAGCTTCGACTTCGCCCTCGTGGTCGACGGCCATGATGTCGTTCTGCTCGTCGCCATCGTCGTCCTGATGGAAGTGAACTACCCCTGCCTACTCGCTCGCGCTAACGCGCTCGCTCCTTGAGGCAGGGGCTTCCGTCGAAGGTTCCTCCATATCCAAGAGGCTTATTCGACGTGGGGCGTCCACAGCCCGCTCTACACCCTCCTCGGACTCGAACATGTCCGAATTGGGCTTGCCTGTGGCCTTCCGAGCCATGTTCACCGCACCGTTCACGTCGGCATTATAGCACGTCCCATCCGACGCCTCAAACAAGCCACGCTCGACACGCTCACCAACGTACTCGTCGTGGTGTTCGACAGCCTCCTCGTCGTAGAACGAGCATTTCGACGTGTGGGCTTCGGGTACTAACTCGAACGCGATACCGCGGGCGTCGAGTTTGTGCTTCAACTTCTGTTTCAATGTGTCAAACGGAATCTGGACGAAATTCTGGTTCGTCCTATCCCCGAGGTTCACGTTCTGCTTCCAGCCTTTTCCGTCACCAACGTACACCGTCTCGATACGATTCTCGATACAGTAGTCGGTGATGGTACGAACCGTCTTGTTGAGGTAGTCATTGACCACATACCGACGCTTCTGGTGCAGTCGTTCGATACGACGGGTCGTACCCTCGATACCTTGCTTGTCCTTGATGGACTGGTAGTGGGCGAGTCGTTTGTTGAACCACCGATTTTGAGATTTGAGGTGCCGACCGTCCACGATGAACGAGTGGCCTCGATGGTCAACGCACGTCGCCAGATTGTCTACGCCAAGGTCGATACCGAGCCACGACCCATCAATCGTCTCTACGTCCGCTACGTCCTGCTCGTACAGCACGCGGTACTCGAAGTATTGCGCGTCGGCCTTCGGGAGAATCTGGACGCGCTTGATGTTCGCGTCCCGTACCTCGTCGTAGGTGAACGGGATTTGAATCTCAGTCAGGTCGCAGTCGAACTCGTCGCGATACGCTCGCGGGATACCGAGTCGAATGTGGTCGTCTTTGACCTGAAACGACTGCGATGGGTATTCGAGCGTATAGAACCCATCTTTCGGCAGATACGATGGCGGACTTACGTCGGTGTCGTACTTGTTCTCGCGCTTTTTCTCCATGAGATTGAAGAACGACTTGAATCCCCTATCGACCTGCTTCATCGTCTGTTGAGCGACCTGACTCGGGAGTACCTCGTAGTTCCAGTTGGTTTTCAACTGATCGTAGGCGTCGTAGTAGTTGAGGTACTCGCTGTTGTCGAAGTAGTACTGTCGGACTTCGTAGAGCGTTTTGTTGTAGAGGTTTTTCGAGAGATGGCTCAGGCTCCGCAGTACCTCGTACTCGTCGGCAGTCAAACCGTCGAGATTTTGCTGGAGCGTCTGAACCATTCTATTACGCTATTTTTAGAACCAATGGTAAATGTTTGGATTCGGGCTGTTTGCTGGCTGATGACGGCGGGCGTATCCCCTCCCTACTGCGCTACTCGGCCTTCGGCCTGCGTTGCTTCTTGAGGAAGGGGTGTTGCCCGCCTGCACTTTAGATAAAACTGCTCTCTAGAGGGCGCCCAGCGGAATGGATATCTAGCGTCTCGTGGGATATTCCCATCGCTGACTTGGGTTTTCTCGCCCGTCTCGGGATCAACTATGTAGAGTTCGTTTCGGCCAGTACCATCGTAGTATACTGCGATTGCATCGCCGTCAGGTGATGCGGCAGGGTGGTAGAAACTCGGGAGGCTTGCAAGTTCCTCGAGTGGATATTCAGTTGACATCGGTGCTGAAGAGGCACCCCCCCACATATCATTAATCACTCACATAATCTCGACCACTACGAGGAGCAAGAAACCTGCATTAGAAGATTCTCATTGGACGATCGGCCTTGTCAAGCCCAACTGAAAACCAACGGAATGCAATTCCGCTGCTTTAGAAAACCCCCATGGGATACAATTAGGATACAAGCAAAGCAGCTATGCTCCCAATTGGGATACACTCTCCGGAGCGAGCGAACACCAAACTTCCACACGAACTCTTCGAAGAGTCGCACGAAGACAAAAGACCTGAGATATAGAATACGTGCCTCCGATAAACGGCCTCACGCAGAGACAAACAAACCTGTGGAACTCCACCAGCGCCTTGATATCAGACCATAGAAACAACGACGGGGTAGACGCGGCCATCAGTCACGGCCTCTGGACCATTGCAGTGAGCTCTCGTTAACCGTTGTACAATCCGAATGTAGCCTTCAATGTTTTCGCAGGTTTCACTCCTAACACTCTTCACGATGGACGTCATACCTCCATTTAACGATGTCTATCGATCGAGAAACCTTCGAGAACACAAGTGAGGACGAACTTGCGGAACTCTCTGTCCCAGACCAAGTACTCGGGTTTCTCGCTACCCACGAAGACCGTGCATTCAAAGCACGCGAAATCGCCTCTCAAGTCGGCTTAGACGAGGGCGCAGTGAGCACCGCACTCTCACGGTTGAAAGACCGCGGCTTGGTCGAACACAAGGCAACGTACTGGGCGGTAATCGACGACCCAGATCGACTCAAAAGCTACACCGGCTACGAACGGGCAACAGCTCTGTTCAACGAACAACTCGGTGCAGAGGACAAAGAAACATGGCGTGAACACGCCCCAAGCGACCCCCATCCA
This sequence comes from Halorussus salinisoli, assembly GCA_005239435.1. Taxonomy (GTDB): domain Archaea; phylum Halobacteriota; class Halobacteria; order Halobacteriales; family Haladaptataceae; genus Halorussus; species Halorussus salinisoli. The sequence continues at coordinate 624,649 of SZNP01000001.1, read as the reverse complement.
AGCGTAGAGAACAATCAGTGACCGACAAAGGACCTCCCCGATTTTCGAGCAAGGCGACGTCGTCTACGGTGATGACCCGTTCAAAGATGAAGGAGCCGCTCGGCCTTGGCTCGTTCTTTCGAACCACAAGGGGCGTCCGTTCCACGGTGACCAGTACATCGTACTGACGTTGACATCGAAATCCTGGATGGACGGCCTTATCGACATCCCCGAGCAAAGTTGGCTTCGTGGTGGGACGCCGGATGAGAGCCGGATTGCACCCTGGAGTGTCCAATCGATCAGCCACGAAGATATCGATTTCTGGCAGGGTCGTCTAGAGACCGACCTCGTCGATGAAGCGGTCACGGCGCTCGTTGGAGAACTCCAGTAGTGGCTCGCTCAATTAGTGCTCGCCGGTAGATTACACCTGCTGTAAGACGGTACTCCGCTGCGACTGTCCGCAGTACTGCCGTAGACTGCCGATAGAGAAATACACATACAGCTACCCAACCCATGCTAACAGCACTGCAATCTCGGTACGGGAGTTCGTTGGTGGCCTATCGTGAGTTGGTTTGATGATTGGTCGTACGGTGGTTACACCGCCGTGGGTTTACCGGGCTTACATCATGTGTAGGCGACAGCACCATCGTCGATCACTCCGTTGCGAACGAGGAGCCGCGACCATCGCTGAACTTCAACTCGAGGACGTACTTGCCTTCGTCCTTGGTGCCGTGTTTGAGGGAGAGTTGGCTTCCCTCTGCTAAGTCGTCGAGTTTCTCCATGGCGCGGTAGACTTCACCCCATTGGAACGACCGGTCGAACGCGGCTTCGAGATGCGTTTTGAGGTTGTCCTTGACCGAGCGCAACCGAACGCGTTTGCCGTAGGCGTCGTTGATCTTGGTGCCCCAGTCGGCGAGGTTGAGCGCGATTTCGCGAGCACGTTCATGCACGGGGTAGACGCGACCATCAGTCACGGCCTCTGGGCCATGGCGGATGAACCGTTCGAGTTTCGAGAGATGCTGGGTGTCGGTGCCGGCTTCGGCGGTGTGGATGGCTTCGGGCACGTCGATGCCGACCGTGTCTTCGACGTGTGAGAGCCGACGTCGAATCTTGCTGTCCTCTTTGACGCGAGTGTTCTCCTCGCTGGTGATCTCGTCTTGTATGGTCTCTTGGTGGTCCTCGAGGTTGTGTTCAAGCCGGTCGATAGCGTCGCCGTGGCTGGTGACCATCTGGCCGATTGGGATGCCCGCAATGAAGAGGTTGGGCGCGTCCGCTTCGTCTGGGCAGTCGACGCCTTTGAACTCGATTTGGTCGAGCTTCTGTTCGGCGTCCGCTAGTCGGTCTTCAACGGCGTGTCGCTTCTGGCGTTCCTCTTGAAGGCCGGCCTCCAGTGTCTCAATTTGGGCGGTTTTCTCTTTGAGTTCTGCTTCGAGGTCGCTGACGCGCTCGGTGAGTTGTTGGACGTGAGCTGCAAGTTTCTCGACGGTTGTCGCTTGCGGGCTACGCTGAGTACTCATCGCTGCCCTCGCTCTATTCGGATGAGGTCGGTTGCCGTGGACGATCGCTGTATTGGTGCATCGATTGTGTATCGGGGAGTCCGTGGCTGTTGATGGGTTGCAGGGAGTTGTTCGTGCTTGTGGGACTGTCGATGTGGATGAATTGTGAGAGACATGGGGGAGTGAGAAAAGGTTGGTTAGGGGCTTGTGCCGTCGGTCAGTGCACTATGGGTGTGCAGTTCAACGTCGGAGAGGACGAGCCGTGTGGTCTGGCGAGCAGCGAGTTGCGTCAGCGCCAGACACGCCGACACCAACACTTCCGCTGTCCCAAGCGTCGGCGTCTCAATCTCAGTGTGCGTGCACGCCTGGCAGTACACGCGTAGGACCTCCCATCGTGGTTCGTCCGCTGGTTTGTACGCGTATGCAGTTACTTGAGTTCCGCTATGGAGTTCCCGACCGCATTCACAGCACCAGTCACAGGACTGCTGCTGGCCGACCTGCAGTCCAAGAAGTGCCTGTTCCACCGCCGTCTCAGAAACGAGTTCAGACATGAGTGTGAAGGATTACGGTGGTTAGTTTCCAGGGCAGTCCTTGGCGTGCAGGATTTCAGCCACGTCGTTAGCAGACTCACGCCCACACGTCTCACACCGATAGAACGTATAATCGACATTCCCGTAGGCGTCGTATCCCGTGTGAGGGCCTGTGATATTTGCCGAGGGGTCGAAGGCAGTTGACGACGATTCGTCGGAACACTCTTCACTCGCGGTTGCATTCGTTGACATGCTTCAGTTGCTCCTGAAGCGCGGTCCGCTGCTCCAACAGCGGGCCACAGATTCCTGCGGCATATCGCGCTTCTATTAATCTATTGTAGTCCCCGCAGTTTATAACTTTGCATTAGTGCACATGATTGCACTAGTGCAAATGTTTAAGTCGTAGAGGCAGATATATTCACATAGATGCAAACCAAAAGCGGAGTTACTGTGAGCAGATATCGCGCTCTCATGACAGACACTGACCGGGAATACTTAAGTGAAGATGAGTATGAAGGTACAGAAAAGCGCTATCAAGCCGTCTCACGAGTACGCAAACGTATCAATGAAGAAGTCCCCGAGGATGTAACAATACTTGCAGAAAACTATCCTGATTTATTAGGAGACCTTCAAGAAGCGGTTTGCGAGGAGGAAAAATAATCGTTAATAGTTCTCTCCTCGATTTTGGGTGGTCATGTATAGTGTAGGGAAGACGTAGTGTATTGGTCTACGGTCAGCTTTCGGTATACCTTTCGTAAAATAGTATTTACGGGGGAGAGTCCCGGCATGCCGTCCTGGACCCAGAAGCCGACTGCAAGTACAACAAGAGCGAGTTCGAAGGCGAAGAACGACGTAATCTCGATTCCTTGGAAATGTGAGAGGAAGCTCTTTCCGGTGGGATATTTAATTGGTGGGACAACTGGCCAGGCGAGGAAGGCGAGTAGTAATACTCGCCTGTTATGAAGGGGTGGAGTGCATCGGCACCGAGATGCGAGAGATACCTGATGCTAAATGCAGTTACATGGCGGAGATGGTGTCTGTGTTGGATGAGGAATCGAAGCGCGGTAATGACAATGATTGCAGTCAACACTGAATGAGTAAGTGAGCGGCTGTTTGGAAGGATACCAAACGTCCACGCGAGTGGTTTATCGATGAGATCAGGAAACTGGGTGCCGACTGCAAGAGCAATAATTGGATAGACCTGTAGGAAGTGGTGATTACGGATCTGGGTGACGAGCGTGTAGACGAGATAGCCGACGGCGAGGTGTCCCTATGGCCACATACGCTCATCGCTTGTCAGTGGACAATAAAACGTTGTGGGATATCAGTACTGACGGATTGAGTCCGGGAATGCTCCTCCGAGTTGGTTACTCGTCCTCGGTTACGTGTTGGATTCTATGTGAATATCTAGCGGTCGACATGCTCAACAATGAGTTGGGAACGAACATTGAACCTGAGCTCGTTGAGAGCCCAATTCCAGACGATGTGTACGTCACGATACGCTGGCTGATGGGAGCAAAACGGATGCTATGACTGGCGGGGAACCGGGATTAGTTTAGAAGAGGGCATCAAACGGGTCTGCGCATAATAGGATTGCCCGTTTTCTTGGCTTTCTGGGGGTTCTCTTCAAAAGAGTCCGTGGGACCAGTCTCATCGAATCACAACAATCCCATCTAAGGCCGAATTTACAATATTCTGTCTTTTAGACTGTTAATAGAAAAGAATGAAATCTATAAAAGACGTTTCATAACAGTAAGAACTTTTACGGGGTAGTGCGCGTGAAAGCACAATGGCACGTTACCCACGCACCGCTCGTGATGCAGCACTCAAATGCATTTCTTGCAATGCACCGGTAATCCAGACTGTTGATGAACGGTATGTCTGTGTGAAATGCGGAGAAGCACCACTCCAACAGAAGATACAGACCAATAACACAACTGCAGCGCAGAGCGACTAATCAGGAGTACGCTGGCACGCATGGCAACTAAAGGCACGCAACGAACAACGGACCACCAATCGACAGCATCGAAAACTGAACAACGCCCAGCGCCATCCGATGGGTTACTTGTCGACCGGGAAAGCGACATCGAACCGGCGCTGAGCGTCGTGATGCCGACCCTCAATGAAGAAGAGGGAATCGCTGAATGTATCGAGCGAATCGAAAACGGCATTGAGGAAATCGGCATCACTACCGAAATCATTATCAGCGACAGCTCAACGGATCGCACCCCAGAGATTGCTCGAGAGATGGGTGCACGAGTCGTCGAACCGGATGAGCCCGGCTACGGGTATGCCTACCAGTATGCGTTTGAGCGGACGCGTGGGGACTATATTGCGATTGGGGATGCCGACACCACATATGACTTTGAAGACCTTCCGCGATTGCTCAAGCCCGTCGTCCACGGTGAGGTGGATATGGTGATGGGCAGTCGCCTTGACGGTGAAATCATGCCCGGTGCTATGCCGAAACTCCACCAGTACATCGGCAACCCGTTGTTGACGAAGTTTTTGAACGTCTTCTACGGGGCTGGGGTGTCGGACGCCCACAGTGGATTCCGTGTGTTGAGCAAAGAGGCACTTGAGACGTTGGACTGCACAACGACAGGCATGGAGTTCGCCAGCGAGATGATTATGGAAGCTGGCGCCAAGAATTTGACCATCGAAGAAGTCCCGATTACGTACCATGAACGTGAGGGTGACGCGACGTTAGAGAGTTTCCGCGATGGATGGCGCCACGTTCGATTCATGCTTGAGAACGCACCGGGATACTTGTTCTCAGTGCCTGCAATGGGCCTGTTCACCATCGGACTCCTCACGATGGGTCTCTCGCTCACTAATATCAGTGTAGGTGGGGTGACGTTTGGGAGCTACACCATGATTGCTGGTAGTCTCTGCACAATTGCTAGCTATCAATTAGGAAGTCTCGCCATCTTCAGCGCGGTTGCAGCCGACCCGATTCGAGAGCCACAGGATCCGCTCACGACGTGGGTGCTCGATAGATTTAAGCTTGAACATGGTGCATTACTTGGCCTCCTCGTATTTGGTGCTGGGGCGCTCCACACTGGCTATCTCATGTATAATTGGGTCACGAGTGGGTTCACGCAACTGCCGGTGATTGCCACTAACCTAGTTCCCTTTACAGCGCTGGTGCTTGGAATTCAGACGGTCTCCTACTCGTTCTTCCTGAGCATTATCGCCAGTCGGAGTGAGTGAGCCGTCTCGGGGTCACGTGGTTCGAGAGACCGAAGGTTTCTCGTCACCCTGAAAGACCCGGCCTTTCGGCGACCCCGAGGCTTCCTGTGGGGCGGTCGGATACTCCTACGTCACTTTCGGTTAACCTCAAAACGGTGTTGTGAGTCACGGACGTCCACGCCCCACATGCCCGCTGTCGTCCGAAACAGCTTCGCTGTATCGTGGTTATGAGAGACTCTGTCTCTCAAACAACACCGTCCGAACTTGGGAAACGCTGTTGAGAACCGGTACATTCTGCTCGGGTACTGGTTAACCAATTAGAGGTCAATGGATGGGCGTTTCAGTCGGTGAAGTGGGGGGGTTTCTCAACCGGTGAGTGATTAACCATCGTTGAGGTGTGCCGGAACGTTGTGCTTACGTGTTGCGCCCTATGGGGAGATTCCATCCACTATGCGATGCGCGATGGGACTTGTTGCACACCTCATGAGGTCCGTGTTTTCAAGCGACTAAAGCCGAGTTGGTTTAAGTAGCCCGTCGTGTCGTGGGTCAAGAAGGGTGTCGGCCCCCTCGGTGATTGGCGCGGTCGAGGTTGAGATTCTACACCATTTTCCGACGTCGTGTGCAGCCACTGTCTAGCTTCTGACGAGGAAAACCTGTGAGATTGGCCCGGACCGCGGATTACAACCCCCAGAGGGCGGCTGGAGCCCGCTATCAGTGATCGTCATCGGGATGATACTGTTACCCCGTATGGAGCGGCTGAAAGATGACAGCGACTACGGCGTCTGTACTGCAAATCCGTTGGGGCGACTGGTTCCAGGGTGTGGTCGGACTGCCAATTTCAACTCAGTGGCGGGCCACTGCTGCAAGTCCCAAATATGGACTACTCCACACTAGGATGTTAGTTCCTATTTGTAACTATGGGGAATGCAACAATTATACAGACGCTCTGGTTGAGCAAGCGTAGAGTTGAGTGCCTGTTCTCTTCGCGCTGACTGTACCCCGTTTCCAAAACGGTTGCTCCAGGTGTGCTATGCGCCGCTCTAATCGACACAAATGTTCACGGTGCTGTCTTCGTCAGTCCACCGGGATACGTCGCCGAGCTGCCTCGCCCTGACTGATGTATTGCCAGTGGATTTCTCAAATGTATCTCCTGCAATGTGCCGGTCACTCGATCCTTGATGACCGGTACGTCTGTGTGAAGTGCAGTACGGCACCGGTCAAACAGAAACTGGCAGCCGACAATACGACATGGCTGCAAACGACTTCTACGGGGCTGGGGTGTCGGACGCCCATAGTGGGTTCCGTGTGATGAGCCGCGAGGCCCTCGAGACGTTAGACTGTACCACGACGGGCATGGAGTTCGCCAGCGAGATGATCATGGAGGCTGGCGCCAAAAATCTGACCATCGAAGAGGTGCCAATCACGTACCACGAGCGCGGCGTGAGGCCACATTGGAGAGTTTCCGGGATGGCTGGCGCCACGTCCGGTTCATGCTCGAGAACGCGCCGGGGTATCTGTTCTCGGTGTCTGCCGTGGCGATGTTTGCAATTGGACTACTGACGATGGGACTGTCACTGTCGGGCGTCAGTCTCGGTGGTGTCACCTTCGGGGGCTATACAATGATTGCTGGCAGTCTCTTCACGATTGCGAGCTATCAGCTGGGTAGTCTCGCTATCTTCAGTGCGGTTGCCGCCGACCCCATCCGTAAACCGGATAATCCATTAACGACGTGGGTGCTGGACCACTTCCAGCTTGAACACGGCTCGACGCTTGGGCTTGCCGTGTTCGGCGCGGGAGCAGTCCACACTAGCTATCTCGTCTATACCTGGATCGCGAGTGGGTTCACCGTGTTGCCCGTGGTTGCGACCAATCTCGTCGTGTTTACGGCGTTTGTCCTCGGACTCCAAACGGTGTTTTATTCGTTCTTCTTGAGCATCATCGCTGACAACACGGCCTGAGCAGTCTCCGCTTCGGCATCGCTTTCACCATCGACGGTGTATAGACTCTCACGCGGCATTGAGTGCAACCGCAATTGATTACAGTATTGGATACAAGTTGGAAATATAATCTGTCAATAGTCCGAAAACTGTTTTAGTTCTGTTCTAATCTGCCGGTATTCTCCATTCTCCACTAGTTCATAGACCAGGTCGCTAGCTTGGAAGAATAAATAATTTAATATCGTTTTAAGCATGACAGTATATTTTTCGGATTTGAATATTTTTTCAGTTAGTTCATCACAGCGGTCAATGTAGTAATCGGGAAAAGTACCTTCATCTTTGTAGTTGTAATCGAAGACACCTCGACAAATTAAATGAGCTAATTCGCAGGGAGGATTAGGGACAGAAAAACCATTTATTTTCATCTTATTTTCTAGAAATATCTGTTCCACATCGGGATTGACCCTTTGCTTATTCTCCCCCATTGCCTGCCTATAAATAAGGTGGTTGGTTATATCAAGCTTCAACTCGCGGTAATGCAGCCCAGCTTTCGCTTTATATTCTGGATTCTCCTTTTTTATGTTGTAAGACGGATAGAGCAATTTTTTCATGATTTCTGATGGATTTTGCTCTCCAACTAGTTGTTTAGCTTGATCCCGATGTGTGGTCACTGCTTTAAAACCTAACTCAGCAATTCCTTTTAGTCGGCCATGGGTGGTGATACCGCGATCGAGACCATGGGAATCACAAATGGATAAGGCCTGGTCAAAGTCCTCGGCTTTAATGAACATATCGATATCATTCCCCGTTGTGAATTGAGGCAACCCCTCCCAACCCTTCAAAAACATGTATTCAACGCCTTGGCTATTGAATTGTTCTATGATTTCCCGCAGTTTCTCCTGGCTTTGCTCGTCAAAATACGTCTTACTACTCATGAATGTTTTTGAGAGATTTCAATTTATGTTCGGCATTCGCGGTAGCGTTTACAAGCTCAGCAAATTCTTCTATAGACATCTGGATCTTCAGATTATCCATATGTATGTGGATTTGCTGGCCTTTATTAAGCTCGATTCGGAAGTAAGTCCCATCGGATAGTGTAAACTCTGAGAGTACCTTCTTAACTATCCCCATTTTCTAACTCCTCCATGGCTGATCGCAAGTTTTCAGACAATTCAAGAAAATCGTCGACCGTGAATTCTAGGCGGAAATTCCGATAATGTAGGTGAATAGATTCCCCAACATTATCTTCGATAATTAGCCTGGTTGGATAGTAATCGGATTTGGTCTCTAACGTTACCTCTTCAAGTGGTTGTACGAAGAGATTAGCCCCTCCAATCTCATCCTTTAGGTCAAGTCCCATACTTGGTAGCCCTAAACGAGGACTATTAAAATATATGCATTTTATCTACTCGAATAGTGGCGCGAGCAGGGTTATTTGGTTATCCAGATTCAGTACTAGCTGTTGACCTCTTCTGGTTACCTAAATGGACTGCTAGCACTCATATATATGGAACAAAATAAGGGATAGTAACACCGACTCCAAATATGGGAATATCGACGGTAGTAAATAAATCATATAAATATTATCAAGAGCATGGGCTCCAAAACCTAATAATCGCCGCTGTACGTCGGTCAACAAGACCAGTACTTTCACGCAGACCAACAATATATCGGTGGAGACATTATTTCCTTCGAAAATTAGCCCCCGCATCATATACCGATGCAGACCCTCTCAAAATTATATGGGCGAATCCGGATGTAATAAACTATTTAGTGGATCGGTCAGCTTGTCCAAATGAATTGGGAAGTGTATGTAGTGGAAACTGGGACCAAACTTGTAGGAGGTTTCAAGAAACGAGGGTTTATCAATCAATCTATGATAGAATAGTAAAAGATGCCGCCTGGGATAACACTCCACTCTATGATGCCTTACTAGATTTACCAAAAGATGCAATCTGGGAGCGTGAGTATAAAACGGAAGTAGAGGTCGATGAGCGCCTCCAACATATCGACAAAATTATATCAAAAATCAAGGAAAATGGTTATTACTCTCAAAAACAGCTACTCGAAAAGAATCCCAGTCATACAAAAGAAATGAACAATGACGCTGTACATCCTCGATTCAACGAAATCAGGGTAGCGATCGGGCGGGACGGAGAAATGTATATGTGTCGTCGCGGACTTCACAGACTTGCCATAGCAAAAGTACTTGATATCGACGAAGTCGCTGTTTTAGTAGCAATTCGGCATCACAGGTGGCAAAGAATCCGAGATAATCTTCGCCAAAATGAGTTGAGCGTTTCTGATAAGAAGTGGATAAACCACCCAGATTTAGCTGAATTCGATGGTGAAGATCAAAAACTACCATAGCATCGAAGAGGCACGGTTGAATACAGTCTTCATCCGTCTTTTGAATACCTCAAGTCTTCTTTCCTCTTTTTCAGGATCAGTCCAAGAAAGAAGATCCTCTACCTCCTGTTCGATTTCGGGAGTTCGTTCATCGTCAATAACCCCTGTTTGAACCCTTAGAGATGTTTCAACAACATCTCGATGTGATTCGTATTGAATATAATTTAAGATATCCAATTTTTCAAAATCCTTATACTCTTTTCTCCCTATTATACCCTGTGTTAGGAGGTCCAATTCTCGAACAGGATAACGTAAAAGAGATAGGAAACGGCCATTTCCATAAGCTTCCAAGCTATTTTTATAGTGGTCAGTGTATAAATTTGTGGCAACCTCTTGCCAGTAACCTCTCTCGGTAGGCAGCTTTTTGATTATATCTGATGATTTTAAAAGATAGTTCCAGAACTCTTCTGACTCGTCTTGGGAAAGCAATTGTACATTCCCTTTTTTTGTTTCAATCAAGTGTACAAATGGGCGCAGGGTGTTGCTTTCGTTAAATTCAATCTCGAACAAGTAACTCCATCGTGTCGCGGGATTATTTGGCAAATGGAACGCAAAATTACCTAGACTGTAAACTATTGGTGAAGACTGATAAATCTCCCAAGACTGGGCAACATGAGGATGGTGACATACAACTGCATCAGCACCCGCTTCAACGAGAGATCGAAGAGTTCTTTGCCACGAACGTGGAGGAATGGGAATATATTCAAGCCCACCGTGTGCCACTACAATAACGAAGTCTGCTTTAGATGTATACTTTTGGATTGTTCGTTCCAATCCAGGTTGACCAATCCAAGCTACCCCAGGTGTCTTCTTATCAGCAATCCCAAACTCTCTACCGCAAACGTTAAAAATAGCTACACTTACATCTCCAACTTTCTCAATTATTGGTTTTATTGCGTCACTTGCGGATTCTCCGGCCCCAACTGTAGATAGGCCGGTGGAGGAACAAGCTCTAATTGTTGAGTCCAAACCGGTGACCCCATGATCCATCATATGATTATTAGCAAGGGTACCAATATCGAAACCAATATTGGAGAGGGTAATGATATCCTCTTGCGTTTGGCCCCTAACGGGTCCATGTTTTGGAGTAGGAGTTTGCGTATCTATTGGAGCCTCTATATTCGCGATTGCTTTATCAGCATCCCTAATTAGCGTTTGAATGCAGTCAGAAAAAGAACCATTATTGAAGCCAGGGGATAAAACACTATCACCAGCGATAAGAATTGAATTAGAACCGCATGAGGTTGTTTCTCGTCTTACGTTCATAAAAAGGCTTGACTACTATAGTGTTATTATTCTACCGACTGCGTCTCTTCCTACCCTTGAAGCCTGCAAATGAACGAAATAATTATAGGAAGAGACGATAGGAGGTAGTGCATGAACATAGCAAATCTGCTATCGCAGGTATACTCAGCGCCACGATTGAGCCCAGAAACGAAGCATGACGCCATATCTCGCGTTAGTAATAGCCCCCTCTCCCCTATAATAAAATGGGTTTTTGGAAAACCATTACCTCAAAAGCTCCTAATGTATAAAAAGGTAGGATATTGGCCCCAGCTTCGCAACCCCCGTTCGTTTAACGAGAAAGTAATGTATAGGAAATTGTTCACCGATAATGAAACTTTTTCTAACCTTGAAGATAAATGGCGCGTGAGAGAATACGTCGAAAAGAAGGTCGGCGACCAAGTATTAAAAGAAGTCTACCACGTTACCGACGATCCAGATACAATACCCTTTGAGACACTTCCCGAGGAATTTGTAGTAAAACCAACACACTCGAGTGGCCCAATAATCATTATAGATGACAAAAAGGATGCAGATTGGGAATCCATTCAAGCTCAGTGTAATGATTGGCTCTCTGAAAAACATGGTGTTCTAAAACAAGAATATTGGTATTGGCAAATAAATCCAAAAATCATAGTTGAGGAGCGACTTCACGATGATGAGTATGGCGTGCCGCTAGATTTCAAATTCTTTGTCTTTAATGGCAGGGTGAAATTTATACAGGTCGACGTTGACAGGTTTTCTGGTCATACAAGACGCTTCTTCGATCGAGAGTGGGACCCTCAGGAATTTACCCTAGAATTTCCGTTAGGACCAAAAATCGAGAAGCCAAATAAATTATCCGAGATGATAAGCGTTGCTGAGACTTTAGGGGAGGATTTCGACTTCATGCGAGTTGATCTTTATCAACCCAATGAAGAAGAAGTCATTTTCGGAGAACTAACTATCGCGCCGGGTTCAGGACGGGAACGTTTTAGCCCTGTTGAATATGATTTCAAACTTGGATCGTTTTGGCAATAGGAATCTATCTCTCACTGGTTGTTTATTTAAGTTGCATTTATGAGTGTAATGCTACATACCATTCACTCAGTTCGTAGATTGTTTTGAGGCCGCGGAGTCAATGCCCCTTCGTTTTTGAAAGTCAAAATCGGATGAACATATTTCATTACTTTTCTCAATTGGAATTAAACCACTTACCGTCTGCTCTATTAGAGACCAACATTCTATTATACACCCATTCTGAAGTTACTGCAGAGAACGATTCATGTCTAAATTGGGTACACGGTTTAAGAGTGAATTCGGGGCCCGAATTATCGCTCTTGCCTCAGGTACAACTTTAGTAGTCCTTTTGGCACGCATGCTTGATCCCACAGGATATGGCCTCCTATTCTTAGCTATTTCTGTCGCTGGAACCGCACAACTGTTTTGTAAGGTTGGCATTGCAAAATCTGCTGCTCGGCATATAGCACAATATAAAGAAACCGACCCAGGACAACTCAAACACATCCTATCATTTTCCTTTTTATTGAACACTATCGCTGTGTTGCTAATGAGCTTATTGTTCTTCTATAGCAGAGAACACATAGCCGTTCTAATCGGAGAACCTAGCCTTGAACCCTTTCTCTTAACCGGAGTCCTTTTTATTGCCCTTGGAACATTTCATTTCTACGCCCGTGTGGTACTCCAAGGTTACGAGGCAATAGCGGCGAGCTCATTTCTAAAAGCCGTCAATAGCGTAGCAAGGTTAGCTTTTGCACTTGGTTTCGTCTTGTTGGGGTATGGAGCTTTAGGTGCATTCTTTGGTTATGTTCTTGCTTTTGGCATTTCTTCTTTAATCGGTATTATATATCTATATGATAAATATTATTATAATGTGAATTACACTGAACGAGAAGTAGGTATCCGCAAAAAAATAGCTAGTTACTCTATTCCAGTAACTGTTGCAAATATGGGAGGCGTTCTTGATAAGCGAGTTGACACTCTTCTCGTTGCGTTTTTTCTTTCCCCAACCGCTGTTGGTTATTATACAATTAGTAAGCAAATTGTCGAACATATACAAACTCCGATTTCAGCACTCGGGTTTACTTTAGCTCCAACGTTTGAAGGTTTAAACTCCTCAGGAAACCGTAAAAAAGCGGCAGCACTATATGAAAAAGCGCTTTCTCAGGGGTTATTGTTATACATTCCCGGATCGGCAGGGCTTATACTCGTTGCAGAACCCATGATCAAACTAGTTTTTGGCACTGAGTATCTCGGGGCAGTACCAGTAGTGCAATCACTAGCAATTTACGCAATCTTCTATTCATCTAATAAAGTAACTAGTCTTGCACTTGACTTCCTGGGGCGAGCGAAGAACAGAGCGATAGCGCAATTTCTAACAGCGGTAATGAACGTAATATTGAACATCATCTTAATACCTGCAATAGGCGTTGTAGGTGCAGCACATGCTACTGTAATCACCTATTCAATATACTCCCTATACAACTTCTATATAATAAGTTCAGAGCTAAACGTAGATGTAGTAAAAGTTGCGAAAAATATATTCATAATATCACTTATCACCATAGCCATGGCAGGTACGGTCTACTTGTTTGTTGACCATGTCACTGGATTCCTGACATTATTTGTTACGATTGCATCTGGTATCCTAATTTGGGGTATATTATCTGTATTGTCGGGTATTCTAGACTATGAAATTATAATAGAAGAAGTATTATAAATTGTCTAACTTCTTATTTTAATTTTATAAGCGTTCCACAGACAGTGGGACAAATTTCGACTCTTCTCCTTGGAGTAATTGCTCGACTGCATCGCGGTCCTCGGGAATCCAACATCGATACGCCAGCCGTACATCCTGATGGCATCGATAGTCCGTCCACTTTGTTTGAGTAGATCAATGGCTTCACTAATCTCATACTCACGGCGGTTCGAGGGTTAGATATGGGGATTGGCGTAAAAGATAGCTGATGTAAAGGCATAGAATCCGGTTATCACCAGATTCGATGGTGGATTCTCGGACATCTCAACGACGTCAGAGATCTCACCATAGTCGTTGGTATTACAGACACCGTACCGGCTTCCCTCCTCATAGGAAACCGCTTCCGTGAGGAAGACTGTGTCGGCCGGTTCCTCCTGCTGTCACCTGACCACGTAACACAAATTCGCATACATGCCGAGGAATCCAAGGAAGGTAACCTGATTCCCTATAATCCAACTTCTGGTCCTGTTTTCGAAGCTGGTCCACTTCAGATCCCTAATACTAAGAGCCACGTCGTACCGGGCAATTGCTTGATTAGAGGCATTGACGAGGGCGTCGACGCGCTTGACGGGAATCAGTCTCCCAGCAAACACAACATCAAGCCTGTTCCGCCGTCCGTACAGTATGACGTCTCGGGTTTACGGCGGAACACGGCGTCGCTTCCGGCGAACATGGCTATAATGAACATCCCCGGTATCTGCACGACGAAATCACGCACGTTCCCCTCATAGTTCAGCCGTCCGGTGGGGCCAACACCACAGTAGCGACACCTGTGAGTACACGGGATATTGCATCGACTATTCAACAGGCCGTCGCCTCTGAGGAGAATTCTGCGGACCCGTCGTTACTGGACCTATCTGTTTGTAATCGGACTGTATTCCAGCAGGCACGCGGCGAGTCGGAGGAGAGTCACTTGCGGCGACACGCCCCCCGCACTCGACAAGGAGCCTGTTTTTGCCACTGGCACCAAAAGACAGAGTCTATTTAGTTCACTGACTGGACGGAGTCATCACTTCGGACCGTTCTAGAGTCACATGTCGTGGAGCGTCTCCAATGGGAAGTCAGGACGTCGATGTCCGATGACAGTGACGTTGATGATGAGGTCGGGCGTCGATTGGATGCGCTTGGATACAAAGAATAAAGATGAGAATCGTGATGCTACCAGACGACTAGTGGCCCCGCACTGGTGGTGGACCGGTTCACGTCAAGGAACTCGCTCTCGCATTGGCGGAACACCACGGCTGTACAGTGGACATCTATACCCGTGTATTAGAGTAAACGGCGAACGTCACGCAACGAACGAACAGTTCCAGTCCGGGCAGGTTACCGTCCATCGGCTCGGTCCCTGTACGGACTACTGGCATTCTGTTGGCCGCGGGATGTCGATGGCCACACCCCTTCCCCACGTGCTCCGCGGCGAGTACGATGTCGTTCATGGGCACACATTCCTCCCTGCCGTGCCGACACGCGTATCGGATGCACTATCGGGGGCTGCCACTGTTTTCACCGTCCACGGGACAGCGTTGACATCGGGAGTCTGCCGGGACGAATCAGTCTTCGCTAGCGTCAAGCGCCGGATAGTGAAAAAGTTCGTTCTAACATTCGAGTACGATACTGTCATTTCTGTGAACACCGAGCACGTTGACCTGCTCGAGGCACACCACGACGACGTTCGCGCGATCCCGAACGGTGTTGATCTTAATCGATTCGCCGTCGTCGTCGAACGCACCGGGATATCCTCTTTCTCGGTCGACTAACTCCCCAGAAACGTGTGTCAGACCCGATTACTGCGTTTGCACAAATCGAGGGTAAATTTCCGGAATCAAGGCTGCGAATTGTGGGCGCGGGCCTAAACGCGACGCTCTCGAAGCACAAGCCGCCTCGCTTGGAGTAAGTAATCGGATCGAATTCGCGGGGTGGGTGCCCGACGAGGCGCTTCCGATACTATGCTTCGGCCGAGCTGTTTGTCCTGCCGTCGGTGTGGGAAGGCCATTCCCTGACGTTGCTTGAAGCGTGGGCAGCGAGTATGCCAGTCATCGCATCGTCGGTGGAAGGCATCGAAGAGTTTGTGGAGCACGGTCGGGCCGGATTTTTGGTTCCTCCCAAGTCCCCCGACGAACTAGCAGATGCACTCCGATTTGCCCTCGCGAACCCACAGACTGCTCAGCAGTGGGGAAAGAATGCGCGCGAACTCATTGAGGCAGAGTTCTCATAGGAGGCATTACTGACTCTACATTTGAGTTCTACAAGGAGATAGCCTAATCAACAAGAAACCCCAATATATTGAAACCACGGCCCTTATCATTCCAGTCAACAATAACTCTTTACAGAAGAAAACGGTTATAACGGGTTAGAAATAGCATGAAGTATGGTCTTGAGTCAACGAATAAGATTTGCGTTTTTTCCTATCTCTATTGCTATTATATTATATTTGATTATCAAATACGTGAAGGCGAAAATTCTTCTGTTTCCGCTTTTTACGGTGGTAATCACAAGTATACTATTTCTATTATTCTTAATTATATATGGATATAAACCATCCAGGATAACATTGCGTCGGCCCAAATTAGTCGACACAATGGTCTTTTTGTTAATTATCTCGACCCTGATAACCGGTAGAATAGGAGAGAATGGAATCGTTGACTGGTATTATTTGTTTGCAGCTGGTACAGCGGGAATACTCCTTTTTCGAATAATATCAGAATACATAAGTATACCAATCCAATTAGCTCAAATAGTCCTATTTTCATTGACATTGCGAGCAACAGTTTGGTTCAGTTTTCCTGTTTACGGCCGAGATACCTTCCATCATGCAGCAACGGGATACATTGTCTCAAAGGGTAAATTCGTTCCTGAGACAATAACTTATTATGCGAATTTTCCCCACGCTCATACCTTTGCAGCTGTATATACTATAATAACAGGAAACGGATTTAAAGCAGGGTATTTCTCCCTTGGTATCGCTATCGCATTAAGCATTCTAGGCGTGTATTTAGTAGGAAGATATGTGCTACAAAGCAAACGAGGGGGTCTCCTTTCTGCATTTTTCATTTCTGTGGCAGCATATCATATTAGATCAGGGGGGGAACCGTTCGCCCAAGCCTTATTTACTGCGTTGGTACCCTTCATACTTTACTTATTCTTGATTGCAAATGTAGGGAAGAGAAAGATAGGATTGTTAATGTTCTTATCCCTATTTAGCGCGACGATTCAGAATATCGCCCCCTTAATACTCAGCCTATCTTTCTTATTATTTATGGTGTTAGCAAAGGTCTCTCGTTTTATTCCGTATTCTGGTAACCGGACTCGGTTAGAAGGGCGTTGGTCGATCCCAACAAGTATCGTCGGGTTAGTTGCCATCTGTGGATTGTACTATTATATTATTTCTGATTACTTAATCTACCAAGTAAAAAGGGTTATATCAGTTATTCTATTTCTCCAGAATAATAGGGAAGGAGTTAATCAAGAGACTCTTAGTGGATCAGGATCTGCTGGGGTACCAACAATTGAGTTATTCGGCCAAGAGCTTCCCGGTTTTATAATGTGGGCTGCTCCTTTGCTAATCACAGGAGGAATTATATGCTTTTCCCTCTATACTATCCTATTCTATTATATCTCAAATAGAGATAAATTTATTCCACTAGTATATTTAGGATTTTCTATCCTCTTTTTTATAATATTTTCAATAACATTTGCTAGTAATACTAACGGGAGTACTCGCGCACTACCATACATTTTCTTACTTATTTCTCCTATTTTTGGGTGGCTAGTGATTAATGTACAATCTAATAGCCACCCAATAGTCAATTACTTTATAATATTGTTGGCGATTTTGGTTGCTCTATCAGGAATGCTTACTCCAATCGTGGCCAAAGCAGAATTAACACAGGACGAATTTCAGCCGTATCTAAGGTCAAATCAGGTCTCTTCAATTGAATTCGCATCAAGTCATACAGATAAAATAATCGCAGATTACGATGCGGCAGGCCATGAAGAGATGTTTAAAGTAAGACGAGGAGATGGTTCACCAAATACTGTTTTTGAAAGAGTATTATATCCTGAGAGTCCTTCAAGTCACCGGGAGTTCCGAACCCGAAGTCATAATGGTGAAACCACACTATTCTTTTCATATTATAAGAATGCATACAGTATTGTCCCACCCGACACAAATAAAGTATATTCCACTGGGTACGCAACAATATATACGGGGTAAGTTTCAATATATCTAACCCTTTCCGCTGTTGGGTGGATTAAGAAGGGAACATTTATAGAATAGCCGTAGACTGCTATGACTATGCTAAGCCGAGAGATAAAGGTTATTTCAGGATATACTGTAATTGTCGGTGTAATTTTCGCGTCAGTAATTAACTGGCAAACTCCACAAAATTATGATAATGGCATTCGAATCTGGTTATTAACACAACAGTGGGCAGTTCTTTTATCGAATATTACTGTAATTGAGCTAGCCCCTCCTCTATGGCATATTTTCGGAAAGTTTGGTATTACTCTCTCTCCTTTATCCCCGATACTCACATTGAGAATTATGAATCTGCTGTTGTTCCTTATTATGATTCCAACAGGTTATTATGCAGGACGAATGTTAGGTAGTCAAAAGGCAGGGTGGGGAACTGCACTGATCTTACCATGGTCTACATATTTGATAAGTTTCATTACACGAACTGACCATTATATCTTATATGCTTCTTTAGCTGTCATATATACGGCAATATTGGCGTCCCTTATATCGAATCACACAAGAACTAAATCGCTGTTGTTTGCACTTACAACAGCAGCTTTCGCCTTTACGCATTACTATGCGCTCACTTATATTGCCGGAACTGTTTTTGCAGCAGTGGCTTTAAAGGTTCGCGTACACGGCTGGCAGAAAGTTATGCAGACAACTTATAACGATGCCCAACAACGAAGGTTCGGTCTTTATGGATGGTTCAAATCGCCATCGGTCGTGCCATTAGCGAGCCATTTGTTCCCCTCATGTTTTTTGTATCTTCTGTGGATGCCCAGATTCTATAAACAAATTATCCATTATCATGAGAGATTCTCATCTGCTTACTCGTCCTTAACTGAATTAGTAATTACTGCAATATTGTTCATAGGAAGACAACTCCCAACCTTTGCTCCTATAGATGAAATCCGTTTTTCACTTGGTATAGGAATAGTTGTTGTATTCACTGTCCCAATAGGGTTCATTGGGCTAGTGAATTCATTTCGAAATCCAAACCAGGTACGAACAACTATTATAGGAGGGGCTTTCATTGGAGCAGGTATTCTACTTATGACTGGTCGGTTCTATAGTCCGCGGCATGGCCTGTGGATGGCGGCGATCGCACCAATCATTTTGGGTCTCGGCATGGAAGTCATAGCTACTAAAGCCTGGAAATCCCCAATCATTCTAGACCGTTATTCAGCAATACAGGTAATTGGAATCATTCTCATCATTAGTATTTCAGCAGTACCTGCTTTAGCAACGATTAACGAAACGACGGAAATAGAGACAGATGTGAATCGCGCTGCTGATGTAGTTCAAAACTCGTATACGGCTAATAGCGTAATACTTTCATCTCATCCAAAAGGAGAAATGATTCTGCGGGCTTATGGAGTTGAGGCTCCAATCCATGGTGTTCCTGAAGATTCAATTAAGGAGGAGAAAGCAGTTCGAGTTAGAGGAGACTACCATCCAGACACTCACCCAAATGACTTTAGGCGAATACAACGATTAACTGAAGGAAAAAACCGTGTAATCTTATTCGATGCTCGAGGGACTACAGAGCAATTATTATCACCGCTAAAAAGAGATTTGAAAACACTGGGTTATAAACTTGTTGAAGAATACAGGGAAGGCGCAAATGGGGTGATAATATTTGAAAGATAAAATTGTGAATATCGTAGTGAAGTAATAAAATGGAGGAAGTAAGTAGAGCTAGAGCTGCTTAATTTATCTAACTGCTCGAATATTTTCATGAGAAGAGCCACCAATACCTAACGATTCCACTTCGAAACCTCTGTCTAAAAAGAAATTGACCAGTTCATCCTTACAATTTCCGTATCTTTCTAATTGGTCAGAGATTTCGCAATAGACTAACCTGCATTCCTTTAGGACACCATCCAAACTGTAAAGAGCATCTAATTCAGCACCCTCAATATCAATTTTAATAACATTTGGGAGCGGTAGACCCTGATTCTCAACTAAATCAGACCCTCTAATGAACTGAACTTTAATTTCATCATTACGAACTGAAGCATCAGAATGTCCTACCGCACCAGCTTTATTATTATCTATTCCAAACTTCCTTTTCCCTCCATTTGAGGATAGCGCACATTGATAAACTTGGAGATTATAGCCGTTTAGGGCTGCATTCTCATTTAGTCGATCGACGTTTTCAGGGTGGGGTTCAAATGCAAAAATTTGAGAATCATTCAAAGCTGCTGCTGCTATACAAGAATAAATTCCAACATGTGCGCCAATATCATAGACGATATCATCTGGTTCTAAATCGGATACGAATTGGTTTAAGTTGTCTAACTCACCGTAAATTGGATAAAAATGCCGTATTTCTTCCGATGTTTCTGTATAAAACTGAGCGGAGATTCCATCTCCTGCTCTAATTTCCTTCTTATCTGGTCCGAAATAGTATAGTCCTCGCCGATACACCGAGATCGGAACTTCGATGGCTTGAGTAATGGTTTTGTACTGTAGAATCAAATTTCGAGCACCTAACAAGCAACGATGGAAGTCAGTCATGGTATTCCAACATTCCCACTATTATTTATATTTTACTAAATATAAATATCTTCTGTCCAAGTTTTGATTATGGCTATACTTTCGAAACCGTATTGTTTTAATACTTAAATTTAACTCTCTCAACACTCATCATAAATACTTCGGCTATCCGATATTATATCCAAGTATTTTTTAGCAATATTATCTGACTGGAAATCCATCGATCTATTTTTCAACTTATTGTCTGGTATTTTATCACCGTTGATTGTTTGAGTAATAGCTTCAGCCATTCTTCCTTCGTCTCTCACAGGTACTAGTCTTCCATATTCCCCTCTTGCTAGTATCTCACTTGGTCCACTGTGACAATCTGTGGAAACTACAGGACATTCACACGCAAGAGCTTCTACTATGACGTTCCCAAAACCCTCCCAAGCGGATGAAAGTACGAAAACTGAAGATTGACTCATATATTTGTAAGGGTTATCAACATTACCAGGCATGCATAAATATTCCTCTATCCCTAGATCTTCAGCTAATGTTTTTAGCTTTTCTCGTTCTTTTCCTTCACCTAATATTAGTAATTTGGCATCGATGTTAGAACGTACAAGGGCAAACGCCTTTAGAAGTGTTTCAAAATTCTTTTGAGGATGTAGTCGTCCAACGCCCAAAACGACCGGAGTTTGTTCGTTTTGGAACCAGTGATGATCAATAGGTTCCGTCGCTTTTTTGAGAAGTTTGTTAGTTACTACGGGATTGTAAATCACAGATATCTTTTTTTCTTGTACCCTAATCTCATCTTGCAGACTTTTAGAAACCCCTTCAGAGATAGCGATAATATGGTCAGCATACGGATAAAGAATACGCATTAAATTCTTAAGGGTTTTTCTCTTGTGTATAGGGTGCTGATTCAACGACCTTGAAATATGGTTACGCTCACTTACAATCATAGTTGGTGAATGACTAGCCAGAAGTTTTGCGGAAATTGCTGTAATATTCGTATGCTTCATCAGTGAAAGAACAATATCAGGACGGTGATCATCAATGTATTGAGATAGTCTCCGTACGCAGAATGGCAACGGGAATTTGTCAATATCAAATTCCAATTCTTCTACACTGACGTTACTCCCTACCTTCTTTGCCAATCCACCCTTATTTCTTGCCACTACTAACTCTACGTTGACACTCATATCAGCAAATTCGCTTGAGAGATTTATCGCCATTTGTTCAGCACCACCTACACTGAATGACGGAATGAAAATTGAGATATCATCTACACTCATCGTTCTCGCTGGAAAGAACCCCTTATAGGATAAAATAGTTTTGAAGAGAAGTAACCCTTGATATCGATTCATCATTGATCACAGTATTTTTAAATTATTCGTAGTATGAATTTTAAGGCCCCCTCTTCGGACCATACCATTTTCTGTGTAGAAATCACGAGCCAAAGAATTAGTTCAGCATCACCACGTCAAGCCTTCGTAGATGAGTCCCGACCGGGACTCGATAGTCCGTCGGCCATCGATAACAATTGGTTCAGCCATCGTATTAGATTCCGAATCTAACATCGCAAACTCGTCCCAACCAGTTACGACAAGCGCTGCATACACTCCGTCAAGGGCGTCGGCTGCCGATGACGTATACTCAATCTCCGGGAAGTGAGCCATGCATGTTCTCGGTCGCAGCCGGCTCGTACGCCACCACCTCTGCTTCGCGCCTCCTGTGCGGCCTTGACCAGTTCGAAGTCGTCCGCCATCTCGTTGAGGTCCTCGTTCTTAAGCAGTTTGTGATACTGGCCGCCCAGATAGCCGAGCATCCTGATCCACCGAATCAGCATGCGCTCGTCGTCGTGGTCCGCAACGTCGTAGTCGTCGATAGGGTCGGCCACGGCCTAGATCTGGGCGGACAGCGTCGAGAGGTCCTGTTCGCGCTCGGTCTGCGATGGAGGGTCCTCACGCATGATCGTTCACCACCGGAGCGATACGGACGACCGAGCGACTACGCAGCAGTTCAGGGGCATCCATGGGAGTCGAGGGCTGGCGAATCATATACGATCGGGGCGACGGACTGATGGCCCGCACGAACGCGTCACGTGACACGTGGGGCCGTGGGTGGTCATACAAGACGTATTATGCTGGCCGGACAATAAATCTCGGCTAACCGTAGTGAAAGAGAACGTAGAACACCAGCGGCCCAGGGTCAACGTCCGCCGCCGTGTTGCCATTACTTTTCCCTCTTCCCCGCGGTAGGCACCGCGACCGCCAGCTAAGGGGTGAGCGCCACCTCGGACACTCGTATATACGAGGCTCGCAAAGGAAATGACCACGAGAACCATGCGCAACGCAGAGTCCGAACAATTGATAGCAGTGTCGTCGCACAGCCAGGCGACAATCCCGACGGAGTTCCGAAAGCAGTTGGGCATCGACACCCCCCGGGTGAGTGAAGTTCGTCCGGACGACCGAGGGTGAGATTATGGTCCGGCCCAGCCGCTCGGTCACCGATCTCCATAGGGTCTTGGAGGGGAAGACCGACGACCGGGGCCGCTCGGCAGTTGAACACCTCCGAGCAGAACACGACTAGGACAACGTTAGCGAAGCGGCGGTGCGCCAGCGCTTGGTACGTCGTTCGCCCGTGAGACCGCAGCCCAAGTCGACGGGGTGTTGTTCGTCGGTGCTGAGGACGACTACGACGCCGATACTAACATCCCGGTGACACGGGGTCGGACAGACAGGACGTAGCCTCCGCGTGTACAACCGTGTCTGGTACTGGCCTTATTCCCCCGTCTCCGCATCGTCACTGGTAACTTGCTCCACGAACTGTGACTGGGCGTCCCGGACCCATTGTAGGTCGAACGTGTTCTGAATCTGTTTCACCCGTCCGTCGCTTCCCCGCGAATCGATCCACGTCTCGACCAGCCCCATCGTTTCGAGGTCAGTTAGAATCTAGCGAATCGCCCGTTCGCCGAGCCGATAGTCCTCGGGGACTTCCTCACTCTGGACGACGTCGGCGATCTTTGCTGTCGTCACAGGCTGGGTGATTTCGCCAGTGGAGGTGTCGTCTCATCCCGTCACGGCAGCAAGGACATGGAGGTGATTGAATGGGAGCTGAGTGAGCTTCTCGATCGTCGCCGCCTTCTCGGTCGCACCGAGGTTCTCGTCAAGACACTCGCGCGTGACCGTCTCCAGCTCGCGCTCTGTCGCGGTTTCGCCCGCGTGCCGGAACAGCGTCAACGTCTTGCGCGCATCGCCCATTGATTGGCGGCCCGCTGAATCTCGTATGTCCGGACATCCGACGGCAGTGCCCCATCCTGGAAGACACGCTCCAACCGCGGCCCTACGACCGCCGCCAGCGTATCCGCATCGTAGGGCGGGAGGAACACCTCCTCGCCGCCCATCGCGCGCTGCACCCGGCTATCGAGCCGCAAATCCACCTCCAGCAACTCATTGCTTACGAGAAACACCGAGAGGTTCAGCCCCCGTGCGAGTTTCCCTTCGCCGCGCAACAGCCGATAGAAGAAGTCGTTCAGGTCGTAGTGGGAGTCGTGCTGGATATGGTCGATTTCGTCCAGAATCAACACCGTCCACTCGGGATACGACTCTAATACGTTCCAGATCGCCGTAAAGACGCCGTCGAGACCTTCGTAGGCCTTCTTCTGCTCGCCGGTGAGCGCCAGTAGGATCTCGTTGGCGGCACTGAACAGCGTCCGATACTCCTTGAGGTTCACGTACTCGAACCCGAACGGCTCCGTCCGGTCAGCGAACTCCCGACAGAGCCGCCGGGTGGTCAGCGTCTACCCGGTCCCTGGCGGCCCGTGAATCAAGACTGACGTCGGAAGGTAGCCCTCATGGAGGCCGTTCAACAGGCGTGCCAGTTGCTGTTCCTGGGCGTCGCATGCCACCATCTCGTCTGGCTCTGCTAACTGGTCAAGCGCCCCTTTGTCGGCGAACACGCTGTCGCCCGGCGACGTCGCGTCGAAGAGGTCATCGTACCGTGTCATGAAGCTTGACAAATCGACTC
Source organism: Halorussus salinisoli (assembly GCA_005239435.1). GTDB lineage: Archaea > Halobacteriota > Halobacteria > Halobacteriales > Haladaptataceae > Halorussus > Halorussus salinisoli. The sequence goes on along the minus strand of SZNP01000001.1, from coordinate 600,311 downwards.
CAGCGGAAACACGAGTGTCTATGGCGGGTAGTTAATGCTTGTGCCAGCTTCGAACCAACCACAGGGGAGAACAAGACCCTCGATTGCAGCCCAAACAGTAACTAAAAAGACACTGTATCCGAGATAGCGATAACATACCATGTTCCGGACGCTTCACAGTCGTACTCTGGCTATTTTTGGGCTGTTAGCGCTCCTGTTTGGCCTCGCCGTCTGGTATGGGTCGCTCGGCCCCGCGCCCGCACTAGGCGACTATCCCGACCAAGAGCATCTTGCCACCGACTACAATTACTATCTCGATAGCCAAGTGACAGTCAGCGGTCGTATTGTCACCACCGACCCCGTCACAATTGTCGCAGAATACGGCGCTGACGATACAATTCAACTGACCATCGTCGACTTGGCTGTCTCTCCGTCCGTCGGAGATAAGCTCCGGGTCTACGGGATCGTCAAACCGGACCAGAGTATCCGTGCAATCAATGCCTTCACTGTCCCCCAACGAGGCCTCGGGTATACGTGGACCGTCTCGTTCCTCGCGGGCCTCTGGGTGCTAGCGCGACTTATCAGGTATTGGCAGTTCGACCCAACCGACTGGACGCTCACAACACGACATACGCCTATACTGTCACATTACCTGACCCGTATTCGAACACACATCCCCTATATCCGCGACTAACAATGCCCGATCTCCTTGCCCACGCCCTCATTGCGTACACGATCGCCCGCCTGCTGTCGTGGCGCTACGACTGGCTATCGTCTGCCTCTGTGACGGTCGTCATGGCGGGCGCATTCATTCCGGACCTAATGAAGATGAGACTACTTATCAGAAGCGGTACTGTCGAACACCTCCTTGGTTTGCCGTTTTCTTGGAGTGTATTCCATACGGCTGGCGGCACGCTCGTTGCTATTCTTATTGGTGTCGTCATTGTCGATCCCAATAAACGGCAACGTATCTTCGCCCTCTTGAGTATCGGTGCAGCCTCGCACTTGCTTGTTGACGGATTGCTTCTCACCCCATCTGGACACTCATATGCGATGTTCTGGCCGTTGACCCGCTATCATCCGCCAACACCGGGCTGGTACCTTAGTACCCAACCTGGTCCAACCATCGTTACTTTAATCGTGGCAATGGGAATCTGGCTATTGACATGCATTCGCCGCCGCAAGATGTCATAAATTAAATTGGAAGAGTGAAACAATCACACCCAAATATTCCGTCCATTATCGGCAATCCTAACATACACTGGTCGCTCCCAGCAGTAACCGCTGGACGACTCTAAACTACCTCATAGACGTCACCCTTCTCGGACGGGGAGCGCACTACCGTTGCTGGACCATCTACCAACCGGTGAGCTACTACCATCGATGAGACCCAGCTGTTTCATGAGCGACTCAAAGATGTCCGTGACCCGGACGGCAACCTCGTCTTTGACGCGGTGAAACCACGGGAGGAGGTTTACGAGGGTAAACACCTTGAAGACGCTCCCGATATTGTCTTGTTCCCTCGGGAGTACCGTTACGACGTTAGCGGGTCAATCCTCGATACGTTCCGCAAGTACCCTCACAAGAACCACAAGCCGAACGGGATTTTAATCTCGAATCGCCCGCTCGATGAAGTCACTCACCCCAAAATATACGACATCGCGCCGACTGTTGCGGCAGAATTAGGGATTCCCGTTGATAGCAATACGGATGGGCGGGTTCTCACGAATACCGACGAGGAAGTTGAACGCGAAGACTGGGATACCTTGGCTGGGGACTATATCTGTACACAATCCCAACAAGATACGTCAAGTGTTGAGGACCGTCTGGCCGACCTCGGCTATATGGAGTAGTCAGTCAAGGTCCTGATATAGGTCGTACGTCCGATCAGCCATGCCTTCCCAGGAGTACTGCTCCTCGACCAGTTCGCGAGCATTCTGCCCCCATTCTCGTGCACGGTCGACATCCTCTAGCGCAAGTCGTATTGCACTCGCAAGCTCGTCGGGGGATTTTGGGGGAACGAGATAGCCTGTTTCGTCATGGTCCACGAACTCTTCGATACCCTCTACGGACGATGCAATTACGGGTGTACTTGCAGCCCACGCCTCGAGGAGCGTGAGCGGATGTCCCTCCCAAACTGAAGGGAGGACGAACACACCAGCAGACGCATAGTACTGCGGAATCATTTCGTCGGAAACACGCCCCTCGAACGAAATACGATCGGAGAGGCCGAGATTTCCAACTTGTTTTTCCAGTGCTTCTCGCTTCGGGCCCGTACCAACTATCCGAAGCGTCGAATCCGGAAACTCGTCCGCAACTCGTGCAAAGGCAGTAATGAGGTCAGTAACGCGTTTTTTCGGGGCGAGGCGACCGAGAAACAGCACGTCTTGGGTTCGCCCGGCTTCTACGGCAAACCGATCGAGATCGACACCGTTTGGAATCGCCCGTACATCCTCATGATCAGTCTCTAGGAGATCAACGTGTTCGTGGTTCACTGAAATGACCGTATCGTAATCAAAGCCGAGTACGAACTGCTTCTCTATCCGTCTTTTCACGCTCGCGAGCACGGATTCGTCGCGCCCAACTCCGGACGTTAGCGCAGTCCCATGCACCGTAAATACGGTCGGGACTCCAGAGAGAAGTCCGGAGACACGAGTCGGAACGGCAGGTAGAAACGTATGCCCATGAATTACATCGTAATCCCCATGGAGTAACTGTGGAATCAACGTAATCATCGTCGACATACGCCCGATCGCATCCCAGTATTCTGTACATGGACCCAATCTGTTGACGGTCACTTGCCCTGATTGATACTGCTCGGTGTCTGTGTACTGCTCACCATCTTTCTCTAACGCCCTGGTGTAGATGTCGACGGTACAGTCGTGGTGCTTTGCGAGGGCAATTGCGAGTTCCTTCACGTGGACGGGTCCACCCCCAGTACGCGGCCACCAGTCGTCTTGAATCATCGCGATGCGCATCGGGATTACTCCGTGTACCCCAGCGCACTTAGTCGCCGCTCAATCTCTTCGTCGACTTTCTCGTCTGCCGTAACATCATCACCATTCTCGGCACAAACTCGCGCCTCGATATGTGCTTCCAACTCCGATCGGAGCGACTGATCCGACACCCCATCGAACTTCAGCGCTCCACCTTCACAGTTGCGTTCACAGAAACACGCCTCCTCCCGCGTCCGGACTGCATACCGCCGGAAGTGGCTATGTTCGTCCTCGCCGCGCGCTTGCGAGAAAATACGTCTGTCGTCCGCAATCGAGTCAAGAAGCGAGATTCCGTCTTCGTCACCCAGTCCTGTCTTTATCGTCGCTGCGACGTCCAGCGTACTCACGGGCGTGTCCACGGTATCGCTTGCGCCGCCAGGCGGCCGCACGAATAGCGGCACGTGCGTGATTTCGTCGTGCAAGTATCGTGGATGCTCGTAGTAGCCGTGTTCGCCGAACGCGTCCCCGTGGTCGGCCGTCACGACTACCAGCGACTCCTCCAGCAATCCACGCTCCCGAAGCGCGTCTATGAACTCCCCGAGGTACTTGTCGTTGTACCGAATCTCGGCATCGTAGAGGTCCACCAGCAGCTGCCGTTCGTCGTCGGTAATCGACTCAGGGTCGTCGATGGCACGCTGGTACAGCGACTGCGCGTCTCGGCCGGACAAGCCGTGATCTGCATATAGCGTTGCATACTCGCCGGGCGGCTCGTAGGGCCCGTGTGTGTCCATGTAGTGGTTCCAGAGGAAGAACGACTCCTCGACGTCTAGGGAATCAAGCCAGTCCAGCGAGCGCTCGTTAATCTCATCAGCGCGAGCGTAGTGTCGATTCCGGATTTTATCGAGGGCCCGTTGAGCGAGCGCGATAACCTTGTGTTGGCCTAAATGGAGGTCGTCATCAAAGTGGTCGAATCCTTGACCAAACCCATATGCTCGCGAGACAAACGGGTTCGAGTGAAAGCCTGCCGTCGCAAAGCCCTCCTTGGAGAGCGTCGATGCGATCGTGTCTGTCGCTAAATGATACCCCGAATCAACAGCGACATCAGGGTACTCCCCGGTCAACAGTGCCGGCACCGCCTCACGTGTGTGCGAGCTCGCGCTGTAAGCGTTCGTGAATCGGAGGCTCTCCTCGGCGAGTTCATCGAGGACAGGAGAGGTCTCCCGCTCATAACCATAACAGGAGAGGTGGTCCGCTCTAAGGGCATCTGCAGTAAGGAGGACCACATTGTTCCAGTCGTCAGTCATTGTGTCCAACGCTCTACCAGGAATACTTATAATTTTAGAATCGAATAGGGAGCTGACTCATCTACCATCACTAATAATCGAAAGAACATTAAACGAGTAGTATTAGTGGCTCAAGTGATGGATATCGCCTTTGTCTCAAATGTTGTCTACCCCTTTGTGAAAGGTGGCGCCGAGAAAAGAGTTCACGAAATTGGTACACGTCTTGTTGACCGTGGCCATGATGTCACAGTCTACGGGCGCCAGTTCTGGGACGGACCAACTGAGACTACCTACGAGGGCCTTACACTCCGTGCAGTAGCTCCTGCTGCTGAACTCTACGAGGATGAGGGTCGACGGTCTATCACGGAAGCCATCGACTTCGCCGCACGCCTTATACCGAAACTTCGCCGCCGAATTGCCGACCACGACCTCGTCGTTGCCTCTGTCTTTCCCTACTTTCCCGTTCTCTCATCGAAACTCGCTAGTCTCGGTACAGACATCCCTGTGGTAACAACATGGCATGAAGTCTGGCAGGACTATTGGAACGATTACCTTGGATACCTCGGCCCTTGCGGAAAACTCGTCGAGTTTCTCACCGCACGTACCCCACAACATCCAATCGCCGTCTCGAGTGTCACTGCCGATCGCCTCACCGAGCTTGGACCATCCCGCGACGAGATCGAAGTAGTCCCGAACGGCATCAACATTGACCAGATTCAGTCAGCTTCAGTTCCCGAGATAGCACTCCGTGCTGACGGGGGAACAGGATTTGATGTACTCTTTGCCGGGCGACTCATTGCCGACAAACGGGTCGACATTCTCCTTGATGCATTTGATCGAGCCGCCAATCACTGCGACGCAACGCTGGGTATCATCGGTGATGGCCCAGAAGCTGATCGACTCCAACAGAAGGCCCAGAACCTCGAGCATGCAGACCGTGTTACTTTCCTTGGGTTCCTTGACGAGTACGAGGACGTCCTCGGACACATGCAAGCCGCAGACATATTCGCTTCACCCTCGACCCGTGAGGGATTCGGTATTACGTACGCCGAGGCGATGGCCGCAGGTTGTACTGTTATCGCCGCTAACCATCCCGAGTCTGCTGCTAGTGAGGTAATTGGAGATGCAGGGTATCTCGTACAACCCACTGTTGATGGTGTCACAGAGGCGCTCCACCGTGCGTTGGCTGGTGAGACACTCCCCGTATCACCACAAGAACGGGCTCAAAAGTTTGACTGGGACCAGATCGCCGATCAAGCAGAATCAGTATATCGCCAAGCAATCAATACCGTGTAGCTAGTCAACCGTATTCCTAAAGAACATCCTCCTCTACGCCTAAAATCCGGTCTTAGACGCTAAGAAAAGCAATGCTTTCTGTAATAGCAGGTCTTTCGAATCCCCCACAAAGCATTCATAACCTGTATCGGAATAGGAGGGTATCCGCCGGTAGACTCTCAACTGATACGGCCTTAATATTCATGTCACTGGCACTTACTCATTTTGCGTTTGGCGCGATTTGTGCCACGCTTATCATCTCATACGGATTGCCCGCCCAGAAATATTCTCGGACACTAATCATCGCCAGCGGTATCTGGGCGATGCTTCCGGACTTTCATTGGGTAGTTCCAATTTTCGAGGCAAAGTTCCGGGCTGCCCATAGCTCCGTCCTCGCCAACCTCTTCTGGTTCCATCAACTGTTCGATGTCGCAGACCCGATGGATTCACAACGACTTGCCGCGGTCATGCTTGGCGTTCTCCTCCTAGTTACGTTGCTTGCTGAAGAGCGAACGTATCTTCCCGACGAACGATTCGGTCGAGGATAGCCTATAAGATATCAAGTTATCTAAGTCTGTTTGATCGACCTACTTGTTCACAGGCGAGTGTGATGAGCTGAACACGACCGCCCTCCGCGGATTCTCCAGAAAATAGTAACTGGAAAGTTGTTAGTCTTCGAGCCTCCAAGCGAGAGTAAAATGTCCCGTTCGACTAGTCGGAGCCGGCGGAGCTTCGAGAGGTATGGCCCGAGCGTATTGGAGTCGACACCCGCGAAGTCGGCAATCTCGTTCGCCTCGCGCTTTGAGGTTTCAATCCCCACTCAGCGGGAATTAGAGACACACTGGCAGATTCCCGGCTTCGCTGCGTGATGGACTGAAGCGTGGTCAGTAATCAACGGTCCTGATCGATACCATCTGCCCATTTATTGTCGGCCTCGACAGGTGTGACGGCACGGGCCAGTTGCTCGTCCGTGTATTCGCGGTCATCCAATTTCATGCTTCGAAGCCGCCACTGGCGACTGAGTTCCGGTTCGCCTTCAGGGCCAACCCTAGCGCCATGGGTCCTGAAGAAAGCCCCGTCGCGGCCCCGCTTTTTCCCTTCGTACGTGTGCTGGTCGAATACGGCGTCGTACTTTCCATTGGGCTCCAGTTCATCAACTGGGGATTTGTATCGCGGTTCCCTTCCGTCCTCGCGTGCGGCGACCTGTTCGTCCGCGAGTTCTCCGAAGTACTCGTCGGCGTGAGCTGACTCGCGTGAAGAGGGTGCTCTCGCGGCTGCAAGTGCGGCGTGGACCGCACACAGTCGCCCACGCCAAGAGTCTACTGACCAGCGCTCGTGCGCTAGCTCCTCATAACGACTAATGGTAAGTGCTACTTCGTGGCCAGCCCGGAGATCCTCAACGACGTAGAGGTTGACTCGGTCCCAGAAATTCCAGGCATAGCCAGAGCGTACGAGTTCCCAAGCGGCCCATGCGGCGGTTTGCTTGTCTGAACGCCGCACCGCTTTCTGAAGGAGACTGGAGACGACGTATCTGCTTACACCAGACTTCGTCTCGTTTTCGCCAAGTTGCTCGCCGAAGTCGTTGTACGCCGGACCATCCTCGCTGTCACGCTCCTCGTCTACATCGTCGTTCGTCCGCAACTCGCCGTCCGACCCGAACGTAGCTTGTCTTCGATCGTCCATACTCGTCGCACGCGTCCGACGATTGAAATAGGTAGCCGAGTCACGGCTAGAGGTCAAACACATCAAGTCCGGTTCGCTCATCAAGGTGATGGGTGAGTGGCGTCTCACCTTCGGTAATGAGGACTTCGAAGGTCCCGGAGACGGTTGCACCCGAGCAGTGACCGCCGAGTGACTCGAACGAATCGGTCGCCAATTGGATATGGGTATGAATCTTATCCGGTCCGATATTCCCGAGAAAACTCGTCACCTCGAACTGGCCTCTGAACTCCTCCTCGTTGTACTCCTGGGCGTCGACATCGTAATGGCCGAGTACGACTCGGTCAACCGCGCCGATGCCCGTGAGGAATACCTGTTCGATATCGTATTCGTCACGCACCGTTGTGAGCGATTCAAGAACGTCATCACCAGGGTCGAGACGCACAACGATTCGGTCATCTTCCTATTTACAGTCCATGATATTAGTCGCTACAATGACCTAGATTCACTTTGTTCTACTGTTGGCTAAATAATTTGCTTATCGATATATACAGTATAACACGGTTAGAGCAAGTGACTGTCTACGACTTTGTGGACAGTCAAAAACAGACCAGGAATGGGAAGACGTGATCCGTGGCCCGGCCATGTCGTCTAGAACTCAGTCTTGCCATACCCGGTCTTAGACGCCACAATACGGGGGAACAGCCGTATTGGTGGGAATCGCGATGAACTACGTACGTGCGATACGACCAGTTTGAGAGTGCAGGTGAGTTGGTTGGCCTCGTTTTAACCTTAGACAACCTGCTTAAGCCGATTGCGCACACCTTGTCGAACCTCCGTAACACCGGGCATCCCGGTCGCTATCCAGACGGCAATGGCCACGCCAAGTAGGACGAACTGAGCTACCATGTAGGGGTCGAGCGTTAATTCCACGAAATGTTCGTAGAAGGAACTGTCGTTAGGGTAGGGTGGTGATGGAAGCAGCGGCCAGAGGAGATACGTCGTCCACTCCATCTGGCTCACGTCACCCTTCAGAAGCCCGAACACGACTGTGGGGCCGAGGTCGACGAGACTGTGCGAGAGATAGCCGACCCCAAACGCAATGGCGGCTTCTTCGCGACGCAGTCGCCGGCCAATCTGATACGCAATCCCGATGATGAGCGTGGCGGTGATGAGCGAGTGAGCGAACGATCGACCAGAAGGCAGCACAGCCATACTCCACGCAAGCGGCTTGTCGATCAGATCGGGGAACTGGCTACCGAATCCAACGGCGAACAGCGTAAGCAGTGTCTGCTTGCCCGCGTCACGTACTTCGAGTAAGGCGACGTAACAGAGATAGCCGACCGCTAGATGTCCCCAGGGCCACATTACCGCCCCGTTTTCGGCGGGCCGTTGTGTGTCTTTCGTCTGTGAGCTCACATAACGGATTGACCCTATCCCGTCTGCGACAGCGCCACCTCACTTTCCAAATCACTGGTCGAGAGCAGCGCGAGAAACTCCACCGTGCACCAATCGGAGTCGCCGAACAGAAGCGGTCGGTTCAGTAGTTATCGGTTCTTGTTTGGGCGGACTGTGTTTCCTCGCGACCACTTGGAAGGGGTGGATTGTAGAGGGCAATCCCGTCACCACCGAAGAGATGAACCCTGTTGTTGCGGACCGAGAGCGCCACTTCGTCACCGACTTCGAAGTACTGACCAGCCGGAACCTGCGCAGCGACCTCGCCAACGCCGCTGACATTGACGTACACGATATTGTAGGGGCCGATGTGTTCGAAGACGTTGACCGTCCCGTGTGCACGGTCCTGTTGCGGGTTCGAGGTCAGCAGTATATCTTCGGGCCGAACACCGAGTTCGATCGGCGTTCCCTCCAATGTCCCCGGAACGTCGAATGTAAACGGCCCTGCAGTAAGCGTTCCGGATTGCTGTTCACAATGGAAGAAGTTCATCGAAGGACTACCGATGAATTCGGCGACAAATCGATTGACCGGCCGATTGTACGCGTCTTCCGGAGAGCTGAGCTGTTGAATAACGCCGTCGTTCAGGACGGCGATTCGGTCGCTCATGGTCATTGCTTCTTCTTGATCGTGGGTCACGTAGACTGTCGTCGTCCCGAGGTCCTGGTGAATTTTTTGAAGCTCTGCACGCAGTTCGATTCGGAGTTTCGCGTCGAGATTCGACAGCGGCTCGTCCATTAAAATGACATCTGGATTCCGCACGAGGCTTCGCCCCAAGGCAACACGTTGTTTCTGTCCACCGCTGAGTTCTTCAGGTTTCTTATCCAGATGGTCTTCGATCCCCAGCATCTCAGCGGTCTCGCTAATCCGGGTGTCGATCTCTTCTTGTGCGATGCCTTCGTCCTCAAGAGCGAAGGTCATGTTCCGGTGCCCGGTCATATGAGGGTACAGCGCATAGTTTTGGAAGACCATCGCGACACGCCGTTCCTGTGGGGACTTGTCCGTCACGTCGACACCGTCGAAGAGGATGGAGCCACTTGTCGGAATTTCGAGCCCCGTAATGCACCGGAGCATCGTGCTTTTCCCACACCCACTCGGGCCGACGAGCGTGAGAAACTCACCGGCCTCGATCGTAAGCGAGATATCGTCTACTGCGGTGAGATCACCGAACTGTTTCGTGAGGTTTCTGATTTCGACGTTCATGATTTTCGTGTTTGTTGATTCTGGTCGCTGTTAATCCTCGAATCCACCGGCAATGCCTTTGATGAACTTCTCTTGGGTGAACGCAAAGAGGACGATCACCGGGATCACGGCCAATGAACTGACAGCCATGAGTTGGTTGAGGACGACGCTCCCACGGTTCCCGAAGAATGTCGCCAGTCCAACGCTGATGGTGTACATCGGCGTGTCTTGCATAAAGACGAGCGCGAACAGGAACTCGTTCCACGAGAAGACGAACACGAAGACGCCAGCCGTCGCAACCCCTGGTTTTGCGAGGGGGAGAATCACGCGAAGGAACACCTTCCACTCGCTGATACCGCCGACGCGAGCCGCGTCTTCAAGGTTACTGGGAAGCGAGTTGAAGAACCCATAGAGCAGGAACACCGCAAAGCCAGTGAAGAGCATGACGTAGCACAGCGCAAGCCCAACATGCGTGTTAACGAGCCCCCAGTCGGAGAACATGACGAACAGCGGAAGGATGAGTGCCTGCGTGGGCACCATCAGCGTGCTGAGAAAGAGTAGTAGGAGAATTCGCGCACCGGGGAGGTCACGGCGTGACAGTGCATAGGCCGCAGGGGTCGCGATGACGAGGACGAACACCGTTGCTCCTGCGGAAATAAGGATGGTGTTCAGAAACCAGCGAACCCACAGGCCGTTCGTAAGTGCCTCCACGTACGGGAGTATCGACGGATCGACGGGAATGAGATTCGGGGGGAACCGGGTGACGGCTCGCCCCGTCTTGAGCGAGGTCGTGACCATCCAGTAGAACGGGAACACCACGAGGAGCGTGATGGAAAGCAACACGACGTACAGGAGACCCCGTTCCGTGACAGAGAGGTCGGAGTGCTCCTCGTCGGTATCACGAAGGATGGGTAGCCGTGAGCGGATTGCCATCTTACTCACCCTCCCAGTAGAAGAACGTCATCGTCAACACCAACACGACGACGAACTGGATAAACCCGATCGCGGCACCCTTGCCGAGATTGAAGAACGCAAACGTCTGCTTGTAGAAGTAGGTCCCCAAGATCTCTGTGGCGTGGCCCGGGCCACCCTCGGTCATCACGAACACTTCCGCAAATGCCTTGACTGCGTTAATCATCCCGAGGACGATCACCACGACGAGCGCGGACCGAGCCATCGGGACCGTAATATGCCGGAACGTCTGCCATCGCGACTTGCCCTGGACCTTCGCCGCCTCGTACACCTCGTCAGGAATTGCCTGAAGTCCGGCAAGGACGATCACCATATAGTATCCCGTCCGCTTCCAGACGACCATGATCAGTACCACCGGGAGCGCCAGCACCGGAGAACTCAGCCACGAGATTTTGGCGTCGACGAGACCCGAACTCAGGAGGACCGAATTGAGGATGCCGTTCGTGTCAAAGATCCAGACGAAGAGGATCCCGGCAACTACAATCGGGACGACTACGGGCGTGAAGATGATCGATCGCATCGAGGTACTGCCGGGGATGTCGACGTTCAGAAGGGCGGCGATGACCAAGCCGAAGACGACCGGAAGCGTGATGCCGACAACCCCGTACACGAGGGTGTTCTGTGCGGCTTGCCAGAACACGGGGTCCGACAGGACTCGGCTATAGTTAGTCAGCCCAACCCACTGGTTGGACCCCAACAGGGAGTATTCCTGGAAACTCAAGAGGAATACCTTGACGAGTGGGTATAACATCAGAACCGCATAGAGGAGAAGTGCCGGGAGGACGTACAGGTATAACCGGAGGTCGATGCGACCCGAGTCAGTCAGTACTGCTTTCGTTTTTTTCCGTATTGATGTCATCGTCCCGTTATCTGGAGTGGAGCTCGCAGATCGAACTCCGAGGAGTCGATGGTGCGTTCTTCAACCCCTCCGCTTAGAGGATGTTGGAGTTGATTCGCGATACCACATCGTCGAGGGCGGCTTGGGAAGATTTCTCCCCATTGAGCGCAGGTTCCATGCCCGAGAAGAGCGCCGTCGAGACTTCACGGAAGTCCGGATTGATCGGTGGTGCCGTCCCTTGCTCTAGGGCAGTTTGGAACGGGTCGAAGATCTCTTGGCGTTCTTGCGCCGCCGGAACGTTGAACCCGGCGCTGCGAGCGGGGAAGTATCCGTTGTCGACTGTGACCCTCATGCCCTCGTCGGTGTTTGCCCAGCGGACGAACTCTTCAGCGGCGCTGAGGTTGGTTTCGTTCTGGGCCGCTTGCTTCGTGATGACAATCGAGTTCCCACCGAGGAACGAAGTCCGGTCAGTCTCCGAATCCGGAGCGGGTAACATCGCGACACCGAGATTGCCGTTTTCGACCATCTCTGGTCGCTGCTCGTTCACGTACCCGAGTGCGAACCCACCACTATGAACCATCGACGCGTCGCCGCTGACGAACGTGTCGTGTGCAGTCTGCCAGCCAGTAGAGACCAAGTCCGTGGTGTAGTCACTCTGGTTGAGTTCGACCCAGAAGTCGAGCGCTTCAGCGCCTTCTTCCGAGTTGATCACACACTCCGTCCCGTCTTCGTTGAACAGACTTGCGCCGTTCGACCACGCGGTGGGGAAGTAGAAGAACCCGCCGTACGAACTGGCAGTTCCCAGGTTTCCGTTCTGCCCCAGTTGCTCGTTTGCGTCGAGATACTCGTCCCAGGTGGTTGGGGGATTCTCCGGATCAAGACCCGCTTCCTCGAAGTGCTCTTTATTGTAATAGTACATCGACAGGTCGATCCAGAACGGCATCGCGTAGGTCTTCCCGTCGTATGTCACGAAGTCCTCTCGAAGCGGGTCAAAAATGTCACCCCGATACTCAAGGTCCGAGGCGAACGACCCAATGTCCCGGAGCGCGCCGAGTTCGGCGAACTTAGCTATCTGGACGACGTCGAGGCCAATGACTTCCGGAGCGTTCCCAGCACTAATTTGTGCGATTGCTGCTTGATAGGCCCCACTTGCTGTCGTCGGACTCACTCGCGTATCCACGTTGATGTCGTCGTGACTTTCATTAAAGGCCGTAGAATAATCTTGACACCACTCGTACCGGTCGTAGTACGTGATTTGGGTCGATTGGTTCAAATCGAGTGGGTCCTTCTGGCTTGACTGGCTACTGGCCCGTCGGTCACCGTTTTGCGACTCGGTGTACCCGGTCATCCCGGCAAGGACCCCGCTGGACGCAAGAAGGTATTTACGACGGCTTATCCTGTCAGATTTCTGATTTCCCTCTCCCGGCATGGAGCTAAAGAATATCTATATCAATATAAACATAGTTCTCACGAACAGGTGGCTCGCAAGATAAATAGAGTCTAGACGGAATACGATTATTATTGTCGAATGGTAACAAGTAGCACCCCTGTTCCTGAAACTACCTTTGACAGGGAGAGAGTCTCGCCCTTCCGTGAGGCGGGTGTTCCGACACTTGCTGTCGGAACCGAGCGCCGAACAGGGCGGGCGTGAATCGCGTAAGCACCCGTGAGAAACCACCACGTTACTGCTAATTTTGAGTCGCCAATGTGTCTCGTCCCATTTCTGATACTTTGACATACGCTTTATCGAGTGAGAGGTCGTTTGCTTCTGCGTGGTCTTTCACTCGTCCTGGTGTCGCACGAATTGCAAAGGGCCAACTCCAGCAGGCCCTGAAAGAAGCAGATAACCAATAGGCGCCTGAACGGTTCAATGGGAATTTGGCCTTGTTGAAACCCTCGTGCCGTCATGCGGTTTCGTATGGCAGTAGGTTTCTGCCGCTACGGCCAAGAACAGGCAATAGACCGACTCTACCAAATATCAATTGAGAAGTATTCCAACAGAGCCTGCAAGACTAAACCCTGCACCTGCAGCAGTACCATTGACTCCTGTGACCACCGGTTTGTCCGCGTAATAAAGTTGGAGGATCACTTCGTGGAGTGTTGAGGCTAGTTGTCGGATAACAGGTTCGTCACCTGCATCACCATCAAGCTGGCTCAAGTCAGCATCCGCACCGAAGGCATCGCCCTCGCCCGTAAGGACGATACATCGGACGTTATTATCGTCGCGAAGTTGCGTCACCGCCTCAAGCAACTCATCTGTCATCTGCTGGGTGAGCGAGTTCAAGTGTGGTGGTCGATCGAGTGTGAGGGTGGCTACGTTGTCCTCCTGGTCGAGACGGATGGTGTCAAATGCTGACTGGGACTTACTATTTCCTTCATAGCAGAGGAATCCTATATATTTCCCTGGCAAGGACCCGCTTCCACTAAAACTAGCCGGTGAAACCGAGAGCAGTTATTTACGGTGAGGATGCGAGAAATGGAGATATGCAACTAGATGGCGTACGGATTCTGGATTTGACGCGTCTTCTGCCAGGTCCGTACGCAACTCAACTCTTAGCGGATGCAGGCGCAGATGTCGTGAAAGTCGAGGATACGACTCGTGGTGACTATGCGCGAGAGATACCTCCATTTACGGAAAATTCGAGGCGAAAGCCTCGCCCTTCAGGGCGGGGATGAAGCCGACCAACAGTATTCAACCGCCGACGATGGCACTGACGGGGTTCCAACGCAATCTTTAAGCCATCCGACTATGATAGTATGCATAGATGGTAAAGAGTACCCGTCACGCGAAATACGAACTCTACTACCACATAGTGTTCGTGCCGAAGTATCGGCGTTCGCACCTGACGGGGAAGACGAAGGAACGTCTCGAAGCCATCTTCGAGGAAATCTGTGACGACAAAGACCTCGAACTAGCCGAGTCCGAGGTCATGCCCGACCACGTACACCTGTTCATCGGGAGTCCACCGAAGAACGCCCCGTCACTCATCGTCAACTGGGTCAAGGGCATCTCGGCGCGGAAATACAACCAGCGGTATGACGACCGCGTGAAGTGGACTCGTTCGTACTACGTCGGAACAGCGGGAAGCACCTCGAAGGACGCTGTCGACCGCTACATCGCTGAACAGAAAGGTGGCGACGAATGAAGCGCGTCAACACCTTCGAGGTGGTCCCACAGACCAAGAACGACAAAGAGTGCCTCCTACGGCTACTCGACGCCTCCGCCTCGCTGTGGAACGAACTGACCTACGAACGTCGTCACAACTACTTCGGTGACGGCGACGTGTGGGACACTTCCGAGTACCGTGGACAGTACAACGGTGTCGTCGGAAGCGCGACTGTCCAACAGGTTACGCGCAAGAACAGCGAAGCGTGGCGGTCGTTCTTCGCCCTCAAGGAGAACGGCGAGGACGCCAACCCACCGTCGTACTGGGGCAACGAGGAGGACGGACGCGAACTCCGAACCTACATTCGGTGCAACCAGTACACGATTCAGTGGGGCAAGCGGTCGCGTCTCGAAATCCCCGTTGGGCAAGAACTGAAAGACGACTACGGACTCGGCTACCACGAACGGCTCCGCCTCGAAGTCCGAGGCAACCCGAAGTGGGACGGCAAACAGGGTCGTCTGGAACTCGAATACGACGAGGTTAGCGACACGTTCAGGGCTTTTCAACCAGTCACCGTCCCTGATTCTCGACTGGATTCACCACTGGCTTCTCACGAAGCCGCCCTCGACGTTGGCGCAAACAATCTCGTCGCCTGTTCCACGACTACTGGAAACCAGTACCTCTACGACGGTCGGGAGTTGTTCGGACGGTTCCGCGAGACGACAGACGAAATCGCCCGCCTTCAATCGAAACTCCGAGAAGGACGCTACAGTTCCAAGCGGATTCGACGGCTGTACCGACAGCGGACGAAGCGCCGTGACCACGCACAGAACGCGCTGGTACGCGACCTCGTTGAACGACTGTACGACGAGGGCGTGGCGACGGTGTATGTGGGCGATTTGACCGACGTGCTGGAAACACACTGGTCGGTCAGGGTGAACGAAAAGACGCACAACTTCTGGGCGTTCAAGAAGTTCATTCACCGTCTCGCGTGCGTCTGTGAGGAGTACGGCATCTCTCTCGAAGCCGAGTCGGAAGCGTGGACGAGTCAGATGTGCTCCGAGTGTGGCGACCACGAGGAGACGGTTCGCTACGGGGATACGCTGACGTGTCCGTGTGGTTTCGAGGGGCACGCCGACCTCACGGCGTCAGAGACGTTCCTTCGAGAAAACAGCGATTGCGAAGTCAGGCCGATGGCACGGCCCGTGCGATTCGAGTGGGACGACCACGACTGGTCGGGGACACCACACCCTCACGAACGTCCCAAAGAAGTGCGCACAAACCCGCAAGTTGCCTCCGTGGGTCGGTAGCCGAACCCCCAACGTGAGGAATCCTCGCGCTTTAGCGCGGGGAGGATGTCAATCATCTCCCCCGGGGCAGAGTATTTAATCACCCAAACAGATTGGCAGACAGCCTACGGTGTCATCTGTGTCTTCCTTGTCAGCGCGCTGCTTGTTGCAACGTTGCTTATCCGCGACCCACCCACTCACGAAACCAACACCGGCCATCCAACGCACACATCAAGTTCCCCCAGTACCGGCGAAGCGATTACCACGTTGGCATCCAGCCTCTCGTTTCAACTCCTGTTCCTCAGATGGATTCTCATCTACACCACTCTTTACGTGGTCTTTCTAAACCTGCCAGTATATACTGCAGATCTCGGCCTCACGACGCAAGTCGGTGCCGTTGCCCTCGGGGTTATTGGCGCAACAAGCGTTCTCTCGCGACTCACGGTCGGGTTTGCCGCCGATCATCTCGGCCGGACGACGATGTTTACACTCTCTTCAGCTCTGATGGGTGTCTCCACGCTTTTCTTCCCCTTTGTGGAGACCGCAGGCGTCTTCTACCTAATCGCAATGTGCTATGGGCTCGGCTACGGTGGCAACGGTGCACTACTTTCACCACTAATGGCGGATTTCTATGGGACTGCGAACATCAATACCGTGTTTGGCCTGATCTCGATGAGTTTCGCTATTTCTGGTCTGTTCACTCCCTACCTCGCAGGGAATATCTACGATCTCACCGGGACGTACACCGTTCCGTTCCTCCTGAGTGGAGTTCTCGCTATCGGTGGGGCTGGTCTAATCGCGACTGCAAAACGAACTGCTACAACGTAGTGTCTGCCCTTCTTAAAGAACTCCGAAAGGATCGCGAAATTTCGGCGTATACTGATTGCTACCTACCAAAAACTCAAGGTCAGCCCGCGAAAACCCCTTGAGCATGCAAGAAGCGTATCTCGTGGATGCTGTTCGAACCCCACTTGGGAAGCATAACGGATCGTTCCGAGAACTGCATCCTCAAGACCTCGCCGCCAAACCACTTGAGGCCTTAGCAGAGCGCAATAGATTCACGGGGAGTGAAGACATCGAAGACGTGATCTACGGGTGTGTAACGCCGATCGACGAACAGGGAATGAACATTGGCCGGTTGGCTCCGATGGTTGCTGGCTGGGGTGAGGAAGTGCCTGGCGTTCAATTAAACCGGATGTGTGGGTCTGGCCAGCAAGCGGTCAACTTTGCAGCCGGCCAAATCCGTGGAGGAATGCATGACGTCCTCGTCGCGGGCGGTGTCGAGCATATGACTCGGGTTCCGATGGCGAGTGATGGTGCATCTGAGCAAAATAGCTATGCAGATGATGCGATTGTAACAGACTCGTATTTCGAGTACTTTGATGAGCTGACCTCACAGGGAGAGGGAGCAGAACGCATCGCCGACAAGTGGGGATTCACTCGCGACGACCTAGATGCAATTGCAGTCGATTCACAACGTCGGTGGGGAGAAGCAGCGGAGACGGGTAAATACGACGACCAGATCATCCCAGTTGAGACCGAAGTTGACGGGGAAGTAGTCACGGTCGACCAGGACGAACATCCACGACCCGGCACAGAAAAGGAGACACTCCGAGAGCTCCCGCTTGTATTCCGCCAAGAGGGGGACGGCGTGATTCATGCAGGAAACTCCTCGGGGATTGTGGATGGCTCTGCAGCTGTTCTCACGGCATCGGAAACGGCATGCGAAGACCACGGGTGGGATCCGATGGCTAAAATTGTCGATACGCATGTTGTTGGCGTCGATCCGAAAACGATGCTCACCGGACCCATCCCCGCCACGAATGAACTGCTTGCCCAGAATGATCTGGCGATAGATGAGATTGACCGGTTTGAGGTGAACGAAGCCTTTGCTTCGGTGATTCTCGCGTGGCTTGAGGAAACAGGTGCTGAGTGGGAGAAGACGAACGTCTGGGGTGGCGCAATCGCTCATGGCCATCCGCTTGGCGCAACTGGAAGTATCTTGCTAGGGAAACTCGCCCACCAACTTGAGGAGTGTAATGGCCGATACGGTCTCTGTACGATGTGCATTGGATTTGGGCAGGGAGTTGCGACGCTAATCGAACGCGTTTGAGGAGACGTTTCTCTGCTATCTGTCTACGACCTTAGGGGGTTCAAGACACCAACGAGTTGGAACGGCCACCCGATGTTGAGGTTTCAGATGTGATTGAACGCACCACAGCCGGCGGTGTTACGGTGGTAGTTCTGCCATTCACTGTTCGGCGTCAACGGAGCGTATAGCCTGCTTTTCTTTTGCTATGAGTTAACACGTAGTGCTAACCCATGGGGTACAGTACTTGGTTGACGTGCTGGACTTCACAAGGAAAGTAGAAAGACCGTGTTGTAGTTAGAGGCTGACTTCGGATTCGCCGATGACTGCGGTCTTGTCGCTACCGTCGGCGCTCCAGATGACTTTGACCGTCATTCCGTCTTGGACGGGGTCGGTGCCGCTCTGTTCTTTGATGCTCAAAGTGTCACCTGCAGTAATTTTATCGCTCCAACTACTTCCACCACTTTGGAAGTTGTTGCCGCTAATTGCCCCGGTTCCGGGGCCCCATGCATTAGCGCCATCGACACTGACGTTCACCTGCGATGACGGGACACCGTCACCGCCGTCGTGCGTGATGTTGACGGCATCGTTATTGCCGACGGTAGTGTAGTCGAACGCAAAGTTCGCGTTTGGACTGGCCTGACTCACTCGGTCGCCGAGGCCGAGGACGAAGGTACCGATGACGGCCGCGAGGATGACGGTGATTGCGACCATCAGGATCACTCCGATGACGGGTGAGACGGCATCGTCGTCCTGAAAGAGTTGCTTCAGATTCATTTATAGGGACACCTCAGATTCGCCGATGACTGCCGTCTTGTCACTGCCGGAAGCCGTCCAGATGACTTTTACGGAGTCACCATCTTCGATGTAACTACCATCAGTATCTTCTAACTCAAGGGTCGAACCGGCTGTGATTTTGTCGCTCCATTCCTGATTACCGTTATCAAGTTCATCGTGGAAACCATCAGAAACGTTCCAAAGGCCAACGCCGTCAACCTGAACATTTAACTGTTCAGATTCGACTCCATCTCCACCGTCATGCGTAATGTTTGCCCACTTATTGTCTTCTGCTTCACTGTATTCAAACGTGAATTGACTGTTTGGGCTTGCTTGGCTGACTCTATCGCCGAGGCCGAGGACGAAGGTGCCGATGACGGCCGCGAGGATGACAGTGATTGCGACCATCAGGATCACTCCGATGACGGGTGAGACGGCATCGTCGTCGTTGAATAGTGCTTTTAGTTGCATGGTTTGTATTTCTCGTATTGCACAGTATCATTTTTGAGAAGTGGCCACGCGTTTTATACCGACACCCACGCTACATGGTGATGTCGGCGGGACCGCCTGTCACTGCCGCCCCTGCCCGGCACTTCTCTGTCGATGATACGTGCTTAGTTTGGGGTTTACAGCCTTGGTATATAAATATACCTCATCATGAGATTGCAATTATAAAATCAACAACGTCCATGGTAATGAACCCTCCTCAGACGTTGAAACGCCAGAATTCAATAGTAGCCTTTAAGAGAGTCCTTTGTGAAATATTTGTGTAATGAGTGATGCTGCCTCCTCTGAACCTGACAAACACGCTCTTCGTGTCCACCTTCAGACACTGGCAGTTGATCTTGGGAAACCACCGACTGTCGTGGACATGCATGAGCACGGCGATTACCATCCCCAGACCTACGTGGATTCCTTCGGTAGCTGGGACGGTGCCCTCCAAGCAGCTGGTCTTGACCCTGACGACATTGGCAAGAAAATCCCCGATCTCGAACTTCTCTCTGAACTCCAACGTCTCGCCGAGGAATTCGGACGTCCACCGAAAAAGTCAGAAATGGCCGACCACAGCAAGTACTCCGGGACGACCTACAAGGAGCGATTTGGATCTTGGAATAATGCACTGCAGGAAGCTATGCTGGATACCCGGACGTACTCTGACCGAGAGCTCTTACAGGAACTCCGGCAGCTCGCTACTGACCTCGACCAGACACCACGGCAGAAAGACATGGCCGAACACGGCAAGTATGCTCCTGTCACGTATTATCGCCGATTCAATTCGTGGACGGCCGCACTCGAGGAGGCAGACCTCAACCCTCGCGAGAATCAACAGCATGGCTCTAATCCATCTCTTTCTGAAAATCGGACTCACCACGATAGAACGAACGAACCAACGACCAGCGATGGCGAACACAGTACGGGAGCCATGAATGAGGTCGTCACACCGGAGGCGTTCGCGCGCACGTACAACAACCAGTCCTACGATGATCCGTGGACGGCCGTCGAACAGTACCATCGCGTCAAAGCGTACACCGCGGACCATCCGAACAAGGGCTCAACCGCGGTCGCAAACGCACTTGACCTGCCCCGAAGTCGAATTCGGCCGTGGATGGAGGATGACGCACGGCCAGACTGTCTACGTGGGATTCAGACTGCAGAAGAGTATGGATGGCTTCCACTCACAGTTGACGCGTCAGTCTTCCCCGCGTTCAACACGCTTGTCGCATGGATCTTCTCGAGCGGCAGTATCGACGAAGACCGTGTCGTCCCGTCGTTCGTTGTCGATAACGAAGCCGCCAAAGCACGCGTGACGAAAACACTTGCCGACCTTGGCCTCGACGCTCGGACCGTCCGAGAGGGCGACCACAGTCGAGCGACAGAGCTCGTCCCTGCCTCGGATGCCTCCATTCTCGGTCGCATCTTGACGGCCTTGGGTGCACCACACGGCAAGAAAATACGTGACTTGGAGTTGCCGTCGTATCTTGGGGCTGCACCGCCAAGCGTACGGGATGAGTTCGTCGACGTGTATCTGTTGAACCGTGGGCAGACTCGCGATGAGACGGACACAATAACGGTGCATGAGGAACGCAGTTCCGAGTATCTCGAGGAACTAGCGGCACTCTTCCGCCAGATAAGTGGCGGCACGATCTCTGTGTCCGGCCAAAACGTGATAATATCGGCGGAGGCAGCCCGGAATCTCTACGGTAAATTCGGCCCACCGTGGGCGTAGAACTCAGTATTACAGAGATTCGAAAGAATCTCAGCTGCCTCATATTCCTCGCTTGCTTCGCTTACTCCGAGAGGCCGGAAGCTCTTCCTTGAACTATGCTAAAACAAGAAACTGTGTTTCTCCCATTGCTTCTCACTCAGCAAATGGGGATTTGGGGGGAGGGGGGAGAATGGTTCGCCGGTGATAATGGTTGAGCACGCCGGCGAACACCAAATAGTGTTCACCCTCTTCTTATAGGTTTTCTGCTTCAGGAGTAACAAATATTTGAATATTCCCTTCAAACATACCAGATGTAACTGGTGGCACTGTCTAGTTAGCGCGGTTTGAGAAGCGAGCAGGTCCCGCGGACGGTGTACGTCGTCACCCCGACGCGAGCCCAGAGTCGCGAGATTCACGGCGTCCCCTCTCGCGTTGCGACCGTCACCGAGCGGAAGTTCTTCGGCGACGAGCCGACGTCCATTGAGGGAACCGCCGTGAACGTCGCTGACTTGGAGAAGACACTCGTTGACTGTGCCGACCATCCCGAGTACTGCGGTGGCATCCGGGAACTCGCCAAAGCGATGGTCGCTGCGGACGACCAGAACTGTTCGTGGGCGACGGTTGGTGAGTACCTCCGGCGGCTCGACAACGGCGCAGCGACCAAGCGAATCGTCTACCTTACCGATGAGCTAGGTATCGACCTTCCGACGCGTGAGACGCTCGTTGAGTCATTCACGAGTGGGTACTCGCTGCTCGACCCAACGCGGAGCGAGCAAGGGACCTACGACAGCGAGTACCGCCTCCGAATCAATGTCGACCCGGGCACGCTCGATCCGACGGAGTCCTGGTTCTAATGATCAGTTAAAACCGACTCCGTGTCCTTGCCCGTGAGCTAGGTGTCCGCCAGGGCTATGTTGAGAAGAACTACGTCAATTCCTGGATTCTCTGGGGTATCTTCACGAGTGGCTTTGGCGAGAACCTCATGTTCAACGGTGGAACGGCGCTGAGCAAACTGTACTTCCCCAGGTGGCGGTTCTCAGAGGACCTCGATTTCGGCGTCGAAGGCCAGTATAAAGGATCAGAAGACGACCTCCACGGGAGCGACGAGGAAAACGTCGACGCAATCATGTCCGAGGTCGCTGCTCTCAAAGACCCGATTCTCGACTGCTAAGCGACGACGGCTCCGCCAACGCACCCTACTTTCAGATATAAATGATTGTATTTCTGTATCGGCGTAGTACCACACGAAGCTTCGAATATAGTGTGGAATCTGAATCGAACGAGTAGAGCGGTCACCGGACGTGGGTACGTGACGCGGTATTTTCCGAGATATGCCTTCGGACGGTGTGCGTCGTCCATGTCGCATCGTCGCAGTTGAACGTCTGCAGCGCACCGTCTAGTTAGCGCGGTTTGAGAAGTGAGCAGGTCGTGCAGTTGGTTGGAATGCATGTCGCAGACCTGCTCAGAGAGGCGTTAGACACCGCTGCTCTTGAATGTTGGCAGCGGGAGCGGACGGCGACGCCCGGCAGGGCGTTTGCCGTCCGCCTCCACGCTGCCGGCTGTTCTTTGAGAGAAACAGCAGCGATTCTCGGGCTATTAGGCGTTGAGCGGACGCATGGAGCGGTTTGGAACTGGGTGCATCGGCTGGCTGACAGCGTACCCGACCCGCCGACGGCGCAGCCGTCGCGGGTCGCGGTTGACGAGACCGCTGTCCGAATTAACGGTGA
This sequence comes from Halorussus salinisoli, assembly GCA_005239435.1. Classification (GTDB taxonomy): domain Archaea; phylum Halobacteriota; class Halobacteria; order Halobacteriales; family Haladaptataceae; genus Halorussus; species Halorussus salinisoli. The sequence goes on along the minus strand of SZNP01000001.1, from coordinate 577,539 downwards.
GTGGTCTTGGGCGTACGCCGCAATCGAACTCGAAACAAAGGTGCTGCCTGACGCCGCCGTGTTTGGTCGGCGTGGCACCGATCCAGCAGCTGCGTTCCTCCATGGCCTCACCCAGAAACACGATTGTTCACAGGCTGTGTTTCTGGTTGATGGCTTCGGCTATCTGACTGCCCTCTCTCGATTAGGGCTGAGCGGTCGGCTCGACTACGCTGACCGAAACCACATCGAAAATTGGTTTCACACCCTCAAAATGAGAGTTGACCGCTTCCATTCGTCGTGGGTGGGCAGTCGGCGGAGCGTCCGCCAGTGGCTTGCGTCGTTTGTCCATTACTACAACGTTCAGCGACCCCACCAAGCGCTCGATGAACGCACGCCAGTCGAAGAGGAAAACTAGACGGTGCCGTCTGCAGGAATCGATCAAGTCGGCTCGAAGTTCGACCCGCTCTTCGCTCCGAAGAGCAGTCGGTCGCCCCAGTCTGTCTTTGTTTCGCAAGACCTCTTCAATCGGCACGCCCTTGAAGCGGTCTGGCCAGCAGTGTATCGTCAATCGGTGGATGTCTGAGCGTTCACTCGGTGTTTCCATTGCAATGCAATCATCGTATGCGAGGACGATTATCGGCCGTTTTGCACCCTTTGCCGTTAAGACGGGGGTGGGCACGTCTTGGAGTTCGTCGACGGTTACGGTCGCGAGTTTGCCCATGTCCTTCTGTACGCCCCATAATTCTAATTACTTATATTCGAGATGGATGTTCGACTTCGATCTACGTTCGATGGTCATTCGCCGGTGGCGGACACCCGCTTTCGGAGGATTTTAAAACCAGTCTCGGAAAATTCGGCCCATGCAGGTCGAACGCGTTGCCGACACGAGTTGCGAAACAGGCGAAGGACCGCTCTGGCATCCCGACGAACACTGCCTCTACTGGGTCGACATCCCGCCGGGGAAATTGCACCGTTACAATCCCGGTACCGACGAACATGAACTCGTATACGAGACGCCCGATGGCTCTCCAATCGGCGGATTTACCATCGAAGCCAACGGATCTCTCCTGCTATTCGGCGGAGGAGGTCGCATCAGTCGATGGGACCCCCGAAACGAAGCCGAGGCCGCCGAAACCGTCGTCGACAGCGTCGCGGGCGAAGCTGGCTCACGGTTCAACGACATCGTCGCGGACCCCGAAGGACGAGTGTTTGCCGGGACAATGCCGACCGACGACCACCTCGGCACGCTCTACCGACTTGATACTGACCGGACGGTCACGCCCGTCGTCGAGGAAGTGGACATTCCGAACGGAATGGGGTTCACTCTCGACCGGACGACGTTCTACTTTACCGAGTCGGAAGCGCGCCGAATCTACGCCTTCGACTACGAACGAGCGACCGGTGGCCTGTCGAATCGGCGGACGTTCGTCGAAGTCCCCGAAGGCGATGGCGTGCCCGACGGGTTGACGGTCGACTCGGAAGGATACGTTTGGTCGGCCCGATGGGACGGAAACCGACTCGTACGTTACACTCCGTCCGGCACGGTTGACCGTGAAATCGAGTTTCCCGCACGGAAGGTGTCGAGCGTTACCTTCGGCGGTGAAGAGCTCCGAGACCTGTACGTGACGACGGCCAACGTCGAAGGACGGGACGCGGAGGGTGACGGTGCCGGTGCCCTGTTTCGAGTACCCGACGTAGGCGTGTCCGGGAAAGCGGAGTTCCGGTCTGAAATAGCGTAGGCAGGCTACCCGACGATGGCGTCGGTTGACATCGATGCGGCTTGGACTGAATTTTTGGTACGGCGATGCCTCTACTCCGCTCTGAGCCGTTCGCCAATCGCCGTCCACCGAAGGCCTCCTGGATGGAATCTCCAAACGGCTCGAGATTCCTGACCTAATTTCGAGGGCAAGCAGTGGTGTGGAATCGAAACCTTGAACAACCCCTCCTGCAACTTGCAATTTATACTAGCGGACCATGCCCGTGATGAATACGTATGCCCCCCACGAGAGTGGAGAGGCTATCGAAGACAAAGTGGAATCGCTGTTGGACGAAATGACACTTGAGGAGAAGGTCGGTCAGTTGAACCAACTCAACGGGTCAGAGCACACGGGGCCCGCCGTCAGCGAAGTGGACAAGGAGGCTGAAATCCGCGCTGGAAACGTCGGCTCCATACTGAACGTCGACGGGTACGAGAAACGAAAACACTTCCAGCGACTCGCCGTCGAGGAATCGGAACTCGGTATCCCCCTGCTGTTCGGGTACGACGTAGTTCACGGCTACCGAACGCTATCTCCGATACCCCTCGGTGAAGCAGCGAGTTGGGATCCCGTGGCGGTCGAAGAGATGTCCGCTGTCGCTGCCGCGGAAACGTCCGCCGCGGGAATCCACTGGACGTTCGGACCGCCGGTCGACCTGACGAGGGACGCCCGCTGGGGACGTGCGATGGAGACCAGCGGCGAGGACCCGCACCTCGGAAGCGAACTGGCTGCGGCGCGCGTCCGGGGATTCCAAGGTGATGACCTTGGGGCGGACGATACCGTCCTCGCGTGTGCGAAACACTTCGCCGCCTACGGGGAAGTCAAGGCCGGCCGTGAGTACAACACGGTCGACATCTCCGAATCCACGCTCCGCGACCTCCACCTTCCCCCGTTCAAGGCCGCAGTGGACGCTGGCGTGGGAACGGTGATGAACGCGTTCACCGACCACGATCGGGTTCCCGCTGGTGCGAGCGATCACCTCGTCAGAGACATCCTGAAGGACGAGTGGGGATTCGAGGGGTTCGTCGTCTCCGACTGGAACTCCTTCCGCGAACTCATCTACCACCGCGTCGCGGAAGACGAACGCGAAGCGGCCCAACTCGCCCTGGAAGCGGGTTCCGACATGGACATGGTCGGCCATGTCTTCGTGAACGAACTCGTCGAACTGGTCGAGGACGGCGTCGTCGACGAGGCGATGGTCGACGATGCGGTCCGTCGCATCCTCCGGGCGAAGTTCCTCCTCGATCTCTTCGACGATCCGTATCGATACTTCGACGACCAGCGCCGAGATTCGACTATCCTCGCCGACGACCACCGCGAGACGGCCCGAGAGATCGCTCGCAAATCCATCGTGATGCTGAAGAACGACGACGATGTCCTCCCGCTGACCGACCCCGACACGGTCGCCGTCGTCGGTGCGCTCGCCGACAGCGGGGACGACGTTCTCGGAGACTGGCGCGCGCAGGGTAACCCGGACGACGCCGTGACGGTGCTGGAAGGGATAGAAACTGCGACGAACGCCGGAACGAACGTCGAGTACACGAAAGGCTACGAACGCTCGGGCGAGGCTCCTGAGCCGCTTCGAGAGCAGGCCGTCGAGGTCACGGCAGACGCTGACGTCGCCGTCGTGGCGGTCGGCGAAACCTGGGAGCTTTCAGGCGAGTGTTCGAGTAGGGCGAACATCGACCTGCCGGGTGAGCAGCGCGAACTGCTTGAAGCGCTACGGGAAACTGACACGCCCGTCGTCGCCGTGCTCACGAACGGCCGCCCGCTCGCGATACCGTGGTTGGACGAGAACGTTCCCGCGATTCTGGAGACGTGGTTCCTCGGAACGGAAGCAGGTCACGCGATCGCCGATGTCCTGTTCGGCGAACACAATCCGTCGGGGAAGTTGCCGATGAGTTTCCCCCAGACGGTCGGACAGGTTCCGATCAACTACAATCACCTTCCCACCGGGCGACCGGCCGAAAAGGCCGAACCCGGGTGGGGAACCTCGTATATCGACGTTCCCAACGACCCGCTGTACACGTTCGGCCACGGTCTCAGTTACACGACTTTCGAGTACTCGGATCTCGACCTCAGCGCCGCCGCATTCGAGATGGACGAACAGATACAGGTGAGCGTGACCGTCGAGAACGTCGGCGACACTGCTGGCGCGGAAGTCGTACAGCTGTACACCCGCGATCTCGTGGGTAGTCGGACTCGCCCCGTCAAGGAGCTAACCGGGTTCCGACGAGTCGAACTGGAACCGAATGAACGTCGGGAGGTAACGTTCGAGATCGCGAGCGACGACCTCGCGTTCTGGACTGCGGACGAAGAGGTCGCCGCTGAACCCGGAGAATTCGAGGTGATGGTCGGTCGGTCGGCCGACGACATCCGTTCGTCGGCCTCCTTCGAACTTCTAGATTGACTGCCGACCGAGACCTCCGTTCGCGTCTCGTCTTCTATTGAAATCCGTACTTACTTAAACCATTGTTCAGTCGAAGTAGGTGTGTCCTGGAACGTCGTCGGAATCAATTTCGACCACATGCACGTACACGATTTGCTCGGGCACGTAGACGACCACCCCGACGCGACGGTCGTCGGACTGTGCGACGAGAATCGCGACCGCTCGACGGGGGATATCGAACGTGCCGCAGACGAGTTCGATGTCGACCCTCAGCGAGTGTTCGACTCGTGCGAGACATGTCTCGCGGAGACCAGACCGGATATCGCAGTCCTCTGTCCAGCGACTACGGCCCACGCCGACTGGGTCGAGCGTGTCGCTGAACACGACGTACACGTCGTATTGGAAAAGCCGTTTGCGACGACGCTGTCGGAGGCCGACCGCATCATCCGCGCCGTGGAGGCAACGGGCAATCGGTTGGCTATCAACTGGCCGCTCGCCTGGTACCCACCTCACAGGACGACGAAGCGGCTCGTCGACGAGGGAACCGTCGGCGAAGTCACCGAGATACATTACTACGACGGTAACAGCGGCCCGGCGCGGGACAGTTGGTTCTACGACTCCGAGGCCGGCGGCGGGTCGCTACTCGATTATCTCGGTTACGGAGCGACGCTCGGGACGTGGTTCAGAGACGGCGAGATGCCGTCCGAAGTGACCACTACGGCACACTCGTCGACGGAGGCAGACGTGGACGAACAGAGCGTCACCGTGGCGCGTTACCGGGACGGCCTATCGACGTTCCAGACGCGGTTAGGAACGTTCACTGACCCGTGGGAACACCAGCCACAGCCGAAGTGCGGGTTCGTGGTCGTCGGCACAGAGGGCACCATCAGCAGCTACGATTACGCCGAGACGGTCCGCGTCCAAACCGAGGCCGACCCCGGCGGACGGGAGATTCCCGTCGACGAACTCGAACCGCCGAACCGGAATCCGATCGAGTACGTGATCCATTGCATAGAACACGACCGACCCATCGAAGGACCGCTATCACCAACAATGAGCCGAAAAGGACAACGAATCGTAGACGCCGCGCGCAGGAGTATCGATACACAGACGACGGTCACCGTCGCCGACCGAAATCGGAGTGGAGTGTGAATACGATGCCGGAGCTAACCACACACGACGCGCCGGACTTGCCGTACCAGCCTCGTGACCCGAAGTCGTACAATCCGGGCATCGGGCTGATCGGTTGCGGCGGCATCACCGGGAGCCACTTGGAAGCCTACCGAAACGCGGGCTATAACGTCCAGGCGCTGTGTGACATCGACGAGGACGCCGCTATCGAGCGTCAGCAGGAGTTCTATCCCGACGCCGACATCTACACCGACCACTACGACCTCCTCGCTCGCGAGGACATCGATGTCGTCGACATCGCGACCCACCCCACGACCCGCGCACCGTTGATCGAGGACGCTATCGACGCCGGGAAGCATGTTTTGAGCCAGAAACCCTTCGCCCTCGACCTCGATGTCGGGGAGCGACTCGTCGAACTCGCCGACCAGCAGGGGGTGCACCTTGCCGTCAACCAGAACGGTCGATGGGCACCGCACTTCAGCTACGTCCGACACGCAGTAGACGAGGGATTGATTGGCGACGTGATCGACGTGGATCTCTCAGTGCATTTCGATCACGACTGGATCGTCGACACTCCCTTCGACGACGTTGAACACGTCATCCTCTATGACTTCGCCATCCACTGGTTCGACATCGTCTCGTGCTTCATGGGCGACCGCGAACCGACTCGGGTGTACGCCTCGGACGCGCGCTCGCCCGCCCAAACTTCGTCTCAACCCCTGCTCGCCCAAGCGCAGGTCGAGTACGAGCAGGCGCAGGTGTCGCTGACGTTCGGCGGAAATACGCAGTACAGTCACGAGGACCGAACCTACGTGGCGGGAACCGAAGGGACGCTCGTCAGTACTGGAAACAACGAGAACGATCAGTCGGTGACCCTCGAAACGTCCGAGGGAACCGTCTCCCCCGAACTGGAGGGCCAGTGGTTCACGGACGGCTTCCACGGGACGATGGGCGAACTCCTCCGAGCGATCGAGGACGACCGCGAACCATCGAACAGCGCCCGAAACAACCTCCGGAGTCTGGAACTGTGTTTCGCAGCTGTCGCCAGTTCCGTGCGAAACGAGCCGGTCGTACCCGGTGAGATTCGCCGACTGCCCGGCTCTGACTAGTCGGGGTTTCTTTTACACGGCAGGCCCGTCTTTCGACCCGATACCGACGACTCCCCCGGGAACGTCGCGCCCTATCGCGGACGCCGCGCTCTGCGGTCGGGGAGGTCCGGAAAAGGGTTGTGCGGCTCTTTCTGGTACCAGTAGGCGGTCGAGGAGATGTCGTCCGAACGCTCGAAGAGACCGTCATCGTAGCCGATAGCCTGGACGGTTACCCGCAGATCGTCGTCGAACCTGATCGGGTCCGGGATGTGCCATCGGTACAGGCCGTGTTGGGTTACCGCGCCCGAGTCGTCGTGAAGTGGGTATCCGAGAAACGGAGTTGAGTACGTCTCGTCGTCGCCGAAACACCACGCTCCGCCGACGTAGTCCTCTGCTCCTGTCCCGCAAATGGTCGGCCACTCGTCGTCGCCATCGATGTAGAACTTCACCTCCCCTTCACCCCACCAGTGTTCCGAGAGCGCGGTCCACGCGAGATACGTGCCCACGTAGTGACCGGTACCCTCGATACCGTCGGCGATGACGTGGTCCTCGCCGAGAGCGTTCGGGTTCGTCCGCCGCCACTGCGCGTGGAAGTAGGCCGTGTCCTCGGCGATGTCGGGGTCGAGCGCGTAGTCGATCTGGTAGAAGAAAGTCGGGACTTCTTCGCCGCACTGGTTCTCGACGGTGATGCGGGCGTGTTCCCGGAACGGCATCGAGAAGTAACAGTTGAATCCGCCGTTCGGCGCTACCACGATGGGATGGGAAAAGACGTTACACCGCGTAGCGTGGCCGTTACAGAAGAAATCGCCGAGCGGAACCTCGACCGAGGGGTCGTCTTCGCCGTCCCAGTACGCACGGAAGACGAGGTCTCGAAGGACGTGGTCGGTCGTCTCCGGGACGGTAATCCAGATATGTCGGATCTCTCCCGGCCCGTCGATCTCGCCGATGACCGTTTCCTCGCCGTCCGGGAGCGGGACGTTCGGTCGGCCTTTTCGACCTGTCCCGAGGTCGCTCGCCGCCCGACCGCCGGCACCGACCTCGCCGTCGGGATTTTCCGCGGTCAACGAGCGACTCTTCTCCGAACGAACTTCGGTCAACTGGCTCAATCTGGACGTCAGATGCATAGTATGCACGTTTCGAGGAGCGAAGAAAAATCATTCGGTGGGATGGCTCACCCTGTCACGCCGACCAGACCGGAACCTTGATTGACCGCATGGACAAGCCCCTTGTATGGTATCTCCCAGGGAGAATCACGGATTCACGCTCAGCGGTTTCGCAGACGAAATCGGTCCTGACCTCAAGACGCAACTCGATGTCCTCGAAGAAGTGGGTGTCTCTCATCTCGACCTCCGCGGTATCGAAGAGACGAATGTCCTCGACCTCTCGTCGGACCAGGTCGAACGTATCCAGCGGGCACTTGACGTACAAGACGTCGGCGTTACGTCCATCGGTTCACCGATCGGGAAAATAGACGTGACCGACGACTTCGAACCGCACCTAGAGCGGTTCGATACGGCAATCGAGCGCGCCAAGCAGTTCGATGCCGAGTACATCCGGTTGTTCTCCTATTACATTCCGGAGAACGACGATCCCTCGGAGCACCGCGAGGAGGTCATGCGCCGGATGAAGGTTAAGACCGAACGTGCCGCAGAGGCGGGCGTGACCTTAGTCCACGAGAACGAGAAGGACATCTACGGCGACACGCCGGAGCGCTGCCGGGATATCCTCACGACTATCGACTCGCCCCATCTCCGGGCCGCGTTCGACCCGGCGAACTTCCTCGAAATCGGCATTGAACCCTATCCCGACGCGTTCGTGCAACTCGTCGAGTACGTCGAGCAACTCCACGTAAAGGACGCCATCAAAGGAGAACGGGGAGAAATCAGGCCCGCGGGCGACGGTGACGGTGACTTCCCGGCGATACTGGACGCGCTGGCGGAACGGGGGTTCGTCGGCCCGACCTCTCTGGAACCCCACCTCGACTACGCCGGGCCCATGACCGGACGGAGCGGTCCCGAAGGGTATCAGTTAGCGGCTGACGGCTTAATCGATTGCCTGGACCGAGTAGAGGCGACTTACGAGTGAAATCCCAGAGTGAGGCACCCCGGCAGTCGGAAGAACGAGTGTGACAGGTGCCGAAGTCGCCGCCAGTCTTACTTCTCGTCCGATTCCGGCGTCAGTTTTCCGCTCTCGACCATCTCTTTGAGAGCGTTCCCGTCGATGTCGATCGGAAGTTCGATCCGTTCCCGCTGTCGCGCGGATTCCCACGCGGCGAAGATGAGTTCCGTGGCGCGGAGCGCGGCGGTCGCGTCGATCTCGGGGTCTTCGCCGTTGGCGTACGCTTGTAGGACGTGTTCGATGGTGAGGGTGATGAGCGTCTCTTCGACCTCGAAGTTCTCCTCAACCCAGCCGTCCGTGTTAGGGCCGCGGTACCGGAGGTCGGCATCTGCCTCGTCGGGGTGGACCTCGATGACGCCCTCGTCACCGACGACGCGGTTCTCGCATGGGACGAACTGCGACCCGATGTCCTTCCCGGTGGCGGCAAAGCCCTTGACGCCGTTGTCGTACTCCCAGATGGCGACCGCCTGATTCTCGTTATGCGTGCCGTATCGAACGTCCTCTTCGGTGTAGTGGACCTGCGAGAGAACCCATTCAGCGCTGCGTTCGTCGTTGAAATAGTGACAGAGGTCGATGAGGTGAGTACCGTAGTCGAAGAGGTTCTTACGTCCCATTTCGACGCGCTTGAGGTCGCCGACGGTGCCCGCGTCGAGCAACTCTTTCGCACGTCGCCACGGCGGACCGAACCGACGCTGGTGGTTGAACGTCAACTGTACGTCGTATTCTTCGGCGACCTCGAACATGCGTAGACTATCGCTCCACGTGTCCGCCATCGGTTTCTCGCAATGAATAGCTCCGGGAATACCCGTCTCGATAACGTCCACGACGATGTCGGCGTGCGTCGGGACCGGCGTACAAACGGAGACCACGTCGGGTTCGACCGTGTGGAGCATTTCCTCGTAGTCCTCGAAGACGTTCCAGTTGGAAACGTCGAACTCGTCAGCGAATGCCTCGGCGTTCTCCCGGACGATGTCCGCACACGCCACGATTTGGCTCGTGTCGAGGCGGCGATAGGCCTTGCCGTGCCGATAGGCCATCGCCGCACTCTCGCCCCAGACGGGATTGTCGGGTTCTGGACCGGTACCTATAACTGCGACATCAAACTCAGTCATTCGTTCGTCCGTTCGTTCGCCTGCACCCTAATAAAATATTTGTCTGCGTCATCAACTAAGCTGGGAAAACTATAACCGAGACCTCCGGAATACTCATCCATGGAAATCGCCAACCTCGAAGCGATTCCGCTCTCGCACGAATTACCCGATGGACGCTCCATGGGCAGCGTTCGCGGGAAGACGGGAACTCGGTTCGCAGCGTTGATTCGAGCCGAGACCAAGGATGGCCTCGTCGGTTGGGGGGAAGCGTTCGCCCCACCGCAGACGGTCGCCACCCTCGTCGACGAACTCCTTGCAGATGCCATCGTCGGAACGAGCGCCTACGAGGTCGAGTCGCTGGCCGAGCGCTCCTACACCGGCGATCTCGTTGGGTATCACTTCGGCGGGAGCGCGTTCGTCCAGTCCGCCATAAGTGGCATCGATATGGCGCTGTGGGACCTGAAAGGCAAAGCCAGCGGTGAGCCCATCCACCGACTTCTCGGCAGTAGCGGCACCCACTCGGTCGTCCCGTACGCGTCGACGGGCTACGTTACCGAATGGGAACAGGACATCCGCGAGCCACTCGAACAAGCGGCCGAGGAAGGGTTCGACGCGGCGAAGATCAAAATCGGGCGAGGCGTCGAGGACGACGTACACCGGGTCGCTGCCGCCCGCGATATTCTCGGCGACGACGCCGACTTGATGGTCGATTTCAACGGGAACCTCCGGCCCAAACAGGCGATTCGGGCCGCGAAGGAACTCGCCGAGTTTGACCTGACGTGGATCGAAGAGCCCGTGCCACCGGAGAATCTCTCGGGATACAAACGAGTCCAGAAGTCGATCGACGTACCCCTCGCTGCGGGGGAAGCACACTACGGGCGCTTCGAGTTTAAACGACTAATCGACGAGCGCGCGGTCGATATCGTCCAACCCAATCTCGGTCGGGTCGGCGGACTCTCAGAGGCGCGTCTCGTCGCCGACATGGCGAAAGCCGAGAACGTCGCTATCTATCCGCACGTCTGGAACAGCGCGGTGGGGGTCGCCGCGGCGCTCCAGTTCGCAATCAGCATCTCCGACTACCCGCACGCTGGAAACGTCCGTGAACCGCTTCTGTTCGAGTTCGACCGGAGCGAGAACCCACTGCGCCACGGCCTCATCGAGACACCGTTCGACCCGACTGGCGGCGAACTGGAAATTCCGCAGAAACCGGGACTCGGAATCGAAATCGACGAGAATGCGGTCGAACGGTACCGAATCGATTGAGTTCGAGCGCGAACCGAAGCCAACTCACCGAACGCCGAATCCGATCACCGTATCCTTATGTACGGGGGTGCGGTACGACCTCGCATGAGCCAGAACGTGTTGCTGACCGGGCCGTACGGTCGCTGCGGCACGGCGATTATCGACCACCTACACGATCGTGACGACTACGAGTTCACGTATTTGAACCGCTCGGACCGCTCTGAGGACCACCCTTACGGTAGATACGATACGGTCGTCGCAGATATCGCTAACTACGAGGCTATCCGCCCGGCGTTCGACGGGCAGGATGCGGTCGTCCATCTGGCCGCCTACCCGTATACAGACGGGAATTGGGGAGATATTCTCAGACCGAATATAATCGGGATGAACAACGTCCTCGAGGCGGCCCGCGAAGCAGAAGTCGAGACGGTCGTTTTCGGGTCGTCCAACCACGTCGTGGGCAGGTACGAACTCGAGAACGCCCCCGACATCTACGACGCGAACGTCGATTTCACCGTGGACCACACGGACCCGGTTCGCCCTGACTCCTACTACGGTACCTCAAAAGCGTTCGGCGAGGATTTGGGCCGATACTTCGTCGAAACGCACGAGTATCCCAAGCGATTCTACGCGCTCCGCATCTGTAGCGTTCGCCACGAGGAGTACGACCATCCATACGGTGACGCCGAGAAAGCCGTCGAAACTGGCGAGTACGAACGCGGTACTCCCGAGTATCGGGAGGCCGTTGCCCGGATGAAGGCGATGTGGCAGTCGCGCAGGGACTTCGCACACATGGTGGAGTGTTGTCTGGAGGATACATCGGTCGAGTTCGATGTCTTCTACGGCGTGAGCGACAACGAGCGCCGATGGTTCGACATCGACCATGCTCGCGAGGTGCTCGGGTACGACCCACGAGACGATGGTGGGGAGTGGGATTCCCCGCCTGAACACGCTCGGGAGTAATCTGTACTAGATTACGTGATGATGTGTATCGGGGACTCGAAAGGGAATTTGTCGGCCAGTGTCGGAACGTTTTTCATCGCCATGTCTGAATCCACAAACATACTATGAGTGCCAATCGCATTGCTATCGCTGGTATCGGTGCCGTCGCCGAACTTCACGCCCTCGCTGTCGGCGATATCGACGATGCCGAAGTCGTCGCCGGGTCCTGTCGAACCGAATCGAAGGGCCGAAAGTTCGCCGCCGAGTTCGATTGCACTTGGTACGACGACACCGAAGCGATGTTGGACGCGAAGGAACCGGACGTGCTCTCGGTGTGTACCCCAAGTGGCGCACACCTCGACCCGACGCTGGCCGCTGTCGAACGGGGGGTCGACGTGCTTTGCGAGAAACCACTCGAAATTACGACCGACCGAATCGACCAGATGATCGCAGCCGCAGAAGCGAACGATGTCCGTCTCGGTGGCGTCTTCCCGCAACGGTACAATCCCGTCGTCCGAACGTGCTACGATGCCGCTCGGGAGGGACGGTTCGGCGATCTCTCGGTCATCAACGCGTACGTACCGTGGTGGCGCGACGACGATTACTACGAGGGGGCGTGGCAGGGGACGCAGGCGCTCGACGGGGGCGGTGCGCTGATGAACCAGTCGATTCACGGTATCGACGCAATCCAGTGGCTCGCTGGCGCATCTCACGACCACGACAGTGGGGTGAACCCCGTCGAAGAAGTGTTCGCGTACACGGCCACCAGGGCTCACGAGGGCGATAAAATCGAGGTCGAGGACACCGCCGTAGCAGTGCTGAAATTCCGGAACGGAGCGATCGGGCAAGTGCTAGGGGCGACCTCGATGTACCCTGGTTCACTCAAGCGGGTCCAGCTTGGGGGACACGGAGGGACCGCCGAAATCCTCGAAGACGAACTCGTCACGTGGGAGTTCCGCGAGAGTCGCCCCGACGACGAGGAAATCCGCGAACGGTTCACCGAGACCGAGACGGGCGGTGGCGCTGCAGACCCGATGGACATCGACTACTCCAACCATACTCGGAACATCCGGGACTTCCTCGAGTCGGTCGAGAACGACGAGCCGTACATGCTCGACGGAGCGGAAGCGCGCAATGCCGTCGAAATCATCGAATCCATCTACGAGTCCGCCGAGACCGGCGACTCCGTTCGACTGAAGTGAACTACCCTCTCCTCTGCACTTCCGCTTGTAACCGACCGGACACGGGGCCGTAGATATAGCGCGAAGGATCGGACGAAACTCGATCGTTTGAACGCGACCTGTCGGCGAGGAGTACAGCTTTATTAGTCTGGATATGCGTCGAAGATACATGGCACATGCTGCTGTCAAAGAGGGTCTTCGGAGTGTCGCGGCGGGACTGCTCACGCCGTTCGACGACCATCTCGAAGTCGACCACGACGCACTTCGAGAAAACGCACGCATCGTCTACGACGAAGGTATCCGGACGTTTCTCGCCTGTGCGAACATCAGCGAGTACCACTCGCTCTCTCACGAGGAACGAATCGAAGTCACGGCGACCAGCGTCGAGACGCTGCCAGATGACGCCACCGTCCTCGCAGGCGTTGGGGGTGCAACGCCGACGGCGATAGACCTCGCGTCGAAGTTCGATGAGATTGGTGTCGATGCGATGATGGTTATGCCACCGACGCACACGTACGTCCACGAACATGGTCTCCTCGACTACTATCGAAAGCTTGGGGACGCGACTGATGCGCCGCTCGTGCCGTACGTTCGCGGATTCGACCCATCCGTCGAGTTCCTCTCGAACCTGACCGAACTCGACGACGTAGTCGGAGTGAAGTACGCTCTCGAGGACGTTCCGAAATTCGCCGAAGCCGTGGCCTCAAGCGACGATGTGGTCTGGGTGGACGGGATGGCGGAACCGTACGCGCTCGCGCTGTGGGCGGAAGGTGCCGAAGGATTCACGGCGGGTGTGAGCAACTTCGAACCGCGAATCGGACTCGCGCTGTTCGATGCTCTCAAACACGGCGACTGGGAACGCGCCCGTGAAATCCGTGCAGTTTGTCTTCCGTTCCAGAATTTCCGGAGCGGAACCGGGACCGGAAATACCCTTCCCGGTGCGGTGAGCGTTCCAGCCGTCAAGCACGGGATGGAACTCGCGGGCATGACGGGCGGCCGAGTTCGCGAACCAATTGTCGAACTCACAGAAGAAGAGAAAGAGCAGGTCGAAGCACTCTACCGAAAGGTCGAGTCGTTCGAGACTGAGAGCGTATAAGAGCGGAATCTCGTACTGCTACCGTCTCGCTACCAGCGGGGTTTGTTCGGGAGCCAGTCGCCCCGGTCGGCCATCGCGTCGGCGTACTCCGCGGCCATCGACCCGACCGAGGAATAGCCGAGCGTCTCGGACTCTTTCCACGTTTCGTGCATCTCTTCCACCCGTTCGTCGTCCAAATCGACGCCGAGCCCCGGTTCGTCGGGAACATCGACGAACCCGTCGGAGATTTCGATAGGTGAGCCTTCGATAACGTCGTCGGATATCCACGGATAGTGCGTATCACAGGCGTACCGTAGTGTGGGCATCGCGGCCGCGACGTGACTCATCGTGGCCATCGACACACCGAGGTGGGAGTTCGAGTGCATCCCCACCCCGAGGTCGAAGGTTCGAACGGTGTGATCGAGGTCCATGTTGCCCGAGGGTCCGCCCCAGTAGTGGTGGTCTGAGAGGATGACATCAATCGAATTCAGTTCGACGGCGGTCGCGATGTCGTCGAACTCGGTGACGAACATATTGGTCGCAATAGGGTAGTCCACGTTCCGCTTGAGGCGGGCGTGGGCGTGCATTGAGGGGACGGGATCTTCTAAGAACTCGACAGTCACGTCCATCTTGCGGAGGCGCTTGGCGATGCGAGTGGCCGTCTCAACGCTCCACGCTCCGTTCGGGTCGATGCGGAGCGGACACCGTCGGCCGAACTCCTCCGCCAATCGTTCGAGCGTTCGTAACTCGGTGTCGGGGTCGAGAACGCCTCCTTTGAGTTTGAGCACTTCAAATCCGTGTTTATCGACGAACTGCCGCGCCTGCTCGACCATCGCGTCAGGCGACAGTACCTCTCGTGGGCAGATAGCTGCGGTCTCTGGGTCGGAATCGGCGTACTTGTAGAAGAGGTACGCCGAGAACTCGACCTCGTCACGCACTTTCCCACCGAGTAGAGCGTGAACCGGTTGTCCCGTTGCCTTACCGACGACGTCGAGAAGCGCCGTTTCGATGGCTCCGTAAGCCATCTCGTCTTGGAGTCGGAGGCGTAGGGGTGTCCGCTCGTATGCGTTCATCCCTTCGACCAGATCGGTCGCACCCTCGAGCGCGGTAATGACTTGGTCATCGCCGTACGTCTCACCGACGCCGACGAGTCCATCCGCAGTTTCCACGCGGACGAGCGTACGCGCGGCGAGTTCACTGTGCGCTCCCCATGAATTCCGTAGTGGTGGCTCCCGATGTGCAACTGGGACGACCTCAAGCGAACGGATTTCCATCATAGGTTAATCTGCCAAGGAGTACATAAACGTTTAGCACTTCGCCGAGTTCGAGAGCCGTTCCGCCATCAAGGTTCCTTCCGGTTAGAAGTCTCCTAGCAAGCCGATGCCTACCATGACTTTCAGCGATGGTGAATTACCCTCGATTTCGATACCGCCATCGATGAAGTGCGCCGTTTGTGCGTATTCCCTGTCAGCTAGCGTTTTAGCGTTAGTGATCGCAACCAACGGAAAGAGATTCGAGGGAACTCCGTCCACCATTGGCGGAAAACGGTTTGCTGTTACCCATTCCGATTATGGGTATATTTAGGCCTTGGACTGTGACGCCAGTATTCACTGTTGATTCGAGGAGAATGAATGAGTAGTTACTGAATTCGTGGAGACACCATACCCTAACAAAAGTACCGTTGTTATGGAAGTGCTGAGCCTGGCCGTCAAATCCGCGAAGAGTCGTTACGTGGAAGAGATTTCCATCGCCGGAGACCGGCGGATTAAATCTCTGTCACTCGCTGATACCGCTCGTTGAGCGCGTTAGCGTCTTCCGGGAGTAGCGCCACGACGAGATAGTCCGTATACCCTTCCAAGTACTCCATCAGTAGCGAAATCCGCTGGGCATCTATAGCTTCGAGCGAGTCGAGCAACATGAAGGGAACCGTCTCGTGGACGTTGTGAACCAAATAGCCTGCCAAGGCGAAGATTAGACCCATAACCTCCCGTTCACTTTCGCTGAGATGATCGATCGTGTCCTCGTAGGTAACCCCGGCGTCGGTACGCCGGACGATGTGCAGTTCGAATGCGGACTTGGTGACCTTTCGACGACCCTCACGAGCTGTGCGTTCGACGCGCTCGATCCAAATGCGCTCGAGGTTGGCGTAATCCAGGATTTCGAGGACAGTATCCATGTGGTCGTTAAACTGCTCGATTACCTCCTGCTCTAGTCGGTCGATTCTGGTACGGTATTCCTCGAGTTCCGTCTGAACCTCCGCTCGCCGTTCTTCGATTTGTTCCTGTTCTGATAAGCGGCTCTCGATTGTTTCGATTTCGCTCTCGGCGTCGTCAAGGTCGCTCTCGAGGCGTCCAATCTCGAACTCAAGTTGATTAGCCTCGCGGTGAAGGTCAAGTATCTCATCGAAGTCCTCTTCCTGAAGCGCTTCAACCTCGGTCTCCAGCGTCTCGACTTCGTCAGTGAGACTGTCACGCCGATCTTTGAGGTTTCGTCGTCGTTCCTTGCGGTCATCCAATTCGGCTTCGACTTGATCGAGTTTGCGTTCGACGCGGTCTCGCTCCTGTTGCTGGTCCTCAAGTTCCCGGCGTTCCGACGTCAGCTCGTCTAGGTCACGGTCGATGTCGTTGGACTCTGCAAGCTTCTCTTTCCGGAGTTCCCGGAGTTCGTCCAACGTGGTCTCGATCTGGTGTTTTCCGACCTCGGTACCGCAGGTCCAGCAGACCACTGTCTCTGTATCCTCAACGATTTGATCGGTGATCGAATACGACGAGGCGTTGTCGTCGTGACGTTCGGCGAACGCGATTTGGTCGGAGCCACTTACCATTTCTTCGTTGAACTGAATGGTGCTCTGAAGGTCGCTAACCTCGGCCTCAAGTTCCTGTTTCCGGGATCGAAGCGTCTCTACTTTGGCGTCGAGTTCGTCCTTCTGGCCCGCAGGAGTTTTTGGAAGCTCCTCGAGTGTCTTCTCAAGGTCGGTCTGCTCGTTCTGCAGAGATTCGATGCTCTTACGCTCCATGTCGATATCACGCCGGACGCTTTCGAGGTCAGACCGAGTGTCTCGCAGTTCGTCTAATTTCTCTTCGAGGGCGTCTTTCTCTTGGCGGCGTTCCTCGACGTTCGCGTCGGCGGCTTCGAGTTCCGCTTCCTTCTCTTCGAGTTCACTCCGTTTTTCCTCGATCTGGTTTTCGAGGTTCCGTTTTTGCTGTTCGAGCGGAGGGAGGTTCTCCTTTAGCGACTCGATTTCTTCGAGTTCGTCGGCGATAGCACGCTTTTCCGCCTGCCGTTCCTCTATTTCTGCCTCGATAGCGTCCGTGTCGACGGGACGCATGATCAACTCGCGGAGGTCTTCTTCCCGGGAGACAGCACGCCTAGTCTCGTTCGCTTCGAGCAGAAAGGCAAACAAATCCGCGAGGTCCGTCTCCTCTAGATACGGTTCCCCGTCGAACGAAACGGAGTGATCTCGTCGCTGGAGCGTGCGAGTATAGGTTTCATCGCCGAGGGATAGCTCTACGTGTCCTTCTTCCGCGTCTGCTTTGAGCGAGACGTCGTCGCTACCGAGGGCCGCCATGATCGCTTGGAGGAGCGACGTCCGGTTGGTCGCGTTTCGCCCCGTCAAGATCGTCACACCGGGCGTGAAGTCAACGCTTGTCTCATCAATGCCACCGACGTTAGCAGCGTGAACCGTAACGGGTTGCTGAGACATATCTTCGTTAGCCATACACAATTCGGAAGGAAGTGCCCCTTTTACTTAACCATTTTTACTTCTCCCGCCAGTCAATAATTGATGTCGAATCCGCCACCTCAGACAGATAGGGTGTGCCGATTTGAAATGCTGAGACCGTTCCCACCAGTGGCGTTCAAGGTTCGTCCATACGATAGCCGGGTCACGAACTTTCGCAATTGCAGTGGCCGTGCTTCAAGAGTTCCTCAACTGAGTATCGAGAACCGCACGTTTCACAGAAGACGCGAAGATCAGCCAATACTTGAAGGGAATCGATTTGTATCTCGCCAGCATCCTGCAAACGGCGTAATTTGCTTTCGGTAACAGTCGAAAGTCGGCTCTTCAGCCGTTGAATGTTCTCCACTTCCCGTTCGGGGAGATTCGACGTATCGTCCGTGGGAGCAGAGACGTTACGATGGTTAGTCAGATACGTCCGTATCGACTGATAAGATACGAAATCGTCTTCGAGTTTCTCAACCTCGATACCGCTACGTTCGAGTCGGTTTCGCGCTTGAGAACGCATTCCACTGCTCACTTCATCTTCCGAAAGCAAACGATAAATGTTCTCAACCTCGCCGTCCAGAGGATTCGTGCTCGCCTCTTCAAGTGCCGCACGAAGGATCTGTTCGTTAAACCATGATTCGAGTTCCCTGAGGCTATATTGTTCGTTTCCCGTTCCAAGCCAGTAGTCTTCGAGCTGGTCGCCAACACCCGACAGGTCGTACTCCTCTAGAGCTTTTTCCACTTTCGACTGCCTCATGTTGCCCCCACCTTCGGAGCCAGTTGGTAAAACAATTTCGACGGGGTAATCGGACGATGATAATATTCTATTCACAATTGCAACGGTGGTGGCAAAGTTCAAGATTCGGGGTCAGCTAGGAGAACGGTGACTCAGCCACCCTTCACAATGGTACTAATGTTACGGTATTCGTGCGGTGGTACGGGTTCCGGCGTTACGCATACCGAAGTTTGATTCGAACAGTCTCAGTAATATTCCGAATGCGTTCGGGAATCGTCTCCTCGAAGCGTTCGCCGTTCATTCGGCCAACCGGGCCCGAAACGCTGATGGCTGCGTCCGGTTTCTCTCCGTCGCGAGGAAGCGGTGCTGCAACACAGCGGAGTCCTTCGACGCGTTCTTGTCGGTCAAACGCGATTCCCTCCTGACGAACCCGCTCGAGTTCCGCCATAAATTCGTCACGCGACGTGATGGTGTTCGGCCCATGTTGGGGGAGGCCGCGATTGTCGATAATTTCGTGAACACGTTCCTCGGGCATATGTGCGAGGATGGCCTTGCCACCGGCCGTCGAATGGATGTGGAGGCGAATCCCGATGTGGGTGTCCGTCTCGATAGCTTCAGCTCCCTTTGAGATATAGATGTGAGCCGCGAGCCCGTGGTCAGGGACGACCAAGTTGACTTTGTCACCGAGTTCTTCGGCGAGTTGGTCGATCTTGGGCTTTGCGAACTGGTAGAGGCGAGTCTGATCCCGGTGAAAACCACCGTCCTCGAGAAATCGATGACTGAGGTCGTACTCTTCCCCCCGCTTCACGAGGTATTTACAATCGTGGAGTGTACTCAAATGGCTGTGAACCGTACTGACAGGGAGGTCGAGATGGTTCGCAAGCTCAGAGACACCAGCACTCCCGTCCGTGTCTCGGACGGCGTGCAGTATGCGGAAGGTGGTCTGAACTGCTTTTATCCCTTCTCCGTTTGGCATAGTCAAGCGGATGGAACTCAACTGATATAAACTTTCTTCATCGGAACTAGCCTCGCACCTCCAGTACTCAATTTTCTGAAACTGCCCGTTTAGCAGGAATCCACATTCGCGGGGCTTCCGACGATGGTGAAAAGTATCGTGAAGGACATAAGAAACGTGTTCGTCCGAATTGTCGCTCTCCCCCGGTATGTGTTTACCATACCCGGAGTACTCGTTTCAAGTCATCAACATTTACCTATCCACTATCGTCGGAAGCGCGCTCGTTACCACGTGACTTTCCTACAAGGATAACCGAAAACGCACAGTATCGCCGAATACAGGCAAATTTCCATCGGATTCTAGAGGATAAATAGGCGCTGGCCGGAACCACGGCTAGAAAGTCGTCGCTTTCGATATCGAACAGCCCGGTCGATAGAATAGCCTCTCGTTAATACGTTTAGTCCATTTGTTTGAACTGCCGCAGTTTAGATGCGCCAGTGACGACCGACTCGACCGGGTCAGCGGGGTTTTCGTGTTCGTAGACGAGCCAATCAACGTCCGTTTCGACTGCTGTTCGAGCCGCCCGCTCAACGTCGAGGTCCCCCTCACCGAGATTGGTGAACTCCTCGTCGTCGAAATCCATATCTTTGAGATGGACGGAAGCCGTGCGGTTTCCGACCTTCTCGATGACGGTATTGGGGTCTTTCCCGGTGACGCCGATCCACCCGCAATCGAGTTCGAACTCGACTGCGTCGTCCGTATTATCAAACAGGAGATCGAAAGCCGTCTGCTCGTCGGTGGCGAACTCGTGACGGTGGGTGTGATAGAGGAAACGAAGGCCGTGGTTCTGATACTGTTCCGCTAACGTGGAGAGGAGAGTGGCCGTCTGTCGGGTCGCATCCGTGGACTCGAAATAAGTTTCATTTAGATGGCCGAGGATGACCGTCTTGGTATCGAGGATCTCGCATGCCTCCACGACTTCGGTCATCTTCTCTCGAAGGACATCAAGGCCGGTGGTCAAGCCAGCAACCTCGAGACCGGTCTCTTCGAGTGCCTCTAGCGTCGCTTCCGACGGCGGTCCGTTGAACTCGATTTCGACTCCATCAACGTCAGTTTCTGCGGCTATTTGTATCTTCTTGGGGTCCGACACGTCGAAATCGCGCAAGGTATATAATTGCACGGCAGTTTTGACCATGTATTTCTAGGAATGATTAGGAATAACTTAGGTGTTCTGGTGAACTGAATCCTTTTATTCTTTATATTATCATTCGTAATTTTCAGCGGGTGACAGACACCTCCCCGCGGTTTCATCCCGGACAGACTGTTCGACCATCGACTTTGCTGCGGTATCTGTCGAAAGACCATCGGCAGCAAGTTCCGAATACCGTTGAAGGGGATTTTAACCGGAAGTAACGGTCGATCTCTCGCGTCGTCCGTATCCTCGAAGCGACAGGTAAAGGCAGAACAAATATGTAGCGGGCATGGTTACGATTGGCACATGTCCCAAACGGCGATAATCATGGGTACCGTCGGCCAGATCGACGACTCGGTCCCGACCACCATCGAACGAATCAGCGAAGCGTCCTACGACGGTGTAGAACTCGGTGTTCGCGATTATGACTTCGAAACCGTCGTCGAGACTCTCGATACCGTCAACTTGAGCGTGACGAGTATCATGACCGGACTCGACCACATAAGGGAACCGAAGGACGAGTTACTCGAGACGTGTCGCGCACTCGATTGTAAGCGCGTCGTCCTCGGGTATCTCGACGAATCGTACTTCAAGTCACCCACAGCGACTGCGGAGACGGCCAAATTGTTGAACGAGTGTGCTGCAGTGTTGGACGACCACGGACTCGACCTTTGCTATCACAATCACGACCACGAATTTACGTCGTTCGGCGACCGGACGGCATTCGATATCCTCCTCGAACACCTCGACGAGGATATCGAATTCGAGATCGACGTGGGATGGGTGGGAGTAGGTGGTGAAAATCCGGTTGCGGTTCTCGAGAGGCACGGAGACCGCGTTCCTCTGGTCCACTTCAAGGACATGGTGTTCGAGACGGGAGACCCCGTCGCGCTCGGCGAAGGCGATCTCGACGTCGAGACCGTCGCGAAGACGGCGGCCGAGCAGGGAGTCGAGTGGCTCGTTTACGAGGACGAACGGGACAGTGACGGCGTCGAAAAGATGCACCACGGGTCGAGGGAACTTGCGAAGCTCACCGTTCGTGGAGGTGACGCGCGATGACGCTCAAGGTCGGGATGCTCGGATACACGTTTATGGGAACGGCACACAGCAATGCACTGGCCCGACTCCCCATGTTTTTCCCGGAGGCCCCCGAGACCGAACGCCACGTCCTCGTTGGTCGTCGGGAGAAACCGCTTGCGGAGGCGGCCGACCGGTTCGGCTTCACGAAGACGACGACCGATTGGCGTGAAACGCTCGACGAGGTGGATATCTTCCTCAACCTTGGACCGAACCACGTGCACGTGGAACCGTCCATCGAGGCGCTCGACCGGGACATCCATGTTCTCTCAGAGAAACCCCTCGCCACCTCGAAGGAGGGTGCCGAGCGGATGGCCGACGCCGCCGCAGAGAGTGACGCGGTGACTGCGACGGGGTTCAACTACCGGTTCGTCCCCGCCATCCAGTACGCGAAGGACCTCGTCGAAGATGGCGAACTGGGCGAAATTCGCCACTTTACGGGGCGGTACATGCAGGGCCACCTCGCCGGGAGCCCTGATGCCGACTGGTCGTGGCGACTCTCGAAGGAACACGCGGGCGCTGGCGCGCTGGGCGACCTCGGCGCACACACCATCGACCTCGCCCGATTTCTCGTCGGTGACGTCCGCCGACTCAGTGGTCACTGCCGGACGTTCGTCGATGAACGACCGGTTCCGGGGAAAGACGACGAGAGCCGAGAAATCGACGTTGACGACGCGTACTCGGCACAGCTCGACTTCGAGAACGGTGCGATGGGCGTGATAGAAGCTACTCGTCACGCCGCCGGGGAGAAGAACAACAACTCCATCGAAATTCACGGGACGAAGGGTTCACTGAAGTTCTCGCTCGAACGCCTTAACGAGATACATGTGTACCGTGAGGGCGACAGCGGGTACCAGCGGATTCCGATGAACAAGAGCGAGGACCCCTACGGCGGCCGCTGGTGGCCGCCCGGCCACAACATCGGCTGGGAACACACGTTCGTCCACGAGTATGCGGAGTTCCTCACCGCCATCGATGAAGGGACCGAGCATCGTCCCGACTTTGCCGACGGGGCGGCGGTTCAGCGCATCATCGATGCAGTTCAGCGCAGCGACGAACAGGGCCGTTGGCTCACGTTGTAACGGTAGTCAGGACAACGTGAGCGCCCTGTTACTCGGATCGAAAATACGAATCGATAGACTGCTCGACGTATCCCGGATGTGCTTCGAGTTCGGCCGCGTGTTCCTCACGACCGGTCGTGCGTAGCCGTTCAGCGTACGACTCGACGTGTTCCTCCACTTTGGCGTGGTGTGGCCCGCCCTCGCGAATCACCTCCAGCATCGGATCCGTCAGGGTGCGAGGTGCGTCGGGATTGCCTCCGGCTTCACCAGTCGCCGCCTCTAGCAGTCGATTACTCACCCATTGGTCGAGTAGCGAGAGCCCTTTGCGAGCAACGTCTGGTTTCTCCTGCGCGAGGTTCGTCGTCTCGTGAGGGTCCGCCGCAAGGTCGTACAGTTCGATGGGGGCGAACTCCTTGAGACCGTCGTGGTAGGTGCGGATCAACAGCCAGTCATCCCAACGCACGCCGCGCTGACACGACCATGCACCCTGACTCACTACCAGATAGTCGCGGCCTGCTTCGACCCCGTCGGTGAGCGAATTAGCGAACGACTGTCCGTCCCAGCCTCCAGGGATGTCGCCGTCGACGAACTCGGTGATAGTCGGTGCGAGGTCAACCTGATAGTGGAAGTCGTCGTCCACGCCGTGTTTCACTCCGGGACCGCTGATGATGAGCGGGACGCGACAAGACCTGTCGTCGGCAGTGTGGTGGTCGCCGTAGACGTTGAGTTCGCCCTGATTTTCCCCGTGGTCCGCGCTCACGATGACGAGTGTGTCCTCGAGCACGCCTTCCGACTCAAGCAGGTCGAGGAGGCGGCCAATGTGGTCGTCCATGTAGCGGATGCCGGTATCGTACCCGTCGATCCACTGTTCGAAGTCCTCACGGGACGCAATTTCGTCGGGCGTGCGTTCGAACGGCGCGTCCTCGCCCCAGCCGTGCACGTCTTGAGCGCTGTGTGGCCCGTAGCTCTCGTATTGTTCCTGAATCGTCTCCTCGTCGGGCCACTCCGGCGCGGGTTCATCCTCGAAGGGATTGCCGTACTCCAGCGGCGTGTCGTACGGCGTGTGGGGGTCCCAGAAGTTGACGTGGAGGTACCAGTCTTCGTCGCTCGCGTTGTCTTCCAGCCATTCCTTGGCGTGCGGATACACTTGGTCGCTGCGGAAGACATCGGTGTGATGCCATTCGTCGAAGCCGTCGAGGACCTGTATGGCACCGTGGTGCTGGGGAAAGACACTGATGAGCGCCGTGTGGAGGCCTGCTTCGCGAAGCACCGTCATCCACGTGCGGTACTCGTCCATCTGGGTGTTGAACTCCCGATTGGGGCCCCGTGGACGCATAGACGCGTTGATTCCACCGTGATTGATTACCCCGGTGTGGATGCCGAATCGGCTGGTGAACAACGCGGTTCGAGAGGGTAGGCACGGGGCGTCCGAGGCGTAGTAATTCGTAAACCGTCGGCCCGAGGACGCCAATCTGTCGATGTTTGGGGACGTGTCTCGATGATAGCCGTAGCAACCCAGATGGTCCGGTCGAAGCGAATCGCAGTCGATGTACAGAATCCGCATACGTATGCGAGTCAGCGGGGCCTTAATCAATGTTACGTGAGCGACCGATACGACGCGCTGGCGGTGTACGGCTCAGTCAACGGTTGGAAACAACCTACTGCCTAAAAATTTAATACGGAAGAAGATAATCGTTACTCGGTAGCAATAGCATGAAAGAGGACAGAGATACCCGACTATCGCGTAGACAACTCCTTCGAGCGACTGGCACCACCGGCCTCGCTGCCACGTTCGGAACGGGCGTCGCTGCCGCCGACAGCCACGACGACCGAGAAAACAGTCTCCGCGGAATCGCACGCCATCACTACCGGTTCTTCGAAGAGTTCACTTCCGACATTGGATTTCCGGACGACGTCGTCGACGTGAGCGGGGACACTGTCGAGCGTTCGATGCGAACGTCCCCGTCCAACATCGCGATGTACATCGTCAGTACGGTCGGTGCGGACGAACTGGGAGTCATTTCGACGAAGGAAGCGAGAGAGCGACTCGAGACGTTGCTCGACACGCTAGAACGAGTCGAGACGTGGAACGGCCTTTTCCTCCGGTGGTACGACATCAGGGACGGAAGTCCGTGGGCGACTGACCACGGTGGGTCGAAGTACGTTTCGACGGTGGACAACGGGCACCTGACGGCCGCACTCACCGTGATCGGACAGGCGTACTCCGAAATCGGCGAACGGTCGCAGGCGCTCGTCGCTGCCCAAGATTACTCGCCGTTCCACAGCCCCGAAAACGGCGAACTCATCGGCGGGTACGATCTCCAATCCGGGTTGGCCGGTTGGACGTACGGCATGATAAATAGCGAACCACGAGTCGCTAGCTACTGCGCCATCGGCAAAGGAGACATGCCGAAGACCCACTGGTGGCGACCACAGCGCACGTTCACGCCGAGTGACACCTGGACTCAGCAGACGGCCGAAGGCGAGTGGAAGACTTACGACGGCGTGGACGTGTTCGAGGGCCACTACGAGTACAACGGGACGAAGTACGTGCCGAGTTGGGGTGGCGCGCAGTTCGAGGCACTGATGCCCTCGTTGTTCATCAAGGAGCAGGAACTCGGCTCCGACGGATTCGGACTGAACAACCACAATTGGGTGGATGTCCAGATAGACTTCGCAGAAGAGAGAGACTGGCCCGTCTGGGGACTATCTCCGTGCGGAACGCCAGACGGATACGGCATTTTCGGCGTCCCTCAACAGGGTGCTTGGGACGGCCACTACACGGGCGGCCCTGTCGTCACGCCTCACGCATCCTTCCTCGCTCTCGACTACGCACCCGATGCAGTCAGAGAGAACGTCCGGGCGCTCCACGAAATGGGTATCGAAGGCGAGTACGGTTTCTACGACTCCGTGAACGCAAAGACGGGTGAACTGACCAAGAAGTATTACGCGCTCGACCAGGGTATCTCCCTCGGTGCCATCGCGAATCACCTCACTGACGGTGCTATCAGGGAGTACTTCCACCAGAGCGAGGTTGGCCAGCGACCCGAGGAGCTACTCAAACGCGAAGAGTTCACCATCTGAGAGGCTGCACACCGCACTCCATCTTCATTCCCCATTTTCGTCGATCGACGACCGAGCGAGGACGTGGTTTCGACCGCACCGGAGTCGAGCATAGATACCCCAGTTACGTACAACGTATCGAGTTCCGTAATTCCGAAGCGGAACGTCCGTAATCCGACTGACGAGCGACTTCGGAAGGTGAAACGCGCGCTGGCCAACGGAGAAGTTAGGGTTCGCGTCGCTCTAACCGAATCAGTTCCACGCCGGAACGGTGGGGTTTCAGTGGTCTGCAAAGGTCCCCGACGGTCACGACGATACCGAAAGAGGTCCTCACTGGGGTCGGGAAGCCCAGGCGAAAATCCAAACGCCGGAGTACGGAGAGCTTTCGACTACAGCTGCGAGAGGAACTCGGCCCCGAAATCGATCGATTCGAGGGGGTCTTCGGGGTCGTCGTACTCGTAGATGAGCCACTTCATGTTGGCCTTCCGTGCGGCCTCAGCGCAGGCCGGTATATCGACATCCCCGTCGCCGATTTCGACCGGCGTTCCCGACGCTACCGCTACGTCCTTGAGATGAATCAGTGACGTTCGGTCGCGGACCCGTTCGATAGTGGCGACGGGGTCCGAATCTCCGGCCGCGACCCAGCCAACGTCGAGTTCGAACAGGACATCGTCCGTCCGCTCCAAGAGAACGTCGAATCCCGTCTCACCGCCGTAGTCGGTGAACTCCTGGTCGTGGTTGTGGTAGTGTAACTCGAAGTCGTACTCGGTGACGCGGTCTGCGAGCGCAGCGATACGGTCGGCCGTCGTCACGGCCTCCTCGCGCGTCTCGAAATGTGAGGCGGGCAACCACGGCACGACGAGCGAGTCACAGCCGAGGGTTCGGTAGATCTCGATGGTGTCCGCCAGGTCGTCCTCAAGTTGCTCGATACCGACATGCGCTCCGGTGATACCGAGGTCGCGTTCCGCGAGTTTCTCCGCGACGCGGTCTGGGTCCTCCCCGCGCAGTCCACCGGAGAACTGCACGCCGTCGTAGCTGGCGTCGGCGACTCGGTCGAGCAGGTCGGTCATCGCGAGGTCCAATTCGCGCACGCTGTAGAGATTGATAGCTGTACGTACCATATCTCTGCAATCCCGGATAGCCCTTTTTATTCTTTGGGTACTTCGGAGGGGTTGCTCAGATAAACGTACCTCGCCTGCAGTTATCAGTGGTAACTGGTAGACGCACGTCATCCAGTTACCGTTAGTAGTTGGCGGTGTGTAGGGCACCCCCCTTCAGTACTCGTGGCTTCCATCGCGGAATCGAACGCCGTTTTCTGGAGTCAGGGTGGCGTCGAGCACGGGTCGCCCAGTCAGGATTGGGATATCGCTATAATCGCGCCTCCAATCATAGTTGTCTAGTCCGGAATCGATCTGGATGGATTCGGTTCGGCTTTCGCGTGCAGCGCGGCTGGCTAGAAAGCACCATTATTCTAATAGGTTGATAGTAACTTGTCTGGTGTGAACGTGATGACCAAGCGACGGATTACCAAAACTTTATTTGTCTAAGTTAGGATGCAAGGGGTAGACGATGAACTATTACGTTAGGCGTATCGGAATGGCCATACTGGTGTTGTTCGCCGCCACCAGTTTCGCGTTCGTTCTCTTTCGTTCGATGCCAGGAAGCATGGAAACTATCCTAAAGACGCGGCTGATAGATCAGGCCGTCGCAGGCGGAGGGAGTGCGAGTCAGGTTGACCAAGAGCGAATTGACCGACTCGTGGCGGTGTACACCAACGTTAACCCCGACCAGCCGCTGTACATCGCGTATTTCAACTACATGAAGGATATCATCCTCCATCAGGACTTCGGACAATCGATTTGGCGGCAGGAGCCTGTATTCGACATCCTGTTCAGGAAGATGCCGTGGTCGATTTTCATCAGCGTCTATGGTCTGATACTCGGAATGACCGTCAGTCTCCTGCTCGGTGCCGTCATGGCTTACAAGGAGGGAAGCAGGTTCGATTCAGCCTTGACGGTCTTCACCATCCTCAATCAGACGATACCGTACTACATCGTTGCGATCCTCTCGCTGATCGCGTTCGCGTACATCTACCCGATATTCCCGACGGGCGGGAGATACTCTCCGGCTACAACGCCGGGATTCAACCTACCGTTCATGACGAGCGTAGCCTATCACGCCGCACTGCCCATTTTCTCGGGATTCATCGCCGGGTTCGGGGGTGCACTCGCGTTCCGCGGAAACTGCATCCGTGAAATGGGGAAAGGATACCTCCGCGTCGCACGACTCCGCGGAATTAACAAAGGACGTATCGCCATCCGATACGTCGGCCGAAACGCAGTCCTCCCCGTGTACACGGGCCTAATGATGGGTATCGCAGGTATCTTCGGAAGTAGTATCATCCTCGAGTCGATATTCCAGTACCCGGCAGTCGGATTCGCGACGTTCGGGGCGCTGCAGAATCGCGATTATCCGCTGTTGATGGGAGCATTCGTCTTCTTCACGACTGTTACGATCATCGGTGTCCTGATTGCGGACTTCACGTACGGTATCATCGACCCCCGTGTTCGCGGAGGTGAGGAACGTGAAACGTACTGACGAGTCTCGGTCCGACGAGACCGCTGTGGACGATGTCGCGACTGACGGCGGACAACTTGACCACGAACTGTTCAACAAGACCGCAGAGACACCATCGTACACGCGGAGGGAGCGGTTCACTCGGAAGTTGGACGCGTACTTCTACGCACCCATGGCGGTCGCGTGGAACGATTGGCGTGCACGCATCGGTTCGGGAATCCTGTTGTTTTTCCTGCTGATGGGGACGGTAGGACCCTACATCGTCACCGAACCGTCGACGTTACAGGGGCCAATCTTCCTCGACCCGTTCAAGACTCTAGAACATCCGCTCGGCACTGGTATTACGGGGAAGGACCTCCTCAGTCAGTTAGTTCACGCGACGCCTGCGATGTTGAAGATGATTACCGCGGGGGCACTGCTCTCCATCGTCCTCGCGACGGTCATCGGCACCGTTGCGGGCTACAAAGGCGGAAAAATAGACAACATCTTGATGTCGCTGACGGACATCGTCCTGACCGTCCCTGGACTGGCGCTCGTCCTCGTCATCGCGTCAGTGTATCCCCCGCGGAACCCCTGGGTCGTGGGACTCATCCTCGGTATCGACAACTGGCCGGGACTTGCCCGGACAATCCGTTCTCAGGTACTCAGCATCCGCGAGGAAGCGTACGTCGAAGCGTCGCGAGCGATGGGACTTTCGAAGTGGCGAATCATCCGCAAGGACCTCATCTCGCAGCTCATGCCATACATCTCCATTAACATGGCGACGAGTTCGCGCGGAATCATCTTCGAATCCGTCGCGCTGTACTTCCTGGGGATTCTCCCATTCACCTCGCTCAACTGGGGCGTCCTCCTCAACGTCGCGTATCACGAGAGCAACCTCCGGAGTCCGGACAACATCCACTTCATCCTTCTACCGATGTTGACCATCGCACTCATTTCGCTCGGATTCGTCCTGTTTGCGCAGGGCATGGACCGCATCTTCAACGTGCGTCTTCGAGCGAAGCACGCGAAGAAAGTCGGAGGGGACGACGATTCGGCGGAGGTCAGCGGAAAACTGTAAACTGTCTCGGGTCCGAACCTGACCGTTCGGCCTCGGATGCAACCTCAGCCTTCCGTTACCTAACCACCAGATACACGGCGGGTAAAGAACCCGTTCGCGACGTGCACTCGACCGGCTTCCACATCTGAGACCCACGGAGAGATATCCTTATCGGAAGATACACGATATTCTAGTAAATAATATCCGCATCGCCGGCAAAAATACTGAAAAACCATAAAAACTTTAAGTTGGCTTTCGAAAGGGGGAGCGAAGGCATGCCAGGTGATAGCAACCCGTCCAGTAAACGGAAGACCTCGACGAATCTCTCGCGGCGCAAACTGCTTGCGATGACATCCGGTGCGGCGGCTGCAGGTATCGCCGGATGCTCCGGGAAAGATAACAAGAATAAGAACCAGAGCGACGCGACCATCGCGACAGCGAGTCGCACTACCCAGAGCGGGACGACCGAAACAGTGTCGGACGATGTCGAACTGAAAGAACCGCGGCTGGACAAGGTCCAATGGCTCTCCTTCCAGCCGAAGAACATGGAGATGAACCCGTTCAACCCCTCGCCGAACGGTCCGGGACCAGCGTGGCAGGCGTGGCGGGAGAAGGCGATGAACTACTCCTTCACGTCGAACAGCTTCATTCCGTATCTCCTCAAGGAACAGCCGAAAGTCGACGGTTGTGAAGTGACGTTCAACTACCGTGAGGACTTCCAGTGGTGGGACGGCGAACCCGTCAACGCCGACGACCACATCACGCGCTGGAAACTGAACGCGTACTTCTACGGCGACGGTCCCGAGGCGGCCGACGAGTCGATAGAAAAAGTCGACGAGTACACGGTCAAGAAGACACTCCCACGACCGCTGAACCCGACGATCGTGGTGATGAACCACCAGTTTACGGTCGGTGAGTTCAAGACCGGTTTCTATGGGAAGTACGTCGAGAAGTTCGAGAAGGCCTCGAGCAAGGAGGAAATCGACGCGGTCAAGAAGGAACTCACGAGCCTCGAAATCGGTCTCCAGAAGTACGTAGACGAGGGTCTCGGCAACGGTATGTGGAAGCCCGAGGAGTGGAACACCACCGAAATCGTCAACAAACCGGTCGAGGACCACCCGTACGCCAAGAAGACGAATATCGAGGAATTCCGCATGAACATCATGTCGGACAAGCAGAAGAAGATGCAGGCCTTCTCACAGGACCAGCTCGACGTGGGAAGGAACGTCTCCTCGTGGCGCGGGCAAGTCGAGCCCCCGGAGGGGATTAAAGCGCTCTCCCAGTACCGAACGCTGGGCGGTCCGAAGGCTTGTTTCAACTGGCGCAACGAACACCTCGCCCGCCGCGGTGTACGCCGCGCCATCGCGTACATTACTGACCTCAACAAGATCGCGACCGTTCTGAAGGACGGGTACGGCAAGCCCGTCCAAGTTCCGGGAACGGTCGCCTCGGGAATGACGCCCGCGATGGAGGAGAAGTACCTCGGGAAGGACTTCCTCGATAGCCTCATCGACTACGGTCACTCGGCCCAGCCCGAGAAAGCCAAGCAGGCCATGAAGGACGCCGGATACACGAAGCAGGGTAACGTCTGGGTCGGTCCGGACGGGAAGAAGACGAAGGGACTGACCTACTACGCACCGAACTGGGGTCCGTGGCCGATGTCGGCGAAGGCTCACTCCGAGATGCTGAACGACTTCGGCATCAAGAACGACTTCATCTCCCCCGAAAGCGGCTCGTGGGGGAAGGTCGCCTTCGACTCGTTCGACTTCGACATCAACCAGTACCCCATCGGCAAGAATGTCCCGCACCCGACGCGATTCTTCGACGTCGGCGCCCAACAGGGCTTCGGGCGGTACGACAAACTGGTGTCCGACCCGAACAGTGCCGAGGGCTGCTCGCGGAAGATAACCCGCCCGAAACTCGAGGGCGACAAGAGCCCCGTGTTCAACCATCCGTTCAACCCGACGCCGAAATTCCCGAAGGAAGTCGGCGCCAAGGAGGTCAGCGGCGACGGCGAGCAATTCCGGCCGTTCGAGTGGTATCGCGGCATGGAACTCGCGGAAACCGAGGACCGAGTCAAGAAGTACGCCAAGAAAGCTGCCTGGTACCACAACTTCCAGGCGCTCCACATCGAAATCTTCAGCGACGTGTACAGCATCTGGGGAGACACGGAAAACTTCAAGTTCCCACCGAAGGGCGCACCGGAACTCGGAATGGGCGCCACCGAATGGCTCACCAAGCGTGGTCAGATCGACGGCCGGCCGAAAGAGTAACTCGGTAATTCAGCCACAGGAATGACCGCACCGCCGAGTCTGCCGAAAATAGCGGGATTCCCCGCCACCCGATATTGATTCAAAATACTCGAACGATAAAAAAGCGAACCAGTATATTTATACCGATGAAGGAGATTGAGCTATGGTATGTCGAGGCAAGGAACGATAGTTAGGAAGGAGATTATGCTATGTCTGTAGAAACCTCCGCCAAGGAAGCGACAGGAACAGAGGATGACGTCGTCCTCGAAGTCAGAGACGCACGTGTCACGTTCGACATGGAACGCGGCGAGTCTCGAGTACTCGACGACGTCAACATCGAAATCAGACGCGGCGAAGTGCTCGGAGTCGTCGGCGAATCCGGGTCCGGAAAATCCATGTTTGCGGACTCGCTGTTGAACGCGGTCGTCGACCCCGGACAGTTTTCCGGCCAAGTCATTTACCATCCGAAAGACGACGAACCGATCGACATTCACTCGCTCTCGCCGTCCGACCTCAAGGAGATTCGGTGGGAGGAAATCTCGTTTATGGTGCAGGGTGCCCAGAGTGCGTTCAACCCGACGATGACCATCGAGTCACACTTCTGGGAAACGTTGAACGAACACGACTACGACATCCAGGAGGGAATGGAACGAGCCAGGCAACTGCTTTCGGACCTCTACCTCGACGCCGACCTCGTCCTCGACTCCTACCCCCACGAGTTATCGGGAGGGATGAAGCAGCGTGCGCTCATCGCGCTGAGTCTGATTCTCGAACCCAGCGTCCTCGTCATGGACGAGCCGACGGCAGCGTTAGACCTGCTGATGCAGCGGTCGATTATCAGCCTCCTCCACCGACTCAAGGAGAAATACGATCTGACACTCGTGTTCATCACGCACGACCTCTCGCTGGTCTCGGACATCGCCGACCGGCTCGGGGTCATGTATGCGTTCGAGTTCATCGAGCTAGGGCCGACCGAGGAGATTCTACACCACCCGTCGCACCCATACACGCGGGCGCTGCTCAACTCCGTCCCGAACCTCGCCACGGTCGAAGAAGAGATGAAGCCGATTCCAGGTTCGGCACCCGACCCAGTGGACATACCGACCGGGTGCTCGTATCACCCGCGATGTCCGCTCGCCGACGAGAAGTGTTTGCAGGAAGACCCAACAATGCTTCCTGTCGACGATGAACACGAAGCGGCGTGCTTCTATCGAGACGAAGCGAGAGACGAACTTCCCTTGAACTACCTCACGGACGAGTCATGAACGCCAACGACGAACCACTCCTCTCCATCGAAAACGTAAACGTCCACTTCAAAAGCAGTAAACTCATGGGACTCGGCGGGTCAGAGACGGTCCACGCTGTCGACGACGTCTCCCTGAGCATCCCCGAAAACGATGTCGTCGTCCTCGTCGGCGAAAGCGGATGTGGGAAGACCACCTTGGGCAAGACGGCAGTTGCACTCCAACGGCCGACCGGAGGAACGGTGAAGTACCGGGGACAGAACGTGTGGGAAGCCAAACGCAGCGCCGACTCCCTGAACCCATTCGCAAACAGGTCGGACGAGATTCCCTTCAAGGAAATTCGCCGTTCGCTGCAGATCATTCATCAGGACCCGGGGTCGTCGCTCAACTCGAACTACACCGTTGAGTCCACTTTGGAGGACCCCTTGAAGCGTTGGCAATCCGACCTCTCGAAGGAAGACCGGCAGGCGCGCATCCACGGGATGTTGGACCGAGTGGGGATGACGCCCGCCGAAGACTACGCGAATCGCTATCCTCACCAACTTTCCGGCGGTGAACAACAGCGAGTCGCACTCGTCCGCGCATTATTGATGAACCCGGACCTCATCCTGGCCGACGAGTCGATTAGCGCCCTCGACGTCTCACTTCGCGTGGAGATGATGGACTTGATGCTCGAACTGCAGGACTTGTTCAACACCTCCTATCTATTCATCTCGCACAATCTCTCGAACGCGAAGTACATCGCCAGCAAGGCCGACGGCCGCATCGGCATCATGTACCTCGGCGAACTCGTCGAAATCGGCCCTGTCGACCAGATCATCGAGGATCCACAGCACCCTTACACGCAGGTGCTGAAGTGGGCGACGCCCGACCTGCTCTCGAAGAACGTCGAGGAACCACCACTCCGTTCGCTCGACGTTCCGGACCCTGCGAATCCGCCGAGCGGGTGTCGATTCCACAACCGCTGTCCAGAAGCACGTGAAGTATGTGCGAAGAAACATCCCGAGATGCGAGAGACGGGGTCCGAGCGACGGGCGGCCTGCTTCCGTGCAGAGGACGACCACGAGTACTGGGACAGCGAACCGCTCGGTGAAGGGTCCGAACGTGACCAAGCTACGGAGGCTGACTCGGTAGCTGATTGAAACCCCTCCACCGTCCGAGACCGCCGAGCGGGACGATCTCGCAAAGTCGTCAGACAGGCGGTGAATTTGCGGGTGGAAGATAAATCACCTTATAGACACCAACGAAACATCGAACGTTAGAATACATCACTATGACATCTTACAATATCGGGTTCGTCGGAACCGGCTCTGACCCAGAGAACCCAGACGAGACCGGATTTGCAATGGCGTACAGACACGCGAAGGCGTACCAAGAGCACCCAGACTGTCGTCTCGAAGCTTGTGCCGATATCGTTCCGGAGAACGCCGAGGCGTTCTCCGACACGTTCGAAATCGCGGACGACGAGGTTTACGAAGATTACGAGAAGATGCTGACCGAGGCTGAACCCGACATCGTCAGCGTTTGCGTGCCGCCAGCCATTCACGCAGACATCGTGCTCGGTTGTATTCGTAGCGGCGTCCCCGATGCGGTTCACTGTGAAAAGCCCATGGCGGATACGTGGGACGACTGCCGTCAGATGGTCGAGGAGGCCGCGGAAACGGGCATCCAACTGACGTTCAACCACCAACGCCGCTTCGGGGAACCCTTCTTGAAGGCCAAGGAGTTACTCGACGACGGAGCCATCGGCGAGTTACAACGAGTCGAGTTCACCGCAGCGAACGTTTTCGACTACGGTTCGCACTCGTTCGACCTCTGTAACTACTTCAACGACGAGGCCGAACCCGAGTGGGTCATCGGCCAGATAGACTACAGCGAACAGAACATCCTGTTCGGTGCACACAACGAGAATCAGGCGGTCGTACACTGGCAATACGAAAACGGCGTCCACGGATTCGCCGCAACGGGTCAGGGTACCGAGACGGAACTTGTCGACTGCCACAACCGTCTCGTCGGGACCGACGGTGTCATCGAGATAGGTGTCGGCTTCTGCGGTGACCACCGTGGGCCGACGCTCCGCGTGAAACGCAACGGTTCCGCCGGGTGGGAGACCATCGAGACCGAGGAGGACATCCACGGTCAGAAGGACATCGCTGGCTTCGGAAAAGGACAAGTCGTCCACGACCGGGCCATCGCCAACGTAGTCGGTGGCCTCGACGGAGAGGAACCGTCCGTCCTCAGTGGGGAGAACGCACTCCGCTCGACGGGGCTCATCTTCGGGTGCTGGGAATCGGCCCGCCGACGCGGCCGCGTCGAGTTCCCTCTCGATATCGACGATAATCCCCTCGATGCCATGGTCGAAACGGGAGAAATGAATCCGACATCGGCGAAGAAGTAGCGGTTGGCTCTATCTTCGGAGGTGGTCTCGCTGAACGAAATACTCTTTTCGGAAGGTCGATCGAGAACGAAGACTGCGAGTCTGAGAGGCGTTACTGGTAGCCGACGAGCTTCAACAGGAGATAGCCGAGTCCAGCGTAGAGGAGTGCACTCGCCCCCCAGATACCGAACATGCCGGCTAGTACGCCGTTCATCGCGAACGCTCCCGCGACGATGAGTAGTGCGCCCACCGCTGCGACGAACAAGAGGAACGACCCTCGGATGGCGAGAAGTACTTCGAGTATCAGGTCCCAGGAGCGCGAAAGTATGGATTCATCTTGTTCCTGCTCAGTTGAACTATTGACTGTTCCCATCGTTAGCCGAGTAATCCATGTTTAGTAGTAAAAGTGTTATGGTGACGCATCGCATACAACACTCGCTCGAACGGAAATTAAGAATCGCTTCCGTCAGAGCGTGTGTCGTCCCGAAGGTATTTACTCCGGCATCATCTGCGTTCGACGTAACCGTTCATGTCTACAGATGACGAATCCGAGCCAGTGGAAAATGCGGAATTAGTCAAGCGGGCGCGGGAGTCGCCGACGAGGGTAGCCATCGACGATGCCTTGGCACTCCTCCCGGAATCCAACTCGGAGGACTCCGAAGCGGTCATCTCGGCCGTCGCCGCGGTAATCAAGGCTCACCCTGACGACGCCGACCGGGCGGTCTCACAGTTGCGTTCGTTCTTGGCGGCAGACGATTCGTCCCTGCGAAGTGCGGCCGCTACGACGGTAGGGTACGTTGCGTCTCAGCGGCCGGAACTCGTCGCCTCGGCCGTCCCGGAACTGGTCGAACGTCTCGACGATTCGGAACCGTTACCGCGCATTAATGCGACGCGGGCGCTGAGTGAACTCGCCGCTCACCGGCCAGAAGCGGTCGCGACCGGTCGGTCCTCGCTCGGGTCGCTGCTCGACAGTGACTTCCCGAACGTCCGGATTCACAGTGCACGATGTCTCGCGGCTATCGCACGCGTAGCACCCTCAGAGGTGGCGCCACTCGTCTCCGACCTGGTGGCGTGCGCCACCGACATGGCGGCGACCACTCCACTCGGAGCACAAGGTCCGGACGGCGTCGACGACGGTGACCCCGGTCGGTCACAGGTGGTGGCCGAGCATTCAACCACCGCCCGTGATCAATCAGTACTGGTCCAGACGCTCGCGGCAGAATCGCTCACAGCCGTCGCACAACAGCAGCCGGAGGCGATTCCCTACGACCGGCGATATCTCGCCGTACTCTCCACAGACGCACCGCTACCTATCCGACGCGGGGCCGTCGCGGCCCTCGAAGCCGTCGCTAGAACGAATCCGGAGCGGGGACGCCCGGCCATCGAACCGCTCGCGGACCTGTTGATAGAGGACCGAGACGAGGTACTGCAGGGACGGGCCGCGATGGCGCTCGCTTTCCTCGCCGATTCGTACTTCGAAGAGACGACCGCCGCCGTTCGACCGGGAGCCTCAACCTTGTGTTCGTTACTAACGGTTGACGACCCCGAGGTTCTGAGCGGTGCCACGGGACTGTTCACTTACTTCGCCGAGCAATATCCGGCAGACGTGGCAGACGCGACACCGGTGCTTCGCTCGTTACTGGGCAACGACGCTCCGTCAATCCGCGCTCGTGCGGCGTTCGCACTCGGATTCGTGGGCGACACCGCCGAGCGCGGCGTACTACTAGACGTTCGGGAATCGGATCCGAGCGAGGAGGTTCGCGAAGCAGCCGCCGCGGCGATTCAGACGATTCGGGAGCGAAACGAGACGGCGTAGCGTCGGGGAAGGAAGTCCCTCTTCGAACGAATACGTATCTAGTCATTAATCGACAGACGCTGACGGAGTGGCGAAAAGTATGTAACCCCCCAGCAGAATGGCCATGGTATGCCTTGTCCACACACCTCCGGGGAGGTGTCCGGCAACTCGCGCCGCGAGTTCCTGAAGGCGGCCGTCGCAATCGGTGGAACGAACGCCTTGAGCGCATGCTTACAGAAGGAAAGCGGGTCCGCAGACATCGCGACGCAGCAATATCCGCAGGGTCCGTCCGACCTCTCGACGCTTCCCGAACGCCAGCACGCTTGGGCGGACTACCTCGTCCGAAATCGCTTCGGAACGACGACGCTCCCGCTGCACCAGTCGTTGTTACTGTTAAATTACACGGGTGACGGTCAGCCAACCGAGACGGAGCGTGACCGCGTCGAAGCTGCGTTCAGGACGCTCGAACGAGCGTTCCAACGGGGCACCGGCGGCGACAACAGTGCCGTCTCTCACGAGGGGTTACTGTTCACCGTCGGTTACTCGCCGTCGTACTTCGACCGGTTCGACGCGTCCCTGCCCGAATCGCTGGATCTCCGACCCCCGGAGGACGTGTTAACAGCGACGGGTGAAGAGGAGCCAACCCCGGACCACTACGACGCCGTCGTCCACCTCGCGAGCGGCTACGCGTCGGTCGTACTCGGTGCCGAGGAAGCTCTGTTTGGTGGGCTCGACCGGCTCAACGGCGTCAAGGTGAAAGGCGGCCTGAGCGACATCTTCGAGCGAGCCGAGCGACGGAACGGATTCTTCGGTAAGGGACAGCCGGCCAAACGATACGACGCGGACCACTTCCCGGAGGAAGCCCCGCTGTCGATGGGGTATCAGTCGGGCTTCGCCGACAGCCTTCCCAGCGAAGACAGCATCGCCATCCGCGAAGGCCCGTTCGCCGGCGCCACGACCCAGCAAGTGTCCCGGCTCGAAATCCACGACGAATCGTGGTACGAGAACGACCGCGAGAGGCGGACGGAGTTGATGTTCAGTCCCGAACACACGACCACAGAAGTCGGGAACGTCGGCGAAAACCTCGCAGGTGATAGTGGAGTCACCGAAGAATCAGTCGAACGTATCCCGGAGGACGTGAAGAAAAAGAATTGTCTCGGTCACAGCCAAAAGCTCGGGAAGGCGAGAGACGACGAGTTTCGGCCGCGCATCCTCCGGCGCGATTTCAACGGAACCGCAGAGCCGAGCCTGCACTTCGACTCCTGGCAGCGAGAAATCGGCGACTTCGTGAAGACGCGCAAAGCCATGCAGGCCGACGAGTACGCCGACGAACTCCCCGACGGTCACAACGGAATCCTAGACCACATCGAAGTAACGAACCGAGCGACGTTCCTGATGCCGCCTCGGGAACACCGAACGCTCCCGACACCGAACCCATGAGTACGAAGAAAGCCACATCGAACGACTCAGACCACGGCACCGATGAGTGCGGAGCCTCAACTCAAAGTGACCGGTTCCCACGGAGCGTCCCGGTTGCGACCGTCGTCCTCGCTGTGGTCGTCGTGCTCTCCGGGTGTACCGGAGGTGGCGTCCTAGCCCCGAAAGCTGCAGACGCCGCAGGAGAGGAACACTCCTCCTCCGGCGAAAGTCCTCCTACGTTCGAGGAAGTCGCGGTACAGAAGGGCTTCGAATACGAGACAACGGGGCCGAACGTCGGAAACGGAAAAGGCGCGGTCCTCGTCGCCGATTACGATAACGACGGACGCACGGACGTGCTGACTATCGGCGGCGACCGGCCGCAGTTGTTCAGGAACACGAAGTCCGGCTTCGAACGGACGAACGCACTCCCAGCGTTGACCAATCCGGTCTTCAAAGGCGGCCTGTTCTTCGACTACGACAACGACGGCTGGCAGGACCTGCTCTTGCTGCCGCGGGGTAGTGAGGCGGTGTTCCTCGAAAACGACGGCGGCACCTTCCGCGTTCGTGATATCGGACTGTCCGTGAACCTGACGTGGGGAACGAGTGCGGCGGCGGCCGACTACAACCAAGACGGGTGTCTCGACGTCTTCATCACACAGAACGGTGATTGGCGGGATACGGTTCCCCACCGCGCGCAAGGAAAGTCCCTGCGCCACGACAACGGCAATCGAAACTACCTATTCCGCGGGAACTGTTCTGAATTCGAACGCGTCGAGAACGCGGGAATCGGCGGTGAGAAGTGGAGCCTCGCAACCAGCTTCGTCGACTTTACGGGCGACGGCTGGCCGGACATCCACGTCGCGAACGATTTCAACTACGACGTTATCTACGTCAACCAACGCGACGGCACCTTCACCCGACGACGGGTCGACGAGACGAACCGACACGGAATGGCCTCCGAAGTGGCAGACGTCAACGGAGACGGCCGCCCGGACATTTTCGTGACCAACATCGAGTACAAACGCCCGGAGCGGGTGTGGCTGATGCAGAACGGACTCGACATGAAGAGTCGGGGCAACAATCTCCTCATCAATCGCGGAAACGCGACTTTCCGTGACGCGGCGACGGCCTACGGCGTCCGTCGCGGCGGCTGGGGGTGGTCCGGCAATCTCGTCGATCTCGACAACGACGGCGACCTCGATCTCGTCCATACGACTCAAGATTACAATCGAAAGACCGGGAGTCCGACCAACAGCCAGCAAACGTG
Source organism: Halorussus salinisoli (assembly GCA_005239435.1). Classification (GTDB taxonomy): domain Archaea; phylum Halobacteriota; class Halobacteria; order Halobacteriales; family Haladaptataceae; genus Halorussus; species Halorussus salinisoli. The sequence goes on along the minus strand of SZNP01000001.1, from coordinate 537,768 downwards.
GAAGCCAACGTCGAAGCCGCCAGCACTCTGGATGCGCGCCAACGACTCGTTCGAGCGGATAAACGCGACTCGAGCGGGATTCGAGCCGTCGAACGGTCGCGGCCTCGCAGTCCTCGATTACGACAAAGACGGTGACCGGGACCTCGTCGTGGCGGACGCCAGCGGCAAATTCAAGCTCTACGAGAACCGCCATGTATCCGGGAATTGGCTTCAGGTTCAGGTGAAGGGGACGGCGAACCAGACGGCCGTCGGCGCGCGGGTCTTCGTCACGACCGACGCCGGCACTCAGATACGCTATCGAAACAGTCGGACGAACTACTTCAGTCAAAACTCTCGAACGCTGCACTTCGGCCTGGCGAACCATACCGTCAGGCGAGTGCGCGTCGTCTGGCCCGACGGGACCGAACACACGTTCACCAACGTCTCGACGAATCAGTCGGTCGTCGTTCGACACGACGGCTCCGTTACCGGCGAAAACCGAACGAGCGTTGACGGTAGCTGACGTGCGTCGCGCTCAGTGACCGCACTCGGACAACTCACCGGAACCGTCTCCGGCGGGGAGCGCGACATCGGCAACGAGCGGAAGGTGGTCGGAGGGGAACCGACCGTCGGGGCGAGTGTCAGCGCACGTCGCGTGCTGGCGCACTTGGACGTCGGGTGTGACGAACACGTGGTCGATTTTCCGCCCCGATGAGGGGCTGTCGAAGTCGGTGTACGTCGCTCGCGGTCCGTGATGGGGACGTTCGGCCGCGTTCATCGCGTCCACGAGGCGGCGAGCGTTCGACGACGAATCCGTGAGAATTCGGTACGGGGCCGAGTCGGCCACGCAGTTGAAGTCTCCGGTGACGACCGTCGGTTGTCTTCCGGTCGAGTTTATCCGTCGCCGTAGCAGGCGTGCGCTCTCCTCACGGGCCATCTCGCCTTCGTGGTCGAAGTGCGTATTGAAAACTCGAATTCGAGCATCGGTTTCGATGTCGCGGAGTTCGACCTGCGTGGCGAGCCTCGGGTAGGCGGCGTCCCAGCCGATACTCCCCGGTTCGTCGGGAGATGCAGAGAGCCAGAACGTCGCGTGGTTCTCGAGGTCGAACCGATTTGGCCGGTAGCCGATCGGACAATACTCGCCGTCGGTTTCGCCGTCACGGCGGCCGACGCCGATCCATCGATATCCCGGAAGGCGCTCGCGAAGATCCGACAACTGCCGGTCGGTCGGTTCCTGCAATCCCACGATGTCCGGGCGGTGGAAGTAAATGGTGCTCGAAACGCTTTCCTTCCGTCGTTCCCACCTGTCACGGTCTTCACCGGGGAACGCCACGCGGACGTTGTACGACATGAGACGGCATCGTGCGCGGTTGGCATTTGCTTCCAGCGTCACTGTACCGATACGGTCTGCTGGTGCGAAAATAAACGTAGCTATCGACTGTCACCGTGCGCGACGCCCGACGGGTACAGTGCGTTCGGTATCAACTACCTCGGAATCGGCGGTTACGAGGACAAGGGCATCGTGACTCCGCACGTGACGTTCCTTGCCGCAGAGTACGCACCGGACGCGGCCCAAGAAAACGTCAAGGCGCTTCGCGACTTGGACGCCTACGGAAAGTACGGGTTCTACGACTCCGTGAACGTCGAGACTGGGACGGTCACGAAGAAGTACATCACCGCCAATCAAGGGATGACCGTCGCGGCGATCGCGAATCACGTCAAGTACGGAGGCCTCCGCGAGTACTTCCACCGGGACGCAATTGGTGGCGGACCCGAGGATCTATTGAGCACCGAATCATTCTCAATTTAATCCAAGGCCTTCAGCCTCTTCCTCAGCGAGCGGCGAGGGCCGGTAGGGAGAAGAAAACAGTGCCTCTCAACTGCGTTGTCCGACGAAGCAGTAAGTGTTGACAATCCTTGTCAGGTACGAAGGCGTCGTTCCGAGCCACCAACCCTAACCCGCCTGCCGCTTGCGGAGGATTAGCACTCTATCTATAGGGTAGTGGAAGTGACCGAGATTCGAACACGCCACGTGTACGATGGCCCACGGAAGTCACCTGTAGCGTAGATAGCAGGCTAGCAGGATAGGCTGCCAGACCGAGTAGTTACATTGGTAGTTTATAGAGATTACAGGCGAGAATACCACGGCGTTTACGGCGTGGCTGAATCGCCGTCATCGTCTCACGTTCTCCCGTGTCGGAAGTTTCACAGTCCCACACGGTATGTGATGGGCTGTGCGCGGAAAACTGGCAGTTGACTCGGTGTTTGCCCCGGCGTTCAACCGAAACTAAAAGGTAAGCCTACCTACACAAAACAACCAGATACCTCGAAGCCCTATACAGGGTACGAGCATCGGTTTCGTGGCAGAGCCAGCGCCGTCGGTCGCACACCTAAGACTCCCACCGTTCCGAATTGACGGGAACCGCCACTTGTGCGGTTCGGGAGGCCCGCGCCTAAAGGCGCGGGAGGATGTCACGTGTTCTCTTCAGACCAACCGTCGGTTGCGTGACGATGTCGAACGAAGGTTTTTCCCGTCGACCCGTTCACTGAATACGCATGGCGAAGACGGACGGCGGGTTCCGAAATTACTTGTGTAATTATGCGGGGATGCTTCAGCTTCTATTCATGGTCTGTGGCTTCATTCTCGTACTCAACACGCTATCGCTCTTAGTCGTTTCACCGGAGTCGGCCACGTACGTCATCGTGATGCTCAACTTCACAGGACTGATCCCGCTCGTCGCCGGTATCGGATACATGGTCTTGTACTGTCGAAACGTCCCCGCCTGAGGGGGTTTCGTTTGGTCGGGTGTTTCGATTCCGACCGTGCCAGATGGGGAGGTACTGTCTAGTTAGGCGAAACCGAGAGTCAGTGGTACGACGCACAGGTCAAAACGGCGGTGAAACCAGTGTCCGGTTGATGAGACGACGCACCGGGAAGCCATGAGCGACGTGAATTCGCCAATCTCGCTCAACAACCCACAAAAATAGTAGAAAAACATCTTATCCAAAATGATTTGAAAGAGGCTGTAACCCCCGTCAACCCCGGAACCTCTTAACTAGACAGTGCCGATGGGGAAATCGTATTAGTACGGTGATTTACCTCAGATGCGAGGAAGTGGTCGGCGGGAGCGAGGCCGTATTTTTGTGGAGTAATACGACAGGTGCGGTCGAACCTCCGGACGTACGGTCTCTTTTGACGGCCAGTGTAGACGCGAGGGTTCGTAGTATTCGCCTTACGCGCTTTAGCTCACGCATTTCCGTTAATATTCAATTATCCTATGTTATTTATTACGCTAACGATTAGAACTTTATGCGATGATTTGAAACTGTGGAAACGATGGAACGCGCACTCACAGTAGTCGAATCTATCGACGAAGACGAAGAATTACTCCGGAATGCAGGAGAACTCGCTTCCAACGTCGACGCAACACTTGTAATTCTTTCAATCTTGACGGAAGAAGAGTATGAGAACAACGCCGAGACTTTAGAGCGGATTGCGAACAGAGAAAACACCTCCTACGGCAATAAAACCGGGCTTAGTATTGCTCGTAAACCCGCGGAGGAAGCCGGGGAGACGGTTCTCCAAGAAATCGATGTAGAGTACGAAGCCGTCGGTGTAGTCGTCGATAGCGATTCGAAGTCCACGAAAATCATCGAAGTGGCGGAAGACCGCGAATGCGATCACGTATTCATCAGGGGAAAGCGACGTTCCCCGACCGGGAAGGCCTTATTCGGCGATACCGCCCAATCGGTGATACTCAACTTCGACGGGATGATTACGTTAGCAACGGAGTGAAAAGATCATCTGCGAGTGGTAGTCAGTCGTACTGCAACGGCGAACGATGTGTGCGTCTTCGGATAGTACCGATCAGTGGACCGACCGCTCGTCGGAGGTGTCGATATCCTCGATAGAGTCGTAATTGCCGCGGACGACTTCGGGTCGATCTCGGTTGGGCGTAACCCACTCGCAGGCGTTCGCCAGCACCCGTTGTATCTCTTCTTGGTGGTAAACGGGATACGTTTCGTGTCCCGGCCGGAAGTAGAAGACACGCCCTTCGCCGCGGTAATAACAGCAGCCCGACCGGAACACTTCGCCGCCTTCGAACCAAGAGGTGAATACCAGCGAGTCCGGCTCAGGGATGTCGAAGTGTTCGCCGTACATCTCGGCTTCGGGGACCTCGATGTGATCGTCGATTCCGTCGACGATGGGATGGGCGGGATTCGTGACCCAGAGGCGTTCGGTCTCGGCTGCCTCACGCCACTTCAGCCCGCAACTCGTTCCCATCAACGCGCGGAAAATCTTCGAATAGTGCGCCGAGTGGAGGACGACTAATCCCATCCCGTCGAGGACGCGCGCCTTCACTCGCTCGACCACGTCGTCGTCGACCTCGTCGTGGGCGGCGTGACCCCACCACGTCAGGACGTCAGTCTCGTCGAGAACGTCTTCGGTGAGGCCGTGTTCGGGTTCTTCGAGCGTGGCCGTCTGCGTGTCGAACCCTCGCTCTTCGAGTGCGGCCGCGATGGTTCCGTGGATACCGTCGGGGTAGATATCCGCTACTTCATCGTGCTCCCGTTCGTGGACATACTCGTTCCAGACGGTGACAGTCGTCGGCATACGTGTTCTCCCACACTATGCGGTCAAACAACTTGCTCAAGCGGCAAAACTAGACAACTCGAACGAACGTCGTGATTCGTAGGCTCAACGCCCACCGGCCCAGCGTACGGCACGCCGAAGTAACTCGCGGACGCCCACGTTGCTCAATGCCGGTTCGCCGTGCCCGAGCGAGCTGTAGAATACGCGCCCGTCATAAAACTCCCGTACCCACGCGACCGGCATGTCCGCATATTCGGGATGGTCCATTCGGGCGAGGACGCGAACGTCGTCCACGTCGACGTTGAGGACGTATGGCTCGTCCCAGACCCGTATATCGCTGAGCGAAGCGGATATTGGATGGTAGCTGTCCACGATACGAACGTCGAAGGCCGTCTGCTCGGGATGGGTGACGAAGTGGCCACCTAACAGGTTCCGGAGTTCGGGAAACGGGGCGTCACGACCGTCGATGAGTTCGTCCTGGCCGTCGGCCGCCGTGGTCGTCAGGTCGGCCGCGCAGTGGACTCCGACGTAACCGCCGCCGTTCCGGACGAACGACAGCAATCCGTCTCGCTGTTCGTCCTCGAGCGTGCTGTCAGTCAAGTAATCGAGGACGACGTCGTATCCCGAGAGGTCAGTCAGTACGTCGCGGCCCGTCGTAAGGGTGACCTCGATGGAGTCGTTGTCGAGCGCGTTCGCGAGCAGCGGTCCTGACTCGTCGAACCGATGAAACGGAAATCTGTTTCCACCGATAGCGAGCACTGAAAGTTTCGTTGGCATTGCTACTACGTCGGACGGACGACCAATAGTTACTGCGGAGCAGTCAAATCTACTCGGTTACGGCGTCGGCCCGTAAGGGCTAGACGTCGGTCCGTCACGTCGCTCCGAGCGACTCCAAATATCGAGTATCCATACGGAGATGTCGTCTCGGAATACCGACCCTCGGGTCCGTTTGCAGTTCACGGCCGACGTAGTCGCGGTTCTGGACGAACGGCCCCAGACCGTCACGCGAGGGTGTCTCTCAGTCTCGAACGGGTCCACGAGGTGGCCACAGTTCGGCGAAGTGTTGCAGTCGTTGCCGTAATGCCAGAAATGATCGGAAGCGGCGAATCTCAGTCGTCGGCCGGCATCCACATACCCGTGGAACAGCCCGGACGCCGTGAACGTCTGATACCTATCACCGGATACTCGGTCAGAAATCGGGTGAAGGGAAGAGAGTACGCGCCAGGAATGAATATCGGGCGCTATAGACTACGCGAAATTACTCGCCGTGATAGGCCCGGTCGATTTGCTCGACGTGGTAATCCGAGAGCGAAACGTCGCTAACACGGGTGTTGTCGTCGAGTTGATCGACAGTCCGAGCGCCGATAATCGGGATGCAGGTGAAGCGATTCCGGGCGAGTAGCCACCGAAGCGTGACCTGTGCTGGCGTTGCGTCAAGTTCGCCGGCCACAGATTGGACGGCTTCGAGAACACGCCACTGCTGTTCGGAGAAGTGATTGTCCCACGCGAGGAGGTCACCGCGCGACCCGTCGGGTGTACTGCCATCACGGTCGTACTTCCCCGTCAAGAAGCCGCTTTCGAGCGGAGAGTACGGACAGACGGCGAGGTCTTGGTCGGCACAGACGTCGAGATAGTCCGCTACCTCGTCACGGAACGTCGGATTAAAGCGAGGTTGGGTCACCTCGAAGCGTTCGAGACCCTCAACGTCACTTTGCCAGAGGGCTTTCGTTAGCTTCCACGCGGCCATAGAACTCGCGCCGAGATAATTGATCTTCCCATCGCGAACGAGTTCGGTAAGGGTTCGAAGCGTCTCTCTGATAGGCGTCTCGTCGTCCCATCGGTGGATGTAGTACACGTCGAGATAGTCGGTACCGAGACGTTCGAGGGTCCCCTCGATTTGGGCGCGAATGTGCTTGCGTGACAGTCCCCGACCGTTCGGATTCGTTTCGTCGAAGGGGAAGTACGCCTTCGAGGCGAGGACGAAGTCCTCGCGGGCGTAGTCCTGCAGCCAATCGCCGATAAATTCCTCGCTCGTTCCGTTCGGGTCACCATAGACGTTGGCGGTGTCGATGAAGTTGATACCGCGCTCCCACGCCGCAGTCAACAGTTCGTGTGCTCGTTCGCGGTCGGTTTCGACGACGCCGTTCGTCTCCTTGCCGAACCGCCACGTCCCGAGACAGAGTTCGGATACCTTGATGCCGGTCGACCCGAGGGTTCGATAATCCATCCTGTTCGTTGGTTACTGGAAGACTCGAATTAAAAATGAATGTGTCGGCAAAATCCTCACATAGGTCTAAACGATAGTCGACTACCGTTCCACATACTGCTGGGCCATAGTTCTCGACCCGACCGTTCCGAACGGCCTTGCCGACTGTTGGTCCACATCCCTCCTCTGGCGAATGAGTTCGGGACGTACTTCGACGACCGCTAGAAGCGCGACGGCAGGTTTCATGACCGTTTCGAGTCACCGACGTTCTGAGACCACGGACGGAAATGTCTTCGACGAAAATATCCGACTCAAACCCTCGATTTACCTCCTCCCGTCAGGTCCGGTCGGGGTACAGAGCGTCCGTCCGATTGCGAACACTCGTACCACGTTCGACCGTTTTCGCGTGCTCCTCGCGACCCGTCTCGCGGAGGCGGTTCACGTACGCTTCTCGGTTTCCGCGCTGGTAGAACGGTAATCCCTCCCGGATGACTTCCAAGAGGGGGTCGGCGAGTCCCTGTGGGGAGCCGGAAGTCCCACCGGCCTCACCGGTCGCGTTTTCAATCATTCGCGTACTATGCCATCGTTGGAGCAACGAGAGGCCACGTTCGGCGACTTGGGGGTGCGTTTCGACCAGATTCGTCGTCTCGTGAGGGTCGTCGCCGAGGTCGAACAGCATCAGCGGTTCGAATTCGCGCCAGCCGTCGTGGTACGTCTGCAGGAGTAGCCAGTCCTTCCATCGCACCGCTCGCTGACAGGACCACGTTCCTTGGCTGAGTACGAGGAAGTCACGGCCTGTATCGACACTGTCAGTGATTGTGCTGGCGAACGATCGACCGTCCCACCCGTTGGGGACCTCACCACGGACTAGTTCTGTCAGCGTCGGGGGTAAGTCGACGTTGTAGTGGAGGCCGTCGTCGACACCCGGTTCCACCTCGGGCCCTGACATGATGAGCGGGACGCGACACGTCCACTCGTCCGCAAGTTGGTGGTCACCGTAGACGTTGAGTTCGCCCTGGTTCTCTCCGTGGTCGGCCGAGACGATGACGAGTGTCTCATCGAGGACGCCCTCGGTCGCGAGCAGGTCGAGGAGTTTCCCGATGTAGTCGTCCATGTAACGGATGCCGGTGTCGTACCCGTCTACCCATTGCTTGAAGGTCTCTCGATCCCGAATCTCGTTGGGCGTTCGTGGGAGGTCCGGTGGCTCGTTTCCGGTCATGTACTCGTGATGGAGGTCGCGGGCACTGTGCGGCCCGTAGCTTTGCCGTTGCTCCTCGATTAGTTCGTCGGTAAGCCATTCGGGGGCAGGGTCGTCCTCGAAGGGATTGCCGTACTCCAGCGGCGTGTCGTAATTCGTGTGTGGGTCCCAGAAGTTGACGTGGAGGTACCAGTCTTCGTCGCTCGCGTTGTCTTCCAACCACTCCTCGGCGTACGGATAGACTACCTCGGCGCGTTCGGTACCGCCACCCTTCGTGTCGTGCCACTCGTCGAATCCGTCGAGGACGTGCCATGCGGCGTGGCGTTGGGGGAAAGGGCTCACGAACGCGGTGTGATACTCGTTATTTCGAAGTTCCGTCATCAGCGTCCGGTACTCACCACGGTTCCCCTCTCCTCTGTCCGGGCCCTTGGAACGAACATCTGCCGCGATACCGCCATGGTTGACAACCCCGGTATGGATGCCGAACCGACCAGTGAATAAGGCCGTCCGCGAGGGGAGACAGGGTACGTCCGACGCGTAGTAGTTCGTGAACCGAAGCCCCCCGTCCGCGAGACGGTCGATGTTCGGCGAAGTATTACGGTCGTAGCCGTAACATCCGAGATGGTCGGGGCGGAGCGAATCACAGTCGATGTATAAAATTCGCATAATTGTGTTGGCATCACTGAATTCAATGAATGTTTCGAAGAAGCCAATTACTGATCGATGCAAGTTTGGGACGGTTCATATGGAAATGAATCCCAGTCGGAAGTGACCGCGCCAGAGGTACACGGAACGCGGAATCGAAACGAGGTCGAGTAACCTCAAAGCGTTCGAGTTCTCGTCACCACATACCAGAGAGGCGTCATCAGTTTTCACTCACATCGAATTCCAACCAAGAGTGGCTGAGAACACCATGTTATCGTAACAAGTATGTGCAGAAGTAATTGGATTCGGACAGGAGTTCAACAAAAGAGCTGACCACTACTTTAAGGCAGGCGAATCGACATCCGAGGAGAGGCACGGTCACTGCATACGATGAGTAGCACCGTTACTGAATACGGCCATTTGAACGCCTCATCCCGTGTCTTTCTGCCGCGAATTCTGAAGCGGTTCGGTCGGGCAAGTTTCACTCTCAAACCGGTATTTGGTTGTGAGAACGTTAACTATCGGCTATTTCTCGTGTTCGGTCGCGTAAAGTAGTCGATTGTCCAGACCGGTCATTGCCTCCGACGCCGTCTCCATACACGGCTTTACAAGACGGTTGAATCAGTAGCATACTGCCGATAGCGGATTGCTGTATCTCTTATTCCATGTCTTCACGGGAAAGCCGCCTTTGTAGATAAGCACGAGAATGAGCTGTTTCGCGGTGTCCCGGTAGAGGCCTCGTCTACCGTATTCGGAATGTATCACGAGAGGGTGCGAGTTTATCCAGCCGACACAGTACCCCATTCTGGCGTGAAGGTCCAACTAATTTTGTGCGAAAAGACTTGAGTTTCCTGACCTATTCGATATTGGGGCACTGTTTAGTTAGCGCGGTTTGAGAAGCGAGTAGGTTGTAGCGATTGTGTCCTCTGCAAGCCACTAACCTGCTCAGAGAGGCGTTAGACACCGCTACTCTTGAATGTTGGCAGCGCGAGCGGACGGCGACGCCCGTCAAGGCGTCCGCCGTCCGCCTCCACGATGCCGGGTGTTCGCTCAGGGAAACAGCAACGATTCTTGGGCTCTTCGGCGTTGAACGGACGCATGGAGCTGTCTGGAGTTGGGTACATCGGCTGGCTGACAGCGTTTCTGACCCGCCGTCGGCGCAGCCGACGCGGGTCGCAGTTGTCGAGACCGCTGTCCGAATCAATGGGGAGTGGTCTTGGGCATACGCTGCAATCGACCTCGACACAAGGCTGCTGCTTGATGCCGCCATATTTGGTCGGCGAGGCACCGATCCGGCGGCTGCATTCCTCCACGGCCTCGCCCAGAAACACGATTGTTCATAAGCCGTGTTTCTGGTCGATGGCTTTGGCTATCTGACCGCCCTCTCTCGATTAGGATTGAGCGGCCGGCTCGACTACGCCGACCGAAATCACATCGAAAAATAGTTTCACACCCTCAAGATACGAATCAACTGCTTCCATTAGTCATGGGTGGGCAGTCGGTAGAGCGTCCGCCAGTGTCTTGCATCGTTCATCCATTACTACAACATTCAGCGACCGCACCAAGCGCTCGATGAACGCACGCCAGTCGAGGAGGAAAACTAGAAGGTGCCTAACTGGTGTTCCATAGCGTCTTCTGGAAGTCATGCCCAAAATTAGACTCTGCTGACGGTGGCAAATCCTCCAGCAGATAGTACGATTCCCGTCTAGAGGGATCCTACTTTCTAGTGGCGGTCCCCACAATTCCTCGCGAACATGACCCAGTACCTGAGCGAAAGCCAGAATGAGTCGAGGGATATTCTGTCATCCACAAGTTCGACCACGCTCTAACCTATATTCAGATGCCACAAGCTCAAGGTCGGAGCTATTGGAATTCGGCCGGGAGTTCCGGGAGAGCTCCGATGTGAAGAAGAGAGTGATCGATTGTGTAGATAATACGGTATGCGGTGAGACAGAACGCAATGAGAAGATACAGACCCGGTGTCTGGACGGGGGTATCCGTTACGTCGTGGTCGTTTGCCATGAGTAATATAACACGGCCTCTCACTCGGCCCCCTTTAATCTTCGTTTCTAGCGGTGGAATCAGACTAGGGGTATACTCCTCAGGTCAAGGTCGGAGGTATTCGCCTTCATCTACGTGGGTGCTCCTCCGGTCCTGTTCGGTTGGTTTGGAAAATCACAAGAAATTCCCAATAATAGGGAAATAGGTGACCTCTCCTGTATACTTTTTATATAAAATATTAAGATGACAAGTGAAGCAGCTTAGGTAAATATAAAAGATAATCCTACAAGAGTGCACTTGAGATGGTAGACCCGGTAATTAGTGAAAAGACGATTCTTGTCACCGGTGGTGGCGGATTCATCGGAAGCCACATTGCTGATGCGCTAACTGCACAGAACGATGTCCGCATTTTAGACGATTTCTCGACTGGATCTCGTACTAATGTGCCAGCTACTGCAACTATTATTGAGGGTGATATCCGTGATGAGGATACACTTGCAACGGCGATGAGCGGCGTTGATATCGTCTTTCATCAGGCTGCTCTCGTCAGTGTCCAACAATCTATCGAACAACCTGAGACGAGCCACTCAATCAATCTTAAAGCAACCATTAGTCTTCTTGAGCATGCTCGTGAGGAAGATGCACGCGTCGTTGCTGCCTCAAGTGCGGCCATCTATGGCGAGCCACAGACAGTCCCAGTTACCGAAACTGCTCCAAAGACTCCGACATCACCGTACGGAGCCGACAAACTCTCACTTGACCACTACATGCGACTGTACTACAATCTCTATGGCGTTGAGACCGTTGCACTCCGGTACTTCAATGCCTATGGACCTCGCCAAACTGCGGGTGACTATAGTGGCGTAATCAGCATCTTCAAAGAACAGGCGATGAACGGTAACCCAATAACTGTGAACGGAGAGGGCACCCAGACGCGGGATTTTGTCCACGTCGACGATATTGTCCAAGCAAACCTCCGGGCAGCAACAACCTCACACGTTGGGGAAGCCTATAATATTGGTACTGGTTCCAGCGTTACGATTCAGGAGCTTGCAGAGTCGATCCATGAAGTCGCTGATTCCGAGTCAGAAATTGTCCATACTGATCCTCGTCCCGGTGATATCCAACACAGTTGTGCTGACATTACGAAAGCCCGAGAACATCTCAAGTACTCTCCAAATGTTTCACTCGAAACTGGTCTTGAAACTCTCATCGAAGTTGACAACACCTAATTTCGTTGTTAGTATTCGTGGAAGGGAATTAGCCTGTATTAGCTGACCTCTACTACTAAGATGAAGTATGGATTATATAAACAGCGTGTAGGACCAACCTAAATAGTTATATTAGAATTAATTCATTGTGAACTACTAGTGTGTTTTTTATACACTGGCGTATTTTGAGCCACTATGGTTGGAAAATCTGAGACGAACACACTTGTGCTTGAATACCAAGGAGAAAACGAATCGACTGAAACTGCATTCAACCGCGTAATATCAACACTCTCCGAGTCAGCCCCTGAAATCACGGGATTCCGGCTTGAACTCACAACAACCGAATCGTCCGACATTCCCTTTGAGGTATTCGTTGGTGAGCAGGGCCCATCCGAAGAACTAGAAGAGTCAAGCGATGGGGAGACCGCTACAGACTCCTCTAACGGTAGCTCAGATAGTATTCCATCGCTTCAAAGTGATGCACTTCCCGCTCAAGTGCTGTCACAGATGCATGATAGCGAAGAAGAACGTGTCCGAACGAGTGAACTCCAAAGCGAATTCGACGACGAGGATATCGATACAGCACGCCTCTCCCAGACGCTGGCAAGTCTTAAACGACGGGAGCTAGTTGCGGCGGAACCCGACCCCGAGGACAAGCGAGCGAATCTCTATTGGCCTACGGAGAAAGGCCGGAAGGCACTTAGTGACTAACACTGGCATAGGTTCCCTCAATGTCGAAATCACTCAGAGAAGTACAGAACATCCCTCAGAACCATCTGAGGAATTGAGAAAGTGCCGATGATAAGATTCTCGTTCGTTCTGCAAGCGTTCGTGTGCGACGGAGAAGAGGTCAAGGAACGTCACGTTGAGACTTGTCTGTATGGACTACGAACTGGATAACCGAATTGCACTAGTTACTGGTGCCGGACGAGGGAACGGGCGCGCAATTGCAAACCTACTCGGCGAGAATGGTGCGACTGTCATTGTCAACGATATCGAGCAGGAGCCGGCTTCAGAGACGGCTGAGGCAGTTCGTAATGCCGGAGGCCAAGCGACCGTCATTACTGCTGATGTTAGTGACGAAGCAGAGGTGCAAGCGATGTTTGAGGAGGCAGAAGATCAATTCGGTGCGGTTGACCTCCTTGTGAATAATGCCGGTATTGGAGAAGGAGATCGGTTTCGGAACAAGCCTGGAATGGAGGTCTGGAAACGGAACATGGAGGTGAATCTCTATAGCGCGATTCACTGTTGTACACACGCACTTGATGGAATGCTCGGCCAAGGATACGGTAAAATCGTGAACGTCACCTCCATTCATACGAAAAACGGAATCGGGATGTCACCCCAGTATGACGTCTCGAAGTTTGGGGTGCTTGGCTTGACGAAAACGCTTGCGTTGGAACTAGGCCGTGACGGGATTCGAGTGAATGCCGTTGCCCCTGGCTGGGTCGAGACACGGATGACTGAGGGATTCGACCCGCAGACTCGTGACCAAATCACGGAGTTGAATCCCCTTGGCCGATTTGCTGACCCAACGGAAATTGCCCATGCGGTGGCGTTCCTTTGTTCGCCAGCTAGCGACTACATCAATGGTCATGAACTCCGCGTTGACGGGGGTCAACAACCAATCGACAATTGGAAACACCGTTACGAGGACTCAGAGACCGAAACGGAGTAACTAGCACTCCATCTTGGTCTATACCGTAGAGGGCGTTGGAGACTACTGATGGAGAGTTCTGCGGACGAACTTATGTTCGCCCAACAACTCCTTCGGCGAATCGTTCACCGAATAGCAGGAATACGATGAGGGTGGGGAGCGCCGTCAAGAGTGCCCCGGCCATGCGAAGTCCGTAGTCTGTTCCTTCAAGGCTAGCGCCAATCCCAGCCAACGAGAGGGTCACTGGTGCTGCTGGGTGGTTGGAACTGGTCATGATGATAAGCGGAAATAGGAAGCTGTTCCACGTCTGGGTGAACTGGTAGATGAGGGTGACGGCGAACATCGGCGCTGAAAGCGGGAAGACTATTCGTCGATAAATCGCGAACATGCTGGCACCGTCAATGCGAGCCGCTTCAAGCATCTCTTCGGAGAGCCCCTTATAGTACGACCGAAAGAGCACCGTACAAATTGGTAGGCCGAACGCGATATCAGTGATAATCAACGCGATAAGATCACCATGATAGTCGTACAAGAGCGGCAACTGCCAGAGTGGGGCTAGCAATTCTTCAAGGGGGGCATGAATTGTCCAGAATTTCGATAGCGGGATAATTGCGGCTTGGGTAGGGAGAAACACCGCTGCAATCACTAATACGACGATTGGAACTTGCCCACGCCAGTCTGTATGTGTAAGCGCATACGCTGCCATACTGCCCATCATGGCAGAAATAACTGCAACGGGGGTGACAAGTATGAGACTGTTGGTTAACCCTTTCTCAAGTATCTCGAAAGCTTGGACCCAGTTCCGGCTGGTCACTCCGTCGAACCCCGGTGGCATGAAGGGAAGTGTCTGTACAACAGCCTGTTTGGTTTTGAGCGAGGTCAGCAGCGTGACCTCCAATGGAAGCAAATACAGAACGGCGAGTCCGCCGAGGGTCACGTACAGGAGTGTGCGTCGAATGGTGATGGACTGGACTCTATCCGTAATCTGTGTGCGTCGTGTCGGTTCGTTCTTTGTCGTCATAGTTTTCCTCTCCGGTATTGTGAGTAGAGATACGGCGAAATCACTGCCATTGCGAGCAGGAAGAGGATGATAGCGATTGCAGCCCCATACGCCCATTCCTGTGAGCGGAACGCTTCCCGCACCATCTTCGTGGCAAGTATGTCTGCGCCTTTCTGTGGCTGGTAACTGCCGAACAACGCATAAATGAAGTCAAAGGCTTTCAGCGCGAAGACCATGAGCACCACCGACGCGCTCACCGTCGAGGCACGGAGTTGGGGTAGTATGATACGCTGATAAATACGGATTGTGCTTGCCCCATCTACTTTCGCAGCTTCGAAATGAGCCGTTGGAATCGAGCGCAGGCCAGCCAAATACACGACCATGGCGTAGCCACTGAACTGCCATACCAGCGCAATAATGATGGCTGTAAGGACGATTTTTGGATTCCCAATCCAATGGGGCGCTGGAAGGCCGACCGCTCGAATTGTGGTGTTCACTAACCCATTGCTGTAGTTGTACAGCCAGAGCCAGACCTGAGCCGTCACGATGAACGAGAGGCTAAACGGAAAGAGATAGATGAGCCGTATTGTGCCTCGAAACCTGATTTCTTGGTCGAGTAAGATTGCGAGCCCAAGGCCAACAACTAAACAGAGGACAGTAAAGGCTAGGAGTAAGACGAAGGTGTTGCGAGCAGCGGCGAGCAGGCCGGGGTCATGAATAGCGCGGACGTACTGTTCAAGGTCTAACTCCTCATAGCTCGGTGTGCCGAAACCTTGGAAATCGGTCAATGAAATGACGAGGTTCCAAATGATTGCACCATAGATGAACCAGCCGATCATCACCAACGTCGGCAGCAGAAACGGAATCGACTGGATGAATTCGTTATGACGAATCGATCCAAGTAGTGTTCGAGACGAACGAGTGCTGGTTAGCGTGCCACCGTCAGTCGCTTTCCGCTGGCGACGATAGATAGTAGTAACTGCTCGTTTGACCCTCGCGATGAAGTCTCTGAGAGTCATGCTAAAGAGAAGCGGAAATTAGCCGATTGTCTCCATAATCTGTTGTGCAGTCGCGTCGACGTTGTAGGGTCCCATGAAGTTGTCAGTGAACACACTCTGTAGGTCCGTCAGGGTGTCTGGCGGCACGGCGAGACCATCCGCGATGGTCGGTGGCTTCTGGTCGGCCGAGCGGTAGTCTTCCATGGTCTCCTGTAGGTACGGACCGAACTCGTCCTGTGGTGCGTCCGTACGCGGTGGAATCGATCCTTTGCGCGTGTTGAACGCAACCTGTGCTTCCGTCGTGCCACAGTATCGAAGCCACTGTTGTGTCGCCTGTGGTGCAGGGCCATCTCTCGGGTAGACGAAGGCGTCGAAGTGGAGTCCGTACATGCCCTCGGTTCCGGGATACGGAGCCCACCCCCAATCTTCGTTGTACGTCAAGTCTTGGCCTTTGAAGAAGCCAGCCGCCCAGTTCCCAGCCTGTAGGACGGCTGCATTACCGTTTGCAACGCGTTCCATGGCGCCCGGCGGATCGACCGACGGTGCATCTTCGTTGAAGTACTCAGAGATGTCTTTGACGGCTTGCAGGCTGCCTCTGACAGCGTCGATATCGCCATTGCCGTTGATAAGGTCCATGTACGCTTGGAAGCCTTGACTGCCAAGCATAGTGGCGGCCCACAGTCGAATTATTGTTACCGCGTTCGTCATCGATTGAGCCATGCCAGCCGCGTCGGTTTGGTCTTCGATTTGTGCGAGTGCCTCCGTCAGTTCACTCGGCGACGACAGTTGCGCTGGATCGACACCTGCCTGCTCGACAACCTCGATGTTGTAGAAGAGGTTGTTCATGCGGTGTGAGCCAATTGGGACGCACACGTACTGGCCGTCAAACCGTGAGAGTTGTTTGGCTTCCTGGACGTAGGCCTCTTCCATGTTGTTTTGGCCCCAGACGGAGTCACTGATGTCTCCAAGGAGGTCGGCTTCGGTGAACTGCGTCAGGTGTGCGCCTGGCCATGCGGCCCACGAACTCGGCGGATTGTTGTTCGAAAGTCGCTGGACGATAAGCGTATTCAACTGGACGTTCCCTTGGCCACCTACCGGGTTGAAGTCCGCATCTATGTCTGGATACTGTTCTTGGAATCCCTGTGTGAGCGCGTCGATAGCGGCTTTTCCATCACCACCAGTCCACCCGTGAAGGACTTCCATCGTCTCGCCATCTTGGCGTCCGCTGGTCACTCCGGCGAATCCAGCAAGGCCTGCGATGCTCGCTGCGCCACTAAGGTACGTACGACGGGATAGTTCCCGTGCGTCTGGTGTCTGTGTCATTCCCCATCCCCATACGATGGACGATAACGTACCACAAGAAACTTTTCCTGCTGATTGACAACTGGCGGTTTTGGAACGTAGCTGAACGAGTTCCTCCGTTATCGAGAAGGAATACGCCAGAAGCCATCTATCGCCAGAGCATCGCCCACTGTACCCTAACCTGCTATCGGCCGACCGAACCACGAGGTCTCCCACGAGCGCGAACATTATGATCGGTGGAAACCATGGGAATACTATATGTCGATGGCAATCGCTCACTTCGCATTTGGAGCGGCGATAACGACACTTCTCGCCACTTTTCTCGTGCCCACAATCTGGTATCCACGTACTGTCACCCTCGCAGGCGGTAGCTGGGCAATGATCCCCGATTTTCATTGGGTTAGTCCGATTGCTAGGAGACAATTCTACGCGTTCCATTCCTCACAGTGGGCGGATTTATTCTGGTTCCATCGCACACTCGACCGGCTTGACCCTAGTGACTCGAAAACAGTAGCCGCAGTTTGTCTCGCTTTTTTCATCCTCACGACTGCACTTGCAGAGTGGCGAAACTATCGAGCTCCGCCGTCAGTCAAAGCGGCCTACCAAACACATATCGAGAGGAACCCACCAGAGTGACCTCCTCCCCGTCGTAAACGACGGGGCTTCCCACGGCACCGCACCGCTGGGTAGTTTTCTTGTCTGGTGTCTCCTAATCGTCACCCAAACATATACTCCCGTTCTCGCCGTGTACATGACTTATGACCCAAGAACGCGGGGTTGCAATCGGCCGTCAAGAAATGCTGTTGCAGTGTGACTGTGGGTGGGAAGGGACAGAATCAGACGTGACAGACTGGGATGTCCAACACGACCGTGATCGTGTTGTTCGCCAATGCCCACATTGCAATGAACCTGTTCCTGAGTGGGGAGCGTTCCGGCCAATCGATGGCGTTGAACGAATCGCAAAAGGAGAACTACGCGAGTCACTGCAAGAAGCAGAGGAATGATCGGTTCGTCTTCCAAGGACGTCTGTCATGCAGTGATAACTGCACTACCCTGGGCGTCAAGATCCTCCTAATTCGTGCGTCCAGTTTCGGGTCTGGTAGCCGCTTCGAATCCGCCAGTTGCGGAGGACTGCTAGTAGCTCTTGTTTTGTTTCAGCGGCGTCGGGGTCATCCCAGCGGTCATTCACCTCATGGGGGGTTTCGTCCAAATCGAACAACTGTCCGTAGGATTCATCCAGGAAATGGATGAGTTTCCAGTCATCGCTACGAACCATCGTCATGAGGCCCTCGTCCATCCCTTCACGCATGAATCCAAGGTCGAGACTCTGTTCGGTGAACACGTACTCTCGACCATCCCATTCATCACCTTCGAGTGCTGGAACGACCGACACGGCTTCCATTGACTCGGGAATCGGAACGTCTGCAAGGTCGAGAACCGTCGGCCCCAAATCCATTAGCTGACAGAGATCCTCGATTCGGCGGCCTCCTCCAAACCGGTCAGGTGCCCAGACGATTGCCGGGACGCGAGTTATCTCGTCGTACATCGCCAGCTTCTGGATGTGACCGTGATCGCCAAGCCCTTCACCGTGGTCGGAGGCGAAAATGACGATTGTGTCGTCGGTGTAACCGTTGGCCTCGAGCGCGTCAAGGATTTCACCGACCTTTTCATCGATCATACTGACGTTCGCGTAGTAGTATGCCCGCATCTGGTGAAGTTGCTCTTCGGTCGGATCAAGTGGATAACCGATAGCGTCCGAATCTACTTCGCTGTAGAATTCACGCTTTGCACGTAACGGCGGGGGCTGGTTCGCCAAATCGGAATCGGAGACCTCGGGTAATGGAAGATCTTTTTCGAGATACTGTTCTGCGTACCGTGGGATAGGGTCGAACGGTGGGTGTGGTCCTGGGAAGCCGACTTGCATGAAGAGTGGCCGGTTGAGTTTCGGCATTACGTCGAGCCACCATGTTGCCATGTCGCCGACAAACATATCCGGATGTGAATCTTCGGGGAGTTCCCATTCGTATGCGCCAAGCCGGTTCTCGTAGTCGCTCCACTTACGGTAGAATTCACGCTGTTGTTTGACCAGGCCGCGTGCACGCAACGCCTTGTCCCATTCGTCGAAGTAGAATCGCTCTGAGGGGAGGTCTGGCATATCGGCTAAGTATCGGTCTTTGTTTTCGACGACGTAGCGTTCGTGGAACCCTGCAGGTGCCTCGTACGGCAATGTATGCATCTTCCCGATGTTCACGCTATAGTAGCCATTTGCTGAGAGTGACTCAACCCATGTGTGTTGCCATGAGTCTTGATTCGAGTACACACCAGTCGTGTGCGGATAGTATCCGGTGAAAAGGCTTGCTCGCGAGGGGACACACAATGGCGCAGTAATATGGCAGTCGGTGAATGTCACGCCTTCTTCGACGAGTCGGTCGAGGTTCGGCGTCTCCATATGGGATGCGCCGAGTGAGTGGATGGTATCTAACCGTTGTTGATCAGTAAGGATAAACACGATATTTGGCTGGCTTTCACTCACGGGTAAATCACTGCTACTCGTTACCACATATCCCACCTTAAAGCCACGCAGCGTTTTCCTCTGGTTCCAAGATAAGTTCAAGAAGTTACGTTTCTCCGCTCAAAATCCGGAGTCACCACCTCAGTCAACACCGCCAAGATGTTACAACAAAATCGGGAATCACCGAAGTCTTGGACTCGAATTATAACCATTAATCGACTATACTTGGCCATGGCGGAGCTTACGCTTTCAAATATTACAAAGCGTTTCCAAGATGAGCACGGAGAGATTATCGCAGTTGATGACTTGAGTCTCGACATCGACGACGGAGAGTTTCTCGTTTTGGTTGGGCCGAGTGGCTGTGGGAAATCAACTACTCTCCGTATGATTGCAGGGCTAGAAACGGTCTCCGAGGGCCAGATGCGTTTAGATGGAGTTCCAATTGAGGGTCTCTCACCACAGGAACGCGATTTAGCGATGGTGTTCCAATCCTACGCCCTCTACCCGCATATGACGGTTAAAGAGAATATGAAGTTTGGGTTGGAAGAAGCGACGAATATGTCCGCCGACGAAATCGACAGTCGTGTTGAGGAGACAGCTAGGATGCTAAATATCGACGAGTTATTGGGTCGAAAACCGAGCGAGCTTTCGGGTGGCCAACAACAGCGTGTCGCGCTTGGCCGCGCGATTGTACGTGATCCGCAGGTATTCCTGCTTGATGAACCCCTTGCAAACCTCGACGCAAAGTTGCGGGCACAGATGCGAACTGAACTCCAGCGTCTTCAAGAGGATCTCGGTGTCACAACTATCTATGTTACCCATGACCAGACCGAGGCGATGACGATGGGCGACCGCATTGCAGTACTAAACGATGGAGTCCTCCAACAGGTTGGGACACCGCTTGAACTCTATCATAAACCTGCGAATCAATTCGTCGCCGGGTTTATCGGAGAACCATCGATGAACTTCTTCGAAATGACCGTGGCTGATACCCGCTTGGTTTCGGACACATTCGAATATCCCTTGTCCTCCGATACTCGTGACTCGCTTGGCCCCGTGACAGATGTGGTACTTGGAATCCGGCCTGAAGATATTGAACTTGTGGGAGACACCGAATCTCCACACACCTTTGAGACAATCGTCGATGTCGTTGAACCCAAAGGCAACGAAAATAATGTCTATCTCACGATCGGTCCGAACCGTGCCGAGCCAACGACATTTGTCGCAACAACTGAAGGCATGAAGAGTATCGAAGAAGGTGCAAAAACTCGTGTCCGTATCCCAGAGCAAGCAATACATATTTTTGATGCCAAATCAGGGACGTCTCTCAAGAATCGGTCACTAACGGACGTTGAGGATAGCGAACTCACCCTTTGATTACAATCCCGTGCAGAGGCCGCTTAGTTTCCAGCTGGCAACAAGAGAACTTAGTCAGAACTATAGTCGGGAGAAAATATCCAAAACAAAGTAGACACTTTGCTCTCAGCGAAGGTATCTGATTACCCAGTAACATCGGAGACTACAATCTTCACACCGCCATCACGTCCTTCAGTGGCAGTTGCCGTCCACCC
The DNA here is from genome assembly GCA_005239435.1 of Halorussus salinisoli. Lineage (GTDB taxonomy): Archaea > Halobacteriota > Halobacteria > Halobacteriales > Haladaptataceae > Halorussus > Halorussus salinisoli. The sequence goes on along the minus strand of SZNP01000001.1, from coordinate 516,894 downwards.
GTGAGCTTGCACAATTTGGTCAACGATAGCAAGCCCAAGTCCAGTTCCATCATCGGCTGTGGAGAACTCTGATGAGAAAATATCCTTTGACTCGATATTTGGTATTCCACAGCCGTTATCTTCGATAGTAAAGCCATCGTCGGTCGTCCGAACCTGAACCTCCACATCCGGCCCACCGTGTTCAACAGCATTTCGGAAGAGATTCTCGAACAGTTGCTGTAATCGACCGACGTCTGCTTTGAGTTGACGATTACACTGGAGTTTGAGTGTTGCATCAACCGTCTCGACATTCGTCCAGGCACGCTCCGCAAGTTCGTCGAGGTGAACTGGTTCCGGAGTGTCTGAAAGCTGACCCTGGCGGGCAAGCGCTAGTACATCCTCGATGATTGTTTCCATCCGATTGAGCGCTGTCTCGACTGTTTTTAGCCGATCGATTGCAACCCGTTCTTTCTGCTTCTCGGAAGACTCTACCTTTTCAACAACCATGTCGAGATTTCCTTGCGCGACGTTAAGCGGGTTCCGGAGGTCATGAGAAACGACACTGGAGAACTCCTCGAGGCGGTCTCGCTGTTTCCGAAGAGACGATTCACGTTCTCGGAGTTGCTGTTCTCGAGTTACTCGTGATAGTGCTTCAGCAGTATGAGAAAGCAGAAGTTCAGCAAGCTCAACATCTTGTTCGCCGAAAAATCCGGTTTCGTCGGCGACAGCTTGAAAGACTCCATGGTCACCGATTGCGACGCTGATGATTGAGTGATAGTCAGCTTGAGGCTTCGCCTCCGGAACCGCCTGAATATCATCAAATAAATACGATTCTTGCGTTCGATAGGTTTTTCCAGCAAGTCCTTCGTTGACGGACATCGCAGGTGTCTCCTCCTTACTGACGCCACTTGACAGACTCCTCGTTTCTAGCAAGCCATCTTCTTCGATATCGACAATACAGATGTCGAACGCAAGAATACGCTCGGCAGCATCGACAGTGAGGTCACAAATTTCTTGTTCAGACTCACAGGCTTCCATCTCAGTGGCAATCTTGTGTAGCTGCTCGATTTTTTTCTTGCTCTGCTTGAGTTCCTGAGTCAGTCGTCGATGAGTTTCCTCACGGTCGGCTCGCTCTAATGCCGCTTCTGTGTTTGTCGCAAGGAGTTCAAGGACCTCTCGATCAAAATCATCGAATGCATTGGTCTCCGTCGATCCAGACAGGAGAATGCCTTGCCTCCCAAGTGGAGCAATTGCCTCACTTTGAATCACTGTCTCTGGATTATGTACTGGCTCGGCGTCCTGCACGTCATCAAATACTGTGGTCTCTTGAGCATCAAATACCGTCCATGCCAGACTACTTCCGGGCTGGAACGTCGGCAGCGACCCGATGAGGGACGTACCTTCGCCAGTGCTCACCGCTGGTTCCAGACAGTTTGAATCTTCGTTATAGAGCCAGACACCGCTAATTGGTAAGCCGAGCTCTGTTCGAGTAGTTTCAACGGCAATATCACAGATTTCGCTTTTTGTCTCAGCACGCATTAACTCGCGTGTTGTCTCGTGTAATGTTTTGAGAATTGTCTCGTATTCTTTCTGATCAGAGATATCACGAGCAAACCCGAGGACCGCATCTTCTCCCTCATGCGTGATAGTTTGGACTTTCAAATCGCAGTATCGGGATTCACCGGATTTTGTCTCGATTTGGACTTCATATGTTTCTGGCGGGTCTTGACCGTTTTTCCGTTGGGTTCTGATCTTGCTGACCCGTTCGCGATCATCCGGGTGAAGTATTTCATCGTACGTTAGTTCCTTAAGTTCTGGTTTGTCGTATCCGGTGATCTCGCAAATACGCTCGTTGATAAACTTGAATTGCTCGTCTTGAATGATGAATACAGCATCGTGGCTCTTTTCGATAAGGCTTTGATAACGTTGTTTGCTTTCCGCAAGCGCTTGTTGAGAGCGGTAACTCTCAACAGCGTTCACAATACGGTTTGTGAGTACCGTGTATTGGTCAGTCCCTGTTTCTTTTTGTAGGTAGTCCGTGACACCTGCTGAGATAGCTTCACTTGCAATTTCTTCGCTCCCCCGACCGGTAAAGAGGATAAAGGGGAGATCGGGATAATTGTCTCGGACAGCGTCTAGTAGTTCAAGGCCGTCCATTTGAGGCATATTGTAGTCACTGACAATACAATCGAAGGTCTCATTTCCAAACCGGGCGAGTGCATCTGGCCCACTGTTTGCAGTTGTGACTGTGAGGGCGTCGTGGTTTCGTTGGAGATATAGTTTAACGAGATCAGCAAATTCTGGGTCGTCGTCGACGTGGAGGACACGGATTGGCGTCGACTCCTGTCCGGTCATAGTCCGTAACGTGAACTAATTCTATAATAAATTTCGCCCTCCGGCATACCTTTGCAAGAGGTATGAACCCAGACGGCTAGCTTTTGTGTTTAGTCAATTTGATTGGGAGAAAATATGGCTGGTACTAAATGATAATCTATATAATATAAGTTAATATATGTGGCACACAACAATTCAGGTCCGATCGGCCTCTATCGTTCATAACTAATCTCAAGGTGAAATCACCGAATTAGCTCTCAAGATGTTCTAGTGGCTTAACTCGTCCGACACGCCAGCCAGCGACGACAGACCCAATCAGTCCAATTCCAACCGCAACAAATCCACCAACTGCGAATACGAAGTCTGGTGTCTGTACAAGCCCAGTAAAGCCGACAAGGTGGGTCGCGACAGCATTCAAGCCAGCACTTGCAAACGGTGTAATTCCAAGTCCGACTGCACCACCGAGAAGCCCGAGTATCAATCCCTGACTCCCTGCAGTCCCTACCAGGACCGACGAAGAGATACCAAGCGCTTTCACAGCAGCCAACTCTTGGCGTTGTTGGTAGACGAGTAATGCCAACAAGTTCGCCGTCAACGCAACTCCGGCGAGAACAGCGAGGATGACGAGCACAAGTCCACTTGCGAGGACAACTGCTTTGTCAGCGAGAATCGACTGTAACTGCTCTTGGTTCGTCCGAACGTCATACTGGGGATACTTCTGTTGAAGTTCTTGTTCGACGGCAGCCGTATCCGTTCCCGAGCGGAGGTCAACTGTGATCATTGTCGCAGGGTCCGTTTGCGTCGTCCCTGTAAGCTCTTGGAGTTCGCTCAATCGCAGGACGACACTAGGTGTACCGAGGAATCGAGAGAATGTGGGTGAAATCCCGATAACCGTGAATTCGTTCTGGCGTGCGCTTACGACTGTTCCGCCGACGTAGAGGGTATCACCAACAGAGACATTGAACAACTGGGCTGTCCGTGGTCCGATGAGGACTTCGTTGGTCATCGGACCGTCGTAACTACCATCAGCATAGTGGCGATCCTTCCCGGTCAGGCCCTTCCCTTCTGTAACCTGTGTAGATGCATTGCCGCCCGTCCCACGGACACCAGTTCCAACGATTGTCTGGAGGTCATCTGGATTAGTACCGGCGTACACTGTTTGGAACGCCATCGGCGAGGCAGTCCGTACGTCCTCACGAGCAGTTAGATTCCTCGAGATTCCGTGCGCATTCGTCAACGTATTTTCGAACCCACCGACGCTCCCCGGAGCCAACTGTACGGGCCCACCCGTTATCCAGAGGTCGCGACCAGATGAGTCGAACTTTTGTTGACCTGTTTCGACGACACCGTAGCCGACGCTCGCGAGTAGTGTCGTCGAGAGTACTGCGAGGGCGATTCCAACGACTGCGAGTACGGTTCGAGTTCGTTCGTGGGTGAGTTGTGCGACCGTGATGCCGAGGACGGCACGAAGTTTAGTGAGTGGGCGCATGTTAGGTCGTGAGTTGCTCTAGTATGGACGTTCGTTTGGTGAGCCACAGGAGGTACGGTGCAGCGAGCAAGCCGATGAGGATGGAGACACCAACCCCATAGACGGCAAGCATTGGGTGGGCGACTGCGATGGCTGTCGGCGCGATATATTGTTGTGCGAGTTGGTTCGTCAGTTGAATACCAAGATACCCTAGGGCAAGCCCGAGGATACCGCCCACAACGGTTACTGTAAGCGCCTGCACGAGAACGACGACAGCACGACTTCGCCATGGAAGACCGAGAGCGCCAAGAAGCGCATACTGCTGTTGGTCAGCAGTAATCTCAAGCCCCATCGTCGTGCCGACGAACAGTGTGCCGACGATGAGAGCCACGCACAGTGCCGCCACGCTCATTGCAAGCGGGAGACCCGAAGACATGTTCTGGGCGGTGAGCCCACTTCGAGCCATCACCGTTGAGCGTGGATAGACGTTCTCCAACTCCGACTTCACATCGCGTGAGTTCGTATCGACCAAAATCTGGTCTGCTTGGTCGCCAGCCGTCGCACCCGACAACTGTTGGGCTTCACTCAGGTGAACGAGGACAATTGGCAGTTGGCCCATCCCTGTACTCACATCGCCATCTCCGACTGCACTCACTGTGAGCGTCCGATTTGCCTGTGTCCCTCGGCTTGGAATTAGGGAAGTGCCATTCGTTGCGTTCAATAATTCTGCCGAAGCGGGGGACATCACCGCTTGCCCTGTCCACGTTCCATTGTAGGAGCCATTCGCGTAGTGGGGATCACCCGGGGTTAACGGACCGGCGGAAAGGCCAGCGACCTCCACATCAGACTGGGCGATAACGCCAATGACAACGACGTACTCACTCTCGTCTTCACCACCGGGAGTGTGCATCTCCATTGCATGCATGAGCACTGGCGTTGCGTACGCCACCTCTTCGTTACGAGTTAGACGTGCTGTCGTCGAATGAACAGCACCGAACTGTGGTCCCTCCGTTGAGACGACCATCGTGGATGTTGAGCCTGCTTCTGGTGTGATCCAGTAATCTACGGAGTCACCACCGACGGTCGTTTGCGAAGAAAGACCCATTGCGACTCCGGTGACGATGAGCATGAGCGCGATCGCAATAGCGACACCACTGACGCTGAGCGCGATACGGCGGGATTCAGTGACGAGGGCTTTCTCTCGAACACGTCGGAGTCCAACACCGACTAATCCTGCCCACCGCTTGATCCGCGACGGACGTCCAAGTGAGGACTTAGTTGCCATTGGGGACCACACGTCCATCTTGGAGTTCGATCCGGCGGTCAGCAATCGATAGCGTCGGTTCGTCGTGGGACGCTATGACCACTGCGCGGTCATCTGCGAGGTCTTTGAAGACCTCCAGAATTGAGGCCGCCGTCGTGGTGTCCAGTTCACCAGTGGGTTCGTCTGCGATGATGAGGTCCGGGTCTGTCGCTAGTGCTCGTGCGATTGCAACTCGCTGTTGTTCACCACCGCTCAGTTCACCTGGCTTGTGGGTTGCTCGGTCTCCTAGTCCGACCTTTTCGAGCAGGTCTGTTGCTCGGTCGTGGCGTGCCTGCTTTCCAAGTCCTTGTTCGACGAGGGGGAGTGCGACGTTTGATTTTGCAGAGAGCGCGGGGAGGAGGTGGAAGCGTTGGAAGACGATTCCAATTGTCGTCAGCCGGAGTCGTGTTCGTTCACGGCTAGAGAGTGCACTCGTATCTTGACCATCTACATGGACGGTTCCATTGGTCGGTGTATCGAGCGCTGCAAGTAGATGGAGGAGTGTAGACTTTCCACTCCCACTTGGTCCCGCTAGTCCGATGATTTCGCCTCGATGCACTGAGAGCGTTACATCATCGAGCGCGGTCACCGTGGGTCGGTCAGTTTTGGACGAACCAAAGAATCGGCTCGTGCCACCACGAGTATACATCCGGGTGACGTTTTTACAGTCCGCAATCGTGGAGGATGGCGGCTCTTGTTCGGTTTGGGGGATGGAGGAATCTTGCTGTTGCATAACTTGGATAGTTGTTGGAAGTAATCTGAATATTCGTGTCGGTTGGTCTTCCCGTTTCGAGGTAATACAAATAAAGGTTAGCTAAATGCGCTAACCTCTTCGATTTCTCGAGTTTCTTACTCATCAAATGGAGACACTTTATATATTATATCATATATTTCACTACTTTATCTGGGACCCAGAGTGGGCATATTTATCCGGATGTGCGGGAACCCGATAATTCGACTGTATCTTAGAATACAAAATTTTGATGGTATTACAAAATCACTTTTATCCAAAGTTTTAAGATAGTACTGTGTACTTTCCGAGATAGAGACAAGTAATGAATCTGCCCGAACGAATCTTCGCCATCGGCGGTGCAGGAAAGGAAATCTCTCTAACACTGTTGGAATCAGACTGGGTGTTAGAGGAGATGCTCAAACCACAGCCAAACCCCCACTCTACAGTTGTCACCATTATTGACACTGCAGAAGGCGAAGAAAACGAGGACCGGCGACGAATCCAGCAAATCCGTGAAACCATCGCCGAACGTAAAGAAGAGCTACGTGATGTAGACAAAGGTCGGACCGGAGAGGTCAGTGTAGAGTACAAACTAGTTACAGAAGACATCCAGCTCAGTGGCAGTATCGACCTCCTCGGTGATCGTGCTGTCCCACGAATCACCGCCGGAAACGGAATGCGAGAAGAGAACTGGTGGCTGGACGAACAACACATCAACGAAAACCTCGACTTTGCAAAAGGGGTAGTCCGGAAGCGCGGCCTCGGCAAAGCAATCTACTACAAAGCCTATGCCGAGGACGACCAGATGTCGACCTATATCGATCTGCCAGACAAAGGCAAAGTCGCCGTTTTAGCCGGTCTTGGCGGTGGAACTGGGTCAGGCATCCTCATCGATTTGGCTCGCCACCTCCAGGAGAAACAGCGGACTGCCGAAATCACCCTGTTCGGGATCCTCCCGAATCATACAGAAGGAATGAAGGAGAACACGAACGCATATGCTGCACTCTCTGAACTCGAATATCTGAGTCTGACCGACGCTAATGTGTTCAAAGACCGGATTCTCCTGCCGATCGACCCCACAAGTTTCGACGGGAAGACAGGGAATCGAATTCAAACCGACCAGTTCCTCCAGGAACTCGATGAAGCAGTCATCTACCTCCTTGCTTCCTATTACAATACTCAGAATCTCGAAGATCCCTTTGCAAGCAGCCCAAAATACGCTCCTTTCACGATCGGCATCCCGCAGGTACTCCGGTATAACGTTGAAGCGATCAACAACGCACGGGAATCACTCCGGGAAATCCTGAATACAAAACAGGAAGCACTCCAAGCCGAGGAGGAAATTTATTCGGAGGTCGAACGCTTCCTCGTTCGGGAGTACACAGATGAGGTTGACCAGAGTCTCCGTGACCTTGATCACGCAGACTTGACTGAGCGACTCGAACACGTCGAGGACCTCCTTGCCTTCGACCTCTTCAACGAACTAGAGTACGAATCACTCTCGATATTCAGCGACATCATCAGTGATGCGAAGAACGAAAGGGATGATATCGAGGAACAACTCGAGATAATCGCAGGGTCACTTCGAGCAGTCGATACCACTGGCCAGGGGACGAACAGCTTCGTTGATGACATCGACGAGCGATTAGCTGAGATTCTTGAACAGGACTTACGGCTAATTGCTCACCGTAAGGACCTTCTTGCCCAGATCAAGGCTATCGATGATAGTCGTGTGCGGGATTCAATCGAGTATCTCATCGGTTCCCAGGATGGAAACGTCAATCCTGGAGTGAAACTCCAGCGCCTTGATGCTCAACTCGAAGAACTTACCGAGAAAAAGGACCGTCTTGAAGCGGAGCTTGAGGATACAATCGAGGAGCTTGAGGCTCAACGGGATGCTCAAGCTGAGGAGATTAACCACGATGTGTCGAATTGGATGCGGTCTATCCGCGACGAACTAGAGCAACTACAGACACTCCAACAACAGTCCGTTGAGTCTGACCTCACGTCGCTCCAGACGGCTCTCGATACCTTCACGGCGGAAGTGACGAACGCAGAGACAGAGGATGCTGTTGATCAGGTCCAGTCTCGTCCTGTTGCGGATGTTCTCGATACAATCGAGCAGCAACTTGAGCAAATCGGGATCGACTTCCAAGAGGACCGACGCGATATCGAGGCATCCCTGGGTGAGCTGAAACAAGCACGGAGTGCGTTCATCCGGATGAACAAAGAGGAGAGTACGGTCGAGAAGCTTGCCCCGTGGCAGAGCTCCACTGAGGAAGATCGAGAGCAGGCGCACAAGGACTACCGGATGCAGAAGAGCAAGCTCGATGACCGTGGTGTCTTCAGCGTGGGGGCTGCGAGCAGCACCTTCACTGTCGACATCGGGTACAATGAGCAGACGGTTCTCACGGAGGTCGCTAATCAGAAAGCAGACCTCGAAGATGCCATTGTTGATGAACTTCACAGTCGACTCGACGAACCTGATCAAGATGACCTGCGTGCACTCCGTTCAGAACTCGGTCGTAATCCGACGGAGGATGACCTGAAGGAAATTACTCGACAGGCCTTCCGCCAGGAGGCAAGCGGTACTGCCGAGATTGAAACCCGGAAGGAGAAATTAGAGTCTGATCTTCAGGAGACCAAGACCAAAGCATCACTCTACGAGGCAACAGTCGACGTCTTCCAGAATCTGAATAATCGACGAGATGTCTATATGGACAAGCGCGCAGCGTTCCATCGCCAGCGCGATGAATACGGAAGTGAGTCCACGACGCAGTCGGTTTCGACTGAGACTGATGAGTATGTGTACGTCAAGACTGTCCAGCCGACAGATGTCTTCCGTGCGACAGGAGATGCCGATATTGCTGAGAGTGACATCTTCAAGAGTCAACAGGAGAATCAGCGTGTCCGGGCAAACCTCGAGGAACTCGCACGGAACGCACGTAACCAGCAATACACTGGTCTCCGGAAGCGGAAGTTCAGTAAAGGCCGGTCACGATACGACGATTTGAAGGTCAGAGTCGCAGCACTGAGCCGTGCTGTTGGCGAACTTGACGCAGATGCCTTAGACTTCGAGGAGACATTCAGTAGTGCATTCGATCTCGGTGGGAGCGGGAAGCGAGTTGATAGCCCGTACACCAGCTGGCAGGCTTCGATTGGTGATAGCTGGGATATCGGTCTCAGTGTCTTCATTGATGGCATCTTCCTCGACAATCTACGGAAAGTCGTCCAAGCAAACGGGTATCACGATGGATATCGTGAGCGAGCATCCAAGCTCGGTGATGATATTCCCGTCCATCACAGCTTCGGGCTTGACCAAGGGTTCTACGTTCGCCGGAAAGAACTTCTCAACCTAGAATCACCAGATGACATTGAGCTCTTCCTCCAGAATGATAGCGAGGCAATCACGGAGGAAATCCTCAACAAGTACGTTCAAGTCGTCAAAACGAACCCGGAAGGGAGTGGTCCTGACTCGGATACGACTGGGGATGTTGATGCTCACCACCTTGACCAAGCTGGGGGTGAGTATGAATGATTCACCAGGTCAATCAATATCTTCAAGACAACAACGAGAAGGTCAAACTATTCGGGTATTTCATCGTGATGCTAGCCCTGGCACTTCCTGTTTCGAAGATGCTAGGAGAAGCTTGGCGACAAGCCCATCTGTTCCGCGCGCCGATTCGCCTGCGTCACTTGGTTGGTTTGAGCCTGCAGCAAGTGACGGTTATCCTACTAGGGATTTTTCTCGGGTTGCTTCTCTTGATGACGATCGACCCGAAAAAACGAATTCAGGCAACACTCCTCTGGATCGGGGTTATCGTCGGACTGCTCGGACTCCGCTCGATGGGGTTGTTCTTACCCCAGAACTTCGGCCGGTTTTTCGGCCTCATCTTGGGGAACTTCACGTGGCTAGGTAGTGGACTCCTTATCAGTGCGTTCCTCGGTGGTGGCCGACGGCTGACGAGAGTTCAGACCGCAGAAGCACTGGAGTTCCGTCGAGCGTCAAAAGCAATCTACTACATTATCACGCTCATGGTCGTTGCCGGCTTCCTTGAGTACCACGTTTCCTATCCAGAGTTCTTGCAAATCACTGAGGCCGGGATCTCACTCAAAGCGGTTGAATCGATGTCCGTGAGCGTGGTACAAGAAAGCCTACTCAAGCATGCGGCCGTTTCAGGCGTGTTCCTCGTCACTGTTAAGCAGTTCGTCCAGTACGACGCGCAGAAGGACTTCTTCGTACTTGGACCACGAGCGTCTGGAAAGAGTCTGTTCCTCATAGGCGCGTATCTGGAGGCTCTTGAGCGGTCACGCAATGACGAGAGTAACACGCCGATGAAGCCCAGTGAGGATCTCATGGATCAAGTTGAGGAACTTGACCGGAGTAACTCAGGCTGGACCATCGAAGCAACGGGACGTGGACAGGTCAAGAACCTGGCTTTCCAATATGTCCATGGGTCTGTCTTCCCGACTAACGTGCAACTCTCAAGCGCGGACTACGCAGGCGAGTACTTGTCACGCCTTCCGGATGCGTTAACGGGTCTTATTGATGAAGAAGATACAGATGAGACGCTGTTGCATCTGGCAAATGGCATTACAGCTGCGGATACGTTGTTGCTCCTGTTAGATGCAGAGCGGTTCGTGAACAACGAACCGCTTGAAGTCTCAGAGTACTTCAGTATCCTGCAAGCGATTGATGATAAAGATATCATCCTCGTCGCCACCAAGACGGATCACTTAGCGGAGGACTTCCGGAATGAACGCGGGCTTGAAGCTCATCGCTACTATGATGACTTCAAAGAATACGTCAACGAGCAGCTTCGCCAGAGCAACCAAATCGATAGTTTGGTCCGAGAGACCGCAGGAACGGAAATCCATCCGGTCTACTACCAGACCCACACCAACGAAGCCGATGAACGTGTCCCAATGCGGGATGACCGCGGTTCGGTCATGACCGTCGGATTTGAGCGATTACTTGAGAAACTCGGGAGGTACTAACACCAATGCCAACAATCACCATCTACGATTCCGAAGGTAAGCAGTACAGTCCTGATCAAGCAACTGCTGAGCGGAATGAGCGTATCGAAGAGTTCTTTTTCGCAGGGGTTCGGCTCTCGCTGAATCTCTCCCACGGCGCGGAAATTATCGCGTTCTTCCGAGCACGTGAATCCAAGACCGGTCGGGCAGAACAGTACTACGCTCAGTACCAAATACAAACGTTCGACCGAAGCGCATTAGCCCAGTTCAAAACTGCCATTGAGGAGCGAGCGTCCGAACTAGGACTGGAACTTGATACATCCGGACAAGATGTACAGGTGTTTCGAGAACTTGGCACTGACCCCGGTAGTCCGCCAGGCGATGATTTTGACCGGAAACTCATTGAGCAGTTGCTCCAACAACGACGACGTGTTAAGGTCGGTGTTGGTAGCTATACAAAAGCGTTAGCGCTGCTGAGTAGTCTAAATCTTAGTAATGCCCGTCAAATCGCCATTGCAGATGACGGGCAGAAAGACGTCTTGTCGGATTACAATCTGGTAATCGAACAAGGACCTCATCAAGGAATCCAGCCGATTGGGAAGACAAAGTCGGACTTTGAGGATACCCAAAGTCAGCGTGAAGACCAATACATCAAAGAGAAAATCCAGCATATCAAATCAGAAGCTGTAGACATCCAAAAAAACACCTCAATTAGTGAAGATGAATTGCAGCGTCGATTAGAACAGAAAATCCCCGTCCTCTCGACATCTCGCAGTTCTTCGCATACTTCGTCTCGATCGTCCACCTCATCTACTTCATCCCGACATAGAGGGAACAAGCGAAATGACTCCCTGCTCAACTCAAAAAGCCTTCCCAGACGGGTCTTCGAACGAATCGGTGGCGGAAAGACGCTTGTCCTCTTCATCAGTATCCTGCTCATCATCTGCGGTCTTACTGGCGTACTCTATTTCAGTGGAATCATCGAAACGATTCCTGGCGGAAGTATAATCCCAGGTGTCGGAACACCGGCCGGTAACGATACAACTACGACACCAACTACGACGACCACGTCGCTTCTCCTCTACGCTGCTCTCCGACCGTACAAAGAACGAAACTAGGTTGCTGACGGCTCAAGCAGTGAACTTTCTTCGGCGGTATCTCTCCCAACGTGTAGCTCGCGGCTTGTCAATCGCTGTTTCATCGGAACACTCCACCCCAACGAAGCGAACAGACGACTGACTCAAGCGAGAAGAGTGTGGCAGTGTACTAAGATCAGACTACAGAGAACAACAGAATATCTCGCTTAATCCTGCAAACAGCTATTAGCACAACATTACGAGAGCGAGTTTTCTTTGGGTGAAAGTACGCTGTTTTAGGATACGGAGTAGCAGTATTTTGCAGGAAGAGATAGATACGTGACCGGCTCACGACCACCAGCAGCTACTCTAAAGACACACTAACGGTATCTTAATTTCCTTGTTTGCCTCGTGGAAACGCTACTACAATACAACGCTCTGGCAATCTGGAGCTAGTTTTCCACTAACCGGAGTGAGCAAGAGGTTAGCTTCGTACAGGAGCGTCACAACAAAACCCGAGCAAGTGTTCTACTGGACGTGTAATTCAGTGCCGATCCCCCGCAATCTCAACCCACGCCAAAGTATGTCTATGCAAATTCAGACACGCCCCACGAACAAAATGACCCTCAGCACCCTGTAACAATGGTATCCAAAACAAACCTCAAAGAGATCATCGAAATACTCGGTATCTTCTCTATGTTTGGTCTCAGCGTATTCGTCTATCTTGTCTGGTGGATCGCTTTCAAACACGACGGTGAAGTCTGGCTGCGGGTCAACGTCTTTGGTGAGATGTGGTTCGAGTATCTCCTCTGGATGGTTGTTACACCGTTAATCACACTTGCAATGTACTACTATCTCAAACAAGAAAACCGGTCGAAAGCGAGTGCAGAGTACGATTAATATCTACCTTCACTGAAACATAGGGCTTTCACCTTATAGTCCGTCAAACCGGCTCACAAACGACTACTGTGAACCGCTACTGAGAAGAACAAGACAGTGTCGAGCAAGAACGGAGGCGAGACTTCTAGTTACTTCCCGAGATAGGTGTCGACCTGTTGCTCGACTTCATCTCGGAAGTAGTAGAGGAGGCCTCCTGCACCACCGAGAAGGACGAGGATGGCGATTGCAATACCAACCGCACTACCTCCCTCACCCGACGTACCGTCACCGGGGTCCGTTTCTGTCGTGGTCTCAGTTGTCGTTGTCTCCTCAGGTGTGGTTTCACCTTCTTCGAGGACAGTGAGTGTGCCAGCAGACATATCGTTGACAGTGACCTCGTGGTCACCGGTCTCGCTGGCCTCGTAACTGAATGTCACCGTCTTCGTCTCACCACCTTTGACCGTCACATCCTTCGTCGCAACGACTTCACCGTCAACGGTGAGCTCTGCCGTATAGGTGCCTTCGCCACTACCGTCGTTCGTCAGCTCGGCAGTCACCTCAACCGTCTCGCCGACATTGACTGTCGAACGACCAAGGTCTGCGTTCGAGAGGCTGATTGCGGGTTGCTTTTCACCAATTGCGAACACCGAGAATCCTGGCGTGGTAGCCTTGAACTTGTATTGGCCGCCCTCTTGCTCGACGAACGTGGTTTCGAGTGACTGCCAGGAGCCGTCGTGGTACCGGTAGAGTACAACGTTGTTCGGCGTGCTGTACTCACTCAGTTGCTCCGACGAAAGCCGGAAGTTAACCGTCGCCTGCTTAATGTCGTCATTCGTGATGAGTTCCTTCTCAACCTGCAAGTAGCCCTTCACCGAGACGTCATCGGGATCCGTCGGAACTGTCGACGGCCGTTCCGAGAACGTGTTGATTCCGAGCTTGAAGTGCGAGTTGTCGTTCTGGAGTTCGACGTTCACATTGTCGAAGGTGACGCCACTCACGCGCGTCGCTTGTTCGCTCGGAATATCAACCTGAACGTTTCCGTCTTTTTTGCCGCCCTGAACGTCGGCGACAGCACTTCCATCGGATTGCTGGTTAACCTCAACGATGGTCGATGGAGCAGGCACTCCTCCACCGCCGCCACCGCCGCCGCCACCGCCACCGCCACCGCCGCCGCTGGACTTTGCCTTGACGATGACGTTCGGAGTAGCGGTTTGGTCATTCATTTTGATTTTGTACGTCCCCGGCTTCTTCAATTTGCCAGTCAACGTGACTTCATCCGACTGACCGGCATCGAGCGTAACGTCCTTGATATTCAACTCCTTCCATTTTGCATCGGCAATGTCTGTTCGTTTCGCTTCGATCCAAACCTGCCGTTCAGCGGTTTCGCTGCCAAGATTGGTAACCGTCCCGCTGACTGTAACCGACTGGCCTTCCTTGATTTTCTCCGGTTTAGCCGTCACATCGGAGACGCCGAAATGCGCTTTGTTAAGGAAGAACTGGCCTGTGTTCGTCCGGACCTCTCCGTTTTCGCCGACTGCAATGTGGACCCACTGATATGGCGAGGGCGACCAGTCACTCAGAGTCTCCACCTCAATCTGGCTCTGTTGGCCAGACGCGACAGTGAGTGATGCATTGAGAGTGCCGTTTCCATCACCCTCAATCGGTTCGTTACTTGGCGTCTCTCGATTAGTATTGTCAGCGACGAACTCAAATACTTCTCCAATGCTAGGCGTCGTCCCTGTCGTGCTGTCAACAACCGTCGACCCATCTTCAACACGGCTGACACCCCGGACGTCTTCAACTGTGTGTTCAAGTTTCGTGTTGGCCGCTAACTCCGAGAGGTTTTCCGGGTCACTCGGCACATTCACGTAGAACTGCTGATCTTCTAAGCCAGTCTTTCGGTCATAGACAAGAACGGCATGCTCGACGTTCTCACCGGTTTTCGTCTCGTCAACATTGAAGGTGAGGTTGGATCCACGATATGCCGTCTTCGAGTCTAAAGTAGCGCTAGAAGACTGGTCGTGGACCACTGCGTGTTCGACACCAACAATCGTCGCATCACCAGTTACGGAGATTTCTCCATTTTCAACTTTGAGCCCAGAGGTCTTCTTATTCCCACTTACTGCAAAGAAGACATATTCACCAGACTGGGAAGGACTAAACTCGAATTGTCCATGTCCATTCCCGTCTAGCTTTTTGGTGTTCACGGACGTGAACGTAGCATTCTTATTTACGTTTTCGGTGTTAAGAAGGTTGAGAGCATCCGTAGTAGAGTCAATGCTCGAAATACTTTGGTCTCCGGACGGATCCACTCGAGCTGCGATAAGCGTCACGTCTTCATTACTGAATTGGCCCGACCGGAATGCGGTTTTGCTCGTGAAGTCTATCGTAATATCTTTAGATGAACTGAAAACTCCGAGTTCACGTTTGTTCGCCGGGATATCTTCTCCGTCAACAGAGATATACCACCAAGAGTTGTTGATTTTCGTATCGGCATTCGATGTATCAGTCCGAAGCGTGAGCGCCGATCGCTCCCAGACTGAGACATTGTCTGTCCCTGGAACACTGATTTTTTCATCGTTCGATACGGTATCTGCACCCATTACCGTTGTCGCGGCCATGGGGGAGAGAACTAACAACATAGCCATGGAAATGGCTATAAATTGAGACTCTCCTTTGATTATTTTTCGAAGCATTTGGTATCTCATTGGGCTAATCAAATGCCACCTTCATAATACTTACTCTCTCCTAAGGAGTCTTATGAAGACGCAAAATAGCGATACGTCAAATTAAGTCTGTATGCATATTTTCCCTATTCGTACACTGAGAAAGAGAATTCTTATAATGGTCTTCTCAGTAATAGCATATACTTCATGAGACGTCGATTTATTGCCGTTGCCCTGATTTTGGGACTTGGTCTCAGTAGTGGAGTTCCGACAGCTCTCACTGCCACATACGAACTTAGTGTCCCCGGGAGCGTTGATACACCAACGTATAAAGTAACGTATCAGGACGAAACTCATACTATATCGGCTGTTGGCAAGACTGCACCTGATGAAACTCTCTCTGTTTCGGCGGCAGCACCGAGCGATACAACGTACCAAATATATCTGTATGATAGTAATCGAGATATTCAAGATCAGAAGGGAGCGACTGGTAGCAGTACAGTCAATTTTGACGTATCTGGATATGAACCTGGCTCGTATATGTTAGCATTATATAAAGACGGCGAGTACAAAGATGTTTATCCTGTCGTGGTTCGCGGATATACCGTGACTGTTGATTCGCCGTCACAAGCAACGACCGATTCGGAAATCACGGTCACAGTTACTGCCGAGAAGACTACAAATGTCGAGGATCCTTACGCAGTGAAGGTCGTTCTTGCGAACGATGACCAGAACGTTAAAACAACTGCCACAAAAACTGACTCGCAAACATACCAAGCAACAGTTTCCCTTGAAAAGTTCCAGACGGGCAACGCACGCGTATACGCTGTGGTTCAAGGGAGTGATGATGGAATCAAAGATGGCCGAAAGGAGCTCCTCGGAATCAGTGATTCGTCTTCACTTTCAATCGAAGAACCAAGGACTGAGACAACTACTCAACCAACGACGACCACATCACCATCGTCGTCGAAAGACACCTCAACTACCGAAACCACGGTGACTACAACGGCCAGTTCGCAGAACACGACTACTGCATCGACGATACAATCCACCACTAATACTACTATCTCACAGACTCCGACTTCCAGTGGTACTTCTATGGAAACTTCGACCGTCCCTGGCAGCTCGGAAACAACTGACTCGAACGTGATCACCCCTAAAGAGTCAACATCCACAAAAACTACTCCTACAACAGGAATCCCTGGGTTTGAACTTAGCAGTGGTCTTGTTGCACTCGTTGGCTCACTCTATCTCCTGATTCGTCGAAAGCAGTGAAGTAGGAACTACCACTATACTATTGTAAAGACTTCCTCAAAATCTGCGAATGAAGCGATACTATTGATGCGATCACTGCCGAGGTGATCGGGCTTCTCTCACTTCTGCGCCTTCTCGCACAATATCTTCACAGGACGGACATACCCGTGGCTCTTCAATATCAGAAGGAGTAAATACTCTTACATACTGCTTTGTAACGAATCCACCACAATTCTGGCACTTCGGCATACTCAGTCCAAGACACAACACCATTATATCCTTTATGGCTACTGACTAATTGAGTTGGCTTGTACTCCTAATGTCTGATGAGAGCATTCTCTACTACTGGGGACTAGAGGTCAAAATCCACACTCTCTCCACTGAAGAACTACTCACTTTCCGTGAATCCGGCCCAGATGATAGACGTTATTACTTCTCTTGACAAAATACCTGTTTTCATCCCTAATAACAGTAGTAAAATAACTATATAAAACATCATTAATATACGAAAACTTTCATAAAATACCCCGGTAAAAAGAGAACTGTCATGACAGACAAGACAATCACGGCATACCTCGCAGAGAATCCACGAATGATGGGCGCTCTCTTCACCCTGCTTTTGATTATGACTCAAGCAGGAAACGCAACAGCGGCCAACATGTCGACAGTCAGTGGCCCGTAATTAAATCTCAGAAACAGATAATTGGCTGCTCCACTTCAATTCTCCGTCCACTTTTACTGGGATATCCTCTAATTGTAAGAACTCGTCAAGTTCGCTACGAGATAAATCGAAGGGTTCTATCTCACCAGAACTGAGGAAGAAATTCTCAACTTCGGCAAGATGGGGAATCACCATGCTACCTAGACCCCGTTGATCAGTTGGATAGGTAGATAGATGGACTCGGTAATTATCACCCACTTTCTCGATTTCACACATGTTCGGAGTTCCACTCTCTGCTTGAGCAATGGCAAGTCCACCATCTCCAACGACGATATACTGGCCACCGACAATGCTCTCATCCCGTGCGATATCGAGGGCTGCCTGAAGCGGGAACCCACGGTTCAGCAACCGTGCCATCGCACGACCAATCCGAACTGCGCCACTATTGATGACCTCACTAAGTGTCACGACTCCTCCAATACTCCCTGCCTCAAGTAGATGCATTCCCTGTTTGTAGGACTGACAGGCATTGAGCAAAAATGCATCAACAGCAACTGTCTCAAGTGTTGTTGCATCTAATTTTCCATCAGCGCAGTTGAATCCCTCTTCGTCAATATGGCCAATATAGTGAAGGAAATCCTGTTCCGAAGCTAACGTCTCTCGTAATTCCTCAGTCGTCAAGTCACGCTTGACCGAAACATCGAAGGGTAACTTCGCCCGCTCTCCATAGCTTTCCTCCACAACATCCCGTTCTGCGTGCATTTCCATGTCGTTACAGATCACCGTAATATCGATATCGCCATCAGTGGGTGTTCGATCCAATCGATGCTCGAATGCGTCTGTGGTCGCTTTACTTGCACCAACTGGCGTTCCATCTCCAATCCACGTCTGCTCGAGCGAGTCCGTATTTTCAGGCTGAATATACGAACTGTCCAGAGATTCTGATTGTGATGTACTACGTGTGAACTCTCCAGACTCCGCTCGTAGGAATTCACTCACTGCGCTCGTCTGGACAGTCGATTCAGAAACCGTGTTGGAAACTGGTGTCCGTATGATAGCTAGATCATCTACAACAAACGGTAGGAAATCAATACTGTCAGCTGTGGGTCTTACATGGGTCGTCTGCTTCCACTCTGGAATCTGATCTTCGATGACGTCGAATGGTACCTCAAGATATGCCTCAAGTTGTTCTGGTAAGGATTTGTCGTACAACGTTGAGAAGTCCAGATCGACTACTTGTTCGATTTCTTCCCGTTCATGAAGGTCTACTTGATAGTATCCTTCTGTTCGAGTTATACAATCGAGGAAAAATACTTGCTTTAGTACACGTTCAACATCTGCCTCAAACCCACGAGTCGCTCCTAACGTGTATTCGAAACCGGTCTCAGTGACTATTCGAGGTTCGGAACCGGGCTCTAGTTGTGCACCGAGATAATAGACAAGTGGAGTAACAACGTAGATGGACTCGTAGTCCGGTGGTACTTCAATCCGAACTCCAGTCTCGGGTACTTCTAGACAGTCTGGAATCTGGAGCTCGTCTCCACGTTCGATCGTTGGTGGATGACCTCGCAATGTTGGGTACGAGCGTTCAACGCTGGTCGTTTTCAGTGCAGACCCGAATGTTGAGACGGCAGCCATCATATCTTTAGGGTCCGTTGTGGTTGTGACCGTGGCAGCAGGATGGTCGTGATGAGACCGTGCGCCAACGAACACATCAGTTGGCGTCTCAAATGAGATCTGGGTCTGCGTCGCATTGGCGGAAATAGAAACCTGACTATTTACTCGTAAATAACACTTGATGGGGGCACAAATTTCGAGGCTATAGGTATCCTCGGGAAATTCCTCAGTAGCAAAGTGCTCAGCTTCAGTGAGCATGCGGCCGCTTGCGTCACGTACATAGACGGCAACGACGGTTGGTAGGGTGATTGACTTAGTCGTCACTGAAACGCTAGCGTCAACTGGAAATAGGAATGTATCAGAGTTAATCGGCGTGGGTGACACTCTGGTCGGAGTCGCTAATGAGTATCGGTGGCGTTCGATTGGGTCGATAATATTCAGTCCTGTCTCGTCGGCTGTGGGTTCAAACGAGATTGTCCCTGCGTGGTCACCCCCGATGTTTTGCTGCTCGATGCGATCCTGTTCTTTCATGGTATCCGATTCCAGTCATTGTTAGGGAAAAAAGGTATCGGATGGTTATGGTAACAGATTATATCGATTTACGAGCCAAAATCAGCTATAGAGGGAGCCAATTCGACGAGAGACCACTTTCACAAAGCTCCCAACGCTGTTCAATCTGACCGTCATGTTCGTGGAGTTGGATAACTGCATCAAAGAGCGGTGCAAAAGTTCGGACTGTTTCATTGTTACGGGCAAGTGGTAAGTGAAAATGACTCATCCCGTTTTCTTTTCGGACACGGGAGGCGAGGAGATCGACGAATTTGAAGACCTTGCTGGTACTGTGTTCAGTGAGAACGGGCCGGAGAGAGTCAAAACATAGTCGTAATTCAGCGGGATCAAGTTCGTCAACTTCGTTGTTAAATTCGGTAATCATCTCAGAAACCGTGCTTCCGAGTTTCCCAAGATTGGTAAGGTCGATATAGCTTTGTTCGATCTTGGAGTCAATTTGAGAGTTATCGACTATATTAGTAGCCGCTGCACGAGTATTTGGGGTACTAGAAACAACCTTCAAATTCGAGGCATCAGCGTTTTTTGGAAGGCGAGATTCTACAGTGGGGGACTGATTGTCGGTGACGACGAGAATCCGGCGGCGCGGACCTACTGCTTCGTCTCCGAGCATCCACCGACAAGCTGTTTGATATGCATCAACAGGAAGGTTTCCAACAACAAGAAGTGCGGAACCCCGCTCTTTCAGAAGAGATAATTTTGTTGCAAATTGTTGTTCACGGTCGTCATTTGACCGAATTTGCTCCTCGTACGAACCCATTGTAACTGACAACCATTCGTCTATAAATAAGTATTTTGAATTGTAGGAATGATATTGGAAGATGGCTAACTACCTATAAAATCGACCCTTACGTTCGATGGGTGCGTCGTAGCCCAAATACCCGTTATCGCTTTAAGTCAGAAGATCGAATTCGAACGTCGTCGTTAGGATACGGCCGCGTGGAAATGCCATCCACAGACCAGTCGAACGGGATCGGCCATGGTAGTCATCACAGACATCACAGTCCCAGCAGATCAGTTCGCTCTCGGACGACTCTTCGACGAGTACCCCGAGATCGAGATCGAACTCGAACGCATCGTTCCGCTTCAGACGGGGGTAATTCCGTTGTTCTGGGTCGACCACGACGACCGGGCCGTCGTCGAAGAGACGCTTCGAGCCGACCCGCTCACCGAGAGCGCGAAGTGTCTCACGCAGACCGACGGGCGCTACCTGTTCGAGATTCGATGGAGCCAAGAGATCGATTCGATCATCCAACCGTTGATCGATACCCACGCCGACGTCCTCCGCGCCGAAGGCACCATCGATGCGTGGGAGTTCCGCTTACAGTTCAACGACCGCAATCACCTGACCGACTTTCGAGAACAGTGTCTCGAGAACGACATCCAAATCGAGTTACGTCGCCTCTACAATCCGAACCTCCCCGCCGAGGAATCGACGCTGACAGACGAGCAGTACGACATCATTTCGACGGCCTACACCCACGGCTACTGGAGCGTTCCTCGTGGAGTCACTCTCGGGGAACTAGCGAACCTCACGGGGATTAGTGACAACGCGGCTTCCCAGCGATTGCGACGCGGACTCAACGCCGTCGTCGGCGAGTTCCTCGCGTCCGAGAACGGCTAACCGAAGAGAGGAACAGCGTTTCGGATTGCTCTATCCACGCTCGCCGTCCAGCACGGAGCCCCAAATCGAGAGGATTCGAGGCGGTGAAAGAGTTCATCGAAACGAGCTATCGCGTTACGATTGTTCCGTACCGAAGACGACGTCAACGGAGTTTTCGCCTCGGTAGGTCTACAGGCTGAACAGGGCGAGTGCCTCAGGGCTTGACCCCGAAGCAGTTCACTCTCGAACGGCCGTATTGCTGGACAGCGTCTGGATTCGTGACCGAGCCTGAGCCCCAAACTGCGTCGAGCGTACCCCTTGAGGACCAACGGTT
The DNA here is from genome assembly GCA_005239435.1 of Halorussus salinisoli. GTDB lineage: Archaea > Halobacteriota > Halobacteria > Halobacteriales > Haladaptataceae > Halorussus > Halorussus salinisoli. Next base: position 495,443 of record SZNP01000001.1, on the reverse strand, counting down.
AAGTCGTCGCCGGGAATAGAGTACGCGTCTGGACGATGCTCTCTGAGGGGGACGGACGACAGCGAGCGTTCGCGGTTCTCATCAGCGGTGTCCACGGCATGGACCACCTGCTCAAGCGCCTCTTTCCGCCGCTGATTCCGATTTGGGTGGTCGCGTTCGGCTACCCGCTCTGGAAGCTCGGGCTGTTGATGGGGGTGCGGACCTTCGGCTCTGCGGTCGGGCAGGCACCGATGGGCGTGCTCTCGGACCGGTACGACAGACGGTACCTCCTGCCGCTCGGGTTCGCTATCACCGGGCTTGGAGTCGTCACGTTCGCTCTCGCACCCGGCTTCACCGGCGGGACGGAGGTGCTGACGGTTGCAGGCGTCACCCTCGACGAGCAGTTTCTCGTCCTGTTCGCGGCGATGTTCGCGGTCGGCGTCGGTTCGAGCACGGTGCACCCGACCGGCTATCCGCTCATCTCCGCGAACGTCGACGCGTCGACAAAGGGAACCGTGCTCGGGATGTGGGGCAGCGCCTCGAAGTTCGGCGACGGCCTCGCCCCCGCACTGGTCGGCGGCCTGCTGGTCGTGGTCGCTTGGGACCGCATCCTCCTCGGTTTCGGCGCTCTCGGGGTCGCCTACGCCGTCCTTCTCTTCGTCGCGCTCGGTTCGTTCGAGACCCGACCTGCAGGGCGACGGGACGACACGGACGAGGGCGTCAACGGCCTCCGGGCACTCTGGGAGCACGACCGCCGACTGTACGTCTACCCGCTGCTCGCCGTGTTCGTGTACTTCGCCGTCCAGATCACGGCCGCCACCGGCGTGACGGTGTTCCTGCCGGAGTTCCTGACGAGCGTCTACGGCTACTCGTTCACGGCACTCGGCGTCGAACTGACCCCGGAATCGACCGCGAGCTTCTACTACTCCGCGCTGCTGATCGTCGCCGGCGTCGGACAGCTCGGCACGGGCCGACTAGTCGACGCGTCCGACAGCCGCAAGGTGCTCGTGGGGTATCTAGTGGTCGCCGCGAGCGTACTCGGCGTGCTCGCGGTCGGCACGTTCTCGCCGACAGGCCTCCTGGTCGTGCTGGTGCTGCTCGGCGTGAGTCTCTACGGGATGAACCCCGCCCGCGACTCGCTCGTCAGCGACATCGCGCCTCCGGAACTGGAGGGGCGAGCGTTCGGCTACGTCTGGACCGGAGCGCTGCTCGCGAGTTCCGCGTCGCCGGCGATCGTCGGGTATCTAGCCGATCTCACCGGCCTCCGGACCGTCTTCCTCGCCCTCGCGGGCCTCGTACTGCTCTCGGCGATACCCATCGTGCTGTTGCTCAGCGACAGCGTCTACGTGGTCGGTGGGGAAACCGCCGACGCCGAGAAGCCGACTGGAGACTGAGAGACGAACGAAAGTACGTACAGTTACAGAAGTCCAATATTCGATTCGTCACTCCACGGTGACGCTCTTGGCCAGATTCCGTGGCTTGTCGATAGACCGCCCGAGCTTCTTCGCAATATAATAAGCGACCAACTGCAACTGGACGTTTGCCAACACGGGAGCCACGCGAGCGTGCGTCTCGGGGATTTCCAGGACCACGTCGGCGTACCGTCCGACGTCCGACGCCCCATCGGTCACGGCCACCACTGGCGCGTCCCGCGCTTCGACCTCCTTGACGTTCCCGACGGTCTTCGTCGCTTTCTCTCCGCTCCCCGTTGCGACCGCGAAGACGGGCGTCTCGGCGGTCACGAGCGCCAGCGGGCCGTGCTTGAGTTCGCCCGCCGGGAACCCCTCGGCGTGCTCGTACGAAATCTCCTTCAACTTCAGCGCCCCCTCCAGCGCGACCGGATGGTGGTGCCCTCTGCCGACGAAGAAGTAGGCCTCGCTATCGACGTACTCCTCGGCGACCCGCTCGGCCCGCGAGGAATCCAGAATCTTCTGGACCTGGCCCGGCAGGTCGCGCAACGCCTCGACCACTTCGCGGGCGTCGCCGCGCTCGGCCACCGCGGCCGAGAGCAGATTGCAGGCGACGACCTGCGAGGAGAAGGTCTTGGTCGCCGCGACGCCTATCTCCGGCCCCGCACGAATCGTCAGCGTCCGGTCGCACTCGCGGGCCGCGGTCGAACCGACCACGTTGGTCATCGCTAGCGTTTCGACGCCGCGGTGCTGGGCCTCGCGGAGCGCAGACAGGGTGTCTGCGGTCTCGCCGCTCTGGGTGATACCCACCACCAACGTGTCGTCGGTGACCGGGGCGGGCGACGTGGCGTACTCGCTTGCGAGGAACGCCTGGGCGGGCACGCCCGCCTCCCGCAGGGTCTGAGCACCGAAGAGCGCGGCGTGGTACGAGGTGCCGCAGGCGACGAACTGGACCGAACCGGGATTCAGGCCCTCCAGCGCCTCGACTGCGACCGACCCCGTACGTTCGTCCACGCGACCGCGGAGACACTTCCGGAGCGCGCGCGGTTGCTCGTGGATCTCCTTGAGCATGTAGTGGTCGTAACCGCTCTTGGCGGTCTCCTCGGCGTCCCACTCGACGCGGGAGACCGACTTGTCGATTAGGCCGCCATCGGCGTCGGTGACGGTCCACGACCCCGTCTCCAGTCGGGCGAACTCGTCGTCCTCCAGATACACCACGCGGTCGGTGTAGTCGAGGAACGCGGGCACGTCGCTGGCGAGGTAGGCCGCGTCGTCGCCGACGCCGACGACCAGCGGCGAGTCGTGTCGGGTGGCGAGGATAGCCGCCGAGTCCTCGGCGACCGCGGCCAGCGCGTAACTGCCCTCCAGTCGCGTGACCGCCGCGCGGAAGGCCTCCTCGAAGGTCGCGCCGTCGGCGAGTTCCTCCTCTACGAGGTGCGGGACGACCTCGGTGTCGGTGTCGCTGTCAAACTCGTGGCCGCGATCGGTCAGTTCCGCCCGGAGGTCGGCGTAGTTCTCCACGATGCCGTTGTGGACGACCGCGACGCCGCCCGAGCAGTCGGTGTGCGGGTGGGCGTTGGCGTCGCTCGGCGGGCCGTGGGTGCTCCAGCGGGTGTGGCCGATGCCGACCGGCCCGCCGAGGTCGCCGTCGACCGCCTGCTGGAGGCGGTGTATCTCGCCCTCGCGCTTGCAGACCGAGAGGGTGCCGTTCGAGAGCGCGACTCCCGCCGAGTCGTAGCCCCGGTATTCGAGCCCTTCGAGGCCCGACAGGAGAACGTCGAGCGTCTCGTCGCTCCGGCCCGAACAGCCGATGATACCACACATCAGCCGGCCACCTCGGTTTCGTCAGCAGATGTCACAGTCACTCACCGGAACACGTCGGCGTGTTCGCTTATATTTTCGGAAACGGTGGTCCCCGTTCGAAGGTGGGCGCTCGGTCCGACCAGCGTCCCGGGTGCGAAACTCACGTCGCCCTCGGCGCGTACGCGGTCGGCAAGTAGCGCGCCGAGTCGCTGGCCCTCGAAGACGGTGTCGCCCACGCGCACGTCGCCCGGCCCGCCGGGGACCGTCGCAGTCGCGCCGAGCGAGACGCCCTGCCCGGTCACGCAGTCGAGCAGGGTCGAGTTCGGGCCGACGCGGGTGTCGGTATCCAGTACTGACCGGGAGACGACCGCGTTCGCGCCGACGGTGGCGTTCCGGCCGAGTGCGGTGTAGGGACCGACGACTGCGCCGGGCCGGACCTCGGTGTCCGGGCCGACCACGACCGGGCCTTGGAGGGTGGCGTCGTCGTGGACCGTCGCGCTGTCGGCGACCCAGATCGACTCCTCGCGCTCGGGTTCGGTGACCCGGCCGTGGAGCAGGAGGTCACGGGACACGTCGAGCAGGTCCCACGGGTAGGTGGCGTCCTCCCAGAGTTCCTCGGTGACGACGCCGCGGACCGTCGCCTCGCGGTCGATGAGTCGAACCAGCGTGTCGGTCAGCGCGAGTTCGCCATGAACGCGCGGGGTCTCCTCGATGGCCTCGAAGATGGACGGGGCGAAGGCGTACACTCCGGCGTTGAGCAGGCGATACTCGTCGGTCTCGGGCTTCTCGATCAGTTCGACCACGTGGTCGTCGTCCATCACGACCGCGCCGTAGTGGGACACGTCGGCCTGTTCGGTGACCGCGAGGGTCGCGCTCCCGTCGGTCTCCTCGAAGGCGTCGAGTACGTCGGCGACCATCTGGCGCTCGATGACCTGGTCGCCGTTGACCACGAGGAAGCCGTCCTCGTCGTCGACGGCCTCGCGGGCCTGCAAGAGCGCGTGGCCGCTCCCCAACTGCTTGTCCTGCGCGACGTAGTTGACGGGGACGTTCCGGTAGGTCGGGCCGAAGTGGTCCTGCACGCGGTCGCGCTTGTAGCCGACGACGACGTGGAGGCGCTCGACGCCCGCGCCGATGAGCGCGTCGAAGACGTGTTCGAGAATCGGCCGGTCGGCGGCCGGGAGCATCGGTTTCGGACGATTTCGAGTCAGCGGTCGCAGGCGTGTCCCTTCGCCTGCGGCCAGCACGACGGCGGCGCGAACTGTCATAGGTAAAGCATCGGTCAGCGGGCGTATCAACTTTCGGCTTGTCGCGGGGACTCGCCGGACGGACTCCCACGGACGGCCGAGTCGAAACTGCAATCGGGTCAGCGATGATTGAACCGATTTCAGGCTTCATCTGAACGTTTTCAGGATATGCATGTAATACCTCACGTTGAAAATAACAAATTCAAATAGACTTCAATGATGCCATATGTCGGATGGAAATCCTGACAGTAACGAGCGTAACACCGACGACCGAGGCGTGACGCGTCGCCGAATGCTCCAAACGGTCGGAGTGGGTATCGGAGGATTGGCGGTCAGCGGTTTCGCCGGTGAGGTCGCGACCGCGAAGACGGGATGCGCGCGCGGGCCCTTCGAGCGGACGTACGAGCCGGGCACAGTCAACGTCGGTCAGATTCGCGCCGGACAGGCCCGCGAGGACGCCCCGAGTCCGAGCATCGACCCCGCGAGTCCGCGGAGCGGCGCGGCCGACGGCGAGGGCGAACAGCCGCCGCGACTGGCTGCCCAGGAGTCGAACGTCGGCGAGGAGGGACCGCTGACGATTCGCACCGAGTACGACGGGGTGAACTCGCTGGAGACCCGCGGCGGCGTGCCCTCGGACTCGCAGGTCGCGGCGGGCAACGGCCAGCTCGTCCACGCGCTCAACCGGAACGTCGCCATTTACAACAAGCAGTCGGGGCGCCGCGAGCAGTTCTTCCGGCTCGAAAGCCTCTGGGAGCCGGTCATCGAGGAACCGGAGGGCGGATTCGTCTTCGGAACGCCGTTCGTCTTCGACCCGAGGGCGCGCTATGACCGGAACGCCGACCGGTTCGTCCTCTGTGCGACCCAGTTCCAGTTCGGGCTGACGACCGACGGCGAGCGGATCGACCGGGAGGACCTGGAGGAGGCCGCCCGGGAGGACGGCGAACTCGACACGTCGGACATCTCGCGGCCGCCGAAGGGCTGGTTCCTCGTCGCGGTGTCGGCCACCAGCAATCCCAACGGCGAGTGGTACGTCTACCGGGTCCCGCCCGAGGACGCGAGCGGCGTCGACAACGAGGGTCTCGTGGACTATCCGACGCTGGGCTTCGACCGGGACGCGGTCTACATGACCCAGAACTTCTTCGGCACCACCAAGTTCGAGGTGACGATGGTGACGATGGACAAGGCGGCGATGTACGCGGGCGAGACCGTCACCGCCTACCACTTCGACCGGATGAACGACCCCGACTCCGACGGGATCACGTTCACCGTTCATCCGGGCCAACAGCCCTTCTCGGGCGGGAGCGACGGGACGTTCTACCTCGCGAACAGCGACTTCCCGGTTCCGTTCCCCGGACCGGCTGAGACCCTCACTCTCTGGGAACTCACCGACCCGGTGGACGAACCGACGCTGGAGTGTTTCACGCTCGACGTCGACCCGTACGTCTATCCGTCGCCCGCGCGCCAACCGGAAACCGACTCCCTCGTCGACACGCTCGGGACGCGCCTGATGAACGTCGACTTCAACGACGGGTCGGTGTGGGCCGCCCACTCGACGGCGGTCGATTGGAACGGCGACGGCCGACCCGTGGCGGCCATCCGGTGGTACGAGATTGACGCCCGCAGCCGGTCGGTCGTCCAGAGCGGCACCTACGGCGAACCCGGAACTTCGTACTTCATGCCGACGGTCGGCTCTGGCGGCGACGCGACGGTCATCGCGCACAACGTGAGCGGTCCCGACACCTTCCCGCGGATGGACGTCGCCGGTCGGACCGCGGACTTCACGCCGGGCCGGCTCGAAGACGGCATCGTGGTCGAGTCGGGCGAGTCCAAATACAACGCGCTCTCGGGTCCCGTCGAGCGCTGGGGCGACTACAACGGCGTCTCGGTCGACCCCGCGTCCGGCCGATTCTGGACCGTGAGCCAGTACTCACCCGACATCGACATCCCCGTCGAAGAGGACGAACGCGACCCCTACTTCACGCGCATCGCCGAGGTCTACTTCGAGGAAGCCACCGGGGGCGGCAACGGGCAAAGCGACAGTTAATCGCACAGATCGCCCGAGCGTGCTCACCCGCCGGACCGGTCATTGACCGCACGGCCCCAGAGGACCGCCGCGACCACCTCGGCGTAGAAGACGACGAAGAACCCGAGCGCGAGCCGGTTCAGTGGGCCGGCGAGCACGACGGCGATTCCCAGCCAGAGGAGACCCGCGCCTACCGCGACGAAGTACCGGGCGTCGGTCAGCGCGGCCCGCAGCCGGTCGGCCTCGAAGGCCGCCCGGAGCGACCGGGTGCGGGCGTACGCGGTCAGCGCGGCCGGCAGGGGGTACGCGAACGCCAGCGCCAGCAGAATCGTCACCGTCGAGCCCGCGAGGAAGCCGACGCCGACGGCGGGGTTCGGCCCGCCCGCTCCGACCGCCGCGAGACCGACCCCGCGAGCCGTCACGACCAGGACCACCAGCGGCACCGACAGGTACGCGACGACGATGGCCGCGGCCGCGAGGCCGTCCGCGAACAGGCTTCTCACACCGCCGAACGACGGCGGGCTGGCGTCGTCCCGGAACGTGGGCCGGTCGGTTCGGGCGGCGTGATCGAGCACCCGCACCAGATAGCCCGCGACCGGAACCAGCGGTACGACCGGGACGAAGGCCGCCAGCAGGTGGAGTCCGCCGCCGATCAGCACCACGTCGAGCGCCGACCGGTCGCCGTCGGTTCTGAACGGATACCGGAGCGCGTCTCGGAACATCACTCGGGTTCGGTGCGCAGTTCGGTCTCTTCGACCGCGTCGAGCGAGCGATTGCGCAGCACAGTACCGTCGCTGGCGTCGAAGAGGTGGATCGCCTCCTCCGGGAGCCGTGCGACGACGCGGTCGCCCGCCCGGACCGACGCCATCCCCCCGACCGCGGCGACGAACGTCTCGGGCTCGTCGGCGTCGGGCTCGAACGTGAGATAGACGTTCTGGCGGTCGCCCATCGGTTCGACCACGTCCACCACGACCTCGTAGTCGTGGGCGTCGGTTCGCTCGGGGACGAGGTCGACGTCCTCCGGTCGGACGCCCAGCACGACGCGGTCCGCGCCCGCGACGGCGGCCCGCGTCTCCTCGGAGAGCGGGTAGGTGAACGCCTCGCTCGTGAGCCCTTCGTCCCCGAGCGAGAGCTCGAAGAAGTTCATCGATGGCTCGCCGATGAACCCCGCGACGAAGAGATTCGCCGGTTCGTGGTAGCACTCAAGGGGCGTGCCGACCTGCTGGAGTTTCCCGTCGTTCAGGATGGCGATGCGGTCGCCCATGGTCATCGCCTCGGTCTGGTCGTGAGTGACGTACATCGTCGTCGCGTCGAGGTCCTCCTGGAGGCGCTGGAGTTCGGTCCGCATCTGGGCCCGGAGTTTGGCGTCGAGGTTCGCCAGCGGTTCGTCCATCAGGAACGCCGCGGGATCCCGGACGATGGCCCGGCCGAGGGCGACCCGCTGTTGCTGGCCGCCCGACAGCTCCGCGGGCTTGCGCTCGAGCAGTTCGGTGATGTCCATCAGCGCGGCGGCCTCCTCAACCCGGTCGTCTATCTCGGCGTCGGACATGCCGGTCGACTCCTCCAGCCCGAACCGCATGTTGCCCCGGACGGTCATGTGGGGGTACAGCGCGTAGTCCTGGAACACCATCGCGACGTCCCTGTCCTGCGGTCGTCGATCGGCGATGGACTCCCCGTCGAGTCGCACGTCGCCCGCCGTGGCGGATTCCAGTCCCGCGACGATCCGGAGGGTCGTGGACTTGCCACACCCCGAGGGCCCGACCAGCACCAGAAACTCCCCGTCGGCGATGTCGAGCGAGAAGTCGTCGACGGCGACGATGCGGTCGCCGTCGTCGCGGAAGGTCTTTGTCACGCCGTCGAGTTCGAGCGACGCCATTCAGGTCCCGCCTCCCTCGACCCCTTCGGCGAACTGCTCGCCGAAGAGGATGTACACCACCAGCGTGGGGAACGCGGTGATGAACGCGCCCGCCATCTGGAGGTTGAACTGCTGGACCATCGACCCCTTGAGCTTGCTCAGCGCGATCGTCACCGCCTCGTTGCCCGGGTTCGAGACGAGCACCAGCGCGAATAGCAGGTCGTTCCAGATGTTCGTGAACTGGTATATGAGCGCGACGATGAACATCGGCACCGACAGCGGCAGGACGATGCGCAGGTAGATGCGCGAGACGCTCGCCCCGTCGAGCCGGGCGGCCTCCAGCATCGACTCGCTCAGCGACTTGTAGTGCGCCCGGAACAGCAGCGTCGTGATGGGGATGCCGTAGGCGGTGTGCGTGAAGATCAGCTCTATGATGCCTGGGCGCTCCGCCAGCGGCGGAATCGCCGCGAGCAGCTCCGAGACGTCCACGATCGTCCAGAACCGGGTCAGCGGGACGAGCACCGACTGGTAGGGGATGAAGATGCCCGCGACGAACAGCAGCAGCACCGCGACCTGCCCCCGCCAGTTCACCCCGGTCAGCCCGTAGGCCGCGAGACTGCCGATGACCGCCGACAGGAGGGTCGCCGGCACCGTGAACAGCAGGCTGTTGACCAGCGCGTGCTCGAGTTGGCCGAACGCCTCAATCCACGGCCGGAACGTGACCGCACCCCCGAACGGCGGGACGAACGGGCTCGTCTCGTAGAAGGCCTCCTGAGACTTGAGCGCCGTCATCAGGCCGCTCTCGAGCGGCCCGAGGTAGAACGCCGCCATCACGACGAGGGCGGCGTACAGCGCGATGCGGTTCGCCGACGGGAACGGGAACGCCGAGTCGTCTTCGGAACGTGAGCTCACGATTACAGTTCACCTCGCTTGTACTGGAGGTAGAGGTACGGGGAGATGACGCCGAGCGCCAGCACGAACAGGATCGTCGCGATCGCCGCGCCGTAGGCCCAGTTGGTGACGGTGAACGCCTGCCGGAACATCATCATCGCCAGGATGTCGGCTGACGGGCCGGGGTTGGTCCCGAACAGCACGAACAGGAAGTCGAAGGCCTTCAGCGCGAACACCATCAACACCACCGCGGCGCTGGTCGTCGAGGCTCGCAGTTGGGGCAGGATGACCCGCCAGTACATCCGGGCGGTGCTCGCGCCGTCCACCTTCGCGGCCTCGTAGAGGTCGGTGGGAATCGCCCGGAGACCGGCGAGATACACCACCATGCAGTAGCCGCTGAACTGCCACATCAGCGCGAAGATGACGGCGAGCAGTTTGAATCGCGGGTCGCTGATCCACTGCTGGGTCAGGAAGTTCAGCCCGGCGGCGCGGAGCAGTTCGTTGACCAGCCCGATCTCGAAGTTGTACATCCACGCCCAGAAGATGGCCGTGACGACGAACGAGAGGCTCATCGGCAGCAGGTAGATCGTCCGGAAGGTGTTCTCGAACCGCACGCCCCGATCTATCAGGATCGCTAACACGAGTCCGACCACCAGCGAGAGCCCGGTGAACACCAAAAGTAGGACGACCGTGTTGCGGGTCGCCGTCCAGAAGTTCGGGTCCGAGAGCATCCGGCTGTAGGTCGAGAGGTCCAGATTGGCGTACGAGGGAGTCCCGAACCCCGACCAGTCGGTCAGCGAGATGACGACGTTCCACCCGATGGCCCCGTAGACGAACAGCCCCATGTACAGCCCCGGTAGCAGCCAGAACGGGAGCGACCGGACGAACTCGCTGTCCCGCAGCGACCGAATCCGCGGCCCGACCGCTGTCCGCGGCAGTTCCCGGGTCTCGCCGCCGTCGGTTCGAGCGGTCGCGTCGTCGTCGCCGTCTCCCCACCCGGCGGTGCGACGGCGGCTGGCGGCCCGGATGCGACGGATGAGTTCTCGCATGAAACGTGTAGGAGGCGGTTAGACGACCGCGCTCGGGCTATTGGACGTCGAACGCGTTCGAGAGGCCGTTGAACGCTCGATCGACGTTCCAGTTCTCGATGAAGCTAGCGAACACTCCATCGATGTTGCTCTTGACCTCGGGAACGACCCCCGTCCCGTGCGCGATGGTCGGGGGCTGGCTGTCGGAACCGCTGAAGTCCTCGAACTGACGGGTGAGGAACGGCCCGAAGTCGTCGGTCGGTACGTCGGTCCGGGGCGGAATCGACCCCTTGATCGGGTTGAAGGTCTCCTGGCCCTCGACGCTGCCGACCCACTGGAGCCACTTCGTCGTCGCGTCCGGCGAGGGGTTTGGCTTCGGGAATGTGAACGAGTCGCTCACGATGTGGTAGATGCCCGTCGTCCCCGGGAACGGGACGGCGTCCCAGTCACTCTCGAACTCGAAGTCCTCGGTGGCCTTGTACTGGCCGGCGGCCCAGTCGCCCTGATGTATCATGGCCGCGTCGCCCTGGATCACCTTCGCGTTGGCCTGGTCCCACGTGATCGACCCGGCGTCCTGGTTGAACAGGTCCTTGTACTGGGTGACGAGGTCGAGCGAACTCCGGACTGCGTCCTCGTGGTCCCCCACGTTTCCGTCGAGGACGTCGCGATACACGTCCACGCCAGCCTCACCGACCAGGACGTCCTCCCAGAGTTGGAGCGTCGACCACGGCGACTGCGTCTGCTGGGCCATCGGCACGGCGTCGGTCTCCGAATCGACGGTCTCCATCGCCTCCAACAGCGCGCTCGGCGAATCGACGTTCGAGAGGTCGACCCCGGCGTCCTCGAGGACCTGCGTGTTGAAGAAGAGGTTGTTGAGTCGGTGGATGTTGAGCGGGACCGACACGAAGTTCCCCTGCGGTCTGGCGAGTTCTTGGACGTCGTCGAGGTAGGCCTCGCGCATCTCGTCGGTCCAGACGCTGTCGCCGATATCTCTGAGGACGTCGCCCTCGATGAACTCGTTGAGCGACTGTCCCGGCCAGATCTGGAACGTGCTGGGTGGGTCCTGGTTCAGGATCCGGTTCTTGATGACCGTGTCGAGCGCGCTCCCCGCTCCGCCCGGCGCGGGGTTGTTCACGACCTCGATGTCAGGATTCTGTTCCTGGAACCCCTCGATGAGCGCCTGGAGGGCCTCCTGTTCGCCGCCGGCGGTCCACCAGTGGACGAGTTCCAGTTCGCCCTCCTGTCGTGCCGCGCTCGCGTCGCCCGCGTACCCCGCGATGCTCCCGGCGAGGCCGACCGCTCCCGCGGCCCGGAGCAGGGTCCGCCGTCGTACTCGTGTAACACCGTTCGCCGCCCCTCGATTCGTGTCGTTTGACATGTGTACTCTCCCCCTCAATGCTATTCTATCGATTTATGTATATATCTTTGGTATGAGATACCAAACACCGCACGACGGAATTGAATTATGCCGGAAACGGGTGCAAAACCCGGTTCTCCGTCGCGGCGTTCGAGAAGAAGCGCAGGCCGAGTGGCTCGGAGGTGGCCCGAAGGCAGTTCGCCGCGTCAGACCGGTAAACTAGACTGTAAACGAGAGTATTCCACTCGACTGGTCGGGTCGGAATCACCGGTTGGTCGACGACCGAGACGGCGGTTTCGACGGCTATCCTCTACACGCGATTCCGAACTCTCGGACCCCCATCCTGACCGAACCTCCGGAGCACGGTCGACAACGATTCGATTCGACGTTCGTCCCGCCACTCGAATCGGGACGCTCACGCCAACAGCGCCGCGCCGCCCAGAATCGCCAGCGCGCCCAGACCGACGCAGACGCCCCAGAACGGAACCCGCTCGACCACGCGCATCAGCGCGTCGATGGTCAGGTAGCCGATGACCGCGGCGGTCACGAGCGCCAGGACGGCCTCGACGGGCGCGACTCCCGGGACGCCCGTGTCCAAGAGGACGAGGACCCCGGCACCGAGCGCGGCCGGAATCGACAGCAGGAACGAGAGGCGGAACGACGACGGCCCGTCGTGGCCTCGGAAGAGGAGTGCCGACGCCGTGGTGCCAGACCGGGAGACGCCCGGTAGGATGGCGAGGCCCTGCAACGCGCCGACCAGCACGGCGTCGGTGAGGTCCGGCGACTCTCTACCGCCGAACTCGAAGGCGGCGGGGAGGACCGAAGACGCCCGCCCGCCCGACTCGAAGTCGTCGGCGACCCGCTGGAGGACGCCCGTCAGCACGAGCAGGACGCCGACCAGCGCGACGAACGCGCCGCCCGTCAGCGCCGAGACGACCGTCTCCAGCGTGGCGTAGGCCGCGATGCCGACGATTCCGGACGCCAGCGTGGCGACGCCCAGAAACGAGAGGGTCGCGCGATTCCCGTCGTCAGCGAACGCCTCGCCCGGCCGCCAGTCGGGGAGCGCGGCCAGCACGTCGCCCAACTCGTCGCGGTAGTAGACGGTCGCCGAGAGCGCGGTTCCGGCGTGGAGGAACAGCGAGAACTGGACCGCGGCCTCGGGCGACGACCCGAGCGCGGTCAGGAAGACGGTGATGTTGCCCTCGCTGGAGATTGGCAACCACTCGAAGACGCCCTGTAACGCTCCGGCGGCGACGGCGACGAGCGCAGACCGGTTCATAGTCGATTGGGGAAGGCGCACGGTAAAAACGACGCGGAAATCCGTCGCGGCGGGTCGGCCGACGGATACGCAAGATTAACTAGAATTTTAACTTTCAAGTTGAGTTCCAGTATTTTAATAAGGTGCTGGGGAAAGCAACAGACAACGACCGTTCCGGTCGGCATGGCACGCACACATGGCACGCGAGCAAACACCCCTCAGCGTCTCCGATATCGGCGGCGCTCGCCCGACAATCGCAGTCCTGGCGGCCGTTCTCCTCGTGGCGAGCGTCCTCGTACCGGTATCGACCACCGCGGCCGTCGGTCCCGGCGACCGCGCTTCGGTCGTCGCGGCCGCGGGTACCGCGGGCGAAACGTCCGTCGCCAACGACGAACCCACGACCGTCGCCGATGATGGTACGGCCACGACCGACGATGGCACGACCACGACCGCCGCCAACGACGAGTCGGTCACGATACGCGGGCGGGTCGAAGACGCCGACGGCGACCCGGTGGGCGACGGTACCGTTCGACTCGGGTCGGCCGACCGGAACCGAACCGACGAGCGAGGGCGGTACGTCCTGCGCGGCGAGGAGAACCGGAGCTACGACCTGACCTACCGGCAGACGAACGCGAGCGAGAGCGCCGGGGACGGCCGACCCGCAGTCTACGCCGTCGGTCGGGTGAACGCCTCGACCGACCAGACCCGGAACGTCTCGCTCCCGGCGGCGTCGAGGCTGAACGTCACGGTCGTCGCCCAGAACGAGACCGCGGTGGAGAACGCGACGGTCCGACTGACTCACGCGCGCGGCGGTGCGAACGCCACGCTCGCGGGGGAGACCGACGAGCAGGGCCGACTGACGGTCGACGGACGAACCGGCGTCGAACTCGCCGGAAACGTCACCGTGGCGGTCGAAGCGCCGAACGCCTCGCTGTCGGACTGCGAGGTCTCGCTGTCGATGGCGAGCGCGACCGACGAGCGAGTGGTTCTGCCCCTGAACGACACCGACCGACCGACGCTCGACTACGAGGTGAGCACGCGAACCGCGAACGTCTCGGAACTGGTGCAGTTCGACGCGAGCGACTCGACCGACGCCTCGGGCATCGCGGCGACGACGTGGGAGTTCCCGAACGCCACCGAAGACAGAGCGTCGATCGGCTATCGCTTCACCGGGCGCGGGGACTACGAGGTGACGCTCACGGTGGAAGACTACGCGGGCAACGTGAACCGGACGACCGTCGACGTCAGCGTCGTGGACCAACGCGACCCGGAGGCGGTCCTCGACGCCAACGCGACGAACGTCACGGTGAACGAGCGCGTCGAGTTCGACGCGACCGGAGCGTCCGACGACGAGACCGGTATCGCCGAGTACCGCTGGGACTTCGACGACGGGACGACCGAAGAGACCACCGACGACTCGACCGTCGTCCACGAGTACGCCGAGAACGGAACCTACGACGCGACGGTGGTCGTCGTAGACGAGGCCGGGAACCGGGCGAACGCGACCAGACGAGTCGTCGCGATGGAATCGCGACCGACCGCGAACTTCACCGTCTCGAACCCCTCTCCGGCTATCGGGGAGACCGTCGCGTTCGAAGCGACTTCGACCGATGCGGTCGGCAACGACACGGAGTACGAGTGGGAGATTCGGTATCCGACCCACTCGGTCGTCCTCGGCGGTCGGGACATCGAACGGGAGTTCCCCGACAGCGGACCCTACGGCGTGACGCTGACCGTGACCGACGAACAGGGCCGGACCGACCGGGAGACGCGGACCGTCGAGGTAGCGAACGAACCGCCGGAGGCCAACGCCGGGTCGAACCAGTCGGTGGTCGCCGGGACCGAGGTCACGCTCGACGGCCGCTACACGACCGACCTGCACGACAACTTCACCTTCGAGTGGAACCGGACCGCGGGACCGAAGGTTAACCTCTCGGACGAGTCTGCGGTCACACCGGGTTTCACCGCGCCCGACGTGAACCGGACGCGGACGCTCCAGTTCGACCTGACCGCCACCGACGACCACGGCGCGAACGACACCGACTCGGTGGCCGTGACGGTCGTCCCAAGCGCCAGCCCGAACGTCTCGCACGCTCCCGAAACCCCGACCGTCGGCGAACCGGTCACGTTCCGAGCGAACCGGACCGGCGAGTATCGATGGGACTTCGACGGCGACGGAATCGCCGACGCGGTGCCCGACGACGAGAACGTGACGGACGCGAGCGCGACCCACGAGTTCGACGACGCGGGCGAGTACGACGTGACGCTCGTGGACGCCGCTGGCCGCGAAGTCGTCGAGAACGTGACCGTCGCGCCCACGAACGATTCGGAGTCCGGCGGCGGTGCGGGTAGTTCGGGTGGTGCCGGAGGTAGTACAGGCGTCAGTGCGGCGAGTGGCGGTGCTGCGGGTGGCGGTGGCGGCGCGACCGGTGCCGCGGGCGGCCAAACCGGCGGGGCCATAGCGACGGGCGAGTCGGCGAGCGATGACGCGGACGACGACCGCACCACGACTGCGAACCGACCGGAGTCGCCGACGGTGACCGTCGAGCGCGTCGGCGACGAGGGCGACCGGGTGGTCGCGGCAGTCGAGAACGCCACCGCCGACGACCCGGCCCAGGTTCTCCTCCCCGACGAGTTCGGCGGAAATCGCTCGGCGTTCGAGGCGGTGTCGGTCGTCTCGGCCGGCGTATCGAACTTCTCGCTGGCGATGTCGGCGTCCGCGGACCGGCTCGAGGGGACGCCGGAGCCGAAAGCGGGGGCGGTGCTGTCGTATCTCGAAGTCACGGAGCGCAACCTCACCGACGCCGAAATCGGGTCCGCTCGATTCGGATTCCGCGTCGCGGTCGAGACGCTCGACGCGGCGGGCGTCTCTCCCGACGCGGTTCGACTCTATCGCTATCACGACGGCGAGTGGCAGACGCTGGCGGCGAACCTCGTGGAAACGAAGGGCGGGTTCTACCGCTTCGAGGCCGTCTCGCCGGGGTTCTCGGTGTTCGCGGTCGGCGTCGAACCCGGCGCTATCGAGTCGGAAGACGTGATGGCCCAAGCCGACGACGGGACCCAGTCCGGCGCGAGCGACGACGCGGACGACGATGGAACCGCCGGCCGCGACGGCGAATCCGCCGGGGAACGTCGAGCGAGCGATTCGGGGGAAATCGGCGGTCTCAGCGGCGTAAGCGACGACGTACTTTTGCTTGGCCTGTTCGCCGCGGCGCTGTTCGCGGCGGCGCTGTGGGGCTACCTGCTGAGTTGACCGCCGCCGAGAACGCGGACTCCGATTCGTCCCACTCCCGACAGATTCCTACGAGGTCTGGCGATGCGAGCGCCCGGCCGACCAACCGCCGCGGACGCGCCCGACTGAACAGTCACCACGGACGATGCACTCGATTGACCAAACCACCGACAAACGCCCGCCTCGACAAATCGCCGTGGGAAGATAAAGGGGCCGCCCGGTCGCGGGCCGAAGGCCCGTGGTCGTCTGACCGACCTCTATCCGACGCAACTACGTCCGTCGGATATGTCGGTCAGCGACCGCGACCGGGCGGGGGCTTTCTACTCAGTCTTCTCTCTGATCGTTCCGTCGTCGCTGTCGGTTACTCAAATACGTAGCGAGCGGACAGGGACTTTCGAGGACGACACTGCGTCTGCTACGTCGAGTTTTCAGACGATGCGTGGCGACCAACTACCCACGTCAACGGAATCACGACTACCGGACAGTTGCAAAAAACGAAATTCGAATCTCTAGTCGCGGCTTTCGATGTCGCCAGCGTCGTACTCGCCGTCGAGGAATCGCTCGCCCTGCTCGGTAATCGCGTAGGTGCCACCGCCGAGGTTCTCCAGCATGCCGTAGTCGTCGAGTTCGCGGCAGCGCATGCCGACGTGGTTGGCCGAGTAGTCGAGGTCGTCGCCGATGTCGGCGAGACGGTTCCGAATCGCGGTCGGCGGATGGTTGCCGTGTTCGCGGATGAATTCGAGGACTCGCTCGTCGGTCTGGGTCAGCCAACTAGCGTGTTTTCGCATGGTTGGACGGATTTTCGGGGTCGAAGTATATATATCTACTCGTTTGAGCAACGTGGATATTTGTATCGGGAGTGCAGAACTGGGTTTAGTGAACGGGGAGATGGTCGCTGGCGCTGGGCGGACCGGACGGTCCGAGGGCGTCGGGGAGCGATTCCGTGGAGTGTCGGACCGTGCTTTCGGAGGACGGCCGGAGAAGAGCAGTTGCTCGAATCGACGAACGAGGGGGCGATTACTACTTCTCGAACTCCCGAGCAGACGAACGACAGCCGTCTTCGAAGCGACGGCGTCGGCCTACTCGACGGGTTCGCGCCAGTGAATCGTGACGTTGTTCACCGCGAAACTGTCGTCGGTGGTCTCGTCGCGCCGGATTCGAAGCGTGTTCGTCCCCTCGTTCAGACCGGCGTCGGTAATCGCGTCCTCCCAATACTGCCACCCGTCGGTGGGCGGCACGTCGAACCCGCCGAGCGACTCGCCGTTTATCCGGAGTTCGTGGCCGTACGAATCGACGCGAAACGCCTGCAAGCCGACGTAAGGGTCGCTCGGTCGGTCGGTCGGAACTGTGAACTCGAACTCGGGCGTGGCGTCGCCGACGTACTCCGCCCACGGCACGTCCAGCGCCTCTTCGTCCGGACCGAGGTAGGCACCCACGTTCACCAGGGCGTAGTTAGCGCGGTAGGCCATAGGTCGTCCACGACTTCCGCCCTCAAATTCGTAGGGGTCGTCGTGTCGGGACCGTTTCTCGTTTCGTCTCGTCCGTCTCGCTCGAAGGGAAACGACGGAGGGCAGTAGTTAGCTACTTCTCGGGCCTACGAGGACAGCACAGCACCACAGCCTCACACCTCCCCAACCGCCTGCGCTACTCGTCCACCGGAGGACGAACAACGTCCGCCGAGCAGTCGGTCACGTCCGTTCCCGACGACACCGGAAGACGACCCGCGTCTTCCGAGCAATCGCGCCGTCGGCGCGATGACGCCAGCACGCCCCGGGGGGTGAAAGTCGGGCCCTGCGTCGAAACGAGTCGCGCGTCGAAACGTGGAAGACGGTTCGCACGGCAGGGCGACCGGAGAGCAGGCCGAGAGGGGTTGCGGCGGGGTCAAAAGCCTAACCGTCCTGCGCCGAATGAGAAACCGGTAAACCGCCGCATCGCCACTCTTCCAACATGACCATCCTCGAAGACGCCCGCCGAGTCGCCGAGAACGGCCCGGTCTGTGACGCCTGTCTGGGCCGATGCTTCGCCGACCGGAGTTTCGGGCTGACCAACGCCGAGCGCGGTCGGTCGCTCCGAATCGCGGCCGCGCTGGAGGACGACGAACCGTACGAACCCGAAGACGAAGTGTGCTGGGTCTGCGAGGACGAGAGCCAGCGATTCGACGAGTGGGCCGAGAAGGTCGCCGACTCGCTGGAGGGGTGGAACTTCGACACCTATCAGGTCGGGACCCGAACCCCGCCGCTCATCGAGGAGAACGAAGCCCTGCTCCGCGAGTCGGCCGACCTGCCCGACGACGCGGGCGAGTCGTTCAAGTCCGAGTTCAACCGCGAGGTCGGCAAGCGCGTCGGCCAACTCACCGAGACGGAGGTGGACTTCGAGCGCCCCGACGTGCTGGCCCTGCTCAACGTCGAGGCCGCCCCGCGGGCGAGCGACGACGGAGCCATCTCCGACCACGCGGTCGAGGTCCAGATCAACTCGGCGTTCGTCTACGGCCGGTACAGGAAGCTCGAACGCGACATTCCCCAGACCGAGTGGCCCTGCCGGGAGTGCGGTGGCTCGGGCAAACAGCTCGCAGCGGGCGGCGGCGAGGAGCCGTGCGACCACTGCGGCGGGTCGGGCTACCTCTACGACGAGAGCGTCGAGCAGTTGACCACTCCGCCGGTCCTCGACGCGATGGACGGCGAGGAGGCGCTCTTCCACGGCGCGGGCCGCGAAGACGTGGACGCGCTGATGCTCGACACCGGCCGACCCTTCGTCATCGAGGTCAAGCGTCCCCAACGCCGGAACGTGGACACCGACGCGCTGGAGGCCGAAATCAACGAGTTCGCCGACGGCAAGGCCGAAGTCACCGACCTCACGCTGGCGACCCACGGGATGGTCGAGCGCGTCAAGGAACTCGACGCCAGCAAGACCTACCGGATGGACGTCGAGTTCGACGCGGACGTGTCCGAACAGGCCCTCGAAGAGGCCGTCGAGGAACTCCGGGGCACCACGGTCGAGCAGGACACGCCCCAGCGCGTGGACCACCGCCGGGCGTCCATCACCCGGACCCGGACCGTCTACGACGTCGAGGGGCACCTCGAAGACGAACGCCACGCCGAACTCGAAGTCCACGGCGAAGGCGGCCTCTACGTCAAGGAACTCGTCTCGGGCGACGAGGGTCGGACTACCCCGAGCCTCGCGGGCCTGCTGGGCGTCGGCGCGGAGGTCACGGCCCTCGACGTGGTGGCCGTGGAGGGCGAGGACGAGGCGTTCGACGACCCCGAGTATCTGAAGGAGTCGGCGTAGGTCGTCGGCACCTGCCACAAACCGTAGGTCACGGAGAAACGTAGCACCGGGATATGGGGGGTCCGAGCGACTCGACCGAGGAGGGTTCGGAGGGCCGAGCGTCCGACGAGGGTTCGGAGGACCGGACGCCCGACGAGAGTTCGGAGGACCGAACGCCCGACGAGAATCTCGGCGGGGAGTTCGCGGAGGATCCGTCGGACGCCATCTCGCTGTTGGGGCACTTCTACCGCGGTCAGATGGACCGCGTGACTTCGTGGCGGAGTCGCCTCGACCAGACCTCCTACTGGGCGGTCACAATCATCGCCGCGCTGTTGACGTGGGTCTTCTCCAGTCCGGGCAATCCCCACTACATCCTGCTCATCGGGATGGGTGCGCTGGTGGTGTTCCTCGTGGTCGAGACCAGGCGTTACCGGGCCTACGACGTGTGGCGCGAGCGCGTTCGCCTGCTGGAGCAGAACCTGTTCGCCGAACTGTTCGACCCCGAAACCGAACTCTCGCACGATAAGTGGCGTCGCCTCATCAGCGACGACCTCCGGGACCCGGCGGTGAAGACCCGTCCGTTCACGGCGCTCTCGCGGCGACTCCGGCGCATCTACTACCCGCTGTTGCTCGTGCTGTTGGCGGCGTGGCTCGCCCGAATCACGGTGTTTCAGCCGGACCAACCGTGGTACGTGACCGCCAGCGTCCTCGGTATTCCCGGGGTGGCCATCGTCGCGGGAGTCGGCATGTTCTACCTCGCGGCGACCGCAGCCGTGGTCTACGGGTTCGTCTGGCGCGGCGGTGGTGAGTTCCACGAGCGCGAGCAGTCCGACCCGTGGGAGGAGTAGCCGGTCGATGTCCGCAGACCGCGAGTCCCGACCTCAGTCGTCGGCGGGCGTGCCCGGCCGGAACTCCCTGCTGATGGCCTTCCACTTGCCGGTCGAGAACCGGTAGTAGTTGATGACTGCCGGAATCGTCGTCTCGGCGACGAATGAGAGGTACAGGCCCATCAGTCCGAGCGACGTGGTGGCTCCGAGATACGCGATGGGGATGGCGGCCCCGAACATCCCGACGATTTGGCTGTAGAAGGGCCACCGGGTGTCGCCGCTGGCGTCTAACGGCCCGGCGGTCCCGGCTTTGACTCCCTGGCCGACGACCGCGACGCAGGCCGCGTAGACCAGCGCCACCGCGACCGGAATCGTGGCGTCCCCGGAGTCGCCGACGAACAGGCGGACGATCGGCTCGGCGAACGCGCCGACGAGGAGCGCCGCGACGACGTAGGTGGCGACCGAGAAGACGACGATGTCGCGGGCGTACACCTCGGCCTCCGTCTCGTCGCCCTCTCCGAGCTCTTGGCCGACGAGGCTGCTCGACGCCAGTCCGAAACCCCAACCGGGCGTGTTCATCAGACCCCAGATGCGCCGCGCGATGACGTAGGCGGCCACGACGCTCGGGCCGAACAGGCCGACGATGGCGAGCATGGGGAACTTGGCGACGGTCCAGACGCCGTTCCGGCCGACGACCGGGAGACCGATGCGGACCACGTCCACGACGGTCTCGCGGTCGAGGTACGTGCCGAAGGGGTTCACCTGCACGGGGAGGTCGCCGACGCCCGGGAGCCGACCGGCGACGAGTCCGCCGACGAACGCCGCGGTGACGAGGACGTTCGCCAGCACGGTGCCGACCGCGGCCCCGGTGACGCCCAAGCCGAGACCGAAGATGAGGAGGCCGCTGAACACGATGTTCGAGAGCGCGCCGCCGCCTCGCACGAGCATGGGCGTCCACGAGTCGTCCGCGCCGATGTAGATGCGGCTTCCCACGAGGTTGAGACCGGCGAAGGGGACGCCGACCGCGAGGATTCGGAGGTACTCCGCGCCGAGTTCGATGGCGCGGGCGTCGTCGGTCATGACCGAGACGAGTTCGGCCGGGAACAGCCAGAAGGCGGCCGCCACGGGGAGCGAGATCGCGAGGACGACGGCCGCGCTGGCCCGGACCGCCACTTCGAGTTCGTCGTAGGCCTCCGCGCCGAAGCGCTGGGAGACCAGTGCGATGGTCCCGCCGGCGATGCCGCCGCCGAGCGAGAAGGCGATGCCCCAGTAGGGACTGGCGAAGCCGATGCCCGCGATTGCGACCGGTCCGACCGCGAGTCCGACCATCGCCACGTCCACCGCGTTCTTCGACATGCGCGCGAGTCCGGTGACGATTCGGGGCCACGCGAGGTCCGTGGTCCGACGGACGCTCTCCGGGTCGACGAGACCGGCCCGGGCGAGCGCCCGGCCGACCGTGAGGATGAGAAGCCGAACCGGATTCGGGAAGCGAGCCACGATGGTTGACCTATTTCGAATCGAAACTAAAGTGTTTTCTATACGAGGTGAGTCGAGGGGTAACTCGGGCGTGGACCGCTCGGTGACACCCTCAGACCCGGTGCGCGCTGGCGCGACCCGTGGTTTGGGTCGCGCCAACCGCGCGAGTGAGGAGGTTGGGGAGGTACGAGGCCTTCGCGGTTGCGGTGCGGCGCGGTGCTGTGCGGTTGCGGTGACTCCTTTGCTCAAGGAGTAGCTATCTAGCTTCTCGTCACCTTCTTGCCTTCTTCAGACGTTCCGTGACCACAACACGACATCTGCAACCGCGTCACAAAACCAAAATCAGACTAGTAATCAAAATCGGACTAATCCCGTCCACCCCGGAGCGTCTCGAAAATCTCCTCCGACCGTTTCTCCCCGACGCCCTCGACCTCGCGCAACTCCTCCGGCGTCGCCGACAGCAGGGCATCGACCGAGGGGAATCGCTCGTAGAGCGCGTCGGCGGTCTGCGGGCCGACGCCCTCGATACAGCCGAACAGTCGCTTGGTTGTCGGCGTGTCGTATCCCGTCACGGTTCCGCCGGGCAGTGGCCGGGCCGACGGCTCCTCGCCGTGTTTGCGGAGCAGGCGTATCGCCACGTCCACCAGACGCTGGCGGTCCGAGCAGGGGATGACGGGCGTTTCGTGGCGGGCCGCGAACGAGGCCATCGTGCCGTGGACCGCCGCGCTGCTCAGGCCGGGCCTGCGCGCGCCCACGTCCGAGAGGTCGCCCTCCAGCAGGACGTAGGCCCGGTCGTAGACCTCGCCCATCTTCGAGACCTGCTCGCGGAGGTCGGTGCCCGTCGTGCCGATGGCGGAGTTGACGTAGTCCGAGACCGTCTTGCGCTCAATGCCGACACCGCCGAGGACGCGGCCCTCGGAATCGTCGAGGTCCTCGGCACCCACCGGACTGCCGAGGTCCTCGGACCGACCGACGACAGCGATGTCGGCGGCGGGGAGTCTGCGCACCTCGACCGCGGCCACGTCGTCGTGGGCCTCGACCGCCCGGCGCACTCCCTCGGGTTCCCTGTCGTCTACGGCGACCGAGAGCGTCATCGGCGAATCGTAGGTGTTCGGCGCGTATCAGCGTCTCGGCTGTGGGTAGGGACTCGTCAGTCGACTTCCGGCCACTTGATACCCATACTGAATGCCGGGAGCGTTTCGTTGTACTCGCCGAACCAGTCCTTCTGATTCGCGTTGAGACCGTCGGTCCAAGATTTCACCTCCAAGAAAAACCAGTCGTAGACGTTTCGCCAGACGAACAGGTCCGGCACGCCCTTCTGGGTGAAGGCGCGAGCGCCCGTCTGCCAGTCGTCGCCATCACTGCTACTCGCGTCGAGACCGACGGCCTCGATAACAGCGTCCGGAATGCGACTCGGTGGAGTGGTGGCATTCGCGTCCGGGGCCGCGAACCGCATCGAGACGTGTTCCTCTCTCAGTATGTGTTCGGCCATCCACTCTACCTTCTCCTCGGTCGGCACGTCGGCCCCCCACGGCATCTCGTCCGCCACGTCTCGCCCGTATTTCTTTTCGATGATAGACCGCTCTCGCTGTTCCGAGGGCGGGTAGACAGTCTTCGGTTCGCGGGTAAACTCGTAATCCGCTCGGACGACTCGGGGGAGAAAACCGACGTTTCGGGAAGCGTTCGTCTCTCGCTTCAGGTAGTATTCGTACTCTCCGGGTGGGTACGTTCGCCGCCGAGTCATACCGACCACCACGGAACCACCTCTGATAAGTGAGGCTAATCGCTTCGATCGCAGATACAGACATATTCGCCTAACATATAATGTACCGTGTTAGGGAATTGTTTTGGTGCCTCGTTCCGCGCTGGCCGCTTCTTCGTACCTCCGGCCCTCGGTCACGCTCTCTCACTTCTGTCGCAGTGAGTTCCCACTCCAACCGCATCGCCGCAAGCCACGCCATCGTAAGAGCCAATTACTCACACGCGGATTTCGAGAGCGTGTTCGGAGTAGACGAGGCCGGGAAGGGACCGGTTCTGGGGTCGATGTTCGCCGCCGCGGTCCGAGTATCGGACTCCACGGACCTCCCCCCGGGCATCGACGACTCGAAGAACGTCGCGCCCGAGCGCCGCGAGGAGATCGCGGCCGAACTGCGCGAGCACGACGGAATCGCAGTCGGCGTGGCCGAGATTCCGGTCGAACGCATCGACGGCGAGACCGACATGAACACGCTCACCGTGGCGGCCCACGCCGAGGCGCTCTCGGCGGTCGTCGACTCAGCGGACAGCGATGCAGAAGGAGTCGTGGACGCCGGGGACACTAGCGAGGAGCGTTTCGCTCGTCGGGTCGCCGACCGCATCTCGGAAGAGATCGATCTCACTGCAGAACACGGCGCTGACGAGACCCACGCGGTCGTCGGAGCGGCCAGCATCGTCGCCAAGGTCGAACGCGACGCCCACGTCGCCGCGCTCGCCGAGCGGTACGCCGACGAGTACGGCCACCACCTCGGTGACCTCGGGTCGGGCTATCCCAGCGACCCGAACACCCGCGAGTTTCTGGAGACGTTCGTGGCCGAGCAGGGGTGTCTGCCCGACTGCGCGCGCCGGAGTTGGTCCACCTGCGACGACGTGCTGGCAGACGCCGAGCAGTCGGGGCTCGGGGAGTTCTAGATGCTGTAGTTCGGCCCGTCGAGACCGGTACTACCTTCGTGGTACGCCGAGTCCCGAACCCCGGCCGAACGGGTTTGACAACTGGAAACCATCTTCGAAGCACGGTCGGGGTAGCGCCGCTCGCCGTCGCCGTCCCGAGTGTTCTCGAAGTCGCCGCCGCGGTCCTCCTCGTCGTCGCGTCGCTCCGGAAGTGGCAATCGCTCTCCGGGGAGTTCGCGCCGCGGAACCTTCCCGGCGAGTATCGAGACGGGAAGCGTCGGTCGAAGAAATCGAGGAGTGAACGAGTCGGTCGCTTACTTGCTGGTCATCAGACTCCGCAGGATGTCACCGTAGGCGGGCCGCGTAATCAGCACGCCGATGAGGACGCCGAGGATGGTGACGATGGCGAAGCCCTGCAGGTCGCCGAGCGAGAGCACCGCCAGCGGACTCATGGCGATGATGGTCGTCGCGGCCGCCGCGCCGATGACCCAGAACGCCTTCCGGAAGCGACTCTGGAACACCCGTGAGGAGTTCACGTCACCTTCGGACATCACCTCGTCGGCGATGATGATGAGGTCGTCCACCCCGGTCCCGATGACCGCGATGAACCCGGCGATGTGTGAGAGGTCCAGCGGGAGTTGGATGGCCGCGGCGAACCCGAGCAGGATGACGACTTCGGAGAGCGCCGTCACCAGCATCGGGGCGGCGACCCTCGGGTCACCGTATCGGAGGAAGACCGAGATACTGACCGCCGCCACGGCGACCAGTCCCGTGATGAGCGAGTAGAGCTTGAACTCCTCGGCCAGACTCGGCGCGAGGAAGTAAGACGTACCCTGCTCCATGTCGAGCGAGGCGGGAAGCGCACCCGCGTTCAGGTGAATCTGGAGTTCACGGGCCTCGGACATGTTCGTCGTACTCATGACGAAACTCGGGCTCTCCGTGAACTTCTCCTGGCGGAAGGTCTGGGCGAGTCGCTCGCCCATGTTCGCCGCGTAGACGACTTCACCGTCGACGACGGTGTACAGGCAGTAGCCGGGGTCCTCGGGGTTCGTCCGCCAGCGACACTGGCCGACGCCTTCCGTGGCGAAGCCGAACGTCCGCATCGCGTTCGAGAAGTTCTGGGCCGCCTCGTCGTTCAGAACCACCGGGACGTTCGGACCGATACCCTGGGACTCCTCCGCGGACCCGATGCTACTGAAGTCGCCCTGCGAGAGCAGGGGTTCCCGGCGGTACTTGGTGTCGTTACCGCTCTGGTTCTGGGCCGGGAACGTGGCGACGACCTGGACCTTCCCGCGTTCGGTCACGAGGTCCTCGACTTCGGTTCGGTTGGTGTTGGGCATCTCGATGACGACGAAGTTCTCGCCGTCCGCGGTTTCGACCTGCTGGACCCGGCCGCCGGAGAGTCCGGCCTTCGAGATCTTGTCGCGGAGGATGCGGACGACCGTGTTTCGGGTCTGCTCGGTGACGCCCGACCGGACGGTCTCGTAGTCGTAGCCGGCCTGCTGGAGCGCGCGCTCGAACTCGTCTTCGGTGACGTTGTCGGCGAACACCTCGACGGTCGTGGTCTCGTTCTGGGCGGACGCGAGGCGCGCGGTCACGTCGGAGGCGTCCACGCCGGAGAGATTACCGGCGACCCGTCCCTCGACGGTCGCCGGT
This sequence comes from Halorussus salinisoli, assembly GCA_005239435.1. Classification (GTDB taxonomy): domain Archaea; phylum Halobacteriota; class Halobacteria; order Halobacteriales; family Haladaptataceae; genus Halorussus; species Halorussus salinisoli. The sequence continues at coordinate 469,495 of SZNP01000001.1, read as the reverse complement.
CCAGTGCCTCGCGGAACGTCCACGTCCTCGGCCGTCAGTCCGTTGATGGGCGCGCGAATTCGAGTCCCGCCCGAGAGTTCGAGGCCGAACTGGAGGTTGGTCGGACCGTCACTGGTCGTCTCGACCGCCGCGCCGTCACCGCCGCCGTCACCGCCGACGCCGGGGGAGAACAGCGCGAACGTGCTGACCACGAGGAAGACGACGAGCAGGATGACTCGCCAGTTGTCGCGGAAGTCCATCTATCGAGCCACCCCCTCGTACTTGTACCACCGAAGCAGGCTGAGATTGAGCATGTAGGTGTTCATGAGGTCGGTCGCCAGTCCGAGGACGAGGACGATTCCGATGGACGCCAGCAGTTCGATGCCGAACAGGTAGGCGACCACCGACATCACTGCCATCGCGGACAGCGACGTGACGGTCATCGTCACGCCGGTCCGCATCGCGCGGTGGGTCGACTCGTAGAAGTCACCCGACCGGCGCAGGATGTGGTTGTTCAGCAGGATGTCGGAGTCCACCGAGTACCCGATGAGCATCAGCAGGGCAGCGACCGTCCCCAGCGAGAGCGGAATACCGAGCAGGTTCATCAGGGCGACGGGAATCACGATGTCGCTGAACGCCGAGATGACCACCGCAATGGAGGGGACGAACGTCCGGAACATCAGAAATACGAGGACGCTCATGCCGACGAATGCGAGTCCGATACCCATCAGCGCGAGTCGCTGGGTCGATTCACCGAAACTCGCGGAGGTGCCCTGCACGGACTTCACCATGTCGGACTCCGACTGGCCATCGACTGGCTGTAAGTTGTTTCTCGCCTGTTGACCGATGTTTTCGGCTTCGGGCGGGAACGTCACGATGTAGGTGTTGTCGGCCGTTTGAACTGGTGTGACCGACGCTTCCGAGTCGAATGCCGTAGAGATTTCGGAGGGCGGTGTCGAAGTCTGAACGCGTAGCTCCGTTCCGCCAGTAAACTCCATACCGAGTCGTACTGGTGCGCCGGTGAAGACGTACCACCCGACGATGACCAACAGTGCGACGGCGAGAACCGCGAGGGGTATCGCCGCCAACTGCCGGTTGGTGTACTGGGTGTAGTCCACCTCCGGCACTTCGAAGGCTACCATATGCGGTGGTGTGGGGTGCGGCCGTGAATAAGTGTTCTTATACAGTCGTATTCTAGCGGAGTGACAGCCACGGGAAGAAGGCTCAAACCCTTCGCGCGCGTAGTTGAAGATATGGGGACAGATACCGACGAGACGGCGACCGGAAGCGACGAGGACCTGAGTGAGCGACACGAAGACCTCACGCCCGCCGACCGCGTGGTGGTCTCCTACCCCGAAGACCTGAGCGACTGGGGCCGGTTTCAGGTCGAGGGAAGCCCGTTCAAGGCGTACCTCCGGAAGACCAAGACCGACCGAGTCCGGCAGGGCGACGTGTGGGAGGAGTTCGTCGGCGTCGGTTGCTGTGGCAGTACCTTGGACGTACCCCTCCGTGTCGAACGAATCGACGGCGGGGAGACGTTCGGCCCGGACACCGAAGTCGAGTTCTCGGTCCGGGAGGCCTGCGGAATCGAAGGCGGTTGGCAGGTCCAGAGCGAAAGTGGGCCGAACGAGGTGTAGGGAAAAGGCGCTGCTACGGGTGAGGAAACGGCCTCGCTACGGCATGTATCGCACGCTGACGACGCCATCCTCGGCACGGACCTCGACACGCGAGATGCCGAGTCGGGCCGCCCGCGAGAGGGTCGCCTCGTCGTCCAGCACGTCGGCCACCGCGTCCTCGGTGTCCTCAGGTGGCACCGTGAGGACGTGAATCTCGCCCTCTCCGGCGCGTTCTTCGCGGGCGACTTCGCCCACGTCCTGTTCGTCTGCGAGTTCGCGTTCCTGCACGGTCGGGGGTTCCTCGCTCCGCTCGGTCGTGAGGCTCCGGCGCTCGTCGACTTCCACGACCGACCAGGTGAGGTTCATCGGCGGGTCGGGCGCGACCGTCGCCTCCACGGCGTCGGTCTCCTCGACGCCGGGGTTCGACGAGAGGGTGTGGACCTGTCCGTCGTGGACGTCCTTCAGGACTGCCGAACTGCCCTCGGCGTGCGTGACGAGGAAGGTACTCGTCTTCTCGCTGGGGTCGGAGTCGCTCATGCCTCAACCTACGGAGGCCGTGCTTTTCCCGGTTGCGTTTACCCACGTGGGCGCCGCTATCTCACGAACCGATGGACGACACCGACGAGCGCGGCCGCGAGTAGCGGCGGTGCGACGGCGTAGACCGGCGGGAGCGAGTAGAGAAAGTCCACTACGGGCGCGACCAGCGCGGGCGGGGCCTCGCGCTGGTCCGGCGGCGCGGAGATCAGAAGCGAGACGTACAGCGACAGGATGAACAGATAGCCCGCGAGCGCGAGCGACACGTCCGCGCGGACGGTCGCAGTTCCGCGGGCGTGCTGCCGCCCGGCCGAGACTACGGGCGCGATCAGCGCGACCAGCAAGAGGACCCCACCGACGACGAGGAACGCCCGCGAGAAGGTTGCGAACTCCGACCCGCCTGCCGTGTTGAACACCCAGACCGGGAGCGCGAGCAGGAGTAGAATCGCGAGCAGAGACCCGAGAAGGAAGCTCACGGCGACGTACGACTGGAGGAGTCGGGAGTCGGTTTCGGTGAACGCCCGGCGGAACGCGCCGAGCAGGACGCTCCGGGACTGCTCGCTCTGGGGGCTCTCTGGTTCGGTTCCGGTCTGGGCGTCACCCATCTCGTCCGGAGGTTGGGAAGGCGAGGTGAAAAGGAGTGCGGTACGCGGGGTCCGGCGAAGGGCGGACTCACTCGGCGGTAGAGATGAGAACTCCCTCCCGTCATCTCACGATACGAGCCGAACCAACGTGGCAATTTATCTATTACTCTAACACATCCACACGTTTCCCAAACAGAAATATTTCTGAAAGAAGCATTCGGTCGCTCCGCTGACATCGGACTGGCCGAAATCTACGGCCCGAGAAGCAACCATTTAGTTACGCGCCGTCGCCGATACGAACACATGCGAGTAGACCTCGGCAACGCACTCTCGGAAGTCGCCGACCCCGGACTCACCAGCACCGAACTCGACGAACTCGACGAGCGAGTCGCCGACGCCCACGAGCGAATCCGGCGGGGCCGCGCGAACGCCGAACACGGCTACGCCGCGCTGAACCTGCCCGAGACCGCGGATCCCGACGAGATTCGGCGCGCGGTCGAACCGTTCGCCGACGCCGAGGCGGTCCTGACCGTCGGTATCGGCGGGAGCGCGCTCGGGGCGGCCACGCTCGCGAACGGCCTGCCCTCCGAGACCGACGCCTACTTCCTCGACAACGTGGACCCCGAACACGTCACGCACCTGCTCGACTCTCTGCCGCTCGCCGAGACGGCAGTCAACGTCGTCTCGCGTTCCGGAACCACCGCCGAGACCCTTGCCAACTTCCTCGTCGTGCGCGAGGCGATGGAAGACGCCGGGGTCGATTGGACCGACCGGACCTTCGTCACGACCGGCCAGCAAGGCAACCTCCGGCGACTCGCGGAGAAGGAGGATCTGCCCGCGCTCGCCGTGCCAGACGGCGTTCCGGGCCGGTTCTCGGTCCTCTCGACGGTCGGGCTCGCCTGCGCCGCGATACAGGGCCACGACCTCGACGCGATTCTGGCGGGCGCGAGCGACGAGGCCGACCGCCTCGCGGGGTCGCTGTACGACTCGCCGGGCTACGCCTACGGCGCGGTCTCCTACGCCCTCGAAGAGCGCGGCGCGGCGGTCAACGCGATGATGCCCTACGCCGAGTCGCTCGAGACCTTCGCGGAGTGGTTCGCCCAGTTGTGGGCCGAGAGCCTCGGGAAGGACGGCCGGGGCCAGACCCCCGCCCGCGCGCTCGGCGCGACCGACCAGCACTCCCAACTCCAACTCTACCGCGCCGGGCCGCGCGACAAGATGGTCACGCTCGTCCGCCCCGAGGAGCGAGCGGACCGCCGGATTCCCGAGACCGACCTCGACGGCCTCTCCTACCTAGGCGGGTCGTCGCTCGGCGAACTGCTGGACGCCGAGTTCGAGGCCACCGAGGCCAGTCTGGCCGCCGCGGGCCAGCCCAACGTCCGGGTCGAAATCGACCGCGTGGACGAGCGGAGCCTCGGCGAACTCCTCTACGGCATGGAGGCCGCCTGCGTCCTCTACGGCGAACTCGCGGACGTGGAGACGTTCACGCAACCGGCGGTCGAGTGGGGTAAGAAGGCGGCCCGCGGTCTGCTCGGCGGTGGCGACTTCGAGGAGGCCGACGCCGTCGCCGAGAAGACGACGCTGACGGTGGAGTAGCGCCGGAACCGACCGTCTCGCACTTGTCGCCGGGTTTGCGCTCGCTCGGCGGGACTGACACCGGTCGGCCGACTGACGGGCCCCGACCTTTACGCGCACAAACACAGGGACTTTAGCCCGGCCGCCCCTCGTTCGAGGCATGGAAGACCGTTCTGCTGCGAGCGTTGGCGTCGTGTTGGCCGGGTTCGCCCTCGCGGCGGCCGCGTTCCCGTGGGGGACCGTCGGAGTCGGACCGGTCGAAAACGTCGTCCTCGCGGTTCTGGGCACCGCGGCGGTGGGCGCGTTCGCCCTCCGACGGCACGATTTGCTCGCTCGCGGTTCAGGGTCGATCGTCGCTGGCGTGGCGAGTTTCGGCGTCGTCGGCTACGTGGGCGTCGCGACCGCAGGCACGCTCGCCGGCGGGAGCAGACTCGTCGTCGAGACACCGACCCACTCGCCGTGGGGCGTGGCGCTCGCGTTCGTCGGCGGTGTCGGCGGCGTCATCGCGGCGTACGGCGACGGAAGGGGTCTGCCGGAGTCGCTCGGACAGGCCGCCAAAGAGATAGCGTGGAGCCTCACGGTCGGTTTCGCGGGCCTGTTCGCCATCGCGGCGTGGGGGAGCGTGTTACTCGGTCTCCTCACGGAGTTCCTCCCCGGCGAACCCGGCACCGCGTCGCAACTCGTCGTCGGCGCGATCGCACTCGGATTCGGTACTGGAACCGTCGCGCTCGTCTACTTCCAGATGAGCGACAAGACGCTGGCGTACCTCGACTTCCGCCTGCCGGACGCGCGCGACGTCGGCTACATCGTCGCCGGCGTCGTCGCGCTGTTCGGGTTACAGGCGGTCGTCGCGGTCGTCTTCTCGCAACTCGGCATAAGCACCGCGGAACACAGCGTCCAGCAGACCGCATCCGGCGGCAACGCCGACGTTCTGTTGCTGTTGATTCCGGCCTCGTGGCTCATCATCGGTCCCGGCGAGGAGTTGCTCTACCGGAACATCATCCAGAAGTCGCTGTACGGAACCTTCGGCGAGTGGGGAGCGGTGCTGGTCGGGAGCGTCGTGTTCGCGCTGGCGCACATCCCGGCCTACGCGGGCGGGGCCGACCTGGGCGGGCTACTGAGTACGCTCGTGGTCATCTTCTTCCTCTCGCTCGTCCTCGGCGCGTCGTATCTCAAAACCGACAACGTCACGGTCTCCGCGGTGATTCACGGCACGTTCGACGCCATCATCTTCGCAGCGATGTACGTCCAGATGTCGGGCGGCGTGTAGGGAGACGAACCAGCGCGATTCGAGTCGCCGAGCGTGAGCGGGTCGGTGGGCGTGTGCTGTGCGTCAGTCTCTCGTCCGCTTTCCGTCTGACGTAGATTTAACAGCTTCAATTTCTTTCGAAAATTGCATGGAGCGTCGCTATTCGTTCACGTGCGAGCGGGACCTCGCCAAGCGCATCGAGACGCTGGCCCGCGAGTACGACCTGACGACCCAAGAGGTCCTCCACCAACTCGTCGCGGTCGGTCTCGAAGAGATACAGTCCGACGAGTAGGCCCGCGTCGGGCGACGTCGTCCGCCGAGCGACTGCGCGAGTCGAGCAGTCGGTGAAATCAGGTGTTCGAGGTAATCAGGCGTTCGAGGGATTCTTGCGCGTGAGTTCGCTCCCACAGATGGGGCATCGGTCTTTGTTCTCGTCGAATTCCCGGCCACACCCCTGACACTGGAACCGCCAGTCGCGCTGTTCGGAGATGCCTTCCTGAGCGATGATATCGACGCTCACATCCATGTGTTCGGCGACGTTCTGCATGGCGTAGTCGTCGGTGACGAGCGTCGCGTCGAGTTCGAAGGCGCCCGCGATGAGGCGGATGTCGGTCGTCGAGAGTTCCTCGAGGTCGCCGGTCTCCCCGGCGGCCCGTCGAACTCGTTCGACCGCACCGTCCTGCGGGATGTGGATGTGCATCCCGGAGCCTTCCATCGCGTCGAAACGGTAGGCACTCTCGTCCTCTAATTCCTCGCGGACCATCGGAATGGTCGCCGTATCCGCGTTGGTGTGATACTCGTTGATGAAGGCTGAAGAGTCTAGAACGTACATTTACCGCTGGACGACGATGTAGTCTTTTACCGCCTGCACTCGTTGCACGGGGACCTGAAACCGACCCTGTTCGTCAGAGCCGAATTCCACCGTGTCGCTGTTCAACTGTTCGTCCGGTTCGACGAGCAAGTCGGCGAGTTCACCCGTCTTGAGGTCCATGGTGATGTTGTATAACATACCGAGTTCTGTCCCGTCTGACCCCATGACGGCCTTCCCCGAGAGGTTTTCGGCGAGGATTTCCGACATACCGGGGGTTACTGAACGCTCCTACATAAAGGATAGGGGGAGCGCGGTGAGTGGACGCCGGTCGGTGGACCGCGGACGGTCTCGTATCCGTCGGCGTCCGACGGCACGAATATCTACACCCACGTATAAGAAATGTATAACAGTCCAAAGGAAATGATATCGTTTCTCTCGGCCGGGACGAGATGACCTCAGACGCCCGTCTCCCCCGCGCTAGCGGCGGTTCAGCCACCCGACGTACGCCAGACCGACGAGGACGAGGAAGAACCACGGCGGCGCGAACAACAGGGTCGCCGCGAGGTTGAGACCGAACAGAACCTCGGACTCGACGATAACCCCGGCGAGGACGAGGAAGACCGCCGCTGGGTGTGGCGAGTGCGGCTAACGCGACGAGATCTGTCTAGTCCGTGACCGAGACGACGCCGACGTACGCGACGAACCAGAGCGCGACGGCGACCGCTCCGACATGCGTTCGGGTATACGTTTGCCTGGCATAAAATTTCGCCCGAAATCGACGCAAGAACATGGCGATGGAGTTAAATGCCACGCGCAGTACCTCTTGAGTAAGAAACCTTCTTTCCCCGGTGGTAGCCTATGCCTGACACTGATGCACGCGACAACGAACAAGGTCTGCGAACCCCTATCGTAGCAGTACTGGGACACGTAGACCACGGCAAGACCAGTCTCTTAGACAAAATCCGCGGTTCGACCGTCATCGAGGGCGAAGCGGGCGCGATTACCCAGCACATCGGGGCGACCGCGATTCCGCTCGACGTGGTGTCGAAAGTCGCCGGGAGCCTCATCGACCCGAGCGACTTCGACCTTCCGGGCCTGCTGTTCATCGACACGCCGGGCCACCACTCGTTCACGACGCTGCGCTCGCGCGGCGGCGCGCTGGCCGACATCGCCATCCTCGTCGTGGACGTGAACGACGGCTTCCAGCCGCAGACGCTCGAAGCCATCAACATTCTCAAGCAGTCCCAGACCCCGTTCGTCGTCGCCGCGAACAAGATAGACACCGTGCCGGGGTGGAAGCCCAACGAGGACGCGCCGGTCCAGCAGACCAAGGAGGCCCAGAGCGACCGCGTCCAGTCGGCGCTCGACGAGCAACTCTACGAGATTATCGGCGAGTTGAGCGACGAGGGGTTCTCGGCCGACATGTACTGGCGCGTCCAGGACTTCCGCGGCAACATCGGCGTGGTGCCCGTCAGCGCCGAGACCGGCGAAGGGGTTCCCGACCTGCTCACCGTCCTGATGGGACTGGCCCAGCGGTACATGAAAGAGGACATGGCCATCGACGTGACGGGACCGGGTGCGGGCACCGTCCTCGAAGTCAAAGAGGAGAAGGGCTTCGGGACGACTCTCGACGTGGTGCTGTACGACGGCACTATCCGCGAGGACGAGACAATCGTCGTCGGTGGCCTCGACGAACCCATCGTGACCGACGTGCGGGCTATCCTGAAACCCCGACCGCTCGCGGAGATTCGAACCGAAGACCGATTCGAGAAGGTCGAGGAGATTGCGGCCGCCTCCGGGGTCAAAATCGCCGCGCCAGACCTCGACAGAGCGATGGCGGGCGCGCCCGTCCGGGTGGTCCGGGACCGCGACATCGAGGAAGTCATCACCGAGGTCCGGGCCGAACTCTCCGAAATCGAGGTCCAGACCCAGGAGCAGGGGGTCGTCGTGAAAGCCGACACCCTCGGGAGTCTGGAAGCCATCGCCAACGCGATGGGCGAGGCCGAGATTCCAATCATGCGCGCCGAAGTCGGCGACGTGGCTCCCCGCGACATCAGCGTGGCGTCCACCGCGAACGAGGACAAGCACAAGACCATCCTCGCGTTCAACGTGGACGTGCTGGCCGACGCCGAGCGACAGGCCGAGGACAGTGAGGTGAAACTGTTCGAGAGCGGCGTCATCTACCGGCTCATCGAAGAATACGAGGAGTACGTCGAGGAACTCGAACGCGCACAGCAGGAGACGGTCCTCGACAACATCACCCGACCCGCCCGGTTCCAAATCCTGCAGGACCACACCTTCCGCCAGAACGACCCCGCGGTGGTGGGCGTGGAGGTCCTCTCGGGCACCATCAAGAAGAACAGCAACGTCGTGAAGTTCGAGGGCAACGACCCCACGCGGGTCGGCCAACTCAAAGGGATTCAAGAGCAGGGCGACGACGTGGACGAGGCCCGGAGCGGGAACCGCGTGAGCGTCGCCATCGACGGCCCGACGGTCGGCCGCCAAATCGAGGAAGGCGACGAACTCTGGATAGAGATTCCCGAGAAGCACGCCAAGATCCTCGAACAGGAACTCACCGACGACATCCCGGTGGACGAACTGGAGGCGCTCCAGATGTACCTCGACAAACAGCGCAAGCGCGACCCCTTCTGGGGCAAGTGAGCTACGCGGGAACCGCTATCTGCGGCAGTAGTTTATAAATATCGTCCTTTATTCATCATTGTTTATCCCTCCGCTTTAGTTCCCTTCTACGTGGAATTGAAGCAATACCGTGAGAAGGAAATTTACCGCGTGTCAGAGTTTCTTACGCGGTTTTAAACGGTCCGAAGGCCGAAAACGGCTTCCAGCTTTGAAGAGGCAACCGTCGCTCACCACCGACTGGAGTCATGACCGAACCCAATACGACGCGACGACGGTTCCTGAAGGCATCGGCCGCGACGGTCGCAACCGCCGCCCTCCCCGCGACTGCGACCGCCGCCGAAGGGTGGACGGTCGCCGAGACCCCCACCGGAAACACCCTCTACGACGTGGAGTACGCAAACGACGGCGCGTACGCCGCCGGCGCTGGTGGCGTCGCCATCGAGCGAACGAGCGAAGGCTGGAAGAAGGTCTTCGACGGCGGCGTCAGCGGTAACGGTAACTCGCTGTACGGGGCGGACGTGACCGACGACGGTAAGCGGCTCTGGTTCGTCGGTGCGTCCGGCTCTGTCGGTGAGTACGACGTCGAGACGGGCACACTCTACGACCATTCGAAGCCCACCGGAAGCACCAACAACTTCAACGACGTATCCGTGACGGGTACCGCCGACGAGGCCAACGTCTACGTCGCGGGCGACTCAGGCAAGATCTTCTACAGCTTCGAGAACGGCGCGTCCCAGACGTGGGACTACGTGACTCCGGGTAGCGGGGCCGGGCTCTCGGCCATCGACTTCCACGACGCGAAGTCGGGCCACGTCGTGGACACCAACCAGAAGGTGTTCGAGACGACCGACGGCGTCTCCTACGAGAACATCGGCATCGCCGACGCCAACGTCAACTTCTACGGCGTGGACAGCGACGCCTGCGACGACGTGTGGGTCTCGGGCGGCGGTGGCATGGTCTTCCACTGGGACGGCGCGAACTGGACGCCCGAGAGCCTCGGCGACGCGGGTCTCCTCGACGTCGAGGTCACCGACGACGACCGAGACGGCTTCACCGTCGGTGGCGGCGGCAAGGTCTACGACCTGACCGCTGGCGAGTGGGAGCAGGACGCTACCCCCACCGGCCAGAACCTCAAGGCGGTCGTCCGCGGCAGTCCGAACGTCGCGGTCGGCGCTGGCGGCACGGTCATCGAGAACTGAGCAGTTCGAGTCGGTCTTTCGGCACTCGAGCGTCAGGTCCGCCCCCCACCGAATCGGCTACCACCGAACAATAATTTTTAGTCGGACGCGACCGTATGGGCGTATTGGAAGGTGATTTCATGCTCGGGCAAATCCAACTACCCAGTGGTAACGCCGGAGTGCCGAACGTAACCTACTACGACCTCGCTCTCGCGGTCCTGCCGCTTCCGTTGCTACTCGGTCTGCTCGTCGGAAAACTGTTCGGCGTCTCGCCGCAGATTAGCGTGTCGGCAGGTGCGACGCTATCCGCGATCGCACTCGGCCATCTCCTCTTCCGTGACCCACCGACGCGGCGCGGTCCGCGGGGGAGATTCGGCGAGTCGGCGACGTAGGCGGGTCGGCGGCGGAGTCGCTACCGAGCGGTCGGCGTGATATTGTCGCCCATCATCTGCTTGACCTGCATGGCGGCGCTGGCCGCGAGGCCGCGAGCGACTTCGCCTTCCTCGTGAGTGTCGAGGTCGTTGCCGTCGAAGTCGTCGATGCTGGGGCTGAATCCTGCACTGACCGGGTGGCCGACGGGCGGTTGGACGGACACCTGCGCCTGCGGTCCGTTGCCGTCGTCGGCGACCTTCGACCCGACGACGTACTCGTCTGGGAGGAACTCGCGGGTCCGGGACGCGATGTCGGTGATGCTCTCGCGAAGCGACTGCTTCTGCTCGGGGGAGAGGTCCGGAACGTCGGCGTTCGCGCGCTGACCTGCCTGCGTCTTGCCGGGGACGCCCGCGTAGGGGGTATTTCCGTTCATTTATCTAACGCCAATGGATAAGTGCCGGACGTTATAAAAGTTCTCGGCTTCGGGAAAGAATGTCACGGTAATCGAGCGCACTCCTATCGGCGTCAGCAAATCGGTTCGCTCTCGCCGTAGACCGCGACCACGACCGCCGAGGCGTAGATTCCGGCGTCGGGGTCGGTGCTGGCGGTATGGATGCGCTCGTCGGTGAACGTCCACTCGCGCAGGTCGCGCCCGGCCGCGAGTCCGGACCGGACTCGCTCGGCCACGTCCTCGGGGTCGGTCTCGCCCGCGGCCTCGTAGAACAGGCCCGGTCCCTCCTCAGTCGTCGTCCAGCCGAGCGCGGCCGAGACGTGGCCGGGTCCGGCGCGGGTCGCAGACGCCTCCACGACGGTCAGGCGCTCGCCCGCGGGACCGAGGTCCGGGGCCGTGCCTACTGCCTCGACCTCGGCGTCGGCGGGGATGACCGACGAGACCGCGACGAGGTTGTAGTTGTGGAGGTTGGCGTCCGCGAGGGCGGCGTCGTACGAGGACATCTCGGTGGGACCCGTCCCCGTGCCCCACGCGACCCGAATCGTGCTCATGTTCGATGGAAGTCGGTGGACGAGGTAAGGGATTGCGATTTCCGGACCGGCCCGTTCCGTCGGGCGGTCACGTCTCCTCGTTCCGTTTCGCGGTGCTGTACGGTCGCGATACAGTCACGAGTGGCTTCCACAGTAGCCCGTGACCGCGTACTCCCAAACCGTCGCCTATAACCGCCAGCCAACCCGACCGGAAACCAACCGGAGAGACCCACGCACATGACCATCAGATTCGTGACGAGCAACGAGGGCAAAGTCGAGGAGGCCCGCGAGTACCTCACCGACGACGTGGAGCAGGTCGACTACGATTACACCGAAATCCAGAGCGACGACCTCGCGGAAATCGCGGTCGCCGGAGCGAAGGAGGCCTTCGAGGAGACCGGCGGCGAGGACCCCGTGGTCGTGGACGACGCAGGCCTGTTCGTGGACGCGCTCGGCGGATTCCCCGGCCCGTACTCCTCGTACGTCGAGGACACCGTGGGCGTCGAGCGCGTTTGGAACCTCGTGGAGATGGAGGAGAACCGCCGCGCGCACTTCCGCTGTATCGTGGCCTACTACGACGGCGAGACGGCCGAGACGTTCGACGGCGCGGTGCCGGGCCGCATCGTCGCACCTCGCGGCGACGGCGGGTTCGGCTACGACCCCATCTTCGAACACGAAGGAACGACGATGGCCGAGATGAGCACCGAGCGCAAGAACGCGATTTCGCATCGCGGGCGGGCGCTGGCGAAGTTCGCCGACTGGTTGGCCGAAAAATGAAGTAAAGATACTTGTCGGATGCGTGTCGAGATTCGATTGTGAACTCCGACGCGGACCGCTGGCTCTCGGTCGGAATTCTCGCATTCGGTGTCGTTCTCTGGCTTGCGCTGACCGTCTACCCGCTCCAGTACGACCGGGTAGAGAGTCTGATTCTGGTCGGACTGCTCGTGCTCGCCGGTTTCTTCGAGTTGGTTCTCGACGACGCCATCGTCGGGGAGTAACTCGTCCGCTACGAACCGAGCGGCTATGACGGCGACCGGCAGGTTCAGCGTCGTACCGCTTTCGAGCGCCCCCGTCCCGCTCAGTCCGAGATTGCCTGCGTGCCATCGGCCGCGGACGCGCAGGTCCGCTCCAGTTCGAGGACGTTCAGGTCGCCGTCGAGCGACACCGAGAGCACCTCGTCGTCGAGCGGGATTTCGACCAGTAGTTTCCACGGGTCCTCCGAGAGGATGGTCGTGTGCTGGTCGCTGACGCACCACGCGAGGTCCCAGTAGGGCGTCGTACACAGGTCCACGCCGTGTTCGCGGTGGAACGTCACCACGTCGGACTGGTCGAGCAGGGAGAGCCCCACCGCCGAGTAGAGTTGGTGGCGACACTGCTGGCACTCGTGGTCCACCCTGACTTCGAGTCCGAGGTAGTCCTCGGTGTCGCGGGTGACGGTTGTCGTCATCTTACCGTTGCATTCGGGGCAGACGCCGTCGGCCGCGAGGCAGTGGAGATGCCGCACGCGCTGGTTGAACGCGTCCATAATCTCCTCGCGCGTTCGGTTGTTGAGGCCGCCCGGCGGGAACGGGTACCGGCCGTGGTTCTTGCCGCAGTCCTTGCACTCGATGGCCAGCATCTCGTCGTGATAGTACGCCTGCAGGCCGCCGTCGCAGGTCGCGCAGGTGCCCTCCACGTCGAAGGGGCCCATCTCGGGGTGTTCGTTGAACGATCCGGCCAGAATCGCTCGGACGACCTTCTTGCCGGCCTGCCGGAAGTCGTAGCCGTCGTCGGTCTGGACCACGAAGTGGTCGGTGAGTTGCTTGAGGTGGTAGTTGAACTGCGCGCTGTCGCGCATGCCGACCTCGCGTCGAAGCTCCGAGAAACTCACCGGCCGGTCGGGTGCCTGCCAGAGCGCCTCCAGAATCGACAGTCGCGTCTCGTTGGCGATGACCGAGAACGCCTCGGCCGGGGCCACGCAGTCCTCGCAATCGCCGAGTGTCGGGTTCGGCCCGCTCGTCTCGCTCATACGAGGATCCACGACCGCCTCCGGCTAAAGCGTTGCCTTAACCTCGTTTTTGTAACTAATCCTACCTTTAGAGAGGCTGAAGACGGAGGCGACCACCACGGGGCCGACGCGGCCAAAATTAGTTTACTGACGCGGGTCGTCGGCTACTGGAGTAGAATGGCTCTCGGCGAGCGGACGCGTCGCCCTGTGGAGAACGCATTTGCCGAGACGACCGGCCGACTCGGCGGTCGGGAAGACCAGTTCGTCGTCCTCGCGGGCGTCGTCATAACGACAGGGGTGCTCTACGACGTGTACCGGCGTCAAACGCGACGCGCGGCGACGTGAAGCCGAGCAGACGAATCGACGGTGACGAAAGCATCGAACCGCCGCCGACGGAACTTTCGGGCTCGCGCGAACCGCCGAACCAGAACAGTAGGTTTATCAGTCTTTCAGGGCGAATCTTCCAGTAGAATTACTTCAGGAGGTCAACTTTGACAGGAAAACACGCCCAACCGGAGGTGAATATCGGACTGGTCGGTCACGTAGACCACGGAAAGACGACGCTCGTGCAGGCGCTTTCCGGCGAATGGACCGACCAGCACTCCGAGGAGATGAAGCGTGGCATCTCCATCCGGCTCGGGTACGCAGACGCCACGTTTCGGGAATGCCCCAGTCTCGACGAGCCACAACGGTACACGGTAGACGAAACGTGTCCGGACGGGAGCGAGAGCGAACCGCTTCGCACGGTGTCGTTCGTCGACGCTCCCGGTCACGAAACGCTGATGGCGACGATGCTCTCGGGCGCGGCCATCATGGACGGTGCGGTGCTGGTCGTCTCGGCCAGCGAACCCGTCCCGCAGGCCCAGACCGAGGAGCACCTGATGGCGCTCGACATCATCGGCATCGACAACATCGTCGTCGCTCAGAACAAGATCGACCTCGTGGACCGCGAGCAGGCCGAGCGCAACTACGAGGAGATTCAGGAGTTCGTGGAGGGGACCGTCGCCGAAGACGCGCCGGTCGTCCCCATCTCGGCCCAGCAGGAGGTCAACATCGACCTCCTGATGCAGGCAATCGAGGAGGAGATTCCGACGCCCGACCGCGACCCCGACGTCGACCCGCGGATGCACGTCGCCCGGAGTTTCGACATCAACCGCCCCGGCACGACGTGGGACGGTCTGATGGGCGGCGTCCTCGGCGGCAGTCTGGTCGAAGGCAAGCTAACGAAGGGCGACGAACTCGAACTCCGACCCGGCCGCGAAGTCGACGAAGGCGGACAGACCCAGTGGGAACCCGTCGAGACCGACGTGCGCTCGCTTCAGGCGGGCGGCGACACGGTGGACGAAGTGACGCCCGGCGGACTGCTGGGCGTCGGCACCGGTCTCGACCCGAGTCTCACGAAGGGTGACGCGCTCGCGGGGCAGGTCGCCGGAACGCCCGGCACGCTCCCGCCGACGTGGCAGCAGTTCACGATGGAAGTGGACCTGCTCGAACGCCTCGTCGGAGTCGACGACCAGGACATCGACGACATCTCGACCGGCGAGCCCCTGATGCTGACTATCGGCACCGCGACGACGGTCGGGTCCGTGACCAGCGCCCGCGAGGGCGAGTGCGAGGTCACGCTAAAGCGCCCGGTCTGTGCGCCCGAAGGTGCCCAGATAGCCATCAACCGCCGCATCGGCGCTCGGTGGCGACTCATCGGGGTCGGCACGCTCAAGGAGTAGGATGGTCGCCACGGTCGCCATGGATACCAGCGCGCTCATGATGCCCGTCGAATGCGACGTACGGGTCTTCGAGGAGTTGGAGCGCCTGGTAGGCGATTTCGAATGCGTCGTGCCGCGCGCGGTCCGCGACGAACTCTCGAAGCTCTCGAACGGCGGGAGCGCGGAGGCCGTCGCGGCCAGCGTCGGCGCGGACTTGGCGGCCGACAGATGTCGAACAGTCGAACACGAAGCATCGTACGCAGACGACGTGTTGGTCGAACTCGCCCCCGAGTTCGACTACGTCGTCACGAACGACGGCCCCCTCAAGGAGCGCCTGCTCGACGCGGGCACACCGGTAATTCATATAAGGGGCCGGAACAAACTCGGAATCAGCAAACCTTAGCATGTACAAACGGGTCAGACTCAAGGACACAGTCGAGGTCCCCCCAGAACACCTCGCGGACGTGACGCCGAATCTAGTGAAGAAACTCCTGCAGGACAAGTTGGAGGGTCGGATGGACGAAGACGTCGGAAGCGTCGTCAGCGTCGTGAATGTTCACGACATCGGTGACGGCGCGGTCCTACCGAATCGACCGGGCGTATACTACGAAGCGGAGTTCGACGCGGTCACGTTCGACCCGCAGATGCAGGAAGTCGTCGACGGCGAAATCGTGGAGGTCGTCAACTTCGGTGCCTTCGTCGGCATCGGTCCGGTCGACGGTCTGCTCCACGTTTCCCAGATCTCCGACGAGTACCTCGCCTACGACGAAGAGGGTCAGATGCTCGCGTCCCGCGAGTCGAACCGCACGCTCGGCGTCGGCGACTCGGTTCGGGCGCGCATCGTCACCAAGAGCATCGACGAGCGCAACCCCCGTGAGAGCAAGATCGGTCTCACCGCCAAGCAGGTCGGTCTCGGCAAGCACGGCTGGTTGAAAGAGGAGCGCGAGAAGCGACAAGCGACCACCGAGAGTGAATAACGATGGCCAGTGACCGCCTCGCCTGCCGCGAATGCCACGCCGTGGTCGAACCCGACGAGGACACCTGTCCCATCTGCGGGTCGACCAGTCTCACCGAGGACTGGAGCGGCTACGTCATCGTCGCTCACCCCGACGAGAGCGAAATCGCCGAGGAGATGGAAGTGACCAAACCGGGCAAGTACGCCCTGAAGGTCCGATAGGACGGAACAGCGTGAGCGACGTTCTCGTCACGCTCCCCGCGGAGATGCGGGGGGAACTCAAGGAGCCGATGGGACCGGTTTTCACCGACGCGGAGTCGCTACTCTCCGAGGTCGACGGCCAACTCGTCGCGGTCGGTGACGTGGTGACCTACCACCTCGAACGCGCCGGGGTCGTGCCCGACGTGGCCGTCGTGGACGGCCTGACAAAGCGCGAGGAAGTCGCAGACGAAGTCGCCGAGGGAGTCGCCCGTCTCGGCGGTGAGAGCCGAGAGGTCCACGTCGAGAACCCCGCGGGAGCGATCTCCCGCGGCCTGGTCGAAGCGCTCCGCGCGGCCATCGCGGACCCGGAGCCGACCGTCCTCGTGGTCGAGGGCGAAGAAGACCTCGTGACCCTGCCTGCAATCGTGGCCGCACCGCTCGGCGCGAGCGTGGTCTACGGTCAACCCGACCAGGGGATGGTCCACGCGAGAGTGACCGAGGAGGCGAAGGCCGAGATGCGCGAACTCCTGAAGCGGATGGACGGGGATTCCGAGGCGCTGTTCGAGAGTCTGGAAACCGACTGATACCGCAGTCGTCTCGGGAACTACCGAAAGAAGGACGAACGGCGGACCGAAGTAGCCGGCGAACGATTTGCGGTATCGACGGGACCGCGTACTGAGAAGTCGGAACGTGGACTCGGGGGGTGTTCACTTCGAAATCCTTTTACAACGTTCACAGCCAATTAGTGAGTAACTGAGCGATACACATGGAAGTCGAAATCCTCTCCGAGGAGCAGAATCCGATGCTCCACCGATCCGAAGTGCGGTTCCAGATAGTTCACGACGAAGCGACCCCTTCCCGACTCTCGGTCCGCGACAGTCTCGCGGCCAAGTTGGACAAGGATTCGAGTGAAGTCGTGGTCCACGAGATGAACACCAAGTTTGGGATGCGAAAGACCGTCGGCTACGCGAAGGTCTACGACAGCCCCGAACACGCCCGCGACGTCGAGCAGGACTACATGCTCGAACGCAACAAGATCTCCGCCGATACCGATAGCGAGGCCGAGGCCGAGGCGGAGGAGGCCGAATAATGGCGCGTAACGAACTCTACAACGACGACGGCACCACCGACAAAGAGCAGTGTACCCGGTGTGGCGACGCGTTCCTCGCCGACCACGGCGACCGCCTCCACTGCGGTCGGTGTGGTTACACCGAGTGGAAGTAGCGAATGCGCGTCCTCGCCGTCGAGGGCACCGCGTGGGCCGCGAGTACCGCGATCTACGACACGGAAACCGACTCAGTTTTTATCGAAACCGACGCCTACCAACCCGAGAGCGGCGGCATTCACCCGCGCGAGGCTGCCGAGCACATGAGCGACGCCATCCCCGAAGTAATCGAGACGGCGCTCGGGGAGGCGGACGGTCCAATCGACGCGGTGGCGTTCTCGCGCGGGCCGGGACTCGGTCCCTGCCTGCGGACGGTCGGCACCGCCGCGCGCGCGCTGGCCGGGACGCTCGACGTACCTCTCGTCGGCGTCAACCACATGGTGGCTCACCTCGAAATCGGCCGCCAGCAGTCGGGGTTCGACTCGCCGGTCTGTCTGAACGCCTCGGGCGCGAACGCCCACGTGCTTGGCTACCGTAACGGCCGGTATCGCGTCCTCGGCGAGACTATGGACACCGGCGTCGGCAACGCCATCGACAAGTTCACCCGCCACGTCGGGTGGTCTCACCCCGGTGGACCGAAGGTCGAGGAGGCCGCCCAAGACGGCGAGTACGTCGAACTGCCGTACGTCGTCAAGGGGATGGACTTCTCGTTTTCGGGCATCATGAGCGCCGCGAAGGACGCCTACGACGCTGGAACCCCGATCGAAGACGTGTGTTACTCCCTACAGGAGAACGTCTTCGCCATGCTGACGGAAGTCGCCGAGCGTGCGCTCTCGCTGACCGGGAGCGACGAACTGGTGCTGGGCGGCGGGGTCGGCCAGAACGCCCGCCTCCGGGAAATGTTGCAGGAGATGTGCGACCAGCGCGGCGCGGACTTCTTCGCGCCCGAACCCCGGTTCCTCCGAGACAACGCCGGAATGATAGCGGTTCTCGGCGCGGAGATGGTTCGGGCGGGCGACACCATCGACGTCGAGGAGTCGGCGGTGGACCCGAACTTCCGACCCGACCAGGTGGACGTGACGTGGCGCGGCGACGACGAGTCGGTGGCGGTCTGGCGCGACGAGGGCGACGAAATCGAGGGAGCGGAGGCCACCGTCGAAATCGGCGACGAGCGCGTCACGAAGCGACGCCTGCCAAAGAGCTACCGTCACCCCGAACTCGACGCGCGCCTCCGACGCGACCGGACGGTCCTTGAAGCGCGCCTGACCAGCGAGGCCCGCAGGCACGGCGTGCCGACGCCGGTGGTCTACGACGCGGACCCCCGAGAGGGCGTGCTGGTCTTCGAGCACGTGGGCGAGGCCGACCTGCGAGACGGACTGACGGCCGACCGGGTGCGCGACGTGGCCCGGCACCTCGCGGCGATTCACGGCGCGGGATTCGTCCACGGCGACCCGACCACGCGGAACGTCCGCGTCGATTCGGACCGGACGTACCTCATCGACTTCGGACTGGGCTACAACACCGACGACGACGAGGACTACGCGATGGACCTCCATGTCTTCGGCCAGAGCCTCGCCGGAACCTCGGACGACGCCGAGGCGCTCGGCCGCGAGTTCGAGGCCACATACGCCGACGTCGGCGACGACGCGGTTCTCGACCGGCTTCGAGAGGTCGAAGGTCGCGGACGCTATCAGTGAGTTTCGGTCGGCGCGCGCTGACTCCTCCCCTCGGTCCGGCGCGTGCAGGCGCGGCGCTCGTGATGTCGTCCTTCCTTGTCGGTCGCGGTCCTGACAATTCACGGAGTACGTAGCTTCCGTTCGACCCTCGGCTTCCCCGTTCTACTGTCTCACCGCACGAAACGACCGGGCGGAAACGATACGCGGTCGCTGTCGCCGCGACAAAGAGACATGTACACAATCGAATAAGACAACGAAATAATTCCTAAAGAACGAAATAATCACCTCAATCCGCCGAATCCGTTCCGTTCGTGCCATCCCGACGCCGAGAGACAGTCAACACCGCAACAGTTCGTTTCGGTCCGTAGCCAAAGCACTTTATCCCTTTCCGACGTACGTCTCTCGCATGGCAGACAGACCCAGCACTGGCGAACTGTTCGGCGTTCCGTACAACTTCGAGCGACCGAGCATCGGGCGGATGCTCTCGGCGTACTGGAAACCCGACGAGGGGATGCTGGTGGACAAGCCCTTCGGCATCGGCTATACCCTCAACCTCGCCAACTGGCGGTCGTGGATCGTGCTGGCGGTCGCTGGCGTGCTTCTCTGGCAGGAGCGCAAGGGCGAACGCGAGCGGATGGCCGCCGAGGACGGTCCGGTCGAAGTCATCGTAGACGACGACTGATACACCACACCGGTTTTTCGAGCAGTAGTTTTGGGCGACAGCAGAAACGCCGGATTTTCGTTGTAGAAAGCTCCCGCCCGGTCGCTATGCATTGCAAGAGTCGAAGACGTGGTAATGTTCGTCTCGAAAGCCCCCGCCCGGGCGCGACCGGGCGGCCCCTTTCATCCACCCAGACCGTGTTATGCGGCACCGAGCGCGTTTCGGTGGTTCGCGTGGGCAAGCGCGCCCCAGTGGTTTGCGGCACCGAGCGCCAGCGAGAGTCGGAACGTGGACTCGTGGAGACTGGAGAAAATCGAGAAGAGCGTAGAGAGAAGGAGTGAAAAACGAGTTCAGTACGCGTAGCTCGGAAGCGACCCCGGAGTGACGATGCCGGTCTGTTCGTCGTCGTCGGTTTCGAGTTTGTCGAGTGCGTCCTCGAAGTCGGACTGACGGACCTCGGTGCGGCCGTCGCGGATGGCGAACATGCCCGCCTCGGTCGTCAGGCTCTCGATGTCCGCGCCGCTCTTGCCCTCGGTCTCCTCAGCGAGCGCGTCGAAGTCCACGCTGTCGTCGACCTTCATGTCGCGGGTGTGGATGTCCAGAATCTTGCGCCGGGCCTCCTCGTCGGGGTGGGGCACCTCGATGAGGCGGTCGAACCGGCCGGGCCGCAGGATGGCGCGGTCGAGCATGTCGAAGCGGTTGGTCGCGGCCATGATGCGAATCTCGCCGCGGTCCTCGAAACCGTCCATCTCCGAGAGGAGTTGCATCATCGTGCGCTGGACCTCGGCGTCGCCGGAGGTCTTCGAGTCGGTGCGCTTGGAGGCCACCGCGTCGATTTCGTCGATGAAGACGATAGCCGGCTCGCGCTGGCTCGCCAACTCGAAGAGGTCTCGAACCAGTTTCGCGCCCTCGCCGATGAACTTCTGGACGAGTTCCGACCCGGCCATCTTGATGAAGGTGGCGTCGGTCTGGTTGGCGACGGCCTTGGCGAGCATCGTCTTGCCGGTCCCCGGCGGGCCGTGGAGCAGGACGCCGCTCGGCGGGTCGATACCGACCGTCTCGAACTGCTCGGGGTTGTCGAGCGGTTCCTCGACCGCTTCGCGGACCTCGCGGGTCTGTTCTTCCAGGCCACCGATTTGGTCGTAGGTCACGCTGGGCGACTCGTCGACCTCCATGGCCTGCGCGCGGGCGTCCTTTTCGGTCTCCAGCACAGTCTGGACCGTGAACGAGTCGTTGACCGCGACCCGGTCGCCCGAGTCGATGGTTTCGCGGAGTTGCGGCGAGACTTCGGTCAGGACCTCCTGATTGTTGCCGTGCTGTTTGATGACGATTCCGTCGTCGGTCAACTCCTCCGCGGTGGCGACGTACAGCGACGTGGTCTTCAGCGTCTCGTTCTCGCGTTCGAGTTTGTCGACTTGTTCGTGCAGGTTCGCACGGCGCTCCTGGGCGTCGTCGAGGCGCTCTTCGAGCGTGGCGTTCACGTCCACGATTTCGGCGAAGTGTTCCTGGAGCGCCGCAAGCCGCTCCCTGTCTGTCATTTCGGGGTCGAGTTCGAGTGTCGGTTGGTCGGGGAGAGGTGGGCTACGCGACATCGTTGTTACTCACTCTTAGGCTACCAGCTTAAAAGTGCCTTTGGGTCTCGGACGTTTTCCCGCAAAAAAGCCTTTCGCCGCAGTCGGCCCGCGCCCGATCGAGAGGCGGGAAAATCCGACGGACCGCCGGTTCAGACGAGCGATTCCATCTCGTCGAGGTGGTCGTCGTACACGTCGAGCGCCCGCTGGATGGGTTCGGGCGAGGACATGTCCACTCCGGCGGTCTGGAGGAGTTCGAGCGGGTACTCCTTGGACCCGCTCCGGAGGAACTCGAGGTAGTCGTCGGCGGCAGTGCCGTCGGATTCGAGAATCTCGTCGGCCAGCGCGACCGCCGCGCTGATGCCGGTGCTGTACTGGTAGACGTAGTACGTGTAGTTGAAGAAGTGCGGAATCCGAGCCCACTCGCGGGTGATGTAGTCGTCCACGACCGCCGGTTCGTAGAACTCCGACTTGAGGTCGCCGTAGATTTCGTCGGCGGCCTCGGGGGTGAGCGCCTCGCCTTCCTCGACCAGTCGGTGGGTCTGGTGTTCGAAGTCGGCGAACAGGGTCTGGCGGTAGAGGGTCGAGCGGAAGCGTTCGAGATACTCGTTGAGGACGTGTCGTCGGAACTCGGGGTCCTCGACGGTGTCGAGCAGGTGGCGGGTCAGCAGTGCCTCGTTGACGGTGCTGGCGACTTCGGCCACGAAGATTTCGTAGTCGCTGTAAACGTAGGGTTGGGTCTTACTGGAGAGCTGGGAGTGGAGAGAGTGGCCGAGTTCGTGGGCCAGCGTGAACATCGAGGAGATGTCGTCCTGGTAGTTCATCAGGATGAACGGTTGGGTGTCGTACGTGCCGCTACTGTACGCGCCCGACCGCTTGTTCTCGGTCTCGTAGACGTCGACCCACCGGGAGTCGAGGCCCTCCTGCACCCGGTTCTGGTAGTCCTCGCCGAGCGCACCGAGCGCCTCCACGACGTGTTCGCGGGCCTGCTCGTACTCGACCTCTGGCGTCTCGGTCTGGGTCATGGGCATGTAGAGGTCCCACATCTGGAGTTCGTCGACGCCGAGGCTCTCGCGCTTGAGTTCGGCGTGACGGTGGAGTTTGTCCAGGTTGTCCCGGACCGTCTCCACGAGGTTGTCGTACACCTCGACCGGAACGTTGGGTCCGTCGAGTGCGGCCTCGCGGGCGGTGTCGTAGTCGTGTATCTGGGCGAGGCGCACGTCGGCCTTCACGCCCTTCTTGAAGGCGGTGCCGATGGTGTTGTGGAAGTTACCGAGCGTGTCGAAGAACTCCTCGTGGACCGTCTGGCGGAACTCGCGGTCGGGATTCTTCAGAAGTTTCGTGAGGTTGCTCTGGGTTATCTCGACCGAGTCGCCGTCGGGTTTCTCGACGGTCGGGAATTCCACGTCGGAGTTCATCAGCATGTTGTAGATGTCGCCCGACGCGCTCGTCACTTCGCCGAGTTCCGCCAGTACGTTCTCGACTTCGGTCGACCGGGTGTGGTCGGCCGTACGGAGAACGTCGTAGAGGTAGTGGTCGTAGGTCTCCAGTCCGTCGGTGTTCTCCATCATCGCGTCGAGTTCGTCGCGGTCGAGGTCCTGAATCTCGGGTTCGACGAAGCTACTCGCGCTGTTGGCCTGCGAGGCCAGCGCCATCGCGCGAGACGCCAACGCCTGATACTGCTGGTTCGCCGTGTTCTCGTCTTTCCGCATCCGGGCGTAGTTGACCACCATCGAGACCTGCCGCAGTATCTCGTCGCGGAGTTCGAGGACCTCTAGAAGGGTATCGCCGTCCTCGGTGGCCTGGCCCTCGTAGGCCGACAACTCTTCGAGTCGCTGCTCGACCTCTTCGTACGCTTGCTCCCACTCGTCGTCGGTCGCGTAGATGCTCTCCAAGTCCCACTTGTACTCGGTGTCTATCTCCGACCGTTCGGGAACTGAACTCATATCGTTTGGTTAGGAAAGACCGGTTGTAAGCCTTTGTCATTCGGAAGGGGGTTCCGAAAACTGACGAGCGCGACGACGACGCTAACTTGCAGGAGGCCGACCTGCGGGCGTGGATTTTTGGCGGTCCGCAACCCAAATCCGGCCATGAACCCGGAGGCTACGGCCGCGCTGGGAGCGGCGTGGATCGACGACTACCCGTGGGAGTTCCTCACGAAACTGACCGAAATCGGCGACCGGATGGGTGGCTCCCCCGGCGAGCGCCGGGCGGCCGAACTCGTCGCCGAGGGGTTCGAGCGCGCTGGCGCGCGCGAGGTCGAAATAGCGTCGTTCGAGATGAACAGGTGGTCGCGCGGGGAGGCCGAACTCGCAGTCACCGACCCCGTCGAGCGCTCGTTCGAGACCATCGCGCTCCCGTACTCGCCGCCCGGCGAGGTTCACGGCGAACTCGTGGACGCGGGCTACGGCACTCCCGACGAGCTCGACGAAGTCGACGTAGAGGGGAAAATCGTCGTCGCGTCCACGACCACGCCCGAAGGCTCCAGATTCATCCACCGGATGGAGAAGTTCGGCCACGCAGCGGCGGCGGGCGCGGAGGCGTTCGTCTTCCGGAACCACAAGCCCGGCCAACT
The DNA here is from genome assembly GCA_005239435.1 of Halorussus salinisoli. Taxonomy (GTDB): domain Archaea; phylum Halobacteriota; class Halobacteria; order Halobacteriales; family Haladaptataceae; genus Halorussus; species Halorussus salinisoli. Next base: position 445,542 of record SZNP01000001.1, on the reverse strand, counting down.
GCCGCCGACCGGGTCACTCCGATTCGACCGCGAGGCAGCGATTCCGGGCGTCGGCGTCAGCAAGGAGACCGGCGACTGGTTGACCGACTACGCCGACCGCGGCGCGCGGGCGGCCCTCCGCGTGGACGCCGGGACCGAGCCCGGAACGAGTCACAACGCCCACGGACAGTTCGGTCCCGACACCGACGATGAGGTCCTCGTCGTCGGCCACCACGACGCCCACGACATCGCGGAGGGCGCGCTCGACAACGGGTGCGGCATCACCGTGGTCGTCGCCGCGGCCACCCTGCTCGCGGAGATGGACCTCGACGTGAGGGTCCGGGTCGCGGGCGTCGGCTGCGAGGAGGTCGGCTTGCTCGGTGCCGACGCACTCGCCGAGCGGTTGGACCTCGACTCGGTCCGCGCGGTGGTGAATGTCGACGGCGCGGGTCGGTTCCGCGACCTGCGCGCCCACACTCACGGCTCCGAGACGATGGCGGAAATCGTGGCGTCGGTCGCCGACGAGACGAACCAGCCGATCGCGGTGCGCGAGCAGGCCCACCCGTTCAGCGACCACTGGCCCTTCCTCAAGCGCGGCGTACCCGCACTGCAGTTACACAGCGAGCGCGCGGCGCAAACCGCCGCGGCACGCGAGCGCGGGCGAGGGTGGGGCCACACCCACGCCGACACTCGCGACAAGGTGGACGACCGAAACCTGCGCGAACACGCGATGCTGACCGCGCTGTTGGTTCGGGAGGTGGCGAGGACCGGCGAGGTGCCCCGGCCGACCGCGGAAACGATAGCCGGGAACCTGCGCTCGGGGAACTACGAGGAGGGGATGAAGGCGGCGGGAATCTGGCCCGACGAGTGGGAGTGACGATCCGAAATATCTGGCTCCCCTCGGAAATCGCTCGCTACGACGACTCCACTCCGTACGACGACTCGACTCGCTCCGACACCTCTCGCGCCACTCGCGCTCCGGTCGCCCGTCGCTCGCGCAACCCCTCGAACACCTCGCGGGCGCTCGCGGCGGCCTCCTTGTCCACCGAGAACTCTAAGGTCGGATACACCGCGTCCACCAGCACGAGGGGGTACGCCGGAGCGGGCGGGACGCCTTCCGGGCCTTCGACCCGTTCCGGCCCAAGCACGCGCTCGACTTTCGCCAGTTCCGCGTCACCGGTTGCGACTGCTCGGACCAGCGAGACCACGCGGCGAACCATCTCGCGGACGAACCCGCCCGCACGGAGACGGAAAATCAAGTAGTCGCCTTCGCGTCGGACCTCGCCGCGCAGGTCCCTGACGGTGTTCTCGTCGTCGGGCGTCAGATTGTGGAAGTCGTGTTCGCCGCGGAGTTGCGAGAGGGCCTCCTCGGCCCGCGAGAGGTCGGCCTCGGGCGCGTAGCAGTGGTAGACGTACGCCCGCGACTCGGCGTGGTGAGTCGCGTGGAAGCCAGCGGGCGCGTCGGCGCTCGCCCACGCACGGACGCTCGCGGGGAGTTCGCTGTTCAGCGCGGCGGGCATCAGCCAGTCGGGGCACTCGAAGGCCACGGTCTGGGCCACCGCCGACACTCCGGCGTCGGTGCGCCCCGCGGCGGCGTAGCCCTCGGGAGTGCCCTCGGTGACCCCGAGAGCGGCCACCGCGTCGAGAATCGCGTCCTCGACGGTAGGCACGTCCGGCTGACGCTGGAAGCCGTGGAACGGCTGGCCGTCGTACGCGACTCGGAAAGCGCGCATCGGTTCGAGGTCGGTGGTGGAGGTAGTTAAATTGGGGGAAGCGGAGGCTGGAAGTCCGCAACGAAGGAGAGAGGCCAGCTCAGAAATATATGTATTTCTTTAACGTATTAATTTCATTTCTTAGCAAGTATTTTTAGTTCCGAAGTGGCAACGCGCGCTGGCGCGGCCATACGCCGCGCCAGCGCGCGGCCGAAACTGGCGTTTCCGACGGCCGGTGAGAACCACTCTTCCACCGTTCACGCGAGGGCTTAAGTACCAGAACGGGACCAACCCTGTCCGTGACCTGAGCCTCGCCGCGGGGAAGTCGGCGATAGTACGCCAGTCTCCTCGCGTCCCGTCCGTGCCGTCTGTTCGCCACCTCCCGGTTCGCCAGCGGTCGCTTCGGACGACTCGCTCACTCCCGGTCGAACACGCGCTCTCTGGAACCGGTCACGTCCGCGTCTTCGGTTTCGAGGAGTCGTTCGAGTCGCCGCTCGAACTCCGCGTCGGTCAACTCACCCCTCGCGTAGCGCGCACGGAGTTCGTCTATCGCGTCGTCCTCGGACGTGTCGGACACCGACGACTTGACCGACACGTCGTCGTCCCCAGTGCCGACCATCGGGAGCGAGTCGCCGAGAATCGCCACCAGCGGCACGACGATGAAGAACCCCAGCACGAAGATGACGGGCACGAGGGACCCCAAGCCGAGTACCGCCGCGAGCGCGGTCAGACCGAACGTCAGCACCGACAGGGTCGGAAGTAGAGTCTTCTTCTCGAACTGCAACGAACTATCGCGCATGTCCGGGGCTATGAGGGACGGTACCAAAAAAGTTGAACAGACCGACTACTCGAAGTCCTCGTAGGTCGGACGCGGGGCGTCCTCCGGCGGGAACTCCTCGACGGGTACCTGCGTCTGGTCGCCCGAGTCCATGTCCTTGACCGTCACGTTCCCGTCCGCGAGGTCCTGTTCGCCGACGATGACGACCGTCTCGGCGTTGATGGAGTCGGCGTAATCGAGTTGCGCGCCGAAGCTCCGGCCCGCCACGTCGGTCTCGACGACGTGACCCTCGCCGCGAAGTTCGCGAGTTATCTCGGCCGCCACGTCGCGGGTGTCGCCGACCTGGAGGACGTAGTAGTCGGTCGTGGCGCTCTCCTCGGGCCAGACGCCCGCGCGCTGGCAGAGCAGCGAGAGCGGGGCGGCCCCCGGCGCGACTCCCACCGCGGGCGTTGGCTGGCCGCCGAAACTCTCGATGAGGTCGTCGTAGCGGCCGCCGCCGAACACCGAGCGCTTGACCTCGCCGGTCGAGTCGAAGCACTCGAAGACGACGCCGGTGTAATAGTCGAGACCGCGAGCGGTCCGGAGCGAGAGGTCGCAGTACTCGCGCGCGCCGAACTCCGCCGTGGCTTCGAGGACGTTCTGGAGGTTCGTCACCGCGTCCTCGACGCGCTCGGTCCCGGCGAACGCGACGAGTTCGTCCAGGTCGTCCTCGGGCGTGTCGAGCAGGTCGTCGAACTCCTCTGCCTGTGCGTAGGAGAGGCCCGCGTCCGAGAGCAGGCCGTAGTACTCCTCGTCCTCGACCTTCGCGCTCTTGTCCACCGCGCGGATAGCCGCCGCGGTGTCCACGTCGGCGTCGAAGGCTTCGAGCAGGCCGCCGAGGATGTCGCGGTGGCTGACTCGGAACTCGAAGTCATCGCTCGTGAGACCGAGACCGGTCAGCGCGTCGGCCGCGTACGAGAGGACTTCGGCGTCGGCCGCCGGGTCAGAGGAGCCGAAGATGTCCACGTTGGTCTGGTAGAACTCCCGGAAGCGGCCCTGCTGGGGTTCCTCGTAGCGCCAGAACGGTCGGGTCGAGAACCACTTGATGGGCTTGGAGAGTTCCTGCTGTTTCGCCACGACCATCCGGGCGACGGTCGGGGTGAGTTCCGGAGTTAGCGCCACCTCCCGGCCACCCTGGTCCTCGAAGGCGTACAGTTCCTCGACGATCTCCTCGCCGCTCTTGTCCACGTACATCTGGGTTCGTTCGAGCGCGGGCGTGCCGACCTCTCGGAAGCCGTACTGGCGCGCGGTCGCTTCGAGCGTGTCGAACATCTCGCGGCGCGCACCCATCTCGCCGGGGTAGAAGTCGCGGAAGCCCTTGATGCGGTCGTACATGGAGAAGCGTTGGGCGAGCGCGCGCTTGAAACTTTTACTTTGCGCGCGTCTTGCCGGACGACAAGTCGGCGGCGACCGACGAGCGAGAACGTGAAGAGTCGGCGACCGTCAATTGAGACCGTTCACGTAGGTCTGGGTGTGGTCCGGGAACACGTCGGCCACGGCGTCGTCGCCGTACTCGCGCACCAGCAGTTCTCGGAGTTCGTCCTCGTAGTCGGCCTTCGGAATCTGCTCGCTCGGGCCAACGGTCACGTCCAGCGTCTCGTCCACGAGGGAATCGACCGCCCCGCGCCCGAACCCCGCCAGCGGGACGATGTAATCGACCTTGTGGCGGTCTTCGAGACTCTGGGCCTGTGCCCGTGACACCGAGGGCACCCGGTCGTCGCGGCGGGTACCGTCGGCCACCGCGTCGAACTCCATGTCCGCGACGACTTCGAGCGCGTGGAGGTGAACCTGCTGGATGCCGTTACGGGGGTAGCCGTCCTCGACCATCTGCTCGACGGCTTGCTCGGCCACGTCGCCGTCCAACTCGACCGTCTCGAACTCGAAGCCGAGGTGGTCGGCGGTCCGGCGAGCGTGTTCGTGGGCGTCGGTGACGCCGAACGTGGCGGTGACGAGCGTTACGTCGTAGAAGTCTTCGAGCAGGAGGCCGGCGAGCGTCGAGTCTTTCCCGCCGCTGTAGAGTAGCCCGAGATCCATCTCACCGACGCCGGATGTTGAAGCTCTTCGAGTCGGGCTTGAGTTCGCGGAGAAGCTCTTTCATCTTGTCCTCGTCGATCTTACCGCTGACGCGGCCGCTCTGAGCCAGCGCGAGGACCTGTCGCTCAACTTGGTCGGCGAAGTCGGGCTTGCTCATCCGGACGGAGTTGAGTCGCTTGCGCGCACCGTCGGTGAGATGCTTGCGGAGTAGCGCCTGCTTCTGGGCGTCGGCCTGCTGTTGGGCCTGCTCCTGGGCCTCGCTCTGGTCGGCCTGGTCCTGCATCTCCTGCATCTTCTGCTTGCGGAGTTCTTCGAGTCGCTCGTCGTCGGGCTGTTCGCTCATACGTTATCTCGTAGTTAACGCCCGTGGCCAAAAATGATTACGGAGCCGGGATGTCGTTCGGGGAGTCGCAGAAACGTATCGCTGCGGTTCGTCTACGCGTAGCGTTCGAGTTCCGGTCGGTCGAGGTCCTCCATGACCTCGCCCGCGGCGTCGTCGAGGAGGCTTCGACCCTCGCCGGTCACGATGCGGCCCGCGCTGCCCTCGGTGCCCACGAGGTCCTCGTCTTCGAGCTGCTGGAGGATAGTCCGGATGACGTTCCGGCTACCGTCCGTACGGTGTTCGGGAGCGACCTGATAGCGGTTCGAACCGCCCTTCTTGTCGCCGTACTCGGTGGAGAGTCGCTCGACGCCGACCGGGCCGTCGATAGCGACTTTCCGGAGCAGGCTGGCGGCGCGGCGCGACCAGAAGTTCTCCTGTTCGGGCGGGAGTTCGCGGCTTTCGCCGGTCTTGGCGTACTCGGCCCAATCCGGTTGTTCGAGTCGGTCCTCCAGGTTCGCGGCGACCGCGTCGATGAGGTCGTCCGCGGGAACGTCGTAGAGCGTCGTCATACCCACGAATTCCGTTCCGCGGCGTTTAAAGCCATCGTTACGGAACGTGGCTGGGCCAGAGTCTCAGAGTCGGCGTCTCAGTCGCTTGCCGACCCGTGAGCGTTGTCGGCCTCCAGCATCGCTGTCGCGCTCCCGCCGAGCAGGACCGGGAGCAGGTAGGTCGCGCCGCGGTGGAGGACCGCCGCGGCCGCCGCGGTCTGAGCGTCGACGCCCGTGATGGGGACGATGAGCAGGATTAGGGTGGCCTCCACGCCACCGAGTCCTCCCGGTAACGGCGTGACGCCAGCCACGCTCCCGAGCGGGACGATGAACAGCGCGGCCGCGAACGGAACCGAGTGGCCGAGCGCGAGCAGCGAGAGCCACAGCGACACCGAGAGCAGGAACCATCCGAGCGCCGAGAACGACAGCGCGAGCGCCAACTGGTGTTGATCGCCGCCGACGCGCTCCAACGCGCCGAAGAACCCCTCGATTCGGTGGCGGACCTGCGACTCCTTGGGCGGGTCGACTCGGGGAACGACGCGGCCGAGCGCCCGGCCCACGGGGACCGCGGCCGCGATTACGAAGTCGGAGACGCGGTGGCGGTTCCGCCACCCGACATACGCGAGGACCGGAACCGCGAGTGCGAGCGCGAGAATCGACGCCGCCGCAAGTTCCACCTCGTCACCCACGGTGAACCGGGTCGCGTAGTAACTGACGCCGACGAGTGCGAACGAGATGGAGGGCACGAAGTTGAGGGTGTCCACGCTGGCGACCGCGGCCAGTCCGTTCTCGTACTCGGTCCCGGTCGTGCGCGAGACCAGCAGGGCGCTGAAGGGTTCGCCGCCGGCCTGACCGAATGGGGTGACGTTGTTTGCGAAGGTCGCGCCTGCGAACAGCAGGAACGACCGTAAAACCGTCACTTCGACCGCGATGACCGAGAGGACGGTTCGAAGCGCCAGTCCCCACGCGAACAGCCAGCCGACTGCCGCGGCACAGACCGCCGCGACGAGCCACGGGTCGGCCCGCGACAGCGCCGACAGCACGTCCTCCAGACCGACTATGGAGTAGAGCGCCAGCAGAACGACGCCGCCAGCGCCGAACCCGACGAGTATCGAACGCGCGTCCCCGTAGTCTACGTCCATCGACTCCCACCGACGGTCGGTCGGGGCTTGAAGCCACCGAAGACGAGAGTTCGGGTGCGAGCAGTGTTCACGCGAGACGAACCGAGCAGTCGCTCGTCATTCGGAGCGGCGCTCGTTTCGACCCCGAACTCGGCGCGCCGTTCTCGCCTCCCGTCCCGGCGCGCTAGTGCCCGAAGTCTACGTTCGCGGGTCCTGGTCCGGACCCGGATACTCCCCGTCCTCCACGGCCTCGTACAGCGATTCCGCGTCGAACAGCGCCGCGAACCCGTCGGGCGTCTTGACGCTTACGTTCAGGCGCGACCCGAGGGTCGCGCTCGCTTCCGCGCCTCGAAGCCCCTCGTCGTAGCTCAGAACGTGGGCGGCCCGCCCGTGATACGCGCTCGCCAGCGCCGGGTTGTCGCCCTCAGGGTGTTCGACTTCGACGCGCAGGGCTTCGATTTTCTCGCGCCACGCCGCCGCGAGGTCGTCGCCCGCGAGGTCCCGAATCACGGCCTCGGCGTCGTCGAGCAGGTGATTGCTGGCGACCAGTTCGACCCACGAGTGGCCGCGGATTTCGTCCATCGCCTCGCGGGCCGAGTCGCCGACGAGGAGGTCGGCGACCAGCACGTCGGCGTCCGCCACGATGCGGGCCGGGTTCGTTTCGGAGGCCTCAGGCATCCTCGCCCTCCGAACTCGCGTTCTCGCTCTCCGAACCCGTGCCCTCGCTTGCGTGGTCTCGGCGGGACGCGAGCGCCTCGCGTATCGTCGCCACGTCGGTCTCGTACGCCTCGCCGCGCTCGAAGAGGTCGGCCCAGTTCATGCTCGGGAATGGGGTGTGAACGGTGAAAAGTCTGCGCTACTTTTCTCGGACTTCTTGCTGGTGCGAGACGTAGAACGCTCCACCCGGTCGCTACGCACCGCAGAACTCGGCAAACCGGTGGTTCGTCGAGGCGAGCGTTCGCCTCTCTACGAGTCGTCGTGCGCGTAGGTCATCCGGACTAACTCCTCGGTGCCGCCCTCGGGGACTTCGAACTCCGAGTCGAACGGTTCGAAGCCGACCGACTCGTAGAACGGAACCAACCCCTCTCGACAGAGGAGCGAGAGGCCGGGAACCGACTGCAAGTCCGGGTGGTCGCACACCGCGTTCATCAGGACCTCGCCGAGACCCTCGCCGCGGCGGTCCGCGGCCACGATAACGTCGAAGACGTTCGCGTAGTAGTTATAGTCGGTCAGGACTCGTGCCGCGGCGACGAGTTCGCCGTCGTCCGCTCGCGGTTCGCCACCGCTCGCTTCCGAGGCGGTTCTCGCCTCGCACTCGACGCCGACGGCGACTTCGGTCTCGGCCAGCGCCTCGCGGACTCCCGCGACGTCGCGGTCGTCCCACCACTCGTACTCCCCGTAGAGCGCGGTCAGTTCCGGGGCGTCCTCGGGCGTGAGGTCACGAACGTCGGGCATCGACTGGACCGTGTCGTTCCGGTACGAAACCGTTACCGATTGCGTGCGAATTGGTAGCAAAAATCGTCCGCAGTGGCGTCCTACTTCTCGCCGAAGGCGTTCGTCTCGACGGTGTCGGTGTAGCTCATCGAGTCAAGCTCGACCGTGAACTGCTGGCCGCCGTACTCGAGTACGGCGTAGTAGGACACGTTTAGCTCGGTCTGCTCGTTGCGCTGGAGGTGGCTGACCCACCACGACGGTATCTGGTCGTTGTCGAGGTATCCCGTCGTCTCGATACTCCGGGTCGTCTCGCCCGGAATCGTCGTGCCGACGTGGGACTCGTCGTCGGCCAGCACCACGTCGTTCGCCCGGACCTCGTAGCCGAACTTCACGACGGTCAGCGGCCGGGATCGCTCGTTGGTGACCTCGCCCGAAATCAGCATCGGCGTCCGGTCCATCGTGGCGTCTCCCCAGCGAGAGTTCATATCGTGGAGTCTGGCGACCGTCTGACCGCGTGTCTCGACCTCCTCGTCGGCCCCCGAGAAGCCACCGAGCATGTCCGTCTCGAAGGTCCGGTTCTGCTCGGGGAGCGGGACCGGCAGTTCGGCGAATCCGAGGTCGGCAAGCGCGTGACTCTCGATCGTCAGGGCGGTTCGCTCGCCGTTCTCGACGTGACTGATCCACCACTTCTTGATGGTTCGGTCGCTCACCTCGCCGGCGAAGCCGAGTTCGTTGCGGCCCGGTACGAGCGTCGATTCGGTGCGGTCCTCCACGAGCGTCACGCCGTTGAGCGACATCCGGTACTCGGCGTCGAGCGCCGCGTCGGAGAGCACCGAGTCCGCGTCGTTGGGGTTGTTCACAACGACGTTGGTCGAGAACCGAGTGCCGGAGTCGGTCGCCGACCAGTCGCGCTCGACCGACTCGACGACCGGCGGTTCGAACCCGAAGTTGTCGCCGGTTTCGACCGAGCGGGTGGTCGCCTGCCCGCCGGCGAGGATGTCGGTCTCGAAGACCACGCGCTCGCTCAGGAACGGAAGCGGGACGCGCTCGGTGCCGGAGTCGGTCTCGGCGACCGCGAACACCGACACGTCGAGGTTCGTCGTCTCGTCGTTCCGGAGGTGGCTGACCCACCACTCGTCCAACTTTCGGTTGTCCAGCGTCGAGTTGACGTGGATGGTCTCGGTGGACTCGCCAGCAATTTCGACGCTCTCGCCCGTGGTTCCCTCGGCGACCGTCACGTCGTTCATCGACACTTCGTAGCCGATTTTCGAGAACCTGATGGGTGCGCCGTTGGGGTTGTGGACCGTCCCGGCAAACCGGAGCGGCGTCTCGTTCCGAGTGGCCGTCCCCCACGACGCCTCGGTCTCCTTGACGGTCAGGAGGGTCTCGTCGCCGAACTCGACCGACTGGCCCGAGTCGCTGTCGAACGACGAGAGCATGTCGGTCTCGAAGGTTCTGTCGCGCGACGGTAGACTCTTCGAGAGGAAGGCGGCGTTCACCGACGGTTCGACCGAGACCGTCGTCCGCTCGCCGTCGTTGATGTGGCTGGCCCACCACGCCGGTATCTTCTCGTTGTCGACGTCGGTCCGGAGCGTCACCTCGTTCCGGCCGGGCGACAGCGAGAGACCGCCGCTCGACCCCTCGGCGACGGTCACGTCGTTCATCGCCACGTCGTAGGAGACGCCCGCCACGCCGGGAATGCCGACGCCGTTCGGGTTGTTCACGACGATTCGGGTCTGGATGCCCGTGCGCTCCTGCGATATTTCTCCCCACTCGTTCTCGACCGATTCGACTGCGGGCGGTTGGAGGTTCAGGACGCCCGTGGAGACCGCCGCGCCGACCCCGGCGGCCGAGACGACCAGTCCGGCCGCGAGGACCGCCGCGACCTTCCCGAGCGTTCCCCCGACGAGACTCACCGCACCACCCCGATTCGCTGTTCGCGTGCCATGCGAGGTGGTTTCTGACCATCCCCTAAGTAATTTTCTCGCCGGGAAGACGTTATAAACACCGGACGTCGGAGCTATCGGTCCGACAGCAGGGCCACCCGGTCGCGGGGGAGCGCGACCCCGACCGCTTCGCCCTCGGGCGGAGACGGGGGAAGATGGTGGGACTCGACGTAGGCGTCGAGTCGCTGGCCCGCCACGTCGAGTGCGAGGCGACACCGCCCGTCTTCTCGGAGGACGCGCTCTACCGACGCCGAGAAGTCGGGGTCCGCGGGGTCGAGCTCGACGTGTTCGGGTCGGACTGCGAGGTGGGTGGCCGTCTCGCTCGTCGTCGTTCCCTCGCCCGTAGTCTCCCCCTCACCCGGTGTCCCTCCCACACCTGACGTCCCGGTCTCGCTCGCGCCGTCGAAAGTCAAACTCCCGCCGGGCACCGTGAGCGCGCCGCCGTCGAGTTCGAGGCAGTTCGCGCCCGTGAACCGGGCGACGAAGGGAGAGTCGGGGCACTCGAAGACGGCCTCGGGCGTGCCGGTCTGAACGATTTCCCCGTCCCGGATGACCGCCACGCGGTCGGCGATGGCCCGCGCCGTCGTCCGGTTGTGGGTGACGTACACCGCGGTCTGGTCGGCCAGCACGTCGGCCAACACCTCTCGGAGCGTCTGGCGGGTCGGCACGTCGAGCGCCGAGAGGGGTTCGTCCAGCAGGAAGGCGTCGGGCCGGACGGCCAAGGCCCGCGCGAGGGCGACTCGCTGGGACTCGCCGCCGGAGAGGGTCGGCGGGTAGCGGTCGGCGAGGTCCGCCACGCCGAACTCCGCGAGCAGGTCGTCGGGGTCGCGGGTCTCGTGGTAGTTCCCGCCGAAGGCGACGTTCTCCCGGACGGTCATGTGGGGGAACAGAGCGTAGTCCTGGAAGACGAACCCGAGGCCGCGGTCCTCCGGGGGAACGTCGGTCAGGTCCCGGTTCGAGAGCGCGACCCGACCCTCGTGGTCGTGGAACCCCGCGACGGTCTCCAGCAGGAGGCTCTTGCCCGACCCGCTCGGCCCGAGGACCACCAGCGTCTCGCCGTCGGCGACCGAGAGGTCCGCAGTCACCTCGAACCGGTCCGCGCCCTCGGCGGTGAACGCCGCGGAAACGTCGATTTCGAGCGTCACGGCCGACCACCTCCGGCAGTCGTCCGGGTCACGGCCACCCTCCGTCGTCGTAGGCGACCGTCCGGACCAGCAGGAAGATGACCGCCGAGAGCGCCAGCAGGAGGGTGGCGACCGCGCCCGACTCGTCGAGTCCGGCCGAGAGGTAGGTGTTGTAGATGAAGACGGGCGCATGCTGGGCGCTGAGAGTCTCGCCCTCGGGGAGGTAGAAGAACTCCACGCTGTAGGCCACGATGGCGACCGCGCCGAACTCCGAGACGGCCCGCGCCCACGCGAGGACACCGCCGGTCAGGACGCCGCGCCACGCCATCGGAGCGGTCACGCGCCGGAACGTCTCGAAGCGGTTCGCGCCGAGCGTCCGGGCGGCCCACTCCACCCGGGTCGGCACCGACTCGAAGGCCTCGCGGGCCGCGTTGACGGCGAAGGGTGCCGAGACGAACGTCATGGCCAGCACCATGCCGAGTACGGTTCCGAGAATCTCGAACTGCGGGAAGGCACCGCCCTCGCCGAACCCGAACAGGACGGCGAGTCCCGCGACGCTGTGGGGGACCACGAGCGGGAGGTCGACGAGGCTCTCGACCAGCGCCTGGCCGGGGAAGCCCCGGGCGAGGAGCAGTGCGAGCGGGACCCCGAGCGCCACGCTGACGACGGCGGCGAGCAGCGGCGCGTACACCGAGAGGTAGAGCGCCTGCTGGACCGCCGGGTCGGCCGCCATCTCCGCGACCAGCGCGGGGTCCTGTCGGGCAATCATCATCAGCAGGGGCAGGCCGAGGGCGACGAGGAGCGCGGTGCCGAGGGTCGCCGCCAGCGCACCGAAGGCCCCTCGGTCGCGGGACGCCGCGATGGCTCCCGCCGAGAGGACCGCGAACCCGGCGTACGCGCCGGGGTAACCGACCGCGAGCGCGACGGCGAACGCGACGAGTTGAACCGAGACGACCGCGAGGACGGTCGTACCGGTGCCGATTCGGGCGAGGACGCCCTCCTCGTCGGCCGACGCCCGCGCCGAGGCGGACGCATCGGCGTCGGACCGGGGGCCGGTTTCGCCCTTCGTCTCCGTGTCGGTACTCACGGTTTTAGAGTTCAAGCGGGCCGACTGAAGTCTTTGCTTCTGCGTGCTTGGCGACGCGAGCGGGGACGTTGCCGTCCTTCGTGACGATCGCGGGTTGCTTCGGGATGAGACCCTTCTCCTTCAGAATCTGCTGGCCGGGGTCGGTTATCGCGTATTCGACCCACTGGGCACCCCGGGTCGGGGCCTCGGCCACGCTCGGGACGGTGACGCCGTACGCGATTGGTGCGCCGACGTACTCGGTGCCGCCCGCATCGACGGTCGCTTTCTCGTAGTGTTCGGCGTACTTCGTGGTGAGTTTCGAGAGGTCGACGTGGGGTTGGAGGTCCACGTAGGGCATCCCCGACTGGGAGGCGATAGACCGGTAGTAGAGCGCGTAGTCGAGTTTGCCGGATTCGAGTTGTCCTTCGAGTTTGGTCTCGGTCCCGGTCGGGACGGTCATGTTCTCGCGGATTTTCCGGTGAGTCCGCTCGTCGTAGAGTCGCTCTCCCTCGAACTTCTCCTTGCCCAACTGCATCGCCATGACCGCCCGGTAGCCGCCGGGGTCGATGGCGGGGTCGCTGTGACCTATCGTCACGTCGTCTCGACTCAGGACTTCCCACCAGTTGTCCGGGCCGATTTCGTCGGCCCCGGGCGAGTCCTCGCGGTACTGGAGCGACATGGCGTTCGTGGCGAAGATGGCGTACCAACTGCCGTGGTCGGGGAGTAACCGGTCCCGAACGAGTCGGAAGTCCGAGACGCCCAACACGTCGGCTTTCCGCCCCTGCGCGGTGATTTTCTTCGTAGACGCGACCGACCCTTTGGCTTCCCGGTTGACCGAAACCCCGTACTTCTCCTCGAACTTCGGTTCGGCCGCGCCGAACGGCGGGGCGAGACTCCCCGCGTGGAAAATCGTCATCGAGTCAGCCGACGACGTAGTGTCCCCGCCGGCGTCGGCGGCGTCTTCGGCTGTCGTCGTCCCGTCGACACCTAACTGTCCGGCCACACAGCCCGCGAGTCCGGTGAGTCCGGCTACTCCGAGCGCACCGGTCGCCCGGAGAAACCCTCGCCGTCGAACGTCGCTCGACGAGCAGTCGGACGCGGTCCGACGACGCCGGGAGCGTTGTTCCTTCTCAGACATAACCCTGCGTTCTATCGGCTGAGACATAACGGTTTTGCTCGACCGTCCCGTGAGTCGGAGTATGGACGCCGGATTCGAAGCTCACCTCCGGGCCGACGGGGTGGAGTTCGACGCCGCCGACGCAGAACTCCTCCGAACCATCGACGCGGAGGGGTCGCTCAACCGGGCCGCCGACGCCCTCGGTCGATCGTACTCCCGCGCCCACCAGCGACTCACCGCGCTCGAAGACGCGCTCGGCCCGCTGGTAGTCCGCCAGCGCGGCGGGTCGGGCGGCGGCGGGAGCGACCTCACCGACGAGGCCCGCGACCTGCTGGCCCGGTTCGAGCGCCTCCGCTCGGAGTTCACCGGCACCGCGGAGGTCGAGGAGACGGTCCTGTCGGGCAGGGTCGTCGCGCGGGAGGGCGAACTCGCTACGGTCGAGACCGACGCCGGGCAGGTCCGGGCGCTCGCACCCGCGGCCGACGCGGTGAACGTCGCCATCCGGGCCGACGCCGTGACGCTCAGCGCGCCCGACGACGCGCCGCCCGAGGAGGCCACGAGCGCCCGGAACCGCTTCGTCGGGACCGTCGCGGCCATCGACGCCGGAGCGCAGGTCGCGCGCGTCCTCGTGGACGTGGGCGCGGACGCGCCGCTGGCCGCCATCGTCACCGTGTCGAGCATCGAGAAACTGGACCTGCGAGAGGAATCGGAAGTCGTGGCGTCGTTCAAGGCGACTGCGACCCGGGCGAGTCCGCGCGAGGTGTGACCGACGGCCGGAGGCCCGGAACTCGCGATTCTTCCGGGTCGACGCGTACTCGTCTTCCGGCCCGTATCGCGTGCCTGTCTTCCTGTTCGGCGCGCGCTGGCGCGGCGCTCGTGAGCGCCGCGCCCGTCCGTGCGAGGGATGACCGAGCGACCGGCGGGAGCGAAGGAATCGGTTGGGGAGGTGTGCGGCTGGTGCGGTGCTATGTGGTGCTGTACGGGGTCGTGCAGTGCGGTGCGGGGCCGTGCGGTGCTGTACGGGGCCGTGCGGTACGATTGACTCACGGAGTAGCTAGCTCCTCCGAGGTTCGCTGTTGGCAGTCGAACCCGGAACTGAGGTTCTCGGTTGCGGTCGAACCCGATTCCGACGTTCTCCACTCCTCGTTGACCCACACCCGACGTCCTCCGCTGTTCGGTGAAAGCGAGGAGTCAAATTCACCGGCTCGAACAGCAGCCAGACACTACACCACGACTCGCGTTGACAAGCCACGAACACCTCCCGAAACGCGGAGCGACGCACCGAACTATCGAAACCCCCGTCTGGGAAATACGTTCGTTTCCTAAAGAAATAAATAGAGACGTCTAGCGTCGATTTTCATTGTTAGGGTGAAACCACACGTCCGCACGGAAACCACTCCTGCGCCGGGGAAAGAGCGCCCTACTGCCGCCACGGAAGCAGTTTGGCGGCCTATACTGAAGTTAACCGAGACTGAATTCGATGACATGTCGCTGACTAACGATGACGCGCCGTCGGTGCTCGTCCCGACGGGCGTCGCACCGTACAGTTACCCCTGTCTGCGGTCGCTCGGTGGGCGCGGCGTTCACACCGTCACGGCCTCGGAACACGACCACGTCCCCGTGTTCGCCTCGCGGTTCTGCGACGAGACGGCCACGCTTCCGTCGCCCGACGAGGACCTGCTGGCGTACAAGGACGCGCTCTTGGACCTCGCCGCGCGCGACGACGTACGGACCGTGATTCCCGTCCGGGAGTACGACGCCTACCTGCTGTCGAAGTACCGCGACGAGTTCGCCGAGTACGTCTCGCTCGAAGTACCCGACATCGCCACGCTGGAACGAGTTCACGACCGGGTGAAACTCGCCGAGGCCGCCGAGGCCGCGGGCGTGCCGGTCCCCGAGACCAGACCGTTCGACGAGGTGGACGACTGGGACGGCGAGCGCATCGTCAAGTCCCGGTACAACCTGCTCGCCGACGAGTACGTCGATACGCACGGCCCGAGCGAGGCCGAGGAGGTCAACAACGTCACCCACAACCGGCCGGGCGAGCAACCCGACCGCGAGGAGATGCTGGCCGAGATGAACCACGTCCCCATCGTACAGGAGTTCGTCCCGTCGAGCGACGAGTACATGTTCGCCGGACTGTACGACCGCGGCGAACCGGTCGCCACGTTCCAGCACCACCAGATTCGGGGCAACTCCTACACCGGCGGCGGCGGTGTCTACCGAGAATCGATGTACGACCCGGAACTCGAAGCGGTCGCCCGCGACTTACTCGGTGAACTCGACTGGCACGGTCTGGCCTGCATCGAGTACATGGAACACGCCGAAACCGGCGAGTACTACCTGACCGAAATCAACCCCCGGATGTGGCAGTCGCTCCCCTCGACGGTGCAGGCGGGCGCGGACTTCCCTCACTACTACTGGCTCCAGTCGCAGGGCCGCCAGAGCGAAATCGACCCCGGTTTCGAACTCGGCGTCGGGAGCCACCTGCTGTACGGCGAACTCGGCTACCTCACCAGCGTCCTCCGCGACGAGTCGCCGTTCGTGGAACGGCCGACGCTCCGGGAGACCGCGTGGGAGATCGGCGAGTCGGTCGTCCGACAACCCCGCTTCGACTTCCTCCGACTCGACGACCCCCGGCCCTTCGTCAGCGGGGTGCTTCAGACGCTCTCGAAAAGCAACTGAGTCGGCTCTTTTCGGCGGTCAGACGACGCTGTAATCGGAAACTCGTTTACGAATTCCTCTCGCTCTGCTACGAATCGCCACGGACACCGGAGCAATCGGTGCGAAGAACGGATAAAAAGTCCCGCCTACGGCGTGGCGACCTCGACCAGTTCCGCGATTTCGGCGCGCACGTCCTCGCCGACCTCCCGATGCGGCTTGCGCGGATAGCCCGCGGGGACGCCTCGCTCGGCCATCGCGGCCTTCGCGCCCGGCACGCCGAATCGGGAGGTAACCGCCCGGTTGAGTTCCACCAGTCGCGCGTTGAGTTGGCGGGCCGCCTGGTCTTCGGCGGCCTGATGGAGTTCGAAAATCTCGCTGGCGCGCTCGGGCACGACGTTCGCCAGTCCCAGAATCCCGCCGTCGGCGCCCGACGCGAGCGCGTGGGCGTAGACGCTCCCGCTGCCGACGAACAGGTCGAACTCCTCGTCGTCGGTCAGTCTGCGCTCGCGCTGGAGGGTCTCGACGTCGCCGCTGGAGTCTTTCATCCCGGCCACGTTGTCGTGGCTGGCGAGTCGCCCGACCACCTCGGGCGAGAGTTTCACGTCGGTGAAGACCGGCACGCTGTAGAGGTAGATCGGAATCGGACTCTCGTCGGCGACCTCGCGGTAGTAGTCTTCCAGTGCCTCGTCGTCGTGGTGGTAGTAGAACGGCGTCACCACCAGCGCGGCGTCCGCGCCGGCCTCGGCGGCGAGGTCGGTCTGGCGGAGCGTCTCCTTCAGTCCGGGGTGGCCCGTCCCGGCCACAACCGGCACGTCGGCCTCGTCGGCGACGAGTTCGACCACGCGGGCACGCTCCTCGACGCCCATCAGTTCGGCTTCGCTGTTCGACCCGCAGGGAACGATGAAGTCCACGCCGCCGTCTTGCACCCATCCGACGAGTTCTCGGAGTCGCTCGGCGTCGAGTTCCCCGTCCTCGTCGAAGGGCGTAATCAGCGGCACGCCGGTTCCGTACATACGACCAGTCTCGGTCCGGCCGACCTTGAAGGTAGGCGACTCGGCAAGTGCGACGGTGAAACTCCTCACCGCGGCGAGTCCGAGGACGACTCGCAACTACCCTCGCCGAATCGAGTCCGCCGTGCCGAGTCCGACCGTGTCGAGTCCGGTCACGCCGAGACCGACCGCGACCGTCCAGACCTCGCAGTCGTCGGAGAGAACCGTAGCCCGAGGGCGATTTCGTCGCCGTCCGTCTGACGCACCTTTAAGTAGGTCCCGTTCACACGCCCGACTGGGCGCGCATCGACGGCCTCTCTTCCCCCATCCTCCCACACCGCGCGCCCGGCACACCACCACACCCTCTCCCACTCCCCCTTTCGGAACTTCCTCGGCGAGTCGTGGTAGGGACGAGTGTTACGCCGCACCGCAGGAGTCGAAGACAGATACGCCCAGTAATCACCTCTTACGGCCGGCCTAGGTGTCGTCTGACTGGACCGTTCGGTGTGCAGACGCAACCTGCAGCCGGTGCAGACGGCACATAACAAAGTCCGAACCGGCCAAAGAATGGAATGCGCCCGGACGGCTCGGGCGCGAAGCGTGCAGCAGTCTCCCGGTCGACAGCCCGACGACGCCGGAGGCTCTGGCGGCGAGTTGGCTTCTCGCCACAGTGTCACCAATCCTCCCACGAAAGTTCTCGTTTCGGGGTGTCAACCACTACCCCGCGCTACCCACTGCCCTCCTCGGTCGATTTTTTGGAAGTTCGTACTTCGTTCGGTGACTTCCTTCTCGCTGTAAACGGCGAGGCTTCCCGTACCGCACGTTGGGATAGGCGACCGAATCCGGAAGCCTACTCGGCCGTTTCCGCCGCCTCGCCCTGGAGACGCTGGCGCACGTTCGACAGGGCCGTCTGGTCGGCGATGACCGCGAGTTGGTCGCCCCCCTCTATCGTCGTGTTCGGCAGCGGAATCGTCATGCGCTCTCGCGCCCGACCGTGGGCGTAGATGCGCGCGTCCTCGGGGAGTTCGACCGCGCTGACATGCTGGCCGACGATCGGCGAGTCGTCGGCCACGACCACGGTGGTCAACTGGAGTTGCTCGGTCAGGTCGGCGATGACGTTGAAGTTCCCGCCGAGTAGTGCGGTCTTCGCACCTGCCGCACCGAGGCGCTCGGGGTAGACCACCTCGTCCACGTCATCGGCGAACTTGTGGTAGATGTCCTCGCGGTAGTCCTCGTCGATGCGCAGGACCGTCCGACAGCCGTAGTGCTTGCCGATCATGCACGCCGCGAAGTTGACGTTCAGGTCGCCGGTCAACCCGCCGATAGCGTCGGCGGTTTCGAGGTCGGTCTGCTCCAGGATCTCCTCGCTGGCCCCGTCGCCCTCAATGACCACGAAACCTTCCTTACGACCGCGCTCGGCCTTGTCGGCGTCGTTCTCCACGACGGTCACTTCGTGGCCCTCTTCCTGCAAGATGCGGGCGGTACGCAGACCGACCCGTCCTGCACCAACGATAACAAATCTCATGGGACTACGTACTCCGAGAAGGGACAAAAGGGTTCGCGTCGAATCGGTGAACAGTTCACGAAACAGATGGTCGTGAACAGCCACGAGCGCAGTCGTGGGCGAGGAGCCACGACCCCGAGATAGTCAGGCCGAGACGTCCGAGATGGTCAGTCCGAGACGTTTCCGTCGAGGAGGTCTTCAACGGTGTCACGAACGACGTCGGGGCCGGCGAGCGGTTTCGTGAGGTAAGTGTCGCAGTCGAGGTCGGAGGACTGTTGGTCTGCCGAGACGACCGCGATTCGGCAATCGAACTCCCCCTCTCGAATCTCGTCGAGGAGTTCGTCTCCCGAAACGTCCGGTAGGCGACGGTCCAGCAGGACCGCGTCGACGTCCTCGTGGAACGATTCCCGGGCCTCCTTACCCGTGTAGGCGGTCAACACTTCGTATTCTTCGGGGAGGGCGCGAGCAAAGCCGTCCGCGAGCGGGCGATTATCATCTACTATCAGTATGGTCGGCGTTTCGTTCATGTCGATTTTGGTAGAGGCCACTTCGGTACGGTTCCTAGTTTGGTCCGTAGCTATAACGATGGGGCAGTCCGTTGCAGACCGTTCCAGTTCGTTCCGCTGGTCGGAACCGCTTTTTGGGACTGAAGTCGAACGTCTTATGTTCGTATCAGAATGAATCCCATTCGATGGTCCGCGACCCGTTGGGGACTGAGGACTCGCCGGAACTCCAATCCGTCCTCGACGCCCTGGACGACCCTGACTGCAGGCGAATCGTCCGCCAAATCCAAGAACCCATGACCGCGAGCGAAATTTCCACCCAGTGTGACATTCCCACGTCGACCACGTATCGGAAACTAGAGCGACTCACCGACGCCTCGATACTGAGCGAGCAGACCGCCATCCGGACCGACGGCCACCACACTTCGGAGTACGCCCTGGCGTTCGAGGAGGTCAAGGTGTTCCTCGACGAGGAGCGCCAGTTCGAGGTGTCCATCACCCGACCGACCCAGTCGGCCGAGGAGCAACTCGCGGGCCTCTGGGCCGAGGTCCGCAAGGAGACCTGACATGGTTCACATCACCTCTACCGTCGTCGCTCTCAAGACCATAACGCTTGTACTGGGTGGTCTCATCACCTACTTCGCGTTCAAGGCCTACCGCCGGACCGGCGCGACCGCGCTCCGGGCGCTGGCGCTCGGGTTCGGCACCGTCACGCTCGGGTCGCTACTCGCGGGCGTCGTGGACCGCCTGCTCGAAACCGCCGCAACGTCGGCGCTCGTCGTCGAGAGCGCGCTGACTGCTGTCGGATTCGCTATCATCCTCTACTCGCTGTACGCCGAGTGACGGAACGAGAGGCGTCCGAGCGGAGGGGATTCAGCCGAGGACGTACCGCAGTTTGGGGTAGCGCTCGACCAGTAGTTCGCCGCCCGTTTCGTACTTCTCTATCAGCGCGTCGAGTCCGAGGAGTCGTCCCGCGCCGAACGCCGCCACGGCGAGGAAAACCATCATGTACGCGAGGTCGCCGTTGACCAGACCGTGCTGGACCTCCCAGTCCTCGTCGAGTCCGAGCCAGCCGTGTTCGCGGGCGTACTCCACGTCGCTCTCGGGGACGATAGTGAGTGCGAGGACGCTCTCCTCGAAGGCCTCCCCGTAGCGCAGTCGCGCGCACGAGGGCGGCCTCGGAGAGTTCGGAGCCGTCGAACGGAACTACGATTGTCATGTAAGAAATTCCACACTGAAGACGTATATCCGTGTATCCCTTCCCCAGACGGCGAGAACGGCTGAATAAGTGACTTCCTCCCCACCCTACTCGCTCACCGCTGACGCGGGTCGCTCCTTGAGGGTGGGGCTTCCTGCTTCCACGACGCGCTTTGCAGACACCGAATCGGTGTCCGTAGGGAGCGCAGTCTCCACAGGCGTTGATTCGGGACAGCCCGTCCCTACTTGTTCGAGACCGCGAGACAGAATGTTCCACGACGCATTCGCGTCTCTGTCCACCTCGAACCCACACGACGGACACGAATGCTCACGCACCCACAGCGGTTTGTCCGTCTTCGTTCCGCATGACGCGCACTCTTTCGTCGTTCCTCGGGGGTCTACGGCGACAAAGTGCGCTCTTCGCGCTCGCATTTGTATTCGAGCATCCGGAGGAACGTCCCCCACGAGGCTCCCGCCCGATTCCGAGAGTTACCGGGGAGTTCAACCAGCCCTTTCGCGTCCAAATCCTCAACCGCTACAAGGTCGTACTCGCGGGCGTAGTACGCCGAGAGTTTGTGCAGGAAATCTCGGCGTTTGCGCTTCAAGTCGGCGTGTCTGCGGGCAACCGTCTTGCGCTGTTCCTCCCAGTTGTTCGAGCCGTGTTCCTTCCGCGAGAGATTGCGTTGGGCGCGTTCCAACCGCTCGCGTTCGTCGGAGAGGTCAGGTGACTCGACAGCGGTTCCATTGCTGTCGTGGACATGTTTCAGGATACCCACGTCGATACCAACAGCGTCAGTCACCTTCTCGGGCTTCTCGGGTGGGTCGTCGGAGGTTTCGACGCCAAGGATGGCGTACCACGTGCCGGTGGGTTCGCGTTTGACCGTGACGGTCTTGAGGGTCGCGTCGTCGGGAAGGTCACGGTGAAACATGATGGGGATGTCACCAATCTTCGAGAGCCACAGTCGAGTCTGACCACTCGTGTTTTTGAGTTTGAAGCCAGACTGACTGTAGGTGAATGATTGGTACTCTCCCGGCGCTTTCCACTTCAACTCCCCGACGTTGTAGCCGTTCTCTTTGCGGGCCTTGAGCGTCGAGAGGTTGTCGTATAACCTCTGGACGGCTTTCTGAAGCACCTTTGAGTGAACGTCTTGCAGGTCAGTCCACCAGTCTTTCAGGTCCGGCAGACGCTTTTGCTCGGAGTACGCCGAGGTATCGTCGTGCCGATTGAAACGGTGGAGGAAGTGGTTGTAGACCTGCCTACAGGTATCGACAGTCCACGCTAATCGCTCACGGATGTCATCGGACGGGTTCAGTCGATACCTGTAGTTGTAGTTCATCTATTCATCGTCGGGTTCAGAAGTACGGACGACTTTCACGTCCGCACCGCGCCACCGTTTCGGGACATAGACATGAGCGCCGTTGCCGGTGGCTTTCACCTCGCCGTCTATGACTTCGTGGCCGTTGATTGTGAACTGGTCCATGTACGATATAGATACACTGTCTAGATGTATAATCGTATCGGTGAGCCTGTGGGCTGGTCGTCGCAGACTGTTTGTAGGACAATGACGGTGCTGTATCCCCGACCTACTGCGCTACTCGGCCTTCGGCCTGCGTTGTTGTCCGAAAATCGAAGATTTTCGTGATCACGAGAGAGCGAAGCTCTCTCGAACGACTCCTTGAGGACGGGGCATTAGCGCCTGAATTTAGGTAAATTTGTGAACGTTAGAGGTTAGCTTCTGTCGGGGGTCGTCTTCCGTTTTCATCGAGTGGGAACGACTGAGCACATATATACCGTCCCGGCACCGAGTATCGCACGTAATGTACGACACGGTGTTGCTTCCGACCGACGGGAGCGAAGCTATGGAGACGGTGGTCGAACACGCCCGCGACGTCGCCGGTCGGCGGGGGGCCGACGTTCACGTCCTCTACGTCGTGGACGACCGAGCGTTCCTGACGCTCGAAGACGACCGGATTCCCGAAGTGACGGACCGACTCCGCGAAGAAGGCGAGCGCGCGACCGACGAGGCCGCGGCCAGGTTCGACGACGTGACGGTCACGACCGAGATTCGGCAGGGAAACCCCGCCGACGAGATTCTCGCGGCCGCAGACGACCGCGATGCCGACCTCGTGGTCATGGGCACCCACGGGGCCGACCCGACGCGCGACATGCTCGGTAGCGTCTCCCAGAAGGTCGTCACCCTCTCGACGGTGCCCGTCCTGACGGTCAACATCGCGGACGCCGACTCGCCGGTCGTCGAGGCCGCGCTGGACGCCAACTCCGACAACTGACTCCCTACTCGCCGCCTAACTCCAACCATGACGAACACCGCTCCACCCAACGCCGACGACGGAACGCCGCCGACCGACGACGCGTCCTCCGACCGACTCGACGCCCTGACTGCGGTCGTGGTCGAACACGACTCCCAGTCCGACGAGTGTACCCTCTATCCGGATGGGGCCTCGGACGAAGCCCTCGTAACCGAGTGGATTACCGCCGAAGAAGGGTCGTACGTCGCGCTCGACGAGATGCTGTGAACCGGCCGGGAGCGACCCGGTACGTCGGCCGGCTCAGTTCTTCCGCCAGATCGCCGTCAGAACCGCGTCCTCGTCGGTGACGGTCTCGAACTCGTACCCCCTGTCGGTGAGTTTGGGGTAGAGGTGTTGCGGGGCCCGGTCGTTGACCTGCACGAGCACGGTTCCGTCGGCGAGGTCCGCCAGCGTTTCGAGCGTCTCGGTCAGCGGTTTCGGCGGCCCGAATTCCCGAACGTCGAGAACCTCGCGGGACCGGTCGGCCGGGGCGTCGGTGCGCTCGACTGCTCGTTCGGTGAAGTCGGTCTGCATACCCGCCGCTACGCGGCCCGCTCCCACGACGTTTGCCCCGAACACGTTCGTCGGCCTACCGATCGTCGCCGGGGAGAAATGCGAACATGTTCGGGAAGACTTATCCATTTGCGGGAAGAGAAACAGTAGCTAGAGATGCCAACCGCGAAACTACACATCACGCTCCCCGAAGACGTGTGGATCTCCGAGGTATCGTCGGAATTCCCGGACACCGAGTTCCGTGTACTGGCCGCGTTCCCGGCCGACGAGACGGGCGTCGGCCTGCTGGAGATTACGTCGTCGGACCTGCCCGCGGTCGTCGGCGCGATGGACGACCGCGAGGACATCGTGCGCCTCGACCTCCAGCAAGCCTCCGAGGAGTCCGCGCTCGTCGAGTTCGAGACGACCGCGCCGCTCCTGCTGTTCACGGTCCAGGAGTCGGGCCTGCCGCTCGAACTCCCGTTCACCATCCGCGACGGCGAGGCCGAAGTGGAACTCACGGCGTCACGCGACCGCCTCTCGGCGTTCACCGCGCAACTGGAGGCCTTCGGGATGCAGTTCGACGTGGAGTACGTCCGGGAGATGGTCAACTCCGAGAGTCTGCTGACCGACCGCCAGCGCGAGTTGCTGAACACGGCGGTCGAGGAGGGGTACTACGACACCCCGCGGCGGTGTTCGCTGACCGAACTCGCCGGAGAGGCGGACGTGGCGAAATCGACCGCCAGCGAGACCCTGCACCGCGTAGAGGAGAAGATCGTCAAGGAGTACGTGGAGGGGTAGCCGACGGATATCAACGGAGTGTCGTCCGTCGAACCTGTCCGTACGACTGGCGCACAGCACGGATCGTCTGCGCCGAAAGTTCACACTCCCCGACCGGTCTGACTTTCACTCGGTGACCGAACGACGAACGCCACTTCTCGCCGTCGGGTACCCGCTCGAACTGCTGGTGTTCGCTCACCGCCTGCGGTGGACTGTACGCGTCGATTCCACTTCTGACGGAGGGGTCGAGGTAGAGCCAGACGTTCGGTTGGACCGTCACGAACGCCCGACCCCGCTTCACCATCCCGACGTAATACGTGTATCCCTCGTCCGATTCCTGCCGACCGACGGGGCCGTCGATGCACTCTCTAACTTGTTCGTCGATGCACTCGTACGGATTTTCGCACGGCGGTTCGAAGTCGCTAAGTCCCATCGTACTCGGACCGAGGGCCCCCGTGGAAGTACGTGTTATCTTCTGCACATGATACTAGTACGACCCTAGAGCCTAGCCTCCGAAACCGGTCGTCCCGAACTGCGGTCCCAGCTCAGTGACTTTCGCGGGGTGGCACTTCTGTACGCCCGCGGTCGGCCAACTCCTCGGCCACTCGCTTCGCCTCCCGAACCCGGCCCGGTATCCCGGCGCGCGCGGTGTAGTTCGTACACAGCCGAACCCCCTGCGGCGCGGAAACCCGGTCGAGCGCCGACCAACTCCGGTCGTAGGCGGGCATCCCGCGCCGGAGTCGGCGGACCGAAAGCGCCCGCGCCGAGTGGCCGGTTATCTCCTCAAACTCCTCGACTGCAACCGACGCCAGTTCGTCGTCGCTCTCCTCAACCAGTTCCGGGTTCCGAGACCCGCCGAGATAGCAGGTGTAGACGCCGTCGCGGCCGAGCAGGCTGGCGTTCCACGTCACGCCGAGCGTCAGGAACGCCTCGTCGTACTGGACCTGATACCCCGCGCCGGTCAGGTCGGCCTCCGAGTGAAGGTGAACGACCGCCTGCGGGTTGTAGTTCAACTCCCGGAGCGCCGCGGCGGAGTCGGGCGCGAGGTCCCCGAGGAGGTCGGCGGTCACGTCCGCCGGCGTGGTCACGACGAGGTCGTCCACGTACTCCTCGCCGTCGGTGGTCTCGACGACGAGTCCCGCCCGGTCTCCCTCCCCGTCGTGGCCCTCCGCGCGCCGAACCTCCCGGACTGGCGTCTCCAGTCGCACGCTCTCGCTGTGAGTCTCGGCGAGTGCCTCGGGGAGTCGCTGGAGGCCCGCGTCGAACGAGACGATAGGCGGGGCGTCCCGGCCCGCTAGCACCTTCCGAGCGACCGAGGTCAGCACGCTTCCCTCGATTCCGGCCGCGTCGAGCGCCTTCGCCAGGGAGTACTCCGTCGGCATCTTGCCGGGGTGCGAGCCGTAGATGCCGCCGTAGAGCGGCCCGAAGTAGTAGCGCGCGACTTCCGACCCGAACTTCCGGGTCAGTAATGCCTCTACGGTCTCGCCGTCGCGCGCCGGGCCGGTCAGGGGTTCCAACAGCGCGCGGGCCTTCCCGCGCCACGAGAGCAGGTCGGTCGTCACGGCCTCCCGCGGCGATTGGGGAACGAGTCGTAACTTCCCGTCGCGGTAGACGTACAGCGGTGGGTCCGAGGCCCGTCGCATCTCGTCGTCGAGTCCCACCGACTCGACCAACTCCCGGATGCTCGGCGTGAGGCGGGTCCGCTGTGGCCCGAAGTCGAGGACCCTCCCCTCGACTTCCGCGCTCCGGACGACCCCGCCGGGTTCGTCGTCGGCCTCGAAGACGACGCTCTCGACGCCCGACTCCCGGAGGTAGTGGTGTGTCGCCAGTCCCGTGATACCGCCGCCGACGATACCGACGCTCATACTCGACTCTCGGAACGCCACCTCGTTACTCCCGTTCCCGAACCTGTTCGGTCCGGCGGCGCGCTGGTGTCTCCGGCGCGCTCTGCGGGCAGCGACTCCGGTGTCACTCCGCGAGCAGGTCGAGCGCGGCCTCGGCGTCCATCTCGCCGGCGACGAGATTCGACGCCCAGCGTTCGACCAGCGCGTCGGTGATACTGGCCGAGAGCGACGCGACCGCTCGACGCTCGGCGGGCGTCACCTCGCCGCTGGCTTCCAGACGCCCGAGTGCGGTTTCGAGTTCCCGGCGACGGACGCGCTCGGCCCGGTCCCGGATTTGGTTGGCGACAGCCTCCGGGTCGGGGTCTGCGTCCACTTCGACGAGTCGGTTCACGAACTGTCGTTGTATCGCTCCCTCCGAAGCGCCTGCGCCGAACCCGTTCGGCCCAACCACTACCGCCGAGGGGTGAGAATCACCGGACGAGAGATGACTCCGGAGATGGAGACCGACGACCTGACTGGCGTCGTCCTCGCGGGCGGGTACTCCCGGCGGTTCGGCGACTGCGACAAGGCGCTGGCCCGCCTCGGCGGTCGGCCCCTCCTCGCTCGGGTCGTCGCGCGACTCGGCGAAGCGGCCGACCGCGTGGTGGTCAACTGCCGGACCGACCAGCGCGAGGCGTTCGCCGACGCGCTCGGCTCGGTTCCGGTTCCGATTCGATTCGCTCCCGACTCGGTGCCCGACCGCGGCCCCCTGTTCGGGTTTCGGGCCGCGCTCCGAGCGGTCGAGACCGCGAACTGCGCGCTGGTGGCCTGCGACGCGCCGTTTCTCGACCCGCGACTCCTCTCGGCTCTCGCCGAGCGACTGGACGACGACCCGGACGCCGAGGCCGCCGCGGTCCGGACCGAGGGCCGACTTCACCCGACGCAGGCGGTCTACCGGACCGCTCGCGCTCGGCAGGCCTGTGACGCCCTGCTCGACGGCGGCGAGGCGCGGCTCTCGGCGCTGTTCGACCGCCTCGACGCTCGGTCGGTCCCGGCCGAGTCGGCGGCCGGAAACGCCGGCAGAAGCCTGTTCGACGTGGACACGCCCGCGGACCGCGAGCAGGCGGTCGAGATGCTCGGGGAGGCGGGGGAGGCGTCCTCGCCGGAGCGTCAGCGAGAGGTGAGTGCGCCGAGATGACCCGGGTCGTCGCGATCGGGACCTTCGACCTGCTCCACCCGGGCCACGTCCACTACCTGCGGGAGGCCGCGGACGCGGGCGACGAACTCCACGTCGTCGTGGCGAACGGCGAGCGCGTGGCCCACAAGGACCCGGTCCTGCCCGACGACCAGCGTGTCCGGATGGTCGAGGCCCTCGACCCGGTGACGGCAGCCCACGCGGGCGATTCGACCGACATCTCTGCGCCCATCCGCCGCATCGACCCGGACGTGCTGGTACTGGGCGGCGACCAGCACCACGACGAGGCGAAAGTCGCGGCGATGCTCGCCGAGTGGGGCGTCGAGTGCGAGGTCAGGCGGGCGTCGCTGGCCGAGGCCGACGACGAGCGACTGTACTCGTCGAGCGCCATCGTCGAGCGGATTCTGGCCGAGCGCGGCGAGCAGGAAGTAGCGGTTTTCCAGCCGTAGCTACCTCCAATCTGCGCCGAAATGAAGTGTATCAGAAATTTTAATCGGATACTGTTCGTCTGCTTACAGTGTGAACTGGGACTGCAAGTACCGCGGAGAGACCCTCTCCCGCTCGGACCGTGACGCGCTCAAGGAAGCGGCGAAAGATCACATCATTCGGCAGTAACTGATTCGCCGCCTGAAGCGGGATATCAACCGACTCTCGGCTCTTCCCCGGCGTCCAGCGTGACGGCCGAAATCCGCTCGACGCGCTTGACGAGTCGCTCGCCGTCCACGCCGTCAGCGACGAATCGCGGGAGTCCGGCCTCCTCGTCGTCGCGACCGCCCCGGCGCTCGAACGCCACGATTCCGTCGAGCGAGGGCAGAACCGGCACGTCGGCCGCGAACTCCGCGGCCTCGATTCGGAGGTGGGTCGTCTCGCCTGGGAAGTCGGCCGCGGCCGCGAGCGCGTCCACCGGGACGCCCGCCCACTCGTCGGTCGCGCGGACGCCCGAGGCGCACTCGACCGTGCAGGTGCGGGTCGCCCGCGGGAGATCGCCGGTCCGGGTTTCGGCGGGCGAGACGACGACCGTCTTTCGGCCCTCGACTTCGACCGGGCCGGGCGGCTCGGGTCCCGTGGGCGTTCGCTCTCCGTCCTCGTTCGATTCGACGTTCGCGGATTGCATGATTCTCCTACGTAGAGTTGACCGCGTGCTCCGGGTCCGTTTCCGGTCCCGGGTCGGCGTCGTCCCACGGGAGCGGGCCGTCGTAGCCCTCGGGGACGAACGAGCAGAGCGGGTCGCTTTCGAGGGGGTCGCCCGTGGTCGCGTAGGCCCGCGACCGACTTCCGCCGCAGACGTTCCGGTAGGGACAGGCCCCGCACTTGCCGCGGAGGGCGTCCTCGTCGCGGAGCGACTGGAAGAGGTCCGAGTCCCGGTAGATGTCCACGACGCTCCGCTCGCGGACGTTGCCCGCCGACTCGGGCAGGAACCCCGAGGGGTAGACCTCGCCGACGTGGCTCACGAAGGCGAAGCCGTCGCCCGCGGTGATGCCCATCTGGCGCTTCGGGGTCGCCTCGGTCTGCTGGATGGACACCCGCCGGTAGTGGGGTGCCTCGGTCGTCTTGAGGCCGAAGGGCCACTCGTCCGCCTCCTCGACCAGCCACTCCATCACGCGCTCGGCCCGGTCCGGCGAGATGGGGTCGAGCGCCGTGCCTCGACCTACCGGCACGAGGAAGAAGACGCTCCAGAGGACCGCGCCGAGGTCGGCCACGAGGTCGGCGATTTCGGGCAAGTCCGCGATGGTCTGGCGGCAGACCGTGGTGTTGACCTGCAAGGGAAGCCCCTCGTTGGTGGCGGACTGGGCGGCCGACACCGTCTCCTCGAAACTCCCCTGCTCGCCGCGGAAGGCGTCGTGGCGCGCGGCGTTCGCGCCGTCGATGCTGACCGCCATCCGGCGCAGGCCCGCGTCGGCGAGGTCGGCCACGGCGTCGGGCGACAGCGAGGCGGTCCCGCTCGGGGTCATCGTCACGCTCAGGCCGACTTCGGTGCCGTACTCCACGAGCTCCACGGCGTCGTCGCGCTTCAGCGGGTCGCCGCCCGAGAACACCACCAGTTGGTTCTCGCCGAACTCGCTGGTCTGGTCGAGGAGGGTCTTCGCCTCCTCGGTCGTGAGTTCGTCGGGATGGCGGTCGGGTTGGGCGTCGGCCCGGCAGTGTTCGCAGGTCAGGTCGCAGGCCTGCGTCAACTCCCAGATGAGGACGAAGGGTCGCTCGTCGGTGTCGACCCGTCGCGGCGGCCCTGCCGAACGATGCGCTGGTTTCGACATGGAGTTACTCCACGACGATTGCGCCCTTCATCCCCATCGCCTCGTGGGGCGTGCAGGCGTACTTGAACTTGCCCGTGCTGTCGAAGGTGTGCAAGAAGGTGTGGCCCTCTTCGCCGACCGTCTCGCTCTTGAACTCGCCACCTTCGGCTGCGACGTTGTGGGACCCGCCCTCGCCGGTCCACTCCCAGACCACCTTCGTCCCCTTCGAGACTTTGACCGCGGCGGGACCGAACGCGAACGCGCCGTTGTTGCCCTCCGCGCCGACTTCCACCGTGACCTCCGACGAACCGGTTTCGTCTACCACGCCGTCGTAGTTCCCCACGTTGTCGAACCAACCGTCGAAACTCATCGACTCGCTCCCGCCGGAGTCGCTCCCGCCGGAGTCGCCGTCGCTTTCGTCGCCGCCCGAGTCGCCGCCGGAATCGTCACCGCCGGAACCACCGCCGCCGCTCGAACAACCAGCCAGCGCCATACTGGTCGCGCCGACAGCCATCGTCTTCAACATCGTTCGTCGGTCGAGAGTATCTCGGTTCATCTTCACTCGGTCCTTTGGGGGCTACATAAATGGCGGTGGCCCTGATTCCCACTTTGTGAAAACGCATTTCGAACGTGTTCGGGGTTATGGCTACCCGACGCTCGGCGATAGTTGCAAGTATGCCCACCATCCCGCGACCCTTCGCCACCGACGACGCCGACGAGGAGACGTTCGACGAGTACGACGAGTTCCGGCCGGACCACCTGCCCGAACCCGGCCCGTTCCTCGACGGGACCGACCTGCTGACCGGCGACGACCACTGCGCGTTCCACCGACTCACGCGCGACATCTTCGAAGAGCGCGGCGTCTACGACGCCACCTTCGGCTACAATCTCGCCCGACTCAACCTCGACACCCGGCACCCCGACGCCGGGTGGCGGTACGCTCGCGCGCCCGACGCCGCGTCCGAAGGGAGCGACGGGGCCGACTCCGCCGACGTTCTGCTCGCGGAGTTCACTCCCACGACCGAGTTCTGTCCGCAGAGCGACAGTCTCACCGTCGGCGCGTTCCGGGCGTGGAACGGTCTGGCCGACCGCCACGACTACGACCGGGTGACGGTCGCGGTCGCACCGATGCACCACGAGAGCACCGAGATCAACGAGAAGCTTCGGCGGTTGGACGACCGACTTCGGAACGGTGACGGCAACGTAAAAGCGGCTAACGAAAACGACAATATTGCCAAAAGAATGGAAGAGGTTTCTGAGAAGGACCCGGACGACTCGTCGCTTCCGTTCTGACGCGACGCGTCGCGCCGGTGGACCCTGCCACCAAGAGTATGGGCGCGAGTATCGAACGACCTGTATGGTCGACGTATCCGGACACCTCGGCATGGCGCTCATATGGCTCGCACCCGCGTGGCTCGTCATCGACCACCGGAAGACCGCCGCGACGTTCGTCGGCGTCGGGTTCTGGTTCGGGATGCTACCCGACGTAGACCTCGTTCTGGAGGGAATCCTGCCGACGGTCAAGCACCACGGCGTCTTCCACACCGTGTTCACGGTCACGATTCTGGCCGCCGTCATCGGCCCGCTGGTCGGGTGGGTTCTGAAGACGGCGCTGGACGACTCCGACTGGTTCTCCGAGGCGGCGGAGGCCAACGCCTACTCGCTCGGGTTCGTGATGGTGTTCGTCGCCGGTGTTGCTCACGTCTTCGCCGACATGCTCTCGGCCCCGGACATCTCGGAGGCCATCGAACCGCTCTGGCCGCTCTACCGCCAATCGTTCGGCATCGACGTGGTGTGGTACAACAATCCGTGGTTCAACTGGGGCCTGCTCGTCGTCGGTATCGCGCTCAACGTCGGTCTCTACTACTGGCAGAAGCCCAGTGGCGGTAGCGCCTCGCCGACGTCGTAGCGAGAAACGAACGCTACAGGTTCGAGACGGCCGCCGACTCACGCCGCCCGCCGTACCTCTAGCACCCACTCGTCGGGCGCGCGGCGATGCACCTCGCAGGTGTCGAACACGTCGTCGGCCGACCCACCGTCGCACTCCCCGGCCAGCATCTCGGCCAGCGGCGAGGGGTCGTGGTCGTTCACCACGTAGAACTCCTCGCCCGGGTCCAAGGCTCGGAACTCCTCGCCGACCTGCTCGTGGCGGATTCGCGGCGGCAGACCCCGAACGTCGAGCGCCGAGTCGGGCACCGAGACCGGTCCCGTGTCGTCGCGTTCGAGGTGGTCGCTCACTGCTCCCGCGAGGGCGGCCACGGGCGCAGGCGGTTCCTCCGAATCGGGAGTCTGCAACCCGCGGTCGAACGGGAGTTCGGCCAGCACCTCTACGCCCAACTCGTCGCCGGGGTCGCCGTCGCCGTAGAGGTCGTGGTCGTGGCCGCAGTTCTCGCAGGTGAACCCGCGCATGTTCACGGCCGCGCCGACGACCGGAACGCCGTTCTCCTCCAGCAGCGCGGCGCTCCGGCCCGTGTCCGAGAGGCTGGTCGGAAACGGCGTTGTGACCAGGACCGACCCCGTCACCGGCACCTCCTGGAGCATCGTCAGCACCACGTCGCCGGTGCCCGGCGGCAGGTCCACGACCAGCACGTCGCGGTCGGACCACGCGGTGTCTTCGAGCAGTTCGGTCAGCGCGTCGTGGGCCATCGCCCCGCGCCACGCCAGCGGTGCGTCGTTGGCGATGAGACCGATGCTCATGACCTGCATACCGTCCACCTCCGCCGGAGCGGCCTGTCCGTCGTCGGTGGCTTCGACCGGCCCCTCGACGCCGACCATCTCGGGCACGTTCGGGCCGTGGATGTCGGCGTCGAACAGGCCCACGTCGTAGTCGTCGGCCAGCGCGCGAGCGAGGTGGGTCGCCACGGTGGTCTTGCCGACCCCGCCCTTCGCGCTCCCGACCGCGATCACGTGTTCGACCTCCGGAAGCATCGACCCGGAGCCGTGGTCGTGCGCTCGCGCCGCGCCGCCGTGCGTCCCGCCAGCCGAATCGGGGGTGTCGCCCTCGACCCGGACCTGCTCGACGCCCGCGACTTCGAACGCGGCGCGTCGGATCGCCTCCGAGACTTCCTCGGCGTCTTCGGGGTCCGCGCCCGCCAGATCCACCGAAATCGTGGCGATACCGTCGGCGACCGACACGTCGGTCACGAGTCCGGCGTCGACGACGCTCGCACCGAAGTCGGGGTCCTCGACGCTGGCGACCGCCTCGCCGACGCGGGTTTCGATAGTTTCGGTCATCTTACCACGCCTCGAAGTCTTCCAGCGGATTTTCTTCGTCTTCGCCCTCGCCCTCGTCGTGCATCAGGGTGCCGCCGTAGGGCCGGAACTCGAAGTCGTAGGCGTTGGCCACTCGGTCGAGTTCGTCCTCGCGCTCGGCGATGACGCCGGTATCGAAGTCGCCTTCCTCGACCGCGGCGACCAACTCGTCGTCGCCGACGACTCCGTCGGCGTAGGCCGAGGCCACGCCGTCGCGGAACTGGTCGGCGTTCCGGCGACACCGCATCGCTTCCTCGAAGTCGTCGCGGATTTCGGGCGTGGGTTGGCCGCGGTCGGTCGGGATTCCGGAGAGGCGGCCGACCGCGCGCTCGTCGTAGTCGGCGGCGGCCGAGAGGACCGCCGCGACCTGCTCGGTCGGTACGAGGGCGTCCCACTCACTCCGGGCCTCGTCGGCCACCAGCGCCGAGACGACCCGTTCCCACGTCGTGTCGCGCTCCACGTCCTCGAACACCTCGGCGACGAACGCGCCGACGTGTTCGTCGGGGATGGAGACGCCGACGGACTCACGCTTTTCGTCCGTCGAGCCTCCACCCTCTTCGCTCGCGGAGACGCCGACTGATTCGCCCTGTGCCGCTTCGCTCTCTGGGTCAGTGTTCGACATAGTGTGTCACCTCTGGGTCGGGTCGCCGGGAATCTGTCCGCCGCTCGGTCCCGGCCCGTCGGGGGTTCCGCCCGGACCGTCTCCGGGACCGCCGCCCGGCGTCTCGCCGGGTGCCTGGGGTCCGCCGCCGGGCGGGCCGTCGTCTATCTCCACGTCCAACTGGTCGGGGTCCACGCCGCGGGCCGACGCCAGCGCGCGCTTGACAGTTCGCTTCACGTCGTCGCTCCGGTCGGTGACGCCGTGGGTTTCGAGCGCCTGCTCGGCCCGGTCGGTGGCGAGGTCGCCGAGCGACTCGGCCGCCTTCGCCCGGACGAACGCCTCGGGGTCGCGGGCCAGCACCGCCGCCAGCAGGCGAACTGCCTCCTCGGCTCCCGTTCCGGCGTCGTCGGCGCGCTTGCCGAGGTAGAGGGCGGCGTACTCCCGGACCGCCGGATGGGGGTCGTTCTTGATTCGGTCGGCCAACTCCTCGGCGGTCGCTCGCTCGGTCTTGCCCAGCGCGATGACCGCGTTGCGCCGGACCCACCCGCTGTCGTCGCCGAGCGCGTCCGCGAGCACGTCGGCCCCGGGCGCGACCCGCGAGAGCGCGACCACCGCCTCGGCCCGGACCCACTCCTCGTCGTCGCCGAGCGCGGCCCGGATGGCGGTTTCCGCGCCCTCGGTCGCGTCGTTTCCGGTCGCTTCGCCTCCGGCCACGCCCAGCGCCTCGACGGCGAACTGACGCACGTCCTCGCTCTCGTCCTCGGCGAGTCGTTCGGCGAGCGCGTTCGCGGTTTCGGGGTCGAGACCCTCACTCTCGGCGCGGTCCACCAGCGCGAGCGCGGCGTCCTGGCGCTCGTACTCGCAGGGCGATTCGAGCAGGCTCCGGAGGTCGGTCTCGTCGTCGGCGGGCGACCGAGCGCGGGCGCTCCGGTTGGCGTACTTCTCGCTCATCCTCTGGCCCTCCAGTAGACGACCGACCACGTGAGCAGGGTCGTCGCCACGAGACCGACGACCCAGTTCGTGACCGAGTGAGTCATCCACAGACCTTCGGACTGACCGCCGGAGTCCGACCCGCCGTCCGATTCAGCCGACTGACCCGCGCTGCTCGATCCACTCGACCCACTGCTCGCGTCGCTCATCGCCCATTCCCCGGTGTCGAGTTGAGTGAACTGGAGCGTCAGCGACTTCTGGCCGTTCACCTCGTCGGCGCTCCCGTTCCACACCGCGAACGCGAGGTAGACGTTCTCGCCCTCGGAGAGGTCGGCGTCGAACTTACCCTCGGTGCCGTGTTCGCGGACGAACACCACCGACCAGCCGTCGTCGGTCCGCTCGGCGCGCGCCCGGACGTTCTGGCGCGGCGCGTGGGTCAGCGACCCGTACCCCTTGGCGTAGTAGTTCTGGGCGAACCGGTCCGTCGGCGGCGTCGAGAGCGGATTCCCGGCGGCCCGTGCTGGCTTTGTCTCGTCGTCGGGATGCGGGTACGCGTACATGTCGCCGCCCGACGACTCGTCGTCGGCCGACTGCCAACTCGCGCGCCAGTACCAGATATCCACCGGCTTCCCGGCCGCGCCCATCGTGATGGGCGGTTGGTCGCCGGTCCGGAGCATCACCGCGGCGGCGTCGCTGTAGTTTTCCGGCGCGCGGATGTTGGCGTCGCGGGTCGGGTCCTCCCACGTCAACCGGAACGCGGTGTGGCTGTCGTTGTGGACGGTCTGGACCGCCATCTCGTCGATGCTCCCACCGCCGAACGGGGGAGCCATCTGCTGTTTCGACAGCGAGACCGTGCGCTCGGGGGCGTCGCTCCACTGGGACGCGCCGGGGTCGCTCGGCACCGACTCGACCGACATCGCCGGTTGGCTCCCGCTCGTGACCGCGGCCGTGACCGCGGTCTGTGCGACGACGAGTGCGGCCACGACGACGGCCGTGACGATGGTCGCGCGCCGCGCGGCGTCTCGATCAGGCACGGGACCGCACCTCCGACGACGCCTTGAACTCCACGTCCGGTTCGGGGTGGCTGGCGAGGTCGCGGGTGACGACGTTCTCCGCGAGGTCGGCGGCGGCCCGGTAGACCGCCGACGCGTCCTCGGCGTCGACGTCCGTCGATTTCCGGACCTCGTGGGCGAACGCGGGCACGAAGTCCCCGAGGTGTTCGTCCAGGACCATCGCCTCGGCGCGTTCGAGGTTGTCGGCGGTGTCGGTATCGCCCTGCTCGTGGGCGACCGCACGCCGCGCGGCCAGCACCTGTAGCAGTTCGAGTTCCACGACCACGTGGTCCTGTCGCTCGTCGAAGTCGCCCGACGGTTCGACGCCGAAGGCTTCGAGCAGGCCGACCACGGTGGCGATTCGGCGCTGTTGGCGGCCCACCTCGTCGCCGACCGTGTACTCGGCCTCGTAGGGCACCACGGGGTAGGTGCCGTCGTCGCTCGGCAGTCCGAACAGGTCGTTGTACGCCGATTCGAGCGACTCGCAGTCGGTCGAACCGAGCGCCGAGAGCAGGGCCTCGACCTCGGCGGTCAGGTCGAGCGTCTCGGCCGCCGACCGGAGACCCTCGGCGGTCTCGTCGTGGGTCAGGTCCGCGACCAACTCGTCGTCGGGGTAGCAGAGCGCGCCCGCCGCCGCGCTGTAGAGGGCGGCGCGGGCCGAGTGGCGCTCCGCGGCGGTCGTCGCACCGGACTGCGGTTCATCGTTCGAGGCTTCTCTTTCGTTGCTCGACAAACTTTTTTCGTTCTCTAACGAATGTTCTTCGTTCTTCGCGCTGGCGTCGTCGTCGGTTGGGGGTGTTTCGTCCATGCTGTCACCTCACGGTTGGTTGGTCCACTGCTCGCCCTCGCGGACTTCGAGGTCCTCCTCGATGGGCATGTCCACGACTTTCTTTCCTTTCCGGTCCCAGCCCTTCACGCGGTTCTCCTTGACGTTGTACGTCTCGATGAGTCGAGTCGTCGCGCCGAACAACTGGAGGACGCCGAGCAGGTGATGGCTCGGGTTCCGTACTCGTTGCTGGATGATCTCGATGGACTCCTCGTAGGTGCTACCGGGCCAGTCGTTGCGCTTCTGGTCGGTGTTCGGCGTGAACATCTGGGTCAGGAACTCCGGCGGCACGTGGTACGGCGGCATGTAGAACACCTGCGGCCGGGTGCCGAACTGCGGATACAGGGGCAACCCGACCTTCTCGTCGGACTTCGCGAGGTAGTTGACGGGGCTCCGACCCGGCGCGGCCGACTTCTTGCCGTTGGGCCGTCCTCGGTCCGGCCCGCGATTGATGTTGCCGTGGAGTCGCGTCTTCCCGATGCAACTGCTCACGCACCGCGGGACGTTGCCCTCCTCGATGCGGGGGAAACAGCCGACCGGTTTCTCCGACACCCCGGTCTCGGGGTTGTACATCGGCTTGTGGTACGGGCAGGCCTTCACGCACTTGCGGTAGCCCCGACACCGCTCCTGGTCGAGGAGGACGATGCCGTCCTCCGAGCGCTTGTAGATGGCCTTCCGGGGACAGGCCGCCAGACAGGCCGGGTTCTTGCAGTGGTTGCAGAGTCGCGGCAGGTAGAACTGCCAGATGTCGTGGTACTTCCCCTCCTCGGGGTCGGACTCGACCACTTCGTCCTCGGGGTACTCGCCGTGAACCGAGTCGTCGCCCAGCGCGGGGTACTCCCACTCCTCCTTCTGGGCGACGTAGCCCTTGACTTTCTCGCCCTGGTCGGCGGCCTCGAAGATGGTCTCGTCGGGACCCAAATCGTCGAGCAGTCGCATGTCCCACCCCATCGGGTAGCCGCCGTAGGGTTCGGTTTCCACGTTCATCCACCACATGTACTCCTCCCCCTTCCCGCTGGTCCACGTGGACTTGCAGGCGAACGAGCAGGTGTTGCAGTTGATGCACCGGTTCGTGTTGATTATCATCCCCCAGTGCCAGTCGCGCTCCTCGTCGCGGCGTTCGTAGGGGTAACTCTGCTCTCGTCCGAGTTGTGGGTTGTACACTTCTGGCATCAGTCGTCACCTCTCGTCGTCGTTCCGCCGCCGTTCGACTGGAGTGACCCGCCGATGTAGTCCTGCACGAGGTCGTCGCGCCTCGCATCGCCGGGCCACCAGTCGGCCTCCTCGTACTTCTCGACGGTCACGAGGTCGTCGCGGTTCACCCCAGTCGGTGCCCAGACGGTCTCCTCGTAGCCGTGCTCGAGTTCCGCGCCGTGCCACGCGATGTCCTCGGAGATCTCCTCGGAGATGTTCGGGTCGCCGAACACGGCCTTGTGGACGAGTTCGTCCACCTCTTGGCCGGGGTCTATCCAGATATTGGTCGTCGTGTTGAACCCCTTCACGTCGTCCTCGTCGGCGTCCTCGTCGTCGGGGAAGTGCTGTGGCCACCAGCCGTGCCAGACGGTGAGTTGGCCCATGTCGCCCGCCTTACCCGGTCGTTGGCGCTCGCTGAGCATCGCCCGGACGACGGTCCCGCCGCGCTTGCCCTCGATTCGGACGTAGTCGCCGTTCTCGACGCCTATCTTTTCGGCGTCGCTCGGGTGAATCTCCACGAAGGCCTCGCCGAGCGGCGGGGCCTCGCTGGTCTCGCCCTCGCCCTCGGGGAACGAGAAGTCGTCCACCAGTCGCTCGGTCCCCTCGGGGTCGGCGCTGGTCGAACCGAAGTCGCGGGCCGACCAGATGAGGTTCCAGTCGGTCATGCCCCACGAGGAGTGGGTTCGGTACTTGCTGTGGGGCGTGTTGTAGTAGAACTGGTAGCCCTCGTCGTGGTAGAGGGGGTTCTCCTCGTCTTTCGCCGAGTCCCACTTCTGATTGACGCCGTAGGGCGTCCCCTCGACGCTCTCGATGTGGTCGAGGTCGTCGCGCCCCAGTTCGATGAGCCGGTCTTCCTCCTTGTGGAACTCCATCCGGCCGGTCTTGGTGTAGAACGGCCGATCCTCGTGAATCTGAGAGTAGAAGGGGATTCGAGGGTACGTCTTGAGGTTCAGGCGCTCGGGACCGTCTTCGAGGTCCTCCACGTCGATGCCCTGCGTGGTCATGCCCGCGTCGAGGGTCTCCTGGATGTACTTGCGAACGTCGCCGTCCTCGTCGAGGAACTCCGAGAAGTACGACCGGAACGAGAGGTCGCGTTCGCTCTCGGGTATCTTCTCGTCGAGTTTCTCGGCGACTCGGGCGATGACCTCCCCGTCCTGCATGGTGTCGTAGATGGGGTCCATCACGCCGTGGTCCATCGTGATGAAGGGGTTCTCGGGACCCACCGTGATGTCGGGGTAGTCACACTCCAGCCACGACGGGGCCGGAAGCACGATGTCGGCGTGCTGGGCCGAGTAGGTCATGTGGATGTCCGAGACGACGAACAGTTCGTTCTCGGTGTCGGGATGCTTGACGAAGTTGTTGATGACGTGCTCCTGATGTTTGGTCTGGTTCAGGAGGTTGCAGTTCATCGTCCACAGGATGGTCGGTTTCGACATCGTGTACGTCTCCGCCCCTTTCGGCATCACCGGCTCGTCGGCGTCACCCTGGGGCACGAGGTCCAACTCGCGGTCGAAGTCGCCGCGAATCTCGTGGGGGTCCAACTGCTCGCCGCCGAAGAACGCGAAAGCGTACCCCGGATACATCCCGTGGGCGCTCATCCCGTCGGGGTTGACGTAGCGGGGATACCCGTCCACGAGTTCGATCTTGTACTGGCCGGAGTAGTTGTAGTAGCCCTTCCCGGCGTCGCCCACGTTGCCCAGCATCGACTGGACGAAGAAGATCGATCGCTGGAGCGAGTCGTTGGCGTGGAACCAGTGGTTGATGCCCTCGCCCGTGAACCACTGGCCGTTCTCGGCCGCCGCGAACTCTCGGGCCGTCTTCCGGAGCGCGTCGGCCGGGACGGTGGTGATATCTTCGACCGTCTCCGGCGAGTAGTTCTCCAGGATGTTCTGCTTCTGCCGCCCGAAGTCGGTTCGGACCGAAACGGAGCCGCCGTCGGCCAGCGAGACCTCGGTGTCGGCCTCCAACTGCGGAGTCACGGGCATCTCGTCGCCGACTTCCTCTCGCGTGACCGGCGCGGGGTCGCCGTTCCGGTCGAGGACTACGAAGTCGCCCCAGTCGTGTTCGTCCTCCTCGTTCGGGGGTTCGCGGTCGGAGAAGACCTCGTGGGCGCGGAGGTACTTGTCGTCGTCCTCGCGCACCAGCAGGGGGAGGCTGGTGAACTTCCGCATGAAGTCGGCGTCGTACAGTTCCTCGTCGATGATGACGTGGGCGAACGCGAGCGGAATCGCCGGGTCGGAACCGGGGCGAATCGGGAGCCAGCGGTCGCACTTCTGGACCGTCGGCGAGTAGTCGGGGTAGATGCCGACCATCTTGCCACCGCGCTCGCGGGCTTCCTGTAGCCAGTGGTTGTCCGCGAGTTTGTTGTGGATGAGGTTCTTGCCCTGAATGATGGTGTAGTCGCCCTTTCGCCACGCGTTGGCGTCCGAGTCGCTGGTCTGGTAGCCGGTCGTCATGACGTGACCCGGCGGCAGGTCGGCGTACCAGTCGTACTCGGTCCACTCGCACCCGCCGAAGATGGAAGCCAGCCGACGGCCCGCGCCGTGGCGGGTGAACAGCCCGTCGGCCTTGATGGCGTTGAAGATGTGGAACCGCTTGCGGTCGTCCAGACTCGCCATCTTCTCGGCGATGAGGTCGATGGCCTCGTCCCACGAGACGCGCTCGAACTCGTCCTCGCCGCGGCCCTCGGGATTCGGGTCGTCTGGGTCCCACCCTTTCCGAACCATCGGGTACTTCATCCGACTCGGTTCGAAGGTCCGGCGGTGGAGCGTCAGCCCCTTCATGCACCCGCGGGGGTTCCAGTTCTGGCTGACGTCGGCGTCCTCGTAGCCCGAGGGGCCGACGCTCGGCTCCTCGTTGTGGTAGACCTGTTCGGCCCGAATCGGCACCCCGTTCTTCATGTAGAAGTTCAGGGCGCACGACTGGGTGCAGTTGGGGTGGCAGACCGTCCAGTCAACCTCGTCGTAGGCGTAGATGTCGTGGTAGACCTGCTCCCAGTCCCGATTCGGGTAGGACTTGAGTGGGTTGTCCACCTCGGTCACGGGTTCGACGCTCTGGGTCGCGCCCCAACCGCTGGTGAGGAGCGCGCCGACAGCGCCCGTCCCGGCACCGCGGATGAAGTCGCGGCGTGAGAGACTCACCGCGAACCACCGCCCGTCGCTCGTCTCGGCGTAGGTACTCGCGTCATACACCGGACGTTGGCGACCTTACGTCCTTCAATCGGCGAGCCGATTCTAACGGCGTGACAACGCCTCCGAACACCTTCGGGTCGGGGGTTTTTCAGTGAGATTCCCAACCGGTGAGAACGCCCGCACTCCTTTTTGAGAGTCCAGAGCCGACGCTCGAACGTGAGACGACGAAGCCTACTGCTCTCGGGGTGCGCGCTCGCGGGCGGCGCGCTCGGAGTTCGGGTCACGGGGTCGGGCACCGGGACGACCGACTCCGGCACGGCCGACGCGCTCGTCGCCGGAAGTCTTCAGACCGTCGCCGGCGAAGTGGCCGGGGCGACCGTCGAGGCCCACGGGAGTCTGGCCGCGGCCGAACTCGTGCGCTCGGGAGCGCGCGACCCCGACGCGCTCGCGCTCGCGGCCCCCGAACTCGTCTCCGACCTTTCGGGGTGGCGCGCCGTCTTCGCCGGTAACGCGCTGACCGTGGTCTACGACCCGAACTCCGAGTACGCCGACGCCATCCGGGACGACTGGCGGGCCGCGCTCGCGCGCGAAGAAGTCACGGTAGGCCGGACCGACCCCGCCCGCGACCCCCTCGGCTACCGGACCCTTCTCGCGCTCGACCTCGCCGGTCGGAAGGGCGTGCCCGTCGACGCGATTCGGGAGAACGCCGACGTGTTCCCCGAGACCCAACTCCTCCGGACGCTGGAGGCCGGAGGACTCGACGCCGCGTTCGCCTACCGGAACATGGCGGTCGCTCACGACCTGCCGCGGGTGGACCTGCCCGCGAAACTCGACCTCTCGGACCCCGCACTCGCGGACCACTACCGGACCGCCGAGGTGTCGGTCGAAGGAGAGACGATTCGCGGCGAACCGATTCGGTACGCCGCGGCGTTCCTGACCGACCAGGGAAAACCCTTCTACCGGAATCTGGTCGAGAACGCCGAGCGCCTCCGGGAGTACGGATTCGCCGTGCCCGAGGAGTATCCCGTCGTCCGCGGTCGGGGAGAACTGTCCGTCGAACATGGTCGGGACAATCGATAGGCGGTAAACGGCCGGAACTACACCCATGACAGCGAACGAGACCAAGCGGGAACTCGACGCCCGCGACATCGACGGCGAACCGTTCGGGGCCATCACGTCGGCGCTCTCGGACCTCAGCGACGACGAGACGCTGGTCCTCGTCAACAGCTTTGAACCCGAACCGCTTTACGCGGTGCTCGACCGGCGCGGTTTCGACCACGAGACCGAGCAGGTCGCGCCCGACGAGTGGCGGGTGGAGATAGAACCGCGATGAGCGTTCCCGGCGGTATCGACGCCGACCGCGGCCCGCCGATGGCGATTCCGCTCGCGCACTTCGTCGCGGGATTCGGGTTCCTGCTCGCGGGCGCGGCGCTCGGCGTCGTCGGCGCGGCGGGCGTCTCGCCGGGACTCTCTCGGGCGGCCGACGTCCACCTCCTGCTGGTCGGGTGGGTCTGCGTCACGATTCTGGGCGCGATGACCCAGTTCGTCCCGGTCTGGTCGGGCGTCGAACTCCACTCCCGGCGACTAGCGGTCGCGCAACTCGCGCTCGTCGCCGGCGGAGTCGCGGGGTTCGCGGGCCTGCTCGTGACGGCCCGACTCGACTGGCTTCCGGTCGCTGGCGCGGCCATGCTCGCGGGGTTCTGGACGTTCGTCTACAACGTCGGCCGGACGCTGTGGAGCGCGGCGTCGGGGGAGTCCGCGGACGAGACCGCCGGTCTCGCGCTCGACCCGACCGAGCGCCACTTCGCGCTCGCGCTCGGCTACGTCCTGGTCGTCACCGCGCTCGGATTCCTGCTCGCGCTGGATTTCGTCCGGCCGACGCTGGCCCCGGCGGGTCTCGCTCGGTCGCAGGTCGTCGCGGCCCACGCCACGCTCGCGGTGTTCGGCGTGGTCCTCACGACCGTCGTGGGCGCGCTCTACCAACTCGCCACGATGTTCACCCAGACCGAACTTCACGGGGTGGACACGACGCTCCAGCGAGTCGAGGAGGTGGCGTACCCGGTCGGCGTGGTCGCGCTGGCGGGCGGGCGACTCGTCGATGCGACCTGGGTCGGCCGAATCGGCGCTCTCCTCGTCCTGACGGGCCTGCTCGCGTTCGCGGCGGTCCTCGCGCGAAAGCTCTCGGAGACCAGAGTCGAGCAGACGCCGATGCTGTCCAGATACGCGGTGGTCGCACTCGCGCTCCCGGCGTGGGCGCTCGCGGCGGCCCCGGCGTGGCTCGCCGACCCGACCGACCCCGTGACAACCTTCGGCCACCCCAGCGCGGGCCATCTCCTGACGGCCGCGGTGGTCGGGTTCGTCCTGCTCGGGACGCTCTACCACGTCGTCCCGTTCATCGTCTGGGTCCGCCAGTACAGCGACCGGGTGGGGCTGGAACCGGTGCCGATGATAGACGACCTCTACGACGGCCGCCTCGCCGCCGCGGACTTCTGGCTCACGCTCGGCGGTCTCGGACTGGTGATTCTCGGCGAGGTCGGAGCGGTCGGGACCGCTCGCCTCGTCGGTGCCGTCGCGGCCACTCTCGGTTTCGCGGTCTTCTCGGCGAATCTGGTCGGCGTCGTGGTCAGACACGGCCCGGAGTCGCTCCGAATCGGCGCGGTCGGTAGCCCTGCGGCGGAGTCGGGCGACCCCGACGAGCAGTTTCCGTGACCCCGGGTTTCGATGGAACGAGTAGCGGTCAGGTGAACTCGCGGAAAGCGGACTTCTTTTGTGGTCCGAGGAGAGGGCCACTACCGAGTCCAGATGAACCGATTTCCGGCGCTCAGTCGTGCGATTCGAACCCTGTTTCCGCCCGAGGTCGCCGACCTGTTCGTCCCCCTGACGTATCTAGGCGACCCCACGATTCTGCTGCTCGTCGTCGCGGGGGTCTACTGGCGGACCGCGGACCGAGGTTGGTCGGCGGCACTTCTCCCCGTCGCCCTCGGCGGTCTCGCGCTCAGTTCCGGTCTCAAGGGCCACTTCGCGCTCGCCCGCCCGCCGGTCGAGTATCACCGAATCGCGGTCGGTGGACTGGCGTTCCCGAGTGGGCACGCGCTCGGTTCCACGGTCGTCTACGCCGCCACCGCGCTCGCCGTCGATTTCGGGACGCGGACGCGCCGATTCGCTGCCGCGGGTCTCGTGGTCGGCGCGGTCGCACTCTCGCGGGTGGTTCTGGGCGTCCACTACCTCGGCGACGTGGTCGCGGGAATCGCAGTCGGTCTCGCGTACGTGGCTCTCGTCGCGCGTCTCACCCGGCAGGACGTTCGCTCGGCCCAGCACGACGCTCGACCGGCGTACTGGGCGGCCCTGCTCCTCGCCGCAGGTGCGGCGGTCGGCGGGCACGGGGTGGTGCTTCTCGGCGCGGCCGCTGGCGGACTCGTCGGCTGGACCGCGGTTCCGGTCGCCGACCGCCAGCGTCTCGACTTACCGTCGTATTCCGTCGTACTGGCCGGTCTACTGGCGGTCCTCGGCCTCCGACTCGCCAGCCACTTCGCACCGCCCCGGCCGCTCCTCCGGGCGGGTCTGCACGCGGTCGCGGCGTTCGGAATCGTGGCGCTTCCGACCGTCGAGTGGTCGCGCCTCGCGCGAGCGTGGCGGCGACTCGGCCAGCGAGGGGAACGACCGGAGTGAGGTAGTCTGTTCCCGACTCCTACCACCGAGGAAGTTCTACAATCACTCGAGATATTTTTATATTTCTTAGACATAGATATTTGTTTCTCTTAGCATCTACCACCGGGTGCTCGGCGGTGAGCACCCGTGGCCCCGAACACGTTCGGGAAAACCGCGAAGGGACGGCCACGACTATCTCCACCTGTCATGCCGAGATTAGACGTCCGTGAGATTCCGCCGCCGCAACGTCACCCGAAGATACACGACGCCTTCGCCGACCTGGACAGCGGCGAGGTCCTCGAAATCGTCAACGACCACGAACCCAAGCCGCTGTTCTACGAGATGCAGGCCGAGGTCGAGTCGTTCGACGCCGACAACTACGAGGTCGAACGCGAAGAGACCCAGAAGTTCGTGGCCAAGTTCCCGAAGCAGTAGCGACCGCGACGACTCCACAGCCATGACCGACACAGTCGCACTCGACGACCTGACCGAGCGACCCCGCGAAGTGGCGTTTCCGGGGTCGGAACCCAAGACCGTCCGCCTCTCGCTCGACGCGGGCGACGAGGTTC
This sequence comes from Halorussus salinisoli, assembly GCA_005239435.1. GTDB lineage: Archaea > Halobacteriota > Halobacteria > Halobacteriales > Haladaptataceae > Halorussus > Halorussus salinisoli. Next base: position 401,431 of record SZNP01000001.1, on the reverse strand, counting down.
CGGCCCACCGTCATCCCGAACGCCAAATCGTGATTCACCTAGTCTCGGGCCGCCTCGACGTGCGAGTCGACGGCGAGTCGAACGTCCTCGAACCGGGCGACCTGCTGCGATTCGACGGTAAACGGGAGGTGTCGCCGAAGGCCGAGGAGGACAGCACCGCGCTGCTGGTGTTGGCTCCTCGGTCCGACGACGAGTAACGTCGGTTCGGAACCTGCGGTGTGCGGTCGCAGACACGCCGGTGTGGCATCGCTGGTGTGGCTCTCGATTCACGTGCAGACGCGAACCGACGAGTCTGGATCGCTCGTCTTCCCACTTTCCTACCGCGGACCTCGCGACGATTCCCGAAGGCGACGAAGTGAACGTCTACTCGGACTAACGAGCCGTGGCGTTTCGAGAGGGCCAGCAGTCGTCGAGGAGACCGAGTAGTCGACACCTGCTCGACCTGCGGAGCGTCCGCACCGTCTCCCCTGCGGTCCTCGGGCCTGCGCTCGCTTCGTGCGACGTTCGGTCGTGCTACGCCTTTTAAATCCAGTCGTGTGAAACCGTCTCGACCACGAATCGTGCCGGAACCGAACTTGTCGCAGTACGGTTATTTCCGACTCTATGATTGGTGAGATATGGGTGTCCTCGTCCGACCGAACACGTTCGTCCGACTTCCCAGAATGCAGGAACCGCGTTCCAATTAAAAGCCCCACGAGGGGTAACCTCGACGTGTATGAGAGTCAAACGTCGCACGCTCGGCAAGATACTCGCGGTCGTCTTCGTCCTGAACTTGGCCGTGATGGGCGTCGGGGCCTGGTACTCCTATCAGGAGGCCCCGCCCATCCCCAAGGAAGTGCAGGGGCCGGACGGCCAGACCATCGTGACCGCCGAGCAAGTCCGAGACGGGAAGACAGTCTTCCAGTCGAACGGGATGATGAATCACGGGTCGATTCTGGGTAACGGGGCGTACTACGGCGAGGACTACACCGCCGACACGCTCGACCTGAAGGTGCAGTTCATGCGCCAGTACTACGCCCGCGAACAGTACGACACCGATTCCTACAGTGGTCTCTCGGACGGCGAGCAGGCCACCGTAGACGTGGCGGTGAAGTCGGACCTCACCGACGGTGAACCCGGCGACCGCATCGAGTACTCCGCCGCCGAAGCGTACGCCCACGACCAGGTCCAGCAGGTCTACGTCGAGCGCTATCACGAGGGGAGCCACGAGCGCGGCGTCCCGGCCGGAATGATAGAGAGCGAGGAGGAGGCCGAGCGGTTCGCCGACTTCGCGCTCTGGACCGCGTGGATTTCCCACACTGACCGGCCCGGCGCGGACCACAGTTACACCAACGAGTGGCCGTACCACCCCGCGGCCGGTAACGACGCCACCGGCGCAGCCATGACGTGGAGCGTCATCGCGATGATTCTGCTCGTCGCCGGGGCCGGATTCGGCGTCTGGCTCTACAAGTCCATCGAACTCCCCGAACCCGAGACCGAGGGCGTCACGGTGCCCCGACCCGACGAGGTGAACCTGTTCCCCGGACAGGCCGCCTCGCTCCGGTTCGCCGTCGTCGGCGCGGGACTGTTCCTCGCGCAAGTTCTGCTCGGGGGCCTGCTCGCGCACTTCTACATCGAGCGCGACGCCTTCTTCGGACTCGGCGAGATGCTGGGCTTCGACATCCTCCAGATTCTGCCGTTCTCCATCGCCAAGACGTGGCACCTCGACCTCGGCATCCTCTGGATTGCCACCCTGTGGCTCGGCGCGGGGCTGTTCCTCCCGCCGTTGCTGACCGGCCACGAGCCCCGCAAGCAGGGGACGTGGATAAATCGTCTGCTCGGGGTCCTCGTCGTGGTCGTCGTCGGTGCCATGGCGGGCATCTGGCTCGGCTCGAAGGGGTACTTCGGCGACACACTCTGGTGGATTCTCGGCAACGAGGGGCTGGAGTACCTCGAAATCGGTCGGCTCTGGCAGGTCGGCATCCTCGTCGGCTTCCTCGCGTGGGCCGCCCTCGTGGCGCGCGGTCTCAAGCCGCTGCTCGACCGCGAGCCGAGATACGGTCTCGCGCACATGATTCTGTACGCGGGCGGTTCCATCGCCCTGCTGTTCACCGCGGGCTTCCTTTACACCCCGCAGACCAACATCGTCGTCACGGAGTTCTGGCGCTGGTGGGTCGTCCACATGTGGGTCGAGGGCGCGTTCGAGTTCTTCATCGTCGCGCTGGTCGGCGTCACGCTGGTCAGCATGAACCTCTTGACCAAGCGCTCGGCCGAGAAGGCCGTGATGGTCCAGGCCCTGCTCGTGATGGGCACGGGCGTCATCGGCGTCTCCCACCATTACTGGTGGGTCGGCCAGCCCGACATGTGGGTGCCCATCGGGAGCGCCTTCTCGACGCTCGAACTCATCCCCCTCGTTTTCATCCTCTACGAGGCCATCGGACAGTACCGAGCGATGTCCGGCAGCGATGAGTCGTTCCCCTACACCCTGCCGTTCATGTTCATCATCGCCAGCGGGGTGTGGAACTTCGTCGGAGCGGGCGTCCTCGGGTTCTTCATCAACCTCCCGTTCATCAACTACTTCGAGCACGGGACCTACCTCACGGTGGCTCACGCCCACGCCGCGATGTTCGGCGCGTTCGGCTTCCTCGCGCTCGGCATGGTGACGTACATGCTCCGAATCGCGGTGCCCGAGTCGAAGTGGAGCGAGCGCAACCTCCGGTGGGCGTTCTGGACGTGGAACGTCGGGCTGGCGCTGATGGTCGGCATCAGCCTGCTCCCGGTCGGCTTCCTCCAGCTGGAGGTGGCGTTCACACAGAGCTACGACGCCGCCCGGAGCCTGTCGTTCTACGAGGGCGACCTCGTCCAACTGCTATTCTGGCTCCGGATGCCGGGTGACACGCTGGTCATCCTCGGTACCGCCATCTTCGGCTACGACGTGGTGAAGAAGGTGCTGGCTCGCGGCGAGACCACGCCGACCGACGACCCCGCGGACGCGCCCGTGGCGGCCGGGTCGGTCGTCGAGAGCGACGACTGAGACGCGGTCGGCGCGTCGCTTCTCTTTTTCCGCCTTCTCGCACTATCTATCAAATTTCGTCCGGAATCCGCGGCGATTCTCAGAACCTGAGAACGCTACGAACACGTTCGTTAGCCTTCTTGCGGCCTGAGAATCGGTTTCCCGATTGAAGGTGTGGCGGTCACTATCTGCAACTGTAAGGTGACTCCCAATGCCCGCAACCAATCGTCGCACAGTCCTGCAAGGTATCGGCCTCGGTGGCGCAGCCACGCTCGCCGGGTGTACCTCCCGGTCGGCGCCCAAAGCAACCCAGACTCAGAAAGCCATGAACGAACAGAAACAGCAGACAGTCGAGCGCGTCGCCGCGGACCCGACCGACATCCCGGACCCGATTAGCCGCACCGAGCCGACGGAGGTTGACGTGACCCTCCGGCCCGAGGAGGTCACGGCCGAGATCGAGGACGGGGTCACGTTCAACTACATGACCTACAACGGGCAGGTTCCCGGCCCGATGATTCGGGTCCGGAAGGGCGACACGGTCAACCTCACCTTCGAGAACCCGGCCGAGAACGACATGCCCCACAACGTGGACTTCCACGCCGCGGCCGGACCCGGCGGCGGTGCCGAGGCCACGATGACCGCGCCGGGCGAGACTGCCAACCTGAAGTTCAAGGCGACCTACCCCGGCGCGTACATCTACCACTGTGCCGTCCCGAACATGGACATGCACATCTCCGCGGGCATGTTCGGCATCATCCTCGTCGAACCCGAGGATGGTCTCCCCGAAGTGGACCACGAGTTCTACTTCGGCCAGATGGAGATATACACCGACAAGCGGGCGGGCGAGAAGGGCCAGCACAACTTCGACATGGAGGCGATGAAGCGCGAGGAGCCGACCTACGTCGTGATGAACGGCGAGAAGTACGCCTGCACGCCCGACAAGTACGGAGCGGGCAAAGTCGAGACCGGAGACACCGCGCGAGTGTTCTTCGTCACCGGCGGCCCGAACCTCACCAGTAGCTTCCACCCCATCGGCAACGTCTTCGAGAAGCTCTGGCCCGAGGGGTCGCTGACGACCCGACCGCAGACCCACATCCAGACCAAGCAGGTCGCGCCGGGGAGCACCGCGATAGCGACGATGGGCTTCCCGGTTCCGGGTGCGTTCAAACTGGTCGACCACTCGCTCAGCCGAGTCGCCCACAAGGGTTGCATGGCCGTCGTGGCTGCCGAGGGCGAGGAACGTCCGGAGATCTTCGACCCCGAACCGAACGCCTAACGCCGCGATGCTTCTTTCGTAGCACGGGTCGCGACCGACCACCGACGCCGGCAGTCGTGCAAGGTAATCCGAATTCGATACAATAATACCGATTCGTTGCACAACTATCGGGAGTGCGACGGAAGACCAAACTCGTCGTCGCGGCCGTGGGGATGCTCGTGCTGTTCGGCGTCCTCGGAACGACGACGATGAGCGCCACGACGGAGTTCGTCACGCCGACGTCGCTCGACGAGGGCGACTACCGGGGCGAGTGGGTCAACCTCGAAGGGTCGGTCGAGGGTCTCGACGCGGACGGACAGCGGGCTACCTTCCGCGTGAACGACGGCAACGTCTCGATTCCGGTCGTCTACGAGAAGCAACTCCCCGATACGATGCAGAACGGTCGAATCGTCGTCGCTAAGGGCGTCTATCGGGACGGACGGCTTACCGCGAAGGAACTCTCGGTCCGGGCACACGAAGGCGAGGAGCGCCCCGACGACGCCGGATGAGTCCCAGCGACCCGCCCGCGATTCGAGTCGACGGCCTCTCGAAGTCCTACGGTCAGTTCCTCGCGGTCGATAGCGTCTCGTTCGCCATCGAATCCGGGGAGACGGTCGGACTGTTCGGACCGAACGGTGCCGGGAAATCGACGCTCCTCCGGACGATTGCGGGACTGGTCCGTCCGACGAGCGGCGAGGTGTTCTTCGACGGCGACCCGTTCCGCGCCGACGACTCGTCGGCGTATCGCCGAATCGGCGTCGTGACCCACGAGTCGATGCTGTACGACGAGATGACCGCCCGCGAGAACCTCCGTTTTCACGCGAAACTCCACGGACTCGCCGACCCGCGCCGACGGTGCGAACGCGTACTGGAGACGGTGGGGTTGACTCGCCGGGGGAGTCACTTCCCCGACGAGTTCTCTCACGGTCTCCGGAATCGACTGTCGCTCGCGCGGGCGCTCCTGCACGACCCGGACGTACTGTTGCTCGACGAACCGTACTCCGGACTCGACCAGCGCGCAGTCGCCGACCTCGAAGGCGTCTTCGACGAACTCGACGACCGGACTGTCGTCCTGACCACCCACGACCTCGACCGAGGACTCGACCGGTGTTCGCGCGCGCTCGTCCTCGACCGCGGAACCCTCGAAGCCGACCTGCCGACCGCACCGTTGTCGAACACCGAGTTCGAGGCGTCGTATCGCCGCGCCATCGGACTCACCGAGCGAACCGACGACAGATGAAAGCGTATCTCACAGCAGTCGCGCACGTCGTCAGGAAAGACCTCCTCGTAGAGGCTCGGACGAAGCGAGTCACGGCGACCGCCGCCGTGTTCGCGCTGTTGATCGTCCTCTCGTTCGCCTTCAGTTTCGTCAAGTCGTTCGAGGACCCGCGAGTCGTCGGCCGCGGAGCGCTCTGGATAGCGTTCCTGTTCGCCGGGACGCTCGGGGCCAGCAAGACGACGGCCATCGAGAAGCGAAACGGCGCGCTGGACGGACTCCTGCTCGCTCCCATCGACCGGTCGGCGATCTACGTCGGGAAGGTCGTGAGTACCGCGACGTTCGTACTCGCGGTGGACGTCGTGACCCTCGCCTCGACCGTCGTCTTCCTCGGGTGGACGCCGACGGCCCGGACCGTCGGCGCGCTCGTGGGCGTCCTCGCCGCGGCCGCGGTTGGATTCGCCGCAGTCGCCGTCGTCGTCTCGACGCTGACGTTCCGGTCGGGGTTGGACGAACTCGCCCTCCCCGTCCTCCTCGTCCCGCTCGTCGTGCCGCTCCTGCTCGCCGGAGTCGAGCTGACCGCGGCGCTCGCCACGGGCGCACCGCTCGGGTCGTGGCTTCAGATACTGCTCGCGTACGCGGGCGTCCTGTTTTTCGCTGGACTGGCGACCTTCGAGTTCGTCCTGGAGGAGTGAGCGCGGTCGGTGTGCGACCGGGACTGGTCTGTCCGTCGTGACTCCGAGAAGTATTGCGTTTTTAGAACACAGCACCCCTGTCAGGCAGCGGTTTCGTGACGATTCCGATAGCAATCGTAAGCTAATCTAAAGCAAGGTATAGAAAGTTTAAGCAAATGTGTACACATGTAATGCCGAGGAGCGTCGGGGGCCTACAGCGTCCGGTACGCGACCAGTCCGCCGACGACCATCGCCGCCAGTCCGCCGAATATCGGGACCGCCGGGAACGTCGGGACGGAGTTGCTCTCGGAGGGTGCCGTCTCGGACGAGACGTTCCGCTCGGACGCCGAACGAGCGCCCGAGACGTTCAGACGGATCGTCTCGTTCGCGCTCACGGGGTCGGCGTTCGTGAGAAGGGCGATTGGGGCGTCCCCGACGCGCAAGTTCGCCGAGTGTTCGACGGTTTCGGGGTCGTACCCTCGGAGGACGACCGCGAGGTTGTGGGTGTCTCGCCCGAGTCGCTTCTCGAACGTCTGTCCGGGGAGGTCGTACGCGACGCCGAGTCGCGCGGTTTCGTTCGCCGCTATCGAGACGTTGACGACGACTCCCTCGGGAGTGGTCCGGTAGTCCGTCTCGCGGCCCTGCGCCATCGCCGAGTAGGGTCGGCCGTCGGTCGGGACGGTCAGCGTCACCGGCCCGACGTACGGACGGTCGGCCGTGTTGCGGAGCGAGACGGTCTCCACGACGCTCGGCGTGTCCGACCCGTTCTGTGGGGCCATGACCTGAACGACGTGACCGGCCGGATTGCCGCCCGAGACGTTCAGCGCGCCTTCGTCGCTCGTCGGCGGCGGCGTCGAGACGGTCACCCTCTGGTTCTCGGACGCGGTGGTCACGGTTCGCTGGTACGGGACGCCATCGACCGTGACGCTGAGACGATACGTCGCGTTCGGTTGGAGCGGGCCGAACGAGAACGTCCCGTTCGCGCCCGCCCGAGCGCGGTCCACCGAGAAGTCGGCGGCGTCGACGAGTTCGACCGTCGCGTTGGGCCTCGGGTCGCCGTTCGAATCGACCACGCGTCCGTCGAGGCTCCGGTTTAGCGTCACGTCTACCGACGTCTCGTTCCGGACGACCTCGTAGTGGACCGCGCCGTCGTGGACGATTCGCACGACGTGGACGGGAGCGTCCGGTACGTCGGCCGAGAACGTCGTGCCGTTCACCGTGGTCGTGACCTGGTCGTCCACGCGCTGGAACTCCTCGGACACGGGCGCTATCGTCACCTTCGCGCCGTCGGCCGTGCCGTTCTCGACGGTCACGGTGCCCGAGATGGACGTGGACGCGGTGACGACCGGGACGAGTGCGATACAACCGACGACGAGGACGAGAGCGAGAGTTCGATTCATGTCAATCGGCGACCTCCGGTTCGGCAGTAGCGTCTGTCTGTCGGGTCTCCGTGCGGGTTCGGACCCCGTGTTTCGGGTCGAACAGCAGGACGAGGAGCATCCCCGTGAGGAGCAGGACGATACTGGCCCGCAGTAGCGTCATCAGCGGAATTCGTTTGACCGTGATCGAGGCGGTTCCGTCGCTGACTCCGGCGATGACGTAGGTGTCCGAGACGAGTCCGCGGTCGACGATTACGTCCCGGACCTGCATCCCGCTCTGCTGGACGTACTCGCGTTGGCCTGCGACGCCCGTCGTGACCAGTTCGCCGTCCTCGTAGACGGCGAGCGAGACGCCGTCGGCGACGACTCGTGTGGGGGCGGCACCGTCCGGCGGGTTCGACGCGGTGCCGATGGTGGCCGGGCGCGCGAGGACCATCGCGTCGGCGTCGGGCACGAAGTCCCACATCAGGCGGCCGCGGGCGACGATTCGTTGCCCCGTCTGGACCGAGACGTTCGTCTCGTTCTGTCCGACGACGCCGACCCAGACGCTCGAATCGTCGAGTTGAACGACCGTCGCTCGCGGACCGTCCCGAACGTCAGTTACCGTCCCGTAGACGGCCTGTACCGACCCGTTCAGCGACGGTCCGCGGTCCACGACTTCCCCGGTGGACAGCGCGTACGACTCGGGCGACGGACTCTGCGGGAACTCGCTCCGAGAGTAGTCGAGGACGCGAACCGAGTAGTCCGTGTCCGGCACCTCTCGGTGCGAGGAGTCCACGGTGCCCGACGCCACGCCGGTCGCCATCACGGACGCCTGCCCGGCGAAGAGGTAGACGAAGGGGAGCGAGAGAACCAGCAGTGCGGCCCCGACGTGTATCATCGTGATTCCCGACTCCTTGAGCCTCGCGTTCCGGGTGGCGGCCGCGGGAATCCGGGCGAGGGCCCGTTTCACGACGCCGAGGACGGCGTACGCGACCGGCGGCAGGACCGACAGGACGCTCGCGCTCCCGACGATACGATAGACGAACGCGTCCTGAGGGTTCGTCGCCAACCGCCACGTTTCGGAGGGTGCGACGACGGCGGCGACGAGCGTCCCGGCGGTGAAGACCGACAATCCGACCAGACTCCGACGCTTGCCCTCCACGTCGAAGTCCATGTAGAATCCGAGGAGCAGAAGCGCCGCGAGCACGAGCGGGTAACTCCAGAGGTTGTAGTACTGGGACTCGACCGACACCTCCAGACCGGTCACCGCGTTCCGGAGGACGGGGAACGTCAGCCCCCACAGCGACACGAACGTCAGGAGACCGAACAGGAGGACAGCCGAGTGAAGCAGGTTGTCCCGCGTCAGCCACTCGCCCTCGGCGATACTCCCGCTCTCCCCGTCGCGCAGGAACCAGTAGCCAAGCGGTACGGCCACGCCGAGGAGGGTAGTGATGGCTATCAGTGCGAGGAACGATGCCCCGATGCCCCCGGAGGCGAACGAGTGAACGCTCCGGAAGACGCCGCTTCGGACGACCGACGTGGTGTAGATGGCGAGCGCGAAGACGGTGGCGGTCATCGCCGGAGCGAGGACGCGGTACTCGCCGTTCGGCCGGTACCGGGTGACCGCGTGGAGCGTGGCGGTCAGGAACAGCCACGGGACGAGGATGGCGGTTTCGACCGGGTCCCACGCCCAGATGCCGCCCCAACCGAGGACCGTGTACGACCAGAGTCCGCCCAGCGCGACCGCCGCCGTCAGGAACAGCCAACCGAGTCGGAGCCACCGGGTGACGTTCCCGCGCCACGACGCGAAGACGCTCCCGTCGCCACGGAGCAACGAGACGAAGTGAGCCACCCCGATGGCGAACGGCATCGTGAGCAGCGCGTACCCCACGAACATGACCGGCGGGTGAATCGCCATGTACGGGTCCACGAGAAGGGGGTTGAGTCCCTGTCCGCTCGTCGGAACGAACCCCGGAGCCGCCTCCGGGAACTCGGTCCGAATCGACGCGAACGGACTTTCGAGGAGTAACATCCCCGTGAAGTAGGTCGCGACCCCGACTGTGAGCGCGTGGACGAGTCTGGCGTGTCGGTCGGAGAACCCCCGACCGACTGCGGCCACGAACGCGACGAGCGAGACGATAGTCGCCCACAGCAGAATCGACCCCTCGTTGGCGGCGTACACGCCGGTCACTCGATAGAGGAGCGGGAGGTAATCCGCGGTGTTGTTCCAGACGTAGGCGTTCGAGTAGTCGGTTATCACGAACTGGTACGTGAGTTGGACGAGCGCACTCAGGAGGAGGACGGTGCCAGCGCCGACGAGTTTCGTCGCGTGTTCGAGATACCGGTCGTCGACGAGGTACGAGCGCGCGAGAATCCCCACTGCCGAGGCGAGCGAGACGAACGCGAACGCGAGGAGCGCGTTTCCGACGTTCATCGCGTCTCACCCGAGTCGGCGCGCTGTTTGGCGGTTTCGAGATACTGGATGAAGCTGTCTCTGTCGGCGTACCCCGAGATACGGACTAACTCCTCGCCGTCGGGAGTCACGATGACGTGCTGTGGCGGATAGTCGGCGTTGTACTGGCGCTTCAGCTGCGATGCCTCGGGTGCGTCGCTGTCGAGGTTCACCGCGACCTTCACGAAGTCGTCGAGGTGCGACTGAACGTCGGGGTCGGGGTACACCTTTCGGTTGTAGTCCTCGCAGTACGTACACCAGGTCGTCCAGAAGTAGACGACGACGGGCTTGTCCTGCTCGGCCGCGACCTGCCGTGCGTCGGAGAAGTTCGTTCGCCACGCCGTGTCACCGTGGTAGGAGTACTCTTCGTCGCTCAGTACCGGTGCTGCGTCCATCGAGACGTAGCCGATGCCGAGGAGAAGAATCAAGAAGACGAGCGTCATCGACTTTCGAGGATTCATCGATGTTCGTCGGCTTGTACGCTACCCATTAAAATGTACTGTCTTCCCATTATCGGGAAATAGAATCGATATCCCGGCCAAACAGCTTCGAGAAGGAGAGACGGACATCTGGTCGAAGCGGAACTTCTACCGGACCAAACGTGATAATTTTCTCGATGGGTGAGGGGAAAGTGGGAAATCTTTATGGGAGAAGTGTACACATAGTGAATTACCGAATGGGCAATAGTACGAGTTCGAAGGAGACGAGTGATGAACAGACGAGAACACGCTAAACGAAACGTATGAGTCGCGGAGATTCTACTCTGTTGCTCAAGCCAGCACTCCTCGTCGTCGGCGCGGTCGCCGGGGCCGTCGTCGTCGCCCTCGCAGTCAACGGTCTGCTTGCGATGGCGGGCGGCGGAGTCGGCGGGTCGTCCGCCGGTCCGTCCGCGACCGACGCGGGCGGGGACGGTGGCGCAATCTCGCTTCCGGGAACGTGGAGCGGGCAGAAGTGGTACGACGAAGAGCTACGGGACCAGGACTTCGAGTACAAGAACGAGACGGCCAGCGACCAGGTGAAGTTCGTCCCGAAGGAGATGAACAACTCGACGCTGCCGGAGAACGAGAACCGCGCAGAACTCATCCGGGAGGGACGCGCTATCTTCGCCAACACGTCGAACGAGATGCCCGAGAACGTCGGTAACGACCTCTCGTGTGCGAACTGTCACGGGGGCGGCGACCTGCCGACGACCACCGGCATGGTCGGGCAGGACATCGACATGATTCCGCTCGTCGGCACCGCCGCGGGCTACCCCGAGTGGACCGGCCGAACTGAGCGGATGCGCGACATGCGCCAGCGCATCATGGGTTGTTTCCTCCGGAGCATGAACGCGCCCGGTTCCGAAGAGGGCGTCCCGGAGTACGACAGCCGAGAGATTCAGGCGATGGAGTCGTACATGGTCTGGTTGAACAAGGGCACCCCGAGCGAACGGGTTCCACCCTGGCGGCACATCCGCAAACCCGAAGGTGACGAGAAGGTACCGGTTCCCGAGGTCAACCCCGTGCGCGGCGCGGAACTCTACCTCGAGAACTGTGCGTCCTGCCACGGGAAGGACGGACAGGGTAAGGCCGGACAGTACCCGCCGCTGTGGGGTCCCGACTCCTACAACGACGGTGCTGGCATGGGACGCATGTACACGTCGGCTGGCTTCATCCGCGAAGCCATGCCGTACGGTGCGGCCCACACGTTCGAGGACTGGAACGATTCCCACGACGTTGCCGGGTTCATGAACGCCCACGAGCGACCACACCTGCCGCGCCAGCCCAAAGACTGGGCCGAGTCGGGCGCGCCCGACGAGGGTATCTACTACCAGCGGGTGCAGGAGCGCCACGGCTACGAGATGAACCCGATGACGAAGAAGCTCATGATGGCCGGTATCCCCATCGGCTCTCAGCCGATCAACGAGAGCGTGATTCCGGACGACGTCGAACGGTACGACGAACCGCTCCGGAACGCCTCGGTCAACGGCTCGTGGCAAACCACCTGGATACGGACGTACGAGGAGCACGACAACGGCTTCTCGACGAACGAAACCGAGTCCAACCGGACGGCCTCGAACTCGACCGACCTGACGGCCCACGGCGCGATAACGGTCGCCATGGACGACGATTCGACGGCCTCGAACCGGGAGAATCGAGCGAGTTGACCCTCCACCGCCGTTCGAATTCGACCGAATGATAGACGACCCGACGACGACCGCAGTGTTCCTCGCGGGCGTCGTAACGATACTTACGCCGTGTTGCCTCCCCATGATTCCGGTGTTGGTAGTCGGTGGTACCGGCCACCGACTGCGACCGGTCGCCGTGGTAGCGGGGAGTACGCTGACGTTCACCGTCCTCGGTGTCCTCACCGGAGTCGCGGGGTCGGTGACGCCCGACAGCGTGAGGGTTCCGTTCGCGGTCTTCATGCTGGCGTTCGGGGGCGTGATGGCCGACGACGACCTCAATCGCATCTACTCGCGGTACGCCTCCCGGTTCGCGAGTCGAGCGACGACGATGACCCAGATAGTGGACGAAAAGCGGTATCCGCTAGCGAACGCCTTCGTCGTCGGTCTCCTGCTCGGAGCCATCTGGCTTCCCTGCGTAGGTCCGATTCTGGGCGGCGTCCTCGCGTACGCCGGAACGACGGCGAACGTCACCCACAGCGCGTGGCTACTGTTCGTCTACGGAGCGGGGTTCTCGGTGCCGCTTCTGGGTGTCGCGTACGGTGGACGGCGTATCCTCGACGCGGTGACGGGCGACGGTATCGGTCGCTCGTTCCGGACTGCGACCGGTTATGCGTTCGTCACGCTGGGCGTCGCGCTCCTGTTCGGTCTCGACAAACTACTGCTCGCTACGCTAATCGACTTGCTCTGAAACGACACACATGGAAACGAACGGATACGAACTGACTGACCGCAGAACCGACCGAAACGCGGCGGTAGAACGGCGGCGAAGAGAACGACGGAGTAGAGGACGACGGAGAAGAGAATCATGAAGGGATTGAGTAGCGTCGTCGGTCGGTTGACGGGTGTCCTCCACCGCACGATGACCAGTCGGCCGGTCAAGTGGGGGACGCTCGTCTTCGGCGTGGCATCGTTGGTTCTGGTGTTCGGCGTCGCCTCGAAGACGATGTACGGCATCGAACACGGCGGGAACCTCCTCGCGTACTGGCACATCGCACTGGCGTGGGTCGCGGCCGCGGCGTTCGGGACGACGTTCCTCGGAAGCGTCCTCCACCTCCGGTATCGCGGCCGATACTGGGCTCGACTCGCCCACAGTTCCGGCGAAATCGGGTTCCTGTTCGCCACGCTCACGCTCGTCCTCGGAAGCATGTGGGGGAAAGTGATATGGAACTCGTGGTGGGAGTGGACCGACGTGCGACTCATCACGTTCCTCGTCGTGTGGTTCATCTACGCCGGATACCTCCTCATCTACTCCTCGACCGAACGCGACGGCGAGGAGCGATACGCCGCGGTGTACGGCGTCATCGGGTTCGTGACCGTGCCGATTTCGTACGTCTCGACCCGGTTGTGGACCCCGACGTTCCACGAGACCACGCTCGGAAATCCGCAGGTCAGCGCCAACATCGATCCGACGACGCTCGTCGTCTCGCTGGTCGCGGCGTCGTTGCTCTACCTCTATCTCCTCGGACTCCGAATCGAGATGCACGAACTGGAAGACAAGATACTTCGGCTTCACACCCCCAGGAGGTGACAAGCATGGAACCGTTACTCCTCGCGGGTTACACGACGCTGTTCGTCTCGCTGTTCGGGTACGTGGCGTACCTCCAGCGACGGCTACGGCGACTTGAACAGCGCGTGACCGACGTCGGAAACTGATCTGGAGTCTTTCGCTCTCACCGAAATACCCTCGGCGTCACGATGGCGCTAACGCGACCCAGTCCGGACTTCTGTCGGTTTTTCACGCACCTCGGCGGTCGTATCGCGACGTTCGAGTTTCCGCTTTCGAGGCGGATTACCGATGTTTTATCATAACTGCACAATACAGTGGAGACGATGAGCTCTCACATCGGCACGCCGTCCGACCGGCGAACGTTTCTCCGACGTAGTGCCATCGCAGTCGGGACGTCGACCGCGGTCGCAAGCGTGGCTAACCGAACGTCCGCACAGAGCGAACCGAACTACGATGGCTGGTTCGACAACACGAGCAACTTCGACGGAACCTACGACTTCACCGGCCGCGACGAAGTGACGGTTCGGGTCGGCGCGGAGGGCAACGGAGGAGCGCTCGCGTTCTCGCCAGCGGCGATTCGCGTAGACCCCGGAACGACCGTCGTCTGGGAGTGGACCGGCGACGGCGGGTCTCACAACGTGGTCGCCGACGACGGTAGTTTCGAGAGCGAACTGGTCTCCGAAGCGGGCCAGACCTTCGAACACACCTTCGAGTCCGAAGGGACGTACAAGTACTTCTGTAGCCCACACGAGACGCTGGGCATGAAAGGGGCCGTCGTCGCTGGCGGTTCCGGTGGTCTCGACCCGAGCGAACTCGGCGGCGGGTCCGACGGCGGGTCCGACAGCGGCGGCGACCACGCTGCCGAGGGCGGCGACGGACTCCCCTCGCTGGAAGCCGCGACCATCGTGACGGCTATCGTGATGGGTCTGCTGTCACCCGTGCTGTTCGGCGTGCTGTTGCTCCTCCGGGGTGACGACCGCGACCGCGCCGAGTGAGTATCGATGCGTCAGTACCGTCTCTTTCGGTCGGAATCTTCGCTCGAAACGTAGAGATAGAACTTCGCGGTGTAACGTGCGTGAAAAGAGCCTAGGCCGGGATTTGAACCCGGGCTCTCGTCCTTACCAAGGACGCGCTTTACCTCTAAGCTACCCAGGCGCACTACGCAATTCGGCGCGTTTCATCGTATGCCCGGAAACCTCTTTAGGCGTTTCGATTCGCGTTAGGGGTCGGTGGCCGAGGGGCGCGGGTCGTCGACCGGGCCGAACTTCCGGGGGTCCGGCGCGTCGGCCACGGCCTGTTCTACGTCGTCGACGACTGGCTCGGGCGATTCCGGGTGGTCGCCGTCGAGCGACTCGGCCAGTTCGGCGGCGTAGGCCAGCAGTGCGTCGGAGGGGTCGGCCCCGAACGCGGTCGTGCCCGCGACGACCGCGAGTTCGAACACGTCGGTCTCCAGCGCGTGCTGGGCGGCCGGGCGGCCCTGCTGGCCGTCGGTCTCGTCGCGGCCGAACGACTGGACCGTCTCGACGGCCTTGTCGGCGGCCTCGGTTCGAGCGAGCAGGGAGAACCCGCGAGCGACCATCACGTCCGCGGCGAGGATGTCGATGTTGCTGTCGGTGTGTGGCGGGTCGCGCTCCCACGGCGGTTCGTCGGCGAGCGCGCGGGTGAGACGCAGTCCCTCGTAGATGAGTTGGACGCCAGCGGCGCGCTCTTCGACGCCGACGGGGCCGGGTCCGGTTCCGTCGCTGTCGTGCGTCCCCCTCGTTGCCTTCGCGCCTCCGGTCGCGCTCGCGTCCTCGACGGCGCGTGCGGACGTGAGCGCCAGCACGCCCGGCACCATCGCCGACTCGTCGAGGAGGGCGTGGATGCGTTCGCGGAGTCGGTCGGGCGCAACGTCTCGCACCGCCTCTCGTCCTGCTTTTCGTGCCCGGACGGCCGCTTCCATTGGCCGACCCTTACGACGGAATCGCCAAAGACCTTTGGAAAGCAACTCCGAGATGCGAACGTGATGCGACCGTGATTCGAACTCAGGACTGCGACCGGGTGCGGGTCGTGACGCTCGACCGGCCCGACAGACGTAACGCGCTCACGCCCGACGGACTCGACGCGCTCGAAACCGCCGTGGCGGACGCCAGCCAGCCGGTGGTCTACCTCCGAGGCGAGGGGCCGGCGTTCTGCGCCGGGGCGGACCTCGACGTGGTGGCCGGACTCGACCGGGAGGAAGCCGAGGCGTTCGCCGAGCGTGGCCAGCGAGTCGCCGACGCCATCGAGGCCGCCGAGAGTGCGGTCGTCGCGGGCATCGACGGCCCGGCGCGCGGCGGCGGGGTCGAGTTGGCGCTCGCGGCCGATCTCCGGGTCGCCACGCCCGAGGCCACCTTCGCGGAACCCGGCGTGAAGCTCGGCCTGTTCGGCGCGTGGGGCGGAACCGTTCGCCTGCCCCGCGTCGTCGGAGAGGGCGAAGCGCTGGACCTCGCGCTCTCGGGTCGGACCGTAGACGCCGAGACCGCCCGCCGGATGGGACTGGTCTCTCGCGTGACCGACGACCCGCGAGCGGTCACCGACGAACTCGCCGACAACGACCCCGAGACCCTCCGCGTCGTCAAGGAGCGGATGCGCGACGACTCGCCGCCGGAGATGCAGGAACGCCGCGAGACTGAGGTCTTCGGCGAACTCGTCGAGCGCCACGCCGACGCTATCGCCGACCAGCGCGACTCGTGAGCGTCGGGTGTCGCGTTCCCGCGCTGCGCCCTCTCCGACGTTCTACTCCGAGGCGTGCAGTTACCATCGGCTCACGGAGTAGGTAGCTTCTCGCAGTTCTCCGTCACCGTCCCGCACGGATGTCCTCGACACCGACGATATCAGATCAGCATTCCGGACTGAAGTAGCGCGATTAGCCCCGTCAGCGTCACCACGCTCGCCACGGTACTCGCGAAGATGGCCGTACTCACGTACTCCGGACCCGTCAGCCCGCTGTCACCACCGGAATCGTACTCGATGGACAGAATCAGCGGCGTGACCGCGGCGGGCATCCCGCACTCCAGCACGAACACTCGCGCGACGGCCGGGTTCGACCCGAGACCGAGCAGGAGGGCGACCCCGACGCCGACCAGCGGCGCGACGAAGAGTTTCAGTCCGTTCGAGACGCCGACCCGCGAGATGGCCGCGCCGTGCTGAGTGTTGGCGAGTTGGATGCCGAGCATCAGGAGCATCACCGGGATTGCGGCGTCGCCGACCAACTTCAGCGTCTCCATCGCGGCGGTGTCGCTGGCGGGCACGACTCCGAGCCATCGCGCGAGCCACGCCGCGACGACGGCGTAGACCAGCGGCAGGCGAAACACCTCGATTGCGGCCGAACGCAGGTCGCTCTCGTCGCCGCGCGAGGCCAGGTAGACGCCGACGGTGTACATCAGCACCGACTGGCCCGCGATGTAGAGGACCGCGGTCGAGCGCCCGACCGCGCCGAACGCGAACGCCGATAGCGGGATGCCGTAGTTGCCCGCGTTGGGGAACGACGACGAGAGGACGAGCGCGCTCAGCGCGGGTTCGGTCTCGCCGAGCAGTCTCCCGACGCCCTCGGCCAACCCGACCATCGCCAGTGTGAACACCACGACGCCGCCGATTAGCTTCGCGGCCAGTCCGCCGGAGATCTCGGAGGTGGCGAGGCTGTGGAAGATGAGCGCGGGCGTCAGGACGTAGAGGGTGACGGTCCCCAGCGGGTCCACGTCCACGTCGCGCGATTTCCCGAGCAGGAAGCCGACCGCCGCGACCGACAGAACCGGTAGGATGGCCGTCCCGAGCGCAGAGACGAGTGACACGTCTCGGAGGGTGTTCGTTTGTGGTTACAAAGGTGTCGAAGGCGGCTAGGCGTGCGGTGAATCGTCGGCACTCTCGGCGGTCGAACCATCTCTACGAGCTTTATGGAATCTTTCGTACATCTTTAACAATTGTAAAGAAATGTTTCGTCAGTTCCGGCGCGCGAGCGACGCGTGGGAGGTCTGAGGCGGTCGCGGTGGCAGTGCGGTGTAGTTTCGGTAGACTCCTCGGGCCAAGCAGTAGTTAACTCTACGACGTCCTCACCGACGAAACTCCACAAAACGGCGAAGACGAGGTGTACCGTCTCCGACTCACGACCGACGACCCGAAAACGACGCGTTCACTCCTCGTCCGGCGGACTCAGGTCGCGCTGAAACTCGTCGTAGACCTCCAAGTCGTCGGGCAGGTCGTACTCGATGCGCCGCGCTTCCTTGTCGGTCTCCACGTCGGCGTCCACCGACTCGGCCACGCCCTCCCACCCGGGCTTGATCTTCACGCTCTTGGCCGGTTGGCCCACCGCGATGTGGTGGGCGGGCACGTCGCGCCGGACGATGGACTTCGCGCCGACGATAGCGTTCTCACCGATTCGGACGCCCGCTCGCACCATCGAGTCGTAGGTGACACGAGCGTCGTCCTCGATGACGGTGTGGTAGTTCTTCACCTCGGTCTGGTCCACCACGTCGTGGTCGTGGGTGTAGATGTGAGCGGAGTCGGAGATGGACACCCGGTCGCCGATGGTCAACTCACCGCGGTCGTCCAGATGCACGTCGTCGTGGACCACGACGTTGTCCCCGACCGTGATGTTGTGGCCGTAGGTGAACGTGATGCCCTTGAAGAACCGGCAGTCGTCCCCGCAGTCGGCGAAGAGGTGGTCGGCGAGCATCCCGCGAAACCGGAGCGCGAACTCCACGTTGTCGGCCATCGGCGTGGCGTCGAACTGCCGCCAGAGCCACTGGAGGTGCTTGGACTGCTGGAACTTCTCCTCGTCCTTCTCGGCGTAGTACTCGCTTTCGAGGGTCGCGTTACACGGGTCGTAGCTCTGGAGGCGGACCTTCTCGGCTGGCGAGACCGGATCGCCGCTCTGCCACCGGTCGTAGGCACCCCGGTCGCCGTGGAGGTCCACCAACACCTCCTCGACCACACTACAGGTGTCCTCGTCGCTCGCCAGTCGTTGGTCTACCTCTGCGATGAACTCCTCCAGTGAAGCCTCCATCTCGTCGGAGAGGGATACGTGTCGTTTGGTCATACAGAGTCCTCCGTCGCTTATCTCTCGAAAACTACTCGTCCTGACTTGATGGGGGTTTTGGTTGTGGTGGGAACCGCCGGAACCGCTCGGTCGTCGCTACCCCGACGCTTCCGGTAGGAAACGGCGTGCCGAATCAGGCCAGGAAGACGTGTCGCGGTCGGTCGGCCAGCACGTCCCGGCCCCAGTCTACCGTGTCCGAGAAGGCGTCGCTACGGAAGAACGCCATGGCGTCGTCTTTCGACTCCCACTGGCTGGCGATGAACATGTCGTTCTCGTCCTCGCGATTCGCCAGCAGGTCGGTCTCGAGGTGGCCGTCCATCCCTTCGAGGACTTCGCCGACCGTCTCGAACTTCTCCACGAAGTCCTCACGCTTGTCGGGCTTGACGGTGTAGAACATTCCCTGCGTACCGAAGCCGCTCTCCTCGCCCGCTCTGGCGACGATGCCGGGGAGGTCGGCGAGGAATCCGCCCGCGGTGTCGGCCGCGCTCTGGGTCTCCCAGATGCTCACGACCGCCGAACGCGCTCCCTCGGCGTCGCGGTTCTCGTAGAGTGCGGTCTTGACGTGGGTGTCGTAGTGGTCGAAGTTGCCCCGGAGACCGTCTACCTCCTCGAACAGTTCGTCGGGGTCGGCCTCGGAGTAGAGGACCATCGCGTACACGTCCTCGCCGTGGGGCTGACCCGCGTAGATGTCGAGGTCTTCGAGTTCGCCGCGGATGCTTCCCGACTCGCCGGCGCCGTCGCTTCCGTGACCTCTTCCGGACTCGCCGCCGTGATGGTGGCCCTCGCCGTCGCCGTGACCGTGGTGGTCTTCGCTCTCTCCGGGGTGGCCGCCCTCGCTGTGGGGGTGGCCGCCTTCACCGTGAGGGTGGCCGGACTCTCCCTCGTCGGCGTCCTCCGCGGGGACCGCCTCGCCCGCCATGAACTGGGGGAGGTCCTCGGGCGGGAACTGCCGACCGAAGTAGAACGGACCGAACTCGGCGTACTTCGAACTGCTCTCGTCGAACCGGAGTTCGTAGAGCAGGTCCTTGATGTTGGTCGGGTCGTTGCTGAACAGGTCCACGCCCCACTCGAAGTCGTCCATGCCGATGGAACCGGTGATGACCTGCGACACCTGTCCCGCGTACGTCTTGCCGATTTCGCCGTGGGTGTCCATCATCTCGGCGCGCTCGTCGAACGGGAGGTCGTACCAGTTCTCCTCCGGCGCGCGGCGCTTGTCCATCGGGTAGAAGCAGACGAACTCGCTGTCGGGAATCTCGGGGTAGAGTTTGCTCTCGGCGTAGCGCGCCAGACCGGTGTCCTCGATTTCCGACGGTTCCTTGGTCATCTCCTCGTTGGTGTAGCCGCCGACCTCCGTCACCGAGACGTAGGAGTTCGACTGGTCGGTGTACGCCGCGAACGCGGTGTCCTCGAAGGCTCGCTCGGCCGTGTCGAGGTCGGCCATCGTCGGCCGGAAGTGGACCACCAGCAGGTCGGCCTTGTGACCGAGCATCGAGAACACCGCCGACGACCCATCTTCGGCGTCGGTCACGTCCACGCGGTCGCGCAGGAACGAGACGCCCTCCTCCAGGGCGGTCTCGCGTTCGCGCTCGGGCGCGTCCCGCCACGCGTCCCAATCGACGGTTCGGAAGTCGTGTAGCGCGTACCAACCCTCGTTCGTCTCCGGGGGTTCTCTCGTCATATCTTCTCCTCGGTCCCGATGGGGTAATAGGTTTTTGAGTCGCAGCGGTCTACGTTCCGGTCGAGACGCCCGAAACGCTCGTTACCCCGACCGAAAGCCTTTCAAAAATACGGTCTGAATCTTCGGCCAATGCGGAAAAGCGGCCCGCCGAAAGGCCTCATCGCGTATCTCGTGTTGGAACTTCTGGAGGAAAAACCGCGGTACGGATACGAGATACTCAAGGAGATTCGGTCCATCAGCGGCGGCCACTGGGAACCTTCCTACGGCTCTGTCTACCCCATCCTCTACAAGTTCGAGGAGAAAGAGTGGGCCGAGCGCATCGAGCGCGAGGACGAACCCGACCGCAAGTACTTCGAACTCACCGACGCGGGCCGCGAGGAACTCGCCGAGAAGCGCGAGGAGACCGGCGGCAATGCGCGGGACTTCGCGGACGTAATCCTCGGCTTCTACCACGTCTTCGCGGCGTTCGCCACCGACGACCGCTTCGAGGTCGATAGCCGACCCGACGAGTGGCGGTTCGACGAGGAGTTCAACGCCTGGATCATCGAGCAACTGATTCGCCACTACGAACGCGACTTCGGCGACTTCGAGCGCATCCCGGACACGCCCGAGGAGTTCGCCGAGCGCATGGGACTGGACGACGAGGAGTAGTCAGAACGGACGGCCGAACCTGTTCAACTCATCCCGACAGCAGTTGCGGCCCGAACACCATCAACAGCAGACTCATCAGCATCACCAGTCCGATGGTCGTCGTCACCATCGTCGTCAACTGGCGACCCTGACTGGTCGGAAGCCGCGAGACCACCGCCTCGGTACTCGCCCGGAGGATGTGGCCGCCGTCGAGGGGGAACGCCGGGATGCAGTTGAAGAACCCGAGGTTCAGGTTCACCCACCCGGTCCAGAACAGCAGATTCGCCAGCAGGAACAGGCCCCACTCGCCGAGGAACGAGAACGGGCCGCCGGCGGCGGTGTAGAAACCACTGTTCCACGCCACGAACCCTGCGAAGTTGTAGGTCGCGCCGAGCGAGACGCTGGCGAACGGGAGTAGGAGAACCCCGAGGATGCCCGAGAGGAACGAGACGAGCGGACCGCCGATGCCGCCCACGAAGTCACCGAACTTCCCGCCGAGCAGGTCGAGATACTGGCCTGCGGGGTAGAGTTTGACGCCGAAGCTACTGAACGTCACGCCGCTGTACCCCTGCATGGGGAAGACGCCGACGATGGGACTGCCGTCGTTGCCCTCGCCGAGCGTGACCTCGTACTCGTCGCGCTGGTCGTAGTCGCCGGACTCGCCTTCGGAGTAGGCGGTCACGGTGACGGTGTCACCGGTCTCGTACCGGTCGGTCGTCGCACTCAGGTCCGAGGCGTTGAGGACTCGCTCGCCGTCGATAGCCGTGATGACCACCGTGCTGTCTGCTGGCATCCCGGCGTCCGCGCCGGGGCCGTCGGATTGGACGGTCGCCAGTACGCCGACCGGACCGGTGACGGTCTCACCGCTCTCGGTTCGGAGCGTGACGACCGGTCGGTCGGCGACCGCCTCTCGGAACGCGGTCTCGTTGTGGACCGCCGTGTCGTTGACTGCGGTGACGGTCGTCGTATTGTCGCGACTCACCGAAATCGCCGACGTGAACGGGGACTCGGGGTGAATGCCCGTGACCAGAAGCGACTGCCGGAGTTGCTTCTCCTCGCCGTCGGCGAGCGTGACCGATACCGTCCTGCTGTCGGTGCGCGACAGCGCGGCGTCGAGGTCGGCGTTGCTCTCGATGTGTTCGCCTCCGACCGCGACGATGCGGTCGCCCTTGTCGATGCCGGCCTGTTTGGCGGCCGACCCGTCGAACGAACCGCCGACCGCCGCGCCGGGCGCGACTGCAATGGACCCCACGACAGGGCCGAACAGGAGGAGGAACGCGACCAGCGTCACCGCGAAGTTGTTGGTGACGCCCGCCGCGAACATCCGGCTCTGGCTCCCGCGGTCGGCGTTCGCACGACTCTCTTCGTCGGGTTCCACGAACGCGCCGATCGGCAGGATTGCGAGGGCCGCCAGTCCCATCGACCGGATTTCGATGTCCTCGACCCGGCACATGATGGCGTGGCCGCCCTCGTGGACCACGAGTCCCACGAGCAGGCCGAACAGGATTTCTGGCGCGACCGACAGCGGGAGGAACTGGTTGACGCCGGGAATCACGAGGACGTTCTGCGGTTGAGTCGCCGCGGTGGCGGGTGGCGGATTCCGGACGACGGCGACGGCCTGCACTACCAGGAGGAGGAAGGTTCCGACCATCACGACCAGCGCGATGCCGAGTCCGAAGTTACCCCACGCGCGCCACATTCGCTTGGGTTGGGCTATCCATTCGAGAAACTTCTTGCCGCGCTGGGTGTGAATGGTCAGAATCGGCCCCTGCGTGCCGACGTACGACGGCAGAAGCCCCTGTGAATTGAGGAGTAACACCCCGAGCCAGTAGACCGCAATTCCGACGAGGACCCACACGAGCGTGTTCATCGGACGAAAGAAAGAACGCGCCAGTCAAAGGCGTTTGGGAACGCCCACGAACGACCCGCGACCCGACGGACGGGCGTCGGTTGGTCGGCGAGCGTTCGCTCGGTTATTCGGCGAGCGTCCACGCGGCTATTCGGCGAACGTTTGCTCTCCTACTCGGCGGTCTGCCAGTCTTCTTCGAGTTCCTGCTGCTGGCCCTTCGACTTCCGGCGCTGGCGGAGTTTCCGGGCGGCGGCGACGCCCGCCGCGGTGCCGCCGAGAACGACCATCCGGCGACCGTACTTGCGGATTCGGCCCTTGCCGCCGGACGACTCGCTGGTCTCTTCGGACCCGCTGGTCAGGTCGGACTCACTTTCGGTCTCGACCATCTCGGTGGTCTCCTCGGGGTAGACCTCGGTCTCCGTCCGACTCTCTTCGAGTTGTTCCTCTTCGAGTGATTCGACTCGCTTCAGCGCGGGTTTCTCGAGGTTGAGTTCGATTATTGCCATAGTAATCTCCTTGGGTCGGAGCGAACATAACGGCGTCGCCCGACTTTCCGTCTGAGATAACGATAGCTGGCCACTTTGTTATGCTGGCCCTGAAACGAACTATCAGGTTCCTAATCACCGTCGGGCGGGAGCGCAGACCGCTACTGCCGAACCGTCCGCGAGCGGGGTAAATTCGCTACTCCTCGCGGCGCAGACGGGCCAGCACGAACTCGCGGTCGAGTTTGGCGAGGAACGGGCCGAGTTTCGGCCCCTCCTCGTCGTCGAAGAAGAGGCGATAGCCGACCGAGAAGAACTCCCCGATCGGGATGTCGTGGCGCTTGGCCGTCTCGTAAATCTCACCTTGAATCTCGTCGGGGTCGTCGTGGGCCGCCACGAAGTCGGCGAGTTCGTCAAGTGCCGCCTCGGTGTCGGCGTCGAGGTCTACCTCGGGCATCTCGGTGCGCTTGAGTTCGTAGTCGAACTCGTTGCCCGTTCGGCGCGCCCACTCGCGGGCGCGGGAGACGCGCGAGAGCGCGAACTCCGTGACCCACTCGGGCGCGCCGTCGGGAACGTGACCCTCGCGGCGGGCGATGGTCTCTCGGAGATCGGGGTCGTCGGTCATGCCGAGGACGGCCGCGAAGGTGTAGGGGAGTCGGACGCGCTCGCCGAACGGCCCGTCCACGAGTTCGTTCGCCTGCGCTCGCTCGATGTCGTTCACGACGGGGACGCTCGCGCGGTCCGGGTCAAGAATCGGGTCGCCGTCTTCGTCGAACCGCGTGGCCACGGTCGGCCGAACGACCGGCGGGTAGGCGGCCGCCGCGATCTCCTCGGCCTTCTCGTCGGCCTCGGTCCGTTCGTCGCGCTCGTGTTCGCCGTAGTAGACGCGCTCGAACTCGTCGAAGTCGTCCACGAGTTGGTCGAAGTGTTCGACGCTGAAGTCCCGGGCCTTGCTCGGGTCCTTGGTGAAGAAGTACCGGAGGACTTCCGGCTCTATCATCTCCAGCACGTCTTGGACCATGACGACGTGGCCCGACGACGACGAGAACGCCTCGCCGTCCAGGGTGAACCACTCGTAGGCCATCGGAACCGGCGGTTCGACGTCGAGGACGTTCCGGGCCACGTCGCTCCCGCTGGGCCACGAGCCTTCGGCGTGGTCCTTGCCGAACGGTTCGTGGTCCACGCCGAGGACCTGCCACTGGGCGGGCCACTCGAAGCGCCAGGGGAGTTTGCCCTCCCGGAAGGTGGCGGTGCCTTCGTGGCCACAGCCCTCGATGGTCTGGTCGCCGGCCTCCATGTCGGTGCAGACGTACTCGACGGTTCCCGAATCGAGGTCGACGTCCGTGACGGTCTCGGTGATCTTGCCGCAGTCCTCGCAGATGGGGTTGAACGGAACGTACTCCTCGTCCACCTTGTCCTGGTAGTGCGAGAGGACCTCGCGGGCGTTCTCCCGATTGGCGAGGACGTGGCGCGTCACGTCCTCGAACTCGCCGGACTCGTAGAGTTCGGTGTTCGAGACCATCTCGACCGGGATGCCGAGCAGTTCGGCGCTCCGCTCGATGAGGTTCGAGAAGTGTTCGCCGTAGGAGTCACAGCACCCGAAGGGGTCGGGAATCGCGGTGTAGGGCTTGCCGAGATTACGACCCAAGGCTCCGGCGTTCACGTCGCCCAACTCCACGATGTTGCCGTCCAGGTCGGCGAGCTTTCGGGGGAGTTTGCGCAAGGGGTCGCGGTCGTCGGCGGTGAACACCTGCCGGACCTCGTAGCCCCGTTCTCGGAGGGCCTCGGCGACGAAGTAGCCCCGGACGATTTCGTTCATGTTGCCGAGGTGCGGGACGCCGGACGGCGAGATGCCGCCCTTGACGACGATGGGGTCGCTCGGGTCGCGGTCGGGGTCGTCCTCCACCCGCTCCAGAATCTTTTCGGCGACCGACTCGGCCCAGAACGAGTGGGGTTGCGGGCCCTGGAGGACGTACGGGTCGTCGTCGGAGTGCATCTCCCGTGCGGTCGGTTCGTCGCTGGCGGGGTCGTCGTCGGCTGAATCGTCGCTCATCGCTCGTCTCGGGCCCAGTAGGTCATCTGGTCGTCCGCGCCCTCGGGCACGATATCGGTACCGTCGTGGTCGCCGTACCGCACCGCGTCGGCGATGCGCTCGGGTTCGGTGCCGTCGAGGACGATGGTGCGAACGCCCGACCGCTCGATGAGTTTCGCGGCCAGCAGGTCCACCGGAGCGGAGCTTCCGGCGTTCATTTCGAGACCCGCGATTACGTCCACGAGTTCACCGGCGTCGAGTTCGTCGTACTTCTGGGCGTCGGGGTTCTCGTTGGGGTCGTCGCTGAACACGCCGGGAACGCTGGTCGCGTAGACGAGCAGGTCGGCGTTGGTGTACTCCGCCAGCGCCGCGCTCACGGCGTCGGTGGTCTGTCCGGGCGTGACTCCGCCCATGACGGCGATGTCGCCGCGGTGCATCGCCGCGCCCGCGGACTCGTAATCCTCGGGCGGACTCGGCGCGGCCTGCTCGGACAGCGCCGCGATGAGCAGGCGGGCGTTCAGCCGAGTCACGTCGATGCCGATGTCGTCGAGTTCTATCTCGTTGGCCCCCAGTTCGCGGGCACTGGCGATGTACTCGCGGGCGACGCCACCGCCGCCGACGACGGTCCCGACGGTACAGCCTTCGGCAGCGAGATCCTCGATTACGTCGGCGTGGTCGCGGACGCGCTCGGAGCCGAGGTCAGGCGCGAGTACGCTCCCGCCGATGGAGACGACTACTTTCATTCTGTGGCGGAATAGCCCGGACGCGGCCTTAAGGATTGCCAACTGTCGGAAGCGACGACCCGACTTTCGTCATCGGCCCGACGTTCCGGGTCGGGTCTCGTTCGCGTCACCCACGCCGCGTGCGAGAGACCGGACGAACCCGGAGCGGTCACCGTATAGAAATGAGAATACGACTTAGACTCTTTCAAATTTATCTGAAGCAATTATATAGTAGCCTAAAAAACAGCTAGCACTGTTTCGTCCCTCCTCTCGGCGCGTTCTGGCGCGGCTCGACCGTGCGCCGCGCCAACCGCGCGAGGGAGGCGGCCGCGGACGCGGCCGCCGAGGCCGGGGAGGCGTGAGGTCCGCGGTCGCGGTACGGTCACGGTGCAGTCGCAGTGCGGTCGCTATGCGGTCGCTGTGCGGTTGCAGTGGCGTGCGGTCTTCAGTGGCGTCGGCAGTAACTAACTTTTACCCGACGTACACCGCCGTTCCGCGAGAGCGATACCGATGCGAACCCCGCACATCCCGAACTCACCGAAGGCTACAAGCGCGCCGCGGTCCAAAATCGCCGCATGTACGTACTGAGCGTCGTCGGCCCCGACGCGGCCACGCGCACGGTCGCCGACCGACTGGCGAGTCGCTTCGGCGAGGAAGGCCGGGTCGCGGAGATTCGCCGGGCCGAGACGAACGTCGAACCGAACGACGGTCCCGCGGCCGCGAGGTACGAACTCAGCGAGGACGGTTGGTCGGCCTCCGGAGGCGACCGGTCGCTGTCTGACCTGCTCGCCGACCTCGCGCCCGACCACGACTACGCGCTCCTCGTCGGGTTCCCCGAGGCCGACGTACCGCAGGTGAGAATCGGCGACGCCGAATCCACCACCGAGTCCGACGTCACCTCCGACGCCGCGGGCGACGTGTTAGTGAGCGCAGCCGATGCCGCGAGCGTAGACCCCGCCGAGGTCCGCGCCGCGCTCGCCGGGACCGAACCCTACGAGACCCTCGAATCGCTGGTCGCCGAGGTCAAGCGATCCGATGACGCGCCCTACTCGGGCGCTATCGCTACCTTCACGGGCCGGGTGCGCGCGAAGGAGGACGACGACGACGAGCCGACCGAACTCCTCGAGTTCGAGAAGTACGAGGGCGTCGCCGACGACCGGATGGAGGCCATCAGCGACGAACTGACCGAGCGCGAGGGCGTCTACGAAGTGGCGATGCACCATCGAACGGGCGTCATCGAGTACGGCGAGGACATCGTGTTCGTCGTCGTGTTGGCTGGCCACCGTGAAGAGGCGTTCCGGACGGTAGAAGACGGTATCAACCGCCTCAAGGACGAGGTGCCGATCTTCAAGAAGGAGGTCACGACCGACGAGCAGTTCTGGGTCCACGAGCGGTCGTAGCCCTTCGGCCGCTCCAACTCCCCGACTTTCCGTGACTGGCCGAATTCCTCGGCGCTGAAGGGTGAATCTCTCGATTCCGACGTTTCCAACCGTCCCAACGAACGTTTTAGCCGCGTTGCCGACTATCTCGACGGCTCCGACGGCGCCGCCGACAACGCCACCGACCGCACCTATTTTCCCGCTTTTCCACCCGTTGTCAGTCGTTCGTACGACGTTTCCAACCCGATACGAGATATTCGAAACAAAGGCTTAGGTCCGGTTTTGAACGGTGTAAAGACCGTAGAAAAAGTCGTAAAAAGAGGATTTCAGCCCATTTTCCCGGTTCGTGTAGCTTCCGTTACTCAAATCCGCGGAAAACGACCGTAACCGTCTGCCCTTTATATCATCCCCCGTCTCCTACGTGGAAACGACGATGAGCGCAACTACCCAGCCCTCCGATGCCCCTGAACCGCAGTCCAAGGAACAGCGCCTCAAGCAGTTCCTCCGGAGCAAAGCCGACGACGGCGAGATGTACTTCAAGAGCAAGTTCATCGCGGACGAAGTGGGTCTCTCGGCCAAGGAGATCGGCGCACTGATGGTGAAACTCAAGGATTCGGCCACCGACCTCGAAATCGAGAAGTGGTCGTACACGAGCGCCACGACGTGGCGCGTCTGCTCCGCGTAAGTTCGCTGTCCCCGCACGTAGCCGAATCACTGCGTACGCCGTCCGTCTGGTCCCCACTCGGACGGTTCCCCTTTTCGGTGTAGTTTCCGCTCGCAGCCATTCGTCGGGAGAACCGCGCTATTTTTCTCCTACCCTCCCGTTGCTGCACGCATGGAGCGGCGCGCGTACCTGCGGTCGCTGACGGCGGTGGGAGCGGTCGGAGTCTCCGGATGTCTGCGGACCGCCGGAGATGAACCGACCACGACCACCGACCAACCCCCGTTTCGCACCGAGACGGTGACGATGGAACTGGAGGTGCCGTGGGGCGCGGCGTTCGCGCCAAACGGCGACCTCTACCTCACCGAGCGGCCGGGCCGGGTCCAGCGCGTCACTCACGAGAACGGTCGCAAGGAGGAGGTCGCCGACCTCACCGACATCGTGGCGGCCCGCGGCGAGGGCGGCCTGCTCGGACTCGCCATTCACCCCGACGACCCCGACCTCGCGTACACCTATCAGACCTACGAGGGCGAGAGCGGACTCGCCAACCGGGTCGTTCGCCACCGCATTTCCGAGGGCTTCGCCCGCGAAACGGTCGTCATAGACGGCATTGCGGCCTCGTCCGTCCACGACGGCGGCCGCGTCGCGTTCGGCCCCGAGGGCGCGCTCTACGTCACGACCGGCGACGCGAGCGAGGGGAGTCGCGCACGTAACCGCGACTCGCTCGCCGGGAAGGTTCTCAGACTGACCCCGGACGGCGACCCGCACCCCGACAACCCCTTCGGAAACGCCGTGTTCACCTACGGCCACCGAAACCCGCAGGGGTTGGCGTGGCGGGACGGAACCCTCTTCAGCACCGAACACGGCCCCTCGACCGACGACGAACTCAACGTCCTCCGGGCCGGCAACGACTACGGGTGGCCCGAAGCGATGGGACCGACCGAGGGCGACGAGTTCACCGACCCCATCGCGGCCTACACGCCCACTATCGCGCCCGGAAGCGCCGCGTTCTATCACGGTCCGGTCGACGACTGGGGTGGCGACCTCTTCTTCGGAACGCTCGCCGGGACCCACCTCCACCGGGTCCGGATAAACGACCGGAACGAAGTCACCGACCAACAGCGCCTGCTCGACGGGAGATACGGCCGACTCCGGACCGTCTTCACCGGGCCGAACGACCACCTCTACGTCACGACGAGCAACCGAGACGGGAGAGGGACGCCCGCGCCGCAGGACGACCGAGTGCTTCGAATCCAGCCCGTCTGACGAGAATCTCGTTCCGGTGGTCGGGAGTTACTCGCTGGGAGTCACTCGCCACGAATCAGTCGCCACGAACGACCGCGACCGACCCTTCCAGCAGTAACCAGACCGTCCCGAGAACCATCCCCGCGAGCGTCAGGAGTTCGGGCAGTTCGACCCACGACGGGAAGACGAACGCGGCGTAGGCTTCGGCCTGTTCGAGCGTGCCCTGTACCGAGTCGGTGTCGGCGTAGCGACTCCGGAGTTCCGTTCCGGGGACCGTCTCGTGGTCCTCCTCGGGCACCGAGAGGCGGTCGGCGGCGTAGGGCATCTGGACGCCCGAGTACGACCAGACGATCTCACCGTCCTCGTCTATCTCCACTACGCGGTTGTTGAAGGTGTCCACGATGAGCGTGTTGCCGTTCGGCAGTCGGTCGGCGTCCCGCGGCCAGTGGAGCAGGCCTCGGCCGCCGTACTGCCAGACCACTTCGTCGGTCGTCGCGTTCAGTTCGACCACGCGGTCGTTCCCGCTGTCGGCGACCAGAACAGTCCCGTTCCGGAGTTCGTAGGGGTTGTGCTGGTGGTCGAGAATCTCGGTGTTTCCGGGTTCACCGACGACGTTCACGACGTCTTTGGTCTCGGGGTCGACCTCGATTACCACGTCGAAGTTCCGGACCGACAGTTGGAAGTTCCCGTTCTCCAACTTATCGATGTCGTTCATGTGGGTCCAGTCGGCTTCGCCGCCCGGGTCGGCGGGGCCGCCGTACTCCTCGTGGAACTCGGTACCCTGCGCGAGGTGGTTCTCGGCGTGCCACTCCCACGTAATCTCGCCCGACTCGTTCACGACGAACGCCCGGTCGTTGCCCATGTCCACGATTGCGGTGTTGCCGTTTTCGAGGCGGTCCACGTCGTGAACCTCGTGGTGGGTGATGTACTCGTCGTACCACGTGTAGTTCCAGACGACCTCCTTGGTCTCGTAGTCGAGTTCGACGACTTGGGCCTCGATACACTGCTCGGAGGCGACCGTCAACTGGTCGTCGGGACACTCCTGGGGCGAAAGTTCGGTCGTCACTGCCACCAGGAAGTTGCCGTTGTCCAACTGCTCGGCGTCGAACACCCGCGAGTTCGGCGGGTCGAACTCCCAGACGACCTCGCCGTCCTCGTTCAGTTCGAGGAGTTTCCCGTCCAACCCGTAG
Organism: Halorussus salinisoli; assembly: GCA_005239435.1. Taxonomy (GTDB): domain Archaea; phylum Halobacteriota; class Halobacteria; order Halobacteriales; family Haladaptataceae; genus Halorussus; species Halorussus salinisoli. Next base: position 370,883 of record SZNP01000001.1, on the reverse strand, counting down.
CTCTGGACGCTGACGAGAGTGTGGCCCTCGTAGGGTCCCTCGGCGTTCGAGGTGGCCGAGACGCCCTGATTCGCGGCCAACCCCTGTACGCCGAAGACCAGCGCCAGCAGAAGTACGAACCACCCGAGATACCGCATCCGTCGTCGTCGCTCCATGCTCCCCTCTGTCGGCTAGTGTGGCTAAGGGTTGGCGGTCTGCGTTCGCCGACCTCGAAAGTCGTCGTTCGCGTCGGCGTCACCTCCTACGGGAGATAATTTCAGTTCGGCCGCCCCGAACCGGAGCGGGCCGGCGTCGTTCGTCCCCCCTCGCTCGGTTTGGACGGCGTCAGAAGAGCAAAGTACCATGACACCATATGACACGATATGGGCGTTTGGGGTTGGATCGTGCTGTACGTGCTCCTCTTCTCCCTGCTCCAGTTGCTCATCTACCGATACCTGCGAAGCGACGAGGACGCGCCGCTGTTCCGGTCGACGCCGCCGAACCGGGAACCGGCCCCCATCGAGGAGATGCGGGAGTTCGACGACCGACAGCGAAGCGACGACCCGTCGGTCGTGGTCTGTCCGCGATGCGGCGCGGAGAACGACACCGGTTACACCTACTGCCGAAACTGCGTGAGTCCGATGTCGGCGCGGTAGCGCCGGAGCGTGACGGTACTCCTTTCTCTCTCGGACCCGGAGCGTCAGGTATGCCCCGCGCCGTCGCCATCAACGTCGGAGCTAACACGAACGCGCCCGGCGTCCGCGGTCCTGTCTACCCGGACGGGTCCTTCGAGTTCGTCCCGATTCCCGAAGACGCGCCGACCGTCGGGTCGGTTCCGACCTACGCCGACCTGCGTCTCGAAACCGAACTACCCGCCGGAAGCGCCGACGCGCCGGTCCACCTCGACCCGGAGTTCGCCGAGTACCCCGAGTGCGAGCGTTACACCTACGGCGACCCCTACGGCGTGAAGGCCCGGCCGCTACTCGACCTGCGCGAGGGGGACTACGCCCTCTTCTACGCGACGCTCACGACCCGCGGCGACCCCGAACGGGAGTGGATCGCGCCCGACTGGGGCGCGTATCTCGTCGGGCAGTTCCGCCTCGCGCGCGACCCCGTGGCGGGCGACGAGTACGTGGACCTCCCCGAGGACGAGCGCGCGACCTTCCGGAACAACGCCCACGTCAAGCGCGAGGAGTTCGACGCGGCGGTCCTGCTCGCTGGCGACCGAGCGGAGTCGGGTCTCTACGAGACGGCGGTCCCGCTGAGTTCTGCCGAGAAGGGGTCGGAGGCCAACCGCGTCGTGACCGACCTGTCGAGCGACTCCGGGAAGGGACCGTGGTGGCGACGGCCGATGAAGTTCGGCGAATCGGAGACCGCCGAGGTGCTGGAACTGGTCGAGAACGGTTTCGAGTGACCCGTTCTTCGACCGTCACGCTCCACAAGGCACTTGCCAGGACTTCCCCTACGGACGGTAGATGTCGAAGCGGATAGGGGCCGTGGCGCTGTTGGCTTTCGTCGTCGTTCTCGCCGGATGTAGCGGACCGCTTGCCGGGGGAGAGGAGACCGACCGCACGACCGACTCGACCGGGGATTCGGAACGAGTGATAGCCGCGCCGCCGTCGAACGAGACGACCGCCGAGAGCGGAGCGAATCGAACCGCCGGGACGACCCAGACTGGGACGGGGAGCGACGCAACGGTCGCCGGAAACGAGACGGTACAGCGAGCGACCGGAAACGCGACGACCGACGGAAACGCGACGACCGACGGAAACGCGACGACGCAGGAGACCGTCGCAACGTACAACCGAGACGTGGGTTACGAAGTCCGGGTGTCGAACACTGGTCGGACTGCACGGAACGTCACGGTCCGCGTCATCGCCACGAACGACTCGGCCGTGGCGTTCGCCGAGGCGGTTCGACTCTCCTCGAACGAGTCGCGGGAGTTCGAGTTCTCCTTCCCGCACGCCGGCGCGTACGAGGCGACGGTCCAGGTGGGCGACGTGACCGCGACCGAGCAGTGGGAGGTCGAGGTGAGAGACCCCGACCACGCGCTCTCGGTTCACGTTTCGGAATCGGGTGAGGTGTACGTCGGATTCGTAGCGATTTGAGCAGTGAAGTCACTCGACGGTGATTGTAGACGGAAAATGCGCCGACCGGGAATTGAACCCGGGCTATGAGCTTGGGAAGCTCATGTCCTACCACTAGACCACCGGCGCACTGCGTTCGCTCACTCGTGCCCCGACGCTCGCAAATCCTGCGGACTCGCTCACCATCGGCGCTCGGTTCGGTCTCCGTCTCTCGATTCACGTCCCCAGCACTTCAACGTAGCGCTTCAGCCCAACCCTTCGACCGGCGTAGATTCGCCCAATCGTCCAGAAATTTCGGCCTGCCACCCATTTTTTATCGTCGCCGACCTTACCCTCGGCCATGATCGACTTGCGATTCTCCGAGGAGGAACTCGAAGTTCACCGAGAACACATAGTCCAGTTCATCCGCGACACCGCCGCGGAAGCCGGTAGCGAGCAGGCGGTCCTCGGACTCTCCGGGGGCATCGACAGCACGCTGACCGCCTACCTCGCCGTCGAGGCGCTCGGCGAGGAGAACCTCCACGGCCTCGTCATGCCGGGAGAAGTGAGCGACGAGGACAACATGAGCGACGCCGAGTGGGTCGCACAGGAACTGGGGGTTCCCTACGACGTGCTGGAGATAAACCCCATCGTGGACCGGTTCCTCGACGCCGTCCCGGAAGTCGAAGACGACCACACGGCGGTCGGCAACGCCAGGGCGCGCACGCGGGCAGTCCTGAACTACCTCGTCGCCAACCACGAGGGGTCGCTGGTACTCGGCACGGGCAACCGGAGCGAGGCGCAGGTGGGCTACTTCACCAAGTACGGAGACGGCGCGGTGGATTGCCACCCCATCGGGAACCTCTACAAACAGCAGGTCCGTCAGTTGGCGGCCCACGTCGGCGTTCCGGAGGAACTGGTCGAGAAGACACCGACCGCCGGACTCTGGGCGGGCCAGACCGACGAGGGGGAGATGGGCATCGACTACGACACTCTGGACGCCATCCTCGCGCTCCACGTCGACGGTCCGCTGTCGGTCACGGCGACCGCCCGCGAAGTCGAGGAGATAACCGAAGAACAGGTCCGACGCGTCAGGGAGATGTACGAGCGGAGCGAACACAAGCGTCGGGTTCCGCCGTCGCCGGACCCGCTGGACTGACGCCGGTCCGCGATCGACACGAATCGGCAGTTAGTCGGAGGAGTTCGCCACGATACGAACGTGGTCGCCCTTCTGTAGGACGTACTCCGAGGGAGTCACCGGTTCGCCGTTCACGTTCACGACGACCGTCTCGTTGGGGTCGTCGCCGTAGGTCGTCCCGTCGTAGGTGACGGTCTCGTTCGTCACGTCGATGCCGAGCGTCTGCATCGCGTAGGCGAGCGTGACCTCTTCGGCGTGGACGTGCCACTGTTCGCCGTCGCCGTTCTCGAAGTGGAAGGCGTCGGCCTGCAACTGGAACCGTTGGCGACTGAAGTTGAGTTGCTGCCCGCCGACGGTGGCGTCTATCGTCCCGTGATAGTGGACCGACCCCACCGCGGAGGGACCGTCTGCCCCGGCCGCTCCACCCGGACCGTTGGACCCGGGAGCGCCGCCCGAGAAGAGTATCAGATACGCCAGCAGGCCGCCGAGCGCGAGCACGCCCAGCGCGGCACCGTACATCGCGGCGTCGGGTCCGCCGTCGTCGGACTCCAGTTCGTCCACCCGACGCCGTTCTATCCGACCGAGTTCGTCGGCGTGTTCGTCCCGAAGGTGTTCGACGTACGCCGTTTCGTCGTCGAACGTCGCTCCGCAGTGGTTACACTCGTCCACACTTTCCCCTCCGTTCCCACCGCACCGTACTGTTACACTTCCCCATACTCGTAGCACGGGGTACGCTCCCGAACCATTCAACCTTTGCGCCGGTCAGAGAAATAGATACAAGTCTAATAGAACGATATTAATTTCCCAAAGAAACGCAGAAATACGTTTCTTGCCAGCGTTGCGTCATTGCGTGTCTGCGGACCGAACTCTCCGGCGGGCGTTCTCGGTCGAACGCCGGCTCGGAGTAGATTTCCACCGCTCCGTCCGGGGGTTTATCAACATTCACGCCGTAACCGAAGGTGAATGGGTTCGACCGACCCGCCCGCCGACGGTCCATCGCTGGAGCGTTTGAGTTCCGTATTTCGCGTCTACGAGGCCCGCCGCGACGGCGACCGGCTAATGTACTACGGCGAGCCGCTGGTGCCCCGCGAGCGACTTATCGACGCCGCGTGGCCTCTGTTCCGCGAACACGGGTACGAAGTCCAACTGACCACCGAGACCGGCGAGTACGTCCTCGTGGCCGAACCCGCCGACACCGGCATCGACGGAGTTCCGTGGACGAACGTCGTCCTCTTCCTCCTGACGGTGGTTTCGACGCTGTACGCTGGCACCGCGTGGTACCACATCGACGCCGTGGAGAACCCGCTGGCGGTTCTCGACGCGTGGCCGTTCACCGCCGCGGTCCTCGGTGTGCTACTCACTCACGAACTGGGTCACTACGTGATGACCCGGTACCACGGCGTCGACGCCACCTTGCCGTACTTCATTCCGATGCCGTCGCTCATCGGGACGATGGGCGCGGTCATCCGGATGAAAGGCCAGATGCCCGACCGGAAGGCGCTGTTCGACATCGGCGTCGCCGGACCGCTCGCCGGACTCGCGGCGACCATCGCGGTGACGGCGATCGGGCTCTCGCTCCCGCCCGAACCGGTCCCGACGAGCCTGATGAACAACCCGGACACGATCCAGATAGAGTTCGGCTATCCGCCGCTTCTGGAACTCATCGCGTGGGTTCTCGACGAACCGACGAGCTACGGCCCGGGGCAGGCCGTCAACCCGGTCGTCATCGGCGGCTGGGTCGGGATGTTCATCACCTTCCTCAATCTCATCCCGGTGGGCCAACTCGACGGCGGCCACATCGTCCGGGCGATTCTGGGCAAAGAACAGGAGCGCGTCGCCGCGTTGGTTCCCGTCGCGCTGTTCGGACTCGCGGCCTACGTCTTCTACGTCGAGAACGTGAGCAACGCCTCGGTGCTGTGGGTGTTCTGGGGCTTACTGGCGACGTACGTCGCCTACGTCGGCCCGGCGAACCCCATCGACGACGAGGGACTGGACGTGAAACGGAAGGCGATCGGGATTCTGACCTTCGTGCTGGGCGTGCTGTGCTTCACGCCGGTTCCAATCGAGATAATCACGTGACGCCGCGCCGCTAGTCGCTCCCGTCGCGACCCTGTAACCGCCGCCGTAGCCGCTCCGCTTCGGCCGGCTCTCCGATGCGAAGTCGTCACCTGCTCGACGGCCGTACGTTTCACCCGATAGATACAATTCTGCTTACTGTGAAGGAGAACCTATGTGGAACTACAGAGTTGCGACGGTATGGGACATCCCCATCCGCGTCAACGTCTCGCTGCTGGTCTTTCTTCCCGTGCTGGCGTGGCTCATCGGGAGCGGCGACCAGATAACGCTGTACGCGGGCATCATCAACGGATTCGCGGCCGACACCCTGCAGGTGTCGGTGCTCCGGAGCGGAAACACGCCGTGGCTCATCGGCGTCCTCGCGGCTGTCGGACTGTTCGCCAGCGTCACGGTGCACGAACTCGGTCACGCCTGGGCGGCCCGCCGGTACGGTGTCGAGACCGAATCGATCACCCTCTGGATCCTCGGCGGGCTGGCCAGCTTCAAGGCGATTCCGCGGGAGTGGCACAAGGAGTTCTGGATCGCCATCGCCGGACCGATAGCGAGCGTCGGCGTCGCCGCCGTCGCCTACGTCGCCGTCTTGGCTGTCCCGTCCTCGCTCCCGGTGGCCGCGTTCGTTCTCGGGTGGCTCGTCGTGGCCAACGTCACGCTCACCGTGTTCAATCTCCTCCCGGCGTTCCCGATGGACGGGGGTCGCATCCTCCGGGCGCTGTTGGCCCGGTCGCGGCCCTACGCGTCCGCGACGCGAACCGCGGCCCGAATCGGCTCCGGGTTCGCGCTCGGGTTCGCCGTCCTCGGCATCCTCTCGTTCAGTCCGCTGCTACTGCTGCTCGCGTTGTTCGTGTACGGCGCCGCCAACAGCGAGTCGCGGCTCGTCGCGCTCGATTCGCTGCTCGACGGTGTCACCGTGAGAGACGTGATGACGACGGACGTCGAGTCGGTGTCGGCCGACACGCCCGTCCCCGACTTCCTGAACCGGATGATGGAGGAGCGACGGACGACCTACCTCGTGACCGACGGCACCGGACCGGTCTCCGGGGTCGTCTCGCTCGACGACACCAAGAGGGCTCGCGGACGGGACGGTGCGACGGTGGGTGACATCGCGGCCACCGACCTGCCGCGCGTCTCGGCCGACGACCCGCTGTTCGAGGCCATCGGGACGATGAACCGCGCCCGTGCGAACGCCCTGCTCGTCCAGGAGAACGGCCGCATCGTCGGTATGCTCACCGCGACCGAGCTATCGTCTGCGATACGGATTCGTCGGGAAGCTGGAAGCGCCGTGAACCCGCGGATTGCAATGTAATCGCTGTAGACAATCGGCACTATCTGGACCGGCTTCGAGAAAGAACTACTCTTCGCCGTGCGTGTATCCGCGGTCCGCTAGCTCCTCGCCGTCCATCTCGACGCCCGTCTCTGTCACGTCGCCGACGACCGAAATCGGCGTCGGCGACGCGTCGCGGACCGCCGCGAGGTCGCACTCGGGCACCGTGAACACCAACTCGAAGTCCTCACCGAAGAAGACGGACAGTTCCCGGACCTCGCCCTCGCTGTCGGCCACCTCGCGGACCGCCTCGTCCACCGGAAGCGCGTCCCATTCGACGGCGAATCCGCAGTCGCTCGCCTCCGCGAGCTGGTGGAGCGACCGCGCCAGTCCGTCGCTGGAGTCCATCATCGCAGTGGCGTGCGGCGCGATCGCCCTGCCCGCCGCGACTCGCGGCTCGAACCGGAAGAGGTCGTTGGCGCGCTCTCCGTCGTCTCGCTCGTCCGTGCCGCGGTCGCCGTCGCTACGCTCGAACAGTCGGAGCGCTGCGCCCGTGCGGCCGAGGGTACCCGTCACGCAGACCCGCTCGCCCGGTCGCGCGCCCGACCTGCGAACGGGGTCGTCTGTCCGCCCGAGCGCGGTCGTCGCCGCGGTGAACTCCCGGCTCTCGTCCAGGTCGCCGCCGACGTACTCCGCGCCGACCGCCTCGCAGACGTCGCTCGCGCCCGCGACGAACGCTTCGAGGTCCTCGCCGTCGAACTCCGGCGCGGCGTAGATCGCGACGGCGGCGGTCGCCTCTGCACCCATCGCGGCCACGTCCGACAGCGACGCGCCGACCGACCGCCAGCCAGCGGTGTACCGCGTGGTTCCCGCGGGGAAATCGGTCGTCTCGTGGAGCATGTCGGTCGTGAGGACCTGTCCGTCCACTACCGCCGCGTCGTCGCCCGCGTGCGGGAGTCGATCTGCGAGAAGCGATAGTGCGGCCCGCTCGTCCATGCGTCGTGGTTATTGGCCCGAGGTGAAAGGTCTGCGGTCTCGGATTCGCGAGATAGCGTGTCTTCGACTTTTCCCGAGTTCGCCTAAACCGATCCGGGTAGTTTTCCGGGCCTCACGTCGTCTCTACCGTGGAATCGGACGCCCGCCGCTCCCGGCGTCCCCAGTAGCGATGCCACACGCCGAGCGCGAACGCGCCCAGTCCGAGCAGGAGGACGAGGAACTGGACGAGACCGCCGACTATCGGGACGAGACCGACCACCGAGACAACGAACAGACCGACCAACAGCGCCAGCCATCGGCTGTCGGAGTCGGCGAGACCGAGCGCCCACGTTCCGAGCGCAAACGCGCCGAAGACGTACCCGAGCCACAGCAACAGCGGGTAGAGCAGAACGACGAGCAGGCCCAACGGAATCCCGACGAGCGAGACGAACAGCAGGACCGCCAGTACCGGAATCCCGACGAACAGCAGGAGACCGACGCCGGATGAACGCAGGGGACTCTCGGTCGCTCGCCCGGCGGCGTTCGCCGAGAACCGCGGGAAGACCAGCAGGACGATTGCCCCGAGGACGAGGTTCACGAGGAAGCCGTACACCCAGCCGACCCAGTCGGGGAACAGCCGTCCGTCGAAGCCGACGTTCACGCCGAGGTCCGACTCTCGGCGCACCTCGCCGTCGATTCGGGCACCCTCGGCTCGGTCGAGATTCCCGTCGTACACGAAGTCGCCGCCGACGACTGCGCTCGACCCGAGGCCGATGGTCTCCGCGCCGACCCGCGCGTCTTCGCCGACTTCGCCGTTCACGACGACGTTCCCTGCTCCGGCCTCCAGCTGGCCGCCGACCCGAGCGCCCTGCGCGAGGAGGACGTTACCGCCGACCGCACTGACGTCGCCGGTCACGGTTCCGTTGATGCGGACGTTGCCCGCGACGGCATCGAGGTCGCCGTTCACTCGACCGTCTACGAACACGTTGCCCCCGAAGGCGTCGAGGTCGCCGTTCACCGTCCCGCGGACGACGACCGTACCGCCGAACGCCGACAGGTCGTCGTCGACCGTCTCTCCTTCCTCGACGACGACGGTCCCGCCGGTCCGAGTCTCGTCGGCCGCGACGGGCGCGGGCACCGCCGCGACGAGGAGAACCACCGCGATCGCGAGGACGAGTCGCTTGTCCATGTCGAACCTGTCGCTACCCCGGCAGAAAGTAATTGCGCGGCTACGACCCGACTCCGGGGTTAAGGTCCTCTTACGGTCGGTATCCTGTCGGCCACGGTCGACCTGCGGACCCTCGTCATCGGCCTGCGGTCCCTCGTAATCGGCCCACGGTCGGCCTGCGGTCGGGCGTCGGTGGTCGAACAGTCCCTCGTTCGTCGTGCGAGAACCTCGGGGAGTTTAAGACCGGCAAGCACCTCGTGTCTCACATGAGTGAGGTCGAGAGCGAGGCCGGCGACGAGGCCGAGAGCGAACCCGACGAGGCGGCCGGGTCCGAGGTGGCCGACGCCGGGCGGGACGAGATCTGGATCGAAAAGTACCGACCCGAGACCCTGGACGAGGTGGCGGGCCACGACGACATCACGGCCCGGCTAAAGCGATACGTAGAGCGGGACGACCTGCCGAATCTGCTGTTTTCGGGACCGGCAGGAGTGGGGAAGACGACCAGTGCGGTCGCCATCGCCAAGCAGCTCTACGGTGACGACTGGGAGCAGAACTTCCTCGAACTCAACGCCTCCGACCAGCGCGGTATCGACGTGGTTCGGGACCGCATCAAGAGTTTCGCGCGGTCGTCGTTCGGCGGGTACAACTACCGCATCATCTTCCTTGACGAGGCCGACTCCCTCACGTCGGACGCCCAGTCGGCGCTCCGCCGAACGATGGAGCAGTTCTCGTCAAACACTCGGTTCATCCTCTCGTGTAACTACTCCAGCAAGATCATCGACCCCATCCAGTCGCGGTGCGCGACCTTCCGGTTCGGTCCCATCGACGACGAGGCCATCGCCGAACAGACGCGCAAAATCGCGGCCGAGGAGGGCATCGAGACGACCGAAGACGGCGTGGACGCGCTCGTCTACGCCGCAGACGGCGACATGCGCAAGGCCATCAACGCCCTCCAGGCCGCGGCCGTGATGGGCGAGGTCGTGGACGAGGAGGCCGTGTTCACCATCACCAGCACGGCCCGCCCCGAGGAGATAGCCGAGATGGTCACCCACGCCATCGAGGGCGACTTCAGCAAGGCGCGCTCGATTCTGGACGACCTGCTCACGAACAAGGGGATGGCGGGCGGCGACATCATCGACCAACTCCACCGGTCGGTCTGGGAGTTCGACCTGGACGACGAGGCAACAGTGCGCCTGATGGACCGCGTGGGCGAAGTCGATTACCGCATCACCGAGGGCGCGAACGAGCGCGTCCAGTTAGAGGCACTGCTGGCGTCACTGTCGCTCGAAGACAGTTAGTCTCGGACTGTTCGGCGGCAATCGCTCGTTTCGTCGGCGGTTTCGGTCGAGAAAACCGTTTCCACCGAGAAAGGCCACGTTGTACCGGAAAAACCGTTAGGAACGGCCGCCCCGCTTATACTCCGGACCACCGTATTCCGACGTGAGTACATCATGGGACGGTATCCACGACAGGCACGGGACGCGCGGTTGAAGTGCATCGAGTGTAACGCGCCCGTGGTCAAGACGGTCGACGGCAGTTTCGCCTGCGTCAGTTGCGGGTCCGAACCGCTCAGTTCGCGGTCGGACACCGTCTCGTCGCCACCGGAGGACACCGCGTCCCCTGCGGACGACTGAACGATTTTCGCTGGCGTCGCCACGAACCAGACTTTTGTCACTGGTCGGCCAACTGTGTGCCATGAGCCACGGCCCTCTCGCTCCGACGACCGCCAGCCCTCTCGTCGCTCGACAATGACGCCGAACGCTCCCATCCGAACCGAGTCGCTGACCAAGCGGTACGGCGACGACGCCGCGGTTCGGGACCTCACCTTCGAGGTCGAGCGCGGCGAGGTGTTCGGCTTCCTGGGGCCGAACGGCGCGGGCAAGACCACGACGATGCAGATGCTGACGACCCTGACCCGGCCCACCTCCGGGGAGGCGTGGGTCGCGGGCGAACCCGTCACCGACCGCGACGCCGTGGTCGACCACCTCGGGTACCTGCCCGAAGAGCCACCGATTCACGACGAACTCACCGGCCGCGAGCAGTTGGAGTACGTCGCCGGACTCCGCGACCTGCCCGAGAGTCGGGCCAGCGAGCGCATCCGCGAGTTGCTCGCTCGCTTCGACCTCGCCGACGACGCCGACGACCGCATCTCGACCTACTCGAAGGGGATGAAGCAGAAGACCGCGCTGATTCAGGCGCTCGTCCACGACCCCGACGTGCTGTTTCTGGACGAACCGACCTCGGGACTGGACCCGCGGGCGGCCCGGACCGTCCGGAACCTCGTCTCCGAACTCCGCGAGGAAGGAATGACCGTCTTCCTCTCGACCCACGTCCTGCCCGTGGTCGAGGAGTTGGCCGACCGCGTCGGAGTCCTCCACGAGGGCCGGCTCGTGGCCGAGGGGTCGCCCGAGTCGCTGACCCACCGGGCCGAGTCGGGCGAGGAGTCCACCCTCGAAGAGGTGTTCCTCGAAGTGACGAGCGAGCAGGCCGAACGCTCCTCGGAGTTCGCGCGATGAAGGCCCCGGACCTCTCGCACGCGACCCGAATCGCCCGCGTCGAGGTCCGCCGGAGCGTCCGGGCGATTCGGTCCAGCAACACGCGCGCCGCCGCGTTCGGAATCGCGCTCCTGTTCTGGGTCGCCCTGCCGACCGTCGGCGGTGGCTTCGTTGCCTACCAACTCGGCCGGGCGCTCCCCGAGGTCCCCGTCTCGGTCCTCGACCTCGTTCGCGGCGGGAGTGCGGTCGGGTGGGTCGGTCTCGCGGTGTTGGCAGCGGCCCGGTCGGCGGGGAAGAAGGGCGAACTCGAATCTCCGGACGGAGTCCTGACGACCGTCCCCGCGCGAGACGCCGCGCTCGGTCTCCTGCTCGCCGAGTACGTCCGGATGGCGCTCGTCGCGTCGATTCCGGTGCTGACGGTTGCCGCGGCGCTCGCGGTGGGCGCGGGCGTGGTCGCACCGCTGGTCGCGATTCCCGCGACGGCTGCGCTCGTGCTCGCCGTCGCGGTGTCCGTCGGATTCCCGGTCGGCATCGGCGTCAAGTGGGTCACGCTCAAGTCGCCGTGGTTGGCCCGCCACAAGACCGCGTTGCTGGTCGCGGCGTTCGGTCTCTACTTCCTCGCGGTCACGTCGCAGGCGTTCGACGAGGTGGTCACCGGCCTCCAGCGCGCGCTCCGCGACACGCCGCTGGCGTGGTTCGGCGACGCCGCCCTGCTCGGCCTGCCGGGAATCGCGGCGGTTCCGACCTACGCGCTGGGCGCGGCCGCGCTCGCCGCGGTTCTGGTCCCCGCGCTCGCGGGGGTCGGGATTCGGTCGGCCACGACGCTGTGGTACACCGACCGCGCACGAGACGGGCGCGACGAGAAGGCGGAGAGTACCGGAAACGACTATCGCGCGTCGCCCACGTCGCGCGCGAGCGATGCGGACGGAACTGCGGGCGCGTCCGCGTCCGACGTGACGAACGCTCCCGAAGCGCGCCCGGGGTTCGGCGAGCGCGTACTCTCGGCGGCGTTCTCGGGACTGCTCGCGCGACCCACGCGGACCGTGACGCTGGCAGTGTGGCGACGGTCGAAGCGCGCGCCGATTCGACTCCTCTACGTCGCGTACCCCCTGTTCTTCCTCTACGCGCCGCTCCGGACTGCCTTCGAGAGTGGGGTACCCACCTCTCTGCCGGTGCTGGTCGCGCTCTACGGGACGTGGGCCGCGGGCGCGACGGCGTTGAACCCCCTCGGCGACGAGGGGTCGGTCCTGCCGACCACCCTGCTCTCGGGCATCGACGGACGACAGTTCGTCGTCGGACACGTCCTCTCGTCGGCGCTGGTCGGCGTTCCGGTCGTGGCGCTGGCGGCCGGAATCGCCGGCGCGCTGAGTCCCCTCTCGACGGTCAACTCGCTCGCGCTGACTGCCGCAAGCGCCGTTCTCGTCGTCGCCGGAACCGTCCTCGCGGTGGGTATCGGCGTCCTCTTTCCGCGGTTCGGTACGGTCGAGGTGTTCCGGAGCAGGGAGGTCACGATGCCGAGCAAGGGCGCGTTCGCGGCCTACTCGCTGGTTCTTCTCGGTGGTGCTGTCGGCGCGATGGTCGCGTTGGTCGGACCGATTGCCGGACTCGTCGGCGAACTCCTCGGGGTTCCGCAGGTCGCCGTCCGGGTGGTCGGCGGTGGCCTGGCGGTGCTGGTCGGTGGTGTCGGTCCAGTGGTCGGGTTTCGGTGGGCCGCCGAGAAGTTCGAGGAGTACGCGCTGGACTGAGGCGGCGAACTGTGACCGACGAGTGTCCAACGCTCTTCCGAGACGACGGAAAGGTACGTGTTTTCCTAAGACTCAAATACATTTCTAAAACGTGTATTTACGATTCCGACAGTTCGCTATGCGGGTGTGACGAGACGGCCACAGCACTCGTTGCGGAACTGTTTTACCCGTTCGTTGGCGAAATACGGATAATAATGAGTGAGCTCGAAGAGGAGTACCGCCTCGATTATTTCGAGGAGGAGGGGTTCGTCAGGAAGGAGTGTACCGAGTGCGGTGACTTCTTCTGGACCCGCGACGAGGACCGCGAAACCTGCGGCGAACCGCCCTGCGAGACGTACCAGTTCATCGACGACCCTGGCTTTCCGGAAGCCTACACGCTCGAAGAGATGCGGGAGGCGTTCCTTTCGTTCTTCGAGGAGAACGACCACGAGCGAATCGAACCCTATCCCGTGGCCGCGAACCGGTGGCGCGACGACGTACTGCTCACGCAGGCGTCCATCTACGACTTCCAACCGCTGGTGACGTCGGGCCAGACGCCGCCGCCCGCCAACCCCCTGACCATCAGCCAGCCCTGCATCCGGATGCAGGACATCGACAACGTGGGCAAGACGGGTCGTCACACGATGGCGTTCGAGATGATGGCCCACCACGCGTTCAACGCCCGCGAGGAGGTCGGCGACGAGTACGCCTACTCCGGAGAGGTCTACTGGAAGGACGAGACGGTCCGGTACTGCGACGAGTTCTTCGAGTCGATGGGGGCCGACCTCGACGGGATAACCTACATCGAGGACCCGTGGGTCGGCGGCGGCAACGCCGGACCCGCCATCGAGGTCATCTACAAGGGCGCGGAACTCGCCACGCTGGTCTTCATGTCGATGGAGCAGGACCCCGACGGCGAGTACGAGATGAAGGACGGCAACCGGTACTCCAAGATGGACACCTACATCGTGGACACCGGCTACGGTCTCGAACGCTGGACGTGGATGTCTCAGGGGACTCCGACCGTCTACGAGGCGGTCTACCCCGAGATGATTTCGTTCCTCAAGCAGAACGCGGGCATCGACCACTCCGACGACGAGGAGACGCTGGTCCACCGCGCCTCGAAGCTCGCGGGCCACATGGACATCGACGAGGCGGAGGACATGGAGGCCGCCAGGGACAACATCGCCCGCGAGTTGGACGTGTCCAAGTCCCACCTCGAAGACCTGCTCGAACCCCTCGAAGACATCTACGCCATCGCCGACCACTGCCGGACCCTCGCGTACATGCTCGGCGACGGCATCGTCCCGAGCAACGTCGGTACGGGCTACCTCGCCCGGATGGTCCTCCGACGGACCAAGCGCCTCTGTGACAACGTGGGCGTGGACGCGCCGCTCGACGAACTCGTGGACATGCAGGCCGAGCGCCTGGAGTACGAGAACCGCGACACCGTCCGGGACATCGTCCGGACCGAGGTCGAGAAGTACCGCGAGACGCTCGAACAGGGCGGTCGCCGGGTCGAGCGCCTCGCCAAGGAGTACGCCGAGAAGGGCAAGCCGATTCCGACCGAGGAACTGGTCGAACTCTACGACTCCCACGGCATCCAGCCGGACATGGTCGAGGAGATCGCCGCGGACTTCGGCACGAAGGTAGCCGTACCCGACGACTTCTACAGCGTCGTCGCCTCTCGCCACGACTCCGGGGAGGCCTTCGAGGAGGAGGAAGACGAGGACGACCGCCTCGCCGACCTGCCCAAGACCGAGCGCCAGTTCTACGAGGACCAGTACGGCACCGACTTCGAGGCCGTGGTCCTCGACGTGTTCGAGCGCGAAGGCGAGGGCGACGAGGCCGAACCGGTCTACGACGTGGTCCTCGACCAGACGATGTTCTACCCCGAAGGCGGTGGCCAACCCGCCGACCGCGGGACCCTGACCACCGACGAGAGGAGCGTGCAGGTCAGCGACGTGCAGGTCGAAGACGGCGTCGTCCTCCATCGGACCGACGAGAAAGTCGGGAAAGGCGACATCGTCCGCGGGAAGATAGACCGCCAGCGCCGCCGTCGCCTGATGCGCCACCACACCGCGACCCACATCGTGATTCACGCCGCCCGCGAGGTGCTTGGCGACCACGTCCGGCAGGCGGGTGCCCAGAAGGGAATCGACAGTTCGCGCATCGACGTGCGTCACTACGAGCGCATCGACCGGGAGACCAGAGACGAGATCGAGATGGTCGCCAACGAACTCGTGATGGAGAACACCTCGGTCCAGCAGGAGTGGCCCAACCGCCACGAGGCCGAGGAGGAATACGGCTTCGACCTGTATCAGGGCGGCATCCCGCCGGGCCAGAACATCCGACTCATCCATGTCGCCGAGGACGTGCAGGCCTGCGGTGGCACTCACGTCCGGCGCACGGGCGACGTGGGTACCATCAAGATCCTGAACACCGAGCGCGTGCAGGACGGCGTCGAACGCATCACCTTCGCCGCGGGCGACGCCGCCATCGAGGCGACCCAGCGCACCGAAACCGCGCTCGCCGAGGCCGCCGAGATCCTCGACGTGGCCCCCGAGGAAGTGCCAGAGACCGCCCAGCGGTTCTTCGACGAGTGGAAGGGCCGCGGCAAACAGATAGAGCACCTCAAAGAGCAACTCGCCGAGGCCCGCGCCTCTGGCGGCGCCGGTGGCGAGGAGGTCGAAGTCGGCGACACCGTGGCCGTGATTCAGCGCCTCGACGCCGATATGGACGAACTCCGGGCGACCGCAAACGCGCTCGTGGAGGACGGTAAAATCGCGGTCATCGGAAGCGGTGCGGACGGCGCGACGTTCGTAGTGGCCGTCCCCGAGGGCGTCGGCGTCAACGCCGGAGAGGTCGTCGGCGAACTCGCACAGAAGGTCGGCGGTGGCGGTGGCGGTCCGCCGGACTTCGCACAGGGCGGCGGCCCGGACGCCGAGAAACTGGACGACGCGCTGGAGGAGGCCCCGGACGTGCTGAAGCAGGTCCTGAACGCCTGATAGGTCTCGGCCGGACGGAGCGGCGGGTCCGGCCAAGAATCCCCCTCACGTATCGGTCACTCATATCACGTGACTGCGACCACGACACGCACAAGTAGGGGGAGTCGAAATAGCTTCGACGGAGTCTAACAGTGACGACCGACGAGCCATCGTTACGCGAATCCGGTACCTCGCCGTCCGACGACGCCGACCAACTCCGACCGTCTCCCCCCGACGACGCAGACGAACCGCGCCCGACGCACGACGCGTCCGCTTCGATACCCGACGTGGACCGCGACGCGCCCGGCCGCGAACTCGAACGCGCGCTCGTCGATTTCTACGCCGATTGACGTCTCGGACCGGGTTCCGGTCTCGGTTCTGGCCCGACCGAGTCCCGTCGGCAGTTCTCCAGGGCTACTTTTCGAACAGCCAGCGTTTGGCCTTCGCCACGACCGACCGGCGACGGCGGGCCAACCGCCGATTCAGGGCGTCGTTCGCGCGCCGGAGTCGCTCGTTCTGGGCGTTCAGACGCTGGACCTCCTCGCGCAGTCGCTGGTAGTCGGCGTCGAGTTCCTCGTACGCCCGGACGAGTTCCTCGGGGGAGCGCGCGCGTTCGACGGTCGAGGCGCAGTCGGTCGAATGGGAACTGTCGGGACTACCGGACTCCCGGGCGGTCCTATCGGACGAACCGAACCGGCCGTCGGCGTCGGTGCGAGCGCGCTCCGGTGCGGCGTTCGGGCGGTGGCGGAGGGGTCCGTCGTCGCCGGTTTCGCTCGACTCTCGGTCGAAGACGTCCAGCGCGTGTTCGTCGCCGGTCCGTCCCGCGAGGACCGCGTTGACGACTCCACCGACGAGGAGGATGAGACTGCTGAAGTAGAGCCAGATGAGCAGGAGGAACGCGCTTCCCAGAGTGCCGTACACGGCCTCGTAGCGCGCGACGAGCGTGACGTATCCCTGAAACAGCGCCTGCAGCGTGGTCCACCCGACGGCGGCGACGGCGACGCCGGGGAGGACCTCCCGCGGCGTCACGTCCACGTCGGGGAAGACGTAGTAGATGGGGAAGAACGCGATTGCGAAACCCGCGACGAGCAACAGCGGGTTGATAACGGCCGGGTACGGGAGGGACGGAACCAGCGTGGCCACCGCTCCTGCGACGAGGAAGGCGAAGACTGCGAGCGAGAGCGCGACGAAGACGACGATTGCGTCCTCGAACTGTTCGAGCGGAGTCTTGTCGACGTGGGTGTCGTAAATCTCGGAGAACGCCACGTCCAGTCCCCGGAAGATTTTCGAGGCCCCCCACAGGAGCGTCACCATGCCGACTACCGACAGACTCGTTCGCGTCGCGGTCACGTCGATCGATTCGACCAGTAGCTCCCGGGCGTAGGGCGTCAGAAACGGTCTGCTGGTCTCGGCCAGCGACGCGGTGAGCGCCTCGTCGTCGAACGCCGCGAGGGCCACGACGGCGAGGAGCAACAGCGGAAGCATCGAGACGAACGCGTGGTAGGCGATGCTCCCCGCCATGAACGTGATGTTCTCGTCGTGTATCTCCCGCCACGACTCGCGGACGACCCGCTTGCTCTCGCTCCAGACGCCGCTCCCCCGAACCCCCATGCTACTTTTTCACGGTTGGACGGGGTAAAACGTCGTTGACCGTTTCGGGTACTCTAATTCGTCACCTAACACGTATATTCCGTTCGTGAACTACCCCACCCTACTCGCTCACCGCTGACGCGGGTCGCTCCTTGAGGGTGGGGCTTCCTGCTTCCATGACGCGCTTTGCAGACACCGAATCGGTGTCCGTAGGGAGCGCAGTCTCCACAGGCGTTGATTCGGAGTGTCCCACTCCTACATCTTCGAGACCGCGAGAAAGAATGTTCCACGACGCATTTGCATCTCTATCCGCCTCGAACCCACACGACGGACACGAATGCTCACGCACCCACAGCGGTTTGTCCGTCTTCGTTCCGCATGACGCGCACTCTTTCGTCGTTCCTCGGGGGTCTACGGCGACAAAGTGCGCTCTTCGCGCTCGCATTTGTATTCGAGCATTCGAAGGAACGTCCCCCACGAGGCCCCGGCTCTGTTCCGAGAGTTACCCGGTAGTTCGACCAGTCCCTTCGCGTCCAAGTCCTCGACCGCTACAAGCTCGTACTCACGGGCGTAGTAGTTCGACAACTTGTGAAGGAAGTCTCGACGCTTCCGCTTCAAGTCGGCATAGCGTCGAGCGACCGTCTTGCGTTGTTTCTCCCAGCTATTCGAGCCGTGTTCCTTCCGTGAGAGTTTGCGTTGCCCGCGTTCTAATCGGTCGCGTTCGTCGGAGAAGTCTGGTGACTCGACGGCGGTTCCATCGGTGTCGTGGGCGTACTTCAGGATTCCTACGTCAATCCCGACGACTTGCTCTGGATTCTTCGGTTTTTCGGGAGTATTTTCGTCCACGTCGATGCCGAAGGTGGCGAACCACTCGCCCGTTGGTTCTTGCTTGACCGTGACCTGTTTGATACTCGCGTCCTCGGGAATGTCTCGGTGGAGGCGAATCGGAATCTCACCGATTTTGCTCAACCACAGGACAGGCCGACCACTCGTATTCTTAAGTTGGAAGCCGGACTGGTTGTAGGTGAGCGACCGATACTCCCGAGGAGGTTTCCAGTTGAGCATTCCCACAGCACGTCCGTTCTCCTTCTGCGATTTGAGTGTGGAGAGATTGTCGTAGACGCGCTTGACGACCATCTGCACCACTTTCGAGTGAACGTTGTTCAGGTCGTCCCACCACGATTTGAGGTCGGGGAGCGTGCCCTGCACCTTGTAGCGTGCTGGAATCTCGTCTGCCTCGTTGAGTTTGTAGAGGACATGGTTGTAGAGTTGTCTGCAAGTATCGACGTGATGCAGAAGCGTCTCGGTGAGGGCTTCTGGTGGGTCGAGCCGATACTTGTAGTTGTAGTGCATCTATGATTCTCGTTCCTCTATGAGTTCGTCCAGTTTCTCTTGGACGAACGAGGAGAGATTTAGGTGGTTGTCCTGAATCCACTCCTCTTGGTCGTCACGGATAGAGATGTTTTTGCGAGACGTCACAACATATAATACACAAATTACACAAAGAAGGGTTGCGATTGCGTGGGCCTGTGGGCCGGTCGTAGTAGGCTGTTTGTGAGATGATGACGGCGCTGTATCCCCTCCCTACTGCGTCCTCAGAGCGCTCCGCGTTCTGATGTGCGAACGAGAACTTTGTTCTCGTCAACGCTACTCGGTCGCTTCGCTCCCTGCGTTGCTCCTTGAGGAAGGGGACTTAGCGCCTGAAAACAGTTAAACGTCACTGCAGAAGTCTCGAATGTGCCGAAACAGCGCGCCGACCTCTCGGAATCGAGGCCGTTTCGGGTCGCGCCCCAGAACCTTCTTACCCCGAGTCGTCGTCTTCGGTGTGAGGGAGAAACCATGAGTACGTACAGACAGTCACAGCGAAGCCAACAGTCCGGACGGAGCGGACAGCAGTGGCAGGGCCAGTCCCAGCAGGGTGGCCAGCGACGGCCACAGACGTTCCGAACGGCCGTGGGCCTGCCGGACGAGACTCGACAGGCGGTGGTGGGGATGCTCAACCAGAGCCTCGCCGACACCACCGACCTGATGACCCAGTCCAAGTTCGCCCACTGGAACGTCAAGGGGATGAACTTCTACCAGTTGCACCTGCTGTTCGACGAGATAGCCGAGACGTTCGAAGACCACGCCGACGTCATCGCCGAGCGCGCGACGGCGCTTGGCGGGGAGGCGACCGGCACTGTCCGAGTCGCCGCGGCGAACAGCCGGATTCCTGAGATTCCGCCGGACGTGACCACCGGGCCGGAGTACGTCGCGGCGCTGGTCGAGCGCGTGGGCATCCACGCCAACAACCTCCGGGCCGAAATCGAGGCCGCGGTCGAGCACGACGACGAGGACACCGCCGACATGTACACCGAACTCTCACGCGAGACCGACAAGCAACTCTACTTCCTCGAAGCCCACCTACAGGCCGTGAACCCCGACGCGATTCCGAACAGTCCGGGGGCGTCGATGCAGGGCCAGCAGTCCCAGGGCCCCGGTCCGTCGCAGGGAGGCCATCCGTCCCAGTATCGCCAGCAATCGCAGGGTGGGACGCGATCACAGCAGAACTACGGCCGTAGACCGCAGTACTGACGGCTCAGGCCTCGATTCCGAGGACTCGCTCGGCCGCCGCGCCGACCTCGGGAACGTCTTCCTCGGGCGCGTAGACGCCGAGTCGCCACTGGGCGCGCCCGGCCGCACGCAGACCCTCGACCAGCGGCGACTCGTCGGCGAGTCGCCGGACCTCGCCGTCCACGACCACGCGGGTCGAGGTCTCGGGCATGTTCGGTTCGCCGGGGGTATCGACCAGCACGGCCTCGGGCGACACGTCGGCCGTCGCCGCGATCTCGCGCTCGAAGCCCCGGACCGTCTCGCGGTCGGCCGCGACGACTTCCTCGGGCACCGCGTCGAGTTTCGCCCAGACCGCGCGCTTGTGGAGGTCCCGGTGTTCGAGGCGGCGGGCCGCGTCGGCGGTCTCCTCGCAGTCCCGGAGCGCCGCGAGGAGTCGGCCGTCGGTCATCCGGGCGAACTGGGTCGCGTCGAGGTCGGTGGCGTCGAGCAGGCGCTCGCCCGCGCGTTCGAGCATCGCGCCCGCGATGCGCGAGACGTGGTGGCGGTAGACCGTGGCGTTCATCAGCGCGCGAGCGACGAGGGTCCCCTCGGCGGTCTGGACGTTGCCTTCCGAGAGGACGAGGTGGTCGTCTCGGAACTGGAGGGCGGCCAGCAGACGCGAGTGGTCGATGGTGCCGTAGGGGACGCCGGTGTGGTGGGCATCCCGCACGAGGTAGTCCATCCGGTCCACGTCGAGTTCCCCGGCGACGAGTTGGCCCAACTTCCCGTCGCCCGCCACGAGATCGGCGACGGTTACTGGGTCGAGACCGTGCGACTCCAGCACCTCGGCGAGTCGCCCGGACGCGAGCAGGTCGCTCACCTCGTCGTGGTGCTTGCCGAGTCGGCGCTCGATGATGCCCTCGGTCTGGTGGCCGTAGGGTCCGTGACCCACGTCGTGGAGCAAGGCGGCCGCCCGAACCGCCTTCGAGCGGTCGCCGTCGACGCCGAGCAGGGAGAGCGCCTCGCGGGCGAGGTAGTAGACGCCGAGGCTGTGCTCGAATCGGGTGTGGTTCGCGGAAGGGTAGACGAGTCGAACCGTGCTGAGTTGTTTGATGTGGCGGAGGCGCTGGAGTTCGGGCGTGTCGAGCAGGTCCGAAGCGAGGTCGCAGATGGGGATGTGGTCGTGGACGCTGTCCTTGATGGCCTTCATGCCCGCGGGTTGACGTAGGGCCGACAAAGTTCTGGCGCAGTCCCCGGCCGCGCGCCGCGTCGGACGACCACCTACCGCCTCAGAACTGAACCGACGACGGCTCAGACGGGGCTTCGCACGACGGCGAAGACGATAGCGAGCGGGAGGAGTCCGGTGAGTACAGCGCCGACCATCGCCGCGGTCAGGACGACGGCGAGTTCGTCGGGAATCACGAACAGGAAGTAGGCGACCACGCCCGCGACGGCCACGCCTCCGAGTCGCGTCACCGAGAAGAGGCCCAGCAGGTCGGAGAGCGGTCCTTCGATGGTCGCCGGAGCGAGTCGCCGCACGGCCGAGCGCGAGGCCGACGCGCCGACCGAAGAGTTATCTGACACGTCTGACTCCCGATACTTCCGCTCGGTTCAAAAATGTATTCACGTCACGACCGTCCCTCGCCGCCCGAAGGAAACGATGAAACGCCGCGGCCCCGAACCCCCGATCATGCCCTACGCGGACAACGACGGCGTCTCTATTCACTACGAGGTCGGCGGCGACGGCGCGGTCGAGAGCGACGTGCCCGTCGTTCTGCTGGCCGATGCAGGCTACGGCGCGTGGCAGTGGAGTTGGCAGTTCCCCGCGTTGGCGGGTCCCTTCGAGGTCGTGATACCGAGCACGCGCGGGACCGGCGACTCCGACGAAACCGACTCCTACGGCATCGAGGCGATGGCGGCCGACCTCGAAGCGGTCCTCGCCGACCACGGCGCGCGCAAGGCCCACCTCGTCGGCGCGGGCATGGGCGGGATGGTCGCGCTCCGGTACGCGCTCGACTTCTCGCGCGCCCGGACGCTGACCCTCCTCGGCACCTCGCCGGGCGGTCCGCGAGCGACGCCGACTCCCGACGACGTTCTGGAGCGACTCGAAGCGAGTCCCGACGACCCCGACGCCCTCCGGGAGTCGCTCGAACCGGTCTCCGGCGAGGAACTGCTGGAGACCGAGGAACTGGTCGAGCGAATCGTCTCGTGGCGACGCGACGAGGACGCCGACCGGGAAGTCCAGCGCGCCCACTTCGAGGCGATGGCCGACTTCGACGTGAGCGACCGCCTCTACGAGAGTACGGTCCCCGCGCTCGTCCTCCACGGCGCGGACGACCGGGTGGTCTCGGCCGAGAACGGTCGCCTGCTCGCCGACGGACTTCCGAAGGGCGAGTTCCGAGAGTTCCCCGGCGAGCACCTCTTCTTCGTGGAGCGCTCGAAGGCGGTCAACGACGCGCTGGTCGGGTTCTTGACGGACCACGCCGAGGAGTGAGCCTGCGGCTACCGGCCCGAGTCCGCAACAACGCCTACGTTCGGGGATGTCGAACCTCACTTCATGACGCTCTCGCTCGAACGCCGGGCCGCACTCTGGGGGAACCGAACCGCGATAGTGGACGCGAGCGCCGACCGGCGGGTCGGTTACGCCGACCTCGAATCCGAGGCCGACGCGATGGCGCGCAGGCTCTCGGCGCTCGGCGTCGGACCGGGCGACCCGGTGGCGGTCGTCTCGCGCAACCGAGTCGAGACGCTGGCGCTCCTGTTCGCGGTCCGGCGACTCGGCGCGATTTTCGCTCCGGTCTCGCATCGACTCACGCCCGCGACCGTCGAGCGACCGCTGGAGACCATCGACCCCGCGGTGGTCCTCCACGAGGCGGCACAGCGCGACCTCGTTCGGGAACTGCCGAGCGACCTGACTCACACCTTCGAGGAGTTCGGCCGCGGGGACGGCGAGGACTACGAGCGCGCCGACCGCGACCCCGAGGACTCGCTGGTCTACCTCCACACGAAAGCCGAGGCCGACCGGCCCGCCGTCGGAGAGGATGAGGGCGCGAACCGGCCCGGCGAGTCGCTGAACGAGGACCCGACGACGGCCCCGCGCGTGGTGGACCTCTCGGCGCGGGCGGTCGAGTGGAACTGCGTCACCGCGGTCGCGGCGTGGGGTCTCGGCCGGGACGACTGCGCGCCCGCCGTCCTGCCGTTCTCGGACACCGACGGCCTCCACCGACTCACTCTGCCGCTCCTCTACGTCGGCGGGCGGGTCGTCCTGCTCCGGGCGTTCGCCCCCGAGGACGCCCTCGGGGTCGTCGACGAGGAGAGTCCGACCGCGCTGTTCGCAGGTCCGACCGAGTACCGCGAACTCGTCGAGAGCGAGGCGTTCGAGGCGACCGACTTCGGGAGCGTCGAGTGGGTCGGCACGCGGTCTCCGCTCCCCGCGGACGCACGCGAGGAACTGGCCCGGCGCGCTCCCGTGGTCCGGACCTACGGCCGGGTCGAGACCGGACCGAACAACCTCGTCGCGTTCCCCGGCCGGTCGAGCGATTCGGCCGACTTCGACCCCGCTTCCGACTCTGACTCCACTTTCGACTCCGACCCCGACTGCGTGGGTCGGCCCTTCCCCGACTGCGACGTTCGACTCGCCGACGAGGGCGGGACTCCGGTCTCCGACGGCGAGGTCGGCGAACTCCAGTTCCGCGGGCCGGTGACGGCGCGGGGGTATCTGGCGACCGACGGAGACGGCGGCGAGACGTTCCCGGAGTGGGTGCCGACGGGCGATCTCGCCTCCCGCGAAGACGGCGACTACTACCTCCTCGGACGCGCCGGGGAGACCCTCGACTCCGCGTCGGCCCGCGTCCACCCCCGGGAGGTCGAGCGCACGCTGGAGACCCGAGAGGGCGTGACTGCCGCCGGGGTGGTTCCCGCCGAAGAGGGCGTGTTGGCGGCGTTCGTCGGAGACGCCGAACCGGGCGAGCTCCGCCGGACCCTCGGCGAAGAACTCCCCGAAGACGTGGCGGTTCGGGAGCTAAATCGGGTGGAGTCGCTTCCCCGTCGTTCCACGGGCGAACTCGACCGGGCGGCGCTTCGGCGCGACCTCTCGGGCGAGGAGCGATTCGACGAGGAGTGAGGGTCGGCGAGAAGTGAGGGTCGGCGGTTCGACTCGCCGGTTTTCCTCGCCGGGGTGTCGTCCGAGATTACGCCGCGTCGGTTCCGGATTCGGACGCCTCGTCGCCGAGTTTGAGTCCGGTGACGAGGCGGTTCGTGACCACTCGCGCCACGATGTCGACGAACTCGGGTCCGGTCTCGGACCTGGCCAAGTCGGCGAAGACGCCGAGCGGAATCTGGCCACCGGCCATCTCTCGGTGGCCGCCAGCGCTCCCCACGTCCTCGAAGATGTCGTCGAGGACGTTGCCGATGTGGACCCGGGAGTCGGTCGAGCGCGCACTGATTTCTATCTCGTCGTCCACGATACCGAAGACGATGGCCGTCTCGACGCCCTCCAGCGTGGCGAGGTAGTCGGCCGCTTGGGGGAGCGAGTCGCGTTCGCTCGTCCGGCCGACGTGAGAGATGAGTACCGACCCGCGGACGGTTCTGTTGTCCACCGCGTCCGCGATGGCGTCCACGGTCGCGCCGCTGACCGCCGGAGTCGAAAGCCGTCGGAGCATGTCCAGGTCGGCGTGGTCGTGGAGGGTCTGGGCGGCCCCGTACTCGTCGCGGGTCACGCCGCGGAGGAACCCGAGCGTCTCGCGCCGGATGGCGAACAGCAGTCCCGTCGCCAGTATCTCGTCGGGTTCGACGCCGAGGTCCCGGACGTACTCGGTGAGGATGGTCGCCGTCGCGCCGACGCCCTCGCGGTGGTCCACGAATCGGGCCTCGATTCCCTCGGCGGTGTGGTGATCGATAACGACGTCTATCGGCACGTCCTCGGGGACCTCGTTGTTCACGCCCGGTATCGAGTGGTCCACGAACGCGACGAGGGAGTCCTCCGCCCGGTCGCGGACCGTCTCGGCGTCGAACTGCTTGAGGTCCAGTTCGAGCAGGTTGACGAACGCTCGACTCTGCTGGTGGGAGATGTCTCCGCTGTAGAGGATGCGACGCTCGTCGATGCCCGCGTGGGTGGCGATTCGACCGAGCGCGAGCGCGCTCGCCAGACAGTCCGGGTCGGGGTTGTTGTGACAGACGATGGTGAGTTCCTCGCTCTCGGTGAGGAGGTTGTAAAGCGTCTCGGCTTCGGTCATCGTCCCTATCTTGTCGGTACAGCGCCAAGAGGTTGTGCATGGTTCTGGCGCCGGGGTTCGGACACGTCGAGCTCCGCGTCACCGTCGTCGCGGTGCGCTCGGTGCCGCCGACGATCAGGATGCGCTCGTCCTCAGATGTCGTCCGAAATCACCGTCGGTCACGGATACCGGCAGAACTCCCCATAGCAGAACCTCTTTTGACCCGGGAGTGTTTTGTGTCCGATAATGAGTCGACTGCGAATCGCGTTCGTCAACGCCGCCCACGACGGCACCGACACCCGGCGGAACTTCCGGCGGGAGTTGGACGCCGACCTCGTGGAGTTCGACGCGACGGGCGGCGAACTGCCCGAGACCCTCGACTTCGACGGAGTCGTGGTCTCCGGGTCTCGGTCGTCCGTCTACTGGGACGAAGAGTGGATTGCGCCCACGAAAGCCTGGGTCGGAGACGCCATCGACGCGGGACTGCCCTGCCTCGGCGTCTGTTGGGGCCACCAACTGCTGGCCGACGTGTTGGGCGGCGAGGTCAGCGACATGGGCGAGTACGAAATCGGCTACCGTGAAGTCGAACACACGGGCGATTCGCTGCTGTTCGACGGCATCGACCAGCGGTTCACCGTCTTCACGACCCACTCCGACGCGGTGGCCGAACTCCCGCCGGGTGCCGAGGAGATCGCGGCCAACGACTACTCGAACCACGCCTTCAGGAAGGACCGAGTGTTCGGGGTCCAGTTCCACCCCGAGTACGACGCCGAGACCGCCGAGTCGGTCACGAAGGGCAAGGACTTGCCGGACGACCGCATGGCGGAGGTGCTGGCGGGCATCAACGACGAGAACTACCGGGCGGCCTGCGAGGCCAAACTGGTCTTCGAGAACTTCTGCGAGTACGTCCGCGAGGTGCGCGACGCGGACGCTTCGGGCGGAAACGAGGCCGTCTCAGCGTAGTAGAATCGTTTCGGCGTAGAGTAGAATCGTTTCGGAAATGTTCTTACGTTCCTCGCCCATTTCTACAAACTCCAGAGAAATACATATGTTTCTTTAGTTTTCGTATTTGTTCGTCTGGTAGGACTAGCTGCTGGTCGGGGCGACGAGGAGGTACTGGCGAATTCGAACGCGACTACCGCGAGCGCTCCGACGACCACCGATAGCACTTCCGTGGTCTCTCACGTAGCGCCTCGCACGTGTCCGTCGATAGCCGGAACCGAAAGCCCTACCTACCGTCTCGCTTGGACATCTCACGGAGGTACGTCTACGCACTCCGACGGTTTGGTAGCATTCACTATTTAAAGACCATTACTAGTGAACCACCAAAGCCACCCCCGTTCGGTGACTATCATAGGGAAATGAAAGACGACACAGCCCACAGTAACGGACGTTCGGCGTCACCGGCTCCGTCCCCGCGGGAACCCGACTTCGACGTTCCCCCGCTGTCGCAGGACAACGTCTTCGACGCGCTGTCCTCGAAGCGCAGTCGGTACGTCCTCGTCGCCCTGCGGGAAGCAGAAGGTCCTCTCGACCTCCGCGAGCTGGTGGACACCGTCGCGTCGTGGGAGACCAACAAGCCCATCGACCTCGTGTCCGAGGAGCACTGCAGCCGCGTGTTCACCTCGCTTCGCCACTCCCAGTTGCCGAAACTGTCGATGATGGGCCTCGTCGATTACGACGAGGATGATTCGCTGGTCGAGCGCGGCCCCTACGCCGAACAGGCCGACGCGTATCTCGACATCGCGGCCAGTAGAGACGAGAACGTCGACGTGTGACGGCCGGCCGGCGTCTACCCGGACGCTGGACGACTCGGAAACACTTGCGAGCGAGTAGGAGTGTTTTTCACGGTTCCGCCCACAACTCCCGTCATGCTCGATTACGTCTCACTGGAGGACGACCTCGGCGAGGAGGAGCGGATGATTCGCGACACCGCCCGCCGGTTCGTCGAGGAGCAGGTCAAGCCCGACATCGCCGACCACTTCGAGGAGGGCACCTTCCCGACCGAACTCGTCCCCGAGATGGGCGAACTCGGCTTCTACGCGCCGAACCTGGAGGGGTACGGGCTGCCGAACGTGAGCGAGAAGGCCTACGGACTCCTGATGCAGGAGTTGGAGGCGGGCGACTCCGGCATTCGCTCGATGGCGAGCGTGCAGGGCGCGCTCGTGATGTACCCCATCTACGCCTACGGTTCCGAGGAGCAGAAGGAACGCTGGCTTCCGGGTCTCGGCACGGGCGAACTCGTGGGCTGTTTCGGCCTGACGGAACCCGAGCACGGCTCGAACCCCTCGGGGATGGAGACGTACGCCGAGAAGGACGCGGGCGAGTACGTCCTCAACGGCTCGAAGACGTGGATTACCAACTCCCCCATTTCCGACGTGGCGGTCGTCTGGGCGCGGGACCGCTCGGCGGAGGACGACCCGGTCCGGGGCTTCCTGGTGGAGACCGACACCGATGGCGTGACGACCAACAAGATAGATGAGAAGCTCTCGATGCGAGCCTCGGTCACGGGCGAAATCGGACTGAACGACGTGTACGTCCCGGAGGACGCGGTCCTCCCCGGCGTCGAGGGGATGAAAGGCCCGCTCTCGTGTCTCACGCAGGCCCGGTACGGCATCGCGTGGGGAGCGGTGGGCGCGGCCCGCGACAGCTTCGAGACGGCCCGCGAGTATGCCACCGAGCGCGACCAGTTCGGCGGTCCCATCGGTCGGTTCCAGATTCAACAGCAGAAGCTCGCCGAGATGGCGACCCAGATCACGACGAGCCAACTGCTGGCGCACCGACTCGCCGACCTGAAGGAGCGCGGCGACCTGCGACCTCAGCACGTCTCGATGGCCAAGCGCAACAACGTCCGGATGGCCCGCGACCAGTCGCGGGTCGCCCGCGAGATGCTCGGTGGGAACGGTATCACGACCGACTACCCGCCGATGCGCCACATGGCCAACATGGAGACCGTCTACACCTACGAGGGCACCCACGACATTCACACCCTGATTCTGGGCGAGGACCTCACTGGTATCGCGGCCTACGAGTGACGCGAAGCGGCACGAGTAACACCGCGATACCAGTGAGCAACCGGTATTCCCGCCGCTGAGTGACGCGATAGGGTCCGAATACAGCGGGAATTCCCGTGAGTCGACCGGGGTCCGCTTTCGAGGGACTCACGAACCACGCGCGGACCGTCGTCGGTCCGGGGACGTCGGTGTCGACGACGAACCGGCCTCCGGTCTTGGTCCGGACACGTCTCTGTTTTCGAGCGAGCGCTTCCGTCGTGCGGGACGGGGAGATGACGCTCCGTTTCGGCCCGGCAACTTACTGTCGGTCGGCGCGGTCTTAATTAGAGACGTCTAAAAAATAGATGTGGTAGCAAGATTTATTCTGTTTGGCACCGCAAAGACTAGCGATAGCCATGTCGACGAAACGCATGGTGGGCAGTGTGAGCGAAGGACGTCGCGGACTCGACAGGGGTGACCGCAGGTGCCCTCGATGAACTACGACGAGGCCGGGTCGCTGACCGAGGTGCTCGAAACGCGACTGAGAGAGTCGATAACGGGCGTAGACGCGCCCGTCTCGCGTCGGACGGTCCTCGGCGGTCTCGGCGTCGCGGGGGCCGGGGCGCTGGCCGGCGTCGGTACTGCCGACGAAGAACATCAGGACGACGATCGCGAACACGGCAACTTCGGTGCCGTCGACGAGTATCGCGACACGGACTTCGACCCGCACGAGTTCCTGCGGACGTTCAACACGGGGCGGAGCGGACAGGACGCCGTCCCACAGCGAGTCTCCGAGGAGGACGGCCGGACCGTCCGCGAGTTCGAGTTCACCGCCGTCGACACGAGGATATCCATCGCGCCGGGCGTCGAGTTCTCGGCGTGGGGCTACAACGGGCAGGTGCCGGGACCGACGATTCGGGCGGTCGAGGGCGACCTGATACGGATCGAGTTTCGGAATCTCGGCCGCCACGCCCACACCATCCATCCCCACCTCAAGAACCTGAACCCGCGGATGGACGGAACTCCCCAGAACGGACCGGGCGTGCTCGACACGGGCGAGTCGTTCACGTACGAGTGGATCGCCCAACCCGCCGGCGTCCACTTCTATCACTGCCACTCGCTTCCGCTGAAGGAACACCTCCATCGGGGCCTCTACGGCACTATCGTCGTGGACCCCGACCCCGAGCGCGTCCGGAAGAACCCCCGCGAGTACACCGACTATCGGGGACCGATTACCGACGAGTTCCGCACGCGACTCGTGGAGGAGGCAAAGAGTCGGAACCACGAATACTCCGAGAACGACGCGGTCGACGAGATGGTCGTCGTGATGAACTCGTTCGACACCAACTTCGACGGCGACAACGAGGTGTACGCGGCGAACACCCGCGCCTTCGCCTACGGCGTCGGCCAGACCGACGGCGAGGGCAACTGGCAACCGGGCGAGACCAAGCGTCCCATCCAAATAGACAAGAACGAACGCCAGCGGGTCTATCTCGTCAACACGACCGAGTTCGACCCCGTCAACTCGTTGCACACCCACTCGCAGTTCTTCGACTACTACGACCACGGGACGGCCCTGACGCCGACGCACGATACTATCGATACCGTCATGCAGTGTCAGGCTCAGCGCGGCATCGTCGAACTCGACTACTCCGACCACCAACCGGGGCTGTACATGTTCCACGCCCACCAGTCGGAGTTCGCCGAACTCGGCTGGATGAGTTTCTTCGAGGTGGTCTGAATGAGGGACGACTCTCTCCGCTCCGAGACGACGACCGGCGACTCGAACCGACCGGAGGCAACGACCGACGGCGGCGTCGCGACCGACCGGGAGCGGCCCCGGCCCTTCGGGCTTCCGCGGTGGGTGAGCGCGCTCCTGCCGCTCGCACTTCTCGCGCTCGTTCTCGGCCTGTTCGTGTTCACGTCACCGTTGGCGGGGGTCCAGAGCGGCCAACCGCTCCCGGACGTCGCGGTCACGCACACGACGCTCCCGAACGACGAGACGATGGTGCTCCACGTGACGAACAACGGTCCCGAGTCCGTGACTATCTCGCAGGTGCTCGTGGGCGAGGCCTACTGGAACTTCCGCGTCGAGGGGGCGGGCGGCGACCGGACGCTCGCCCCGATGGAGACCGCCCGCGTCGTCGTCCCCTACCACTGGAACCCCGGTTGGGACCTCGAAGCGGCACTCGTTCTCTCCGACGGCGCGACGTTCCATCACACGATCGTCGCACCGAGTCAGACGCCCGGATTCAGCCTCGACCTGCTCTGGACGCTGGCGATTATCGGCCTGTTCGTCGGCGTCGTCCCCGTCGCGCTCGGGATGGCGTGGTTCCCCTACATCCAATCGATGAGCGACCGCTGGCTCCACGCAGTCCTCGTGTTCGCCGCCGGGATTCTGGCGTTCCTCGCGGTGGACGCCGGGTTCGAGGCACTCGAACTCGCCGAGGAGGTCCCCAGCGCGTTCGAGGGGACCGCACTCGTGGTCCTCGGGGCCGCTGGCACGTTCCTGCTCGTCCAGTCGATGAGCGCGTGGCGGGAGAGGCGGTCCGACGCGGGTGTCGCGTGGGCCAACCGCGGTCTGTGGGTCGCCTACCTCGTCGCGCTCGGAATCGGCCTCCACAACCTCGCTGAGGGACTCGCCATCGGGAGTTCGTTCGCGCTCGGCCGCGTCTCGCTCGGGACGTTCCTGGTCGTCGGATTCATGCTCCACAACGTGACCGAGGGTCCAGCGGTCGTCGCGCCGGTCGCCAGTGGCGAGCGACCGGGATGGTACCACTTCGTGGCGCTCGGCCTGCTGGCCGGTGCGCCGGTCATCCTCGGCGGGTGGATCGGTAGCCTCGCGTACTCGCCGACGGTCGGCGCGCTCTTCCTCGCGGTCGGCGTGGGTGCCATCGCGCAGGTCGACTGGGAAATCGTCCGGATGGTCCGGAGCGCGGGCGGTCGCGTGGCGAGCGCGACCAATCTCCTCGCGTTCCTCGGCGGTCTCGGAATCATGTACGTGACCGACTTGCTGGTCGCGCTCTGACCGTTTCCGCGACCCACGACAGCCACCGTGAACGAGTCACTTTTCACCGCCTGCCACCAACCTCCCGCCAGAGAAGTGAATCTCCACGTCCGCTACGAGGGCGACGACGACCCCGACAAGTGTACGGCCCGGAAACTGGCGCGGTTCGACCTCGCCGAACTCCACCGGAGCGCCGGAGCGACCCCCTACGGCATCGTGCTGAACCCCCACGCCGAGCAGGCGCTCTCCCCGGCCGACCGCGCCGAGACCGACACGCTGGTCGCGCTCGACTGCTCGTGGGAGACCGCCGGACAGGCCCTCTTCGAGATGCCGGGCGTCCACCGCGCACTCCCGTTCCTCGTGGCGGCCAACCCCGTCAACTACGGCAAGCCCTTCCGTCTGAATACGGTCGAGGCGTTTGCCGCCGCGCTCGTGATTCTGGGCGACCGCGAGCAGGCCGAGCAGATACTCTCGAAATTTACGTGGGGCGAGACCTTCCTCGAACTCAATGCCGAACCCCTCCGGCGATACGCCGACTGCGAGGACTCGACCGAAGTGGTCGAAATCCAGCAGGAGTACCTCGACGCCGGAGAAGAGCAGGCGAACTGATTACTCCGCGTCAGTCTCGTTTTCGGCCTCCGCGAGTCCCTCACCCACGAGCGCGACGACCGTCCCGTTTCGGCTCAGATTGCCGAACGTCGCCGACGCGCGGTTTCGCTCGGCGTCCGCGACCGACTCGACTCGCCGCCAGCCCTCGCCGCCGTCGAATCGCCAGAGCGAGAGGGTGTCCTCGGTCGTGCTCGCGCGCTCGACCGCGGCGTCGTCGTAGCCGACCGACAGCGACAGTCGCGCGTCGGCCGCGGTCGGAACGGCGAGAATCGGACCCGCGACGACCTGTCGCTCGGTCGGAAGCGGTGGCGCGTCGGTCGCCGAGTCGAGCGCCACGTCGCGATTCTCGAAGGAGAGGCACGTCTCGCCGAGTCTGACGCGCTCGCCCGCGGCGGTCGAACCGCCGGTCGCGTACATCGACCACCCCGGCGAGTCGGCCACCGAGACGCCGACGAGGGCGACGCCGGTGGAGTCGTTCAGGTAGACACCCACGGCGTCGCCCTCGCCGGACGACGATCTCGGTGCTAACGTGAGGTTTCGCAGGAGGTTGTCGTCGGCGCGCGACAGCGCCACGCCAGCGAAGCCGTTCCCGGCAATCGTCGAGTCCGCGACCGTCGCGTTCGCCGACCTGAAGAGACCGACGCCGTAGGCTCGGTTTCGGCCGGCAACGACGCGTTCGACCGTCGCGCCGTCCGAGTTCCGAACCGAGACGCCCGCGACGTTCTCCTCGACGGTCAGGCCCGCAAGGCGAGCGCCGGGAGCATTGCGGACGAAGACGCCGGTGTTGCTCCCTCGGACCGTCCCGCCGCGGATTTCGACGCCGGGCGCGCGCTCCGCGAAGAATCCGTCGCCGAGGTTGTTCACGGCCGAGACGTTCCGGAACGTGGAGTCGGCCGCTCCGATGACGGCGACGCCAGCGCCCCATCCCGTCGTCGTGAGGCCCCTGACAGTGACGTTCGAGGTGCGCTCGCGCCCGCCGACCAGCACGCCGACGACGCCAGGTTGTCCGCCGTCGCCTGCCGCGACGGTGTGGCTGTTACCCCGGAGCGTCACGTCGTCGGCCCGGATTGCGATGCAGGCCCCGAGACCGGTCCGGGGGCGACTCGGAGACCCGTTCGTCACGTCGCCCGCGAGGACGTACACGCCGGGTTCCGTGACGGTGGTGCAACCGGAAATCTCGGTCGCGTCTCGGTCCGTCTGGTCGGGTCGGTCGGCGTGCGCTGGACCGGGGTCTGCCGAGATGCCCGCGGCGGTACCCGCGGGGCCGACGACCCCGAGGACGGCCACCAGCGCGACGAGCGCGGCGGCGGTTCCGTCTGGCATGGCGCAGAAGTCACCGGACGGGAAGTTATCATTTGTCGCCGGGAAGCGACGAGTCGGAGGTGCAGGACGAGTCGGTGGTCGGGAGCGAGTCGGAACCGGCGAGCGCGAACCCGGGCGTGTTCGGGCACGCGTCGGGGATGAATCCCGACGCGACGACCGACCCGCCGACGAGGACGTTGACCTCGAAGAACACGATTTCCGCGTCGAACGGTTCCTCGACCGTTCCCTCGACCGGGCCGACCAGACCTCGGTCGTAGTCGCCGGTCTCGGCGACGAAGTAGTGGACGACCAGCGAGTACTCCGTGTCCTCCGGGACCGACACCCGAACGATGTCGCAGGCGAACTCGATCTCGACGCCCGACTTCCGAGTCACGTTGACGGGCCCGGACTGCCTCGTGGTCTCGTCGGCCGGGTCTTCCGCCCGGTCGAGTGTCGTGACCGTCGAGGAATCGTCGAGTATCGTTCCGGCAGTTACGTCGGTAGTGGCGGTAAGTGCGTCGGTAGCGGTGGTCGTCTCAGCGGGAGCGGCGACGACTACGCTCACTGCGAGGAGGACGAGTGCGAGTTCGGCCGCGCCGTGTGAGACGTCGGCCATGGCCGAACCACGCCGGAGACGGTGGTATAGCTTTTCGATGGTTTCCGAGAGGTCACGCAGTCTATACGAAGAAACCCACCGGCTGCGGGCGTCTCTGTCGCGTCGTCGTTCGAAGGTGAGGTTTTCGCGGATGAGGCTTTCACTGGTGAGGTTTTCACGCGGTCGAGGAGGGAAGTCGTCAGGACGTACGGAACTGCGTAGTCGTGTCTAACGAGTGCAATTATTTCTCAAAGCATCGATAATACGGCCACAGCGACGGGAGGTCGTGCTCTCGCGGAACGCCGTCGTTCCGCGACGGCGACGGGTCGGCCGACCGTCGCCCGCGCTACTCTGCAAGACTTAAATGCGATGACGGCCAACGCGTCGGTATGGCTAGCTTCGAGAAAGCGGAAGCGCGAATCCTCGACAAGACGATTTGCATGCGGTGTAACGCTCGCAACCCCAACGGCGCCGACAACTGCCGAAAGTGCGGCTACGGCAACCTCCGACCGAAGAGCAAGGAACCGCGCAACGCCTGAGGTCGCTCGGGCCGCCGTCGGTCTCACTACCGGGTAGTCGTCGGAGTTAGTTACTTCTCTCCTCGCTCGAATCCAGAGACCGAACTGCTGACGAGCGCGTCTTCTCGGAGTGTCCCGGAGAACGCGGCGGTGAACTACAGGAAAGACGAAGTGGAAGGAGGTAGCGTCGCTACCTGCCCGAACTCGGGTCGCCGGTCTCCTCGATTCGCTTCTCGTACTTCGCCAGCGCCTCGTCCAGCGCCTCGTCGGCGTCTACGTCCAGCGATTCGGCGACCGCGAGCAGGGAGAACAGCGCGTCGCCGAGTTCGT
The DNA here is from genome assembly GCA_005239435.1 of Halorussus salinisoli. Classification (GTDB taxonomy): domain Archaea; phylum Halobacteriota; class Halobacteria; order Halobacteriales; family Haladaptataceae; genus Halorussus; species Halorussus salinisoli. The sequence goes on along the minus strand of SZNP01000001.1, from coordinate 336,325 downwards.
CGGTCTTCACGTCCAACTCCTCGGGCGCAGCCCCGTAGTCGGTGGAGTTAGCGGCGTCTTTGGCGATTTCGCCGACCTCCGACGCGAGGTCCAGAATCTGATAGGCCGGTTCGCCTTCCACGTCGTGTTCCGCGAAGAACGCCGCGACTTTCCGTTGGGCTTTCATCTGTCTGGATTCGGAACGGGATGCCGAAGGATAAAACGATTGTCGATTCCTCGTCGGCCGACGCCTACTCGTCGGGATACTTCGGTTCCCGACGTTCGGCCCGCTCCAGGGAACGCTCCACGACCTCGCGCACGTTCCCGTGGAACTCGTCGCCGTGCCCGGCGTACATGTGTTCGACGTTCTCCGGCAGTCGCTCCAGAATCGTCCGAATGCTCTCGATTTCTCGCTCGCGGGACTGCCCGGCCATGTCGGTCCGGCCGAAACTCCCGTCGTCGAACGCGCCGTCGTTGTACACGACCACGTCGCCGCTGAAGATGGTCGACTCGGAGACGAACGCGAGGTGGTCGTCGGCGTGGCCCGGCGAGTAGACCGCCTCGAACTCCTCGTCGCCGATTCGGAGCGTGTCGCCGTCTTCGAGTTTCCTGGTCCGTCGGGGGTGGTCGTCGTAACAGAGGAGTTCCGAGTCGTAGGTGTCGAGCACGGCGTCGAGCTCGGCCACGTGGTCGCCGTGCTGGTGGGTCAACGCCACCGCGTCTACGTCTTCTACGTGTTCGGCGATGGCGTCCACGACGCCGGGCATGCTCCCGGCGTCTACCAGAACGGTCCGGTCACCCTCGACGAGATAGGCGTTACAGGTGAACGTCTCCGCCTCCGCGGTGACGTCGTGTACTTGCATGCCGGGCTGTTCGGCCGCACCCCTCAAAACGCTGACGGGCAGCAAGAGACTTTAGTGGTCGAAGCGCTTACATTCGAACAGTCATGGGATTTGGGAGCTACGACGAATCCGAACAAGAAAACCAGGAGTACGACGCCGACCTCGACGACGACAACGGCGTCGACACCGAAGAAAACTCCCACGAAGGCAGTGTCGATTTCGAGATCGGAGCCTCGAACGACGAACTCATCGACCGTCTCCAGGACATCAAAGACGACGGACAGAACGAGACCTGACCCGTGAAGTCCGGCGTCCGTGCGTTGGGTATCGCCGAATCCTATCGGGAACGTCGTAGCACGCTGGCGGGTGCCGTCACCCGGGCGAGTCGCGTCACCGACGGCTTCGCCTACGAGACCTGCACCGTCGGCGGAACGGACGCCACCGAAGCTATCATCGACCTGTTTTCCGGCCTGGGCCGCGAAGACGTGAGATACGTCTTCGTCGCGGGCATCGCGCTGGCGTGGTACAACGTCGTGGACCTGCACCGAGTGGCGGACGCGACGCGGCGGCCCGTGATTTCGGTCACGTTCGAGGAGAGTCCCGGCCTGGTCGAGGCCCTCGAAGCCGAGTTCGAAGGCGAGGAACTGGCGGCCCGGAAAGAGATTTTCGAGCGCCAACCTCCCAGAGAGCGACTCTCGGTCAACGACCAGACCGTCTTCGTCCGGTCGGTCGGAGTGGATGCGAGCGAGGCCCGGGACGCGGTCCGGGCCTTCACGCCGGAGGGCGGTCGGCCCGAGCCGTTGCGGGTGGCGAGGTTGTCGGCACGGGCAGGCGACGAACTCCGGCGGAGCGGCGAGTAGCGACCGCGAGCGAAGGCCACCGATTCTTAATACCACCAACCCGTGGCCCAACGTATGGGAGAAATGGACGGTCTCGAAGTCACCGAATGCACGCGCTGTCCCGCACTCGTAGACAGCAGGAGCCAGATCGTCAACGGCACCGGTCCCGCCGACGCCGACCTGATGTTCGTCGGCGAGGGACCGGGCGAGCAGGAAGACCAGCAGGGCGAACCCTTCGTCGGTCGGAGCGGAACGATTCTGGACGACAAGTTGCGAGACAGGGGACTGGCCCGCGGGGACGTGCGCATCTCCAACTGCGTGCGGTGTCGCCCGACCGAGAACCGCGACCCGACCGTCGAGGAGTTGGAGAACTGCTGGCCCTACCTCGAATCCGAAATCGAGCAGGTCGACCCCGAAGTCGTCGTCACCCTCGGCAAGGTCCCGAGCGAACACCTGCTGGACCGCGACGTGGCGGTCACGACCGAAGCCGCGAGCGTCGAGCAGGTCGACCTCGGCGGCGAGGTCCGCGACCTGCTCATCTGCGTCCACCCCGCGGCGACCCTCTACGACAACAGTCAGGAAGAGGCCCTCGACGCCGCGCTCGACAAGGCCGCCGCGATGGCGGGCGACGACTCCGGCGGGCAATCGCAACTCGGCGACTTCTGAGCGGCCTCGGTTCGTCTCACGCCTCGGCATTTCTGTTTTCAACCTGACAGTAACGAGAACATAACAATGGAACGGGCGTCGGAAGAACGGGTTCATGGCCCTGCCGATTCCCACGCTCGTCCCGGAGTCCGAATCGCTCGCCGTCGCCGCCGCGGCCATCCTCGTGCCACTGGTGTTGGCGTCGCTGATATATCTCGATGCGCGCAGGCGACGCAGTTCCCCGCGCTCGCACGGCGCGTCGCTCGCACCGCTCGCGTGGGGCGCGACCACCTTCTTCTCGGGCGTCGGATGCCTCGTCGTCGCGGCCTGCTACGTGGCCGTCAGGGGTCGCTAGCGGTCCAACGCGGCCCACCGGAACTCGTCGTCGAACGCGAGCGCCGAGTCGTAGCGGTCGCCCGGGTCGGCCGCGAGCGCTCGCGTCAGCACGTCGTCCAGTTCCTCGGAGAGTACGCGGTTCCGGGAACTCGCCGGAGTCGGGTCCGGACTCGGAACCGCGCCAGCGAGCAAGTGGTACGCCAACGCACCGACGCGGTAGACGTCGTCGCTGACGCCGAAAACACCGGAATCTCCGGAATCACCAGAACCGCCGGAATCGCGCTCCGGGGGAGCGTACGGGTCGTCCGCGTCCCGGACCCCCGCAAGCGCGTCGGCGAGGAACCACCCGCCGACCAGCACGCTATCGGCCGTGATTCGGGCGCGTGGGGTCTCACTCGGGACGCCGACGAAGACGTGTCGGGGTACGAGTCGGCCGTGAGCGACGCCCTCGCGGTGGGCGGCGTGGACCGTCCGGGCGACGCCGGAGGCGACTTCGACGCGCTCGCGGTCGCCAATCGGCCAGGAGTCGGCCAGCGACCCGCCAGCGACGTAGGGCGTCTCGAACCACGGGGTCGAGTCGGTGTCGGGGCCTCCGTCCGGGCCGACGTCGTAGTCCCGAATCGGCAGGACGGCGTCGGAGTCGAGGTCGGCCCACCGTTCGACCGCCTCGGCGAACGCTCGCCGGGTCTCGGCGTCTGCGCCGTCGAGCAGGCGCGTCTCGGCGACCAGTTTCGGTCCGTCCGGGGTCCGGACGCGCTTGCGGTACGTCTCGGTGACGGGGCCACGGCCGAGTCGGTCGAGGCGGCCGAGTTCGACGTCGGGGTCGCTCTCGCGGATTCCGCGCTTCGCTTGGCGGTAGCCGACCCCGAGCAGGCCCGCGCCGAGCAGTCCGAACAGTCCGAGACCCGGCGGCGAGGTGGCGAACTGCTCGGCCGTGGCGGCCGGTGCGGTGGCGAGCGCCGAGGGACGGTCCACGGCGTACAGCGTCCCTCCCCGGGTGCCGACGAGCGCGAGGTCCCCCGCGGCGTCGGCCCAGAGTCCTCGGTCGTTCTCGAAGTCGAGGGTCCAGCGTCGGCGTCCCGACCCGGCGTCGATGGCGGCGGCCCCGGTTTCGCCGACGACATAGACCAGTCCGTCGACGACGTTCCCCCAGTAACCGAGTTGGCTCCTGTCGTCGGTGCGCCACCGTTCGCGGCCGGAGTCGGCGTCGAGCGCGACGAACTCCTCGTCGGTGGGGAAGTAGACGCTCCCGCCGTGGAGTTCGGGACTGTTACCTCTGACGGTGTCGGTCTGGAACGTCCATCGCTTCTCGCCGGTTCGGAGGTCGATTGCGGCCAGCGACTGGCCCCACACGTAGGCGGTGTCGTCGCCGACGGTGCCCATCGTGGGGAACGGGCGGGTGTCGTCGTGGGACGTGCGCCAGCGTCGCGTTCCGTCGGCGACTCGGAGTCCGTAGACGGCCTGCTCGGACCACCCGACCAGCAGACCGTTTCGAACTCCGGCGGCCCACGCTCGCTCGCCGGGTTGCGTCTCGGCGTTCCACTGCTCGCGCCCGGTCTCGCGGTCCAGCGCGTAGAAACCGCGGTGGCCGCCGAGGTAGACCCGCTCGCCGTCGAGCGTCGGGCCTCTGAGTCGGCCGTCGCTCCCCACCTCGGTCGTCCAGCGTTCGTCGCCGTTCGTAGCGTCGACGGCGGTCACTCGCGCATCGTCCACGGCGAAGACGGTCCGGTCGCCGATTGCGAGAGACCGAAAGTCGATGCTCTCCCCCCGGAGTCGCCAGCGTTCGCTCCCGTCGGTCGCGTCGAGCGCGAGCAGTCGGTCGCCGTCGGGGACGTACGCCGTCCCGTCTACCGCCCGCGGGAACGTCGAGTGACCGTCCAACTCCCGACGCCAGCGCGTCTCGCCTGTCTCCGCGTCGAAGGCGTAGACCTCGTACAGCATCTCCTCGTCGGGTTCCGTCCGGACGAGGGTGACGACGACTCCTCGCGTCCGGACCGCGGGGTACACCGTCGCTTCTTCTCTGGTATCGAACGTCCACCGAATCCCGTGGTCGGTGTCGATACCCGGAACGCCGACCGCGGACTGGCCGGTTGCGCCGACTGTGGACTGATCGGTTGTGCCGAGTCCGCTCGCGCCGAGGAGGAACGCTCGCCGACTCGTCTCTGGGGGGACCATATCGGCACGGGACGCTCAGCGCTCTTCAGCGTTTGGGTCGGTGGGAACTGTAATTTACCACGGGACGCGCACTGCTCGCGCCTGTCGGCGCTCGCAGTGCGGGGAGGTACGGGGGCGCGGTGCTGTGCGGAAGCGGTGCCGTGCAGTGGCGGTGCTGTGCGGAAGCGGTGTTCATTGGCCCGAGCAGTAGCTAGCCGATTCGTTGCCGTTGCGGTGCAGTCGCGGTTCGCAGCGCACTCGCGGTGCAGTTGTAGTGCGGCGCGGTCGTGGCGTGGTCACGACGTAGTCGCGGTGCTGTACGGGCACGACTTGCTCACGAAGTAGCGAGGGTCGTGCTGTCGTCGCCGAGTCACGTCCCTATACCACACCATAAGACATCAATATAACTGTTAGACCTAACGATGTATTTCCAAGATATTTATACTCATTGCCGGAAATGACGCGAGCCGAAAGAGGTCGACTGATTAGGGCTTGTTCGACCCAGTGCCGAGCCACTTACTGCCGTCCGCGAGGTCCTTGATGGCGTCGACGATGGACTTACTCTCGTGTTCGTCCGGGCGGAGTCGCGCGCGGATGCGCGAGGAGAGCAGTTCCACCGAGATGACGATGACGAACACCATGATGATGCCCGCTGCGGCCTTCTGGTACTTGAACAGGTCCTGTCGCAGGCGGATGTACCGCCCGACGCCACCCGCGCCGACGACGCCGAGGCTGATGGCGATGCGGGTGTTGATTTCGAGGATGTAGAGCGTCCACGCGACGTAGGACGTCGAGACCTGACTCAACATTCCGAAGCCGATGACCTGCGGGCGCGAAGCCCCCGTCGATTGGATGGCCTCGATGGGACCGTCCTCGATCTCCTCCAACTCGTCGGTGAACAGGCGACCGAGGTTCCCGATGGTGTCGGTGGCGATGGCTAGCACCGCGCTGACCTCGTTGATGCCCGCCAGCGGCACGTAGATGAGAATCCAGACCAGCGCCGGGATGGCGCGGATACCGCTCATGATGCCCCGGAAGATGAAGTTGAACGGGAACGGCGTGACCTGCTCGGAGCCGAGGACGCCGAAGAACAGCGCGAGCGGGAAGCCGATGACCGTCCCGGTGAACCCGAGGATGATCGTCACCATGCTGAGGCGCACGAGCGACGAGCTATCGGTCGTCAGACTTTCGACGATTGGCTGGCCGAAGTTCCGGAAGCTAGCCGGAATCGCCTTCAGGCCCGTAATCTCGTTCTGCGATGTGTAGACGGTGAAGTCCACGAAGTTCGGCGGCACGAAGCCCTTGACGAACTCGATTTCCTGCGGGACCTGCGCCCAGAGTTCCTTCGGGTCGAAGCCGATGAAGTTCAGCCCGAAGTACGTAACCACGAGAACGACGGCCAGAATGCCGACGCCGAACAACTGCCGGATTCGCCGCCGACGCTCCAGCGTCCGTAGCGTCTCGTCGATGCGGGAACTACTCATCGTCCTCACCTCGGTCGGGTGCCGTGGTGGCGAGATCCTCCGCTTGCTCTTTGCCGTCTTCGCCGTAGTATATCTGGTCGACTACGTCCATCGTGAGGTCCTCGCGGTCGCCGTCGAAGATGAGTTCGCCGTCCCGAACGCCGAGGAACCGGTCGCCGAACTCGCGGGCGATGTTGACCTGATGGAGGCTGGCGATGGTCGTCAGGTTGCGCTCCTTGGCGGCCTCCTTCATGTAGCGCATCACGTCCTTGGCGGCCTTCGGGTCGAGACTCGACACCGGTTCGTCGGCCAGCAACAGGTCGGGTTGCTGGACGAGCGCTCGGGCGATGCCGACGCGCTGTTTCTGGCCGCCACTCATCGACCCCGCACGCTGTCCGGCCTCGTCGAGGAGACCGACCGTGTCGAGCGCGTCCAACGCCGCGCGCTTGTCCTCTTCGGGGTACATGGTGAGTGCGCTCTGGGCGAAGTTCGACCGAGAGAGTGCGCCGGTGAGCGCGTTCCGGAACGCGCTCATGCTCTCGATGAGGTAGTGCATCTGGAAGACCATCCCGACCTCGCTCCGCTCGTCGTGGACTGGCTCTTGGTCGATGATGACCTCTCCCTCTGTCGGTTGGGTCAACCCGTTGAGGACGCGGAGCATGGTCGATTTTCCCGCTCCAGACGGGCCGAGGAGAACCACAAACTCACCTTCGGGAATCTCGAAGCTAACGTCCCGCAAGGCGACCGTATCTCCCCCGTATATTTTGGTAACGTTATCGAGTGAGACTGCTGGCATCAGTTAAAAACGAATGTTACTGTTTATTTATCTGCTTATTTTAGGGCGTTACTTGAAGTAGTCTGCGCCGAGACCCAGCTCGTTGGCCGCGTCGATAACCGGCTGGTACTCCTCGACACTGATTTCGCGGACGCCGTTGAACCAGAGGTCGTCGTCGGTACCCTCTTCGCCGTCTTTGCCGTGGTAGATCTTCTGAGGCGCACTCGTGAAGGCATCGACGATGGCCGACTTCTCGGCGTCCGACAGCTCGGGACTGACCACGATGGGCGCGCGGGGCAGGCCGTCGTGCTCCTTGATGATGGTGGCGTTGTCCTCGAAGTCGTCCTGAAGACCGGGGACGAACCCGCCGACACCAGCGAAATCAGCCTGGCCGTTCTTGAGCGTCTCGTAGGCCGCGGTGTGGCTGGAGAAGTTGGGGTTGAACGAGGCCTCGCTTCCGCCGGACTCGGGCAGGTTGCCGATTTCGATTCCGGCCTGCTTCAGGTCGTACAGCGGGAACAGGCAGCCACTCGCCGAGAGTCGGTCGGCGAACGCGACGGTAACGTCGTCGTTGTTCTCGATGTACGTCTTCATCTCGTCGAGGTTCGACACGTCCACGTCGTTGGACGCGATGACGAGGCTCTTGTACTCCCACGTACCGTAACCCTTCCGCTGAAGCACGATTTCGGCCTTCTCTGCCTTGACGCCCAACGCGGCCGAGAACGGGCCGGTTTCGGCGACGTCGGACGTACCAGCACCCAGCGCCTGAATGACGGCGCTGTAGTTGTTCGCCAACTGGAGTTTTGCGGGGACGTCGAACTCACTGTTGAGGTACTCCTGGATCGGCTGATACTGGGCTTCGAGCTTCTCCTGTGCGACGGCGGGCGAAGTGTTGAAGTTCAGTTCACCGTTCTGGAAGTTCAGCTGTTCTTCCGTCGTCGTCTCGGCCTCTTCGGTGGTCGCGTCACCATCGCCCGTCCCGGAGGACGTGTCCGAGGCGGTCGTGGTGGTCTCGTCGTCCGAACCGTCACCACCCATACAGCCTGCGAGTCCAACCGTCCCGATTACACCAGTAGTCTTGAGGAATTTTCGTCGGTTTGCCATGACCGAATCGTATTACCCCTCAGACACACGCCGGTTAAGTCTTCCTATTTTTCCTATGAACCGTACGTTCGTTCGGCCCGTACAAACCCGAAGTCCCCTCGTAACGTGCAAATCGTTCCCGAGGAAAGACGCTCGTCGGAAGACACAGAACACGGCTGGTCGAGATCAGTTCAGAATCGGAAGACACGGGTCGAATCTCGTCTGCTGTACTGACAAACGGAGAGAACGAAGTGTCGAAGACCGTCGCGTAGGGGATTCCGTCACCTCTGGCGAACGGAACGTGGAACGGCCGGCCGCCAATCAGGTGAACGAACTCCAGAGCGAGAAGTTCGTCGTGTCTAGATTCGAGGTCTGGAAGTTGCTGTTGCCCGACCCGTCGAAGACTTGGTCGTCGTTGAGTCGGAGGTCCGACCCCAGCGCGGCCGCCACGTCGTCGAGGTTCGTCCGAGCGCTGGCCGACGACTTGGCGCTCCCCATCAGGACTACCGCGCCGCCGTTGCTCACGAAGGTGTTCAGCGCGTCCGTCTCGGAAGTGGTGAGGGCCTCGTAGGGGCTGGTGACGACGATGGCTCGCGCGGTCGAGAGTGCGTTGTCGCCCGCGCCGTCGAAGGTGTTGACCTGCTCGAAGGCGATGCCCTGTCCTTCGAGGTAGCGCTGGTAGTCGACGGCGTCCTCGTTCGACAACGCGTAGGTGTTGTTGAACTGGTGGTGGCCGCCGTCGATGAGGACCTGTCCGGACTTGCCCGAGAGGAAGTCGATGAGGTTCGTCAGGAAGACGAAGTGCTGACCCGACGCGTCGTACTCCTCGTTGACGAACAGGCCGCCGACCATCGCGGTGTTCACGGCCTCGTCCACGCCGACCAGCGGGATGTCACCGCTGTAGTCGTAGCCACCGTCGAGGCTCTGGCTCGCGTCCGTCGGCGCGTAGACTGGGGCGCGCGAGTCGGCGAGACCGCCCGTGTCGGTTCGGACGCTGGAGACGTTCGGGAAGAACACCTCGTCTACCGGGTCGTCGCCCGTCTCGGAGGTGTTCTGGGGGTCGCTCGGACCCCAGACGCCGGCGCCGTTGGCTCGGGCGTCGTCTTCGGCGTTCCAGAAGTCGTCGTGTTTGGTGAGGCTGGAACCGTAGACGCGGGCGTAACCCTGCTCGATGACGTCGCGGTTGTAGAGGGTGTCCATCGAGCCGTCGCCGCTCTCGTCGTACTTGATATACGCGAGGAGTCGACCGTAGGCGTCCTCTTCCTCTTCTTCGGAGTCGACCGCGATTTCGACCGAGGTTCCGTCCGGAAGTTCGTTCTGGGCGTACTCTTTGGCGTTCTCGCCCCAGTTCGTGAGGTGTTTGTCGTCTTCGATGCCTTCCCACTCGTCGACGTTCTCGTAGCGACTGTTACGTCGAGTTTCAGGCGTGTCGATGCCGAGAACACGGATTTCGTACTCCGTACCGTCGCTGTCGAGGGTCACGTCGACGGTGTCACCGTCCGTAACGTCGGTAATGGTGGCGTCGTACCACGTACCGGGTTCGAGTTGCGTGTCTGCCGCTGCCACCGTCTGGGACGCCGAGAGACCGCCCGCCGCGGCCGTCGTCAGCAGTCCGAGAAAGCTTCGTCGTTTCATATCTATATTTTATTATATTAGGTATTCAAATAGTTCTTTATATTAATGAAATATAGGATAATTATAATACACTGGAGTTGCCCCAAGGGAAAGGGACTTGCCCACGAGTGTCCCATAGTAAAGCATGAGTACTCAACGTACGCGCACCAGGGCGGAGGAGGAGACGGCATCCGTCGTCGTGGTCGATTACGGACTCGGCAACCTCCGGAGCGTCACGCGCGGACTCGAACGGGCGGGCGCGAGCGTCGAAGTCAGCGACGACCCCGAGGCGCTTCGGTCGGCCGAGGGCGTCGTCCTCCCGGGCGTGGGCGCGTTCCGCGAAGGCGTCGAAAACGCCGGACCGTACCGCGAGGTACTTCTCGACGTCGCCGAGAGCGGAACGCCCGTCTTCGGCATCTGTCTCGGGATGCAGATGTTGCTCACCACCAGCGAGGAGGCCGAGCGCGCAGGCGAGGGAGACGTGCGCGGACTCGACCTGATTCCGGGTACCAACGTCCGATTCGCCGAGGGCCAGAAAGTGCCACACATGGGCTGGAACGAACTCGACGTGAAGCGCGACCACCCACTCGTGGAAGGTATCGACGGCGACTACGCCTATTTCGTCCACTCCTACTACGCGGTGCCCGACGACGAGGACGCGATCGTAGCCACGACCGACTACGAGAAGGAGTTCCCCGCCATCGTCGCTAACGACGCCGGCAACGTGTTCGGCACGCAGTTCCACCCGGAGAAGAGCGGCGAAACCGGCCTCCAAATCTTGCGAAACTTCGTGGACGTCTGCACCGAGTGACTCACGGTTCAATTCGGTACTCCCGAGTTCGAAGTTGCCCTCGACGGAACGACCGTATGGGGCCTCCACCAACCCGCCCGTCGTCGCCGTATGCATTTTCCCACAGTAACCCCGGCACTCGTATCCGACGACATTTCTTGACCCGCCGCCGCAACTGCCGATAGCACCACGAGCGAGTACGCCGCCCCCGATTTCACCCGGTTTCCCTTCTGGCGAGCGTTACAAGAAGTCTCGCACGTCGGAGTACCACATGTCGTGGTCGTCAACCTCGTCCACCCGGCGCGCGATAGCGACTGCGATGACGTGCCAACAGAGGTCGGTCGGGTCCTCGGGGTCGAGGTTGTACTCGCTATCTCGACAGCCACAGCCGTGCCCCTCCACGACGTACTCGTCGTCGTGGCCCACGACGACGGTGAAATCCCGGTACTCTTTGACTCGCCCCTCGGAGACGGCTTCGATCGCCTGCGCGCCCCTGTCGTCGTGAACCGACAGGATTCGATTCGTGACTTCGGGGGTGAGTTGGCCCGCCGCATCGAGGTCGGCCTGCCACTGTTCGACCCGATTCACGCGTATCGCCTCCGGTAGCGGGAACACTCCGAGCGGTCGCGTTCGGTGGCGTCGGCCGGGAACACGCCAGAGGGGTTTGGACGGCGGCCGTAAACAGGTTCCGGTGTCGCGCGTTCGGCGCCGAGACCTCTGTGATTTCGGCATTGTATTCCGTTTCGACAGAAACGAAGACAGTTCTCTTAGCACTATATATAAATATATTAGAAATAAAATTGTTTCCAGCGTGCCACTCGGCGCGCGCTCGGCACGAAGCCGTGATTTCCTCCGAGGGTTCAAATACGGGCACGGGACGAACCCTGACTGGACGTTCCGCGTGGTCGCTCGGACGCCGGGCCGAGGACCGCCAGTCCGACTACCCGGAAACGGCTGAGCCAAGCACGACCAGCGACTGGGCGCGGAGAGCTATCGGTTCGCTTTTCGATGGGGAGCGACGAGTAGCGGTATGCACGTCCGCGAAGGCGGGGTCGAGGTCGAGGTCCCCGAACAGGCCGACGAGGGTATCGGCGACGAGGTGTTCTTCAACCCGGTACAGGAACTCAACCGCGACCTGACCGTGGCGACGCTCCGGGCCTACCGGGACCGAGAGCCGCGAGCGGAGTACTACCTCGACGCGATGGCCGCCAGCGGCGTCCGGGGCGTCCGCGCCGCGGCCGAGGGCTGGAACGCGACCCTCGCGGACATCGACGAGGAGGCGGTCGAACTCTGCCGCGAGAACCTCGACCGCAACGACCTGGACGCCGAGGTCGTCCAGCGCGACGCGAACGCGCTCATGCACGAGGAGGTCTTCGACGTGGTGGACATCGACCCCTTCGGGTCGCCCATCCCCTTCGCGGACGCCGCGTTCGCCAACACCCGCGACCTCGTCTGCGTCACGGCGACCGACACCGCGCCGCTCTGCGGCGCGCACTTCCACAGCGGCGTCCGGAAGTACAGCGCGGTCCCGCGGAACACCGACTATCACGCCGAGATGGGCGTCCGAATCCTGCTGTCGGCGATGGCCCGGACCGCGGCGCGCTACGACGCGGGCGTGACGCCCGTCCTGACCCACGCTACCAACCACTACGTCCGGACCTACCTCGAACTCGACCACAGCGCCAGCGACGCCAACGCGGCTATCGACGAGTTGGGGCACGTCTACCACTGCGAGGACTGCCTCTACCGCGAACACGAGTACGGTCTCGTCGCCGACCCGCTCGACTCGTGCCCCGAGTGCGGGAGCGAACGAACGCTGACCGCCGGACCGCTGTGGCTCGGGGCGGCCCACGACGCCGACTTCGTGGCGGCGGTCCGCGAGGAACTGGACGAGTCGATGGGCACTGCGAGTAAGGCCGAGCGCCTGCTCGACACCCTCGAAGCCGAACTCCACGAACCGACCAACTACGACCAGCACCGCCTCTGCAAGGAGTGGACGCGGACGGCCCCGGCCATGGACGAGTTCCTCGGCCAGCTCCGAGACGCGGGGTTCGAAGCGTCGCGCACTCACTTCGGCGGAACCACGTTCAAAACCCCGGCGACCGTCGAACAAATACGTGAGGCGACACGAGACTCGTAACTACGGGCCTCGGAACCAGATACCCGGGGTATTGCCAATGAATATTTGTATCTCGTTGGCGAAATGAGTCGCGTGCCCAGTCTCGGAAACGTTGTGAACGTCGGTCGCTCGGTGTTCGAGGAAGCCCGAGAGCAGGAGATTACCTTCCTCGCGGCGAGTACGGCTTACTACGCGTTCGTCTCGCTCATCCCCCTGCTACTGCTGGCCTTCGTCGTCGTCTCGTTCGTGGCCGGCAACGAGTTTGCGACGCAGGTCGTCAATCGGGCCTCGGGTCTGCTGACTGCAACGGGGCAGGAGGAGCTACGGGAGTTCATCACGGACCCCACGGGACGCGGCGGGACGACGGTAATCGGTCTCGTGGTGTTGGCGTGGAGCGCGATCAAGGTGTTCCGAGGCTTCGACGAGGCGTTCTCGGCCATCTACGCGACCGACGCCAAGACCGGCATCGCCGACCAAATCAAGGACGCACTTCTCGTGCTGGCCGCTATCGGAGCAGGCGTCGTCGTCGTCGTGCTGACGGGCGCGGCGACTACGTTGTTTCCCCAGTTCCCGTTCGTCGGCGTCATCACCACGATAATTCAACTGGTAGCACTCGTCCCGGTGTTCCTCCCGCTGTACGTCGTCTTCCCCGACGCGGACGTGTCGGTACGGGAGGCGCTTCCCGGAGCCGTACTGGTCACGGTCGGTTGGACCGTGCTACAGGTGGTGTTCCGCATCTACGCCGGGGTCTCTTCGACCGGCCCGTCCCAGTTTCTGGGGACTGCCCTGTTGCTGGTGACGTGGCTGTACTTCGCCAGTATTCTGGTGTTGCTCGGCGGAGTGGTGAACGTCGTCCTCGCCAACCGCGGCAGTTACGCCGAGCGAACCAGCGAACCCGAAGAACCGCGCATCGAACGCAAGCAGGAACTACTCTCCCGATACATGACCGACGACGAATCCGCTCCCGACATCGTGGAACTCCGCGACGAGTTGCGGGAGTTGCGAGCAGACGTGGAATCGTTCGAAGAGGACATCGAAACGCGTACGGTCGAGAAACCGGAAGTCGAGTCCGAGCTGAAGCAGTACGTCCGCAAGCGAATGCGCCGAGGCCACGCCCGCGGCTGGGGCCCGTACCTCGTGTTGCTGTACGGGACTGCGATGACCCTCGGCGCGTTCTTCTGGCTCCGCGGCGCGTGGGCCATCTTCGCCATGGCCGTCGTCTGGCTCTCGACGCTCGGGCTCTACACCCTGATGGTGGTGTTCGGGTTCGGCATCGGCGTGCTGAGCCTCCCCGGTCGAATCAGCGACCGCATCGGGAACTTCCGGTCGTAGCGTATAACCCTCTCGCCCGTCTACGTTCAGTCGATGCCCGGACGAGGACTCGGTGTCACCGAGACACTCGAACGACTGCTCTCCCCGTGGGTACGGGAGCTGTTCGCCGTCCTTACCCAGTTAGGAGACGCGTGGTTTCTGTTCGCCACGGTCGCGTTCCTCTACTGGTTCGGCAACCGGAGACGCGGCGCGTTCGCGCTGTCGGCAATCCTCGGCGCGCTGGCACTGACGCTCGCGCTCAAGGGACTGTTCGCACTCCCCCGCCCGCCGACCGAACTGTACGCTGGCCACGCCAGCGGCTACGGTTTCCCCAGCGGCCACGCCATCGGAGCGACGACCCTGTGGGGACTGCTCGCACTCATTCTCGAACGAGGCTCTCACCGGTGGCGCGCGATTGGCGCCGGAGCCGTGGTGGCGGTCGTGGCGACTTCCCGAATCGTCATCGGCGTCCACTACGTCGTGGACGTGGTAATCGGCATCGCCGTCGCACTCACCTACCTCGCGGTGCTCCTGTACGTGACCGAGTGGAACCCGTCCCGTGGCTTCGTCGTCGCGGCCGGACTGACCCTCGTGGCGGTCGCCACGAACGGTATCACTCACGACTCGGTCGCCATGGTCGCAGGTGTCGTCGGCGCGGGGACGACGTGGGCGATGCTGGACGCCGACCTCGGCGGGTCGGTTCACATCCCGGCCGCAGTCGCGGGGCTGGCCGCGCTCGGAGTGGTCGGTTACGCGGGGAACCGACTCGTCCTCCCGCTTCCGGCGGTGTTCGTCCTGAATCTGGTCGTGCCCGTCGGCATCCTGTTGCTACCGCTCGTCGTCGAACGCGCGAAAAAAGGACGGTCGGCGTCGCCGAGCTAAACTGCGACTTCCGATTCAGAACTTCTCGAGGTACTTCTCTTTCTCCCACGCGGAGACGTGGGTCTTGTAGTCGGCGTAGTCGGCGCGCTTGGCTTGGAGGAACTTCTCCGTCACGTGGTCGCCGAGCGCCTCCCGGACGACCTCGTCCTCTTCTAGCTCGTCGAGCGCGCTGTCGAGGCTACCGGGGAGCGTGGTGATACCGTACTCGTCGAGTTTGGCGTCGTCGAACTCGTAGATGTCCTCGCGGACCGGGTCGCCCGGGTCGGCGTCGTTCTCGATGCCTTCGAGTCCGGCCTTGATGACGACGGCGAGGGCGAGGTAGGGGTTCGAGGACGGGTCGGGACTCCGGATTTCGAACCGGGAACTCGCACCGGCGGCGTCCGGGACGCGGATGAGCGCGGTGCGGTTCACGTCGCTCCACGCGACGTAGACGGGAGCCTCGTAGCCGGGGACGAGGCGCTTGTAGGAGTTGACCGTCGGATTCGTGACTGCGGTGAACGCCTGGGCGTGGTTCAGGACGCCGCCCATGAACTTGTAGGCGACCTCGCTCAGGTTGAACTCGTCGTCCTCGTCGGCGAAGGCGTTCCCGTCGTCGTCGAAGAGGCTGATGTGACTGTGCATGCCCGACCCGTTGATGTCGCTGATGGGCTTGGGCATGAAGGTCGCGTGGAGGTCGTTCTTCTCGGCGACCGCACGGACCACGGCGCGGAACGTCGAGATGTTGTCGGCGGCCGAGAGCGCGTCGTCGTACTTGAAGTTGATCTCGTGCTGGCCGTCGGCGACTTCGTGGTGACTGGCTTCGATTTCGAAGCCCATCTGCTCCAGCGTGAAGATGATCTCCCGGCGCACGTCGGAGGCGAGGTCCTTCGGAGCGAGGTCGAAGTAGCCGCCCGAGTCGTGCGGCGTGGTCGTCGCGTTTCCGTTTTCGTCCTTCTCGAACAGGAAGAACTCGGGTTCCGGACCGATGCTGACCGAGTAGCCCATCTCCTCGGCTTCTTCGAGGACGCTCTTGAGAACCTGGCGGGGACCGCCCTCGAAGGGCGTTCCGTCGGTGTTCACGACGTCGCAGATGAGGCGAGCGCTGGCCGTGTCACCGTCCGAGCGCCACGGCAGGACCGCGAACGTCTCGGGGTCCGGTTCGAGGCGCATGTCGCTCTCCTGAATCCGGACGAACCCCTCGATGGAAGAGCCGTCGAACCAGATGCCTTCCTCGAAGGCCTTCTCGACCTGCGAGGCCGGCACGCTGACGTTCTTGACCGTTCCCGTGATGTCCGTAAACTGGAGGCGAACGAAGTCCACGTTCTCCGTTTCGATGCGGTCGAGTACGTCCTTCTCGGCTTCCGTCAACTCCGACTCCTTGCTGGCTGCAATTTGTCCATCCGTCATTTTTGTTGGCAATCTACACCACTACGTGTAGTAGTAAAACCTTACCGATTGGCTCAATTCTGCCTTTCCGGGCTAGAATTGGATATTCGTAAAATTCTAAAGGGTGGCTTCCGTTGGTGAACGTAATGACGTACGAAAATCTCGACGCGAAGTTGGTGAATGCGCTGTTAGGCGACGGCCGGGCGAGTCTCCGGAGTCTCGCGGAGGACCTCGACGTGTCGGTCACCACCGTCTCGAACCACCTCAAGGACCTCGAAGACCAGGGCATCATCGACGGCTACACGCCCAAGGTGGACTACGACGCGCTCGGATACGACGTGACTGCGATTATCCAACTCAAAGTCGAAGGCAACGCGCTCCCGGACGTGACGGAGAGTCTCCGGAGCCACGACCAGATGATAAGCGTCTACGAGGTCACGGGCGACTACGACATCATCGCGGTCGGCAAGTTCGCCGACACCGACGGGATGAATCAGGGCATCAAGACGCTGCTCAACGACCCCGACATCAAGGAGAGCAACACCAGCGTCGTCCTGAACGCGGCCAGCGAACACGAGCAGTTCGAACTCGACATCGAAGCGGAGTGAGACGGGTCGGGCGCTGTCTCGAGGCGCGGCAAATTTGATTCAGTATCGATAGGCTTTCAAGCAATCGAGCGTAGTTGGTCCGTAATGAGTCTCATCGCCGAGTTCTCCCTTCGGTCCCCGGACCTCGTGCTGACGTCTGCCCTCGGTGCGGCCCCGGACATGACCGTCGAACTCGAACAGCAGATGGCGACCGAGCTCGACGCGCCCGTGCTTGTCTTCTGGGCGTTCGGCGGCGGATTCGAGCAGTTGGAGGCGGGACTCAAACGCGACGAGTCGGTCCGCGAGAGCACCGTCATCGAGGAACTGGGCGAGCGGAAACTCTACCGCACGCGACTCGACACCGAGAACGTCTGTGCTATCTATCCTCTCTACCAGACCATCGGCGCGTCGCCGATGGCCGCCACGGGGTCGGTCGACGGGTGGCAACGCCGGGTCCGATTTCCCGACCGGGACTCGGTCGTGGAGATGCGCCGCCTCTGTGCCGACAAGGGCGTGGACTTCCGCCTCCACCGACTCTACACGCCAGGCGATTCGGAACTCGAAGACGAGTTCGGTCTGAGTTCCGAGCAGCGACAGGCGCTGACCACCGCCGAGCGGGTGGGGTACTTCGAGGTTCCCCGCGACGTGGCGCTGGAGGAACTGGGCGCGGAACTCGACATCAGCGGCCAGTCGGCGTCCGAGCGACTCCGCCGGGGGATCTCGAAACTCGTCTCGAACACGCTCCTGAGCGACCTGTGAAGCGCGGTTCCGAGTCCGGTGACCTGTCGGCGCTTCGGAGGCGTCGGAACCGTATTTCCGGTTTAGAGAAATAATTCTACCGTTTAGAGCATGTAAAACGTTTCTCTCGTGGTCCGACGCTCGTCACTTCGCGTCGTCGAGCGCGACGAAGAGTCACGAAACGAGTGGTCGAACGAAGTGAGAGCAGAGGGAGATGGAGTCGAGAGAGAAGTGAGAACGACGACGGAATTCCAGACGTGGTGTCAGACGACAGCACGCCGTTCGAACGGATGGTCGGCCGAACGGGTCGAACGGACGGTGGAAGCAGGCGGTGGCCTGGCTTACATCGCGCCGCCCATACCGCCCATGCCGCCCATGCCGCCCATGCCGCCCATGCCGCCGCCCATACCGCCAGCGCCGCCGGGTGCGCCGCCGTCGCCGCCGTCGTCGCCGTCGACCTGACCGCCTTTCAGGTCGCCCGCGGCGATGACGTCGTCGATGCGGAGCAGCATGACGGCCGCCTCGGTGGCGGACTCGATGGCCTGGGTCTTGACTCGGAGGGGTTCGACCACGCCGTCCTCCTCCATGTTGACGACTTCACCGGTGTAGGCGTCGAGGCCCGACTCGAAGTCGCCAGCGTCGTGCTGGCTGCGGAGGTCCACGAGGCTGTCGATGGGGTCGAGACCGGCGTTCTCGGCGAGGGTGCGCGGGATGACTTCAAGGGTGTCGGCGAACGCCTCGACCGCGAGCTGTTCGCGGCCGCCGACGGAGTCGGCGTAGTCGCGGAGCTCGAGTGCGAGTTCGGTCTCGGGTGCGCCGCCGCCGGGGACGACCTTGCCGTCCTCCAGCGTGACGCGCACGACGCCGAGACTGTCCTCGATGGCGCGCTCGACTTCGTCCACGACGTGTTCGGTGCCGCCGCGGAGGATGAGGCTGACGGACTTGGCCTCTTCGACGTCCTCCACGAAGATGCGCTGGTCGCCGCCGACGTCCTTCTGGGAGACGGAGCCAGCGAAGCCGAGGTCGTCGGCCTCGATGTCGCTGACGCTGCTGACGATGTTGGCCCCGGTCGAGCGAGCAAGCTTGCTCAGGTCGTCGGACTTGGCGCGGCGGACCGCGATGATGCCCGCTTCCGCGAGGAAGTGCTGGGCCATGTCGTCGATGCCGCCGTCAACGAAGACCACGTCAGCGCCGACCGCTTCGAGCGAATCGACCATCTCGCGGAGCTGCTGCTCTTCCTGGTCGAGGAACTGCTGAAGCTGGTCGGGGTCGGTGACGTTGACTTCGGCGTCGATTTCGGTCTCCTGAATCTCGAGGGCGTCGTCGAGCAGGGCGACGTTGGCGTCCTCGACGAAGTAGGGCATGTTCTCGTGGACGCGCTCCTTGTCCACGATGACGCCTTCGATGAGTTCGGACTGGTCGATGGAACCACCGACGACCGTCTCGACCTTGATGTTGTCTGTGTCGATGCCCTCGTCGTCGGCGACGCTCTGAACGGCGCGCACGACGAGTTCCGAGAGGAGGTCCTTGGCGTTCTCCGCGCCCTTGCCGGTCATCGCGGTGGACGCGATCTTCTCGAGAGTCTCGGTGTCGTCGGCGTCCACGTCGATGGCCTTCTCTTCGAGAAGTTCCTTGGCCTTCTCGGAGGCCTGGCGGTAACCCTGTGCGAGCGTGGTCGCGTGGATGTCCTGTTCGAGGAGTTCCTCGGCCTTCTCGAGGAGCTCACCGGCGACGACGACCGCGGTGGTCGTACCGTCGCCGACCTCGTTCTCCTGGGTTTCGGAGACTTCCACGACCATGTTGGCCGCGGGGTGCTCGATGTCCATCTCCTTGAGGATGGTGACGCCGTCGTTCGTGACGACGACCTCGCCCGTCGAGTCCACGAGCATCTTGTCCATCCCTTTCGGGCCGAGCGTCGTCCGAACGGCCTCGGCGACTGCGGTCCCGGCGGTGATGTTCATCGACTGCGCGTCCTTTCCGGAGGTGCGCTGGCTGTCCTCGGAAAGTACGATCATCGGCTGGTTGCCCATTCGTTGTGCCATGTGTACCTGATAGATTGATTGGCATTCTATATAAACCTTTCCCTAAAGAACGAGAGAACCAGCCGAACAGAACTGGAAAGGAGATATGGGAACCCTTCACACAGTATCTTTATAAGGGACACCGGAGCGGGCCGCTCGCGGGGGTTCTCGCGCCCGACGGCGCTTTCTATGGGACCGCTCGGTATGCCTTCCACCAGAACCGCGGCGGTGACGGAATCCACTAGAAACGCCCGGTGACACGACCGACAGGGCGGGACTGAAAGGGGGCTTTCGGAAACGAAGAAACTACGAAATCAGTGACTCGACTGAATCAATTTGCGAAAGAAAACACGTCTAGCCGGGGAACTGGTGGAACTCCATCCCCTGACGCTTCATCTCGTTGCGCTTGCGTTCGAGGAACGAGTACACCGACCCGTGGGGCGCACCGTCGAGAATCATCTCGGCGGCGCTCCGAACCACGTCCACCTGCTTGGGGGTGCCGATGACGCCGAGCGTGGTGCCGTAGATGACGACGGCCGCGCCGGTCAACTCCTCCATGAGTTCGCGGGTCCGACCGTTCTCGCCGATGAGTCGCCCCTTCTGTCGTTCGAGGTCGTTCTTGTTCCGGGCGGCGGCGTCGATGTCGATGACGTCGAACATCATCATGTCGTCGTCCAGAAGCGTGAGTGCCTCGTCGGGCGCGAAGCCGCGACCGATGGCCTTCACGATTTCCGGCCCCTTGAGACCCAAAATCGGGTCGCCGGTCTTCTCGACTTCAACCTTGCCGTTCTCGGAGTCGATGTCGAGTCGCACCTCCGCGCGACTCTCGATTTCGCGCATCGTCTCACCTCCTTCGCCGATGAGAACACCGATTCGGTCCTGCGGAATCTTCACGTGTTGCATGGGAATATATACTCGCTCGGGGTGTTTTAAGCCTTCGTCCGCGTGCGAACGGCTACTCGTCGGGGTCGAACTCGGAGAATTCGAATCGATTCCAGAGTGACTGACGAGACCGGTAGCGACTCCCTCGAAAGCCCTCGCGCGCTCGCCCTTTCAGACCGCCGAGGAGGCGGTTCGTTCGGCCTGCGCAAAACTGGCGGCTGGTCGGCCTACGCGAGACCTCGCGGTCAGTCGAAGAGGCCGACGCCCTCCGGTCGCGCCCGCGCCCGTTCGTCTTCGGTAAGCCGATACGGTTCGAACTCGGCTTCGAGGTCTCCGATGCGTTCGCGGCGCTCCCGATGTGCTTCGAGGAAGTCCGCGACTTTGTCGGCGGCGGCGGCCTTGAGTTCGCCGCTGAGCAGGTCGCCCGACCGGTACTCGTCGGCGAGTCGTTCGAGGGTCGCGTCGTCGTCCTCGAAGTAGAACGCGAGCAGTTGGTAGGCCACGTCCACCTCGGGGTCGCCGCCGTGCTTCCGGTGAGCGTCGAGACTCGATTTCCCGCCGGAGTAGGCGTGAGTCTGAATCTTCTCCTCGACCGTCTCACGGTCGTCCGTCAGATAGATACCCGGCGCGTCGCCCGAACTGCTCATCTTCCCCGGGCCGTCGAGCGTCGGGAGGAACTTGCTCAACAGGGCCGCGGGCTTGTCCACGTCGAAGGCTTCCTTCGCGGCCACGTCGCGCGCGAGGCGGACGTGTGGGTCTTGGTCCACCGCGATGGGGACCATGCTCGCGTGTCGCCCGTGGACGAGTTGGGGCAGGAGCAGGTGGGCGATCTGGACCGCCGGATAGAACGACAGGCCCACGTTGTCCGGCCGCCCGTACGTCGCCTCCATCGTGGACTGAGTGACGTGTTTGGCGAACTGGACCGCGAGGGGATACACCACGTCGGCGTCGGCGGTATCGATTACGATTCGGGTTCGCTCGGGGTCGAACCCGACCGCGAGGAGGTCTCGGAGGTTCTCTCGGGTGTACTCGCCGATTTCCGCCAGCGAGAGGTCCTTCGTGAAGTACTTCTCGTCGTCCGAGAGCGGAACGTAGACGTGCGCGCCGGTCTGCTCCTGCAGATGCTTGGCGAAGTAGAACGGCAAGACGTGCCCGAGGTGCATCGGACCCGAAGGCCCGCGTCCGGTCACGAGCGAGACGGTCCGGCCGCTGTTCGCCGATTCGAGGAATCGGTCCACGTCTCGTCCGGCGTAGAACACCCGCCGCCGGACCATCGGATGCTGGCCGGGGAAGCGAGCGATTTGGTCGTCCGTCAGTTCGTCCGCGCCGAATCGGTCGAGGAGTTCGCGGTAGTCTACCTCGCCCTCGACCGCGTAGGGTGTGACGGTGAAGTCGTCGGAAGTTGCGTTTTCAGGCATCTATGTCGTGGTTTCGGCTGTCACTCGGAGGTCGGTTCACCAGAAAGCGAGTGAGCGACGCCACCTCGGACGCCCGGTGAGGCCGGTGCGCCGTCGGTCACGACACTGTCCGCTCTCCGGGCGTCTGCCAGCGCCAAGTGCGGAGAGCGGACCTCATCGAGTCAGGATAGTCGGTTCCGAGGCTTGAACGTTTCGCTCGTTCGCGCCTCGGATCGCGCGGTCGTCACTTGCTGGGGTCGGCGTTCTCCCGAATCCACTCCTCTAACTCGTCGCCGCGAACGTCCATCCCCTGTCGCCGGAAGAACGAAGCGATGTTCGCGCAGTCCCGCGTCAGGAACTCGCCGCTGTTGGGATGGTGGGTGGTCACGGCCTGTCCGAGGTCGATGATACAGAGTTCGCCGTCGTGGACGATGATGTTGTACTCGCTCAGGTCGCCGTGGACCAGTCCCGCGTCGTAGAGCCTGCGCATGTACTCCCGGACCACCTCGAAGGCGGTCTCGGGGTTTTCGAGGTGAGCGTCGTCCAGCGTGGGTGCGCGTTCGCCGTCGGTTCCCAGAAACTCCATCACGAGGACGTTGCGCTGGACGGCGATGGGTTCGGGCACGCGCACCCCGGCTTTCTGGGCGCGCTTGAGATTGGCCGACTCCTTGCGCGTCCACGCGAGGACGACCCGTTTCTTGTCGCCCGACAGTTCCTCAAATCGGGGGTCGCCGACGAGATACTCGCGCATGTCCCGGAAGTCCGAGGCGTTGATGCGGTAGACCTTGACCGCTACCTCGCCGTGTTCTTCGTCACCGAGTGCGGAGTAGACGTTCGCTTCCTTCCCCGAGGAGATGGGACCGCCGAACGCCCGGACATAGCCGTCCTGGACCAGTTTGTAGAGCGCCGCCAGCGTCGCGTCGTCGAACACCGACTGCTCGACTTTGAACTGCTCGGTGTTCTTCAGTCGCTCCCGAAATTTGTTGAACTCTCGGTCGCGCTGGCGCTGGACCTTGTCGGCCTCGGTGTCGGATACGTCTATCTCCTCCCACTCGTCGCCGACGCCCTCCACGTTGTCGGGTTCGAGCAGGCTGTACTCCTCGGTCATCTACCCGAACCTAGCGGTTCCAGCGGTAAAAGGGTGGGTTTTCGGGAGCCGAGGCGGGGGTCTCAGTAGTGCTCCCGGTGGAGAACCTCGTCCACGTCGCGCCGGGGAAGTCGTTCGGGTTCGTCGCCGCCGCTCGGCCCTACTGCGACGAGGACCACCGGAATCTTGTCGTCGGGAAGGCCGAGGAACTCGGCGACGCCCTCGAAGTCGAACCCGCTCATGGGCGTGGCGGTGAGGCCGCGGGCGTGCGCGGAGAGAAGCAGGTTCTCGGCGGCGAGACTCGCGTTACGGATGGCGTAGTCGCGTCCGGCCTGCTCGCTCTGGTAGCCGGCGACCGTCTGCTCTTTGACCTGCTCACCGGTCTCCGCGTCGAAGCGGCCCGCTTCGACCCACTCCTCGAAGACGCGGTCGGCGGTCTCGGGTTCGGTGTGGCCGACGACGAAGATGGCCGTCCCGGCCTCCTTGACGTGTTCCTGTCCGTAGGCCAGTTCGACCACCTCGTCGAGTCGGTCGTCGTCCTGCACGGCGACGAACTCCCACGGTTGAAGGTTGTACGACGAGGGCGCGAGTGCGGCGTCCCGAATCAACCCCTCCAGCGTCTCGTCGTCCAGTTCGGCGTCGGGGTCGAAGTTGTGTCCCGACCGCCGGGTCCGAATCGCTCTAATCGCTTCCGGAATCTCCTCGCCGTGCGCTACGTCCGTCTCGTCGGTCTCTGAGCGTCCGATAGCCATCAGCGACGAGTAGGTGATTCCCACTTAAGCACCAGACGCAATCCCGCGTTCTTGCCTATTGGGGTCTGGTGTCCTGACGCAGGTGTAACCACCAGACATCGGCGTTACTACACCCCCTCGAAATTCCAATTACTTCTGTCGGAAACTGCACAGAATCGACCGGGCGACCGTACCAGTCGGTGGTCAACTACCAGCAATTCTACCGCGAGCGTACCAAGGAACCCTCGACGGAGGAGCGAAGCGGCGAAGCCGCTTCGTCGCCGACGGGGGGTGACGCCGTGTTTTTGGTCGAGCTTTTGCAAAGGAGGAAGTTCGCCGGAGGCGAATTTCCGACCGCTGGAAAGGCTCGTCTTATTGGATGTGACCTTCGTCCCGAAGCTGGTCGGCTTCCTGCTTGTCGTAGCGCCACTTGATGTCGGCCTTCTCGTCCTGCCAGTCCCACGGTTCGACCAGTACCACGTCGTCCTCGCGAATCCAGATGCGCTTTTGCATCTTGCCCGGAATCCGGGCCGTTCGCTCTTTTCCGTCGGCACATCGTACTTTCACGCGATTCGCGCCGAGCATGTTAGTGACGGTGGCGAACACCTCGCCGTCGTCGGGCATGCGGAGGTTCTTCCGCCGTCCGCCGTCGTTGTCACTCATATTTTCGGTTTGGAGACGGGGAGGTTTAAATATACTGTCGTACTCCTGTCTCGACCCCGGAGCAAGGGTGTTTAAGTTACGTCCGAACTCACCCCGTCGTATGTTGGACAAACTCGGAGCGAAAGGCATCGTCGGGGTGTTGCTCCTGCTCGGCGGCATCGGAGTCATCGCGTACGTGGACCTGATCATCGCGGCCGGAATCGGTCTCGTCGTCCTCGGATTCGTCCTGACGGCGTGGGGTCTCGTCTCGGGCCTCATGGCGAGTTTCGGTCTCGGCGGGATGATGGGCGGCGGTGGCGGTTTCGAGTGAACCGTCTGCTGCGCTCGTAAGTTCGCCTTCGGCGAATCCTCTCGCTGGCAAAACGTTCGCGGGGCGATTGCTACCAGTTGGTGAAAAACGAACTACTCCCCTACTGGCAAGGACGAGTATCGCGTAAAAGGATACTCCAGTAGTCGAAAGAAACGGTTAGACCGTTACTGCTCCAACTCCCGCAACTTCTCCCGGCCCGGCGCGACCAGTTCGTCGAGGTACCTCGCCAGCGCGCCCTTGGCGTCGGCGGGGTGGAGTTCGCCGCTTTCCAGGTCGTCGGCCAGCGCCTCGTACGCTTCGTACTCCAGATTGCCGCCGTACTCGTCGGGTCGCTCGACCACGACCGTCTCGAACCGCGGGAAGACGTGGTACTGGAAGATTTCCAGCACCGGGTTTTCGAGGTCGTCCTCGGGGTCGCGGGACGGTGGACAGAACGCCGAGTTGACCTTCTCTTCGATGTCCTCGGTGGAGTCCTCCATCGAGATGGTGACGCCCGAACTGCTGGACATCTTGCCCTCGCCCGTGCCGAGGTCGGCCAGGATGGGCGTGTGGAGGACCGGCCGGGCGTCGTAGCCGATTTCGGGCAACTCCTCGCGCATCAGCATGTGGACCTTGCGCTGGTCCATCCCGCCGACCGCCAGGTCGAGGTCGAGATACTCGATGTCGAGCGCCTGCATCAGCGGGTAGACGACGTGGCTGACCTTCGCGGTCTCGTCGCCCTGAATCTCGGCCATCGCGCGCTGTGCCCGATTCAGCGTCGTGTCGAGTTCCAGTTTGTGGAGGTCCAGCGCGTAGTCGTCGTCCAACTGGAACTCCGACCCGTAGACGAACTCGGTCTGCTCCTCGTCCAGTCCGTAGGCGAGGAACTGCTTGCGCATCCTCTCGGCGGTCTCCTCGATCTCCTCGAAGGTGCCCTTGCCGTTGAGGTAGGCGTGAACGTCGGCCAGCAGGATGACGACCTCCATGCCCGCCTCCTGTAGGTCGATGAGCTTGTTGGCGGTGAGCATGTGACCGATGTGGAGGACTCCCGACGGCTCGTAGCCGACGTACACTCGCTTGCCTTCGGGACTCTCCGCGAGTTCTTCGACCTCCTCCTCCGTCACCGCCTCCTCGACGTTCCGCGAAATCAACTCGTAGGCGTCCATACGCGAGACGTGTCCCGCGCGGGGCTTTAGCGTTCCGGGACCGTGCCAACGTTTCGGGCCCGCGTCGGCAGTTCTCGTCCTGTTTGTCCGGAGTTCGAGGAGGGGAATTTAGTCAGGGACTCTGCCCGCTGGCCTCAGACGACCCCGCGTCGTACTTCCGGTCGGCCCGGTGTTCGCTGATGAGCCTATCGAGTTGCTCGGCCTTCTGCTCCTTCCGGCGCTCCTCCGCCCGGGACTCCCAGTCCTCGATGACCGACTCGATCTCACTCTCGCGGGTCACGGCCAGTTCGTCCACCTCCTGAATCGTCACGTCGTCGGCGGGACCGACCGGAATCCCGTTCTCGAAGAGAACCCGGTCGGCGGCGTCCGAGAGGCCGCCGTCGCCGACGAGGACGACCTTCGGGTCTACCCCCGCGAGTCGCTCGGCGGTCGAGCGCCCGGCACCCGAGGCATCTCGGAGGTACACCACGTCGTCGGTGGCGAGACCGAAACTCTCGTGGGCGACGTCGATTGCCTCGTTGGTGAACTTGGCGACGGGCTTGACCGGCGTGAGACCGGCCTTCTTCTCGGACACGTCGCTGAAGTTCGAGTGGTCGAGTTTCCAGAGTTCCTTGAGGCGGGCGAGTTTGCCCTCTAACTCCTCGATGCGGTCGTCGCGGTCGTCGAGTTCGCGCTCCAGCCTGTCGTTCTCGCGCTCGAGACGGGACACCTCCCGGCGCTCGCGGACCTCCTTGCGCTCCTCGCTTCTGGCGTCTTCGAGTTCGCCTTTCAGTTGCCCGATGCGGCCCTCCTTACTCTCGATGGTGTCGTTCAGGTCGTCGACGTGGTCTTCGAGACGCTCGACCTGCGACTCCAACTGCTTGATGCGCTTCTCCTCGGCCGTGAGTTCGCGCGGCGTGTGTTCGGTCTCTTCCTCCTCGGTCTCGTCGTCGTCCGAGAGGGCGGCCAGCGCGGTTTCGACCGAATCCTCGCCCGCGACCACGCGCGCGATGACTTTCCCGCGGTCCATTCGCGGGGGCACCTTCTCGGCGATGCGGTCGAACTGGTCCTCGTGGTCGTCGAAGGCGTAGAGCGCGGCCGCCATCGCGTCGCGCTCGTGGTCGTTGTCGTAGTCGTGGTCGCGGGTCCGGTGTTGCTTCTCGTCCACCGGGAGGTCCGACTGGGGAATCCACCCTTCGGCGTCGAAGCTCCGGCGAATCTTCTCGACGGTCTCAGGCATCGGTTCCACGTCGGCGGCGATCACGACGGGCCGCCCGCGCTCGATGATCCACTCGATGACCTCGGCGGTGTCGGCGGTCCGCGTGCTGAGTACGTCGAGGAGGTCGCCGTCCAGGTCGGCCACGGCGACCGCGGTGGTCGTCCCGGGGTCGATACCGACCAACACGTGGTCGCGGCGCTTGGCGAGGGGTTCGAACTCGATGCCGTCCCGTCGCACGCGCTCGACTTCGACGCGCACGTCGCCCGAGCGCTCGTTCGAGACCGGGATGTCCTCGGGTCGGCCTTCGACCTCGAAGACGGCGTTCGAGAACCCGCCGTACTTCTCGGTCACGTCGCGCTCGTAGTCGAGACCGGCCGCGTCCAGTTCGTCTTCGATTTCCCGGCTTCGCTTCCGGACCGCACCGTGAATCCGGCGAGTGTAACGGTCCTCGCTCCACCCGCCTTTCCCGGTCGAGCGACCGCGAGAGACCTTGATTTCGGTGGTGTTCGTAAAGGCCGACACCTCGTAGCCGACGTTCCCGGCCGCGAGTCGCGCGGCGGCCTCGGCCTCCTTCATCGGCTTCTTGCCGTAGGGGACGCCGTGGCGCGAGGCGACCCGCGAGAGGGGTTCGGGGCGCTCGGCACCCGTGACCTGCACGAGTCGAGTTCCGTCGGGGAGTCCGCGCAGGAAGTGGACCAGCGCGTCCTTGTCGGCGGCCAACTCGTACATGTTGTCGGTCGCCACGAGCGCTGGCTCCTCGCGTTCGACGAGTCGCCGAAGCTTGCGGTGTGACACCACGTCGCGGTCGAGGTTTTCGCCGTCGAACGCGACGAGTGCGTAGGAAGGTGCATCGCCGCGGACGTCTCCGCTCTGGACGTCCACGCCGAAAACGAGCGTGTCGAGGGCACTCGTGCGGGCGTTCACGGACGAGCGTAAGGTGTCTGCGGATATAAATCCGACGCGGGAACTGGACTGCGGAGTCGGGGTTGGGCGCTGCAATGTGAATTTGCGTATTGTGTAGAATCTCTCTTCTGTTACGATACTATATAAATATATGTTTATTTAAGAATTATTTTTATTTCTCATTCGGTTGCTATTGTTGTGGCACAGTAGACAGCACAGTCCACCGTACAGCACCGCAACCGCACGATGACGCGAGTTGAAAAACGGTTCTGTAGAGTTAGCTTCAGGCTTGAGCCAATCAGACCGCCCCGCGACCGCGGGCCTCGAACCTCCCCAACCGCCTGCGCTTCTCGGTCGTCACTTCGCTCCTCCCTGTGACGCTCGTCCCTCGCGCGCTTGGCGTGACACGGAGGACACGCCGCACGCGCCGGGTAGTTTGGCAAGCAGTCGAGAGACTGCCGAGAGTGTACGACCCGCGAAAAAAGAAGTTCCGGAGTGCGTTCTCGCAGTTACGCGGCGGTGATGGGGGACGCCGAGCCCTGCGTGATGGGGGCGCGTGCCGACTGCTCGCCGTCCTCGGTCTGGTGGCCCTTCTTCTCGCCGGAGCCGCTGGCCTCGAAGTCGGCGTTCAAGACCGAGTGCTCGAAGTAGACCCGCTCGTAGGCACTCGTGTCGTACTTGCCGTAAATCTGGAGCATGCCGCCGTCACCGGCGAGCTTTCGATACTCTGCGTTATCGAAGCGGACCTTCACCGTGCCGTCTTCGACCGTGACCGACTCGGCTTTGAGGCGCTCGCCGGAGTCGCCTCGGACTGCGTAGAAGCTGTCGGCGACGACGTTCGTCGTGCCGTTCGGCGCGTCGAGCGACACCGTGGCGGTTCCCTTCCGGACCGAGACCGACTGCACCTCGGTCACGTCGTCCACGCGCCGGATGCGGTTGGTATCCTCGGGTGCGACGGGGCTGTTCTCTCGGACGTACTCCAGGAGGGCCGTCCCGTACAGCATGTCGGAGTTGCTGACGCGCGGGGCGTCTTCGAGGACCGAGTCCTCCCACCCGGCCATGTAGGAGTTGACCGTCACGGTGTAGGTCTCGTCCTCGTCGAGGGGTTCGCCGTTGACCCACGCGTCCCGAATGTAGCTCTCGTTCTCGTGTCCGACCCACTCGTAGGTGACGCCGCTGACCTGCAACTGGGCCTCAGCGCCGTAGTTCTGGCCGGTCCAGCTTTCGAGTGGGACGACCTGACTGGCGAGCAGTCGCTCGAGTTCCGCGCCGGTCAGTTCGACCGTGACGAGCGTGTTGCGGAACGGCAGGATGTTGTACACGTCGCCGACCGTGACGTTGCCCGGGCCGTAAATCGCGTTCGACCGGATACCGCCCGCGTTCGTGATGGCGACCTCCGCGCCGGTCTGGGCGCGGAACGAGTCGGTGATCATGTTGCCCAAGGCGGTCTCGTCGTGGTAGTTCGAAGAGAACCGCGCGTCGAGTGCGACCTCGGTCCGCCCGGCCACGTCGTCGAGTTCGTCCTCGCGGGCCTCGGTGATGATGCGCGAGACCGTCTCGTTCTTGGGCACGTCGTCGGTCACGTTCAGGAGACGGCCGTTCCACTTCGTCACCTCGCCGTCCTCGACCGTGAGGTTGAGTTCCGCGACGTGTTCGGCGCGGGCCTCGGCCTCCATGATGACCGCACCGCCGGTCTCCTGCGGCGGGTACTCGATTTCGTCGTCACCGACGACGATGGCGTCGACGTTCTCGGTCGTGTTGGCGAGGTTCTTCGCCACGGGGACGCCGAGGTGGGCCGAGACGACGACCACGTCGACGTTCTCGTCTTCTTTGAGCATCGTGGCGTACTCGCTGGCGGTCTCGGAGTAGTTCCGGAGTTCGTAGCCCTGCTCGTCGAAGTCCACCGCGGTCTTGGACTCGATCTTCTCGTCGGCCACGCCGACGACGCCGACCTTCACGCCGCCGCGCTCGACGACGGTGTAGGGCTTCGTGCCGGGAATCGTCTCGCCGGTCTCCTGATCTACGACGTTGGCCATCAACCACGGGAACTCCGATGCGTTGCTGAAGTTCTCCACGGCGTCGAAACCGTAGTCGAGGTCGTGGTTCCCGACGACCTCGGCGTCGGGGTCGACGACGTTCAGTACCTTCGCGGGCACTCGCCACTGACTGAGCGGCGAGAGCGAGTGGGGACTGACTTCGTCGCCACCGCCGACGACGACGGTCGGGTTGTCGTGGGCGGCGCGACGCTGGTTCAGTAGCGTGACCATCCGCGGCAGCGTACCGTCCTCGGCGGCCGCGGTCTGGACGTCGTTGTACGACAGGACGGTCAGCGTCGTGGTATTGTCGGTCGTGTCGTTCGTCGGGGCCTGCGCCGCGGTCGGTGCGGGCGCAGTGGACTCGGTGGTACTGTGCGAGTCGGATACGCTCGCCGCGGCGGGCGGCACCGCACCCGCGACGACGAGACACAGAATCAGTGCCAGCGTTACGGACTTTCGCATGCATCAGTTTAATCGTTAGAGTATAGAATAAAACTAGCCCTTTCTAATAATTAGTCAAACTATAACGGAGTGACCGTTCCGGAGTCTCGAAGTGCGCGGGAGCGACGGGGCCGAAAAGCGACCTACTCGTCGGGATACGGGATATCGAGGGTCTCGCCGTCGTCCGGGACGAACACCTCGCCGTCGAAGGTCTCGCGGGCCTCGTCAAGGTGGTCGGACACGTCCCCGGCGTAGCGCGAGGAGATGTGAGTCAACGCGAGGCGCGCGGCGTCGGCCCTGCTGGCGGTTTCTCCGGCCTGTCGCGCGGTCGAGTGCCCCGTGTCGGCGGCCCGGTCTTTCCGGTCGTCGGCGAAGGTGGCGTCGTGTATCAGGAGGTCGGCCCCCTCCGAGATTTCCGCGACTTTGGCGCTCGGGCGGGTGTCGCCCGTGTAGACGACCGTCCGGCCGGGACGGGGGTCGCCGACGACCTGTTCGGGGTCGATACTCGTGCCGTCGTCGAGTTCGACCGAGTCGCCCTCGTGGAGTTGGGAGAACTTCGGTCCCACGGGGACACCTAACTCCTCCGCCTTCTCGCGGTCGAACCGGCCCTTACGGTCGTCCTCGATTAGCGCGTAGCCCAGCGAGTTGGTGTCGTGGTCGGTCCGGAAGGTTCGGACCTCGTAGTCGTCGCGTCGGACCGCGGCCTCGTCGGGGCCGACGCCGTAGATGTGGACCGGGAACGAGGGCTGATTGGCGGCGGCGTGGACGAGCGCGTCGATGTCCTCCTCGGTTCCGGCGGGCGTGTAGATAGAGAGCGCCTCCTCGCGGTCGTTGAAGTCGAGCGTCTGAATCAGGCCCGGCAGTCCCAGTACGTGGTCGCCGTGGAGATGCGTGACGAAGATATCCGAGATGGTAAACCCGGTTTTGAAGCGCATCATCTGGCGCTGGGTGCCCTCGCCCGCGTCGAACAGCAACCGGTCTCCCTCCCGGTTGACCAGCACCGAACTCGGGTTTCGCTCTGTAGTCGGCACTGCCCCGCCGGTTCCGAGAAAGGTAACGCGCATCGACATCCTCATCGAAACGTGGCGGGCGCGCGGGAAAGCGCCTTCGAAATCCCGAGCGCAGTACGCCGAGTTTCGTGGGGAAACAACGGGTTACGACCAGAAACGACTTCCGAGAATCAGTGGATAGTCCCGGCCTAAACGGGCGTATCTGCCTGTTACGTTCGTGAACAGTCGCGTCTGTTTATTCGCGGTCTTGCCGTTCCCCGTGTTGGGGGTTACAAATGACACGTGACAGTAGGACACTTAGCGCCGTCTTCATGGCGGTGCTGTTGATTTTAGCGAGCGGTACAGCTGTATCACTCGCAGTAACGGGGGATTCAGCGACAGATACAGGAACGAACGCGGCGGCGATGCAGGAGACGACGACGGTTGAAGACGACGGTGCCGAAGAGACGACGAGAGAGGCAGACGAACCTGCCGACGGTGACCGGGCCAGCGTCACCATGGACGACCAGGAGACGGAGGGCGAACAGGTCGTCATCGAGTCGGTGACGATGCCCGAAGGCGGGTTCGTCGCCATCCACGACTCGTCCGTGAGCGAGGCTCCGATTTCGAGCGTCCTCGGGAACTCGGTGTATCTGGAAGCCGGGACGCACGAAGACGTGACCATCACGCTCGCCCGACCCATCGAGGAGAGCCAGACGTTGGTCGCCATGCCGCACTTGGACACCAACGACAACCAGGTGTACGACTTCGTCCTCTCGACCGGCGAACTCGACGGTCCGTACACGACGGACGGTGAAGTCGTCATCGACTCCGCGAACGTGACCGTCCCGGAGGAGACGACCACGACCACGACCGAAGAGGAGGAAGAGACCACGCCTGAAGAGGAAGTAACCACGGTGCCGGAAGAAGAGGAGACCACGCCCGAAGAAGAAGTGACCACAGTGCCGGAAGAGGAAGAGACCACGCCCGAAGAAGAAGTCACTACAGTGCCGGAAGAAGAGGAGACCACGGAAGTGGTCGAAGAACCTGCCGAACAACAGCAGTTCGTCTTCAAGATAGAGCAGATGCAGATAGACGAGTGGTCGTTCGTCGTCGGTGACGAGGAGACGCCCGACCGAACCGAGACGATCAGCAACATCAACGTTCAGGACCGGCGCGTCGAGATCAACCTGACCGAGGTGCTCCGGCAGAGCGCGGCCCAGCAGGACCTGGGCCAGATGACGACCGTGAGTCCCGAGGAGGCCGAGGAGCAACTCGAAGAGAACCTCTCGAAGGACATCCAGACCGTTCGGTTCGTCATCCGGAACGTCAACGTGGAGAACGTGACGCTCGTCGTCACGGCTCCGGAGGACGTCGACCTTCCGCAACCGCCGATGACGACGGTGGAGGAGCCGGAAGAAGAGACACCGACTGAAGAAGAAGAGACACCGACTGAAGAAGAAGAGACACCGACTGAAGAAGAAGAGACACCGACTGAAGAAGAAGAGACACCGACTGAAGAAGAAGAGACACCGACTGAAGAAGAAGAGACACCGACGCCCGAAGAGGCCGAACTCGACTCCTTCGAGGTCTCAGGGTTGGACGCGCCCGAGAGCGCGACGGCCGGTGACACCATCGAGGTGAGCGCCACTCTCTCCAACCCGAACGACCAAGAGGCGACTCAAGACGTGGCGTTCCGACTCGAAGGAACCGTCATCGACCGCCAGTCCGTCACGCTCGACGCGGAGGAACAGACGACCGTGACGTTCGAGATCGACACCGAGGGCGTGCCCGCGGGCCAGTACATCCACGGAGTGTACACCCGCAACTTCGGTGACCTCGCCATCATCGTCATCGAGGAACCAGACGCGGAGACGACCGCGGCGGAAGGAACCGAGACGCCCGCAGGTGACGAGACGACGGTCCAGACTACCACCGAGGCGTAACTCCGACCGCGAGGAGTCGAACCTCGAACCGAACACGTTTCTCGATTTTTTACGGTTCAAAACCGTTGAATCGCAAGACGGAAGCGAGTCCTAAACGGATACGAACGAGAGCGACCATTTATTAACTGCTTCTGAGTCCCAACGAATCGTCATGGGACGATACGCCGCTGTCTGCATCGTAGTCACGCTACTGCTCGCCGGATGTGTCGGCGGACAAGGAGGAACGACCACGTCGCCAGCGTCCGGCGACGTCGAAACGACGACGAGCGCGGAGACCACGACTGCCCAAGCGACCGCCAGCGCAGAGACGACCGCCTCGGGCGGAGAGGCGAGCGCACTGAACTTCTACGTGAGCGACGAGAAGAACGCGATGGACGACTTCGCGCACCTGAACGTCACCGTCTCGAAAGTCGGTCTCGAGGAGTCGGGCGGGAACTGGACGACTCACGCCGTGGACAACCGAACGTTGGACCTGACCGAACTCACGGGTGCGAACGCGACCCGACTCGGCACGTTCCCGGTCGAGAACGGGACCTACGAGACGGTCTTCGTCCACGTCAGCGAGGTGAACGGTACACTCACCGACGGCGAGCAGGTCCGCGTCAAACTCCCGAGCCAGAAACTCCAGATTCACCAGACGTTCTCGGTCGGCGCGAACGAGTCGGTCGACTATGTCTTCGACATCTCCGTGTTCGAGGCGGGCAAGAGCGGGAAGTACATCCTCAAGCCGGTCATCAGCGAGTCGGGGACCGACGAGGAAATCGAAGTCGTCGGCGAAGACGAACGCGAAACCGAGAGTGGCGAGCGCGAGGACGAGAAAGACGGGAACGAGAGGGACGAGGACGGCGACCAAGAAACGACCGACGCGGCCCTGAACGCGTCCTTCGTCGGGAACGTCACTCGCGGCGCAAACGCCACCGTCTCGGTGACCCGAAACGGAACGGCGGTGGCGAACGCGACGGTTTCGGTGAACGGGGAAGTCGTCGGTGAGACGGCCGCTGACGGGACGTTGACCGTCGCGGTTCCCGACCGACCGGAGCTCGAAGTCGAAATCGAGACCGAGAACGGGTCGGTGGAACTGGAGCGGGAACTACGGGACGGCGACGGAGAGGAGAACGACCAGGGAGACGGTAACTGAGCGCGTCCGACCGCGAAACGCTATCTAGAGCTATTGTTTTGCTCGTTTAAGACACAGATAGATAACTGAAGAACAGATATATATTGTTGAGGCCGTGACCGGTATCTCCGCGGACGGCCGACCGAACCGCGTGTTCCCCGAAACGGACCGACCGATTCTTACCCGCCGACTCCCTACTGTCCGGTAATGGACGCGCCGCTGTGGACCGAACGGTACGCGCCCGATCTGGCCGACCTCCCGCAGTCGGAGGTCCGCGAGTACCTCCAGAAGGCCGTGAACGACCCCATCAATCTCGTCCTCCACGGCCCGTCGGGAGCGGGCAAGACCGCGGCAGTGCGGGCGCTGGCCCGCGAAGCACACGAAGACCCCGACAACGACCTCGTGGAGATCAACGTCGCGGACTTCTTCGGAATGACGAAGAAGGAGATCGCCGACGACCCGCGCTTCTCGTCGTTCATCGACAGCAAGCGCAGGCGAAACTCCTCGAAGGCCGACCTCATCAACCACGTCCTCAAGGAGTCGGCTAGCTACTCGCCGGTCGCGGGCACCTACAAGACCGTGGTGCTGGACAACGCCGAGGCCATCCGCGAGGACTTCCAGCAGGCGCTCCGCCGCGTGATGGAGCGCCACCACGAGGCGACCCAGTTCATCATCACGACCCGCCAGCCGACGAAGCTCATCCCGCCCATCAAGTCCCGATGCTTCCCGGTGTCGGTCCGCGCGCCGACCGTCCCGGAAATCGTCGCGGTGCTGGAAGGCATCGTGGAAGCCGAGGGCGTCGAGTACGACGAGAAGGGACTGGAGTTCGTCGCCGGGTACGCGAACGGCGACCTCCGGGAGGCCATCCTCGGCGCGCAGACGACCGTCGAGAAGGAGGGCGAACTCACCCGGACCGCGGCCTTCGAGGTCCTCCGTGAAGTCGGAATCGAGGCCGAAATCGAGGAGATGCTGGACGACGCCGAGGCGGGCAACTTCTCGGACGCCCGCAAGACCCTCGACGACCTGCTCGTGGACGAGGGCTACAGCGGCGAGGAAGTACTGCAGGAGATTCTGGACGTGGCACACTCGGGCCGGTACTCCGGCGACGAGCTGGCCGAGCTGACCCGACTCGCGGGCGAAATCGACGTGGACCTCGCGGATGGGTCCAGCGACCGAGTTCACCTCGGCCACCTGCTCGCTGAACTCGGCGCGAAGGGCGAGGCGTAGCCAGCGCGCCGACCCCACTCCGTCGTCCGGACGAACTATTCTTCTGCGTTCCTCCCGAAGTCACGGTATGCCCACGCTCGCCGAGACGCACATCCGGAACCGCTATCGAGTCCAACCCAACGACGCCAACAACTACGAGACGCTCCACGGCGGCGAACTCATGAAGTGGATGGACGAACTCGGCGCGATGTCGGCCATGCGATTCGCGGGCGAGACCTGCGTCACCGCGGGCGTCGACGACCTCTCCTTTCACCGGCCGGTTCCGGTCGGCGACATCGCACTGATAGAGGCCTACGTCTACGCCGCGGGGAAGACCAGCGTCGAGGTGCATCTCCGGGCGTGGCGCGAGAACCCAAGAACCGGCGAGACAGAGCGCACCACGGGGTCGTCGTTCACCTTCGTCGCTATCGACGAGGAAGGAAATCCAGTCCAGGTCCCGGAGTTGACCGTCGAAACCGACGAAGAGCGCGAACTACGCGTTCTCGCGCGGGCGGCCGACTCGTAGTCGTCGCGGCCGCCCGCCCGAATCGAACTCGGTCGAGGCCGATCGAGTCGCGCTCAGTCGAAGATAGCCGAGTCGGCGTCCGCGTCGTCCAGCACCGTGACGTGGCGCACGAGCGAACGGTGAACCCGGCGCTCGAACTCGACCTCGACGGTCCAGCCGACCTCGCGGGCCTCGCTAGCCCACGAGCGGTCGCCCACGACCACGGCCCGGTCGGCGACTCGCCGGGCCTCCGCGAGCGCGCCCGACACGAGGTCGTCCAAGTCGAGGTTGGCGATTTTGGACTGCCTGCCGTAGGGCGCGTCGAACACCACGGCGTCGATGGAGTCGTCCGGGAAGGGCAGATGGGTCGCGTCGCCTTGCAGGGTGGCCCAGTCGCCCGTCGCTCGCTGCTCGGCGTCGAGGTAGTGGGCCAGATTCTCGGCCGCGCCGCGGGCCATCTTGCGCTGGGCGTCCGACCCGAGCGGCGTCGCGCCGACCAG
This sequence comes from Halorussus salinisoli, assembly GCA_005239435.1. Lineage (GTDB taxonomy): Archaea > Halobacteriota > Halobacteria > Halobacteriales > Haladaptataceae > Halorussus > Halorussus salinisoli. The sequence continues at coordinate 299,726 of SZNP01000001.1, read as the reverse complement.
TCCGGCCTCGATGAGGACGCCGCCGGTCCCGCACATTGGGTCCAGCAAGGTCGTGCCGGGTCGGGCACCCGCGAGATTGACCAGCGCGCGAGCGAGCAGGGGGTCCATCCCGCCTGGTTGGAAGAACGGCCGGTCGGTCGGCTTTCGCGTGCCGTAGTCGCGGACGCTCTCGATTTCGAGCCACCCGAGCAGACACGTGTCCTCCGAGAAGAGGACGCGAAGTTCGTGGTCGGGGTCGTCCAAGTCCACTGCGAACCCCCGGTCGACGAGGACCTGCCCGAGTTCGCGTTCGGCACGTTGGGTGTCGATTCCGGCGGTGTCGCGCACGTCGCGGGCGCGGACCGCCACGCTCCCTTCGCGGTCGATTCCGGCGACTTCCAACAGGACGCGCGCCGATTCGACGCTGGCGTCGGTCTCGCCGACGAACTCGCTGGCGCGGTGGGTGTACGCCAGATTTCGCACGCGGTCGCTGACGACGTTCGCAGTGGCCAAGCCGGGGGCGACGACTTCGACGCCGGTCGCGGCGCTCGCTGCCTCTTCGGCCGCGAATCGGTCGTCTTCCCCACCGAGTTCGAGCGCGTACACGGTGTATCGGACTCGGCCGTGGCTCTTGGGGGTTTCGTCTGCGAGTGGGATTCCTCCGAGGAGCCCCACTCTACGGGCCGCCCCGAGACCCCGGATTTCACCCCGCTAATAAGCGGAACCCCGTCGCTGGGGGCCAACGGACGCATAAAAACCCTCAGCGCACCTGTCAAGAGGGAGTACCAACCTTTATAAACCTTAAATACGACATTTAAGTCGCACATGACCGACCCAAAGGAGACCATCAACATTGAAAACGTGGTCGCCTCCACCGGAATCGGGCAGGAACTCGACCTGCAGAGCGTGGCGATGGACTTGGAAGGCGCCGACTACGACCCGGAGCAGTTCCCCGGTCTCGTCTACCGAACCCAGAATCCCAAGTCCGCCGCACTCATCTTCCGGTCGGGCAAAATCGTCTGTACCGGCGCGAAGAGCACGGCCGACGTACACGAGAGCCTCGAAATCGTCTTCGACAAGCTTCGAGAACTCCAGATCGACGTGAACGAGGACCCCGAAATCGTCGTCCAGAACATCGTCACCTCGGCGGACCTCGGGCGGAATCTCAACCTCAACGCCATCGCTATCGGTCTCGGACTCGAGAACATCGAGTACGAACCCGAGCAGTTCCCCGGTCTCGTCTACCGACTCGACGAACCCGAGGTCGTCGCGCTGCTGTTCGGTTCCGGGAAACTCGTCATCACGGGCGGCAAGAAGCCCGAGGACGCAGAGCAGGCGGTCGACAAAATCGTCTCCCGACTCGAAGAACTCGGTCTGCTGGAATAGCGCGGCCGAACGAACGGCGGCGGTCTTTCGTTTTTCGGACAGTCCGAGACCGACGCTCTGGTTCCCGCATCGCGCGAAACCGCTACTTCCTTGGCCCCGGCCTCCCGAGTGGCCCACATGGCGGTCCCCATCGTCGCGCTGGTCGGTACGTTCCTACTCACGGTGCTGTTCTACGGCGTCACGGCCCACATCGCCGCGCGATACGTCCTCGGCGACGTACCGATAGTTCGTGCGTTCGCGGTCGGCGTCGTCCCCGCGATAATCTCGTTCGCGCTACAGGCCTACGGCCCGGCAATCGTCATCCTCGTGAGCGCCAGCGCGGACTTCTTCACCATCCGAGCAGTGTATCGGCTGAAATACAAGACGGCGGGCGTGGTCACGCTGGCTCACTACACGGTGAGCGCGCTGCTCGGAATCACGATTTTCAATCTGGTTCGACTGCTCGGGACCGCGCCGACGTGAAAACCCTTTCACACCCCCGTCCGTCGGAACGACGCATGGGCTACGACCACGCCGACCCCGAACGCGCCGGTCGACTCCATCACGTCGAACTGTACGCGTCCGACCTCGACGCCTCGGTCGACTTCTGGGACTGGCTCCTGACCGAACTCGACTACGAACTAAAGAACGACTGGGACGGTGGTCGTTCGTGGATAAACGGCCCGACCTACGTCGTCCTCGGGCAGGCCGACGAGACCGACCACCCCTTCGACCGGCAGGCCGCTGGACTGAACCACCTCGCGTTCCACGCCGCTTCGCGCGAACAAGTGGACGAACTCACCGCTGGCGTCCGCGAGCGAGAGGACGCGAGCGTGCTGTTCGAGGACCAGCATCCCTTCGCTGGCGGGTACTACGCGCTCTACTGCGAGGACCCCGAAGGAATCAAGGTCGAAGTCGTCGGTCCCGAGTGACGAGTCACCCGTCGGCGGACCGGCCAGTCGCTACTCCACCAGTCGCTCGATTTCGGTCACCAGAATCCCGCTCGCGCCGACCGACTTCAACTCGTTGATGGTCTCGAACACGTCGCGCTCGTCCACGACGGCGTGGACCGCGACCATGCCGTCTTTCTCCCCGTCGTCTTTGCTCTCGACGTTCATCACGGTCGGGCCGCCGAGACCGGGGATCACGTCTCGAACCTCGTTCAAGCGGTCCTCGGGCGCGTTCATCATCAGATAGCGCTTGCCGTCGGCCGAGAGAACCGACTGGAGCGCCATCGCGGTTTGCTGGACCTTCTCGTCGTCGGCCACGTCGTCGCGTGCGAACAGGTGGACCGAACTCGAAAGCACTTCGTCCACGATGGCGAGGCGATTGACCTTCAGCGTGGTCCCCGTGCTGGTGATGTCGATGATGGCGTCGGCCATCTCGACGTGGGGCGTGAGTTCGGTCGCGCCGCTGACCTCCACGATATCGGTCTCGACGTCCTTCTCCGCGAAGTACTGCTCGGCGATGTGGGGGAACTCGGTGGCGACGGTCTTGCCCGCCACGTCCGCCACGGAGCGGATGTCGCCGTCCTCGGGAGCCGCGAGTACGAGTCGGCACTGACCGAACTCCAGGTCCAGCAGGTCCGAGACGTTCCCGGGGTCGGCCTCCCGCATCTGGTCGAGCCCCGTGATGCCCACGTCGGCCGCGCCGTCGCTGACGTATTCGGGAATGTCGGCGGCGCGAGCGAACAGCAGGGTCACGTCGGGGTCGACCGTGTCGGCGTACAGTTTCCGGTCTGCACCGTCTACGACGTGGAGACCGGCGTGTTCGAGCAGTTCCATCGCCGGGTCGTGAAGTCGGCCCTTGTTCGGGACGGCGATTCTCATGGATTGGTCGGTTTTGGCGTTCTTCGCGGAACTACCTTTCGTCCTTCCCCAACGCTCGCCGACTCTCGACGTTCGGTTCCTGGTCGGGCACTGCGACGGCCTCACACCGCGAGGTCGTACCGGCGGACGACCCGCGTCCGCCGGGCCATCGCGCCGACGGCGCGACGACGCCAGCGCATGCCGAATCTGAGTGGCGTTTTCCACCGGAAACGACGGCCCGGGCGAACAACCTTCGTTCCCCAACTTCCGACGTTCCTGGCCGTTTCCCGAACCACTATCTATCCACCGAGCCAACACTTCTGCCATGACCTACGTCTTCGAGTGTCTGTCGTGTGGCGCGACGACCGACCACGCCGAGCGTCCCGCGGGATGTCCCGATTGTGGCGGCCCGCTCGAAGTCGCTCACGAGGACCTCCCCGATGCCCTCCCGGACTCCGACCGGACCGACCTCTGGCGCTACGCCGACTGGCTTCCGACCGAGGGTCTCGACCTCGACTCCGCGGGCGCACCTCCGGCATCGATGGGCGAGGGGTGGACCCCGCTCGCCGACGCGCCGCACCTCGCTCAGGAGGCGGCCGCCGACTTCGACGCGGCGGGTCCCGACTGCTTGCTGAAGAACGAGACGACCAACCCGACGTGGTCGTGGAAGGACCGGCTCGCCTCGGTCGTGGTCCCCCACGCAGTCGCCGGAGCATCTGCGGGCCGACGGTCCGACGGTGCCGACCGCATCGCCACCGCCTCGACCGGCAACCACGCCAGCGCAGTCGCGGCCTACGCCTCGCGGGCCGGAATCGATCGCGTGGTCGCCTTCCTCTCGCCGTCGAGCGAACCGCCACACCACCGCCAGATTCGGGCGTACGGGGGCGAATCGATCCGCCTCACGGACTACGGCGAGCGCAAGCGACTCCTCGCCGAACTGGCCGACTGCGGGTGGTTCGCCGCCTACAACCTCGATGGCCGCTACACCGGCCAGCCGTACGTCTACGAGGGGTACAAGACCATCGCCTACGAACTCGTCGAGCAGATGGGGGAGTCCCCCGACGCCGTGGTCGTCCCGGTCGGCGCTGGCGACGGTCTCTACGGTATCTGGAAGGGGTTCCGGGAACTCGCGGCCCGCGGCGTCGTCGCCGAGACGCCTCGGATGTTGAGCGCCGAGAGCACAGAGCGCCACCCCCTCGCGGCCGCCTTCGAGGCCGACGCCGAGTCGGTCGGCCGGGACGAGGGTCCCGAACCCCTCAGCACCTCCACGATGGGGACGACTTCGGGCGACCACGCCCTGGCGGCAGTCCGGGCCTCCGGCGGGGCGGCTTACGCGGCCGACCGCGAGGCGGTCGAGGGGGCCATCCGGGCTGTGGGTCGGGACGGCGTCTTCCTCGAACCGGCCTCCGCGCTCGCGCCCGCCGTGGTCTCGCAGGCCTTCGCGGACGGCGTAGTCGGCGAGGACGACACCGTGGTCGCAGTGGGAACCGGCGCAGGGGTCGCGTGGCCCGGGAAGACGGCCGGGGCCGTGGGCGAGTCCCCGACCGTCGAGCCTTCGCTGGACGCGATTGGCGAGGAAGTTCCCTTCGGTCTGCGATGAAGTCGGAGGTTTCAGGCCCCCTCGGTGTGAACGACACCACATGACGAAACTGCGAATCGCGGGCGGGCAGGTCCTCCGTCCCGACGCGACCGTCGAGCGCGCCGACGTGCTGGTCGATTCCGAGTCCGGGGACATCGTCGCGGTCGGCGACCCCGAAGACATGCCCGAGGGCGACGAGACCCTGGACGCCGAAGACGGCCTGGTGATGCCGGGTCTGGTCAACGCCCACACCCACGTCGCCATGACGCTCCTGCGGGGCTACGCCGACGACAAGGAACTCGACGCGTGGCTACAGGAGGACGTCTGGCCGGTCGAAGCCGAGTTCACGCCCGAGGATGTGCGCGCCGGGACCGAACTCGGCCTGCTGGAGATGATTCGGTCGGGCACCACGGCGTTCGCCGACATGTACTTCCACGAGGGCGAGGTGGCCGAGGCGGTCGAAGACGCTGGTCTGCGCGCTCGTCTCGGCTACGGAATCGTCACGGTCGGGAAAGACGACGAGGGCGCACGCGAGGACTGCGAGCAGAGCCTCGCCACTGCCCGAGAACTCGACGGCGCGGCCGACGGTCGGGTGAAAACCGCGTTCATGCCCCACAGCCTCACGACGGTCGGTGAGGAGTACCTCCGAGAGTACGTCGGACAGGCCCGCGAGGAGGGGATTCCGATTCACTACCACGCCAACGAGACCGTAGACGAGGTGGACCCCATCGTCGAGGAGGAGGGAGAGCGACCGCTCGAATACGCCCGCGGCCTCGATATGACCGACGAGTCGGACTTCGTGGCTCACGGCGTCCACCTCGACGCGGCCGAAATCGACCTGCTGGCCGAGACCGGTACGAGCGTCATCCACTGCCCGGCGTCGAACATGAAACTCGCCAGCGGGATGGCCCCGGTTCAGAAACTCCTCGACGCGGGCGTGACGGTCGGTCTCGGCACCGACGGCGCGGCCTCGAACAACGACCTGGACGTGTTCGACGAGATGCGCGACGCCGCGATGGTCGGTAAACTGGCCGAGGGCGACGCCAGTGCGGTCCCGGCCGAGAGCGTCGTCCGGATGGCGACCGAGGGGAGTGCGCAGGCGCTCGGACTCGACAGCGGCCGCATCGAACCGGGCGCGAACGCCGACATCGCCGTGGTGAACCTCGACGCCGCCCATCTGACGCCGCACCACGACCTCGTGAGCCACCTCGTCTACGCGGCCCGCGGGTCGGACGTGCGCCACACCATCTGTGACGGCGCGGTCCTGATGCGCGACGGTGAGGTACTGACTCTCGACGCCAAGGCGGTTCGGGTACGCGCCGAGGAGCGCGCCGCGGCCGCCGTCGAGCGCGCCGAGTAACGCACTGTTTCCTCGTTTTCGGTGCTCGAAACGGGTCGTTGAACTGTCGGAGATAAACGATTAGAACTATTTTTAAACGGTCTACGTTCGTAACGCCGTTTCGTTCCGCTCGGATGAACCACGAAAACGAATTGGACGACAGACGGGGTTTAATCTACCATTTCCCTTACGACCGAGTGCAATGACATCGAAGAACCGCACCCTTTCGGTCGTCCTCGTGGGAGTCCTGCTCCTGTCGAGCGTGGCGGCCGCGGGCATGGGAAGTGCAGCAGCCGAGACGACGGCGAACGAATCGCTCACGGTCGCGGTCGAACAAGCCGACGACCACAGTGCGACCGTGACGGTGACGCAGAACGACTCGACGGTCGAGAACGCAAGCGTGACCGTCGACACCACTGACGACAACGACACGTACGCGGGCGCTGGCGACTACGAGACCGACGAAAACGGGACGGTCTATCTGCCAGCACCCGAGGAGAACGTGACCGTCGCGGTCACTGCAGAGAAGGACAACGCGACCGGTGCGGCGACTGCCACGCTCACCGCGTCAGCGGAGGACGCCGAGGAAGGCTCGTTCGGTGACCTCGTGTCCTCGTTCGTCCACGAGATGCTGAACGCGGGCGACGACGGCGGCCCCATCGGACAGGCCGTCTCGGAGTTCGTGACCTCGAACAACCCGGGCAACGCCTCCGAGAAGAAACCCGACCACGCGGGCAAGCCCGCCGACGCGGGCAACTCCGGTAACGCCACCACGGAGAACGGAACCGACGAAGGTGGCTCGCAGGGTCCGCCCGAGCACGCTGGTAACGACGAGGAAGGCGACGACGAGGAAGGCGACGACGAGAAAGGCAACAGCAACAACGGTAACGGAAAGGGCCACTGAGCGGTTCCGCTGACGCCCTCGCTGGTCCGCCGCTGATTTCGCCGATTTCCGTCGGTCCTCGCCGATAGTTCGTCGGTCCTCCGATTCTCGTTCACCCTCCGCCGTCCCCGATCGACTCGCCGCTGTCGGCGAACTCCTCCGACTGTCGACCCGTCACGACCGTCGAACGCCGACACGTCTACACCACTACGACGGTCGGTTTCGGAAACGAATACAATTCTTAGGAAATCGTACGTAACTGTTGTAGAAATATACTTATTTCTCGGATGGACCTTCGAGGAAATTCGTCCGGGGAACCGTACCCGGACGTACTGATTCGCTCGCGCTCCAGAGACCACCGAAGTGCACGTGACCGTACCGCTAGCGCGCACTGGGGGTATCGGGGGGTGAAAGGTAACGACTGGAGAACAGGTTCGAAGAAGTGATGAGTGCGCCAGGGCCGGATACCTCGGAAGTGAAAAGGCACGGAGAGTGTCGAAGACACAGCGACGGAAGTGGGAACTCGGGGGACCTCCGACGGACTGCGAGTTCGCAGAGGATTCCGGAACGGCAAGTCTCGCGTGTCGCCCTTCGGTAGCGTTTTGGGCGCGGTTCCCCTTTGCTCGCGTATGGCAGACTATCCGACGATAAGCGAGCAGGTAGACGATCTCGAATCTGCTCGCACCGAGGGCCATCGGAAGATGGACTGGGCGCGCGAACACATGCCGATTCTGACCGCGGTCCAAGAGGAGTTCGAGACCGACCAGCCGCTCGACGGCCAGCGAATCGGGATGGCGATGCACGTCGAGGCCAAGACCGCCGTGCTGGTCGAGACCCTCGCCGAGGGCGGTGCAGAGGTCGCTATCACGGGCTGTAACCCCCTCTCGACTCACGACGACGTGAGCGCCGCGCTCGACGAACACCCCAATATCACCTCCTACGCCGAGCGCGAGGTCGACGACGAGGAGTACTACGCGGCCATCGAGGCGGTCATCGCCCACGAACCCACCCTGACGGTGGACGACGGGATGGACCTCGTCGCGGCCATCCACGAGGACTACCCCGAGCTCATCGACTCCATCGTCGGCGGGTGCGAGGAGACCACCACGGGCGTCCACCGACTTCGCGCGATGGACGCCGACGGCGAACTCAAGTACCCCGTCTTCGCCGTGAACGACACGCCGATGAAGCGCCTCTTCGACAACGTCCACGGCACGGGCGAGTCCTCGCTGGCCAACATCGCCATGACGACCAACCTCTCGTGGGCGGGCAAGAACGTCGTCGTCGCGGGCTACGGCGACTGCGGACGCGGCGTCGCCAAGAAGGCGTCCGGACAGAACGCGAACGTCGTCGTGACCGAGGTCGAACCCCGGCGCGCGCTCGAAGCCCACATGGAGGGCTACGACGTGATGCCGATGGGCGAGGCGGCCGAAATCGGCGACGTGTTCCTCACGACCACGGGTAACCGCGACGTGATTACCCGAGACCACTTCGAGAAGATGAACGACGGCGTCCTGCTCGCCAACGCGGGCCACTTCGACATCGAGATCAACCTCGACCAGCTTTCGGACCTCGCCGTGAACGAGCGCGAGGCCCGCGAGGGCGTCCGGGAGTACGAGATGGAGGACGGCCGCCGCCTCAACGTCCTCGCGGAGGGCCGCCTCGTCAACCTCGCCTCACCCATCGCGCTGGGCCACCCGGTCGAGGTTATGGACCAGAGCTTCGGCGTGCAGGCCGCCTCGGTCCGCGAACTGGTCGAGAACAGCGACCAGTACGACGCCGGAGTCCACGACGTGCCCGACGAGTTGGACCGCGAAATCGCCGAAATCAAACTCGACGCCGAAGGTGTCGAGTACGACGACCTGACCGACGAGCAGGCGGAGTACATGAGTAGCTGGCAGCACGGAACGTGAATCGCCTCGGGGTCAAGCCCCGGGGCATTCGCCTCGACTGCCTGTAAGCGGAACCAACTCTTTTCTCTCGAACGCTCGAACTTCGGGGTATGCCCCTCGACCACGCCGCCGACCCGAGCGAGACGGCGAAACCGTACCTCGACGCGCTCTCCGAAGTCTGCGACCACTACGAGGTCGAAGCCGAATCCGAGTACGTAGACCTCCCCGACCCCGCCAGCAGAGTTCACTACCTGACCGCGGGCGAAGGGCCGCCCCTGCTTCTCCTCCACGGACTCGGAGCTACCGCGACGGTGTGGGTTCCGATGTTCGACGCCTTGACCGACCACTTCACGGTCTACGCGCCCGACCGACCGGGCAGGGGTCTCTCGACCGCAGTGGACTACCGAGAGACGGGATTCCGGGAGTTCGGCGTCGAGTACGTAGCCGACTTCCTCGACGCGCTCGGTATCGAAGGGACCGCGGTGATGGGCAACTCCCTCGGCGGATTTCAGGCGCTCGCACTGGTCGTGGACCACCCCGAGCGCGTGGAGCGACTCTGTGCTATCGGCGCACCTGCCGGGCTCTCGCTCGACATTCCGCTGTTCTTCCGACTGTTCGACCTGCCCCTGGTCGGCGACTGGCTGTTCGACTACTTCGAGGCCGAGTCGGTAGCCGACGCCCGGCGGGCCTACCGCCAGATGAACGTCGTTGACGACTCGGCGCTCCCGGACTGCTACTTCCGGCCGGGCATCGTCGGCGAGGGTCTGCCCGGCCAGCGCGAGAGCCTCCGGTCGCTGATGGAGACCCTCGGGACGTTCCGCGGGATGAAGCCCCAGTTCGACCTGCGCGAGGAGGTTCGGGAGGTTGAGACGCCCACGCGGTTCGTCTGGGGCACCGAGGACTACTTCTGGCCGCCGTCGGTGGGTCGTCCGGTGGCCGGGGCGATGGCGAACGGCGACTTCGTGACCCTCTACGACCACGGACACATGCCGTGGCTCGAACCGGGCGACGAGGCGACCGAACCGGCCGTGGCGTTTCTGGCGGGCGAGGTCGGACCGAGTGGCGAACGTTAAGGCACCGTCGGCCGTCCGGCCTCGCATGGAGCGACAGCGCGTCTCCTCGGGCACCGAGTGGGAACCGAAGGTCGGCTACTCGCGGGCGGTCCGAACCGGGGACGAGGTCCACGTCTCCGGTACGACCGCGACCGACGACGGCGGAAACCTCGTCGGCGAGGGCGACCCGTACGAGCAGACGAAGCAGGCGCTCTCGAACGTCGCGGAGGCGCTGGACGCGGCGGGCGCGAGCGTCGAGGACGTCGTGCGGACCCGAATCTACGTCACCGACGTCGACCAGTGGGAGGCGGTCGGACGTGCCCACACGGAGGTGTTCGGCGACGTTCGACCCGCCACGAGCATGGTGCAGGTCGAGCGCCTGATCGACCCCGAGATGCTCGTAGAGATCGAAGCAGTGGCCAGGATCGGAGACGGCGAGTAAATGCCGAGGCGAAACAGAAGCGGATCACTCCTCGCCTCGAACGACGTGACCGTACTTCAGCAGGGCGACGAAGACAGAGCCACCGATGGCGTTGCCGACCGTGGCGAGCGCGAGAAACCCGGCGTACTGTGCGAGCGAGATGGTCGGCGAGACGAGCGTCCCGGCCAGCACCTCGACGTTACCCGCGATGGAGTGTGGCAGGTGCGCGAGACCGATGCTGGTCGTGACCAGCCAGACGACCACGATGCGCGAGATGCTCTCCCTGGCGGCCGTCAGTAGCCACGAGAGCAGACCCATCAGCCATCCGGCCACGACGCCACCCGCCAGCAGTATCCACGGACCGTGCTCCGTGAGATGCAACGCGATTTCGGTGAACGCCGAGGGATCGACGATGCCGTAGGCCGGAGCGAACCAGACCATAGCGACGGCGAAGACGCTTCCGCCGAGTACGTTTCCGCCGTAGACGAGCGCCCAGAGCCGAGCCAGTTCCCCGACGGTCGCCCGGCCGTCGAGGACCGGAAGCGTGGCGCGGGCCGTGTGTTCGGTGAACAGTTCCGACCGCCCCTCGATGACGAAGATGAATCCCACCGCGTAGGCGTTGGCGACGACGATTCGGGTCAGGGGGTCGCCCCACGAACCGCCGACGACGGTGAGCACCACCGCCATGAGCAGGGGACCGAAGCCGATGTCGAGTCCGGCCGAGATGCCCGAGAGGAACAGGCCGTCCGACGGGCGTTCGAGTTCCTCTAACCCCTCCTGAATCTCCTGGGCCAGGATCTCCTGCTTGGGCTTCTGGCCCTCCCCCGGCGCTTCGGTCCGGATTCGCCGGTCAAGTTCTTCCTTCGACACTATCGATAGCGTCGGCCTTTCCGATGAAAAGCGGTCTGGCCGCCCGATTACAGAGCGAAAGCTGACGACCCGACGAGTTCTACTTCCACCGCGCTTGCGGGGGACTTAACACGCCGAAGGAAACAGTACCAGATATGCCAGACGCGACGGATCTTTCGGGGGTGCCGTGATGTCCAACGCCAAGGGCGACAGGCGGGAGCGTGAACTCGTCAACCGACTCGACGAGGCCGGGTTCGCCGTCATGCGCGCGCCCGCCAGCGGCAGCGCAACTGAGCGCGAACTCCCGGACGTACTCGCGGGCGACGGCGACGTCTTCTACGCCATCGAAGCCAAGTCGAGTTCGGGCGACCCGATATATCTCACCGGCGAAGAGGTCGAAGCCCTCGTCTACTTCTCTCAGAACTTCGGCGCGAAACCCAAGATCGGCGTGCGGTTCGACCGCGAGGACTGGTACTTCTTCCACCCCGCGGACGTTCACGAGACCGACGGCGGCAACTACCGCGTCAAGAAGGAGGCCGCGCTCGAAGACGGCGACCCACTCGACGCACTCCGAGGAACCGACGAGGACGGCGACGACGACGGGCACGACATCAGGGACGTGCTCCAGGCGGTCGAGCAAGGCGTCTTGTCGCCCGACGAGGCGGCGGCGATGCTCGAATAGCGACTCCACGCGATTTTCGTAGTCACTGAAGTAGACGGAAAACGTCTGCTGGTACGACTGTTCGTCTCCCCTCACCGGCGGTGGTCCACACTGGGACACAACCGACGGAGGGCCGGACCGCCGCCGTCTCTCGTACCTACCCCTCGAAGGTAGCTACTCGGCCACCTCGAAGTCGGCGAGTTCCGACTGGTCGTCGTGGCCCGTTGCTTCTCCCCTGCGTGCGAGTCGTCCGCGAGGGAACGAGTAACGCCGCAGGTGGTGTGGCTTCAGGTCGTCGGAGCCGAGACCCGCTGGTACCGGGTACATCGCCTCGACGACCACGTCGTCGGGTCGGTACTGCTCGTTGTTCGGATACGCCGCGACCGTGTAGTCCCGGTCGGTGATTTCCACTTCGTCGGCCCGGCGACCGGTCGTCCGGACCACGACGAGCAGGTCGCCCGTCTCGCGGTCCACCACGGCCTCGCCGGGGTCGAGTTCGCACTCCTCGCAGAAGTGCGGTCCCTCGGCGGTCTCGTCCACGAAGGTCTCCTCGCCGCAGTTCCGGCACGCCACGGCTCGTTTGCCGGGCGGCGGGACGAGACCCTCGTTGACCTCCATGGCGACCCGTCGGATGTGCTTACATCGGACGCCGCGGAAGTTGTGGTCCGGGCAGGTACAGCGCCCGCCGGGGAGGTCCACGGAGTAGGCGTTGCCGCTCTGCCCCTCGACTTCGTAGACGCCGCCACCGAGCGGCGTGACTGCCATCCGCTCCATGCGAGCGCGCTGTGACCGGGCGTCGGTCACGCGGCCCGCAGGAGGGAGCGATGCGCGCGTTCGTTCGGAAGCTGTTGTGTTTCCCATAGGCTTCCCACCTCTTGTGCGGTGACCGGCAGTGTACAGCGTCGGCGTCTCCACCCCAATCGTCGCGCCTGCGGTCGGTTCCGCGTACAGATAGATAGGGGCTGGACACTCCTAAGTCTTGCACCTGTCAGTGAGGCTATAGTCAGTTCTAGTGGCGTTAATGGCCGAATAACAGCTAAATCCGCCCCCCGTCGTTTCGAATTAAATCGGCGTCCGCGAGCGGTCAGTCCGACTCCGTTTCGCAGCGAACCGGAGGGTCGCGCACCGGCGGTCGTACACACCGACGAACTGCTCGCGCTCTCGCGGCCGCGGGAACGGTCGTAGGTCGTTCCGAAGCCCTTTTGCCGGTACCCTCGGAAGCCCTCGGCATGGAAATCGACCAAGAGACGCGCCGAGAGATACTCGTCGGCGTGGGGTCTGTCGGCCTATTCATCGCGCTCCTGATGTGGGTGGGCGCGAACTACGGTAACGGCAGTCTCACGCAGACGGGTGCGCTAGCCGCGGTGGGCGTCATCGTCGTCTTCGTGCTGGTGATGACTGGCGTCGGCTACTGGATGGCACAGCAGTACTGAAACCGGGTTCTCGTGGATCGGTTCTCGTCTGGGAAGCTAATCGTCTCGGTTTTCCGAACGTGTTCGGGGTCCTTCTTACTCGACGAGGATGGAGGAGAGCGTGGCTAACTACTCCGTGACCCTACGAAGAATGCACGGCCCCGCTCGCAACCGCCCCGGTCCGCGAGAGCCTCGAATCTCCCCTCCTCCTGGGCTTCTCGCTTCGCTCGCGCGAACCTCGCGCGAGTTGGCGCAGTGCACCCGTGTGCCGTGCCAGCGCGCGTCGAGGTTTCTATTTGTTGTTTATAGATATGATTTGATTGCTGAAAGACGTACGTTCCTGGAATCCGCTACTCCCCGGCGCGTCCCGCTTCGGCCAGCGCGTCCTCGTAGTAGGCCAGCGGGTGGGAAATCGAGTCACAGCGGGCGTCGGTCGTCGGGTCCTCGTCGTCGGCGACCGGGCACTCGCCGTAGGCCTGCATCGTCTCGCAGGAGGGCGGCGCGTACTGCGCGCCCGACTCGTCGCCGACGCGCTTGGCCCGGTAGTGGACCGACTTCGCGGTGGTGTCGCTATCTACGCCGCAGAGCGCGAGCAGTTCGTCGGTGTCGGCGTTGGCGCTCGCCAGGAACGAAACGAGCGCGAACTCGGCGTGGTCCGCGAGACTCTCGCCCGCCTGCGCTCGCTCCATCAGCGACTCGACGCACGGCGGGAAGCAGTCGGGCGCGAGCACGTCGATGTCCTGCGAGAAATCGACGTCGGAGAAGGTGTCCTCCAGTTCGGCCACCTCGTCGGTCAGGCCCTCCCGAATCTCGTCCGGGACGCGAGTCGGCAGGCCCGCGGCGACTCGCTGGCGGACCGCCTCCCGGAGGAGTTCGTGGAGTTCCGCCGCCGAGATTTTGACCGTCCCGCCGGCCAACTGTCGGGTGGCGAGCGTCCACGACTCGCCGTCGAGATTCGAGGACAGCGGGAGATACCGGCCGACGTCGATTCGGTAGCCGTCCCGGAGTTCCTCGACGTCGCTCGCGAGGTCGAACTCCGCGAGGAGCGCGTCGAGCGAGATGGCCTTGGCGCTCGTACTCTTCAGGCCGTCGTCGGGGTTCCGGAAGTCGTCGGTGAACCGGTCGTAGGCCGTGTTGGCCTCCGCACTGGCGTACTTCTCGACCGCGCCGGGCGCGTCCACGAGCGACACGAGCACGCGCGCGACCGGGTACGAGAGCAGTTCTGCGCGCGCGTCCCACCGCCGTCCGGTCTCCGGGTCGGGTCTGACGGTCCCGTCGATGAGCGCCCGGCGCACCCGCTCGACGCCGCGCTCGACCGCGGGGTGGCGCCCGTCGCCCGTGACGATGGCCACGAGACCGATGTCGGCCTCTCTGACGCTCTCGCGGGCCGCCGCGAGAAACGGGTACCGGGCGTGAAGCGGGTCCATGTTCGCCTCATTTCGGGCAACCCCGATAAACGCGACGAAGATGGACGGGGTTGATACGCCCCGCGGCCCTCTCCCCGTTCATGAGCGAGGAGACCGCCCGTGCCTACTACGAGGCCATCGACGCGGGCGACTACGATGCGTTCGCCGACCTGCTCGCGCCGGGAACCGTCCACCGCCGACCCGACCGGACCATCGAGGGCAGGGAGACCCTGGTCGAGTTCATGCAGGAGGGTCGGCCGAACAAGAACACGTCCCACGAGACGAAGCGAATCTACGACGGAGGCGAGGGCGTGGCCGTCGAAGGGCGTCTGCTCGACTCCGACGAAGAACCGATGTTCGAGTTCGTGGACACCTTCTCGTTCGAGGGCGAGCGAATCGCCGAGATTCGGACCTACACCCGGTAGTCTCGCCGACCTACTCCAGTTTTCCGGACAGCACCTTCGCCGCGGTCAGTACGGGGTCCCACGTCGGACCGAACGGCGGCGCGTACGAGAGGTCGAGGTTCTGAACCTCCTCGACGGTCATTCCGGCGTGGAGCGCAGTCGCCACGGTGTCGATACGCTTGGCGACGCCCTCCTCGCCCACCATCGCCGCGCCGAGCAGGCGACCCGTCTCCCGGTCGCCCACCATCTCGACGGTGATGGGCTCGCCGCCGGGGTAGTAGTGAGCGCGCGACCCGGCGGTGACGACCTGCGATACGGGGTCGAATCCCGCCTCCTCGGCCACCTCGGGGTCGGTGACGCCCGTCCGGGCGACTTCGAGGTCGAACACCTTCACGACCGCCGTGCCGACGATGCCGCCGACCTCCGTGGGGTCGCCCGCCACCGTCGCTCCGATCGCTCGCCCGGCCCGGTTCGCGGTCAGCGCCAGCGGAACGTAGTCCGGAGCGTCGGTCACGACGTTGTGGGCCTCGGCGCAGTCGCCCGCGGCGTAGACGTGCGGGTCGTCGGTCCGGCCGTACTCGTCGGTGGCAATCGCGCCGGTCTCGCCCAGTTCGATGCCAGCAGACTCGGCGAGTTCGGCGTTCGGTGCGACCCCCGTGGCGACCAGCACCGAATCGACGGAGTAGCGGTCGTCCTCGGTCTCGATGGCGGCGACTCGGCCCTGCTCGCCCGATATCTCCTCGACCAGCGTGTCGAGGTGGAGCGAGACGCCCTGCTCGCGGAGGTGGTCCTCGACCGTCTCCGCGATGGAGTCGCCGAAGGGTGCGAGGACGTGCGGGAGCATCTCGAACACCGACACGTCGAGACCCCGAGCGTCGAACGCCTCGGCCATCTCCAACCCGATGTAGCCGCCGCCGATGATACCGACCGATTCGGGTCTCTCGGCCGCGTCACCCGCGACGATATCTCGGACCTCCCTCGCGCGCTCCATCGAGTGAAACGTGAAGACGCCGTCGAGGTCCATCCCGTCGATAGGGGGTCGAATCGCTCGCGCACCGGTCGCCACGAGCAGGTCGTCGTACGCCTGCTCGTAGGTCCCGTCGTCGTTCGCTCGAGGGTCGTTCCTCCCCGCTCGCGGTTCCGAGGCACGGTTCGCCTCGCTTCTTTCCACGGTCACGGTCTTCGCCTCCCGGTCGATACCGACTACCTCGCTGTGGGTCCGGAGGTCGATGTTTCGTTCCTCGCGGAACTCCTCCGGCGTGATAGCCACGAGGTCTTCCAGTTCCGCGATTTCCCCCTTGACGTAGTACGGCATCCCGCACGCGCCGTAGGACACCCACTCGCCCTTCTCGAAGACGATTACGTCGAGGTCCGGATTCTCGCGCTTGGCCTTGCTCGCCGCGCTCATCCCGGCCGCGTCGCCACCGATGACTACGAACGTTTCTCCCATGCGTGAGCGTACGCGCTCGAAACATAAAATAGAATTGTACGTCTCTTACAATATAGGGGCTCGATTCCGGCACCACTCCTCGGCCAACAAGACTTATTGTGCTGTTCTGCCACTTGTACACGTACGATGGGCCTCTTCAGAGACCTCGGGCAGAAAGTCGAGGAGTTCAAGCAAGCCTCGGAGGCCGTGGCGTCCGAGGAGGCGACCCACGAGTGTCGGAACTGCGGCGAGCGATTCTTCTCCGACCGCGAGGAGTGTTCCGAATGTGGCAGTTCCGACGTCGTCTCGCTGACCGAGTGAGGTCGGTCTCCGGACGGTCGCGGAGGACTACTCCTTCTCGCCCGCGCCGAGGGCACTCTCACCGACCGGTTCGTGGCCTTCGATGACCTCCTTGCCGCCAATGTAGGGCCGGAGGGGTTCGGGGACCGTCACGGTGCCATCGTCGTTCTGGTAGTATTCGAGGATGGCGACCATCACGCGCGGCAGGGCGAGACCCGACGCGTTGAGCGTGTGGAGGTACTCGGTCGACTCGTGGCGCTCAGGTCGGTAGCGCAGGCCAGCGCGCCGGGCCTGAAAGTCCTCGAAGTTCGAGGCGGTCGAGACTTCCAGCCAGCGGCCGCCCTGCTCGGGACCGTCCTCCATGTCGTCGCCGGGGGCCCAGACTTCGAGGTCGATCTGCTTGGCGGCCTTGAACCCGAGGTCGCCGGTACAGAGTTCGAGGACGCGGTAGGGGAGGTCGAGGCGTCGGAGGACCTCTTCGGCCTCGTCAAGCAGTTCGTGGAGTCGGTCGTAGCTCCCTTCGGGTTCCACGAAGTTGACCATCTCGACCTTGTTGAACTGGTGGACGCGGACGATGCCGCGGGTCTCGGTTCCGTGTTCGCCCGCCTCGCGCCGGAAGTTCGGCGTGTAAGCCTGGTGCTTCAGCGGGAGGTCGTCCTTCAGGAGGATGTCGTCGGCGTACATGTTCGTCACCGGAACCTCCGCGGTCGGACAGAGCCAGAGGTCCTCGTCTTCGAGTTTGTAGGCGTCGTCGGCGAACTTCGGAAGTTGGCCCGTCCCGGTCATCGACTCGCTGTCGATGGGGATGGGGGGGAACACGTCCTGATACCCCTGCTCGCGATGGATGTCCATCATGAACTGCATCAGGGCGTGTTCGAGTTGACACCCCTCGCCTTTCAGGAAGTAGTAACCGCTCCCGGTGGTCTTGGCGGCCCGAGCCTCGTCGATGATGTCCAACTCCTCGCCGAGGTCGTAGTGGGGCGTCACCTCGTCGGGCAGGTCTCGCAGGTCGTCGAAGCCCTCGCGGCGGGTCTCGACGTTGTCGTCCTCGTCGTCGCCCTCGGGGACGCTCTCGTGGGGCACCTGCGGGACGCGCAGAAGCACGTCTTCGAGTTCCTCTTCCAACTCGGCCGCGCGCTCTTCGACCTCCTCGATTTCGGTCTTGAGTTCCTGCGAGCGCTCGATGGCCTCTTCAGCCTCGTCGTGCTCTCCGGCCTGCTTGAGTTCGCCGATTTCGTCGCTGACCTGGTTGCGCTCGTGGCGCAGGTCGTCGCCGCGGGCCTTCAGGTCGCGCCACTCCTCGTCCATCTCCAGTATCGCGTCGAGGTCCACGTCGTCGGCCCTTCGCTTGCGAAGCGCCTCGCGGACCTCGTCGGGGTTGTCCCGAATGTAGTTCCGGTCTAGCATTCCTACTCCCCAAATTCTGCTCCCGGCAAAAAACCGTATCGTTCGTGGGGCAGGGGTTGACAGGGGCCGGTTCGGAACTCGTCGCGTCTCCCCCAGTCTCACGAACGTTTCACGACTAAATTTCCGCGGGCGAACACCTTTTACCCCGCCACGACCCACTTCCCAACCATGACACGAGGAGACCTCCGGGAGGTCACGACCGGCGACTGCTCGGACCTCTACTACCTCGACACCGGGATGTACGACACCGACGAGTACGGCGCGGTCTACATCTACGACGCCGCTCGGCCCGCCATCGTGGACACGGGCATCGGCACCCATCACGAACTCGTTCTCGACGCGCTGGACGAGTTGGACATCGCCCGCGAGGACGTGGCGGTCATCGCGCCGACCCACGTCCACCTCGACCACGCGGGCGGCGCGGGCTACCTCGCGGAGGCATGCCCGAACGCAGAGGTGATGATTCACGAAATCGGCGCGCGCCACCTCGTGGACCCCTCCCGACTCGTGGCCGGAACGAAGGCGGCGGTCGGCGACCAGTGGGAGTTCTACGTCGAACCGAAACCCGTCCCCGAGGACCGCGTGGTCGAACTCAACGGCGGTGACACCATCGAGCTCGGCGACCACCACCTCGACGTGTACCACGCGCCGGGCCACGCACCCCATCAGGTCGTCTTCCACGACCGGGGCGACGACGCCGTGTTCACCGCCGACGCGGCGGGCATCTGGGTCCCCTCGAAGGGCGAGATTCGGGAGTCTTCGCCGCCGTCGAACTTCGACCTCGAACAGTGTCTTGCGGACCTCGAGACCATCCGGGACCTGAACCCCGAGGCGCTGCTCTACCCGCACTTCGGCCCGCGAGAGTACGAGACCGGCGTCATGGACGAGTACGCCGACGTCCTCCGCGAGTGGGTCGCAGAGGTCGAACAGAAGTACGAGGAACTGGGCGACGCCGAGGCCGTCGAGGACTACTTCGCCGAACACACCGAGATGGCCGACGTGTGGGGCGAACGGAAGGCAAGCGAGGAAGCGCGACTCAACGTCCGCGGCGTCGTGACGTATCTAGACGAACGCGAATAGTGACTAAATATACGTCTTAAGTAGGTATTCATTTCTAAAAGAAGCAAGAATGTTTCTTGCAGGTCGGTGGCTGGTTTCTCAGCTTTCGTCTACGAGACGCGGTGAACGTCACGACCAGTCCGAACAGTAACGAATGAAGCTATCGCCGAAACTCCCTCGAAAGCTGAGGCGAAGCTAGCTACAGGCTTGAGCCAATCAGACCCGCACAGCACCGCCCCGCACCGCAACCGCGGACCTCACGCCTCCCCAGCCTCCTCGCTCACTTCGTTCGCTCGTCCCTCGCGCGCATGGGCGCGACCCAAATCGCGGGCCGCGCCAGCGCGCGCCGGGATGGAAGTGACCAGAAGAGCGCACGCCAGGGAGACTGGTCAGCCAGTGCGTATCGCCGCCACGGGTTCAGATAACCGTCAGCGGTTTACGTCCTCATGTCGTGCGATGTGCTGATTCTGATGGGAGCGAAACTCACCGAACCAGTTCGTGTAGGCATCGTCGGCGCGGGCAACCGCGGCCGGAACCACGCCGCGCGCTACGACCGGATTCCCGGCGCGGAGGTCGCCGCAGTCGCCGACATAGACGAACCGAAGGCCGAAGCCCTCGCCGACGACTACGGGGCCGAGAGCTACGCCAGCCACCGCGAGATGCTCGGCGCGGCCGACCTCGACGCCACGAACGTCTGCATCCACGCGACCCTCCACGCCGAGGTAACGGTGGACGCGCTGGAGGCCGGGACGCACGTCTTCTGCGAGAAGCCGATGGCCGGGAGCTATGCCGACGCTCGCCGGATGGCCGACGCCGCCGACCGGACCGGCAATCGCCTCGCAGTCCAGAACCAGTTGCTCTACACCGTCGAGACGCGGGCCGCCAGGGCGCTGGCCGACGCGGGCGAACTCGGCGACGTGTACCACGGCATCGCGGCCCGGTCGTCGGGATTCGCCTTCGACGCCAGCGACGACCCAGAGGAGGTCCCGCTGGGAGCGCGCCGTCGGGGGACGCCCTACGTCGACGGCTACGGTTCCCCGCCCTTCGTCCGAGAGGAGACGGCGGGCGGCGGGGTCGTCCTCGACCTCGGAAGCTACACTGTGGGCCAACTCCTCTACCTGATGGGGTCGCCCGACGACGGTCTGCCCACGGTCGAGCGCGTGCGCGGCGAGACGTTCCGGACCGTGCCCGAGCGAGTCTCCGACGGCTCCGAGTACGCCCGGCGCATCGAGGAGAGCGGCTACGACGTGGAGGACGTGAGCGCGGCCTTCGTCACCTTCGAGGACGGGTCGGTCCTGTCGATCCGGACGAGTTGGTCGCGCTACGCCGAGGGCGAGTCGAGCGCCGTGGTCGGTACCGAGGGCGGCGTCCGCCTCGACCCCTTCGAGTACTTCTCGACGGTCGCCGACGTGGAGATGCGGGCCAGCGCCGACCTCGAAGAGTACCTGTTCCGCCAGCAGTTGCTCGACGGAGAGCGCGGCCGACGGGCCTACGAGTTCGGACTCTGGGCCGACCCGCTCTACCAGTGGGTCGACTCGCTGCTCGGCAACGACGACCCCCTGCCGACCGACGAGTTGGCACTGGAGTCGATGGTGGTCACGGACGGCATCTATCGGTCGGCCGAGGCGGGCCGAGAGGTCACCCGCGAGGAAGTGATAGAACGAGCGTCCGAAGAGACCGAGTAAACCCTGATGAACGGCCGGGAAGTTCGGGAGTAGCTTAATGTCCCGGGGTTCTGATACAATGGTATGGAGTGGCGTGACGCAGAACGGGACTACGAGGACAGGGTCATCGGGGAGTCCACGCTGTCCCGGTTGTTCGAAGAGAGCGCGGCCCGACACGAGAACCGTCCGGCACAGCAGTACAAAGGGGGCATCTACGACCGGTCGCTCGCCGGTAGTGCGTTTCCGGCGGCGACCGACGGCGAGTTTCGGCCCCTCTCGTACGCCGGGATGCGCGACGTCGTCCGGTCGCTCGCGGCGGGCTTTCGGGAGTTAGGCGTCGAAGCCGACGACCGCGTGGGTATCTTCGCCGACACCCGGATGGAGTGGGCACAGACCGACTTCGGCCTGCTGGCGGCGGGTGCGGTCGTGACCACGGTGTACCGCGGGTCGTCGCCGAACCAAGTGGAGTACCTGCTCGGCGACCCGGACGCCGACGGCGTGGTCGTGGAGAACGCCGAACTGCTCGACCGCGTGCTGGCGGTCCAGGACTCGCTCGACCTCGAGTTCGCGGTCGTGATGGACGAACTCGGCGACGAGGCCGAGCGCGTGACCGACGCGGCCGATTTCGAGGTTCTGACGCTCGGCGACCTCTACGAGCGCGGACGCGAGGCGTTCGACCGCGACGAGTACGAGTCGTGGCTCGACGCCCGCGACCCCGAGGACCTCGCCACGCTCATCTACACCTCCGGAACCACGGGCCAACCGAAGGGCGTGAAACTGACCCACTGGAACTTCCGGTCGAACGTCAACCAGTGCTATCGCCGGTTCGGTCCTCGGCCCGACAAGGGCGACCTGCCGGGCATCGACGAGAACTCCCGGACCGTCTCATTCCTGCCCCTCGCGCACGTCCTGGAGAGACTGGCGGGTCACTTCCTGATGTTCGCCGCGGGAGCGACCGTGGCCTACGCCGAGGACCCCGAGACCCTCCAGGAGGACTTCCAGCAGGTCGAACCAACCACCGGCACCAGCGTCCCGCGGGTGTACGAACGCATGTACGACGCCATCCGCGAGCAGGCCGAGTCCTCGCCGGTCTCCGAGCGCCTGTTCGGTTGGGCGACCGACGTTGGTCGAGAGTACTTCGAGACCGAGCGTCCGGGACCCGTCCTCCGGGCCAAGCGCGCGGTCGCCGACAAACTCGTCTTCCGGAAAGTCCGGAACGGACTCGGCGGCAACGTCGACTTCCTCATCAGCGGCGGCGGCAGTCTCTCGCCCGACCTCTGTTCGCTCTATCACGGCATGGGCCTGCCGATTCTGGAGGGGTACGGCCTGACCGAGACCTCGCCCGTCGTCGCGGTGAACCCGCCGGAAGACCCGAAAGTCGGCACCGTCGGCCCGCCGGTCGTGGACGCGGACGTGAAGGTGGACCAGTCGGCGGTCTCGCAGGAGGCGTTCGACGACGCCGAGGGCGAAGTCGGCGAACTCCTCGTGAAGGGACCGAACGTGACCGAGGGCTACTGGGAGATGCCAAAGGCCACGGAGCGCGCCTTCACGGAAGACGAGTCGTCGGAGCGATGGTTCCGAACCGGCGACATCGTGGAGCTTCGACCCGACGACTACATCGAGTTCCGCGAGCGCGCCAAGGAACTGCTGGTGCTCTCGACCGGCAAGAACGTCGCGCCGGGTCCCATCGAGGACGCCTTCGCTGCGAGCGACGTGGTCGAACAGGTCATGGTGGTCGGCGACGGCCACAAGTTCGTCTCCGCGCTCGTGGTCCCGAACTTCGAGACGGTCCGCCAGCGGGCCGAAAGCGAGGGCATCGACCTGCCCGACGACGACCGGGACCTCCCCCGGGACGACCGAGTCCAGGCGTGGATGGAGGAGGAGGTCGAGCGAATCAACGAGCAGTTCGAGTCTCACGAACAGATCAAGCAGTTCCGCGTGGTCGGCGAGGAGTTCACCGAGGACAACGACCTGCTGACGCCGACGATGAAGAAGAAGCGCCGCAACATCCTGGACCGCTTCGCCGACGAGATAGACGAGATCTACGAGCGCGAGTACGAGACGGCCTGACGGCGGTCCGAAGATGACCCGTCGGACACTATCTCCTCGACGAGGCGGTCGATTTCGGCCTGCACGGGTTCTAGCTCCGGTATCGTCCGCTCGTTGTAGGCGCGCTTGGACGTGTCGGTGTACTCGGGGACGATTTCGTGGGCCTGCATCGAGAGGTCGGCGAGTCGCTGGTGGCGTTCGGTCTCCCGGTACTCAGGGAGTTCCAGTTTCGAGACGACCGTCTTCGAGAGGCTGGCTTTCCCCTCGGACGCGACGTTCTTCAGCGACCGCTGGTAGACGGCCGAGTTGAGCAGGGCACAGAGGAAGTGGGCCTCTCGCTCGCTGTCGGCCGCGACGAACATGTAGTGGTCGCCCGGCACGACCAGTTTCTCGCCGAGGTCGTCGTCATCGACGGTCGAGACGACCGCGAAGTGGGGTTTGAACCCGAGCCGGCACCACACCACCTTGTACTCGCTCCAGGTGTAATCGCCCAGTCCGAACACGTTGTAGAACGGTCCCTTCTGGAGCCACGACGACGAACGGTCTTCGAGCGTCTCTCGGTGACTCCGGAGGTACTCGTACGTCTTCGGGTACCCACTCTCCAGTTCCGCTTCGTTGTCCTCGTTGGCCTTTCGGAGCGGGACCAGTCGGAGTTCGTGACCGAACAGGCCGTACTTCACGACGTGTCTCGATTTGACGTACGGGTAGACGAACTCGGGTTCGAGGTCGGCCAACTCCTCGCGGCGTATCGAGAACACGTCCTGGGCGTCGTCCTTGACGCCGTGGCGGATGTCGTGGTCGCACTCGCCGAGCGCGGCGCGTTCGGCGTCCTCCCGTACCCACGCCGACGTGGCGTCCTCGTCGTCCACCGGAACGATGCCGGTCCGCGCGGCGGTGAGCGTCTCCCGAATCGCGTCCGCAGTGGCGAAGTCGGCCGGTCGGTCGACTGCCCCGTCCTCGGTCCACGAGGTGGCGTCGACGGGAAACGAGTGGTCGGCGTCGGCCCGGAGCGCGTAGATTGCCGCGTTCGCGCCGACCTGCTCGCCGAAGGGCCGGAGCCGATTGAAGTCGTGAACGCGGTCGAGCGCCAGCGGTCGGTCGTCCACGGTCAGGGTCCGGAGGAGCTTCCCCGCCGGTCCCTTCATGATGTCGCGCTTCATGACGAAGCTCGCGCCGCCGCCTTCGGTCAGGTACCGGTGGATACAGACCCAGACGTAGGGAATCGACACGTCGTCGTTGGCGTAACCCAACCGCGAGTCGGCCCCGTCGTGGGGAAGCAGGTCGAGGTCGTCGGCGTAGGTCTCGCGCCACCGAGCCTTCACGTCCTCCGAGAGCCGGCCCCACGGAATCCACGGCGGATTTCCGACGAGGTAGTCGGCGGACGGTTCGAAGGTCTCGCCCGCGAACGAGACGGCGTCGTCGTGGCTCAGACCGAGCGCGTCGGTGAGGAAGACGGGGAGTTCGATGCGGTCCACGTCGGCGTCTTCGAGGACGGGCAGCAGCGAGAGCAGGTAGTTCAGCTTCGTACTCTTGACTGCGACCGGGTTCAGGTCGATGCCGACGACCGAGGAGGTGACGTTCTCCACGATTTCGTCCGGGGAGTGGGTGTCGTCCATCGCCGCAATCTTCCGGGCGATGCAGACGGAGTTGAACACGCCCGAGCCACACCCCGGGTCGAGAAACGTGGCGGTCTCGAAGTCGTCGACGGCGAGGGCGTCGACCGCGAGTTCGGCGACCCCGCGGGGGGTGTAGTACTCGCCCAGTTCGAGCCGAATTTCGCGGGAGACGACGCTCTCGTAGAGGGTGCGCAGGAAACCGGTATCGGCGGTTCGGAGGTCGTCCTTCGTGAGGCGGTCGGGTATCGCGTCGGTGAGACCTCCCGCGTCGGCCACGCGGCGATGCAACTCCCGAAAGTTGAACGACAGCGCGTCGGTGTTCGCGCTGGGTTCCGGGTTGGCCAGCGCGAAGTCGAACTCTTGTTCGGCGAACGCGACGATTCGGTCCACGACGAAATCGTAGTAGAGGGCGTCCACGAACAGTCGGTCTCTCGGGTTCTCGACGCCCACGTCGGCGAACACGTCGCCGTGGCTCGTCTCGAAGAAGGCCTCCCACTCTCTCCGGGCGGTTCGAAACCGCTCGTCGGTCGCCAGCAGGTCGCAGGCGGTCTCGCTGAAATCCCTGTACGACGCGCTCTCGCGGCCCCAACGCTCGAAGGTCCCACCGTCGTTCATCCGTGATTGCTACGGTGGTTCGGTTCGGTTATTTAAATATTGGTTCGGCTCGCGCGGTTCGCGTATCGGTCCGGCACCCTCACGCAAATTTAGACGGCTTCTCTGTCCGCTACCGACCAGTTTAAACACCCTTCGCCACATTACTCCGATAGGAGGTCTCACAAAGTGGCAGCAGAAGGTGGCGCACAACTCGTCCCCATCGTCGCCGCGATCATCGGACTTGGCGTCGGAGCGCAGGTCTTAGCCGACCGATTCCAAGTGCCCAGCGTGCTGTTTCTCATCCTCGCGGGCATCATCATCGGCCCCGAAGGACTACGAGTCGTCACGCCGGAGGCGTTCGGTGGCGCGCTGTCGGCCATCGTGGGACTCTCGGTCGCCATCATCGTCTTCGAGGGCGCGTTCCACCTCACCATCGAAAAACTGCGCGAGGCACCCTCGGCGACGCTCAAACTCGTGACGTTGGGTGCCGTCATCGCGCTCGTCGGGACCGCAATCGTGGTCCGGTTCGCGCTCGGCGTCGGTTGGGACGTGGCGATGCTCGTCGGGTCGCTGCTGGTCGCCACCGGTCCGACCGTCATCACGCCCATCCTCGAAGTGGTCCCCGCCCGCGACCGCGTCGAAATCGCGCTCGAAACCGAGGGCGTCGTCAACGACGTGACCGCCGCGATTCTGGCGGTCGTCACGTTCGAGGTGGTCGTCCTCGAAGACCCGACCGTCAACGAGGTCGTCGCCGACTTCGCCCAGCGACTGGGCATCGGCATACTCGCGGGTCTCGTCGTCGCCGGAGTCGTCTGGTACCTCTTGCGTCACGTGGACCTTTCGCCGGACAACGCCCCGCAGAACGCGCGACTCATCACCCTCGCGGGTGCGCTGGTCGCGTTCGGGAGCGCGAACACCTTGGCCGCCGAGGCCGGAATCGCGGCGGTCGCTACCGCGGGCATCGTTCTGGGTAACGCCGACCTTCCCTACGAGGAGGACATCGCGGCGTTCAAGGGCGACATCACGTTGCTCGTCCTCTCGTTCGTCTTCATCGCGCTGGCGGCCCTGCTCCAATTCGAGAACCTGATTGCGCTCGGACTCGGCGGTATCGTGGTCGTCGCCGTCGTGGCGCTGCTGGTTCGGCCGCTGGGCGTCCTCCTCTCGACGACCGGCGACCGTTACACCCTCAACGAGCGCATCTTCATGAGCGCGGTCGGACCGCGGGGTATCATCCCCGCGTCGGTCGCGACCCTGTTCGCGGTCCAACTTCAGAACCAGGGACTGAACCAGACCGCGAACGTCCTCGTCGGAACCGTCTTCCTCGTCATCCTGGCGACGGTCGTGTTCGAAGGCGGATTCGCCCGACACATCGCGGAATACCTGGACGTGATACCTATGCGTGTAATCATCGTCGGAGGCGGCAAGGTGGGCCGTTCGCTCGCCGAACGCCTCGAAGACCGTGGCGAGAACGTGGTCATCATCGAGAAGGACCAAGAGATGGTACAGTTGGCCCGCAGCGAGGACTTCACCGTCCATCACGGAGATGGGACGGACACGGAGGTCCTCCGGAGTGCGGGTGCAGACAACGCGAAAATCGTCGTGGCCGCGACCGGCGACGACGACGCCAACCTGCTGGTCGCCCAACTTGCGAACTCGAAGTTCGACGCCGAGACCGTCATCGCGCGAGCGAACAACCCCGACAACGTCGACGCTTTCGAGGACCTCGGCGTCCAGACCATCGACGCCTCCTCGGCGACCGCGTGGGCCATCGACAACGTCATCGAGCGCCCGGCGCTGTCGGACTGGATGACCGAGCTCGGTCGGTCGGGTGACGTACAGGAGATAGAGGTCACGGCCGACGACCTCGTGGGCAAGACCATCTCGGAACTCGACGACGAACTCCCGAACGGGGTCCTCATCGCGCTCGTCGGTCGGGACGGCAACAGCGAAGTCCCCGAAGAGGACTTCACCCTCCAGAACGGCGACCACATCACCTTCCTCGGACGGAAGGAGGCGGTCTGGGAGGCCATCGACCGATGTCACCCGCCCGCGTGAGCCGCCAGCGGTAGCCCGTCGTTCGCCGACCCGTTATCTCTCCTCGTACTGTCGGCCGTAATTCGTCGAATCGAGGTCCGACAGAGAACGACGTGTCGGAACTATAACGGCGTACTCGCTTCGCAATTTACGTACTTCCAGCCGACCGTGTCAGTCGCCCGCGCTGATGCTGGAGAACTCGAAGTCACGACTCCGAGAATCGAACCTGTCGAGGGCGAACGTCGACAGCGAGAACGGCGCGGCCGGTCCGCCGACCAGCTCTCGCACTGCGCTCGCGGCCACCGGGGCCGTCATCACGCCGCGTCCGTGGAAGCCCGTGGCGACGACCAGCCCTTCCGGGCCGTCGTCGGGCGCGTCCACGATGGGTCGCGTGTCCGGAGTCGCGCCGTCCACCCCGGCCCAGCCGTTGACGAACCGCGCCCGGTCGAAGTCCCGAAGGAACCCCGGAACGAGGTCGGCGACATGGTCGCGGAAGGCCTCGTCCTCCCGCTCGCTCGCGCCCTCGGGGTCGTCCTCCGCGAACGACCAGCCTCCGACCAGCAGGTCCCCGTTGGGCTCGGGCCGGAAGTAGACGTGTTCGCCGGGGACCCAGCCCATCGGGAACTCGGCGTCGAGTTCTCTACCGGGGTCCAGCACCGCGCACTGGGTCCGGTAGGGTCTGATCGGGAGTCGAACCTGCTCGCGGAGGAATCGCTCGGTTCGCCACCCCGCGGCGACGACCACTCGGGGTGCGTCGACGCTCCCGGCCTCGGTTTCGACGCCCGCGACCCGCCCTCCGTCGGTCCGCAGGCCCGTGACCTCGGTGTCGGTCGAAACCGTCGCGCCCCTCGCCTCCGCGTCTTCTTTGAGCGTGACCGCGAAAGTGTACGGGTCGACGAAGCCGGTCTCCTCGTGGCGGACCGCGCCCGCGAACGCCGAGAGGTCGAACCGCGGGTGGCGACCGGGAACGCGTTCGTCCTCAAGCCGAGCGAGCGGACCCCCTTCACGGCGCGGAAGCTCTTCGAACTGATCGACGAGGCCGGCTTCCCCGACGGCGTCGTCCAACTCGTCAACGGCGGGCCCGACACCGTGAACGCGCTACTGGCCCACGACGACGTGGTGGGCGCGTCGTTCGTCGGGTCCACGCCGGTCGCCAAACACGTCTACGAGACCGCGGCCGCGCACGGCAAGCGCGTGCAGGCTCAGGGCGGCGCGAACAACCACATCGTCGTCTCGGACTCGGCGAATCTGGCGTTCGCGGCCGAGCAGACCGTCTCGTCGGCGTTCGCCAACTCCGGCCAGCGCTGTCTCGCCAACCCGGTCGCGGTCGTCCACGACGGCGTCTACGACGAGTTCGCCGACCGCGTGGTCGACGAAGCGGCGAGTCTGACGGTCGGCGACGGACTCGACGAGAGAACCGAGATGGGGCCGCTCGTCACGGCCGACCACGAGGCGACCGTCCGAGAGTACGTCGAGACCGGCGTCGAGGAAGGCGCGACGGTCCTGCTCGACGGCCGGGAGCGCGACGCCGACCTGCCCGACGAGGGCCACTACCTCGCGCCGACCGTCTTCGGCGACGTAGACCCCGAGACGACGGTCGCTCGCGACGAGATCTTCGGTCCGGTCCTCGCGCTGATTCGGGCGGACGACTTCGGCGAGGCGCTGGACGTCGTGAACCGGAGCGAGTACGGCAACGCCGCCAGCCTGTTCACGGAGCGCGGCGCGGAGGCGAAGCGATTCCGCCACGAGGCCGAGGCGGGCAACCTCGGAGTCAACGTCGGCACGGCCGCCCCGATGGCGTTCTTCCACTTCGGCGGGCGGAAGGCATCGTTCTTCGGTGACCTCCACGCGCAGGGCGACGACATGGTCCGGTTCTACACCGACGAGACGGTGTATATCGAGCGCTGGCCGGAGGAGTGACCCGGTCCGGACCGCATCGCCTCT
This sequence comes from Halorussus salinisoli, assembly GCA_005239435.1. GTDB lineage: Archaea > Halobacteriota > Halobacteria > Halobacteriales > Haladaptataceae > Halorussus > Halorussus salinisoli. Next base: position 270,580 of record SZNP01000001.1, on the reverse strand, counting down.
CCGCGCAGACGGACGACTCACCTTTATGAACTTCGAATAGATACGTGATACCATGAACCACGCAGAAGGACCGCTCCTGACCGTCGACGTCGGCGAGCGCGAGACTCGCACCGAATCTATCGACGACGTGCTGGAATCGTTCGTCGGCGGCCGCGGCGTCGGAACGAAACTGGCACACGACCGCGTCCCGTTCGACGCCGACCCGCTCGGCCCCGACAACGGCCTGTTCTTCACGACGGGACCGATGCAGATGTCGAACATGAGCTTCACCGGTCGGATGAACGTCACGGGCGTCTCGCCGCTGACCGGTGGCCTGCTGTCCTCGAACGCCGGGGGCTTCATGTCCCGGCACTTCGCCGATACGGGGTACAGCGCGGTCGAGATAGCGGGCGAGAGCGACGACCTGCTCGTCGTCCACGTCACCGACGAGGGAGTCGAATTCGAGGCGGTGCCCGGCCTCGAAGGAGCCACGGTGCCCGAGACCTGCGAGTACGTCGAGGACGAGCACGGCCTCGAATCCGAGCACGTCGCCTGCATCGGCCCGGCGGGCGAGAACCAGGTCCGGTTCGCCTCCGTCATGACCACCGAGGAGCGGGCCTTCGGCCGCGGCGGCCTCGGCGCGGTCCTCGGCGCAAAGAACGTCAAGGCCGTCACCTTCGAGGGCGACTCGCGGCCCGACGTCGAGATTCCCGCCGGGCAGATGGACGTCCACCGCGAGGCGGCCACGACCGACCACATCATGAAAGAGCAGGGGACGGTGGCGGTGATGGACCTCGCCAACGAGATGGACGGCCTCCCCTCGTACTACTTCTCCGAGCAGTCGTTCGAGGGCGCGGCGGGCATCAACGGCTCTGCGGTCGCCGAGAAGAAGTACAAGAAGGGCACCTGCTCGGCCTGCGCGTTCGCCTGCAAGCTCCCGACGAGGGACGAGGAGCGCGGCGTTGAGACCGAAGGCCCCGAGTTCGAGACCGCGATGGCGTTCGGGTCGAACGCGGGCATCGACGACATCGTGGACGTGATGCAGTCGAACGAGCGCTGCGACCGCTACGGCCTCGACACCATCTCGGCCGGGAACACCGTCTCGGCGTACCTCGCCAGCGAGGACGCGTTCGGCGACGAGGAGTTGATTCTCGACCTCGTGGAGAAGATCGCCCACCGCGAGGGCGTCGGCGACCTGCTCGCGGAGGGCATCGACCGCGCTCACGAGGAACTGGGCGTCGAGAACTGGACGGTCAAGGGCATGGACTTCGCCGCCCACGAGGGACGAGTTCTCCACGGCCAGGGGCTGAGCTACGCCGTCGCCAACCGCGGGGCCGACCACATGTACGCCACCTTCTACTCGGTCGAGTACCCCCTCGTCGGCAAGGACGAGGCCATGGAACCGACCGGACTGGAGGGCAAGCCCGACCGTCTGGTCGAGCGAGAGAACCTGATGGCGCTCAACGATTCCGGCGTCGTCTGCAAGTTTTCCCGGGACTTCATGAACCCCGACCGCTACGAGATGCTGTTCGACGCGGACTTCGAGGACCTGCTGGAGGTCGGGGACCGCGTCGTGGAACTCGAACGCCACTTCAACAACCAGCGCAGCATCGCTCGGGACGCCGACCGCCTGCCCTACGACCTGCCGGGCTTCGAGGAAGCGCTGGACGAGTACTACGAGGTTCGCGGCTGGAACGAGGACGGGACGGTGCCGGACGCGAACATTTCCGGTGGGTCGGGTGCGGTCAGCGCGGACGACTGAGGACGGTTACGTCCGGCGACTTCTTGCGATCAGAAACCGGAGATATCCGGAGCGAAAACCGGTCGAGCCAGTCGGGTGATTCCCGACCGATACTGTCTATCGTCTGAGGATAAATTATTAATTTCTATGATATTAATATACGTTTCTTAAAGCAATACAGGGGATTCTAATGCGATGCTGATCGCGTGCCGACCGGAACCTCACCGAATCATCGGTCCTGTGCGACGGTCGTGGTCTCCTCGGTATCGACGGTCGTCGTCTCGTCGGTCGCGGTCGTAGTGTCACCCCCGCTTCCCTCGGTCGTGGTCTCACCGCCTGCTTCCGTGGTCGTCCCTGTCGCCGCACCGTCGCCTTCGCCGGGCGGGACGATCTTCAGGACCGCGCCGCTGTCGCCCTCCGGGACGCCCTGCTTGCCCACGAGGACGTATATCTCGCCGTCGTTTCCGCGGCCGAACTGGCGGACGAACCAGTCGAGGGTGCCGTCGTCGGACCCCGCGACGACCAGTTCCTCCATGTCCCAGAGCCGGTCGCGCGGCACGACCTGACCGTCCCCTTCGCCCGTCTCGGTTCCTTCCGGCGTCGTCTCCTGGGCAGTCGTCGTCTGCGTGGTCTGGGTCCCCTCCTCGGGCTGAGTCGCGGCCAACAGCCGACCCGCGGGTTCGGCACGCTGGGGGTCCTTGGTCCAGTCGCCGAAGATGTACTTCCCTCGCAGGTCCGGAACGGTGTCCTGCTCGTAGAAGTACCCGCCGACGATGACGATGCCGACCCACTCGCCCCGATACTGGTGTGGATACTCCACGAAGGGGTCGATGAGCGGCCCTCCGTCGTACGGGTCCTCGTCTGGCTCTCGGCTCGGGCACTGCTCGGGCGGTTGGCCCGGGTTCTGGGTGCTGAAGCAGTGCGTGCCCTCCTTGATGTTCCAACCGTAGTTGCCACCCCGCTCGACGATGTTGGCCTCTTCGAAGAGGTTCTGTCCGGCGTCGGGGACGAACAACCGGCCCCGGCTGTCGAACGAGATGCCGAAGGGATTCCGGAATCCGTAGGCGTATATCTCGTCCAGCCCGGGCGTGTCGCCTGCGAAGGGGTTGTCGTCGGGGATGCCGTAGGGCTTGTCGCCCTGTTGGCTGTCCACGTCGATGCGCAGGACGTTGCCGAGCAGGTTCGAGACCACGTCCTGACCGTTCCCGCCGGTATTGCCGTCGTACCAGTCGGGCGCGTGGCCGTACATGTCGTCGTTCGCACCGCCACCGTCCCCCATCGGCACGTAGAGGTAGCCGTCCGGGCCGAAGGCCATCGGTCCGGCGTTGTGGTTGTACTGTGGCTTCGGAATCCTGAGCAGGACGCGCTCGGAGTTCGGTCTGGCCATCCTCAGGTTCCCGGTGGCCTCGAACTCCGAGACGATCTCGATGTGGTCCCACTGGATGGACCGGAGCGTCTGGTCCGGTGGTGCGCTGTAGTGGAGGTAGAACTTCCGGTTCTCGGTGAAGTTCGGGTGGAGTTCGATGCCCGTCAGCCCCCGCTCGTCGTAGCCCGGGAACCCCGACCCGTACAGGCCGTAGAACCTGCCGAGCTCGACCAGTCGGTCGCTCACGTCGACGAACGGCTCGTCCCGCAGACCGTCGGGCGTGATGACGTACACCTGTCCGGTCTGGTCGGCCACGAACTGTCGGTCGTCGCCTTCTGCGACGGCGAAGTCCGTCGGTGCCGTCAGGTCGCCGTCCGCGACCATCTGGATGCCGACCTCCGTCCCTCGCTCGAAGAACCCGGCCCGCTGGCCGTCCTGCTGGGTCGTCGTCTCCTGTCCGGTCGCTCCCCGTCCTGCCGTCGCCACCTCTCCTCCGGAGAGGCCCGCGAACCCGGCCGCAGAGCCAGCGGCGACGCCCCGGAGGACGTTGCGCCGCGAGGTGTTCTTGCCGTCCGATTCCGCACGCCGTTCGGCGTCGTCGTTTTCGCTCATGAGGAACCGTCCCGAAGAGTCTCGGCGAGCGACCGGTTAAGGACGCCAGATAGTTCGCGCCGGTAGTGGCGATTACCGTCCAGAGCCGGTCGATTACCTCGGAACTGGACTCGTAGAACGCGAACGTTCGAGTGCTACGCTCTGGCAACCGTTCGGAAAAGTGTAGGTTTCCTGTCTTCTATCCGCTCGCTATCTACTCCCGCTCGAACGTGATAGCCGCGCCCTGACGCGACGACGTTTTACCAGCGAGCGAGCAACGCGAGCGAGCGCAGTAAAAGGTCGACGAAAAGCCGCAGGAGAGCAAAGCTCTCCGAACCTGCGTTCACTTCGCTCGCGGTGGAACTGCTACCTATTTCCGCTCGAACGTGATGGCCGCCCCTTGACCGAAGCCGACGCAGAGGGTCGCCAGCCCCTTCTTCGCGTCGCGCTTCATCATCTCGTGGACCAGCGTCACGGGCAGGCGCGCGCCCGAGGCCCCGAGCGGGTGGCCGATGGCGATCGCGCCGCCGTTGACGTTGAACTTCTCGTCCGAGACGCCGAGTTCGTTCTTGGCGTAGACGGTTTGGCTGGCGAACGCCTCGTTGAGTTCCACGAGGTCGAACTCCTCGATGGACTCGCCCGTGCGCTCCAGTAGCTCCTTCGTCGCGGGGACCGGGCCGATGCCCATCACGGTCGGGTCCACGCCCGTGACGTTGTTGTCGCCGACGTACGCGAGCACGTCGAGGCCGTGCTCCTCGGCGAACGCCTCGCTGGTGACGAGGGTAGCCGACGCCCCGTCGGATATCTGCGAGGAGTTGCCGGGCGTGACCGTTCCGTCGGCCTTGAACACCGTCGGCAGCCCCGAGAGCGCCTCCATGGACGTGTCGGGGCGGATGCCTTCGTCCTCCTCGACGAGTCCGTCGTCGGTCTCGATGGGGACGATTTCGTCGTCGAACCGCCCCGACTCGGTGGCTTCGGCGGCGCGCTGTTGGCTCCGGAGCGCGTACTCGTCCTGCTGCTCGCGGGAGATGCCGTACTCCTCGGCAACCTTCTCGGCGGTCATCCCCATCGAGAGTTCGCCGACGTTGTAGTGTTCCGCCATCCGCGGGTGGACGTTGCCGTAGCTCTGGCTCATCGGGACGCGGCTCATGTTCTCGACGCCGCCCGCGATGATGGCTCGACGCTGGCCCGCCCGGATGGCGTCGCTCGCGCTGATGATGGCCTGCATCGACGAGGCGCACCAGCGGTTGATGGTCGTCGCGGGCACGCCCTCTCCGAGGTCCGAGAGGAGCGCGATGACCCGCGCGACGTTGTTGTCCTGTTCCTCGCGCTGCTGTGCGACACCCCACATGAGGTCGTCGACGTGTTCGCTATCGAGTCCCGTCTCGTCGAGGATAGTGTCGATGAGCGGCACCGAGAGGTCTTCGCTCCGAGTGTCCGCGTAGACGCCGTCTTCCTTACCCTGCGGCGTTCGGATCGCCTTGGCGATGACTGGAGTGGTGTCGTCTCCCATACCTCTGTATGGGGTCTCGATGGTCTTAAAGGACGGTAGAACTCCGGACTCGTCGCTCGGAGTTTCCGCCCCTGCGCGAAAAACCGGCGGACTCCGACCGCACTCGGTGGACTCCCGACCGCGCTCGCTCGGTTCGGACCTCAACGATTCTCGGTCGGATGGGACGAGCGGGGAGATATTTCCGTCTCACCGTCGAACGGTCCCACATGTACGACCGGATTCTGATTCCGACCGACGGGAGCGAACAGCCAGCAGTCGTCTCGAACGCCCTGAACGTGGCCGAACTCTGTGACGCGACGGTCCACGCCCTCTACGTCGTAGATGAGAAGGCGCTGGACTACCAACCCTCCGAGTCCGGCCGCGAGGAGACGCGGGAGGCGCGCGAAAACGAGGGCGGGGAGGCCGTCGCCACCATCGCGGAGGCGGCCGAAGACCGCGGCCTCGAAGTCGTCACCGCAATCGAGGAGGGGACGCCCGCCGAGACCATCGTGGAGTACGCGGCGGCGGAGGACGCCGAGATGATCGTGATGGGCACCCACGGCCGGTCGGGCGTGGACCGCTACGTCCTCGGGAGCGTGACCGAGCAGGTCGTCCGGACCAGCGAGGTGCCGGTGTTGACCGTCAACCTCGCGCGCCAGCGTCGGGCGGTCAGGGACGACGAGACCGCAATCGAGCGCGCGAGGCAGGTCCTCGTCGAGGAGGGTCACGAAGTCGCCGAGGTGCCCGAGCAACCCTACCGCGAGAGCAACACGTGGCTCGTCCGGGCCGTCACCGCGGACGGCGACACCTTCAACGTCCACATCGACGCCTCCTCCGGCGAATCGCGGGTCGCTCAGATTCGCAGCGAGTGAGACGACGGTCGAGACGAGAGGCCGAGAACGAGGAGGCGTTTTGGTCCTGAGACCGCCGCGCTCCGGTCGTCCGCACGAGTGACGTTCGGACGCCCTCGAAACGCTTAGACGCAGAATGTTATTTCCATAACAAACGCAGAGATTGCCCATCTGACGTAGACGTGTCCTCCGGCGCGGTCCGGAGTGCCCCGAAGCCTTTCCCGCTGGCGGTCGAACCTCGGGCCATGCCTGCCGGAGTCGTCCTCGCGGGAGGTCGCTCGACGCGGTTCGGGGAGGGTGACAAAGCGGTCGCCGACCTCGCGGGCGTGCCGATGATTCGCCGGGTCGCCGACCGCCTCGCGCCCGTCGTGGACGTTCTCGTGGTCAACTGCCGGACCGACCAGCGCGAGCAAATCACCGACGCCCTCGCGGGCTACGACGCTCCCGTCCGGTTCGCAATCGACCCCAGTCCCGACGAGGGGCCGATGGCCGGAATTCGGAACGGCTTGCGGGAGGTCGAAGCCACCGACTCGGAGTACGCCTTCGTCGCGGCCTGCGACATGCCGTTTCTCGACGCTGACCTCGTGCGGTACCTCTTCGAGCGCGCTCGAGGCGGCGACGCGGCGGTCCCCCGACCGACCGAGTGGTTCGAGACCACCCACGCCGTCTACCGAGCGAGAGCGATGGCCGACGCCTGCGACGGCGCCCTCGCACGCGGCGAGAGCAAGATCATCGAACCCCTGTTCGAGTTGGACTACGTGGTGGTCGAGGCGGACGAACTGGAGGAGTTCGACGCCGATAGCTTCGCGAACGTCAACACTCGTGAGGAGTTCGAGGCAGCGGCAGAGCGGTTTCGCTGAAGTGCCGGATACGCCCAGTTCTTCCGTTCGCCTCCTCGGGCGATACAGACGCGAAGACGTTCGTCCGTCGGAAAGGAACTGTTCTCTACTCCCGTAAGTCGAGTACGAACCCCGTCTTCTCCTCCTTGTCGAACCCACAGTTCTCGTAAAAGTCGTGTTTCCACTCCTTGTCGGACCCCGTCAACAGCATGATTTTGTAGCAGTCCCGGTTCTCGGCGATCTCGGTCGCTTTCTGCAGACAGCGTTTGGCGAAGCCGTGCTGCCTGTACTCTTCGTGCGTTACGACGTTCTCGATGACGGCGAAAGGTCTGGCGTTTCTGGTCAGGTTTTTCGTAATCAAGAGGACGCACGAAGAGACGAGTCGTTCGTCGTGTTGCACGACGACGATTACGAGTGATTCGTCACACATCACGTCGCGCCACTGGTCGCGTAGCGCTTCGTTTCCTTCGAGGACCGGGTCGTCCGGGTTGAGCATCTGGTACAGCGTCAACAGTTCGTCCAGTTCCTCTTCTCGAATAACTCTAGCCGTTGCCATCTCGAGCCTCGATTTCCTATCATCTGTCCGGTACCAAGAAGTTTGGCAACGAGGAGTCCGCTGGCGCTACTCCGCGACCGCAACCACGGGGTCGTCGGCCACCATCCGGGTCAGCACGACGCGGGGCACCGAGTCGGGAGCGTGCGCGAGGACCTCGTCGGCGATTTCGCGCGCAGTCTCCTCCAGTTCCGGCGAGTCGACCATGTTGACGACCGGAACCGCGGTCGCGTCCTCCGGGACGCCCTTCAGACCGCCGTCGTCGCTAGCGAGGACCGCCGCGACGTCTTCGGGCCGAATCTCCGCGCTCTCCTCGCGGCCCGCGACCGCGGCCACGCGCTCGGGCCGGTGGACGTGTTCCGCCGAGAGCGATTTACCGACGACTCGGGCGCTGGCGATTGGAACCACGGTGTCGGCCGCCGCGGGAATCCGGGGTTCGCGCTCGTTCGGGGCCTTCAGCCACCGAGTGCGCGCGCCGTCGGCCTTGACGAGGACCGGCCCGGAGTGTGCCTCGGCGAGGTCGGCGACCGTCTCGAGGTCGTAGCCCCGGTAGCGGTCGTCGCGTTCGCGTTCGGGGACGAGACCGAGCGGCCACGACCGGGCGTCGGAGACGACAGTCTGCGGTCGCTCGGTCACGACGACTTCGGCGACTTCCGCGTCGAAGATGGGGATGCGAACCGTAGCGGTGACGACCGCCCGGTCTAGTCGGTCGGCCAGCGCGTAGAGGGTCGTCTTCTTCCCGCCCGCGCCGACCACGCAGGTCAGGCCGGTCTCGGCGTCGAGGGCTTCGGGGAGGGTCATGCGCCCTCCTCGGCGGACGCTCGGCCCGTCTCCCGGTCGTAGAGCGTCGCCATCTCGTTCACGAACGCCAGTTTCAGCGCCATCGTGAGCGCCGTGAAGACGGTGGTTCGGGCGGGGCGTCGTCGGACTGCCGAGTAGAGCGCGTACAGGAAGACCGGAACGTTGGCGACGTTCAGGAGGTTCGCCCGGCCCGCGTCCGCGCCCTGCATCCACAGCTGCTCGCCGCGGACGCCTCTGGTCATCCAGCCTTCGTCGGCCCCGGGGCCAGGTTCCGGAAAGAGGACCGGGTTGACGACGACGAACGCCACCGTCGCGGCGAGGAGTTTCCAGTTCCGGGCGTAGATGGCGTACGTCAGTAGCGGGCCCGTCGGAATCCGCGACCACCCACTCGCGGGGTTGGCGTGGCGGTCCCAGAAGTCGGCGTCGGCGAGTCGTCGCCGGAGTGTCGCGGCCATACACTCGACGAGTACGGCGAGAAGACACAAAGTATTCACGTCGGAAATGCAACCAACCGGGCGTGAATCGCCGTGCCCTCCGGTCGGTCTCTCGCGGAGCGCACGCCAACCAGTAAGTAGAAACCGAACGATGTCGATATCAGAATCCATGCACGTACCCTCCCGGCGGCCACTCGCCGCCGCGCTGGCGCTGTTGTGTAGCCTTTCGATGATAACTCCCGTGGTCGCCGTCTCGGGCGGAACCGGTCCGAGCGAAATCGCCCCGAACGGAACCGGTTCAGTCGGAGTCGCCCAGAACGCGGCCGACGGCCACCCCAATCCCTGCGCGGGGACGATAGAGTCATCCGCCGGGGGGACGACCGTCATCAGCGTCCAGGGGTTCAAGTTCGGCGAGGACGGCGGCAAACGTCCCGCCAAACTCGTCGGGGTCGGCCCGAACGGCGAGATACGGTGGGTCCACCAGAGCGGCGAGAAGTACGACGTGGTCTGGGGCTACGACGTCGACCCCATGGACAACGGGAACCTCTTCGTCACTGCCACCGTGAAGGGCCACGAGACGCTCGTCTACGAGTTGAATCCCGAGACTCAGGAGCGCGTCTGGTCGAAGACCTTCGACCTTGGCGACACCCACGACGCCGACCTCATCAACGACGGTGAGGAGATTCTGCTGGCGAATATGCGCAACTACAACGCTACTGCCGAACGTAACGACGACCGTATCTTCGTCTACAACCGCACGACCGAGGAGATAGAGTGGGAGTGGCGCTTCGACGACCACTACGACCGCGAGAATCTCGAAGAGAACTACACCGACGACTGGACCCACGTCAACGACGTGGACAAGATCGGCGACGGTCTATATCTCGCCTCGCCGCGGAACTTCGACCAGGCCATCGTCGTGAACCGGTCCACGAACGACATCGAGATGAAACTCGGCGAAGACGGCGAGACGGACATCCTCGCCGAACAGCACAACCCCGACTACCTCGAAAGCGAGAACGGGACGCCCACGCTCATCGTCGGCGACAGCGAGAACGACCGCATCGTGGAGTACGCCAACCCCGACGGCGACCTGACCGACGGCGATGGCTGGACCCGGACGTGGACGCTGAAAGGCGACCTGAGTTGGCCCCGAGACGCCGACCGCCTCCCGAGCGGGAACACCCTCGTCACGGACTCCAGCAACCACCGCGTGATGGAAGTGACTCCCGAGGGCGAAGTCGTCTGGGAGTTCTACGCTCCGTGGCTGGTGTACGACGCGGCCCGAATCCCCGCAGGTGAACACGGCGGCCCGACCGCGACTGACCTGAACGCCACCGGAACCCACGAACTTAGCGGCGACAGCGACCTCCACCAGAATCAGACCCGACTGAGCGAGTGCCACGACCGACTCCAGAACGTCAGCGGGTGGGCCGACGGGCAGAGTCCCGCCGACGCGAGCGACGACGGCCAGACCTCGGAGGGCGCGATGGACGACGAGACGGACGAGAGCGATTCGGACCAGAACGACGCGAGCGGAACCGGCGACGAGGACGGCGAATCCGCAGGTTCGACCGGCGTCCCCGGCTTCGGCCCCCTCGCGGCGCTCGCGGGCCTGTTCGTCGCACTCGGGCTCACGCGGCGGTAGGTCGGCAAACCTACAAGAACGAGCGCGTCGAGGGAACGTCCTATGGGGGTAGTTCGAGCAATTCTCGATTGGCGGTCGCGTTGGCGTGTTGTCTCTGGCTCTCGACCGGGGCCGTCGCGGGACCCGTAGCCAAGAATCCTTGCGTCGGAACGGTAGAGCGCCCGGCAGACGGAGTAACTGTCCTCAGCGTACAGGGCTACAACGAGAGCGGTAAACAACCTGCGATGCTGGTCGGAGTCGGGCCGACGGGCGAAATTCTGTGGGTGCATCACAACGCCGAGCGGTTCGGTGCGGTCTGGAGTTACGACGTGGACCCGATGGCCAACGGAAACGTCTTCGTCACCGCGGCAGTCCGAGGCGGGAAGACGGTCGTCTACGAGTTCGACCCCCGAACCCAAGAGGCCGTCCGGTCGGTCGAGTTCGACATCGCCGACACCCACGACGCCGACCTCATCGACGGCGGGAGCGAGATTCTGGTCGCCAATATGCGTAACTACAACGAGACGGTCGGGGAGAACGACGCTCGGATTTTCGTCTACAATCGGACGCGAGACGAAATCGTCTGGCAGTGGCAATTCCACGAGCAGACCGACTTCGAGAAAGAACGGGGAGCGGACTACACCAAAGCGTGGACTCACGTCAACGACCTGGACGAAATCGCGCCGGGCCGGTACCTCGTTTCCCCGCGGAACTTCGACCAGGCCCTCCTCGTGAATCGCTCCACGAAGGAGATCGAGATGCGCCTCGGCAGCGACGACTACGACGTTCTGAACCGACAGCACAACCCCGACTACCTCGAAAGCCGAAACGGGACCCCACGATTCTGGTCGCCGACAGCCACAACGACCGGATCGTGGAGTACGCCAAGGAGGGCACGAATTGGAGTCAAACGTGGACGCTCGGAGCAGACGCTCGACTGGCCGCGAGACGCCGACCGCCTCCCGAGCGGGAACACCCTCGTCACCGACACCAAAAACGAGCGCGTCGCGGAAGTGATCCCCGAGGGAACGCTCGTGTGGGAGTTCTACGCACCGTGGTTGCCGTACGACGCCGCGCGCCTGACCCACGTAGAGGAGAGCGCAGGTCCGACCATGCGCGACGAGAACGCGACAGGATTGCACGAAATCACCGACAGCGCCGGACTACACGCCGACGATGGCGATCTCGCGGCCTGTCACGCAACGCTTCGCGAGGCTCGCGGCCTGACGGACGCAAGGCGGGCGTTCTACGGCGAGGAGACCGAAGACGCCGGAGCGCGAAACTCGACGGGCTAGAGTCGGTACTGCTCGCCGTCCAGCGCCAGCGGTTCCTCGAAGGCCTCCTCGGCCGGGTAGAAGTGCGAGACGTGGACGAGTCGCGTTTCGGCCGCGTCGAGGTCGTCGGCCAGCGCCAGTGCGCCCTCGCGGGTCATGTGCTTGGTGCCGAACGTTTGGGGGACACCGTTCTCGTCGTGGTGGTCGCCGCCGAGCGGGTGGTGTTCGCAGAGGTGTGCGGGCACCAGCGCCTCGGCGAGCAGGAGGTCGGCGTCGGCCAGCACCGCGCGACTCTCGTCGGGCACGTCGTAGTTGGTGTCACCGGTCAGCGCGAGTTTCGCGCCGGTTTCGGGGTCCTCGACCGCGACGCCGTAACAGAGCATCGGCGGGTGGACGACCGGCACCAGCGTCACCTCGAACCCGCAGGTCTCGAAGGGTTCGAGCGGCGCGTGGTCGTGGACCGTCACCCTGTCGAGGTAGTCGTACTTGCTCCGGATGGTCCCGGCCACGCTCTCGTCGGTCAGGGGGTCCACCTCGTTCGCGGCGTGGACCGGCAGGTCGTCGAACAGTCGGTAGGCGTTGCCCAGTCCGTCGAGGTGGTCGAAGTGAACGTGGGTGATGACGGCCTCGTCGGGGAGACCGACCTCCTGGGTCAGAAACTGGTGGCGGAAGTCGGGACTGGCGTCTATCAGGAGCGCCTCGTCGGTGCGCTCGTTCCGGACGTGGACCGAGAACCTGGAGCGTTCGACGCCGCGGTCTCTGGCCTCCCGACAGGTGTCACAGTCGCAATCTGGCGTGGGCGTGCCGGTCGTGTCTCCGGTCCCGAGCAACGTGACCTGCATTTGCCGGAGGTAGTCGCTTGGGGTACAAAGTTCTCCGGGACAGGGACCGAACCGCGAGACTGAAGGTTACGAGCCTGGTCGCCAGCCCTCATCCGACCCCAAGAGGGGTAGTTCACAGCAACCGAAGGCTGTGGCCGTCGCGAGGATGCAGGTGAGAATCGTCGCAGCGTTTGCGGCGATTCGTAGCCACCACCTCGCTTCCTCGGAGTGAGAACGGGCTTGCGTGGAGTCGTCCACGCTTTTGCTAACGGAGTCTCGCGACGAGAAGCGCCACGGTTAAGGTGGGTACAACCATCTTTGAGGATTGTAAATATGTTCTTAGACATTGTTTTGGTATGTCTAGGACGCTGCGAGGCAGTCAGTTACGACTACGTGGATTACAGATTTCCGTCTCGGCGCGAACGGGCGTAGGAAGGACGAGGAAGCACGGCGAAGGAGGTCAGTGGTCGTGAGAGTGGCCGCCGTCGGCGCTCGCGTCGCCGGACCCCGAGATGTCGCCACCGGCCACCAGCGCGTCGTGGTCGCCCTCTATCATGTCGAGATCCTTGAGGTTGTCGCGCTCCTCGAAGTCCTTTATCGCGTCCACGAAGTCCTCCTGGGTGAGCGCGGTTCGCTCCTCCGTCAGGGCGTCCAGCACCGCTTCGCGGAGGACCATCCGGAGGTCGCTCCCGGTCAGCCCCTCGGTCTCGTCGGCCAACTCGTCGGGGTCGAAGTCCACGATGTCCATCGGCCGGGTGATGAGTCGGAGGATGTCCGAACGCATCCCCGCGTCGGGCTTGGGGAAGTTGACGATCTCGTCGAAGCGCCGCCACGCCGCGGCGTCGAGTTGGTCGGGGTGGTTGGTCGCACCGATGAGGAGTACGTCGTCCTGAATCAGGCTGATGTTGTCGATGGACTTCAGGAGGGTGTTGACCGCGCGCTTGATGGCGGCGTGCTCGTCGCTCGCGCGGGTCTTGGCCACGAAGTCGAACTCGTCCATGAACAGGATACAGGGCGAGAGTCGCTTGGCCACCTCGAACACCTTCTCGACGTTCTTGGCGGTCTCGCCGAGATACTGGCTCGTAATCATCGAGAGTTTGACCTCCACGAACGGGAGGTCGAGGTCGTAGGCCAGCGCCCGCGCGGTCGAGGTCTTGCCCGTGCCGGGCGGTCCGACGAACAAGAGTTTTCCGATCTCGCGGAGGCCGATCTGGGCCAGATACTCCCGGTGTTCGATGGCCTTGACTATCTTGTGAATCTCGGCCTCCTGGTCCTCGGTCAGTACGAGGTCGTCCAGCGTGGTCTCTATCTCCTCGGGCGCGCGGATGTCCACGAGGTCGAGCATCTCCTCTTCGTCCTCGTCGGCGAAGTACTGGGAGAGCAGGCCGTCTATCCACGCTCGGTCGGCCTGCACCGGACGGTTGGCGTCGCGGGCGGCCTCGTAGTCCACACCGTCCACCTCCTCGGCGAAGGCGTAAGCCAGCACGGGGTTGTGGAGGACGCGCTCCTCGCCGCGGTCGAGAAACCACTCCTCGGCCATATCTCGTTGGGTGAGTTCGAGCGAACCGGAGAACTCGTCGCGGTCGCTGAACATCAACTCGGAGATGGCACTCCACGGGTTCTCGACCCCGGTCGCTCGGCGCGTGGTCTCGATAGTGGGTCGAATCGGGCGCTCGATGCCGAGCGGGGAGTCGTCACTGCCGGGTCTGTCACGGTCTGTCGATTCGGTCGTGCCGTCGGGCCAGAAGACCTGCCGGTAGCGCGGAGGTAGGTCATTCTCGTCTAGCTCTCGGTTGTCGTTGTAGAGGCTCGCGGTGAGCAGGAACTCGACGACGTCCAATGCCGCGTCGCTCATTCCCCGGAGTTTTGACGCCAAAGGTGCTTAAGCGCGTCGAAGCCCCGCGAAGGCGAGCCGACTCGCCCGATTCGTCGGCGTCACACTCCAGATAGCCGAAAACCGGAGGCGAGCGATTACCCTCGCGTCGCGTTTCGGTCGACGTAGACGACCGTCGTGCTGATGACGCACCCGCTGTCGTGGAGATAACGCTGGACCTCGTGGCGGTCGTAGCCCTCCATGTACTGGTCGATGTCGTCGGCGCTGTCGTACTCCTTCGAGCAGGAACTGGCGTCGGCGAGCGCGATGACGACCGGCGGCTTGTCGTCGCCCTCCAGCAGTTCGGCCTGCTTGACGCTATCGGTCTCCGCACCGTACAGTTCCATGTACCACGCGAACGGCAGGCGAGCGAACCAGCCGTCGCCCGCGGGCGGTACGTCGTGCGAACTGGGGTTGGGCGCGTGGAAGTTGTCGCCGTCGAAGTCGGGGTCGTCGCCGTAGTACATCACGTCGATTCCGTCGTTCGATTCGGCGACGTCACGGACCTCGTGGAGGACCGGTTTCATCTCGCTCGACGACTGGGCGTACTGGACGAGTTCGTTGTCCTCGCTCTGGGAGTCGAGATAGGAGGTGCCGACTGCGGTCGCACCGACCTGCCCGACGACGACCAGCAGGACCAACGCGGCCGCCGTCGCGGAGAGCGCGTCGCCGTCAGTGGCGCTCTCGACCCCGAGGCGAGCGATTAGCGCGAGACCGACCGCGGCGGGGACGACCAGCGGCACGATTACGTGAATCGTCTCCCACGGGAAGGGGTTGGACACGATGACGGGGTAGCCGAGGACGCTGGCGAAGCCCCAGTACGCCGCGAACGACACGGCGTCTCGTGGTCGCTCGCCCGTGTAGCGGTCCACCACGAAGCCGAGGACGGCGAACGCGAGCAGGACGATTGCACCTTCCTGCATCACGGGCCAGAGCGCCTTCAGCGCCGAGAGGTACGACTCTTGATTGCCGCTTCCCCACTGGCCGACGAACTTGTCCCACGACCCGAACACCGCCTCGTTGACGACCGTCGGGAGGAGGAGCGGGCTTCCGAGCGCCTCGTACAGACCCGGCGAGTCGACGCCCGAAAGCCGGTCGGGTTTGCGCGGTGCGTAGAAGAAGACGACGATGGCGAAGAACTCGAAGACGGCCAGCGCGAAGTGGGGCCACCAGTTCCAGACGCCAAGCGCGGTTCGCTTGACGCGCTCCCAGACCACCGAGAACAGGCCACGTTCGCCCGCTCGCTCGACGAACAGGCGGTGGTCCCAGAGCAGGACGGTGGCACCGGCCCAACAGACCGGATACACCAGCGCGTTCTCCTTGGTCGTGAACGCGAGCGCGAAGACCGCGGTTCCGGCGTAGAGGTAGGCCGGTCGCCGGTCGTCGTAGGCTCGGACGAAGAAGCCGAACGCGACCAGCATGAACCCGGCGAGCAGCACGTCGTTGCGGTAGAACCGCGAGTAGTAGAGCAGGATAGGGTTGAACGCCAGCAGGAGCGCCATCGCCACCGTCTCGGAGTCCCGAAGTCGCTCGCGGAACAGGAGCGCCGACAGCGGGAACAGACCGCTCAGAAGCGCGACGACGAACCGCATCGTGAAGTCCGACGCGCCGAACGCGCCGAACAGGTGGCCGTCCACGATGGTCAGAAACGGGCCGTGGACGATGGGGCGGTACTCGTGGACGCCGGTTTCCATGAACCGGAGCGCCCAGTAGGCCACCCGAGCCTCGTCCTGGTGGGCGACTCGGGTTCCGAGATTCACGAAGCGGGCGACCAGCGCGACCAGCGTGACCCCGACGACGAGTAACTGCGTGCGGGAGGCGAAACGGGTCAGCGTCTCGCGGGCGTTCGCAGTCGAGACGGACGACTCAGTTTTCGAGGCCATGTACCATCGAGTGACGGACGCGAGTCGGTCTGCGCACGGCGCGATTGGAGGACTTCATTACAGAACCATTGCTTCGGGTTCGGACAAATAGTTTCTGGACCGACGCGTCTTCGGGAGGGTGCGTACACCGACGAGACGGGGCCGTTCCTACCCGAACTGTTACCACCGAGCGTACCGTATCGTCGCTGAATGGAATCGGGGTACGAACCGCCGGACCGCCTGCTCCGAGTGGACCTGACCGACGGGCGCGTCGAGAGCGAACCGGTTCCCGAGGCGTGGCGACGCCGATACGTCGGCGGAAAGGGACTCGCGGCCCGGTATCTCTACGACGAACTGGCCCCGGGAACCGACCCGTTGGGGCCGGAGAACGTCCTGCTGTTCGCACTCGGCCCGCTCTCGGGAGCGACTCCCGGCGAACAGCGATACGCCGCGGTCACCAAGTCGCCGCTGACGGGGACGTTCCTCGACTCCTACGCTGGCGGCGACTTTCCCGCGGCGCTCGTCGGAGCCCTGGCGGGCGGGCCGAGCGACGAACACGGCGGCCACCTCGCGGTCCTCGTGGAAGGTGCGGCCGACGAACCGACCATCCTCCGAATCGGAGACGGCGACGCCGGACTCGAATCGGCGACTCCCGAACCGGCGACCCTCGAACCGGCGGGCGACCTGTGGGGAAGCGACGCCGCGGCGACCTGCGAGGCGTTCGACGCTCCCGTCGCCTGCGTCGGTCCCGCGGGCGAGCGCGAGGTCCGATACGCCACCGTCGCCTCAGACGGCGGCGACCATCAGGCGGGCCGCGGCGGTGCCGGGGCCGTCATGGGGTCGAAGAACCTGAAGGCGGTCGTGGCCGACGGTGAACCGATCGACCCGCCCGACGCACTCGCGGACCTCCGGGCCAAGTACGAGGCCCGGTACGCCGACGGCGACACCGGCCGCTGGCAGGCCGCGAGCGAGACCGTCGAGACCGTGGACTTCGCCGACGAGGTGGGCGTCCTCCCGACCAGAGGTTGGCAGGACGGTTCGTTCGAGGGTGCCAGCGCGGTCGGTATCGAGGCGGTCCGGCGCGCCGCGGTCGCACGCGAGCGCGAGGGGCCGACTCCCGGCGGATTCCGCGTGGAGACGACGAGAGAGGCGGACGACGCCCGCGAAACCGTCCCGCGAGGCGCGACCGCCATCTCGCTCGGGTCGGGTCTCGCCATCGCCGACTTCGACGCGGTGGCCGCCCTCGGCGAGACGTGCGACCGCCTCGGCATCGACGTCATCAGCGCAGGCAACGCCGTGGCGTGGGCCATCCGGGCCAGCGAGGAGGGCGTCATCGACCGGGGCCTCTCGTTCGGCGACGACGCGGCCGCCCGCGACCTCCTTCAGGAAATCGCCCGCAGGGAGACCGAACTCGGGGACTTGCTGGCGCGAGGCGTGGACGCCGCGGCCGACCGCTACGGCGGGGCCGACCTCGTGCCGACCGTCAAGGCGATGGAACTACCGACCTACGACCCCCGAGGCTCCGCGTCGATGGCGCTGGCCTACGCGACCAGCGACCGGGGTGCCTGCCACCGGCGTGCCAGACCCGTGGTCGAGGAGGTGTTCGCCACCGAGTCGTGGAGCCGCGAGCGCCGAGTCGAGGCCGTCGTCGCCGAGCAGGACGCTCGCTCCCTGCTCTGGAGTCTCGTCGCGGACGATTTCGCTGGCGAGACCTTCGAGGACCTGGGCGCGGAGTGGCTCTCGGCGGTCGGTCTCGACTACTCGCCCGACGAACTCCGGACCGCAGGCGAGCGAATCTGGACGCTGACGCGCCTGTTCAACGTCCGAGAGGGGTTCGGCCGGGCCGACGACGAACTCCCCGCGAAACTGACCGACCCGCTCGAAAGCGGCCCGCAGGCGGGCGAGGCGATCGACCGCGAGGAGTTCGACGACCTGCTCTCGACCTACTACGACCGCCGCGGGTGGGACGAACAGGGTCGGCCGACCCGGGAGTTGCTGGCGAGACTCGACTTGCTGGAGGCGGTGGACGACGAGACGCCGGTCGGGTGATCGCTTACCCGAACTTGTCCAGTCCCGACTGCCGCCTCGCTTTCCCCTCGGGGTCCGCGACCCACGGCGTCCGGCCGTCCCGGACCTCCTCGGCGTCCACCTCGGGCGCGTCAGCGGGGTCGTGGCCCGGGCAGTCCGGCCCACAGCGCGCGGGGTCGACCACCCGGCCTTTCCAGTGACAGAAGGGCAGACCGTGGCTCCCCTCGCGGGCGACCGCCTCGATTTCGGCGCAGGCCGGAAACTCGTCGGGCCGCCAGCCTTTGCCGTAGGCGCGCTCGGCCATCCGCCTGCGCCGACGGGCCTTCGCCTCGGCCGAGGCGACCGCCACGTCGGTCCGGAGCGGGTGTTCGTCGAGGAGTTCGACGCCCGCCTCGTCGCTCGGCAGGCGGTCGGCCTCCCGGACCACCTCCCGGTCGCCCGTCTCGGGGTCGAACCGCCAGACGCCGACTGGTTCGGGAATCCGGTTGAGATGCGCGCCGGTCACGTAGCTCTCGGTGGCGAGGACCACCTCGTCCACGAGGGCGAGACTGGCGTCTTTCCGGAGTTGGGTCTGTAGGTCGCCGGGGTCGCCGAGGTCGGGCTTGTTCTCGACGGCGACGAGGCGTCCGAACCAGTCGTCGGGGTAGCGCGCGGCCTGCCGGACGCCGCCGCCGACCGCGCGCTCGAAGAAGCCGACTTCGACCGCCTGCTCGGCGATTCGGTGGGCGCGCTCGGGTCGGGCGTCGATGGCTTCGCGGGGGTCGCTGGCCCGCCCGACGCCCACGTCGCTCTCGATGGCCGCGTCGGGGACGGTCTCGGGCGTCAGATTCGCGCGGGCCTCGAACTCGGGGCCGGGTTCGACCAGCACCACGTCGAGGACGCGATTGGCGGGCGCGTGAACCCCGCCGCCGATTTGACGGGCAACGACGGTCTCTTCGTGGGCTTCGAGGTGCGCGCACAGCGCCAACTCGAAGGGGTACTCGCGCACGACTCGCACTCGGTGCGCCGGAACGAAAAACCCCTCTAGTCGCTCCCGTGGTCGGAACTGTCCCACTCGATGCCGCATCCGCCACGGTACGCGCTCGGTGTCACGAACCACCGGAAGGCACTCGGCGACACAGCAGACTGTCCGGGTGGACTGAAAAGGGCCGCCCGGTCGCGCCCGAAGAGTGTGGTCGTCTCGGCGACCCCTATCGGCCAGGGAACGCGACCGGCGGGGCTTACTAAAACGAAATCACGACGACTTTCTCTTACCGCCGATGACGACTCGTAGCAGGGGCTTCCGAGACCGACGCGACTTTCCCGACCGCTGCGATACGGGGCGACCGAGCTGCCGAAAAGAAATCTCGCTAGTCGTCGGCCGGAATCGGTTCCTCGCGCTCGTCTTCGGTCTCGTCGGCCTCGCTATCGGTCGTTTCCCCGGTCGGCGTGGTCTCGCTCACCGGGCGTTCGGGCGTCTCGCCGTCGGCGTGGCTGTTACCGACCGAGAGGAACGTGGCGAGTCGGTCCGCGGCGCGCGCGGTCCATCCCGGGGTCTCGTCGCGTTCGCGCTCGTCGTCGGACTCGCTGGCTCTGTCGGACGTTCGTGACCAGTCACCGCGTCTGTGGCACATGATACCCCCCACACGACTCTGAGATGCCATTCGTGTTAACGGTTTTCGACGTGCGGCGATAGGTCGAGAGGAGAAGAGTTGGGCTTTCCTCACGGTTTCGCCGTTCGCCGTCCGGCGTAAGGTTTCGCTACTCGATTCGTTCGAGCAACGCGACCATCCCACGGACGACGACCAGCGGGAGCGCGAACGCCAGGCCGACGGCGGCGGCCCAGCCAGCGAGCAGGGTCGGAACCGTCGCCGGGGCGAGTTCTGCGACGGCGGCGAACGCCGCGCCGGTCAGCAGTGCCGACGCCACGAGCGCCAACAGGGTAGCGACCGGGAGCGTGAAGCGCGTGATTCCCGAGACGATGCGCCCGCGCCGGGTCCGGTCGGCAGGTCCGTCCCGTCGGATTCGGGTGTTCAGTTTCATCGGTGTCTCCTCACGTGTAGATAGGGACCACGGCCCCAAAAGTGTAATCTTAATAATATTTCTGTAGCAGATGCTACTGGAATCGGATGCTGTAACTTAATTTTCAGTTTTGGGCCGGGTAAATGTCCAGGAGCGTTTGGGCATTATATATTTATCTAAAGGAAGTATATTGTCAGGTATAGGAAATTTATAAGTTTCTCCAGATGAAGTTCGAGACCCCGGCGCGGCGCACACGCGCCGCGCCAACCGCGCGAGGTCGTCGGGAGCGGAGCGCCCCCGACACGCTTACGGCCCACGGCCCGAAAATACGGGCAATGAACGTGACCGTCGAAGTCGTCGGCGAGGGGAGCCGCGACTTCGAAATCGAGGACGCGACCTACGCCGACCTGCTGGCCGAGGTGGACCTCAGTCCCCACGAGGTCTCGGTGATGGTAGACGGCCGTCCCGTGCCGGAGGACCAACCGGTCGAGACCGACCACGTGAAAGTCCTGCGACTCATCAAGGGCGGGAATGGCCCGGAGGACGAGACCGAGGCCGGTCCCCTGACGCAGTTGGACCGCGAGCGAAAGTCGTTGGGCGTCTCGGACCTCGACTTCGAGTTGCCCAACGCCGGGGCCGGACCGGACCCCCTCGCGCTGTCGGCGCTCGCCGACGACTCCGGAACCGACGCGCTCGTCCTGTTCTTCCAGCGCGACTACTACTGCCGCAAATCGCGCCAACAGGTCCAAGCGGTCGCCGACCGCTACGGCGAGTTCCGCGACCGGGACGCCACCGTCGTCTCGGTCCTGCCGGAGTCGGAGGAGAAGGCCGAGAAGTGGCAGAAGAAGTACCACTTGCCCTTCCCGCTGGTGGCCGACGAGGACAAGCAGGTCGCCGAGCAGTACGGCCAGCCCACGCGATTGGGCAAACTCGGCGAACGCCTCGACCTCGTGGGTCGACTGCCGGAGGTCGCGGTGCTGGACGCCCGCCACGGCGAGCTCCGACTGTTCGCCGTCCACCGCGGCGATAGCCCGGGCGACCGGCCCTCGGTGGACGACGTGCTGGCGATGATAGACCGGATGCTCGCCGACGAGCGAGACTGACGGGCGACCATGAGCGTCACCGTCCGCGAGGCCACCGCAGACGACCGACTCGACGTGCGGCGGGTCCTCGACGCCGCGATGCTCCGAGTTCGGGACGACCTCGGCGAGCGCATCGACGCCGGGGACGTGCTGGTGGCGAGCGAGGGAGGCGGGGTCGGTGACGATGGCGGGACCAGCGACGACGCGCCGATTCTGGGCGCGCTCGTCCTCGCTCCCCGCGAGCGCGGCGGCCACGTCGATGCCGTGGCGGTCCGGCGCGCGCGCCGCGGGCAAGGGGTCGGGTCCGCGCTGGTCCGCGCCGCGACCGAGCGCCACGCCCCGCTGACGGCCGAATTCGACCCGAGCGTGCGGCCCTTCTACGAGTCGCTCGGCTTCGAGATATCGCGGGTCGAGGGCGACGACGACCGACTTCGCGGGTGCTACGACGCGACCGAGGACTGACGCGACGGCGACGACTCACCGAGACTCCGACGAGTCCAACAGAGCCAACTGCCCCGACGTCTCTCTCACCGACATGGACGAGCAACGACGCCGACGGGTCGCCGTCATCTGGACCGGATTCGCGCTCGTGATGGCCTACGTCACGCTCTCGGACGGATTCGCGGTCGGAGTCAGCGACCTGCTCGGACTCGTGGCCGTGGCGCTCGGACTCGGACTGGCCTACCTCTACTACGCGAATCCCGGCGGGATGCTGGACTTCGGGGAGACGGAGTAGGTACCGCGTTTCGATTTCCGCTCGACGATCTACGAACGTCCAAACAGACGTGAGAGGGTCGGACCTACTTTCGCATCGAGAGGTGTTAGACCAGCGGTTCCACCAGTTCGCGGCCCGCGTCCAACAGCGCCTCGACGCGCCCCTCGCTCGCGGCCTCGGCATAGATCCGCATCTTCGGTTCGGTCCCGCTCGGTCGGACCAGCAGCCACGACCCGTCTTCGAGCAGAATCTTGAACCCGTCGGTGTCGTTGACCCCCTCGACGCGCTCGCCCGCCACTTCGTCGGGGAGTTCGGCTTCGAGGGCCGACAGCACCTCCTGCTTCCGGTCGTCGGGACAGTCCACGCTGACCTTGCTCTGGTGAATCTCACCGAACTCCGAGAGGAGGTCGTCCACGCGCTCGTCGTAGGACCGGTCGGCCTCGACCGCTCCGGCGAGCAGGGCCATCAGCACGCCGTCCTTCTCGCGGACGTGACCCCGAATCGAGAACCCGCCCGATTCCTCGCCGCCGATGAGGGCGTCGTGGTCCTTCATGGCCTCGGCGACCCACTTGTAGCCGACCGCGGTCTCCACGACGTCTTCGCCGTGGGACTCGGCCACCCGGTCCACGAGGAAGGTGGTCGAGACGGTCCGGACGGCAGGACCCGAATCGGTTTCGAGCAGGTAGTCGTACGTCGCGGCGAAGAAGAGGTTCTCGTCCAAGAAGCCCCGTTCGGGCGTGACGACGGCGATTCGGTCCGAATCGCCGTCGTTGGCGATGCCGAGGTCGGCGTCCTTCTCGCGTACCTCCTCGACCAGGCCTCGCAGGTTCTCGGCACTGGGTTCCGGATTCGTCCCGCCGAACTCGGCGTCCCGCTCGCATCGGCGACGGTGGACCGTGGCGCCGGCGCGTTCGAGGAGTTCGTCGGTGAAGCCGCGGCCCGACCCGTGCATCGCGTCGTAGACGACTTCGAGTCCGTCGAGATTCGACTCGGCCGACCCCTCGGCGTCGAGTCCGAGCAGGTCGAAGGCGTGTTCCGCGTAGGGTTCGAGGAAGTCCTCCTCGCGGACGCTTCCCTGCTCGTCGTCGGGAAGCGCGCGCGGTTCGGCGACGCGAGCCATAATCTCGTCGGTGACTTCGGGCAGGGCGGGCGCGGCGTCGTGGGGGAAGAACTTCACGCCGTTGTAGTTCGGCGGGTTGTGACTGGCCGACACGACCAGCGCGCCAGCGAGGTCCCGGTCCGCGATGGTCCAGACCGCCAGCGGCGTCGGGCAGTCCCGCGGCGGAATCAGGGCGTCGAAGCCGTTGGCCGCCAGCACTCGGCAGAGTTCCTCGGCGAATCCGCGCGAGGTCTCGCGGGCGTCGTAGCCGACCGCGACGGTTCCCTCCTCGCGGCCCTCGACCTCGCGGAGGTAGTCGACGACCGCCTGCCCGACCATCCGGACGCGAGGTGCGGTGAACTCGTCTAGCGTCGCTCGCCAGCCGTCGGTTCCGAACGAAATCGGCGTCTCCATGTCTCCAACGTCGCTACCCCTGCCGAAAAAACCACCGCGTGGTCGTCTCACACGAAGCGGTCGGCCGACGTCGAACGTTCGTTTCTGGTGACTGTTCCGTCGGTCCCGTAGCGGCGAAGCGGTCGTGGACGTCCCCTTATAAAGAAACCGTGTATTCGCGGCAGTAGAGTCAGGGCCGACTGTCCCCTACGTCTAGACGTGACGACGGCACAGACTCCGCCGGGACCGCGCGGCCTGCCACTGTTGGGTAACACTCACCAGTGGGCGCGCGACCCCTGCGACTTCCGGGAGCGTTGCGCCGAGAGGTACGGCCGGGTCGTCAACTACGAGATACTCGGCTGGGACGCCTACATGCTGACCGACCCCGGCGACGTGAAGCGCGTGCTGGAGGACCGCGAGAACTTCCCGAAGCACAGCGGCGGCAACGAGCAACTCGAGGAGTTCCTCGGCGACGGTCTCGTCACCAGCGACGGGGAGTTGTGGGAGCGACAGCGCGAGGCCATTCAACCGGCGTTCTACGTGAGTCACATCCGGCGGTACGCCGACGTAATGGTCTCGCGAACCGAGGACACCACCGACCGCTGGCGCGACGGCGGGACGGTGAACCTGCGCTCGGAGATGATGCGCACGACGCTCCAGATTCTGGTCGAGGCGATGTTCGGCGAGGCTATCGACCTCGAAGCGCGGGGCATCTACGACGCGGTCGAGGCCATGCAGGAACCCCTGAAGCCCCGAAACCAGCCGATAACCTTCTTCGCGCCCGACTGGGCACCGGTCCCCTTCCTCCGGCAGGCCGACGCCGCGCTCGACCACCTCGAAGCCCAGGTCTACGACATCCTCGACGACCGCCGGAGTTCCGACACCGACCGCGACGACCTGCTGGTGATGTTGCTCGATTCGGACGCGGAGATGAGCGACGAACAGATTCGAGACGAGATGCTCACCTTCCTGTTCGCGGGCCACGAGACGACCGCCCTCACTCTGACGTACGTCTGGGACCTGCTTTCGCGCAGTCCCCGCGTCGAGGCCCGCCTCCACGAGGAACTCGCCGAAGTCGTGGACGACCGGCCGACTATCGAGGACGTGTTCGAGTTCAAGTACGTCGAGGCAGTCGTGAAGGAGGCGATGCGTCTCTACCCGCCCGCCCATGAAATTCGGCGCGAACCCGTCGAAGACGTCCGAATCGGCGGGTACGAGATTCCCGAAGGCTCCCTGCTCGTCCTGCCGACGTGGGTGCTCCACCGCGACGACAGATTTTGGGACGATCCCGACGAGTTCCGGCCCGAGCGATTCCTCGAAGACGACCGCGACCGACCCGAGTACGCCTACTTTCCGTTCGGCGGCGGGCCGCGGCGATGCATCGGCCAGCAGTTCGCCACGACAGAGGCCCAACTCGTGTTGGCGACGATGGCGCGCGATTGGACGATAGAGCGGGAGTACGGCGACCTCGAACTCTCTGCGTCGGTCACGCTCCAGCCGAAGGGCGACGTGCCGGTGACGACGAAGCGACGCTGAGTGTCTCGGTACCGGGCGTTTCGGCACCGAACGTTCGTCGTTCACCCCTCCGTATTTTTACAGGAATTAGGTTCCGGAAACTGTTTTCCTTTTCGAGCCTCTACCTTCGGTCGAGATGAGTCGAACCCCCGTCGTCGTCGCACTCGCCGGAAGTATGCGCGACGGAAGTTACACCCGTGCGGCCCTGAAGCACGTCCTCGCCGCGGCCGAGGAGCACGGTGCCGAGACCGAACTGCTCGACGTCCGCGAGTACGACCTACCCGTCTTCGACCCCGACGAGGACGAACCGCCGGAAGCGACCGAACTCAAGCGCAAGATTCGGGCGGCCGACTCGGTAATCTGGGGGAGTCCGGTCTACCACGGGTCGTACTCGGCAGCGTTCCGCAACGTCCACGACTACTGCAAGTTCGACGAGTACGAGGACACCACGGTCGGCCTGCTGACGGCCGCTGGCGGCGGGTCGTTCGCCAGCACGCTCGACCACATGCGCGTGACCGCCCGCGGCGTCCACGCGTGGGTCCTGCCACATCAGGTCGGCATTCGGAACGCCCGGAACAAAATCGAGGACGGCGAGTTCGTGGACGAGGACATCGAGGAGCGCGTCCGAACGCTCGGCCAACAGGCCGTCGAGTACGCCTT
Source organism: Halorussus salinisoli (assembly GCA_005239435.1). Lineage (GTDB taxonomy): Archaea > Halobacteriota > Halobacteria > Halobacteriales > Haladaptataceae > Halorussus > Halorussus salinisoli. The sequence continues at coordinate 244,983 of SZNP01000001.1, read as the reverse complement.
CATCACTCCCGACGTGACCGCGCCGGACGCCGGAGTGGACGAGGGACAGACCGCCGAAGCAGACGGCCAGCAGGCCGACGCCGACGCGGACGACTGAGCGTGAACCGGGTCGTTCTCCTCACCGGCGGAACGAGCGGTATCGGCCGCGAGGCCGCCCGACGACTGGCCGAACGCGGTGCGACCGTCCTCGTCACGGGTCGGGACCGCGAAGCCGGCGAGGAGGTCCTGAGAGGAGTGCGGGCGGCACACCCCGAGAGCGACGGCGAGTTCTACCGGGCCGATTTCGCGGACTTCGACGTGGTGCGGGGACTGGCCCGCGAGGTTCGGGCCGACTTCGACCGCCTCGACGTGCTGGTGAACAACGCCGGAACCTCACAGAGCGAACGACGGACGACGGAGGACGGCGTCGAACTCACGTTCGCCGTCAACCACCTCGCGCCGTTTCTGCTCACGAATCTCCTCGCATCGCGGTTGCGAGCGAGCGCGCCCGCGCGAGTGGTCACTACGACGAGCGCGCTCCACGAGAACGGGTCGCTGTCGGACCTCGGCGCGGTCGTCCGCGGCGAGGAGTTCGACGGACTCGACGCCTACGCCGACTCGAAACTGGCGAACGTACTGTTCACCGTCGAACTGGCCGACCGACTCGCCGGGTCCGGCGTGACCGCGAACTGCTTTCACCCCGGGTGGATTCCGAACACTCGACTCGTCCGGAACGCGACGGGGTTCTCGCGACTGTTCACGAGCGCGGCGGCACTGGTCGCCAGCGTCGCGCCCGTCGGACCCTTCGAGAGCGTCGAAGGAGCGGCCGACGCGCTGGTCTATCTGGCGGCCAGCGACGAGGTGTCCGACGCGTCCGGGGCGTACTTCGACCGGCGCGAGCAGGTCTCGCCCGCCGCGGCCGCGACGGACGAGGAGTTGCGGACCCGGCTCTGGGAGCGCAGTGCGGAACTCGTCGGCCTTCCGACGTCGGTCCCGGAGGGTGACCCGCCGAAGCGAACGGAATAGCCGTCACGACGGAGTGACTTACGCTTCGCCGCCTTCGACCAACCGCTCTTTCTCGGCCCGCGACAGTTGCTTGAGTTCGTACTCGCGGGACATCGCCGCCGACTTCGACTCGAACTGCTCGGTGTAGACGAGTTCGACCGGCGTCCGGCCCCGGGTGTACTTCGCGCCCTCGCCGCGGTCGTGTTCGCGGACGCGCCGCTCTACGTCGGTGGTGTAGCCCGTGTACAAACTGCCGTCGTCGCACTCGATAATGTAGACCCAGTGGACCGACACGCCTTACAGGCTTCGCGTGGTGGTTCTTATCTTTTTGGTTCCCGCGCGTTCGGCGGGCTATACTCGTGCCTCTCTGGCGCGTTGGCGCGCGACTTCCGCGATTCCGGCGTTCGCCGAACACGACACGCATGCGTGGACGCGGCCGTCTTCGTCGGCGAATACTCGTGCGAATCGTTCGGAGACGTGCGCGCCGCAGTGGTCACACTTTGGCATTGGGTTTCATCTGGCAGGGTCACTGCCAGTGTCCAAATCTTTGTTCTACAACACCAAAAATGCTTCCCGGTTGTGAGTCTCTTTTTTGGAAACGCAAAGAACGTTTTCGATAATCGGACCAGCGCGACGGAGGTCCCGACGAACTCCGCCAGTCGGAACCGACCCTCGCGTCTCGGAAAGACGGGTTCGGTCGGCTCTACTCGGACGGACTTCCGTCGTTCGTCCCGCCGTCGATGGCCCTGGCGACGAGTCCCGCCTGTGCGCCCGCGACGAACCCCGCGTCCACGTTCACGACCGACAGCACCGAGCAGGACTGGAGCATCCCGGCCAGCGCGGCCTCGCCCTCCCCGCCGTAGCCGTAGCCGGTCGAGACCGGCAGACCGATGACCGGAGTGTTCACGAGTCCAGCGACCACGGTCGGGAGCGCGCCCTCTCGTCCCGCGGCGACGACCAGCACGTCGGCGTCTCGGAGACTGTCGAGTTGGTCTACGATGCGGGTCAGCGCCGCGACTCCCACGTCCTTGATTCGCTCAACGGTCGCGCCCATCTCCTCCGCGAGGACCGCGGCCTCGCCCGCCGGAACCGCGTCGCTCGTTCCGGCCGTGACGACGCCGACGGTCGCGTCGAGGTCCGGCGGCTCGAACCCCGCGGCGCGGGCGACGACGACGCGCGCCCGGTCGTGGACCGACACCTCGGCGTCGGGATGGTCGTCGGCCAGTCGCTGGCGGACGGCGCGGCGCTGGTCGTCGTCGGTGCGGGTGACGATGGCACGGCCGGTGGTCTCGACCGCGGTGTCGGCCAGCGACGCCACCTCCTCGGGCGTCTTGCCGTCGCCCAGAATCGCCTCGGGAACGCCTCTCCGGGTCTCTCTGGCCGCATCGAACCGTCCAGCGTCACCGGTCGCGTACCCCGCGAGTCGAGCCTCGGCCTCCGTCGGACTCACGTCTCCGGCGGCGACCGCTTCGAGTAGTTCACGCATGTCCGACTCTGGGCGCTCTACGTACTCCTATCCACCGACCCCGTCGAGCGGCGGCTACACAACCGCCTTGTATTTATACTTTTTGGCACCCATGATAGATAACCGGGAACTGACCGACACGGGCCCGTTCGTGCATAAATTTGGGAAGCTTTATTAGGGGTGGCAGGAAAGAAAGGGTCGTATGGCAGACCTCATCGTCAAAGCCGCTGTCAAGGACGCACTGGACAACAAGAACGTGGCGTCGGACTTCTACGACGCCCTCGACGAGCGCGTCGACGAACTCCTCGACGAGGCGGCCCGCCGCGCCGAGGCCAACGACCGAAAGACCGTCCAGCCCCGCGACCTTTAAACTGAGAACCATTCCGTTCCTTTTATCGCGTACTCACCGACGTAGCCGGTGGCTCGTTCTCTCCGCGGCGATATAGCATTTTATAGCTATGTTTGAGACTACCACGTATTTGTTTAGACGATGTTCACGTTTCCGTTCGGTATCGTCGGCCCGGTAGACGTCGGAGTCGGGAAAATCGGAGTGAGGGTGAGCGTCTTTCGAGAGTCACCGCCCACTCGCTACACACTGCAGAACCGGTAGAAACAGTATTAGTTTAGAAAGCCCCGCCCGGTCGCGGTCACGCGACCGGGATTTCTGCGGAGTTCAGAATCGCTCGACGGTAACTCCGTCGTCGGTACCGACGTGGATTTCGTCGGCCATCCCGACGAAGAGGCCGTGTTCGACCGCACCGGGAAGTTCGGAGAGGTCGACGGCGAGTTGCGCGGGGTTGGCGATGTCGCCGAAGTCGCAATCTAGCACGAGGTTGCCGTTGTCGGTCACGACGGGACCGTCCTTGCGCTCGGCCGACCGGAGGGTGGGCGACCCGCCCAGCGCCCGCACGTCGTCGGCCACGGTCGTCCTGGCGTCCGGCAGGACCTCGACCGGAATCGAGTGGTCGAGTTGTCCCACGGCCTTGCTCGGGTCGGCGACCACGAGCAGGCGGTTCGCGGCCGCGTCCACTATCTTCTCTCGGGCGTGGGCCGCGCCGCCGCCCTTCACCAGATGCGGGCCGGAGAACTGGTCGGCCCCGTCGATGGCGAGGTGGACCGCGTCCGCTTCGTCCAGACTCGTGAGGGGAATCGCGGCCTCTCTGGCGAGTTCCCGCGACTGGAACGAGGTCGGAATCCCGCGTACGTCGAGACCGCTATCGACCTTCCGACCGATTGCCCGAATCGCGTGGGCCGCGGTCGAACCGGTGCCGAGACCGACCACCGTGCCGTCTTCGACCGCCTCGGCCGCGCTCTCGCCCGCCGCTCGCTTTTCGGCCTCGCTTCCGTCGGTCGTCTTCATACCGCTACTTCGGATTTCCGGCGTGAAAAGTCTGGTCGAACGACGGCAACGGGACGTTTCCCCCGGAACGGGCGCTAGTGTTTTGCCACTCGCTCCCGTATCACTCGAGACAATGGCTGCCAGCGACTCGGACACCGAGTCCGACGCGGGGACCGGACAGGGAGATTCGAAGGAGGACGAGGCCGTGGCACTCCGAGACGTGCGGAAGACCTACTACCTCGGCGAACCCGTCCACGCCCTCGACGGGGTAGACCTCTCCATCCCGCGAGGATCGTACACCGCGGTGATGGGTCCGAGCGGTTCCGGAAAGAGTACGCTGCTGAACCTCATCGGTTGCCTCGACACGCCCACCGAGGGCGAGGTGTGGGTCAACGGCCGCGAGGTGTCGTCCATCTCCCAGCGCGAGCGCACGACGGCCCGCGGCGAGGAGATCGGATTCGTCTTCCAGACGTTCAACCTCATGCCGAAACTCACCGCGGCCGAGAACGTCGCGCTCCCGCTGGTCTTTCAGGGAGTGAGCAAGAGCGAGCGCATCGACCGCGCCGAAGACCTTCTCTCGCAGGTCGGCCTCGGTGACCGCGGCGACCACCGGCCGAACGAACTCTCGGGCGGCCAGCGCCAGCGAGTCGCCATCGCCCGCGCGCTGGCGGCCGACCCCGCCATCATCCTGGCCGACGAGCCGACTGGTAATCTCGACCAGGAGACGGGCGAGCAGATCATGGGCCTGTTCCAGCGACTCCACGACGAGGGCAACACGATTCTGATGGTGACCCACGAGCGTCCCATCGCGGAACACGCCCAGCGCGTGATTCACGTCCTCGACGGCACCGTCGAGAAGATAGAGGAGATAGAGTCGCCGCGGCGCGTCGAGACCGACCTACCCTGATGGAGTTCGCAGAGAGCCTGCGCCTCAGCCTGCGCTCTATCTGGGGCCACAAACTTCGCTCGGCGCTGACGACGCTCGGAGTCGTCATCGGCGTCGCGGCCGTCATCACGTTCGTCACGCTCGGAGCCAGCCTCCGGGCCGACGTACTCGGACAGGTCGGTGCCGACCGTACGCCTAACGTCTACGTCTGGGCCGGACCCGAGGGCGAGAACGGCGGGCCGGGCGCGGGCGCGCAACCGGTGTTCACGACTCACGACTTGGACCGACTCCGGAATCTCTCGGGGGTCGAGTCGGTCGTTCCGCGGGGGGTGGTACCCACCGCGGCCATCTCGGCGGGCGGCGAGACGGTCGCCCAGCGACAGGTCGTCGCCACCTCGCCGTCCAACTTCGAGTCGGGCGAGTTCTCGACGGGTCGGTCCTTCCGGGAGGGCCGGCGTGAGGTCGTACTGAACGAGCAGGCCGCCCAGTTGTTCGACCCGGCGCTCTCGGTCGGCGGGAACGTCACGCTCCGACTCGCGTCCGGGGAGTCGGTCGAAGCCGAGGTCGTCGGCCTGCTCAACGCCTCGGCGTCCGGCGGGGCCTTCGAGGGACTCGGCGGTGGGTCCGAACCCCTCGTCTTCGTCCCGACCGACCCGTTCTATCGGACGACCATCGAGAGTCCGACGACCGGCGAGAGCCAACGCGTCTACCCGACCGTCACGGTCGTGGCCGAGGACTTCGCCGCGGTGCCCGACGCCAAGACCGAGGTGGAGGCGTATCTCACGAATCGGTCGGACGCGGCCCGACTCGTCCCCGAGAGTTACGCCTTCTCGGTCGAGACCGACCAGGACCTCGTGGACCAACTCAAGGAACTGCTGAACACCCTCACCAACTTCGTGACCGGCATCGCGGTCATCTCGCTCGTCGTCGGGTCCATCGGCATCGCCAACATCATGTTGGTCTCGGTCACCGAGCGCACCAAGGAAATCGGCATCATGAAAGCCGTCGGCGCACAGAACCGCGACGTGCTTCAGTTGTTCCTGCTGGAGGCGGTCCTGCTCGGAGCCTTCGGCGCGATTCTGGGCATCCCGGCCGGAATCGGCGGGGCTTACGCGGCCGCCCAGTACATCGGCCTGAGCCTCGTCCTGCCCTTCGAGTGGTTCGCCATCGCGGTCGTCGTGGGTATCCTCGTCGGCGTCGTCGCGGGCCTCTACCCGGCGTGGAGCGCCGCGAAGACCGACCCCATCGACGCCCTCCGGTACGAGTGAAACGTCGCCTCAGAACCAGTTTATATCATCACCTCGGCGCGCGCGAGCAACGCAGGAGGGGAGGCGTGAGGCCCGCGGTTGCGGTGCGGGGCGGAGCGGGACTCCGGGGCCCAGGAAGTAGCTACTCGATTGCGACGAACACTCGTAACTGACTGTCTCGAACACCGTAGTCGACTGCCTCGAATTCTTCTTCGGCGTAGCTACCGACCGAACTGGACGGGTCTGTCGGACTCGTCCGAACGCTTCGCCGTCACTCCACGCTGAGTTCGTCACCGCCGCGGGGTTCCGTGAACTCGAACTCGACCTCCAGCTCGGCCTCGCGCCCGCCAGCGAACTCGACTTCGACCTCGACGGGTTCGCGGTACTCGAAGGGAATCTCCCACTCCTGCGAGGAGAGCGTGAGGCTGGTGTCGTTCTCGATCTGGTCGGCCAGGTCCCGGAGGAACGTGGCGGTGGCCTGTCGAGAGAGGTGAATTTCGCGCTCGAAGAAGCCGTCGGTCACGGTGGTTCGTTGTCTGTCTCTGTCGTCGGGCAAGTTGACCCGGTCCCCCATGTCGTCGGTGTACGGTTCGACGCGTCTAATATGACCCGGCTACGCGACCGTGAGACCGCCCGTTCGCTTTTTGTTCGAGAGGTCGTACTCGCCCTATCGTGTCGCTCATCGAACTCCTCGGGAGCAAAGCGCGCATCGAGATTATCCGAGAACTCTCGCGCGAACCCCAGTACGTCACTCAACTCGCCGAGACAGTCGGCATGGACGGTAAAAGCGCGGTCCACCACCTCTCGAAGATGGAGGACGCGGGTCTGGTCGCCTACTACGAGCGCGGTAATCGGAAGTACTACTACCTCGCCAAGACCGTCGAACTCCGGGCCGCACCGCCGCCCGAGCGCACCTTCGTCCTCCAGACCGGCGAGCGCCGGGACGACCCGATAGAAGGCGAATCGGCGTCCGACGACTGAGACCGCGAACGACCGAGCGTCCCGAACCAAGGAGCGCCGACTCGCGTTTCGGTCACGTTCGACGAGTCACGTCGCGTGCCGGAGCAACTCACGGCCTGCCTAACGACAGACGGCTTACTGTAACAGCCGGTTATCGACCGAGTGCGCCAGCATTCCCGAAAATCGTCGAGACCGGAGCGTGGTCTAGAGTCACGCGGATTATCGACGCGGAAAAAGCGGCTTATTCCGCCGAACGGTTCAAACAGTATAGCTAATTTATTTTAGTGACCGGAATAGCACTCCGGCGTGAGAGACATGAAACGGCGTCAATTCGGCGCGATGCTCGCAACCGCGGCGTTCTCGCTCGGAGGGGTCACGGGCGTGGCGGCCGACGCATCCGCACAAGAGACCGAACCGTTACAGGTAGAAGACGTGTCCGTGAATCTCGGCAGCGTCACCGCCTCCATCGGCCAAGCCACCTTCGCGTTCGAAGAGGGCACCATGCGATTCCAGGTGAGCGACTGGTCGATGGAAGACGCGAGTCGCTCGCTGTCGATCGGGCAGGCGTACGTGGCCGCCGACGACGTGGACGCCGAGACCTACGCCGCCGTTCGCTCGGGGATGGTGGAGTCCGTCGGAAACGAGTCGCTATCGCCGCTCCTGACCGCGCTCGCGGAAGCGGACGTGAGTCCGGACGCGCCGGTTCGCCTGTTCGTCGAGTCGGTGGAAGCCGACGGCCAACTCGTGGCCGACCAGATAACGGCCACCGGAACCGTCGATAGTGTCGTTCCGGAGGGGAGTCAGGAACTGGTGCAGGACGGCGCGTCGCTGTCGGAGGCCGCCGCACTCGGACCCTCGGAGTGGAGTCGACTGACCATCCAGCGCGGCGACGCCGAGTTCACCGCCAACGACGTGGTGATGCAGCGCGAAGACGCGGCGGTCGCCATCAGTTCGCCCGGCGGGAGCGCGACCGTCTCGGGCCGGTCGTTCGACTTCGAGGAGATGACGACGACCCTCCGGCCGCCGGAGACGATACCCGCGGCCCACGTCGAGTTCGCCTCGCAACTCCGCGAGTTGGCCAGCGAGGGGTCGCTGAGTCTCTCGGCGATTCGGTCGGCCGCGGCCGACTCGGGCGTCACCGTCGCCAACACGAGCGAGGCAGTCCAGAACGCTCGCTTCGACCTATCGCTCGCCAACGTCTCTGAGGGCGGAGAGACCGTCGTCTCCAACTTCGAGACCAGCGGGACGCTCTCGGAGTTGACGCAGGTCCTCGGCCAGCGAGTCTGAGTCGGGCCGAAGCTCCGGCCTAGCTCCCTTCTAGCCGATTCAGCACGGCCTCGGGTTCGTACCGCAAGGAGAGTTGCCGCGAGCGCCCGCGGCCCTCGACGTTGGTGTAAGTCGCGTCGATGATGTCGAGTTGGTCGAGTTTGTTGATTATCTCGGAGTAGCGCGTGTAGCCCAGGCCGGTCTGGTCGTGGAAGGCGTCGTAGACGTCGCCAGCGCGCTCGCCGTCGTGCTGGGCGATGACTTCGAGCAGTTCGATTTCGCTGTCCGAGAGCGCCTGCAAACTATGGCTGAGGTGGACGTACTTCGACTTCTCGTAGGCCGCCTCTACGTCCTCGGTGTTGACGGTCCGACTGGCGCGCATCTCGGCGTTGAGGCCCGCGCGCCGGAGTAGGTCGATACCGACCCGGAGGTCGCCGCTCTCGGCCGTGAGCTCGGCCACCTCGTCGAGGACTTCGGTCGAGATGACTCCCTCGTGGAATCCGCGGTCCACGCGCTCCTGGAGGATGTCCGCGATTTCCTCGCGGTCGTAGACGGGGAAGTAGACCTCCTCGGGCCGGAAGACACTCTGGACGCGGCCGTCGAGGTCCTCGATTACGTCCAAGTTCAGGTCCGAGGAGACCACGATGACGCCGATCTTCGCGCCGGAGTGGGCCTCGTGCGCCCGGAGGAGCGAGTAGAGCGTGTCGGAGGCCTCGCCCTCGTAGAAGAGGTAGTTCACGTCGTCCAGCGCGACGACGAGCACCTCGTCCTCTTCGACCAGTTTCTCGGTGATCTGGCGGAAGAGCTTCTTGAACGAGATGCCCGACGACGGCGGTTCGTACTCGAAGATACCCTCGAAGACGCGGGAGAACACCGAGTAGCGCGTCGAGTCGACCTGACAGTTGACGCGGACGGTCCGCACGTCGGTCTGGGCACCCAACTCCCCGAACACCTTCTGGACCGCCGTGGTCTTGCCGGTCCCCGGCGGGCCGCGGGCGATGACGTTCAGGGGGCGAGAACCCCGCGCGGCAGGGCGGAGCGCGTACTTCAGGCTCCGCATCTCGCTCTCACGGTGGGCGAAGGTCTCTGGAACGTAGTCGATTTCGAAGACGTGTTCGTCCCGGAACACGGACTCGTCCCACGAGAGCATCCCCTCCTCGGGGTCGTCTGCCATCACTTTCACCTCGCTGTCCCAGCTACTTAACTTTTCGGCAGACGAAAATATTCAAGCGAAGAGAGGTCTACGAGGCCGATTCAGGGGGTGTGGCTAGGTCGGAGTCAGCTTCCGGCTTCCCGTTATCAACCGGGTGACCTCTACGGTTGACAGTGTGTTCGAACTCGTCGCGCTGGCCTCGTTTTTTCGCCCCGGCGCGTGCTGGCGTCTTCGCGCCGACGGCGTGATTGGTCGGCGGACGCGGTTCGTCTGCCGGTGTCTGCGCGAGCGAAGCGAGTGCAGGCTCGGCAGAGCGTGCCTCTGACGGTGGACGAGTAGCACAGCGTAGCGAGCAACGCAGGAGGGTGAAGATGTGAGGCCCGTGGTTGCGGTGCGGTACGGTTCCGGTGCAGGGCGGTACGGCTCCGGTGCGGAGCGGTACGGGTGCGGTGGCTGTGCGGTGCGGGACTCCGTGGCCAAGAAGTAGCTAGCTTCTCGACCACTTCCGCAGCCCATCTGGAGCAATAAAAATGTTTCTTAAGTAATTAATATAAATTCTATAATACACTTGTACAACGTTCTAGAACTTGTTCAGCAGTCTATCGTAGAACTCGCCGTCCGAATCGCCCGCCAACTTCTCCACGATGAGTTCGGGCGTCGAGCGCGCGAGGTGATTCTTCACTGGCGAGCGGTTCACGACGAGTTCGCCGTTCTCCAGTCCCTTCGCCTCGATGCCGTCCACCGGAACGTCGTAATCGGCCATCTCTCGAATCTCGGCGGCGAGGTGAGAGACGAACACGCCGGTCACGTCCCTGCCGCGCAACTCTTCGAGGATGCCCGCGATTATTTTGGCGCTCGCGCCGGGTTCGGTGATGCTCTCCAGTTCGTCCACGAGGACGAGGCGGTCGGCCCCGCCCGACGTGAGACCGGCGAACTCCCGGAGGGTGGACTCGAAGGCCCCGGCGTCGAGGGTCCCCTGGGTCTTGGCGTGGTAGTGGAGTTCGCCGAATCGCTCGATGCGGACCGACTCGGCGGGCACCGGCAGACCCATGTGGGCCAGAATCGTGACGAGCGCGACCAGGTCCAGCGTCGATGTCTTCCCGCCGCTGTTGACCCCCGAGAGGAGCGCCACGCCCGACACGTCGTAATCGACGGGTTCCACGTCCTCGAAGTCCACGTCGAGGAGCGGGGAGCGTCCGCCCTCGATGTCGAAGCCGTGGTCGGCGAACTCGGGCATCACGCAGTCGAAGTCCTCTGCGAATCGCGCGATGGCCAACTCCACGTCCAACTCCAGCGCGGTCCGGACCAGTCGTTCGGCGTCGGCCCGGCGGTCGGCGAGGTCGGCGGCGAGTTCGCGTTTCCGGCGGGCCGCCCGGCGGTCCTTCGCGGCCTGCAGGTCCTCGCGCAGGCGAGAGACGACCTCCTCGTCGCGCTCGACCGGGAAGGTCGGTTCCTCCGGGAACGCCCGGCGAGCGACCTCCGCCTCGCCCGAATCCAGGTCCAGCGAGTCTATCAGTTCTTCGCGAGCCTGCTCGATGGCCTCGGCGTGTTCGTCGGCGAGTTCGCGCGAGAGCAGCGAATCGACGCCCGCGCCCTGTTCGACCAGCGAGAGCAGGTCCGACCCCTCGACGGTCACGTCCTGTTCCTCGATGGCGTTCCGGAGTTCGTCGTTGGCCACGCTCTCGGCGGTCGAGACCGCGGCGTCGAGGTCGTCGATGGCGCGGGAGAGTCGGTCCAACTCGTCGTCGCCGACTACGGTTCCCTCGGAGTCCACGCGTTCGAGCGTCGATTCGAGCGCGTCGATGTCCAGCGGCGGGTCGATGCCCGCGGCCCGGTGGACCCGCGCGGCGGCCTGCAGGCACTCGCGGTTCGCCGCGTAGAAGGCCAGCACCCGCTCGGGGACGATTTCGGCCGGGCGCTCCAGGGCGTCGGGTTCGACCCGCACGTCGCCGTCTACTGCCACGCCAGCGAACTCCTCGTCGAGCGCGACCACGGTCGAGTAGCCCCGCGCGAGGTCCGCGAGGTCGCGGGCGTCCTCGACCACTTCGACGCTCAACTCCGGAATCGCCTGCTGGGCCTCGCTGTATCGCTCGGCGTCGGCGGTCGCCAGACACCGGTCTCGGACCGTCACGTCCCGCGGCTCTGCGAGGGGTTCCACGTCGGCGAGGGCGTCCAACACCTCGGGGTCGGAGTCGCGGTTGGTGGCCCGCTCGGCGAACTCTCGGGCCTCCTCGATGCGAGAGCCGACCCCGCTCGGATAGAAGATCTCGAGGCGCTTCTCGCCGTAGCTCGTGACCGTCCGGTCCTTCAGCAGGTCGAGCGCGTCTCGGTAGAGTTCCTTGGCGCGGTCGGTCGCCAGAAAGCCGCCCGGGTCGTCGTGGCGCTCTCGGATGGCCCCTCGCGCGATTGCTGCCGCTCGGCCCTCCGTGATGCCGGGGGCACTGGCGATTTCGGCCACGTCACCCTCTCGAAGCGCACGCTCGGGGTCGTCGAGTTCCGAGAGCGCCGTCGCCGTCTTCGACCCGACGCCGGGTATCGCCTCCAACTCCATTCGGCGTGGACTACCGACCCCGTGCTTAAAAATATTCGCGGAGGGTCACGTGGTCGTCTCGACCGGGAACTTTTGCCCGCAGCCACGTTATTCGATGGCATGGCCGAGCGCGTCTCCGCCCGCGAGTACCACGAGCAGACGAAACACTCCCCGGAACGACTCCGGAACTCGAACTTCGGTCTGGACTTCTCGAACAAGCCCACGCCGTACAAAATCTACGAGGAGTTGCCGACAGTCGCACTGCCGAGACGAGTACGCCCGCCGCAACGTCCCACGTTGGCCGCCATCGCCGGCGGAAACCCCGACTCGGGGGAGACTCGAACCCCCGACCTCGGTGACCTGACCCAACTCTGTTACTACGCAGCGGGCGTCACCAAGAAAATCCGGCGAGGGGAGCGTGAGATTCTCTTCCGGGCGGCCGCTTGCACCGGGGCGCTCTACCACGTCGACCTCTATCTCGTCACCGGCGACTGCGTCGAGCCCCAGGCGCGACGAGACGGCGGCGACGAAACCGCCGACCGTCCCGACCTCGACGCCGGGGTCTACCACTTCGACCCGCGAACGCTCTCGCTCGACGTGCTTCGGGAGGGCGACTACCGGAAAGTCCTCGCAGACGCCACGGGCGACGAGGAGCGAGTCGCCGACGCACCGCTGACCGTCGTCGCCACCTCGACGTGGTGGCGAAACGCGTGGAAGTACCGCGAGCGAACGTACCGCCACGCCTTCTGGGACTCCGGGACGGTGCTGGCCAACCTCCTCGGCGTCGCGCACGCGCTCGACCTCTCGGCAGGTGTCGTGGCTGGCTTCGCCGACCGGCAGGTCGCAGACTTGCTCGGCGTGGACGTGGAGCGGGAAGCGCCGCTCGAACTCGTCCCGGTCGGAACCGGCACTGGAACTAGAACCGGAACCGGGATCGGAACCGAGGAGCCGATTCCCGACGCGCCCGGAGTCGAACCGCTCTCGCCCGCGACGAAACCCCTCTCGCGCCGCGAGAAGCAGTACGACCTGATTCCGGCCGCCTACCGCGGGTCGGCCCTCGAAGACGGGGCGGCGGCCCGCGAGTGGCGCGAGAAGCGACCCGAGGACTCGGGCGTGGGGACTCGGCCGCCGGGCGACGGAGCGCGAGTCGAGTTAGACCCCGTGGACGACGCCCGCGCGGCGAAGACGCCGCTCCACCGGACCGTCCGGCGGCGAGGGTCGTGTCGGGAGTACGACCGCGAGACCCTCAACTTCCGGAAGGTATCGACCGTGTTGGACCGCGCCGTCTCGGGGTTCCCGGCCGACTTCCGGGACCCCGAGGGACCCGCGCTCCAGTTCGGCGACTGCTACCTCGTCGTCCACGACGTGGCGGAAGTCGCTCCCGGCGCGTACCAGTACCACCCCGAAGCGGGTGAACTCGAACTGCTCCGGGAGGGCGACTTCCGACGGGAGGCGGCCCACCTCGCGCTCGACCAGCGACTCGCTGGCGACGCGGGTCTCTGCGCGTTCTTCCTGACCGACCTCGACGCGGTGGTCGAGCGACTGGGCGACCGCGGCTATCGCGCGGCCCAACTGGAGGCGTCGCTGACCGCCGGAAGGTTGTACTTGGCGGCCTACGCCCACCGAGACCTCGGCGCGACCGGACTGACCTTCTACGACGACCTCGTGACCGAGTTCTTCGAGCCACGGAGCGACGGCCAGACTCCGACGTTCCTCTGGACGATGGGTCGTCCGGCGTGAACCGCCTCGAGGTCGAACTCCGAGCCACTCGGCTTCGTCGTCTGTAGACAGCGATACACCTACAAGATCGGCTTGGCCGGACGTGGCCGCGCACGGACAGGATGTTACTCAGTGCGTCGAAAGGGCTCTTTTTTCACGAGTCGCCGCCGCGTTCAACGCGCTTTTCTCTCGCCGACTCCAACCGCCGAGACATGGCTACCATCGAGGAGAAAGCGCAGGCGGTCCGCGAGGACCTCGCCGAGCGCGAGGGAGTGCTCGTCGCGTTCTCGGGCGGAGTGGATTCGAGCGTCGTCGCGGCGCTGGCCCACGACGCGCTCGGAGACGACGCCGTGGTCTGCACCGCCAAGAGCGAGACCCTGCCGGAGGCGGAGCTGGACGATGCCAAGCGGGTCGCCGACGAAATCGGCGTCCGACACGAAATCGTGGAGTTCTCCGAGTTGGACGACCCCGACTTCGTGGTGAACGACGACGACCGGTGTTACCACTGCCGGACGATGCGCCTCGGCAAGATGTTCGAGGCCGCCGAGGAGTTGGGTCTCCCGGTCGTCTGCGACGGGACGAACGCCAGCGACGCCGACGGCGGCCACCGACCAGGACTCCAGGCCGTCGAGGAACTGGACGCCTACTCGCCACTGCTGGCCCACGACGTCGACAAGGAGGAAGTCCGGGAACTGGCCGACGCCTACGACCTGTCGGTGGCCGACAAGCCCTCGATGGCCTGCCTCTCGTCGCGGATTCCCACCGGACTCGAAGTCACCGAGGAGAAACTCTCGCGGGTCGAGCAGGCCGAGACGCTGCTCCGCCAGTGGGGGTTCTCGCAGTTCCGCGTCCGAGACCACGACGGGCTCGCCCGCATCGAAGTCGGCGAGGACGAGCTCGACGCGGCGCTGAATCCCGACTTCGCGGCGGCCGCCCGCGAGCGACTGACAGACCTCGGATTCGACCACGTGACGCTCGACCTTCAGGGGTATCAGACCGGGAGCGTCAGTCCCGAGGGCGAGACGGACGAGTCGACCGACCTGGACGAACCGCTCGTGGAGGACGTGTTCGATTCGGAGTATCCGACCGCCGAGTAGGACGGTAGTCACTCGCCAGTTGGGTCGTAGAAAGTGGCATGGGCGTTCGCACCCAGGGTGGCAGTTTGCTGGCACGCGAACTGCGATGTTGTAGCTGCTGGCACGCGAGCTATGTGGCAGGCGCGAACGCTACCTGTTCTTGGTATCCTTGCCCCTTAGTTATATGCCGATTACGCCGAGGGAAACGTGTCGTTGTGCATCGGAAGGCGGGAAAACGGACCTCAGTTCCCCGTCCACTTCAGGAGGAACAGGGTGGACTCGAAGAGCGTGATCATGGTCAGCGTGACCAGGATGGGTGCCATCCCGGTCGGGTCCGGCGTGAACAGGAACGAGACGCCGAGGAACCCGCCCCAGAACAGGAGTCGGCGGTCCGCGAGCCATCGACGGGTCGTCAGGCCCATCATGATGGCGAGCATGATGAACAGCGGAATCTGGAACACGACCGCCAGATACCCCATCAGCATCAGGATGAGGTTGAACGTCTTGCTCAGTCCGAACGCGAGGACGGCCGCGTCCTTGGTGTAGGTGATAAAGTACGTGAACACCGCGGGGAGGACGAGGAAGAACGCGAAACTCACGCCGACGACCGCCAGCACGAGGCTGGTCGGCACCGCCGCGAGGTAGTACCGGCGCTCGTGCGGGTACAGACCCGGCCGCATGAAGAGGTACGTCTCGTAGACGAACACTGGAAGCGCGATGACGACTCCGGCGAGGCTAGCGACCTTCAGTTCGGTCAGCACCAGCGCCAAGGGGTGGTAGAGCCGAGGGCGCGCCTGTTCTCCCAACTGGTCGAACGGGATGATGCTGTACCAGAGGAAGTTGATCACTCGCTCCGAGAACGGGAGCGCGACGGCGGTGACGAGACCCGCGACGGCGATGATGATAGCCAGCCGTTTTATCATCTCCTCGATGTGGTCGGCCAGCGGCATCTCCTCGTCTTCGAGCGGCTCGTCCGGCCTCGACGCCGGATCGTTCAGCGTTTCCGTCTCTCTCGGCGCGGTTCCGTGGTCCTCCGCGGGCGAGAGATTGCTGGCCGTCGCCTCCGATTCGTCAGCCATTCAGTCGCTCTAAGCAGTCCTGTCATTATAGGCTTTCTTCTCTTGGAAGGACGAGAAGATTGATAACTAAGACACGGCTACCCTTCCCAAAGAATGTCTGGGACTGGAAGTAGTATCGTAGACGAGGACACCGCCCGCACCGTCAACAGCGGCCGCGAAACCGTCGGTGCGATGCTCTCGACGGCGCAAGACCACCTCCAGAAGGTCTTCGTCGTCTTCCTCGTCGGCTTCGTCGCCTCGTTCTACGCGCTTCGCTCCGTCGGGTGGCCGTTCCTCAAGAGCGTCACCAAGGCCCAGATGCCGCCGTCGCTGGCCGAGTCGGTCACCATCATCGCCGTGACCCCGTTCGACGTCATCCTCTTGCAGGCGAAGATCGGTGCCGTCGCGGGCATCATCATCGCACTCCCGGTACTGCTCTACTACTCTCGGGACTCGCTCCGCCAGCAGTCGTGGTATCCGGGTGCCCCCATCGCTCGGTGGAAAATCGCCGTTCTCGTCCTGCTCGCGCTCGGACTGTTCGTCGGCGGCATGCTGTACGGTTACGGCGTGTTCTTCCCGCTGATGTTCAAGTTCCTCGCCAACAACGCCATCACCGCGGGCTTCGAGACGCGCTACTCCATCGTGAAGTGGACCGAGTTCATCGCGTTCCTCTCGCTGTCGTTCGGACTGGCCGCGGAACTCCCACTGGTGATGAGCGGACTGGGCTACACCGGTATCGTCCCGTACGAGACGTTCCGCGACAAGTGGCGCTACGCCGTCATGGGTATCTTCCTCTTCGGGGCCGTCGCCTCGCCGCCCGACCCGTTCACCCAGATCATGTGGGCGACGCCGCTCATCCTGCTGTACGGCTTCAGTCTCTACCTCACGAAAATCGTCGTGACGCTCAAGCGCGGGAGCGAGCGACTCAGTTTCGCCGGAGTGGTCCGAGACAACTGGATACGGATGCTCGGCGTCCCCGTGCTGGCGTTCCTGCTCGTCAGGACCTTCTTCACGCGCGTCGGCGTCGCGTCCGTGAACGCGGAACTTCCCGCGAAGTACGCACTTCCGGCGGTCGGTGAGGCGCTCGGTCTCCCGCGTGCAGAGGCCGTCCTCGTCGCGTCCGGGGCGGTCGCACTGGTCGCGTTCGTCGCCGTGTTCCTCTACTACCTCACGCAGGCGCTCAACGAGGCCGCGAGTGCCGCGATGGCCGCGGGTGGCGTCGGCGTACCCTCGGCGGGCGCTCCCGCCGACATCGACCTCGGGACCCTCGACGCCGGGGCGGTCCGGGCGGCCCCACCCGAAATCTTCGCCGACATGAGCGAGGAGGACGCGGTCGGCTACGCCCGCGAGGCGATGGACGCCGACGATCCCGAGAAGGCCCAGGCCATCCTCGACCGCTACGACGAGCTCAACCCCGAGGACGACGAGGAGGCCGAAGGGGACGCCGCCGAGACCGCGGGGGCCGCCGGAGCAGAGGCGGCGGCCGAGGCCGGCGAAGACGACGAGGACCTGAACGAGGCGACCTTCCCCCGCCAACCCGACGAACCCGAGTCCTCGGGTAACGTCCTCGAAAGCACGGCCGCGGGCATGGCCGACGCCTTCACCGAGGACGAGACCACCGAGGACGACATCGGCGGGTGGTTCTACGACCTCCGGTTCATCTTCGAGAGTCTCACGTCCAAGATGTTCCGCATCGTGGCGGTGTTCATGGCGGTCCTCGCTAGCGTGTTCACGTTCCTCTACCGCGGCGGCATCGGCAAGATCCGCGAGGACTTCCTCTCGCGGCTTCCGGCCGAGGTCAGGCCCGAGATGGGGTCGGGCGAGACCGTGCTGAACATCGTGACGCTCCACCCGGTCGAGGCGCTGGTGTTCGAGGTCAAGATCGCGACCCTGCTGGGGGCCGTGGCGGTCCTGCCGCTCGTGCTCTACTACGCGTGGCCCGCGATGAAGGAGCGCGGACTCGCGTCGGGTAGCCGCAACGTGTTCGGTCTCTGGTCGGGCACCATCGCGGTCGGTCTGGTCGCCGGGAGCGCCCTCGGCTACACCGTCGTCGCGCCGACCGTCATCTCGTGGCTGGTCGCCGACGCGGTTCGGGCCGAGATGATAATCTCCTACCGCGTCAGCAACTTCTTCTGGCTGGTGTTCTTCACCACTGCCGGAATTGGCCTGTTGGCCGACATACCCCTGACGATGTGGCTGTTCGAGCGCGGCGGTATCGTCTCGTTCGACGCGATGAAAGACCGCTGGCGCGAAGTTACCATCGCGGTGTTCGCGGTCGCAGGGCTGGCCACGCCCGGGAGCCTCTACACGATGTTCCTCCTCGCCATCCCGATTTCGGTGGCGTACTTGATCGGACTCGGCGGTCTCTGGCTCGTGACGCTCGGCGGTCGGCGGTAGGGCGCGACCCGCCGGTCTCTCGACGTTGGTTTCGGCGCTACTCCGGAAGACTCGTTCTGCCCACCGAACAGTAGCTAGCGCACACGCCGTCTCGACCGGGGTCGCGTCCGAGCAGACACCGTTCGCTCGCAGAGCGAGACGTTCAGATGGCAAACCGAAGTGTCTAAAACGTTCTAATAGAACGAAATACAATCTCGATAGAAATTTAAATATTTCTGAACTCGCGCTCGACGCCGCTCACGTCGGAGTCTCGAACAGTTTAAACCACCGAGCGATAATACCCCAGTATGAGCAAGATAAGCGTGGAAGTGCCCGACGAACTCCTCGAAGACCTCGACGACCACGTCGGCGAAGACGGGAAGTTCGTCAACCGGAGCGAGGCCATCCGGGCCTCCGTGCGAAAGATGCTGGACGTACTGGACGAAATCGACGAGCGACACGGCCGACTCGAAGACGACTGACCGAGGACTCGAAGATGACCGACCACTACCGAGAGACCACACCGCTCCCTACCGGACGCATCGCGCTGGTCGCGTTGTTCGTCACCGCGCTGGTGACGGCCCAGATGACCGCCTCGAAGCTACTGGGCTTCTCCATCCCCGCCTCGCTCCCGTTCACCGGCGACATGCTGGTGATGCCGGGCGCGGCGCTGGCCTACGCCCTGACCTTCTTCGCGTCGGACTGCTACTCCGAACTCTACGGTCCCGACGAGGCCCACAAGATGGTCAACGTCGGGTTCGCGATGAACTTTGTCCTGCTGGCGCTCGTCTACTCGACCATCGCCGCGCCCGCCGCGCCGTTCGGTTCCATCGACCCCGCGACGTTCGAGCGCGTCCTCGGCGCGAGTCTCGACATCGTCGTCGCCAGCCTGCTGGCCTACGTCGTGAGCCAGCACTGGGACGTGCTGGTCTTCCACCGCATCCGCGAGTGGACCGACGGCGAGCGCCTCTGGGTCCGGAACGTCGGTTCGACGGCGACGAGCCAACTCCTCGACACCTTCATCTTCGTGTTCGTCGGGTTCGCCGTCATGCCCGCGCTCCGCGGCGGCGACCCGCAGGCCCTGAACGCGCTTCTCGGACTCGTGGTCGGCCAGTACGTCCTCAAACTCCTCATCGCGGTCGTCGACACCCCGTTCGTCTACGCCGCGGTCGGCTATCTCCGGTCGCGCGGGTCGGCCGCGCCAGCGCCGCGGACCGCCGACTGACGCGGACCCCAGACCGATTCCTCCGGCGGACGCCCGCGACTCGCACCCGCCTACCGACTGACACCCACACCCGACTGACACCGGTGGCTCTTTCTGCCCCCTCGCGTACCGTGGATTCACATGCGACGCAAGGCCCTCCAGTTACTCGCGATCAGTTGTCTCGTCGCCCTCGCCGGTTGCTCCGGCGCGCTCACCGGCGACGGTGGTGCAGGTGAACAGTCGCTCGAAGACGTCTCCTATCCGGCAGGCGTCTCCGAGAACGGAACGAACGTCTCGGCCCTCGGAGAGAGCCACACCGAGGCGCTGAATGGGAGTAGTTTCGCGCTCGGACTCGACGTGAACCAGAGCAGTTCGCAGTCGAATCGGTCGACCGCCCTACGAGCGGCGGTCGGGCCGAACCGCGACAACGTGCGAATGAACGTCTCGGACACGAAACGAGCGATGGAACTGTACACGACCGCCGAGCAACGCTACCTCCGAATCGGTACCGACGGTGACGCGACGTATCAGACGTCCGAGCGCACGTCCGACGGTACGTCACTCGTTCCGTCGTCGTACTCCGGCGCGTCCTATCTCGACCGGTTCGCCGGACAGGTCGGAGCGAACTTCACGCCGACCGGCGTCCGCGACGTCGACGGTACGACAGTCGTCGTTCTCCGAGCAGACGGGAGCGACGTCTCCGCGCCCGACGGGACGAACGTTACGGACTACAACGCGACCATCCTCGTGGACGAGCAGGGCGTCGTCCATCGGTTCGAAGCGTCGATACGGACCGGCCGCGACGACGCCGCGTCGCGCATCTCGGTCACGATGACGGTTTCGGACGTGGGCGAGACGGCAGTCGAAGAACCGACGTGGCTCGACGAGGCGCACAACCAGACTAGTAACTGACTGGTCAATTAACGGCCAAAAGCGTTTCTTGAGTGTGGTTGAGTGAGCCAGACGAATATGCGAAAGCTACTCGGTGGGTTGACCGCCTCTTTCGGCCTCGCCGTGACCCTGTTCGGCGGTTGGATGCTGGTCCGGGGACCCTTCCTCGGTGGTCCGTCACTCGACTCGACGTCGATGCTCGCGGCGCTGACCGCGTTCCTGGTCGGCATCGTCATCTTCTTCAGAGGGCTGGTCAGGTGGGCCGACGTCGGCGCGCGCATCTGACACACGGCGAGTCCGCGGTTCGTGACACCCGTCCGGCTTTTCCGCCTCCGTCTCGATTTACCGACATGGGCAGCGACGGTCTCATCGAACTCGACCAGTCGTGTTGGTCGGCGCTGGCGAAGTACAACCTCGTACTGGCGACGGTGTTCGCGATTCTGCTGCTGGTGGTCCGGCAAGTAGACCCGGGACAGGCGCATCTGTTCCTGTTGATAGAAAACGGCGTACTCGCGCTCGTGTTCGGCGGGATTCAGACGTACTGCTGGATTTCGCGGTGACGGACTCGGGCTACACCGGGTCGGCGAACCCGAACCGGGGTTTGACCTCGGTGACCTGGACTTCGACGGTCTCGCCCTGATCGGCACCGGTGACGAACAGCGTGTACTCCTCGACCTTGGCCACGCCGTCGCCCTCCGACCCCTCGTCCACGATTTCGACTTCCACGACGTCGCCCTCCTCGACGGGCGCGGTCATCCGGCCCTTGGCGACGAGGTAGACCTCCGAGGAGGAGTCGCGGGAGGCGTCGGGACGGAGCGTCCGGACGTACTGGAACTCCTCGTCGAGGTCCGACCGGAACTCGTCCAGGTCCTGGCCCTCGAACACCTTCACCGCGAAGTCGCCGCCCGAATCGAGTACGTCGAGCGCCGTCTCGAACGCCTGCCGGGCGAGGTGGACCGACCGGGCGTGGTCCACGCTGTACTCGCCGGTCATGTTCGGGGCCAGGTCGGAGACGACCACGTCCACCGCGTCGCCCGCAATCTCCCGGACCTCCTCCTTCGTGGACTCCTCGGTCATGTCGCCGCGAACCGTCTCCACGCCGTCGATGGAGTCGATTCGCTGGAGGTCCACGCCGATTACGGTTCCCGTCTCGCCGACCTCCTCGGCGGCGACCTGTAGCCACCCGCCGGGGGCCGCTCCGAGGTCCACGACGGTCTTGCCCTCGTGGAGCAGGTCCTCCTCGCGGTCGAGTTGCTGGAGTTTGTACGCGGCACGAGAGCGATAGCCCTCCTGCTTCGACTTGTTGTAGTAGTGGTCTTTGTGGCTCATTTAGTTGGGAGGTAGTAGTCGAGCGAGTGGTTTACCACCTTCGCTCGAACCGAGTAATGGTTCGTTCCGCGTACGCTCTCACGCGTGCGCGCCCGAACGGGTCTTTTTTATGCCGGGGGTTCGTACCACTTGCCAAGATGTTTAAGGCTATCGTGAGCGCCGACACGCTCAAGGACACTATCGACTCCGTGGGCGTGCTGGTGGACGAGTGTAAGATCCACCTCGAAGAGGACGGTCTCGCTATTCGGGCAGTAGACCCCGCCAACGTGGGGATGGTGGACCTCGAACTCGACGCGGCCGCCTTCGAGTCCTACGAGGCCGACGGCGGCATCATCGGCGTGAATCTCGACCGACTCGAAGATATCGCGGGAATGGCGACCGGCGACCAGCCGATTCATCTCGAACTCGACGAGGAGACCCGGAAGCTTCACATCCAGATCGACGGTCTCGAATACACCCTCGCGCTCATCGACCCCGACTCTATCCGACAGGAACCCGACATCCCGGACCTCGACCTCCCGGCGGAAATCGTCGTCGAGGGCAAGGACATCGACCGCTCGGTCACGGCGGCCGACATGGTGTCCGACCACATCGCGCTGGCGGTCGACGCCGACGAGGAGACCTTCGTCGTGGAGGCCGAGGGCGACACCGACGACGTGCGCCTCGAACTCGACCGCGAGGACCTCGTGGACCTGCAGGCCGGTCCCGCCCGGTCGCTGTTCAGCCTCGACTACCTCAAGGACATGAACAAGGCCATCCCGAGCGACGCCGAGGTCACGGTCGAACTCGGCGAGGAGTTCCCCGTCAAACTTCACTTCGACATCGCGGAGGGGCAGGGTAACGTCACCTTCATGCTCGCGCCGCGGATTCAGAGCGACTAACTCGGTTGCGGAACCTTCTCCTTCGACTCTCCAAAACGAGTAGCGCAAGCCGTAATCGGCACCGACACCGACTCCTCGATTACAGACTCCGGTCGATGACCGCCTTCGCGGCCTCGGCCTTCTCCTTCCAACCGTAGCCCGACTCGTAGACGTGGCGCTTCTTGTTCACGAGTTCTTGCGGCGAAGCCTCCTCGAACCCGCCGCGGGTCCACGTTCCAGTGTTGCGAAGCCAGTCCACGACGCGCTCGCGAGTCTCCTCCCACGAGAGACCCACCATCTCGTACCACGCGATCATGGCGAAGACGGCGTTGTCGTGGGCACCCGGCACCGACCCCTTCTCTGCGACGGTCTTGATGGGTTCGACGTTCGGGTCGGTGACGTGTTCCTTGTACTCGGCGGCGGTCAGCAGTTCGAGTTGGCCGCTCTCGGTCTCCATCACGCGCTGTTCGTGTTGGAGGCGGTCCAGCGCGGCCTTGTGGAGGTTGCTCCACCGACCGTGGACGGCGTTCCGGAGCGCGTCCTCGGGGAGGGCGTTGCCCGACAGCACCGCCACGATGTCGGTGTAGGCCTTCTCGATGTCGGACCACGACGCGCCTTCGAACCCGCAGTCGGGGCCGTGGAGGCTACTCGTCGTCCGGCAGTCGGGACAGGGGTAGTCGAACCGCGGCACGACTCGGAGTGTCTCTTTCGGGGTACAAAACTCGTCTGATTCGCTTCTCGCGGGGCGTCGGTGTCTCTCGACACCAGCCCTCACAGACCAATCAGGACCGGACTACACAGTACTGTACGCCGGGAGTCGTAACGCGAGGAGCGCGATGGAATCCCGACCGAGAAACAAATACAATTCTCAGATCAACGTCGAGAGTGGTGTAGAGAACAAATACATTTCCGAAGGTGGAACTCCTGTCGCTTCCGAGCGCGAAACTCGGCGAACAGTCGAGTAACCGAACGTTCAAGTCGCGCTCCCGAGAAGTGGAGCGTGCGCACCTTCTTTCGGTCGTAGCCGCGGCACTGGCCCGTAGCACGACCGGTCGCCGCACGTAACGCGGCGCACAACCCATGACGGAAACACCGGAAGACGTACGCGACGCGCTCGCATCGGTAACGAACGACTTCGAGGTCCGAGAGGAACTGTTGACGACCGACCGCCACGTCGTCCACGAGGTCGAGTTCGAGGGGCGGCGCGCGGTCTGCAAACTCGCCCGCGACGACGCGACCGGCCTACACCGCGATGCGCTGGTTCACGAGCACGTCGCCGAGAGCGGTGCGGCCCCGGTACCCGACCTCCTCGTCCACGGCGAGAACTGCTACGTCGCGTCGTTCGCGGCGGGCGGCGAGTACGACGGGGACGCACCGCGCGAGGTCCGCGAGCGCCGCCTCCGCGACGCCGGGACGACCCTCGCGCGGGTTCACGAGGCGTTCCCGTTCGAGGCACACGGCGAACTCCGGCCCGCGGACGACCGGCTGGAACTCGACGCCCGCGAGTCGTGGCCCGACCTCTTCGCCGAGTGGGTCGCCGACTGGAGCGACGGCCTCGCCGGGTCGGATTTCGCCGACCTCGGAGGAGACGTGGTGGCGTTCGTCCGGAACCACGCCGCCGCGTTCGAGGACGCGGGCGACCCGGTCCTCGTCCACGGCGATTACGAGGACGACAACCTGCGGTTCGGCGACGACGGCGTGTCGTCGGTCCTCGACTGGGAGGTCGCCCGGGCCGCGCCCGGCGAGTTCGACCTCGCTCGCGCCGAACTCGGCTGGTTCGAGAAGCCCCACTCCCCCGAGACCGACGGCGACCTCCGGAGCGCGCTGATAGCGGGCTACGAGTCGGTCCGGCCGCTTCCGCCGGGGTTCGACGCCCGGAGGGCCGTCTACCGGGCGGCACTGACCCTGAAACCGCTCCGGAAGGTCGGCGAAGTCGGTGCCCGGGCGGACGTTCCGGCCGACGAACTCGGCGTCGTGATGGCGTCGTTCGTCCGCGACCGACTCGACGCCGCGCGGCGCGACCTGCGGTGAGTCAGGCCCGGACCATCGCCCGCGCCAGTGCGAACCCGTCTGAGAGCGGGAGTGGCGTCGTCGGCGCGTCGACGCTCTCGGACCATCCCTCGTAAGCGTCTCGGTCGGGGAACGCGTGGATGTACGGACACATCGTCTCGTAGGTCAGTTCCGGCGTCGGTTCGGCGCTCGGGTCGACCGGCGCGACTCCGAACGACAGCACGGCGTCTTCGGGGTCGGTCTCGATACCGGCCTGCGAGACGTGCGAGGTGACGGTAGTACCGGTCCGCGGGCCTTCGGAGCGCACCTCGACCGTGCTGTCCGTCAGGAACGGGAGCAACACGGCGTCGAGGACGCAGACGAACCGGTAGGTGTCGGTCTCGGTCTCGGCGCGGTGGTGGCCCTCGTCGTCGTGGCAGAGGTCGGTGACGTCCGGCGGCCAGTCGTCGCCGAACGTGACGGCGAGAGCGTCGATGCACTCGCCGAACGTCTCGGGACGGTCGTCGGTGCCGAGGAGCGACTTGAGGTTTCCGCCGATTTCGGGCGGCAGTCGCCGGTCCTCGACTGGTTCGGAGTTCGGTTCGTCGTTCGAGTCGTCGTCGATGGAGTTCCGTTCTCGCATCGATATTACTTTGGTACCCAAAGTGCTTATACTGTCGAGTCCGAAGTATTGGATCAACTTCGAGGAGTCGAAGCCATGACCGACGAATCCAAAGCTCTCGAATCCGCGGCCGACGAACTCGCCTGCTACTGTCGACTCGGCGGCGTGATGGACCTCCTGAGTCGGAAGTACGCGATGCAGGTCCTCTGTGTCGTGAACGCGACGGAGCCGACCCGGTTCCGGGAACTGGAGGAGTTGCTACCCGACGCCAGCACCTCCACGCTGTCGGCGCGACTGGACGAACTCGCCGAGGCGAGACTGCTGGACCGAACCCAGTACGACGAGATTCCACCCCGCGTCGAGTACGAGATGACCGCCGACGGCAGCGAACTCGCCGAGCGATTGAAGCCGGTACTCGAGTGGGCCGGCGAACGCGAGGGGACGACGGGAGAAGCTTAGGGCCCGCTACTCCGAGACCCGACTACGGACGGAACCGGAACAATCGAAGCCATCCACCTCGCGTCCGGGTCGGGCGCTATCGAGGTCGGCGACGAAGTGGAACCGCTCCGAGCCGAGCCACGGAGGCGGTCCGAAGAAGCAACGGCGGCGTCAGTTCCACGCCGCGTCGTCGGGGTCCACCAGTCGCTCGCGCTCCTCGATGGCGTCGATTCGCGCGACGTCCTCCTCGGAGAGGGTCGGAGCCTCGAAGTTGGCCCGGAGGTGGTCCTCGCCCGTGGCCTTCGGGATGGGGACCACGCCGTCTCGCTGGAGAAGCCACGCCAGACTGACGGCTTCCGGCGTGGTGTCGTGGTCGTCGGCGATTTCGGCCAGTTCGTCCACGTCACCCGCCTCGCCCTGCATCAACGGCGCGTAGGCGACCACCGTGATGTCGCGCTCCCGGCAGTAGTCGAGCAGGTCGTCTTGGGGGAGCAGCGGATGCATCTCGACCTGATTCGCGGCGACGGGCGTGTCGAGAATCTCGCGGGCCTCGTCCAGCAACTCGGTCGTGAAGTTGCTCACGGCGACGTTCTCGGTCTTCCCGTCGTCGCGGAGTTCGTCGAAGACCGGCAGGGTCTCCTCGGCGTCGTAGGCCCGCATGGGCCAGTGGACGTAGAGCAGGTCCACCGCAGCGACGCCGAGTCGGTCCAGGCTCTCGTCGGTCGTCTCGTGCACGTCCTCAGGCGCGAGGTTCGAGGGATGGACCTTCGTGGCGAGGAAGACCTCCTCGCGCGACACGTCGCTGGCCTCGATTCCGTCGCCGACCGCGGCCTCGTTGTCGTACATCTGGGCGGTGTCTACGTGACGATACCCGATTTCGAGGGCCCGTCGGACGGTCTCGGCGCACTGGTCTGGGTCGTCGTTGCCGGAGGTACCGAGACCCGGACTCGGGAGAGTTGGCATACCGGTTCGTGTCCGGCCGCGGGGAAAAAGCTACGCGCGTCGGCAAACCCGTAGCACCTCGGTGCGGCTATCCGGACGTCGAATCCGGGCCGCGCTCGCCGACCGGCGACGCGAGGGTCCGGACCGCCGCAATCCCGGCGAGGAAAACACCGCCGAGGACGCCGACTGCGACCACCGCAGAGGTGGCGTCGGCGACCACACCGCCGAGGAGGTACAGCGGTAGTTTGACCAGCGCGTACGCCATCGACACCGCGCTCAGGACCGTGGCGCGCCCGACCGACTCCACCTCGCCGTTGACGTGCTGGGTCACGATTGGGTAGAGGAGCGAGCGCGACCCCTTCAGGACGAAGAACGCCGGGAACGCGATCAGGGGCCACAGTAGGGGCGCGACCAGTGCGACGCCGAGGACGAGAGGGACCGCGAGGACTGCACCCCGGACACCGAGTCGAGCCTCTACGGCCCCGGTGTAGTAGCTCGCCACCGCCGAGACGCCCGTGAAGGCGGCGTAGAGCAGACCCATGGAGGCGACTGGAACGCCGAGCGTCTGCGTGCTGATCGGCTGGACGTAGGTGTTGACCGCCTCGACCACGCCGAAGAAGAGGGCGGCGTACGCCACGAACCACCGGAGCGACGGCCGGGCCAACTGCTCGCGGAGGACCGGCAGAGCGTCGAGGACGGTGAACGTGTCGTCGCTCTCGTCCGAGTCGGCGGGGTCAGCGGAATCGGTAGCGTCGGCGTACTGGCGATTCTTCGGGAACGTCAGGAGGACGACGACGCCCGCTCCGTTCAGGATTCCGGAGGCGACGAACGGGAGCGTCGGGCGAACGCTGAACAGGACCCCGCCCACGAGCATGGTGACGACGGTGACCGTCTGCTGGACCGACTGGCCCCGGCCGCGGACGTGGGCGAACCGGTCGGCGTCGAGGTCGGCTTCGAGGGTGTCGTAGAGCCACGCGTCGCCCGAACCCGACCGAAACACCAGCGAGAGCGTCCAGAGGACGTACAGCACGACCAATCCCAGGTACGTCTGGACGACCGCGAATCCCAGAATCGAGACGGTCATGAACCCCGAACTCAGGAGAAGACTGGTCCGGCGGCCGAGTCGGTCGCCGACGTAGCCGGTCGGGATCTCCCCGACTACGGTCAGGACGGAGTAGAGCATGCTCAGCGACGCGATAGCGGTGTAGTCGAGACCACGGTCGAGCAGGAAGAGGGTGAAGATGGGCGAGAAGAAGCCGAACGACACCGTCACCTGATAGAGATAGTACTTCCGGACGGGCGAGGGAGGTAGGCGGTCGGGAGCGAGCGACGACAGGCGACCGAACACGGGAATCGGCCGGAAGTTGTTCGCTATCCGGTAAAAACGCTCGCTGAACGGAATTATTGTAAATTTATAGACGAAAGAGCGAAAGGGAGTGCCCGCGAACTCACGGTCATGGCCGAAGGCGACGCGCCGTGGCGTCTACTCGGAATCGGTGGCCTCGCAAGTCTCTGTTGCGTCGGGGGGAGCGCGGTCGGCGGGGCCGCGCTGGCGAGCGGTGCAGTCGCCGGAGGAATGGGTGCGGGCGTCGTGCAGGTGTTGGTGACGATGTTGACGGTCGGGGTTCTCGGAGTCGTCTGGAGCGCGTTCGGTCCGGACCCGAACTGCGATTGCGACTAGTCGAACCGACCGGTCTCCGCACCGCAGTCCTCGCAGACCGTCACGAGGCCCGTTTCGTCCCCGGCGCGCTCGATGGTGTTCGTGGTCCGCTCGCCGCAGTCCGGACAGTCCCGGCGCAGGTCGAGGTCGCCGCTGTCCTGCGGTGCGCCGAGTGCGAGCGCGACGACGCGCTCGTCGCCTCGATTCACGCCTCGCTGATAGTCGCCGGGAGCGAATCGGACGACCTCTCCGGAAGTGGCTTCGACCTCGCCGTCGTCGGTCTCGAAGGTCACGGTACTCGACTGGACGTAGAAGACCTCTTCCTGATTCGAGTGGGCGTGATAGCCGAACGCGAAACTGTCGCCCGGCGCGAGTTCGTAGTAGTTCAGCGAGAGGTCGGTCG
This sequence comes from Halorussus salinisoli, assembly GCA_005239435.1. Lineage (GTDB taxonomy): Archaea > Halobacteriota > Halobacteria > Halobacteriales > Haladaptataceae > Halorussus > Halorussus salinisoli. The sequence continues at coordinate 216,586 of SZNP01000001.1, read as the reverse complement.
CGCCGAGTGCGCGCGTGAGCGGTCGCTTCACGTCCGCGGGGCCGGTTCGTGACTCGACGTTCTCGATGCGGACCTTCTCCATAGGGGTTCCGTCGCAGGCCGCTGATAAAACTCTCGCGGAGGCAAGTCCGACACGGAACGAGGCCGACGACCGCTCCCTACCTCTATTTAAAACCTTTCGAGTGAGTTAACGGCCGAAATCCGCAAATCCGGCCCGTCACGCGTTTTTAGCCCGGCCTAAACCCTATCTCCGCGTCGGTACGTTTAAATGAATGACCGTGTTTTAAGTGGTCAGTCGCCCAAGTAGGAGTAGGTGAACTACCATGGCAATTGACCCGCAATTTCACGAGAACCGCGAGAAAGTAGACGACCACGAGGGCCACGACGTGTGGGGTCCCGTAGACGAACCCGAGAAGCTGGGCATCCACGGCACCCACGTCGCGGTGGACTTCGACCTCTGTATCGCCGACGGCGCGTGTCTGGAGGACTGCCCGGTGGACGTGTTCGAGTGGGTGGACACCCCCGACCACCCCGAGAGCGAGAAGAAGGCCGACCCCGCGAACGAGGCCCAGTGCATCGACTGCATGCTCTGCGTGGACGTGTGTCCCGTCGACGCCATCGACGTGGACGCCGGCCGGGCCTGACCTAGCGTTTTCTCTCGAATCGAAAGCGCGAGTGAACGAAGGAGTGGCTACTCCGGCCGGTCTACATCTAACTCCTGTCGGAGGTAGGCCAGCGCCTCGGTGTCCGCGAGATACTCGAACTGCTCGCGGAAGTGGGTCTCGCAGAGGCCGACTTGGACGCCGTTCAGTTCGGGCGCGAACGACGCGTCGCGGTCGCAGTAGTGACACCGCATATCACGAATTACTCGGTCACGGAATTTAACGTCTGCGTTCGGTCCGCCGGACCTGTTCAGTCGGGGAGAGAAATCGACTGTGAAACCCGGGGCTGGCGAGAAGTAGGACAGTTGGCGGGAAGAGTTGGCGGCGAGGAAGACAGCGAACGACGGGACGCGAACACGGCAGACCACTACTACGTAAACCGATGACTCGACACACCGGACGGGACTCGTGGACCAGTCCGCCAGGCGTGACCGCAGGGTGTGACAGACTCCGATTTCGTGGATTGTCGCAATCAACGGAACGCGCTGAAGGCCACAGTTCACGGGATGCGCCGCGCACTCGTCCGCGCTTGCGGTGCGCGGACGAGTGCGCAAGCGGGGAGGCACGGGGCGCGGTTACGGTGCGGTTGCAGTGCCGTGCGGTAACTCCGTGGCTCACGAAGTAGCTACCCTCCACTCGACTCCACTCCCCGTTCTCTTCCCGACACTGCTTTCTCGCCTAGGTTTCATCGTTCGTTTCCGATTCGTCGGCTCTCCACTCTCAGATTCCCCCGGAAGACTCTCGGACAGCGGTAGAAACAAATAATTAGTATAAAGAAACGAAAGTACGTCTTTAAGCAATCTATAGGTTGACCGACGACCGGAAGTGGCGGTACTCGGGTTTCGACAGACCTGCCTTGCCGAGTTGGTCGTCGTGGGCGTCGCTCCCGCCGGTCGGAATCAGGTCGTGGTCCACGATAGCGCGTTCGACGGGTCGGGGGTCGGTCTCCTCCCCGTAAGGGTAGTATCGCTCTACGGCGTCGAGGTGGCGCGTCAACTCCAGTGCGGTCTCGGGGTCGTCGTAGCGGTACGGGTGGGCCAGTCCGACGAGTCCGCAGGCGTCCGAGAGGAGTTCCACGCCGCGCTCGAACGAGGTCACGTCGCGGGCGACGAAGCAGGGGCCGTCGTCGCCGATGAGGTCGTCGAACACGTCGCCGACCTCGTCGTAGTCGCTCTCGGGGGAGTCCACGACGGCGCGGGCGACGTGAGGCCTGCCGAGACCCTCGCGGGCCTCGATTTCGAGGTCGATACCGAGATGGTCCTCGACGTTCTCGATTATCCGCCGACCGCGCTCCTTCCGATCGGTCTGGATGCGGTCGAGTTCGTCCACGAGGTCCGGTGTCGGGGTCACGCCGTAGCCGAGCAGGTCCACGCGCTCGCTGTCTTCCGGTTCGACGCGCAACTCGATGCCGTGAACCACCGTCACGCCCTCGAACGCGGTGACTGGTGTCGGGAGTTCCGGGTGGAGGCGGTCGTGGTCGGTGATGGCCACGACCGAGACGCCCGCGTCGCGGGCGGCCGCGGGCACCTCCGACAGCGTCATTTCGCCGTCGGAGTTGGTCGTGTGGACGTGAAGGTCCGCGAAGACGCTCATACCTCCAGAACGCGGTGGGTCGCCGAAAACGCTTCGCTATGGAAACGGACACCATCGGCGGGATAAGCCGCCCTTAGATTCCTTAAATTCTGCAATGACCTACCGCAGCAAGGTTTATAATTAACTTTGATGTAGAAGCTGTCGATGTCACTGAAGCAGGCGAGCGAACTACTTCGCCAACACGACTACCCTGCGACGACGAACCAACTGGCCGACTCCTACGGCGACTACCGACTCGACCACCCGAACGGGTCCGAGACGCTCGGCGAGGTACTCCAGCGCGTCGGGTCCGAGACGTTCGGAACCTCCGGCGAAGCGGAAGAGATGCTCTACTCGGCCGTCAGCAGTGGAGCCATCGGTCGAAAAGGGTACAGCGACCGCGACCCGACGACGCTCGGAACGCTCGGCCCGAACCAAGTCAGCTTCTGAACCTCGGGATTCGCTAACTCCTGTTTTTTGTCAAATCCACTGCACGGCACCGCCGAGGTCTAGCGGGAGCGACCCTTTCTGGTAGGCCTCGACAGAGCCGTCGGGCCGCGCCCGGAAGACGACCGCGGGCCGGTGTCGCACGGCGGGTTGCTCGCCGCGGACCGCGGCCCACTCGTCGTCGCGGAATCCCGAGCAGTCCACGAACAGCACTGCGCCACCGCCGTGCTTCTGCAGTTGGCCCGAGGTCTTGGTCTCGGCCGTCTCGCGCACCGCGGCGACCGGCGTGTCGGCGTGGCGTCTCGTCGGCGGTCGGGGGCGGGTCACTTCGACCAGCGGCGACTCGCCGCCGCCGGGCGGTTCCGCCCGGAAGTCGAGCGAGTGGCCGGTCGTCACCTCGATTTCGGGCGTCACGTCGTACCCGGCGTCGGTGAGAATTTTCGCCGCGGTGAACTCGCTCATCGCCGAGGCCATCCGCACGGGGTCGACCTGTGGACTCGTGCCGAGTTTCGATGCCATCTCGTAGCGGTACTCGTCAAGCGCGCCCGACCGGAGGAACTCCTCGTAGAACGAGAGCGCGCCGTCGCGGGTCGCGTCCGGGAAGCCCATGGCGTGTTCCCGGAAGAACGTCCGGGAGGAGTGTCTGCCGTCCTTCGAGAAGAGCACCGGCAGGAAGAACCACGAGAGGTGGTCGTAGTCGGCCAGCCACGCGTCTTCGGTCCGGAGGTCGGCGAGCAGTTCGCGCTGGGCCCACCGAGCGACCGAGTAGGGAACTTCCTCGAAGGTGTACTTCTCGGTTCGCCAGAGCGCGGAGGGCGTCTCGGTGTTTCCGAGCCAGTAGGCCTCACCGTCGTCGGGTTTCCAGAGGAACAGCGCGAGATCGCCGTTCCCCATCTCGATGCGTCGCGTCTCGTATCCCGACGGCCCGACGTAGTGGGGCGTCAGTAGTTGCGCACCGAACTTGGCTTCGAGCGGTTCGTAGAGGTCGCGTTCGATCTTCTCTTCGGTCCACCGCTCCGTAGAGCGGCGAAAGCGGAGCGGGCTTGCCACGGTCGTGTGTAGTCACGCGAGGAATTTACCTCTTGTGCCGCTGTGGCCGGGATTTCGCGGCCGCGTTCGCTGGACGAACGCTCTCGGACGCTACGTCGAAGGCAATCGAGGGGATACGTAAACGGTCACTCTCGGTGAAACGAAACGTCAACTGCGAGGGAATCTCGCTTTAGGCCATTCCTGCGCCCGACGCATTGCGGGGAGACGGTCGGGAAGAGGCCGGACTCCGAACGTGTTCGCGTAGATTTTGACCTGTTTTCGAGGAACGAAAAGAATGTGATTATCCGTTACATTCATTACCGGCCGAGACCAACCCATGAGTGTGGTTGTCATGTCAATGGGTGCCTATGACGAAGACGAACACGAGCGCCGTGAACGCAAGAACAACACTGTCGACGTCAGCGAAGACGACGACCGAACCACGTATCACGGCTCCGTAGAATACGATTCGGGCGACTCCACTGAAGCGCTCCTCGACAAGTTCGAGGAGATCAAGTCAGGTAAATAGCGATTTACTGATTCTACTCGACACTCGTAGAGTAGCAGAGAGTACTTTTGGGGCCGTAAACTCCCGGTCGCTACGGCGAACTCACCCGTTCCAGCCGGGGGTCTCGGGTGCGCCGCGGTCGTCCTCGACTCGCTCGGCCAGCGTCGGGTCCGGGGCCGCCGAACCGACGTCCGCGGCACGGTCTTCCCAGTCGTCGATGGCCCGTCCGACCCACGAGTCGGTCTCGCGGGCCGCCGCGAGCGCGGATTCGAATCGGTCGCGGTTCACCGTCGTCGTGCCGGGCGCGGACGAGACCGCGGCCGCGGCGAAAAGCGCACGGTCCTCGGCGGTGAGTTCGTCGACCGCCGCGCGCGCGACGACGCCCTCCAGTCGCTCGGGGTCCGGGAAGACGAACACCTTCTCGCCGATGGCCTGCGGACCGAACAGGAATCCCGAGAGGTCGTCGGGCGGTTCGTCGTCGACCAGTCGCTCCCCGCCGAACGTCGCTTCCACGCGCTCGCACTCGGTTTCCTGGCCGAGTTCGAGATTGTGACCGGGATAGTCGGCGCACTCCGCGGGGTACGTCTCCTCGTCGTGAATCCGACACTGGAGCGTCGTCGGGTCGAGGAAGGCGCACGTCGGGAGCCACGTCGAATCCGCGTCGAACAGAGCGACCGGTTTCGGGGACTTCCGAAGTCCGAGAAAGAACGCGGGCTTGTCGTCGATGGCCGACAGCGACACGCCGTCGATTTCGACGCCCGACTCGTCGCGCCAGAGTCGCGGCGTCAGCACGTCGGCCAGCCCCGCATTGAGGAAGTCGCGGGCGTCTCCGCGAGTCAGCGGTACGAGGTTGTAGTCGTCGTCCAAGGGCTCGCGCGGCCCCCTGCGCTCGTGGTCGCTCGGCGCGGACGAGATGGCCCGCCAGTCGATGCAACAGCCGGCACACCCCTCGCAGTTCACCTCCATAGCTGTCTCGCGGGAGTACGCGGACGAGTAGCATAAGGGGAAGGGTGGCCGGTAACGACTCACGAGTGAGTGTCTTCAGTTCCGTGCCCCGATTCCGCGACCCTACAGGTTCGGGACTGCGACTAAAGCCCCCGAACGGGAACCGTCGGGCATGAAACGCGAGCAGACGGCCACCGACGCCGAGGGCGAGTCCGTCAGGGTCTGGATGGTCGAACGAACCTACGCACGGGACGAACACAACATCGTCATCACCTACGCCACGCCGGACGGCGGACGGTACCTCCGGACGAACCGAACCAAGCAAGTACTGGTCGAACCGACGACTGCCGCCATCGACGTGACGTCGGACCGCCTCGAATCGGTCGAAGACCCCGAAATCCGCGAACGGTACGCCGCAGAAGTATCCCGGATGGCCGACAGACACGACCCCGACGACGAGGTGTAGTCGGAATCGTCACGGCCCGGAACCGCCATGGTCCCGAAGTTGGCGTGTCCGACCGAAGTCAGTTCGTCCGCCGGGCGAAGACGTGTCCGTTAGCGTGGACGTCGACCGCGAACTCCCCGACGGAGAACGAGACGCGGCCGGCGTCGCGCGGCGGCCCGTTGCGCGTCGGTCGGAAGACGGCTTCGAGCGCGTCCGGGTCGACGGCGTCGTAGAGACAGACTTTCAGTTCGTCGCTCGGACACTCCGAGGCGGCCTCCAGTGCTTCCAAGACGGTCTGGACGAGCGTCTCGTCGCCGTCCGCGTCGTAGAACGCTTGCGAGACGTTCGACGAGTAGTTTCCGAGTTCGACCGCGGTCGCTACGAACGATTCTGGTTCGTGCATTAGTTCTCTCCCACGTCGGCCGGGGCCGACTCTGATACACACTCTCACTACGAACTAGGATAAATACGGTTCGGAGTTCGTCTTGAACGATGCGTCAACGGAGGTTCGTCGGCAGGGCTTTGTCGCTGGAGGCGCTGATTCCGGCCATGGCCAAGGAAACCTGCGACGGTTGCGGCGAGCAGGTCAAAATCGCAGGTGGCATCGCCAACCTCTGGACCCTCGAACACGACGCGACCGGCGGGATGACGCTGGAGTTCGACAGCGACGGGACCGAACACTTCCTCTGCTTCGACTGCATCGAGCGGTTGCCCGACGACCCGAACGCGGAAGACGTGGCGGCGCTGAGGGAGTCGTAGTTCCGCCACCTCGAATCGTCGGGCGTCTTCCGACCGATAGCCGAATCGCCCGAACCAACAGGCTTTATTCACGATACCGTCGTGACTTAGAACAGTGAACCCCGACCGGATAACCGAGGAGTTTCCCGCGCCCTCCTATCGCGGCAACCAGCGCGACGCCCTCTCGGACGTCAGGGACGCCTTCGAGGGCGGCAACGACGTGGTGCTGATTCGGGCACCGACGGGGAGCGGAAAGTCCCTGCTCGCGCGGGCCATCGCCGGGTGCGCCCGGCCGCCGGACGAGGCCGCGCCGAGCGACGCGACCGGCGCGTACTACACCACGCCGCAGGTCTCCCAACTGGACGACGTGGCCGAGGACGACCTGCTGGACGACCTCAAGATAATCCGGGGCAAGCGCAACTACTCCTGTATCCTGCCGGGCGAGACCGACACTCCAGTGAACCGCGCTCCCTGCGCCCGCGAGAAGGGGTACGACTGTTCGGTGAAGCACCGATGCCCCTACTTCTCCGACCGGGCCATCGCCAGCAACCGCGAGATCGCCGCCATGACCCTCGCCTACTTCATGCGGACCGCCGGGTCGGAGGTGTTCCGGAAGCGCGACGTGGTGGTGATAGACGAGGCCCACGGACTCGCGGAGTGGGCGGAGATGTACGCCGCCATCGACCTGAACCCCCGGACGGTCCCGATCTGGGACGACCTGAAGATACCCGAGATGACCGGGGTAGACCGGGCCGTCGAGTACGCCGACCGACTCCAGAACGTCTGCGAGCGTCGGAAGGACGACCTGATAGCCAAGCAGGAACTCTCGCCGCAGGAGGCCGCCGAACGCGACCGACTGCAAGAACTCATCGGCGAGTTAGACTGGTTCGTGGAGGACTACCGCGACTCGGAGAGCGCGACGACGTGGGTCGTGGACCAGCAAGAGGGCGGAAGCGGCGACGAGGGCGGCCCGATCACCATCAAGCCGATGAATCCCGAGCGGTACCTCTCTCACACCGTCTGGGAGCGCGGGAACAAGTTCGCCCTGCTGTCGGCGACGATTCTGAACAAGCAGGCGTTCTGTCGGCAAGTGGGTCTCGACCCCGCGAACGTCGCGCTGGTGGACGTGGGGCACACCTTCCCGGTGGAGAACCGGCCGCTCTACGACGTGACCCAGGGGAAGATGACCTACGAGTACCGCGACGACACCCTGCCCGACATCGCCCGGACCGTGGTCCGAATCATGCAGAAGCATCGCGGGGAGAAGGGGATAATTCACGCCCACTCCTACGCGATTCAGGAGCGACTCGCCGACCGACTCGACGACTTCGGAGTGGGAGACCGAATTCGGACCCACGACAAGGAGAGCCGGGACGCGCAACTGGAGTCGTGGAAGGCCACCGACGGCGAGGAGGTGTTCCTCTCGGTCAAGATGGAGGAGGCGCTCGACCTGAAGGGCGACCTGGCGCGCTGGCAGGTCCTCTGTAAGGCCCCGTTCCTCAACACCAACGACTCGCGGGTGGCCCACCGCCTCGAAGAGGGTCAGTGGGCGTGGTACTACCGGGCCGCGCTCCGGACCGTGATTCAGGCCTGCGGTCGGGTGGTCCGGTCGCCCGACGACTACGGCGCGACCTACCTCGCGGATTCGAGTCTCCTGCAAGTGTTCGACCGCGCCGAGGCCGACACGCCGCCGTGGTTCCGCGAGCAGGTCGAGCGAACGAGTCGCCCGGACCTGCCGGAGTTCGCCCCCCGGAGCGCGAGTCAGTCGGCGGCCGGGGCGGGAGCGGGCGGAGGTCGGCGCGGGCGGCAGAGTCGGCAGTCGCGTTCTCGCGGCGAGTCTCGTTCCGGGTCGGCGTCGCGCTCCTCGGGCGGGCAGTCCGCGAGCAATCAGTCGTCGGACGACGACGCGTCCGGCGAGAGTTCGTCCGGCGAGAGTCCGTCCGACGGGAACGCGTCGGGTGGCACTTCGACCGGCCGCAAGAGTCCGATGGCGGACGTGTGGGACGTGGAGTGACCGACGACGCGCTACGGGCGGTAGAATCGGCGCGGCGGTCGCTCGCCGACCGCCGCTCAGATGAGCGAAATCGTGTAGGCGATGCCCGAACTGAGCATCAGGAACACGAGAAGCAGTGAGATCAGTTTCTGTCGCGTGTCGTCGTCCATACGGAACGGAAGCGATTCGAGCGAGATAATATTTTGGTTCGCGCGATGGCGGCGTTCGACCATGCGACGGGGACGGTCGACCATGCGACGGCGGGCCGACCGGACCACCGCGGCGGACTCGATGCCAGTTCTCGTCGGAAGTCCACTCCAGGCAGACATAGGTGGATGATTCCTAAACAACTATTTTCATTCCTCATCCATATGCAGACGTTTCTCGCCTACTGCCGTTTCTGGACGGTGCCGAGAATCGCGTCGCAGTTCGGACACAACACCATCCAGTACCGCTGACCGGTGGTCGCGGTCACGGTCACGCCGTCTCGATTCGACTTGGGTTCGACCATCTGTTGGTGGTAGTCCGGATTCGCCGCGTCACCGCCGCAGGACGGACACTTGGGCATACGCTGACGTCAGAACGGCGACGCTTAAAAGTGCGGCCGAGCAGTAGCGAGACGGGTCCGAACCGACGCGCCGGAGACGGCGAAGGTGACGGGAAGCTAGCTATTGCTTGAGTTAATCGTACCGCACCGCCACCGCAACCGCTCTCCGACCCGTGAGTTGTCACCTTCTGCGCGTCCCGTGAATCGCCCCCTTCAGCGCGTCCTGTGTTCTGCGACGATTCACGAAACGGCCGGTGGACCGTCCACGAGGTCGGCCGACTGAACGAGTCACCGGTTCGAGCAGTAGCTAGCGGCTTGTCGTCCTCCGAGTCGGCGGTTGCGGTCGCGGAAACGAAGAAAACGACGACCTTCTACCTCGTCAGTCGCGCTCGGTGGACTTGTTCACCGAGCGTTCGCCCGACGTCACAGGTCGGGTCGCGTCTCTCCGACTCTTCTCTCGACCGGTTACTCGACTCGTGCGTCTACGACGACGTGCCAGACGCCCTCGCTGTGGCTCTTGACCTTCCTGCGGTCCAGAACCTCCACGTCCCGACCAGCGTTCTCGGCCGCGTCTCGAAGCCTCGAAACCGGGCGGTCCCAGAGCAGGTCCTCGGGCGTCGCCTCGTGCACGTGGACGACCCCGCCGGGAGCGAGTGCGGCGAGGGCGGCGTCGAGATACTCGTGGGCCTCGTAGTAGCCCATCACCACGCGGTCTGCTCGGGGGTCCACCTCCACGTCGCGGCAGTCCGCGCGGAACGCCGAGATGCGCTCGGACACGTCGTTGAGCATCGCGTTCTCGACGAGGAACCGGAAGGCGGCGGGGTTGCGCTCGACGGCCGTCACCTCGGCCCCGGCGCGTGCCATCGGCAGGGTGAAGTAGCCGATACCGGCGAACATGTCGAAGACGCGCTCGCCCGGTTCGACCACCTCGCCCATCCGGGCGCGCTCGGCCTTGTTGCCCGGCGAGAACATGACTTCCGCGAAGTCCAGCGCGTACTGTGTGCCGTGCTCGGTGTGGACCGTCTCGGTGTCGCCCGCGCCCGCCACGACCGAGACGGAGGGTTCGCGGTGGTCGCCCGAGACGCCCTCGTGGGCCAGCACGGTGTCGGCCTCGCCGTGGAGGTCCAGCAGGGCCTCGCCGACCTCGGCTCTGCGCGGGCAGTCCTCGAACGTGACGAGGACGACGCTCCCGACAACCGCCCACGACCCCGGCGCGCGCTCGATTTCCTCGTCGGACCACCCGCGCTGGCGGAGGAGAGCGTCGAGGTCCGGCAGTCTGCGCTCGGGGGCGACCTGCTCGACTACCTTCGACACCGGCGTCTCCTGCGGCGGGTCGGTTACCGGAATCGCGACGGTCTCCTCGTCGTACTCCCGAACTTTCCGAGTCGCGTCGTAGACGCCTTCGTCCCGTAGGGCCGCGATGGTCGCCTCGCTCTCGGGTTTGCGGACGACCGCGGCGAGGTCGAGACCGTCGTTACTCGCCATCCTCACCGTCTCCGCCCTCGTCGGGCACGACGTGGAGGCCCGCGCGACTCTTCAGCACCGGCACCGTCTCGGCGTCGGGGTCCATGTAGTCGGGCCGCGCGATGGTCTCCGTCCTGTAGGTCTCGGGGTCGAGCACCTGCACCGCGCGTTCGTCTTCGACCGCGACGAGGGTCGTCTCCTCGGCGTCCTCCATCCGGCCGAGTCGCCGGGCCTCTGGCGCGTCGCCCTCCTCGAATCCGGCCTCGTACTGCTCACCGGTGGTGAGTCGCGTCCCCTTCAGATTCCCGCGAACGCTCCGGACCAGAACCGGGCCGTCGTCGTCGTCCGCGAGGTCGATAATCTCGCCGGGCGAGTACGGCGGCAGGCGCACGGCGTACGTGACCCGATACACCTCCTCGCCGTCCTCGTCTTCGGTCACGAGCGTCTCGGAGTCCGAGTAGCTTCCGCCGAACTCCTCGACCACCTTGGCGGCGATCTTCTTCCCGATGTTGGTGGTCGAGACCTTGATGTTCACGCCGTCGTCGGTCTCGCTCACTTCCGTCACGAAGGCGTCTCGGTCGCCGGTCGCCTCCATGTCGGCGACGATTTCGTGGGCGATGGCCTCGGCGCGCTCTACCTCCTCGCTGGTCGGGTCGCGGTCCCGCGCGCGGACCTGGACCGTGCTGGCGTAGTAGTCCCCCGCGATGCGCCCACAGCGCGTGCAGGTCTGGCGCGAAATCTTGACGGGCACCACGACCTCCTCCTCGACGAACGTCTCGCGGACGATGCCCGAGAAGTGACAGTGCATCCGGATGGTGTTCTGGTCGACCTGCTCGGGGTCGACCTGCCACGACACGTCGTAGGCGTCGAGGTGGACGCCCAGCGCCTCGCTGACCTCCTCGATAGCGATGTCCGTGTAGTCGTCGGCGTCCACGTCCACCCAGCGGTTGCCGCGGTGGACCGCACCGCACCGAGCGCAGACCAGCACCTCGATGCGGTCGGGCGCGTCCACGAGGTCGAAGCGGTCGAAGTAGCACGAATCGCAGAGCTTCTGCTCCTTGCCGCGCTTTCCGGCGGCGTCTGGGAGGGGCGTCCGCTCGGCGGGGTCTACCTCGATGGGGTCCCCGCAGTTCGGACAGAACTCGCGGGCTTCAGTAGTCATGGGCGTTCGTAGGGCGTTCGGGGGTTTAAGTCTGAAGAACGGAGTCAGTCAACACTAGCTTTCGAGAGGCCAGCGAATCGAGTGAAGGGGACCATCGACGTACACCCTCGATTACATCGCCGGGAGACCGTACATTTCTCATTTGGCGAGACGGCCGCGCCGACGAGACGGGAGGGAACGGACGAGTAAACCCTACCTCGTCGAAATCAGTATTCCCACACCCAACAGCAACAAACTCGCACCGACCCAGTGGGGGTTGAACGCCTGCGTCCCGTGAACCACGTCGTGAAGCCCCAGCACGTAGTGGTCCACGGTGCCGTCGAAGACGTTGAACAGTCCGGCACCGACGAGGAGACTCCCGAACGTTCGCATCGCGGAGTAGGGTTCCGACGACCGGTTCAGTACCCGCCACATCAGGCCCGCGCCGACCAGCGCGACGCCGAGCATGGCGAGCGAGAACAGGCCGTCGTAGTAGACGTTCGCCTGCAGGCCGCCGAGCGTCGTCGTCGGAATCCGGCCCGAGAGGAGGTGGTGCCACTGGAGCGTCAGGTGGAAGACCACCACGTCGAGGAGCGCGCCGAACCCGAAACCGAGCGTCCCGCTACCGAGTAGCAGCACCTTCCCGCGGTCGGTCCGGTTCATGTGCGGATTTCGGGTGCCGAGGAAAAAACCGCCCGGGCCGAACCCCGGCCGCCACGGACCCACGACGGCGCTGTTCGTCACGGCCGATTCGGCGTAGTTCGTCGCGGAGTGCGGCGCTACGCGTTGACCTGGAACGTGTACACCCCGGTGATCAGGTCGGTTACGAACACGATACCGGTCGCCTCGTTGTAGTTGGCACCCCAACAGAACGGCGGATGGCCGACGTCGAATATCGGCCCCTCGACCTCGTTGGCCCTATCTTTGGTCGGATACCGGTCGATGGGCGTCGGATTCGTCGGGTCCGTCATATCGTAGAGGACTACCCCTTCCAGATAGTCGCCGCTGACGAGTAGCGACTGGTCGCCCATCGGCACCACGTCGTGGTTGTGCGTCGTCCAGTCGAACGCCTCCCATCCTTCGACCTCGCCGTCTTTGTCGGGGTCCGGGTCCATCATCTCGGCGTTCGGCGACCGGGTGAATCCGACGTGTATCGGGTTGCTCGGCGACCCCTCCTCCCAACCGATATCGAAGAAGTGCTTCCCGCCGGGGATGCCGTATGCCATTTCGTCTCCCACGATTCCGAGTCCCCGTGGGTCGTAATCGGCGTAATGGGCGTTCTCGAAGCCGACGATGCCCGCATCGCTGTACGTCGGTCTGTCCACGTAGCTGAATCTGCCTACCTCGCTCGGACTCAGCGGGTCACTCACGTCGAGAATGACGTAACCTCGCGTCTCCCCATCGATGTACGCGGCGTGCATGTGTTCGCTGTTCGGGTCGATGACGATGTCGTGAAGTGCACCGGGAGGTCCGGCAACCCGTTCTTTACTCGGGTTGGCCGGGTCGCTGACGTCGAAGACGTCTAAACCGAACTCCCCTTCGTGAGCGTTCACGGTGTATACCACGGACGCGTTCGGATGTGGGAAGAGGTTGTGGGTCGGTCCGGAGTTGAGATGTGAGAGGAAGACCGGATTCTCGGGGGACCCCTCGCTGAACCCGTAGTCGATTACGGCCGCACCCTCGACCGACACGTCACCCCGGTTCGGTTCCTGTGACCGGTAGTAGAGACCGTCTCGACTGTCGAACTTCACGTCGGCGTTCCTGACGAGCGGTGACGATGGGAGTCGATGTACTTCCGTCGGATTACTCGGGTCTTCGAGGTCGACGAGATAACTCCCCCCAGTTCCGAGGAAACTCCCGGTGAGTCCGTACCGACCGTCGTCCCGGATAGCGGCTTCGGTGTACCCTCCCTCGACGTTCGAGAGTAGGGAGTGACCGAGTTTTTCGAGACTGGCACTCGCTTGCCTGTCTCGCGCGACCGCCGTACCGACGCCACCTGTCGTCGCTGCCGCTGCGCCGAGAATCTTGAGAACGGTTCGACGAGATGCTGTCGCGGATGGTCCAGTTTCTCGCACCATGATATCATTACCCATGCTATTCTACATCAACCCGCATCATCGTTAGGAAGAGTAACGTTTGTATCAACACACTGCTCGGAAATTACGGGCGTGCAACGGTCCAGTTCCCTTTCTCGTTTCTGAATATCCGACCGCGTTATAGTTTCGGTAATCGCCGCACTGTTCGCGCCACCCCTCCGGGTCCAGGTATGCGTCTACGGAACAAGGACGTGTTGACAGCGAAAAAGTGATTGTTGGACGACTAGCCCCGTAGGGGACACCGTAACTCGGATTCGGTGATAGCCCGTCCGAGAACGACCGCTTCCGGGTGAACTGTTCCCGAGCCGATTATTCACGCGTAAAGAGACCGATACGGGACGAACCCGGTTCGGTACCCCGAGGTAACGCCCGGTTGTCGCCGAGAAGGGAAGTCGGAGAACCGCGGTGAACCGCGCCGATACGGTCGCACGACGTCGCTTCCGGACTCGTATCGGAAACGGTGGTCGGGGGTCTACAGTGGACTCAACCGTTACGCGTCAACTGTTACGCGTCAACTCCGGGCCTACTACGTCCTCGTCGGCCGCCTCACGCCACGAGTGGTCCGGTTCCCAGTCCAGCACTTCGTCGGCCTTCCTCACCGAAAGGGCCGACTCGCCGCCCGAGACGTTGCAGTCGTCGGGCACCTCGCCGAAGTACTCCTGGAGCGCATCCTCGATGGGCATCTCCAGATAGTTGTCCGCCGCCGCGGCGTGGAACGGTTCGTGACCGGAGAAGTCGGCGTCCAGCGCGGCCGCGACGACGCCTGCCACGTCACGAGCGTCCACGTAGGACCAGAAGTTGCCCGCGCCCGCCGCGAGGTCCTCGCGGGCCTCGACGCAGTTGTACTCGCCGGGGTACTGAATCCACGACGGTCGAATCGAGGCGACCGAGACCCCGAACCGGCGCGTGACCATCTTGGCCACCTCCTCGCCGACGACCTTCGAGGTTCCGTAGGGGTCCTCCGGGCGCAGAGCGTCGGCCTCCCGAATTGGCAGGCGGTCGGGCAGGCGCTTCTCCTCGGCGAAGGGGAAGCCGTAGGCGCTCTCGCTGGAGGCCCACGCGACGCGCGCACCCGCCCGGCCTGCGCCCACGAGGACGTTGTACGCCGCCAGCACGTTCGTCTCGAACACCCGACCTCCGGCGTGTCGCGTCGGCGAGGGCAGGGCGGCCCAGTGGACCACGGCGTCGGGGTCGAGTTCGGCGAGTAGGTCGAGCGTCTGCCCGCGGTCGGTGAGGTCCGCGGCCCGAAAATCGAGATTGTCGCGGGCGTCGATTTCCCACCCGGGATGGGTCTGGTCCACGCAGACCACCTTCCAGCCCTCGTCGGCGAGGTGGTCGACTATCCACTGGCCGGAGCGTCCGAGACCGCCCGTGACGATTGCTTGCTGTGGCATCGACTCGGGGTACGACCAGACGGGCCTAAACGTTCAGGGCGACCATCGAAGACCCGTCAGGTAACACGTCCGACGACAACACCAGATACGCCAAGCCGAACAGCAGCGCGTCGTAGAGACCGTGAACCAGAATCGGGACGACCAGATTGTCGGTCCAGGCGTACAGATACCCGAGCAGAATCGAGAGACCGAACAGGATGACGAGCGTCACCGACACCGCAACGGGGTTCGGGGTGGCGACCCACGTCGTCGGTAAGTGGACCAGCGCGAAGAGGACGCTCGTGAGAACCACCGCAGGCGCGCGTGAGAACGCGCCGTCGAGATACGACTGGATGACTCCCCGGAAGAGCAACTCCTCGGCCGGGCCGACCACGAGGATAGAGAGCGGGACCAGCAGGAGCAGTGTTGACAGGACGCCCTCCTCAGCGAGTTGCGTGACGGAGTTGCCCGCAAGCGGGAGACCGACGGCCTGCGCGGTCAGAATGGCGACGAGTCGGTAGACGAACAGCGCGACGGTCCCGGCGACCACGAACCCGAGCGCACGCGAGTCCGGAATCCGGACGCGGAGGTAGTCGAGGCCCTGGTCGGTCGCGCGGAGGAACAGGAGCGCGGCCGCGACGAACCCCAGTTCGGAGAGGACGAGCGCGAGCGTGAACTGCGCAAGTGCGTTCAGCGACACCGCGAGCGCCGGAATCGACAGCAAGACGCTGAAGAGGACCCCGAGAACGGTGAGTCCGGTGGCGACCCCGACCCGCCGGACCGGGTTGGTCGACTGGTGAGACACTACGAGAAACTGACAGCGGGGAGGACCAAGTAGATTCTGCGTGGACGGAACCGACCGCCGATGGCGGTGCAGTCCGGAGGTCGGGGGCGACGAACGTTTAAAAACGGTGAACCCCTAGGGTCGTACATGAAATGGAAAGCAGACTGGGGGCTACGAGGCCGGATGGCCCTGACGATGTTCCTGCTGTTCGTGCTGTACATCGTCTTTATCGCCATCCTCTCCCAGTACGCGAGCCTACTCGGAATAGTGCTGGTGATGGGCGCGTTCTCGCTCGGCCAGTTCTTCTTCAGCGACAAACTGGCCCTCTGGAGCATGGGTGCGAAGGAGGTCAGCGAGGACGAGTATCCCGAACTCCATCGAACGCTCGGCCGACTCTCCCAGCAGGCCGACCTGCCGAAACCGAAGGTGGCCGTGGTGGACAGTCGCGTTCCCAACGCCTTCGCCACCGGGCGCTCGCAGAAGAACGCCGCAGTCGCGGTGACGACGGGTCTGATGAAGACGCTCGACAAGGACGAGTTGGAAGGCGTGCTGGCCCACGAACTCGCCCACGTCAAGAATCGCGACATGATGGTGATGACCATCGCGTCGTTCCTCTCGACCATCGCGTTCCTCGTGGTCCGGTGGGGCTGGTGGTTCGGCGGCGATCGCGGCCGGAATCAGGCCCCCGTCTGGGTCGCCATCGTCGCGTCGCTGGTGGTCTGGATAATCAGTTTCCTGCTCATCCGGGCGCTCTCGCGCTACCGCGAGTTCGCGGCCGACCGCGGCGGTGCGACCATCACGGGCAAGCCCTCGGCGCTGGCCTCCGCGCTGATGACCATCGACAGCGGGATGAGCAAGGTTCCGAAGGAGGACTTCCGCGAGCAGTCCGAGATGAACGCCTTCTTCATCATCCCCGTCAAGAGCGACTTCATCGGCAAGGTGTTCAGCACGCATCCGAGCACGGAGAAGCGCGTCGAGCGCCTCCGGGAACTCGAACGCGAGATGTAGGCGGCGGTACACAAAGTATTCACTTTCTCGTTCGCTGTTCGACTGCATGAACAGACGCGGGTTCTGTCGCACTACCGTGAGTTTCCTCGGCGTCGCTTCCCTCCCGGGATGCGTCCTGTTCGGCGCGGGAAACGGCAGCCGAAGCTACGACCTGTCGCTCGATTCGGTCGGTCCCGGCGGTCTCGCCGAAGCGGCCGCCCTCGGTGCGGACGACTACGCGCCCGAACAGCGACGACTGGTCGCCAACGCCGTCGATGGAGACGAAGACGCCTGGGTCTACGGTCATCGACCGATAGAGGACGGCGCGTACGTCGAGTACGAGGGCGTCTACTACCGGGTCAGCGTCGAGAAGACGGGTGAGAAATCCCTGTCCCGGCCGACGCTCCGTGGGGAGTACGTGGACGCCAGCGAAGTCGAATCGGCGGTCGATATCGACCGGTACATCCACAGCGACCGCCGAGCGGTCAAGTTCGCTCTCGCCACCGCCGGCGACGAGGGAGAGTTCTACGTGCTTCGTCGTGACGCGAGCGAGACCGAACTACTCCCCGAACCGGAACACGAGTACCTGAAATACCGCGAGCGGTACGTCCGCCTCGCTGTCGAGGAGCGGACCGTCACCGAAACCGAGTACACCTACGCGCTGGAGCAGGTGGCGACCTCGGACGCGGCGTTCGAGCGACGCGCCGCCGAGACCGTGGTGACTGCGACCTTCCGCCCGTCCGACCTCACCGCCGAACAAGAGGAGATGCTGCGGAAAGCCAGCGAGGACTACTACTCGGAGTTCGACCCGATTTCCGACGAGTTCCGGAGCCTACTCGAACGACTCGGGAGCGGCGAACTCCCCGACGGGTCGCTCGGCACCTACGTCGAGTACGACGGAGCGTACTACCGGGCGTCGATGAGCGTCTCGGTCCCGTAGCCGACCCTTTTTATCCGAGAACCCGAAGGGAGAGACATGGGACTGCTCGACGGACTGCGGGAAGTGCTGGGCATCCGGGCCGAGGCCGACGCCACCAGAAAGGCCGACCCCGAGGACCTGTTCGGGATGAGCACCGCGTACATCACGATGGAGGCCGAACTGGGCTACGAGGCGGTCGGCGAAGCGGCGCTCTGCTTCTCGGAGGTCGATAGCGCCGACTTCTCCGACGCCGTCGAGGAGGTCCACGAGATTCTGGAAGTCGGCGCGGAGGAGACCGGCACCGAGACCGAGGCCCGCACCGACGACTACGGCTACTCGTGGGTCGTCCTCCGGGATTCCGACTTCGAGGACCTCGTGACCAGCCTCAACTTCGCCGCCGACACGCTGATGGAGCGCGGCTACGGGTCCAGACTCCTCGCGGCCCTCTTCGCCTTCGAACGCGACGGACAGAAGGCCTACTGGGTCTACTCGTTCCGTCGCGGGGCGTACTACCCCCTCGTGCCGAAGGGGACCGACGACCGCGACTCCAGCGCCGAGTTCAAACTGGAGAGTAACCTCGACGGCGAACTCGACATCGAGGCGAACAAAGAGTACTGGTACGCGCTCCTGCCCGACTCTCCCGGCCGGCACCCGTGGGAGTAGCGCGGGACCGACGGCACTCCGACTCTTCTCATTTTAAACCCCGTCAGACGAACGTCACCACCCCGCTCCCGTCCCACATTTTCACTTTCAGTTTGGTGTTAACTGGGGTTTATAACCCATGGAGCACAAGGCAGGCATACGATGGCAGCAGACGCAGACCTCGAAGAACTGCCGGGCGTCGGTCCGGCGACGGCGGAAAAGCTCCGAGACGCAGGCTTCGACTCCTACGAGGGCCTCGCAGTCGCGGCCCCTAGCGAACTCTCCAACACTGCCGACGTGGGCGATTCGACCGCCTCCGACATCGTTCAGGCGGCCCGCGAGGCCGCCGACGTGGGCGGGTTCGAGACCGGAGCGGCCGTGCTGGAGCGCCGCGAGAAGATAGGGAAGCTCAAGTGGAAGATCGACGAGGTTGACGACCTGCTGGGCGGCGGCGTCGAAACCCAGTCGATCACCGAGGTGTACGGCGAGTTCGGTGCCGGGAAGTCGCAGGTAACCCACCAGCTCGCGGTGAACGTCCAGCTTCCGCGCGAACACGGCGGTCTCGGCGGGAGCGCCATGTTCGTGGACAGCGAGGACACGTTCCGACCAGAGCGTATCGACGACATGGTCAAAGGCCTGCCCGACGAGGCCATTCAGGCCGCGATGGACGAGCGCGAAATCGAGGGCACGCCCGACGAAGACGAGGCAATGGAGGAACTCGTGGAGGACTTCCTCGACAAGATCCACGTCGCCAAGGCGTTCAACTCCAACCACCAGATGCTCCTCGCCGAGAAGGCCGAGGAACTCGCCAACGAGACCCAGGACGACGAGTATCCCGTCCGCCTGCTCTGCGTGGACTCGCTCACGGCTCACTTCCGCGCCGAGTACGTCGGCCGTGGCGAACTCGCCGAGCGCCAGCAGAAACTCAACAAGCACCTCCACGACCTCGACAAGGTGGGCAACCTCCACAACACCGCGGTCGTCGTGACGAATCAGGTCGCGTCGAACCCCGACTCGTTCTTCGGCGACCCGACTCAGCCAATCGGTGGTAACATCCTGGGCCACAAGTCCACGTTCCGCATCTACCTCCGGAAGTCGAAGGGCGACAAGCGTATCGTCCGCCTCGTGGACGCGCCCAACCTCGCGGACGGCGAGGCCGTCATGCGCGTCGAAGACGCCGGTCTGAAGCCCGAGTAAACGACGTCCAACCTCTTTCCTTCGCTTCGCGTGTAATTGGGATTCAAAACGTTTCTCTTAGCAATAATTATAATTTCTATCCGGATGTTCTCCATTCTTTCGTAACGAGCTCGACGATGCCGACGCCGAACCGCGCGAAACCGACCGCTACCCTCCGCTTCGGCCGCTTGGACTTTACACTCCGGAAGTCTCTAGTCGGAGGTATGAAGGCGCGGACCGCGTTCGCCGCCGTTCTGGTCGGGGTACTCGCATGGCTGTCGTTTCTCGTCGTCAGACCGTTCCTCACCTACGTCCTCGGAGCGATGCTGTTGGCGTTCGTCCTCAGGCCTGCCCAGCGGCGTCTCGCCCCCGAAATCGGGTCGCGACTCTCGGCGCTCACGCTCGTCACTCTGACTGTCGTACTCTTCGTCGGTCCGGTCGGACTGTTCCTGCGAGTCGCGCTCGCCGACGTGGGCGAACTCCCGACCAGCGTGAGCGAACTGCCGACGTACCAGTCCGTCGAGCGAATCGTCGAACGCGTAATCGGCGTCCAAATCGGCGGGCGCTTCGACCAACTTTTCGGGAGTTTCACCTCCGCGCTCGCCGAGCGGAGTTCCGGACTGGCGAGCGCCGGGGTTCACTTCACGCTGGGCCTCCTCCTGCTCCTCTTTCTGCTCTACTACCTGCTCAAGGACGGCGACACGCTGGTCAGATGGGCCAAGAACGTCACCCCGCTTCCGCGGGCGGTGCAGGACGACCTCTACGCCGAGGCCGAGGAGGCGACGTGGGCGGTGTTGAAGGGTCACGTCTTCGTCGCCTCCATTCAGGGGTTCGTGTCCGGCCTCGGCCTGTTCGCGCTCGGAGTTCCGAACGCGGCGTTCTGGACCGTGGTGATGATGTTTCTGGCGATGGTGCCCATCGTCGGCGTCGCTCCGGTACTCGGCGGTGCGACCATCTATCTCGCGGTGAACGGCCGAGTTCTCGGGGCCGTGTTGCTGGTCATCTACGGGATGACGGTGGTCGCGGTCACCGACGACTACCTCCGGGCGCTGGTCATCGACAAGGAGTCGTCACTCCACTCGGGCGTCATCCTCCTCGGGGTGTTCGGCGCGGCCTACTTCCTCGGCGCTATCGGCATCTTCGTCGGTCCCATCATCCTCGCGCTGTTCAAGGAGACCGTCGAGGTGTTCACCGACTACTACGACCTCGGTTGACGGCACGCTATCTTCCGGTTCCGGCGGGCGTTCGGGCCCGAAGATTCGGATTCCCACAATCTTGGAACTAGAGCACAATATTATTCCAGGGGAGTCCGTCCGTTCGAACGAGGAAACCCATGACCGAGACGACAATCGAGGCAGACGTGACGATAGACGCCCGCGAGGCGACCTGTCCGGGTCCGATGATGGACCTCATCGGGAAGGTCGAGAGCGGTGAACCGGGAACCGTGTACGAACTCCAGACCACGGACAGCGGGTCGAAGGACGACGTTCCGGCGTGGGTCGAGAAGGCCGGACACGAACTGCTCGACACCGTGGACCGGGGCGACTACTGGAGCATCTACGTGAGGAAATCATGACCGAAACCATCGTCGTCGTGGGTGGTGGCACCGGTGGCACAGTCCTCGCCAACCGACTCGCGGAGGACCTCGCGTCCGAAATCGACGCCGGGGAGGTCGCCGTGAAACTCGTCACCGACGACCCGAACCACACGTACAAACCGACGTTCCTCTACGTCGCGTTCGGCGAGCGCGAGGTCGCCGACGCCCGGCGACCGCTTTCGGAACTACTGGACGACCGCGTGGACCTGCACGTCGACCGCGTCGTGGACGTGGACGCCGAGGCGAAGCGAATCGAGCGACGGGACGGGAAGAGGTTGGGCTACGACCACCTCGCCATCGCCACCGGGGCCAGCGTCGTGCCCGAGGAGACGCCCGGCCTGAAGGAGGGCGGTCACCACTTCTACAATCCCGACGGTACCGAAACCCTCCGGGCCGAACTCGCAAGTTTCGAGGAGGGCCACCTCGTCCTGAGCGTCGTCGGCACGCCGCACATGTGCCCGGCCGCACCGCTCGAATTCGTCTTCATGGCCGACGACTGGCTTCGCAAGCAGGGCCGACGCGAGGACGTGGACATCACCTACACCTATCCCATCGGCCGGGCGCACGGGCTCGAGTCCATCGCCGAGTGGGCTACCCCGCGACTCGATGACCGCGACATCGCGGTCGAGACGTTCTTCAACGCGACCGAAGTGGACCCCGACGAGCAGGTCGTCTCGACCGCCGAAGGCACCGAGATGGAGTACGACCTCCTCGTCGCCATCCCGCCTCACACCGGCGACGACCTGATTTCGGCGGCCGGACTCGGCGACGACGGCTGGGCCGACGTGGACAACCACACCCTCGAATCCGAGCGCGCCGACGACGTGTACGTCCTCGGCGACAGCGCCGACGTGCCGACCAGCAAGGCCGGGAGCGTCGCCCACTTCGAGGCGGGCGTCGTCGCCGACCGCATCGCCAGCAGGGTCCGGGGTCGGACCCCGACCGCGCGCTACGACGGCAAGACGGTGTGCTTCATCGAGACGGGCATGGACGAGGCGACGTTCGTGAAGTTCAACTACGGCGAACAGCCGAGTCTGCCCGACCCGTCGCGGTTCATCCACTGGGCGAAGCTCTCGTACAACGAGTCGTACTGGCTGACCGCCAAGGGGTTGCTGTGAGGGGGTCACGATGACCGAGCAAGAGCAGGAGCAGGCGGACGTCGAGAACGCCGCGGGCGAGGAGACGCGTGACGCGCTCGAAGCCGCTATCGCCGAGAACCCCGAGGAGGTCGCCGACTTCGTGGACCGACTCGGCCTCGTGAGCGAACTCCTAGACGCCACCGAACTCGTGACCGTGGCGGCAGACGACCGGATGGTCGCAGACACGGCCAACACCGCGGCCACGCTCGCGGAGGCCGCCGACGGTCTCGCCACCGAGGAGACCGCGAGGCTGAGCGAGTCGGTCGGCGAGAGCGGCGACGAACTCGCCGACGCGCTGGAGACGCTGGTCCGCCTCCAACGGCAGGGCACGCTGGACGAACTGGCGCAACTGGCCGAGGTCGTCCCCCTCCTGTCGGGCGCGATGGACGACGAAATGGTCACGAACCTTGCACACTCGGGCACCGCGCTCGGCGAGGTAGCCGACACCGCGGCCGACCCGGAGACGGCGCAGGGGCTTCAGACCATGCTCGCGGCGGTCGGCGAGGCCAACGAGGAGTCGCCAGAGCGCGTCGGCCCGGTCGGTCTGGTGAAGACCGTCCGCGACCCGGAGGTCCAGCAAGGCCTCGGCTTCCTGCTGGCGATGGCGCGAGCGCTCGGATCCGCCGAGTGATGGCCCGTGCGCTGTACTCCACCACGACTCCGGCGCGGGCGGGCGCGGCCTCGTGCCGCGCCCTATCGCGCGAGGGACGACGGAACGACCGAACGCAGTGAGGGAGTGACGGAGGAGGCTGGGGAAGTGTGAGGGCGGTGCTGTAGGGTTGCGGTGCGGTAACTCCTTGGAGTCGGCGTCAGTGCGGTTCGCGGTCGCGGTGCTGTTGCAGTTCGCGGTTGCAGTGCAGTTCACAGACGTGTCAGTAGCTCCCTACGTCTTCACAGAAATCCCCGAACGCAGTGCTACCACACCAGCGAGTTCACGAAAACGCAAAACGTCAAAAGCCCGCTAGTCGTTGTCTTCTTCGGTCGTCGTCTTGTCGAGTTGCTTCTCGCCTTCGTAGATGTCCGCGCCGTCCTGTACCACCTTCTCGGCGAGGACCGCGCACTTGACCCGCATCGGACTGATGTCCACTCCGAGCAGGTCGATAACGTCGTCGCGGTCAAGTTCCTGCATCTCCTCGACGCTCATGCCTTTCAGCTCTTTGCTCAGCATACTCGCGCTGGCTTGACTGATGGCACAACCGTCGCCGCGGAACGCGACACGCTCGATGACCTCGTCGTCCTCGTCGAGCTGTACGTCTATCGTAATTTCGTCGCCACACATCGGGTTCTCGCCAGCGTGGGAGAAGGTCTTCTCCTCCAGTTCCCCGTAGTTGCGGGGGTTCTTGTAGTGGTCGAGAATCTGCTGGCGATACATGTCCGAGCCCATGCCCATTGTTACTGCCGAATAGGCGAGTCCGACCTAAAAGCCTACCGCACAACCTGTTGCTGCGGTCGGTCAAAAGCCGACGCTCGTCCCTTCGCTTCGCTCCGGTCCTCGCTCGGCCTGCTCGGCCGTCGGCAGCATCCCGTGCGCTCGCTCCCATCGGCCGCTCGCTACGAGCGCGAGGGAACAGGGACGGGTATCGGGAAATAAAATAGTTTATTTAACTAGTGTATTTATTGCTTAGGGGAATGAAAATTTGTTATCGGAGACTATGCGTCAGACCACGTATCCGATGAGCGCCGCGTCCAGCACGAGCAGGGTGGCGACCAGCGAGTTCGTCCGGAAGGCCATCTTCAGTCGCGTCGGAAGTTCCCGGACGCCGTCCTCGCGGGCGATCTTGGTCTCGTACCACGACCAGATGCTCGTCAGCGCGAAGACGCCGTAGAGAGTCATCATGGCGACGAGCGCAGTTCCGCGCGGACCCTCGGGCAGGTCGTTCTGGTAGAGGAACCAGAGCGCGCCGCCGCCCGACGCGCCCATCACCACGATACCTCCGAACGCGAACCACTTCAGCGAGTCCAGCACGTCCAACGCGAACTCGGGGTCCCCGTTTCGCCGCGCCGCCGGAATGACGAGCATTCCCGTTACGAGGTAGCCGCCGGTCCAGAGGACGGCCATCAGTACGTGAATCGCCATCACGGCCGCAAGCGTCCAGTCGACCATGTCCGGACGGTGTGACGGAACCGCCAAAAAGCGGCCGGTTCCGGTCGAGCGTGTGCGGTGGAGACGACTCAGCGTTCGCCCATCGCTTCGCGCTCGAACCGCTCGGCGAACTCGGCGACGTAGGCGTGGCGCTCGGCGGCGACTTCCCGACCGGCGTCGGTGTACATCCGGTCGCGGAGCGAGAGGAGCTTCTTGTGGAGGTGGTTCAGTTGGGTCTCTCCGGCGTCGGTGTCGTCGTCTTCCGGCGGGAGGTCGGGGTCGTGTATCGGTTGGCCGAGTTCGCCGCCGTAGCTGAAGATGCGTGCGATTCCGACGGCTCCGAGCGCGTCGAGGTTGTCGGCGTCGCAGAGAATCTCGGCCTCCGGGGTCTCCGGTTCCACGTCGTTCGAGTAGCGGTGCGCCCGGATGCAGTGTCGAACGGCGCCGATGGTCTCCTCGTCCGCGCCGAGGTCGGACAGAATCCCGCCCGCTTCCCTCGCGCCCCACTCGGCGTGGTCCGCGATTTCGCCGCGGTCCTCCCTCGCCCGGCCGACGTCGTGGAGCCAGACCGCCGCGAACAGTACGTCGTCGTCCACGTCGTACTCCTCGGCCAGCGTCTCGGCCAACTGGGCCACTCGCTGGACGTGGTGCCAATCGTGCGCCGGAGAAACGCCTCGAAAGTAGGTCTCGGCACGCTCCCGTACCTCGTCTATCATGAGTCGGTGGTCGGAACAGCCGCGGTAAAAGATTTCGAATCTGACTATTACGCGAACAGCTGGCGGGCGTCGTCGATGGCGTCGATCAGCTCGTCGATTTCGTCCGTGGTGTTGTAGATGTAGAACGACGCCCGCGCGGAGGCGGCCACGCCGAGTTTGTCGTGGAGGGGTTGCGTACAGTGGTCGCCCGCCCGGATGGCGACGGCGGACTCGTTCAAGATGGACGTGAGGTCGTGAGCGTGTACGCCTTCCAGGTTGAACGAGACCAGTCCGCTCCGGTCTTCCGGACTGGTCGGGCCGTAGATTTCGACGTCGTCGAACTCGGCCATTCGGTCGAGTGCGTACCCCGCGAGGCGCTCCTCGTGGCGCTGGACGTTCTCCATTCCCACGTCTTCGAGGTACTCGACAGCCTCGGCGAAGCCGACGCCCTGCGCGATGAGCGGCGTCCCGGCCTCGTACTTCCAGGGCAGGTCGTGCCACGTCGTCTCCTCGAAGGAGACCTTCCGAATCATGCCGCCTCCGTACTGGAAGGGCTCCATCTCGTCCAGAAGCTCCTGTTTGCCGTAGAGACCGCCGACGCCGGTCGGGCCGAGCATCTTGTGGCCCGAGAACGCGTAGAAGTCGGCGTCGATGTCCTTCACGTCCACCGGTCGCGTGGGGACGGCCTGCGCGCCGTCCACGAAGATGTACGAGTCGTGGTCGTGGGCGAGGTCCGCGAGTTCCGAGACGGGGTTGACGGTGCCGAGGGTGTTCGAGACGTGGAGGACGCTGACCATCTCGGTGTCGTCCGTGATGAGGTCCTCGGCGGCGTCCATGTCGAGGTAGCCGTCTTCGGTTACGGGGATGTACTTCACGTCCGCGCCGGTCCGCTTGCCGATCTGCTGCCACGTCACCAGCGAGGCGTGGTGTTCCATCTCGGACAGGACGATTTCGTCGCCCGGCCCGAGTTCGTTCAGCCCCCACGCGTAGGCGACGAGATTCTCCGCCTCGGTGGTGTTCTTCGTGAACACCATCTCCTCGCGGCCGTCGGCCCCGACGAACTCGGCCACCGTGTCGTGTGCCTCCTCGTACGCCACGGAGGCCTCCTGGCTGAGCTGGTGGATGCCCCGGTGGACGTTGGCGTTGTAATTCCGGTAGTAGTCCGAAATGGCGTCGATGACCTGGTTCGGCGTCTGGCTCGTCGCGCCGTTGTCGAGGTAGACGAGTTGCTCGCCGTCGAACTCCCGCTGAAGGATGGGGAAGTCTTCGCGTATGCGCTCCGCGTCGAGCGCGTCCGATTTCTGAAGTCCCATTGGTAGTAAGTACGGTTTCGAGCAAGAACATTCCTTCGGTCCGGACGGCCCGTCGTAACCGGTATCGGTTTCGTTCGGGACCGAGCACGCGGTGGACGAAACCGGAGTGAAAGCGGTCCCCGGGGACGGGATTAAGAGCCTGCGACCCGATGGCACTGTATGGTTTCGAAACGACGACTCGGCGCGAGTCTGCTCCTGTTGGGCCTCGCGTTCGTCGGCGCGTTCCACGCTGTCGCCGCCGTCGCGTTCGACACCGGCCTGGCGTCGGTGGGCGCGGGGCTTGCCGGGGTTTCGGTGTTGTCGCTGATGGTGGTCAACCTCCCGGCCCTCGGCGAGGGCGACGGTGGAGAGGGCGACCGGGGAGACGCCGACTGACGGCTACATCCGGAGGAACTGGGCGTGGCGGGTCGATTCCACGTCGAGGACGTTCTCCTCGTCCACGAACCCTTCTCGAATCGCCAGTTCGACCGCCTCGCTCCCGACGAGATTGGCGACCGACGCGCGAGTCAGGCTGTTCACGACGGCCTGTTCGTCCACCTCGTCGCCGCCGTAGAACTCCTCGGTGACGGTCAGCGAGACGCCGTCGTCCTCGAACGTCTCGCCGAGTACGTCGTCGTCGCAGACCGCGACGAGCAACCCTTCGTCGGTCTCGCGCTCGTTGAGAATCATCGCTGTTCTTGCTGTTGCTGGCGCTCTTCGACGAGTTCCTGTTCGGCCTGCTCGCGTAGCTCTTCGGCCTCCTCGGCGATTTCCTCGGCCTCGTCGTACTGGCCGAGTTCTTCGAGGGCGCGAGCTTTCTCATCCAGTATCTGGGAGTTTCGGAGGCCGAGTCGGATGGCGTTTTCGAGGCTGTTCAAGGCGTCCTCGGCGAGACCGCGTTCGAGCAGGAAGAACCCGCGGTTGAACCACGCTTCGGCGAATCGCTCGTCTATCTCGACCGCGCGCTCGGCGTGTTCGAGCGCCTGCTCGCTCCGGCCCGACTCCCAGAGGGCGTAGGCGAGATTCGTCTCGGCGGTGGCGGCGTGTTCGCTGTCCTCGTCGATTCGGATGGCCTCCCGATAGTCGCCGATGGCGGCGTCCCACTCTTCGAGTTCGGCGTGGGCCGCGCCCTTGTTCGTCCACGCTTCCTGTTCGAGTTTGCTGTCGTCGGGAGCGTACTGGGCCGCGCGCTCGAAGGTGTCGGCAGCCTGCTCGAACCGGTTGATCTTCATGTAGTTCAGCCCCACGTCGATGAGTTCCTCCACGTCGACGTCGTCGCCGACGTTCTGGTCGTCGAGCAGGTCGGCGACGACCCGGGAGTCTACGGGGTCCACCTTGTCGGGGTCCACGTCCAGTTCCGGCGGGTCGAGGTCGAACTCCTCGTACGGTTCGTCGAATCCCTCGCCCTCCGAGAAGTCGTGGTCGTCGTCCTTCGAGTTAGTCATGTGAATCGGTTTGGCGTTCAGCGGTGTTAAGGACTACGCCATAGGAATCCGAAGTTCGATTCGCCCGCACGACCACCCACCTTCAAGCACGTGTCCGACCAAAACACAGAGCGAATGAGACTTTTCGTCAGCATTGACCTGCCCGACGACTTCGCCGACGACGTTCGGGCGGTCCAAGAGCAGTTCGCCGACGCCTCGGGCCTCGACTTCATCGACCCCGAGCAGGCCCACGTCACCCTCAAGTTCCTCGGCGACGTGAACCGCGGCGAACTCCCGCGGGTGAAAAACGCCCTCCGGCGGGCCGTCCCCGACGCCGGGGTCGAACCCTTCGAGGCGACCTACGAGGGAGTGGGCGTCTTCCCGGACATCAGCTACATTCAGGTCCTCTGGCTCGGGGTCGGCGCGGGCAGCGAACAGATGACGGCCCTCCACGAGGCCATCGAGCGCGAAGTGACGAGACTCGGCTTCGACCCCGAGGACCACGACTTCACGCCGCACGTCACCCTCGCGCGGATGAAGCACGCGGGCGGCAAGGAACTGGTCCAGGAGAAGGTCGAGGAGTTGGACCCGACCGTGGGCACCGCCGAGGTGACGGAGGTCCGCCTGACGAAGAGCGTCCTGACCGACGACGGGCCGGAGTACTCGACGGTCGAGTCGTTCGCGCTGAAATGAGGATTCGACTCGCCGACGAAGCCGACGCCGCCGCGGTTCGGGACATCTACGCTCCCGTCGTCGAGAACACCGCCGTCTCTTTCGAGGACGAACCGCCGAGTGAGGGCGAAATGGCCGACCGAATCGCCGACACGCTCCCGCGGTATCCGTGGCTGGTCTGTGAGACCGAAAGCGGAGACGAAATCGCGGGCTACGCCTACGCGGGCACCCATCGCAAGCGCGGGGCCTACCGCTGGTCGGTAGACGTGTCGGTCTACGTCGCCGCGGACCACCGTGGGAAGGGACTGGGACGCGGACTCTACGAATCCCTCCTCGAACTCCTGAGACTACAGGGGTTCTACAACGCCTACGCCGGAATCGCGCTCCCCAACGAGGCCAGCGTGGCGCTCCACGAGTCGCTGGGCTTCGAGCAGGTCGGCGTCTACGAGTCGGTCGGCTACAAGCGCGGCGAGTGGCGCGACGTTGGCTGGTGGCAGTTGCAGTTACGGGACCGGCCCGAGGACCGCGACGACCTCGAAAATCCGAGAACGCTGGTCGAACTCGACGAGTCAGAGCGACGCGAGGCGTTGGCTCTCGGCGAGCGGCACGGCCGAATCTGACCCGGGAGTCGTCGATTGGAGACCGAGCGCGTCGGCGGTCGGGACCGAGCGCATCGCCCGGACTGGCCCCGGACAGACGGACTCTCGGACCGGCCTCAAAGGAACAAGATTTTAAGCGATGGCGGGGAAGAACGTGGTACCATGAGTAAAAAGTCGAAGGCGAAGAAAAAGCGCCTGTCCAAGCTCGACCGGCAGAACAGTCGCGTTCCCGCGTGGGTCATCATGAAGACCGACCGCGAGACGCAGCGCAACCCCAAGCGCCGAAACTGGCGGCGTAACGACACCGACGAATAATGAGCGCGAACGAATTCGAGGAGCGCGTCATCACCGTACCGCTCCGCGACGCGAAGGCGGCGGCGAAGCACGAGCGCGCCGACAAGGCCATGACGCTCGTCCGCGACCACCTCGCACAGCACTTCAAGGTCGAAGACGACGAGGTTCGTCTCGACCCCTCCATCAACGAAGCAGTCTGGTCGCGCGGTCGCAAGAAGCCCCCGAGCAAGCTTCGCGTTCGCGCCGCCCGCTTCGAGGAAGAGGGCGAGACCATCGTCGAAGCGGAACACGCCGAGTAGAGCTTTGCTCCGCGCCGCTTTCGTCGGGTCGTCGTACGTCGGGGTGTTCGCTCGCGCGACTGACGAGCACCTGCTGGTCCGTCCGGACCTGGAGGGCGACATCGTCGCCGACGTGAGCGACGAACTCGACGTCGAAGCAATCGAGACCACGGTCGGCGGGTCGTCTACCGTCGGTGCGCTGGCGGTCGGCAACGAGAACGGCCTGCTGGTCAGCAGTCGCGTCACCGACCGCGAGCGCGACCGCATCGAGGACGCCACGGGCGTTTCGGTGAGCGAACTCCCGGGCAAGATCAACGCGGCGGGGAACGTCGTCCTCGCCAACGACAGCGGGGCCTACGTCCATCCGGACCTCCCGCGAAAGGCGGTCCGAGCCGTCAAAGACGCGCTGGAAGTCGACGTGGAACGCGGCGAGCTCGCCGACGTACGGACCGTCGGCACCGCCGCCGTCGCCACGAACCGGGGCGTCCTCTGTCACCCGAAGACGACCGACGCCCAACTCGACCGTCTGGAGGACGTGCTGGACGTGCCCGCCGACATCGGCACCATCAACTACGGCGCGCCGCTGGTCGGCTCCGGCCTGCTCGCCAACGAACACAGCTACGTCGTCGGGCAGGAGACGACCGGCCCGGAACTCGGTCGCATCGACCAGGCGCTCGGCTACATCGAGTAGTAGACAACATTTTGTCGTCTTTGTATTGGTATTTCTCTCCTAAAGCAATAGAGAGTTATCTCCGGGAGGATGCGTCGCGGACCGATTACGCCACTCCCGGCCCTCGCGCTACTTCTCGTCGGAGTCGTCTTCGCGTCGGTCGCTCAGGTGTTCCCATATCTCGGTGCATCCCGCTCCGTCTTCCACGTCGGCCAGATGGCTCTGGTCGGGGTCGGTATCCTCGTCTGTAGACTCCTCCGTCGTCGGAGGTCCGTCGAGTGTTTCCTCGGCAGTCATTGGAACGTAGTAGGGAGACGACGTAGATAAGGCCGTGTTCGTCCGTAATCGCTACCGATGCTTAGATACAGGGGCGAGTCTCTCCGGTAGTGACGACGGCGCTCAGTGGAGGGAGACGGACGGGGTGCCACGCTGGAGGCCAGCGTCGTCGGTTTCGGCGCGAACCCGGCGTCAACGAATCGAGTGACAGTCGGCAAGCGTCGCGGACGACGACACGCTTACCGCCGGTCTGGTACTCCACGGTGGCATGGTCGTTTCCGTTCACCAGTTAGACGACGGGGCGTGGCTCAGCGTCAACGACTCGCGGTCGGTCCCCGTGAGCCAACTGTGGTTACTCGCGCGCCACGACTTCTGCGGGTGTGAACCCGCGGATTTCCTCGCGGAGGGGTTCGTGGAGGTCGGCGTCGATTGGCCCGACATCGAAGGTCGCATCGCCGGGCAGTGCGTCGAGTGCGGGGCCAGTGGCGTCACCGACTGGTTGACGCTGGGTCGCGTAGACCGAGAGAACGACGAGTTCAGAGGCGTGGTTCCGTCGAGCGTCCACGTTCCGCGGCGACGGACGCGGCTGGCGACCTCGGAGTAGCCGAAACAGCGCGTCACCGACGACCGCAATTCCCGCCGGTTGTCCGGAGCCTCGGGGAAGATTGACGGGGAAACCGCGGCTTTATTGGTGGCTTCCGTTTGGATGCCCATGCCGAGTAAAGTCGAGGGCTGGAAAGACGAGATATACGGCGTAGAGATACGCGACCACCTGGAGCGGTTCGCCGAGGAGGGGTGGGACGCGATCCCCGAGGACGAACACGACGCGTGGTTCGAGCGATTCAAGTGGTGGGGGCTGTACCACCAGCGGAAGGGCCAAGAGTCGTACTTCATGATGCGCGTCGGCGTCCCGATGGGCCGACTCACGCCCGAACAGCTCCGAGTCGTCGGCGAGGTGGCCCGGGAGTACGCGACCGGTCCGGTCGAGAACCCCGAGTTCGGCGGAGCGTACGCCGACTTCACGACGCGCCAGTCCATCCAACTCCACTGGATAAAGGTCGAGGACGTGCCCGACATCTTCGAGAAACTCGAATCAGTCGGTCTCTCCACGATTCAGGCCTGCGGCGACTCGTGGCGCAACATCGTCGGGTCGCCGGTCGCGGGCCGGGACGCCGACGAACTCCTAGACGTGTGGCCCGTCGTGCAGGACCTCCACGACGAGTTCAAGGGCAACGACCTGTACGACAACCTCCCCCGCAAGTGGAAGGTCGCGGTCACGGGCGACACCCGCGGGGCGGGACAGGGCGACATCAACGACCTCGCCTTCGAACCGGCGGTCAAGACCGTCGATGGCGAGGAAATCGAAGGATTCAACGTCCGAGTCGGCGGCGGTCTCGCCCGGAAGGAACCCCGGTTCGCCCGAGACATCGACGTGTTCTGCCGCCCGGAGAACGCCAGCGACGTGGCCGCGGGTCTCTCGGGACTGTTCCGCGACTACGGCGACCGCGAGGACCGGTTCAACGCCCGCATGAAGTTCCTCGTGGACGAGTGGGGACCCGAGAAGGTCCGCAGCGTTCTTCAGGAGGAGTACGTCGAGTACGAACTCCCGACCGCGGGCGAGAACCTGCGCGACCAGTACGACTACAACGCCGGGCGGGCCGACGCCCCCGGCGACTACGTCGGCGTCCACGAGCAGAACGACGGTAACCACTTCGTCGGTCTCTCGGTGCTGGTCGGTCGGATGGGTGCCGAGGAGGTAATCGAACTCGCGGACCTCGCCGAATCCTACGATTCCGAGATGATAGGCGTCACCCAGCGCCAGAATCTCATCGTCGGCGACGTCTCGCCCGACGACCTCGACGACTTCCTCGACGAGTCGTTCCTCGACTCCTACTCGCCCGACCCTCATCCGTTCCGTCGGGGGTCCATCGCCTGCACCGGCACCGAGTACTGCTCGCTGTCCATCGTGGAGACGAAGAACCGGATGGTCCGGTACGCCAACTGGCTTGAAGATAACGTGCCGGTTCCGGAGGGCGTCGAGGACTTCCACGTCCACCTCTCGGGATGTACCGCCTCCTGCGCCCAGCCCCAAATCGCGGACATCTCGCTTCGCGGGATGAAGGCGCGCAAGGACGGCGAACCGGTCGAGGCGTTCGATGTGGGACTCGGCGGCGGTCTCGGCGAGAACCCGCAGTTCGCCGACTGGGTAGAGATGCGGGTGCCCGCCGACGAAGTGCCGGGGTACATTCGCAACCTGCTCGAAGCGTTCGAGGCCGAGCGCGAGGCGGGCCAGAGCTTCCGGGAGTTCGTCGGCGAGCGCGACGAGGACGAGATTCAGGCCCTCGCCGACCCCGAGGAGACCGACTACGAGGACCCGTACATGCACAACACGAAGATGACGTGGTACCCCTACGCCGACGAGGACGGACTGGACGACTCGCCCGCGCCGACCGACGCGCAGGGCGAGCCAATCACGAGCGACGACTGACCATGGCCGACCGCGTACTCAAAGTCAACGCGTACACGACGCTCGACCTCGTGGACGCCCGCGCCGAGGGCCACGGCTTCGAGGAGTCGGCGTACGCCACGCTGAACGTGACCGCGCCGCGCAACGACCCCGACCGCGTCGAACTCCAGTTCGAACTCGACAACACGGGACTCGACGCGCTCCCGACTCACGCCGACCACGCGGACCTCTCGCCGGAGCAGGCCCGGACGCTCGCCGACGACCTGAATCGATACGCCGAGAAGGTCGAACGCGCACAGGCCGACGACCACGCCGAGGAGTCCGACGCGACCGGGACGAGCGATGACTGAGCGAGCACTCGTCGTCGCGGGCCACGGTTCGCACCGAAATCCCGACTCCGCGACACCGGTTCGGGTCGCGGTCGAGGCCGCCCGCGAACGCGCCGCGTTCGCGGAGGTTCGCCCGGCGTTCTGGAAGGAGTCGCCGTCGTTCCGAAACGTCTGCCACACTATCGACGCCGACGAAGCCGTCGTCGTCCCGCTGTTCGTCAGCGAGGGCTACTTCGTCGATCAGGTCCTGCCCCGGGAGTTCGGTCTCGGCGAGCGTGACCGCGGCGACGACGCGCCGACGTTCCAGTACGCCGACCCGGTCGGGACCCACCCCGCGATGACCGACGTCATCGCGGCCCGCGCCCGGCGGATGCTCGACGGTGTCACTACAGAGAACGCCGCACTCGCGGTAATCGGCCACGGCACCGAGCGCAATCCGAACAGCGCCGACGCCATCTACGACCACGTCGAGGCGCTCCGCGAGGAGGGCCAGTTCGCCGAAGTCGGCGCGCTGTTCATGGACGAGGCCCCCTACGTCGAGGACGTCCTCGACCAGTTCTCGGCCGACGAGATAGCCGTCGTCCCGCTGTTCGTCGCCGACGGGTTCCACACCCAGGACGAGATTCCAGAACTGCTCGGTCTGACCGACGACCCCAGAACCGGCTACCCCGTCCCGGGAACCGTCGAAGACCGGCGCATCTGGTACGCCTCGGCGGTGGGCACGGACCCGCTCGTCGCGGACGTGGTGCTGGAGCGGGCGGCCGAAGCGGGCGCGAGTCTCGGCGAACCCACCGACGTGGACGATTCGCGCCCGGTCCGCGAGGCGGCCGGGAACGCGTTCGTCTCGTGGGTCGAGGACGCACCCGGCGACGAGGGAGAGCGCGACACGGCCGACGTTGGCACCCGAATCTGGGGCGAACTCGCAGTCACCGCGACCGACGCGGGCAGGTACGACCTGCGCCACCGGAGCGACCGCGGCGTTTCCGATCAGGACCTCGACGCGCGGTCGGTCACCGACCTCCACGAACTGGTTCGATACGCCGACGACGGCCGGTATCGCCCGTTCGTCGGTGAATCGACGCTCCCGACCGGGTGGTTCTGCTCGGGTCTCGACCGGCGGGAGTTGCTCCGGGCCGTCTCGGTCGTCTACCCCGCCAGCGTCGAACACTGGGCCGCCGAGCGCACGGGCGACCTCGACCCGGTTCCGTTCCGCGAGGTCGCCGACCGCCAGACTGGCATCTACGAGTGCGTCGCCGACTGCTCGCAGGCCGAAGTGGCCGGGGCGGTCGAGGCGTGTTGTGAAAACTGTACGAAGCGCCGGACATGGGACGGCGAGGGCGGCGAATCTCTCGAAGACGAGGGGCAGATTCCCTGCCGTGAGCCGTGTTCGTTCCTCGTCGCGGCTGCCCGCGAGTTCCACCACCACGAGGGCGCAGTGGCCGACCCGGAACGCGAACCGACGGCGAGCGAGGAGGCATCGACAGACGACCGACCGACCGAGAGCGACGCGTCCGTCCCGCGAGGCGACCTGACCGACCCCGCGAACGTCTACCGGGTTCGCTACCGGCGGGCGCGAGACGCCGCGCAGACTCGGACCGACTCCGTACAAACTCGAACCGACTCCGCACAGACCCGACCAGAACCATGAGCCACCCGAACCAGAACACGACCACCGGAACCGCGTACCTCGTCGGTGCCGGCCCGGGCGACCCCGAACTGCTGACCGTGAAGGCCCGGCGACTGCTCGACGAGGCCGACGTCGTCTTCCACGACAACCTCGTGGGCGACGACCTCGTCGAAACGATTCCAGACTGCACGAGCGTCGAAAACGTCGGCAAGCGTCCCGGCGGCGAGCGGACGCCCCAGGCCGAGATCAACGACTTGCTCGTCCGCGAGGCCCGGGCGGGCCGCGACGTGGTTCGGCTCAAGGGCGGCGACCCGACCACCTTCGGCCGCGGCGGCGAGGAGGCCGAGTACCTCGCCCGCCACGGCGTCCCCTTCGAGTTCGTGCCGGGCGTGACCAGCGCCATCGCGGCCCCGAGCGCCGCCGGAATCCCCGCGACCCACCGCGACCACGCCTCCGCGCTCGCGGTCGTCACCGGCCACGAGGACCCGACCAAGCCCGACAGCGCGATAGACTGGGACGCCCTCGCCAGCATCGTCTCGGCGGGCGGCACCCTCGTCGTCCTGATGGGCGTGGGGCGGCTTCCGGACAACGTGGCGGCCCTCGAAGACTGCGGCGTCTGCCCGGACACGCCGGTCGCCATGGTCGAGCGCGCGACCCTTCCGTCCGAGCGGACCGTGACTGGAACGCTCGAAACCATCGTGGAGAAGGCGCAAAACGCCGACGTCGAACCACCAGCCGTCACCGTCGTCGGCGACGTGGTGAACGTCAGGGAGACGGTCGCCAACTGTCTCGGCGGGTCCGCGGGCGAGGTGGCTCCGGCGGTCGGCGTCGGCCGCGTCGAAGAGGAAATCGGGGTGAACCAGCAGTGAGCGGCGACCAGATTTCGAAGTCGAGGAGAGACGACGCCGCAATCGAGGGCGAATGGCCGCTCCGCCGACTCCTGACCGAGGTCTGTGGCTCCGGCCCGAAGACCGCCGACGACATGAGCTACGAGCAGGCCAGAGAGGCGTTCGCCCGCGTTCTCGCCGGAGACCCCGACCCGGAGACGCTCGGGGCGTTCCTGCTGGCGAATCGCTGGAAGGAGAGTACCCCCCGGGAGTTGGCCGGGTTCACCGACGCCATGCGCGAGCTGTCGGTCCGGGTCGCGGAACCCGACGCCGACCCGGTGGACTGCGGCGGCAACTACGACGGTAAGCAGAAGACCGCCGTGCTGGGAGTCGCCTCCGGACTGGTCGCCGCGGCCGCGGGAACGCCCGTGGTCGCCCACAGCGGCCCCGACCTCCCCGCCAAGTACGGTACGACCTACGGGGACGTGCTGGCCGAGTTGGGCGTCCCCACCGACCTCGAACCGGCCGAGAGCGCGGCGATGGTGGACGAGGTGGGCTTCGGCTTCTACGCTCAGTCGCGGTTCAATCCCCTCGTCCACGAGCGTCGTCCGGCCCGGGAGTCCATCGGGGTCCGGACCTCCATCAACACCGTCGAGACGCTGGCGAACCCCGCGAACGCGAGCGTCCACTTCGGGAGTTTCTACCACCTCTCGTACGCCGAGCGCATCGCCGGTACCGTCCGCGAGAGCGAGCGACTGCCCGTCGAGCGAGTCGTGATGGCGCAGGGAATCGAGGGGTACGACGACGTTCGGCCCGGTACGACGCGAGTCGCCGAGTGGGACGGTAGTGCGGGAGGCGACGGCGAAATCGAGGACGGTGAGGTGGAGACGACCGCGCTCGGCGTCGAGTTCGAGCGCGAGGACCTCCGCGTGGACGACCTCCCGGCAGACTCCGCCGGCGTCACCGAGGACGTGCTGACGGGCGAACGCGACGGACCGGTCGCCGACGCGATAGCGCTCAACGCCGGATTCCGCGTCTACGCAGGCGGCGACGCCGAGTCGGTCGGCGCGGGCGTCGAGCGAGCGCGGGACGCGCTCGCCGACGGGAGCGCCGCGAAACGGCTCGACGCGCTCCGCGCGTTCGAGCCGTAGTCGCTGGTCGCGTGCCGAGGTGGTCGAGACGACCGGGGCGTGGTTTTCGGTGTTTGAGACGTATTTGTATTGTCGAAAGAAATATAGAGGAGTGTCTGGGGGAGACCTCTGTCCGCTAACGCGCAACGCTTATCTGAACACCTGTTCAAGCGTTCGACCAATGGCCCAAGCCGACGACCGGCTCCGGCGACTCCTCGCCGACGAGACGGAATCCTGCCGCGAGACAGACGTGGAGAACCGACTGGACGACCTGCGCGCGCTCGGAGACGCGACCGAGGCCGAGCAGGTGCCAGAGCGCGTCCGGGCGCTGTCGGCGCTCGCCAACGACACCCGGTATCGAATCGTCCAACTGCTCGCCGCGGCGGAGTCGGACCTCTGCGTCTGCGAACTCTCGCCGCTGGTGGACGTGAGCGACAGTGGGATAAGCCACGCGCTCTCGGAACTCACCGACGCCGGACTGGTCGTCCGCCGGAAGGACGGCAGGTGGCGCTACTACCGGACGACCGACCGGGCCGAGCGACTGCTCGCGGCGCTCGCGGGCGAAGACGGTGAATCGGAGGACGACGCGTGAAAGTCGCCTTCGTCTGCGTCCAGAACGCCGGGAGGAGTCAGATGGCGACCGCGTTCGCCGAGCGCGAGGCCCGCGAGCGACGCGAAGCGTCCGAGCGTGACGAGCGTCACGGAGCGTCCGAGCGCGAGGCGGAGCAGGTCGAAATCGTCACCGGCGGCACCGACCCCGCCGCCCACGTTCACGACGAAGTGGTCGAGGTGATGGCCGAGCGCGATTTCGACCTCTCGGACCGAACGCCGCGCGAGGTGACCCACGAGGAGTTGCAGGCCTGCAACTACGTGATCACGATGGGCTGTTCCGCGAAGGACGTCTGTCCGGCGACGTGGTCGGGCGAGAACCGCGACTGGGGACTCGACGACCCCGACGGGCAGGACCTCGACGCCGTGCGGGCGATTCGGGACGAAATCGAGGAGCGGGTCAAGGCGTTGTTCGACGAGTTGGAACGCGGGCGCCCGGCAGAAGGCCGACGAGAGACGTGAACGCGGGCAGACGCGAGTTCCGGTCGCTCGCCGAGCGTGGCGTCGTGGCCGAGCGCGGCGACCCCACCGACCTGCCGAAGCGCGTCCGAACCGGCCGACCGAGTTCGGACCGGCCGTCCCCGAGTAGGAAGATTCTTCCCTCCGCGCGTCCCAGATTCCCCCATGAGTGAGTTTACTGTTCGCGGCAAGTTCCAGTCGAGAGACGGCTGGCAGGAGTTCGAAACGAGTGTCGACGCCGAGAACGAGGACGTGGCCGAGGAGCGCACCTACACCAACTTCGGCGGACGTCACGGACTGAAGCGCACGCAGGTCGAGGTAGAGGAGGTCGAAGCCTAATGATGGGTGGCGGCAACCCCGAACTGCAGGAACTGTCCCAGCAGCTTCAGGAACTCGAAGAGCAGCAGGAAGAACTCGAAGGCGAAATCGAGAACCTCCGCGACGAGAAGAGCGACATCGACGAAGCCATCGAGACCATCGACGCGCTCGAAAGCGGTTCGACCGTGCAGGTCCCGCTCGGTGGCGGCGCACACGTCCGCGCAGAGGTTCAGGACCTCGACGAGATCGTCGTGGAACTGGGCGGCGGTTACGCGGCCGAGCGCGACGAGGAGAACGCGGTCGAGACGCTCGAAAACAAACAGGACACGCTCGACGAGCGCATCTCGGACCTCGAAGACGAGGTTAGCGACGTGGAAGAAGAGTCGGCTCAACTGGAGCAGAAGGCCCAGCAACTCCAGCAGCAACAGATGCAACAGCAGATGCAGCAGATGCAGGGCCAGCAGAACGACGAGGACGAGTAATCGGCGATGTTCGATAGCCTGAAGGACAAACTCGGGAGTTTTCGGAAGGACGTAGAGGAGACGACCGAGGAGAAGGCCGAAGAAGCGGAAGCCACGGCAGAAGCGGAAGCCGAAGCCGAGGCGAAAGCCGACGCCGAGGCAAAGGCCGACGCTGACGCCGCTACGGAAGAGTCGGTAGACGCCGAGTCCGACTCGGAGTCAGACGAGAGCGCCTCGTCCGGCGGTGGGTTCGCGCAGAAGGCCAAGTCGTTCGCCAAGGGCGAAATCGTCATCGAAGAACAGGACCTCGAAGACCCGCTCTGGGAGTTGGAGATGGCGCTGCTGGAGAGCGACGTGGAGATGAGCGTCGCCCAGGAGATTCTGGACAACATCCGAGAGGACCTCGTCGGTGCGACTCGCTCGTTCAACAGCGAGACCGCCGATGTGGTAGAGCAGGCGCTCCACGACTCGCTGTTGAAGGTCATCTCGGTCGGCCAGTTCGACTTCGACCAGCGAATCGCCGAGGCCGACAAGCCTGTCACCATCATCTTCACGGGCGTCAACGGCGTCGGAAAGACGACCACCATCGCCAAACTCTCGAAGTACTTCGAGGAGCGTGGTCTCTCGGCGGTGCTCGCCAACGGCGACACCTACCGCGCCGGGGCCAACGAGCAGATTCAGGAACACGCCGACAACCTCGACAAGAAACTCATCGCCCACGAACAGGGCGGCGACCCCGCGGCGGTCATCTACGACGCCGTGGAGTACGCCGACTCCCACGACATCGACGTGGTGCTGGGCGACACCGCCGGTCGCCTCCACACCGACGAGGGACTGATGGACCAGTTGGAGAAGATCGGGCGCGTGGTCGGCCCGGACATGACCCTCTTCGTGGACGAGGCCGTGGCCGGACAGGACGCAGTCCAGCGCGCCAAGCAGTTCAACGACGCCGCCGAGATCGACGGCGCGATTCTGACGAAGGCCGACGCCGACTCCCAGGGCGGCGCGGCCATCTCCATCGCGCACGTCACGGGCAAACCCATCCTCTTCCTCGGCACCGGACAGGGCTACGACCACATCGAGAAGTTCGACCCCGAGCAGTTGGTCGACCGCCTCCTCGGCGACGAGGAGTAGTCCGGCACTGATTTTGCCGTCCGTTCGGCCCGACGCGTTCGGTTAGTACGAGTCGTCTTCGACGGTGAGAGCCGGGGGACCGGCGTGCCGCGACGTACTTTCCACCCGTCAGGCGTACCGGCGTCGCACCGCCACGACTGCGTTCACCGTGACCAGACTCGTCGCTATCAGCCAAGGGCGGCTACACCTTCGACCGGAAGTAGTCCCGGACGCTCCAAGTTCGACTTCCGACTTCTAGCTGGCCTCCGTCTCCTCGAAGTTCGGCTCACCGTCGCCCGTAAACGCCGTGATGCCCTCCATCAGGTCGTCGGTGGTCGTCAGGTGGCCGAACATCGGTGATTCGACTTCCAGTCCGGCGTCGGTGTCGCTCCGACCGACTAACATCGCGCGCTTGGTGTGTCTCTGGGCGATGGGCGGTCCGGCCGCGAGGTCGAAAGCGCGGTCGTCGAACTGGTTTCGACCGCATCGGATGCCGGGGCCGTCGGTTTCGACTATCGCGTCGAGGTCGGCAGTTCGACCGCATCCGGTGGAATACCGCCTTTAGCGCCCGAGACGGAGCGGCCTGCGGCCGCGCCGAGCCAGGGATTTCTTGAGAAAAAGCCTTTAACGCCCGCGCGGCCTACCCTACGGTAACAATGGTACTCGACGACTTGGGAAGTTCTCTCCGCGACTCCCTCGGCCAACTCAGCGGGCAAACCCGCGTGACCGAGGAGGACGTGGAGGACATCGTCAAGGAGATTCAGCGGTCGCTCCTGCAGGCCGACGTCGAAGTCAGCCTCGTGATGGACCTCTCGGACTCCATCAAGGAGCGCGCACTGGAGGAAGAACCGCCCGGAGGCACCTCCGCACGGGACCACGTTCTCAGCATCGTCTACGAAGAGATGGTGGACCTCGTCGGCGACAGCACCGACATTCCCCTCGAAGAGCAGACTATCCTGCTCGCCGGCTTGCAGGGGTCGGGGAAGACCACCACCACGGCCAAGATGGCGTGGTGGTTCTCGAAGAAGGGTCTCCGACCCGCTATCGTCCAGACCGACACCTTCCGCCCGGGCGCGTACGACCAGGCCAAGGAGATGGCCGGGCGCGCGGAGGTGGACTTCTACGGCGACCCCGACGAGGAGGACCCGGTGAAAATCGCCCGCGACGGACTCGAAGCCACGAGCGACGCCGACGTTCACATCGTGGACACCGCGGGTCGCCACGCGCTCGAAGACGACCTCATCGACGAGATAGAGGAGATAGAGCGCGCGGTGAACCCCGACCGGAACCTGCTGGTCTTGGACGCTGCAATCGGGCAGGGCGCGAAGGAACAGGCCCGGCAGTTCGACGACTCCATCGGCATCGAGGGCGTCGTCGTCACGAAACTCGACGGTACCGCGAAAGGTGGCGGCGCGCTGACCGCGGTCAACGAGACCGGCTCCTCGATCGCGTTCCTCGGGTCCGGCGAGGAGGTCCGCGACATCGAGCGGTTCGAGCCGTCGGGGTTCATCTCTCGACTGCTCGGGATGGGCGACCTGAAGCAACTCACCGAGCGCGTCGAACGCGCGATGGAGGAGACCCAGGAGGACGAAGAGGACTGGGACCCCGAGGACATGCTGAAGGGCGAGTTCACCCTGAAGGACATGCGCCACCAGATGCAGGCCATGAACAACATGGGACCGCTCGACCAGGTGATGGACATGATTCCGGGCATGGGCGGCGGTCTGATGGACGAACTCCCGGACGACGCGATGGACGTGACCCAGGACCGGATGCGGTCGTTCGAGGTCATCATGGACTCGATGACCGAGATGGAACTCGAAAACCCCCGCGCCATCGGCGCGAGTCAGGTCGAGCGAATCGCCCGCGGGAGCGGGAAGGACGAGGAGCGCGTGCGCGAACTCCTCGAACAGCACAAGATGATGTCCCAGACCCTCAAGCAGTTCCAGGGCATGGGCCAGGGCAACATGGAGCGCATGATGAAGAAGATGCAGGGCGGCGGCGGTGGCGGCGGTGGTGGCGGAATGGGCGGTATGGGACCGTTCGGCGACTGATTCCGTCGGTGGCGTCGTCGTTCTACTTCTCCCACTCGCTCGGAAACTCCCTACCATCGGTGTGGTTCTGTTCGGAGTGTTCGCGGCGATAGCGTATCTGGCGAGGCGACACGCGAAACTCGACTGAGACGCCAACACACCGCTTTTTTGTCCGAGCGACGTGACGTGTGGGTAGATGTCCGTCCGCGAAGTCGCCGCGCAGGCGTATCGAGAAGCCCTCCCCGCGCTGGCCGCGAGCGTAATCGGCGGCCTGTTCGCCGGGGTCGTCCTCGGCGGGATGCGCGCGGAGTTGCGGGACGTACCGGGCCTGCTCGTCCTCGTGCCCGCCCTGCTGGCCACCCGCGGGAACGTCTACGGGTCGCTCGGGGCGCGACTCTCGACCGGTCTCCACCAGGGGTTGGTCGAACCCGCGCTCGACTTCGACGACCGAGTGATGGCGGCCGTGGCCGCGGCGCTCGGCAACGGAATTCTGGCGAGTCTCTTCGCGGCGACCGTGGCGTTTCTGGTCCTGCGACTGCTCGCCGAACCGGTCGCACCCCTGCCGACCCTGCTCGCCATCGCTCTGGTGGCGGGCCTGCTCTCGGGAATCGCGCTGACCGTCGCGGTCGTCTTGGTCGTGTTCGTCGGATTTCGTCGGGGGTACAATCCGGACACGCTGGTCGGTCCGCTGGTGACGACGACCGGCGACGTGTTCGGTATCTCCTTTCTCCTGCTCGCGGTCCGGTTCGTCTTGACGCTGGGAGGGGTGTAAGTGCAGACCGAGTGGAGCGTTCGGGCCATCACGCGAGCGATGCTGCCGGTCTTGCTCGTACTCACGGTGGTCGAAATCGGGAGCGGACTCGTCTTGGGGTCGTTCGAGACGACGCTGCTGACCTACCCCTCGCTGTTGACTCTCGTGCCCGTGACCATCGGAACCGCCGGAAACCTCGGGAGCGTGCTGGCCGCGCGACTCTCGACCGCGTTCCACCTCGGGACGCTCTCGTTCGACCCCACGGACGACCATCTCGCGGGCAACGCGGTGGCGACCGTGGCGCTGGCGCTCACGATTTTTCCGGTCGTCGGCGCGGGCGCGTGGGTGCTGTCGCTCGCGCTCGGGAACGCTCAACTCCCCCTGCTCACGGTCGTCGCGGTGGCGCTGGCCAGCGGTGCGGCGCTCGCGGTGGTCGCCATCGCGGTGACGCTGGTGGCGACCTACGCGGCGTATCGCTTCGAGCTCGACCCCGACGACGTGGTGATTCCGGTCGTGACGAACGTCTGCGACGTGCTGGGCGTCGTGGTGCTGTTCGTGGTGGTGCAGGTGTTGGTGTGACGCGGTCGCAGTCGTGTTAGCAGCACAAGACTTTTACCGAATAGGGAAACATTCTCGGCCATGCGACGCCGAACGGCCCTGAAAGCCCTCACGAGCGCATCGGTCGGCCTCCCGATTGCTGGCTGTCCCGGGAGCGAACGGGACCCCGGAGACGGAGACGGGCGAGACGACTGCAACCGCGACCGACGTGCCAGACACGACGACGGCCGACACGACGGAGACGACCACGGACGACGCGCCGGAAGGGACGAAAACGCCGGACTGCCCGCCGAAAGACCAGCCAGCACCGACCTGCGGCGACGACTGGGAATGAGTGAGCAGCTACACCGACGGCGAGATTCGGTGGGGAAGTGGCGGGGGATTCGAGCTGACCGCGGAACCGACGACGCTCGCGCTCGGCGACTGCGTGACGGTCCGACTCACGGACCGAAGCGACGAGAAGCAGACGACCGGAATCAAGGAAAAGTACGACATCCACCGCGAGACCGACGACGGGTGGCAGCCGGTGTTGTTCACGAAGCGACCGTGGTACGAGGACCTCGGAATGCAACACGA
Source organism: Halorussus salinisoli (assembly GCA_005239435.1). GTDB lineage: Archaea > Halobacteriota > Halobacteria > Halobacteriales > Haladaptataceae > Halorussus > Halorussus salinisoli. The sequence continues at coordinate 172,841 of SZNP01000001.1, read as the reverse complement.
CCCGGGCGAAGGGTTCGTCTGGCGGCGACGGCTCACGCAGGCAGGCCTCTCGGTCGAGGGTGACAAACACGCGGCCTGCGAACCCCTCCAGTCGGGCACCTACCGGTTCCTCTACTGGGGCGGTGCAGGGGAGTTCGACGCACTCGGCGTCGAGTTCGAGGTCCGGGAGTGAACCGCGGAGGTCGCGGTTAGGTCACGCCGCTGCCGCGCTCGGCGAACTCCTCGTACTCCCGATTTTCGACGACTCGCTTCAGTTGCTCGACGACCTCCCACACGTCCTCGTAGCCCGTGTAGAGCGGCGACGGACAGATTCGGACGACGTTCGGCGGGCGGAAGTCCACGACGACGCCGCGCTCTTTCAGGGCCTCGCCGACCCGATAGGCTTCGGGATGCTCGACGGCGACGTGGCCGCCTCTCTGCTCGGGGTCCCGCGGCGTCCCTATCTCGCAGTCGGGCAGACGCTCGTCCACGAGGAAGACGAGGTACTCCGTGAGTTGGAGGGACTTCTCGCGGACCGCCTCGATTGAAGTCTCCTCGAAGACGTCGAGCGACCCCGCGAGCGGTGCGGCCGAGAGAATCGGGATAGTGCCGATCTGGTAGGCTCCGGCGTCCGGCGCGGGAGTGTAGGTCTGGTTCATCTCGAACTGGGTCTCCTTCTCGTGGCCCCACCAGCCAGCGAGATTGGGTTTCGCGCCGAAGTGGTCTTCGTGGACGTAGAGGCCCGCGATCGCGCCGGGACCCGCGTTGAGGTACTTGTAGCTACACCAGACCGCGAAGTCCACGCCGATTGCCGAGAGGTCGTGGGGCACGACGCCGACGGAGTGCGCGAGGTCGAAGCCCGCCAGAATATCGCGGTCGTGGGCGGCCTCGGTAATCGCCTCGACGTCGAGCAACTGGCCGCTCCGGTAGAGGACCGACGGGAGGAACACCATCGCGGTGTCGTCGTCCAGCGCGTCGATTACGTCCTCGGTCTCGATGGTCCGGCCGTCGCGGCTCTCGACCACGGTCAGGGCCTCGTCGGGGTCCACGCCGCGCTGGCGCAACTGCGCCCGGACGGCGTAGTGGTCGGTCGGGAAGTCGAGTTCGTCCACGACGATTTTGGTCCCCTCGGTGCGGTCGTAGAACGTCCCGACCAGCGTGTGGATGTTGACCGACGTGGAGTTGGCGACGACGACTTCGGACTCGTCCGCACCCACCAGCGGAGCGAGTCTGTCGCCCAACTGCTCGCCGTAGTAGAACCACGGCGGGTCGACGTCGGTCCACCCGCGAATCGCCATCTCGCGCCACTCCGAGACGGCCCGGTCGAGCGCGTCCTCGGCGTCCTCCGACAGAAGTCCGAGCGAGTTGCCGTCCATATACCACTCGTCGTCGGGGTCGTAGAACCGGTCGGCGAGGTCCGCGAGGGGGTCGCGTTCGTCACGCTCGGAGGCGTAGTCGGCCCCGAGTTCGAAGTCCGCGTCGGCGTCCATGCGCGATTCGAGCGGCGGAACCGGGTTAGTAGTTTGGTCTTTCGGACCGGACTTCGGAACGCGAGGATAATACCCACCCATTTAACAGAACTTATTTTACACTTCTCGGGTAACGGCGCCTGTATGGTCCGTCCCCGAAACACGACGCGCTCCTCCGATGTCCTCGGCGTGTTGACCCCCGATAGCCGACGATGGCGGCGAGTGATGGCCAGTGTGTCGATGGTTACCACATTAATCCTGTTCTACCAGACCGTCTCGCTGATTTCGAGTCCCTGGAGTGGCAACCTCCCAAGCCTGCTCGTCGGTGTCGGCGTGGTACTCACGCTACTGTCAGCGGCGGCGGTTCCGACCATCCTACTCGCTCCCGACCGTTCGGTGACCGACCAGCAGGACGCCGAAGAGGAGGACGACGGGATCGAGACCCTGAAGCGGCGATACGCTGCGGGCGAGATTTCCGAAGAAGAGTTCGAGCATCGACTCGAAAATCTCGTCGCCCTGTCGGCAGGGACCGACGACGCGACCGAGGGCGAGATGAGGGCGGGACGGGTGAGCGAAAGGGAACGACGATAGCACGCGGCTAGCTACTCCTCGAATCACTGACCCGCGTCACCGGCCGAAACCGCGTGGACGGTCACGAATCTCGCTTCGATGGGTTGTCTCGGACCGCGGGACCCACTCGGACCGACGATCCACGGGACGCGCCGAGAGATCTCCGACGGGCGCGAACCCGGCGGGGAAGAACGGGGGCGCGCTGCAGTGGCGGTGCAGTGCGGTGCTGTAATTCATCGACTCGAGACACGGCTGCGTTTTCGTCGTGTCGTAGCGTCGCGTTCTCGTCTCACGGTAGCTAGCGTCGCGTTCCCGTCGTTCCCCTCGAAACGACCGGGCGTTTCGACTCGTTGCCGCGCGGAGTAGCGAATTTGGCTTCCCTGGTGACGTGACTAATATCAATGTAAAGACAACTAAAACATCTCTAAACACGTTCGATTATTGCTTTAGAAAAGGCAGACGATTCTAGCGGCGATGTCTTCGTCCCGTGCAAAACAGGACCACTACTTTCCCACTCGCCTCCCAAGCCGAGAGCATGACCGAACTCCGACGCACCGAACTCGACCGCGAAGTCGTGGAAATTATCGAGGAGATCGAGGCCGCAGGCGTCCCCGAGTGGTCGGCCATGTCGGTCGAGTCCGCCCGCAGAATCGAGGACGAGGTGTTCTCCGGCGACGACCCGCCCGAAGTCGAGTTCGTGCGCGACTTGGCGATTCCCGGACCGGAGAGCGAAATACCGATTCGGGTCTACCGCGACGCCGACCTCGGAGAGTCCGCCGACACTGCGACCGACTCCGACGACGCGCCGGTCCTCGTCTACTACCACGGCGGCGGGTGGGTCCTCGGAACCCTCGACTCCATCGACGGGGTGTGTCGCCGCCTCGTGCGCCGTGGAGAGTGCGTGGTCGTGTCGGTCGATTACCGACTCGCGCCCGAGCATCCCTTCCCCGCCGCGGTGGACGACGCCTTCGCCGCGCTCCGATGGGTCGCCGAGAACGCCGACGCCTTCTGCGGGGACCCGGACCGACTCGCGGTCGGCGGGACGAGCGCGGGCGGGAATCTCGCCGCAGTGACGGCCTTGCGAGCTCGGGAGGTGGAATCGGCTCCGGACCTCGCGCGCCAGTTCCTGCTCTACCCCATCACCGACTACGCCTTCGACACCGACTCCTACGCCGAGAACGGCGACGGCCCCCTGCTGACCGAGTCCGACATGCAGTGGTTCTGGGACAGCTACCTCCGGAGCGAGGTGGACGGCGCGAACCCCTACGCCTCGCCGCTCCGCGCGCCCGACCTCTCGGGACTCCCGCCGGCCACCGTCGTCACCTGCGGGTTCGACCCCCTGCGCGACGAGGGCGTGGCGTACGCCGGGCGGTTGGAGTCGGCGGGCGTCGAGGTCCGCCACGACCACCACCCGGACCAGCCACACGGGTTCCTCAGCACGAGCGAATCGGTTTCCGCGGCGGACGAGGCACTGGACGAGCTCGGTTCGGAACTGCGGTCCCTCTGAACCGTCGTGGAACGTGGACTGTGGTGCGTTAGTTTCTCGAACTCGGTGAGAGTCCTCCCGAGAGCCGAGGAGAAACTAGCGGAAACCCCGGTGGAGGAGATGTCTATCGAATGGTCGTTCTACTCGAAGTCGTCCTGAGTGACAGGCTTCCCCTCTTCGGTCGGCGGAGCGACGTGGTCGACGAACTCCTCGACGCTCGGTTGCTCGACGCGGACCCGAACGTGGATGTCGCCGAGTTCGTCGGGGTTCCCCACCGCGAAGTTGACGACGCCCTCGAAGGCGGCCTGCTTCTTCAGGTCGAACGCGAGGGTGTTCCCGCGGCGGTTCCCGAGGAACTCGCCGCGGGCGGTGTCGAGTATCTCCTGGCGGTGGAGTAGTTCCGAGAAGTGGTCGAGCGAGTGGGTCTCCGCGACGACCTCGCCGTGTTGCTCGTCGGTTTCCGCGCCGGGGAAGATGTTCGTGATAGCGGTGGCGACTCGGTCCGCGATTTCGGTGTCCGTGACGGGTGCAGTAATCTGCACGTCGATGCTGTAGATCATGCTTCTCTTGCGGTTTGCTCGCGTTCGAGTCCTTCGACGCCCTCGGTCAGCAGGGCGCGGATCTTCTCGTGGAACGCCTCCAGCGTGGTCGTGTTGTCGATTCGGACCGCCGCGCGTGCGATGGCCTCGTCCATCCCGAACCCGCGCTCGCGCTCGTCTCGCTCGCGCAGGGACTCGCCGTCGTCGGTCGCGTCGCGACCCCGCGCCTCGATGCGCTCGGCCCGGACCTCGAACGGCGCTTCGATGCTGACCAGCGTGAACGCGTCGCCGAACGCCTCTTCGAATCGCTCGACTTCGACGCCCGCGCGGATGCCGTCCACGAGGACGATCTCGCTCTCTTCGAGCGCCTCCTCGATGACGGGAAGCGACCGCCGAGCGATGGCGTCCGGGCCGTTCTCCTCGCGGAGCGCCCCGGCGATTTCGCCGTGGTGCTCGGCCGGGTCGAGACCGCGGTCCCGACACTCCCGACGAATCACGTCGCCCATCGTCACGACCGGAATGTCGTGTTCCTCGGCGACGGCGGCGGCCTCGCCCTTTCCGCTCCCCGGCAGGCCCACGGTTCCGATTACTCTCATTGCATTTCGATAGTGGTGAGTCGCGCTTAAACGCTGTGTTCCGGAGGGGATGCGGGAGAGGTTGCACGAGCCCTGCACAACCGGAATGAATCCTAAGACCTTTTGCGAAGGCCGCCCGAAGAAATCGGTGAGGGCACGTAGCTCAGTCTGGATAGAGCGTCGGACTTCTATCCCGGTCGGTTCCTGCGGTCGGGGAAGACATCCGACGGTCGTGGGTTCAAATCCCATCGTGCCCGCTCCGCTTCTGGATGGTCGGGATTCGATAGACGACACGGAGTTCAGGCGTTCGTTCTGGTCTGAACCGCGGTCGTTCTCGTCATCTCTCTCGACGCTGGTCGGCTATGTCTGGCGGTTACACAAGATTCGACGTAGCCCTGTAGAATAAGTGCTCGGGTGCGACTCGTCGCGCGCCGGGTGCTGTGTCACCTCCTCTTTTCGGCGAGTTCTACGAGGTCGTTTGTCTCTAACTGTTCCTGGATGTCGATGAACTGCATCCGTTGGTCGTTGTGGAAGCGTCGCATCCCGTCGACATCGCTATCATCTAGTTCGATGTGGTCTGTGACGTAGAACATCATCTGTTGCATACCACGCAGAAGCATCTGGATGTCTCTGTCGACAGTTCCCGTCCCACATAGCTTGTTTGCGTTGGTCAGGCTGTCGACAAAATCATCTACTGAACGGTCGTACGTTGGGGATGATTTTCTGATACTTCGCCGCTTCATTTGGTCATAGTCGTCAACCATACATCCCCCGACGAGATTCATAACATGAATCTTACTCTGCGACCCATAGTATTTCTGTCAGGCACAGAGTCAGATTGAAGTAAAGAGTGAACGTCAACTGATACGTCGATGACTCTGGAAGACCCCGAACCCCCCGAGACCTACATGTCCGTCGATTGGGCCCGAGCCGAAATCGCGCGCCGCGAGAACGCCGCGGAGATGGACAAAATCGACAGCGTCGGAGAAATGATGTCGAAACGGGCCCTGCCGCCCACACCGACCGCGAACGCCGAGGGTGAGGAGGACGACGAGTAGGATGGAGGAGGAACACCCAGAGGCCGCCAGAGAAATCGAGAAGGAGATTCGCGCGGCGAACGAGCAACTCGCGCGAATCGAAATCGCCAAGGAGGCAGGACGAACGCCAGATGTCGCCCCGCCACGACTGCCAGAAGGCTTCATCCCGCCCCACATCCGGGGCATGAGTGAGCAGGGTCTCCGCGACTTCCTCGACAGGCGAACTCGTGACCTCGAACACGCACAGTCAGGCTGGCAGAGAACGGAGACCGAACGATGAAGGACGAATGGTTGGTCGCCGTCGACATCTTCGATGTCGAATTAGCGTTCGAAACCAGCATGGAGTCGGGGGCGTGCTTGGTCGAGAGCGACTGCGGGTGCGACCGCGACGAGGGGTGCCGCCACGAACGCATCGCCGAGGCCAAGGTCAGACACGTGTTCGCGGACGAGGACTGGGAGTGGGAAGACGAACGGGGGCGGTTGGGTCTCCCGGACGAAGACGTAGAGGTCGTCGAAGCACCATCGCAATGGCGCGGGCTGATTGACAGTGGCGACCGCGATGAGACGGCCGACAGCAACACCATCACGCTCGGAAGTATCTGGTCTGCCGTTCGATGACGACTGGCATCACCACTTCGCTGAACACAAAGACTGGCGAAATTACGGTGTTCCTCATCGACTTCTCCGAGGACGGTGGGCTAATAGACAAGTGTGTGCTGACGCCCGACGAACCAGAACAGGGGTACGAAGCGTGGTGGGCGCACGTAGACAGTCTGGCCGACGACTGTCAGAGTTGAAAGTGCTAAGTGCAGAGCGTGTATCAATCGAGTCGGATAGATATTCCCGAAGATAAATGTCCTGATAGATAGTAAATAACATATGGTTAATTGGGGCGGACTGATTCTGGGAGTAATTGTACTTGGATTCGGTATACGAGCAGTAATTTGGCCGTACAAGGTTGCGAAAATCAGCGAGCGATGGGACGCTATCGGAAGTAAGCGACGGCGCTCGGAGATAGAGCCAAAAGAGTGGAAGGTGAAATTCACAAGACTGTGGGGTGGGGTTTCGATAGGCGTCGGGGTGCTTCTCCTACTTATGTCAATCAACTATGTGTGAGAAAGAGGTCAGTCAGTTGAAAACGATAAGTTTGCACCACGCACTTATCGTTTCAAATTCACGAGGTGTAAGCAGGTGGTCGGCCGTCGACAGGGTGCAAGCGACCTACGGTCGTTTAAGCGCAGGAAAGGTGTAATCAGGCCAACTCTGCATCGGCCATCTCGTCTCCGATAACCTCCGGGCTGGGTTTTCGCAGATAGGGTTCGATGGCGTCATAGCTACTCCATCCGCCAATCTCCATCATGACACGTACCGCGACCTGCTCGTCGACTAGGTAGTGCGACGCCCACGACCGACGGAGGTCGTGACTGCTGACGTGACGCCAGCGGTCGTTCCCGGTCTCGTCCGCGATGTCGTCCACGGCCTCCGTGACCCAGCGGCGAACCGTCGAGACCGATGCATCGACGTACTGCTCGTCGTCGCTGATGTCTCGTTCGTCCGCGAAGATGTCCAGCGTCTGCTTAACCGAGTCAGGGAGGTAAGCGTCCCTCGTCGTCTTCTCTCCGCCCTTCGTGTTCTTCCCTTGAATCTCGATTTGCCAGAATTCACCATCGGAGTTGTACTGGACTCCCGATGGGCTAGCTGTCAGTACACCACTCGCTCGACAGCCGACCTCGACCATCAATCGCATAGCGATTGCGCGCTCCCAGTCTGTCGACCGCGCGGTCGAAATCACCTCGTCCTTCTCGCCAGGGAAGGATAGCCAGCATTTCGTCTTGTCACCGGAATCGTCGATGCGAACCATACTCGAATTGTTAGGACTAAACGCTTATAGAAGTATAGGATAGTTGTCATTTTCTAGGAGCACGACGGTCAAAATCGCCGAATATCGTCGTTTCAGAAGGGTACCGCGAGAGTCGCAATCGACTTGTTATACAAGTCGCTCACGCCATCTCGACCTCGTCCTCGTTAACACGGTGGGTGAGTCTGCGGTCGAATACCGTGAACGTCTCACCCTCCTTGTTCTCGTACTCGGTGCGGATATAATCGTCAACGTAGTCCCAACTGTACTCTGACTCGCGGAGGTAGCTGACGATTGTCTGGTCAGCCATCCTCCACCCACCGAACATGATTCGCCATAGCTCGCGGAGTCGTCCAACATCTGACTCCGGGTGGGCCGCTCGCACGTTCGTGAACTTCGTCTCGGTCTCGGTCGCAGTCGTGTGTTGGTTGCCTTCAACCATACCGATATGTAAAATACCCTATACTAAAGGTGTATCTCCGCGCCGAATCGTCGTAGATACCACGGTGGCCTGAATCAACAACTCTACGTCACTTGACAGTCGCTTGAACCCCACCTTCTCAACACCAGACACGATACCTCATCAGTCCGTTGAGGGGAAATTCAATCGTCAGGGTCGCTCATGACCGCGGCAAGCTTTCCGGCTATCCAGACAAACATCGGCGGCCCCAGAACCAGTACTGCTAGGGCGACACCTACAACCCAACACAGACTCTCTGGTGGGAGGTCGGCCAACACGCCGGGGAGACCGAACTGCTGTGCCAACGGAGAGAGCAACACTAAGACGAGGGAGAGGAACGTGTACCCGACACAGTAGTTGAAAACCTTGAATTTAGTTGAGTTGAGGTCTTCGTTGTCACCCGTCGCTACCTCGTATGCGAGGAGGAAGTGTTCCTTCTGCTCCGTCTCGCCCATCTTCGAGTACTCGTGGAAGTCCTCTATATCGAGTCCGGGTTTCCCGTACTTCTGAGAGCGAATACCGAATAGACCAATCCCGGCCGACAGTATCGCGGGGAGCAGAACCGCAAGGACAAGCAGAGAGTTGAGGTCGGAGAAGAGGCCTCCGAAGGAGATGATGAGCGCATCAACCGTCACGACGGTTCCAATTTTTGACTCTACAGCATCCCGTCGTTGTTCTTCGTTCTCGTACCGTCGTCGCGCTTCTTCAAGAGTCAAGTCGAGAGTCTCGAACTCCTCAGGCTTTACCGCTTGAGAATCAGTACTCTCCTCAGGCTCGACGGCCTCTTCCTCAACGTCTTCACCCTCGCCTGCGACTTCATCTTCTTTAGCCATTGTAGTCAGTTCCGTCTTCCGAAACCCACCTCTCCCTCAGTCTCGAATCTTCTTCCCACACCGGCTACACTTCACTACGTCCTGTCCTAGCAGGGCATGGGTTTCAGCCTCCTCTCGGCAGTCTTCGCACAGCGGCATCAGAACTCCTCCCCGCAACGACTACAGGTGTCTGTTTGGGATTCGTCGTACTCTCCAAGCTCTGCGGTGCTGACGACTGCTTCGTCGCGGCAGTCGGGGCAAAGTGGCATTAGAACTCCCTCCCGCACCTACTGCACCTCTGCTTGGAGTTCTGGACGAGGTTTATTTCCGCTTCTTCACGACAGTCAGGGCAGAGCGGCATATTTTCCCTTCGGTGGTTCCGCTTTATAAGAATTTGGTAGTGGCTGACTTGTGCCACAACCAGGTTTGATGATTCCCCAAGTGGAGTTCGGGGCGCGCGGTGGCCTGTCGTCGTAGAAACGTCCTTCTACGACATTGACTAAGAGTAAGGAACCCAGTTCCCCTCACTAACCAATAAGTTCCTGCAATATCACCAGAGTAGTATGGAAATCGGTACCAAGTACACTCTCGAAATTGAGGAAGTCAGGGATGGTGTACCGATTGCATATCACGACGGGCACCCGGTCAAGCTTGATTGTGGCCGTGTCGGTGAAGTTGTAGACGTGAAAGTCGTGTCAGTCGGTAGAGTTTCAGACTTTGTACGGGGAAAAGTACTGAACGAAGAGATTCAAGCTCGACGAAAAGCAAAAGAGAGGGAGGCTCAAGCCCAGCAAAAAGCAAAGAGTCGCTTGGAGGAAATCAAAGCAAGACACAGAGAAGAGGAACACAAGCAAAGGGAGCGTGTGGAGGAACTGACCGAGATACCAAGCAAAGAGGAGATTGTGAATGAACAGGAAGACCGACCCGACTACGATGAAGAAGCAGACACCGAGCTAGAGTCAAAGAACGATTTAATTCGGAGAAAGTGACCTGTTTAGTAGCCTCTACCTGCACTTTGGCGGACGTGACGGGCCCCTAGCCAGCAGAGCGTTACCGCGGTGACACCGACGAGGACACCCGTCGGAGCCAGTAGCTTGAATCCAGGAGTCCAACAAGAAGGGTTGGCAGTACACTCGGCGTACTGGAACAACGAGTACCCGACGAGAGCAACGTGGCCAACGACAACCGCGGTCGTAGTGTACGCTTCCCTGAACGGTTCTGAGTAAGCCATCACCCCGACGAATCCGCCAACGACAACCACGACCGGGACGAGAAGGATGTTCGCAAGCGCGAACGAGACGACCGCCTTTAGGAGGATATAACCTCCTACAGCAAGCGCGAACGAGACGACCGCCTTTAGGAGGATATAACCTCCTACAGCAAGCGCGAACGAGACGACCGCCTTTAGGAGGATATAACCTCCTACAGCAAGCGCGAACGAGACGACCGCCTTTAGGAGGATATAACCTCCTACAGCAAGCGCGAAGAACAGTGCGAGTCCACCGATGACTGCAAGCCCCTCGTCGATTTCATCACTCATTGCCATCACCTTCGGGGACGACGGTCACTCGTTCGGCCCAGTACCCAATATACCCCGCGGGGAAGTACGCACACTGCGAGTACACTCCTCGGTTAATTGGGTCGGGATTGTGCTTCTCCACCATCTCCTCAAAGCCCATCTTTTCGGCGTAGTCGTCGATTGCGTCCTCAGCGTCGTCACGACTCTCGTATGCTTCTTGTATTCTCTTCTGGTCGTCGTACGCCTCCATCACGAGGTAGACGCAGTTCATACAGCATCACCGTAGAGTTCGTGGTGTTCCGCGGCGTGAACGTCGCTATACTCTACGTCGAAGGCTTCAACCAACGCATCCCATCGGACGCCCTCGTGGGTTGCCATCTTCCCGAGGAGTTCCTGTTCTCGCTCGGGAAGACTATCGTAACCAGAGCCATCCCCACGGATACGTCGGATGTCTTCCTCGGAGAGCCCACAAATATACTCCTCAACAATCCGTTCGACAGCGAAGTCGAATTCCCGGAGGCGAAACGGCCTATCCCCGACCGCCATCTCATACAGCGGCAGTTCCTCCTCTGCAGGGAACATTCGGATAGCTCGGTCAACATCACTCATGCGGCAACACCTGTGTGTTCGAGGAGGTTGTGGTACTCGCTCGCGGCGACGAGGAGGATTGCTCCGCCAATAAGGACGGCCCACGCCTCGGTCGGGTTCTGTGCAACGACGCTGACCGCACACCCTGCGGCTATGAACGTGAGACCCGCATACGCTCCGCGCAGGAATCTATCTCTCGTCGATAGTTCAGTCACCTCCTCGGCATCTTCTGATTCGGTTGCCATAGATGACAATTACACTATACGTGCATAGGTTTGTTGCTAGCTAAACGGTGGTGAGTAGGTCTCTTCGCGGTGTAAAGATGGCCACAGCACAACTAGACGACCCCGAACACTGATTATGTTCTGTGAGAAATTAGAAGTAACTACGAGGGATTCGTTTGGGTACAGTAGTCGCTTCAACGAATATAAGACCAGACGACGTAACGCCAAGTAACTTCGAGGAAGTCCACGACGCCTTCTCAGTCGCTACTAACTGGAACACGGTTGAGGGAACAGTCCAGCCGAGAGACGCAAGAATTGATACTAAAAGGCTGTACGGTGAACTTGACGAAAGCGAGCACTGGGAACACAGCCGCGGCAATGTAGTCTCGTTCGCAGTCAGGTCTGCCGATGGTGATGTCCTCCGCTTCTCGCTCGAAGACGACGCTGTCACCGTTCATCAATACGAAGATGATTCAGAAGAAGCAGACGACATAGAAATCCCAGAGTGGACTACTGTCCACTTCGTGGGAGTCTGTCTGATGATTTCGATGCGCGCCGTTGACCAATTCATCGAAAGGAACGGTCTCCGCCCGGTCGTCGACGAAGTAGAACGGCGCAAGTGGGCGATAATGATGGCCCTTGCTCTTCTTACCGCGGTTTCACAGACAGGTGGCCTCTAACTCCATTTCCCAATTGAAATAAACTACTTGACGCCGTCAAATGCTCAATAAGTAAGCTTATCAGATTCCTATGTATGCTCTTTGAACAATATGGCACTATCGAGTACAGAAGTGCAGATGATTCTGACGCTACTGCAGTTCGTCGCGCTGGCCATCCCTGCTGTTGCGATGCTGATGCAGGTTGTTTTGCGCATCCATGACGAGTACGGGAACGATGGCGAACTCGTTCTCGGAACTGAGTTCAAGTTGATAGAGTTGAGTTTCTTCGGTCTCGTTATAAGTGGTGTTTTCGTTGCATATCCCCTCATTCAGGAACTTGATTCAGGAATAGCAGAGCTTGGACTTATTCTCTCGCTTGTTTCCCTCATTCTTCTCGTGGGGGCAACCTGGTTCTCACTCCGTCGTCCACAGTACCCAACTAAGGACTTTGAGAAACCGGAACAAGCTGTCAAACGGGCTGGAAAGAACATCCTCGTGACTATCGTGTTGGTTGGAGTCCCTCTGTTCGTGGCCACTTTATTCGCCCGTGTTCTCCTACCCATTCTTACACTGGACATCACCTCTTCTGAAGCCTTGGTACAGCAGTTGACAATATTGGTCAATGCATCTGTGGTGTTGGTCATTCTATCCTCAATTCTTGAAACTGTGAAAGCGGCAAACGGTGTTGCTCGCGCCAGTGATGGTCGATTCAAACGAAAATAGCGGTTTCTGGCTTCAATCATCTAGCAAAGTCATAATCAGAACTAGAACACGAAGAAGGGGTTCGAATGCGCGGTCAGTCGATTATTTCTGCGTCGTCATATTCTGGCGCGCCTGGCGCAGGCAGGGCCGAGAATCGGTAGCCGCTGTCGATGATAATTTGCCAGAGTTCGGCGTTCTCACGGTCTAAAAACGCCACTTCTTTTTCGAGCAGGTCGAGTCGCTCGCCCACTGGCAAGTGTTCGTTAGTCGCTTCGTGATATTCTTCGAAATGGACTTCGCCCATACTTATCATATGTTTTTACTATCCTATTGGCATTGCCTCGCACTGAAGGGCACCCCGCATGCGGGGGTTGTCGTTGAGAGGTTTGCCCACGTATCCATACGGGGTGTCATCAACGGGGGTGTCAAGGGGTGTCATTAGGTAGTGTCAATACCTTAGCACTTCGCGCCGAGATAGGTGGTATGAACATTGGTGACGATGACCTCGAATTCCTCCGCGCGGTCGCCCGGCACGGCGGAACCGCGACGAAGACCGAGATTCGCGCCGAGACAGGGTTTCGCACTGGCAAGACGGATTATCGCTTCGACAAGCTCACCGACCTCGGTCTCATCGACATCGACTACGCTGATGAATCAGATGGGTCTGGCGCGGCCCCGAAGGTCGCCGAGATGACCAGCGAAGGCGAACAGGTTGTGCGCCGTCGCGGCGACGGGCCCGATGACGATGACGAGACCTTGCGGGAGTCTGTCGAGCGCCTACACGAGCGTCTCGACCGCGCCGAGGCGCGACTTGATGTGGTGACTCAGATGCACCATGACCTTGCCGACGAGCAGGAATACCTTGCTGGGCAGATGGGCCTCGCCGAGGTGTACCTCCGAGCGGCGCGCCGGGTGTTCGAGAACGACCTCAACATCGACTTCGAACAAGTGATGAAGGAAATCGACGAGGGAAAGGATTAGGTTCAGGTCATTCAATCCTCATAACAAGATGTGGAACGAACTCACTAGTGTCAAACGACATAAATCGGAGAAAGATGAGTCTATTGTGGTCTCAATCTTCCTTGCAGAATCTGATGACGATAGCATCTCCCTCCAAATTTCAAAAGAGAAAGCAACGGTCAAAACGGGAGGGAAGGTCAAGACGGATATTGAAGAGTCGCTGACCTTGAATGGGTTGGAAGCCGACCAATTAGTGGCAATAAAATCTCTACTGGATGATTGGCTTGATTCGCACTCTAAGTCTGCTTTTACGGAGACATTCACGGACATCGACGGCGAATTTGAAACCGAAGAACCATCGAATTCGCAGGGCAGACTTTCGAGTACACATCACAGAAATCCCCAAGAGTCCACCCAGTCCTTCAACGCATTCAACATAACTGTCGGTAAGTCATCAGTGGCGTTCCAATTCGAGGCAAACGACGAATATGAGGGACTGAAAATCCCTTCCGCGGAAGAGTTCAATCTCGGACTGCCAAGCGATTTCCGCAACGTTGTCACTCTCAATGCAATTCTGTTCGACTTTTTCGACAAACGGTACTCCGGTGAGACGGGCGAGCTAGATATTGACCAACCAGTAGAGGTTGAAACAGGGACTGTGGAGCGTATTGAGAAGATATTCGACCGATTTAGTGAAATCACTCTGCAACTGCGAGACCGTCAGCGGGATAGAGAACCATTACGGATGGATGACGAGTATGATGTTCAATATCTCTTGAACGCTCTCTTACGACTCCATTTCGACGACGTGATGGATGAAGAATACCTGAGGCGACATGCGAACAAAAACCCGCGGATAGACTTCCTTCTCGAAGACGAGAAAGTCGGCATCGAGGTTAAACGGCCGTCTGTCAACCATCCACCCGACAAGATTCGAACGGGACTGGCCGAAGACAAAGAGCAGTACCGTTCGGACGCACGTTGTAACACCTTACTGTGCTTCATATACGACCCAGATAAACAAATCACGAATCCGGCAGAGTTCGAGAAGGCAGTCACTGAGTCAACGAAGAACCTGACGACACGGGTGACAATCACGCAGTGAAGTTGAGATGTTTAACGCACGACTACAGCAGTATGAAGCTCTAATACGGAGATATTGTGTTCGGTGTCCGTTTTGCCGATTTGGGTCAGAATCAATGTCCGTTTCCCGAATTGTAATCGCCATACGGCGTCGAGCGGACAGGCGGACAGGCGGCATCGCCCCCTCCCAAAGGCGCGCGCTCGCGCGCAATGACCGATGGTTAGTCGAGCAGACCGAGGTCGCGGAGCTTGTCATCGTGGTCGCGCTTCGCACGGCGCACCGTCTTCTCGCTCACGCCATAGACATCGCCAATCTCTGCCTGCGTCATATCGGTCGAGACCGCGAGCAAGGCCATCATCTCCCGCTCGTGTTGACGCTCTAAGTCTCTGATGTCTTCCTCGGTCGGCAGGTCTTCGTCATCGCCATCGTCATCGAACACAAAGTCGCCTTCGTCCCACGTCGAGAAGTCGTAGTTCGTCGGCGGGATGCCCGACAGAGACATCATCTCGTTGATGCCCTGACGGTCTTTCACGTCCTGCCAGAAGACTGCCTTCTTCTGACTCTGTTTCTCGATGAACACCGTACAAAGAGCCCGTAAACTGGCATCTATGTCCTTGCCGTCCTGTCCAATCAGGATGATGTTGGCGTTGCTCTTGCGGGCGAGCTTGAGGAGCTTAGCCAACTGCTTCGCGCGGTGCTGGTCGGCTCCAGACCCGCTGAAAATCTGGGCCGCCTCGTCGATAACGATGACGAACGGGTCAAGCGACTCACCCGCTTGAATACGCTCCCGGCGCTCCTCCAGCAAGTCGACGATGCGGCTGTAGTGGTCAATCTCCTCGTCGAGGTCGTCCGACGAGACGTTCGCCGCCATATACACGCTGTCACGGCCGTAGATGGAGGCGAACACTTCGAGTAAGAGGAACGCAAAATCGGTCTTCCCAGACCCCATCAATCCGTAGATATAGCCGATGAAGACGGGGATGTTCTCTATCATCGACTGGAGCGACATTAGCACCTTCATCCCGGACACGTCCTTCTTGTAGCTGACCAGGCCAGAGAAGTACGATAGCTGGCCGAGGTTCCCCGCGGCGAGGGCGTCTGTGCCAGTATGCGTCCCGTGGTCTCTGGTAATTCGACGGACTACGTCCGTCTCCTCGAACGACCGCGGGGCATTGGCCGTCAGTGGCTGGTAGTGGGCCTCGGCGAACGCCAGTACATCTCGGAGTTGCCGGTCTTGTACGATGCCCGTCCATGGGTGGGCGTCAGGGTCGTCGTCCTGATTCGGCAGGTCACCGCGGATGTACTCTCGAAACTCTGCCTCTATCGCCTTCTGCTGTTCTGACTCGTTCTCACTCATTCTCACCACCTTGCTGAATCGTTACCGACAGTCGCTCGCTGTCGAACGGGTTGTCGCGGTCGATGTCGTCGGCAGGGTCGCGGCGGCCGTCGACGATGTCGTCTATCTCTGCCTCTCCTGTCGCGGCGCGCACGTCGTCCCGTAGGGACGTTTCGCCAGGCACACGCTCGCCCTCCAACACGTGGACGAGGTAGTTAGCACGCTTGCCGACCGCCCCTTCGACGATGTCGCTGAAGTTTCGCCGGAGGCGTTCGTGCCACTCGCGCTCGACGCTCGCTTCGTGCTTCAAGTACTCCATCCCTTCCTTCATCTCTCGCCTGATTTCGGTTCCTGACACACCTCCGTAGTAGCTACAGTAGGCGGTGTTCGTGTCCGCATCGTAGTGCTCGCACTCCCACCCCGTACGGGTGCCGCGGCGAGTCCCCACGTTGATTCTGTGCAGATAGTCCTTATCTCGGTCAAGTTCTTGGAGTTCGCCGTCGTCGTCCTTGTAGACGGCCTTCACGTTCAAGTCCTGCCAGACCTTCGGCGGGATTTTCTGCATCTCGGCGTCACCGTTCGAGGGGTCGAGAACGTGCAGGAGATGGTTCCTGCGAGCGGAAATCCATTGGCGGATGTACTCCGCGGGCACCAGCATTAGCATAATGACGTACCCGAACTGAATCGTGTATGGCTTGACTTCAGGCGGAACACCTGTCTCGATGCCGATTAAGTGCAAGAAGCCGAGGGCAACGACAGCAAACATCCCGATGGCGATGCTGTAGGCGATGACCACATGGACGAACAGACGCCACGCTTTGACGATGCCGGTCTTCGCCCAATCTCCCAACTCTTTGATGGATTCTACGTAGCTCATGGTCACTTAATCGGGTTCTTCGGTTTGGTTGCGCCACGGGTCAAGAGCAGATGCAGTCCAACTAGCAAGACCAAGACGACGACCGCCCCACCGAGCGTCATCGCAAGGGCGTGCCCTGCGTCTGGGGCCCAGTTGATGTCCGCTGTCTCCCCAATCCAGAAATACAGCCTACCCGCGGCGTCGACCGTCAGCGCGGGCGTCTCAGGGTTGTGCAGAGGGACTCGAAACGTGTTCTCGCCCTCGTTAAGCTCGTACCTGTATCGCTCCATCTCGCCGCTCTCTTGGCGCGACGAGTCCGTGATGACGACCTGCTCGCCCCCATCCTCCGAGGACATCTTCACGACGGCTTCGCCGTCGTCGTTCGCCTCAATAGAGTGCAGTCTCACCCCTTCACCGTGATAAAACAAGGTCGATGCATCGCCGTTACTTGAGTCGTCATCGGGCCCGTCAGCGGTGTCTCCGCTATCCTCGCTGTCCGTGTTCTCGATGCACTCTTCATACTCGTCGTTCGTCAGTGCGTCCGAACAGTCGTCTGCCGACTGCGCGGACGCATCGTATGCCATGACGCCAAAGACCGCCGCCGTCACAAGCGCGGCGATGACGAACACCCGGACGATGAATCCCAGCGGTAGGATTTTGAAGATGAACCAGAACATCACTCACCACCCGCAAGTGCGGCGAATAGCGCGAAGATGAATGCGCCTCCGGGGACGAGAAGGGCCCAACGTGGGATACCATCGCCGAGCAACGCTCCTGCGCCACCAATCCCGAATAGGTCGCTGACGTTGATTTCAGGATTCTGCGTCGCCGCTTCACGTGCGTTGTTGGCCTGCTCTACGTCGTTCTCGTACTGGTTGGGGTCGCGCGGCGTGAACGTGTACGTCTCGGGCGTCATCGAGTCTTTCTCGACACGCTCGCCACCCTCGTACGAATACAGCGCCTTGACCTCAAACACGCCCTCAAGCTCAATCGTGTCGCCAGACGGGGTCGTCATCAGGACTGCTCCGTCTTCGCCTGTGAGATTGGAGACAACATAGGCTTCGCCGGACTTAACCGAGACCTCGTCAGGAGTATCAAGGAGCAGGTTACCGTCGATAGTCTCGCCGTCCATTCCCTCGATTTCGTCGACAGTCGATGCACTGGCGAATTCCGTCACTGTGGCCGTGCCCTTCAGGTCGGTCTCAAAGCCCAGTTGCGAGGCCGCCAGCCCAGTCATCGACGCATTACCCTCCTCGAACGAGTATTCCTCCCAGAGACGGGAGGTGGCAACCACATCTGCTACCGGGAGCGAGCCGCGCGCATAATTCTGGTCGATTTGGTTGACCCAACTGTCGACCTCTCCTGCGAGGGCGGTCGCCGCGCTCCGAATCTCCGAAACGGCTGACGAGCGGCGGCTGATGTCCAAGAACTCGTAATGGCCGCCCGACCCGTCTGGGTCAGTAACACCAGCGCGCTGGGGCATCCCGCCTGTGTAGGTGTCAGATTCGACTTGGATGCTGGTGAACTCCTCATTCGCGGAGTCGTAGTAATAATGCCCACCGCTGAACGAGCCGCCTTGCATAAAGACGTAGTCGCCCCAACCGATTGCCGCCTCCATCGTCTCACCGTTCACAAGCTCGTAGTCGGCGTAGATGATGTCGTCAGTACTTGTGACGGGGTCATCTCCATAGTAGTCCGAGAACGGACGGAGAACATCATCCTCCTTGGTGACATCATACTCCGAGACATCACCGACAGGGTATCCACCAAACCAATTGAATTCGGATGAGTCAACGCCTGTGTTGTACGTGTGGTAGAATTCAAATATCTGGCCAGCACTATCGGCGTGCCCGTACGAGTGAACGTGGTTAAACATTTCAATGAGTTGCACCACGTCCGTCGTCTGGTTGTCGACGATTTGCTGTTCTAAATCCGCATAGTCGTCGCGGATGTTCGACTCCATTTCAGCCTTCAGGTCAGGGATGGACGGCGCGCTCTCGCTCGTGTCGTTGAATCCGCGAACGAACTCAAGGACAGCATCCTGCCAAATCCAATTCGACGACCGTTCAGCGACGAGGTTCTCGAACTCCTTCTCTTCCTCGCTCGACGAGTCCAGACCTCTTGCCGACGAGCGGATGTTGCGATGGGTCTGGGTCAGGGTCTCGTCTTCGTTGTCGCCGTCCAGCCCGCCCGCGGCATACCACGTCACCGCGGCTCCCGCGGCCGCCGCGACCGCCGCCCCAGCAATGACCCCAGCTAGTGCATCCGCCCGACCAATCGGGCTGTACCGGGGCGCGACGTGGTCGACCACGGCGGGCCCACCCACGGCCATCGCGGACGCCATCGCCCCAGTCTTCATCATGTCCCTACGGGACATACTCGGCCCGCTCGGGATGTCGTCTCGTGCCTCTGCAACCGTATCGTAAATCTTCGAATCGTCTTGCATTGTTGTACTGAAAGATGTGTGTCTTAGTCGCTCACCTCTGTCTGTGCCTCTAGCTCCTGCTCAAGCTCCTGCCGCCCCTTCTTGAACTCGCCCTGTGCTTCTCCCATCGACCGCGCGAGCTTGGGCACTTTGTTCGCGCCGAACAACAGGACGGCGATGAGGAGAATCACCATCATCTCCATGCCGCCTGGAATCATGGGTCAGCACCTGCCATTGCGGCGAACAGGAGGAGGACGAGCACGCCCCCACCGATGACGATGAAGACTGCAGGCGGGATGCCGCTCCCGATGAACGCCCCACCACCGCCTCCAGACTCGCTCAGGACGACCTCGAACTCGGTGTTGTTGGCGTCGACCTCGAAGTCCTCGTCAACGGATATACTGCCGTCCTCGCTGGTGACAGTTACGTTATGCGTGCCCTCCTCGATGCCGGTGAAGCTCGCCGAACCGTTCGAGTCGGTCGTCGCGCTGACGTTCAGACCCGGGAGTTCGACTGTAGCGTTCTCGACCGCGCTTCCGTTGCTGTCGACCACGTCAACGATGATGTTGTAGGTCGCGGTCGCCTCCGCCAGCGTCACATTGTGGGTCTGGGACGCTCCAGCGACCGAGAAGCTCCCCGTGGAGGTGTCGAACTCGGTCGCGGAAATCGAGTAGCTGTAGTTGCCGTCCGCGAGCGAGGTCGCCCCACTACCGTTGCTGTCAGTCGTCAGCGTGGCAACCGTCGTCCCGGTGGAGTCGTCCGTGACATCGACCGTGGCGTTAGCGACGGCCGAGCCGTTGGCGTCAGTCACGTCGAACGTCTGCTCATAGGTCGATTCTTCGACCGTTACAGTCATCGTGTCCGTGTCGCTCGCTCCGTCAGGGTCAGTCACCGTGAGTTCGACCGTGTACGTGCCCGTCGACGAGAGCGAATGGGTCGGTGAGACGCCCGTTGCGTCTTCGACTCCGTCGCCGTCGAAGTCCCACGAGTACGAGAGCGTATCACCGTCCGGGTCGCTCGACCCGCTCCCGTCGAACGTCACGGAGTCGCCCGACTGGACGGTCTGGTTGGGGCCCGCATCCGCGGTCGGCGCGGAATTGCTTGACTGAATGTCAATCGACGTGTTGAAATCGTACCACATCCCCGTGATGTCGGTAGCGCGCACGGTCACGTTCTTCGTCCCCGACGAGTTCCACGACGTAGTCGTGGTTTTCGACTCCGAGCCAGAGACCTCGAACGTCCCATCACCATCGAAGTCGAACGAATAAGTGAGGCCGTGCGAGTACTCATCGTTGATGCCGGTTGCTTCAACGGTGACCTTCTCTCCGATTTCTGCCGTGTCATTTTGAATCGCCGGAGGATGGAGGCCGTCACGGGTCGGCCCCGTGTTCCCCTCCAGCACGTGGGTTGTCGCGCCGCTCTCCCACGTCGACTCGTCGACGATGTCTTGGTTCGTCTTAATCAGGTCACCGTCTTCCTCAACGACGAACCATTGTAGGTTCTGGGTCGCGCTAGCGTTCACTCCCGAGAACGTGTGCGAGAAGTTCGTCGGCGATGCCGATTCGATATACACGGTTTCTTCGCCCGTGCTATTGTCCGTCAGGACAAGCGCGACTTCCGCGACCGTACCGTTCGAGGATGGCGATGTGGTTACGTCGAACGTCCAGTTACCGTTGCCGTCCGCCGACAGTTGGATGTCTCCCAAACTGGGATAGTTGCCGTCACTAGGGTTTGTTCCACCTGATGCCGCCAGCGCCCCGCCGATACCGGAGGCGACTAGCATAACCGCCATCACGAGTACGCCGAACCGCTTGATGTGTTCATTCATGAAAATATCACCTTGAGATTCAGTTGAAGTAGCCCGCGACCTTGTTGCCAATCGGCGCACCTCCCTGCAAGAACAGGGCGAGGCCAATCGAAGTAGCCGCCACTTCCGGGACGTGGTCAGCTAGCGATACTCCAAAAATTAGCATCAGGCCGAACGACGTGGTCGATGCCGAATTAGCATATTTCGATAGCGCGCCGATGTCAAATCTTTCGCTCATGTTACATCACTAATAACTAGCTCGACCCCTATAGGTATTACCACAAGTTATGACATTTAAGTAGAGAACAACCACGGCGCATCAGACGAACAGAAACACGGTTAGAATCAACGCCAACCCCAGACAAGGGGCAAACCCCAGATAATCAACTCGCAGAGTCCTGCGACCACATTACGTCGCCGATGGCGTCGAAGACGCCAAAACCTTTCGGCGAGCGGAGGGAATCACGGTCGACGATGACCTTGTCGTGCGAACCAAATTCGAACGGCCGTCCCTCCCGGGCGACGGTTGCCGCGGTCGCAAGGCCGACGACAGTAAATTCAGGGGAGCCAGCGGCGTCGATGCAGTCCGCCTCGACGAGTACGTACAGGTCAGCGTGGCTGTCTGCGCGCTCCCGGACGAGTAGGTCAGGGTCTGGATAGCGTTCGGCGTAGCGTAGTTTCACGTCGATTTTAGTTCCGTAGGCGATGATGTCACACGAGGCGTCCTCGTCGTCCGTCACACGGCGATGCACGACATCGAGGTCGGTCAGCCAGTCAGACGCAATCTGCTCCGCGACCGCACCGAAAAACACGTCCTGACGCCATTCATCGCGGTCGCGGACGCCACCGTCAGCGTCGTAATCCCACCTGCAGTCTTCGAGCCACGTCATCGCGCGGGCATATTGGTCGTGTGTCGGTCGGCGTGTTAGGGTTGTCTTCATGTCTAAAACCCAATACGTCATCGACCCCTAAATGTTTAATTCGGTATGGAAAACGGTATCTCGCCGCCGAAGGCGGCAAGCGTTGACAACCTAACACACGCCCAGGTTGCTGGGCGATTAGTCATATGGTTGCCACGACTAAATAACTACTGGTAATCAAAAGTGGCGTGGGGACTAACGACCCATCCTCTCACGAACTCGTTCTTCCCGAGTGTGTCGGTCGAGAATCGTGCCCCAGTCTAGTGCCCACTCGTCGTCGCGGGCGTTGAGGCGGTCGTCAAGCGTTGCCCACCCATCCATCCGCGCGACGATGTTCTCAACCAATTCGTCGTCAGTCATCGCGCATCACCGTCGATGTCGCGGACACGACGACGCTCTTGCGATGGGGTCATCATGCTAGGGCCGCGGTGGATTTCCATCACCCGGTCGTTCGCTGACGCAGGTGACGAGTGGATGCTGTCCAACGCATCCCGGTCGCCTTCCGTCTGGCCGACCCAAACCAAGTGGATGTTGGTCAAGACCTCATCCGCGACGACAAATCCATCTTCGTCCGGTAGAGACTCGGTCAAGTCGCCGTCCTTGATTGTGCCGACGATGATGCGGCGGATGCGCGACTCGTCGCACCCCGTCAGACGATGCACCTCGCGCTTGATTTGGGCGATGTTCAAGGCGTCGTCGTGGGTGGATGTCGACCGTACGACACCCGTCACGACGTGTCGCAGTCCATCATCCGTCAGTTCGCAGTCGGTCGTTTGCTGTGCATCTCGGGTCGGTGTTAGGTTGCCTTCGACCATGGTTACGTGTTGTTTCGCTTACCTTATTGGTGCTCCCCGACCACGACCAGACCCGTTCCGCGCGAAGCGCGGAGATGGCACTCAAGTTGTGGTGTATCTGGGCCCAGTCGCCGCGAGAGACCACCTCGGCCAGCGTCTCTACCAGAATCGTCGCCCGCAACCCGTTTAAGCGTGCTTCTATACCTGTCAATTCGTCAGTTCGCGGATGGCCTCCCGCAATTCGTCGTCCTCGTCGTCAGGGTCGTAGTGAGATAGTCTGCTCGCCATCGTGAGTTCGTCATCACTGGGGTCGTCATCACGGAGTGCGCTTGCGACCTCGCGGAAATGGCGACAGACAGTGTCCATATCATCCGTGGTTGGCAGGTCGTCGACATCGACCGGATTATCGGTCAAGTCCACGCCCTCTTCGTCTGCCATGGCTTGGACAGCCTCTTGCACGTCAATCTCTTCTGATTCCGACAGCATTGCTTCCTCTGTGTCCGTAATGACAGGGCCATAGGTCTCGACCAGGTATGGCGTTCTGTGTCCGAAGACGGTGCTAATCAGTTCCTTTCTGTCCCCCATTTTGGCCGCCCCAGTAAACGAAGCGCCACGTCGAACGCAATACCGTGTTGCCGCTTCCAACGCCCCCGTTCGCGCCTTCTGCGTCTCTGCAATCGGACGGTTGGCAAGACGCCTGGGGTCGGTCTCGTCTTCGTCCCACTCGCGGATTTTGCCATCCTGTTCATCGTCGGTCGCGGGGTCGCCCTCGTCCGAGTTGATGGCCCCATCGACCGCATCGGCCAGGTCACCCACAGGAAACAGCGATGTGTCTCCGTCACGAACCCACGTCACGAACCGAGTCATCCGTTCATCGTCGACTGCATCCCACCCCTCGCGGCACGCAGTGGCGAGCGTCTGGAGGTTGGCGAGCCGCTCCGCACGGGACGACCACGGCGACGCCAGCAGTTGGATTAAGCTATCGGCGACGAGGTCGCCCAGACCACGACCTGCGGGCGAGTGGTCAGGTAGCAAATACATGTTGCATTGCTCCTTGCGATAGTTTGGCGGGTGTTGAACAAGGTTTTCATCATCCTCTCCATCGCCCTCGTAGAGTTTTCGCACGTAGTGCGCCCAGCGAGCTTCAACCTCGCACTCGTACTTCGCAGAAAGCGAGAGCAGTTCATCGCGCACGTCGATGTCGAGCATCCGGTCGAGGTCGTCCAGCACGCCCTGCTCGACCGTCATCAGGTTGTCCGAGATTCCATCATAGGCGTCGACATCGCGCAGGTCGCCGAGGATGGCTTCGTTGGCGACTTGTCCGCGGGTCAGCGCGCCATCATCGCCCGAAAGCACGGCGATGGCGATGTGCGCCCAGTAGTCCATGGTGGGTCGCTTCTTGTCTCCTGCGGCGTTGATGCGAAGGGTGGAGGACACGGAATCGTTCGGCGGGGATTGTGTCATACACCTACAATTAGACCACACCCCTATAGCTTTGTTTGTGCCTCGAAGGTACAATTACAGACTGACTATCGTGCTAACTTGTAGCAAGATTGTGAGTTGATACCACGCTCGGAGGGCGGAGCGGCACCCGGTCGAGGACACCGAACGGGTGGGTGACTGGATATATTTTTTTCAGACGAAATGAGTGCGTCAGTCTGAGCGTGGCGAACGGGCCCTGAGCCGAGCGTGCCGATTTGCGGGGACTGACGAGTGCCAGCGCGACGAGTGGAGATGGTGTCGACCGGCGCGGCGAGATGCACGTGGTACTAATTGTACCACGTACTACACAGTAGCACGTTGTACGTTGTACCCCGTACTGTACAATTAGCACCACGTGGCTGTTGCCTAACTGTGGTGCTAACGGTACAATTGTTCAAAAACGGTTTCAGCGGAATTCGTGGGGCGTCAGCTATCGTTACGGCTCTTTGCCTGACTCGTCCAATATCGGCACTCTCAGCGAGGGAGGTCATCGGCACTCATCACCCCACCCACTCATCTCCTCTGAAAAAAATATTTCTGGCGTCACGGCCAGCGCGGTCACCGCATCGTTACGCTGTGGGTTCGCCCGCACGGGCAAGTCGTCGTCGAACCCGGTGCGCTAAGAGAGTGGTCGACCTGTCGGCCGCATCGGCATTTGGTCGTGGCCGTGCCGTGGTCGTCCTCTAGCTCGATTCGGACGCTCATAATTCATTACGTCTTTTAGTCAGAGATGTTAAATGTATTTCCCCTGAATCGGCATACGGAAGACGGAACACGCTTAAACGGGTTGCCGCCCACTCTCCAAGTGCGTCACGACGCACCGGCCTCCCCACTTCCTACCCACCTCCTCTCTCCCCACTCCTCCCTCTGCATCGGTGAATCACTACGTCGCTGACGTATCGAAGCAATCAAATAGTCATCGTCAAGACGGCGAACTGCGGGACGGGTCTGTGCCAGCAGTCGTCTCGCAGGGTCACGGGCCCATAGGGCCCGTCTTTGCATCAGAGATTGTCGAGGAATCCTCGTCGCTGTTCCATCTTCTCGCGCTCGGTTCTCCCGTCATAGTGCTTCTCTAAGACGGATTCGCTAACTTGCGCCCTGTCGCTAACGATTTCGCGGGGCACGTCAGCGTTCAAGTGCGCGGTGATTGCGCCCCGGCGGACAGAGTGAGGGGCGGTCGCCGAAGGGCACTCGTAGGCATAGCTGTCGTTCTGCTTGGCCTTGCACTCGTCCTGGTCGCGGTCGTGCGGACACTCATCCCCCGCCCAGCAGGGGCGTGTCAGTCGGTAAATCCACCCGCGGATGGTGTTGGCCGCCATCCGTCCGTGCTTCGTCGCCAGCAGGGGCTCGCGGCCGTGTTCGTCCGTCACGTCGGGTCGGCTCTCGGCGATGTAATCGTCGATGATGGCGCAGGTCTCAGACTGCAGGGCGACCATCCGCTCGCCGTTCGTTGCGTTCTTCAGTCGGCTTCCTTGGTCTGGTCGGTGGACGAACTTCACGTACTCGTCCTCGGATGAGTAGTCTTTGAGGTCGAGTGACCGGAGCGCGCCCGTTCGGGCCCCAGTCGACCACGCCAACGTGAACAGCACGTGGGGTTTCGAGGCGTATTGGAAGCGGTCGAGGCGTGTCAGTATCGCCTCTGCTTGGTCTTCCGTGACGAGGTGGTCTCGCACGTTCTCGTCGCCACTCAATGTCGGGCTCTCGGCGCTCTCGTGGATGTCGTCTGCGACGTAGTCGAGACGTTCCATGTACCTCAAGAACCCGCGCAGGCAGTCCATGTTCGATTTGAGCGTGGGTTTGGCGAGTTCTCCGTCGCAGTCAGCCCCTTCGTTTCGTCTCCACGATTTGTAGTCGTGGATGTCGCGGGGTGTGATGTCCGAGATGTCGTCGATGTCGTTCTGGTCGCACCAGTCGAGGAAGTAGTTCAGTCGGTAACGGTAGCTACTAATCGACTCGGGCGACAGTTCGGTCTCGCGGTGTTCAAGGTAGATGGTCAGTGCTTGCCTCGGTGATTCTGAGTTCATGGATTCGGTGACCTCCGAACCGCCAGCGCATCCGACGGTCGTGGCCGAGTCAGCCCGCGGGGGCTGACGAGGGAGAGAGCGCCTGAAAGGCGCGATTAGAGTCAAATCCCATCGTGCCCGTGCAACCGTCGTTCTGCACTCAGTCGAACAGAGCTATCGGCTTTGCCTGCCTCCGGTGGTACATAGCAGTACCGAGAGTACGATTTCTCGATTCGAGGGAACGGCGCGGCTAAACGGATTCGGGGGAAGGGGAGACCAGACCAACTCCAACTCAAAACAGGTCGCCGACGTCGTTGATGTCGGACCGACAGAACGGACAGCGATAGTTGGTCTGGAAGTCGTTGCGCTGGGCAACGGTTCGTGTTTCGAGTTCGTGCATTGCGATACTGCGACCACAGTCGGGACACGCTACCTTCGTCACGAGGTTGTGTCTATGGCCCAAACACTTAAATTGCAGTGTAAGATTAGTAGAGAAATCTTACGGCCAAGCCGTACAAAACGTGGGGAACTCGGAGCGGCAGTCAGAGAAGATTGAAATTTGCTTCGGCAGAAGAGGGAGCGACCGCCTGTCGCGTCGAAACACATCGGTGAGAGGTGTGCTCGCTGCGCTCGCGGAACTACTCCTCGAATCCGTCCTCGAACCGGAACGTCCCGTTGCGCTGGACGATTTCCCCGTCGACCTCGATGTAGGAGTCCTCGGCCATGTCCACGATCATGTCGACGTGGACCGCGCTCTGGTTGCCTTCCTCGCCCTCGGGCAGGCACGCCTCGTAGGCCCGGCCGACCGCGAGGTGGACCGTGTCGCCCATCTTCTCGTCGAACAGCATGTTGTAGGTGAACCGGTCGATGTCTCGGTTCATTCCGATGCCGAGTTCGCCGAGTCGGCGGGCACCCTCGTCGGTGTCGAGGACCTGCCCCAACACGTCCTCGTTCTTGCTGGCGCTGTACTCGACCACTTCGCCGTTCTCGAATCGGAGGTAGCCGTCGTTGACCTCGTGGCCTTCGTGGATGAGTGGTTTGTCGAAGAGAACCTCTCCTTCGACCGAATCGGCGACCGGAGCGGTGAACACCTCGCCGCCGGGGAGGTTGTTCTTCGCGTGGTCGTTGATGGTGGTCATCCCCTCGATGCTCATCGTGAGGTCGGTGGTGTCGCCCGAGACGATGCGGACCTCCTCGCCCGCGTCGAGGATTTCGACCATCTGTTCCTGGTGTTCTTTCTGTGCCGCCCAGTCTTTCCCGATGGCCGACCAGACGAACTCCTCGTACTCGTCGGTGCCCATCTCGGCGTTCTGGGCGTCGGCGGGCGCGGGGTACTGCGTGAGAACCCACGTCGTGTCGAGAATCTCCTCGCGGACGGGGAGTTGGGCCTTCCGGAAGGCCGACATGGTCTCGCTGGAGACCGCGCTCAGTTCGGCCACGTTGTCGTGCGCTCGGACGTGAATCCAGACGTCTGCGGCCTCCGCCAGCGCAAGTTCGTGGTCGGGTGCGTCGAGGTCGTCCGCCGCGACCGACCGGAGGAACTTCGTCCGACTCTCGTCCTTGCGCCCGGCGACGTGGAGCGGGAACGCGCCGCGTTCGCCGACGACCTCACAGAGCGCGAGCGTCAGGTCTTCGCCTGCGGGCGGGGCACTGACGACGACGTTGTCGCCAGCCTCGATTTCGGTGGAGTGGTCGACGACGATTTCGGCGTGTTCTCTAACTCTGGAATCCATACGAACACTTGTCCACGAGGAGCGCAAACCCCTTTCGGTCTCGCAAAACGCTTCGCTTCTGGTTCCGCCGAACGCTGCCGGGCAGTCCCCCGAGACCTCAACGGTTCGCCGCCACCGCGGAGTATATGACGGACGGTGCGCAACGAACGCACATGATCGACCTCCGGAGTGACACCGTGACGAAACCCGACGAAGCGATGCGTGAGGCGTCGCGCGACGCCGACGTTGGCGACGACGTGTACGGCGAGGACCCGACCGTCAACGAACTCGAGGCCGAGGCCGCCGACCTCGTGGGGATGGAAGACGCCCTCTACGTCCCGACCGGTACGATGGGCAATCAGGTCGCGGTCCGGACCCACACCGACCGCGGACAGGAAGTCCTCGTGGAGCGCGAGAGCCACGTCTACAAGTGGGAACTCGGCGGTCTCGCCCAGTTGTCGAGCCTACAGGTCCGAACCCTCGACGGCGGCGAGCGCGGGATTCCGACGCCCAAGCAGGTCCGAGACGGCTACGTCGAGGAGGACGGCCACCGACCCGGAACCGGCCTACTTACGCTCGAAAACAGCCACAACAGCAAGGGCGGAGTCGCCATCGACCCGACGAAAATCGACGCCGCCGCCGAGGCCGCCCGCGACCTCGGCCTCCCGGTCCACCTCGACGGCGCGCGAGTGTTCAACGCCGCCGTGGCTCACGACGTACCGCCCGACAGAATGACCGAGAACGTCGATTCCGTGATGTTCTGTCTCTCGAAGGGGCTAGGCGCGCCGGTCGGGTCGATGCTGGCCGGGAGCGAAGCGTTCGTGGCCCGCGCCCGACGCAACAGAAAACTGTTCGGCGGCGGGATGCGGCAAGCAGGAATCATCGCCGCGCCCGGTCTGCTGGCGCTACAGAACGTCGAGCGACTGGCCGAAGACCACGACAACGCCCGCGTGCTGGCCGAGCGACTCGCGGGCGTGGACGGACTCGACGTACAGGACCCCGAGACGAACATCGTCCTCGTGAACACCGAGAGCGCGGGCCTGACCGCCGACGAGTTCCTCGACGCCTGCGAGGAGGCAGGAGTCCTCGGCACTCAGTTCGACACCCACGTCGCGCGCTTCTGCACCCATTGGGACGTAGATAGCGACGACGTGGAAGCGGCAGCAGAGCGAGTCGGCGAGGCTCTCGACTGGAGCAACTAGAGGCGACCTCGCCTCCCGAAGGCTAAAACCGACGTTTCACTCCACTCAAAGCGTTTGTCCGTAGCGAAGCTACGTCCGAGTATGGTGTCGTCAGTTGGAGTCGCCGGTCATCGGCGGCCATTCTGTACACCCTCTCGGAATCCGGTGACCGTCCGCCGGATGAACAGGTACATGAACAGGACGAACCCGAGCAGGATAGCGACGAAGCCGACGACGACCGGATTATTAAAGATGAAGCTGAAGTCCATACGTGAGACAACCGGTCGCCGCCTCAAATTCGTTTCGACGCTCACCGGTCGAGAACGTGATAAAGTTCATGGGCGCAGGGTGTCAATACGAACCCATGGCTGACCTCCTGCCCTCCACGTCGGACGCGACGGCCCCGCAGTCGGCCGAACCGCGGGTCATCGGCGTCGACAGCGACGACGCCGACGACCTGCTCGGGGCGCTCTCCTCCGAGACGGCCCGGGAGTTGTTGGCGGCGCTCCACGAGGACCCCGCGACGCCCTCCTCCCTCGCCGAGACCATCGACACCTCGCTCCAGAACGCCCAGTACCACCTCGGCAACCTCGAAGACGCCGACGTGATACAGGTCGTAGATACCGTCTACTCCGAGAAAGGCCGGGAGATGAAGGTGTACGCGCCCGCCGACCAACCCCTCGTCGTGTTCGCCGGCAACGAGGAGAAGACCACGGGACTCAAGGCCGCCCTCTCCCGCCTGCTCGGCGCGTTCGGCGCGCTCGGACTCCTGAGTCTCGCGGTCCAGCAGGTCTTCGGCGACGGACTCGGCGCGCTGTTAGGTGCCTCTGGCGGCGACGCCGCCGAGACGGGCGGTGACGGCGGTGGGATGTCGGTACAATCCACGGACGCGGCCCAGCAGACTGCGGACGCCGCGGCCAACGCGATTCCGCCGGGCGTCCTCTTCTTCGCCGGCGGCGCACTCGTCCTCGCGCTCGGGTTCGCGTGGTGGTACTACGCGAATCGCGGCGAATGAGCTATCGAGGGCGCAGAATCGGAGAATCGTCGGCATAACTAAAACGAGTTTTTGAGCTTACGGGAAGTATTTGATAAACCCGAACGTAGGGAGTAGTGTACCGCCCCGCTTCGGCCCTCCACCATCGCCGAACCTAACACCTTCGCACGGGGCTACACCCCGACTTCGAATTTTTCGACGACCGACCCGTCACGGTGACGTATCTCGCCTGCAAGAGTCCCGTCCTCCGCGTCCACGGGCCGGAGTTCCGCGTGGGTCGGGATGCCCCCGCGCGGTTGGGCGTGACTGCCGGGATTGAGCAGAAGAACGTCGTCGGCGTCGGTGGCCGCGTGGCGATGGGAGTGGCCGAACACCACCATGTCGGCGGCCTGCTGGCGACCCAGCAGCGAGAGGCCGGTCGGGCCGCGGTCGTCGCCGTGAGTCAGAACGAACCTGACGCCCTCGACCTCGAAGGTTCGCTCGGGCGGGAGACGGTCGCGCACGCCGGGCGTCGCGTTGTTGCCGTAGACGCCGTAGAGGCGGTCGCTGATGGACTCGAAGGCGTCGAGTGCCGCCTCGTTCAGGAAGTCTCCGGCGTGGACGACCACGTCGGCGTCCTCGACTGCCTCCCTCGCGCGACCCTCCAGTTCGTGGCCGGACGTGCTGTGGGTATCCGAAAGAACGGTTATCATGTCTCGGCGTAGGAACGTGAGGGTCCTGAGCGTTCCGCTTGCAATCACTTTCTTATCCGATGGCCGAGAACGTACGGCCAATGGCCGAAAGCAAGTCCGTCGTCATCGCCGCGCTCATCGCCAACGGCGCGATAGCGGTGCTAAAGTTCCTCGGGTTCCTGCTGACCGGGAGCGCGGCGATGCTCTCGGAGACGTATCACTCGGTGTCCGACACCGGCAATCAGGTGTTCCTGCTCATCGGCATCCGGTACAGCAACCGGGACGCGAGTCGGGGTCACCCCTTCGGTTACGGGAAAGCCGAGTTCTTCTACAGCTTCCTCGTGAGCGTCCTGCTGTTCGGTATCGCCGGATGGGAGAGCGCGAAGCACGGCTACAACGCCGTCATGCACCCTCACCCCGTAGACCAGGGGTCGGCGACGCTGCTCGGAGCGACGTTTCCGGCGGTCTGGGTCAACTACAGCGTCCTCCTCGGGGCCATCGCGTTCGAGACCTACGCGCTGAAGAAGGCCTACGCCGGGATGAAGAAGGACATCGAGGAGCACGAGTGGAGCGGACTGGCCGAGGCGTTCAAGAAGACCAGCAACGTGACCACGCTGACCGCGTTCACCGAGGACACCATCGCGATGGCCGGGGCGGGGTTCGCGCTGGTCGGCATCTACCTCTCGCGGGTCACCGGGAACCCCATCTTCGACGCCGTGTCGGCGCTGCTCATCGGCATCATGCTGATGGGGTTCGCCATCGCGCTGGCGTGGGAGAACAAGCGTCTCCTCCTCGGCGAGAGCCTCCCGAAGAGCGAGGAGCAGGAGCTCCGGGAGATCATCGAGGGGTGGGACGGCGTGGCGAGAATCGTGGACTTCCGGACGGTCATCTTCGGCCCGGACGACGTGCTGCTCACCGCCGACGTCGCCTTCGAGAAGGGCATCGCCACCGCCGAGATGGACGAGAAAATTACGGACCTGGAGGACGCGCTGGTGGAGGCCAACAAGAGCGTGTTTAAGGTGTACATCGAACCCGAGTCTCGACAGCGGAGGAGGCAGGACGAGGCGGCGGAGTAAGAACCCCGAGGTCCCGGATTCGATACTTCCACCTGAGAGCGAGAGTTTAAACCCGAAGCCGAGCAAACCCCTCCCGTGGCAGAGACGAACGGGTACATGCGCTTCTTCCCCTACGAGGAGCCGTACGAGAACCAGCGGGAGGCGATGGACCGCATCTACAACGCCTTCTCCCGCGGGCAGGACGTGCTGTTCGAGGGGGCCTGCGGGACGGGCAAGACTCTGTCGTCGCTCGTGCCCGCGCTGGAGTACGCCCGCGAGGAGGATAAGACGGTCGTCATCACGACCAACGTCCACCAGCAGATGCGTCAGTTCGTGGCCGACGCGCGGGCGATTACCGAGGAAGAGCCGATTCGCGCGGTGGTCTTCCGGGGGAAAGGGTCGATGTGCCACATCGACGTGGGGTTCGAGGAGTGTCAGGTCCTGCGGGACAACACCTACGAGGTCGTGGACGCCGAGAGCGACCTGGAGGAGTTAGAGGAGCGCCAGGAGGAGTTGCTGGAAGCGAGCCAGGAGGGCGACGAGCGCGCCGCCGAGGCCCGGAGCGCCGTCATGGACGAACTGGAGCAAGTTCAGGAGACCGTCGAGAGTCTGGAGGAGCAAAACACCTGCGAGTACTACTATAACAACCTCGTGGGCGACAACGACGACTTCTACTCGTGGCTCTACGACGACGTGCGCACGCCCGACGACATCTACGAGTTCGCCGAAGAGCAGACGCTCTGTGGCTACGAACTCCTGAAGGACGGCATGGAGGGCGTCGATCTAGTCGTCTGCAACTACCACCACCTGCTCGACCCGATGATACGCGAGCAGTTCTTCCGGTGGCTCGATAGGGACCCCGAGGATGTCATCACCATCTTCGACGAGGCGCACAACGTCGAGGACACCGCCCGCGAACACGCGACCCGGACGCTGACCGAGAACACCCTCGATTCGGCACTGGACGAGTTGCAGGACTCCGACGACGCCCGGAGCGAACCCGCCTACAACGTCATCTCGGCGTTCCGGGCGGCGCTCGAAGAGACCTACGAGGACAACTTCGGATTCGGCGACCGGGAGAAGGTCGGCGACAACTGGGAGGACGTCTCCATCGCCAACGAGGGCAAGCGCGACGACCTGACGCTCAATTTCCTCCAGCAGTACACCGGCAAGGGAATCGACGCGGAACTCGAACTCGCGGTCCACCTCGGCAAGGAGTTGGACGAGCAGTACGAGGAGGCGTACAAGAACGGCGAGTCCACCACGCGAGAGGAGTGCCAGACTCTGCACGCCGCGAGGTTCGTCCAGTCGTTCATGGACGAGAGCGCGGAGTTGGGCCAGTACCCGGTGGTGTCGGTCCGGCGCGACGAGGCCACCGAGGAGGTGTACGGCCGGGCGGAACTCTACACCTGCATCCCGCGGGAAGTGACCGAAGAACTGTTCGGCGAGGTGTACGCCACGGTGCTGATGAGCGCGACCCTCCGACCCTTCGACGTGATTTCGGACGTGCTGGGGCTAGACGACCCGGTCGAAATCGCCTACGGACTCCAGTTCCCCGAGGAGAACCGACGGACGTTCACCGTCGAGACGCCCGCCCTCTTTTCGAGCGAGCGCGACGACCCCGACACCCAGGAGGCCATCGCGGACGTCCTGCGGGACGCGGTGGAGTTCACGGCGGGCAACACCCTGCTGTTCTTCCCGAGTTACGCCGAGGCCGAGCGCTACTACGACCGGCTCGACCGGGAGTTGAACGCCGCCGACGCGACGCTCTACATGGACGAACCCGGAACGTCGGTCGAGGAACTCCGCCAGCGGTTCGTCACCGACGACGACGCCGCCCTGTTCACGTCGCTCTGGGGCACGCTCGCGGAGGGGGTCAGTTTCGACGGCGACGAGGCCCGGACCGTAGTCGTGGTCGGCGTCCCCTACCCGCATCTCGACGACCGGATGGAAGCGGTCCAGGAGGCCTACGACCGGACGTTCGCCGACCGCTCGGGGCGCGACTCGGGGTGGGAGTACGCCGTCGAGATTCCGACGATTCGCAAGACCCGCCAGGCCCTCGGCCGGGTGATTCGGTCGCCCGACGACTTCGGCGTTCGCGTGCTGGTGGACAAACGCTACACCGAGGCGGGACGCCGGGAGATGGGCAAGTACAGCGTCCGCGAGACGTTCCCTGCCGAGGAGCGCGGCGAGATGCTGGACATTCAGGCCGAGAAACTGAAGTTTGCGATGCTGAACTTCTACAGCGACCAGGCGGCGTGGGACGGCGACCCGCCGACTCCCTGATGGTGCGTTCGAGTTCGTCTGTTCGTGACCTCGAACTGAGAGCGTGACGGGGAATCTATCTACTTCTCGAGCCATTCAGACCGCACAGCACGGCAACCGCACGACACGGCACCGCGACCGCGGCCTCACATCCCCGGCCTCCTCGTTCGCTCCCTCCGGTCGTTCACTCGTCCCTCGCGCGCCTTGGCGCGGTCTCGAACTGCGAGACACCGGCGGACAACCCGCGTCCGCCGAGCAATCGGTCACGTACGTTCCCGACGACCGTCCCAGCGCGCGCCAACCGGGAGGCGGTTGAGAAGACTTCATAGACGTTCTTTGGAAATAAATATATTTCTCTAAGAAATAAGTGTATTGCTCCAAAACGTCCAGTCGGCCACGCTCCGGGCGACGAAATCCTACGCGGGAAGCGAGAACGTGGCGACTTCCTCCCCGTAGGTCGCGTCCCAGAGGGCCATTCGGTTCACGGTCCACGTCACCGGTTCGACTTCGCGCTCGGCGAACTGGCGCGCGGTCTCCACGTCGCCGCCGCGCGCCAGCGTGACGTGGGGCACGTAGTCGTCGCCCTGGAACTCCTCGATGGTCGAGAAGTCCTCGACCAGCAGTTCGTGAACCCGCCGGAGACCCGGACTCTCGACCGCGAGGTAGACCACTGGCCCCGTGCCGACCGGCGGATAAGCGAAGAAGTCGATGCCGGTGATGCGGACCTCGAAAGCCGGTGCGCCCGCGAGCGCCGTGCGGACCTGTTCGCGCAGGCGCGCGGTCCCGCCTGCGGGCGCGTCGCCGAGGCGCTTGCAGAGGAGAGTGTGGTGCTCTCGAATCCTCTCGAATCCGAAGAGCGCGGGACGGAGTTCCTCGGCGAGTCGGGCGACTTCGCCGGGAACCGGGACGTTGAGGCTGTACACGTCGAAATGTCGGCGTGCGCGATACAAGAGCGTGACGGTCGTAGGTGGCGATACCGGCGCGAGTCGCGACCGTCTCGAAGGAAACTCGTCTACAGTTCACGTCTGTATGCAGCCGATTGCCTACACTTATTGGGTTCCGCGTCCCTGAAGAAAGGGAATGGAGACAGCAGGGGAAGCCGTCCGGGTACTGTACGTCGGCGACAGACGGGGAACCGGCGACTTCGCCGAGTACGTCGGCGACGAGGACGCCTTCACCGTGACGCGCGTGGACGACGCGGCGACCGCACTCGACCGTCTGGAGTCCGAGACGTTCGACTGCGTGGTCGGCGACGTGGCCGACGGATTCGGACTACTCGACGCCGTGCGAG
This sequence comes from Halorussus salinisoli, assembly GCA_005239435.1. Lineage (GTDB taxonomy): Archaea > Halobacteriota > Halobacteria > Halobacteriales > Haladaptataceae > Halorussus > Halorussus salinisoli. The sequence goes on along the minus strand of SZNP01000001.1, from coordinate 137,528 downwards.
ACCGCTGGCCCGACCTGCCTTACGTGTTCGTCGCCAGCGAGGGGGACGACGTCGCCAGCGAGGCGCTGGAACGCGGTGCGACCGACTACCTCCAGCGTCGGGGCGACTGCGACCAACGCGCCCTCTTCGTCACGCGCGTCGAGAGCGCCGTCGTGCGTCGGACCGCCGACGGACTGGTCGGTACCCTCGTCACCCAAGAGAGCGCGGACGACGACTACGCGCGCATCGCGACCGAACTCCGGGAGAACGAGACCTATCTGCGGAAACTCTACCGAATCGCGTCGAACACCGAACTCTCCTACGAGCAGAAGCGGCGACGACTGCTCGAACTCGGCCGGGAGCGTCTCGACGTGGACGTGGGGTTCGTCTCGCACATCGAGGGCGACACCTTCGAGATCGTCGATGCGGTCGGGTCCCACGAACTGCTCCAACCCGACCGGACCGCACCGCTGGCCGAAACCTACTGCCGGAAGACCACCGAGGACGAGGGACTGCTGAGCGTCGAAGACGCCGAGTCCGAAGGATGGCTCGGCGACCCGGCCTACGAAACCTACGGACTGGGCTGTTACGTGGGCGCGAAGATATTCGTGAACGACGCCCTCTACGGGACGCTCTGTTTCGCCGACAGAGACCCCCGGGACCGGTCGTTCTCCGAGAACGAGAAGATATACGTCGAACTCATCTCGCAGTGGTTGCGCTACGAGTACGAGCAGATAGCCGACGAGCGCGCGCTCCGCGAGCAGAATCGCCGCCTCGAAGAGTTCGCCAGCGTGGTCAGCCACGACCTGCGCAACCCCCTGAACGTCGCCAGAATCTACCTGAGCATGGCCGAGGACTCCGGTTCCGAGGAGGACTTCGAACAGGTCCGGTGTGCCCACGACCGGATGGAGCAGTTGATACAGAACCTGCTCATGCTGGCTCGGCAGGGAGACGCACTGGCCGGCGTGACCGACCACGACCTGTCGGCAGTCGTCGCCGAGACGTGGGAGAACGTCGAAACCGACGACGCTACCTGTCAGGTGGAGGACGGCGTGACGGTCGAAGCCGACCGCGAGCGCCTCCAGCAGTTGCTCGAAAATCTCTTTCGCAACTCGATAGACCACGGCGGCGAGGCAGTGACGATTCGGGTCGGTCCGCTCGACGGCGTGGACGGGTTCTACGTCGAAGACGACGGGCCGGGCGTCCCCGAAGACCAGCGCGAATCGGTGTTCGAACACGGCTACTCGACGGTCGACGGCGGAACCGGACTGGGACTCGCAATCGTCCGGCGCATCGCCGACGCCCACGACTGGACCGTCTCGGTCGGGGAGAGCGACTCCGGCGGCGCGCGGTTCGAAGTCGAGTTCTGACCGGCATGAGTCGGCGAGTCGGCCCGCGATTACTTGTTTTCGGCGAGGATATGTTCTGGCTTTGACTGCAATCCTTGCCACCCCGAAAGAGTTTAAAACCGTCGCCGTCCAAGGAGTAGTCGATGACAGGGACTCGCGGTACGGGGTCGCTCGCCGTTTCCCCCGAGAGCCGTGAGTCCGCCCTCGTTCTGGCGCGACGACGACCGGGGTCCTTTTAGACCCCATCTTATCCTCATCCCACGATTCCGCAGATTTCGCCGCTGACGACGTCACTCGTATCGTCCGCGAACTACGTTTCGAACACGACACACGACAACATTCAACATGACAGACAACAAGACCGTCGCGCTCGCCTTCTCGGGCGGACTCGACACCACAGTATGCGTCCCGCTGCTCGAAGAGGAGTACGACTACGACGAAGTAATCGGCGTCACGGTAGACGTCGGCCAACCCGCCGAGGAGTTCGACGAGGCCGAGGAGACCGCCGAGGCGCTCGACCTCGACCACTACGTGGTCGACGCCAAGGACGCCTTCGCCGAGCAGTGCCTCGACGCGGTCGGTGCAAACGCGACCTATCAGGGCTACCCGCTCGGAACCGCACTGGCACGTCCCGTAATCGCCGAAGCCATCCTCGAAGTCGCCGAGGACGAGGACTGCGCGGCCATCGCTCACGGCTGCACCGGCAAAGGCAACGACCAACTGCGCTTCGAGGCGGTCTGGCGCGACTCGGACCTCGAAGTCATCGCGCCCGTCCGCGAACTCGGCCTGACCCGCGAGTGGGAGATGGAGTACGCCGACCAGAAGGACCTCCCCGTCGAGGGCGGCAACGAGGGCGACTGGAGCATCGACACCAACCTCTGGAGTCGCTCGGTCGAGGGCGCGGACCTCGAAGACCCCGGCTACGTCCCGCCGGAGGACATCTACGAGTGGACCGACACGCCCGGACAGAAGGACGTCGAGACCATCGAAATCACCTTCGACGAAGGCTACCCGGTCGCCATCGACGGCGAGGAGATGCCCGCAGTCCAACTCATCGAGTACCTCAACGACCTCGCCGGAAGTCACGGAGTCGGCCGCACCGACATGATGGAAGACCGCATGCTCGGCCTGAAGGTACGCGAGAACTACGAGCATCCCGCCGCGACGACCCTGCTGAACGCCCACGAAGCCCTCGAAGGACTCGTTCTCACCGAGGAGGAGCGCGGCTTCAAGAAGCAGGTGGACCAGCAGTGGGCCGAGAAAGCTTACGAAGGACTCCTCTCGGCACCTCTCGTGGACGCTCTGGACGGATTCGTGGACACGACCCAAGAGAAGGTCACGGGCACCGTCACCGTCAAGTTCGAGGGCGGGCAGGCCCGTCCGGTCGGCCGCGAGAGCGACTACGCGGTCTACTCCGAGTCGGCCGCCTCCTTCAACACCGAGTCGGTGGACGGCATCGAACAGGCCGACGCGACCGGCGTGGCGAAGTACCACGGTTTCCAGTCGCGTCTCGCCAACGCGGTTGCGAAGGACGCCGAAGCGAAGAAGGCCGAACTGCTGACGGACGGTAGCGGCGAGACCGGCAGTGACGAGACCGAGGAGGACGAGTAACATGGCCGAGGAGAGCGACTCCGCGAGCGCCTCCGATGTGGTGCGCCGCGACCGCTTCAGCGGCGGCCCCGCCCGCGGATTCCTCTCCTCGATGGACGAAGACGTTCGCATCTTCGCTGCCGACCTCGCGGTGGACCGCGCTCACGTCGTGATGCTGGCCGAGCAGGGCGTCGTGAGCGACGACGAGGTGACCGCGATTCTCTCGGCGCTGGACGACGTGGAGGCCGCGGGCTTCGACGCCCTGCCCGACGGCGAGGACGTTCACGCCGCGATCGAGACCGCGGTCGTCGGCCGCGCTGGCGACGTCGGCGGGAAGATGCACACCGCCCGGTCGCGCAACGACGAGGTGGCGACCTGCATCCGATACCGTCTGCGCGAGGACGTGCTGGACGCGGCGGAGGCGACCATCGGCCTTCGGAAGTCGCTCGCCGAGGTCGCCAGCGAACACGCCGAGACTGTCATGCCAGGCTACACCCACCTCCAGCCCGCACAGCCGACCACCGTCGGCCACTATTTGCTCTCCTACGAGCAGGCCGTCGCGCGCGACACGGCCCGGTTGTTCGACGCCTACGCCCGGGTGAACCGGTCGCCGCTCGGGTCAGCGGCGTTCGCGGGCACGCCCTTCGACGTGGACCGCGAGCGCACCGCCGAGTTGCTCGGCTTCGACGGACTGGTAGCGAACTCGATGGACGCGGTTTCGACCCGCGACTTCCTCGTGGAGGTCGTCGCCGCGCTCTCGAACCTCGCCACGACCGTCTCCGGACTCGCCGAAGACCTCGTGGTGTTCTCGAACGATGGGCTGGTCGAGTTGTCGGACGACTACTCCTCGACCTCCTCCATCATGCCTCAGAAGAAGAACCCCGACACGCTCGAACTCGTGCGGGCGACTTCGGGAGACGCCGCGGCGGGGCTGAACGGCCTGCTCACGACGCTGAAGGGCCTGCCCCGCGCGTACAACCGCGACCTCCAGAACGCCACGCCGCACGCGTGGGAGACCGTCGATGCGGTCAGCGAGGCGGTCGCGGTCGCCGCTGGTGCCGCGGCGACCGCGACGTGGGACGAGGAGGCGCTGGCCGCGGCGGCCGGGGAGGGATTCTCGACGGCGACCGGGGTCGCAGACCTGCTGGCGATGGCCGGCGTCCCCTTCCGAAAGGCCCACGAGATGGTTGCCGAAAGCAGTGATAAAGTTGGGAATACAAATGAGAACGTTGCTCAGAGCAACGTGAAGGAGTCTTACCTGGACGCGCTCGACGCGGCGGCCGAGGAGATTCTCGGCGACTCGCTCGACGCGTACGTCGAGCGCGAGGCGGTCGCGGCCGCGCTGGACCCCGAAGAGAGCGTGGCGACCCGCGACTCGCCCGGCGGTCCCGCGCCCGAGTCGGTCGCCGCGGCCCTGACCGCCGCCGAGGAGACGGTCACGGCCGACGAGGCGGCGCTGGCCGACGAGCGCGAGTCGGTGGCCGCGGCCGACGAGAAACTTCGGACGGAGGTGAGTCGATATGCCTGAGCCACGACCGGTCCCGTCCGGGACCACACTTATATACTCTCGAAGTTTGGTAACGACTTCGATTTGACGCGGATTTTGCCTTTTGACGGCTTTAGAGCCGACTCTACTCAATGAAATATTATTGACACGTTCGATGGTTTTAAGTGTTATACCGGTATAGGAAGAACTGCTATGACCGAATGCGTCGAATGCGGGGCGGACGTGACCCTGCACGACAATGCCGAAGTAGGAGAGATAGTCGACTGTACGACCTGCGGCGCGGAACTGGAACTCGTCGAGCGAAACCCGCCAGTCCTCCAGCGAGCCCCGGAGCTCGAAGAGGACTGGGGGGAGTAAGTTGCAGGTTGGACTACTCTACTCCCGGATTCGGAAGGACGAGAAGCTCCTCCTGTCGGAGCTCCGCGAGCGCGGCCACGACGTGGTGAAGATCGACGTGCGCGACCTCCAGTTCGGACTGGACGAGGCCCCCGAAATCTTCGCGGACCTCGACCTCGTGGTCGACCGGTGTCTCGCCACGAGTCGGAGCCTCTACGCCACGAAGTTCTGCGAGGCCTACGGCGTCCCCGTGGTCAACTCCGCGGAGACCGCCCAGACCTGCGCCGACAAGGTGCAGAACAGCCTCGCGCTCGCGGGTGCTGGCGTCCCCACGCCCGCGACCGACGTGGCGTTCACCAAGGAAGCCGCCATGGAGAGCATCGAGACGTTCGGCTACCCCTGCGTCCTCAAACCCGTCGTCGGGTCGTGGGGCCGCCTGATGGCCAAGATCGACTCGAAGAGCGCCGCGGAGGCGATTCTCGAACACAAGGCCACGCTCGGCCACTACGAGCACAAGGTGTTCTACGTCCAGGAGTTCGTGGACAAACCCGGCCGCGACGTTCGCGTCCTCGCCACCGACGGCGAACCCGTCGCCGCGATGGTGCGCTCGTCGGACCACTGGCTCACGAACGCCGCGAAGGGCGCGGAGACCGACCAATTCGAACTCGACGCCGAGGCCGAGAAGTTGGTCCAGCAGGCCAGCGACGCGGTCGGCGGCGGCCTACTCGGCGTCGATTTGATGGAAGTCGGCGGCGAGAGCGACGCCAACTACACCGTCCACGAGGTCAACCACACGGTCGAGTTCAAGTCGCTGAACGAGGCCGTCGAGACCGACGTGCCCGCGAAGGTGGTCGATTGGCTCGAAGCCAAAGCTGGCGCGAAACAGGAGGTGGTCGCCTGATGCCCATCGCCAACGAGACGTCCACGACCGCCGACGAAGAGACTGCCGACGAAAAGATGGCCAACGAAAAGGCGTCCGACGAAAAGACGACCGACGAGGAGACCGCCGACGAAGAGACTACCGGCGAGGCTCTCACCGCCACCGTCGTCGGCGGAAGCGGGTTCGCTGGTGGAGAGCTCCTGCGTTTGCTGGCGGGCCACCCGACCTTCGACCTCGCGGGCGCGACCAGCCGCGAGTACGCCGGAAAGTCGGTCGGCTCCGTCCATCCGAACCTCCGGGGAACCGACCTCCGGTTTTCCGACCCCGCCGACCTCGACTCGGTGGACGTCCTCTTCGCCGCGACGCCGCACGGCGTCTCGATGGAGCAGATAGACGAGTTCTACGAGGCGGCCGACACCGTGGTCGATTTGAGCGCCGACTTCCGGTTGAACACCGTCGAGCAGTACGACGAGTGGTACGACGGTCACGACGCGCCCGAGTATCTGGACGAGGCGGTCTACGCCCTTCCGGAACTCCACCGCGGGGAGTTGCCCGGCGCGGACCTGATTGCGGCGGGCGGATGCAACGCAACCGCGACGATTCTCGGTCTCTACCCCCTTTTCGAGGGCGGACTCCTGTCCGGTGACGAGAGTATCGTGGCCGACGTGAAAGTCGGCTCCTCGGAGGGCGGCGCGACCGCGAGCAAGGCCGGAAGCCACGCCGAGCGCTCGGGCGTCGTCCGGCCCTACGCGCCGACCGGCCACCGCCACGAGGCCGAAATCGAGCAGGAGTTAGGTGCCTCGGTTTCGTTCACCGCGCACGCCGTGGACATGGTTCGCGGCGCGGCCGCGACCTGCCACGTCTTTCCCGACGGACCCGTCTCGAAGGGCGACCTCTGGGGAGCCTTCCGCGAGACCTACGACGACGAACCCTTCGTCCGACTCCAGTCCGGCGGGTCGGGCGTCTATCGCTACCCCGAACCCAAGGCCGTCGCGGGAACCAACTACGCCGAAGTCGGCTTCGAGTTGGACCCCGGCAACGAGCGCGTCGTGGTGTTCAGCGCCATCGACAACCTCGTCAAGGGGACGGCCGGGCAGGCGGTCCACGCCGCCAATCTCGCGCTCGGCCTCGAAGAGACCGCTGGACTCGACTTTCAGGGACTGCACCCGGTGGGAAGCCCATGACGGAGCGTTACACCAAAGACGAACTCGAAGCGGCCCACGAGCAACTCATCGACAACGACCTCGGCGACGACGGACTGCGAACTGACGGCGGACTCGCCGAGGACCGGAACCCGCCGATCGTCGTCAAGATCGGCGGCGCGCGCGCAGTCGAACCCGAGGGGGCGCTCGCGGACGTCGCACACCTCGTCGCCAACGGCGAGGACGTGGTGGTCGTCCACGGCGGTTCCACGGCAGTGGACGACACGCTCGAACGCCTCGGCGAAGACCCCGAGTACGTCGAGACGCCCGACGGGGTCGTCGGGCGCTTCACCGACGAGACGACGATGGAGGTGTTCGAGATGGTCCTGCCCGGGAAACTCAACACCGACCTCGTGGCGGGCCTCCAGAACGAGGGCGTCGACGCGGTCGGTCTCTCGGGCGCGGACGGGAAGCTCTTGACCGGCCCGCGCAAGTCGGCGGTCAGAGTCCTCGAAGACGGCCGGAAGAAGATTCGCCGCGGCGACCACTCCGGCAAAATCGAGGCCGTGAACGACGGCCTGCTGGAGACCCTCTTCGCCGGGAGCTACGTCCCGGTCGTGACGGTGCCCATGCTCGCCGAGGAGGGCGAGGGCGGCGCGAGTGCGACCGAGTACACCCCCGTCAACGCCGACGCCGACCGCGCGGCCGCCGCGATTGCGGGCGCACTCGGCGGCGAGTTGGTCGTGCTGACCGACGTGGCTGGCGTCTACGAGGACCCCGACGACCCCGACTCGCTCATCGAGTCGGTCGGGACGCCCGCGGAACTGGACGCCGCCGAGGCGGCCGCCGAGGGGTTCATGACGAAGAAGGTCATGGCGGCGGTCGAAGCTCTCGAAGGCGGTGCGGCCTCGGTGACGGTCGCGGACGCGAACAACCGCGACCCCATCACCGCGGCCCGGACCGGCCACGGAACCGAGTTCGAACCGGGGGCGGTCAGATGACGTCGAGATTCGTCTCGGAGGTGGAGAGATGACCGGCGGGTTCGTCTACTCCGAGAAGCCCATTCAGATCGAATCGGGTGAGGGACCGTATCTCTACGACGATGCGGGCAACGAGTTCCTCGACTTTGGCGCGAGCTACGGCGTCGCCGCGGTCGGCCACTGCCACCCCGAGGTCGTCTCGGCGGTCCAGTCGCAGGTCGAGAAGCTGACCTTCGTGCAGGCCAGCTACCCCAACTCGGCCCGTGACGCGCTCTACGACAAACTCGCCGCGGTCGCGCCCGGCGACGTGGAGAACGTCTGGCTCTGCAACTCCGGGACCGAGGCCAACGAGGCCGCCATCAAGTTCGCCCGGAGCGCGACCGGCAACTCGAAAGTCGTCGCGGCCCAGCGCGGCTTCCACGGTCGGACGCTGGGGTCGCTCTCCGCGACGTGGAAGCCCAAGTACAAGAAGCCCTTCGAACCCCTCGCCGGGGACTTCGAGTTCGTCCCCTACGGCGACGACGAGGCACTCGCCGAGGCGGTAGACGACGAGACCGCCGCGGTCCTGCTCGAACCGATTCAGGGCGAGGGCGGCGTGAACCCGGCCCCGGAGGGGTACCTGCAAACTGCCCGCGGGGTGACGGACGAAACCGGGTCGGCCCTGATTCTGGACGAAATCCAGACCGGTCTCGGCCGGACCGGGGCGCTCTGGGCCTGCGAGAAGCGCGGGGTCGTGCCCGACGTACTCACCTCGGCGAAGGGGTTGGGCGGCGGTCTCCCCGTGGGCGCGACCCTCTGTGCCGACTGGATAGCCGAGAGCGCGGGGTCTCACGGTTCGACGTTCTCGGGCGGGCCGGTCGTCAGCGCGGCCGCGGAAGCCACGCTCTCGGTAATCGCCGACGAGAACCTGCCGGAGAACGCCGCGGAAATCGGGAGTCATCTCCAGTCGAAACTGAGGGGTAGTGAGTTACCAATCCGCACGGTTCGCGGCGAGGGGCTGCTCCTCGGTGCGAAGGTCGAGCAGGGCGCGAACCGCCTGCTGAAGCACCTGGCGATGGACCACGGAATTCTGGCGCTTCCCGCGGGCCGGACCGTGGTGCGCCTGCTCCCGCCGCTGACCATCGACAAGACCCACGCCGACGAAGTGGTCGCGGCGCTGGAGAGCGTCCTCTCGGAGGTGTCGGCGTGAGCGCGAGTGCCAACGTTGCCGTGAGTAGCGAGGCGGCCCGCCAACTGCTCGCCGACCTCGTGACGATTCCCTCGCCCTCGGGCGACGAACGAGAGTGCGCCGAGCGCCTCGCGGCCTTCTTCGAGGAGCGGGGCCGGGAGGTCTGGCTGGACGACGTGGGTAACGTCCGCGCCCCCGCCGACGATTCGGTCCTGCTCACGTCGCACGTCGACACCGTACCGGGCGACATCCCGGTGCAGGTGGAAGAAGACGGAGAGGGGACGGCCCAACTCTGGGGTCGCGGGAGCGTGGACGCCAAAGGACCGCTCGCGGCGATGGCAGTCGCGGCGGTCGAGACCGGCGTCAGTTTCGTCGGCGTCGTCGGCGAGGAGACCGACTCCCGCGGCGCGCGCCACCTCGTGGAGGACCGCGGGGCACCCGACGCACTGGTCAACGGCGAACCCTCCGGTGCCGACGGCGTGACGCTCGGCTATCGGGGCTTTCTGGCGGGCGAGTACGCGGTCAGCACCGACTCGGCCCACACCTCCCGGCCCGACCCAAACGCGGTGCAGGAGGCGATGGCGTGGTGGCAGGCGGTCGAAGCGCAGTTCGCCGAGGACGACGCCGAAACCCCAGTCTTCGAGCAGGTGACTGCCAAGCCGGTGGCGTTCTCCGGCGGGACCGCCGCGGACGGTCTCTCGGTCGAGGCGAGCGCGGAGGTCCAGTTCCGGATTCCGCCCGGCGAGACCGCGGCGGAGATTCGGGAGACGGTCGAAGGCGAGTTGGACTCGGGCGAAATCGACTGGAAGACGCCGATTCCGCCCGTGATGGAGACGCCGCGGTCCGAGGTGGCGCGAGCGTTCCGGGCCGCGATTCGACGAGTCGGGGGCGACCCTCGACTCCTTCGCAAAACCGGAACCAGCGACATGAACCTCTACGCCGGGGTGTGGGACTGCCCGATGGCGACCTACGGTCCCGGCGACTCCGAGTTGGACCACGCGCCGAACGAACACCTCGACCTCGGAGAGTTCGACCGCGCCGTCGCGGTCCTGACCGACGTCTCCGAGACCCTCGCCGAACCATGAACGAATACGCCAGCGAAACCGCGACAGATTCGACGGACTCGACCGACCCGAACGACGAACCGCCAGCCAGCCACTTCCTCGACGTAGACAACCTCTCGGACGACGAACTCGCCGAAGTGTTCTCGACCGCAGGGGAGTTGAAGGTCGCCCATCGCGCAGGCAAGCCCCACGCGGTCCTGCCCAACCGGACGCTCGCCATGCTGTTCGAGAAGCCGAGTACCCGGACGCGGGTCTCCTTCGAGACGGGGATGACCCAGTTGGGCGGCCACGCGGTCTACCTCGGGCCGGACACGACCCACCTCGACCACGGCGAACCGGTCGCCGACACCGCCCGCGCCCTCTCGCGGTACGTAGACGCCGTGATGGCCCGGGTGTTCGACCACGACGCCCTCGAATCGATGGCGGCCCACGCCTCGGTTCCGGTGGTAAACGGTCTCTCGGACGACGCCCACCCGTGTCAGACCCTCGCGGACCTGTTCACCATCTACGAGCAGTTCGGCGGCTTCGAAGACGTGGAAGTCGCGTGGGTCGGCGACGGCAACAACGTGGCCCAATCGTTCGCCGTGGGGGCCGCGATGGCCGGACTCGACCTGACGATGGCGACGCCCGAAGGGTACGAACCCGACGACGACGTGTTGGCGCGTGCCGACGAACGAGGTTGCGCACCCGAGGTCGTCCACGACCCCGAGGCGGCAGTCGAGGGTGCGGACGTGGTGTACACCGACGTGTGGGTCAGCATGGGCGAGGAGGAAGAGCGCGAAGCGAAACTCGGCGACTTCGAGGGCTTTCAGGTGAACGACGACCTGCTCGCAGGTGCGCCGGAGGCGACCGTGATGCACTGCCTGCCCGCCCACCGCGGCGAGGAGATAACCGCCGACGTACTGGAGAGCGACCGGACAGTCGTCTGGGAGCAGGCCGAGAACCGGATGCACACCCAGAAGGCGCTGTTGGCCCATCTGCTCGGGGCGGAGTGACCGGGCGAGAGACTCGGAGCTATCGGGAACAATTCAACTAGAGCGATATTATTGTCAACAGCCAAAACAGATTACGAGGTGGCGGTGGTGAATTTCTGAGGAGAGAAACCGTGTTTTACCACGACAACGAACTTCAGTACGACGTCGAGGTCGAAGAGCCGGATCCGTACTTCGCCAAGATGTTGCAGCAGGCCATCGGCGGGGTCGAAGGTGAGATGCGGGTCGCGCTCCAGTACATGTTTCAGGCCTTCGGAGTCCCGAAGCAGAAGCAGGAGTACCGGAACCTGCTGATGGAGACCGCGGCCGAGGAGTTGGGTCACATCGAGATGCTCGCCACCGCCGTCTCGAAGAACCTGCAGGGCGCGCCCGAGGAGATGCGCGAGGAGGCCCGCGAGAACGACGCCGTCATCGACGCGATGTTGAAGGGCGGCCAACCGCGACAGGCGCTCTCTGCCGGACTTCACGCGATGCCGGTGGACGCCAACGGGAACCCCTTCAGCGGGAACTTCGTCGTCGCCAGCGGGAACCTCGCCGCGAACATGTACGCCAACATCATGGCCGAATCCACCGGCCGACTGTTGGCGACTCGCCTCTACGAGATGACCGACGACCCGGGGATGAAGGACATGCTCGCGTACCTCATCGCCCGCGACACGATGCACCAGAACCAGTGGCACGCCGCGCTGGAGGAGATGGGCGAGACCGTCCCCGTCCCCGCGAGTTTCCCGCAGGAGAAGGAGAACCAGGAGTACAACTACGAGTTCATGTCCACATTCCGCGAGGAGCGCGAGAACCCCCACGAACGCTGGACGGAAGGGGTGTCCATCGACGGGAAGGGCGAGTTCTCGTTCGGAAACCAGCCCGGTGGTGGGAATCCCCAGCTCGAGAAGGCCATAAAGGAAATGTACAACGAAGCCAGCGGAGGCCCCGAGGACTCGACCATCGAAGACGAGGAGTAGCGGAGCGACGGGAAGACGACACTGCGAGGAGTAGCGGGACGGCCGGGCGTCCGACTCACGCCCGGCGGACGACCGCAAAGACGGTACCGAGGACCACGCCGTAGAGGACGTGGCCGACGAGGCTTTCGAGGTTCGGCCCCGGAATCGGAAGTATCCAGACGGTGTTCGCCACGGCCCAGAACGCCACGATGGCGAGAGTAGCGAGGGCCCAGAGGACGACGCCGTAGCCAGCGCCCACCGCTGCCCCGGTCGCGGGGCGGTCGGCGTAGCGCGCGAGGTGCGACCAACTCACGAGTTCGGCGTAGACGACGGCGAACACGAGACTGTGGAACAGGTGGACGGCCCAATCGAACGCCAGCGACCCCACGCCGTCGGCCGTCGCCCGCGGCGGAAGGACGCCAACGACGAACTGGAGATAGAGACCGAAGACGAGTCCGCCAGCGAGTCCGGCGACCGCCGCGCCGAGCCACCGACTCTCGTCGCGCCGCTCGCGTCGAACCGTGGTTTCGGCTTCGGCCATATTCTGTACTCTGGTACCGTGGCTCAAAAACTGGCGCGTTCGTTCGCACCGTTCACGCCAGCGACGAGGAGTCACGACCGATTATCGGGCGAAATTGATACTTATCCGTCACCTTCCTGCGGCGTCGGGAGGTCGGTTCTCGACGTTCGGAAAAATCGTTCAGCGCCGCCGCGCGACTGCGAACACCGCGCCGAGCACCACGCCGTAGAGGACGTGGCCGACGAGACTGCTCGCGTCGAGGTTCGGAATCGCAGGAGCATCCATCCCGAGTGCGCCCATCCAGAGGGGCATCGCGATAGCCGCCGCGACGAACCAGAGGACGACACCGTACCCCGCTCCGAGCGCGGTAATCGGTCCGAGTTCCGCGTCCCGGTAGTCCGTGCGGACCACTGCGGCCGCGAAGACCAGCGCGAACACGACGCTGTGGAACAGGTGGGCCGTCCACCCGACGACGACGCTCTCCATGCCGTAGAGCGAGGCGATGGCGGGCATCATCCCCATCGTCTGGAGCAGGACGCCGAAGACGAGGCCGCCCGCGAGTCCGCCGAGAATCGCACTCGACCACGTTCGTTCTACCGTTCCGACTCCCTCTACAGTTTCTTCACCGACGAGACTCTCCGCTTCAGTTTGGGTATTAGAAGCCATGACCGTCTAGAGGACGGCAGAGGAGATATACTTATTCGAGGAAATACCGACAGTACAGCGCCTGAAAGCCCGATTATCTGGCCCAAACCGAAACGGGAGAGACGCGCCGTAGACGTTCGTTCGAGGAACTGCCGATCGTCCGACGGAGTGGGGTCCTCGGCCGCTACTGGCCGAGTCGTCGATACGACGCCCGGTTCGAGTCGAGCGGCCGCGCCGACCGCGTCGATTCGAGCGGTCGCCCTCGGACGACGAATCCGGACCTTCGGCAATATTCTCCAATATTTAGGAAATGAATACGGATTTTATATAAATAAGTACGATTCTTTCCGTGGTCCGACCGGGACGTCCCGCGGAGGCCGGAACCTTTTGCCGGTCGCTCTCCAAACGAAATAGGGGGGTGAAAACACGTGCCACGACTCGGCTTCACGGGCGACGTGATGCTCGGCCGGAAGGTGGACGAGCGCCAGCGTCACGAACGGCGTCCGGCGGCCGCCGTCTGGGGGAATCTCGCCGACCGCCTGCGCGCGCTCGACGGCGTGTTCGTCAACTTGGAGTGTTGCCTCTCGACGCGCGGCGAGCGGTGGACCAGAACGCGTCGACCGTTTCACTTCCGGGCCGACCCGGACTGGGCGGTGCCCGCGCTCGACGCGGCGGGCGTCGAGTGGGCGAGTCTCGCGAACAACCACCTCATGGACTACGGCGAGACCGCCCTCCTCGACACGCTCGACCACCTCGACTCGGCGGGCATCGGCCGCTCCGGTGCTGGCGAGGACCGCGAGGACGCGCGGCGTCCGGCCGCGGTCGAAATAGAGAAGTCCGACGACGAGAATCTCCGAATCGCGTTCGTCTCGGCGACAGACAACACGCCCGAGTTCGCGGCCGGTCCCGACGACCCCGGAACGGCGTATCTCGACCTCTCGAACGAGGGCGAGGCCTGCGAGACGATGGCCGAGATGCTGGCCCACGCCCGCGAAACCGACCCCGACTTGCTGGTGGCGTCGCTCCACTGGGGACCCAACATGGTCGAAGAGCCACCCGACCACTTCCGGCGGTTCGGCCGCTGGCTCGCCGAGCGCGGGGTGGACCTGATTCACGGCCACAGCGCCCACGTCTTTCAGGGCGTCGAGGTCCACAACGGGACGCCGATTCTGTACGACTGCGGCGACTTCGTGGACGACTACGCCGTGGACTCGAACCTGCGCAACGACCGGAGCTTCCTCTTCGAGGTCGCGGTCGAAGGCGGTGAAATCTCGGAACTGCGACTCGTGCCGACCGAAATCTACGACTTCGCGGTCCACGAAGCGAGTTCGGACGCGGCGGAGTGGAGCAGGTCGCGGATGCGTGAGCTATCGGCGGCGTTCGGGACTGAGTTCGAGAAAGAGGGCGAGGAACTCCTACTCGAACTCTGACTACAGGTCCCGGACGTACGGGAAGACGACGCCGAGAACGAGACCGTAGACGACGTGACCGACGAGGCTCTGGGGGTCGAAGTTCGGGAGCGGCGGGTTCGCGGGCGACCCGACCGCACCGAGCCAAATGGGCATGACGAGCGCCGCGAGGATGACCCAGAGGACGACGCCGTAACCAACGCCGAGCGCCGCGCTACGACCGGTAGACTCGCCGGAACCGACCACGCCCGCGACCACGGCGAAGGCGACGCCGAGGGCGACGGAGTGGAAGAGGTGAGCGACCCATCCGGCCGCGAGGCCCTCCAGTCCGTACATCGAGGGGATGGCGACGCGGATGACCGGTCCCATCTGTGTCGTGAGCATCGCGCCCATGACGATTCCCGCGAGGAGACCGGCGAGCGCACCGCCCTTCCACGCGAACTGTTCGGTTGGCGTCTCGACTGCCGTCGTGGTTTCGGAAGCCATGTCGTTCAGTTCGCGCATTACTTCAATACCGGTTCGGCGGGTGTGCAGGTCGCCTGCACACCCGCCCGAACACTACGACGACGGAGCAGCGTCTCACGCCCGTCGTCTGGCTTCGGTTCTGAGACGACGAACGAGACGAATAGACGGTGTCGCCCCGGTCGTGCGTTCCCTCTTCGGGCGATTCCACGCCGTCAGTATCACCGCCACCAACTGCTTTTTCCCCTTCGACTGCTTTCAAACGCGCAATGACCGACTTGGCGCTCTCCGGCACTGCCGACGAGTCCGTTCCGTCCGACGCCGACGACGGCGTCTGGCTAGCCTGCATCGACTGCGACTGGACCGGTGCTCCCTTCGAGGAGGTCCGGTATCGGTGTCCCGACTGCGAAAGTCTGTTGGAGGTCCGGTACGCCGACCATCCGACGCTCGACGACTTCACCGACTCGACGGCGCGAGGCGTCTGGCGATACTCGGCCGCCCTCCCCTTCGAGTCGGGCGTGAGCATCGAGGAAGGCGACACCCCGCTCTACTCGGTCCCGACCATCGAGGACGAGGTGGGCGTCGCGGACCTCCGGGTCAAACACGAGGGGATGAACCCGACCGGGAGTTTCAAAGACCGCGGGATGACCGTCGGCGTGCGCGTGGCCGAGGAACTGGGCGTGAATCGACTCGCGTGTGCGTCCACGGGCAACACGAGCGCCGCGCTCGCGTGCTACGGGTCGCGCGCAGGCACGGAGGTTCTGGTCCTCCTCCCCGCCGGAAAGGTCGCGGCGGGCAAGGTCGCGCAGGCCAGCCTCCACGGCGCGCGAATCCTGGAAGTGGACGGCAACTTCGACGCCTGCCTCGACGTCGTGTCGGACCTCGCCGACCGCGGGGAGGCCTACCTCCTCAACTCGCTGAACCCGTTCCGACTGGAGGGCCAGAAGACCATCGGCCTGGAGATTCTGGAACAGTTCCGCGACCAGACGGGCGACTTGCCCGACCGAATCGTCCTGCCGGTCGGCAACGCGGGCAACACCGCGGCCCTCTACAAAGCGTTCCGCGAACTCGTCGCCGCCGGGGCGCTCGACCCCGAGGAGGTTCCAGCACTGACCGGCGTACAGGCCGAGGGCGCCGCTCCGATGGTCGAAGCCATCGAAGAGGGCCGCGACGAGGTGCGCCGCTGGGAGGAAGTCGAGACCCGTGCGACCGCCATCCGAATCGGGAATCCCGTCAACGCGCCGAAGGCCCTGCCCGGCATCCGCGAGACCGGCGGCACTGCGGTCGCGGTCTCGGACGAGGAGATCACGAACGCCCAGCGCGCGCTCGCCCGCGACGGCGTGGGCGTCGAACCCGCGAGCGCGGCGTCGGTCGCCGGACTCCGGACGTTGCGCGAGTCGGGCGAAATCGCGGCCGACGAACAGGTCGTCTGTCTGACGACGGGTCACCTGCTGAAAGACCCCGACGCCGCGGCGGCCGCCGGGGCGGACCCCGAACCGGTTCCGGCCGACACCGAAGGCGTGCTCGACCACCTCTCGAAGTAGCGACGACTCGCCCGACGCCCGCGGGGAGCCGCGGCGTGTCATCTCCAGTCGAAACACCGTCGTTCGCCCGTCTGACGCGTCATCTTCCCGTCTGACGCGCCTTTTTGGACCTCGGTACCGTGTATCGTTGCGTGAGTATCGAGACCCCCGAACGCACTCACGACGGAGAGAGGCTACCCGAGGGAGGGCGAGCAGACGGGTCGGACTGGAGGCCCGACACCGACGAGGAACTGGTAGTGGTGGTCTGTCCGCAACGCATCTACGAACAGCTACGGCCGGAACTCGACGACTGGCGCGAGCGACTCTGCCGGGAGTACGAGCGCGAGTACGAGGACCTGCTGGCCGAGCGCGCGCAACTGGAGGACGAAGTGGACTGTCTCGAACGACGGTTAGCGCGCAAGGAGTCCCAACTCGACGCGGTTATCACGCGAAACGAGCAGATTCTGGAGTCTCGGACCGAATCCTACCGCGACCGAATCGACGGCAGCAGTGAAGCCGACGACGACTTCGAGTGGACCGGACGCAAACAGGAGGCCGGTCTGCTAGCGCGGGTGAAAAGCTGGTTCCGGTAACCTACTCGCTCCGGGCCAGTCCGACGACTATCGCCGCGCTCACGAGCAAACACCCCAGTAACCCCGCGAACGCCGCGGCGTAGGAGACCCGACCCGCGACGAACCCGACGTAACTCGGCCCGAGGCTTCCGAGGCCGATGTAGACGGTCCGAGTCGCGCCGAGGTCGCCGCCCATGCTTCCGTCCGGAAACGTGTCCATCAAGAGCGCCTGCATCACCGGCGGGTAAGCCATGAGTCCGGCCGCGAACGCGACGACGGCGACGCCGACCGCGAGCGTGCCGGACGCGGCCAGTAGACCGGCGAGCGCGAGCGCCGCGACGACCAGCGCCCCGGCGGCGACTCCGGCCCGAGGGAACCGGTCGCCGAGCGACCCCGCTACCGGCTTGACGGCCGCACCGACCAGAAACAGGACCGCGAACCCGCCGCTGGCGAGACCGGCCGGGAACCCCTTCGCCGCCCGGAGGAAGGTCGGCAGGAATCCGGCCGCGCTCTGCCACGTGAAGGCGTACAGCGCGTAGGCCAACAGGAGCCACCGCATCCGGGGGTTCGTCCAGAGGCGACCGGCGGTCGCTCGCGCGTCCGAGAGTCCGGCGACGAGAGCATCGCGGTCGGCCTCGGGCCGGACGTACTGCTCCCGACCCCAGACGTGGAGCGCCAGCGCCACGCCCGCGAGGACGGCGACGACGGGTGCGTAGGCCGACCGCCAACCGGCGAGCGCGAGCGCCGCGACGGCGAGTCCGGCCGCGGCCGCGCCGCCGATGTCGCCGGAAGCGGTGTGGAGTCCGAACGCCTGCCCGCGGCGCTTCACGAACAGGTCCGAGACCAGCGCCCGCGCCGGGGTCGGGTAGAGACCCGCGCCGGTACCCACGACCGCCGCGCCGAGCAGGAAGAGCGGGTAGTTCGGGGCGCTCGCGAGAGCGACGAACCCGGCGACGACGAGCGAGAGACCGGCGACCAGCAGGGTCTTGCGGGTCAGGTTGTCGGAGAGCCGACCGCTCGGATACTGGCAGAGCGCGTACAGTCCCCAGAGAATCGTGAAGGCCATCCCCGCCTGAAACTCGGTGATAGCCAGGTCGTCCATCACGGTCGGCAAGAGCGGCGAGAGGACGAGTCGGCCAGTCTGGATGGCGGCCCACCCCAGCGAGACGGCGAGCAAGAGGCGGCCGGAGTAGCCAGTCACCAGACGCTCGCTCGACTCCTCGGCGCGGCCGTGTGACACTATCGGAGCAAAGAGGTGTGGGTATTTGAGTTCGAGTTTTCCGGCAGGAGTGTGGGGAAGTCGTGACGAACTGTCGGGGGTGAGTGGCGAACACCGGCCGTCGCCGGTCGGAAGTGAGCAATGGATATACCCGTTAAAGTATTAGAGAGTTGTCCGAAGCAATCCTACAGTCGTTTGAAGCCGAACAGGAGTGACCCTATCCGAGTGCGGTCGCACCGAAGTAGAGACCGACCGCGACGAGGGCGATACCGACGGCCTGCACAAGCCGCCGCCACCGACCCGCGACCGACTCCTCGCCGTACTCGCCGCCGCGGCCGGGTGGCCTTCGACCTGCTGTGTGAATCTTCACGACCGCCTCCGGGGCCGCGACGAAGAGCAAACCGAGACCGACGCCGAGGACGGCCGCGAGGAGGGTTCGGAGGTCCATAATTGTCTCGTCCAAGCCCGTCAGTTACGTAGGCGCTCGATTCGCTTCTCGACCGGCGGGTGACTGGCGAACAGTCGCGCGAGGCCGGTCCCCTCACCGAAGATGCACAGCGCGCTCGTTTCGGAGTCGATTTTGGACTCGCGGGCGCGTTCGCTCCCGCGGCTAATCTTTTCGAGCGCGGAGGCCAGCGGTTCGCCGCTGCCGATTTCGTCTGCAGCGTCGCGGTCCGCGACGTACTCGCGGTAGCGCGAGATGGCGAAGACGAACACCATCACGAGCATCTGGGTGATCTGGCCCACGACGATGGCGAGGAAGAAGTCCGCGAGGTCGTTGTCGCCGGTCAGCAGGACCGCCCACTGGGCGACGATGGCGACGATGGAGGCCACGCCCTGCCCGAGGACCATCATCACCACGTCGCGGTTCCGGATGTGGGCGAGTTCGTGCGCGAGGACGCCCTCGACCTCGTCGGGGTCGAGCATCTGGAGGAGTTCCTCCGAGACGACGACGGTGCCCGCGCCCTTGCGCCCGACCGCGAAGGCGTTGGGTACGCCCATGCGGGCGACCATCAGTCGGGGCTTGTCGATTCCCATGTCCTTCGATAGCGACTCGACCTGTCGGTGAACGTCGGGGAAGCGGTCTTCGGGCATGTCCTCCGCGCCGACGCTCCGGAGCGCGGCCCACTTGCCGATTTTGTACTGGACGCCGACGAAGGCGACGCTCCCGAGTGCAACGAGTACTAGCGGGAAGTCGAATATTACCATCGCCGCGGCGGCGGCCACCGCGTAGAACACGAACAGCATCGACCCGACGACCGCCATTCGCGCTTTCAAGCCGAGATTTCTCATGTACGGGGCGTGGACAGCGACGCCACTAATAAACGGCGGTTGTTCGACTCTACTCGAGTTGAAGAGTGAGGGGCGAAAACGCCTACTTCGCGCCGTTCAGTTCGATGTACCGCGCTTCGATGATTCGGTCGTCGTTCTCCAGCGCCTCCTTGGCCTCGTCGGGCACCTGTGCGTCGAGCGTGTAGACGGTCAGCGCCTCGCCGCCGATGGCCTCGCGGGCGTTGAACATCCCCGCGATGTTGACCTCGTGGTCGCCGAGGACGGTTCCGATGAAGCCGATGACGCCCGGTGCGTCCTCGTTGCGGGCGACCAGCATGTGGCCGTGCGGGATGGCGTCGATTCGGTAGTCGTCCACGCGGACGATGCGGGGGTCGTCGCCCGCGAACAGGGTCCCTTCGACGCTGATGGACTCCTCGTCGCCCGAGACGGTCACGCGAACCAGACTCTGGAAGTCCTCGGTCTGGCGGGTCTTGGACTCGGTCACCTCGACGCCGCGCTCCTCGGCGATTTGTGGCGCGTTGACCGCGTTGACCTGCCATTCGAGGGGTTGGAACACGCCCTTCTGGGCGCTGGCGGTGACGAGTTCCACGTCCTCCTCGGCGATGTCGCCCTCGTAGTGGACCTCGATGGAACTGATGCGTTCGTCCAGCAGTTGGGTGGCGATCTTGCCCGCGGTCTCCGCGAGACCGATGTACGGTTCGACGCGGGGGAACGCGCTCTCGTCGATGGAGGGGGCGTTGAGCGCGTTGACGACCGGTTCTTCGGCGAACGCCGCGGCCACTTGGTCGGCCGTGCTGGTGGCGACGTTCTCCTGTGCGGCCTCGGTGCTTGCTCCGAGATGGGGAGTCACCACCACGTCCTCTACGTCGAGCAGGGGGTTGTCCGGCGAGACGGGTTCGTCGGCGAACACGTCCACCGCGGCACCCGCGAGGACGCCGTCTTCGACCGCTTCTGCGAGCGCGTCCTCGTCCACGACGCCGCCACGGGCGCAGTTGATCAGATAGCCGCCTTCGATTTGGGCGAGTTCCTCGTCGCTGATGAGACCCTCCGTCTCGGGCGTGAGCGGGGTGTGGACCGTCAGGAAGTCCGCCCGGTCGAGACACTCGTCGAGGTCGACCAGTTCGGCGCCGAGTTGCTTGGCGCGGTCCTCGCTGATGTAGGGGTCGTAGGCCACGAGGTCCATCCCGAGCGAGTCGAGTTTCCTGGCGACCTCTTGGCCGACGCGGCCGAGTCCGACGACGCCGAGGGTCTTGGCGTTGACCTCCGTGCCGAGGTAGTCGCCCTTCGCCCACTCGCCATCTTTCAGGCGGGCGTGGGCCTGCGGAATCGAACGCGCGGCGGCGAACGTCATGGCGACGGTGTGTTCGGCCGCGGCCCGGACGTTCCCCTCCGGAGCGTTGGCGACGATGACGCCGTGTTCGGTCGCCGATTCGATGTCGATGTTGTCGACGCCGATACCTGCACGGCCGACGATGACGAGGTCCGTGGCGGCCTCGAAGACCTCCTCGTTCACGTCGGTTCCCGAGCGGACGATGAGACCGTTCGCGTCCGAGACGGCCGACAGGAGCGCGTCTCCTTCGACGTCGTAGGCGGTTTCGACTTCGTGGCCCGCCTCTCTCAGTCTGTCTAAACCAGCGTCCGCAATCGGGTCCGTTACGAGGACTTTCATGCGTACGGGAAGTCGTGCCGCGGGGATAACCCTTTCTCCGCCTGTACCTTTTGCCGGGCCTTCGATTCGAAGCTCCGAAAACGCCGCCTCCGGCGGCAGCTTTCGGCATCTTTTAAATAGAATTCGTCCGAAGAGCGTGTCGTGAGTAGTGCCCTCCTCCTCGTCGGCGTCGTCGTCGCCATCTTCGTCGGGTTCAACATCGGCGGGTCGAACACGGGCGTCGCGTTCGGTCCGGCGGTCGGAAGCGGGGCCGTCTCGAAACTCGGCGCGGCCGGACTGATGACCGTCTTCTTCCTGATCGGTGGGTGGACCCTCGGTCGCCGAGTCGTCGACACCCTCGGGCAGGGACTCGTCGCGGGCGACCCGTTCACGATGGAGGTGAGCATCGCCGTCCTCCTGTTCGTCGGACTGGCGCTGTTCGCCGGAAACGTGTTCGGCGTCCCCGCCTCCACCTCGATGACCGCCGTCGGAGCCATCGTCGGATTGGGGCTGGCCATCGGTCAGTTGAAGGTCGACGCCGTCGTCGAAATCGTCGGCTGGTGGCTGGTCGCTCCGATCATCGGCTTCTGGGTCAGCGCGGTCGTCGGACGCTACTGGTACGACCGACTCGTGGACCGAATCGCCATCGACAGGAGCGACGGTCCCCTCGTAACCGTCGATAGGTCGGGCACCGTGCCCGCTTTCGAACTCGGCCCGAACACCACCCAGCGGGAGTTCGTCGGGACGCTCCTGGTCGTGGGCATCGGTTGCTACATGGCGTTCTCGGCGGGCGCGAGCAACGTGGCGAACGCCGTCGCCCCGCTCGTCGGCAACGGCGCGATTTCGATGAACGAGGGCATCCTGCTGGCGGCCGGAGCGACCGCAATCGGCGCGTTCACCATCGCGCGACGAACCCTCGACACCGTGGGCAACGACCTCACCGACCTCCCGTTGGTCGCCGCGCTCGTGGTCGCCACCGTCAGCGCGTCCATCGTCACGGTCCTGTCGGCGCTCGGCGTCCCCGCGAGTTTCGTCGTCATCGCCACGATGAGCGTGGTCGGTCTCGGCTGGGGTCGCGCCACGGTCGCCGACGCAGTTCCCGACTCGCCACAGGTTCCCGCGTCGAGCGTCGGCGTCCCGGCCGAGAGCGCCGACGCGCCCATCGTCACCGACGACTCGCCGTCCGCGGCCGAACTCTACCAGCCAGCGACCACCGCGAGGGTCGTCCTGCTTCAGAACCTCGTCCCCGCCGTGGCGACCGTCGTCGCGTACGTCGTCTTCCGGTACGTGCCGATTTGACGGACTGTCGGTGGAGCTGACGCTCAGGCTCCCGATGTCGGTGGTGTGAGCGGGGCTCCGAGTCAACGAATCGATACGATTTAACCTCCGTCGCGCGTTCGTACACCTGTGATTAGCGTACTCCTCCTCGTCGGTCTCGCGGTCGCAGTCTTCGTCGGTTTCAACATCGGTGGTTCCTCGACCGGTGTCGCGTTCGGTCCCGCAGTCGGAAGTGGCGTCCTCTCGAAACTCGGCGCGGCGGGTCTGATGGCGAGTTTCGCGTTGCTGGGCGGGTGGACCGTCGGACGGAACGTCGTGGCGACGATGGGCGGCAAAATCGTCCCCTCGGCACTGTTCACGCTTCCCGCGAGCGTGGGCGTCCTCTTCTTCGTCGGACTGGCGCTGCTCGTCTCGAACCTGTTCGGCGTCCCCGCCTCCACCTCGATGACCGCCGTCGGCGCTATCGCCGGACTCGGCGTCGCGGCGGGCGACATCGACTGGGGCGTGATGGGCCAGATCGTCTCGTGGTGGCTGGTCGCTCCCATCGTCGCCTTCTGGGTCTGTGCGGTCATCGGACGCTACCTCTACCCCTACCTCGACGTGTGGTTCCGCATCGACCGGTCGGAGGGACCGCTGTTCGAGTACGGCCGCGTGGCGTCGATTCCGTATCCAGTCCCGAGCGCGACGACGAATCGCCGCGAACTCGTCAGTAGCGTCCTCGTCGTCGTCATCGGCTGTTACATGGCGTTCTCGGCGGGCGCGAGCAACGTGGCGAACGCCGTCGCCCCGCTCGTCGGAAGCGGCGAGTTGGGAATCAATCAGGGTATCTTCCTCGCCGCGGGTGCCATCGGCCTCGGCGCGTTCACCATCGCGCGCCGGACCCTCGACACCGTGGGCAACGACCTCACCGACCTGCCGCTGTTGGCCGCGCTCATCGTGGAAGTAGTCTCGGCGTCGCTCATCACCTTCCTGTCGGTGCTGGGCATCCCCGCCAGCCTCGCGGTCAGCGCGACGATGTGCATCATCGGTCTCGGGTGGGGTCGGGCGACCCGAGCGGTCAGGGTCAGAGACGCCGCGGCCGTCGCGGTTCGCGGCGAGGGCCAAGACGGCGGCGGGCCGGACGAGGGCGAGTCGAAGATGTCGGTCAACGCCCTCACCGCCGAACCCGAAGACGAGGTCCAGAAAATCGGTGAGGAGGACCCCGACGAACTCCAGACCAAGGACCTGTTCGACCCGTCCTCGACCGGCCGGGTCATCATGCTCTGGATTCTGACCCCGAGCATCTCGGCGATGGCGTCGTTCCTCCTCTTCGAGTTCTTCCCGATTTATCAGTAGCATCCGGGTTTCTCGGGGGGAAACAATAACTACTAACCATGTCGCGGCCGAACCATCGTCTGATGCCAACCGTAGAATACCTCAATTACGAAGTGCTGGACGACCAGGGCTGGGACATGGACGACGACGACCTCTTCGAGGAGGCCGCCGACGCGGGCCTCGACGACGAGGACTACGGTAGTCTCGACGTCGCCGAGGGCGAGTACATCCTCGAAGCCGCCGAGGCACAGGGCTACGACTGGCCCTTCTCGTGCCGCGCCGGTGCCTGTGCGAACTGCGCAGCCATCGTCAAAGAGGGCGAAATCGACATGGACATGCAGCAGATTCTCTCCGACGAGGAGGTCGAAGAGAAGAACGTCCGCCTGACCTGCATCGGTAGCGCTGCGACGGACGAGGTCAAGATCGTCTACAACGCCAAGCACCTCGACTACCTCCAGAACCGCGTCATATAGACCGGGTTCGCGGTTCGATTTTTTGCGCCAGTGCCGCCGGATAGCCCCAGCACTCGCCGACAGTTCTTTTACGAGGTTCGGTAACGTCCTCACGATAGATGACGGACAGCCCCGAGAATTCGACCCGAACGATGCGGGATACCTTCCGCGTCTGGAACTTCGACGCCGTAGAGCGCGAAGTCGTCCTCCGGAGTTCGGACGACCAGTACGTCGCCATCTCGCTACCGGAAGACGACGCGAACTTGTTCGAGCGACTGTCGGATTCGTCGGCCACCGTAGAGGCAACGCTCGTGGAAGCCGACGGAACTGGCCCGTCGTGGCGATTAGACGCGATTCACGCGGTCGACGAAGACGCGTAAACGCCAGGTCACCGCACGGCTTCTCGGCCTCTCCTCTTACATTTATATAGGAAGCCGAAACAAACCTCGCTCACGGAGAACTACTCGCCGTGTCTACCCCAATCGACGCCTCGATACCCGACTTACTCAGACTACTCGTCGTCCCCGTCTTCGGGTGGGCCGCGTGGCGGGACGTGAAGACCCGCCGAGTGCCCAACCGGACGTGGTACCCGCTCGCCGCGCTCGCGATCGTCCTGCTGGCGGTAGAGGGCTGGCAGGCGTGGACCGGAACGCCGTACGAGACGCGCGCGTTCGCGCTCCGGGCGGCGATTAGCCTCGGCTTCGTCGCGCCGCTGGTACTCGCGTTCTGGTGGTTCCGCGCGTTCGGCGGTGCGGACGCCAAGGCGTTCCTCGTGATCGCCGCGCTCTTCCCCACGTATCCGACCTACGAGGTCCTCGGATGGGTGCTTCCCCACCAGCAGACCGCGGTCGGCGTGTTCTCGCTGACCGTCCTGACGAACACGGTCCTGCTCGGCGCGCTCTACCCGCTCGCGGTCTTCGCGCGCAACGCGGCCGCCGGACGGTTCTCGTCGGTGATGGTGGTCGGCAAGCCGGTTCGGTGGGACGACGTGCCCGATGAACACGGTCGCCTGCTGGAGACGCCCGACGGCGTGACCCGCAACGGCGTAGACCTGGACGCGGTGCGGATGTACCTCCGGTGGCGCGGCCTGACGCTGGCCGACCTGCGTGAGCGCGCCGACCACCTCCGAGACCCGGCGACCCTTCCAGCGGAACCGAATCCGCCGGGCGACGGCGCGGCGGTCGAAGTGCGAGCGGACGGCGGCGCGGCCGAAGCTATCCCGGACGAAGACGCGCCCGTCGACGACCCGTGGGGCGCGGCGGCGTTCCTCGCGGACATCGACCACGGCGCGTACGGGACGACCCCCGAGGGCCTGCGCGACGGACTGGACGTGTTGACCCGCGAGGAGCGCGTCTGGGTCTCGCCCGGCATCCCGTTCGTCGTGCCGCTGTTCGTCGGGACCGCCGTGGCGCTGACCTACGGCGACCTGCTGTTCGGCGCGATAGCTTTCTTCGGTCTCGCGTGAGGGTGAGAACGTCCCGTTCGTAAGTTGGACCGAGCGGGTTCGAGAACGGCGTCGTCTTTCGGGGACACGGAGAATGATTTCTGTTTCTCTTAGAAAATAGTATATTTCTGTAGCATAACTGTATAATTGTCTCACGGTTCAGAAACCGACGTTCCGTTCGCGAAGGCGACCCCGAGAAATCCTCGAACCGCGCATCCGTCGCCTTCGACTAGGCCGCTTCAGTCGCTTCCTCGCCGGGTTCGGCCGCCCGCTCGGTGTCCGCTCGCCGTCGGTTCCGCAGGACGAGCGCCCCGAACAGGACGCCACCGACGGCCCGGAACAGGAGGTCGAAGACGCCCGGAGAGAGTTCCGTGGTGACGCCGACCAGTGACAGCAGACTCGTGGCGGAGTTGAACAGCAAGAGCGGAGCCATCAGCAGCAGCGCGGCCACCGCGAACCCCGCGCGGCCGAGTCTGTTTACGTCGGTGTAGAGGTACGCGATGACGGTCGCGCCGAGCGCGACGACGCCGACGAACACCCCGACCACTGGAATCACGACCTCCGGTACGAAGTAGCCTACGTCGGCCACGTCGGAGAAGCCGATGACCGCCACCTCTTCGCCGGTTCCCGTCCCGCGGAGCAGGAGGATACCGGGGGTCAGCACGAACGCGAAGGGGACGATGGCCTTGTTCAGCGACAGCGAGAACGCCTTTACCCCCGTCTCGAACTGATCGGACTTGGCGATGCCGGAGGCGGCGTAGGCCGCCACCGCGACCGGGGGCGTGATGTCCGCGATGACGCCGAAGTAGAGGATGAACAGGTGAGCCGCGAGAATCGGGATGCCCCCGATCTCGCTGATGGCCGGGCCGAGCATCGAGACGAGGATGATGTAGGTCACGGTCGTGGGCATCCCCATCCCGAGGATGATGGACGAAACCGCGGTCAACACCAGTAGGATGACGATGGAACCGCCCGCGATGGAGCGGATGAGCGCGGTCAGATTCGGCCCGAGGCCGCTCACGCTGATGACGCCCGGAATGATGCCCGCGGCCGCGACCGCGACGACGACGGTCGTCGCGGTTCGCGCACCAGCGTCCATCGACTTCAGGATGAAGCTCCCGAACTGGAACGGCCGATTCTCGGAGAGTCGTGGCCGCCGGAGTGCGTTGGCTGTCGTGGCCACTGCGTGATCGACCTGCGCGTCGAAGTCGAGCAGTGGCGCGTCGGCGTGAGGCCGGAGGAGCATCGTGACGAGACTGACCGCCAGCGTCATCCAGCCGAGTTTTCCGGTCGCAGCGAGTACCGCCGCGACCGGAGCCACCCCTTCGCCCGGTGCCCCTCCCGTGAGGGCCTCGATTATCCCCGCCCCGGTGGTCAGAAAGCTCGCCGCCTCCAGCACGAACAGCGCCGTGATCGTCCCGAGCAGAGGGACCCGAATCTCCTCGTCGTAGGCCACCACGAGCGCGATGAGCGCCGCGATGGCGACCAACGTGAACCACGCCGAGCGCGCGACCGACAGGCGCTCGACGATGAGGTAGTAGAGCAACAGTACGAGCGGCACGAGGTAGAACCACCCGCGCCGGAGGTGGGGCACCCACGACACGATTTCGTCGGGCGACAGGCCACCGATGTTTCGCTTCGACGCTTCGAGATCGACCATCACCCAGACGCCGAAGAAGAACACGACCGCGGGAATCGCGGCCGCCATTATCACGTCGCGGAACGGCGTCAGCGTGTACTCCACGATGAGGAACGCGGCCGCACCCATCACTGGCGGGAGAATCTGGCCGCCCGACGACGCCGACGACTCGACCGCACCAGAGAACTCGGGGCTGTAGCCCGACCGCTTCATCAGCGGAATCGTGAACGCGCCCGTGGTGACGGTGTTCGCAATCGAAGAGCCACTGATGGTCCCCATGAAGCCGCTGGCGATGATACTGGCCTTCGCGGGACCGCCCCGGCGCTCGCCGGTCGCCGAGTACGCGAGGTCGATGAACCACTTGCCCGCACCGCTCATCTCGAGGAACGCCCCGAACAGGATGAAGATGTAGATGAACCGGACGCTGACCGTGACCGGAATCCCGAACACGCCGTTCTCGGTGTTGTACCAGAGGTTCTGGATAATCGAGTCCCACCCCAGCGGCGTGATGGAGAGGACCCCGACGTACGGGGCGTCCAGCGGGATGAGGTACCCCCACCGCGCGTAGACGATGAACGACGTGACGATGAGCATCAGGTACAGGCCCAGCGCCCGCCGGGTCGCCTCCAGCACGAGAAGGACGCCGACGGTCCCCAGAACGAAGGCGTACGAGGTATCGTTCAGCGGAATCCCGAGGATCGAGAACAGGTCGGTCACGGGGTCGAGGAAGGGGTACACCTCGTCTATCGTGCTCCCGATACCGAGGCCGAGCGCCCGCATCCGCCGAATCTCTCCGAAGTCGGTTATCATGTACGCCGCCGCGAGGAACGAGAACAGGACGAGTATCCAGTCCACGGGGGTGACTCGCCGACGCTCGGGGTCCATGACGGCCCAGCGGACCGCCCCGCGGACGCCCTCGACTGCGCGTGTGACGGGACTGTCCGCACCGAATCGCTCTCGCGTCTCCGGGACTAGACGAGCGAGACGGCGCGAGAGGAACCCGTCGCCCATCGTCGGCGGAAACAGCAGGAAGGTCAGCACCAGCGCGAAACAGACGTGAATCGCGTTTATCTGCAACAACTGGAGCGCCGCGAGTTCGACCGTCCCGACGACCGGGAGCGTCGCCTCGAAGACGAAGCCACGGGCCGCCAGCCACATCTGGAACGCCGAGAACGAGATACCGATTATCGAGACCGCGAGCGCCATCCAGCCCCGAAGCGAGCGCTGGCGCTCCAGTTCCTCGATGAGTTCCTGTCGCTTTTCCTCCGGAATAACCTCGTCGTCGATGGAATCGTCTACGCTCATGTCAGAGTATGGAAGAGGGAGCCGTTTCGGGCGAGGACCGGTTTGCGACGTAGACGTTGACCGAACGAGCGTCCGACAGCGCCACGAGGTCGAACGTCCGGTCGCCGACTATCAGTTCGTGGCCCGCAATCGTGCCGGGTTTGACGTAGAGCTGCTCGTAGCTACCCTCGGGGTCGAAGACGAAGGTCCCGTCGTCGGTCACGTTCACGTCCGCCCGAGACGGGAGGCCCGCGCCGTAGGAGCGAAACTCCATCCGGACCATCTCCAGTCGCGTCCCGTTGACCTCGTACACGTCCAACACGGGGGTCTTCTCGACGCTGTGAGTGTAGTTCAGCGCGACCGTCGTTCCCTCCGAGACCGGGACTGCGAGCAGACGTTCACCTGTCTCCACGTCCTCGACCACCAGCAGTCGCTGGCTCTCGTCGACCTCCAGCGGTCGCTGGTCGTCGGCCACCGCGTCCGGCGACCGCTCACCTGCAGTTAGTTCACCGGCGAACACCCCGAAACCGACGACCGACGCCACCAGCAGGCACGCACCGACCAGAATCGGGAGTCGGGTCACAGTTTCAGCTTTCTGTCGTCGTCTCCGTCATCCCGGTGTCAGTTTCGTTGCCCGTGTCGGTCTCGTTGCCGGTCGGTGCCTCGGTCGTCGCGGGACCGAAGACGGCTCTGGCACCCGGATGGAGTGGGATGGACATGCCATCGAGTGCGGTGTCCTCGCTGATGAAGTCGGCCTTGATGGTCAGGGCGTCCGTGTTCTCGAAGATGGCCCGCGTGACCGACTCGACCGTGTCGGCCGACAGATCCTGGTTGGTCGCTATCATCGCCTGCACCGAGACCGTCGGCACGTCCTCGTCCACGCCGCTGTAGGTCCCACCTGGAATCTCGTCTTCGGCGAACAGCGGGGAAGCGTCGAGTACCTGCTCGCGGGTGTCACCGGATATCTCCACGATGGAGATGTCCGTCGTCGTCGCTAATTCCTCGATAGCACCGAGTGGCCACCCACCGACGACGAAGGCCGCGTCGATGTCGCCGTCACGTAGCTGGTCGGCCGCCTGCGCGAAGCTGGCGTTCTGCTCCTCGAAGTCGTCAGTCGTGATGCCGACCGTCTCCAGAATCTGAAGCGCGTTGACCTGCGTTCCGCTCCCGAGGTCGCCCGTATTGATGGTCGCGCCTTCGAGGTCTTCGATAGTCTCGATACCGGTTTCCGGCCGGGTCACGACATGAATTGTCTCGGGATACAGCGTTGCTACGCCCCGTAGACTCTCGATTGCCTCCCCTTGGAAGGCTTCGATACCGGTTCCGTTGTACGCGAAGAACGCAATGTCGTTCTGGATGAGCGCGAAGTCGGCGTCCCCGCGAGCGAGGCTCCCGACGTTCTCGACGCTCGCACCCGTGGATTGGACCTGTATCGTGAAGTCGGTGTTCTCCTCGATGACCGTCTTGAACTCGTTCGAGAGCGGGAAGTACGTGCCTCCGGTCCCGCCGGCGTGCCACGAAAGCCGTTGGCCCTGGTCCTGCGCGAGGCCGGTTCCCGTAACTCCGAGGAGTCCCGCGAGACCGGCGGCCGCTGTTCCCTTCAGTACGTCTCGTCTGTTGTTGTCTCCCACCATGAAATGTGTCATATTCGTCAACCGGCATTATACCTACCGACGCTTCTCGGTGGAAACACCGCGTTACGCCCTTCAAACGCCGGAATTCTTCGGAATAATCGAAACGAGAATACGGCAATCCGACGTTGGCGTCCGAAGACGGTGGAAATCGCCCAGTACTGCTCGCCGTCACATCGTCTCCGTCCGGCAAATCGCGGATTACTGTCTAGACAGTCCTTCGGACCGGCGCGGACCATTCGAATCGAAACCCTATTGCCGGTCGCATAGCACTCAAGCGTATGGAGACAGTTCGTGCAACGGATTACCACGACGTCGCGCAGGTCGAGGACCCGCGCGTCTCGCCCGACGGCGAGTCCGTCGCGTTCGTCCGAAAGGTTCCCAAATCAGACGACGAGTACGAGGCGACAGTCTACGTGGTCCCGGTCGGCGGGGATGAACCCCGGCAGTTCACCGTCGCCGAGGGCGTGGACAGCCAACCTCGGTGGAGTCCAAGCGGCGACCGCCTCGCTTTCGTCAGCACTCGCGGCGCGGACGACGACCGGCCCCAGTTGTGGGTGATGCCGACCGACGGCGGCGAGGCCCAACAGGTGACGGACGTGGTCGGCGGCGTCTCGGGGCTCGCGTGGTCGCCCGACGGGAGTCGAATCGCGTTCGTCCAGCAGGCCACCGAAGAGGACCGCGAGGACGGCCGAGATATCGGTCTCGACGGCGAGGACTTCGACCCAGAAGAACCGGACCCGCGGGTCATCGACCGGATGGTCTACCGGGCCGGGGAGCAGTACTTCGACGGGCGGCGCTCGCACGTCTACGTGGTCGAACTGGAGGACGCCGATGTAGAACGCCTCACCGACGGCGACTACGACCATCTGGAACCCGAGTGGGCCGACGAAACGACGCTCTACTACGGCGCACGGCGGACCGGCGACCCCGACGACAACATCCGCATCGATATCGCGGAGTACGACCTCGAGACCGGCGAGGAGACCGAAACCGTCACTCAGACGACCGGGTGGACGCCGATGCTCGCGGCCGCGAACGACGGGCGACTCGCGTACGCCTACACGCCCGAGGAGAACGCGACGCTCCGCCAGACCGAGATCGAGGTACTGGACCGCGAGACCGGCGAGGTGACGACTCCGACCGAGTCGCTGGACCGGACGCTGGACATGTCGATGTCGGTCCAGTGGGGACCGAGCGACGAGAACCTCTACTTCCTGACGCCCGACGAGGGAGAGTTCTCCGTCTGGCGCGCGCCGGCCGACGCCAGCACCGACCCCGAGCGCGTGGTCGGCGCGGGCACCGTGGAGGACGCGACGGTCGGCGAGGATAAAATCGCGTTCGTCCGGTCGGAGTGGGACCACCCAGGCGACGTGTTCGTCTCGACGCCGGGCGGCGCGGAGACCCGGCGTCTCACCCGAGTCAATAGCGAGTATCTCGACGACCGAGCAGTCTGCCAACCGGAGGAGATTCGCTTCGAGAACGATTCCGGCGACGAAATCCAGGGCTGGATGCTGACGCCGCCAGACTTCGATTCGAGCGAGGAGTACCCCCTCGCGGTCGAAATCCACGGCGGGCCACACTCGATGTGGACCACGAGCGGGATGATGTGGCACGAGTTCCAACTGCTCGCGGCGCGGGGCTACGTCGTCTTCTGGTCGAACCCTCGGGGTTCGACGGGGTACGGCGAGGAGTTCATGGCCGCGCTCGGAGGCGGCCAGTGGGGACCGCCGGCCTACGAGGACGTGATGGCTGGCGTGGACGAAGTGGCGGGACGGGAGTACGTGGACGACGAGAACATGTTCGTGACCGGCGGCAGTTACGGCGGCTACATGACGACGTGGGTCGTCGGCCACACCGACCGCTTCGCCGGCGCGGTCAGCCAGCGCGGCGTCTACGAACTCAACAGTTTCTACGGTTCGACCGACGCGTTCAAGCTAATCGAGTGGGACTTCGACACGACCCCGTCGGAGGACGCCGAGTTCCTCTGGGAGCAGTCGCCGGCGGCCTACGCCGACGAAGTGGACACTCCGACGCTGCTCGTCCACGCCGACGACGACTACCGCGTCCCGGTGAACAACGCCGAGATGCTCTATCTGCTCTACAAGAAGAACGGCGTGGAGACCAGACTGGTGCGCTACCCGGGCGAGGGCCACGAACTCTCCCGAAGCGGCGACCCCGGCCACGTCGTGGATCGCCTCGAACGCATCGTCCGCTGGTTCGACGGCTACTCCGACCACCACGACGTGCCGAAGGCGCTGGAGCGTGGCGACGACGGCCTGTTGGCGGGTGAGGAGGAGAGCGAGGCCGACGACGAGGCCGACGAGGACGGCGATAACGAGGAGTAGCTACCGTTCGCGCTCTCGGCCGAGAGGAAACGACGGCCCGACCGCCACTTCAGTCACATTTGTTATATAGAGGTCGGCTTCGGGAGAGTTCCTCACGCAGAAAATCCCGTCGACGTCGCGTGGTTTTACACCCGAAACGAAGGGGTTCGACGACCGTCGGTACTGATTGACACGAACCGCTCCGGAGCGGTACGTTCCACAGTGGTGGTGGCTTTCGTGAGGAGGTTTATCGCCGAGGGTGACGCCGCTTCGGTCGGTTCTCCAGTCGAGACGAAGGGGTTCGTCGGACGGTGAACGTCGAGAGTCGGTCAATCCACGATGATGTCCGCGTCGGCGTCCGCGACGGCCGGGTGGTCGTCGGGTTGCATCTCGGACTCGTAGCGGTCTATCCAGTCGGCGAAGCACTCGGGGCAGAGCCGTTGGCTATCGATCTGCGAGCGGTCCACTGTCAGTCGGACGGTGCGCGCCAGCGCGTCCGAAACGGGGTCGCCGCAGTCGTTACAGGGGTCCTCGTCGTCGGCCATGCTTTGGCGTCTGTAGGGCGGACATATAGGTTTTGGCGATAGTTCGGTCCGGCGAGATTAGCGGCGCTTTCGAATCGAATCACCCGTCGGGCGGGGTTACTGGGTCAATCGTAGAAAGTTCTGTATTTCCCTGGCATGCCTCGATACGGCTTTAGAAGGTAGAAATATTGCTTAAAGGGTACCACACGTCGGTATGCGAGCGAGAGCGTTCCACTCGAAGCGGACGGGCGAGCGACGCGAACGTTTTTCCTCGCGGCGGGTGTGGTACCGACGATGGGAACCGACGACGACGCCGACCGCTACCGCATCGCCGTCGCGGTCGGCAACCCCGACCACGCCGAGCAGTTGGTCCGGACGGCGGTGGACGTGGCCCGCGAACGGGACGGCGAGGTGTTCGTCGTCGGCGTCATCTCGACGCCGCAGGAGTCGCCGTTCGCGCTGTTCACCGACGAGGTCATCACTCGCGAGTTCGGCGGCGAGCGACAGGCCGTGCTCGACAGCGCGATGGAGGTCGCCTCCGGTACGGGCGTCCCCGTCTCCGGAAAGCTCTTCGTCGCTTCGTCGGTGGCGAGAGGCGTCCTCACGGCAGTCCGGGAGCGCGACTGCGACGGCCTCCTAATCGGTTGGCGGGAGCGAACCCGGGAGAACGCGGTCCTCGGGACCAACGTCGACCGCATCGTGCGTCGGGCCGACTGCGACGTGCTGGTCGAGAAAATCGGCGCGCTCGCCGGGGAGGTCGAGACCGTCCTCCTGCCGGTCGCCCGGAGTCCGCACGCCGAACTCGCCGCGTCCGTGGCGCGAGCGATTGCAGTCTCCAACGACGCCCGCGTGGACCTCCTTCGGGTCGTCGAGTCGGCCAGCGACGAGTCCGAGGCCCGCGACCTGCTCGCCGAACGGGCAGACTCGCTCCCCGGCGTCGAAGTCGAGACCACCGTCCTGGAGGGCGACGTTCCGGAGGTCATCGTCGCGGAGTCGGAGTTCCACGACGTGACGGTCCTCGGAGCGACCCGGACGGGCGCGGTTCGGCGGCGCATCGTGGGTTCGACGCCGCGGGAAGTCGGGCGGCGCGCCGAGGGGACGGTCATCATGGCGCGAAAGGGAGACGGGTCGCTGGTGTCGCGGGTGTTCCGGTTGTAGGTCGAGGAAGTTTCGGCAGGCGGGCTTACTCGAAGATTTTCTCTTTCTCGCGCGACCGCGACCGAGACGAAGAGCCACCGGAGCCACCGACGAGTTTCGAGACGGCGAGGTACGCCAGATACAGCAGTAGAGCGACGACCAGCAACGAGACGACGGTGCTCACGAACCACGAGACGATACCGAGGACGACCGTCACGACCTCCAGCACGACCCAGAGGACGAGGAGTCCGAGCGCGGCCCAACCGCCGATGCGTAGCCACCTGTTCATACTCGACGAGTTAGATTCCGGTGGACAAGAGTGTTTGGCCGTTGATTTACCGTCTCAGAGGGGAATAGAAGAAGTTTCCGAACCATTCGGTGACGTACTCGGTCGAATCCGTTACTTCGTCCGGAACGCCCGGTCGCCCGCGTCGCCGAGACCGGGTACGATGAAGCCTTTGTCGTTGAGTTCGTCGTCGATGGCGACCGTCAGCAGGTCGGCCTCGTCGAACGCGTCGCCGACGCGGAGCAGACCCTCGGGCGCGCTGACCGCCGAGAGGACGAACAGGTCTTCGGGGTTCGGTTGCTCGTTCAGCACTTCGTCGAGAACGGCACACATCGTCGACCCCGTGGCGAGCATCGGGTCGGCGACGATGACGGTGTCCTTCTCGCGAATTTCGGGGAGTTTCACGTAGTCGATGGTGATGGGGAAGGTGCCGTCCTCCTCGCGTCCGGCCTCCTCGTCACGGCCCGCGCTGATGACGCCCTGCTTGGCGCGCGGGAAGGCCTTCAGCAGGCCCTCCACGAAGGGAGTCGCGGCCCGAAGCACGTTGATGATGACCACGTCGTCGAGTCCTTTGACGCGTTCGCCGGTCGTCTCGGTCAGTGGCGTCTGGATGGAGACGTACTCGGTCTCCATCGCGCCGTCGATGATCTCGTAGCCACAGATGCGGCCGAGTTTGACGAGACCCTTCCGGAAGCCGACCTGCTCGGTCTCTACGTCCCGAATCTTCGAGAGGGTGTCCTGTGCCAAGGCGTGCGTGAGGAGTTTGGCGTCCCCGCGGTCTTCGATGGGCATGTTCGTCCAAACGACGGGTGCGCGGGGGCTTATCTTTTGATATGGGCGGCGAGACCGAGAGTCGGACCCACGGACCAGCGCGCCAGTATCGAATCCCGTCGTCGGGACGCGGACCCGAACTGGCGAACTACCACACGACGAGATACGTCAGAACCATCACGAGACCGGTCGCAACTGCGACGGTCGGCCACGTAAACGCCAGCAGGTCGAGATACGACAGGCCCCAGACCACGAGGGAGGCGAACGCGGCCGACAGCACGAGATTCATGAGAAGCAACACTCGCGGGTCGCCTTTCGAGTTCGGCATCGGCCGACTGTCGTTCGTACACCGACTTATCTCTTCCCCGACAGCGCGTGGGCAGGCCAGTAGAGCGAAGACGACGGAGTGCCGAGAACGTGTATGGGTTGGGGGAACAGATTCGGCACGCCGGTAGACCCGGTACCGTTTCTGGTGGTCGCGGCACTCGGGTTCCTGTTCAGCTACACGCTCGGCCCGAGCTACCTGATGGCGTTCGGCGCGGAGTTGGCGGGCGGACTGGGCTACTCCACGATGGCGTTTCTGGTCGTCACCGGACTCGCCTACTACCGCCTGGTCTGGACCGCCCGGCCGGACCTCCGACGCGAGGTGCCAGCACAGCTCCGCCTTCGGCGAATCGTACTCGGCGGGGTGGCCGTCGCCGGGGTGTTCGCACTCCTCGCGCTTCCGCTTCTGGACGCGGTGTTCTGACCCGGCTTCTTCGCATGCTCCCCGAACGTCCGCGTGCGCTTTCCGGCGGTATTTTGGAACGGCCTGCGGTTCGTAGCGAGCAGGTCGGCTTTCGAGAGTGACCGTAACACTTTCCGTCCGACCTACGTAGGGCCGACGATGCGCCAAGTCGAAGTCTCGGCGTTCGTGCCCGCGCCGCCGTCGGCGGTTGAGCGCGCGCTCACGCCCGAGGCCGTGGTCGAGTACGAGGGGAGTTTCGAGGTTCGAACGGTCGAAGCGACCGACGACGGATGGGCGGTGACCGCCAGCGCGCGCGGACTGACAATGCACCTCGACTTCGAGGAGCGCGAGAACGGTCTCGTCTGCCGCCAGCGCGGCGACGCCGGTCCCTTCGAGTCGATGGAGACCGAGATCTCGGTCGGACACGAAGACGAGGGGAGCAGGGTGACGATGCGGTCGTCGGTGAGTCTCGGCCTGCCGGCGTCGGCGATTTCGGACCGCATCGCCGCGTGGAAGCGGAGAGGGGAGATTCGCCGGGCGCTGGACAGGTTGGCCGAGGACGTGTGACCCGACCGAACGGGTG
Source organism: Halorussus salinisoli (assembly GCA_005239435.1). GTDB lineage: Archaea > Halobacteriota > Halobacteria > Halobacteriales > Haladaptataceae > Halorussus > Halorussus salinisoli. Next base: position 100,912 of record SZNP01000001.1, on the reverse strand, counting down.
TACGTGTCGTAGTTACGTATTTAGTGACTATACATTTCTAAAGGATTCGTACGTATTTCTTTGAGACATATCTATATTTGTGGCGGCCAGATTCGTGGAACGACGGTGAAAGTCGAGGAGAAGTAACTACTGCCGACGCCAATCGTACCGCACCGCTCCGCACCGCAACCGCGAGGGCCTCGTCCCTCCCCAACCGCCTGCGCTTCTCGGCCTACGGCCTGCGATGTCTGCGAACGACGTTCGCAGACCAGCGAGACGCGTGGCGTCTCGCAAGCCTCGACCACCGGAGGACGAACAACGTCCTCCGAACCTGCGGTCACATCCGTTCCCGCAGACACCGGCAGACAACCCGCGTCTTCCGAGCCGTCGGTCACGTCCGTTCCCGACGACCCCGCGCGGTTAGCGCGGTGCGCGACTGCGCGCCGCGCCAGCCCGCGCTGGGGGAAGTTACGACAGTAGCGACCGGACGGAAGAATCACGAGTACGGTTAGAAAACTAAACCTCTGGCCGAACGAACCGAAGAAGACCACCGAGTGACCGGCGTGGCGGCAACTTTTTATCGGCGGGACGACTGTACGATAAACGATGACACTTGCCGACCGGATCGAGGTGTACCGCGATCGAGTGGAGGAGTGGCTTCACGGTCTCTATCACGGGATGATAGAGCATCCGGCCTTCGAACTCATCGAGAAGGAGGCCGAAGACACGGAGGACACCTTCATGTTCGCGTGCTTCGCCGACGCGTTCGGCATCCCGAGTCCGGTCTCTTACTACACCGCCGAACTGCTACCGTATCTCGGCGAGGAGTTCCAGCAGTGGGAACGTCGGATGTGGGACCGCGAATCTCTCATCGAGCGCAAGGGTCAACAGTACCACTTCTAAGCGACGACATACTCTTCAATAATGAACAAGTTCGTCTTCTTCGGCGGAAAGGGTGGAGTAGGCAAAACCACGGTCTCGTGCGCGTACGGTCTCAGGAGCGCGCGCGAGGGGTTGAAGACGCTGGTCGTTTCGACCGACCCGGCCCACAGCACCTCCGACGTGTTCGACCAGCAGTTCGGCGACGAACCGAAAGCGGTCGAGGGGTACGACGACCTCTGGGCGATGGAGATCGACCCCGACGAGGAAGTCGAGCGCCACATGCAGGAGATAAAGCGCACGATGAGCGACCAAGTGAGTCCCTCCATCGTCAACGAGATCGACCGCCAGATCGAACTCGCGCACCGGACGCCCGGCGCGTACGAGGCCGCGCTGTTCGACCGGTTCATCGACGTGATGCGCGACTCAGAGGAGTACGACCGGGTGGTCTTCGACACCTCGCCGACCGGTGGGACGCTCCGCCTGCTCTCGCTTCCGGACTTCCTCGAAAGCTGGATCGAGCGACTCGTGAAGAAACGCGAGAAGAGCATCGACCTCTACGAGAAGGCCGCTATCGGCGAACGCGAGGCCCGCAAGAAGGTCGCGGACGACCCCATCATCGCACGTCTCACCGAGCGCAAGCAGATGTTCGAGTTCGCCGGAGAGACGCTGCGCAACGACGCGACGTTCTTCCTCGTCCTGAATCCCGACGAACTCTCGATTCGGGAGACTCGCCGGGCCATCGGGGACCTCTCGGAGTACGGTCTCGGCGTCGAGGGACTGGTGGTCAACAAAATCGCGCCCGAACCCGACGCCGGCGAGGAGGGGACCGGCGCGCAGTACCTCCGCCAGCGACACGACACCGAACACGAACGCATCCGGCAAATCGACGAGGAGTTCCCCGAACCGGTCGTGGCCCGCATCCGCCAGCGAGTTGAGGAAGTCAAGGGCGACCTGTTGGACGACGTGGCGGCCGAACTAGACATCGAAGTCGCGCCGGAGGTGAGTGTCTGACAAAACGCGCCGGTCGGCGGGCCGGAACGTTTAGGAGCAGAATTTACCGTCAAACCACGTACCATTTATCCAGGAAATGCGGCCTGCGGCCGAAGAAAGGCCAGCTATAGGCCATCGTATGTATCAAACGTAAGGAAAAATGGAGAACAAACTTTAAGGTCGTGTTTTCCGTGTCTGGGGACGAGGCGGCATAACATGGTGCAAGTAATTTGGATGGTGCTTTCGGTTCTCGCGCTCTTCAGCGTCGGGTATCTGGGCTACTCCCGGTACCTCGCGCGGTTCGTCGAACTCGACGACGAGCGCGAGACGCCAGCACACAAGTATGAAGACGGGCAGGAGTACGTACCGGCGAAGAAGCCGGTGCTACTGGGGCATCACTATTCGAGTATCGCGGGCGGGGCACCCATCGTGGGCCCGATTACGGCGGGCGTAGTGTGGGGCTGGGTGCCTGCGCTCCTGTGGATCGCCATCGGGAACCCCCTGATGGGGTCGGTCCACGACTTCGTGTCGCTGTCGAGCAGTCTCCGACACGAAGGGAAGTCTATCGGGTACATCATCGGCGAGTACGTCGGCGAACGCGGCAAGAACATGCTGCTGTGGTTCGCGTTCCTGACCATCATCCTCGTCGTGGCGGTGTTCGCGCTGGTGGTAGCCATCGTGTTCAACGCCTTCCCGCAGGCGGCGACTGCGAGCCTCGTGTACATCGCGCTCGCGTTCGTGTTCGGCGTCTACCTCTACCAGCTCAACCTCCCGTTCCTCCTCGGAACGGTAGTGTTCGTCGCTGGCGTGTTCGGCGGGGTCTTCGCGGGCATCGAGTATCCGCTCGCGCTGTTCCCGGCCGGTGCGGACGCGACGTACCCTGCAGGTACGACGGTGCTGTTCGAGGGCGGACAGTGGATTCCCGGGGCGTCGAGCCTCGGCGTGAACACCGCGGCGTGGGTGCCGATAGTCATCGTCTACGGCGGGTTGGCGAGCGCGCTCCCGGTGTGGATGCTGCTCCAACCTCGCGACTACCTGTCGTCGTTCCTGCTGTACACCGGCGTCGGCGGCGCGCTGCTGGCCATCATCGTCGGAACGATATTCGGCACGTCGTCGCAACCTCTCGAAATCCAACTCGCTTCGTACAAGGGCTTCATGGGCGCGACGGGGACGCCGCTGTTCCCGCTACTGTTCATCACCATCGCGTGCGGGACGATTAGCGGATTCCACTCGCTGGTCTCTTCGGGGACCACTGCGAAGCAGTTGCACAAGGAGTCCGACGCTCGGACCATCGGGTACGGCGGAATGCTCGGCGAGGGACTGCTGGCGACGGTGGCGCTCGCGACGGTGGCCATCGTCGCGCCCGACGTGGGCAGCGGCATCGGCCTCGCGCTCCCGACGTTCGCGAGCGGTGGCGGCATCATCCTCACGTCGTTCGGCATCCCGACTTCGTTCGGCGCCCCGTTCATGGCGCTGGTGCTCGTCAGTTTCCTGCTGACCTCGACCGACACCGCGGTTCGACTCGGTCGATACATGATCGAGGAGATCGTCGGCACCGACGCGTCCGGCGTCGGCGAGGTCGCCAAAAATCGCTACGCCAACGCCGCGATACAGGGCGTCCCGGCGTACATCCTCATCACCAGCGGGTCGTGGCTCACCCTCTGGCAGTTGTTCGGCGGCGCGAACCAGTTGCTCGCGGCGCTCGCGCTACTGACCGCCACGGTCTGGCTGGCGAACTGGGACGACTCGAAACAGCTCATCTCGACCGGCGTTCCGATGGCGCTGATGGGGTCCATCACCGTCCTCGGACTGGGGTGGCTCGCGTTCCACGACAACCTCTACGTCAAGTTCATCCAGAGCAGTCCGGCCGAGATGACGATAGCCCAGACGCTGTCGGCCATCACGCAGATGGTACTCGCGCTGGTGCTCATCGGACTGGCGCTATCTCTGATTCGGATGGGTTACAGGAACATCCAGCAGGTCCGCGGTGCCCGCGGAACGCCGGTCGCGGACGGCGGCGAACCAGACGGCGACTGACCGAACCGGCGACCGACACCGACCGAGCTTTTCGTCTTTCTTTTTTCGACCCGCGATGGAATTACCCGCGAATCGCGGAGACGAGTCGCGTCAACAGCCCCGACCGTTCTTCGGCCACGTCGGTCCACGTTCGGAACGCGGTCGCCACGTCGGCGTTCCGACTCTCGACCACTTCCTCGCGGTCGGGGGCGGCGACTAGGAGGTTCACCTCGTAGTGGCCGTAGTAGCCGAACTTGAGGAGGGTTCGGTCGCGGAAGTCGGCGACGTGCTCCCGCACCGCGTCGGGAATCTCGGGGACGACGACGCCGAAGGTGAACTCGGTGCCGTAGTGTTCCTCGTCGGGGTCTATCCACTCGTCGGCGAGTTCGTGGCCGAGTTCGACCAGTTCGTCGAGGTCGGCCCGCGATATCGTCTCGGCACGCCGGACGAACAGATGCTCCCGGGCCTCGTAGTTGGCGTAGTTGACCGACGGGTGGAGGAAGTGCTTCTGGGACTCCAGTCGGAGTTCGCCGTACATGGTGAACGCCCGGCCGCGAACCGCGTGGTCCTTTTCGAGGTCGTAGTTGAACATCAGGCGGTCGCTCACCCGGTCGACGTACTCGTCGTCCCAGTCGGGCACGTCGTCGGCGACGTCTGCATCGTCGGGAACGTTCGCGTCGTCGGGGAGTTGGGCGTCCTCGGGGGCTCGGGAGTCGGCGGTCTCGTCGCTCATGAGTCGGGTTCGTAGGCGTGAACGTCCTCGACCGACGGGGCGCCGAGGACGAGCGTCCGGACCGTCTCGGAGGCGTCCGCGGGGACGAACGCCCGCTGGGGGCTGTCCGGTTCCACGACGAAGACGTTGCCCTCGGGGACGACCTGCTCGCCCTCGGGCGTCTCGACGTGGAGTTCGCCCGACTCGACGTAGAAGACCTCCTCCTGGTCGTCGTGGTAGTGGTACGCCAGTGGAATCTGCTCGCCGGGTTCGACCTCGTAGAGGTTGAGCGCGGCGTTCTCCAACCCTGCGGCGTCCCCCACCGCGCGCTGGACGCACGGCCGGTCGGGCGTTGGTTCGACCGTTTCGGGGTCGATGACGTGGTATCCCATGTGAGACCACTGTTCGCAGTGGGTTAAAACTCCTCGGACGAAGAGGGGACTCGGTTCCGGTACTGTCCTGTCCACCCGTCAGTGGATAGGAAACTACAGACACGTCACCGTCGCTCTCTTCGTCTAACGAGATAGACACTCACTACCGCCGAAACCTTAATAATCCGGACACACAATCACCGTGCAAGTGGCCAGCATGGACGACAAACGAACCGAGGCGTGCGGTCGGTGTTCAATGACCTCCGTCGTCTCGATGACGACGGACGGCGAGGACGGCGAACGCGCCGGGCGAAACCCCTTCGACGGGGACCGTATCGAGGTGTCCGAGGCCGAGATGCAGGCAGTCAACAGGCACCAGGTTTGGCTCGGCCGAGTCAAGCGTCGTCTCGACGAGGTGGCGACTCGCTTGACGTACGGTCGCTAGTCGCACGACGGGTATCGCCCGACAAGCGTATATCAGAGCCGAACTAGGAGAATCCCAATGGAAGAGAGCGTTTCTGGTTTCAAGCTCCGCGGGACGTGGGGCGACATCGTCGAACACGGCGAGCGCATCACCGAGGCACTCCGCGAGGCCGACGTGTCCGGCGACGCCTACGAGGAGTGGGACGAGTGGCGTCCCAAGCACCACGAGCGACTCGGCGAGGACGTGTCCGAGAAGACCGCCGAGCAGGCGTCGGTCGGCGAAGGCAAAGGCGAGAAGAAGGGCAAGACGCCCGACGACGACCTCAAGACCGCGGGCGAGAAGATCAGCGAGTCCTACGAGAAGCTCGAAGAGGAGAAAACCGACGAGGCGGTCGATAGCTGGCAGGACTCGGTCAGCTACGTCGCGCGCGCGGCCGACTCAGCGAGTCGGAAGGCCCTGCGGAAGGTCGAGGACACCGTCTACCAGAAGGTGATGACCCAGCTCGCGCCCTACTACTTCGACAACGACCTCATCAGCGCCAACGTCCAGCAGGTCGGCCGCGGCGACGGCGAAGAGGAGTTCGTCTTCGAGGTCAACATCAACGACGACAACCTCAAGCAGAAGGTCAGCGAGAAACTGTCGGACTACGAGGACGAGGTCAACCGCTGGCACGTCGCTACCGAGAAGCACACCGACACCGCCGAGGCCGCCGAGGGCGTCGAAGCGCCGGAGGAACCCGAAGAGCCACACTCGAAAACGACCTGACCCGAGTACGAAAGTCGGTACACTATTCTATCGTCGGTGATTGGTTCGCATTATGGTCGGGAGCGGCGTCGTAACGTTGGTAATCGCAGGCATCGCCAGCCTCTTCATGGCGTGGGCTATCGGCGCAGGGTCGTCGGGGTCGACACCGTTCGCACCCGCGGTCGGTGCGAACGCGATTTCGGTGATGCGGGCCGGATTCTTCGTCGGTTTGCTCGGCTTCCTCGGAGCGGTGATGCAGGGTGCGAACGTCTCGGAAGCCGTGGGCACGGAGCTCATCGGCGGGGTCCAGCTCACTGCCATCGCGGCGACGACGGGACTGCTCGTGGCGGCCATACTGGTCGCCATCGGCGTGTTCACGGGCTACCCCATCGCCACGGCGTTCACCGTCACGGGAGCCATCGTGGGCGTGGGACTGGCGATGGGTGGCGACCCGGCGTGGGCGAAGTACCGCCAGATTTCGGCGCTGTGGATCCTGACGCCGTTCGTCGGTAGTTCCATCGCCTACTCCACCGCGAAACTCCTCCGCTCGGAGCGCACCGCCGAGCGAGTCGTCATCCCACTCCTTGGCGGCGTCGTCGGTCTCATCATCGCCAACATCGAGTTCGTCGTGTTAGGGCCGCCCGACGTGAGCCAGTCTATCGCCGAAGCTGCGGCGAATGCGCTGGCGTTGCCGCCGGTCGCGGGAGTCGAAGTCGGGTACGTTCTCGTCTCGCTCGGCGTCGGCGGACTCGTCGCCGGAGTTCTCGGGTGGGACGTACACCGGAATCTCGAAGCCGGACAGCGCCACTTCCTGCTCGCGCTCGGGAGCCTCGTCGCCTTCTCGGCCGGCGGGTCGCAGGTCGGTCTCGCTATCGGGCCGCTGGTCCCGCTACTCGACCCGTTCGAGATTCCGCTCGTGCCGGTCCTCGTGGGCGGCGGTCTCGGCCTGCTCGCCGGGTCGTGGACCGGTGCACCCCGAATGATAAAGGCCATCGCGCAGGACTACTCGGCGCTGGGCCCGCGGCGCTCCATCGCCGCGCTCATTCCCTCGTTCGCCATCGCGCAGGTCGCCGTCCTCTACGGGATTCCCGTCTCGTTCAACGAGATCATCGTGAGTGCAATCGTAGGGAGCGGCTACGCCGCGGAGGGAAGCGGCGTCAGTCGTGAGAAGATGGTCTACACCGTGCTGGCGTGGCTCGCGTCGTTGGCGTTGGCAATCGGCGTCGGGTACGGCGTCTTCACGCTCATCGAGATGGTCGGATAGCCGGACTGGCCCAAAAGCTCGACTTCTCCGACGTTTTTACCGCACGAAGTGCAACTGGTAACACGGTGAAATCACCGAATTCGGAGCGGGATTTGGAAGGAACGCGATTCTACATCGGGCCGAAGTGGTTCGTGAAGTTCGTTCGTCGTCGCCTCGAAAGTCGTCCGAGCAACGAGAACCGGTAGCTACCCCTCGGTTTCGACGCCCTCTTCCAACTCGGCTTCCGATTTGCCCTCGCTCTCGGCGCGTTCCTGCTCGTCTAACTTGGTCACGCGGGCCTTCATGATGCGCGTGTTCTCGACCTGTTCGACGTGGAGGCGCACGCCGTCGTAGGTGATGTCCTCGCCCTCTTCGACCAGTCGGCCAGCGCGGTTGAAGATGAACCCGGCGATGGTCTCGAACTCCTCGCCTTCAGGCAGTTCGATGTCCAGCGCCTCGTTGACCTCGTCGATGTTGAGTTCGCCCTGCACGATGATGGTCTCGTCGTCCACGTACTCGATGGGTTCCTCCTCCTCGCCTTCGAGGATGTCGCCGACGATCTCCTCCACCATGTCCTCCATGGTGACGAGTCCCTCGGTTGTCCCGAACTCGTCGATGACGATGACCATCTGCATCCGGTTCTCGCGCATCTCGGTCAAGAGTTCGTCGACGTTCTTGCTCTCGGGGACGTGGAGGGTCGGCTGAATCACGTCGTCGAGTTCGAGTTCGTCGTGTTCGCCGTAGGTCTGTTCCCGAACCAGGTCGCGGATGTGGATGACGCCGATGACGTTGTCGAGGCTTCCCTCGTAGACCGGGACGCGTTCGTGGCCGCTTTGGACCAGCGTCTGGATGGCATCTTCGACGCTCGCGGTCTTGGGCACCGCGGTCATGTCGAGACGCGGGGTCATCACCTCCTTGGCGATGGTGTTGTTGAACCGGAAGATGCGCTGGAGCATCTCGCGCTCGTCCTCTTCGAGGACGCCCTCGCGTTCGCCGGTCTCTATCATGTCCTGAATCTCGTCGCGGGTCACGTAGGAGGTCTCGATGGCCGACCGACCGCCCGTCACCTTGTTGACGACTCTCGTGAGGTAGTCGAAGAGGACGACCAGCGGGAGCAGCGCGTACTCGGAGTACTTCAGCGGTTTAGCGATGCGAAGCGCCCACGATTCGGTGTTCTCGACCGCGTAGGACTTCGGCGCGCTTTCGCCGAACAGGAGAACGAGAGCGGTGATTCCGAAGGTGGCGACCGCCACGGCCTGCCCCTGGTTGAGGTGGAGCGCGAGGACCCCCGTGGCGATGGACGACATGGCGATGTTGACGATGTTGTTCCCGACGAGAATCGTCACGAGCAGTCGGTGCGGGTCCGACTTGAGTTCGTCGACGGTCTCGGCTCCGGGTACCTTGTCCTCGACCAGCGAGTTGATGCGGTGGTTCGCCAGCGAGAACATGGCGATCTCCGAGGACGAGAAGAATCCCGAGAGGCCGATGAGGAGGACGATGACCAACGCACCGCCCCACGTGATCATCGCCTCCGAAATCGGGATACCCAACACTTGCGCTATCGGGGTCGGTCCCACAGACGCGACCGTAGACATCGGGAATGGCACCATTCGACAACCCAACTTGAAAGTGGACGGGATTAACTCTTTATTCTTTTCCTCCGATATCAGCGACCGACAACTGGATTTCGGAGATTTCGGACCGGACTCGGCGACTGCCGCGAGCGAAGACCTTACGGCTACTTCGCGCCAATACGTGCCTATGAGCCAGCCAGCTACCGGTGACCCCGCCATCACACTGTACCGCTTGCAGGCGTGTCCGTACTGCGAGCGCGTGGTGCGGAAGCTACAGGAGTACGACCTCGACTACCGGTCGCGGTTCGTCGAACCGATGCACAGCGACCGCAACGTCGTCAAGCGGATCTCGGGCAAGCGGACCGTCCCGGCCATCGAGGACGAGAACACCGGCGTCACGATGAGCGAGAGCGCCAACATCGTGGAGTATCTGGAGAACACGTACGGTGCGCGAGGGGGTGCCGAGTAATGGTCGACTTCGAAGTCGTCGAACTCCCCGACGCAGACCACGTCGCGGAGGGCGACACCGCGCCGGACTTCACCCGACCGCTGGTCAACGACGAGTACTGGGAGGACGCCTCGCTGTCGGACCTGACCGAGGAGGGGCCGGTCCTGCTCGTCTTCTTCACGATGGACGGGGCGTTCCCCGCGACGTACATGTGGAACGAAATTCGGGACCGGGCGTGGGGTAGCGAGGCAAGCGATCACGAACTCACCGTCGTCGGCCTCTCCATCTCGGACCCGTACGCCCACAAGCAACTCGTCGAGGAGCGCGAGATGGACTACCGACTGTTCAGCGACCCACAGAACGACGTCGCCGAGGAGTACGGTATCGTCAACGATTTGGACGGGATGGCGGGCGTGAGCGAACCCCGGCCCGCCGTCTTCCTGCTCGGCGAGGACCGAACCGTCGAGTACGCGTGGGTCGCCGAGGAGTGGCCCGACTTCCCGGATTACGACGAGGTCGAGACAGCCATCGAATCGAACTAACAACACTGCAGTCCGCGACTCCGACGTACCGTTCGGGAATCGTCCCGTCGGTTTACGGCGAGGGGCGCGGGAGCTACACCCACGACGCGTTCGACGAATGTGCCCGGCGGCTACGACGACGGAATTCGCGTCCAGACCGGATTCGCCAAGAACTACGGCATCGGTTCGTTCTGACGGACCACCACCCTTTTTCTCCGGAAGCGCCTGACGACTACGTGATGAGCGACACGGGTCCAACAGAAATCGAGCGCGCGGCGACCGCGATTCGTGACGGCGAACTCGTCGTCTATCCGACCGAGACGGTCTACGGACTCGGCGCGAACGCACTGAGCGAGGAGGCTATCGAGCGCGTCTTCGAGGCGAAGCGCCGGTCGCGCGACGACCCCGTCTCGTTGGCGGTCCCCGACGTGGAGTCGGCGCTGGAGTACGTCCACGCGACCGACCGAGAGGAACGTTTCGTGCGGGAGTTTCTGCCCGGACCGGTGACGGTTCTCTGCCGGAAGCGCGAGTGCGTCCCGGACGTCCTGACCGGAGGCCGCGAGCGCGTCGGGGTGCGCGTGCCAGACCACGAGGTCGCGCTCGACCTCCTGCGCGAGGTCGCGCCCGTCACGAGTACGAGCGCGAACGTGAGCGGGCGACCCAGCGCGACCCGCGTGGCCGACCTCGACGACGAGATTCGAGACGCCGCGTCGATGGTTCTCGACGGTGGCGAGACCGGTGGTACCGGAAGCACCGTCGTCGACGTCGAGTCGGGCGAGATACACCGCCGCGGCGCGAACGCCGACGAGGTGGCGGCGTGGCTACGCGGGTGACGTTCGACGGTCGGACGCTCGACGCGGACGGTCTTCAGCGACTCAGGAAGGGTTCGCCTCTCGGAATCTGGAACCGACGGCGGACAGACGCGCGTAGGCAGTGATTACACTGTTTTAGGAGAGTGTCAGACGGACGGCGGCGGGGTGCGACGGTGGAATCAGGCGGGACATAACAAAGGAAGGGTAGGTTTACCGTAGCAGTAGGGATAGACAATGTCGGTCGCAACCAACGATGCGAACTCGGAGATACTGTATCGAACGTACCACGACCGAAACCGTGACGGCCCTATCAGCGACGCCGTCGTCGAGGCGCTGGCCGTGGTCGAGAACGTCGAACCGGAGGATCTGGACGTGCGACTGTACGACAGCGTGGACGGCGACGCGCTCGACTCGCTGTACCGGACGACGGCCGAGCGCTCCGAACGACTCAGCGTCACGTTCACTATCGCCGCCTACGAGGTGGAAGTAGCGGACGACGGCCAGGTCGTCGTCCGGGAGCGAGCCGACGACTGGAAACAGGACTGCGGTAATCCGGCGTCACGATAGCGAACGCTGTCCGGGACTCGGCCGTGGCGGCTCGTGGAGTCGGCCACGACGACCTCCCTACGCCGGGGTTCGGCGTTCAGAATCCGAGTAGCGACTTCAGCGACCGCGTTTTCACCCCACATTCGGTACGGTACTCGCAGGCCTCGCACTTCGCGTTACTCCGGAGCCGCGGCGGCGGACCGTCTAGCGACCGGACGGCGCCGACCGCGGTCCGGTAGGCCGCCTTCCGACGAGTGCCGACGTGGATTTCTCGAACCACGCCGTGGGCGGGATACTCCACGAACGCGCGTTCGACCGACTCGCCGGACTCCCACGAGAGCGCCTTCGCCGCGGCGACGGCCCGGACCGTCTGTGGTTCCCAGACGCCCTGTTCCGGTGGGTCGCCGGTGTAGACCATCGCGGGCGTGGGAACGTCGAGCGAGAGGACCTTGTGGACGATTCCCCGACAGTCCTTGCCCTCGGTCGAGCGCTCGCTCGGGTCTCGGATAGCGGGCCACTCCTCGGAGAACCGTCTGCGGGCGTAGTCGAGATTCGACCGGAACTCGGCCGGACCGACCGCCAGCGGTAGGTCGGCGAGTCGCTCGTCGGGGCCGTCCAGTAGGTCGCCGTATCGGAACGCGAGGTCGCGGCGCTCGGCCACCTCTTCTGGAACTTCGAGGTCGTCACGCCGTCAGTAGTAGAGTTTTCGAGGGCAGTACGTCGCGGTTTCGAGTTCGCCGAACGGAATCTTCGACACGCGAATGGTTCGTCCCGTTCTCGAATATAAACTTCAGCAAACTATATATTTGTTAAGAAAATAATATTATTTCTTTCGGAAACGTACAGCTAGCGAGCCGTCCACGGCCAGCGAGCGACCGAGTGAAACGAGGGAGCGGACGCTCGGCGAAACCAGCGATACAAACGCTCGGCAAGCCGACAACCCGAGCGCTCGGTAAACCTAGCAACCCGGGACCAGCATCCGCGCGAGCGAAGCGAGCGCGGTTCGCTGTGAGCGCGGTTCACCGCAAGCGAGGAGCGGAAGCGACCGACCGAGCGGCCCTTTTTTGGTCCAGATTTTTTCGAGGAGGGTGCCACAGGGCGAGCGACGCGGTGCGTCGCTCGCCCGAGGACACCCGACGAAAAAAGGTGGTCTAAAAGGAGACGTTCGTCTCCATGCCCTCGGTGGCGTCGTCCAGTCCGTCCTCTTGAACGCCTTCGGTCATCCGGTCGGAGAGTTCCCGGTCCTGGAGGACGTTCTCGAACTCGTTGCGGAACTGGTCGTTGACGGTGCGGCGTTCCTGCTGGGTCTCGACGACCCGGCGATAGCGCCGCACGGTCGATTCGCTCACGTCGAGTTCGTCGGCGCACTCGGCGGACGAGGCCCCCGAATCGAGGAGGTCGCGCAACTCCTCGACGTCGAACGGTGCGTCCGAGTCGGCGTCGCGGATGAGATGCAGGTCGATACGAGCGCGCGAGACGGTCTTGCCGAGCGAGGCGTCCCCGAGTTCCCGGGCGATTTCGGCGTCCGAGTCGCCCGCGTAGAAGCCACGAACCACGGTCACGAGTTCCTCGTCCGAGAGCGTCGTCCCGAAGTCGTAACGGTCGCGCATTCGGGCGACGACCTCTTGGAGGCGCTCCTCGACCGCCGTCTCCGAATGCAGAGACCCGTGGGTCTCCTCCTGCTGTTCGGTGACGGTGGATTCGTCGGTGACATCCATGAAGATGTCCCGGAGTTCCTCTGTCTTCTCGTCCATTATCGATGTGGGTGGGTCGTGATGGTGATACAAAAATTTGTCGGCAACGATGACGGACCGCGCACGAGCGTCGTCAACCGAAGAATTCTTTCCGGTTGACGGTCCACGACCGAACATGAGTACCGACACGGCCTCGGTCGAACTGGTCGGCGAAGAGACGGTCGAGAACGTCGCGCGTGCGGCCCTGCTGGCCGCGCTCACCGGCGCGTTCGCCTACGTCTCGTTCCCGAACCCCTTCTCGCCAGCACCGGTCAGCCTCCAAGTGCTGGGCGTCTTCCTCGCCGGTATCCTGCTCGGACCGGTCTGGGGCGGCGTCTCGATGGCGCTGTACCTCGTCGCCGGAGCGGTCGGCGCACCGATCTTCGCGGGCGGGTCTGCAGGCGTCGGCGCACTGCTCGGCCCGACCGGGGGTTACCTCTGGTCGTACCCCGTCGCGGCGTTCGCAATCGGCGCGGTCGTCCACGGCGGTCTCCGACTCCGAAACCCGGTTCCCCGGGGGATTCCGCGACTGGTCGGCGCGATGGTCGTCGGCACCGTCGTCATCTACGCCTTCGGCGTAGTCGGCTTCTCGCTGGTCCTCAACATGACCCTGAAGAAGGCGTTCCTCACGGCCGCGGTGGCGTTCGTCCCGGCCGAGGCGTTCAAGATGGCGGCCGCAATCGGCGTCGTCCGGAGCGACCAGATAGCCGCCGAATAGTGACCCGCCGAGTAGCGACCCGACGACCCACGAGGACGACCGGATGATAGAAACCCGCGAACTGGTCCACCGATACGGCGACGAGAACGGCCCGGCCGCGGTCGACGGCGTCTCGCTGTCGATTCCGGACGGCGAGTTCGTCCTGCTGGCGGGCGCGAACGGGTCGGGCAAGACCACGCTCGTCCGTCACTTCGACGGTCTACTTGAACCCGACGAGGGCGAGGTTCTGGTGGACGGCACGCCGGTCTCCGAAGATTTGGTGGCCGCCCGGACCCGAGTCGGGATGGTGTTCCAGCAACCCCGCGACGGCTTCGTCGCGGCCACGGTCGGCGCGGACGTGGCCTTCGGCCCCGAGAATCTGGGCCTGTCCCACGAGGAAATCGACCGCCGGGTCGGCGAAGCCCTCGCGGCGGTGAACATGGCCGGTCGCCGAGACGAGCGCATCGACGGTCTCTCGGGCGGCGAGCGCGAGCGCGTGGCGATTGCCGGAGCGCTGGCGATGGACCCCGACCACCTCGTCCTGGACGAACCCTTCACCGGTTTGGACGCTCCGGCCCGCGAGTCGGTGGTCGAACAACTTCGCGCGCTCGGGGAGTCGGGCACGGGCGTCGTCCTCGTGACTCACGACCTCCGGGACGCCTTCGAACTCGCCGACCGGATCGTCGCGCTCGCGGACGGGCAGGTGGCCGTGGACGCCGCGCCCGCAGACGCCCGCGACCGACTCCCGGACCTCGGGATTCGGGTTCCACCACTGGAAGCGACCGGGCAGGAGGCCACCGAGCGACCGTGACCCTCGGTTACCGGCCGGGCGACTCGCTGGCCCACCGACTCGACCCCCGGACCAAACTGGCGTTTCAGGTCGCGTTCGCGGCCGCGGCGTTCGCGCACACGAACCCGCGCGGCCTGCTCGCGCTGACGGCGGTCGCACTCGTTACGCTTCGGGCGTCGAGCGTCACCGCACGCGAGACACTGGTCGAGTACCGCTTCGTCTTCCCGTTTCTGGTAGCGGGGCCCCTTATTTCGGCGGTGACGCTCGGACCGCCGTGGCTTCGATTGGGACGGGGGTTCGAGAGCCTGCTGGCGAGCTATCGCGTCGTCCTCGTCCTGCTCGTGAGCGCGGCCTACCTCCGGACGACCCCCGTCCGAGACTCTCGGGCCGCGGTTCAGCGCCTCGTACCCGGAAAGGCCGGGCGGTTGCTCGGTACGGGGGTCGGTTTCGTCTTCCGATTTCTGCCCGTCTTGCAGGCCGACCTGCGTCGGATTCGTGACGCGTCGGCGGCCCGACTCGGCGACCAGCGAGGACTGGTCGAGCGAATGCGACTCGTCGGCGTCTCGGGGCTGGCGCGGGCGCTCTCGCGGGCGGACAGGTTCGCGCTGGCGCTCCGGGCGCGGTGTTTCGCGTGGAATCCGACGCTTCCCCCGCTGTCGTTCTCGCGGGCCGACTTGCCGGTGGCGGTAGCGAGCCTCGCGCTACTGGCGTGGGCGCTCGTCTGAACGATAAACTCCGAGTCCGTTTTCGGCCGGGGAAGCGGCCTGAGTCGGTAAAACTTAAGCGAATCCTGTTCCCCGTGTAAGACATGGCAAGATTTGTGCTGGCGCAGGCGGGGTCCGAGGTCACCCGCCCGACGTTCTGGAAGATCGGCCACCTGGGCGAGGCCATCTTCTACTACCTCTCGGCGGTGGCGATAGCCATCTTCCTCGTCGGGGCCTACCAGCGGTTCTCGACATACGCGCAGGGGACCGACTCGTGGTTCGACCGCCTCGACGACCTGCCGGGCCGTATCGCTTCCGCAACGAAAATCGTCTTCTCGAACCAGAAGCAGTTCGACCGCGACCTCTACGCGGGCCTGATGCACGCGTTCGTCTTCTGGGGCTTCCTGACCCTGCTCATCGGGACGACGATTCTCGCCATCGACATGGATATCTGGACGAAGGCGCTCGGCCAGCCATCCTTCTTCGAGGGCGCGTTCTACCTCTCGTACTCGCTGGTGATGGACGCGATGGGCCTGCTGTTCGTGGTCGGCGTCGGCATGGCTATCTACCGGCGCTACTGGGTTCGAGAGGGTCGGCTCTGGGGCAAACACACCTCGACCGAGGACGACCTGTTCGTCTGGACGCTCTTCCTGCTCGGAGTCGGCGGCTACGTCACCGAGGGCGTCCGCATCCTCGGCACGAGCGCGACCCGCGACGTGTCGTTCGAGACGGTCAGTTTCGTCGGGTGGTTCGTCTACGACGTGCTGGTGGTCGCGGGCGTGACACCGGAGATGGCGACTGCGGCCTATCCCGTGGTCTGGTGGTCCCACGCGATTCTCGCGCTGGCGTTCGTCGCCGCGATTCCGTACGCCAAGCCGTTCCACATGATCTCGTCGTTCGCCAACGTCGTCACCCGCGACGAGAAAGCGGGCAAGCGACTTCCGGGCGTGCCCGACGACGCCAGCCCCGAGGAGATCGGCCACGGCTCTATCGAGGACTTCTCGTGGAAGGAACTGCTCGACCACGACGCCTGCACCAAGTGCGGTCGGTGTTCGTCGGTCTGCCCCGCGAAGGCCGCGGACCGACCGCTCGACCCCCGCGACGTGATTCTCGACCTGAAGCAGTACCGCGAGGATCTGGAGGCCGGGCGAACCGAGGAGAAGCCCATCATCGCCGACGGCGGCGCGTCGGTCATCGACAGCGAGACGATGGAGTCCTGCATGTCCTGTATGGCCTGTATGGACGCCTGCCCGGTCGAAATCGAACACGTCGAGCAGTTCACGCAGATGAACCGCCGACTCACCGAGTCGGGCCAGATGGACGCCAACGTCCAAGACACGATGATGAACGTGTTCCAGAACGGCAACACGTTCGGCGAACCCCAGCGCAAGCGTCCCGACTGGGCCGACGAACTCGACTTCGAGATTCCCGACGCCCGCGACGAGTCGGTCGAGTACCTCTGGTACGTCGGCGACTACCCGAGTTTCGACGACCGGAATCGGAAGGTCGCGCGGTCGCTGGCGACCATCCTCGAAGAGTCCGGCGTCGATTACGGGATTCTCTACGAGGACGAACAGGCCGACGGCAACGACGTGCGCCGAGTCGGCGAGGAGGGCCTCTACGAGATGCTGGTGGAGGACAACGCCGAGGCGATTCGGGACTGCGACTACGACAAGATCGTCTGCACCGACCCCCACAGCTACAACACCTTCAAGAACGAGTATCCGGAGTTCGAGGAGTGCGAGTGGACCGAAGATGACGTGTTCCACTACACGCAGGTGGTCGAGAACCTGTTCCGGGAACTCGGTCTCTCGGGAACCGAACTCGACTACACCGTCACCTACCACGACCCCTGCCACCTCGGCCGGTACAACGACGAGTACGAGGCCCCGCGGGAAATCGTGAAAGCGACGGGGTGCGAACTCGACGAGATGCCCCGCAACCGCGAGGACTCGTTCTGCTGTGGCGGCGGCGGGGGCGGTCTCTGGATGGACTTCGAGGAGGACCCCAAGCCGAGCGAGGAGCGTCTCCGCGAAGCCCTCGAAGACACCGACGCCGGAAGTCGAGTCGAGAAGTTCGTCGTCGCCTGCCCGATGTGCATGACGATGTACGAGGACGGCCGGAAGACCGGCGGCTACGAGGACGATATCGAAATCGTGGACGTGTCGGAGTTGTTGGTCGAGGCTATCGGCCAGAAAGAGCGCACGCAGGTCGCAGCGGACTGACCGCGGTCCGACCGTCTCGTCTGACAGCTTTTCGGGGGACGATTTCGGAGCAGTAGCTACGAAGCGAGTCGAGACGCCGAAAAGCGACGACTGCCGCACCCATCGCGGCAGCGGCGCGCTCGCGTGGATTTCAAAGCATGGCACGCGATGAAGTCGGCACGCGAGCGCGAGTCATCCTACGGCCCGAGAGTTGTTAGGTCTGACGCCTCTCAGTTCGGAGAAAACGCGACGGGGTAGCGCGACGAGTTGTAGCGAGTCCCGGTGCGTCGGGCCGACAAAAGGAACCTCGGTGAGGCCCGGCGAGACGCGACGAGGCCCGAGTTCAGAGGAATCCGAGGAAGCCGAGTTCGACCGCGTAGAGCGCCGCGGCCGCGAGCCACGTCTGGAAAATCAACGTGCCGAGCGCCGAGAGGACGACGAACTCCCAGTCGTCCATGTCCGCGAACCCCGCGGGAACCGTGAGCATCCCGCGAGTGAACAGCAGGGCGTTGCTGACCGGGACGATGACACGGCCCCAGCGCTCGAACCACCCGTCGAAGCGGTCGAGTTGGTCCTCGTCGATGCGGAACCAGCGCTTTTCGAGCAGGTACTCCCGGCCGCCGCGCTTGGCCAGCAGGAAGAGGGCGTACTGGCCGATGGTCGCGCCGACCACCGCGACGCCGATGACCGCCGCGATGGAGGCGTAGTCGGTCGCCGACTCCGCCAGCAAGGTCACGCCGAGGGGGACGAGGCTCTCGCTCGGCGCGAAGTAGAGCAACATCGCGCCCTCCAGGATGAGGATACAGAAGAGCGCGAGCAGGCCGTACTGGTCGAGCCACTGCCTCGCGAGTTCCTCGTTCCCGATGAAGAACAGACCGACGCCGACCACCGCCGCGAGGACGATGCCGACCGTGAGCAAGAGCAGACCGTTGTCGGCGAAGAACTCCCGGACTGCGCCGGGTTCGGTCGCGTTCGACAGCAACACGCCTGCGACGAGTACCGCGACTCCGAGCGCGACTGGGGCGTCGGAAGCGACGAGAGCGAGCGGGGACAGCATTCGTGACTGTCGTATCGACTGGCGGTACTAAATGCGTTGTGACCCTGGGCGAGTAGACGGCCGCGAGCGACGCGGTTTTGACGAGCGCGCCGCAAGAACCGATATGGAGCTCACCGACCGGCCCCGCCGTCTCCGGCGGGACGGAATCCGCGAGATGGTCAGCGAGACCGACGTGGACGCCAGCGACCTCATCGCGCCCGTCTTCGTCGACGCGACGACCGACGAGCGCGTGCCCATCGAGACGATGCCCGGCCACGAGCGCGTACCCGTCGAAGAGAGCGTCGCGCGCGTCGAGGAAGTACTCGAAACCGGCGTCGAGGCGGTCATGATCTTCGGAATTCCAGAGTCGAAGGACGAGCAGGGTACTCGCGCGTGGGCCGAAGACGGCGTGGTACAGGAAGCGACCCGGCGCGTGACCCGGGAGACCGACGCCTACGTGATTACCGACGTGTGTCTCTGCGAGTACACGAGTCACGGACACTGCGGGGTGCTGGAAGACGGCGCGGGCGAGAGTCGTGGCGAAGGGAACGCACGGCTGACGGTGCGGAACGACGAGACCCTCGACCTGCTCGGCAAAATCGCAACTTCCCACGCCGCGGCGGGCGCGGACATGGTCGCACCCTCCGGGATGATGGACGGGATGGTCGGAGCGATCCGGGAGTCGCTCGACGCCGCGGACTTCTCGGACGTGCCCATCATGAGCTACGCCGCCAAGTACGAGTCGGCGTTCTACGGTCCCTTCCGGGACGCCGCCGACGGCGCGCCAGCGTTCGGCGACCGGCGGCACTATCAGATGGACCCCGCGAACGCCCGTGAGGCCCTGCGCGAGGTCCGACTCGACGTCGAACAGGGCGCGGACGTGCTGATGGTCAAGCCCGCGCTTCCGTACCTCGACGTCGTGAGCGACATCCGCGAGGAGTTCGACCATCCCGTCGCGGCGTACAACGTCTCGGGCGAGTACGCGATGCTCCACGCCGCGAGCGAGAAGGGGTGGCTGGAGTTGGAGGAGGTGGCGATGGAGTCGCTGGTGTCGATAAAGCGGGCCGGGGCCGACCTGATCCTCACGTACTTCGCGGAGGACGTCGCTGACTCGCTGTAAGCCGGCGGTCGGCTAGTTAGCAATATTTGTATTTCTATAGAGCATGTAGATGTTACTTTAGACATTACTTATATTTCTCTACCTAGCTCGTGTCGGGCGCACCGCCGACCGCTTCGTCCGCACCCGTCCCGCGAAGTCCACCCCACGAACGTCCGAAAACCGAACCAGCGAGCGTCCAGTTTCTGGACGGAATACAACCTTAAATACGTATTATCCGATTTTAAATCGGACGACCGTCTACTGCAGACTCTGTATTCTGTAAATTCTCAACGCTTATCCTTATGTACTGCTTTGCCGTCACAATATATCGTGACGCAGAAGACGAACCAAGAAGAATTCGAGATTTTCCTGAACAGTTGTCCAGACGATTTGGTAGAGCTCCCGGAGGAGGGAGAAGAATGATAGGCGCGCCGTTGCAGATAGACCCCAGTTCGGTAGCCAGCGGGGTCAACAACGTCTGGGTCCTGACCGTGACCTTCCTCATCTTCTTCATGCACGCTGGCTTCGCCATGCTGGAGGCGGGGCAGGTCCGGTCGAAGAACGTCGCCAACCAGTTGACCAAGAACATGCTGACGTGGAGCGTCGGCGTGCTGGTCTACTTCCTCGTCGGCGCGGGCGTCTCGTCGGTGGTCGGCGGGGCCGCCGACCCGTTCGCCTACGTCTCGGGCGGGTCGGACTCGTGGATAGGTTGGCTGTTCGGCGCGGTGTTCGCCATGACCGCGGCGACCATCGTCTCGGGCGCTATCGCGGGCCGGGCGAAGCTTCGGGCCTACGTGACCTACACCGTCCTCCTGTCGGCGGTCGTCTACCCCGTCGTCGTCGGATTCACGTGGGCGGGCGGCTTCCTGACCGAAATCGGGCCGGGCTTTCAGGACTTCGCAGGCGGAGTCGTCGTCCACGGCATGGGCGGTATCGCGGGCCTGACCGCGGCGTGGATTCTCGGCCCGCGGATGGACCGCTACAACGACGACGGGTCGGTCAACGTCATTCCGGGCCACTCGGTGACGTTCGCGGTCCTCGGGACGCTCATCCTCTGTTTCGGCTGGTACGGCTTCAACGTCGGCACGGCCGCGAGCGTCTTCCTCGTCGAGAACGGCGAACTCGTCCTCGGCGCGTTCGGCGACACGGTGGGTCGCGTGGCGCTGACCACCACGCTCGGTATGGCCGCGGGCGCAATCGGCGCGAGTACCGTCTCGCTGGTCAAGACGAAGAAAGTCGATACCCTCTACGTCGCAAACGGGATGCTCGCCGGACTCGTGAGCATCACTAGCAACACCAACGCAATCACGTGGACCGGCGCGCTGGTCGTCGGCCTGCTCGCGGGCGGCCAACTTCCGATAGTCTTCGAGTTCGTCGAGCGGAAGCTCAAGATAGACGACGTGTGCGCGGTCTTCCCGGTTCACGGCTCGGCGGGCGTCCTCGGGGCGCTCGCGTTCCCCTTCTTCGCCGTTCCGGGCTACGAGGTGAGTTTCGTCACGCAGGCCATCGGCGTCGGCATCATCGCGCTGTGGACGGTCAGCGCGACCGGCCTCATCTTCGGCGTTCTGAAACTCCTCGGGCAGGCCCGCGTCAGCACCGAACACGAGCGCGAGGGTCTCGACATCGCGGAGCACGGCGTGGACACCTACCCCGAGTTCGGCCGCCCCGACGTGTCCGAGGGGAGCGCGGTCCGGACCGACGGGGCCGGAGGACTGCGCGCCGACGGTACGGGCGACCTCCCCAACGCGGGCGGAATCAAGATGGTCACGGCCGTCGTCCGGCCCGACCGCCTCAGCGACGTGAAGACCGCCCTCGCGCAGGTCGGCGCGCCGAGCCTCACGGTCACGAACGTCTCGGGCAGAGGGAGTCAGCCGGCGAAGACCGGCCAGTGGCGCGGCGAGGAGTACACCGTGGACCTCCACCAGAAGGTGAAAGTCGAGTGCGTGGTCGCGGACGTGCCCGCCGACGAGGTGGTCGAGGCCATCCGCGAGGCCGCCGACACCGGCGAACCCGGCGACGGCAAAATCTTCGTGATCCCGGTCGAGGACGCCTGTCAGGTCCGGACCGGCGTCCGCGGGACCGAAGCGGTGTAATCGCGGCCCGCGCTGGCGGCCCTTCGACGCTTTCCACTCCTCTCGTCGTTCCAATTCCGGCCGACGTCTCCCCGAAACGGCCAAAGTATATCCTGTCCCGGTAGAAATACCCGATATGGAAGAGGAACGGACGACCGCCCGGTCCACGAACCGCTCTCCCGGCGACGACGAGCGCCCGCCTCGTGACGAACCTAACACCCTGATGAACGCCGTCGTCGGTGCCATCGTCACCGTCGTGACCGCCCCGCTCCTTCCCTTCGCCGCCATCGTCGGCGGCGGGGTCGCGGGCTACCTCCAGCGGGGCGACTTCGCCGAGGGCGCGAAGGTTGGCGCCATCGCTGGCGCGATAGCGACCGTCCCGGCGTTCCTCTTCGCGTGGGCCGTCGTCGGGTTCGTCCTGCTCGGTGGCGACCCACTCCTCGCGCTGAGCAGTCTCTTCGCTATCTTCCTCTTCGTCGTCGTCGCCCTCTACCTCGTCGGTGCCGGGGCCCTCGGCGGCGCGCTCGCGGTGTACCTCCGACGGGAACTCTGAGGTCGCCAGTTCGTCGGCTATCTCACCGCGGGGGCGACGCGGAACGTCACCACGGGAACAGCGGCGCGAGTCGGAGCGCGACCTCCGAGGCCGCGAGTTCGTCGCCGTCCTCGCCGTAGGTCATCGTCGGGTGCGGCCCGAACGAGGTGGCGTGGTCGAGGTACTGCTCGTACCCCGACCTCGTGTGCGGGGAGAACGGCGACCGGAGGTCCTGCTCTTCGAGCGTCCACTGGCCGAACCGCTCGTTGACGTTCTCGTTCTCCCGCCACTCGCCGCCGGAGAGCCGACTCCCCGGCTCGAACTCGGTCTCGTCGCGCTTGTCCGCCTCGACGTAGAGGTAGTGTTTCGGGTAGCGACTGGCGTCCCAGACCCGGGCGAGCGTCGTCCCGTCGGCCATCACCGCCAGCTCGAGGAAGGTGTACATGTTCGGCGGTTGGACGACGAAGGCGGGCACCGTCTCCACGTCCATGCCGGTGGTTTCGAGGAACTCGACCGGGCCGAGTTCGTAGAACTTCTCCCGCATGATTTCGACGTACGTGTCGCTCCCGCCGAGGACGACGGAGGCGCGCACGCCCTCGACGCCGTCTACCTCCTCGCGGACCGCCTCGCTCTCGAATCGCTTGTCTTCCACGTCGGCGCGAAGCTTGGACTTCCCGTCGAACCAGTCGAGATCGTCGCGTTCGATGATGTCCCGAACGACGTTCTCCTCGCCCTGCTGGCCCTCGACCCCGACGTAGGGCGGTTTCTCGTCCGCGTTCGTCCCGAACTGCACGCTCGAATCGACGACGGACTGGCCGTCGCGCGTCGAGAACGAGAGTTCGATGCGGTTCTTCAGTCGGTACTGTCGGAGTCCCTCGTCGTACTCGGGGAGGTGCTTTCGCATCTCCTCGACCTCCGCGAGGTCGTCGGGGAGGTCGGTCACCTGGTCGGCGACGAACCACGCGTCGAGGCTCTTGCCGCCGTAGTCGGGCATCGCGCTGTCGAGGTCGTCGCCGCCGTTCGCGCTGTCCTCGCTCCCTCCGGGGAGGAGCGTGATGGTCGTCGCAGACGTCGAACGCTCGACCATCAGGACCACCCGCCTCCGAGTTTCACCTCGGTGTCCGCGATCGCGAGCGAGAACCTGTCTTCGGCCAAAATATCGAACCGGTACGGTTCGGTCTCGTCGCCCGCGAAGACGAACCGACCCTCCTCGCGGGTCTCGGACTCGGCAGTCACCTCGGTCCGGACGTAGGGACCGTGGTCGAACTGGAGTTCCCGAAACGTCGCGGCGAGACGTGCGCTGGCGACGGAATCGCGGGAGGCGGTCGCCCGGACGTCGTCGAAGACGACCTCGCCGTGGAAGGCGAAGTCGTCGCCCGACGAGTCGCGGTCGGGGTCGAAATCGAGGTCGCAGTCGGAGTCGGAGTCGGGGGCGCAGTCGGCCGGATACCACTCCAGTTCCAGCACGGAAACCGCGTCGAGGAGTCCCGAATCCACGTCGCTGGCGTCCCAGTAGATGCGCCCAGGCGCGGCCTGCCGGACCGTCACCGGGTCGGAGGCCGCGACCGGTTCGGGGTCGGAGTCGCCGTCGAGCAGGTCCGCCGGGCGGTAGAGGCGGAACCGGAACGCGACGGGCGCGTCGGTGCCTTCGACCCGGCCCGGCGCGACGTCGGCGACGAAGTGCGGGCGAGTCGCCAGGTCGATACCTCCGACCGGCCGCGAAATCGCGGGGGCCGGGTCGCCGTCGACGGAGGAGGCGAGGGCGTACTCGCCTTCGGTCACTGCGGCCGGGCGGTCGCTTCGGGCGACTCTCGACAGCCGAATCGCACCGTCGGCCTGCCAGTCGTCCAGACCAGACTCGAACGTGCCGAGCGAGACGGCGTCCGTCGGACCGGTCGCGCTCGCGTCGGTGGTCGTCGCGGTCGCCGTGACCTCCTCGGCGGTCGCGGGGTTCGACCCGACCGACGCGAGGGCGGCCACGACGCCGGTTCCCGCGAACGCCGACAGCACTCCTCGGCGTGACGCCTGGACTGGCCTCTCTTTTTCTGACATCGTACGGAAGGATGAACGCAGTGGTCGCATGAATCTTTTCGCCGAACTGGGAGTCTGGTACAGTGTTGGGCGCTGACGGAGCGGGACGGCCGAGATCGACACGGCCGAATCCACGACGCAACTCGGCGAACTCCGCACCGACCGAGTCCTCGGCGCGGCCGGAACGGTCGGCGTTCGTGGGGCCCGCAGTCGGACAGACAGAAATCAACTTCACGCAGGAGTCCGAAGCCTCGGAGTATGCACGACGAACGCTCCCGCGAACTGTACGACCGGGCGCTCTCGGTCCTTCCCGGCGGCGTCAACTCACCCGTCAGAGCCGTCCGACCCTACCCCTTCTTCGTGGAAAGCGGTGACGGCGCACACGTCGTCGACGCCGACGGCAACAAGTACATCGACTACGTGATGGGCTACGGTCCGCTGCTTCTGGGCCACGACCTGCCCCAGGCGGTCGAATCGCGGATTCAGTCCCAGTTGGCCGACGGCCCGATGTACGGCGCACCCACCGAAGTCGAGGTCGAACTCGCCGAGTTCGTCGCCCGGCACGTCCAGAGCGTCGAGATGCTCCGGTTCGTCAACTCGGGTACCGAGGCGACCACCTCCGCGGTCAGACTCGCCCGCGGCTACACCGGCCGGGACAAAATCGTCGTCATGCAGGGCGGCTACCACGGCGCGCAGGAATCGACGCTCGTGGAGGGCAAGACCGGCGGCACGGGGTCGCCCAGTTCCGCCGGGATTCCCGAGGCCTTCGCCGAGGAGACCATCACGGTCCCGTTCAACGACGAGCAGGCGGTCCGCGAGGTGTTCGAGGAGCGCGGCGACGAGATCGCGGCCGTCCTCGCCGAGCCGATTCTGGGCAACTGCGCCTCCGTCGGTCCGGTCGAGGGCTACCTCGACGCCCTGCGAGACGTGACCGACGACCACGGCGCGCTCCTGATCTTCGACGAGGTGATGACCGGGTTCCGCGTCGGGGGGCTTCAGTGCGCCCAGGGCAAGTTCGGTGTCACGCCCGACCTGACCACCTTCGCCAAGGTCATCGGCGGCGGTTTCCCGGTCGGAGCCATCGGCGGCCCCGCCGAAATCATGGAGTCGTTCACGCCCACGGGCGACGTGTTCCAGGCCGGGACCTACTCGGGCCACCCGCTGTCGCTCACCGCGGGTCTCGAGATGCTCCGGTACGCGGCCAAGAACGACGTGTACGACCACCTCAGCGACCTCGGAGACCAGTTGCGGTCGGGACTGACCGACATCCTCGAAGACGAGGCCCCGGCGTACACCGTCACGGGCTACGACAGCATGTTCAAGGTCGTCTTCACGCGCGACGGCCCGCGCGACCTGTCGGGCCAGTGCGAGGCCGGATGCCGACAGGACCCCGACTGCCCCCGGTTCGACTACTGCCCGAAGAGCAAGGCCGACGTGAACGCCGCCGAAACCGAGCGATGGGAGCGACTCTTCTGGCCCGCGATGCGCGATCAGGGCGTCTTCCTGACCGCCAACCAGTACGAATCCCAGTTCCTCAGCTACGCCCACACCGAGGAGGACGTCGAGGAGACGCTGGAGGCGTACAAGGAAGTGCTGTAGCGCGGTCCGGGACGGACTTGGGTCGAGCTACGGTCCGGAGTAGTCCACTTTCCCCTCTTGTTCGGTCGTCTCGACGGCGTAGAGTCGCTCGTACGGGAGGTGTAGATAGCTCCCGTCTTCGCGCTGAACCCGGACGCCGCGGACCTTGCCGGAGTCCGAAATCTTCCCGGCGTCCGTCTCCACCGTTTCGACCCCGTCGGGGACGTCATAGGTGATTCGCGCCATCTCCTCGAACTGGGTGCGCCAATTCCATAAGGATGGTTGCCACGAGGGGACGACCGCATGCGACACGGGTTTAGGGACCGCGCCCTCAACTCCGACCATGAGCAGTGAACGGGCGAAAAGCGGACGCGTCCGACGCCGTCGCTCGAACCACTGGTACTGGGTGGCCGCCATCCCCGCGGCCTTCCTCCTCTGGCTTGCGACCCTCGCGTGGCTGGCGCTGGCCTCCTCGTGGGAGGCGTTCGGATTCGGTGCGAACACGGTCGAACTCTCGCTGGTCCCGCTCGGAATTCCGTTCGTCTTCCTGACGGCCTACTTCCCGCTGGCGGTCTACCGGGACGCCGACTACGTGAACCGGACGAGCGGGAAGTGGGCACCGGAACCCAAGCAACAGGCGCTCGTGGCCGCGCTGGGACTTGTCGTCCTCGTTCTCGTCGGCGTTGCGTCGGTGTTTCTCGGACTTCCGCCGACGCTACCGGTCGTCGCCGGGTTCGTGGTCAGCGTCCCCTTCGCGGCGCACTACCTGTATCAGCGCCACGAACACGTCGGGACGCCCGACGTTCCGTGGTGACGCCGGAGCTAATCGGTAAATCAGTTCGACGACCGCGTGTTTGTGTTGGAGATACGGTCGCTTCTCCTTGCCCGCCTCCTCGAAGTCCACGACGCCGTGCTCTGCCAGGACCTTGAGGTCACGGCTCACTCGACCTTTGTCGCGTTCGACGCGGCGAGCGAGATCCCGAACCGACTCGGCCGTCTCGTCCGTGAGGACCGTGACGAGTTCGCGGCGCTTCGGCGTGAGAACGCGCTCGGCACTCTCGTGACTCGGCACCTGTACGTCGGTCGTTCCGCCACGAGCCAACGTGCGGGCCGAACTGGCGGCGATACGCCCGACTGTACGAGGAAAATCACTCGAAGTAGAATCCGGCGAACCGACTCCGCCGGAAAAACGAACAAGTGTTTCAACCTCCGTCGCCGACCTTCTCACATGAGCAAACACGGGACCGAGATACGCCTCGCCACGCGGGGGTCCGACCTCGCGCTTCGGCAGGCGGGCGAGGTGAAAGCCGCCCTGGAGGACCGGCGATTGGAGGTCGAACTCGTCGAAGTCGAGACCACCGGCGACGAGATCCAGGACGAACTCATCCACCGCCTCGGCAAGACCGGGGCGTTCGTTCGGAGTCTTGACGAGAAGGTGCTCGACGGCGAGTTGGACGGCGCGATCCACTCGATGAAGGACATGCCGACCGACAGCCCCGACGAGTTGGTGGTCGCGGCCATCCCCGAACGCGCCAGCGCAAACGACGTGCTCGTCACGCCCGACGGGAAGGAACTGGACGAACTCCCCGAGGGCGCGACCGTGGGGACTTCCAGCCTCCGGCGGAAGGCCCAACTGCTGAACCACCGCGACGACCTGAACGTCGAACCGCTCCGCGGGAACGTGGACACTCGCGCCGAGAAACTGCTCGCGCCCGCGCTCCAGCAGGAACACGAGAACCGGACCGAGGCCGAGAAGGAGAAGCAGTCGAACAAGGCGAAAGCCCAGAAGGGTCACAAAGTCGAGTACGAGGGCGAGTTCGACCGGACCGTCGAAGAGTGGTTCAACGACCTCGCCGAAATCGAGCGCCGGGCGCTGGAGCGAGAGGTCGAGACCGACTACGACGCCATCGTCCTCGCGCAGGCCGGACTCGAGCGGAGCGGTCTGGCCCACCACCTCGAATACGTCGAACTACCGAGTAGCGAGTTCGTCCCCGCGCCCGGACAGGGCGCACTCGCGGTGACGGCCCTCGACAGCGAACTCGCGGGCGACATCAACGCGGTCCTCGACCATCCCAGGACGCGGGTCGAGACGACCGTCGAGCGCACCATCCTCGCGGAGTTGGGCGGCGGATGCGTCGCACCCATCGGAGTCCACGGCCTGATTCAGGGCGAACACGTCCACGTGGACGTACAGGTGTTCTCCCAGGACGGCACGGAGGTCATCGAAGCCAGTCGGGACGTGCCGGTCGAGAATCACGTCTCGGCCGCCAAGGAGGTCGCTGCCGACCTCGCCGAGAAAGGAGCGGCCGACCTCATCGAGGCCGCGAAGGCCGACGAACCGCGGGAGGCCAAGCGCGAACAGGAGGAGACGAGCGAGGAATGACCAGCGACCGAACGAGCGACGGAGCGGGTCGAGACGACGCGAACCGGGGCGACGCGAATCGAGACGGGGCGGACCGAGACGGCACGAATCGGAACGTGCGGGTCGCCGTCTTCCGGCCCGACGACGAGCGACTCGCCGAGGCCGAGCAACTGCTGGACGCGCTGGGTGCCGAGACCGTCGCGGACCCGATGCTCGAAGTCCGGCCCACGGGCGACGCACCGCGCGACGGTGACTACGTGGTCCTGACGAGCAAGACCGGCGTCGAACTGGCCGCGGAGTCCGGATGGGACCCCGGCGAGAGCGTCGTCTGCGCCATCGGCGAGAGTACGGCCGACGCGCTCCGCGACGCGGGGTACGAGGTGGACGTCGTACCCGACGAGTTCACCTCGACCGGGTTGGTCGAAACCCTCGAAGACGAGGTGGCTGACGAGCGAGTCGAGGTCGCCCGGAGCGACCACGGAAGCGACGTCCTGACCGACGGCCTCGCCGACGCGGGAGCAGACGTAAACGAAACAGTGCTATATCAATTGGTCCGTCCCGAGGGGTCGGGCGAGTCCGCCGCGCTCGCGGCGGACGGGGACCTCGACGCCGCCGTCTTCACCTCGTCGCTGACGGTGACCCACTTCTTGGCGGCCGCCGCGGAGCGCGGGGTGCGAGACGACGCAATCGCGGGCCTGAACGACGCCGTGGTCGGCGCGATCGGCGACCCGACCCGCGAGACGGCCGAGTCCGAAGGTATCGAAGTAGACGTAGTGCCCGAGGTGGCCGACTTCGAGAAACTGGCGTGTGCGGCCGTGGAAGAGGCCGCGCCGACGTATCACGAGTAGCTCACTTTCGAGGTTACTGCGATTCGGCGTTCTACGTCGGTTTCACGAGTTGTCGCAGACCGTGGGACGCGCCGCGTTCGCGCCGATCGGCGCGAACGCGGCGGGGAGGTACGGGGCGCGGTTTCGGTGCTGTGCGGTCGCAGTGCCGTGCGGTGCCGTGCGAGTGCGGTATGATCGGCTCACGGGGGAGCTAGCTGCTTCGGATAAAGACAACTACACGAGTGTGAAACAAACTCATCTAGTTCTTAGACATAGAGGAATAATTACCATCGAAATGGAGTTACTTCTCTCGTACCTCGAGATACTTCGGCGGGACCGTATCTGTCGTGTACGTCCCCACGCCACGCTTTGCTATCTCC
Organism: Halorussus salinisoli; assembly: GCA_005239435.1. Lineage (GTDB taxonomy): Archaea > Halobacteriota > Halobacteria > Halobacteriales > Haladaptataceae > Halorussus > Halorussus salinisoli. Next base: position 71,605 of record SZNP01000001.1, on the reverse strand, counting down.
AACCCGTCCGCCATCATGCCCGCGGCATCCACTTCGAGGACCACCGGAGTCGCCGCGTGTCGCCGGCCCACCTCGCGGGCCTCGTCGGGCCTCCCCGAGAGGTGGACTTTCTGGCGGCCCATCGGCTTCAGTCCGTCCGAGCGAATCGCACTGAGACTGTCCGGGTCGGTGCCGTGGTAGAGTCGGTCGGGAATCTCGTCACCCTGGATTTCGCCACCCTCGCCCTCGCTTCCACCCTCGTCGAGATTCACGTCCACCGAGTGACCGTAGGCCGCCCGGATTCGATCTCCCTCGGATTCGAATCTCCCCTTCGGGTCGGTGGCGACCACCGCGTCGAGGTGGTCGCGCTCGGCCCAGTCGTATTTTTGCGACACGGCGTTCACGAGAACGTCGTAGTCGGTCCACCCGCGGCGGTCGAGTTCGAGTCCGGCATCTCCGGGGAAGTGCCGGAGCGCGCCGCTCCCCTTCCTGAATTGCACCAAATTTGCACCAAATATATGGGGGTGGCGTTAACAACGGTGTCATGTGAGCGAGAAAGAGCGGTTGCACGTTCAAGTTGAATCGGACGCTAAAGAGCGTTGGGACAGCTATGCAAAGGAAAACTCGAATGTGTCGAACCTCTCGCAGCTGGTCCGTCAAGCGATGGAGAAGGAAGTGCGGGGGGCACACGATACTGGTGGAGAGTCCTCTTCGCTTGAGACCGATGTCTCGGCGCGCTTCGCCGAAGTGATTGAGAAGTTGAACGAATTAAATGAGCGGATGGACGAGATCGCTGAACGTCAGGAGCGGCTTGAGCAGTACGCCGAGTACCAGCTTGACCGTCGGTCGTTCAGCAATCGGGTGCAGAAATTCGTTCCGCCTGCAAAGCCCCAGTCCGAACCGTGGAAGCGCGCTCGGGAAAATACCGACAAAGACATCGTCTGGAGCGGGCGGTTAGAACCCATCACAGAGCGAGTCCGTGACGATGCTCCCGAACTACGAGACATCCAACTCCAAGACGTTAGAGGCGAATTAGAGAGACTTGTCAACAACGAGGATAGCCCCATCGAACGGACGGAAGTTGACGGTACGACGCGGTACTATGTCCATAACGAGTATCGACAGTAACGATGTCTGAGACGGAACCATCCCTAAACTTCGATACGGTCAGGCAGGAGAACCGCCGTGTCATGGAGGCGTTCTGGGAGTACCTCGAACGCTTCGAGGGGGACTCGACCGAGGCACATCGCAAGCGGCACACCCGTCCCTTCCGTAACTGGTGTCAGGCGAACGACGTCCGTATTCTCGACCCGAAACGGTACGCCCTACGTGAGTTCCTTCAATCACTCAGCAACGATGGACACGCCGACAAGTATGTGATCTCGGCGAAAGATGCAGTCTCACAACTCTACAACTTCCTTCTCGACAATTCCGAACTCCTTGCTGACAAGCATAGTATTGACCGTGTCCCCATTGACGAGAATCCAATTCATGGGGTTATCACGGACCTTGATATTGATAGTTCCCCAAAGAAAGCGAAAGCGACACGTCAGGACATCGTTGCCCTGGCCAAAGACGAAGCGGAGCAGTTGGTGAAACGCGAGAACATGCCTGACCCAAAGGTCCGAAACGAGTTACTGATTCGCCTTCTCATTCAGACAGGGATTCGGGCAGGGGAAGCGACACTAATCCGTATTGACGATATTGAACGCGCTCCTGAGCGGCGTATCCGAATCCGTGGGGAGAAGACCAAGGAGAATCGTTCAGTCTTCTATCAGCCGAGTCTCGACCCTCTCTTGGAGCAGTGGATTGACCGTGGTCTTCGCGCCGCATACCCGAAGGCGAACGAATCTGACCGTCTATTCATCTCTCATAAATCGGGTAAACTGACCCAGAAGGCCATCACCGAGATCGTACGGACGGCGGCAGAGAACGCAGGGATTCAGGAAGTGATGTATGAGAACGCACAGGGTCACGATATGCACCGTGTCACCCCTCACACCCTTCGACACACCTTCGCTCGACTATGGGTGGAAGACGGCGGGGACATCGCTCGCCTTGCTCGTCTCATGGGTCACACGACCGACGATGGCTCACCTAACCTTGAGACGACACGGAAGTACCTCCGAGCCTTCGGTGACGATGCCCTTCGGGAAGCGGCATTGAACCATGCCCCCTCTCTCGGGGGTAACTGAGAACCTTTGATCCTCGCATCCCTCCGTTCTCTTTGTGGCTACCCTTGGGGTTGACCGTCGAAGACCCATTCCTCCGACCTTTGTCACGCAGTAGGATGGTTGTGAGCCTATGGCAACTGCATTGGCGGAATGGGACGCGAACGGGTCTTGCACCCCGAGCGACCGACCGCTGTTTCATTGTCGTTGCTATAGCTGTTGAGAGGAAATACGTGGTACATCTCGGTCACAAAGTCAGCACCGATTAGTGAATACAAATATTCTCTCAGCTAACTCATAAATACTATTACCTGTGACAATATGAAGGGCACATTATGCAGGAACTTATTCTACGGATTATAGCAATTGCACTTTCCGTTTCGATTGCGCTCACTCCGTGGTGGTACCCGAACCATTCACCTTTTGTACGACGTGTATTGGTTGGGATTGAAACACTTCAAACACCTCGCGTTACTGAGGATGATATTGAGGCGGGCTACATTGAACAAGGGGAGAAAGGATTTTCCCAAGTTGAGAAGGCAGCAGAGGCAGCGTACGGGCTTTACGGAGATGTGGAACGTATCTGGTTGGTTTGCGGTCCTCCACCCAGTATTACCGATTTTGCTGGCCTCAATCAGGAACTTGGCGGATTTGGCGATAATGGCCTTGTTTATGCTGAGCAATCGAATGGAGAAACGATACGACTACGATATCGAGCGGGAGGCCCACAGCAGACTCGTCGCTTAGAAGACCTCCATGCTGGTGCTGCTCACGTAGCACAACAGCGGGGGCAAAAACTCACAAGTGGTCTCGCTATTCTTTGGGCTACAGTCATGATAGTAGTCGTGGTCCTGTAGATTCCTAAAATGACACTATGCGCGGCCCTATCGCCGACATGATGCATACTATCCTTCCGTCGACCTCTGTCCTTGTTATGAGGCGGATAAGCGGCGCATGAAGCGACTTCAGAAGCGGGGTAATGAATGAGTCTCGGAAATTCGAGATGCCGATTTGACGGCACTGTGCGTGGTTCTCGTCGCTTTCACGCACCACTGTCTCTACTTCGATGGCTTTGACTCGACTTCTCAGGACTACAGTATCGCCGACGCCACTTTACACGCGCGGGCGTTACACTGGCGCTCCCCGGACCACCGTAGTCAGGCCGTATGACCGTAGTTAGGCGCGGACAGCATCGTAGTGAGACGCCAAGTGACCATCGTCACAGGCAACCCACCATCCTTTATTTGTTTCCTTCCTCCCTTACATATAGTTGACAATATTAAATCATGGTTTATCATGCGCGAAACATGGCAGTGTCGTTGACAACGTCGCCCTCGGGACTGTTCGGCATCTTTGCCCCGCGAGTCGGGTACTCTGGGTAATTGGTGATCCGTCTTGACGGCCATCTATGGTTGACTGCCGTCACGCGGACGGTTGTCCCCCGTGACCGCCGTCTTCCCCGTGCTGTGGCGATGCTCCTGTAACGACCGCGATTGTGAACCCCTCCCCGATTTCCACTACCCCTGTCGAGAGGGGCACTCTAATTTTGACGGGAGTGGGAGAGTCCCATTCGGCTCCTATCTCCAAGGGGTACGTCTCTATACTTTGGACAAGTCTGGTGCAAATACAAGAACGGAGCGCGCCGCTGACGAACTTCGAGAGTCTGCGTCTGCGCTCGCCGGAGAGGACTCTTTCGGTTGGGTGTCCGCACTCGGGGCACTTCGGGTCCGCGTCCTCCGGTGCGGTCGTGAAACCGTGGTCCGGGCAGCGGAAAACGGGGTCGGTCACGGTCGTCGGCGGTTCGTAAGTCGTGTCGTCGGAAAGGTCTCTCGGCAGTACGCGATGATTGGGAATCTCGAGTCTGTGATTCGGAATAGGGTGACGGTGAAATAGAAGCTAGCTACCCCTCGAACCACGGAGTCCCCACACCGCACGACACCGCTTACGAACCGCCGCACCGCAACCGCGGACCTCACGCCTCCCCAACCTCCTCGCTCGTCCCTCGCGCGCATGGGCGCGACTTCAAACCACGAAGTCGCGCCAGCGCGCGCCGAGTAGTAGGAGACCAATCCGGTCACGGATACCCACTTTCCCGTTCATAGCGACCCGCATCCGAGCGTGCGGAGCCAGAGTTTATAAGCGATAGCGACCTACCTCCGGCCGAATGGCTTCCGCTGGTCCAGTCCCCGCTCTCGCAGAGCGCGCCGCCGCGTGCGCCGACCGCCTGCGAGACGCCGACGAGGTGTTGCTCGCGTCCCACATCGACGCCGACGGGCTGACGAGCGCCGCAATCGCGTCGTCGGCGCTCGAACGCGCGGGCATCCCCTTCGAGACCGTCTTCAGCAAGCAGTTGGACGCCGAGGAGATCGCGTCGATTGCGGCGACCGACTACGAGACGGTGCTGTTCACCGACTTCGGGAGCGGCCAGTTGGACGTCATCGCCGACCACGAGGCCGCGGGCGAGTTCACGCCGGTCATCGCCGACCACCACCAGCCGGCAGAGCCGGACACCGATTTTCACCTGAATCCGCTCCTGTTCGACATCGACGGCTCGTCGGAGCTCTCGGGCGCGGGCGCGGCGTACGTCCTCGCACGCGCGCTGGAACCGAGCGAGACCGACAACCGCGACTTGGCCGCGCTCGCGGTGGTGGGCGCGGTCGGCGACATGCAGACGACCGACGGCGAACTCGTGGGCGCGAACGAGTCCATCGTCGAGGAGGGCAAAGCGGCGGGCGTCGTGGAGACGACGACCGACCTGTCGATGTACGGCAAGCAGACCCGGCCGCTCCCCAAGATGCTGGAGTACGCCAGCGACACCCGCATCCCCGGCATCACCAACAACGAGAGCGGTGCCCTCCGATTCCTCGACGGTCTCGACGTGACGCTCAAAGACGAGGACGGCGAGTGGCGGTGCTGGGTGGACCTGACCGAGAGCGAACGCAGTACGGTCTCGAACGCGCTCTTCCAGCACGCCGTCTCTCGGGGGGTTAGCTCCGACCGCATCGACAGGCTGTTCGGCACGGCCTACACCCTCGCCGACGAACCCGAAGGGACGGAACTCCGAGACGTGAGCGAGTTCTCCACCCTCCTGAACGCGACGGCGCGCTACGAGCGCGCCGACGTGGGACTCGCGGTCTGTCTGGGCAACCGCGACGGCGCGCTCCAACAGGCCCGGACGCTCCTCTCGAACCATCGAAAGAACCTCTCGCAGGGCCTCCAACGCGTCAAACGCGAGGGCGTCACCCGCGAGGAGAACCTCCAGTGGTTCCACGCCGGAGACGAGATCCGAGAGACCATCGTGGGCATCGTCGCCGGGATGGCGGTCGGTTCGGACGGGATCGAACGCGGGACGCCGATCGTCGCCTTCGCCGAGAAGACCGACGACGGCGAGGAGGTGACGGAGGTGAAGGTCTCGGCGCGCGCCACGCCCTCGTTGACCCGGCGGGGACTCGACCTCTCGGTCGTGATGCGCGAGGCCTCGCAAGCGGTCGGCGGCGACGGCGGCGGGCACAACGTCGCCGCCGGCGCGACGGTGCCGAAAGGGACCGAGGAGGAGTTCGTCGAACGCGCCGACGAACTCGTGGGCGAGCAGTTGGGCTGACGAGCGCTGAAGACGCGGCGTCGGCAGTCGTGTGAGTCGCCGGAGAACGACGTATCAGAAGAACTGTTTCACGAAGAGGGGAGTCCGGAGGGTACGTCAGCACGGAATCACTTCGGAGCGACCGCCACGACACCGATTTCGAGATTCTAAGCCGAGAGCTATCGACTCGACGCCGAATCGTACTGTCGTCCGAACGGCTAGAGGCGGATGAAAGAGGAATTGATATAGCTCTCTCTAGTTTATTACTCGCTTCGGCACGAACTGCACCAGCTGTCGAAAACCCTTCGAGATGCGCGAGGTCTACCAGTACGCCCGTTTTCCGGAGCGAGCTGGGCCAACACCGTCGGTGTGACTACCGTTCGTCGTCGGAGACGCGACGTTCGAGAATCCGTGACCGACTGCGGAGGAGCGTGGTCAGGTGGTCGGCGTCCTCGAAGACGGTCAGTTCTCCGTTCGGCAGTCGCTCGGCGACCCGACGGGCGTCGTCCACCGGCACGTTCGCGTCTCGCCCGCCGTGCCACAGGCGAACCGGGTGGTCTATCTCCGCGAGCGAGAAGTCCCACTCCCGCGCCAACAGGCGGAGTTCCGTCACCGCTCCGCTCCGACGACGCTCGAACCCCGCGACGAAATCCCGCTTGACGAGTTCGGCCACCTCGTCGGGTATCTCCGCCCGCCCGTCTTCGGTCGCATATTGCGAGACGACGACGGAGGGTGGCGCACGCTCGGCGAGCCACGTTTGACCCCTGAACAGTCCCCTCAGAAGTCGCGGCGTCGTCCGAGCGAACAGTCCGAGGAGACGCTGGACCCTCGGCGTGTCGTTCGAGAGAGACGGCGGAGTCGCTCCCGAGACCACGTCGATTTCGCTGACTAACTCCCCGCGCGTAGCGGCGAGCGCGAGCGCGAACGCGCCGCCGCCGGAGAAACCGACGACGCGAGCGCGCGAGACGCCCGCGTCGTCCAGCATCGCGGCCACGAACTCCCCGGTGTCGGTCGGCGTCCGGTCGGGCCACGGGGATGACTTCCCGTAGCCTGGCCGGTCGGGCGCGAGGAGACGAGTTCCGTTCCGGCGCGCGCACTCGTCGAACAGTCGCCCGAGGACGCGCGAGCCCGGAGTCCCGTGAAGGAACACGACCGGCCTCCCGTCCGGAATGCCGTACTCGGCGTACGAGACGCTGCGTCCCTCGTCGACCGAAACGGTCCGCGTGCCCGCGTCGTCGGACGACTCTCCACTCGCTCGCTCGGACAGCGCGTTCGTCATTACCGATTGCTTCTCGGGCGAGCGGAGAAAGTACACTGCCGGACTGATGCGGTCTTTTATTTGTCCGTCGGCGCTCGGGGTCCGTATGAAACGAGTCTCGTTCGCGGCGACCTATCCGGACGAGTTGGCGCACCCGATGCACCGCCGAATCGTGGAGAGTAGCGAAGTCTCGCGCGTAGAACTGCTGATGTGGGGTCCGATGTCCACGGTGACGACGCTGACGTGGTTCGACGCGGGTCCGGACGCCGTGGCGGACGTGCTGGATTCGGTCGAGACCGTCACCACGACCCACCTCGTGGCGGGAAACGACGGAACGTACGCGTTCGTCCATCAGACCGACTACGAGTTCGAGTCGTCCCTGCTCGAACTCGTCTCGCAGTCGAAGGTGGTGTTCCTCCCGCCGGTCACGTTCCACGACACCGGAATCGCCCGGTTCGAGGCGGTCGGCGAGTCCGATTACATGGGCGAATTCTACGCCAGACTGAGCGACCTGCTCGACGCGACCATCGAGAGCGTCCACGACTTCCGGCGAGGGCCGTCGGCCGCGAACGTCACGGACCGCCAGCGCAACGCGCTGGAGGCGGCGGTCGCCGTCGGCTACTACGAGGTTCCACGGTCGGGAGCGGTCGAAGACGTCGCGGCGGAACTCGACTGTGCCGCCAGCAACGCGGGTGAACTCCTTCGAAAGGCCGAGTCCGCGGTCGTAACCGCGTTCGTCCGAGAAGGTTGACGGACCTCGGTCTGGGAAGCCATCCCGGACGTATCGATACGGTCGTTCGTCGCCGGGCGGCGAAGGCTCGGCGAGACCGAGAGCCTCGCACCGCCCAACTTTTATTCGCTCTCGTCCAACTCCGGCACATGACCGACTTCGACCCCGAGAAGTTCGAGGACAAGTACGCCAACTACTTCAACGAACTCCAGAAGGCGTACAAGAACGCGTTCAACCGACTCAACGACAAGTACGACTCCGAACTCATCCACGCCATCGACCAGCAGATCCTGAACGAGAGCGAACCCTTCTACGAGGGCGACGGCGAGTTCCGCGTCGAACTCCCGGAGAATCCGGTCGAGCGCGTGCAGGGCATCGTCGTCAAGGACGAGAAGGTCGAGGAGATGCTCGACATCTACGTCGAGGAGATAGAGACCCAACTGCGGCGGGTGTTCGGTTTCGAGAGTTAGAGTAGGTCGGCGACGAGATAGGTTCCACGATGCGGTTCGAGTACGTCGACGTCGTGAGTCCGGTCGCGTTCGGCTAGCGTCGACGTCGGCCGAACGCGACTGTGCGGAAAGCCGAAACGCGAGTGCGTCGAACGCCGGTCAGCGAGTTCGAGTCGGCGAATTTCCGTTTTCCTCGTCGAAGCTTCGCTGAACCGTCCCGGGATGACCAGCTAGGGGAAGTCTCCCCGGACAGACGTGATAAATACTATTACGCTATATCGAATCGATCGTATTCCGGTTCGACGAGTGCGAGCGAGGATGCCCGGTGGTAGTGCGCCCGAGCGCCTCAGAGGGTGAATCGGCGAGTTTCAGTCCTTGCTCGCCGAACGAACTGGGGAACGAACCAAAGGCCTAAGACTTCCCGAACCCAACCTCGTAGCATGAGCACCGAAACTCAGGACGAAGGGGACGACCTCGAGGAGCGCGTCAGCAACTTCCTGCGACGCAACTTCCCGCAGATTCAGATGCACGGGGGAAGCGCGGCTATCCAGAACATCGACCGCGAGACCGGAGAAGTTCACATCCAGTTGGGCGGTGCGTGCAGTGGCTGTGGCATCTCGCCGATGACGATTCAGGCCATCAAGAGCCGGATGGTCAAGGAGATTCCCGAAATCGAGACGGTCCACGCCGACACCGGTATGGACGGCGGAGGCGGTCACGGCGGCGGCATGAGTCCGTCGTTCCCCGGCGAGACGACCGACGACGACGGCGACGACGACGAAGGTCCGCAGGCTCCGTTCTAAGTCCGGATTTCTCCTCTCGAAATGACGTAATTCTTCCCATAGAACGCGGCTAACATCAGGATATTTATCCCGCCCCGGATTGGACGGTACTGGTATGACTAACGACGCCTCTGCGGGGAACGTCGTCTTCGTGGTCATGGACACGGTTCGCAAGAGCCACCTTTCGGTCTATGGCTACGACCGGCCGACGACGCCCGGCTTGGAGCGGTTCGCCGACGAGGCGGCCGTCTTCGAGCAGGCAGTCGCCCCCGCACCGTGGACGCTCCCAGTTCACGCCTCCCTGTTCACCGGAATGTACCCGAGCGAACACGGCGCGAGTCAGGAGAACCCGTATCTGGAAGGCGCGACGACACTCGCCGAATCGCTGTCGGGCGCGGGCTACGAGACGGCCTGCTACTCCTCGAACGCGTGGATAACACCCTACACGCATCTCACCGACGGCTTCGACGACCAGGACAACTTCTTCGAGGTGATGCCCGGCGACCTGCTGTCGGGACCGCTAGCGAAGGCGTGGAAGGCGATGAACGACAACGAGTCGCTCCGGAAAGTCGCCGACTGGCTAGTGTCGGTCGGTAACAAGATTCACGAGTACACGGCCTCCGGTGAAGGTGCGGACTCGAAGACTCCGCAGGTCATCGACCGGACGATGGAGTTCATCGACGACGCCGACGACGACTACTTCGCGTTCATCAACCTGATGGACGCCCACCTGCCGTACCACCCGCCGGAGGAATACAAGCAGAAGTTCGCGCCCGGCGTCGATTCCACCGAGGTCTGCCAGAACTCCAAGGAGTACAACTGCGGGGCCCGCGACATCTCCGACGACGAGTGGGAGGCGATCGAAGGGCTGTACGACGCCGAGATTCGCCACATCGACGCCCAACTCCAGCGCCTCTTCTCGTGGATGCAGGACAACGGCGAGTGGGAAGACACGATGGTCGTCGTCTGCGCCGACCACGGCGAACTCCACGGCGAACACGACCTCTACGGCCACGAGTTCTGCATCTACGACCCCCTCGTCAACGTCCCGTTGATGGTCAAGCACCCCGAGATGGAGTCGGGCACGCGCGAGGACCAGCAGGTCGAACTGATGGACCTCTATCACACCGTGCTGGACCACACCGGAGTCGACGCCGAGCGCTCGACGGTACCCCTCGACCGGACGCGCTCGCTCCTCTCGGCCGACTATCGGGACTTTGCGGAAGGAGACTACGCCTTCGTGGAGTACTACCGGCCGGTCGTGGAACTGAAGCAGTTAGAGCAGAAGGCCAACGACGCTGGCATCGAATTGGACACCGACTCGCGGTTCTACTCCCGGATGCGGGCCGCACGCCGACCCGACGCCAAGTACATCCGCAACGAGCGCATCGGAGACGAGTTCTATCACCTCGATTCGGACCCCGGCGAGACGGCGAACGCCCGCGGCGACGGCAGCGACGAGGAGGTCGAACTCGAAGGCGCGCTCTCGGAGTTCGAGGAGGGCGTCGGCGGCGAGTGGAAGGAAGTCGAGGACGACGACGTGCTGGACGACATGAGCGACGACGCGAAGGACCGCCTGCAGGACCTCGGCTACATCGACTGACCGCCCAGTCCGCTACGGGCGACACCGAGGGTGCTATTCAGCTATCGAGCTTTTCGGACAGTACTATGATGTTTTTAGAAATGAACACCCGTTCTAAAGCAACGTAGAGTTAGGTTAGTAGGGTCTGTGTCTATAGCCGAGGAATGCCGAGTGCTGAATCGCCCGGTTACGCGGCGTCTACCCCGACGATGCTCACGACGCCGCCGCCGATTGCGATGGGCACCCAGTAGATAGCGCCCCGGAAGATGATGACGGCGGCTAGGGCGGTTCCCGAACTGACCCCGGCACCGGGAAGGCTGGACAGCAGTCCGACCAGTACCGCTTCGATGCCGCCCGCACCGCCCGGAAGCGGCGTGACCCCGGCGATAGCACCCACCGGCACGACGAACAGCAACACGGAGAACGGTATCGGTGAACCGATAGCCACGAACGCCAGCCACAGGGCGACCATCTGGAACACCCACCCGGCCGTCGAAGCGGCGAGCGTGAGGGTCAGTCCCCGCCGGTTCGTCGCCACGCGCTCTATGGAGTCGAAGAACTCGCCGACGCGCGTGTCGATCTTCTCACGACTGAGCGACACGTCGATGGGAGCGAATCGGCTGACCTGTTCGAGTACCGGCGCGAGTATCTTCGAGATGGCCCGCCGAACCAACGCCCGGTTTCGCCACCCGAGAAACCCGAGGACCGGAACTGCGACCGAGAGGACGACGATGGCCGTCGTCGCGAGTCGGAGTCGCCGACCGAACGAGGTCTGGGTCGCGTAGAACGCCGCACCCGTCAGCGAGAGGACGATAGACGGAACGAAGTTGAGCGAATCGACGCTCGCGATAGCCGCCAGACCGCGCTCGTACTCCGTGTTCGCTACCTTCGAGATGAGCAACGCCGTGACCGGTTCGCCGCCCGCCTGCCCGAAGGGCGTGACGTTGTTCGAGAACATCGCACCGTTCAGGATGAAGAACGACTTTGCGAACGATACGTCGACGCCGAGCACGTTGAGGACGGTTCGGAGGCCGAACCCCCACGCGGCGAGCCAGCCGAGCGTGACCAGAACGATGAGTGCGACCGTCCTCGTGTCGGCTCTGCGAATCTCCTGAACGAATCCCTCTACACCGACGAAATGCAGCAGAAGACCGAGTATCGCAAACGTACCGAGAAACCCGAGAACTGTGGTACGTAACTGCGCGCCGTTCATAGACTATGCTGACTGCCGCCACTAATCAGTATGTCGGAATCTCCACTCGGGGCGGAGTACAGAAAGGAGAACCTAAAGAAACACGCGGGAGCGTGCTTCGGGGAAACGTCTCGTGTGTCCGCAAGACGGGCCCGAGTTCAACTTTGCTGGCGGTCCTCCACGTGGTCTTCCTCCCACGCGCGCAGGAGGTTCGCCAGCGTCCGGTTGACGGGGACCGGAACGGCGTCTGCCGTCTCGCGTGCGCTCGCGCGGGCGACGACGTATCCGTTGATGGCCTCGGCTTCGGTCCGGCGGTCGGCCAGCACGTCCTGGTGCATCGAAGACGTGTTCGCGGCCGTGTCTTCGGCGACGCGCTCGACGGCCCGAACTGCCGCCTCGTCCGCCAGTTCGACGCCCTCGGCGCGAGCGACGCGGGCGGTCTCTCGTGCTGCGTCGGCGGCGACCTCGCGGGCAGGACCGTCGAGGAGCGCGCCGTTCTCGACGCGAGCCAGCGCCGTGGTCGCGTTGATGCCCGCGTTGACCGCCAACTTCTCCCAGAGCCGGTAGGGCATGTCGTCGGCGACGGTGGTCTCGACGCCCGCGCTGCGGAAGGCCCGGCCCACCGCGTCGGCCGTCTCGGAGGTGCCGCCCTCGCGCGGACCGAGGACGACCTCGCCGCGGCCGGTACACTCGACTTCGCCCGGGTTCCGGAGGACCGCACCGTAGGTCGCGGTCCCTGCGAGGACGGGACAGTCGAGAGAGTCGGCGAGAGCCTCCTCGTTGCCCATCCCGTTCTGGAGCGAGAGCGCGGCGTCGAACTCGCCGGTAGCCAGCGTCTCGGCCGCGTCCTCGGTGTCGAACGCCTTGACCGTCACCACCGCGAGGTCGGCCGCGAGACCGGTCCCGTCGGTGGTCGCCGCGGGCCGGGCCTCGAAGTCGAACCGCCCGCCGACCCGCAGACCCGACTCGCACACGGCCGCGACGTGGGGGTCGCGCCCGACCAGCGTGACCGCGTGGTCGCGGGCGAGCAGGCCCCCGACGAGGCTTCCGAGGCTCCCCGCGCCGAACACGACGATATCCATGTCTGCTCGTCGGGGTTGCGGGTAGAAAAATCGGTGCGTCTCGGCGTCGTCAGTCCTCGGTCCAGTACATCAGGGCTTCCTTGGGTTCGCCGCAGTTGGGGCACTCGTCGGGGATGCCCTCGTCTATCTCGCCCATCTCGCCGCACTCGGTACACCGCCACATCAGTTCGCCCTCGCCGAACTCGTGGCCCGAGCGGGAGTGTTCGACGCTCAGGCTCTCTACGCCCTCCCGAGTCGAGACGAAGAAGCCGCCCTTCTCCAGCCCCCGGATGTTGCCGAGCTTCTCGCCGTTCTCGTCGTAGACGGTCTGGCCGAAATCGACCGACATCGCTTCTTCGACCGCTTCTACGTCTCCGTCGTTCTCCGCGGGTTGCTCCCCGTGTCCACTCATGGTCAAGAGTACGGCGTCGGGAGTGATAAAGCTCGTCGCCGATTCGCCGAGGGGAGTGATTTCCAAGCCCGACGAAGATTTCACATGAAGTCGGCGATACTGCCCTGCTTGTTCTTGTCGTTCTCGAAGATCGACTCCAGCCTGCGGTCCATAATCTCCAACCGCTGTTTGGTGTACTCCCGGCAGTCGTACTTCTCGGCCACCTGAATCGCGGTCTCCATGTACTTGTTCACCGACCCCTGGTGCACCGTGAGGTTGACCTGCCCGCCGCACTCCCGACACTCCTTGGTCAGGGGCATCCGGCGGTACTTCTCGCCGCAGTCGAGACACCGGGTTTCCTGTCGGGAGAACGCCCGGAGGTTCCCGATGAGGTCGGGCAGGAAGTGGTACTCGATGACGCGCTCGGCCACGTCGGTCTCGTCCACCGACCGGAGCTTTCGGGCCAGTTCCAGCTGGGCGTCCATCTTGTCCATCATCGACCCGAGCGTCTTGTACGCCGAGAGGTCCGGGCCGAGCGCGATGTCGGAGGTGTCGTGGCTGTGGTGGAAGTCGGTGTACTCGCGGTCGGTCCCCAGATTCTCCTCCGCGATGGTCATCACGTCCTCGACCTCCTCGGGGTCGGCCATCTCGCGGGTCGCCTCGTAGAACTCGCGGGGGTACTGCCGAACGATGTCCATGTTGTGGGCTTCGTCGTCGATCTCCGAGGGGTCGATGCGCGAGGACATGACGAGCGGCGCGTCCATCTGACCCCCGCGCTTGTCGGGGAGGAACTCCTTGCTGAAGTTGAGCAGACCGTCCATCAGGAGCATCACGCAGTCCTCGTCGCCGTCACACTGGCCGGTAAACAGGTCATTAGCGACGAGGCTGTGAGTATCTTCGACAGTAACCGAGTAGGTGTGGTCAACCTTCGACTCCGTGATTTCAATGGATTCTACCTCGTCCAGCCAGAGATCTCCGCCATCACCGAAGATACGCTGAGACCGGACGGGGATGGAATCAAGAGCGTTCCTAAGGGTCTCGGACTTTCTGTCGAGGTCGAATCCAATTTTCTGAGCGAATTGCTCAGCGTTTTCCGAGGTTATCTTGAGAACCCACGAATTGAACTCCGGAACGGGTTCGTCGTCGTAGAACTCGGCTACTGCTCCGGTAGATGGACGACGGCGTTCAGTGTAAACCTTCGTAGCGATGCCGAACCGCTTCAGCAACCCGACGATATCGCTCTTCAAGTCGTCGCTAATAGTGTAGGCTCGGATGTCGATTCTATCACTCGCAACGCTTCCGTCTCCACTGAAGTAAGAACGGAGGAACTCCTTGGCGACCGGTTTGGGAGAGTTCACGATGTAATCCGGAATCTGCTTGTCCTCGGCAGAACAGCCCGCATCAAGGATTTCCCTGAAGAGTAAGGTGACGAGACGACTCGAAGTCGTAATCTTCCATTCGTTCTCTTCGTAGGGCGTCACAGAGAGTTCGTCTTCGAGAGTTTCGATGATATGACTTCTTGGCTCTTCGTCCGGCGTACAGATCGTAGTTTGGTAGAACTCACCCTCTTCGGAACGAGTGAAACCTTCAGCAGCGTAATAGCCGAGGACTTTTGCGATATCTCGTCCGACGGTCAGATTTCGGCTGACCGAAGCAGTGTCACGTCGGATGCCGAGTTCGAGATTCTGTGGGAGTTTTTCGAGAGTTCCTTCTCTTCCGAGTAGTGCGATGAACACCGAGGCGGGGACACTGTCTCGGTTGACCCAATTGTAAACTGACGAATCGCTCTTACCAAGTTTCGCTGCGACCGGCTTGAGGTACCCCTTATCTTCGGTTGCGGAATCAAAGAGTTCCTTAATTTTCTTCTCGCCGAGCGCTCTTACCATCAGTTCCTCGTTGGAGATACAGTCGAGGTTCAGGAACTTTTCGAGAAGGTCGATCGAATCGTACTCACCCTCGAATTCGACTTCTTTCGGGGAGGGAATCTGGTCACCAACATCTAGTTCCCGAGCTTCGATTTTCTCAACGCCACCCGAAGTCCAACTGCGCATGGAGTGGTCCGGGGTAACCGTGATCTTTCGCCCGCTCCGCGTTTCTATTTCTACGAGGTGGTCGGGTGCGGGATGCTTCGAGACCGCTTCGATTGGCTTGTGGACGACCTCGCCATCTTCGTCAACCGACGGAACCCACACGTCACCGTCCAACTCTTCTACTAGTGTCCCGAAGTCGTCCTCTCGCGGGACTTGTAGTCGCTCCTCGACCAATTGCTGAATCTCGTCGTAGTGCCACTCGCCGGACTCGTCTTCGTACCAGACCTTCGTCTCTGGGTGGAAGCAGTTACGCCGTTTCGCGGCGTGAAAGTACGGATGCGCGTAACCCACGGCCGCCGAAGTAAAGCCGACGATTCGGCCCACGACCGCCGCGGAGGTGTGGGGAGCCATCCCGAAGACGAGTTCGCCGACGAGTTCGTCGCGCTCGTCCAGGTCGTAGAACGGGTCGAGTCCGTAGTACTGCTCCAGCAGGTCGTCCACGAAGTCGGCGGTCTTCAGGAGGTGTTCAGCCGCGCCGTCCGAGAGGACGACGTCCTGCACCTTGAGTTCGACCAGTTGGTCGTCGTGGCGGAGCGGGTCGCCGTGAACGTCCTCCTCGTAGCCGAGCGACCGGAAGTGGTCGGCCGACACGTCGAGTTCCGACGGTCGGACGCTGGTGACCGGGAGGTCGGTCATGTCGTACCGGACCGTCCCGTCCTTGAAGGCCGAGACGCCGTGTTTCGCCCGGAGGACGCCCTTCTCGATGGGTTCGGGCGTCTTGTACGACGACGACAGCCCTTTGACGCCTTTGAGCGTGTCGAAGGCGTTCTCGCGCTCGCCGACCGACTCCAGTGCGGACCGGAACTCGTCGTTCACGTCGATGGTCCGGTACTCGACCGACGTGGCCTCGACTTCGCAGTTGTCGCAAATCGCCCGGCCCGACTCGTCCAGTTCGACCACCGAGTCGCAGTCGGGGCACTCGAAGTGCGCGAAGGTGTTGCCGCCGCACTCCGGGCACTCGGCCTTGAAACTGTGTTCGCCGCAGTCCTCGCACTCCCGGCGACCGACCTGCGCATCGACCAGGCCGGGCGTGCTCTCCATGTCGGGCGCGTGCTTGGCGGCGGCGGCCACGTCGCGCTGACTGCCGCCGGCCTCGCCGATGGGGAAGAGGGTGTGGACCGCGGGCGAGAGTTCCCGGCTCTCGGACTTCTCCGGGCGTCCCATCCGGTTGCCGATGCGGGTCGGAGCGCGCTCGCGGACCTCGAAGGGCGCGACCTCGTTGACTGCCCGGAGCGCGTTGTCGCCGTCCTCGGCTTCGCCCCAGTTGCGGGCCTCGGCCGACAGGTCGTCCCACGTCCGGGTCAGGTCGTCGTCGACGCCTAGCGACCGCGCGAGCGGTCGCCACTCGGGAATTCGAATCTCGTCGTCGTCCTGCGTGTGAGGGACGAGGATGCATTCGAGCGCGGTCCGAACGGCCTCCTCGGCGAACTCGACGACGAGCGTCGCGTCGTCGCCGTCTCCGCCGACGAGTTCACCGTCCGCGACGGTCTTGGCGAGCGTCTCGAACTGTTCGACGGTGAGGTCGTGCCAGAGGTAGGTGTACTTGGGGTGGAGCGGGCAGTCGTACTCGGTGGCCCACGTCAGCGCCTCGTCGGGGTTCGGGTCGGTCAGGTCCACGCTGGGCGAGTCGCGCATCGCCTGCACGTCGGCCCCGGCGGCCTCGAAGTCCTGCACCCACCACTCGACGGTGTAGGAGGCGGGCGCGAGGGGATGGTTGTTCTCCACGAACTCGCCGTAGTTGACCAGGTACTCCCCGAGGTCCAGAATCTTCTCGACCCCGTTCCGGAGTTCGAGCGCCTCGTCGGGGTCGTCGATTCTTCGCACGTCGCCGTTTGCGAGGCGGACGGTCGGCCCCTCGATGGAGTCCACGGGCACGACGCCCGCGGCCTTCCCCGGACGCTCGGTCTTGATCTGGGTCCCGGTGGCGAGGAAGTCGTCCACGAGATGCATCGTCGCGGGGTGGACGCCCGCGGTAGCGAACCCGTGATTCCGCGCTCGACCGTAGCGCAGGCGGAAGCCTCCGGACTCGCTCGGGTGCCCGAAGACGGGGCGTCCGGCGATGAGGTCCCGGAGGAACTTTTTCGCGGGGTCGACGCGAGGCGGGCCGTCTGGCTCTTCAGTGTCCTCGTCGGCTTCTTCCTCGGCCGCGTCTTCTTCGCTCTCGTCGGCGTCGTCGGCCGCGTCTTCCTCGTCGGCGTCGTCCTTCCCGATGGTACCGTCGATGAGGTCCTGCAACCACGGCCAGTCGATCTCGTCCAGATTCCGGGTGTAACGCTGTATCTTGGGAGCCTTGAGCGCGATACCTTCCGCGAGGACGAGACACATACCGCCGCGAGGGTTGTTGGTATCGACCCGTTCGAGGTCTCGAAAGCCCGACACCTCCTCGTCGCCGGTCGATTCCCCGTCGAGCATGATGGGGATGTGTTCGGCGATGAACTTCGTCTCCTTGTCCTTGGGCGAGTACTGGAGGCCGGTCTCCTTGTCGTAGAGATTTATCTCTTCGGCGTAGCGTTCGACTTCTTCGTCGCGGGCCTCGTACTCGGCCATCCCGACGAGCGCACGGGTGTAGTCGGCCACGAGGACCGACAGGGCCTGGGCGGTACCACCGGCCGACCGAATCGGTCCGGCGTAGTAGACGTTGACGAACTCGGTGCCGTCGTCGTTCTCCAGCACTTCCACCTTGTCGATACCTTCGATGGGCGCGGCGACCACGCCCTCGGTCAGGAGAGCCACTGCGGTCCGGACCGCACCTTCGACCTTCCCGGCCTTGCTCTCGTAGTCGCCGACCCGACCCTCCGCGAAGTCCTCGGCGAGAACGAGGGCGGCCTCTTCGCGGGACATCTCGCCTTCCAACTCTCGGACGCGCTCGGCCACCCCGTCGATGCCGAGGATGTTCTCCACCCGGTCGGCCATGTCCTTGGCGACCGGAATCTCGACTTCGGGCTTGGGGTCGCCACTGTTCTCGCGGGCCTCGCGGGCCACCTCGAAGGCGTCGTCGAGGTCGGATTCTAAGTCCTCGAAGTAATCCTCGTCCTCGGCCCGCATGTTATAGCCAGAGGTCGAGGTCGGTGGGTTCGTCGTGTTCGCGCTCGAGTTCCTCCTCGAACGTTCGCATGTACAGTTCCCCGGCGAACACGGTCGCCGAGTCGAGGTGGCCCGCGAGCGTCTGGCCGCTCTTGCGCGAGAGGACGGCGTGCGTGTGGGCGAACCGGTCGCCATCTAGCCACGAGACGTTGCCGACGCAGGCGGCGACTTCGAGCGGTTCGTCGAACTCGACTTCGCGGTACTCCAGTTCGGACTGGTCGTAGTACCAGACGGTGGCGTCCTGTACCGCACCCATGGCGACGAACCACGCCGCGTCGACGTCCTCGTCGGCGGCGAGGGACTCGATTTCGGTGCGCCAGTCCTCGCCGTGGCCGAGTCTCGCTACGAACTCGCGGTCCCCTGAGACCTCCCGGTAGTTCATGTATCGTGGAAGGAAGAGCGTCGGGAAAAGGTTTAGTATTGACTCGTTACCGGAGCGGTATCGGACAGTGCCGGAAAACGGAGGGCGGTTCGAGACCGCTACTGCCAGTCCTGGAGGGCGACGCTTCCGGATACGGGGACCGAAAGCCACGCGTCGTCGGCCGTCGTGTCCGCGATGATGAGTCGCTCCGTGCGACCATCATCGTCCAGCGAGGCCATAACCTCGCGCTGTGCGACCGATTCCGACGGAGTGGCCGTGTTCGGGGCCATATGTGACACGTGGTATCATGGGTTAATAAACGCTCCGAAACGCCAGACCCGTGGTAGAAACCGAAGCCTTCAAATAGTGAGACTTGATACCACACCGCGTTACTGCCAGATTTCTGGTACGAGATGGACCGAAACAGGTCCGGAGAGCCCCGGCGTTCCGGCGGGAGTGGCCGGAGGAAGAGAAAAGAACGGCCGAAATACGTCTAGAGACGAGGTAATCGAGGTAGTAAGCCGAGGTTTCCCTAAGTAACAAACGGTAAGTTTATCCGGTCTGCTTTACAATGGGCGGTTGGATGACAGATACTGACAACCTCAGCCGCCGTCGATTCCTGCAAGCGACCGGCGGTGCGGCATCGGCTGTAGCCCTCGCTGGCTGTACCGGTGGGGACGGTAACCAGACGACGACCACCGAAGGCAACCAGACGGACGAAGGTGGCGACACCAACAAGCCGAGCGACGACGCCAACGTTCTTCGGCTGATCAACTCCACGATAAGCACGCTCGACCCCGTCAAGTCGACCGACACCGCTGGTGGTACGGTCATCCAGCAGGTGTTCGACGGCCTGATGAACTACCCGAACGGGAGCATCGAGATCGAAAACCAGATCGCCAAAGGTCACGATATTTCCGAGGACTTCACGACCTACACGCTCAAGCTCAAGGAAGGCGTCAAGTTCCACAACGGCGACGAAGTCACGGCACAGGACTTCGTCTACTCGTGGGAACGCCTCGCGGCCTCCAGCAACTCCCGGCGGGCCTACTTCATCCTCTCGTCCATCGGCGTCGAACACGAGACCGAGACGGTCACGGAAGACGGCGAGGAGTCCGAGGTCTACAAGTCCGGCTCGATGGCCGTCGAAGCAGTAGACGACTACACCATCGAGATGCAGCTTTCGGAGCCGTTCCACGCCACGATGGAGATGTTGGCGTACACGTCGTTCGCCGCGGTCCCCGAAGGAATCGTCGGCGACATCGACGGCTACGAGGGCGAAATGAGCCACAAGAAGTTCTCGACCGAGAACCCCATCGGTGCGGGTCCCTTCAAGTTCGACAAGTGGCAGAGCAACACCGAAGCCAAGGTCACGAAGTACGAGGACTACCACGGTAGCGTGGCGAACATCGACGGTGTCCACTGGAACATTTCGTCCAGTTCGGACGCCATCTACAACTACGGTATCGTCAACCAGAACGCCGACATGGTGTCGGGCGAGCAGCTCCCGACCGCCAAGTACAACCCGAACAAGGTCAACGTCGAGGAGACTGACGACGTGGGTCGGAAAGTCGGTACGTACGGCCCGACCAAGAGCGACGCGACGATGGACTACACCGGATTCGCAACCATCAACGCGTTCTACATCGGCTTCAACACCGACGCCGTCGAGAAGCCGGTCCGTCAGGCGGCCGCCTACGCCCTGAACCAGCAGGAAGCCGTCGACAAGGTGTTCAAGGGTCGTGGCGAGAGTTCGTACCACTTCACGCCGCCGTCCATCTACCCCGGCGGTGCGCCCGAGTACGAGAAGCACGCCAAGAACAACTACCCCTACGGCTACAACGAGGCCAAGCTCGGCGAGGCCAAGAAAGTCATGGAGGAGGCTGGCTACGGTCCCGACAACAAGGCCTCGTTCACCTTCACGGCCTACGAGTCGTCCGACACGTGGGCGGAACTCGGCAAGCTTCTGCGTGACAAGCTCTCCAGCGCGCACATCGAGATGAACGTCGAGCGAGCGCCGTTCTCGACCCTCCTCAAGCGCGGTCGTAACGGGAACCTCCAAGCGTACTCGCTCGGATGGGTAATGGACTGGCCCGCCCCGGACAACTTCCTGCAGCTTCTCAACCCGCCGCAAACCGACACCTCGCTGGATGCCCCCATCTCCTACATCAACTGGTCGGGCACCGACGCGGCCGAGCGAGCGAAGGAAGCGTGGAAGACCGTCGAGAACAACGCGGCTCCGACCGACGAGGCCGAGAAGGCTCGCAACGAGGCCTACGTCGAGATCGAGGAGGCCAACTGGGAGGACCTCGGCTTCCTGCCGACCTACCACCGCATGGACGAGCGGTTCAAGTACGACTGGGTCGACTGCCCGCGCTTCGGCGGTGCTGGCGTCAGCCGCCAGATGTACAACAAGGTCGAAATCGGCGACCGGAAGTAACGACGGCGAGCGTCGAACGCAGCGGCCACGACCGTCATATTCTTTTCACACGTAACGGCGAAATAGCACTGCGCTCAAGTCCCGTTTATCGCCAGTAGAAGGCCTGTAGACCGGAGTCGGGGGTTGGTGCCGGAAAGCGCAAGACATAATGAGAAGACCCTCAAATTTATCACGTATGTTCGCGGTCCAGTTTGGGTACGTACAATTCGGCCGAAGTAGCCGCAGTCACGGCGGTGGTTCGCCGTGAGCCGGTGGCAATACTTCGCAAAACGGGTACTGCTTTCGGTCCCGGTGTTACTGTTCGGAGCATCTATCACGTTCCTCGTGATTCGCGCCGGACCGCTCGACCCGGTATCTGCAATTCTGGGACCACAGGGGAACCCACAGGCGTACAACAGTATCAAACGACAGCTCGGTCTGAACCAACCACTTTGGCAGCAGTACATCGACTATATGATCAACATGTTCACCTTCGACTTGGGCGAGTCGTGGGTGCTCCAGCCGGACACGAGCGTCTATTCGCTGGTGCTCAGTTACGCGCCGCGGACCATCTGGCTCGGATTCTGGTCGGTGCTCATCGCCATCTTCATCGGCATTCCGCTCGGTTTCTACGCCGGGCTGAACCCGAACACGTTCAGCGACTACATCGCGTCGTTCGGCGGTATCGTCTGGCGGGCGATGCCGAACTTCTGGCTGGCGGTCATCCTGATGAGTGTCCTCTCCCAGTCCGAGAAGTTCTTCTTCGGCTTCGACTGGCAGAGCTTCCTCTACGCCACCAACGTGACGGGACCGCCGCCGCTCGGCGACCTCACCTCGGTAGACGGGTTCTTGAAGGCGCTCAAGAAGATCGCACCGGCCGCCATCGTCCTCGGTTCGGCGTCGATGGGTAACGAGATGCGAATCGGCCGGACTGCGGTTCTAGAGACCGTAAACTCCAACTTCATCGAGACGGCGAAAGCGAAGGGCGTCCCGCCCCGGTCGCTCGTCTGGAAGCACATCTTCCGGAACGCGCTCATCCCGCTGGTGCCCATCATCACGGGCGAGGCGTTCCTGCTCATCGGCGGGTCGGTGCTGGTCGAGACCGTGTTCGACATCAGCGGTATCGGCTACCTGTTCTTCCAGGCGGTCAAGAACGGCGACATGCCGCTGGTCGGGTCGCTGATGTTCATCTTCATCCTGCTCGTCGTGCTCATCAACATAATGCAAGACTTCCTGTACACGATAATCGACCCGCGAGTCGGCTACGACGGAGGTGCCTAACATGAGCGTAGACAGAGAGCATGAGGACGCTTCGCTCGCGACGCGTGTCAAAGAGAACCCCGGTCCCGCACTGGGATGGTTGGCTGGCGCACTGGTCCTGTTCGCGCTAGAAGCCGGTGCAGTTGTCCACTTCCTGACCGGTCTCGTCGGTTCGCCGATCGAGTTACCGACGCTCCTCACGCGCGACCTCATCGCTAACAACGGCTATCAGACGCCGGACGGCGTCTGGAAGGAGACGTTCATGAACCTCGCGCCCGCCTACGCGTGGGCGTTGCGAGTCGTACTCATCTACGCCTACGCGTTCGTGTGGATGGTGTGGCTCTGGCGGGGCTACCTCGTCTTCCGAGAGCACTACCGGTACGCCGACTGGACGCCGCGCGACGACATGGTCGACCGACTCCGCGGTCACCGCTGGGGTCAGTTCGGCGCTGTCATCGTGTTCGCGTTCGTCGTGATGGCGATGTTCGCTCCGGCGCTCGGGCCGACGACGGTCGACCGCACCATCTCCAACCCGTATTCGCACCACATCGAGTACTACAACGACGACGGCCAACTGGAGAACATCACCGTCGGGGCCGCCAACCTCGGGTCGCGCTCGCAGGGGACGCCCGACCGGAACGTGGGACCGATGACCTACGACGAGTACGGGCGGTGGCACCCCTTCGGGACGTTACCGACCGGGAAAGACATGTTCACCTTCATGGCCGCGGGAGCCAGGATATCGCTGTTCATCGGTCTCGTCTCCATCGGCGTGAGCAGTTTCATCGCGGCGGCGTTCGCGCTGTTGACGGCGTACTACAAGGGGCTGGTAGACCTCGCTGTCGTCATCGTGGGTGACTCGATAATGTCCTTGCCCAGACTCCTCTTCGTGATGCTCCTGTCTGTCGTCCTGAGCGGAACGTGGCTAGCCGAAATCTACAGCGGCGGCTTCCTGTTGGCGGTCATCTTCGCGGGAACCGGGTGGCCGTTCCTGTGGCGGTCGGTCCGTGGACCGGCGATGCAGGTCGCCGAGCAGGAGTGGATCGACGCCGCAAAAAGTTTCGGACAGCGACCACACGTCACGATGCGGAAGCACATGGCACCGTACATCCTCGGCTATCTGCTGGTGTACGCCTCGATGAGCCTCGGTGGTATCATCATCGCGGTCGCTGGCCTGTCGTTCCTCGGACTGGGTATCAACCCGCCGACGCCCGAGTGGGGCCGAGCGGTCAACATCGGCCAGTCGTACGTCACCACGTCGTCGTGGCACATCTCGTTCATCCCCGGCGTACTAATCGTGCTGGTCGTGACCGCGTTCAACGCGCTGGGCGACGGCATCCGCGACGCCATCGACCCGCAGAGCAATAGCGGCGAAGGCGACGCTGAAGTCGCCGCGGCCAGCGGAGGTGGTGCCTGATGGCACAGCGAGAGACTTCCGCAGTTCGGAGCGAGGACGAACCCCTGCTGTCGGTTCAGAACCTCCAGACCGCCTTCTTCACGGACAAGGAGGTCATCCGGGCCGTCGACGGCGTGAACTTCGACATCCGACGCGGCGAAACCGTCGGCATCGTCGGGGAGAGTGGGTCGGGCAAGAGCGTCACCGCCCGGTCCATCATGGGACTCGTCGACTCGCCCGGCCGCGTGCTGGAGGGGAGTCGCATCAAGTTCCGCGGCGAAGACCTCACGCAGAAGACCGAGAAGGAGTACCGGAACCTCCGAGGGAGCGACATCGCGATGGTGTTCCAGGACCCGTTGACGTCGCTCAACCCCGTCTACACGGTGGGCAACCAGATCAAGGAGGCGCTCCGGCTTCATCAGAACCTGCACGGCGCGGAGGCCACCGAAGAGGCCATCAACCTGCTCGAAGCCGTCGGGATTCCCGACGCGTCTCGGCGGGTCAAAGAGTACCCCCACGAGTTCTCGGGCGGGATGCGCCAGCGGGCAGTCATCGCCATGGCACTGGCCTGCGACCCGGAACTGCTCATCTGTGACGAGCCGACGACCGCGCTCGACGTGACGATTCAGGCCCAGATTCTCGAACTCCTCCAGGAGCTACAGGAGGAGCGAGGTCTCGCCATCATGTTCATCACCCACGACATGGGTGTCATCGCGGAGGTTTCGGACCGCGTGAACGTGATGTACGCGGGCGAAATCGTCGAGAGCGCGCCGGTCGAGGAGCTGTTCGGAAACCCCCGGCATCCCTATACGCAGGGGCTTCTTCGGTCGATTCCGGGCAACCAACCCGACGCCGACCGACTCCAGACCATCGAAGGCGACGTGCCGACGCCGAACGAACCCGCGGGCTACTGTCGGTTCGAGCCTCGGTGTCCGAAGGCGTTCGAGGACTGTACGCGGGTCCACCCGGCGTCGGTGGCAGTCGAC
The DNA here is from genome assembly GCA_005239435.1 of Halorussus salinisoli. Lineage (GTDB taxonomy): Archaea > Halobacteriota > Halobacteria > Halobacteriales > Haladaptataceae > Halorussus > Halorussus salinisoli. Next base: position 46,834 of record SZNP01000001.1, on the reverse strand, counting down.
AGCGACTCGCAGGACCACACCGCGGCCTGTCTGCTGTATCCAGAAGACGAGTCCCAGCGGGAGGCGGTCGAGTTACACGAACAGCGCGAGAGTCAGCGAGAGGTGAGTGAACGATGAGTGAGCAAATTCAACAGGAGTCCGTCAGCGTCGCCGCGGGCGAGACGCTCGTAGAGGTCAACGACCTCAAGACCTACTACGACGAGGGCGGCATCGTCGAGTCGAATCCGGTGAAAGCAGTCGATGGCGTAAACTTCGAAATCAAGCGCGGCGAGACGCTGGGTCTGGTCGGCGAGTCCGGATGCGGGAAGACGACGCTCGGCCGGACGCTCATCCAACTCGAAAGCGCCACCTCCGGGGAAGTGCTGTTCGACGGCACCGACGTTACCCAACTCTCGGGGTCGGAGCTGAAAGACTGGCGGCGCAACAGCCAGATGGTGTTTCAGGACCCCGAGTCCAGCCTCAACGACCGGATGACCATCGGCGAAATCGTCCGGGAGCCGCTGGACGTTCACGACTGGAACACGCCGCAGGAGCGCCGCGAGCGCGTGCGCGAACTCCTCGACGTGGTCGGCCTTCAGCCGGAACACTACTACCGGTATCCCCACCAGTTCTCGGGCGGTCAGCGCCAGCGCATCGGTATCGCCCGCGCACTGGCACTCGAACCCGAGTTCGTCGTGCTGGACGAGCCCGTCTCGGCGCTCGACGTGTCGGTGCAGGCCCAGATTCTCAACCTGCTCGAAGACCTGCAGGACGAGTTCGGCCTGACCTACCTGTTCATCGCCCACGACCTGAGCGTGGTCCGCCACATCTGCGACCGCGTGGCCGTGATGTATCTCGGCAACGTCATGGAACTGGGCGAGACCGACGAGTTGTTCGAGGACCCCAAGAACCCCTACACTCACTCGCTGCTGTCGGCGATTCCGGAACCCGACCCCACGTCCGACAAGGAGCGCATCACCCTGCGTGGGACGCCGCCGAGTCCGCGCGACCCGCCGACGGGGTGTCCGTTCACGACGCGGTGCCCGATGAAGATTCGGCCGGACAAGTACCAGGACATGGACCCCGACGTGTGGGTCGCCATCGAGGTGTTCCGCGAGGTGCTTCGAGAACGGTCACGCGCCGAGAAGTCGCTGACCGAGCAGGCCAAGGAGATGCTCGGGATGGAGACGCGGTTCTCCGACATCGACGAAATTAAGCGGGAACTGTTCGGCGACTTCGACCTCTCGCGCGAAGTCGAGGAGTACGTCGACCGCGCGGCCAAGTACGTCGAGGAAAACGACGAGTCCCAGGCCCGTACGGTCCTCCGCGAGGAGTTCGGAAGCATCTGTGACACCGAAAAGCCCGACGACCACGTCGTCAGCGAGACCGGACGGCTCAGCCACTGTCACCGACACATGTCGGAGTACACAGAACCCGACGAGTTCGTCCCGTACACCGAGCGGTAGATGTCGTCGTCCACGTCCTCGGAGATGACCGATACGTCAACGCTCTCGCGGCGCGCGCGTCAGCTTCTCGACGCTGTCGTGTACGCGCTCGCAGTCGCCGCACTCGTGTTCGTCGTGGGCACGCTGGTCGGTCTCGCGGTCGGCGGCGGTCTCGTGACTGCGAAGTTCGTGATGTTCGTCGTCGGCCTCCTGCTGTTCGGCTACGCGACGTTCCAGATGCGGCCGGACCCGCCGTGGGACACCGAGCAGACCGAGGACGGCAAGGTCAGGGTGACCAAGAACGAACCGAAGGGGACGGTCGTCGGCGGACGCGACGAGACCCGATTTCAGGCGGCCGTCCAGCGAATTCCACCGCTCCCGTGGTACTCGCTCCCACCGAACGAACGTCTCTCGATAGCGGTCAAGATGTTCGTCGCCAGTCTGGCGACGCTCGCGTGGTCGTTCGTGATGGAGACGGTGTTCGGCGTCGCGGCGTAGCGTCTAAACGACGTTCGTCGTATCGGCGATGGAATCATACTTCTGTGTTTGATCAATATATATCAAAGTCTGACGACCATATTCTTTCGTTATAAATATATTATATTACGTACACTGGCACCGTCCGCCGTCTGTGCGACGACGTAGTAACCGAGAATCGCAATCGGCCGAGAGGGCCGTCGCTCGGCGGTGGTTCGGGCCTCGTTTCGATTCGTTCGCAACTAAACAACAGGTTTTACCATAAGAAGACCGTCAGACGTACACATGCCAAAGACTGGGGACGGGGACGACGAACCCGATTACGCCGAGCAGATAGCCGCGAGTGCCGAGGTCCACAAGGGTGCGTGGCAACGCACCCTCGACGACATGAAGGCGATGGAGGAGGAACTCGAAGAAGACGGCTGGGAGGTCGTAGCCATCGGTGCGGGACACACCGCGCCGACGAACCCCGACGTGGGTGCGACGGACCGCTGGGGGTTCGTCCACGTCATCCCCGACAACAAGTCCGAACCGTTCGAGGAGGCGGTCGAGACCGGCAAGTTCCCTCAGTATCGGGTGTTCCGCAACGAGATGCAGGGTCGCATCTTCATGCTGACCCAACTGCTCGACCCCGAGTCGGAGACGGCCATCCTCATCGCGGGTAACTTCGAGATGCGCCACGCGCCCGGACTGGTCAAGACCGCGCTGAAGGAAGACGAGATGTTCACTCACGTTCAGAAGCTTGACAAGACCCACCTCGGGTCGTTCCGCCACGACGACGTGGAGAAGTTCTTCCCGGAACCGCACAAGTACACGGGCTACCAGGTGGAGTTCGACGACGTGCTGGACGACGAAGCGGAGTCGGAGTAGTCGGTCGCTTTTCTGCGGCGTCTCCTCGACTGAGACGGCAGTGCGACGTAGAACGGAGTAACAGGAGGAGTCGGAGGCACGCTCCGACGGGTCTGCGGTCACGTCCATTCTCGCAGACTTCGCGCGGTTCGCTCGCCGTGAATGCCCCGTGGTCGGCAGAATACACCGAAACCGGGGTCGAAATCCGGCGAAAAGCCGATGCCCGTTCGTAGACTACAAGACGCCCCAACACGTATCGCGCGAATATGAAAGTCGGCGAAGCCATGACGCCCCGCTCGGAGGTCGTGACCGTAGAGCTTCCGGGCACCCGCGACGACGTACTACAGTACCTGCAGGAGCGGTCGTTCTCGTCCGTTCCCGTGGTCAAGAACACCGACGGCACCGAGGAGTTCCGCGGTCTCATCTCGCGGGACGACCTCATCGAGAACCCCGACGAGGACCAACTCGCCATGCTGATGCGCGAGGTGCCGACCACCACGCAGGACACCACTATCGAAGACGTTGCGGCCCTGATGGTCGACGAAGGCACACGCCGCGTACCGGTCGTGGACGGCGAGTTGGAGGGTATCGTCACCGTCACCGACGTCGTTCGGACCATCGCCGACGGAGACGTCGACGGCGACGCGACGGTCGGTGACATCGCCTCGCGCGACGTGAACACCACCTACGTCGACGTACCGCTGACGGTCGCCGAGCGCGAACTCTACTACGCGAATCTCCCCTACGCCGTGGTCCTCGACGAAGAGGGTGAGATGGACGGCATGCTGACCGAGGTAGACATCATCGAAGTCGCCCGCGTGGTCGAAGGTGAGGACGACACCGGCGACTCCATCGCCGACGAGGACGACGACTGGAAGTGGGAGTCCATCAAGGCCATCGGGAAGCGCTACCTGCCGACCCGGAACGTCGAGATTCCGGCCGCGCCGGTCCGCGAGTTCATGACCGACGACGTCGTGACCGTTTCGCGCGAGAAGTCCGCCAAGCAAGCGGCACAGACGATGCTCAGTAACGATATCGAGCAGATTCCGCTGATGAGCGGCCACGAACTCGTCGGTGTCGTTCGAGACATCAACCTGCTGGAGGCGATTCGATGACCAGTACCGACCTCGTGGAACTCGCCAAGCGTCGAGGCTACTTCTTCCAGTCGGCGGGCGCGTACGGCGGTGTCTCGGGCTTCTACACCTACGGTCCGCAGGGCGCGACCCTCAAGCAGAACGTCGAGAACTCGTGGCGCGAGCGGTTCCAGGTTCGAGAGGGCCACCGCGAAATCGACGCTCCGACCGTGATGCCCGAACCCGTCTTCGAGGCGTCGGGCCACCTCGACACCTTCGACGACATGCTCGTGGAGTGCCCCGAGTGCGGCGAGAGCCACCGCGCCGACCACCTCGTCGAGGACAACACCGACATCGAGGAGGCCGAGAGCATCCCCATCGAGGAGGTCGAAGACCTCATCGCCGAACACGACCTGAAGTGTCCCAACTGCGGGACTGAACTCGGCGGCGTCTCGGTCGAGGACTTCAACCTTATGTTCGAGACCAACATCGGCCCCGGTAGTTCGTCGCCGGGTTACCTCCGGCCCGAGACCGCACAGGGCATCTTCGTGGAGTTCCCCCAATTGGCCGAGTACGCCCGGAATCAGCTCCCGTTCGGCATCACCCAGATCGGCAAGGCCTACCGGAACGAGATCAGCCCCCGGAAGTCCATCGTCCGGGTTCGGGAGTTCACGCAGGCCGAGTTGGAACACTTCATCGACCCGACCGAGGACGAACCCGACATAGAGCGAGTCGCCGACGTGGAGCTCAAACTCTACCCCGCAGAGGAACAGGAGAAAGAGGACGGCGAGTACGTCTACAGGACCGTCGCGGAGGCGGTCGAAGAGGGTCTGGTCCACGAGTGGGTCGCCTACTATCTGGGCGTCGGCAAGCAGTGGTACGAGTCCATCGGCGTGGACATGGACCGGTTCCGGTTCCGCCAGCACCTCTCGGGCGAACTCGCCCACTACGCCGCCGACTGCTGGGACGCCGAGAGCGAAGTGGACGGCGACTGGATAGAGATTACGGGCTACGCCTACCGGAGCGACTACGACCTGAGCAAGCACGACGAGTACTCCGACGACGACTTCACCGTCTTCAAGCAGTACGACGAACCGAAAGTCGTCGAGCGCGCCACGGTGGACCCCGACATGAGCTACCTCGGTCCCGAGTTCGGTGGCGAGGCCGGCGACGTAGCCGCCGAACTCGAAAAACTGGCCGAGCGCGACCGCGCCGCGTTCGAGGGCGACGAAGTGACCGTCGAGGTCGAAGGTGAGGAACGCACCATCCCGACCGAGAAGACCGGGTTCGGCGTCGAGGAGGTCAAGGAGACGGGCGAACACATCATGCCCCACGTCGTGGAACCCTCCATCGGCATCGACCGAGTCATCTACACGGTCCTCGACCACGCCTACGAGGACGACGTCGTCGAGGGCGAAGAGCGGAGCTATCTCTCGCTCGAACCCGAAGTCGCACCCACGTTCGTCGGCGTCTTCCCGCTGGTGAACAAGGAGGGCATGGACGACCGCGCCCGCGGAATCGCCGACGACCTCCGGGCCGAGGGCTTCGACGTGACCTACGACGACTCGGGCAGTATCGGCCGACGCTACCGTCGGCAGGACGAGGTCGGCACGCCGTTCTGCGTCACGGTCGACGACGAGACCGCCGACACCGTGACCCTTCGAGAGCGCGACTCGACCGAGCAAGTTCGGGTCCCCACCGAAGACCTGCCGGACCTGCTCGCGGACCTGCGCGAGGGCGAGACCACCTTCGCGGAACTGGACGCCGCCGCCCCAGAACAGTAACCGTGTCACTCCACAGCGAGGTAAAGCGCCGACTCGTCCACGTTTCGGGGACGGGATATCCGGCGCTGTACCTGCTCGGCCTCGCCTCGTACGACCAGTTGCGACTCTTGCTCGTCGTCAGTTCGGTCGGCGCGCTGGTTCTGGAAGTGATTCGGCTGTTCGTCGGACTCGACTGGCGAATCTTCGACGAACTCACCCGGGAGTACGAACAGGACAACCTCGCTGGCTACGCGCTCTACATGTTCGGCATGACCGCGGCGGCGCTGGCATTCGAGCCTCGCATAGCGATTCCCGCGATGTTGATGCTCACCATCGCCGACCCCATCAGCGGACTCGCCGGGTCGGGCGAGTTGGGCGTGAAGGCGACCCACACACTCCTGCTCACGTTCGGCGTCTGCCTACTCATCACCAGTCTGTCGGGGCTCCCGCTGGTGACTGCCGCGCTCGGTTCGCTGGCCGCCACGCTCGCCGACGGGATGAAACCCATCATCGCGGGCTACGTCATCGACGACAACCTCACGATTCCGGTCGGGTCGGCCGTCGTGATGTACCTCGCGCTGCAGTATCTACCGACAGTGGTCTGAAACGGGGAGCGTCGGTCCCCGGTGGCACTCGGAAAGAGGCCCGACGACTCAGGCCAGCGGGAACAGCGTCGAGAGAGCGAGAACGACCGTGAGGCCCACGACGGATATTATCGTCGTCAGCACCGTCCACGTCATGAGCGTCTCCCTCTGGGTCAGTCCACAGATTTCCTTCACCAACCAGAATCCGCTATCGGGGTACCACGAGAAGATGTTCCCGCCCGCGCCGATGGCCATCACGAGGTACGCCGGGTTGACGGAGAGTCCACTCGTCAGCGGTGCCATGATACCGGCGGTGGTCAGCATCGCGACGGTGGCCGAACCCTGTGCGATCCGCACTGCGGCCGCGATGAGCCACGCGGTCAACAGCAAACCGATGCCGATTTCCTTGAGACCGTTTGCGATGTAATCGCCGATTCCGGCGGACGCGAGCATCACGCCGAACGCGCCACCCAGCGCGGTGATAGCCGCGATGTGGCCGCCGTTTTTGAGCGCCTCGATGAGTTCGTCCGTCCACTCGTTCGAGGTGAGGTCGCTATGTCGGAAGAACGTGTACGCGGCCGCCAGTGCGGCGACCGTCAGCGCGACGTTGGGGTCACCGATGAACCGCGTGACGGGTCCGAACGCGGAGTTCTCGCCGACGATGTTGTTCACGAAGGTATTCGACGTAACGAGGGCGACTGCGAGGAGGATAGGGAGAAGCGCCTCGAACATGGTCGGCAACTGATCCGCCGACCGGTCGGCGACTTCGGCCAGTTCCTCCTCGTCGGTTCCCATAGCGTCGCGTAGCGGGATGTCTATCCGTTCGTTGATCCATCGGCCGTAGGCGATGCCAGCGACGAGCGCCGAGGGGATAGCGACGGCTAGCCCGATGAGTATGGTCAGGCCAAGTCGAGCGCCGGGAATCTCGTTAGCCACCGCCAGCGGACCCGGCGTCGGCGGGACGAACACGTGGGTCGTCGCCGCACCAGCACCCACGACGACGATGTAAAGCGAGTAGTTGCTCCCGACTCGACTCCGCATCGAGCGTGCGAGCGGTGCCATCAGGTAGAACACGTTGTCGAAGAACACCGGGACTGCGAGAACCGAACTACTTCCCCAAAGCGCGTAGTCGGCGTTGTCCCGTCCTATCACGTTCGTGAAACTACGGACGACGCGTTCGGCGGCCCCACTCTCCATCATCGACTTGCCGATGACGGCCGCCATCAGGATCGGGATACCGATACCTGCCATCCCGTCGCCGAACGCCGTGGCCATCTTCGAAGCGATGTCTCCGGCGGCGATATCCGGAGCGACCAACCCGACGACCAGCGACGCGATGATCAGTCCGAACACCGCTGGTAAATCGAGGTAGACCAGTAACAGAATCACCGTAGCGATACCTACGAGAAACGCCACCAACGGACTATGGGGGTATGCCATCTGATAACACCATCCGATTCTGATTCTCCCATACATAAACTATTTACGTCTTTATCTTAATATTTTAAAGTAGTATAGCAGTTTTATCGATTATATACACATAGTTACTGGTGTATAATCTTATTATATTCAAATCAAACGAGCGTGCGCACGGCGGCACGTTCGGCATTCCAAACGAGCATCGTCGCACCGATACAGTCGAACGTTATCGACGCCGTAATCGTTCGACCTCGAACCAAACGGGAGAAAGGGAGACCGGAATCTACGTCTCCGGTCGGATTACGCCCGATACTGTCCGAACTGCTTCACTTTCACCCTGCAACGCGAACCCTTTAATCACTTGGCGACCAATCCCGGTGTGAATGGCGACGACCGGGGACCAGCAGTACGTAGACCACGAACTCCTCGTCCCGGCGTTCATCGAGCGCCGGATGTACCAGTTGCAACTCGCGGGGTCGGCCAAGGACCGCAACACCCTGGTCTGCCTACCGACCGGACTGGGGAAGACGACCGTGAGTCTGCTGGTGACCGCCGAACGACTGTCGGACGTGGGCGGCAAGAGCCTGTTGCTCGCGCCCACGAAACCCCTCGTCCAGCAGCACGCCGACTTCTACCGGGAGGCCCTCGAGATACCCGACGACGACATCGTCGTGTTCACGGGCGAGGTGTCGCCCGACGACCGGACGGAACTCTGGAAGAGTGCGCAGGTCGTCATCGCTACCCCGCAGGTCGTGGAGAACGACCTCGTCGGAAGCCGAATCGACCTCGGACCCGTCACCCACGTCACCTTCGACGAGTGCCACCGCGCGACCGGCGACTACGCCTACAACTACATCGCCGAGCGCTACCACCAGGACGCGAAGGAACCCCTCGTCACCGGGATGAGTGCGTCACCGGGCGGCGACGAGGAGGAGATTCTGGAGGTCTGCGAGAACCTCGGCATCGACAACGTGGAAGTGATGACCGAGGAGGACAGCGACGTGGACGACTACACCCACGACACCGACGTGGAGTGGGAGCGCGTGGAGTTACCCGACGACGTGCTGGAGATTCGGGACGCGCTCAACGAAGTCGTCGAGGACCGACTGGAGAAACTGAAGGAACTCGGCATCACCCGCAAGACCAGCGCCGACCTCTCGGAGACCGACATCAAGAAGATGCGGGCGGAACTCCAGCAACTCATCGACAACGACCAGTCGGAGGGGTACAAGGGAATGTCGGCGCTCGCCGAAATCCGAAAGCTCCGGACAGCCGTGACCTACGTCGAGACCCAGAGCGTCGAGGCGCTCCGACGGTACTTCGAGCGACAGCGCAACGCCGCCAAGTCCTCGGGTGCGTCGAAGGCGAGCCAGCGGTTCGTCTCGGAACCCAAAGTGAAGGAAGCGATGCGGAGGGCCGAGGAGTACGACGGTCTCCACCCGAAGTACTCCCGTGCCCGGATGCGCATCGCCGAGACGCTCGGCATCGAAAACGGCGAGCGCGTCATCGTCTTCACCGAGTCCCGCGACACCGCCGAGGCTCTGACCGAGTTTTTGGGCGAGCACTTCGACACCCAGCGGTTCGTCGGACAGGGCGACAAGGAAGGTAGCGACGGGATGACCCAGAAACAGCAACAGGAGGTCCTGGACCAGTTCAAGGCGAACGAGTTCGAGGTGCTCATCTCGACCTCCGTGGCCGAAGAGGGACTCGACGTCCCTGAGGTGGACCTCGTGATGTTCTACGAACCCGTGCCGACCGCGATTCGGTCCATCCAGCGCAAGGGTCGAACCGGCCGACAGGCCAAGGGCCGGGTCACGGTCTTGCTGGCCGAGGACACCCGCGACGAGGCCTACTTCTGGATCTCCAAGCGCCGCGAGAACGAGATGGAGGACGAGTTGCGGAAACTGAAGGGCGTCGCCGACGAGGTCGAAGAGGAACTGGACGACTCCCAGCGCCAACTCGGCGACTTCGGTACGCCCGGCGACTCGGGAGACGGTGACACGGAGAGCGACGTAGAACCCGGCTTGCAGGAGTTCGACACGACGGACGAAACGGGTGACGGGAGCGATGCAACCAACGAAACGAGTGAAAGGAACGATGCAACCGACGAGCAAGCGACGGCGGACTCCGACGAGGGCGTCGTCGCCACCGCGGAACCCGACGACGAGACGGTCGAAATCGTGGCCGACCAGCGCGAACTCGACTCGACCATCGCGCGGGACCTCTCGACCCGCGAGGGAATCGAGACCCGCCTCGAAACCCTCTCGGTCGGCGACTACGTGCTGAGCGACCGCGTGGTGGTAGAGCGCAAGTCGGTCGGCGACTTCCTCGACACTCTGACCGGCGGCGACCGGTCGATGTTCGAGCAGTTGGGCGACGCGACTCGCCACTACGCCCGGCCGGTCCTGGTTCTGGAGGGCGAGGGACTCTACGAGGAGCGCAACGTCCACCCCAACGCGGTCCGAGGGGCCTTGGCGTCGTTAGCGGTCGATTTCGGAGCGAGCGTCCTCCGAACCGACGACGAAGACGACACCGCCGACATGCTGGAGGTCATCGCCACCCGCGAACAGGAGAGCGACGACCGCGAGGTGTCGGTCCACGGCGAGAAAGCGAGCAAGACGCTGGCCGAACAGCAGGAGTACGTCGTCTCCTCCATCGCCGACGTCGGACCCGTGACCGCCCGGTCGCTCTTGGAGGAGTTCAGGACCGTCGAGGCGGTGATGACGGCTCGAAAAGAGGACCTGATAGACGTTCAAGGGGTCGGTGAAGTGACCGCCGAACGCATCCGCGACGTGGTAGGCAGCGAGTACGACCGGTAGTGGTACCACTCGGTTGTAAACGATCGTGAACGATGCGGTAAAAGCCGACGTTACCTCGTTGCGTTTCGAGCGTTCCGGCGTGCGAAACCATCACTTACCACGGAATAGGAACGGTGTAATACTGCGTTTGCTGGCGAAACTCGGTCGAACAGCCTCATCGACTTAAGCCGATGAAGAATGATTGAGTAGATACCGAGTAAATGAAATACGAACAGCCTTCCACCGAGGACACGACGGGAAGTGCGAGTTCGCTCTACGGGGGTTCGAGTCGAGGGACCGACGAAACCCGTGACGAGAGAACCTTGTACGGCGAGCCGTGTCACGAAGTCGAGTCGGAGCGCGACGAGCAGACGCTGTACGGGGAACCTCAGCACGAGATTCCCGAGGAGCGCCGCGAACTCCCCGACATCGAACTCCTGTTCGCCCGAATACGAACCGAATCCACCGCTGGTCCGACAGTGCTACCGCCGCGTTCCGGGACTCCGCCGACGAGTTCTACGGAACAATAGTCACCGGCACGACCTCTTCTTCGACGACAGTGTGTGCGGCGCTTCCCAGAATCACCCGGTCTACGGTGCCGCTCCCGTGGTGACCCATGACGACGTGGTCGTAACCGCGTTCGGCGACGAGTTCGAGGATGTCCTCGCCGACCCGGTCGGCGGGCCGGAACGAGAGGTCTACGTCGGTCGATATCTCGGGTTCGCCGGCGATACCGTCTTCGCGGAGTCGCTCGCGGGCGCGTTCCAGGATGTCGTCGGTCGCGTCGGTTTCGGCGTCCGTGATGTGAACGACGTGAAGCGACGCCTCGAACTGCCGGGCGAAGTCGATGGCGAAGTCGAGCGCGCGGAAGCTACATTCGGAGCCGTCGATCGGAACAAGAACTTCCATGCAGGAGCATTGGCCGGGAACCCGTTAACGGTTTGCCCGGTCGAGCGCGGCGAGGGCTTCGGCGGCCTCGCGCGTGGCCGCGAGCAGGTCGCGGGCGCGTGCCACGTCGTCGGTGGCCTCGGCCTCTCGCGCGAGGTCGGTTAGCTTCCGGACGAGTGCATCGCGGGCGGCACCGAGTTTGGCGTCGCCGGTTCGTTCGCCCGTGTCGCGTCCGCGTTCGCCCCCCGAACCCGCGCGTTCGCGGCCTCGCGCGCGGTCGTGGGTACCATGGTCGTGGCCGGCGTGGTCGTGCGCGTGTCGACCAGCGCGGTCGTGCGAACCGCGCCGAGAGTCGTCACGTCGGCCGCTGTCGGTCTGGGACGGCGGTCGGCGCACGTTCGACCGGTCGGCGTGACGGTCGGCGACCCGAACGTCGTCGATCTCGACGCGGGGTTCGTCGTCGGTCTCCGGGGAACCGTCGGCCGACTCGGATTCGTCGGCGTCGACATCTCGGTCGGCGTCGGCCGCTGCCCGCTCCCCGGTCTCGTCGGTCCCGGCGGCTTGCTGGGACTGGTCGCCGGGTTCGCCGTTCTGGCTCTGGGCCTGCGCTCGAGCCTCGTGCTGGCAGGTCGGGCAGAACTCCTGTCCGTCGTATCGGAAGATGGGGTCGCCGCAGTTGTCGCAGTGCTTGCCCGTCATCGTCGCGCCCTGAAGGAGGAGTTCGCTCATCCGGCGAGTGTTCTCCCGGTCGTCCTCCTCGTCGCCGTACTTCTCCCGGAGTTTCTCGCGCTCGGCCTCCTTGTCGAATCCGGAGTCGTCGCTACTCATGTGCCCAAAGAGGAACGCCAGCGTCTTCCGGCTTACGCAACTTCGTCGCGCCCGGCGCGCCGGAACTCCCTCGACAGTGTGGAGTCGAAGGGTACGACGATAGTCGAATCCGGAAACGTCGCACGACGACCCGAGACGCGGTTTTTCGGCGGTTCCGAAGCCCTTAACCGAGTAGCGGGCGGCGTTTTACGTGGTATGACGAAAATCAGCGTGGTCGGCGCGGCCGGAACTGTCGGGGCCGCGGCGGCGTACAACATCGCGCTTCGGGACATCGCGGACGAACTGGTACTCGTAGACATCCCGGACAAAGAAGAGGACACCGTCGGGCAGGCCGCCGACGTGAACCACGGGGCCGCCTACGACTCGAACACGACGGTTCGACAGGGCGACTACGAGGCGACCGAAGGCTCCGACGTGGTCGTCATCACGGCCGGAATCCCGCGCCAACCCGGCCAGACCCGCATCGACCTCGCGGGCGACAACGCGCCCATCATGGAGGACATCGGTTCCTCCATCGCCGAGTACAACGAGGACTTCGTGACCATCACGACCTCGAACCCGGTGGACCTGCTGAACCGCCACCTCTACGAGACCGGCGACCGGGCCCGCGAGAAGGTCATCGGCTTCGGCGGTCGCCTCGACTCCGCGCGGTTCCGCTACGTGCTGAGCCAGCGCTTCGACGAACCGGTCCAGAACGTCGAGGCGACGATTCTGGGCGAACACGGCGACGCGCAGGTTCCCGTCTTCTCGAAGGTCCGGGCCAACGGCAAGGACCCCGAGTTCACCGACGACGAGAAAGACGAGATTCTGGAGGAACTCAAGACCAGCGCGATGAACGTCATCGAGAAGAAGGGCGCGACCGAGTGGGGTCCCGCCACGGGCGTCGGCCACATGGTCGAGGCCGTAGTCCGAGACACCGGCGAGGTCCTGCCCGGTTCCATCAAACTCGAAGGCGAATACGGCCACGACGACGTTGCGCTCGGCGTCCCCGTCAAACTCGGCGAGGGCGGCGTGCAGGAAGTCGTCGAGTGGGACCTGACCGAGTTCGAGCGCGAACAACTCGGCGAGGCCGCCGACAAACTCTCCGAACAGTACGACGAAATCGCGTAGTCGGTCGCGTCCACGACCCCGAATCGGATTTTTCTGCTGGTCGTCTACCGCTAGAGCGACAAAACTGTGTAATTCTATTTGCATTTTTTATATTTTCTTGAGCAATATTTAGTTAGTAACGGCGCGACGACGGACCGACCAAACACCGGAGCGGACTGAACGGGGGTTTCGAGACCGTGAACCGACGTGCCGACCCGACAGTTTAAACCAGAAGACGCGCCAAAGACGGAGTAATGACTACTTTCGTCTCCCCGTGGAGGTGGTCGGCGTGACCGTCGAGATTTCCGACGTTGCCGACCTGCCGGAGGGCGTGCCCGAACACTTCCGCGAGCAGGGCATCGAGGAGTTGTATCCGCCGCAAGGCGAGGCCGTCGAGGCCGGCGTCGCCGAGGGCGAGAGCGTGGTCGCCAGCGTCCCGACCGCCAGCGGGAAGACGCTCATCGCAGAGTTGGCGATGCTCACCAGCGTCGCCCGCGGCGGGAAGGCCCTCTACATCGTTCCCCTGCGCGCGCTCGCCAGCGAGAAGAAGGCAGAGTTCGAGGAGTTCGAGCAGTACGGCATCGACGTGGGCGTCTCGACCGGCAACTACGACAGCGACGGCGACTGGCTAGCCCAGAAGGACATCATCGTCGCCACCAGCGAGAAGGTGGACTCGCTCGTCCGGAACGGTGCCCAGTGGGTGGACGACCTGACCTGCGTGGTCGCCGACGAGGTCCACCTCGTGGACTCGAAGAACCGCGGTCCCACGCTGGAGGTCACCCTCGCCAAACTCCGGAAACTCAACGAGAACCTCCAGACCGTCGCGCTCTCGGCGACCGTCGGCAACGCCGACGAGATAGCGGAGTGGCTCGACGCGACCCTCGTGGACTCGACGTGGCGACCCATCGACCTCCAGAAGGGCGTCCTCTACGGGCAAGCCCTCCACCTGGACGACGGGTCGAAGAAGCAGATCTCGAGAGGTAACGAGAAACCCACCGCCTCGCTGGTCGAGGACACCCTGACCGACGACGGTTCCTCGCTCGTGTTCGTCAACTCCCGGCGTAACGCCGAGGCCGCAGCGAGGCGTCTCGGCGACGTGACCCGCGACTACCTCACGTCCGAGGAGCGCACCGAACTCCGCGACATCGCCGCCGACATCCGGGACGCCAGCGACACCCAGACCAGCGACGACCTCGCCGACGCCGTCGAGAAGGGGTCGGCGTTCCACCACGCGGGACTCTCCTCGGAGAGTCGCGAACTCGTCGAAGACGCCTTCCGCGACCGACTCGTCAAGGTCATCTCCGCGACCCCGACGCTCGCCGCGGGCGTCAACACGCCCTCCCGACGGGTCATCGTCCGGGACTGGCGCCGCTACGACGGCGACGTCGGCGGCATGCAACCGCTCGACGTACTGGAGGTCCACCAGATGTTCGGCCGCGCGGGCCGCCCCGGTCTCGACCCCTACGGCGAGGCGGTCCTCATCGCCAACAGCCACGACGAGTTGGACGAACTGTTCGACCGCTACGTCTGGGCCGACCCCGAACCGGTCCGGTCGAAACTCGCCGCCGAACCCGCGCTCCGGACCCACATCCTCGCCACCGTCGCCTCCGGATTCGCCGACACCGAGGACGAACTCGTCTCGTTCCTCGAACGCACCCTCTACGCGACCCAGACCGACGAGACCGGACGCCTCGAATCCGTGACCCAGAGCGTCCTCGAATATCTCGAACGCAACGAGTTCCTCGAACGCGAGGACGGCGGACTCCGCGCCACCGGACTCGGCCACCGGGTCTCGCAACTCTACATCGACCCGATGAGCGCGGCCGAAATCATCGACGGCATCCGGGCCGCCGACGACCGGCCGACCGCGCTCGGACTCTTCCACCTCGTCTCGCGCACTCCCGACATGTACGAACTCTACCTGCGGTCGGGCGACCGCGAGGAGTACACCGAACTCGCCTACGAGCGCGAGGCGGAGTTCCTCGGGTCGATGCCCTCGGAGTTCGAGGACAACGCCTTCGAGGACTGGCTCTCGGCGCTCAAGACCGCCCGCCTGCTCGAAGACTGGGCCTCCGAGCTGGACGAGGACGACATGGCCGAACGCTACGGCGTCGGCCCGGGCGACATCCGCGGGAAGGTCGAGACCGCCGAGTGGTTGCTCAACGCGGCCGAGCGACTCGCTGGCGAACTCGGTTTAGACTCCGGTCCGGCCATCCGCGAGGCGAAAAAGCGGGTCGAGTACGGCGTCGAAGAGGAACTGCTCGACCTCGCCGGGGTCAGGAACGTCGGCCGAAAGCGCGCCCGACGCCTCTACGAGGCGGGTATCGAGTCCCGCGCCGATCTCCGGAACGCCGACAAGTCGGTCGTCCTCGGTGCACTCCGGGGCCGCCGAAAGACCGCCGAAACCATCCTCGAAAACGTGGGGCGCAAAGACCCCAGTCTGGAGGGCGTCGAGGCGGACGGCGACGCCAACGTCGAGGCCGCGAGCGCAGACGACGGAAGCGGCCAGCAGAGCCTCGGTGATTTCGAATGAGGACCGACCCCGCCGGTGAGCATCGATGAGATTCGTCGAAGGCCGCGCCGAAATCGAGGACTTAGGCGACTTCCTCGCCGGCGTCGGTGACGTCGAAGACGAGTTCGACTGCGCGATACAGGCGTTCGACGCCGACTACGTCCTCGGCGCGGACCACCTCCGGGCGGCCGTCGAGCGCGCCGACCGCGCCTTCGACCGCGGCGAGAACGTCGCCCGCGAGCGCGCGGTCGAAATCCTGCTGTACGCCGCGGGACGCAGGCAAATCAACCGCGCACTCCGGATGGGCGTCGGCGAGGGGCAGAATCGCGTAGTCGTCGTCGTCCACTCGCCAGCAGGCGACGAGTCCGCCGAGCAGGCGGCGACAGAAGCGGTCCGCGACCTGCTCGCGTCCGCGTCCGTAGATGCGGACGCAGGCGCGGACGTGTCGGAGGCGGGCGCGAGCGCGTCCGTGGACGCGCTCGCGCCCGCCCGTATCGACCGCGAGAAAGTCGAGGAGTTCTTCGACGTGAGCGAGGCCGAACTCGAAGCGACCGACGCCAGCCTCGCCGACCTCGTGCGCGAGCGCGTGGCCCTGCTGGACGTGGAGAAATAGCGTAGTGCGATAGCCAGCAGGGTTACGGATATCACGACCCTATCCAGAGACATGGCCGAAGAACCCGACGCCGAGCGCGAACAGCGACGTGCCCGCGAGCGCCAACACGAGCGAACCGAGAGCGTCGAGGACATGCTCGGGGAGGCCGGGAAGATGCTCGGCGAGCACAAGTATCCCGCGACCAGCGAGGAGTTGGCCACCGAGTACGGCGACCAACCGCTCGACCTCCAGAACGAGACCGAGAGCCTCGGGAGCGTCTTCGACCGTCTCGTGGACGAGCGATTCGAATCGGCCGACGAGGCCCGCGAAGCGGTCTACAACGAGTTGACGGGCGAAGCGGGCGGTCCAGAGGAGTACAACGACGAGCGCGACATCACCGAACTGGACGAAGAAGTGACCGGCGACGAATCGAACGTCAACTCCAACTAGCGGGCCGACCGCGGCGAGAGTTCCAGTCGAAACGAAGGGGTTAAATGAGAAGACGGCGGCGATCCTAACGGAGATATTTAAAACGCGGCGTTTCGGTTCGGCGACGCTCTTCGTCGTTCCACGGTCTGTAACTTTGTTCTTCCGGTCCTGAACTCGCGTTCCGACGCGGTAATCGGTGTTTACTGTTCGGCCGAGACGCGAGTACCCCGCTCCCCGCTGGCAGTTGGGAAACGGGCGCATAACAAAACCGTCGGCCCCGCATCGTAGAGTGGATGACGAGTATCGCAATCGTCGTGTTGGACACGCTCCGGTACGACGCCTTCCGAGACGCGTTCGACTGGTTGGACGGCCGGTGGTTCACCCGCGCGTACTCGACCTCCCACTGGACGATTCCCGTCCACGCCTCGCTTCTGACCGGGCAGTACGCCAGCGAAGTCGGCGTCCACGGGCGGTCGCCGACCCTCGACTGCGACCGACCGGTCCTGACCGAACGACTTCGGGACGCCGGCTATCGCACTCGGATGTTCACCGGAAATCCCCAGATCTATCGATACGACGGGTGGGAGCGCGGCTTCGACCAGCGCGTCGGGCAGGCCAGCCTCGGACTCGCCGCCGACGCGTTCGACTGGGCGTCGTTCGGTTACGACACCGACCGCGAGGGGTCGCGGCTCTATCTCGACGCGCTCCGGCGCGTCCTGTTCGGCGACTGCGCGACCCTCCCCTCGCTCCGGGCGGGCTATCGGCTCTTCACCCGGTCGCGCGCCTACGGCGGCGGCGACGGACTCCGGAGGCGGGTTCGCCGGACCGACTTCGGTTCGGACGAGTTCCTGCTCGCCAATCTCATGACCACCCACACGCCGTACTACCCGCCCGACGGCGGCGACCCCGTGGTGATTCTGGCCGCCGACGCGCTCACGGATTCCGTCGAGAATCCCGACCGCGTCCGGCGGGCGTACCGGGCCGGCGTGGAGTATCTCTCGGACCTGTACCGAGACGTTTACGCCGACCTCCGAGCGGAGTTCGACTACGTGGTGACGCTCTCGGACCACGGCGAACTCCTCGGCGAGCGCGGGATGTGGAACCACTCGCTCGGTCTCGACCCGGAACTCCTCCGCGTTCCGCTTGTCGTCTCTGGCGACGGCGTGGAATCGGGCACTTACGAGGAGGTGGTGAGCCTGTTGGACGTCCACCGAACCGTCGCCGACCTCGCGGGCGTCGAAGTCGAGTCACGCGGTCGGAACCTGCTCGAATCGCCCGAACCGGTCGCTCGACTCGTCGAGTACCACGGTCTCGTCCCGTTTCACGACCGGCAGTTCGAACGCAGAGGCGTCCCCCCGGCCGAGCGCGAGCGTTGGGACCGACCGCTCGACGGCTTCGTCGCTCCGGGCGGTTTCTACGGCTACGAGACCCCGGACGGGTTCCGGTCGGTCGGCGACCAGTCGAGTCCGGACCGGTCCGGGGGCGACCGCTCTTTCGACCCGGAACGGCGACTGACCGAACTGGTCGAGTCCATCGACCGCCGGGCGGTCAGCAGGGAGGACGTAGCGGTCTCCGGCGACGTGCGGGAACGCCTCGAAGATCTCGGGTACGCCTGACTAGTCGAAGACGAAGTGGCCAGGCGACCGTGAAACAGTTGCAACAGTGTAGAGGGCTTTAGCCAGCAGAACGTTTCGGCAGAGTCGTGGTGGTCTATCAGTTGGAATGTGTAGAATGCGGAGAGTTGCGCGTCGGCAGGGAAACCGACGAGGGTATCCAACCCGTTCGGGACGCGTGCCCTGAATGCGGTGCCTCCGAATACGACGTGTTAGCCTACGATTCCGAGGACTGACCTGTCACGAAACGACACGTCTCACCACGCATCTCTTTTATACGACGCGACTCTCCGGATGCGTATCGAAGCCACTTGTTCGAGCGAGACGGGAGTAACTGACCGAACGAGGCGACGTGAAAATCGGGAGTAGTCCCACCAGGCGGTGAGTCTCGGAGATTCGAGTCTTTCGAGGTGAACACGAAGCCGGTGCCGTAGGGGTTAACACGGCGGACGCCTGCGGCTACGGTGAGGCGGGCGCCGCTCCTGACGAGTGGCACCGCAGTCGAGCACGCGGCTTTCGTTTTCAAGGAAGGCGAACCTGTGTAAGCACTCGATTCCTCTGAATCTAATATTTCGGGGCTTTGGCACCTCCTGTAGTAGGATGGCCATGCTAATAGCTAAGAAAGACGAAATCAAACCCACGTAATAGCGGTTAACAGACGGTTTTTGCAGTTTGAACCGTCTCGGCCGTGAGAGGGGGAAAGGCATGACCGAACTCAACACCGAACGGGTGACAGCCGAACTCGAGGGGGACTTCGCGGTGTTTCGAATCGGAATTCGGATAAATTCGCTCTGGAAGGTACACGAATGGCTTCCTGTTTTTCGAGCAATGCCGAAGATGCTCGACGAACTGGAGGCTGACCCGGATAGCGGGTTACTGGGTTACGATACGAAGTTGGGTATCCGTAACCACGAACTCGTCCAGTACTGGCGGTCGTTCGAGGATTTACGTGAATATGCACTCGATTCGAACGCCCGGCACGCCCCCGCAATGCAGTGGACAAACGAGCAAATGCGTGAGAGCGATGACGTCGGAATCTGGCACGAGACGTATCTGGTGCGAGACGATGCGTACGAAACCGTCTACGATAACGTGCCACCCATAGGCTTGGGTAAGGCGGGGACGTTGTACCCCGCTACTGGGCGGCGAAGAACAGCCGCCGGCAGACTTGGGTGGACAGAGGGGGACGAGGTATCTTCTGAGGAAGATGGCATACCGAACGAGCCAGTCGAATCGGAATAAGGAGGTGCGAAAATCAGCTATACTTCGACCACGTCGAAATATCTGTAAAAGTCGTTTTCGAGAGGCGTGACGAACAGATGCTCTGTATCTTGTACGCTCCGACTCGACCTAACCGGTAGCTGTCTGTTAGATGGGGAGTGCTGAATATCGCTGACGAAGGCACAGGGCGCGTATTCGTCACGTATTTCGAGACGGCGTCGGCCTCCTCGAGATCGGCGTAGCCCAGCCTACGTAGCAGGTAAAGATACCCGCCCCCGCTACGGTTTCGCTTCGAGCACCATGTCGAACGGCGGCGTCTCGGTCGCGCGGCGGAACTCCGAGAAGCCGCCCCCGGTGACTACCTCACGCAGCCGTTCTTCCCCGGCCTGTGCGCCCAACGTGTGGGAGCCCCCTTGATCGACCGCGTTCGGCGTGCACAGCATCGTGGAAACCGAATAAAACATCCGCCCGCGCGGATTCAGATTCTCCTCGACTTGATCACCGCCAAGCGGTTCGACGATCATCCACGTGCCGTCGTCAGCGAGCGTCTCTCGAACGTGTTTTGCAACGCCGACCGGATCGCCCATGTCGTGCAGGCAGTCGAAGGAGGTGACGAAGTCGTACTCACCACCGTCGTACTCCTTGGCCCTCGCGACCTCGAAGCTGACTCGGTCGGCCACGCCGGCGGTAGCCGCGCGCTCGCGCGCCGCTTCGACGGACCCCTCGTGATAATCGTATCCGACGAACGTCGAATTCGGATAGGCCCGAGCCATGGTGATCGTCGATTCGCCGTGGCCGCACCCGATGTCGGCGACTCGCGCGCCCTCCCGAAGTTTCTCGTCGACCCCGTCGAGGGCAGGGATCCAGTCGGAGACGAGGCTTTCCTTGAAGTCGAATTCGGAGGTGCGCATCATACCCTGGAAGACCTCGTCGTCGTGCTCGTGCCATCCAACCCCTTCACCGGTGCGGAAGGCCGTCTCGATCTCGGGCATGGCCTTGCCGGCGGCGGTGGCGATCTGGAACAAGCCCGCGAGGGGGGATGCCGGACCCTCCGTATCGGCCAGCAGGAGTGCCTGTTCGGGAGAGAGGCTGTAGCGCTCCGTCTCGGGGTCGTAGCTCACGTAATCGCTGGCCGCACTGGCGGCGAGCCACTCGCGCACGTACCGCTCGGCGGTGTCGGTGCGATCGGCGAGGTCGCTCGTCGTGAGCGGTCCGTGTTCGGCGAGCGCATCGTAGAGTCCGAGCCGATCGCCGATGACGGCCAGCGGTGCGTATGCGATCGCACCGATATCGGTAGTTGCTGTTTCTATCAACTCTTCGAGCCTGTCTTCGTTGATGGACATCGTGTCACCTCTTGTCCCGCTCGTCTGTACGAGGCAATCCTTGTTAAGTATTACCAAGGGCCGCGTTATAGTGGGAAGTCTACGTGCTCATTCTAACAATCGATTCATTTAGTCTGGAGTCTAAGCCGGATGCAATCTGAACGAGGCTCACAGTGAGGTGGCCATCGCGGAGTTTGCAAGCTCACGTGACTGCGCGGATAGAGAACCGATAGGGCACCTTTGTGGGCGCTCCCGTCACTGGTGGCCAGCCGACGGATAGATACTGCCTTCTATCGTCCTCTCACTTGCTCACACGTACGCTTCGAAGGCTGGTGGACCCAGACCCCGGAGAACGGCCCGGTGCCACCAGCGGGAGCAAAGGGAGACGAGTGCCGACTCGTCGTCCGCACTACTTCCGCGCCGGTCACGGCCACGGCTATAGGGATTCGAACGTCGGAAGAAGTAGTCCCACCAGGATTCGAACCTGGGTCGAAGCCCCCAGAAGGCTTCAGGATTGGCCACTACCCCATGGGACTCTGCGCACTCTCGGGTACTCGCCGGGGGAATGTAAGCGTTGCGCGTTGACTCTCGCGTGGCAACTTTTCGCATTCTCGCGCGGCGAGTTCGCCGGAGGTGCATAAACCAACACCTATTTGCCCAGGAAGTGCGCACGTTCTTGTATGTACGTCGGACGTTTCCTCGTCGTCGGACCGCAGATTGCGGCGTATCGCGTCTCGTCGCGGTCGTTCCCGAATCGCAAGATAATCCAGCGCGACGACGCGCTGACCGTCGTCCCGACCCAGGACGCACCCGAGACGGACAACCCGTACATCTCGTACAACTGCGTCCGAACCGCCGACGGCTCTGCGGTCGTCGGAAACGGGTCGCACGTAGACCCCATCACCGAGAAGGTCGAACTCGGCTACCCCGCACGGGACGCCCTCACCGAGAGTCTGCTCGCGCTCGACTACGAGAAGGACGACTACGACACGCCGCGAATCGCGGGCGTCGTGGGAGACGGGTCGGCTTTCGTCGGCACCGTGCGCAGAGACGCCCTGCTCGTCCGCGAAGTCACGGAGCCGACGCTCGTGGCGACCTACGAGAGAGACGCGCCGGAGTCGTTCGACTTCGCGGCCGAGACTGCCACGGAGGCCGCCGCCGACGCCTACGACCTCGACTTCGAGCATCCGGTCTGTGCCGCGGGAGTCGCCCGAACCGACGACGGCTTCGAGTTCGCCGTCGAGAACGGGGAGTGAGGTCGGTCGTGAATCGGAACCGAGTCCCTTCGTGAACCGAAACTGAGTTCGGTCGAGAACCGTAGCCGAGTCGCGGCGTCGAGAGTCGGAATTAAGCCCCGGGCGTGCGAACGCTCTGACATGAGAATCGGCGTCCTCTCCGACGTTCACTCGAACCGAGTCGCGTTCGAAGCGGTCCTCGAAGACGCGACCGACGTAGACACGCTGGTCTGTGCGGGCGACGTGGTGGGGTACAACCCGTGGCCCGCCGAGTGCGTCGAGACGGTCCGCGAGCGCGAGATTCCGACGGTGATGGGCAACCACGACCGAGCGGTGGCTTCGGACACCGCGTTCCGATTCAACGCGATGGCGAAAGCCGGAGTCGAACACGCCCGCGAGCGACTCTCCGACGACCAGTTGGACTGGCTCGGCGGTCTACCGAACGAGCGTCGGGAGTTCGACGACCGGGTGAAAATCGTCCACGGCCACCCCGACGACCCCGACCACTACACGATGCCCGACGAGTTCTCGCCCGACTTGCTGGGCGACGAGGACGTGTTGGTGATGGGCCACACCCACGTCCAGCACGCCGAAGCGTACGCCGAGGGCATCGTGATGAACCCCGGAAGCGTGGGTCAACCGCGCGACGGCGACCCGCGTGCGGCCTACTCGGTGCTCGACTTGGACGACCTGATGGTCGAACAACGTCGCGTGGAGTACGACGTCGCCGCCGTGCAGGAGGCAGTCGAAGAAGCCGGACTGCCGGCCAAAATCGGAAACCGGCTCGAATACGGCAAGTAGTTCGAGACGTAGATAATCGAAAGCCGTTCCTATAGAAATAATTTACTGTCCAAGGGGAATAAATATGTTGTTGAGTCTGCTTTGCGCGGCGGTCTCCGGACGTTCTCCGGACGGTCGTCCGGCGTCGAGTGCGAGGAGACAGGAATTAGGGGGTGCCCGCCCAACGCCGACACATGCGAATCGAGTTCGACCGCGACACCTGTACCGGGATGTTCCAGTGTACCGCCGAGTGGGAGGCCTTCGAGGAGAACCGCGACGACGGCAAGGCCGACCTCCGAGATTCCGAGGAGAGCGAGGAGGACGTGTTCGTGCGCGAGGTGCCCGACGACGCCGAGTTCGACGCGAAGATGGCCGCACGGGTCTGCCCCGTGGACGCCATCAGAGTCTACGACGACGACGGTGAACAACTCGTTCCCTGAGCGCGCTTTTCGGGACGCGTCCGCTTCGGAGTGTGGTATCCTGAACTCCGGGCCTGTCGAAACCTGTCGGAGACGATAGGAAACAGAACAGTAGGTACGGATGCGGTCGAGCGGCTACACGCTGGTCTTGGTCACGTTCTCGAACTCGAACCGTGCCCCGCCGGCGTCACTCTCCGTCACCGAACACTCCCACTCGTACACGTCCGCCATCTCCTGGACGAACGTCAGTCCGAGTCCCATCCCTCCGTTGCCGGAAGCCGTCGTGTACCCCGTCTCGAAAATCGCCTCTCGGTCGTCGTCGGGGATACCGGCCCCGTCGTCGGCCACGAAGAACCCGGTCGGGAGGTCGCCGACCGTGACCGTAACGTCGGTCCCGCCGTGTTCGACGGCGTCGTCGGCCTCCGGCCGACTGCTCGTGGGGCCGTGCTCCACGGCGTTCTCGAACAGATTCCGAAACAGGTGCCGGATGTACGTGTCGTCTACGTCTATCGTCTGGGTGGTCGTCACCTCCAGCGTCGCCTCGGAGGTATCTATCTCGGACCACGCCTGCCGCGCCACGTCTGCGAGTTGCACCGTCGAGCACTCGGAGACCGCCTCGCGGCCCCGTGCCACGAGCAACATGACGTCGATCATGTCTTCGATGCGGTCGAACGCTTCCGTGACGTACTCGACCGCCTTCGGGCTGTTCTCGCGCGAGAGTTGTTGACTGTATATCTGGCCGATGTTGACGGGGTTGCGCAGTTCGTGGGCGAGCAGACTCGCGAAACTGTCCAGTCGCTCGTTTTGTCGTTCGAGTTGCCGTTCGCGCTCGTTGCGCTCGGTCACGTCGCGCACGACGCCAACTGTGTCGGGGCCGGTGTCCTCCTGCTCCGGGAGGGGTGCGACAGTCCATTCGACGTCTATCGTCTCCCCGAACGCGGTTTTCAGTGCCGTCTCGTACATCTTCGAGTCGGTGGTACCTTCCTTGAGGTCACGTTTCACCTCCTCGACCATCGCCGTCACGTTCTCCTCCTCGGCCACGACGAGCGACACGTGCGAACCGACGAGTTCCTCGCGGTCGTAGCCGACCAGTTCGGTGTAGGCGTCGTTGACCAGCGTGAAGTAGTTCTCCTCGTCGGTGACGAAGATGCCGTCGTTGACGGTTTCGACGATGGTCTCGTAGCGTTCGAGTTCTTGACTGGACTCTTCGGCGTCCACCGCTCGCGTTTGGGCACGTCCATCGTGATACCCCATCCCGAGACCGGCGACGCTGGCGAGGGCAGGGAGGATGAGGAAGTTCGCGAGTGGGTCGTTCAGACTCGTGACGGCCGAGATGAAGAGGAGAACGCCGACCATGACCTCGATGGCGCGGACGCACCACCCGGCGACGACGTGGTAGAGGTCGGGGCGGATGTTCGTCCGCGAGAGCCGATAGCCGCCGTAAGAGAGTACGAGACCACTCACGCCGACGAGGAGCGAAATAATCAGTACGTCGTCGGCTGACCTGTCCCCGACGATTAACGTAATCGGGAAGGCGGCCGCAATTACGACGTAGAGTCCTCCGAGGGCTAAGACGACGCGGCGTCCCCCGACCCGTTCGATACCCCGGGGCAAGTATCCCATTGCTCACCCCAAGATACTGGTCGGTAAAGACGATGTTGGTTCCCTTGTTGCCATCTCGACGTCAGTTGAGGCGCTCCTTCACGGAGACGGCACTCTGGAGCGGGGAGTTCGACGAGGCCGGAATTCCAGACGAAACGAAGGGGCAAACGGGAATCGGCGGAGGGCCAAGCGAAGAGCTACAGAGAATCGATTCGGTAGCAATCGGGCAGATCGAAGGAGAGTTCGACTCGAACTCCAGTCGTTTACTCGGTCGTAGACTCCTCGACGCTCTCTTCGTCGTCAGCGTCGGGATACAGCTGTTCCTCCCAGCCGGGTTCTGCGCGTTTCCCCCAGTTCATTTGACACCATCCCTTCGTTCGCCACAGAAGGCTAAAACCGTTTCGCAGGTTGCAAAGTTACCGTCGGAGACGTTCACTCGAACGTCTTCTCGGCCCACTTCACCGCGTACTCCGGGCCGTGACTGCGGTAGGCCTCGGTGTCGAGCGCCGCGAACGGCGCGGGGAGTTCGAGACCGTGTTTCACCGCGGCGCACGAGAACTCCGCGGCGTCCGCGAAGTCGGTCTCGTCGCGGGCCATCGACGACGGAAGCCCCTCCAGACGGGGTTCGATGCGCTCGCCGGCGTCCTGCCACGCCGCGAAGAGACGCGGGTAGTCGTCGTCCCACTCCTCGAAGACCTTCCGGGTGTGGAGTCCGAGGTAAGCGTCGTACAGCGCCGCCGCGATTTGGTAGACGCTCCCACCGTCGAACGGGAGCGCGGCGTCGAGTGCGACGTACTGGTCCTCGAAGAACCCGAGGAAGTGTTCGGGGAGTTGCGTGCCGATTTCCACCAGGGCTTCCGCGATCAGAAAGTCCACGAAGTCGTCGGGCGACCCCTGCACCCGGGCCTTCACGAACGCCACAGGCGGTTCGGTCTGGCGGGTCCACGCCACGCTCCCGTCGCCGGGCATCCCGACCGTGAAGTCGGTCGAGGCGAACCGCCGGAGGAGTTCCGGCGCGTCCTCGGGAAGCCACTCTTCGGGGTAGGCGAGGGGGTCGAGCGCGTCCACGAGCAGTCCGAGGTCCTCGGCCCGCTCGGGCGACAGCGTCTCGAAGTCCGACCCGGAGTCGAGGACCAGCGTCTGGGGAGCGTGCGCTTCCCGAACCGCGGCCACCTCTCCGGACAGTGATCGTTCCTCGAACATCAGGCGGCCAGCCAGAGATTCGCCAGCACTGCGACCGAGAGAACCGCGACGATACCGACCGTTGCGACGACGATCTTGGTTGCCTTGCTCATGTCGGGTCGTTCGAGCGCGAGCGTTTAAAACTCTCAGGTTTAGTCCGCGCCGGTTCCGGCCCCGACGTCGGACTCGCGGGCGATTCGCTTCCACTTGCCGGTCCAGAACCGGAAGACGTTGACCACCGCCCGGAGGTACATGTCGCCGAGGATGGAGGCGTAGACCGCGAGCAGGCCCCAACCGAGACCCGGCGCGAACTGCCAGTCGGCGACCGAGAAGAGGACGACGCCGGGCGCGACCGCGAGGAACGCCACCGGTAGTTTGAACAGGTACGTACCCGCGAGTGCGCCGTAGAAGGGCCAGCGCGTGTCGCCAGCGCCGCGAAGTCCGCCGCGCATCGTCCGCGAGACGCTGAAGGCCGCGACGCCGAGTCCGAACACGCGGACGAAGGTGACGGTCAAATCGACGTGTTCGGTGCCGAAAGCCACCGCGATAGGTCGGGCCGCCACGAACAGCACCGCGCCGAGGAGCAGTTGCGTGACGAGCGCGATGCGGAGGGTCTGCCAGCCGTACTCGGTGGCCTCGCCGTCGTTGCCGGCACCGATGGATTGGCCGACGAGCGTCGAGGAGGCAGTCGAGTAACCCCACGCTGGCATCAGTGCCAACAGCATGACTCGGCGACCGATGGCGTAGGCCGCGACGACCGGCGTGCCGAGCGTGGTGAGGACTAACAGGAACGGAAACCGACCGAACGTTCGGGAGAGGCGCGTTCCCGCGAGCGGTGCGCCTACCCGGACGATTTCGGCTGCAATCGACCAGTCCCACTGCTTGCCGCCGATTGGGAAGCGGACCGAGTACCGACCCGAGAGGAGCGCGGCGGTGAAGATGGTCGCCGCGAGGACGTTGGCGATCGCGGTTCCCCACGCCGCGCCCGCGACGCCCAACTCGGGGAACGGGCCGAACCCGAAGATGAGGACCGCGTTCAGGAAGACGTTGGTCGGGAGGGTGAGCAAGCGGACGTACATCGGCGTCCGCGTGTCGCCGACCCCTGCTAGAGCGCGGGCCGCTATCATGCTCCAGAACCGGAAGGAGACCGAGAGCATGATGATTTTGAGGTAGATAGCCCCGAGTTCGATGGTCCGGGGGTCGTCGGTGAGGACGTCGAGCATCGGTGCGGCGTAGACCCACGTCGCCGCGGTGATAGGCACCGCGAGCAGGAGCGCCAGCCAGAGCGACTGCTTGATGGCGAAGTTGGCCTTCGCGCGTTCGTCCGCGCCCTCGAACCGCGAGACGACGCTGATGGTCCCGCTGGTCAGCGCCAGCGAGAGACCGAACGGGATGAAGAAGTACTGAAAGCCGAGTTCGAGCGCGGCGACGGCCTCGTCGCCGAGTGCCCGCCCCACCATGAAGAAGTCGGCCACGCGCAGGAGGGTCCGCATCCCGCCCGTGACCATCACGGGGACCGCGAGGTCGAACGCCTCCTCGCCCTTCTCGCGGTCGAGCAGGCCGAGGCGGGCCAGCGCGGCCGGAAAGAGGAACGCGACGCGCTGGGCTCGGCGCTTGGCGTCGTCGAGCATCGGATTCGGGCATTTGTGAGGGCGGAGCTAAACAGTTTTGTTACGACTACGTGGCTCGCTGGTGGTTTCCGAGAACTCGGAGTGGATTCAGCGCTCGGTCGCGTCCCACGCGTCCGGCACTTCGATGACGTACTTGCCGTCCTCCTTCAGGGAGATGATGTACTCCTCACGTTCGTAGAGTTCCATCAGGTTGAGTTCGTACTGGCCGGGTGCGACGATGCGGATGCTCTCGAACTGACTGTTGAGTTCCTCGCGGAGTTCCTTCAGTCCGGGATTCTCCACGTCGGGTGCCTCGACGACGTTCGCTTCGGCGTCCGAGTCGGCCGTCGGCGCAGAAGACGCGTCCTCCGGCGGTTCGTCCGGGAGTTCCGACTCCGGAACTACGTCGCGCCGGGCGCTCGCCTGCGCCGAGTCCTCGGCGACAGAGGCCGAATCCTCGGCGACTGGTGTCGGGTCGTCGGAGACGGACGTCGAGTTCTGGCTGTCGGCGGCCGAGGCCGAGTCCGCTTCGGTCTCGTCTCGCGCACCCACCCAGTCCCGAACCGTCGCCGCGGCTCTGTTTACCGCGCTGCTCCGGTCGTCGCCCCCCGTTTCCGGTGCGTCGCCGACGGCCGGCCCGACGTTCTCGGGCGTCTTCTTCCGTGCAGTCGCGGCAGACCGTGCACTTCCTCCGGCCTCACCAACGTTCCCATCCGCGGCTCCCGCGGGTTTGAACTGGAACTTGTTCCCGCCACAGTCGGGACAGCCCGAGAGCATCTCCTTGGAACCGTCCTCGAACGACCGGCCGCAGGTGGTACACTGGTGGGGCATTATTTTCGTGACACGAGAGCGCTGATGAGGTTCTCGTCCTTGTGGAGCGTCTCTATCTGGTTCGCCGGGCCGATGACCGTGAGCTTCTGGGTGGACTCCTTGCCCATCAGTCGGTCGAGGAAGCTCTGGTCGGCAGTCTCCGAGCGCGGATACGTCTCGATTTCGATGCCGTTGAACTCGTCGGGACTGATCTCGGTCATCGTCACCTCGATGAGTTTGCTCTCCTCGTCGGGGGAGAGACCGGTTTCGAGGATGACGATGTTGCCGTCGCGCACCCCGTCGAGTATCATCCGTATCTTCTCCATCGATGCCATCTCGGACATCCGGTCGGCACCGATGAGGTCGATCTGGACGCCGTCGTTCGGGCCGTCCTCTGTCACTTCCGGCATGATATCACCCGAAGTACTCCGCGATTTTGGCGTACACTTCGTCCATGTTCTCGCCTTCGAGCGCCGAGAGCGGAATCGTCTCGTGCTGCGGGAAGGCGTTGCGGATGCGCTGGACGCTCGAATCTTCGAGGTCGGTCTTGTTGGCGAGGATGAGGACGGGGAGGTCCTGACTCTCGATGATACCGATGAGCATGGTGTTGACCTGCGTGAAGGGGTCGGTCGTGCTGTCGAGGACGTAGATGACGCCGTCTACGTCCTCGCGGAGCCAGTGCATCGCCTCCGCGACGCCCTCGGTCGCTTCGCGGGAGCGTCGCACGGCGTCTTCCTTCTCCATGTCGTGGTCGAGGAACTCCTCGTAGTCGACTTTGGTCGTGACGCCTGGCGTGTCCACGATGTCGATGGACACCGTCTTGCCGTCACGCTCGATTTCGACGTTCTCTTTGCGACGAGCACGTCGAGTTTCGTGTGGAATGTGGCTCTCCGGTCCGACTGCGTCACCGGTCCAGTCGCGGGCGATACGATTAGCGAGGGTCGTCTTCCCGGCGTTCGGCGGGCCGTAGATGCCGATACGCTTCGGCTCCTGTGCGGAGAAGAGCTTGTCCGTAACGCGGGAAATGCTGTCTTTCAGATCCGTAAACAATCCCATCCTTTCCTCCCAGACCCCACTATCGGCGAATGAAACCGTCACGGGGGCTGTTGCGCGAATAACTATATCCTACCTACTTAAACCTATGTCAGACACGATTCGGCAAAAAAGACCTATTTCGAGTTACGGAGCGGACCCGTCCCCCGGTTCGGGCCTGTCTCACCGCCGACGAGAGGTAACTGGGACTCACGGTATCGGACGATCTGAGCCAGTCACGGTATCGAATAGTTCGGGCCGGTCGAGGTCTCGGAAACCGAAAGAGTCCGAGGTGACGAAAAAGAATCCGAGATGACGAAACGTATCCAAGGTGACGAAAGGAGCAATCTCCAGTTGAAACGGAGGGGTACTCGTGTCAGATGTCCAGTAGCCTTACGAAATATCTCGGTCCTCGAAAGCGACGGAAAACGGGTGGAGACACCGTGAGACTGCCGAATCCGGGCGAGTTCGGAGGTCGAGTCGGCCGCGAAGCGAGGAAGTCGAAAACAGACCACAACCGGGCGAATTATCGGTGGAGTGATTCGGTAATCGTACCCTCGAACGACTAACCGAGCAACGGGTGGCCTCCCCCACCCCTTTGTTTCGAGTGGAGTTGGTGGAGACCGGGATGGGTGGTGGACTGCCGAGGTTGATTTCGCAGTCTACCTAAACCGTACTAACTAAATAAACCTAAAATATCTAGTTTGCAGATATTGTTTTATATCTATGGTAATAAAAGTACCTGTTCGAATAGGCACCCTCCCTCCCCTGCCTCTCACCCCGTTCCACCTGAAACGAAGGGGTGGGGGAGGTCCCCGTCCACTCACTCGCCAAAATCGACCGTACAAATCATCCCAATCGACCGTGGAAAAACCGACCGTGCAAACTGTGACCGACCGACGTGATAGCTGTGACCGACTAACAGAATATCGGCTGTCGGTCACGAGAACTGGTATCTACGCGAACGATCGGCCCGCAACTTGCAAACTACGCTCTTCAGTATCGGAACCTGCTTCTACTCGGAACACTCTCCGCCTTGGAACAGGTTTCTGTTCGGAACACATTTCCACTCGAAAGCGGCGGGTTCCGAACGAGTGCGGGTTCTGAAGAACGCGAGATCTAAAGAATACGAATTCCAAAGAAGACGAGTTCGGAACGACTCGATACAGTCACGCTCTGTTCGACTCGAACTCTTCCGGTATCTGAGTCTCCTTCGACTCGAAGCGTTGCCCTTTCCCGCTATCTCGGTCCGAAATTCGGAATTGTCCGCAGATATTCGGCTCGACACGGAAACTCCGCACTCGATTCTTCGAATACGCCTCTGGTTCCTCGACCGGGGCGTTATCCTCGACCGAGGCTCCAGGCCTCGATTCGAGACTCTACCTCCCGGCCAAGACGCTGGTATCGTCGCTGTACGCGAAACGATGGGGTCGGGGGAAGAGGATACGAAAAATCGAGACGAGGGTGGAGTCGAGGGATACGATGGAATCGAGGGATACGATGGAATCGAGGGATACGATGGAGTCGAGGGACACGGTGAGACGGAGTAGCGGAGACGAAAGAATCGAGGTTCGTGACGAGAGGAACCCGACCGACTCGCGCCGTCGCATCGTCACCCGAACCGCGCGAAACGGGGAGATTCCAGGGTGTAGGGACCAATTACCCCGACGTACACGGGTTTCAAATACCGATTTTCGACTCTTCGCCGCTCCCGGGTGATTTTGTCCGAACTGAGTCGAAAGAAGAAAGAGTTTAATACCCTGCTGGACCTTTGGTTCTTCTGCATCAACTGGACGCGCTCGCCACTTCTCGGATTCGGCTTCCCGCCGCTTTCGGTCGGTTTCGCCGAAATCTGCTCGCGCGTCGCGCGTCTTCCACCTGAAACGAAGGGGTCGGAACGAACGCATGACAGACGAAAACACCCAACCGACGGACGACGCGGTCGACGTCAGCCCCGACCGTAGCTTCGACAACGTCGATTTGGACGACGTGGTCTTCGACGACGAAGACGACGACCAAGGGCTCTTCGACGACTTGCTGTCCGGCGAACCGATATTCGAGAACAAGGAGGTCCTGCGGCCGTCGTACACGCCACACGAACTCCCCCACCGGAAGGACCAGATCAACAACATGGCGACGATTCTCGTCGCCGCGCTCCGAGGAGAGACGCCCTCGAACATCCTCATCTACGGCAAGACCGGGACTGGCAAGACTGCCAGCGCGAAGTTCGTCAGCAAGGAACTCGAAAGCACGTCCCAGAAGTACGACGTGCCCTGTAACGTCGAGTACATCAACTGCGAGGTGACCGACACTCAGTACCGCGTCCTCGCGCAACTCGCCAACAAGTTCATCGAGAACAATCAGGAGTTCGTCGACGACCGGACCACGGAACTCGAGACGCTCCGCGAGGAAGCGACCGCCGACCCCGCTCGACTCACCGACACCTCGTTCGATTCTCTCGAAGATATCGACGCGCGCATCGAGGAGTTGAAGGACGACCGCGAGGAGATGGAGTCGGTCCCTATGACGGGGTGGCCGACCGACCGCGTCTACAACACGTTCTTCGAAGCCGTGGACTACGAGGAGCGAGTCGTCGTCATCATGCTGGACGAAATCGACAAGCTGGTCGAGAAGTCGGGCGACGACACTCTCTACAACCTCTCGCGGATGAACTCCGAACTCGAAAACTCCCGGGTCTCCATCATCGGCATCTCGAACGACCTGAAGTTCACCGACTTCCTCGACCCGCGCGTGAAGTCCTCACTGGGCGAGGAGGAAATCGTCTTCCCGCCGTACGACGCCAACCAGCTCAGGGACATCCTCCAGCACCGCGCCGAGGTCGCGTTCAAGGCCGACGCGCTCTCGGACGACGTGATTCCGCTCTGTGCCGCGTTCGCAGCGCAGGAACACGGCGACGCCCGGCGTGCGCTCGACCTCCTGCGGACTGCGGGCGAACTCGCCGAGCGCGACCAAGCCGAAGGCGTCAACGAGAAGCACGTCCGGAAAGCCCAGGAGAAGATCGAACTCGACCGCGTGGTCGAAGTCGTCCGCACGCTCCCGACCCAGTCGAAACTCGTCCTCTTCTCCATCATCTCGCTGGAGAAGAACGGCGTCCACAACGTCAACACCGGCGAGGTGTACAACATCTACAAGCGCCTCTGCGAGGAGATCGACGCCGACGTGCTGACCCAGCGCCGCGTGACCGACCTCATCAGCGAACTCGACATGCTCGGCATCGTCAACGCGGTGGTCGTCAGCAAGGGTCGGTACGGCCGAACCAAGGAGATCAGCCTCTCGGTGCCAATCGACGAGACCGAGGCGGTCCTGATGTCCGACTCCCGACTCGGCGACATCGAGAGCGTCCAGCCGTTCGTGCAGGCGCGGTTCGACAACTAGGGGCCGTCGGCGCGGAACGAGTTTACTAGCTCGAAAGCGGACACTTCTCTGCGAGAAAGCATCGACGAGAAGCGACGTCGAGTGTGGGCTGCGTCACTCCAGTGAACTATCCGGTCGCGGAAAGCGGTGTCACTCCGGAGGAAAGCGGTGTCGCTCCGGGGGAGAGGGCGGTCGTCCCGGGAGAGAGATACGCCGCGCCCGAGAACTGGAGGCGGACCCAGCCGAGCCACGGAACGCGGACCTCGGCGGTGCCGCGCACCCAACTCGGGTCGACGGGACCACTGATTCGCATCCCGTTCGACTGGTCGTAGTACGGGTTCGCGTCGCCCTTGGTGATGAACCCGGAGTTCGGGGCCGGACAGTTGCTCAACTCCTCGCAACTGTCCGCCGAGATGTACTGTTTGTTCGCCTCGTCGTACCAGTTCTCCCCCTCTTCGACCCAGAATCTGGCGCGATGGATTATCGGCGTCTTGTAGTCCTTCCCGTCGGGTTGATAGATGATTACGTCGCCGTAGTCGTTGAACGACTTGTAGCCCTCTTCTTCGCCCTTCTGGTACGTGACGACGCCGGTGTCCCCCTGTGCGGCCGCGGGCGCGAGACGGCCCTCCTCCATGATGAACACCAGGTCGCCTTTCTGCATGTGCGGTTCCATGCTTCCGCTCTCGATGGCGACCATCGGGGGCCAGACGCCGCTGATAGCGAACAGAAGGAGACCGATAGCGATGACGATACCAGCGCTGCTCAACATCTCGCGGACGAACACGACCACCTGATTTTCGCTACTGCGGAACCGACGGACGAGAGCGAGCGGGCCGGTTCCCTTCTCGCGCTCGCCGCCGTCGGACCGCGCCGGACGGGTCTCGCGCTGGGAGCGCGCGGACCCGTCCGTGGCCGCGTCGTCAGACCGCCCGTCCGACGAGGCTGGCGGACTGTTCGTCCGTTCGTCCTCGTCGGACGGGTGACCGTCTCGGGAAGAACTCATCGAACCCACCTTACCGTTCCGAGGTTGTCAATTTTCCGGGTGCGACGCGTTGGCGATGCAGAACCTCCGAAGCGAACCGCGCGTCGCCGAGCGTACCCTGACTATCGCCGAAGCGACCCGCGACCCCCGACGCGCGTTCGACGTGCGCGCTCGACGTCCGGTGCTGGAACGGCGAGATAACTCTACAGTAACAAAATAACGAAAAACAATGCTCTAAGAAACGTAGATATTTCTCTGAGCTCCTGTACGCCCGAAGAACCTCTGGCCGTGTCTCCGTCTCTCGTGAACTACCGCACTTCGGTACTCGTTCTCTCCCCTGCCGCGCTCCGCTATCCTTTTGACGAACCCCCGAAATTGAACGAACGTGCCGCTGGAGACCCCCGCGCGTATCGTCAGCGAACTCACCAGTCGCGGCTACAACGCCGACCGCGAGGCGGTGACGCTGCTCGCGGGGGCCGACGACCCGAACGCCGCGCTCGAGGCGGTCGTCGAGCACGCTCCCGACGACGCCCTCAAACTCTCTGCGGACCACGTCGAGCGCGTCCTCGCGGAGTACACCCCGGACGAAAACACCACTGTTTCTACTGGAGGCCAAAACGGAAACAGTTCGCAGGGGGAGACGGACTCTGCAGAGGAAACGAAGGGGGTGAGAAATGGAGGGGAACGGAGCGATTCCGGCGACCTCGGCGAGACCGACGAGAACTCCGAAGGTATCGGCGAGGACGTAATCGACGTGTCTCGGCCCGACGAGTCGGTCCGGGACCCGGACCTCGACGCTCGGTCGCTCGACGTACTCGGCGACGTAACCGGCGAGAGCACCGGGACCGGCGAGTACGAGGACTTCGTCTCCGTGTTTCAGGACCGTTTCGAGCGCCTCTCGAAGCAGTTGCGCTCGCGGGTCAACGCGCGTCCGACCTCCGTAGTCCAGGAGATGCCCGGCGGCGGCGAAACCGCCATCGTCGGGATGATAAGCGACATTCGCTCGACTGCCAGCGGGCACTGGCTCATCGAGTTGGAGGACACGAGCGGGACGTACCCCTGTCTCGTCATGAAGGACCGCGAGTTCGCCGACGCGGTGGACGAACTGCTCTTCGACGAGGTAATCGCGGTGGAGGGGACGCTCTCGGACGACAACGGCGACGGGGACGGCATCATGTTCGTGGACTCGCTGTACTTTCCGGACGTTCCTCGGACCTACGAGCCGTCCACGGCCGACCGCCACGTGCAGGCAGCGCTCATCAGCGACGTTCACGTCGGCAGTCAGGAGTTCATGGCCGACGCGTGGTCCCGATTCGCGGACTGGCTTCACACCCCCGAAGCCGAGCGCGTCGAGTACCTCCTCGTCGCGGGCGACATGGTGGAGGGCGTCGGCGTCTACCCCAATCAGGACGACGAGCTCGACATCATCGACATCTACGACCAGTACGAGCAGTTCTCGGAGTATCTCAAGGAGGTGCCCGGCGACATGGAGGTTCTCATGATTCCGGGCAACCACGACGCGGTTCGACTCGCCGAACCCCAACCCGGTTTCGACGAGGAACTCCGCGACATCATGTCGGTCCACGACGCCCGGATTTCGGGCAACCCCTCCACGGTCACGGTCGAGGGCGTCGATATCCTGATGTACCACGGCGTCTCGCTCGACGAGGTCATCGCGGAACTGCCCGACGAGAAGGCCAACTACGACGAACCGCACAAGGCGATGTACCAACTCCTCAAGAAGCGCCACGTCGCGCCGCAGTTCGGCGGCAAGACCCGACTCGCGCCCGAGGAGAAGGACTACCTCGTGATGGACGACGTTCCGGACGTGTTCCACACCGGCCACGTCCACAAACTCGGCTGGGGCAAGTACCACAACGTCCTCGCGGTCAACTCGGGATGTTGGCAGGCCCAGACGGCCTTCCAGAAGTCGGTCAACATCGACCCCGACGCCGGGTTCGCACCGATTCTGGACCTCGACACGCTCGACATGACGGTCCGGCAGTTCAGCTAACTCTTCTCCGGAGACTCGCGTTTCAGGCTCCACCTGAAACGAAGGGGTCGATCGGTTGGCACTGCCTACCGACGTACGGAATCGACGGTTGCCGGTCGGTCGAGAGAGTGTTCACTGGCGAGTCGAACCGACGTTCATCGACGGGTCGAATCGGTGTTCACCGACGGGTCGAGACGATATTCGAGGGTCTGGCCGCCCTCGAATCGCGGGCCGGTCCCGACGCGCTGGAACCCGACTTCTTCGACCACCTCTCTCGTCTCCGCCTCGTTCTCGGGGACCAGTGCCTCGACGGCCATCCCTTCTTTTCGGGCGAACCGGAGCGGTTCCTCCAGCAGACGCTCGCGGGCCGCCCGCGACCCGCGGAGGTAGGTCACGCGGACGGTTCCCGGCATCGCGTCGAAGCCTACGAACCCGACGACTTCGAGGCGGTCGTCGTCAGCTTCGTCGCTACTCTCGGCTTCGGCGGCGTCTCCGTCGTCGTTCTCGTCCTCGCGCTCGGCCACCCTGACCGTTCGGTCGTGGACGACGTTTCGCATCACTTCGGCAGGGGCGTCGGCGAGTTTACCAAGTACCTCACCGTCCTCTTCGACTGCATCTCGCACGCGCATTGTTCACGTATCGACTGCCGACTAAGTTAAAGCTCGCGGGGAACACGTGTCTACTTCACGAACGTTTCAGCCGAGACGTTGACGCGCAGGGCTTTTTCGCTCGGGGACCTATGTCGTGGGTATGAATGACATGGATGGTTCGGACTCGGCGGACTCCGACACCTCACCCGACTTCGACGCGGCCGGACCGGACGCTTCCGGGCCGGACGACAGGAAACTCTGCGATTTCTGCCGTCTCCCGTGTCCGACCGACACGGTGACGCTCGAGCGCGGGTCGGACGTCTACGAGTTCTGCACCGAAGCCTGCCGGGACGCGATGCTCGAGAGCGACCAGGCGTTCACCGAGTATCACGGCTTCCGGCGCATCCGAACCGGCGTCTCGGGCCTGGACAAGTTCCTCCCGCAGGGGTTTCCCCGGAACTCGTTCGTCCTGTTGGCCAATGACGAAGGGGCGCGCGACGACGCACTCCGGGCCGAACTCGTCTGGCGGGCGCTCGAACGCGACGAACCCGCCGCGGTCGTCACGTTCACCGAACCGCCCATCTCGGTGGTCGAGGGGTTCGTCTCGCTCGACTGGAACGTCTTGCCGTATCTGGAGTCCGGTCAGCTCCACGTCGTGGACTGTTTCACCTATCGGATGGACGACCGAGATCGCGAGCGCATGTTCGAGCGCATGGACGAGTGGAACCGCCACATCTACAGCATCACCAAGTCGGTGACTCAGACCGTCAGAGACCCGACCGACGCGGCCGAGATCCACAACAAACTCGACAACTGCCTCGAAGGGTTAAAGATGAGCGACTGCGGGGTGGTGGTCATCGACTCGCTGACCGAGTTCGGCACGCTCGTCCAACCCGTGCAGGCGTACAACTTCGTCAAGGACGTTCGGGCCGACGTTTGTAAAGGTCGGTTCGTCCCCGTCTTCGCGGGCGCGACGTTCACGGGCGAGGAGGAAACGTTTCCCCACGACCTCGGATACGCCGTCGACGGCGTCGTGGACATGCAGGTGAACGGCTCCATCGTGGAGGACACCCTCATCAAGCGAATCCGAATCCGGAAGATGAACGGCGTACTCGCGATTCCCGAGTGGGTCGCCTACGAGTTCACCGCCGGGAAGGGTCTGGTCACGTTCGACCCGATAGCCGAGATGGACGAGACGTACGAGGGCGGCGGACGCGAAGAGGACGGCGAACACGAGGGGGAGGACGACGAACGCGAGCGACCCGAGGGCGGTTCTCCCGGGGAAAATCACGAGTTCGCGGAACACGGCGGAGGGTAGAGTCGGAGTTTTCGGTGGCAAGCTTCTCAGACATGGAAGCAGTTATCTGCGTTCCAGAGTTAGCCTCTCGCATGCATTCGCGTCACGCGTGGGGGTCTTCGGATTCGAAGGTGATAGTATGCGAGTAGTAGCGAAGTTCGGCGGGACGAGTCTTGGAAGCGGTGACCGGATCAACCGGGCTGCGGACTCGGTGGCCGACGCCGTGGCGCAGGGACACGAAATCGCGGTGGTCGCCAGCGCGATGGGCAACACGACCGACGAACTCCTTGAAGAGATCGAGTTCGAGACGGAGGAAGCCGACCGGGCCGAAATCGTCAGCATGGGCGAGCGAACCAGCGTCCGGATGCTTAAAGCCGCGCTCGCGGCCCGCGGCGTCGAGGCGGTTTTCGTGGAACCGGGCAGCGACCGCTGGCCCGTCTTCACCGACGAGAACGGCGAACTCGACGCCGAGCGGACCAGGGACGCCGCCGCGAAACTCGCCACTGAACTCGACGACGTGGTTCCGGTCGTCACCGGTTTCCTCGCGGAGGACCCCGAGGGCAACGTGACGACGCTCGGTCGCGGCGGGTCGGACACCACGGCCGTGATGCTCGGCAACTACATGACCGCCGACGAGGTGGTCATCGTGACCGACGTGGAGGGCGTCATGACCGGCGACCCCCACGTCGTGGAGGGCGCGCGCAACGTCGGGGAAATCTCGGTGGACGAACTCCGTAATCTCTCGTTCCGCGGTGCGGAGGTCGTCGCTCCCAGCGCGCTCTCGTACAAGAACGAGAACCTGAACGTCCGCGTGGTACACTACCAGCACGGTGACTTGCTGGCTGGCGGTACCGACATCATCGGCGAGTTCGAGAACCTCATCGACATGCGCGAGCAACCCCTCGCCTGTCTCACGGTCGCGGGCCGGGCTATCCGGAACCGGCCGGGCATCCTACAGGAACTCTCGACCGCGCTCGGCGACAGCGACATCAACGTCGACGCCGTCGCCAGCGGGATGGACTCGGTCACGTTCTACGTCGACGAGACGGTAGCCGAGCGCGCCGAGAACATCCTCCATCGCGAGGTCATCGAAGAGGACTCGCTGTCGAGCGTCACCGTCGACGACGACGTAGCCGTCGTCCGCGTGATGGGCGGCGAACTCCCGAACCAACCGGGCGTCATCCGGAACCTCGTCAACCCCATCGCTGAGGCTCACATCAACATCCACGACCTCATCACCAGCGCGACGAGCGTCGCCGTCTTCGTGGACTGGTCGGACCGTGAGGAGACGCTAGACATCATCCAGAACGAGTTCTAGCAACCAGTTTTTGCGCCGTCAGAGCTACGTTCTGACGAGCCTTCATTCGCTTCGCTCACGAAGAGACCAAAAAGAGTCGCTCGCTCCCGGCGTCGTCGGCGCAAAGCGCCGACTGCTCGGAGGGCCGCGGTCGCTAGTACGGTACGCTCCCCTAACACAACAGAATCTATATCTGACAAATGTACAGGGGTTCTTGAAACAGGTTCGTATGGTCGAAATCCCGGCTACTTCTCGACGTAGACGCAGGGATTAGGTGGCGCGGCCCCGACGTCGCTGTCGGCGTCCACCGCGTCCCAGTAATCGTGGAGGCTCGCGCCGAGCGCGTCCTCGATCTCCGCGGCGGACGTGACGTTCTCGCCCTCGAAGACGAGTTGGAATCGGTCGCGGAACTCCTCTTCGTCGTCGAACTGGTCGTGATAGAATTCCCGCGTCGTTTCGCTGGGGTAGTTGAAGACGAGGTGCCCGCCGGGACGGACGTGCTCGTAGAGATTCCGGATGGCGCGCTCGACGTTTCGGACGTAGTGGAGAGTCGCGTAGCAGTAGACGAGGTCGAACTGACGGCCCACGTCGAAATCGGGGAGCGTGGCCACCTCGAAGGTGACGTTCCCGCGGTCGGTGGTCTCGCCGTCGATTCGCTCGCGGTTCTCGCGGACCACCGACTCGGCCGCGTCGTAACCGAACACGTCCAACTCGGGGAAGCGCTCGGCGAGTTCGAGAGGACAGTCGGCGGGGCCACAGCCGATCGACGCGAAGTCGTCGGGGACTCCTTCGTCTTCGAAGAAACGCGCGAGCAGGTCGGCCTTGCCGTACGCACCCACGTTGGCGGGGAAGTCGGTCTCGGTCTCGCGGTCGGTGCGCCAGTACGCGTCCCAGTCGATGGTTCCTTCGTACATGGGGAGATGCCTGGAGCTACCCCAAACGCAGATAAGTATTTTTGGAAGAAAACGAAGAAATATTCTTCACTCAGAAATCCGTCCCCGGGGATTAGGTCTCTTTCGAGGTTAGTTGACAATTGATGGGCTAACCGCGCAGGAATCGACCGGATTCGGGCCTTCGAGCGTTCGCGCGGCCCCGGAATGTTTTTCATGGATTACGGCTAACTGCCGAGTATGCCATCCGAGCCCCAGACCGATGGTAGCGTTCGCCAGCCACGGCAACAGTCCGCGGGGTTCGGCTTCTTCTTCGCGTCCTGACCGAGCGGCGGAGTCCCGGCCGAGCGAGGGCCCCGGCGGGGACGAAACCGCTCGCGCGCGGCGGTCCCTCGAAAGGGACGGCCGCGCTTCAGAAACGATAAACGGACGCACGGGAACGTTACCAGCAAAGAGAGCCTGACGGACGATGAAACTACCCGAATCACAGGTCGCGGTACTTCAAGCCGCGAGCGCGAACGACGCACAGAGTATCGAACGACTGGCCGACGAAACCGGTCTCAAGCCCGAGACGGTCACGGGCGCGGCCTTCGAACTGGAGTCTGCCGGTCTCGTCACGGTCGAAGAATCGACCGACGAGACGGTCGAGATAACCGAGGAGGGCCGCGAGTACGTCGATGACGACCTGCCCGAAGTCCGACTCTACGAGGCCGCGATCGACGCCGGGGCCGACGAGGCGGCCGTCCAGATGGGACGAGTCATCGGCCAGTCCGGACTGGAGGGACCGCAGGTCGACATCGCCCTGTCGAACTACGCCCGGAAGGGGTACGGCACCATCGAGAGCGGAGAGATCGTGGCCGACCCCGACGCCGACCCGGAGCGCGACGCCGAGGCCGAAGCCCTCGCCGCACTCGACGCGGGCGAGTCGGTCGAGGACGAGAGCGTGCTGGAGCAGTTGGAGAGTCGTGGACTCGCGACCCTCTCCGAATCCACGGTTCGCTCGGTGACGCTGACCGACGACGGCGTGACTGCGCTGATGGAGGGCGTCGAGACGGCCGAGACCGTGGGCCAACTCACGCCCGAGATGCTGACCTCCGGCGAGTGGCGGGACGTGGAGTTCGCCGAGTACAACGTCGAAGCCGACGCCGAGCGCATCGACGGCGGCAAGACCCACATCCTGCGCCAGACCGCGAACCGCGTGAAAGACACCTTGGTCGGCATGGGCTTCGAGGAGATGGAAGGCCCGCACGCGGACGCGGACTTCTGGATCAACGACGCGCTGTTCATGCCCCAGGACCACCCGGCGCGGACTCACTGGGACCGGTTCGCCCTCTCGAACCCGACCGAAATCGACGATCTGCCCGAGGACCTCGTGGCACGCGTCGAAGACGCTCACCACAACGGCGTCGGCGAAGACGGCGAGGGCTACCACTCGCCGTGGTCCGAGGACTTCGCGCGGGCAATCGCGCTCCGGGGCCACACCACCTCGCTGTCGATGCGTTACCTCTCGGGTCACGAAATCGGCGACCTGGAGCCACCACAGCGGTTCTTCAGCGTCGAGAAGGTGTACCGAAACGACACGCTCGACCCGACTCACCTGCTGGAGTTCTTCCAGATCGAGGGCTGGGTGATGGCCGAGGACCTGTCGGTCCGAGACCTGATGGGGACCTTCGAGGAGTTCTACGAGCAGTTCGGGATCACCGACCTGCAGTACAAGCCCCACTACAACCCCTACACGGAGCCGAGCTTCGAGTTGTTCGGCGAACACCCGACCACGGGTGAACTGGTCGAGGTCGGCAACAGCGGAATGTTCCGCGAGGAGGTGCTTCGGCCTCTCGGCGTCGACTGCGACGTGATGGCGTGGGGCCTGTCGCTGGAGCGTCTGCTGATGTTGATGTACGGCTTCGAGGACATCCGGGACATCCACGGGACGCTGTGCGACCTCGAACTGCTCCGCGAGACGGAGGTGCTACACTGATGCCAGTCGTAGACGTGAATCCCGACGAACTCCGGGACCTGACCGGCCACGAGGAGAAGAGCGACGACGAACTGATAGACGACCTGTTCGCGCTCGGCCTCGAATTCGAGGGGCGGACGGAGGACGACGACCTCCAACTCGAATTCGCGCCCGACCGACTCGACCGACTCTCGGTCGAAGGAGTCGCGCGCTCGCTTCGCTACCAGTACGGCGACGACCGGGGAGTCTACGTCCCCGGCACCAACGACCCCGACTGGACCATCGAAGTCGACGAGAGCGTGCCCGACGAACGACCCTACGTCACGGGTGCGGTGATTCGAGACGTGAGTCTGGACGACGAGGCGCTTGACTCGCTCATCCAGTTGCAGGAGAAACTTCACGCCACGATGGGTCGCAAGCGCGCGAAGGGCGCAATCGGCATCCACGACCTGACGATGCTGAAGGGGCAGGCCGCCACCGCGGAGGGTCAGGCCGAGGCCGGAAACTCCATCGTCTACCGGGGTATCGACCCCGACGGCGACCGATTCGTCCCTCTCGACTCGGACGCCGAGATGACTCCCGAGGAAGTGCTTCGCTCGCACCCGACCGGCGAGACCTACGCCGACCTCGTGGCCGAGTACGACCACTACCCCGCGATTTACGACGACATCGGTCTGTTCTCGTTCCCGCCGGTCATCAACGGCCGCCGGACCGAGGTTTCTACCGAATCGCGTGACCTGTTCGTGGAACTGACCGGCACCGACCAGTGGACCATCGACCACATGTGCAACATCATCTGCTACGCGCTCGACGCCCGCGGCGCGAAGGTCGAAGAGGTCACGGTCGAGTACCCGGACAGAACCCTCGTGCGCCCCGACTTCGAGGTGTGCCAGAAGACCGTTACTCACGAGCGAATCGAGAGCATGCTGGGCGTCGACCTCAGCGCCGAGCGCGTGCTGGACCTGCTGGAGCGCTCGGGCCTCGACGCCGAGACGGAGGAGGTCGGCGACGACGAGTTGGCTTACGAGGTCGACGTGCCGCCCTACCGAGTGGACGTACTTCACCCCCTCGACGTCGTGGACGACGTGGGGCGGGCCTACGGCTTCAACGACCTCGAACCGCGCTACCCCGACGTGGGGACGGTCGGCGGTCGCCACGACCGGTCGAAGCTCGAAGACGCCGCGCGCGAGACGCTCGTGGGTCTCGGCTTCGAGGACCTGCTCAACTTCCACATGATCAGCGAGGAGGAGAACTTCGACCGGATGCGTCTATCGCAGGACGACGAGGTTCTCGGGGCCGCAGACCCCGCGACCATCCTCGAACCCTACAGCGAGGACTACACCATGCTCCGGACGTGGGCGCTCCCCTCGCTGCTGATGGTCCTCGAAAACAACACCCATCGGGGCTACCCGCAGGACCTCGCGGAGGTCGGCTTCGCGGCGGAGGTCGACGAGAGCCAGAACACGGGTCTCGCCGAGCGCCGCACGGTCGCCGGAGTCCTGGCGCGTCACGACGCTTCCTACGAGGACGCGAAGGCTCGGCTTCAGGCGGTGGCTCGGAACTTCGACGTGGAACTGGAGACCCCCGCGACCGACCATCCGACGTTCATCGACGGGCGCGTCGCCGAAGTCGTTCTGGACGGCGAGAGCGTTGGCGTCATCGGCGAGATACACCCCGAGGTGCTGGTCGAACACGACCTCGAACTCCCCGTCGCCGGCTTCGAGTTCCGACTGGACGCGCTGGAGTAGACTTCGCTGCTTTTTCTCAGTCCAAGTCCGCGCCGATGGCGTCTTCCACCGAGTCGAACCCGTCGCGTTCGAGCAAGTCGAGCAGTCCCTCGTTGATGTCGCGGGCGATTGCGGGGCCGCGATAGACGAGTCCAGTGTAAAGTTGGATTACGTGCGCGCCCGCGCGCAGCTTCCGATACGCGTCCTCGGCGGTGAACACGCCGCCGACGCCGACGACCGGCACGTCAACGCGCTCGGCGACGAACCGGACCATCTTGGTCGCGCGCGGTTCGATGGGTTTCCCGGAGAGACCGCCCTCCTCGGCGCGGTTGTGGCTCCGGAGGGTCGCCGGTCGGTCGGTCGTGGTGTTCGTAGCGATGACGCCGTCGAGACCGAGTTCGTTCACGAGGTCGAGCGCGTCCTCGACCGCCGGGTCCGGCAGGTCGGGCGAGAGTTTGACGAGGAGTGGACTCGCGCCCGCGTCCTGTAGCGTCGTGAGGATGGCTTCCATCGAGTCGCGGTTCTGGAGGTCGCGGAAGCCCTCCGAGTTGGGACAGGAGACGTTGACAACGAAGAAGTCGCCGCCTTCGGCGACCCGCTCGTAGGTGTAGCGGTAGTCTTCGGGCGCGTCGTCGATGGCGACGTGTTCGGTCTTGGCGAGGTTGACGCCGACCGGGACGTTCACGCTCGCGGCCGCGAGGCGCTCGCCGACCACGTCTGCGCCGTGGTTGTTCAGCCCCATGCGGTTGACGATGCCTTCGTCCTCGCGCAGGCGGAACATCCGGGGGCGGGCGTTGCCCGACTGCTGGTCGGCCGTGACGCCACCGACTTCCACGTGGCCGAAGCCGAGACTAGCCAGTAGCGAGGGGACCTGTGCGTTCTTGTCGAATCCGGCGGCCACGCCGACCGGATTCGGGAGCTGCTGG
Organism: Halorussus salinisoli; assembly: GCA_005239435.1. Taxonomy (GTDB): domain Archaea; phylum Halobacteriota; class Halobacteria; order Halobacteriales; family Haladaptataceae; genus Halorussus; species Halorussus salinisoli. The sequence continues at coordinate 2,249 of SZNP01000001.1, read as the reverse complement.
CCGAAAGCTTCGACCCGCAGGCGGTCGTCGTCGACGAGGTAACGCTCTCGGAGCGCGTCCGCTATCGGCGTTCCCTGTGCGGTTCGCATTCCCGCGTGGACGGCGTCGTGGGCCGTCTCGGCAGGGAGACTGAAGAGAAGCGGCTTCACCAACTGGTACGCGTTCATAGTACGTTTACCCTGATTCCGGTGGCAAAAAGCCCTCGTTCCGGTTCAGAATTCGTGTTCGACCTCGTCTTTGTCAGCCTTCTGGATGATGATTTTGTCTTCCCTGACGCGCACGAACACCTCGTCGCCGATGTCCATGCCAGCGACGGCGAGTTCGTCCTCGTGCAGGTTGATGTGGACGTTGTGATACTCGCCGTCCTCGCCTTTCGCGCCACTGGGGCTGAGCTTCTTTTTCCGTACCATCGCGGTATTGTACGCATACGTTCGCTCCAGATTATACTTAAGTGTTTTCTACCGACTACCCAGTTCGGGCCTGGATTGCCGTACGCATATAGCTACGTACTCCCGCCGCCGTGTTCGCGCCGACGTCGAAAATCGCCCGGAGAATCGCACGACCGTGCGAATTCACTATATAAACTTTTCGACGAGAACGGCTCATATCGGCGATATATTTATAATGGGTCCTGTGCTGGGTTGGCATGGAGGAAAAAACCATGGTACGTGAAGACGGTAAACGGAATTTCGCGCTTCGAGAATCGGACGGTGACGAGAGTAGTGTCTTCTCGGGGAACACTCCTCGGCAGGCCGCACTCAAAGCAGCTCGACGACTCGAACCGGCGTCGTCCGAAGACTCCGCCGACCGAACCGAGCTCCGTCTCCGAGAGAAGGGGACCGACAAGGTCCACATCTACGACGGCTGGGCTTGGAACGAGTCTGCTCCCGACGACAAACCCGACTGGATGCCGGACGAGATCACCGAGGCTAACGTCTCGAAACAGGGCATCGAACACCTCGATGAGTAGGTCGGGCGGGAACGACTTTTCAATCGTTTTTGTCGTCCTTGACTAGATTCTTCTTTGCGTGTGCGAGCGAGACGACCAGGACTGTTGGCTCGACTGTCCGTCCGTTCACTCACGCAGGCGATACCCACCGGGACGTCGCGTACGACAGGTAGGACGACCGGCTCGTCCTCCACCTGTACTACACGTTCGGAATTACGAGGTGAGTCCCGAAACCGAGGGGAGTTCTCCGACGAATCGCAGGACGGGTGCCACGTTATCCCTCCCCGGAGCCGCCTCGGTTCGACGGCCTTAAGTGTAACCCTGCCATTCGTAAGAATGCGAACGAGGTCCGGTGGTTCGGGCCTCCGGGAGACGGCTTAAATCGACGCCTTTTTAAGGCGTCTCGGCCGCCTCTCGAAACACGCCCTCGATCCGTTGCCCTTAAGTGTATAGGGGCACTCGGATTGGATGTCGACGTCGTCTTGTGGTTTTGGACGACAACTAGACGCCCAATCCGTTGCCCTTAAGTGTAACAGGGTACTTGGATTGAGTGCAACCGAGCCTTCGGGGGTCTTCCCACCGAAGGACGAACGCAGTTCGGTGCCCTTAAATAATAAGGGCGCTTTGAACTGGAATGCAGAGAAAGACTCGACGTGATTTGCGGAACGTTCGATCCGTTCCGCTGTCTCGGACTCGGACCGATTTCGATGGGTTTATAGCCAATCGAGGTCAACGTTCGGGTCCGGAGGAAATGAGGATTCCACCCCTGCGGTCCGCCGTACACGATGGAATCTGATGTTAGCCCTGGTAGTTCGGTGACACCCGACCAACGATCTGGTTTGGGGTCGTCGAACTGACGGACCTAGAAGATAGACACGATACAGTGTCTCCGCCAGAAACCCACCGAGCCTTTGAGCTCGGCAACCATTCCGGTTGATCCTGCCGGAGGCCATTGCTATCGGAGTTCGATTTAGCCATGCTAGTCGCACGGGTTTAGACCCGTGGCAGATAGCTCAGTAACACGTGGCCAAACTGTCCTATGGATCGAGACAACCTCGGGAAACTGAGGCTAATCTCGAATAAGGTTTCCACTCTGGAGTGAGGGAAATCAGAAACGCTACGGCGCCATAGGGTGTGGCTGCGGCCGATTAGGTAGACGGTGGGGTAACGGCCCACCGTGCCGATAATCGGTACGGGTTGTGAGAGCAAGAGCCCGGAGACGGAATCTGAGACAAGATTCCGGGCCCTACGGGGCGCAGCAGGCGCGAAAACTTTACACTGCACGACAGTGCGATAAGGG